>NZ_CP150295.1:0-4800000 GCF_045040675.1 Paenibacillus sp. FSL H8-0283
GTGGACAGCCATACTTCTGATTTATGGCAGCAAATTTTATCAATCATACAAAACAAACTCAGCAAACCCAGCTTTGACACCTGGTTCAAAGCAACCAAAGCCACCAAGCTGAATGACCGTTCAATCGTCATTTCCGCACCAACCACGTTTGCCGTCGAATGGCTGGAGAGCCGTTACACCAAATTGGTTGGCTCGACGGTATACGAGTTGCTTGGCAAGCAAGTCGATGTGAAATTTGTCATCGAAGAGAACAAGCCTGCTGAACCGGACCCGCAACTGCCGGCGCCAACGCCTACAGTTGTACAGGAAGAAGCCGTACTCAGCATGCTGAATCCGAAATATACGTTCGATACATTTGTCATCGGGCCGGGCAACCGTTTTGCCCATGCCGCATCGCTGGCGGTCGCTGAAGCGCCCGCCAAAGCTTACAATCCTCTCTTTCTGTATGGAGGAGTAGGTCTCGGTAAAACTCACTTGATGCATGCGATCGGACATTATGTTCTGGAGCATGATCCGGGCAGCAAAGTCGTTTATTTGTCGTCTGAGAAATTCACGAACGAATTCATTAACTCGATCCGTGACAACCGCGGGGAGAGCTTCCGTAACAAATACCGGAGCGTCGACATTTTGCTCATTGATGATATTCAGTTCTTGGCGGGAAAAGAATCAACACAAGAGGAATTTTTCCATACGTTTAATGCGCTGCATGAGGAACGGAAGCAGATTATCATCTCCAGCGACAGACCACCGAAGGAAATTCCGACATTGGAAGAACGGCTTCGTTCTCGCTTTGAATGGGGGTTAATCACGGATATCCAGCCTCCAGATTTGGAGACAAGGATCGCAATTTTGCGGAAAAAGGCACGTGCGGAAAACCTGGATATTCCGAATGAAGCGATGATGTACATTGCCAACCAGATTGACACCAACATCCGTGAACTGGAGGGCGCCCTGATTCGGGTCGTTGCTTATTCTTCACTGACTAATCAAGATGTAACCACTCATCTGGCAGCTGAAGCACTGAAGGATATTATTCCTTCCAGTCGTCCCAAAATGATCACTATTCATGACATCCAACAAAAGGTCGGCGAGTATTATAGCCTTAAGCTTGAAGATTTCAAAGCACGGAAACGGACCAAGGCAGTTGCTTTTCCAAGACAGATTGCCATGTATCTCTCTCGTGAACTGACAGACTTTTCTCTGCCCAAAATTGGGGAAGCATTCGGAGGACGAGATCACACCACTGTCATACATGCTCACGAAAAAATCTCCCAAGCGATTAAAAACGATCAGGATCTCTATAAAGTTATCAACAACTTAACCGAAAAAATAAAGAATCCAACCTGAACAAGTCCCAAGCCTATGCACAACGTATACACATGTGGATAGGCTTGGGTGTACGGGTTTATACCCACTTATCCACATATTCAGTGCCCCTATTACTATTATTACTAAAAAGATCTTAAAGATATCATCTCCAAAATAGCCATTTCGGAGCTTAGCCTTCGGCCTTTGAAAAACACCTTTTAACACCCCAACACCCAAAAAAACAGCTAGGAGTGAAACCATGAAAATCAGCATAATGAAAAACTACTTAAACGATTCCATACAGCAAGTATCCAAAGCGATCTCGAGCCGTACGACGATTCCGATTCTGAGCGGTATCAAATTCGACGTGAATCATCAAGGTGTAACGTTGACAGCAAGTGACACCGATATATCCATTCAATCCTTCATCCCGCTTGAAGATGGAGATAAAAGCGTAGTTCAGGTAGATCAACCCGGCAGTGTAGTTTTGCCAGCCAAGTTTTTTGTGGAGATCATCAAAAAGCTGCCATCACAGGAAGTGCACATGGAAGTCAAAGAGAACTTCAACACCTTTATCTCCGCAGGTGCTACCGAAATTCAACTGGTAGGTCTGGATCCGGAAGAATTCCCGGTACTGCCAAGCATCGAAGAAAACCAAACCGTCTCCATTCCAGGAGATTTGCTGAAAAATATGATCAAACAAACGGTCTTCTCCATTTCCACACATGAGACTACTCCAATCCTGACAGGTGTACTCTGGAGTTTGGGTGACAACGAATTGAAATTTGTGGCAACAGACCGTCACCGTCTTGCTACTCGATCAGCAATGCTGGATAATGCAGAGGGTATCCGCTTCAACAACGTAGTCATTTCCGGTAAAACGCTGAACGAGCTCAGCAAAATTGTTCCGGATCAAAATACCCTTGTGGATATCGTTGTTGCAGATAACCAGGTCCTGTTCAAAATCGACCGTGTATTGTTCTACTCCCGTATTTTGGACGGAACATATCCGGATACTTCTAGAATTATTCCAACGTCATACAAAACAGAACTTGTTTTAGATACAAAAAAATTAAGTGAATCCATTGACCGGGCTTATTTGCTGTCGCGTGAAGAGAAAACAAACATCGTGCGTATGCAAACGATGGATTCGGGATCCGTTGAAATTTCTTCAAGCTCTTCCGAGCTAGGTAAAGTAAGAGAAGAAATCGAACCTGCCGAGTTTACAGGAGATCCGTTAAAAATCTCGTTCAACTCCAAATACATGCTGGATGTGCTGAAAGTTGTTGAAAGTGAGCAACTGATGATCGCTTTTACAGGAGTCATGAGTCCAATCATCTTGAAACCGCTGGATGACAGTCACAGCCTTTACGTGATATTGCCATATCGGACGACCAACTAACGAAAGGAAGATCATAGTGAACCAAGTTACGATTCGTACGGAATATATTAAGCTTGATCAATTTTTGAAACTGGCTGATTGCATCCCAACTGGAGGTATGGCCAAAGCTCTGCTTCAGGAAGGACTTGTACGTGTGAATAAAGAGCCTGAGGAACGCCGGGGACGTAAGTTATACCCTGGGGATATCGTTGAAGTGGACGGAGAAGGCACATTCGAAGTTGCTGCAGAATAAGAAGACCAGTTCGATCCTGCTGCCTCCTGACGGACGGGATAAAAGGGAGGTTACCGCGTGTTTGTGAACAGCATTGATCTGCAGAATTTCCGCAATTATGAACATCTGAGACTGGATTCTTTTGGTCCCGTAAACTTGTTGATCGGGCAAAATGCCCAAGGCAAGACCAATCTTGCAGAGGCGATTTTTGTACTTGCACTCACCAAGAGCCACCGTACATCCCGTGACAAGGAGTTAATCCGTTTCGGTGAGGAACGTGCCAGACTTGCAGCAGAGGTCGACAAAAAGTACGGATCGGTCAAGCTTGAACTATCTTTGTCGCAACAAGGCAAAAAAGCAAAGATTAACGGCCTGGAGCAGCGCAAGTTAAGTGATTTTGTCGGAGCGCTCAATGTTGTGATGTTTGCGCCGGAGGATCTGGAGATTGTAAAAGGCACACCGGGGGTCCGCCGCCGGTTTCTTGACATGGAGATTGGACAGGTTGCACCAGGTTACCTGTATCACCTGCAGCAATACCAAAAAGTGCTCGTCCAACGAAACAATTTGCTTAAGCAGTTATGGGGAAAAGGGGCATCGGCCCAGACCATGCTTGAGGTGTGGAACGAACAACTGGTCGAGCATGGTGTTAAAATCGTCAAAAAAAGGAAACAATTCATAAAGAAACTACAAAAGTGGGCAGAAACGATTCATCAGGGGATCACCGGAGGCGGAGAAGTCTTGCGGCTGGCCTACCTTCCTTCCTTCAGCGAAGCCGCTGAGGAAGATGAAGCTGTCTTAATGGACCAATTTATGATAAAATTATCACAAATGAAAGAGCAGGAGATTCGCCGAGGCACAACCCTTAGTGGACCACATCGGGATGACCTGTCCTTTTTCATTAACGATCGGGAAGTACAAACATATGGCTCGCAGGGGCAGCAGCGCACAACGGCGTTGTCCCTTAAACTTGCGGAAATTGAACTGATTCATGAAGAAATCGGAGAATATCCAGTTCTGTTGCTGGATGATGTTCTGTCCGAGCTGGACCCTTTTCGCCAGACGCAGCTGATCGAAACGTTCCAGAGCAAGGTGCAAACCTTTATTACAGCTACGGGGATCGAGAGCCTGAACGTTGACAAGCTCAAAGATGCCAGTATTTATCACGTTCATGCCGGACAGGTTGAACGCTAAGGAGTGAGGGGCTTATGTACATTCATCTGGGCGGTGAGAAGATCATCCGTTCTTCCGAATTGGTCGCTATTTTTGATATATCGATTGAAAAATCCTCAAAGATCTCCAAGCAGTATGTCACGCATGCCGAGCAGGAAAAAACAGTGGAACACATCGGCGAAGAGGAAGCCAAGTCCATTGTGGTGACCAAAAACATTGTGTACTACTCGCCTATTTCCTCAGCCACGCTGAAAAAGCGGGCTCACATTTTTCCGGATCTCTAGCGTTGTGTGGCATAAAATTAGTTAACGCATATTTACGATATTGAATCTATAGAAGTAGGTGAAAGGCATGTCTATGAATCAACCGTCATATGATGCGAATGAAATTCAGGTCCTTGAAGGATTGGAAGCCGTACGGAAGCGTCCGGGCATGTATATCGGTTCCACCAGTTCCAAGGGCCTGCATCATCTGGTCTGGGAAGTAGTGGACAACAGTATTGACGAAGCGCTTGCAGGTTACTGCGACCACATTGAGGTCAGTATCCATGAAGACAATAGCGTGACTGTAGTCGATAACGGACGGGGTATTCCTGTCGGCGAACATACCAAAATGAAACGTCCTGCACTTGAGGTAGTTATGACTGTCCTCCATGCAGGGGGAAAATTTGGCGGCGGCGGATATAAAGTATCCGGTGGTTTGCATGGTGTTGGTGTGTCCGTTGTGAATGCACTCTCTGAAAAAGTGGTTGTAACGGTTAAACGTGAGGGACATATCTATCAACAGGAATATCGCCGTGGAGCTCCACAGTATGACCTGAAAGTGATCGGTACAACCGACGAAACAGGAACAACGGTTAGATTCCATCCAGATCCTGAAATTTTCACGGAAACAAGAGTGTTCGAATATGACATCTTGCTTGCCCGGATTCGTGAGCTGGCATTCCTGAACAAGGGCATCGGTCTTACATTGACGGATGAGCGTACAGGTGCAACCAACTCGTTCATGTACGAAGGCGGCATTATCGAATACGTCTCCTACCTGAACCAGAAGCGCGAAGTCCTGCATGAAAATCCAATTTACGTCGAAGGTTCCAGAGATAACATTCAGGTGGAAGTTGCCCTGCAATACAATGACAACTACACCGAGAATATCTATTCCTTCGCGAACAATATCAACACGCATGAGGGCGGAACGCACGAATCAGGTTTCAAAAGTGCCCTTACACGGATCATCAACGACTATGCTCGTAAGGCGGGTGTAATCAAGGACAGCACGGGGAACCTTTCCGGAGATGACGTGCGTGAAGGCTTGACAGCTATTATTTCGGTCAAGATTCCGGAACCGCAATTTGAAGGACAGACAAAGACCAAGCTGGGCAACAGCGAAGTGCGTGGGATTGTCGAATCCTTGTTTGCCGAGAAGCTGCAGGAGTTCCTGGAAGAGAATCCTTCCGTATCCCGTCGCATTTTGGAAAAAGGTCTGCAAGCAGCACGTGCGCGTGAAGCTGCCCGTAAAGCCCGTGAACTGACACGTCGTAAAGGTGCACTCGAAGTGAGCTCACTTCCAGGTAAACTGGCAGACTGTTCATCCAAGGATGCTTCAATCAGCGAATTGTACATCGTCGAAGGTGACTCTGCAGGCGGATCAGCAAAGCAAGGTCGGGATCGTCATTTCCAAGCGATTTTGCCACTGCGTGGTAAGATTTTGAACGTGGAAAAAGCTCGTCTCGACCGGATATTGGGTAATGCGGAGATTAGAGCAATTATTACGGCAATGGGTACGGGTATTGGTGATGACTTCGATATTGCCAAAGCACGCTATCACAAAATCATTTTGATGACCGATGCCGACGTTGATGGTGCTCATATCCGAACACTATTGCTGACATTCCTGTATCGGTACATGCGTAAAATCATTGAGGCAGGTTATGTATATATTGCACAACCGCCATTGTTCAAGATTGAGCGTAACAAAGTGATTCGTTATGCCGGTTCCGAGAGAGAGCGCGATGAAATTATTGCAACGCTCGGCGAAAATGCGAAATTCAACGTTCAGCGTTACAAAGGTCTTGGCGAGATGAATGCCGGACAATTGTGGGAAACGACGATGGATCCGGAGAGCCGGACCATGATGCAAGTATCGATTAATGATGCCATACTTGCTGATACCATGTTTGACACCCTGATGGGGGATAACGTTGAACCGCGTCGTGACTTTATCCAGGAAAATGCAAAATACGTGAAAAACCTCGACATTTAACATATTCGAAGAGGCGCCTGAGAGGGCGCCTTTTTTATATTAGGGAAGGTATGGAACAGGGAAGGCGTATACTTAGATCTCCATATCCCTTTGTTATCTGCGTACACGTTTTTTGGCAGATGAAGCCTGTGCTTTAGGGGATGGCCGGGAGCTCTTACCCTTTTTGGAGGGCAAACGACCGTACGCAATCGCATAACGTTTGATCTTCCGGTACGCCTCCTTGTCCGGTAATAAGCCAAAGGCATAAATGCCTGGCAGTGTGTTGACTTCAAGAATCCAGGGACGCCCTGCTTCGTCTAGCGCAATATCAATACCAATCTCTTTGAGTCTTGGAAATGATGTTTGCAATTGCACAGCGGTATGAATACCTAAGCGGTACAGCTCAGTGCGAAGTTTTTTGAAGCCATCCTGGTGAAGATGGGGGAGTACGAGTTCTTCAAACGTGGCCAATCGCCCACCACCATGAATGTTAGTGATGATTTTGCCCGGGGCAGCAATACGTCCCAGAACACCTGTTGTTTCCCAGTTGTGTTGCAGATTTTTCTGAGTTAACACACGCAAGTCAAAAGGCAAATTTTCATGCTTCATCAGCGAGATTCCCTGTTGAATGATATATTCACGTTCCTGAATACGATCATTCAGTGCTCGTTCGAGTTCGTCCAGGGAATGAAATGATCTCTCCTCTGTACCGTATTGGAGATGATATGTTGTTGTGAGATAGGTAGCTCTGGAGATAACAGCACTTGCTTCGGGTTCATCAGCCAGGTTTCGATCATTGGTTTCTTCCGAAACCTCTGCATCTGTGGTGGAATCTTCGGAATTAACAACAGGTTCGTATAAACGGGTTGTTCTCACCCGCATAACGCCATTACCGTAAGTGCCACGGTCCGGTTTGATATAGTTGGACTCAAATAATTCAGTCATTCGTTCCAGAGTTTGACGGCTATATTTTCGGGTCACTGGGATATATTCATTCACAATGCGACTGCGTTGTAACACGGCTGTTTTGGCCCATTTGCTGGAGACGCGTTGGATACCCAAGATTCATCAGTCCTTTCATGTTTTGTTCAGTTCTAAAGAGGGACCAGACACGGAGAAATCAAAGGACAAGAGACGATTTCAGTGGTATAATAGAGAAATATGGCGTTTTGTGCGATGAGCTGCACAATTTGCAGTTTGATCGTAGGACGGGAATGGCTTTAGCCTCGGTAGGCACAGTACATATGCCGTTTTTCTAGCATTGTATGTGCAATTGGGGAGGAAGGCAGGGCGTATCCCCAGACACGCAGAAGTTCCCAGAAGAAAGGCTATTGCCCAGCGGACGTTTAATTGTGTAACTTTTGTGAAAGTAATATAATAAAGAGTAGCGTTCTTGCGCGGTTTTAGCCTTGTTAGGCTTTTCACATATAATCAACTTTTTTGCATGACGGAATGGAACGTTTGTTGAAGGACAAGAAGGAGGTCCAGCATGGCGGAAGAAATGAACTCTCAGATTACAGATCGGGATATAGGCGTCGAGATGCGTGAATCGTTTATGGATTATGCGATGAGCATCATCGTTAGCCGTGCCTTACCTGACGTGCGTGATGGATTGAAGCCGGTTCACCGGCGTATTCTGTACGCGATGTCAGAGCTCGGCATGACACCCGATAAACCACATAAAAAATCAGCCAGAATCGTCGGCGAAGTTATCGGTAAGTATCACCCACACGGTGACTCTGCTGTTTACGAGACGATGGTACGGATGGCACAGGATTTCTCCCTGCGTTATATGCATGTAGATGGACACGGTAACTTTGGATCTGTCGATGGTGATATGGCAGCAGCCATGCGTTATACCGAAGCACGTTTGTCCAAGATTGCTATGGAAATGCTCAGAGATATCAACAAGGATACGATTGATTTCCAACCAAACTATGACGGTGAAGAACATGAGCCAATCGTTCTGCCTGCTCGTTTTCCTAACTTGCTTGTCAATGGGGTCGGCGGGATCGCGGTAGGTATGGCTACCAATATTCCTCCTCATAACCTGGGTGAGGTCATTGATGGTGTACAGGCCATGATTCAAAATCCGGACATTACATCCATGGAACTCATGGATTACATTCAAGGACCAGACTTCCCTACGTCCGGCTACATTTTGGGCCGTTCAGGCATTCGCCAGGCGTATCAGACCGGACGTGGTTCAGTAACGATGCGGGCTAAAACCAACATCGAAGAGAACAACAACAAGGCGCGAATTATCGTTACAGAGTTGCCTTATCAGGTAAACAAGGCGAGACTTGTTGAGAAAATCGCCGAGTTGGTACGTGATAAAAAGATTGATGGTATTACTGACCTTCGTGATGAGTCTGACCGTAATGGTATGCGGGTTGTAATTGAACTTCGCAGAGACGTGAATCCGGGGGTTGTCCTGAACAACCTGTACAAACATACATCGATGCAATCCACTTTCGGGATTAACATGCTTGCGATTGTTAATAAAGAACCTAAAATTCTGAACTTGCGTGAAGTGTTGTATCACTATCTGCAGCATCAGATTGAGGTTATTCGCAGACGTACGCAGTTTGAACTGAAAAAGGCTGAAGCTCGTGCACACATTCTAGAAGGTTTACGTATTGCGTTGGATCATATCGACGAGATTATTACGTTGATTCGTTCATCCAGTAATGCGGATGCAGCAAGAGAAGGTTTGATTGAGCGCTTCTCACTCAGTCATGATCAGGCTCAAGCTATTCTCGATATGCGTTTGCAACGCCTCACAGGTCTGGAACGCGAACGTATTGAAAATGAATATAACGAACTGATGGTCAAAATCAGAGAGTATCGCGAAATTCTGGCCAATGAGCATCTGGTGCTTGAGATTATCAGTACGGAGCTGCAAGAGATCCGCGACCGCTTCAGCGATGATCGTCGTACAGAGATCACTGTAGGCGAAGAGAGCATTCTGGATGAGGACCTGATTCCACGTGAAGAGGTTATCATTACGATTACTCATACAGGCTACGTGAAACGTCTGCCGGTATCCACATACCGCAGCCAGAAACGAGGTGGACGTGGGGTCGTGGGTATGGATACAAAAGATACCGACTTTGTCGAGCATCTGTTTGTGACCAACTCCCACAATTACCTCATGTTCTTCACTGACAAAGGTAAAGTGTACCGTCTCAAAGCTTACGAGATTCCAGAGCTTGGACGTACCGCTCGGGGAACGCCGATTATCAACCTGATCCAGATCGAGCAGGGCGAATCGGTCAATGCCGTAATTCCGGTCCAGGAATTCGAAAGTGACAGATATTTGTTCTTTGCTACCCGCCAAGGGGTTGTGAAGAAGACGCCACTTGAGGATTACACCAATATCCGCAAAGGCGGCTTGATCGGTATTTCCTTACGTGATGATGACGTTCTGATCGATGTTAAGCTGACCGATGGATTGCAAGAGATCATCATGGGTACAGCTCACGGAATGTCTATTCGATTCTCGGAAGGTAATGTACGTTCCATGGGACGTAGCGCAACCGGGGTCAAAGGGATTACATTGGATGAACAGGATGCTGTTATCGGCATGGATGTAGTTGATAAAGAGCTTGATGTTCTGATCGTTACAGCCAAAGGTTATGGTAAACGTACACCTGTCAATGATTATCGGATGCAGACTCGTGGCGGTAAAGGGATCAAGACTATTAATGTCACAGAGAAGAACGGCTCAGTAGTCAGTCTCAAAATGGTTAAAACCGAAGAGGATCTGATGATTATCACGTCCAGCGGTACGTTGATCCGGATGAGCATGGAAGGCATATCCACTATGGGTCGATACACGCAGGGTGTGAAGCTGATTCATATTCGTGACGAGGATTCAGTAGCTACAGTCAGCCGAATTGACAAAAATGAAGAGGAACCAGACGATGAGTCGCTTGAAGGCTTGGAAGGCGAGGAGTCCCAAGCTCCGGAAGTAAGCTTGGAAGAAGGCACCGTTTCTGACGCTGAGGTTAATGAAGTTGAGGGCGACGACGATTCCGGTTCGGAAGCATAAAATAGAATTTTATAAAGACTGATCTCTTTGAGATTGGAAGAAGATTGCGAGGGCTCCCACCGGGAGCCCTTTTGTTTGTATAAAGGAATCTCTTCTTTTATTCTTCCGATTCTGGGATGTACAGCCTGATTCCTGAGTAATATAATGGAAAATATCATGAAAAACCGGGACTATGGTCTTGTTTGTATTAACATAGAAGAACGATGAGTGAGGGGAATACACATGGGATTAATCACCCTGTCAGAAGTCAAACCAGGACTCAAACTTGGGAGTGATGTGCAAACACTTCGCGGCAACGTTCTGCTTCAGAAGGGAAAAGTCATTTTACCCAAGGATATGGAAGTGCTCAGAGCCTTTATGATTCAACAGGTAGATATTGAACAAGAAAGAACGGTGTCGAGTAGTACAGGAACCAAAGGTGCATCTGTGTCCGCAGGAAGTTCTACGAATGACAACAATGGTGAACGGGCAGGGAAGACAGGGAACGTCACCACATCTCCTGTAGTAACGTCTTTGCAGGATGAGTATGAGAAGATGGTCGGACTAACGAAAAATGCTTTCCTGTCCTCTCTGGCGGCTGAATTACCGGTCTATGAGTTACGTACACAGTTGGAGGCTGTGTTTGCACATCTCAAACAATATAATGTGCTTACCTTCAGTCCACGAGTAATGCAAGAACATGATTATGTATATCACCATGCCGTACTGAGTGCGATCACATCCTATCAACTGGCTCAATGGATCGATCTCCCCTCCAAGGATTGGATGCAAGTGGCTTTTGCAGGCTTGTTCCATGATATTGGTAACAACAAGGTAGATCCGCAGATTCTCCATAAACCATCCACGTTGACGGCTACAGAGCAAGAAGAGATTCGTCAGCATACGAAATATGGTTATCAGATCCTTAAACAGGCAAAGGCCATTAATGAGGGAGCCAGACTTGCAGCTTTGCAGCATCATGAAAAAGTGGATGGTTCAGGCTACCCGTTGCAGCTTAGTGGGACGCAGATTCATATTTATGCCAAAATTGTAGCTATCGCTGATATTTTCCACGCTATGACGCTGGAGAAGATCTACCGCAAGGCACAATCACCATACCTAGTCCTAGAACAGATCCAAAGTGAGGCATTTGGGAAATTGGATCCTGCAATCGTAAGTGTATTTGTTCAACGGTCGACCCAGATCCATAATGGCATCCGAGTGAAACTCAGCAATAACCAGATTGGAGAGATCGTATTCTCTGATCGAGATCATCCTACACGGCCTATGGTGTCAGTAGAAGGAACCATCATTAATCTGATGCAGCAACGGCAGCTTCACATCCAAGAGGTTATCGGATAACAATAGATATTAAAGTAACTTGATGAGAGGGTCTTTCTTTTATAGAGAGGCCTTTTACGTGAGATAAATGTGGAAATGTAGAAAAAAACAGAAAGATTATAGAAAGATATATAAATAATCAAAAAAAGACTTGCATTCAATATCTGTACATGGTATATTCTAATTCCGGCCAAGAAAACACGGTTTACACGGTGCGGCAAGCAAATGAAATAAGCTTCGAAAGAAACTTAAAAAAAGAGCTTGCAAAGTTGGTTCGGATGTGATAAGATATAAAAGTTGCTGAAGAGAACGACATTCGGTAACAAAATAAGTTTGATCTTTGAAAACTGAACAACGAGTGAGTAAACATTCTGCTTGCAGAATGAACGCGAAAGTTTGAGACAAGCCTTGGCTTGGATCGACTGGAGCACAAATGAGATTTTTAATCTCGTCAGATTCAAAATGAGCTTATCGCTCTTTTCAATACTTTATTGGAGAGTTTGATCCTGGCTCAGGACGAACGCTGGCGGCATGCCTAATACATGCAAGTCGAGCGGACTTGAAGAGAAGCTTGCTTCTCTGATGGTTAGCGGCGGACGGGTGAGTAACACGTAGGCAACCTGCCCTCAAGTTTGGGACAACTACCGGAAACGGTAGCTAATACCGAATAATTGTTTTCTTCGCCTGAAGGAAACTGGAAAGACGGAGCAATCTGTCACTTGGGGATGGGCCTGCGGCGCATTAGCTAGTTGGTGAGGTAACGGCTCACCAAGGCGACGATGCGTAGCCGACCTGAGAGGGTGATCGGCCACACTGGGACTGAGACACGGCCCAGACTCCTACGGGAGGCAGCAGTAGGGAATCTTCCGCAATGGGCGAAAGCCTGACGGAGCAATGCCGCGTGAGTGATGAAGGTTTTCGGATCGTAAAGCTCTGTTGCCAGGGAAGAACGCTTGGGAGAGTAACTGCTCTCAAGGTGACGGTACCTGAGAAGAAAGCCCCGGCTAACTACGTGCCAGCAGCCGCGGTAATACGTAGGGGGCAAGCGTTGTCCGGAATTATTGGGCGTAAAGCGCGCGCAGGCGGTCATTTAAGTCTGGTGTTTAATCCCGGGGCTCAACCCCGGATCGCACTGGAAACTGGGTGACTTGAGTGCAGAAGAGGAGAGTGGAATTCCACGTGTAGCGGTGAAATGCGTAGATATGTGGAGGAACACCAGTGGCGAAGGCGACTCTCTGGGCTGTAACTGACGCTGAGGCGCGAAAGCGTGGGGAGCAAACAGGATTAGATACCCTGGTAGTCCACGCCGTAAACGATGAGTGCTAGGTGTTAGGGGTTTCGATACCCTTGGTGCCGAAGTTAACACATTAAGCACTCCGCCTGGGGAGTACGGTCGCAAGACTGAAACTCAAAGGAATTGACGGGGACCCGCACAAGCAGTGGAGTATGTGGTTTAATTCGAAGCAACGCGAAGAACCTTACCAGGTCTTGACATCCCTCTGATCGATGCAGAGATGTATCTTTCCTTCGGGACAGAGGAGACAGGTGGTGCATGGTTGTCGTCAGCTCGTGTCGTGAGATGTTGGGTTAAGTCCCGCAACGAGCGCAACCCTTATATTTAGTTGCCAGCATTTCGGATGGGCACTCTAGATAGACTGCCGGTGACAAACCGGAGGAAGGTGGGGATGACGTCAAATCATCATGCCCCTTATGACCTGGGCTACACACGTACTACAATGGCCGGTACAACGGGCTGCGAAATCGCGAGATGGAGCCAATCCCAACAAAGCCGGTCTCAGTTCGGATTGCAGGCTGCAACTCGCCTGCATGAAGTCGGAATTGCTAGTAATCGCGGATCAGCATGCCGCGGTGAATACGTTCCCGGGTCTTGTACACACCGCCCGTCACACCACGAGAGTTTATAACACCCGAAGTCGGTGGGGTAACCGCAAGGAGCCAGCCGCCGAAGGTGGGATAGATGATTGGGGTGAAGTCGTAACAAGGTAGCCGTATCGGAAGGTGCGGCTGGATCACCTCCTTTCTATGGAGAATCGTTTCCTGCAACGGAAACATTCAAATACGCAGCTTAGCTGCAAAACACTCACTCGTTGTTCGGTTTTGAGAGCTCAAACTCTCAAACAGCTTGCTTTTGCATGGAGCTTGTTCTTTGAAAACTAGATATCGAAACGAAACAAACGCGAATTAGAACATTCCTTTTTAGCTGAACTTGTGTTAAAACAAGTTTCAATAAAAACGGTAGTCAAATTGCTTTTGTGAGGGTATCGGGTGAGAGCGACTTTTGGCTTTGCGCAAGCAAAACAAGGGAAGCGAGCGACCGAAACCGGAACAAAATGGTTAAGCTACTAAGAGCACACGGAGGATGCCTAGGCGCTAGGAGCCGATGAAGGACGTGGCGAACAACGAAACTGCCTCGGGGAGCTGTAAGCAAGCTTTGATCCGGGGGTGTCCGAATGGGGAAACCCAGCTGGGGTAATTTCCAGTTACTCATAACTGAATACATAGGTTATGTAGAGGCATACCAGGGGAACTGAAACATCTAAGTACCCTGAGGAAGAGAAAACAATAGTGATTCCGTCAGTAGCGGCGAGCGAACGCGGAGAAGCCCAAACCAAAGAGCTTGCTCTTTGGGGTTGTGGGACGTCTCACATGGAGTTACAAAGGAACCGGTTAAGCGAAGAGGTCTGGAAAGGCCCGCCAAAGAAGGTAAAAGCCCTGTAGTTGAAAGTCTGTTCCCTCCGAGACGGATCCCGAGTAGTGCGGGGCACGTGAAACCCCGTATGAATCCGGCAGGACCATCTGCCAAGGCTAAATACTTCCTAGCGACCGATAGTGAAGCAGTACCGTGAGGGAAAGGTGAAAAGCACCCCGGAAGGGGAGTGAAATAGAACCTGAAACCGTGTGCTTACAAAAAGTCAGAGCCCGTTTTAGGGGTGATGGCGTGCCTTTTGTAGAATGAACCGGCGAGTTACGTTCCCGTGCAAGGTTAAGGTGAAGAGCCGGAGCCGCAGCGAAAGCGAGTCTGAATAGGGCGAATTAGTACGTGGACGTAGACCCGAAACCGGGTGATCTACCCCTGTCCAGGGTGAAGGTGCGGTAACACGCACTGGAGGCCCGAACCCACGCATGTTGAAAAATGCGGGGATGAGGTGGGGGTAGCGGAGAAATTCCAATCGAACTCGGAGATAGCTGGTTCTCCCCGAAATAGCTTTAGGGCTAGCCTCGGAAAACAGAGTCGTGGAGGTAGAGCACTGATTGGGTGCGGGGCCCGCAAGGGTTACCAAGCTCAGTCAAACTCCGAATGCCATAGACTTACTTCCGGGAGTCAGACAGTGAGTGCTAAGATCCATTGTCAAAAGGGAAACAGCCCAGACCATCAGCTAAGGTCCCCAAGTGTGTGTTAAGTGGGAAAGGATGTGGAGTTGCACAGACAACCAGGATGTTGGCTTAGAAGCAGCCACCATTGAAAGAGTGCGTAATAGCTCACTGGTCGAGTGACTCTGCGCCGAAAATGTAACGGGGCTAAACACACCACCGAAGCTATGGCTTGATGCTTTGCATCAGGGGTAGGGGAGCGTTGTATAAGGGTTGAAGGTGTACCGTAAGGAGCGCTGGACATTATACAAGTGAGAATGCCGGTATGAGTAACGAAAAGATCAGTGAGAATCTGATCCGCCGAAAGCCTAAGGGTTCCTGAGGAAGGCTCGTCCGCTCAGGGTAAGTCGGGACCTAAGGCGAGGCCGAAAGGCGTAGTCGAAGGACAACAGGTCGAAATTCCTGTACCACCGTAAGCCGTTATGAGCAATGGGGGGACGCAGTAGGGTAGTGACGCGGACTGATGGATGTCCGTCTAAGCAGTAAGGCTGATGTGTAGGCAAATCCGCACATTGTAAGGCTGAGCTGTGATGGGGAGCGAAAATTATAGTAGCGAAGGTCATGATCTCACACTGCCAAGAAAAGCCTCTAGCCAGGTGATGGTGCCCGTACCGCAAACCGACACAGGTAGGCGAGAAGAGTATTCTAAGGCGCGCGGAAGAACTCTCGTTAAGGAACTCGGCAAAATGACCCCGTAACTTCGGGAGAAGGGGTGCCCCGGTAGTGTGAATAGCACGAGGGGGCCGCAGTGAAAAGGCCCAAGCGACTGTTTAGCAAAAACACAGGTCTGTGCGAAGCCGTAAGGCGAAGTATACGGGCTGACGCCTGCCCGGTGCTGGAAGGTTAAGGGGAGTGGTTAGGAGCAATCCGAAGCTGTGAACCGAAGCCCCAGTAAACGGCGGCCGTAACTATAACGGTCCTAAGGTAGCGAAATTCCTTGTCAGGTAAATTCTGACCCGCACGAATGGCGTAACGACTTGGGCGCTGTCTCAACGAGAGATCCGGTGAAATTTTAATACCTGTGAAGATGCAGGTTACCCGCGACAAGACGGAAAGACCCCATGGAGCTTTACTGCAGCTTGATATTGAATTTGGGTACGATCTGTACAGGATAGGTGGGAGCCTTTGAAGCATGAGCGCCAGCTTGTGTGGAGGCAACGTTGGGATACCACCCTGATCGTATCTAGGTTCTAACCTGGTACCGTAATCCGGTGCGGGGACAGTGTCAGGTGGGCAGTTTGACTGGGGCGGTCGCCTCCTAAAGAGTAACGGAGGCGCCCAAAGGTTCCCTCAGAATGGTTGGAAATCATTCGAAGAGTGCAAAGGCATAAGGGAGCTTGACTGCGAGACCTACAAGTCGAGCAGGGACGAAAGTCGGGCTTAGTGATCCGGTGGTACCGCATGGAAGGGCCATCGCTCAACGGATAAAAGCTACCCTGGGGATAACAGG
Organism: Paenibacillus sp. FSL H8-0283; assembly: GCF_045040675.1. Taxonomy (NCBI): domain Bacteria; kingdom Bacillati; phylum Bacillota; class Bacilli; order Caryophanales; family Paenibacillaceae; genus Paenibacillus; species Paenibacillus sp. FSL H8-0283. Next base: position 16,550 of record NZ_CP150295.1, read on the forward strand.
CTTATCTCCCCCAAGAGTCCACATCGACGGGGAGGTTTGGCACCTCGATGTCGGCTCATCGCATCCTGGGGCTGAAGTAGGTCCCAAGGGTTGGGCTGTTCGCCCATTAAAGCGGTACGCGAGCTGGGTTCAGAACGTCGTGAGACAGTTCGGTCCCTATCTGTCGTGGGCGTAGGAAATTTGAGAGGAGCTGTCCTTAGTACGAGAGGACCGGGATGGACGTACCGCTGGTGTACCAGTTGTTCCGCCAGGAGCACCGCTGGGTAGCTATGTACGGACGGGATAAACGCTGAAAGCATCTAAGCGTGAAGCCCCCCTCAAGATGAGATTTCCCAGTATGTAAGACCCCTTGAAGACGACGAGGTAGATAGGCTGGGGGTGGAAGTGCAGCAATGCATGGAGCTGACCAGTACTAATCGGTCGAGGGCTTATCCAATAGCAAGTTCTAAATCGCATGTTTCGTTTCGAATCTAGTTTTCAGAGAACGATCTCTGAAATGTAAGCTATGCGTTTGGTGGCGATGGCGGAGGGGTTCCACACGTACCCATCCCGAACACGACCGTTAAGCCCTCTAGCGCCGATGGTACTTGGACCGCAGGGTCCTGGGAGAGTAGGACGCCGCCAAGCAAGGAACCACTGCCGATGTTATTCGGTGGTGGTTTTTATTTGTTTATAAGGATTAGAAACGATGAGCGGAAGCTCTGACACGATCGATACTGGAAGGTAACATTTTTGTTACGGATAACAGCGGCAAAACCAGTATAATAGGACTATGTTAAATATGCTAAAAGTACCTGACCACAGAGCTGGAATGTGCAGCTGTGAAAAGGAGGGTGTGTGTGTTAAGTTGGCGGAGACTTGGACTACAATCATTTCTGTTGCTTTGTTTGACCGTTGTTCTAGCAGGATGCGGTGAAGCTTCAGGATCTGTATGGACTTCATATGAAGGTGCGGTGAACGAGAAGAGTTTTCCGGTGCCGAAAGTAGCGAATAAATCTGACCAGTCTGAAAATAATTCGGATATGGATTATGTTCGATATACGCTGTCTGGTATTAGTGAGAGTACTAGCTTGCCTGAGGTATATCTAGACGAGATTAAAAGCTGGGGTTGGACAGAGAGGCAAGCCAAGGGTACATCCAATGAATCCAGTACCTTGCGTGTATTTGCAAAGGAAGGACATACTGTGCATTTAGCAGTACATGATGGTTCCTTTACACTAATGGTTCCTAGAAATGATGCTACTCAAACGACAGTTAAATCATTGGCTGAAGATGATTAAGCTGGTTCAAGTATGGTTTGGTATGATTAATTAACGCTGTGATGTTCCTTATAATATAGTAAAGCTCCCGTGTACATGATCGGGGGCTTTTTGTTATTTGGCGAAGTAGGCTTTAGTAATGATGGGAGAAGCTATCACGTATGGTGGATCAGAGGTCATACAGGTTCAGAAGGAATGGGGCAGTTTCTTCCGTACATGTATAGGTGGTATGTTTGCTTGAAGTATAGGGGAGTGTAGAGCGCTAAAAGTAGAGGGGGGAGAGCTATAAGTTGTATGCGACCATAAGGGAGACAGAGCTGAGACTAAGGCAAAAGATCGCTCGAAGGTGTAAGATCTACGAGATATCTGGGGTTATGAGGATATGGAGCAGCGGGAGGAAAAGAGGAGAAGAACGGAGCCTTGAGTGGGGATAACTCATTTAACTATGCCCATGCTGTGGATAATGGATGAGAAGGGAACAATAAATAAAGGTTATCCACTGTGGATAACCTTTATTTGAGCATGTGAGGCTGAGTCAACTGAACGATACACGATTATGTTTTTGCATCAGATTATTCGAAGGGCTCAGCGGTTATGTATTACAAGTAAGTAAGGTACATTGAGTATTGCATAAATGAGGGAGTGTTATTGCAGATAATATGAGACATCTTGTTCATTCAATTTGATGAGTCCATCTTTGCGCTCACGGGAGAGAACCATTACAACATACAAGCGAGGACCCAGCAACCACAAATGCCAGAAGATCAGCGAGAGGGTGAAGGACAATGGCGACCATATCAAACATACTGTAATGATACATAATCCAATCCAGCTCATGTTAAGGTGTACCCGGACAAACATACGGAAGCTAAAATGCTGATCAGGGATATAACCTAACCAGGGCATACGCATATTCCAGCGCCAGCGTTTGGCGTAAGAGGTACGGACCAGAAGTAATATGGTTCTGGCGATGACATAATGAATCCAGATGGTGATTGGACCTGCCAGTACAAAAAAGAAGAGGCCAGTCCAGGAGAATGCGAGTAGATTGAATAAGAGCATGATGACCGGCAGACACAGATAGCTGTAAATGACACTGCGGGCGATAGCCTTTTTTTTCAGAAGCCGGTATTGATAAAATGTTGCTTTATTCTCCGGTTCGGCGATCATACGATTATATATCCTCCTTCGGATTCACGTTTGTGTGGGGTAGGTATTCGTTTTTCTTACACGAGTAAAAGGGAATGAATCATACATGTATGTATATATGAACCTTGTATCTCACGCCATGACGATTGTACAAGATATTGAGATTCGACGGAGCTTATCTCAGTATACTCCCGAATACACGGACTGTCAGGCTTTGATATCGTTATCATGTATTATATATCGGCTGGGATTCCAAGTTTTTTTAAGGAAATTAAATATAAGTTTGAGTCAGGCCAAGGGATACGTGATGTAGAGGTAAATGCGATGGAATGTAGGATAACTGTATATACATAAGCAGGTGAATGTTCTTGTAGGGAGAATGAATGTATTTTTCGGTACAGACACCCAAGAGGGGGTGGGCGAATATATATATTTTATAGAAAGAAAGCACTATGAAAATGTTTAAAATAATAGAAACTGTGCAATACTGATAGTAAACGTAAAACAAGGTGGGATGGTTCATGGAAGAACATGCCGAACACACATGTATTATCTGCGAGCAAAGAAAAAGAGAAGGCATTTTTATTGTATCTGAATTCATATGTGACACTTGTGAAGCAGAAATGGTTCATACCGACGCGCAGGATGCCAAGTACAATTATTTTATTCATCAAATGAAGCAAATTTGGGTACAAAAAAACGCATAATAAATGTTGCTAATAGAAGTAGAAGCGAAACATCACATTGTAACGATGCTGATGTGTATAGAGGCCCAATGGGCCTTTTTCTGTTTTTAAGAGGAGAGATTGTCTTGTATGCCATCTTGGGAAGGCGTATGCTGATATAATGGTATAGATCATTTGCAGTAACGCGTGTGGAGATGGGGAAGAAGTGCGTTCCTTGGATTAGGAAGCATTTTAAAGCGCATAGGACGCACATAATATATGTACAGGATGGTTATTTCATGGAACATAAAAATAAATTAAGTAGTGCCCCTTTATATGAAGCGTTGCTTGCGTATCGTGATTCGAAGCAGCGTTCTTTTCATGTGCCTGGGCATAAGAATGGACAAGCTTATCGACATTTGGTAGAACAAGCAGAAGCAGGGCAACCTCGAGCTAAGGATATCGTTAATGAGGAACACCAGCACAACGGTGAGATTCAGAATGATGGAGGAAAGAATGTTAACCAGAAGGTAGAGCGTTTCAGTTCGGTGGGTGAACATGGGGCTGATCTGGAGAGCGGGAAACATATTGGTGACGAAGGGGTTCGTTTGGAAATAGAACTGACACCAGTGCGTTCATTTCTGGAAATGATGGAGATGGATGTTACGGAGATCACGGGCACCGACGATTTGCACTATCCGGAAGGTGTAATCCAGGAAGCACAGGAGCTTGCGGCAGATTGTTTTGGAGCGGAGGAGAGTTTCTTCCTTGTGGGAGGCAGTACTGCTGGTAATCTGTCCTTATTGCTCACCGTGTGTGACGAGCCAAACAGTATTGTACTGGTGCAACGGAATGTGCACAAATCCGTTATTCACGGGTTAATGCTGGCAGGTGCAAGAGCTGTATTTCTGGAGCCGTGGGTCGATCCTGCGTCTGGACTTGCGGTCATGCCGTCGGTGGAGACGGTTCAGGCTGCTGTCCAGTCCTATCCTGAGGCAAAGGGCGTATTGGTCACTTTGCCTAATTATTACGGCATGGGCGCTGATCTGACGCCCATAGCCGAGGTATGCCACGCCGCTGGCATGCCATTGCTCGTGGATGAAGCGCATGGCGCGCATTATGGGCAGCATCCGGAGCTGCCTGTCTCTGCACTGTCATGCGGAGCAGACGGTGTCGTGCAGTCGACACATAAGATGCTGACGGCCTTCACCATGGGTGCCATGCTGCACATTCAGGGACCACGGTTAAACCGGTCCCTGTTAAGGCAGCGTCTGGCCATGGTGCAAAGCTCAAGCCCATCATACCCGGTGATGGCTTCGCTTGATCTGGCGCGCCGGCTGCTGCACGTGCAGGGCGCGAACACATTCACGGCGGGGCTCACCGCCGTGAATGCCTTTAAGCGCGGCCTCGCGGAGCTGCCGCGCTTCCAGTTGCTGCAGCCTGCACAGCCGCTGCAGCCAGAACCGCCAGCCGGGACTGCGAAGCCGGCTGGCTTGTCCGTGTCCGCTGCGCAGCAGACACGGGAGGGTCTGACCGCGGCGGCGATGCCATCTGCCGCGGGGTATACCGCTCAGGACCCATTCAAGGCTGTCATCTATGACGGCGCAGGGGTGCTGAGCGGTTATGGGCTACAGCAGCAGCTGGAAGCGTGCGGCTGTGTGCCTGAGATGAGCGACGAACGGTACGTCGTCTTGCTCTTCAGCCTGGGCTCAACGGTGCAAGATGCTCAGCACCTGTTGCAGGCTTTACACCATATCAGCTCTGCCAACGGGCATGAGCAGGTCCAATCTAATGCAGTGCCATCGCAACAGATTGCGAAAGGTTCGGCACATTATATTTCCACGTGGAACAATTTACAAGAAAAAACTCGCTACTCGGAACCGATCTCCTTTACACTGCAACCGATTGTGGAGACGGATACGATCAATGTCCTGATAGAAAAAAGCGCGGGTTGTCGATCAGCCGAGATGGTTATTCCTTATCCTCCAGGGATTCCGCTTGTATATCCGGGTGAACGTATTAGTCCATCGATGGTGGCTCGTATACAACTCCTGCGGGATGAGGGTGCAAAGTTTCATGGGGTATCCGATGCATCTCTACAGTCATTGAAGGTCATGAAGGAATGAAGGGAACACATGAAGATCTGAATTGCATTCACCAATAGGTAGTTTATATGACCAATACGGATAGCGATATCAGACCCTACACATGTGAGGGTCTCTTGGTCATTAATTTAGTTGCTAGGGTGTGTCTTCAAACTCAGGCATGCAAGACGTTGAAGGATGTCAGGGTCCAACATCTTGAAATCAAGGATTGCTGATCCTGGCGAATTGTCCAGACGATTTTCTAAGGAATCGAGGACGTCTTATTTAGCCTTCGAGTCCTCCTTTTATTTTGTAAGAAACCTGAGACACGTTATTAACCAAAATCACCTAATAAACACGCTGTAAACGGCTGGTTATTCCAATATACCGTGTTTCAGATTCCTTAGATTGCTGCGGGCGCTTCAAATCGCTGAATAAGACGTCACAGGGTCGTTAGCCCTCCCGCTCCGTGCCCTGCTCCAGACACATTCAGTTTGAAGACACGCTTTAGTTCAACTTATAGAGATAGACATAAGAAAGAAGGGAACACTTTGGGTATTCCGCTAAAAAAATATACAGGAATAGTCCTGCAAGTTTTGTTGATGTACGGTTTTTATTGGATTGGAAACTTGATTCAAGCTGTATTACACCTGCCGTTAACAGGCAGTATTGTGGGCATGTTGGTATTGTTTGTCACCATTCAACTGGGATGGATCAAAATGAGCTGGGGAGAAGAAGGGTCGACGTGGCTTCAATCTCATCTGCAATTGTTGTTCATCCCCCCAACTGTGGGCATTATTAATCATTTTGATTTTTTTAGAGCTAACACCTTGTTATTGGTTCTGGGTTTGATCGTTAGCACATTAATCACATGTCTGATATCTGCCAAATTAAGTGAGTGGCTTATGACATGGAGATCGTCTCATTCAGGCAAAAAGGAGGCGATCACTTGTCAGCATTCATCCTCGGAATTGGAATGATCGCGCTAACCATCGCTGTATATATTCCAGCTACTCGTCTATATAAAAGGCTGAAATGGCCGATCCTTATGCCTGTACTCACAACGACTGCCATACTGATCCTGATTTTGGTGATTGCCGGTATAAAGCTGGATACGTACATGCTGGGTGGCAAATGGATACAGGAGCTCTTGGGTCCAGCAGTTGTATCGCTCGCTTTTCCCTTGTCCAGACATCTGCATGTGCTGAAGCAAAATATCATTCCAATTGTGGGTGGAACAATCGGAGGCAGTATTACAGGCGTCTCCACGGGGGCGTTGATCGCCATTCTGCTTGGCTATCCTCAAGAGATGGTCATCGCTTTATTGCCAAAATCAGTGACAACTCCTGTGGCTATTCAACTCGCTAATCAGGTTGGGGGGAATGCCTCATTCACATCGCTGTTTGTGATGATTGCAGGATTCTCGGGGATATTATTAGGGCCGATGCTCTTGAAATGGGCCAAGGTCCGCAGTAAACATGCCTATGGAATTGGACTGGGTTCAGCATCTCATGCCCTCGGCATGGCAAGGTCTTTTGAATATGGAGAGAATGCGGTAGCCCTCAGTTCAGTTTCCATGATTGTCAGTGCTATTGCCGGATCAATTATGCTTCCATTATGGGTATGGATTATCTACGGTTGAACGCTTTACTTTGTTGTTCATGTTGGAGTAACCGCTGACCTATAGTATGATAGAAAGAAACAAGCTTGTATGATCTTGGTGTTATTAATACGTACCGATATAGCTGTAGCTATACACCTCTGGGCGGGGGATATCATATCTTGTAGCAAGAGGGTCTAAGCATATTCAATTACAGCAGCAATAGATGCAATTATCGACATAGAAAGCAGGGAAGCATATGCAGGGCAGAGGTAAATTCATTACGCTGGAAGGGGGAGAGGGTTCCGGTAAAACAACGATGATCGGTAGAATAGGTTCTTATTTTGAAGAACGGGGTATACCTTACGTAGTTACGCGAGAGCCTGGTGGAATTGAGATTGCGGAGAAAATACGTTCAATTATTCTGGACCCTCTTCATACGGCAATGGATGCTCGAACCGAAGCACTATTGTATGCAGCTGCACGCAGCCAGCATCTGGCGGAGAAAGTAGAGCCTGCACTGAGAGCTGGAAAAGCAGTCATCTGTGACCGATTTGTCGATAGCAGTCTGGTCTATCAAGGCTACGCCCGTGGACTCGGGATAGAGAATGTATGGGCCATTAACCGTTTTGCGATTGGTGATCTCATGCCGGATGTGACCTTATATCTGGACATTGAGCCTGAAGTGGGGCTTGCCCGGATCGATGCTCATGATGGCCGCGAAGTGAACCGTCTGGATCTGGAAAATCTGGAGTTTCACCGTAAAGTGCGAGAGGGTTACTTCCTATTAAAAGAGCAGTTCCCAGAACGGATCAGAGTTATCGATGCTTCCATGAAGCAGGAGGATGTCTTGGCAGCAATGATTTTGTCGCTGGAGACAGGGATTTTGAAGGATTTTGACGAGTAATTGTCTAATATATAGACAGGGCATTTGATAAAGGTGCTTATTCTAAAGGAGGTTATGCAGGATGAAACTGATTGTTGCGATTATACAGGATAAAGACAGCAACCGATTATCCAGCGCATTGGTCAAAGCAAACTTTCGGGCGACGAAGCTTGCCAGTACGGGCGGATTTTTGAAGGCAGGCAACACGACGTTTATGATCGGTGTCGATGATGGTCAAGTCGAATCCGTAATGAACGTCATTCGCAGCAGCTGTAAGGTTCGTGAACAGCTCGTGACTCCGGTCACACCGATGAGTGGAACAACCGACTCTTACCTGCCGCTACCTGTTGAAGTTCAAGTAGGCGGAGCTACTGTATTTGTTCTCCCGGTAGATCGCTTCGAACATTTCTAATTAAACCTATTGCATGGATCCCATGAGGGTCCTTCATGATCGATAGCATGTTGGAAACTATGGATGCAAGAAGAGTTAACAGAGTTCGTGCGTGCCACTTACGGAACGCCTTTTTTGACGAGAAGAATCAGCATACTCTTTCCGGATGAGCATTTCCCAGCTGGGAATGGTTCCTTTCGGAAAGAGGTTGACTACAAAGAACAAGTCCTTGATGGTGATGTGTATCTACCATTATATATAGAGTGTGATCAGCATATATAAAAGCCTCATTCTCACGCACAGGCGCAACGCGCACTGTGCTGATGGGCGATTGGCTAACTATGATAGAAAGCGGGCGTATCCATGAAAATCAATCCTGGATTCAGACCGATTCAGAGCGGGATCAGTTCTACTGATTCAGGTTCCAAACCGGTTCAATCCAAAAATTTCTCTGATATGATGAATCACCAGGGGGAACGGGCCTCACAAGCTGAACTGAATCGCCGGTTTAGTGAAATCCAGCTTCAGGGAGATCGCTTGGCACGTTCCATGACGATTCGTGAACTGAAGGCGTATAAGCAACTTGTTAAAAGGTTCCTGGAAGAGACCGTTCGTCGCGGTGTATCCATGAAAGAGACAAGGGGTTGGGATCGTCGTGGCAGAGGTAAGCGGTATAAGCTGATTGATGAAATTGACTCCGCTCTGTTATCCATGGCTGATGAATTGCTGGATACAGAAGAAGGAAAAATCTCTCTATTACAACAAGTAGGCGAAATTCGGGGGATGCTTATTAATTTAAGCTTCTGAGGAGGAAGTATGTCCTTTCAACAGATTATGGGTCAACAAGCGGCCAAGAAAATGTTACAAAGCAGTTTGAGACGTAAGGCAATAAGCCATGCGTATTTGTTTAGCGGTCCAGCTGGTAGCGGGCAACGGAAGACGGCAATTACCTTTGCCAAGGCAATATTCTGTACAGAGCTTGAAGATGACGCTTGTGGGCAGTGTCTTGAATGTCGTAAGGTAGATCATGGTAACCATCCGGATCTAACCATGCTTGCACCAGATGGAAACAACATTAAAATAGATCAAATCCGGGATCTGCAGCGTATCTTTTCATACCGATCAGAGGCAGGCCATCCCAAAGTATATATTATAGAACAAGCCGAGAAAATGACGGTGCAGGCAGCAAACAGTTTGCTCAAATTTCTGGAGGAACCGCAGGTACCAGCAGTCGGCATCCTGATTACAGATAATGGACAGGCCATGTTGCCAACGATCCGCTCACGCTCCCAATTGGTACCGTTCAGCGCACTGAATCCGGAAGAGATGCTGCAATCACTAATTGAGGAAGGGCATCCTGCCAATCTGGCTCGCTCTGCCGTCCATTTAGCGTCAGGATTGGAAGCATGTAGAGAAATTCTCCAGCAGAATTGGTTTGCAGAAATTAGAAACGTAATGTTACAATTAGGGAAGGAGTCCCTGGGTAGAGGAAGTACATCATTGATCTCTGCACAGCAGAAGCTTTTTAAAACCGGACTCTCTGAACACCTGGACATGCTGCTTAGTTTGTTCCATCTATGGTTTAGGGACATGCTGTATGTTCAGTACGATAGGCATGAACATATCGTTTTTATAGATCAGTTAGACATGTTATCTCAGTTGGCACATACCCGCAGCACAGAGCAGTGGGTCTCCTACATGGATATGGCCGCAGCATGCAGAAAAAAATTGCGTTTCAACGTCAATGGCCAGCTTTGTCTGGAGCAATTTTTGATCGGTTTGGCATAAGACTGGGAGAGGGCAAAGTTAGCTCCAATCATATGCAAACGGTTATAACTTCGGCCGGTTCCCTAAGAAGACGGGGCTTCAGACGAAGTGGGGTTGGCTTACAAGGGGGTTAATTTTTTGTACAGTGTAGTGGGTGTCCGTTTCAAAAAAGCGGGCAAAATTTATTACTTCGATCCCCTGGACCTTCCCATTGAGAAAGAAAACTGCGTTATCGTGGAGACAGCGCGGGGGGTTGAGTACGGTAAGGTTGTCGTAGGTAAGAAGGAAGTGGGCGAGTCCGATGTGGTGTTGCCGCTGAAGAAAGTCATCCGCGTTGCGGGCGATACAGATGCCCGTGTGGTTGATGAGAACAAACGTGCAGCCAAAGAAGCATTCGGTACTTGTTTAAATAAAATCAAAGACCATGGCCTCAAAATGAAGCTGGTCGATGTGGAATTTACGTTTGATCGCAATAAAATTATATTTTATTTTACAGCTGAAGGAAGAGTTGATTTCCGGGAGCTGGTCAAGGATCTGGCAAGCATATTCCGGACACGAATCGAGCTGAGACAGATTGGTGTACGTGATGAAGCGAAGATGCTTGGCGGAATCGGACCTTGCGGCCGTGTGTTGTGTTGTTCTTCCTGGCTGGGAGACTTTGAGCCGGTATCAATCAAGATGGCTAAAGATCAGAGCCTGTCACTGAATCCGACGAAAATTTCAGGGTTGTGCGGAAGACTCATGTGCTGTCTGAAATTTGAGCATGATAACTATGAAAGTGTGAGAGAAGAACTGCCAGCTGTAGGCAAATTGGTCGTCACCTCATTGGGTGAAGGAAAAGTTGTCGGAATTAATGCCGGTAGCCGCACAGTCCATGTTCAACTGTTCGACATCAGTAAAGTCAAAGAACTTCCGCTGGATGACGTCGTTATCAAGTAAACCATAAAGGTTGCTTCGGGGTGGAAACTTGGAAAAGAAAAATCTGTTTACGCACATTCATGAAATGGAAACCCAACTGGGTCAGTTGCACGGTGATTTAGGAGAGTTAAAAATGATTGTGAAGGAGCTGCTTGAGGATAATCAGCGGCTTACCATCGAGAATGAGCAGTTACGCAAACTGCTCAAACGTGAGGCTCCGGCAGATCTGCCGATCTCATCAGCACTCGCTCCTGTAGCAAGACCAGCAGGTCCGGCTACAGGCGAGGATGTTGTGGGTGAAGGGTATGATAATCTGGCTCGGTTGTATCACGAAGGCTTCCATATCTGCAACGTCTATTATGGACATTTGCGGACGGAAGGCGATTGTCTGTTCTGCCTGTCTTTTTTGAATAAATGAAGTGACCGTAGGGATCCCCTACGGTTTTTTTTCAAGGTTATAAACCTAAACTAAACGAACATGAGATATAGAGTACCGGAGGATGAGCGTAACATATGGAAGAAAATGAAGTTGTGTTACATGAGTCAGAGCGGATTGATGATCTGCTCTCTCATGATCTGAGAATCATTCAAAGTGATGAAGTGTTTAGTTTTTCGATGGATGCCGTATTATTAGCCCGGTTTGCTTCCGTACCTAAACGGGGTCGTATACTTGATTTGTGTACGGGTAACGGGGTGGTTCCCATTTTGCTTACAACGCGTACGCAGGCTAGTCTGGAAGGGATCGAGATTCAGCCACGTTTGGCTGATATGGCGCGTCGCAGTGTGCAATTAAATGCATTGGATGAGTCGATTATGATTCGTGAAGGTGATTTGCGAGAACTCGTGAAAGAAACAGGACATGCTGTATACGATGCAATAACCGTTAATCCTCCATATATGCCTCTGAATGGCAGTGATCTCAAGATGAACACACATCAGGCAATGGCACGTCATGAGATCGGATGTACCCTGGAAGAAGTGATACAAGCTTGCAGTCGACTTGTACGTAATGGCGGCAAAGTATCGATGGTTCATCGTCCACAGCGCCTTGCAGAGATTATCTCACTCATGCGCGAATATAAGCTGGAACCAAAACGGATTCGGATGGTACATCCCCGTGCTCATTTGGAAGCCAACATGGTGTTAATTGAAGGAATGAAAGATGGTAAACCGGAAGTTAGGATGCTTCCTCCACTCATTGTCTACAATGAAGAGGGGAAATACTGCGAAGAGATTATGGATATTTACTATGGTCAGCAACATGCTGAGCGTACTACGAAAGGAGGGCTTTAGATGACTTTGCATATTCAAAAAAGCTATGCGGAGCAGCCTGAAGGATCAGGCAAGCTCTATCTGGTTGGAACACCCATTGGTAATCTGGAGGATATGACCTTCCGTGCCATCAAGACATTGCAGAGTTGTGACATCATTGCAGCAGAAGATACACGCCAGACCCGAAAGCTGCTTACCCATTTTGAAATTACACCTTCGATGCTGTTTAGTTATCATGAGCATAATAAGGGGGCGAGTGGACCTGAACTGATACGCTATATAATAGAAGGAAAAAATTTGGCACTCGTCAGCGATGCCGGTTTGCCAGCTATTTCGGACCCTGGTTCTGACCTTGTACAGCTTGCACTGGAAGCTGGAATAACGGTCATTCCCATCCCGGGGCCCAATGCTGCGTTGTCTGCTCTGATCGTGTCCGGATTACCGACGGAGCGTTTTACATTCGGCGGTTTTTTGCCGCGGGAGAAAAAGGACATGCGAAAAGTGCTGGAGGCGTTTGACGAATCCAACGGGACTTTGTTATTTTATGAATCGCCTCATCGTATTCGGAAAACATTAGTCCACCTTGAAGAAATTCTGGGTGATCGCTCGATTGTCCTGGCTCGTGAACTAACCAAGCGTCATGAGGAATTCGCAAGGGGTACTGTGAGGGAATGCATAGACTGGCTTGAAGAACATCCACCTCTTGGCGAGTACTGCTTGCTGGTAGAGGGCATTAAGGAAGAGGAGCGTAAGGCTGAGCGCGAAGCATGGTGGCAGCTCATGTCACTCGCGGATCATGTCAGCCATTATGAGGGTGAAGGACATAACCGCAAAGATGCAATGAAAAAAACGGCTACCGATCGCGGTCTGGCGAAGCGTGATGTATATAATGCATTAATCGAGTAGTAATCTAACCAAATATTTTCTGTTGTGGGGAACATAACCTGAAAAGAAGCTTATATCCAACCTTAGTGGAATATTAAAAAGAGCAGAGTGGCTAAAAAAAATTCCGAACAAATTTCATCGTTCTCTCCCAGTTCGCGTGTGACAGAATCATTTTGGGTAATGGAACCCATAACAAGGCAAAAAAATACCTTCCGCGGTGGGGTTCACACCGGGAAGGTCATTAAGGAATATTAAAAAGGTTAGAAATAACAATTTAGATAAGTCCAGTATACCTGGTTTTTCTTATTTTGTCACAGGTGCAGGGATTTCGGAAATACATTCGTTACAAACAATTTTACCTTTGAAGTAAGTAACGTTCTCTGCATTACCACAGAAGATACAAGCAGGCTCGTATTTTTTCAACATGATGCGCTCGCCGTCAACGTAGATTTCCAGAGCATCTTTTTCACCAATACCGAGCGTACGGCGCAATTCAATTGGAATAACTACCCGTCCCAGTTCGTCCACTTTTCTTACAATACCTGTTGATTTCATCATTATAATCAGTGCTCCTCTCAGCTAACTATCTTTGTCATTATTCGACATTATTTTATGTTTTATGATACTCATCATACCAACGATTCCCAAATCAGTCAACCTTAAAATTAGCTTAAAATTAAGGCTGTTTTTCACAAGGTTACTGGTGGTAAGGGATTGGAAGCCGTTTTTCGCATTTAAACCTCAATGTCAGCTTTGTCGATTTGGAAAACGACAAAACTACTTCATTCGACAAAGTTCGTCATATGGTGTCGAATCTTAGATGAATCGCAGAGCTCAAAGCGTTAATATAAAAGAAATTAAAGGAGTGAGTCGACATGGAACAACGTTTAACGGAAGAGAAAGTATTCAAAGATCCGGTACATAATTATATCCACGTGCAAGATCCGGTTATATGGCAGTTAATTAACACCCCAGAATTTCAGCGTTTACGCCGGATTCGTCAACTGGGTACTTCTTACCTTACCTTTCACGGAGCAGAGCATAGTCGGTTCTCACATTCACTAGGTGTTTATGAGATCACACGCAAGATCATCTCTCAATTTGAAAGAAGTCATTATTCGGATTGGCCGAAGGAAGAAAAGATTGTAGCTCTGTGTGCAGCTCTACTTCATGATCTCGGGCATGGGCCATTCTCTCACTCCATCGAGGAAGCTTTTGACATGAATCACGAAGATTGGACTTGTCGCATTATTACAGGTGATACCGAAGTAGGGGCGATCTTAAGACGGTATGCTCCTGATTTTCCTGAGAAAGTAGCGTCTGTCATTCAAAAAACGTATGAAAAGCCGATTGTGGTGAACTTGGTGACCAGTCCGCTTGATGCAGACCGAATGGATTATTTGCTCAGGGATGCCTATTTTACAGGTGTAAATTACGGCACGATTGACCTTGATCGTATCCTTCGGATGCTGCGTCCTTATCATGGGCGGATTGTAGTCAAGGAGTCAGGCATGCATGCTGTGGAGGATTACCTAATGTCTCGGTATCAGATGTATTGGCAGATTTACTTCCATCCGGTAACTCGTAGTTCTGAAATTATATTGCGGCAAATATTCAAGCGAGCGAAAACACTCCTACAACATGGTTTTCAATTCCGCTTCATGATTGATCCACTCCCTCAATTATTTGAAGGAGAATTATCCGTGGATGAATATTTGCAGTTGGATGAAGCATTAATTCAGACGGCATTTACGCAGTGGCGCAAGGAGGACGATACTGTTCTGAGTGAGTTATGCGAACGTTTTATGGATCGCAAGTTATATAAGTATGTAGAGCTTGAACAGGTCGACTTGACAATGATGGAAGAGATTCGGGAAGCTTTTGTACAGGCTGGCCTCGATCCCGAATATGATCTTGAAATTGATTTTCCTTCGGATAATCCGTATGATGTGTTTCGTCCGGATGAATCCACAGATAAGCAGATTCTTCTTCTGGATCGACAGGACAATTTACGTGAGTTGTCAGAAGTATCTGACATTGTCCGTTCCATCAGTGGGCTTCACCGAGGGAAACATCATTTGTATTACCCGCAAAACAAGGTGGATGCGATTATTCACGAATTACCGTCACATATACGCCCCTATTTCTTGTAATCGTGTGGGTATAATCCGATGAAGAATTTCGATATCAAAACACTTTCTAAAAGAGCTATTTTCCATGATACAGTAATCTGCTTTAATGGGGAGTATATGTAGATCGACATAATTTTGTAAATGCAAGCAGGCAGAATGAGCACAATTAGCAATATATAGATCAGAATATCCGTATATCTTCTATATATTGTAGTTGTGAAGAAACAAACGTAATGATGTAATACACAGATTACCCAAAATGTTTTATGTATGAGTCATTAAATTATTGAATTTTACAAAGTGGATTTTGAAAAAGAAGATAGTCGTTATTTCGACATGAAGGGAGATACAGACATGATGCTGTTCGACACACATACACATCTGGATGCACCACAATTCGACGAGGACCGCGAGGAAATGATTCAGCGTGCTGTGGATGCAGGAGTTGGTCGCATGATCAACATTGGCTTTAACCGGGAGACAATTCCAACCACAATGAAACTCGCTGAAACATATGACTTTATATATGCAGCTGTAGGGTGGCATCCCGTAGATGCGATCACAATGCAGGAGGGCGATTTGGAGTGGATTGCATCTTTATGCAAGCATGAAAAAGTGGTTGCGATCGGTGAGATTGGATTGGATTATCACTGGGATACTTCACCAAAAGAAATACAGCATCGCGTATTACGACAACAAATTGCTTTGGCGCGTGAAGTGAACATGCCAATTGTCATCCATAATCGGGATGCGCATGAGGATATCATAAGAATTTTGCGTGAAGAGAAGGCGAGTGAAGTTGGTGGTGTGATGCACTCGTTCTCGGGCAGCTGGGAAACAGCAAAAAGTTGCCTCGATATGGGCTTCCATCTCTCCTTCGGAGGACCGATCACATTCAAAAATGCAAAGCAACCCAAAGAGGTGCTGGAGAAGGTTCCTATGGACCGGTTTTTCATTGAAACAGATGCTCCATATTTGACACCGCACCCTTATCGTGGGAAGCGAAATGAGACAGCGCATGTACGTCTGGTTGCAGAGGCAGCTGCGGAAATTAAAGGCATTTCGGTGGAGGAAATTGCTGCAATAACAACCAAAAATGCCATGGAACGATTTGGGATTCGTTAAAAAAACGAGCAAATGAGGTGAAAAAGGCAGGTAAGCGGAGGTAATTTGCCCTTTGATCCAAATAAATCAAGAATATTACAATATTTTAACCAAATATTCAGAAAAACGTACTTGATCAACGCTTTACAACATGCATCAAAACAGGATATCATCTTTTCAGTGAATTGTTGTGCGGAAAATTGGACAGATGTTCGGGGGATGAACAAAGGGACACTTTCCGATGAAACAACATTACTTTCATGAATCAGTCTCGCTGAGTCTCCGTTAACGGAGAGCGGGGGAACCAATAGGGCTTAAACATCGGTGTATTTGGCCGATGCGCAACGTTCGCTGACCCAAAAGCAGCGAAGGGAACTGCGAAGCCGTATTTGATTTCTTCTTTGGGTCTCGGGGTGAATTCAAGGGCGTCCGCCATGAGCGGGTGACCCAAGATAGGGCGGCTCTCTTTCGCCCGAACCCGACAGCTAACCTCGCAAGCGGAAAAAGAGAGGCAACCTCGTGCATGAATTTCCGATATTCAAAATCATTCGGAAGCCACGAAAGAGTTCCTCTTACACTCTTTCTTTGGCTTTTTTGTTTTTGAATAAAAGAAATATTGTCATCATACGGTAGGTATTCAGGAGGATGACATCATGTTGCGAAGATTGATTCATGGTGCAGAACCGGATTATGTTGGTCCAATCTGTGTTCTGTAGAAAATTTGGTATAGTCACGTCAAAGACATCATGCATTACTTTAGACGGCGAGGCTATGAAGGAGGACGGAGAAGTGGGCACATTCCAACCAGAAGAGACCCATGAGTCACGATCATCCAGTAAGTCTTTCGCGTTGCGGTGGAAGCATGAGAACATGCGTCAAATGGCATTGATCGCGATTTTCTCAATTGCGCTTACAATCATGATCTTGTTAGTCGTTTACGGTCAGGCCGGGAAACAAATTTCACTGGTTATTGATGGCAAAGCTCAGGTGGTAGAGACTCGTACAGGAATGCTTCAGGAAATGCTGGAGGAGCAGTCGATCACAGTCAGCCCTCACGATAAGGTATCCATGTCCATGAATGGGGCGTTAACAGATGGAGACCGAATCGTTATTGAGCGGGCCGTTCCAGTTAACATTACGGCAGACGGAGACACCAAGACTCTGTATACAACCGATTCATCGGTAGAAGATGCAATTCAAAAATCAGGTATTCAAGTTGAAAGTAATGATAAAGTGTATCCGGCGCTTGGAACTGCTATCAAAGCGGAGATGAAGATTCGTGTAGTGCGCGTAACAAAGCGTACAGTGGATGTAGAGCAACCGATCGCTTACAAAGTCATCAAAACGGCTGACCCTAGCTTGTACAAAGGTGATAACCGTGTCGTTGTGAACGGCAAAGAAGGCACAATTGTACAGCATATCGAAAAGGTATTTCAGGATGGAGAATTGGTCTCCAAAAAAATGGTCGGCAAATCTGTCGCTAATAATCGTGTAGATAAAGTGATCGCTGTCGGCACAAAAGCAAAACCGGTCGTGAAAGAACCTGAGATTCAGACCGTATCGGCTCAAACTTCAACAACCAAAAAGGCTACAACAACGAACTCGAAGAAAACATCTGCCTCGGGCAGCAAAGTGATTACCGTATCCGGGACTTCTTTTAAATACTCCAAAGTACTTAAAAATGTATCCATGACTGCCTACTCTTCCGAAGAGCCTGGCATTGGAACTAAAACAGCTTCCGGGACTCGTGTAACGGAAGGACGCACCATTGCGGTTGATCCCAAAGTCATTCCAATTGGCTGGTGGGTATATATCGAAGGTCTGGGATTCCGTCGTGCGGAAGATACAGGCGGTGCCATTAAAGGCAACAAAATTGATGTGTATTATGACAGTGTGAAGCATGCCCTGAATTTTGGACGTAAGAAAGGCAAGACGGTCTACGTGATCGGTCCGGTGAAGCCGGAAGCGAACTAAAATCGTTTTACTTTGAAATGGGAATGCTATAAAATAGTTGCATGAATGATTCATGCGGAATATGCGGCGGAGGAGTCTGAATTCAGTCTCCCCCGCCGTTTGGCAGAGAAGAGGATATTCCTCTTCTTTTTGCGTTAGAAAGGAAGAAATGGAACATGATAAAAGAAGTCATTGTGGTGGAAGGCCGTGACGATACGGTAGCTATCCGTCGGGCCGTGGAAGCCGATACCATAGAAACAGGTGGATCAGCAATCAACCAACGCATTCTGAAGCGGATTGCGCTTGCTCAGGAGAGACGGGGAGTCATTGTACTGACAGATCCGGATCATGCTGGCGAACGCATTCGAAAAATTATTGCGAACAAGGTGCCAGGCTGCAAACATGCCTTCATTCCGGAAGCCGATGCAACGCGCAAAGGGGACATTGGGGTGGAGAATGCCTCACCAGAGGCGATCCGTCATGCTCTGGCGCGCGTACATACTTCATACGAAGGTGCTCCGAGCCTGATCGATTGGGAGGACCTGATCGCGGCAGGACTTATTGTGCATCCGCAGGCTGCTGCACGTCGCATGGAGATGGGCAATCTGCTGGGCATCGGATATTGTAACGGAAAGCAGTTCCACAAACGTCTCAGTGTATTTCAGATTACACGGGAAGAATTCTCTACAGCATTAGCGCAAATTGAACGTGAAGGATTGTGAGCATATGAAGAACATGGAAGAGACGATTGAAATTGCAACGCCCAAGCGTACGAAAGAGATTATTCAAAGACACGGATTCTCATTTAAGAAAAGTCTGGGTCAGAACTTTCTGATCGATCAAAATATACTAAACAAAATCGTTAATGCAGCCGATTTGGACGAGTCCAAGGGTGCGTTAGAGATCGGGCCGGGTATTGGAGCCCTTACGGAGCGACTGGCTCGGGTAGCCGGTCCTGTCACAGCCGTAGAGATTGATCAGCGCTTGATCCCAATCCTGGGAGAAGTGATGCAGCCTTATTCGAATGTACGTGTTCATCATGGGGATGTGCTGAAGCTTGATCTGGCTGAGTTGTTTAATACGGATTTTGCATCCGTGGACAAAGTCAGTGTCGTGGCTAACCTGCCTTATTATGTAACGACTCCAATCATGATGAAACTGCTGGAAGAGAAGCTGCCGGTAGACAGCATTGTTGTCATGATCCAAAAAGAAGTGGCTGAACGCATGGCTGCTGCACCAGGATCAAAAGACTACGGTAGTCTAAGCATCGCAGTTCAGTACTACAGTATGCCGGAACTTGTGTGTATTGTGCCTCCTACGGTCTTCATTCCGCAACCTAATGTGGAATCAGCTGTCATTAAGCTGAAAGTGCGTGAGCAGCCGCCAGTGGAGATTCCGGATGAAGCACACTACTTCGAAGTGGTACAGGCTTCTTTTGCCCAGCGGAGAAAAACAATCTCAAACAACTTGAAAGCACGTTTCTTCACAAAGGAGAACCGGGAACAGGCAGACATTCTGCTGGAGCAGGCAGGTATTCAACCGTCCCGGCGTGGAGAGACATTGAGTCTGCAAGAGTATGCCACACTCAGCACCGTAATGTGGGAAGCAGGGGTACGTGCAGCGCTGTAAAATTTGAATGAACCAAACCGGGTCTCTGCCCATACGATGGGGTAGAGGTGATTACGTTGATGAATATCGGAGACTTGGTCGTTCGGAAGTCATACGGCGGCGATGTGACTTTTCGGGTGGAAGGCCTCCAGTTGGATGCTGCGGTCATTAAAGGGACTGAGTTCCGGCTGATTGCCGATTCCCCGGTGGACGATTTGATACAGGTTCCCTACGAACCACAAAGCGCCAAGACCAGACAGGCGCATATTAAAGCACATCAGACCCTGTCCCGTCTGCAGCAGAATCGTATGGAACAGGCTGAGCGGAATCGTGAAGGTCTGGTACAGGATTGGTCTGCCCAGCAGGAACCGGCTTATTTTGAAATGCCTGGAAAGGTGCTTCATCTGGATGGAGATCCGAACTATTTGAAAAAAAGTATGGATCTCTATGAGCAACTTCGTGTACCCGCAGAGGGACAGTATGTCCATGAATCGGCAATGGCAGATACCTTATACCGCTTATTACCCAAAGTACGTCCGGATATCGTAGTTATTACGGGTCATGATGGGGTGTTAAAGACACGTCAGCCCTATGACTTATATAGTCTTGGTAGCTACAAGAACTCGCAAAATTTTGTATCGGCCATTCAGGTGGCCAGACAATATGAACGCCATCTGGACGCCCTCACTATTGTTGCAGGGGCCTGTCAGTCCCATTTTGAGGCACTGCTGCGCGCTGGAGCAAACTTTGCCAGTTCCCCAGGCAGAATTCTCATTCATGCACTTGATCCGGTCTATGTGGCAGCCAAGGCCTCCTTTACTTCTGTGCGCGATACGGTCAACATGAGTGATGTTCTGCACAATACCATCAGTGGTAGCCAGGGTGTGGGTGGTGTCGAGACACGGGGGAGTTACCGGGTAGGTCTGCCTGGGCTGAATGATTTATCTACGCTAAAAGTGAACCCGTCGGCAGTCTGATGTAGGCCATTTAAAGTCCCAATTTGGGGCTTTTTTTGTTTGAAAAAAAATTCATTGACAACAACTTTTTGATGCTGATATAATAATTAGTTTTGATTTGACAATGACTGTAAAATCCGGTATAATGGACAAGAAAAGAGGTGGTCGTCGACAATGGCTAAAAACACGCTGTTGGATATCAAACGCAATCTCGATGCACATATTGGTCAGAAAATTATGTTGCGGGCTAATGGTGGCCGCCGTAAGACCATTGAGCGTACGGGTGTATTGGAAGAAACGTACCCTTCTGTTTTTATTGTTAAGCTTGATGAGGAGCAAGAAACCTTCAAGCGAGTATCTTATAGTTATGCGGATATACTTACGGAATCGGTGGAAGTCATGGTTTATGACCCGGGCAGCCAGACGCATAGCTCCTATATGGAGACGTAAGTATCGATTTACAGGCGATTCGCCCCACAAGGCGGATCGCTTTTTTGTTTTTTTAAACACCAATTCTCCTTCTAACGTAACCCATACATACTCAGGAATGAGCGAGGAACGGTCGCGGCATACTATATGGACAGGTGAAGGGACAGTTTCTTAAGCAATGCAGGAAACTGAATATGGCCTGGTGACAAAATGTCCAAAACGTGAACGAACAACGAACTCATCACATTATGAAGGATACTTTGGAGGAGGATGGTTCATGAGTCGCAGAAGAAGAAGTGTCATGTCAGAGGATCTGAAGAATGAGCTCGCGAAAGACCTGGGCTTCTATGATACGGTGCAACAGGAAGGTTGGGGCGGAATTAAAGCCAAGGATGCAGGAAACATGGTGAAAAGAGCCATTCAACTTGCTGAGCAGGCTGCCCGCAAATCTTAATCCGGTTCAAGCAGACTGTAAAGCGGGGAAATCCGTCAGGAATAACCCCGCTTTTTCCCCTTAGATGCGGAATACAAATGACTTGACAGCCCCATTTTGATATAATATGTTAAGTTGTCTTAGGGAAAAGGTGAGGACGGGTGAACGCCTTGAAAATTTACGAAAAAGCGCCTGCTAAAATTAATTTGATGCTGGACGTTTTACATAAAAGAAGCGATGGTTTCCATGAAGTTGAAATGATCATGACCATGGTCGATCTGGCTGATCGGCTGGAAATGTCGGAGCTGCCGCGAGATACTATTTTCATCTCCAGTCAGGCGGGTTATATCCCGCTCGACGAGAAGAATCTGGCTTTCCAGGCAGCCAGACTCATTAAGGAACGCTATAACGTGCGTACGGGCGTCCACATTCATCTGGATAAAAAGATTCCAGTTGCCGCCGGACTCGCCGGCGGCAGCAGTGATGCAGCAGCAGCGCTGCGTGGATTGAACCGTCTGTGGCGGTTGAATATACCGGATCACGAACTTCAGGAGCTTGGGGCTGAACTTGGGTCGGATGTTCCATTCTGTATCACAGGAGGGACTGCACTCGCTACAGGCCGTGGTGAGAAGTTAACTCCCATTCCTAATCCGCCGCAGTGCTGGGTAATTCTGGCCAAGCCTCCGATTAATGTGTCTACAGCCGATGTGTACGGAAGGTTCCGCAGTGACAAGATTGTTCGTCATCCGAGTGCAACTAAAATGGAGCAGGCTATACGCAATCAATCATTTACGGAAGTCTGTGACCAGATGGGCAATGTGCTTGAAGATGTAACGTTGAAGCTGTATCCGGAAGTTCAGCATCTGAAGGATGCCATGATTCGATTGGGTGCAGACGGCGTGTTAATGTCTGGTAGCGGTCCCACGGTATTTGGCCTGGTTTCCAAAGAATCCAAGGTTGCCCGGATATACAATGGTCTGCGTGGGTTCTGTAAAGAAGTTTACGCTGTGCGTATGTTGACGTGAAATTCGCTTTTATAATGTACAAACACGTATAAAGGTGTTATATTCTTAAATAATTATTCGGATTTGGATGTTTCCGTGATCGTGAGGATGGATCTCTGTGAAGAAGTTAAAACGAAGCGCAAGGCTGGTTGAAATGACGCAATACTTATTGTCCAGACCGCATACGGTTATTCCGTTGACCACATTTGCCGAACGTTATGGTGCCGCAAAGTCTTCAATTAGTGAAGATTTGGCGATTATCAAGGAAGTGTTCGAAGAAGGTGGGTCAGGAGAACTGCATACACTGGCTGGAGCAGCCGGGGGAGTAAGATGGATTCCGAAGGTATCCCGAGAACTGGCATTGGCATTTGCGGAGCGGCTCTCGACCCAGCTCGCGCAACCTGATCGGATCTTGCCTGGAGAATACCTGTACATGTCCGACTTGCTTGGTCAGCCCGCATTGATGAATGAAGCCGGCAAGATTTTTGCAACGGCCTTTGGCAATATGAATATTGATGTGGTTATGACGGTAGAAACCAAAGGAATTCCATTGGCTTATGCGACCGGAGCCCAGCTCAACCTGCCTGTCGTGCTCGTACGCAGGGACCATCAGGCTACAGAAGGATCGGCCGTAAGTATCAATTATGTATCCGGGTCCCACAAAAGTCTGCATACCATGTCCCTCTCTCGTAGGGCGATGCGTGAGCATTCCAGAGTACTTATTGTGGATGACTTCATGAAGGCCGGGGGTACGGTGCAAGGAATGATCGATCTTTTGGCCGAGTTTAATGCTACAGTAGCCGGGGTAGGGGTACTGGTGGAATCTGGTTCTGTGGATTCAGAAGAACGCCTGTTAACAGATTACGTATCTCTGGCGAAACTGACAGCGGTTGATGCCAAGAGCAGACAGATTTCCGTCAAGCCTGGCAACTATTTTGACCTGTAGAAAGATGACGAATGTTATGTCGTTAAAAGGTCTTTTCCATCGACCTGGCACTAACGTTGTCGAATTGTGTATTAAATAAAAAAATTCCTGAAATTAGGAAATTTTTGTGGTTATAAAAAGAAGGAGTTCGTATATGCTGTGTGGAATTATACACCAAGTTCTGATGGAAAAAGGTGGTGAACACACACATGCAAATTACGGATGTCAGACTCCGCCGTGTTAACTCGGAGGGGAGAATGAAGGCTATCGCATCCATTACCATCGATAACGAATTCGTCGTTCATGACATTCGTGTCATTGATGGTAACAACGGAATGTTTGTTGCTATGCCGAGCAAACGTACTCCTGATGGAGAGTTCCGTGATATCGCCCACCCGATCTCTTCCGGTACGCGTGAGAAGATTCAGGCAGCAGTTTTGACTGAATACGATCGTGCGGCAACTGAGGAAGAAGTCATTGAAGAAGGTGCCTGAGAACATTATTGGGGTTCGAAGGAAAAGAGAGCCATGTCTTATGGCTCTCTTTTCTTTTTGACCGGAATAAGATATATTCAGTATTGAGTTTATTAGCAGAGAACAAAAAGCGCATCGTGCGCTTGGTGGCAGGGCGGCATCTTAGGAATCATTGGGATTCGGTTAAGCTCGCAGGTACACGGCGTATACATATAGGTCACGATTCGTTGGTGTCCGCGTTGTTACGTGTGATTACAGAGACAGCAGGCGATGAACAGGACCGGCTTGAAGCCGGCTGAACGATACTCATTGGATATAGATCAGCAATGCATTTCAATGGGATTTTCAGAACAGGAGGTCGTTAATTTTGAAACGAATGGCAATCGTTCTTGCCGCAGGGCAAGGAAAACGAATGAAATCAAAATTGTACAAAGTACTGCATCCCGTATGCGGTAAACCTATGGTTGGACATGTGCTGGATGCAGCACTCAGCGCAGGCGTTGAACGCAGTGTAGTTGTAGTCGGTCATGGTGCCGAAGCGGTGCAGTCATTTTTGGGTTCCAGAGCGGAGTATGCACTTCAGGCGGAACAACTGGGTACAGGTCATGCAGTGAAGCAGGTTAAATCCTTGCTTGGCGGTGAAACTGGCTCTACGATTGTGGTCTGCGGAGATACACCACTTGTGACCAGTGAGACGTTGGAAGGTCTGATGAAGTTGCATGAGAGCAGCGGAGCAGCAGCCACAGTTCTTACGGCTCAGTTGGACAATCCCAAAGGTTATGGCCGCGTCATTCGCGGAGAAGATGGATCTGTACAACGGATTGTGGAACAAAAGGATTGCACAGAGCAGGAAGATGCTGTGAATGAGATTAACACAGGCACATACTGTTTCGATAATGCAAAATTGTTCGCTGCCTTGGAAAAAGTGACGAACCAGAACGCTCAGGGAGAGTATTATCTCACAGACGTAGTTGGCATTTTCCGCAATGATGGAGAAGTGGTTGAAGCTTACATGTCGGATGACATCGCAGAATCCATCGGGGTTAACGACCGACTTGCACTTTCGCAAGCCGAAGCCTTCATGCGTGAACGTCTTGCCGTACGCCATATGTTGAACGGTGTGACAATCATTGATCCGTCATCGACATATATCGGAGCGGATGTTACGATTGGATCAGATACAGTTTTGTATCCGGGGACAATCCTCAAAGGCACAACTTCCATTGGTGAAGCATGTCATATTGGTCCTCAGGCAGATGTGGAAGACAGCGTTATTCAGGACGGAGTTACGATTAAACATTCGGTAGTATCCAATGCCGAGGTTGGTTCTGATGCAACGGTAGGCCCATTTGCTAATTTGCGTCCAGGGACCAAACTGGGTCGCAACGTAAAAATTGGTGACTTTGTTGAAGTGAAAAATGCTACAATTGATGAAGGATCCAAAGTATCTCATCTCAGCTATATTGGGGATGCCAAAGTAGGGAAAAACGTAAATGTTGGATGCGGGGCAATAACTGTCAATTATGATGGTTATAATAAAGCTGTGACAACGATTGAAGATGATGCTTTTGTAGGTAGCAACGTCAATCTGATTGCACCGATTACGGTAGGAAAAGGCGCTTATGTGGTTGCTGGCTCTACCGTTACCCATTCCGTTCCCGAGAATGATCTGGCCATTGCTCGTCCACGTCAGGAGAATAAACCTGGTTATGCGGAGAAGATTCGCGGACGTGCCAAAGCCAAGAAACAAAATGCCAAACCCCAATAAGGGGTTTTGATAACAAGATTGCCTCCCGAAGATCGGGGAGGTGCCGACATGTCGCAGACGCTTATTGATTCCAATGAACCAGCACGGAGGGTTTTTATTTTATGACTTATTTTGATTCGAAATTAAAAATATTTACTTGCAATTCTAACCCCAAGCTTGCCCATCAAATTGCTGATTATATCGGGATCCCCATGGGTGAATCTCACACAACCAGCTTTAGTGATGGCGAGATTCAAGTGAAACTCTCCGAGAGTGTTCGGGGTTGTCACGTTTATATCGTGCAGTCCACTTGCTTGCCGGTTAATGATAACCTGATGGAAATGCTCGTTATGATTGATGCACTCAAACGGGCATCTGCCAAGACGATTAACGTCGTTATTCCTTACTATGGCTATGCAAGACAGGATCGCAAGGCACGTTCACGTGACCCGATTACAGCGAAACTGGTTGCTAACCTGATTGAAAAAGCGGGTGCAACCCGTGTCATCGCGATGGACTTGCATGCAATGCAGATCCAGGGATTCTTCGACATTCCAGTCGACCATTTGCTTGGCGTGCCAATTCTGGCTCAATATTTCCGGTCGAAACAGATCGAAAATCCGGTTGTTGTGTCGCCTGACCACGGTGGCGTAGTGCGCGCACGTAAACTGGCTGATTTCCTGAATGCACCCCTGGCGATTATCGATAAACGTCGTCCTGAGCCAAATGTGAGCGAAGTGATGAACATTATCGGTAACATCGAGGGTAAAACAGCTATCCTGATCGATGACATTATTGACACGGCGGGAACGATTGTACTGGGAGCGAATGCTCTGATGGAAGGCGGCGTAAAAGAAGTATACGCGTGCTGTACTCACCCGGTATTGTCCGGACCTGCGATGGAACGTTTGGAGAATGCACCATTGAAGGAAGTCATCGTAACGGACACCATTCCAATTACGCATGCTAATCCGACAAGCA
Source organism: Paenibacillus sp. FSL H8-0283 (assembly GCF_045040675.1). Classification (NCBI taxonomy): domain Bacteria; kingdom Bacillati; phylum Bacillota; class Bacilli; order Caryophanales; family Paenibacillaceae; genus Paenibacillus; species Paenibacillus sp. FSL H8-0283. The sequence goes on from NZ_CP150295.1 coordinate 43,171, forward strand.
AACTCAAAGTGTTGTCTGTAGCGCCTTTGCTCGGAGAAGCGATTATCCGGGTTCATGAGGAATTGTCAATCAGCAAGCTGTTTGAAATTGAATAAGGATGTCTGCATAAAGTAGTAGAGGGGTTACGTTTTCCGGTTCAATGGAAAATGTAACCCCTGTCGGCGTGCCGTTTTATTAAAAGTGAAACAGACGCTGGTCAGCTAATACCCGGGGCGGGAGATAAATCGGAAACGACGCCGATGAAAAAGCGTGTCGGCAATTTCGACGAATTGATTATCGAAACGTGTGATTAGACCAATCTCAATATGGGTGTCGCGGTCGTATACCTGTACAGGTACGTGATATTCGAGATGATAGATAAAATCGCTATGTTGAGTCAGTTGTCCATTGTCTTCGCGCAAAACCCGCTCACCTTCCTGGGTCGATAAAATATTAACTGTGAACACTACAGTAAATCGATCTTTACTTTCTTGATATTATATGAAATATAAGATTCGAAGTCTATGCCTCACCTCAGGCTAATCCGAAGGAGGGAACAAGATGAAGTGGATTGTCGGACTTGGAAATCCAGGCTCGAACTATGCCAAAACCCGTCATAATATCGGTTTTATGGCACTGGATCGGTTGGCTGATCGTCATAATATCTCCATGACACAGAATAAATGTAAAGCGCTGATTGGAGAAGGCAACATTGGCGGTGTGAAAACCGTACTGATCAAACCAATGACCTATATGAACTTGTCTGGTGAATCGGTTCGAGCATATATGGATTTTTATAAAGTTAGTCTTGAAGATCTGATTGTTGTGTACGACGACATGGATACAGAGATTGGCAAAGTCAGATTGCGTTACCAAGGTAGTGCAGGCGGACATAATGGAATCAAGTCCATTATTCAGCATACCGGTACACAGCAGTTTAACCGGGTGCGCATGGGAATATCCCGGCCTGAACCAGGACATGCCATTGTTGATTATGTACTGTCGACATTTATGAAGAAAGAAAAGGAAGCCCTTGATCAGACCATTGAGCAAACATGTGATGCCCTGGAGCATAGCTTGACTCATACGTTTGAACAAACAATGGCGAAGTTTAACGGTTAATTTTGTAAGACATACTGGTAAAATGATCATAAAGACGGGTTCGATTCAGCCATACTGGACATACTGGATGTATAAACCATGTTCAGGAGGCATAAACATGTCAGTGAATTACGTATGTAGGCATTGCCGTACCTTTATTGGACGAATCGATTCTGCCCGGATAACGGAAGTAGAGCTCGGCTTTCATTTCTTGACCCCCGACGAGCGGAGGGATATAATAGCGTATAATTCCGGTGGTGACATTACCGTTCGGATTACATGTGATTACTGTAAGGAAGCCCTGGAGCACAATCCGGAGCTTAGCCTGCTCGCGAGTCCGCTTCAGTAGACATCGCCTGTACAGGATCGAATGACAGTTGAGGGCGGTTGCGTAATAACGCTCCACCTTTTATAGCCTTGGCAGCCTGCTGAGGCTTCTTTTCAGTTGGCATGAAAGTCATGGCTATCTCGAAATCAGGCTCAGCCGCATCAACAGATGTGGCAATGTTGCGAGTAATCCGATATGATGAAACAGGACAAAAAGGAATTTGTATCCATTTTAATAGTGATGCTACGCGTATGCGTGAGATAATCAAGTAAGTTATAAGAGAGGTGCCCCTTTTGTTACAAGCACTTATACAGGCTTTTTCCAAAGATCCGGACTTCGGATCCATTACAGCCGGAATCAAGTCCGGCATGAAGGAACAATTGGTTTCGGGTTTATCCGGCTCGGCGCGTCAGATTATGCTGGCTGCCTTGCATCAGGAAATGAACCGACCATTGCTCGTAGTAACACATAATATGTTTTCAGCTCAAAAAATTGCAGAAGATTTACAGGAAGCGCTTTCACCTGATCAGGTGTTGATCTATCCTGCCAACGAACTTGTCGCTGCGGAAGCTGCTGTTTCCAGCCCGGAAACATTGGGTCAGCGTATTGATGTGTTGGTCCGTTGCGCCCAGGGATTCAGGGGCGTTGTTGTTATTCCTTTTTCCGGGGTAAGACGTTATGTTCCGCTTCCGGAAGTGATGGCCAATGCTCGAATTTTGATTAAACAGGGTAACACACTTCAACTGGACTCCTTCCTGCTGGAGATGGTAAAGCTCGGGTACGAGCGTGTGGAACGCGTGGAATCTCGTGGTGAGATGAGTGTACGCGGAGGTATCATCGACTTCTATCCGGTTACTTCATCGATCGCATATCGGGTGGAGTTATTTGATGATGAGATCGACTCCATTCGGACATTTGATCCAGCGGATCAGCGTTCGATTGAACGGATTGAAGAAATTACGGTTTTACCATGCAAGGAGTTAATTGCAGATCGTGAACGTATGGAAAAGGCTGCCGATGCGGCTGCTCTTTTGCTGGAGCAACAACTGGAGAAAATGACAGACCGGCAGGCGAAGCTGCGTCTTCGTGAGGAAATTCACCGGGAGATTGAGCTTTTGCGGGAACACGTGTATTTCTCCGAAATGTATAAATATATTTCTCCGCTCTATCCGGAGAACAAAACGATCTACGACTATATGCCAGAAGATACCCTGCTGGTTCTTGATGAGCCTGCCAGACTATCGGAGACATCAAAACAGCTGGACCGTGATGAATCGGAGTGGAACCTGCATTTGATGCAAAACGGGAAAACACTTCCGGATCTTCCATTATCCGCAGACGGTGATGAACTCTTGTATGAGCGTCCATTCCAGACGCTGTTTATGTCGATCTTTTTGCGCCAAGTTCCACACACCCAACCACAGAACATTCTGAACTTCATCAGTCGTGGTATGCAGGATTTCCATGGACAGATGAACGTACTGAAGGCAGAGATGGAGCGTTGGCAGAAGGCCGGAGTCAAAGTGCTCATGCTGGCGAATGGTGAGGAGCGACTCGAGCGGATGCGCCGGGTACTGATGGACTATGATATTCCAGAGCCAGAGATGATGATCGGTAATTTGCAAACGGGATTTGAAATGCCGTCCATTCATTTGGCTGTTGTGACCGAGGGCGAGATGTTCTCGCAAAAACAGCGTAAAGTACGCAAACCGATTCGGAATGTAGATAATGCTGAACGGATCAAATCCTATAGCGAGCTAAAAGTGGGCGATTATGTCGTTCACCAGAACCACGGGATTGGTAAGTACCTGGGGATCGGCACCCTCGAAGTTGGCGGTATTCATAAGGACTACATGCATATTCTCTATGCGGGTGGAGACAAACTGTCTGTACCTATTGAGCAGATCGATCTGATTCAGAAATATGTTGGTTCCGAAGAGAAAGAACCGAAAATATACAAGCTGGGCGGCAATGAGTGGACACGGGTTAAAAATAAAGTACGCACATCTGTACAGGATATTGCTGATGATCTAATTAAGCTGTATGCAGAGCGTCAGACCTCCAAAGGGTTTGGATTCGACAAGGATTCTGCGGAGCAGCAGGAGTTTGAGGACATGTTCCCTTACGATGAGACACGTGATCAGGTGCGTGCGATCGAAGAAATCAAAAAGGACATGGAACAAAACCGTCCAATGGATCGTTTATTGTGTGGGGATGTTGGTTACGGCAAAACCGAGGTGGCTATTCGGGCTGCATTTAAAGCAGCTATTGAAGGCAAACAGGTGGCTGTCCTCGTGCCAACAACCATATTGGCACAGCAGCATTTTGAGACGTTCCGTGAGCGCTTCTCCGGTTATCCGTTCAACATTCATGTGCTTAGCCGGTTCCGCTCCCGTAAAGAGCAGAATGAAACAGCGAAAGGCATCAAGGCAGGTACAGTGGATATTGTCATCGGGACACATCGATTGCTGTCGCAGGATCTGGTGTTCAAGGACCTAGGACTGCTCATTGTTGATGAAGAACAGCGCTTCGGTGTAACCCATAAGGAAAAACTGAAGAAGCTGAAAACCAATGTAGACGTGCTGACACTGACGGCAACGCCGATTCCGCGTACGCTTCATATGTCCATGCTGGGTGTGCGTGATCTGTCCGTTATTGAGACTCCACCAGAGAACCGTTTCCCGGTGCAGACCTATGTGGTTGAACACAGCCAGGCGCTTGTTCGTGAAGCCATTGAGCGTGAGCTTGCCCGTGGTGGGCAAGTGTATTACCTCTACAACCGTGTTCAGGGAATTCAGGAGATGGCTGCCGAAATTTCTGAGCTTGTGCCTGAAGCCAAAGTTGGTGTAGGACATGGTCAGATGTCGGAAACAGAGCTGGAGAAAACGATTCTGGACTTCCTAGACGGTGAATATGACGTGCTTGTGAGCACAAGTATCATCGAGACCGGGGTAGATATTCCGAACGTAAATACACTGATCGTACATGATGCGGATAAAATGGGACTCTCCCAGCTGTATCAGCTGCGCGGACGTGTGGGTCGTTCCAACCGTATTGCGTATGCCTATTTCACGTACCAACGGGATAAAGTGCTTACTGAAGTTGCTGAGAAACGTCTGCAATCAATCAAAGAATTCACCGAACTGGGTTCGGGATTCAAAATCGCCATGCGTGACTTGTCGATTCGTGGTGCGGGAAATCTGCTAGGAGCGGAGCAGCATGGTTTCATCGCTTCCGTCGGGTTTGACCTGTATTCCCAGATGCTTGCGGAGGAGATCAACAAACGCAAAGTTACGATGCTTGGCGAGGAGCCGGTACCTTCAGATCAGTGGAACACAACCCTGGATCTCAGTATCGATGCCTACTTGCCGTCCGATTATATCTATGACAGTATTCAGAAGATTGAGATCTACAAAAAAGTGGCGGTCATTGCATCCTTCGACGATGCGATGGAGTTGGAAGACGAATTGGTTGACCGATTCGGTGATCTTCCGGAAGCCGTCATTAACTTGCTGGCTGTTGCGCGGATGAAAGTATACGGCAAAATCTACGGTATTGAGTCCATTTCCCAACGTGGTGAGGACATTACCGTGAAGTTCTATGAAGGGCGTGAACATGCCTTTGAACTCTCGAAAATCGCGCACATTGGAAATCAGTTCGAAAGACGTGTACAATTTGAACAAGGACCCCATATGCTGATTCACGCTAAAGGCAAGGGGCTTGGGGATAAGCAACTGATGGAGCTGGTAGAGAAAATTCTGGAGTCCATGAAAACTGCTTTTAAATCAAAGGGGGAACTAAAGGATGTTACCAAAGTATAAAAAAGTAGGAAAAGTACTGTCTGTGAGCATGGTTGCAGTACTATCCTTATCACTGCTTGCTGCATGTGGCAAGAAGGAAGAAGCAAAAACACCTGAATCCACGGATACAAGTGCTGTAGTCGCTACGTATGATGGTGGTACTATTACAGCCAATGAATTCGATATGGAGCAACGTGTCATGAAATTCCTCTATCCGGAGTATGCACAAATGATGGATATGGACGATTTCAAAGAGTATCTGGTAAAACAGGAAGTTGCTTATGAATATCTGAGTGGCAAAGCAAGTGAAGAAGCCAAAACAGCAGGTACAAAAGCGGCAACTGAGCAATTCGATAAAATGAAAGCTTCTGTTCAGGCAGATCAATGGACAGAAATGCTCAAAGCTCAGAAACTGACTGACGACAACATTAAAGACTACATGACTCGGATCATGACAGTAATCAAAGATAAAGAAACAGGCGTTACGGACGATGCAATCAAGGCTGAGTTTGAGAAAAATAAAGATCAGTTCACAACGGCTTCCGTTCGTCACGTGCTGATTAACTTCACAGATCCAAAAACGCAAAAAGAGCGTAAAAAAGAAGATGCACTTAAAATTGCAAAAGAAGTAAAAACCAAGTTGGATGGCGGAGCTGATTTTGCTGAAATTGCAAAAAAATATTCCGAAGATCCAGGTTCTGCTGAAAAGGGTGGACTGTATGAAAATACACCTGTAGGTAGCTGGGTAGAAGCATTTAAGGAAGCTGCAAAAACGTTGCCACTGAACAAAATCAGTGATCCAGTAGAGACAGAGTACGGCTACCATGTCATGAAAGTGGAAGCTCGTACAGAAGCTGACTTTGCCAAATTGACGGCTGAACAAAAAGAAAGTCTGAAGAGCCAATTGGCTGCAGCCGAAATCGATACGTTCATGCAAAATGAATTGGACAAAATCGTAAAAGAAGTTAAACTGCCAAAAACAGAAAAAGCTGAAGAAGGTAAGACTGAAGGCACAACTGAAGGCACTACGGGTACAGGAACTGAAGGAGAAAAAACAACCGAACCAAAAACGGATGACTCCACAGGTACGGATACCAAGACTGACCAAGGTACGACTGGAACAGACAAAGATGCAACTACAGATGAAGGTACAAGCAGCAAGTAAGCTGGTAAAATTGCTGTGTTAGCATACGTTCAGGGGTTGAATTCGCCCGAATGAATGCCTTGTACTTCGTAAATATGGACAACCATGCAGAGAAGCAAGGGGAGGACTTAGGACCTCCTTCTTGCTTCTTCTTGTATACATTCAAGCCGTATGGGTACATGGTCGCCTTCTTCGAAAGTTACACAACTATATTCTCCGAAGCATGTATAAGGAAATGGGAACAGATGAATACTATGGTCAAGATATCACACTAAACGTTCTGGGACTTTCCTCTACCCATTAAGGAACAGTAGTTGAAAAATCTTCTCGAGAAAGTGGGGCAACATGTGAAATGAAAGCTACTGGTATTGTCCGCCGTATAGATGACCTTGGTCGTGTGGTCATTCCAAAAGAAATCCGCCGTACGTTACGTATTCGTGAAGGTGATCCACTGGAAATTTTCGTGGATCGTGATGGAGAAGTTATCCTTAAAAAATATTCGCCAATTGGCGAACTTGGTGATTTTGCCAAAGAATATGCAGAATCCCTGTATGAGAGTACAGGACATGTAACGATGATTTCTGACCGGGATACCATTATCACGGTGGCAGGCGGCTCCAAGAAAGAATATTTGGACAAGCAGGTAGGTCAACTGTTAGAGGGATGTATGGAAAACAGGAAGACCATTCTGGAAACAAACAATGGTTCTTATGAACTTAGCAAAGATCATGACGAGACGTTATCCTCTTTTGTTATTGCGCCGATTATTTCAGGTGGTGACCCCATCGGAACGGTTATCCTGTTCAATAAGGACGAATCGGTGAAGATGTCTCAGATGGAAGTGAAGATGTCTGAGACGGCTGCTGGTTTCCTTGGCAAGCAAATGGAACAATAGACCGCAGATCAACTCCTGGTGCCCTGTCTTGGGCATACGGGAGTTTTTGCATTTTAAGGGACAACGAAGTTAGTCCGGATGATTGTGATGGGGGAGGGTTAGTCTGTGTGCCTTCAGGCAGTTATAATAGCAAGGTATGCTTAAAAGGATTACGCAGGGAGGGAATTATGAAACAGCCGTCTACAGGCTTAAGGCTGCTACAGGGTGCATTTATACTTGGGCTTGCCGCCATTATCTCTAAAATTATTGGTGCTTTTCAGAAGATTCCGCTGCAGAATCTGGGGGGAGACGGTGTATTTGGCATCTACAATACGGTATATCCGTTATATATGCTCATTATCACGCTTGCTGCTGCAGGGTTGCCTCTGGCCGTATCCAAATTTGTAGCAGAACAGAACGCACTTGGAAGACCAGACGAGAGCAGAAGAATTATTCGACTATCTTCCCTACTGCTCGGGGGAATTGGAATTATAATGGCGCTCTTGATGTATGCAGGTGCGCCACTGATTGCTGACATGATTGGCAACCGCCATGTGGTTCCATCGATTCGTGCTGCTTCATGGGCGTTATTGTTCGTACCGGTGATGACAGGGCTGCGGGGATATTTTCAGGGATTACAGCAGATGGTTCCAACAGCGGTATCACAAGTGGTGGAGCAGACGATACGTGTCACCGTCATGATTGTTTTGCTTCTGTGGTTGATGAGACGGGATGCTTCGCTTGAGACTATTGCCGCTGGCGCCATGATGGGCTCCGTTGCTGGTGGAATGGTTGGACTGTTAACCATGTTAGGTTACATGGTCCGTCATCGGCGGAAAGGCAGGGAAGTCGTCACCGAACAATTGGATTCGGAATGGAGCAGTAAAGGCGGGGAGGTTGGATCAGATCGTCATGAGCGTCAGGAGAATACACCGGTTACGCCGCTGAAGAAAACGGTGAGTGCTATTAACCCGGCTCTGGCAGAAAGATCACGATCCAATGGGGAGTGGATCAAGACGCTACTCATGTACGCCATTCCCGTCTGTCTCGGGTCGCTGGCTGTGCCACTGATGAATCTGGTGGATACCTTCACTGTACCCCGATTGCTGCGGGGAGAAGGACTGGACGAGCTTCAGTCGATGGTTTCCTTCGGCATCTACAACCGTGGATTGCCGCTGGTTCAATTGGTGACGATGCTTGCCACGTCACTATCTGTGCTCTTTATTCCGGCGATGGCGGAAGCCCGGTTAAAGGGCGGGCCAGAAGCCGTCCGGCAGCAAGCAGGCCTCGCGCTGCGCTGGTTCTGGTTGATCGGCCTGGCGGCATCCGCGGGTCTCGCGGTGCTGGCGGAGCCGATTAACCGCATGCTGTACGGAGATGCCGCAGGCACCGAAGCACTGCGGTACATGGCGCTGACGGCTGCGGGCAGCACCGTCAGCATTATTGCGGCGGCGCTGCTGCAAGGCCTCGGCGCCGTGCGCGCACCCGCGTTCAGCATGCTGGCCGCCGCAGGCGTCAAGGCGCTGCTGAACGTCATGCTTGTGCCGGCGCTGGGCATCAGCGGCGCGGCTCTGGCAGGCGCAGTCGCCTACATGCTGGCGGCTGGCCTGAATGTGGCGCTGTTGGCGCGACTTGTCGCCCTGCGCCCTGCCCCTGGCGCCGTCCTGGCGAAGCCGGCGCTGGTGATCGCCGCCATGAGTCTGGCGGCGTTAGGCACGGCCTGGGCCGCCGAAGCCGTGCTCGGCGGCATGGGTGTCGCGGCCGACCGCAGGCTGGCCGCGATGGGCGTGAGCCTGCTGGGCATTGCCGCAGGCTCGGCCGTGTTCTTGCTGGCGGCGGCCCGGACAGGGCTACTGACCGCCGCGGAGCTGGCGGCTGTGCCCAAGTTGGGGCCTCGCCTTGCCAAGCTGCTGCGCAGACTGCGTGTGCTGCGCTAGCTTCATGCTCACGGTGCTTCTACACCCAGCACAGCGAATATGTAATTATAGGATATCGAATGATTCTGGTATAATACGTGTAATTAGTCCTGTTCAGGCATGATGAATCATTGAGCTGGACAGGATAGTCCGGATGGAGGTTTACGTAATGAGTGCAGCTTTAACCGTAGTGGGTCTTGGATCTGGAGATGTAGACCAACTGACCGTAGGTATTATCAAAAAAATGAAACATGCAGCTACGCTGTATGTACGTACCCTGGATCATCCCGTTTTGAATGATCTGAAGCAAGAGGGACTGGTAATGACCTCATTTGATGCCATCTATGAGGCGAAGTCCTCCTTCCCCGAGGTGTATGATGAGATCGCGAACCAACTGATAGAGGCTGCTCGTAAGGGTGAGGCCGGAACCGAAGTTGTGTATGCCGTTCCGGGTCATCCCATGGTGGCAGAAGCAAGTGTGCGCCTACTCAAAGAGCGTTGTCCGCAGATGGGTATTTCACTGCGTGTGATGGGCGGGGAGAGCTTCCTAGATGAAGCTTTTATACGACTTGGATTCGATCCAATCGAAGGTTTTCAACTTCTGGATGCCAGCAGCCTGAACACGGAACTGGTACAACCACAGCTACATACGTTGATCGGACAAGTCTACGATGTGTTCACTGCTTCGGATGTGAAGCTATGCCTGATGGAGGTTTACCCGGATGATTATCCGGTATTTGTGGGTCATGCGTTGGGTGTGCAGGGTCAGGAGGTCATTCACAAGATTCCATTGCACGAACTGGACCGGATCGAAGGGTACGGCAATCTGTCACTGATCTATGTACCGAAGAACACCGATGATGCCTTGCGTCGCAGATCCTTTGCGCGTTTGCATGAGATCGTCAATATTCTTCGCAGTCCGGGTGGCTGTCCATGGGATCAGGAGCAGACGCATCAATCCATTCGCAAAAACCTGATTGAAGAGACCTATGAGGTCATTGAGACGATCGATGAGGATGACCCCGACCATATGAAAGAAGAACTGGGTGATCTGCTGCTGCAGATTTTATTGCACTCCCAGATGGAAGAAGAGGTTGGTACATTTAATGTGTATGATGTCATCGAAGGTTTGAATGATAAGCTGATCTTCCGCCATCCACATGTTTTTGGCGATAATCAGGCAGAAGATGCGAATGAAGCTCTTCAGAACTGGGAACAGATGAAGGCAGAGGAGAAGAAGCGCAAAGGCCAGGATCAACAGAAGGTTTCCGTGCTGGATGGTATACCGCGTGACTTGCCTGCATTGATGAAGGGATACAAGTTACAGAAGAAAGCAGCCAAAGTAGGCTTTGACTGGGATGATGTTGAAGGCGTGTTTGCCAAGATCGAGGAAGAACTGGCGGAGTTGAAAGAAGCGGTGCAACAAGGCCAGTCTGCGGAAGAACGGAAGCTCGAACTGGGTGATTTATTATTCGCAGCCGCGAACGTTGCAAGATTCATCGATACGGACCCGGAAGAGGCACTTGCTGCGACCAACCGCAAGTTCATCGGGCGATTCCAGTACATCGAAGAGCGTCTTCGCGAACAGGGAAGAACACCAGCAGAAAGCAATGTAGAAGAGATGGAGCAATTCTGGCAGGATGCGAAGAAGGCAGGATTATAACAGGTTCAATTTTCTGGGAAAAGCCAGATAACCTTATTCCATCATGTTATGCAGTGTGTTATGATATACGAACATGTGTTCATCTGTGTTGACTGGGATAGGTGTTTAGCGACGGATGGTTTCGGGTACTGGTCTTAGACTGTTGCCTGAGTACCATCGACAAAAAGCTAAAAAAAGTCGCGGACTAAGGCAGGATTTCAGATGCCAAGCCAGAATACATGTGTAGTGACCTAACGCGAATCAGCGGCAATCGATGTATTGTCAGGAATCGCAGATACTTTTTTTTCAATTTGGGAGGCTTTTAAAAATGAACAAAACAGATCTGATTAACAACATTTCAACCAAAAGTGGTTTGACTAAAAAAGACGTTGAGTCCGTATTGAACGGCTTTTTGGGAGAAATTACAGATGCACTTGCCAGCGGAGACAAAGTACAATTGATCGGCTTTGGCACTTTTGAGACCCGCAAACGTTCCGGTCGTACCGGACGTAACCCACAAACAGGGAATGAAATCGTGATTCCTGAGTCCACTGTTCCTGCATTCAAAGCAGGCAACAAACTTAAAGAAGCCGTAAAATAATGCGTCTTGATAAATTCCTGAAGGTCTCCCGGCTAATCAAACGCCGCACTGTGGCCAAGGACGTCTCTGAACAGGGACGTGTTCTGGTGAACGGACGTGAAGCTAAGCCCAGCGCCGCTGTCAAAGTGGGCGATGAGCTGACGGTTCAGTTCGGTCAGAAACTGGTCACTGTGAAGGTGGAACGAATTGCCGAGAGTACCAAGAAGGATGAGGCGAGCAGCCTCTACACCTTGGTGAAGGAAGAGCCGATCGCCAAGGATAACGGAATGAACTGGTAACAGTACATCTGGTATAAATATTCATTCAATGCAAGTTGAATCGAAACGTCCTCCTGTAACAGGGAAGGGCGTTTTTGTTTTTTACTGGATGGCGGGTTATTTGTTCAACAACACTGGTTCTATTCCAACTTCCACACCCATAAGCTAGGTGTAAGAAGGAGGGGTACATGCCATGGTTGAGCACGGTAAGGCCAAACAGCATCATCTGAGCATGCAGAATCGGAAACTGCTGGATCTGACGGGTGTCTCCAACGTGGAGAGCTTCGACAGTGAGGAATTTTTGCTGCAGACTGAACTTGGGCATCTGACCATCCGGGGGCACAATTTACATATCAAAAACCTGAGCCTGGAGGAAGGTCTGTTATCCATTGAAGGCACTGTCAGTTCGCTCCAATATCTGGACCCCGGTTCCCAGTCCAAAAATGGTAAAGGCCTGTTTGGCAAGATGTTCCGATGAGTCCGGATACTCAATGGATCACATTGATGTGGATGCTTACTTCGGGGGTCGTGATGGGAATGGCCTACGACAGTTACCGGGTACTGTCCGGACAGCTGCGATTTCCGAGATGGAGTATTCACACGCTCGATCTGTTGTACTGGGTTGCTTCCGCGCTGTTCGTTTTTCGGATGCTATACGCCGGAAACCACGGACAGTTGCGGTTTTATGTCTTTTTGGGGCTGATTATAGGGGTTTGCTTCTATTTTTGGCTTTTAAGTGTTACAACCCAGCGTTTTGTGGTAATGTTAATTAAACTCGCAAGAACGCTGATTCATTGGTGTGGACATATCCTTAACATCCTGATCGTTATGCCGGTTAAAGGAATTTATAAGTTTATTCGCGTATTATTCGGTTTTGTAATTGCGATACTATTATTCCTGGGCAGGCTGGTGCTACAGTGTTTGGTACCTTTCGGCAAGTTGTTCCGCTGGATGTTTAGGCCGCTCCTGAAACATTGGGTAACGCCACGCTTCATGATCCGTGTGGGTACAAGAATTGCAGCGATGTGGAAACGCTGGTTTTAAGGAGGTCCGTAATGGGTAAAACACCTGTGGGCAGATCAAAGGCTCCAACTAACCAAGGAAAATCTGCCGGTGCAAAAAGGCGCCTCATGCTTTGGATGACGTTTATGATTGTATTTGTAATATGGGCAGGATATACATTCCTTGTGCAGACTGCACAAATTTCGGACAAGAGTTCTCATCTGGCCACTCAGCAAGCTTCAAAGGAAGATACGTTGAAGAAGCTGGAACAGTTGAAGTACGAAGTCAGCCGGTTGAATGACCCTGAATACATAGGACAGCTGGCACGGAAAAAAGGATATTATCTTCCTGAGGAAACGCCGATCCAGGTTGAAGAGTCAGGGAACTGATGGAATTCGGTCTATTACCGAGCTAGGTTTGTTATCCGTGTGTCTGAAGCCGTTAAACCGGAAAAAATAGGCTCTCTGATGGGGTAGTGTTCAGTTGACCTTGGTTTATGGCATAAGGTATAATTACATTAGCGCAGCATTGATTTTGGCATTCAAAAAATCGGGTTGTATATTTTTAAGGGAGGATCATTTTATTCTATGGCAATTGAAGTGGGCACCAAGTTAGAGGGCAAGGTGACAGGAATCACGCATTTTGGAGCATTTGTGGATCTGTCAGGAGGTGTCACGGGTCTCGTTCACATCTCGGAAATCGCCGACAATTACGTCAAAGATGTCAACGACCACCTGAAGCTGAATGACCTCGTTACAGTGAAGGTTATCAACGTTGACAAGGATGGCAAGATCGGACTTTCCATTAAGCAAGCTGTTGACAAACCGGTTGAGCAACAAACCCAATCTAGACCCCCGAGAGCTCCTAGACCGGAACGCAGTGGAGGAGATCGCGAACGATTCAGCGGCGGAGGCCCAAGTGGTGGCCAAGGTCGTGGTGGTGGCGGCGGTGGATTTAACCGTGGTGACCGCGGAGGCCGTTCTTTCAAGCCCGCAGCAGGCAAACCTTCATTTGAGGATAAAATGTCACGCTTCCTGAAAGATAGTGAAGAGCGGATCTCTTCGCTTAAGAAGAACACAGAAGGCAAACGCGGAGGCCGTGGAGCCAAGCGTGTGTAATCTGTCACAACCTGATCTAAACATATAAGTAAAACCGTTAGCCCATGGGCTAACGGTTTTTTTGCGTTTCTTTCACAGATAAGTAGTTGAATAGCTTTTTTTGTAAGGTGAAGCTCCATATCCCCAGTTTTTCTGCACGGCAAAATGAAACCATAAGAATATTTGTCGTCTACCATTTTTTACCGACAGGTTTCCGTGGCATTCCACAGTTATCCTGCTCAAATGGTGGCGAGACCAAACCATCTCCGGTTCAAAATCAGACATTCCGATTGTCGGAATCAAGTAGGAGAATGAATGAAACCACAATAAGGCCGGGGTTTCGCTCCACCGCGCCAGGCTTGTTTCTTTTGTCGTAAACTTTTTGGACCCTGCCCACCTATTCTGACAAACTACGTCTTCTAATCTATCTATAATCAGAACCATCGAGAACGAAACACGAAAATTCAAATTAATCGAATGGGGTGCCTTGAGGATGATGGAAAAGTGGAATGTCATTCAATTTCCGGGAATGAAAGCAGGTAAAGGAGGTACGGAAGCTCGGGAGGAGCTGTCGGTACGTCTGAAACAATGGCTTGGCTCCCGCAAGGCTGTCCAGATGGTTGCTTCCCGCAAATGGGTACTGCTGCTTACGTTTATGGGGTTCCTGCTCGGAAAGGCAATGATCCTGAATGAGTTATCTCCCTTTGCCATTGCTTACTTCGCCGTAATTGCTTTCATGCGCAGGGATTACATCATTCCGGTAGGCGCTGCACTTCTCGCAGGTAGTCTCTTTGCACCGTTTCCGGTACCACTCATTGTTGCATCGGAGATCGCAATCTTTTATCTGCTCTTCCGCGGTCTGGAGTCATATGATCGTGCTGAATTATCTTATGCACCAACGATGGTGTTTACGACTACATTTATGGTCAAGTTATTCGCGGTTGTGATTGGACCATCCTTCAGCTGGTACGCGATGCTGATGCTCACGATGGATTCCGTACTAAGTTTCGTGCTCACCCTTGTTTTTATACAAGCCATACCGATCTTCACCTACCGCAAAAAAAAGTTCAGCCTAAAGAACGAGGAGATCCTCTGCCTGATCATATTGCTCGCTTCCGTTATGACGGGAGCCGTAGGGTGGACCATTCAGTCTTTATCCGTCGAGCATATGCTCTCCCGTTATCTCATATTAATCTTTGCGCTGGTGGGCGGAGCCCCCCTTGGAGCCTCAGTTGGGGTCATTACCGGCTTGATTCTGAGTCTTGCTGACATGTCAGCGGTGTATCAGATGAGCCTGCTTGCTTTTGCCGGGATGCTGGCGGGTATGCTTCGAGAGGGTAAACGTGCAGCGGTTGCACTGGGCATGCTGCTGGGTTCGTCCATTCTATCCATATATCTGGGAGGACCGGGCGATGTGATGAATTCATTATGGGAGACGTGTGTAGCTATCGTACTATTCATGTTAACACCTAAAAGCCTGATGACGGCGATATCCAAATATGTACCGGGTACGCAGGATCATACCAAATCGCAGCATGAGTATGCCAAACGGATACGGGATATCACGGCAGAACGGGTAACCCGGTTCTCACAGGTATTCCGTCAATTGTCACGCAGCTTTGATCAGATGTCCGGTGCAGGGGAGCAGGTACAGAAAGAAGGTGGAATGGACCATTTCATGAATGCGGTTGCCGAGGGCACATGTGCAAGCTGCTTCAAGCGTACACAATGCTGGGATGCGAAGTTTATTCAAACCTACAAATATATGACGGACGTGATGAGTACGATTGAAGGAAACCCGGAGATCTCAGGCAAGCAGATTCCAGTGGACTGGAACAGGGTGTGTGCGAAACCGGAAGAGGTCCTTGAAGTCATGCGCGCCCAGTATGGACTGCATCAACATAACATGCAATGGAAGCGTCAAATTATCGATAGCCGGCAGCTGGTTGCAGAGCAATTGTCCGGTGTATCTCAGGTCATGGAGGACCTGGCCAAAGAAATTCAGCGGGAAAGTGATGAGATGGTACAGCAGGAGGAGCAGATTCGGGACGCACTGGAGTCACTGGGCTTATCCATTCACTCCATTGAGATCATCAATCTGGAAGCGGGCAATGTAGAGATTGAGATTGTACATGCATATACACGTGGATTCGATGAGTGCCGGAAAATGATTGCTCCGCTGATCTCGGATGTACTGGACGAGCATATTGCCGTCTTGCATGAGACCATGACCGATCCTCGTCAGGGACTGGCAACCGTCACGTTTGGTTCGGCCAAAACCTTCGAGGTTACCACGGGTGTTGCTGCCGCCGCAAAAGGGGGAGATGTGATGTCAGGCGACAGCTTCAGTACGGTTGAGTTAGGCAACGGTACATTCGCGGTGGCGCTCAGTGATGGAATGGGCAATGGAGAACGGGCACGCATGGAGAGCAGCGCGGCGCTGAACATACTGGAACAGTTGCTACAGTCCGGCATGGACGAGAAACTGGCGATCAAATCCGTGAACTCCGTTCTGATGCTGCGCTCCCCTGAAGAGATGTATGCAACAGTGGATATGGCGCTGATCGATGAATATACGGCAGAGACCACGTTTATGAAAATCGGATCGACGCCAAGTTTTATCAAACGAGGACAGGAGGTTATTCAGGTTTCAGCCAGCAATTTGCCAATCGGTATTATTAAAGATATTGAAGTGGATCTGGTGACGGTACAGCTTCAGCCGGGGGATATCCTCATTATGATGACGGATGGCATCTATGATGCACCGGGGTATGCGGTGAACAAAGAGTTATGGATGAAACGGCTCATTCAAGAGATTGATACAGATGATCCACAAGATTTGGCCGATTGCCTGCTTGAAAGTGTCATAAGATATCAGCAGCATGAGATTTTGGATGACATGACCGTCGTTGTTGGAAAAGTAGAGCATTTCCGCCCTGAATGGGCCACACTGCGTGTGCCTGGCATCAACCGGATGGAGCGTCCACGGACCGTCAGTTAATTGCATATTTCTTCTGTTTGAAGTCTCTTCATTCTGGCAATGCTAGTCATAGAGTTGGAGAGTAACGAATAACGGAGGGATATCGGATGAAGCAAATCTTATTGATTACCGACGGTTGTTCCAATGTAGGACCAAGTCCGGTGCTGGCAGCGGCCGAAGCGCTGGAAGAGGGGATTACGGTTAATGTGGTTGGCGTGATTGATTATGGAACCATTGGTGAGCTGGGTAGCCGGGAGATTGAGGATATTGCCAGAGCCGGAGGTGGAATCAGCCAAATTGTAGGTACACGGCAGCTTGCCCATACGATGCAGATGATGACAAGGAAAACGGTGGTTCAGACCATTCAGCAGGCGGTTAATAGAGAGTTAACACAAATTTTGGGAGAGAAGGAGCCCAAAACGGTAACCGATCTGGAGCCTGCACAACGCGCCCGGGTCGTGGAAGTGATGGATGATATGGCTGAAACTACAGCCTTACAGGTTATATTGTTAATCGACGTCAGTGCCAGCATGAAGCCCAAACTGGCTGCGGTAGAAGAAGGCATTCGCGATTTAATGTTAAGTTTGCAGGCGCGTATAGGTCAGAGCAAGCTTTCCGTATTTCATTTTCCGGGACGACACAGTGGAGAAGATGCGGTAATGGATATTGACTGGACAACGGATCCAGGCCGTGTTCGGTCCTTGTTTGGAAGGTTGCAGATGAAGGGTGCAACGCCGACAGGTCCTGCAATTCAGAAGGTGATTGATTTTTACCGTTATGGTACACTGGAGAAACAGCAGGAAATAGAAGGGAACTATCGCATTGAAAGAGAAGGGATGCTCGGTGACAACGTTGTCTGACGCCTCTTTCCCGCCAGGAACAGTGGTTACAGGGAAATGGAATCGCAGTCGATACACGATTCGGAAGCTACTGGGCAAAGGAGCTAATGGCATCGTTTTTCTTGTCCAACGGGGTGAAAATGGCAAACACTATGCGCTAAAAATGGGATTTGATCCGGTTGATCTGCAATCGGAAGTTAATGTGCTCAAATCTTTTCAACTACAGCGTAATCATGAGGCCCTTCGGCAGAGCGGCATTCCTTCCTATCTTAAAGATGTGGATGATTATGCCGTTCGTGGCCGGGATATTCCCTTTTATGTGATGCGTTACGTTAGAGGTGAGGCACTTCATCACTTTATTCGGCGTCAGGGGACAGACTGGACACTTCTGGTGGGACTTAGACTCTTGCAGAAGCTGGCACAATTGCATCAGGCGGGATGGGTGTTTGGTGATCTCAAACCTCAGAATGTGTTGGTATCCGACTATGGGCAGGTGGAATTGATCGACTACGGCGGAGTTACGTCGATTGGTCGAAGCGTCAAACAGTTCACCGAATGGTATGATCGGGGCTTCTGGAATGCAGGTAGCCGTACGGCAGATGGTACCTATGATGTATTTGCATTTGCATTATTATTGATTCATGTACTTGAAGCAGACGCGCTCAAGGCACTGGCGGCCGAAGGATTACCGCAACTGCGAAGTGTGAATCAGCTCGTAGCGCTGGTGGAGCGCAGTGAACGACTGGGTCCTTTTCGCAATTGGACGACTCAGGCATTACGAGGTCAGTTTCGTGATGCAGGCCATGCGGCACAAGGGTGGAAGGAAATGATGGCACGCCCCACGCCTCTCCGCCGTCGTTCCAAAAGTACAACACCGCGCTGGCTTATGAACGCATTCGCTGTATCTGTGATATTACTTATTGGAGTGCTCATCTATGCACTACTTTTCTGATCTGTGAGAGTGCATATACATAACGCAAGGAATGAGGAACAGGTATGGAGGCTTTACGCTGGAACATGCTGGTGAAGAACGTGCTGGATGCAGCGGAAGAGCATCAGTTATGGGTTCCCGGGGATCGGATTGTCGTCGCAGTATCGGGCGGGCCGGACTCGGTAGCTTTTTTGCATATCATGCACGAGATTAGCAAGCGGCATGTGCCACTTGAATTGATCTGTGCCCACGTGCATCATGGCTTCCGGAGTGAATCTGATGATGAAGCGGAGAAAATGATGGAACTGGCACAACAGCTTGGTATTACATTTGAATGGACCAAGGCTGATGTACCTTCATATATGGAGCTTACGGGTCAGGGACCACAGGAAGCAGCCCGCAACAAGCGATATGCCTTTCTTCATGAAGTGGCTTCCAAATATAATGCAGCAAGCATCGCTTTGGCACATCATGCGGATGATCAGGCAGAGACGGTCATGCTTCATTTGCTTCGTGGAACCGGCTTGTCGGGACTCTCAGGAATGAAGTTTAAAAGACGAGAAAAAAATGTGGAACTTATTCGTCCATGCCTTCGTATAAACAAGACAGACCTTGTAGAAGCTTGTAATACCCAGGGTTTTATGTATTTCAATGATGAGAGCAACGCCCTGCGTAAATATCGGCGTAATGCCATTCGCTTGGATGTGCTTCCTTTTTTGGGGCAGTATAATGGACAACTCACGCCGTCATTGAATCGGCTTGCCGAAATTGTGGGTGATGAAGACGATTTCATGGAGCAGAGTGCATATGACACATACAGGTGTCTAGTGCAGGTGAACGGCGGAAGGCAAACCTTTGAGGTGCCTTCCTTCTTGAAGTTACATGTCGCTTTACAACGAAGGTTGATTAAACTAATATTGAATTATCTGCCTTTGGACAGTGATTTTGTCGACTTTACCCGTATAGAAACCATTCGGCACAAGGTCATGGAGACCCATGTGACGACCTGGAGCCTGGATATAGGACAGACACTCGCCTGCACTCGGGAGTATAATCTGATTTCTTTTGGCATACGGACGGACGTACAGGATCAATCTTACGAGTATCGTCTTGCGCAATGGAGTGGAACTTATGAGCTTTCACTCACCCCAATTAACCGGTATATTCGGTTGATGACGGTGAGTCCCGAGGACTATCATGTACCGGAATCGGCGGATCAAGCCGCGTTTGATGCGGATCAACTGCTTATGCCGCTGGTTGTGCGTTCACGGTTACCTGGAGATACCATGAAAGTGATGGGATTAAACGGAAGCAAAAAGGTGAAAAATATTTTCATCGATGAGAAAATCCCCCCATCTGTCCGTCCACGTATTCCTGTGGTATGTGATGGAGCAGGTCATATCATCTGGTTACCGGGTGTTCGACGGTCCAGTGTGGCTCCTGTCAGGGAGGGCACTTCCGCAATCCTGTACATGACTGTAGGCGATTCAGCGATTCAGGGGTAGTGGTTATGGTTCAGGTAAGGCTTTCATAGTATAACTTAGGAGGTTCGCACAGTTGCAGAACGACATTCAGGAAGTATTGATCAGTGAAGAAGAAATTCAGAGTAAAGTCAAGGAATTAGGCGCAACACTAAGTGCCGAATATGCAAATCGCAATCCTTTGGTCATTTGTGTGCTCAAGGGTGCGTTTATATTTATGGCTGATTTGGTTAAAAACATAACGGTACCTGTTGAAATGGATTTTATGGCAGTATCCAGTTACGGCGCTTCCACCAAGTCATCAGGTGTTGTCAAAATCATTAAGGATCTGGATGTATCCGTAGAAGGACGGGAAGTTCTGATTGTCGAAGATATTATCGACAGCGGACTTACACTCAGCTATCTGATTGAACTGCTAGAAAACCGCGGTGCCGAGTCGGTGCGAGTGGTTACGCTGTTCGACAAGCCTTCAGGCCGTAAAGTTGAGTTGGAAGCTCATTACACAGGCTTTGACATTCCTGACGCGTTCATCGTTGGTTACGGTTTGGATTTTGCGGAGAAGTACCGGAACCTGCCCTATATCGGGATTTTGAAGCCGGAAGTCTATAGTAGCTAATATCCTGCCCGACCCAAGCCTTGAGCTGTTCTTGGCTTCTGTTGAGAAGCCATGTCGGGCTATGTTAAAATAATTAAAGTGTCTCGAGAGGAGGTAGGGGATGAATCGGTTCATCCGGAATTCTGGTTTTTATTTGATTCTTTTTTTAGTTGTGGTGGGGATAGTCCAGTTCGTCAGCAATGGCGGCGAAGCCACCGATAATCCTAGATATGATCAGTTGCGTGCAGCGATCAAAGCCAACAATGTCTCTGAATTGACGGTTCAATTCAACGGTCAAACGTATCTCGTGACCGGTCAATACAAGAAGGCACCTGATGGCGCCAAATCAGAAAATTTCTCAACGTATATTCCTCCTACGGATGAGGCAATTAGTGAGCTTGTAGCTGCAAGTGAAACTAACAATTTCCAATATCATCAGGAGCCAATGAAAGGTGACAGCATCTGGTTGACGTTGCTGACTTCCTTTATTCCTTTGATCATTATGTTCCTGCTGTTCTTCTTCCTGTTTAATCAGGCTCAAGGCGGCGGCGGTAAAGTAATGAACTTTGGTAAAAGCCGTGCTCGTCTCTACAACGAAGAGAAGAAGCGGGTTACATTTGAAGATGTTGCGGGTGCTGACGAAGAGAAACAGGAACTTGTTGAGGTTGTAGACTTCCTCAAGGACCCTCGTAAATTCGCAGCAGTAGGTGCGCGGATTCCTAAGGGCGTATTGCTCGTAGGGCCTCCAGGTACCGGTAAAACATTGCTCGCTCGTGCCGTAGCCGGTGAAGCGGGTGTACCATTCTTCACTATTTCAGGTTCCGACTTCGTGGAAATGTTTGTCGGTGTCGGTGCATCACGTGTTCGTGATTTGTTTGAAAATGCGAAGAAAAATGCCCCATGTATCATCTTTATCGATGAGATTGATGCTGTAGGACGTCAGCGTGGTGCTGGTCTTGGTGGTGGTCACGATGAACGTGAACAGACACTCAACCAGTTGCTCGTTGAGATGGACGGATTCGGAGTTAATGAAGGTATCATCATCATTGCCGCAACGAACCGTGCAGATATTTTGGACCCTGCCTTGCTGCGTCCAGGACGTTTTGACCGTCAAATTACGGTTGACCGCCCTGATGTAAGAGGTCGTGAAGCTGTCCTGAAAGTACATTCCCGTAATAAACCACTGACCAAAGATGTGAAGATGGATATTATCGCGAAGCGTACAACAGGTTTCTCTGGTGCGGATTTGGAGAATCTCTTGAACGAAGCGGCATTGCTTGCAGCGCGTCGTAACCGTAAAGATATTTCCATGAAGGAAGTTGACGAAGCGATTGACCGTGTCATCGTTGGTACGGAGAAGAAAAGCCGTGTCATCAGTGATCGCGAGAAACGAATCGTTGCTTATCACGAAGCAGGTCATACCATTGTTGGATACTTCCTCGAACATGCTGATATGGTACATAAAGTGACCATTATTCCGCGCGGACGTGCGGGTGGATATGTAATCATGTTGCCAAAAGAAGACCGTATGCTGGTTACCAAGCAGGAATTGCTGGATAAAGTAACCGGACTTCTCGGGGGTCGTGTAGCTGAAGAATTGTTCATCGGAGAAATTGGTACTGGTGCATACAGTGACTTCCAGCAAGCGACAGGTATTGTTCGCAGCATGGTTATGGAATACGGTATGAGTGAGAAATTGGGACCTATGCAATTCGGAAGTTCACAAGGACAGGTATTCCTTGGTCGGGATATCGGTCATGAACAGAATTACTCGGATTCCATTGCTTACGAGATTGATCAGGAAATGCAACGCTTTATTAATGACTGTTATGAGAAGTGTAAGGACTTGCTTGTTAAACATTCAAAAGAGATGCACCTGATCGCTCAAACTTTGCTTGAGGTTGAGACTTTGGAAATGGATCAGATCAAGCAATTGATCGAAACAGGTTCTTTGACTCCAAAAGCAGAGAATGACAATGATGGTGAAGGCACACCAACTGAAGGCGGAGAGCCAATCATCGACACCATCGGTGATGTGCGTGTTCGTATTCAAGGTAAAGATGAAACGCCTGAGCCACCAGCCGGAGATATTCCAAACGAAGCTCCGAATCTGGAAAAGGGTAATAACAATAACCCGGATGATGGCGGAACGAAGCCAACGTCTTAATGCATAATACATCTGGCTATGATAGCAGGTGAAATCAAGAGAGCCCTCGAGGCTCTCTTTTTTTATCCATTATTTTAAAAGAGGATAGATAAAGATAAACGGGAGTTAGATGGCGAACCAGTTAGCAAACAGGTGGTTACAGCGCTGTCCCGGGCCTTTTTCATTTATTGACAGAGTCGTGAACGTTGTGTAAATTAGTTGTTAAACCGCTTGTGATTCGTTTCTCAAGCGAAGATAACGACTTAGGTTAGCCCACGAAACAGCGCATGACGCTGTCCCGATAAAGGAGAGGATCACAGGTGGAAGCTCTGGCTTTAGAGCGCAAGGCTGAGATGAACCGCGAGCTGCGTGAGCGGCTTATGGTGTTGAAAAAGGAACGTAATGCCATTATTCTTGCCCATTATTATCAACGTGACGAAGTACAGGAGGTTGCCGACTTCCGTGGAGATTCATTTCTGTTAGCCCAGAAGGCAGCACAGACAGATGCGGATGTGATCGTTTTCTGTGGTGTTCATTTTATGGGTGAAAGCGCTAAAATTCTTGCGCCAAATAAAACAGTTATTATCCCGGACGAACGTGCGGGCTGCCCAATGGCAGATATGGTGAATGTGGATGGACTACGCAAATTGAAAGCACAACATCCTAATGCCAAGGTGGTTACGTATATCAATTCCTCGGCTGAGATCAAAGCAGAGACTGACATCTGTTGTACATCAGCGAACGCAGTCCGGGTTATTCAATCGGTGGATTCCGACGAAATTATCTGGGTACCGGATAAAAACCTGGGACATTATGTGCAGCAGCATACAGACAAGAAAATGATTATATGGGAAGGTTACTGCAACACTCACGATATGCTTACAGTCAAAGATGTGGTGGAGATGAGAGCCAAGCATCCCAATGCGGAGTTTGTTGTCCATCCAGAGTGTCGCCCTGAGGTTGTAGAAATGGGTGATTTTGTAGGCAGCACAACAGCTATTCTGGAGTATTGCAAAAATTCATCAGCGAAGGAATTTATCGTAGGTACCGAAGATGGTACAGGATATCAGCTTCGTCTGGATAGTCCGGATAAACAGTTCCACTTTGCTACCAAGTTCCTCGTATGTCCCAACATGAAGGTGAACAACTTGAAGAAACTGGTGAAATGCCTGGAAACGATGAAGCCGCAAATCTACGTGCCACCGGCCGTTGCCGACAAAGCCAGAGAATCGCTAGAGCGCATGTTGTTGGTAAAGTAGGATGCGCTACTCTTGCTCCAAGACAGGTGAATAACATGATACCGCAATATTTAGTTGATTTTGATCTGTCTGCGCTACCCATGGTAGAGACGGATGTACTGGTTATAGGCTCAGGGATTGCTGGTTTGTTTACTGCCATTAAGGCAAGCGAACAACAACGTGTATTAATGATCACAAAGAAGTCATTACTTGAAAGTAACACCAGATATGCGCAGGGAGGCATCGCTGCGGTTATTGCTGAGGATGATTCACCTGCTTACCACTTGCAGGACACACTTGTAGCAGGAGCGGGCTTATGCCGCTCCGAAGCGGTAGAGGTATTGGTGAATGAGGGGCCGGACGGAGTGAAGGAACTGATTCGTTTGGGTACTTTATTTGATCTGGAGAACGGCGAGTTGGCGTTGACGCAGGAAGGTGCGCATAGCCACCGCCGTATTTTGCATGCCAACGGAGATGCAACAGGATATGAGATTGTACGTGCGCTTGCTGTTGAAGTGAATGAGCATCCCGGGATTGAAGTTTGGGATGAGCATTTTGTTGTTGACCTGATTACGGATCGAGATCGAGGGGAATGCATTGGCGCTCTGGTTCAGAAGGATGACGGATCGCAAGTGTTCGTGAAGGCACAGGCAACCGTTCTTTGTTCTGGTGGGGCAGGACAACTGTACCGATACACGACGAATCCGGATGTAGCTACTGCCGATGGTGTAGCCATGGCTTATCGGGCTGGGGCTATTGTTCGTGACATGGAATTTATCCAATTCCACCCCACCTCTCTATGTTACCCTGGGGCCCCGCGCTTCCTTGTGTCAGAAGCCGTACGTGGCGAAGGAGCATATTTGCGCAATGTGAAGGGTGAGCGCTTCATGGATCGTTATCATGCCCAGCTTGAACTGGCCCCACGCGATATCGTGGCACGAGCGATTGTTAGTGAGATGGAGTCTACCAACAGTACCTTTGTGTACCTGGACATTACACATGAACAGCCAGAGATGATCAAGCATCGGTTCCCTACCATATATGAGACTTGTATGCGTTATGGATTGGACATGACAACGGACTGGATTCCCGTTGCACCTGCTGCCCATTACATGATGGGTGGAGTGAAAACGGATTTAAGTGGAGAGAGCAGCGTCTCCCGATTATTTGCTTGTGGCGAGGTGTCTTCTACAGGAGTGCATGGAGCCAACCGCCTGGCAAGCAATTCTTTATCAGAAGCGATTGTATTTGGGCGGAGAATTGTTGATCGTATTCAATCTCTCCCTCCGCTTGGTTTATTACAAGCAAGAGGGGCTACGCCTTCATCTGTGGACATGAATAACATGAATAGCAAGATCATGAAAGAGCAAAAACCTATATCTGAAAGACGTTTACGATTACAGAAAATGATGGTTCGTCAGGTAGGTTTGCGCCGGAATGGTGAGGACCTGCAGAAGGCCATGGACAAGCTGCAACAGGAATTGCAATTTTTTGATCAGACACTCACGCATAAGGAAGAGCTGGAGTATGCCAACCTTCTGACCTGTGCCTGGTTAGTTACCAGCGGTGCATTACATCGCGAGGAGAGTCGGGGGGCGCACTATCGTGAGGATTTCCCGGCACGTGATGATATCGTGTGGCAGAAGCATAGTCTGCAGCAGCGAGAACAAGCGATTGTGGAGGAATTGATGTCATGATACTGAATGGATATAATGAAGGGCTTATCGAATCAATCAAAAACTGGCTTCGTGAAGATGTTGGTGCAGGTGACGTTACAACAAGTGTGACGATTCCAGCAGGCAACCAATCCAAGGCCATTATACACGCCAAAGACAATGGTGTTATTGCAGGCATGACCGTAGCTAAACTTGTATTTCAAGTCGTTGATCCTGATCTTGTATTTACACCGAAGGTAACAGACGGAGACAAGGTTACCCATGGCACGATTTTGGCCGAGGTAGAGGGAAGTACACATTCACTGCTTACGGGGGAACGACTGGCACTTAACTTGCTGCAACGTATGTCCGGAATAGCTACGCGTACGCGTGCCTACGTGGATGTGCTGGATGGTCTTGAGACCAGGCTCGTGGATACACGTAAGACAACGCCGGGCCACCGACTACTTGAGAAATACGCAGTGCGCGTGGGTGGCGGAGCGAATCATCGATTTGGACTGTACGATGCCGTTATGATTAAGGATAACCACATCAAGGGTGCAGGCGGAATCACCGAGGCGGTACAGCGTGCGCGAACCGTTATCCCACATACGATGACGATTGAAGTGGAGACTGAAAATCTGGAGCAGGTGAGAGAAGCCTTGCAAGCCGGGGCAGATATCATTATGCTGGATAACATGCATCCAGAGCGGATGCGTGAAGCGGTTGAACTTATTCGTGAACAGGCTCCTCATGTGAAGGTTGAAGCATCTGGTAACGTGTCTCTTCAGACCATTCGTGGTATTGCAGAGAGTGGTGTGGATGTAATTTCGGTTGGCAGGTTAACCTATTCCTTTGAGAGCCTGGATATTAGTCTGGATTTAAATGAAAAGAAAGAGGGGTGAACCTCTTTGATTCTAGTTGTAGACGTGGGGAACAGCAATATGGTGCTCGGCGTATATCAAGGCCGGGAATTGCTGCACCACTTTCGTCTGAGTACATCACGTCAGTCAACAGTGGATGAATACGGCGTATTGATTTATAATTTATTTCATATGTCCGGCATCAGGGCAAGTGACATCGAAGGTGTCATCATCTCATCTGTGGTTCCGCCACTGGTGAATGTAATCGAAGCGATGTGTGAGAAGTATGTAGGCAAAAAAGCTTTGCTCGTTGGGCCTGGTATCAAAACTGGCTTGAACCTGCGATACGAGAACCCTCGTGAAGTGGGTGCAGATCGTATTGTTAATGCAGTGGCAGCCGTTGAGAAGTATGGCGGCCCTCTCGTCGTGGTCGATTTCGGTACTGCAACGACCTTTGACTGTATTGACGAGAAAGGTCACTACCTGGGGGGAGCTATTGTACCTGGCATTCAGATCGCCACTGAAGCGCTCTATGAGCGGGCATCCAAGTTGCCTCGTATAGAGCTGGAGAAACCTAAAAAGGTCATTGGCCGTAATACTATTCATGCTATGCAAGCGGGTATCATATTTGGCTATGCAGGGCAGGTAGATGGTATTGTAGAACGTATTCGCGAGGAGATGGGAGCGAAGCCCCGAGTTATCGCGACGGGTGGTCTCGCTACACTTATCGCAGAAGAAACCCGTAGTATAGAGGAAGTTGATCCGCTGCTTACGCTTGAAGGGCTGCGTATTATATATGAGCGGAACCGGGAAAGGTGAGCATAGTGACGGCATACAGCGGGCTGAGATTACAGCTTAAGTGTTGTGCCGTTTTTTCTGTGTTACGACTATTATGGCGATACGCCAAAGGAGGCTGAATGACTTGGAAAACAACAACAAGCATGACCGGTTAATTCGTGGTACAGCAATGAATGGAAAGGTAAGAGCCTTTGCTATCCAGACTACGGAACTGGTTGAGGAACTACGCAGAAGACACGATACGTTTCCCACGGCTACAGCTGCCATGGGGCGTACGGTTACAACAGCAGCCATTATGGGTGCAATGCTCAAAGGTGAAGAGAAGTTAACGGTACAAGTCAACGGTGATGGGCCCATTGGACAGATTGTAGCTGATGCCAATGCGAAAGGCGAAGTACGAGGATATGTTTCTAATCCGCATGTACATTTGCCAAGCAATAGTGTGGGAAAACTGGACGTTGCAGGCGCGGTTGGAACGGAAGGTTTCATCAACATAACGAAGGATTTGGGACTGAAAGAACCATATCGTGGCAGTGTGCCTATTATTTCAGGAGAACTGGGCGAAGACTTCACGTACTACTTTGCGCAATCGGAGCAAACCCCTTCTGCTGTAGGCGTTGGTGTGCTCGTTGATACGGATAATTCCGTTATTGTCTCAGGTGGATTCATTATGCAGCTGTTGCCGGGATTAACAGATCCAGAGATCACGGCGATCGAAAACGCCATTAGTACGTTGCCGCCAGTGACGACGTTGCTGGAGCAGGGACTTGAATTGGAAGAGTTGCTTCGCCGATTGTTGCCAGATGTACAAGTGATGGAAGAATTGGATATTCATTTTAGCTGTGAGTGTTCACGTGAGCGGGTAGAGAAGACACTAATCAGCCTGGGCCAAACGGAGATGGAGCAATTAATTGAAGAAGAGGGCCAGGCTGAAGTGGTCTGCCAATTCTGTAATGAAGCCTATGACTTTAACAAAGAACAACTTGAGACCATCCTAGAGCAAGCCAAGAACTGATCTATGCGGGGACGGGATGCGGAATGACAAGACAGGAAAAAGGGTTGTGGACGGCTGTAATTGTCTTGACGCTAGGTATGCTGGTCATGGGTAGTGTGATGGCTATGCATGGTCTCAGACAGGGCAAAGACGAGGCAGATGCATCCCATGATGCTAATACGGAAGAAGGAAGCACCGTAGCGACGATCAACGGAGAAGTTATCACGGACAAAGAGTGGACCGATGCGCTGAAAAGACGCTATGGTAGCGAGTTATTACTCCAGATGTTAAACCGTAAAGCAGTATTTGCCGAAGCAATTGAACGCAAGCTGATCGTCACTCCCCAAGAGATTGCAAGAGAACTTGCCGCCGCGATGGATGGGTACGATTCAGAGAAATCATATTTTGACGAAATGAAGTCTCAATTGGGCCTGTCGAAACAGGAACTTGAGTTGGAAGCCGGCTACAGGTTGCTGCTTGAGAAAATCGCAACGATCGGCATACAGATCAAGGATGCAGATATTGAGCATTACTGGACTGAACACCGTGAGGATTACGTTTCCCCCGAGAAATATGACTTGTCCATCATCGTATTGAAGGAAGAAGATGAAGCCGATTCCTTACTGGATGCGTTGGAGAAGGGGGAGGACTTTGAAGAAGCTGCTCGCAAGCAATCGACAGACAGCTTCTCTCGTGATGCTGGTGGGAGGCTGGGGTGGATTGAGCGGAATGATCCATTCCAGTCAGAAGAAATCCTTCAACTTGCTGCCGGGCTGGATGTAGGCGATATTGCCGGACCGGTTCGAGTGGAAGAAGGTTATGTTATTATCAGACTTAATGATAAAGAAGAACGCCAGGTGCAATCTGCCGAAGAAGTCCGTGAGGAGATTCGAATGGAACTGGCTCTGAGTCAGGCTGATCCGTTGCCGCAGGTAGAGCAAATGCTGCGTAACAAGTATGAAGCCGTAATCCTGTCCGAGATTCCTGCCTCCTGAATGCAATGGAAAAGATTGTCTCGTACTGCTGCATCTTGATAAAAATACTCTGTCTGCGGTCTTAGGGCCAAAGGCAGAGTATTTTTTTTGAGTACTCATATTGACAATAAGGGTTAACGTTGATAAGATGAAAATAATAAATACCTACTCGTTTACTCGGATATAAAAGATTTATTTATGAACAAAGAAACTTTCGGAAACCTCCGCCCTGCTAGAAATCTTGGCAGTAAGGGATAGGATCAACAGGATTTCCGCAGTTCTTCTATAACAGCTAGAGGCTATCGGCCGCACAGTATAGGTTAACAGGACTCAAGTTTTATTCATCCACTAAGGAGGGCATTCATATGGCTAAAGTAGTTAATAACGTAACAGAACTCATCGGAGGTACTCCGCTTGTTCGTCTGAACCGTATCGTACCTGAAGGCAGTGCTGAAGTATTCGTGAAGCTGGAGTACCAGAATCCAGGTTCAAGCGTGAAAGACCGTATCGCAATTAGCATTGTGGAAGAAGCGGAAAAAGAAGGCAAGCTAAAACCAGGTGATACCATTATTGAAGCAACAAGTGGTAACACGGGAATTGGACTCGCGATGGTGGCTGCAGCCAAAGGCTACAAGTCCGTTATTGTAATGCCTGAGACGATGAGCTTGGAGCGTCGCAACTTGCTTCGTGCGTATGGTGCTGAGCTTGTGCTTACACCTGGAGCTGAAGGTATGAATGGTGCTGTTAAAAAAGCCGAAGAGCTGCTGAAAGAAAACCCTTCCTATTTCATGGCTGAGCAATTTAAAAATAAAGCCAACGTGAAGATCCACCGTGAAACGACTGGCCCTGAGATTGTTGAAGCAATTCAATCTGTAGGCGGTACGTTGGATGCTTTCGTTGCAGGAATCGGTACAGGTGGAACAATTACAGGTACAGGCGAAGTGCTGAAAGAAGCTTTTGCTGGTATTAAAATTGTTGCGGTTGAGCCAGCAGCTTCGCCAATTCTGGCGGGCGGCAAACCAGGGCCACATAAGATTCAGGGGATTGGTGCCAACTTTATCCCTGAGATTCTGGATCAGGAAATCTATGATGAGATTATTCACATTGAGAATGATGATGCATTCGAGACGGCTCGTCAGGTAGCGAAGGAAGAGGGCATTCTGTCCGGTATTTCTTCCGGTGCGGCGATCCGTGCAGGTCTTCAGGTTGCGAAACAGTTGGGTGAAGGCAAGCGCGTTGTCGTAATCGTGCCAAGTAACGGCGAACGTTACCTCAGCACGCCTCTTTACAACTTCGAAGGCTAAGTCTACAATGACAAAACCAATCCTCCTTGCCCGTATGACGGGTATGGAGGATTTTTGGCGTAATGCTTTTAAAAGGGGCGGCGCTTTAGTATACTATCAGACAATAGAACTAGCGACAGATGGAGGGCGGCACACCGCAATGACACACCTGATGACAACATACGCCGACTGGATGGAGTGGGCTGAACAAGGCTGGACCATGATGCCCTATATCACGAAGTCGGATGAGGGACCGTATCATGGCGGTTTACCGTTATCGTGGGAGGCAGCCTGGAAGCAGGCGTCACCATACGCAATTGTGCTGGAGAATGGCAAAGGCGGGAGATATACATTTCTGGGGTTAGACCCCGTATCCGTTATTTCCGGCAAGGGTCAAGAAGCGGTTATTCATGATGTGACGCAAGGAGCCACCTCGACGGACAGCGGCAAGCCGCTTGATGTATTGAAGAGATGGACTGCCCCGTATCGTGCACCCAAGGTTAATGGGGCTCCAGACTTTGGGGGTGGATACGCAGGTTATCTCAGCTACGATGTAGCAAGATCATTGGAGAAGCTCCCAGATTTGGCTGAGGATAACCCGGCTCTGCCGGATTATTGGTGGATGCGCTTTGAAGAAATATGGGCGTATGACCATGAGCAGCAGGCACTTTTCTGCATGGTTCATCTGGCTATAGAGCCTAACCGGAACGAAACTGATATCCGTAGTCTATATTCAGCGGCAGAAGCACGAGCGACAGCGATGCAGAAACGTTGGCTTCATATTATGGGGGCTGCACAGGCTGAGGAACAACAACAGGCACTGGAACGCCGCAACAAGCAGGTCAATCGTACCCCGCAGCCTGAAGATGCGGAAAGGGAATCGGAAGGATGGGAAACCTCCTTTCCCCAGGTGGACTTTGAACAAGCTGTGCGTACGGTACAGGAATATATCAGGCAGGGCGATGTGTTCCAGGTGAACCTGTCCTTGAGACAGGAAAAGCGGCTTCATTCGAGCGCTGAGCATATTTATGAATGGCTGCGCCTTGTGAATCCATCACCGTATATGGGAATGCTGCGTAGTCCAGACTTTCAACTGGTAAGCGGATCTCCCGAGCTTCTGGTCAAAGTGGAGAATGGCAAAGTCAGTGCACGTCCCATCGCAGGGACCCGAAGAAGGGGCCGGGATGAAGCAGAGGACAAAGCTATGGCGGATGAACTGCTCAGCAGTGAGAAGGAACGGGCGGAGCATATTATGCTCGTTGATCTGGAACGGAATGATATCGGACGGATTGCAGCCTACGGTTCGGTTCATGTGCCTGAATTGATGACCATCGAGAAGTATTCCCATGTCATGCATCTCGTTTCCCAGGTGGAAGGCAGGCTGGCAGAAGGGTTATCCGTATTTGATGTGATCGCTGCGACATTCCCGGGTGGAACGATTACAGGAGCCCCAAAAGTCCGCACCATGGAGATTATCGAGGAACTTGAGCCTGTGCGGCGTGGGCCTTATACGGGTTCCATCGGGTGGATGGATTACAGTGGGAATATGGAATTGAACATCGTCATTCGTACACTTGCCATTAAGGACGGTATTGGTTATGTACAGGCCGGGGCAGGGATTGTTATTGATTCCGATCCATATCGGGAATACAAGGAATGCCGCAACAAGGCAAGAGCCATGATGAGAGCTGTGAATTACAGCGAAGAGGCGGAAGCAAGCAGAGCTATTGAACAAGAACAAGCGAAAAGAACAGAAGCTGTTAACTAAACTAAACTAAAATAAAATAAAACGAAGCAACCGTCACTTGCATTGACGGAAGATGAGGAGGAGCAGGCATATGATACTGGTTATCGATAATTACGATTCTTTCACGTATAACCTGGTTCAATATCTGGGTGAACTGGGCGAGACGGTGGAAGTTCGCCGCAACGACGAGATTGATCTGGCAGGCATAGAGGCACTGGCACCTGATCATATTCTGATCTCTCCGGGCCCGTGTACACCGAATGAAGCAGGCATTAGCTTGGCAGTCATTGATCATTTCAAGGGAAGCATTCCGATCTTTGGTGTTTGTCTGGGGCATCAGTCCATTGGACAAGCATTTGGCGGCAATGTCATTCGTGCGGAGCGCATGATGCACGGCAAAACATCCGAGATGCACCACAATGGGACATCGGTATTTGCCGGATTGCCATCTCCATTTACAGCTACCCGTTACCACTCCCTGATTGTCGAGCGCAGCAGCTTGCCTGACTGCCTGGAGATTACAGCGGAGACAGCTGAAGGTGAAATTATGGGTTTGCGCCACAAAGAATATGCGATTGAAGGTGTTCAGTTCCACCCGGAGTCCATTATTACAGACCATGGTCATCAGATGCTTCGTAACTTTTTGTCACAACAAGTGAAGGTATAACATGCAATATGCCGCGATAAACGGAGAGTTGGTCAATATGGCGGCGGCCGTGGTTCCTGTAACGGATCACGGCTTTTTGTACGGACTTGGACTGTTTGAGACGTTCCGGACGTATCGAGGTGTCCCATATCTTTTGGAACGGCATCTGGATCGCATGGCTTCGGGGTGTAAGGAACTTGGCATTCCTTTTACAACGACCGCGGCAGAGGTGACAGGTGGGCTTCAACGTTTGATGGATGCGAACGGACTTCGGGATGCGTATGTGCGATACACGGTATCAGCCGGTGAAGCACCGCTAGGCTTACCTTCTGGTGATTATTCGAAGCCAAATCATATTTTACTGGCAAAAGCATTACCTGATCCTTCTCCCTCTTTATATGAGAGTGGAAAAATGATTCAACGGTTGTCTACACCTCGCAACACGCCCGAAGGAGAAGTTCGGTTCAAGTCGCTGCATTACATGAACAGTATTCTGGCGAAACGGGAGCTTAATGGATACGGGCAGCATGTGCAGGGTGCAGAAGGGCTACAATTAACCCGGGATGGTCATATAGCGGAAGGGATCGTCAGCAATGTGTTTTGGGTACGGGAAAATGTTCTCTACACGCCAGCACTCTCAACCGGCATTCTGCCGGGTATCACGAGAGCTGTGGTAATGGAGATTGCCTCGCAACAAGGAATCCCCTGCATAGAAACGTTAGCTTCCTGGGAGGATCTCCTGCAAGCAGATGAAATATTTCTAACCGGCTCGGTGGCCGAACTGGTTCCGGTGACAACTCTGCGGGATCAGGACGGAGCCGAAACGATAATTAGCAACGGACATATTGGCCCGGTTACAGCAGTCCTTCTGGGTATGTACCGGCAGAAAGCGGGGTATACTTCATGACACTTACACCTGTCATCTATGAACGGAACTATGCATGGGGGCCAGCTGAATTGAAGCTGGGTACAAGAACACAGATTATGGGCATTCTTAACGTCACGCCTGACTCGTTCTCGGATGGTGGACGTTATACCAACGTGGAGCGGGCGGTTGCCCATGCCAAGCAGATGATGGAGGATGGGGCGGACCTGATTGATATCGGCGGGGAGTCCACCCGGCCAGGTTCAGATATTGTGGGCGCCGATGAAGAGCTTAGCCGGATTATTCCGGTTATTGAAGCATTGCATCAGCAAGCCCCGCACATTCCGATATCGGTAGACACGTATAAGGCCGATGTTGCACGTCAGGCTATTCTGGCCGGTGCTCATATTATTAATGATGTGTGGGGTGCCAAGGCAGATGCAGATATGGCCCGCACGGCAGCAGAGCTGGGGTGTCCCATCGTTCTGATGCATAATCGGCAGGATCGGAATTACACCGATTATCTGAGTGATGTCGTCAGCGATTTGCAGGAGAGCATACAGATTGCATTAACAGCCGGCGTGAAAGCAGACCAAATTATCCTGGACCCGGGCATTGGTTTTGTGAAGGATCTCGGAGAAAATCTGACGCTCATGTCATCGCTCGGTTTGCTCAATGAAATGGGGTATCCCGTTCTGCTAGCCACCTCACGTAAAAGATTCATCCAGAACACCCTGAATGTCGGGGCGGATGATGCGTTGGAAGGAACGGCTGCGACCGTTGCATTTGGCATTGCCCAAGGCTGCCAGATGGTTCGGGTTCATGATGTGAAACCGATTCGGCGGACGGCAGACATGTGTGATGCCATGTTGTATGCTTCTCCGGGTATACGGAGGAGATAGTGCTGGCGGGTCCCTGGTGACCCGTCCAGTGGAAGCGCAGCGTTTTTCAAAGGCGAAGCTAAGGGATAACTTCAAATAGATTAAAATTTCAATATATATAGAGGGTAGGCGGATCGTATGGATAGAATGGTATTGCATCGTATGGAGTATTACGGATATCATGGTGTTTTTGCAGAAGAACGGAAGCTTGGGCAGCGGTATTATATTGATCTGGAGATTGATATGGATCTGGGTGAGGCCGGACGTAACGATGATCTGACCAAAACGATTAATTATGCGGAGATCCATGAGCTGGTAAAACAGATTGTAGAGAATAAGTCATTCCAGTTAATTGAAGCTTTGGGCGAACATATTGCATCTTCTTTACTAGACACTTATACTATTATCAATGCATTGACAGTCAAGGTGACGAAGCCACATCCGCCATTCGATATTCATTTTGAGGGCGTAACGGTAGAGCTTCGCCGCACAAGAAAGTGAGAACCGATCATGATTGCACATTCGACCTCTGAATCTTCAGAGGCTTATATTGCTTTAGGGGCCAATTTGGGTGACCGGGAACAGACGCTGTTTGAAGCATTGTCTTTGCTGGATGAACACCCTTATATATCCGTTCTGCGTTGTTCTGCGCTATATGAGACGGAGCCTGTAGGATATGTAGATCAGCCTGCATTTCTGAATATGGCAGTCGCCGTGCAGGCGATGCTGACACCGGAGCAGTTGCTTACGGAATTATTGGATATCGAGAATCGACTCGGTCGTGTTCGTGATATTCGCTGGGGACCGCGCACCGTTGATCTGGATCTGCTCTGGATGCAAGGTGAGACGCGAGATACCGAATTGCTTCAATTGCCTCATCCTCGTATGGGAGAACGGGCTTTTGTGCTGGTCCCACTGTCGGATATCGTACCGGAGGGCGAGATTTCAGGTTTGTATACCTTTGTACACTCATCGTTGTCTGTACTGGATGGAAAGGATGGAATACAGCTTTGGAAAACATGCAATTGGCCAACCGAATCCGGGCATTCCGGAAGCTGAAAGGTTTAACACAACATGAACTTGCGGCCGAGACCGGCATCTCGCTGGCCATTCTGGGAACCATTGAACGGGGAAACCGTAAGGTATCACAGCAAGAGCTCGATCGAATTGCTGGTGTGCTGGCAATCAGTATCGAGGAGTTGCGGGGCAACTAGGACCGTTTCGGTTTCGTCATGTTACAACAACCAAGACACTGATCGAACTTTATATCGTGATATATACAGAATTAAAAAAGGAGTGGAACGACTACCGTGCTTAACATTGGTGGCATTGAAATGAAAAACCAGGTCGTACTTGCGCCGATGGCTGGCGTATGTAATCCGGCTTTTCGTTTGATCGCAAAAGAATTCGGAACAGGTCTCGTATGCGCGGAGATGGTGAGTGGCAAAGCCATTGTCCATGGCAACCAGCGTACACGTGAGATGTTGTTTGTAGATGAGCGTGAGAAACCGCTGAGCCTTCAGATTTTTGGGGGAGATCGTGATTCCCTTGTAGAAGCAGCCAAAATCGTGGACAAAGAAACCAATGCAGACATCATCGATATTAACATGGGATGCCCTGTGCCAAAGGTAACGAAATGTGATGCCGGTGCACGTTGGTTGCTTGATCCGAACAAAATCTATGAGATGGTATCCGCTGTCGTGGACGCGGTGGAGAAGCCGGTGACCGTCAAGATGCGTATCGGCTGGGATAACGAGCATATCTTCGCGGTGGAGAATGCGCTCGCGGTTGAACGTGCTGGTGGACAGGCGGTAAGTGTACACGGCCGTACGCGTGAGCAACTCTATACAGGCACAGCTGACTGGTCACACATCAAAGATGTAAAAGAAGCTGTCTCTATCCCAGTGATCGGCAATGGTGATGTTCATACGCCAGAGGATGCACGACGTATGCTGGATGAAACGGGTTGTGACGGAGTTATGATCGGTCGTGCTGCCCTGGGTAACCCATGGATGCTGTATCGTACCATTCAATACTTAAGCACGGGGGAATTGCTTCCTGACCCGAATGGGGAAGAGAAGATCCGTGTTGCCATCCTGCATATGGATCGACTGATCGCATTGAAGAATGAGACAGTTGCCGTACGCGAGATGCGTAAACATCTGGCTTGGTATTTGAAAGGCCTGAAAGGATCTGCCCGCATCAAGGATGTTATTATGGAAGGAACCAAGCGGGACGAGATGGTACAGATTCTGGAGAACTTTGTGAGTCAGCTGAAAAGCGAAGGTAATTTGGAGTCAGAACCGGTAATCACCGGAAATGCATCTTAATTATAAACGCATCTGTAAAACGTTTACACCTATAGGGGACGTAACATTGACTTTTCGAGATCGTTCCCCTATAATTTCTCAGTATAAATTCGCCATGTGCGTTAATAAGGATATAGCATCAGGAGGAATATTCTATTCCTCTGGAGAACTTCATATAGTTTTGAAGATGTATGCGAGCGGAGCTCTGTAACAAGCACTGATTCCGTTGCCGTACAATCAAATTTATTCCCATGACAGGAGAATCGGTTGAGATGAGCGACAAGGAAGTTATCCTTACACCAGAAGGACTCAAGAAGCTGGAAGAAGAATTGGAAACATTGAAATCAGTGAAGCGCCGCGAAGTGGCTGAACGGATTAAGGTAGCCATCGGGTATGGAGATATCAGTGAAAACTCTGAATACGAAGACGCGAAGAATGAGCAAGCTTTCATCGAAGGACGTGTAATCACGTTGGAGAAATTGCTTCGTAACGCGCGGATTATTAACAGCGACGAGATCGATACCGATGCCGTAAGCGTGGGTGCAACCGTCACTGTAGAAGATCTGGAGTTTGGCGACATCACGGAATATACAATTGTAGGTACTGCTGAGGCAGACCCGCTTCAGAACAAGATATCGAACGAGAGCCCTGTAGGTAAAGCGATTCTCGGCAAGAAAAAAGGTACAGTTGTTGATGTAAGTGTGCCTGCTGGCGTAATTCAATATAAAATTATGGACATTAAAAAGCTATAGCAACGAAGCAGTTGGGCACGGTAAACAAAAGCTTCCTTAGGGAAGCTTTTTCAACATTAGAGGAAAAACGACCTCTCGCGATGCCTGCAATGTAAATAAGGAGATGAATACAGATCATGACGGATGAAGTCTTGAATCAGGAAACCGAACTTAGCGAGCTTTTACAAATTCGCCGTGACAAATTGGACGAGCTCCGCAAATTGGGAATCGACCCTTTTGGCCAAAAATACGTACGTACCGAAGAAGCCGGCTCCATTCTGAAGAAGTATGAAGAACTGACCAAGGAAGAGCTGGAAGAGAAGCACATCGAAGTCAGTATTGCCGGACGGATTATGGCGAAGCGGGGAATGGGTAAAGCAAGCTTCGCACATATTCAGGACCTGAGCGGCAGAATCCAGATCTATGTTCGTCAGGATAGCGTGCCTGAAGACAAGTATGCGGCATTTAGCCTGCTGGACCTTGGCGATATCGTTGGGGTAACGGGTGTGATCTTTAAGACCAAAACAGGTGAAACTTCTGTCAAAGTGAAAGATATTGAAGTGCTGTCCAAATCGCTCTATCCGCTTCCGGATAAATTCCATGGTCTCACTGACGTAGAGCTGCGTTACCGCCAGCGTTATGTTGACCTGATTATGAGCCCGGACGTACAACAGACCTTTATCGCACGTTCCAAAATCATTCAATCGATGCGTCGTTACCTGGATTCCCTTGGATATCTGGAAGTGGAAACACCTACGTTGCATACGATCGCAGGAGGAGCGGCAGCACGTCCGTTCATCACTCATCACAATGCGCTGGATATGGAACTGTACATGCGGATTGCGATTGAACTTCACCTGAAACGTCTGATTGTTGGCGGACTGGAGAAGGTATATGAGATTGGCCGTGTATATCGGAATGAAGGTATGTCCACACGTCACAATCCGGAGTTCACCATGATTGAATTGTATGAGGCATATGCCGACTACAAGGATATTATGCAATTGACGGAGAACCTGGTTGCTCATATTGCACAGGAAGTACTGGGTACGCAAGTGATCCAGTATGGAGATTATGAAGTAGATCTTACGCCACAGTGGCGCCGTGTTACGATGGTGGATGCAGTTAAGGAAGTTGTAGGCGTAGACTTCTCCGTACACATGACGGATGAGGAAGCACACAACTTGGCGAAGGAACATAAGGTTCCGGTTGAAAAACATATGACATTTGGTCATATTTTGAACGCGTTCTTTGAAGAGTTTGTGGAAGAGACGTTGATTCAACCGACATTCATTATGGGACATCCTCTTGAAATCTCACCACTGGCGAAGAAAAATGATGTAGATCCGCGTTTCACGGATCGCTTCGAATTGTTCATCGTTGGACGCGAGCATGCCAATGCCTTCACAGAGCTGAATGATCCAATCGATCAGCGTCAGCGCTTTGAAGCACAGATGCTGGAGAAAGAACATGGGAACGACGAAGCTCATGAGATGGATGACGACTTCATCCGTGCGCTCGAATATGGTATGCCACCAACAGGCGGATTGGGAATCGGGGTTGATCGTCTGATCATGTTGCTTACCAACTCCCCGTCGATTCGTGACGTACTGCTCTTCCCGCACATGCGTCCTCGTACGCAAGATTAAATAAGGAACGTAGGATACGTTCATAATAGAAGAGGAACCTGCCGTTCAGTATCATGCTGGGGCAAGTTCCTCTTTAGGTTTACATAGACGCTAAAAATAAAGTTTGTCAGAAGGCCCTTGCTCACAGCACAACATTAGGGTAGCACCGCGTCTTGAAATTGTTAGATTAACCTGTTCGTATTTTTGTTAAAAGAGGTGCCCTTCATGAAGTTCAGGCTTCACTTTGCCAAATTCTTATCTCCTCCGTTAATTCTGGTCGGTGGTTTTCTGCTTATCATTGCGATTGGAACGGTGCTTCTCATGCTGCCAATCTCCAACCAAAGCGGTATGCATTTGGCGTTTATTGACGCGCTATTTACATCAACCTCTGCCGCATGTGTAACTGGACTTGTCGTTGTGGATGTAGGGACGACGTTTAATTTGTTTGGTCAGATCGTCATTATGGTATTGATGCAGCTTGGTGGACTCGGATTCATGACCATGGCTACTCTCTTTGCACTTGTATTGGGCAAGCGAATCTCACTCAAGGACAGGTTATTACTCAAAGAAGCCATTAATGCAGACAGTATGGAAGGGATAGTACGCATTATTCGCAAGGTGTTGATTTTCTCCTTTACCATTGAAGGGGTGGCGGCTGTCATACTAGCGCTGCGCTGGGCGACGGAGATGCCATTGGGTCAGGCCGTATACTATGGAATATTTCATTCCGTTTCATTGTTTAATAATGGTGGATTTGATCTGTTTGGTAACAGCTTCCAATACTACACTGGAGATTGGATATTCAATGTGACCGCTTCTGTGCTCGTTGTCTCTGGTGGACTGGGTTTTGTTGTATTGAATGACCTGTTTGAGTATCGCAAACGCCGCCGTTTATCTCTTCAGTCCAAACTGGTGCTGTCTGTATCCGGAGCGCTGATCGGTATAGGAGCGATTGTGTTGTTTGTTTTCGAATTCACCAATGGACATACACTGGCTTCACTCACATGGAGCGAGAAGATCTATGCGTCCTTCTTCCAGTCTGTCTCTACACGTTCGTCGGGAACGAGCACAATCGATATCACGGAGATGAGGCAGGCTACCCAATTCTTCTTCATTCTGCTGATGTTTATCGGGGCTTCCCCAGGATCGACCGGGGGCGGAATCAAGACGACTACA
This sequence comes from Paenibacillus sp. FSL H8-0283, assembly GCF_045040675.1. Taxonomy (NCBI): domain Bacteria; kingdom Bacillati; phylum Bacillota; class Bacilli; order Caryophanales; family Paenibacillaceae; genus Paenibacillus; species Paenibacillus sp. FSL H8-0283. The sequence goes on from NZ_CP150295.1 coordinate 83,672, forward strand.
TTCCTGATCATGATTGGTGCGGTGTATGCCATGATTCGGGGAAATAAGGATATTGTGTTTTTCCGCCAGCGTGTTCCGAAAGAACTGCTGATGAGGGCGTTGACCATTATTATGGTTTCTCTGATCATATTCATGATCGTGGTGATGCTTCTGCTTACGACAGAGGATGCGCCATTCCTTTCACTGATGTTTGAAGCTGCATCCGCAATCGGTACCGTGGGTCTTTCTGTGGGAGTGACTGATGAGTTGACCAATTGGGGAAAAATCATCATTACCTTTACCATGTTTGTAGGTCGGATCGGGCCATTAACCATCGCGTATGCCCTTCGTCCGCGCAAAGAGAAGAAACTGTATCGTCATCCGGAGGGCCGGATCATTATCGGATAAAAAGAAAAACCGTCAGACATTCAGAACTAACTCCTGTTATCGTAACGGGCCTTAGTCACAACGAATGTGCTGCGGTTTTTTTTGGTTTAACGACACAAGGAAGCAAGATGCAAAGTGAGAACATCGTCCATGAGCTTGGCATTCATCTGATCCGGTCTAAGCACGGTGTGTATGCCTAAGCCATCTACCAGTGCATACAATCTCTCGATCTCCAGTTCTTTGTCCAGATCGGGTCTGGAGAGGTCGAGCTTTATCAGGTAGGTGATAACAGAGCCTACAGCTTGTCTGAGTTCATCATATACGGTATTAGCAAGTTCTTTGAGTGTAGGATCGGTTTTCGATCTGGCTGTAAAAGCGTACCACACCTCCATTTCGGCCAGTTTTTCTTCCGTGTTTGGTAAGAATTCGAGCAATAAGCATTTCATATTGTCCATGGGAGAGCCAGTAAAGGACATTTTTTGGACTCGATGAGACACCCGTTCAGATACCAAATTCATGGCATATCGTAGTAGTTCCGACTGTGTAGAAAAGTAGTGACGCATCGAACCAACCGAAACTCCAGCTTCTTCAGCAATATTCCGAACAGAGGCCTGTTCCATGCCATCTCTTCGTATAATACGCCAAGCTGCCTCGGCCACGAGCACGCGCTGTTTATCGTGATCAACAATTTTAGGCATAGGCATATTATATCACTGTTGATTATTATAGTACACACGTGCTAAATTATATTTAATACATTTGTATCAAAAAAGGAGAGGCTGAAATGATTGGTTATTTCATTATAGGTTGTGAGATTGCCTTTTGGGTGTTTGTGTTCGCAGGTCTGAGTGTCAGGTATCTCCTTGGCATGAAGCGAATAGGCATCGGTTTGTTAATGGCGACGCCGGTTATCGATCTGTTATTGCTGGTAGCTACAGTTATGGATCTACAGCGAGGAGCTACAGCAAGTATGATTCATGGTATAGCTGCGGTGTATATAGGAGTAAGCATTGCCTATGGTCACCAGATGATCGCTTGGGCGGATCGATATTTCCTATATTGGTTCAAAGGTGGAGAAAACCCTCGTAGTAACAAGTTATATGGTAGAGAACATGCGAGTCGTGAGCGTAGTGGATGGTTTAGACATCTATTGGCTTGGGCTATAGGAAGTGCTTTTTTATTGGCCATGATATGGTGGATTGGAGATGCTGAACGTACAGCTGTCTTCAATAATCTGATCAGAGTGTGGGGAATGATACTCGGTATCGATTTTCTGATAAGTTTTAGTTACAGTTTATGGCCAAGAAAGGTTCCTGCTAGGAATGTTAAACGTTAAAGTAAAAATGGACGTGTGTATGAACTTGCTAAGTTGGGAGAATACCCACATGTACGTCCGTATTAGGTCAAACCGATTGTTAATATAGTTTTAAAAAAAGACTTGCATTCAATATCTGTACATGGTATATTCTAATTCCGGCCAAGAAAACACGGTTTACACGGTGCGGCAAGCAAATGAAATAAGCTTCGAAAGAAACTTAAAAAAAGAGCTTGCAAAGTTGGTTTGGATGTGATAAGATATAAAAGTTGCTGAAGAGAACAACATTCGGTAACAAAATAAGTTTGATCTTTGAAAACTGAACAACGAGTGAGTAAACATTCTGCTTGCAGAATGAACGCAAAAGTTTGAGACAAGCCTTGGCTTGGATCGACTGGAGCACAAATGAGATTTTTAATCTCGTCAGATTCAAAATGAGCTTATCGCTCTTTTCAATACTTTATTGGAGAGTTTGATCCTGGCTCAGGACGAACGCTGGCGGCATGCCTAATACATGCAAGTCGAGCGGACTTGAAGAGAAGCTTGCTTCTCTGATGGTTAGCGGCGGACGGGTGAGTAACACGTAGGCAACCTGCCCTCAAGTTTGGGACAACTACCGGAAACGGTAGCTAATACCGAATAATTGTTTTCTTCGCCTGAAGAGAACTGGAAAGACGGAGCAATCTGTCACTTGGGGATGGGCCTGCGGCGCATTAGCTAGTTGGTGAGGTAACGGCTCACCAAGGCGACGATGCGTAGCCGACCTGAGAGGGTGATCGGCCACACTGGGACTGAGACACGGCCCAGACTCCTACGGGAGGCAGCAGTAGGGAATCTTCCGCAATGGGCGAAAGCCTGACGGAGCAATGCCGCGTGAGTGATGAAGGTTTTCGGATCGTAAAGCTCTGTTGCCAGGGAAGAACGCTTGGGAGAGTAACTGCTCTCAAGGTGACGGTACCTGAGAAGAAAGCCCCGGCTAACTACGTGCCAGCAGCCGCGGTAATACGTAGGGGGCAAGCGTTGTCCGGAATTATTGGGCGTAAAGCGCGCGCAGGCGGTCATTTAAGTCTGGTGTTTAATCCCGGGGCTCAACCCCGGATCGCACTGGAAACTGGGTGACTTGAGTGCAGAAGAGGAGAGTGGAATTCCACGTGTAGCGGTGAAATGCGTAGATATGTGGAGGAACACCAGTGGCGAAGGCGACTCTCTGGGCTGTAACTGACGCTGAGGCGCGAAAGCGTGGGGAGCAAACAGGATTAGATACCCTGGTAGTCCACGCCGTAAACGATGAGTGCTAGGTGTTAGGGGTTTCGATACCCTTGGTGCCGAAGTTAACACATTAAGCACTCCGCCTGGGGAGTACGGTCGCAAGACTGAAACTCAAAGGAATTGACGGGGACCCGCACAAGCAGTGGAGTATGTGGTTTAATTCGAAGCAACGCGAAGAACCTTACCAGGTCTTGACATCCCTCTGATCGATGCAGAGATGTATCTTTCCTTCGGGACAGAGGAGACAGGTGGTGCATGGTTGTCGTCAGCTCGTGTCGTGAGATGTTGGGTTAAGTCCCGCAACGAGCGCAACCCTTATATTTAGTTGCCAGCATTTCGGATGGGCACTCTAGATAGACTGCCGGTGACAAACCGGAGGAAGGTGGGGATGACGTCAAATCATCATGCCCCTTATGACCTGGGCTACACACGTACTACAATGGCCGGTACAACGGGCTGCGAAATCGCGAGATGGAGCCAATCCCAACAAAGCCGGTCTCAGTTCGGATTGCAGGCTGCAACTCGCCTGCATGAAGTCGGAATTGCTAGTAATCGCGGATCAGCATGCCGCGGTGAATACGTTCCCGGGTCTTGTACACACCGCCCGTCACACCACGAGAGTTTATAACACCCGAAGTCGGTGGGGTAACCGCAAGGAGCCAGCCGCCGAAGGTGGGATAGATGATTGGGGTGAAGTCGTAACAAGGTAGCCGTATCGGAAGGTGCGGCTGGATCACCTCCTTTCTATGGAGAATCGTTTCCTGCAACGGAAACATTCAAATACGCAGCTTAGCTGCAAAACACTCACTCGTTGTTCGGTTTTGAGAGCTCAAACTCTCAAACAGCTTGCTTTTGCATGGAGCTTGTTCTTTGAAAACTAGATATCGAAACGAAACAAACGCGAATTAGAACATTCCTTTAAGCTGATCTTGTGTAAACAAGTGAAGTGTTTATAAAGGTAGTTAAATTGCTTTTGTGATGGTATCGGGTGGGAGCGACTTTTGGCTTTGCGCAAGCAAAACAAGGGAAGCGAGCAGTCGAAACCGGAACAAAATGGTTAAGCTACTAAGAGCACACGGAGGATGCCTAGGCGCTAGGAGCCGATGAAGGACGTGGCGAACAACGAAACTGCCTCGGGGAGCTGTAAGCAAGCTTTGATCCGGGGGTGTCCGAATGGGGAAACCCAGCTGGGGTAATTTCCAGTTACTCATAACTGAATACATAGGTTATGCAGAGGCATACCAGGGGAACTGAAACATCTAAGTACCCTGAGGAAGAGAAAACAATAGTGATTCCGTCAGTAGCGGCGAGCGAACGCGGAGAAGCCCAAACCAGAGAGCTTGCTCTTTGGGGTTGTGGGACGTCTCACATGGAGTTACAAAGGAACCGGTTAAGCGAAGAGGTCTGGAAAGGCCCGCCAAAGAAGGTAAAAGCCCTGTAGTTGAAAGTCTGTTCCCTCCGAGACGGATCCCGAGTAGTGCGGGGCACGTGAAACCCCGTATGAATCCGGCAGGACCATCTGCCAAGGCTAAATACTTCCTAGCGACCGATAGTGAAGCAGTACCGTGAGGGAAAGGTGAAAAGCACCCCGGAAGGGGAGTGAAATAGAACCTGAAACCGTGTGCTTACAAAAAGTCAGAGCCCGTTTTAGGGGTGATGGCGTGCCTTTTGTAGAATGAACCGGCGAGTTACGTTCCCGTGCAAGGTTAAGGTGAAGAGCCGGAGCCGCAGCGAAAGCGAGTCTGAATAGGGCGAATTAGTACGTGGACGTAGACCCGAAACCGGGTGATCTACCCCTGTCCAGGGTGAAGGTGCGGTAACACGCACTGGAGGCCCGAACCCACGCATGTTGAAAAATGCGGGGATGAGGTGGGGGTAGCGGAGAAATTCCAATCGAACTCGGAGATAGCTGGTTCTCCCCGAAATAGCTTTAGGGCTAGCCTCGGAAAACAGAGTCGTGGAGGTAGAGCACTGATTGGGTGCGGGGCCCGCAAGGGTTACCAAGCTCAGTCAAACTCCGAATGCCATAGACTTACTTCCGGGAGTCAGACAGTGAGTGCTAAGATCCATTGTCAAAAGGGAAACAGCCCAGACCATCAGCTAAGGTCCCCAAGTGTGTGTTAAGTGGGAAAGGATGTGGAGTTGCACAGACAACCAGGATGTTGGCTTAGAAGCAGCCACCATTGAAAGAGTGCGTAATAGCTCACTGGTCGAGTGACTCTGCGCCGAAAATGTAACGGGGCTAAACACACCACCGAAGCTATGGCTTGATGCTTTGCATCAGGGGTAGGGGAGCGTTGTATAAGGGTTGAAGGTGTACCGTAAGGAGCGCTGGACATTATACAAGTGAGAATGCCGGTATGAGTAACGAAAAGATCAGTGAGAATCTGATCCGCCGAAAGCCTAAGGGTTCCTGAGGAAGGCTCGTCCGCTCAGGGTAAGTCGGGACCTAAGGCGAGGCCGAAAGGCGTAGTCGAAGGACAACAGGTCGAAATTCCTGTACCACCGTAAGCCGTTATGAGCAATGGGGGGACGCAGTAGGGTAGTGACGCGGACTGATGGATGTCCGTCTAAGCAGTAAGGCTGATGTGTAGGCAAATCCGCACATTGTAAGGCTGAGCTGTGATGGGGAGCGAAAATTATAGTAGCGAAGGTCATGATCTCACACTGCCAAGAAAAGCCTCTAGCCAGGTGATGGTGCCCGTACCGCAAACCGACACAGGTAGGCGAGAAGAGTATTCTAAGGCGCGCGGAAGAACTCTCGTTAAGGAACTCGGCAAAATGACCCCGTAACTTCGGGAGAAGGGGTGCCCCGGTAGTGTGAATAGCACGAGGGGGCCGCAGTGAAAAGGCCCAAGCGACTGTTTAGCAAAAACACAGGTCTGTGCGAAGCCGTAAGGCGAAGTATACGGGCTGACGCCTGCCCGGTGCTGGAAGGTTAAGGGGAGTGGTTAGGAGCAATCCGAAGCTGTGAACCGAAGCCCCAGTAAACGGCGGCCGTAACTATAACGGTCCTAAGGTAGCGAAATTCCTTGTCAGGTAAATTCTGACCCGCACGAATGGCGTAACGACTTGGGCGCTGTCTCAACGAGAGATCCGGTGAAATTTTAATACCTGTGAAGATGCAGGTTACCCGCGACAAGACGGAAAGACCCCATGGAGCTTTACTGCAGCTTGATATTGAATTTGGGTACGATCTGTACAGGATAGGTGGGAGCCTTTGAAGCATGAGCGCCAGCTTGTGTGGAGGCAACGTTGGGATACCACCCTGATCGTATCTAGGTTCTAACCTGGTACCGTAATCCGGTGCGGGGACAGTGTCAGGTGGGCAGTTTGACTGGGGCGGTCGCCTCCTAAAGAGTAACGGAGGCGCCCAAAGGTTCCCTCAGAATGGTTGGAAATCATTCGAAGAGTGCAAAGGCATAAGGGAGCTTGACTGCGAGACCTACAAGTCGAGCAGGGACGAAAGTCGGGCTTAGTGATCCGGTGGTACCGCATGGAAGGGCCATCGCTCAACGGATAAAAGCTACCCTGGGGATAACAGGCTTATCTCCCCCAAGAGTCCACATCGACGGGGAGGTTTGGCACCTCGATGTCGGCTCATCGCATCCTGGGGCTGAAGTAGGTCCCAAGGGTTGGGCTGTTCGCCCATTAAAGCGGTACGCGAGCTGGGTTCAGAACGTCGTGAGACAGTTCGGTCCCTATCTGTCGTGGGCGTAGGAAATTTGAGAGGAGCTGTCCTTAGTACGAGAGGACCGGGATGGACGTACCGCTGGTGTACCAGTTGTTCCGCCAGGAGCACCGCTGGGTAGCTATGTACGGACGGGATAAACGCTGAAAGCATCTAAGCGTGAAGCCCCCCTCAAGATGAGATTTCCCAGTATGTAAGACCCCTTGAAGACGACGAGGTAGATAGGCTGGGGGTGGAAGTGCAGCAATGCATGGAGCTGACCAGTACTAATCGGTCGAGGGCTTATCCAATAGCAAGTTGTCATTCGCATGTTTCGTTTCGAATCTAGTTTTCAGAGAACGATCTCTGAATGTAAGCTAAGCGTTGCGTTTGGTGGCGATGGCGGAGGGGTTCCACACGTACCCATCCCGAACACGACCGTTAAGCCCTCTAGCGCCGATGGTACTTGGACCGCAGGGTCCTGGGAGAGTAGGACGCCGCCAAGCAAAGAACCACTGCCGATGTTATTCGGTGGTGGTTTTTATTATATAGTTTTATTATGCAGTATGGGATTAAAATACAGATTGAATTTGGTGATTTCTCAGCACAATAGGATGTATACAGGTAACGTTATTCGATATGAATTGACGTTTTTTTGCGTAATAACTAGACTTGTCCGCTCTGGAAAAACAGTTGTGTTCATCAGGCAATACACCTGATATAACCAAGTACTTTTCCTTGACAGTCTAAATATCGCTTTGCTAAGATGGCAATAATAAATTTTTCAGAAAACGTATTTTCGGCGTAAAATACAGCCTGGAATCTTCGGGTTTTGGACCGTAAAGCTGAGCAAACATAAGGAGGAACACTTGCGTGTGGGAAGATAAATTTGGTAAGGAAGGCCTCACCTTTGATGATGTATTGCTAGTGCCACGGAAATCGGAGACACTGCCTAAAGAAGTAGATGTATCTATTCGTTTGAGTGATACTGTAAAGCTAAATATTCCTTTGATCAGTGCGGGTATGGATACAGTAACTGAAGCGACATTGGCTATTGCCATTGCACGTGAAGGCGGTATCGGTATTATTCATAAAAATATGTCGGTTGAACAACAGGCAGAAGAAGTAGATCGTGTTAAGCGTTCGGAGAGTGGTGTTATTACAAACCCGTTCTCACTGACGGCAGATCATCTGGTATCTGATGCGGAAGCAGTAATGGCGAAATATCGGATCTCCGGTGTACCTATTATTGAAGGAGATCAGAAGCTGGTTGGTATTTTGACCAACCGCGATTTGCGTTTTATTCATGATTACGGCATCAAAATTAGCGAAGTCATGACTCATGAGAATCTGGTTACCGCTCCTGTTGGCACTACACTGCAAGAAGCTGAAGGTATCCTTCAGAAGCACAAGATTGAGAAACTTCCATTAGTTGATGAGACAAACACGTTGAAAGGTCTTATCACGATTAAAGATATTGAGAAAGCCATTCAATTCCCTCATGCAGCCAAAGATGCTCAAGGACGTTTGTTGGTTGGTGCAGCGATTGGTATTTCCAAAGATACATTTGAACGTGCTGATGCTTTGGTACAAGCTGGTGTCGACCTGATTACGGTAGACTCGGCTCACGGACACCACATCAATATCATTGAAGCTGTACGTCAGCTTCGTGAACGTTTCCCTAGTCTGACCATCGTTGCAGGTAACGTCGCTACTGGCGCTGCCACTCGTGACCTGATCGAAGCAGGGGCTTCGGTAGTCAAAGTCGGTATTGGTCCAGGCTCGATTTGTACAACACGTGTTATCGCTGGTATTGGTGTACCTCAAGTAACTGCAGTGTACGATTGTGCTACAGTGGCACGCGAATATGGAGTTCCCATTATCGCGGATGGCGGAATTAAATATTCTGGTGAAATTACAAAGGCACTGGCTGCAGGCGCACACGCGGTGATGCTGGGAAGTTTGTTTGCCGGCACAGCAGAAAGCCCGGGAGAAACTGAAATCTTCCAAGGACGTAGCTACAAAGTATACCGCGGTATGGGTTCAATGGCTGCAATGAAACAAGGTAGTAAAGATCGTTACTTCCAAGATGATGACAAGAAACTGGTTCCGGAAGGAATCGAAGGTCGTGTCGCTTACAAAGGACCATTGTCTGATACGATCCACCAACTGATTGGTGGTCTGCGTTCGGGTATGGGATACTGTGGTACAAGTAACTTGGAGCAACTTCGTAACGATACAGGCTTTATCCGAATTACAGGTGCGGGACTGCGCGAAAGTCATCCGCATGATGTACAGATTACAAAAGAAGCACCTAACTACTCGTTGTAATCTGAAGAGAGTTAATCATTTCCAGGACAGGCTCGGTGATTTTCACCGGGTCTGTCTTTTTTTGCAGATATCCCTGTGATAGAATAGAACAAGCGGTGACGATCCATGGGTGGATTAAGGCGTTGCGACGGCTTTTTGACGTGAATCTATGAATATGGTTTTGAAAAGCAAATGCAGTGCCAGAAAAGGCTGCCAGGTAAACAGAAGCGCGGACGTCCTTTTACATAAGCATTTGCAAAATGCGGACTAAGTGACAATCGATAACGAACTTTAGGAGCAATAATATTGCTCGTTCGATACAGCGCATATAGCACACATCTCATACATCAAACACGCAGGTTAGGGAACAAGAAAATCGCAGCATAAGCTGCACTGAAGCAATTAACAATGCTTTGGATCGAAGGGAGTATTCATCATTGAAAGCCAAACACATGAATAAAAAGAAACGCCAAATGCTCAAAAAGAGCGTAGCCTCGGTAATGCTAATTAACATGCTTTGCATGTCTGCAGTCATGCCGGTCATGGCTGCTGCGGACAACTCCAGTCAGGTTCTGACTGCTACGGCAACAACAACAAAGACGGAAAAAGCCGTAAAGGTGCCTGGGGTAGACTCACTTGGGCTTGAAGTTAGATCTGCAGTGCTTATGGAAGCCTCAACTGGACAGATTCTACTAAATGTTGATGCGGATAAAGCGATGCCACCTGCAAGTATGACCAAGATGATGACAGAGTACATTGTCGCAGAACAGGTCAAACAAGGTAAATTTGGCTGGGACGATATTGTACCTGTTAAAAAGAATGCTGCACAAAGTGTCGGATCACGTATTTTCCTGGCAGAAGGTGACGAGCACACAGTTAAGGATCTCTATATTGCTATGGCTGTTGGCTCTGCCAATGATGCTACGGTTGCTTTAGCTGAGTATGTTGCCGGTTCCGAAGAAGCTTTCGTGAAAATGATGAATGATGAAGCGAAGCGTATGGGCATGAAGGATACCTTCTTTATCAACTCTTCCGGTCTCGATCGAGCAGATATGCCTGCTGATTTCCGCCCAGCTGAAGACAAGGAAACGGTGATGTCCGCTCTGGATGCTGCAATTCTATGCCGATACATCATTATGGATCACCCAGACTACAAAGAATTCACAACGATTCAATCCTACAAGTTCCGTCCCAATGATAAAGCTCCAATTATCAATTACAACTGGATGCTGGAAGCGAATAAAAATATAACCAATTTCAAAAGCTATGCGTATGAAGGTCTGGATGGAATGAAAACAGGCCATACCACGAACGCAGGTAATAACTTTACAGGTACAGCAGAACGTAACGGTATGCGTCTAATTAGTGTTGTTATGGGCACAGATTCGGAATCCGCACGTTTCAGAGAAACTAAAAAGGTATTGGACTATGGATTTAACAACTTTGAAGTGAAACAGGCTGTTGCAGGCAAGACCAAAGTGACGGGCTGGGAAGCGGTACCTTTGAAAAAAGGGAAAGAAACAACCGTTCCTGTTGTAACAGATAATGCGGTAAGTTTTGTTGTACCCAAAGGTACTCAGAACCTGAATGTGACGTTCAAAGCCAACGTAACTGAGGCTGACAAGTTGGTAGCACCACTCAAGGCAGGTACGAAGGTTGGTACGGTAACGTACACGTATAAAGCAGAGGGAATTGAGCCACAGGAAAAAACAGTGAACTTGATCACTGCTGAAGAGGCTGAAAAAGGCGGATGGTTCCGCTTGTTCTTCCGTGCTGTGAAGGATTTCTTTGTGGATCTTTTTGACGGAATCAAAAACCTGTTCTAACCCTTAGCAAACTTTATGGAATGAGTATGATCATGATTTTAATGTCTATCTGGTCATATCATTGACAAAATACAAGTTATTCCGACCGGATGGATTGTATATTTACAATTTTTCCGGTAAAATATCAAGTTAGAATTCACGTATGATGAAATGAAAAAGTACAATGTTCGTTTACCGTATGCAAGATCGTGGCTGGTAAGAGAAGGGGAATGAGCGTATGAAGATCGGCGTTTTAGCACTTCAAGGAGCTGTCACAGAGCATATTCGAAGTATTGAACGTGCTGGAGCAGAAGGTATAGCTATCAAACAGGTTCAGCAATTGGAGGACTTGGATGGTCTTATCCTTCCTGGCGGGGAAAGCACGACGATTGGTAAACTGATGCGCAAGTATGGGTTTATGGATGCCATTCGGGCGTTTGCTGCTGAGGGTAAACCGGTATTTGGTACCTGTGCTGGCTTGATCGTTATGGCTAAACACATTGCAGGGCAAGAAGAAGCTCATTTGGAGCTAATGGATATGACTGTATCCCGAAATGCATTTGGACGGCAGAGAGAGAGTTTTGAGACGGATTTGCCAGTCAAAGGTATTGAGGAAACGGTAAGGGCTGTATTTATACGGGCGCCCTTGATCGAGAGTGTCGGAGACCAGGTGGAGGTTCTCTCCACATACAAGGATGAGATTGTTACGGCTCGTCAGGGACATTTGTTGGCTTGCTCCTACCATCCGGAATTGACGGATGACTATCGTCTGCATACTTATTTTGTAGACATGGCCAGATCCTACAAACACACGGTAGACTCTAAATAATGCATGATGTACAACCTATGATCTCCCGGTCATCGGATCACTTCACCAGAAGCCGTGTAAGGCCACTGGTTGGCAGTTGCATCTGAACGGATGCCTGATGTTGCCTGTATCTGCTTCATAGCGGGAATCGCAGCGGAGGGTGACAAGGGGGATATAGGTTGTTTTTTGGGTTACAGGTTCCGATAAGTATATAGTAAGGTGTATACAGTAGAGTTTTGAGAATGGATTTAACATAAGGCTTCACGTTGTGAGGTTATTTAGGAGGGGTATATCGTGCTTGATGTGAAAATATTGCGGAATGAGTATGCACGTGTAGAAGAAGCATTGACTAAACGTGGCAAATCGCTGGATCTTATCGCTGGATTTACCGAGATGGATGCCAAGCGTCGGGAATTGCTTCAAGAGAGTGAAACACTGAAGAGCCGTCGGAATACGGTCTCTGCGGAAGTTGCTAGACTGAAGAAAAATCGTGAGAATGCTGATGATCTGATTGTGGAGATGCGCGAAGTGTCTGATCGAATCAAAGCCATGGACGAGGAAGTTCGGGAACTGGAAGTAAAGATCAATGATCTCACAATGGCGATTCCGAACATTCCTAACGAAAGCGTACCTATTGGAGCTTCTGAAGACGACAATGTTGAGATTCGTCGTTGGGAAGAGCCGAAGTCATTTACTTTTGCACCAAAAGCACACTGGGAAATTGCACAGGATCTCGATATTCTTGATTTTGAAGCGGCTGCCAAAGTAACAGGTTCCCGTTTTACCTTTTATAAAGGTCTAGGCGCACGTCTGGAACGTGCATTGATTAACTTCATGATGGATCTGCACAGCGATCAACATGGATATGAAGAGATTCTGCCTCCATACATCGTTAATCGGGACAGCTTGTTTGGAACAGGTCAACTGCCTAAGTTCGAAGAAGACCTGTTCAAGTTGAAAGATACCGAATATTATCTGATCCCTACTGCTGAAGTTCCGGTAACGAACTATCATCGCGAAGAGATTCTGAATGTAGATCAATTGCCTAAGCACTTTGTGGCATACAGCTCTTGTTTCCGCTCTGAAGCCGGTTCGGCTGGACGGGATACACGCGGCTTGATTCGTCAGCATCAATTCAACAAAGTAGAGCTGCTCAAGCTCTCTACTCCAGAGACTTCGTATGAAGAGCTGGAGCAAATGACTCAAAATGCGGAGCGTGTGCTTCAATTGTTGGGCTTGCCGTATCGCGTCCTGACATTGTGCACGGCAGATATGGGCTTCACCTCAGCTAAAACGTATGATATTGAAGTATGGTTACCTGAGAGCAATACCTATCGTGAGATTTCTTCGTGCTCCAACTGTGAGGACTTCCAGGCACGTCGTGCCAATATCCGTTTCCGCAGAGAGCCAAAAGCCAAACCGGAATTTGTTCATACATTGAACGGGTCAGGATTGGCGGTTGGACGGACGGTAGCCGCTATCCTGGAGAACTATCAACAGGAAGATGGTACGGTTGTCATTCCTGAAGCATTACGTCCTTATATGGGCGGTGCAAGTGTGATCGCACGTCGCTCTTAAGTAAGAGTTAGCTAACCATCCTCATCAAGGGGAATACAAATTCAATCCGTCATTTCGGAATGGCGGATTGGAGTGTTTTGTATAACTGAGGCAGTTGTCTGATACGGAATTATCAATTTTAATATAAAAAGGTTGCATTATAATGTCGAGATGTGGTATGATACTTTTCGTGGCAAGTTTATAAAAGTTAATTCCCTGGAGAGGTACCGAAGCGGTCATAACGGGGCGGTCTTGAAAACCGTTAGGGGGCAACTCCACGTGGGTTCGAATCCCACCCTCTCCGCCATACTACACTTATAACAAGGATTCGAGCGATCTCGCTCGAATCCTTTTTTGCGTTGTGAGTTTGTCCAGCGTAGTGAGCATACAGGTTGGTGACCGATGTATATGTTGCATAGGACAACGTTATATTTTGAATAAGGCTAATATGTATAAAAACATCTTCATCGCCGCACTTTATAGGAGTGGAGGTGGTAAGATGAACCGCGAGTTAAACATCGATCAGACAGAGCTTGTAGGGGCTTGGCAAGAACGTTTGCCTCAAGTCCTGAATGTTGGAGACCAGGCTCAGGTAATGGCCGATGAAGCCGATCAGCAGGCGATTCGGATACACATTGCTACAGCAGGGCACGAGATGTACTCTTTTGATTTCAAATGTGCATATGTCGATTCCCGTGAAGTCAGCGTACAGCTGATTGATGTGGAACGGGATGGACGAACGACGGATGAGCGTACAGAACCGATTCAGGAACTGGCTCACGATTATACACGGCACATTCATGAATGCGCCCAGTCGTTACAATCCCAGACGAGATAATAGCCTGAAATCTGAAGGAGTGAACTCAATTGACTAAAGCCAAAGCGGGAGTAGACAAAAACCTGCAAAATGTAGTCGATGATCTGGAGCAGCCTGCCGTAAACAGTCATTATGCCCAGCAAAATCAGCAAGATATTAATGATCGCCGTCATCAGGATGCACTGAATCATGACAAAACGGAAGATAGGGACCCATCCCATTCCTAACAATGATGAGGGGGCAATAATATGAGCAAACCAAAAACAATTCCCGTACCGGAAGCGCAAGCATCCGAACAGCATCGTCATTCATCCAAACGCTCTTCCATGCAGGAACCATTATCCGGTTCCAAAAAAGTAAAAAATCAAAATCATGTGGATCATTTGAATCCTCAAGGTTAATAGAAGAAACAGATTCACGCAAAAGTCCCTTGTTACCTAACAGGGGGCTTTTGCGTATTCATACATATATAAAGACAGGCACATGGTTATTCCCAAAGCTGACATAGGTCTTTGTAGCCATTTTAAAGAGGAAAGATCACATTTTTCCCAAATTAGGTTTCGGTATCTGGTGATATGGTATATCATTGATATTGAATTACTTTTTTTTGGGGTTATCACGAGAGGAGAGAAACAAATGACTAAACGTATGGGGGCGCTTCTTCTCACGTTGCTGTTGACCGTATCTATGGCATTAACAGCATGTAGCAGCAAGCAGGAACCAAAAGAGGCATTGAAGACGGCTGCGGCCAATGCTTCCAAATTGACTTCGTATGAAATGAGTTCTAATTTCACTATTAATGAATTGAGCTATAAACCTGGGGATGCTTCACAAACTGATCCTACCATGACTCAGTTTATGAGCATGCTGAAGGATGCTCAGTTGAATGTAACAGGTGTATACCAAAGTGAGCCAATGCAGACAGAGATGACTCTTGGCATCGAGCTTAAAGGCGACATGGGTATGACCTTTAACATCCCAATGGTGATGACAGCAGAGAAACTCTATGTGAAAGTGCCGAATATTCCATTCTTCCCGATTCCGGAGAATGTTGTTAACAAGTTCCTGGAGCTGGACCTGAAAGAACTGGCTGAGCAAGAGGGTACAGAATGGAACCCTGATGCTATGGACGCAGCCAAAACGCAAAAGCTGAGCAACGAAGTCATGGACGCAGTGCTGAGCGAGTACGATCAAGCTAAATTCTTCAAAAATCTAGACACCAAAGATGCAAAACTTCCTGAAGGTGTAGATGCGAAGCAAGTTGTACAATTCTCGGTGAATAATGACAATGTTAAAGAAGCAGTTACTGTACTGGTAACAAAAGCTATGCCTAAAGTATTGGATATTATTTCCAAAGAGGAATATCGTGAAATGCTGCAAATGGATCAGGCTGATATCGACAAAGCTAAAGAAGATCTGAAGATCACTGAAGCAGATCAGGCTGAAATGGCTAAAGACTTGGATAAATTGAAAGATGTTCTGACAATCAACCAATTCAACATCGATTTCGCATTGGACAAAAACGACTTCCCTGTATATCAAAAGATGGTCGCTGATGTGCTGATCAAGCCAGAAGGTACAAAAGACGAAGTGAAATTGGCATTTACCGGTTCCAATACGTACACTAAGATTAACGAAAAAGCAGCATTCAAAATCAACATCCCTACTGGCGATGACGTAATTACTATGCAAGAGTTCGAAGAACTGATGAACGCTTCATACGGATACTAATCTCGCTGAGTTCAAACCGTCTGTGATTCAAGTGAAGGATAATATCCTTCCGCTTGGGTACAGGCGGTTTTTTTAGTTAGACAGCGTAAGAGGGGATATACGCAAAATAATTGATCTTTGAAGTTGAATCGTGGCTGGTGATCTATATAAATAAAACCGCACTCTCTCCTACATAACTAGAGTAGTGCGGTTTTGTACATTAAATTTGTATATTGTTGAATTGGGAATACAGACAGCTTTATTGGGAAGCTTCTAAATCAATTAATTCTTAAGTTCGTCCAAGTCTTCAGCAAGTACAGCATAGATCTGATGATCCTGATATTTGCCGTTGATCTTGAGGTATTTGCGCGCAGTACCTTCAAACTGGAATCCGTTCTTCTCCAGTACGCGCTGTGAACCTTTGTTGGAGGGCAATACTGCAGCCTGAATCCGATTTAACTTTAGCGCACGGAAGCCATAAGCTACGGCCAGTTTAACCGCTGCTGTCATTCGTCCGCCACCCTGATAATCTGGATGGATAAAGTAACCCATATCCGCATAATTGGCAACGCCCAATACGACATTGTTGATACTTACTTGTCCAATCAACAGGCTGTCTTTAATAGTATAGATTCCAAATTGATATCCTGTACCATCTTCTGCTGCCTTGACCCGATCCTCAATCCGCCGAGTCTGAGCATCCAGTGTATAGAATTCATCGTCTCGCACGGGTTCTACAGACTGGTAGGGGACGCGTGTGACCTGAATCAGGTCCAAATAGGACTGTGTATCTTGGGGTGTGAGCAACCGAAGGCTTATGCCATTGGCTGTATCATAGAGTGTTAGTGCCATTACAGCACACTTCCTTTCTAATTGGGATGTTTGTAGTCGGTGACTACTTTAACTTTTGGCGCAGACTTCTGAAAAATTGAGTTAGCATCGTGGAGCATTCAGGTTGGAGAATATCCGCAATAACCTCGGTGCGATGGTTAAAACGCGGCTCCTGTAACAGGTTCATCAGTGTACCTGCACAGCCTGCCTTGGGATCAGCCGTACCATAGATTACGCGGGGGACCCTGGATTGTACAATTGCACCTGCACACATTGGACAAGGTTCCAATGTGACGTACAGAGAACAATCCAACAAACGCCAAGCTCCGATGGTCTCGCTGGCCTGACGAATAGCCACCATCTCTGCATGGGCGGTGGAATCCAGTGTAGTTTCACGCAGATTGTATCCCCGACCAATAATTTGGTTATTTTGTACGATTACAGCTCCAATCGGCACTTCCCCAAGAGCTTCAGCCTTGTAGGCCTCGGCAATGGCCTCTCGCATCCAGTGCTCATGTTGAGCCTCTTCAGATAAATTCCCAAGATCGGGCTGGGGAGAATGGTCATTCATTACTATATAACTCCTTCCAAAATCGTTTATTCAGCGAACAAATATTCGGGTTGTTAACATGTTGTGTATAGAATTGTGGATAACCATGTAGTTGCTCACATAGTTATAAACAAACTATCCACAAGCCTGTGGGTATGTGGATAAATATAGTGATTAATTTCATTGTAGAGTTCGAAAATGCAAAAAACAACGAATTTCGAGCTTTTCAGTCATTCGGTAACTTTTGGACACAGGTCAATTATCCTTTTCAAAAAGACATACAAGCGTTATGATGGAGATAGGTTTTGCCATATATCGCCAGAGGGTACAAGCCGAGAGGTGAACAAAAAAACTTGTCTATTAAAACGAAATTATCCATGATTATGTCGTGCTCAGTGCTCGTTATTTTAGTGTTGAATATCGCACTGAGTTATTATACTACAGAAGAGAATCTGAGGCAGGACAGTGAAACCAAGATGGTGCTCACTGCAAAGCAGATTGCAATTGCTGTCGAACAGAATCAATACAGTTCGGATTATGTAAAACGGCAGATTGGAAACAATCTGTGGCTTGCTGCTGTCATGGCAGCGGAAGAATTGGACCCGGATATTAATAATATCACAAATGAAGAACTTGTACGCTTGAGCCAAAAGGTCGGCGTCTCACATATTTCGTTAATGGAGCAGACGGATGATGACATCGTTGTTAACCGCTCCTCAGATCCGAGAGAAATCGGGCTGTCCACCAAATCCATGACTTATTGGTATCAGGCCTTTAAGCAATTGTTTGAAAAACAACAGGTGACGATTCCCCAAGGACAGAAGTTGGAGCATTTCTGGTCAGATGGATTCGAATATTCGACATCCAGTCCTTCGGATATTGATATCTGGGGTTACTACCATGATGGAAAGAGAAACTACATAATCAATCCCTTCTATAATAATACGGAAGTTGATGACTATGTGAAAATCTCTAGTCCGGATGAGATTTTAAATAAAATTCGTGAGGTCAATCCCTCCATTCTGGAGATTACAGGCATCAATCCGTTGACTTTTGGTAGCCCGAACATGAGTGATGACGGAAGAGATTCGAACTTTAGCAAGTTGAATAACAGACCGATTCGTTTTGGTACATACCAGTATGGTTCTACGGATGAGGATCATCGTGCTGTGGTGCGCGCCATTCGAACAGGCCAAAATGTATCTTTTGTCAGTGAAACGCACGAACAGAAGGTACTGAAGAGTTTTATTCCCATTTTTACACCCAATCAGTCTTCCTATGTGATCAGTATTGTCATGGACTATAAGCAAATATCCTCCATGGTATCTGAGCAGTTGGTGAGCCATGCCTCCATATCGTTGGTTTTGCTGGAGATTGTGATCTTTGGCAGCTATTTGCTCGCAGGGTATATTACGCGTCCGATCCAATCCATACTGGGCAAAGTGAATGATGTAGCAGATGGGCACTTTGATTTCCGTCTGAAAGTACGGAGGAAGGATGAACTTGGCCAACTGGCCAATCGTATTAATGCCATGATTCGTAATCTGGGCCATTATACGAGTCGTCTGAAACAGATGTATGAAGAGAATCGGGCGGTGAAAGAACATCTGGAGTCCATTATCAATCAGACAGCGGACGCCATTCACATTACGGATCTTGAAGGAAAAGTGCTGCGGGTTAACCGCGCATTTGAACAATTATATGGCTTTCGAAGTCGTGAGGTGGAAGGTCGTAATCTGAAGATCATCCCGCCAGAGGCAGAAGAAGAAATGAAACGTCAGCATGCCCAACTCGTTGAAGGGATGTCCATTACGTCCAACGAAACTACCTGGATGAAGAAAGACGGGACCCGAGTAGAGGTCAGTGTCAGTACGGCTCCGGTACGAGACGAGGCTGGAGAGATTACCGCGCTCATTAGTGTCTCCAGGGACATTACAAGCCGTAATCGGATGGAAGAGCTGCTGAGACGTTCTGAGAAGCTAACAACCGTGGGCCAGCTTGCAGCAGGTGTGGCACATGAGATTCGTAATCCACTGACCACGCTGCGCGGATTCCTGCAGTTACAGCAAGAGAGCAACAAGCTGAATCATCGTCATCTGGATCTGATGTTATCGGAGCTGGATCGAATCAACCTTATTGTTGGTGAATTTTTGATTCTGGCGAAACCGCAGGCGGTTCATTTTCAGAATCGGGATATTCGTTTTATTCTTGGCGATGTCATCTCGTTACTGGATAGTCAGGCGCATCTGCATGGTGTAGAATTTGTACTGCGTGCCTCATCCGATTCGGCTATGGTACACTGTGAAGAGAACCAATTGAAGCAGGTATTCATCAATTTGCTGAAAAATGGTATGGAGGCCATGCCAAATGGAGGAAACATCCATATCAAGCTCAAGCATGACGAGCAATCGAAACGCGTCAGAATTGAGATCAGGGATGAAGGGATCGGTATCCCGGAAGAGATGATGCCCAAGCTTGGGGAGCCTTTCTTTACGAATAAAGAGTCTGGAACAGGGCTTGGCCTGATGGTCAGTCAGCGCATTATTCAATCACATAAGGGCATGATGGATATTAAAAGCGTCATGAACAAGGGAACAACGGTTATTATTGAACTGCCTGCATCCGAGCAACAACCGGAAGTTATTGAGGTAGATCAGGTAACAGATGACACATTTACAGATGAAGAGAAATAGATGAGGTGAGATTACCTTTTGCGTATTAATAAATTTATTAGTGAAACAGGTTATTGCTCCCGGCGTGAAGCCGACAAGTTGGTGGATAGTGGTCAGGTAACCATTAATGGAGTTAAGGCTGAACTGGGCAGTCAGGCAGAAGAAGGCGACGATGTACGAATCAATGGCAAGCCAATCAAGGAAAAGAGAAAACACGTATATATCGCGCTGAATAAACCGATCGGGATCACAAGTACAACCGAGCAGCATATTCAGGGCAATATCGTTGATTTTGTCGGGCACGATGAACGTATCTTTCCTATTGGACGTCTGGATAAGGACTCGGAAGGTTTGATCCTGATGACCAATGATGGTGATATCGTTAACCGGATTCTTAGATCAGAAGGGCGCCATGAGAAAGAGTATATCGTTACTGTTGATCGATCTGTAACCCCGAGTTTCCTTAGAGGTATGAGCACTGGGGTGAAGATCCTGGGTGAAATGACCCTGCCTTGTACAGTGACCCGGATGACGGATCGAGTATTCCGTATCATCCTGACTGAAGGAAAGAACCGTCAGATTCGGCGGATGTGTAGTGCCTTTGGTTACGAGGTTCGTAAGTTGAAGCGTATTCGGATCATGAACATCCATCTTGGAGAAATGGCGACAGGTTCATGGAGAGAGCTTACCCCTGCTGAAAAAGCGGAGCTGGGCGGTCTGTTAGACTATTCACTGGAATAGTTGGTTCGAGTTCGACTAATTTAACCGATTAAAGCTCTGCTTTCCGAAAAGGAGCGCAGGGCTTTTTCTCGGAAAGCAGAGTTAATGAAGACTAGTCAATAATACCGAATAGTAAGGAAATATGTAGATGAACCAGGCATAAGCCTTATATAAACCCAAAAGACCGTTCTCCTTGTACCTGGAGAACGGTCTTTGGTTAATGAATCGCTGCAGGCCTCTAGTTTCCTCCGCCAACGGCTTTTACATTTGTATTGTTACTTTGATACTTCCGAATGATAGATACCTCTACACGGCGATTCTGTGCCCGTCCCGTATTGGTGTCATTGCTGGCAATTGGGTGATACTCTCCATAACCACTTGGTGTGAATTTGGAAGGGTCCAATTGCGAGTTCAGCAACAGGATTTTCAGGAAGTTGAGCGCACGATCTGCGCTTAGATCCCAGTTATCCTTATATTGGTTGTTCGAAATGGGAATATTATCGGTATGACCGGATACAACCACTTCATATTCAGGGAACTCTTGCAGCATGCTTGAGATTGCTTTGGCCAGGGATCGTGATTCAGGCTTCACATCTGCTCGGCCTGAGGAGAACAGGGCGTTATCACTGATGGTGATCTTCAATTCAGACTGATTCAGCTTGGTGTTCAGCTGGTCCGAGAGCCCGTTCTTCGAGATATATTTGTCGAGCCGCTCTTTGAGTTTCTCCAGGTCTTCTTGTTCTTTCTTAGCCATCTGTGCATCTGTAATCTGAGCTGGTGTTTTCTTGGTGATTTCTGTAGGTTCCTGTTTGTTCTTACCCAAATCAGCACCTGGCGTATCCGGATTCATGGACGAATGGTCCAGAATCCCGGAACCTCCATTTAATGCACTGTTTAGTGCGGAAGCCATCTGCTCGAACTTAGCTGCATCGATTGAACTCATACCGAACAATACAATAAACAGAGCGAGCAACAAGGTCATCAAGTCGGAATAGGGAAGCAACCAGCTCTCGTCTATATGCTCTTCATGTGGTTCGTGCTTCTTAGCCTTTTTCACCTGGTGATCCCTCCTTCTCTTCCAGTTGTTTACGTTCGGAAGGTGTCAGGAATACGGATAACTTTTGGTTGATGGCGATGGTGGAGACACCGGATTGTATGGATAACAGTCCTTCAACCATCATCAGCTTGATCTCCATTTCTTGCTTGGACATCCGTTTCAGCTTGTTAGACATCGGGTGCCATAACACGTAACCACTAAATATACCAAGGAGTGTTGCGATAAATGCTGCCGCAATCGCATGGGAGAGTTTCTCCATGTCACTGAGATCGGCAAGTGCTGCGATGAGACCTACAACGGCCCCGAGAACCCCGAGCGTTGGTGCGTACATCCCCGCCTGAGCGAAGATCAAGGCACTGCCACGGTGGCGCTCCTCTGTAGCATGAATATCTTCCATGAGCACATCACTTACAAATTCCTGATCGTTGCCGTCTATAATCATACGCATACCGCCACGAAGGAACTGATCGTCAATCTCTTCTACTTTTGATTCCAGTGCAAGCAAACCTTCACGACGGGTAGTGGAAGCCCAATCCATAAATGTGCCGATCAGGGATACGCGATCAATTAGTACTTGATTTTTGAAAACAATCCCGAAAAGCTTAGGGATTTTTTTAACTTCAGACATCGGAAATGCGATAAAGATGGTTCCTGCTGTACCAACAAAGATAATAATGTAGGCTGCGGGATTGTTAACCAGGTTGATTAAGGGCGCACCCTTCAAGAACATACCAAATACAAGGGAGACCAGCCCCAAAATTAGTCCAATAATCGTTGAAATGTTCATCATACACCTCATCCATGAGATAAAATTGAATCCTTTCAAGCGGCTGTGTTCGGGCTTCCGGACGAATTTTTGGCCGCAATCCGTTCAATGTTAGGCATTCCTTACGGTTGCTAAAACAGTTAAAACGGTCATATATGTATTTATCGACCAGAAGGCCTTTTTTTTTAAGGGCTATTTTCAGGTATAATAAGATCAAATCCGCTCCTTAGGGGCCGAATAGGAGTGAAAAGCCAATGGGCGTAAAGCATGGACGGGATTATGAAGGAATTTTGACAGATCTGACAACGGCAATCGGACGCATACCGGATCGGTATGTTTTCTTTGAAATGGACGCGGAAGAGTGGGAGAGACTGGCTGCATCTGACCAACTTGAAGTGGATGAGGCGTTGGCGGAGGATCTGTTCTATGCGCTGGGCGAGGAGTCCGTTATTCCGGTTGGAAGTGGCGTGGTCATCCACGATAAGGAACAGCACCGCATTCATATTTTGATCGGGGAAGAAGAGTTAACATTTGTACCTTTAATTTAGTGTGTTTACTTGCATCTTTAGGGGTGTAAATGGAATTGGAATTCCCCTCAAAGCCTTATGGTTATTGGTTCTATGCCATGTAGTTGATTGGATTTTGAAGCTTGTCCGTGGTAAGATGTTAGTCGTGAAATGGGCCAACCGCATGGCGGTGAGCCTGGCCTTTGAGGTTGCTGTTGATCGCACCGAAGGTGTCGGTGGTTATACGGACGCATGTCTGTAATGTACCATCCTATGGGGAGGAAGATAACGCATGGTTTTTTCGCAAGAGGAAGTCGAAGCTCATCTGGGAAGGCTGGAAGGCTGGGAACTGGAAGAGGGACGGTGGATTGTACGTAAATTCGTG
Source organism: Paenibacillus sp. FSL H8-0283 (assembly GCF_045040675.1). Lineage (NCBI taxonomy): Bacteria > Bacillati > Bacillota > Bacilli > Caryophanales > Paenibacillaceae > Paenibacillus > Paenibacillus sp. FSL H8-0283. The sequence continues at coordinate 106,786 of NZ_CP150295.1, forward strand.
TTCTCCAACTACATGAAAGGGATTGCATTTGTGGATGAGGTCGCTGCGATCTCGGAAGCATTCAATCATCATCCTTTTATTACGATTGATTATACAACGGTTACGTTGCGTCTCACATCATGGGATGCGGGTGGTATCACATCTGTAGATATCAAGGAAGCAGGGCAATATAACGAAGCTTATGACAAAATGAGGTCGCAATAACGAGGTCGGTTATTATCACGCGGCCAGAAGTGAGTGAACCATACATGTCAGACTATAATCAGAAACAACCTCTTATTGCTGTCGTAGGCAGTCTCAATATGGATCTTGTGGTGAAGACAGACACGATTCCGGAAGAGGGAGAGACGGTGAGCGGTGAGGAGCTACATTATCTCGCTGGTGGCAAAGGGGCCAACCAGGCTGTTGCCGTTGCGCGTCTGGGTGGACAGACTACGATGATTGGTGCGGTGGGATCGGACGGTTTTGGCGAACGTCTGCTGCACAGTCTGACGGAAAGTGGTGCAGATGCCTCGCAGGTTCGCATATTGGAAGACACGGTTACAGGGACGGCTTCCATCTGGCTCTCTCGGGGAGACAACCGGATTATCGTTATTCCTGGTGCGAATGGGCAAGTGGTGCCTGAGATGCTGGAAGAGGCGGATACGGTAAAAAGCCTGACTGCAGCGGCAGCGGTGCTGCTACAGCTGGAGATCCCGCTGCCAGCGGTTACCCGCGCCGCCCAACTGGCGGCTGAAGGCAGCGCACTGGTGGTGCTCAACCCGGCTCCCGCGGTGCCGGGTCTGCCCCAGGAGCTCCTGCGGTGCGTCGACGTTGTCACGCCAAACCGCAGCGAGCTTGCCGTGCTTACCGGCCGGGATCATCTCCGGCCGGAAGACCTGGATGCGGCGGTCGCAGAGCTCGCCGCATCCCTCGGGGCCGCTGTCGTCACGACGCTCGGCCCCGAGGGGGCTGTCTACGCGGCGGCGCCTGGTGGCCGCGTACAAGCAGGGCGTGCCGGCGCGTGCCGTGCGCCCGGCTACGCCGTAAGCGCCGTCGATACGACCGGCGCTGGCGATTGCTTCAACGGCGCGCTGGCGGTAGCCCTCGCGCGCGGTGAGACTTTGGACGCGGCCGTAGGCTTCGCCATGGGTGCGGCCGCGTTATCCGTGACAAAGCTCGGCGCCCAGTCCGGGATGCCGTCCGCACGTGAAGTTGAGGCCTTTTTGGCTGAGCATGCCGCAGAGGCTTAATAATTGATATAACAAAGAGGCTCTTATTCTCCGAAAAGGGGATTAAGCGCCTCTTTGTTATGCGTGTGCAGAGATTATTTCTTCTCTGACAGCCACATGGCGATATTTGCAATCTCTTCGTCCTGCAGTTTGCCCTTGAAGGAAGGCATACCACCTTTACCTTTGACAATCGTAGAATAGATCTTCTCCAGATCATCCTGGCTGCCGATGTTGGCCAGAGCAGGTCCTACGCCACCTTGAAGCTGATCCCCGTGACAGGAGATACAATTGGCTTTGACCAGTGCTTCAGCTTGTCCGGCATCCAATGTTACTTCCGGCATGGTTGGCTTGGCTTCTTCAGCCACTTCTTCTTTCCCTGGAAGCGTAAACATTAAAACAATAGCTAAAGCGCATGCTGCAAAAAATACTCCGCTCATGATCCATTTGTGCATCCCTTATGTCCCCTCCAGAATGAAAGATCATCTAACCTGAAACTATCCATATCATTATAACGGAACCTGTACTGACATCATAGCATTTTGTGGGAATTTTTTGAACTAATCACATAACAAGGGGCAAATTTGGTTGTTTTGCAATGGATTCTAACCGCGAGGCCCTTCATAAACCATACAGTGAAAGGGCTTCAAGCCGCTGGGGGTCTGTCGTTCGTATGTATCCTGGGTGACAAATCCACTCTTCAGATAGACTTGAATGGCACGAGCATTCCAAGTGAGTACTTCCAGATCAATCTCATTCGTGGGATTTCGGCGAATAGCTTCCTGTACAATGGCAGTGACAAAAGCTGTCCCTTGACCCTGACCACACAGCTCTGGATGCATGCCAAGGCCAATCCGGGTTACCCCTTGAAGTGGGAAGTATTGAGCAAACCCACATATACGATCGTTCTGATCCAAGACGATCGCATATTGCTCCTGCCGCAGCTGTGCATCTCCGAATTCCACTTCCAGAGCTTTCATCTGCTCCCAGGGGAGCCAGCTGTAGATATTGTAAGGCGGATCATACTGCCAACTGCAGATAAGCTCCGCATGTTCTTCTCGCATGGGTACAACGTGAAACGTCACAGGGGTTTCCTTCATACACCTGCATGCTCCTTTCCTTGAAACAGAACTCTTTGTCCACTCTACAAAAGAGATGTTCATTTAGCAAGTCTTCCTTCCCAAGAAAAAAAATGAAACAAAAGTTCCGGTAATTTCGTTTATATTATAACGGGATGGGTAAAAACATCATAAGGGCACGGACGAACGAACGCAAAATGAACCTGTTGATGTCGCAGGATATGCCCCGAGTATAACTTGCAACATGAATAAGGATTGAAGCACAAAAAAACCGCCGGATACATTCCTGCGGAGAATGTACCGGGCGGTTCTGTTATGCTTCTTGCTTCGTTCCAGTATGTTTAATGGTTACAGCATCATGTTGCTCAGCTTGTCCCTAGTCAAGGGCCAGTGATTCATATGCGTCCGTGCTCATAATCCGTTTTGCGCCAACATAACGATTGGCCCAATAGTTTTCACTCAATGCACTGATCGTAACGCCTTTGGAAGAAGAGGAGTGTGCGAACTTTCCATCCCCTACAAAGATTCCTACATGGGATACGCCTTTACCTGTTGTATTAAAGAACACCAGATCGCCAGCTCTCATTTCCATGCGGGATACGGAATCGCCCATGTCGAATTGGGAACTGGATTGGCGTGCCAAATCAATACCCAACTTTTCGAATACATACCGTGTAAATCCGGAGCAGTCAAAGCCGTTGAGCGTTGTTCCTCCACTTTGATATGTAGTTCCCATTGCTGAATCAATTACTTTGTCCATCTTAGAATCTGCGAATGCGCTACCTGCACCAAGCGATAATGCGAATGTGATGCTAAGTACAGCTGCGGTTAATTTCTTCTTGAACAAGAGATATTCCCCTTCCAACGCCTGCGAGGTTAGCTTAAGGATTCGGTTGAAGGTCCCCTATGATCCCTCTGTAGCAAGATCAATTCACCCATAACTGGTTCCCCCGCTTCCCAGGTGCCAGGAATTTGGCTATGCTAGTTATGCACCTGCGAAATCAAGAAATGATGATTTAATTTTAAGTAGTTACAAATATGAATGTAAATATTACAAAGTTGTTACTAAAAACTCACTGCGATTATTGTAACAGAGGAGTACGGCTTTGGCAACGTTTAGCAACAAATTTAGCAAAAAAAACCCCGACCTTTGACGGGGAAAGGTTGAGGTTTGCCTATTTATAAGTACATATTAGGCCATGAGTTTAACATTTGATGGTAACAATTTTTAAACTATCTGCTCTCACCTTTGGATATTTTGGACTGCCATAAACGGAAATGGCTGCATATTTTCCACAGACTTAATAGACACCTGGCAAGTGGATACGTCTGTTGTAGTATAAGCCCGGTAAGTCCCGTTAATAACCATGAGGCTGTAGTGAATGCCCCAAAGACGAGCAGGTGTACTCCGCCCAGCAGGAGTGCAATGCCGATTACGGCGATGAGATGACGCAGTGCAATCCAGAGGGCTTTGAGGGTGCCGTGAGCCCCGCCTTCTCCTTCTGGTGCCGAAACACCGAACTGCATGTAGAGTATGACATGGTGGATGATCCAACCATATACAATCCAGGCAGCAACATAAGGTATACCAGGCAAAAGTAATTGAAGCGAATGAAATCCGTCCATGAGAATTGAGTAAAGCTTCGGTATGAGCCAGTAGGCGGGCAGAAGTATCAATAATGTACGTATGGTGTGGAGCAGTAGCATCGGTTTCCACAGATTTTTGATTCCGCGGACAAAGGGGATGCGCTCTTCTGTAGAATTAAAGTGCTGAAGTGAGTAGAGCAGTCCTGCCTGAATGAGGGGGCTGATCAACATGCGAACCAGCAGCATGCCCCCGAGAATCCATAGATAACGATGAACCTCCGGATGGGTAGACAGGTTAAGTTGACTTTCCATTTTGAACAAAAGTGTACTCAGCTCACCGGCATCAGCATCTGGATAGCGAAGGAGCAGTGGGATGACGGCCGATTGTACCATTCGATAGAAGAAATATCCCCAAATGAGTTGATAGAGAAATAAGAGTGCGGCAATGAACATATGCTGACGGACGAGAAACCAGCCTTCACGTATTTTCGCTTTCACCGTTTCCACCTCACCATGACAGACCTCCGAATATGGCTTCTATTAGTTTGGTTACACTCATGCTCCAGCGGGACTTCGTCTGCTCATCCAGTCCGGATTTCAGGAAATTGTTCATATGGCGGTTCTCCAGCACGATCGAGTACAGGGGATCGGTCATGGCCCAGGATACGGGGGATGTGTGAGTTAATTTATACGTGATGCGATCTTCTTTGCCATTCCATTGCTTGGTGAGGATATGCCCGTCTTCAAAAGCAATGCGAACAGGAACGGCGCTGTAATCACTACCTTTTTTTGCGATCGTCACGGATGACTCGTACAATGTTTGACCGTCTTTCTGTACGGGCGTAACACGAATCTTCTCTACAGCAAAGTCAGCCATCCCGTTACTATAGACGTATTGATCAAAATAATCAGACCAGGAAGTGCGGGTCACTTGTTCCACAATTTTCTGAAAATCAGCCGAAGTGGGATGTTTGAAGCGGTACTTCTTCACATAGGTAGAGAGGATGCGTTCCATCTTTTTGGCACCGACTTGATGTTCGATACCAAGCAATACAAGTTTGCCACGTGTATAGACATTGGCTGCATACTCATTCTGTGAATCAAACTTCCAGGATTCTTGTGTTAAGGATGAAGGAGACGTAATCAGTCCCGATTGTACTGGCAGATTCGGAATCAATCCGTATTCCTGCTCCATCAGTTTGTCTTCTGCATAAGAGGTGAATCCCTCATCCAGCCAGGCTTCCTCGAATTCGTTGCTGGCAACCATGCCGTAGAAGTACTGGTGTCCGATCTCATGGACTACGGTACGTTCCAGGTCATAACCCGGAGTAGTATCATCGGCTCCAAAGGCCGTAACTAGCGTAGGGTATTCCATACCTCCAGCGCCGTTCCCCGCTTTGGGTGGAACTACGATGGATAAGGTAGCGTAAGGATATGGGCCAAACCATTTGCTATAATTGGCTAGAGCGGCCTTCGCGGCGTAGAAGTAACGTTCTTTCAGATCCTGATGAGCAGGGTCCAGATATAACTTGATTCGTACACCAGGCACATTGGGTGCAGAGAAGGGTTCCTCGGCGTAGACAAAATCCGGTGAAGCTGCCCATGCGAAGTCATGCACATCATCGGCGTAAAATTGATAGACCTTTTCTCCATTCTTCACCACGGCTTGCTGCGTCGGAAATCCAGTAGCAGCTACTTTGTATGTTTCAGGCACCCGAATACGCACACTATATATACCGAAGTCAGCGTAAAACTCTGAATTGCCATGGTACTGGTGCAGATTCCAGCCTTCCGTTGTTCGTCCACGTCTGCCCACAGGTTCATAGGCACTTAATTTGGGAAACCATTGACCTGCCATGACAAAATGATCAGCAGTTCCCATCCGGGCAAAAATCTTCGGCAGATTCACTTCAAATCGGGTGTGGAGCGTGATGCTTTCCCCGCCTTTGACGGGTTTGGGCAAGCGTACTTTAATGAGGGTGGTGTCCTTGATATTTCCGTCATCTGGTTGCACATACTGCATCCGGTGCAGCAGAGAGAGCCCGTCCTCCGTTTTCATTTCGGTAATGTTCATGGAGCCATAACCATTGGTAGGCATGACATCACCCCGAAGCTTTCCACCGGATTCCTTCATAAAGGTGGTGTCAGCAGAAGAGAAGGCGTTGGGATACATATGAAAGTAAAGCTCGCTGACGGTTTTTTTACCTGGATGTGTCCAGGTAATCGTCTGAGTCCCTTCCAGTACATTCCCTTCGACCAGTTTTACATCCATGTGATATTCCACAACACGGTTGCTGTACACTTCGGCAGTAGGGGTCTGTACACTTTCTGGAGGTGCTGGCGTTGGGGCTATTGCCTTAGGCTTGCCCGATTCGGGGGCGAGTACTGGCAATTCGGAATGAGTTGAGCGATTATAACCCAGAGTGATCCATATCCCTCCGGCAAGTACACACAGGGCCAGGGATGCAGTGAGCCAGCTCTTGGCGCGTCGTGGAATCATCGTTAAATACCTCCCGTTGACAAGCATCTACAGCATGTATATGTTTGCAATGGGGCAATTATTAGTTAAAATATTTGTATCAACCCTTGGAGGTTATAAACATGGACCAAAACGAGCAAAACGGCAAAAAACAGATTGCCTTGAATATCGTTAGTGCAAAAAGCAAGCATAAAGGCTTCGGTGCAGGCTCCATTGAGCTGAATAACCTTTCCCCGGTCATTATTGATAATGGCGAAGCCAAAATCGATATCGGTGCGATGCATGCGAAGAGCAAAGTGGAACGCAATATCAAGTTCTCTACTAATCGTGAGGATGTGCCCAACGGACGCCAGGTATGGCTGGTGTGGGTAGCTGTCGACCGCACGGAGGAAGGCCAACTGTATGGTGGAGCAACGGCATGTGAGATGTGGATTGATACGGAAGCAAGACGTGGATGGAAACTGCTGGCCGAACATGTGAATCGCATGGATTATGCCTTGAAGCGTCGCTTCATGCTGGATGAGCTTGGACCCGAAGCTCGAGCTGCACTTAAGACACTGTTGATCTCACACAACGAAGACTGGTGGAATGCTTCTCCAGATGTATTGAAGGAAGCACTCGCCTAAGGCAGATCTTTCAACACAGTCTAAAAGAAAAAAGGCAAAAGGCCCCTTGACCGGAAAGTTCGGTTGGGGGTCTTTTGCTTGTGCTTTAATCGTATTCATCGATCTGAATAATTATGAGTTTTCATCCAAAGTGAATTTCCAATTGTTCAATATAACCAGGGGTTATAGGTGACGCAACTAAGTCATCGCCCATTTACGTCATTCTACCCACCAACGTTTGAAATCTCCCCACCAAGAATGTTTCTCTTCCTGTATGCCTTGTTGATTCTGTACCTGACGAGTCTTCTCATCTTCTCCAGAATCCGAATCATCCGTCGTACCATGACATACCTCTGTCGGTTCAGTACCATCAATAAAAACTTCCAATCGTTTCTCTTCACAACCGTTGCCTGCCAGCTTGCCGGATTCCGGATCAATATAGACACTTACGACATGATCAGGCACGGTGAAGATTTTGGGTGGTACGCTCGCAAGGGCCTGTTCTGTGAACTGGGCAAAGATCGGCGCTGCCCGGCGGCCATCCGAAGTGGAGATGGCTTTGCCTTGGTCGTACCCAACCCATACCGCGGTGGAGAGCTCCGGTGTGAATCCAACGAGCCAGGCATCCGTGTTGGTTGTTCCCGTTTTTCCCGCAACCGGGCGTTTGATCGCCTTAGACACCCGGTTGCCCGTTCCTCCATTTTCGAAGACACTTTCCATTAAACGAGTCAGTACATAAGCTGCCGCAGGTTCCACAACGGTCTCAGCCTTCGTCTGAGGCGATTCATAGAGCACACGTCCTGCGGCATCTGTCACTTGTAGAATGGCTACAGGTGGCGTCCGTTGTCCACCAGCAGCAATGACGGAAAAGGCCGATGCCATCTCCAGCGGGCTGACAGGTGACGTTCCCAGTGCAAGAGAAGGTACGGCGCTCAGGTTGCTTGTAATGCCAAGGTTTTTTGCCATACTCACAACCTCCTCAGGACCGATCTGCATAATGGTGTTCACCGCATAAATATTGTCTGAAGCGGCGATCGCCTGTCTTAGATCAATCTCACCCAGATACTTGTCTCCAAAGTTGCCGGGTTTATAGGTTTTGCGGTCATTGTCATAGTGAAAAAGGGTAGGTTCACTGTTAAATATGGATGCACTGGTGAGTTGCTTGGATTCCAGGGCTGCCAGATACATAATCGGTTTAAACGCCGAACCTGGCTGGCGCGTTGTCGCTAGAACATGGTTAATCTGATTGGTACGGTAATTCTTGCCGCCTACCATGGCTTTGATGTAGCCCGTACGAGGGTCGATGGACACGAGGGCCGTCTCCAGCTCACTTTTGGCATCCATACCCTTCGCTATGGCGTCTTCCGCTGCTTTTTGTACACGCAGATCCAGGGTGGTGTAGATATTCAATCCCCCATGATCCAGCATCGCTTCGCTGATTCCCAACTCTTTGATGGCCAGATTCCGGATATAGTCACGGAAATACGGGGCGCTTTCCACCGTTTTACGCTCGCTCTCCGGTTTGAACGAAAGCATTTTCTCATAGGCCTTATCCGCTTCGGCCTGGGTGATCTTGCCGATATCAGCCATGGCATTCAGCACAATCTTCTGTCGGTCTTTGGCATTCTTCATATGGTTATAGGGTGAATAGTAGGTAGGTCCTTTCGGGATTCCTGCCAGCATGGCACTCTCTGCAAGATCCAGCTGTTTCGCTGATTTGCCAAAATACATTCGTGAAGCCGCTTCGATTCCGTACGCACCATGCCCATAATAGATTTCGTTCAGATACATCTGCAAAATTTCATCCTTGCTGTATTTCATCTCCAATTGCGCCGTGTACATGGCTTCCTTGGCTTTGCGAGTCCATGTTTTCTCATGAGATAGATACAGGTTACGCGCAAGCTGTTGAGTCAATGTACTTGCACCTTGCGACATCTGCATATGTTCGAGGTTAACGAGCACAGCCCGTCCCATCCCTTGCACGTCGAACCCGTAGTGATTATAGAATTTGCGGTCCTCTACAGCCAGAGTGGCATGGACCAAATCTGGAGCGATATCCTCCAGTTGAACGGGTACAGAGTCTTTGCCACCTGCGGAGAAGGTAGCGATGACTTCACCCTGACTGTCCAGTAATCTGGAATTCCGATCAGAGTCTGCTAGGGGAAGGCTGGTTGCGTATAGATAGACCAATCCTGCAGCGGTAGCAAGTATGGCGAGCACGGCGAGCAGAGACAGGTTTTTAAACAATTTACGTACACGGAACCCGCGTTTGCGGGTCTTTTGATTTGGCTTGGTCATGGAACGGGCTCCTCTCTTTTCTTCCAGTATGGGACTTGATTGGCAGGGATATTCAATCGGGTGCATAAGCAAACAAAATGTAGCATTTTCGCCTTAAAAACCGTTTTGCAGTATAAACGTCAATCGCGTATAATGCAAAAGGGTAATGAAAAGGTAAGATTCGGCACAAGATACTAAAGCGCGTAAGGACGAACAGACGAATGGTCATTGATTCATTGATTAGTCAGACGCTCTGCACGCTCTGGTCAATTTAATCTATATAAATGAAGTGAACCGCGGACCTTTCCCGCAGGCCAGCAATCATAACACGATATGGCGCCGAACGCTGGACGTGCTTGGGCGAACCGATTATAGTGCACAGCGCTTGGTCGGGTATGGCTGATCATTAACTTTACGGAAAGAAGGTAGAGATTATGGAATTGTGGTTTACGGAGAAACAGACCCCGGTATTCGGGATCACCGCGAAGATTAAGCAGACCTATGTTACAGAGAAAACGGATTTTCAAGATTTGGCCATGGTAGAGACCGAGGAATTCGGTAACATGTTGCTTCTTGATGGCATGGTGATGACTACAGTAAAAGACGAATTCGTATATCACGAAATGGCGGCACATCCTGCGCTGAACACACACCCAAATCCGAAAAAAGTTCTGGTTGTCGGTGGCGGCGATGGCGGAGTCATTCGTGAAGTCATCAAGCATGTTGCTGTAGAAAAAGCAGTTCTCGTCGAAATCGACGGTAAAGTCATTGAATACTCTAAAAAATATTTGCCTGAAATTGCCGGCAAGTTGGACGAGCCTAATGTTGAAGTGCTTGTAAACGACGGCTACATGCATATTATTGAACATAAAAATGAATACGATGTGATTATCGTAGACTCCACGGAGCCTGTAGGCCCGGCTGCTCCATTGTTTGAGCGTGGTTTCTACCAAGGCATCTACGAAGCACTCAAAGAAGACGGAATCTTCGTTGCCCAAACGGACAACCCTTGGTTCAAGGCGGATCTGATCCAGAAGGTGAACAAAGACGTCAAAGAAATCTTCCCGATCGTACATGTGTACGGCTGTAATATTCCAACCTATCCAAGTGGTTTGTGGACATTCACCATGGGTAGCAAGAAACATGACCCGCTCGAAGTGGATGAGACTCAAATCCCGGAGTTGGATACCAAGTATTACTCTCCGCGTCTGCACAAAGCAGCATTTGTACTTCCTAAATTCGTGGAAGATTTAACGAAATAAAAGGGGAAATCATTAATGAAACTGGATCAAGCTTATTCAGGAAACGTATTTATTTGCAGCTCTGAGGATTATGAGAACTCCAAAGCGGTTATCTATGGCATGCCGATGGACTACACCGTCAGCTTCCGTCCGGGTTCCCGTTTCGGCCCATCTCATATCCGTCAAGCATCGGTTGGACTTGAAGAGTACAGCCCATATCTCGACAAAAGCATTGTAGACATGACATACTTTGACGCTGGAGACCTGCTCTTGCCTTTTGGTAACGCTGGACGCAGTCTTGAGGTAATTCATGAATACATCGGCAGTCTGCTCGCTGACGACAAATTCCCAGTTGGTCTCGGTGGCGAGCATCTGGTTACTTGGCCAGTCATCCAACAGATGTACAAGAAATACCCGGATCTTATCCTGATTCATATTGATGCACACGCTGACCTTCGTGAAAACTATGAAGGCGAGCCATTGTCCCACTCCACACCAGTACGTAAAGCAGCTGAGTTGATGGGTGGCAAAAATATCTATCAGTTCGGTATCCGTTCCGGTTCCCGTGAGGAGTTCCAGTATGGTCGCGAGAACATCAACTTCTATCCATTTGAAGTGGCAGCTCCGATGAAGGAAGCTCTTCCGAAGATGGGCAACCGTCCGGTGTATGTGACCATCGACATCGATGTGCTTGATCCGTCAGCAGCACCAGGAACAGGTACAGCAGAAGCGGGTGGCATTACGTCCAAGGAACTGCTGGAAGCCATTCATATGATCGCAGGATCTGATGTAAATGTAGTTGGTTGTGACTTGGTTGAAGTTGCACCAATCTATGATCCAACACAACAGACACAGATTGTAGCTGCGAAGCTGATCCGTGAAATGCTTCTTGGATTCGTGAAATAATCACAGAATAATCGATAAGTATAACGCTCTCTGTCTGCGCGGGTTCAACTTTGCGCAGGGGAGGGCGTTTTGTATTGTTAACTTTTGTACAGAGCTGTGCTATACTGACTACATAAGTATTCAGTAGTATATTAATTGATATATTACATTCGTGAAGTATATGGTGATCGGGTTCGGTCATATACTAAAAAGAGCCTTTACCGCTACCAACGGTAAAGACTCTTAGGACCCGAAAGGCTGTGGATTGCCACGGCGCGCATGAACTAAATAATGCTATTCAAGCAAAACCCACCGTCAGGCTTCCGACCTTATGAGGTGGGTTTTCGCTTGCTACGAAACTTTTTGCGCAACCAACGGTAAAGCTTTCGCCCACTCAGTACAATACTGAGGATCGCAGCAATCCATCGGATTACATCAAGTAACGCCACAAGTTTGACCATCGACGTCACCCCCTTTCGGGAAGCTGCGCCGTGGTCTGGAAAACATCCACCGATATTCAAAAGTCCATAACATTAATTATAGCACGTATGTTCCCTTGCCTCTACCATTTATTTCATGTGTTAGTATGGACTCTCCTCTTACGCAGATATCGTGCCTTGGTATGACTCTATCTTAATATTTGTGTATAATATGGAAATAGAGGAAGGGCAAGGTGGATGTGAATGCGTGTGATTCGGACTCAATTGAGTATGTATCCCAAGTGGCTGACTGCAGTTTTTATAGTGTTTGTCATCAATTTTGTATTAGCAGTGACGATATTTCTCAACTTTACGTTGATGGTGGCTGATCTGGCTATGCTTTTTGCTGCATATAGTATTCGGGAATATAAATACAACAAAATATATTTTAGTTTATGCCTTTTATTAAGTATCAGTTTTGTTATCCTTACTATCAGGACATTTCCCATTTAATTTAGAGTACACAATGTTTGGTGATGAACCACCCTTGCCTACATGATCCAATCATGGGTAAAGGTGGTTTTTTTCTTGCGAAATTGTCATCGGGGTTAATCAGTTTGTTACGTTAGAACCATCAAATTTGGGTAAAACCATAGAAGGAGGTGTTACGATGACAACCAAGAGTACAATGACATGGAAACGGATTGGTGCACTCGCATTATCGTTAACGCTGGCTTGGGGGATGGGTCCGGTACATACGCTATCAGGTGCTAACGCTGCATCCTCACAGGCATGTGGAAAGGGAGATCATGGACTATCTGCTACACTGAAAAAAGGTAGTGGTGTGGAAGAGCAACACCTGCAATTTACGGACATTGATTTTCTTAATGATACGACTGGACGAGCTGGGGGTGAGGGCTTCCTGATCGGTACCTCGAATGCAGGATGTACGTGGCAGTCCATATATACCGGGCAGTGGCAATTCACACAGCTTGATTTTCCGAATAATGTGAACGGATATGCGCTGGCGCGAGTGAAGGATTCACCTGCAACCTATCTGATCCGTACCCATGATGGGGGATCGCACTGGACGCGGCTCGATACGCCGGGCATTCAATTCAAGCGAATTGATTTTCGCAATAAAGATGTAGGTTATGGTTACACCTATAATGGTGCATATCAGACGAAGGATGGCGGGGTAACCTGGAATAAAATGAATACACCTGCCAACACGCGTGTAGCTGCCTTTGCAACAGAGAAACAAGGGTATGCCGTCGTGGTTGTACCTGGATCGGGATATCATCTGAAGCAAACGAGTGATGGCGGCAAGAACTGGACAACCTCTCTTCGAGTTGTCTCAGACACATGGAGCGGAGCGGATCTGTATGCACATGGCCAACAAGTATGGGCCCTTTTGTATGGTGATGCAGGCATGTCCCAACAATCGTACTCCCTCTATGCGAGCGGTAATCAAGGCAAGAACTGGACCCAAGTATTTGCGCAATCCACAGCAGGGGGAGGTCCTGCACCGGGTACAAACAGTACGGGCAAAGGAAATGGACCAGCCAACCCGGGTGGTCATCCCGGCAACATAGCGTTGATTGGTAATCAGACGGCGTATCTGTCTGCAGGTTCACCCGCAGCTGGCAAAGTGGGTATTGGACGTTCTTATGATACAGGTTCCACGTGGAAAAATATTGACCTGAAAGATCCGGGATACAGTTCCCGTATCTCGTTCCCATCGGCCAAGACGGGTTGGCTCGTAGTCACAAGTGATAACTCTCCTGCGATCTATCAGACTATAGATGGTGGAACGACGTGGACACAAAAAATGTTGTTGCCTTCAGAGCAGGATTAAGTAGCCTGTTATTCTGAAATAATAAACGGGCAAATCCAAATTAGAAATGTATAAAAATCAATTTGGTAAGTCTCTGTATGAATTTCTATAACAAACAAGCCTCTTCCTAATCAATTACACAGGAAGAGGCTTGTTTGTGTAGAAATAAAAACGGTTGAAACCTACTCTAAAACGAGTTATTGTAAGCGATAACAATACATTATATGGAGGTTGAAATCATGGTTAATGTTATTTTAAAGGCAGATTCGGATCAAGGATTAATAAATCGCAATATATATGGTCATTTTTCCGAACACTTGGGACGTTGTATTTATGAGGGTTTGTGGGTAGGAGAAGATTCACCTCTTCCGAATACGGATGGGATTCGAAATGATGTATTGACGGCCTTGCAGAAGCTTAATATTCCAGTACTTCGCTGGCCAGGCGGTTGTTTTGCCGATGAATATCACTGGAAAGATGGTGTGGGTCCGAAGAGTAAGCGTGCTCGTATGATCAATACACACTGGGGCGGTGTGGAAGAGAACAATCACTTTGGTACACATGAATTCTTGAGATTATGTGAGTTGCTCGGCACGGAGCCATATATCAGTGGCAACCTGGGTAGCGGTACAGTGCAGGAGATGCAGGAATGGGTGGAGTACATCACGTTTGACGGCGAATCGCCGATGGCGAACTGGCGTAAGAGTAACGGTAGGGAAGAACCGTGGAAAATGAAGTATTTTGGCGTGGGAAATGAGAACTGGGGATGCGGCGGCAATATGCGTCCTGAATATTATGCGGATGAATATCGTCGGTATGCTACATATGTACGTAACTATTCCGGGAACGAGATTTATAAAATCGCTTGTGGACCCAACGAAGGCAACTATGAATGGATGGAAGTCCTGATGCGGGAGGCTGCTCGCTTTATGGATGGAATCAGTCTTCATTATTACACCATCCCTACAGGAGAGTGGAATGATAAAGGCGCAGCTACAGGATTTGGCGAGGCTGAATGGTTCACTACCTTGAAAAAGACGCTCCATATGGATGAATTACTGGTGAAGCACTCCGAGATTATGGACAAATATGATCCAGAGGGCAGAGTCGGCATTATTGTGGATGAATGGGGCACGTGGTATAACGTTGAGCCGGGAACCAATCCAGGGTTCCTGTATCAACAGAATACGATGCGGGACGCTGTGCTTGCAGGTGTTAACCTGAATATTTTCAACCAACATAATAAACGGGTACACATGGCAAATCTTGCGCAGATCGTCAATGTGCTTCAATCGCTTGTGCTCACGGAAGGGGACAAAATGCTCCTGACCCCTACGTACCATGTATTTGATATGTATCAGGTCCATATGGATGCACAGCGACTGGATTTGAATTATGAAAGCCCAGGATACACATTCGGAGAAGAGACCATTCCGCAGCTCAGCTTATCAGCTTCCCGCAACAAGGATGGGGTCATTCATGTGACAGCTTGTAATCTGAGTCACACGGATGAGTTGGAAGTTGTGTGTCAGCTGGACGCAACTCAAGCGGCTAAAGTAACCGGGCAGATTATGCACCATACTGATTTTGGTGCATTCAATACCTTTGAACAGCCGAATCATGTTCAGCCTGTAGCGTGGGATGGAATCACACTGGAGAATAACACACTGCGTTTTGTCCTTCCACCAGCATCGGTTGGGGTGCTCGCTGTCGAGGGTTAATGCATGAAAAGGCAGGAACCTTGCAAAGGCTGTAATGATCAGTACGATGTGAAGATTAGCGATGCCAAAATGGCCAGACTTGTGGAGATTGCCTCACGTTCGCGTCCGACGGTACAGGATGAGGAATATGAACGTCGGCTATCCATCTGCTCTGCTTGTCCGGGATTGCAATATGGCACAACTTGTCGGCATTGTGGTTGTCTCGTACAGGTGCGAGCGAAGCTGAGTGAGTCGACATGTCCTTTTCCTTATGAATCCCAATGGGCCTGATCGGAGGAACGAATCTTATTATAATGAAGCAAAAGGGAGTTGCACTTTACAGGTGCGGCTCTTCTTTTTTGGCTTGATGAGGAAAAAACTCTGAATTTGGATTTGAATTGAGCGAGGGAACTGGATATAGTTATACAGTAGAGTGTAGGATAGCGAGCTATCCGGGAATATGAGCGCGTATAGCGACACAACAATACGGGAAGGGCTGTTCTCACCAGCCGTGCCTGATTTTGCGTCGCCTCGAATATAATGGAGGTTAACATTCATGTCGAACATGCGACCGGTACACATCCGGCTGCACAGCCGTTATGAAGGTGAAGATGTGCTGCAGGAAATGCAGGGTGAAGCCGTGTTAAAAGGGTCTGTTCTTTATGTTCGTTATGAAGAACCGCAGGTTGGACCTGAGGGAGGTACAACCCGTACAACATTGAAGCTGGGCGGACAATCCATCAAGATTATACGTCATGGTGAGGTGGAATCGGAGCAGACTTTTGAGTTGAATCGGAAGCTTCCTGGTTTCTACCGATCACCATACATGTCGTTTGCCCTGTCCACGCATACACAGAAGCTGGAACTTTCCATTCAGGGATTGAGCGCACGCGCAGCGTGGAGCTACGACTTTTACCGCTTTGATGAAGAATCTGGACATTTCGCGATTAGTTTGCATATACAGGAGGAACCAATTTCATGACACGTAATCCACTAGATACGATTAACGAACGGGTAAGTACGGCCATCGGCAACGCCATTGTGACGGCCGGAATTGTTACGCAGGACGAATTGCCAGCCATCACATTGGAAGTGCCGCGTGAGAAGACACACGGAGACTTGGCGACCAATGCTGCCATGCAGCTGACCAAGATTGCCAAGCGCAATCCTCGTCAGATTGCTGAAGAGATCATTGCCAATCTGAATCTGGCTGAAGCAGGAATCGAGAAGGCTGAGATTGCGGGCCCAGGATTCATTAACTTCAAATTGGACAAGAGTTACCTTTATCCAGTACTTGCGCTTGTGCAGGAGCAGGGTAAAGATTACGGAAGAATTAACATCGGAGAAGGACGCAAAGTCGAGATGGAGTTTGTCAGTGCCAACCCGACAGGCAGCCTGCATCTGGGTCATGCCCGTGGAGCAGCTGTAGGTGATGCACTATGTAACATCCTTGACTACGCAGGATATGATGTAACCCGTGAATACTATATTAATGACGCAGGTAATCAGGTGTTTAATCTGGCTCGTTCCATTGAAGCTCGTTATCTGCAAGAGCTGGGTCAGGATGCTGAGATGCCTGAAGACGGTTATCACGGTGAAGATATTAAAGGATTCGCCAAGCAGCTTGTTGCTGAAAAGGGTGACGAATTGCTGTCCATGCATCCGGGTGACCGTGCGGCTTATTTCCGTGACTTTGGTCTGGAGAAGGAACTGGACAAGATCAAACGTGACTTGAATCGCTTCCGTGTTAACTTTGACATCTGGTTCAGCGAAACTTCCCTGTACGATAACGGAGAAGTGCTGCGAGTGCTTGATGAATTGCGTGACCGTAATGAGATCTATGAGCAAGATGGAGCAACTTGGTTGAAAACGATGCAGTACGGTGACGACAAAGAACGTGTATTGATCAAGAACGATGGCACGTATACTTACCTGACGCCAGATATTGCTTATCACCGCGACAAATATGCTCGTGGATACGACACGATGATCAACATCTGGGGTGCCGATCACCATGGATATATTCCACGGATGAAAGCCGCGATGCAAGCACTGGGTAATGACCCTGAGAAACTGGTGGTCTTGATTGCACAGATGGTGAGCTTGTTCCAGAACGGTGAAAAAGTGAAGATGTCCAAGCGTACAGGTAAAGCTGTAACGATGGAAGATCTGATGGATGAAGTCGGCATTGATGCCATCCGTTACTTCTTCACAATGCGCAGCATGGACTCCCATCTGGACTTTGACATGGACCTTGCGATTTCGACATCCAATGAGAATCCGGTATTCTACGTACAATACGCGCATGCCCGTGTATGTAGCGTATACCGTCAGGCTGAAGAACAAGGTATTGAACTGTTGCCACTGGCACAGATTGACCTGTCCAAGCTGACAACAGAGCACGAGTATGACCTTCTCCGCAAAATGGGAGAGTTGCCTGAGGAAATCTCGGCAGCAGCAACAGGATATGCGCCTCATCGTATCATCCGTTATGTATACGAGTTGGCATCCCTGTTCCACAGCTACTACCGTGCAGAACGTGTCATTACGGAAGACACGCAGCAAACTCAAGCACGTCTGGCACTGATCGGTGCTGTACGTACCGTTATCGCAACAGCGCTTCGTCTGGTAGGCGTAACCGCTCCTGACAAAATGTAAATTCCAGGCTAGCGGCACATCCGCCGCTCTGCCTAACAAAAAAGTCTCCAAGTCCACGTTGCAACTGCAACGTGGTACATGGAGACTTTTTTTATTGTGTACCCGGAGTTGAAGAAAACGAAATGCCTGACCCATCCAAGGCACACTAGCCTGCTCTGACATCACAGTGGGCGTAACCTAGAGTTTCAGCCGCTACGTAATACTCCCTCGTGCGTACTGCCTGGTCCGGGCTACTGCGTTTCGCCACGAAGCCTCAATCAAGTTCGGCTGACGGCTGACAGAGCTGGCTCACTCCCCGCCCTCCTGCATTAGCTTCAGGGCATCAATCTCACCACCACGCACCTTGCTCTTTGCTGTGGTAGTCTTGCGAGCACGCAAAGGGATCGTAGCACGTTTGACGAGTGTCTTGATTTCACTAGGGGATAACCCCGGATGTTTGGAGAGCAGCAAGGCGATAGCGCCACTCACATGGGACGTCGCCATGGATGTGCCGCTCATCTCGTGATGTTTGCCTTGTACCCAAGAGGAGACGATTTTATCACCGGGTGCATAGACATCCACATATGCGCCACGATTGCTGAAGGACGCAATACGTCTGTTTTTGTCGGTTGCCCCAACAGAGATGGTCTGGGGATACCGTGCAGGGTAATCAATACTGCGGCGTTTGCCGTCATTTCCTGACGAAGCAACAATAACGATTCCGGCATGGTACGCACGGTTGACAACGTCAAGAAGCGCCTTGCTACGTGTTTTCATGCCAAAGCTCATATTGATGATATCGACCTTGTTGCGTACACACCAGTCGATGCCAAGTACAATGTCGGATACATAAGCCGATCCGTTGTGGTCAAATGCTTTCACCGGATAGATCAGGGAGCGTGGAGCTACACCAATCATGCCTGCGGTACTGTTGGCTGCGGCGATGGTCCCTGCAATGTGGGTGCCATGTCCGTTATCATCATGAGGAAGCAGGCTGCGGTTTAACAGATTGATTCCACGTGCCAGTGAATAACGAAGATCAGGATGATGATAATCAGCACCTGTATCAATCACACCGATTTTAATCCGGTGTCCGGTAGACACAGACCATACTTTGGGCGCCCGAATCTGCTTCACTCCCCAGGGTATGCCTTGAGCATTGCTTGGTTTGCTGTGGAGTGCAGTGGCATGAAGGGAGATGGGAACGTCTTCTTCAATCGTAATTTCATCCCCATAGCGGTATAGGTCCTCCGGGCGTTGGACTGGAGCGATAATGGAACGAGCCAGTCGCGAGGAACGGACAGCCCCAAGGTCGGTGAATTCATTCCGCATTCGGGACAATTCCACAAGACAGGCCTCGTACTGCTGCGGTTTGGCAAATCGGATCAAATATCGCCCACCCTGTTCTGGTTCAGGGCGTCGCATTCCGTCAATCAATTGATGCAATAAACCAGTATAGTCCATAATGGGCAGCCCCCTTCGGGATGAACATGCTGAGGTATTCTATGAATGCGCTCATCCCGCCGCATGGGGAACTTGCCCTTTTTTTACAAAAACACATTCTCTTCGTGTCAAAACGGGCGCAGGGACATATGATGGATGGAGAGCTAGAGGGCTCTTGCGGGGAACCTGGTGAGGAGTAATCCTCCAAGGGTATACAGTCAGAAGGCGGAGGGGACTCCGTCTTTTTTATTATGGAGTTGTCTCTTTGGCAAAAGAGGATATTCCTGTGGGGTTGATGTCACTTCACGTTTAATATGTGGACATATTGTTGCTGCTCTCCGCATTTGCGTCACATCCGTACATAAAAACTTGCTTTTTAACGCTAAATAGGTTTTACTTAGGTTTGTTAATGGATATGTTATACGTAACAGTCCAGTTCGTAGGGGTTAAAAAGTGAATTTTGTGTGAGAGGAAGTGTCTGCAGTGAGTACCTCGCTCAATTTGAAAATTGATAAAGAAAAGGTAAAAGAGATCCCTTTGGTGGACCTTGCCTTTATGGTGCTGAAAGCGGCTAATACGCCGTATTACTATCGTGACTTAATGAATGAGGTAGCGAAGCAGCGCGGAATGACTGATGAAGAAATCAACGAGTTTATCGCCCAGCTATATACCGAGATTAATATCGATGGCCGTTTTGCTTGCGTCGGTACAAGTCTGTGGGGCTTAAAGCGCTGGTATCCGGTAGCTGGAACAGAAGATTCCATGACGGGTGCGAAGCGTCCGCGTATCATCAACGATGAAGACGATGATCTGGAAGATGAAGACTTCGGTGAAGAAGAAGACAGCTATAGCAGCGATGAAGGCTTTGACAGCACGGATAAAGACGAAGAAGAAGACGAAGAAGAGGAAGAAGAAGACGACATCTTTGACGAAGAAGACAGCGAAGAAGAAGTGCTGGTTGAAGATGACGATCTGGAAGATGAAGACCTCGAAGAAGACGAAGAAGAGTCCGAAAACGAGGATGAATTTGACGACGATTCTGATAATCGGTAGTCATTTTTGACGTCTATAATTTACCCGTTTCCCCGGAATAGTCAGCCTTGACAGCAGACGGGGTAACGGGTAAACTATTGCATGGGCTTATGAATGAGCGACAATATATTTATGTTTTTTATAGAAGGTGCCCCGTCCTGCGGGAGTACTTTTTTTTGTATTTTTAGAGGCATAATTTTGCAAAATGATTTTTTTCCGTATGCTCCCGGCCAACATTTCGTGGCCCGTTTTTGTATATCAAAAACACCAAATGGAATGAAGGCCATCGGAATATTTGCACCATTTTTTGCTGTAGAACAACGTGTATTTAAACCGACTTCGCAGAAAGAGCAGTTCGCAGATGCAGGGAATTTCTGCCATTGCTCTTTTTAACGATGATTACCTGGGAAACAGGTTACGATAACACCATATATCGCCTGAATTTCTGTACTTATATTAGGAGGGTAATAACAGTGACAAAGTATATTTTCGTGACGGGCGGAGTTGTGTCCTCCCTGGGCAAAGGGATTACGGCTGCTTCTCTGGGCAGATTGCTGAAAAACAGAGGGCTTAAGGTAACGATCCAGAAATTTGATCCATATATTAACATCGACCCGGGAACAATGAGTCCTTATCAGCACGGCGAGGTTTTTGTAACGGATGATGGCGCGGAAACGGATCTGGACCTTGGCCACTATGAACGTTTTATTGATATCAATCTCTCCAAAAACAGCAACGTCACGACTGGTAAAGTATACTCTTCCGTCATCAGCAAAGAGCGGCGCGGGGAATATCTGGGCGGAACGGTACAAGTTATTCCACACATTACGAACGAGATCAAAGAGCGTGTATTCCGCGCTGGACGTGAAGCGGGTTCGGATGTGGTTATTACGGAAATTGGTGGAACAGTGGGCGACATTGAGAGTTTGCCTTTCCTGGAAGCTATCCGTCAGATCAAGAGTGATGTAGGTCGCGACAATGTGATGTACATCCACGTAACACTTATTCCTTATATCAAAGCAGCTGGTGAAGTGAAAACAAAACCAACGCAACATAGTGTTAAGGAATTACGCAGCATCGGTATTCAACCGAATGTGATTGTATGCCGTACGGAGTATGAATTATCTAAAGACATGAAAGCCAAGATCGCTCTCTTCTGCGACATTGATGAAAATGCCGTGGTTGAATGTCGTGACGCAGACACGTTGTATCAAGTACCTTTGAACCTGCGTGAAGAAGGCTTGGATGAGATCGTGGTAAATCACCTGAAACTGACTACTCCTGCACCGGATATGAGCGAGTGGGAAGGGCTGGTTGACCGGATCAACAAGTTGGAGCATACAGTTGAGATCGCTATTGTTGGTAAATATGTAGCGTTGCATGATGCATACCTGAGTGTTGTTGAGTCGTTGTCTCATGCAGGATTTGCATCCAATGCTGATGTGAAAATTCGCTGGGTTCCTTCTGAAGATATTACGGATGAGAATGTAGGCGACTTGTTACATGGTATTGGGGGTATCCTTGTTCCTGGTGGATTCGGAGATCGTGGTATTGAAGGTAAAGTGTCGGCAATCGGTTATGCTCGTGAGAAACAAATTCCGTTCTTCGGTATTTGCCTGGGTATGCAGGTTTCCGTTATTGAGTATGCACGTTCCATCGTTGGCTTGAATGGTGCGAACAGTTCCGAAATTAATCCGGCTACGGAATTCCCTGTGATTGACCTGTTGCCTGAGCAAAAAGATATCGAGAATCTGGGTGGCACGATGCGTCTGGGTCTGTATCCTTGTAAGCTTCAGGAAGGTTCTTTGGCGATGGCTTGTTATGATGACGAGCTGGTGTATGAGAGACACCGTCACCGGTATGAGTTCAACAATGAATACCGTGAAACGATCGAAAAAGCAGGACTGGTTATCTCGGGTACATCCCCGGATGGACGTCTGGTTGAGATCGTGGAACTTCCAGGACACCCATGGTTCCTGGCGGTACAGTTCCATCCGGAATTCACTTCCCGTCCGAACCGTCCGCAACCATTGTTCCGTGATTTTGTAAAAGCTTCTCTGGAGAATGCGCAGAAGTAATAAATTTTTTGTGTTAACGTAATAGATATTGGGGATGTTCCTGGCAACCATAGCGGATGCCGGAACATCCTTTTTTTTCGTAAAAAGTGGGTGAAAATGCTTTTTGTCATTTTGTGAAGGTAGCAGGATTTTAATGGAAGAGGTAGAATACTTATCATGACGACTATGGGATAGTTATCCAGATTCGAAGGTGTGCATGCTTTCCTAATTCTAGGAGGTTACAGAGTGGAAGATAAAAAAGTTTTGATTGTTGATGACCAGAATGGTATTCGAATCCTGTTAATGGAAGTGTTCAGCAGTGAGGGGTATAACACGTTTCAAGCACCCAACGGCAAGGTTGCTCTGGAGATTGTGAATAATGACAAGCCTGACCTGGTATTGCTCGATATGAAGATTCCTGGGATGGACGGTCTGGAAATCCTGAAGCATATTAAAGAAATTGATCCGGGTATCAAGGTGATCATGATGACCGCTTATGGTGAACTGGACATGATTAAGGAAGCCACGGATCTCGGAGCGCTCATGCACTTTACGAAACCGTTTGATATCGACGAGATGCGAGTGGCTGTGAATATGCAACTTCGCAACGGTACCGCCAATAAATGCAGCTGAATCCTGTTGATACAGGATTTTTTTGCGTGTGGAGAACATACAAGGTACTTGGTGGGAAAATGAGGTATTTCACTCCTTTATCCGGGGAATATTGGAAATGGGGAAGTTATAAAGCGGTGTCTATGAAAACTGTGCTGCAAAGCACAGCATTTTTGCAAATGCTTGTTTAGTATTTGACATGGGATGTGGTATAATAAGCCCGTATGTGATTTCGGCTAAAAACCATAGACACAACCCAAACCCCTAGGAGGATTGAAACCATGCCATTAGTATCTATGACAGACATGTTGAACAAAGCACTTGAAGGAAAATATGCAGTTGGTCAATACAACATCAATAACCTTGAGTGGACTCAAGCGATTCTTGGTGCTGCTGAAGAAGAGAAATCCCCAGTAATCTTGGGTGTATCCGAAGGCGCAGCACGTCACATTGGTGGCTTCTACACTGTAGTTAAAATGGTAGAAGGACTCATTCACGACATGAAAATCACTGTTCCAGTTGCAATTCACCTGGACCACGGTTCAAGCTTCGACAAGTGTAAAGAAGCGATCGACGCTGGATTCACATCCGTAATGATCGACGGTTCCCACCACTCTATCGATGAGAACATCGAAATGACTAAAAAAGTTGTTGAATATGCACACGCTAAAGGCGTTTCTGTAGAAGCTGAAGTAGGTACTGTAGGCGGACAAGAAGACGACGTTATCGGCGGTATCATGTACGCTGACTTGAACGAGTGTATCCGTATCGTTAAAGAAACAGGTATCGATACATTGGCACCAGCTCTTGGTTCCGTACACGGTCCTTACCATGGCGAGCCTAACCTGGGCTTCAAAGAAATGGAAGAAGTTCGTGACGCGGTACAAGTTCCACTCGTATTGCACGGTGGTACAGGTATTCCTAAACACGACATCGACAAAGCCATTTCCCTGGGTACGTCCAAAATCAACGTAAACACAGAGAACCAAATTGCTTTTGCAAGAGTGGTTCGTGAAGTGCTTGCAGCTAAACCAGACGCTTACGATCCACGTACATTCATCGTACCAGGCCGTGAAGCAATTAAAGAAACCGTTAAAGGTAAAATCCGCGAGTTTGGTTCTAACAACAAAGCGTAATTTATCTTTACCAGTTCCATACTGTGAAATGGAAAAACACCGCCTAGCCGGTGTCTTTCCATTTTCACACCTTATTTCTACATCGGAAGCCAACAGCACGTATTGCCGTTCATCGGCTGCAAAACACGTAGGGGGACATTAAGCTTTATGGAAAAATTGATGATTAGTGGCGGACGTCCGTTACAGGGAACTGTAACTATAAGCGGCGCCAAGAACAGCGCCATTGCGCTTATTCCTGCAGCATTGCTTGCCGAGTCAGAAGTCGTGTTGGACAACCTGCCGCTTTTGAGTGACGTGGCGGTTTATGCAGAAATTTTGGAGGAACTCGGAGCACATGTGACTTGGGAAGGCAGTCAGATGAAGATTGACCCTTCTGACATCAAATCCATTCCTATGCCGAATGGTCCCGTGAAGAAGCTTCGTGCTTCGTATTATATGATGGGTGCATTGCTAGGGCGTTTCAAAGAAGCGACCATAGGTTTACCAGGGGGCTGTAATTTTGAGCCTCGTCCAATTGATCAACATATCAAAGGGTTTGAAGCGCTTGGCGCAACCGTAACAAACGAACATGGCTCCATTCATTTGCATGCCAAAGAGCTGCGCGGAGCAAAAATCTATCTTGATGTAAGCAGTGTCGGCGCAACCATTAATATCATGCTGGCGGCTACTCGTGCCAAAGGCTCTACAATTATCGAAAACGCGGCTAAAGAGCCTGAGATTATAGATGTAGCAACACTTCTGAATTCCATGGGTGCCAGCATCAAGGGTGCAGGTACCGAAACGATCCGTATTGAAGGGGTCTCGGAGCTTAAAGGCTGCCGTCATTCCATTATTCCGGACCGTATCCAAGCAGGTACGTATATGATCGCTGCAGCGGCGACGCGCGGAGATGTTCTGATTGACAATGTGATTCCCAAACATCTGGAAGCTTTAACGGCAAAGCTGCTAGAAATGGGTGTTGGCATTGAGGAATTGGATGAAAGTATACGTGTCATTGGTAAACCAAGCTATAACCATGTGGACGTGAAGGCACTTGTATATCCTGGTTTCCCAACGGATCTACAGTCACCAATGACCAGTGTTTTGACACAGGCAACTGGTGTGAGCGTCCTGAGCGACTTTGTATACAGTAATCGATTCAAGCATGTGCCTGAGTTAGTGCGGATGGGTGCAAAGATTCGAGTAGAAGGACGGTCAGCGATTATTGAAGGCAGTGCATTAAACGCGGCTAAAGTAAAAGCATCCGATCTTCGCGCTGGAGCAGCGCTGGTGATTGCAGGTCTCACCGTCAGTGAAGGTGTGACTGAAGTAACGGGGGTCGAATATATCGACCGCGGTTATGATCATCTGGTGACTAATCTGCGCCTGCTCGGTGCAGATGTATGGCGGGAAACTGATTAATAGGAAGCATTATGCATGATTCAGTCCTACACATGTTTATTTTAACTGAACTGCATATCTTTTTGATGATTAGGTAAACCTGTTTTAATAGAGTTCTCAGTCTCTCCGGCATAAGACGAAATGTTTCTGTTTCCTTTACCGGAGGATCTTTTTTTGAAATAAACTTCATATGGCTTTAAGAACATCATTTCTCATCCCCAACCCCCGGTTTTGTTTGAACTGCGCTCCATAGCCGGTCTACCCGGATTGATCGCCTCAATGCAGCGTTCACTCAATAGCGGATATTGCCGAATGTTGGCCATCCCACCCGGAAACTTACACTCAAAGACAAGTATTTGCATTATAACGGTTACATTCCGTACAATGGACAGAAGGGATTGTGGCAGACGCCGCTCTCTATAGCCGGAACATCTAGCGAAACTATCCATTTCACACGGACTTATTAATTGAATAGGTGGTTATTATATGGATCTACAAATTTCCGATTTGGAAGAAATGAAACTAACGGACCTCTACAAACTGGCCAAAAAATATCAGATACCGTACTATGGTACGTTAAAAAAGAAAGAATTAATCTTTGCTATACTGCGTGCACAAGCTGAACAGAGTGGCCTGATGTTCATGCAAGGCGTACTCGAGATTCTACCTGAAGGTTACGGATTTCTTCGGCCGATCAACTACTTGCCAAGTACGGAAGACATCTACATCTCAGCTTCTCAGATTCGCAAGTTTGATCTAAGAACAGGTGACCTCGTATCAGGTAAGTGTAGAACGCCTAAGGAAAACGAGAGATACTTCGGTTTGTTGCAAGTCAACGCTGTAAATGGTGAGAATCCATCGGCGGCTGCAGAGCGACTTCACTTCCCGGCACTAACCCCACTGTATCCGCAGAAAAAACTGGTTCTCGAAACATCCCCCAACCATTTGTCCACACGAATTATGGATGTGCTCGCCCCGGTAGGATTGGGACAGCGCGGATTGATCGTAGCACCTCCCAAAGCGGGTAAAACGCTTCTCCTCAAAGAAATTGCCAACAGCATCTCAACTAACAATCCTGAAATTGAACTGTTTGTCCTGTTGATTGATGAACGTCCAGAGGAAGTAACGGATATGTCGCGTTCGGTAAAAGGGGAAGTTGTGGCTTCGACATTTGATGAACTGCCTGAGAATCATATCAAGGTGGCGGAATTGGTGCTTGAGCGTGCGCTTCGTCTGGTTGAGGCCAAAAAAGATGTTGTTATCCTGCTGGATAGCATTACGCGTCTCGCCCGTGCATATAACCTGGTTATTCCACCATCCGGTCGTACACTTAGTGGTGGTATTGATCCAGCTGCGTTCCATCGTCCGAAGCGTTTCTTCGGTTCTGCCCGGAATGTGGAGGAAGGCGGAAGCTTGACGATCCTGGCAACGGCATTAATTGATACGGGATCACGTATGGATGACGTCATTTATGAAGAGTTTAAGGGTACAGGTAACATGGAGCTCCATCTGGACCGTCGTCTGGCAGAGCGCCGCATATTCCCGGCGATCGACATTCGTCGTTCGGGTACACGTCGTGAAGAAGTGTTGCTGAGCAAGGAAGAGTTGGATACAATCTGGGCAATTCGTAAAAACATGAATGATTCCCATGACTTTGTTGAAGGATTCCTGAAAAAACTTCGTAACAGTAAGACAAATGCAGAGTTTTTGGCCGCATTTGATTCGGCTGGTAATAGCCCGACAAGCAATTCGGGTACAACAACAACCCGTCGCTCACCTAGACAGACAGCAACGTCAGGTACATCGACTTAAGTGTCGTTCGACCAATAACATACTTTTACAGCGTTGCTGTGAATTTTACAATACACTCGTCGTTAGGTTTAACCCATTAGATGTGAGGAGAACATCATGTATTTAGTATACGCAGATGAAAAAGGTAATGTATTTGATCATCCTTCCCTGTACGGGCTTGCCCGCAGTGGAGATATGATCGTTGAGATTATGGAGGATGAGTTGATTCCTCTGCCAGAAGGTGCAACGTTGGTTGGACTCCCGAGTACCCGGCCCATTGGTATGGACCCGGACACCGGTGAGATGCTGCCAATGCCATCAGACACACAGGCTGTAGGTGCGTTGCTTCCACAGGGATTCACTCGTTTGTGTCTCCCTGGTTATGTGAAGACGGATAAAGAGTATAAATTGCCGTTATTCGGCTATTCCGCAGTAGTTTGGAAAGATGGCGGTTTCTATGTCACCGCTTCGAAGTCGGATAGTCCTGAAAAATGGAATCCACTCAACTGTGATCGTGACGATGTGCGTTCCGGGGTCAAACGATTGACGGAGCAATACCCCGAGAACCGTCTTTACACCCATCTATCCAACTGTGCGCTTGGATATGAATGTCTAACTTCATCAAACACGTTCCTGAATCGTTGGGAAGGTGGAGTGCCGGTATCCTATTCTTGCAATGCGGGCTGTTTCGGGTGTATCTCCGAGCAACCGGATGATAGCGGCTTTGTTTCCCCGCAGACACGTATGAACTTCCGACCACGTGTGGATGAGATTGTGGAGGTTATGCTGGAACACCTGAAGACGCCGGAGTCCATCATTAGCTTTGGACAAGGTTGTGAAGGGGAGCCTTCCACGCAGGCCAAGCTGATTATTGAAGCGATTCGCGAAGTGCGTTCCGTAACGGACATGGGGTATATCAACATTAATACCAATGCCGGTCTGAATGATCACATTAGAGGTATTGTAGATGCTGGATTGGATCTGATGCGCGTAAGTACAATTAGTGCACTGGATGACCATTATAACGCTTACTATAAACCACGTGGTTATACCTTAGCCAATGTTGAGAAGTCGATGAAATACGCAGCGCAGCAGGGTGTATACACGTCCATTAACTATCTGATCTTCCCAGGCGTAACAGATCGTGAAGAAGAGATTGAGGCGATGATTGAGTTTGCAAGAAGAACCGATCTACGCTTGATTCAGATGCGTAATCTCAATATTGATCCAGAGAGCTATCTGGAATTAATTCCTCCTGCTCAAGGTGATATCTTGGGCATGAAGCAGATGATTGAGATCTTTGAAGACGAGTTGCCTGGTGTTGTGATTGGATCGTATACTCATGTTCCACCCGCTGGAATGGCACGTCCAAAACGGTTGATTACCTCTTAACAATAATGGATTGCAACAGGCGCAAGGTCGTGTTATAATCTCAGGGTTGTGCCATTTACTCTGGGTCCGCTTGAGGCTCAGGGCGGAAAGAGGTGAAAGGTAATGAAAGAAGCAATTCATCCTAATTACACGATTGGTCAAGTATCTTGCGCTTGCGGGAATACTTTTGAGACAGGTTCGGTTAAAGACGGACTTCGTGTAGAGATTTGCTCCGCGTGCCACCCGTTCTTCACAGGTAAACAGAAGTTTATCGATGCTGGCGGCCGTGTTGATCGTTTCAAAAAGAAATACGGAATCTAATTGGACAATTCTTGGAGTTGTCTGCTAATTGCATCCAACACACCCCTGCTGATCTGGCAGGGGTTTTTTATATGTTATATGTAAGCAAAGTCGCATTCACGTTCCTCTGGTTGCAATTTGGATAACCTTACGTTATACTATTTCTTACCGTGCTAGATGGGGAGGTAGCGGTGCCCTGTAACTCGCAATCCGCTATAGCGAGGTTGAATTCCTGCTAGAGGTTTTGCCGATGTGAGGTTTGGTCCCTAAACGTGGTGTTGACGGTTGGGTCCTCCGCAATGAGTACTCATGAACCTGGTCAGGTCCGGAAGGAAGCAGCCATAAGTGAGATCACTCTTGTGCCGGAGGGTTGCCTAGCCCGAGCTATTGTTCAGGGGTGCCACTTGGATCGCAAATATCGATAGCAGGTGCACGGCTTACCTTTTAAATGTAGAGACCTTTGCAGTTGTATGTATGCAGAGGTCTTTTTGATATGTCTTAATAAACCACGCATGAATGAGTCAGATAAAGTTTGGATTCACCCTAGAATATAGTATAATAGGGGAACGACAAAGGACTCGAATGCGAAGTGGAAGGAAGGTAACGCATCATGGAGCATATCGCGTTATACCGGGCTTGGCGTCCCCAGTCGTTTCAAGATATGGTGGGGCAACAGCATATTATTCAGACCTTGCAGAACGCGATTCGTGAACAGCGGACTTCCCATGCCTACTTATTTAGCGGGCCCAGAGGAACGGGAAAGACAAGTGCCGCCAAGATTTTGGCCAAAGCTGTGAACTGCGAACGTGGGCCTGCGCCTGAACCTTGTAACGAGTGTGAAGCTTGCCGCAGAATTACGACTGGCGCTGTGATGGATGTGCAAGAGATTGATGCTGCATCCAATCGGGGCGTTGAAGAAATCCGTGATCTTCGGGAAAAGGTTAAATATGCGCCAACCGAAGTCCGGCAGAAAGTCTATATTATTGATGAAGTGCACATGCTGACAACGGAGGCATTCAATGCTTTGCTCAAAACATTGGAAGAGCCACCACCACATGTGATGTTTATTTTGGCAACAACGGAACCGCACCGCCTTCCGGCTACCATTATATCGCGCTGTCAGCGATTTGATTTTCGCCGGGTATCCCTGGAAGAGCAGACAGCAAGACTTACACTGATCTGTGAACAGGAAGGCATGGAAGCTGACCAGGATGCGCTCCAATACATTGCCCGGTTATCGGACGGTGGAATGAGGGATGCACTTAGTGTGCTGGATCAGATCTCTTCATTTACGGATGGACGAGTAACGTACCAGCAGGTCATGGACATGACGGGTGGAATTGCTTCAGAGCAATTTGCCAAATTGGCTGCTTCGCTGCTCAAGGGTGATGTTGGTCATATTTTGCAGATGATTGAAGGTTTCATGCATGAAGGAAAGAGTGCAGACAAGTGCATGGAGAATTTACTGTATTATTTCCGTGATTTGCTTATGATTAAGATGGTACCTGATGCAGATAAACTGACGGACCGGGTACTTAATCCGGAGTCTTTCCGTGATATGGCGGAGTCATTCACCAGGGAACAACTATTCCACATGATTGACACCCTTAATCGGTACCAGAGTGAAATGAAATATGCAGTACAACCACAGACATTATTTGAAGTTGCATTGCTTAAACTGTGTAGTATTCCAGCTCAAGGTGAGGCTTCTGTTCAGGTGGGATCTTCAGCTCATGCAGCACCTGCTGATGGGGGAGAGATCAACCGCTTGAAGCAGCAGCTTGCTGAGTTGGAGAAGAAGTTGGATCGTGCACTGAAAAGTGGTTTGTCTGGTGGAGAAGGTTCATCGAGTGCTCCATCTCGCCCGGCAACAAGAGCGCCGGTATCGAGAGGCAATTCGCCTGCGAAGCTTCCTGCACAGTTGGATCAGTATGTTGCACGCAAGGGAGCTCCTGAGTTCGCAGATATCAGCAAAAAATGGAGCCAGATCCTGCAACGAGTGAAGGAAGAGAGGGTTACCGTTCACGCCTGGTTTGTGGATGGTGAGCCGGTATCATTGCTTGAAGACAATGTGTTGGTTGCTTTTAAAAACAACATTCACCGTGAAACGACGGAGAAGCAGGCTAACCGTGAAGTCATTGAGCGGGTGTTGTCCGAACAACTTGGGCGTCCGGCACGATTGGTGACGATGATGCTCAAAGATTGGACCGGGGCAATGGAGGGAGCTTCTGAAGCGCCAAAGGAGGACTTTAAGCTTGAACCTGAGCATGAAGACGGCGGTTCAGGCAACAAACAGCCTTGGATTGATGAAGCGATCCAGCTCTTTGGTGAGGATCTTGTAGTGATCAAAGAATAATGCGCATAGCGCGATAACCATAACAAAGGAGATGAACAATTATGAACAACATGAACCAAATGATGAAACAAGTGAAGAAAATGCAGGAGCAAATGCTGAAAGCACAAGAGGAACTGGCGGACAAAACAGTCCAAGGTACATCTGGTGGCGGTGTAGTGACGGCTGAAGTTAACGGACACAAGAAATTGCTTGCTATCACGATCAAACCTGAAGCGGTAGATCCGGAAGATGTTGAAATGTTGCAGGATCTCGTTATGACAGCTGTTAATGATGCAATGGCCAAAGCCGATGAGATTGCCAACAAGGATATGGGCAAGTTCACAGGCGGCATGAATATTCCGGGATTATTTTAATTAAAAAATTGATCCTGTCAAAGGAGACACAATCGATTGTATTATCCCGAACCAATAGCCAAGCTGATTGATGCCTTCACCCGGTTGCCGGGTGTGGGTCCCAAGACGGCAGCGCGTTTAGCTTTTCATGTGCTTAACATGAAGGAAGATGACGTTATCGATTTTGCCAAAGCGCTCGTAAGTGTGAAGCGTAATCTTCATTACTGTTCTGTATGTTGTAATATCACTGATACGGACCCGTGTCGCATCTGTCAGGATAAGTCCAGGGATGTCTCTGTAATCTGTGTAGTTCAGGATTCGAAAGATCTGGTGGCCATGGAGCGCACCAAGGAATTCGATGGGTACTATCATGTGTTACAGGGCGCGATTTCACCTATGGAGGGAATTGGCCCAGACGATATTCGTTTGAAGGAACTCCTGGTTCGATTAAGTGATGAACGTATAAAAGAGATCATATTGGCAACGAACCCCAATATTGAGGGTGAGGCTACAGCGATGTACATCTCCCGGTTGGTGCGTCCGTTTGAGATCAGTGTGACCCGGATTGCGCATGGATTGCCTGTAGGTGGCGATCTAGAGTATGCGGATGAAGTGACCCTTTCCAAAGCGTTGGAAGGGCGCAGGGAGATGCGTTAGTGTGATCAATTTGTATTACGCAGCGGACTTCCTTGGAAACTTCGGATGCCAAATAAGTTTCGATATGCAAAGAGAGCCTTAGGGCTCTCTTTTTTTTGTGAAGAAAATGAATGCTCGAGTTCTAAGTTTGTCCTTTCCCTGATAAGTATGAGAATATGCTGTGCTGATCAGGAGGGGGAGAGATTATGTTTTTGTGGCGAAATACACGGAACTCGGTAGAGAAACACAACAGAATGTTGAAGGAACTTGAGGCGGATCAGATCTATGCAGATATTCAAATGGCTAAGCAGGAATGGGAACGGGCTATGAGACAGTTTGAAGATGCACAGGGACAGGATGAGATTGATTATGCTATTTATGTATTGGAGGCAGCTGAGCGGAAGTACCAGATCCACTTGAGAAGAGCAAAGCGAGCCAGAGCTAATGATGATGTTACATCACAGCGAGGGGTTAGTATGTAGAGACACGTTTACATTAAACACGGAGGTGAAACATATGAAGAGTATCATACTGGGAAGTGTATTGGTTATATCGTTACTGGGGCTTATCGTTATTTTATTCAGAAAGCGGATAGGGTTATCGTTTTTCACGTCATTTGGAATTCATCTAGTGCTGGCTGCAGTAGGGATATATATCGTGAATTATTCCGGCTGGATTACAGGGACCTACATCCCGCTGAACCCTGCAACGATAGGGACTGTAACTGTTTTGGGATTGCCAGGTGTGGGGCTATTATTAGGGTTGAAAATTTCTTTGTTCGGATAGTTGACTCGCAGGATATTTATATGGTACATTTTATCTCGTTGCTTTGCTTGCTTGGTTAGATGCTTTAGATGAAATGAAGGAGTTCATTACGAACTTCGAAAAAGAATTTCAAAAAAACACTTGACCAAAACAAACGAAGTATGATATATTATAAAAGTCGCCGCTGAGAGAAAATGGTGACGAAAAAACGAGTTTGATCTTTGAAAACTGAACAACGAGTGAGTAAACATTCTGCTTGCAGAATGAACGCGAAAGTTTGAGACAAGCCTTGGCTTGAATCGACTGGAGCACAAATGAGATTTTTAATCTCGTCAGATTCAAAATGAGCTTATCGCTCTTTTCAATACTTTATTGGAGAGTTTGATCCTGGCTCAGGACGAACGCTGGCGGCATGCCTAATACATGCAAGTCGAGCGGACTTGAAGAGAAGCTTGCTTCTCTGATGGTTAGCGGCGGACGGGTGAGTAACACGTAGGCAACCTGCCCTCAAGTTTGGGACAACTACCGGAAACGGTAGCTAATACCGAATAATTGTTTTCTTCGCCTGAAGGAAACTGGAAAGACGGAGCAATCTGTCACTTGGGGATGGGCCTGCGGCGCATTAGCTAGTTGGTGAGGTAACGGCTCACCAAGGCGACGATGCGTAGCCGACCTGAGAGGGTGATCGGCCACACTGGGACTGAGACACGGCCCAGACTCCTACGGGAGGCAGCAGTAGGGAATCTTCCGCAATGGGCGAAAGCCTGACGGAGCAATGCCGCGTGAGTGATGAAGGTTTTCGGATCGTAAAGCTCTGTTGCCAGGGAAGAACGCTTGGGAGAGTAACTGCTCTCAAGGTGACGGTACCTGAGAAGAAAGCCCCGGCTAACTACGTGCCAGCAGCCGCGGTAATACGTAGGGGGCAAGCGTTGTCCGGAATTATTGGGCGTAAAGCGCGCGCAGGCGGTCATTTAAGTCTGGTGTTTAATCCCGGGGCTCAACCCCGGATCGCACTGGAAACTGGGTGACTTGAGTGCAGAAGAGGAGAGTGGAATTCCACGTGTAGCGGTGAAATGCGTAGATATGTGGAGGAACACCAGTGGCGAAGGCGACTCTCTGGGCTGTAACTGACGCTGAGGCGCGAAAGCGTGGGGAGCAAACAGGATTAGATACCCTGGTAGTCCACGCCGTAAACGATGAGTGCTAGGTGTTAGGGGTTTCGATACCCTTGGTGCCGAAGTTAACACATTAAGCACTCCGCCTGGGGAGTACGGTCGCAAGACTGAAACTCAAAGGAATTGACGGGGACCCGCACAAGCAGTGGAGTATGTGGTTTAATTCGAAGCAACGCGAAGAACCTTACCAGGTCTTGACATCCCTCTGATCGATGCAGAGATGTATCTTTCCTTCGGGACAGAGGAGACAGGTGGTGCATGGTTGTCGTCAGCTCGTGTCGTGAGATGTTGGGTTAAGTCCCGCAACGAGCGCAACCCTTATATTTAGTTGCCAGCACTTCGGGTGGGCACTCTAGATAGACTGCCGGTGACAAACCGGAGGAAGGTGGGGATGACGTCAAATCATCATGCCCCTTATGACCTGGGCTACACACGTACTACAATGGCCGGTACAACGGGCTGCGAAATCGCGAGATGGAGCCAATCCCAACAAAGCCGGTCTCAGTTCGGATTGCAGGCTGCAACTCGCCTGCATGAAGTCGGAATTGCTAGTAATCGCGGATCAGCATGCCGCGGTGAATACGTTCCCGGGTCTTGTACACACCGCCCGTCACACCACGAGAGTTTATAACACCCGAAGTCGGTGGGGTAACCGCAAGGAGCCAGCCGCCGAAGGTGGGATAGATGATTGGGGTGAAGTCGTAACAAGGTAGCCGTATCGGAAGGTGCGGCTGGATCACCTCCTTTCTATGGAGAATCGTTTCCTGCAACGGAAACATTCAAATACAAAATCTAGCCAGGTCGGCTAGTTACTCACTCGTTGCTCAGTTTTGAGAGTTCAAACTCTCAAACGTTTGGTGGCGATAGCGAAGGGGTTCCACACGTTCCCATCCCGAACACGACCGTTAAGCCCTTCAGCGTCAATGGTACTTGGACCGCAGGGTCCTGGGAGAGTAGAACGCCGCCAAGCGTAACCCATTTTGGGTTCAAATAGTATATGTAATGTGGGCCCTTAGCTCAGTTGGTTAGAGCGCACCTCTGATAAGGGTGAGGCCGGTGGTTCGAGTCCACCAGGGCCCACCATCTATACCTTTAAACTTTATATGGGGCCATAGCTCAGCTGGGAGAGCGCCTGCCTTGCAAGCAGGAGGTCAGCGGTTCGATCCCGCTTGGCTCCACCAAAAAAGTTTTACAAGTTTGTTCTTTGAAAACTAGATATCGAAACGAAAAAAACGCGAATTAGAACATTCCTTTTTAGCTGAACTTGTGCAAACAAGTTTCAATAAAAACGGTAGTCAAATTGCTTTTGTGATGGTATCGGGTGAGAGCGACTTTTGGATTTGGACGTAGTCCAAATCAAGGGAAGCGAGCGACCGAAACCGGAACAAAATGGTTAAGCTACTAAGAGCACACGGAGGATGCCTAGGCGCTAGGAGCCGATGAAGGACGTGGCGAACAACGAAACTGCCTCGGGGAGCTGTAAGCAAGCTTTGATCCGGGGGTGTCCGAATGGGGAAACCCAGCTGGGGTAATTTCCAGTTACTCATAACTGAATACATAGGTTATGTAGAGGCATACCAGGGGAACTGAAACATCTAAGTACCCTGAGGAAGAGAAAACAATAGTGATTCCGTCAGTAGCGGCGAGCGAACGCGGAGAAGCCCAAACCAAAGAGCTTGCTCTTTGGGGTTGTGGGACGTCTCACATGGAGTTACAAAGGA
Organism: Paenibacillus sp. FSL H8-0283; assembly: GCF_045040675.1. Classification (NCBI taxonomy): domain Bacteria; kingdom Bacillati; phylum Bacillota; class Bacilli; order Caryophanales; family Paenibacillaceae; genus Paenibacillus; species Paenibacillus sp. FSL H8-0283. The sequence goes on from NZ_CP150295.1 coordinate 142,847, forward strand.
ACCGGTTAAGCGAAGAGGTCTGGAAAGGCCCGCCAAAGAAGGTAAAAGCCCTGTAGTTGAAAGTCTGTTCCCTCCGAGACGGATCCCGAGTAGTGCGGGGCACGTGAAACCCCGTATGAATCCGGCAGGACCATCTGCCAAGGCTAAATACTTCCTAGCGACCGATAGTGAAGCAGTACCGTGAGGGAAAGGTGAAAAGCACCCCGGAAGGGGAGTGAAATAGAACCTGAAACCGTGTGCTTACAAAAAGTCAGAGCCCGTTTTAGGGGTGATGGCGTGCCTTTTGTAGAATGAACCGGCGAGTTACGTTCCCGTGCAAGGTTAAGGTGAAGAGCCGGAGCCGCAGCGAAAGCGAGTCTGAATAGGGCGACTTAGTACGTGGACGTAGACCCGAAACCGGGTGATCTACCCCTGTCCAGGGTGAAGGTGCGGTAACACGCACTGGAGGCCCGAACCCACGCATGTTGAAAAATGCGGGGATGAGGTGGGGGTAGCGGAGAAATTCCAATCGAACTCGGAGATAGCTGGTTCTCCCCGAAATAGCTTTAGGGCTAGCCTCGGAAAACAGAGTCGTGGAGGTAGAGCACTGATTGGGTGCGGGGCCCGCAAGGGTTACCAAGCTCAGTCAAACTCCGAATGCCATAGACTTACTTCCGGGAGTCAGACAGTGAGTGCTAAGATCCATTGTCAAAAGGGAAACAGCCCAGACCATCAGCTAAGGTCCCCAAGTGTGTGTTAAGTGGGAAAGGATGTGGAGTTGCACAGACAACCAGGATGTTGGCTTAGAAGCAGCCATCATTGAAAGAGTGCGTAATAGCTCACTGGTCGAGTGACTCTGCGCCGAAAATGTAACGGGGCTAAACACACCACCGAAGCTATGGCTTGATGCTTTGCATCAGGGGTAGGGGAGCGTTGTATAAGGGTTGAAGGTGTACCGTAAGGAGCGCTGGACATTATACAAGTGAGAATGCCGGTATGAGTAACGAAAAGATCAGTGAGAATCTGATCCGCCGAAAGCCTAAGGGTTCCTGAGGAAGGCTCGTCCGCTCAGGGTAAGTCGGGACCTAAGGCGAGGCCGAAAGGCGTAGTCGAAGGACAACAGGTCGAAATTCCTGTACCACCGTAAGCCGTTATGAGCAATGGGGGGACGCAGTAGGGTAGTGACGCGGACTGATGGATGTCCGTCTAAGCAGTAAGGCTGATGTGTAGGCAAATCCGCACATTGTAAGGCTGAGCTGTGATGGGGAGCGAAAATTATAGTAGCGAAGGTCATGATCTCACACTGCCAAGAAAAGCCTCTAGCCAGGTGATGGTGCCCGTACCGCAAACCGACACAGGTAGGCGAGAAGAGTATTCTAAGGCGCGCGGAAGAACTCTCGTTAAGGAACTCGGCAAAATGACCCCGTAACTTCGGGAGAAGGGGTGCCCCGGTAGTGTGAATAGCACGAGGGGGCCGCAGTGAAAAGGCCCAAGCGACTGTTTAGCAAAAACACAGGTCTGTGCGAAGCCGTAAGGCGAAGTATACGGGCTGACGCCTGCCCGGTGCTGGAAGGTTAAGGGGAGTGGTTAGGAGCAATCCGAAGCTGTGAACCGAAGCCCCAGTAAACGGCGGCCGTAACTATAACGGTCCTAAGGTAGCGAAATTCCTTGTCAGGTAAATTCTGACCCGCACGAATGGCGTAACGACTTGGGCGCTGTCTCAACGAGAGATCCGGTGAAATTTTAATACCTGTGAAGATGCAGGTTACCCGCGACAAGACGGAAAGACCCCATGGAGCTTTACTGCAGCTTGATATTGAATTTGGGTACGATCTGTACAGGATAGGTGGGAGCCTTTGAAACGTGAGCGCCAGCTTGCGTGGAGGCAACGTTGGGATACCACCCTGATCGTATCTAGGTTCTAACCTGGTACCGTAATCCGGTGCGGGGACAGTGTCAGGTGGGCAGTTTGACTGGGGCGGTCGCCTCCTAAAGAGTAACGGAGGCGCCCAAAGGTTCCCTCAGAATGGTTGGAAATCATTCGAAGAGTGCAAAGGCATAAGGGAGCTTGACTGCGAGACCTACAAGTCGAGCAGGGACGAAAGTCGGGCTTAGTGATCCGGTGGTACCGCATGGAAGGGCCATCGCTCAACGGATAAAAGCTACCCTGGGGATAACAGGCTTATCTCCCCCAAGAGTCCACATCGACGGGGAGGTTTGGCACCTCGATGTCGGCTCATCGCATCCTGGGGCTGAAGTAGGTCCCAAGGGTTGGGCTGTTCGCCCATTAAAGCGGTACGCGAGCTGGGTTCAGAACGTCGTGAGACAGTTCGGTCCCTATCTGTCGTGGGCGTAGGAAATTTGAGAGGAGCTGTCCTTAGTACGAGAGGACCGGGATGGACGTACCGCTGGTGTACCAGTTGTTCCGCCAGGAGCACCGCTGGGTAGCTATGTACGGACGGGATAAACGCTGAAAGCATCTAAGCGTGAAGCCCCCTCAAGATGAGATTTCCCAGTATGTAAGACCCCTTGAAGACGACGAGGTAGATAGGCTGGGGGTGGAAGTGCAGCAATGCATGGAGCTGACCAGTACTAATCGGTCGAGGGCTTATCCAATAGCAAGTTCTAAATCGCGTGTTTCGTTTCGAATCTAGTTTTCAGGGAGCAATCCTTGAATGATGTTGATGATTGTTATTTGGAGAGATACCCAAGTGGCTATAAGGGGACCCTCTGCTAAGGGGTTAGACTGCGTAAGCGGTGCGAGGGTTCGAATCCCTCTCTCTCCGCCATCTTTACCTAAAGATGGACAAGCAATCAAGACACAATTAATATGGCGGTGTAGCTCAGCTGGCTAGAGCGTACGGTTCATACCCGTAAGGTCGGGGGTTCGATCCCCTCCGCCGCTACCATATTACCCAGGAGGCTTAGCTCAGCTGGGAGAGCATCTGCCTTACAAGCAGAGGGTCGGGGGTTCGATCCCCTCAGCCTCCACCATATACGCCGGTGTAGCTCAACTGGTAGAGCAACTGACTTGTAATCAGTAGGTTGGGGGTTCAAGTCCTCTCGCCGGCACCATTAATGCCTGGAACCGTGGTGTAGTTGGCCTAACATGCCTGCCTGTCACGCAGGAGATCGCGGGTTCGAATCCCGTCGGTTCCGCCATTAATCCTAAAAATTAAATATGGCTCGGTAGCTCAGTCGGTAGAGCAGAGGACTGAAAATCCTCGTGTCGGCGGTTCGATTCCGTCCCGAGCCACCTTTAATCCTTGGAGGATTAGCGAAGTGGCCAAACGCATCAGACTGTAAATCTGCTCCCGTACGGGTTCGGTGGTTCGAATCCATCATCCTCCACCAGTTTTATGAGTCATTAGCTCAGTTGGTAGAGCACCTGACTTTTAATCAGGGTGTCGAAGGTTCGAGCCCTTCATGACTCATCTTTAAGAAAAGAGTGATTAATCATTAATTTGATTAGTTGCTCTTTTTTTGTTATGTAATTTTAGCTCAATATGGATATTTATTAATGCTGGGCAAGATATGATAAACTAATAGAAAACATGCAGAGTGGTGACGTTCATTATATGAAGCTCATACCTGATTTAAAACAGCAAATTGAAGTCATTATAGGCACAAATTTGGACGAATATGAAATTACAATAGAAGAATGGATGCAATCTGTTGCCAATCTAGTTGGTAATCATGAAAATTTAGAGACCTTTGGTGATGAAGGTGAGCATCAGGAGTTATCTGATCAATCTGCATCTCCAATTTCATCCGATGTAATCAGTTTGAATACGGGAAAGCGTATATTTTTTAAGGTTCGGATGAATGAGCAAGAAGAGACTGTCGTGTGTTGGGGATGCCCTGCAAAATCAATTACCGTAGAAACACGACAATTGATTGAGCTTTTGATCCGCACTAACACGGCTCTACCCGATGAGGTACAGCCTGTTGTATATGAGAATGATAGGGAGCAGTATTTGACTGAATTGGGTCTCTGGCTTAAAGAGCAGATCGAAGAACCAACCAAGCAGGAATCTGAAGCGGTTCCTGATCGCTTTGTGGTGCCCGCAGGATTAAATGCTGAGAAGATTCTGTTCTTGCTGCAAGGCGATACACCGGATGCACATCGTTTACGGTCCAAGGAACTCAACAAGTTGCTTGAGAGTTACTTTGGCGAGGAGATAGTCTTGATTCCTTTGGGGGAGCAAGAGTGGATTTTCATGGGTGATAAGGAAATTGTTACAGAAGAAGCCGAGGAAGATACAACGGAAGCCAAAAAGGATTCGCTGAACGCCTTTTGTCTGGGGTTACATGAATTGGTTGCCAGTGAGTGGGCTGGGGTGTTCCATCTGTCTGCATCTCTGCCATGCATTCCTGCGCAACAACTTGTATCGGTCACAACTCTTCTTAGAGAGAGTGTTCACTTAGGGAGAGCATTCCATGTTACGCAGCATATTCATCTCCCATGGGATCTTCACCTGGAGAGGTTGGTAGCGAGCATTCCAGATGATCAACGTATACGTTTTATAAAGGAAACTGGCAAAGACACGGTAATCTTCAATGACAGTGAGACACTTGCTACGCTGGAGACCTTTTTTAGCCTGGACTGTAATGTCAGCGAGACAGCGAAACGACTTTTCATTCATCGTAATACGTTGGTATACCGTCTGGACAAGATCAAACAGGAGATTGGCTATGATGTGAGGCACTTCGAAAGTGCCGTTCTAGTGCAGTTTTTACTACTAATGTACAAAGTGACGAAAAAGCATTGATATTTTTGTGCAGTTTGCGAATAGTCAAACCTCACGTAGATAGGGTATTATAAAAATACAAATTGTATTCGATTACAAAATGATCTCTGAGGAGGCAACAATCATGGCTGGAGTACGTTTAGAGCATATTTTCAAAAAATACCCGGGTTCTGATAAAGCAACTGTAGTTGACATTAACCTGGACATTAAAGATAAAGAATTTCTGGTACTGGTAGGTCCGTCCGGTTGTGGTAAGTCAACAACACTTCGTATGATCGCAGGCCTTGAGGAAATTTCTGAAGGTAAACTCTATATCGGTGACCGTGTCGTTAATGATGTTGCACCTAAAGACCGCGATATCGCGATGGTATTCCAATCCTATGCCTTGTATCCGCATATGAGCGTATATCAAAACATGGCGTTTGGTTTGAAATTGCGTAAGGTTAAAAAAGATGAGATCGACAAACGTGTACGTGAAGCAGCTAAAATCCTGGATATTGAACATTTGCTTGAGCGTAAACCTAAGGCATTGTCCGGTGGTCAACGTCAACGTGTCGCTTTGGGACGTGCGATTGTCCGTGATCCACAAGTGTTCTTGATGGATGAGCCTCTCTCCAACTTGGATGCCAAACTGCGTGGTCAAATGCGTGCTGAGATCACTAAACTTGCGAAACGTTTGGAAACAACTGTTATCTACGTAACGCATGACCAGATCGAAGCTATGACGATGGGTGATCGGATCGTTGTTATGAAGGATGGTATCATCCAACAAGCAGCTTCTCCGGAAGAGTTGTATAACCTGCCGGCTAACCTGTTCGTAGCTGGTTTCATCGGTTCCCCGACAATGAACTTTATCTCGGGTAAACTCGCTGAGCAAGGTACTAGCATGCATTTCATAGCTCCTGGTGTGGATGTTGAAATCCCGCAAGGTAAAGCACAAGTGTTGAAATCTAGAGGATACATTGGTAAAGAAGTGATTCTGGGTGTTCGTCCAGAAGACATTCACGAAGAGCCAGTATTCCTGGAAGCATCCCCGAACTCTGTATTCTCTACACACGTCGATGTTACAGAGAACCTGGGTCACGAAATGCTCCTCTACTTGAGCGGTGTTGGTAATGATACAACGATCGCACGTGTAGACGGACGTTCTAACACTCGTGATGGTTCCACAGTTAAAATGGCCATCGACATGAACAAAGTTCATATCTTTGACAAAGAGACTGAAGTGAACGTACTTCTTCAAGACAAATAATACTGGGATTCCTCGGTGACGATGGAACCTGACAGTTAACGCAATTATACATTGTAATGAGAGCCCCTTCCGTTATTGCTGGAAGGGGCTTTTTTAAGATTAATGAATTTATAAGTTTCGGCAGAGTTGAAGGATTAATAATCGTAAGAAAAACACCCCTTAAACTACGAATGTAGTATCCTAGAAGGTGCTTCGATCAGAAGACTTTTCTTACTAATGGTTGTCGGAGGCTGCGATTGCATTCATCCCGGAATTCATTTAAGATTATTTGAAGGTCTGTCTTCATTTATTTGAGAGAATCGACTGTTGGAAGGGTATGCATTCTGTACCCCATGTTGTGAATGCGCTAATAATGGAAATAACTGATACACGATCTGATGTACATAGAGGGACAGCTAATGCTGAAAGGAAGAGACAAATGGCGAAAAAAGTGAAAGTATCTGAACTGGTGCAGCAATTTCAGTTGGAGGTTGTTTCTGGATCTCACGGATTGAAAAGAGTCATTACGGTAGATGACCTGAACCGTCCTGGTCTGGAAATGGCCGGTTATTTTGAATACCATCCACAAGAACGGGTACAGCTGCTTGGAAGAACGGAGTTAGCTTTCTTTGCAATGTTACCTGAGCAAGAGCGGCGCGATCGTATGCAACGTCTTTGTACGGAAGAGACGCCTTGTATCGTTGTCACGCGTGGACTGGAAGTTCCGCAAGAGCTGATTGATATCAGTGAAGAGCAGAATCTGGCTGTACTTCGCAGCAATATGGCTACTACGATCCTATCCAGCCGGATCACAGGATTTCTGGAAAAGAAATTGGCACCAACAGCAACCATTCACGGTGTACTTTGTGATGTCTATGGCGTAGGTATGCTGATCACAGGTAGCAGCGGTATTGGTAAGAGTGAAACAGCGCTTGAACTGGTGAAACGTGGACACCGACTGATTGCCGATGATGCGGTAGAGATCCGCCAAACGTCAGATTTTCAGCTGCACGGTACTGCACCTGAATTGATCCGCCACTTGCTCGAGATTCGAGGTGTCGGTATTATCAACGTCATGACATTATTCGGGGCTGGTGCGGTTCGGAATAACAAACGGATTACTTTGGTTGTACGTCTGGAAGCATGGCAGCAGGATAAACAATATGATCGTCTGGGTCTGGATGAAGAGACTACACGTATCATTGATACGGATGTACCTCTCGTTACGATTCCTGTTCGTCCGGGACGGAACTTGGCGGTTATTATTGAAGTGGCAGGTATGAACTATCGCCTGAAACAGATGGGTCTGAATGCTGCACTGCAATTCACGAACAAGCTGACAGCAACCATCTCGGAAGATATGGAAGACATGGATTAAGAAACATTTTATACAAGGAAATGAAGATAAATGGTTGACATGTACTGCTTCTCTTAAGGCGCAGTGTATGCCAACCATTCGTCATGCGTGCGATTGATTGAATAAATAGGAGTGTGAATGAATGGATACATTATTACTGTTGAACCCGATTGCGTTCTCTATTGGAGCGTTAAAGGTTCACTGGTACGGGCTTATTCTTGGTGCTGCGGCACTTATAGGACTCCTGCTCGTGATCCGGGAGGGCAAACGATACAATATTCCACAGGAAGTGTTTATGGACATGGTCCTGCTGGGTGTGCCTTCTGCCATCATTGGTGCCCGCATCTACTACGTCGCATTTAAATGGGAAGATTATAAAGATAATTTCTGGGATGTTTTTAAAATATGGAATGGCGGTATCGCCATCTATGGTGCCCTTATTGGTGCAATCATCTGTGCAGTTATTTTCTTCCGTCGTAAAGGGTATAACTTCTGGCGTATGGCCGATATCTGTGCGCCTGGACTGCTCGTTGGACAGTTGATCGGACGCTGGGGGAACTTTGTGAATCAGGAAGCCTACGGCGGTCCTGTGGAAGAGTCATTTTTGAGAGACAAGCTTCATCTGCCGGACTTTATTGTGAATCAAATGAACGTAGATGGCGTATTCCACCATCCTGCATTTTTGTATGAATCGATGTGGAGTCTCGTTGGTCTGGTCTTGCTCTTGGTTCTGCGTCGTCAGAAGTTTCTGCGTTCAGGTGAACTGTTCATGTCTTATTTCATCTGGTACTCTATCGGTCGCTTCTTTATTGAAGCTTTGCGTACGGACAGTCTGGGCTTCCAGGCTCCGCAGTGGGTTGCTTCACTAGTGAACGGGTTGTGGTCTCCAATGACTGCAATGGGCTTCGAACAAGGATATCTTGATCCTGCTTACGGTAACGTAAGAATCTCGCAACTGCTCGCGATTGGCATCATTATTGTTGCTGTTGTATTCATTGTGGTGAGAAGAGTGACAGGTAAAGCAGATGTTCGTTACAGTGATCCGATTGTATCGTCCAAAGTTACCTCAGATGATATGGAGCATACGGGAACAGTTGCTGGCAAAGAGAATAAGGTAACACCTCCAGCCAAAGATGAATCCAAGCAAGTTGATGATAAAAAGGAGTAATGCAACATGATTGACACGGTATTGTTTGATCTGGATGGAACAATTATTGATACCAATGAGTTGATTATCAGCTCATTCCAGCATGTCATGGGGGGATGGAAGCATTCAGCTCCATGGACTCGGGAACAGATCATTCCACATATGGGTGGCACACTGGAGCAGCAAATGCGTACCTTCTCTGGCCAGGAGGAAGTCTCCGAGTACGTGAAAGGTTACCGTGCTTATAATGATATCCATCATGAAGCGATGGTTAGACCTTTTCCACATGTTATTGAGGTAGTAGAGGCGCTGCATCAGGCTGGCATTGTTATGGGTGTGGTCACAACCAAAATTCGTCCATCTACATTAAAGGTGCTAGAACGTTTTGACCTATTGAAGTATATGAAGACGATTGTAACAGTAACTGACGTAACGAATCCGAAGCCGCACGCTGAACCGGTACTGAAAGCGATGACGGAACTGAGTGCAGATCCTGCCAAAACGTTAATGGTGGGTGACAGTCCAGTGGATATCCAATCGGCACAGAATGCGGGCGCACTCTCGGCGGGGGTTGCATGGTCCCTTAAAGGGGAAACAATCCTGAACGGATATGGACCCGATCATATGTTGCATGACATGAGAGACTTGTTGAAACTCATCCGTATTGAAACGGGACGTTCATGAGAAAAGTAACCCGCTATCCGGTAGAGGACCAGAATGCACTTTGGCATATCTACAAGACAGTGAGTCCGTGGAAGGGCGTTCGTAATTTTATCTGGATCCAGTTGTCACGTTATTGTCCGATCCTATCGGTGAAGAATTGGATTTACCGCCGAATGCTCGGTATGAAGGTGGGAAAACACACGGCCTTTGGCCTGATGGTGATGGTGGATGTGTTTTTTCCGGAGAAAATAACGGTCGGCGAAAACTCGGTCATCGGTTACAACACAACGATTCTCGCTCATGAGTATCTCATTAAGGAGTACAGGCTCGGTGAGGTGATTATCGGGGAAAATGTATTGATTGGTGCTAACACAACGATTCTGCCCGGGGTAACCATAGGGGATGGAGCCGTTGTGGCTGCTGGAGCAGTCGTACATAAGGATGTTGCACCAGGAGCTTTTGTTGGAGGTAATCCACTGCGTGATTTATCCCGTGCGGCAGCTTCTACGGAAGAAACTGTCTTTAACACGGATGGTTCTTCTCAGGGTAGTGTGCATTGAGTCAATAAAGTAATGAATGAAGATGAATCAATGAAGATGATTCGAAGTAAAAAGCTGCTGACGGCAGCTTTTTTCGTATATAAATACCGATTGGCGAGCGTTACGGTGTGTATATAAAACGATATGTCGATCCAAGGGCAATCAAGCTTTGGTATTGTTGACGGTAGTGCGGATTTCATGTTATCATATCCCATATCCTTTAGTTTGTTAGCACTTTACCATGTGAAAGTATTCTTGGAGAAATGAAGCATGATAAGGATTGAACTAAACCAATAGTTGAAGGCTTATGCGATAATACTGTGATTCAGGTTTATAAGATAGAATGGGGATTTACACTACATAAATCCTGTTGAAATAGAACGAGTGCAACTCTTAAATTACTGACTCGGGGTGAATATTACCAATGTCCAAACCAAAAGGTTTTGAAAAACCGACCGGATTCCGCGATTATACACCACATGTAGTATCCAAGCTGCGGACGATTGAACGCAATGTACTGGAATGTATGGAACGCTGGGGTTACCGTCAGATCATCACACCAACGATTGAATATTACGACACGGTAGGTGTGGCAAGCTCTACATCAGATCGCAAATTGTTTAAATTATTGAACAGCCGTGGAACCACGCTGGTGCTGAGATCGGATTTAACAGCTCCAATTGCACGCGTCGTTTCATCCATGCTCAAAGATGAGCAGTTGCCGCTGCGTCTGTCCTATCATGCGAACGTATTCCGTTCTATTGAAGAGGAAGCTGGACGTGAAGCTGAATTTTTCCAGACGGGCGTGGAGCTGGTTGGAGACGACTCACCTGAGGCGGATGCAGAAGTTGTTGCGCTTGCGATTGCCTCTTTGCAGGCAGCGGGAGTGTCTTCTTTTAAAATAGCGATGGGTCATATGGGATTCCTGAACGGATTACTGGAGGAAGTGATTCCAGGCCAGACCGCTGAGCAGGAGCAATTGAAGGAAGGGCTGCTCGGACGTGATTATGTCGGCTATCGCCAGTCGATTGAAGCATTGAATCTGGAGCCGAAGTTGAAAGAACAGCTTGAAGCGATCCTTCGTCTGCGTGGTGGCAAGGAAGTATGCACACATGCGGTAGAGCTAAGTTCAAGTGCTGAAGCAGCACAGTCGATTGCACATCTGTGTGCCGTATTCGAAGTGTTGGAAGCGTACGGTGTATCCGAGCATGTGCTGATTGATCTGACGATGATCGGTGATTTCTCCTATTATACAGGCATGACCTTTGAAGGGTATGCGGCAGAACTGGGTTCACCGGTATGTAGCGGCGGACGGTATGATAATCTGTTACAACAGTTTGGGCGCTCGTTGCCAGCTACAGGATTTGCCCTGAAAACGAACCGTATTATTGATGGTGTTCATGGCATTACGATTGAAGAGAAAAAACCGGTACTTATCCAATATACCCCGAAACGTCGGGCCGAGGCACTAACAGAAGCGGCAAGATTACGCAGTATGGGACAAAATGTAGTGACACTCCTTCTTCCTGAAGATGGGGCTGGGGCAAGTGCCGTATCGGTTGAAGCAAGAACCGTTCAAGCGGAGCAGGTTATTACTTACGGATCTGAAGAAGGAGGACGCTGAGATGTCGGATATTCTGAAGGTGGCCATGCCGAAGGGCCGAATCTATAAAAAAGCCTCCAAATTGTTTCGTGAAGCGGGGCTGGATATTCCAGAAGACGTGGACGATACACGCAGATTGGTCATCGAAGTACCGGAAGCGGGAATGGAATTCATTATGGCTAAGCCAGTAGATGTTCCAACATATGTGGAGTACGGTGTTGCTGATATCGGAATTGTTGGTAAAGACGTGCTACTGGAGGAAGATCGGGATGTGTACGAACTGTTGAATCTGGGAATCGCTCAGTGCCGTATGTCTGTGATCGGACTTCCAGACTGGAAGCCAGGCATCCAGCAACGTGTTGCAACGAAGTATCCAAGGATTGCTTCACAGTATTTCCGGGAGCAGGGGCAGCAGGTCGAGGTGATCAAGCTGAATGGTTCCATTGAGCTAGCGCCCCTGATTGGTCTGGCAGACCGGATTGTCGATCTGGTGGAGACAGGTCAGACACTGCGCGAGAACGGATTGGTGGAGATGACAAGCATTCTGGACATCACCAGCCGTCTTATCGCCAATCGGGTAAGTTATCGGATGAAAAATGCACGAATCCAGGCTTTGTGTGATGCACTTCAGCAGGTCATACCGACATCGAATGAGATATCGGCGGGAAGCTTTCGGGGATAAATTAATGCGTTGGAAACATAGATGAGAAACATACAAAGCAGAAGCAGAAGCAAAATTAAGAGTAAGAGACAAAATAAAGAAGCAAATTGGCCACATGAAGGCAGGTATACAGAGGATGAGGAGGTTGTACGTATGAAAATTGTACCTGCACGGGAGTTTGATCTGAAGCGGGAAGTGGAGTATGGCACGCCGGAGCAAAATGAAACGGTACGGCGTATTGTCAGCGACATTCGCCGTGAGGGTGATACGGCACTGCTGCGTTACACGGAGCAACTGGACCGCACAAAGCTGACGGCCGCGGAATTGCGCGTGCCGCAGGAAGAGCTACAGGCGGCTTATGCAGCCGTGGAGCCATCCTTTGTGACGGCGATCCGGCAAGCCGCCGCCAACATTCGTGCGTTTCATGAGAAACAGAAACGCAACTCGTGGATGGATTGGCAGCCGGACGGCAGCCTGCTGGGCCAGGTCATCCGACCGCTGAAGCGGGTCGGCGTCTATGTACCTGGCGGCAAAGCAGCGTATCCATCGTCTGTGCTGATGAATGTGATTCCGGCACAGGTGGCAGGCGTGCCGGAGATTGTTCTCGTGACGCCGCCGTCAACGAACGGTGGCGAAGGTATTAACCCGTACATCCTCGTTGCTGCTGCGGAAGCAGGCGTGAGCGAGATGTACCGGGTTGGCGGCGCTCAAGCTATCGCCGCCTTGGCTTACGGCACGGAGAGTATTGCACCGGTCGACAAGATCTGTGGACCGGGCAATATTTACGTGGCGCTCGCGAAGCGCGAGGTGTACGGTGCGGTCGATATCGATAGTATCGCCGGGCCGAGTGAGATTGTGGTGCTCGCCGATGATACGGCGAATCCAGTGTACGTCGCCGCCGACCTGTTGTCGCAGGCGGAACATGACGAGATGGCATCGGCCATTCTCGTCACGAATTCGGCCACGCTGGCGGAAGCCGTGCAGGGCGAAGTGCAGCGGCAGCTTGAAGTGCTGCCGCGGCGTGATATCGCTGCTGCTTCCGTGGAGCAGTATGGCGCTATTATTGTGGTTGATTCCATCGATGAGGGAATTGACGTGGTGAACCGGCTCGCACCGGAGCATCTGGAGATCATGGTGCAGGAGCCGATGGCTTACGCTGGCCGGATCGAAAATGCCGGCGCGATCTTCCTCGGCCCGTACAGCTCGGAGCCGGTAGGGGATTATTTTGCAGGACCCAATCACATTATACCGACCAATGGCACTGCGCGGTTCAGTTCGCCAGTGGACGTGGATGATTTTATCAAGAAATCGAGTCTGATCTATTATAGTAAAGAAGCGCTGCTGAAGAACGGAGCGGCTATTATAGAGTTGGCCCGCCATGAGGGTCTTGAAGGGCATGCCCGTGCAATTGCTGTACGGTTAGAACAGGAAGGAAAGGCGGAATCGGACAATGGATAAGCAAAATAATGGTGTGGAACTTGAAAACAAAGGTGCAGTGCGCCAAGCAGAGGTTGACCGCAAAACAAACGAGACCAATATCCAATTGGCCTTTAATGTAGATGGAACAGGACAATCCACGATTGAAACGGATGTACCTTTCCTGAATCATATGCTGGATCTGTTCACAAAGCACGGACTATTCGACCTGAACGTGCAGGCCCGCGGAGATATTGATATCGACGATCATCACACGGTTGAAGACATCGGAATCTGTCTCGGACAGACGTTGCGAGAAGCGTTGGGTGACAAACGTGGAATTAAGCGTTACGCCAGTGTTTTTGTACCAATGGACGAGGCACTCGCTCAGGTCATTATTGATGTGAGTAACCGACCTCACTTTGAATACCGTGCAGTATACCCTTCCCAACAAGTAGGCAGTTTCTCCACGGAGCTGGTACATGAATTCCTGTGGAAATTAGCGCTGGAAGCTCGGATTACGTTACATGTCATTGTGCACTATGGTCAGAACACCCACCACATGATTGAAGCGATCTTTAAAGCATTGGGACGTGCACTGGATGAAGCAACGATGATTGATCCACGTGTAACGGGTGTGCCTTCCACGAAGGGAGTGCTGTAGACGATGGCGATTGCAATTGTCGATTACGGTATGGGTAACCTGCACAGCGTCGGCAAAGCGGTCGAACGTCTTGGCTACGAAGCGCTGGTCACGGGTGACCGGGAAGAGATTCTTGGCGCAGATGGTGTCATTCTGCCAGGCGTAGGTGCTTTTGGTGATGCGATGGTTCATCTGCGGGAGAGCGGACTGGATACGGTGGTGAAGGAAGCCGCTGCCGGGTCTAAACCACTGCTCGGTATCTGTTTGGGCATGCAATTGTTATTCAGCTCAAGTGAAGAGCATGGTGAGCATGAGGGACTGGATATTTTGCCAGGTAAAGTGGTGCGATTCGCACCAGGAGAGCTGAAAGTTCCTCATATGGGATGGAACCGTTTGGAATTTCTGCACGCGGAAAATCCTCTATTTAGGGGGCTTGAGGCAGGTCACGTCTATTTTGTCCATTCCTATCATGCGCTTACTGAAAACAGGGACGATCTGCTGGCGGTAACGGATTACGGACATCCGGTGACAGCCATTGTAGGCAGAGGATCCAACTTCGGCATGCAATTCCACCCAGAGAAAAGTGGAGAGCTCGGTATGAAGCTGCTCGGCAACTTTTTGGCTCTGACAGGAGCACCTGTACAAAGGTAAAACATCATCTCTTCTTAACTATAGAAAGCGTACAAATCTAATTCATATTCAGGAGGCCTTGTATGTCATCTTTTATCCTATATCCGGCGATTGATATCCGGGACGGCAAATGTGTAAGACTGGTGCAGGGAGATTATAATCAGGAGACCGTGTATAACGATGACCCGGTTCAAGTGGCTCTATCCTGGGAGAAGCAAGGCGGTACATACGTTCATCTGGTCGATCTGGATGGTGCGAAAGCGGGTCATCCTGTTAACGATGAGCTGATCGGGCGGATTGCCTCGGCTGTGAACGTACCTGTTCAGGTGGGCGGCGGACTTCGTACGGTAGCGGATGTAGAACGTTTGCTGGGTCTGGGTGTTAGCCGGCTGATCATTGGAACAGCAGCGATTGAGGATCGTGCATTTACAGAGGAAGTACTGGGACGTTATGGCGACAAAGTGGCAATTGGCATCGATGCTCGTAACGGTTACGTGGCAACTCGCGGTTGGCTTGAAACATCGGAAGTGCAAGCAGAGGTGCTCGCGAAGGAACTGGCGGCATATGGAGCAGAAACATTTATCTTTACGGATATTTCCCGTGATGGCATGATGCAGGGTCCTAATGTGGAAGCGATTGTGTCTCTAGCTAAGGCAAGTGGACGGACGGTTATTGCTTCAGGCGGTGTGAGTGTAATGGATGATCTGCTTCGTCTGAGTCGCCACGCGGATGATGGTGTTGGTGGAGCAATTGTGGGTAAAGCACTGTATACGGGAAGCATCGATCTGTCTGAAGCAGTACGTGCGGTCAATAAGTAAGGGATATTCGGATAGAGAGGAAGAGGTAGCATGCTGGCAAAAAGAATCATCCCCTGTCTGGACGTGAAGGACGGCCGGGTCGTCAAAGGCGTCAACTTCGTTAATCTCCGCGATGCGGGTGATCCGGTAGAGCTGGCGGCACTATATGACCGCGAGGGCGCGGACGAATTGGTGTTTCTCGATATCTCCGCTTCGGTAGAAGGTCGCGAAACGATGGAAGAAGTCGTGCGGCAGACGGCGGGCGAGATCGCTATTCCCTTTACGGTAGGTGGTGGCATCTCCAAAGTGGAGGACATGAAGCGGATTCTCCGTGCAGGTGCCGACAAGATTGCAGTGAATACAGCCGCAGTACTTAATCCACAGTTGATTGCCGATGGCGCACGTCGTTTTGGTTCACAGTGTATCGTCGTAGCGATCGACGCCAAGTATAATGAAGCTTGGGGTGAGTGGGAGGTCTACACGCATGGTGGACGGAAACCATCCGGGATCAAGGCACTGGAATGGGTTAAACAGGCTGAGAGCTTGGGCGCGGGAGAAATTCTGCTCACAAGTATGGACGCGGACGGAACAAAAGACGGCTTTGATCTGAAGCTGACGGCAGCGGTAGCCGAATCTGTGCGTATTCCAGTCATCGCATCGGGCGGTGCGGGCAAGGAATCTCATTTCTATGATGTATTTACCACAGGCAAAGCGGACGCAGGGTTGGCCGCAACGATTTTCCATTACAAAGAAATCGCCGTACCGGCGTTAAAACAACATTTGAGAGAACAAGGGGTGGAGATCCGTGACTAAAGTGAGCGATGAAATCAAGGAACAGTTATCCTTGGAACAGGTTGTGGAACACATTCGTTGGAGTGACGGTTTGGTTCCTGCCATTGTGCAGGATGTAGATACTCGTGAAGTTTTAATGATGGCTTATATGAATCGCGAATCCCTGAAGTTGTCGCTGGAATCCGGTGAGACCTGGTTCTGGTCACGCTCGCGTCAGGAGTTGTGGCATAAAGGGGCAACATCTGGCAACGTGCAGACGATTACTTCCCTAAAATATGATTGTGACGGCGATACCTTGTTGGTAGAGGTGAAACCGAACGGTCCGGCTTGCCATACAGGGGCGGTAACTTGTTTCCATAATGAAATCATTGGTTTGCCAGAGAAATCGGCAGACAAGGCTTCGGATGAAGCGGGTGCGGCATCTGCTTCTGCAAGTTCCGGTTCCGAAAGTCGCTTTGAGGTATTGGCTGAACTGGAATCCGTTATTGCAGAGCGTGAACGTGAGCGTCCTGAGGGTGCATATACAACGTATCTGTTTGATAAAGGTGTAGACAAAATACTGAAAAAAATCGGTGAAGAAGCGTCCGAGACGATCATCGCCGCCAAAAATAAAGATAATGACGAGCTTCGTCTGGAAGTCAGTGACCTGATGTATCACCTGCTCGTCCTGTTACAAGAGCGCAAGCTACCGCTGGACGACATTATGTCAGAGCTGAGCCGCCGTCATGAACGGCCTCGCCGCGATTAGGAGGCGAGTTTCGTGCGTATAGACTATCATACACACCATGAGCGGTGTGGACATGCCGTGGGCAAACTGGAAGAGTACGTGCAGCGTGGTGTGGAGATCGGACTATCCCAGATTGGATTGTCCGATCACATGCCATTGTTGCATGTCGATCCGGCTCAATATTATCCGGAAATGGCGATGCCTATGGATGAGCTGCCGCGTTACGTAGAGGAGTGTTTCTCCCTGAAAGAACGTTACCGTGGTCAGATTGACGTACGTGTTGGTCTGGAAGGTGACTATATTGAAGGCTGGGAAACAGAGATCCGCGCGATCATTGAGCGCTATCCATGGGATTATGTGATTGGCTCTGTTCATTTTCTCGGGGAATGGGACATTACGGATTTCCGCCAGACCCATCACTGGGAGGGCAAAGACATCCTTGAGGTATATCGTCAGTACTACGATGCCGTAAGCAAGGCAGCCGCCACGGGCATGTACGATATTATGGGCCATACGGATGTCATTAAACGGTTTGGCTTTGTTCCTTCAACGGAGCAGACAGAAGAACGTATCTCACTGGAGAACGCAGCGCTGCAGGCTATTGCCAAAAGTGGTTGCGCCATGGAGCTGAATGCTTCCGGGATATCGAAGCCTTGTGCCGAGATGTTCCCTAGTCGCAGAATGCTGACAGAAGCCATTCGCTTGGGTATTCCATTAACCATGGGCTCTGATGCACATGACCCACTGAAGCTGGGCGATTATTTGCCTGAAGCTGAAGCACTTTTACATGAGTTGGGCTGTACGGAAGTCGCTGTTTTTGAAGGCCGTCATCGCTCGTTCATTCCTTTAAATGTATAAACCATTAGAGTATAATGAGGGTAGGAAATAACCTTTTAGATAAGGGATTATATAGGGACTTCAACCCTCGGGAGGGCATTATGCAGCATTCGTTACGTATTTTTTCCGGTTCATCGAACCCTAAGCTGGCAGAACAGGTATGTGACAAGCTGGGTGTACAACTGGGCAAGATCAAGCTGTCCAGGTTCAAGAGCGGAGAAATATACGTTCATTATGAAGAAACGATCCGTAATTGTGATGTTTTTCTGGTACAGTCGTTGTCTCATCCGATTAATGAGCTGTTTGTCGAGCTGTTGGTGATGATTGATGCCGCAAAGAGGGCGTCAGCGCGCACTGTGAACATCATCGTTCCGTATTACGGCTATGCTCGTCAAGAGCGCAAATCTGCTCCACGGGAACCGATCTCGGCCAAGATGGTAGCAGATGTATTAACTACGGCTGGCGCCAATCGAGTGGTAACGATCGACCTGCACGCAGCGGCCATTCAGGGATTCTTCAACATTCCGGTTGACCATATGACATCACTGGATCTGATTAGTGATTATCTGTTAAGCAAAGGAATCAAGAACCCTGTTGTCGTCTCCCCGGATGCGGGACGAGCATCGATGGCAGAGAAGCTGGCGAACCGTCTGGATTCTCCATTTGCCATTATGATCAAGAAACGTCCAAGCCATAATGAATCGGTGATTACCCATGTCATTGGTGATGTAGAAGGACGGACACCTATTATTATTGAGGATTTGATTGACACTGGAACAACCATTCTGAATGTTGTGGAAGGGTTGAAGGAGCGTGGCTCCAAAAATGTATATGTATGTGCAACACACGGATTGTTCTCGGATGGGGCAGTAAGTAAATTGAATCACCCGTCAATTGAAGAGGTGGTCGTTACGGACTCGATCGCACTGCCAGATGACCACCCTGAATGCTTCAAAGTGTTACCTGTTGCGCCAATGCTGGCCCGCGCCGTACGCATTATTGTGGATGGTGGCTCCATGGCCACATTGTTTAAAGATTCTGGCATATAGAGCATCGAGGATATAACGTTGTGTTGCCAGATGAACTGTTCCGTGTCTGAGTTGTTGTCTGCTCAGCACGGTTTTTTTGTTTTTGCTCTTTGAATTCAATTCTTGCTTTGCTGCTCAGAGGCTTGTGCTATAATAACATAAAATCAGTTATGATAGCGTTATCATATAGTATTCAGCCCCTAAGGTGAGATGGATGCTGAACAGTAGAACCACGGCTGAGAACATTGGCATCGTGGAGTGAGGAGTGGGGTCTATTGTCGCGTACTTGGTATTATCGACTGTTGTTTTCGTATTTCCCTATTTTCTTTTTTACCATGACGATCCTTATTTTTATCGCATTTGTTTTCATAAATGACGTCTCCAGGGAAGAGACCAGAAAGGCAGATCGGATCTCCTCCAGTTACTTGGAGTCTACACTGGATCGTACGATCCGGGATATTGAGCTATCTGTGACCGAAACAGTACAGAACACACAAGCTTACAAGCTTTATTTTAATAACACCGTCCAGACCAGCTCGGACACGGTCTATTCAATTGCACAGAATTTGCGCGAACTGTCCAGTTCTTCTTCATGGATTCAATCCATCTATATCTACGACAAGAGAAACGACAGAGTTTTGACAGTAAGTGGCTCCAGAGAATCGGACAGCTTCTCGGATAAGGTGTGGATTGATCGGATTGTTAACGGGCCAATCGGGTCGGGCTGGCAACCAGTCCGGGAAATCGAGGTGGACTTTCAGCAACCTGTACGGGTACTGACAGTGAATAAGGGCATGCCTTTACCTTTTGGCTCCGAGGGTACACTGGTCATTAATATCAAGATGAGCAGTATTGAGCAAAGTGTGGATAGTATGGTTAATGGGCAACTTTCCTTTCTGACGATTACGGATCGTGAGGGCAAGATTGTGTATAATGCCCATTCCGATTATGAAGGCGCAGTGAATGGAAAGGAGCTAAATCATTTACCGCTAGACAGATTGGGCTGGACCCTGTCCAGTGGAATTAAGGCGGGCAACTTGTTTGGCTGGGTATCCGTAGTTTCCTACGTGTGGATTGTAATTGGAATGGTGACTGTTATCTGTGCCATCGTTTATATAGTCTATATTACTCGTCGTAACTATAAGCCTATTCAGATCATCATGAACCGGATTGAAGCTCATCAAATCCGCGCGTTGGAAAACTCAGGCACTCGGACCGATGAGATGAAGATGATTGATGGTGTTCTTGAGAATCTGATCAATCATATGATGGACTATGATAAGAAGAGCAGAGAGAACGCACTTTTACAACGCAGCAGGCTGTTTAATGCCTTACTGCTTGGGGAACATATGGATCAAGTTTCAGAGCAATTGAAGGATCTGTCTCCTTTTGATGAAGTGCATGACTCGTCCCGTTTTGCCGTTGTGGTTGGAGAAATCAACAAGTATGAAAAGGGGTTCCAGGAACGGTTTACGAGAGGTGAACAAAATACGCTGAAGTTTGCTTTGATGAACGTTCTGCAGGAACTATCACGTAATATGGGAGTGCAGTGCTGGGCTGAATGGATCAGCGCAGATCGAGTAGCGATACTCTTTCTGTCCAAAGAAGATAGTGACAGTAACAGCTCGGATATGTCAGGGCAGATTCGCATTGTGGCAGAGGAATGTCAATCTTGGGTGGAACAGAATCTGCGTATTTCCCTTAGCTTTGGTATTGGGCCTATTGCTGAAGGCATAGGATCGATTCGGGATTCCTATGCAGCAGCCGAGACGGTAATGCAACGCAAGCTTTTGATGAATGGTGACGTGGGGCAAGCCGAGTGCGGAGAGCATCAGCATCCTTTGCTGGATACTTACACTTACCTGCAGATGATTGCCGACTTTGTTAAACGATTCCGCATGTCGAGTGTTCAGTGGCGTGATCAACTGGAAGAGATTTTCACAGCATTTGAGCGAAATAAACTGCCAGATGACGAGATTCGCTCTCTCATCCAGGCGATGTTACAGATGCTCAGTAGAGAAGTCGCAATGATGTCAGAGAAGCTGCAAGAAGAGCTGTCAGAAGAGAACATTAACAAGTGGCTCAAGTTGATGGAAGAGGCAGAGACACTTGAGGATATCAAAGGCCTTCTGTTTGATAATCTGACGGATCTGTTCAGAACCTATGTGGCGGTCACTGAAACCAAGAGTTACAAAGCAATGGTTAACGAAATGAAAGCCTATATTGAAGAACAGTTTGCTAATCCAGATCTTTCATTGAAACATCTGAGTGATCGATTTCAGATTACGGGCAAACATGCGAGTTATTTGTTTAAGACCGAATTCAACATGAAGTTTGTTGATTTTGTTACAGAGCTTCGCATGAAGGAGGCCGAACAGCTTCTGTTAAAAACGGATCATTCCTTGCAGGACATTGCTTTGAAAGTAGGATACGCGAACGGGATTACTTTAGGCCGTGTGTTTAAACGGGTGATGGGTATTACACCAGGGGATTATCGTCGTTTGAAACGTGAACACCTTGATCTCGAAGAATGACAAGAATATAGATGTTCATGGCTTAAGTAAATACAGGGTGAGTTTTAGGCAGTCGCTCTTCACTGAGAGAGCGGACAGTCTGGGATTCACCCTGTTTGTATTATTCAGTTATAAACTGAAAGGGAAGTAACTACTTGTGTGCGAGATTACAAGGATATTCCCACTTTTTTCTATTTACGAATATAAGCAGTATGTGAAAATGGTTTATCCGAATATGAGCAGAGTGTTCTGTGTCAGAGGGGGCAGACTAGCACTAAAGCCTTTAGCAGCAAGGGGTTGGAAAATAGTCAGTCTGCGATAATAATCAGAGTGTATAAACCATAATCCGTATGTAAACGCTTACGAAACTAGTTTATTGTAAGAAAGACGAGAGATGTGGAATACTCAGAGCAAGCTTCAAAAACATTCACGCAAAGCCAAAGGGGATGAACGGAATGACAAGAAAAGGGAGTCTAAAGAAGTTGATGGGTTTGGCGCTTACAGCAGTAATGGGCGTCTCACTACTTGCGGGGTGCTCATCTGCTGATAACAAATCAGCAGAAGGTGGGGCATCTGGCGATGGAAAACGCGTCACATTAAAGGTGGAGCTTTTCGACCGTGGTAAAACACCTTCTCAGTACACGATCTCAAATAACTTTATCTCTCAAATGATTCAAAAGAACTTTGGTGATCCGAACAACATTGACGTACAGTTCGTACCTGTTCAACGTTCTGAGGAAGTAACCAAGCTGAATGTCCTGATGGCTAGTGCTTCGGATGTTCCGGATATTGTCTTCGTTTATGACTCCAGCGTGTTTTACCGCTATGCACAACAAGGCGGGTTGACAGATGTAGGTGATCTGATTAATCAGTATGGACCGAATCTGAAAAAGTTTTTGGGCGAAGATACATTAAAGTTTGGTCAAGTGGAGGGACAGCAGTTTGCTATACCGGGTAAACGTGCGATTACAGCGCGGTACAGCTCCTTCATTCGTCAAGATTGGTTAGATAAGCTGGGAATGCCAGCACCTCAAACAACAGATGAGTTGTATAACACAGTGAAAGCTTTTAAAGAAAAAGATCCTGGCAATGTGGGAAGTCAAAACATTCCTATGGGTTTTGCGCTTGCACCAGCTTCCTATGAACCACTCATCTATTCTTTCATTAAGCCAATCGCTGGTGATAAGACTTATGCTCAACGCTATGAACTGCCTCTGCATGAAGGATTCAAAGAATCCATGCAGTTCTTGAACAAGCTATACAACGAAGGATTGATCAGTAAGGATTTCAGCTTGGATAAGGATAAAACCCAGTTAAACAAAGACGTTGCAAATGGAAATACTGGTTTCTTCTCTGAAGATGTGGACTCTATTTTCTGGCCAGATGGATCTTATGATCTGTTGAAAACAAACAAACCGGACAGCAACTTGGCTCCGCTCGATGCATACACCAATGCGAATGCTGATGGAAAACATATCAAGTCTCGTTATGGTTCGAATGGTATGTACATCATGATTCCGAAGAGCAGCGAACGTGCGGCAGAAGCAATTAAATATCTGGATTGGATGGCTTCCGATAAAAACCTCACTGCCATTTATGATGGTGTGGAAGGCGAGAACTATGATCTGGTAGACGGCATTCCGGTTGCTAAAGCAGACGCTACTCAAGAAGCAAAAGATCGTCTGTTCAATGCAGGAGATACCGCAATTATTTCGAACGGTAAAAACCTTGGTGATCAAGCACAAAATGAAAAAGCTTGGATCATGGGATTCCCTCCAGCGAATCAGGAAATTTTGAAAAAAGCACTTGAAGTTGCAAACACAGATACTGTTGGACCAATTGTCTTCAGCAAGCCAATTCAGACAGAGATGAAGTATAGCACAGCACTGACAGATAAATTGGACGTTATTATCGTAAAAACAGCGATGGCAAAACCTGAAGAATTCGATGCTGTATTTGAAAAAGAAATGGCTGACTACATGTCCTTGGGTGGAACAGAGCTGAAAAAAGAATTGGAAGCTGCTGAACAATAAGTTTGAACAAAATGTGTGTAAATTGAAGTGTTTCGATGAAGCCTGTGCCGTCTCTTGGATGGCGGCATAGCGTTTCTTCGTTTGTGAGGAGGAGAGAGAGACATGACCACATACTTGAAGAGATACTGGCAACTGTATGCGCTAATTTCACTACCCCTTATTTATTTTATCATTTTCCGATACGGACCAATGTACGGTGTGCAGATCGCTTTTAAAGACTTTAACCTGTTTCAAGGTATTAACGGTAGTGAATGGATCGGTTTTGATGCTTTTCGCGAGGTATTCGCAATGCCGGACTTCTACACTACGCTACGTAACACATTTATGCTGAATTTTCTTGATCTGATCGTTTCATTCCCTGCTCCAATCATTCTGGCCATTATGCTCTATGAGGTAAGGTTTAAATGGTTTAAGAAAATTTCACAGACCATTTTGTACATTCCTCACTTTATCTCCTGGGTTATCATCGGGGGAATTGTATACCAATTGTTTGGTAATCAATCTGGTATGGTAAACGGTATTCTGGAAAGTATGGGCCTAAATTCAATTCCGTTTTTGACAGAGAAAAACCCTTGGCTTGTTACTTACCTGTTCACAGGTGTGTGGCAAAGTGCTGGGTGGGGAACCATTCTATATCTGGCTGCATTAACCGGCGTTAACAAGGAATTGTTCGAAGCAGCTGAGATTGATGGTGCAACGCGGCTGAAGAGAATCTGGCATATTACACTGCCAAGTATTAAACCAACCATTGTAACCTTGCTTATCCTTAATCTCGGAAATATGGTCAGCATCGGTTTTGACCGGCCTTATGTTATTGGTAATACGGCTGTTCGTGAATATTCCGATGTACTCAGTACCTTTGTATACAGAATGGGTATACAGTCTGGACAGTATACACTTGCAACGGTTGTCGGCTTATTCCAGGCTGTTGTCGGATTGATCTTTGTACTCGGCTCAAACTATATCTCGAAGAAAACAACCGGTGAAGGAATACTATAATTTTAGGGAAATAATAAAATTTGTTACATTTGGTTTGTTGAACGTATAGACCATCAGTAAAGGAGTTGTGCGCAGATGAGTGACCGCACCTCGAACCGGATTTTTGATATTGTCAATGTCTCCTTTATCACCTTATTTGTTATATTCTGTCTTGCTCCGTTTCTGCACACGATTGCGATATCGCTAAGTTCGAACCGGGCCATTACATCAGGTGAAGTAACCATCTTCCCAAAGGAATTTAACTGGGATGCATATGGGCAAGTATTTTCGGATCATTCCATGATCTATTCACTAGGCTTCACCACGGTTCTTACGATAGCTACGACAGCGCTGTGCATGTTGTTTACCATTGCTGCAGCGTACCCGCTCACGAAGAAAAAATTAAAAGGTCGCAAAATGTTTATGTACGTCATCATCATCACCATGTTCTTCAGCGGAGGGATTATTCCCGAATATTTGCTGATTCGTGACCTGCATTTGCTGAATTCCGTTTGGGCTTTGATTCTACCAGGATTAGTGAGTCCGTTTAACTTGATTATCCTGATCTCCTTCTTCCGTGGGATACCGGAGAGCTTAGAAGAATCGGCTGAGATCGACGGAAGCTCACATGTACACACGCTCTTTAAAATTATTCTGCCATTATCCATGCCAGTAATCGCTACACTCAGTTTGTTCTATGCGGTTGGACGCTGGAATGGTTTTCAGGATTCCCTGATGTACATCACGGATCCGAAGCTATATCCACTTCAACTAAAGCTCTATCAAATGGTACAGAACAACATGGTTAGTGAGCTTACATTAATGGAAGGTGCCAACCGGACCAGATTAACTCCAGAGAGTCTTAAGGCTGCAACGGTCGTGTTCGCAACAGTACCTATCCTACTGGTATATCCATGGTTGCAAAAGTATTTCGTCAGCGGTGCGATGCTGGGAGCGGTTAAAGGATAATGTTGGGTGATCCCCGTACACACAAGAACTGATATCAGGGGAAGGAGAAGGAAATGAATATGCAGGGAGAAGACAAGGGCGAATACTCATTCTCGACATGTTGGAACATCAGGAAACATCCCATAGGGGAAGATATGATTCGGGAGATTGCGGATCTCGGCTTTCGTCGGGTGGAGCTCAATTATAATGTGACGAAGGAGATGCTCACGACGATTGAGCCCATGATTGAGCGTGGAGAGATCGGAATTTCTAGTGTCCACAACACCTTTCCACATGACCCTGATCCAGACTACGGTACGGATTCCATCTTGCTCGGCTTCGAAGATGAAGTGAAACGTAAGCGGGCGATCGAATTGCTGGTAGAGTCAGCTGAATATGCCCAACGTTATGGTGGAGAAGCTGTTGTTGTACACCCGGGAGAGGTACCTTTTCCTGAGGATATCAGCAAAGACCTTGGAAAGATCTATAACGAGGAAGGTCCGGACTCACCGAAGTATCGGAGCAAATGGGCTGAATTGATGGAGCGGCGGGAAGCCCTCAGTTCAGGGTATGTGGAGAAAATTATCGCCAGTCTGGATGAGGTATGCAATCGGGCGGCAGCTAAAGGTCTGGATGTTCGTTTTGGCATCGAGACAAGATCCCGACCACAACAGATTCCTACCCTTGCCGAAGCCAAGACCATCATCACGGCCCTCAAAGGGGCTCCGGTTGGTATCTGGTACGATACCGGTCATGCCATAATGATGGACCGAATGGGCCTTTATGACAGTGTGGGAGAAATGCGGGGCCTGATGGATGATATCGTAGGGGTCCATATCCATGAGACGCTTGGTCTCTCGGATCACTGGTGCCCGTATGTACACAGTAAGGATATGAACTTCTATGATGCCTATCTGCCGATGATTCGCCGGGCACAGGTGAAGGTGTATGAGTTGAAGTCTGCCTGTAAGGCAGAAGAGATTCATGAGAGTCATGACTTGCTAATGAAGAAGCTTGGAGTGACAGAGTAGGCGCGGTGATGTGGGAAACAGTTTGCATGTTCACAGCATGTGTTTAACGACTGTTTTCTCAGTGACGGAGACCCATAAATATGTAGTAAAACAAGCACAGGTTTTCTAGCGACTTTTGTAGAAATATGATATATACTGACGAGAAAAATGAACTCACCTACGGGCGGTATGAGTAGGCTTCCGGTCTGAATTGAAGGCACTGAAGCAACATACTCCGCACATCGGGAGAATGCATTGGTATGGAGGGGACTGCACATGTACAAACAACTGGTGGACAGTAATGACAGAGCGGTAGAAAGAGGCATATCCCGGCAGATGCTTGACCCGGAAAGCCGTTACTATGGAGGGACAATTGATCCCTTCACAGGTGTTGCCTGGGTCAACCATACGACTGGAACGCCCACGGATATGTGTTACTGGGGAGCTGCGCTCTCCAATCCGGACTCTATCTATTACCGGGATGAATCGTTGTTAAATCGACTGCTGTTAGCTACGGAATTTGTACTCCGCTTCCAGCATGAAGACGGTTCAATATCGCCTGGCTGGACCAATTACCATTCCCCTCCAGATACTGCATTTGTCGTTGTAGGGTATTCACAGTTGTATCAGCTTCTTCAGCAACAAGAATGGGAGCCGCTTCAACCTGTATTGAACAATATGAGGCTGTTTCTGGAACGGACAATCCCAACCATGCTTACGGGAGGTTGTCATACGCCCAATCATCGCTGGGTGCTATGCGCGGCGCTTGGTTTCCTGCATGAAATATTTGATCTGGAGGAAGCTGTGCAGCGCGCAGAGCAGTGGATGGATGAAGGCATGGATATTACACCTGATGGGGAGTGGACAGAACGGAGCAATGGGATATACAGCGCAGTTAGCGACATCATGTTAATTCATGCTGCGCGCCTGCTCAATCGTCCTGAACTGCTGGAACCAGTGAGGCTTAATCTCCGCATGATGGTGTATCTGGTCCATCCAACGGGTGAAATTGTTACGGATTATTCAGGGCGACAGGATCTGGGCAGTGTTCATGATCTGTCACCTTATTATCTGCCTTATGCCATTTTGGCTCGGCTGGACGGTGATCCACTCTTAGCCGGTATGGCAGCCTGGGCTGGAGATACATTGACAGATCCGGGAGTATGTTCGGTGAATACGCTCATTCGATTAATGCTTGAGCCGGAGCTTCAACAGACCAATGACACACGTGATGCATTACCGGAACAGTATGAGGTCATGCTGAATGAACATTTTGTACGGGGAGAATATCTGGAGCAGATGGACGCAGTAGGGCATCACGGTCGTATTTCGCACAGTCGGATGCATACGGATTTTGGTGCTCCGGTAGCCCGAATTCGGGATGATGCTACAAGTGTGACTGTGATGACAGAAGTTCCTTCTTTCTTCGCGCTTCGTCATGGCAAGGTGCGCCTGCTGGCTGTGCAACTGGCCTCATACTTTAATCCAGGGTATGTACCTATGCAGCAAATGACGAGGCTGTCCGAAGGCTATCGACTAACTGGTGAGCAGAAAAAAGGTTATTACGGCCCAATCCCTGCGAACCTGCTGCCAGAATCGGCTGCATCAGATATAAGTCCATGGTATTTGTTACCTCATCAGAGTCGTCAGCTTACTCATGAGCAGACATTCCGTGTAGGAGCAGAATTACAGCCAACGGAAAACGGATGGAACATGCATCTATCTGGACAGGAACCGGAGGACATTATGATGCAGTTATCCTTTGTATTCGGAAGCGAAGGTGAGCTGACCTGTGAGGACGCGATTGAAACGAGTGAGGGTCACTATTTGTGGAAAGGCGGTACATTACGCTATACCTGCGGAGAAGACTGGCTGGAGATCACTGGGGGCGAACTGGGTCATCTGGCGGCAACGGTACGTGAGGCAAAACTGCCGGACAAGTGTAAGGTTGTGCTGGTCAATTTCATGACGCCGTTTGATAAAACCCTTCATATTTCACTTTCTCCTTCGATGGCGTCGAAAATCTAGATTTATTAGATATTTAAGCCATAATAGTTAGAAGACCGAGCCCAAATGCTCGGTCTTCTTTTTTTACGAACGACTGCAATTAACGTTCTAAAATGATATTCCCACTGTCCAGCTCAGTCCAGTAATGTATGAACTATGATCATTTCAGTTGCTCTAACGCAGTTTCGATTGGTTTAGTGAACAGAGGATCATCTTTGGTTTTGCTCCAGTAAACGATAAAAATATTTCCTTTCTCATATAGAAAAGGGAATGTTGTAAATTGGGCGCTTTCCATGTGTTTATTGAATTCTTTTGTCCCGTTGATGCGATCCTTTTCAGAATTGAAAATATAAAAATGTATAAATTCAGGGCTATATGGTTCTTCTTCTACGGGCACTTCAACGGAGTACACCTCAGGTACAACATCATCTAATTTCAAAGGATACCCGGTTATACCAAAGGACACTAAATCCAGTTCTTGAGACTCGAGCGCTCTCAGTACATCATCTAATGTGAACTTATTTTCTATGTTTTCTATATCTTTTGAACATCCATTCAAAGCAAACAAGCATATTAAGATGAATATAAGTGGTTTTATCTTTGAGATCCTCAATATAACATCCCCTTTAAATATTTATTTTTTATTACATACGCGAAAAAGAGGCTGACCGTCAGAGCTAATATACGTTGTTTGATTTTTTATGGAGATAAACCACTAAAAAGGACAATAAAGATAATAATACCATAGACTACACTCGTATTAGTATAACCGGACCGAATCCAGTTAGATGCCGCGTAACCGACAAGAATAGACTAATGCAATACTGCAAAGAGAGCCTATGGTAAGTGAGTGTAGTAGTCTCTAGGTAAACATGGTTTTCCTTTGAATAAACAACGCTCCAAGGTGATAGGTTTCCGCAAAATGGAATATCACCTTCTTTTGCATTTTTTTCATAAACGACATGAAACTACATATTGAGAAGTGGGCCTTAAGATGTGGTATACTGAAGAGTATGAATGAAATGCAAAGAGGAGGTGCCTTGGAAGATGAAGGGCAAGCTAGTGCGGGCTGAGGGACACCTTGCCAATATTATACCGATTCACTTGGATGCTTCTTTCTTTTTTGAAAGAGCTGTCCGCTCGCTGGACCGAAATCATGTCGACAAGGCATTAAAATATTTTCGCAAAGCTGTTGAATACGAACCGGAAAATCCGGTAAATCATTGTAATATGGCGGGTATATTATCGGAGAAGGGGGATTACGAAGCCTCCAATGCCATTCTGGCTAACGTGCTGGAAGTGGTAGATCCGTCAATGACGGAATGTTATTTTTATATGGCGAACAATTATGCAAATATGGATCGGTTTGAGGAAGCCGAGCAAGCACTTGTTACCTATCTGGAGGAGGACACCCAAGGTCAGTTCATGACGGAAGCCGAAGAGATGATGGAGCTTCTGTACTATGAGCTGGATCGTCCGACCAAACTGAATCGAATCAAATCACGCAAAGGTGTAGTGGAGCACGATCAGGCACGGGAACTGCTGGAAGAAGGAAAATTTGCACAGGCTGCTGAATTGCTCGAAGGCATGTCTTCTGATTATCCTGATTACTTGGCTGCCCGTAACAATCTGGCACTCGCCTACTATTATATGGGTCTGTTTCCCAAAGCAAAAGAGACCATTGCCGAAGTGCTTGAACAGGAACCAGGTAATCTGCATGCACTCTGTAATTTGGCCATTTTCCATCAAAATGAGAACCGGGCTGATCAGGTTTTGCTTCTGATCAAAAAATTGCGGGTCATCGTGCCCTTCCAGCACGAACAAGTCTACAAACTGGCGACAACGATGGGAATTCTGGGCCAACACGATACGGCTTATGTTCACTTCCGGCGTTTGCTCAAGGACGAAGAGACAGCTGCTGATCCGGCACTTGCTCACTATGCAGCAGTGGCGGCTTATAATACAGAACGATATGATGCTGCTGAGCGTTTATGGCATCATGTGTCCAAGCTTGATCCGGGTTCCGAAGTATCCCGGTATTATCTGTCAGGTCTTGAGGCTGTAAAACAAGGCGAGCAAGAGCCAGAGAAGCTAAGTTATCATTATCATCTACCATTTGATGAGCAATTCAGACAGTGGGAGAACTATGGTAGTGGCATACCTGAAGAAATGAAAAATGATCCACTGATTCGCTCATCTTTCTTCTGGGCATTGCGTCATGGTGATCGGGCAACCAAGCTACAGGTGATTCATGCGCTTGGGATGATCGGTGACTATGAGGTGCAGCAGGCTCTGCAATCCTTTATTGAAGAGACTGGAGAAGAAAAGGATCTGCTTGAGGCAGCACAGACTGTACTGAACGGATTGAAATCGGCTGAACATGAGGATCGGAATTCTCAGGTGGTTCGACCCTTTTCTCCTGTAGCCTTGAAGTCTATTGGGAAGGTTCCATCCACATCAGAGCAATCGGACACTGGATCAACCTCCCATTGGCAGGCTGTTGTTGATCGTGCGTTACAGATGTCTGAAGCAAAGGCTGAGTTGCAGCAAGAGATGGAACGGCTCTGGACGGATTATGTATCCCGGGTACATCCGGAGTTTCCGGGTACGAAGCAGATTGAGGGTTGGGCTGCAGGACTTGAATACTTGGCAGCGAAGAATCACAGTCGGCCCGTTACCTATCAAAGCATTGCTGAGCGGTATGGGATATCGGCATCAACGGTTAGCAAGTATGCTAAACAGATTCATTCGGTTTGTAACAGCAAGCCACCACTAGTATAGAAAGTTCGCTTCAACTCGTTTTCAGAAAGACATCAACAGGTGAAGGATACAACAACCGGGAAAACGGGTAAACTTAACGAATGGGCTTCGTAAACGCCTGTAGGATATCATCTTGGCAAGTTCATCGCTAGTACAACACATTCTCACCTTAATTAAGGAGGCTGTATCTATATGTCTAAATACAGAACGATTGTGATCGGAACGGGACCTGCGGGTCTGACAGCAGCGATATATCTGGCTCGTGCTAATCTGAAACCACTGGTTATCGAAGGTCTTCAGCCGGGTGGTCAATTGACGACGACAACGGAAGTTGAGAATTTCCCCGGTTTCCCGCAAGGTATCATGGGTCCGGAACTGATGGACAACATGCGTAAGCAAGCTGAACGTTTTGGAGCGGAATTCAAAAACGGTTGGGTGGAAGAGGTTGATTTCAGCAAACCGCCCTTCAAGGTCAAAGTTGGAGGAATCGGTGAACTGGAAGCTGAATCGATCATTATCTCCACAGGTGCTTCCGCTCGTTACCTCGGTATTCCGGGCGAGCAGGAAAATGTGGGACGTGGTGTAAGTACATGCGCGACATGTGACGGATTTTTCTTCCGAGGCAAAAAAATCGTGGTCGTGGGCGGTGGAGACTCCGCGATGGAGGAAGCGAGTTTCCTGACTCGTTTTGCAACAGACGTGACATTGGTTCACCGCCGGGATGAATTACGTGCATCCAAGATTATGCAGGATCGGGCTCGCAGCAATGAAAAGGTGAAGTGGGCGCTGAACCGTACTCCACTCGAGGTCGTACCAGAAGCTTTGGGTGTCAAAGGGCTGAAAGTGCGCAACAACGAGACGGGGCAGGAAGAGTTGCTTGAAGCAGATGGCGTATTCGTTGCCATTGGTCACACACCGAATACCGGATTCCTGGGTAATGCGATTGCACTGGACGAACATGGCTATGTTGTCGTTAAACCCGGAACAACGGAGACCAATATTCCAGGTGTATTTGCCTGTGGTGATGTTCAGGATACGAAATATCGTCAAGCTATTACGGCTGCAGGATCAGGATGTATGGCCGCGATGGATTGTGAGAAGTTCCTTGAAGGAAGCATTGTCCATGATTGGAGCGAAACGTTGGATAAATAAGCATTACATGCGTGAGGTTAGGCATATGCTGGGAATAAGAGACAACGGGAAGTCTCATGAAATGAGAGAAGCCGGAAGGCTTCTCTTTTTTTGAAACTACAGTGGGCATGAGATCGTATACATATAGGGCATATTAGCTGTGAGGTGAAGATTTTGGGGGAAATGATAAAAGATTGGTTACAGAATGCGACAGTGAGACGATTTTTGATCCTGCTCTTGTTCTGTTTAATTTTGTTCAGTATGGGGAGTATGCTACACATGATTCTGCTGTTGTTCCTGGTGACGTATGTCATGAACAGGTTACAGCATTTCATTACAGGTGGTTTAAATCGGTTGTTTCCAATCAATTATAAAGTTGTTGTCATCCTACTCTATATGATTGTGATTGCAGTCATTGTGCTTGGCATTTCCAGATATTCACCACGGATCGTGGATCAGGTTGTTCAGTTGACGAACGAGATTATGAAATTTCTGGATAGTGCAGACGGTGATAATTTTGCATCCAAAATTGCGGGTTATCTTCAATCATTCGATATTAAAAATTACACCAATGATGCATTGAAATATATTTTCGCTTTGAGCAAATGGCTGGAGTTTATTCTGCTCGTTATCATTCTGAGTCTGTTCTTCTTGTTGCAAAAGCAGGAGATATCCAAGTTCACGTCCAAGTTTAAAACAAGTAAAATCGGATGGTTCTACAATGAAGTTGCTTATCTGGGAGACAAATTCGTATCTTCTTTTGGTAAAGTCATTGAGGCGCAGCTTCTTATTGCGGTGTTTAATACAGTACTGACGATACTGGGCTTATGGATTCTGGGTTTCCCGTATCTGTTCGCTCTGACCATTCTGGTGTTCATGCTCAGTCTGGTTCCCGTTGCGGGGGTTATCATCTCACTTGTACCGCTCTGTCTGATTGGGTATCAGATGGGTGGACTGAAATTAAGCATTATTGTGATCATCATGATTATTGTTATTCATGCTTTGGAGACGTACTTCCTGAATCCAAAACTGATGGCACACAAGACCAAATTGCCAATGTTCTACACCTTTATCGTACTAATTCTGTCGCAACACTTCCTGGGGATCTGGGGACTGATCATTGGTATTCCGATTTTTGTCTTCCTGCTTGATATTCTGGATGTGAACAAGATGGAGAAGACAGAAGAGCCGGTACGTGTGGAAACGAAGTTATAACGTAGAAAAATCAACTGAGTCAGCCCAATTTCTACAATTTCAGATTTTCATAAAAGTAAGGGAGTCTTCCTGTGGATGGAAGGCTCTTTTTTTGTTGGCAATACCGTCATTAGATAGCTTTCTGCGTAAGAATGACAGGTGGCGGGGTGCATAAGACGAGTCACCACTCTGAGGGGGCGAAGATCATCTTTTATGAATGGAACGAGTGAAGATGCAATATCATGAGTTGAGGCTTCCTCTGTTATGGGGAGGAAGGAATAAAGCGTGCGTTTATAAATGAAGGTAATGAGGATGTATACGTATTCAAAAACGGTGCGTGATGTGGTTCACAACCCCGGCGGAGCAGGAGGTACTAGAGGTCTTCTCGTCTTGACCCAGGCGTATCCTTCAATTATAGTTGGTACGTAGGACTTAAACTATTTTAGATAGATAAAGGTGGCTTGCAGCATGTCTGAGAAAATCTACGTTGGGGTCGATCTCGGCGGAACAGCAATCAAGGTCGGTATATGCGATGAACAAGGTCAGCTAATGCATACGTATGAAGGACCGACTGAAGTGGATAAGGGCGTAGACACGGTCATCGCCAACATCGAGAAGTATGTCCGACATATCGTAGCCGAATCACCTTACAGTTGGGAACAGCTTGAGGGTGTAGGTGCTGGAGTGGCCGGTTTCACGAATGTACGCGAGGGAATTATCGTTCATGCCCCTAACATCGGATTTCGGAATGTGGCCATTCGTTCGATTCTGGAAGAACGTCTGGGCAAGCCAATCAAAATAGATAACGATGCAAACGTGGCTGCACTGGGTGAAGTCTGGGCAGGTGCCGGCAAAGGCGTAGACAACTGCGTATGTTATACACTCGGTACGGGTGTTGGCGGAGGTTTGATCCTGAATGGTAACATTTATCAGGGTTTCTCCGGTATGGCGGGAGAACTGGGTCATATCAGTGTTGTACCTGATCTGGAAGCCATCAAATGCGGTTGTGGTAAAATGGGATGTGTAGAAACAGTATCGTCTGCAACGGGTATTATCCGTATGGCAAAGGATGCCGTAGAGCGCGGGGATCATACGTCACTGGCACTCGTCGACAAGATTGCAGCCAAAGAAGTATTTGAAGCTGCCAAGGCAGGCGATGAAGTGGCACAGCGCATTGTGAATCGTGCGGCCTTTTACCTGGGCAAGTCCATGGCTACTGTAGCAGCTGTCATTAACCCGGAGATGTTCATCATCGGTGGCGGCGTATCCAAAGCGGGCAATTTCTTGTTTGATGAAATCCGTACTGTGTTTGCTAAGCTGACGCCAGAACCGTTGCAAGATGGGGTTCAGATTCTGGAAGCTACACTTGGTAATAATGCAGGTATTGTGGGTGCAGCAGGTCTTCTCTTGCGTTCCTAGTATCCTCGTAACAATATATGAAGACAGCAATATGATAAGGAGGGGACATTTATGCTTGAAGGTGAAGGATCACCAGGCACAGGCGCCACGCTCATTATCATTACGGGCATGTCCGGAGCAGGTAAAACCATTGCAGTACAAAGCCTGGAGGATCTGGGTTTCTTCTGTGTGGATAATCTGCCGCCGGTATTGATTCCGAAATTTGCGGAACTAATTGAACAGTCAAACGGCAAGATTGGTAAGGTTGCATTGGTTATCGATCTGCGCGGGCGTGAATTCTTTACGGCTCTGTCCGAGTCTTTGAACTATATTAAAGATCATTTTACCATTCATTGCGAAATTTTATTCCTGGATGCTACAGACTCTGTACTTGTTCAGCGTTACAAAGAAAGCAGGCGCAGACACCCACTGGCTCCTGAGGGCATGCCGCTGGACGGCATCCGACTGGAACGCAAGATGTTGGAGGAACTCAAAAACTCTGCGACTCAGGTACTGAATACAAGTACAATGAAGCCTGCTCAACTGAAAGAACGTATCATATCCCGTTTTTCTCATCTCGAGAGCCAAATGCTGTCGGTGAATATTACGTCGTTTGGATTCAAGTATGGGATTCCGATTGATGCTGATCTGGTGTTTGATGTACGTTTTTTACCGAATCCGCATTATATTGATCATTTGCGACCGAATACGGGACAGAATAGTGATGTGTATGAATATGTTATGAAATGGCCAGAGACACAGGCGTTTCTGACCAAGCTGCTGGATATGCTGCATTTCCTGATTCCGCAATACCGGAAGGAAGGCAAAAGCCAGGTTATTATTGGAATCGGCTGTACCGGAGGCAAGCATCGTTCGGTAGCAATATCGGAATATTTGGGCAAGATGTTGGGAAGCAGTGAGACAGAAGCTGTTACCGTAAGCCATCGCGACGCTGACCGGGACCGTCATTGAAGAGGGTGAAGGGATGAAAGAGGCCGGACCACGAAGAGAACGTCCGAGAATAGTTGTAATGGGCGGCGGAACCGGATTATCCGTGATGCTGCGCGGTTTGAAAGAGAAGCCGCTGGATATCACGGCCATCGTCACAGTTGCAGATGACGGTGGAAGTTCAGGCATCCTGCGCAATGAGCTACAGATGCCGCCTCCGGGCGACATTCGCAACGTGCTTACGGCACTGGCTGATGTAGAACCATTGCTTTCAGATATGTTGAAGTACCGTTTCAATACAGGCGCGGGGCTTGCAGGCCACAGCTTGGGAAATTTGATTTTGGCTGCAATGACGGATATTTCGGGCGACTTTGTGACCGCAGTGCGGGAGCTTAGCCGCGTGTTTGCCGTTCGAGGTGAGGTATTGCCAGCAGCCGGGCAGGCCGTTGTGTTGCATGCGGAGATGGAAGATGGGACAATTATTACAGGTGAGTCCAAAATCCCTGAGGCGGGTGGACGCATCAAACGTGTTTTCCTTGAACCGGATCACGTGGAGCCGTTGCCAGAGGCAGTAGAGGCGATTCGTCAAGCTGATGCTATTCTGATCGGGCCAGGCAGCCTCTATACAAGCATCCTTCCCAATTTACTCGTACCTAAGCTTGCAGAAGCTGTGGTAGAGGCTGATGCGGTGAAGATGTTTATCTGTAATGTGATGACACAGCCGGGAGAAACGGATAACTATACGGTAAGTGACCACCTTAAGGCGGTACACGAGCATATAGGTCATCAGCTCTTCGACTATGTTATCGTAAATAATGGTGACATTCCGCTGCAAGTGCAAAATAAGTATGCGGAAAAAGGAGCAAAACCGGTTGTGCTGGATATGAATGTACTCGAAAGTGCCGGTTATCAGGTGGTTGCAGATACACTTGTTTTGTTCAAAACCTATCTGCGTCATGATGCCGACAAGTTAAGTCATCACATCTACCAACTGGTACAAAATTGGATGTTACGGAAGAGGTGAAGTCCCATGTCGTTTGCAGCACAGACCAAAAAAGAATTAACCATGATCGAGAGCGAACCGTGCTGCGAAAAGGCGGAACTTTCAGCCCTCATCCGTATGCTTGGTGCAGTGCAGTTATCGAATAAAAAAGTGATCTTGGATATTTCGACGGAGAATGCCGCGATTGCAAGACGGGCATACTCTCTGCTTAAAAAGCATTTTCAAGTGCATACGGAATTACTGGTCCGCAAAAAAATGCGGCTGAAAAAGAACAATGTATATATTGTTCGTATTCCAACCATGGTACAGGAGATTCTCAATAGTCTTCATATTGTATCTGAGGGCTTTCTCTTTACCCCAGGGATCAGTACGGAATTGTTTCAGCAAAACTGTTGTAAACGGGCCTATCTTCGCGGTGCATTTCTCGCAGGTGGATCGGTTAATAATCCGGAAGGTTCCTCGTACCATCTGGAGATTGCGTCCATGTATGAAGAGCACTGTCAGGCACTGGTTGACCTGGCCAATGAATTTCATCTGAATGCCCGGTGTATAGAACGGAAAAAAGGATTCATCCTATACATTAAGGAAGGCGAGAAAATCATTGAGCTGCTCAGCATCATTGGTGCTCATCAGGCCTTGTTCAAGTTTGAGGATGTACGAATTATGCGAGATATGCGTAACTCCGTTAACCGGATTGTCAATTGTGAGACCGCCAACCTGAACAAAACGATTGGAGCCGCGGTAAGACAAATCGATAATATCCGGTTGTTACAAAAGGAAGTTGGTTTGGAATCGCTGCCTGAGAAACTTCGCGAGGTGGCGGAGGTTCGACTAGCTCATCCGGATATTAACTTGAAGGAAGTTGGCGAGCTCCTTAAAGGTACAGTCAGCAAGTCGGGAGTGAACCATCGGCTTCGTAAAATTGATGAGCTGGCTGAGAAAGTACGCACAGAACGTTATGGTTAAGACGGAGTAGGGTAAAGTAACAAGGTCGGCTGTTTCTGCTGAACAGAAAGGTCGGGGAAGTCAACCGTTAAGGATCTAGGGGACTTACTTAGGTCATTGGATGCGCTGTGCAAAAGATGAAATAGGGCAAGATAATGCCCGTCAAAGCACCCTGAGTTTTTTCTTCTAGTGTCCTGCACGGGTTAATGGTATAATGTTGTTTAAATATAATTGTGTATTTAATGTCCAGATTTCATAATAGGGGGTAAGTTTCCATGACAAAGCACCCGGTAGTTGTCCGTTTGAAAACGGGTCTCCATGCCAGACCTGCGGCACTGTTCGTTCAAGAAGCGAATAAGTACTCGTCTGAAGTGTTCGTCGAGAAGGACGACAAAAAAGTTAATGCAAAAAGTATCATGGGGATCATGAGCCTTGCAATTAGCACAGGTACGGAAATCCAGATTAGTGCAGAAGGTGCGGATGCCGAACAGGCTGTAAACGCTTTAGTTAGTCTGGTAAGCAAGGAAGAGCTCGAAAACCAATAAGATATGATCAATCCAATGAAGAAGTCCCGAAAGGGGCTTTTTTGCGTTTTTCACGTTTATGCTATCGTCAAGTGCAACATTATGGAATTTGTCCCGTCTGTTAAGGTATCAAATCGTTTAAAGTTTGAGATGTTAACACATAAGGAGGCTATCGTGATGGGTAAACAATGGATGAAACCGTTTGGTGCGGTGCTGGTGGCAAGTACGTTGCTTGTTGGAGGAACAGCATGGGTTGCACCAGGTAACTATGCTTACGCTGCAGAGGTTCAGGGAGTACAACAGAATGTGATTAATGTTGTGGGTAAAGGTGAGATTCAGGTGAAGCCTGATATCGCGTATCTGTCCATTGGTGTGAACAGTACTGCAGAGACAGCTGCATCTGCTCAAAAAGCGAATGCTGCCAAAGTTCAAAAAGTATCCAATTTGCTGAAGAACACGTGGAAGATCAGTGCAGACGACATTCAAACGAGTCAGTTCTCTGTACAACCCAACTATACGTATAGTGAAAAAGATGGACAACAAATTAAAGGATATACAGCGCATCATACGCTGACAGTCACATATCGTCAGATGGACAAGATTGGCGAGTTGCTCGATGCTGCTTCGGGTGCGGGTGCCAACAATATTGAAAACGTACGCTTTACTGTAGAAAATCCGGAAAGTTATGAATCCCAAGTGATTGAAAAAGCTGTTGCCAATGCAGATGTGAAAGCTGGCGCCATTGCAAAAGCAGTTAAACGTCAACTGGGTGCTGTTCTTTCCGTAAGCCAAGGTGATGCCAATGTGCCTGTATTCTATGCAAGCGAGGCGTTGATGTCCAAAGCACAAGATACAGCAGGTGGTACTGAGATTGAAACAGGCCAGGTTAAAGTAAGTACAATCCTGAATATCACGTATGAAATGAAATAAACAAGAGTGAACTAAGGATTGTAAGCTCAAGTAACCTTTATAAGTGTCATTTGAAGGGTAAAATGAAATAATGACAAAGACTTTGTCCTGTGGACAGAGTCTTTTTTTGTTGGAAAAGCAAACTTTGATGAAGTTAGATAGGAGGGAACTTTATTCGAAGCAACATGAAATGTTGTATATTGGTATCTTTTTTGTATAGTTGTTCGTGACAAAAAGGTCATATCCCCATATATTTTCCTACTGATATTCATCAACATTGTAACTCGAGCTGTAAACCTTTCCGAATTCGGGTTAATTATAATAGAGAGGTGAGCGTATGAGATATGCGATCAGGTCAGGATTACATACGCAATGATCCCTAATTGTGAATTCAGAGAGGAGTTTTATATATGACATCATGGAAAAAATGGACAAGTGCATTGCTCGCAGCAGGAATTATTGTAGGTAGCGGTTCGGTGTGGCAGGACAGTTCGGTTCAGGCGGCATCGGTATCCTCGAAAGTGACAACCACAGCTGAGGTGACCCTGAAGTCGGGTGGAAAAACACTGACTCAAAAAGGACTTCTTCAAGGTGGCTCAACTTGGGTATCTCTTACGGCGGTTAAAGATGTGGCAGGTGGGACTCTGAAATATGATGCGAAAACCAAAGAGTACGCTTTGACAGCAGCCAATAACACGATGACGATCAGCCTATTGGATGGCGAGCCGAGTGTTCGAATTAACAACTATTATCCTCAAGTGGACGCAAAGCTGATCAACGGCAGATTATATATCCCATTCTCGGCAATGAGAGATTATCTGGGTGTACAGGGGAATTGGGATGCCAAAACCAAAACGTTGTCACTCAGCAAGTTGAAACAAAATAACGTTAAAATTAAAGCGGCAACAGTTAATGTCACTGTAAAAAATGCTGAAGTAGATGTTCAATATCCACAGGTGAGTGGACTTGCCAGCAAAGAAGCTGAAGCGGCGATCAATAAAGTGCTGAAAGACGAAGTGGATACTTATGTAGCTGACTTCAAGAAACAGACATCTGAATTCGGCGGTGCAACCGCCAACCGTCCATATGCATTTGAGAGCTCCTATGTAGTGACGTACAACGAAAAAGGCGTGCTGGGACTCATTACACAACGATACGAAGATTATGCTGGCGCTCATGGCATGACATACCGTACGGGCCACACCTTTGCACTGGACACAGGTAAGGAGCTTACGTTAGATGATGTGCTGCAAAATAACAAAACGATGCGCGAGACGTTGAGTAAAAAAGTGGGTGAGCAACTGAAAGCCCGCGGTGGATACCTCGACGGTTATAAAGGTTTGAATAAAGATCAAGATTACTATGTGACACCAACGGGTGTAGTTGTGTTCTTCCAGTTGTATGAGTATACGGCGTACGCAGAAGGCTTCCCTGAAATGCCATTTACGTACAAAGAGCTTCTCCCTAAAGGCACAGAACCTTTCAGTAATGTAAATGGAACCAAATAAAGAATCATTATTATGCACTCTTAAGTTATTTTTCTTATAAAATGAAAAAAGAAGCCCCCATCATAATTATGATGAGGGCTTCTTCTCGTATAGACAACACAATTATATGTTGCTGATTACGTTAGGTGTTGATTATGTTAACGCATAGACCGTGGTCTACGTCACACTTAGATGCCTTGTGATCCTACGTTTTCGATAACTTTATCAATGATACCGTAATCGGCGGCTTCAGCAGCACTCATGAAGTAGTCACGATCTGTATCTTTCTCAATCCGCTCCAGCGGTTGACCTGAACGCTCAGAGATGATGCGGTTCAAGGTATCACGCATTTTCAGGATGCGGCGAGCACGAATTTCGATGTCAGAAGCCTGACCTTGTGCACCACCAAGTGGTTGGTGAATCATAATTTCACTGTTTGGTAATGCAAAACGTTTACCTTTTGCACCGGCATTCAACAGGAATGCACCCATGGAAGCCGCCATACCTACACAGATGGTAGATACATCCGGTTTGATGAATTGCATTGTATCGTAAATCGCCATACCGGCTGTAATCGATCCGCCTGGGCTGTTGATGTATAAGTGAATGTCTTTCTCCGGATCTTCCGCAGCCAGGAACAACATCTGTGCCATAATGGCATTAGCCACTACGTCATTAACATCGCTACCAAGGAAAATAATACGATCCTTCAGCAATCTGGAGTAGATGTCGTAGGCGCGCTCACCCCGGTTGCTCTGTTCAACGACCATTGGAATAAAACTCACGTGAAAAACCTCCTTGGAATGTAAATGTTATTGGTGTTTATACTTAAACTGTTACCGTATTACCCACATAATAAACAATTCCAAACAAAAAGTCAAAGAAAGTCAAACTAACTTGCAAAAAAAAGAAACCTTTCCGGTTTCATTGGTTAAATGGGTTATGAGCTGTTAAATAAAAATGGCGCGCCCGCCAAGAATCGAACTTGGATCTCAGGCTTCGGAGGCCTACGTCATATCCATTGGACCACGGGCGCACATTAATTTGCTACCAATTTATGTAGCTTTCTAAATATATGACAGCAATAATGATTATAGCTCATGAAATATTTAATTGCAAGCAGTTCGTTGTGGTATTGGTTTGGATTAACCTAAAAATGATCATGATGAAGAAGAGTGGATAAAGAGTGCATTTAAGTAAATGCTATTAGAGGTTTTGGACATGCCGTATGAAATGTGATTCTGAGCGATATGTAGATCGAATTCATTTGTTTCTTCTATATATGGTATGCGTGAGCTAGTCCTAGATCATGAAAGTCTAGGATTGTGAAAATAGGCGCGTACAAACGCTGAATGCGTGTCGAAATAACACGTTGAAACACTTGCATGTCACGTCAGTTTTAGGTAGAATAGACGTGGGACTTAAAAAGTTAACCCGGGACGTTTTAGGGCCACGAAAGAGAGCTTAGAACGAGAACTTGCGGGAGTGGAAAGCATGCGAACGATTTTAGAAGTACAAAAGCAGCTTCTGCCTGATCTCATGGATATCTTGAAAAAGAGGTATACGATTCTGCAACAGATCATGTTATCGGATGTGATCGGACGGAGAACGTTAGCTAATTCCATGCAGATGACCGAGCGGGTTCTGAGGGCTGAGACCGATCTGTTAAAGGCTCAGGGACTTATTGAAATTGACAGTGCAGGAATGAAGATCAGCGAGGCAGGGTATGATTTGCTGCAGCAGTTAGAGCCCGTAGCCAAAGAGCTGTTCGGATTATCCGAGCTGGAAGAGCGCATCAAGCAAGCCTACGGTCTGCAAAAGGTAGTTGTGGTTCCTGGTGATTCGGACGTTTCTCCATTTGCCAAAAGGGAACTGGGCAGAGCTGGAGCGAAGGCTCTCGGCAATATCATGAGTGACAACGACGTTGTCGCCGTTACTGGCGGTTCAACAACGGCCGAAGTCGCAGAACAACTAAATCCGCCAACATCGCTCAAAGGTGTCTGGTTCGTACCGGCACGCGGTGGACTTGGAGAAAGCCTTGAAATTCAGGCTAATACGATCGCATCCACAATGGCAAAACGGGTAGGGGCGCAATACAAACTCCTGCATGTACCGGATTTGCTCAGTGATCATGCCTATGAATCATTAATCCAGGACCCTAGTGTTCAGGAGATTCTGCAGCTGATCAGGCAATCACGGATTGTTATTCATGGAATTGGTGATGCCGTAGAGATGGCTAAAAGACGCAAACTTGCGACGGAGATTATAGATGAACTTCAGGAGCAAGGGGCCGTATCTGAATCTTTCGGTTATTACTTTAATGATCAGGGTAAGGTGGTACATACCATGCTTACACTGGGTATGCGACTTCAGGATATTGAACGAACCGATGTTGTGATTGGAATTGCAGGTGGCAAAAGCAAAGCTGCTGCTATACATTCCGTGTTACGATTTGGTCAGGAAGATATTCTGATTATTGATGAGGCTGCTGCCGAAGTCATCGTTGCTGAAATGGAATAAGGTTTTACTTTGCATCACAACTATTGTTGTCTTGACGGACTTCACCGTCTGTCTTGAATATATAAGTTTCATAAAAAATTAATCAAAACTTGGGAGGAACTTACTCATGATTAAAGTAGGTATTAACGGTTTTGGACGTATTGGACGCTTGGCATTCCGCCGTATTCAAAATGTAGCAGGCATCGAGGTAGTAGCAATCAACGACTTGACTGACGCTAAAATGCTCGCTCATTTGCTCAAATATGATACAACTCAAGGTCGCTTCGATGGCGATGTTGAAGTACACGATGGCTTCTTCAAAGTGAACGGCAAAGAAGTTAAAGTATTGGCTAACCGTAATCCAGAAGAACTTCCTTGGGGCGACCTGGGCGTAGATATCGTTCTGGAATGTACTGGTTTCTTCACAACGAAAGAAGCAGCTGAGAAACACTTGAAAGGTGGAGCTAAGAAAGTTGTTATCTCCGCACCAGCTACTGGCGACATGAAAACCATCGTTTACAACGTAAACCATGAAATCCTCGACGGTACTGAAACTGTAATCTCCGGCGCATCTTGCACAACAAACTGCCTGGCACCTATGGCAAAAACACTGCAAGACAAATTCGGAATCGTTCAAGGTTTGATGACTACAATTCACGCTTACACTGGCGACCAAAACACGTTGGATGCTCCACAC
Organism: Paenibacillus sp. FSL H8-0283; assembly: GCF_045040675.1. Classification (NCBI taxonomy): domain Bacteria; kingdom Bacillati; phylum Bacillota; class Bacilli; order Caryophanales; family Paenibacillaceae; genus Paenibacillus; species Paenibacillus sp. FSL H8-0283. The sequence continues at coordinate 186,632 of NZ_CP150295.1, forward strand.
CCTAAAGGTGACTTCCGTCGTGCTCGCGCAGCAGCTGAAAACATCATCCCTAACACAACTGGTGCTGCTAAAGCAATCGGTCTGGTAATCCCAGAACTGCAAGGCATCCTTGATGGTGCAGCTCAACGTGTACCAGTAGCTACTGGTTCCCTGACTGAGCTCGTAACTGTTCTGAACAAAAAAGTAACTGCTGAAGAAGTTAACGCAGCTATGCAAGAAGCTTCCGATCCAGAAACTTTTGGATACACAGAAGACGAAATCGTATCTTCCGATATCCAAGGAATCACTTTCGGTTCCCTGTTTGATGCAACTCAAACTAAAGTTCTGACTGTTGGCGACCAACAATTGGTTAAAACTGTAGCTTGGTATGACAATGAAATGTCCTACACTGCACAATTGGTTCGCACTTTGGAGCACTTTGCAAAAATGATTAAGTAATATCTGCAATAACATAGAGCGGAAACAGATGCTATATTGTTTCCGCTCTTTATATATCTACATTTTGCAAATTTCTCAAAAACACCAGGATTGACGAGGGATTTTAGCTCTTGATTGGTCCACCAAATACATGGGTGCGGAGGAAATACAGATGAACAAAAAAAGTGTACGCGATATCGAATTGACAGGAAAACGGGCTTTTGTCCGTGTAGATTTCAATGTGCCGCTCGAAGATGGTAAAATTACAGATGACAAACGTATTCGTGCAACGCTTCCTACAATCAACTTCTTGATTGAAAAAGGCGCTAAAGTCATTTTGGCAAGCCACATGGGTCGTCCTAACGGCGAAGTGGTTGAATCTTTGCGTTTGACTCCAGCAGCTGAGCGTTTGTCTGAATTGCTTGGTAAAACAGTTGTTAAAGCTGACGGTTCTGTTGGTGACGCTGTTAAAGCTCAAATCGCTGAACTGAAGAACGGCGACGTATTGTTGCTTGAAAACGTTCGTTTCCACGCAGGCGAAGAGAAAAACGATCCGGAACTGGCAAAACAATTTGCTGAACTGGCTGACGTTTTCGTTAACGATGCGTTTGGCGCGGCTCACAGAGCACACGCTTCGACTGAAGGAATCGCTCACTTGCTTCCAGCAGTGTCCGGTTTGTTGATGGAGAAAGAACTTGAAGTGTTGGGTAAAGCAATTTCCAACCCTGAGCGTCCTTTCACAGCTATCATTGGTGGATCCAAAGTTAAGGACAAAATCGATGTAATCGACAACCTGCTGAACATTGCAGACAACGTAATCATCGGTGGCGGTCTGACTTACACGTTCTTCAAAGCACAAGGACATGAAATTGGACAATCCTTGCTGGATGATTCCAAACTTGATGTTGCTCTCGGTTTTATCGAAAAAGCGAAAAAATTGGGCAAAAACTTCTACCTGCCGGTAGATATCGTAGTATCTGACGATTTCAGTGCGAAAGCAAACACACAAATCGTTGACATCGATGGTATCCCAGCAGATTGGGAAGGTATCGACATCGGTCCTAAAACACGTGAGATCTATGCTGATGTAATCAAAAACTCCAAATTGGTTGTGTGGAACGGACCAATGGGCGTATTTGAAATCGAGCCATTCTCCCACGGTACTCGTGCAGTAGCGGAAGCTTGCGCTGAGACAGAAGCTTACACTGTAATTGGTGGCGGTGACTCCGCAGCAGCAGCTGAGAAGTTCAAATTGGCTGACAAGATGAACCACATCTCTACAGGTGGCGGTGCATCGCTCGAGTTCATGGAAGGTAAAGTACTTCCAGGCGTAGTGGCATTGAACGACAAGTAAGTTTTAGTAGCCTATAGCATGAAGGAGTTGAAACCCATGAGAACACCGATTATCGCAGGTAACTGGAAAATGTTCAAAACGGTTTCCGAATCCAATGACTTCATTCAGGAAGTTAAAGGAAAAGCGGAAGTTGAAGGCGTGGAAACTGTAATCTGCGCACCGTTTACAAATCTGCCATCCCTGGTAGAAGCTGTTAAAGGCACAAACATCAAAATTGGTGCACAAAATCTTCACTTTGAAGATAACGGTGCATTCACAGGTGAAATCAGCGGCGTGATGCTGAAAGACCTGGGTGTGGATTATGTCATTATTGGTCACTCGGAGCGCCGTCAATATTTTGCGGAAACCGATGAGACTGTCAATAAAAAGTTGCATGCAGCATTCCGTCACGGTTTGACTCCAATCTTCTGCCTTGGTGAGACGCTTGAAGAGCGTGAAGCGAACCAAACAAAAGACGTATGCAAAGTGCAAACAGTAGCTGCTTTTGCAGGTCTGTCTGCAGAGCAAGCGGCCCAAGTTGTTATCGCTTATGAGCCAATCTGGGCGATTGGTACAGGCAAATCCTCCACTTCCCAAGATGCGAATGAAGTTATTGCTTACATTCGTACGCTGGTGAAGGATCTGTACAACGAGACGGTTGCGAATGCAGTTCGTATTCAATACGGCGGCAGTGTTAAACCAGAGAACGTAACAGAATACCTCGGACAAAGCGACATCGACGGCGCACTTGTTGGCGGTGCCAGCTTGCAGCCGGCTTCGTTCATCGCGCTTGTTGAGGGGGCGAAGTAAGATGACAGCTCCAAAACCTGTAGCACTGATCATCATGGATGGCTTTGGTCTGCGTAACACGGTGGAAGGCAATGCGGTAGCGCAAGCCAAGAAACCGAACTATGACCGTTTCATGAGCCAATTCCCACATACAACGCTCACTGCATGCGGTGAAGCTGTAGGTTTGCCAGAAGGGCAAATGGGAAATTCCGAGGTAGGTCACCTGAACATTGGTGCCGGCCGGATCGTATACCAGGATTTGACCCGTATCTCCAAATCCATTCGTGACGGCGAGTTCTACGACAATGAAACACTTGTCAAAGCCGTTCGTGAAGCGAAACAAAGCGGCAAAAAACTTCATCTCTACGGCTTGTTGTCTGATGGCGGCGTACATAGTCACATCGACCACCTGTTTGCTATGCTAGATCTGGCCAAAAAAGAAGGAATGAATGATGTATATATTCATGCTTTCATGGATGGCCGTGATGTTATGCCAGACAGTGGTAAAGACTTCATGCAGAAACTGATCGCTAAGATTGAAGAAGTCGGTGTAGGTAAAATCGCTACGGTTCAAGGTCGCTATTACGCGATGGACCGTGACAAACGTTGGGAACGGGTTGAGAAATCATACCGTGCCATCGTTTATGGAGATGGACCAAAATACACTGACCCACTCAAAGCGGTTGAAGAATCGTATGAGAAATCCGTATTTGATGAATTCGTTGAACCAACGGTTATCGTTAAAGCGGATGGTGAGCCGGTAGGTTTGGTTGAGAGCGGCGATTCCGTTATCTTCCTCAACTTCCGTCCTGACCGTGCAATCCAGTTGTCGCAAGTATTCACAAACCAGGATTTCCGCGGTTTTGATCGTGGTCCGAAGTTCCCTGTGGGCTTGCACTTTGTATGCTTGACTTTGTTCAGCGAGACAGTTGAAGGTTATGTGGCTTATTCGCCGAAAAACCTCGACAACACGCTGGGTGAAGTTCTGGTACAGAACAATAAAAAACAACTGCGTATTGCAGAAACTGAGAAATACCCGCACGTTACCTTCTTCTTCAGCGGTGGTCGTGATGTGGAGCTTCCGGGCGAAACTCGTGTACTGATCAACTCACCAAAAGTTGCAACGTATGATCTGCAACCAGAGATGAGCGCTTATGAAGTAGCTGACGCATGTGTTCGCGAGATCGAAGCAGACAAACATGACGCCATCATTCTGAACTTTGCTAACCCTGACATGGTTGGACACTCCGGCATGCTGGAGCCTACCATCAAAGCGGTTGAAGTAACAGATGAGTGCATGGGCCGTGTTGTGGATGCAGTACTTGCCAAAGGCGGCGTTGTACTGATCACAGCGGATCATGGTAACGCGGATATGGTGTTCGATGAGAAAGGACGTCCGTTCACAGCTCATACAACGAACCCGGTTCCATTCATCGTTACGGATGCAAATGTAACCTTGCGTGAAGGCGGAATCCTGGCAGATATCGCGCCAACGATCCTTGATCTGATGCAATTGCCTAAACCGGCTGAGATGACAGGTACATCCGTCATCGCTACCCGTAAATAAGTTACGCAACAACATATATAATTGGACGGTTTGGCGTTTGCACATTGAACGAAGGCAGCAGAAATAGTCTGAAGAAGCGAAGCGCTCGCCTTTATCACATGATTTCAACTTATGAAAGTAAGTTCAAAGAAATCAGGGGATAACAGCGATCGGAAGACGATTCTGCTGACATAGTGAAATAAGGGCAAACACAAGTTGGTCCAAAAATTAAATCCCAACTATAAAGGAGATTATCACAAATGACTATTATTTCTGACGTGTACGCTCGCGAAGTCCTCGACTCCCGCGGTAACCCTACAGTAGAAGTTGAAGTATACCTGGAGTCCGGCGCAATCGGACGCGCAATCGTTCCATCTGGTGCATCCACTGGTGCCCACGAAGCAGTTGAGCTTCGCGATGGTGACAAATCCCGTTACCTCGGTAAAGGCGTTCTGCAAGCTGTTAAAAACGTAAACGAAACAATCGCTCCAGAAGTTATCGGTATGGATGCATTGGATCAACTGGGTATCGACAAATTGATGATCACTTTGGATGGTACGCCAAACAAAGGTAAACTGGGCGCTAACGCAATCCTGGCTGTATCCATGGCAGTAGCTCGCGCAGCTGCTGACGCTCTGGACCTGCCATTGTATGTTTACCTGGGCGGATTCAACGCTAAAGCATTGCCAGTACCAATGATGAACATCATCAACGGTGGTGAGCATGCTGACAACAACATCGACGTTCAAGAGTTCATGGTTCTTCCAGTTGGAGCACCAAGCTTCAAAGAAGCTCTTCGCGTAGGTGCAGAGATCTTCCACAACTTGAAATCCGTATTGAGCTCCAAAGGCTTGAACACAGCTGTAGGTGACGAAGGTGGTTTCGCACCGAACCTTGGTTCGAACGAAGAAGCAATCACTACAATCATCGAAGCAATTGAAAAAGCTGGTTACAAACCAGGCGTTGACGTATTCTTGGGTATGGACGTTGCTTCCACTGAGTTCTACAAAGATGGTAAGTACACACTTGCTGGCGAAGGTAAATCTTACACTTCCGCTGAGTATGTTGACCTTCTGGCTTCATGGGTTGAGAAATACCCAATCATCACAATCGAAGACGGTATGTCCGAAGATGACTGGGATGGTTGGAAATTGCTCACTGAGAAATTGGGAGACAAAGTACAACTCGTTGGTGATGACCTGTTCGTAACAAACACTGAGCGTCTGGGCAGAGGTATCAACGAAGGTATCGGTAACTCCATCCTGATCAAAGTTAACCAAATCGGTACATTGACTGAAACATTTGATGCAATCGAAATGGCTAAACGCGCAGGATACACAGCTGTAATCTCCCACCGTTCCGGTGAGTCCGAAGACAGCACAATCGCTGATATCGCTGTTGCAACTAACGCTGGTCAAATCAAAACGGGTGCTCCTTCCCGTACAGACCGTATCGCGAAGTACAACCAATTGCTCCGCATTGAGGATCAACTGGGTGAACTGGCTCAATACAATGGTCTTAAAGGATTCTACAACCTTAAAAAATAAGCTGGATATCCAGCTTTTACAGGCAAGCCGGGTAACCGGCTTGTCTTTTTTATTGCAACGAAGTAATGGTATAACGTAAGGATCACGCAGATGGTGAAATTTAGGGCATTGTATAAACTGTACTACTTGTAGTACAACCATAGCTATGTTACAATTAAAGTAACTGTTTTTATGGTGAGATGTATGCCCACATGGGTAGGAGGTGGAAAGAATGGATATTGCTTTGAAATTGCTGCTCGTTGTTTTCTCGATCGGTCTAATCACTGTAGTATTGCTGCAGCACGGGAAAAGCGCTGGTTTGGCGGGTGCCATCTCCGGTGGTGCGGAACATCTTTTCGGTAAAACGAAAGCGCGCGGATTGGATCTCTTCCTGCAACGTGCAACGGTGGTACTGGGTGCAGGATTTATGATTTTGTCTATTGTTGTTACGGTGGTTTCCAAGTAAGATTCGGAACTGCTGTTCAATGAATAGCTTAAGCTAATGGCTTAATTGATGAACCTTCGTTTCGTGAAGAAACGGGGGTTTTTTAATAAATTCTTACGCGTCCAAACTTTTCCAACAATTTAATCTATAGACTCCATGATTTTCGGTCTTCTTCTCACTTCTGTTTGGTTTTCCTTCCTTAACATGCAACACACCCCTATCATGTATGGTATGTCCCTCGCTTATTCGTTACGCGAACTCACTCCCTATAATGAATGTCATGTGTACAGAAAATTTTCGGATGTAGTCCTTTTCCAGATGCGCACAGCACGTGTATCGCATAAAATGCTGTAGAGATACGTGAAAGCGTGATTTTAGAGGAGCGCCCGGCAACTGTGGTTTTTTTGCGAGGTACGGATGGGCCGGATTGAATTCGTGTATACTAGGGTATGAGATAGTATGGTTGTACTACTACACTCTTCACAGCAATGATATTGTATTGCATGAAAAAGGTAAGAATTCCGATACATAAAGAGATGAGACTTGCTTACACTTTTATGTTTCCCGAGGTGAATATATTAATGATAACAGAACAACAATTGCTCGACTTCATGCGGGAAACCGCTTATAAACCTATGACTTATCAGGAGTTGGAACAGCACTTCGCTATTGAAGATGCAGCTGATTTCAAAGCCTTTTTGATTATGCTTAATACGCTGGAGGAATCCGGTAAAGTTTTGCTGACCCGTAACAATCGCTATGGCATGCCAGAGCGCATGGATTTGGTACGTGGACGTTTACAGGCTCACGCCAAAGGTTTCGCTTTCCTTATCCCTGAGGATCGGGAGCACCCGGATGTGTACATTCACGCCAATGATATGAAAAGTGCGATGAATGGTGATACGGTATTGGTTAAAGTCACATCTCAAGGACCTTCAGGTGGTCGTTTGGAGGGTGAGATCGTCCGTATTGTTACTCGTGCTGTGACACAAGTCGTTGGTGTGTTCCAAAGCCATGAGGTGTACGGATTTGTCATTCCGGATGATAAACGGATTAATCGCGATATTTTCATCCCACGTACCAACTTTGCTGGGGCGGTTGATGGACAGAAGGTCGTAGCCAAGATCGTCAGCTATCCGGAGGGCCGTGCGGCTGCCGAAGGTGAAGTGATCGAGATTCTCGGTCATAAGGATGAGCCGGGTATTGATATTTTGTCCGTCATTCGCAAGCATCAGTTGCCTGAAGCTTTCCCTGATGAAGTGGTAGAAGAGGCGGAAAAAGCACCCGACTCCATCACGGATGAAGAGATTGTACAACAGGGTCGCCGTGATCTGCGCGGACTTAACATTGTCACGATTGATGGCGAAGATGCCAAGGATCTGGATGATGCTGTAAATGTAGAGAAACTGCCTAACGGGAACTACCGTCTGGGTGTTCATATTGCCGACGTTGGCTATTATGTGCAGGAGAATTCCAAGCTTGATCAGGAAGCCTACAACCGTGGATGCAGTGTGTATCTGGTGGACCGGGTTATTCCGATGCTGCCACAGCGTCTGTCCAACGGGATCTGTAGTTTGAACCCGCAGGTAGACCGCTTGACACTGTCTTGTGAGATGGAGTTTAACGACCAGATGAAGGTTGTAAAACATGACATTTTCACAAGTGTAATTAAAACCAAAGAGCGGATGACGTATTCCAACGTCCGTAAAATCCTTGAAGGTGAAGAGCCGGAATTGCTCGAGCGTTATAAGGATCTGGTAGATGATTTCCATCTGATGAAAGAGATCGCTTTGAAGCTACGTGCTATGCGTATGCGCCGTGGTGCGGTTGACTTTGATTTTGAAGAATCCAAAATCGTTGTGGACGCAGAATGCAAACCGGTAGATATCGTGAAACGGGAGCGTTCGATCGCAGAGCAAATCATTGAGGAATTCATGTTGGCAGCGAACGAAACAGTGGCAGAGCATTTCCACTGGTTGAAGGTTCCTTTCATTTATCGTGTGCACGAAGACCCGGATCAGGAAAAACTGCAAAATTTCCTCGCCTTTGCGGCGAATTTTGGACACCAGGTCAAAGGACGTGGCAATGCGATTCATCCACGGGCGCTTCAATCGTTGCTTGAGGATATTAAAGAAACGAAAGAACAAACTGTGATTAGTACGATGATGCTCCGTTCGATGAAACAGGCGAAGTATGATTCTGAAATGTCGGGTCACTTTGGCCTCGCGGCAGAATTCTATAGTCACTTTACGTCTCCAATTCGTCGTTATCCCGATCTTGTCATTCACCGGGTGATTCGCGAAGTCATTGAAAATAATGGTGCATTGCCGGAGAACCGTCAGGAGTATTTGGCAGCACGTATGTCCGATATTGCGCAGCAGTCTTCTGAACGTGAACGTGTGGCGGTAGAAGCTGAGCGGGATACGGAGAAAATGAAAAAAGCCGAGTACATGCTCGACAAAGTAGGCGAAGAGTTCGAAGGCATGATCAGCAGTGTGACCAGCTTTGGTATGTTCATTGAGTTGGAAAACACGGTTGAAGGCTTGATTCGCCTCAGCGCACTCACGGACGACTATTACCATTTTGACGATCAGCATATGGCTCTGATTGGTGAACGTACCTCGAAAGTCTTCCGCATCGGTGATGAAGTGAAGATCCGTGTGGCACGTGTAAGCATGGAAGAGTATACGATTGATTTTGAAATGGTAGATATGAAACCTCGCGGTGAACGTCCTGGCGGCTTCGGTGGCGGACGTGGCGGTAAAGGTGGACGCCCAGCAAGTGGTGGCGGTCGCGGCGGTGCCAAGGGTGGACCGGGTGGTTTCAGCGGTTCACGTGGCGGCAAAGGAGGCTCATCCGCTGCTGGAGCCAGCCGTGGTGGCAGATCAACGGAAGAAAGCAGCAAAGGTGGACGTGGCGGTCGCGGTGGAGCAGCGAGTGCAGGCGCAGGCTCATCTGGTGGCTACGCAGGTAAAGGCGGCGGCAAACCAAAAGTTGAGCGTCGTGCTGGTGATGCTGGAGGATCAACTGGCCGGGGCAAAGGTGCGGTGAGCTTTGGTTTTGGCTCAGGTAAAGGCGGATATAGCTCTACATCGGGTGGATCGGATAGTAGTTCAACCGATGGACAAGGAAGTGGCCTGAACAGCGGCAGCGGTCGCGGTGAAGGAAGCTTTAAATCCGGCAAGGGCGGCAATAAAGGTGGTAAAGGCGGAAGTGGACGCAAAAACACTTCGCCAAGCGGCGTATTTATTGGAGAGAATGCAACTCCTGGTGGCGCTCAGGAAGGCGGAGCACCACGACGCAAGCGGAAGAAGAGCAAAGGTGCAGCTGGTAACGGCACGGCAGCTTTTGTACGGAAAAAGAAAAAATAAAGCTAACGTAACTTGGAGAAATGGATTACAAGTCGTTCCTCCAGGTTAAGCGTTGGAGAAAATAGTCACTTCAGCCGGTGTGTTGTTTCGCACTGTCTGAAAGTGGTGTAATGAGGAGGGGCGGCAGAGGTCGCCTCTTTCTTGATTTTAACAGCCGTACTTGCTACAATTAGGGTCTGGCACGTGGTACCTTGGTGCAACATTGGGTGCGCTGCTATAGAGCATGGTACCGGCTTATTTTACGGAGAAGGAGTGAGGACATGGGCAAGAATGATGGACAGAGTAAAGTGCTCGCACAGAATAAAAAGGCTTCCCATGACTACTTCATTGAAGATACGTATGAAGCGGGCATGGTGCTTACCGGAACGGAGATCAAATCTCTTCGTAACGGCCGTGCGAATATTGGTGATGCATTTGCCACGATTCGAAACGGTGAGATTCATATTCACAATATGCATATTAGTCCTTTTGAACAAGGGAACCGAAATAATCCGCTCGATCCGACACGTACGCGTAAGTTGTTGATGCATAAAGTGCAGATTCACAAGCTGCTCGGGCTGTCGAAACAGGATGGGTACAGCATTGTGCCGCTGAAAATCTATATCCGCAATGGTTATGCAAAGCTTTTGCTTGGACTGGGTAAAGGTAAGAAGCAATACGACAAACGTGAAACTGCCGCGAAGCGCGATGCTCAACGTGATATCCAACGGGTACTGCGCGAGAAGCAGAAGGTTGCGCGTTAAGTGGAGCGCTGGGCGTAAAGACTTTACTTTAAGTGTATAAGTTAGTTTTTGTGATGAAGTTAGGAAAATTGATGTATGAGTTAAGGAGTCTCAAGGTTTGTCCTGCAATGGGCAAGATTGAGGCTTTTTTATTTGTAGTGGGGAAGGTGATTTGATGTGAATAGCTGAAGTATGCAGTTGGCTGATTTTTGTTGTGTGTGATTAAGTACATTGCTAGGAGCATGGAGCTAAGTATGGTGATGAATCTAAATTATCACATGTTGCGTAGTTTGTCAGGGTAGTGGGTAAAATACTTAGGTGCAGTTGTTCGTGATCCGATCTGGGAAACTTTACTTCCGATTAGTGACGCGGTATAATATGTAGACGATTGAGCCTGTTGTATTGTATAACCTTGTACACATGCTCAGCCTGCTGGAATGTCTTCCAGCAATCTGTACTATTTCGGTGATGTGTCCTGTGTTATGATTACTCATGTAGCAGACAGGAATGCCGAGTTTGAAAGAAGCATCTTTTTACCTTGGAGGAAAAAGATGTATAGCACCTTTGCTCCGTATTCACGGATTAATCCTGGAGCCCTTCTTCATTGAGGGGGCGTTTATGGATTCGACGGGGATAGTTCGAGCATGGGTAGCGGGTAGTGGGGACGCGTCCGCTTTATCAACGCTAAAGCCTATTAAACGGCAAACAACAAACAAACTACGCTTTCGCAGCCTAAGAAACTGTGTGCGTGCTTCTACCCTGCATCGCCCATGTGACAGGGATAGGGGCTAACTAGTAGTGGGATACGCTGTCACATCTCCGCCTGGGGTGTGCTGAAGAAGACAATCAGGCTGACCCAACGTATAGCCGGTTACGGGGCGATACTCGGGTGACATCAAAACTGTGACTACACCCGTAGAAGCTTATGTGCCGTTATCTTCGGACAGGGGTTCGACTCCCCTCGCCTCCATTAGAGTCAAGAAACCATCAACCAGTAATCTGGTTGGTGGTTTTTATGTTTATGATATAATAAGCATAAATTTAGATTGGGGGACTCAAGATGTTTGAAAATCGAGAACAGCTCCAAGAAATTTTAAAAAAAGCAAATCAACATGCACGGAAACAAGCTAAAGAATCAGGTGCCTCTATTTATTATATAAAGAACAACAAACGTGTTCGTGAGGATGCTGCGGGTAATAAATTCGAAATTATATTTGATGCTACTGGGAAACGCCAGGAGTTTGAATATCATGAGTGAAACCAGACCAGTTATGACTGTGTTTGCTGGAACCAATGGAGCAGGGAAAAGTACACTCAGCATGCAAATGAGAGAGTGGCTTGTTGAACTGATTGATCCGGATCAAATTGCAAGAGAGTTGAAGCCAGAGAATCCGCGTAGTGCTGACCTGTCTGCTGGTAGGGAAGCTGTGAAAAGAATCCGATCTCTCATTAAGAGTGGTGTAAACTTCGCTATTGAAACGACATTGTCCGGATCATTTGTTTTAAAACATATGGAAATAGCAAAAGAAAACAATTATGAAATTGTCGTTTATTATATCGGTCTTGAGGATGTTCAAATGCATATAGATCGTGTAGCCTCTCGTGTTGAACAAGGTGGACATTGGATTGCAGAAGAAGACATTCGTTATCGATATGGCCAGTCATTGAAGAATCTTAAAGCGGCTCTAGCCATCGCAGATCAGGTTATCATCATTGATAATACATACGAGCCTTTAATTGTTGCAGAAGTCATACAGAGTAATTTGATCTATTGTGTTGAGTCCATACCTGCTTGGGCTAATCCTGTTCTTGTGGGTTACTGATACTCGGGTGACATCAAAACTGTGACTAAACCCGTAGAAGCTTATGTGTCGTTATCTTCGGACAATTGTTCGACTCCCCTTGCCTCCATTAAAGTAAGCAAAATCCACCAACCATTGTTCTGGTTGGTGGATTTTTATTTTATGATATAATAACCTAAATTATATAAATGGAGGAAATCAAGGTATATATAGGTCGAAAGTAGCTTCCAGAAAGTATATCAGGTACATTTAGGTTCTGAAACGTATATAGGTATCTATAGCCTGCTTTAGCTAGACCAAATTATGATAAGAGAAAGTACATACGAACCAACAATTGTTGTGGGATCTAAGAAAGTAGATTGGATACATCCAAACGGAGACTATTCCCCGCAGACCTTTGGAAGAGGTTCGACTCTCAGGTCTTTTATATGAAAAAATAATATATAATGTTTAACATTAAATACAATATTTATAATAATAGAGTAAAGGAGTAGTTATTTTGGATCCGTATTTATATTTGTTTTTTCATGTTCTATCACATGCTCTTCTTGGGGCGGTAATTGCATACTGCTTTTATCCAAGGGATACATGGAAAAATCTTATGATATGTCTATGTTCGGGTGCTCTGTGTGGAATAATTCCTGATATTTTTGGGGATAGAAGTGTAGCTCCGTGGTCCCATTCTATATTGTTTACACCCCTTTTAGCTTTAGGAATAGCATATTTGACAAAACTGTTCTATAAAAAGACAAGTTTCAAATTAATCTGGGGATCTTCTATTTTGTCTGTCTTGTTTGGACACTTATTTTTAGACTATATGGGACATGATTTACCAGCATTCTATCCCTTTAGCGATAAATCATATATTATGGGAGCCATTACATTGGGAGATCCATGGATATGGTTTCCGTTAATTATTGGTCTTGGATTGAGTGTTTTTTTGAAGAACAAGCCTAAATTACCCGTAATTACTTCGATACTATTTATAGTGGTATATTTAGTTTTTCGAGTAATATCGAAAGAAATAATCGAGCAGAAAGTTCAAGTTCAACATCCGGTTCCTGAAAAGTCATATATTATAGTGGAGCCCAATAGTCATTACGAATTTCCTTTAGATCCCAGAAAGTGGTTGGAGTTCAGGTTTCGAGTCATCAGTCCTCATTTCTCTAAAGTTGGTGATGCGGGTATACTGGGAGAGAAATCAGACAAACTATTCTGGTACGATTTTTATCCAGTAGCCTTTGAGATTAATTTATCAAGAGGGAAATACATTTTAATAAATTCACAGAATTCTAAAGTTGTCCTATCTGTTACTAAGGAATGGAAAGAAACGGGTTCTAACTTTATTCAGGGAAAGTATGATGGAAACATTTTTACCTACAAAGAAACCACCAATGGTCAGTGGGAAGAAGTTATACCACAATAGTTTTCTACAGTTTCTATCCACCATCAACCAGCGTTCTGGTTGGTGGTTTTTCTGTTTATGCTATAATCTTTGTAAAATAAGCTGATGCAAGCCCGATATACTCAGTAATCTCCCAAAGGAGGCAAAAAAGCATGAGCCAAACGCAGCAACAGATCCGCGAGTTTGTTGCAGGCATACAAGCATATGTCTCGCCAATAAATGTGATTAATCCTTGGAGAGATTATGTGACGGGTTATGATATCGGCCCCGAAGCGGTGAAGATTCGCTCGGAACATTTGGTCAGGTATTTGGAACCACGAATGTCCAAGGCTCGGTACATTTTTATTGCTGAAGCTGTGGGATATCAAGGGGCGAGGTTCTCCGGCGTACCTTTGACGTCCGAGCGAATGGTTACCGGGAATCACTCGCTGGTGAATCACCAAATGATTTTTTCAGGCGAGCCGGGTGTTCGAACAAGCCTGCCCAATATCGCCAAACCTAACCGGAGTCAGGCGCTGTATGGATTCGCAGAACCGACAGCATCCATCATATGGGGTGAAGTGTTATCCAGTTCAAGGTGGAAACCAACGGACTTTATATTTTGGAACATCTATCCCTTTCATCCTTATCAATCTGCCGAAAACAGGATGACGAATCGAACGCCGACTTTGGCAGAGTTGGAGGATGGTTTGCCGTTTGCCAGACAGCTTATGCAACTGAATCCTGATGCTCAGATCGTGGCTATTGGCAGAAAGTCAGCAGACACGTTAAGCTCCCAACTCATTAAACATCACCATGTTCCTCATCCTGCAAATGGAAGGGCAGTACAATTCCAAAAAGCAGTAAGGTCAATTATTTAGCCCATTTTGAACTGGAGGAGTGTAAGGCATAACATATGCACCTTATCGTCCAAGTGCCCTCCACATAACGTAATGCCCTATCATATAAAGATTGGTTGGTGAAGCTAAATGAGTGAAAAATACTGGCTTGTGGTGCAATATCCACTGAAGAGCGCGCAGGGTAGCAAACGAGATCATTGGTTGAAGGAAAAGGTGATGGAATATCTGGAAACCGTTCTGACCCAGGCGGAGTTGGGAGAGGTGGATGGATGTGACCTGGGCAGCCGTGTGGCTGATCCGAAGGAATATGTAATGAACATTTTCTGTGTGGTAACGGACGAAGATCGGAGCATAGCGCTGATTAAAAAAGTGCTGAGAGAGAGTCGGTTGGATTATACCCGCATCCAAATCGCTACGATGCCATATGGCACAGAAGGAAGCTACACGCTGAAATATGCCTCCAAAAAAGGCGTTACCGAATTCTCGCTTTGATCACGATTCGCTGTTTCTTACCATAACGAACTCTGTACTTGTCCTGCCCGAGGGCAGTTTGCCCCCAACATTTTCCCCACTTAAATTCATCATACGAGAAGACCATAATTGGACTTCCCAGCCTTAACCACTCGATCAACACTCTGTAAGTAGTAAGATTATGCCCGTAGATATTGTAATCTTGCTCAAAAGTATGCCATATCAAGGTAGACGTTTACCATCTTCTTTTGTGTACTCAGATCCTCCGTCTCTCCCCCGCTTCTCTCTCCACCCGGCACAAACCACAACTTATTATCTGTACCTCCAACATTTTATAAAGCAGTACTTCTTGCGGCTCCAATTAGGGGCCCCTACCCGCAGCATTCACCACGATCAGATCCCCAAAGCCTCACTTCACTCAGTCAAGCCATCCGTAAGCGATAAAAAGAATTGAGCCTGCTCCATACACAGTCCTATAATATACAATTGTATAAAATCCGAGAGAGTGGTGGATATCACAACAGGTCATCCGATCACAACCGATAAACCCATCACACATCGGAACCAAAGGAGGGTCACAGTGAATCAAAGAGCCAAAGATGCAACAACAGATGAAGGAGCAAGAGAAGTAACAGAAGGGGATGAAAAATAGAAGTGAAAGCAACAGCCCAATCAGATATTGAGAGCGATGCAGAAGCAAACGCAAATGCAAAAGCGAACACCAGCGCAATGAAGACGAATTGGACTCCCCGTTTCAAAGCGTTCATTCAACGCAAGCCCAAGACACTCGCTTTTAAAATTCCGTTTGCCTACTTTGTCATTATTCTGCTAACGGTGGCGTTTAGTGCGTTGGTTTTGAATCGAATCTCGGAAAATGACGCGCAACGAAAGATCAATGAAGCATCATTGCAGACAATTACATCCATTGAGACCAACGTTAATCTGATGATCGAGAACGTGAACAATTATTCGAAAATGATTTTCTCCGATCCCAACTTGCAGAACCTGCTGCGGCAGGGCAATGTGTACTCCAATTTACAGACACAGTCCAAGGTCAGCGCGTATTTGACCAATCTTATGCAAGCGGTTCCAATTATCGATTCAGTATATATTTACGATAATTCGGGGCACCGATTCTCGGTTGGTACACAGGAATGGCCCACGTTTATGGAAGCGAATGTGAAGGAAGCGCCGTGGTACGAACAGGCACTGAAGCATAACGGAAGATATCTGCTCAGGCTGAATGGTGGCAACAACGACAGCGGAGTCTCGGCAACGGGGGAGAATGATGGGCAAGAGGTGGTCTCGTTTATTCGCCTCATTCGAGATTTGGATGATACGTCTCCACTTGGATTTCTGGTCATGAACATCAAGGGAAAATCCATTGCTCAAGCCTATGCCAACCTGTCTGCACCGGATTCATTTCAGGTGGCCATCCTGGATGAGCATCAGCGGGTGATTGCAACCAACGCTACCGATGGAAAGAAGGCCGTGCCTGCTGTATCCGGCGAATCCATATCTGTGGCTTCTGGACAGGAAGGGATGCACGAGATGTTAGAGGCCAATCAGGCCAAGTTAAAACAAACATTTCAAGAGCAATCCTCCGGCTTCATCACCTTGCAATCAGGTGGTCAGGAATATGCGGTTACCTATCGTTCGTCTGGTGATGATCAGTGGAAATTCATCAGCATGAGCCCATACCAGGCTACCGATACCCGCAATAAATCCATGGTGATGCTTGCGCTGATCCTACTGGCGGTAAACGGGACTGTCTTTTTTGTCAGTTCATTCATCATCTCGCGCAGCGTCATTAAGCCGATTCACAAGCTGCTTCGCTCCATGCAGAAAGCACCAAGCGGCAACTTCCGCAAAGTGACGGTTGAGCTGAACAGTTACGAATTCGCACAGCTATATGGAGGTTACAACCAGATGATCGAGCAGATTGAGCAGATGTTGAAACGCATCATTCAGGAGCAGCAGACGATCCGCCGAGCAGAGCTGAATACACTTCAGGCGCAGATCAAGCCGCATTTTCTATACAACACACTTGATTCCATTACCTCCCTGGCAATGTCGGGTATGAACGAGAAGGTATGTGAGCTGTTAGAAGCGCTCGGAAGTTATTATCGGCTGAGTGTCAGCAAAGGGCGTGAACTGATTACACTGCACGAGGAGGTTGAGATTGTACGCAATTATCTGACGATCCAGCAGGTGCGATACCCCGGTGTATTTGAGGTGCAGTACGATATCGATTCAGGCTGTGAACGAGTGATGATTCCCAAGCTTGTGCTCCAGCCGTTGGTGGAAAATTCGCTGTATCACGGTATTCGTCCCAAAGGCAGCCCGGGCACGATACGCATCCAAGCTCGTCGATCCAAGGAGGGAGTACTTCTAACGATCACTGACGACGGAGTCGGCATGTCCGAGGAAGAAGTGAAGCAGATTCAACGAACAGAAATGAACAGGTCTAATCGCTCGAACTCATCTAACCCATCTAACACTTCTAATCCTACCTATAACGCTAAACACAATCCAAGCTTTGGCTTATGGGGAACGATGGAGCGGCTTCGCATTTTTTATGACAGAGAAGATGGACTTAAGTTGCAGAGCGAGGTTGGAAAAGGAACTACCATTATCATAACGATCCCGAAGGGAGCCGATGAATCATGGAATTAACTATTGAACCATTAAAGGTATTGATTGTGGATGACGAGTACCTCATCCGTAATCTGCTGCGCATGCGTATCGATTGGGAGCAGCAAGGCATGAGCATCATTGGAGAGGCCTCCGATGCTGCAGAGGCTTTGGAACAGGTCGAGCTGTTGCGCCCGGACATCGTGTTCACGGACATATACATGCCCAAGATGGACGGCATTGAACTGAGCGGCATCCTCATGGAGCGTTACCCAAACATAAAAATCGTGGTAGTGACGGGACATGATGAATTTGAATATGCTCGTCAGAGTGTGAAGCTGGGCATATCCGATTTTATTTTGAAACCCATCCGTGCTTCTGAATTATTACAGGTTACGACGAAGCTGCGAGTGGCAATCGAGCAGGAGATGGGGCGTGAGTACGAGCTGATGAAGCTGCGGGAGGAGATGAAGCAGAGCTTGCCTTATCTCAGGGAGAGGTTTGTGAATCAATGGTTAAGTGATGTGATGCCTGAGGACGAACTACAAGAGAAGGCGCGTTTCTTTGGCATTCCTATCTCATCTGGTGAACCAGGATCACGCATCGCAGTAATGGAGGTGGAGGTTGCTGTACCGCAAGCGAAGATAGCTGCACCAGAGGTATATCCACATCTGTCCGAACCATATCACCAAACACTCCAAACACACCAAGCACAACGAGGGTCTCAACAACAACAACAACACGATCAACTCCATTTAAGCCAGCATCAGACAGAAGCCCACCGACAACCCGCTGAGGAAATACATATTTTGCTGCGAATGGTAGGCATGAAGCAAGTGCAGGCATTTTATCCGCAGGATTCGCAAACCATTATCATCATGGACCCGCATAACCGGATAGTTGTGCTCTCATTTGGTGAGGATACGGAATTTGCCAATCAGGTGCAACAGCTTCAGGAAGAACTTCAACATACACTTAAGCTCAAAGGGTGTGAAGTTGATGTGACCGTAGGGATTGGGCAATGGCAATCAGGATGGGGAAGGGCCTGTGTGGGATACCGGGAAGCTTGTCGTGCACTCGATTATCAGGCGTTTGTGGGGAAAAATCAGGTTATTTGCTTCGAGGATCTGGTCATCGAAGGCGGTAAGAGGCCCTACCACTCGGATGCTCAGTTGCTCCAACAACTGCAATTTTACGTCAGTGTTGGTGCGGGGGAAGAAGCCGTATTGTTGCTGGAGCGTATGCTGTCTGTGCCGTTCTCGGACGTTTCACAGTTTCGGATGGCAGCCATGGATGTGGTTACGGAGTGCCAGCGTGCCGCCATAGAGCAACAGCTTGAGGGAGAGTACGCATTGAACAAAGAGGCCGTTGCGGCCATTTTTACAGCAGGTCATCTGCCTGAACTAAAAAGCATGTTGGAGCAACATGTCCGCACGGTATCGGATGTCATACAAGCCAAACGACAGGCCAAGGAAGGTAATCTGATCGACCGGGTGATGGCTTATCTTGAAGAGAACATGGGCAATGCGGAAGTGGGGCTTTCCAGCACCGCGGCTGCTTTTTACGTAAGTTCGGGCCATCTGGGCCGGCTGATGAAAAAAGAAACCGGGCAGACATTTGTGGAATATATGACGCAGCTTCGTATGAGAAAGGCCGAAACGTTGCTGAAGCAGACCGATTTAAAGGGGTATGAGATCGGGCAGCAGGTAGGCATCCCGGACCCACATTATTTCAGCGTCTTGTTTAAAAAACATATCGGTCGGTCCATGAACGAATATCGGAATGTAAAAACCTGAGAAACGAGATGTAAACCCGGGAGTGTAGAGAAGGTGTGAGCGCACCCCCTCTCCAATTCCACATATGTTCGAATATTACAAATCGATGCCTGTTTTCTAAATGGAGAACAACGCACATTTCGCCTAAAATATGGGCTAGAACGAACTAAAACACATAGGGAGGTCCATAGAGATGAAAGCGCTATTAAAAAAATCAGCAAGTCTAATTCTGACTCTGGGAATTGTAAGCAGTCTGGCGGCATGTTCATCCGGTTCATCCGGTGGTACACAGGGGGAAAGTAATGGCAAGATCAAGCTGACGCTATGGGATCAATCGGTTGGCAATACCGATCCTTCGGCCAAGCTGCTGCCCGAGATTGTTGAGAAATGGAACAGCGAGCATCCGGACATCCAGGTTGAACGTACGGGCACGACAGGAGAACAGTATAAAACTAAAGTCAAAACATCGATTGCGGCTGGTGAAGCGCCAGACCTGTTCTATGGCATGGGCGGCGGCAGCTTCATGCAGCCGTACATCAAATCCGGCAATGTGCTGGAAATCTCAAGTTACCTGACGGACGATATCAAAGAACGAATGGGTCCGGGTATGGCGGAGGCCATCAATATGGACGGCAAAATCTACACATTGCCCGTGTACACACATATCGCCAACCTTTACGTGAATACGGAACTGTTCGAGCAGGCGGGTGCCAAGATTCCGACCACCTATAACGAACTGCTGGATGCGGTCTCCAAGCTGAAAGCGGCGGGGATAACCCCGGCTGTGATTGGAGAAAAGGATCGCTGGCCGGGCATGTACTGGTACGACATTATTGCGATGCGTCAGGCAGGCAATGCTGCGGTGATGGAAGCCTTTAAAGATCCGTCGAAATGGGATTCGCCCGACTTTGTAGCCGCTGCGACTAAAATGCAGCAACTTGCACAAGCAGGAGCATTCAACAGCAGCATGTTCAGCATGAGCTATGACGAGATGCTGGGGGCATTTAATGCAGGCAACGGGGCGATGATGTTCCAGGCCAACTGGGTGAATGCAGGAATTGAGGACCCGTCCTCCGCAGTCAAAGGCAAAGTGAAAGTGATTCCGTTCCCAGTGTTTGAGGATGGCAAAGGCACAAATACCGAAATCTTCGGCGGAGCCGTCGATGGTTTCTACATCAACCAGAATACCAAGCATTCGAAGGAAGCCGTGGAATTCCTCATGTATCTGAGCGAGCAGCTTGGTACACAAGGTTTCCTGGCTGGAGCCGGCCTGCCAAGCTGGAAAACAGATACACTCGACACGTCCAGCCTGTCCTCCCTAGATTTGTCTGCGGCAGATATTATGAAAACGGCGACCTCATTCATCGCGTGGTGGGATAACATTCTGCCAGCGGAGTCTGCCGAAGCGCACAAAAATCTGATTGCCCAGCTGCTTGCCGGCGATGTAACACCGGAGGAGTTCTGCAAACAGATGGCACAGCTCAAACCAACAGAGCTGAGCTTGTAGATCGCGCAGGCTAATATGCGCATAATCCATACACGTGTAAGCTCGTGTTGAGCTTGCCAAGCTGAAGCCTGCTAACAATGAAGATGAACCCAAACAAGGCGTGGTCCGGAATATCCCGGTCACGCCTTTGAGAGGAGAACAACAATGAACTCTGTATTTTCCAATAAGGGTACGATAGCCGTCTTTGTACTGCCCACGCTGCTTCTGTTCTGCGGCATTGTGCTTATTCCGATCTTTGTCTCCAGTTATTACAGTCTGCTGGACTGGAACGGCGTAGGCAGGGGTACATTTATCGGCCTGGACAACTATGTAGAGATGTTTAAGGATACCCGGGTACTGAATTCAATCAAAAACTCCCTGTTATTCGCAGGTGCTTCGGTGTTCATTCAACTGCCGATCTCGCTGGTGCTCGCACTGATTCTGGCGTCCAACGTCAAGGGGGAAGGCTTCTACCGGACCGTGTATTTCATCCCGGTGTTGATCTCGACGGTGGTTATTGCCCAGTTGTGGTCAAAAATCTACAATGCCGATTACGGCCTGCTGAATGTGCTGCTGCAAAGTATCGGCTTATCCAGCCTGGCGCAGGACTGGCTGGGGCAGAAGGACACCGCACTGGCGGCATCTTTTATTCCAACCTTGTGGCAGTACGTGGGGTATCACATGCTGCTGATGTATGCAGGTGCGAAGTCCGTGTCTCAGGATGTACTCGAAGCTGCTCGAATGGATGGTGCTTCCCGTATTCGCACGGCGTGGTCCATCATGATCCCGCTGATGAAGCCGATTCTGAAGGTAAGCCTTGTTTTTTCGGTTATCGGTGCATTCAAGGTGTTTGACCTGATCTATGTGCTGACAGGTGGTGGGCCATTTTACACCACTGAAGTGCCAAGCACGCTGATGTACGCTACCATTTTTGATACGTTCCGGTACGGATATGGCAGTGCGATCTCGGTCTTTATCATTGTGGAGTGTCTGGTGTGTACGATCCTCATTAATTCATTGTTCAAAACGGAGTAGAGGGAGGCATAAGGCATGAGTACCGTAGAAGTCATGTTGCAAAAAAAGCCCAAGTCGAGGTCCATCTCCGGACCGATCGGGAAAGTGTTCCTGCAAGCGTTTTTGATCCTCGTTGCGATTGTGCAGATCTACCCGCTCATCTGGCTGGCGCTGTTTTCCCTGAAGGATAACAGTGAGATTTTCAGCGGTGATGTGGCCGGGTTGCCCAAAGCGTTTCTGTGGAGCAACTACACCAAAGCAATGTCTGACGGCCATGTGCTGACCTATTTTATGAATAGTGTGCTGGTTACTGCGGCCTCCATTGTCTTGGTACTGATCCTGTCCTCCATGACGGGATACGCAATCACAAGAATGAACTGGAAGCTCAGCGGGTTGACGATGACGATTATTTTGCTGGGCATGATGGTGCCGATTCATGCGGCGCTGCTGCCATTGTTTATTATTTTGAAGAATCTGAGCCTGCTCAACAGTTACTGGTCTCTGATCATTCCCTATGTGGCATTTGGCATTCCGATGGCTGTATTCATTCTGGGCAGTTTTTTCAAAGGTATCCCAAGAGAGATGGAGGAGTCGGCGGTTATCGACGGCTGCGGCATATACCGGACGTTTTTCTCTATTATTCTGCCTCTGGTAACCCCGGCTATATCAACGGTAGCCATCTTCACATTTCTGTCCTGCTGGAATGAGCTGATGTTTGCGGTCACGTTTATCAATAACACGGCTTACCAGACATTGACGGTGGGCATGATGTCGATGGTGGGAACGTACATTACGCAATGGGGTATCATTGGTGCTGGACTGATGATTACGACGGTGCCAACGGTGGTCATCTATCTGCTGCTGAACAAACAGGTGCAGAAGAGTATGATCGCAGGTGCAATTAAAGGTTAGCTGGAGGCTGGGCTGGACTGGAGGGCGTGGCGGTAGAAGGGCTTGCTGCTCGCTCGCTTGCTTGTACTCTCTTTCTGGTAGATATCGACTTGATTCGGGATTTCGCAAGGTGTGATCTCTGGACTAGACCGGAGCCTGTGGTCATGGAATAATAAGGGGTATATAGCCAGTCAGTTTCAGAGAGGGGTCATTATAGTATGGTCAATATCGCGATGGTAGAGCAGGAGTCTGTTCGGGAAAAGGTTGTGGCGTTCACGTTTGATGATGGGCCACATCCGGTCTATACACCTCAAGTGCTTGAGATATTCCGGCGTGCCGGTGGGCAGGCGACGTTTTTCATGATTGGCCAAGAGATGGAGAACCACCCGGAGATTGCCGCGGAGGTGCACCGTGAAGGGCATGAGATCGCCAACCATACGTACACGCATCCGGATCTGACCAAGTTGACGCTGGAGGAAGCTGGCGAAGAGCTGCAACGCGCGGAAAATCTTGTTCAAAAAGTTACGGGGCAACCTGCCCGCTGCTTCCGCCCGCCGTATTTTGGCGTAAACGATGATATATTATCTCTGGCGGCGGAGCGTGGATATCGTACGATTGGTGCGGTGAACGGTGATGCGAGGGATTGGGACAATCCCGGTGTTGAGCACATTCTGGAGCATACCCGGTCTGCGGCGAAACCTGGCAGCGTGCTCATATTCCATGACGGGTACGGGTATCGTTCCCAGACGGTGGAGGCGGTTCGTGTGCTGGTGGAGGAACTGGTCGCGGAAGGGTACCGTTTGGTGACGGTGAGTGAGTTGTTAGACATTTCTCGTGATCATGATATAAAGACGACATAATTAAGTGGACCCATCATTCTTTGAATGACAGGGTCTTTTTTTAATATATATAATACATAGGAAGAATGAAGTGGAGGCACAAACTTTGCTTGCCCTCTCAAACTACTTTATAATAATAGGCTAAACTAGATTATGTCAGGAGGAAACAATGGACTTTATCAGAAATCAACTAGAAGAACTCGGCATGAGTGGACCCTCCATTGGTTATCTTTCAAACATCATTATGATTATTTTTATAGCAGTGATCTCGATATTGGCGAATGTGATTGCTAAGCGAGTGGTACTGAAGACGGTCCATCGTATCGTAAGTAACAACCGTTTCAAGTGGGGCCATATTGTGGTTCAGAAAAATTTATTTCAGAAGCTGTCGCATCTTGTGCCAGCCATTATAATCTATTATTCTGCTTATATTTTCTCGCCCTATCAGGCCATAATTGAAAAATCAGCAATGACCTATATGATTGTAATCATGATTACGGTTCTGAATGCTCTGCTGAATGTATTCGATGATATCTATCGTACCTATGAGGTGTCGAAGATTCGCCCAATCAAGAGTTACATTCAGGTAGCCAAGATTGTCCTGTTCATTATCGGGGGCATTATCGTCATCTCCAGCCTGATCGGACAGAACCCGCTCATTATCCTTAGTGGACTTGGGGCGTTATCGGCGGTATTAATGCTCGTATTCAAAGACTCGATCCTGGGCCTCGTGGCGGGTGTACAGCTATCGTCGAACGATATGGTACGCGTTGGTGACTGGATCGAGATGCCAAAGTATAATGCGGACGGTGATGTCATCGACATTACATTGAATACGGTAAAGGTTATGAATTTTGATAAAACGATTACGATGATTCCAAGCTATGCCCTCATTTCGGATTCGTTCCGTAACTGGAGAGGGATGCAGGTGTCCGGCGGCAGAAGAATTAAGCGGAGTATCTATATTGATATCAGCAGTATCCGTTTTTGTACGGAAGAGATGGTGGCTGAATTTGAGAAAATTCACTACCTGACTGATTATGTCATGGAAAAATTAAAGGAAATTCAAGCATACAACATGGAGCACGAGGTGAATACCGAAAGCAACGTGAACGGCAGACAACTGACAAACGTCGGTGTATTCCGGGAATATATCCATCAATATTTGAGGAATCATCCAAAAATCAATAAAGATATGACGATGATTGTGCGACAATTAGCACCGGAAGATCGCGGGCTGCCTCTGGAAATCTATGCATTCAGCAATGATATTAACTGGGGTGTATATGAGAACGTTCAGGCGGATATCTTTGACCATATCTTCGCGGTGGCGTCAACATTTGGATTACGGGCCTTCCAGAATCCAACCGGACATGACATTGTGCAACTGAAAGAGGATAAGCAATACTCGCGAGAATATTAAGAAGATTTATCAAAATAGATGTGACGGCCACCATATTGGTGGTCGTTTTTACGTTTGGATGCCCCTCCAATTCGGCCATGGGTGAGGATACGTGGAGTCTTAACAAGTTGGCTAATTTTAAAATTACAGGAACAGATCCAAGTGCTTTATTTATGAGACTGACGGTCAGTTCATGGGATAGGGTTCAGTGCAAGATAACAAAACAGAATGTCTGCAAAAACAAGTAGACAATATGTATTTCTTTACATTATAATCTAATTAATTCCATATTTTGAAAGGGGTGATTTGGAGCTTTTTCTGATCAGGCGTGTCTATGAACGAGGGAAAAGCATGAAGTCTCTTTGGCGTGCTAACTTTTCAAAAGAAATGGAGGGAGAATGAAATGAAGAAAACGTTGTATTCTGCTATTATGGTGACGCTTTTATCAGGATCGATTGTGGGTACGGCCTTGGCGGATAATTACGAGTCGAATGACACTTTGAGCAGCGCGTATAAAATCCCAACGCAAACGGTGGCCACTCCCTACGGTCCGGCTTACTGGGGTGGAAGTGCTTGGTCTTATCTATCATCCCCGACAGATGTAGACTACTTTACATTCAGAGGGCATGGCAAATCTGTCGTGCTGGGTTCTCCTTCCGGCTATGATTACGATCTGTACGCCTATGACAGCGCTGGAAATTTGGTTGCTTCTTCTACGAATACGTCAGGAGCGGATACAGTTCTTGTCGACTACAATAATGTATATTTTAAAGTGATAAGCAAAGATGGACGATACAGCGATACCGATGCTTACAGCGTAACCTTTTATAAAAGGGATGTCTGGGTGCCGTGACCAGCTCGTGAGAGTAAAAAACGTTAGGTATCGTAGACTTTAATGCTTCCGTCTCATGAATAGGAACTCTACCGCCTCAATGAGGTAGTAGAGTTTTATTTATTCAAGCCAATGGTCTGGAAGAATGGGTTACCATATCCCCCACTTGAGTGCATTGGAAAATTTAATGGAGGTGAGTGCCGTGGCACGTGTATTAGTTGTGATGATCCCTGCAGAAGGCCATATCAATCCGTCGCTTGGATTAATCAAGGAACTGGTAGAGAACGGTGATGAAGTGGTTTACTGTTGTACCGAAAAATACCGGACGAAGATTGAAGCGTTAGGCGCACAATTTAAGGCCTATTCCTTCAACGAGGCAACCCTGCTCAACAACCCTGGTATGAAGCCATTTGAACTCAAGCATCCTTACCAATTTTTATATATGATATTGGCAAAAGTTATTCAACGGTTTATTCCAGATGTTCTGAATCTGATCGAACATGAAACCTACGATTATATCATTTTTGACTCCATCATAGGCTGGGGAGGACAAATTCTAGGTGAGAAGCTAGGTATACCAACGGTATGCTCAACCAGCACCTTTGTTTTTGTGGAGCCTCTTGGGTCAGACAATCAACTGAATGATGATACGGAGGAGGTCAAGGAGCTATATAACAGCATCGTGGAAGTGTCCCAGCAAATAGCTTCCCAGTTCGATGTGGCTGTACCTTCCCTGGCGGAACTTTTAGAGCATTCAGGACAACTGAAGATTGTGTATACAAGTCGTTATTTTCAACCGATGGGGGAGAAGATGGATGACAGCTTTGTATTCACTGGCCCATCTATTATCCCCCGCAAGGATGCGCCAGGCTTTGCAAACGAATCTCTGTATGCTCTTTACAAACAGGCAGTTTATATTTCGATGGGAACCATTTTAAATAAGGATCTTGATTTTTATAAGCTTTGCTTCACGGCCTTTCGTAATTTGCCTGTGCAGTTTATATTATCTTCTGGGATGGATACCGATATAGAGCCCATTGCTGATCTCATTCCTGACAATTTCATCATAAGACCCTATGTCCCTCAACTGGAAGTGTTGCAGTGTGTAGATGCTTTTCTGACACATGCAGGCATGAACAGTACCAGCGAAGCTTTGTATTACAATGTACCATTAATCATGCTTCCGTTAACATCGGATCAGCCGCGTGTAGCAGGCCGGGTACAGGAGTTGGGAGCAGGGGTCATCGTGGACAAAAATAACCTTACACCCGATGTGCTTAGAAACGCAGTATTAGAAGTGCTCGGTAATGCCTCCTACAAGGAGCATGCTGAGGTTATTGGGAAAACGTTACGCGATGCTGGCGGGTATAAGCAGGCTGCTATGGCTATTAAGAACTTTATAGGCAATCAACGGTTATCGGCCACGCCCATCTCTTCGTTTGAATGAAAAGGAGACCGTTCTTCATGAGAGCTAGAAGAGGAAGCCGTCACCCGACTAAAACGGAGTGGTGACTTCCAATTGATTCAAGCGCGTATGGAGGGGTAGATAAACGGAGAGGGGCATTATTTTTACCATATTGTTCGTATACCTTTTGCAAAGGAGAGTCTTCAGATGAATCATCGAATTCCGGAATATACATTGAACGATGGCTTGAAAGTGCCTGCAATTGGATTTGGTACCTATAGTTTAAAAGGTGAAGAAGGTGTTAAATCGATCGCCTCCGCAATGGATGCGGGTTATCGATTAATTGATACTGCGTATAACTATGAGAATGAGGCAACGGTGGGCAGAGCAATCAAACAAAGCTCCATCGCCAGAGAAGAACTGCTCATTTCCTCGAAGCTGCCGGGGCGTTATCACGCTCATGATAAAGCACTTGTGGCGATCCAGGAATCCCTGTATAGAGCGGATCTGGATTATTACGACCTGTATCTGATTCACTGGCCCAATCCGAAAAAGGACATGTATGTGGAGGCATGGCAAGCACTGATCGAAGCCAAAAAACGTGGATATATCCGATCCATTGGAGTCAGCAACTTCCTGCCTGAGCACAATGAACGGCTGATTAAGGAAACGGGGATAGCGCCGAGTCTGAATCAGATTGAGCTGCATCCGTTCTTTGACCAAGCCGATCAGCGGGAACAGGATACAAAGCATGGCATCGTGAACGAATCCTGGAGTCCGATTGGACGTGGCAATGATGCCGTACAGGATATTCTGAAGGATGAGAACATTCTTCGGATTGCGGAAACGCATGGCAAAACGCCAACCCAGATCATTCTGCGCTGGCATGTTCAGCTGGGTTGCATTCCCATTCCGAAAGCCGGCTCCTTGCAGCATCAACAGGAAAATATCGATATATTCGATTTTGAGTTGAGCACAGAAGAGATGCAGGTCATCTCTGCATTTAATCGTCCAGATGGACGGTTGTGGGATCAGGACCCAAGCGAGTACGAAGAATTTTAAAGAACGACAAATGAAGGGCTGCTCTCATGTCAGATATGACAGGAGGCAGCCCTTTATTGCTTTATTGTTGAAGCATATTAAGCAATGTTGCAGTTTTTCATGTTGCGTAATTTCTGTTTACTGTTCAGCAGGGATACGGAAGGTCAGAATCTCATACGGTTTGATATCAAAAGAAATTCGACCATTTTCCACGGCGCATTCCGCTTCGTTATTCTCGAGCAAATCACACGCGTACGCCGTAACACCTGCTCCCTCAGGCAATTGCAGGGAAGCACGGCTGCGGCGGCCATGTGCTTCGTAGACTCGGATGATCATATCATCGTTGTTCTCGGCTTTTTTGATAACCTCCAGCACGACATTATCCTGATCGACCGATGCAATTGACCATGTTCCCGGCAACGTACCGGTTTGCGGACTTACTTCACGGGCAACCAGCGGACGGTTGAGATCATAAGCAGCTTGGATGACACGTCCTTCACGGAAGTCGCCCTGATGCGGATAGAGCGCGTAGGTGAATACGTGCTGCTCTTTGTCGGCATTTTCATTCGGGTACGTTGCGCTCTTGATCAGCGACAGTCGCATCACCGAGTTATGAATATCATATCCGTATTTGCAGTCGTTCAGCAGAGCAGCACCGTACCCGTTCTCCGCCAGATCGGCCCACTTCTGCCCGCATACTTCAAACCGGGCTTGATCCCAGCTCGTATTACGGTGGGTAGCACGCTCAACGTTGCCGTACTGGATTTCGTAGACGGCCTTTTCACTCCAGATATCAAGCGGGAAGGCGGCTTTCAGCAGCAAATGCTCCTGCTTCCAGTCCACAAACGTACGGAAATCAATCCGGCGCGTGTGCGCATAGAAGATGATCGTCTGCTCAATGACCGAGTCCAGGAACTGTCGCTTCACTTGAAGCACGGAACGTACCGGCCCACTTTCAACCCACTCCAGCGACTGCAGGTCATTAATCTCCCACATATGCTGTTCATAATAATCGTCAATGTTCCATGCCTCGTATTCCGCAGGTCGATCCTCGAACACTTGCAACACGTTACCACGCTTGCCAGACTGGAGCAGCTCACGGCCCTCCAGCTTGTCCCATACGGATGTGAACTCGGCACTTTCATTCAGGTGAATATCGTACCAAGGTGTGTGGATATGGCGCCGATCTGCTTCCCACTGTGCAACCGAAACTCCCGCGACAAGCTCGTCTGTTAGATCTGGTGTGATTCGGAAAGATTTATACCCGGATGCAGGCATGTTCTCTGCAAGGAACACGAGGCCTCCCTCGGGAGTCTGCTGGCTTGGTACAGGGCGATCTCCATCATAGACGGTTACTTTTCTCGCAAAAGCAGGCAGTTCAACCACATCCGTCCGTACAAATCCGGTCGTGTTGAATACTACAATGGCTTCGCCATCAGATGTAATTTGGCTTGCAATGCCGTTCAGCGCACTGTCTTTCAGCTCATCCGTGACACGCAGAACTTCTTCATATTGCTCCTTGGAATCCACATATACCTGCTCAATGGAGCTGCCCGGGAGAATATCATGGAACTGGTTCAGCATCGTCAGCTTCCATGCATGCTCCAGTGCATCGGTTGGATAGGCCGCCTGTGCATTCGCCTGTCGATGAATCATGGCATACAGCTCGGCATCGGCCAGCGCAAATTCACTATGACGGTTGTACCGTTTGTTACGCGCCATGGAAGTATAGGTACCCCGGTGATACTCCAGATACAGCTCACCCGACCAGCGAGGAACGGAAGGAACATCAGCCAGATTTTGCTCCAGCTTCTCGAAAAACTCGCGTACAAAGGTACGTTTCACCGCGGGTACACCAGGCAATCCAACATCAAGTCGTCTGCCATGCTCCAGCATCTCCTCAGTTGGTCCACCGCCGCCATCTCCGAATCCGAAACATTGCAGGACATCTGCATTGATGTTTTTGTTCTGGTATCGCTGCCACGTGCCTTTCACTTGCGAAGCATTAAACCGTCCATTATAGGTCGTTTCGAAGCGACGCTGCCTGAAATCAGGGTGTTTGTCATAGTCTGTTGCTGTGATAAAGTGGGTCAGGACCTCTGATCCGTCGATTCCTCGCCAGTACATCGTATCGTTTGGAATCTGGTTTGTATCATTCCAGGCAATTTTGGTTGTCATAAAATAATCAATGCCGCTCTTGCGCATAATCTGCGGCATCGCTGCACTATAACCAAATACATCCGGCAACCAGAGCACACGGTTCTCCACGCCGAATTCTTCCTTGAAGAAACGCTTCCCATAGATAATCTGACGGATCATGGACTCGCCCGAGATCAGGTTACAATCGGCTTCCAGCCACATTGAACCTTCCGCTTCCCAGCGGCCTTCGGCCACCTTTTCTTTGATTTTTTCATATAGGGACGGGTAGTCTGCTTTCAGGTATGCATACAGCTGAGGCTGAGAGGACATAAAGGTATACTCCGGGAACTTGTCCATCAGATACAATACACTCGCGAAGCTACGAATGACCTTCTCCCGAGTCTGATCCAGCGTCCACAGCCATGCCACATCGATATGCGTGTGTCCGATACAGTGCACGGTAGGGATGTGATCACCGGCAGGGCGGATATCACCATAGACATGATCTTGCAGATATCGGCGCGCTTCCAGTACCGACGCATGGAATTCTGCGCTGTTTTCCTGGCGCAAATCCAGCAAATTCACGGCTTTATTCAGATGTTCGACCAACTTCAGGCGCTCCAGATCATCCTCACGCAGCAGATCCGCAGCATCCAGCGCAGCCTTGAGATCGTAATACAAATCGGAGACTTGCTGATGATGCTCGGCGATATATACATTTAGAAAAACATCCGCGGCAGACGTACTGCAATACGCATATAATGCCAGTTCGAATTCATCACCTTTTGCCGCAGCGGGTGTCAGGTCAATTTCCGTATGGTTCACGTCTAGACCGCAGATCAGTTCCCCATTGAGGAATGCTAAGAATTGCGGATTATCGTAATTCCAGATGTCATCAGCACCAGTAACGATGGTACACACGACCTTTTTTCCTTCCAGATGATCCGGGATTCGAATGCGGGTTTTAAAGCAGCTGTGTACATCTTTGCCACCCCAGCCATCACCCTTACGGAATACGTTCCAGGAGGAAGGGTCCTCATGCACTAGTTCCCAGGAGTGGTAACCACTTTCTTTATGATAAAGCTCAGGGATATATGTCTTTGAGGTTAGTCGTGCACGTTCCAAGTGTTTCACAATGGTATGGATTCGAGTATATAAGGAATTCATTTTCATGTTGGTTTCCCACCTTGGTTTGTAGTAAGTACAGGCTGTAGTCGTTGTTGGAGTGATAATACTGCAAGCGCTAACATATCAACTCTATCATAACAAAAGAGAAATGGGCGAAACTATGTATTGTATGCTGAAAATAACGTCTTTTTATTGCATTTCATGCTAAAATAAAATCATTAGAATCAGGATAGGGGGCATGTCCATGACACCATCGGTTTTGGCATACGAGCAAGGATATGCGATCCATGTGAACCAGCCTGGAGATTCACTTTTTTATCATCTGGATTATGACGAGCGCTCCCATGAACTGAATATGGAATTTCAGCATTTCCATGATTTCTATGAAATCTGTATCCTTCTCGATCGCACAGCTGCGCACATCATTGAAGGCAGTTTATATGAGATCCAGCCTCTGGATATCGTTCTGTTGCGGCCTTCATTGCTGCATAAAACGCAATATCCGAAGGGTGCTCCGCCGAAACGATTGATGATCACCTTTGCCATGCCACTTAATACACCTGGTCTTGATAGCGGTTACAAAGAGCTGTTCTCGATTTTTGATAAACCGGTCCCGATATTCCGATTTACAGAAGAAAGACGCAAGGAAGTCCTCGCGCCAATCAATGATATTTTTGCTATATCGCAGCACCCTTTTGTCCTTCAATCGGTTATGATTCATAGCAAGTTCGTGGAGTTTCTCTGTGCTCTTCATCGTTACTCACCAGAGAACGGGTATGTGCGTGAAGAGACTGGATCAACGATGTCCAGGCGCATGTATGCCATTGCCTCTTATATTCACAGCCATTATCAGCAGGATTTATCTTTGGACGAGGTATCCAAGCGTTTTTATGTAAGTGCCCATCACTTGTCTCGCCAATTCAATAAGGTTACCGGCTTCACCTTCACAGAGTACGTGCAGATGACCCGTATTCGGAATGCCCAGCAAATGCTGCTGAATTCGAGTGAGAAAATCACAGATATTGCTGCACAGTGTGGGTTCACAAGCTTTTCCCAGTTCAATCGCATCTTCAACAAACAGAACGGAATGTCACCAAGTGCATATCGCCGAAGCAGACGTTCGCAGAGCGAGCGTGAAGTTATACTTGTGGGTGAGAGACCCGAACCACTTGGGAGCCTAGAGTGAGTGGGACGAGGAGAGTGATGGACAGACCTAAAATCTACTTAACATGTTACTCTTTTCTGAATAGAAGCTTTTTATAAAAGAAAGAATAGAGAAGAGAAATGGTATATTGTTTGGTCCATATATTTACGATTCAGCTAGGAACAAACCGCCATCATACATCCGATATACTCTGTCACAATATTCAAGCATACGCTCATCATGGGTAACCATAATGGCCGCCTTTTGGCGTGATTTCACTTCTTGCGCGATTAGACTAACCACTTCATGGGCTCGTTTGGTATCCAAACTGGCGGTTGGTTCATCGGCTAAGATGATGTTGGGATTATTCATTAAAGAACGAGCAATGGCTGTCCGTTGTTTCTCACCACCGGATAACTCTTCGGGAAAACTTTTTAACTTCAAACCCAGCCCCAGTTCTTCCAGCAGCTTGGAGGCAAATGCCTTATCCTCTTTTTTAATCGTCCCGGTCATCCTTTTTACAACTAGCAGTTGATCCAGAACATTTAGATAGGGAACTAGATTTGAAGATTGCATAATAAATCCAACTTCTTGCAGCCTTATATTAGATAGCTCTTTCTCCGTAAGCTTCGAAATATGATTTCCGTTTAGTTGAATATCTCCTTCGGAGGCTTTCAGCATGGCCCCAGCAATAGATAAGAATGTACTTTTACCAGAACCAGAAGGTCCGACTACAGCAACAAACTCCCCCGGTTCCACGGATATGGATACATGATCAAGCGCGGTGATCCGATTGTTTCCTTCGGCATAATACATGGTGACTTCCCGCATGTGCAGTCCCTTACTCATTATTCAACCCTCCCGAGCGCCTTAAGCGGATCAATCTTAGTAATTTTGCGAACAGATACCAGTGAACTTAACATAGCAATAACCAGCAAGATAATAGAATAATTGAAGACAAGACTGGTTTCCAGCTTAAATGGCATTCCTTTTGGCATAATTGCTGCTGTCCCATAAGTTAGCAAGATTCCAACAACAATACTAGTCAGCGAAAGTACAAACACTTGCGAGATAATGGCTTTTCCCAAGAAACGGTTACTAGCGCCTATCGCTTTCATAATGCCAAACTGGTTGGTTTTTTGCATCGTAATGACATAGAAGAATACCCCGAGTACAAATGCAGAGATCGCGAGTAGAAATGCAAGCATCATTAGAATCGTACCGTTCTCTTCTTTGTATCCTGGCATTCCTTGTACAGCTGCTGCTCGGGTAACTGTATCTGTGCTGGATAACTCTTTATTTATAGCTTCTGGATCAATATTCTCGCCTTGTAACATGATCGCATTAACCGGTCCGGCGATTCCTTTATCTGAACTTGGAGCCGCGAAGGTAATCTCCCGCCATTCAGCCATTGGGGTAAATACGGATGCAACGTGGTTATACGTCTGATTCTCCACATATCCGATAATTGTCAATGATTCCGTCGTGCCATCCAGTTGAAAGGTGTCCCCGATATTATAGCCCTCATCTTTTAGGGTCGAATTCACAACCACCCCGGTGGGATTCTCGGAAGACAGGCTTTCACCTTCTACAATAGCTGGTTCCAGGAAGCTTCCTGGGTTAACTCCTATAATCGCTATATCGACTTTATCTTCATTCTTGGTACTCGTCTCTTTCATTGCTGTTGCCATCGTACTTCCCATAGGGGATGCAGCATCCACATTAGGAAGTTGTTCCGCCTTCGCCACCAGTTGATCTGACAGCAGTGACTTGCTCATGGAAGACTGAGCTCCTTCTTCAAAGATGACATAATCAGCCTTCATGGTCTTGAATGTTGATGCGGCTAGCGTAGATAATCCATTTCCCAGACCGGATAAAATAAATACCAACCAAGCCATTAGTACGAAGATAATGATAATCATCAAAAACTTCATTTTATTATGCATTAACTCCTTCATCGCTAAAAACATGTTCTGTTCAACTCCTTCTCTATCTTTTTTTGACACAAGTGTCAATTTAGATGCGCGGCCACGCGGTCTTCATTATTAAACGATATAAATGACACTTGTGTCAAATTAAAGCCAAGAATAAAGTTAGCTCTTGGCTCCTCCGATCCACATTTGGAACAGTAGCTTTCCCCAATCAGGCGTAGGGATATTTAGAATATTAGGCGTATTAATTAAGTTAAAAAAAACACCAATAAGTACAGGTAGAGGAATATCTTGTCGCAGGGCTTGATCCTGCTGAGCGCGTTCAAACAAGCGTGATAATTGAATTTTTAGGGTCCTATGTGCTTCCTCAATAAATTCAAGATCTCTCGCTGCTGCAGCAGAATTAGTCGTATTAATTTTACTAGCATCTCCCAAAAGTTGATGGAGCGTAGATTCTTCTGCGTAAATCAGAAGCAGTTGCTCAAGAGCATCCATTGGATCAGTCTCATCAATGGCTAATGAATTCTCTAATACGGTTGCAATTGATCGCTTCATACAAGCAGCGACGATCTCTTCTTTATTCGCGTAATATTGATATATCGTGCTCCGGGCTCCGGACAGATGCTGTGAGAGCAGCTTGAGATGAAAACCGTCATAGCCATGCTCAAGTACTAATTTTTTAGTTGTGTCCAGTAGCTCTGTTTCAGTAAAAGATTGTTTTCGTCCCATTAAATCTCTTCCTTTTTATCATTTAAAATCGGTGTGAACTTCACGTAATCGATGTGTACTGCAGGTCTACAGGAGTTCTCCACTTTACTTGCTTATTATGATCAGTTTAGCATATGTTTGATGGCCATAATACCAACCAAGACTCTTGGTCTGAATAAATGGGTGGACGATATACAAAAAGGCAAACCCTTGAACTTACAGAGGGTTTGCCTTTTTCCTTCTATTTATCGAATACCGAATATATACCGATACGAATACAATTGATCTTACGATCAGACTCACGCATGTACCGAATAAATCTTGATGTTATCCTCGATCCTTCGGCGCCAGCTCAATAGCAGAGCGGATGGCAGCCAGCATGCTTTTATCATCGGCGATATTTTTACCAGCGATATCGAAGGCTGTACCGTGGTCAACAGACGTACGGATGATACCGCCTTTCAGACCAACGGTGATGTTCACGCCTTCTTCAATGCCCATTACTTTGATCGGTGCATGGCCTTGGTCGTGATAGCAGGCTACGACGATATCGAAGTCACCTCGACCAGCGCGGAAGAAGAGTGTGTCCGCCGGGAGTGGACCAACGACGTTAATGCCTTCCTGCTGTGCACGTTCGATACCGGGCTGAAGCTTCTCTTCTTCTTCTCCATTACCGAACAAGCCGTTCTCTCCAGCATGAGGATTGATTCCGCATACGGCAACGCGCGGATTCTCAAAGCCTGCTTTTTTCAACGTATCATGAGCAAGCTTCACGACGGTGTAGGTTCTTTCCGGGTTAATACTTGCAATGGCATCGATCAGACCCATGTGTGTTGTCAGGTGAATAACGCGCAGATTAGGCGTGGTCAGCATCATCGAGAAGTCCTGCGTATCCGTCAGGTCAGCCAGAATCTCGGTGTGCCCCGGATACAGGTGCCCCCCTTGATGCAGAGCTTCTTTGTTCAAAGGCGCGGTGCAGATGGAGTGAATCTGCTGTGTTTTGGCAAGATCAATGGCTTTGGCGAGAAACTGGAATGCTGCATCTCCAGCCACGGCAGATACTTTACCGTATTCCAGATCCGCAGGAACGAGGTTCAGATCAATCACATCCACAGTACCGAATTCATACTTGGCTTCAGAAGGCTCTTGAATCGCGTTAACGTTCAGACTTGAACCGATGACTGGCAACACACGCTCCAGAATCTTCGCATCACCGATAACGAGTGGATTGCATTGATCGTACATTTCTTGATGACCCAGTGCTTTCATAATAATCTCCGGTCCAATACCTGCTGCGTCGCCCATCGTAATTCCAATTGTAGGTTTCATACAAGAATACCCCCTTTTAATTTTTGAATCGCATGGATAAAGACATCCGGTTTGCCGAATCCGCCTGCTTTGGTAATCACATGCAGATCATCAATCCCGATAAACTTGGAGATCGGCACGCCGATTTCAAGCTCATCCAGCAGCTCGAAGCCGCTAATATTCCATTTCAGACAGATTTGTTTAGCTGTATCACCGCCGGTCATGGATACCCCTTTGAAAAGTCCCTCTTCCAGCAGTCTGGCACAGATCTCACCCATCGCAAGTACAATCTCGTTGCTGACTTCCGTGTGATTGAGACCACGAATTTCGCCCGTTGCTCGTGCCAGTTCGATATCCACCTGTTCAGCGGTGGAGTAGAGGACAACATCTTGTCCTTCCAGCGCTTTGTCTCGAACCTCGTTATAGACACGTTCCATCTCTTCCGCGCGGTCTGCGGTTGCGGATACCGCTTTGAAGGAATGGAAGGAGACTGAAGCTACGCGGGACTTGCGCATCAAGCGATGCAGCTGCTCTCGGGAGTTTTTGTTCACGCTGCCGACCACCGTTAGGATTGGACCGGGATTCTCCGGGATATCAAGTGACGCAGCCCTGGATTCCAACTCGTAATGTGCGGGGAGGTAATTGGCAATGCCCGCCGAACCTGCCCAAGTAAAGGTATACTCCAACTCACGAGTCATCTGCAGAATCAGTTCCAGATGTCTTTCTTCGGTGGAGTCCACCATTACATACGGGATATTCTTTGTTTTCAACTGCTCTAGCTTGGTGCGAATATGATTCTGCCCGGCTTCCAGATCAGCGATGGTGATCTCGCCAACTTCGTACTTGGTCTGTTGTTTCAACAAGTCCGGAAGGTAGGAAATCGTTACAGGTGTCTTCGGATCATGGGCAATTTCAGTATCTGCCAGCGGAACGCCGTTCAGGTAATGGATTCCTTCCAATATCGTCCGGTTATTTTTTGGATAACCCGGGGCGATCATCATAAAGTCCGGCTTTACGACATCATATACAGCATCAATCTCGATGCCGATATTACCACGCATGGTGGAGTCCATTTTTTTGAAAATCGTCTCAAATCCGTTGTTCGTCAACAATTCAGCAGCCTGATATACACGGTCATACGCTTCCTGCGAGGATATGGAACGACTATCTGTATCAAAGACGACGGCATCGTAACGTGTAAGAGGGCCTTCATCTATATTAAAAAGAACACTGGTCTTCAAGCCGTGACGGGCAAGCTGCACCCCGCTGTCATTGGCACCGGTCAAATCATCTGCAATAATGGCTAATTTCATGCAGTCATCCCTCCTTGTAAGCACAATTTAATAAAAAGTCCGTTCAGATCATCCATTAAGCACAGATTAAGCAAATTAAATCAGGTGATACCCATTTATGTGGTTGGTCGTTGATTGTATTTCTCGACTCCACCTGATTTCTCTAATCGTTTGGAGAGGAACCCGATGAAGATCGGCAACAGGATGGCTGTTGTTACAACGCTCGCTGCAATTTGCACCGTAGCAATCTCGGCAATTGGGCCAAATGAAGCATTAGCAGCCACGATGGCAGCAGGTGTACCTACGGCATTCCCGGCAGTTGAACCTTCGGAAGCACCAACGATCGGGTTCCAGCCGATGGCTTTAAAGAGCAGGAAACCGATTCCCCCCGTTAATAACACGGTTAACACACCAAGTAAAATTCCGCTAAGACCACCTTGAATGATGGAGGAGAAGCTAATGTTCATACCCAGAGCAAATGCAAAGAACGGAACAAGTTTGTCACTGCCTTTATGCAGCCATTCCGCCAGATTGCGGTCCAGATTACCAATAATGACACCAACGATGAGTGGAAGCAATACCGCAACAAAGGCCATAGGGGAAAACATACCGTTTGCAAAACCCATCGCACCAAAGATGGAGAGCGCTACCATGGTCAGGAAAGGACCATCACTGAGAGCGAGGAAAGGGTAGGCTGCTTTGTCATCTTCTTTCCCGTATTGGCCGGCGAGAGCAATGTACAAACCGCCATTAGAGTTAGTCATTGCAGCAATAATGGCCAGCGGGGCCAGACCGAGAAATAACCCGTTTGAATCCGCGAACAAAATAGCGATAAAACCAAGGGCTGCACCAATCACCCATTTGAACGTAAGCAAGGTCAAACCTTTGCCGACAGAGGAACCTGCTGTTTTAAACGTAATCTGTGTACCCGCAATGAACAGGAACAGGGCAATCAACGTACTGGCACTGTTAACAAAAAGTGCTTCCGTGAATCCGCCAATGCGCAGGGCATTCGGGAAGAATGTATTAATGGTTGCACCAAGTAACAGGGGAACGACCATCATACCGCCAGGGATGCGATCTAAAGTTGCTTTAATGTTCATAGTAGTAGCTCCTTATGAAGTAATCGTTTTTATGAAGCGCTTGCAGGGATTATATTATCCCATATCGTTTAATATAGCAACAATAAATTATTGTAAATTTTAAATACGCAGTTAACTGTTTAAAAATGCAACATATAAAAGCGATAAAAAAGACGCAAACTTAAAGTTAATCTTTAAGTTTACGCCATAATGTGGCCCGGTTAATCCCCAGACGCTCTGCGGCCTTTGATTGATTGTTATTTTCCTCCTGAAGCACGAACTGAATAACTTCTTTCTCAATCTCCTTCAGCGTACCGTTCAACTTCATTGGGCTTGAAGAAGGTTGCTGATCCAGCAAGCGGGACAAGGTAGCCGTGGTGATTACATAATCTTGTTCGTTGAGTGCAGCCTGCTTGATCAGATGTTTCAGCTGGTTGACATTCATATGTGTGATCTGATCTTGGATCAGCTGTAGAGCATCTTCTTTGATTCTCACCGCAGTAGTTCCGTATTTGTGGTAGTAATCCGTCAGGAAATGTTGCATCAGTGGAGCCAGATCCTCTGGTCTATCCGCAAGATTTGGCATCATGATTGTATTAAGCTCCAGATCAAGTGACCACTGCGGGTTCATTATCTGTTCCCCGAGTATAAACACCCCAATCTGATTTTGAAGGCAGCTCTGGATAAAGGCGAGCAACTCCGGATCTTCCATCCGTGTTTCCATGTGGTTAATCTCTACATTTCTAACCTTGGCGAGTGGTATCTTGTGCAAATGACCGGGCGGAACTTGCGAGAGATCCATCTGTAATAAGAGTCCGCCACCTGAGTACATCTGATGAATATGTTTGACCAGAAAAGATTTACCGGAATCTGCTTCACCCCGCAGATAGATCGGTTCATGATTCTCGTAGAGTGCCCGAATGTTCTGTAATACCGCCTGCATGGCAGGGGATTCGGCAACGATAGGCTCCATCGATGCGTCCGTAAACGTTGTTATGCCGAATTGTGCAAAGGCATAGGGTTGTCCTTTTTCCAGCATATATACCTTGTAGTTCTTGTTGTCCAGGGTCGTTTCATAGGCGTTAACCGTGAGCTGGTAATCGTCCACCATGAACACATTTTGGATCTGGGATTGATGGAACTCCAGACTGGTATTGGTCAGATATATGTGATTATCGGTCAGCGGATTTTTCCCAAAATCGGTCAGGTTCTCGAATACAACTTCATTCCGTTCATTTAAAATAAGTAAATTGGGATGTTCCCGTGTAACCAGGTCATTCAGGATGATCGATATCGCATGATTTTTGCTCAAATAACGGTAGACCAGCTGTGCATCCTCCATCGCTCTAAGGATGGATTCCTGTCCAGATTGGATTAACAATCCCTCCAGACCATAGGTCTTCGCGGTGTTGACGGTGATCACATCTCCGACAATCTGTCGGTACCCGGAAGCTTTCAACTCCAAGAGTAATCGGGCGACATCTTCCGAGCTATGTATGGTATAGACCTTGAGGGGCAGATCCATCAGATCAATAATCGATTGTGCACCAGAGGTGATGTTGGAGAAGCCAACAATGGCTGTTTGGCCGTTAAACTGGCTTGCCAGTGTAAGTGAACGAATCATATCATAGCCCGATAACTGCACATCAATGACGGGAATGGTCACTGCTTTTTTAATGAGTTGGGCGGTTCCGCCGCGGCTGATGATAATCTCTGCACCGTTTTTCTCAGCTTGAGTTGCTAATTCCACACCGTTTGCCAAGTCGCCCACGTCCGTCTGAATGGTTAACTGGGGAAAGCGAGGAATGCACTCTTGTATAATAGGAATCATCGATTCGTAGGGAGCAATAAAGTGAACCAGTGTACGCATAATTTTCCTGCCTTTATAGAAAACTTTGATCCCCTTATTATAGCCAACTTACGAAGGAATGGCACCTATGGGGGAACCAGCCCTGTTGTGTCTGCAAAATGCCTGTGTGTTATGCCTTCATAACTCTCCGAGTGGAATGTGATGAAGTGCACTGAATCGAATCGTTATGTATTTCAAAATTAATGCATAATTGCACACGATAAGTATAGAGAAATGAGGAGATTTCATATGGGAGACATTCATAAAGTAGCTGAGCCGGATCACATCATTAAGGATGTTGTCGGGAGGTTCCCGTGCAGGGTGCTGTGGAGTGAGGGCCGCCCATGCTTGGAGTATCAGGGGGAAGAGGATGTGGCGTTAATAACCGAATACGTCCGCATTACGTACAACGTTGAGCTACTGGATGTGTTTTTCACAGCGGTGGAGAGCCTTCCGGTCGAGCCGTAGATCAGGTAGGGATTTATTAGAGCGCGATGAGAAAAGGATTAAATCTCATATAACTTCCAATGTACATGATAAAATAAATAAGAGTGTACATCACGTTGGAGGGGAACCAATGAGAATTGTGTTGAAGAGATTGGGGTATGGTGCTTTGGCAATATTGGGTGTCATGCTAATGTTCATTGTAATTAGTTTCACGAATCATACGATTAAGCTCAAGAGTGAGTTGAGTATTCTGTCGCCGCCAGGTGCAATGGTTAACGTGAATAATCACCAAATGCATGTCTATGCAGAAGGTTCTGGGTCACAAACACTGGTCTTTCTGTCAGGTGGGGGTACATCCGCTCCTGTATTGGATTTCAAGGCACTTTACTCCAGATTGTCTGAACAATACAAAATTGCTGTAGTTGAGAAGGCAGGGTATGGCTTCAGTGAAACGGCCAAGGTGTCCCGCGATATCGATACGATATTGGAAGAAACCAGAACAGCGCTGACTTTAGCTGGCCAGAATCCACCGTATGTGTTGTTTCCGCATTCCATGTCAGGCATTGAAGCATTATATTGGGCACAACGGTATCCAACCGAAGTTAAGGCGATTATTGGATTGGACCCTGCTATTCCAGAGGTATATGAAGCATATCCTTTGCCCTCGGGAGGCATGATGAGTCTGACAGGTTTGGGAGCACGAATGGGAATTACACGCTTTTTCCCCGGGATTGTGGATTCATCCGCTGCGATTAAGGAGGATCACCTGTCTCCTCAGGAAGAGGAACTTTACCGGGCGCTATTCTACAAGAATACGCAGACATCGAATATGAATGATGAAGTCAACATGATTAAACAGAATGCAACAAAAGTTGCTACACAGGGAATTCCGGATGTGCCGATGTATTTTTTCATATCTAATGGAGAAGAGTTACCCGTTGAGAATTGGAAAAAGTACCTAATAACTTATATCGAGTCTGTGAAGATGGGACAATATCAGATTTTAGATGGCGGTCATTACATACATAATACGGATCCAGATCGGATTGCAGAGGAAAGTGTGCTGTTCATTAAAGGACTGTAAACTAGGAAGAAAGAACTGAGAATTAGGAGAGGATTTTTGGATTATAAGACGACACTATAAGTGCTCGTCTTTTCTTATATTACGTTTTTATAGTACGGATTTGGATCGTAGTAACTCCACTTGCCATCGTGAAATGTGAAACGTATGTGGGCGTATTCATGTATTATAGTATACATATGAACTTTTCGGAGGAGGAACAAGTAATGGGAATCTTATCGAGGTTTAGAGACGTGATGAAGGCCAATGTGAACCACATGTTGTCTCGGGCGGAAGACCCGGAGAAAAGTGTGAATGAATATATGCGCAACCTGAGCAGTGATCTGGGTCAGGTGAAGGCTGAAACGGCAGCGGTGCTGTCGGATGAGAGCCGGGCGAAGCGAGCATTGGATGAGT
Organism: Paenibacillus sp. FSL H8-0283; assembly: GCF_045040675.1. Lineage (NCBI taxonomy): Bacteria > Bacillati > Bacillota > Bacilli > Caryophanales > Paenibacillaceae > Paenibacillus > Paenibacillus sp. FSL H8-0283. The sequence goes on from NZ_CP150295.1 coordinate 229,122, forward strand.
GTAGTGCCGAGGTCAACAAGTTCCAGCGGTATGCGGAAAAATCGGCGGAGTCGGGAGACGAAGACAAGGCACGTGGTTTTCTGGAGAAGAAAGTGAAGTTGGCTGGCAAATTGAACGAATTACAGGCTGCCTATGAACGTGCTTCAGCCAAAGCGAAGATGATGAAACATATGAATGATAAACTCGTTGCAGATCTGGGGAAATTGGAGGCGCGGCATGCAGAACTGAAAGGTCGCATGGCAGATGCAAAGGCGCAGCAACAGGCCAACGAACGGAATGCATCTGCGGGCAGAGCTGATGCTGCATTGAAGGCCATGGAAGACAAGGCGAACCAGGCGCTGAACGAAGCAGAGGCTTTGGCAGAACTTCGTGCTGGGGCACAGGAAGATGATTTGGACGAATTAATTGCCCAGTTGGAGAGGGACATGAACGCAGATGCGGGTAATAATGAGAGTGCGTCGCCAAGTGCAGCGGAAGAACTCGCAGCGATTCAGGAAAAACTGAAGAATAAGTAATACGTTACACCATTTCGTTAACATTGAGGTGAGCAGATGCCGGTTATTGAATATAAATGTCCAAACTGCGGCAGTGGTATGATCTTTGATAGTGTGTCAGGTGCACTATCCTGTCCCAGCTGCGGCCGCGAGGACAACATAGAGCAGATCCCCGATCCCCTGAAAAGACAAGTATTCACCGAAAATGAGGTCAAGGAATACCACTGTAATAGCTGCGGAGCTGACATTGTGACAGAACCGGAGACCAGTGCGACGACCTGCAGTTTCTGCGGTGCAGCGGTTGTACTCAGTGATCGGCTGACGGGCAATCTGGCCCCTGCGATGGTGATTCCCTTTTCGATCAACAAGGATCAAGCCAAGCAGGCTTTCAAAAAGTGGTGCAGAAACGGCCTTTTAACGCCAAGTGGCTTCATGTCCGCCGATCGGATTCAGAGTATTACTGGCATGTACGTGCCGTTCTGGTTGTATGAGTTACATAACAAAATCGAAGTGCATGGTCGTGGCACCAAGGTCAGATCCTACACCCAGGGCGACTACCATTACACGGAAACACAGCATTTTGATATATACCGCCGGATTCGGCTGAATTACGTGAACCTGCCCATCGATGCATCGGAGAAAATGAAGGATGAACTGATGGATAAGCTGGAGCCTTTCCCATATAATCAGCTGAAATTGTTCAAGACCCCGTATCTGGCGGGGTACATTGCGGAAAAATACAGTTATACGGACGAGGAACTTTTCCCACGGGCCAAGGATAAAACGAGATCGTACATTGATTCTTATATTGCCTCAACTGTATCCGGATATACCAGCGTGAGCTACACGGACAAACAGATTGATACTACGCTCAAAAATGCGGACTATGTGCTACTCCCGGTGTGGATGGTCAACTATGACTACAATCGGGCACAGTATACCTTTGCCATGAATGGTCAGACAGGTAAGGTGGTCGGTAAACCACCGATCAGCAAAGCTAAAGTGGCAGGATGGTTCGCAGGGGTATCAGCGGTCTCGTTGTTGTCACTGAAGCTGGTTTCCTGGATGATGGGAGGTGGATTCTTATGAGAAAAAGAACCCCTCTGGCCGTGATGGCTACGCTCATTTTACTTATGTTCACCCTTGTTGCTCCGTTGATTCCCATGTCATCGGTATCCGCAGCGGAGAGCAAAAATCTCATCTACGATGAGGCCAACCTGCTGAGTGAGCAGGAGAAAAGTGAATTGAATCTACTTGCGAATCAGTATGGTGCGGAACGGCAGACGGATTTTGTAATCTATACCTCCAATAACGAGGAGCATAAAAGTGAAAAACTGCTTACCGAAGACTTTTATGACGATCAGGGATTTGGTTACGATAAAACGCATGGAAACGCAGTTATTCTTACAATAGACATGTACAATCGGAAGATGTATCTGGCTGGTTTTCACAAAGGGGAAGAGTACATCGATAATGGCAGAGCCGATAAAATTACGGCCAAAATTGCCCCAGATGTATCGGATGGAAATTATAGATTGGCTTTTGAAAAATATCTGGAGCTCTCCTACGAATATATGGATCTTAAGCCCGGGGTAAACCCGGATAATATCCTCTTCAATACGTGGTTTCAACTTGCTGTATCCGGGGCAATCGGAGGAATTGTAGTTGGTGTAATGACCCATCGTTCTGGAGGACGTGTCACGGTCAATCGTGCGACTTATGAGGATTCCAGTAACTCCAGTGTAATTGATCGTCAGGATCGGTACATTCGTACAACGGTCACCAAACACAAGATTGAGAAGAACAATAACAACGGTGGCGGCGGAGGCGGCGGAGGCGGAGGCACCACCCAAGGTGGCCATTCCCATAGCGGTAGCAGCCGATCTTTCTAGCATCACGGACATTCGCAATAACTTAATGCAGGCATGTTGGGTACACAATGCTTACTAATAGAAGGGATGGGAATTAGTATGGGATTTTTCAGAAATCAATTTTCGAATGTGGTGGAATGGGAAGAGTTTAGAGATGACATGATATTTTGGAAGTGGAGCAATCGGGAGATCAAGAAGGGGAGTAAACTGATCATCCGTTCGGGTCAGGACGCCATTTTCTTGAATAACGGTAAAGTGGAAGGCATTTTCGAGGACGAAGGATCATTTAATATCGATTCCGAGATCATTCCATTTCTTTCTACATTAAAAGGATTCAAATTTGGATTCAACAGCGGCATGCGGGTCGAAGTCTTGTTTGTAAATACAAAAGAGTTCACCGTGCGGTGGGGCACACAAAGTCCGGTGTTGATTCCAACACCACAACTGCCGGGCGGGATGCCGATTCGGGCGAACGGTACATTTAATTTTAAAGTAAGTGACTATGTCACCCTGATTGATAAGATTGCAGGCATCAAGCAGAGTTATCTGGTCGAGGATGTCAAAATCCGAATCACTTCCGTGCTGGATCAGCTTCTGATGAAGTGGATTAGCCGCGAAGGGAAGGATATGTTCAACCTGCAGGCCAACGCATCGGATATTGCCAAAGGTATTCAGGAAGATCTGGATATGCAGATGATGGACATCGGCATTGGGATTACCGGTTTCCAAGTGATGAGTTTCAACTATCCAAAAGAGATTCAGGATATGATTACAAAGACCGCTTCGCATGAGATGATTGGTAATCTGCAAAAGTATCAACAGGTCAGCATGACAGACGGCATCTCATCCGGTAAAGTTCAGGGCGGCGGCGCAGCTTCGGATATGGCGGGCATGATGATGGGTATGAACATGGCCAATGAAATGATGAAAAACATGAACCAGAATCAAGGCCAAAACCAGAACAATAATTCCAATTCGTCTCAGAATCAAAATAACGACCAGAAACCAGCGGGAAATAGCAACGGTGGTTCAAATACATCTTCATCTACAGAAGGCAACAAGAAGCCAAACTTCTGCCCGAACTGTGGAGCCAAAAATGAAGGAGCCAACTTTTGTCCGAATTGTGGTCAAAAGCTGGGCTAATCAAATAAATACATGTAGGGATAGTCTAGCAGTGCACCAAATACTGCGGGTCTATCCCTTTTTGTCTGAATTCAAGTTAAATTAGCAGGGCGTTAAGCGGGAACAGGTCCATTTATTTTAGTTTTGATAAAAGTGTTGACAACCGCTCATAAATCACTTATCTTTAACTTAAGATATTTAATTTAAATATAAATAACAACCACAAACAAATATCTTTAATCCATTACACAAGGAGAGATCAAGATGATGATCCCAACATTGACCAGAATAAATGAACTTTCAAGAAAAGCCAAAGAGGGCGGATTGACGGAGATGGAGAAAGAGGAACAGGTTCGTCTTCGCCAGGAATATCTGCAAACTTTTCGCGGTTCGGTCAACGACATTCTGCTGAATGCAACCATCTATGATCCAAACGGCGATGACGTGACTCCTGATAAATTGAAACAAAAACAGGCCAATCAAAATAACGACTAGAATACAATTCGCTAGATCATATATCTTAATTTAAAGATAATACAAACTTACTATAAATCACTTACCAAACCAAGGAGGAATTAATCATGACTATTCAAACAGCAGGTATTCACCATATTACAGCTTTCGCAGGAGATCCACAGGCCAACGTTGATTTTTATGCCGGAGTTCTGGGACTTCGTCTCGTGAAAAAAACAATCAACTTCGATGCACCTGATGTATATCATCTGTATTTTGGCGATGAACACGGAAGCCCAGGTACCATCATTACCTTCTTCCCATCCGCTGGATCACCACGGGGCAAAATTGGCGGAGGTCAGGTCGGCATCACTTCCTATGTCATTCCTCCTGGGTCGATTGGCTTCTGGCAGAATCGGCTGGAACAGTATAACATTGAGGTAACCAAAACAAGTCGCTTCAATGAAGACCTGCTTCAATTCGAAGATGGCGAAGGCCTGCGGCTTGAGCTTGTTGAACGGGAAGAGGGAGCAATCAGCACTTGGGCGCATGAAGGGATTCCGACCGATAAAGCGATTAAAGGCTTCGGTGGTGCTGTCCTGTTCAGTGTTAACCCGCAAAGAACGATGGATGCTCTTGAGAAAATTTTGGGATTTGTCAGAGTGAGTGAAAATGAAGAGTATGCTCGTTTCCGGTCTAGCGGGGATATCGGTAATGTCGTAGATGTTCCAGTGACCCGTATGGCTCTGGGTATGGGCGGCGCAGGAACCGTGCACCATATTGCATGGCGCGCCAAAGACGATGAAGAGCATGCACAGTGGAGTGAAGCTGTACGTGATTACGGGTACCAACCGACTCCAGTGCGGGATCGTCAGTACTTTAACGCAATCTACTTCAGAGAAGCTGGTGGCATTCTGTTTGAAATTGCTACAGATCCTCCGGGCTTTGCCAAAGATGAACCTGCTGATTCACTTGGACAAAAATTGATGCTGCCTGAGTGGTTTGAGAAATACCGCCCTCAAATTGAAGGTAACCTGCAGCCGATCGAAGTCAGAACGCTCGTACCTGCTACAGTACAATGAAGTAAGGTAGATGGCGCTCAGAGTTTTTCCTCTGGGCGCGTCACCAGTTCAGCGGGAAGGTAACTGAGTTAGCAACAGGCGTTGTATTATGAGAAAACCTAAAGGAGCAACGAAGGATGATGGAGAAAAAGGTTACCTGGCTGGAGCTGTTTTACGATCTGCTCTTTGTAGCAGCGGTCGCCAAAGCGGGTCATGTCTTGTTGCATGCCGAACACGGAGTAATTACGTTTGAATATTTAATGAAGTTTGTGCTTATTTTTATCCCTGTTTGGTGGGCATGGGTCGGTCAGACCTTGTTTATTAACCGCTATGGTCAAGATATCCTGATCCATCGAATATTCCTCATCCTTCAGCTTCTGTCCGTTATGGTCATGACGGCAAGCCTCTCTACCCATTTTGACCAATACTACCTGTCCTTCTTCATTGGATATATCGGCTCACGGGCATTTACGGCGATTCAGTATCTGACGGCTCACAAGTCAAAAGGCGAGCATCAGCAGCAAGCGGCCCGTTATTTGGGTATCTGTTTCCTCATTGGCATATTGATCTCATCAGGTTCATTGTTCTTCGATTCCTGGCTGCGTTACGTGATTTTGTATGCGGGGATTGCCGTTGACATCGTGCTTCCGCTGATCGGACGCAAAAATCTGGTGAAGGTACCAGTTCAGACCCATCACTTGTTGGAACGTTTTGCGCTCTTTACACTTATCCTGCTGGGGGAATCGGTGGTAAGCATTATCGCTGTGCTGCAAGCCGATCATTGGGATATGAAATCCATCTTGTTTGCTGCCTTTACGTCCATCTTTGTCATTGCGATATGGTGGCAATACTTCGACAACGTAGAGAAAAAGGTCAGCAAAGAGATTCAGACTGCCGGGCAAGCGATCATATACGGCCATCTGTTCATCTACATCTCCATGAGTATGATCGCTGCCTCAATTCAACTGTTATATCAGAATCAGTTAAACTATGTGTTCATGCTGGGGTTTGTATTTGGATCAGCGTTACTGTATTTCTTGTCGACATCACTTGTGTTCCACCGTTACAGACACGCACATCTACGACTCCGGCCACGTCATCTGGCAGTCATGGTGGGCTTACTGGTGGCATTTGTCCTTGTTGATCTGGTCTACCGGGTTCCTGCTTATGTGATCATGGGCGAAGACATGTTATTCTTCCTGGTTTATGCGAAACTTACGACTTGATATAAGTAAAATAAAATGAAGAAAAGTCACGGACAACAGGTGTCCGTGGCTTTTTATTATGCCGCTAATTCTGGACATTTTTTAATAATATAAATAAAGCACAAATCTAATTTAATTTCTTCTATAGAATCTGTTAATATGAGACTATGAACAAGTGAATCTACCAGATCATAGAATATCTTTTATATCAAATGAGCGCACGTTTTGTTAGTTCATTTTGTATATAGCGATTCGTAGATATGGGGATGACAATCAGGAGGGAAATCATTGAGCACACATCAAATCGGAGTTCCATTGGAAGGGTTTGCAGAGTTTAGTCGTACGGTTGCCGCAGAAGGAGCCGTTTTACTCAGAAATGAAGGCCAAGTGCTTCCACTTCGTGAAAACGAAAACGTTTCAGTTTTTGGACGGATTCAAGTCAATTATTATCGCAGCGGCACAGGTTCAGGCGGTAGTGTACATGTGGCTTATACAACGAATCTATTGGATGGTCTGCGCAGCAAAAAGAATATAACGGTTAATGAAGAGCTGGCAGCTGTCTATGAGAAGTGGATTGAGGAAAATCCATTTGATGATGGCGGAAAAGTATGGGCGGCCGAGCCATGGAATCAGAAAGAAATGCCTTTGACGGATGAACTGGTTGCACAGGCTAGAAGCAAATCCAGCAAAGCCATTATTGTGATTGGACGTACAGCAGGAGAAGACCAGGATAATGCGGATGCGCCAGGAAGTTACCAACTGACAGAAGATGAGAAAGCGATGTTAAAGCAAGTTACTTCGCAATTTGAACACACAATCGTTGTGTTGAATGTCTCAAATATCATCGACATGAGCTGGTTAAACGAAACGTATCTACATCCGATCCAAGGCGTAATTTACTCCTGGCATGGCGGTATGGAGGGTGGTAATGCGATTGCCGATGTGCTGGCGGGGGACGTTACACCAAGCGGTAAACTGACAGATACGATTGCATATTCCATCGAAGATTACCCTTCGACCAGCAACTACGGCAATGAGTTCAAGAACCTGTATCAGGAAGATATCTATGTAGGTTATCGTTATTTCGAAACGTTTCGACCTGAGCGCGTTCAGTTTGAATTCGGTTACGGCCTGTCTTATACAACGTTTTTGGCCCAACACGAGGAAGCAAAATCCGTGTCCAAAGACGGCGAAACCTACATTGAAGTTCGTGTAAATGTGACCAACTCAGGTACAACATATGCGGGCAAAGAGGTTGTGCAAGTTTATTATGAAGCACCACAAGGCAAACTGGGACAACCGGTGAAGGCTTTGGTGGCTTTTGGTAAAACAGGATTGTTGCAGCCGGGCGAGTCAGAACTTCTGACGATCAGCTTCCCGATCCATGCCATGGCATCTTACGATGATGCAGGCGTTACAGGTCTTGCTTCCGCATATGTTCTGGAAGAAGGCACATACCGACTGCATGTAGGAACCAGTGTGAAACAAGTGCAGCATATCAGCATTGATGGCCAGGATGGATATGTGATTGAATCTCTTCAATTGGTGGAGCAACTGCAAGAAGCGATGGCCCCAACTGAAGATTTTACACGGATGAAACCAGGTTCGCGCAAGGAAGATGGATCTTATGAACTGACTTATGCAGAAGTACCGAAACGTAAGATATCCATGGCGAACCGGATTGAGCAGAATCTCCCGCAAACGCTGGAGCAGACAGGTAACCAGGGCCACAAGCTGAGTGACGTTAAGGCTGGCAAAGTGAGTCTGGAAACCTTCATCGCTCAACTGAGTGATCAGGATCTGGCAGCGATTGTCCGTGGTGAAGGCATGAGCAGTCCGCTCGTTACTTCGGGGACGGCATCTGCATTTGGTGGTGTCAGCGACAGCCTGTTTAACTACGGTATTCCGGTAGCATGTACGGCAGATGGCCCGTCCGGTATTCGTATGGATAGTGGCGAAAAGGCAACACAGGTATCCATTGGTACGTTGCTTGCGGCGACATGGAACAAGGATCTTGTTGAAGAGTTGTATGTGATGGAAGGACAGGAATTGCTAAGAAATCAGGTGGATACCCTGCTCGGACCTGGACTCAATATCCGCCGGAGCCCGCTTAATGGCCGGAACTTTGAGTACTTCTCCGAAGATCCACTGATCTCGGGTGTATTTGCCGCAGCATGTACGAAAGGTATCATGAAGGGTGGTTCCAATGCCACACTGAAACACTTTGCCTGCAACAACCAGGAGAAACACCGCAGTAAAGTAGATGCTGTTGTGTCCGAACGTGCACTGCGTGAAATTTACCTGAAAGGGTTCGAAATCGCTGTAAAAGAAGGCGGAGCAAACTCCATCATGACCTCCTACAACCCGGTTAACGGACACTGGGCAGCATCAAACTACGACCTGAACACCACGATTTTGCGTGGCGAATGGAATTTCGAGGGAATCGTAATGACCGACTGGTGGGCGATTATGAATGATGTGACCGAAGGTGGAGAAGCTGATCGCAAATACACCAACTGGATGATTCGTGCGCAGAATGATCTCTACATGGTTGTACCGAACTACGGCGCAGAGATTAATGGCTGGGACGATAACACGATTGAATCCTTGGAAAATGGAACACTCACGCGCGGAGAGCTGCAACGCTCGGCGATCAACATCTGCAAGTTCATCATGAATGCACCGGTGTCCGGCAGAAAACACGAGATAGTGGAGAACGTCGCTTCGTTCCAAGCGAATGCATCCCTATCTGTTGCACAAGCTCAGGCACTGGTTGAGAACGCACAGGTGAAACCTGAAGTAGCTGAACCCGTCTACATGAAAGTGGACGAGGCAGGCCATTACCGGATTATCGTACAGATCATGTCCCCTGAACCGGAACTGGCTCAAAGTGCATGTAACCTGCTCCTGAATGATCAGTTGGTGACCACCATCCAAACGAATGGTACAGAAGGCAAATGGATCAGACAGAAACTTGTCAAAATAGATCTTGAAGCAGGACTGTATGAATTGAAACTGGACTTCACCAAACCAGGTCTCCAGATTGACTGGATCGAATTCAAACAGGTGTAGAAGATAATCGGGAATATCAGGTGATAAGAGCAATCGAAAGGTTGTTCTGTCATCAAAAGTAGAATACGTTGGTATAAGACAAAGGACACTGTACGCGGGTGTCCTTTGTTGTAACACAGAATAGCTACTGTTATGATAGTGTTATGAGATTCGTAGTTCTGAACAATGGGGTCAGGGGTGTTGCGAGGAATGAGAAATTATAATTTTTTGAGTCCAATCCTGCTGGTTGTGGTGGCGCTGATTGTAAGAGGCCTGGTGACTAACCTGGGAGTTCTTTTCGGATTATCACAAGAAGTGGCGAGTAATATTGCCATGATAGCCATGATTATTGCTGCACTGATTATGTTTAATCGAATGACGAAGGCTCGGCGCAGAAAATAGAAAAAGCTCGGATAACCAGAAGGTTATCCAAGACACGAAGACACCCTCGGGGTGTCTTTTTTGTATTGACGTTCTGATCCTAACGTTTTAGACTATTGCTAATTGATAATAACATTATAAATAACAAAAATAACAAAATTCATTAGATGAAGTGATGAAATCCGTTGCACTCTCTATTTGCTAGCCCATTCCGGTCCCCAAAGGAGAATCCAATCATGAAGATCATTGCCCACAAACAATATATCTTTCAGGAAGGTCAGCCTATTCGGATTGCGTTCCGGGAAGCTGACCGTCGCCCATAATGATGAAGAAGGACCGTAGGAGCGCTGATGAAGCGTTCAGTCGGTCCTTTATGTCATGGATCAAGCTGTGTGCAGTTCGAGAGATGTGTATCGATACGGGTTAACGGTTCTGGAATAATCTACGATGAAGTGAAGGGAGCGACCTTATGGAAAGACAGCCTGTATTGGAAGTCATTGCTGTGAATGTGGAAGATGCCAGAGTAGCTGAGGAGGGAGGGGCTGATCGGATTGAGCTGGTGTCTGCGATGTCTGAAGGAGGACTTACCCCCAGTTATGGTGTCATGGAGCATGTGGTGTCCCAGGTATCCATTCCGGTGTATGTCATGATCCGTCCCCATAGCCGCTCGTTCCGCTATAGCGCAGATGACATCCACGCCATGACCCGGGATGTACGCGTGGCGAGGGAACTTGGAGCCGCTGGCATTGTGATCGGTGCCCTCACCGGAGCTGGTGAAGTCGACCTCATATCCTTGCAATCATGTATGGCCGAAGCTCAGGGTTTGGGCGTTACGTTTCATCGTGCAATTGATGTGAGCACAAGCCTGACTGAGGCGCTCAAGGCCATTAACACATTGGGCAACGTGGAGCGTGTGCTTACATCGGGAGGGAAACAGACAGCGCCTGAAGCCATACTGGAACTGAAACAGCTTCAGCAATTGGGGCAAACCTTGAACATCGCTGTCATGGCAGGGTCGGGGATCACCATAGAGCGGATTCAAAAGCTAGTGAGTCAGACGGGTATCACGGAAATCCATATGGGATCAGGCGTGAGGTACAAAGGCAGCTTTAGTTGTCCCATTGATCCACATTTGGTTGAAGAAGCCAAGCAGCAGTTATTGCTTGCATCACGGCCATTCATGGACAGTAGTGCACTGAGTAGTGGTCCAAGCAAGGGTGGTCCAATAATATAGGGATGCGCTAAATAAAAGGAGTGATACGCCATGAATCGTGAACTGCAACCAGCCGAATGGATTAAGTCCGCAGCACAGGTCAGCCCATCCGAACGCCAGCTGAGATGGCAGGGGATGGAGTTCTACGCGTTTATTCATTTTACGGTAAATACATTTACGGATCAGGAATGGGGCACTGGGGAGGAAGACCCGGCGATTTTCAATCCTTCTGAACTGAACGCAACGCAATGGGTGCAGGCGTGCAAGGCTGCGGGGATGAAGGGGCTGATTCTGACATGTAAGCATCATGATGGATTTTGTTTGTGGCCCAGTCAGTTTACAGCGCATACGGTCGCGGCTAGTCCGTGGAGGAATGGTACGGGGGATTTGGTTCAGGAAGTCGCCGATGCCTGCCGTGAGGGCGGATTGAAGTTTGGCGTGTACCTGTCTCCTTGGGATCGGCATGAAGCCTCCTACGGAGATTCGGAGAGGTATAACGAGTTTTTCCTCCAACAGTTGCGCGAGCTGCTTACGAATTATGGCGACATTTTCTGTGTATGGTTCGATGGTGCATGTGGTGAGGGTCCGAATGGCAAAAGGCAGGTCTATGACTGGGACGCCTATTATGCGCTTATTCGTGAACTTCAGCCTGAGGCTGTCATATCGGTATGTGGCCCGGATGTTCGCTGGTGCGGTAATGAAGCGGGGCATACGCGGGAATCGGAATGGAGCGTTGTGCCAGCGCATATGCAGGATAATGAGAAGATCCAGGAGCAATCGCAGCAGGTGGATGATGGTGAGTTCGCCACAAGGATCAATACGCAGGACAGTGATTTGGGAAGCCGAGAGGTCATTCGTTCCCAAGGTGACCAACTGATCTGGTACCCTGCCGAGGTGAATACCTCAATTCGCCCAGGATGGTTCTATCATGCCAGTGAAGATGATCAGGTCAAAACATTGGAAGAACTGCTCGCCGTTTATTACGGCGCAGTGGGAGGCAACGCCACCTTTTTACTCAATCTGCCACCGGATACGCGTGGTCTCATTCACGAGCGGGATGTGGAGCGACTACAGGAATTGGGAGATTCACTGCGCACCATTTTTCAGGAAAATTTCGCCTTGCAGGCGCTGGTAAAAGCATCGGAGACGATGGATGAACAACATGCCGTATCGGAAGTGCTCACGGAACGACGGGATACGTATTGGTGTCCTCACGAAGGAACGGAGCAGGCTTGGATCGAGCTGGATTTGCAGGGGGAACGATCGTTTGACCGGGTGGTGCTGATGGAACATATCCAGACAGGCCAACGGATTGAGCGTTTTACGCTGGAGTCGCAGAGGGCAGATGGTGGTTGGGAAGAGTTTTACAAGGGGACGGTGGTGGGGTATAAGCGAATTTGCTGTTTCCCACAGGTTACATCGAGAAAGATGCGTTTAAGCATTCATGAATCCAGATGGTGCCCTACGTTGTCCGGGTTAGGCATATATCTGAGCGAGCGGGGAGGGTTGTAACATGGCGGTGCTGACGTATAAAGGTTCACAATTTATGTATGATGGTGAGCCCATTCGGATTTTGTCGGGTGCCATCCATTATTTTAGAGTGGTCCCCGAATATTGGGAGGATCGGTTACTCAAGTTGAAAGCCTGCGGTTTCAATACAGTGGAAACGTATGTGCCGTGGAATGTCCATGAGCCGCAGCCGGGTCGGTATTGTTTTGAAGGCATGGCTGATCTGGAACGTTTTATTCGCATTGCGGGAGATGTGGGTCTGCATGTGATTGTTCGTCCAAGTCCTTATATATGTGCCGAGTGGGAGTTTGGCGGATTACCTGCCTGGCTGCTTGCCGATGATGAAATTCGTCTGCGGTGTAGTGATGCAAAATTTCTGGAGAATGTGGATCGTTATTATGATGTGCTTTTGCCCAAATTGAAACCTCTTCTGAGCACCCATGGCGGGCCGATCATTGCAATGCAGATTGAAAATGAGTACGGCAGCTTCGGGAACGACGCGAGTTACCTGCATTATTTACGTGATGGCATGGTAGAGCGCGGTATGGATGTGTTGTTATTTACCTCGGACGGACCGACAGACCACATGCTGCAAGCGGGATCAGTCCCGGGGCATCTGGCTACAGTTAATTTTGGATCAGGAACGGAAGGAGCGTTCGCCAAGTTGCGTGAATATCAGGCGGATGAACCTTTGATGTGCATGGAGTATTGGAACGGCTGGTTCGATCACTGGGGTGAGTCACATCACACCCGAGAAGCCACAGATGTGGCTGGTGTGTTTGAGGAGATGCTTCGAGCAGGAGCCTCAGTCAACTTTTATATGTTCCACGGTGGAACGAATTTTGCATTTTACAACGGGGCGAACTGTCAGCAGAAGGATCAATACGAACCCACAATTACAAGTTACGACTACGATTCACTGCTTAGTGAATCCGGGGAGCCGACAGCGAAGTTCCATGCGGTGCGTAATCTTATTGCTCGGTATAGCAATGAAGATCTGGGTGAGCTTGTGCTACCAGAATCGAAGGGGACCATCGCTTATGGGCGGGTGGAGTTGACCCAACAGGCGTCATTACTGGCGCAGATGGACCGGATATCAGCCCCGGTGCAGCGTACGAATCCGGAACCAATGGAGAAGCTGGGTCAGGATTATGGCTTTATTTGTTATCAGACCCGAATATCCGGCCCAAGGGAGCGACAGGAACTGGTGGTTCAGGAGGTGCATGACCGTGCGCTTGTGTTTGTTGATGGGCAATTTCAAGGTGTGTTCGAGCGGGGCAATACGGAATTATTGATTTCCTTTGAAGTACCGCCAGAGGGCGCAGAACTATTGATCCTTGTCGAAAATATGGGGCGAATTAATTATGGTCCATACCTGAGAGATCCGAAGGGGATTACGGAGGGGGTACGACATGGCTTTCAATTTTTATATGATTGGACGATTCATTGTCTGCCATTAACTGATCTGTCGGGTTTACAATTTAGTGATGTGATTAGCGAGGCAATTAACGAAACAGTTAATGAAGTAAAGGGACCAGCATTTTATCGAGGAGAGTTTAATATCACGGATGTAAGAGATACTTTTCTGCTACTGGATAGCTGGACCAAGGGGGTTGTATTTGTAAACGGATTCAATCTGGGGCGCTACTGGAATAAAGGACCGCAAAAAACGTTATATGTACCAGCCCCGCTCCTTCGTGAAGGTGAGAATGAAATCATCGTATTCGAGCTTCATCAGACGTCTGAACTGGCCGTAACGTTTGTAGATACACAGGATTTGGGCTAGAAAAAGGAAAATAGTAGAGCAAAACGATTATTGAGAATTGTCGTGTCCGCCGGAAAAAGGTATACGTTGGGTATGGACATCGACTAGGGCGTCTCTGAAAACTCCGAAGGACGCAGATTTTGCCGAATTTTCGTTCCAAGCAAGGAAATTTTCCGTAGGCGTGCCGGGGCACGTCAAGGGAAAGTGACGCAGCAGGGGGCGAAAAGGCGGTAAAATATGCACTTCAATGAGTTTTGAGACACGTCCTAAAGGAGAGGATGAGGAAAAATGAAAGTTGGACTCAGCACCTACAGTCTGCAACAAGCATTGGATCGTAAAGAATTAACCGTACCAGATGCCATTCGTTGGATCGCCGATCAGGGCGGGGAACATGTGGAGATTGTACCGATGGGATTCAGTCTGATCGATAATCCGGAGTTGATTGATGAGATTAAAGCTGTGGCAAAAGAGGTTGGGATCGACATTTCCAATTACGCCATCGGCGCTAACTTTGCTGTGCAGGAGGACGCCGAAGCGTTGGAGCAAGAGATCCAGAATGTGATGCGACATGTGGATGTGGCTGCTGCGCTCGGCGTGAAGCTGATGCGTCATGACGTGGCTTTCCGCCCTGCACCAGAGGGAACCGTAGCACAGTTCGAGATTGACCTACCGGTACTGGTGAAAGCCTGTCAGCGGATAGCCGATTATGCAGCGGATTTTGGAATCACAACAAGCGTGGAGAACCATGGGTACTATGTGCAGTCGAGTGAGCGAATTCAGCGTTTGTTACACGAAACGGCGCGGAGCAACTTCAAGACCACGCTGGATGTCGGCAATTTCCTCTGTGTGGACGAAGACCCGGTGAGTGCCGTGAAAAATAACATTCCGTACGCGTCGATCGTGCACGCCAAAGACTTCTACTGGAGACCTTCCTACCGGAACCCCGGTGAAGGCTGGTTCCAAACCTCGCATGGCAATTACCTGCGCGGTGCCATTGTGGGCCATGGCGATATCGACATGCCTGAGGTATTCCGTGTATTGAAAAAATCCGGGTATGACGGATATATCTCGGTTGAATTTGAAGGCATGGAGGATTGCAAAACCGCCTCACGCATTGCCATGGAAAACGTCCGCCGCCTATGGGAAGAGGCATAGGGCTGAGTACTTGTTTTAAATGAAATAAAATTGAATCAAATTCTAAAGAGGGCGTGAGTAACAGAGGGGAAGCTTGGAACTGTAGGAGCGTTAGCGACCGCCTTTGTCTGCGGATTTCAACCGCTAGAGCGGTTAATAAAAGAAATTTGCAGACAACAGCGGCCGAAAGTCCAAGCATTCACCGTCGTTACGTTAAGCCGAGTATAATTTCTTGAGTCAATTCATATGAAAACGATGGAGGAATCAGCACTATGCCCAAATTGAAAGTCGCCGTTATCGGTGCCGGATCCATATCCGATTGCCATTTGCAAGCCTATGCCAGTAACCCTGACGTTGAAATATACGCTATCTGTGACCTGAATGCAGACCGTGCCGCAGAAGTGGCGAAGCAATATAATGCACCTCATGTGTTTACCGATTATAAGGAACTGCTCGCAATGCCCGAGATCCATTCCGTCAGCATCTGTACATGGAACGACTCCCATGCGGAGATTAGTATTGCTGCTCTGGACGCGGGCAAAAACGTGCTGTGTGAGAAACCACTATGCCAAACCGTTGAGGATGCGCTCGAAGTAGAGAAGGCCGTTCACCGTAGCGGAAAGCTGCTTCAGGTCGGTTTTGTTCGCCGCTATAGCGACAATGCACAGATTCTGAAGAAGTTTATCGACGAGGGTGAACTGGGCGAGATCTATTATGCCAAAGCCTCCAGTCTGCGTCGTCTGGGCAATCCGGGTGGCTGGTTCTCGGATATCAACCGCTCCGGCGGCGGCCCGCTGATCGATATCGGGGTACATGTGATCGACATATGCTGGTATCTGATGGGCAGACCGAAGGTGAAATCCGTCTCCGCTAACGTATCCAACCGATTAGGGAACCGCTCGAACATTAACAATCTATCGTTCTACAAAGCAGCGGATTATGATGCAGATCAGAACACCGTTGAGGATATGGCAAATGCCCTGATTCGTTTTGAGAATGGCGCGAGCCTACTCGTGGATGTCAGCTTCACGCTTCATGCCAAAGCGGATGAGACCTCGGTCAAACTATATGGCGACAAAGGCGGTGCCGAGTTGGAGCCGGAAATTTCGATCATCGGTGAGAAATTCAACACCATTTTGAACATGACCCCACAGGTAGATTTCAAATCATTCGACTTTATGGGATCGTTCCGCAATGAAATCAACCATTTTATCGATAGCACACAGGGCCGCAAAGAAACACTTAGCCCCGTTGAAGACGGCGTCGAAGTGATGAAAATGCTCTGTGCCATCTACGAATCGGCACGCCAGGGCCGCGAAATCACGCTGTAAAGGTAGGATTGTATTTCGTTGATACTATAGTTGATACTTTACTACTCCCGTGGCATTAAAAGTTATGAGCACTTCGCTCCTTTTCAATGAAAAGCTCCGCTCGGGGCGGGATTCGGAGTCGGCTTCTTGGCCCGCGGTTGGAGTAGAGCAGGGAGCGAGTGCTAACGAATCTCAGGCGTCTTATTTAAGGATTCGAAGCGCTGGCAGGAATCTAAGGAACCTGACACATGCTATATGAGAATAAACAGCAGTTTACAGCGTTTTTACCAGCTAAATTCGGAAAATAACGTGTCTGATCTTCCTTACAATTTAAAAAGAGGACCAAAAGGCTAAATAAGACGCCCTGAGTTCCTTAGAAAATTTTCGACCCATTCGTCAGAAATCAGTCGCTTGGATTCCCCTATAGAAGCGAGGGGAATAAGGGTTCCATAGTGATTGAAGATGGCACCGCACTCGAAATAACAGAGTTACTACGCCCCTTAATAGTTAAACTAGCGTTTACGCCAAAACGGAGAGTGCAGAACCAATCTGAAGAAGCGAAGCGCTCGCCTTTATCACTGGATTTCTAACAATTATACAGTGAAATAAGAGAAATCTGGGGATAACAGCGATCGAAAGATGGTACTGCACTCGGAGTGACCAGGCGTAACATGCATGGTTTATCTTTTATCCAATCCAGAGGAGATGAAACAGGATGAGCGAAGCCAAAGAAACCGTACTGGAGCAGGAAGAGCAGATTGTCGAAGCCGGCGTGCACAATTTTAGCAAAGAGGATGAATGGATCAAACCGGAAGATCCGCTGCTGAATGAGCGGTTGGGGTGGTTCAAGGATCAGAAGCTGGGGTTGATGATGCACTGGGGGCCGTATTCCCAGCTTGGCCTCGTGGAATCCTGGGCGCTGAGCGATGAGGACGGCGATTGGTCTCGCGATGACATCGACTGGACGGATGACATGGAAGACTTCAAGCGGGAATATTTTGATCTGAACAAAACCTTCAATCCGATTCGTTTCCAGCCTGAGGAATGGGCACAAATGGCGGCAGATAACGGGTTCAAATATTTCCTGTTCACCACCAAGCACCATGACGGTTTCTGTATGTGGGATACCAAGACGACGGATTACCGGATTACGGGCAAGGACACGCCTTTTCATACCCATAAGTATGCGGACATCTGTGGAGCATTATTTGATGCATTTCGGGCCAAAGGACTGGGCATCTCAGCGTATTTCTCCAAAGCGGACTGGCATACCCCGTATTACTGGGCACCGGGCATGGAGCGTGGACGTCATATGTGGCGCGGGCCCTCGTATGATCCCCATAAGTATCCGTGGCTGTGGGAGAAATTCGTGGAGTTCACACATGAGCAGATCATGGAGCTACTGACGAATTACGGGCGGATCGAATGTCTGTGGCTGGATGCCGGCTGGGTGCGCGAAGGTCGCCATGGTCAGGATATTAGGCTGGGAGAAGTCGTGGAACGGGCGCGTCAGACCACACAACCTTGGCTTCTGTCCGCAGATCGCACCGTGGGTGGGCCGTATGAGAATATCGTTACCCCCGAGCAGACCATACCGGAACATCCGATGAACATTCCATGGGAGAGCTGTATTACGGTGGGGAACTCCTTTGCCTTCGGATTCGATGATCAGTATAAAACGGGAAGACAGCTGGCACATATTCTACTTGAAGTTGTGTCCAAGGGCGGTAACCTGGCGCTGAATGTAGGTCCACAACCCGATGGGCGTCTGCCAAAAGGGGCAATTCGAGGCATCAAGGGCCTCGGTGAATGGTTGGGTACTCATGGAGAAGGCATCTATGGAACCCGGATCTGCGGACCATATTTTACGAAAGATTGGGCTTTCACTCAGAAGGAAGAGATCAACACCGTATATGCCTTCCGTTTGTACCGAAACGAGAATGAGACCGTACAACCACAGTTAATCATTCCTTATCTGGAAAAGGTAGAGCGGATCGAACTCGTTGGTAGCGATGACGTACTTTCGTATCAAGAAACGGGAGACGGACTTCTTGTGGATCTGCCACAATCCGCTGCAACGAGTGAAGCTCCGATCACACATACGTTCAGATTGGTCACAAGCGCATAGAATGCCATGTCAATTCCGGGGGAGATATAACCACCTCCGGAATTTTTTTATTCATACATAAGGAACACGATTCCCAATAGAAACGGCTCGCAATCGCTTGTCACACAAGGGTTTGTGGAATAAAGAGAAGTCGGAGAAAATTGCAAATTGATAAAAGTTTATCGGGCGATGTACTATCAAATCAAGAAAGCGCTACCTGATATGAATGTTTACATCATGTTTGTTAAACAAGGAACTAGGAACAGAAAAAAGGATGTTTAAGGGATGTAAATGTAATGTATTATTACACTTGAGGTGTAGAAGGAGTGACGCAAATGAGTCGAGCTACGGAAAGCATACCCGCCAAGATGGAACTCCAACAGAGGAAACATGTGGAGCCCAAGCGGCAGCATCCATTCATCAAAAGCCTCAAGAAACACTGGGAACTCTACCTGCTCGTGTTGCCCCCGGTATTGTATCTGTTGATCTTCAAGTACATCCCTATGGTGGGTGTCCAAATCGCCTTCAAGGATTTCAGTGTAGTCAAAGGAATCTGGGGAAGCCCGTGGGTCGGATTCAAACACTTTGAAGCCTTCTTCCAATCTCCAAACTTCTGGCTGTTAATCAAAAACACGATAGGCATCAGCTTTTATTCCTTAATTGCCGGTTTCCCCATTCCGATCCTTCTGGCGCTGGCGCTGAATGAGATTCGAACGGGTTACTTCAAAAAGACTGTGCAGATGGTCACTTACGCTCCGCATTTTATCTCAACGGTTGTTATGGTATCCATTATCATTCTGATGCTCTCCCCGCATGTGGGCGTAGTAGACAAGCTGTTCACACTGCTCGGCTTCCCGATGACGAACTTCATGGGTATTCCGGAATACTTCAAATCGATCTATGTCTGGTCAGGTGTGTGGCAGGGCATGGGATATTCATCAATTATATATATCGCAGCTCTTGCTGGTGTTGATCCATCTCTCTATGAAGCAGCAAAGATGGACGGCGCATCAAGGCTTCGGAAAATATGGCACATCGACCTCCCGTCGCTCGTTCCAGTCACCGTTATCATGCTGATTCTGAGTCTGGGCAGCATTATGGGCGTGGGCTTTGAGAAAATATACCTGATGCAGAATCCACTCAACACAAGCGCTTCGGAGGTCATCTCCACGTATGTGTACAAGGTGGGTCTGATCGGGGCGAATTTCAGCTTCTCCTCGGCAGTAGGGTTCTTCAACTCCATTATCAACCTGATCCTGCTGGTTATCGTCAACGGCATATCGCGCAAAGTATCCCAGAACAGCTTGTGGTAAAGGAGGAGTTTATCCATGTTCAACCTGATTAATCGTAACCGGATCAAGGACCCACTCGGTGACCGCATTTTCATGACATTCAACTATATCTTTCTGTTCGCCATACTGCTAACAGTGTTTTATCCGCTTTTGTATATCATCAGTTCTTCGTTCAGCTCTTCACGAGCCGTGACATCCGGTCAGGTGTGGCTGTTCCCGGTAGACTTTAACATCAAGGCGTACATCTCCATTTTCAAAAGCCAACAGCTTATGCTCGGTTTTTATAACACGATCATCTATACCGTGGTGGGCACGTTCATTAACGTGGTGCTGACCGTCATGCTGGCGTATCCTTTGTCACGCAAATCGTTCTATGGACGAGGTGCCATCATTATTTTCATGATGATCACGATGTTCTTTGATGGCGGTCTGATTCCCACCTACCTCTTGATGAAGGATTTGCACCTGCTCGATACACGTTGGGCGATGTGGCTGCCCGGGGCACTCGCAGTATTCCAGGTCATCGTGGCAAGAACTTTCTTCCAATCTTCCATTCCGGAAGAACTCGGGGAGGCCGCGGAAATGGACGGTTGCCGAGATATCCGGTATCTGATCAGCGTAGTTCTTCCCTTATCAAAGCCCATTCTGGCGGTCATGACACTTATGTATGCCGTAGGTCACTGGAATGCGTACTTTGATGCATTGATCTACCTGCGTTCCGAGAAATTGTTCCCTCTGCAATACGTGCTTCGCAATCTGCTTATCCTGAACGCGGCTGATCCGGCGATGCTCGCCAATACCAGCCAACAGATGCGGGACCAAGGGTTCGAGCAGGTGTTGAAATATGCACTGATCGTTGTGGCGAGTATTCCAATTCTGATCATGTATCCATTTGTACAGAAGCATTTTGTTAAAGGGGTCATGGTGGGTTCCCTCAAAGGTTAATCCTTGTGAGTTAAGCCTGGTTGCCTCTTGAAAGGAGGTGGAAGGAACACGCCGGCTTCCGGGGTCGATTTTATAAACGTGCAGTACAAGTCAATAATTTGCCGTTATGAACAAAAAGGAGGAGTCAGATTGAGAAAATCTTGGATTTCGATGTTGTTTCTGGTCTTTGCTTCGGTGGCTTTGTTGTCCGCATGCAGTTCATCCGAGGAGTCGGGTGGAAGTAGCGACGGTAGCGGGGAGAGCGGCGGTCCTGTAACCATGACCCTCTTTGCTCCGCAAGGCAAAGCGTCCATGGAAGAGAATGAATTCACCCAATTTATCGAAGACAAGTTCGACGTTACCCTAAAATGGGATCTGGCCCCAACTGACGCCTTGCAGGATCGCAGACAATTGCTGCTGGCTAGTGGTGATTATCCGGAAGTATTTCTTCACGGCAAGTTTACCACCTCAGATCTTCAAACCTATGGAAAACAGGGCGTGTTCCTTCCGCTACAAGATCTAATTCAGAAGTATGGTCCGAATCTGACCAAGATTATGGAAGAGAAGCCATACTTCAAAGAAGCTATTACGGCACCGGATGGCAACATCTATGCGCTGCCTATCTTCAATGAATGTTACCACTGTACGTATGCACAGAAATACTGGATCAACACGGAGTGGCTTGATAATTTGGGCCTGAAAATGCCAACCACAACTGATGAACTGTATACCGTTCTGAAGGCGTTTAAGACACAAGATCCAAACGGTAACGGGAAAGCGGACGAGATTCCACTTACAGGCGCACCGAACAAGTATGTATGGAATGGCAACATTGATGCCTACCTGATGAATAGCTTTATATACAATGACAACGACAAATATCTGATCGTGAACGATGGCAAGGTGAGTTTTGCCGCCAATCAGGAAGGCTGGAAGAAAGGGCTGGAGTACATGAACAAGCTCTATGCAGATGGCCTGATTGATCCGGCTTCCTTTACACAGAATGATCAGGCGATTGGACAGCTGGGGAACAAGGAAGGCGATGAAGTGGTCGGCTCCATTACAACGGCGCTGGTCAGTTATCTCGTGAATACTTATGACAAAGATATCACCCGTCACCAGCACTGGGAGATCGTTCCTCCATTGAAAGGACCAGATGGAGTGCAGACGACAGGCGCCACGCAGAGCGTAGGTGAGTTTGAGTTTGCCATCACGAACAAAGCGACAGAAGCACAGCAGATTGCCGCCATCAAGATCGTAGACTACATGTTCAGTGAAGAAGGTGCGCTGTACGCGGAGTATGGACCAACTGAAGGCAAGGGCTGGAAGAAGGCAGATGCCGATGAGAAAAACATCAATGGCGAGCCGGCCAAATACAGCTACTACAACCTGCCTGAGCGTGATCCAAACGTTGTTGTGAACGAGAGTTGGTCACAGATTGGAGCACATGACTTGTCCAACACGTTCCGTAATCTGTTTGCGGAAGGACAGAATCCTTTAGAAGCAGAGGGTTATGGTACACGTCTGGCTCAAGCTACCAATGTGTATGAACCTTATGCACCCAAAGAAGTATACCCTGCGAACGTATTTATTCGTCCAGAGGATACGGAATCAGCTGCACAACTGACTACGGCCATCAAGGATTATGTACAGACGAATATGGCACAGTTCATTATTGGCAGCAAGAGCATTGAAAAGGAATGGGATTCGTATGTCAAAGGCTTTGATGGTCTCGGACTGAGTAATTACCTTGAGATCTACCAGCGTGCCATTGAGAAGAATCAATAATTGAAGGATTCAATATAGAGGCTGTCCCGTCTGTCACCCGTGACCGGGACGGTCTTCTCCTATGACAACCCCACGTCATCCGATATAATGTACTGAATATTTATGGAAAATTAGCGATCAGCACAGATGTTTGTCGTCATTCAGCATGAACAGTAACGGTGGGGGGATCTCGGAGATGAACAACAATTGGTTTAGACGTTTGCTGTTATCGTATCTGCCTGTTTTCTTTATTGTGACGACCATTCTATTCTTTATTTTCTTTCAAGTATTCAATGAACAGAACCGTAGAGAAGCGCTCAAGGCCAATGAATTTCTGGCCTCTCAGGTCACGCAATATCTGGACAACTCCCTGCGTTCCATCGACTTCAAGGTACTGCGTGAGATTTTGACCAACCCTAACTTGAAGAATTATTTCTCGGTATCTGGCAGCGATGATGTGTATGCCGGCATTCAGGCGGTCCAGGTGGTTGATGAATTGAAAATAGAGTATCCGCTGATTGATTCAATTTATCTCGTTCGATACGGGGATGGCACGGTCTTCAGTAACGGGAAGGCTGTTCCGATTGAAGAGTTCCCGGATGCAGACTTTATTGCAGATAGCCGGTCAAGGGATGAACAGAAGTGGGCAGGGGCACGAGCGTTCCGAGCTTTTCCTTCGCAAGCGACGGAGCAGGTGATTACGATTGTGCGAAGTGTAGGAAACGGCAAAGGACTTGTGGTGACAAATGTGGACCTGAGTACCCTGAGGAAATCCATTATGCAGATGTATGATCCGGAATTTACGTTTGTGAACATCTTCAACCGTTCGGGCGGCAATCTGTGGGATAGCAGCATGCCAGGAGGGGTTGCAGCTTCTACTAAAACCACGTCGGGAGAAGTCTTCTCCGAATTTACGTCGAGTTATAGTGGTTGGAAGGTGCAGACAGGTCTCAACAATGGAAAAATCGTCAAATGGACGCTGCAATTTTATAATATCTGGTTTGCCTTTGCTGTAGTGGTTGTGTTGATTGGTGTGGTGTGGGTGATCTATGTTACCCGCAGAAACTACAAGCCGATTCAGCAGATTGTCACGTTAATTCAGACCGTTTCTTCGCAGAAGCAATCGGGGCTGGGCTATGGCAAGGAGAATGAGTTTCGATTCATCCATACAACGCTGGAACGCATGATTGATCAGACGAGGCAATATCAGGAGGAGCACGAAGAGAATCTGATTTTGCAGAAAAAAATGTTCTTTCAGGAGTTGCTGGAGGGCACACGAGACTTTACGAGCACGGAGCTGACAGCGGAGATGAAGAAGTTCAAACTGCCTGAGCTGGAGCATCATTGGGCCGTCATGGTAGTTGAAATGGATCGGTATGATGCATTTGTGACGGAGTATCATGATCAGGACCAATCCCTCTTGAAATTTGTGTTATCCAGTATCCTGCAGGAGAGTGCGCGTCATGAAGGAACGGAAGTATGGGCTGAATGGATCTCCGATCAGCGTCTGTACGCCATCCTCTGGATTCCGGCAATGGAACAGGCCGAGGAGACCGAGCATCGATTGCTCGCTGGTTATCTGGACAGAATCGATCAGTATCTGAACTTCACCGTGACCATTGGTGTTGGTCGGGTTGCTGTTGATATTCGGGGGTTGAGAGCTTCATTGAAAGAAGCTGTGCACGCGCTGGAGTACAAGGCTGTACTGGGCATGAATCGCATCATTCCCTGTAGCGATGTACCGAATTCGACCAATGATGTGTATGAGTTTCTGAAGACCATCTCACTGCTCGTGCAGGCAATGCGCTTGTCGGACGATATCTGGGAAAAGCATTTTGAGAGACTGTTTGAACAAATCAGTGAGTCCGTTCTGTCCCGTCAGGAGATTATGAATACAATCCAATTGTTATTTCAACATTACAATCGGGAATTCGCCGAACTTCCACGGGAGTACCAGGAGTCATGGGCTGCTATATTCACCCCACTTCTCCCAAGGCTTGAGGGCTGGGAGACGTTAGACGATCTGCGTGAGCTGTGTTGGGAAGGGTTCAGGGAACTGGCGCTGCAGATGCAGACGCTGCATTGTTCCCGAAAACACAGATCACATATTCTGGAGATTCGCAAATACATCGAAGAGCATTACAACAATCCTGATCTGTCACTAAACTACCTTAGTGATCTATTCGATATTAATCCGAAGTATCTGAGCAAGCTTTTCAAGGATGAGATTGGGGAGAAGTTTGTGGATCTGCTCATTAGTCATCGCATCGAAAAAGCTAAGCTGCTCATGCAGGAGACCGATAAGGCCATTCAGGAGATCAGTGAGGAAGTGGGATACACGAACTATAATTCCTTCAACCGGGCTTTCAAGAACGTGGTGGGTGTGGCACCAAGTGACTATCGCAAAGCCATGTGAGTGCACGCGCCTAACTAATTCCGAACGCATAAGGAGAATGTGCATATGGACTATAAAGATGCTTCGCTTCCCATTCAGGAGCGGGTTCAGGATCTGATCGGACGGATGACAACGGCAGAGAAGATTGGACAACTCATTCAGCCGATGGGATGGAAGACCTATGATAAAGCAGCTGATGGTACAGTACAGGTGACGGAAGAGTTCAAAGCGGACATGGAACAGGGCGGTGTCGGTTCTCTGTATGGTGTGCTTCGGGCCGATCCATGGACTGAAGTGACGCTGGAAACGGGGCTTACCCCACGGCAGGGAGCCGTTGCCACGAATGTTATTCAACAGTATGCCATGGAGCATTCCCGGCTGGGCATTCCCATTTTGTTCGGGGAAGAGTGTTCCCACGGGCATATGGCGATCGGGGCGACAGTATTTCCGGTACCGTTAATGGTGGGCAGCACGTGGAATATGGAGTTATACCGCAAGATGTGTGAAGCCATCGCTGTGGAGACCCGGAGCCAGGGGGGAGCGGCAACGTATTCCCCGGTGCTTGATGTGGTACGTGACCCGAGATGGGGACGGACAGAGGAATGTTTTGCCGAAGACCCATACCTAATCGGTGAATTTGCAGTAGAAGCCATGAAGGGACTACAGGGTGATCGGCTCGACTCCAACCAGACAATTGTCGCTACACTTAAGCATTTTGCGGCTTATGGCAGTTCGGAGGGTGGGCGTAATGCAGCACCTGTGCATATGGGATTACGTGAATTGCATGAAATAGACCTGTTGCCGTTCAAAAAAGCAGTGGAAGCCGGGGCTTGCTCCGTGATGACCGCATATAACGAAATTGATGGCGTACCATGCACGTCCAGTACGTATCTGCTGAATGACCTTCTGCGCGAGCAGTGGGGTTTTGATGGGTTTGTCATTACTGATTTTGGCGCCATTCAGATGCTGGTCCATGGACATAACACCGCTGAGAACGGGGAGCAGGCCGTAGCGCAGTCCCTTCAGGCAGGTGTAGACATGGAAATGTCCGGGTACATGTACCGCAAACATCTTGGTCAGGCGCTTGAGCAGGGATTGATCGAAGAGAAGGATCTGGACTTGGCTGTGTGGCGAGTGCTGGAGATGAAATTCAGACTTGGGTTATTTGAAAAACCTTTCGTTGATCCAGAGTTTGCAGAACAGGTCATCGGATGTGAAGACCATACTCAGCTGGCGAGGGAAGTTGCACAAGAGGGGATTGTTTTACTGAAAAATGAAGGAAATACTCTTCCGCTTGCCAAAACAGGTCCAAAGCTAGCTGTCATTGGTCCGAACGCGAACCATATCTATAACCAGCTTGGAGACTATACCTCGCCACAACCGAGAGAACAGATCGTCACGGTACTGGATGGCATTACGCGCAAGCTTGGTGTGGATTCGGGTCAGGTGCTGTACGCACCCGGCTGCCGGATTAAAGGCGATTCCAGGGAGGGTTTTGCGCAAGCGCTCGCCTGTGCGGAACGGGCCGATGTCATCGTGATGGTGATGGGTGGTTCCAGCGCCCGCGATTTTGGTGAAGGTACGATCGACTTGCGGACAGGTGCGTCTGTGGTAACCGATGATCCATGGAACGATATGGAGTGCGGTGAGGGCATTGACCGGGCGTCTTTGAATCTCATGGGTGTTCAATTGGAGCTGGTGCAGGAGGTACATAAGCTGGGGAAACCCGTTATCGTTGTGTATATTAACGGCCGCCCCATTGCTGAACCTTGGATTGATGAGCATGTCCATGCCATTGTGGAAGCGTGGTACCCCGGACAGGAAGGTGGTAACGCGATTGCGGATATTCTGTTTGGCGACGTGAATCCATCTGGTCGTCTTACCGTCTCCATTCCCAAGCATGTTGGGCAACTTCCGGTCTACTATCATGCCAAACGCACTCGTGGCAAACGGTATCTGGAGATGGATCTGGCGCCGCAGTACCCGTTTGGATATGGACTGAGCTACACCGAATTCAAATACGAGAATGTAAGAGTAATGCCAGAAATCATCGGCCCGGACGATGAAGCTCAGGTGATGGTTGAAGTCACGAATACCGGAGCGGTTGCGGGAAGTGAGGTTGTGCAGTTGTACATCACGGATGTGTCGGCTTCGGTTACGCGGGCTGAAATGTCACTTAAGGGTTTTCGTAAAATTCATCTGAAGCCAGGACAGACCCAGACCGTTACATTCCCTGTGCAAAAAGAACATCTCGCACTGATCGACTCCCGTCTCCAGTCTGTCGTAGAACCGGGTGAATTCAGGCTCATGGTTGGCTGCAATTCTATGGATTGGACCGCCTGCAGTCTGCACATTCAGAAGGTGGGGGTGGAGGTATGATTCGAATTCAGCGATTCATCGAAGATCTGAAACAGCGACAATGGCTGGATACGATCGAGCTTCCAGCGTGGGAGATGCAGAGGGCCAGATACATTCGGCCAGGGGAATACGAGTACGAACAGGCATATGAAAATGAAGATGAACAGGCAGAAAAGGCCATGCAAAGCTTGAATCCGCTGAACAGCGTACACGGCACGACGTATTTTCTGAGCAAACGTGTGGAGATTCCGGCGGAATGGCAAGATCAAGCTGTTGGGCTGATCTTCGAGGCTGGAGGAGAAGGGCTACTTAAGGTGAATGGCATACCTTATCACGGATTGGACCGGAACCACGGGTTCGTCCCCCTTCCGAGAAGTCGGGTAGGAAATACACCGCAGTTGGAGATTGAACTCTACGATCCGATTCCAGAGCCGCATGACCCACTCAACCGACAAGCTGTCATTCAGCCGCCTATTCAGGGTATTCGGGCAGCGTTGGTTCATATCAATCAGCCACTGCAGAGCCTGATGTACAGCGTGACGGTACTCGCCGAGTCGCTCCGGGCATATAACGAGAAGGAGCCCAAGCGGATGGCACTTGTTCAGGCTATTCATCAGGTGATGGATAACATGTACAATGACCCGGAACGCTGGAATGATGCAACCTGGATACAGAACTTCGAATATGTATTAGCACAGTCAGTACAGCAGGAAGACCCGGAGGAATATCGAAGTGGCTTCATGCATCTGGTTGGACAATCCCACATTGATATTGCCTGGCTGTGGCCTGTACGTGAGACGGTTCGCAAGTCCAGTCGCACGTTCTCGACCATGTGCACCTTGATGGATACGTACCCGGATTTTGTGTATTCCCAGAGCCAACCGCAGTTGTACGCCTTCGTGAAGGATCATTACCCGGAGCTGTACGAGCGAGTTAAAGCCCGTATTGCTGAAGGACGCTGGGAGCTGGTCGGAGGCATGTGGGTCGAGCCGGATCTGAATATTCCGAGTGGCGAGTCGTTAGTTCGGCAGATTCTGTATGGACAGAACTTCTATCAGGCGGAGTTTGGCAAACGCTCCAACATCGAGTGGCTGCCGGATACCTTTGGCTACTGCGCTTCCTTACCGCAGATGCTGAAACTCGCGGATATTCCTTATTTTATGACCACCAAGCTGAATTGGAATGATACCAATGCGTTTCCGTATGACCTCTTCGACTGGGTAGGCATAGATGGCACTTCCGTGCTGGCATATCTGAATCATGGGGTGAATGAACATACGCGTCCCAAAGATGTGGATGAACATTGGCAATCATTTAAACAAAAGGATGTGCACCCTGAGCAAATGTTGCTTTACGGACATGGCGATGGTGGTGGTGGCGTGACGAATGAGATGGTGGAGTTTGCGGAGCGATCCCATTTGATGGTTGGACAGCCAATCAGTAAATTCAGCACAGCAGGGGCTTTTTTTGAAGACATATCATTAAATAATCCGACGTTGCCGAAATGGCACGGGGACTTGTATCTGGAACTGCATCGCGGAACGTATACAACTCATGCGAGGAACAAACGTAGCAACCGTAAGGCAGAGGTATTATATCGGGAAGCGGAAATCTGGGGGCAATTTGCCGGGGCTTACGGCGCGCACACGAAGAATGATCTGGATGAAGGCTGGAAGTTGATTATGCTCAACCAATTCCATGACATTATTCCGGGAACGTCGATTCCAGAAGTTTACGTAACGTCCACCGAGGAGTACACGAAAGTATTTGCACTGGGTACATCCGCACTGCGGGAAACGCTGGATACCCTTGCGGAGAACATTGCAACAGATGAAGTCGATGGTCTCCCCTATATTATATTCAACAGCCTCGGCTGGAAACGCGGAGAAAATATCACCATTACAGGGGATGCTCACCTCGCCAAGATGGCAGCATTTGATCGTCAAGGTAACCGTTTGACCTGTGATCTCGAACAAAAGGAAGACAAGTATACGCTACTCGTGCATGTTCCATCGATTCCTGCTTTTGGGTATACAACCATATGGCTGTGCGAAGCATCGGATGTTATCCTTCCAGTAAGGGAAGAAAAATCCTTCCCTTCCACGTGGGAAACTGAATTTTACACGCTTGAGTTTAATGACTTGGGAGAGATCACTCGATGGTATGACAAAACGGTAGGACGTGACTGGCTGAAGCCTGGTGATCGGGCGAATGAGTGGCAGTTTTTCCACGACAAACCGACGTACTGGGATGCATGGGATATCGATCCACGATTTGAATCCCAGCGAGCTGGTGCGGTGCAGTTGATCTCCAGAGAGATTGTACAGCGCGGGGCTACGCGAGATGTACTACGCTTTGTCTGGAAGTTGAATCAATCGGAGATCAGTCAGGATATCATTTTGCATCGTTACCAGCGGCGTGTTGATTTCCGTACTAAAGTGAACTGGAATGAGAGCCATAAACTGCTCAAGGTGGCATTTCCGGTGGACCTGGTGGCAGCCAAAGCGGCTTATGAAATTCCGTTTGGAGCGTTGGAGCGTCCAACTCATAACAACACCAGTTGGGAGCAGGCGCAGTTCGAGGTCTGTGGACATCGTTGGGCGGATATCTCGGAGGGCAACAGCGGTGTGAGTTTGCTGAATGATTGCAAGTACGGGTATGACATCAAGGATCGGACGATCCGCCTGTCTCTGCTTCGTGCTCCGAAATGGCCGGATGAACATGCCGATCAAGGCGATCATGAATTCACGTATTCGATCCTGCCCCACCAGGGTGATTGGCGACAAGCTGCCGTCGTTCGCCGGGCGATGGAGCTGAATCATCCGGTGGAGGTTGTGACAGCGAACCCGTCTTCGGGTCAATTGCCAGCTGAACATGCTTGGGTTCGGTTCCACAGTGAGCATGTCATTCTGGATGCTATTAAGGCTGCGGAAGACGGCTCGGGAACGGTGCTGCGCTTCTACGAATCATCCGGAGGTCGGGAAACGGTGCAGGTTCAGTGGGCTGAAAAGGAAATCAAAGCATCCATCATTAATCTTCTGGAGGATGAGATCCATCCGTTGGCTTGTTCAAACGGCACAATTGAACTGACATTCAAACCGTATGAGATCAAGTCGGTGAAACTTGTTGATATCAGTAATGAGTCGAACCTTACATTTACATGAGAACGTAGAGTTACTCACTCAATCACAGGAGGTATGACATGAAATTAACGAATAAGATCGGTGTCATCGTGGATAGCTTTGGCGTAGGTGTACGGGAAGGGTTGAACAAAGCCAAAGACGTAGGTGCAGAAGGTGTGCAGATCTACGCCGTCAAGGGAGAGATGGACCCTGAAAATTTGTCACCTGCGGCGCGCAAAGAGTTGAAGAGTTACATCGATTCTCTGGGTCTTGAAATTTCAGCACTGGTTGGCGACCTGGGTGGACATGGTTTTCAGGTCAAGGAAGATAATCCGTGGAAAGTAGAGAAGTCGAAGCGGATCGTGGATCTGGCCCTCGATCTAGGCACCAACATTGTCACTACACATATCGGCATTGTTCCACATGACCCTTCATCAGAAGTTTATGCCACACTGCATGCTGCTTGTGAGGAACTGGGCCAATACGCGAAAAGTGTTGGCGCATACTTTGCCATTGAGACAGGACCGGAAACGGCTGCTGACTTGAAAGGTTTCCTGGATACGTTATCGACCAACGGAGTATCGGTGAATTTTGATCCGGCGAATATGGTGATGGTGACCGGAGATGATCCGGCGCAGGGCGTTCATCTGCTCAAGGATTACATCGTACATACTCATGTGAAGGATGGTGTACGGCTGAAGGAAGTTGACCCACGAGACGTATACGGAGCGGTTGGTTATGCCCCTATGGATCACGATAAGATTGCCGAAATGGTCTCTTCCGGAGCCTTCTTCCGTGAGGTGCCACTGGGCGAGGGTGGCGTTGATTTTGACGGATACTTTGCAGCGCTTCAGGAGATTGGTTACACCGGTTATCTGACGATTGAACGCGAGGTTGGTCATCAACCGGAGCAGGACATTCGCAAGGCGGTTCAATTTATCCAACAATATCGATAGGGAGCTGAGCAGATGAAAGTGGGCCTGAGCACGTATAGTTTGTTGAACGATTTGAATTCGGGTGAGATGACGGTGCTGGATGTGATCGACTGGATTGCGGCGAACGGCGGCGAGCATATGGAAATGGTTCCTTACGGTTACACTGTTGAGGATAATCACGATCTGGCGGATGCGATTCGGGAACGGGCAACGTCTAAGGGTATTGAACTGTCCAACTACTCGCTGCCAGCGAACTTCGTGCAGGAGACGGAAGAGGCGTTTGAAGAGGAGATGGCTCGGGTCAAAAGACATGTGGATGTCGTACACCGGATGGGTGTAAAACATCTGCGTCATGACGTCACGGCGTTTACCCTGCCAAAGGAGAAGATGACCATCGTCTGGTTCGAGCAAAATCTGCCGCTGATGGTGCGGGGAAGCCAGATCATTGCGGACTATGCCGCGCAGTTTGGCATCACGACAACCATTGAAAATCACGGCTTCAGCGTGCAGGCGAGTGATCGGGTGCAGCGTGTTCTGCATGCTGTAGATCGTCCGAACTTCAAAACAACACTTGATATTGGCAATTTCATGTGTGTGGATGAGAACCCGATCGTCGGTGTCATGAAAAATCTGCCGTACGCTTCTCTGGTCCACTTCAAAGATTTTTACTTCCGTCCTTATGATGAGCATCCGGGTGAGGGTGAATGGTTTACGACAGCCTACGGTAACTTCCTGCGAGGAGCGATCGTTGGACAAGGTGACATTCCAATTCGTAAAATTGTAAAGCTGATCAAAGACTCCGGCTATGATGGCAATATTACAGTGGAGTTCGAAGGCATGGAGGAATGCAAATCCGCATCCAAAATCGCCATGGACAACCTGCGTCGCTTCTGGGAAGAGGCGTAACGAAGCATGATGAAACATAATAAGGGAATGGATCAAGGGCCACTTTTCGAAGTGGCTCTTATTGTTGATCATCAGGATTCTGGACTGTCCATCGGTCCAGGATCATTTCGATGTAACACATGGTATCCGTTGTCATACCATATACACGAGCTGACCGATCATCCCCTGGGGTGATATAATCCCAATATTTTTCTGCCAATTCTGCATTCCCTTGAAAAGCCCTTTCAGCATAATCAGAGATTCGAATGGCCAGTAACCGTGAGGCTTCGGAATCCGGAGGTTCCATCTTGCATGTATGAACATCTTTAAGAATATCAGCCCATCCCATGGATATTGAATTGTTCTGATTATTCAGAGGTAACGATTCCATTTCTTCAGGTGTAAAAACATCTTGTCGGAACTTGCCCTGAGGCTGATCCAGTTCACGGATGAAACCCAGCATCTCATCCAGACTGATTTTACCGGAGGCTCTGATGGCATATATAGTTGAAAAAAGAAGATGCTCGACCTTGCTTAATCTCTCCTGCTGTTCCTTAACGACGGCCAGTTGTTGTTCCAACGTATTATTCCATAAAGTGAGATTACTCTCTGGTTCAGAGCGAACAGCATCCTGATCGAGGAATTCTCCAATCTCATTCAATGTAAAATGCATTTTCTTCAGAATGGTAATCTGCTGAAGCCGTAAAATATCCTTTTCACCATATAAGCGATACTGATTGTTCTCATTCCGGACCGGTCGCAGTAAACCCAGCTTCTCATAATAATGCAGTGTTCGGATGGATACTCCGGTATGTTTGGATAGTTGTCCAACGGTATACAACTGGCAGATCCCTCCCTCATGATTTATGTATTCTCCACCAGCGCCATGCATTGAGCACCGCCAGAATGATCCCACCGACAAAGATTATCATCATATACAAAATAAATATTTCGGCCAACCCATTATCTTGCGCGGTATAGCTTAACAATGCCGGTCTATCACCTGGCATAACAACGAATCGGGCTACTTCCAGGTAAGCGACATGAAATCCGATGGAGGCCCATAGAGAACCGGTCAAACTGCGCAGAAGCTGTAACGTAATACCATAGGTCAAGAGCAGGATCATATAATCCAAGGTTATCCGGTTTCCGGCATCCATACCGACGAGCTCTTGCAATAGGCTGACACTCATTGGAACCAGCAGAAAGAGTATGGTTTGAGTTACATAAGCGAAAAACACAGGAAGTCGCAGTCTGGAGCGTAATCCATCATAGACCATGCCTCGCATGGATAGTTCCTCTGGCAAAGCTTCATACAAGAAAGCAATACAACTATTAAGTACGACAGCAAGCAAGAACTCGGCTGAGAAGTGCCACTCCGTAATCGTAATCCAGTTGTTCATACTGGCTATCGCTAACCCGATGAAGGCCAGAGAAGTGGCAAATAATGCGCCAAAGAGCAAGTGAATTATGCTTTTTCCTGTCAGAGGAAGAAGAACGGACTTCATATGGAAGTGTCTTCGAATGACGAATAATACGGGTAAGACGATACTAATAATGACAACAGCCTGGATGAGATGAACCATCCATTCAGCAGCACCAATAGTGCTGACAAACTCCCCTGCGAGTGTAGCAAAAAACAGACCCAATGTCATCGTCAACCAACTCATCCCAATAATGGATATTCCACTGCTGCGTCGTTTCTTGATTACATGTTCAGTTGACATACTCATGCTAATCCCCTCCTGAAGCCAGTATAAACCCTCGAGTTAACGTCAGGGTCAAGCAGGAAATATGCCTATCAGAATATGGTTCTGCGCAAGGATTAAGTTACGAGCAGCACAAGTGTGGTATACTGGATATATTCAGCCTGATAATAACTGGCTATGGATAGGAGATGTCACTGATCTATGCAGGTATTCGAGGACTGGAATCAGAAAGTAAAGAGGACGTTTAATGCTACGAACCCAGAGGTAGTGTTGACGGTATCGGAAGCTGGAAGTTTGCTTGGTTTGACCAAAGACCAGATGAAACTGTACGTGGACAAGAACAAACTAACGAAGGTCCCGATCATGAGAAGTGTTCACCGATACCTCTTATTGAAAAGTGAAATAGATAACATCGTTCAAGCTCGATAACTTCATAGGATTGAACACAACCATTTTACCGACAGGATTCGGGAGAGTGGTCTTTTTTTTATCTGAAAGGGGACAGAACGTGCTGAAAAAAGTGTCCAATTGGTTCTATCAGTGGGTGAATTGGAAATGGGTTGCAGCTGCGGTTGTTGTATTTGCTTGTTTTATTGCATTCATTCTGCCCTGGCAGGCGGCAAAGTCGGAGGAGGCCACAGGTGGTGGGCAGTCCCCGGATTCCTCTTTTCTGTACACTGCAAATGATCTTTATCAGATGGCTGAGCAGTATGGTGAAGCAGGGCGGAGCGCCTATATTCAGGCACGATTCACATTTGACCTCATATGGCCCTTGGCATATCTGTTCCTCTTGGTTGTTCTGTTATCGATACTCTATCGCGTGCTTCCGGTAAAGAGTCGTTGGCGCTGGGTGAATCTGATTCCGGTCTTAGGTTGGGTTATGGACATGCTTGAAAATATAGGTGCGTCCCTGTTCATGTATCGTTATCCTGAACGTACGCCTGTGCTTGCTGAACTCACTCCGATATGTACCCTGTTGAAATGGTGTCTGATCTATGCCAGTTTTGCAGCACTGGTTCCTGGTGTTCTGATCGCTGTTCTCTACTATATACGCAGGCGCAAGAAGTAGTGGGAGAGGGATGGATTAAGAATATGTTGGTAACCCTAATCGTGTAAAGGTCCGCAGAGATGAGTGTAGAAATATACGCTTGTCAAAGGACAACCTGTTCATATATACTCATGTCGCAAGTGGCGTGAATCGTATAATTACAAGAGCCCAAGGAGATGAAGAACGCATGTCGATCAGCTTGAATGTGTATCTGGTTACAGACGGTAATGGACGTGAAGCGGTAGATTTTTATCAAAAGGCATTTGGAGCCGAAGTGCTCGCGCTTCAAACATTTGGCGACGGTCCATCTGACCCGAATCACCCCATCCCGCCAGAAGCGAAAGACCGTATTATGCATGCTTCTTTGCAGATTGGCAGCTCGGTATTAATGTTGTCTGATACGTTTCCAGGTATGCCGTACACTGTAGGTAATCATGTTACGGTTACTGTGAACACGGATACGGCGGATGAAGCCAAAGCGATTTTCAACCAGTTGCAAGACGGTGGCGAAGTGAAAATGCCGATACAAGAAACGTTCTGGAGTCCAGCCTACGGCTCGGTTGTCGACAAGTTTGGCGTACAGTTTCAGATTAGTGCTACACCGGGACAAGCTTAAGAGTGTATTCTTCACTAATATAAACTTCAAATGGCAAAAACCTCCGCAATCTG
Source organism: Paenibacillus sp. FSL H8-0283 (assembly GCF_045040675.1). Classification (NCBI taxonomy): domain Bacteria; kingdom Bacillati; phylum Bacillota; class Bacilli; order Caryophanales; family Paenibacillaceae; genus Paenibacillus; species Paenibacillus sp. FSL H8-0283. The sequence continues at coordinate 264,902 of NZ_CP150295.1, forward strand.
CTTTGAGCAGTTGTGGAGGTTTTTTTGCTTTTTTTGTAATGACTCGTGATTAATCTTCCTTGATTAGTCTTCCTTCTGAATCTTGGAAGGATTGTTGATTTTATAGGGAACCGGGTTACGTGTCAGCTTCTTCTTGATAATTTTCGCTTCAAACGTGATAACGTCTCCCACTTCCAGTTCCTGTTTCTTAACGGTGGCACTGTGGCTTGACCAGGCTTCCCCAACATCAATGACGTCTGGCTCTGTAATGGTAACTGCTTCATAGATGATGACTTCATCGTCATTGTCAGAGAAGTGATTCGGTACGGTGGTGAACTCTTTGACAACGGCACTCATCTTCACTTTGCCTTCGGGCAGATCAATCTTGACGTTCTTAGCTTTGCTCGCTGTTTTGGCTTTGGGTTTGGCATCACTGGCTGCCTCAGACTGAGGTCCAACATACTCTTCTACTAGCCCATCCGGATCACCCTTCATCCCCGAGGAGAATTCATCTGTGTCCGTGTCGTCCGAATCATCCAGATCCGACGGAATTTCATCCGGATTAACCAAGGCATCTGGAGTTTGCGTTAGTTCAGCAGGGGTAACTGGTACGACTGTATCCGAAGTTGAGGGTTCTGTGCTGCGATCTGACCCGACATTACTTATGCTTCTGGCGCTGTAACTGGACGCTTGCATTTCCTTCAGATACGACGGGTGAATACAATGCTTTTGTCCATTATCCAGTTGAATAACGGCTGCCATGTGATCCACATATCCAATGATGGTACACGGCATGTTCAGACCGTTTCCTTTATAATAGAACGTTTTGAGTTTGGTCGCTTTACCGGAAAGCAGGCCCCACTCCTGACATTTCTCAATCAGTTCATCTTCGTTATCCAGCGCAATAAAATCCTGCGGTTCAATCATAAATGCGTATGTCATATGGAATTTCCGCCCTTCCAATCCATTCTTCATGTTCATCGTTTCCAAATTACAACCAGTGTATCACAAATGAGCATTTTGCATAAATCGAAACGCTGAAATCTGTACTCGGAGATGAAGATTATCAACGCCTGCTAACAGAGGCCTATGCTATAATTTGATCAGAATGTAAGGTGGGAAGGTTGCCTTGATATACATATTTCAGGAAGGGAAGATCTGCATGAAGAAAAAAGTAAATCATCAAGCTGTATGGCTTGCTATAGGTGTTGCCATGGGAGTCAGCATTGGTATGGCTACGAAGCAACTTGGACTCGGGATTGCTTTTGGCTTGGCGCTTGGCATTGTGATTGGTTCGGTGGTTAGCAAACGTGCGGGGTCAGACTCGGAACATATGCTCAGCGAACATGTCCATGAATTGCATAAACCAGATGACTGGGAAGAAGCGCTTCATCGCTCGCAGGATCATCCGGTGCTTATCCTGAAACACAGCACGACTTGTCCAACCAGTGCGAGAGCGTACAGAGAGTTTATGGCGTTTGTAGGCACCCATGCATCAGATCCCAAACAACCTATGGACTACCGCATCGTCAAAGTGATTGAAAATCGCTCGTTGTCCCGCTACATTGCGGAAGAGACAGAGGTTCATCATGAGTCACCACAGGTGCTTCTGCTCGATCAGGGGCAAGTTGTCAAACATACCTCCCATGGCAAAATCACGAAGAAAAGATTATTGCAGTGGGCACAGAATCCATTTGGATAAAGGCCATTGAAATCAGGTTCACTTTAAAAATAACAAAAAAAATCATATCTTTGCATGTGGAATTCGATTAAAATATAACTTGTCTTCATATTCCTGAATCGGAGTGATCCATATGGAACAATATAAGTTCAAGTCGGAACATAGTCAGATGATTGTTGATGCTATTGTTGAAGGATACCATGACTATATTGAGCACCGTAAAGATCGAAAAGCAAATATGAAGATTAGTTCAGCGTTTGCCTGGACTAAGGGTAATTTTATCGAAAGCAAAATCGCAGATTATTGCATTGAACGCGGTGAACAAGGATTCACTCACAAAAAATCCAAAGCAGGTTTAACGTGGGATTACCTTCAGTTCACACACGAAGATTCAAAAGTTCTATTTCTGATTAAGAACGCTGCCTACTTTAACGAAAATAGTTTTTCCAGAGCTAAGATACCTGCGGCTGGAGATAACAAGGGTGCGTTCCGTACGTATTTACATGATCTTTCCAAGATTAATAAAGATTTAACATTCTCTCTAACCCAACCCATCCATACTGGACATGGTAAGGTCGAAAGAGTAGAGCAACTGTCTTTTCCCCTCTCAGAGAGTCAGGTTAGTCGTGTGAAAGAAGAACTTGAACATTTTGCATCTACGTATAATGAATTTCATATACTCACTTATGCCATTGATGATGCATACCAAATTTCGAAGGTTCAGCATTATCTGCCCAATCCGCATGATAATATAGCTTATTTTATAGAAGATTTGTCGGATCTGATCTCAGGTGCTGAGTTAAATGAGAGTGACCGTGAGGTACTTGCACCAGATATGGAAGATATCGTTGATCCGGCGGCTTATGATATTGAGATTTTGGAAGAAGAACAGCGGGGTTGATTCCTTGGTAGTTCGCAGTCCAGTAAGGAGGGAGCAGCATGTTCGTTGGTGAAAATTTGACCAATTTACGGATCATGCATGGATATTCGAGAAAGCAACTCTCCGAACAATTAGGTGTGACAGAACAAGCAGTCTGGCAATATGAAAATGCTTATACCTCTCCCAAAGTGCCAATTGTGAATGAGTTGAAACGCATTTTCAGTGTGAAAAGCAAGTATTTTTATGCAAAAGATATGTTAGCACAGCATATGAATTCCGCCAATATTGATGTTATGAACATTGCCTATCGTTCGAAAGTGATGAATGTGATATCCAAGACACAGACAGAAGCAAAGCATGTAGAATATCTGGACACGTTCATTAATTATATTACCGCTCAGATCAGCCTCCCTACGCTGAACATCATCAAGTTGCGGGAAGAGGCCATTGAATATATGAATCACTCAGATGATGATCGTGCGACTCAGATCCATTATGTTGCGCATCTTGCACGGAAACGGCTTAATCTGGAGCCATCTACGAATGAGAACCTGATGTTCTGGATTGAAAAAAGCGGTGTTTTCGTTTTTGAGAAAGCAATTGGTGAAGAAATTGATGCATACAGCCTTTGGACACGAAACGATCGTCCGTTTATCATACTGGGCAACATCAAACGTTCCGCGGTTCGTAGGAATTTCGATATTGCACATGAACTTGGTCATTTGTTGCTTCATTATCGTCTGGAGTTTGTCAATCTGGATCGAAAAGAACACAAATTGATTGAGAATGAAGCCAATCTGTTTGCGGGTGCCTTTTTGTTGCCTGAGGAAGAGTTTTCATTAGACATGAATGATATCACGCACAAGACAAATCCCGATCAATATCTCGACTTGAAAAAGAAATGGAAGACTTCACTGCAAGTGTTGGGATACAGAGCAGCACATCTAGGAATGATGGAAGCTAAGGATCATCGTAACTTTTATGCGGCGATGCACCGAAGAGGATATTTGGAAAGAGAGCCGTTCGATTCTACAATCCCGCTTCAAAAGCCGATGCGAATCAAAACCATTATTGACCTGCTCTCAAAAAAAGGTCTCATGGATATCCGTTATATGATTGAGGAGGATTGGAAAGTGGAAACTTCCTTCTTTCATCATATGACAGGAATAAACACGGACTTTTTTAACAAGTACATGACGGAGAAGCCACAAACTAGTATGCAAAATGTTAGGAAAATGCCTACACGTAGCTTCTGAAATGACTGGTAGGTAATAGATTGGCACGTAATGAAGTGTTTCGTATAAAAATGATGATAGACCCGTTCTTTTCAGCCTATTGCTGAGGAGGGCGGGTCTTTTTTACGCTTTTTTTACACCTGTGGAGGCATTTCTTTACCCCTTTTTTACAGCGTTTCGTATTACGATTTTACATGTAGCAGGTGCAGAGAACGGTAGAGAGAGGGAGGAAGGGCGCATGGTGAATGATGCCACGATGATTGGATTGGTTGTGCTGCTGTTTGCAGTGTTTTGGGGATTTGTGAGATTCTGCGAGAAGGCTTGAGGGTAGAGAGGGGGAAGCCAGATGATCGTCATCGGCATGATTGTGCTCGCACTGGTGATTTATCTCGGTTATGTGCTGGTGAAGCCGGAGAAATTCTAATGCTGGCGATGTGCGTAATACGGGAAAGAGGGAACGTCGAATAGGGAGGAAATGCGGATATGGGTATCGGTGTAGTGCAAGTAGCGGTGACGCTGCTTATCATCCTGCTGCTGGTGAAACCGGTGGGAAAATATATAGTGAACGTGTTTGATGGACAGCGAACGGGGTTGGATCGGATTTTTGGTGGACCGGAGCGACTGCTCTATCGAGTAATGGGAGTACGCGAGAACGAATCCATGGGGTGGAAAAAGTACCTCACGGCCGTTCTCCTCTCCAACTTTGTAATGTTGGTATTGATGTTTCTGGTGCTGCGGCTGCAAAAGTATTTGCCACTTAACCCGGATGGGATCGGCAATATGCCAGCGGCGCAGGCATTTAATACGGCCGTATCCTTCATGACCAATACGAACTGGCAGTCGTATACGGGCGAGAATGCCCTGTCGTATCTGTCACAGATGCTGGCCGTGACGTTTCCGATGTTTACGTCGGCAGCGACCGGATTCGCGGTGGCTATTGCGTTCATTCGCGGGCTGATAGGCCGCCGGGATGAACTGGGGAACTTTTACGTCGACCTTGTACGGTCGATTACGAGGATTTTTTTACCGCTGAGCTTCATCGTAGCCTTGTTCCTTGTATTCCAGGGGGTGCCTCAGACGCTTGCGGGAGCGGTGAATGCAACCACGCTGGAAGGCGCGCAGCAGACGATCACACGTGGACTGGTCGCTTCACTGGAGTCGATCAAACACATTGGCACCAACGGTGGTGGCTGGTTTGGAACCAATGCTGCACATCCATTCGAGAATCCGACGGCCCTGAGCAATCTGGTGCATATCGTCTGTATGATGCTGTTACCCACTGCACTGGTATACGCCTTCGGCTTGATGGTCAATAACCGGAAGCAGGGTTGGGCATTATTCGCAGCGATGAGTTTTCTTTTCCTTGTGATGTTGACCACCGTATTTGTCTCCGAATATCGCGGTGTACCCGCGTTGGATGCAGCAGGCCTTCAGGGCAATATGGAGGGGAAAGAGGTCAGGTTCGGCATACCCGAATCGGCTTTATTCACGGCAGTCACGACGGCGGCTACAACAGGTTCGGTCAACAATATGCACGAGTCGCTTACTCCGCTTGGAGGTCTGGTGTCACTGGCTCAGATGATGCTCAATAACGTGTTTGGGGGCAAAGGGGTAGGGCTGATCAACGGACTGCTGTATGTGATTCTGGCTGTGTTTATCTGTGGATTAATGGTGGGACGGACACCTGAGTTTCTGGGCAAAAAAATCGAGGGCAAAGAGGTGAAGCTCGCATCCATCGCCTTGCTCATTCATCCTTTGATTATTCTTGCGCCAACGGCAATCGCGCTTATGCGGCCCGAAGCCATTGCGTCCATCTCGAACGGGGGCATGCATGGCCTGACTGAAGTTCTCTATGCTTTTGCCTCGGGTGCAGCCAATAATGGATCGGCCTTTGCTGGACTAAATGCCAATACAGACTTTTACAACATCGCGATTGGTATCGTTATGCTGCTGGGAAGGTATGTTTCGATGATCGCCATGCTGGCTATTGCGGGTTCACTCGCTATAAAACGGGTTGTACCGGTAACCACGGGCACCTTGCGGACACACACACCTCTGTTTGCTGGCATTTTGGTCATGATGATCATTGTAGTCGGTGCGCTTACGTTCTTCCCGTCGCTTGCCCTTGGACCGATTGCAGAGCATCTGGCGATGATTCAATGAGGGATATGACAGGGGAGCAACAGAGGAATTGGTATGGTATAAGGACGTAACGTACGGAGGTGGCAGTGCACGATGAATGCAGTCGAACGAAAGAAGGAGCAGACGATGCAACACATGGATACAGAAATGTTTAGAACGAAGGGCAATGAGCCGGATAACAACCGAGGTAATATTCAACGTGATCCCGGATCGAAACGGTCGTTAAGCAAGGATATTATACTTCAGGCTTCACTCGATGCGTTTAAAAAGCTAAATCCGATGGTCATGATCAAAAATCCGGTCATGTTTATTGTCGAGGTTGGTACATTCATTACGCTCTTACTCTGCATCAATCCCGATCTATTCACCGCCTCCGAGGCTGGGCGCGGGTACAACATTGCCGTGTTTTTCATTTTGCTGTTCACGCTGCTGTTCGCCAACTTCGCGGAGGCACTTGCAGAAGGCAGAGGTAAGGCTCAGGCGGATACGTTACGCAAGACGAAGTCGGACACCCTGGCCAATCTGGTGCAGAAGGATGGAACAATCCGGCAAGTGTCTTCGACCCAGTTGAAAAAAGGAGATATGGTCCGTGTGGAAGTTGGTGAACTGATCCCGACGGACGGTGAAATTATGGAAGGCTTGGCCTCCATTGATGAATCAGCCATTACCGGAGAATCCGCCCCGGTCATCAAGGAAGCAGGAGGCGATTTCTCCTCCGTTACCGGAGGTACACGTGTCGTGTCCGATTATATCGTCATTCGTGTTCAGACCGATCCGGGTGAGTCATTCCTTGACCGGATGATCTCTCTGGTTGAGGGTGCACAGCGCCAGAAAACACCTAATGAAATTGCACTGACAACCCTGCTCGCCGTATTAACCCTAATCTTTCTGATCGTCATTCTCACGATGGTTCCGATGGCAAATTACCTGGGTATTCGACTGGATCTGGCGACATTGATCGCACTGCTCGTCTGCTTGATCCCAACCACAATTGGTGGATTGTTATCCGCCATTGGTATTGCCGGGATGGACCGTGTTACACAGTTCAATGTGCTCGCTATGTCAGGTAAAGCGGTGGAAGCAGCTGGGGATATCGACACGCTGATTCTGGACAAAACAGGAACGATCACATACGGAAACCGTATGGCATCTGAATTCATTCCAGTTCAGGGCATTACTTCATCAGAGATGACGCGGGCTGCTTTACAGGCTTCTGTGCGAGATGAGACCCCGGAAGGGCGTTCTGTTGTGGAATTGGCAGGCAAACAAGGCCAAAGTTGGTCTGAGACGGAGTATGCCAATACGGAAAATGTGGAGTTCACGGCAGAGACCCGGATGTCCGGTCTAAATCTAAGTGGCGGAATGAAGATCCGCAAAGGTGCGGTGGATGCGATCAAAAGATATATAACTTCCGAAGGAGGCCGTATACCGGGTGACCTGGATGAGATTGCAAATCGTATTGCAAAGGCCGGAGGTACGCCACTTGCTGTGGCCATCGATGAACGAATCTATGGTGTGATCTATCTGAAAGACACTGTGAAGCCAGGGCTGAAGGAGAAGTTCGCTGAGATGCGCGCCATGGGCATCAAGACCATTATGTGTACAGGTGATAATCCGCTAACCGCAGCGACCATAGCGCTGGAAGCGGGCGTGGATGATTTTATTGCCGAAGCGAAGCCCGAGGACAAGATTGCGGCGATCAAAAAAGAGCAGCAGGAGGGCAAACTCGTCGCCATGACGGGCGACGGTACCAACGATGCTCCTGCTCTGGCGCAGGCCGATGTGGGCCTGGCGATGAATTCGGGCACCATGGCGGCCAAAGAAGCGGCCAACATGATTGATTTGGACTCTGACCCGACCAAATTATTGTCAGTAGTCTCCATTGGCAAGCAGCTGCTGATTACACGCGGCGCACTCACAACCTTTTCGATATCCAATGATATCGCGAAATACTTTGCCATCATTCCAGCCATGTTTATTCTCGCCATGCCGCAGCTTCAGGCGCTGAATATTATGAATCTGGCTTCGCCACAGTCTGCGATCCTGTCGGCGTTAATCTTCAACGCCATTATTATTCCACTACTCATTCCCATCGCGATGAAAGGGGTTAAGTACCGGGCGATGTCAGCCGAACGACTGCTTGGTCGCAATGTGTTCATCTATGGCGTAGGTGGTGTGATTGTACCTTTTATCGGCATTAAGCTGATTGACATGGTTCTGTCGGGGATTCTTTAATGAGATAACAACGCTTATCAACATTATTCTTTTATCCTAATGAATTCAGGAAGTGATCTGTATGAACATGTTCTTGCCCGCCGTACGGTTATCCGTTGTGCTTATGCTGATATGCGGCTTAATCTACCCGCTTGTAACGACTGGTGTAGCCCAACTTCTCTTTCCTGCGCAGGCGAATGGAAGTCTGATTACGCAAGATGAGAAAATCATCGGCTCGTCACTGCTTGCGCAGGAAATACAATCGCCGGGGCTGTTCCAGCCCCGGGCATCGAATGCCAGTTATGACCCAACGGCTTCAGCCGGTTCAAATCGCGCCGTAGCTTCAGAGGAGTATATCAGCGAGATGAAGGAAAAGATGGCTCAGCTCCAGCAGGGAAACCCGGGACTGCAGCAGATCCCTGCTGATCTCGTGACGGGTTCAGGCTCTGGACTTGACCCGGATCTCTCTCCCGAAGCAGCTGAGGCACAGATCCCGCGCATTAGCGAAGCTACAGGGCTTAGTGAACAGCAGCTTGTGCAACTTGTAAATGAGCATACGGAAGGCCGGCAAATGGGTATATTCGGGGAGCCGCGTGTAAATGTAACGGCTCTGAATATGGCGCTGACAGCAGAACTGAAATAAAGGACGAATGTATTAGCCTGCTCACGATATATCGGGAGGGGCTTTCTCCATTTCTTTCTTCATATTTTTAAAGGAAAGGGGGAGTGGGACGGATGGAAGACAGCTTCAAGCGCAAGTCACCGGAAGAGATGTTGAAGATGATTACGAAGCTGCAGCAGGGTACGCTCAAAATCTACATCGGCCCAGTCAGCGGATCGGGCAAAACGTATCACATGTTACGAGAAGGGAATACGTTGCGTGAGCAGGGCATTGATGTGGTCATCTGCGCCGTGTCCACGATGCGCAGACCGGAAACGGTGGAGCAACTTGGCGCACTCGAACGGATTCCAAGCATTCACTGGTTACGCGAGAATGATGATGTAGAGATGAAGGACTTGAACTTGGATGCACTATTGGCGCGTAATCCGGAGGTTGTGCTGGTGGATGGTTTGGCACATCGCAACAGAGAAGGTGCTCGGTATGCTACCCGGCTGGAGGATATTCAGTTTTTGCTCCGAAACAACATCAGTGTCATGACAACGGTGAATGTGTATGAGCTGGAAGGGTATACCGAGCTGGCACGACAACTTACGGGGATCGCAGCAGAACATACGGTACCTGCCGATACATTGGAGCTTGCGGATGAAGTGAAGCTGATAGACGTCACGCCGGAAACGATACTGAGCCGTCTTGCAGAAGGTCATCTGAAGGGGCATGAGGGAGAAGCTGTATTTCGTCAAGGCAATCTGGGTATTCTGCGCGAACTGGCCCTGAGATTGGTTGCGGAAGGGGTGAATGAATCCCTGCGTGAGCATCGGGAGGAGATGGGAATTACCGTCACAACAGGCATCATGGAACGGATTCTGGTGTCCACGCAATATCATTGGAATGGCTCCATCTATATCCGGCGTGGACAACAGATTGCCAAACGATTGAATGGTGATTTGTGCGCTGTGGTTTTTCGGAATATGAAGCAGCCATTAACCAAGGAGGCAACCGTATTTCGGCGTAATATGATCAAGTTGGTGGAGAAGTTTGGCGGCCATATGGAGGAACTGTCTATATTACATCGTCGCAACATCCCGTCTACGCTGGCGCGTTATGCCATGGAGCACCAGATTACCCGGATTGTGCTGGGACACTCCCGGCGTACGCGCTGGCAGGAACTGTGGCAAGGGTCCGTTGTTAACTCGCTGTTACGCAGATTACGTGGTGTTGATCTGTTTCTGGTTGCTGATCGAGCAGCCCGGGAGGGTGAACGTGTGGTTCCGGCTAAAGTTAACGACGTGGAGTCGCTGACATACCGCAGACTAAGCGAGCAGGAAATGAAGGAACAGATTGGCCAGATTCAGCGAGGCACATTCAAAATATATATCGGAGCCGCACCAGGTGTAGGCAAAACCTACATGATGCTTCGGGAAGGCAATGATTTGCTCCGCAAGGGCATCGATGTGCAGATCGGCTTGCTGGAGACACATGGACGGGCAGAAACCGTGGAGCAGATGGGCAACCTGTCTGTGATCCCTCGCGCGCAGCGCGTTTATCAGGGAACTCGTCTGGAAGAGATGGACACGGAGGCCATTCTGCATCTTTGCCCAGAAGTGGTGCTTGTGGATGAACTGGCGCATACGAATGTACCCGGGAGTGTCCGGCAAAAGCGTTATGAAGATGTTCTGCTCCTGCTGAATGCAGGCATCTCGGTGATTACCACAATGAACGTACAGCATCTAGAAAGTCTGAATGATGCCGTTGAACATATTACCGGTGTTCGTGTCCGCGAGACCGTACCCGATCGGATCATTCAGATGGCGGATGAGGTGCAGTTGATTGATGTGGCGCCCCAGGCCTTGCGGCAGCGCATGAGGGAGGGTAAAATCTATGCAACTGCCAAGGTCGAGCAAGCCCTTGCGAATTTCTTCAAAATCGGCAATCTGATTGCCTTGCGAGAACTTGCCCTGCGCGAGCTGGCGGACGATGTCGATGAACGGCTTGAAGCACAGCAGGCCAAAATTGCACTTCGAGGACCTTGGCGCAGACAGGAAGCAGTCTTTGTATGTGTAAGCAGTGATCGTCATGCCGAGCGGCTGATCCGGCGCGGATTCCGTATGGCTTTTCGTCTAAAAGCCATCTGGCATGTACATCATATCCACATCGGCGAGTCCATGAGTGACGAAGTGAAGTGCCATTTGGAAGCCTTGGAGCAACTGACGATTCGGCTTGGTGGTCAATTTCATATTCATCACAGTCCAAGGCTGCGCGATGTACCTGGGATGTTGGCAAGAAAGGCATCGGAGGCGAGAGCAACCCAGTTGGTGGTCGGGCAGGCAAGACGGGTATGGTGGCTGAATGGCTACCGCGGCTCAGGCTCGGTGGTCAACCGACTTGTACGCTTGTCGCGGCATCTGGATATATTGATCGTTGCAGATTACGATTATGAACTGAGCGGGATGTGAATGGATGTTGTCTGAACGAATAAAAAAAGAAACGCGGGCATCCCATGGGAAACGGGTTCCGGAATATGTATGGGTGACCCTCGGGGTGACGCTGTTAACCTTGCTGCTTCATGCCATCGGCATGAGTGGTGATTTGGTTAATGTAGCGCTGATATACCTATTTCCCGTACTGGTGAGTGCCGTGTATTGGGGAATGGGACCAGCTATATATGCCGCGAGTTTTAGCGTCATTATGTTTGACTTCTTTTTTGTACCACCATATCTGAGCTTTACGGTTGAAGATCTGAGATATCTCATCTCCTTTGTCGTGTATCTTGCGGTGGCGATCCTGACGGCGAGTCTTGCGGGTCGATTGAGACAACAACTGGAGATGGTAAAATCACGTGAGGCCACGACTAACTCCCTGTACGCATTGAGTCGTCAGATGACAGCCATTACGGATCTGAATACGTTGCTGGTTAACATTGCAACCCAAGTATCGCTTACCCTGGGTAAGCCGGCGGCTGTGTATCTTCCGGATAAACAGGGGGATCTGCTGGTTACAAGCTCTTCTGCATCCGCATCAGAAGGGGAAAAGGATGGCTGGGGAGATGGAGAGTCGGAGATTGCCATTGCCAAATGGGTGTATCATCACGGACAGATCGCGGGTAAAGGATCATCCGCTTTACGGGAATCTCCCGGACTTTACGTGCCGCTACGCACAGAGGAGCAGATTCATGGCGTGCTCGCCGTGAGCATGGACGCTGGCGAGATTCATGAGCAGCAAGAACAGCTTCGTCTGCTGGAAGCATGCGGAGGTCTGGCGGCAGGTGCCATTGCCCGAGTGAAGCTGGCGGAAGAGGCCCGATTGGCGCAGATCACTGCCGAATCGGAGCGCATACGCACAGCGCTGCTGGACTCTGTTTCCCATGAATTGCGTACTCCCCTAACCGCCATTATCGGCTCGGCTACGGGATTGTTGGAGAATGATACGCTTTTTACACCCGAGGATCGGAGAGAATTAACAGGCAACATTCGGGATGGAGCCTTGCGTATGAATCGTCTCGTCACGAATCTGCTGGGTATGGTTCGGCTGGAGAGCGGCATGTTGCAACTGAATCGGAAATGGTGTGACGTGGGGGACATGATCAGCGTTGTACTGACACAGGTTCGGGAATTCAGTCCGCATCGTAACATTCAAGTTGAACTGCCTGATGATCCGGCCTTCATTTACGGAGATGAAGTATTACTGGAGCAGGTACTGGTCAATATCGTCAGTAACGCCATCAAATATTCACCCGATGAGAGCCTGATTGTCATCACTGTGACAAGTGATAAGAGTCCAAGTCAATTGACGATCGTGGTAGCTGATCAAGGCATCGGTATACCGGAAGCGGAAAGAATACGTATATTTGATAAGTTCTATCGCTCGGAGTCGACTCAGCATGTCACAGGAACGGGGCTTGGTCTGGCGATCTGCAAAGGCATTGTGGAAGTTCACGGAGGTACCATTGTGGCAGAGCCGAATCCGGGCGGGGGAACGAGAATGCGCATAGATATTCCCATGGAGGCTCACGGATCACGGTTTCCCTATTCAGAACAAGGAGAGGTTGAAGAATAACATGAATGCACCGCTAGGGGCTCGCATACTGGTGATCGATGATGAGCCGCAGATTCGCAAATTGCTCAAGGTCACCCTTCAGGCACACCAATTCGAACTCCACGAGTGCGGGGATGGCGAAGAGGGTGTTATTCAGGCCAGTATTGTACATCCGGATATGATCATCCTTGATCTTGGTCTGCCGGGCATGTCTGGCATGGAGGTACTTCGCCGGATTCGCGAATGGTCACAAGTGCCAATTATTGTGCTGACAGCGAAGGATCAGGAGGGAGACAAAATTGCCGCGTTGGATGGTGGTGCAGATGATTATGTAACCAAACCATTCGGCATGGGTGAGTTGGTCGCCCGTATTCGGGTGGCGCTTCGTCATGTAGCCAAAACGACGGATGAGCCAATACTACGCTTCGGATCACTCACGATTGATCTGGCCCAAAGGCAGGTGGAACTGGAGGGGACTTTGGTCAAATTAACCCCAACGGAATATGAGATGCTGAAAGTGCTTGCCTCCAATGCAGGGAAAATCATCACCCAGCGTCAGCTTTTGCAGCAAGTATGGGGAGGGCATCATCATGAGTCTGACAGTCATTACCTCCGGGTATATGTGGGACATCTGCGTAAAAAATTAAAGGAAGATCCGACGAATCCCCGATATATTCAAACGGAGCCTGGCATTGGTTATCGCTTTTTGCTTCCTGCAGAATAAGGTTTAATGGAGCGGGGCGTTTCTTATAAATGATGTGATGTACGCTTCAGCGGGTGAGCGCTATAGAACGAACAATACACCGTCCCCTTTAGCTGCAAAGGAAACGGTGCTTTTGTATTATGACGTGTATTTTGGCAACCAGTCGCCGTGAGCCTCAATCAACTCATCACACATCGCTACGATGTCATCGATAGACAGCTCTGCAGCTGTATGTGGATCAAGCATGGCGGCGTGATAGATATGTTCTTTTTTTCCAGTGATTGCCGCTTCAATTGTTAGCAGTTGCGTGTTGATGTTTGTCCGGTTCAATGCCGCGAGTTGTGGAGGCAGATCCCCAATGTACGTAGGGCTGATTCCTGATCCATCCACCAAACAAGGTACCTCAACACAAGCCTCGCGAGGCAGGTTGGTGATCAGTCCGTTGTTCATAACGTTTCCGCCAATCTTGTACGGGTTATTCGTCTCCATCGCTTCGATAATATGCGATGCGTATTCACGGCTGCGGGTATGTTCAATATTTTCGCTGGCAAACAGCTTGGTACGCATTTCTTTCCAGCCTTCAATCTGGTTCACACAGCGGCGTGGATATTCATCCAATGGAATGTTGAAGCGTTCAATCAACTCCGGGTAATTCCGTTTAATGAAGTAAGGGTGGTACTCGGCATTATGCTCAGAGGATTCCGTTACATAATAGCCAAAACGCTGCATCAGCTCATAACGAACCATGTCGTCATGCTGTTCCTTCTGTTTTTCCTTCGCCAGACGTTTAATCTCGGGGTACAGATCCTGCCCGTCTTTGGTAACTTCGAGCAGCCACGCCATGTGGTTGATCCCTGCAATCTTAGCCACAACATCTGTCTGATCGATCCCCAGTGCATCAAACAGATGTGGTACACATACCTGAACACTATGACACAATCCTACAGTTTTGATCCCACCATGCACATTCATGACGTTGGTAAGCACGGCCATCGGGTTGGTGTAGTTCAGGAACCACGCATCTGGACATACTTCCTGCATATCTCGGGCGAAATCCAGCATGACCGGAATCGTCCGCAAGTTACGGAAAATTCCGCCGATACCGAGTGTATCTGCAATCGTTTGACGCAGTCCGTATTTCTTCGGAATCTCGAAGTCTGTAATGGTGCATGGATCATATCCACCGACCTGGATGGCGTTGATGACATATTTGGCCCCGCGTAGCGCTTCTTTTCGGTCATGATATACGTTCACAACGCAACGACTTCCGAGTGAATGGGCCAGACTGGTCAGCAAACGCTCTGAATCACTCAGACGTTCAGCATCGATATCAAACAATGCCAGTTCAAAATCCTGCAGTGCTTCGGTCATCATGACATCACCCAATACATTTTTGACAAAGACGGTGCTGCCTGCACCTAGAAACGTAATTTTATTCATTTAAGTTTAACCTCCCTGAAAAATGTTGTACCCCAACTATAGGCCGATTCGGCACATATAACTATGGCTCAAACCCTTTCAAACATGGCATAATCCCATTTTTGTTCCCGCTTCCAACTAATATGGAAGCACTTTAGATGTTATAATATAAATAGACTAAATGAAGAGGTAAGCGGAAAGAAGTCAGGATGGAGGGCGGAAAATGAGTCGCATTGAGATGAATGTGGTTCCCGCAGGCTGGACACAGATGGAGCTGATGTTGTTGTTTTTCGGGTGGGAGGCATGTGATCCTGCGCATTATTGGGGACCCGGTGTACGTGATTCTTACATTGTTCATTACATCCATGAAGGACGGGGCACCGTGTACATGGGAGATCAGGAATACAAGCTTAGCGAGGGACAGGGTTTTGTCATTCTCCCGGACACACTCATTCATTATGAGGCAGATCCGAAGGAGCCCTGGACGTATTCGTGGTTTGGATTCAAGGGTGTACAAGCCAAAGCATTCATGCAACGTGCCCAATTGAGCCCGGAGCGCCCGATATATGATGCCCATGATACAAATACGATGGAACAGTTGTATACGGAGATGGTCCAGGCTTCTACGCGTCCGGGAGGCGATGTGATGAATCAGAGTCTCTTGTACCGCTTGATGGCAGAATTAATCTCTTCTTCGCCTTTGGAGGAAGAAATAGGGCAGCTTCTTTCGAGCAAAGATACGTATATCCGGCAGGCGGTGCAGTTTATGGAGAACAGGTACAGCCAGCGAACCTCCATTCTGGATATTGCCCAAGCTGTGGGGCTGGATCGCACGTATCTGTCGGGATTGTTCAAAGAGCGATATGGCATGTCGCTACAGTCCTTTTTTCTGGAGTACCGCATGAATCGGGCTGCCGAACTTCTTCATAATCCAGGGCTGTCGGTCAGTGAAGTGGCCCATTCTGTCGGCTATACGGACCCATTACTTTTTTCCAAGATGTTCAAGCGAGTGACGGGTGTGTCTCCAAAGGGTTCGAGAAATCGAGATTAGACGCATCTAGTGTTTCAAATTTAAAAGAAAAGTTTTGATCATTAAACGTCGTCCCCCGCTATACTGATACAGAAGTGTAATTGAATATGTAGAACTTGGTGCTTTGCCCGTCATGGTGGAAGCTTAATAGGGAAGTCCGGTGTGATACCGGCGCGGTCCCGCCACTGTAACAGAGGAGTCAGGTAGCGATAATCCACTGGTTTAAGCCGGGAAGGAGCTGCAAGTGACGATGATTCTGGAGCCAGGAGACCTGCCAGGTTTTACAAACACAGTAGTACCCTACGGGAGATAGGAAGGTGTTTAGAAAGCATGATTTTTTCTGGAAATCTGTTTGTTTAAGGCGTCCTCATCCAGTAACACGGAGATGGACGCCTTTTTGATAGAATTTATAAGTTTTCAGCGGAGCTGTGGACGGAGAAACATCATGGCACATACATAAAGTTTTGGGGAAGGACGTTAGAGCGTTTGAGCAGATATATCGTTAAACGACTATTACAACTAGTAATCGTAGTGTTGGACATCACGTTCCAGCTAAGCTACCTGTCTCCTGGAGAAAGTCTGTCAGGATAATACGGATGTGCGGGTTTTCTTTATAGTCTAAGTAAGGTTATAAAATGAGAATGATGCAAGAAGGGTTACGCCAGAAGTCCATAGATGACTTTCAGGATAACCCTTTTGTTGTATAACAGGCATGTTGTGTGTAGTTGGGATGTGACACCGGAATCACTTGTGAATGCTTTATCGTATGTGGTTCGGTGCACCTATGTCATTCAGTACACCATAGGTTTGCGCAGGCTGTATAGTACTCAGTCTGGCACTTCATGGCTATTTCATCATATATTTATTGATTGCTTCATTGGGTGATTATCGCTATAAAGACAGTCAGTCTATTTTGGAGAGGTACTCCGCATATAGACTCTTCTGTCCACATGTAGTTGGCTACATCTGCTTTGCCAGTCGTACTGACATGAGAGATTCAAACTAGTGTGGTACTTGGGATTGGAAGTCATTCCGGCTGGACTGATCAGCATGGTAAAAGACAATGTCGCCATCCTTCAGCGGCCAGGTTCTGCCTTGACTGTCTGTTGGCGTTTTGTTGAAACCTTCCAACTGCCATTGATTCATCAGTGGTGCATGAATGTATTGCAGATGGGGCGCCTCTGTATTTCCATTCCGCAGGCTCTCCATGTTGAAGTTGACTACGATATAACCATTCTTTAGAAAAATCTTCGATTTCTCATCCAGCTGATTTTGTCGGGCGAGGGGTTCGAGATCCGTCCCTTTTGGTACAGCATATACATCGGCTGGCAAGCTGTACTCCCCGTACCAACGCTGGATTGCTGCATTGGCCCGGTCCACGTTGACCACGGAAGGAATTTCCGATTTGGGCCCGATGAGTGTCCGAATCGGAGCGGACAGGATCATCCAGTCATAACGACCTACCCATGTTTTTTCATGAGATGTCTGATCGACTAGGCGAACCATATGTTCTGCCAACGTACGCTGGCTGCGTTCTTCCGCTGTCAGTTCATAAGTATACTGATAACGTGCTGTATCACCTAACTCTGTGCCGGGTACATTTCGAAGCCGTGAGTTCAGCACAACAAAGCGTTTCTCCATATCCTGTGCCGATCCGATACGGATTAGGCGTTCCTGGCCTCGATGGTAGTACAGATCCACTTCTTGTCGGGAGGACCCGTCTTTACTCACAAAAGCAAAAGTGGGTGTAATTCGAATACCATCCTGTTTGCCAAACATATTGCCCTTGGTCTTCAGATCAAACTTGAAATGGTATCCTGTCTTCACAGTCGCGTTAGCGAATCCCTGCACCGGATGGCTTCCTGGTCGAATAGGCAATACAAATGGAGCCAGGTTACCTCGCGGATCACCATCAATGCTATTCATCCCGGTCCAGTAGCTATAGCCCGTTGGTTCGGGACTACCCAACCGCTTGCGAAATACATTTTCCCAGTTGTAATCGGAGATATCAGTGACGTGAAAATCATATAACCTTCCGATGACATCTACCGGTACGGTATCTGCTGCAACATGATGTGCCAGATTGGTATTGGCATCCTGTTGCTCGGTAAAGTTTGCAGGTGCATTCTCTGCAATATTGCGGAATACAATATGGTATTTGCCTTCGTCTACCCATACAGGGAGATAGAATGTGGTGTCCAGTTGATTGACCGGAATATCCACCCATGTCTTAGCAGGGATAAACTGGCTCCGATCTGCATTATAGACATCAAACGGGAATTGCACCTGTTTGATTCGAAAATATTTGGCATAGTCCCGATTCCCATAACCGGGATAACTCACTGCGTCCAAGTGCTGTCCTGATGTGGGAATTCGCACAATGAACGGACGTTCCAGAATGAGTGCAGCGCTGGTTGGGTCCGGTACGGTTTTCTGATTATGCGGTTGATCATCCGATACCCAGGCGTAGTTGACGACAGGGGTGTGTACCGTGACCGTGTTGATGCCGTTAATCGGTAATATTTTATTGGCACCCCCATTCACGTTACCCGGTAGCAAATCATAATAGATTTCACCAGAGCTTGTGGTGTTTGCCTTATTCAGCAGGGAATTGCTGATCATGTTACCCGGTTTGTACAGCACATCACGCCCAATCGTTGTTGGATTAGGAATATTGGATGGCGTCGGGCCATCTTTGGTTGCTTCCACATCATTCATAATGGTTGTGTTGTTGAATTTCACTAGATCATTATTCACTTTACTTTGAGGTGTGTTGGACTCAGCCATCCCTTTTAACCGTGATGTATCATCTGGCACACTGGGAGGTTGGTTCAAACCACCTGTTAATTTGGGTGGAGTATATGAGATTGAAGAGGTTTGTCCTGGTCGTACATGGCTTTCTACGGCTTCATCATTTTTAGACTCTAGTGTTGGTGGTGTGTATCCTGTTGGATTCATCGTAACGGTCTCACCGGGCAAAGCGTAATTATTCATGGTTGCTTTAGCGATCTTGTATACTTCCAGATTGTTAATTTTCCAGTAGGAGTAGTCTCTTGTGATCTGGAAGTTGTATGGCTTGGGTACCGTGTCGTTCGCGGGTACAGGTGGCCCTGGTGTACAACCATCATCATCACATTCCTCTGGTCCAGGTACTGTCCACTCTCTGTCGTACGAGATTGTGACATTACAGTTGTATGTAACTTTACCGCTCATTTTCGCCCAAGCTTGTTTAAAAAGATAATTGTCAGCAAAGGCATTTGTGTAGAGTGACTCGGAAGTAGGGATTCCTTTTAACACATTGAATGTTTCATTATCTCTGTTATCTGACTTAATAACACCGTTGGTATTTGGATCAAGATCATTCATGCTCATGATGGTTCCAGCAGAAGGTGGTCCAATCGTTGGTGTGCAACCTCCACCGCCTCCGTTACCGTCGCCTTCGCCAGTACCTGGGCTCTCTTCAACACCAATGTTTGTTGTGGTAGTTAACTGAAATCCATCTTTCTTCCACAGTACGGTGATGGTTGTAGTTCCCCTACTGACAGCTTGGACTAATCCGGAATTACTAACGGTAGCAACACCAGGATTGGATGATTCCCATGTAGTTGTACCACCGCTTCCAGTGTTTACATTGGTCTCCGCTCCAAAGTTTCCATCTCCATTTTTTGTTTTGACCGTTGCATTCAATTGTTTGGACTGGTTCAAGCTAAGTTGCCCGCCAGCTGTGAGGTTGATCTCTTTGGTTATTTCGGCAAAGGCCCGCCAATATATATCCGTATTGAATATGTAGTCGGCAGAGAATTTAGGTGGATTATAGGGTCTGTGGGCTGTTGGTTCAATCGCACCTCCCATTTGAGTTGTAAATTTCACCGTATCACCGTCAAATGATTCCACACTAACCAAGATTGGTTTTCCTGGTAAGTAATATTGTGTGTTATCCATGTACATGGGCTTTAACGAAATTGTAGTTAATTCACTTCTAGAATACCTCTGACCGGAACGATCAAAGTACTCAGAGGGTTTGTAGCTTGGTGCATCCAGTGAAAGATTTACGCAAACTAATGATGAGTTTGGTTTGTTAGTATCGGGGTTATTGCTTAATGTTTGGCCGTTGCATTCTCCATCTACACGCCATCTTAAATTATCGAGCTGGTAAACATAAACACCGATATTAGACATTCCACTGCCCTCAACGGGGATTACTTTTTTCTGAGACTTTGCAGGTGATGGAGGTACTATATGAGAGGCTTCTAACACTGGCTTTGTTCCAGGCCCCCCTCCAGCAAAAACAACTGAAGGGGTTGGGAACAATATACACAATGTTATATATGCTATTAATAATTTTTTTAATGATTTATAGAACTGCACATTGGAACACCCTTTTCATAGTTTAATTTGGAACTACAGTATAGTTTGTTCCATCTTTGAGCGTCAGGCGTACTCCAGGATTTAGTGACTTATCAAAATGTAAGAGACCATGGCCCCAGTAAACAGGGTTCTTTACGATAAACACGCCTTTGGGTCCGAGTAAATCATTTATATGTTTAGGTCCGTACTCGCTAAAAGCTTTGGTGCTTGGTGAAGTTAGAGCATTAATAGTTGGGGAATGGATAAGACTACCGGCTTGCAGTTGATTCATAGAGTTCTTAATACTAATATCAAACTCTGTGAAAGAATAATAAGCGCCTCTTAGTAATCTATCTTTTTCATCAACGAAAACAGGATAATAGATACTTCTCTCAGTTTCTTTTACATATGGATTGACGATGATCCAGTTCTTGACCTTCAGATCTGCATAATTCGTTACTGTAACTAATTCTTGATTACGAACTTTCCCAAAATCTCCAGTTACTTTGCTGTAATCATACGATTCAGAAAATTTTTCTGGTCCTGCTTTCTGATACTTAGGCGCAATAATATTCAAATTCGTCCCCGTCAAACCCACTGCTCGCAGTTCATTCAAACCCTGAAAATCGGCAGGTTTTGTCTTGGCAACTGCTGCATAACGGGCGATCAATACAGCTACTTCAGCTCGTGTTGTAGTACGATCAACGCCAAATGTTTTATCGTTTGCCACACTCATCAGTCCTGTTCCCAGCGCAACGGCTACTGCATTTTTTTGAGCGCTTGCGAGTTTACCAGTGAAATATTCCTTTGTAGGCACAACGGTGTTGGTTACATCAGAGAGTGCTTGTTTGTACTCAGGATCAACCACGGTTAGCCCTTGCGTTAGCCAAGTAGCCATTTCGCCTCGCTGAAGAGCGCCTTGGGCATCCAATTTTCCCTTGTAATTAGAAGGGCTGATAAAACCTTTTGCTATAGCAATAGAGACACCACTTTTTGCCCACTCGGGTATGTCCGTGAAATTGTTTTGTTCTTGTGTTGATGCATTAGGCTGGTCGGATAAACGTCCCAGGATACTTGCCATTTCAGCTTTAGTGACAGGTGAACTTGGTTTAAATGACCCGTCGGCATACCCCATGAAATAACCTTGTTCCACGGCCGAATTAATCGCTGCGGATGCCCAGTGTGTAGAAGGAACGTCCTTGAATGTAGTTGTAGCTTGTGCGGCTTCTACAGAACTCCCAACGCCTCCAAAACCTACGATACCCCCTGTTAATAAAGCTAATGCCGTTACGCCAGAAATCATCATTTTTTTCATGAATCTTACTCCTCTCAATTGTGAATTTCTCTCCTTGATATGTACTTTTCAGGCTACTAGATAATAAATTTGTAATAATAATCAATATTCTACCATGTATAACTAGGCTGTTGGTATGATTTATCAACAAAACTCCTCCTCTCCGCTCAATCCTTACTACTTCTCCAGACCTACTTTTCCTCAAAAAACACAAAAAAAGGCCACGAATCCGCAGATTCATAGCCTTATGCTTTAAGGTTTCCAACATATGTAGTTCCATCAATAGTCAATTCAATAATCAATAAATCAAGAATACTCGATTTCCATACATTTGAAAAGCCCTATTCTCCTTACTCAAAATAAAGTCAGGCTATCGGTGTTCCATTAGGTAACGGACTATCCGGTGTGAGCAAGACAACATCGCCTTCACCAGGCACGCCGCCCAGCACAAGTACTTCAGAGACAAAACCGGCAATCCGCCGAGGTGGAAAATTAACTACAGCAACGACCTGTTTGCCAATGATCATGTCAGGCGTGTATCGCTGAGTAATCTGAGCACTGGAACGTTTCAGGCCAAGTGGTCCGAAGTCGATCGTCATTTTAATAGCGGGAATACGAGCCTTGGGGAAGGGTTCGGCCTCCACCACGGTACCAACCCGGATGTCATGCTGCATGAACTCTTCAAAAGTAGCCATAGGGGTAAATCTCCTTTCAACTATTGGGGACTATTATAAATGAAAAATCAACAAAAAATCCAGATTACGCTGTATCGTAACCTGGATTTCTGTTGTGTTGCTTTGAAACAAATTAAGCGCCGTTCCAATTCTCTCCGGTGAGGTATTTCTCGGTGAGGATGGATAACATCTGAATACCTACTTCATTATGTCCGCCTTCTGGAATAATGATATCGGCATACTTTTTGGATGGCTCGATAAAAGCATCATGCATCGGTTTTACCGTTTCAAGATATTGTTTGTACACGGATTGGATCGTGCGTCCGCGTTCCTCAATATCCCGCAGCACTCTACGCAAAATCCGCACATCGGAATCAGTATCAACAAATACTTTGATGTCCATTAGACTGCGAAGGTGTTCGTCAATCAGCACATGCAATCCTTCTACAATGACAATATGGTTCGGTGCCAGTTCAACGGTCTCATTGGCAGCACGGTTATCTATGGTGAAGTCATATACGGGGGCATACGCCGCTTGGCCTTTTTTTAACAGGGTGAGATGCTCAATCAACAGATCATTATCGAATGCAAACGGGTGATCGTAATTGGTGAGTCGGCGTTGCTCAGGTGTGAGCTGCGACTGGTCTTTGTAATAATTGTCTTGGGATATAAACGTAACTTTAGCTGATCCCAGACGGTCTATGACGGAGCGAGCTACCGTCGTTTTACCGGAGCCGGTTCCTCCGGCGATACCAATAATGAGCATGGTTGTTCCATAAGCCTCCCTAAAATGGCAGCATGATGAATGGATAAAAGCGCATCAGAAATCCTTCTTTCATGGCCTTTATCCACATGTCTGTCTCTGAATACACAATTCCTTCATTGTACCATAGCACTCGACTTTTTTCATCTTGGTGAATGGACCATGTTTTGCCTTCAAGGGGCGTTATGCATGCTCATATTCATTTTACTGCATATTTTTGGATGATACTCCCTGTGGTGACTCCCATAATGCCATTAGTCGCTGGCCGATGGAACTTTTGGTGAACAGATTCAGGATGATAAAACCAAGTACACTTCCTGTTGTATTGGCTATTATATCGTTCAGATCGGTGCTGCGACCGTTGCCCAAGGTTATTCGGAGCAGGAGCTGTGTTATTTCAATGAGGAAACTTAGAGCCAATCCCGCTAATGCTGCTGTTCGCATCGAATGAATCCAAGGCTTTATGAAAGGAAGCATGAACCCCAGTGGCATAAACAGCACAATGTTTAGGAGAAAGCTTGGTGCATCCGCGGTCAGGAGCGGAATCCATTGAATGCTTTGATACCATGGCGTTTGATTGGCATAGATTCCAATGTTCACGTCGATAGGGAAAAATACAAAATGCATAACACCCAACATATATATGGCAAATACGAGCATCGACACATACTGTCTGACCGTGTACCTGGTTTTGCTCACCCTGGCATGGAGCATCAGGGCGAGCAGGACCAGAACGAATAATGGGCCAAGTACGATGGGAGATGAGATTGAATATTGGATGGACATGGAATGGCTCCTTCGATAAGGCAATAATATTAGGCTATTGAAGCTGAATCTTCATTTCCATTCCCTTGATGAATTGATTATCTTTAACCTCTTCAGCGAAGTCATCCTTGATCTCAAAAGGTTTCACTATCAGATATTTTATATCCTTGGCAGTTGTGGCATATATGCGTTCGGATGTTAATTGGGTTCCCTTATAGGTGCCCTCGCCGCTAAGTGAGGTCAGTTGCCGCCCTTGATCATCAGAGACGGCAAATCCGATGTGACTCAGCTGTTCCTGCTCTTTTGCCGTAAGAGTATTCTTATCATTCAAACTGATAACAGTAGTTAGACGAGTAGTGACAGGGGAAACCACAGCTTCCTTAACAGCGGCCGTATACAGATCGTTGGTCATGGCTGTGTTAGGCAGAACCTGATGAATGTTTTCTGTTGATTTGGTAAATGGAACCGTAAGCTCGAACTCATGATCGATGCCCTGCAACGTCAATTGAACTTTGGCGTCGAACTGATCCGGCCAATGTGCCGTTCCCTGATCGGAGGAAATGACCTGCTCAAAGAGCAGTGTATCTGGCTGAGTTTCTCCTACCGAACTATAGAACAGTCCACTATTCGGAAGGGTTCCGTCGACTTTGAAAAAGACATTCTCAATTCCGCTGCTCAGTTTCACGATGTCCCTGCCATTGTCATATTCGCCTTGATTCAGATTAGGTGCAGTGAAATGAACCAGAAACGCAGCACGTGTACCATCATATACCGCTTCAAGCACTTCGAGCTTCACATCCTGGTAAGCAACCTTGCTGTTAACAGGAGTAGTTAAGCCTTCGTTGCCCGCCCTTCGCAGACCCATATCAGCTTCTATCGAGCTGAAGAGGCTGCCCACGAGTGGAATATTGCGCAAGGAGGCAGCCATGGCCGGTGATACAAAGCCGGATGCAAATACGGTAACGCCCAACACTCCGGCTGCGATCGTCGCAGCTGCAGCCTTGTGCCATCGCTTGTTCCGGCGACTGGAGCGCAAAGTCTGTTCCGTTTTCAATGTGTTTGGTGACGTCGGCAGAGATTCCAGTGTGGCATCAATCCGGTTACGAACGAGTTCAGACATCAGAGGACGCTCCTTCGCTTTGTTCTTTAGTTCCTGATCGATATTAAACGGGTTTGACATGTAAGTTTACCTCCCGAAAATTTTTGAATTTCTGATATAACTCCTGCCTTGCCCGAGTAAGTCTCATTTTCACTGCACTTTCGGAAATATTCAGGGCATCGGCGACTTGACGGAGGGACAGGTCTTCAAAATAATGCAAAACGACAACAATTCGTTTCGATTCCTCCAGACGGTCTACCGCTTCTCGCATATCGACCTCATCGTAGGGACTGGAATGCTCCCGCTTTTCTGAAGGTACTTCCGCATAAGCGGTGGAGAGAGAGCGGCGGGACAACATCGTGTTGCATTCATTGATAAGGATGCGAAACAGCCAGGTTTTGAAATACCGGGGTTCCCGGAGTGTATGCACCGATTTGTATGCGTTCAGGATTGTCTCCTGAATGGCATCGGCCACGTCCTCCTCTTTTCGCAGCATGGATTTTGCCGTATTGTACAAAGAGTTTTCAATGTCTCGAATAAGCCGGATAAAGGCTTCACGATCTCCTTGGATGGTCTGGTTAACGAGATCGGTTGAACCCATGGATAACAGCTCCTTTCGTATTGGAGGGATGAAGCCAGCACTTGGCTGGTTTTTATATGAATTAGACTGGCGAGTAGGGCATATGGTCAC
This sequence comes from Paenibacillus sp. FSL H8-0283, assembly GCF_045040675.1. Lineage (NCBI taxonomy): Bacteria > Bacillati > Bacillota > Bacilli > Caryophanales > Paenibacillaceae > Paenibacillus > Paenibacillus sp. FSL H8-0283. Next base: position 290,472 of record NZ_CP150295.1, read on the forward strand.
ATTTACTTTTTATAGTTTTAAAAAAGGGCATTGTTATATCTGACGTATCGGGTCTCTGCGTTCCCTTCAATGATAAGAGAGGTTGATTTTTCCCTAAGATTGGATGATTGACTTTCTCGAAAACAGCATTATAATAAACTTATATTCATAACACGGACTGTTACTGGGGAAACCAGGCATGACCGAATTCGATTGCTTTACTGTAATCGCTTTCGGTCTTTTTTTATTTTTGTTGGGGGGTGAGAACATTGAAGGTTATCAAGAAAGTAAACAATAACGTAGCCATCGCTATTAATGAACATAACGAAGAGGTTTTTGTCGTAGGCAAGGGTGTAGGATTTCTGAAAACGCCTTACGAGCTGACGGAGACGGACTTGGTGGAGAAAATATTTGTAGCACCAAAAAATATCCGTATGTATGATCTGCTGAACAGTATTCCGATTGAGGATATTTATCTCGCGGAGGAAGTCATCAAGCTGGGCAGTCAGATCCTGAATAAAACATTTAACCCGAATCTGCTTCTCACCCTGTCCGACCATATCAGTTTTGCATTAACCCGAACCAGAGAAGGTATCCGTATCAAAAACCCGCTGGAATGGGAAGTGCGGACACTCTATCCGGACGAGACCCGGGTGGGGGAGGCTGCGCTGAAGCTGATTCAGGAAAAAATGGATATCGCTCTGCCAGCAGCCGAAACAACATTGATTGCTCTGCATTTTGTTAATGCACAGGTTGGATCGGGAGAGATGACGGATACCACCAAGGTGACTACAGTTACGGGAGAGATCCTGTCCGTGATCAAATATGCCCTCAAAATTGACTTTCAGGAGGATTCCATCCATTTCACGCGCTTTGCCACACATATCCGGTATTTCATTCTGAGGCAGATGAGCGGTAAGTCGCTCAAGGATGAGAATGAATCGCTTTTCCTGATGGTGAAGGAGAAGTTTCCGAAAGAACTGGCTTGTGTGGAGAAGATTGCTGACTTCCTGAAAAATAATTACGGCTGGACCTGTTCGGATGATGAAAAATTATATCTGATTCTGCATATCCAACGATTGATTTCGAATGAACCAACGGAATGAACCTAATGAAAAACTAACCGAATAATCCATATTGGACTGTTACTGATTCGATCAGGCATGACCAAGCGTAGGGAATGACGATTCCCCGGCTTGGTCATTTTTTATATATCCAATTTATTCATGTAGAGGAGAAGGGTCATGAACAACAAAGACTTGGCTAAAAACGTACTTGATCTCGTTGGCGGCGAGCAAAATATATCGGGTCTGACACACTGTGCAACCCGTTTGAGATTCGTTTTGAAGGATGATAACAAAGCAGACCTCAAGGCGCTGGATCAGCTCGAAGGCGTGCTCAAGGCACAAAACTCCGGTGGACAGGTTCAGGTTGTTATCGGTGCCAAAGTAGACGCGGTATATAGTGAAGTGAAGAATCTAACTTCTGACAAGATTGGAGAGCTTACGGAGTCTACAGACAGTGGACCGAAAAAGAGACGTAACCCCATCAATGTAGTGCTTGAAACCATCGCAGGTATATTCACGCCTGTTCTGCCAGCACTTGTTGGTTGCGGGATGATCAAATGTTTGGCTACCGTTATAACTGCCATGGGTTACCTAGAAGGCTCCGGTTTCCTGACAATCATTAACATGATCGGGGACTGCATTTTCTACTTCATGCCATTCTTCCTGGCTGTCAGTGCAGCAAACCGTTTCAAAACCAATCCCTATTTGGCGGTAGCTCTTGCTGCGGGACTAATGCATCCAACCATTTTGAACGCTGCGGCTCAGATTGCTGAGACGGGTGTAAACAGTATTGATTTTCTCGGCATGCCGATTCTGTTGATGAAATATTCCTCTTCCGTCATTCCAATCATTTTGGCGGTATGGATTATGAGTTATGTGTATCCAATTGTTAATCGAGTAATTCCTAAGTTTTTGCAGGTCCTGCTTACCCCAATGATTGTTTTGTTCATTATGATTCCAGTGGAACTGATCGTGCTTGGACCAGTAGGTTCATATATCGGTGACTGGTTGACGAATGGCATTAACTCATTGTTCTCCACTGCAGGTGTTCTTGCTGGTGCGATCCTTGGATTTTTCAAACCGATCATGGTTATGTTCGGTATGCACTATGCCATCATGCCGATTCAGGTTCAACAAGTGGCTACCCTGGGTGCAACCGTGCTGTTACCAACGGCACTGGCGGCGAATTTGGCTCAGGCTGGAGCAGCCTTCGGTGTGTTTGTCCTAACGAAGAGTAAAACGATGAAATCAGCGGCTGCTTCGAGTGGATTCACTGCGTTATTCGGGATTACCGAGCCGGCGATCTATGGTGTAACGCTGAAATACAAACGTCCGTTTTTCGCAGGTTGTCTGGCAGGAGGATTAGTTGGTGGATTCTACAGCTTGGTGCATACAACAGCGAATGCAATTTCACTTCCAGGTATATTGGCAATTGGCACGTATTCATCGGATCGTTACATGTATGTCGTTATTGGTTGTGTTGCCGCAGTTGTACTCGGGTTTGTGTTCACGCTGTTGGCGGGCATCAAGGAAGATACAGATGGAAATAAATCGAAGCAACAAGCTACGAATAAAGTAAATAGCAATCAGACAGTCGTTGCCTCAGAGGTAACTCCAGCGTCCGTATCATCCCAGACATCCACATCTTCTGACATGCTTATCGTTAGTCCAATGACAGGGGAGATCAAACCCATCTCTGAAGTGGAGGATCAAGCGTTTGCCCAAGAATTGATGGGTAAAGGCATTGCAATCGTTCCGACAGATGGCAAGGTATATGCTCCATTTGACGGGGTAGTCGAAGCACTTTATCGCACCAAGCACGCCATCGGATTGAAAGCTGCGAATGGTGTCGAGATCCTGATTCATATCGGAGTGGATACCGTCAGTCTGAAAGGGAAATATTTTAACGCCCATATCGAACAGGGACAGACAATCAAGGAAGGGGATTTATTGGTTGATTTTGATCCGAAGGGCATTACGTCAGCAGGTTATAACTCCATTACATCGATTGTGGTAACCAACATGCAACAGTACGGAGATGTGCTGACTACAGCGACCAGCGGCCCGATCCGGGAGAGTGAACCTTTGATCAAGCTGATTCCGTAAGAACTGCTCATCTTTTCATTAAGCTACAAGTTACAAGCTAGATGGTCTTAATAACACGTAATAACAGGAGGAAACTAAAATGACAAATTCCAATTTTCCAAAAGATTTTTTATGGGGCGGTGCACTGTCTGCCTGTCAGGCCGAGGGAGCTTATAATGTGGACGGCAAGAGTCTGACCATCCCTGAAGTGATGAAATTTAACGAGAAGAACGACCGCAAAGTGACCAAGCAGATCAGAGTGAATTGGGAGATGATTGAAGAGGCCAGGAATGACCCGGATACTGTGAAATATCCGAAGCGCCGGGGAATCGATTTTTATCATAACTTCCGTGAGGATATCGCCTTGTTTGCTGAAATGGGCTTCAAAGTATTCCGTTATTCCATTTCATGGGCCAGGGTATTTCCGGGTGGCGACAATGCCGCTCCGAACGAAAAGGCACTAGAGTTCTATGATCAGGTTATTGATGAATGTCTTAAACACGGTATGGAGCCCTTGATCACTATCAGTCACTTTGATACACCAATTGTACTGATGGACAAGTTCGGAGGATGGTATAACCGCAAATTGATCGATCTGTATGTGAACTATTGTGATGTGCTGTTTAATCGCTACAAGGGCAAAGTGAAATATTGGGTGACATTCAACGAGATCAACATGAGCGTGAAAGCATCGGCCAAAACGCTGGGAATCATTGATTATGATGCTCCAAATTATGAGGAAATGTTGTTCCAGGGGCTGCATCATCAATTTGTAGCTGCGTCCAGAGCAACCAAGATGGCTCATGAGATTGATCCGAATAACCAGATCGGAAGTATGGTGGCTTATTTTACAACGTATCCTTACACTTGCAAGCCGGAGGACGCACTCCAGATGCAACAGGATGATCAGATGAAAAATCAATTCTACCTGGATGTGCTCAATAAAGGCGAGTACCCTTACTATAGTAAAACGTATTTCAAAAACAAGGAAATCCAGTTGAACATCGAGGATGGCGATCTGGATAGCATTCGCGCACACACGGCTGATTTTGTGGGGATGTCGTATTACAACTCGATGATTTCCAGTAGTGATACCGAACAACTCGAACTAACGGCAGGCAATGTACACAGTGTATATAAAAACCCGCATCTGCCCGCTAACGAGTGGGGTTGGCAGATTGATCCCATTGGCCTGCGGTATACGCTGAATCTCGTCTATGATCGGTATCAAAAACCTGTCTTCATTCTGGAGAATAGCTCAGGTTTCTACGATAAACTAAATGAAGATGGAACGATCAACGATCCTTACCGGATTGATTTCCTGAGCAAACATATCGAACAGATGGGACTCGCCATTGCGGATGGGGTCGAGGTGTTGGGATACACGATGTGGGGGCCAATCGACATGATCAGTTCAGGGACTTCCGAGATGAGCAAACGGTACGGGTTTATCTACGTGGATCAGGATGATTATGGAAATGGTACGCTGAAAAGATATCGTAAGGATTCCTTCTTCTGGTATCAGAATGTGATCCGTACCAACGGAGCAGAACTGTAACGCACCATGAACATTTTGGGTCGTATCAAAAAAATACCCGGCGGCTTGCTGATTGTTCCTATGCTGGCCGCCGCGGTGATCAACACGGTGTTTCCATCGTTTTTTCAGATCGGAGATCCAACAACAGCGCTGTTCACATCGAAAGGTACCATGGCGCTGATCGGTATGATATTACTGATATCAGGAACACAGCTTAACTTGTCACAGCTTCTGGTGACTTTGAAGAGAGCAGGGGTGCTCTGTATCTCCCGTATCTTCATCAGCTGTCTGTTCGGCTGGGCGTTTGTACACTTTTTTGGCATAAGTGGTGTCGGAGGAGTTTCTGCGGTAGCTTTCATCGCTGTTCTGACCAGTTGTAATCCGGGATTATATCTGGCCTTGATGAACACGTATGGAGATGATGTGGATCGTGCTGCGTTTGGCATTCTGAATCTGATCGCCGTACCGGTTATTCCGGTCATGATATTGAATTCGGCAAGCGGTGTCGGTATCGATTATCTCAGTGTACTTGCTACACTAGTACCTTTTTTGATCGGGATACTGCTTGGTAACCTGGATAGCAACATACAGAAGATGTTCGCTCCGGGAACACTGATTCTACTACCTTTTCTAGGTACCAGCTTTGGGTCCAATATTGATCTGCGTATTGCATTTCAGTCCAGTCTGTCCGGTTTGTTGGTCACGGTGTTATTTTTGCTGATCTGCATGTTGCCGCTCATTGGAATCGATCGCACGATATTAAGACGGCCCGGTTACGCAGCGGCTGCGACATGTTCGGTTGCTGGATTATCCATGGTGGTGCCTTCGATGGCTGCCGGGTTCAATCCGGCGTATGCGCCATATGTGGACACAGCTATCGCTCAGATTGCGTTTGCCGTGATCCTGACGTCGGTGACCGTGCCTTATATCGTGAAGCGTTTGGCTGGAGGAACAGCAACGGAAGCTTCTGCTTCGACAAATCACTAGAAAAAAACAGCATGTGTTCTGTCAGATTATGACGGATCACGTGCTGTTTTGCTTTGTACATCTATATGATCTCCTGGGGGAGGAGAGGGATCGATCGGTTTATTTTACAGACCCAGCAGTTGTTTAACACTTTCAGCTACAGCTTTGCTAGATTGCGGATTCTGTCCTGTGACCACGCGGCCATCTGTTGTGACATAGGAGCTGAATGCAGCAGCTTTATCGTATTGTGCAGCGCGTTCTCTCAAAGCATCTTCCAGCAGGAAAGGAACATACTCGGTTTGTTGAGCCAATGTTTCTTCTTCATTCGTGAAGCCGGAAACGGTTTTGTCGTTGATCAAAAGCAGGCCGTTGGACAGCTTCACATTCAACAGGGCTGTAACCCCGTGGCACACGCCGGATACAACGCCACCTTTTTCATAGATATCACGAGAAAGCTCTTGAAGTTCGGCATTGTCCGGGAAATCCCACATTGTACCGTGACCTCCTGTGAAGTAGATTGCATCGTAGTCACTCGCGTTTACTTCGCTAGGTTTCAACGTATTTTTCAATTGGTTCATGAACATTTCGTTCTCGAAATAGGCTTTGGTGCTCTCATCCAGAGAGTCGCCCAGACTTTTCGGATCAAGAGGTACGTTCCCGCCTTTAGGGCTAACCAGATCGATCTGAACATTGTCATTATGGTCAAACTCTTCAATAAAATGAGTTGCTTCGCTCAGCCACAAGCCAGTAGGCTCATCCTTCGTTGCGTACTTATCTACATTTGTTAGAACAACCAGTATCTTTTTCATATTAAAACCTCCCGTAAAATATATAACATAAATTTATAATAAATATCACAAAATTAAATTGTGTAAAATATATTATTAAATATAACATAACCATTTTCTAAAGTAAAATCATGAGCATATCGTCGATCTCCAATGTGACTTTCAAGCGTAGGAGTAAAGAACAATCTAGTCGTAGTAAATATGCCTGTAAGAATGCACTTTTACTTATTATGCCCTGCTTAATTTACTCAAATTGTAAGCGGAGGTAGGCGTGTGTAAGCGATATCGAAATTAATTCAAATTTGATGTTAATTTGATTGAACAACTAGTTCTTTTGATTTAGAATGGCGGAAGATGCCAACGAAAAACTGGTACATATTACATATATACTTGGAGGAACATTCATGAAACGTTCAGGCAAATTTTTCGCTTCAACCGTAGTTGCTACCGTTGCTGCAGTATCCATTGTCTCTTCAGCTTCAGCGAGCACAGTTTCAGTCTCCAACATCTCTAGCGTAACACCGATCAACATCAGCAGCAGTATGGATATCGAAACAGCTTTGATGATGGTCCAACAAGAACGCGCCAAATTGCTGGATGCGCAATTGCAATCGCAAATTCAGGAAGTTCAGAACCGTAATCAACTGATCGCGGATTTGAACTCTCAATTGCAGATAGCCCAGCAAAACGGGGATGAAGCAGCTGTTCAAAAGCTGAAAGGTCAAATTGATGCTGCAAGCAACTCCCAACAGATGGACATGCTTCGTCTGCAGTCCATGTCCAACAAGCGCAATGAAGCGTTTGATGTCATGACAAACTTTGTCAAAAAAATGCAGGATTCAAGATCATCCATCATCGGTAACATGCGTTAAGAACGGATAATTAACTGCAACAACACAAAAAGAGCGAAGCCGGAATTTACTTTCCTAAACTTCGCTCTTTTTGTATTTCTCTTTTTTTATGATATATCTCATCTAATCCAAGTTAGCCCGACCAGTCACGACGCCGAGTGAACAGATCCTGCAACTCATCCGTGGACAATTCGGTAATCCAGTTCTCAGAGCTTGTGATGATGTTATCGCTGAGCTGCTGTTTGCTCTCCAACATCTCGTCGATCCGCTCCTCTAATGTGCCAAGAGAGATGAACTTATGCACCTGAACATCTTTGGTCTGACCCATCCGATAAGCTCTGTCGGTGGCTTGATTCTCAACAGCAGGGTTCCACCAGCGGTCAAAATGGAAGACATGATTGGCTGCGGTCAGATTCAATCCCACACCGCCTGCCTTGATGGACAGAATGAAGACGGACGGTTGCTTATCCTCAGGCAATGTACGGGATTGGAATTCCTCAATCATACGATCCCGTCCCGTTTTGGACGTACCCCCGTGCAGATATAGCACAGGTTCCTGCAACTCCTGACGCAATACCTGTTGCAGCATCTGACCCATACCGATGTATTGGGTGAAAATCAGGCATCGCTCGCCCTCGTCCCGTAATTCGCGGACAAGTTCCATCAGTCGTTCCAGCTTCGCGGAGCGACTAATCAGCATCGCCATATCTTGCGGACTGTACACGTCATAAGCAGATGTTAATGCGCCGTCTTCAGGCAGTTCCTCAGGCAAAGCCTCTTTGGTCAACAGCAGAGGGTGGTCACACAGCTGCTTGAGCTGGGTTAACGCCGATAGAATGGCACCTTTGCGCTTGATGCCTTCCAGCTCTTTCATTTTATCCATCAGGGCCTGTACGGACTGGTCATACAATGCACTTTGTTCGCCCGTAAGGTGAATATAAGTCTTCATCTCGTTTTTGTCCGGCAGATCAAGCTGGATATTGGGATCTTTTTTCTTACGGCGTAGCATGAATGGTTTCACTAATTGCTGCAGATCCTGCATGCGCTGCTCATCTTTATCTTTTTCAATGGCACTGATGAAGCGAGTCTGGAATGCCCGGGCGTTGCCCAGATATCCTGGATTGATAAAGTCATAGATCGACCACAGCTCAGATAACCGATTCTCGATCGGCGTACCTGTCATGGCAATGCGGTGTTTCGCCGGGAAACTGCGGACAGCCAGGGACTGTTTGGTCTGGGCGTTTTTGATATTCTGCGCTTCATCAAGACAGATGCATGCCCACGTATAAGTCTGCAACATTTCCTGATCCAGTGTAGCCGTAGCAAAGGACGTAATGATAATGTCCACCTGCTCCGTCTGCTCCCGGAATTCTTCTCCGCTTAATCGGCGTGCTCCGTAATGCAGACTGACATTAATGGAGGGTGCGAAGCGGCTAATTTCCTTTTGCCAGTTGCCCAGTACGGAGGTTGGGCAGATCAGAAGAACCGGGGCTTGTCCCGGCTTACGTGGTTCATGATCCTTGATGTGTAACAGATACGTGATGAACTGAATGGTTTTCCCGAGACCCATATCATCGGCAAGACATGCCCCAAGTCCGAATCTGCGCAGGAAACCAAGCCATGCAAAACCTTCCTTCTGATACGATCGCAGCTCGGCATGAAGCCCTGTCGGAATGGGCAGGGAAGGTGCGCCGCCTTGTCCGCCCCCGAGTTGTGCAATAACCCGGTTCAGATGCTCATTCAGTTCTACTTCCAGCCGAATGTTCTGATCATCCTGTGGTTGCTGCTCTTCCTCGGTTTGCTGTCCTTCCTTCCATTTCTGGTTGCGATATTCCCGTTGCTCATTGTGTAGCAGATGCAGGTGCAGAATATCCTGGAATGAGAGTCCCTGTTCCCGATCTACACCGCCCATGGCACGACGTATCTGTTCCAACAGGTCGGGGTCGAGAGGAACCCATTCTCCGCGGAAGCGAACCAATCGTTCATTACGGGCAACAAGGTCGGCGAATTCATCTTCGCTGAGATCCGTATCACCAATTGCAATTCGCCAGTCAAAATGAATAATCGAGTCCAGTCCAAAGAACGACTGTCCCCGCTCACTGCCTTCCTCCGGCTGCACCTTAGCACGCAGCTTTGGTTTCTTCTTACGGGCTGCTTCCCACCAACCAGGCAGCAGAACTTGCCAGCCCGCTGCGAGTAACCGCCCGCTATCCTGCGTCAGGAACTGCCAGGCTTCCTGATCTCCCAAAGGATCACTCAGCACATCCCGCCTGCCACTAATGGAGCTTCCGAGACGCGGCAGATGTGCACGCAGCTGATCCAGCCACCCGGCGGAACGATCCAGAATGAACGGTGTCCATACCTCTGGCCACTCCCCTTCAAGTCTGCCCCGTGAATCAAGCATGACGGGCACCAATACGGCGGCATCCAGCTTGTTCTGCAACACCAATCGCAGCCGCCAAGATGGCTCATCCTCGTCCGGCTCCTGCAATTGCAGCATGGGTCTGAATGGTGCGGCATCTGCTTTCCAGCCAATGGATACGAGCCAGGACTGAGCATCCATCCCGGCTGTCTTGGGTAGAGTGCCACGCTCTGGGAACAACTGCGGAAATTCACGCCGCAGATCGGTCGCAGCTTCCTCCGAACTGTACCAGCGCTGGAATACGAAGGCGGAATAGGCCGCCCCAAGTCCCTCGGCATAACTCTCGTCGGTCTGTTGAATCGCCTTGGTAAGCGATGCCCGCTCCTGCTTTTTCAAGCTATCCGGGTCCCAGGTCCACTGAAGCTGTCCTGCACGGTAGGCCTCGAAGCTAGGTACGTATTTTCGTTTCTCTATGGAGGATGCCAGTGCTGGAGCTAGTCGAATCAGATGTTCCGCTTGCTCGTCCCACTTCCATTCAATATGAAGCAGCGTATGCATCTCGGCAAAAAAGGGAATCACTTCTTCCGCAGGCAGAACAACCAGCTCAATCTCCTCAATCTGCCGAACTTCCAGTTCGGTCCCGTAGAAGGAAGGCGCATGCCAAGCGAACAATCGCTGCTTAAGCGACTGTCCCGGTACAAAGTGGTGTGTGTTGAGTGCTCCGTAAAACAAAGCATCGCCATATCCGGTTAAAGCGACGTGAACCTCAATCGTTTCAGTGTAAGGATGAATTAAGCTCATGAGATCAGTTTACCTTTCCGAAGCTCTTCCTGCAGGGCGCGCAGCCGACTGTTACGAACGGCGAGTGTGGTGATGAATTGCTCCCAGTGCGCTTCTTGCTTCATTTTTTTATAGATTTTGGACAGACGTTTCAGCAGCTTCACTGCTGCCTTGTATCCGTCCCTGTTTTTGTGTCCGATATAACGCTCCACTGCCTGATGATAGAAGGGAAGCAGCAGCTCAGGTGCATCTTTTTCGATTGGTTGCAGCATCGCTACGCGGAATTCGAGAGGTTCCGTTCCCGTACTCAGCTGAAAATCAATCCATCTGCGCCACTGTCCACGCGAATGCATAGCATCCTCGTAGGCGGGGCGGGAGTGGGGAAGCATACTGACAAGCGTGTCCCACATACGGTTCTCTGCATCGGGCAGATGTTGAATGGCCGTATCCCATAGATGCATGTAATCATTCAAAGGTGTGTTACGCCGATTCGCCAGAAGGGGTCCAAGTTGTACCAGCCAATCCCCAAGTCGCTTCCATTCAGCCGAATCTGCGAGTACATGGAGAAAATGCAACAGTTGTTCTGGCGGGAAACCGTAGGCCGAGCTTCCATGGATGAGTCTCTGCCATGCCTGATCATCCTGCCCCAGATGGAAGTGCATCCAGCTCTGCGCGAGTACTAGCGGCAGGGGCAGTGTTACGGCTTTGCCTGGTCTATCACTACTACTTCCATTATTTTGAGCGCTACCCAAGACACTCCCACCTGACTGGGAAGGTGACGAAGCGGCGGTTATATTGCGTTCTATATCATCTAAGATGGCCTGTTCCGACACTAACATGTCCCGCGACCCTTGCAGCTCAGGCACAATCCAGTTCAACCACAGTTGTCGATAGATCGGAGTGAAGAACATCATGCTGGCTGTCTCAGGCATCATCTGTTTGCGTAAATAAGCCGAGGTTTCGGCCAGTCTGTTCCAAAGTTGTTCAAGCTTGTTTCCCTTTAGACCCAACAGGTCTAGCGGATGGTTAAAGATCCGTTCAATGTCTTTCTGAAGTGCATCCACCGCGAGCTGGGCAGGGTAGCTCAAGTACACGGGGGTATGAGTGATTGAGTTACGAGCCGGCGGCACGCAGAACCGGATGAGGTGCAACTGCACATGTAGTTCAAAAAGTTGGTCCATTGCAGCGGACAGCCTTGGTTTAATGGCATACAGCTCGTCCGTTGCTTCCTGTACGTAGGATGTGCTTGCTGTGCCAGTACCCAGCCGTCTCAGACATGAGTGGAATAGTTCGTGCCATTCCGAGATTTCGAGATCAGCAAGCTCTGTTGCACGTTCTTTGATCTGGCTGTATTGGTTGTCCGGAATGTCTATATCCTGCTGTTCATCGGCTTCTGTGTAACTGGATAGTCCTGCGGACATGGCCCCGACGGGTTTGGTCGTTTGTTTGAGTGCAGTACTGGAGTGCGCATTCACAATCGCATGCACAGGTCGCTCCAGTTGCTCGGCATAACTCATTAATACAGCCGTCATATGTTTGCATACGGAACTCACCGGGCAGGTACAATGACTTGTAGTCAGGGATTGCATGCTTAGTGTGACCTCGTACTCTTCCGATCCTTGTACAACGGCCGAGATCCCTTGTTGTTCGGAATAGGTTAATGGTCCGACACGTTTCTGTTTATAATATTGGAATCCGCGCATGATCGTCAGGTTATTAAAATGCTCTGCAACCTGCCTGATCAACTGTTGCCACTGCGCATCATCCATCCTCATGTTATTTGGTATGTTCATCATTCCATCTCCTGGGGTAAACATAGGTTCAGTAATCACCACGTCTATGACGTGATGTTGTAAATTTGTTGTATCCATCATATCAGTTATGAGCCAATCCGTGCATGGGTTATGAAGAATTTGAAGTTATTTTAGACCAACTGGAATCAGGATGAACACGTCGGTTCTGCTGGCGGACGGAATGCATGATTGCACCATATTGTGTATGCTTATGGTATGTATTCCTTTCAGGAACGATGCAGGCCGGGGAAACGGCCATACTACACACAACAGGAGAGAGCATATGAAAATACTTACGTTAAACACACACGCTTGGGCGGAAGAGGATCAACTGAACAAGATCAGTCAGCTGGCTGATTTTATTAATACACATCAATTCGATGTGATCTCCATGCAGGAGGTCAACCAATCGATGCAGGAAGTCGCGCTTTCTGAAGAAGAACTGAAGATGTATTATGCTACTGAACCCGATGCAGTGATTAAAAAAGACAACTATGCCTACGTCCTGCTTCAGCAGCTGACAGAACAATATTACTGGACGTGGATTCCCGCGCATGTCGGGTTCCAAAAATACGATGAAGGACTGGCGATCCTTAGCCGGACGCCGATTAAGCAGGCTTTTGGGGAATACGTGTCCCACATGCGAGATTATAACAACTATCGTACACGCAAGATTGTGGGAATTCAGACAGTCGTCCAAGGTGAAGCAACCTGGTTTGTGAACGGACATTATAACTGGTGGGATGATGCGCAGGAACCTTTCAAGGGACAGTGGGAGTTGACGGAGAGCAAGCTTGCCCCCTACATGGACCAGCCGTTATATATAATGGGTGATTTCAATAATGTCGCGGAAGTGCGTGGTGAAGGCTATGATTATATGATGAATAAAGGCTGGAATGACCTGTACACCACAGCATTGCAAAAGGATGAAGGAGCAACCGTGGTGAAGGCCATTGCCGGCTGGGCAGATAACAAACGCGATCTTCGGATCGACTATATTTTCTCCAATCGTCCGATTCAGGCTAAATCTTCTACCGTGGTCTTGAACGGTAAAAACGGACCGGTAGTATCTGACCATTTTGGCGTCGCTGTAGAGATATAACAGCCGTGTGAGCATAAACCGTAAAGGTGATATCACCGCAAGTACGAAACAAAGCCTCCGCTGACTTCCTGTAAAGGGAAGTGGCCGGAGGCTTTTCACATTCTAAATCATTTGTTATGTACATTTCATATCGTTTGTTCTTTCTGTTGTGGAACTCTATTGTTATTCGAGCGCCAGCATCTGATGTACGAACTTTTTCAGATTCGCGCTTGTCTCACTAAGCTGTTCAATACTTTCCATGAACTCGGTAACAAGCTTGGCCTGATCCACTGTTGCGGTTGTAATCTGACCGATCTCCTGCTCCATATGTTTCATGGAATCTTGCACGCTGCCTAGGGAAGATTCGATATCAGCTGCTGCTTGTTTCGTATGATCCGACAGTTTACGTACTTCACTGGCCACCACACCGAATCCGGCCCCCTGATCGCCCACACGGGCTGCCTCTATCATGGCGTTGAGTCCAAGCAGGTTGGTTTGTTCCGATACTTCACGAATGACGTTTGTTACTTTACTTACACTGACCGAGTTCTCTGAAGCTTTTTTGGAGTTGCGCAGAATCTCTTCCGAGGTTGCAGAGAGTTCTTCGGAATGTGCCGCAATCTGCTGAATGCCGCCGACGAGCGCATTAATGGTTGTTTCATTTTCACGGATCAGCGTTTCCAGTGTCATGTGACTATCCAGTGCGTAGTTCACACCCAATATACCCACGACCTGATCGTTTTCCTTAATGGGAATAAGGATGGCGTCGAAGGGTCTGCCTTGCAGATCACCAGGCATACGTGCCACGGTACGTGTATCCTTGTTGGTGAGCATTTTGAAATGTTTATAATCATCATGCAGCTCATCCCCAACCTTCACGCCAATCTCCAGACTTTTTGCTTCGGAAAAATACAATACTTTCTCATGATCATTAATGGATATGGATATGTCGTCACGGAACATTTGGCTAACAAAAGGCATAGCATTTACCAGAGATTCAAGAGTATTCAATGTGCATCTTTCCTTCCCGATACAAAAAGTGGAATTTTTCAATCTATATAAGTTGAACTAAAGATATATTCACACGTACACTCCGATGACAGAATAACCTTCCAATCGCTGTTATCCCCAGATTTTTTGGATTCCCTTTTCTCAAGGGAAAAATCCGGTGATAGCGTATGCTTACGATGCAGCTTTCTTTCAGAAATCTTTTAGGCGAACGCTTCGCTTTTTCAGTTTTTTCTGTCCTCTACGTTTCTGTGTAAATGATTAGTTCAACATATATAGTTTCTATATCGGTAACATTTTCCGTTTTTTGAATTAATGTCCCAATGAAGGTGTAATTGGCGAAGGAAAAACCAAATCTTCTGATTTTTTGTAAGCGTAATCAAAAATCTGTAGCCACCACAGAACATGTCAGTTATACTGGGATTATTATTCGTCTATTCAGAAGATAACCAAGGGACATACCTATTTCCCGGTAAGGGGATTACCCACCTAGGTTAAGCGCTATACTTTATTACTGCATATTAGTTTGGTGCTCCAGTGTGGATGGTATGAATGTTATGATATAAGACTTTATTTCAACGGGAGAAGGATGTGTGCCATCGATGACGACCTATTTCAGTGAACCACAGAGCATGTATTACCGATTTGGAGAAGATCAGGATCAGGTGTTGAAGGTACTGGCCGAGAGGTATATTGGAGCCAATGCACAGGCTGATTTTGTATATCGGGTATTCCAGAAGTCTGGTATTTTGCAAAATGAAAAAGGGCTTTATGATCTGAATTTAGGTAAACGCTTTCCTGATGCGCCTAAAGACCATATATCCTACGCAGCTGCATTGGTTTGGGGGGACGAGGACCGGAATCTGGACGTGTTGGTCCGCTGTTATGGGCCTGTTCGTTTCTATTTCAATGAGCAGTTGGTCTATCGCTCTACCGTAATAGATGAGATTAGTCCAGACGCAACGGTGAAGCTCAGCATCGATATCAAGCCTGGTTGGAACACCATTTGGCTGGAGATGAAAAACACCCCTGCCGGATTTGGCTGCCAATTTGGGTCAGATGAAGGAAAAGTGCGCATTTTGAATGTATATGCTCCATTTCAGGAGAGACAGGGGCAAGCGGGGTGGGTGTTCTCCCAACCGAACCCAGCCACGAGTAAACAACCGGACCTGCTTGGAAAAGAATCAGACGTCAGCTTGAACTGGCTGCCTGAGACAGGCTGGTCTGATGAAGTTAAAACCAAGCCAGCTTTCGAGCGAATATTCGGAAATCTTGCTGGTAAGCATGCTTATGCTTGGACCCATCTGAACAATAACGATTCAACCGGGAATGCAGTGCGATTGTCAGGTCAATCTTCCGGTTCTCTAAGTATATGGATTAGCGGCAAGCCTGTGGCGCAAGTGAAGGAAGCGGGTCCGTTCGAGGTGGATGTACCAGCCTCTTTTGGGCGGAGTGACCTGCTTGTCCGAAGTGAATATGACGATACGGCGGGACCTTGGCATTTTAATTTGAACGCAACCGTGTCGGGCAAGCCGCTCTCACTGGAACTTCCTCAGCGTGTGCACGGAGCTAATGGAGAGTCTTGGTTATATGTTGGACCTTTTGAGTCGGAGGTTGAACCGGACTTGGCGGATCTGACTCGAACGGACCGAGTGTATCAAACGGGTTTAGAACAGACGTATTGGCGCTTAGATCGACCGGATGCTTGGATCAGACCTTATTATGAGAACGCGATGTTAAGCAACAAATGGACAGTGGGCAGTGTGACCAATTATGGTCGCTGGGATTATCCATTGGGTGTCACTGTATATGGTCTATTACGGACGGGGCGTTATTTGCAAAGACCGGACATTACACGTTATGCGGCTGAGCATGTGCAGGCATGTACCCAGATGTATGAATACTCCTTATGGGATCGGGAGCAGTATGGTTTCCCGGCAGTCAATCAACAATTGGTCATGCTGAAAATGCTGGATAACTGTGGTTCTTTTGGTTCAGCCATGCTAGAAGCGTATTCAGAGTGTCATGAACCAACGTTTCTTCCGATTGCTGAACGGATTGCAGATTTCATGCTTTCCCGCCTGGAACGGCAGGAGGATGGTGCATTTTATCGCACATGTGTAGGGGAGTATGCCGAGAATACCATGTGGGCAGATGACCTCTATATGAGCACGCCGTTTCTCGTTCGTTATGCACGGGTGACAGGCAACTCAGCCGCATTGGATGAAGCCGCCAGACAATTTTCACTGTATCGGAAGTATCTGTTTATGCCTGAGTTCAAGATCATGTCCCATGTGTATGATTTCAAATACGGACAGGCAACGCAGATTCCATGGGGAAGGGGAAATGGCTGGACACTGTTTTCCTTGACAGAGGTATTGGAAGCTTTGCCAACAGAGCATCCCGAGCGCCCAGCCTTAATAGATTTCTTCAATGAGCTGTGTGAGGGGTACGCAGCGCTTCAAGGGGAAAGCGGGTTGTGGCATCAGGTGTTGAATGTTCCGCAGACGTATGAAGAAGCCTCCTGCACGGCGATGTTTGCCTATGGTTTTGCGAGAGGTGTACGCTTTGGCTGGTTCAAAGACCCTGAAGTTTACGTCACAGCTGCCGAGCGGGCTTGGAAGGGACTTATCTGCAAAGCCATTGATCGTCAAGGGAGTGTGCATGGCGTGTGTAGCGGATCACGATATGCGTTTACGGCAGAGTATTATGATCAGGACTTGCGTACCGTTACCAATGACAATCACGGAATAGGCATTATGATGCTGGCAGGAACTGAAGTAGCAAAAATGAAGAAACATCTGGCTGAACACAGCGTGTCTTCACCTGCCGTCTCACATTCCTGACAGACCGCCGAGGTCTGATTTTCATACTATCGTTTCTATACAACAGTCTTCTGCTCCACGTAATACGGTTGTATATCCGTAATCATATTTGAGACGGGATCATCACCGCCGGGAATATCATTCCTGGTGGTTTTTGATTCCTGTAACTCCTTACTTTTTTGACAGGAAAGCTTACTTTTGTTTATGTCATGTACAGTAATAGACCGATACAATAGGTTTTGTAAGCGATTCCATAAATGCAAAAAGGGGAGGAAATTCATTTATGATGATTACAAAAAAGTGGGTAACCCTGTTCTGTCTGTCCCTGTTATTGTTCGCTACAGCCTGTTCTGGAGGGGCCGCCGATACATCTTCTTCTTCTGGGGAAGCAAGTGGAAGTGAAGGAGATTCATCAGGCAAGATTGAACTGCGCATGACCTGGTGGGGATCACAGACCAGACATGATCTGACGACCAAAGTGATCCAATTGTTTGAAGAGAAACATCCGGGAATCACCATTAAACCTGAATATTCCGGTTGGGACGGTTACTTTGACAAGTTGACTACACAGGTAGCCGGTTCAAATGCACCAGATATCATCCAGATGGATTACGCCTTTTTGACTGACTTTGCCCGGCGTGGTGCCTTGCTTGACCTGACTCCGTTTGCAGAGAGCAAAGAGCTGCGGACAGAGGATCATGATCAGAGCATGATTACAGCCGGTTCGATTGACGATAAATTATATGCGATTACCCTCGGAGTAAACGCACCAGGTGTCATATATGACGCCACCGTATTTCAGGAATTAGGTATAGAAGAACCACAAGAGAGCTGGACATGGAAGGATTTTGGGGATATTGCAACCAAGATCGCCGCAGCCAAAGGTGAGGGGTTCTATGGATCGGCAGACATTTCCGGTACAACGAACATGTTTGAAGTGTTTATTCGGCAATCCGGGAAAGGATTGTTTGATGGTGGCACAATGACAGCTACCAGCGAGGAGCTTCAACAATGGTTCGATATGTGGAGCGCACTACGCGAGAATGGTGGAGTGACTACAGCGGAGATAACGGCATCCACAACCAATGCGCTGGAGACACGACCGATCTCACTGGGCACAGCCGCCATGGACTTTGCATGGTCCAATCAATTGCTGACATTCCAGCAGGTGAACAAAAACCAGGATCATAAGCTTGGCATACAAGTGCTTCCGCATGGTGTAGGTGAAAAGCAAATCGGTGAATATCTGAAACCAGGCCAGTTCCTCTCCGGTTATGGTAAAACCAAACATCCAAAGGAAGTTGCCATGTTCATTGATTTCATGGTCAATGATCCAGAAGCAACCGCTATTCTTGGTTCTGAACGTGGGGTGCCGGTCAATTCCAGCATTCGTGAACAGATGCAGCCTACGCTGCCGGAAGCGGAGCAAACCATTTTCCAATTTATCGATACTGTATCGAAGAACTCCAGCGAGATTGACCCGCCATACCCGCAAGGATTTGCTGAAGTGGACACAAGTTTCAAGAGCGCAAGCGAGCAGATCGCCTTCGGTCAAGGTAATACTCCAGATGTCATTGCCCAGTTTATTGAAGGAGCCAAGGCTACGCTTGGATCGAGTCAATAATGATTGAAACTGTCTCACACTTCTAATTCTGCGGGGAGGTTGCGAAGATGACGACATCACAGGTCAGTCAAGCCCGAATCGAGCGTGTAACTACCCGGCGGGTAAAACGGAGATATGCGCATAATGGAGCCGCACTTCTGTTTCTCGCCCCATGGCTTGTCGGATTGTTATTCCTTACCCTAGGTCCAATGTTGGTATCGTTATACATCTCTTTCACCGATTACAGTATCCTGGCCGCCCCTTCCTGGGTCGGTCTGGATAACTACACCACGATGTTTACATCGGATAAACTGTTCACCCAGTCGCTCAAAGTCACCTTCACGTATGTCGCTGTATCCGTACCGGTCAAATTGATTTTCGCGCTGCTTGTAGCGATGTTGCTGAACAAAGGGATTCGAGGACTCGGTATTTACCGTACGGTGTATTACATCCCGACATTGCTTGGAGGTAGCGTGGCGATTGCGATGTTGTGGCGTAAAATGCTGGGTGGGGACGGGCTACTCAATAGTGTTCTTGCCATGGTAGGCATTAAGGCGCCCGATTGGGTTGCCAATCCGAAGTATGCGCTGTACTCCATTGTGCTGTTATCCGTGTGGCAGTTTGGATCATCGATGATTATTTTCCTGGCAGGCTTGAAGCAGATTCCACCCGAGTATGATGAAGCCTCAGCGGTAGATGGTGCAGGTCCTCTGCGGAGATTCTTCTATATAACGTTGCCGATTCTGTCACCTGTCATCTTCTTCAATCTCGTCATGCAGCTGATTACGTCCTTTCAATCGTTCACGCAGGCTTTTGTTATCAGTAACGGTAGCGGAGGACCAGTGAACTCAACCTTAATGTACTCTCTGTATCTGTACAAAAAAGGATTCTCATTCTTTCAGATGGGCTACGCTTCCGCGATGGCCTGGGTGCTGGTCATCCTGATTGGCGTATTTACATTGCTCGTATTCCGCAGTAGCAAGCTGTGGGTGCACTATGAGGATGGTGGGAAATCATGATTGGACAACGAAACTCTACAGCATGGGTCGTCAGCAAACATGTGTTGATCTCAGGCATCGCCTTTGTCATGCTCTACCCGATCCTCTGGATGCTGGGCAGCTCATTCAAACCGGGACATATGATCTTTACAGAGACCTGGTTTTGGCCACAGGAATGGAATTGGCAAAATTACATGAATGGCTGGTCGGGAATTCAGGGCAACCCGTTCGCCCGCTTTCTGACCAACTCTGTCATCCTGTCGCTTGGCGCCGTGCTGGGCAATGTCATCTCCTGCTCTATGGCTGCATATGCCTTCGCCCGACTAAATTTTCGTTTCAAAGCCATCTGTTTCGGACTGATGCTTATGACGATCATGCTGCCCCATCATGTGACGCTGATCCCGCAGTATATTCTCTTCAACCACCTGGAGTGGGTGAATACGTATCTGCCGCTTGTGGTGCCAAAATGGCTGGCGACCGACGCCTTCTTCATTTTTCTCATGGTGCAGTTCTTCCGGGGATTGCCCAAAGAGCTGGATGAGGCGGCTACCATTGATGGATGCGGTCCTGTGAAAATATACACAAAAATCATCATCCCACTTGCTTTTCCGGCACTGGTCACTACGATGATCTTTACGTTTTTGTGGACATGGGATGACTTCTTCAGTCAGTTGATCTACCTGAGTGACGTTAGCAAATACACTGTGCCGCTGGGTCTGCGCCTGTTCCTTGATTCCAGCTCTCAATCCGATTGGGGCCCGATGTTTGCCATGTCGGTGTTGTCGCTGGTGCCATGTTTTATCGTATTTATCGTGTGTCAAAAGTACTTCGTGGAAGGAATCGCGACCTCTGGGCTCAAAGGGTAATTCCAAGACGAAACGAGTTGATTTTTCCATGAGGAAAGGAAGATGGTCTTCATTTATTAATCAAAAGCTGCAACAAAGCAAGCTCTCCACGTTGATGGTGACTTGCTTTATTGCGTTTAACCTCCTGCTCGTCTCGGTTGTGGTCTGGCTGGCATATCAGTCTTTCTCAGCAGTCACATTTGCCGAGATTAGCAAAGCACGCCTGGCTCTTCTGAACGAAAGCACACGTCGGGGATTTGATTTCATCACAGGGGTAACCGGAACTTCCTATGCTTTGGCAAGCAATCGGGAACTGTCCAGTCTGCTCGAAACGGCTGATACGGGCAGGCTTGCACAGATTCACCAGCGGAGAGAGGTCTCTCGAATTCTGGATCATACCATGGTCGTGAGTGAAGGCATCACTTCCATTGAACTGTATACGGATGCCTTTAATGAAGTGACAGTGACTATGGCTGATCGCATATTTCCGGTGGACACCATCGCACACGACTCTTGGTTTGCTACGCTGGAAAAGGCTGATGCGGCTTGGGTTCCGCTGCGTGAGAACGAATCAGGCCAATCCTTGGTCGGATACGCCCAGCGGATTTTCGACAGTCGTGGTGGAACGGTTGCTTATGTGCTCATTCGACTGAGTAGAGCGGACATCGTACGCAGGTTTGCCGATGTACCCATGGTGCTTGATGGAAAAGTCCTGTTGGTAGATACGGCTGGTAATGTCGTAATGCAGATGGGGAGAGTTGATCCAACAGGGGAGAATGAACGGGCGGATCGAAGAAATGAAGCTAGTACAGTACAGGAAACGGGTGAAGCTGTAAATTCATCTTCTTCTATTATAGATAGTGCATGGATTCAGGAACATGTACAGCATGGTGCAGACGGGTACGAAGTAGTTTCCGGCCAACCTGGAGGTGCTCAATTGGTGCTGTACTCCAGGCCAGCCATGCTTCAGTGGCGCCTCGTACAGACTATTCCGGTATATACACTGTTATCTCCGCTCAGACAAGCAGGCTGGCAGATCCTCGGCATCGCCGTGCTGGGACTATTATGCTCGGCTGTGCTGGCGTACCTGTTTGTAAGGCAGATCATCGGACCTTTGCGACAATTAATCAAGCGAATGAGACAACTGGAGAAAGGGGACTTCGATACCCGGGTCCAACTTTCGTTTACGGAGGAATATGCCCATTTGGCTTATGGCTTTAATCACATGGCTTCACAGCTCACGACGCTGATGGAACAGGTGAAGGATGAGAGCCGGGCCAAGCGTGAAGCCCAGACGGGCTTGCTTGAGGCCCAGATCAAACCCCATTTTCTATACAATACCCTCGACATGATCCACTGGCGCGCACTTGATTACGAAGCCAAGGATATCAGTCGCATGATTGTACAACTCAGTAAGCTGTTACGGATCGGGCTGAGTGGAGGGAGACTGTTTATACGGGTTCGTGATGAGTTGGAACATGCCCGTTGCTACGTTAACATCCAGTCAGAGCGGCTGCCGTTCTCCATTCAATATCAGGAGCAGATCGATCCGCATATTCGCGGTTGTTACATTCCCAAGATCATTTTGCAGCCCTTCATCGAAAATGCCGTTATGCACGGGCACCCTGAAGAAGGCACACTTCGAATTCAGGTGCATATGCACGAAGAGGTTGGTCCGCATGAGGATATCGTCATTCGTATCACGGATAATGGGCGGGGTTTGCCGGAGGGGTGGAAACTCGAAGAGACGTGTGGCATCGGCGTACGGAATGTACATCAGCGCATCCAGCTTTATTGTGGGAAGAGGTATGGTGTTCAACTGAGCGATAGAGAGTCAGGTGGCGTGGAAGTGACCATTACGCTGCCGCGTATTGAGACCGACGAGCAATTAAATCTATGGCTGGACGGTGAAAAATGATGAAGACCATTATGCTTGTTGATGACGATCCTCATATTGTAAAGGCATTAACAGATCATATTGATTGGCCTTCTCTGGGCCTCAGCATTGCAGGCACTGCTTCCAATGGCTTGGATGCGCTGGAGCTGTTTCACCGTATGCATCCAGATGTCGTTATGACTGACGTATATCTACCGGGGATGACCGGGCTTGAGATCACACAGACGTTGCGACGTGATCATCCCCACTTGCCGATCATCATTCTTAGTGGATATGACGAATTCGAGAACGCCCGGGCAGCCATGCGCTGGGGGGTGAATCACTTTTTGCTGAAGCCGGCAGAGGTTGAGGAGATTGAGTCTGTGCTGCGGGAGGTGCTACTGGAACAAGATGTGCGAGAGCGGCATGAGCGGCTGGAGCGGACATACAAGCAGGAGGTCGGACGGGTACTTCCGTATTTGCGCAAACAATTTCTTCACGAACTGCTGACTACGCGATATCGGGCAGACGAGCTGCCCAAAGAACGCATGGACTATATAGGCATTCATATGTCCTCCCAGACACGCGCCATCAGTCTGCAACTGAATCGCCCCGTATTTTTGACACGGATGAAAGAACGGGATTGGCAGCTTCTCCGCTATGGGGCGGCCGATATTATTCAGGAGACGGTGAAGGAGCACGCGGCGCGCATGAATGGTCAGGTAGAGATTGTTGATTATTCGGATCAGGTATTTGTGTTGCTTCTATTAGGAGATAAAGATCATCTGAAAGAATGCCTGCCATTCGTGGAGAGGATGATCGATCAGATCTTTACGTATCTGAAAATTGAAGTGAGTGCTGGAATCGGAAGATCCAAGAGTCACCCATGTGAGGTGATAGATTCCTATCTCGAGAGCAGGGAAGCGGTGGAAAAAGCAGAGTTTCAAGGTGGAAGTCGTATCTACCACTATGAAACATCAGAGGAAACAGAACCAAGTGTGACCGATTATTCATTATTGCTTCGTCAATGGAACGAGGCTTGGGCGGATATTCGACCTGACCTGGCCGAAGAGGTATGGCATCATATTTGCCTTTTGCTGAAAGAGGGGAAATGTGTTGGGATACAGGATGTACAGGTTGTGGCCGTCAGTCTGTTCGACACGTTGATGCATAGCTGGAACCGACTTCATCCTATGTTAACGCCGCCGCTGGCGATGAGTGATTTTTTGCGTGAAATTCAATCGAAATATGCGTTGCATGATCTGGTAAACTGGATGGATCGTATTATCTGCGACTGGCTGGAACAGATACGTAAGGAGATGGGCGAGAAGAAAAGCAATAAACTTATCGAGCAGGTGAAACAGTATGTAGAGCTTCATTACGCCGAAGAGATTAGTTTTGAAGCGATCGCCAAGGGGCTGTTTGTACATCCGAAGTATCTGAGTCAACTGTTCAAAAGGGTGACCGGTGAGAATTTCGTGAGTTATTTGAACGGGTACCGGATTCAGAGGGCGTTGGAACTGTTGCAGTCGGGACATTACATGGTATATGAGGTGAGCGAGATGACGGGGTTCCGTAATGCAACGTATTTTAGCCAGGTGTTCAAAATGCTTACGGGCAAGAGTCCGTCTGAGGTGGGGTAGAGCGATACAGGTATAGTAATTAAATAAAGTGGAAGAGGAGGTATGGTTCTTATGATGATCGATCAGCAGGAATATTACATTAAAGGCTTATCTTACTCCATTAGATCGGCAGAGGAAAAAGATGCTGAGGCCTTGTCTTCACTACGTGTACAAATCGATGGGGAGACCGAGAACATGGATCGTGAAGAGGGCGAGGCGTATATCGACGCAGCCGGGTTTAGGCGGATCATCCATTTGGACACTGAGAAGTCACGGAATTTGTTCCTTGTTGCTGTAGTAGCGGGTGAGATTGTGGGATACTCCCGATGTGAAGGTACAGAGCTGAAGCGCTTTTGCCATAAAGTTGAGTTCGGCGTGTGTGTATCCAGAGAGTTCTGGGGGCATGGGATTGGCAAGAACTTGTTAGAGAAGTCGATAGAATGGGCAGACCAGACTGGTGTAGAGAAGATGACGTTGAACGTGCTGGCATCCAATGAAAAGGCAATCGAGTTATACCAAAAGAGTGGCTTCGAGATCGAAGGTATTTTGAAAAAGGATCGTAGACATGCGGATGGACAGTATTACGACACGATAGTGATGGGCAGGTTCAGAGACTTATAATGGTATAAAAAGTGAAAAGAAGAATCTATATAAGCCCACAGCTTACGGAGTTTAATTATTAGATTTGATACCGACATAATAGATAGCAGTGTTATTGAGAAGATGTATTATGTTTCTTATCTTATAGAACGAATGTAATGATGTTGAATGAGTCTATTCACAACCTATTATTGAGATAGATTAGACCGGTGAGTGTATATAGGATATAGTAAGAGGATATTGCCATTGGAAAAAGAGATTATGAAGAGATTGAATCAAATATATAATAAGTTTTCAGATGGGATATTTTACAAGTAGTAATTGTGTTGTGTATATGATATATTCTATTTCCGGCCAAAAAAACACGAGAAACAAAGTGCCGCAGGCAAAAAAAATAAGCTTCGAAAGAAACTTAAAAAAAGAGCTTGCTAAGTTGGTTCGGAAGTGTTATGATATAAAAGTTGCTGAGGAGAACAATACTCGGTAACAAAAACAAGTTTGATCTTTGAAAACTGAACAACGAGTGAGTAAACATTCTGCTTGCAGAATGAACGCAAAAGTTTGAGACAAGCCTTGGCTTGGATCGACTGGAGCACAAATGAGATTTTTAATCTCGTCAGATTCAAAATGAGCTTATCGCTCTTTTCAATACTTTATT
The DNA here is from genome assembly GCF_045040675.1 of Paenibacillus sp. FSL H8-0283. Taxonomy (NCBI): domain Bacteria; kingdom Bacillati; phylum Bacillota; class Bacilli; order Caryophanales; family Paenibacillaceae; genus Paenibacillus; species Paenibacillus sp. FSL H8-0283. The sequence goes on from NZ_CP150295.1 coordinate 315,796, forward strand.
GGAGAGTTTGATCCTGGCTCAGGACGAACGCTGGCGGCATGCCTAATACATGCAAGTCGAGCGGACTTGAAGAGAAGCTTGCTTCTCGGATGGTTAGCGGCGGACGGGTGAGTAACACGTAGGCAACCTGCCCTCAAGTTTGGGACAACTACCGGAAACGGTAGCTAATACCGAATAATTGTTTTCTTCGCCTGAAGGAAACTGGAAAGACGGAGCAATCTGTCACTTGGGGATGGGCCTGCGGCGCATTAGCTAGTTGGTGAGGTAACGGCTCACCAAGGCGACGATGCGTAGCCGACCTGAGAGGGTGATCGGCCACACTGGGACTGAGACACGGCCCAGACTCCTACGGGAGGCAGCAGTAGGGAATCTTCCGCAATGGGCGAAAGCCTGACGGAGCAATGCCGCGTGAGTGATGAAGGTTTTCGGATCGTAAAGCTCTGTTGCCAGGGAAGAACGCTTGGGAGAGTAACTGCTCTCAAGGTGACGGTACCTGAGAAGAAAGCCCCGGCTAACTACGTGCCAGCAGCCGCGGTAATACGTAGGGGGCAAGCGTTGTCCGGAATTATTGGGCGTAAAGCGCGCGCAGGCGGTCATTTAAGTCTGGTGTTTAATCCCGGGGCTCAACCCCGGATCGCACTGGAAACTGGGTGACTTGAGTGCAGAAGAGGAGAGTGGAATTCCACGTGTAGCGGTGAAATGCGTAGATATGTGGAGGAACACCAGTGGCGAAGGCGACTCTCTGGGCTGTAACTGACGCTGAGGCGCGAAAGCGTGGGGAGCAAACAGGATTAGATACCCTGGTAGTCCACGCCGTAAACGATGAGTGCTAGGTGTTAGGGGTTTCGATACCCTTGGTGCCGAAGTTAACACATTAAGCACTCCGCCTGGGGAGTACGGTCGCAAGACTGAAACTCAAAGGAATTGACGGGGACCCGCACAAGCAGTGGAGTATGTGGTTTAATTCGAAGCAACGCGAAGAACCTTACCAGGTCTTGACATCCCTCTGATCGATGCAGAGATGTATCTTTCCTTCGGGACAGAGGAGACAGGTGGTGCATGGTTGTCGTCAGCTCGTGTCGTGAGATGTTGGGTTAAGTCCCGCAACGAGCGCAACCCTTATATTTAGTTGCCAGCACTTCGGGTGGGCACTCTAGATAGACTGCCGGTGACAAACCGGAGGAAGGTGGGGATGACGTCAAATCATCATGCCCCTTATGACCTGGGCTACACACGTACTACAATGGCCGGTACAACGGGCTGCGAAATCGCGAGATGGAGCCAATCCCAACAAAGCCGGTCTCAGTTCGGATTGCAGGCTGCAACTCGCCTGCATGAAGTCGGAATTGCTAGTAATCGCGGATCAGCATGCCGCGGTGAATACGTTCCCGGGTCTTGTACACACCGCCCGTCACACCACGAGAGTTTATAACACCCGAAGTCGGTGGGGTAACCGCAAGGAGCCAGCCGCCGAAGGTGGGATAGATGATTGGGGTGAAGTCGTAACAAGGTAGCCGTATCGGAAGGTGCGGCTGGATCACCTCCTTTCTATGGAGAATCGTTTCCTGCAACGGAAACATTCAAATACGCAGCTTAGCTGCAAAACACTCACTCGTTGTTCGGTTTTGAGAGCTCAAACTCTCAAACAGCTTGCTTTTGCATGGAGCTTGTTCTTTGAAAACTAGATATCGAAACGAAACAAACGCGAATTAGAACATTCCTTTAAGCTGATCTTGTGTAAACAAGTGAAGTGTTTTTATAAGGTAGATTGCACGTACGATGGTATCGGGTGGGAGCGACTTTTGGCTTTGCGCAAGCAAAACAAGAGAAGCGAGCAGTCGAAACCGGAGCACGAGGTTAAGCTACTAAGAGCACACGGAGGATGCCTAGGCGCTAGGAGCCGATGAAGGACGTGGCGAACAACGAAACTGCCTCGGGGAGCTGTAAGCAAGCTTTGATCCGGGGGTGTCCGAATGGGGAAACCCAGCTGGGGTAATTTCCAGTTACTCATAACTGAATACATAGGTTATGCAGAGGCATACCAGGGGAACTGAAACATCTAAGTACCCTGAGGAAGAGAAAACAATAGTGATTCCGTCAGTAGCGGCGAGCGAACGCGGAGAAGCCCAAACCAAAGAGCTTGCTCTTTGGGGTTGTGGGACGTCTCACATGGAGTTACAAAGGAACCGGTTAAGCGAAGAGGTCTGGAAAGGCCCGCCAAAGAAGGTAAAAGCCCTGTAGTTGAAAGTCTGTTCCCTCCGAGACGGATCCCGAGTAGTGCGGGGCACGTGAAACCCCGTATGAATCCGGCAGGACCATCTGCCAAGGCTAAATACTTCCTAGCGACCGATAGTGAAGCAGTACCGTGAGGGAAAGGTGAAAAGCACCCCGGAAGGGGAGTGAAATAGAACCTGAAACCGTGTGCTTACAAAAAGTCAGAGCCCGTTTTAGGGGTGATGGCGTGCCTTTTGTAGAATGAACCGGCGAGTTACGTTCCCGTGCAAGGTTAAGGTGAAGAGCCGGAGCCGCAGCGAAAGCGAGTCTGAATAGGGCGAATTAGTACGTGGACGTAGACCCGAAACCGGGTGATCTACCCCTGTCCAGGGTGAAGGTGCGGTAACACGCACTGGAGGCCCGAACCCACGCATGTTGAAAAATGCGGGGATGAGGTGGGGGTAGCGGAGAAATTCCAATCGAACTCGGAGATAGCTGGTTCTCCCCGAAATAGCTTTAGGGCTAGCCTCGGAAAACAGAGTCGTGGAGGTAGAGCACTGATTGGGTGCGGGGCCCGCAAGGGTTACCAAGCTCAGTCAAACTCCGAATGCCATAGACTTACTTCCGGGAGTCAGACAGTGAGTGCTAAGATCCATTGTCAAAAGGGAAACAGCCCAGACCATCAGCTAAGGTCCCCAAGTGTGTGTTAAGTGGGAAAGGATGTGGAGTTGCACAGACAACCAGGATGTTGGCTTAGAAGCAGCCACCATTGAAAGAGTGCGTAATAGCTCACTGGTCGAGTGACTCTGCGCCGAAAATGTAACGGGGCTAAACACACCACCGAAGCTATGGCTTGATGCTTTGCATCAGGGGTAGGGGAGCGTTGTATAAGGGTTGAAGGTGTACCGTAAGGAGCGCTGGACATTATACAAGTGAGAATGCCGGTATGAGTAACGAAAAGATCAGTGAGAATCTGATCCGCCGAAAGCCTAAGGGTTCCTGAGGAAGGCTCGTCCGCTCAGGGTAAGTCGGGACCTAAGGCGAGGCCGAAAGGCGTAGTCGAAGGACAACAGGTCGAAATTCCTGTACCACCGTAAGCCGTTATGAGCAATGGGGGGACGCAGTAGGGTAGTGACGCGGACTGATGGATGTCCGTCTAAGCAGTAAGGCTGATGTGTAGGCAAATCCGCACATTGTAAGGCTGAGCTGTGATGGGGAGCGAAAATTATAGTAGCGAAGGTCATGATCTCACACTGCCAAGAAAAGCCTCTAGCCAGGTGATGGTGCCCGTACCGCAAACCGACACAGGTAGGCGAGAAGAGTATTCTAAGGCGCGCGGAAGAACTCTCGTTAAGGAACTCGGCAAAATGACCCCGTAACTTCGGGAGAAGGGGTGCCCCGGTAGTGTGAATAGCACGAGGGGGCCGCAGTGAAAAGGCCCAAGCGACTGTTTAGCAAAAACACAGGTCTGTGCGAAGCCGTAAGGCGAAGTATACGGGCTGACGCCTGCCCGGTGCTGGAAGGTTAAGGGGAGTGGTTAGGAGCAATCCGAAGCTGTGAACCGAAGCCCCAGTAAACGGCGGCCGTAACTATAACGGTCCTAAGGTAGCGAAATTCCTTGTCAGGTAAATTCTGACCCGCACGAATGGCGTAACGACTTGGGCGCTGTCTCAACGAGAGATCCGGTGAAATTTTAATACCTGTGAAGATGCAGGTTACCCGCGACAAGACGGAAAGACCCCATGGAGCTTTACTGCAGCTTGATATTGAATTTGGGTACGATCTGTACAGGATAGGTGGGAGCCTTTGAAACGTGAGCGCCAGCTTGCGTGGAGGCAACGTTGGGATACCACCCTGATCGTATCTAGGTTCTAACCTGGTACCGTAATCCGGTGCGGGGACAGTGTCAGGTGGGCAGTTTGACTGGGGCGGTCGCCTCCTAAAGAGTAACGGAGGCGCCCAAAGGTTCCCTCAGAATGGTTGGAAATCATTCGAAGAGTGCAAAGGCATAAGGGAGCTTGACTGCGAGACCTACAAGTCGAGCAGGGACGAAAGTCGGGCTTAGTGATCCGGTGGTACCGCATGGAAGGGCCATCGCTCAACGGATAAAAGCTACCCTGGGGATAACAGGCTTATCTCCCCCAAGAGTCCACATCGACGGGGAGGTTTGGCACCTCGATGTCGGCTCATCGCATCCTGGGGCTGAAGTAGGTCCCAAGGGTTGGGCTGTTCGCCCATTAAAGCGGTACGCGAGCTGGGTTCAGAACGTCGTGAGACAGTTCGGTCCCTATCTGTCGTGGGCGTAGGAAATTTGAGAGGAGCTGTCCTTAGTACGAGAGGACCGGGATGGACGTACCGCTGGTGTACCAGTTGTTCCGCCAGGAGCACCGCTGGGTAGCTATGTACGGACGGGATAAACGCTGAAAGCATCTAAGCGTGAAGCCCCCCTCAAGATGAGATTTCCCAGTATGTAAGACCCCTTGAAGACGACGAGGTAGATAGGCTGGGGGTGGAAGTGCAGCAATGCATGGAGCTGACCAGTACTAATCGGTCGAGGGCTTATCCAATAGCAAGTTCTAATTCGCATGTTTCGTTTCGAATCTAGTTTTCAGAGAATGATCTCTGAAATGAAAATTGGTACATCACATAACGTGTGTATGATTTTCAGTTCCATATCTGATTTTAAGAAGCTATGCTTCGACAAATCGCGTTTGGTGGCGATGGCGGAGGGGTTCCACACGTACCCATCCCGAACACGACCGTTAAGCCCTCTAGCGCCGATGGTACTTGGACCGCAGGGTCCTGGGAGAGTAGGACGCCGCCAAGCGAAACCCCATTGGGGTATTTTTTTTCGAAAATTGATAAGGGCCCTTAGCTCAGTTGGTTAGAGCGCACCTCTGATAAGGGTGAGGCCGGTGGTTCGAGTCCACCAGGGCCCATAGCAAGACCACAACAAGAAATACACCAGAGTATGGGGCCATAGCTCAGCTGGGAGAGCGCCTGCCTTGCAAGCAGGAGGTCAGCGGTTCGATCCCGCTTGGCTCCACCATTCCCTGATAGCTCAGTTGGTAGAGCACTCGACTGTTAATCGAGTTGTCACAGGTTCGAGCCCTGTTCGGGGAGCCAGTAAGGCCCGTTGGTCAAGGGGTTAAGACACCTCCCTTTCACGGAGGTAACAGGGGTTCGAATCCCCTACGGGTCATATTATGGAGGCTTAGCTCAGCTGGGAGAGCATCTGCCTTACAAGCAGAGGGTCGGGGGTTCGATCCCCTCAGCCTCCACCATATAAACTTTATAACGACGCGGGGTGGAGCAGCCCGGTAGCTCGTCGGGCTCATAACCCGAAGGCCGCAGGTTCAAATCCTGCCCCCGCAATTATACTTTCCTTTGAGAAAGTGATCTGGAACCGTGGTGTAGTTGGCCTAACATGCCTGCCTGTCACGCAGGAGATCGCGGGTTCGAATCCCGTCGGTTCCGCCATTTTTTTAATGTAGTAAGGCTCGGTAGCTCAGTCGGTAGAGCAGAGGACTGAAAATCCTCGTGTCGGCGGTTCGATTCCGTCCCGAGCCACCATTTATAACACCATGTAATACGCCGGTGTAGCTCAACTGGTAGAGCAACTGACTTGTAATCAGTAGGTTGGGGGTTCAAGTCCTCTCGCCGGCACCATGTAATCCTGGAGGATTAGCGAAGCGGCCAAACGCATCAGACTGTAAATCTGCTCCCGTACGGGTTCGGTGGTTCGAATCCATCATCCTCCACCAGTTTTTCTATGAGTCATTAGCTCAGTTGGTAGAGCACCTGACTTTTAATCAGGGTGTCGAAGGTTCGAGCCCTTCATGACTCACCATTATATGCGCGTGTGGCGGAATTGGCAGACGCACTAGACTTAGGATCTAGCGTCTTTGACGTGGGGGTTCAAGTCCCTCCACGCGCATCCTTTATTTGCGGAAGTGGCTCAGCGGTAGAGCATCGCCTTGCCAAGGCGAGGGTCGCGGGTTCGATTCCCGTCTTCCGCTCCAATATTTTGCGCCCTTAGCTCAGCTGGATAGAGCGTTTGACTACGAATCAAAAGGCCGGGAGTTCGAATCTCTCAGGGCGCGCCATTATAACTTCATATTTTGCCGGCGTGGCGGAATGGCAGACGCGCTCGACTCAAAATCGAGTGGGAAACCGTGGAGGTTCGAGTCCTCTCGCCGGTATAGATAACGGGATGTAGCTCAGCTTGGTAGAGCACCTGGTTTGGGACCAGGGGGTCGCATGTTCAAATCGTGTCATCCCGATTGTTTGTTATGCGGGTGTAGTTCAATGGTAGAACTTTAGCCTTCCAAGCTAATAGCGTGGGTTCGATTCCCATCACCCGCTTAAATATTGAAAAGAAAGAGATGGTACTCACCGTCTCTTTCTTTTTTTGCATTCACAGGCATATTGATCATAATTGTATGCAAAGATCACGGACTATATGGCTGATTAGCATGTACCAACATGTATCCCATCCTCACGATATATTTCCCCCTTTTTTAAGTCTGTTCTTAGTCATTTTTTAAGTGTACGAATAGAGAAGGTCTAACACATGTTCGAACACAAGAATATCTTTTCTTTATCACAATTTATAAAAACGCTTACAAAAATAGCTTGCGTAAATCATTAACCTGTAATACCATATCAATTAAGCGCTTAACCTTTAGGGGTAAGGCGCTTAAACTTAACGTAGATTAAGCGCTTAACCCGTAAAGGAAAGGACGGCGATCAATTCATGAATACAATTCGACTAACGATGGCTCAGGCACTGCTTCGATACCTGGATCAGCAATATATCTCGGTTGACGGGGTGGAAACCAAGTTTGTGAAGGGAATCATCGGTATTTTTGGACATGGCAATGTAACAGGCATTGGAGAAGCGCTGGAGCGCAGTCCGGGAAGCCTGACGTATATGCAAGGCAAGAACGAACAAGGCATGGTGCATACGGCAGCGGCTTATGCCAAGCAGAAGAACCGTAGACAGATCTATGCATGTACTACATCCATTGGACCTGGTGCTTTGAATATGATTACGGCGGCAGCTACTGCAACAGTGAACCGAATTCCGGTTTTATTGCTTCCTGGAGACAACTTTGCTACACGGGAACCGGACCCGGTACTTCAGCAGTTGGAAGTGAGCAGTGATTATACAATCTCAGCCACTGATCCATTCAAAGCCGTCAGTAAATACTGGGATCGCATCGTTCGTCCTGAACAGTTGATGATTGCTGTTACACAGGCCATGCGTGTGCTAACCGATCCAGCAGAGACAGGAGCAGTAACGCTCGCATTGCCGCAGGATGTGCAGGCAGAGGCATACGATTATCCAGAATCGTTCTTTGCCCGCAAAGTACATTATCTGGATCGTCGTCCCCCGGTACAGGCAGCGATTGAGCGGGCAACGGAGCAGATTGCCCGAGGCAGGAAACCGTTGCTCGTTGCAGGCGGCGGTGTGTTGTATTCTGAGGCATCCGCCCAGCTCGTGGAATTCGCCGAGGCATTTGGTATTCCGATCGCCGAGACGCAGGCGGGCAAGAGCGCAGTTTCTTGGGACCACCCACTAAATGTGGGGGCCATCGGGGTTACAGGTTCTCTAGCAGCCAATAGGCTGGCGAGAGAAGCAGACGTTGTGATCGGCGTCGGTACGCGGTTCTCGGATTTTACGACGGCGTCCCGCTCTGCTTTTCAACATCCGGAAGCTTCATTCATCAACATTAACCTGAACGGCATGGATGCCGCCAAGTTAGGCGGGGAAGCCATTCTGGCAGATGCACGCGAAGGATTGCAGGCTTTGCAAAAGGAATTGCAGGAAAGACAATATCGATGTGCATATGGCGCATCCGAAATCGCTGATCTCCGCGCTGAATGGAATGCAGAAGTGGATCGGCTGTATGCAGCTCAACATGAAGCAGGGCTGGCACAGACTACAGCAGTTGGCATCGTTAACCGGACCATTGATCCATCTTCCGTTATTGTGTGTGCGGCGGGCAGTCTGCCAGGCGATCTGCATCGTCTGTGGCGTGCGTCTGAACCAAAGACGTATCACATGGAGTATGGGTTCTCCTGTATGGGGTACGAGGTAAGTGGAGCGTTCGGAGCAGCACTTGCCGAGCCGGATCGTGAAGTGTACGCGATGGTCGGTGATGGCAGTTATCTGATGCTGCATTCGGAGTTTGTGACCAGTTTGCAGGAACAGAAGAAGATGACTATTTTATTATTCAACAACAATGGATTCCAATGTATTCATAATTTGCAGCGGGAACATGGTAGTGACGGGTTTGGCAATGAGTTCCGTTATCGGGAATCCGAGAGTGGACGATTGACCGGGGATTACATGCCAATGGACTTTGCTGCACACGCCCGAAGCATGGGAGCCAAATCCTATAGAGCGGAGACAGCAGAACAGCTGGAACAAGCACTCCGAGATGCGAAGAACGAAACAGTGAGTACGTTGATTGAGATTCCGGTCGTGCCTGGAACCAACGCAGGTGGATACGAGTCATGGTGGAATGTGGGTGTACCTGAGGTATCTGCCGAAGAAAAGGTAGTTCATGCTCATCACACCATGCAAGCCAACCGTGCCAAAGCAAGACCGATTTAATCCGGTTTAATATAGTGAACCACAATGTTGAACGACAAAGGAGACGTGGGGCAATGAGCAAGCTGCCATTCCAGCTGGGGATTCATCCGATCAATTGGGTCGGTGAAGATGTGAAGGAGCATGGTGATGCGACAACGTGTGCACAGATTCTGGATGACATTCAGCGTCTTGGGCTGACGGGTACAGAGATGGGACGTAAATATCCTACCGATCCTGCTATATTGCGTGAGGAATTGAGCAAAAGGAATATCAAGCTGGTCTCCCAGTGGAAATCCGTACTTTTCTCCGATCCGGCATATCGTCAGTCGGAGCTGGACAGTTATCGCAGACATGCGGAGTTTCTGCAATCCATGGGCAGTAAGGTAATCAGTACGGCGGAGGTAGGCGGGTCACTTCATTTTGATCCAAGACGAACTCCGAATGAAAAAGAAGTGCTCAGACTCAGCGAATCTGAATGGCATATTCTTGCTGAAGGGTTGAACGAAGCAGGTGCTATTGCTCGCGAACATGGGTTGAAGCTTACGTACCATCATCATGGAGGCACAGTGGTAGAGCAACCGGATGAGATTGATCGATTGATGGAGCTGACAGACCCTTCTCTCGTGTACCTGCTCTATGATACTGGTCATGCCTATTATGGCGGAGCCGATCCACTTGAACTGCTACGCAAACATTATGATCGGATCGCCTATATCCATCTGAAAGATATCCGCCCGCATGTGCTGGATGAAGCACGCGCGGAGCAATCTGACTTTGTCGGCTGTATTCGTAGAGGAGTGTTCACTGTACCAGGCGATGGATGCATTGATTTTGCACCAATTCTGCAAGAACTGATCACACGAGGGTACGATGGCTGGGCGATGCTTGAAGGAGAGCAGGACCCTGCGATTCATAACCCGTATGAGTATGCCAAACGCTCCCTGAACTATATGGAGTCGTTATACCAACACAGCTGATTCGTTCAGCATTGCAGCGGTCAGATGCTGCACCTATGAAGTGAAAAAGGAAGAAGGCCAGCAAGAGTATAAAGTTACGATTGGAAAATAAAACTGACTTACTCTAGCCGTTTACGAGTTCTTACGATGGAATGAGTAACTAGTCTAGATATCGATATACAACATGGAAAATCCCACTACAGAAAGGGGCTCACATGCAATGACTTACGTATCCTTTCCGGTATCCAGGAAGAAGGATTTCACCGCGATTGGCCGCTTGTGCATCGACTTGAACGCCAATGAGATCAATCGCCCGATGGAAGAGACGATGACGTTTACGAAGTATGTAGGTGGCTCTCCGGCCAATATTACGATTGGCATGTCCAGACTGGGTATGGAGACGGCTTTTATCGGTAAGATCGCGGGTGACCAGATGGGCAGATTCATCCAGAGTTATTTGGAGAAGAACGGCATCGACACATCAAATGTAGTTACAGATGACACTGGAGCGGTGACAGGGCTTGCTTTTACCGAAATCAAAAGCCCAACGGATTGCAGTATCCTGATGTACCGGGACAATGTAGCGGATTTGTTATTACAGGCGCAAGAGGTACAAGAGCAGTTGATTGCTGACTCCAAAGTGCTGTTAATCTCAGGCACAGCCCTCGCGCAGAGCCCATCCCGTGAAGCCGTATTACAGGCACTAACGTATGCAAAAAAACATGGCACAGTTATTGTGTTTGATCTGGACTATCGCCCATACACATGGACATCGGACGAAGAGACAGCGGTCTATTACAACCTTGCAGCCGAGAAATGCGATATCATCCTCGGCACACGTGAAGAGTTCGACATGATGGAGACATTCGACCACAATCCGGATCATAGCGATCAGGTGACTGCACAGAAATGGTTTGATTTCTCAGCGAATATTGTAGTAATCAAACACGGCAAGGAAGGGTCCATTGCTTATACGCGTGAAGGGCTTTCCCATCGTGCGGACAGCTATCCGGCAAAAGTGGTCAAAACGTTCGGCGCAGGCGACTCTTACGCGGCTGGGTTCCTGTATGGATTGATGCAGGGCTGGACAATTGAGCGCAGTATGGCGTATGGCAGTGGCGCAGCAAGTATCGTTATTTCAAGCCACAGCTGTTCGGATGCAATGCCAACGGTGGAACAGGTGAATGACTACATTGAACGTTGCAATCGGGGCGAGATTACCGTGTCTTGAAGCACGTTGCAATACTTTGAACAACGTACTCATACAGATCTATAACAATGAACATGTTGAACATAAGGGATCACACATAAGCGAAGGGAGACAGGGCTATGGGAAAAGGAATTTCTGAAGCGTCTGCAACAGCGACAATGGTACAAAACTGGATCGGAGGTGCCTGGGTAACCCCAGCGTCAACTCGCACGGACCCAGTGGTGAATCCGGCTACAGAAGAGGTTATTGCACATGTGCCACTGTCCGAACAAGCGGACGTGGATCTGGCGGTTCAGACAGCACGAGAAGCGTTCAAATCCTGGAGCAGCACACCGGTTCCGCGCCGTGCACGTATTCTGTTCCGCTACCAGCAGCTGCTGGTTGAACATTGGGAAGAGCTCGCTCGCCTGGTGACACTGGAGAACGGTAAAAGTTATGCCGAAGCGTACGGCGAGGTATTACGTGGCATTGAATGCGTCGAGTTCGCGGCAGGTGCCCCGAATCTGATGATGGGCAAACAACTGCCTGACATCGCGACAGGACTGGAGTCGGGCATGTACCGCTACCCAATCGGCGTAATTGGGGGGATTACCCCATTCAACTTCCCGATGATGGTGCCGTGCTGGATGTTCCCGCTGGCTATTGCGTGTGGTAACACCTTTGTCCTGAAGCCGTCCGAGCGCACACCGCTGCTGGCAGGCCGCCTGGCAGAGCTGTTCAAGGAAGCGGGGCTTCCGGACGGTGTGCTCAACATCGTTCACGGTGCACATGATGTCGTGAACGGGTTGCTGGAACATAAGGATGTTCAAGCGATCTCCTTTGTCGGATCACAACCTGTAGCTGAATACGTCTACACCACTGCATCCAAGCATGGCAAACGGGTACAGGCACTCGCGGGTGCCAAAAACCACTCCATCGTTATGCCGGACGCCGATCTGGATCTAACCGTGAAAGAGATTACCAGTGCAGCTTTTGGTTCAGCAGGGGAACGTTGCATGGCATGTGCGGTTGTTGTGGCTGTGGGTGATGTGGCTGACGAACTGGTACAAAAGCTGGTGGAAGCGGCAGACCGCATTACCATTGGTAACGGCATGGATGAGGGCGTGTTCCTCGGTCCTGTCATCCGTGGACCACATAAAGAGCGTACACTCAGTTACATTGAAGCCGGAGAGCAGGAAGGCGCGGCATTGATTCGGGATGGACGTAAGGATCAGGCGACAGGTGAATCCGGTTATTTTGTAGGGCCTACGGTATTCGACCAAGTTGATAGCAATATGAAAATCTGGCAGGATGAGATCTTTGCTCCGGTACTCTCGGTGGCAAGAGTGTCTACGCTGGAGGAAGCCGTTGAGCTGGCGAACCGTTCCGACTTTGCCAACGGGGCGTGTCTGTTCACCCGCAGCGGAGCGAGTATGCGTCAATTCCGTGAAACGATTGATGCGGGCATGTTGGGTATTAACCTGGGCGTACCTGCACCAATGGCATTTTTCCCGTTTTCCGGTTGGAAAAAGTCCTTCTATGGTGATCTACATGCCAATGGTACGGATGGTGTTGAATTCTACACTCGCAAGAAGATGGTAACGGCGCGCTGGTAACAACCAGAGCATCACTCGGGCTAAGGGGAACGCCCAGCCCATATGGACGCACATAGGGAGGATAACGGAATGGGCAAGGACAAAGTGAGAATTGGCATCATCGGTGCTGGACGGATCGGCAAAATTCATGCAGACAATCTCCTGCGTAACCCGCATGCCGAGATTGTGGGAATCAGTGACTTATTTGCAGGTCCTGAATTGGAGGCTTGGGCCTCCAGTCGTGGCATCCCTGTTGTAACAACGAACAGCAGCGAGTTGATCTCGATGCCTAATGTAGACGCGGTGCTGATCTGTTCTTCAACAGATACACATGTGCCGCTGATCGAACAGGCCGCCCAGGCGGGCAAACATATCTTCTGCGAGAAGCCGGTCAGCATGGATCTGGCACAGACCCAAGCGGCTGTAGCGGCAGTTCAGAAGGCTGGCGTGAAGCTACAAATTGGATTTAACCGCCGCTTTGATCACAACTTCAGACGGATACGTACGCATGTGCAGGATGGTACGATTGGTGATCCACATATTATCAAAATTACGTCTCGCGACCCGAGTCCACCGCCTGCGGAGTATATCCGGGTGTCTGGCGGGATCTTCATGGACATGATGATCCACGATTTTGACATGGCCCGTTATCTGTCCGGGAGTGAAGTGGAAGAAGTGTACGCTCAGGGCAACGTGCTGATCAATCCGGTTTTTGCGGAACATGGTGACGTGGATACAGCGATTGTAACGATGACTTTTGCCAATGGAGCGATTGGTGTTATTGATAACAGTCGTCAGGCAGTATACGGATACGATCAGCGTGTTGAAGTATTTGGCTCGAAGGGCAGCGCCGTAGCGGCGAATGATCATCCAAATACGGCTGAGATCAGTACAGCGGCCGGGCTTATGCGCGACAAACCGTTACACTTTTTCCTGGAACGCTACAATGAAGCATATGTACAGGAGACAGCCCTCTTTATCGATGCAATCATTCATGATACACCGGTTATCGTTGATGGCCACGATGCAGTACAGGCAGAACGAATTGCACTGGCAGCAAAAATGTCCATGGAGCGGGGAAGACCTGTGAAGCTGAGTGAAGTTCCTGGGATGTCACTGGAATCGCAAACGGCAACGCCATAGTGGATGATTAAAGTCACTTTTTTCTAATAGAGCGTAAGAATGGTCCAAGTTTTTGTTTTTTATAAGTATCAGGTTGTTGTGGACGATTACAGAAAGGAGTGGATGACAAGATGTCAGAACGTATTGTGAAACCCGTGGTCAACCCGGAGGGAGACGGTACACTTATAAACGTAACACCGGAGTCGGCGGGGTGGGAATATGTTGGCTTTCAGGTAGCGAAGCTGGCGGAGGGGGAGACGCTAACCCGTGAGAGCGGTGATCAAGAACTCTGTGTGGTGCTTCTCAGTGGTTTCGCCAATGTAAGTACCCGGGAGCACACATGGGATAATATCGGAAAAAGAATGAGTGTTTTCGAGAAAATTCCGCCGTATTCGGTCTACGTCTCAACTTCCGATCAAGTACAGATCACAGCACGTACCGAACTGGAAATCGCTATATGTGTTGCACCCGGTAAAGGCACGTACCCGGCTCGTCTCATTGCACCCGAAGATGTAGGGGTTGAGGCACGAGGATATGGCAATCTGGAACGCCAGATTCACAACATTTTGCCGGAACAGAAGGAAGCGGACAGTCTGCTCGTTGTTGAGGTATTCACGCCAGATGGGCATTGGTCCAGTTACCCGCCACATAAGCATGATCGGGACGCACTCCCGGATGAATCTTTGCTGGAAGAAACGTATTATTTCCGTGTACAGCCTGAGCAGGGGTTTGCCATTCAGCGTATATACACGGATGATCGTTCTGTGGACGAGACGCTAGCAGTGAAGAACGGAGAAGTGGTGCTTGTTCCGGACGGATATCATCCGGTAGGCGCTCCTCCGGGGTATGAGGTCTACTATCTGAACGTGATGGCTGGACCAACCCGGACCTGGAAATTCCATAATGACCCTGACCATGAGTGGTTGATGAAAAAGTAAAACAGTTCATGCTACGCACATTGTGCTGGCTTCAAGTTGCGTATGCAGACTTCCCCCTGCATAATGAGAAGAAGAGAACAATTATCTATGTATAACGAAATTTATATATAGCACAAATGGGGAAAAAACAATGAAAGCAACCATATACGATATAGCACGCGAGGCGGGTGTATCCATTGCAACCGTCTCGCAGGTCATTAATGGCAAAGGCAAGATCAGCGAGAAGCGGCGCGCTGAGATTATGGAGATCATGGAACGCCTTCATTATCAACCCAGTGCGATCGCAGCTGCACTTACAGGGAAGCAGACGTATACATTGGGGCTGCTCGTACCGGACATCTCAAACCCGTATTTCGCAGAACTCGCCAGAGCTGTCGAGGATCGTAGCCGTCAATTGGGTTATAGCGTGGTCATCTGCAGTACGGATAATAAGGACGAGCGGGTAGAGCGTTACCTGAATTTGCTCCAGCAAAAAAGGGTAGATGGCATGATGATCGGAACCGGGATCGATAATGCCGAAATTTTGTCACCCCTCTTGCAGCAGTCCATCCCTGTTGCTCTGATTGCCCGTCATATGCCATCCCTGTCGGTACATACGGTCACTATTGACGACATACTTGGCGGAGCACTCGCAGCAGATCATCTGCTTGAACTTGGGCACACCCGTGTAGCGGTTCTGTCGGAACCGTCCAAAGTCAGCAGCAGTCAGGAACGTGTACGTGGATTCCGTGAAACACTGATTAAGGCAGGTCATACGCTGGAACCGAATCAGATCCGAGAATCGGCAGCTGATCTGAGCTCGGCCAAAAAAGAGGCCTTACTGCTGCTCGGTGAGAAGGATCACCCGACAGGTTTGTTCTGTTGTAATGACATTCAGGCCATCGGTGCTCTTCAGGCAGCCAAGGAGCTGGGGCTACGCGTTCCAGAGGATGTGTCCATCATAGGGTTTGATAACACCATTCTGGCTTCGGTGACCAGTCCACCGCTTACGACCGTTGCCCAGCCAATTGAAGAACTGGGACATCGTGCTGTAGATCTGTTGATTGAAGAGTTAAAGGATGAACAAAAAGAGCCACAGAAGATTGTGCTGAAGCCTGAGCTGGTCATCCGAGAATCAGCAGGCCGTGTATTGGGCTGAAAACAAATAGTTTTCGGCGTACGCTGAACAGACGTGAGGCCAAGTCTACGTGTGTAATATTCATGGCTCGGGATAAGGGTTATCGTCTTACCTGGTTCTGAATAGGTAATAAAACAATATAACAAAGTAAACAAACAAGCCGCGTTCACCCTATGGGAGAACACGGCTTGTTTGTTTAAATCTTTAATTTAGTGTAGCCCAAAACGTCATCGTAATTGAGGGACCAGAGATAAGAAATGACATTGGAACAGAAGGAGTGAGATGTTATACTGGAATATATCAATAATTACCAATTTATATGTTTTGTGTAGGTATAGAGAGGGGATTGAGATGACTAAACGAATCAAGATGATTATGGGTATCGCCATGATTATTGTTTTTTTAGCTATTGCAGTGCGTATGTATACCTCCGGTCAATACACTATGTATATCCCTAGCAAACATACGACGTTTCGAGCAGAGGTCACCGATCATATGACGATGCTGGATACATTGGATCGACTGACGATTAGGAAAATTTCCGACAATGAACCGTATAATGAAGATGATGAAATAACGATTACAGATCCCAAAGAGATTAGAGACATGCTGAAGCTATTAAAGGATGTTGATCTTAAAAGAGTACGGGAATTTGACGTTTCCGAAAGGAATCCGCATTACTATGAGTGGCGACTTACCATTAATAAAGAAGGCCGCTTTACCGATGGATTCGGACTGACGTTTTATAATGAAAAGTCCATCTCAATCTACAGCGAGGCAAAAACGAGAGACGAACTTGAAGACTACGAGATTACCAATGAGATTAATCTGAATGAGATGGACCGCCTTTTTGAAAAGATGAAGGAGGAGCAAACATGACCAAGACCAACTATCATGTACGTGCGATTGAGGAACAGGATATTCCCTTTCTATGGGAGATGTTATACGCATCCCTGCATAGAAGAGAAGGTGATGAACCTTTTCCAATCGAAAGTATTCATACTCCCGGACTATCCAAATACGTTGAAGAATGGGGGAGAGAAGGGGATTTCGGGTATGTTGCAGTTGACCAGCAGGGCAAGAGACTAGGTTCAATAACATTACGATTCTATACGGATCAGAATGCGGGATACGGTTATGTGAATGCAGCTACGCCAGAGATGGGGATGGCTGTAACGGAAGATGCACGTGGAAAAGGAATAGGTACCTTGCTGCTTCAGTCCGCATTAGATGAGGTTGAACGGCGGGGAATTGAAGCAGTCTCGCTCAGTGTTGACCCGGATAACCAAGCGATTCGCTTATATAACCGGTTAGGATTCGTGGAGGAGTCCCTAAATGGTACATCAGTAACGATGGTGCGTGTAAGTAAACTTGAATCTTAAATGATGAGCGTTCGGATCACTGGCAAAACTGAGTAAACCACGTGGAACTGCAAAAGAAGAGGCGTTTCCTCATGGGAACGCCTCTTTCTGTGTGCCATGTACAGCATCGGTATCTCTCTTATTATACTAAGTCCGTAGCACTTCAATATTATTTCAACAAAAATGCCAAAGCCTCGTCATACGTTTCCCATTGGAATTCAGTCTGGTGCGCGGACTCTTTGGAGATCCGATTCAATTGCATTTTGGCGATCGCACCACCTACGGCTACACTAGCTCGCTTCATCCCCCACTGTGTCAGTAGTTTCTGGTGTTCCACAATTTTTTCTTTGGTATCCTGAGGGAAAGCCTTCATGTTCCGCATATCTACTAGCACATCAAACGAATTTCCCAATTGTTCCGCTATTCTCTGGATTTCTGTATTCGTTTGTTCGACATGTTCAGGAGAAACAATACCTTCCCAGATAATTTCAATAATAGGTTTAGTTGAATCCAAACGTCTAACAGACATGTAGGCAACTCCTCGATAATAAAATAATATGTAATATATGAGACTATAAGCCTATTAATTATACCTTTTTATAACGAGAATGAAAACTAAATTCATAATTAAGTGGTTCTTATGGACTACTTATTCCTAGGGAAGTTAAATTCAGGGATTGTTATCATATCTTCATTGGAAGGGAAGGTTAAATAGCTAAAAGCCGCCCAGAGAATGAACTCCAGACGGCCTCTATAACTGTAACATGATAAATTGAAAATCCTACGTAAATTAGAAGCCAATCTTCAAACTGTTACCTTTAGTTGCTACACCTTTGGAAAGGGAAATGCTCAGCTTTTGTTCTGCCGAGAAACCAAGTGTTTCCCCATCATGCAGTGTGACGTCGTTTTCAATCACATACGTTGTGGTCATGAACATCATCTCAAATACATCGCTTAAGGATTCAGACGATTGCATAATCTCCATCTCTTCTTTACCAAAGTTACGTAGTCCGTAAGTGTAAGCTGAAGCGCCTTCGGCATTTTGGAATAATCCGATGAAAATCCAGAGCGAGACTGGCAGCTCATCATGTTTGATCCCACGGCTGGTTTCAACATATTGACTGGCTTCAACAACAAGTGGGGCCATGTATATGGCCAGTGCGTGATCCAACTGTAATAAGGCACTCGCTGTTTGAGTGAACAGAACATGTCCATCAATAGCATTTGTTGCGTTCAGAACAGAGACAATAATCTGAGACTGGTGCCGTGAGGTAACTTGCTCCGCTTCTCGCCAAAGGATGTTGAGTTTGGCATTTTCCTCAACTTCACGGTCAGGCACAGGCGCAGGAATGTGGGCACACACCACTTGCATTCCATTCACTTCGAAAAAGAGATTGCCCTCCTCCGGGCGTTCTTCAATCTCGATATCCCATTCGTTCTTCATGTTCCTGATGAAGAGGCCAAAATCACAATCGTCACGCTCCAGCAGGACAAAACCCACGATGGTTTCACTGTAATTCGTTGATTCGACAGCACCACCTGCAGGTACTTTCTCCTTTTTGCGCCGCCGAAGCTTGTCAAACAATCCCATGACATGTTCTCCTTCCAATTCCAGAACGATTCTGGTCATTGTACACTGCTATCTATTCACTACCTTACCATAAAGGAGTTAACATGAATCGAAGCAATGCACCATTCGACAGAAATTACAGGAACAGAACTAGCAACAACGCAATGATCGCAGGCAAACCTTGTTTGATAATGATCGACCGTGAAGAAGTTGCTCCTCCATAAAGAGCCGCAATAATCACACACGCTAGGAAGAAAATCTGAATATGCTGTCCAACGGCTGCATCCGGATATACGAGTCCCCAGATCAGACCTGCCGCAAGAAATCCATTGTAAAGACCTTGATTGGCCGCGAGAGATTTGGTGGATTTGGCGAATTCCGGCGTGAGATTAAAGGTTTTCATTGTGCGTGGACGAGTCCACATAAACATCTCCATCACCATGATATAGAAGTGTTCGACAGCTACAAGAGCTACAAAAATGATACTAATCAATGGAAACACCTTGCTTTCTGATATGTAATTTATTTACTTGTCCATCCTAGTATAAATGTTTGTAATAAGAACGGAAAGAGTAAATTTAATTTGTAACAATTTAATTGCGTATTATTAAAATTATTTATCGTTTTCCAGTTGAGTTTTGATGTTGAAATTAAAAAATGGTTACAAAGCTAAGCATACGCCGATTGTCGACAATCCATTCATTGGGTAATAATGAACAATAAAGAAGTAATATTGCTCAGGAAAGGGAGGAGATTACTATGGGAACAGTTCAATTCGTCATGTTGGCTGATGATCCATCCACATTTGTGACCCGAGTTGTACCTTTTATCGATATTGAGCTTGCAGGAATTCCGGGTGACCGTCATTATGGTCTGCTTCGTCCGGCGGACTCACGTCAGAAAATCTACAAGCGTGGTACACCGATTGCGAATCGCCGCCAGATCAGTATTGTGTCTGAGGAAGAATGTGCTCTTATTGCTGAGAAAATGAACATTCCTGAAGTGCGTCCAGAGTGGCTTGGTGCCAATATACTGGTCCGTGGCATTGATCGATTGACGGAACTGCCTGCTGGAACGCGGCTCCTATTTCCAAACGGGACAGGGTTAATATGCGAAGGAGAGAACCTTCCCTGTGTACATCCGGGAAAAATGATTGAACAATTCTACGAACAGGACGGTTTGCGCAAAAAATTCGTGCCTGCGGCGCGCAAAAAACGTGGAATCGTGTGCTCAGTTGAACGGGAGGGTGTAATTCATGCGGGGGATACCATAGAAGTCATTCACCTGTCCTGATTTTCAGGACAGGTTTCTAATTGATCAGCCCTCGGCGCTCACCATGGGGATGTCTAGAGTGTAAGTACTCCTCTGGTGTACTGCCAATAATGGACTTGAAATCTCGGATGAAATGGGATTGATCATGATATCCAAGATCCTGAGATAGCTTAATCAGGTCACAGTGAAGACCGCGGTCCATCCATTCTGCAGCATTTTGCAGACGATACAACTTGATTACCGTTTTGGGTCCGATGCCCACATACTGATTGAACAGCCGTTGAAGCTTTCGGGTATGCATATTCCAATAAGAAGACAGATCATCCACTCTCAGCATCTCTCGGTTCTGTTCAATCTGTTGCACAATATCATTAACCATTCTCGCTTGAGCATCTTCAGCAGGAAGGTGTGCACACAATAGCTGGTCGATGTAACTGGTTTTATCCGCATCATCCCCCGCCCCAAGAAGCCGGTCTTCCAAGGAATCCGCTGTGACGTCAAGAATATTGGATACATTCATCGGTTGTCCGTACAATGAAGAAACAGGAACCCGAAGGAAGGGATGAAACCCTCCTGGGTTGAATTTCACGCCAAATACACGACCTTTCCCGCTCACAAGATAGGAGAATTTACGTCCCGATGGTCCGAAGAAAAACGTATTGTTCCGTTCCACAATCAGATTGACACAAGGGTTAGGCACGACATGTTGGGGATACGGTTCAAGTCCAGTCAGATCCCACGATACGATCCAGTAATGTTTAACAAAAGGTCGAAGTGCTTCGGAAGGAGCATGGCGTGTCAGTTGATATTTATGGTCACCTTCATTCAGATTCAACAGGCCCATACTTGGTCTGTCTCCTTGTTCTACCTGTTTCATCCGAATCATCCCTCCTGCTCATCTCACATTATTTAGGTTCTCTGAACAACAATGCCCGCACAGCAAAACGGGGTAAAATGAGTTGCCTGCGCCATCTCGATGGTTGACTGAGGAGGCGATAGAGCCATTCCAGGTTAAACTTCTGCCATATCGCAGGGGCACGCTTGGTTTTGCCAGCCACGATATCGAGACTGCCTCCAACACCTATGGCTACACGAGCGTTCAACTGGTGGCGATACTTGTTAATCCAGTGTTCCGCATGGGGGGCGCCAAGAGCCACGATAAGAAAGTCTGGTTGAGCAGTACAAATCTCTTCCACAATCTGTTGTTCCTCATCTGCCTGGAAGTAACCATGATGTCTACCTTTTACAACAACTCCCGGATAACGTTGCGCAATAACTTTCACGGCCTCTTCACTGACACTTTCTTCTGCTCCCAGCATGTAGAATGACCAGTGTTTTTGATTGCCTTCCTCTAATAAACGAAACAGCAGATCACAACCGGTTACCCGTTCAGTCAATTGACCGCCGCGGAAACGGGATACCATCACAATGCCAGCACCGTCAGCCGTGACCAACCCGGCTTGATCGACAACCTTGCGAAGAGAGGCATTCTTTTGACAGGACATAACAATCTCGGGATTGCCTGTGATGACATGGAACAGTTCATTGCTTCCCTGATCTACAACTTCACCAAGGATTGCAACCGTTTGATTCATCGTGACATTGGGAAAAGGGATACCCATAATATTGGTTGATTGGCTCATATCTCATTTCCTTTCTTATTCCATCCCATGAGTGAATGGGGAACAAGCTTATGCATGTGAAGTTCATGTATCATACTGTCAATCAGATTATCGAATGCATGTACGTTTGGATCATAGTCGTGTAACAGATACAGTTTGCCCGAACGGCCAATGGCTGTGACTGCGGAATAGTAGTATCCGGTTAATCCAAGACAATAACAATCTTCATTAGCGTATTTCAAGATCGAATGCATCTCTGTGGAACAACGTAGTGTCTCTTCAGCATTCGGAATAAAATGAACTTCATATTCATGCCAGGGGCTTTCAGCCAGCACTTCCCCGGAGATGTGGCTATAGTATTTAAAATATATAATTTCATCTATTCCCCAAAACTCTTCTAGAAACGATCGGGCAGCCGGAAATAAATCTGCGGATGTAGGGCACTGCTCTATGTATGCCGAGATGTCAACGCATCGGTTCTCATACCAACCCGCTTTCTGCAGCAACTGAATCATTTGTTGATAGGGTAACAATGAGGATTGTGACGTTCCAGTCATATTGAACAACTCCTGTTATTTCATTCCAGTTTAGTATATCTGATCTTCTGGGAAAGCACTATATAGGCGCAATCCGTTGGGATCATGGTATAACATTCCCAGCAACATAAAGAGCTTATATTTTACCTGTTGTCGCGTTTTTACAATACGGCCTTTGGGGTATAACGATAGGATAGGAGTGCGAGCTTGGCAGATCGCGTATCCAATACATAAAGGGAGTGAGTCCATGGAACTGAAATATGAATTCTATATCAATGCAGGACTGGAAGAGGTGTGGAATGCTCTAATATCACCAGACGGCACACGGAATAGTTTTTTCGGCAGCGAACTCCGCACCAATTTCCAACCAGGTCAGCCGTTTGCTTATGTAGGACCGGGCAATGATGGTGCGGAGACTGTCCATGTGTATGGAGATATATTAGAATTTGAACCGTTGTCCAGACTTAGTTATCAGGAGCATCCTGGACCGTCGTACCATGCGAATCATGCCGAGCTTCAATCCAGAGTGGTCTTCCAGTTGGAAACTGTAGGTGAGTGTACGAAGCTGACGCTGATCAATGATCAATTTACAGATAACCATCCTTCCGTTGCGAATGCACAGAGCAGCTGGTGGATGATTCTAAGCAGCATCAAAACTTGGGTGGAGACGGGGAAAACACTGAATTTTGGCTGGTAGCTGGGAAGAGGTAGTCATTTAAGATTTATTTTCATAAAAAATAAAGGCATTTAATATAAGAACCAGTGCTGTTTCAGCGCTGGTTCTTGTTTTTATACAAAATTAAGACCATTGCTCTACACTTAATGTCTGATAATGTCGAAATATATAACATATGAGCTAAGAGGAGAAATGAGCATGTTTCGTAAACGTAATGATTCGACCAAACACCTTCGTACAGATACTCATCAGAGATTATTGGAGTATAGTCGTAAACTGGTAGCAAACGCAGAAAAGGGCGACTATGACACATGGATCGAAGATGGCATTGAGTTTCAGGATACCGATGAAATAGCTAGTAATATCAAAAAAGCAGTACATATGATGAAAGCTCAAAACGAAGACGCGGAAATGCGCCTTAGAATGCTGAATCAGGCGATGAACGTGGGATTATGGGAATCTGAAATTGTTGCTGGTGATCCACTGGATAACAATAATATCGTCACATTTTCGAATGAATTCCGCCAAATGTTAGGGTTCCATAATGCCAAGGATTATCCCAATTCATTTGCAAGCTGGGCCAAATCGATATATCCGGATGACAGACCTCAACTGGTGCAGGAGATTATGAAACATGTGAATGACACAAGAGCAACAACTGCCTATAACGTCATCAGCCGTATGATTACAAAAAGTGGAGAAATCCGCTGGTTCCGATGCCTTGGACAAGTCATCCGAAATCAGGCTGGAGTTCCGGTCAAACTCCTGGGCATCATGTTTGATATTCATGAGGAGAAGAGCAAGTCTGATGAGCTGGAAGCACTCGTCACCCGATATGATCTGGTTAACCGCGCCTTGGTGGAGGCTCCGTGGGATATGACCGTTGTGGCTGGAGATGTAGTTAATCCAAATAACGAATTTTGGTGGTCACCCCAGTTCCGTAAAGAATTAGGGTTTAAAGACGAGCAGGATTTCCCGAATGTGTTCAGCAGCTGGAGCGGCCGACTTCATCCGGAAGACCATGATCGGACGATCAACGAATTTGCCAGACATATGAACGATTACAGTGGTCGTACACCGTACGATCTGGATTATCGTCTGCAACGCAAAGACGGGGAGTATCGTTGGTATCACGCGGGTGGGGAGACCATTCGGGATCAGGATGGAGTACCACTCCGTGTAGCTGGAACCATTCGAGATGTTACCCATGAGAAGAATAAGGAACAGATCGTGGAAGCCATGAATCTGAAAACAAAACAATTGTCGGAGTCCATTGGCGAGATGGTACGTGGAATCAACTCGATTACCGATCAGGCACAGGATCTGGTGACTGCGCAGGAATTATCTGCCGATGCAGCCATTCAAGTGAAAAGCAGTGCAGATGATACGAAGAATATCACCGTATTTATTCGAGAGATTGCCAGTCAAACCAATCTGCTGGGGTTGAATGCAGCCATTGAAGCTGCACGAGCGGGAGAGCTGGGACTGGGATTTGGCGTCGTTGCAGGTGAAGTGCGGAAACTGGCTGATCACAGTTCGGAGGCCACAGTAAATATCGAAGATAGCATGCAGAAGATGAAAACATTGATTGATCAGATTCTTGAACATATCGGTAATATGTCCACGTTAACACAAAATCAGGCTGCCCTGACACAGCAGGTAAATGCTTCAATGGATGAGATCAACACCATGTCACAGGATCTGGTTAATTACTCGAGGAATCTATAATCTCGAAGCCGTTTGTTATAACATCACGATCATTGGCAACAACATCAACAAAAAACCACCGGGAAGCATTTCAGCTCCCGGTGGTTTTTTGTATTTCTATTTCTATTTTATAGCTAAGATATATAGCTTCAGTTCAGTTATTGAATTAAACTTGTTGAACTTTGATCAGGTTTGTATTACCGGATTGACCGATTGGAACACCAGCGGACAACACAATGATATCACCTTTTTCAATGTAACCTGTTTTGATTGCGTTACGCGTAGCAGACTCGAACATTTCATCCGTTGTGGTTACTTTGTCGCCCATAACCGGAATAACACCGGAGAGCAGGCAGATTTTCGCCAATACTTCTTCATGTTGTGTAACTGCGATGATTGGTGCTTTTGGACGATACTTGGAGATCATACGTGCTGTGAATCCACTCTCAGTTGAAGTGATGATTGCTTTTGCATTCAGTACGAGGGAAGAACTTACAGCGCCCTGACTGATAACTTCAGTAATATCAGCGATCTGTTGAGCCGATTTTTGTGCGAATTGCTCTTTGTAATCGATCATCGTTTCAGCACGGCGAGCAACAGCAGCCATCGTGCGCACGGATTGTACCGGATATTTACCAGCAGCTGATTCACCGGACAACATCACAACGTCAGCACCTTGAAGTACAGCATTGGCCACGTCACTAACTTCGGAACGAGTAGGGCGTGGGTTCACTTGCATGGACTCCAGCATGTGTGTAGCTACGATAACTGGTTTACCAGCGCGGTTACATTTATCGATCATTTCTTTTTGCATCATTGGTACGTCTTCGATCGGAACTTCAACCCCGAGATCTCCACGAGCTACCATGATGCCGTCAGATGCTTCAATAATATCGTCCAGGTTGGTCATACCTTCCTGGTTTTCGATTTTGGAGATGATCTGAACGTGGTCTACACCGCGTTCTTTCAAAATGCTGCGGATTTCACGGATGTCATCACCTTTACGAACAAAGGATGCTGCGATAATTTCGATATCGTTTTCGATCCCAAATCCGATGTGCATAACGTCACGCTCGGTTACACCTGGCAATGTCGTTTTGATTCCTGGCAAGTTAACCCCTTTGCGTGGTTTCAGAATGCCGCCACTGATGATTTTACAATGGATATCGGATCCTTCCACAGACAGTACAGTCAGATCCACAAGGCCATCATCAATGAGGATACGATCGCCAGGTTTCACAACGAGGTTCAGTTCCGGATAGTTTACCGAGATACGCTCAGCGTCACCAAGAATTTCTTCGGTAGTCAGGATCAACTCTTTACCAGCTTGCAGATGGCAGGATGCTTCTTTCAGTTTACCGATACGTACTTCCGGCCCTTTGATGTCCATCATGATCGGTATATAGGTGTTCAGTTCGGAAGCTGCTTTGCGGATATTATTAATCCGTGTAACGTGATCTTCCAGTTCGCCATGAGCCATGTTCAGACGGGCAACGGTCATACCTTCCTGAATCATTACTTTTAACAATTCGATTGAGTCACAAGCAGGTCCCATGGTACAAATAATTTTTGTTTTTAACATGCTAATTTCCTCCTCATATTTAAGCTTATATGTGTATTGTAGCGTTTTCTGTCGAATCAGGGTATGAACTATAGTACAATGATTAGAGTATAGTCCGATAATGAGGTGTGTTATGGTCACTCCACTTGAAGTACGACATATTAATGGTGTCGGTTGGTACGAAGAAGCTGTGCAATCTCAAGAAACTTGGCGGCTTAGCTTGGTTACTTATGGAAAATGTGTATATTGGGTGAACGGTGATAAACAGATCATGGAAAAGGGGGAATTGCTCCTCATTCCAGGTGGTACCCCATATTACGGCAAGAGTATTCCTACAGTAACGCACACACAGATTGTAATTCAATTGCAACGCGACCATACCGAAACTCTGCCTGCACTGGAACGGTATGAGGCTTTGCGGCATAAACCTGGATGTTACGAACTGATCCATCAACGCATGAGCGCTATTTATCAACAATGGCAGGAGCGTCCGTCTTATTATGTCATGATGAGCCAAGCCTTATTGATGGAAGTGTTGATTTATATGAACAGGGAGCTTGATCGTGGAGTTATCCCGCCGGAGAGGCATAATCATGTTGAACGGATGAAGCGATATATTGAGCGGCATTATCGGGAGAAAGTGACGAAGGAAGAACTCGGGGACGAGATCAATAAAACTCCCAATTATGCTGCCGCATTATTCAAAAGCATGACAAATCAGACCATCAGTCAATATGTCCATGATCAACGGATGAAACGAGCCATATATCTGCTCACTGAGTCACAACTCTCCATCCAGGAAATTGCCGAATTTCTCGGCTACCGGGACCTGTCTTATTTTTACCGCATATTCAAACGTATAACCGGGAGTCCACCGTCTGACCTTCTTCATGAACGACCACCTATAGCGTGAAACGCGTAGTCCAACCCAAATAAAGTTCTTCTATATAAGTAGGTTTAATTCAATGAGTACAAAAAAAGAGGGCCTATGCCCTCTTTTGCTGTATAGCAGGATCATCATCCCACCTGTTACATCAATAAATGTCGTTATACATGACTGCTTGGGTTAGAGGCTGTGAGTGGCTGCTTGCCTTTTTTTCGTGCCTGCCCAAGACGAAGAGCAAAGACATGTACAGTCCAATACGCTCCCTCAGCAAACAAAATGCCTCCAGCGATGTCCAGCAAGGAATGCTGTTTTACAAACACCGTCGAAGCAATGATCAACCACAGCCATACCGACCAAGAAATCCGTGCCAAAGGCCTAAAGTTCAAGTGTCTGTTAATCACAATAAACAGCAAATAGCTGGTCAGAACGTGAACACTTGGGAAACAGTTGAAGGGCGCATCATTGGTATAGATAAACTGTACTAACACGCTGCTCAGATCAGTTCCGCCGACCTCCGGGCGCGGGACATGGGTAGGAAACACCGCAAAACAGACATTGGCAGCCATGACACCAACATTATAGGTAATCAACGTACGCCAGAATAGCGACTTGTTCGTCAGACCCAAATAGAGAAATCCAAGATACAGAATGGGCATCCAGCTAATGTACGGATAAATAAATTCTTTGAGAAAAGGAATCTGTGTGTCAATCCAAGCATAATTGTAGAAGACATCACTTCCGGTGTTGCTGCCTAGAAATACGTAAATGGAGCCTTGGAGCGGTATGCACAGAATAGCCAGTAAATGCCCCCAGCGCTGAAAGAATGCTTTCATAGTATCCTCCTGATTTCATTATGCATTGTGAGTCTATCGTTATGGGTACTTCATAGATATAAGACGCTGAAGAGTCGCCACACCCCTGCAACTTTGAACTCTTGTAATACTATAATGGACAGATAAAGGTATAAGCCATACCTGATTTTAGGGGAAAAGAAGTCAGGATAAGTCTCTTTTTTGTTACTTTTATAGTTTTATCCATAATAGGAATATTCAATATACGGATAATGTGATACAACTATATTGGCATATAAGTTCTTATGACAACGGAAAACATAAATGAAACGAGGTAGGCAAATGTATGATTAATCCGCAAGCCAAGCCAAAACATTCCTTTTCCGAGCGGAAACCTGTACTCACCGTTGTGATTATTGAGCTGCTTCTCCTGTTAGCCGTATTTGCAGCAGGGGCCATTGCAACGATAAAACAACTCGACTACACTTCCCCTGTACTCATTTCCTTTACACCCATCGCCATTGTTCTGATGATCTATCTGACGTTAAGGCGCAAGTGGAGAGAGACTGGCTTCCGATCTTTGCGAAGTATCCCAGCTGGCCATGCAAAGTATTATATTCCACTACTCCTTGTACTGGGTACACTTGCCCTGAAAGGATTTTGGGAGCTGAGCTTGTCACGGGTAGCCTTTTTCATCTTTTTTACCTTGCTCGTAGCTTTTGTTGAGGAAACGATCTATCGGGGGCTTATCTTCAAGACCTTGCTTCAAAAAAGTGCAGTGGCCGCAGTTGTGACCTCCAGCATCTTGTTTTCCATTACACATCTATTGAACGCATTGTCTGGTCAGGATATGACGGATACGATCATACAATTGATCTATGCGCTACTCCTGGGAGCTGTATTGGCGTTATTGATGCTGAAGAACGGAAATATCGTACCGCTTATATTGTTTCATTTCATACATAATCTGATTCAATTTCTAGGGAATGATCTGGAGGACACAGGTACACTCCCTTACGATCTGTTTATACTGGCAGTACTGATTGCTTACTGTGCATGGTTAGTGTGGAGCATTCGAACAAATTCGTCTATTCCATCCAAAGGGAGTGAGCAAGCGAATACGGTTGTTCATTAAGGGTATTGCGGGTATTGCTTCGAAGTAGTTATCATACAGTTTCCCGTCAGCAGTTGGATCATGGTATACTTCAGTCTGGCGGGAAGACAGATATGTTCATGATACGAGGTCTGCCTATCCGTACAATAGGTTTAGACAGTAGGTGATATAGTGGAGAAGACAGCACAAGGTGTAGCAGAATGGATGGTACAGGAGATTAAATTCACAGGAACACTTCATCAGGAAGCTGCCATAGAATATGTGAAGACCCATTTTGGTGAAGAGTTTGTTTTTGTGAACGAGAACGGCAATACATCATTGTCCAAGGAAGTGAAGAAAGCTTTCCGAAAGCTTCATCGTGGGCAGATCGCCTGGGATCGGGATGCATTTATGTGGGCATGGACATAGTGTGTTATACTGGAGTAAGATGATTCGTTGGTTGTGTTGGATATGCATGTCAGAATATTATATAAAAAATGTATAAGATGGATTAGATCTGCATATCCTTTCATAAGACCGTACACAAGTGATCAGGCACATAAGCGTTATAAACCCTGGCCCCACGCGTGTTAATAACATGTATTTCCAAAGCTGTTTGAAAAGAAAATACAAAGATTTGCTTTTTGGCTGAAATGGAGTTATAATAAAAACAAGTTGTAGAGAGTGGAAAACCTAATTCATATATTGTAAAGGGCGATCACTTATAGGTTTATGACTGGTACCTTTTTCAATGTGTGAATTTTTATTTGCTTGCTGCAAAGAACAAAGGAACATGTTAATCTTTATTTGGAGGTGTAATTCACATGCAAAACGGAACAGTAAAATGGTTCAACGCTGATAAAGGCTTCGGTTTCATCGAAGTTGAAGGCGGAGAAGATGTATTCGTACACTTCAGCGCTATTACAGGCGAAGGCTTCAAAACGCTGGACGAAGGTCAACGCGTACAATTTAAAATTGTACAAGGAAACCGTGGTCCTCAAGCAGAAGAAGTTGTAAAACTGTAATTAAAGCATAGCTGCCTTTAACATGTTATAATGGTAAAGGCAGCTTCTTTTTTTTGATCAGTTATATAAAAGTCGGCCCATTAGTTGTCGAGGCAGGAGTCCGGTGGGACGTTAAACTTCCGCTAAGTGTAGTCTTCTGTGAAATAACGTCGGTTAGATGTTTTTCCATAACAAAGGGGGTAGAAGTCATGTATAATCGCAAAAAACCGTTGGAAGAGATTCCACAAGCTGATGCGGCAATCTGGGAATGTACGAGTGATACGTGCAAAGGATGGATGCGGGACAATTTTGCGTTTGATAACGTACCTACTTGTCCGATATGTGCTTCTGAGATGGTCAGCACGACTAGGATGCTACCATTGCTTGAGAATTCGAATAGTAATCTGAAAACGATGCCTAAAGGAAATCGGATTTAACATAGCTTACCCGCCTCTAACGAGGTGTTTTTTTTTAAGATCAAATAGACACCCTGTGCGAAGGTAAGGGTATTAAATATGAAGTTCCCGGCATTCGTTTTGGCGAATGCCTTTTTTTGTATCATTTTTTAACAGAAAAATATAGTGTGATTGATGTGAATCATATGAAAAAGATAAAGACCCTTTTCGCTATAAGCAAAAAGGGTCTTTGTTATGACTACAATTTTTACAACGATCAGATTGGAATTTAGATGAACAGGAACGGCAGCAGAAACAATGTTGCTACCAGAGCCAGATCGATTCCTGCTCCATAGCCGTAACCCCCACCGTATCCTCCGTAACCATATCGACCGTAGGCCGAAGATTTAACTTTTTTTGTTGCAACAGCGTTTTTCTTGATGCTTTTTACCAGCTGCTGTTTGGATTTGACGGAACACAGCCGTGGTCCCTCGAAACACCCGTTCAAATAAATTTTGCCATCACGACATTGACTAAGCGTACCATACATATGCTTACCGTCGTTCATAACGAGACAAACGGAACGTCCAACGTGCGGAGAAACCGTTTCTTCACATACCCGATTAATTCTGTACATGCAAATCCTCCTCATTAGATGCGGTTGCCGCTTGAATTCAACGGTTTGTATATCATAGTAAAAAGAAGACCAATTGGTATGGACGAGTACCCGGAAAATCGAATGGGGAGGAGCCGTTTTTGAATCTACTCCATACACTGGGAGAAGTGAGGAGGGGATGTCGCGTGGATTATCATGACATGCTGGCTCGGTTAGGGGAGGGAAGTGCCCATCCTGGAGGATTTTTGGCAACACTGAAGTTGCTGGATGGCTTATCTCTGCCAGTGAGTAATCATATTCTTGAGATAGGGTGCGGCACTGGGAGGACTGCGTGTTACCTGGCTAAAAGTGGATATCGGGTAACGGCGATTGATCTTCATCGCAATATGCTGGATAAGGCAGTTCGGCGAGCGAGAC
Source organism: Paenibacillus sp. FSL H8-0283 (assembly GCF_045040675.1). NCBI lineage: Bacteria > Bacillati > Bacillota > Bacilli > Caryophanales > Paenibacillaceae > Paenibacillus > Paenibacillus sp. FSL H8-0283. The sequence continues at coordinate 347,035 of NZ_CP150295.1, forward strand.
GAGAACGGGTGGATGTTCGATTTGTTCAGGCTGATGTAACATCGTTACCTTTTCCGGAAAATCATTTTGACGTGGTATTTGTGGAGTCGGTCACGATCTTCACCCCATGGCGGAGTGCACTTGCTGAGTATAGAAGGGTGTTGAAGCCCGGAGGACTTTTAGTGGATCGGGAGATGGTTCTATCAGGCCAGAAGACCGAATTGATGTGTCGCAGGTTAAAGCAATTTTACGGTATACGAACCCTGGTAACGGCCACAGCATGGAGAAAACGCCTCAAGCAGTGTGGTTTCACCAAGGTAGAGGTCAAAGAACATTCGCGATCCATTGCAAAATGGAGCGTTGATCATGATCCACATCGCGAGATCGATATGAATTGGTTTGAGGATGAACGTATGCAGCGAATGAGTCAAACCAATGATCGTTTGCTCGCGAAATACGGCAAAAAGTTGGGATATGCTGTTTTTGCGGCTAGGGCACCGTTGGAGGTCAAAAAGGAAAAATAGGAAAAATAGGAAAAAAACAACTCACACAATCGTGTGGGTTGCCTTTAGTTTGTTTTGACAGAACGTACTACAACATATCGTTGTCGATAATCCGCCAGTGGTGTTTGAGCAGGGCTTCCAGTTGGTTCTTATCTTTGGCTCGAAAAGCACTTAAAATTTGCCGGTGCTCTTCATTAACTTCGAGCAGTACCTCAGATAGCTTTGGTTTATTATCACTAACATAAGATTGCCGGATGAAACTGTTCTTCAATGTGTTTAACATCTCAATGACTGTTGCATTACCACATCGCTGAATGTACAGATTATGGAACTGATATTGGTTCTTGTTGTAGGCAGCAAGATCAAGCTGGCTGATATCTTCGTCCATTCGAACAACCAGAGTTTCCATCTCCAAAAGTTCAGATGGTCTGAGGTGGTCTGTTGCAAGTGTGGCAGCAAGTGCCTCCAGCACACCGATCGCTTGGGAGAATTCCAGTTTTTTGCCTGCATCAAAAGGAGTGACAATAAATCCCCTGCGTGGGATGTATTGCAGCAGATTGTCTGAAGCCAGCTGGAAAAGCGCCTCCCGAGTAGGCGTGCGACTGATGTCCAGCTTTTTGCATATTTCTGCCTCGTTGATCTTCTGGTTGGGAAGCAACGTCCCGTCTTGAATCTTCTGGGCAATGTAATCGTATACGTGATCTTTCAAGGACCGGTATTTGGGTACCTCCATACCGAATCCTCCTTTCTATGTATAGTGAATAAATAGATGGGTGTGGGGCCGTACTGTACGCGCCGTTCAGGAGTTTCAAGTTTTTATCATCTTAACACCGAGGGGGAAGTTGGGCAAGCAAACTTCATGTTTCAGCCGATGTAAATTCTATGTTATATATATCACATTTTATGGAATTAAAGCGTATAAATGTTTAAATAATGATTGTGATAAACCAGAATGTTTGTTAGTATTACTTACATATAAGTCCATATATTGTCTTATGTATATTGTATGCAAACCATTATGTTACTTATTCAAAAAAAAGAATAGGGGTATGATGTGTGAAAAAAGTGCTTTTGCCAATGATGCTGTTGTTAGTGGTTGTATTCATGTCCGCATGTGGGCAGGAAAAAACGACAGGAACCGGATCAGACGCTACTTCGTCTTCGGGCAGTAGCTCTGCGGAAAAGGAAGTCATTGTACTTGGAACCAGTGCGGACTATGCACCCTATGAATTTCATAAGAAAATTGATGGTAAAGATACCATTGTAGGTTTTGACATCGAGATTGCCAAAGCAATTGCGGCTGATCTGGGAGCCGAGCTGAAGATTGAGGACATGGACTTTGATGGCCTTCTTATGGCCCTTGGTACAGATAAGGTTGATTTTGTGATATCAGGCTTAACCCCTACCGAAGAACGAAAGAAGAATGTTGATTTTACGGATATCTACTATTATGCAGAGCAGGCTGTACTTGTTAGAGATGGGGAAGGTGCGGCATTAAAGTCCATAGATGATCTATCAGGTAAACAGGTTGGTGTACAAAAGAGTTCCATTCAGGAAGGGATTGCTCGGGAAATAGAGGGGGCAAAGCTCACTTCTCTGGCCAAAATACCTGAACTGATTCTGGAGTTGCAGACGGGGCGTGTAGACGCACTCATCCTGGAGAAGCCGGTGGCTGAACAGTATGTGAAGAACCAAGAGGGGCTTGTTGTTGCAGGTGTGGAGATTAAACAGGCTGAAGACGAGGGTGGTTCGGCCATCGCAGTGAAGAAAGGTAATCAGAAGCTGCTGGATCAGATCAACACTACATTGGAAAAGCTCAAAACAAACGGAGATATTGAACGGTTCGTCGTTGAAGCGAATGAGATGCTCGGCGAATAAACCGGACGAGTGAGGGATATGCCGTGAATTTAGATTTTTCCTTTCTATTAGAACATTGGCAGGATTATGCACGAAGTGCGTGGGTCACGCTTGAACTTTCCTTCTTCGGTGTATTGTTTGGTACGTTGCTGGGTGTAATCATGGCGCTAATGCGAATATCCCGAATATGGCCAATTAAATTTGTGGCATCGGCGTATATTGAACTCATTCGAGGAACGCCAATGCTCGTACAGATTCTTATTATTCATTATGGTCTGACGGTTGTAGGTGTGAACTTGCCGGCATTTATGTCGGGGGTGGTAGCTCTGACGATGAATAGCTCGGCCTATATGGCAGAGGTGTTCAGGGCCGGGATTCAAGCGATTGATAAAGGACAGACCGAAGCTTCGCGCTCCCTTGGTATGACAAATGGTATGACACTTCGTTATATTATACTGCCGCAGGCTTTTCGTAACATGCTTCCAGCCATCGGTAATGAATTCATTATTATCATTAAAGATTCTTCGCTTGTCTCCATGATCGGCATAGCCGAGATTATTTACACGGCCAGAACGATTCAGGGTGTTACGTTCCAGCCGCTTGCTCCGCTGCTTGTTGCCGCCGGCCTCTATTTTATAATCACATTTACACTGGCAAATTTACTCTCTTGGTTGGAACGTAGACTTTCTACTTCTCGCTAACTATGGATAAAGGATTGGATTAGGCTGGAGTGGAAAAAGAGAGATGTAGTCGTAAATGGCGATGGCATCGCATACATTGTTATTGTATTTTGTATACAATATTTTGGAAAGGTGTTGGGTGTGTATGTCAGATTCCAAAATGTTAATTGATTGGTCGGAGCGTTATGCTGCACCTAATTATCATCCGCTCCCTATTGTTATTGAACAGGCGGAAGGGGTGTGGGTGGAAGACCCTGAAGGCCGCCGTTATATGGATATGTTAAGTGCATACTCTGCATTGAATCATGGTCATAGACATCCTGTGATCATACAGGCGCTCAAGGATCAGGCAGATCAGGTTACGCTGACATCACGGGCATTCCACAGCAGCTCAGCTTCTCTTTTTTATCAGAAACTCTCACAATTCACGGGGAAATCGAAGATTCTCGCCATGAATACAGGAGCGGAGGCGGTGGAGACTGCGGTGAAGGCGGTACGTAGATGGGCTTATCGTTGCAAAGGTGTACCGGAAAATCAAGCCGAGATTATCGTATGCTCTGGTAACTTTCATGGAAGAACTCTGACGGTTACCTCTTTTTCTTCTTCAGCGGAGTATAAAAAAGATTTTGGGCCGTTCACACCTGGATTCCGGATTATTCCCTATGGAGATATTGAAGCGCTGAAGCAGGCCATTACACCAAATACGGCTGGTTTTCTTGTAGAGCCTATTCAGGGCGAAGCTGGAATCGTTATCCCGCCTGATGGATATTTGGCAGAAGCTTTTGCTCTGTGTAAGAGCCAGCAGGTGTTGACTGTATCTGATGAGATCCAGACCGGATTTGGCAGAACAGGTCGCCGTTTTGCCTCCGACTGGGAAGGGGTTGAACCAGACATCTGGATTATGGGCAAAGCGCTGGGGGGAGGAGTCATGCCCATCTCGGCTATCGCTGCTGATGCGGAGATACTTGATTTGTTTGAGCCGGGGTCTCATGGTTCTACGTTTGGGGGTAACCCACTCGCTTGCGCCGTGGCTATAGCAGCTCTGGATGTTCTTGAAGATGAGAAGCTTGCTGAGCGATCGGAGCGTCTGGGGAACTATTTTATGAAAAGACTTCGAGATATTCGCAGTTCAGCCATACGGGATATTCGGGGGAAAGGTTTATTTATTGGTGTTGAACTGCATGAACCAGCCCGCCCTTATTGTGAGCGGTTGATGTCTACTGGACTGCTGTGTAAAGAAACCCATGAGACAACCATTCGATTTGCCCCACCACTGATGATTAAAGAGTTCGAGATTGACTGGGCACTGGAGAGAATTGAGCAGGTGTTGATCACCAATGAGGGAGCTGACCTACATGAAAAATGATGATGATGTACATGGTGGAATAAAAGATACTTCTATTGATACAAGTCAAACATCTGTGCGGCGTAATATTGCTATCATTAAGGTTCCATTTGGACTCGGTGGAGCAAGAGGTGGAGCAGAGTTGGGGCCAGATGAATTGATTACAGCTGGACTGAAGCGGGAGATTGCGAGTCTTGGGTTAGTGCTTTCCAAAGAAGTGCGGGTAGATTGTCCTTCTGAACCTGCTACCCCTATTGAGCGGAATCGTGTAAAACACTTAAATGAGGTACGTCAGGTTAGTGAGAAGGTGTGTAGTGAAGTATCAGGCGCAGTAGAGGAGGGGGCTTTCCCACTTGTGCTTGGGGGAGATCATAGTGTAGCGATTGGTACTTTTGCCGGTCTAACAGCGCACTATTCGAATTTGGGTGTGATCTGGTTTGATGCGCATGCAGACTTGAATACGGAAGAACGAAGCTTGTCCGGTAATATGCATGGGATGAGTGTGGCTGCATCCTTGGGGCATACTGCATTCAATCTGTCGCACATTGCTGGAGCGGGCGCGTTTATTGATCCGTCCAACTTGGTCTATATTGGTCTGCGTGATCTGGATGAGTATGAGAAAGAGCAGATTAAGGGACTGGGAATCCGAGCATTTACGATGCATGATATTGACCGGATGGGAATACAGCAAGTTATTGAGCAGGCAATAGCTATAGCTGGAAAAGGGACAGATGGTATTCATGTCAGCTTTGACCTGGATTGTCTGGATCCACGTGAAGCTCCAGGTGTAGGCACACCAGTACCGGGTGGTTTGAATTACCGAGAAGCACATTATGCATTGGAGATGCTTGCTTCCACAAATCAAGTTACGTCCATGGAACTGGTTGAGGTGAATCCGTTGTTGGATCGCAATAGACACACGGCACGACTTGGTGTGGAACTGATTGCTTCGTTACTTGGTAAGCGCATATTGTAAGCACTGAGAAGTGAAGCGGAGTGTGTAAGCTGTGCCTGAGAAGTGTACTTTATTTATTATAGAAGGAAAGAAAAATGTGATCTCTGAAAACCGGGGCTAGTACACAATCAATTGTTCACTGCAATCGCAGTGGAAGTGGCTTCCCTGGTTATGTTTAATGGATAAGTATATTAGAAGTGCCGTAATGAGGATGCTGAGAGTGATTTCTATAGTACAGGAGCGTCAGATTACATATCGTGCTGATGATGTGGGGTGATTATCATTTTTGAAAAAAGACTTGCAATTGAAATCTGTACATGATATATTCTAATTCCGGCCAAGAAAACACGGTTTACACGGTGCGGCAAGCAAATGAAATAAGCTTCGAAAGAAACTTAAAAAAAGAGCTTGCAAAGTTGGTTCGGACATGATATTATATAAGAGTTGCTGAAGAGAACAACATTCGGTAACAAAACAAGTTTGATCTTTGAAAACTGAACAACGAGTGAGTAAACATTCTGCTTGCAGAATGAACGCAAAAGTTTGAGACAAGCCTTGGCTTGGATCGACTGGAGCACAAATGAGATTTTTAATCTCGTCAGATTCAAAATGAGCTTATCGCTCTTTTCAATACTTTATTGGAGAGTTTGATCCTGGCTCAGGACGAACGCTGGCGGCATGCCTAATACATGCAAGTCGAGCGGACTTGAAGAGAAGCTTGCTTCTCGGATGGTTAGCGGCGGACGGGTGAGTAACACGTAGGCAACCTGCCCTCAAGTTTGGGACAACTACCGGAAACGGTAGCTAATACCGAATAATTGTTTTCTTCGCCTGAAGGGAACTGGAAAGACGGAGCAATCTGTCACTTGGGGATGGGCCTGCGGCGCATTAGCTAGTTGGTGAGGTAACGGCTCACCAAGGCGACGATGCGTAGCCGACCTGAGAGGGTGATCGGCCACACTGGGACTGAGACACGGCCCAGACTCCTACGGGAGGCAGCAGTAGGGAATCTTCCGCAATGGGCGAAAGCCTGACGGAGCAATGCCGCGTGAGTGATGAAGGTTTTCGGATCGTAAAGCTCTGTTGCCAGGGAAGAACGCTTGGGAGAGTAACTGCTCTCAAGGTGACGGTACCTGAGAAGAAAGCCCCGGCTAACTACGTGCCAGCAGCCGCGGTAATACGTAGGGGGCAAGCGTTGTCCGGAATTATTGGGCGTAAAGCGCGCGCAGGCGGTCATTTAAGTCTGGTGTTTAATCCCGGGGCTCAACCCCGGATCGCACTGGAAACTGGGTGACTTGAGTGCAGAAGAGGAGAGTGGAATTCCACGTGTAGCGGTGAAATGCGTAGATATGTGGAGGAACACCAGTGGCGAAGGCGACTCTCTGGGCTGTAACTGACGCTGAGGCGCGAAAGCGTGGGGAGCAAACAGGATTAGATACCCTGGTAGTCCACGCCGTAAACGATGAGTGCTAGGTGTTAGGGGTTTCGATACCCTTGGTGCCGAAGTTAACACATTAAGCACTCCGCCTGGGGAGTACGGTCGCAAGACTGAAACTCAAAGGAATTGACGGGGACCCGCACAAGCAGTGGAGTATGTGGTTTAATTCGAAGCAACGCGAAGAACCTTACCAGGTCTTGACATCCCTCTGATCGATGCAGAGATGTATCTTTCCTTCGGGACAGAGGAGACAGGTGGTGCATGGTTGTCGTCAGCTCGTGTCGTGAGATGTTGGGTTAAGTCCCGCAACGAGCGCAACCCTTATATTTAGTTGCCAGCACTTCGGGTGGGCACTCTAGATAGACTGCCGGTGACAAACCGGAGGAAGGTGGGGATGACGTCAAATCATCATGCCCCTTATGACCTGGGCTACACACGTACTACAATGGCCGGTACAACGGGCTGCGAAATCGCGAGATGGAGCCAATCCCAACAAAGCCGGTCTCAGTTCGGATTGCAGGCTGCAACTCGCCTGCATGAAGTCGGAATTGCTAGTAATCGCGGATCAGCATGCCGCGGTGAATACGTTCCCGGGTCTTGTACACACCGCCCGTCACACCACGAGAGTTTATAACACCCGAAGTCGGTGGGGTAACCGCAAGGAGCCAGCCGCCGAAGGTGGGATAGATGATTGGGGTGAAGTCGTAACAAGGTAGCCGTATCGGAAGGTGCGGCTGGATCACCTCCTTTCTATGGAGAATCGTTTCCTGCAACGGAAACATTCAAATACGCAGCTTAGCTGCAAAACACTCACTCGTTGTTCGGTTTTGAGAGCTCAAACTCTCAAACAGCTTGCTTTTGCATGGAGCTTGTTCTTTGAAAACTAGATATCGAAACGAAACAAACGCGAATTAGAACATTCCTTTAAGCTGATCTTGTGTAAACAAGTGAAGTGTTTTTATAAGGTAGATTGCACGTACGATGGTATCGGGTGGGAGCGACTTTTGGCTTTGCGCAAGCAAAACAAGAGAAGCGAGCAGTCGAAACCGGAGCACGAGGTTAAGCTACTAAGAGCACACGGAGGATGCCTAGGCGCTAGGAGCCGATGAAGGACGTGGCGAACAACGAAACTGCCTCGGGGAGCTGTAAGCAAGCTTTGATCCGGGGGTGTCCGAATGGGGAAACCCAGCTGGGGTAATTTCCAGTTACTCATAACTGAATACATAGGTTATGCAGAGGCATACCAGGGGAACTGAAACATCTAAGTACCCTGAGGAAGAGAAAACAATAGTGATTCCGTCAGTAGCGGCGAGCGAACGCGGAGAAGCCCAAACCAGAGAGCTTGCTCTTTGGGGTTGTGGGACGTCTCACATGGAGTTACAAAGGAACCGGTTAAGCGAAGAGGTCTGGAAAGGCCCGCCAAAGAAGGTAAAAGCCCTGTAGTTGAAAGTCTGTTCCCTCCGAGACGGATCCCGAGTAGTGCGGGGCACGTGAAACCCCGTATGAATCCGGCAGGACCATCTGCCAAGGCTAAATACTTCCTAGCGACCGATAGTGAAGCAGTACCGTGAGGGAAAGGTGAAAAGCACCCCGGAAGGGGAGTGAAATAGAACCTGAAACCGTGTGCTTACAAAAAGTCAGAGCCCGTTTTAGGGGTGATGGCGTGCCTTTTGTAGAATGAACCGGCGAGTTACGTTCCCGTGCAAGGTTAAGGTGAAGAGCCGGAGCCGCAGCGAAAGCGAGTCTGAATAGGGCGAATTAGTACGTGGACGTAGACCCGAAACCGGGTGATCTACCCCTGTCCAGGGTGAAGGTGCGGTAACACGCACTGGAGGCCCGAACCCACGCATGTTGAAAAATGCGGGGATGAGGTGGGGGTAGCGGAGAAATTCCAATCGAACTCGGAGATAGCTGGTTCTCCCCGAAATAGCTTTAGGGCTAGCCTCGGAAAACAGAGTCGTGGAGGTAGAGCACTGATTGGGTGCGGGGCCCGCAAGGGTTACCAAGCTCAGTCAAACTCCGAATGCCATAGACTTACTTCCGGGAGTCAGACAGTGAGTGCTAAGATCCATTGTCAAAAGGGAAACAGCCCAGACCATCAGCTAAGGTCCCCAAGTGTGTGTTAAGTGGGAAAGGATGTGGAGTTGCACAGACAACCAGGATGTTGGCTTAGAAGCAGCCATCATTGAAAGAGTGCGTAATAGCTCACTGGTCGAGTGACTCTGCGCCGAAAATGTAACGGGGCTAAACACACCACCGAAGCTATGGCTTGATGCTTTGCATCAGGGGTAGGGGAGCGTTGTATAAGGGTTGAAGGTGTACCGTAAGGAGCGCTGGACATTATACAAGTGAGAATGCCGGTATGAGTAACGAAAAGATCAGTGAGAATCTGATCCGCCGAAAGCCTAAGGGTTCCTGAGGAAGGCTCGTCCGCTCAGGGTAAGTCGGGACCTAAGGCGAGGCCGAAAGGCGTAGTCGAAGGACAACAGGTCGAAATTCCTGTACCACCGTAAGCCGTTATGAGCAATGGGGGGACGCAGTAGGGTAGTGACGCGGACTGATGGATGTCCGTCTAAGCAGTAAGGCTGATGTGTAGGCAAATCCGCACATTGTAAGGCTGAGCTGTGATGGGGAGCGAAAATTATAGTAGCGAAGGTCATGATCTCACACTGCCAAGAAAAGCCTCTAGCCAGGTGATGGTGCCCGTACCGCAAACCGACACAGGTAGGCGAGAAGAGTATTCTAAGGCGCGCGGAAGAACTCTCGTTAAGGAACTCGGCAAAATGACCCCGTAACTTCGGGAGAAGGGGTGCCCCGGTAGTGTGAATAGCACGAGGGGGCCGCAGTGAAAAGGCCCAAGCGACTGTTTAGCAAAAACACAGGTCTGTGCGAAGCCGTAAGGCGAAGTATACGGGCTGACGCCTGCCCGGTGCTGGAAGGTTAAGGGGAGTGGTTAGGAGCAATCCGAAGCTGTGAACCGAAGCCCCAGTAAACGGCGGCCGTAACTATAACGGTCCTAAGGTAGCGAAATTCCTTGTCAGGTAAATTCTGACCCGCACGAATGGCGTAACGACTTGGGCGCTGTCTCAACGAGAGATCCGGTGAAATTTTAATACCTGTGAAGATGCAGGTTACCCGCGACAAGACGGAAAGACCCCATGGAGCTTTACTGCAGCTTGATATTGAATTTGGGTACGATCTGTACAGGATAGGTGGGAGCCTTTGAAGTGTGAGCGCCAGCTTGCATGGAGGCAACGTTGGGATACCACCCTGATCGTATCTAGGTTCTAACCTGGTACCGTAATCCGGTGCGGGGACAGTGTCAGGTGGGCAGTTTGACTGGGGCGGTCGCCTCCTAAAGAGTAACGGAGGCGCCCAAAGGTTCCCTCAGAATGGTTGGAAATCATTCGAAGAGTGCAAAGGCATAAGGGAGCTTGACTGCGAGACCTACAAGTCGAGCAGGGACGAAAGTCGGGCTTAGTGATCCGGTGGTACCGCATGGAAGGGCCATCGCTCAACGGATAAAAGCTACCCTGGGGATAACAGGCTTATCTCCCCCAAGAGTCCACATCGACGGGGAGGTTTGGCACCTCGATGTCGGCTCATCGCATCCTGGGGCTGAAGTAGGTCCCAAGGGTTGGGCTGTTCGCCCATTAAAGCGGTACGCGAGCTGGGTTCAGAACGTCGTGAGACAGTTCGGTCCCTATCTGTCGTGGGCGTAGGAAATTTGAGAGGAGCTGTCCTTAGTACGAGAGGACCGGGATGGACGTACCGCTGGTGTACCAGTTGTTCCGCCAGGAGCACCGCTGGGTAGCTATGTACGGACGGGATAAACGCTGAAAGCATCTAAGCGTGAAGCCCCCCTCAAGATGAGATTTCCCAGTATGTAAGACCCCTTGAAGACGACGAGGTAGATAGGCTGGGGGTGGAAGTGCAGCAATGCATGGAGCTGACCAGTACTAATCGGTCGAGGGCTTATCCAATAGCAAGTGATAATTCGCGTGTTTCGTTTCGAATCTAGTTTTCAGAGAACGATCTCTGAATGTAAGCTAAGCTATGCGTTTGGTGGCGATGGCGGAGGGGTTCCACACGTACCCATCCCGAACACGACCGTTAAGCCCTCTAGCGCCGATGGTACTTGGACCGCAGGGTCCTGGGAGAGTAGGACGCCGCCAAGCGATTTCCCTTTGGGGTATTTTTTTTGCCCCCTTGCTAAGGAATAAGGGATATATATTAGGGCCCTTAGCTCAGTTGGTTAGAGCGCACCTCTGATAAGGGTGAGGCCGGTGGTTCGAGTCCACCAGGGCCCATAGCAAGACCACAACAAGAAATACACAGTGTATGGGGCCATAGCTCAGCTGGGAGAGCGCCTGCCTTGCAAGCAGGAGGTCAGCGGTTCGATCCCGCTTGGCTCCACCATTCCCTGATAGCTCAGTTGGTAGAGCACTCGACTGTTAATCGAGTTGTCACAGGTTCGAGCCCTGTTCGGGGAGCCATATGGAGAGGTGTCCGAGCTGGCCGAAGGAGCACGATTGGAAATCGTGTAGGCGTCACAAGCGTCTCGAGGGTTCGAATCCCTCTCTCTCCGCCAGATATTTTTTTAGCAAGGCCCGTTGGTCAAGGGGTTAAGACACCTCCCTTTCACGGAGGTAACAGGGGTTCGAATCCCCTACGGGTCATATTATGGAGGCTTAGCTCAGCTGGGAGAGCATCTGCCTTACAAGCAGAGGGTCGGGGGTTCGATCCCCTCAGCCTCCACCATATAACTTTATAACGACGCGGGGTGGAGCAGCCCGGTAGCTCGTCGGGCTCATAACCCGAAGGCCGCAGGTTCAAATCCTGCCCCCGCAATTATACTTTCCTTGAGAAAGTGATCTGGAACCGTGGTGTAGTTGGCCTAACATGCCTGCCTGTCACGCAGGAGATCGCGGGTTCGAATCCCGTCGGTTCCGCCATTTTTTAATTAAATATACACCGTGCCGGTGTAGCTCAACTGGTAGAGCAACTGACTTGTAATCAGTAGGTTGGGGGTTCAAGTCCTCTCGCCGGCACCATTTTTAGTATTTACATCTGAATTTGTGATAGAATGTATATTACAAGTGAAATTGTTAATACTAAGATTCTCTTAGTGGATGAATGGCTTACTCTATGGCGGTCGTGGCGAAGTGGTTAACGCACCGGTTTGTGGATCCGGCATTCGGGGGTTCAATTCCCCTCGATCGCCCCATGATTTTTTAATGGGGATTAGCCAAGCGGTAAGGCAACGGACTTTGACTCCGTCATGCATAGGTTCAAATCCTATATCCCCAGCCATTTCATTACGAGTCATTAGCTCAGTTGGTAGAGCACCTGACTTTTAATCAGGGTGTCGAAGGTTCGAGCCCTTCATGACTCACCATTATATTTTGCGGTCGTGGCGGAATTGGCAGACGCGCACGGTTCAGGTCCGTGTGGGCTAACCCCCGTGGAGGTTCGAGTCCTCTCGACCGCACCATATGTTTTGCGGAAGTGGCTCAGCGGTAGAGCATCGCCTTGCCAAGGCGAGGGTCGCGGGTTCGATTCCCGTCTTCCGCTCCAATATTTGCGCCCTTAGCTCAGCTGGATAGAGCGTTTGACTACGAATCAAAAGGCCGGGAGTTCGAATCTCTCAGGGCGCGCCATTATTCTCATAAGTATCGGGATGTAGCTCAGCTTGGTAGAGCACCTGGTTTGGGACCAGGGGGTCGCATGTTCAAATCGTGTCATCCCGATTTTTTTTATTTGCGGGTGTAGTTCAATGGTAGAACTTTAGCCTTCCAAGCTAATAGCGTGGGTTCGATTCCCATCACCCGCTTCCGAGTAACATATAGAAGAGCCTTTGCTTATAGCAAAGGCTTTTTTTGTGTTAAAAAGAATAAGTGTAATTTATTTAAAATAGGGTCAATTGTCATTTGATTAAGGATGGAATCTTTGTTTAAATAAATAGAACAATTCTTATCTGATTAACCGTATTTAGTTATAAAGGAGGACAAACAGTAATGAAAAGAGCTCTGGTCATTGGTGGAAACGGAACATTAGGTAAAGCCGTTGTTGCGAAACTGAGAGATTATTCCGTTGAGGTTATTACCGCAGGTAGACAATCCGGGGATGTTCAGGTGGATATGACGTCGACAGAGAGTATTACTACCCTCTTCGAAACGGTGAGAAATATTGATTACGTCATTGTGGCGGCGGGCCAGACCCATTATGCGAAACTCGAAGAACTGACACCTGAGAACAATATGATTAGTGTGCAGGGTAAACTGCTTGGACAGGTCAATATCGTATTGATTGGACAGCACTATATTAACGACAAGGGGAGTTTCACGCTGGTCAGTGGCATTATACAAGACCACCCTATTGAGCAAGGTGCATCAAGTGCTATGGTCAATGGGGCTATTGATTCGTTTGCTAAAGCGGCAGCGTTTGAGTTGCCAAGAGGCATTCGTTTGAATTCGGTTAGTCCTAATCTGTTTGTAGAGTCGGCGGAGAAATATAAGGATTTCTTTATTGGATTTAATCCTGTACCTGTAGAAAAAGTGGCTAATACGTTTATCCAGAGTGCACTTGGGATTGAAACAGCCCAAAATTTCAAAATATATTAAAAGTAGGAAAATTATATATGATTTTGATGATTACCTATCCCTAATTAATTGCAGGATGAGAAAGGTGTACATGAAATACATTTGCTGTTAAGCATGTAGAATGATTGTTCATGAAACAGAACTGAATGAGGCCATTTGAAATATTAAATAAAAAGGAGATCCACCGAAAATCCGGGGAATCTCCTTTTGTTTGTTGTGGATGAAACAGAAGTATGTTTACTATTATGGAGCAGGTAGTCCAAGAACTTCGAGCATCTCATTACGTTTGAGCGATTCGGCAATAGGGCCGTCAATGAGCCATTTCTTAGCATTGAGGACATAGACATGACCATTTTGAACAGCGGGTAGGCTTTTCCATACTTGAAGTTGCTGGATTTCATTGAGTTCATCTTTTGTTTTTTGCAACGCTTCAGCTGACCCATCTGAGCTAATGGACACGATAAACAGATAGTCTGCTTTGATTTCAGGCAAAAGCTCAACCGAGATACTGGCATTCATCCGTTCCGGATTCTCTGCCTCAAGTTTGGTAACGAGAGCGTCGGGAGTGAATCCAACCTCATAACCCGCTCCTACATAACTGGAAGCTGGAAATGGCGTGGATGGAATGGAAGAGAAGAACAAACGCATATCCTTCTCTTCCAGGCGCAGGAATGCAGCTGTAGGTTTGGTCTTGGTGATATCGGCTGCGAGCTTCTGAGATTCAGTTACTTGGTCTTTATTTTTTTGTAAAAGCTGTTCAGCCCGCTCTTCAATATCTAGCGCAGTAGCTACCTGCACGATAGATTCCTGCCAATTACGGCGATCATAAGTGATCGTAGGCGCGATCTTCTCGAGTTGTTCGAGAATTTTGGCATCCAAACTGGCATTGGCAATAATGAGGTCCGGATTGGCGCTGACTACAGCTTCAAAATTGACACTTTCATTGATGGGTTCGACATCCACGCCTTGAGCTTCAAGTTGCTCATTCAGGTAATCTTGCCGACCAATAGGTGTAGCAAGTACCAGTGGTACCTCCAAGGAGAGGAGAATGTCCTCCATATTAATGGACACAATCCGTTCGGGATGTGCCGGGATTTCTTTGCTGCCACTGGCGCTCTCCACGGTCTTAGTAGCTGATTCAGTGGATGAGTCCCCATCTGTCCCCGCAGCTGATTTTACGCCATCTGCAGATGGCTGCGAAGTGCTTGCAGGTGTCTGTCCACACGCAACAAGTAACATCGCGAGTATGAACAGGATCCCCGTTATTTTGACATATTGCTGTTTGTACATCATAATCCCCCTGTGTTTCTAATGATATTGATTCTCAGTACACTTTATATTGTAGCGGTCTCATGTTGGGGGAGACATAGCCTTCTGTGCTATCCGGTCATGGATTAATGTGCTGAGTTCCACCAAAAAGTTTCAGGGTTTCATCGATGATCTGATCATGAGCATATGGTGAATAATCCAACCACGGCATTTCATCTAGCAGATATACATGTTGGTTCTGCACAGGCATCAAATCTTGCCATTGCTGAGTATGTTGTAGTTTATGCCAACGTTGCTGGGATTCTGAGTCCTGGTCCACAATCAGTAACATGCGATCTCCAACCATTTGAGGCAACTCCTGTTCATCCAATGCACGATAGACTTGCCCTGGAAGCAGATCATGTGAAGGCGCCACGCCCAGGTCGTTATATAGAACAGCGCCCCCATTGCGTCGCCCGTAGATTAACAGATGACCCATCATGATATGAATAATGGAGACCGTATCCTTACCGATTAAATGAGTAAGCTGCTCTTTGGCTTGGATTACCTTGTCATCGTACTGCTCCAACCATTGCTGAGCATCTTGTTGCTGTCCCACAATGGAGGCAACTTGTATGAAGTGTTCCCGCCAGCTCAATCCTTTCCATGGGATAACGATGGTAGGCGCAATTCGCTGTAGCGTTCTTTTTAACGTATGGGCTTCGTACTCATTACAGAGTATGAGGTCAGGGCTCGCTTGCATCAACAACTCAACGTTGGTTTGCCAGATATGAGGATTCATTCGTTTGCTACGCCCCAGATGATAAGGGATATTGGAGAAAAAAAGATTCCTGTGTTGATCCCGTCGGTTATCGATCAATGCCGCATGGGGGATGATCTGTAATGCCAGCAGATGGCCAGTGGTTCCGAAGGAGAGAGCGGCAATTTTACTGCGTTTCTGTCGTTGATAGGTAGAGGGAGACACGCCAACATATTTTTTGAATTTGCGACTAAAGTAAAACTCGTCCTGAAAACCAACCTGTGAGGCGATATGTTTGATGGTTTGGCCGGGGACGAGCAGCATCTCTTTGGCCCGGTCCATGCGGATGCTATTCACGTATTCCATGGGACTGATGCCAGTGCTGTTTTTGAATACCCGCGAATAGTGCCACACACTCATGCCTGCCACTCCGGCAAGAACTTCACGAGAAAGATGCTCAGCATATCCAAGCTCAATAAGTTCAAGCGTTTGATCCAAAGCAGAGGTGTGTTCGGAATCTCCTATTGCACTTTCTTTGGGAGGAGCATACACATGGGTTAACAATTCATGCATCAAAGTCTGAATGCGAAATGGACGATTTTCTTGAGGTACAGAGATGCATTCATGGAGCTGTGAGGCAATTCTGGTACATTCCTGAAAAAGTTCATGCGGCAACTCATCAGCATAAGCCGAACGAAGTAACCCTTTTTGGTATACCTCCATTACAGTAGATCCGGAAGTAGCTTTATTGATGTCGGAGAGAGGCTTCAACATATCAAAATATATCGCGATGCCCTGTAAAGGATGAACCTCATCCGTTGTATATTCTATCGCTGTTCCTGGCAGGATCAGATACATCTTGCCGAGTGTGGCATGATTCAGCCTATGCCCAATACGGATATCGGCTTCACCGCCAGTACAGATGAGCAGAAGATGTGAGTCCGCTAATACGAATGGGGCAAGAAAAGACGCTTGATCGAGAACTTCGGATGTCTTGAATCTTGCATATAGGTCACGGGTATGGTCACCGTTAGATATCAGTGGAAAGACTTGCAAAGTCACCAGAATCCCTCCTTAACTTGCAATAGTAACATTACATATGATGTATTTGAGAATAATTATCAATTATCGCATATTGTCATTCAAATAAGAAGTCCATATGATAATATGAAAATGAAATAGCGAATTCTAATCATTGAACCGCGTAACTTTCCACTATAACTTGAATTGAAATAGGTTACCGAGTTGGAAAATAGCCAATACATAGTTCCCATCATCTAAACCGTTGAGCGAATAATTAGTGAAAATCTTAACTGATGTTAATCGTAGAATTACTTAAATAACAGATCATTTAATTCACTACGCAAAAAAAGACAAGCCCCTCTCCTACGATGTCCGCAGGAAGAGGAACTTGTCTTTTTAATTAGAGCTTGCGATTAGTATCTTTCCAGAATCGTCTGTGTTTTCAAGCCATCTGCAGGAATCAGCCAGTTGTTGTTCTCCAGTAATTGCAGCAGTTGGGTACGGAGTCCGGATACGGCTACAGCATCATCGGTTTTGAAAGAAACCTCTACGATATTCTCAATACCTGTACCTGCTGCGTCACGGATCGGCCATACTTCGAGTGTAAGCTCTTGACCACTCCATGTACCTTCATATCGTTGGAATGTGATTGGACCATATGCACGGGATTGAGTCAATTGCTGCTTGCCCCAGTTGGAGGCAGACCAGTTTTTCAATTTGCCCGGAAGCTTGTCCAGTAACATGTTCAAGGCTTCTTGCTGCGAAGGAAGTTGGACTCCTGTCGCTTTGGTATCGACTTTTTTGGTGTTGGAGAAGCTCAGCGTCTGTTTGCCGTATCCCCAATCAATCTCAGCCTCGTAGTTATCATCCGATTTATCAAATCCCTCTTGGTTAGCCAGAGTCAGCGCTGCGTTGATGTCGCCATTGATTACAGGGTAGCGTTTTTTATAAGTCAATTCGTAGTTATTCTTGTCATCCTTTTTGCGAAAACGAACGTTCCATCCTTGTTGATCCAATCCGAGAGCATTGGTGTCGAAGTACTCTACGTTAATATTTCTTGGCGTGGAATTTAGGCCGAGTGTCTGGATCACTTCACTGCGTGGTGTCCCATCTGTATTCAATACAAGTTCCGGCTTGGCCAGAAACTTTACTTCATAAGCAGGAACGGCATTGGCAGCAGCTGAAGCCTGGGGTGCTCCCAGAAATGTCATTCCACTTCCCAATGTTACGATGCTCAACATCAATGAGGCGGTTACCTTTTTCCACTTTTTCAAAACCAATCACTCTCCTAATCTGGATTAACGTACAGACTCACTTTATCGCCTGAATATATGAAAGCGATTAAAGGGAAGCGCACATTGCGTTAACCCTGTATAGATTTGATGAATGGCAAACGATAGTTTATAGCGGATCAGGGCAATCAGCCATGGAAAATGGGGAAGCCGTGACTCACCTCTCGCAGCACTTCTTTGAAGCGGTTTACCTGAACGGAAGGGTGGCGATCCTTGTTATGTACAGTATAGATATGGCGCGGTGCCTGCTCTCCCGGAATTGGAAGAACTTGAATGAGCCCGTGCTGTTCCTCCCACTGTACCGCCATCCGAGACATGAATGAGACATGCCCCCCGATTAACACGAGCTGTTTGATCGCTTCCAGGGAATCCATCTCCACGGTACTCCGCAAACGAATATCATGTTGCGCAAGCCATTGATTGGTTAGCCGCCGTGTACTGGATTCATTGCCATGTAAGGCAAAAGGAATCTGCGCGATATGATCAGGTGTTAATGCATCCTTCTGGGCCAACCCATGTTGCGGGGAACAGATTAAAACCAGGTCGTCTTCACATAACGTCTCTGCTTGCAGGGCAGGGCCAACAAATGGCTCGGAAGAGATCACCCCCAGGTCAATCTGATGCCGAATCAGCATCTCGCGAATAACAGGTGATGGTTTGACGGATAAGACAATACGAATGCCCGGGAATTCCTGAGAAAAGGTGTTGAGTATGGTAGGCAGCAAATATGTAGCCGGTACATAGCTTGCTCCAATGTGCAGGGTGCCCCGATAGAGACTGTCATATTCCTTTACGACCCGTCTTGCCTCTTGGGTCAGAGCATTGATTTTGACAGAATAGTGGAGCAAAGCCTGTCCGGCTTCGGTTAAAAAGGTCTTTCCACTACGCGATTCGAATAATCGCACGCCCATCTCTTCCTCCAATGACTTCATATGAAATGTAACGGTGGGTTGCTTGATCCCCAGTAACTCGGCCACGCTTGTCATGTGATGATGCTTGTCGATCAGTTCAACAATTTGCAATTTGATCAGATTCAATGTCCCGACACTCCTCTCACTTCTACTAGCCCCAATATATAAGATGATCTAATGTTTTTCATAAAGACGGAGAGTACAGAACCAATCTGAAGAAGCGAAGCCAAAAGCTTTCTGGAAGAAAGCTGCTTCGGAAGCATAAGCGTTCGCCTTTATCCCCGGATTTCTCCCTTCATAAAGGGAATATAAGAAATCTGGGGATAACAGCGATCGGAAGATGGTGCTGTAATCGAAGCGACAACATGAAAATTAATTTAGTTCACCTACTATAGATTTAATCTATGAACATCAACAGAATTCATCTAAAAAGTTAATTCCAATTTTACATACAAGACATACAACTCGCGAAAGCGGACGTTAGACTGAGAACAGTGCAAGAGATCAAGTAACAGAAGACAGGCAGGGATGCTTATGAAATTAGAGATGACAGCAATTCAAAAATCATTTAATCAAACACCCGCACTGCTGCCGACAGATCTAAAGCTGGAGCATGGAAAGTTCACGACCCTGCTCGGCCCATCGGGCTGTGGCAAAACAACACTGCTTCGCATGTTGGCCGGGCTGGAACAGCCGGACGCGGGGGAGATTCGGGCAGATGGTCAGTGTATCTACTCTGCGGCGAAGCGGATTGACATACCAACACACAAGCGTAATCTGGGCATGGTGTTTCAGGATTTTGCATTATGGCCGCATATGACCGTATACGAAAATGTAGCGTTTGGCCTGAAGGCCGGAAAACAGAAATCTGATCTGCGGCAAAAGGTGAACGAAGCGCTTGGCATGGTTCGCCTGCAAGGCATGGAAGATCGTTATCCTCATCAGCTGTCTGGTGGACAGCAGCAACGGGTTGCTTTTGCCAGAGCCGTAGCGGTCAGACCTGGTGTGATCCTGTTCGATGAACCACTGAGCGCACTGGATGCTGTACTCCGGGAAGAGATGCGGATTGAGATGATGTCACTGGTTCGGGACATGGGATTGACTGCGCTGTACGTCACACATGATCAGATTGAAGCGATGTCGATGTCAGATGAGATTGTGGTGATGCAGAAGGGGCGGATATTGCAAAAGGGAAGCCCGGAAACGATCTACTCGGCGCCAAGTGATCCGTATGTTGCTTCGTTTATCGGAAAGTCCAACTGGCTCACGCCTAATCAATCGATGGTGCGTCCAGAGCATGTCACCTGGAACAAAACAGGTCATGACGATCTGTGTTATCCGGGGACGGTACTTAGTGTCAGCTATGTAGGTGAACGTTATGAAGTACGAGTGCAGATGGAAGGGCTTGGCGTGTGGACAGCCTATATGAACCAAAGAGTGCGCGTAGGGGAGCGTGTGCAGCTCTATGTAACCCCTGAGCGGATATGCCGAATGGACGGTTATGACCACCCGAGTATGAAGCAGAATGAAGCGATCGCAGTGGCATATTAAATTGTTGAACGAGCACGCAGTTGGAAGCAGAAGTACACATTTTATAAGAAACCAGGGGAGATGGACGAATATGTTGGGTATGAAAACACGGAAAAAGAGCGCAATGCTGTTATTAACAGCGGTAATGAGTATCAGTTTGTTCGGATGTAGTACAGGGAACTCGACCACAGGCAACGCGGCACAACCCGCGGGCGAAGGAAACACGGCAGCAGCGGCGGAAACAACGAAACCGGCTGGTGGCAAGTTGGTCTTGTACAGTGCTGGCCCACAGAAGCTGGCGGATAACATCGTGAGCGGATTTACAGACAAAACAGGGATCGAAGTTGAGATGTTCCAGGGAACGACAGGAAAAATTCTGGCTCGTATGGAAGCTGAGAAATCCAATCCGGTTGCAGACGTTGTGATCCTGGCCTCTTTACCTTCCGCACAGGCTCTGAAAGCCGATGGACTGACTATGCCATACCCTGAAGCAGCCAATGCAGACAAGTTGAACAAGGACTGGTCGGATGCAGAGGGCAACTATTTTAGCAGCAGTGCTTCCGCACTGGGCATTGTGTATAACACCAAACTGGTATCTACACCACCAACAAGTTGGGCAGAGCTGGCTACGCCTGCGTGGAAAGATGCAGTAAACATTCCCGACCCTACATTATCAGGTTCAGCACTCGACTTCATCACAGGATACCTGAGTGCGAATGGTGAAAAAGGATGGGATCTGCTGAGTGCCTATAAAGCCAATGGTGTAGCGATGGCAGGTGCCAATCAGGAAGCACTTGATCCAGTCATTACGGGTGCCAAAAGCATCGTAGCAGCAGGTGTGGACTACATGGCGTATTCCTCCAAGGCAAAAGGCGAACCACTGGATATCGTATATCCTGAGGAAGGCACGGTCATCAGCCCAAGACCGGCAGCGATTCTGAAATCCAGTCCAAATGTAGAGAACGCCAAAGCGTTCATTGACTACCTGTTGTCCGATGAAGCACAGAAGCTTGTTGCAGATGCTTATCTGATTCCGGGCCGCGAAGACATTGAAGCGACTAACCGTGCCAATGTGAAGGATATTCCACAACTTAAAGTGGATTGGAACTGGATGAGCGAACATGGCGAAGAGACAGCGGCGCGTTTTTCCGAGACTTTTAAATAAGAAGAACAAGGATAGAGACAATTAGGCAAAAGGAATACCTGCTGTCTGTGGAAAGTCATGTGAGGTGAACGTAGTGAAACCTGTTGGAATAGACAACAACCGAATTTTTCGGAGAGTGGGCGTGATTCTGGCCCTCTTTCTGCTGACCATAAGCATTGGCGTACCGCTCTTGTTGATCTTCTGGCAAAGTGTGTATCCGGACGGGCAGTGGGATTGGATGGCTCCGATTCGCACGATTACCGGTCATCATCTATCAGGTGTATTGCTGAATTCCGTCTGGCTTGGCATCTGCGTTGTAGCGGTAACTACGCTGCTGGCGCTACCGCTGGCTTGGATGATGGCGAAGACCCGAATGGGCGAGCATCGCTGGGTCGATGTAATCCTGATGATTCCGTTCATGACCCCGCCGTATATCGGTTCGATGGGCTGGATTCTGTTTATGCAAAAAGGGGGATATCTGCAGCAATGGGTGCCCTCATCTGCGGGCTGGAGTGAGCTGTTCTTCAGCTTCTGGGGCATGGTGCTCATCATGAGCTTGCACCTGTTCCCGTTCCTGTATCTGCTGCTTCGAGATGCGTTGATCCGCATCGGTGGCAATCTCGAAGAAGCGGGAGCTGTGCACGGTGCACGTGCAGGATACCGTTTCAGACGTATTATTTTACCCTTATTGTTGTCGTCCTACGGCATGGGGATCATGCTGGTCTTTGTCAAAACGATTGCGGAATTCGGAACTCCGGCAACCTTCGGGCGCAAGATTGGCTATTATGTCATGACCTCCGAGATCCATAAGTACATCTCCAGTTGGCCGATTGACTTCGGCAAGGCGACTTCGCTGGCATCGGTGCTGTTGTCCGTCTGTCTGGTGATGTGGTATATGCAGTCTGCCATGAGTCGAAAGTTCACGTATCGTCTGGTCGGTGGCAAAGGGCAACGTTCGAAGCGATATTCTCTTCGTGGCGGAGCAGGATTGTTATGCGGGGTGTATCTTGCGATTCTGTTGATCCTGTCGATAGGTATCCCGTATTTCTCCATCATCGCCGCTTCGACCATGAAGTTACGGGGATCAGGAATTGCTTTTGATAATCTCACCTTGGATCATTACAAGGAGCTGTTATCTTGGGGATCAGTGAGTATGAAGGCCATCGGGAACAGTCTGGGATTATCCCTCGCGGCTTCAACGGTCGCTGTTATTATCGGAACCGGATTTGCACTAGCGATCGGCAGATCATCTTCATTCATGCAGCGTGTGATTGACTTGTTCAGTCTGTTGCCTAATACGGTGCCGGGTATCGTGATGGTGGTGGGTTTGATTCTGTTCTGGAACTCACCCTGGATGCCAGTCACGTTGTATAACACCTATGGCATGGTTGTGCTCACGTACGTTGTGCTCTTCTTGCCTTACACCGTGCAGTATGTAAAATCGAGCTTTACCCAGATTGACGGAACGTTGTTCCAAGCTGGGCAAGTGTTTGGCGGGAAGCCGCTGTATATTCTGCGGCGTATCCTGATCCCGCTGATCCTACCCGGCATGTTGGCCGGCTGGATGATGACCTTCACGATTGCAACAAGAGAACTGGTTGGATCGTTATTGATTCTTCCGCCGTCGATGCAGACGTCGGCTACGTATATTTTTGCCCAGTTTGAACAAGGTCAGGTATCACTGGGAATGGCGATGGCCGTGGTGACTGTAGGTATGACGGTGTTCATGCTGCTTGGAATCGAAATGCTGAATTCAAAGAGAAAGTGGAATGCATCATGATCAAACTGAACGTATGGGGCGGGGCAGGGGAACATGGACGTTCCGCCTATCTCCTGAGCGGCAGCAATGTTCGCCTTTTGCTGGATTGTGGTGTGAAAAAAGAAGGTACGGGCGAGTATCCGATGATTGACCCGGAGATTGTCCCGCAACTGGATGCGGTCCTGTTGTCCCACGCCCATGAGGATCATTCGGTCGCCATCCCTTTGCTGTACAAGATGGGCTACCAGGGTGAAGTGTGGACGACGAGAGAGACGAGGGCGCAGCTGCGTACGTATTTTGCCAACTGGCGAAGGTTTGTAGAACGTGTAGGCGAAGAACTTCCTTATGATGAAGCAGATGAGCAAGCTATTCGTTATCGGTATCTGGAGGATGAGGTTGTATCCCAAACCTGGTTCGAACCCATTCCTGAAGTAAAAGTGATGTGGGGACGCAGTGGACATCTGGCTGGATCGGTGTGGTTTGGGGTTGAAATGGAAGGTAAGCGGATTTTTTATTCCGGGGACTACACGTCTGAATCGATGCTTTTACAGGAGGATTGTCCAGCGGAGGCGTTCTGGCAGACAAGCATGCTTCGTGAGAATCCGGTGTTCGATGCTCCGAGCAGCGAGCGGTGGGGTACGGAGGAACTAATTGCTATAAACAGTGGGCAAAAGGCTGGAGAACTCATAACGTCACCAGATCAGACATCTGTTGCATCAGAAGCGTCGTCAAGAACACTCGTATCCACGGAGATACCCATGAAGCAGAGAAATTTCACATCCAAAGAAGCAGATGGAGTAGGCAGAGCAAGCGGAGTAGATAGAGCAGCAATATCTTCAGTCGGGCTGGTAGATCTGGCGATTGTTGATGCGGCCTACGGTACGGACCAAGATACACAGGCTGACAAACTGGAACAGCTCGAACGAGCCATTCGCCATACGATTGCACGCGGTGGAAAGGTGCTACTACCCATGCCTGTCGTAGGGCGTGGACAGGAGATCATACTGTGGGCACAGCAACAATTCCCGGCTATTCCAATCGTAGTGGAACAAGGGCTGGTGGACGGTATGAAGCAACTTCTGCATGTTCCGTATTGGTTGAGGGAGAAGGGAGAGCATGTCATCGGAAGTTCGTTGAAAGACGAAATCGATTGCTTTCTGACCGGACGAGGATGGGATCTACCTACAACCACCCAAGAGCGGGAACAACTGTTGGAACATCATGCTGCTTCGCTATGGTTCATTCCGGACGGCATGATGCAGTCCTCGCTTGCCCGTTGGTACTATAGTCAATTATCGGACAGGGAGGAGAATCTGATTCTGCTCACTGGGCATGTTGCTCATGGTACATTTGCTGATAAGTTGCTACGGGTTCCTGACAAGTATGGAGCATGTGAGGTGCGGAAAATACGTTATAAAGTTCATCAGGGCTGGAAGGATGTTGAACGGATGCTGCATCAGGTTCCAGCAAGGCATACGGTCCTTGTGCATGCTGACCGGGTAGAGACGGACCGATTAAAAGAAGGTTTGCTCAGAAATAGCCCGTCACCGAGAACAGTGATACATTCACTGTCTGCTGGTGACGAGCTATATGTGTGAATTGTGCATGAATCGAATTGATGCGTCAGATTGGAACGTCCCTGGGGACGTTCTTTTTCCATTGTTGTCTGATCATTTAGGGTTCGCGATGAATGGGGTGCTCCAGTTCGGCATGACCCATCAAACTATCAACGGCTTCACCATCCACCAGTATATCCAGACTCTTCACTTCATCAAATTGAAACATCGTTGTTGTTAAAGCTTCCAATGCGAGCAATTCTCCACTGGTACCGAGGTTCGCTTCAGCGGGGATATGAACATCCAAAGTCACCGTACCCTCAGCATATTGGACAGAGAGCAATTCCACCTGCTCCCAGAGGGAAACAAGCTCTGAATCGGTGTTCGTTTGCAACGCTACAAATGTTTTTTCATATTTTTCGGAGTCATCCTTGTACTCAATTTCCTGCTCTGTTTTCTCTAGCTCAAGGACCTGAGAATCTGCCAAATATACATCGACGACTTGTGTATTCATTGTGCCCAGATCCACCTCCGTTTCGGATGGGTTTGGTGCCTGCACCTGTCCTCCCTGAACAGCAGGTTCATTCGAACCGGATTGGCTCACTGGCTTCTGGGCACATCCAACTCCGATAAGGATCAAGCATGATAATATAAGTGCACAACCTAGCTTCTTATTCAAAGAAACACTTCCTTTATCTGATTTATTTGATGATTTATAGGCCCAAATACTCCTTGATTCCATCGGCTATCGCTTGAGCGGCTTTCATCTGAACAACTTCGGACGACATCAGTTCTTCATCGATTACATTACTCAAGAATCCTACTTCCAAAAGCACTGCAGGCATGGTCGTGTCTCGGATTACTTCCAAGTTGCCATTCTTCACACCACGATCTCTGAGACCCATGGCTTTCACCAAACGTTGATGAATGATTGTAGCTAATTCCTTGCTGTTACTGCGTTGATAATAATATGTCTCCGTACCTGTGGCTTGGGGGGCGGACTTCACGCTATTGCCATGGATAGATACAAATACATCCGCATTTAATTGATTGGCGAGTTGAACACGCTCAGGGCGGGTCGGATAGGTATCACCTTCACGAGTCATCACCAATTCGATATTGGGTTCATTGAGCAACAGGGCTTGTACTTTGTGAGCTAATGCCAGATTGTATTCCTTTTCGGGTTTGTTCGTGATGCTGATCGTCCCTGGATCACTGCCACCGTGTCCTGGATCGATGACCACAACCTTGCGTCCTGAGTCGCCTACTGGAGTGACTGGAGCAGGTGTGACATTGTCACCCGCAACATTCAGATCAATAATCAGTTTGTCGGCAATCACATTGTGGCTGTACTGGACATTCTTCACATTATTCAATTCTACGACAATGCGAACTTGTGCCGGTTCTCGTTTGAACAGTGAATATCTCACTTCTGTCACATTGGGATAACCGCTCACATCCAACTTGCCATTGAGTCCTTGATCCAGCGGCTGGGAGATATCGCCAAAGGTGGCTCCGGGCAAGTCCACAACCAGACGATCAGGGTACTTGAGGGTCGTTACTATCGGCTGAACGGCCCCATCGGTGGATAAAACGAGCTGATTATTGGCAAATTGGATATCGGTAACCTGAGCGGTAGAGCTTGAATCCCCTTTTCCAGGACTATTTCCTGGTTCAATAGCAGGTTCCTTACTAGTGTTCGTTAAGTATACGATCTTGTCTTGATTGTTCCATCTCACCTTAAGCCCCATCTGTTCACTGACAAATCGAATGGGAACCACCAGCGTTTTATTCAAAATCTGCGGTGCTGTGTTCAAAGTGACTTGTTTGTCAGCAACCATGGCTTGCTTTTGATCGACGGTTAGGGAAATCGTCTGTTGATCTTGCTGAATTTTTACAGTGCGTGCTTGTTGGTTCCAATCGACTTTGAATTTCAAATTTTCGGCAACGACACGAATTGGGATCATCACGTTTTTATTGATAATCGTCACCTGTACATCACTTGGGAGGACTAATTCCTCTCCATCCATAAAGATTTTCGACGTGCTTGCAGCGGCATTTCCCTGATTAGGGAGCAAAACGAGTAAGAATAGACTCAAAAACAGTAGTAAAATGGTTTTCTTCATTATGCACCTCGACTAATATTAGATCATTTTCTTAATTCCAAAATATCCCTACATATTATAAACGGTAAAAATGTAAAAATGTTTCTCTTCTGATATCTAATTATAAATTGATGGAAGAAAACATGATGTGTGATCGCAAATGGGATGAATATCTCTCTTTTTATTTTCAATGATGTAATTAAATTTCATATAATGTTTGACTTGTGAAATTTAATATCATATACTGGGTGAAATTATGGCAGGATGACGTGTTCATCGGGTCTTGCAGGAGGTTGGAAGTGGATGGATACAGGCAGCTATCCGATGTGGGAGAAGTATCGTTTGAAGCAGGAGCATCTGGTCATCGGACTAATGTCAGGAACGTCACTTGATGGAACTGACGCGGCACTGGTGCGTATTCAAACCGATATGAGCGGGGTATTACAGCAGATCGAGCTGGTTGATTTCGTCTGTGTGCCGTATTCGAATGGATTGAGAGACGTACTGATCCGGTTATGTTCACCGAGGACGGCGCGTGTCGACGAGCTGACAGCCGCGCATTTTGGTGTATCGGAGTGGTATGCGCATAGCGTTACGGAACTGATGCAGTCTGCCGGTATCTCAACGCAGCAGGTGGATATGATTAGCATGCATGGGCAGACGGTATGGCATGCTCCTGTAGCATCTGCATTTCCAGGGCCAACGGGAGCAAGTATTGATGTGGTATCGACATTGCAGATCGGTGAATGTGCTGTCGTTCGAGAACGGACAGGACTGCCAGTGATTGGCAACCTGCGGGCAAGGGATATGGCCGCTGGTGGGGAAGGTGCCCCGCTTACGCCTTATGCGGATGCTCTGATGTTCCGTAGCCCGACGGAAGGACGGCTGGTGCAGAATATCGGTGGCATTGGCAATGTGACGGTGCTTCCCTCCGAGTCTTCTACCGAAGGTATTTCGGCATTTGATACGGGACCAGGGAATATGGTGATGGACGCCATTGTGCGGCAGGCAACGGATGGGCGGCAGCATTATGATCCGAATGGAAGTATTGCCGCACAGGGAAAGGTCGATCAGGGTCTGGTAGACCTGTGTTTGGAGGATGAGTATTTCAAAAGACTTCCACCGAAAAGTACCGGGCGAGAAGTATATGGAGCCGCGTATGCAGTGAGACTGATGGAGATGGCCGCAAAGCGTTCCTTATCTCTTGAAGATACGCTGGCTACTGCCACCTGTCTGACCGCGGAAACCATCGTGCGTGCAGTGAAGGATTTTATCCTGCCCAAGGTGCAAATATCGGCCATGCTCGCGTGCGGTGGTGGCACTTCCAATGCCACGTTAATGGAGATGATCCGTCAGAGACTACCGAAGGATATCCGTTTGGAGCGAACGGCAGATTATGGTATACCCGATGATGCTCGGGAAGCCATTGGATTTGCTTTACTTGGCCATGAGGCACTTATGGGAAGAACCAATACACTTCCGGCAGTAACCGGCGCAAAACACGCCGTAATCTCGGGCAATCTCACACTTTAGTGAGACCTGAATTTAATATGAGTTCAGTTATGGAAGGGCGAGGAATTCGATTAGACGCGAGTGGAATTATAAGATAAAATCTTGTACATGAATGCAGTACGGAAAGGAGGAGCGAATGGAAGGCATGAAAGGTGGACTTGTACGTTTACGCGCATTAATGGATGACTTGACCCCGTCCGAACGGAAGATCGGAGCTTATATTCTCGATCACCCGCAAGAAACTGTTCAATCCTCGGTGGCCCAGTTGTCTGAACGGAGTGGAGGCAGCCCAGCTGCCATTATCCGTCTCTGCAAATCACTAGGTGTAACGGGTTTTCAGGAGCTGAAGCTGAAGATCGCCGGAGATTTGCAGACGAGTGAGCCATATCAATATACGGAGATTCGTCCCCAGGACTCCATGGAGAGCATTATTCAGCATGTGTCCGCAAACAATATTCAGTCGGTGAAGGATACGGTTCATATTCTGGACCCACGTCTGGTGGAAAAAGCTGTGGACGTGCTTCATCAGGCAAACCGGATCTTTTTCTATGGAGTAGGGGCCTCCAACCTGATTGCGCTGGATGCACATTACAAGTTCATGCGAATCAATCGCACAAGCTTTTCGTTCGCCGATCCGCATATGCAGATTTCGTCCGCAACGACGCTTCGTGAGGATGATGCGGTGGTATGTATCTCGTATTCAGGGGAGACGTCGAACGTAATCTCCTGTCTCAAACATGCTCATGATGGTGGTGCAGCGACAATCAGCATTACCAAGTGGGGCAGCAATACACTCAGTAGTATGGCGGATGTGCCCCTGATGATTACTTCTACCGAAAGTGATATTCGGAGCGGAGCAACTTCGTCACGGATTGCACAGTTGAACGTGATCGATATTTTGTATCTGGCGATTGCCAGTCGGGATTATAACCAGTCGGTGGAATATTTGGAGAAGAGCCGACAGGCTATTCTGGAGCACAAGTGAAGTAGAACCATATGAATCCCTTTCTGTTTATGCAGGAGGGGATTTTTTGACGGATTATATCCGCTTTTAGAATAAAAAAATAAAAAAAGAGCCCAGACTAATGTTGGGCTCCTCTCTTTCAACCTCTAATAATACCCCCTGTACGGCTCAGGAAGGCCCCGCAATGGCGCTGCGGACAAATCCGTCAGCCAGATCAAGCCTGTGCTGGGCTTCCGTTGCGTCCACACCTGCCATCAGCATGACGATTGCCGTTTTTACATGACCGTCTGCACCGGTAAAAGCCTCTTCAATATCCGCTTCATTTGCTCCGGTTGCCAGATGTATCATGCGTTTGGCCCGATGGACAAGCTTTTCGTTCGAAGGGTTCAGATCAACCATGAAATTACGGTAAACCTTGCCCAGACGAATCATGGCGGTAGTGGTGAGCATATTCAGAATCATTTTCTGGGCGCTGCCTGCCTTCATACGTGTTGAACCCATGACAACCTCTGGGCCGACAACAGCCTCAATGCTCACATCAGCCAACAGGGTCATCGGCGTGCCTGTATTATTACTCAGGCTGATCACCGTAGCCCCGATCTCCTTGGCGTGTCTCATCGCACCCAGCACATACGGCGTTCGTCCACTGGCTGCAATGCCAACCACAACATCGTTTTTGTCTAAGCCATGTTCATCAAGGTCGGCAGCTCCCAACTCCTCATTATCTTCAGCACCTTCAACCGGGTCCTTCACTGCCCGGAATCCCCCTGCAATAATACCCTGCACCATGGAGGGCGGGGTTCCGTAGGTAGGCGGGCATTCCGAAGCGTCAAGTATTCCTAATCGTCCACTGGTACCTGCGCCTACATAAAATAGCCTGCCGCCAGACTGAAACGCCTCCAAGATCCGATCCGCAGCTTGAGCAATGACCGGAATCAGGGGCTGAATGAGCTCCGCAATGCGTTGATCTTCCTTATTAATGAGTTCCATAATTTCTGCCGAAGGCAATTCATCTATATGATCCGTTAGTGGATTGGGTTGTTCTGTTAGTAGTGAATTCAGCATGTGATTCATCCGTATGGCCTCCTTCTCTCTTTTAAAATGATTCATTCAGGGAACAGCGTATTCTTGCCAGTTGTGCTGCCCCAACCGCTGGAGCGGGGGCATTTTCACGATATACAAAGTCCAACTCTCCATAATATCCCGATAACTTCAGGATAAATGTATTTCGGAAAAGTGTAGCGTATCGAAACATTGATCCGGACAGGACAACCGGAGTGGTTGCAAATTCGGGATGACGGGCAATCAGCGCCTTGGCGGTATCCGCCAATTGTGAGGCTTCGTCAATGATCAGTGCCTGGGCGGCCTCATCTCCGAGTTCAGCTGCTTCCATAGCTAAGCGGGCGATGGATGCGGTCTCGGTTTTGCCCCAATCCGTCTGATACACTCGCGTCTTTAACTCCGATATATCCCGAAGGCTCAGATTCTTTAGAAGAAGCGGGGTTAAACGGGTTGGAGGAAGAACACCGTCATAACTCTGCATAACCACTTGGAGTGCACGCTGCCCAATACGATAGCCACTCCCCTCATCTCCGAGCAGATGACCCCAGCCTCCTGCACGGTATCGCTCGCCTTCCCGCGTAAATCCGTACACGATGGAACCTGTTCCAGAGATACACAATACACCGTGCGTATGTCCGAGAGAGGCCATCAGAGCAATCTCTCCTTCGGATACAACCCAGACTGGACAACCTTCTGATGCCTGTTGATTACGACTCTTCATATAGTTATTTACTGCTTCGGCTATAAGTTGCCGTTCTTGGATCGTATCTACACCTGACATACCAAGGCATATACCCTCACAATTTGTCGATAAATCACTTATTAGATTAAATAGCTGTTCCAGCACTCGTTGCAGTTCGGAAATGGCCTGTTCAGTTGATACGCTGTGAGGATTCGTGGGACCGCCGCTGAGTCGGGCAAGAATTTCACCAGATTCAGAAATGACTGCTGCATCAGTATTGGTACCGCCTCCATCTACGCCTACATATACTCGCAAAGTGGCTCACCTCGCTTGCTTGGGTTTTCTTTTTACATAGTATAGTTGCATGAAAAGAAAAAGTAAAATTAAATTTTATAATAAAAAATAATGTTGAATTTTTATTTTACAACTCATATAATGAATTCAATCTACAATTTTGGAAGGAATTAATACTGTTAATGTCAATTAAGTTGACGTTAATATTGCATTTAAGAGATTTAGCCTGCGACTGGCAGGCCCAATCTACAGGGGAGGTGCTTTTCCTTACTGCCGCGTGTATAGGTGGATTGCGTTTGAAGGCCGAACGATCACAAAGGGGTAGCATGGTTAGGCAATGAAAGAATCGGATGATGACATGCAAAAGGAGATGAAGGGATGAAAAAGAAGGGTCTGGTATGGGCAATGTTGTTGATGATGGTTTTGGTTACTGCCTGTGGGAATAGCGGAGGTGCTGCTTCGGATGACCCGAATGCCGATGATACGGTGACGGTATGGACCTATCCTGTACATGGCACATATGAAGAAGAACTGAAGGATCTAATCTCTGATTTCAATAAAGAACACCCGAACATTACCGTGAAGACGGAAATGCTCTCCTGGGCGGAAGGGCCCAAAAAATTCGATGTCGCTCTGAACGCGGGCAACCCGCCGGATCTTTACTTTCATAGCGTAGACGGCACATATGTGAATACGGGATTGGCACTTGAGCTGGACAGCTACCTGACACCTGAGATCAAGGACGACTACCTGCCAGGTACGCTTGATTTAGGCCAGATTCAGGGGAAACAGTATGGACTGCCTTTGTATCAATTCCAATGGGCTTGGGGTGGTAACAAACGCATTCTGGAGGAAGCGGGCATTGATTGGAAGTCCATTCAACAAAATGGCTGGACCTGGTCCGAATTCAACGATGCTGCTGCCAAGCTGACCAAAACGCTGGATGGCGGGGCCAAGCAATATGCACTGGTTACCGACGGAACCTCGCTTGACTTCATTGAAATGCTGTCTCGTAACAACGGGATGATCGATGTTCTTGATAAAGACGGCACGTTCCAATGGAATGATGGTCGCATTTTGGATACCCTCTCTTTTATCAAAAACCTGATGGATCAAGGGTATATGCCGAAGGAAACGGCGGCTCTCGCTCCAGCGAAACGGACGGATATGTTCTACGCGGGGGAAACGGCGATTATTTCCAAAGCGATTCCTTATTATGATGTGATGATTCAGAATCGCAACAAGGACATCGATGATGGCAAGGTGCAGGGAGAGAAGATTGATTTTGTCCTGTTGCCTGTACCACATAATGATGATCAACCTGCGGCCACAACGATGGGCGGCGAAGGGTATGTAGCCTTCAAACAGAAAAAGGACAAGGGCGAACAGCATGCCAAAAATACGTTCCTGGTGATGGAGGCGCTTAGTGGTGCCAAAGCAGGGAACTCGGCCAATGAACTGGCGCTTCCATTCGTAAGACAGTCCCAGGTGGATCTGTTTAAAGGAAAAGAGCTTGGTCAACCGGATAATCTGGCTGCTGCAAAAGTCATGGCAGAGAATATCGCGATGCCGGTTGTACTTGAACTGGATATCGACAAAGCATCTCAGCAAAAACAATTCAAGGAACAGGTTGTGAAGCCTAATATTCAGGCGCTGTTCTCGGGTGAA
The DNA here is from genome assembly GCF_045040675.1 of Paenibacillus sp. FSL H8-0283. Taxonomy (NCBI): domain Bacteria; kingdom Bacillati; phylum Bacillota; class Bacilli; order Caryophanales; family Paenibacillaceae; genus Paenibacillus; species Paenibacillus sp. FSL H8-0283. The sequence continues at coordinate 379,904 of NZ_CP150295.1, forward strand.
AAATCACCGGAGCAGATCGCAGAAGACTTCAAGAGCAAAGGCCAGCAGATGTTTGGACAATAACTCGGACAATCAAACATAACGTAAAACCACACTGATTAGGAGAGGAGGATTCGCCATGCAGACCGCCCTTGCGCCAAAATCGTCAGTGCCCCGGACTTCCCGGGTTGCCCGGTTTTGGCGAGACTACGGGTGGGCGTATTTGTTTATTTTGGCGCCTGTCCTGCTGTTTCTCATTTTCACACTGTATCCCGTTCTGACGGCTCTTGTGATGAGCTTCCAGAAATACAATATTATGAACTCGACGTGGGTTGGATTGGATAACTACGAGCGACTGGTGAAGGATGAGACATTCTGGAAGTCGATTAAAAATACAGTCATCTTCACCGTAGGCACAGTCCCGGTCAATATTCTCATTACATTTGTACTGTCCTATTTCATCTATCAAATGAAAAGCAAATGGCAGACATTTTTCAAAGCTACCATGTATCTGCCTGCGGTAGCCTCCGGGGTGACCATCTCCATTGTATGGCTGGCGATCTTTGACCCGACGGATTCAGGACTGCTTAACCGTTTCCTCGGTCTGTTCGGCCTGGATCCGGTGATCTGGCTGGGCCAGTCGGGAACGGCACTCTTTTCCCTCATTCTGATGAACTGGCTTGGATCGCACGGAGCGGGCATTATTCTGTATCTGGCAGCCATGGGTGGTATTCCGAAATCGCTGTACGAAGCGGCGGATATTGATCATGCCAGCGGCTGGACCCAGTTCAGCAAGATTACATGGCCGCTGCTCAAACCAACGACGCTGTATCTGCTCGTCACGGGTGTCATTACATCCTTCCAGGTGTTTATCTCGGTTTATCTGATGACACAGGGTGGACCAAACTTTGCGACAACAACAATCGCTTATCTGATCTATGAGACGGCATTCAAGTTCTATGAATTTGGATTGGCTTCGGCTCAGTCGTTTGTACTGGCGATTATCATCATTGTCATCTCCGTCATACAGTTCAAATATTTCTCCAGCGATATTGAGTATTAGAGGTAGTTCAAAACACGGACTATTAGAGCACGTTGCATTAAGCATCCGGGGGTGAATGAAATCCATGAAATCAACACAGAAAAAGATACTGCTCGTTGTTGCATCCATTCTGCTGGTGGTCTGGGCGCTGGTGACGGTCATTCCGATGTATTGGATGCTCGTTGGTTCGGTGCAGGATAGTGCGATGTCGGCTTCGTTTAAACCACAGATGATTCCGGAGCAGTTATCGTTATCACCATATGAGCGCTTTTTTGCCAAAACCGATGCCTGGCGCTGGTTATACAATTCGCTGCTCATCTCGATTATTCTGACCGTCACAAATGTATTCTTCGCCTCCCTGGCGGGATATGCGTTTGCCAAACTGAAGTTTCCGGGTAGTCAGGCGGTATTCTGGACTTTGCTTGGGACCATGATGATCCCGGCGCAGGTGACATTAATTCCTTTGTACATTCTGATGGTTAACGTGTTTGACTTGGGGGATACGTATACGGCGATTATTCTGCCTGCTGCCGTTAGCGTGGGCAACATTTTCTTGATGAAACAGTTCATGTCTACGCTGCCCACATCGCTGATACATGCGGCACGTATCGATGCATGTAGTGAATTCGGTATCTTCTGGAAAGTCATTCTGCCGATGGCAAAGCCGGGAATTGCGGTGCTGGCGATATTCACGTTTGTAGCTTCGTGGAACGAATTCTTCTGGCCGTTCCTCATTACCAATTCCAACGAGATGCGTACCATTCAGGTGGGGCTCGCCTCGTTTGTATTTGCCGAATCAACGGACTTCGGCGCAATGATGGCAGGGGCAACAATAGGTGCGCTGCCAATGATCATTCTGTTTTTCTCACTGCAACGTTATTTCCTACAAGGCATTACGATCGGTGCAGTAAAAGGTTAGTTCCAATATATGTTCAACTAAACATTTACACTATAACGGAGAGGACAGATATAACCTGAAGAAGCGAAAGCGTTCGCCTAAAAGCTTTCTGAAAGAAAGCTACATCGGAAGCCTAAGCTATCACCGGATTTCCCCTTTTATAAAGGAATCAAAGAAATCTGGGGATAACAGCGATCGGAAGGTTGTTCTGTCATCGGAGTGCCAGTGTAAGGATTCGTTAGTTGAACTTATATAGTTCAGGACAAGCGACAACGTAAAGGGGGATCTACCTATGGCACGCGTGGAGTTTCGCCAAGTGCGCAAAGAATTCAAAGACGATCATAAAGGAACGTTCACGGCTGTGGCCGGCTCGGACTTTGTTATAGAAGATAAGGAATTCGTAGTGTTTGTGGGTCCTTCGGGCTGTGGCAAGACAACGTCACTGCGGATGATTGCCGGACTTGAAAAGCAAACAAGCGGTGATATTGTGATCGGTGACCGGCTAGTTAACGATCTGCATCCGAAGGATCGGGATATCGCGATGGTGTTTCAGGATTATGCACTCTATCCGCATATGACCATCCGTGAGAATCTTTCCTTTGGCCTGAAAAATCTGAAAAAGCCAAAGTCCTATATTGATGAACAGGTGCAGAATGCGGCCTCCATTCTGGGACTGGAAGCGATGCTGGAGCGCAAACCACGCGAGCTGTCTGGTGGTCAGCGCCAGCGTGTTGCGGTAGGACGGGCGATCGTCCGTGATCCGCAGGTGTTTTTATTCGACGAACCACTGTCCAATCTGGATGCCAAGTTGCGGGTACAGATGCGGGTGGAGTTGGGTGAGTTGCATAAACGTCTCGGTGCCACGATTGTGTACGTGACGCATGATCAGGTAGAAGCCATGACACTTGGGGAACGCATCGTGGTCATGAATCATGGAGACATTCAGCAGGTGGCTTCACCAAAAGAACTGTATGCGAGTCCGCGGAATATGTTTGTTGCCGGATTTATCGGTTCTCCGGCGATGAACTTCATTGATGCCCGGATTGAAGGCACGCAGGTTGTCGTGGACGGTGCATCATTCACCTTGCCAGCAGATGTACTCGCTCGTCTTCAGAGTCATCAAGGCAAGCCGGTGATTATGGGTCTGCGTCCAGAGCATATTTTTGGTGACGATGTCGCTCCCAATATCCCGACAGACCATATGCTGCAGGCGCGAGTTCAGGTTGTAGAACATCTGGGCTCCGAGAATTTGGTATATTTCCATTCCGGTGCCCGTACTGTTACGGCCAAGGTCCACCCGGAAACACATGCTTATGTAGGTATGGACAAAAATTTTGTACTGGACCTGCGTAAAGCACACTTTTTCGATCCAGAGACGGAGCTTGCGATCGGACGTGAGTAAGAGACGATGCCTGGTGAAGAAGGAACGGTGAGAAAGGGGAGAATAAACATGCGTAAGCTGAGTGAAGTATTGATCAAGTCGGGTGCGGAAATCTATCGGGATATTATTTCGGTGGCCTTGTACAGTGTCGTTAGCTCCATCGTTTTGATTCCCATTCTGATGTTTGCTCCGTTGCCGATCGCTATACTGCTTCTGGCCTTGATGTATATGCCCATCCTGTTCGGGGTCTGTTATGCCGTACATCACAGATTGGAACGTAAGGAACGGCGCAATGGGCTTAAGGATATATGGATCGGAACGTTGAAGGGAATAATCCCGGGAGGATCGGTGGGTGTGCTTTTCGCAGTGCTTGGCTTCATTCTATGGTCAACCTGGTGGTATTACGGTGGACAGGGTGGAATTACAGGTACAGCAGTGGGTGTATTCCAGACGTTCTTTGTTCTCATGGCGCTGATGTCACAGTTCTATACCTGGCAGCTTGTTTTACAAAAAAACATGGGCATCGTTCATGCGATGGGGGAAAGTGTAAAGCTGTTCTTCCGTCACCCGGGGTACACGATGGGCGCTTGTTTTCAGGCCATGTGCCTGACGGCTCTACTGATGCTGACTGTCGTTGGTTTCGGAGCGTTGTTTGGAGGGATGTTTGCCATCTATCAGCATAAGGTTGCTCTTAATGTGCTAGAGCCTGAAGAAGAGCCTATCGTAACAGGCGGTAATGATCACCAGCATACAGGCTGGATCAGCCAGGGGAATGTGTGATGGGTCAGTTGAATGGGACCGAGCAGATCCCGGCTGTAAAAACGGGAGTTGATCTTCTGTCCAGAGGGTTATCGCATCCATGGATAACAGGTAACCGAATCGGTCTAATTACAAACCCGACTGGTATTACAGCGGATTTTGTATCGACAATAGATGTGTGCGCCGGACTGGCTAATACCGAGCTTACAGCGCTCTATGCCTGTGAGCACGGACTGTATGGAGAGCTTCAGGCGGGTGTCAGATTCGGAGACATGTTTCATCCACGTCTGGACATTCCGGTGTTCAGCCTGTATGGAGATTACAAGAAACCTACACCTGCAATGCTGGCTGGAGTGGATACGGTGCTGTTCGACATTCAGGATGTGGGCATCCGTTATTACACATATGCCTCAACCTTGTTCCATATGATGGATGCCTGTGCTGGAGCAGGCAAACATATGCTGATTCTGGACCGTCCCAATCCGCTCGGTGGAAACGTTGTGGAAGGCGGTGTGTTGAACGCGGGGTATGAATCACTCGTTGGCGCTTGGCGTGTACCTGTACGTAACGGATTGACGGTAGGTGAACTCGCCCTGATGGTCAACAGCGAGATGGATGTACCTTGCGAATTGGACGTGGTTGCCATGGAAGGATGGCAGCGCTCCATGGAGTTTGCGGATTGTGGTCTTCCCTGGATGTTACCCTCTCCCAATATGCCCACGCTGGACAGTGTGCGGGTATATGCGGGTACGTGCCTGCTTGAAGGCACTAATGTATCGGAGGGCAGGGGCACGACCCGCCCATTCGAGTGGATTGGAGCCCCCTGGGTTGAGGGTGAGCGTTTGGCGGAACGATTTCGGGAATACAAGCTGGAAGGTGTACATGTGCATCCAGTGTACATGTCGCCAACATTCTCCAAACACGCAGGTGAGCTGTGTGGTGGCGTAAGGTTTTTTGTAACGGACAGTAGGAAATTTCGGGCGGTAGAGACAGGGTTGGTGCTTTTGCATGAACTGGTGTCACTCTATCCGGAGCAATTCTGCTGGCTGGAGCCACCAGAGCCGGGTTCAAGGTACTTTATCGACCTGCTGGCAGGGGGTAAGGAAGCCAGGGAAACGATTCATGACCGCGCGGAATTCATTCGTTTAATGGACACGTGGAATGTACAGGCAGCGGAATGGAAGGAGCGGCGAAAGCCGTTTTTGTTATATCAATGAACGGATGTTTGTTAGCGGAGGGAGGCATGAAATGAGTGGGCCAAAAGAGTTATACCAGTCGAAGCTGAAACAGATGACCTTGCGTGAGAAAATCGGGCAAATGCTGCTTTGTGGCTTTCATGGCACCGAAGCTGCTGGCGATGTGGAACCCTTTCTACGAAAGTATCCAATCGGTGGCGTAATCTACTTTGCTCGCAACGTTGAGTCGCCAGAGCAGGTAGAGCGGTTATCGTCAGGGTTACAACAGATTGCCAAAAGCAGCGGTAATGTGCCGCTCTGGATATCCATTGATCAGGAGGGCGGCATGGTTGCTCGAATTACCCAAGGGATAACCTTGATGCCTGGACCAATGGCCATTGCCGCTGCCGGTTCCATTGACGATGCGTATCAGGCGGCATATATCAGTGGGTTGGAGCTGAAGGCCATGGGCATTAACATGAACTTTGCTCCGGTATTGGATGTAAACAATAACGCGGCCAATCCGGTCATCGGTGTACGATCATTTGGCGAATCTCCACAATCGGTTGCAGAATATGGGGCCAGAACCATTGCGGGAATACAGGACGCTGGGATTGCAGCGACAGCCAAGCATTTCCCGGGGCATGGGGATACGGATACCGATTCCCATCTGGATCTCCCGATCATCACTCATGATCGGGAACGGGTAGAGCGCCTGGAGTTGATTCCATTCCGAGCGGCTATAGCCGAAGGTGTCGATGCCATGATGTCGGCGCATATTTATTTCCCTGCACTGGAGCCAGAGCGTCTGCCCGTAACGCTATCGCAAACCGTATTAAGCGGTCTGCTTCGCCAGGAACTGGGTTATGAGGGCATGATCGTGACAGATTGCATGGAGATGGATGCCATTGCCGTGAACTATGGCACTGTCGATGCAGCCGTAATGGCGGTAGAGGCCGGGGCAGATCTGGTGTTAATTAGCCATACGGCTAAGCTTCAGGCAGAGGCATTTGATGCTTTGTTAGCAGCTGTGAGGAGCGGGCGGATTAGCGAGAGACGTATTGATGAGTCGGTGAATCGCTTGCTGATGTACAAGGCGAAACGTGGTTTGTTAGAGAGTGAAACGGGTGATGCAGGTGATGAGGAAGTGTATGGCGTAGTATCGAATGCATCATTGCCAAAGGCATCAAACGCTCCTGCTCTATCCAGTGGTTCAGAGCGCAAAAGTTCATTACACCAAGAGGTTGCTCGCCGTATTAGCGAGAACAGTATCACACTGGTGCGCGATCAGCTGAATATGCTGCCTTTGAAGCCGGAACGCACGCTGGTCATAACGGTTGCCACGTCCGTGACGACAATTGCAGACGAACAGCTGACTCAGACGTTCACCTTGGGCTCAGCCTTATCCATGTATGGTCTGGATGTTGTCGATCTGACGGTCACGCCCGAGGAGGTTGCCATTCGTTCCGCCCGTCTGCTTCAGGCAGCGGAAGCAGATGACATTCGGCAGATTGTGGTGGGAACCTACAATGCGGGAAGTCCCTCCGGCGATCCACAGTGCAGGCTGATTGGTTGGATACAGCAATTGGGCAAACCGCTGGCTGTTGTGGCATTGCGAAGCCCCTATGATCTGCTGGCGCTTCCGGATGCCCAGGTCTATGTAGCGGCTTACGAGAGCCGGCCACTTGCCATGGATAGCGTCGCTCAGGCGCTGATGGGGCGCATTCCTTTTGCGGGGAAACTTCCTGTAACATTAAAGCAGACAGATGATGAAAGAGCGGATGTCTCCTAGGCAGTAATAAGAATATGAGTAAATCTGCCTTTTGCAGGATGGAGAAGAGATGGATTGTGGGTTGAGCGAAACGGAAGTGTGAGTCGTTAAAATGAGAACATATACAACACAAAGAGACGATCCTTTAAAGGACCGTCTCTTTGCTCATTATAAGCTATTAATTATAGATTATTGCAATTGCAGTGCTTTGGCTGTCTGTGCCTCAACTTCATCCAAAAGTGAAGTCATGTCCATACCTGCGTGGTTGCCAAGCAGGATAATGGTGATATCATCGGACAGATTACGTGAAAAGGCTGTGGCAAACCCGCCACCACTACCGTTGTGGAAGACGGTACGGTTTGCGCCATTCTCTTTGAGAATCCAGGCGTAGCCATAGTTTTTATCAGAATAAGGCTCATACATCTGTTCAATCGTATCCTGGCTTAGAATCTTGTCCGTATACAGCGCACGATCCCATTTCAGCATATCGTCCACCGTGGAATAGATGGTTCCTGATCCGGATTGAGACACATAGTAAGGTGCAGTTACCCATGCGTTATCTTCTTGAACAAAACCACTAATCGTGTGCACTTTACGGGAGGCCTCTCCCGAATTTTTCATACCAAGTGGTTTCAGTATCGTTTGTTGCACGTAGTCGGCATAACTCATGCCAGATACCTGTTCAACGACGTATGCAAGCAGAACATAACCGCTGTTGCTGTACAGATAGGTACTCCCTGGTTCAAACTTCAGCGTTTTGTGGCGAATCTCCTCTACAGTCTCTTCCATAGAAGTTCCTTCACCCCGACCAAATGCAGATGGCAGACCTGAAGTCTGGGATAACAGCATATGTAGCGTGATCTGATCTCCCTTTGGTATACCAGAGATATACTTGGAGATTGGATCTTGCACATTAATCTTACCATCCTCCACGAGACTCAGAATGGACGCGGCCGTGAAGGATTTGCTCAGCGATGCGATTCGGGTCTTTTGATCCGGGCGATTCAGCGTCTGTTCATCGGCAAGTCCGTAGCCTTGCTTTAGAAGTACTTCACCATCGCGGGCGATCAGAGCCATACCTGGATAGTTGATCTCGCGCAGATACGTATCAACGCTGGCAACCTCGCTGTTCAGCAGGCTGACTTGATCAGTGACCATACTTACACTCATCTGCCCCGTGGCTGTACGTTGGACCGTGATGTCTGCTTTGATTGCATTAGCCATGGCCCGGACAGGTACCATCAACGTACCGTTAACGGTACGTGAATTCACACCTGTAGCCAGATCGACCTTGTTTACTTTAATGGAATTGCTGCCAGCCTGATGGATCAGCTTGTCTCTGCCAACGGTAATGGTAGCCGTCTTGGTGCGATTATCCCATTTCAACGTGCCTTTAACCGATGTGACCACATCCCGCAGTGGAACAAACGTTGAACCTTTGATGATAAGTGGTGCGTTCTTCCAGGATTGTTGCTCACCATTCACTTCAATGTGAACTGCTTGCGTCGCCTGCGCTGCGGATACCGTAATACCAGCTTGTCCCAGAATCGGGCCTGCACACAGGATGAGCGCTAACAGAATGCGGAACATGGATGAATATACAGTGGAAACATGTTGCCTTTCATGTGACTTGCGTAAGATTTGAATCCTCTCCTTCCAATCGTTTCATGAATAACCAGCTTATGAGCATTGTAAACGATCTCGCTAAGGGGGTCAAAACGAATAGAAGGATTAGGTGAATCCATCTAAACTGACTGAAAAGATTAAATTTATTCTAATTTAGTATCTATACATAATATTTTTACAGCGATTGTCCGATAAAAGGATGGGTGAAGATTATGATGGGGGATAGTTATATGAAGAAAAGGATTCGAAATTGGTTTACTTTAACCGTAAAAAAACGCCTGATCGCTGCATTACTCCTGTTCCTGATTGTACCGAGCATTACTGTTGGTTGGTTGTCTTATCAAAAAGCTGCTGACCAGGTTAAAATGGAAATTATTCGTTCCGCACAAGCCAAAACAGAAATGCTTAGTCTGCAGATAAATCAAATGCTGGATATGGAGAAGGATAACGCAGCGCAGATGGCTGCGGGTATTACTTCAAACGATATTATTAATAAATCCCCTGCACTGCAAAGGCAGATGGATCGGATGTCTCAGAATCATAAGGAACTGGGTGTACTCACCGCAGGTGCGGAAGATGGCAGCTGGATGAAATCTCCTGATCCCGGGGAACAGATCTATGATCCACGTGAACGTTCATGGTATACGATGGGCATGTCCCAGGACGAACCTGTAATCTCGGATACGTTCCAGTCGGTCACAACAGGTGAATGGGTTGTAACGGCAGCTGCCAAGCTGGCTGATGGCAAAGGGGTATTCGGGGCCAATGTCAGTCTCAATCATCTGAAAGAATCCGTTGATCAGATACGTATTGGTAAAGAAGGCAAACTGTACATGCTGGATAACGGGGGTAAATTCCTGTTCCACTACAATATTGAATCCGGTACACAGTCGGATGAAAGCTACATTAATGAGATGTATACGAAGGAAAGTGGAACGGTGAAGTATACATATGATGGTCACGAAGTGGAAGCTGTGTATTTCACCAATCCGGTGACAGGCTGGAAAATTGTTGGCGAGATGGTTCCTTCCGAAGCAAGTGAAGCCGTAATGCCTATTTTGATCCGTGCAATTACAATTGTGGCATCTGCATTGGTTATCGGGTTGATTCTGCTTATATTCATTATCCGCAGCATTCACCGGCCATTGCTGCAATTAACGCAGGCAGCATCCAAAGTAAGCGCCGGGGACCTCACCGTAAGGGTAGGTTTACAGCGCAAGGATGAGTTTGGACAGCTTGGAGATAGCTTTGATACGATGACGACTTCACTACGTAGTGTGCTTGGAGAGGTGCATGATACATCCAGCCAGCTGGCGGCATCTTCTGAAGAACTGATGGCGAGTTCCGAGCAGACATCCAAAGCCACAGAACAGGTGGCTGAACTGATGCAGGATGCAGCTGCGGGAACGACTTTGCAGAACAATAGTCTTGCTGCTACAGGTCAACTCGTGGGCGAAATGTCCATTGGAGTCAAAGAGATCTCATCAAGTGCTGAAGACACCGCTCGTATCGCTCTGGATGCATCCACTAAGTCGGAAGCAGGTATGGTTACAGTAGAAGAAGCGGTTACCCATATTCAGCAGGTGAATGATGAGAGCAAAGCCATGTCTGTGGTCATTGAGGATCTGCGCGCGAAAAATGAAGAGATTCTTGTGATTGTGGCCGAGATTACGGCCATTGCCAAGCAGACGAACATTCTTGCATTGAATGCATCCATTGAAGCTTCAAGAGCTGGCGAGCAAGGGCGCGGATTCGCGGTTGTAGCCAACGAAGTGAAGACACTGGCTCACAGTTCAGGCGCTTCAGCCGAGCGGATTAATGAGCTTATGCATGAGATGCAGGAGAAAACCAATGCGGTGCAATCCACTTTTGCCCGTACGGGAGAAGGTATGGTGAAGAGTTCGCAGATGGTTACAGAAGCAGGCGAAGCATTCAATAACATTCGTACTGCGGTACAGTTGGTGGCTGCACAAGCTGGAGAAGTATCCACGGCTTCCCGCCAAATTGATGGGGGCATGAGTCATATCAACAAGGCAGTAAGTGATACAATGGTTCTGTCGGACAGAATTGCCTCTGGAACGGAAGATGGATCAGCGGCGGCTCAAGAGCAGTTGGCTACAATGGAAGAGGTTGCAGCTTCTTCGGCAGCATTGTCACGTATGGCTGAAGATCTGCAAAGCATGATTGAACGGTTTAAGTTGTAACAGAGATTGAAATGATAATGATTGAGGATAAATGCTTATGGAAGGTGCTGAAATGCCCTTTCTGCGATGAGACTGCAGGGTTGCGACCCTGCGGTCTTTTTTCTGTTGAACAAGGGGCATCCGTTATGTCTTTAAACACAGCATTCTTTTCCGTTATATTGACATATAACAAACAAAAATATATTATATCTATAAATAAACAAACATTATTATAAAATATTTAATTAATATACGATTGTAATGACTATAACAATGATAAAAAGGAGCTTTTACATGAAATCATCGGAATCCTGGTTGCAAACAGCTTCATTGGAAGAGATCAAGCGTGGTTATATGGAGGAGGGTCCCGCCTATATATGTGTCTGCTGCGGATACAGGACGGAAGCGGGGATTATCTATCCTGAAGAAGGAGTGCTCTATGAGGCAGCCCGTTATATGCGAGTGCACATTGAGAAGGTTCATGGATCGGTATTTGAATATTTGCTGGAGCTGGATAAAAGCGTAACCGGATTGTCTGATGTCCAGCGGGGATTGTTGTCACAATTCTATGAAGGCAAGAAGGATGCTGAAGTACAGAAGACCCTTGGCATCGGGAGTGCTTCCACGATCCGGAATCATCGGTTTGTATTAAAGGAGAAGGAACGGCAGGCCAAGATATTTCTGGCATTAATGGAGCTTCTCAAGAGTAAAGATACCCAAGCCCCGGCTGAATGGGTGTCGCCGGTGACAAGACATGGGCATACGATCCATCCGAACTCATTTGATATTACAGAACAGGATCGGGAGAAGGTGTTAAACAAGTATTTTCCAGAGGGTACTGGCGGTCGGCTGACGACATTTCATATGCAGCAAAAGCATAAATATATTGTGCTCATCGAAATTGCCAAACGATTCGAGACAGAGCGCAAATATTCCGAGAAACAGGTCAATGAGCTTCTGAAGGAAGTTCATGATGATTACGTGGAAATACGGAGGTATCTCGTCGACTATGGTTTGCTGGAACGTGAGCCAGACGGCAGTCAGTATTGGTTGGGAAGCCACACAGATCAACAGAGCGCCAAAGTTGGAAAACAGGAGCGCAAAGAAAAGGGGGAGCAGGAGAAGATGAATCGTCGCAAAGAATTGCAGGAACAGGCCAAAGAAGTTAAAACGGAAGCGGGCGTCTACCAAATTCGGAATGAACGTAACGGTAAAGTTTATATCGACAGCACACTGAACCTGAAAACCATTAATGGACAACGGTTTATGTTACAGATGGGTAGTCATCTGAATCGAAGATTGCAGGCTGAATGGAATGAATATGGAGAGACTGCGTTTGTGATCGAGGTGCTGGAGACATTGAAACAAGACGATAACCCGTATTACGATTCCAAAGATGCACTCGCCAAATGTCTGAATCGCTGGTTTGAACAGTTAGAGCCCTACGGAGATCAAGGGTACCACGGAGATAAAAAGCAATCTGCTGAATAGGAGAGGCATTTCCTTTCTGAAATGCCCGTTCCTTATAACTCAAATTAACCCAAAAGCCCCTTTGCCAATATGATGGCAAAGGGGCTTTTGGTGTGTAGAGACTACTTGTTATATAAGTTGAACCAGTCTTTTACACGATAACGGAGAGGACAGAAAAAACCTGAAAAAGCGAAGCGTGCGCCTTTATCCCCGGATTTTCCCCTATGGAAAAGGGAATCGAAAAATCTGGGGATAACAGCGATTGGAAGGTTGTTCTGTCATCGTAGTGTCAGTGTAACTAATCTTTAGTTCAACGACTACAGCTTGAATTGTTCCACCAGCTTCTGTAGCTTGTGAGCCAGATGGGCAAGGGAATCAGCAGAGGATGATATCTCCTGCATGGAAGCCACTTGCTCCTCCGTAGCAGCAGAGATGTTCTCCGTTCCATCGGCATTGGTTTCCGATATGGCGTGGATCTGATCAATGGATTGCACCACTTCGGCTGTACTTGCAGACATCTGTTGTGAGGCGGCTGCAATGTTCTCAAGCTGATGATTGACGACCCCAACAGCCTCACTAATCTGGGCAAAAGCTTCATCTGCAAACTGAACGGCACGAATGCCGTTGCTTACATCCTGTTGCCCGATCTGTACATTGTGATTGGCCATTGAAATCTCCTGTTGAATCGCTCCGACCATCTCTACAATCTTCTGGCCGGACAGGCTCGATTGTTCCGCCAGCTTGCGGACTTCGCTGGCAACAACGGAGAAGCCGCGTCCATGCTCACCTGCACGTGCTGCTTCAATAGAAGCATTGAGAGCAAGCAAATTGGTTTGTGCAGCGATATCTGTAATGACAGATACCATCTCACCAATGGATGTGGAATGCTGTTCAAGTCGTCCAGCAGTATCTGCCATACCTTGCACAAAGCGACTGACGGAACTCATCTCGGATACGGCCGTCTGCATGGTAGCATTCCCTTTATCCGCGAGCTCACTTGCTTGCATGGCAGCTTCGGATACTTGCTGTGTGCTGTTCGTTACCTGTCCCACACCTCCAGCAAGTTCATTCATCTGCAGTGCCGTATGTTTCAGGCTGCTTGTTTGTTTCTCAAGTCCAGCTGCGGATTCTTCCGTGATTAGGGCGACTTGCTCTGTTGCTTTGGTTGTCTCCGATGAGTTGACTGCCAATTGTGTGGATGAGGCGGTTAACTCGTCAGCTGTGTGTCGCACGTCCTGAATAACGGTTCGCAAGGATTCGCTCATCTTATTGAAGCTGGTGCTCAGCTTGCCGAATTCATCCTGTCCCAATACAGCAACCTCGATGGTCAGATTACCATTACTAATTTCGTCAGATGCCTTCACCAAGCGGTTCAGTGGTTTGGTGATTGATTGCACAATCCAGAAAATAATGATGGAGCTTACCGCAATTGCAATCGCGACAACAATAAGTGTGGTATATAGGATCGGACGGACAGAAGCCGTCACTTCCCCACTGTCAATGACACCAACCACGGTCCAGCCCGTCGTTTCATTGGTGGAGAAAAAGGCGTGTTCCTGGTTTCCATTTAGTGTATAGGTCAGACTTCCGTTTTTCTGTGCAAAAATATCTTTATAGGGTGCCATGGTTCCTTCGGTCCCCGGTTTTTCGGTAGGATGTACAATGATTTTATTGGCATTATCAATGATATAGATATAACCCTTCTCGCCAATCTTCGTGGAGTTAACCGTCTTCGAGAGGGCTTCAAGCGATAGGCTGACAGAGACGACACCATGGCCATCCGCTGAGGTCTGAGCTACCGAAGCAACAACATTGCCGGTATTGCTTGATAAGTAGGGGGTGATTACGGTAGGGACATCTTTGTTCTGCGTAGCAGCCTGATACCACGGGCGTTCGCGCGGGTCATAACCTTCTTTGTTCACCGCAGTTACAGGGGAGTTAATATACACGCCCTGATCGGTACCGATGGAGGCAAGTTCCACGTCATCATGCGTTTCCTTGTAAGCGTCGAGCAAGGTACGGATGGTATCGGTTTCGTCACCCTGATTGGGTCCGACATTGCCTGCATCCAGCTGACTTGCCAGGAAATCAACATTTTTGCGTGTTGCACCAATGATCTGGTCAATAGTTTGGTTGAGCACAGTAACACTGCTGATCGCGTTCTCATACATTTTCTCTTCAACCTTGGCATCAGCTGTTTGGAACGAGATAATGCCCAGACTAATGGTTGGAATGAGCAATACAATGGCAAATGACAAAATTAGTTTCTCTCTCATCTGCATCGTTCTTTTGACCCCTTGTTTACGAATTTTTTTCATACACATTCCCCCCTCTGTGTAACCCATCCCCATGTCTAGTGGACAAGCCCATCTGGTAAAAGATATTTCATTCCATCCTTTCCAGAAGTTTCTGGTGCTATCGTATGACAAATTTCGCGTTTATTCAACATAATTTATGAGTTTCGCGAAAATATTTTTCGATTTTGTAGGTATTTAGGATTACATCTGTTCTATAAAAAGTAATCTGTCTCTCCCTTAGTGCACATCTTGTGGTATATTTCTGAATTATTGTGAAGTGAATTCTGCAAAATGTGAAATCCATAAGACATGTAACTGGTCATGTTGAATACACAAAGAAGTTGTTTTCATGAAGAGTGGACCTTGATGGATCTACATCCATATATATCGGTTTATGGGGACTGAAATTGGAGAGGGGTTGTAAGGCAGTTGGACCAAAGTACACTACAGATATCTGGACAGGAGAACATGGAAGAGGTCCAGGATCAAGCTACATTCATGCAGGGGGTCAAAGATTGTATCCCAACCCTGCTTGGTTATTTGAGTATTGGCTTTGCGGCGGGTGTTATTGAAATGACCGCAGGTCTGAGTCTGGCGGAAACGGCACTGCTCAGCCTGATTTTATATGCAGGATCGGCTCAGTTCATTGCAGCAGGCATGCTCGCATCGAATGGATCAGCAATAGCCATCATGTTCACCATATTTTTTGTGAATCTTCGCCATTTGCTGCTCAGTGCAGCTGTATCGCCGTATTTTCGGCATCTGACCCCGCTTAAAAATATGTGGATTGGTTCATTGCTTACCGATGAGTCTTTCGGCGTGGCGATGACACGTGCGATTGGCAGGGAAAGGCTTAGTGAACGCTGGATGCACGGTCTGAATATTACCGCATATCTGAACTGGTTCGTGGCTAATATGGCGGGAGCGTATTTTGGACGCTGGATCACTAACCCGGAACGACTGGGTCTGGATTATGCCCTGCCAGCGATGTTTATTGGACTGGTCGTACTCCAGTTGGTGCATCGCAAAAACAAAAAAATACACATTAATGTGGCTATTATCGCCGTTGTCTGTGTAATCTTCGCCAGCATGGCTTCACTTGGCAGCATGAGTGTCATTGTGGCTGCGGTCATTGCGGCAACGATGGGAGTGATCATGGAACGATGGAAGTAAGATGGGATGTTTTCTGGATTATTATGGGTTCGGCGCTGTTAACATTTATCCCGCGTGTACTGCCATTGATGCTGTTCAGCAAGATACAGATTCCGATGTGGTTGTTACGCTGGCTGGAGTATGTACCCGTAGCGGTCATGGCAGCGCTGATTGGTCAGGAACTGTTCATGTCGGGCAACCAGTTAGTGCCGATTACGCACAATGCAGCTCTGTGGGCCTCCCTGCCTACGATTGCAGTAGCCATCTGGACACGCAGTCTGCTGGGAACCGTAATGGTCGGTATTGTGGCTATGATGATACTGCGATATTGGATCGGATAATTGCTAGGAGAGTCATATGATGGCGAAACTCAGTGATGAAAACGCTATTTTCTATTGTAGCCGAAAGGGATAAAATGAAGACTGAGGTGTACAGTGTTTCCATTTTGCACAAGAGGAAGGAACGATTTCAATCATGAGTACAAGTCCATCCGTTATATTGTTTCAGGGAGACTCGATTACAGATGGGGGAAGATCACGCAATGATGATCCAAATCATTTTCTCGGACACGGGTATGCGTATCTGATCTCCAGCAAACTGGGTATGGAACTGGCGGGCAAGCAAAAGACCTTCTATAACAGAGGCATCAGCGGGGATCGGGCATCGGACCTGTACGCACGCTGGAATGAGGATACCATTAGTCTAAAACCGGACCTGATCAGCATCCTGATTGGGGTTAATGATGCCTGGCGCACGATGAATGGTGAACCTAGCGGGGTAACGGATCGTTTCGGACGGGCGTATCGCCATTTGCTCGAAGAAACTCGGGAAGTGATGCCAGATACGGGGCTGATTTTGATGGAGCCGTTTATTCTGAGAACCGGAGCGACTGCGGAGAAATGGGAAGCCTGGGAAGAGTATGTCGGTCAATATCAGAAACTGGCCCAAGGTCTTGCTGAAGAATTTGGAGCTGTGTGGGTACCATTGCAGCAGACGTTTAATGACGCTCTGAAACAGGCGGATGCAGCGTACTGGTTGTGGGATGGCGTACACCCAACCGCAGCAGGTCATGAGCTGATTGCACGCCAATGGTTGTCTGTTGTACAGAATTCTTCGCTTGCGATTGTGTGATAACAACAGCGGACAGCTAGGATATGGGCAACAGCATTATAGGTATTCAGGATTAATTGAGGATGAGGATATAAGATAGTTAAGAATATGAGATAACCATAAAAAGCCTGTGGTGACAGGCCGAATTCAACGGAGGACCTGACGAAGGTTCTTCGTTTTTTTTGGTTAGGAAGGAGAAGGGAGTACCGTCGTGGAAAGGGTTCTAATGGATAATTCTTCAAAAATGCTATCATATCCGGTAAAATGAAATCGATTACATTATAATATGGGCATGACAATCCATTAACGAAGAGTGGTGAATCCAGTGGAAGATTCCATTCACGAAGTCGAAAATGAAAATATAAACCAACGTGGTACTGAGAGCAGAGCATTGAGTTCCTTAAGTGCCGACAGACTCTTGGAGAAGTTATCCCGGCCTGAATTGGCTACGTTATACACAGACTTGAAGGCTTACGGTGAACGTGCCTTGAATGAACCCATGCCTTCCTTGTCGTTCCGTCTATATCGACAGTTCAGCGATACGGGTGAGCGGAAAGCCTATGAAGAGGCTTATTTCGATCGAAGGGGCAGACTTGCTGCTGTGGCGATGCTCGCCTTGGACACGGCTAGGACGGATGCCCTTCAAGCGCTGGAAGAAATGTTGTGGGACGTGTGTGGTGAGTATACGTGGTGTTTACCCGCGCATCTGGGTACGGGAGAGGTCAACCAGGTGAATGGGAACATCGATCTGTTCGCCGCAGAGACAGTACATATGCTGGCCGAGATTGTGACCATTCACGCCGAGCGGCTGGATCGCCTTGTCATAGAGCGGATCAGGTCTGAAGCAGAGCGGCGAATCTTCATCCCGCTTTACCAGGAGCAACGGAAGTTCCATTGGCAGACAGCGGATCACAACTGGTCGGCGGTCTGTGGTGGCTGCTGTGGCATGGCCGCATTGTTGCTTTTGGAGGATGAGCTCACACTACAGAAATCGATCTCCCATACGGTCAGCTGTATGAACGCATTCTTGAGCGGATATGGCGAGGATGGCGGCTGTGCCGAAGGCATTGGATATTGGGTATATGGATTTGGTTATTTCACCTATTATGCCGAGATGCTTCGTGAGTACAGTGAGGGCGAACTAGATCTGCTAGCGGGTACCAAAATAGCAGCCATCGCAGCCTTCCCGCTGCGAGTTCATTTGTCAGGTGGAACATTCGTAAATTATTCGGACAGTGCCGAGCAGGAAGAGATCCCTTCCGGATTGCTTTCCCTGCTCGCATCCCGATTTGGGTTGCAGGTGGATTTGCCGCTTCATATTCCACTGCTTACCGATGATCCCTGTCATCGCTGGGCTCATCTGTTGCGGAACGTGATGTGGAGCGATCCGCCAGTGTACGGTGATGAAGGTGCCTCTGGGCAGGCTGAACGAGGATTTATTTTTCAAAATCTGGGATGGATGATTGCAAAAGGACCATTCGATTCTCCGGATACAAAACATGCGAACGGCGCACCCCTTCATGTGGCTATTTCCATTAAAGGCGGGCATAACGATGAACCTCACAACCATAATGATCTGGGGCAGTTTATTATCCATTGCGGTGGTGAGAATATTCTGTGTGATCCAGGAGCAGGGTTGTATACCCAAGTGTATTTTGCGCCAGGCAGAGAGCAACTGTTCCACATCTCGTCATCCGGGCATAACGTTCCGCTCATTGAAGGCCAGGAGCAATGCTCCGGTCGGCAAGCGCAAGCCCATGTGTTAGAGGCAAAGCTGGCAGAGGGTGGCGGTGAGCTGGATACTACATTGGATCTGACATCCGCATACTCTGGGGCAGCTTCACTGGCTCGTTATACGCGCCAATTTCATTGGAAGATGGCTTCTGACGGGAGCGGGAATGGAGCGGAATTGCGTCTCATTGACCGTTTTCAATGGAAGAGCAGGGTGGTGTCTTCGGCAGAACGATTCTCTTCGGTGGATGAGTCAGATGCAGGATGTTCGAGCGTAGTGGAGCGCTGGATGAGCAGAGTACAACCTGAGGTGGTGAAGAGCGGTAATCTTCGCTGGCAAGGTGCACATGGGGCGATCCATATGACGTATGATGCGAACCAGTGGAAAATTCTTACGGAGAAACTGGACACAGTTGATCATGACAATGTTCCAGTCACATTCTATCGGACGTCACTATCATGGACAGGTGCAATTGATGAGACGGATGTTCGGACAGAACGCCCTAATCCGCTTGAAACGATATGTGAGGTACGCTTCATCATTGAACCGAAAATGGGAGAAACCGAGGTGAGCATGCGTGAGTAAATATACATCTGCGTCCACGTATCCATGGAAAGACGAACTCGAACATTACCGTACATTGGCAGAACAAGCGGGCCCCCCTCCGGCAGACGGCTGGAATAGGGAGCGCAAGTTGGCACTTGTTGAAAGTGTTGTTCGCGCTTACACACCATATCAGGACAGCCAGGGGGCAATTATCGACCCGTTCTCGGGTGTGGAGAGATATTATTCTACACCGGCCTATGCGATGGCTGCGGCAGTTCTGGTTGATGCAGGGCGTACAGATTTGCTCCAATCGGCAGCAATAGCCCTGTCACAGAGCATTGATACCGTGGTCAATGGTAGCGTACCTGACAATCACCCCGATTTTTTTCCGGTTCTCATGATAAGAGCCTATATGTTGTTGAAATCACACCTGCCTGAACATGCACAGATCTGGGCTGAGGCACTCAAGACAATCAGTCCTGAACAAGATTATGTATTTACGATGAGCAAGATGAACAATCCCAATCGCATGATTAACTGGAACGCCATTATGATCTCTGGCGAATATCTGCGGTGGCATGAACAGCTGGCGAATGAGGGTACTGCGTGGATGGATCGTTATCTGGAAGCCTATCATCTACCCCGGTTTACGGCCCTTGGCTTGTATCAGGATGGACCGCTGGACCGTCCAAATTGTCCATATTCCTATGATATTGCCACCCGTTATCACCTTGGGGTGATGCTTGAAGCTGGTTACGAGGGAACCACTGCCGATACGTTACGTGAGCAACTGCGCCATGGTGCCTTCAGCTCGTTACTGACGCTCTCGCCGCTAGGTGAGATTCCACCGCGTGGTCGCAGCTCCCAGCATCAGTGGAATGAAGCGGCGGCGGCTTATGTATGCTCCACACATGCAACGCAGGCTCTGAAGGCGGGAGATCGGGTGATGGCGGGTGCTTTTGCACGTGCGGCCAATCGGTGTTTTGCTGCTGTTGAGCGCTGGAAGATGGAAGATGGACGTTTGAAAATCGTACGCAATGAATACGCGCCAGAAGATCGGCACGGGTACGAGATATATACCAACCACACCTGTTACAACCTGTGGACGGCAGCAGCGCTTGCTCACGCTTGTCTCAGTGATCCGGGAGACGATGTGAGCGAAGTATACCTTCCTTCCGAGTTAGGCAGCAGGGTTCTGCAGACCGATGGGTGGTTTGAAACTGTGATTGCTTCCATACCTGGTCAGCAACTGGTATTACACACGGCGATGAATGATCCGTATACGATTCCTGGTTTGGTACGGATTCAACAGACGGGGTTACCTGGTCTGATTGGTCCGTCGGCTGCCAGCCATGTGCAGGCCGGGTTCACGGAATTTGCCGAAGGGGCGGTTCGTCCGCTCAGTTACTGTCCTGCCTGGAAGACACCAGATGGGGTATGGCACAGTCTTGCAGAGGGGATTCCATCCGGTGGTGCATATGATCGGGATGTTGGATTAGACCCTGCTCAGGGAGGTGGTTCCATTGTGTATGAGAAGGTGGACCCTGATACACGGAACCAAGTGGAGCAGCATCTGGAGGAAAGAGCGGCAGAAGATGGCGTGAACGCCTTGGAGAATGCTTTTGCCGTGACATGGGTCGGTCCATTACCCGGAATTAAAATATTGCGTACCCATTATGTACAACAGGCGGATGTGCTGACTATAACGTATGAATTCGAAGGAGAGATCGCTGCAGCAGGGGCACTCATTCCGTTGATGTTCCATGATGGTCGTGAACAGGCGGTAATTACCCATACGGATCATAGCGTACGAACGAAGTATCGGGGGGCGTATGTAGAATCCACTGCGCTGGATCAGGGAGCCATAATTCATCTGGAGGAACAGGCCGTGGCCTCCCGTAATGGTTTACTGAAGGAAGCCCGGATTGAAGTGAACGGAGCACGTAGGTTGTCATTTGCGATCCGATTGGGCGAGGTTAACTGAAGGTGTTCAGGTTGAGGATCATTAGATCTCCAAACATCTCAAAACAGCTCGAAGCATAGTTAAAAGTGTTATTCGTGGATGATTAGTGATATTTAACGGATAGCTATTGCAGTTACGGCATACGACGCTATAGATAAGTTGAGGATGACCTGGAGCATCAAGCATAGATGTCTGGTATTGAATCGAGGAGGGATTATGTTCATGAACACATCAACGTCGGTAAAATGGCTCGAAGAAGCGTGGCAACAGGGCGTTGCCAAGACAATTCGGAATGCAAAGCGGATCAAGGATACATTTCCACACATTGCCCCGCAGGGGACGTATGACCGGAATGATCCGGAATGGTGGACAGCAGGTTTCTGGCCTGGATTGTTATGGCTGGTCTATGAGGATGCTCCGGAAAGTGAAGCGGTCGCTCCGCTACATCGCATTGCCGAAAGCTGTGAGCGGCAACTGGAAGGTTGTCTGCGTGATCCCGAATCGGTGGATCACGATCTGGGGTTCATCTGGCTGCTTAGTGGCGTAGCCAACTATCGCCAGACGGGTAGCATGGATGGACGGCGGCGCGGAATGCTTGCCGCCAACCTGCTCGCTGCCCGGTTCCACGTGCGCGGTGAGTTCATCCGCGCCTGGAACTTCAGCTCGTCAGCAATGGATACGCGCGGCGTAGCCATCATTGACAGCATGATGAACCTGCCGCTGCTCTACTGGGCATCCGAGCAGAGCGGCGATCCTCGCTTCCGCTGGCTGGCGGAAGCACATGCGGACACCGTCGCGCGCGAATTCATCCGCGCTGACGGGTCCATCTGCCACGTGGTGGAGTTTGATCCACACACGGGGCAGAAGCTGCGAGAGCATGGCGGACAGGGCCATGCTCCAGGTTCCGCCTGGGCGCGGGGCACCGCCTGGGCGTTGCACGGGTTTGCGCTGTCTTTCCGGTATATGGGCGAAGCCCGATATCTGGAGACAGCGGAGCGTGCGGCCGATTTCTTCCTCGCCATGCTTGGCGAAGAGATCGTGCCGGTGTGGGATTTCCGCGCACCTGCGGAGCATCAGGTGGCGTGGGACTCGTCCGCTGCGGCGATTGCCGCGAGCGGGTTGCTTGAGCTGGCGAAGCTGTCGCCACGCGGGGAGATCTATGCTGCCGCGGGAGAACGTATCGTCCGCGGGTTGCATGAGCACTATAGCTCTGGCGACTCGGCAGCGGAAGAAGGTCTGATCATGCAGGGAACGGTGCATTACCCGGAAGGGCGAGGGCTGAATGTGCCGATTATATACGGCGATTATTTCTATATGGAAGCGCTGGCGAAGCTGCGTGGACATGCGGGGTTATTTTAAAAGAAGAATTGAGAACTACGGGCTGGAAGAACTGAAGGGGAGAACGGATTAGTAAGGTATTAGTGTTGTGAGCCTTCGAATTATTTCATTAGATTCAACTAGTTAACCAGTTATATATTCAGTATTTATTGTCAGTAGCGTCATTAGCAAACCATCATCACCTGTCCGCGTGAGACTGTCTCCAGTATCAGGAACGATATTCCTTCTATTGGAGACAGAGTATACCTAAGCTTGAGCTCTGGATAGAAAATTAAGGTGAGCGGACAGGCAGATGGTGTACATAATTGAAGGAAGACAAAAGAAGTATCTGGCCTATGAATATTCATTCTTACGGGTCCAGTTGGGGTGCAGACTTAGCTATGCTCTACTGAAAAGATCAATTTTCACTTCGAAGGTGTACGTCTCAGGATGACAAAGTCGGCAGAAGATTGATCTGGATAGCGCTGCGGAATAATCTCATGAACTTTGAAATCAGGATAGTCGAAGAGATATTCAAACAGATTACGGTCCTGAATTGTATCAATCCCCGGGTTGCCGTTTTCTTTCAAACGGGTGTAAAGCACCACCCATGCTGTTGAGGAGTGCAGAATATCATAGAGGGTATTACGAAAATCCGTTTCATCCGTGATGTGATATAACACATCGAGACAGACCGTCAGATCGGCTTGCAGGAAACCACGGTTAATCCATAGGCCTGGTGTATACAGCATGAAACTCTTGGACGAATCCTTGGCAAATTGGGAAGCACAACGCTTTACGGAAGAAGCCGCTACATCCACGCCCAGGTAGTCCTCATAATTCATGTATTGCAACTGGTTGCCATCCCCACATCCAAACTCAATGACACGATGAATCCCTTCACGTTGAATCAGTCCGTTCACGACCTCGGCCTTGAATTCAGCCAAAACCCCGTATGAACCCCTCCCAGAAGTTTCACCCGAACGATATGTTTCCTCCCAATACCCGATGTAATCAAAAGGCTGATGCATTATGTTTCCTCCAATCCTGTTAAAAGAAGTTCAAGACTGCCAATATACATAGGTATGCGCAATATTCGCAGGTATGATCGGTTGAAACAGGAATAGAAGATAAATTAATTTCCATAGAATTCCCTGAAAATTTCCTGAAAGTCTAAACATCTGGAAAGAACTTGCCGACATAAAACATAAGGAAAAAAATGATGATAATCGGGGGGAAATGATGTTAAAGCCAAGATTGACCAAGTACATGGTGATGATGCTGGTGTTGATGCTGAGTATTTCCAACGTAGGCTTGGCCGCTGCGGCAGATAAAGAACTGTCCAAAATTGTGGTTTCCAAGAATGAGATGTCGCTCGAAGTTGGTGATTCTGGGTCTGTTACGGTGACAGGGGTATATTCAGACAATACCTCGGCTAATGTAACGATTAGTACAACCTGGAGTAGCGAAGATACTTCGATAGCAACTGTATATAATGGTGCAATCACGGCCAAAAAAGAAGGTAAAGCGACGATTACCGCAGCTTACCAGGGCCAGAGTCAGACCGTTCAAGTGAAAGTAACGAAGAAGGTCAAAGCCCTTTCGAAAAACGTGCAAAGTCTGGATTTGCGCACGGGAGATACAAAAGAAATTATTTTGACAGCAACGTATAGTGACAATGAAACAAATAATGAAGCAGCAAGTACTGCAGAATGGTCTACCAGTGATGAGAAGGTTGCTACCGTGGTGAATGGTAAAGTAACTGGACAAAGCGCGGGTACAGCTGTGATCACAGCCAAAGTTGGCAGCCAAAGCGTGACGGTGGATGTTAACGTTGAAGTGGTTAAACGTGTAGATGTAGATAAACAGCAAGTTAACTTGCTGTTGAACAAAAGTGAAAGTGTGAAAGTGACGGCTACGTATCCAGATGGTACAACCAAAGATGTAACCGATCTGGCGGAGTGGACATCCAGCAATGAGAAGGTCGCAGATGTTCTCAAAGGCGAAATTACAGGATACTCGGCAGGTTCTGCCAAGATCACAGCCAAATACGGTACGAAATCTGTATCCGTTGACGTGGATGTGGATCTGACCAGCAAGCTGAGTGTGGAGAAACAAAGTATTTTCTTCCGTTTGGGTGGGGACAAGAATACAGCCAATATCGTATTAACGGCTTCTTATCCAACCAGTAGCGATGTGAATGTAACGGATCAGGCGACATGGACATCCAGCAACGAGAAAGTTGCAACGGTATTCAAGGGGCAGATTACAGCCATTAGCGCAGGTTCAACAACGATCAAAGCGACCTATAGTGGAAAAACTGTAGAAATTGCTGTAGATGTAGATACGGCAAGATATCTGGATATCAAAGATGTAAATGACAAGCTCGCCATGAGTGTTACCGGTGATAACAAGTCTAAGACATTGGTAGCCAATGCCGAATATATTGATGCCAGTACAGAAAATGTAACTTCCAAAGCAACATGGACTTCAAGCAATCCAGATGTCGTATATGTATCAAACGGCGATCTAATTGCATACAAATCCGGTACGGCTACGATCACTGTAGCTTATGGCGGTAAAACGGTTAAATTCACAGTGAATGTAGACGTAGCAGACAAGTATGAGATGGACAAGAAAAAAGCATCGGTAGCCGTTGGTGGAACGACTTCTGCCAAAGTACTGGCGTTGTATGGTGAAACATCCAAAGATGTATCTGAAGATGCAACTTGGAGCAGCAGCAGCGACAAAATCGCTGAGGTAGATAGCAAAGGGGTTATCACAGGTGTTGCTACAGGTAAAGTAACCATTACCGCGAAGATTGAAGGCAAAACACTGACTCTGCCTGTTGAAGTAGGTATGGCTAGTGGACTGGAAGCAGATGTGAACTTCGTTGTTCTGTCTGCCAAAGAAACTCAGACGATCCTTCTAACAGGTACGGATGAGGACGGCAACACGTTGGATGTTACATCCGAAGCAACCTGGAAATCCAGCAATGCACGTGTAGCAGATGTGAAAAAAGGCGTGATCACAGGTAACAGCAGTGGTAAAGCCAACATCACAGCAGAATACGGCTCCAAAAAAGTGACGATCCAAGTTGAAGTGGATGTCATCACACGTATTGAAGCTTCCGAGCCGGTTCTTTCCCTGAAATCAGGCGATACAGCTGATCTGACGGTAACTGCCTTCTTGAGCGACGGTAGCGAGCGTGATGTTTCTGACAAAGCTGAATGGAAAACGAACAGCTACAAAGTAGCTCAAGTGACCAAAGGTAAAGTCAAAGCTACAGGTTCAGGTAAAGCCAAAATCACAGCAAAATACGGCAGCAAGTCTGTAACGATTGCTCTAGATGTGGATACACTGAAATATTTGCAGACGGATAAAGTAACGTTGACCATGAAACCTGGTGAAAAGGTAACCGTGGCTGCAACTGCAACGTATGCCGATGGCAGTGAAGCTGATGTATCCAAACCGGCTCTCTGGAAATCTTCCCGTATTGCAACAGCATCGGTGAAAGATGGAATCATTCAGGCGAACGGCAAAGGTAAAGCAACGATTACAGTAACATTTGCAGGTGTGAAAACCAAAGTAACGGTAGTGGTTGAAGCGAAGTAATTGCTTTTCCAAATGTGAGTGTGAAACGCGCAAATAAAACGGTGATGCCAGCTAATAGCTGGCATCACCGTTTTTTGTTTATAAACTAGGCATGTCTTCAAGCGCTAACGAATCTGAGACACGTTATATCGGAAAGTACAGTCTGTTATAGCACTTTTGTCAGGTATTTTTGGTGAATAACGTGTCTGAGATTCCTTACAATTTATAAAGAGGATCTAAAGACCAAATAAGACGTCCTGAGTTCCTTAGAAAATGAAAATAATCTAGCCATTCGCCAACGTCCAGAACCCTCGCATACACCATCCTATTACAGATGTATAACCAAGTGATTCTGTGACGTTCCCCGTATGTTCTACTACTACATCGTGTGAGACAGTACCAGCGCACCATAGGCAAAAGCGATCACAATCAGAATGGCCGGATGCAACTTGGTTTTGGTCATGACCCAGAGCGAGATGCCTGCAATGATCAACGTCTGCCAGATGCCGATGGAATCAGTGGACAGCTGCCCGAATTCCCATGTGAGCAGAATCATGAGTACAGCGATAACAGGCTGTACGAGTAGAGTCATACCTTTGACTTTTGGTGACGTGCGATGTTTGTTCAACAGACGAAGTAATATAATTAGTGCGGTTGCGGAAGGCACGATTGTGGCAAAACTTGCGATAAATGCCCCAAACCAGCCTGCTACGTGGTACCCGACAAATGCAGCAATTTTGGTTGCAATCGGGCCGGGAAGGGCGTTACCAATCGCCAGTACATCACCGAATTGCTCGGTGGTCATCCATTGGTAGTGGTTCACAATCTCTTCCTGCATAAGCGGGATGGAAGCTGGACCGCCCCCATATCCCAAGATGTTTGCTACGAAAAATCCCCAAAATAATTCCCACCAGGTCTGGAGCATCCTTAGGACACCCCCTTATCGGACTCGCCTTTGGACTTGAAGCGCTGAACCAAATCCAGATGGAAGACACCATATCCAAGGAAAACTGCGATCACAATCCCCGGATGGATATCCAGCAGCTGCAATAGTACAAAGGCAATTACGCCGAATAGGGCGGCAAAAACTTTACCAAGTCCCTTCCAGGCTTTCATGGCAAATTCATAAGCCATCATGCCCAGCATGACAAAAATGACTGGCCTTACGGCGGCTACCATGCCTGCTACCACTTTCGACTCGCGTAGCGCGTACATGGAACCGAGCAGAGCAATAATGGCAATACTTGTCGGCAAAATATGAGCGAGTACAGACACGATCGCGCCCAGCACACCTTTGGTTTTATAACCGAGATATGCGGCCATTTTGGTCGCGATGGGACCCGGCAAGGCGTTGGCGATAGCCAAAATCTCGCCGAACTCCTCATCACTGACCCATTTGTAACGCGTAACGGCTTCGTAACGGATTAACGGGATCACCGAAGGGCCGCCGCCATATCCGAGAATTCCGGTTCGTACCATTCCGATGACGAGACCGTTGTAATCTTTCCAACCCATGCTGATTTCCTCCTAGAGTCTCATGCCCATCCGGCTTTTATAACGTTTCAACAATAGCTGTGATTCCACTTTGACGATACCCGGCATCTTATAGAGCTTCTCCAGCAAAAACTGCTCCATCTCTTCCATATCCGCAAAAATACCGTGCATGTGCAGTGTACTCGGGCCTGTCATATGATAAAGGCTGGTGACGGCTGGCTCTTCATCCAGTTTCTCAGCGACTTCATCCAGGAAGGGCGGTTCGACATCGACATTGAAAAAGGCCGAGACTTGAAGCCCAACTTTGCCAGGGTTGATCACAACGGTGAAGCGTTCGATGATTCCTTTTTCGGATAACGCATTGATGCGCGCCTGAACGGCTACACGTGACAACCCGATCTGTGTACCCAGATCCGTATAGGATATTCGGCTGTTGTGGTGAAGCGCGGCGATGATTTTGCGATCCATCTCGTCCAGATTGTACATTTGTGGAATTTCTCCTCCTTTGGAGGAGCGTTTCTCTGACATGTTGACCATCCTTTTCTCTCGCTATATGAAATAAACAATAAAATTTTACTAAACATACAATGTGTATGTGGCATTCATAGTTTAATGACGAATCGTAACTGGAGTCAATCTATTTATCATGATTATTGAATTTAACCGATTTTGAGCCTTCATTTTGTCATTTCGACCAATCGGAAATAAAAAGACCACTCGCATAGTCCAATAGCGAGCAGCCGTTAAATAATAGATAAGCTGGAGTAAAGCACAAAGTGTGATACGAAGCATGTACGGTTATCCCTGTGCTGTCTTGGGCAATAAAAGGGTAACGGTAGTCCCTTCGCCAGGCTCGGAAGAAACTCTCAACGTTCCTCCTGCACCACGGGCACGCTCTTCCATACTAAACAATCCAACGCCATTGCCAGCGGTTGCTTCGCTGAATCCAGCACCCTGGTCTTCAATAATAACCATCGTCATGTTCTCAGCGTCTTCTATAGTAACACGTGCCTCGGCAACATCGGCATACTTTGCGACATTGGTTAAGGCTTCCTGAATAATTCGGTAGATGGCTATCTCCCGGTTCATCTCCAGTCGTTTGCGCAAATTACATTCCAAATCAACTTCAATCCCGTAGTGTCGGGTGTAATTCTCGATATACGTACGAATCGCCGGAACAACACCCAGGTCATCCAGAACGGATGGTCTCAGCTCCCATGCCATACCGCGTACATCTTCCATGATACCCGTGACCTGCTTACGAAGTGCTTCAACCCCGGGGTGAGGCTGGTCTGCCAGCAGGCGATCCATCTGAATCACCAGAGAGAAGAGACTCTGTCCAATCCCGTCATGCAGTTCACGCGAGATCCGGCGTCGTTCCTCTTCCTGAATATTCATCACTTGGGACATCATCTTTTGCAATTCGGCTTCGACGGATTTCAGCTTGGTGACCTCGCTGCGTACAGCTAGGTATTGATATGGCTCCCCGTCGTTATCAAGGAAAGGCACGATGGTGGTGTTGACCCAATAATGACTGCCATCTCTGGCACGATTGAGAATTTCCCCGTTCCATACCTTACCTGAGGATATCGTGTCCCACAGGTTTTTCATAAAGCTTTTGCCATGGTATCCGGAATTAATGATTCGATGATCCTTACCGATCAGTTCCTCGCGCTCATACTGTGAGATTTCACAGAATTTATCATTCACATACTGGATTTTACCCTTGCGGTCTGTCAGGGCTACAATGGAGGATTCATCCAAGGCAAATTTCAGATCACTCAGTTGATGCAGGGAACCCTTCAACCTGCTGCGAAATTCATTATCCGTAATGTGATTATCGATTTCGTCCAGCAGGAGGCGTACGGGCTGGTCTGCGAGTCCACTTAATCTGTTCTTGCGTGCACTACTCAAAGTTCAGCAACCCCTTTTTCATAGCGAACTTCACCAGTTCCGGTCGTGTACGCAGGCCAAGTTTCTCCATCAGATTGCTTTTGTGGGATTCGACCGTTTTGACACTGATGATCAGATGTTCGGCGATTTCCTTGTTGGCGTAACCCTTGGCAATCCAGGACAAAATCTCTTTCTCCCGCTCGGATAACGTGTCATACGGTCCGGCGTTTTCCTGTTTGGCTTTGTCCAGGTATTCACTCATCAGCCGCTTGGTTGCACTGGGGTACAGATAGGCGCTACCCTCTGCTACGGAACGAATCGCAGCAAGCAATTCTTCATGCGGCGCACTTTTGAGTATATATCCGGATGCTCCCGCATGGATGGCGCGGAACAGATATTCTTCATCGTCATGCATGGTTAGTATCAAAATGGAGACATCTGGCATCAATTTCTTCAATTCAGCCGTAGCGGTCAGACCGTCTTTGCCTGGCGGCATGCTGAAATCCATCAAGACTACATCTGGCTTCAACTCTTGAGCCTTGGCAATGGCTTCATCGCCATCTGCGGCATCTCCAACGATATGTATATCATTCTTTCCTTCAAGTAAGGCGATCAGCCCGGAACGTACGACAACATGGTCGTCTACAACTAATAGTTGAATCACATGATTTCCCCCTGTCCGCTTCCCTAGTTCTATCTATATCATAACAAAAAAAGAAGCCATTCAGAGCTTTAATCTCCGAATAGCTTCTCTCACGCTCTAGTTCAAACTTTTATCCAAACACCTTCGGCTGAAGATGTAGAGCTACTTGCTCCGTCTGCCGGATCATGTCCGATGAGAAGGTGCAAGGCAGTCTGCTGCCAACGAGCAGCACGGCGCCAGGCACGCTTCCTTCCTGGAACACAGGTACCGCTATGGCACATACCAGCCGCTCAGCAAGCATTAACGGGCAACGACCGGGTGTATGCTCTCCGGTGGATTGTGCATCAGATCGAGCTGTGCGTCCAGTCCGAAGGGCTGTGCCCACCAGATCTTGTCCGGGGCGCATTTCCATGCGTTTCACCCGTTCATTACTAGCCCCAGAGGTATACTTCCAGCGTAGCATCGTCCCGTTCAGACAGGCAAGTCCACAGAAGTCGCTGGATGTGTTCAGGCGCAGGCCGTCGATCATCTCCTGAATGCCAGATGGCAGTTCATCATGCATGAGAGGACACTTCCTTTTTCGAAATTATAACGTACGTAACCTGTAATTATTATCATTAACCTTTTAGGATCATCTTAAAGTAAGGGTATTACAATGTTAATTCTATTGTAGACCCTTTCTCGTACGTTGTAATTCAGGGAAAACCCCTATTTCCGTTCTATAATCTACTGAACTTAGGCAGTGGAGGACTCCTGAATCAGGTGCACCAAGGGATTGAAGAAATGCGAAGGATGAGGCATATCGGTGAAATGTGACTTTTCTCACAGCAAATTCAGGGAGTTTCTCGTTAATGATCAGGTAATCCCCCGATAACCCTCGCGCTACTTTCGCGGTATGATGGATACATAAGGAATCACCGAGGGGGACGAAGGTTATGGGTACAGTATTTGTAGAAAGAACAACCCAGAGAGCAGAGCAGAAACAAACGGAGGCGGGCAAAATGACACGAGAAACAGGCGGAATCCTTTCGTTCGTTACATCTGAGCAATGGGGCCTGATTGAAGCAAAAATGCAGCCCAAACGGGTGAAGTCGGGGTATAGTCTCTTTCTCGAAGGCGATGAAGCCGGATATCTGTACTACATTCGTTCGGGACGAGTGAAAATGACCAAGTCGACGGAGGATGGCAAGGAAATTATTTTATCCATTCAGCAAAGCGGCGATCTCATCGGTGAATTCGGTGGCATCGGCGGATTGAATCATAGCTACAGTGCAGAGATGGCGGAAAAAGGGGAACTGGCCATTATCTCGCTTAGCGATCTGGAAAGTATACTCAGCAAACATGGCGACCTTGCCTTGAAATTCTTGCAATGGATGGCACTGTCGCAGCGGATCACCCAGTCGAGATTCCGTGATTTGCTGCTCTATGGCAAGGCGGGTGCGCTCGCTTCGACACTGATCCGTGCCAGCAATTCGTATGGTAGGGTTACACCGGATGGTATTGTGCTGGACATGAAGCTGAACCATACCGATCTTGCCGAGATGATTGGAGCTACCCGGGAGAGCGTAACGCGGATGCTGGGGGCATGGAAGGAACAAGGTACGCTGGATATGATGGACGGCAAACTGATGATTCGTGACCTGGCAGCCCTGCGTTGTATGTGTGGATGTCCTACATTCCCGAGCTGTCCGGTAGAGCTGTGCCGACTGTAAAATAACTTGTTCCGGTGTTCCGAGTTGAGGGAAGCACAACGGTTGCATTCCCGAGGAACAAATTTGATTTGGATTCCAAATGAGGCTTCAAGGCTTCACCTCCATTGGCGATTGGGGTTGTTACGGAGTAAAAGAAAAGCTGGCGTCCCATATATGGGAGTCAGCTTTTTGTGTTTCTTTGAAATTGTTCATGTGCATATTCACTGGAGAGAATCGAATAGATCACAGAGCCATGAAAGGAACCTTTGTAGAACCAGTGCTCCCGCAGCAGACCTTCACACTGCATGCCAATCTTCTTCATGACATTCTCCGAAGCTGTGTTGTGCGGACGACATTTGGCGTAAATCCGGTGAATGCCCAGTTCGTTGAAACCGAAGCCTAGTAGAGCACTGGCTGCTTCGGCGGCATAACCATTCCCTTGGTAAGCGGGGTTAAGGACATAACCGATCTCTGCATTGGTTTTCTCCATAACGTGAATACCGACTCCGCCGAGGAGTCTTCCATCACTTTTCAAACATATCGCCAGTTCATAGCCTTCTCGTGGTTTGGTCTGCTGCATGTCCAACACAAACTGCACATAAGCTCGTGTATCCTCTTCGGTATTCGGCCCCCACGCTGTATGCTGTGTAACTTCCGGCATGGATGTGTAGCTATGTATACTTTTCCAGTCTGTCTCCAGAATATCCCTGATGATGAGTCGTTCGGTCTCCAATTGCATCGTTGTTCACTCCTTCATGTTTGAATAACTTTACTGTCCATTGTACAACAAAAATAGCCCATAACAGATTCAACGAATGAATCGGTCATGAGCCATAATGTAGATCTATGATGTATGTGGAATGCTATTGTGGTTGTTTACATTGAACTGCGGGATAAGTATAAGCCAACTTGCGGATAATTTCCTTTTGCCATCTCGTATCACCCAGATTGGTTGCCAGGTTCAGAAGATCCAAATAATCGTCAAGCTGCAGATCAGCCTTTTGCAGAGTTGTATTCATTCGATGTTCGTTCCCCTTTATCTATAAAATCGTAAAATCATATGCAGTAGAAAGTTACAAAGAGACAAGTTCAAGAATGATAATCATTATCATGTTTATATATTCATTATGCAATGAACGCTGGCAAAATGCAATCCCAAGTCCGCATCGAATTCAACTTTTTTCTGAAAATAGGCTCATCCACAGCACATAGGGAATGTATACACCGAGATATGCAGATGGATACAGGAACCAGCCATTCAACAGGAAATGGTGAATCTCGGTGGTGAATGTGGTCATATGAGCATTCGTCGCATATACATCACCAGCTATGACGGTTGCCGCACTGTAGAAACAGAGTAGCGCAAGAATATGGAATACTCGGGTAACCATGCGGGAACGAAGAGCAACATAAGCCATAATCAGCGGAACAATCAACAAGAGCAACAAAAATATTAACTTCATCATCGTTTTACTCCTTCGGTAAATGTAATTCTAATGATAATCAGTATGGGCCAATAGACTCAACTTCTAAACTTTTTCATAAACTTTACAAAAAGAAAGAGGAATTCAGCATATGAACAATTAAATTAAAGGAGGATAAGCCATTATCAGGTAATTTGGAGGAGGAGAAAGGGAATATGAAGAAGGCGTTATGGCAGCACTGGATCGGGGCATTCCTGGTCTTTATCATGATGGCAACCGCACTGCTGGGGCCGGGTTCGCAAAGTCCGGTACAAGCTGCAGCACCACTTACGGTATCTCAGGCCATCGCTGCCCAGAGCGGTGGAGGCACAGCAACGGTTGAAGGAATCATTGTTGGACATGCTACCGGGTCGCTTACCGCGAAGTTTACATCTCCGTATGCCAATGATTTTAATGTTCTGATTGCGGATTCAGCGTCAGAGCGGACCAACGCCAGATTATTGGATGTACAGATTCCCTCATCTTTCCGTTCGCAATATGGATTGGCGTCCAACCCCAGTCTTGTAGGAAAAAAGATCATCGTAACCGGAACCTTAGGTGCCTACAACAGCTATGCAGGAGTCAAAAACCCAACGTCCATCACACTTTCCTCCGGAACAACCAATCCTGATCCAGAACCAAACCCGGGTACAACACTGCCGGACGGTACCGGCAAGAAAGTATTGTTTGATAATACCCACGCCCAGACAGCAGGTGCTGCCGACTGGATTATTGACGGGGCATTTTCGGATTTTGCCAATGGTTTGCGAAACGCAGGCTTTGCCGTGGATCAGCTGGAACGCAGCATCCCGTATACATTCGGTGAGCAAGCTATCACCTATAATAAATTGAAAGATTACGACGTCTTTGTCATCGGCGAAGCCAACGTGCCGTTCAAAGCGACTGAGCAGGCAGCGCTGGTGCAGTACGTGCAGAACGGAGGAAGTATCTTCTTCATCTCCGACCACTATAATGCAGACCGCAACAAAAACCGCTGGGATTCTTCCGAAGTATTTAACGGCTATCGCCGCGGTGCCTTCCTGAATCCGGCCAAAGGCATGTCTTCGGCTGAAGCCGAATCACCAGCGATGCAGAGTGTGACGAGTTCAGACTGGCTCGCGACGAACTTTGGTGTTCGTTTCCGCTACAATGCCCTTGGAGATGTAAATGCATCGGATATCGTTGCACCTGCACAATCCTTCGGCATTACAGCTGGTGTTAATTCTGTAGCCATGCATGCGGGATCGACCATTGCGATTATAGACCCGAACAAAGCCAAAGGCTTGGTCTATGTACCAAGTGGTGTGTCCAAGTGGGGCAATGCCGTGGATCAGGGCGTATATAATGGTGGTGGACGAGCTGAAGGAGCCTATGCTGCCATTGCAAAGGTTGGTGCAGGCAAAGCCGCATTTATCGGTGACTCTTCACCTGTAGAAGACGCGACTCCGAAATATTTGCGTGAAGAGACCGGTGCTACCAAGAAGACCTATGATGGATTCAAAGAAGTGGACGATGCAACGTTCCTTGTGAATACTGTGAAATGGCTCGCGGTCAAAGAGAGCTACACCAGTCTGGCACAAGTGCCAGGACTGACATTGGATACGGCAACAAGCCTGCTTCCTATCGAAGCTCCGGCCGCATCAACCGAGCCGCAACTTGAGCCATGGGCTGCACCAGCGGCAGGGTACAAATGGTATGATCCGACTACATTTAAGACAGGTTCATACGGCAAAGCGCAATAAGTAAAGTAGACAAACATCAAATTATTATGCGAATAGGGTCTGACCGTGGAGTTTTGCGGACAGGCTCTTTTTTTGCTTGTTATATCAGTTACAATGAAGCTCGTGATTAGCTCATACCACCCTGCCATTGCATAAATATCTGCTACGGAGGGGAAGGTATGGGTACTAATGATGCGGCGTGAAGCCCAACCCAACCAGAGGAGGCGGCGAATGATGACTCACCAAGCAGACTGTGACAGTTCCTCGATGAGACAGAAGCTCAAGGCAGATCTGCATCGTGTGGCGGATCGAATGAACATGACGTTATCCCGTTTTGACAATGACAGTGTCTGTCTGTTGGGGCAGTTTGCAGAGATTCGAGCGGAAATTAAGCAGATTGAGGTGCTCGCCTCTTCGTTTTACCTGGATTGTTATCTGTCACCCTTTACCGAGAAGTTTGCCGAATTAACATCGAGCGTACAGCATCTATCTGACCGGAGATATGGGGCGTTGATTGTGATTGAACGGGAGATTCCGTTGGAGTCGATCATTCACTCAGGCGTGACTGTGGATGCAAGAGTGACGCATGCGTTGCTGGAATCGCTGTTTATTCCCGGTGCACCTCTGCATGATGGGGCTGTGTTGATTCGTGGCAATCAGATTGTATCCGCTGGTAATGTGCTGCCGTTGTCGCAAGCGGAAGTGCATGAACGAAAAATAGGCACTCGTCATCGGGCAGCACTGGGACTCAGTGAATTGACGGATGCGGTTGTATTAGTTGTCTCCGAGGAGACAGGACAGGCTTCATTTGCTGTAGATGGCGATTTGCATCCAATCAATGTGGTTGAGACGCTCCCTTAAATGTGAACGATTAATTGGCCTACTCGGGGCGAATAGGTTGATGTAGTTGAGAGAATTGTACCTTTCTCCTGTAAGGGAGAGAGGTTTTTCTATGGATAGACGATAAAATTATAATCTGAAATTCGACAGCTTTGCTCCCGCCATATGAGAAACATCGATCGATGCTTCTCTGACATTGCGATGTGATTTTGCACAAACTGGGTATTCATGGGTACAATAGAGGATGGTCAATGAATAGAGAACAATGCGATTGGATCGCAAAAATGGTTGGAGGAGACGGTTAGCACATGAGTTGGTTTGAAGCAATGGAGCATCACAATTATGAGGAACTGGTTCTGTGCCAGGATCGAAATTCAGGGTTGAAAGCAATTATCGCCATACACGACACAACACTCGGCCCTGCGCTGGGAGGCACGCGGATGTGGACTTACGCTTCAGAAGAAGCCGCCATTGAAGATGCCCTGCGCCTTGCCCGTGGTATGACATATAAGAATGCGGTATCCGGCCTGAATCTGGGCGGTGGCAAAACCGTTATCATCGGAGATCCGCGGCGCGACAAAAACGAAGCAATGTTTCGGGCGTTTGGACGATATATTCAAGGGTTGAACGGACGTTATATCACGGCCGAAGATGTGGGAACAACGGAAGAGGACATGAACCTGATCTATCAGGAAACCGATTATGTAACAGGCATCTCGGCGAGTTATGGTTCATCCGGTAACCCATCGCCTGCAACGGCTTGGGGTGTATATCGTGGGATCAAGGCAGCAGCCAAAGAAGCATTTGGTACCGATCTGCTGGAGGGTAAAACGATAGCGGTCCAAGGTGTCGGCAATGTGGCGATGCATCTGTGCAAATATCTGTATGAGGAAGGTGCACATCTGATCGTTACGGATATCCATAAGGACTCGGTGAAACAGGCTGTGGACCGCTTCGGCGCAACAGCAGTTGATCCCGCAGACATCACGAGTGTGGAATGTGATATCTATGCACCATGTGCACTGGGCGGCACGATTAATGACGATACGCTCAGAACGCTCAAGGCAAAGGTTGTAGCGGGCTGTGCCAATAATCAGCTGCTGGAGACCCGTCATGGGGATCAGCTGTATGATATGGGCATCGTATATGCGCCTGACTATGTTATCAATGCAGGTGGCGTAATTAACATTGCGGATGAGTTGAACGGTTATAACGCGGATCGGGCGTGGAGCAAGATCGGAGAGATCTATTCCACTCTGGAGAAAATATTCGAAAGCTCACGTACCGAGGGCATCGCAACCTATGTTGCCGCAGATCGTCTGGCTGAGCGACGGATTGAACAGATGAAGAATACGCGCAGTACATTCTTGCAGAATGGTCATCACTCATTGAGTTCCCGGAGATTGCGCAAGTAAACTTAATAGATTCATAAAAAAACTTAAAACGGTCTGTTAGATAACGGCAACATCCATTTCCAAGATGGATAGTCGATCTGACAGGCCATTTTTTTATGTTGCGCGTGCCCAGAGGCACGCATGATCTTGTTGGTGAAAGTCCAACCCAAGGAGGGGCCAAGCCACCTTGGTAGCTAGGATGCTTGCATATGGCGAAATCTGTGTGCAAAAGCGCATCGACAAAAGTACCTGTCAGAAACAGGGCGAGCAACAAGCCAGGCCGTAACATGAAGTGAATCCTGCCGCGTCGTCAAAAAGGCCCTGCAAGGGGGAAAAGAAGGTGCCGAGTCTCGGTCATATAGATGAAGGCCAAGGAAGCTGTGCAGAACTTGGAACAACAGTGAAGAACCTTCCGGCGTAAAGGGAGCGGCATGGCTTGAAAGATCATGCAGTGAACTGGGGAGACCCTCCCCCACACGGATTTTTTTTTTAGGAATTCGTAAAGAGATGCTCTATAAGTCCAAAAGACGAAGTGAAACGTCTGTGGGAAGGGAGTCCGAGGGGCTCATAGTACCGAAGAACCCAAGGACAACATAACCTTGGGGAGGGAAGGAGCCCTGCTTTGTTTATGCTTTTGGAGGAGGTACGAGTGAGTGAATGCCAATCGGCTAACAACACCAAAGGAAAAAGTTCAACAACTCCAAGAAAAGCTAGGTCATGTGGCCAAGGAGAACAGCAAGCGTAAATTCCATGCCTTGTACGACAAAGTCTACCGGGGAGATGTTTTGTGCGAAGCCTGGAGACGAGTGAAAGCGAACAAGGGAGCAGCAGGAGTAGATGCCATGACGCTGGCAGATGTGGAGGAACAAGGAGAAATGAACTTCCTTAAGGACTGCGAACGAGCGTTGAAAGAAGGCAACTACCATCCGCGGCCTGTACGGCGGCACTATATCCCCAAGAAAGATGGGAAGCAAAGGCCGCTGGGCATACCCACCGTGCGCGACCGAGTCATACAGATGGCAACGAAACTGGTGATTGAACCCATCTTTGAAGCGGATTTTGAGGACGTATCCTTCGGATTTCGCCCAAAACGAAGTGCGAAAGGAGCGCTGGAACGAATTCGGAAAGCCTGCAACCGCAAAGGGAATTGGGTAGTCGACGTCGATATCCAAGGTTACTTCGATAACATTAATCAAGAGAAGCTTATGAAATTGGTGCAGATGCGCATCAACGACAGGCGGATACTGAAATTAATACGGAAGTGGCTTCAGGCGGGAGTGATGGAAGAAGGAAACGTAAGGCGCTCCGATTTAGGAACGCCGCAAGGTGGTGTGATCTCACCGCTTCTGGCGAATATCTATCTGAACTATTTTGACCGACTATGGGAGAAACATGGAAGAGGTCTGGGAGAACTGACAAGGTATGCAGACGACTTTGTAGTCATCTGTAAAACCAAAAAGGACGCCGAGCATGCGTATGAACACATAGGCAAAATTATGGAACGTCTGGAGCTAACCCTGCACCCGACCAAAACTCGCATTGTAGGTCTATGGACAGGAAACGAGGGATTCGACTTCTTAGGAATGCACCACCGAAAAACGAAAGCAGAAACGTCGCAAGGGAAGGTATATTACACCACACAGCAATGGCTAACCAAAAAGGCGGAAGAACGAATTCGTGGAGTCATTAAAGAGCGATTATCCCCACCGAGTATGCGATCTAGATCGTTTGCGGAACATGTGAAATGGCTCAATCCGAAAATTCAAGGGTGGAGAAACTATTACTACACGAGTTACAGCCAAAAGAGACTAGCTAAGCTGGATTGGTATATGTTGCAACGGTTAACACGGTGGTACGCGAAGAAGAGACAACGCAGAAAATGGATGGGTTCAATAGCTGA
Organism: Paenibacillus sp. FSL H8-0283; assembly: GCF_045040675.1. NCBI lineage: Bacteria > Bacillati > Bacillota > Bacilli > Caryophanales > Paenibacillaceae > Paenibacillus > Paenibacillus sp. FSL H8-0283. The sequence continues at coordinate 418,938 of NZ_CP150295.1, forward strand.
GGTTAAGTACATCGCCAGTCAATATGAATTAAAAACGCTATTGTAATCTGCATGCCCATGAATGACAAACATCGGAAAGCCGTATGAGGGAAAACCTCACGTACGGTTTGATGAGGAGAGGCTGGGTTTTGCCCAGCCTTTTACTCTAGTATCAGAATTTCAAAAAAAGAAAAACAGTGGCAATATTTCCCTAATTGATCAATTTTATTATGGATTTTTCCGATAATGTATGTACATCGTTCAGATGCAGATGGTTCAGGGAAGTGGGGAGAAGGAAATGGGGAAAAGAAAAGGTGTAGGACATAAGATCAAAAATATGTCGCTTAAAATCAAGCTGCCTTTCATGATCAGTGTATTGGTTGTTTTGGTTCTGCTTGGTGCAACGACCACAAGTTATATGATTTCATCTGATGTTGTGGTCAAGAAAAGCAAGGATGAAATGAATGTGATGGCTGACCGCCTTGGGGAAGGGCTTTGGACAGCTATGCAACTTCAACAACAATTGAGTCATTCGATATCCGTACATAGTACTTTTAAAGAACTCTTAAAGTTGCGTGATACAACTGACATGACGGATGAAGAATTTTTATCGGATGAGAACCCGTATTTCAATAAGGCCAATACGATCTTGACCGACAGTATATCGGAAACGGAAGGAAGTAAGCCAGATCTGTTCGTTTTTGATAAGGAAGGAATCATGGTGGCAGGAACCATGCCAGAAGTCATTGGTCAGTCACGGGGAGATCGGGAATATTTTAAGGAATCTATACAGGGGAAATCCTTCATCAGTGACGCGGTCGTCTCTAAGACTGGCAAGAAGCTCATTATTGTATTCTCGGAGCCTATCACCGATGAAGAGGGGAATAACCTGGGTGTGCTTGCTATGTCGGTGGACAGCAACTTCTTCCTGGGGCAACTCGGAGACATTAAAATCAATGGTCAAGGCAGAGTTGAAGTACTGAGTCGGAGCGGCATCATTATGTATGATTCACTGGACCCTTCCGTTGTGGGACAAACGCTGGAAGAAGATAAGGACGCGATGGGAATTATCGAGGCTAGAGCCACCGACAAAGTGAAAATCACTTCGATGGATCGAGAAGATACCTACTATCGTATTAATCAGATTCCGGGTGCAGATCTCTCTGTGCTCATTATTGACGATTATGACGATATCAAGCGTCCGATAGAGGATATGCAGCGCCAGATGGTTATCGTGATATTGATCGGGATTGCTCTGGCTATTGGTGTGGGATTGCTGATTTCTCGCAGTATTACAAGACCTATCATACGTCTGAGCGGTCTGTTCCAACAGCTTGCTCAAGGCAATCTGACCGTTAAGGCCAATGGCAAGTATAACAGCGAATTCAAGGATCTGGCGGAGAGCTTCAATGGTATGGTGGAGCAGAACAGGAACCTTATTACCGATATGAATAGTTCGATTCATGTCCTTCAGGCCAGCACTCAGGAGTTGGAGGAGACATCCAGACAGACGGCAAGATCCATTGATGAGACATCGGCAACGTCCATGGGGATTGCCAAAGCCATGGAGGCCCAATCGGAAGATACCGAGCAGATTGTAGGCAAATTCAACAGCTTTGGCGATAAAGTGGCTGCCATGAACAGCAGTGCACAGGATGTGAAGGCAAGAGCAGATGAGATCGAAACGGTATTCCACAATGGGAATGAAGTCGTGAATGAACTGATGCGTATCAACGAGGTGAACGAACGGGAAGTGGAGAAAATCTCGGAGATTACCGTCAAACTTCAAACCAGTTCGGGCAGTATTAGTCAGATCACGGAAGCCATCAGCCAGATTGCGAAGCAGACCAATCTGCTTGCATTGAATGCTTCCATTGAAGCATCACGGGCAGGTGAGCATGGCAGAGGATTTGCAGTTGTAGCCGAGGAGATCCGCAACCTGGCAGAGCAGAGCTCCCGCCAATCCAAGGAAATCTCCAGCATTATCGAGCAGAATCTGGCCGATGTCGCCGAGAACAACCAAAGTGTTGCCGAAATTCACACCATCTCGTCCAGACAGGATGAGCTTGTCTTGCAGACTCGTCAGGCATTTGATTTGATTTTGGAGAAGGTAACGGTCATTAATCAACAGATCGCTACGATGGCAGGACAGATGCAGGAGATGTTACAGAACAAGGATGACGTACTGGAGTCTGCCCATAGTTTGTCGGCTTCAGGAGAGCAGGTATCCGCTTCGGTTGAAGAGGTAACAGCAACCATGATGGAGCAATCTTCAACAGTACAGCAGTTGGCCAACATGGTTGATACGATCGATCAATTGACGCAAAAGCTGGCCGAATCGGCTGCGCGATTCAAGGTGGAGTAAGGGTCTCAGGTTCATTAAAACAAAATAACACGAACAAGGGATGTCCCCTGTCATATTCATGACTTATAGGACATCCCTTTTTTTTATGCTCTCGATCAATGTGCTCTAGTCCATTTAGTGATCAATGAGATGCAACAGTTGAGGGAGAGGTGTGCGAGGCTTGGGCATAGGCTGATCTTCAGCGTTAAAATACCCCATGTGTAGTGTACCTACTATTTTTTCCTCTGATGTCACACCAATGGCTTCACAGAATAGTGGATTTTCGTTGAAAGGACTTGTCTTCCATACGACGCCAATGTGTTGTTCCCAGGCGAGCAACTGTATGTTCTGGATCAGTGCCGAGGTTGCAGCAAAAGCCTCTTCCCACGCCTTGGAGGGCAGGTTGGCTGTCATAACCACAACCAGATGCACAGGTGTCTTTGCACAATAGGCAGCTCTGATTTGTTGTCCGTACTTTGTTATAAATTCAGGATTGCGTGTACTCAATACAGCGCTTGCGAATGTTTCTCTGCCCTCATTCATAAACAGAATGAAGCGCCAAGGTTCCTTTTTGGAGTGAAAAGGAGCCCATATCGCGTCCTCCAGAATCTCATGAATCGTTTCCAAGGGAATGGGTAGGCCATTAAATTCCTGAATCGTACGTCGTTCGATCACGGTCTGCCTAAGACTTGTTTTGGGTTTCATCATGTCCCTCTATAACTCGAAGGAAGCAGCGATCTCATCAATAATTTTGCTAAGACCGATGGGACCGTATCCTGCAAACCACAGGTTGGCATCACCGATATATACATGATCGTTCTTAACTGCATTCAGATTGGCCCAGATGGATGTATTCATGATGTTATTAAGCACTACCTTGTTTTCTTCCCCAGGACGCAGAATGATAAACAGTCGATCCGGGTTCAGCTCAGGCAGAATTTCCTCGGAAATTGCCACATTCCATGATCCCTCGAAATCTACACTGTCTACTGAAGCAGGGGTTAATCCCAGAGCACCAAACAGAGTGAAGTTATCATCAGGTTTAATCAACTGAAGCTGTTTATCCTGCACGCGCATGTAGGCCACCGTTTCGTCTTTGGCTTTTACGGCAAGCTCATCATGGGTTTGGGTGACTTTGGTATCATAGGCATCTTTGACCGCTTGGGCTTCTTTTTCTTTGCCAAGAACAGTTGCCGTTTCCATGAATCGCTCCCAGTCTCCTTTTTCTTCATTATCAAAAAGGATCGTTGGAGCAATCTTGGAGAGTTGCTCATAGTTTGCTTCATTTAACGTTTTGGAGGCCAGAATGAGATCCGGCTCAGCCTGGAGCAATGCTTCAAAATTGGGAGACTCGCCGGAACCTACGGCAGTGGTATCTTTCATCTGATCCGCCAGATATTCAGGGAATCCGAGATCGTTATACGTTACCATGGCTGTTGGTTCAATGCCGAGAGCGAGTAACTGGTCAGCAAAGACGTAGAGCATACCCGCAATTTTTTGGGGTTCGGCAGGAATTTCGATATCCCCTTTGATCGTAGAAATGGTACGTGTATTCTCACTTCCCTGTTCAGCGGTTGATGGCTCTGCCCTACTGGATTCGGGTGAAGGGGAGTTCTCACTGTTCTGGGAAGTCCCACAGCCCGCAAGCATGCTGCATAGAACAAGAACGGTTATAAGGAATCGTCCTGATTTGAAAAAGGTAGAGAAGCGTTGGTTATTAGGTAAAGACACGTTGTACACACCCTTTAATTGATTTTGATTATCATTATCAAAATAATTATAGGTCCATTCCAAATCGTAATCCATGGATATTCCTGTTTAATGCATGGACGTTTGGCTCAGGAACAATTGACTAACCCGATTCAGAAACAGATTATGGGCCAAGGAAGTATAACAGGAGTAGGGGGAGGAATCGCCCAATTCATAGATTTGATTCATACGAACCGCCTTCCATTGCTGCCAGATTGAATTTTGCATAAGTGACGCTACAATGTGCGCACGCTCTTCTGCATAACCACTTGTAAACAGAATGAAGTGTTCAATATCCGACTGAACAAGCTGTTCCAGTGACATTATACGGGAATGGGATACGTGGTGTAGGGCTTGGGGTACGGATAACTGCAAATCATCATAGAGTACCGTACCCAGATTACGGTTGCCGTAGACCCGGAACTGTCCATCTTCGTATTGCGCCACAGCCACAGGGTGGTCATCGATGGCATGCTGTATACTGGAGATTTTTTGTTTGACCGATAGATCATAACGTTCCAGCCATTCTTCACCAGCTGTTATTTTGCCCACGGATTGTGCAATGGAGTACAACTGTTTACGCCAATCTCCTGCAAAAGATATGGTGCAAGTGGAGGCAATATGCCGAAATAATTCGGCTTTTTTGGGCTCTTCATAGTCGGTTCCTTCATACCCAATGATCAGTTCCGGGTGTGCGTTCATTAATAGTTCCAGATCAGGCTGATCTCTGCCCACTTGAATCACATTTTTGAATTCATATGATGTCCTATGGAACGGATTAATCAGTGCCGCATAAGGCTCAATACCAAGGGCAAGCAGATGTCCCGTATAGGGATGGGCAAGTGAAGCGATACGTGTTACGGAGCGATGCTTTTTAATATAAACCATGGGAGACAATCCGGTGGTTGCTTTGAATTTTCGGCTAAAATAGAATTCATCTTCATACCCGACCTGGCGGGCTGTTTGTTTGATCGTGTTGTCCGAGGCCAGTAGCAGATCACCGGCTTCCCGGATGCGTACGGCGTTCAAGTATTCAATGGGACCTTGTCCAATCATTTTTTTGAACAATCTGGAATAACGGTTGACACTCAGTCCAGCCATTTCAGCCAGTTTTTCGCGTGTGAAGTTATCCTGATAATGTGTATTGATATATTTTTGGCTCTGCCTTACCGCTTCCATGGCGGTACCTTCCTGGGATTTTTGCTTCTCTTGCTTCAATAGGACAAGACAAAGTTCCTGAAAGAGGATCTGACGTGCCATTCCAGCCCATGGATCTTCCTTCTGCCCACCTTCATGGATTTGAATGGCGAGAACGGGAGCTGAGGGAACAACAGCGGCAATGAATTCAAGATGTGGATCAATAACTCGTTGCATGTTGCCATCTAGTTCTTCGTTGTAGACATTGTAGGTTAAGGTGACACATTCAAAATCATGCTGTACCTCGGTGGTTGCGATACAGGTGTGAGAAGGCGGGACGGAAAGGACTTGAGGAGCGCATAGGGAGATGACTTTGTCTTCGACTTTGACGGTTAAGATCCCTTTGATCACAACAAGCAGCGTATGATGTGGACGGGATGGAAAGGACACTTGTTCAGTATTGTTGTCGACACGCCGGGCATCAATGAGCCTATATAAAAGATTCGTGAGTTTCATCTGATCTTCTCCTGACTGCTGTGAATGTACATACTATACTGCTGCTTATAAAAGTTCTCTATATCAAAATGTAATGCACTTCTGGTTCAGTAGCTTCATGAATTGATCCAGCGCACTGCTGACATACCGATCCTCGCCGCGGACAAAGGTTGTCGTGGTATGGGTAAAACGATCTGCCAGATCAAATACGGAGAATTCATCCGGTTTCTTGTGAATAACATTGCACGGCATAATGGTAAAAGCAATTCCAGACTCCACACAGCTGAGCAGGTTTTCCATCGTACTCACTTCGATGATATTACGTGCGGACAACCCTTCTTCCTGCAAAAATTCTTCGGTCATTTCACGATACGGACAGCCCTCGGGGAAAACAACCCACGATACTTGGCACAGACTTTCGGGTGGTGTATCCATCTGCTTGGAGATGATATGAACGGCGTCCTGCATCTCGTATTCCACCTTCAAACCTTTTTTCACACAAGCCCCGCTGATAAAAGCACCATCAATCTCATCGTCCTGTATTTTCTTGCGCAGTACTTTGGGTGAAGTGGCGTTAACGAGTGAGATGGACACCTTCGGGTAAGTTATCTGATATTCATTCAGGATCTCCATAAAGCGGCTGGATGCCGCCGTTTCCACAATGCCGATTTTCAGCGTGCCAGAAGGCTCACCGGGATCGGTCATATCCTGCTTTAGATCATGTAAAAGGTTGTGAATCTGTGTGGCGTACTGGACGAACTGTTCTCCTTTGGAGGTCAGTACAACGCCTTTGGGAAATCGGTTGAACAACTGGATTTGATATTCCTGCTCCAGTTTTTTGATACGTGTAGTGACATTGGATTGTGCGTAATTCAGTTCTTTGGCGGCCTGTGAGATTTTGCCTGAACGTGCCACCGCGAGAACAATATCGATATCGGAAAGTTCCATGCTGTCCCCTCCTGAACGTTGATTAACTTCAATTGCTTCCGCAGATGCTAATGTTAGGTATCTCTCTAAGAGATACAACTATATATTTCAATCATTTTACGATATATCGGAGCCGCCGTACAATATCCTTAATGACAAAGAGAGTAGGGATATGACATGGATAACACGAATACACGTTCAACATTATTAAGCCCGGTAACGATTCATCAGTGGCAATTAAGGAACCGAATTGTGATGGCACCGTTGACCCGGGGATTTGCTGATGATCGGGAGGGGACCGTGACGGATGAGATGGTGGCGTATTATGGGCAGCGTGCGCGAGATGGTGTGGGACTGATCATTACCGAGGGCATTAACCCGAATCTGGCAGGCAAAGGCACTTACGGCATCCCCGGTTTATATACAGATGAACAGACGACTTCTTGGAAAAGGGTAACGGATGCTGTCCACAGACATGGCGGCACCATTATTGCTCAACTATGGCATGTCGGCAGGTTGTCCCACTCCGATCTGATCGGAACCTCTCCAGTGGCACCTTCCAGCCTTGCGGCAGAGGGAAGAGTGCATAAGCTACATAAGCCGTATCAGGTTCCTCAAGCGATGAGTACACAGGATATAGCGGATACAATTCAGCATTTTCAGACGGCCGCCCGCAATGTGGTTCTGGCAGGGTTCGACGGGATCGAGCTGCATGCTGCGCTTGGGTATCTGATCGACCAGTTTATCAATGAGAAGACCAACCACAGAACAGACAAATACGGAGGAGACACAGCGGGCAGATTGCGGTTCTTGCGGGATATTATTGTGGCTGTGAAAAAAGAGATCCCTGTGGATCGCATATCGGTACGATTTTCAGAGAAAAAGGATGATGATGCATCCTATGCTTGGGTAGACAAAGCTGGAATGATCGATGCATATCTGAACTTGTTCCGTGAGACGGGAATTACGATCTTGCATCCCTCAACAGACCAATATACAAAAGCGTGGGAAGAGGAGCAGTCCTTTCACGAACGGATTCGAAGTCAGTGGGATGGAATCATCATTGGTGTGGGGGATTTGGATGTTCAGACCGCAGAGCACGCGATTGGTAAGGGAAGCATAGATCTGGCTGCGTTCGGCAGACCGTTTATCTCTAACCCTGATCTGGTGCGTAAATTGAATGCTGTTGAGCGATTGGTCGAGTATGATGCTGCTAAGCATCTGCCTGTTTTGGTGTGAAAATAAAGTGAAAAAAAGGGCAGAATAGGCTGCCCTGAGGTTCAGATACTTTTTGAGTGATCCAGCGGTTTCATTTCGTTTCTTCTTGTTGAGCTTTTTTCGATATACCAGAGAATGATCATAGACAACGCATAGAACAGACTGACAGCCAGAATAATGATCCATACACTTTCCATGTCCATGCTTTTGATGAAAATGCCTGTCAAATATGGGCTAAGTGTATAACCCAGGCAACCTACGAATAACAGCAAGCCATTAAACCGCCCCTGATGTGTGTCGGGTACACGCGAAGCAATATACAGATTGATATTGGTCTGCACGAGAATCTCTCCAATGGTCCACAGCACCGTGGATAAGGCGACGATGGAAAAGTGGGGGAAGGTTCCGAGCAGGTTCAAGGCTCCAAATCCGATTCCATAGAAGAGTGCGCCTGTAGCTATCGAGTTTAGGGCAGTTAATTTGCGTGTAGCGGACAGGATCACGGTGGTAAGAATAATGACGCTAATGGCATTGATGGTCATGACAGAGCCGTAATATGCTGCTCCGTTCTCGCCAAATGAGTGATTCATCTGGAGTGGGAGGCTGAATGAGTATTGCATATAGATAAAATAGTTAAGAAATGACACAACGATGAAGAAGGCAACAAGTGGATTTTTCAGCAGTAGTCTGAATAACGGCGAAGGTGGTTGGCTCGATCGTTGTTGTTCTTGTTGTCCAGCATGTTCGCTGTTTGTTGATGCCAATTCCTTGCGTGTGCCGATCTTAACTTGGTTGATGATGATAAAGGTAGATATCAGAAACACGGTACCGATACTTATAAAGACAATGTTGACGTGATCCTTGATAAAAAAACCGGCGACCAGTGGTCCGATGGCTATACCCAGATTGGCCCCCAGATACATGAGGGAAAAGGCGGACTTTCGCTCTTTCTCCTCCGTGCACAGTTGAATAATCAGTGCATTATAAGCAGGCCGGGTAATACTGATGAAAAACATGACTGCAATCAGAAGATAACCAACGGTAAGGGTGCCTGACCAAAAAGAGCAGCTTATAATCAGGATGGCAGACAACAGTTGCCCGATGACAATAATTGTTTTTTTGCCCATAAGATCGCTTAAATAGCCGCCAAGAAGCACACCGGGTCCGCTAATCAGGGCTGCCATGGACACAAAGATCCCTGCATTGACCACATTCATGCCCATCTGTAACGTAAGCACCAAGGTAATCAGGGAGAATACAAAATCTCCCGTGCTGTTAATCGTTCTGGCTAAACAGAGATAATAGATATCGCGGCTCAGACCCGCGTACGTTTTGAATAACGACAATAATTCCAGCCCTCCCCAAGATAACCTTCACTCCAGACCAAAAACAGTGAGGTTCATCCGTACAACTTATACGGTTTCAGCAACTGTCACTTCAATCTTGAAGCGATCGTACATTTCCAGCAGGGTTTGACGCAATTCCTCGAACGAATCACCCTCCACGATAGCATACCCTGATCGGGTCATGGTATCGTTGACGTCCCCGGCGCGCTGCCCCACTTGATAGGATACATTGAACTCAATGATGCCAGGGATATCCGCATAATCCTCTATCCCGGATATGTGTTGAATTACCCCTGCGCGTGAAGGGAAGCAGATCATGCCTGTGAATTTATGGCTCGTCTCCTGTTGCTTAAATTCATATACTCCAACTTCCAGATCAGTGACGGCTTCGAAGAAATCAACGCCATGGGTGTTCTTGATGCAAGGAGGCATAACATGTGATCCCCCGATTCTTGCACCAATTTCTCCAAACACCACTTCTCCTTCTGGAGTCAGAAAAAGTTCGGCATGTGTTACGGATTGATTGATACCCAAGGCAGCAATGACCTGTTCATTGAGTTCTTTGATGTGATGGATAAAATCAGCTTCCGTGCCTTCAGGGAACGTAATACTGGCTGGAGGTTTCTGCTTCGTCGCAATATCCAGGCAGTTATACAGGTATTGGGAAACAGATGCAAATACAACTTTGCCCTTGGACACAATGGAATCACAATGAAACTCCGTACCGTGGATGAATTCCTCCAGCAAATCCCTTTGCTGTGCTTGTCTTGTATGGTGTAGATAATATACCAGTTCATCCATGCTGGACAATTTGAACGTATTGATACTTCCATATCCGCTGAGTGGCTTCACAATAATCGGAAACCCGTGTACAGCAGTGAAACGAATATAGTCCTGTTCATGTAGAGCAATGGCAATTTCGGATGTCCGAATTCCGCGTTGATGCAGCATTTGTTTCATGATCCATTTGTTGCGAACAGCCTCAGCCTGATTGCGTTGCATACCGGGGATCCCGAACTCGGAACGGAGCTGACCACCGATCTCAATCGAATTCTCACCCGGCGTTAACAAAGCAGAGATGGAATGGGATTCTCGGATCTGCATCATATGCTCCCTGATGGCATCTACGGACTCCAGATGATCGACATATCTAATTTCATCAAAGAAGTCCCTGAGGACCTCATCATGATGCAAATTATGCCGTTCAATAATCAGAATTTTCTTGTGATCAGCCAATTTCTGCAAAGGTTTAACGAAGTTTAATCCAGTTGGAAGCCTGAAATCAGATATGTATACAATGGTTTTCATACGTTCTCGTATATCCCCTTTCAACAAAATACTAAAAATAGTAAAAATTCATTTCATAACATTATAGCTCAATATTTTCCATTTTGAATACACCTTTTGGTTAAAAATATGAACCAAAATACATATTTATGTTGCGTTAAAGTGTTAATTGACAATAGGAAATTTTTGGTATACGATCTTTAGCGGATTAGAAATAAAAAGGAGGAAATAGAAATAAATGGAGATTGTTAAAGAGAAATATGCCATACTGGGAACACTGGGAGACGATGAAGGATTCCTCACTTGCAGCATGCATATCGCGAAGAAGCTAGGCAACTCGGAACGTATCAAGCCATACCCTGAATTTGAAGCGGCTGCGGAAGACTTGAGATCAGGGATCATATCCTGCTTGCTAGTCCCCGGGGCGTATCCCAAGCTCAACAGCTTCATCATGGATTCTGAACTAGCGGTGTCTGAGAGCTTTGTGGAGAAAATTCCTGCGCTGGTTCTATCCGGCTTCCATGCGGTATGTCCCGATCAGATCGATATTATCTATCATCATCCAGCAACCACATACTTGTTATCTGAACTTGATACAACCTATAGAGAGAACAGCACCGTATCGTCCAACCCTGAAGCTTGCAGGAAGGTCATGCACAACACGGAGAAGTCCATTGCGCTCACGAATCAGCTATGCGCTGATCATTACGGGCTTGTGACCTACAAAGTATTGCGCGAGGGAATCAATATGCCATGGGTATGTTTTACACAAAATACACAGAGGGTGAATACAGTCATATGAAAAGAATTGCTATTATACTAGATAAAAATCTGGAACCTGGCGCCGCCGCTAATGTGGCTGCCCTGTTAATGGGACAAGCATCGCTGAATGAGCCGGAGTTATATTCTGATCAACCTGTGCTGGATCATAGCGGCGTTCAGCATGCCGGCATCCGATATAGCACTGTCATTCTGAAGGCCGGCGAGAATCAACTGATCAATCTGGCCAAACTCTGCTCAGATGACAGCGGGGGACTGAGCCATGTTGTTTTTTCACAGACAGGCCAGTCGCTCAACAATGCCTTTGAACAATATGCAGTTGAGATTGCTTCGATGGAATTGGAAGCTACCAAAGTGGTAGGTGTCATTGTATGGGGCGAGGATGATCAAGTTAGGGCAGCGACCAAAAAATTCAGTGTCATGAAATAAGGGAAAAGGGCAGAAGCGGATCTTTAGAGATCACTCTGCCCTTCTTTATATATGAAAGAATTGTTATAGAGGTTGTTCTCGGTACTGAAAACCGCCCTTTTTGAACACGCACTTATAGATGTTTGCTGACAACGGCTGCTTTCTTTTCCGTAAAGTAATACACCAAAGCGAGCAACGGCATGATTAGACCAATCAGCGTTGTGAGACTCCAGCCCCCGTTAGCATAAGACCAGCTTCCAAGAGATGAACCAATCGCACCGCCGACAAAAAAGATCGACATGAATATGCCATTCACACGTCCTCTCGCTTCACTTCCTAAGGAGTAGATAATGCGTTGACCCAGCACCAGATTTCCCGAGACAGCCATATCCAGTGTGATCGCCACGATCACAAGCAGTATCAGTGCTAACGTGGAGTGGCTCTGGAACACATAAGCAAGACCGAACGAAGCAACAGCGATCACCATGGCAGCACCCGTCAGAATACGTGTTAGTCCGCGATCAGCCAGTCTCCCGGCAATGGGAGCGGCAATAGCACCTCCGACACCAGCCAGTGCGAACCAGGCAATGCCTTGCTGTGACATGTCAAAATCGTTAGCGAGTCTGAGCGGAACCGTGGTCCAGAACAAGCTGAAAGCACCAAAGAGACTGGCCTGATAGAACGCCCGGCGGCGCAGCAGCGGCATCGTTCTGAACAGTGTGCCCAAGGACACGATTAATTGCCCGTATTTCAAGGTGGGTTCAGGCTGGCGAGCAGGAAGAGCACGTGATAGGAGCAACATGAGAAGTGTTATGACAATGGCGGAGAATACAAAGACCGTCTGCCATCCGAAGAGGCTGGTGATAAAGCTTGCGACAGGACGAGCCAGCATGATGCCCAGCAACAGACCACTCATTACATTACCGACAACCCGTCCGCGCTGTTCCTCGGAAGTAAGATATGTCGCATAGGGCACAAGAATTTGAGCGACAACAGAACCTATCCCAATGAACAGAGAGGCAGTCAGAAATACAACAGCAGTGGGCGAGAAAGCCGCAGCAATCAGGGCAACAACCAGTACGATGAGGAAAAGAACGACCAGGCGTCGATTCTCGGTAATGTCACTGAGCGGCACGATAAACAGCAAACCAATGACATAACCAATCTGAGTCAACGTTACGATCAATCCGGCAGCGGCAGAAGACAGACCCGTTGTCATGCTGATCGGACCGATAACGGTCTGAGCATAATACAGGTTTGCCACGATCAATCCACAAGCTGATGCCAGCAAAAAAATAATCCAGGTGGGTACAGGTGCCTTCTTCACTTGTTGTCTCATATCCATCATAATCATCCTCCACAGTTCTAAATTGGTATTCCCAATAAACAGGCGATATTTAAAAACGTTAATTACTAAACGGTGTGTACACTAATTACTAATATATAATAAACTAAACGTATAGTATTGTAAATAGGCTCTACATATTTTAATGAGAATATAAATGAGGATGAAAAGGTAAGCGTAGGATGGAATTGTGTGCACTCATGGCAGTTTAGTATAATGAACGTATCGTTTTCATGAAAAATACTGATGATTAAATATATTTTATACATCCAGGAGGGCTCAAGATGACTGCCAAAAGAGGACGTCCACGTAACATGGAAACCCAGAATGCCATTCTTACAGCATCGTATGAGTTGTTGTTGGAGCACGGATTCGGGGTGGTTACAATCGAGAAGATTGCTGAACGTGCACAGGTGAGCAAAGCCACTATCTATAAATGGTGGCCGAATAAAGGCGCTGTCATTATGGACGGATATATGTCTGCTGCAACGGCAAAATTGCCAGTGCCGGATACAGGCTCGGTATTGGAGGATATACGCATACATGCGAGTAATCTGGTTCGTTTTTTGACCAGTCGTGAAGGTAAGGTGATTACACAGATTATTGGAGAAGGGCAGTCGGATGAAGGGCTTGCCGAAGAATACCGTACAAGATACATCCAACCGCGTCGGCGTGAAGCTCGGGGGATTCTGGAGAAGGGTGTGGAGCGCGGCGAATTAAAGAGTGGGACGGACATTGGATTATACATTGATCTGATCTATGGGCCGGTGTTCTATCGTATGTTAGTGACGGGGGAAGCGATGGATGATTCCTATGTAGAGGTGTTGCTAAATTCCCTGTTTGGAGGCATTCAGTCCAAGTAGATGTAGGGAGAGCGACAATACCGATGAGAGGAAGAGAAAGAGGGAGGGGGAAGAGGGCAATTCGTAGGAATCACCCTGGAAGGAACATTTGTGTATTGTACGTGGGAGATAGTTAGACCTGGAATATAGGTGAGATGGCTGTGGGCCATGAGTCTGTAGCGTTGGAGGAAAGGGAGGATGAGTGCTCTCTTAACATCGGGGGTGCGTTCCATATCGGACTTGGCAGTTCGCGGCGTAATACAGGGGCGACTTCCTTGGCAAAACGCTCCACTTGCTCCAACTGCTCGCTATGCGTCAGTCCATCTACGCTGATACTCAGCACCTGATGTCCGTAAGCGGCATGATAGTCCAGAATTTTCTCAATGACCTGCTCCGGACTGCCGATTAACGCAGGGCCTCGTGCAATGTTATCCTCCAGATCGCTGAAGGGCGACTGGTTATGCTGTGCGGCGGCGGTGGCATGGAACGCTTCATAATATGGCTTATATCGGCGAATGGCTTCTTCGCCCGTATCCGCAAGATAGAGGCTGCCGGCACCAGAGCCAATCACTGCCTGCTGCGGATCATGACCATAATAATCCAGGCGTTCCCGATAATGATCAATTAACGCTTTATATTTGGCCTGAGGATGAAAAGAATTCGACGTGAAGAGTGGCTCGCCATATTTGGCAGCGAGTTCCGTCGAGACCGTGCTGGACGCGCTACCATGCCAGATTGGGATGGATTGCTGAAGCGGCCTGGGCCACGTGGTCACTCCATCAAGCGGAGGGCGATACGTTCCCTGCCAGGTTACATTCTCTTCAGACCACAGCCGTCTTAGCAGATGGTAGCGTTCATCGAGTGAGTCCCATTGTTCCTCTTCGCTTATGCCAAACAGCGGATAGTGCCGAGGGTCATTGCCTTTCCCGATGATCATCTCCAGCCGTCCGCCCGATAATTGATCCAACGTGGCATAATCCTCGGCAACCCGGACTGGATCAAGTATACTAAGAACAGTGACGGTGGTTAGTAACCGAATGCGTGTGGTTGCTGCGGCTATTGCGGTTAATACGACAGGTGGCGAGGAAGATAGAAAAGGCGCACCGTGTCGTTCACCGATTCCATAAGCATCAAAACCCAGTCGTTCAGCCAGCTTTGCTTGCTCTAATATATTGTGGAATTTCTGCTGAGTCGTCAGAGCTTCCCCGGTTACGGCATTAGGCAGATTCATCATGAGACTAAACAAGGCAAATTTCATCTGACCTTCTCCTCGAACTGAATTGATAATATCTGTGTCGTATAATCCTATTGAAATAGTAGGATATGTAAGTTGGATTAAATGTATCACGTTCTCACGGATTCTTCTAATGGATTTTTTCTATAAGCAGGAACAGCGAGGCCTCCTTGCATAAATGTGAAGGGAATTGCCACGATTTTTATTGACCGCTGTAAAATTTAGGATTAATATTGTGCTTATCATATAAATTCAAAATTATGGATTTTCATTGTGGAGGTGGGATACATGGAACCTACAACTACGATACGCTCATATATTGAGGACTACATCAGGAAACAGGGGTACACCCTGCAGTATTTTGCCGATATATCGGGAGTTAACGCTGGAACGCTTAGCGCAATTATTAAGGGGACTCGGCCCATCGCTATGGCGCAACTGGATCTGATTACCCAAGGCATGAAGCTGGAAGAGGGGTATTTCTACGAGATTTATGGGGCTGAATGTTTCGTGGAATCGGCACCTCATTGGAGGAGACTGGAACCATTCCTGCAACGCTGTGCTGAATTGGACAAGCTGGAATGTATTCATAAGGTTATCCAGGAAGTGACGGATGACCGCTCGTATATCTCGGAATTGTTCGAGATGGCGGAAGGCATGCTTGAACGTGGACAGACGAAGGCTGCACGGATGTTGTACGAATGTGTGGCGGAGTGTGAGAAATACCAACATTCGGAACGTCTGGCTCTGTGCCAGTATCGTATCTTCACCCTCTCGCTTGGTCAGAATCAACATGATAACCTGCGGGCCGCTGTGCACTTTGAACCGTATATTAATCGGTTGGATGAGGAACGACAACTGGATGCGATTAAGGATTTGGCGAATACGTATCTGGCTTTAAGGTATTGGGACAAGGTATTTGATTTGGCAGAAGAGTTAGATCAGAAAACTAAAATTTTGCAGTCATATACAAAGAAAAAAATAGACAAAAGTGATAGACTCACCTCCTATCCTTTGTTCGTATATAGAGCTTATTCCAACTTGCTTAAATCATCGGCATGTGAGGGGCAGGGGCGTTATGACGAGGCATTAGTCTACACAGAGATCTATGCCAAACTCGCTAATGTCTCTGAACCGGATGAAGAAGATCAGATTTTCATTGATAAATTTGCTGGATGGACGGAAGCCAATACTTATTTATATAAATTAATGATGGGTGAACACAGTGTATTACCTGCTTACTTGGAATTTATCGAGAAAAATGAAGAAGAAATTTTACCTGCAATCATTAATATTTTGGAGGCAGCTAATAAGTTTGATCAAAATATTGATGATATTTTGTATAAATTCAGGGATCAAATTAACTCGGAAATTAAACGTTTAAAAGGCTACACTGAGCAGATGAAAAATGAGATTTGTGTTGCATTCTTGTTAGAACTTTCTCTCTATCACTTGAATCGCCATGAATATCGAGAGGGTTTGAAGCAGCTTATGCACTGTCTGAGAGAATCTGTACGATTTAACAATCAAACAGCTATCATTCATTGTATTTCCCTATATGAGAAGTACAAAAACATGGGTACCACTGAAATCGAGCACCAATACAAAACTATAATGATGGAGGTTCAGAAATCTTATGAAAAAAAAGAAAATCTTCTATGTAATCTTGCTTAGCTTTATGATTATTAATATCAGTCAATTAGGTAATTTTGATATCGATGCACCTTTACAAATACTGAATTATCCGCATGGTGCAGGAAGATTATAACAGAAAAGATATATTAAATTTTTCAAAAAGGTTTACTTTCAAGTAACGAGAGTAAGCTTTTTTGTATTTTCATAGATTGACCAATGTAAAATACAGGATTAAAATAACATTTATTATATGTTATTGAATTATAAGTGATTTAGGTGGCGGAGGTGTGATAGTGGAATTGGTTCCTACAATAAGAGTACATATTGAGAGATTTATGAGAGAACAAAATCTCAAGTTGCAGCATTTTTCCGATATTACAGGAATTAATGTTGGGACTTTAAGTGCCATTCTTAAAGGTAGCAGACCGATGTCTATGAACCAACTGAATCAAATTACTTCTGTAATGGGATTAGAAAAAGGTTATTTTTATGAGAGTTATGGGGTAGAGTCCTTCATTGAATCTGCGCCTCACTGGAGACGTATGGAACCATACCTATACGAGTGTGCTGAACTTGGTAAGCTGGATTGTATACAACAAGTTATTACTCATGTGACGGATGATCGATCCTATATAGAAGAGTTATTTGATGTAGCTGAGAGCTTTTTTGCTAGAGGATTAAAAGAAGCAGCTCTTATTCTGTATGAATGTGTGGCAGACTGTGAGAAATATCAACACTCGGAGCGGCTGGCCCTTTGTCAGTACCGTATTTTCCTGCTTCATAAAACACTGAATAAACTCATTAACATGAACGCCGCAGTAAAGTTTGAATCCTATATTGATAAATTGAATGAGGAAATGCAACTGGATGCGCTTAAAGATTTAGCTAACCTGTATAGCACAATGAATCTGTGGGATAAGGTTTTTGAGTTGGCTGAGGAGTCGATACGAAGAACTGACTTACAAATTCATTTTCAATCCTTAAGAAGGAAAAGGAAACCTAGAGTTGCTTTTTATCCTCTTTTCACTTATAAAGCTTATGCCATTCTGCACAAGGCACATGTATCTGGAGAATGTAGGCAATATATAGAAGCTTTAGAGTACACAGATATTTATGAGGATATAGTGAACAATGTTAAAGATCCAACTGGAGAAGAACAAGAACTAATAGGACTGTTCAAGGGTTGGGCGGAGGGAAATCGATATTTGTACAAGATACTATCAGGTGATTTTGAGGTCCTGAATAATTATCTAGATTACCTAGATGCTAATCATGAGGAAATCTCAACAGCATTCGTATATATTATACAAGCTGCCAATCAGTACTCTTACAATATTGACTACACACTGAATAGATTCAAAAATCAGATAAACGAGATTAGAACAAAGAAATATGTAAAAGTAAAAAGAGCATATAACGAACAGGCATCAAATTTTAGATATATACGCTTATTCTACGAACTAGCAAAGTACAGATTAAGTCAAAGTCAGATTGAACAGGGAATAGGACATTTAATTACAAGTTTAGAACGTTCTTCTTTATGTAATGAAGATCTTATGTGTATCAAATGCATTGATTTGTACGGAAAATACAGAAATCACGCTAGTAAGACCCAGGAAGAGCAGTATACAAAACTAATAGATAAGTTAAGTGTACCAACTTTTCGATAGTAAAACATCTGGGGAAGGACGATGAAGACAATGTCCAATATACGTTCCTATATTGAAAGTCACTTGAAGAATAAGGGATATAAACTACAGCAATTTTCAGAAATCGCTGACATTAATGTTGGTACATTAAGTGCGATCATCAAAGGAACCAGGCTTATTTCAATGAACCAACTAGATCAAATTACATCTGTAATGGGTTTAGAACAGGGTTACTTTTATGAAATGTATGGAGTTGAATGTTTTATTGAATCTGCGCCCCACTGGAGGCGATTAGAACCGTATTTATTTCGTTGTGCTGAACTTGGTAAGCTAGATATTATACAACAAGTCATTACTCATGTGACAGATGATCAATCCTATATTGATGAGTTGTTTGATGTGGCAGAGAGTCTCTATAGTAAAAGTATGAATGAATCTGCACTCATTTTATATGAGTGTGTGGCCGACAGTGAGAAGTATCAACATTCTGAACGGTTGGCCCTTTGCCAGTACCGTATCTTCCTGCTTCATAAAACACTGAGTAAATTTGATAATCTCAATGCAACAGTAAAGTTCGAACCGTATATTGATAAATTAAATGAAGAAGTGCAATTGGATGCAATTAAAGACTTGGCCAACGTGTATAATACGATACATTTGTGGGACAAGGTTGATGCATGGGCAAGGGAACTGGAACGGAAAGCAGAAATTCAATTAAAAATTCAATATCGTAGGCGGAAAAATAAAAGAAGGCTAACAGCCTATCCTCTTTTTACATATACAGCCTATGCAAACTTATTAATATCAAGCGTTTATGGTACCCGCAAGGAGTACGATAAGGCCATAAATTATCTGCAAAAATACATGGAGATAATTGAGATTGAGAATCCTACAGAAGAGGATCAAAATATAATAGATCTATTTAAGAAATGGGGAGAGGGGAATCAATATGTATTCCGAATAATGGTAGGTCAGGAGAGTGTGATTTCCCCTTATTTAGGATATTTAGAAAAAAATCCGGAAGAGATATTAACGGGTTTGCTAAATATTTTGGAAGCATCTAATCAGTATGGATTTAATATTGATCATGTTTTGAAAAAGTTTGAACATCCGATTAATTTGTTTAATACGGACGCTCATAATAAAGGTAGTTATACCGATCAAATGATAGACCATGGATATAGAGTTTTTTATTATGAATTGGCAAAATATCAAATAAATCAATATAATTATTCACTTGGAATTGATGCCTTACTTATTTGCTTAGATCTCTCTTCTTCAAGTAAAGATGATCTAATGTGCATTAAATGTTTAGATTTGTATGGGGAGTATAGGAGTGAAGCCAATGAAACACAGATCAGAAAGTACAAAAAAGTAATAGAAAAGTTAAGTTTACCGACTTTTTGATGATGAAATATCTGGGAAGGGACGGTGAAGAAAATGTCCAATATACGTTCCTATATTGAAAATCACATGAATAATAAGGGATACAAGCTACAACAATTCTCGGAAATTGTCGACATTAATGTGGGTACATTAAGTGCTATCGTCAAAGGAACAAGGCTTATTTCAATGAACCAACTAGACCAGATTACCTCTGCAATGGGTTTGGAACAGGGGTACTTTTATGATATGTATGGTGTGGAATGTTTTATTGAGTCAGCACCCCATTGGAGACGATTAGAACCGTTTATATACCGTTGTGCTGAGCTCGGTAAGCTGGATATTATTCAACAAGTCATTACTCATGTGACAGATGATCATTCATATATAGATGAGTTGTTTGAAGTAGCCGAAGATTTGTATAACAAAGGAATGAAGCAAGCAGCACTTATCTTGTATGAATGTGTGTCTGAATGCGAAAAATATCAGCACTCTGAACGCTTGGCTATGTGCCAGTATCGTATATTTCTGATTAGTATGGGTTCTGACCAAAAAGAAAACAGAGTAATTATTTCAAAGTTTGAACCTTTTATAGAGCGATTAGATCAGGACTATCAATTGGATGCAATTAAGGATTTGGCGAATGCTTACTGGGGGTTGCATGAGTGGAATAAAATGAAGGGTTTATCGCAAGAACTTGAGAGACGAGCTAACCTGGCTATGAAACAAACTAAAAAGCGTGTATCTAAATCTCAATATCCTTTCTTCGTATACAAAGCCTATGCCAACTTACTTTTTTCTAACTATTGTGATTATGCTAAAAATTACAAAGAAGCCTTAAAGTACACTGATATATATGAGAAAATCATTGAGAATGAAGCGAAAGTTGCAGATTATGAAGTTCTTCATAAATTTAGAGAATGGGCGAAATTCAACAAATGTTTGTATAAAGTCATGATGGGAAGAAAAGAGGTCATCCCTGAATACATCACTTACATTGAACATAGTGAAGAGGAAATTCTTCCTGCAATGGTCAAAATTCTTCAATCAGCAAATAGATATCAATATGATATAGATGAGGTCTTGATGAGATTTAAAGCTCGGATCGATGCTAAATTCAATGACGTACGTTCACAAGGAAGATATACTGTACAGAGTTGGTATTATCGAAGAGTGGTGCTATTCTACGAATTGGCCTTTTACTACTTTAACAAGAAGAGGTTTGAACTCGGAGCTACTTCTCTGTTAATAAGTTTAGAGATAAGTATTTTTGTCAAAGATGACGTTCTGATCTCAAAATGTGTAAATCTCTATGGGCAGTTTAAGGAGCATTTAACTAATCAAGATCATGATAATTATAAAATACTAATAGATAATATTTATATAGAAGCGAGTTTATAGTTTAGCCTACTGCAATCAGTAGGCTATTTTTTATTTTCGCTTCCTTGAAAAGATAGAGCGCAATGCCTTTTTCTAAAGAATTCTTTTTACAATATTATGCAAAACATAATATGTTCTTAAGAGAACTTTTCATCATGACCAAAACTAAACAACATACTTATTCTAAATGTTTTTCTAGAATGTCCTAGAGGGGTACATGCCATGAGAGAACTAAGTATCTTAAAAGACCAAATAGAGCAAGGTCGGCAAGAGTTGAGTCGCTTGGTAGATCAATATGGAATCCCGAATGTGAAAGTGCTTGAGCAGTCTATGGCGTTGGACGAGCTAATTAATGAATATAATCGATTTACTCTAGGAGTAAATATGAGGAAATGAACGATATGTTATTTAAGTTTAATTAAATAATTACACATGTTAATTTGTATAATTATTCAAATAAATAAAATATAATATTCTTTTGCAAAATATTATATTTTAAAAAAGGGATCAACATACTAGTTCATTTTTTGAAAAGGTTAAATGAATTTTTTATCTATATTAAATAAGGAGGTGAGCATATGGGAGCAAGTAAACCTGGTAAAGGTAGTAATAAATATCCCGATTTGACTAGCGGGGATTTCGGTGTTGGAGCAATCAGATTTCAAAACCCCCCAAATACAGGCGGGGGAACAGGGAACACCGGTAGCTGTGGTGTTAATGTAAGTTGTGTACTTTGCTGTTGTTGTGGCAAAGGTGGTGGAGCGGATAATGTACAAAAACAAATTGAACTATAGGACTTTTTTTGATTCCCAATAATTATATTGATTCGAGTGCGGCAATATGCGTATTTAGGATATTAGCCGCACTTGAAGTTTAAAGCGGAGGTGTCATATCACTTTGATTACAGAAGAGTACACTACGTATACATTGAATAACTTTGTTATCTATGAAATAAACTCAAATGAACTAGTTTTAATGCATAATTATGGGATAGTGAAAATAAAAGAAGCAAGATTAATAGAAGAAATTAAGAAATGGGATAACAATAATATTAAATCAGTCCATGAAGAAGAACTTATGGATGTTTTTCAAGAAGATTATTCAAATGCTATAGCATTTTTAGAGAATAATTACATCTTCATTACTAAAGAAGAGGTGAACTTCTCAATAGAAAAATGCGTTTTCTTAAGTAACAATGATGAAATACTTAAAGTGTCCCAAGAGTTTCTTTTTGAGAACCAAAATATGAAAAATTCAATTGTAAATCTTAATGAAGAATCGAATAGCACACTACTTTCAGAGAAGAATAGTAATACTTTATATGTAGTATTTATGAATCCTTACAGTAAAGAAATGGCCAATAAGATTACTTCACTTGTAAGAAAGAGTGAGAATTCAATTTTATTAATGAGTTACACGTATAACAACAATTTTTATATTGATTCTCTTTATAGCCCTCAAGCATCTAATCCATGTCATTTTTGCCACATAGGCCACATTGAATCGCAATTGCGTGTAGATTCTACTGGGAATATCTCTTATCAGCAAATTATCGATTCGATTTATAAAGATGAACCCAAATTCAAGGTTCATACTCCTCTAAACAAAAATAATATTTTGAATATACTCTCGTTATTAAGTAATAAAATAAGTAAATATTTCACCTTAGAAAATGGTAGAATAATCCATAATGAAGAGTTGCATGAATGTTCCGTATTTGATCTTCAAACGAATAATTACTATACAGATTATTCATTACATTGGGAGCTATGTGACTGCTATGAAAAATAAGTATGTTGGAAGTCTAGAACATAACACAGTGGAAAGGTCATTCACTGATTACATTTACGCTTCTTATATACCAAAGAAAGTTGAGAACTATATTCTTAAATTTCATCAAAGCAGTACTTTGCTAAAGTTGCCTGATTCCAAGCACCAATCCATCGATGATAACGTAATTCCATGGCTTGAATATGCGCAGTACACAGATATCACTCCTGATTATTACGAACAGAAAATTAATCTTAATACAAGCACAGAAGTGAATGTAATCGGAAGTTACAGATCATTTAACAAAGAGAGACTGTTCAATTTTGCAGAGTTATCCCAATTATTAAATGGTGCTTTTATAAGAGATAAACAAACGGGGTCTAAAAAATATGGTTCTGCTGGTGCTCTCTATCCCATAGTTCCGTTGGTACTCGTGTTCCAAGATCATGATACTTTGACAAGAGGAGTTTACGTATATGATGGGATAGAACAAACATTGTTAAAAATAACGTCTTGGGCCAAAGACGAAGCACTTCATATCAAGAAGTATGTCTGTCATGATGCAATAGATCTACCGGAAATTTGTATCGCATATGCAGCAGACTTACGCAGATCAATAATCAAATATCATATCAGAGGGTACAGACATGCTCTAATAGAGGTAGGAGCCATGAGCCAAGTGTTTAAAAATTCTCTCCATAAAATGAGTAAAGGTGTCGGAGAGGTAAGTTGGTCTGGATTCAATGATAACGAACTGACTAAGCGATGTGGTCTTAATGTGAGATTGTGTCCAATAGTGATGCTTCAATGGTTTGGATACACGGATTCAACAGGAAAATGAGGTCGATATCATGTTGTATTTATCAAATCCTCTTCACTTTAATATACCGGAGCAAAAATTTATTACTGACGACACATACACATCCTTCTCAAGAATTGGGAACTTTCTTAAAAATGGTTATATAGGGCCGGATAGTTCCACTGCAATAGATTTTAATAAGCAACAGTCTCTAATCAAAGCTTTTTCAGAAATGATCGAGAGAAGGGCAATATCTGCCGGGGGCATCCCTTTTGATGAGAAGAGTGTATATGCTATTAATATGGTTAATTCAAGTAGTGTACTTATTGATAAGAAATACTCAACGTATTCATTATCAGAAGAATTCCCAATTGATACTACCGGAACCTCTAGTCATATTTCGTCACAAAAAGCAATTGTTAGTTCTCTCCGAGAAATTATTGAAAAAAATGCCTTGTATCTATTTTGGTATGGTAAACAAGGCTCTAAAATTAAACTAGATGTATCTCTGATAAACAAACATAAAATTTTATCTGGATTAATGTATCAAAAAAATAAAGAAGTTCTTTTTTTTATCAATGAATATTTCTATCCCTTAAAGGTAGTATTTTGTTTTATTCTTCACAAAAATTTTGTGTGCTCTTCTGGGGTGGGTAGCTCTTTTTCCATTGAAGAGGCTATCCTTAAATCCACACAAGAAGCCGTTTTATTACAGTGGAAAGAAGAAAGTAATGAACTCGTTGCTATGTCACGCCAAGTGTTCAAGAAAAAATATGAAAATCAATCTGGGATTATTGATTACTTATCTGTAGGGTACGGAAGTATCTCAACTAGTGATTATGAAAAAACGATGAAAGAATTAACAATCTCCAATTTGTTAAATATACTTCCTCCTTGGGTGGCTGAAGTATATATGATTCCGCTAAAACAAACGGTAACTACAAAAATTAAATGTATAAAAATATACTCTCCTTATCTTTTTAATCATATTCCTTTAAAAGAGTACATTAACCTAAGAAACCCTATGAATGTAAATACGATAAATCTTAACGAGCAAAGCATGTTGAAAATACCTAACTGTATTGTAGTGTGATAGAGGGGAGAGAATACGCTTTGATAAATAATCCAGTTAACGGCACACCTTTTATGATTGAAAGGTTTCATATCAAACAAAATTCATTTCTTCTTGACTATTTTCAGAGTGATGTTATTACGTATTCTGAGAATGGTCCGCCTGCAAGCGCAATTGATTTTGATAAAAGAAAATCAATTAAAGCAGCAATAGGAGAGCATATAGAGAGGGTATCTGTTTTTAACAATTATCATAGATTCAGGGATCAATTAGTAGAGGGAGTCAACATGCTGAATGGTACAATAGAACAATTTCCTCTACATCGTATTTTGTTGAACTGGAATGATCCTATACTTAACAAATTAAATCTAGATAATATATATAGCGATACCTGCGGAATGGCCTCTCATGTTAGTTCCCATCAGTCTATAAATTCTGCATTTTTAGAATTCTTTGAAAGACAAAGCTTGCTCTTTAGTTGGTTCACTAAATCTCCTGCTAAAAAGATTCATCTTGAAGATATAAAATTTATAGATCTTCAATCCATTATCCAGATGTCTCGGATACATGTAGATGAGATTTTTATGTACGATATATCGTTGTGTGATGAGGTCAAGGTAGTAATTACAATCGCCTTTGGAGCAAAAACTAAAGGTGTTGGGATAAGTGCTGATTGGGACTACCAAGGTGCAATAACAGGCAGTTTAAAAGAGCTATTCCAATATGTAACTGTGGAGCAGCCTATAAAAAAATCAAATTATCAAAATACGGAATACTCAGTTGATCCATTACTTTACTCTCATTATTTTATGGAGAGACTTGGTGTAGATGAATTAAAAAGCGAGTTTCAATACCTAGAGAAATCAGATCAAGTGCGTGGTGAACTAATAGATGGAGACACAGCTGATCCTAATGAATTTTATAATACAGTTAAGAAAATCTCTTTAAAATTGGCAATGGATTTTAATCTTTGTTATATACCAGCTCTTGATGGAGAGTTAAATACAAAAATTGTTAAAATTATAACAAATAAAGGCTTCCATCACATGTATGCTGCAAAAATAGACCCAACTCAAGTCGAAATCTTGAAGCCTTATAAGAATCGATTACACAATATTGGGAAAATGCTCCCGTTTGGATAAATTGGAGGTTGTTTTTTGAAAATAACTCGTGAATACTTCCGTCTGTTTACTAAAATGATGTTAAGCAACAAAGTAGCTTTCGTATGGTATCTGTTATTTCCCCTCATTGCTTTTTTTATCTTTAATTATCAATGGTTTACTCAGGGGCCTGAGATCAATGAATTTTACATCCAAACCAGTGTATTTGTTTCATATATTATCTTCGTGATGTCCATCGATGTGACGACCAATCTGATCTCTTTAAGAGAGAGCGGTTTTTTCAAGATGTTCAAATTTATCTCAGGTAGTAAATACCCTATTATCTGGGGAAAGGCTCTGAACCAGATTGGTTTTCTGTTCTTGACCATTCTCCTGTTCTCGCTAGTATCGGGAGTGATATTCCTGGATAGCTTTGGACAGGTTGCTTTGTTTCTCGCCGTGTCTTTAACAAGCTGTATATTGGGGTCTGTAATGGTCATTTTATTAACGCTTATCCTAATGCTTCTTCCAGTAAGGCAGGAGTCGCTGAATGCGGTGGTCAGTATGAGTTTACTGGTCATGTTTTTTCTATCTGCAAAGGGACTGGCGTATTCAACAGAGTATGGTCTACTTCTGGTTTTCATCAACCCTATGGAGTACGTCAGGAATGTAACTTTTTTATTAGCAGAATGGTTTATGAATAGCCCTTTCCCACATTTGAGTCTGATCAACATGAGCTTCATCACACTTTGTTATGTTACCTGCGGACTTATCGCACTCAAATTTGTGAAAGTCATATCCAGAACACATCGGACATAGCAGGAGGATCTATGATTAAAATTGAAAATTTGAGCTTCTCTTATCCCAAAGCCTCTCGTCAAAATCTGGATCATTTACATGTGGAGTTTCCCCAACAAACCGTGAATATGATCATTGGCAAAAATGGTTCTGGCAAAACGACTTTATTTGATCTGATCGCAAATGTGATTAAACGTCCGCCAGAAATACAAGGTATTCCGGATGAGAAGGAGATCATCTACCAGCTCCAGGGTTTGTTATTTCCTCTAACTTTGAAGGCCAAAGATCTCTTTCGCTTTTTCCTGTATTCCGATCACTCAAACCGCATTGAAGTGAACAACGAACCTTATGTAGATGAAGATATGAGTCCAGCAGAGGTTGAATTGGTACAGCGGGTATGGCATATGGAGTTTGGGCAATTATCTGTTGGGGAGAGGCGTTATCTGTGTATTCTGGCAATCACATTAATGAAGAGGGAATTATACATCTTTGACGAGCCATTAGCGGGTATCGATCCGGAAATGCGTTATCATATCTTGAAAAGGATTGAGAAGCTGGCACTCCATAATGAGTGCACTGTACTGGTCTCGAACCATCACTTGCAGGATATTGCAAATATCCAGTGTGTTCTGCATTTTATTCATCAAGGTAAAATAACCTTTAGCGGATCATATGAGACGTTTATTAAAATGGGAGATGGAGTGAATCCGGACTTGGCGTTTCTGAAGCAGGTGAAGTGAGGAGAGGTGTTTCTCCATTTTTTCCACGTCCCTTCTACTCCAAAACTGAGCGACAATAATTACCAGTAAAGAGCTAACTTATGTAACAAACTGTGTTAAACTGGAGATAATAACAAAGAGCAAGGATGCGCGAACATCCTGCTCTTTACAACAGCCGCTTCTATGGGCGGTGGCTGTGCATAGGTAGCTGAAATAGACCATTACCTTAGCTGGGGCGGTCTATTTCTTTTTGTTTTGATTATTTAAGGCAATGACAATAGTTACAATCAGTCCAATCAAGGTTACAATGAACCCCGCAAAACTGATCATAAATGTCAATACCGTTGCAACGATCAGTACACATCTGATTTATGTGTCTAGTGATTGCAATCGACAATGAACCCTATGTAGATGAAGAAATGAGTCCGGCTGAGATCAGTAATCTTTAAGCGGATCATATGAGGCGTTTATTCAAACGGGAGATGGCATCAATCCTGATTTAGCTTTTTTGAGACAGGTAAAGTAGGGAGATATAAATTAATTTTTGTTTTATGAAAACCACCTTTGCAAACAATCAATTAGTTCTGCAAAGGAATATAATATGAATTTTTTGGCAATGTATCCTAAAATGTTATACAAAGAGGGGGTGCATGCTGTGAGTGAACCGATACAGATCACAGATAAAATCGAACGGAACAGGCAAGAGTTGAGTCGTTTGGCGGAGAATCATGGCATGCAGGACAACCAAGTCCTCCGACAGTCCATGGTACTGGACGAGCTTATTAATGAATATAATCGATTCAAATATAAAAGCCATCTCAGGAACAGACAACCGATTGCATAATGCAGTCGGTTTTTTGGTCTAATTAGTGTTCTTATATAAATAGCGTAGTCGACTGTAGCGATACAGTCGGCTTTTTTTGCGTTCCCCCTGAAACCTATGCGGATAACTTGAGATTCCGTACCAATTCCAGGATTGGCAGGATAGCGGATGATCATTAAAACTGGATATGGTGACCCCAGTTATATCCAGATTGATCTGTGAAGGGGGCTCATACAATGATCGGGAGAGGGAGGGATGAACGGAAATGATGGACAAGGTACGCATTTTTTTCGGGAAAAACGTAAACCTGCGCACCAAGTTGCTCCTGTTGTTCCTGGCGCTGACGTTGCTGCCGCTAAGTTTGCAGGGAATGATGAACTACAAGCATTTCTCGCAGACGATGGATCGCAAGACCGAGCAGTTCACCATTGAACTGGTTCGCCAGATTAACGCCAATCTGAATCGGCTGTTGAAGGACTTTGAGCGGTTGTCGCTCTTGCCGCTTTACGATCAGATGGTGCTTGGCATTCTGGGCAAATACAACGCTTCAATGGGGTCGGGAACATGGGCGAGGTCGGAGGATTATCTGAAAATGAAGCTTTACACATCGGGTCAAGCTTATGACCGGCCCGAGATTCGGGGAATTCATCTGATCAGCAACAGCGGTATTTTGTTCTCCAATCTCGATTCACTGGCGGTCAAGCCGGTATGGGACAGTAGGCAGGATGAATGGTTTGCAGAGCTTGAAGACTCGGAAGGGACATGGCGTCTGCTTCCTCCGCATCAACCCGGCTATTACACGGGCGGTCAGCAAGAATCGTATATATCGGTGGGCAGAGTGCTTCGAGATCCGGGCACGCTCCAGCGATTGGGTTACATTCTGATTGATATCCGTCTGGAGGCCTTCGGTCAACTGTTATCCAATCTGAATTATGAGCAAGATGCAAGCCTGATGATTGTAGACAGCAAGCAGCGTCTGCTGTTCGAACGGACCTCAATCGGAGGGATGTCTGCGTACGACCAGTTGCTAATGCAGGGACAGCTTCAAAGCTATGCAGGAAACCAAAAAGTTATTCTGGATGGGCAGCCCTATCTCTATGTACAACACCATTCTAGCTATTCCGGGCTTTCGGTGATCAGTCTTACACCTATTGCTGTGATTCAAAAGGAGTCGGGTGAGATGCTAACCTTCACAATATGGTTCGCTGTGTTATGTATGGCGGGTATAGCGATTCTGGCGGTTCTGTTATCTTATCGTATCACCCGGCCGCTGATTCGACTGAAGCACCACATGATTCGGGTGGAGCAGGGAGATTTTAGCCAGCGTGTATCACACTTCAGCAGTGATGAATTCGGACAGATTAGCCGGGGCTTTAACCGAATGATGGAAGAGATTCATCGACTGTTCAATGAGGTGTTTCTGCTGGGCATTCAAGAGCGGGAGGCAGAGTTGTCAGCGTTGCAAAGCCAGATGAATCCCCATTTTATATACAACACGCTGGAGTCCATTAACATGATGGCCATTCGCCAGAAGCATGCTGAGGTGTCGGACATGGTGACGGCGCTTGGCAAGCTGCTGCGTTATACGATTGATAAGGTGGACCGGAAGGTTCCACTTGGGGAAGAACTTGCTTTTGTACAATCCTATGTACGCATTCAGCAGGTCCGTTACAACGGCAAGTTAGAGATTATCTATGACATCGAAGAAGCAATAACCGAGTATTTGATTCCCAAGCTGGTACTGCAACCGCTGGTGGAGAATGCAGTCTACCATGGCATTGAAGGGCAGGAAAATGGAGGAGTAATCTGGGTATCTGCCTTGAAATTCGACCATGAGCTGCTGATTAGTGTACGAGACAACGGTAAGGGTATGACTCAGACAAAGATTGACGAGTTGAATGAGTCCATATTAAAACAGCCTTCCAATGAGGTATTACGTTGCCATGCCGGGGACAGTCTGGGGCTTAACAATATCGCTCAGAGGATTCGCCTCATGTATGGAGAAGGCGGCAGCCTAAGCATTGATGGGAGTCCCGGGCAGGGCCTGGTGGTCACGATATCCATTCAACTTCTACCGAAAGGGGATTGAAGCGCATGTATAAAGTATTGCTTGTAGAGGATGAGACGGTCATCCGTCAGGGACTGAGGGAACTGATCTTACAAGTGTCTTCTCAGTTTCAGGTAACGGGCGAAGCGTCGAGCGGTACCGAGGCGCTGGATTTTCTGCGATGTGAGGTGCCGGACGTGTTAATCACGGATATCCGCATGCGTGAAATGGACGGTTTAACTTTGGTAAGCAAAGCCAGAGACATGTACCCTGAATTGTTAATGCTCATCATTAGCGGTTACGGTGAATTTGAATATGCACGCAGAGCGATGGAGTTTGGGGTGTTGAACTACCTGTTGAAGCCAATCGATCGTTATGAACTGGCATTATGCATACAAAAGATTCAATTGCTGCTGGATCGCAGATACGGTATTTCAACCCTTTCTATCCCGGAGCCATCTGGGAAAACAGAACACGCTGGTGGAGATACGCGGAAGATTATCCGAGATGTGAAGGAGCACATCAAGCAACATCCCGATGGAGATCTGCGACTTCAGACGATAGCCGATCTTGTTAACTTGAACCCTACTTATTTAAGCCAATTGTTCAAGAACGAAATAGGCATCAATTATTCCGAATACATCACGGAGGCACGTATGGAGCGGGCCAAGTGGTTGCTGATCAACACGGGTCTCAAAATCTATGATGTGGCACGGTTATCCGGGCATCAGAGCCCCAAACACTTCATGCTGGTGTTCAAGCAACAGGTAGGATGGACCGCAGGAGAATATCGAGACCGATTCAGTATCTCTTGAAAAACCATACCATTTCTGTAGTTGACGTGATTTAAGGGGGAACCATGCTTTCGTTATACTTTGGTTGCACATGTATACCACGACGTCCATAAGGGGGATTTCCATGAAAAAAGCAGGACTGATACTGGTTTTTATATTCATGATGATGGCTTCAATCGCGTGCGCAAGCTCCAGTTCTAACAGTGAATCTGGGAGTGCAAGCGGAGAGAATGGAGAGGTCGAGCTGAAGTTCATGATGTGGGGCAATCAGGCACATATGGATGTATACAACAAGTTGATCGATGACTTCACAAAGGAAAATCCAGGCATCAAAGTAACGATGGAATCCGTACCTTTTGCAGAATACCAGCAAAAAATTTCGGTGCTTGCTGCCGGAGGCTCTCTTCCCGATCTTGCCTGGGTATCGGAGCGAATGGTACCACAATTCAAGTCCAATCACATTCTGGCCGATGTATCCGAGTTCAAGGATGATGCACAGTTTAAGCTGGATGATTATATTCCAAGTACATTGGATTTGTTCCGTGATGGCGATCAATTGTTAGGGCTACCCTTCTCTACACCTCCGGTGGTCATGTTTTACAATAAAACGCTGTTTGACCAGGCCGGTCTGACTGATCCAAACACACTTGCCACCCAAGGACAATGGACATGGGAACAGTTCGAAGAGTCCGCCAAAGCCATTACCAGCAAGGATGCGACCAACCGAATCTATGGCGCCAACTTTTATCGCGACTGGAAGACCTGGGCGGTGCTTTCTTCCTACTCCTGGTCCAATGGAAGCGGTCCATTCGACGAAGGCATGACAACGTTCACCTGGAACGATGCCTATGGCGTACAGACCTTTGAATTGCTGGAACGCATGATGTTCACCGATGAATCACACCCGAAGGCGGGCGAACAGGTCAGCTTTGATGCGGGTAATGTGGGCATGTTCTTTGATAATTACAGCTATGTTTCCAAAGCAAGAGAAATTACGGATTTTGAATGGAGCATCGCTCCTATGCCTTCCGGCTCTCAAGGCAGTGTGCCGATGCTGGGGCAGGCCGGATATGCCATGTTCAACGACAGCAAACATCCAGAGGAAACGAAGAAGCTGTTGAAGTATTTTGCCAGTGAGCAGGGGATTCAGGCGACAGCCACCTACTTTGTGCCTCCGCGTACCTCTGTTCTGAACTCAGATGCATTCATTCTTCAGCCGAATAACCCGAGCAAAGAGCATATCGTGCAGGCCGTCATTGATGAAATGACAAAAGCGCGCTTAATTCCCGGTCATATCCGTTGGCAGGATATCGACAATGCGGTATTGCAGGGATTTGACCGACTGTTTGCAAAGACAGCGACAGCTGAGGATAACCTGAAACAAATGCAGGAAGAGATCCAAAGTGTGTTGCAACCCTAAATCATTCAATCGAAACCGGAGGTGAGAACGATGGGCAAATTCAAAGAGTTACTTGAACGGAAACCGCTGTCGCTGGTGGTCAGTCTGCCTGAGAATGATATTGCTTTGGCTCGGGCAGCCATGGAAGAGGGCGCTGATGCACTGAAGGTGCATTATAATGTCGGTCATCGCGCCAGCGGAAATCATTTTGGTCCATTAGACATGTACGCCGAGGTGTTTCGGGCGATCCGCAGTGAGTTTGGTGGTCCGTTTGGGGTCGTACCATCTGGCAGTATAGATGGATCAAGGCGAGAGGATGTGGAGGGGCTTTCCGGGCTGGGTTTTGATTTCTATTCCATCTATGCACATCACTTGCCATCCTTCATGTTGAATGACTTGGGGCTGGACCCAACGTTTGCGATCAATGAAGAATATGATGCTTCCCTCGTAACATCGGCAGCGCACTTCGGCTTCACCGCTCTGGAGGCATCCATTGTACCTGGAAAAGAATATGGTGCACCGCTCAGCTTTGCGGATGTGCTCAAGTATCGCCGTCTGGTCTTGCAAGCCCAGATACCGGTATTGGTTCCTTCCCAGCGAAAGCTGGTGCCGGATGATGTTCGGGTGCTGCGCGATACCGGGGTAAAGGCGATCATGCTTGGGGCGGTCGTGACAGGCAACACGGAGGAGCAGTTGCGAAGGGCTGTGAACGGGTTCCGTAATGCGGTGGACAGTCTGAACCGTCGGGATTAATCAGTTGAACTAAAGAATATTTACACTTGCCACTCCGATACCAGAACAACCTTCCGATCGCTGTTATCCCCAGATTTTTTTGAATCCCATATATAAAGGGGAAATCCGGGGATAAAGGCGACCACTTCGCTTCTTCAGGTCTTTTCTGTCCTCTACGTTCTTG
This sequence comes from Paenibacillus sp. FSL H8-0283, assembly GCF_045040675.1. Taxonomy (NCBI): domain Bacteria; kingdom Bacillati; phylum Bacillota; class Bacilli; order Caryophanales; family Paenibacillaceae; genus Paenibacillus; species Paenibacillus sp. FSL H8-0283. The sequence goes on from NZ_CP150295.1 coordinate 452,313, forward strand.
TGTAAATGTATAGTTCACCTTATATAGAATCGTCACAGAGTTCAGCTTCGGAGGAAATTGGATTAAAAGGGGGAGGCCTGATTGACCCATTCACGCAAGCGCAAAAGAGGGGGGCCGCTCGCCAGAGAGGCCCAGATCGCAGGTTGGCTGTTTGTATCGCCGATGGTGCTTGGGTTTACCCTGCTACTGTTATTTCCCATGGGTCTCGCGTTATACATGAGCCTGACCGATTGGCCACTGCTGGGGGATCATCATTTTATTGGATTGGATAATTACCAGAATATTATGACAGACGCGATGTTCTGGAAAGTGCTTGCCAATACGGTCTATTTCACAGCGGGGCTGGTGCCGCTTAATATTGTGCTCGCCCTGTTGCTCGCGTTGCTGCTGTCCAGAAATCTGCGGGGTATCGGAATTTTCCGAACAGCGATCTTTGTTCCGGTCATGACCTCGTTGATCGTATGGGCCATCGTGTGGAAGCTGATGTATGCGACTGAGTCTGGATTGATTAATCAGCTTCTGTTGATGCTGGGGATCAAAGGTCCGGCTTGGCTTTACAATCAGGATCTGGCAATGCCAGCGATTATCGTGACAAGTGTGCTGAAAAATGTAGGTCTGAACATGGTGCTGTTCATAGCAGCCATTCAGCAGGTACCGCGTTCGCTGTACGAAGCGGCAACATTAGACGGGGCGGGCAAGAGGGGAACTTTCTTTCACGTCACACTGCCCATGATCACGCCAACCGTGTTTTTGACGGTAGTCATGACTGTGATTGGTTCACTCAAAGTATTCGGGCAGATCTATGTGATGACACAGGGCGGGCCGAGCAACAGCACCAAGGTATTGGTTTATTATATCTGGGAAAAAGCATTCAAGTTATTTCAGTTTGGCTATGCTTCTGCTCTCGCATATGTACTGTTCTTTATCGTGCTAATTCTGACGCTGCTGCAATGGCAGCTCCGAAAGAGGTGGGTATTCAATGAAGGCGATGCCTAGTCCTTCGGGGCGGAAGATAGGAAGTACTCTGGGGACGTATTTGTTGCTGACTCTGATTTCCCTCATTATGATTGTGCCATTTATCTGGATGATATCGACATCATTCAAGGAACCCCAGAGCATATTCACCTATCCACCGCAGTGGATACCGGAAACATTCCGATTTCAGAACTATATCGATGTCTTTCAATTGATTCCGTTTCACCGTTTTTATTGGAACAGTATCTACATTTCTGCTTTGGTTGTGCTAGGAACTGTATTCTTTGCCTCCCTCGCAGGGTATGCATTTGCCAAAATTCCGTTCAAAGGACGTAATGTGGTATTTCTCATCCTGCTAAGTGCGATGATGATTCCCCATGAGGTCACGGCGATTCCGATGTTTCTATTCATGCGACAACTGGGGTGGATTGATACCCATCTTCCGTTGATTTTACTGCCGATCTTTGGGGCGGGTGGTGTGTTTGGCATCTTTGTGATGCGGCAGTTCTTCATTACGGTGCCAACGGAGCTGGAGGAAGCAGCGATGATGGACGGCTGCAACCGATTCCGGATATATGCGCGAATTATGCTGCCGATTGCCAAGCCGGGTATGGCTACGCTGACGATCTTCACGTTTGTGACCATCTGGAATGAGTTTTTTGATCCGTTGATCTTCATTAACTCGCGTGATCTAATGACGCTGCCGCTTGGATTATCCCTGTTCACAGATGAAGTGGGTACAGCCTGGCAATATCTGATGAGTGCCACCGTCATGGCAACCTTGCCACTGTTAATTGTTTTTTTCCTGGCACAACGGCGCTTCATTGAGGGGGTTGCCATGACAGGGCTGAAAGAGTGAGCAGTGCAACATGTGCAATAGAACGGAAGGAGGGACAACATTTGCGTGAACAGAAGAGCATGAAAAAAGAAGAAGCAGATGTCGTTATTGTGGGAGGGGGCCCTGCGGGTATAGCGGCAGCCATTGCGGCTGGACGGCAGGGGATACGAACAGTGCTGGTGGAGCGATATGGATTCGTGGGCGGGATGTCAACCGCCGCTATGGTTTATCCTTGGATGACTTTCCATACGGAGCGCGGTGAGCAGGTCATTAAAGGTATTGCGCAGGAGATTGTGGATCGTTTGCAGGTACGTGGCGGCTCCCCGGGGCATCTGCGCGATACGGTTGGATTTGTGCATACCGTCACGCCGTACCATCCAGCCATCTTTCAGGTGGTTGCGGCAGAGATGTTGCAGGAGGCTGGTGTCCGGCTGTTATTGCACAGCTTTGTGGACGAGGTGGTCGTTGTAGATGATCGGGTGGAAGCGGTGCGAGTGACCAACAAGTCTGGAAGAAAGGAGTTCCAGGCGAACGTATTTGTGGATGCAAGCGGTGATGCGGATCTGGCTTATCTTGCGGGTGCTTCTGTGGCAAAGGGAAGAGACGGAGACCACCAGTCACAGCCGATGACCATGAAATTCCGCATGCGTGGTGTGGATCTTGGACGAGTGAAACAATACATGCTGGAGCAACCGGAGGATTTCTATGTGAAAACTCCTTTTGCTGAACTGGACAGCATTCCGTTAACCGGGGTGAGTGGTTTCTATTCCCAGTGGAAAAAAGCATGTGTGCCGATTAATCGCGACCAGGTGTTGTTTTTTACCGGACCGGCAGAGGATGAAGTGCTGATTAATTGTACCCGGGTGCAGGGACTTGATGCGACAGATGCCGAGGATCTGACTTCTGCGGAACAGGAAGGCCGGAAGCAGGTGCTAATGATCGCTGAGTTTTTGCAGCGTGATGTGCCTGGATTCAAACGGGCTTCGATCTCGGCAGTAGCAACGCAGATTGGTATCCGTGAATCCAGGCGAATCATAGGTCATTACGCTTTGACCCAGGTGGATGTGGTTGCAGGACAAAAATTTGAAGATGTGATTGCCAGAAGTGGTTATCCGATTGATATTCATGACCCTTCGGGTCAAGGCGTTGTGGCTGCCTTTATAGAGGGAGATGGAGCATATGATATTCCGTATCGCTGTCTGATCTCTCGAAATATCCGCAATCTGCTGGCGGCAGGACGCTGCATCTCCACCACACATGAGGCGCATGCAACGACAAGGTTGACTCCAAGCTGTATGGCTACCGGGGAGGCCGCGGGAACAGCGGCTGCACTCACAGTGAAGATGAAGCTGGACCCGGTGGAACTGCCGATCGCGCTGTTACAGGCGGAATTACGTCGCAACGGAGCAGCGATCTAGCGGATGAGCTGATTGTGGACGAATTGGGCGAATCGGGTGAATCATTAATAGTGGGAGTGGGTGTTTATTTAATTCGCGGTGGTGGCGTAAGTTTTAACGAACCTGAGGCGTCTAATTTCGGGATATAAGCTGAAATGAAAAATGTAACGAATCTCAGTGAAGTTATTTTACTCAAAACCCTGCAATAGGGGGTAAAAGTGGGGTGAATCGGAAGAATAGAGCGTCTACGATTCGTTAGATTAGAAACTATCCCCAAAATAGCTAAATAAGCTTCCCTCAGTTCGTTGGAAATTGGTGGGAAGCTTGTGAATTGATGAGCATAACTGTAGCCCCAAAGACTCCAAATCCACTGCATAGCATAGGTGAATTTAGAGTTTTTGGGGCGTTCTCATTCTTTTCATCTATTAGGTTCTTTCCTTCAAGTTCATTTCTTCATATCTGATCAATCATGGGGTCTCGGTTCCTTGATGTTCCTAGTTGTTCCTTCATTTTTCCTTCATGCCTTATTCTCTCTGATTATCAATTCATCCGTGCCTCAAGTCGCCTTGCGACAATGGACAGCGCGTAGTTGATGACAAAATACAATACGGCTGCGAGCAGCAGGGCCGGGATAATGTAATCAAAACTTTGACCGCCAAGGATCTGCACGTTGTGCATCAGCTCCGGCAGAGAGATGATGATCGCCAGTGAAGTATCCTTCAGGAGTGAGATGAACTGGCTTACCATCGGCGGGGACATGCGGCGTAGCGCCTGTGGCATGATGATGCCGCCGAGGGTCTGCATGTAGCTGAGGCCCGAGGAGCGGGCAGCTTCCACCTGACCGCGCTCAACAGACTTCAGACCGCTACGGACGATCTCGGCGATCATCGCGCCTTCAAACAGACTCAGTCCAACAACTGTGGACCAGAAGACGGACATTTTAATCCCGAGCTGTGGAAGTACCATGTGGATGAAGAAAATGATGAGCAACAGCGGCAGATTCCGGATCGTATCCACGATCACTGCGACGATCTGTGACAGAACAGGGATACGGGTAAACCGGATCGTACCCAGCACAGTGCCGAGCACAAAGCTGAATATAATGGATAGCCCTGCTACCTGTAGGGTAATCAGGAATCCTTGAAGCAGGAAACGAAGGTTGGGCCACGCATAGGCCCCGCTAAAGTCCATATTTTATTAGCCTCCTTCTGTGTGCAGGAATGGAATATCGAAGATCAATAGATGGGGCATGGACAAGCCAATATATCTCCCTAAAAATCTGCGCAGGTACAAGTCAATCTGTTACATGGTAACCTGACCTGCCGGTTTGTTCTTTTTCGGTTTGCCTTTGGTGCTGCGCGCTTCTGCATCGCTCTGTCCAAACCTGCGCTCCATATAATGCACCAGGAAGCTAAGTGGTAGTGTCAGCACCAGATAGAACAGCGCAACAATGGTGTACACACTTAGCGGCTGGAACGTATCCGAGTTAATTAAGTCGGCAAAATACATAAGATCCATACCGGCGACAACGGCAAGAATGGATGAGTTTTTGACCAAATTGATGAACTGGTTGCCGATGGACGGCAGTACAATCTTGATGGCCTGGGGCAGAATGATCAGGTTCATGGCCTGTACATAGGACAAGCCGGAAGACCTTGCTGCTTCCAGTTGTCCACGCGGCACGGTCTGAATGCCCGCTCGGATCGCTTCGGCAATGAAAGCGGCGGTGTAGATGGTCAGACCCAGAGTACCGGAGACAAACCCATCCAGCGAGATGCCTAGTGCAGGCAGTCCAAGATAGAAGAAAAACACAACCAGCAGCAATGGGATGTTTCGGATAAATTCCACAAAAGCCGTGCCGATCCAGTTCAGCGGTTTCACAGGGGATATCCGAAAGATAGCCAGGATCGCGCCAAGGATAAAGCTGCCAATGAGAGCCATAATGCTCACTTGAATCGTATTCAGGAACCCTTCCAGAAAACGATCCGAGTGTCGCATCAGTACGCTGAAATCCAATGTGCCCATATAGGCGAAGCCTCCGTTCTCCAGATGTAGAAACGGCGATTACGTCTGCTCATGCTTCGCATCCAGCAGACGTAATCGCCGCTTAACTATCTTAATTCGGGTTACTCGGGCTTGGAGCCGAGCCATTTCTCATGTAATGTGTCATATTCCCCGCTGTCTTTCATGCTTTTGAGCAGCGTGTTGACTTCCTCCACGAAGGCAGTGTCACCTTTGCGAATGGCCATACCATAAGGTTCGCTTGTGAAATTGCCACCAACCAATTGGAAGCTGTTATCCGTCTGTTGCATACCGATGAGGATGATGTTATCTGTGGTCAGCGCTTCGCCTTTACCTGCTTTGAGAGCAGTGAATGCATCCTGATAGTTATCGAATTCAAGCACCTCAGCATCCGGGGCTTTCTCGCGAATGTTCTGAGCGGATGTGGAGCCTTTCACCGCGAGTACTTTCACCCCGCTGAGGCTTTCCAGGCCGGTAATCGCACTGTCGTTTTTCACCAGCAGGGATTGGCCTGCCTCGAAATAAACATCACTGAAATCTACCTGTTCCTTACGCTCATCCGTAATTGTCATCGTGGCGATGATGATGTCGATGTCTCCATTTTGCAGCATGGGAATACGTGTCTTGGAAGTGACCTCTTTCAGTTCGACCTTGGTCTCATCTCCAAGGATCTGTTTGGCGAGTGCTTTGGCGATATCAATATCGAATCCTTCAACGTTGCCACTTGCAGGATCTTTCAAGCCAAACAGCTTCGTATCGTACTTCACACCGGCAATGAGCTTGCCGCGTTCCTTAATCCGCTCAATCGTGCCTTTCGCCTCGGCATCGCCACCACCGCTCGCTGAAGGTGTATCTGTACCTGTACTACAACCTGACAATACAAGGGAGAGAATGAGGACAAGCATAAATGATGGCCATTTCAATAATTTCTTCATGAATAAAGACCCCTTTCAAAATGGAATAGTGGATTATTCTCAATGATGAATCAGACGGCTCAGGAATTGCTGTGCTCGTTCTTCTCTGGGGTTGTCAAAAAATTCAGCAGCTTGGGCCTCTTCTACAATTCGGCCTTCGTCCATGAAGATGACCCGGTCCGCAACTTCACGGGCGAATCCCATCTCATGGGTAACGACGACCATGGTCATGCCATTATGGGCAAGGGAACGCATAACATCGAGGACTTCCCCGATCATCTCGGGATCGAGAGCAGAGGTAGGTTCGTCAAAAAGCATGATTTTGGGCTCCATGGCGAGTCCTCTGGCAATGGCTACCCGTTGCTGCTGTCCACCGGACAACTGGGAGGGATAACTGTCTGCTTTGTCGGCAATGCCCACCCGGGTCAGATACTTCATTGCTGTTGCGGCTGCCTGTTCTTTGGGTTGTTTGCGCACCTTCATGGGTGCAAGGGTAATGTTATCGATGACTTTTTTGTGAGGATAAAGATTGAAGTGTTGAAATACCATGCCGATGTCACGGCGGAAGAGGTTAATGTCCACCTTTTTCTGATGTAGAGGAATCCCACTGACGACAAGTTCACCTTCGGTAATGGTCTCCAGGCGGTTAATACAGCGGAGTAACGTGCTTTTGCCGGAGCCGGAAGGTCCGATAATGACGACGACTTCTCCTTCTTCAATGTGAAGATGGATATCCTTGAGGACATGAAAATGACCGAAATGTTTCTGGACACCCCTAAATTCAATCAAGAGTACACCCCATCCTTTCTGCAACGTCTGTGTGTAAAAGGAATAATAAGGAATAAATTGAAACTAGTTATTTAATCATACATAGTCATCCTGCTTATGGCAATTGGTTTGTGATAAAACATGACATAAGTAATGGGTTCCCTAGGGCTATAGCCAGAAAATATGTTATATATCTGTCATGTTATTAAACTCCTTGTGACGAATCCTGACAGAAAAATGAATCTATTCTCCTAGTTGCTTTCCAACCTTTGGAATAGTTGTATAGAGTATACTGAAAGTGATGTTTGATTTATGACTCTGATTAACAAAACAAATAGCATCAAGTTCCACGTGTACATGGCAAGAAAGCTCAACCCTACACGTCATGCCATTGATATGATGGAACGAGAGAGCGTCCGTTTGAACGTAAGTAAGGAAAGTAAAAGCGATGTATTGACCCTATAACAATTCCATTACATGTAGAGAGGATGATTCTGCACGATGAATACATATCACTCCCCAATATCAACAGGAGCAAGTGCCCAGTCCGATGTTCGAGCTTATGAAGCCAATTTGCCTGTCATTCCTGTACAGGATTTTCAGCTTACAGACTATGGAGCTGTTGGAGACGGCGTAACAGATAATACGGAGATGTTCCGACTTGCCATCGCTTCATGTGCTGAAGCAGGAGGTGGGAGAATCGTAATTCCGGCCGGGGTATGGCTCACAGGTCCGATTGTAATGCGCAGCCGGATCGAACTACATGTGGAAGAAGGGGCACTGGTTACGTTTAGCCGAGATTTTGATCAATACCCATTAATTGCATCAAGCTTCGAAGGTTGGCAAGTGGTACGTTGCCAATCCCCGATCGATGGTGATCAACTGGAGGATATTGCGATTACTGGTGAGGGGATATGGGATGGTGGCGGGGAGGCATGGCGTCCGGTGAAACGCTCCAAAATGAACACTTCACAATGGAACAAATTGGTCGCTTCCGGTGGTGTTGTAGAGCAATCCGGCGGAGATGAAGAAATCTGGTGGCCTACCACAGCTGCACTTGAGGGCGGCGCTATCGCGAATCGATTGCATCAGGAGCAGGTGCGTGATGTCGCTGCCTATGAAGAAGTCAGAGACTTTTTACGTCCCAACATGGTCAGTTTACGGAGATGCAACCGGGTATTGCTGGACGGTCCAACCTTCCAGAACTCGCCTGCATGGAATCTGCACCCCTGGGCATCTGAGCATGTCACCATTCGTAACGTGAGTGTGCGGAATCCGTGGTTTTCTCAGAATGGAGATGGGCTGGACGTTGAATCCTGCCGTCATGTGGTGGTGGAGAAGAGTGTATTCGATGTCGGTGATGATGCGATCTGTCTGAAATCAGGCAAGGATGCCGAAGGCCGTGAACTGGGTCTTCCATCGGAGTACATCACCATTCGGGATTGCACGGTGTATCACGGTCATGGCGGATTTGTGATTGGCAGTGAAATGTCCGGTGGTGTGCGGCATGTGCGAGTATCGGATTGTACGTTTATCGGCACGGACATTGGACTTCGCTTCAAAAGCGCACGTGGGCGCGGCGGAGTGGTTGAAGACATTCAGATTGAGCGCATATATATGAAAGATATCATTATGGAAGCGATCTCGTTTTCCTTTTTCTATGCAAATCAGGAAGGGTCTGCCCGGGGCAGTGATCTGTCTCAGGAGATTAGCGAAGAGACGCCAGTGTTCCGGGATATTCGTATATCGGATGTGGTCTGTGCCGGTGCCGACACTGCGTTGCTTGTGAGTGGATTGCCGGAACTGCCTTTGGATGGGGTGATCATCCAGCGTTACAACGTGCAAGCTCGCAGTGGTATCCAATGTGCTCATGCAAAACATCTGCATATCGCTGAATTGCAGGCGCAGATCACCGAAGGTCCGTTGGTTCATTTGCACCAGTGTAAAGGGGCGGAGCTTGAGAGCATTCAGGGCAATGGTGCAGATGGCCGACTTCTGATGGTGACCGGACACGAGTCCGCAGGCATTGTATGTCGTGAAGGCGATGCTGACACAGACGGTCGTCAGATCTCTGTGGGTCCCGAGGTACGAAGTGGTGTGATCATTCGCAGATAAAAGGTATGTAGTAGGGGTTATACAAGTTGGTCCAATTCAGCCGTAGTGGCGTAGCCATAGATCCAGTAATCGTGATACCTTTTGATATAAGGAGTACGTAATCTCTGGAGCGAGGCTACCCACTCGGCTTTTATATGAAGTTATCTGATGATCTACCGGTGTTCCTTGCGATAGCGTAGCGGTGTTGTACCGGTAACCTGTTTGAATGTTTTGTTAAAATGAGCCGTATGTTCAAATCCTACCTTCTCAGCGATCATCTGGACACGCTCTTGTGTGGACAGTAATCTTCGTTGTGCTTCCCGGACACGAACAACACGCAAATATTCGCTAAATCGAAACCCGGTAAACCGGCTGAACATTCGGCTCAGATAGGATGGACTGATATAAAAACGATTGGCTGCACCCTCCAGTGTAAGTGGTTCGGTATAGTTTTTATTCACATAAGTGACAATTTCACTGATTTTGTCCTGCATTGGATGCAAGGGACCGGGGCATGACTGCCGGATGTCCTCCTCTACCCGATGAATACGGATCAAAAGTTGGGCAAGCAGACTTCTTACGGCGATCTCATAGTGAGGGCGTCGCTCTTTGCATTCTTGTAGCATCTGCCACAATATACGCTCCATCTCGGGCTGTTCCGCTTCAGGCAGGCGAAGGAGTCTTGAACAATTAAAAGGCAGCAGACCACATATGCCAAGTTCCATCCCCGTTGCAAAAGCAGGAGAAAAACCGATTAATATCCGTTCGAAGCCGGGAATACTTCCTTTGGAGGTGGTATGTACATCGTGTGGATTAATCAGAATAAAATCACCCTTGCGGGCGGACAGAATCTGACCATTCATGGAATACACTCGTTCACCTTCAAGTAAGTAATACAGTTCGTAGAATGGATGAGCGTGAGGTTGTGGCATACCATTCCCATCATGTCTGCGCATATGTTCAATGGTAAATGAATGTTCACCGATTCGGTATTTGGGTCCAATCCGGTCCTCTATGAGACTCATGGTACAGCTCCCCTCTGCTTCACGGATTAACAACGATATCCATATCATAACGGAACATCCATCTTTTTGTAAACGCTATCATTGGAAATGAAATATTTCTTTAATCCTATCGTTAAATACCGAGAGAATGAATTCGGCATGGCACTTATGTGCTGTCAAGGTGACAAAACTTGAATGATGTTTTAGAGTAGGGAGAGAGAGGCGAAACTCTGGTTAAGGAGTGTCTCCAATATGATTTGGAAGGAAGGAAACAGGTTATGACGACACATGAATTATCGCCATTGGTTGCTGCGCTCAATATGCAACCTCACGTTGAAGGCGGTTGGTATAAGGAAGAATGGAAGGCATCTTATCAGATTCCACAGTCCGTTCTGCCGGATACATACTCCGGCCCACGATTCTCGGCAAGTTCCACGTATTTCCTGCTGCACGCACATGAAATCTCCGAGTGGCATACGGTTCTGTCCGATGAACTTTGGCTGTGGCACAGCGGCAGTCCGGTTGAACTGAAGCTGGGCGGCAACGGGGAGAACCCGGAGAACGAGGAAGTTCTTGTTCTGGGGATGGATATTGCTGCGGGGCAATCACCACAGGTGCTCGTTCCTGCCGGCGTATGGCAGACAGCGCGTCCGCTGGGCGATGAGCCTGTACTGGTAACTTGCGTAGTAGCGCCAGGTTTCCACTTTGATGATTTCAAGCTGGTATCCAAAAGCGAATAGGTTTTGATATGTGAAAATCCCGATCCGAGATGCTCAGGGCATCCGAATCGGGATTTTTTTGGATTGAGCGTATAAAGTATGCTGAGGTCTATGCCTAGTTCAGGGATAGATCATTCCCTTTTGAATAAGCATCACTTTTGGCAATGACTAATCACTTCGGATTCTCGTTACTCATCCAGCTGTCCACATAAAACTCCTCATGATAATTCGGTTGCTGAGCGAGTTCTTTGAGCTTCTGTTCAGCTTCTTCAGCGGTAAGATATTCTCCAATAACTGCTGTAAACTCACCAGTGGACGTTTTGAGGAAAGAGATGTCCTCATCCGGATAGGATTCTTTAATTATACCCATCGATTCTCCAAAAGGCATTGATTCTGTGCGGAGAGAGTATACCTTCCGAGGTGTGACCGGTTTGCCGTCGGAAGTCAGTTTCACTTCCAGGTATCCAGGGTTCTTGAATTCCGTTACGGCATACTGTACCCCTTCTTTTAAAACAACTACGAATCCGACGGAAGAGTCGTCTAAAATCATGGAACCATAAACATCTTTCACTAAAGGCTGGGTCATGAAGTCGGCTTTGACTTTCTCTATATCCATGTAACGTGCACCGCTAAAAGTGAAGAGGATACGATTCGGTGCTTCTTTGTGTACCACATTATAATGGGGTGCATCATTAGTCTGATCTTGCTCGTCGGTACTAAAATTGATTTTAAGCGTATTTTCGGTTGCTTCCGATCCCACAGTTACACCATCTGTAACTTTGCCTCCATCGCCAAATTGCAACACCTGAACAATAGATCCGACCACAGGTATTTTGGACATGGCGTTTGCTACGGAAGGGATGTTTACCACAAAGAGAAAAGCAGCACATGCCGCTATGACTGAGGCATAATGAATCATTCGAGATGAATTCTTGCGAGCAGTGGCTCTTTTCTGTGCATGATGAATAACGTCAGTAAGTTGAGCAGGGATTTCAATATCTTCGTAACGATCTTTTCCTGTCATACGTTCTCAACCTCTCCTTCAATCAAATATAATTTTAATTTTCTGATAATACGATAGAATTTGGATTTAACTGTATTTTCCGGTATGGAGAGCACTTCAGCCATCTCTCGAAAAGGCAGATTCACAAAGAATTTTAATATAATATAGGCTCTTTCCTCGGGGATAAGCCGGTCCAGTGCGTCATATAGATCCATTTTTTCTTCCAGTGACGCCCCTCGCTCTGGAGCCACAAACTCCTGCACATGATCCTCCATATAGGTCACTCGCTGGTTGCGTCGAATATGGTCTATCGCTGTGTTAATCACAATTCGTGACATCCATGAATCAAAATAAGTCATGGACTCCATCTTTCCATAAGCGATGAACCCTTTATAGACCGCTTCGGATACGATATCCAGCGCTTCTTGTTCATTTTTAACATAGCAGTATGCCAGTCGATATAATTTATTTTGAATCTCTGTTATTTTTTCGCTGAACTGTTCTTCTTTTGTCTTTTTATGGTTCAGTCTAATCACTCCTGATCCCCCCTGATCAACCTAAATATTCAAGTCACCGCTCGTTCCAGGCCTGGATTCTATAGAAGTGCTTGAGTTCGCTTGACACTCGTTAGACTGGTGAGGAGAAGAAATAGTTCTAAACGGTCAAAAAATTTTTTTCTTTCGGCCCTGAATAGGATAACGAGCCTCGCCTCAATTCTTAACATAGAATAATTTGCCTATAACATCACATGCCAAAACACCCGCTCTTCTAAGATCGAAGGCGGGTGTAATCGAATTTATTTGCTTATATTAGAAGTTAAAGTTGTCTGGATCAGAACCAAATCGTTTATTCTCGTTCAGACTGTTAATCTGCTCTATTTCTTCCGAAGTTAACTCAAAATCATAGAGATCAGCATTCGCGTGAATACGCTCAGGCGTAACGGATTTCGGTATGGTCACGATGCCGTTCTGCAGATCCCAGCGCAGAATTACTTGTGCGGGGGACTTGCTGTATTTGGCGGCGATATCCTTCAGCAACGGATGATCCATCAGATGACCTTGTCCGAGCGGAGACCAGGCTTCGATCTGAATCTGATGTTTGTTGCAGTACTCACGAAGCTCTGACTGAATCAATAGTGGGTGAAGCTCCACCTGATTAACTGCTGGTTTGATCGTGGCATCGATCATCAAGTCTTCCAGATGGTGAATCTGGAAGTTGCTCACACCGATCGCTCGGATGCGTCCTTCTTTATGGAGTTTCTCCAGCGCTCGCCATGTGTCTTTGTACTTGCCCTTAACCGGCCAGTGGATAAGATAGAGATCCAGGTACTCCAGTTCGAGTCGTTCCATGCTTGCTTCGAAGGCAGCCAGCGTGGATTCATATCCCTGATCACTATTCCATACTTTAGTGGTAATGAACAGATCCTCACGAGCTACTCCAGATTCACGAATACCCTGAGCGACACCTGTTTCGTTGTTATACGCTTTGGCTGTGTCGATGCTGCGATAACCAGCTTGAATGGCTGTTTTGACAGCATGAACGACTTCGTCTCCGTCTTTAACTTTGAATACCCCAAAACCCAGCCATGGCATTTTGACTCCGTTATAGAGCGTGGTTGTGTCCTGCACGTGTTTCATGGTCCGAAATTCCTCCTCTTATTGATTCATTGTTCCACTATGTAATTACCCTGCTGTTCAGCAGCCAATCGATATCGAAGGGCCGTCTTGATTGATTATACTAAAATCTGCCTGGTCTTGGAAAAGGGAGCGATCCATTTTACGAAGTAAACGCCGCTATTATCCTTTTTCTTCAACCAGAGGTTTGGTTTTGACGCTTGTGGGTGATAAGATGAAGTATACGAAACATGGAAGTCGAGACTTTGCTATGGAGAATTTACATAAGAAACGAAGAAGTGCGGAATCGGGTACAGATCGGACCGTACGATTAACGATAAAGGAGCAAGAATACAATGGCTAAACCTAAACAAACCAAAAAAGCAGCTGCCTGGTCTCTCGTGGTGATGGGAGCGGGATTTGCTGCATCCTTGCCGTTCCAGGGTGTTCCGGTTGGCAAGTTGCTGGTAGGATCATTTGAAGCGGGACTCGTGGGTGGACTTGCGGACTGGTTCGCCGTTACCGCACTATTCCGTCACCCGCTCGGCATTCCCATTCCACACACAGCATTGCTGCCGAAAAATCGCGATAAAATGACGGAAGGTCTGGTCTCCGCAGTAGAGAATAACTTGCTCAACAAAGACAGCATTACCGAGAAAATTGCAGATTTCAAAGCAGCAGAAACGGTGCTCGATACGTTGACCCGTGAGCTTCACAGTGACGGGATCAAGATCATGATTGATACGCTCTGCAAACGAATTCTGGCTGGTCTGCCGTTAGAGCAGATTGCTCCGCTCGTGGCACGTGAGATCAAGTCACAAGCGGGCGCCTTTGATCTGGGTCCAATTCTGGAACGGGCTGCCCACCAGATGACAGAGCGGGGCTACGACGCCAAAGCGCTGGACTATGGACTGAAGCAAGCCGAGGAGTGGCTGGTTAAACCCGAGACGATCATGTTTTTGGGTGAAAGCGGCATGAAAGCCATCAGCGGCATTCAGATGAACGGATTGATGCAGTTTGCGATGAATGCGTTCCTGGGTTATATGAACGAGGAGCGTCTGGGTGGCATTTTACAAGGATATCTCTTCGATCGGGTAGAGGATATGAAACGTGAAGGCAGCGCTCTAAGATACAAGGTGCTTGATATGGTACGTACCCAGACGGTGCGTTTGGCAATGAGTGAGGCTATGCAAGATGGAATCAACAGCTGGAAGAACAATATGTTGGAGGGCTGGAACGCAGAGGAAACGGTGCTGAACAAACTCACCGACCTGAGAGACAAGGCGCTCGCCGCGATGGAAGATGGACAGTATGTAGATACGTATGCACTGCCTGCCATTGAGCGGGTATTGGTTGATCTGCGGGCAGATGACGAGTTGATGACAGGCATGAATGCCAAGATCGTAAATGGCGTCACAACACTGCTGGAGAAAAATCATTCCAAAATCGGTAAACTGGTACGCGAAAATGTGGACAAAATGGACAATGCCACTTTGGTTTCGATGATTGAGGATAAGGTTGGACAGGATCTGCAATGGATTCGGATCAACGGAGCCGTTACCGGATTTGTTATCGGGATTGCGCTGACTGCGCTGCAGATGGCATTGGCATAACCTAAAAGAGCCACCCTTGAAGTAATGGGGCAAGGCTCTTTTTGTTATGCAAATATCAATGGAGATATAGATACGCATCTTTTTTCTATTTAGAGGTTAACTGCTTGGCTTGCCCCGGCAGATCGTCCGCTGTGACCTCTTCCCAGTGTGTAACACCACGCAGCGTGGATACATATAGTTTCAGATAGGCCCCATTTTTGAGTAGCTTACTGGTGGAGAAGCTTAGTGTTTTTGATTTTCCTTCGTCTGTATAGCCAATCAGTTCATAAGCATATCTGCCATTGTCATCCTTGTTGACTGTAGTCTGATTCACAGTGGTATAGTAGGTTGTTTTGCCGGCAGGGTTATCGGGAGTCAATTTAGCAGGGTCCATGAAGAAGAGCCACAGGCAAGTCAGAATAACGAGTACCAATGCGAGAATAGTGAATGCTTTTTTCATGTTCTTGTCCTCCTTTAATCTCGGTAAATTTAGGACGATGCGATGTCTTTATATTTCAGGCGGCGGATCGACCAGGTAGCAAACAGAAGGATAAAGAGACTGTTCATGAAAAGAAAGACGATATTCTCCGAGGATGTCAGTCCCTTTTGACTCAGAACGCCCATACCTATAGTTAACAAGGAGTAGGGGAATAACATGCCGATTTTCAGCACATACATGCCTAGTCCCAGAAAGACTGCACAAAGGCTGATGCCAATTGGCGTCGCAAAGCTTCTTATCCGGATCGACAACCCTAGTTGCAGTGCAGCAATAGAGATAGAGGCAAACCATCCTCGCAGGCTCCATACGACGGTCTCCATCGGGAACGGACCCGGAATGACGAACAGTTTGCCTGCTGCCCAGTACATGAGCATGAAGAAGGCTTGAGCCGAGAAGATCAATATGCCAACAATGACCAACTTGGCAACAAATAGGCTGGTGACTGACACTGGAGAAGCCAGAATCATATTCCAGTTGCGATTGCTGTGTTCCAGGCGGCATACAAAGGCACAACAGATAGCGATCAGGATGGGCAGGAAGAATTCTCCGTAAAACAAACTGACCTGTGTCCACAGGCTGTACCACCCGTTTTGTAAAGCCGCTTGATTGAAATAAAAGTTAAAGCATCCGATAAGCAGACTGATAATAGGCAGAATGGCCAGTACCAGGCTGATCCGGGAATGCCGAAGTTTAAGCCATTCTGCGGAAATGCTCCTCAGCATGTGTTCCCCTCCTCAAATCTCTTGTCTTGAAGCATGAATATTCCCTGCAAAATAGAAGATGGCAGCCATCAACAAGGCGGCTAAGAAAAGACCGACAGGCAGCATACCCGATACATAGGTACCCGAAGATGCGCTGTAAATATAAGTGACTGGATTCAGATCCATGTAGTAAGACCAGATGAAAAGGTGACGTACACCTGCTGGAAACAACCCCGATGTTGTTCCGATGAATCCGCCCAGCATACCCAGACATAATGCAAAAGCCTGATTGCGTACTGTAAGAGACAACCATTGCTGAAGAGCGGTGATGGCGAGTGTAGTTAGCATTGTGCCTATAGCGAACTGCACAAGCAGGGAAAGTGGCAGCGGACCAGAAATATTTTTGGATAAACCGAAACCGACAATGAACACAGCTTGCGCAAGGATACCATAAAGGATCAGGCTGTTCGCACATATGTATTTGGCTGTGTAGACATGATTACGTCCGGTGTTGGTCGTCATTAGCATCTTCCAGGTGTTCCCCTTATGCTCCATATCACAGATGCGGGATACAACGATAGCCGATATAATGGGCAGAAACAGACCGTTCATGGAAGCGATGCTGAAGATCAAGGCTTCCCAGCTCGCATTGGTTGCACTTCGGGAGATGGAGATACTCATGGACATGGAGGCCCAGATCATCTCAGCGGCTAGAAAAAGAGATAGCATGACCCAGATCTTTTTGCGGCGGATTTTAAAATACTCTAGGGATAGAGCTTTCATTACAGGCTCCGCTCCTTTCCGGTCAGATCCAGGAATATACCTTCCAAACTTTTCTTGTATTCCTCGATACGAATCACAGGAATATCGTGTTGTACCAGCACTTTATTCATCTGCGAGACTTCTTCGTCACGAAGGTAGTCGAACACCAGTTGTTTGCCCTGGACTGTAGGCATGTAGCCTTGAGTCAAAAGGATTTTCTCTGCTCTTGCCGTATCCGTCGTCTGAAAACGTATGGTAGCCTTGTTATTGGCCTGAAGACTCTGCATGCTTCCCTGAAACAGAAGTTTGCCATCACTGATAATGCCGACTGAGGTAGCAATCTGTTCGATCTCTGATAACAGGTGGCTGGATAGCAGGACTGTTATGCCGTATTGACCAGGAAGGGACTTGATCAATTCCCTGATCTCACCGATCCCGGACGGATCAAGTCCGTTCGTAGGTTCATCCAGAATAAGCAGGCTTGGGAAGGCAAGCAGGGCCATGGCAATACCGAGTCTTTGTTTCATCCCTAGGGAATACTGATCGGCCTGTTTATGTTTTTGATTTTCAAGTCGAACAATTTTGAGAGCTTCATCAATATTTTTGTTCGGTACGTTCCGTAGTCGCTGCATGACTTTCATATTCTCAAGTCCAGTCAAGTGGCCGTAATAAGATGGAGATTCGATCAGTGAACCTGTCTGATTCAGAATGGAAGGGCGATGTTTATTCAGATCTTTGCCAAACACCTTTACAGTGCCTTCGGTAGGTTTGATCAAACCCAACAGCATTTTTAATGTGGTTGTTTTGCCTGCTCCGTTCGGACCCAGGAAGCCAAAAATCTGTCCCGTCTCAACTGCCAGATTGACCTGATGTACGCGGTTAGTACCGCCATAAGATTTAGACAGGTTATGCGTTTCCACGATGGGGGAACTGTTTATCATTGATCTCAACTCCATTTCACTAATGTCTCTGTTGCTCTAAATATAGATCAGGCTTCTTGCTCGTAGCTGAAGATAACCTTACAATTACCTTAAATGGAAATGGAAAATATAGGATTAATGCCTTTATGATGTATAATAAAAAGGGTGATATCAATGGAATTATTGAAGAATAAGAAAATATTGATCGTAGATGATGAGCCCGAAATACGGGAAATGATTGAACGTTTTTTACGGAAAGAAGGTTTTTTCCGGATCTATACGGCTGGTAACTTCGTGAATGCTTTGGCGGTATGCAGACTTGAAAAGCCGGATGCAGCTATTCTGGATGTGATGCTTCCGGATGGAGATGGGTTCTCTTTGCTCTCTTCGATCCGGTCATTCTCGGACATGCCTGTTCTGTTCCTGTCTGCACGTGGTGAAGATGAGGATCGACTGCTCGGTCTGGGGCTTGGAGCAGATGATTATATGGTCAAGCCCTTTCTGCCAAGAGAGTTGATTCTCCGGCTTATGGCTATTCTGAAGCGGGTATATGCCTCCAATACGGTGGAGAGATTGCCTGTATTCCGTTTGGGTGGACAAACTATTGATCTGGAGAGCGCTGTTGTACAGAGGACAGACAGGGAGCTTCCATTGACAGCTAAGGAGCATGCCATACTGATCAAGTTGTATGAGAATCAGGGCCGAATTGTAACCAGTGATGCCCTGTGTCAAGCCGTCTGGGGAGACGAGAGTTATGGGTATGAGAATACCCTGATGGTGCATGTTCGGCGAATCCGGGAGAAGATTGAGGAAGATCCATCCAAACCGATATTTCTGCTGACGGTACGGGGACTTGGTTATAAATTGATGGTTCAGGAGTCTAGGTAATGGATGGCGTTGTTCGAATTTTAAGAAGGTTCGTCGGATCAACCATTCTGGTATCTGTGGTGCTATTACTATTCAATCTGATTCTGCTAGGTTCGCTGATCTTCAAGGAAATTCATGAAGGGCCTTCCCCTGGTGCGGTTGTGAAGCAGATGGCTAGTGGCCTGAGCAAGGGAGAGCAGGGGGAATATGCGCTGGACAGCGATGGAATGCAATTGCTGGATACATATCAGGCTTGGGCTATGCTACTTGATCCCCAGGGCAAGGTACAGTGGAGCGAACAGCTTCCGGCTGAAATCCCGCGCTCTTATAACGTGACGGATGTTGCGAAGTTCTCCCGATATTATCTTATGGAATACCCAGTGTATGTGTGGGAGCGTAACGACGGATTATTGGTCGTAGGCTACCCCAAGAATACGTACGGAAAATACCAGTTCGACTTTTTGGCAGAGTGGCTTAAGTCATTACCTGTTCGGATCATCCTATTATTGGTGTGTAATGTGGCTCTTGCTCTTCTAGTCTCCGTATTAATTGGAACACGGGTAATCCGTAGTATTCGACCGTTGATCAATGGCATTCATGCGCTGGCAAAGGAAGAGCCTGTTCATGTCGAGACCAAGGGTATATTTAATGATCTGTCTCAAAGCATCAATTCAACATCTCGCATGCTTCAGGATAAGGATGATGCTCTTAAAGCGAGAGATGAAGCTCGATCCAACTGGATCGCAGGCATTTCTCACGATATACGGACGCCATTGTCCATGATTCTGGGTTACGCGAGCGAGTTGGAAGAGCAAGTGGATTTGCCAGCTGAGCAAAAACAGCAGGCATCCATTATTCGTCGCCAGGGTGAACGTCTGCGGTCACTGGTCAGTGATCTGAATTTGGTGTCCATGCTGGAGTATGAGATGCAGCCCTTACAGTTGAAGTCGATTCGACTCTCTGTTCTGGCAAGACAGGTCGTGTCAGATTTTTTGAACAATGGCCTGGATGAACGTTATCCGATCTCGCTTCATGTTCAGGACGAAAGTCTTCAGGTTATGGGGGATGAGCGATTACTGTATCGTGCAGTAACGAACCTGATACATAACAGTATCAGGCATAACCCGGATGGATGTGCAATTGTGCTGGAAACGAGCCGTTCAGCGGAGAATTTATGTTGTGAGTTTGTGGTATCTGATGATGGGATAGGAATTCCAAAAGAGTATCTGGACGATGTGGTGGTACTCCCTTATGCCGCAGGACGTGTACGGCCCTCCCGCCAGGGACATGGCTTGGGGCTTCCAATGGTATCAAGGATTGCAAAGGCTCATCGGGGAAGGCTTATTCTCACGAGTGACAGTGGGGAAGGGTTTAGAGCTGTATTGCAGTTGCCTGCTACTTAGAAAAACACCTGCCTTGGACAGGTGTTTAAAACTTTATACATATAACAACGAACTATCGCAATTTTGTCATCGTCATAGTAAAAGTAATGTTTCTTGTCAAAATGACGCGAAAATCCAAAGAATGGATTTACAAAAAAATAGCAAATTGTGCTAGGATGAATATAGGAAATAATTACATAAATTAAATATTTTGGGATTGTAAAGACTTGAATTCAACCTTGGTGTTTAGCTTTTTTTAAGCTATACATATAAAAAAAATTGAATGGAGGTTTTTTCAATGAAACAATTCAATCTCGAAGCATTGGGAGCAATCGAGGACATCAGTGATGATGAGCTGATGGTCATTACAGGTGCGGTATCTGTAATTGATGTTGAAGCAAGCGGCGGTGTATTCTGTACGGTGAGTCATGAATGTCATTATAATTCGGTTTCACCTTCTTCTTGGCTGACTTGTTGTTAATTTTTACTCTTATCTTCGGGCACATAGCTGATTTCAGTTATGTGCTTGATTTTGTTATATGAGGTTTTGGGCACGAACCATCCAATAGAAGGGGAGATAAAACGATGAACATACAGGAGCGGTTACATGACTCCCGGTGGAGTGATGCACTCTACTTAACGGAGAAATACAAGCAGTTTGTGCAGCGATATGCTGCCCAAGTTCCCAATGATCTCTTATTTAGCGAGGAAATTGCTGTTGATATAAATGAAAAAAAAATAACTGCTGACGTTCAGCATGGGGACATGCCTGTGGAGCACACTTCCGAGTCGGAAAGGATGCAGAAATGGCTTGAAAAGTTTTTTTCAGGACCAGGAGCTATTGTCCAATCGCTTCCGGGCTGAATCCATGAATATGGAGACGGTGCAGGTGCAGGCTATGTTTAACGATACAGGCTTCATGTACGACTTTGTGCAGATGCCTTGGCATCAGGAACTCTGCAGCACATTTCTGGAGAATGAGCATTTGGAGATCGAATATTTTATTGAGGGGAATACGGAAGAAATCCCGTTCTTTGAGTTTTCTAGACCCTTCCTGCAACGATCCATTCAGATCATGACGGACGGCTTGAATGATGGATATGAATGGCTGGACAAACGACGTGTTACTGGGCTTGTTCTGAAGACCGTCTCGGATAAAGTGTTCCACATGTCTGCCAAGACACTAATCTATGAATTAAATAAAGCGAGATTGCAAGATGAATTGAGAGGTGAGGATTCCCGGCAGCGGTATCTGCACTTTGTGAACCAGAACATGCAGTCCAGGGATCAGATTCTCTCCTTACTACTGGAATATCCTGTTCTTGCACGAGGACTTGTCGAGCACACTCTTCGGATCAGTCTGAATATGATGCGTGTTCTGGAGCGGCTGACAAGAGATCGTCGTGAACTGGAATCTTTTTTTGATTTCAAGCTGGATAAGCTGGAGGATATCGTATTTCTCGGGGATTCCCATAACGGTGGAGCTAGTGTATTGCGGTTGGCATTTGCCGAAGGGGTCAATGTCATGTACAAACCTAGGAACATGGCCATCGACACCGCTTTTGCCAGTCTGTTGCAATGGTTTAACGATCAGCGAATAGGATTACCCTTCCGTATTGCCAAATCGCTGGATCGCACCGAATATGGCTGGCAGCAATTCATTCCCTATGAGGAAGTCACCAGTCTGGAGGGAGCGGAACGCTTTTTTGAACGGCAGGGGCAGTATCTCGCTATTTTGTATGCCGTTAATGCAACAGACATGCATATGGAGAACATTGTTGCTCAGGGCGAGCATCCCTTCTTCGTCGATCTGGAATCACTGTTGCATAATCAACCTTTCAAATATGAGGAGGAGAAGGCACACTATACAGCACTGGAGAAGACCCTTTCGATATTGAATGATTCCGTGTTAAAAACGAGCATGTTACCAACGTTGGATTCCAACGCTTTGTATCACAGTGATCTGAGCGGACTTGCAGGGGATGTGGATCAGGTACTCAATACGTATGAGATTCATTATAAAAACACCGATACCATGAGAATCCAACGAAGCAAGGTGAGTGTGAGTCGATTTAGTCATTTGCCTTCATATGAACATACACCCATTAAACCTGAGCGATATATCCAAAGTTTGAAGGAGGGTTTCTATCGCATATACAGTGCTATTATGGAGCAAAAGGAGTCATTTATCTCAACAGTCCGCAATGACTTCCATGGTTGTGCTGTACGTACCATTGTTCGTCCGACCGTTACGTATTTTACGCTGATTGAAGCCAGTTCCCATCCGAAATATCTCAGAGACGGGTTGGATAAGAATCTGTTGTTCGACATGATGTGGATGATTGTGCGGCAGGATCGTGATCGTGAAAAACTGGTGAGATATGAGTGCCATGATCTATTGCATGGCGATGTACCCATGTTCCAGACGTTTATCGGTGAGCAAATGTTGTTCCACCACTACGACAACCAAGCGATTGACGGCGTGTTTTCCTCCGATATTTTAACGCAGACCGCGGATAAAGTGCGGGCGATGAATCCCAAAGACATGGATATGCAATGGGAGTTTACCGAGCGTACAATCCAGACTAAATATGTCCTGGAACGCTCATTCGCCATGGAGAAAAGCACGGAAAGCGTCCGACCGGAAATATTGAATGAAACTCAAATATACATGACCAAAGAAGAATATTTGCAAGAAGCCGTGAGGATTGGGGAGTACATAAAAGATATTGCTATTATGGGAGATGAAGGTCTTTCGGTGTCATGGATCAGTATGGGTATGGATGCAGACGAGAAGCTGATCTACAAATCTTCCGAGTTGGGGTTATATAACGGGGTAACCGGTATTGCCTATTTCTATCTGTATCTGAGTCAGGAGACAGGTGACCACAAATATATGCAGATGGTTAATCTGTGCATTCAGACTGCCTGGGAAATGATTCGCAAAAACATCGACAAAAACATCTCATTGTTCACTGGCTACGGGTCGCTTCTCTATCTGCTGGTGCATAAAGCTAACGTATGTTCCGAGCCGGGGATCAACCCGGATACGCTGGAATTACTCGATATCTTGGACGATATGATTGATAGTGATCAGCAATTGGATGTGATCTCAGGTTGTGCGGGCACATTGATGGCATGTGTGGACATGTATACGAGCTTCCAATCGCAAAAAGCGCTGGATGTGGCTGTGCGATGCGCAGACCGATTGCTGGATCTTGCCCAGCCGATGGATCAAGGTATGGCTTGGGTGACGTCAGCGATCAATAAAACGCCACTTAGCGGTATTGCACATGGCAACGCAGGTATCTGTCTTAGTCTGGCTCGTCTATACAGTACTACAGGCAACAAAGCCTATCTTAAAACTTGTATGGAAGGACTGAAGTATGAGGAAGCCCTCTACAGCCCTGAAGTAAACAATTGGAAAGATCTGCGGTTCACCGATGGCAATATGCCGGAAGAACACTATGTTATGTACTGGTGTAATGGCGCACCCGGTCTAGGGATCGCCCGCGTAGGGATAGCGCAGCAATTGAGGTCATTGGGAGCTATGGATACGATAGAGACAGATATCCGCAGGGCGTTAGCCAAGACGATGGAAGAAGGGTTTACAGAAGTTAGCTATTCGCTCTGCCATGGGGATATGGGCAATCTGGAGCTGTTCCTTCTCGCAGCCGATTACTTGCAGGATGAAGAGTTGAAGGAGTTCTCGGTTCAGATGGCAAATTACATTGTGACACAGGTGAGACGTGATAACCATCATTGGAGATGCGGCATTCCGGGTCGTCAGCAAATCCCAGGACTGATGCTAGGGCTTGCCGGAATTGGATATCAATTGCTCCGACTGTACAATCGTGACCTGCCTTCAGTACTGATGATGGAAGGACCAAAGGGCAAGGGGATAAGGGATATGGCTCAGACATACGCTATGGAAACGGCGTCCGCTCAGCAGCAGATGACTACTATGGAGCAGTCATCCCATATGGGGCAGCATCATGCCTGAACGGCCTGTATTCCGTCTGCGCCGGAAGAGACAACGCAAAATCCCTGTCAAACTGCAAATGAATCAATATGATTGTGGTCCCAGTTGCTTGCACATGTTACTCGCATATCATGGCTATGAAGCTGATTTCACCGATCTGAGGGAACGTTTTGCAATGATGGGAAACGGCAGGGATGGTAGCTCCATGCTCAAAATGAAAGAGGTTGCTCAGACCTATCACTTGAAAGGGATAGCCAAAAAAGCGCCTGTTGAATCACTTAACAATGATTTTCTGCCAGTCATTTGTTTCTGGGAGGACAATCATTTTGTCGTGCTTGAGCGGATCAAGACGAGTGGGCACTTCATTATTGTTGATCCGGCTTTGGGAAGGCAGGTTATCAGTACGCAGGAGTTTGCGGAGAAATATTCAGGTATTTTTTTGCTCGTATATCCGGATGAGGGCTTTGTACCCTTGTCCGAGAAAAAGATTAGTAAAGTGGCGTACTTCAAGGATTTGATTCGCAGTAACAAAAAATATTTTGGTTGGACCGTTCTACTTGCTCTGGGGCTGCAATTGGTTTCGGTGGCCTTTCCGTTCTTGATGCAGGTTTCGATTGATGCGGCCACTAGCGGTGAGGGCTACTCGTTATTTCCTGTCCTGATCACCAGCATTGTGCTGTTAACCCTATTTCAGATCGGTTTCAGTTATATGAAGGATATGTGCATCGTACGGCTTCAGGAATTGTTGGATTCCCAACTGACGACAAACTTTGTCTCTCATATGCTCAAACTGCCTTATCAATATTTTGAAATTCGTTCGCGCGGGGATTTGATGCTGCGGATTAATAGCAATACGACCATTCGAGAGATTTTGTCCCAGAAGATGATCTCTACGCTGATCAATCTATTTTTAATTGTTGTGACCTTCACGTACATTGTAATCCAGTCCCGTTTGATCGCTTTTACACTGCTTGGTGTTGGACTGGTTCAAATTCTTGTTTTTGTATACACACGTAGCAGATTCAAGAAACTGACACAGACCCAAATTGTTGCCCAAAGTTTGGCTGGATCATTCATGACGGAAGTGTTGGAAGGCATCTCGACCATCAAATCACTTGGGATTGAAGAGCGTACCGGGGAAAAATGGAGAGCACTATTCATGCGTCAGCTCGCAACGGTCAAGGAAAAAGCTATTTTTCAGACAAGAGTAAATACCGTGACGAATACGCTGAGTTTTATGACTCCGATGCTCATTCTGCTGGTGGGACTATATCAGATTATGCAGGGGAATATGACACTTGGTATGCTCGTTTCATTCCAGTCCCTGGCCGCGCTGTTTCTGGGGCCGCTGAACTCGCTTGCTTTGATGCTGAACGAGTTCGTGATGGCGGATGCGCTGCTGGATCGTATCTATGATGTCATTCAAGCCGAGGAAAGTAATAAATTCAAGAAGAAAACACCGACCCTCCGAGATGTAAAGCTGAATGGGGATATTACAATTGATCAGGTCAGTTTCAGGTATACCGATTACGGGGAAGATGTGCTGAAAAATATTAATATTACGATTAAAGCAGGGCAAAGGGTCGCTCTGGTTGGAAAATCAGGCTCAGGAAAGAGTACCTTGGCGAAATTGCTGGTAGGGCTGTATACGCCCACACAGGGTAATATCTATTTTGACGGCGTGGTTGTAGAAGAACTGGAGCAGCAGGATATTCGCAGCCAGATCAGTATCGTGCTTCAGGATAACTTTGTGTTTAACAACACCGTGTATGACAACATCAGGCTACATGCAGAGGGTTCAACGCTGGAGGATGTAATGTTCGCAGCGAAGCTGGCGGATATTCATGACGATATTGAGAAGATGCCAATGAAGTATAACACACTGATCTCTGAAGCGGGTTCGAATCTGTCTGGAGGGCAGAAGCAACGTGTTGCTCTCGCGCGAGCATTGGTAAGCAGACCCAAAGTTCTTCTGTTGGATGAGGCAACTAGTGCTCTGGATACTGTTACAGAAGCGACGATTGCCCATAATCTGAATATGTTGAAATGCACCCAGATTATCATTGCTCACAGACTCAGTACCATTCGAAGCGCGGACACCATATATGTACTGGATCAGGGTGTACTCGTGGATGCTGGAACACATGATGAATTGATTGGACGGTGTAAATCCTACAATGATCTCGTGTGTGAACAACTGGACGAAACCGGGGCCAGACAGTATGGATGAGGCTAGTAAGGATGATGTTGACGGAAGACAAAAGGCTTTCTTTTCTACACAATATGTGTTGAAGAGAATGCTTTTTTGTTATATATGGAAAATCCGAGAAGCTAAACTGATGCAAAATTCAGGAAATCGGGTAATATACACGCGAACACGCGTATGAATCATATTAGGAAGAAAGATACATAAAAACGATGCTCTCAGCCGATGTGGTCATGTTGATTTTGTACTATGATTCAGTTAACAGAAGCAGAAGGCATGGGTGAATGATCCTGATTCATTGGGTGCACATATACATTGAAATCATAAGAAGAAGGTGATTGGTATGAGGCCAATACAAAAAAAGGTATGTGTATTCTTACTAATTGTGCTATCTATCTTTATTTTGGGAGGCTGTCAGAACATGAAAGAAAGTGAGAAACAGGCACTTTTTCAAGAAGCAGAAGCAAAAGCGGTCAAATATTTCAAAGACAAGTATGAGATGAACGTTGTTATTACCAGCAAGGAGTTGCTACCCGAAATGGCACTGGACTCGATTGCAATGGAAGGGCATGTGGTAGAGCAGGAGGATCAGGAGTTCACTATTTCCTATGACTATAGTGATAAAAAAATCAAAAATTTTGGAATGAGCCCTGCCATCAAGGCAGCCATCATTGAGAAAGGCTACGATCCTTTTGCCAAGTAGATTGTATTGAATTTTGGGAGGTGAACATAACATGGGGGATACACCAAGAATTGATGATGAAACATACCGTCTGATGTCGGAACTGGCTTATGAAAATGCCAAAGCAGGTACTGAATATGCGAATCTACCAGGCTGGCAAGTGCTTGAGGATACGCATGGCAACGGTTATTCCGGGTTTGACGCAGTGACTTTTTACAATCCGGAAACGGGGCAGGCGGTCATTTCTTACCGAGGAACAGAAGGAAGTGCCGGATGGGATCGTAAAGGGCCTGATTTTCTGGCGGATGGTCAGATTGCGATCCCCGAACTGGGCAGAAAAATTGAACAATCTACCGATTTCACACCCGATTGGTTATCAGGTGGAATTCAAAAGGTAAAAGACGTCACCGGGCTGACTCATTTGGATAATGCGGTGGGTGAGCTGGATAGACAGATTGATAAAAAGCTGAATCCTTTTCCAAATCAAATGTACGAAGCAGAAGACTACGCGAAGGATATGCAGAACAAGTACAAGAATTTGGACTTCTCTCTGACAGGGCATTCATTAGGCGGCGGAAATGCTCAGTATGCAGCAGCGCATACGGGAATGATGGCAGTAACCTTTAGTGCGCCATCTGTAATATCCAGCTTGACTCCATCACTGAAACGTAAGGCAGAAGAGGGTGGATTCGATAATCAGATCGTAAACTTTGGTCACCCGGGTGACTTTGTCGCCAGTGGATTCTTTGGTGGCTATGATCGTCATGTGGGTTCCATGTATTACATCAACTCTAATTACAAGGACATGAATGACAACATGAGCATGGGAGATAAGATGGGTAACACCTTTGGTG
The DNA here is from genome assembly GCF_045040675.1 of Paenibacillus sp. FSL H8-0283. Taxonomy (NCBI): domain Bacteria; kingdom Bacillati; phylum Bacillota; class Bacilli; order Caryophanales; family Paenibacillaceae; genus Paenibacillus; species Paenibacillus sp. FSL H8-0283. Next base: position 480,107 of record NZ_CP150295.1, read on the forward strand.
GGAAGGAATACCACGACCTGAAGCAGTATCAGTTCGAGAATGGTTATATTTCCAATGATCTATACGACCCTACCACTGGTGAGAAAATCAATAAAACTCCCCGTGAACCTTCCAATATCATGACGGAGCTTGCGGATGTTATGCGTAGCTTTGGTGTGCAGACTAGCAAGATGGTTGCAGGTGTTGGCTCAGTGGGGGGAGCTTCCGGACTAATTCAGGTAACGCCGGAAGAACTGAAAAGTGTCGCTTCACGGTGGAAGCAAAATGCACAACAGTGCAATGCGGAGCTGAATCAGGTGCGAACCCGCATGGCTCAATACCTGCATACAAGTCGCAGTCGCAGGCTGGAGCCCATTGTCACCCAACTGGACGCGTCGATTCAAGAACTTAGCACATGGCATATGAAACATACCAGCCAGTTCCTGAACTTTATTGATGAGAAGGCGGATGCTTTCCGGCAGGCTGACGAGAGTCCGGTTCATTTTTAATTAGGATTTCTGGGTGGCTAGCGTTGATATCACGTACATAGGGGAGGGGAACACGAGTGGGTGGACAATTGCTGGTGGAATTGAATGATCTTCGGATTGCGGAAAAAGAACTGACACAGCTGCTTGCCCGTCTGCAAGCCGATGAACAGGAAGCGCGGGCGCTATATAGTCGCCTGAACGATTGGAAAGGCCAGTCCGCAGATCATACAAGACAGCAGATTGAAGAGTTTTTTGCGGGCCTGTCCAGACGTATTCAATCCATTGAACAGCAGAAGAAAAGTTTGCTGCAATACATTGAGATCATGATCCAGACGGATCAGGAACGCTAAAGGGTGGTAAGGCTGATGCCAAATTGCGGATGGTAATCAGCGTGGATAAGAGTGTGACCGTGGAGCGGCATGATTAGTGCCTTAACCACGGATTGTAAAGAACATGGGTAGCCAATCAAAATGATGATAGCTAAAAAGCCTACGGCATATCGGGTTTGAACCCGTATGCCATAGGCTTTTTGTTATCTGAAATTGTCTCAAGTTATCGTAAAACTGTAAGTTAGTTCTTAACGTTTTTTGCGACGCGTAGCCAATGCAATCCCCAAGAAGGACAGGATCAGGGCCAGAATGGATACGATCAATGTTGCTTGTTGAAGCTTCAGCGTACCCGGGTCTGTATCCGTGTTGTTTGGTTCACCTGTAACGGTGTCATTGAGTGCATCGCCCAGCGTGGTGTCATCGTTTGCTTTGCTATCGTCGGTAGCTGCATTATCTCCAGTGGCGCCTTCTGTACCTGCACTATCATGTCCATCGTTGGCATGACCTCCACCTGCCGCAGCATTACCAGCAGCAGCCGGATCTTCGCTAATCGTTGTGATACTGTGCGGGTTGGCATCACTTGGTTGGCCTGTCCATTCTACGATGCTGCCATCGCTGTAGTATTGGAATGCATCCCAAGCTACTTCAGCTTCCGCCTTAGGGTTCTGTGCAACGAAGTTGAACTGCTGGAATTGTCCTGCCAGAATGCCTTCGTTATCGCCGTCAATCTCCCACGTAATCGATGTTACTTCATTGGAATCGTTCTTCTCTGTAGTGATTTTCCAGCCTGCCAGTGGTTGATATTGCTTGAATGCAACACCTTCTGGAACTTTCATCGTGATTTTGGTTGTAGGCAGTTCTTTCTCGGATGGAATCTTAATGGTGTACGTCTGCCATGCACTTGTCTGTGCAACGGATGGGCTAACGGTAACGTGAGCGCTAGCGAATCCGGCGAATAACATGAATGCTGCGGTACCTGTTGCGATAGTGGATGTTAGTTTGGAAATCCATGATGTGTTCTTCAAAATAAATAACCCCTCTCAGTTCTTATCATATAGATTCGGCCCATTTTCTTAAATGAGTGTCTACGTTCTGCAAAGGCCGTTTCGGTTACGAATTGTTCTTTCGAGTGATTAAAAGCAGGTTACACTTGCTACTTCGATGACAGAATAACCTTCCGATCGCTGTTATCCCCAGATTTTTTGATTCCCTTTTCTTAAAGGGTAAAATCCGGGGATAGCATATGCTTCCGAAGCAGCTTTCTTTCAGAAAGCTTTTAGGCGAACGCTTCGCTTCTTCACGCTATTTCTGTCCTCTCCGTTCTCGTGTAGATCAGAAAGCTTTTAGCTTCGCTTCTCCAGAATCAATTTCTTTCCCTTCACTACATTTGCAGTTTGTAGAAACACTAATTTTAGATTGGGCCACTTTTCAATTTGATCTTTGTGTAACTATGGCTTGGCGGTGTCGATCTCAAATTCGGCATCCAGTGCATCCAACGTCTTGGTCAGGAGATGTACCTTGATATTCCAACGTCCAGGCATGGAGATGTAATCTTCAGCCTTGTACACACCGGTGTCGTTTTTCGGAATGGTAATCTCATAGATCCCCATATCCATGTCCAGATGTGTGAGTGACAGTGTGATCTGTTCCAGATCATTAACGATACTTCCATCTGCCCGTTTCACATCAACTTCGAATTGGTTCTCTCCCGTTATATTGGGACTCACCTGAAGTGTGATCGCCGAGCCGTCTTCTGTAGTCTTTGTCTCCTGATACGGTCCGACCGCAGCGGGTTGTCCTGGAGACAGGTGTGTCAGTACGGCAGCAAGAGCGAGAATGACAGCACCGGTGGCAAGTTCCGCTTTCAGGCTACCGGATAATCTGCTTCCTGTTGCTGCTCTTGCCAATCTGGCATGACGCCAGGCGAAGACAAGCATTACAATAAGCAGGACGATCTTGCCGATCAGGACAAGGCCATAAGCTGTAGTGAACAGGGAAGTCAGCACAGGTGCTGGTAGAATAATCAGACTGCTGTATATCCCTGTAGCAACCAGAGCGGCTACGGCGCCAATTCCCCAGGCGGTAAACCTGCGAATAGCAACCCAGTAGACCTCTCCTCGCACCTTCGATGGTAGCTTATCCGCCAGTGGAGGCAAACATATCGCCATGGCGGTTAGTGCGCCAATCCAGAAAGCGGCACCGATCAGATGCACGAAGTCCATGGCAATCGCGAGAGCACGTTGATCCGCCGCAGCCGGATGTCCCGTCATGGCATGCGTGAACAGCCATCCAAGCACGAGCACAAGTGAGCCATAGGAAGACCAGATGCGAGCACGGATGGATCGATCGCGATCATATCCGGAGAGAATCGTGACGGCCAGCAGCATTACAATGAGTATCTGTAACATCCAGATCTGACCAAAGGATGTCAGCTTGAGCGCACTTCCGATCAGTGCCCAGCTTAGTTCGTTCAGAGCCACACCAGATTCATATAACGTATTCAGTGGCAGGCTGACCAGAGCGGCAAAGGAAGCAGCAGCATAACTGATCCATAACAATCTGTAGCTGCCCGGAACGTCCATAGGTTCTCTTGTCATGGATGTCGGTGCGATTCGCAGCAGTAAGAATGCAAGTGTCCCCAGAATGACAGACAATCCGAGATACTGAATCCAGTCTGTCAGGGATACAATCCATTTCAGCGGCCCACCTGTTGAACCGGAACCGGATGTAAGATCACTCAGTCCGGCAGGAGAACCGGATGGTTCACCGATATGGAAAACATACGCCCCTTGAATTGGGTGTCCATCGGCAGATACAGCTTTCCAGTTAACGGCATAAGTCCCGTTCCCGAGTCCAGCTTGCAGGCCAGTCTCCAGAATATGAGGGCGATCCACATCAATCTTTACATTTCCATCGTCTGCCTGATTGCCGTCAGGGCCGGTTATTTTGATATCATAAAAGGCCGTCTGCAAGGATTCGTTGAACTCCAGCGTCAGCCGCTCCGGAGCAGCTACGAGGATCTCATTTTCTCCTGGCGAAGCCTTAACAATATAAGCATGGGCAGATGCCCACTGTGGCATAACAAGGCAACATACGAGCAACAGACAGGTGACCAATGCCCAGTGCCGTTTGCCCCATTTCAGGGTAAAGCGTGTAAAAATCAAAAAATCATCACCCTCAGGTTATAGATTTGTAGTCATTCATGGTCCTTAAACACAATCTAAACCATTATAACTTTGTCCAAAATGACTGCGTATGACTACATTGGGCTATAAAAAAACGGTTTGGTCTACATAATTGTGACAAAAGCATGAATGCTATGTCATTTCTCACCTATGTCGGAAGCATCATTGACTCCGAATTAACAATGTTTATTTGCGAAGTTTACGTCCTGCAAGCCCGCTCTCTAGTGCGTAGCGGGTGAGTTGTACCCGGTTTTCAAGCTGGAGCTTCTGCAAAATGTTTTTGAGATGATTCTTCACCGTCTGGTCTGAAATACCGAGTTGATCGGCAATCTCCCGATTGGTATATCCCGCGGATACCCATTGCAGAATCTCAAGTTCCCGCGCCGTTAGCGGGTTATCTTGCACATCTTCACTGCGTGGTGCGGGGAACTCCTGCAAAATCCGGTAGGCCAGTTCCTTACTGAGCGGTGAGTCGTCACTGACGATGGCGCGCAGGTATTCAAGCCAGGTGGAAGGCGTTAGATTTTTGAGCAAATAGCCTTGAGCGCCTTGTTTCAGTGCTTCGAACAGAAACGTCACATCATCCGATACCGTGACCATAACAACAATAACATAAGGGAATCGCAGCTTGATCTGACGGGTGGCTTCCAGCCCATCCATGCCCGGCATCTGCACGTCCATCAGGATCAGGTCGGGCATCCATTGTCCGGTGAGCTCCAGCGCTTCCTGTCCATTCGAAGCTGTACCAATCACTTCAAACAGGCTGTCCTCGGATAAAATGCTACAGATCGCTTCACGTGCATGCGCATGATCATCAACAACCAATACACGTACATGTTCCATATTAAGCATGCTCCTTTCCTATCGTCATTCGTGTATGCCCCGGTCTTGAATCGAGGGTGAAAGACCAACCCATCTCGGCAGCACGCTCCTTCGTAATTCGCAGTCCGTACCGATCCTTCAGATGAAGAGGATCTCCACTGAGTCCATTCCCATTATCCTGAATATAAATGAACCAGGCAATTGGGTTACCTTCCGCGTGAACCTGAACGCGGGTAGCCTGCGCATGTTTGCGTACATTCAGTAGTCCCTCCCGGATACAAGCGAGCAGTTCCACTTGTTCCTTGGCAGAGAACGTTACACCCTTGAGGTTCCAATGAATCTGTGCACCAGGTACCGTTTCCTTGACGAGCACTTCGACCTGCGCATGCAGTGAAATAATTTCTGATGTTACCGTAGAGGAAGGAACAAAACGCAACTGGGCAATAGCTTGCCTTACATATGTATTGACTTCATGCACGGTTTTTTGAATCTCCTGGATCTCATGCTCATGTCCGCTCCCTGCTAGACTACGGCCTGCTTTATCGGTCTTCACGGAGAGAAGGAAAAGAGACTGAGATATGCCGTCGTGAAGTTCCCGTGCCAATTGGTCACGAGCTTCCAGTGTTGCTTTCGCTGCACGTTCCTGCTCGAGAGCAGCCCTGGCACCTTCGAGCATGTGGAACAATCGGCTGAGCAGTGTCACGCTGACGAGGTAAACGATGACGGGTGTTAACCAGTTTCCAGCATCCATCGAAAGGTATGGCATCAGAAACTGATGGCGAATGTATTCCCAGATGCCAACCGTGAATGTGGGGATCAGCAGAATCATCCATTTAATTTGTTTATAGGACATGAATGCAGAACTCCTTTGATCTAGGATTAGCTTAATTAGGTACTTTATTTATACAGGGATGGGACCATTATAACGCAAGCTTGTCCAAGACCCTAGTCTGTGTCTTTGGAGAAAGCTGGGGAGGATCAGGGAGTATTTAGAAGGATATCTAAGAATGACAAGGGGTGAAATATTGTCACGCTAGGTGAGGGTTGGTGTGACCAGCTGAGGGGGGCTGAGTCCGTTTTCCCTATCGGAGAAGGTCCTCTATACTTAATATAGAACGTGAATTCATTACAAAACATGTTAAGGAGTGAAGCAACAACATGAGTCAAGAAGTATTGGAACGTCGCAGTGAATTGCTCAAAAAGAACATTCATCAGATGCTTGTTCAAGACAATCAGCACGGTATCAGTCGCCAAGACAACATGTTTTTGCAGCAGATGATTAAAGAGCTGCATCAGACCTCACATGAGCTGAATACCAAATCTTAATGTAGAATCTGCACGAGAATGAAGTTGTCTGGTGTACGATTCATTCCATGAAAATGAAAATGGCGCTATCTCCGATCAGACCGGGGATAGCGCTTTTACTTTTTCTGGGCTTATAGAAGAAGTTCTGTTTATTTTACTGCAACTGTTGCTGAGCGGTTCTTTTCTCAATATATTGAATGAACAACTCGGCAAGCTCCGGATCAAACTGTGAACCCGAACATGAGCGTAGCTCCCGAATGGCTTCTTCCACGTTCTTGGTTTCCTGATACGGCCGCTCTGTCGTCATGGCATCAAAGGAGTCAATCACGGTCAGCATCCGGCAGAGCCGGGGAATCTCGTTACCCTTCAGGCCGTAAGGATAGCCTTTGCCATCATAGCGCTCGTGGTGAAGTTCAATATACGGGATCAGATCGGCGAAGCGATCGTTCGTGATCACCATTTTTTTGCCCCAGGTGACATGTCCTTTGATCGTTTCCCATTCTTCTGCGGTGAGCTTGTCCTTTTTGTTCAAAATGGACCAAGGAATCTCCAGTTTGCCGATGTCATGAATCAGTGCTCCCAGCACGAAGCGACGTTTTTCCGCATTGTCCAGTGCGAGCAATTCACTGATATCCAGTGCATATTTGTAGACCCGTTTGGAATGTTTAAACGTATCCATATCTTTGTATCTGAACAGATTGAGCTGCTGTTCGATGTCACGAACGTCCTGTACCAGATCAATCTCGTGTTCCATGCCATCATTGCTGCCGTGGCGGTGCACGTTGTTCTTGCCCTGTTTCTTCGCATAATATAGTGCTTTATCCGCCTGATCCACAAGCTGGGATTTGTTATACATATCCACCTGATAGGGCGCGACGCCAGCAGAGAAGGAGAGACAACCGTGTGGAAACACTTCAACGCCTTCAAACGGCGTGTCGTTCAGTTGTTTACGCAGCTTGTTCATGAACCTGTAGGATTCGTCCAACTCCATGCCTGGCATGAGCAAAGTGAACTCTTCTCCTCCATAACGAAAGGCGGTAACAGGTGTGCCTTCCGTCTTTCGCATTAGAAAATCCCCCAGCAGGGCTAGCAGACTGTCACCTTGAAGGTGGCCAAACCGATCGTTATACTTTTTGAAATCATCAATATCAATAAGCCCCAGACATAGCGGTGTGCCCTGCGTTCGAGCGTTAGTCAGTTCGCTTTCTAACATGCTTTCGAAATAGCTATGGTTGAACAGACCCGTACGTTGATCCGTGTTGGCCTTTTCCTCAATCGTCTGATACATCACGAACAACTGCCTGAATGCATGGGAGAGCAGAATGCTAAGACTCAGATACAACAACAGGCCAAGTACGCCATTGTGCACAACCAGAATTGTCAGGACCAGCGCCAGAATCAGCGTACACAGATAAACCAGCAGGGATTCGGTAACGAATGCCCGCTTCATCTGCTGTAATGCATCCTTTGTTGAGAAATGAAAGAATAAGCCAAGTGTGATTGTGTTGATGATGAAGTAGGCTGCGAGTGCTGCAAAATAAGGAATCAAGTTATAGTCGTCCAGAGTTCCCGATTGCCCGCCAGTCCACTCAAACACGGCTGCTGCTCCCGTAATCATGATACTGTAGATGCTGAAATTGACAATATGTTTCCACCAGGTGAGCTTGCGCTCTTTGATTAACAAAATGATGGAGACAGGTAGCAGTACAGATAAACTGAAAGCTCCGCCAAACATGAATATACAGGCAAGGTATACCGATGAATCCATGGATTGCTGATTACCTTTGGGTGGAATCTGGAACGTGAAATAATCCAGAATTAACGCCGCACCCAGCATGGTGTAGACCATAACCCAATCCGCCGTGGTTAGATGAAGGTAAGACCACTTGTTCATGTATAAAAAAACACCGATCCCGGTACAACTAAGCAAAATAACATACATACTGCTTCGATCTGCCTTATGGATAAGGTTACGAATAAAGTTCATAAAAAATCTCCTGCTTGAGTTTAGTCTACTCTTGATGTGTATATAGTTGGTTTTCTTCTATAGGGATATACTATATAGATGTATAACATACCAAGTTGCCTGCCAAAAATCCAGACAGAAAAAACAGGCCGCTGGCAGCCTGTTTGTCTTGTTTGGCGGTATGGATACTAGCCGCCCAGCTTGTATCCCGAAGTTAATGCTACAACGACAGAAGCCACGATGATTGCGTTGATGACAATGCGGGAATATTTCACACCTTCAAATTTTTTCATGGAGAAGACCTCCCTTCCTTGGAGTCTACCTGTTTTCTTCAAGCCTGATGAGTTTTAGCAGGTTGCACAGCCTTTTTGTCCCGATTCACCATCATGTATTGAATAAAAAGGAATATGCCAATATTCATGACCACATCACCGATGCTGATGACCTGAGTCCGTGGATAAGGGCTGGAGAGTGGGATGATATCACCGAGAAAAGGCAGATTTGTAGATGCATCCATCATAAAATGCTTTGATACGGCGCCGCCTTCCCTGAGCATGTCTACATAGTAGGGGCCCAGTACAGCGGAGGCTTCCACAGAAACAGGCATGCGCCCACCGTTTACAGCCATAACGGCAAAATTGAGAAATACCCCAATCCAGATGAGCATGAAACCGGTATGGTGTCTGTTGAGCCACAGGAAAGCGAGCCCTGTAATGTAGACGGCAGCAAAGAGATATCCATTAATGGATGCCACCCATTCGAATCGTTCCTGGAGATAGAAAATAAAGAACTGGATTAGTAGCAATACAGGGAAAATCCAGCCACTTCGCAGCTTGAGTGCTGCAAACTGGTTGAGCCCATGCCGCAACCCGCCCCGAAAAAATCCAACGATCAAGCCTAGTAGAATACCGTCATATACCATGGAGTAACTCCTGTTCGTGCGGAGATATGCAATATGATTGCGTGTTTGTGTACATAAAGGATTCGACCTTATATTGGTAATTCCTGCATGAGAAAAATGATTTTGTAGAAGAAATTTGCAAAATGCTGAACAAAAAACCGCCTTTACGAATCTAGGGGTCGAACCCCTGTAAAATTCGGTAAGGACGGCTACTTATGGTGCCAAAATACGAGCTTTAATTCGGTTGAAGACGGAATTTATTTTATTCAGATCCACCGTTCAGATAGTTGAAGAAAGGCTGGTCCACCCAGAAGTCATACGTCGTAATGTCCGCATCAGGTGCCAGTTTCAGGAAACCTTCCCGAATGGATTTGGCATTTTCTTTCAGAGAGAAGGACTGAGCATAGTAATTGCCAAGCGCGATCTTATTATTGGAAATGACAGGGTAGTTCGCCAATGCGGTTGGTGAATAATACAGCGGTTGCCACCAGGAGCTGAGAATCAGTGGAGATGTACTGTCACTATTCTTTTTGGCATATTTCAGCACAATGTCGTTGAAGCGAACTTTGTCTGCCACATTGTTGAACTCGAACTGAATATCATATTCCTTCGCAGAAGCAATATAGTTACCGTTCTCGATCTGTGTCACTTTATAGTCTGGCGTTTCCTTCGGCTCGCCCCATTCCTTCAAATAAATGAAGGCAGATGTCTTCGGCTGGAATTGCACATCAGCATCAATACCTTCGCTACGCAGCAAACCAACCAACTGTACAGCATGTTGAATATTATCGTGGCCGTAGGTAAGTGTCAGTTCATCGATAAAGTTGGAATCAAAGCGGCTATCCTTCAGATTGTAACCTGTTACGAGATCATCTCGCAGCGCCTGATCCACAATCTTTCTCAGCTCAGGTGATTCGATCAGATCCGCTGTGCGATATGCAGCATACAATTTGGAATAGATGTCCGCATCGCCGGAACGCCCAATCTCATGTTTGTATTTCCCTTGACTGACCAGTACACGTCCAAGCAAAGTATTAGCGAAATCTTTACTTGCTACGCCACCCTTAAGGAGAGCGGGGTATAGGCTTTCAGGAATCAGGCCTGTATCGATCGCAGCAGCCAGCTCCTGTGCGGCTTGTCCCTGAACACGGTTTGGGCTAATGCCAGCTTTGGCAAGCGCTTTGGCTGTTTTCTCTGCAGGATAAGTATAAGCCAGTTCCTTGAATCCGGCTGCTTTCACCGCGATGAAGACCGCTGCATAAGTGCTCAGTTGATCCTTGGCACGTACTTCTGTACCCGTAAGAACCCCATTATTGTATAAGGATACGGCAGCATCATATGAAGAATCACCAGAAGACAGATCGGTAAAGACAGGAGCTTTGGCTTCACTGTCACTTGCTTGAGTTGCTTCCGTGATGGCTGCAATGGCTTGAATGAAATCACCTTTGGTAATCTGTTGCGGCAATTGAATGTTGTATTTCGCTTGCAAGAATTGAGCAAAATCCGCTGCGCTTTCCGTATAGGCAACTGGCGCCTGAGCTACCGGTCCTTTGACACTTTGTGAGGTGGCGGGTTTAGCCGGAGTTGCAGATGCTGCAGAAGTGGAAGCGGGCAAGCTAAGGCTGCCGAGTGTTACCGGAGCGGCGAGTAGGGCCGCCAAAGTGATTTGGGTGATTTTTTTCAAATGAATAGCCTCCTTAAAATGGGTTGGAAAATAATCAGCTTTGGGTCATAATTCTGACAATTCCTATAAGAATAGAATAATTGGATTGACTTTAGCACGGAGACGCGCTGGATGTCAACGAAAAAAAGCTTGATACAGAACGGTTTCCAAAGCTTGGTAGAAAGCGAATTGTCAATTATATTCTATTTGAGTGTATACGCTCAAAGATTTATTGACAAGGATCGACAGTATCCGCTAGGATAAGAAAAAAGAATGTTGAAAAGGGGTATTTTCAAAATGAAAAGAGGTTTATCGTTCGTCTTATCGATCATCATGTTGGCTATTTTGTTGGCAGCTTGTGGGAATTCGGCTTCCAAAGACGAACAATCCGCCCAAGGCAGTGATTCGGAGAAATCTCTTCGGATGGCCCTCGTACTTCCCGAAAAAATAGGGGTTAACCCTTTCTTTGTACAGATGGATGAAGGTTTCAAAAAAGCAGGCGAAGAATTCAAAGTAGATACCAAGACGATTGAATCGACAGACCCGGCAGCATTTGAACAAAATCTGCGTGCTGCGGTTGCCGAGAATTATGATCTGATTATTACAGCAACTTTCCAGGCAGAAGATGCATTGAAGAAAGTCGCAGCAGAGAATCCGGACAAGTCCTTTGCGATTGTAGATACAACCGTTGATCTTCCTAACGTTCGTAGCGTTGGTTTCCGTGAATATGAAGGGGCGTACCTGCTCGGTGCAGCTGCTGGATTGTCCACCAAAACAGACAAAGTCGGCATGATCGCAGCAATGGATGTACCATTGATCAAGAAATATACGGAAGGTTTCAAAGCTGGATTGGAATCCGTGAATCCGGGTGCAGAATTCCTCGTGAACTATGTAGGTGGATTTAATGACCCAGCCAAAGCAAAAGAATTGGCGCTGGTACAATTCGGCAAAGGCGCTGACTTCATCGCTGGCGCATCCGCTGTAGGTGATCTCGGCGTGTTCGAAGCAGCCAAAGAAAAAGGCTTCTACACTTCCGGTCAGGATACGGACCGTACTGTTGAAGACCCGGAACATATCGTATTGTCTCAATTGAAGTCAACCGATACGGTTGCTTATGAGACTGTGAAAGATTTTGTAGAAGGCAACTTCAAAGCAGGCGCAGTTAACTACGGTTTGAAAGAAGACGGTGTAGGCCTGACGTACGTTACACGTGACAGCGAATCTCCATTGAATGCTTTTGTCGGACAAGAAGTGATCGACAAGGTTAAAGCAATCAAGGATGATATCGTATCCGGCAAAATCGTAGTCAAAGATCCATTGCAACAATAGTTTTGAATGTTCTTTTCAATGAATGAGTGATGGAAATGATCAGCCGGCTGCCCGATCAGGCAGCCGGTTTTGCTGCTATTAAATGACCGAGACCGAGAGGAGCGAACGCAAGATATGCTGTTGGAGATGGAGCAGATTACGAAGAAATACGGCAGCTTCACCGCTAATCGTGACATCCGTTTTAATTTGCGTGAGGGAGAGATTCATGCCCTTGTCGGTGAGAACGGGGCCGGTAAAACAACCTTGATGCGTATGCTGTATGGTATGGAACAGCCCACGTCAGGCACAATCAAAGTCCGTGGACGTGAGGTGAGCTTTGCCACGCCGTCCCAGGCGATGGCAAGTGGCATCGGTATGGTGCATCAGCATTTCATGCTGTTCCCTTCCTTTACGGTGGCGGAGAACATCGTGATTGGACGCGAACCGGCTAAGGCATGCGCATTTGACCGCAAAAAAGCAGCGGCTCAGGTGAACGAGCTTGGCAGACAATATGGCATGCCGGTTGACCCATGGAAAAAAGTGTCCGAGTGCCCACTTGGCATGCAGCAGCGAGTTGAAATTCTCAAGGTGCTACATCAGGGCGCAGACATCATTATATTGGATGAACCTTCGGCGGTACTGACACCGCTGGAAGTGAAGGAACTGCTGGCGAACATGAAATCGCTCGCCAAGCTGGGCAAAACCTTTGTACTGATCACGCACAAGCTGCAAGAAGTCATGGATGTAGCAGACCGGATCACGGTGCTTCGGGATGGTCAGGTGACAGGTACGTTGGAAGCCAAAGATACACATGTGGAGGAATTGTCCCGTCTGATGGTTGGTCGTGAACTTGTGCGTATGGACAAGCAACCATCGGTACCAGCGGAAGCGGTGCTTCAGGTGGAAGGGGTTAATCTGTCCGGAGCGAAGGATCGTTCGGCGCTCAAGGACATCCATATGGAAGTTCGTAAAGGTGAGGTCGTTGGCATAGCAGGCATCTCAGGTAACGGCCAGTCGGAACTGATTCAGGTCATTGCTGGACTGCGTAAGGCGGATAGTGGTCGCGTTGTACTCTCCGGGCAGGATACAACCAACTGGCCGGTACGGCGCATTCGGGAGCATGGACTTGCTCATATCCCGGAAGATCGTTACATGTGGGGAGCGGCCAAGGATGCGAGTGTTCGCGAGAACGGGCTGATGGGACACCATCATCGCTTGCAGTCACGCGGTATTATCAAAGCCAAAGCAGCAAGAATAATGGTAGAGAGTTGGATCCAACAGTTCAGCATCAAGACGGGTTCTGCGGAGACCAAGGCACAGTTTCTGTCTGGAGGAAACTTGCAGAAGCTGATTGCTGCCCGTGAATTTGCACAGGATACACCGTTTCTGATTGCAGCCGAACCGACTCGTGGTGTGGATATCGGAGCGATGGAGACAATCCATGCTGAATTGCTGCGCAAACGTAGCGAGGGCGCGGGTATTCTGCTCATTTCATCGGAGTTGTCCGAAATTTTGCAATTATCTGATCGGATTATTGTCATGTATGAAGGCGAAATTGCCGGAGAACTGAGAGCAGAGGAAGCAACTGAGGAACAGATCAGCTTGTTAATGGCAGGAGGGAAAGAGCGGATATGAATCGGGTAAAAGAAACACTTCGCGGACTCGTGCAGCCGCTGCTTGCCGTATTCATCGGTCTGATTGCAGGGGCTGTGGCAATTCTGATCGTTGGCGGTAATGTGGTGGATACGTATGCGGAGATGTGGAAAGGGGCCTTCGGCAACTTCTACTTCTTCACCAATACGTTGGCTCGTTCCACACCAATCATCTTGGCGGGGCTTGGCGTAGCATTGGCATTCCGTGCCGGATTCTTCAATATGGGAGCCGAAGGCCAGATGATTCTTGGCGGGCTTAGTGCCGCGCTCACGGCGCTCTATCTGCCAGGGCCAGGCTGGTTTGTGTGTATTGCTGCGATTGTGGCAGGTATTATTGCTGGGGGAATCTGGTCCCTGTTTGCAGGCTGGCTGGATGCACGCTTCGGGATGAACTTGTTGATCACAACCTTACTACTTAACTATATTGCCATTTATTTCGGGGGCTACATGGTCTCCTATCCATTTAAGGACCGCACAGGATCTGCAGCAATGGCTCAGACACCCATGATTGACCAGAGTATCTGGTTGCCGAAGTTGTTCCAGGGCATGGGGCTGCATGCAGGCTTCATTATTGCCATTGTAGCGGCCATTCTGATCTACTGGTTCACGCATAAAACGGTGACCGGTTACGAGATCCGCATGCTCGGCAGCAACCCGTCCTTTGCAACCTACGGTGGTGTTCGCCGCATTCGCATGATGATGCTGTCCATGGTCATCAGTGGTGGACTTGCTGGACTCGCGGGTGCGGGGGAAGTGCTCGGTACACAGTACCGTTTCCTTGATGGCTCATTGTCATCGGCAAGTTACGCATGGAGCGGCATTATGGCCACGTTGCTTGCCCGCTCGCATCCACTCGGTACAGCTGTAGCGGCTATTTTGCTGGCTGCGCTACAGACGGGTGCCATGGGGATGGAACGGAACACGGATGTGCCGCTGGAGGTTGGCAGTGTCATCCAGGCGGTATTGACGTTATTTGTATCAGCTCAGATCGGTTATTCATTCCTGAAGCGGAGAAAGGAGAAAAAGTCCAATGCAACAACTGTTTGATGCAGCCATGTTTGGCTCAACCTTGCGGATTATGACTCCAATCCTGCTTGCAGCGCTCGGTGGGGCTTTATGTTCTCGTGTCGGTCTGTTTAACGTGGGTCTCGAAGGACTGGTGTTGATCGGTGCGTTCTCCGCTATTGTCGGTAATTATCTGTTTGGCAATGTGCTGCTGGCGGTACTCTTTTCCATTATAATTGTGATGTTATTCTCGGCGCTCTTTGCCTTTATAAGCATTAATCTGAAAGCCAACGCCATCGTGGTCGGGATCTCGCTTAACTTCCTGGCTGCGGGGGTGACGACCTTTGCATTGCGTGCGATTTTTGATGTAAAAGGTGCATACTACGACAAAGACATGGTGGGACTTCCCAAGTGGGATATTCCGCTGATTAAGGACATTCCGTGGGTCGGCGATGTAATATCGGGACATAGTCCGCTGGTTTACCTCGGTATTGTGCTCGTGATTGCACTACAATTTTATCTGTTCAAAAGTGTATCCGGCTTCCGCCTGCGCTCCGTCGGTGAGAACCCGATTGCAGCACAGAGCATCGGGATCAAGGTACGTGGCATCCAGTATGGTGCCGTTCTGATGTGCGGTGTGTTGTGCGCTCTGGCTGGAGCACAGTTGTCGCTCGGTCAGGTGACGATGTTTACCGAAGGCATGACTGCTGGTCGTGGTTTTATAGCGCTGGTGGCAACAATGTTAGGACAAGCGAATCCGCTTGGCGTGATGGGCTCCAGTGTACTGTTTGGTTTCATGGAAGCATTGAGTATTCGTCTGCAAGGATTCTCCCTGCCAACGCATTTCACGTTGATGCTGCCGTATATTGTGACGCTGGTCGCGATGTTCTTTTTCAAAGACCGTACCTATGCACAGGATGCACTGAAAGCGGGCGGAAGCTCGCGTTAATTCTGAATGTCTATGTTAGAGACAGTAAAAGAAGGAGGAATTCCACTTGCATAACAAGGCTGAACGTTTGAAAAAAAGTAAAACCCCGGCACCCAAAACAGGTAACGATCACGGAGATCGGCTGCCGCCAGGACAGATGCTGACGGAGAAATTCCCGATTCTGCATGAAGGGGAAGTGCCGGAATATGACCTGTCCACCTGGGACCTGAAGGTATTCGGCGAAGTGGAAGAGGAAAAGGTGTTCTCCCTGGCTGAGTTGCAGGCGATGCCACAGGTGAACACGGTGAGTGATATTCACTGTGTTACCCGTTGGTCGAAATTCGATACGCCCTGGGAAGGTATACGCTTCTCCGATTTTGTGAAACTTCTGGGGGTTAAGCCAGAGGCAAAATACGTCATGATCCATGCAGATCATGATTATGAAACAAATGTACCGCTCGAAGAATTGATGCATGATGATGTATTGCTTGCATTCAAATATAACGGTGAGCCACTTACTCCCAAGCATGGTTTTCCACTGCGTATGGTTGTGCCACAACTTTACTTCTGGAAGAGTGCCAAGTGGATACGTGGTCTGGAGTTTATGACAGAAGACCGTAACGGATTCTGGGAAGTGAATGGTTTCCACCATTTTGCCGATCCGTTCAAGGAACAACGCTTCTCGGGTGAAGATCTGCCGATTCCGGAAGACGAGTGGACGAAGAAGGAGTTTGATTGATATGTTGATGCCTATTTTGCAGATTCATTCGGAAGACATGCCGGCATATGCCATCGTCTGTGGTGATCCGGCACGTGCGGAGAAGATTTCCCGTAAACTGGAGCAGGCGAGAGAACTGGCGTTCAGTCGGGAGTATCGTACATTTGTTGGATTGTATGAAGGGGTACAGATCGCTGTGGTCAGTCATGGTGTAGGTTCGCCTGGAGCAGCTGTGTGTTTCGAGGAACTGATTCGGGCGGGTGTAACAACTCTGATTCGTGTAGGTACAGCGGGATCGTATACAGCGGATTATCCGGCAGGCAGTGTGCTTGTGAGTACAGCCGCTGTTCGTACGGACGGGTTGACTCGCCAACTGGTGCCGGATGGTTTTCCAGCGGTAGCGGACATTGGGGTGACACAAGCGTTGATCGAAGCTGCTCGTGAGCAAGAAAGCGCGGATGCTGCAACCTTTGCAGGCAAAGTGGGCGTTGGTATTACCGTAACACTGGATGCATTCTTTGCAGGCGTGGAAGAGATTCCACACCGCAAGTACAAGCAGGCTGGAGCACTTGCGGCTGAGATGGAAATTGCGGCGCTCTACATCGTCAGTACCTTGCGTGGCGCTCGCGCCGGAGCCATTGTCGCGATCGATGGATTCGCGGACAGTGACCTGGCAGCCGAGTATGATCCGCATACGGATGCGGTTGGACAAGCGGTGGAGCGCGAGATTAATGCAGCGCTACGCGCACTAGCCGCGCTTGCTCGCCAAGATCAGGCGTAGGTTGGTTAAGGCAAGTATACATTTTTGCTCATTGTTACAAGCAAAACAGTAGATGATGTCCATTTGAGGTGGACAATATAAAAAGGGCGTCCCGTAAGGTCATGAATATGACCCAAGGGGCGTCCTTTCCTTTTTAAGAGGGGGATGCAGGTACAGTGGCGAATTGTATTTGCATGGCATGTCATTAAATTAGGAGAGTGATTAAATATGGGCTGGAGTGAATTACGTGAAATTCCTAATGAATACAGCGATGAGGTACAGCGGATTGATGAGCAACTTTTGAAACTGGTTGCAGCCAGAAAGGACATAACCGGAGCAGTCCAATACCAACCCCCTCAAAATACCATCGATGAATGGGTGAGCTTACTGGATATGAAGGAGGAAGATATCCGATATGTTCTCCGTAGCGTGCAACCGATGCCGCAAAGACACTACTTTCCAAGTGAACCTCTTCAATTGACGAGTGTGGTGCCGATTATGAAGAAAATGATCAAAGATTCGTGTGAGTATATGATCACGCATTCGATGCAATATGAAGGCGAAAGCCTCGTTTATGTGGAGATTCAATATAAGGGGAATGAAGCTGAGCGTATACAAATGGTTCCACATTTGGCTCTGGAAATATTCAGCGAACAGAGACATATCACCATGAGACATGGCAGTCGTGGAGGAGGTGGGGAGACGCAAATTAGTTTCCGAGTGATTCCTGCTCTTCCTTCTTCTCTGGAAAACGTTCGATTCTCCTTGATTCCCTCAATACCAGAGATGGAATACAAAGTAGAGGAAATCATTTTGGATAAACAGGTTGATTTCGATTAACGAAAGGGTTTAGAGATAGATTTAGCTTAACTTGGGGAAGGCCTGATCCTCGAAGAGAATGATAATGCAGAAAGTGGGCACGTTATATAAAGGAACATCAACATGAATACGAAAAAAGGGAGGACTCTATGATGACACAGAACAATCAACCTCAGGACGAGGCGGAAATTCGCAACAAGCTGGATGAAGACGGGGATTCCTTGATGGAGAAAAAGAAGATTTTGAGCGGAGTAGACATTGAGCCGCAGGCGGACGAATGGGCAGCGAAGCCATCACCTGTTGCTTTTAATGAAGGAAATACTTCTTCGAAAAAATAAACAACATGAGCATCATATTCGCTTTGTGGAATGAAAATAAATTAAGCGAAGCAGGTACCCTTATGGTATCTGCTTTTTGGTTGTATAATAATGTAAAATTCAGTAGACGAAAGAGTGATTGGGATGAGTACAGGTACGATTAACATCCGAAAGGCAGAAATGAGGGACTACTCTGGCGTGTCATTGTTGATGGATGAGCTGCACCAGATGCATGTCGAGGCGCGGCCGGATCTATACAGAGCGTTGGAGACTAGAATGGAGAAAAAGGAGTTCATCGAACTGCTGGAAACGGACAAGCGTTACCTATATGTTGCCGAGTCTTCCGAAACGGGTTTGATTCTGGGTTACGGGAGTGCGCAGTTAAGTGTCATTCAAGATAACTCATTGATGGTGGATCGCAAGATGTTATACATCCATGAACTTGTAGTGGATAACAAACATCGGGGCCAAGGAACAGGTAAACAGTTACTACAAGCATTCATCGAGTTAGGGAGAGAGCTTCAGGCAGATAGCGTGGAATTGTCCGTGTCGACGTTTAACTCTGGGGCACAGGCTTTCTATGAACAGATGGGTCTTGTTGTCCGCAGTAGCAGGATGGAGTATACCTTGTAAGATGCATCGCTCTATTTAATTAGGATGGATTCATCCATTTTTATCAAAATATCAGAATACTCTTGAATACCCCCATGGGGTATGTTACTCTTAGAAAAGAACGAAAGAAAAGGGGTGTTCATGATGGATCATCAGAGCCATCCCGAGGAACCTTTGCAATCCTCCAAGTCAGATTCAACGGAAGCTTTGGCTACAGTCCAAGAAGAGGTATCCTGTCATGCCGAGGGCAGTGATGGGAAGCATGTGCGCAAGAGTCACCATTCGCAGGAGATGAAGAGTAACCTGGTTTCTCGTTTGAACCGTGTGGAAGGTCAGATTCGCGGGATCAAGGGATTGATCGAGAAGGATACGTACTGTGATGATGTGCTGACGCAGATTGCGGCGGCTCAGTCTGCTCTTAATTCAGTAGGTAAACTTTTGCTTGAAGGCCATATGAAGAGCTGTATCGTTGAGCGTATTCAGGCTGGTGAACATGAGGTTGTGGATGAACTGCTGGTTACGATGCGGAAGTTAATGAAGTAATCTGAAATTATTTACCAAATAAAGTTATCATTTTAATATACCCCAAGGAGGAATTTACAATGTCTAATGTTACATTGAACGTTACGGGAATGTCTTGCAATCACTGCGTGAAATCAGTTGAAGAAGCTGTGAAGAATACCGGTGCGAGTGGTAAGGTTGATCTGGCAGCGGGAACAGTAGCTGTGGAATATGATGAGCAGACGGTGAACGTGGATCAGATCAAAGCTGCGATTGAAGATCAGGGATACGATGTAGTCTAAAGGGATCACAGGCTTAAACCGAACATGCTCATGGGCGAAAAAGAGGTCAGAGTACCTTTTCCCAAGAGTCAGGTTTAAGCCTAATTTTCTGTCTGGTATATACCCCTTGGGGGTATAAAACAATAAATTGAATTGACATGAAAGGAGCTGACATGATGGATAACTCAACGAATAAACCAATGGATAGATCGTCCGAACCCACACCAATGCCACCTATGGCAGACGCACCAGGACTAAAGACAACACTGCACATCACGGGGATGACCTGTGCTGCATGTTCGACACGAGTGGAGAAGGGATTGTCCCGCATGGAAGGGGTGCAGCAGGCCAATGTGAATCTGGCCATCGAACAGGCAACCGTATCTTATGATCCAAAGACAACCAACGTGAATGCGTTGCGAGATAAGGTGGAAGCATTGGGCTACGGTACGGTGTCAGAATCGGTTGATCTGAACATCACAGGTATGACGTGTGCTGCCTGTTCTGCCCGGATTGAAAAAGGTCTTTCCCGACTACCTGGGGTATCTCAGGCGAATGTGAATCTGGCGCTGGAAACAGGGCATATCGAATATGCCGCTGGTACATTGAAACCTTCGGATATTACCGCCAAGATCAAGCAGATGGGCTACGGTGCTAAACTACAATTGACACAAGAAGAGACCACATCGGTTCGTGAACGTGAGCTGCAACGCAAAAAGTGGAAATGGATGATATCTGCGTTGTTATCGATTCCTTTGCTGTGGGCAATGGTGGGGCATTTCTCGTTCACATCCGGAATCTATGTCCCCGAACTATTCATGAACCCTTGGTTCCAGCTACTGCTGGCAACGCCGGTACAGTTCGTGATTGGATGGCAATTCTATGTGGGGGCGTACAAAGCCTTACGTAACCGCAGTGCCAATATGGACGTTCTCGTCGCATTGGGTACCAGTGCAGCGTTTTTTTACAGTCTCTATCTGACGTTATCCAGTGGGTACTTACCTTCTACAACCATGGATCATGGGGCAATGGGAACGAGCACAGCCGCCATGCCTTCGGTAGAACTCTATTATGAGACAAGTGCAATTCTGATTACGTTAATTCTACTTGGAAAATGGTTCGAAGCTGTGGCGAAAGGTCGCTCTTCACAGGCGATCAAAAGCCTGATTGAACTGGCTCCACGTGAAGCCCGTGTCATCCGTGATGGACAGGAAGTTATGGTTCCTGCCGCATATGTTGCGGTGGGTGACTTGGTTCTGGTGAAGCCGGGTGATAGCATCCCGGTGGATGGTATCGTTGAAGAAGGGCAATCCTCAGTAGATGAATCCATGCTTAGTGGAGAGAGCCTTCCCGTGGATAAAAAGCCAGGAGATCCCGTTACAGGTGCTACGCTGAACAAAAACGGGGTATTACGACTGCGTGCGACCCGAGTGGGCTCGGACACGGCTTTGTCCCAGATTATTAAAGTAGTCGAGCAAGCTCAGGGCTCCAAAGCACCGATCCAGCGGATCGCAGATGTCATTTCAGGCATTTTTGTTCCGATTGTTGTCGGCATAGCTACGCTGACATTCCTGATTTGGTATCTGTTTGCAAGTCCGGGTGACTTCGCCGGTTCCCTTGAAAAAGCGATTGCCGTGCTTGTCATTGCTTGTCCATGTGCACTAGGGCTGGCAACGCCGACTTCTGTCATGGCTGGATCAGGACGTGCGGCTGAATATGGCATTCTGTTCAAGGGCGGCGAACATCTGGAGTCGGCACAACAGATTCAGACCGTGGTGCTCGACAAAACAGGTACAGTAACCCAAGGTAAACCGGTGCTTACGGATGTTGTCACGGCTCCGAATTGGACGGAATCTGATCTGCTTGAGCGAGTGGGAGCGGCCGAACAGAGTTCAGAGCATCCACTGGCAGAGGCGATTGTTGCTGGTATCCGTGCCAAAGGTCTGGAGTTAACCCCAACAGAGAAGTTCGAGAACATACCGGGATACGGCGTGCGAGCTTCAGTAAAAGGGCAGGAGATTCTGGTCGGCACGCGTCGTTTGCTTGCAGATGCACAGGTGAATGTCTCTGAGGAAACCGTTCAGCAGATGAACCGTCTGGAGGAACAAGGGCGTACAGCGATGCTGGTAGCGGTAGATGGTCAGTGGGCAGGGATCGTGGCTGTGGCTGACACCATCAAGGATACCTCTCGTGAAGCCATCGGTCGTCTTCAGGCGATGGGGATCGATGTCATCATGATTACGGGAGACAATGAGCGAACAGCTCGCGCTGTAGCTGAACAGGCAGGGATCGGTAAAGTACTGGCTGAGGTTCTGCCGGAGGGTAAAGCTGCGGAAGTGAAGAAACTTCAGGAGAGTGGCCTGAAAGTTGCGATGGTAGGTGACGGCATTAATGATGCTCCGGCACTCGCTACAGCGGATATTGGGATGGCGATCGGAACAGGAACGGATGTAGCGATGGAAGCGGCGGATATTACGTTGATGCGTGGTGATCTGAACAGTATTGCAGATGCCATTGAGATGAGCCGGCGCACGATGGGGAACATCAAACAAAACTTGTTCTGGGCACTCGGATACAACGTTATTGGTATTCCTATTGCGGCAGTTGGCTTCTTGGCTCCATGGCTGGCAGGGGCGGCGATGGCGTTCAGCTCCGTGTCGGTTGTCCTGAATTCGCTACGTCTGCAACGCATGAAGCTGAAGAGAAATGACTGACCGACCTTTGTTTGGAGATATATTCAACGCCTCATTGTCAACGAAGTGAGCATGAATAAATACGCGGTTCGCTGCGGCGGACCGTGTTTTTTGGTGAGAAAAATACAGTTTAGACGCCAGAAAGTAAGTCTGAATCGTTGGTATTAGATGTTCTTTTCTACGGAGAAAGGAAAGCATAATGCACTTTTGTGAAAATGGATCAATTGTATTCATGAATAAAGCTTACGTTTTCTGAATTTTTCAAAAAATGAGTTGACAATATGGACATATTCACATAAAATTTAAACGATCGTTTGATTCAAACAACTGTTTAAATCAAATTAGAACTATTTGAGTAATGGAGGACACCTTTTATGTTACAGGCTTTACGTACATTGTTTAAAAAACCGCCAGTGATTGTAGGGATCGTAACAGCACTTATGTTCCAAGTGATCTTTAGCGTGATCTGGATGACCGCATATTCTGGAGTAAATGACCGTGCGAAAGAATTGACGGTTGCGATTGTGAACGAGGACGGAGAAATGTCCAAAGGAATCGCAGATTCGCTCGCAGGAACACTGCCTTTCCATACCGTATCCAATCTAAGTGCGGCTGAAGCTTTGGATCAGCTGAATCATCACCAAGTACACATGGTGCTGGATATCCCGGCTGGGTTTAACGAATTGCTTCAGACGGCTGGCTCAACCGCCGAGATTAAATACACCATTAATGAAGCGAACCCGGTTACGATCAAAAGCATGATGCAAGGTGTATCACAAAGTGTGACAAACACGATTAACAAACAAGCTACAGCACAAGGAGTACAGACGGTGTTAACCGCTTCAGGTGCGCCTGCCGATCAGGCTGCTGAAGCCGCTACAAACCTGACTACCCGAGTGGAAGGAACGACAACGTCCATCAACCCGGTTAACGGGATGAATAATCAGATGGTGCCGATGATGATGGTACTGGCTTCCTATGTAGGTGCCATGATCATGGGGATGAACCTCCAGACAGCCATGGGTATGCTGTCATCTACCTATTCCCGCTTGACTTTGTTTGGCGCGAGAGTAGTCATTAACGTGGGTTCTGCATTGGTTGTTTCCTTGCTGGGATCATCATTGATCGTGGCACTGGGAGGACAGATTGCACAAGGATTCGTTGCATTCTGGTTGTTCCAGGCGCTCTTCCTGTGCACGTTCATGTTCTTCTCCCAGTTCTTCTTGATCTGCTTCGGACCAGCAGGAAGTCTGTTCAACATCATCTCACTGTCCTTGCAACTGGTATCCTCCGGCGCAATGGTACCGCGTGAATTACTGAACAGCTTCTATAGCGGCATTGGGCAGTACCTGCCTGCAACATACGCCGTTCAGGGTATTCTGAGCGTGCAGTTGGGAGGCCCAGGAGTTCAGTCTGCTGCGGGCTCTATCGTGATTGTACTGTTGGTTGCCGTTGCGTTGTCACTGGTCGTGACGTTGTTGAAAAAACAACGTATGCCAGCTATGGCTCCAAGCCCTGCTCAAGCAAACAACTAATACAGCAGATGTATACCATTGCTTTATAGGATAGGACAAGCACCCCGATGATTTTCATCGGGGTGCTTGGTGTAATATAATAGACAGATGATTCGCTGGCTGCAGTCCTTGAGCTGGAGCGAATGAGATGAACGGACAAGAGGGAGCGGGACGGAATGACTGAACCGGAGTTGGATATCAAAACGAGGATATTGCTTGCAGCCAAGAAGCTTTTTGCACAGCAGGGGTATGACGGGACGAGTGTTCGTCAAATATGTGATGAGGCAGGTGCCAATGTGTCGCTGGTGTCTTATCATTTTGGCGGCAAAGAAAAGGTGTTCGAAGCATTATTTGAGCATTTCTTCCCTGGGCATATGATGAACGCGCTGGCTGAAGAGTCCATGTCCTCGCCTGTGGAAGGTATCCGACGAATTATTGGTGAAGTTGTGAAGTTCACGATGACGGATCGGGAGATGAGCGATATTGTGCAGCTTGAAATTACACTGCGTACACATCGTACAGCAACCGTATTTCGTTTTCTAGACCCTGTATGGACCCGAGTGAGGGACCTGCTGCAAGAAGGAAAAGACCAGGGATTGTTCCAGGTCGAGTCCGTATCTTATGCGATGCTTCAGGTTATGGGTGTGGCTTTGGCGCACAAACGGGCCAAGAATTCACGATTTGGCTTTGATTATCAGGATATGAATACAGACGAGCTTGCTGAGCAGACAATTGAGTTCGTACTACGAGGATTGGGAGTGAACAGCCATGAATGAAACCATTGATTTGATGATGAAACACCGCTCTGTACGCAAATTCAAGCCAGACCCGGTAAGTGATGAGCAGCTTGCAGCCATTGTATCTGCAGGGCAGATGGCTTCCTCTTCAAGTAGTGTGCAAGCATATACCGTAATTGCTGTGACTGACTTAGAGCAAAAAGCCAAGCTGGCTGAATTGGCAGGCAACCAGGCCTATGTCAATGAATGTCCGGTGTTTCTCGTATGGTGTGCTGATCTGTATCGGCTGAGTGATGCTGCGAAACGTCATCTTCCTAAGAAGGAATCGTATGCCGATTCAACCGAGAATTTTATGGTAGCCACGATTGATGCTGCTCTGGCTTCCCAGAACGCCGCTCTTGCAGCGGAGTCACTAGGGTTCGGAATCGTATATATTGGCGGGCTTCGTACCCGGATTGAGGAAGTTGCTGAGCTGTTGGAATTGCCGGAAGGGGTATATCCGGTGTATGGCATGTGTATTGGTGTTGCAGATCAGGAAACGGGAATTCGCCCGCGTCTGCCACTTAATGCAGTTCTGCATCGTAATCGTTATAATGCCGAGCAGAGCATCAAAGGTGTTGAGCAGTATGATGAGACAACGACGGCGTACATGAAAGCACGGACTAACGGTGAACGAACAACTCCATGGTCCGAACTGATGGCGAAGCGCTTGACTGAGCCGACTCGGTTGCAAGTGAGACCGTTCCTGGAAGGCAAAGGATTCTTGAAGCGTTAAGTTGAACTGAAGTGTTACACTTGCCACTCCGATGACAGAACAACCTTCTGATCGCTGTTATCCCCAGATTTTTTGATCCAATTTTTGTGAGGTGAAAATCTAGTGATAGCGTATGCTTCCGAAGTAGCTTTCTTTCAGAAAGCTTTTAGGCGACCGCTCTGCTTCCTCAGGTTATTTCTGTCCTCTACGTTCCTGTTTAAAAATTTAGTTCAACTGATATATATAGTAGACTAGAAGTCAGTCGGGGCGAAGCCGACTGGCTTCTTTGTGTTGTGCTGGCAGGGCAAGCGAGAGTACTTGCTGTTACCTTATTTACTTAAGTTAAGCCATAGAAACGCTTTGTGTTCTGATAAAAAAGACGGGCGGCCCGCTCGGTTCCCATGCCAGTGATCTCACTCCATGCCTGGATGACCTGTCTGGTCATGGCAGGGTGTGTCATTCGTCCCTGAAACGGTCCTTCGAAGGGCCAAGGTCCGTCGGTCTCGGCCATCACTTGTTCCGATGGATATTGCCGGGCGAGTTCACGAATCTCTTCTTCATACCGAATATCCGGCGTGAAGGAAATGAAATAACCGTTGTCCGCCATGCGCCTTACGGTTTGGCGAGAACCTTTGAACCAATGGAAATGAGCACGTCGGAACTGATATTGCTCCAGCAAATCACAGACGATATCCGCATCATCGTATACCGCATGAAGGACAAGTGGTTTGTTATGCTTTTTGGCAAGTTGGATGAAACGTTCAAGCAGTTCAATGTACCCGCTCTGATCGAAGCGTTGCCCTGCCTGCTCCGCTTCCTGACGATTGTAATAGGGAAGGCCAACTTCTCCTATGGCTGTGGCTTGTCCCATATGCTTCTCGATCCATTGGAAGAAGAGGTCCATTTCTGCAATGGACGGCAGTTCCTGTTCCGGATGGAAACCGAAGGCCGGATAGATGTTACGTGGATGTTGTTTTGCAAGCTCCAGATTGGTCTTGGCCGAAGCGAGATTCATGGACACGGCAATGACTGCTTCGACCTGCTGAGACGGAAACGATAGCAGCATCTCGCGTTGTTCGTCAGGGGTATACTGATCGAAGTGAATATGAGCATCAATTAATGGTGCAAAAGCTTGAGAATGCACGAGGGAATTCCTCCTTGTGTTCAGTTATATTCTAACTATGTTACGCAGAATTTCTTAAGGCGGATCACCCATTAAAGGAAAATAATAACTTAAAAACCCGCGCTATTATGATAGGCGGGCTTTCTGCTGCTCTTCTCGCATCCACTGAGCAATCTGCCGTTTACGCTCCAGAAAAGCGGATTCCTCCGTAATTTCTTCTCGTCTTGGGCGATCAAAAGGAACATGTACCTCGTGCAACACCGTTGCAGGTCGGTTGGATAATACATAGACCCGATCTGCAAGTAGCAATGCTTCTTCGATATTGTGGGTGATGAACAGCACCGAGCGGCGGTTCTGTTCCCAGATATCGAGCAGCCAGCGTTGCATGTCGCTACGTGTCAGTGCATCCAGTGCGCTGAAAGGTTCGTCCAACAGCATGAGTTCCTGCGGACTGAGCAGGGCACGCAAAAATGCAGCACGCTGCTGCATTCCGCCCGACAGCATATGAGGGTAGGCCTGCTCAAACCCGGCAAGACCCACGCTGCTTAACCACTTACGAGCTTCCGCAAGTGCTTCAGCCCGAGGAGGAGCGCTTGAAGCTACTTCACCAGCAAGTAGTACATTATCTTCAATGGTACGCCATGGGAAAAGAGCGGGCTGTTGTGGCATATAACTGATCTTGCCACGTTGGCCTGTCACATCATGACCGTTCATAAGCACTTGGCCTTCCTGTGGCTTCAGCAGACCGCCGATGATGTGGAACAGGGTGCTTTTGCCACAGCCGGATGGTCCAACGATAGCGACAAACTCGCCTTGCTCCACAGTCAGGGACAGGCCGTTCAGAACCGGTAACCTGCTCCGCCGTTCACGGAATGATGCATGAACATTAACAACGTCCAGTGCAGGTGGAACCGGAGCTGGAGTCGTATTGGCAGGTCGATTAGGCGTAGCCGAGTTTAACTTTTCACCGTGCGTTGGCTCCATTACACTTGCTCCTCGTCCAGGCTGGACTTGTTCATCCTGTTGCAGATTCATATGGTCATCACTTCCTAATATACAGATTACTTCTTTACTACCGCTTCTGTGGCCGCCAGCGCACGAGCAGCTTCTCCAGCAGGGCAATGAACAGGAAGAGCAGCAAGCTGAGCGCGACAATAATCATGATCGCTACGAATAGGCGATCCGTACGATAAGCCGACTTTTGCAACATCATATAATAACCAATACCCTTGTCTGCACCAATCCATTCGGCGATGATGGCGCCCATCACGCTATAGGTAGCGGCGATTTTGACACCGGAGAACACGGATGGCAGCGCATGGGGAAGCTCCAGCTTCCAGAAGATCTGATGACGTTTCGCACCAGCCATGCGCATATAGTTCATCATCGCTGCATCTGTACGGGTCAAGCCGTCCATGGCCGCCACTGCAACGGGGAAGAAGCAGACCAGGATGATCGTAATCAGCTTGGGCAACAGCCCGAATCCAAACCAGATTAACAGGAGCGGCGCGAGCGCGATGGTTGGGATATTTTGACTAAGAATAAGTAAAGGATACAGGGCTGACTTGAGAAAAGGGACTAAATGCAGCACCATCGCAATCAGTAATCCAACCGCTGTTCCAGCGGCGAATCCAATCAGCGTTAACTGAATGGTTGCGGAAGCATGCATGCCAAGTCGTTCGGCCTGGGTTGCGGCTTCGCGGGCGATGTCGGACGGTGCAGGCAGCATCCATTTCTCAATATGGAAGAGGGAGACGGCTCCCTGCCATATCGCTATAAAGAGAATAACCGCCACAATGGGCGGCCATACACTTTTGAAATAGGCAGGCATTAGCGATACTTCTCCGTCAGGGTATCCATGCTGAAGCCAGTAGGGCTATGGGCGATTTTGATCTGGGAGATGATGCTTGGGCTGCCAGCCTCCACAAGTACCTCGTGCATTTTACGTACAACTTCCAACAGTTCCTCCAGTTCCCCCTCCATTGTGGTGTCGAGCGCGTTCACCTGATATTTCAGGCCAGATTGCTGAATAACTTCAATGGCGCGATCAACGTAAGGATAAGAGTTCTCGCCATTTGGCGTTTTGGGAATAACTTGAATGCTAAGTAGTGTGCTTGCCATGAGAGATCACGGCTCCTTTCGTGATATATAAAATGAACTAATGACTGTTACACTTGCCACTTCGATGACAGAATAACCTTCCAATCGCTGTTATCCCCAGATTTTTTTGATTCCCTTTCTCTAAAGGGAAAATCCGGTGATAAAGGCGACCGCTTCGCTTTTTTACGTTATTTCTGTCCTCTCCGTCCTCGTGTAAAATTTAAGTTCGTTTTATATGAGAAATTTTATTGGGGTAAGAACTCGTTCGTATATGCCTTGCTCACATCGATCTGTTCATCCAGCAGTTTTTTGCTAAACATCCAGTCGGTGTAGTTCTGCCACACTTCCTGTTTTTGCTCACCCCAGCGCGGGGCGTCATCTGTGTACTTTGGACTAAGCCATTTCTGGCTTGCCAGTACCAATTCCTTATCCAGATCCGGTACGGCCTTGATCAGAATGTTGGCTGCGTCTTCGGGATGATCAATTGCGTATTGATACCCTTCGGAGGTGGCTTTCAGGAATGCTTTCACCAACTCAGGGTCGTTTTGGATCGTTTGCTCGTTTGTTACAAGGACAGGTGTGTAGTAATCCAATGCATCTGAATAATCCTTCACATATAACATGTCGATGGGCTCCCCGCGCAGTTCGGCTTCAATACCTGTCCAGGCGTAGAAAATCCACGCAAAATCAATGTCCCGTTTTACTGCGGTGAAAAAGTCGGCGTCACCCATATTAATGTTTTTCACTTTGGATACATCGGCTCCGTCGCCTTCCATAATGGATTGCATCACGGCTTCTTCGACTGGGGAACCCCAACCGCCATAGGTTTTACCTTCAAAATCTTTCGGTGACTTGATATTCCGATCTGCCGGAGCAGCGAACCCGGATGTATTATGCTGAATAACTGCTGCGATGGAGACGAGTGGAACACCCTGTGTGCGGGCTTGAGTTACACTCTCCTGATAACTTACGCCAAAAGGCACTTCATTTGAGGCAACCATTGTATCTGCGCCACCGGCACCTGGTTGTACAATCTCCACGTTCAAGCCTTCGGCTTTATAAAAACCTTGATCTACAGCTGCATACAGGCCTGTATGATTCGTATTTGGTGTCCAGTCGAGCACCACTTTAATATCTTTCAGGGCGGCAGTGTCACCTTCGTTGCTGCTTTCCGTATTTGTGTTGCCGTTCTGCCCAGCTGGGGCAGCTTCTTTGCCACCACATGCGGCTACAGTCACCATAAGCACGCATAAGAGCAACAATCCCATCGTTTTACGCCATTTCATCTGTGGTTCTCTCCTTCGGTATGTCCGGCCGGTTGGCACGGGGTACTCCTTGGCTTCATATCCAATCATCTTGCATAAATCGACAGATTTATACCAGTTGAGATCCGGATGACGTTATTTTTGAACAAGTAAAACGTCCATCGATGTCATTCAAGGAAGCCAGACTGCGCTTAGCGGCAGTTCTTCTTGCAATATCAGGAAGGTGATGCTTCAAAACTTATACTTTCTGATAGTAACAAAAAAAGCGCCCCGTATTCCGGGACGCGTGCAGGCGTTAGAGAGGTGGCGTTCAGCCATAGGGCTGTGCCATTTCGATATACTCCGATTCCTACGCTGGCATGATCCAGATCAGGTCTAAGGGTTAGTATCTTGGTGGGATACACTCTCAGCCGGCCAATTCCGACTCCCCTGGGAAACTATGAAGTTACGGGCATTACTAGGTGTAATTATAGGCCAGAGGGTAGGACCTGTCCAGTCATGAACTGGATAGGGACACGTATAAGTTATAAACAGGCCGTTATACATATGTATAACAGCCTGTTTGGATGTGTTATTTTCAATAATTATCGTGGGGAATCATATAAGGCAATCTGACTGAGTGCAAAAGCATCGGATTTTGGGTCATAACCTACCTGTTTCTGAGTGGTTTCCAGATTTAATCGTTTAAACCGATTATTCGAGATCCCATGCAGTATGGTGAAGGGTTCCAGATCGGTAGTTGTAATTGCTTTGAACATCAAATCACACAAGTCAGCCGGACTAATATACGCGCTCATATCCCTTGCCTCCAGCACGGGTCCGTCCGGTTGAAAATCATCATATGCACCTATACGTATTGCTACACTTTGTAAACCTTCGGTATACGCAAAATAGGAAGCGAGCGATTCTCCAAAACATTTGCTAACCCCGTACAAATTCCGTGGGCGTGTGGGCATGTCCGGATAGACTTGAGCATCAATGGGATACCCCTCAATCGTCTGTGCACTGCTTGCAAGAATGACTCTTCGTACACTTTGGTCTTTAGCTGCACGGAATACATTAAATGTGCCTTTGATATTGATGTCCAACAACGATTCATAAAATCCGGCATTCGGGGAAGGATCTCCAGCCAGATGTACAACCACATCCATGCCTTCGCAAGCACGCTGACAGGCTTCGGGGTCTGTCACATCCAGTGTCATGATCTCATGGCTGGTCCCTTGATACGTATGCAGTCTGTCGATATTTAAATCCGTTAGTCGCAGGCGAAATGCTTCTGACAAGTGTTGGGACAAGTCACGTCCAATTTTTCCGGCTGCGCCAGTAATTAAAATGTTCATGAAATCAGCTCCAATTCTTAGCGCTGGAAGAACTCAATCCATTCCTTTTCAGGTCCATAGATGAAGAAATAGCGGTAACCGTTAGGCAGTGTGATAATCTCTCCGTCGATAAATTCGGCTTCGGTGGATTGAATGCGTTTGTACTCAGAATCAAGATCATCCACGTGGATCGCAAAATGGTGCACCGTACCTTCAGAAGGCAGCTTGTCGCTGTATCCTTGAATTAACTCAATCTCAGTCTCATTACTTCCATTGAAGCCAAGGAAGGCGAGCTGAATGATACCGTTGGTATGGGTCACCCGGTCTTTCAATTCAAGACCAACGATCTCCGTGTAGAAACGCAGCGTGGTCTCCAGATCACGAACGGCAATGCCGACGTGGTCAATGCGCTTTTGAAAACTCACAATCAAAAACCTCCTTATGTAGTGAATGTTTCTACCATTTTAAGGGATAGCATAGAGCTGTACTACATGGTTGTCAAATCCAATTTTAAGTTGGAAAAATCATAATTGTTCACAAAATGTTCACTTATGTGAAGGGTTTCCTCATCTCTATAATTACGAAGGTAAACAGAGAGGATGAGAGAATTGCCAACAAGCAAGAAGGAACAGATTATTTTGGGATTAATGATGTGTACAGGAATGGTCTTGGTCATGATGTTCTTCAATCTATGGCACAGTGGGTTACTCGGCAAGATGTCCCCGCTTGAGATACTGCTTCAATTCATATTATGTTTTGTCATCGCGTTTCTGGTGGAGTCTTTCATTGTTGGACCTGTGGCGAGAAAGATTGCATTCTCCTTGCCCTTCGACAAGTCCAATAAGATTTTAGGTGTGCTCGTCATTTCATTTTTCATGGTGATTGGCATGGTTCTGATCATGTCCATGTATGGAATGATCTCGGCATATCTCGCGGATCAATTAAGTGGGGCATCCGTACTCCGTACGTACCTTCATACAATCGCTCGTAACTTCAGCCTGGCGCTTCCATATCAGTTGATTATTTTGGGGCCAATCGTACGATATGTATTCGGTAAATTCATCAAGGATAACGGGCCCGTAATGCCTGTCGTTAACAAAAGTGTGTGATTCGGCTGGCCCTAAGTATTTCCTGGGCAATCTTGTGCAAATGAATAGATATTATTCTCACCTTTAATGAAAGGTGATGAGAGAGGCAAAGATAGGGCACTGCCGCCATATTACAGCGCTAACGAATCGAGGACACCTTATTAGGCCAGTTTCTAAGGGAATGAAAACCTAACGAATCTCAGCGGTGTTATTATGCAAAAAACCTCCAACGAGACATTTAATTGAAGCTAATTATCTATAATAACGTCTCTAGGATTCGTTAGATTTCAAACATGCGGAAATGGAGGGGGATAGTGGAGCTAGAATAAAAAGTGGACACCCGTTAACGGACGGAAGGATAATAAGACTAACGGAGGTGTCCACATGGGAGAACAGCGGCAACGATATAACGAAGAATTCAAAAAACAAACGGTCAAATTCATTCAAGAGCAGACGAAGACACTTGGAGATTTGGCAGAAGAACTCAACATTCCAAAAAGTACGTTGCACCAATGGATGAGTAAGTACCGCGAACTAAAACATGAGCCTGTTGCCAGCGTAGATCGAGTGAAGGAACTGGAAGCAGAGCTTCAAGAGATGCGCCGGTTGCTTCAAGAGAAAGATCACACGCTTGCGGATACACAAGAAGAACTGGCGATTGTAAAAAAAGCAGTGCACATCTTCAGCAAACCAAAGAGCTAAGATTTCAGTTTGTGGAAGATCATCGCTCCGAGTTTTCTTTGGAGAAGATGTGCAGAACCTTTCAAGTATCACGGAGCGGATATTACAAATGGCGAATGGACCGAACCAGCATGCGGCAGAACCGTAAAGACGAGGTCATGAAGCGTATTCGCTATCATTTTTACGACCACCAGATGCGGTGTGGAAGCCCTAAAATTACGTATCTGCTCCATTTAGAAGGGCTGCGAATCTCTTCACGTACCGTCAGTATATACATGCGTCAAATGAATCTACGTTCTGTGGTCATGCCCAAATATCGCGTTCAGACGACGGATTCCAAACACGACCATCCCCTTGCGCCAAATACGCTGAATCAGCAATTTAAAACGTCCAAACCGAATAAGGTATGGGTTACCGACATCACCTACATTCCTTGCCGAGGAGGTCGTCTATATCTCGCCAGCGTTCTGGATTTGTGCACACGTGAAATTGTAGGCTGGCGTCTATATAACCATATGGAAACCAGTTTGGTGATGGGTGCACTGGAGGAAGCTTATAAGGCCAAACGCCCCGCTCGGGGATTACTCCATCACTCAGATCGCGGCTCTCAATACACGTCAAAAGAATACGTGGAGCAACTAAAATCATACGGAATGGAATCAAGCATGAGCCGCCGAGGAAACTGTTATGATAACGCCTGTATTGAGTCATGGCACAGTATTTTAAAGAAGGAACTCATTTACTGCAACCCTCGTTTTAAGACGCCGGAAGAGGCTTATACTGCCATCTACCAGTACATTGAGTTCTATTACAACCGCAAGCGAATGCATGGCGCACTAGGGTATCTTTCCCCTGCTCGTTTTGCGATGAATTTTACGGACAAATCCGCAGCGTAGTGTCTACTTTTTTGACATAGGTCCATAGCCTGTGCTAGGTTCGTTAGCACAGAATAACGCTACAACAAAATGTCCACCGTCAGGTCATGGCGGTGGACATCTCAATCTCTATAATAGGTATTCTATTTCTGATTCTAATTCTCAGGACTGCATCGAAACATAACTGTTAAGTCGCTGGATCCACCACATGTTTGTTCTGCCATTGATACGTGATTACGCTAATGACAAGCAGGCCAACTGCAAAGATCGCAAGCATCCATGCAGACTGATTAACGGCCAGATGATCAAGACTCCATCCCGTAGTCAAAGGCAGAATGGCACCGCCAACCCCACCTGAGGCAATTAAAATGCTGGGTGTGGATTCCTCTGTTCCGGGCAGCAGTTTACTGGCGAAGACAAGGGCAATGGAGAATATCCCTGACATCGCAAGTCCAAGCAGTAAGATGATGAGAAATGCAGACCAGATTTGGTTTGTAAATGGAAATACCATTAACAAGAGAACAGATGCAAGACAACTGTACAGGACATATACGCGGTATTGGAATTTCTCTGCGATATACCCGGCGAAGAGCCGTCCCACGGACATGGCAATCCAGAAACAGGTGACACTAAGGGCTGCTCCGGCTTCCTTCATGTTCATTTTCTCAATCAGAATCGCCGGCATGAAGTTCGCAAGACTCATCTCTGTGCCAACATATAGGAAGAAGAACAGGACGAATAATACCAGAAGAGTCCTGTTACGGCTTTGATAGGTTGGACTGGATGTACTTGCAGATGCGGGATGCATCTCACCCGATGTCCCACCAGAGTGCGTATTTACGGAAGCATGATTTGAACTCTGTCGCTCCAGAAACTTATCGAGTTCACCGAATGATCCTTTCGCCCAGAAAACAAAGGTCAGCGCTGCGCAGATCGCAACAACGAGAAAGGAAAGGCGCCAGTATCCGGCAGCAATCAGACCGCTGGCAATGAGCGGCATGACCATCGCTCCAATCCCGAATAACACTTCCAGTCGACTCATGGCAACGGCTGTATTGTCTTTAATTGCAGCGATGATAATGGTGCCAATAACAGCTTCAACCATTCCGAATCCAAAGCCGGCAGCAGGTGCGATGACGAACATCCAGCCCCATGGTGGCAGCAGCATGTAGGATAATTCTGCAATACAGAGCAACGCTGTGGCGATTAACAGGCCTCCCCGTTTACCAAAGCGTCTGTTCAGCCATGGAGATAACAATACACCACCCAAGAATCCGGCAAATTGAGCAAAGATCAGCGTTCCGCCTTGGCTATAATCTTTGCCGTAATGTTCAAGTGCAACCGGTAGAATGGAACCGAGCACAACGTGGGCAAGTCCAATCAGGAAATAGGACAGACATCCGATCCAAAGTAATTTTTTCATAAAGAACCCCTTCTACTTATATACATAAATTGAGGATCACAATAAAGCGCAATCTTGAAGACAAAGTCTATCATAACAGGACATGTTAAGTTGTGCCATGAATTCCTGATCGATACAGAAGGTTGCAATCTGGTCCGGCGTTCGTATATACTGAGACCAACAATTACAGATCGGACCATGCCGTTGAAGAGCATCCAACTCGGAGGCGTTTTCGCCAGGGGAGCGATATTTCCCCAAGTTAACCGGAACCGCCCGTTATCGCGGACCAAGAGGCTGGAAGCAGGATATCCTGATTCAGCAAGTTGGGTGGCACCGCGAGCAGAGCGCTCCTCGTCCCAAGGGATGAGGGCGCTCTTTGTATTTTTACAGCCAAAGGAGACGGTGACCATGTTAGAAATGAA
The DNA here is from genome assembly GCF_045040675.1 of Paenibacillus sp. FSL H8-0283. Taxonomy (NCBI): domain Bacteria; kingdom Bacillati; phylum Bacillota; class Bacilli; order Caryophanales; family Paenibacillaceae; genus Paenibacillus; species Paenibacillus sp. FSL H8-0283. The sequence continues at coordinate 515,619 of NZ_CP150295.1, forward strand.
GTGGATTCGTGCACATGCAGAAGAGGTTCAGGCCGCAGCAGACGGGAAAAAAATCAAGATCAACATTCGCACATTGTTAGAGCGGGATGAAGAACGTAGAACACTTTTGCGGGAAATTGAAGAAGGTCGCAGGTTGCGCAATACGTTATCTACTGATATTGGCAGACTCATGCAAGCCGGGAATCGGGAACAGGCCGAGGGTTTGCGGGCTCAGGTGAAACAGATCAATGAACAGTTGGAACAGGTGGAAGCGAGGCTCGCCCCTGTGCAGGAGGAAGTAACCAAGCTGCAATGGCTGGTACCCAATATCGTATCCCCGGATACCCCCAATGGCTTGTCGGACGCAGACAATGTAGAGCTGCGACGTGTGGGAGAGGTGCCAACGTTCGAGTATAACATCAAAGATCACGTGGAACTTGGGGAGTTGCATGATCTCATCGATATTCCCCGTGGAGTTAAGATTGGCGGTACGCGAAGTTATGTATTAAAAGGCGCTGGCCTGTTATTACATCGAGCAGTACAGCAACTTGCGCTTGATTTGCTGCTGAAGCACGGCTTCACACCGATGGAGGTTCCGCTGATGGTCAGGGAGGATGCGCTGGTGAACACCGGATTCTTCCCAACCGGTCGAGATCAGGTCTATGAACTCGAAGGGGAGAACAAGTGGCTGGTGGGAACTTCTGAAGTGCCGCTGGTCTCGTATTATGCGGATGAGATTGTTGATGTTCAAGAGCCTGTGAAGCTGGCTGCGGTATCGACGTGTTTCCGCAGTGAAGTTGGCTCCGGCGGACGGGATGTACGCGGATTGTATCGTGTGCACCAATTTGCCAAAGTTGAGCAGGTCATTCTCTGTGCCCCTGATGCAGAAGAATCGGAGCGCATGCTGCAAGAGATTACGGGACACGCCGAAGAATTGCTGCAATTACTGGAACTGCCGTATCGTGTTGTCGCTGTATGTACCGGAGATATGTCGCAGAAAACGTACAAACAGTATGACATCGAGACCTGGATGCCAAGCCGCGGTGCATATGGAGAAACGCATTCGTCGTCGAATCTGCATGATTTTCAGGCGCGCCGTTCGAATATTCGTTGCCTCGATGCCGAAGGCAAGTTGGTCTACTGTCACACCTTGAATAATACGGCGGTGGCATCGCCGCGTATCCTGATACCTTTGCTTGAGAATCATCAGCAGGAGGATGGAAGCATTCGCATTCCGGCAGCCCTGCGGCCCTATATGGGCGGGGCCGAGAGCTTGATTTTGCCAGAGCAGGACGAAGTGAAGTAGAGAGGTTAGGTAACGCTTTAGTAATTCAAAAAGGGGATGTTCCACACGTCATGTTGTATGTGACGATGGACATCCCCTTTTCAACGATAACACTATTTAACGAACCGATCTCCTACTATGTTGTGCCAAATATAACTGATGGTTAGTGCTCGGACCTAAGATATAGCTTTCTTAATCAGAATTTTCTTCGTTTATGTAAGTAAATAAAATTATTTCTTAAATGTTAACGCAGCTTCCATTCACGCTCGTTAATGATTTCAATTTGTCCAGATTCAAGGGCGCGGCCTTCCCATATTATACAATGAAAATCATGAATTGTTCCAAGACTCTCACTCACGTTATTCAACTTTATGCAATTCGTATCCGATATAATATAATAGAAGTAAAATATTGGATTATGGGAGTTGGGAATTAAAAATGAATAGAATCAAACTGGCGCTTCGAGGCACATTTGCTCTAATTATGGCATTAACCGTACTGGTCCCTTCGTTGGCCTTGGCGGCTACTGGTGACGTGAAATCGATTGAAATAACCAATAGCAGCCCGCAGAAGATGAGTGTTTCCGAAACAGCTGCGCTTCAGGTGATGGCAACGGTAGAAGGTTTTGATAACAAGCAGGATGTTACCGAAGGCGTGACTTGGTCCACCAGTAATGCAGCGGTTGCGACGATGGTGAAAGGCAAAGTCAAGGCTGTGGCCGCGGGCGAAGCAACGATTTTTGCAGAAGTAGACGGGGCTAAAGCCCAGTTGGTTGTCCAAGTGCAGGAGAAGATCAAAAGCATCAAAGCTTCACCGAAATCCTACAGTTTTGTTAAAGGCAGTGAAAGCACCCTTCCGAAAGTAAGCATTACCCGTGCGAATGGTAAGGAAGAGGATGTGACGTCTGAGATTGTGTGGTCCGTATCCACTTCTTCGGCTGTGCTGGAAAACGGTAAAATCAAAGGCGTTACACCTGGCAGAGTATTGCTGCAAGGCAAGTACGGAACAACGATTGTGAAAGTTCCCGTTGCTGTGACGGACGAGATTACCAAAGTTGAAGTCACTCCTGCCACAATGCAGCTGAACATCAAGAAGTCCAAGGCGTTGAAGGTCATCGGGACCTACGCAAATGGCAAAACGATCAACCTTTCGAAACAGATCGTATGGACCTCTTCCAATACAAATGTAGCTATCGTGAAAAATGGAACCGTTAAGACGCTGACCGAGGGACAAGCCACCTTGACAGGAACTTATCAAAATCAGACAATAAAGGCAGAGGTTACCGTTGTACCTTTGCTCAAAAAGTTGATTACAGGCCAGAAAAAACTGGTTTTGTCCCCACAGGGAAGCACAACGCTGAGTGTGATGGCACAGTATGATACGGGCAAAACCACTGTTGTGACCAACAGTGCGGTGTGGAGCAGCACAAAGCCGGGCGTAGCGACAGTTACAAATGGCAAGATTGTGGCTGTAGGCAAAGGGAAAACGTCCATCACGGCCAAATGGGGCAATAAAAAAGTGACGATCCCTGTTACGGTAAAATAAATCTTCATATAATAAAGCATCTTGCATGATCCAAAAATTAGTTTCAGTACATGACATCGTTAAAATCATCAATATCATCAAGGTAACAGACAACCAAGGGGCGTAGACATACGCTCCTTTTTTGGATATATAGAAATATGTATCTGAAATGCCTTCTGCTTCAACAACTATATAAGGGGATTGGATGGGATGAATATGAAAGCTTCGATTATAAGCTCAGACTCTAACTCTAGTGATCTGGCTTACCTGAAATATCTTTTTCTATCCCTAAGTTCCATACTTACATTTCAACGGAGTACTACGATTAAGCGCATGAAGCAACGCACCTATGAAAAATACAGAGAAGGCTACCATTTGAAATGTCATGGTGAAGAGGAGATACCTGAATGAAAGATCCAATGCAACCGGAAAATTGGCCTGCCTGGGCGACAGAGTCGGTAGAGATTGCTCCGGCCAATCCCAATTGGGATGCGCAGGCTCAGGATGAAATCCGGCAACTCAAACGTCTTCTAGAGCAGTTTAATATTCATCAATTCGAACATATCGGAAGCACGTCCATTCCAGGGTTACCCGCCAAGCCCATTATTGATCTGATGGCAGAGGTACAGTCATGGGATGACATGGATCTGATTGCGGATCAGCTGAATCCGTTGGGCTGGAACTACGTTCCGCCTGAACTGGATGGACGGGAGTACAGACGATTCTGGGTCAGGGTTAAGGATGGCAAGAGAGCTGTACACCTGCATCTGATGCGCCCGGGAGAAGAACGCTGGGATCGTCAAATTCGGTTTCGGGATGTGCTGAGAAAACGCCCAGATCTGGTGGAAGCTTACGCCTTCCTGAAGACAAAGCTTGCTGATGAGAACAAGGAAGATAGGGAATCGTATACCGCTGCCAAAACGCAATTTATTTTACAAGTGCTTGATGAAGGCGTGTGATTGATTGAAAAGCGTACTTATCAGAGACAGGCTGATCTATTTCTTCGCAGTCATGATGACCATGGCGGCAGGACTCGCATCCAGACACTTCGGTGAACGATTGCCGGGTTGGGTGCATGAACATTTCGGGGATGCATGTTGGGCGGGCATGATTTATTTCGGAGTACGCATGGTGTGGCCTCATCGCAGCTTGGTATGGGCGATGTGTTTGAGCTGTGTATTCAGCTGGATGATTGAGTTCTCGCAGTTGATCCAGACGCCTTGGCTGATTGAGATACGCTCTACCGTATTAGGTGCGCTTATACTGGGACATGGGTTTCTGGTAATTGATCTGATTCGATATACGGTCGGTATTCTGTGCATGGTTATGATAGATCGTTATTTCCTGAGAAATAAGATGGCTGGATCATGAACTCAAGTGAATCATGGAGGTGTGCTGCATGAATGTAGAAAAACTTTTTGCCGACTTGCCCGAATTCGAAACACAGCGGTTAAAGCTGAGGCGGCTTACGATGGATGATCTTGATGAATATTATGCGTTTGCCTCTGATCCGCGAGTGAGTCAGCAAAGCTTGTGGAACTACCATGAGACGGTGGAGGATTCAATTCAATATATTCAGCGGGTGCTGGATAATTATGAACGGAAAACGGTACATATCTGGGCTTTTGTTTTGAAGGAAACAGGGACCTTGATCGGGAGGGGTGGCATTTTTCATCTCAACGAACCCATGCAGAGTGCTGAACTAGGGTACGCGATAGCCAGCAGTCACTGGGGTAAGGGGCTCGCAGCAGAAGCGATGCAACCCATCGTGGATTATTGCTTTCGGGAACTGGACTGCAATCGGTTGGAGGGGAAATGTAATGCAGGCAACATAGGCTCTGCACGCGTAATGGAGAAGCTGGGTATGTCGTACGAAGGTTTGCTACGCAAACAGTTGAAGATCAAAGGTGTATTTACGGATCAAAAATTGTACTCCCGTATCCGGGATGATCTATAATACTTCCAATGACTCATAGGGTACATCGCAGAAATTGAAGGAGGCAGAACCATGATCTATAGTATTATTTCCCGTTCGTTGTGGGAGCAAGTGTCAAAGGGGAGTGTGTATGCACCAGATAGCCTGGAGACGGACGGATTCATTCATTGTTCCACCAAGGAACAGATTCCATGGGTAGCCGGGCAATATTATGCAGGCCGCACGGATCTATTATTACTTAGTATTGATGAGAAGGCGTTAGAGCCAGAACTGGTGTATGAGGATCTCTACGAATTAAATGAACTATATCCACATATCTATGGAGAGCTCAATCTGGATGCGGTTCGCAAAGTCATTCCATTTGAACCGAATGCAGACGGTACATTCTCATTTCCTGAATAAATAACATGTGACACTTCTATTTGGACGTGATCTGGGGGCATTATACTTTTTCGAAGGGTGGTTAACGGATGGATATGAATCAGGTTTTTCTGGAGACAGCCGAGAAGCAATTCTTGTATTACAAGCAGCTCGGGGAAAAAGCCATGGCACAACTGGATTCCGAGCAATTGTTTCAATCCTGGAATGAAGACGCGAACAGCATTGCGGTAATCGTAAAACATCTATGGGGCAATATGCTGTCCCGCTGGACGGATGTACTGACAACAGATGGTGAGAAACCGTGGCGTGAACGGGACGCCGAGTTCGTGAATGATATTTCTTCCCGGGAAGAGTTGCTCTCCAAATGGGAGGAAGGCTGGAATTGTCTACTCGAATCCATTCGTTCGTTTACCCCGGAACAATTGTCTCATATCATATATATTCGGAATGAAGGTCATACCGTGATGGAGGCCATTATTCGGCAATTAGCACATTATCCGTATCATGTTGGGCAGATTGTATTTGCCGCGAAAATGCTTAAAGAAACAGCTTGGGACAGTCTCTCGATTCCGAGAAATGGGTCAGATCAATATAACGGCGGCAAATTTGCCAAACCGAAGGCACGCAAACATTTTACAGAAGATGAACTTCATATAGAAAAAGGTGAGGAACAACAATGACTCAAATTGCATTGATTCGCCATGGAAGTACAGCGTGGAATAAGGAAAAACGTTCGCAGGGACAGACGGATAATCCGCTGGATCAGGAAGGCAGGGAACAGGCGGTATTACTTGCCGCGAGACTGGCCGACGAATCCTGGGATGCCATCTATGCAAGTGACTTGGAACGTGCAAGTGAGACAGCTCGCATCATTGGTGATCGCTTGGGTATTCAGGAGATTCATCTGGACCCTAGACTTCGCGAGATGGGCGGAGGACAGGTCGAAGGAACAACGGAAGAGGAACGGTTAGCCAAGTGGGGAGCGGACTGGAGTACCCTGGATCTTGGACGGGAGCTTGCAGATGCAGGGACTGTTCGAGGCAGTGCGGTGCTTGAAGATATTGTACAGCAGCACCCCGATGGAAGAGTGATCGTTGTCAGTCACGGAGCCGTTCTGCGGAATACACTGCGAGGTCTGGTGCCTGAACTGGATATCAGTGTGAAGCTGTCCAACACATCCATTACCCGGATCGCCAAGAATGAGAATGTGTGGCAATGCGAACTGTACAATTGCAGCGTACATTTGGATTCGTCCAGGGAGTCTTAATAGATGGATGCTCTGACGTTAAAACGCTAGCAAATTTTGTGGACAAAAGGGGAGATGGCGCATGACCGAATTGACGTATTCATGGACGGAGGAGATTTTATCTCCGCTGGGTGAGACAGCGGTTATCATCCAGTGCGGGGATCAATTGTCTGACGCTGTGCAGCGCAGAGTGATGTCTGTATGTGCTTTGCTGGAAAAAAGCACTTTGCCAGCCATGATCGAATGGGTGCCTACATATACGTCCGTTACAGTATTTTATAATCCGTTCATCTCCTCTTACCCCGAGTTATGCCGGATTCTGCTTCAGCAGTTGAATCAAATGAAGGAATCCGTACAATACAAACCCAGAACGGTCACGATTCCCGTATGTTATGGTGGCGAGTGGGGCCCTGATCTGGACTACGTTGCCAGTGAAAATGGACTGACCGCAGAGGACGTTATCGCGATTCATACATCAGGGGAGTATCTCGTACATATGATTGGATTTGCACCGGGTTTTCCGTATCTCGGCGGTTTGTCTGAACAGATTGCTACGCCCAGACGGGCAACGCCAAGGCTTCGGGTTGAGGCGGGCACAGTAGGTATCGGTGGCAAACAGACAGGAATCTATCCAGTGGATACACCCGGGGGATGGCAATGTATTGGACAAACGCCACTCCGGTTGTTTCGGCCGGAAGAGAACGTACCGAGTTTGCTGGTAGCAGGTGATCGGGTTCGATTCAAACAGATTACGATGCAGGACTATCTGGCGTTGAAGCGGAAGGAGGGCGAACGATGAGTATTGAATTGATTCGCCCTGGTCTGTTATCTACCGTTCAGGATGAAGGCAGAACCGGTTATCGCCGGTATGGTATTCATTCTGGCGGGGTCATGGACACCTTTGCAGCCAGAGCAGCCAATATGCTTGTGGGCAACTCCCGACATGCGGCAGTACTGGAGATGACGATGACGGGGCCAGAGCTTCGATTTCAGGAGAGCCAGCTAGTCTCGTTATGTGGAGCCGATCTGACGGCAACGGTGGATCATCTGCCTGTACCTTTGTGGCGTCCGGTGCTGGTGCGGGCTGGAAGTGTACTGAAGTTTGGTCCATGTCGTCATGGTTTGCGTGGATATCTGGCGATTGCGGGTGGAATAGCTGTGCCTGAAGTGATGGGCAGTCGAAGTACAGACCTCAAGACAGGTCTTGGCGGTGTGGAGGGCCGAGCCTTGCGCGTGGGGGATCTGTTATCCAATGGTGAACTTTCTGTCGAAGCGCAAGGCTGGATGCATCGTATGGAGCAGCAGGTAAAGGAGAGTGAGCGGGACCACCGAATATTGGCGCCTGCGTGGCTTTTATCTGAACGTGAAAGACCTGACTATTATGGGCAACCTGTTATTCGTGTGATGGAGAGCAAGGATAGTTTGCTGTTCAGTAAGGCAAGTCTGGGACAATTCTATGCCGAAAAATACGTGATTTCTTCGCAATCCGATCGGATGGGCTACCGCTTGCAAGGCTCCATACTGGAGCTGGATCAGCCCCTGGATCGGCTGTCTGAAGCCGTTACCTATGGCACGGTGCAGGTGCCACCGGATGGTCAGCCCATCATCTTGATGGCGGACCATCAGACGATTGGAGGTTATCCTGTCATTGCACAGGTAGCTCGGGTGGATATGCCAATCCTGGCTCAGACTAAGCCAGGAACCCAAATTTCTTTTAAAAAGATTACGCATGATCAAGCTGGACAGTTGTATATTGAACAGGAAATCAATATGCAGCTCATGGATAAGTTGATACGCAGAAGAATGGCAGGAATGGGGGACGCTTAATGAATACCTCGAAAACCTTGGATATCAATTGTGATCTGGGCGAAAGTTATGGTATATATCGGACGCTGTCGGACGAGGCCGTTCTACCCTTGATTACATCAGCCAATATTGCCTGCGGATTTCATGCAGGGGACCCGGCTACAATGCGCCTGACGGTAGAGAGGGCATTGGAGCATCAGGTGGCAATTGGAGCCCACCCCGGGTTGCCAGATTTGCAAGGGTTTGGCAGAAGACGTATGGACATTACGCCACGGGAAGCATATGACATGGTGGTGTATCAGATTGGTGCGCTGGATGCCTTTGTCCGGGCAAGCGGAGGGCGAATGCATCACGTAAAACCACATGGTGCCTTATACAATATGGCCGCAGAAGATTCGAAGCTTGCTGAAGCCATAACCGAGGCGATCTATCAAGTACTGCCTGAACTGTATCTGTATGGTCTGGCGGGCAGTGAGCTGATTCATGCCGCGGATCGCATCGGTCTGCGCAGTGTGAGCGAGGTGTTTGCGGATCGAACCTATGGGACGGATGGTAAGCTCACCCCTAGAAGCCAAGCGGGAGCTGTCATTGAAGAGTCGGGACAAGCGATTGCTCAAGTGCTTCGGATGGTGAAAGACGAAGTCGTTGTATCCACGGATGGTACGTTGGTTCCCATTAAGGCAGAGACGGTCTGTATCCACGGTGACGGAGCAAACGCTCTCGCATTTGCTCAAGAGATTCGTCGTGTGCTGGAATCGGAAGGCATTAAGTTATCCGCGCATACCACGGGATGATACGAATGTTCAGCAGAACAATAGTAGTATCAGGTTGTTCGGATTGAACTTTGAAATTTTAGAATGACAAGGAGTGGATCAACAGAATGAAACCCATACGCAACTCGGCGAAAGCTGTCATTGTACAGGATGGACGATTGCTGGTCATCCGGCTGGAAGACCAATATGGTACCGCTTATGTGTTCCCAGGTGGAGGACAGGAGAAAGGTGAAGAACTCAAGGATGCGGTCGCACGTGAATGTCTGGAGGAGATTGGTCAGGCCGTGAATGTGGGAGAGCTGTTACATATCCGGGAGTATATCGGTAAAAATCATGAATTCGCCGAGTGGGATGCAGATATCCATCAGGTTGAATTTTATTTTGCGTGTAGCCTGATCGATCCGGAGGCAACCGTTTTTGAAGGCTCCAATCCAGACGACCACCAAGTCGCCGTGGAATGGATTGCACTTGAAGAGCTGTCCCAGATTCGTTTATATCCAAAAACAATTGGCGAATTGCTTCTTAAATCAGGCTCTTCTTCAATCTATCTTGGAGATCTGAATTAAATCAGCCAAGAAGAAATATCGTGCTAACCCCTTTATGTAAACATTTTTATAAAGAACTTTTCCAATTTTGTCACGTTAGCGTATCGGTTCATGGATTCACCATAGGTGAGGTGGGTACACTATAAGTACAGGCTTATTACAAAAGCATTTGCATTAAGCTGTCTCTAGTAATAAGGGATTAATGAACTGTCATTAAACACAAAGAGGTAGTAACAACTACACTTCTCTTGTACTTTTTATTATTCACCCTTAATTGGAAGAACAGTAGACGTAGTGGAGGGGACGGAATCGATTCTGAGGAAGCGAAGTGTCTGCTGGTATCCTGAATTTTCACTTGTATATCCATTGAATTAAACATTTACACGATAACGGAGAGGACAGAAGAAACCTGAAAAAGCGAAGCGGTCGCCTTTATCACCGGATTTTTCCCTTGAGAAAAGGGAATCAAAAAATCTGGGGATAACAGCGATTGGAAGGTTATTCTGTCATCGTAGTGTCAGTGTAAATCGTCTTTAATCCAATGTATACGATGAAGAGATCAGGATCATTGCAAGATAACAGCGATCCAAAGAACGATCCGTACCCGCAACGCCCTTCTACATAGTCCTTCCAACATTCCCCCAATCCGAAAGGAGCACTTCCCATGAACCAGACTGAATTGGAACAAAACATTGTAAAAGCATTGGAAAACAACCCTTTTTGCAGCTTCTCCACTGTGGAGAATGGTAAACCAAAATCCCGCTATATGGCGCTTTTCAACGATGGACTGAACATTCATCTGGCAACGAACCGCCGTACACACAAAGTAGAGGAACTGGAGAATAATCCGAATGTTAGCCTGCTACTTGGTTATGAAGCTGGTGGTTCCAAGGAAGTAGTTGAGATCGAAGGAACCTGTGAAGTAACGAAGAACGAAGGCTTGCGTGAGCAAGTGTGGAACGACGAACTGAAGGCGTGGTTCGATGGACCTAATGATCCTAACTACGTCATTCTGGACATTACCCCGACTCGTATTGAATACACGGGGAAAGATCATGAACATCATGTGTGGGAACAATAATCCGAATATGAACATAACCTCTGCAAAGTAGCGTCCTTATGCGAAAATACGCGCAGAGTTTAATCCAACCGTGAAAGCCATTAAGGTTTCACGGTTTTTGGTATGGATGAATAACGCTGAATTGGATATACATGTAAGACACATGTAATATACGTATTTTAAAGATAATAAGCACTAAATACCTACTAAAATGTTGAAAAAATTGTCGAAATCACGCATGATAATGTAAACTTACCTAGGTATGTGCGGGTAATGTAAAAAATAATGCTTTTCAATGACTGAACATTGCGTTATGATTTGGAATGTAAACGACAAGCACAGACATAAATAGATGTTCATGTGAGATAAACTTACCTGAAATTCCGATGCATGTCATCAGAGCGTCAGTACGCACAACCCATGAAATCTATCTTTTTTCTGCGCTCTTCGTTTGCCCATTAATGCATGATTCAATGTACATAACCGGGAGGGGTTATTTTGAAAACGAGTAAAAAAGTATTATCAAGCCTGACTGCCGCTTTGGTTGCATTAAACGTGCTTGCGGTGTTTCCGGTACCTGTATCGGCTGCAGATGCTGCCAAAGTTAAACTGCGGATCATGGAAACCACAGACATTCATACCAACCTGGTTAACTATGACTACTATTCCGACAAAGAGACAGACCAGTATGGACTCGCCAAAACAGCTACACTGATTAAGAAAGCCCGTGACGAGGCGAAGAACAGCCTGCTGTTTGATAATGGGGATCTGATTCAGGGGAATCCGCTGGGAGACTACTCTGCGAAAATTGATCCACTGAAAAAGGGTGAGACTCACCCTGTATATAAAGCGATGAATCTGCTCGATTATGATGCAGGTAACATCGGTAACCATGAATTCAACTATGGTCTGGACTTCTTGGACATGACGCTGGAGGGAGCAAACTTCCCTTACATTAATGCCAATGTCTATGTAGACGATGGTGATGATGATGAGACAAATGACAAGAACTATTTCACACCATATGAGATTTTGGATAAAAAAGTAACGGATGAGACTGGCAAAGAACATACGATCAAAGTAGGTGTGATCGGATTTGTACCGCCACAAATCATGCAATGGGATAGCGCTAACCTTGAAGGCAAAGTAATCGCCAAGGATATTATTGCTACCGCGAAAAAATTCATTCCTGAAATGAAAGCCAAAGGTGCCGACATTATTGTAGCTATCCCTCACTCCGGATTTGAGGAAATTCCTCAAACAGATCTGATGGAGAACTCCGTACTGTATCTGAGCCAGGTAGAAGGCATTAATGCCATTCTGTTTGGACATGCTCACAAAGTATTCCCAAGTGCTGATTTTGCCGGCAAAAAAGGGGTAGACCTTGAGAGAGGTACCATTAACGGCGTTCCTGCTGTAGAACCAGGTTTCTGGGGTGATCATCTTGGCATCATCGACCTGGATTTGGAGCTGGTTGATGGCAAATGGAAAGTGGTCGATTCCAAAACGGAAGCACGCCCAATCTATGACACAGCCAACAAAAAGCCACTGGTAGATGCGGATCAGGACATCATTGATGCGGTTCATGAAGAGCATGAAGGTACATTGGAGTATGTTCGTGGTCCGGTGGGCGAAACGACTGCACCTATCAACAGCTTCTTCGCTCTGGTTCAGGATGATCCATCCATTCAGATCGTAACGAATGCACAGAAATGGTATGTCGAAAAACATATGCAAGGTACGGAATATGAGAAAATCCCTGTATTGTCCGCAGGTGCACCATTCAAAGCCGGTGGACGTTCAGGCGCTTCGTATTACACGAATATCCCTAAAGGCACCATTGCGATCAAAAACGTTGCTGACCTGTACGTATATCCAAATACGGTACATGCTGTAATGGTTAACGGCGCAGAACTGAAAGAATGGCTGGAATGGTCTGCAGGCCAGTTCAACCAGATCGACCCGGCTAAAGGTGGACAACAACAACTGATCAACAATGACTTCCCAACGTACAACTTCGATGTTATCGATGGTGTAACGTATCAGATTGATGTGACACAACCAGCCAAGTATGACGGCAAAGCAACCGTTGTAAATGCATCGGCAAGCCGGATCAAGGATCTGAGTTTTAACGGTAAACCGATTGACCCAGCGCAAAAATTCATCGTAGCGACAAATAACTACCGTGCTTCTTCGTCCAAGCTGGCTAACCCGGACGGTAAACGTATCGTTCTGGCTGCACCGGATGAGAACCGTCAAGTGATCATCGACTACATCCGTGAGAATAAAACGATTAATCCGGCAGCGGACGGTAACTGGTCCCTGGCACCAATTAAGCCATCTGCTGGGTTAACCGCAGCAGCGCTGAACGATCTTGAAGTTGTGTTTGCTTCTTCCCCGGATGCAAAAGATCTGGTTGAAGCAAACCCGGCGATGTCTTTCATTGGTACAAATGATGATGGTTTTGCTGAATACGGCATGAAATTGACTGGAGAAGCAACAACAACTCCGAAACCAGGTACGGAGCCTGCTCCAACACCTACAAAGCCAACTAAACCTACGGAGCCGACTACTCCAACCAAACCAACGACCAAGCCACAGCCTGAGAAACCAGCGGGCGGCAAAGTGGTATATGTGGTGAAAAAAGGCGATAACTTGTACCGCATAGGTTTGAAATATGGTGTAGACTGGCGCAAGCTTGCGACAGCTAACCAAATCTCAAATGTGCATAACTTGAAAGTTGGACAGAAAATCGTGATTCCCGCTTCTTAAAGTTTAATAAGCGGTGAAGAGGAGACCGACAGTCATCAGACTGTCGGTCTTTTTTTCTGCAAATTTGAATATATTTGTTCCAAGAACCGTCATACAGGAAGTCATCAAAACAGTAGAGATTAATTTTAAGACCCATGATATAATATTTACAAACTTTGGGTATATACAAGTGAACATTAATGGACATGGAATCTAAATTGGCAAGGGGGGTCCTACATGAATTGCAGTGGCTGCAGTCCAATCTATGCTATAGAGGGCCAAGGTACCTTGTACTTGCGTCCCATTTCCCCCGCTTTGCTGGAAGCGCTACAAACGCCGGGAAGACTTATCGAGACGTCGGATGACATGATGTGGATGGATTTTTCGAATCTTGAGACGGTTCAGAATTTAATAAAAGAGATCGGCGAAATTGATCCGACATTACGTGATTCCCTAACTGTTCAGATTATGCCTATTTACGAACAGGTTAATGAAGAAAGCTGGATTAGTCTAACCATGCAGGAGTCCCGTTTCAAACATGCGGAGCTTGTTTCCATTATTCTGGAGCATCAATTCAGCAGTCATATGCAACCCATCGTTGATGCATCGGAGCAGATTATCGGATATGAGTTTTTGCTTCGTCCTGCTGAGAATGGAAAATCCTTCAGTTCCTATGAATTATTTGAAGTTGCGCGTGAGACCGGACTACATTCTTTTCTGGATCGATTGGCGCGTATTACTGCTATTGAGACCAGTGCCCTTTTTCTGCCGCATGGTGTCAAACGCTTCGTCAATTTCCTGCCTTCCTCCATATACAATCCCGAATATTGTCTGACACATACGTTTGAAGCGATTGAACGCCTTTCGCTGGACCCTAAAGATTTTGTGTTTGAAGTCGTGGAAACAGAGCAGATTCATCATATGCCCATCTTGCAGCAAATATTTGAGGTATATCGTTCCCGTGGAATGTCGGTTGCACTGGATGATGTGGGTGCCGGATATTCGACAATAGAGCTGATGAATCGGTTAGAACCGGATTTTGTCAAAATAGATCGAAGTCTTATTGACCGTTGTGATCAGGATTCGACCAAACAAGAGAAAATTCTTCACATTGTTGAGATGTCGAGTCGATTTGGAGGGCAAGTCCTTGCCGAGGGGATCGAACGGATGGAAGAGTTTGAATTCTGTCGTTCCATAGGTATTGAGCTTGCACAGGGCTACTATTTTGGTAAACCCTCGGCACAACCCCCAGGCGGTCCGTACTCTAATACTTCATCTATTTCATGGAATAATTAGTAACCTGTACCTTGTACAAGTCGCTTCTGATCAGAGGTGGCTTGTTTGGCGTGCCTGCACATTTTTCTCTCAAATAAATACCCTCATTTAGCCGATATATAAGATAAGCCTTTAGATTGATCCATACATACAAAGAAAGAGGGCATTTTTACATTTTGAGGGGGAGAAAGACATGAGTGAAACTCAGGATAATAAACCAATGAAAGCAGCGAAACCTGCCAAACCAAAACATAGTCAAAATAAAAAGAAGAAAAAGAAAGGTTTTGTCTGGAATATAAGGAACAAACTATTGGTCTCCTTCCTGGCCGTTCTACTCCTGCCAAGCTTGGCAGTCGGCTTAATCACACTAACGATGGCTGAAGATGGCGTACAAGGACAATTAGTGGATAGTGCCATGCAAAGTGTGAGCACTGCCAATACCATTGTAGAAAGCCAAGTGAATTACAAGATTCATGACATTAACTATTTCGCGGATGCTCTTGATCCGAGCCTGATCAAAGGGGAGAACGATAGTCCCGAGCTTCAGTTGAAACTGGAGCAATATCTGGGCTTGCATCCCGATGCCATGAATATTTTTGTAGGAACAACAGACGGAGTCATGGTTCGAGGTAAACCAACAGCGAGCAGCACACGGGGAGATGCTTATGATCCTAGGGAGCGGGAGTGGTACAAACTAGCGATGGAAAAGCCAGGTACAGCTGTTGTATCAGCGGTGTCTGTTAATACCGATGGTGTTGCAGTTGTGTTTATCTCCAAAACATTAAAGGATCAATCCGGTGTCATCGGTTTATCTCTGGACCTGACAGACCTGCAAGAGCAGGCATCCATTAAGGTGGGCAAAGAAGGCTACGTCATTATTATGGATGCAAACAAAAACTATGTCGTATCCCCTGTAGCAGATGCAGGTACGCCGGAAACGAGCGGCACCCTTGATGAGATGTATCAGAGTCAAGAAGGTCAATTCGATTACGTGTACAACGATCAGCCGAAGATGATGATTTTCTCAACAAATGAAGCAACGGGCTGGAAAATTGCCGGCACGATGTTCAAGAGTGAAATAACCAATGCGAGTAAGGATATTCGCATGGCCACATTTATTGTTATTCTGGCGGCTACGTTCCTTACGCTCCTCTTTATTATCTGGTTTACACGCTCCATGCTGCGTCCAATTAAACGACTGCAGGAATCTGCCAGAGCCGTGAGTAAAGGTGACTTGACCGTGAAAATGGAAACAGGACGTAAAGATGAAGTGGGAGAACTTGCGAAGTATTTTGAACGTATGGTCGATAACCTTCGAATGATGATTCTTGGTGTACAGGAAACGACAGAACAGGTATCAGCTTCTTCTCAAGAGTTGTCTGCCAGTGCAGAACAAACCACCAAAGCGATTGAACATTCAACACAGGCCATTCAGGAACTGGCTGAAGGTGCAGAGCAGCAGGTAAACAGCGTGAAAGACGGATCGGGACAGATGAGCCGAATGGCAGAAGATGTTCGAATGATGTCGGAGCGTGTGCAATCGATTACGGCGAATATGCGGAATACGTCCGGAGCAGCTACTTCTGGTAATGAGGCAGCAGGACAGGCTGTGGTGCAGATGAACAGTATCCAGGAAACGGTGGAGCAGCTGGGAACGGTGGTTCAGTCTCTGAATGCCCGTTCGGTAGAGATCGGCAGCATGGTTGATGTCATTGCTTCCATCTCCAAACAAACGAACTTGCTCGCATTGAATGCTTCCATTGAAGCGGCAAGAGCGGGGGATGCGGGTCGTGGGTTTGCAGTTGTAGCTGGTGAGGTTCGTAAACTGGCAGAAGAATCCGGAAGTTCGGCAGCGCAGATTGGTGAGGTGGTTCATAATATCCGTCAGGACATGGATGCCGCTCTAATCGCTATGAATGCGGCTCAGACTCGGGTAGGAGAAGGAATTCAGGCCGTGAATACGTCAGGACAATCCTTTGCTCAGATTCGGGAGGCGGTGGAAGATGCTGTTCATACATTGGATGACTTGTCCGCAACAACGAAGCAACTGGAGAGCGGTGCATCCCACGTTGCCAAGGCGATGAGTGATATTTCGAATGTGACCCAGGAATCGGCTGCGAATACAGAATCCGTGTCGGCATCTTCGCAAGAACAACTGGCATCGGTAGAAGAGATTGCATCATCCTCGGCACATCTGAATAGCATGGCGGAACAATTACAAGGGTTGCTTGGCATGTTCAATATGGTAGAGGATACGCCGAAGGATAAGGGCAAAGAATAAAATCTAACATTGGAACGCCATAATTTACCACACTTTTTATAATAGAAGAAAATAAAGATAGACAATGTTCCTGTAGCCCTGTATAAATATATCGTCTGGTTATTCTGCGCGTATAGCGGTGTAATCTTACAAAACAAGATCGAATTAACGAAATAATATATTGATACAGGGTACAGCAGGAGGCTCTATGGTATACGTAGCAATACTGATTTTTGTAGTAACGATCACCTTGGTGATCTGGCAACCTCGTGGATTGGGTATCGGTTGGACTGCCTCGGGTGGAGCATTGCTTGCTCTGTTATGTGGAGTTGTTAGCTTAAACGATGCCTCGGATGTAGCATCCATTGTATGGAATGCAACGCTAGCCTTTGTTGGCATTATTATGATTTCTCTCATTCTCGACGAGACGGGTTTCTTCGAATGGGCTGCCCTTCATATGGCAAGGCTGGCTGGAGGAGACGGTCGCAGACTGTTCTTCTACTCCATTCTGCTGGGAGCCGCGGTGTCTGCCTTGTTCGCGAATGACGGTGCCGCGCTCATTCTGACGCCAATTGTGCTGGCAATGGTGCGTGCATTGAAGTTTGATGAGCGCATGGTGTTGGCTTTTGTGATGGCGAGTGGGTTTATCGCCGATACCACGTCGTTACCGCTGGTCGTCAGCAATCTGGTTAACATTGTTTCGGCCGATTTCTTTGGCATTACATTTGTGGAGTATGCGGTACGCATGGTTGTGCCCAATCTGTTCTCAATCGTAGCGAGTACGGGGATGTTGTTTTTGTTCTATCGCAAAAGCATACCCCTTCGCTACGACATCTCCGCGGCACGTGACCCCAAGGAAGCGATACGTGATCCACGGATGTTCCGAATCGCCTGGTTCATGCTTGGGCTGTTATTGGTTGCCTATGCATCCAGTGAGTTTCTGCCGATTCCCGTGTCGGTTATCGTTGGCTCTGTTGCGTTGCTGTTCGCTTTGTTGGCACGCAAGAGCGAGGCTGTTGATCTGAAACGGGTAATTAAGGAAGCACCATGGTCGATTGTGGTGTTCTCGGTGGGCATGTATATCGTCGTATATGGACTGCGGAATGCAGGGTTAACGGATCATCTGAGCCGCTGGCTGGATGCCATAGCAGAGCATGGTCTGCTGGCTGCTTCACTCGGGATGGGCATTATCGCTGCTGTATTATCATCGGTGATGAACAACCTGCCGACCGTGTTGATTAACCTGCTAGCCATCCAGGACGCGCATACCGAAGGTATCATTCAAGAAACATTGATCTACGCCAATGTCATTGGTTCCGACCTGGGTCCCAAAATGACCCCGATTGGATCACTTGCCACATTGCTGTGGTTGCATGTGTTGTCCCGCAAAGGTGTAAAGATTACATGGGGGTATTATTTCAAAGCAGGTATCATTCTGACGATTCCGACACTATTGATCACGTTAGCCGGATTGGCGCTATGGCTATGGATTATAGGTTAGTACAATCGTATTTTACATTTTCAACTAGCACAGACCGTTATACACACAAACCAACCTTTTTAGAAGGTTGGTTTTTTTGTGTTCTGTTTTCCTTCCCAAACGATTCTTAAATAGAATACTAACTTAGAATTTAAAAAAAGTGGGTATCATAAACGAATACACGATCACTTCCTAACTATTAGGAAAGAGTATAGGCTTGGTGGATATAAAGCGCTTGCATTAGTATGTGTGTAAGGAGGAAAGCCAAATGAGAAAACGTTACATTAAGCTATTAGAGCATTTAAAACAATCTGAGCATGATTTTGTGAGTGGAAGCGAATTAGCTAATCTATTTGATGTAACGACTAGAACGATTCGCAATGACATCAAAGAAATAAATGAAAATTATTTAGATAAAGCAATGATTATTGGCAATACTCGCAAAGGATACAAATTAGTTGGGGATTTATCCAGCCTGTATAAAAATGAAGATGATGACGAAGAAAGAGCATTTCATATTATCAAAGCACTGTTATCGCAGACTGATTTTATTACGTATGAGGATCTGGCTAGAACGCTTTATTTTTCGACTCAAACGATCCGTAAAGACGTGCAAAAATTAGTGCAAACGATTCAAGCAGAAAAGCAGAACATCGAAATTGAAGCGATTATTTTCCAAGGTATCCGGCTTAAAGGAAGCGAAGTTGAGAAACGGATTTTGCTCAAAAAACTAGTCACTACTGATTGTCTCAAACACATGCCGATAGACGAAGCACTGCAATACTATTTTGGCGATTGGTTCAACGAATCTTCTATTCATTTTATCTACGCTTGTATTGAAGAAGAGGTTGCCAAGTATAATTTATTGCTAAGTTTTCAAGAATTATTCTCGATCTGTGTGAATGTTTTGATCAGTCTTAAACGAGTAAGTCTTGCACAAAAAATAACTGAACAGGATATGAGGTTGGATCATACAAGCTTTGAAGAATTAAAAATAGCCCAATCTATTCTGATCCGTCTGGCTCAAGAAAGGGATATCCCTTTTGATGAATATGAGTATCAGTATTTAGGTTACCTGCTGATCGCATTGCAGATCTTACCTAAAAAAAATGAAGAAATCGGGCATGAACACGTGAATGAAATGGAACAAAAAATCAAATCAGTGATCCAAAAAGTTGGAGAGCAATATGGATTCATCAGCTACAAAAACCAAGAGTTACTTGATCGATTATTAGCTCATATTACCAAATCATTATACCCATTAAAGTATTATTTCCCTGTCGAAAATCCTTTTATTGCTCAAATAAAATCAGAATATACCCATGCTTATAATGTCGCAGTTGTGTTGGCAAAAGAATTGCAATTTTGCTTAAATATCAAAATACCCGAAAATGAAATCGGTTACTTGACGTTACACATTATGGGCATTATTGAGAACTCTCAAGATAATAGAAAACGGATTGCAATTATTTATGGCAAAAATCTATTAGTCGGCAAGCTATTGGAGCGTAAGATTAATCTCTATTTTCCGAATATTAGAATCGATAGTCTATTAGCTAATCATGAAATACATCTTCTTCCCGAAGGAATTGAAACGATTATCACAACGAGCGAGATTGCGGAACAACAGCAGTTAAATGTACAAAATATCATTCTGGTAAGTGAAATGATCACAAGTGATGATATGAAGAATATTTCGATTCAGTTAAATCGTGGACTACTCAAATATTATTTATCACCAGATGATGTTTTTTTCCTAAATGAAGACAATCCAATTGATTTGTTAAAAAAGCTTACAGAACTAGGCGATATTCAGCATTTATATACCAGTATTGTGGAAAGAGAAAAAATGTCGAGTACCAATATTGGGAATTTGGTCGCGATGCCCCATCCATTTGATTGTGGAGATAACAAAAAACTACGTGTACTGGTAGCGATTAATAAGCAGAAAATGCTATGGGGTGATCAGATGGCGCAGATCATTTTTCTGTTTATTCCGCCGAAAAATCAGAAGGTGAATAACACCAAATTTTTCGAAGAAATTTACGATGTGTTTAAACAGACCAATATGACAGACAAACTACTTCATATCACCAATTACGATGAATTTTTGGAAGTCTGGTCTTCCAAATAAATCTAGGAGGAATTCAAATGTTAATTAATATGAAAGATTTACTTAAAGTAGCGTATGAAAATAAATTTGCAGTCGGATCATTTAATGTAGCCAATAGCGAGTTCGTCAAAGTGGTCATTACAGCCGCAGAGGAGCAGAATTCGCCTGCAATTATGCAGATTCACCCGAATGAAATTGATCTAGTCACTGATGAGTTTATAGCTTATGTGCGAGAAGCCGCATCCAAGTCTAAAGTGCCGTTTGTTATTCATCTGGATCATGGAGCGACGATCAAAGATATTACACGTTCGATTCGCAATGGGTATACATCAGTCATGATGGATGCATCTCATTTACCTTTTGAGGAAAATATTGCGGCAACCAAGGAAGCGGTTGAACTGGCTCATCTGGTCGATGTATCTGTAGAAGGTGAACTAGGTACGATTGGGAGTAATGAAGGCAGCTCGGAAGGTGGGGCTGACGAGATTTTGTATACGAATCCAGAAGAAGCGGCGATTTTTGTAGAACAAACAGGTATCGATACACTTGCTGTCGCTGTAGGTACTTCACATGGTATTTATCCTCAATCCAAAGATCATTCGATCAAAATCGATCGTTTGAAACAAATTCATGAAAAAGTAAAAATTCCGTTAGTTCTGCATGGTGGATCAGATAATCCTGATGAAGAGATTAGAGAAGCAGTGAAGCATGGGATAGCGAAGATCAATTTATCAACCGATATGAAGCGAGCATTCTACAACCAATTAAGAGCGACACTCGATGCAAATCCGAAAGCATATGAACCGGATCAACTGATGCCTGAGGCGACCAAAGCGGCAACAGAACTGGTGAAGAAAAAAATGGATCTGTTCGGTTCTACAGGTAAAGCATCCCTTTATAAACTGGGAGAAATTTAAGAGGAGAGATCCATCATGAAGATTTCTAATGTCTTAAAACCGGAAAATATCATATTAGATGTCACCGCTACGACCAAAGCCGAATTAATAGATGAATTGTCGCAAAAGTTAAACGATAACGGCTATTTAAGTGATATTGAGCAATTTAAAAAAGATATCTGGGCACGTGAAGAACAGGTTCCTACAGAAGTCGGATTCGGAATAGCCATTCCACATGCCAAGTCTACTGGAGTACAGTCCCCTGCCATTATTATGGGCAGATCATTAAGCGGTATTGAATATAGTACCGAATCATGTAATTTATTTTTTATGATTGCAGTCGATCAAAGCTCTTCATCAGAACATTTGCAAACATTATCCAAAATTTCGACCTTTTTGATGGATGAACTATTTAGAGCAAAACTTATCCTTGCTCGAGATCAAGAAGAGATTGTCCGTTTATTTGAACAGGCAGAAGAGCAAGATGCGCAGGCACTTCAACGTCCTAAAAAGTATGCTGGCAAAAAAGTGGTTGGAGTTACAGGCTGTCCTACAGGAATTGCCCATACGTTTATGGCCGCGGAAGCATTGAAAAATGCGGCCAAAGAACTCGGTGTACACATTAAAGTGCAAACCAATGGATCAACAGGTGTTGGAAATCAATTGACTCCTGAAGATATTGCTGAAGCTGATGGTATTATTGTGGCGGCAGATGTCAAAGTCGATATGGATGTTTTTGGCGATCGTCCAGTGATCAAAACCTCTGTCAAAAATGGAGTCCATCATGCACAAGAGTTAATTGAAGATGCGATTGCTGGAAAAGGTGTCGTTTTGAATCAAGGCAACAGTACTCTTAAAGAAGCAAAAGAAAAAACACGTTTAAAGCAGCCTAAAATATACAGCCATATTATGAATGGTGTATCCTTTATGATTCCTTTTGTAGTGGCAGGCGGTATATTGATTGCGCTTTCGTTTATGTTTGGTATTCATGCGGCTGACCCAAATAGCCCGGACTATAATGCTTTCGCCGCTTTTTTAAGTACAGCAGGGGGTAGTGCTGCTTTTGCATTGATGGTTCCTGTATTAGCAGGGTATATTGCGTATAGTATTGCTGACCGTCCAGGATTGGCACCTGGTATGATTGGTGGGATGCTGGCAACTATTGGAGGTTCCGGCTTTTTGGGAGGTATGCTGGCTGGATTTATCGCCGGTTATACGATCATAGCTCTGAAAAAATTAGTCAAAGGCATTCCTGACTCACTGCAAAGCCTGTCACCTGTGCTGATCTTGCCATTAGTAGGTTCATTTATAACCGCTTTGATTATGTATTTTGTCATCAACAGTCCGATGGCTTGGATCAATGAGTCGTTACAAGGTTGGCTAAATGGTTTAACAGGTTCTAATGCTATTTTATTAGGAGCACTTCTGGCAGGAATGATGGCATCTGATATGGGAGGGCCGATTAACAAAACAGCATCTGCATTTGGACTGGCGATGTTCGCCAATCAAATCTTTGAACCTTCTGCTGCTCTGATGGTTGGAGGTATGGTTCCGCCACTGGGTATTGCATTAGCTACAACATTATTTAAGAATAAATTTTCAATCGAAGAACGTAATGCAGGCAAAGCCGCTTATATTATGGGTGCATCGTTTATTACAGAAGCCGCGATTCCGTTTGCCGCAAATGATCCCTTGCGAGTTATTCCATCCAATATTGTAGGTGCAGCGATTGGTGGAGGAATGTGCATGGCTCTAGGCATTTCGTTACAAGCTCCTCACGGTGGAATCTTTGTTATTCCCATTGCGGCAAGTAATCCATTATTGTATATTGTCTGTATTTTAGTTGGTTCCATCATTACAGCTTGTATGATTGGATTGTTAAAGAAACCTGTATATCAACCAAAAAGTAATTCAAGCGACCCGTCAGATAAAAAAGCCTTAACAACTATGAAATCTGCATAAATTCTCTAACCACCTGGTGCCATGCACTGGATGTGAGGCAGTTGATTGTTCTATATAACGGATTGATTCAATATCTACATTAAGTATTTACACAAGGCCAGCCTTTTATAGGGCTGGCCTTTTTTGCCTACTTCCCAGGCAGGAGATTGAAATGCCTGAGATCCAACGAGCGCTGACACAACGCAGGGAACGGAACGATTGTGGAAAAGCGAAGCGTTCGCCTTTATCCCCGGATGTATTCCTTGAAAAAAGTAAATCATATAAATCCGGGGATAACAGCGATTGAAACAACGTCCTTCCCGAAGCGGCCACTTCAGCGCAACTTGTCTCAGATGATTTTCAATATACAGCCGATATTTTTAACATTGCGTTTACAAAACACTGATTTTAAGATGACATACCGAAACTACAATGAGTAAAGAGTTGATGGTGAACAAACAAATTCACAAAACGCCATCACTACATTGGGGGAGGAAAACAAAACATGTTTAAAAAGTTGCCGTTTATTTTGATGACCTTAACGTTCGTACTGGTTCTCGCAGCATGCGGATCGAAAAATGACGCTGGTACAGAGGGTGCCGCAAGCAATGGATCAGGAGAAGCTGCTACTGAGCTTAGCGGTAACATTCTGGCAGTCGGATCGACAGCATTGCTACCTCTGGTAGAACAAGCTGGACAGAAATTTATGGCAGTTGATGAATATAAGAACGTAACGGTTCAAGTTCAAGGTGGCGGTAGTGGTACTGGTTTGACACAAGTATCTGACGGACAAGCTACAATCGGTAACTCTGATGTATTTGCAGAAGAGAAACTGGAGGACGAAGCCAAAGTAAAAGAATTGGTTGACCATCAAGTAGCAGTAGTAGCTATGGCGCCAGTTAGCAACAAAGATGCAGGTGTAGAAGATTTGACGAAGCAACAACTGATCGACATCTTCTCCGGTAAAGTAACAAACTGGAAAGACGTTGGCGGCGCGGATAAAGCAATTGTTATTGTAAACCGTCCGAGCAGTTCCGGTACTCGTGCAACTTTTGAGAAGTATGCATTGGGTGCAAAAATGGGTGATATCCAAGGTTCGATTCAAGAAGATTCTTCTGGTAACGTAAAAAAATTGGTATCTGAAACGCCAGGTGCTATTGGTTACCTCGCCTTGTCTTACTTGGATGACAGCTTGCAAGTGTTGAAATACGAAGGTGTAGAAGCAACAGTTGAGAACGTAGAAGCAGGAACTTATCCAGTGTGGGCTTACGAGCACATGTACACAAAAGGTGAGCCTGATGCAGCAACAAAAGCATTCTTGGATTACATCTTGAGTGACGAAATTCAACAAAACGACGTGACAGAACTTGGATACATTCCAATGTCAGGTATGAAAGTAAAACGCGATGCAGCAGGTAATGTGGTTGAGTAATCTTTGAACTTGCGCATACAGCGAAAGAGGCGGACTTAGGTCCCGCCTCTTTACGCGGTTTGCTCTAAAATAATCCCATATTTTGCATTAATTCTACTATAGAAGGATGGTTGTTATGGAACAGACCGAAGGGGGAACGGTAATGAATAACAAGTTGAAACCGCGCCGGCCCTTAAAAGAGAAACATTATTGGGAAGAGTGGACGGGACGGATCTATACGTCGATTTGTGTCGTTTTCCTGATCGTTGTCATGTTTTCCATTGTTTATTTTGTAGCGTCCAAGGGACTGTCCACATTTTTCCAAAATGGAATAAGCATCAGCGAATTCCTTGGTGGAAAGACGTGGAATCCGACCGGAGAACCTGCGTTCTACGGGGCATTACCGTTCATCACAGGTTCTTTCATTACAACCTTGCTTGCAGCATTGATCGCAAGTCCGCTTGGCCTGTGTGCAGCGCTCTTCATGACAGAGATTGTTCCGGGTAAAGGCAAAAAGATCTTGCAGCCTGCGATTGAGCTCTTGTCCGGAATTCCATCCGTTGTATACGGATTTATTGGTCTGAGTGTCATCGTACCTTTGTTGCGCGGTATCTTTGGCGGAACAGGCGTCGGGATTGCAGCCGGATGTCTTGTTCTCGCGGTAATGATTCTTCCTACGGTGACAAGTATTATGGCAGATGCATTGTCCGCATTGCCAAAAGGATTGCGTGAATCCTCCTACGCACTGGGTGCCACTCGCTGGCAAACCATCTACCGTGTCATTATCCCAACAACTTTGCCAGCTTTGTTGACAGGTGTCGTTTTGGGTATGGCCCGTGCTTTTGGTGAGGCACTTGCTGTGCAGATGGTTATCGGTAATGCACCGCATGTTCCAACATCCTTGCTTGAATCAGCTTCAACATTAACAAGTGTAATTACACTCAGCATGGGTAACACCACGATGGGTTCTGTTCATAACAATGCACTGTGGAGTATGGCGCTTGTCCTGTTGGTGATGACCTTTGTCTTCGTCATTCTGGTTCGCCTGCTTGAAAGGAGAAACCGGGTATGAAACTGAAGGCAAAGACGGTAGATAAAATTGCAACATCCGTTATCGTTGTACTGGCCCTGTTCATTGTTATTCTATTGCTCGGTCTGCTTGGCTTCATCATGTATAGAGGCATTGGACATATTAGCTGGAACTTCCTTACAAGTGCACCACAGTTGCTTAAGGGTGGCGGCGGGATTGGTCCACAGCTCTTCAACTCCGTATTCTTGCTTGTTCTGACCTTGCTTGTTACCATTCCACTCGGATGGGGCGGCGGGATTTACATGGCGGAATACGCCAAACCAGGCAAGATTACCAGCTTCATTCGTCTGGTCGTTGAAGTATTGTCATCATTCCCATCCATCGTTATCGGTTTGTTTGGTCTCTTGCTGCTAGTAAATCAATTTGGTCTTGGTTTCTCCCTGATCTCGGGTGCCTTGGCTCTGGCGATCTTTAACTTGCCACTGATGGTACGGACAACGGAGCAGGCCTTCCGGGCTGTTCCGAAGGAACAGAAGGAAGCAGGTCTGGCGCTTGGACTGTCCAAGTGGAAGATTATCACTTCCATTCTACTGCCTGTGGCATTGCCGAGCTTGATTACGGGTACGATCCTGGCATCGGGCCGGATCTTCGGTGAAGCAGCAGCGCTGATGTTCACCGCAGGTATGAGTAGTCCACCATTGGACTTTACAGATTGGAATCCGACGAGTCCAAGATCACCGCTTAATCCTTTCCGTCCGGCAGAGACACTTGCTGTCCATATCTGGAAAGTGAATAGTGAAGGTATTGGGCCAGATTCCAAAGAAGTGGCAGCAGGGGCATCCGCCGTGCTTGTCATTCTCGTGCTGGCGTTCAATCTAAGTGCACGCTGGATCGGTCGGGTTGTATTCCGCCGCATGACAGCTTCGAAATAAGGAGGAACCAACATGGCCATACCTTTTGGTACGGAACAGTTAAGCATATATTATGGACATTTCCAGGCGGTCAAGCAGATTAGCCTGACGTTTCCTGAAGCAAGCGTAACGGCTCTTATTGGGCCGTCTGGTTGCGGTAAATCCACATTCCTCCGTTCGCTGAACCGGATGAACGACGAGATTGCCGGTTCCCGTACAGAGGGACATATCTGGATGGACGGTAACGATCTGAATGAGCCTGGAACCGATGTAATCAAGCTTCGCCAGAAGATTGGCATGGTGTGGCAGAAGCCAAATCCTTTTCATAAGTCCATCTACAACAATATCGCGTTTGGCCCCCGCTACCGTGGTACGAAGAGTAAGAAGGCACTGGATGAAATTGTGGAAAAAAGCTTGCGTCGTGCTGCGCTCTGGGACGAAGTAAAAGACAGACTGCATGAATCAGCTCTGTCTCTCTCTGGCGGACAACAGCAGCGCCTATGTATCGCTCGCGCTTTGTCTGTTGAACCACAGATCCTGCTGCTCGATGAGCCGGCATCTGCACTTGACCCGGTATCTACGGGTAAAGTTGAAGAGTTGATTACCGAGCTCAAGAAGGAGCTACGGATTGTTATTGTTACCCATAACATGCAGCAGGCGGCACGCATCTCGGATTACACAGCTTATTTCTATCTGGGAAGCATGATTGAGCACGGGGATACAGAGCATATTTTCACGAACCCGGACAATCGTCTGACGCAAGAATACATTATGGGTCGTTTCGGTTAATTGGATCATAAATAGAGACAAAAGAAAGCACAATGCCTGGACGGTTGTTCGGGGGTTGTGCTTTTTTAATTTATATTTTAGTGGGATTTTCTGTATGCGGGATAAACATTATGCTACGATATTTAGTGTGAAGAGAACGTTTACATGACTTCGAAGGAGATGTTGATAATCACTACGGATCAGATGTCTTACGACCATATGGCAGCTCAGATTATACAGAACTACACTATTGAGAAACCTGTCGTTTCATATATTCGTCATAATGAGAATCTGACATATCATGTCGTTGATGAAGCAAGCGGGCAGAAGTATCTGCTACGGATACACCAAGCCGCATATGCAAGTATGACAGGCATTCAGCATACGCTTTCTGCGCTGGAGGCAGAGATGAATCTGCTTCATGAGTTAAATGCAACGACAGCATTGCGCGTGCAACATCCGGTACGCAATGCATCGGGTGATTGGGTCACGCTATGGACAAGTGAGGCAGGGAAAGAGATTTGTTGTACGGTACTGGAGTGGATTGAGGGAAGGGACATCCAGCAGGGAGAACGCCTGACAACAGAGCAGATCTATGATCTTGGGGCACAACTGCAGATGCTTCATCAATATGGGCGTGAGCAGAATCAGACAGATCGAACAAAGGTGCGTCCGGCATATGGCAATAGCCATGAGAACTTGGTCATGCTCGGGCAGCTAGAAGAAGGCGTCCGACTGGGGATTTTTACAACGGAAGACTTCGATCTGCTTCGTGAGACGTTTGAGAACATTAATGAGCAGTTAGAAACATACCCGCCGCACGCAGGGACATGGGGGATCATTCATGGGGATATTACTCGCAACAATCTGCTGATAACGGAGCAGGGGATTTCCATGATTGATTTTTGTCTACACGGTTATGGTTATTATCTTTTTGATGCCGGAGGGGCAGCACTTATGTTCAATCGGGAGGAACGTGACATATTTTTATCCGGTTATACCCAACAGATCGCACAACTGACGGATCGTGATATCCGGTTAATGGAAGGGTTTATGTTGATCTTTACACTGGGTTATTATGCCTTTCAGATGGCGAATGAGTCGAGGCACGAATGGATGAAAGATCGCATGCCGAAGCTATGCAGCAAGTATTGCCGACCTTATGTGCAAAATGAGCGTATTTTCTATGAGTTATGAGGTGTTTCCTTTTCTAGGAGCTATAACTTAGGATTAAGATTGTGAATATTACCTGGGCGTCCTGAACAATCGGGGTGCTCTTTTTGCATGCATTAGATAGCGATCGTAATGGACATTTATGAAGAAAGTATAAACTCTGAGGAGAGTCAACTTTTCTTAGCTACAATATAGTCATGGGAGGATGAAGCAGCGATGAGAGACAGCGAGAATATATTGCTGGTGGAGGATGATCCGGAGATTGCCCGTATTTTGAGAGACCATCTACGTCATGAGGGTTATGGTGTAACTTGGGCATCAAGCGGTTTGGAGAGCTGGGAAGACTTTAGGGAGGGAACCTATCAATTAGTCTTGTTGGATCTGATGCTACCGGAAATGGATGGGTTCACGGTATGCAAAAACATTAGACTGATCAGCGATGTTCCGCTGCTCATGATGAGTGCTCGAATCGAGGAAGAGAGCAAAGTTAGGGGGCTTGGGCTGGGAGCTGACGATTATATTACGAAGCCCTTCAGTCTAACGGAACTTACAGCTCGCATTAAATCTCATCTGAATAGGTACCGCAGATATCAGGGCGTAGAGCCGGATTCGACAGATAGACAGTATAACGATGGGTTATCGATTGATTATTTGAATCAGCGCGCACAGGTTCATGGAGAACATGTGGCACTAACCAACAAGGAATGGGCTTTGCTCATACTGCTTGCTTCTCATCCTGGCCGGGTGTTTACCAAGGCGGAACTGTATGAACATGTCTGGAGTCAGCCAGAGGCGGGGAACTCGAGTACAGTCACAGTTCATGTGAAGAGCCTTCGGGCCAAGCTTGGTGACGAGCCCCATCATCCACGCTGGATTCAGACGGTGTGGGGCAGTGGTTACCGGTTCGTGGGGGAGCCTGAGGAATGAAGTTGAAGTACTGGTTAATGCTTGCCTTCCTCATTGTAATGCTGCTGCCTGTCGCTGCTGGATGGGCGCTGTACTCCCTGTATAACTATTACAATGATCAGCGTGCCGTAACGGAATATGTGGAGTTGTCCGGACAATTGGCTCCTATTGAACTGGCTTTATCTGACCCGGGACTGTACCAGCTGCACTCGCCTGATGCTTTCGCTGCACTCTCTGAATTGGAGAATGGTCGGGTGAACTTTGCTCTGTATTTACCAACAGGGATTCGGGTGTACACATCAGAGGGGAGTACATGGTCTGCTGGAGCTTACACCGTTGGGGGGGCGGAGCTGTATCGTAATTTGTACAACTTACAGATTCGTCATCGTACATTCTCGTTGAAGAAACCCGTATGGGAAAAGGGTGAGTTGGTCGGCATTTACGAAATCGTCATGCTGCGTGGAGATTGGCTGGAAGGCATATCCTTGCGGACTACCTGGGTCATGGGTCTCGCTGCTACTTTCTTTATTCTGTTATACGGAACAGTGCTGTGGTTGCTATCCCGAAAGCTCTTTCGGCCGATGAAATATCTCATAGAACGAATGGATGCTTTTGCACGGGGAGAGGCTGCTACGGATGTGGTACCTGTTCGTCATGATGAAATGGGCATCTTGCTCCAACAGTTTGATGCAATGCAAGACAAGATCAGACATACTCAGGCCGATGTGGAGAGGGAGCAAAAAGAAAAAGAGCTCATGATCGCCTCGTTATCCCATGATCTGAAAACACCGTTGATGTCCATTAGTGCTTATACGGAAGTACTTAACGGTGATCGTCAACTGAAACGCCTTGAAAGGAAGGAATATCAGGATGTGCTGCTCGGAAATGTGGAGCGGATGAAACAGATGATTAGTGAACTTGAGATGTATACGGCGTTGGGTTCCAGTGAATCGGAGATGGCCATGGTTAAGGTGGAAGGTGAAGAGTTT
Source organism: Paenibacillus sp. FSL H8-0283 (assembly GCF_045040675.1). Classification (NCBI taxonomy): domain Bacteria; kingdom Bacillati; phylum Bacillota; class Bacilli; order Caryophanales; family Paenibacillaceae; genus Paenibacillus; species Paenibacillus sp. FSL H8-0283. The sequence goes on from NZ_CP150295.1 coordinate 546,058, forward strand.
TTTGATATGCTGCTTGGGAGCTATGAGGGACTTGCCGAGCGTGGTCAGATTGACGTGAAGATGGATGTCCGCACAGATCAACTGTACCGAGTTCATCCCGAACAACTGATGCGCCTGACAGATAATCTGATAAATAATGCACTACGCCACACAAGGACGAACGGTGTAATGGGACTAGGGGTTATTGCTTCAGATTGGGAGCTTCCTGAATGGATTATTCCTTCGCTTAGAGCTGAATTGGATAACTACAGGGCGGGAGCAACATTGATCATAGTACAAAACGAAGGTCCTGCTATTCCTGAGGAACAGCTCATTCGTATCTTCGAACCCTATGTTCAACACCAGAATCAGGAGGAGAAGACATATGCAGGTGGTTCGGGATTGGGATTGAGTATAGCCAAACGGGTTGCAATAAAGCACGGAGGGGATATGCGCATGTGGTCATACGAAGGATATGGAACGCTGGCAGCATGCCGATTGCCTGAACATGGAGAATGTAAACGCAGAGAGGGTGGATAAGATGATGAAAAAAGGATGGATGATGCTGGGTACTGCTGTGTTGGCAGGCGCCCTGCTTGGAGGTTGCGCGGAGAAGGATATGCTGGCTATGTCAGGAGATGAGATGATTGAGAAGGTTGTCTCAGCAGAAACAGAACCCGCCTCGTATTATGCGGAAGGTGTGATGAAGATATGGGCGGATGACAAGCTGACTAACACGATGCAAATTAAGGAATGGGTAGATGGTGAAACCGGACGAAAGCGCACGGAAACATCAGAGAATGGCAATGTCAGTTACGCAGTTAATGATGGAAAGAAGATCATCATATATGAAAAAGAAACAGGGGCAGCATATTCCATGGATGCATCTTCCGTGTCACAACAACCTAATCAAACCCAGAAGCAAATATTGCTCGATCAACTAGAGCGGTTACGTACTACGCATGATGTGAATATGATGGGACAGGAGAAACTTCATGGACAGGACGTCATTCATATTGAATTGACACCAAAAGAAGAAGGCGCATTCTCCATATCTTCTGAGTATTGGGTAGATCCCAAAACGTGGATGATTGTCAAAGTAAACAGCGCGTATGGGGATGGAAAATCAGAAATGGTCTATGATCCGATTCAGTATGACCCTGAATTCACAAAGGATACTTTCGTAATTGACATCCCTAAGGAGGTCGATGTGAAGGACTTGAACGATATGATGCAGAATTCCGAAGTGACCCTAGAGGAAGCGGAAAAAGCGTTGGAACAGCCGTTCCTACAGGACATGAGTGGAGAATTCGAACTATCACGGATCGAAATGTCTACATCGCGCGGTGAGCTGAGCAGAGATGAAGTAACCTTGTATTATGTGAGTAACGACAAGGTAGAAGTCAGCCTGACGGTATTCAAGATGCCGGAAGAAAATGTGGACGATACACTAATACCGGATGAAGCCGAGATTAAGGTTCGTAACACCGAGGGTTCATATATGAAGAGCATTCGGAACATATCATGGAGTGAGAATGGCTTGCGGTACTCCATCATGGGTGAAAACGAAGGATGGACAAAGGCAAAGCTGCAAGCTTGGGCGGAAGAACTGACCCTTCCCAATCCGTCTAGATGAGCTAAAGAATAATAAGGTTGCCGCAGAAACGAAGCGGCAGCTTTTTTTGTATGTTCTCCTTTTAGTGTGGTGGATATCTATTCGATCTCCTTTCAGTCCATTCCAAAAAGGCAAGAGGGCAACTTCACGTTTACAGTTCAATATGCATATTTATAGAAGACAATCTTGATTTGGTGATGGAGGCAGGAGAAGGGGGCATCGCAGGATGGCTGTTTTATCAACAGGGCCAATTGAAAATAATATAGTGCTGGGAAGCGGTGAGCGTCCTACACAGAGAATTACAGTGAAGTTGGATAATAGGAATATGATTAGTTATTATACAGTTCTTGTTCAAGGATACTATTTGGTAGGTGTACGCACATTATATATTGAAGAGTTGTTCAATGTTTTGCCTAATCAGGTAATAACCAAAGATTTTTATGCGGATTTGGACGGGTTTGAATTTGTTTTTACAACGGGTGATGCTACTGTGGAGGATGTGCAGATTTCGGTCTGGGGTAAAAACCAGAATGGAGAACTGGTCACCGCCCACCGTCTCGTATCTGAGGAATTACTGGGTGGATACAGTGCTATTTCAGGTGTAACTGGAGCCACTGGCGTGACCGGAGTCACTGGAGGTACTGGGGCTACAGGCGCGACTGGATTGACAGGAACAACAGGAGTAACTGGGGCTACAGGTGCAACGGGAACGACAGGAGTCACGGGATCCACCGGAATTACTGGAGATACAGGAGCGACAGGTGTAACGGGAGCCACCGGAATCACTGGCGATACGGGTGCAACAGGCGTCACAGGCGCGACCGGAGTTACTGGAGAAACGGGCGTGACAGGAGCAACCGGAATTACTGGTGATACAGGTGCGACAGGTGTCACGGGATCCACTGGAGTTACTGGGGATACAGGCGTGACAGGAGCAACCGGAGCCACTGGAGATACAGGTGCAATGGGAATAACGGGAACGACTGGAATTACTGGAGATACAGGCGCGACAGGTGTAACGGGAGCCACCGGAATCACTGGCGAAACGGGTGCGACAGGAGTAATGGGCACGACCGGAGTCACTGGAGATACAGGTGCAACAGGCGTGACTGGAGCCACCGGAGTTACAGGCGACACAGGAGCAACAGGTGTAACGGGAACGACTGGAATTACTGGAGGTACAGGTGCGACAGGTGTAACGGGAACGACTGGAATTACTGGAGTTACAGGAGCAACAGGTGTAACGGGAGCAACCGGAGTCACTGGCGATACAGGAGCAACAGGCGTGACTGGAGCAACCGGAGTAACTGGCGATACAGGTGCGACAGGTGTCACAGGAGCAACTGGAGTCACTGGCGATACAGGTGCGACAGGCGCAACGGGAGCAACTGGAGTCACTGGCGATACGGGTGCGATAGGCGCAACGGGAGTAACAGGGACGACCGGAGTTACTGGGGCTGCAGGTGCAACAGGCGTAACAGGGGCGACTGGAGATACTGGTGTTACAGGCGCAACAGGCGTAACAGGGGCGACTGGAGATACTGGTGTTACAGGTGCAACCGGATTGACGGGAGCAACAGGAGTCACTGGAGATACAGGCGCAACGGGAGTAACAGGGACGACCGGAGTCACTGGTGTTACAGGTGCGACAGGCGTAACGGGGACGACCGGAGTTACTGGGGCTACAGGTGCGACAGGCGTAACCGGAACAACCGGGACGGCCGGAGTAACGGGAGCAACGGGAGCGACCGGAGTCACAGGGGTTACAGGTGCAACAGGCGTAACCGGAACAACCGGGACGGCTGGTGTAACGGGAGCAACGGGAGTGACCGGAGTCACTGGGGCTACAGGTGCGACAGGCGTAACCGGAACAACCGGGACAGCCGGAGTAACGGGAGCAACGGGAACGACCGGAGTCACTGGGGCTACAGGTGCGACAGGTGCGACGGGAACAACCGGGACGTCCGGAGTAACGGGAGCAACGGGAACGACCGGAGCCACAGGGGTTACAGGTGCAACAGGCGTAACCGGAACAACCGGGACGTCCGGAGTAACGGGAGCAACGGGAGCGACCGGAGTCACAGGGGTTACAGGTGCAACAGGCGTAACCGGAACAACCGGGACGTCCGGAGTAACGGGAGCAACGGGAGCGACCGGAGTCACTGGGGCTACAGGTGCGACAGGTGCGACAGGTGCGACGGGAACAACCGGGACGGCTGGTGTAACGGGAGCAACGGGAACGACCGGAGTCACTGGGGCTACAGGTGCAACAGGCGTGACGGGAACAACCGGGACGGCCGGAGTAACGGGAGCGACCGGAGTCACAGGGGTTACAGGTGCAACAGGCGTAACCGGAACAACCGGGACGGCTGGTGTAACGGGAGCAACGGGAACGACCGGAGCCACTGGCGCAACAGGAGCTACTGGATCGACAGCAGCTTCTGCCCCTGCGGATTCTTCCTTGTTTGCTAACAGTCAGACAGCGGCATTGGCTCTTCCATTGACCGGTGAAACGACCATTCAGACACTTAATGTACCCGTGGTGGCAGGTCAACGCGTGAAAATCGATAATAGTACACAAGTAGCGGTAGTTGTAGGGTCTAACTGGAGTGTCGCATATAACGTTAACCTGAGACGTAACGGAGTTCTAATTAATCAATTGCAGCTCTCACGAACCGGTAATGCTTCGGGAACGTTGAGGTTTCTTTCTTCCAACACCTACGTGGATACTGCTCCTGCAACAACTACTAACGCATATACAGTAAGTATTGAATTTACAACAACTAGCAACGTCACGAGTGCCTCAGCGGAAGTGAGAAATATTAATGCTATTCGCTTCAGTTAAAATAGACATCGGACTTATGGTAATTACACGTTACTTTTGTTGACATATATGATATTGTACATTACTCTATGGGTATACTTGATCAAAAACTTAGAAATGTACCCATTCGAATCGAATTAAAATAATACAGCGGATGATAACGAGCGGGAGAGACCTGGGTTAGCCGAGCAATATGGCTAGTGTTCAGGCACCGAAGGAGCAAGCTGCTGCGCACCCGGCGCAGTCGTTAATCTCTCAGGTAAATGTACCATCGTTGGACGCAACTCTGGAGAGTGCGCGAATTGCGCCACCCAAGGGGTATATGATCAGTCAGCCCGGTGAACTTGTCTGTAATCGCAGGCAGTGCACCCTTGTCGTGAGACACTGCTGATCGTGAAACTCTCAGGTATCGAGGACAGAGAGAGGGCCTAAGGCCTTCTTCTGTCCTTTTTTGATGTCATCATATCTAAATAAGGGACATTGTGGTGAAACTCCTGGATCGAAATGACGAATACATTTTACAAATATGAATCATGATTAATAATGGAGGGTTACAAGTGCGATTTAAAGATGTTTTCTCAATTATTGGTCCATCGATGACGGGGCCTTCAAGTTCACATACAGCTGGTGCGGCAAGGTTAGGAAGAATTGCTCGTCAGTGGCTGGGATGTACGCCAGATCGTGCCCGGCTGACGCTGTACGGTTCATTTGCAGATACGTATCAGGGGCACGGAACAGATTTGGCACTGATCGGTGGTCTGCTGGATTATGTCACAGACGATCCGCGTATCCCGGATGCAGAGCAATACGCAGAGGAAGCGGGCATGGAGGTTGAGTTTTATACAAGTGGCCTACCTGCTCCTCATCCAAATACGGTCAAAATTGAGTTGTGGCATGGAGAACGTGCCTGCTCCTTAATCGGTGCATCCATTGGTGGTGGAAGCGTATCCGTGCATTCGATGAATGATTTTCGTGTTCAGATTAGTGGTGAGTTTCCAACACTTGTTCTGCGACATGCGGACAAAGCAGGGGTGCTTGCATCGGTAACGTCCACGATCAGTTCATCCGGGGTTAACATCGGGTATATGCAGGTGGACCGGAAAGCCCGTGATGGCGAAGCGCTTACCGCGATGGAAATGGATGGTGTGCCTAATCCTGATATGCTCAAGCGTCTAAGGGAGCTGGACCATGTATTGGACATTCGTGTCATTGATTTGAAGAGAGGAGTTGATTCGGATGCGGTTTAAACATTTGCACGAACTGAATACGATCTGTACAGCAGAATCCAAAACCATTGCTCAGCTGATGATCGAGGAGCAGGTTCAGGAGACCAATACACCGGAAGCGGATGTTGTGAAGCAGATGTCTGAATATTATCAGGTGATGAAGGAAGCGGTACGCAAAGGGTTAACGGAAGATACGACATCACGCAGTGGATTAACAGGTGGAGACGGCAAAAAAATGGCCGAGTACATTCGCAAGGGTGAGACTTGTTCAGGAGATGCTTCCGCACTTGCCATGGCGTATGCCCTGTGTGTATCTGAAGTGAATGCCTCCATGGGCCGGATCGTGGCAACACCAACAGCCGGTTCCTGCGGCATTATCCCGGGTGTTTTTATCAGTTCACAGGAGCGATTTGGCTGGACGGACGAACATTTGGTGAACGGGTTGTTCTGTGCGGGGGCGATTGGTTATGTTATTGCCAACAATTCATTTATCTCCGGTGCCGAAGGTGGCTGTCAGGCGGAAGTGGGTTCCGCTATCGGCATGGCTGCGGGTGCCATGGTTGAACTGCGTGGAGGTACACCGGAACAGGTTGTTCATGCCGTTGGTTTGGCGTTAAAAAATACACTGGGCCTTATCTGCGATCCGGTCGCAGGCCTTGTTGAAATCCCGTGCATCGTCCGTAATGGACTGGGTGCAGTTACGGCGCTGGCTGCGGCTGACATGGCCCTGGCCGGAGTGCGTAGTGCCATTCCGTCAGATGAAGTCATCGATGTCATGCTGGAAGTAGGCAGTGCGATGCCGAGCCGCCATCGGGAGACAGCCCAAGGCGGGTTGGCCCAGACGCCAACAGGCCGCAAAATGATGCAAAAGCTGGCTAAACCAAAGGCAAAGCGTGCCGAGCCTGAGACGGAGTCGAAACCAGCGGATTCTGACACAACTACAAGTGGGGCGGACAATGCTCAAGTGGACAAGGGTACTCAGGTTTAAGCTGAACCGGGACCACCGATATATAAATCAGTGACATTATGATGTATAACGGCGAATACAAAATTACAAAACAAGCGTCCGCGAACCCGAATCCGGGTTATGCAGGACGCTTGTTTTATGCTGCCAGATGAAGCGAAGTTAGGATACTTATATTTGACTTCAGATGAATGTGTATTATGACTCTAGTTCTGGCTCACAGCCGTACTCAGTACGGCATATCCATACGCGGGCAGTTCAATGGCGAGTATGCCATCTTCCTTGGCAGTACGATGGTTTCCGCCGAATAACTCGGTCCATTCCTCGTCACCAGCCTCCAGCTCGACAATAGCCGTCTCTTCTGATCGATTGAACAGAACCAGAATGCGTTCCTCCTCATTTTGTCGCTCAAATACCAGTTGGCTGCCATCGGGACGAGCCTGCAGGAAACGAACGGTGCCTTCTGCACGCAGGGCAGGATGAGCATGACGTAGGGAGATCAGTTTCTGATAAAAGTTAAACAGCTCTCGGTCCTGCTTTGCTTCATCCCATTCCATGCATTTACGGCAGCCCGGATCATGTTCGCCGTCCATGCCAATCTCGTCTCCGTAATAGATGCACGGAGCACCCATATAACTGAACTGGAATAACGCAGCCAGCTTCATCTTGCGCTGGTCGCCTTCACACAGCGTGAGCAGCCGCGGGGTATCGTGGCTGTCCAGCAAGTTAAACGCCACTTCGCTGGCCTGAAGTGGATAACGGGATAACTGTCGCCCGATGGAGTTCGCGAATTGTTCGGCGTGCATTGTATTTTTCACAAAGAAAGCATTCACGGCATCGGTAAACGGATAGTTCATGGACGCATCGAACTGGTCGCCTTGCAACCAGGAGGAAGACTCGTTCCATACTTCCCCCAGAATATAGGCCTCCGGATTAGCGGCTTTGACTACACGGCGGAAATCACGCCAGAATGCATCGTCCACTTCGTCTGCTACATCCAGCCGCCATCCGTCCGCACCCACTTCCTTGATCCAGTACTCGGCAACCTCCAACAGATAGGCCTTAACCTCGGCATTCTCCGTATTCAGCTTTGGCATATGCGCTTCGAATCCGAATGTCTCATATGTTGGAATGCCGTCCTTCACGTCCAGCGGGTATTCATGTACATGGAACCAGTCCTTATATTTGGATTGTTCTCCGTTCTTCTGCACATCAACAAACGGAGCAAATGTCTTCCCGGAATGGTTGAACACGGCATCCAGCAGTACGCGAATTCCACGTGCGTGGCACAGCTCGACCAGTCGTTTCACGGTATCTGCGTCACCAAAGTGCCGGTCTACCTGCAGGTAGTCTTCGGTATCGTATTTGTGATTGGTGGTGGCTTCAAAGATCGGTGTGAAGTAGATCGCATTAATGCCAAGATCGCTGATGTAATCCAGATGGTCAATCACGCCCTGAAGGTCACCGCCGAAGAAATTGAAAGGTGTCGGCTCACCACCCCACGGCTCTACCTTTTCCGGACTAATATCCGGGTTGCCGTTGGCGAATCGTTCAGGGAAAATCTGATAAAACACCGCGTCCTTAACCCATGCAGGGGGTGTGAATACAGCTCCGGCATGAATATAAGGGAACTGGAACATACGACCCGGATCGTCTGGTTCTTCTTCCTGGAAGTCCGTCTCGGTCATCCAGATCTGTTCGTCTCCGTTTTTGAGCAGAAAAGAGTATTTCAGTCGGTGGTAGGGAGGTTTCACCTCACCCTCGAAGTAATCGAACATGGAGTCAGAGGTGAACTTTGTTAAGGGAACCAGCGCTTTGGTTGCATCCCACGCATATTTATCCCCGGTCAGGGCATGTACCTCGGTCAGATCATTCTTTTTGGCACGCAGGCGCAGATGGATTGTATCTTGGTCATAGGCATAGGCCCAGTTTCGTTTCGGTTGATGATAGATGGCTTCCAGCAGCATAATGAATTTCCTCCCGTCAGGTGTAGAACTAGTATGTACTTGGTAGACTTGATTAATATGACATTCCCCACGTTAATGGATAAGCTATAATTAGCATGTATGGTAACGTAAAGGACTTCAACATTTGCTCAACAAGACATGAATCCATATGATATAGACAGCTTTTATCATGATGATGCTCAGATATATCATTAACCCATTGGGGGCAGAAAGGAAACGAATATTCGGATGAAAACCAAACTGTTATATATTGAAGATGATACGGAAATTGCGACTTGGGTCAGAGCCGATCTGGAGGAGCGCGGTTATGAGGTGGTATGGCTCGGCAGTGGTGAAGGTGCAGCGGAGGCTGCTGTCGGTTGTTCACTCATTATTCTTGATGTCATGCTGCCTGGGCTGGATGGATTTACGGTGGGCCAGCGACTGAAAAAAGAACATCCCGCCGTGCCCATTGTCATGCTCTCGGCCAGAACGTCCATTGACGATAAGTTGCACGGTCTTGATTTTGCCGATGACTATGTGACCAAACCATTTCACCCCGATGAACTGGCTGCCCGGATTGAAGTACAACTGCGTAAGGCAGGAACAGCGGTCTCATCGGATACAGCCCTGAAGCTGGATCATCTCTCCATCTATGAGAAGGACAACCGGATCGTCAATGAGGAGACGGGAGATGAGATTATTTTATCGGGAAAACAGTTCCACATCTTCGCCTACCTGCTACGACATATGGGCATGATTCGAACCAAAGAGCAGATCTATGAAGCCGTCTGGAACGAGCCCTATCTGGATGGGGACAAAACTTTAATGGTACATATTCGACATCTACGCGAAAAGCTGGAGCTTGATCCGGCCAATCCAGTAGTTATTCAGACAGTCCGTGGTGTGGGATATCGTGTGAAGAAGCCATGATTCGGTGGTTCAGAGAACGGAAGATCATGAAGGGAGAACGGAAGGGAGAACGAAGCATGGAGCAAAAGCAATCCGGGCGGCGCAAGCTTCGCTTTGGGCGGTCCTTGATGTCCAGATACATCATTCTGATCTTGGCGGCTGTATTATTTGTGCCCGTTGTGCTTCCGATCATATCCGTTATATATATTGTTGTAGTGAATAACACGGACACGAATATGAACCGTGCCGCTCCTTACGGTGATGTTACTAAGATCAGTAACCTCTGGTCACATGAAGCGAAGAACTTGGATGGTGCTTCGGATGAAGAGATTAAGGCCCGGTTGGAGCAATTACATGACTCGTATCCCAAATCTTCCATGTATCGTGTGAATGTGAGTGGTGAGACCCTCTTTATTCTTGGTGGTGAAGATGTAACGCTTCTGAAATCCACGTCGCCGGATGGCAGGACAGATACGACATTGAGATGGTCACTGGATTCCGGGCAAACGACAGAGACTTATATTCCAGCCTTATGGAATGTAAACAATACGGTGCAATTCATGAAAGTAGCTTCCTTTCGCGATCCACTGACTGTAGTTGCATATATTGGCGGAGCTGAGCAGGACAAAGGACAGGGATTCATGATCATTGAAGTGCCGCGGTCACTTCTGCAAATGAATCAGAGTAACTGGCCGATGGAACTCTTGTATCTTGGTATCGTAATGACCCTTATCTTTCTGATCTTCATCGTTATGTCGATTCTCTTCTTCGCACGCATTCGCAAACGACTTATTCGGTTGCAGACGGCCATGATAACCACAGGCAAGGAAGGCCTCCCGCTTCCGGTAGATATCCGCCGGTCAGACGAGATTGGTCAACTAGAGGAAGCCTTCAATCAGATGGTGCATCAACTGTCCGACAGCCGCCACCGTGAACGCGAGGAAGAACAATTGCGCAAACGTCTCATTGCGGGGCTTTCCCACGATCTGCGTACCCCGCTAACGGTGATTCGTGGACATATGCATGCTTTGCACAAGGAAGAGCTGAGCGAGCAAGGTGACCGTTCATTACATCGCATGGAAGCAAAGATGGAGGACCTCGGCGGGCTCATTGACAACATGTTATCCTACAATTTGCTCACGAGTGGGAAATATACACTGAAGCTGGAAGAGAAAGATATACTGCGGATCGTCAGGGAAACGGCGGCCGCCTGGTACCCAGTCTGGGAGAAGGAGCAATTTGAGATTGATATTGACCTCCCGGAGGAACCGCTGATCTGGCATATGGATGAACAGGGCATGCGTCGTATTCTTGATAATTTGTTCCAAAACGTGATCCGTCATGCCGACAGCGGGAAATATATTGGTATATCAACTCAGGAGATTCAGGGTGAGACGGCCATCGTTATTCAGGATCGGGGTCCGGGAATGCAACAGGAGTCCGACACAAAAGGCACAGGTCTGGGCTTATCCATTGTAGACCTGTTGATTCGTGAGATGGGTCTGCGCAAGCGGGTAGACAGTTCCGATACGGGTGTCCAGACATATATCTACAGTGGTAAGGGAAACAGGGAAACAACCAACCGCTGAAATAGCTTTTTTAAACTAAACTTAAACTGGAGACTACTTTGGCTTTAACCTTGGAAGGTTACGATAGTTCTGAGGTGATCATACAGTGAGTGAAAATATTATTCAAACGGCTAATCTATGGAAAACATACCGGGACCGTGCAGCGGTCCGTGAACTTGATCTGCATATTAAAAAGGGAGATATCTACGGCTTCCTCGGTCCCAATGGCGCCGGCAAAACAACAACGATTCGCATGCTTCTCGGCTTGATTAAACCAACCAAAGGCGTGATCCGTGTCTTCGACAAGGACATCCGCAAGGATCGCATGGATATTTTGCGCCGTGTGGGTTCCTTGGTCGAATACCCGTCCTATTACGGACATCTGAACGCAGTAGAGAATCTGGAAACTTTGCGCCGCATCATCAATGTACCAAAATCAAGAATTGCTGAAGTGCTGTCCATTGTAGATCTGACCAAGGATGCCAAACGTTCAGTGAAGGGGTATTCCCTTGGGATGAAGCAACGTCTGGGTATTGCCAGCGCTTTGCTGGGTGAACCGGAGCTGCTGATTCTGGACGAACCAACGAATGGGCTTGATCCTGCCGGTATTCAGGAGATTCGGGAACTGATCAAACGCATGCCGCTGGAACATGGCATTACCGTTCTGGTTTCCAGCCACTTGCTGAGTGAAGTCGAACAGATGGCAAGTCGTGTTGGTATTATCCGTGAAGGCAAGATGGTGCTTCAGGATACTATCGCAAGTCTGCATAGTCAGACGGGTAGCTCTATCCGGTTAACGGTTTCCGAGCCGGAAGAGGCTATGAAGCTGGCGAGAGAACAGGGCCAATTTGGTCAGCAACAAGGTGCTGCATTAACGTTCCCTTATATGGATAACAGTTCAGTGGCACTGCTTGTACGCCGATTAATTGAGCAGGATCATGATGTGTATCGTGTAGAGGAACAGCGTCAGTCGCTGGAAGATCTGTTCATGCGGGTCATTGGCGAGGGGGCTTCCATATGACCGGGCGAGCATTATCGTCAGACTGGCTCAAGATTCGGGGGAAAGGGATCTGGTTTCTTGTCTTTCTGGCCCCTCTTGGATTGACAGCGATGCAGGCGCTTAATTTTGGCTTACGGTTGGACTATCTGAAAGAGCAGTATGCAGATAACCTGTGGGGCGGATTATTGGGCAATGTGGTTGTCTTTGTGCCCTTGTCTCTGATGCTGGGAGCAACCATTCTCAGCTCCATGATCGCTAATGTTGAGCATGAACAGGGATCTTGGAAACAGTTGCTCGCGATGCCCATTCCCAGATCAGCCGTGTATTTAGCCAAGTTCCTGCTTGCTTGTGTGCTACTGGTGATCTCCTGCCTGCTCTTAACCGCAGGCATTGTAGGTCTGGGTCTGATCCTCGGATTCCATGCCAGCGAAATACCTTGGACACATGCAATCAAGCTGGGGCTATTGCCTTTGGCTGGTGCACTTCCGGTGTTGTCACTGGAGTTGTGGCTCACGATGGTTAACAAAAATCAGGCGCTTCCCGTCACCCTGGGCATCGTTCTCGCGATAACGGGTATGTTCTCACTCAGTATCTCACCGAGCTTTCCGCTCGCATGGGCACAGATGGCCTGGAATGGGCCTAATCCATACCTGTATGCAGGCATGGGGGCAGGTCTAGGGTTATTGATCCTGTTGCTGGGTATGATGCATTTTAGCCGGAAGGATGTGGCCTGATATGAGCTTTGCGACAACGTACTTCCGAATTTTGTCCGCTGAACGATTGAAAATGGGTAAATCGCCCATATGGCTCCTGATTCTGCTGAGTCCACTCATTGCGCTGCTCATCGGACTGTTGTCCACGCCATCGGGAAATTGGCAGGTATTGATGACCACGATGGTTTTCCTGCACGGATTGTTATTGTTACCGATGCTGACTGGCGTGTTTACGTCCTTTGTCTGCCGTTTTGAACATGCAGGTGGAGGGTGGAAGCAGATGCTGGTTTTGCCGCTCACACGTTCAGGTGTATATGCAGGTAAACTGACGATTGTACTCATGCTTCTGGCGGGTACGCAAGCATTGTTGCTGATGTCCATTCTGCTGGCAGGCATGATTCATGGCATTACGATGCCAGTACCTTGGGGATTCTTGGTAGGCAAACTGCTGCTTGGGTTGCTGGCCTGTGTACCCTTGGCTGCCCTACAGATGTTCGTTTCATTGGTGTGGAGCAGCTTTGCCGCACCGCTCGCACTGAATTTTGCACTGACCATACCGAATATTCTCATTGTAAACTCGGCGACATATGGGCCGTATTATCCATGGGCACAACCGATGATTCTGATGACACCCGTGGACGGCACAGGTTTCGGAGCCTACAATGTTCCACTGATCACAATGCTGGCGGTTGTTGGAGGCAGTGCTGTTATTTTCATTGGAATCGGCATGATGTATTTTGCGAAAAAAGAAATCTGAATAATTCGTTACACCCTTGGTTATCGTAGATCAAAATCCTCTTTAAGCAAAACATGCAAACTCCATTGTATGTAGGCTTCAGGAGGATTTTTTCTAATGTCTGACCCACCCATCATGAATGGTCAGCTCCCGAATGATTTTGGCTGGTGCCCCGGCTACAAGTGTATTGTCGGGTACATCTTTGGTTACCGTGCTTCCTGCTGCCACGACTGCATTTCTGCCAATAGTCACTCCGGGCAAAATAAGCGCGCCTGTACCAATCCAGGCATTATCCTGAATCACAATCCGCTTGGCAGTCTGGCTCCCGTCATCCAGCGAGTCAATTCGGTGGTAGGCACTGTCGAATATGCTTGTTCGAGGACCAATCATGACGTTATTGCCGATGGTCACTTCAACGTTAGCGGCAATCCCCACACCTGCATTAATCATGACGTCATCGCCAATGGTTAATCGTGCACCTTTGACCACGGTTAACTGGGTTCCCCAAGGTTTGCCTATAATGTTAAGACGTTTTCCCACCTGCAAGTCACCCAATTTATTCAGATAAACCTTACCCCTGATTCGTGGCAGCAGGCCAATAGAGGGCTGGATTTTACCAAAGATGGCCAAACCTCTTAGTTTACCGTAAACAATTTTAACTCTGTTGGGCAGCATGATTCATCCGTCCTCTCCGTAATCAAAAAAACTTTTTTAAAGATTATAGCCTTTTTGATACAAAATGTATCGTTAATTTTACATCGAGGCATCATAAGAGCAGATGATCTCTCTTTCTTTGAGAAAATTTGCTTCAGGCGGGGGTCGGGTTCATCCTCTCAACTCCCTAACGAATCTGAGGAGTCTTAATCATGGATTTGAAGTGATCTCAGCAATCTAAGGAACCTGAGACATGTTATATCCAATGAAACAACCGTTTGCAGCGTATATGACAGGAGATTATGGGGATTAACGTGTCTGATGTTTCTTAAAATATAAAAAGAGCACATGGACGCTAAATAAGATGTCCTGAGTTCTTTAGAAAATCGTTTAGCCATCCGCCAGAATCAGCTGACGTGGAATTGAACTTCAAGCTTGTTAGAGGCTTAATTTGATCTTTGTATAAAATGTCTGCCTTTGCAGGCACCTCCTAAGTAAATCAAAATTCCAAGTATTACCTCACACATCACGTGAATTGAATCATAGATTACAAGCAAAATGAGACGAGAATCTGGTAAAATAAAAAAAGCTGTTTCTAGGCAGGCTTACATGGTTATTCGAGGGTAGGCCCATTTTTGTAAGGGATAATTAATCCCTGCTGTTAGATGAAGATATTGGCTGAGAAAAGAGGGGTAAGCCTTGGATATTAATAAAACGGAAACCCTGAAGCGCATTATTTCTGAGGGAAGTTCTTACCAATCACTGTTTTTTAACCATCCGGATGCCATTTATGTAATGGACATCCATGGAAACTATATTGATGCTAATCCCTCGGTAGAGCGGATATCTGGGTATACACTGGATGACTTGATTCGTATGAATCAGAGGGAGATCTGTCCTCCGGACAGTGAAAATTCACGTAAACAATACATTAAAGAGGTACTGGCTGGACGTTCAGTCAGTAATCCCATTACTTTTTATCATAAAGATGGATCCCTGAAACAGGCAGAGGTAACGTATGTGCCTATAACGGAGGAAAAAGAAGTTGTAGGAATCTATGGCATTGCCAAAGATGTTACCGATATCCTGGAAGTGCAACGTGAGCTTAAGGAGGCACAGGAGAAATATCAGGTGCTGGCTGACCATGCACAAGATCTGATTACAACTTGTGCTACGGATGGCGAGTTGTTATACGTTTCCCCTTCTGTGTACACCTTACTGGGTTATAAGCCGGAGGAAGTCATAGGAAAGTCCTTCAAGGATTATTGTTATTCGGGAGATTATCCAGACCCTATGGATCTTTCCAAGATCGGCAATGGCTGCAAGATGCGTGTGTTGCACAAGAAGGGACATTATATCTGGATGGAGACATTGGCGAAACCTGTGGCTGGAGAGTCTGGAAAGAGTGTCCAGATTGTAAGCATCAGCAGGGATATTACCCAACATAAGGATGCGGACCGACGTCTTCGAGAAAGTCGTCAGCGATACAGATCGTTGTTCGAACATAACCCGGCAGCTGTGTATTCATTGAATCTGGAAGGTAAATACAGTGCAGTAAACAGCAAACTGGTGCAAATGTTGGATATTCCGCGCAATAAGCTTATTGGCCAATCTTTTTTATCCAATCTGGATAAATGTGAAGTGCAACATGGCAAACATTATTTTGACATGGTGAAGCAAGGCGAACCCCAATATTATGAGACCCGAGTTGTCAATTCAAGTGGTCGGAAGATTGAAGTATCTGTTACGAATGTGCCCATTATTGTGGATAAGGAAATGGTCGGCGTTTATGGGATCGTGTCCGATATTACCGAGCGCAAGGAATACACGGAACGGATTCAGGAGCTCAGCAAGCAACATGAGCTGATTCTCAACACGGTTACGGAAGGAATATTTGGTTTGGATGCGGATGGAATCACCATGTTTATGAATCCAGCAGCAGCTTCGATGTTCGGTTATGAGGCGAAAGAATTCATTGGCAAAAACTCACATCCCATCATCCATCACACCCGTGCAGACGGAAGTCATTTGCCACAAGAAGAATGCCCGATCCACATGACCGTGTTGGATGGGCAGATACGTTCAATCAAGGAAGATGTGTTCTGGCGTAAAGATGGCAGCAGCTTTCTGGTGCAGTATCAGGTGACGCCGATTATTGAACAGGGACAGATTCAGGGTGCGGTGGTTGTATTTAATGATGTGACTGGCGAACGTGAAATTGTACGTGCCAAAGAGACAGCTGAGCTGGCAGCTCAGGCCAAGTCGGAATTTCTGTCGATGGTTAGCCATGAGATCCGGACACCGATGAACGGGATCGTGGGGATGACAGAATTGTTGATCGGTACCGATTTATCGGAAGAACAGCGTGAATATGCGGAAATTATTCGAGACAGCGGCGATGCTCTGCTGAACATCCTTAATGATATTTTGGACTTCAGTAAGCTGGAATCCGGGAAAATGGCACTGGCTTATGAACCATTTGCATTACGTAAGATGCTGGAACAGGTTGCCGAACTGTTTAAACCGCGTGCAGATGAGAAACATCTGGAGATCAGATATCGTCTCAATCCGAGCATCCCTGAGTTCATGGTCGGTGACGCCATACGTATCCGGCAGATTCTGGTGAACTTGGTTGGCAATGCGCTCAAGTTCACAGATCAGGGAAGCATTGAGGTTGCCGTGGATATTATCAAGGGCAGAAAGCCTGAAGACAGTGTTCTTGATTTTGCGGTGCAAGATACGGGAATTGGCATCCCCGCTGACAAGCTGGATCAGTTGTTTCAGTCCTTCTCTCAACTACACCCGGTGATTAACCGGAAGTATGGTGGTACCGGACTGGGACTGGTCATCTCCAAGCGACTCGTGGAGATCATGGGAGGCAGTATCAGTGTCGAGAGTATAGAAGGGGAAGGCTCAACCTTCCGGTTTGCTGTTCCTGCGGCGAGTGTAGATGCTTCAGCAGAACAGACAGCAAGTCAGTTCCATCATGATCGCACACGTCAAAGTGACAAGGTCGCCATGCGTATTCTGGTGGCGGAGGATCATCCGGTAAACCGGAAGATTTTGCGAGAATATCTGGAGAAGCTCGGATACCACGCAGATGTATGTACTAATGGTGTGGAGGCAATTGATGCCATCTCTCAGAATGCTTATGATATTGTCCTGATGGATATTCATATGCCTGTGATGGATGGACTGAAGGCGACAGACCTGTTACGCCGCCTAATTCCACAGGATCGCATACCTCCAATCATCGCAGTTACAGGCAATGCCAAACGTGAAGACAAGGAAGCTTGCCTGGAGATGGGTATGCGTGACTTCATTAGCAAACCGGTTATGCTGAGTGAGTTGAAGCGAGTGTTACAGCAATGGGGACCAAGGGACGAACCTCAGCTTGCACCGAATTGAACAACTACTCAAATCAATTATGAAATTGATTCATCTGGCTGTGAAAAATAATAAGCGCAAACATGCCAATAATCCTCCACTGATGGAGTGTTATTGGCATGTTTGCGTTGGCCGGCTTTTGAAGTTGAGCTGAAGCATACAGTGTGGAGTTGTACACGAATGGCTTATACCAATGTCAGACGATGGATGTTACCTGATAGGATTTCACAGGAATTGTTGAATTTCTCACGTTCCGTTGCATCCAGATTCAATTCGATAATCTCTTGAATACCATTGCCACCGATGATTGCAGGAACACCGACGCAGACGTTATGTTGCTCGTACTCTCCATCCAGGATAGCTGATACGG
Source organism: Paenibacillus sp. FSL H8-0283 (assembly GCF_045040675.1). Lineage (NCBI taxonomy): Bacteria > Bacillati > Bacillota > Bacilli > Caryophanales > Paenibacillaceae > Paenibacillus > Paenibacillus sp. FSL H8-0283. The sequence continues at coordinate 563,952 of NZ_CP150295.1, forward strand.
CGATGATCTTGTGTTCGTCATTGAGGATGGAACGAGTGATATGCGCGAGGGCATTGCCGATTCCGAATTGGGTAGAACCTTTACGGGTAAAGATCTCCCAGCCGGCATCCTTTGTTTTGCGTGCAATATCCTCCAGATCCAGATGTTTGAAGCGCTCCTTGTGCTGATCCATGATATGCATAATCGGTTTGCCACCGATGGTCACATGCGACCAGGCCACGAACTGGGATTCTCCATGCTCTCCGAGAGCATAACCATGCACACTGCGTGGATCGATGGAGAAGACTTCAGACAGCAGTGTTTTGAGTCGTGAAGAGTCAATGGACGTGCCTGTACCGATGACGTGTTCGCGCGGGAGGCCGGATAATTTCCATACCATATAAGTTACTATGTCAACCGGATTGGCAGCGACGACAAAAATCCCGTTAAATCCACTGTTCATGATCGGGACCACGATGTCTTTGGCAATCGACTCCGCTTCCTCCAGAATATCCAGCCGTGTCTGTCCTGGCTTGGGATTTGCCCCGGCAGTTAAGATAATAACATCCATATTGCCACAATCGGCGTACGTGCCTGCATATACCTTGGTGCGGTTATGTGTGAAATCCATACAATGGGAAAAATCCAGTGCCTGTGCTACAGCACGGTCATACGTCCGGTCCACCATCATAATTTCCCTGCATATCGATTGATTAATCATGGAATACGCACAACTCGAACCGACAAGACCCGCCCCGATCACCGCTACTTTGCCTGATTTGCCTAACACTGCCGTTCAGCCCCCATTTAGATTGATATTTATCCGTTACTCATGCGTCCTATGTTAAGTATAGTCCTTTATTTTATGCTGTAATCCACTTCTACGTTACATAAGATAACACATGGAAAAGTTGTGCAGCAATGATATCCGCTATCGCGGGAGCGTATTGGAGTAACGGAGTTAACAAAATTGACATGAATAATCCATAATCATAAGATTTGACGGCGTTTGCACCTGTGTCATTCGACATGACAGCATTCATGTTTGTTGTCGGATGGGGGGTTATTTGTGCGGATCATATACCTGACAAAACTTCTTAGGAATCCGCAGAAACAGAACAAAACCGCCAAAGGGATCTGCCGAGAAGCTGACGAATACATACGGACAAGCAAAACATAAACATACTTTATCCATGAGACAGGTTGCCCCGATCCGATGACGGTTTCATAAAGGAACGCTGAAGCCATAATGTTTTTATCCAAGAATCAATTTCATAACTCACTAAAGGTATTATGAAATTGATTCCCAAAAGACTTCATTCCGGGAGGGAATTAATGATGATTGAAGAAGCAGGAGCAACGACGGAAACGGCCAAGAGCCTGGGCATAGGTGCCAGTACTCTTCGTAAATATGCGGCGGCACTGGAAGAACAGGGATACCGGTTCGAACGGTCAGCCAACAAATCCAGACTATTCAAGTCCGACGACATCGAGTGCATTGAACGCCTGATGACTGAACTCAGAGAGCATAATCTACCCCTGGCTGATGCTGTGGTGACTGTATTGGCTCCAGAAGTACCTGTAGCTGTAGTAGAAGTAGATGTCCCGGTGGTGGGAATTGAAGGTCTGTCAGAGACGGAATGTGCAGCGACAGTCATGTCATCTGTACTCCCTCAAGAACCTGAAATAATGGGTAATCTGAGATCCTATGAAGGTCTGGGGCAACTGGTAAGTGAGGTGACTTATGGTGCTGTAGAACAACAGCAGGATGATCGGGTACAGTTGCTGCAACAGCGGGTCGATGAACTGGAGCTGACCCTTCAGCATCTGGCTGATACACATATGGCTCTTCAGGAACAGATGGAAAAACAGCGTCTATGGATGAACGAGAAGCTGGAAGAGGAGCGGGATCGTGAACTCGTAACCAATCTGCGCAGTTTTCAGGGAAGAAAACGCAAACCCAAAGGAGTATCCCTACGTATGTTGTTCGGGTTCCTGCCCAAGAAGCATAAGGAAGCTTGAGCAACAGGCATTTACCCATCGTGATTTTGCATTATGGGCCTGATATAATAAGCTCCATACAACATGAAGACTGGCAACGAACTGCTCAGTATAGATAAAGACTGAGTGGATTAGGAAGCTGGCGTGGGAGGATCTGTGGAGCTGCGACGAAGTTGGCAAAGATTGCTCGGACTATGGACGGATCGTCCTCGGCGGAAAGGCACGACCATTGCTGAGCGTTATACAATACAGGAATTGCTGGGTATGGGGAGCTATGGGCTGACATACCTGTGTACAGATGACCAGAACGGCAGGGAAGTGGCATTGAAGGAGTCCAAACCTAGCAAGGGCAGACTCTCTGCGCACCTGTTGGAGCGGGAGGCGGACGTGATGAGACGTCTGCATCATCCGGCGATCCCTGATCTATTGGATGTGTTCACATCTGGGAGACGAAGTTATATCGTTACCGAGTATATTCGTGGACAGACGCTGGAAGATTGCATATTTGAGCAAGGTCTTCGATATACGGAGCGGGAATGTGTGGAATTGGCAGGTCAACTGCTGGCTCCAGTGGCTCATTTGCATGAGCAGGGATATATTCATGGAGATGTGCGGATTCCCAATGTTATTTTACGTGAAGGTACGGTGCATTTGATTGACTTTGGCCTGGCGAGACGCTTGGGGGAGCCGTTGTTGCCGGAGCTGAAGCGACGTATGCGTGAAGTCCCTGAGCCTGAAGATGAACCGGCTATACCGGATCATGATTTGCAGGATATCGGCCACTTTCTTCTCTTTATGCTGTATTCGGCTTATGAGCCAGAGAAGGGCCGTGAACCCGCCAGCTGGCAGGAGGAACTGAAGCTTACGCCGGAATTGCACCAGATGCTGGAGCGACTCCTTGGACTCCGGCCAAGTTATGAGGGTGGGGCGACAGAGTTACAGGCAGAGATTGAGAATATGTTGCTGAAATTACAATGAAATAAGCTCTATAGGCGGACCTATATTTGTTATCCGTGACCTCTTCGTATTATATCTTCAGGGGTCTTTTTCCTTTTTGCTGAAAATGCAAAACGTATCAAAACAGTGGGTTAAATGATATAATGGATAACAATTACACGTTGAAGGAGGCGATTCATCTTATGCTTAAAAAACTGGAAGGCGATCATGCCGAATTATTCAAAACATGGTTTCATAGCAAAAAAGACACCATTGTGGATATTGAAGGTAAGCATTATTTAATCAAGCCGCTGGAAAACGTGGTTCAGGAAGAAATAGAAAGTGATCTGGAGCTCAAAGCTTTAATTATGCAAGCCAAAAAAGATATTTCTTCGGGTAGGGTCTACTCTACAGATGATATAATTGACGCAATTGAAAAAGGGAATTTATAGATGTTGATCCAGTGGACACCTTCAGCAAGACAGGCTCTCGCTCAAATCAGAAGTGTTCGTTTTACTCAGGAAAATTGATACATACTTATATAGAAACAATAAAGGGGTGTTCTGTTAGCCGTGTGTATGGCTAGCGAACACCCCTTTATTACATATTCATTTATTGTAGCGTCTAATAAGCTGTTGTGTGATCATTGCTCTTAAAAGCAGTCGTGTTAGCAGCTTAGCTGGAGCTGTATTTTCTGCTTTTGTAATACCCGGAGCCACTACGGCTATCCCGGTATTTCACATCCGAAGAAGAATAGCGCTTGTATGAGCGCTTGCCTGAGGAACTGCTGTGACGTTTATATGAGCGCCTGTCGGAGGAGCTATGACGTTTGCGGTGAGATGAAGATTTGGAATCGATAAGTTTGCCGATAATCTTTTTGAACATGAGCTTTCACCCTTTCGACTTCAACTGTTTTAAGCATATACGCAGCTAAATCAGAAGGGGTTTCGATTTTTTCATGGATAATTGTATTCATTGGACAGGAGCTTGGCGTATAATAGGATGTTGCTGATCGCACGGAATTTTTTATTTTGAGTGTTTAGCGTTACAATAGAGGACAGGATAAGATTTTAACGGACAGGAGTAGTTGTTATGATTACAATAAAGACCAAAGAACAGATTGAATATATGAAAAAAGCCGGAGAAATTCTCGCCGCATGCCATAGAGAAATTGCAAAGATGATTCGTCCAGGCATTACGACACAGGAGATCGACCAGTTTGCAGAAGCTTTTATGAAGAAAAATGGCGCTACGCCGGAACAAAAGGGATATAACGGATACCAATATGCGACATGTGCGTCGGTTAATGATGTGATCTGTCACGGGTTTCCGGGAAAATATGCATTGAAAGACGGCGATATCGTTACAATCGACATGGTCGTTAATCTGAATGGCTGGCTGGCGGATTCGGCTTGGTCATATGCCGTAGGTGAAGTGACTCCGGAAGCACAACATCTGCTGGATGTAACGAAAAACTCTCTGTACAAAGGCATTGAACTTGCCGTGGTGGGCAACCGGATCGGAGATATCTCCAATGCGATTCAAGTGTATGCAGAAGGTGAAGGCCTATCGGTTGTGCGTGAGTTTATCGGACACGGCATTGGTGAGAAGATGCATGAGGAACCACAAGTCCCTCACTACGGTCCGCCTCATCGGGGTCCGCGTCTCAAGGAAGGCATGGTTATTACGATCGAACCGATGCTGAATATTGGTACGTTCCGAAGTAAGCTGGATTCAGATGGATGGACTGCTCGTACTTTGGATGGAAGTCTGTCTGCCCAGTATGAACATACGATTGCGATTACGGCGGATGGTCCAGTGATTTTGACAGCACAATAATAGCCAAAAGCAGCTACAATGTGACGATATTTGCATATTTCAAGGCGGCCCACGTTTGTGAACCGCCTGTTTCGGTTTAAACTATTAAGAAGTGATAACACAGAGCCAGTGGTAAGTGATCTCAGCTGACAAGGGTTAACCTTGCGTCCACTTGGCAACAAGGAGGTAATTTTGGTGTCTTTAAATAAACAGATCGTACTTGCTTCTCGTCCCGAAGGTGCCCCATCCAGAGAGAATTTCAAATTCATTGATGCACCTCTTCCTGAACCGGAAGCTGGGCAAGTCCTGGTACGTACATTATATTTGTCGGTTGATCCATACATGCGGGGCCGCATGAAAGATACAAAATCCTATGCTGCACCGTACGCGTTAAATGAAGTGATTAAGGGTGGAGCCATTGGACAGGTTGTGGAATCTTCGGAACCGAATCTGCGCAAAGGTGACCTCGTATCCGGTATGTGGGGCTGGCAACAATATGCCGCAGTGAATACGGCTGATCTTTCGCTAATTGATACCGAAGAAGCACCAATCACGGCTTACCTGGGTGCGCTGGGCCTGACGGGTCTGACGGCTTATTTTGGTATGGAGGACATCGGCAAACCGAAGGACGGCGAAACGGTTGTTGTATCGGGAGCAGCCGGAGCGGTAGGCATGATTGCAGGTCAGATTGGTAAAATTGTGGGAGCACGCGTGGTTGGTATTGCAGGCTCTGATGAGAAATGCGCTTATTTGAAAGAAAAGCTGGGCTTCGACGTGGTGTTGAACTACAAGAAGGAGCAGGATATGTCAGCGGCCATTGAACGGGCTTGCCCGGACGGCGTAGATGTCTACTTTGACAATGTTGGCGGTGACATCTCGGATGCAGTCTTGCGCCACATCAATCGGAATGCACGTATTCCGTTATGCGGTCAGATCTCGTCCTATAATCTGGAGAAGCCGGATATCGGGATGCGACCACAGACGTTGCTGTTAACAAATACAGCATTAATGAAAGGTTTCCTGCTGGGTGACTATACGAAATCCTTCAAGGAAGGCCGCGCCAAGTTGGCGAAATGGATCAAGGAAGGTCATATCCAGTATGAAGAAAACATTGTGGACGGGTTCGAACAGACGCCGGAAGCATTCATGGGTCTCTTCTCGGGAGATAATCTGGGCAAGCAACTGGTTAAGGTTGCAGATCCTGAATAGATATTGAATGGTTTACATGTACAATTAGGTTGAAAACGAAAAGACACGTTCTGCACACCGAGGGTGCAGCAGAACGTGTCTTTTTTATCTGTAAATCTGTGCGTGGTCTATGTAGGGTGACTAGTGTTCGGCGACCAGCACTTCTTTGTAGTGTTTGTACATATATACACGCCAGCGTACAATCATGCCAAAAGCCAGCAGGAAGAACAATCCGCCTGTTTGCGGAATACTTACATATCGCTGAATGACTTCATGCAGGATCAGGCGTACGGCCAGCAATCCAAGCAAGATAAAAGCAAAGCTGCGAGAACGTGTGGCAAAAATTTCTTCACCTACTCGTTCAAACCGTGTACTGCGAATGAGGGGATAGGAGAAGAGGAACCAGCCCACCAGAAACGCAAAGAATGCCCAGAGTAGAGGAACATGTGTTGCTGGTACAACAAACATGAGAAATCCTGTGCTCATGCCGAGCGGAGGAATAAGGATTTTACGAATGGTCACCGGTCTGTGACTGGCTTTCATGCGGATGAAGATGGCAAGCAGTGCCATGACAAGCATGCCCACGGTTGCTCCGATTTGCAGGTAGTACGGACTGATTTGAGCCACGTAGAACTCCCTCTTTCTGGAATAATATGTTATCCGGAGATCCGGAACCCAATACGAATTGCCGGAATTTTCAGTTCCTATTATATCACAAACGCAGAAAGCCGATAGAAAGCTTAGTGTATCATATACCCGATATGTATTCACAGGGTGTATTTGAAAATTTTGTATTATTGTGCCCGTTGTAAGGCTGTTTATTCGATTAAGGGGAAATCATGCAATGATTGGACAACAATGGATGTATATCAAGCTTATCGGCTCACATCATAGAGGGTGGCTTGCAGGTAATACAGATTGGTTAGTACATGTGGTCAGCCTCATATGTGCAAGTGTACTAGCTTTTTTGCTGGTTATCTACGGTTACATCTTATGGATGAAATATAGCAGTAGACGCAGGGAAAAGGTTAAGACGGTACTGATGCAGGAATTACTTTCCGAAGATTCAGTGTTACAGCAGTATCTGGGCCAAGGAGAAGCGAAAGCTGACTTACTGAATATGAGTGGAGATCAACAGAGTGTTTTGCAGCAGCAGTTATTGCAACGGCTTGCTCAAGGTCCGGAAGAGCACGAGACTCTGCGAATTCGTCTGTTATCCTGGCAAGTCTTTGGAAGTTCATACCGGTCGGTTCTGAAGACGGGAAAGTGGAGTGAACGGGTCAACACGTTGTTATATATTGAACAGTTTCATATGATAGAGCTTCTGCCCAGATTAGAGGATATGTTGCGGGTTACTTCCTGTACGCCGCTTGAACGCTTCATCATATTGCGCATATATGCCAGAACCGGTTATTTCAGAATCGTGAAGGAATTGTTGCGTGAGCAATATGTATGGTCCGATTCGCAGTATCTGCAGATTCTGCTGTTGCTTACCGATTCATCCTGGACTCGTCTGAAGGATCATTTTAAGGATGTACCTTACCAGATCCAATCTAATATCGTCCATGCCATTCGTATTCGAGATGACCAGACGGAGGGTGCCGTTGTTCTACTGGAGAAGCTCATTCTTGGAGAGGATGCGTTGCTGCGTACCCACGCTTATCAGGCATTGGCTCAAGTGAGCAGAGGTCGCGAAGAATTGCTGAAGGGGCTATTGCTGGTATGGAACGAATCTGGTGAGGAGAGGCAACGCTCTGAAAGGCTAACCGTGACCCAGCTTATGGGTACTGTTCATGCGGATGCTTTTATTCCTAGATTGAAGGTAATGATGGGTGATCCTTCTTTTCAAATCCGACAGGAAGCGGCGAACTCTCTTGCCCGATACGAGCAGGGACTTGAAGAGCTCCGGGATACGGCTGTAAACCATCCGGATAAATATGCAAGGCAGATAGCGGAAGAAACGCTGGAAAGGATGCAGTATGGACAGAAGATGGATTGAGATGCTGCGGAGTTTTGTTTTGGCATGTTACGAGGGGATATTTATCTATCTGGTGTTAGCAATTGTGATGTGTAGTGTTCTGGTCGTTGCTGCCGCTCGCACATTGATCCGCCAGAGGGATCTGGACCCGCTGCAATATCATGAGATGTTGGATGAAGAACTGGCTCCTGCGGTATCCCTGCTTGTTCCGGTGCGGAATAGCGAGGATACGATCGTACAGCGAATCAGCTGTCTGTTGGATATGCAGTATGCACGTTATGAGGTTATTATCATTAATGATGGATCAGAGGATGAGACCATGCGGCGTCTAAAAGAAACCTATGATCTGATGCCCATTCGGAGTAAAGTTCATTATTCGGGACTCGGTCAGGAGACGGCCAGATTAAATGTGTCTACCAATCCAGATTACATCATCGTCTGGTTGTGATCGACAAGGCGTATGGGGGACGAATGGACTCCCTGAATGCCGGTCTGAATATCTCGCAATATCCTTATATCGCCTCTGTTGGACCCAGGACAGTTCTGGAACGGGATGCATTGGTGAAGATTATGAAGCCCGTTATGGATGCTCTCCCAGGAGAAGAGGTCGTTGCTTGTAGTGGACGAGTAGATCTCATGGCCTCCAGAAATACGAATCAAACGGATTTAACCGACAACGGCGCAAGAAGGACGGGCAGTACGTTGTTTGTAATGCAGACCATTGAATACGTGCGTGCTTTTCTGATTAGCGGTGTGGGCCTTGTTCGTTATAATATTAATGTGCTTTTATTTACGTCTGAAGTATTCGGTATATTCAAAAAGAACCGGGTGTTGGAAGTTGGAGGTTACAAGCGCGATGACCAGGTCGCTCACATGGAACTGGTGATGCGGTTACAGAAACATATGAAGCAGATTCGGGAACGTGGCCGTATTATATATATTCCCGATCCGATCTGCAGGGTAGAAGTACCCGGTACATGGCATCAGCTGTGCAGACAGCGTATCGGTTGGCACATGCAGCTTGCAAGCAGTCTATGGACTCAGCGGAGCATGATCTTCAATCCGGCCTATGGCTGGATGGGGATGGTATCCATCCCGTATTTTATTTTGATCGAATTGTTGGGGCCTGTGTTGGAACTGGGAGCGATCGTGCTGTTCATTGCAGGCATAGGGCTACAGTGGGTGGATATTAACCTATGCATCATTCTCGTTCTGCTACTGACCCTCTATGGTTCCTTGTTGTCCGCAAGTGTGGTGATGTTCGAAATATGGTGTTCACGCAAGGTATATACGTCCTGAGAGGTGACACGTCTGCTGTTGTATGCATGTACGGAGACGTTCTGGTTCAGACCGCTGAATAACATATCCCGTATATATGGCATGTTGCAGGCTATGGGATTGCGGAAGGCAGAGGAAAAGGACAGCAGACATGGATTAGGGTAATCTAACGATCGATCCTGACAATACCTTGGAACAGAGCAAGGAGGAATACGCTTCATGAAAAAAAGTTACAGGCCAGCCACGATGTGGACGTTGGCTTGTTTTACAGTAGTATCGGTGGTGCTGGTTGTCCCATGGATTATGTGGCAATCCCAGGCCCCGGTTTCACTGAACATCATGATTATTGACAAGAGCAGACCGGACTTGTCCTATCAGGGGCACAAGGGGTTGGTTTGGCTTCTGAATCAACAGAAGATTGTACAGCACACAGGGGAATACTACTCGTATGAAGAGGATTATTACGGTTATGATCTTCAGAACGGGCTTCCACGGATGAAGCAACTGCTGCCTGATGAGGTGACAGATACGGATCTGATCTATCTGACGGCGAATCGGAGTAGTCTGTCTGCACACAAGAGTGAAGGGAAACAAGGCGGAATCTATGAAGGATTAACGATATATGATGTGCAGAAAATCCGCGAGGCTGCGTATAAAGGGGTAACGATTGTTGCCGAATACAGTGCATTGGCAAATACGGCTTCCAAGATGACAAGAGAGCAACTATACCCCATCTTGGGTGTGGACAGCAGTGGATGGCAAGGGAAATCGGTATCTAATCTGCAAAGTATAGAAGAAGTACCCCGTTGGATTCGGACGAACTATGAGCAACAAGAGAAGAAGAAATGGTCTTATCACGGAGCGGGTATGCTGCTGATCCATATGGATGGACAGGTCATGGTACTGGCGAAAGGTCCGGATGTGAAGACAGGCAATATACAGATTGCATTTACACCGGAAGGCAGTGATTGGAGCGGCATAACCCAGGATATACATTATAGTGGCTGGTTCGATATCATTGTGCCGCAAGAGAAGAACTCCATACTGGCCTGGTATAAGACGGATCTGACGGAGACAGGTGAGCAGAAGCTGGTGGATGCAGGAATTCCTGCGGAATTTGCTGCACTGGTCCGGTACGACGACTATAATCGGTCGTATTACATGGCAGGGTCATTTGGAGAGATGAAGCATTATTCCTTCTGGCGCCGAATCCGGGGATGGGAGGTCGTCCGGTCCAAACTTACGCCAGATCAGAAAGATATTCCGGACATGTTCTACTGGAAGGTTTACGTGCCCGTGATGAAGCATATTTTGAATGAAGTGCAGGATGGACGGCAGCAATGGCCATAGATAGGCTATCGAGAACCGTTTCAATGGAAAAAGGGAAGCCAAAGTCCATTCCACCTTTCGAGAGGAACGGGAGATGTACATATTAGAGAAGCGCGTAGATTTGAAAGGCAAAAGTGTGTTTGAGAGACAGGGCGTATCAAGTAAGGATCAGATTGCCAGGTGAAATGGGACTGGGACTGGGTAGATTGAATACGTTTCAGACCCTTTCCACCCTGAACAATGGGAGTTGTAGCTAGATCCGAAACAAGAATTATCCCGCTGCGGCGTACATGTAGTGTGAGCTATAAAATGATTCGTATTAGGACACGTATTAAAGTGTGCATCACGAACAGGGTAAGCTCCATATCTAGAATCGCCCCAATGTGTGTACTGAACTGTAGCGTGATCTATACATGAATAGTAATAAAGCATGTACTACCATGTGTATTACGACCAGGGTAAGCTCCGTATCGAGTATCGCCCCAATGTGTGCACTGAACTATAGCGTGATCTATACATGAATAGTAATAAAACATGTACTACCATGTGCATTACGAGAAAGGTAACATCCTTATCTAGTCATGTACCCGCATCCGCTTGATCAACGCAATTTGGAGCATGAACGCTCCGTATTTAGCTCCATAACACAATGTGTGTCTGGACTTATGCGCCAATATGATGAGTGGACGAGTGTCTATGACATCGTGATCTGAAGCACCGTACGTAGCACATTCTAACGAACTGAGCACATCTTATTTGTCCTAATTTGGTACGTTGGTAAATGTAACGAATCACAGACAGGTTAAATGACGGAATATACTCATTATTCCTGTCCCGCAGCCAGTTTTCTGCGAAATAGGACGTGTGGAGTTTGTTAGTTGTTGTTATTCGCTCTAATTGCCGTTATAGCGTGTCCTCGGTTCGTTAGATTTTGGTCAGAGGGCACCGATCATGGCATCGTGCAACCGAGGCGCCACTTTTCTCTGTATTAAATGAAATTGTAAAGAAAGAAATTATAAAGAACACAAGCGGATGAAAGATGAATTCAAAGTGGATGTTAATGTGTTAAAAATTCATTGGCGCAACTATAGCATTATTACTGTCAAATCTGTGGGATGTACCAGTATACGGCAATGTAAAAAGGACTGCAGATCCTCTGCAGTCCTTTTTCATGATGCAATGCGTGGCTTAACTAGTCCTGGTGAAGATGCCGGAGTCCGTGCAGGAAGGCGGATACGGTCAGACGCAAACTTTCGTCCGGATCAAAGTCCATGCCGAAGCCGCCCTGTGCCTCAATGGAGGCAAATCCATGGCAGAGGCTGCGCAAACCACGAACGGCGTGCAATGCTTCCGCTTCGGTTAGCGGGTAGGGCTGCAAGCTGTGCAGCAGCAACTCCAGCGTGGCTGTGCTGGCCGCGGCGAGCTGTGGCTCCTCGCGGTCCGGGGCATGAAATGAGGCTTCGTAGAGCCCGGGGTGCTCGCGGACGAAGCCAATGTATGCCGCAGCGATGGCCTGAATGGCATCATCGCCAGTGTGGTCAGCGATAGCCGCGGTTAATGCGCGGCTGAGCTGTTGTACGGACATCAGCGCCATTTCCTGGCGAAGCCCGGGAAGTCCGCTGATGTGGTTGTAGAGCGACGGCGAGCGCACATCCAGCCGCTGTGCCAACGCGGCGAGTGTCAGCGCCTGAAAGCCGTCGCTGTCAGCAAGCTGGGTGGCGGCGCTGAGCAGAGCGCCGCGATCCAGCCCTTGCCGGGGGCTCATAGTTGCCCCCCGGCAAGATCAAACCGCTGCTGTGCATCAGCGGTTGCCGCGCGCATGGCGGCCGCGGGCTGGCGTAGCATCCGTCCGTGGCCTACAGCCAGCACGGACGGTTCCAGCTCCGCCAGGCGCTTCGCGCTGGCCAGAGCCGCTTCGCGGTTCCACGTCGCCAGCGCGGGGAACGGGAAGAGTGGGCGCACGCGGCCGGATACGGCAAGGCCGCCTTGCAGCTGGTACGCGTCGCCAGCGATGAGAACGCGGCTGCGCGTATCCATGAAGGACATATGCCCCGGCGTATGTCCTGGTGAGGCAACGGCGACCAGTGAACCAATCTGGTCACCGTCATCCAGCAAGTGGTTTGGCTGGGTGCGCACCGCTTTGGGCTTAGGCACGCCGCCGCGTACCGGGGTTTGAGGCTCACCGGGAAGAAGGGAAGTATCACCCGCCAATAGCCGGGCATCCCGTCTGGAGATGAAGACCTCGGCTTGAGGCAGTGCCTCTTTGAGACGATCCAACGCACCAATATGGTCGCTATGCGCGTGAGTCAGAATGATCTTGGTAATGGGTTTTCCAAGGGACTGGGCAGTTGCCAAAATCCCCTTAAGACTGACCGGTATTCCGGCATCAATCAGGGTTAAACCATCTTCCTCTTCAACCAGGTATACGTTCACAGGGAAGAGTCTTGGGAAAAACGTAACTTGAACGACATCAAATTCTCGGGTAATACGCATCGTTAAACCCTCCTTAAAACTAATGGTATTAGTATAATAACTAATTGGATTAGTTTTAGCAATACCTGTTGTTTAATTTATTCAAATAAAAAAAAATTAAAATAATGATGCACTTTACAAAAAAAGCGTTTTCAAATTGTGGATTACCGATTATAATAATCACGTAAGCCCTTTCATATGTCTATCTTATTGGAGCCCTTCGCGTAGCGGAAGGCTCACTTTTTTGTTCTTTTTGGATTAAAATGAAGACGGGATGTTCATCCTAGCTTAATTATGTTGATGAGCTGTAAGTATTGGTATAACAGGAAAAATCACCTTTGATCCCCATCCGGGATGAAAGTTGACAAACATAACTGTTATTCATATAATGACAGTTATACTTACCTTGAGTTGGAGTTCATCGGTGTTGTAAGCCGGGAAGGAGTAAGTTATGAACAGCGAATTTACCATAGCGGTGCATTGTCTTGTTTTTCTGTCGATGAGAGATGAGTGTATGGCCAATAGTGAAGATTTGTCCCAGAGTGTGGGTACACACCCGGCCAGAGTCCGTAAGGTACTTAGTGTTCTGCGCAAGCATGGTTACCTGACGACCAAGGAAGGTGCTCATGGTGGGTACTTGCTTAGCCGTCCGAGTGAAGAGATCAAGCTTGGAGAATTGTACAGACTGGTAGCTGGTGGTTCACTCGGTCCCAGCTGGTGCTCAGGGGAGTCCGGTTCATCATGCGTGGTATCTTCCAATATGCAGGATGTGATGGGGAACATTTATAATGGTGGCGAAGAGGCGCTCAGCGCTTATTTTGATCGTATATCCATTCAGGATGTGAAAGAACGCATAGGTCATGGGGAAACGTTGAACTTATCGCTGAAGAGATTATCTGCAAAGGAGAAGTCCTGACGGAGTCCACAACGAATGGTCCTCCATGAATATGGTCTTGGTTTAGTCAGGCATGGTGGACAAGTTACGGCATGGGCGTATGCTCCGGTGAAAGATCCATTGATGTTCTCAAGCGATTCCGGGCATAACCTGAACACAGATGAGGAGAGATTATCTGCGCTGATGTTATTTTCGGAAGGAAAATCCCTGGTAGAGTAAACTTCGAGATCACCTTGCGAAAGTAAAAGAAGTATAAACAAACTAGATTCTGGGGAGTGGAACACATGTCAGGCATTGAAAAAAATGAAACACTTCGCGTTATTAGCGAACGCCATGCTGTCAAAAAGTACGAAAAAGGGTTTGAATTGCCTGAAGCTGATCTCAATGCGATTCTGACAGCAGCTGCGGAAGCACCATCTTCATGGAACCTGCAACACTGGAGATTCCTCGTGATTGAATCCGAAGCAGACAAAGCGAAATTGCTGCCAGTTGCTTACGGTCAAAGTCAGATCGTGGAAAGTTCGGTTACGATTGCTGTTCTTGGAGATTTGGAAGCAAACCGTAACACCGTAATCTACGATCAAGCTGTTGAAGCAGGCGCACTGACTGCTGAGGTTCGTGACGCATTGGTTGGACAGATCAACGGTGCTTACCAAAGCCCGCAAATCGCTCGCGATGAAGCGATCCGCAATGCATCTTTTGCTTCCCAAAATATTATGATTGCTGCACGCTCCCTGGGTTACGATACATGTCCAATCGGTGGATATAATCCACAAAAACTGATCGAAACATTCAACATTCCTGCACGATTTGTGCCAACATTGTTGATTACTGTAGGTAAAGCTGCACAGCCAGCTCGCCCGTCAGGACGTTTACCGTTGTCTGAGGTAGTTGTTAAAGGTTCTTTCTAAGTTAGAAAGTTAAATCTGATGATTGCATCAGTGATATAGGTATAATACAAACGGCCGCATTTTCCTGTTGAGGGAAGGTGCGGCTGTTTGGCATATTGGGGTTGTATGGAAAAGTCCACTCACGGTGACTCCAATCGAGCGGATTCACCACTCAAGTGAGTTCTTAGCTTCCATCATGAAATGATTACTTCTCAGGTGTTTCCGGGATTTGTGGTGCATGGAACGATTCCATGTACTCGATTGCGTTATACATCATCACTGCTGCTTCGGCGCGAGTAATCGTTTGTTTGGGATTGAAGTTTCCGTCGGCATCCAGTTCATTGATTTTGAGAACGAGTGAACGCTGAATGGCACCTTGATACTCTGGCGTAAGTTCCTTTTCGTCGGTAATGTCCACAGGTTTGATATTAATCATCGGCAGACCGCCTTTGGCCTCGATGCCTTGCATCAGGAACAGTGTGAATTGTTCACGAGTAAGCGGTTTGGACGGATCGATATTCTGTGACATCTGAATGCCATTATATTGTGCGCGGATAAATGCATCACTGTACCATACGCCATCTTTTACAGCAGAGAAGTAGTCACTTGGTACCGGCATTTTGATAAAACGAATCGTGTCCAGATTCAGATTCAGGCCGTCCGCAATCAGTTGAATGCCCTGAGCGGTATTTAACTCCAGTTCAGGTTTGAACAAGCTGTCACTCACACCTTTGATGAATCCATCTTTATGGAGAGATTCGATTTTGTCTGCTCCTGCGATACCTTGAATATCCGTGAATTGGGCCTGCGCAGCGTTGATCGGGCCTGCACTTAGAGACAGCGTGAGCAGAGCTCCCGCAGTTAATGTAGCAAGTATATTTTTTTTCATGATAGGCTCGCCTCACTTTTCTAGGGATGATCCCTTTATATAAAAGTTATTTGCCCCTATAGACGACCCTTCTGTTCAAAAGGTTGCTGGAATTTTCCAACTGAATTCATAATCATTCAGATAGGGCTAAGTGAAGGCACTGCCTCTAACCTTTGGATTTATTTCGATAATCCGTGGGTGAACGTCCCATCATTTTGCTGAACAGACGGGAGAAGTAGTACGGGTCTTTGAATCCAAGCTCGGAGCTGATCTGCTTCACGGTCCAATCGGTAAAATCCAGATAGCGGCAGGAATGCTGAATCTTCAGCCGCAGGAAATAATCGATGGGCGAATGCCCTGTAGCTTGCTTGAATAACTGAGAGTAATGAGGGACAGACAGCCGCGCGTGAGCTGCCAGTTCCTTGAGGGTGATTCCATTCTCTAGGTGCTTCAGCATATATTGAACGGATTGTTCGGCCGCACGTTTGCTGCTCACGATCCCACCATCTGTTCCTGTCGTCTCCGGTCCATAAGCGAGCATACCAAGCATATAACCGATAATCTGGGAGGCATATGTCATCGTCTGCATGGAGTAACCCGTCTCTAACGCGCCGTAACATTCATGGAACAGCTCAAGCCATTTCTGAGCCTTGGTCGGTGGCATGGTAGTAATATGATGAGTTAACAAGGGTTCTATGTAGGATAAAGCGTGTTCCCCACGCAGATGAATCCAGAAGATGCTCCATGGTTCAGCTGCGTTGGCACCATACACATGAGGGACATGTGCAGGTAATATAACGAGGTTTCCCGGGCTGACATCATAAGTCTTGCTGCCATCCATCGTATACCAGCCTGTGCCTTGGGCACAGTACATCAGAATGTGTGATTCACAACCATCGGGACGATCACGGTAATGATGCTCCGCTTCGTGAAAGTAACCGATATCGGTAACATATAATCCGGACGTGACCGGATAAGCTGCGGTTTCTTGCAACAGGGAGTCCGGCAGCACAATGAGTTTTTGCATACGAAATCCGTCAGATTTACGCAGTAGGGGTGGTCTGTTGTTAGGTCTCATACTTTGTATTATGGTGAGAGACGATAAGGGAGTCAATGCCAGATATGAGAGCGCTCACCGGGGTTGTTCTCGATTTAGAAAGCCACGTTACAGGAAGTGAAGCAGTTGCCCGTGAATTGGGTAAGTACATACCAGTGGGAAGAATCAGAACAGTGAATATACAAGATAAGGGAGAGATTTAGATATGGAGCCAGTCAAAACACAGGAAACACTTTTCTACACAGGTACGTATGCGTCAGCGGATGAACCCGGAATATTCCTATGTGCGTTGAATGCGGATACAGGAGAGATGCGAATCGTCAATCACATGGATGGTGTGGATAATCCGTCTTATCTGGCGCTAAGCCCGGATGGAAACTGTCTGTATGTGGCGAGTGAAACGGACGAGGGAGAGGTGTTGGTTTATCGGAGAGATGCGGCAACGAGTGAGCTGCACCTGATGGATCGAAAACAGACCAGAGGGGCTTCTCCATGTTATGTGTCTGTCTCCACGGATGGTCAGTGGGTGTTCTCATCCAACTATAGCAGCGGCAGTGTGAATGTATTCCCGGTTGGCGATCAGGGGACGCTTGGTGAGATGAGTGCATGGGTGGAGCACACGGGAAGTGGAATCAACGAAGAACGCCAGGAAGGGCCGCATGCACACTCCATTCAACCCGATCCGTCCGGACAGTATGCTGTCGTATGTGACCTCGGTCTGGATCAGATCATTGTGTATCGGTTGGAAGAGGGACGTCTGGTTACCCATCGTGAGATGGATCAGCCACCAGGCGCAGGGCCAAGGCATCTTGTGTTCCATCCCAACTCGAAGTGGGCTTATGTGATCAACGAATTGGACAACACGGTTACGGCATTCCTGTACGATGAGCGCAGAGGGGAGTTCACTACGGTGCAACACATTTCCACACTTCCAGAAGGGCATAAAGGAGAGGGTACGGCTGCAGACATCCGTGTATCTCCATGTGGACGTTTCCTGTATGCATCCAATCGGGGAGATGACAGCATCGTGCTCTATCATATTGACCAAGAGAGCGGTAAGTTGGAAGCCGTAGAGTGGACGTCCACGATTGGGCAGACACCGCGTAACTTTAATATTTTGCCAGGTGGGATTCTGGTCGTGGCGAATCAGGACAGCAATAACCTCGTAGGTTTCCAGATCAGTGAAGAAGACGGACGCCTGACGCATAACGGGTTCAAGCTGGAACTGCCTCGTCCCGTATGCATTGCTCCTGTGGTATAAAAGTTGTCTATAAGCTGTGAAATCATGGAGAAATACATGGTTTTACAGCTTTTTTTAGTCTTTTTATGAGAACATGGGAATCGCCTCATATCCGTGAGTCAGTTGATTGTGAGTCCAGTCGACCGAAGCAATCGAAGAACGGGCAACGGCTAGCCAAAGGATAAATCCTTTGGCTTATTTCATGTACCACCATCCAATTACTAAATTAGACCTATAGATGGAATTATATGTTTAATTTAAAATAAATATATTAAAGCGCTTACATAAAAGATGGCGCTACAAGGGCATCGGGCTTACCAAACCAATTGGGGAGGCAATTGTTTATGGGAAATCGTTCATCATTGTGGAAGCGCACATTACGTACAGCGGGAGTATCCCTGCTGAGTTCCGCGTTACTGGTTACTTCGCTTGGATTGGGCAACACACCGGTAACACATGCAGCGGGTGCAAGGCAGATGGAGTATCTGGATCGCGGAGTGGTGGCTGTGAAGACAGGTACAGGTGTGTTTATCAGTTGGCGGCTTCTGGGTACGGAAGGTTCAAATGTATCGTTTAACGTCTATCGGGATGGAACCAAGGTGAACGCATCGCCCATAACAAACAGCACCAACCTTCAGGATGCAAGCGGGACAAGCAGTTCCAAATATACGGTTCGCGCTGTCGTCAGTGGAACGGAGCAGGCTGCTTCAGCGGCAGCGAGCGTGTGGGGCAACAACTATCTGTCTGTTCCTCTTAGTGTACCCGCAGGTGGGACAACGCCCGATGGAGTAGCCTACACCTACAGTGCCAATGATGCCAGCGCAGGTGACCTGGATGGTGATGGTGAGTATGAATTGATTGTGAAGTGGGACCCTTCCAACTCTAAGGATAACTCCCAGAGTGGTTATACCGGGGAAGTGTTTATCGATGCCTACAAATTAAACGGAACACGCCTCTGGCGGATTAGTCTGGGCAAAAATATCCGTGCGGGTGCTCACTACACCCAGTTCATGGTGTACGATCTCGACGGTGATGGCAAAGCCGAAGTTGCGATGAAAACAGCCGATGGCACCAAGGATGGCACTGGCGTGGTCATCGGGGATGCAAGCAAGGATTACCGTAATTCTAGCGGTTATGTGTTGTCTGGTCCCGAATTCCTGACGGTTTTCAATGGACAGACTGGCAAAGCGCTCTCCACGGTGAACTATGAACCGGCTCGTGGCAATGTATCCAGTTGGGGAGATAACTACGGCAATCGGGTGGACCGATTCCTTGCCGCCATTGCTTATCTGGATGGAGAGCGCCCAAGTCTGGTCATGGCGCGTGGGTACTACACCCGCACAGTGCTCGTGGCTTATAACTGGCGGAATGGACAGCTGACCAAACAATGGACATTTGATTCCAATACCTCCGGTAACTCGGGTTATGCCGGGCAGGGCAATCATAATCTGAGTGTGGCGGACGTAGACGGAGATGGGAAAGACGAGATCGTTTATGGTGCCATGGCGGTGGATGACAACGGCAAAGGATTGTACACAACAGGACTTCATCATGGCGATGCCATGCATCTGAGTGACCTCGACCCGGACCGCCCTGGACTTGAGGTATTTCAGGTTCATGAGACACCATCCAATGCCGGAGTGGAATTCCGTGATGCAGGTACAGGCCAGTTAATCTGGGGAGTCAAAACAACAAAGGATATTGGACGTGGCATGGCGGCAGATATCGATCCAAGATATAAAGGTGCCGAAGTATGGGCAGACGGCAGTCTGTATACAGCCAAAGGGCAGAAACTTGGGACAACCCTGCCTTCCTCCACGAATTTTGGAATCTGGTGGGATGGGGATCTGCTCCGTGAACTGCTGGACAGCAACCGAATCGATAAGTGGAACTATGCCAACAGCACAACGATGAACCTGCTCACCGCTTCCGGCGTATCTTCCAATAACGGAACCAAGTCTACGCCGAATCTGCAGGCCGATCTGTTCGGGGACTGGAGAGAAGAAGTGGTATGGCGGACGAATGACAGCTCAGCACTGCGGATCTATACCACTACAGCAGTTACGGACAAACGCATCTATACGCTGATGCATGATCCGGTGTACCGTCTTGGCGTCGCTTGGCAAAATGTAGCCTACAACCAACCGCCACACACCGGTTTTTATCTGGGAGAAGGCATGAGCACACCACCAGTACCCAATATCCGGTATGCGGGCAGATGAGGAATGGACAAGGTGTGGCCGTCCAATTCCGTTTATGTTTACAATAGCCAGCGAAGTATGGGATTCGCTGAAGGGAACAACGGACGCGGGTTCGTTGTTCCTCTTTTTTTGCCAATAGCCCAGAAATACGGTAAAAATCGGAAAAAACGTTTGACAGGTATATAGACTGCCTTTATTATACGTATATAACTCACTAAACAGGTAGGAATAATAAAAATGAATCTGTTTTCATTGTGAAAACGGTCATTTTACAGACAGATGCAACCATGCAACCTGAACAGAATAACGTTCTCACCGTATAGACGGAGGAACACCGCAGCGCATCCTTTCCGGATGGAGCATGCACGGCCTTAAGCCGGCATGACTTTATGGGGAGAAGTGCGCGGGGGTTCCTCCGTCTTCTTGTTTTTTACGGGGCGTTTGATCCTGTTCAGCCGGCCTGAGGTAATCATGCAGATCTATATCGGAGGGAGTGTTATTTATGAAAAAGAGAATTCACAAGGGTATTTTGGTTGGTCTGGCACTGGTGTTAACAGGGGTACTGGCAGCATGCGGATCGGATAGCGGCGGGTCCAGTGCGGCAGGAACATCGGGGGGAGCGGAAGGCGGCACAGAAGGGGCCAAGGCCATCGAACTGCTGAATGTTTCCTACGATCCAACGCGGGAACTCTATGAGCAATATAACAAAGCGTTTGCGGCGCATTGGTTGAAAGAGAAGGGCCAGGAAGTGACCATCAAGCAGTCCCATGGGGGCTCGGGTAAACAGAGCCGTTCTGTTATTGACGGACTGGATGCAGACGTGGTGACGCTGGCATTGGGATACGATATTGATGCGATTGAAGATAAAGGTCTGATTAACGAAGGTTGGCAGGACAAATACGAGCATAACAGCTCTCCGTATACCTCTACGATTGTATTCCTTGTGCGTAAAGGCAATCCAAAAGGCATCAAGGACTGGGATGATCTGATCAAAGGGGATACCCAAGTCATCACCCCGAATCCCAAAACGTCCGGCGGAGCGCGCTGGAACTATCTGGCGGCATGGGGATATGCCCTTAAGCATAATAACAATGATGAAGAGAAGGCGAAGGAATTTGTTGGTGAATTGTTCAAACATGCGCCTGTGCTGGATTCGGGTGCTCGCGGGTCTACGACAACGTTTGTTGAACGTGGCATTGGTGATGTTTTGCTTGCCTGGGAGAATGAAGCTTTTTTATCGGTAAAAGAGCTGGGTCCGGACAAATTCGACATTGTCGTGCCTTCGGTTAGTATCTTGGCAGAGCCGCCCGTTGCAATTGTGGACAAAAATGCAGACAAAAAAGGGAGCCGTGACGTGGCGGATGCCTATCTGAAATATTTGTACAGTGAAGAAGGACAGACAATTGCTGCTGAAAATTATTATCGCCCAACGCTGGACAGCGTGGAGGAAAAATTCAAGGATCAGTTCCCGGCGCTTGAACTGTTCACGTTGAAAGATGTATTTGGCACATGGCGGGATACTCAGGCCAAACATTTTAATGACGGTGGCATCTTCGACCAGATCTATGTTCCAGGCAGCTAAGGTTGCTCTGTTCAATGAACACCCGATCAATCGCGCTGTGAGCGGCCAACCAGCCTTACCGGCTGAAGGCAGAGAGGATGAACGTGCATGAGCAAGGTGATGGTGGCGCGAAGACGCACATTGCCGGGATTTGGATTAACGATGGGTTACAGTGTGTTCTACCTGAGCCTGGTTGTACTTATTCCACTGGCTGCGCTGTTGTTTAACTCCACAGGGCTGACGTGGGCAACCATGATTGAGGTTGCGACCAATCCCAGGGTGCTGGCTTCCTTCCAGGTCAGTTTCCTGACCGCAGGTGCAGCGGCGCTGATTGATCTCGTGCTGGGGTTACTCCTGGCATGGGTGCTTGTTCGGTATGAATTCCCGGGCAAAAGGCTGTTTGATGCGGTCATTGATCTGCCTTTTGCCTTGCCGACAGCGGTAGCAGGGGTTGCTCTTACGGCGATCTATGCCGGCAATGGCTGGATTGGGCAGTTTGTAGAACCTTTGGGCATCAAGCTCGCCTATTCACAGGCCGGGATTACGTTGGCGCTGATGTTTATCGGAATTCCGTTTGTAGTTCGCACGGTGCAACCGGTGTTGGAGGAGCTGGAGGCTGAGGTGGAAGAGGCGGCTGCCACACTGGGGGCAGGAAGATGGCGGATATTCCGCACGATTCTGCTGCCGGATCTGATTCCACCGCTGCTGACGGGTTTTGCTCTGGCTTTTGCCCGGGGGATTGGTGAATATGGCTCGGTTGTATTTATCTCAGGTAATATGCCGATGAAAACGGAGATTGCTCCCTTGCTGATCATGGCCAAGCTGGAGCAGTTCGATTATGCAGGTGCTACAGCTGTAGCTTTGCTGCTACTTCTGGTTTCTTTCATTCTGCTACTGATCATTAATTCCTTGCAACGTTGGAGCCGAAAGGCGGGCAGAGCATGACAATGAAGCATGGTGGAATAAGGATATTAAAAGACGTCACTCACCCAAACCAAAGGAGGTGCAGCATATGGCGGGGTCCGTTCCACTGAGCCCTGTTCCACCCGTAAAGACCGGGCGTGGAACTAACCGTGCAACAACGGAGGCTCCATGGGTCAAATGGTTGTTAATCGGACTGGCAAGCCTGGTACTCATATGGCTGCTTATTTTGCCACTGGCCATTGTGCTCATGGAGGCGTTGAAGCAGGGTTGGGGTGTGTACATCGCGGCTCTTACCGAGCCGGATGCCATGTCTGCACTGAAACTCACGTTATTGGTTGCGGCGATTACCGTACCGCTGAATACGATATTTGGTGTGGCCGCTGCATGGGTCATTACCAAGTTCCAGTTCAAGGGCAAGGGACTTATGATCACCCTGATTGATCTTCCCTTTTCCATCTCGCCTGTGGTGGGCGGGTTGATCTTTGTATTGGTCTTTGGTTCGAATGGGTGGTTAGGGCCGTGGCTGTCCGAACATGATATCAAAATCATTTTTGCGCTGCCAGGCATTGTCATTGCAACGCTGTTTATTACCTTCCCGTTCGTAGCGAGGGAGTTGATTCCACTAATGGAGGACCAGGGAACCCGGGAAGAGGAAGCGGCGGTTACGCTAGGTGCTTCCGGGTGGCGAATCTTCTGGAGTGTAACCTTGCCCAACATCAAATGGGGACTGCTGTACGGTATTATTCTGTGTAATGCCCGCGCTATGGGCGAGTTCGGAGCCGTATCTGTGGTGTCCGGGCATATCCGCGGGGAGACCAATACGTTACCACTTCATGTCGAGATTTTGTATAACGAATATCAATTCTCGGCTTCATTTGCCGTAGCTTCCCTGCTCCTGATTCTGGCTCTGGCCACGTTGCTGCTCAAGAGCTGGCTTGGACACAAAGCCGTTTCAGAAAAGTGATTATGAGAAGAAGAAAATACAGATTGACAGCTACTGGAAGCCCTGCTAATGTATAAACCAAGTATATAGGTTGGATAAGAATGATTTATAAATCCGTTGGATGACAGCGTACTTAGGAATATGGCGGGCAATAGCCCGAGAAGAGGAGGCGGCTCTATGGCTAAGCCGTTAAAAGTGGATGAGGTATGGTTGGACCGAATTGCCGGACAGCTGAATGACATGGAGTTTGGTTCATTGCATATCGTGGTGCACGAAGGTCAGATTGTGCAGATGGAGCGGACCGAACGTAAGCGTTTTGAAAACACGCCCTCAGGCAGCGCCTCCAAATCCGGAAGCACGGCACGAAGCAGCTCAGCCCGTTCACTACGCGGATCAAATGCGAGTGCGAAGGGATAGATAGTGACGTGAAGGAAGCGAAGATAGGTGCATAAGAACACAAATGTATACTTTTCAGAAGCTCATGGGAAATACATGTTCCAAATCATCCTACCTATTGTGCACGACTTGCCTCTAGATGCTCGTTATACCAATGATTCGCTTCAAGCAGTACCTGTTGCCCACCTGCATCCATGAATTCTTCCACAAAGTTATCGAAATACCCCACAGGCTGATCGCCAGTGATGATGGAGATGTACGCTCTGTCTCTCATGCGAATCAATTCAGATGAATATTGAATCAGGGCAGGGGTTGCAACCTCCAGGCGATTATAGATACCATTCTCCGTCAACCCTGCAGATGCAGCCCACTGTTCACGTTTATCCGAGGGTGTACCTGGAACCGTCATGCCGATACTTGAGCCGATCATATTAATATAATTCTCCATTCTGTTGTATGGGTAAAGTAAATGGAACGAGTTTGAATCTTCAGCGCTCCAATTCCAGTGTTTTCCTGGAAGGCCATACTCCATTTTGATCTGCTCCTCCGGATCGGGGTTGGCACTTACATAATCGAGTATCTCCAAAATTTTCTCCAGTTTTCCCGGCTCCTTCGCAGCCTCAGCTCCTATAGCAATAAAATTCATCAGTAGATTGTTCCCTTTTGAACCGCTATGTCCATCAGGACCAATAACAGGAGAACCAAATACAACCTCTGCAGTTGCGTTCTTCTGTAACAGCTCATTAACATTGAACGAGGCTCCCACAGGGGTTTCTTGGCCATTTTCATTAAGGACACTGTAGTCTCCCTCTTGATTCCAATGATAATAGTTGCCCATCGAGGTCATCCCAATTTTTCCATTAATAAAAGCATGGGATAGATGTTTATAGCCGCCTTTATTTTCACCGGTTATGAACTCAGGGTCGATAATTCCGTCCCGATACCACTTTTGCATATAAGTCAGGGCTTTTTTCATCTCAGGCTCCAAAGCACCGATCACGAGTTGGTTGTTTTTTTCATTAAAATACAGTTGCTCGGTGAAAACGGCCTGTCCAAAGGCACCAAACACGACATTTAAGCCCTCTCTGGATAGGCCATACGTATCTTGTTTACCATTTCCGTCTGGATCATCTTTGGCAAAGGCATACATAACCGTTTCAAATTCATCTAATGTCTTTGGCACCTCCAGACCAAGCTGCTTAAGCCAGTCCTCTCGGTATACAACAGGGGTTCGATAGATGTTGGTCTGATTAATGGCCGGAATTCCATATAAGCCACCGTTTATTTTTCCATACTCTAGGTAATGTGAATCATAATCACGAATTCGCTGTACGATATTTGGCGCATATTGTTCAAGGACTTCCGGGGAGATTTCCGCTAAGACCCCTTGCATTTGATACTTAAGTAGATCATGCGGTTGTCTGATTCGGAACAGATCGGGTATTTTCCCTTGAGCAAGCTCCAGGTCCAGCAGTTCCTCGTACCGCTTGTTCTCAAGATTCCACACCTCCAGATCGACATCAAACCGATCCTCAATATATGCAATCATTTCCGCGTCCTCGGGAACAGGGATATTTTGATGCATGGTCCAGGATATCGTATACTGCGGTGCTGTATCCTTCTCAGCGCTTGCTAGATGGTCTTGCTGTTGCACTTGTGCTGTTTCTCTTCCTAAAAAGGTACACCCACTTGTAAATACGATAAGGAGGAGCATTGCGGAATATAAACATAGCGTTCTTAAATGGTTGATGTTCATAGCAGCTCCTTTACTAATTTTAAATTCTATATAGCTTCAATTTAACATTTACACAAAAACGGAGAGGACAGAGAGAACCTGAAGAAGCGAAGCTACAAGTTTTCTGTAAGAAAACTACTTCGAAAGCATACGCTATTCCCGGATTTCCCCTTTTAGAAAAGGGATCGAAGAAATCTGGGAATAACAGCGATCGGAAGGTTGTTCTGTCATCGGAGTGTCCGTGTAAATATTCCTAATTGACCCTATATAGATCCCTGTTCCATTAGATTGCGCATGAAGTTTTTTGGCGTACAGCCGTGAATTTCTTTGAACTTTTTAATGAAATAAGCTGGGGTACGGTAACCAACCGTACTTGCGACCTGCTCAACCGTAATTTCGCGTTGTGTCATGAGTTCCCGTGCGCGTTCCATTCTCTGATTCGTAACATATTCGGAATAAACAATCCCGGTTTCTTCCTTGAAAAGTTTACTCAGATATTTAGGGCTGATGAATACTTGCTCTGAGACATGATCCAGCGTGAGATCGCCTGATAAGTGCTCGTGAATATAGGCTTTGACAGCCGAGATGGTATCCACACTTCGTACCTCGCTTCGCTTCTCCATCTGCATCACAAATTCGGTCACGAGATGAATCATCCATTCCGAATATCGGTTGATATTGTAGAACAATGAAAATTGCTTGTACATATTCAATGAACTCGCCTCGGTGGGTTGCAGGCGCACCTGATTAATACACTCAGCGTAAATAGATACCGTTTTTAATAAGATGATCCGACTGTATTCGGCTGAATAGGGGCCTTCTTTTATTGTCGCAACCAATTCCTGAATGGCCTGAACCGTACCTTGCACATCCCGAGTCTGCAATTTCTTTTCAAAGTTTACGAGGTATGACTCCGGGATCTCCAGACTGCTGGCTTCCCTGTTCAGAAGATCAAGATCCTGAATGGCAGACTGCTCGGGAAAGAAGTAGCTGTATCGAATCAGGGTATTCGCCTGATGATAGCTTGTGTGAATCTTCGTGAAGTGCTCTACCCATCCGCCTAACGATAGTAAAAAGTCCAGACCAAATCTGCTGCTCGCCTCAGCGTGAATAAAGTCTACAATGTGATCAGAGAGCGGTTCTTCGGGTTGGTTGGTACAGATGATTACTGCTATTTTGTGATCCTGCAATTCCTCTGCCAGCAGTTGAGTTCCATCCATTTCTGCGATCTCCAGTTGCTGGATCATCGTATACAACGTATGCTGCAACTGTCGTGGCTGCAGATCCTTCCACTTCTCATTAACAGGGTCAATGACGATGCAACGGAAGCGAGAGTAGGCCATTGAAATGTGAATAGACTGGAGCTGTTCCGTAAGTTCCTCGGGTGTAAATCGGTTATTTAACATATTGAGCATGATACTATGCTTAATCATTCTGTGATTGGCCTGTAAAGTTTCTTCAAGACTATCAACTTTATTGGACAGACTGTTAAACGTTGTATCGATGAACCGATATTCGTCCTGCTTTAAGCTGGTTGGGCTATCCATCCGGCTCTTGATGTTATTCATGATTCGTTTAAGAGGACTATAGTTGGCCCTGGTAAAGATGGACGACATCGCTATTCCAACCGCAACAGCCAATAAACCGAGAAGAACCGAAATCTCCTTCAAGCTATCCAATTTATAATAGAAGCTTTCATTAGGTGTGGTTGTGTAGATTCTCCATGCATTTCCTTTAAATTGATCTTGGGTAACGACATGAGAGTCATAGTTAAATACAGGTGTGAAGCTCTCATCTGAAGTATGAAAGGTGAGCAGCGACTGCGTCAGATTCTCCTCCGTGGAGCTACCTATCAACGTTTTGTCCGCGGCAGATATGACGGTTCCGTCCTGATCGATGATTAATGTATTTGCATAGTCAGCAGGGAGCATATTTTTAATGATCTGACTGATCGCTGATTCTTTGATATCAATCGCAATCATGGCCTTACTGTCTTGTCCAGACGATTGAAACGGGTAACTATGGACATAGGAAATTAGAGGACTCATCTTGCCTTGTTCCCGTGATTGGATATAAGCATCCTGAGGCACCATGCGAGTCTTCATCCATAAGGAGCTTTCTGGAGTCTCTTTCATCGCAGCAATCCAATCCGTCGTATGATCCACACTCGAAGGCTTGTCCTCATAGAGCAATAGCCCATATACAGATGAGACGATGAAGTGGTTCTTCGTATCGTACACATGAATAGCTTCAATGAGATCGGAGTAATTTTGCACCATATTTTTGAGGGACTGTTCGATGTCCAGGATTTTGCTATGGTTTCCTTTTAAGCTATCTAAATCGATACTAGCGGCGTTACCGAGTGCCAGGGACAGATAGACCTGATTCACTTTCTGGATAACGGAGCTCTCAATATAATTGACAGTGCTTTTCAGTGACAGCTGATTATTGATTCGAATCTCTTTGCTGTATTGATGGGAGAAGAAGAGGTATAGAATGGAGCCGAAAAGAAGCGCAATGACAAGAACAACAGCAAGGTAGGAAAGAACCATCTTGGATCTCACAGATTGAAATGGCTTATGCATTCTTTTTCCCCCTTCATGTCTCTTTTCTAAACAACTTCATCATTATATAGCAGGCCGAGGACTAGAAATCATGTTGATCGAAATTTAACAAACTCCCACTCCATAATTTACTTTCAGTTAATAAAGCGTTTACAAAAGTAGGTATTTTAATTGATAAATGTAGTATCTAACTCCATTTTTCTTGGCATATAAGCTCCGGAACGTACGATTTTGATATAAAACGGAATTTGTTCTATAGATGCGAAACGCTCCCTAATGCTACAGTAACGGCAGATCAGACATCTGTATAGAGTCTTTCTTACTCATTTGCAGATGCAGAAGCAAAAAAATAATTTACCATAACGGGAGCGTGTATTTGCAAGCCATGAGAAAACCACTTAAAAAGTCACTGGCATTACTTCTAATGTTGTCTATGGTAGGTCCGACATTTGCAGAGAAAAGTTTTGCAGCCGAGCAGAAGATTCAGTTCTCTGATATTAAGGGACACTGGGCGGAAGCAAATATTCAAGCATGGGGTGATGAAGGATTAATTCGAGGTTACCTGGATCATTCATTTAAACCTAATACGTATATTACAAGAGCAGAATTTATGAATTTGGTAAACGGTGCTTTTGGATATTCCGGACAAGCTAAAATTACCTTTAATGATGTGTCTGAGAGTGCATGGTATTACGAAGCAATTTCTATTGCAAATGCAAATGGATATATAGATGGATACACCGATGGCACAATGAAGCCGCAAGATCCGATCACCCGTCAAGAAGCAGCTAAAGTGATCGCTGGCATTTTGAATCTGGAGTTAAATGAAACAGCAGCGAATGTATTTAGCGATTCATCGTCTATAGCGGCGTGGGGCAAGGGAGCTGTAGGTGGAGCGGTAGCAGCGAAAATTATCTCCGGATATGCAGATGGAACCTTCAAACCGCTTAATTCCATTACTCGTGCCGAAGCGGTGTCTGCGCTCGTTAAAGCTGTGGAAACAGATGCTACTACAGCTGCCAAACCAGCTAAGCCAAAAGGAACGGCAACCGTTCTGAATGTTAATCCCCCAGCAGATGAAGCTCGGTTATCCGCCGTGAAGCACGGAGCCAATGCCGGAGACGACACCTTGAAAAATATTGCGGAAACCAATCCGTTTATTGATATTTTAGACGGTTTTGATCAAGTATGGTCCATGAACCTAGCGGATTGGAGAGATGGAACAGCGGCAACTAAAATTGGAGCTGACGGGAAAAATGCAAAGTATGGAGATGGACCGACTCCATATTATGACGGCTTTAAGAATGATCCAACCGTAGCTGTTGCTGATCAGAAAACATATGCAAATGAAGAGATCCGAAACAAAGCAACTTGGGAAGCCAATATCAAATATGTAGAAAAGGTCACGCAAAATCGCACAGGTGAAGAGACATTGGCAGCCTATTATGATGACCAAAGAGATAAGATCTATAGCGTGATGGAGGGCTTTGGTCCGTTGGCTAACACGTATGTAGATATCATCAAGCCAAAGACAAACGTTGAACGAACGGTGGACGAGATGAATGTGGTATTGACCGAAGAAACAGTGGAAGATGAAAGCCAAGGCATTGGAGATTGGGAAGCAAAGACGGAACTTGCAGACTTGGTTCATTTAGTTGATCTGGTTCGATTCAAAATTCCTGCCTCATCTAATCCCTCTAAATATTTCTACTCTTCCCCTAGACCGTGGAGAATGAATTCCAATGGAGAAGTGAAAGAAGTTGTTGACAGCAAAGGACTGCCTGTATGGGAAACCTTGGGCGAAGGTGAGAAAAAAGAAGTACCTTTGGCTTCAGGCGGCACCAAATCAACAGGAGAAAAACATTACCAGCAATACGAAACTAACGTTAAGCTTATTCCTGCGTTAACTTATGTCAAACGAATCGCTGAGGATGGAAGAGGAAAAGATGGTGCATTTCCGAGCGGACATACCAGTGCAGCATACTTATCCGTATTTCCTTTGGCATACGCTACACCAGAACGATTCACTGAATTGTTAACGAGAGCAGCTCAGTTGGGCGAGAATCGAATCGTAACGGGGATGCACTCACCGCTTGATGTTATCGGAGGAAGAATACAATCCACAGCCATGGCTGCATATGCACTTAATAAGGCTGAGAACAAAGATGTGTTAGAGAAAGGTTATGAGAATGCAGGAGAAGTATTTGGAGCTGCAGCCAAGGAAAAAAATATGAGTCTGTATGAGTATGCACACACCGTAACTGAGGATTACACGTTCAAGAGTGCTTACGATGAACACAAATGGGAAGATCATGATGCCAATAAAGCCTTCTATAGAGAAAAGATGACTTACGGTCTACCACAAACCGGAACCAAAGGTTTGGCTCCAGTTGTACCGCAAGGAGCAGAAGCCCTGTTAGAAACACGTCAACCGTATTTAACAGATGAGCAACGCAGACAAGTATTGTATACAACATCCATTGACTCTGGATATCCTGTTCTGGATGAATCCAAGGGCTGGGGTAGAATTGATCTGGTCACGGCTGCGGATGGCTACGGCGCATTCTTGAACAATGTAACTGTGGATATGGACGCTTCCAAAGGGCGCTTCAATGCAGAAGACTGGTGGAGAAATGATATCACCGGTAGTGGAATGCTCACGAAAAAGGGGACAGGTACCCTTACATTGACAGGGAAAAATAGCTACACTGGCGGAACATTACTGCAAGCAGGAACGCTGGTAGCTGAATCTGCAACTGCTTTTGGTACAGGTGATCTGTATGTAGAAAATGGAACAGTTGTCGTTGATGTCGACGGAGCACTCAACTTAGATAGAAACTTTACCATGGATAACGGTACGTTGGAATTGGTAGTGACTGACAACAACAGTCAGCTGAATGTCGGCAGAAAGCTCTATATTGATGGAGGAAGTCTCAAACTCGACTTGTCCAACTATAAGATTGAAGGTTCCAAAGATATTACGTTAATCACGGCTAATGGAATTACAGGTGAATTCGACAGTGTAACGGCAGATGGTTATGACGTGACTGTCACGTACGAAAAGGGCCGCGTCATTGCACATGTTGTAGCCAAATAAGTGAAGTAATTATCCATGATATAAAGTGAACTAAAGAATGTCACACATGCCACTTCGATGACAGAATAACTTTCCGATCACTGTTATGCCAGATTCTTTCCTTCTTCAAAGGAAAAAATCCGGGGATAAGCATATGCTTTCGATGGAGCTTTCTTTCCGAAAGGCTTTAGGCGTAGCGAATGCTTTCGAAGTAGTTTTCTTACAGAAAACTTGTAGCTTCGCTTCTTCACGTTATTTCTGCCCTCTCCGTTTTTGTGTAGTTATTAAAGTTCGTTTTATATCGTTCAATTCTTCGCAAGAAAAGATTATAGAAAAGGGCTTAAACTACAATGTAGTTTAAGCCCTTTTTGCGTACAGATACGTTGGATATAGGGGATGTTTTCAACACGTGCTGAAAGCCGAAGTGTATCTGAACGTGTCCGGAGTAGGCAAGCGCTAAATACTGAATGTAAGAGCAAGCAATTAGGACGTCGCAAAAGCGATTTTCCTATTTTCCACTACCAATGAGAATTTTGGCTTCGTACGAGAGGGACACGAGGTTTCCTCTCAGTCGCGCTTGGAACAGAGCATGAGTAGGGATTGAGCGCTAACGAATATGAGGCGTCTTATTTAAGGGTTTGAAGCACCCGCAGAAATCTAAGGAATCTGAGACACGTTATATCGAAATGTACGGCGTTTTAGAGCGTTTTTATCGAGCGATTTTGGGAAATAACGTGTCTGAGGTTCTTTACAATTTTGAAAGAGGCTGTAGAGGTAATATAAGACGTCCTGTGTTCCTTAGAGAATCGACTCGTTACTCAATAGGAACATCCAGACGGGAGTTCCATAATTTTGGGACACTGACATCCATCATCGTATAGCATGCCGAGTAAGGAGACACGACCTGATCGGTGAAAATCCAGCCGAGGGAGGGCCAAGTCTCGTATCATCGATGTGGGTATCTAAGTTTAATCATACGGAAGCGGCTGAATCGTAGGTTATTCGTCGGTGTTGGTACCAGATGTACGACGTGTATTTCCTTCCATCTCCGTAGAGACTTGCTTCGTTGGTTCCAGATCCGTATGTCCTGCGTAGGGGCGATCACTTCGAGAGCGTGTCCCAGTCAACCCGAAACCCGAAGTGAATATAATCAGCTGTAGTCCCAGTGCGTAGGGCGCAGCAACAAGTCCAATCAGATGGAGCAAGGAGCATAGCGCGATCAGCAAGGAGAGCATTTTGGTTACTGTACGTGACCTATCCCGTCGTGGGCTGGCCCAGAGCAGGTAACCATATATTATGGTGATCATCAGGGAAATTGCGCGAATCCATGGCAAGATGCTGTCCCATGAGTCTACATGGACGTCGAACATCCGCTGACGAAATACCAGATCTGAAACCAGAAACCCTGTAGCCGCCAGTGCGGCTGGTTCGGCTACGGGCCGAAGGATGGTCCAGACCGCTGTGCCCCAATGATCTGCATGAGCATCCCGGCTGAGTTCATCCGATAATACGGTGCATTCCCGTTCCAGTGCTCTGTGCATCAGTCCAAGTCGGGCAGGGTCATGATCCTTAATACAGTCACGGATCTGGTCCTGTAGCTGAGGAGATAGGTAAGATGCAACTTTGCAGGCTAACATTGCTGTTATCAGATCGTCATGTTCGTGTTCCAATCGTTCATAATTCCGATTTTCCTGGATGGTAAGTTGTCCCAAGAGGGCTGTACTTATGTATAATGTATCTCGTATCCTTCTCATTCGCCTTTCGTGGCTGCGGCGAACTTCAGTGGCAGACCATATGTATATCCCCAGAAGCAAAGCCAT
This sequence comes from Paenibacillus sp. FSL H8-0283, assembly GCF_045040675.1. Classification (NCBI taxonomy): domain Bacteria; kingdom Bacillati; phylum Bacillota; class Bacilli; order Caryophanales; family Paenibacillaceae; genus Paenibacillus; species Paenibacillus sp. FSL H8-0283. Next base: position 597,101 of record NZ_CP150295.1, read on the forward strand.
GACTCCAAACAGCACAGCCACAGCGCCTGGGCGCGATGTTAGATCTTCAATCCAACGTTGAAACACACTTGTTCCTCCTTTGCACCAACTTCACGTATCATGAAACACGCTTCACGTAAGCTTTCTCTCACTATTACACAGGAAGTAGATGAATTCAAGCAGAAAGGGGCACAATTCATGGATCATGTGAGTATTGAACACACACCACCCGCAGCGGTGGAGTATCTTGCCTTACGGCAGATTGCCGGCCTTAGTGCAATGAGCAGGGAAGGGGCAGAGATTGGATTACGGAATAGCCTGTTTGCCGTATGTCTGCGTGAAGAGGATATGCTGATAGGCATGGGGCGAGTGATTGGAGATGGAGGTTGTTTCTTTCAGGTCGTCGATATTGCTGTACACCCGGATGTTCAAGGAATGGGGTATGGAAAACTGATCATGAGCGAGATTATGAATTATCTGCGTAAAGCAGTACCTGCCCGTGGTTTAGTCAGCCTGTTGGCGGATGTTCCGGCTGATCAACTTTATGCTCAATTTGGATTTGAATACACCAGCCCAAAATCGGAGGGTATGTGGTGGAGGCAGGGAGACTAGTGAACTAGTTAAATAACATATTCGGCGAGCCTTTGGATATCCAAAGGTTTTTTGCTTTACAACCATTTATTTACAGGTATAATGTAAATTAAAACCAATTTACGATTTACAAATTACGATATACAGGTGCACTCGTGAAGAATGGAGGAAATGTATATGTACAATGACCAGAAAGCTAAGTTTAACCAGATGGTGGAACGATCTGTGGAGCAGGCGAACAAAAATCTTTCGGGAGCCAAGGGAGTTGTTTCCGTTCGATTAAGTCAGGAAGAGATTGATATCATAGATCAGCTTGTATTTCTTGAATTAGCCAAAAACCGTTCTGATGCGACTGCAATGTTGATTAGGGAGGGTATACGAACCCATCAGACCTTATTGAACGAGATACGCGAGTATACGGCTGAACTGGAACGGGTAAAAGCCAAGATACAACAGACCATTCGAGATTCAGGTTTGGTTACGCGTCTGCATCGTATTAGTGATGATGAATCTGTTACGTACGAGGGAGAGGTGCGTGAAAAAGATGAAAAATGAAATTCGCAGCGACAGCTATCGAGCGGTTTTGCGCCTTCCTTCTTTTGTTGTGCTCCTTGTGGGTAGATTGATTTCTGGCGCAGGGCAGATTTTATTTTCTATGGCAACGATGTGGTATATCCTCCAATTAACGGAGTCGGCACTTGCTGCCGCGCTGATTCCGATGTTGCCGTACTTGATTTATGCATTTTTGGGCATTCCCTTGGCTACGATCAGTGATCGTCTGCCGAAAAAGCAACTTTTGATCTGGACAGATATATTGCGCGCAGGCGTAGCTTGCATATTGGCTCTTTTGTTCATGACAGGATCCATGCTTCCGTGGCATATTTACGCAGCCAATCTGCTCATTGCAATCCTTGGTTTCTTGTTCAATCCGGCAACCCAGACAGTCATCCCCGCGATTTTGCCAGAACCTGCAAAACAATTAGCTCCAGCCCATGCACTACTGAACTCTTCCTCCAAAACGATTGAATTACTTGGATACGCCATAGGGGGCATATTGATCGCGTTCATCTCCGTTCAGTCCATCCTGTTCATCTATGCCGTTACGTTTCTGCTATCCGCCATATCCATTTTCTTTATCCGCATCCCTGTAACCAAAGTAGTGAAGCAAAAAGGAGTCTCTGGTTTTGTCAAAGATAGCATGCAGGGAATTACATTCCTGTTCTCCCGTAAAATTTTGGCCTGCTGCATTATCTTTGGAGCCATTATCAATTTTGCAGGTGCGCCACTGCACATTTTCACGCCGATTTTTGCCAATATGGTGCTGCAAGCCGGGCCACAAGGCTACGGTCTGCTTCAGTCAGCCTTTGCCGCTGGCAGTATTGCAGGCTCTCTGCTCAGTGGCAAATATGCCAAACGACTCTCACTCGCTCACTGGTTTTTGATCAGTTACCTCATCTCAGGTACAAGTTTGCTACTCATGCCGATGTTTCCTAACCTGTATATCGCGATTGCGTGTTCATTTTTGTTGATGATGGGACTTGCTCTTGTGAATGTACCGCTGGTGACTTCCATTCTTTTATCCACCCCGGAAGAAAAGAGAGGACGTGTCATGAACAGTATGGGTGTCTTGATGAGTGGCATTAGTAATCCGCTTGGGTTGTTACTGGGAGGGTGGTTCATTGAAACGTACAACCCTTCATGGGTGTACATGGGGATTGGTACATTTGTTATTTGTATGGGCATGGCAAGCCTATTTGTCCGACCTTTCCGTGAAGAACGGAGCAAGCGTACCCAGCAACAAACGACCTCGATGTAGTCTGGAATTTGATGTCACATTGTGCCTCTTTTTAGTCCGAGGAATCGATAATTTGACATGATCAGGCGAAATAAATGGGTTTTATAAATAATTTATGTAAAATAATTCAATTAAAAAGAAGGAATATCAAATTTTATGTAGAATTTGGTTTATAAGAGGGGGAGACAAATGGGAGGTAATATATCATGGAAAACAAGGAAATTTTATCTGTACAGGATTTGATGGCACTAGAGGTTGAAGAGGATAACAACATGTTTGAGGAAACAAGCTTGTGTACAGTGTGCAGCTGGACCAGCTCGGAAACGATTGTTGTAGAGAGCTAGGAATTCCTTAAACGCTCTATTCACTGAATCATTTGAAAGATAAGTCTTTGATTTTCGCGCATTACTAAAATAATTGTACCTCCCCCTCTTACTTTATCCAAAAAGGAGTGATTCTCATTGAAATTCGCAAGCGTAACGCCCAGGAAGGACGCCTTTGAGAACGCTTTGGAACATATAATCCGGGAACTTCCCCAATCCATCCAATGGTCGAATGACGGCCATTGGATTTGTTTTAGACCGGAAGAATTAAGGCTTCCCGCACAGGGCTGGAAAATTCATCTGTCTGTTATCCCTGTGGAAGGAGCTGAATTGCTGCGACGCATTGCACCTGTTCTTACAGAAAATGATGTGCAATGGAAAGTAGTGAGCAGCGGTCTGAAACTGATTGAAACATCTAACGGTTCCATACCTCTCCCTCAGACGGGGAAGTGTGTCACCATCTACGCACGAGACGAAAAGCAATTCTTGAAGTTACTTGAGCTAATGCATTCATGTACAAGCGATCTGAAAGGACCCGCTATTCCTACAGATCGGGCATACCTCGGTAGCCAGTGTGTATTTTATCGTTATGGTGCATTCACTGATCGTTTCTACTATGACCGGTACTCGGGTGCAAAAGTGTATGCCATCCAGAATCCAGAAGGCAAGTTGGAGGAGGATCGAAGAACACCTGGCAGGTATAAACCGGAGTGGGTGGGTGAACCTGAGGAATTACTGCGGATTCAGGCGATGGAGAAGAATCGGCCAACTTCTCGTCATTCCAATTCCAATAACAATGAGTTTGGTATACGAAATATTCGTGTGAGACGTGTACTCAAGAAGTCCGGCAAGGGAGGAGTATTTCTCATCTCTGACACATCCTATGAACAGGCTGTCATGAAAGAAGCGGTCTACCGCATGCGTGTAGACGGTGGTGGGCGCTCTGCTCATAACTATTTGGATAATGAATATCGCGTGCTTAATCTGATGAAGGATACGGGGGTTACCCCAAGGCCGCTTGATCTGTTTAGTACTGAAAATAACCGCTATCTGATTCTGGAGTATTTTGAAAGCATCAGCTTGCGTGAATATATCCATCGCAGACATGTAGCCGCAGATTACAACCGGGCGGATATGCATCGGATGGGTATACATATCCTCGATATGGTGCAGCAATGTCACGATAAAGGAATTGTGATCAATGATCTGACGCCCAACAATATTGTTGTGCTGACGGACGGAAGTGTACGCCTGATTGATCTTGAACTGGCTTATGTCAGAAGTGATGAGGGTCAGGCCGATCCATTGACCGGTCATACTCCGGGCTATGTGCCACGGGGACGTGAGCACAGCAGGCGATCCAGTTATGCGGATGATCTGTATGCACTGGGAGGCGTCTTCTATTACATGGCTTCATCCATCGATCCCTATCTGAAATACCAGCAATCTCATCTGGAAGCTGCACAGGCTTATCTGGATCATCAGAGTAATACACAACTTCGTGGCTTGGGAAGTTTGGGCATCGAGATCATGTCTGGCGGACATGTGGAGTTATCAGAAATTCGTGAAACACTGGTTGCATTGCTGGAGCAGCAAGAGGTCAATTCAGGAGGAAGCATGGATGGAATAGAGAAAAATGAATGCAATATGGAGCCAGAAGAAGTACTCCGTCAGGCCGAGCGTATGGTAAACACACTGTATACTTCTCTTGATTTTAATAACCCCTTGCAACTGTTCCCGGAAAACAGCATGAGCAAGATGTTTCATCCGGCGAATTTCAACTTTGGCTGGACAGGGATGGTCTTTGGTTTTAATCAGCTTGGTCAGATTACACAAAACAGACAATACCATCAATATGCGTATGAAGTATTGGAATGGATATTGACGAATCACCCTTACGTTCCAGATGAGACACCTGTAGCATTATACTTTGGATATGGCGCTGTTCCCTGGGCATTGGCAGAGACAGCTGAACGAATAAATGATCCATCGTTGCTTCGACGTGCAGAGGATCTGGCATTGGAAATCACCCGGCGTGAGCCAGTACAGACCAATATTAGTCACGGAGCAGCGGGGTTGGGATTGATGCTGCTTGAAATATACCGTATTGGCGGCCGCCCTGAACTTCTGGCAAGAGCAGAGGAACTGGGTGTTTATATTTTGGAACAAGAAGAGCAGACAGATGAATCATTTAGTTTGTGGAAAGTGAAAGATAAATCGGACAAAAAAGGCCATCATTCCCTTGGATTCTCTCATGGCATCGCAGGCATCGGATATTATTTGCTTGCCTTGGCGGAGCGTACAGGAAAGGAAGCGTACTATTCTGCTGTGAAGCGAATTGTAGATACACTTGATCGTACGAGTTATGGAGGACAGAATGGCGTGAGCCTGTGGCCTGCATCCCCGGAAAAACCGGATACACTCTGGGTACATTGGTGTAATGGATCGGCGGGTATAGGTCGATTTTTGATGGCAGCGGCTGATATTTTACAAGATCCCCTCTGTACCAGACTTGGTCTTCAAGCAGCGGATGCAGTGGCACAGGCAACGGTATTTGCTTCTTTTGGGCAGTGTCACGGAATTGCAGGCAATGGAGATTTTCTACTCTTGGCTAACCGCAAGTTCCCAGGCAGATATGAAACCAAACTAGCGGAGTATACACAGAGTTTGTATGTATTGCGAAGTGATCCACAGGAAGACATATGGATGTGGCCTCTGGAGGACATGGAGTCCTTCTCCCCGGATTATATGACCGGTTATATGGGGATCTATACCTTCCTGCTACGCCGGTTTTATCCGTCTGTTGCATCCGAACCACTGGTTTATTCAGGTTTCGATTATAACAGGGAGGGAAAAGCGTATGATGCTAACATCCATATCTGATATCCTGCCACAATGCCAGCACGAATCAGGGAAGACGGGTGATCGCTATTATGCAGTTGAACCTGGAAACGACGAAAGCCTATCTTCGTTCATGGTAATTGATCAGGGTGAAGGGCAGTATACATTGGATTTATGGAGTGAAGCACATTCCAATCCTTATTGGGAAGATCGGATGTCATCCGTTTTGGATAAAATCACATGGTCCTCTCTATATGCAACTGCTCCTGCCTCATTTCCGTGGGAGAAGCTTGGATACCGGACGGATGTTCTTGCCCATCGGTATCGATTTTTCGGCAAGTTGAAGGACGTTCCCGTGCCGGCTATGCCTAATGAAGATGCGGTTTGGATGTCTGCGGAGAGGCAGGTGGACTCCCTTGCACACTTGCTCCAGGCCAGTGATCCTACCTGTCCAGGTTGGGAAGCCGCTCGTCAAGCTATCGGGGATATTTATCAGGGGGTATATGGCAAGTTGCTGAAAGGTTCCGGGCTTGTGGAACTGGAGGGAAGTAAGATTGGGGGCTGCCTGTTAAGCGATGAGTTTGGGAGTGTACTCCTTGCTCATATATTCACAATACCAGAAGCGAAACGTCAAGGATGGGCCCGATGGCTTGCTGCATATGGTCTCCATCGGTGCAGTTCAGATCCGGATCAGCGAATTAAAGCTTCACTTGATGCAAACAACCGGGGCAGTTATCAATTGATGACGGCGCTGAATTTACAAAAGGTGCCTGAACTTATACACGTATGCCGAATCACGAAAGAGAGTGAACGTTCATGATGCCTGTCTCACTGGAAAGTACCGATTATCATGATCTGAGAAGTAAATGGTTTCGTGTGAGTCATGAACCTGGATTGTTTGTCGTTGAAGGTACATCAGATGCGGTAAAACATGAAATTCACAAACTGAGAACGCATTGGCAGGATAAGGCTATAGAAATTGCTGTTGGTGATCCGTATGCTACTCTCCCGCTGATCTATCAACTAAATCCATTTCAGCCAATAGATGATCTTGTAGCGTGTAAAAATGCGTTATTGAGATTCCAAAGATCAGGGTGGACGCCTAGTAATCGGAAATGGGTTCTGGTTGAAGTATCTTCCTACCTTCACCCTGCGGATCTGGGAGCCATCCACTATATCCTGTATCGACAGAAACTAAGGGGAGTAAGTGTAGTTCTTTTTTTTCATCGATATCCAACCATGGCGAGTAATCCTGAGGACATCCCCAAACTTCCGGTATCCCTTGTCAGGGATACGCCTGATCAGACCCGACGTTTGTTGGAAGAACATCTACAAATGGTAAGTAAGGATAAAGGGAAGGAAAAAGAGGCCGCATTGGCGCTCTACAATAGGCTGGCCTGGATTTTGTTGTCCAAATCGGCTGATCCGGCCCGCTACAGGTCCTGTTTTCATTTTTTCGACCATAATTCATTATTTCAACGTTTGTCGGCAACACAGCAGGCAGTACTCTGGTTTGAGTTGGGTCAGCTGTTGACCAAAAACGGGAAGCAGTATGCTGAAGCACGACACTGTTATTCGAAAGCTCGTGAAATCATTGCCCAAGAAGAGCTAACTGAAACGTATCGTACTGGGAAATGGGCTGCGCTTGATAATGGTGAAGCATTAATTGAGATGCAGGAGGGCAATGTAGAACGCGCAATTACGTTGGAGCAACAGGCGGGTCAGCGTATACGCCAGCTTCCTGATGGACCGGATAAGCGAGTTTTTCAGATTCAGACACTACTAAACATTGCGGGCTTGCAGCTCCGGGCAGGTCACTATGCAGAGGCAGGTAGGACGTTGCTGGCTGCGGAGAAGTTATGTGTGGATGCGTATGTAGATTGGCTGGGGCATGTACTGCAATTAAAAATGATACTGCATCAACAGCTTGGTGAGCAGGAGCAGGAATATGAACTATTGATTCAATTGTTACGCATGAAGACAAACACTATCCATTCCAAGCTGCTTGGTCGTGCCGTGGAAATCGCTGGCGCGCTGATTACTCTAGGATCAGAGGAACGGGCATCCCGGGTGTACCGTCTATTGATGATGGGGCTGCCGGTTGCCAGTCTGCCACAGATCAGATTGATTCGGGAAACATTAGGCAGACTGGGGACCGTTACGCCCCTAGATGCATACACGCAGGAACAGTATATCAATAAACTGGAATCGCAGTTGGAGGGATGGGAGCAGTTAAAACACTGGAATGAGAGGAGGAAATCCGGTTGGGCTATCCATTCTTGACACGAATGAGTGTGAATAAGGAACGAACGAGTATGCTCTTGGGCTATGATGACAATACATGTGAATGGTGCAGTCTTGATGATACAGGCCGGATTGATAGTCGGCAGAGCCTTTCTGAACATGGGATAGGGTCAGATCAGCACACGCAGCATATTCAGTTTATGGGCAGGAACCGTGTTCTGGTGATTACACAGGACAAGGTGGGGAAATGGCTCCATCTATACGAGGATGAGGAGAAAGCAAGGCTGGTTCAAACCCTGTTTGTGAAGTTTCCATTTCCTGTGATGCAGGCCGCTTGGCAAGAGGGGCAATTAATTCTGCTATTTTCCATTAGACATCGTTCAGGAGCTGTCCGTATAGGTCTTTACGATCCCGAGAAGGATGAGGCGCGATGGGTTACTCCTGATCTGGACAACCCGCAATTTGTATTCTGGTCTGCATCAACACGAGAGGTTGGTGTAAACGTTGGTGGATTCGGAAGAGTGTATTCATATTCCGAAGAGATCCTTCCATCATCCGAAATACCCTATACGGAGTATGCCTACCCTGTGATGGATAAGCAGGGGGAACTGATAGCCGTTTCTATTCCTGTGGAAGATGGTTTCCAGCCTGGATGGATCAGGCAAGGAGAGGATCGGGTGCATGAATGTTCAAGGGATAGCCAACCCTTTTCTGAACTGATTAGAATGCAGCTCGATCCACATCAACAGCTAGTTCTCTGCGAAGGGATAACCTGCGGCAGGTGGCAATATGTCCAATATACATTGGACAGAGAGAAGAGGTATGAGCTGTATGATTATCCAGGAATCTTGACACAGGCTGTGCTCAGCAGGGACAGGCAGGGGTTGATCGGAAAATATGAATCTATCGTACGTCCTCCGGTGCCGGAGATATATCGGTTTTCGGAACAAACGCGTACGATTCCCCATTTCTCGGTTGAGCGAGATGAGAGAATTGGCAAGCATCCTGACAAGGAACCCGATGTAATCTATGGATGGGTTCGTTATGGGGATGACATGATTCCGTACATGGACATGCACCCGGAGGATGCAGAACAGGTGGTCATCTATCTTCATGGCGGGCCTCATAATTGCCTGTTTGACAGCTTTAGTCCGGTCATCAGCGGATTATATCAGGCAGGAGTGCGGGTCATCGGGCTGAACTATCCCGGCAGTTCAGGATTCGGCATGGATTACAGGATGCGCATTCAGAACGATTGGGGCGGCGTGGATGCAGATGTCGTCCAATTCATGCGGGAGCAGATGTTATCTTCTTATTCAAACGTATCTCTCTATGGGGTGAGCTATGGGGCTTATCTGGCATTGCTGGTAGCAGGTAAAAGTCCGGCGCTATGGAGTACTGTGGTTGCCTGTGCACCGTTTACGGATCTGGAAGGACTGTACGCAGGCGGCGGAGCGAAGCTGAGATCATTCTTGGAAACTGAAATCGGTGAGCTTTTGCATGATCCATCTGCCCTGCGGGATAGAAGCCCAACAGCTTATGTATCCGGGCTTAGTGAGGTGGATATCCAGCTCATTCACGGTCAGGCTGATCAACTATGTCCCGTAGAACAGACGGAGAGGTTATATCTGGACATCATGGAAAACAAGCAAATGTCTGGAGCTGTAGGCAGAATTGAGCTTCATATTGTACAGGATATGGCGCATGAGGTTTATTCGGAGCGAATCTGGGCGCAGAAGGCTGTTGATTTTCTAACCTGCAGTAGAGTATCCACGTAAGATAAATACGTGATGTTGAAGCCGCAAATGCGGCTTTTTTGGCGATATTTAAGGTAATGATATGGAAAGGAAAAGCGGTAGGGGAAGTGTTGTTCGTGGTCTGGTGCATAGTTGGAGAGCTTAAGAGAATGAACATTAACGTTTACAAGATGTCACATCCGGTTTAAGATGGCGTGAGCCGTTTAAGGTATATAACAATAGGATTAAGTATTAAAATAACGGTAAGTTGACAAGATGATATCTACAGAAAAGAGGGAATTCATATGAAAGTAGCCATTTTTGGAGCAACCGGAGCGATTGGCAAGATGATTCTGTGGGAGCTGATGGATCGTGGGCATGAAGTGACAGCGGTGGTGCGTGACCCTTCGAAGGTTGAGATGGTTCATGAGCGTTTGCGTGTAGAACAGGGAGATCTGCTTAACCCGGATCAGGTGGCTGATTTTGCAGCGGGTCAAGAAGTGGTTGTGAGTGCATATGGACCGAAGTTTGGTGGAGAAGAAGAGATGCTGGAAGTGACGCGTTCGTTGATCGAGGGTGTGCGCCGGGCAAAAGCAGGACGTCTGGTTGTAGTTGGTGGAGCAGGAAGTTTGCTAACTGATTCTGGTGATATGCTGATGGATACGCCGGGATTCCCGGAAGAAGTCAAACCACTGGCAAAAGCCCATGCAGAAGCATATGACCTGATTGAAGCATCGGGTATTCACTGGACCTACATGAGCCCTGCTGCGACAATCACAACAGGACGTCGCACAGGCCAGTTCCGGGTTGGCATGAACCGGGTGATTACGGATGATATCGGGGAAAGCTCGATTTCCGTTGGCGATTTTGCAGCGGCTTTGGTGGACGAACTGGACGACCCGCAATTTATCCAAGCTCGGTTTACGGTAGGTTATTAAGCGTAGACAGGCTTTGGAATGGATAATTTACTCTGAAGGTCTCGTACACGGGATCGATAGATTTTTTGATGATGTATCGAGTGGACAGTGGTAACTGGATGAGGTAAGAGGAAAGATAGCGATACACTTATAAGATGCAGCGTTTAGGTGTAAAGTTGCTACTTTCAAGTATGAGATGAGCTTGTCTCGGGGAGGGATGAACGTTGTTTATCGTAACCGCTGAACAGATGAGAGCTGTGGACGAGTATACCATTCATAAGCTGGGTATTCCTGCTGCCAGTCTAATGGAGAATGCAGGCCGCGCCATAGCCGAGGAAGTCATCAAGCTGTGCCGGGAAGGGCAGGCAGAAGGCCCGCTTGTGGATTCAGGGCAGCTTGGCTATAGCAGCCAGACCGATGCGAGGCGGGCACACACCGGGCCCGGCGATCGGCAAGGTTATGGTGGCGACATCATCGCCGATCCGGCGCTGGTGATGGAGCGCCCGGGAGATCAGCAGTGGTACATGCTGATCGGCAAGGGCAATAATGGCGGCGATGGGCTGGTGGCCGCGCGCCATTTGGTTGAAGCAGGGCTTGGCGTGACATTGGTCTACGCCGATGCCCCTGATGCACTGCGGGGCGAAGCCGCAGTGCAACGGGATGCCGCCGCGAAGCTTGGCATCCCTGCTCTTGTCCACGGGCGCGAAGCCGTGGACTTCAGCCGGTGCACAGGCATCGTGGATGCGCTGCTGGGCACCGGCTCGCGGGGGGCGCCGCGGGGAGATTACGCGGCGTTGATTGAGGCGGCGAACGACAGCGGCAAGCCGGTCGTGTCCGCGGATGTGCCGAGCGGGCTGAACGCCGACACCGGAGAGGTGTACAAGCCCTGCATTCAAGCTCGGGTGACCGTATGTCTCGCGCTGCTTAAGCGCGGGCTGGTGCAGTACCCGGGCGCTTCTGCCGCGGGGCGCATTGTGGTGCGCGCCATCGGCATTCCCGCGCGGCTTGCGCCAGAGCATGGCCCCTCGGTCCGTCTGCTGACGGACGAGGTGTTGCGCGGTGCGCTGCGCGTGGATATAGGCCGTCTCCGGGCACCGGACGGCCACAAGGGCACTTACGGCCACGTGTTGCTGGCCGCAGGAAGTCTGCCGATGAGCGGCGCTGGCCTGCTCTCGGCCAAGGCCGCGCTGCGCGCAGGCTGCGGGCTCGCTACATGGGCGCTGCCCGCGGCACTGCTGCCGTATGTCATCGGCACCGTGCCCGAGCTCATGCTCGCTGCCGCCTCCGATGGCGACAGCGGCGAATGGAACGCGGCTTCCGCCGACGCCGTGCTGCGTCTCGCAGAGAGCCGCGACGTGCTCGCGACCGGCCCAGGCCTTGGCCGCTTCCAGGGCGACACAGACTGGCTGCGCCGTCTGTGGCAACATACGGATCGTCCGCTCGTCATCGACGCGGACGCCCTCAACATGCTGGCAGACGCTGGCCCACATGGGCCTCGCGACTGGGGCCAGCGAAGTGCGGCGACAATTCTGACGCCGCACCCTGGCGAGATGGGCCGACTGCTGGGCATGTCGACCCAAGAGGTGCAGCGTGACCGCATTGGGCACGCTGCAAAATACGCCCGCGAGCAGGGCGTGACCCTTGTGCTCAAAGGAGCGCGAACGGTCATCGCAACGCCATCCTGCGAGGCGTACATCAACACCACCGGGCACGCCGGCATGGCGACTGGCGGTGCCGGAGACGTATTGACCGGCATCATCGCCGGTCTGCTTGCCCAAGGGCTCAGCGCGGAGCAAGCCGCCACGTTCGGCGTATATCTTCACGGACAGGCCGCTGAACGTGCAGCACTGCTGCGCGGTGACCCATCGTCCCTGCTGGCCGGAGACATCATCGACGCACTGTGAGGATGGGGCAGGTGTGGGACAAGCTCTTGGTTTTGGGTTACTACCTATGCCGATTCATTTTCAAACTGCAAGTAATCCAACGAATCAGCGCACCAGCGCATCAAAAGTAGATGAGTGCCCGATGTCCATTGCTCAATGCTAAATGATCAATGCCCGATGCCTATTGTCCATTGCTCAGTACTCACTACCCATTCCCAGTGCCCTAACGAACCTGATACACCTTATACCACGGTTTACATCGAGGAGCAAAAGCTAACGAACCTCATCCACGTTATTTCTGTGTATTTCAGATAAAACACCTGAAAAACCGGACTAAATTAGGGAATAGAATGCCTGAGATTCGTTAGATTTTATAATCTGCAATTAATGGCCCAATAAGGTTTGCACGGTTCGTTAAACGTTTGGATCTGAAACGCTGATGTCTTATTATCTATATAAGTTGAACTAAAGAATATTTACACTGGACACTCCGGTGACAGAACAACCTTCCGATCGCTGTTATCCCCAGTTTTTTATAAATTAGGAAATCCGGGATAGCGTATGCTTCCGAGACGGCTTTCTTTCAAAAAGCTGTTAGGCGAAGTATATGCTTCCGAGGCAGCTTTCTTTCAGATAGCTTTTAGCTCCGCTTCTTCTGGTTCTTTCTGTCCTCTCCGTTTCGTGTAAATGTTTAGTTCAATTTATATACTTTCATATCTTTGAAACGAATTAATGGTTGGATGAAACAACGATTAGTTACTGAAAAGGGGAGCCCTGTCATGATGCATGACGGAGGCTCCCCTTTATTTGTTTGTATGTTCATGCTACCTGATCCTGGCTCGGCTATAACCTGCCCATAACATGCCTATAATCTGCATCTAACCTGCATCTAAACGACATCCGACCTACGTCTGGCCCAAGTTCTCGCGGCATCCTGCTTACAGCCGGAATCGCAGCAGTTCCTGATGCATCTCTGCACTAATATCACGCAATGACTTCACCTTGATACTTGCATCAGCGAAGGAACGTTGTTGTTCCGACGTGGAGGCGGTGATCTCTTCACTGCTGGCAGCCGACTGCTCGGTGATGGCACTGATATTTTCGATGGCCTGTTGCACCTGTGTACTGAGTTCATTGGATTGTTGCATGTCCTCAGCAAGCTGATGGATACCCGTACTAATGCGCTCCACACTTTCACGAATAGCAGAGAAGGATTCGCGAGTCTGGCCAGTGGCTTGTTCCTGTTCGCCGAATAACTGCATGCTTTGTGCTACAGAGTTCTTCACCTTGTCCATGGAGGTTGTGATCTCGCCCACAGCCGCATAGATATGTTTGACCGATTGCGCAGATTGTTCGGCGAGTTTATTCACCTCGCCCGCAACAACAGCGAAGCCACGTCCAGCTTCTCCAGCGCGAGCAGCCTCTATGGAGGCATTTAACGAGAGCATGGTCGTTTGTTTGGCAATCTCCGATACATATGCCGTCATCGTAGTGATCCGAACCGCGCTTTCTTCCAGTTCCCGCACCGTTTGTTCTACCTCGGCCATCGCCATACGATTCACTTCGGCCAAGCGGAGTTGCTCCGCTACAGCCTTATTACCTTCCTCAACGGTAGTTAATACTTCACGACCATCGATTACCGATTGGGAAGTGGCCTCCAGATTGCTATTGAAGGTAGACTGCATTTTGTCCACAACCATCACTGTTTCACTCAGATCCTCGGCAATCTTTTGACTGCCAATCGAGAGTTCCTCCGTGGTGCGGGATACTTGCTGCACGATCGCTTGGGCTGTATCATTGCCACGGTCAATATCTTGCGCCATCAAATCGACACGATGACCCGCTTCACCAATCGACTGAATAATGCCGCGGATATTAAAAGTCATGATACCGAAGGAGCGACTCAGGTCATCGAGTTCATCTTTGCCCCGAGATTCCGGTAATTGTCCGGTTAGGTCACCGTCCGCAATTTGTCCCGCAGCGTCTTTGAGTGTTCGAATACGCTTGGCGATCTGACGTGAAGTATACATATTAAACAGCATCACGGCGACAAGCAATACGATGGCTCCTACCAGAGCGGTTTGCCACGTTTGCTGAATGTCACGTTCCAAATCGACGGTATATTGATCATAACGATCCCGAGTCATCTCATCTAACGAATAGATATCATTCTGTATGCCCCGAACCCGAGTGCTGTAACGTTTCGCTTCCGCACTGTTCATCGCACTCATCGCTTCGGTGGCTCCCTGGTTGAGAGCTTCTAATTTTGTCTCGATGGACTGAATAAGTTGTAACTGCTGATCTGTTTCGAGCAATCCGTCCGTAAGCTCCTGAATCATCGTTTGGCCTTCATCCAGCAAGCGAAGCACGGCGTCCTGGTTTCCTGCTGTCATGGAGAATGAGTAGACATCCAGCGCTTGCTGGGTCTGAATCTGATTGGCGTTCAGTTCACTCACCTTGAGCATGGCTGGTACCAGATTTTGATTTTTGGCATTCATGTTGAGCAATTGCATGATGATATAAGCGACTAGCACAAGGCATAGAAGTAGTGAAATTAGAGCATTAAGTATCAGTTTTCCCTGTAGTTTCATGTGCGTACCTCCTTGTATCCGATGGGTTATTGATCAAGCGTAATTTTGATTTGACCGGAAGAGATCTTTGCCTTCAGATCTTCGAAGGTTTGCTGTTGTTCATCACTGAGCGTGATATTATGTAGAGCAGTCAGACCCACGGCGTTCTCCGCCAGCCCCTCCACGATTTCCTTTTGAGGGAAGGTATGATTGTTTTGAACAAACGTGTTAACGGCATTATAGATAGAGACATCCACATTTTTCAGCATGGACGTAAGAATGGATTTTTCCGCCAAAAAGAATTGATCGGTATCTACACCGATGGCGTATTTCCCTAATTTCTGAATCTCCGTCAGTGCGCCTACGCCTGTGAGACCGGCAGCAACGTAGATCACGTCAGCGCCCTTTTCCTGAATCATCTCTGTAGCCAGTTGTTCACCCAGCTCGGCATTGCCAAAGTCCCCTGCGTAGACGACATCAACGGTTGCATTCGGCTTGACAGCCAGAACACCTTGTTTAAAACCCTGCTCGAAATTACGAAGGACCGGTATCTCTATTCCACCAAGGAAGCCAACATGATCTTCCGTTGAAGCCATAGCGGCAATAACACCTGCCAGATAACTTCCTTCTTCCGCCCGGAATGAAATGGAGGCAATGTTAGGCAGTTCGGACTGACTGTCAATCATGAGGAACTGCTGGTCAGGATATTTGGCTGCAACTTTCTCCATATCCGCTTGGACAGCATCACTCAGGCCGATAACCAGATCGAATTTGGCTTGCGCAAACTCTTCAAATGCAGCTTCGGCATTGTCGCCCGGTTCACGATAGTCAAAGACAATGCTTTTCTCATTTCTGGCCTGAACCAGTCCATCAAAAGCAGCATCATTAAAAGAACGGTCACCCAGACCCACTTCCGTAAGCACGATCCCAACCTTTGTTCTTGTGTCTGTTGCCGTTGTTGTATTGTTGGCTGAACATGCCCCCAGGATCAGTACCGTCAGGATCATCATTATGGTGAGACCTAGACCTGCGCGTCTGTTCTTGTTTGTTTTCATGTGTTGGTACCCTCATTTCTGTAGTCGCATTTTTCTGTTTTGCATGGTTCCTTAGCTCCAGGGAATGACGTGTACATGATGACACGTATGGTGAGGATTTCCCTTTATCTATATCGGTTAGAAAGGCACTGTGATTTATGGTATGTAGTGAAAATTTACGAAAAAATAAATATTTTTCATAAATTACACATTATTTTTACATTTCTTTGGTTAAAAGGGTACATAAATATCTACAGTATGTTGTTTACTGACGTTAAAAGTCCCAAAAAGGCACAACAGAGATGACATGAATCATCTCTGTTGTGCCTTAAAAATTCACCCTATACGAATGATAAGGTGATTATCCTATTATAAAAATTACGCGAGTTTTACCAAGCCGCAATCGAGCCATCCGCTCGGGTTTCCGTACCCCCGCATAATACGCCATTGTCCGGGTTGCGCCAGATGATCTGACCGCGTCCAAACTGGGATGGATCGAGTGCCACTTGAATATCATGTCCTTTGCGGGCGAGTGCCTGTGCAATGTGCTGCGGGAAACCCGGTTCCACGAGAATTGTTTTGCCCTTCGTCCACTGCCAGCGCGGAGAATCCAAAGCGGCCTGTGGGTTCAGGTGATAATCGATTGTATTCATGACCACCTGCACATGACCCTGCGGTTGCATGAAACCACCCATGACACCGAATGGCCCAACCGCTTCGCTGCCACGGGTGAGGAACCCCGGAATGATCGTGTGATAGGTTCGTTTACCTGGCTCCAGGGCGTTGGCATGATTAGGGTCCAGTGAGAAATTATGTCCGCGATTCTGCAAAGCAATGCCTGTTCCCGGAACAACGAGTCCAGACCCGAAGCCCATATAGTTACTCTGGATAAACGAAACCATGTTGCCTTCACCATCAGCCGTAGCCAGATACACCGTTCCACTTGCACGTGGATCACCTGCCTCAGGTGCTCGTGCGGTATCACCAATGAGTTTGCGCCGTTCTTCCGCGTATGCCTCGGACAGCAGTTCCTCCACCGTCACACCCATTTTGCGTTCTTCAGTAATATATTTCTCCCCATCGGCAAATGCCAGCTTCATGGCTTCAAGTTGCTGATGATATGCTTGAACAGATTCTTTCTCGTCGAACTCGTAACCTTTCAACAGATTAAGCGCCGCGAGAGCAATCAATCCTTGTCCATTCGGCGGAATCTCCCATACATCGTAACCACGATAGGAGACGGAGATGGGATCAACCCACTCCGGCTGAAAAGCCTTCAGATCTTCGCGAGTCAGATAACCACCGTGCTCTGCCATAAAGGAATGAATGCGCTCTGCCAGTTCTCCTTCGTAAAAGTCTCGCGCTTCGCTCTCGCCAATCTGGCGCAAAGTCGCCGCGTGATCCGGCGAGCGCCACATCTCTCCAGCTGCGGGAACACGCCCGCCTGGAGCAAATGTCTCAAACCACGCACGCCCTGCCTCCGCATCACCCTGGCGTGCATAGATCTCGGCTGCCCTTGCCCAGTGGCGGGCCAGCCCAGGCGCAAGCGGATAACCTTCCTCCGCATAGCGGATGGCCGGTTCCAGCGCTTCCGCCAGCGTGAGTCGCCCAAAACGGCGGCTCAGCTCAGCCCAACCCGCCGGTGCGCCAGGCACCGTCACCGGAACAACCCCAAGCTTCGGCATCTCCGTATGGCCTGCCGCTTGAAGCGCCTCAATGGATATGCCCTGAGGCGCGGGGCCGCTGGCATTCAGGCCATGCAGTTTGCCCTCGGTCCAGACGAGGGCAAAAGCATCGCCTCCAATGCCATTGGACGTTGGCTCCAGCAGCGTGAGTGCTGCCGCAGTTGCAATGGCGGCATCGATGGCATTGCCGCCTTTTTTCAATACATCCAGACCGGCTTGTGCAGCCAGTGGCTGAGACGTGGCGACCATGCCTTGTTTCGCATACACAGGCACGCGGTAAGAGGGGTACGGTTGGTAGAGTGGATCGAAGTTCATCAGGTTGTTCAGCTCCTTGTCGCTAGATGTCAGGCTCCGGCATAACCGGATCATACTCCTAACCCTCTTCGCAACTGGACAACCGATATCCTGCCACACCTGCCAAATCCAACCTGACATCAGTTTATGTCGTTACCATATCGCCGCCATTTACATGAATGCATTCACCTGTGACGTAGGATGAATCGCGGGAAGCGAGATAAACGTAGGCTGCCGCCAGTTCGTAAGGCTGACCAGCTCGACCCATGGGCGTATCTGTTCCAAATACCTGTACATCCTCAGCGGAGAAGCTGGCAGGGATGAGCGGCGTCCAGATGGGTCCCGGGGCGACGGAATTCACACGGATTCCCTGTGCAGCGAGCGATTGGGCGAGTACACGAGTCAGCGATACGACGGCTCCTTTGGTAGAAGAGTAGTCGATCAGTTGGGTGTTGCCTTTATATGCTGTAATGGAAGCCGTATTGATAATGGAGGCACCTCTGCACAGATGGGGGAGAGCGGCCTGAATCAGAAAGAAATAAGCGAACACATTGGTCTGAAAGGTGTGATACAGCTGTTCTTCTGTAATATCAACGATGCTTGGCTGCACATACTGTACGCCATGATTGTTGACCAGAATATCGATCTTCCCGTAGGTTTCCATGGTTGTGCGAATGACGGCTTCACAGTTTTTCTTTAAGCGGAGATCAATCTCGATTAAGAGACAACGCTGTCCCAGTTCTTCGATCCGTTCACGAGTCCTTTCGGCATCTGTCCGTTCATATAGATAAGCAATGACGATATCCGCACCTTCCTTGGCAAAAGCGATGGCGGCCGCCCGGCCGATTCCACTGTCACCACCCGTAATAATGGCAACTTTACCTTGGAGTTTGCAGCTACCGATATAGGCAGGATCTTCACTGATCGGTTCAGGCACCATCAGGGTTTCCAGACCAGGTTGCTGGTCCTGATGCTGGGGTGGAAATGCCAGCTTTTGCTCCTTGCATACCGTTTTCTCACCATAAAAAGGATAGACAGGATTCATTCGCTTTACATCCTCCTCGAACGTTCATTGATACGGATAACCTATGCATTCGCCCAGAAGAAGGTGCGGGGGGAAACAGCAGAGCGGTTGTTTTTTGCACAGAATATACCATAATAAGGATAGATCCTTAAATCGATGGAGGTGTCAGGAGCCACATGAATATTCAAGGAATTAATCATTTGTGTTTTTCCGTATCCAATCTGGAGCGGGCCATTACCTTTTATGAGCAGGCTCTCGGTGCCCAAATTCAGGTAAAAGGACGCAAACTGGCTTATTTTGAGCTTGCCGGTCTCTGGATTGCCCTGAATCAGGAGGATGTTATTCGCAACTATACGGAACGAACCTATACCCATATTGCATTTACCGTTACAGAAGAGGAGTTCGACGCGTCTGTGCAGCAGCTGCGAGCAGCGGGGGCAGACATTCTTCCCGGAAGGCCAAGAGATCCGCGGGATGCATTATCCGTTTATTTTACCGACCCGGATGGTCATTTGTTTGAACTGCATACAGGTACGATGAAGCAAAGGTTGGATTATTATCGCGAAGACAAAGATCATATGACCTTTTATACGTGAGTTTCATGTGCAAATCGAGAAAATCTGGAATTATAACTCACATATCTATTGTCTAAACATTGGCATTACCTATAATATGGACAAATGGTACCTTAATTTACCAATGTTAAATTCGTTGGTTCAATTCCAAGGAGGTTTGTCATGATTCAGTTTCCTAAACCGGATGTCGAGCAATATTTTCAGACGTACCGTATTTCGCATTTTGCCGTATCGGCAGACGAGAAACGTTTGTTCATGGACAGCAATCTGAACGGTCAGCCGAATATTTGGGCGATGGATTTGCCTGGAGGATACCCGTATCCTTTAACGTACTTGAATCAGAGCAGTCAATTTATCAAAGCAGACCCACAGGGGCGTCATCTTCTTACCGCGTTTGATCGGGATGGAGATGAGAACTATCATCTATATGCACTCCCACCCGAGGGTGGTGTTCCACTGCCTGTGGTTCCGGCGGAACCGAATGATCGCTGTTATTTCGCTGAGTTGTCCGAGGATGGACAACGTCTCTATTTTGTTACCAGCGCGGGTAATCCGAATTATCTGAATTCACGCCGCATCGATCTGGAGACAGGGGAAGATGAACTGTTATACAGTGGAGAAGAGGTTACGAGCAGCCTGGTTGCTGTAAGTCCTGACGAGATGAGTTATGTCATTTTAAAAATGTACTCCAATACGTATCAGACGGCGCATCTGTATCGTAACAATGAAGAAATGGTGATTCTGCCAGTCTCAGAACGTTATAGTCAGGTATCTGATCTGATTTTTGCAGATGATAATCGTCTTCTGTTCATTACCAATGATGACTCCGCATACGCCTATGTGGCTGAATACCGTATCGATACCCGCGAATTCCGCTTATTGTGCAGAATCGAAGGGGAAGATGTGGAGTTTATCCGCTGGCATCAGGCTTCCGAGACCTTATATTTCTGGACACTTACAGGGCCGGAGAATCGTATGTACGTATTGGGCAAAAATGCCGATGAGCCTCGGCGCATAGAGATGCCGCTGGATACGATAGAGCAGGTGAACGTTACAAAGGCTGGCAATGTGTATATCCTCGGACGTGGAGCGATCCAACCGCATAACATTTATCGCAAAATAGCAGGTGCTGAGTCCTGGGAGCCGCTGACTGCCAATCGGGTAACCGGACTGGACCCAAGTGATCTCGTGTACCCTGACGTTATTCAGTATAACTCCTACGACGGACTGGAGATTGAAGCTCTCTTGTTCAAAGCAAAACCAGAGCAGGCCAATGGTTACACCGTATTTTGGCCTCATGGTGGGCCGCAATCTTCCGAAGCAAAGTTTTTTCGGCCGATGTTCCAGATGATGCTCGCTCAGGGCTATCATATCTTTGCACCTAACTTCCGGGGCAGTACCGGGTATGGTGCGGAATTCGTTAAATTGGTTGAGCGGGATTGGGGCGAAGGCCCAAGGCTGGACTGTGTTGCCGGAATCAACTGGTTGTTTGATCAGGGGATTACCTCGCCAGAGCGGTTGTTTGTGGTAGGTGGAAGTTATGGGGGATATATGACCCTGTTATTGGCAGGTCGCCATCCGGAACTGTTTCGGGTAGCGGTCGATATTTTTGGGCCAAGTAACTTGTTCACATTCCTGGAATCCGTGCCGGAAGACTGGAAACCGATGATGGATAACTGGCTGGGTGATCCGGTCCGTGACCGCGAACGTTTAACGAAGGATTCACCGATTACGTATCTCGATCAGATGGTGAACCCAATGTTGGTCATTCAGGGTGCTAATGATCCAAGGGTCGTGAAGGCCGAATCCGATCAGATCGTGGCCGCGCTCCAGTCGAAGGGACTTGATGTGGAATACATCGTTTTGGATGATGAAGGTCATGGCTTCTCCAGGAAAACAAACGAGATTCTTGTGTACCGCCGGATGCTGGAGTTTTTGCAGAAACATCAGGAGTCACCCGTTGCACAAGCTTAAGTTGAGAGATTCCATCGTTGACTTAAATATAGTGAGATGAGGAAAACCGCCAAAGATCAAGGATGATCTCTGGCGGTTTTATACGTGCGCCCGCATGTTGGGCGCTATGTATGGAACGATACATATGTTAGTTTGGAAGGCCGCTATCCATTGAGCGACCTGTCCAAATCTACTAACTAATCTACTAATCTAACAATGCGACAATCGAATTAATGGACTGCTGCGCCCACTGTGCAAAAGGCAGGTCGGCTGCCCACGTCACTTGTCCTGTCGCTTTGGCTTCCCCCCACCACAAGATACGTTGATAGAGCAGATGCATGCGGAGACGTGTGCGGAAGTGTTGGCATTTCTCCTCATTTGCTGCACAGACCAGATCCCGGTAGCAGCGAAGGAACTGTGCGGCCAGTTCTGGTTGACCCTCACGAACATACCTGGTGGATATTTTGGTGAGGTCTGCTGTTCCGTCTCCGAAATAGGCCGTTGTAAAATCGAACAAACCACTAATCTGCCACCCTGAAGAACGGTCGTCCAGATTTTGAATCAGAATATTCTCGACCTTGAAGTCTCCCATAACAAAACACGGAACAGCTCTGGACCGAAATGCCGGTTCAGCATTTTTGAATTGCTCGTCCACCCACTGAACATCTTCATCCGTAATCACCGAGTACTGTTCAGCATCATGTAACCAGTGACGAATGGTTCCGTACAACCAGTCCAGATAATCGCCTGCAAAGGAAACAATCTGCTGTGCTACAGGATCATATTCCCCGGCATCAGGCACCTTCCAGCGGTGCAGTTCAGCCAAAGTATGGGCAAACATACAGGCAATCTCTTCCTGATCTTGCTGTGACAGCGAAGCCTGGAATGCTGGATCATACAGGTGATTCCCGGGCAGGCGTGGCATTATGGCATAACTCCAGCCTAGCAGATGGGTATCTTCATGTAATAAATATGGATCAGGGACAGGAATGGACGTATGTTTTGCCAGTTGTTCTACAAAGAACTTTTCTTCCTGTAACTGTCCTGCATATAAAGGATTGCCTTTTAGAATATACTCTCCACGGGAAGAGCGAATGAGCAGTGTCTGACCCATAACACCTTTATCCGTTCGTCGATAATCTTCAAGAGTTCCCAGGTCAAGCTCATTCAGCGCATCCTGTAATAAAACTGCGGCCACTTCGCCAAGTTGATTGGAACCAAAATATATACGGGTTGTCATATGGCCAGACCCTCCTGGGTGTTAATCCTCATTCTCTTCGTCAGACAGGTCATACGTATCCTCATCGACCAATCCACGGATGAAAGCTTCAAAATTGGGCGCAAGATATGTAATCTCATAATCATTTTCCTGATCGACATGAACTACACAGGGTTCACCTTCAGGGCCGCAGAAGCGATAATCCAGCATAACAACATCATGACCAGCGGATGGACAATCACAGATCACAATCCCCAGGTCGGGGTATCCCCAATCTTCGATCATGAACCGACTTCCCAGCTCACCAGCGAGTGCGTATATTTTATCGTGTCCAATTCCCATAATGCTTGAAATGGCAATGTGATCCTCAGCCCAGGAAGTAGCTTCTTTGGTGGGAAATACAGTGAGCGCAGGGATACCGCCGTTTTGCGTATTCATCAGTTGAATATAGGAAGCGGGCAACTTGTAACCCAATTCCTTCTCAATAGTCAAAATCTCTTCTTCATCAAAAGGTTTTGATACATGATTTTCCTGGGCATAATCACTCTGTACCCAGAACGTTGCGGGATCATAAGTCCCTGAAGCGGCTCTTAGATGGTTCTGTATACCGCTCTGCTCGAATGCGGCAAGCTCCTCTTCATGACGCTGGCGATCTTGACGCATCTTGTCCGCTTCGGGACGAATCTCGCGAAGGAATTCAAGGGTAGATTCATCATGGGGCAGAAGTTCATCAGCTCTCTCAAAAGCCAGTAATGCCTGTTCATAACTCGCTATATGACAGTATGCATAACCCAAACGGTATTGCCAGAGCGGGTCGTTTACTCCACGCTCCTGGACAGACAACAAATGTTGAATGGCTTCGCGGTAACGTGCGTCATTGTTATAGGCTCTGGCGAGTTGACCAATCAGATCATAATCCCGCTCTGAGACGGGGATTCGTTCAATATGTTCAATAATGAGACTGAATTGGTCCTGCTCATGCCACAAGTTGATTTGATCCAGCAGTTCTCTTTCCATGAATAGGCCTCACTTCCGTAGGAGGGGTATGAATCTCTTTCATTATATAATAAGTGTGTGTTGGTTGGAGAATGTATAAATCAAGCTCTTCGTAGCATACTGTTTAAGTATACTTTAAGTTTGATCTATAAAGTTTAATTTGTGTTTAACTTTGTTTAAGTATGATGTTGAAAGTTAAACTTTACTATCCTATACTAGGAGTGTGAGGTGAGATGGATATGGGAATCACAAGAGTTGAGAAGAATATATTTAGTCAGAACACGGATGAGATTGCTTCTGAGTTAGTTCAGAGCTTGAGTAATTCGGATAATAGTATTTTACTGTTCAAAGTGCTGGCACTTGCAGTCAGAAATAATGCTGAATTTGTTCGTAACCTGGATGAATCTATCTTTGAAGATGCTGATATTTTTAGAGAAAAGTATGTTACTCTTCTCAAACATGCGTTAAGTCAAGCAGTGGATGTACCGACAGGAATTACAGACAGTGGTGTTCCTTCTATTCCTTCTATTGAAGTTGTACATTCTTATACTCCTAAAGAATTATCTGTATTTTTTGGAGTGAGTATTACGACGATTTTTAACTGGATTGATCAAGGCCGTTTTATGGGGATTCAAAGAGCCGGGTCCAACAAACATAATCTCATCCCAGACGATACTACATATGTATATGGATCAGGTAAGAGAACGACGATTAAAGAGATTGTGACTATGTGGAAAAAGGAAGAGGCAGAACGCCAATCCACAATAGAAGTCAGTGACCTGGATTACCACACAGGGCAAATTGCCTTATATGAAGATAAATACAAAGGGGAATTCGAACGGACACTCGGAACTAAATTGAACTTAACACCTGAAGAAGAAACCGATGCACAAGTTTGGAAACACCATTTGGGGAGGCAGCGTCTTGGCTTTAAAGATACCGAAAAGTAATTTTCGTTTTATTGAGAATGATTTTTCAGATATTATGATGGAGATTCGAGATGGTGCCCAGGGTCTTCCAAGCAGTGCTAGAACTATTCGTAAAACAATTGTCTTTAATGATTTATCGAAGATGTACTGTGTAGAGGAGATAGATCGAAACGGGGGATTCATCGAGTTATATTGGTATGATTGGTATGATGATCAAAAAGAGTTGATTATGAAATTCCATGCTCATTATCATCCTGATGAAACACCTGCTAATATTACGATGTATGACCCGTTTCATATTCATACGGTAAATGAGAGAAGATTGAATAATGAAAAATTTCAAGAATTATATACGATTCTTGAATTTATTAGATTAAGAAATATCTCTATTAAATTATAATAGTTCAACGCTAATATGATGTTTGTACATACGAATTAAACAACACTCCCTGAACTTAGGCATTATAGCCACAGTTCAGGGAGTGTTGTTTTTATAATCTATTCTTTATTACAAATCGTCAAATCCGTTATCGTCGCCAACTTTACCGTAGTTACGGGATTTAGCTTCGAAGAAGTCTGTTTTGGTTGCATTCAGAGCTTCATCGGAGAATGGTTTGATCCAAGGCATGCAGTTTACATCCACACCTTCATATGCTTTTTCCATACCCATCAGACGCAGACGTTTGTTGGCGATGTACTTGATGTAATCTTCCAACTCGTTCAGGTCAATACCGCGCACGTTGCTGAGTGTGTAATGTGCCCAGTTGGTTTCAAGCTCAACAGCACGATGGATGGTTGTGTATACGTAGTCCATGTTCTCAGGTGTGTTCAGTTCAGGGAAGTCCACCAGCAACTGTTTGTACACTTCAGCGAAGAAGTAACAGTGTTGGTTTTCATCCCGCTGGATATACGAGATCATCTGGCTGGTTGCCATCATTTTCTGGTCACGGGCCAGGTTGTAGAAGAACGCAAACGTACTATAGAAGAAGATACCTTCGAGTACCAGATCGGCGACCATAGCCTGGAAGAACGTCTGTGGAGAAGGCTCGTCACGGAATGTTTGGTAAATGTCTGCGATGAAACGGTTACGGTCAAGCAGGACTGGATCATGTTTCCAATATTCAAAAATTTCCTTTTGCTCCCGATCAGATACGATCGAAGACAGAACGTAGGAGTAGGATTGGTTATGAACGACTTCCTGTTGTCCGATAATGGCCGAGATCGCTTCGAGTGAAGAATCGGTAAAGTAACGTTTTACGTCACCAACAAACATCGTTTGCATAGAATCAAGTACCGCGAGCAGAGAGATGTTGATTTTAAACGTACGTTGCTCTTCCTCGTCCAGTTGAGCAAACTGGGAAGCATCTTTGGACATTGGAATCTCGTCTGCGATCCAGTGGTTAAGTAGCAGTACTTTGTACAATTTGTACATATGAGGCATACGAATGTCGTTCCAGTTCAGGATACCGGAGCATTCACCTTCAATAATACGGGTTGATTGGTTAGGGGCTTCGGTGTTAAAAATTTTCTGTACTTGCATTGTTCCGTTCACTCCTTGAATGAATTTGCACTGTATAACTACGATGACAGAACAACCTTCCGATCGCTGTTATCCCCTGATTTTTTGATTCCCTCTTTTAAAGGGGAAAATCCGGTGATAAAGGCGAAGTGTATGCTTCCGAAGTAGCTTTCTTTCAGAAAGCTTTTAGCTCCGCTTCTTCAGCTTTGTTCTGTCCTCTTCGTTATCGTGTAATCATTAATTCTTTTATATATATTAGGGTTGTATAATGTGGCATCTATATCAACATCTTGCGATGCTGTGATCGTGTTTTAGGTAAAAAAGAACCAGGGCAACGCCATTTTGCAATCAAAACAGGATGCCCTGGTGGTCACCTCGAATCTAGTAAATCTTCTCTATCATGGATAAAAGCGTAACTTGTGCAAAAATCAAGATTCTTCAATCGTTAATGCACGGCTACGAACATAATAAGTTGATTTCATGCCGGCTCTCCAGGCGTGCAGATGCAATTCCAGGAATTCTGTTGCTTTAATATCTGGTCGAACATAGAAGTTGAAACTTTGTCCCTGATCGACGTGGCGCTGACGGGCAGCCGCCATATTAATGGAAGCATGTTGGTCCACCTGGAACGCTGTTTGGTAATAAGGGCTTGTTTTTTCGGACAGATCCGGAGCCGGATTGGCAATTTTGTAAGTTGTTTTCTCTTCATAAGATAACAGCTCATAGAGCGGATCAATACTAGCCGTTGAACCGGCAATAATGGACGTGGAACCGTTAGGTGCAATGGCGAACAACCAGGCATTACGTACACCGTTTTGTCGTACTTCGGCTTGAAGTTCTTTCCACTGTTCGGTTGTCACGAACTCGCCTACGCGCTCACCTGATGTGTACTCGCGTTGGTCGAAGTAATGACCACTTTCCCAATCGGAACCTTTGAATTTCGGATAATGTCCTTTTTCTTTAGACAGCTCCATACTGGATTTCACGAGCAGGTAGTTAATTTTTTCATACAGATTATCGTTATACGTTACAGCTTCGTCAGACTCCCAATGAATGCCTTCGAGAGCAAGCAGGTGGTGAAGTCCAAACGTTCCCAGACCGACTGCTCGATATTGACTGTTGGTATATTGGGCTTGTAGAACTTCAATGTTGTTAATGTCGATAACGTTGTCCAGCATGCGCACCTGAATTGGAACGAGACGCTCCAATACATTATGAGGTATAGCACGTGCCAGATGGATGGAATTCAGGTTGCAGACAACAAAGTCGCCAGGCACTTTGGAAATCACGATGCGAGTTTGTCCATCCTTGGTTACGAGTTCTTCCTTTTCAATTACAGTGGCAGACTGGTTCTGCATAATTTCGGTACACAGGTTGGAGGAGTATACCATACCGTGTGCACGGTTAGGATTCGAGCGGTTAACCGTATCCCGGTAGAACATGTATGGCGTACCTGTCTCCAGTTGGGATTTCAGTACACGCTTCATGATGTCAATCGCCTGTACTGTAATCCGGGACAGCAATGGGTGATTCACCGCTTCTTCGTATTTATCACGGAACGCACCTTCGCCAAAGGACTCATCATAGAAATCTTCCAGTCCGAGTGCACGACCATTCTCGTCCTTCCAGCCCATTACTTTCTTTGTTTCGTGTGGACAGAACAAGCTCCATTCGCCGCGGCTAGACACCCGTTCCATGAACAAGTCAGGCAGACAGATGCCATGGAATACGTCATGCGCACGCATACGCTCGTCACCGTTGTTCAGCTTCAGATCGAGGAAGGCCAGAATGTCTTTGTGGAAAACGTCCAGGTACACGGCAATGGCACCTTTACGCGTACCGAGCTGGTCTACGCTGACCGCTGTATTGTTTAGTTGGCGAATCCAAGGGATTACACCGGAACTTGTATTTTGGTGACCACGGATATCCGAACCACGAGCTCTGACTTTGCCGAGGTAAACGCCGATGCCGCCACCCATTTTGCTCAGACGAGCTACATCCGTGTTGGAATCGAAGATACCTTCGAGTGAGTCGTCCACCGTATCAATGAAGCAGCTGGAGAGTTGACCGGCTACTTTTTTACCTGCATTGGACATCGTAGGAGTAGCTGCAGTCATGTACATGTTGCTCATGGCCCAGTATGCTTCCTTGACGAGATCCATACGTCTCTCGGCAGGCTCTTGGTGCATTAGGAACATGGCGATAACCATGTAACGCTCTTGCGGCAATTCCATTACTTTTCCGTCAAAATCGTGAGCGAGGTAACGTTCTGCCAGTGTGAGCAAGCCGATATAATCGAAGAGCAGATCGTTGCGGTAGTCAATGCACTCAGCAAGTTCGTCGATCTGTTCTTTGGTGTAACATTCCAGTAATTCTTCGCGGTAGATACCTTTCTTCACGAGATCTACAAGAAGAGGGTGGAATGCGCCATAAGGCTCGTCCGGGTAAGACTTGTATCTGCGGTTGGTAGCCGCTTTTTTGTAAAGGGAAGTGAGCAGGGAGCGCGCCGCTGCAAATTTCCAATTAGGCTCCTCTTTAGTTACCAATTCCAGTGCGCTCATGATAAAAGCGTTGCTGATTTCGTCTCCGGTAACTTCATCACGGCGGAGCTTGCTGTTTACCCCACGTACCAGACGTTCCTTGTCCAGCATTTCCAGTCCTTCCAGAGTACGGTCGGCATATACCGAGATGCGCATATCATCAAAGGCAAGCTGGCGGTTGTTCGGCTTGGTCACAACTTGTGGCATGAATATTCCTCGCTTTCGCATGTTAAAGAGATAAATTGGAGAAATTCTTTATATAAAGAATTGAGTGTTGTCTTACGGTGAGAAAAAGGTAAAGGTTGCTTTTGGCAGACTGAAACGGCGGTGACAAGTTCATGTCTTAAATCGCTCAACTTTAGGAGCACAAAACAGCACAATTCAGAACATGCTCATATAAAAAGCATTCTCCCGCCTCGCGGCTGAAAATGCCCATGGATGCTCTGGCTTCCTTACTGTCTTAGAAGTTCTGGATATCGACAGAAAAGGGTGCTTATGTAAGCTTTGGTCTATTGCAGATGTGCCTGTAGTTTGAGGATACCGGATGCAGTCCAAACAGCCCCGTTAACCTCCATGTCAACTCTGTTTCGAGAAAGCGATTTACACCTACAGGGACGTGCCTTTGGAGGTGATTCCATCCTGTTTTTCGCGAGAATGCAGAAGGTGACTAATAGAAGCGGAGAAATCTAGTGTTACTACATTTTGTAGCTGTCAACATACTGTAACCCAACATATTGTGTTTGTAAAGTGGGCCGATACAGTAAAACGTAATTCCGAGTATACCATTTAAGCCAGGAATCCGCAAAGGAAAAGGACTGGAAGATTTGAAGATTTATCAAAAAAAAATTTTGAACAATTTGAATGACGTCTTCACGTCAGTTTGAATTGTAACGCATTCAACTGGTAGAATAAAAATAGTCAAAAATCGACTAAAATTAGCGGCAGCGGTTGTTCACGGGGCCCAGAGGAGGCGGAGCAAAATGGCAATAGCAGAAGTGACTGTAATTCCAATCGGAACGGGTACAACCAGTCTAAGCAGTTATGTGGCGGACATGCAAAAGGTATTGGAACATCAACGGGGCATTACATATCAGTTAACTTCCATGAGCACCATTATTGAGGGACCGCTTAACGAGATCTTTACAGCAATTGCGGCTCTGCATGAAGCACCGTTTTTGTCAGGAGCTCAGCGTGTTTCCACATCCGTCAAAATTGACGACCGTCGTGATAAACCGGATGCCTCAAGTATACAGAAGTTACAATCGGTTCAGGATAAACTGACGTCACTTCAGGCAAGACCTAATTAATGGTTTATAGTTAACGTGAATTTCTGACATCTATAAACTGAAAGACAAAAAGACCAGCTTAACGTTCATTAAGCTGGTCTTTTTGTATACTCATTTAACATTTTAATTAATCTGCAACTACCAATGAGGCTCCAATCAACGTGGCGTTGGTGTAACCACCGCCAACATTTTCAAAAGAGAAGTTGGTAATTGGAGCACCGATCACAGTAGCGTAATCGCCGTCAAGCAGATCTCCAGTCGTTGCAGGGTACAACGCTATAATATCGTTTCCGTTCTCATCCATGACATGAACGATAGAGAAGGTTGCTCCGAGAGAGCTATCTTCTTCAACGGAAATGACTTCCCCGTTAACTTGTACGAAAGTATTGTAATAGTTGGCTACATTTTTATTCAGATGACGGGTCGTTACATTGGAGTCAACGAGCCCCTGTACCTTTTTACTTAGTTCTGCCGTAATGGCTGGGAATACATCGTTATGTTTACCAAAGAAATCATAAGATGCCTGCTCCATAAAGGCTGTGTCTTCTGTAATGTACGGAGTTAACTCATTAAAGAAATCCGCTGCTGATGCTGTGGCAGATGAATTTCCAGTTGTTGCAGTTGGTGCTGTTTGCTCCAGAGAAGTAGTAATGCTTAGGGAATCAAGGATATCTTTGATCTCATCCTGATTATAAGTATCCTTGGCGTAGGTCAACGTCATGGTATAGAGTTCTGTATTGGTCGGAATCAGATACTGCACAAGGATAACATCTGTACCCGAGGAATGCTTATAGGCTCCTTCCAAGACACCAGCGCTATATTCTTTATAAGGCTTGTTTGTGTAGCTGGTTTTTTTATAATCGGAAATGCCGATGCTTGAACCGCTTTGTGTGTAATAATCCACTATATTATTGGCGTATTCTTCAGGATTAATTGAACCGGTTGAGCTGGCCTCAATCGTCAGATTCATATTATCTGCAAATGTGGCTGCCGAAGATTGGTCTGAAAAAGCAGCTTTAATGGATGGAGCATTCATTTGACTTGTATCTACGCTTTTCCAGGATTCAGGATATGCAAAAGAAAATCCTTCTCCACTATATGTAGTGTATTTCGTAGCTTTTGCTTCTGTTGAGACAGTTTCAGTTGCCTTGGATGCTTCGGTCGTTTGGCTATTGGTTGTTGTGTTTGTTTCTGAATTACCACAAGCAGTAAGCAATGTGGCTAATGCCAAAATCGTAATAAGTTTCTTCATTATGTCTAATTTCTCCTAATGTGCTTCCCATCGGTTGGGATTTTTTCTAAGGTCATCATTTCGTTTGGGATAATCTAGTTTAGGTGGTGAGGATAGAAACTCCTTTCTACTTTATTAGTAAAATAATAACATAAATAAATATTTCAGTATTCATAATTACTAAAAAGGTAATTTATCTGTATTTAACAAGTTAAAAGCTAATAATATACCGTATGGGTATCCATTTTGAACGATAGTACATACATTGGGCTGATATAACCGTGGGATTTATTTATGACTTAAACATATATGAACATAACATTCCGACTTAAGAACTAACCCTTTATGTAGGTGAAATTAACGAATAGTCGGTAAAAAAACAGCCCATTTTTCGACCTGAGCCCGGTCCCATGTGTGATTGGTGCATATAGTGAACTGTACCTCAAATCAAAGGAGGGGTTTACATGAGTGGAGTAGTAGGTGGATACGGCGGCGCATGGACATCGACTGGCGCGATCTTGGTTCTCTTTATCTTGTTGGTCATCATCTCTAAAGCATTCTTGATCTAATAAACCGCTTGGACCCTAATATATTTGTAAAGGAGGGTTCTGCATGAGCAACGTAGTTGAAGGCGTAGGATACGGCGGCTGGACATCGACTGGAGCAATCCTGGTTCTGTTCATTCTTCTCGTAATCATCACTAAATCTTTCTGGGTATAATATGGCGAGCTCTGCCGGGCAACCGGTGGGGTTTTTTTTCTAGAGGACAAGCATGGTGGAGAGCCAGGCATATAAGATAGCTTGTGGTTGAACGGAAGAATTGGTGGAATTCAAGAAAAGGAAGGATGGCGTATGCTTCGAAAATGGGGAAGGTACCTCATGGCTAAACGCCCATTTTGTCAAAATGAGGGCAATAGCCCGGTCCAGAGGTAGGCTGAATACATAGCTTAGGGGTGTAGGCAAATGTTAAGGAGGAATGAACAATGAGCGAAGTAAAACCGAATTCACCGAACGGACAGGGACACGTATACGGACATATGGGAGGTTATGAGCATATGCAAGGATACCAATACACAGGTCATGAAATGCATGGGTATGGATATGGTTGTGGAACAATGCCAATGGGATATGGCTATGGATACGGACACCATGCCAATCAGGCTCCAATGATGCATGGTTATCAACAGGGTTGTGGAGTATCCTATGGTCATGGCGGCGGAAGCTGGGGTTCCATGGGTACGATCCTCGTACTGTTCATCTTGCTGGTCATCATCTCCAAAACGATGTTTATCTAAGGATTTGTGAGTGCAAGGAGACTTTGCTGATCGTGGACCGTTGCGATAGGTGCTCCAAATAAACTCCGAGTTTGAGTTCCAAGTTGGGGCATAACGTACCTATGATTCAGAGCGGGACAGCGTAGGATTTCATCCTGCGGTGTCCCTTGTTATTTAGAAGTGAAGGAGCGTGGGGATTACTTTCTTTAACGAACTCCACAGACGCTATTCCATGCATTTTTGCCATTTCAAAAGTTTAACGAATCGTAGACGTCTTATTATCTGAACCTGGGCATGTTTGGAGCCTATATTCATGAAGTGACATGGATTAACGTGGCTGAGATTCGTTAGATTTTACATAGCACAGAAATCCCCAATATAAGGTGTGCAGGATTCGTTAGCGTCTGGTGAGTGTAAACATTTGCTTTATAAGCCGGGGTTATTTGCACAATTGGAAAAGTAAGAAGTAAGAAGTAAGAAGTAAGAAGTAAGAAGTAAGGAAGGAAGTATCCAGGAGTGTAGCCAGTGGGAGAACGAAAAAGTTTTAAAAGCAGAGCCGAATTTATCTGGTTAGTCTGATAAGTGAAAGGAAGACTTTTCTCAGTGGTGGGGGCGATTGTCTGTAGATGTTACTAAATTGGATATGTAGACATGGATAAAC
Organism: Paenibacillus sp. FSL H8-0283; assembly: GCF_045040675.1. Lineage (NCBI taxonomy): Bacteria > Bacillati > Bacillota > Bacilli > Caryophanales > Paenibacillaceae > Paenibacillus > Paenibacillus sp. FSL H8-0283. The sequence goes on from NZ_CP150295.1 coordinate 630,200, forward strand.
ACCCGGAACCCAATTCCGGGTGCTTTGTGTATGTTTTCAATCTTCTCAAGAATAAGTGATATCCAAAACAACAAAAGCCCTACCTCTCTTTTGTCCTTGCGGCTCCGATGACCGCGCCAGTGTGAATGGGAACATCTTGTGAAACTCTGTACTACCGGGTTATTGTGATTCAGGTTCTTCAATCTTCATAGGTTAATTGTGCTTATAGTTCGCTGCGGTCGCAGCATGAAGAAAATATTCCGGGGTTTAAAGAAGACAGAAATCATATGAGGTTGTTTAATACAACTCTTATAGTATACCACAGGTTGTAATTTTTTGCAATAAAAAGGAAAGCGCGACCAGAGCAGCATGTTTTCGGACTGTTTTTAAGTTGGAAAGTGAAAGGTTAGTTTGAAAAGATACAGAAAATTTTTCAAACTATTTCTTCATAGGGGTAATCCTCTTCAAAAGATTCTGCGTAGGTTATAATAAGAGGGAAGAAACAGAAAGGGGCCCTCGCATGACTGAATCGATGGAGGACAGCAGGTTAATGCGGCAGATCGCGGAACGTGATGCCTCCGCACTGGAGCTTTTATATGACCGTTATGAGCGAGCGGTGTATTCTTTTGCCTACCGGATCGTTGGTGATCCCATGACGGCAGAAGAGACCGTTCAGGAACTTTTTATGCGGGTCTGGAATAATGCCGAACGTTACGATGCCTCACAGGGGAAGCTGACCACATGGATGTTTGCGATTACGCGTAACATTGCAGTGGACATGCTGAGGCGGAAATCAAAAGGGGCAGCGACTACTTCAGTTGAACACGAGACACTGGCGGCCTATGCCGATGAACATACGAACACGGAAGAAGAAGTGCAGCGTAAATGGGAAGGTACCCGGATTAAAGAGGCGTTGTCCCAATTAAACGGTGATCAGCAACAAGTTATAGAATCGATTTATTATGCGGGATTAACCCAGCAGGAAGTATCCAGCCGATTCGGGATTCCGCTGGGTACAGTAAAGAGCCGTGTCAGGCTTGCCATGCGACAGCTCCAAAAGTTGCTGGCCGATGCTGAATTGCATCCGGACGCGGGAAGGGAGGGCATACATCCATGATAGAACGACATGAGGAGTGGTCTGATCTGGCACCGATGTATGTGCTGGGCGGACTGGAAGCAGAGGAAGTGGCGGCGTTTGAAGCGCATATGGCAACTTGCGAACCTTGCCGCCAGGAGGTAAGGGAATTGCAGGAAGTGACTGGCTTCCTGCCACTTGCGGCGGAACCTGTAGCACCGCCGCAAGGCATGCGAGCACGTGTGCTGGGCAACGTGCTCGGACATGTGCAGGAGAGCGCCGAGGCGAAGCCAGCGGCTGCTCCTGCAGAGCCTGAAGCACCCGTGGTGCTTCAGGAGGATCTTGCGCCGCAGCACAAACGTGCGGCGCAGCCCGGGCCAGGCTTGCCGCCGGTAACGGTGGTGCCTGCGGCCCGGGTGGAAGAGGCTGCCCAGGCACAGCCATGGCAGCCACAAGCGCGCGCGCGTGCGCGCAGCAGCAGCGCCTGGCGCATAGCCAGTGCCGGCCTTGCGGCCGCGGCACTGTTACTGGGCGTGTACACGGCGCAGCTGCGGAGCCAGATCGACTCGCTGACGCAGCAAGCGGCGGGCTCGTCGGCTACGCAAGAGCAACTGGTGCAGGCACAGGCGCAGAATGCACAGCTGCAAGAGCAGCTGGCATCAGCTCTGAAGCCCGCACAGGGCATGCAGACTGGCGAGGCAGTGAAGCTGAATCCTGCAACGCAGGACATTGTAGCTCAGGGTCTCGCAACCATCGTTATTGACAGCAAAGGCACTCACCTGGTTGTGCAGGCTGAGAACCTGCCGAACCTGGAAGGCAACGAGGCTTTTCAGGTCTGGTTGATCAAAGGAGATACCCCTCAGAATGCGGGTACTTTCCTTAGTCGTGACGGAACGGGAGCGGTATATTACACATTGGATTCGGCCAACGACTATGATACGGTTGCCATCACGCTTGAACCAGATGCAATGGGAGATGAGCCGCGCGGTACGATGATTCTGGCTGCCAAGATTAAAGGATAAATATAGGATATATCACCAAAGGCTGCTCCGTCGTGGAGCAGCCTTTTTGTGTTTTCCAGTTCTGATGCTCATCCATTGGATTTTATTAATTTTTTTAGTTGGAGCAACCGATAAACAAATAGAAGGCAATACCCTTAATCTCCCTGTGTCTCAAGGGAGAACTGGTTGCACATAGAGAGTGAGGGGTTCAGTTGGAAGCATACCGTTCATTTATCTTTCGCCTAATACGCAATTATCTGATCGGTTCACTGGCAGCTGTTTTTGTTGTCGGTACAGTAGTTATGGTATCTACTCTGCAAATACCCAATATTCAATTTGTTCGACTCATCTTCATTGTACTGATTTCACTCTTGTTCATGCTGGTTGCAGAATTAATTACGCTGTGGGTACAGCTTGGCCCCATAAGACAATTTTTCACTTCCGAGCATCACGAGAGAGACGAATTGAACCACATGTATGAGAAAATTCATCGTTTCCCGGGACAGACCATATATCGGATCATGGGTCCGCACATGCTTGGCTTCTCACTTCCGGCAGCCGGATTAACAATATGGATGATATCCACAGGGTGGCTTGAATTTCCTTACTTCTATACTGTCGTGGCCGCTGCGTGTGCCTTTCTGATTGCCATCATGCATGCGCTGATAGAGTATTACCTAACGGTGCGGGCGATTAGACCCCTGTTACTTGAGATTCGACATCGAGGTAAAGTCCAATACGGGATGGAACCTTCACTGGGAGGGCGAATCCTGGTATCGATCCAGCGTAAATTTCAGCTAAGTACGGCACTGATTGGCTTATTTCCTCTATTTCTATTTTTCCTGGCTACATATATCAGACTTCAGTATATGGACAGTGAATTTGCGAAAGAGTACATACTGTGGGGAATTCTCATCGTTGTTCTGGGCGCGGGGTTTGCGCTGGTGGGAAGTTGGCTGTTGATTCGTGATGTTCGTGATCCAGTTGCTGAACTGACGCATGAGATGAACCGAATTCAGGGGGGAGATCTTGGCAGACGAGCCCCGGATCTATATGCGGATGAGTTTTCGGCACTGATCTCCGGCTTTAATATGATGATTAATCGGCTGGAGATGAGACAGGAGCGCAATCGACAGCTGTTGCAAAGTTATTTTTCTACGCTGGCTGCTGCTTTAGACGCCCGAGATAAGTACACGGCAGGACATTCCATGCGTGTGGCAGAGTATTCGCTGATGATTGGTAAGCTGAGCGGAATGAGTGAGGAACAGGCGGATTTATTGTACAAATCAGCCCTGCTCCATGATATCGGGAAAATCGGCATACCTGATGAGGTGTTGCTGAAGGATGGAAAACTAAGCGATGAGGAATTCGCGATTATTCGTACACATCCCGTGCAGGGAGAGAGTATTCTGCTCCAGATAGAACCCATTGATGCCATGGCTGACTTTCTGCCTGGTGTACGATCTCACCATGAGAGATATGATGGCAAAGGGTATCCGGATGGGATGGCAGGCGATGAGATTCCGCTATTTGGCCGCATCATTGCGGTAGCGGATGCCTTTGATGCCATGACGTCTGATCGACCATACCGGAATGGGATGAGTCATGAGAAAGCGCTAACGATTTTGGAAGAAGGAAAAGGGACCCAATGGGACCCCTATTTTGCAGGTTTGTTTATTGATGAATGGAGACGACAACAGCATCTTCAGAAACCATCGAAGTGAGGGATCAGCTGATCCCCTCTGTCCACTTCGATTCTTTTCTGCGTCTCCGGTGAAGAGCGAGGCCTGTTATGATGGTGAGAACACACTCGCCGAGTATGACCGCACCCAAGGCGTCATAGATCACATGTTGTTTGATCATTAGCGTGGATACTATAATAGTTGCTGCCCCGGCGGCGACCAAAATCTTGATGGGTTTGCGGATACTTGGAACCGAGAGAACAGCACGCATAACCAGATAAGAGTGAAGAGAATGAATACTTGGAAAACAATTATAAGGACGATCCTGGCTATAGAGCCATCCGAGAACAGATGCTCCCAGGCCAGTACCCGTCAGTTCCGGGCGCGGTACCATGGTCTGAAAGTTGAAGTAGATCAGATAACATATCCAGACACAGATATTCATGGATAACAAGACGCGGTAATACGTCAGGCGATCCTTGGCACACAGGTAAGCGAGCACACCGAATACAAACGGGTACCAGCCCAAATATGGAATGGACATGCCAGGCACGTAGGGAATGATCCGGTCGAGCGGCGAATCAAGCACTACGAACCCGCGTTCTGGACTATTAAGAATATCATAGAAGAGCCCCATGACGGCCAAAGACAGCATTAAACTCAATGACAGCCAATAGGATTTGCTTTTTAACAATTGCACAACACCTTACTCCTTTCATTCATGCTCCCTAGGAGCATGACCCCAGCAAATAACTAATTCAAATTTAAACAACAATATATTCTACTACGACCAGCGCACAAATTGAATCCTGATTTGTGTATTTTTGTGTATTTTTTTGACGAAGAAGGAATGCCGAAGCTTCAATGGGCATGATATGATAGAGACACATACGGACGAAGGCACTTTGGCCAGTAAAGTCGGTACAACAGGAGTGAGTGAATGCAATTTTCAAAAATGTTCGTATTGAATATGGGGATGCTTATTACCATTGCATATCTTGCCAGTGTGTTCTATAAATATGTCGTAATACGTACTTCTTCCCGAGTGAAGCAGATCAGTTCCGTGCTTGTCCTTATTTTTGCAGGTTGGATCAGTACGGTTTTTGGGTTTCAACTCACCGATGAAGTGGTCTTTGATCTTCGATATGTTCCTTTAATTGTTGCCGTTCTAACGTATAGACAACCCTATAGCGTAATCATCGTGGGTATTGGAATTGGGCTGTCGAGGCTGACTTTTGGCATCACGGATGCTACATTGGCGGCAGTACTTAACATGTCTATTTTGGGCGTGATATGTGCAGGTCTGAATATATGGATGAGACGCAGCAACTACAGGCTGATTATTAAAGGAATCCTTGTTACAGTTATCGTCAATGTGGTCAATAGTGTAAACATTGCTATCGTTGGTGTGATCCCGGCTACATACTTCTTTTCACATATTATGCCTTATACACTCCCTACAGGCATTTTGCTGAGCCTTATTTTTGCATTTATTTTACGTGATTTTCAGAATGAACAGAATCGAATTTTGTTGATCCAGAGTACAAACCGGCTTTTATCTGTGCAAAAGGAAGAGTTACAGAAAGCCCAGATTGTACTGGAGGATCGAGCGAAACAATTGATGATTGCCTCACAGTACAAATCCGAATTTCTCGCCAATATGTCCCATGAACTGCGTACACCACTGAACAGTGTCATTAACTTTGCCCAGATGATCAGCGAGAATGCCGACACGATGGATCAGGAGGATATTATACGTTTTGCCAATATGATCGACCACTCCGGGCAGGAACTGCTTACGCTCATTAACGATATTCTGGATCTTTCCAAAGTAGAAGCGGGGCGGCTGGATATTGTACTGGAGGATATCAGTGTCGCACAACTTACAGAAGATGCCATGAGCCACTTTCAGCTTGTTGCCGAGAAAAAAGGTATTCAGTTGGTTCTGGACAAAAAACCGGGACTGCCCGAGACGCTCTGGTCTGATCCCCAGCGGGTTCAACAGATTTTGCGGAATCTGATGTCCAATGCCATCAAGTTCACTCACCGGGGGAAGGTCACGCTGACCGTAAGCACCAAGCAGATTAAGAATGCAGGTATTCAGAATCGATGGCTTATTTTCTCCGTTCAGGATACAGGCATTGGTATTTCGGAGGACAAGCATCATTCCATATTTGAAGCATTTCAACAGGCTGACGGGTCGATTAGTCGAAAATTTGGCGGTACCGGACTAGGCCTGTCGATCAGTCGGGATTTAGCGAGATTACTGGGGGGATCGATTGAACTTGAGAGCACTGAAGGTAAAGGAAGCACCTTCTATCTCTATCTCCCGTTGGACCGTGAAAAAATGAGTTGACAACCTTCGCGCCGTGAGTAGAATTTGGGATGACAACTAGCATCGACCGGCTTTTGAGACCCGGTCTAAGGAGTGTATCCCCATACAGAAGACGGTCAACGTTAACCCTCCCCCGTTAGCAAGCAAACCACGGCGCAAGGGTTCGACACAACGCACGAATTTATCGATTGCAACATGGGAGGGTGTACCGGCAATTATTTTACAGACCTTGCTGGGAGGCCCATTTTTAACCGGATTTCTGCTGTACCTTGGGGCCGGGTCGAGACATATCGGCTTTGTGCTCGCGATTACCACGTTTGTGAACATTGCCCAGATCGGAGCAGCTTACTGGATGCAGCGTATTCGTAGCCGTAAACGCATGCTTCTGTTATTTGTGGGCACACATCGCATCTTGTGGAGTGCAACGGGACTGATCCCGTTTATATTCCCCAAAGAGTGGTGGGTAAGCGTATATATTGGCGTGTATACGGTTGCTTTTATATCAAATACCATCGGCGGTATGATCTGGACTTCACTAATTGGCGATATCGTACCTGCCAAGGTGAGAGGGCGTTATTTTGGAATTCGAAATACGATTCTGAATGCTCTTGGAAGCGTATGCTTATTTGCAGGCGGTATTGTTTTGGACCGTTACCCTGGAGAAATGGGCTTTCTGATCCTGTTTATTCCGGTGTGGATCTGTGCTATTGCCAATACAGTCATCTATTTTTTCTATCCGGACGTTCCCTTTGAACGTTCTACCGAAAAGGTTTTCTGGCGCATGTTCATCAAGCCGTTCCAGGATCGTTCTTTCCTGAAAGCAACGCTGTTCCTGGCTTCATGGTTATTGATCCAGACCTTGATTGTTCCGCTTTATTCCTATGTTATGCTCGATTTATTGAACATCAATTATCAGACGGTATCCCTGATCACGGTAGTCCAGACGCTGGTTATGATGGCTGGTTTCTATGTTTGGGGCAATCTGAATGCCAGATTCAGTAACAAAACCCTCCTATTTTGGACATTGCCAGTCATTGCACTCTCCTGTTTGTCGTGGGGTTTAATGTCGTTCATGCCCGTATTGATCGCACTATTTCTATCTCATATTTTCCTTGGGATCGGGGTAGGTGGATTCAACCAGTTGGCATTTAACTTTACGATTGGAGACACACCCAAAAGTGAAAGACCGATGTTTGTCGCGGTGTATTCGGCTCTGACCGGAGTCACTTCGTTTCTTGGGCCGTTGTTGGGAGGCTGGTTGTATGAAAAGATGGAAACCTGGTCCGATGCGCTGGCCTGGATCTCAGCCTATGGATTTCAAATGGGGGTTGGTGTCGTGATGCTGATTCTGACATTTACCCTTGGACGTCGTGTACTGTTAAAATAGATATTGAATATTTACACGGGCACTTCGATGACAGAACAACCTTGTAAATATTTAGATTGATCATATGTATCTGGTATGACTTCAAAAAAGATGGCGAAGTGGAGGGATGTATTTGAATCGTCTCGAACGGAAAGCCATGGTGATTGGAGCCACGGGGCTTGTAGGTGAATTACTGGTTCATAGTCTGCTGGAGCACCCAGCATACAGCTTGGTTCGCGTTCTGGTTAGACGTCCGCTTGAGCTGCAACATCCCAAACTGGAACAGCATGTGGTGGACTGGGAACAGCTGGAGAGCCAAGATCACTTATTCGATGGAATCGATGACCTGTACTGTTGTTTGGGGACAACGATCAAAAAAGCAGGTAGTCAGGACAATTTCCGTCAGGTAGATTATCATTACCCGGTTCGTGCAGCTACGATTGCGAAGCAACATGGTATATCACAGATGCTGGTGATCTCCTCCATGGGAGCGAGTGCAGATTCCCGGGTCTTTTACAGTCGAACCAAAGGGGAAATGGAGGATGCATTGTCCGATATCGGTTTTCCGTCATTGCATATCTTCCGCCCTTCCTTAATTCTGGGAGATCGAAACGAGAAGCGGTTTGGTGAGCAGATGGCTGCCTATGCCATGAAGTTTCTGGATCGCTGGATGAAAGGCAGAGCGGACAAATACCGGGCGGTCCACGCCGCAACTATTGCACAGGCCATGACCAATATTGCGCTGGTGCAAGCCAAGGGAAACCATGTGTATTCAAATGAAGTCATTCATGTCCTTGGTGTGGACGGGGGCTAAGAAACCTTTGAACGAGCTGTTTACTTCATGTGGCTAGTGAGGAGCGTTTCTCGCTTGAGGTAGATCGTGGTATAATAGGCAACAAAAATGAGTTCGAACCCTGACTCCATGCGGCAGCAGGATAACGAACACAAAGGAGAACTCGTCCATGAAAAAACCAATCTCTACCGATCATGCGCCAGGCGCCATTGGTCCATACAGTCAAGCCGTTGATGCAGGCGATTTCATCTACACTTCCGGACAGCTTGGTCTGAATCCTCAAACGGGAGAGTTCGGCGCAGATGTACAGGAGCAGACACGTCTGTCTTTGAGCAATGTGAAGGCTATCCTTGAAGCAGCAGGTACAAGTATGGATAAAATCGTGAAAACGACGGTGTTCCTGAAGGACATGAACGACTTCGTTCCTGTGAATGAAGTGTATAGCACGTTCTTTGAACAGCCTTATCCTGCACGCAGTGCAGTGGAAGTTGCTCGTTTACCAAAAGATGCACTGGTGGAGATTGAAGTTATTGCCCTGAAATAGGACAACCTTATTCGTTCTTTTATACATAAACAGCCGATTTCAGGTCGAAGACCAGAATCGGCTGTTTGCGTTACGTTTTTTTCGTTATATTTAAGCGTTATATATGATGGAAACTACTCAATCGCGATCTTGATTCCGGGCGAAGAACAGCCATACCGCATAGATGGCCAGTACGATCGCAATGATGATTGCCGTATAATATACGGAAGTGACATCCTTTTGTTTAAGTGCAATGGCGATATACGCCCATGTGAATACAAGTGGGTATATGCTATCGCGATAACGGAAACTAACGAGGACAGCCAGCACCATACCGACAATCAGCATAATGATCGTCCAGGTTGGTTCGCTGATACCAAAACCATCCCAGCCAATTTTATATAACAGTACAGCTGCATTGACAATCGTTGCCACGCTAATCCATCCGAGATAGATGCTGAATGGCAGCTTCACAAGCCAGATCTCAGCAGTGGTTGGAACCGTAATGGTACGTGTTTTTACATACAGCATGATCAGGCACAATAGAAGCAGTACAATAATCAGTAAAGCGAGACCGGTCTGCAAGTTTTGAAAAGCAAAAATCCAGGCTACGTTGAAGGCACAGCTTGCCAGAAACCAATACCCGAGACGGGTAATCGAATCCCTTTTCCAGGAAGCGGGCACGAACTGATAGATCACAAACCCTGCTAACAGCAAGTAGATCAGACCCCATATAGAGAAGGCATAGCCAGAAGGTGTGAGCAGCACAGGGTACATATCCGATACTTCTTTATTGGTCTTGCCTCCGATCGGCAGAGCGTTGGAGAGGTAGTTCACGATAATTACAGCGATAAAACCAATGGCGTTTAACCACTTGTACGGATTGTTACGTGACATTGTGTTTCCTCCTTGGTTTAACGATTGAATGAACCACGGGTCAGTCTACAATGAATATACCCAGTTCTTGCACATTCTAATAACAGCCGCAAAAAATTCACAAGTTGATCCTTCAGATCCTTGTGCTCTGCCGCTTATGTTGGAACGGCACTCTGTCCCAATGTACGCGAAACGAAGCAGAAATATGTCCATGCCCACGATGTCCCACTAGAAGAGGAGGAAGAGAAATGCTCACAAGAGAAACGATGGAGCAACAGCAAACCTGGTTCTATGTAGTTGCACTGTTCGTAGGGGCAGCGATAGGGCTGAGTAATCCGGTATGGGGGAATGTTTTACACTACACTGTGTCCCCGGTTCTTGCCGTTCTGTTATACAGCATGTTTGTACAGATTCCCTTTTTACAGTTAAAAGAGTCCTGGTCGAATCTTCGATTTATGGTGGCGCTACTGGTGGCTAATTTTATCGTAGTACCTGTAGTTGTATGGTTGCTCACACTTGTCTTTCCGCAATCACCAGGCGTTCTGATCGGAGTCTATCTGGTACTGTTAACTCCCTGTATTGATTACGTCATTGTGTTCACACAGCTCGGCCGGGGCAATGAGAAGCTGATGCTCGCCGCAACACCTTTTTTATTTGTTATACAAATGATCCTGTTGCCGTTTTATTTATGGTTATTGATGGGTACCGAGATAGCGCAGATCATGCAGTTAGGGCCGTTTGTAGAGGCTTTTTTGTTCCTGATCGTTATTCCACTGCTGCTCGCTGTTGTTACACAAGTTTTCTCCAGAGGTAAAGCGAGCGGGGAGCGGGTCATAAATGCGACGGCATGGCTCCCGGTTCCGATGATGGCACTTGCGCTGATCGTGGTTGTCGCTTCCCAGATTGGCAAAGTCTACAATGATATGGCGATTATCGTAAACGTGATCCCGATCTACATTGCTTTTCTGATCATTATGCCTTGGATATCTCGGATCATTGCTAATTGGTTTCGATTGAATACAGGCGCAGGGCGGGCCTTGATTTTCAGTTCAGCCACACGGAATTCGTTGGTTGTTCTGCCACTGGCGCTGGCACTCCCGCCAGAATGGGCAACTATCGCTGCGGCTGTTATTGTTACACAGACGATGGTGGAGCTTGCAGGGGAGATAGTCTACATTCGACTTGTACCTGCGGTGATTTTGCGGGATCGGTGAGCGTACTAGGGTGTATCTATGTTATGATCTAATATAATGAATAAAACCATTTTTGGTAAATAAAAGGGGGTTATGAGTATCCTTACTTACCGGAAGATCATGTTCTATCTGGATATTATACTTGTACCGTTCATCATTATCTTCTTTTCCATAGCAGCTCATACAACGGGAAATAAAGTTTATTATCTCTACTTTGGTGTAGCTGTAGCCGCAATCTTTCGGAGCGTATCCTATCTTAGAAAAGAAAGAGCCAACAAATCGTCATGATATAGGCTATTTTCTGTAAAAGTAAAATTAAAAAGAGCACTTCCGATGGGTTATGCCGGGAGTACTCTTTTTAATTCGGATCAAATACTCGTTACGTACCAGCCTGCAATAATGTTTTACGATATTCTGCTGGCGTGATGCCTTCCATCTTTTTGAACACTTTGCTGAAATACTTTTCGTCCTGGAATCCAACCATCTCGGAGATTTTGGCGACACGCAGAGAAGGATTTTGTAGTAACAGCTTGCCGTTGTTGATCCGCAGTTTGCCCAGATATTCCGACCAGTTCAGGCCAAATTGCTGTTTGAATTTACGGGAAATATACTCCCGGCTCAGATAGAAACGCGCGGCAATCTGCTGTAAGGACAGGTCCTCCTGATAATGGGCGTCCATATAACGTGCAATCTCACTCATGGGATCAGGATTGGCGTGGTGATGAGCGGTGAGTGCCTTACCGGCCGCAAGCAGCCGTTGTTCCAACAATGAACGAAGCAGGGGGAAGGATAACAGTCCTTCAGCGTCCAAAGGTAACTCGGCAAAGGGAATAGACTGTTCCTCCGTCATTTCTTCCTCATGGAATGACGAACCTGCCGTATCATCAAGCCAGCGGCTCAGCATCCATTCCAGCTCATCGATCCATTGCTGGATCTGCTCAGCACTGACAACCTCAAGATCAGTAATCGGGTCAAGCCACTCGGCGACCGCAGCAGATACACTGGAAGCCCGGCAGCTCATGGCTGCCATACGCAGGGGTTCTTCATGGGCGGTTAAACGCCTCATTTTATTCCCAATTGATGATTCCACTGAGGCATGGATTCGCTGTTTAATTTGCACAACATTACGTCGCCACAACCTTGAACTTGCTTCCAGATAGGCCGCTGAGATTCCGCCAGGGTAAGACTCACAGGTGGAGATGCCAAAATGAAGCCGGCGCTGAATCGTCTGCTCCAATCCCTGATTGACCTTGTCCAGAATATGTTCCAATGAAGTGGATGGACCCCAATGCAGCAGAACAATCTCGTCCGGTTGATCCAACTGACGAAACATTACGCCTTCGTCTGGTGTGGATAACATCTCGGCACAGATATTGAGCACCGAGAACACAAGCAGGTCCGGTTGACTGCGGTATTTTGCCAGACAATCTGCATCCAGATGGGACAGGCTGGTGACAGCGACACTACAGACAGAGATTAGACGGGGGAGATTTAACTCATCCTGCAATCGCTGCATGTGTGATGGGCTGCTGCCTCTTCCGACGGCAAGTTCGGTGAGTAGACGATCCTGGTAGTGTGGGCGCATTCGATTAACAACAATGGATTGCCTGGTGGATTGTATTCGAATGGCGTCTTCCTCTTCCCAAGCTGTAACGGCCTTTAATAGAGATGCATTCAGCTCATCTGCTTCCACAGGTTTCAGGAGGTAGTCCATGCCACCATGCCTGATTGCATGCCTCACAAGTTCAAAATCATCATATCCGCTGATAACCAGCACCTTGCTGTGCGGGGTATGAGCCGATATCCATTCAAGCAATGCCATACCGTCCTTGCCCGGCATACGCATGTCACTGAGTATGATTTGAGGTTGATGTGCCGTGATGGCGGCGATGGCTTCATCCCCGTCTGCTGCTTCAAGTAATGTATCAATGCCAAACTCTTCCCAATGACCAAGCAACCTTATGGCATCGCGGACATGTTTTTCATCATCTACAAGCAGTGCCTTCATGTTGTTCACTCTCCCGCGTATAGTTTAACCGTGATCTTCACACCATTGGGTTCCCGATTGTTGATCTCAAGCCTGGCTGAGTGACCGGGATGTGAGTTCAATTGAAGTCGGCGTATTACATTTCGTAGACCGATGGATTCAGACTCGTCGGATTCTTGTGTGGATAACCCGGTTGTTGTATGACTTTGATGTAGCCATCCGCAGATCTCCAGTAATTTTTCTTCAGGTATGGAGGGACCGTTATTATTCAGTTCTATTTCAATCCAATGATCGTTGATCCGGCGGCTGGATAGGGATATGTGACCTTTGCCAGGCTGAATATCTGCCCCATGTTTGAAGTAGTTCTCAATTAAAGGTTGTAACGTCATTCTTGGCATTTCGACAGACAGTGTATCTTCGGCAAAATCCAAATCCACCTCAAGGCGGTCACCAAACCGCTCCTGCTGCAGTTCCAGATATAATCGGGCATGCTCCGCCTCTTCGCGTAAGGTCACGCAGGTCTGATCCCGCATGCTGTAGCGCAGCATTTTGGACAGGCTAGAGAGTAGTGTATACGCCCGTTGTCCTTGCTGTTGAAGGGCAAGTGTACCGATCGATTGCAGTGTATTATACAGAAAATGCGGATGAATCTGCGCTTGCAACGCTTTGAGCTGATTGGTCTTATTGGCGATTTCCAGTCGATATTCCCGCAAAATCAGGTTATTTACCGTATCCATCATATCCCGGAAATGACGAGCGAGCACCCCAAATTCATCTCGGCTGGATAGATGGATATCCACATGCAGACGCCCGGCTTGAATCTGGTTCATATACCGCATGAGTTGCTTGAGTGGACCGGTGATTCGGATGGAGATGAACAAGGTTGCAACAATGACTAATACAAGTGCCGCAATGGCAATCATCGCGTTATTCCACGTAAGTGTGGTGGCTCTGGCATATAACGTCTCATTTGGGATCTGTTTGACGATGGTCCAATCGGCGTAAGTGCTACCAAGTTGCTGGTATACATACATGGAACGATCCTGTTCAAAATGCCCTGCAACGTTCTGGGCTGTACCTGCGCTAGATCGCGCGATATTCAGTTCACTAGCCGTTTCCTCTCGTAGTGCATCCGTATGATTGACCTCGGAACGTCCTTGGTAAATGATCTGATTCTGACCATCCACCACATAGATCTGTTCTTTAGCCGGATCATACAGCCTGCTACAGATTGCTGCAATGGTATTCATATTCAGATCAATGGCGAGTACACCCAGACGCTCAGTGGACGGAATATCCTTGATCACCCGATGCAGGGTAATGACCGTTCTGGCAGGGTCATCGGGGGAGGCAGCCTTGAATCCGTACGTGTGACTCATATGGGCCGATTCCACCCAGATATCCGGGCTGTCACCGCTTGTTTTTCCATGAAGCGAGCCGGAATAGGCCTGTTTGCGTTCCTCCCGCTTCGGAAAGGGATTTGTAATTAAGGTGGATTGATTGGCGGCAAAAGAGTGCAAATACAGCTGGAATACATCCGGCACAGCCGCACGTATCGTCTGCAAAGTGGTGTACACCTCGGCAACCGCCCGATAATCCCCAGGAATTTTTGCCAAGTTACGCAGAAAGTTCGGGTCGTTATACACAGCGAGCGACGCTCTGGCCACGTTATCCACATAGTTATTGAGATTGGTGGACGCTTGGTAGATCAGGCGTTTGTTCTCTTCCACAGCCTGTTCCCGTAGGGCCGTTTTGGTCTGGATAAACGTCATGCTGATCGATGCGAGCAGCGGAAGGGTGGTAGCAATGAGCATAAAAGCAATCAATTTGGTGCGTATACTGTAGTATTTGGACATCGGAACACCCCTTCTGGTTGCAGGTTTAGAGAGGACAATATTTTACCCCCAACTGTTCACAAGGGTCGGTGTTTCCCTCGGCGATAATGGGGTTTAATAGAAAAAGAGACCAATTTCATCCATCTATAGAAGGGGAGAACGATATGAAGCATCGCAAATCTTCACAGCTGTTACAGCAGCTTGTGTTCGTGGGTCCCTCCATCGTGTTTTTTATTCTCATCATCGTGGTCCCTTTCCTGCTTGGCATGGTGTATTCCTTCACGGATTGGAACGGGGTATCCGAGAACATTAATTGGGTAGGGTTTGATAACTTCGTGCATGTTTTTGCGAATGATCCCAAGTTCCAAACGGCGTTTTGGTTTACGGTACGCTTCACCGTGGTTGGTGTAGTACTGACCAATGTGATTGGTTTTTTCCTGGCGTATTTCCTGACCAAACCGCTCAAGACGAGAAACATTCTGCGTACGATCTTTTTTATGCCTAACGTGATCGGTGGGTTGTTGCTCGGCTTTATCTGGCAGTTCATATTTGTGAAAGGGTTTTCAGCAGTAGGCGATGTAACCGGCTGGTCCTTCTTCAACCTTCCTTGGCTGGGAGACGAACCAACCGCCTTCTGGGGAATCGTGATTGTGTTTGTATGGCAGACCGCAGGATATCTGATGGTCATCTACATCTCATCTCTGACAAATGTATCCCCTGATCTGCTGGAAGCTGCCGAGATTGATGGCGCAAGTCGCTGGCAGGTACTGCGGAGCATCATTCTTCCGCTCATTATGCCAGGTGTAACGATCTGTCTGTTCCTGGCGATCTCCTGGTCGTTCAAAATGTTCGATCTCAATCTGTCACTGACCAAAGGTGGACCGTTCGGATCGACAGAGTCGGTTGCACTTAATATTTACAATGAAGCCTTTGTGAATAACAGATATGGCATCGGAACCGCCAAAGCGCTCGTGTTCTTCGTAATCGTTGCCATCATCACCATGATTCAGGTACGTCTGACGAAGAGCAAGGAGGTAGAAGCCTAATGGAGACGACGAAAAATTACCGCTTCAGTACCATTGTAACCGAGATTGTCATGGTACTCCTTGGACTTTTATTCCTGGTTCCGTTTTACTTCCTGTTCGTGAATTCGGTCAAAACCTTCGGTGATCTACTCACCAATTCGGCTGCATGGCCGGAAGTATTTCAGTGGGGCAATTATGCTAACGCTTGGGAGAAAATTAATTTCCCGTCCGCGCTGATGAACTCGCTTATCGTTACTGTGGTCAGCAATCTGTTGCTTGTGCTGATCAGTTCCATGGCCGCGTACCGAATGGTTCGCAGTGATACCCGGTTCAACCGAATTTTGTTCGGCATGTTCATTGCCGCCATGGTGATTCCGTTCCAGTCTATCATGATTCCACTCGTTACTGTAACCAGTAATCTGGGATTGATCGACAGCCTTGGCGGCCTCATCATCTGTTATCTCGGTTTCGGGGCACCGATGTCTGTCTTCCTGTTCCACGGATTCGTAAAATCCGTCCCACTGGAGATTGAGGAAGCGGCCCGGGTGGATGGAAGCTCGGTCTACGGAGTGTTCTTCCGAATCGTATTTCCACTCATGAAACCGATGTATGTAACCGTCATCATTCTGAACACACTCTGGATCTGGAATGATTATCTGCTTCCATCGCTGATCCTGCAAAGCTCCAACCTGCGTACGATTCCGATTGCGACCTTTGCACTCTTCGGACAATATACGAAGCAATGGGATCTGGCCTTGCCAGCACTTGTGCTCGGCATCATGCCGATCATTATCTTCTTCCTGCTGATGCAGAAGTACATCATTCAGGGGATTACGGCTGGATCAGTTAAAGGGTGAGGGTGCGAGTGCAGGTCGCTGGCGGGCTCAAGTTGCGCTTTCGGTCGCTGTTGCTCCTCGGTGGCCTGAATGTATTAGGGCAAGGAAGCCACCGAGTATCAAAGGCGAACGCTCCGCTCCTACATCGCATCCTGATCCCTTTGCTCCCACCTCGCATGGAGGTGTGCAAAGGGAGTCATGCCCGCATAGCTTTGGCATGACTCCTAGGGAAGGGAAAGCGTCGATAAAGAGAAATGACCAAGAATGAAATGATTTAAAGACTAGGTTCGATAAGGCAGAAGGTGAGTGTATAAGGGCAGGGTCGCTGACGGTCTCAAGCGTGGAGTGCGAGTGCGAGTGCGAGTACAAGGTCGCTGCGGGCTCAAGTTGCGCTTTCGGTCGCTGTTGCTCCTCGGTGTCCTGAATGTATTGGGGCAAGGAAGCCACCGAGTATCAAAGGCGAACGCTCCGCTCCTCCATCGTATCCTGATCCCTTTGCACACCTCGCATGGAGGTGTGCAAAGGGAGTCATGCCCGCATAGCTTTGGCATGACTCCTAGGGAAGGGAAAGCGTCGATAAAGAGAAAGGAGCAATAAAGAAGCTTGTACAGCCAGGAACTTCTTCTGCAGAGTGAAGTGAGGGTATGCTCCTTTTTCAAAGCGCTAACGAATCCACCGCATCTTAATAGGTGGATAATCAAGGAATACAAATTGTAACGAATCTCAGCAACGTTATTCGGGTACAAAACGGCGTCAAAGCCTTAAAATTCGACCAAATCGACGAAATAACGTCGCTGTGATTCGTTAAAATTGGAACCTGTGCAAATAGGTGCGAATAACGTGCGCTCGGTTCGTTAGAATGAAAACACGCTTCAAGAGAAGGTTATTCTGTCATCGGAGTGCCAGTGTAAATATTCATTAGTGGAACGGTTATACTGAAACTACTATAGGGAGAGTGTATGTATGAAAAGAATGACAAAGTTGACGTTGCTTATGCTGATTGCTTTTTCGTTAATGCTGGCGGGTTGTGGCAATGGAGATAAGAGCGGCAGTCCGGTCAACACGGATGCTCAAGGTGGTGGCGAGGCTGCTGCTGGAGATAAAACCATTAAGATCTTCCAATTCAAAGTCGAAATCGCGGAAGCGCTCAACCGTCTCAAAGCGGAATATGAATCCTCCCATCCAGGCGTCAAACTGGACATTCAAACTGTAGGTGGCGGCAGTGACTACGGTGCTGCATTAAAAGCCAAGTTTGCGGCTGGCGAACAACCGGACATTTTCAACGTAGGTGGTTATCGTGAATTGGATACATGGCTTGAATATCTGGAAGATCTGTCTGGAGAATCATGGGCCAAGGATGCACTCGAAGTAGCCAAAGAGCCAATGACCAAAGACGGCAAACTCTACGGACAGCCGCTCGCGCTGGAGGGTTATGGTTTCATTTATAACAAAGACCTCTTCCAAAAAGCAGGTATTACCGAAATTCCAACGACACTGGAACAATTGGATCAAGCTGCACAGAAACTTCAAGCCGCAGGCATTACCCCATTCTCTAATGGATATCAAGAGTGGTGGGTGCTGGGCAATCATAACGTAAACGTCGCATTTGCAAATCAGGCAGATCCGGTGAAATTCATCCAAGGACTCAACGAAAGTACGGAGAAGATTCCTGGCAACCAAGTGTTCGCCGACTGGATCAACTTGCTCGACTTAACGCTGAAATACAGCAACAAAAACCCGCTGACAACCGACTACAATACGCAAGTTACGTTGTTTGCGAGTGGAGAAGCGGCGATGATGCAACAAGGAAACTGGACTCAAGTACAGATCGATGGAATCGATCCAGATCTGAATCTGGGTATCCTCCCAATGCCAAT
Source organism: Paenibacillus sp. FSL H8-0283 (assembly GCF_045040675.1). Classification (NCBI taxonomy): domain Bacteria; kingdom Bacillati; phylum Bacillota; class Bacilli; order Caryophanales; family Paenibacillaceae; genus Paenibacillus; species Paenibacillus sp. FSL H8-0283. The sequence continues at coordinate 648,583 of NZ_CP150295.1, forward strand.
TAACAATGAACCCAATGACAAATTGTTTGTCGGCGTGCCGAACTATTGGGTTGTGAACAAGAATTCCCAAGTGAAACCGGAAGCAAAAGAGTTTTTGGAATGGCTCGTAACTTCGGATATCGGGAAACAATACATGACAAAAGAATTCAAATTCATTCCGGCGTTCAGTTCCATCACGGCATCCGAAGAGGATCTGGGTGACCTCGCCACAGAGATCATGAAGTATAGCCAGGAAAATAAAACACTCAGCTGGAACTTCAACCGTTTCCCTGAAGGGGTTCCACAAGAGTATGGTAGCACGATTCAGGCTTACGTTGCAGGCAAATCGGATAAAGCCGGATTGCTAGACGCATTGCAACAGAACTGGGATAGTCTGAAAAAATAATCCGGATCATGGACGGTATCCACAGGTTACCAAAAACGGTTCAGAAATCTTCGGATAGAAAAGTTAGTCTATCGGATATATGAGTTAATTGAAACAGGTTAGCCAGAAATCTTATTCTGGTTGGCCTGTTTTTGTTTTTCCGAGGAGCCAATGACGCTCTCTGAAAAGTTCAAAGTCAGCTATATTCCTGAAATGTGGATAACTCCAAAGCAGTTTAATGATCTCATGACGTATTTAACACAGAGTTAATACTATATGTGGATATCCTGTGTGTATAACACTCTAAATGTGGACAAGTATGGAGTAGCTGGAGTGGGAGGTCCTCTTTTGTTAACAGAAATACTTGTTTTCAACTGTTTAGTACTGTATAGTTCTAAATATGACAAATCCAAAAATGAACACGGGACCCGCCAAATCCAAAAGTACCAATCCGGTGAACCGGACCAAGGCAGTTGAAGTGGCGGCACAATTATTTCTGCGTCAGGGGTACAGCTACGTCAGCATGGATGAGGTCGTGCGAGTGAGTGGGGTATCCAAGTCAAATATTTATTATCATTTTAAAAACAAGGAGGAGCTGCTCCAGGCCGTGGTACAATACTGGATTGCCCAGTATGAGTCGGAGCTGTACCTGCTGCTCAGTCAGCGTGAACGAGGAGTGGAGGAGCGTATCTACTCATTCATGGCATTGCTGTCGGCAGGTATTGAGGGCCGAAATTACGAAGGGAGCTGTCCCTTTGTTACGTTATATATGCAGACACCGGACAGTGCACCCCAAGTGAAGGAAAGCATATCCAGATTCTTTCGTGAGCTTAGACCTATGGTGGAGAAGTTGTTTCAGCAAGGTTTGGATCGCGGTGAATTTCGCAAAGAAATCGAACCGGGACCAGCTGCGCTGTTGTTTATTGCCGCATTGGAAGGTTCACTAATCCTAGCGGGAACTGCCCGTGATGTTGGGATTATTGAACAATCGGCACGTACGTTTTGTCAGATGCTTCGTTAATCGAAGCTCTTTTTTTGAATATAACTAGTACTGTATAGTACTAAAAGGAGCCGTAACAGAATGAATGTACATACAACAAACATGAATCAGGTAATAAGCGAGTCTGATATTGCAGCCACGACCATTTTTATGACAGGTAGTACAGGTTTTATCGGCAAAGAAACGGTCAAACAACTCACGCAGGGAGACGCACAATTGCTCTTGCTGGTTCGTTCGGAACAGCGAGCCAGAACTGTGCTGAAGGCTTATGGAGTGAAGGATTTCGAAAGGATTACCTTTATTAAAGGTGATTTGTCCATTTCGGGTCTTGGCCTTACCGCACCAGATCGGGAGCGTGCTCTTGAAGCGAATGTGATCATTCATGCGGGAGGAACGATGGACGTCACTTTGGAACGAAAAGTAGCCGAGCAGATATTCATGAACGGGGCCAGGGAACTGGCACAGCTAGCACAGGAAATCCACTCTACTCATGGATTGAGACACTTTATCCACGTTGTTGGTTATATGAGTCCTTATGGAGAGCGGAATGAACAGGGGAATTATCTACAGGTTGAGCATGTGGATAACAATGAAAGTGCGTATGAAGAGATGAAGTTCCATGCCGATCTTCATATTCGCGAGCATGCTGAACAGCATCACTATCCCTTATCCGTTGTAAATCCGAGTACAGTGGTTGGGCCACGTCCCACAGGTGAAACCGAGCAAACGGGTGGGATTGGACTGCTCATTCAGGCGATTCAGAAAGGATTTATGCCGGTAGTGCCGGGAGGTTCATCCTATTGGTTACCGCTTGTGGAGAATGACATTGTTGCACAGACGCTTGTTTTTCTATCCAGGGAAGTTGCTCCAGTCGGAGGAACTTATCCACTGTTGGCGCGGAAGGAAGACAGTCCCAATATGAAGGAACTGCTGCAATTCTTGGCGCAGCAATTGGATGTACCCAAGCCGAAAGGGGCTGTGCCACTACCATGGATTCAATGGATCATGAAATCAGGTGGTTCACGCATCAGTGGTGTTCCAGCGGAGTCGGTTGCTTTTATTACCAACAGGTCTTTCCCGGTTGAAGAGACAGAGGCTCTGTTCACACGTATGGGGCAATCCTGGCCGGACATCCGGGAACAGCTTCCGCTGGTTACAGCCGATCTGGACTATCGTCTTCGGTATACGCCGTTACCTGAGGGTTTTCCGACAGATTATATTCGGTCTCGAAGTGGAAATATGGCTATGCTTGGTTGGGAGGGCGAGGGAGAGCCTTGGATTATTGTACATGGTTTGCTTCAATCTGCGGATGAGATGTTACCTTTAGGAAAACAGCTTAGGGACCGGACCGGGAACCCGGTATGGTTAATCGATCTCGCTGGATTCGGACGGTCTCCGGTGCATCAGGGGGATGAAGCGTTTGAAGGTCAGGTGGATGCACTGCTTACGGCTCTTGGTGAGTTTGAAGGTCCGGTGAAGCTGGTTGGTCATTCGATCGGGGCTGCTATTGCAGCTGCGGCACAGATGCGTAGCGGGCGGACAGACATTCGACTGGGGTTGCTTCAGCCAGTAGCTAACAATTCGAATCCGAATGTGCTGAGATGGATTTCCCGTTTGCCAAGAGGGGTGATGCGCTCCCTGCTGCGTGGCAGATCTGAGAAAAGTTGGAATCAAATGTTCAGTTCACATAGTGGCGTAGGCGACAGCAGTGTTATAGCCGATACCATGGGCAAGAGAATACGCTCCAGTCTCCAGTCCCCTCGCATTGCAGGAGCACATGCAGACTTGTTGTGCTGGATTCACTCGGGTCAGAGGAAAGGCGCCAGATCAACGTTGTGGGCGAAAATGGAAAGTCAGCATTATGCCAAGAATGTATTAGTTGTGTGGGCCAATCAAGATCAGGAATATCACTATCCCCAGGATATGAACTCACAGGTCAAACGGATAGATGTACCCTATGGACATTACTTTCCGACGTTTCAGTATAAGGAAACAGCTGCAATTCTCGCCGAATGGGCCGATACCTTAAGGTGAGTTCAGGTTTGGACATGCAGGAATCCCGTGCCAATTGTCGAAAGGGTCAAGTCGACTTTTGAGAGCTGAACCAAAGACAGGAGAGATGAATGTATGAGCAAGCAACGTGTGGAAATCAGTAAAAATGTGCTAACGGAATGTCTCGGACTGCGCAGCGGAGAGAATCTGGTAGTTGTCGCAGACGATATGAAACGGGATCTGGCTGAATCCATCTATGAGGCAGGCAAAGCACTTGGAGCAGAATCAGTCCTGTTAATCATGGAGAAACGCAGCAGATCCGGCGAAGAGCCACCTGCGCCAATTGCAGAGGCCATGATTCGAGCAGATGTAGCCGTGTGTGTAACGAAATATTCATTAACGCATACCCAAGCACGCAAAAAAGCCGCTGCTTCAGGGACCCGAGTGGCAACCATGCCAGGCATGACAGAGGATATGTTTGTGAACGGAGCCATTACAGCTGAATATTCACAAGTAAAGGCGTTGACCGAGAAGGTAACGGCTCTATTAACCGCAGGTCGCCATGTGCGAATAGAGAAGCAGGGCCATAGTCTTTCCTTTTCCATTGAAGATCGTAACGGTGTACCAAGCACAGGTATGTATTTGAACCCTGGTGAATCGGGCAACTTGCCGTCAGGAGAAGCTTATATTGCTCCCGTCGAGGGCAAGGGCGAGGGCAGTATTGTTGTAGATGGTTCCGTTGCTGGAATTGGGGCACTCCGTGAACCGATGTTATTGACCGTTAGTGAAGGACGGTTGGTGTCAGCTGAAGGACCAGATGGGGCTCAATTACTGGAAACGCTTGGTGAGGGCGATGGTCGTTTTCTCGGCGAATTCGGGATCGGTACCAATAATAAGGCGCGAATCACGGGTGTGGTGCTGGAAGATGAGAAGGTGTACGGCACAATTCATGTGGCCTTTGGCAGCAATAACACATTTGGTGGAACGATTGCCGCAGGTGTTCATATTGATGCAGTTGTACAAAAGCCGGACGTGTACATCGATGACAGGCTGATCATGCGTCAGGGTGAATTGGTCGAATAACTACAGCGAAGGAAATTGGGCATGTCCACAACGTGTCCACAGTAATGGATAACTGAAGCGGAAATTCAGATTTTACGTCAGATTTACAAACAAATACACAACATGTCCACATTAAATTAATGAATATCCACATGAAATGCTAAAGATATCCACAGCATGTGTGCAATATGTGCACAACTTATCCACAAATCAGGTATAACTCATGTTTTCATCCGATAAAACAGTCGTTTTGGAGTAATGAAACAAGTTATCCACAGGAATAACGCTTTTTTGTTCCAAGTATTTGAAAACATAGAAACAGATCCATAATATATGGGGATAAAAAAGACCCGAAATCGGCATAAGGCTGATCTTGGGTCTTTTTTATGAATATAATTTTTCAATCCTATGTCAGGTTACTTACGCTCAATTCTAAAACGACTGACTTCCACCACCCTCCACAACAGGGCAAATGAGCAGAGCGGAGACAGCAACCGTAATGCAACGTCTGTTGAAGTTGGCAAAAATGATCTGAAGCCTAAACATTTGATCAAAAATAACCGATACACCAAAGTAACATCTAATGGGACGAAAGTAGTCTGATTATACGGAATGAGAGGATATGGGGATAACTATGGACGAGGGAATGCAATATATTAATTTTTCGGTAGGAGACCAGATCTTTGCACTACGAATTGATGAAGTTCATGAGATCATCAGAATGGTGCAGGTGACAACAGTTCCATTTGGAAGCCCGGAGATCCGAGGTTTTGCTTCGCTGTACGGTAAGGTCGTTTCGGTGGTGAGTCTTCGTGTATTGTTAGGCATGCCAGACCAGGAGGATACCTCTTCTACACGTATTATTGTGGTGCCTTACAAAGGTGGATTTGTACCGCTGATCGTAGATATGGTCGATTCTGTCGTAAGTTACGATCGTTTCGAGGAACCAGCTGAGGAACACCGTCGTTTCATGCTTGGCGTTTTTGACAAAATCGGGTTCTGTGAAGATCATCGTGCAGGTATTTTGAACCTCGATGTATTACTGGGCAGCTTGATCAGATCATAGGAGTATAACGATCCGTAATTCTTTCAATATTCAGTATTATCCTTCGGTTTACCCAAATGTTCCTCATCCGCTTTTAGGGTGAAGGGACATTTTTTTGTGCCTCTAGGGCGTTTTGAGACACCCCCTAACCATCAGAATAACCACTTTTTATGGGCAAAGGTTTTTAAATCCGGTCATTTTCGTATATGATGGAGAGTAACAATGCGAAGGGATGACGGGAGACTTTAATGATGCAATCGCTGTATGGAGTATGGCTTGGTGACGTATTTTTTTGTTTTTCCGGTGAAACATCGGAACCGCGTGTGGATGCATGGAGCCACGTGGTAAGAAGGTTGAATTTTGGCGACGGGGGTCGTCTGTTTCAGCCTGCCGCTCTGCGTCTTGCGGAGCTGCGCTGGCCGAATCCGCTGAGGAACACGGCTGAAGCGAAGAACACGAAGCGGCGTCAACTGCTGGGACGCACATTGGAAGGATTGGCAGTCTCGCCTAAGGATGCCTTCAGGTTGCTGCTGCAATGGGATGACCGTTTGTTAAATGCAGCCGGAATTCAGGTTGGAGAAGAGATGCGTTACTGGATCAAAGCAGCGCAGTTCACACAGGAGCTGCTGTTGCGGGGAGCAATTGCTCCATCGGCTGAATTCGCAGCAAAGACCGGAGCACGGCGACGGACCGGGCAAGAGACATTAACAGGCGTATGGCGGCCACGCTTGCAGCAGGAGGAGGACATCGAACGCTTCCGCGATCTTGCTGAAGCGATGCCTCCAATTGGATTGGCTGCTCCTGGAGCTTATGCTTCATTGGAACCGGAAACGCGTGAAGAAGCAGGGGCTGCGGTATTATTTTCATTCATGAGTGGCATGATTCATGCTGTGGTGACAAGTGAACTGGAGGGCATGGACAGTGAACTGTCCCGTTACCGCACCCCATATCGACGCGGATCTTCGCCAGTAGCCGAACTCTGGTGGAACAGTCTGATCTCGATGTTCCGTCCTGTGACAGTGCAAGGGCCGACGGACGATATGACAGCGTTTATTCATACGTTGCAAGAAGTTGGTGGAACGTCAATGCCAATCGTGGGAGCAGAAGAGATGGCACCTGCTGAAGGCCAATTGAAGTTGGTGCTCCGCTTGGAGCCACCGCTGGGCGAACATGAAACGATCTGGGGAATCAGCTTTTGGGCGGACAGTGAGCAGGAACCAAGCTTGAGGTTGCCTGCACGGACGATCTGGGCACATCCAGAGCGAGATCTGGACCGGGGGAAGGTGTTATATACCTCGGCGGCAGAGCAATTATTGATGGCACTCGGGCAAGCAGCAGAAATGGCACCTGAACTGGAGACGGCGCTGCTTACCGCTCGTCCGGAGGAAATTAAGCTGGAGCAGCAGGGTTTCTTTGAGTTTCTCACACATGCGGTTCCACGTTTGCAGAAGGCTGGGATAACCGTTCTCATGCCTTCAAGGTGGAGTCGTGCCGGGAAACGTCGTGCGGGACTGCGTCTGCAGATGTTGAATCGGGGAACAGAACGGTTGCCTGGAGCCACATCGGCACTGGGCATGGAACAATTGGTTGCTTTCAAAGCGGAGCCTATGCTGGATGGTAAACCGGTCACGGCGGAGGAACTGGCAGCACTGGCTGAATCCACAGTTCCTTATGTTATGTTCCGTGGCGAATGGATTGAAGTGGATACAAAAGAGATTCGCCAAGTCCTGCGTTATATGAAAAAAGAAGAAGAACAATATATGCCTCTCTCCGAATGGCTGCATCTGGCAGCGGATGAAGGGGAGGATTCCGCATGGAAGGGCCTCTCCGTCTTTGGTGCCGAATCTGATGGGATGCTTGCTTTCCTGCTCGATGGACAGGTGCTTCGCAGTATTGAGCCTCGTCAGGTTCCGGCAGAATTGCATGGTGAACTCAGACCTTATCAGGAACGAGGTTACCAATGGTTATCCGCGATGCGTGAGCTGGGCTTTGGCGTATGTCTCGCGGACGATATGGGACTTGGGAAGACGATTCAAGTAATTACCTGTCTGCTAGACCGCAAACACGAGGAACGCCAGGTAGCTGAAGAGGAAGCCCGTGAGAATGAGCTGTTGAATGGATCAGATCATTCTTTCCCGGCGGATCAGCACACGCATGAGCAGCCTGTTCATCTGCCTGCACTTATTGTGTGTCCTACCTCGCTGCTTGGAAACTGGCAGCGTGAGCTGAAGCGGTTTGCCCCGGATCTGTCGCTATATATTCATCATGGCGGACAACGGCTGCACGGGAACGAATTCCAGGCAGAAGCGCAGACGCATGACATTGTACTGACGACCTATCATCTGGCAGGCAGAGATGGCCCGGATCTGGCTTCGTTGCACTGGTCCACCATTGTGCTGGATGAGGCACAATATATTAAGAACTACCGTACCAAACAAGCGCAAAGCGTAATGCGCCTGTCTACACTTCATCGTATTGCGATGACGGGAACGCCTGTAGAGAACCGGCTGAGCGAACTTTGGTCGATTTTCCAGTTTCTCAATCCGGGGTATCTGGGCACAGCTTCATCGTTCCGCCAGCGGTATACAGGACTGGGGCCATCCGAGGAAAATGCAGCATCCTTGCGTGAGCTTCATCGACTGGTATCTCCATTCATGCTGCGCAGGCTGAAAAGCGATCCGGATATTCGCAAGGATCTGCCAGAGAAGCTTGAACTGAAATCCTATTGTTCCCTGACGCCGGAACAGACGGTGTTGTACCAGCGTGTGGTGGATGATCTGATGGGGGGGCTGGACGGCAGAAATGGCATTGCCCGTAAGGGGATTGTGCTGTCCTCCCTGACCAAGCTCAAGCAGATCTGTGATCATCCGGTGCTGGCGGACAGCAATCGGAAAGACCACGGCAAGGCTGAGGCATCTGGTAAGATGGAACGTTTGCTTGAACTGCTGGACGCCATCCGTGATAACGGGGAATCTGCCTTGATTTTCACGCAGTATGTTGCTATGGGAGATCTGCTGGTATCGAGGTTGAAACAGCGATATGAGGAAGAACCTTATTTCCTGCATGGTGGTGTGTCGAAGGCGCAAAGAGATGATATGGTGGAGACTTTCCAAAAAGGAGAGGGGCCGTCCATGTTTGTTCTATCTCTTCGTGCCGGAGGTGTGGGTCTGAATCTGACACGGGCGAGTCATGTTGTTCACTATGATCGGTGGTGGAATCCTGCGGTTGAGAACCAGGCGACGGACCGTGTATTCCGAATCGGGCAGAATCGCAATGTGCAGGTTCACAAGTTGATCTGTCAGGGAACACTGGAGGAACGGATTGATGAGCTGATCGAAAGCAAGAAGGCACTCTCCGAGCAGGTCGTTGGTTCGGGTGAGAATTGGCTGACCGAGATGTCGGATGATGAGCTACGTGGCCTGATTTCTCTTCAGGGTGAGACGTGGCTGTGACCTTGAACATTCAGGGGAATATAGATGTTGAGAAAGGGGGATTATTGTGAGCGAAAAATGGAAGATCGAGCTGCATATGTCCCCCGGTGGATGGACAGCAGAAGTAAATACAGCAGCGGAAGCGGACCAGGAAGTTTCCGTTTCCGCTTCCGCTGTTGAGGGCAAGACCGGATCGGCCGCAGGCATGTTCACGGTCACGGGAACGCCCGCCCGACTGAGCGAAGCCCAGCGCGAGGCTGTACTGGCTCAGCTGCGCAAGCGCCCGCTGACGCTGTACGCCCTGCTGCGCGGCGGCCCGGCGTCCGAGGAGCTCGCCGGGCTGCTGCCGGCTGCGCAAGCGCCCGAGGGCTCGCCAGGCGCAGCAACGGCCAGCGCGGCCGTGGCGTGCACCTGCGGCCGCCCGGGCTGCGCGCATGCCGCGGCCGCTGAGCGCGCCGTAGCCGCGCGCCTCGCGGCCGAGCCGCTGCTGCAGCTGGCGCACGCCGGCCTGCCGCGCGAAGCGCTGCTCGCCGGCGTGCTGGGGGCATGGGCGGAGGAACTCGCCCATGATCCCAGCGGCCCCGGCCGCGCAGCGGAAACGGCTGGCCGCCCGCAAGTGCGCGGCGGCGAAGGCGGCGCTGCCGTCGGCGAGTGGATCGCCGAGGCCGCCGCGGACGGCGCCATGCACCAGCCGGGGCCGGGCTTTGGCGCCGTTGAGGTGCGCCTCGCGCAGCCGGGCAAGCCGCCGGCCTTGTCGGAGCTGACGGCGCTGCTGCCGGGCGTGCCGGCCACCGCAGGGCTGGATTTGATCCGCGAGCGTGTAGCCGCGCGGATGTGGCAGGCTGTCCAGAAGAAGACGGACAGCCCAGCAACCAAATGATGCACCCATTAGAGCGGGGGAGATCTCAGATCACCCCTGCTTGTTTTTATTGCAGCATGTTGCATTATTTGATTTAATTCATTTCCCGGTACAAGATGAATTTTGTCTTTATCCAACAATGCTAATGCTCATTAATAAAGTGCATCTCGGTATAATCAATTTTTTGCATATTGGATATATGAAGGTATATTCCCATTTCACTTCTATTGTGTACAGCACGGGGATGTTGCTCTAAAAGTCCAAAAAACGATCATACAGGCTGTACAGCCCGTATAAGTTCATTCGGATCTCTTCTAAAGGAGGTCTTTACCGGTGGAGCTTCGCTCCCAATTAAGGTATACTGTCGCAGGGAACATTGCACGCTGAGAACTATATAACATTTATATTATTGCGATAGGAGTTTTTACATGAAATCAACTACAGGAAGACAGCGCCGCATGGTGGTTATGCTGTCCTCATTGATGATATGCGGAGCATTGCTTGCCGCGTGCCAGAACGGTTCAGGCACAGAGGAAAGCCAGAATCCGAATGGAACAGGTAACACTCAACAGGAGACGGACGGCACAACGGTTCATTTTACGGAGGATAAAGGAACGGATGGCGACAATGCTGGCGGGGATGACACATCATCTTCTGGCAACAGCGGTGAAGGCACGGATAGCGAGTCTGGGAATGCTTCAGCGGGCGAAGGGCAGGGCTCTTCGGACAATGGTAATGGCGCGACAGGGGAAGATCCATTGCTGGAGAAACGCAGTATCAGCGCACTGCAAACGACGATTGATGCACAATCTGTGGTGACCAATGCCGAGTCTATGACCGTCATTGTGAACAAACAACGGAGTCTGCCTGACGGTTACGAGCCGGACGATCTGGTAGAGCCGAATGTACCGTTCTCCTTCGACGAACCACACGAGAAGCGGCATATGCGCAAGGAAGCTGCGGAGGCACTGGAGAAGTTGTTTGCAGGTGCAAAAGCGGATGGCATTGAGCTTCGTGCGGTATCCGGTTATCGTTCATATCAGCGTCAGGTATCCATCTATAACAATAATGTCAAAACCAAAGGTCAAGAATACACGGATCGCGTGAGCTCTGTGCCAGGCCGAAGCGAACATCAGACGGGTCTTGCCATTGATGTATCCAGCCCGAGTGTGGGCAATGTGCTGGAAGAGGTATTTGGCACATCGAAGGAAGGCCAGTGGTTGGCTGAACATGCTGCAGAATACGGATATGTCATCCGTTATCTGCAAGGTGAAGAAGATACCACAGGTTACGTCTATGAGCCTTGGCATATCCGGTACATCGGTACAGATTTGGCACCGGATGTGGCGAAGAGTGGGTTAACTCTAGAAGAATACTTCGATGAGGCTAATATCAAGTTGTAATCAGGCCAACCTATAGTTTCCATTTGATTAGTTAATACTATCTCGTTATGAACAGGTCCCAGGAAGCGCATCATTTGTTGAACAGATGGTGCCCTTCCTGGGACTTTTTTTTGTACATCGAATTTTGGTATATCAAATATGTGCGAAGAAGAAGTTCCAGCCAGCTTTAAGTTTTAATTTTTTGTTCGGGATTCGAATGGGCTGATATAATTAAGGTATGCATTATAGATAAATACAACCAAAGCGAGGGACGAGAGAATGAGCAGACAGCAGGTTTTTACCGGCTCCCCATGGGAACCGTTGGTGGGATATTGCCGTGCCATCCGTGTAGGGAACCGAATCGAAGTGGCGGGTACAACCGCGATGCAAGATGGTGTAGTTGTTGGGGCAGGTGATCCGTATGCACAGACAAGGTTCGTTTTGCAGACGATTGAAAATGCACTGAAAGAACTGGGGGCTGACATGTCGCATGTGGTGAGAACCCGGATGTTTGTGACCGATATCTCCAGATGGGAGGAAGTTGGCAAGGCGCACGGTGAATTTTTTGGACAGATCCAGCCTGTAGCCACCATGGTTGAAGTTAGCGCACTCATTGATCCCTTGTTGATGGTTGAGATTGAAGTAGAAGCGATTGTTGAAGATGAAGTCACAGCCGATTGATTCTGACGGTTATCCGGATGATTTCTAAGGAACCCAGGACGTCTTATTTGGCGATAAGGTCCTCTTTCTAAAATGTAAGGAACATCAGACACGTTATTTCCCAAATTACTCTGATAAAAATGCTATAAACAGCTATTAATTCAAATTAGCGTGCCTGAGATTCCTTAGATTTCTGCGGGTACTTCAAATCCTTGAATAAGATGCCTCAGATTCGTTAGCGTTAACTCCGCTTGCTCTTACATTCGGTAAGCAATGTATTTCGTATGCAGTGCACATCGCACGTGTCTGCTCCGGACAAGTTTCAGGTACGCTTCAGTTTGAAGCAGTTTGTAGACACACTCTAAAAAACCAGAACCGGAACCAGAACCAGAACCAGAACCAGAACCAGAACCAGAACCGGAACCGGAACCGGAACCGGAACCAGAACCGGAACCGGAACCGGAACCAGAACCAGAACCAGAACAAAACCAAAACCAAAACCAAAACCAAAACCAAAACAAAAAAACAACCTTATCCATGCCTGTCAAAAGACAAGCGGATAAGGTTATTTTGAATTGACTTCGCCGCCTGGCCGCACGGCTGAGTTCTTGATGCGCCAAACTCATTACACCGCGCGTCAGGAGCTACATGCGGATGGCTGGTCATTATGATGCTCCACACTCATGACCCCGCGCTAAGCGATGTACACGGTCGTCTGCAACAACATATAACATGTGTTTCAGCCAGACGTTTTTCCAATCGTATTATTTCGCTTCCAGTTCTGCTGCAGGTGTTTCAACAACCACTTTCCAAGCTGTTCCGATTGGAGGCAGGCTACGCGTCAACACAGGGCTGTAGAACCCAATGACTTTAGCGCCTTTGGTCAGTTCTTCAGCTTTCACCGTCTCACCTTCGTGGTTCACGAGCAACGTGTCTTTAGCAATGTTCAGCACGACATGGTCAGGAGCGGTTTCTGTTAACCGTGTACCTGTAATCTCAATCTGTGAGATGCTGCCTTCAGCTGATGTTACATTTTCAATTGTACCCGCTGTACCCAGAAGCTCTTTAGGTTGTGCCTCAGATGCTGTAGCCGCATCCAACACAGTGACTGTATAGGTCGGCGTTTGTGGTGGCAGACTGCGGGTGGTGATCAGGGAATGCTCAGCTTCCACGTTCATGCCAATGGCCAGATCAGTCAGTGCAATCTCTTTTCCCTCAACTGAGATGAATTTTGTCTCATCGCTCAGATTGAGCACAATACCATCCGTACCTGCACCGCCAATCTGGATGGACTGATATTTATCTTGGTTCGAGATTCTGGTAATGACACCACGTTCAGTAACCGTCTTCACGTCCTCTTCACTCGAGATAGTCACCTGATTTCCTGTTGTGTTCACTTGTCCATGCAGTGCTTTCTCAGCAAAAGAAACCGGTACATACAATTTGCCGCCTGTGATTTCGGGCGCTGTACCCAGCGTGAGCAGCATTTTATTCACGGAATATTGATCCTTGCCTGTGATTACCTGTGTCCAGAGAGCACCACGAGTCAGCTCTGCAGTTTTAGTTTCTTTATTCCATTCCAGTTCAATACCCAGTGCGTCGGTAAGATCACGCAGCGGGATCATGGCTACTTTGCCATCTTTGTTCCAATAACCATCAGAGATGGTTGCACCATTCACGGATACGTTTACTACACTCGCTGCGTTACTATCTGCTGAAACGGATGTTTGATGGACTGGTTTTGTGTTGTCCAGTGTTGCTGCATAAGCGGCTCCACCACCCAATGCCATGGATAGGGCCATCAGTGCACTTACTTTTTTCATGTTGTTGTTCATCAATATTCATCCCTTCTAATCTGTGTACTGACGCGGTAAAATCTTCCTTAGGGCCGCGCTTCAAGTTAATAGACGGGACAAATCGTCTAAGTGTTGCAGTTGAAATGCAATGAATGTAAGCGGTAGGTTAGTTTAAATTAGAAATATCGCTTGTATTTCAGGTTATCCGCAGTAGGATCAGGTTAATTTCAGGTAAGTGGCCAAACCTTTGTTCTATTTCACATTCAAGTACGAGGAGGAACGGATTAGATGAGTGATATGTTGGTAGCGCTCTATCGTTTGCCGGAGCAAGAGAGTGGACTGAGAATGCTGGAGGAATCCTCCATTGTGATTCGAAGAGCCATTGCCCCAGAGAAACAGCTTGTACTGGATTGGGTGAGGTCACATTTTAGTCAGGCTTGGGTAGATGAATCTGATGTCGCTTTTGCGCGTCAGCCGGTGTCCTGTTATATTGCGGTTGAGCATGGGAAAATGATTGGATTTGCCTGTTACGAAGCGACATGTCGCAACTTCTTCGGACCGACCGGTGTGAGCCAGGATGCACGAGGCAAAGGTGTAGGCACAGCCTTGTTACTGGCCTGTATGCATGCGATGAAGGCGGACGGTTACGGGTATGCGATTATTGGATCAGCGGGACCTGTGGATTTCTATGCCCAGACGCTGGGTGCAGTGAAGATTGAAAATTCAACGCCGGGTATTTACGAAGGTATGCTGCGGGCAGACTAGACAATAATGATGTTGTGGAAGCTGTGGAAAAGGAAGGGAGGACGATGATGAGCACGAAACAAATGTTGCACATCGGAATGATCGGTACAGGATCAATCTCGGATCTTCATATGAGGTGTTATGCCAAAAACGAGGATGCCGTCATCTATGCGATCTGCGATCTGAACGAAGAACGGGCTAAAGCTGCGGCACAGAAGTATGATGCTCAATCCGTGTACACCGATTATCGGGAGATGCTGGAGGACCCGCATGTGGATGCTGTCAGTATCTGTACCTGGAATAATACACATGCGGAATTTGCCATTGCTGCATTGGAGGCAGGCAAGCATGTGTTGCTGGAGAAACCGGTCGCAACCAATGTGGAAGATGCACTGCGGATTGAAGAAGCGGTGAAGAAGAGTGGACGTACGTTTATCGTTGGTTTTGTGCGGCGTTATGATAACAATATGCAGATGATGCGCAGATTCATTGATGCCGGGGAGTTTGGTGAACTGTATTATGCCAAAGCTTCCATTCTACGGCGACACGGCAATCCGGGCGGTTGGTTTGCTGACAAAAGCCGTTCCGGCGGCGGCCCTCTGATTGACCTGGGCGTACATATTATCGACCAATGTTGGTACCTCATGGGCAGGCCGAAACCTGTTACGGTCAGTGGTAATACGTATCGGAAGTTGGGCAATCGTGCCCATATTGAACATCTTTCTTTTTACAAAGCAGCCGACTACAGCGCAGCTGTGAATGACGTAGAAGATATGGCGAATGCGCTCATTCGGTTTGAAAACGGGGCTTCGCTGGCGGTGGATGTGAGCTTTACCCTGCATGCACGCGGAGATGAATCTTCGGTGAAATTATACGGAGAGCGTGGGGGGTTCGAACTGGAGCCGGAGACACTGATCGTCTCGGAGAAAAATAATACCATCTTGAATATTGAACCCCAGACGGACAATACGGGTCTCCATATTCATAGTGCATTCCAGAACCAGATTGACCACTTTGTGGATTGCTGCCTGAACGGTACAGAGCCGATCAGCCCAATTGCGGATGGTGTGGCTTCCACGCGCATGTTGTGCGGAATCTACGAATCCGCTGAGAAAGGGCAGGAGATCAGACTTGATTAATTAGACATGTTAAAAAGCAATTGAAAAATAGTTAAATTCGATATATTCTAATTCAATTAAGAAAATGTTATTAACAAAAGAGCTCTGGTGGGTGCGCGTTCCCTCAGAACTCTTTTTTAGTGGCTATTATTTGTTTTTAATTATGAGATCGACAATGAATAGAACTGATCCTAAAAAAGCGAAAATTGGAACGAAGAGATTATCAAAAAATCCAGGATAGAGCACTGTTAAATCGACGGATATCCCAATTTTTCCAATGGTTTTGACGTAAGTAGAGAAATAGGCAACAGTACGCTCCAAAGTATAGAGGAATCCTGCCATGGTTAGAAGAATTATACCTGTTGTTCGTAAATTCATCATTATCTCCTTTTTATTCAATATTTGACATTTTATTATTTTTCTTTATTATGGATTATGTACCAAATTATACAGGAAAAGAGGTAATTTGTGTTGAATATTACAAAAAAAATTTTAGTCCCCGCTGTTGTGGCTTCTATGCTCGTGGGAGGAACGTTTTCTTCAGTTGCTATGGCTCAACAAAATCATGATGTAATCGTTCCGTCTACTAATAATTCAGAAAAAGTAATTGATGGACAAAGCTTTATAATTTCACCTGAAGCAGCTGGTAAAATAACCGATGAAGAACTGAAAGCGATCTCACAACAAGCAGGCGGTAATGGAGATATTATTATTTCTAATGTCATTGAAGGTAGCAATCAAACCACATCATCTCAACAAAATATTATAACGCCCAATGCTTGGTATGACCTGTATATTATCTGGGATATCACTAAGCAAGTCACCCAGAGAGATACCCCATTAGCAGCTCAGCAGGTAACAAGTGTTGGGCAGTCCCAAGAAAGAACGATTAACACTACATTTAAACTAAGTGCAAATGTCTCGGCTAGTGTCACGATTCCAGCTAGTTTAAAAACTTCGATAGAAGCAGGGCTGGCCAGTGAAATAAACCAAAGCATAAATACAACATATTCAGGGCCTAAAGTCGGAAGTGGTATTTCCTCCTATGTTTTCTGGATAACCCCTTTTGTAAACCGTGGAACATGGAGTGCAACTGGTAAGGGGAATTTGTCGGGAGACCCTCACGGACCATACTCTGGATCCTGGCAGGAACCATATAAATTTGTAGAATGGACTCAAGCCATCAAGTAAAAATACTCAAAGAAATAACCTCTTTCCTAACAAGGAGCATGTTCAGGAAAGAGGTTATTTATCATTAAATATGTTGTTGTATCTGTCTTTATAAAGAGGGAGCTTACGTCCAAAGCAGATGCGCATATTTTTGGCATCAGGTCATTTATTCAGTGGTGAATTCTCGTATCCAGGGTCATCATAATCCGTATCCTGCAGCCTTGGAAGCACGTTCATGGTTTCAATTGCCTGCCGGGTATCCGGCGTGCCGTGGTCATACAGAAAGGTGTACAGCAAGGTCATGCCATCCGAAAACTGCTCCGTTGCCTCATCATGGTCTGCCGATTTGTAGGGTACTGGCGCCCGTTGCAATGTATAGGCATCGTCATCCTCCAGCACCTTCATCAGATCTTTCAATCGGCCCAACTGTTCGTCATCCACCAACACCTCAAAGGGTGTAGATTCGTTCTTTGTTCGTTCAATCAGGTTATGAGTTACCGATACATACAGATGTTGTTTGCCGTCCTGCATAATCCAACCCCCATTCTGAAATGGAAAAAAGACGCTTCTACTGTTAATAAACAGCAAAAAGCGCCCTGAAACGAGCTACTATGCTCGTGTGTTATTTACTCATCCACATGTTCAGTCACATATGACCAGCCATTACCTTTACCTTCTAATCGACTTTGTTCAAAAAAGTCAATTCCATCTACTGTAATACTGACTGACACGAGTGATGGTTCATCTTTAACGGGATTAACGACGATGAACCCTTTATCCAATAGATAAGTAATGGTTCTAAGTCTCTCAATATGTGATTGTGGAAAAAGTTTTTCTTTGGGAGCGATATAAGCCGGATTTTCGGTAAACCACATATCGTACAATTCCTGTAGGGTGTCGAATCTTTCTTGAATCCGCTCTTTAATAATCATCTCTAACTCCATAAGGGACCTCTTCCTTTGAGTTATTTCCCAAATCTCCCCGTTACGGGCACCTGGCGGGTGCCGGCCTCCATCGATCCTGAACACAGGGGACAGGCGGGAGGGCCCGAGGATGCCTTCTTGGTTGCTTTTGAAGGCACAGCCGGCTTCTGTCTTAGCCACGCTTTACAGGTGGATGAACTACACTTCCAGACCGCAACGGTCTCCGTACGCTCAGCATTACCTGAACCTGAAGTGTGCGAATGTGAACTGGAGGAACTTGCAACTGTTGGACTCAGACCTGTGGTGCTGAATGCCTTATGGTTGCGAATCTCCCCAATACCACGCCGTTCACTGAGGCGATCCTCATCACGTTCGTTGTGGACCTCGTAGTCACGACGGTCACTGTGGCTGATGGCACGACGCTGTGCCGCATCCCGACCTTCTGAACGGGCACCTGAGCCGGACGAGCGGGCATACTGTCCGTTGCCTTTACCATATGAAGCCTGACTGCTCGTCCGGCTCTCCTCACGAGGTTTGCGTTTGTCCGGTACTTCCATGCCGAAGGCTTCAAGCAGGAAACGGGACACATCCGCTGGTTTTCCGTGATGGCTCGCCGGTGAGGTGACATACAAGTACTGCTTGGCCCGTGTGATGGCAACGTAGGCGAGCCTGCGTTCTTCCTCCAGCGCCATGTCCAGTTCGGCATCTGTCTGCTGCATAGCAAGCGCAGCTTTCTGATCCTCGGGAATATCCTGGCGAAGTGCTGTACTGTGAGGCACAATGCCTTCACTGGCTCCAATCCAGTACACACAAGGGAACTCCAATCCTTTGGCCCGGTGGATCGTCATCAGCTGTACCGCGTCACTATCCTGCGCACGACGCAAAGATTCCATCTCACGGTGTCTGCGGGACAGCTCATCCGCGAATTGGATGAACTCTTCTACCGTTTCGAATTTTTTGACAGCAGCTTCGAATTCATCCAGAGTTTCCAGCATCGTTTCCTTATAGTGGGTGAAGATGCTGGGATCACCACTTTCCATATACTTGTCGTAGAACTGCCTGCGCATCTCCTGAATGGCGATGATGGGTTTTAGTTTGTGCAGTGATTTGATCAGCTTGATGCGTTCCTTGACCTGTTCCTGCTGGAACGGTTTCAGCTTGTCCCATTTCACCAGATGGATGAGCGGATATTTCTTCGCCTGTTGTTGTTCACAACGCTGAATCCACTCCAGCCCTGCATCCCGTGATACATAGAGCGGACCCAGTGCACTTGGAAGAGCATCCATGGCTCGTGGGTCAAGGGACAGACGCAGATGATCCATCAGGGGTCTGATGAGAGACTGGTCATAGAACACCGGAGAAGCACCATGCTGTACAAAAGGCACATCTTTCAACACAAGCTGCTCAAATACAGCCCGGCTGCTGCTGGCTGTCCGGTGAAGAATCGCAATATCGCGATAGGTGTGTAGTCCTTCTTCAACCTGCTGGCACAGCTGGTTTACAACCCACGCCGCTTCTTCCTCTGCATTGGAAGGTGTAGCGAAGCGAGGCGCATCTCCGCGGTTTCCAGCGGCACGTAGCCGTTTGTCACGTCTGCGTTTATTGCGGGCGACCAGTTCACTTCCGAGTCCCAGAATGCGTGCATCACTACGATAATTGATATCCAGCGTCACAATGCGTGCGCCGGGGTATACTTTATCGAATTCCAAAATTGATTCCTGGCGTGCGCCATTAAAGGTATAGATCGTCTGGTCATCGTCTCCCACAACCATCAGATTGCGGTGAGCGGAAGCCAGTTTTTGCACAATTTCATACTGCAGATGGTTGGTATCCTGGAACTCATCCACCATAATGTACTGGAAACGCTTCTGAAGCGGCCCCAGAACAGCAGGATCACGAAGCAGCGCGGCTGCCCGTAGTAAAATATCATCAAAATCCATTTTGCCGCGATCCTGCTTCCAGGCTTCGTAACCAAGCAGAACACGCTTGGCATCGCGTTCTTCCTGTGATTTTTCAGGCAGATCGGTTGTTTCCGATCCTTGCATCTTCCATGCGGACAGCATAGCCAGCAGACTTTCAGGCTGGAAGGCTTCACTCATGCCATTTTGGCGAAGAAGCATCTTCAGCACCGTATGCTGGGCTCGCGACTCGCCAAAGATCTCTTCCTGCACACCGTAATGACGCAATAATGTCAGCGCAAAAGAGTGGAAGGTGCGAGCCTGTACGGCTCTCGCGGCTGCCGGGCGTATGCCTGGCAATGCGGCGATCCGGTCTTTCATCTCGGTGGCGGCTTTGTTCGTGAACGTCACCAGCAGGATACTGCCTGCATGTACGCCACTGACCTCTATGAGGTAACCGGCTCTTGCAGCCAGTACAGTTGTTTTGCCACAACCGGCTCCGGCGAGAGTCAGAATCGGTCCTCTGCCGTGACGGACTGCCGAGATTTGTGGTGCGTTTAACTTGATGCCTGCCTCTTCCAAAGAACGAAAATAAAAGGCATCCTGTTGATCATTGCCCACGAGTTGCCGACTGGTCTCCAGCGGAGCAGACGGGGACTGGGGTAGGGACGCCGCCGGGGTAACCCCGAGCGGACGGGGGTAGAACGTTGAGTTCGGACTTAACATGTTTCATCCACCTCTGTATGCATTCAGGGATAGGACTATCCCGGCTAAAAGTAAACCATTTGCCCTTTTCACAATCGCATTGTAAATTGGTATGATAGAGTTAGTCGCCTAATCAGGCGGTTAAGTATGGTCAAAGCTTCATTATACCCGAACATATGGTCTTGACGAAAGCCCCCGATTTCATCCAGTATCGGTATAAAACGGGCACCTGCACGAGATTACGCAACTTTTTGGCATGATATCGTATAAGTTATATGCCTGAGCATTTTGCATGAAGGATGTAATATGCTAATTTACTACTAAATAGAAATGATAATATTGGTTTTGACGGGACAGAGGAGGAATGGTCATGAAACTGCTTCAGCGCATCAAAGACGGAGCGAACAAAGCAACAGAGCGTGCCCAACACGCCGTTGAGATTGGGAAACTGAACAACCAGATTGTGGGCTTGCAACAGGAACAGGAAGTCCATTTTACAGATATGGGTCGCATCTTCTATGAGGGTTATCGGGCACAGGATATGACGCGTGCAGAAAAAGAGATGGTGGATCTGTCGCAGCTCTGCGACGAATTGCAGGACGAGATTGATGGTCTGCGCAACAAGATTGCACAACTTAAGAACGAACGGTTGTGCGAGTGTGGACACGTCGCTTCCCTGGATGCCAACTTCTGCCCTAAATGCGGACGTAAGTTGGGTGAACTCAAGACAGCAGCGCCTAAAGTAGCAGCAGGAGTTGCAGGAGCCACCACAGCCGCAAGACAGGAGGCAGCTGTAGCTCAGACCCCAGCTCCAGAGCCGGACTTCTACGATGCGCCACCTGAGTTGGAACTGGAGGAAGATGAGCCGTATCATACGGTCATTCCGTCCATAGCGGATCTGGAAACGGAATCGGAATATAACAGTACGGAATTTACCCAGGAAGAAAAGGAAGCGTTTGATGCCGAGTGGGAACGTCGCAGAGATGAAGAGATGCAACGGGAACGTGAGCGCCAGCAGGAACTGGACGAACGCATCCGCTACTGGAAAGAAAACAATCCGATCGTGAACACGGTGGACGTACAGACCGAAGTATCACGTGAAATGGTGAATTGTCAGATTTGTGCAGCCGAGCTACCCAAAGGGTCGAAGTGGTGCCCGCGCTGTGGTGCCGAACAGATCTGATCTGATGCAGTAGAAGCACTGCCGCATCATTTTGAGGCAGTGCGGGTTGCTGACAGCATGGGGGGACGGGAATATGGACCAACTGCTGCATCATTTGCGTCATCTCGGGTTTACCGAGATGGAATCTAAAATTATGGTGGAACTCGCCCGTCAGGGATCAGCCTCAGGATATGAGGTTGCGAAGCGGCTGGGCGTGTCCCGTTCCAATGTATATGCGACCCTGCAACGGCTGGAACAGCGTGGGTTCTTGCGGTGTAGTCCAGGGGAACCGGCGAAGTATAGTGTGCTGAAGCCGGAGGAGATGACACGTATGATCTCCGATCAAATGCGTACCTCGCTGGATTATGTCCAGAGCAGCATGCCGAAGAGTGAACCGGAGAAGCCTGTCTTCTATAACGTCGAAGGTGACAAAAATGTGTTTGAGAATCTGAGCCGTGAATTGGCCGAGGCTCAGCATGAGATTGTTGTAGACGTTTGGCGTGAAGAGGCAGAGCTACTGCGTAATGACTTACAGCAGGCTGAAGCTCGGGGTGTGCGGCTGTTATGGTCGTGTGATGGTGGCGAAGGCATGCTTGATCAGCCTGTTCCTTGGCCGGGTTTGCCTATGTATGGTACAGGTAATGGTCGGAAATTTTCCCTGGTGGTGGATCGCCGCTGGTGCATGTTAGGCATGCGCGGTGAATCATGCGCCACACAGGCACTAGTTACGGAGCATCCGGTAATGACCGGACTGCTGCTGAATCATTTTGCTCAAGAGCTGGTCTTGTACGAATTGGAACAGGATATGGGGGAGGAACTGGAGTCACGCTATGGGCACCGGTACGAAGAACTCTCTGCGCGTTATTGGTCTTCTCCTTCAGGAGAGGGTGACCAGAGCTAGACAGATCGGCGACTAATTCACCTCTGATGGAGTGAACATGCCAGCACATAGGTACCTATCCTGACGAAACGAATACGTGTGTACATAAAGCAGGCGCTGCCCAAAGGCAGACGCCTGTTTGTGCTGGTTTGAGA
Source organism: Paenibacillus sp. FSL H8-0283 (assembly GCF_045040675.1). Lineage (NCBI taxonomy): Bacteria > Bacillati > Bacillota > Bacilli > Caryophanales > Paenibacillaceae > Paenibacillus > Paenibacillus sp. FSL H8-0283. The sequence goes on from NZ_CP150295.1 coordinate 670,929, forward strand.
GATGACAGTGATGTTCGTCACAGCATCTGTTCCCAGTCAAGTCGATAGTAAAGGTATGAAGTTATGCTATTTTTGAGAAAATGAAGCTATGAACATTCGATTGAACTAGATCGGGTTGAACAGGATTGTACACGATCACTCTTTGGGCACGTGATACAGAGCTTCCAGCACGTCCGTATAATAAGCTGTACCATGGGGTACAAATTCCGTTGCCCGAATCTCGCGAACGATACGTTCCGGCTCATCAGCTGCATGATCACTTAATGGGTCCTTATGACCGATGGAATGTGGCGGTGATGTCAACGGCTGAGTCTGAACTCCGGTAGCTTGAATGACGTCGATCTCATTACGAAACAAAGCGAGTAGATCATCCAGCGGCACTTCATACAGACTATCCACCTCGCTGGGCTGCAGAACGTAGGCTTCGAGCGGCTGGTTCAGACATAATCCATAGACGGCGCTGAATTCCCGATCTATGAATGGGACACCACGCACCTCTCCTTGGAGCTGCTGTGTAGCCGTGAGTAGATAGGTTAGTGCCTCGAATGGAGTATAAACACCCAGTTCTTCCTCCAGCTCACGACTGGCGTCTTGCAGTTGTTCACCTGCGGTAAGATGGCCTGCTGCTGTAATGTCGTAACATCCGGGAAAGGTATCCTTAATATCACGCCGCCGCTGAAAAAGAACCTGTCGCTGCTCGCCTTCGTCACGCACAATCCAGCAGTGGAATGAACGGTGCCAATATCCCTTGGCATGGACCTCGCTGCGTAGTGAAGTGCCGATCCAATTTTGCTGATCGTCATAAATGTCGAAACGTTCTGGGGTCATGAAACGTATCTCCTTATATAGCAGATTTTAAAGTTCAAAATTTCACAAAGTATGTATTAAACGAAAGGGGAACGATCGTATGGAATGCATTGTACACTTTCAGGTGATTTATCCGCAACCTCAGGAACGTAAAAGTCTTAGAGGACTTATATTTGTAGGGCAAGGTCAGGAACCGGCTAACAGTCAGTTAAGCAGCATGTTTAAGGATATGGGATTTAATGTACGTTTGGAAGATGAGGCCCAGTTGTTATTCAAGCCAGTGGATGCTTCGGCAAACTTTGAATATATTCGTGTGACAGAGCTTGATACTGGAGAAGAAGTTTACAAAGAAGATAAAGATCTGAAGTCGATCCTGGAGCATTTGCTGCCACGCCGCTTCTAATTCATGAGCATGGCCGCGAATGAAATTCATGGGGGAGTATATGTAATACATGTATGATAGGCACAAAAAAGGCCCCACCTTTACGGTGGAACCTTCAAACCTTTAAGCTACGCAACCCATAGTTAATGAAGCCCATATGGCTAGCTTTTCATACATAAACCCTAGCAAGTAAGAGGTTGTCCCCCGCATCAGGATTTATCCGTAATTCAACTCGGTGCGTCTTTAAACGTTCATTGTAATTATGCTAGAGCGCCGGTGCCTTCAGCTTCGAGCTCTGAAGTACAGTGCGAGCAGCGGGTAGCTGCGGCTGGAATTTCCGATAGGCAATACTTGCAAGCCTTGGTCGTTTTTTGCGGCTCGGGCTTTTTGTGTTCTTTGCTTTTCAGATAGTTGATGCCCTTCACAAGCATGAAGATACAGAACGCAACGATAAGAAAATCAATCATGACGTTGATGAACTGTCCATAAGCAATCACGGTAGCCCCAGCTTCGTTGGCTTGAGCGAGGGTGGTGATGTCCTGTCCGTTTGCTGTTTTGATATCCCGGTCCAGGTTGATGATTTTCTGACTGAAGTCGATTCCACCCATCAGTTTTCCAACCGGGGGCATGATGATATCATTCACAAGGGATGTGACAATTTTACCAAAAGCAGCCCCAATAATGACACCGACCGCCAGATCGATGACGTTGCCGCGGACGGCAAATTCCTTGAATTCGTTAAGTACGCCTTTCATGTTTGCATATCTCCTTTGATCATTCAATTCAAAATATAGGCCGCGTTTCCATCCATTCTCCGTTCAGATCCGCGCTTCCGTTCTCATATTGTACATAAAAAATAGATTCCTATCACCCCCTGTTTGCAAATTAAGACAAGTTTCCGCAACTTCCATGAAAATACTTCTTTATTTCACGGCGTCGATTCGGTATACTTCTAACATTGTCAGTTATGTTTAACCTTTTACATTCAGGTTCGCGATCATACATTGTAACGAATCATGGAGCCAAAAAATTAAATATGCCGTTACTCGTATATGTGCAGGAATAGGCCTGCATGTCTCTACCTGATCACCGGAATGATCGGACTACGGGAAAGATGTTGCAATGTTTTGTATGGTTGGCATGAGATCATTCTCAGACAGTTTGACTGAAGAGCAGGTTCAAGTGGCTTTTATCTGTTTCTGACTACACTGTTTGAGGTTTCTCACAGCAGGATTGAACTCCTGTCATTCTGTCCATCCAGTACACTTGCAGCATCCATACGGCTTGTCCATATACGTACAAGTCCGTCTTTCCCGTCTCCGGTTATTCCGCAGCGTGTGAAAAGGCGGGCTTTTTGCTTTTTTACCATGCGATTGGAAGAGCATGTGAGCTTCTGTGCGGAGGGCATTCAGGGGGAAGAATTACAATGCAATTGTTAAAAGACAAGGTAAGACAGGAAGGCATTGTCCTGTCCGAGCAAGTACTCAAAGTGGATTCATTCCTGAACCACCAGATGGACCCGGTTCTGATGAAGGAAGTAGGTAAAGAGTTCATTCGCCGCTTTGAAGGTGAGAATATCACACGTGTGCTGACGATTGAGTCGTCAGGGATCGCTCCGGGCATCATGACTGCGTTGGAGCTGAACGTGCCGCTGATCTTTGCACGGAAGCAGAAGTCGCTCACACTGACAGAAGATATTCTGGTAGAGAAGGTCTACTCCTTCACGAAGCAGGAGACCAATGAAATTACCGTTGCCAAGAAGTTCATGAAGCCTGGTGATCGCGTACTGATCATTGATGATTTTCTGGCGAATGGTGAAGCAGCATTTGGTCTGGCTCGCATTGTGGAGCAGGTTGGAGCAGAAGTGGTGGGTATCGGTATTGTTATTGAAAAAGCATTCCAGCCGGGAGGTCGCTTGCTGAAAGAAGCAGGATACCGTGTGGAATCGCTGGTTCGCATCGGGGCACTGTCGGATGGACAGGTTACATTTGCGGACGAGGAGGGCACGAACTAATATGGCACGCGAACGTATTTTTCAGCGGCATCGGCATCCAATCAAAACGTTCTCCCTCGGACTACAGCATGTGCTTGCGATGTATGCAGGAGCCGTCGTTGTCCCATTGATCGTCAGTAATGCATTGGGTTTTACACAGGAACAACTAACCTATCTCATTGCCATTGACCTGCTCGCATGTGGTGTGGCTACACTGCTCCAGGTATGGGGAAATAAATATTTCGGCGTAGGGCTGCCTGTCATGCTCGGTTGTGCATTCCAGGCTGTGTCCCCGATGATCCTAATCGGGATGAACAGTGGGGTATCTGCCATTTACGGAGCGATTATTGCCTCAGGGCTGTTCGTATTGATCTTCTCCGGAATCTTTGGGAAGCTTATTCGGCTCTTTCCACCAGTGGTTACGGGGTCGGTGGTTACGATAATCGGTTTAACCTTGATTCCCGTTGCTTTCCACGATCTGGGCGGCGGTCAGGGATCAGAAGATTTCGGCAGCGGAGTTAATCTCATGCTCGGTTTCGGCGTGCTGCTCTTTATCATTTTAATGACTCGATTCACTACAGGTTTTATCCGTTCCATCTCGGTACTGATTGGTCTGCTTGTAGGTACGATTGCGGCAGGGTTTATGGGCGAGGTTAATTTTGCCCCTATTCGCGATGCAAGTTGGTTCCACGTTGTTCAGCCGTTTTACTTCGGCAGACCGACATTTGAGATTGTACCTATTCTGACGATGATTCTGGTGGCGATTGTCAGCGTGGCCGAGTCCACAGGTGTATTTATGGCTCTGGGCAAAATCCTGGACAAGGACCTGTCGTCCAAGGATCTGGCGCGCGGTTATCGCGCAGAGGGCCTAGCCATTGTGTTAGGCGGGATTTTCAACTCGTTCCCGTATACAACGTATTCGCAAAATGTAGGGCTGGTACAGATGACACGTGTGAAGACACGTGATGTCATTGTGGTGGCTGGTGTAATCCTGGTGATCATTGGATTTGTACCAAAAATTGCAGCCCTCGCACAGCTCGTTCCAGGGGCAGTACTTGGCGGAGCCATGGTGGCCTTGTTTGGCATGGTGGTATCATCAGGCATTCGAATTATCGGCAGTCAGGTTGATCTGAACCGACATGAGAATCTGTTTGTCATCGCTTGTTCTGTAGGTATGGGGCTTGGGGTTACCGTTGTACCTGAGTTGTTCGCAGGAGCACCGGCCTGGGCTCAGATTATGCTCGGTAATGGTATCATCGCAGGCAGCTTCACGGCGATCTTCATGAACCTGCTGTTTAATGGTCTGGGTACCAAGGAAACGGCTGCCAAGATGGCTGAACAACAGGCAGATGCCATCCTTGGAGAGACGGGCAAGTCAGCTTAAATTAGCTGAAGTAGGCTAGGGTTATCATCCAGCAGGATTGTTATGTTAACTGTTATGAATAGACGATACACAAGATGAATAATGAATCAGGTTAATCATGGTGATATACAGCATGAATGGTTTATGACATACATCGTTTATGCTATGAATATTCAATCCCATGAACAAATGAAAGAGACACTTTTAGATGCGAAACACCGAAGATACAGACTCAGCAGAGTCGTGTTTTCGGTGTTTTTTTTATTTTGTTTATCATCAGCATAGAGTCCAATGTGCTGCTGTACAGGAACAATACAGGAACAAGACCTTATGCCGGATGTAAGAAGTTATTCACCTAATTCGATGGCAAGCCATGTTGTATGAAGGATAGACTGTTATCATGCATGGGGATATACACCAAAGAGATAAGCGATCCAATCGCTTTTTGATTACATAATAATAATTTCACTGGGAGGAACGATGAATTATCAACCTGTATCAAAACAAGATCGAATGAAGTTTCTGGATTTGTTTCGAGGGTTTTCCTTGATAGGCCTACCATTCGTAAATATATTGGCATTGTGGGTTATGTTGAAGCCGGATACTCGTGTAGATTTTTGGATCCAACGAGCATTATATTTTTTGGTGGAGGCACGTTTTTACGATATCTTCTGTTTTTTATTTGGCCTTGGATTTTATCTTTTTCTAAGCCGGTCAGCTCCCAAAGGTCAAACCAAGCTGTTTCTCTATATCCGCAGGATGCTTATTTTATTAGCGCTGGGATATATTCATCAACAGTATCAGTCTGGAGAAGCTTTATTTCTTTATGCCATCATAGGGTTGGTTGTCATTCCGTTATATTGGGCACCTCGAACTGTGAATTTGGTGCTCGGTGTGGTGGGATTCAGTGCGGCCGCCGCGATAGGTGTCAAAATGCTAACGATTCCTTTTTTAATTATACTGGGATTGTCAGCAGGCCAATATCAACTGATGGAGAAGATCCAGAAAGGACTCCCGTATCTGGGCAGAATCTGGTTCATTTCATTCATCGCTTCTACGGTGGGGATCGGTATCATGTGGTGGGTTGCTCCTCCGGATGCGATGAGTCCGTTTCTATACGAAGTGATTGGTGCGAGCCTGCCTGTTGCTGAGCAAGCCAATATGGATGCTGCTTTTCGATTAGAACATATCGGTGTGGCAATTGGTCCGGTGGTATCCATCTTTTATCTAAGTACATTACTGAGATTGAACCAGAACATGACCTTTGCCAAAATGTTAAGTCCCCTGCATGCATTCGGACGAATGGCCCTGACCAATTATATTGCACAGACCATCATTTTGTTGGTGGTATACCAACTCATATTTGCAGATGCTGCTGTATCGTATACGGTGTCTACCCTTGTGTGCATTGGCATGGTTATTGTACAAGTCATCGCGAGTAATCTGTGGATGCGCTGGTTCCAGTATGGGCCGCTGGAATGGGTATGGAGATGTGGTACTTATCTAAGTTTCATTCCGATCCGGAAAAAGCATTCTAAGCCACGTGTTCATGACAAAAGGGTGAGAGGTTGACTCTTTTTCCTCGTTATAATCAAAGACGATCCACATCCGATTGAACGGAAATGGATCGTCTTTTCTTTTTGGAACACGTCTACCTTCTGCCTGAAGTTACAGATGACGCAGCTGTTTTTCTGCAAAATCGCCAACCCACGGCAGTTTTAGCCATTTCCCCTGTAAGCTGGTAACGACCATAATAAGCCAGACCACTACACCAAGCAGGGATAACAGCGATGCCACCAGTGGTCCGAACAACGGAAGGAAAGCCGATAATACATGCCCGACCATAATGATGCCAAAGACCGTTACAGATTGCAGCGCATGAAATAACACGAACCGGCTCCGCTTCTCCACAGCGAGAAAGACAATCCCACCTACAAAGGTAAACAGATAACAAAGCATACCGGCAATATTTTCATCCAGACCGCTAGACGATTTCATGGGGGACATCCGGTCTAGCCTCCTTTGTCCTTTTTAACTAAGCTATGAAGGAGATGGACAGAACTGAACCGGTTTGGTTAAGGAATGTTCCAGATGAACAAAAGAAAATAATATATAGGTAAACATGTGAGACTATAGATTCATTTAGAAATTCAAGTGCGTAAACACACATACAATTTGAGACTTTCTGCATATTCAAAATATTCCATTAAACCCCGATTTATATATAGTGATATATAATATCTTTTTAAGTGAAAGATTACTTTTTATATAATATTTTCCTAGTACATAAGTTTAACCAAGGAGTGGAAGAAATTTTGTATCACACAGAGCAAGAGCATTGTCCTGAATGCGGACATCAAATGGAGGTAAACCCAGGGTACATGACCTGGTGTGAGAAGTGTAATTGGAACATTTATGGGGAAGGGGATCAAGGTAGAGAATTCATATCTGAGAAATTGAACAACGAAACAAGGGAACAATCTTCTGATCCATTGCTTAAGGAATTCAAGTACAGTATCAATAGAGAGATTCCCTTTACTAAAAAGAGTATATTTACCTATTTGATTGCCCTTCTAGTCCATAGCTCAACATTAGCTATTTTAGGATTGGCAATTTATTTCTTTTCAACCACTTCTTCTTGGCTCTTTGTATTAGGTATTGCCCTGGTACTTCTATGGATTACGATTATCTTGCCGTATCGGAAACGTCTTCCAGGTAGAATCATCAGAAGAGATGAGTTTCCCGAATTGTATGGGATGATTGATGAGATTGGGGAGCGTATGAATGTTCCGCCTGTGGATATGATTCTCATCAATGAGGAATATAACGGGTACGTACTACATCTCAAAAGAAAAAAGAGAGCTATCGTCTTGGGAATCCCTTTGTTTGCAGCCTTGACACTAGAGGAGAAGGTAGCCGCAATTAGTCATCAAATGAGTCAGTTGGCACACCCCAACATATCTAATAGCTCTTTCGTTGAACGTGCCAAACACGTGCTTCATTCCTGGCTCGACACGATTAATCCGGAGGGAAGCGGTTTATTAACTTGGGTAGTATTCCCAATCATCATATTTCGTCTATTGTTGCTTGCCATTGTTGGTGGGATATATGTCTTATTGCTTTGGAGCATGAGGCCTGAGATGCAGCGAGTTTTCTACATCGCAGATCATGAAGCTTCGGAGACAGCTGGAAGTAAAGCCGTAGAGTCTTTGTTCTTAAAGTCTGAGATGGCAGGCCTTTTTGCACTTACAGCTGAGCAAGTGGCAGAATATCAGTACAACAAGGAATTGTATGAGGAATTCAGAAGTCGTATTTCTGCCGTTCCAAGCCAAGAGATTCTTCGACTTCAACGTTTGCAGGTAACACGTGATACCCAGGATCATGCGTATCATCCTCCAACAATGTATCGCATTGAATTGATAAGAGAGCATTGGGCAATGATTCCGGGTTATCGGCCTGATGCAGCCAGAGAACGGAAAATCAACGAGGAATTTCGTCTATTGGAACAGAGCTCCCAGAAAATTCTACTGAGTGATTTAAGGGGAAACTAACAAAAAAATTGAAATTTATCTTAAAATGGAACAAGTGCAGTACAAGCCGATATATGGCTTGTACTGCACTTGTTTTTTTCTAGCACTACATACGTTTAACAAACAAGACTACCCGCCCTGAAACTGTCTGCGTGGGCTGTTGATCTTGCCGTTTTTATCGGTGTCGTTTTCTTTGGGAACCAACCGCTCATCGGTTCTTCCTTCGTGATGATTATCATATGCATATTCCGTCAGTTTCCATTCCGACTTGCCAAGAACGGGATCAGCCGGGAAATGTTGCCCCCGGTGCAGATGTTCCTCACGTCCGGCTTCGTTGATGTAAACTCCGTCTACTTCCACCTTTTCATGCGAAAGGGGCAGCATATCTTGTTCTTTGCGGTCCATGAGACGACGCCTCCTTTGGATACCAGTAATTTAACTGTATGGGTTGTCCGTGATAATATCCCCCGAATAGTTCAGTGTTATGCTGGATATATTAATTCCGTATAGAATGGTGGCAATCTTAACATATGATTCGGAATTAAACTTTTTGGGCATGAAAACCGTTATATTTATTAGAGGAAATCGTCAAGTCGTAAGATACTTCCGAATATGCTACAATAAGATTATGATTCATTCCGAATCATATCGGGTATTTATAGTGTCAGGTACTTGCTTTCTAGCGAGGTTCCCGACCTAAAGCTTGCTTTAAGCCGCGCACACAACTTCATGGATGGCATTTAAGACTTATTCGGCATTCTCTAAACGGAGCATTCACTTTCAACGTTTTGGGAGGGAATTACAATGGCAACGAAAGGTCACAATGAGGTCAAAGAAAGTTTGAGGGAAATGACTCGGATTTTCCGTCCTAAGGATCCAAAAAAATTCGTGAAGGAGTACGTGAGAAAATACCGGATTACGGGTGGATATGAGGAAGAATTGACTTCTGTGGTTGAGCATGAGCTTGTCAAGATGGATTCTTCCGTGTCCTGAAACAACACACAACTCTGATTATACTGTTCCGATAATGAATAGAACCGTCTCTCGGGCGTTAAGCTCCGGAAGGCGGTTTTTTTTGCGTTCCTGCTGCATATATATGGGAGTACACCTACAGCGGGAAGGATGAATGCATGTGGACCCTATTTTGAAAACCAAAGAAGAGATTGGCTACATGCGGGAAGCAGGAAGAATTTTGTGGAGCTGTCACCAGCATATTGAGCAGTGGATGATCCCCGGTATCACGACAGCAGCGATTAATGAGCGGGTGGAAGAGTTTCTGGCAGCACGAGGAGCCACACCGGAGCAAAAAGGGTACAAAGGATATCCGTACGCGACGTGTGCCTCTGTCAATGAAGTGGTCTGCCACGGATTTCCTGGGGAAGAGGAGCTGGCGAGTGGGGATGTAGTGACCATCGATATGGTGGTAAACAAAGACGGCTGGCTTGCTGACTCGGCCTGGACATATGGAATTGGTGAAACAAGCAGATCTATTCGCAAGCTGATGAGACGCACGGAGAAGGCACTTGAGCGGGCGATTGCCCAGGCAGTTCCAGGGAATACACTCGGAGATATTGGAAGTGCCATTGAACGAACAGCCAGACTGTATCGGTACGGGATTGTGAAGCCTCTCATCGGTCATGGGATTGGTCAATATATTCATGAACCCCCAAATGTTCTGCCTTATGGCAAACGTAGAACGGGCACGATGCTCACCGAGGGCATGGTTATTACGATTGAACCAATCTTTACAAAAGGCAGTTCTGGGGCCGTTGTCTGGGATGAAGATGGATGGACGGTAAGGACGGTAGATGGCAGCTGGGGGGTCCAGTATGAGCATACGGTTGCGATTACTGGGAATGGCCCCTTGATTCTGACCGATGGCACGTGAGATGAACTCAGTGAAGAAGAGGGCTTGAGTTGAACTTTCTCAGAAATGCTCCATGCTGTTTTGAGCTTGAAGATAGCGGTATGGAGCGATAGGCATGTCTTCTGAATGGATATGGAAGAGGTTTTCCATAAATTCTGATCTTTCTTTTGCATAATAGCACATGTTTTCATTGTGAGAAAAATCACCAATAAATCGAGTTTTATCACCGAAATTTGGCAAAAATTTTCAAATGTAGAGTGTAATACTTTTAACTGAAATCGTTTGCAAATCAAGTTGTAGAGCGGTTTTTTACATAAAGTGAACAATTTGTGAACATGTGTCCAAAGATTGACAAAATCATACCCTCAACTTATATTTAATAAGTGATTGAAGCATATAGAATGAATTGGAAGAATGCGCAGACATGCCCTGAGCAGGAAATCACGGGAGTACTGGAAGCGTTATTTTTCTAAGCGTTCTGTATGATGAAGAGGATTATGCGTATCGTGCTGAAACGTACCTTTTGTTGCCTTTCTACCGAACGACAACGGTAATCTACGAAAACGTAAAAAAGTGGGGTAGATCAATGATGAAACAGTGGCAGGTTGCAAAGCGAATTCTCCCCTTGCTGGCGGTGTTCTCTTTGCTGCTATCCGCATGCGGGCGGGAAGACTTGTCGGTAATGAAACCTCAGGGTCCTGTAGCGCAAGGCCAATATGATCTGATGAAGTTATCCATCGCGATTATGATCGTGGTGCTCATCATTGTATTTGCCATAGCGGCCTATGTTCTGATCCGGTTTCGTAGACGAGCTGGGCAGACTGAGATGCCCGAACAGGTTGAAGGTAATTTCAAGCTGGAAGTAATCTGGACAGCCATTCCGTTATTGCTGGTTATTGTTCTAGCAGTACCGACGGTCCAAACGATTTTTGCCCAAGGCGAAGATCTGTCCAATGACAAAAATGCACTTAAGGTCCAAGTCACCTCGCATCAGTACTGGTGGGAATTCACTTATCCTCAATATGACGTAACCACCGCTCAAGATCTCATCATCCCGACCGGAACAAAAATTGCATTCGAATTAAAAACCGCTGACGTGCTTCACTCCTTCTGGGTGCCGTCACTTGCGGGCAAAATGGACACAAACCCGGATGGAACACTTAACAAGTTCAGTTTCTCTGCACCGAATGAAGGCGTTTACCGTGGTAAATGTGCCGAATTATGTGGCAGATCGCATGCTTTTATGGAGTTTAAGGTAAAAGCAGTGAGTCAGGAATCCTTTGACAGATGGGTGAACCAGATGAAAGCACCTGCAGTCCTTCCTGAAGACACTCAATTGGCCGAAAAGTTCAAAACAAACTGCCTTTCTTGCCACGCTGTTGGTGATCAAGGTGGACCGGTTGCACCTAACCTGACGGGAATCGGCGGCAAGGAATCTGTCGCAGGCATTTTGCTGAATTCTCGCGAGGGACAGGAAGAAGGTAGTCCGGTACTGGATAACATGAAAGAATGGCTCCATGATCCACAATCCGTGAAGCCGGGCAATACCATGCCGAATCCCAAAGATCTTGGGTTGACGGATGAAGAAATCGACGGAATTGCCGAATATCTGGCCAACTACAAATTGGACTATGAATAGAACAGCAAGGACGAAGAAGGGGGTACACAACCTTGGCTCATGCGCATAGCGTCAAGAGGTACAGGGGCTTGATGGATTGGATCACCACCGTCGATCACAAAAAAATCGCCATTCTCTATTTGGTTGCGGGTGGATTTTTCTTTGGAATCGGCGGCATTGAAGCCATTTTGATTCGGATTCAACTGATGAAGCCTATGAATGATTTTGTATCGGCACAGGTCTTCAACGAATTGATTACAATGCATGGAACAACGATGATTTTCCTTGGTGTCATGCCACTTATTTTTGCCATTATGAATGCTGTCGTGCCTTTGCAGATCGGGGCACGGGACGTTGCTTTCCCGTTTCTTAACGCGCTGGGTTTCTGGACATTCCTCTTTGGTGGATTGTTGCTGAACCTGAGCTGGGTTATGGGCGGAGCACCGGATGCGGGTTGGACCTCATATACGCCGCTTTCGGGCAGTGAGTATAGTGGAACGCATGGTGTGGATTTCTACACCATCGGCCTTCAGATCGCGGGTCTGGGAACGCTCATCGGGGGCATTAACTTTCTCGCAACGATTATTACAATGCGTGCTCCAGGCATGTCTTACATGCGGATGCCGATGTTTACATGGACGACATTTATTACATCTGCCATTATCCTTTTTGCTTTTCCTGCCATCACGGTAGGGCTTGTACTTTTGACGTTTGACCGTATACTGGGAGCGAATTTCTTCGATGTAGCAGGTGGCGGTAACCCGGTACTCTGGCAGCACATCTTCTGGATCTTCGGGCACCCGGAAGTATACATTCTGATTTTGCCGGCATTTGGTATTATCTCGGAGGTTATTCCGACCTTCTCGCGTAAACGGTTGTTCGGATACAGCTCCATGGTATTTGCCACCATCCTGATTGCCTTTCTGGGCTTCATGGTATGGGCGCATCACATGTTTACAACAGGTCTGGGTAATGTAGCCAACGCGCTTTTCTCCATCTCCACGATGTTGATTGCCGTACCTACCGGGATCAAAATCTTTAACTGGCTCTTTACGATGTGGGGTGGACAGATCCGCTTTACCGCGGCAAACCTGTTTGCTGTTGGATTTGTCCCAACCTTCGTTATGGGTGGTGTTACAGGCGTTATGCTGGCATCTGCTCCGGCAGACTTCCAGTTCCATGATACGTACTTTGTTGTAGCCCACTTCCACTACGTTATTGTAGGGGGACTCGTACTTGGATTGTTCTCGGGACTGCATTACTGGTGGCCGAAGATGTTCGGACGTATTCTCAGCGAAACACTGGGCAAATGGACGTTCTGGACATTTATGATCGGTTTCCAATTAACGTTCTTTGTACAGCATTTCCTCGGTCTGATGGGGATGCAGCGCCGGATCGTTACATACTTGCCGAATCAGGACTTTGACCTGCTCAATCTGGTCAGCTCCGTCGGTGCGTTTCTAATGGGTGTTGGGGTTATCATGTTCCTCGTGAACATCGTGATCACAATGAAAAAACCGGCTGGCGCGCCAAACGATCCGTGGGAAGACGGCCGTACACTGGAATGGTCTATTCCATCTCCGCCGCCGGAATATAATTTCAAGCAGACGCCGCTGGTACGCGGAATTGATGCATATTGGAAGGAAAAAATGGCAGGACATACGGAGATGACACCGGCAGAACCTGTAGGTTCGATTCATATGCCTTCAGCAACGCCGTTGCCGTTTGTAATGTCAGTAGGTATCTTTATCGCCGGACTTGGCTTGATGTTCAGCAATGATGAATTTGGTAATGCATTTATGAATGTCATTTTCAACAATTATATTGTAGTTATTATTGGTCTCGTAATCACATTTGGTGCAATGGCACTTCGTTCACTTTATGATGATCATGGCTGGCATATTGAACCGGAGGATCAGGATGAGAAGGGGGCTAGAACATGACAACCTCACATGCCGAACCGGTGAACGACAAATTGCCGCATGAACCGGAGAAAGCAACGCTGGAAGGCCGTAACAAGCTTATCGCCTTCTGGTTGTTCCTTGGCGGCGAGACGGTACTGTTCGGTACACTCTTTGCTACCTTCCTGGCTCTTCGTGGCCAAACCAATGATGGACCTACGGCGAATGAACTGTTCCACCTGCCACTTGTGGCCGCTGCAACGTTCATTCTCCTGGTCAGTAGTTTGACAAGTGTATTTGCGATTCAGGCCATGCATAAGGGCAAGCGAGATGCACTGGCGTTGTGGCTTGGCATCACGGTAGTACTGGGTATGGGATTTCTCGCACTGGAAATTTACGAGTTCTACGAGTATGTGAAACATAAAGAGTTTGGCATGACCACGAGTGCATTCAGTTCAGCATTCTATACACTGGTCGGGTTCCACGGAGCCCACGTTGCTTTTGGTATTGTGTGGATCGGAATCATTATCGGTCAGCTGTTCAAAAAAGGATTGACGGTCGTAACCGCACCTAAAGTATACGTCTCCGCAATGTACTGGCACTTTATTGACGTGGTATGGGTGTTCATCTTTACGGTCGTGTACCTGCTCGGAAAGGTGGGGTAGCACATGTCGGCACAGGATAAGACAGATCAACAGCCTGTGAAACACCGTCACCGGACGGAAGGGCCACAGAAACACGTCGTGGTGTTTATCTTCTCCATTATTCTTACGCTGATTGCGTTTGCGGCTGCTTCTGCCGGAGGGGTCAACACAACCTTTATCATTATTATTTTGCTCGTCATGGCTATTCTTCAAGTATTCGTTCAATTGGGTTATTGGATGCACTTGAAGGACAAAGGGCACTTGATGCCGATTCTGTTCATGGCCTTTGGCTTTTTCGTAGCCTTTACGTGCATCATTATGGCACTCTATTGGGTCTGGTGGTAAAAGAGATGGCGGCGGCGCATTGCCGCCGTCTTTTCCCCTTTTTGGCGAATGAATCTTCTCAAAGTAATGAAGGTAACAACCAAATCAGGTCACGGGGAGGTTTCCCGTATGCTCGGGTTGCAATATTTTAGCTTCAACGATTTATGGAGTCCGCTTATACTGGCTTTATTTCTGATCATTGCTGCGGCTTATCTGGTGCTTGTGGGACCGTTAAGCGAGCAAATAAAGGATGCAGAACCTGCGACTGCTGCACAGAAAATCATGTTTATTACAGGACTGTTTGTCCTGTATCTGGCTCAAGCTGGACCCTTTAATCTGCTTGGTCACGTGATGTTTAGCTTCCACATGGTAAGTATGGCGTTCTCCTATCTGGTAGCTCCGCCGCTGATGATGAAAGGTTTGCCGATCTGGGTATGGCGCAGAATCGTGCGCTGGTTGCCTACACGACAGCTATCGTTCCTGGCTCATCCGATCGTTGCGGCAGTACTCTTTAACGGGCTGTTCTCGCTGTATCACCTACCGATTGTGCATGATTACGTCATGCTGAATTTTACCGTTCACCGGTTGTATTATATTGCGCTGTTCATCACCTCGATGCTCATGTGGTGGACATTGCTGAATCCGTTGCCAGAAGGCAGACAAGCATCGGGGTTATCCAAGATTGGTTTTATTTTTCTGAATATGGTACTGCTCACGCCTGCGTGTGGATTGATTATTTTTGCGGCCGAGCCGTTGTATCAGACGTACAGCAACCCGGCCGTATGGGCTGAAGCAATGCGGTATTGTGTGTCTGGAGATTCTACGGCATTACTTCGCTCATTCGGTGGGCCTGCGTTCTTCAACTTCCTGTCTTCTGCGAAAGAAGATCAGCAGGTCGGTGGCATTGTCATGAAGTTTATTCAGGAAGGAATCTTTGCCTCGATGCTGGCTTATGTCTTTTTCCAATGGTATCGGAAAGAGAAGCAGGAAGATGATGATGATTCGTATCCTGCAGGGGGCGCAGGAGGGCCGCTCAATCCGGCTGCCAAATAATGAAGTAATGTTCTGACAAGAGGGGGAACACACGATGGATATGTATTTTTGGCTACCAACGATCAGTACTTCTTTCATTGTGATTAGTGCAGTACTGGTGGGGATTGGATGGGTACTGATTATTCGGGGGAAACGTGAGGCTCATCAGTCCGCCATGGTAGCAGGTGCGATTGCAGCTCTAATCTTCTTTGTGATCTATATGTCTCGTACAGTGTTCGTGGGAAATACGGCTTGGGGCGGGGACCCGGATCTGGAGATCTTTTATCGGATATTTCTGATCTTTCATATTATCCTGGCTACCGTGGCAGCGATATTTGGCATCTCCACACTGGTGCTGGGGTTCAAAAAGAAGTTCGGAAAACATCGCCGCTGGGGTAAGTACACGTCCATGATCTGGTTCGGGTCAGCGCTAACAGGTGTTGTTGTGTATGTTCTTCTATATCTCTTATATCCTGGAGGTCATACACGTCCGGTATGGGAAGTTATCCTCGGCGTATAAAAGTTGAGATATAACCTCCTGTTACTTGGGCGGCGTCACTACTCTCTTCTGAAAATATGAAAATGGACGAATCTAGCAGATCATTCGTCCACGCTTCCTCTCTCATTCATTCATAGAATGAGTTCGAGAGGGGGAAACAAAATGAAAAAAACAGTCAACGTCAGTCAAACGTATCCACGTCTTACCGTGTATTCAGAAGAGAACTACAGAGGGAGAAGCCGCATCTATCGTGGCAACACGGGTCTTCGTAACCTGGACAATATTTTGGATGGGGTGGAGAGCCTGCGCTTTTTCTCAACAAGTTCCAATGCAACACTGGTTGTGTTTACACGTCCTAACTTCCAAGGTGGATTCCGAGTCTTCCGAGGCAACACCAACTTGAGAGATTTGGATGATCTGATCCGTGGCAATGACGTGGAATCCCTGATCTCCACCAATCAACGGTTAACGCTGGCTCAGATTCGCGCAATCCGCAGGGATCGCAGTCTGCCTAGTGGCTATAACCTCGTTTAATCGTAAGGCCTCTTCTTCTAACAGGTGCTAGAGAGCGGCAAAGGGCTGTACCCGAATTGTGTTTACACAATAACGGGTACAGCCCTTCTTTTGTGATTGGGAAATGATGTTTAATCCCCGCCACCCCCACTGTCTCCGCCGCCACTATCCCCACTGCTGTCATTGCTGCTACCACTATCGCTGTTGTGATGAGAATGTGTGCCTCCTGAAGAATCTGAATCATGATGTTTGTGATCCGGTGTGTGTCTAGCATGTCGATCGTAGGAGTCATCTCCCATAATGACCGGATATCCCGAAGCAGAGTCGGTATGACCGTTGTTACGGCGGATGCGGTGTCTGCCTTTTTTGGCAGAATGACGATGAGGCTCATCCCGGAGGACCAACCAGATTACGACGATAAGGAAAAGGAGGACAAATCCGATCTCTATCAGCCAATCCATAGCTGTAACCTTCCTTTCTATGATTCGTTACTATAATTTATTTTAACGTAAATTCGTACTGTGTCCCATCCCGTCTTCCTGATTCAGGAAAATTAGGGGTTGACGGGATGAGAAATAGGTCTGTATACTGTGTATATTGATATATACAGTAATCACAGTAAGCAACATGAGTGAATGACAGATGAAAGGCAGGCATGCATATGAACGAATGGAAGCAGGCGTGGTGGTTGACCCGCAGCCAGATGAGTAAGGATAGGCTCCAATGGCTATGGTCTGCATTATTCATGATATACACTGGCGGTATGAGCGGTGTGATGTTTTTAGGACAACAACAGACAGATATTATTAATCCAGTAGTGGATTCCTTCTTTTTAATCATGTTGCCATTTCAAGGGTTTATGTTCTGCAGGCGCTCCTTCCGTTACATACAGGAAGATTCTTATACGCAGATGCTGGCCTACTATCGTAGAATTCCCATTCCTGAACAAGTGGTGATGTGGTCCAGGCTACAGCAGTCTCTGATGGCGTTTAAGTACAATGGAATCTTTTTCTACGGATCGTTATACGTGGTTAACCTTCATGCCGAAGGATTCCGATGGGATCAGTATCTGGCCTTTAGCCTTACCTGTACAGGTTATGGCCTTTTGGTAACAGGGTTCTATATTTACGGAGAGTTTCTGAACAGTGGCAAGAAATACTTGCTTCTCAGTATGCTTTTTATACCATTCGCCATTGGCATATCCATACTGATTCGAATATCAGGCAGTTACGGATTGCGGATTGTAATGGATGGAAGTAAATCATGGGGGCTGCTTTCCCCGATCATGTGGATTTCTCTGGTGGCTGGCGTAGCGGGATTATGGCTGTCTAGTCGTTTTACGCTGAAGAAGCTGGTTCATCGGGATTTGAATTAAAATGAGAATTGAGCTTATGTACGAATACAGGATGAAACCGGCACGGTCAGGTAACAGACTGGAGTGTACCGGAGGGCGAGGTGCAAGATGTGAAAATACCCATTCAAATTAATGAAAATAGCGCTGAACCTTTATACCACCAAATTGAAAATCAGTTAAGATCGTTAATTATTACGGGTCAGTTGGGGGAGGGAACACATTTGCCGTCCATTCGTGAGTTCGCCGGAGCACTGAATTGCAGTGTTATTACGGTTAGACGGGTCTATCAGGATCTGGAGAATGAAGGCTTGCTTCGTACGAAGCAGGGGACAGGTACATTTGTGGCCCAGGTAGAAGCCGGTGACAGAGAAAATTATAGATTAAAGGCCGCACAGGAAGCGATGCAGGCAGCGGTGCAGTCCGGGAAATCGGTAGGCTGTACGGAAGAAGAGATGGAGAGCCTATTCCGGGAAGTCCTGAAGGCTATTTACGTGAAGTAAGGGAGTGATTCATACGTGGAACCCATAGCAATCCAGTTGAACGGCGTATCCAAAATGCGAAAACGCAGAGTTATTGGCCCAATTGATCTGACCATCCCGGAAGGGTATATAGTGGCTATTCTCGGTCACAATGGTTCAGGCAAAAGCACCCTTCTTAACATGTTACAGCAAGTGGTGCTGCCAGATGCTGGGCAGATTATATGGTTTGGTCAGGAACATGATGGGCCACTTCCCATTGAACTGAGACAACAGATTGGTTTTGTGGCAGATAACGCTGGTTCAGAAGAGAACCGGATAACAGCACAAGAAGCGGCCCATTTCCGGGCGTACTGGTACCCACGTTGGGATATGAAGTTGTTCGACCAACTGATTCAGGATATGGAAGTACCTGTTGATGTGAAGCTGAACAAGATGTCCAAGGGAGAAAGGCGAAAATTTGAGATTGCAGCTGCAATTGCAGCTCGCCCAAGACTATTGCTTTTGGATGAGCCTTCATCAGGATTGGACCCTTTTGCCTGGAAAGTGATGGTTGAGCAGTTCCGTACCTTCATGGCGGGGGGAGACACCACGATTCTGATTGCCACACATATTGCAGACGAAGTCAAAAGGCTTGCGGATTACATCGTATTGATGCACCGTGGTCAGTCACTGGGGATGGCCGAGAAAGATATGGTGCTCGATCAGTGGAAAGAAGTCTGGTATGAAGGAGATTTAAGGCCAGAAAGTATTCCTGGTGTTGTGGAATCTTCTATAGAAGAGGGAGGTCTGGTTCGCGTAATTACAACCCGGGTCAGCGAGGCGCAGGAGAGGCTGGAGCTGTCCAATAACCGGGTATTGAGAATCCGTAACTTGGAATTGGATGAAGTGCTGGCATTCTGGATTGCCGGGTATGCACCCGTACAGTGGAAATAACCGAAGGGAGACGATAAATGATGAACCGATTGGAATTGAAGCAAGTCGTCAAGCAATATGCAGACAAAACAGCCGTTAATGGAGTCACGCTCAATGTAAAAGAGGGGGAGATTTACGGACTGCTCGGAGCCAATGGTGCAGGTAAAACAACAACAATGCGTATGGTGCTCGGACTGATTCACCCTGACGGAGGGAATATCCTGTACAACGGCAAGCCCTATAATACGGAGCTGCAACAGATTATGGGTTATCTTCCGGAAGAGCGCGGATTGTATCCGAAGGTGAAAGTCAGCGAACAGATTAATTACCTGGCACGACTTCGTGGTATGAATGGTAAGGACGCAGATCAGAGCCTCAAGTACTGGCTGAATCGGTTTGAGGTACCTGAGTATTACGATAAGAAGATCGAGGAGTTATCCAAAGGTAATCAGCAGAAAATGGGCTTTATCGCGGCTGTAGTGCATAGACCGCAGATTCTCATTCTGGATGAAGCGTTCAGTGGACTGGATCCTGTGAACGTGGAATTACTCAAGTCCACCGTCAAGGAATTGCGTGATGAAGGCACGGCCATTCTGTTCTCAACACACCGTATGGAGCACGTTGAAGAGTTGTGTCGTCAGATCACCATTCTGCATCGTTCCAACACGGTGGTACAAGGAGAGATCAAGGAGATCAAGAGCCGGTATCCGCGTGAACAGGTATTCCTGGGTACGATTGGTAGTGTGGAAGGACTTGAACAGTTGTCTGGTGTGAAGAAAGTCGAGCGGAATGAGCGTGGGTACCTGATACATATTAGTCAGGTGGAAGCGGCTCAAGAGATTCTCAGAACAGCCATGACCCAGACGACAGTGGAACACTTTGAACTGAAGGAACCAACGCTTAACCAAATCTTTATTCGTGAGGTAGGTGAGTCGAATGAATAAAATGGGAACGATTACGGGTTTTACATTTAAAAACAAAGTTAAAACGAAATCATTCATGGTAACGACCATTGTACTTGCACTTTTAATTTCAATTGGACTCAATGTCCCATATTTCATTACCTTATTCAACGGGGGTTCCATTGGTGGAGCTTCAAGCAGTAATCCTGTAAATATTGGTCTTTTGAGTACAGGGCAGCCTGAAGTTTCCGAGAAACTGGAGAGCTTCTCTGCGGCTCAAGGAGATCAGGCTTATCGATTCGTTACCAGTGGAGACAAAGATGAGGCGGCTCTTGCGGCGGATGTGGAAGCAGGGATTACCGATGGTTATCTGAAGTTTGAAGCTGTTTCCGGGCAAGAGTTCCCGCAGCCCATTCTATATTCAGCAGAAGACGTATCACCTCAGATCATTGCATCCATTGAAGCAGCGTTGCAGAGTGTGAAGCTGGATGTGGTTGTGAAGGATGTACTCACAGCGGAGCAGAAGGAACTGATTACAACACCTGTGAAGCTCACTGAGCAAAGTTTGAGTACAGATGAGAGCGGAGCAGGTACTGAGTCTGAAGGTAAAATGAGCCCGATTAACTATATTGTGGTGTACTTGCTGATCATCCTGCTGTTTACCTCAACGATGATGACAGGTAACATGATTGCCTCCGAGATCACAGCTGAGAAGAGCTCACGTATTATGGAGATTCTGATTACGAGTGTATCACCGCTCAGTCAGATGTTTGGTAAAATCATCGGGATTTTCATGGTGGGGATGCTGCAAATCGGGATCTTCGGAGCGGTGGTTGCCGGAAATATCTTGTTGCCGCATAACCGTGCAGTATTAGGTGATTTCAATATGAGTGTAAGTGATGTGAATATTGCGGTTATTGTGTACGGACTCATATTCTACATTCTGGGTTACTTCCTGTATGCCGTGTTGTTTGCTGCCATTGGTTCAATGGTAAGCCGTACTGAAGAACTCGGTCAGGCTGTTCTGCCGATTACGATGTTGTCGCTTGTTTCCTTCTATATTGCGATCTTCAGTATTTCTACGCCGAACATTCTGTTGTTGAAAATCGCAAGCTTCATTCCATTCACGTCGCCGACCGCGATTCTGGTTCGAATTGGCGCAGGAGTTGCGCCAACTTGGGAGATTCTAACGTCCTTAGCGATTCTCATCGTATCCATTATCATCTTCGGATGGCTTGCAGCCAAAATCTATCGCACAGGTGTGTTGATGTACGGTAAACGTCCAACCTTTAAGGAATTGTTTAAAGCCATGAAGGCATATAAGATCTAGGTTGAGTGTTTGAAGGTGTGTGTGTTGTCATAATTAGCGAGATATGCATATTTATCCATAAATATGCATATCTCTTTTTGAAATTAGCTTGTAGCCATTGGTGGCCAATTTAATGTTGAACGCGCTACATGTTGTTTAATGGTGTTCGATACAAACAGTCAAGAACGAATAATTACTTAGAAGTTATATTTAATTTGGGATGGTTGATTTTTGTATAAACAAGCTAAATTACATTCCGTAGGTCGAATTGACAATAAGTTAAGTAAATTACCTTTGTTTGTTACTAAATTTATTGAAAGTAAGAAGCATAGGCTTTTAATCGGCTGATTACAGAGAAATTTACCACAGTTCAACAAAGAACAGAAATTGAATTATCCATGCTAGAAAATATTAACGATATGTGAAAAAGAAACCTTCCTTTGGAACGATAATCTAAGAAAAATTAAAAGGATATAAGAGGGCTATAATTTATAAAGCTTTATTTTAGGGTTGACAATATATATAATTTCAAACAAAATACATGCTATAGCATATATAAAATTCATATGCATAACTTTATGAAAGAGGGGTAGATATGTTCATTTTTATCACAGTTTTACAGGTTCTATTAGGTGGTTTTTTCCTTTTTACAGGAAGCAAAATTATTTCCGGTAAAATGGCCAATGAGTTTAAACGTTTTGGACTGCCATCGTTCTTTAATGTTTTGACTGGTTCGTTCGAAATTGTGGGGGCAGCTGGTATGATCGTTGGCATCTGGATGCCTGTCGCAGCAATTTTAGCTGGCTTGCTTCTAGCCGGAACAATGCTTGCTGGAGCGTTTACTTTAATAGTCTTAGCTAAAGATCCGATTCAGAAGGCCATTCCAGCACTCATTTTGTTCATACTTAGCTTGATTGTATCCATGTATCATTTTTTCTAAACGAAATTAACGAATTTTTGACGGATTTCATGTGTAACCTTTGAGAGATCGACTATATTTGATTTAAGAAAATGATAAATGAGGGTACTGCAATGGACTTATATAATATTACCGGCTTCTTGATCCATCGTACAGATGTCAAGCTTACAAACTATTTTACGAAACAATTAAAGCCCTACAAGGTGACACCGGAGCAGTGGAGCATTATCTCCTGTCTTGATATAGATAAAACTATGACTCAAAAAGAGCTGGCGGAGGCCATCGATCGGGATCAAACAACGGTAGTGAGAATGATACATTCTTTAGAACGCAAGGGCATGGTTAGACGTATTGTTCATGATCAAGATAAGCGCTCACATTATTTATATTTGTCCTCTAAAGGTCAAGAAGTTAAAGGAAAGCTGTTGTTAACAGTTAAAAACGCGCATGACTATGTTACACGAGGTTTGGAACACGATGAATTAAATCAGTTAAAAATGATATTAGATAAACTGTACCGAAATGTGCAAGAAGATTAGTTAGACTCTATACCAGAGGATGAATCATGACAACTACATGCCGAAGCACAAAATTTGTGAGATTCTTTCCGAATGAAGCAGCAAGAATAAGGATCCAGCTTCTACTTACTTTAGAAGGAGCTATCAGAAATATATGGTCGAATATCATCGTTCCCTGGATATTTAATTCCATCAATTCGATTATCCCAGCAATATTTTAGTTGTACTCAAGCTGATAGGAGCTGCTTGATGTTTTCCTGAACATATTACTAGAGAAAGAAGGGGAGGAAAGATCATTGGATTATGATTCTAACTGGTTTTGAGATAGCGGCAATTCGCATACGATTAAGTATTTATGTTTCTGTAGAAGAATAGAAGACGGAATGATTTTAATTTAAATGAATAAAGTATTCTAAAATGAGACTGTTATCTAATACTAGATAGTGGTCTTTTTGCTATGTATAATTAAGAAAAAATATCGCAAAAATCCGTATATATTAGCATGTATGAAGATGCAAAATGAGTTTTGCGCTTTTTCCTACTTATCATGAAAATATGTCCTGATAGATAAGCTTTATTGATGACTTTTTCTCACTAATTATGATAAGTGGTGTGCTGTGTCGGTGGTCATATTAAATCGAGTTCAGGAGAGGGTCGATGATCATGCAGCAGTTAAAAGGGTTCTATATACAGTTTTTGAGGGAACCTCTGTGGTTTAAAGCATTGATCGATCCTGACTACACTACTACTTTCAAATTGTATTTAGCAGTTCAGCCTTTTCACAGCAGGGCAACTACCAAAGCATCTCTAAATTAGCTATCACTATTTTCTTCGTCGCATTTGGAGTGAAGCTGTGGGGCAATCCGAAGGTTTCTATAGCCTTTTTTTTCCTAGCGCTGATAAGTATCTATTTATCATGGAATAGCTTTGGCTTTGCGAATATGTTGCATTGAACCTGTATGTTGGTTTCGTTTTTATTGTTTCTTATCTAATGAGAGTAATGAAGGGAGAAAGTGCGCTCCGTTTTGGAGTGGCACCAATTCCCATCTTTAACCGTAGTATCTAAGTATGTCTATTCTATTAAAAATTGGATTGGCAACTATATTCAATAAAGGAGATTACATAATATGAAGAATTGGAAACGCATGCTCTTATCTCTAACCATCTCAGTAGGTTTGCTTGCATCTGCAGTGCCAGCTATGGCTGCTCCACAAGGAACTTCCGTAAAGGTTAATGATCAAGCTGTGAAATATGCTACAGGAGCACCAATCCTGGAGAAAGGTACAACATTGGTTCCACTGCGGACTACGCTGGATGCTATGGATGTGAAGCTAACAACTGCGACAGATGATACGATCACAGCAGTGGTAGATGGCAAAACGATTACGCTTAAAAGCAAGCTTACGCGCATCAACGGTGTAACGTATGCGCCAATCCGCATCGTCGGTGATGCAGCGGGTTATGAAGTTCGCTGGGATGCTGCAACGCGCACCGTGCTGTTGGTATCCAAAGATGGAGCAACTGAAACTGCTCAAACCGGTGGACGTGGCTTCATGTGGGAAGTTGAAAGCAATGGCAACACGATCTATCTGGTAGGGTCCATGCATATTGCGGATGAGAGCTTCTATCCACTGCGTCCGGAGTTTGAAGAAGCCTTTGCGGAAGCTGACTATCTCGGGGTAGAGATTGATATTAGCAAAGCCGCTGATGAAGAGCAGCAAAAGCTGGTTCTAAGTCTGGGTTCGTATCAAGATGGAACAACACTGAAAGACCACATTTCCAGTGAAACGTATACTAAGCTGGGTGATGTATTGAAGAAAAATGGTCTGGAGTCTAACGCCTTGGATGCATTTAAGCCTTGGGTAGTAGAGAGCACACTTGCAAGTTTGAAGTCCACAACGGCAGGATACGAAGCGTCAGCAGGAGTGGATCTGTATTTCATCCAGAAAGCGATCGAGCGCAAACTTCCAGTTATTGAGTTGGAGAGTTATCAATCTCAACTTGGAATGTTTAACGACTTTTCCAAAGAAACACAAGAGGAAACACTGAAAGCGACAATCGAAAACTTCGACGTGTTGGATAACAGTGTGAAAGAAATGGCTGAGATGTGGAAAACGGGTAATGACGAGCAACTGCTTGAACTGACAAACAGCTTCTCCACTAACGAGGAATATAACAAAGCAATGCTGGTTGATCGTAACATTGGTATGGCGGACAAAATCGATGGTTACTTGAAAAACGGCAAAGGTGAGGAGTATTTCATTGTTGTTGGTGCGGCACACTACTTGGGCGATCATGGCATCGTGAAACTGCTTGAGGATAAAGGATATAAAGTAGAACGGAAATAAATATAGATTACTATAGAAGGTAACCCTTTCGTCTCGAATATGAGAGTTGAGAGGGTTGCCTTCTTATATATAGAAGAAAGACAGATTTAAATAAAGAAGATTAAGCTGCAGGATAATAAAATTGAACCTGAGAGTTCATGGTAGATTGAAGGTCCTTAATATGGTTAGATCGTGGATTTGATAAGTTTTGAAATTAACTCTTTACAAGTGTGTGTTCTACATGGTATATTCTATTTCCGGCCAAAAAAACACGAGATACACGGTGCGGCAAGCGATTGAAATAAGCTTCGAAAGAAACTTAAAAAAAGAGCTTGCAAAGTTGGTTCGGACATGATATTATATAAGAGTTGCTGAAGAGAACAACATTCGGTAACGAAATAAGTTTGATCTTTGAAAACTGAACAACGAGTGAGTAAACATTCTGCTTGCAGAATGAACGCGAAAGTTTGAAACAAGCCTTGGTTTGAATCGGCTGGAGCACAAATGAGATTTTTAATCTCGTCAGATTCAAAATGAGCTTATCGCTCTTTTCAATACTTTATTGGAGAGTTTGATCCTGGCTCAGGACGAACGCTGGCGGCATGCCTAATACATGCAAGTCGAGCGGACTTGAAGAGAAGCTTGCTTCTCGGATGGTTAGCGGCGGACGGGTGAGTAACACGTAGGCAACCTGCCCTCAAGTTTGGGACAACTACCGGAAACGGTAGCTAATACCGAATAATTGTTTTCTTCGCCTGAAGGGAACTGGAAAGACGGAGCAATCTGTCACTTGGGGATGGGCCTGCGGCGCATTAGCTAGTTGGTGAGGTAACGGCTCACCAAGGCGACGATGCGTAGCCGACCTGAGAGGGTGATCGGCCACACTGGGACTGAGACACGGCCCAGACTCCTACGGGAGGCAGCAGTAGGGAATCTTCCGCAATGGGCGAAAGCCTGACGGAGCAATGCCGCGTGAGTGATGAAGGTTTTCGGATCGTAAAGCTCTGTTGCCAGGGAAGAACGCTTGGGAGAGTAACTGCTCTCAAGGTGACGGTACCTGAGAAGAAAGCCCCGGCTAACTACGTGCCAGCAGCCGCGGTAATACGTAGGGGGCAAGCGTTGTCCGGAATTATTGGGCGTAAAGCGCGCGCAGGCGGTCATTTAAGTCTGGTGTTTAATCCCGGGGCTCAACCCCGGATCGCACTGGAAACTGGGTGACTTGAGTGCAGAAGAGGAGAGTGGAATTCCACGTGTAGCGGTGAAATGCGTAGATATGTGGAGGAACACCAGTGGCGAAGGCGACTCTCTGGGCTGTAACTGACGCTGAGGCGCGAAAGCGTGGGGAGCAAACAGGATTAGATACCCTGGTAGTCCACGCCGTAAACGATGAGTGCTAGGTGTTAGGGGTTTCGATACCCTTGGTGCCGAAGTTAACACATTAAGCACTCCGCCTGGGGAGTACGGTCGCAAGACTGAAACTCAAAGGAATTGACGGGGACCCGCACAAGCAGTGGAGTATGTGGTTTAATTCGAAGCAACGCGAAGAACCTTACCAGGTCTTGACATCCCTCTGATCGATGCAGAGATGTATCTTTCCTTCGGGACAGAGGAGACAGGTGGTGCATGGTTGTCGTCAGCTCGTGTCGTGAGATGTTGGGTTAAGTCCCGCAACGAGCGCAACCCTTATATTTAGTTGCCAGCATTTCGGATGGGCACTCTAGATAGACTGCCGGTGACAAACCGGAGGAAGGTGGGGATGACGTCAAATCATCATGCCCCTTATGACCTGGGCTACACACGTACTACAATGGCCGGTACAACGGGCTGCGAAATCGCGAGATGGAGCCAATCCCAACAAAGCCGGTCTCAGTTCGGATTGCAGGCTGCAACTCGCCTGCATGAAGTCGGAATTGCTAGTAATCGCGGATCAGCATGCCGCGGTGAATACGTTCCCGGGTCTTGTACACACCGCCCGTCACACCACGAGAGTTTATAACACCCGAAGTCGGTGGGGTAACCGCAAGGAGCCAGCCGCCGAAGGTGGGATAGATGATTGGGGTGAAGTCGTAACAAGGTAGCCGTATCGGAAGGTGCGGCTGGATCACCTCCTTTCTATGGAGAATCGTTTCCTGCAACGGAAACATTCAAATACGCAGCTTAGCTGCAAAACACTCACTCGTTGTTCGGTTTTGAGAGCTCAAACTCTCAAACAGCTTGCTTTTGCATGGAGCTTGTTCTTTGAAAACTAGATATCGAAACGAAACAAACGCGAATTAGAACATTCCTTTTTAGCTGAACTTGTGTTAAACAAGTTTCAATAAAAACGGTAGTCAAATTGCTTTTGTGAGGGTATCGGGTGAGAGCGACTTTTGGCTTTGCGCAAGCAAAACAAGGGAAGCGAGCGGCCGAAACCGGAACAAAATGGTTAAGCTACTAAGAGCACACGGAGGATGCCTAGGCGCTAGGAGCCGATGAAGGACGTGGCGAACAACGAAACTGCCTCGGGGAGCTGTAAGCAAGCTTTGATCCGGGGGTGTCCGAATGGGGAAACCCAGCTGGGGTAATTTCCAGTTACTCATAACTGAATACATAGGTTATGCAGAGGCATACCAGGGGAACTGAAACATCTAAGTACCCTGAGGAAGAGAAAACAATAGTGATTCCGTCAGTAGCGGCGAGCGAACGCGGAGAAGCCCAAACCAGAGAGCTTGCTCTTTGGGGTTGTGGGACGTCTCACATGGAGTTACAAAGGAACCGGTTAAGCGAAGAGGTCTGGAAAGGCCCGCCAAAGAAGGTAAAAGCCCTGTAGTTGAAAGTTGGTTCCCTCCGAGACGGATCCCGAGTAGTGCGGGGCACGTGAAACCCCGTATGAATCCGGCAGGACCATCTGCCAAGGCTAAATACTTCCTAGCGACCGATAGTGAAGCAGTACCGTGAGGGAAAGGTGAAAAGCACCCCGGAAGGGGAGTGAAATAGAACCTGAAACCGTGTGCTTACAAAAAGTCAGAGCCCGTTTTAGGGGTGATGGCGTGCCTTTTGTAGAATGAACCGGCGAGTTACGTTCCCGTGCAAGGTTAAGGTGAAGAGCCGGAGCCGCAGCGAAAGCGAGTCTGAATAGGGCGAATTAGTACGTGGACGTAGACCCGAAACCGGGTGATCTACCCCTGTCCAGGGTGAAGGTGCGGTAACACGCACTGGAGGCCCGAACCCACGCATGTTGAAAAATGCGGGGATGAGGTGGGGGTAGCGGAGAAATTCCAATCGAACTCGGAGATAGCTGGTTCTCCCCGAAATAGCTTTAGGGCTAGCCTCGGAAAACAGAGTCGTGGAGGTAGAGCACTGATTGGGTGCGGGGCCCGCAAGGGTTACCAAGCTCAGTCAAACTCCGAATGCCATAGACTTACTTCCGGGAGTCAGACAGTGAGTGCTAAGATCCATTGTCAAAAGGGAAACAGCCCAGACCATCAGCTAAGGTCCCCAAGTGTGTGTTAAGTGGGAAAGGATGTGGAGTTGCACAGACAACCAGGATGTTGGCTTAGAAGCAGCCATCATTGAAAGAGTGCGTAATAGCTCACTGGTCGAGTGACTCTGCGCCGAAAATGTAACGGGGCTAAACACACCACCGAAGCTATGGCTTGATGCTTTGCATCAGGGGTAGGGGAGCGTTGTATAAGGGTTGAAGGTGTACCGTAAGGAGCGCTGGACATTATACAAGTGAGAATGCCGGTATGAGTAACGAAAAGATCAGTGAGAATCTGATCCGCCGAAAGCCTAAGGGTTCCTGAGGAAGGCTCGTCCGCTCAGGGTAAGTCGGGACCTAAGGCGAGGCCGAAAGGCGTAGTCGAAGGACAACAGGTCGAAATTCCTGTACCACCGTAAGCCGTTATGAGCAATGGGGGGACGCAGTAGGGTAGTGACGCGGACTGATGGATGTCCGTCTAAGCAGTAAGGCTGATGTGTAGGCAAATCCGCACATTGTAAGGCTGAGCTGTGATGGGGAGCGAAAATTATAGTAGCGAAGGTCATGATCTCACACTGCCAAGAAAAGCCTCTAGCCAGGTGATGGTGCCCGTACCGCAAACCGACACAGGTAGGCGAGAAGAGTATTCTAAGGCGCGCGGAAGAACTCTCGTTAAGGAACTCGGCAAAATGACCCCGTAACTTCGGGAGAAGGGGTGCCCCGGTAGTGTGAATAGCACGAGGGGGCCGCAGTGAAAAGGCCCAAGCGACTGTTTAGCAAAAACACAGGTCTGTGCGAAGCCGTAAGGCGAAGTATACGGGCTGACGCCTGCCCGGTGCTGGAAGGTTAAGGGGAGTGGTTAGGAGCAATCCGAAGCTGTGAACCGAAGCCCCAGTAAACGGCGGCCGTAACTATAACGGTCCTAAGGTAGCGAAATTCCTTGTCAGGTAAATTCTGACCCGCACGAATGGCGTAACGACTTGGGCGCTGTCTCAACGAGAGATCCGGTGAAATTTTAATACCTGTGAAGATGCAGGTTACCCGCGACAAGACGGAAAGACCCCATGGAGCTTTACTGCAGCTTGATATTGAATTTGGGTACGATCTGTACAGGATAGGTGGGAGCCTTTGAAACGTGAGCGCCAGCTTGCGTGGAGGCAACGTTGGGATACCACCCTGATCGTATCTAGGTTCTAACCTGGTACCGTAATCCGGTGCGGGGACAGTGTCAGGTGGGCAGTTTGACTGGGGCGGTCGCCTCCTAAAGAGTAACGGAGGCGCCCAAAGGTTCCCTCAGAATGGTTGGAAATCATTCGAAGAGTGCAAAGGCATAAGGGAGCTTGACTGCGAGACCTACAAGTCGAGCAGGGACGAAAGTCGGGCTTAGTGATCCGGTGGTACCGCATGGAAGGGCCATCGCTCAACGGATAAAAGCTACCCTGGGGATAACAGGCTTATCTCCCCCAAGAGTCCACATCGACGGGGAGGTTTGGCACCTCGATGTCGGCTCATCGCATCCTGGGGCTGAAGTAGGTCCCAAGGGTTGGGCTGTTCGCCCATTAAAGCGGTACGCGAGCTGGGTTCAGAACGTCGTGAGACAGTTCGGTCCCTATCTGTCGTGGGCGTAGGAAATTTGAGAGGAGCTGTCCTTAGTACGAGAGGACCGGGATGGACGTACCGCTGGTGTACCAGTTGTTCCGCCAGGAGCACCGCTGGGTAGCTATGTACGGACGGGATAAACGCTGAAAGCATCTAAGCGTGAAGCCCCCCTCAAGATGAGATTTCCCAGTATGTAAGACCCCTTGAAGACGACGAGGTAGATAGGCTGGGGGTGGAAGTGCAGCAATGCATGGAGCTGACCAGTACTAATCGGTCGAGGGCTTATCCAATAGCAAGTTGTAAATCGCATGTTTCGTTTCGAATCTAGTTTTCAGAGAATGATCTCTGAATGTAAGCTAAGCTACGCGTTTGGTGGCGATGGCGGAGGGGTTCCACACGTACCCATCCCGAACACGACCGTTAAGCCCTCTAGCGCCGATGGTACTTGGACCGCAGGGTCCTGGGAGAGTAGGACGCCGCCAAGCAATCTAAAGACACACTTGATGATATCGAGTGTGTCTTTTTGTTTTACTATTTTTCAGCGGAAAACAACTAACTTTATAGATGAGACGAAAATAAGATCCTTCACTTATATTAAGACTTTCAATATTATTGATCAGACTATTAATGCTGGTAGGTATATTTCCATCTGTTCGACTTCTTATTCTTAGCTCCTTCAGCAACCTTTCAGTTGAATTTAACGTACGTTTCAGTGGGATAGGGTATAGTGAAGCTAAGTAAAGAGGGGGGAAATCATAATGAATATATCTTCTACAGCCAGCTCCACTACATCATACATATCGACATCTTCGAGTTCGGACAATTCAAGTAGCTTGGAGAAACAAAAGACGAAGCTTGAGACTCAACTGGAGAAAGTGCAATCCAGCAAGGATGATGAACAGACTAGGGAGACAAAGACCAAACAGCTTGAACAGCAAATCAAGCAGATTGAGGTAAAGATTGCACAGCAAAGCTCTCAAGGAGCTGGTACAACTGCTACGAAGGAGGTTCCACCTGCCCAACCACCATCCAATGGAATGGGAGTAGCTACCCCTAAGGAGATTGCGAACGCAACAACAGATAGTAATGGCCGATTTGATATACGCATCTAATGACATCTAATTAGGATAAAACAAAGCCCTGACCGATCTATATTGATCGTGCAGGGCTTTATTAATTTGTTTATTAGATTATTTATGAGGTCTACCTACAGTTTATCTACGTTCCATTGATCTTCTATCTGTTGCTGTTATTATCTGTTAACGTTACTCAGACTGCAACGCGTGTATTCGATCCGTAAGGGATCGTTTTCTATAGTACAGGGCTATGGTTGCGAGAACCAGCATTTCGGACAGCGGTACGGCAAGCCACACACCCGTGACACCAAAGAATGAAGGCAGGACTGCAATCAACGCAATCATGATGATCATTTCACGCGCAGCTGTAATCCAGATGGCCATTTTGGCATTACCAACAGATTGGAAATAGGTGCTCATGACAAAGTTAACACCCATAAACACATAGGCAAATGTAAATATACGTAATCCGTAAACGGCATTATCCGTTACGCCACTACTGAAGTTTCCAAAGATTTGCACGAAATAAGGTGCACCGATCTGAACAACAACCAGTAACAATAGACCGCATGCCAGAGCTGTTTTAGTGGCTAAACGTATCGTTTGTTGTACCCGTTTAATCTGATTGGCACCGTGATAATAGCTGATCAGAGGTTGGGCAGCGGATGCCAGACCCAGGAAAGCCAACAGTACAACACCATGAATATAGTTCAATACGGTAAAGGATGCTACACCATCCGTGCCCGCAATGCGGTCCATCGAGATGTTATGGGAGACAGAGAAGACCGACATGCCAAGTTCAGCCAGAAAGCTGGGGAAACCAATGAGTAGCAGGGAAGCCAGCAGTTTGTTGTTCCACTTGAACCGGGTGAACGTGAGATTATTTGTTTTTTTGAAAAAGTGAGTGAACAGAACAAGTAGCGCAAGAGACGCCGATACAATTGTACCGAGGGCCACACCGCGTACACCCCATTCGAGTACATACAATGTTATATAATTGATGATGATATTGGCTACAGCAAACGTAATCTGAGCGTACATCGACGTGTTGGGGTTCCCATCGTTTCGTACAAAGATAGAGAGTGCATTCTCAATGGTGAAAACGAACCCAAACAATAACATGATATTCATATAGTCTGAAGCAAACGGGAAGGTCTCGGCGTTCGCACCGAGGGAGTATACCAGTTTGTCTTTGAATGTAAATGCAACATATCCAATGGCTACCGTAACTAACATAATGAGCATAATGGATTTGGTGAAAATTTGTTTGGCTGAAGTGATATCTTTTCTACCCATAGCGTTGGAGTACAACGTTGCCCCGCCCATACCAATCCACAGCGACATGGCAACAAAGAGCGTGTAGACAGGTGAGGCAATGCCGATCCCGGCCATTGCGGTAGAACCCAGTTTGTGTCCAACCATAATGCCGTCGATAATAAAATTAAAAGCAACTACCAGCATCCCTAATACAGAAGGCACGAGGTAACTTATAAAAGCTTTACCTACAGATTGCCCTTCCAATGGATGCGTCCAATTCGTATTCATAATGACCTCCGTTAGTAAACTGAATGTTCATTCTGTATATAATAATACTGAACGTTCGTTCTGTATGATAACACGCCATGAATTCTCTTGGCAACTTTTGCGTTTAAATATTGTTTATGTGATAGAGTAGGTGGATATTTATAAGGCGGGAGGAATCTCTTGATGAAACAAAATAAATACGATGAAGCTGAATTTTTCGACAACTATAGTAAGATGGCTCGTTCCGTTCAAGGGCTGGATGCAGCCGGGGAGTGGCATGAACTGCAGACTCTTTTGCCTGATTTGAAGGACAAGCGTGTGCTGGATTTGGGATGTGGTTTTGGGTGGCACTGCCGGTATGCGCGAGAGCAACAAGCGAGTTCAGTGATCGGTGTGGATCTGTCTGAAAATATGCTTCAGCGTGCTCGTGAAATGACGGACGATCCGCAGATCGAGTACAAGCAGCTGGCGATTGAAGATATTGATTTTGCACCGGGACAATTCGATGTTGTGATCAGTTCACTTGCTTTGCATTATATTGAACGGTTAGACACGGTGTACGCTAAGATCAATGATTTTCTCGTAGAAGGGGGCACATTTGTACTATCTTCCGAACATCCCATCTTCACCGCTCGCGCTGCGCAGGATTGGCATTACGGACCCGAAGGTGAAATCCTGCACTGGCCCGTGGATGATTACCATGATGAAGGGAAACGTGTGGCGAACTTTCTGAATCAGGATGTGGTTAAATATCATCGCACACTGGCAACACATCTAAATGAACTCATTAAGGCAGGGTTTGCTATTCAAAAGGTGGCTGAATCCAAACCATCACCGGAGATGATTGAACAGGTTCCTGGCATGCGAGACGAAAATCGGAGACCGATGTTTCTGATGATTGTTGCGGTGAAAGTATAACGATGAAAATGATACGTTAGACCAGAGGGCAGAAAGAAACTGAGGAAGTGGAGCGTTCGCTTAAAAGCTTTCTGATAGAGATTTCTAACTAAGCAAACTTGAAGGAATCAGCGTGTTCAGCGATGTTGAACATGCTGTTTTTTTATTTTGCTACAATAAATAAGAAATAATGTCCAAAACAGGGAACCAAACCACATTAGACTCAGTCATATTAAGTGAGGTGAACAACAGTTGGATGATCAATTACTGGCACAGGCTCAGACCATAGACAATTACACACTTAGTAGCATAATGGATGACTACGGAAATGACGTGTGGAATTACGCTTATTTTCTGACCAAAAGTGCCGAACAGGCAGATGAATTGTCACAGGAGGTATTTATTCGGGCGTACTCAGGGATCGCTCATTATCGTGGAGATTGCTCACTGAAAACCTGGCTGTTGACGATTACTAGAAACACGACTTTTACATATCGAAAATCCAGATTTTTTCGTAACAGTCTGTGGGGAGAGACGTTACCCATTGAGACAGAGCATGGGGGTTCGAACCAAAGAGTCATGATTGCAGAGCAGCTTGCACATCCTTCGGCCGAGATGGAAGTGATGCGTAAGGAGCATATCCATGAAATCTGGGATATTGTTCTGGCGTTGCCAAAGAAGTTTCGGGAGATTCTTTTGCTGAATCTGAAATATGAGCTTACGACGAGTGAGATTGCTGAGATGTTGAAAATCAGCTTAGGCACAGTAAAATCCAGACTATCCCGAGGTAAGGAAAAGGTACGGAAACAATGGGAGGAGCGAAGCAAATGAGACACAAGGATGAGCAATGGGAAAAGGAAATCCGGAAGGGACCGTTTGCTTTGTCTCCTTTTACAGAGGATCACAAGCGAAAGGTGCTTCAACAGGTGGAGTGGATGAAGAAGTCGGAAGAGGAAAGCAAGGGAGATAGACCAGAGGAGAGTTCCAGGTTATCCAGGCTGTTTAGACTGCAAGTGAACAACGCGTCACACAAGCGTCGCCCTAGAAGAGGGCCTCTTGTTGCCGGCACGGGTTCGTTGGTTATTGCTGCTGGATTGTTCCTATGGATCTGGGATGATGGACAGCTGGTGAGACCCGTGATCGAGCAGGTCTATCCGACAGCAGCGTTACAGTTATCCGATGGTTTGAACATAAATCTGCTAACCGACAAAATGAAAAGAAATGTTGCGACTACGATGCGAGATGATCTGGGTAAACAGCTGAAGATTACGAAAGTGGAAGATTTGCCTGTGTCCGGCAGAATATATGTAGAGGCTGGAAATGAAAGTGAGAAGGAGTATGCACAGATATGGCTCGATGCGACAACAGGAAATCTGCGTGAAGTAGGAATGAGACGTGAGATGCAGCCAAGCGAGCTGGAACACCGTTATCTGCGTCAAGTTCCATCGCTTTTGCAAAGTATAGGCATTACTCCAACGCTTAAACCTGCATCAGTCCAACGTTTTGTGAGTATGAAGCAAGGGGAATTGGAGCCGATATCACATACGACATTAGCGTTAGAGAATGAGACTGGCGATGGTTATGGGGAGATTGTATGGCAGCAGGACAAGGCTGTCTCGATCACAGGCGACCTTAGACCTGATCAAGTATCCCAGGCAGCGCTGACGGATGCCAGAAACGCGATTGAGGCTCTGTCTGGTAAAGCCAATCTTGATCTGGTAAGAGCAAGCCGAAGCAAAGATGATGAACTCGGTAAGGATACAGTCTTTTTTTCCTTTAAAGATAACTACTTTGTACAGATGACCGAAGGAAAAGCGGGCATGGGTTATACGGTTGGGGATGCTAATCACTATGAGCAAGACTTTGCAGACTGGGAAGAAATAGAGGCTTATTATCAGGAACTATATAACATACAGGAGTCTCTTCTTAGAGGAGAAGTAGAACCTATAATTAAAAAAATATTTAAAATGGATCTTCAAGCGTATAAACTTCACCGTAATCCTGACCATCCAGGCATGGTCACATTTGAACTGGAGTCGAGCAAGGATGTTTTTCAGGTTGAATATAGGGAAGATGGACGGATCAAGATGATCACCAGAGGCGAGTTATAGGGCTGATCTTATATGTTACAATTTACTTCATATATGGAATGTGTATAAGGAGATAACGATGAAATATTTGGTGAGTTCATGTCTGGCAGGGGTAGCTTGCCGTTACAACGGAACAGCGAGTCTGGAAGAGAAGATTCAGGAGCTGGTGGAGCAGGAGCAGGCTAAGATGGTATGTCCGGAGCTGCTTGGCGGATTCTCCACTCCACGGGAACCGGCTGAAATTATCGGTGGCACGGGCAAGGACGTACTGGCAGGCACTGCAAAAGTGATCGAGAAAAGTGGCAAGGACGTCACAGAGTTGTATATTAAGGGAGCCTATCAGACGCTCGAATGGGCACGAGAATTGAATGTATCTTGTGTGGTACTAAAGGAGTTTAGTCCGTCCTGTGGTACACAGATGATCTATGATGGGAATTTTGCCAATCAAAAGGTAACTGGAGAAGGTGTCACCTCAGCATTGCTGCGACAAGAAGGATATACCGTCATTTCTGAAAATGAGTGGATGGAGCAACTATAGGTCGAACAGATATCGTTTCATATTCACAGAAAAGCCGCTGGATTATATCCTGGGGGCTTTTTTGTTGTCTCCCATTACTTTTCTCATCAAATGAATAAAGTCGATTTTCCTGAAATGCTAACAAACAATATGGATACATACGATATAGATATAAGATATATAAGGCTATCTACTATTTAAAGTGGGGGAATAATCATGTCAATTCAGTCTAAGCAAAAATATAAAAAAGGAAATAAACTCAAAAATATGAAATTAACAACAACGATGGTCATCATGACTGTAATTAGTCTAATCGGCTTGTTTACTGTTTTTCTGTTTGGGATTTTCGGAATGAACGAAGCAAAAACGGGACAAGGTATCCTCTACAATGACCGCTTCCAGCATCAAACCAATGTTCTTGAATTGAAAAGTAATTTCTATAATATGCGTGCCAATTATACAAAGGTTCTTGATAATGCAGAGTATACAGACAAACAGTACGATCAGGTTCAGAAAGGTAAGAAGAGTATCACGGATGGCTTGAATGAATTTTCAGCAAGAACATTGGATACCAAAGAAAAAGAGATATTTGCAGATTTGGCAACAAAGATGGATACATATTATCAGGATATTGAGCAAATCATGGATACCAAAAAGATGTCGGGCACCTACGATAGTGAAGAGAGAGGAAGAATTAACAAAAGCAGTACAGCGATTGTGGAGACGATCACCCTTTTGAGTGCGCATAACGAAGAAGAGTCAGCCAAGCTCTATGCGGATACACAGGAAGTAATTCAGCAACGAGCATTGGTGCTTGGTTCGGTTCTTTTGTTTTCACTTGCAGCACTCATTCTTATTTCATTTGTAGTGATTCGCAGTATACGTCAACGAATGAAAGCGATCACCCGTTATTGTGAAGAAATAACACAAGGCAACTTAACGGCATCCTTAGATCCGCATCTAACACAGGGAAATAATGAGATAAGTGTCATCGCACGAGCTATTCGTACAATGACCGATTCCACAACAAATGTCATTCGTGGTGTAGTTCAGGAATCTCATCATATCAACCAGGTTAGCGATCTTACCAACCAGAATATGGCTGGTCTGAATGAACGAATTCGTGAAGTATCAGCTACAGTTGAAGAGCTCTCGGCTGCAATGGAAGAGGCTTCAGCCCATACGGAAAATATGAATCATTCGGCTGCGGAGATGCAACAGGGAGCTGAATATATATCGGAACAGACATCTAAACAAGCAGAGTCCGCCTATGTGACCAGCACGAAGGCTGAAAAGTTGAAGCAGGAAGCCCGCGAATCGAGCCGAGCAGCCATAGACATGGTTGATCATACGAGTAAGAAGATGTCAGAAGCGCTGGAACGTGCAACAGCTGTAGATCAGATTGGTATATTATCTCAATCCATTTTGGATGTTACGGCGCAGACTAATCTGCTTGCACTCAATGCATCCATTGAAGCTGCAAGGGCTGGAGAAGCAGGTAGAGGTTTTGCGGTTGTTGCAAGCGAGATTCGAAAGTTGGCTGATGATTCCAGACAGGCTGCCGATCAAATTCAGCAGGTCACGGAAGAAGTTATGCAGTCTGTGACCAATCTGTCCTCGAATGCTAAAGAGTTGCTATCCTTTATGTTCAATCAGGTTGGCAAAGATTATAAATTATTGGAGGATACAGCTGAACAGTATTATGTCGATTCCCTTGATCATGCCAATGCAGTTAAAGATCTCAATGCAACCTCACAACAAGTGACTGCAAATATCAAAATACTAGTGGGCTCCATTCACGAAATTGCATCAGCCAGTGAACAATCAGCCGCATCCAGTCAGGAAATCGCAGGACACATGGTCGCTTCTGCTGCGCAATCTGTGGAAGTAGTTAAACAATCTGATCAAGTCAAGGATAGTGCATTAAATCTGAATAAGCTGGTTCAAGATTTCAAGATTTAAAAGAAAAGAGTCATAGATAATCCACTAGGGCCATGTATGTGCCCAGTGGATTATTGCTGTCTTTCATTCAATACTTACTTTTATAAACCAAGAAACAATAATGTGCGTACTTTTAATTTATACACATAGGTCCTAAACTAATACTTGAGATGAAACCACTTTAACATTATTGTTCAACATAAAAAAAATATATAAAAGGACGTGGAGCTCCATGGAAGTTACAGCAAAGTCAAAGACAAAGGAAGACATCTTAAAGGCGTATCATTTCCGGCATGCAACAAAGATATTTGATGATACCCGCAAAATCTCGGATGAGGATTTCCAATTTATATTGGAAACAGGCAGATTATCTCCAAGTTCCATTGGTCTTGAACCGTGGAAGTTTCTGATTGTACAAAATCCAAACCTGCGTAAGCGTCTGTCCGAAGTCTCTTCCGGCGCTCAAAAGCAATTGGCTACAGCAAGCCATTTTGTTGTTATTTTGGCCCGATCAGATGCCAGTTATAATTCTCCCTATGCGGAGTACATGTTGAAGGAAACAAAGGGAATGCCAAATAACGTATTTGAGCTAACAAGTGAGGCTTATGGAAAGTTTCAAAATAACCAGAAGATTCTGGATAATCCACGATCATTATTCGACTGGGCATCTAAACAAACATATATTGCACTTGGCAACATGATGACGGCGGCAGCTCAGATCGAGATTGATTCTTGTCCAATCGAAGGTTTCAGCCGTGAGGGCGTCCACCTTATTATGGAAGAAGAGGGCTTGCTGGAAAATGGCGCATGGGGCGTCTCTATGATGGCAGCCTTCGGTTATCGGGCAGAGGAGCCCCAGCGTGAGAAGTCCCGACAATCCGTTGAGAAAATCACGCAATGGATTAACTGAATTCAGCATGAATCCAACATGAATTCAAAAAACGATTAGCTAAGATCTAACATTATAGATCAGGATCAAAGTAGAATCGAAACAGCCCGATATTTTCCACATGTTAGCAGGATGGAAAGGGCTGGTTTTCTTTTTTATAAAAAGAACTTGAAAATACATAGATGTCTATGTATAATGAGGTCATGCCTAAATACAACGCAATTGCACTGATTGCAAGAATCAGAGACCATGTCAACAAACGGATTGTACACGAATTGGAACAGCATGAGGTAACAGGGATTGTTCCTTCTCATGGAGATGTATTGATGTTCTTGTACCGGGAAGAGACGCTGTCGATCAAGATGTTGGCTGAACGTGTTCAACGCACGCAACCAACGGTAACGGTACTGGTCAACAAGCTGGAGAAGCTTGGCTATGTTGAACGCAGCAAGAGTGCCGAAGATAGCCGAGTGACGATGATTCGCCTAACCGAACAGGGGAAGCGACTCGAACCGATCTTCCATCAGGTATCAGAGCAGATTAATGACATCATCTATAGTAGCTTGTCCGATGAACAGTCGGAGCAATTGGAGAGCTTGCTATCCATTATTGTCCGAAAGTTATAATGAATGAACTCTTCTGTCTGCAACCCTTCCAGATTTGACTGGGGTGGAGGCAGAGGAGACCAAATATTTTTTTAATCATATACATAGATATCTATGTATATGGAATGTATCAATGTAACCCCATTTTTGCAACCTAACTCAAACCAAACCTGGAGGGATTCACACCATGAAACATCTTATCGTATATGCTCACCCGCACAAAGACAGCTTGAATAACGCAATCCTCAATACTGCTGTAGAAGCTCTCGAAGCTCAAGGACATGAAGTGGTTGTTCGTGACTTGTACAAACTTGGATTCCAACCCGTACTGACTGAAGCTGACACAGCTTCCATGCGTGCAGGACAGACACCACAGGATATCGCAACAGAGCAACAGTTTGTTACGGATGCAGAAGTTATCACATTCATCTATCCGATCTGGTGGACAGGTCTTCCTGCCATTATGAAAGGATATGTTGACCGTGTATTCGCCTATGGTTTTGCATATGCAGCAGGTGAAGCGGGAATCGAGAAATTGCTGACAGGCAAAAAAGGACTCATCATCAACACACATGGTACACCAAGTGAAATTTATGATCAGATTGGCATGACTGCTGGACTGAAATTAACTTCAGACGTAGGTATCTTCGATTTTGTAGGTATAGAAGCCGTAGATCATCTGCTCTTTGGGAGTATTGGATACCTGGATGCACCCGCATATCAAGCGATGTTGGATCAGGTTAAACAGACGATTACAACCAACTTCTAATATGGAGGTTGAATCCAGTTACGGATTCCATATGGTACCAGACCGACTCGATCATGAGTCGGTTTGTTTGTTCATGTGTTTGCAAAATGGATGAAAGGGGGTATAATCGTACCCATGGAACCTATACTTATATTTAAAGCTTTATCAAACGAGACACGTAGACAAATCCTGTTGTGGCTCAAAAACCCGGAGCAACACTTCCCACCGCTGGAACTATCTCAGCATCCGGATGGTGGCAAGAACGGAATCTGTGTTGGCACGATTCAACTGAAGGCTGGACTGGCTCAGTCGGTTATATCCAGTTATCTGCTGACTATGCTCAAGGCAGGGTTGCTGCTCTCCGAGCGCAGAGGACAATGGACGTATTATCGGCGCAACGAGGAGACGATACGTCAGTTTGCCGAGTACGTACAGAACGAGTTATAAGCCGGATGCCGGAACGGAAGCTAGGATGCATATGCAGGCAGGGATTCCGTCCGGATGTAAACGGCTAGTTTATGAACACATCACCATATCCAGTTGTGATTTAATTAATCTATATATCTGGATATACAAAAATATAATCATCGAGGAGATTAAACGATAATGACTACAGAAAATACGGCTTCATCCCATAAAGAACATATTAATGACGTTAAGCTTTCCATCCTGGATCTGGCTCCCGTCGTTGTGGGTGCAACACCTGCTGATGCTTTGCGCAACAGTCTCGATCTGGCACAGCATGCAGAGCGTTGGGGATATCACCGTTACTGGGTAGCTGAACATCACAACATGCCGGGTATTGCTTCTTCCGCAACTTCGGTTGTTATTGGATATCTGGCTGGTGGAACCAAAACGATTCGTCTGGGTTCAGGAGGCATCATGTTGCCTAACCATGCACCGCTTGTCATCGCTGAGCAGTTTGGTACTCTGGAATCCCTTTATCCTGGCAGAATTGACCTGGGACTGGGTCGCGCACCAGGTAGTGACCGCCGTACATCGCTTGCACTACGTAAAGATCTGAACAGTGGGGAAGATTTCCCTGAGCTTTTGGCAGAACTCAGAGCATACTTTGATGCTTCGGCGACATCTTATCATGCGCCTGTTCGCGCAGTTCCTGGAGAAGGATTGAATATTCCAATTTACCTCCTGGGGTCCAGTGATTTCAGTGCACGTCTGGCAGGTCAGCTGGGATTGCCGTTTGCTTTTGCCAGCCACTTCTCGCCCGATTATACCCGGATCGCATTAGAGACGTATCGAAACAACTTCCAACCATCTGAAAGCTTGAAGGAGCCACATGTGATTGTTGGTGTTAACGCTGTTGTTGCAGATACAGACGAGGAAGCAGCATGGCTGGGTACAACGATGCAACAGCAGTTCCTGAACATTATTCGTGGCACAACGGGATTGGTACAGCCTCCGGCAGAGATGGAAGGCAAATGGACGGATCGTGAGAAAGCTGGTGTTGAGCAGACGCTGAAGGCAGCTGTTAATGGTTCACCAGAAACCGTACGTGGACAGTTGGAATCTTTCATTCGGCAGACACAGGCAGATGAGCTGATTATTACGTCGATGATCTATGATCATAAGGCACGTCTGCATTCCTATGAGTTAATCGCACAATTGGCGGGAAAAGCTTAATCTTTATTTTCAGCGTTAAAGCTGGCTTAATGGTAGGGTATAGCTACAAATTTACGGTTCGTCTCCCAGTGAGGCGAGCCGTTTTTGAATAGGGAGAATTTGCAAATGATTCGTGTGGGGCAGAAGACTCATTTTGGGGTAAAATGACTTTACCGGTTTAATTTGAAACGGTTAATCAGCACCATACGTATAAATCCAGAGTGTTATACATATGTTGGCTTGTACAAGGTATTTTTTTCGTGTGTGGGCATTTATTTAGCTTTATAGTTTAGTTTTGATTAAGGGTCATAAGAGAGGACGACACGCCTATGGAGCAACCTGAGCAACCCCGCGTTTGGCCGGAGCGGTTCAAGCGATTTTTTCTTAACAACAAATTTGTTCTATTTCTGCTGATTCTGCTGTTGGTGGGACTGAACGTGATGGTTCTGACCAAAGTATCCTTTGTTCTTCATCCGCTCGCAGTACTCATCAAAACCATTGTGCTACCTATTATTCTGTCAGGCATACTCTACTATCTGCTGAATCCGATTGTGGATGTGATGGAAAGGTGGAAAATCAAGCGCGGCTGGTCCATTCTGATCCTGTATCTTGCGATTGGAGGCATTCTGACAGTCGTAGTATTGGCGGTCATTCCGGTTGTGCGTAACCAGATTGTGGGGCTGATTGAAAATTTCCCAACCTACAGTGAGACGGTAAAACAGCAGTTTGAGGAGCTTACGGGCAGTAAATTGTTCGGTCAGTTCCAGGAAACGGTGAATCTGAATTCGCAGGACTGGTGGGGAACAATCTCCCAAAAGGCTACTGAAATTCTAAACTCGACCTGGACCAAATTGGGCGGATTCCTCGGAGCTTTCACTGAGACTGTGCTGTCTATCGTAACGGTTCCGTTCATTCTGTTCTATCTGCTGAAAGACGGCAAGAAGCTGCCAGCGAAAATTCTGTCTTTCCTGCCAATCAAGAGCCGTACGGGCGCAATGCATGTGCTGGAAGACATCAATCACCAGATCAGTTCATTCATTCGTGGACAGATTATCGTCAGCTTCTGCATCGGTATTCTGCTCTACATCGGT
This sequence comes from Paenibacillus sp. FSL H8-0283, assembly GCF_045040675.1. NCBI lineage: Bacteria > Bacillati > Bacillota > Bacilli > Caryophanales > Paenibacillaceae > Paenibacillus > Paenibacillus sp. FSL H8-0283. Next base: position 714,179 of record NZ_CP150295.1, read on the forward strand.
TATATGGTCATTGGTCTGGATTATGCATTGATTCTTGCCATTATCGCATCGTTCACAAGTGTTGTTCCGTATCTGGGACCTGCAATTGCGATTACACCAGCATTGATCGTGGCACTCGTCACTTCTCCGGTGATGCTGCTGAAAATGGTTGCCGTATGGACGATCGTACAGTTAATTGAAGGTAAATTCATCTCACCACAGATCATGGGTAAAACGCTGAAAATCCATCCTATCACGATTATCTTTGTCATTCTGACTTCGGGTAATCTGTTTGGAGTCGTGGGCATTCTGCTCGCTGTTCCAGGATACGCGGTGCTGAAAGTATGTGTATCACATATCTTTAACTGGTTTAAGGATAGATCGGGCCTGTACGACCCGAACAAGAACAATCTTTTATAACCGAAGTGGCAAGCTCCAAGAGATAGTTAACCAGAAGATTTAGTCACTTTGTATCCTGTATAAAACGGTACCCTTACCAAGAAGAACCCCCGTCCATCGGCATACAGCCGAGAGGCGGGGGTTCTTCTGCATAAACAAGCTTGGCTGCTGCCTAGCTGTGTTTAATATGTTGGAGCGTTTGCAGGAAAATCTGCTCAATATGAGCATCATCCAGAGAGTAGTACACGGTCTTGCCTTCCTTGCGCCGCTTGACGATCCGCATGTTGCGGAGTGAACGCAGCTGGTGTGAAATGGCCGACTGTCCCATGTCGAGCAGAACCGTCAGGTCATGAACACATAATTCCTTCTGTAACAGCGCATCAATAATACGTAGACGTGTGGGGTCGCTGAATGCCTTGAACCAATCTGCCATCTCGGAAGACGTCTCCCGATCTATGAGTGAAGTGCGAATCGTCTGCACGTCAGCTTCAGTACCTGAGCAGGCTGCATCACATTCGCTTGGTGCTTTAACCGGTTGTTCCATTTCCTATCACCGCCTATGTTAACAACTATAGCTCTATTATATCCAAAACCCGCCTAAAGCGAAATGATTACTATTAGCATAATCTGTATGAAAAATCAACAACGATTGTTGACACTCATGTTTAGGCGTGCATATAATAGGGGTAACCAAACATATGAATGAGTGCTCATATATTGAATACAATTGAAATATAACATCGTTTTTGTACTGCAAAGGGGAGAATTCACATGGGAACCGGACAGGAACAGGTGAAAAGGGAACTGCTGCTTGATGGACTGGATTGTGCGAACTGCGCATTGAAGATTGAGAATGGCGTCAAAAAAATTAAGGGCATTAACGAATGCTCTGTCAATTTTGTTACCAAAACATTATCGCTACACACCACTTCCGATATGGATGAACAGGTAGTGGAAGAAGCAAAGCGCAAAGTGCTTCGGCTGGAGCCGCATATTCGCATTTCGGAAAAAGGAAAACACGTGAACGGACATGTGCACACCCATACAGGGAGTGCAGGTGGTGCGCATAACCACAGTCATGACCATGCCGGACATAATCATGGACATTCACATTCACATGGCAAACACTCGCATACTCATGATCACTCAGATTCAGAGGGACACACACATGGTCATGTGCATGAGCACGGAGGTCATGCTGGACATGATCACAGCCATACCCATGATGATGCCCATGCAGGCCACTCACATGAACATGGTGCAGGACAGACAAAAGTGTTACTTGCTCGTCTTGCTACAGGTTCTGTGTTGCTCGCAGCCGCAATCTGGTCGCCGCTGGAGGGCTGGGCAGAGTTTACTCTATATGCGCTCGCTTATCTGATTGCCGGGGGAGATATCGTGCTCCAGGCGTCCAAAAACATCATCCGCGGTCAGGTATTCGATGAATACTTCCTGATGTCCGTCGCTACCTTGGGTGCTTTTGCCATTGGAGAGTATCCGGAAGGGGTAGCGGTCATGCTCTTTTATCAGCTCGGGGAGCTGTTTCAGGGCATGGCGGTTAATCGGTCACGTAAGTCGATTCAGTCACTCATGGACATTCGCCCGGACTACGCGAATATCCTGACGGGTTCGGGTGACGAGACCCGTCGTGTATCTCCGGAAGACGTACGGATTGGTGATCGTATTGTCGTGAAAGCAGGAGAGCGAGTACCACTGGATGGTATCGTTAGAGCTGGGCGTTCCATGGTGGACACTTCTGCTCTGACAGGTGAATCCGTACCTCGTGAGCTGGAGCCTGGAAGTGATGTACTGAGTGGATTTGTGAACAAGAATGGTATGTTGACGATTGAAGTAACCAAAACGTTTGGTGAATCAACGGTATCCAAGATTTTGGACCTGGTGCAGAACGCGAGCAGTCGGAAAGCGAAAACAGAACATTTTATTAGTAAATTTGCTCGTTATTACACACCGGTTGTTGTTATCCTTGCAGCCGTGATTGCATTTGTTCCGCCGTTGATACTTAGTGGTGCAACATTTGCTGACTGGATCTATCGTGCATTGGTCTTCCTGGTTATCTCATGCCCTTGTGCGCTGGTGGTTTCTATTCCACTTGGTTTCTTTGGTGGTATCGGAGCAGCTTCACGTAACGGGATTCTTGTCAAAGGCAGTAACTACCTTGAAGCGTTGAACGATGTAAAAGTTGTTGTTTTTGATAAAACGGGTACACTAACCAAAGGTGTATTCAAAGTAACAGCCATTCGTCCCGAAGGTGGACGCACGGAAGAAGAACTGATGGAGCTTGCAGCCATTGCCGAAGCCAATTCCAATCATCCGATTGCTGAATCCATTCGCGTAGCTTGGGCCAAAGCCATTCCCACGCAAGGTGTTGAAGGTTATGACGAAGTTGCCGGACATGGGATTAAGGTGAGCGTCGATGGTCGGGAAGTGCTGGCAGGCAACGCCAAATTAATGAAGCAGGCGGGTATATCCTATACCACACCAGAGACGGCTGGAACGATAGTCCACGTGGCTGAAGCTGGCACGTATGTTGGTCATCTAATTATTGCTGATGAAGTGAAGGACGATGCAGCCGCTGCTATTCAGGCACTGAAGAAACTCGGCATCCGCAAAACGGTCATGCTGACAGGTGATGCCAAAGCCGTAGGTGAAGCGGTAGGACGCGAGCTGGGTGTGGATGAGGTCTACGCTGAATTGTTGCCACAGGATAAAGTCGAACGACTGGAGCAACTGGAAGCTGCCAAATCTCCGAAGGAAAAAATGGTGTTTGTCGGTGACGGCATCAACGATACACCTGTGCTGGCGCGCGCCGATGTAGGCGTGGCGATGGGTGGACTTGGTTCAGATGCCGCGATTGAAGCGGCTGATGTGGTCATCATGACCGATGAACCGTCAAAACTTGCGAGTGCAATCCGCATTGCGAAGCGTACACGGATGATTGTATGGCAAAATATTGCGTTTGCTCTGGGGGTTAAAGCGATCTTCCTGTTACTTGGTGTGTTCGGCATAGCTACCATGTGGGAAGCGGTATTCTCCGATGTCGGTGTCACGGTGCTGGCTGTCCTGAACGCCATGCGTGTACTTCGTGTGAAGAATATCTAAGTTTACGAAACGATCCAGGCGGCTCTTCGTATATACGTAGAGCCGTTTTTATATTTTTATGTAGATAAGTCTAACTAGACATTTACACGAGAACGGAGAGGACAGAGATAACCTGAAGAAGCGAAGCTACATCGGCAGGTTATTCTGTCACCGGAGTGTCAGTGTAAGCAGCTCTATGGAAGACAACAGTGAAGGGGAGAACGTTTTGACAGGAGCAGTAGTAGGGATCATCATTGGAGTGTGTTATTTCATTCTGGGGTTGATGGTGTTCAAAAAACCACCGAAAATGATTAACGGAATATATGGTTATCGGACCCCGCGTGCAATGAGTAATCCCGAGTTATGGGACGAAGCGCAAAGTTATAGCGCCAATCTGATGATGCAATTTGGTGTGATTATCACGATATTCGGCATTATCGGTTTCTGGCTTACAGATGTACGAGCTTTGGTTCTGAGTCTGGTTGCTACAGGATTCTATACGTTCAGATTGTTTACCAGAGTTGAAGGCCGGTTGAAGCAAATGCAGCGTGCTCAACAGCAACAGAATGAGCAGAACGTTTAAGGTAAAATGAATGAATAGTGTAGAGAGGAAGACTCGCGTGTGAAGCGGGTCTTTTTTTGTTGAAGATAGAGAATGGAAGTCGATGTTCAACTCGCTAAGACTTCATACACAAAATCTAACGTTGACGTTAACGTTAATATTATATATAATTATGTACATAACGTTATAGACATATAAAAAGAAGTAGAGGTGAGGGAAATGAGTTTATATAAAATCGACGACGTAGCCAAGGAATGTGGTTTGACCAAGCGAACCATTCGGTATTATGAAGAGATTGGTGTCATGCCTTCACCTCAGCGGACAGATGGCGGGACGCGGTTGTTCACTCGGGAGGATATCGATTATCTGAAAAAGGTGGTTCGCGCCAAAGAGGTACTTGGATTCTCCCTTCAGGAGTTACATACCTATGTGGCAACGGCAGATGCCTTGAACGAACAACGTTTTGACTACCAGCAGACGACCGAAGTAAGAGAACGGATCGAGAAGCTTACCGCGATGGAAACAACGCTGGATGGTCAGTTGCAACTGATTGAGCAGAAACTTCAGAGCATACATGCCGTGCAGACTGAACTGGAAGAGCTGCGTGAACGCGTTCGGAGCGGTATTCAGAAGTTACAGGCACATGATCCGCAGGGTGATGAAGACGGCTAACCGAAAGCATCTAATATTTAATAAACAAAACTGTATACACATAATCGCTACATGGAGTGAGCACCATAGTACCTATAGCGATCCTGTACAAACACCGGATGTTTCGGTGTCATTTGTGCCGTTTTGTTACCTCTAATTCTGAAAATGTATAGAATGTTTTCATTATTTTCACGGTCGTTTTCAAATAAAAAGTTTCACCACATAAATTATTCACAGGAGGAATTACGTATGAAAAGAGAGCCATCATTACCGGACGAATTGCCGTCATCACGTGGGGGCCTGTTATCCCAACCACGAGCGGTATGGGCGGTTGCCTTTGCATGTATCATATCCTTTATGGGTCTGGGTCTGGTTGACCCGATCCTGCCCGCGATTGCAGATCAGCTGCATGCTTCGAAAAGCCAGGTGTCGCTGCTATTTACCAGTTATAACGCTGTAACCGGTGTAGCGATGCTGATTACAGGTGTCGTATCCAGCCGGATTGGTGTGAAGTGGACGCTGCTCAGCGGTATATTGTTGATTATTATCTTCTCATTCCTCGGCGGTACCTCAGACACGGTAGGTGCACTGGTCGGTTACCGTGGCGGTTGGGGACTGGGTAATGCCTTGTTCATCGCAACGGCATTATCTGCAATCGTGGGACTGTCCACGTCGGGGACAGCCAAAGCGATTATTTTGTACGAAGCAGCGCTTGGTCTCGGGATTGCGGTTGGACCGTTGCTTGGTGGTGAGCTAGGTTCCATCTCTTGGCGTGGCCCGTTTTATGGCGTGGCTGTTCTGATGGCGATTGCCTTTATCAGCATTACATTTATGTTGCCCAAGATGGCCAAACCGAAAACACGCAGTTCTTTGTCCGATCCGTTTAAAGCATTAAGTTATCCTTCACTGAAAACATTGGCGATTACCGCCTTCCTGTATAACTTTGGTTTCTTTACCTTGATGGCTTATTCACCATATGTCATGAATCTGGATGAGCACGGCTTGGGTTATGTATTCTTTGGCTGGGGACTGATGCTGGCGATTACGTCGGTATTCGTGGCACCAAGATTACAACGCCGATTCGGATCGGTTCCGTCCATGAGTGTCATGCTTACATTGTTCGCGATTGATCTGGTTGTTATGGCAGTAGGTACGGTGATGGGTTCACCAACTACCGTTATTGTGGCAGTCATTGTAGCGGGGGTTTTCCTTGGGATTAACAACACGTTAATTACAACGGCTGTTATGGAAGCTGCACCTGTAGAGCGTTCTGTTGCTTCTGCTGCATACAGCTTCGTTCGTTTCCTGGGTGGTGCACTTGCTCCATGGCTTGCGGGTAAATTGTCCGAGTGGTTCCTGCCGGAAACGCCGTTTTATTTTGGTGCATTAATGGTTCTGGTTGGAGTCGTGGTACTGCTGGTGCGCCGTCATCATCTGCGGGATATCGATTCCGCCATTACATCTCATTAATTCACAGGAGGAATTGCAATGTTGAAACGTATATTAGTTGCTGTTGATGGTTCGGATCATGCGCATAAGGCTTTGGAGCAAGCACTGATCCTGGCTGAAGATATGAAACATCCCGCAAGTCTGTTGATCGTGCATGTGAATCCGGCTATCTCTATCAATGAACCTGCATTGGGTGTTGATCTGGAAGCTCGGATTGCCGAAGAAGGGCAACATATTATAGAACCAGTGACCAGACAGCTGTCTGGACGGGACGTTGCGTATGAAACACTGCTGATTGCAGGTGATCCCGTTAATGAGATCTGCCGTGTGGCGCGTGAACGAGATTGTGGAATGATTGTGATGGGTACCGGCGGGAAAGGTATGCTCGCAGAGATGATCGTGGGCAGTGTCAGTCATGGCGTGTTAAAACATGCAGAATGCCCCGTCCTGACGGTTAAATAGGTTGTGAAATCCTTTATAATGCAATAGCTCAAGATCGCCACAATGGCTCATCAGGTACGTTACAAGCTATGATTGCCGAATACCGTAGTGGGTTGATGGCACGGAAATAGTGTATAAATAGATTATATAAATTAAACTGAACTTTTACATGAGACAGCAATTGGTGGGTTGTTCTGTCATCGAAATGGCAGTGTAATATTCTTTTCTCTAGTTCAATAGGTTCTAAAAGGATGGAGGATGCAACATATGAAAAAACAACATCTGTTTATCGGTGGCAAACCCACCGAATCCGTAGATTATAAAACACTTCAAGCACCATACTCCGGGGAAACGCTCGCAGAAGTCTCGTCGGCTTCAGCCGAGGAAGCGGAGGCTGCTATTGCAGCTGCCGTTCAGGCTGGGAAGGCAATGCGCCAGATGCCTGCACATCAGCGTGCAGATATTCTGTACAAGTTGTCCTCCATGCTCGAAGAACGCAAGGAAGAAGCAGCGCGAATCATAGCGCTTGAAGCGGCGAAGCCGATTACCGCAGCGCTGGCCGAGGTTGACCGGACGGTGGAAACGTATCGTTTTGCCGCTGAGGAAGCCAAGCGACTGACCGGAGAGACGGTTCCGATGGATGCAGCCAAAGGTGGAGAAGGACGTATCGGTTATACGATGCGGCAAGCTCTAGGTGTCATCGGTGCGATTACACCGTTTAATTTTCCAATGAATCTGGTAGCCCACAAGGTAGGTCCAGCGCTGGCAGCGGGCAATACGATTGTTCTCAAACCTGCGGAGCAGACGCCTCTGTCTTCCTATTACATCGCTAATCTGCTTCAGGAAGCCGGATTGCCGGATGGTGCACTGAACGTGGTGAGTGGTGATGGCAAAACCATTGGTGATGTGCTTGTAGAGCACCCCCGTGTTGCTCATATTACGTTTACAGGCAGTCCAGCGGTAGGGACGAGCATTCGTAGCAAAGCAGGACTCAAACGCGTGACACTGGAGCTTGGGTCGAATGCAGCGGTGATTGTGGATAAGGACGCAGATCTGGACAAAGTGGTTCCTCGATGTGTGACCGGTGCTTTCACGTATCAGGGACAGGTATGTATCTCGCTACAGCGAATCTACGTACATCGTGACATCTCGGAAGAATTCATCCGGCGTTTCGCTGAAGCGGCTAAACAAGTGGTGGTCGGAGACCCGCTGAGCCCGGATACTGTGGTCTCTGCGCTGATTACCTCCAAGGATGTACAGCGTACACTCGACTGGATTGAAGAAGCCAAACAGGCAGGGGCTGAGGTGGTAGCAGGCGGTCAAGCTGAAGGAGGCATTCTTCGTCCAACGGTATTGATTAACGTTCCGCGTGATGCCAAGGTATCCTGTCAGGAAGTGTTTGCACCCATCGTTGTGATCAATACGGTAGATTCCGTTGAAGAGGGTATTGAACATGTTAACGATTCGATATACGGGCTTCAGGCAGGCGTATTTACAAACGATATCCATACCGCCCTCCATGCTGTCGATCAGATTGAAGCAGGCGGAGTTATGATTAATGATATTCCGACGTTCCGAGTGGATCACATGCCCTATGGTGGGGTGAAACAGAGTGGTATCGGACGTGAAGGTGTAAAATATGCTGTAGAGGAAATGACGGAATTGAAATTTGTTATGTTTAACAAAGGGTGATTCCCTTCCATTATTTTACTCAGTATACCGTATGCCAATGAAAACATAACCACACACTCCTGTGCCAGAATAATGGCACAGGTTTTTTTTATAGGAGATCATAGAAATTATATAAGTTCAACAAAATATTTACACTGATAAAGGAGAGGACAGAAATAACCAGAAGAAACGAAGTGTTCGCCTTTATCCCCGGATTTTTCCCTTTAAAAAGGGAATCAAAAAAATCTGGGGATAACAGTGATCGGAAGGTTATTCTGTCATCGAGTGGCCAGTGTTAATATTATTTGGTTGAACTTATATATCAAAAAAATACATGCGGATTCTTCGCCGACTGCGGGTTCACATCTGATGAGACGGGTATAACATAGTTAACATACCGTAACATAACTGACCAAACGCCGCTCATATCACCGAAGCATGATGTACCCATCCAGAGCACGAGCGGAATGAAGCGGTACAGCATTGCCGAAAGTCTTATATTCTCTCATTATTCAAATACAATGCAGTATGAATTAAGCCTGAACTTTGGAGTTGCAGGACAGGCAGGAGGTGTATTCAAATGGCATATTCCATGGTTGACGTATCGGGAATGTCAGGCGTAAGTCTGAACGAACTGAGCCAGTATGCAGAGACAGGTCTTCTAAATCCGGCATTTGGGGATGTAGATGAGGACATCTATTATGAAAAGCAGGAATTGTTGAGACTCCAGCAAATCCTTTTCTGTAAGGAAGTAGGTATGAAGGAGAATGAGATTGCCCCGATGCTACGGGATAATCCTCAGGATGTCATACGCATCATGAAGCAACATCGCATTGATATTCTGGAGAAGGCACTCCGTCTGCATGGATTGATTCAGACACTGGACAAAACGATCTCTCATTTGCAAGGTGAAAAGGAAATTGATGAACATGAGCTTTATTTCGGTTTTGTAAATAAGGGGCGTCACCAGTTGCTGAATGAATCGGGTTCTGAAGCTGTAGTCACTAATGATATGAACCATGTGCAGACAGACGTTGCTCAGAGGTCCGACATCCAATCTTCTAATTCATCCACATTACCTGAAAATCAGGAGTTGAAGTCAAAAGAAGATTATCTGGATTCCCAGGCGAAAATTGATCAAGTTCATCTGGACTTGCAACAGGCCATTGAGGATGGATTGGAGCCCGGTAGTGCGAAAGTACAACAGATTATTGGCAGGCATCTTGAATGGATCAAAGGTTATTATACACCCACCGCTGAGATCTATCGGGATTTGGCCAATCTGTATGTAGAGCATAAAAATTTCCGTCAGATGTATGATGGTTACCACCCGAGGCTGGCTGAATTCCTGCGGGATGGGATGATGATTAAAGCGGAACATGAATTATCCTAGATGCATAAAGTAACATGGGCGAGCAAGAACATGGGTGTGAATCATAATGGATAACAAAGAGCGCAGACCTCTGAGAGGACTGCGCTCTTTGTTATTACGGGTTCTTCATCATCGTGTGTGATGAGACTCCGATCACCTTATTCATCATTTCCTAAAGGGGTATGGTTGCCTCCAACTGCTCTGTGAGCAGGCTTACGGCTTTCTCCAGGAAGACGCGGTCTTCGTCGTCAAAACGGTTTTTGATCGGGCTGTCGATATCCAGCACCCCGTACAGCTCGCCGTTTTTGATAATCGGTACGACGATCTCACTGTTCGATGCTGCATCGCAGGCAATGTGGCCTGGGAAGGCATGAACATCATCAACGACCATGGTACGTTTTTCGGCAGCAGATGTGCCGCATACACCACGTCCCAATGGAATTCGGATACAGGCAGGCAGTCCTTGGAATGGCCCGAGGACCAGTTCTTTTCCATCATACAGATAGAAGCCGACCCAATTGGTGTCGGTCATAAATACATTGAGCAGCGCAGCAGCGTTCGCCAGATTGGCAATCGCACTAGGTTCATCGCGGATCAGAGCACTTAACTGTCCCAGGACGGCGGTGTGCTGCTCACTTCGTGTTCCTTCATAGGAAACAGCTTGAAACATGGTAAATCACCCTCCCGAGCAAAATGGTACTTATTTTCAAGATAGTGCAGAGGATGCGGTTAGTCAAGCGGAGGATTTCGGAAAGGGAAGGGAATACCTGAAGAATCCTCCTGTTTCTCAGCTTCTTACGTGGGGTAATTACTTAGCAACCACGGAGGGCTATAACCCGGGAAGGAGCTTGGCTTATGCATGCAGAGGTACAGAATCTTTTTGTACGGATTCATCTACTACATTTCGCGCAAAATCAGGATTTGAACGTTAGCGAGGCACTGCCCCTATTGGAAGAACGGGGATATCGCGTTGGAGAGCGGGAGATCAAGCAGGAGCTTGAACACCTGACACAGGAGAACTTCCTGACCGCCCACGGGGACCAATGGAGCCTGACCGGGACTGGCATCGAAGAATTCAAGGAAATCACGGCTGTGTTTGGCCGGGTTAGCGATGAATTACTGGGGAAGGGCAAGAAAACGTCCAAAGCTTAAAATTCATTTGGACAAGCCATGATTCCATAATTCACTCAAACTTGAATGGATCCATACGTACAATAAGACCGGGAGCGACATTGGCCCGGTTTTTTGACGTGTGTGCATGACTGAACAGTTGCCATTCGGCGCACGTTATGATTAGATGACTAGTGAATATTATGGTCTGCGGAGATAGATCGGATCGGAGTGTCTTTATATGTATAAATGCAAAGGAAGAATTCCCGAAATGGAGACTGCGCGGCTTCGTCTGCGTAAAATGCGTCGCCGGGATGCGGCCCAGATGTTCGCATGCTGGTCAGATCGCGAGGTGACCCGTTACATGAATCTTGCACCCATGATTGGGACAAGCGAAGCGGCGGACATGATTGGACTCCTCAACCAAATGGCAGGAGAAGAGGATGCGATCCGCTGGGGGATCGAACTCAAAGAAACAGGCAAGCTCATCGGCAGCTGTGGATTCAATACATGGCAGCTTGAAGGCGCATTCCGGGGTGAGATCGGTTATGAGCTGGGACGTGATTATTGGCGCCACGGTTATATGACGGAGGCATTCTCTGCATTGCTGCCCTTTGGGTATGAGACCATGGGTCTTAATCGAATCGAAGCGCTGGTTGATCCGCGTAATCTGGCTTCCGGCGAGTTCCTGACAAACCGGGGCTTCACGCGGGAAGGGCTGCTGCGACAGGTGCAACATACGTCCACCGGATACAAGGATATGGTGATGTATTCGATGTTGTATGATGAGTTCCTTCGCAAGAAAGGTAAATAAAAGAGACAATATATAATTGCTTTTAAATTTACACGTAAACGAAGAAACAGAACAAAGCTGGAGAAGCGAAGCGATCGCCTTTATCACCGGATTTCTCGTTTAGAGAGGAGAAGAAAAAATCTGGGGATAACAGCGATTGGAAGCTTGTTCTGGTTCGTAGTAGATGTGTAGATTAACGTACCAATTATATAGAGAACAAAGAGAGAAGGGTTTGTGTGAATGCAACTGGAGGTTTGAAGCGCAGTTTCATCTTGACGGGGCTGTTGCTCGCGACATTTCTGTCAGCGATTGAAGGCACCGTAATTGGTCCGGCAGGACCGACCATTGTCAGTGAGCTGGGGAGTGTACAGCTGCTGAGCTGGATTTTCACCGCATACCTACTAACGATGGCTGTGAGTACGCCCATTTTCGGTAAAATCAGTGACCTGTATGGACGAAAGCCTGTATTTCTGATTGGCTGTGCCTTATTTTTACTGGGCTCACTCTTGTGCTGCCTATCGCAGAACATGGAGCAATTAATTATTTTCCGTGCTATTCAAGGGATTGGTGCGGGTGCGGTAGTTCCTGTTACATTTACGATTATTGGGGACATCTACGCCATTGAAGAACGTGGCAAAATCCAGGGCTGGATTAGCTCCGTGTGGGGCATTTCCTCTCTGGCGGGACCGCTTCTTGGCGGTTATTTTGTAGATAATCTCGGCTGGCAGTGGATCTTTGGTTTTAATGTGCCATTTGGTCTGCTCGCGATGTGGTTTGTGTTTCGTTATCTGAAGGAAGATATCTCTCCACGTACGGCCAAGATTGATTATGTCGGTGCACTGACCTTCACTGTGGGCATTACCGCATTGTTATTTGTCCTGTCGGCGGGTGGGCAGTATTATGCCTGGAGTTCTCCGTTGATTGTTGTGCTGAGTGTGGTCGCCGCTCTGTTTATCATTTTATTTTTCGTGGTGGAAAAAAGAGCTCAGGCTCCAATGGTTCCACTACATCTGTTCCGAATTCGGGACATCCGTGTGGCGAATATCGCTGGACTGCTGACCAGTACTTTGATGATCGGCCTGACCAGTTATTTGCCGCTCTGGGTGCAGGGGGTTCGGGGAGGTAATGCGACGGAATCCGGGCTGTTGCTCGCACCGATGTCGGTGGGTTGGCTCATTGGTAGTGTGATGGCAGGCCGTCTGTTAATGAAAATTGGATCACGTATGACCGCATTGATTGGGTTAACCGGTATTGCGATTGGATCGGGTGGACTCTTTCTGGTTGGCGGGACATCCCCGCAGGCTGTGCTCTTTATATTGACCTTTATTTATGGTCTTGGTTTCGGTTTTGCTTTTACGATCTTCACCATTATTGCGCAGTCTTCTGTAGGATATAAGGAGCGTGGCTCCTCTACGGCATTGCACACGTTCATGCGTACGTTGGGACAGACGATTGGTGCAGCGGCTTTTGGCACTTGGTTGAACTATCGGATCTCCACGTTATCCAGTGAACAGAATCTGGCTGAGGCGGGAATTTCGGAGAATGATCTGAATGAACTGCTCGCACCACATACGGATGCCGCCCTATCTGATGACAAATGGGCGCTGCTGCGTAACGTTCTGGAAGGAAGCTTGCATTCCTTGTTTGTGATTATGTTTGTCATTGCATTGGTGTCGTGGGTAACGACGCTGGCTTTACGCAAACGTTTAATTGTACCCGAAGATGCAGATGCTCCAACGCAGCCCCAAGGCTCAAAGTAAGAAGAAGATATATATATACGAAAAACATATGAAAAACCGGATTCGCCGATGTCAGGCAAATCCGGTTATTTTTGTTGATGGCATATGTGCAGTGGACTAGAGTGTATCTTCAAACTCAGGCAAGTGATACGTTGGGGATGTCCGGATCTAAAGTATTTTGAAGTACAGGCTAGCTGATCCTGGTGAATCGTCCAGACGAATTTCTAAGGAACCGAGGACGTCTTATTTGACCTTCTGCTCCTCTTTTTAAATTGTAAGGAACATGAGACACGTTATTTCCCGAAATCACCTGAAAAACACGTTGTAAACGGCTGTTTGTTAAAGATAGCGTGTGTCAGATTCCTTAAAATGTTGCGAGCGCTTCAAACCCCTGAATAAGACGTCACAGGTTCGTTAGCGCTCCCGCTCCGGCTTTCGACAGGTTTAAAGATACGCTCTAGCTGCTCGCTGATAAACGGTCTGCAGAATGTGCAAGCCTTCCCAAGAGTTCGGACAGCAATTCCTTGTCTTCCTCACTTAGTCCACTTACCGCCCGATCAATCTTCAACGCATAGCCTGGATAGATGTCATCCATGGTGCGCTGTCCTTCTTCGGTCAGTTCCACAAAGATGATACGTCTGTCTTGCGGACAATGTTTGCGGTGTAACAATCCTTTTTGCTCCAGCTTATCGATCACATAGGTCACATTACCACTTTGCAGCAGAAGTTGTGCGCCAACCTGTTGAATCGGCTGAGCTCCTTTCATATATAACACTTCGAGCACCCCGTATGCGGTGGGGTTGAAGCCATGCACTTTGCTTCCGGATACAGCGTGTTCATTCACGCTCTTGAATGTCTGGGCCAAGGTGCGGTACAGATGAAGTGAACGTTCGGTTCCGATTTCTTGTAATTCCAGCATGCTGATCCCGCCTTTTCAGATTAGTTTATAAGTTGAAATGATAAACCTACCAACCTACCACTACGAGGACAGAACAACTTTCCAATCACTGTTATCCCCAGATTTTTTGAAATATTCTTCAAAGGTAAAATCCGGTGATAGCGTATGCTTCCGATGGAGCTTTCTTTCAGAAAGCTTTTAGGTGAACGCTTCGCTTTTTCAGGTTATTTCTGTCCTCTCCGTTATGCTGTTCATGTAAAAGAGTATTTCAACTTATATGAGTTGGTTATTTATGTTTGACGATTCAGGTTGTCGCCATAGTTTAATTGTAAACTTCTATTTCTACGAAAAACATGCGATATGTCACAAGATTTGCATTTTTAGCATTTAAAATTTGATCATTCATCATGCTGAAAAATCATCCTTCAGATGTCGCTTTTTCTCCGCCTCTGGCAGGAGGTCGAGTAGAGGGCTGCTCTATATAATGAGTTCATACTATGAATTGGAATATAATGGAGGAGAAGAAGGATGACAAGTGATTTAACGTTTGAAGGACAACGACCGCTGAAGAATAACCGATCTTTTGTAACATTGATGGTGGCACAGGGCATTTCCAATCTGGGTGATTGGCTGCATCTGCTCGCAATTCTGACCCTCGTGGGTATCCGATGGAATGCAACGCCTTGGGAGATTACATTTGTCACACTTTCCGCAGCACTACCCATTTTGTTGACAGGGCCATTCGCAGGCACGCTTGCAGATCGCCTGAACCGAAAATGGCTGATGATTGTAGCCGATGGTGCACGGATCATCATCGTGGGTGCGTTAATTTTTGCTGACCAGATCTGGCACGTCTACATACTGCTTGTCCTCAAATCCCTGTTTGATGTAATCTTCTCTCCGGCCAAAAACGGAAAGCTGAAGGAAATTGTACCTCGCGAACAGCTTGCCCAAGCTGTATCCATCAGCTCGGTGATCGAACAGATGTCCAAAATTATTGGTCCAGCGCTTGGTGGACTGCTGGTAGCCGCTTTTGGCATTACCTGGTGTTTTGTTCTCGATTCAGCTTCTTTTCTGATCTCCGGCATCATTTTATTGTGGATTCCTGGAACTCGGGTGATCCAAACCGCAATTCATAACGTAACAGAAGTAGAGGAAGAGCCAGCTGGGGATGTTCGCAACCGCTCAAAAGGCTCTTTTTGGAAAGAAACACTTGAGGGTATCCGCATGCTCGCATCTCTCCCTCATGTAGGAACGTCTCTGATCTTGCTTGCTTCAGCCATACTTTTTCTGCAATTTGCCGATTCACAGACTGTGGTGTTATTCAGACAACTTCCCGGAATTTCAAGTGATCTGCTGGGATGGTGCGTGGCAGCAAGTGGCGTAGGTACATTAATTGCAGCGATGAGTGTACGGAAGTGGAAGCATGCAGGGCATGTTTTGAAAATGGGTCTGGGCACCATACTCATGGGTCTGGTTATCGGCGGAGCCGGAGTTATTGTTGGGATTTGGCCGCACGCCGGGCTAGGTGCCAATCTGTTGTTAGTATCCCTCTTTGCCCTGGCAGGTGTTGGAATTGGGTTTGCAATTGTCCCCTTTCAGATCCTGTTGCAGGAACAGACACCTGAGGCGATGACAGGCAGGGTGTTTGGAACGGTAGGCAGCGTGATGACAGCCAGTAATATTATGGGCCCGGTGGTAGGCGGATTTATGGTCACCTCATTTGGTGTAGTGCCGGCTTTTGTCTGTTCAGGCATTTTGATGACCCTGCTTGGTTTGATTTATTTGATGAAACGTAGCGGGGAAAAAGCCGATTTGACTGGCTCCATTGAAGCCAAGACGATGATTGCAGGCGACTGAAAACAGGCCGGATCTGCTCAGGTTAGAACAGTTGAAATGAAGGTTTGAATTTACTTCAAATTTTAAGTTTATGATTATAAATCGTTTGAGTAAACGCCTTCACGTTTAATGAGGAACAGGCAGAAATCCCTGTATTCTAATTATTCCTAGGGGAAAACTCATATGCCTTGTCCCACCAACGCATTAGCGGAAAGGGGGTGAAGCAACTTGAATGTAAAGTTACCAAAATCGATTATGCGTCTTGGAAGCATACCACTGGCAATACTTGCCGGGACTTTGATGCTGGGGTTTGGATCGTCACATGTATACGCAGACGAGGCTCAGGTATCTTCTGAAAAACCGTCCAGTGGATTGTCGCTAAATTTGTTTTCACGTGATTCGGATGGCGGGTTGAATTTGACTCCGTCGGTATCGGTATCCACACCACTACTGGATGTTGAAGTTCCGTCGATCAAAGGGAATGAATCGACAGGTAAGCTGAGTGTATCTGAGCTGAAAGTAGATACACCGCTTGGATCGGCCGGAACATCAGAGATTGGGATTGATGCGAAGAAGGGAACCGTCGAACTGCCGTCTGTACAGGCGGATACACCGGTGATCAAAGCCGATGTATCAAGCAGTCAGGTGAACCTCAACGAAGGTACAGCTTCCTTGCCTGGCGTTACCGCAGAGGTACCCGAGGTGATCAAGGCAGAGACGTCTGCTGTGAAAACAGATCTTCGGCAGGGCAAGGTTGAATTACCTTCCGTGAAGGTGGATGTACCTGAAGTTACTTCGGTCAATATCTCTTCATCCCGTGTGGATCTGAGTAAGGGAAATGTCCAGCTGCCATCTGTGGAAGCAGAAGTTCCAGTTGTAGACGTATCCGCTGAGCTCAATCCTGATCAGGAAAAGGTGGAGATTCCAAGTGTGAAGCCGGAACCGCCTGTAATCACTCCGGAAAAGCCGACGCTCGTCAAAACACCGAATGTTGAAACTTCCAATACGAGTGCACTCGCAGATCCTGTTTCACCACAGAACAACGAGGAAGGACAGGACGCAGTACAGGTTACGGGCAAAGTGGTGGAGGTCACCACGGAACTAGAAGTACGTCCAGAACAACCTGCTGTCCCGCAGGCATTATCTGTGGAAGGAACCGATCTGACGCAGGATTCGGATGTTAATGCAGGTTTGCCAGGTAACGAGTTATTCCTCGTAGATGAGACATCTGCTGACCCAGCTGTCACTGAACAAGTGCAGAGTAACCAGGAAGCCGATCTGAAACAAGATGATGATGATGCAACATCTCCATTGCAGCCTCGCACAGAACGACCAACCAGTTGGTCTGTTGCAGTAACTTCTCCCGGAGCAGCTAATGCTTCCGCAGGGACAAGCTCCGGTTCGTCCGGTGTAACTGGAGGTGGAGCAACCGCTCCAGCCGCTGCACTTCCGGGAGCAACAACGGGTCTGGTTACGCCAGATTACGATTTTGCCTTCCGAATGGAACGGCTCGATGGGTTCAGTCAATGGTCACAGGCACCGCCGGGGCGGCCGCCGCAATATACCTCTTTCTCTTAGGCAACAATGGCGTTAATTCAACCAAAATTGAGAAGGAGTGTATATAATCATGAAAAAAGTGAATCGTTGGGTAAAATTGTCGGTATTGTCGGGTACGTTGGTAGCTGGATTGCTGGGAGCTTCGCAGGCAACTTACGCAGATAGCTATAGCAATAACAGCAGTGGCAATCTGGATCTAAATGCAGGTTTGCGCCTGGAACTGGGATCTCTTCTGTCAGGACACCGTGACACAGGTTACGGAAACCATGGTAGCTACGGAGGTTCATCCAGTGCAACTGGAGCATTGAATTTGGATCTTGGCCTTAATGCCGGCTTATCCTCAGAGAGCATAAACCGATACAATGATCGTTCTTCCAATCACACTGCTGAGCGTAACAGTTCTGGCACGCTGGGCCTTGGCCTGAATGCCAATGTGTCGGGAGAAGGTACAACGATGAGCGACTATTCACGAGGCGGCGATGATCGGAACGTAAACAGCAGCTATGCGAGTGAAAGTCGTGGAGCGCTGGATCTCAGTCTGAACGTGAATGCCGAAGGTGAGAGTGCAACATGGACTCAATCTGAACGCAATAACAGCGTGAAAGACAGCGAGCGTAACACGAACAGCAGCTATGCGAGTGAAAGCCGTGGCGCACTGGATCTCGGTCTGAATGCAAAAGTCGAAGGAGAGAGTGCAACGATGACTCAATCTGAACGCAGCAACAGCGTGAATGACCGTGAGCGTAACGTAAACAACAGCTACGCGAGTGAAAGCCGTGGAGCACTGGGTCTTGGTCTGAACGCAAAAGCAGAAGGAGAGAGTGCGACATGGACTCAATCTGAACGCAGCAACAGCGTGAAAGACAGAGAGCGTAACACGAACAGCAGCTATGCGAGCGAAAGCCGCGGTGTACTAGATCTGGGTCTGAACGCGAAAGCAGAAGGAGATAGTGCGACATGGACTCAATCCGAACGCAACAATAGCGTGAATGACCGTGAGCGTAACGTAAACAGTAGCATTGCGAGCGAAAGCCGTGGAGCACTGGATCTAGGTCTTAACGCAAAAGCAGAAGGAGAGAGTGCAACGATGGCTCAATCTGAACGCACTAACAGCGTGAAAGACGGCGAGCGTAACACGAACAGTAGCACTGCGAGCGAAAGCCGTGGCGCACTGGATCTCGGTCTGAACGTGAATGCCGAAGGAGAGAGTGCAACGATGGCTCAATCTGAACGAAACAACAGTGTGAATGACCGTGAGCGTACCGACAGCAGCAGCTATGCGAGCGAAAGCCGCGGAGCACTGGATCTGGGGCTGAACGCCAAAGCCGAAGGAGAGAGTGCGACATGGACTCAATCTGAACGCAACAACAGCGTGAAAGACAGCGAGCGTACCGACAGCAGCAACTACGCGAGCGAAAGCCGCGGCGCACTGGATCTGAACGTGGATGCAGATGCAGAGAATGAAACTACTCTTGTGGTGGAGACAAATCGGTAATATGAGATTTTCATTGTAATATGAAGAAGCAGGGGCTCCGGAACCCCTGCTTCTTTTTTATATAAAATTTGAAATAATATGCAAATAGACAAAAGTTTCAGTGTTATTGTTATAACAGTTGAATGGTACAACTAGTGGGGATTAATGAATGAATAGGGTGAGTGAGATGGAACGAAAAGTAACTAAATTCGGTAATAGTCTTGGATTAAAAATGACGGATGCCTTCAAACAAATTGGTCTTGAGCAAGGCGATATGGTTCAAATCGAAGTAAATCAGTCCAATGGGGAGATTATTATTAAAAAGTCTGCAAAAGTTAATTTGCCTAACGGAATCAGTAGTGATTTTATGGATACATTGGCTGATGTGATGGGTGAATATGATCAAACCTTGAAAGGTCTCAAGGACAGATGATCATGACCCGGTATTTGAGTATTCAAGAGGTTATTGCGATCAACGTCGCTATGATTAAGCGTTACAGTCCTGGAGAGCAGATTGGAGTTAAAGATTCTGATCTGCTTGAATCTGCGGTTGTAAGAGCACAATCACCAGCTTTTGGTAACGAAGCCTACCCATCTATATAGAAATGCTCAAAATGATCAAACATACAACCCGCAACTCGATTACAATAAAACATAAAGAATGAAATAAACGCCTGATCAGAACAGGGAGTGAATGATATGGGAACGGAATATAACAGTACGGAAGTACAGGAGTCCATATTGGACGTACATATTACAGAGGCAGGATACGAGCCGGGACAATCAACCATACGCAATATTCGAATGAATGTGGCACGAGGAGAACTGGTAGGTATTATCGGACCCAATGGTGCGGGCAAAAGTACCACAATCAAAACGCTTCTTGGTCTGCTGGAACATGCGAACTATGAAGTGACGATTGGGGGAGATGGTCGTTATGCCTATATCCCGGAGCAACCGGTTTTTTATGAATATATGACCCTATGGGAACATCTTGATCTGGCGGCAGCGGCGTATGAAATGGAGGAAGAAGCTTTTGTTGCAAGAGCGGAGGAACTGTTGATTCGTTTCGGTATGGACCACGTTCGGAATGATCTTCCAGCCAGTTTCTCAAAGGGCATGCGGCAGAAAATGATGTTGATGATCGGATTTCTGTCTTCACCGGATATCTATATTGTGGACGAGCCGTTCATCGGATTGGACCCTCGTGCAACCAAGGATTTTCTAAAATTACTTGATGATGAACGTCGCCGCGGCGCGGGTGTGCTTATGTCTACGCATGTACTGGATACCGCTGAACGAATCTGCGACCGGTTTATTCTGATTGCTTCGGGCAGATCTGCTGCCGAGGGAACATTGGATGAGATCCGTGAAGTGGCAGGATTGCCGGAAGCCTCTTTGTTTGACTGTTTTGATGTACTGACGTCTTAGATAGAGAGAGGGTGAGAGAGAATGGAAACTTCCCAGCGTTATACCCCACTTCGTTTATACAGACGAAGACGCAAAGAGCATTTCAAGGAACAGATGAAAAATCTCAGACTCGTCGTGGATTGGACAGTTTGGGTATACCTGCTTGTTCCGGGTGTGCTCTACCTGATTGGATGGTACACGAGTCTGTGGACCAAACCGCTGCCTGCATGGGCGACAGGATTACCGCTCCCCGTACTGACTGGGCTGATCGACGTGGTTATGCTTACCGGTGGTGTGTTGATATTTGTGGAGGAAGCGGATGTATTGTTTTTGAAATCAAGACCGTTGTGGATGCGAACGCTAATGAGGCAAGGGCTCTACCGGTCCTGTCTGCAACATCTGGGCAAAATGATCCTGATTACAGCGCTGACCGCACCCCTGTGGTCCCGTGTCTATGAGATGTCGAATCTCCAGATTGCACTTATGGCTGTCTGGTTTGGTGCGGTAGCTTCATTCCAAGCCATAACACTACATATGACGAAGGTTCGACATACTGGATGGCGACGCTGGATTCAGATGATCCCTCTCGTCATTGGCATAGGTTACATGACCATTCATGCGACATCATGGATGCATGGACAGACGTGGAAAATCAGTTTTGGAATCGTAATTATCATGCTTCTTCTAATTACAGTTGGACAGATGAGGCTATTGATGAAGGGAACGTTTGAAGGGGATGTGCGGGAGGATCTGCGGAGCAGGCTGCAGCTTACAGCTCTAATGTTAAGCCGGGCGGTGAGCAAGCCGAAAGCCCCACGAACACGGTCCATCATCTTCCGTAAACCGCGTAAACTGTTACGTAATCGTTCCATCGCGAATCGGACAGCGGAGATTGCATTCAAGGCATTTTTCCGAAACTCGGCCACGATGAAATTGTATCTGCAGCTTGGCGGACTATCCATCGCAGCAGTTGCATTACCACCTTTTCCGGTCAATGTCATTGTGTGTGCGTTATTAATCATCATGTTGACGGTGATGTTTTATCGTTCCTGGGATGTTTTTGCCACGTCCGACTATGTTCAGCTTATAACGTATGACACGGAGGCGCTGCATCTTGCAGGTTCAATGATGGTTCGGATGTTGTTCATCCCGATTGGTATTCTTATGGGATTCACGCTGGGGTTGGCCTGGCTCGGCTGGATCGTGGGTATTCTGACAGCTGCAGGTGCGGTGGCCTTCGGACTCTGTGTCTTATCTATTGCCGGATGGGTCCGGCTGACCCGGGGCTAAAGGAATTCCTTTCTAAGTCAGAGCATATCGTGCGCTATAACTGACCATGCTATAGAAGAAGAATCTCATCTATGGATGATGAGAGATTAGCTGTAGCAAGGAGGAAGAGACGATGATGGATAATAGCGAACTACAGGTGCACTTCTCAGACGATTCAGCGTTGAATGCCGCCAGGGCAACCTTGGAGGAGTTGGGATATAAGCCGTATCAGTCCGGGCCGCTGGAACTGTACATCCCTACAGATCGCCAAGATCCTCAGTCTGCCGTAGAGATTGTACAATCTCATGGAGGAAGTGCCGTATTTGCCTCGCAAACGGAAGAGCTGGATCAGTTTCAGAATATATCGATTCCGGCTCATCTCGTGAATGAAGACTGGAATGAGGGTTATGCGAGCCAAAACCAGGGAAGCCAGACGGAGCAAGGCAGACATAACTATAGCGATGACCCAACATACGATGATTCGGCTGATGGATTCTCAGGCAGTGTGAAAGCATAGGAGCATCACAAGCTAAGAGCAGTTCGAGCTAATTTTTCTAAAATGGAACAATACCCAAAACCCCGATCGTCCACAGATGTGGATATCGGGGTTTTGGGCATCTGAGCTAATTCATCATGCGCTTAAAGTGTGTAATACCTATTATGATGTAACGTGTTTATATTCAGCCGCATGCATGCCAGCCGTATATCCCGTGGAGAAAGCAGCAGTGATATTATACCCTCCGGTGTAGCCGTGAATATCCAAAACTTCACCGCAAAAGAATAGTCCAGGCAGCAGCTTGGATTCCATTGTTTTTGGGTATATCTCCTTTAAGTGGATTCCTCCCCCAGTAACAAAGGCTTCTTTGAGCGATCTTGTTCCGTCTGCACGGAAGGTAAAAGCTTTCATTAGCCCACACAAGTTGCTTAACATACCTTTGGGGAAATGGTGGAACGTGAGGTCATCGCTGATCTCTGCCCGTTTCATCATTAAGGGAATCATACGTTCAGGAACCCATGTTTTTAAAATATTTTTGACAGCTTTGCGGGACTCTTGTTCCAATACTTGTTGCACCTGTGCTTCTAATGCACCTAAGGACAGTTCCGGGAACAGATCAATGCTCATAATGACCTGTGGGTTTCCAGACTTCATCTGAACCTTGCGGATAAATTGGCTGCAGCGCAGTGCAACCGGTCCTGACACGCCAAAATGCGTGAAGATCATATCCCCGCGATGAGAGATGACTGTTTTTCCTTTGGCATCTACTACGGATAGAGCGATAT
Source organism: Paenibacillus sp. FSL H8-0283 (assembly GCF_045040675.1). Taxonomy (NCBI): domain Bacteria; kingdom Bacillati; phylum Bacillota; class Bacilli; order Caryophanales; family Paenibacillaceae; genus Paenibacillus; species Paenibacillus sp. FSL H8-0283. The sequence continues at coordinate 737,172 of NZ_CP150295.1, forward strand.
CCCTTAAAGACAAACCTTGCAGTTCTTTAGACTGAATCCAACTCTCTCCAGACACAATGGGCACTTCGGTCGGATATAACTCCGTTATCGTGTGACCCGCAGCCTCAGCCCAAGGATAACCATCTCCGGTAGATCCCGTTTGGGGTACGGACTTGCCGCCGGTAGCGATGATGACAGAGCGCCCAAGAATGGTTTTACCGGATATCAATTTAACACCTTGTATCTGCTGACCATTCTGAATAATTTCCTTGACCGGTTCTTTGGTGCGAATCTCAACGCCGAGGGAGACAATTTTGCCAACCAGCGCATCCACAACTGTTTTCGCTTTATCGGTTACAGGGAACATTCTGCCGTTGTCTTCTTCTTTCAGGGCAATTCCGAGATTCTCGAAGAAACGCATGATTCCCTGGTTGTCCAAATTTTGAAACGAACTATATAAAAAGCGTCCATTACCCGGAATATGTCGGATGAGTTCATCCGTTTCCTTGGCATTGGTTACATTGCATCGACCTCCGCCAGAGATGCCGAGTTTACGACCCAGTTGATCTCCTTTATCCAGCAGAAGCACGGAGGCTCCATGCTCGGCAGCAGCAACGCAAGCCATCAGGCCCGCAGATCCACCACCAATTACAATGACATCATACATATGTTATTACCCTCTTTTTTCATTGATTTTGTCTGTTTTACGAAAAATGTGTCTACTCCTGGCTTTTTCTGAAATATAATGGAGTTATGAGCAGTTCTATTGCGCAGTCTTAAGGGATATATTGTAATATACTGTCGCCTATGTTTTAATCAGAAATACATGAGGGAATGTGCAGGCAGAGGAGGAGATGGCATTGTGGTTGCGTTAAAGGACATGCTTTTACAAGTACTGCTGGCAGGGTCGGCGGTATTTCTGATTCCCTTATTCCGCCTGGTACTCTCCAAGCGGGCTATTGCCAGAATGGAACATGCCGGAACTGTTCATACCAGTTTTGCTGTGACAAGTGCCCTGAGCATGTTATTGTGTCTGCTGTTTGCGCTCTATGCAAGCCCGGTGGCCGTACCCATATCATTAAGCATCGTACCTGTGATACTTGTTATTTTGTATTGTAAGTCCGCTATAGGCGTAACGCTGTCCATTCTACATATTCTCTTCTATTTTCTTTTTGCGCATCCCTATGATCTGTACGGATTTCTCCTTCATACGGGCATTCTTCTCTATCCTATTGTATGGTTGTCTGCCAAACGATTCAAGCATAATACACCTTCACGCAAAATGGCGATCCTCATCATCCTGATTACAATGGAACTGGTTGTAACGAGTCTGTTATGGATCGCATCCCTCCAGAATGAATCCACATACTCTGCGACCTACATGATACTTACAGCACTTGGATATACCGCTGGAGCCATTGTTGCGGGCAGTCTGAGTCTGCTATGGCTGGAACGGATGAAGCACTATCGCGGGCTGGAGCAACATCTCTCGGAAGTCCACCAGCGATACATAGCCGAAACGGAGAAACTTCATCAGATTCTGAACGCAGTGCCTCTCTCCATTGCCACCGTAGATAAACAAGGCACAGTGATGTTTGTCAATGAGATGATGGAGCAAACGGCAAGGGAGCAGCTACCTTGTACTTCCACGCCTGATCTCATTGGACAGCCTGCCAGTCAATTTGTTGAACAAGGTCAGGCGGACAAGATGGATAAAAGCATTCGCAGAGCCGTCGTTCATGGTGAGATTAGTGGGTTGACCGTTCGTTACGGTGCACACGTATTTCAATCCCGAACCGTACCGATTTATGCCTTTTCAACAGAGTCTGCGAGAGAAGTTACAGGAGCCATGCTGATCATCCAGGATATCACGGAGCTTGAGATGTTGCGAAGTGAACTGGATAATGTGGATCGTCTCAGTCTGGTGGGGCAGATGGCTGCAAGCATTACGCATGAGGTGCGTAATCCAATGGCGGTTGTACGTGGCTTTCTTCAACTCATGCAGGAAAAGAGTCCTGATTCCCTCGATCACTATTACCGGATCGTTCTGGAAGAGCTGGACCGGGCCAATAGTATCATTAATGATTTCTTGTCTTTGGCTCAGAATCGTATTGCCGAGAAAGAAGAATCCCAGCTGCACGATATCATCCATGAACTCAGTCCGTTGTTATGGGCGGATGCGAACCTGCGTGGTCAGAGTATAGAACTCATGTTGGCCCATAATGTGCCAAAGCTGCATCTCAATTCTAAGGAAATCAAACAGGTGGTGTTGAACCTGGCCCGTAACGGGATGGAAGCCATGAATGAGAAGGGTGTGCTTACACTGGAGACACGGATAGTGGATGATAAGGTGGAACTGTGTGTACGTGACACAGGACCTGGTCTACCCAGAGTGAAGAAGGAAAAGCTGTTTGAACCTTTCTATACGACAAAAGCCAAGGGAACCGGACTTGGATTGTCCATGTGCCTGAGTATTGTGGAACGACATAACGGAACCATTACTGTGGAATCGGAGGAAGGCCAGGGCACGACCTTCAAAGTGGCATTTGAACGTTAGTCATTCAGCATATATTGCCAGACATTGAGACATAATATTATGGAAGAAGCCTTTCCGCAGGCGGTTTCTGAATCTTGCTTTCATTGCTTATGGATGTATAATAGGAATAGCACATCATTACATCCATAATGTTCGATATGAATGTAACGTTGTTTTGGAGAGTAATTGGCCTTTAATTCTATCGAGATCATAGAACAACCATTTATAAGGAGTGAAACCGAATGTCGATGTCATTTGATCAATACATGAAAGATATGGTTCAACCGATGCGGGATGATTTAACTCGTCTAGGAATCCAGGAGTTGCGTACTCCTGAAGAAGTGGAAGCAAGTCTTCCGGATGCAAAAGGAACAGCGCTGGTTGTCATTAACTCTGTATGCGGATGTGCCGCAGGTCAATGTCGCCCAGGTGTGTCCCAAGCACTGCAGCACGATATTACACCTGATCACCTGTACACTGTATTTGCTGGTCAGGACAAAGAAGCAACTGCAAAAGCACGTGAATTCTTTGCACCGTATCCTCCATCTTCACCGTCCATCGCTCTGATGAAAGACGGAGAACTCGTTCACTTTATCGAGCGTCATCAAGTGGAAGACCGTTCTGCAGAGGATATTGCGGCTGATCTCAAAAGTGCATTTGACCGTTACTGCCGTTAATTCGCTCCAATAGAACGCCCCGCCCTTCGGATCACCGATGCCGGGGCGTTTCATTTTGGATAGATAAGGTTATTGAACCATTCGGACCTTTCAAGCTGGACATCAAATTTCATTCATTTAGAAACGGGGTGTGTGAACGATGAGTTTGCAACAACAGATCATCGCTGAATTGAAGGTTAAACCAAGCATTAATGAGGAAGAGGAAGTACGCAAGCGTGTTGATTTTCTGAAGACGTATGTAAAAAATGCGGGTGCCAAAGGTTTGCTGATTGCAATCAGCGGCGGTATTGACAGCGCAGTGGCTACGGCGCTTTGCAAAAAAGCGACGGACGAGCTTACGCAAGAGAACAACCAAGAGTACAAAACGCTTGGTGTGTTCCAACCTTATGGTGAACAATCCGATATCGATCACAGCTACGCTGTAGCCAAAGCATACGATCTGAAGCATGTCGTGGAAACCAATATCGAAGATGCAGTTAACGAGATTGCGCTGGAGGTGGAGCAAGGTTTCAAATCCTTGGGTAGCCCACGTCATATGACTCACCAAGGCAAAGGTAATGTCAAAGCGAGAACTCGTATGGTTATGCAATATGCGCTTTCGTTTGAAGAGAACTTGCTCGTTGTAGGTACGGATCACGCTTCTGAAGCCATTACAGGCTTCTATACCAAATGGGGCGACGGTGCTGTGGATATCACACCACTGAGCACCCTGAACAAACGTCAGGTACGCCAGTTGGCAGCATATCTGAACGTTCCACAGGCTGTTTTGGACAAAGCACCATCAGCAGGGCTATGGGAAGGTCAGACGGACGAAGATGAGCTGGGAATTTCGTATGAAGCGAACAGCGACTATCTCGAAGGCAAACAGATCGATCCGGCTGCACAAGAGCGCCTTGAAGCGTTCTATACGCGTACACATCACAAACGCAATGCCATTCCTGGTATCTAATACGGATGAATGAGCATGATTGATATAGGCTGTTAACACCAACATTGAAATAACGTCCCTCTTAGGGAATGCAAAAGAGTCACTGCTCACGCAGTGACTCTTTTGTTATGTGGAGCAAGAAACCGCAAAAATCCAGGTGATTACTATATTAAAGATGAGTTAACTATTCCAGTCTTTGATCTGTTGCAGGGTTTGGGTGATGGCTTGCTCCAGTTGCGGAGTGGTTTCTTTAAATGGATGTACCGTATTAAAGGTGTGATTCCCTTCAGGCACCTGGTGCCATGGGATATCAGGGCGGGTTTGAACCAGTGCGGCAGAACCGTCCCGCAGACGCTGGGGATCTTCTGTTCCCTGAATGAGTGCGACTCGCAAAGTTGAAGAAGCCAAGCGGTCAAGGATAACGTAACGTTTGCTATGCTTGTCCAGGTCTTCCAGAATAGCCACGTCCAGTGGCATCTGCTGGCCTGTTCGTCCGTTAACGACATGGCTACGGCCATGCGTACGCATTTCTTCTTTTTGCTCCGCTGTGAAGAGATCCAGATTGGTTACGCCATTCCAGGAGATGACACCTGCCACCTGCTCGGGATGATCCAGTGCATAGACGAGACTTACGCCCGCACCGCGGCTATGACCAACCAGGTATACAGGAAGTCCAGTGAGTTCAGGTTGTGTAGCCACATGTTCCAATACCAGGGCCAGATCGGCAAGCTCCCGGCTGTAGGTATTCACTGCGAACTTTTCAAGTTCAGAGAATTGCTCCAGATATTCGCCGATACCGTTGTGAGAGAAATTAAAGGTCAGCACATGATGCGTCTGGCTTAGCTGTGAAGCTGCATAGGGGAACATGCCCCAGTCTTTGAAGCCTTTGTATCCGTGAGACAGAACGATAACACCTTGAGCGGGTTGTTGTGCAGGGAAAAAGTCCCCGCGAATGATCGCATCTACGTCAGTGGGCAATTCAAAAGTTATGGGCATTATTCAGACCTCCTAAGAATTTTAGACGATTCCTGATTCATATTTTAGCATATATGGTAATGCGGATAGGTACTCGCTTCTGATCGCCCCTCCTGCTACAATAGAATACGTGTTCGGAGAGTTACGGATCATGTGATTGAATGGAGATCTTTTACAATGAAGGTTCAAAAAGAGCGGTTTTCAGTACCGAGAAGATGGGACTTTTTGAATAACCTCTTACAGTATAAAAGATTAAGCGGGTGAAGCATTGATGATATATGGCATAGGCAATGATGTGCTGGAGATTGGACGTATGCGGAAGCTGCTGTCCGGTCGCCATGCGGAAGCTTTCATAAAACGAATTTTAACGCCAGCAGAGCGGGAGATCGCGGTTCGTCGAGGGAAGCGGATGACGGAGTTTGTATCCGGTCGATTTGCAGCGAAAGAAGCGGTGTCTAAGGCATTTGGCTGCGGTATTGGTGGTGTCATGGGCTTCACTGACATTGAGGTGCTGCCTGATGGGACAGGACGTCCCGTGGCCTCGCTGTCCAGTCAAGCCTGGGAACGTCTGCAGCTGCCATATGATAAGCAATATGACATTCATTTGAGTATTACGCATCAGACGGAATTGGCAGCGGCCTTTGCGATCGTGGAGCAGATGGAAAAGTAGTTAGCTTGGCAATAGGAGAGGACGGAAATATGGGTTTACAGGAACAGAAACAACATTTCAGCGTGAATTTGCTGGACTGGTATATGGTCAACCGACGGGATTTGCCGTGGCGTCGCCACAACAATCCTTATTTCACATGGGTATCGGAGATTATGCTTCAGCAGACTCGGGTCGATACGGTAATTCCGTATTTCAATCGTTTTATCGGGAATTTCCCGACCGTGCAGGCGTTGGCGGAGGCACCAGAAGAAGACGTCTTGAAAAATTGGGAGGGACTCGGTTATTACTCCCGTGCACGTAATCTTCAGGCAGCTGCGAGACAAGTCATGGAGCTGCACGGAGGCGAGATGCCGCAGGACAAGCCGGCTGTCTTTGCATTAAAAGGGGTTGGCCCCTACACGGCCGGGGCCATTCTCAGCATTGCCTTCAACCAGCCGCAGCCTGCGGTAGATGGCAATGTCATGCGGGTACTGTCCCGATACTTCCTCATCGATGAGGACATTATGAAGGGCAGCACCCGGGTGTTGATGGAAGAGCTCGCAGGAGAGCTCATTCCGGAAGGGCGGGCGCGTGATTTCAATCAGGCGCTGATGGAGCTTGGTGCGCTGGTATGCACACCCAAAGCGCCGCACTGCCTGACTTGCCCGGTCATGGAGCAATGTTCCGGCCGCATCGCCGGAAGAGAGCTTACACTGCCGGTCAAGACCAAGGCGAAGCCGCCGCGCCCTGAGCAACGGCTGGTCGCGATTGTGGAGGGCCGCGGTGCTCATCGCGGCCAAGTGCTTGTGCGCCAGCGCCCAGACACGGGCCTATTGGCCCGCATGTGGGAGCTGCCGCATGTGCTCGCGGCGCCTGCCGCAGCAAGCAAGAAGGCGGCGCCGCTGGCGGATGAGCCGGCCATGGCATTGCTGGCCGGCAGTCTGTGGGCGGAAGGCTTCGCTGCCCGCCCGGAAGGGCTGGCTACCCATGCGGAGCATGTGTTCAGCCACATTGTCTGGAGCCTACAGGTGTACAAGTGTACCGAGCAGGACCAGAGCAGTGAGCTTCCGCTGATCGCAGCGGAAGCCAGAGCCGCCTACGATGCACAGGCGGCAACAAGGGAGGGCACAGCCTCATCGTCAACTGTGTCACCTGAGTCAGACACGACGCATTCATCGGAGCCAGGCACGCCTAATGCGCAGAACATCTCAACATCGCTTAACGATGGAGAGATGTTGATGTCATCATCTGATGTTAGTGACCTAGCGCTGAGCACTCCGACACTGACAGGTAAAGGCGATGGCTTGACCTACCGCTGGATCGGTCCGGAAGATATGGATAAGATGGCATTCCCGAATATCTTCCTGAAGCTGATCAGCAGTTATTTTGCTGGTGCGTATGATCAAGTGAATGATTAAATGGGGGAGCTAACGAACTCCAGAGGTCTTATCATGTGGATATACCACAATTATAAATTCTAACGAACCTGAGTGACGTTATCATAGACAAATCAACCCAAAAGTGCGTATCAAAGCCCGTATCTGGGGAAATAGCTACTCTGAGATTCGTTAGGTTCGCGATACGATGAAATATCGAGCAATAACGTGTCCTGGGTTCGTTAGAAACAAAACACCCATTAACTATAGTGATAGCGAAAAGAGAGCCTGATCACGGTCATGATGACCGAATCAGGCTCTCTTTTATGTTAACTGTTGCATGCTAACAGTCTTATTTTGCAGAAGCGTAACGTTTGTTCACTTCATCCCAGTTGATTACATTCCAGAAAGCGGCGATGTAGTCAGGACGTTTGTTTTGGTAGTTCAGGTAGTAAGCGTGCTCCCATACATCCAGACCCAGAACCGGAGTCAGACCTTCGAAGAGAGGGCTGTCTTGGTTAGGTGTGCTAGTGATGGACAACTTGCCATCTTTACCAACTACGAGCCAAGCCCAGCCGGAACCGAAGCGAGTTGTAGCTGCTTTAGCGAAATCTTCTTTGAATTTATCAAAGCCACCCAGTTCGCTATCGATAGCTGCTGCGATATCGCCTGTAGGAGCGCCGCCGCCGTTAGGTCCGATGATTTCCCAGAACAGGCTGTGGTTAGCATGTCCACCACCATTGTTGCGAACCGCTGTGCGGATGCCTTCAGGTACGCTGTCAAGGTTAGCAATCAGATCTTCCAAGCTTTTTTCTTGCAGTTCAGGAGCGCTTTCCAGAGCTGCGTTCAAGTTAGTTACATAAGTATTGTGATGGCGATCGTGGTGGATTTCCATCGTTTTTGCATCGATATGTGGTTCCAGTGCGTCGTTAGCGTAAGGAAGTGCTGGTAATTGAAAAGTCATAATGAAATACCTCCTGAGATTTTAGGTTTTTTTGAAAACAGGTACATATGTAATAATACCCTTGCCACTAATATTAAACCGCATTCGAGCTAATTAAGCAACATTTTTGTTTATTAAGTCCCCCGAGGCGTTGATCTAATGATGGGCCAGAGATAACAAACATATTTTACCCTTTATGCAACTATTTATGTGTTTTCAGACGTTTAAATGGATGAAAAGTTTAATATTCGCATGTAAACGGTTACAATTAAGCGCTTTCAAAAGAAAATGCGTGTTTTATGGAGAAAAGTATGGTTTAATTGACGAAGAAGCGGTATTTTCTCGTTTTTTGTCATTATATGAACATTGGGTTTTTGGTAAAAAGGGATTCCCTTTTTGTAAAAAACCTCATCTAAGCTAACGAAAAGGGAGATTTAAGACATGCACGTTCGTTCCTTTCAGTTGAGTGATGCAAGCCAGATGACGGAGCTTCTCCAGGTTGCACTATCGGAAGAGTGTTATGAGAACACGATGGGCCCGTTTGCCCGTCAATTGTCATGGGATTCAGACCTGATCATGGTTGCGGAAGAAGAGGGAGACCTCGTAGGCGCTTTGATCGGTACGATTGATCACAACCAGGGTTGTATCTACCGTATTGCGGTACATCCAGACTATCGTCGCCGTGGAGTCGGCAAAACACTTGTCGAGGCTATGGAACAGCGGTTCCAGCAGCGTAAAGTCAGCCAAGTATGGGTGGCGGGTGATGAGCACAACAAAGTAGCCATGCCTCTATATGAAGCAATGGGTTACGGTGCCAATCAGATTATGAGCGCTTTCCAGACTCTTAGTATTTTGTCCAAAGCTTAGTTTGCATGTTTAAAAAGAAATAAAAAAAAAGATTTTCATTTCATATTAGGCATATCTCTTAAACGTGTAAGAACGTGAGGGATGTGCCTTTCTATTTATATGAGTGTTCTTCACGTCATATTCCTCTGGTTTCCTCATTTTCTGAACATGCTTCGGAGTCCCTGAATTCTATTTAAATCACCCTGACTATCCCGGCTGTATTCACGATAACCAAGGTATTGGTGCTCATAACCAATTGTTTCACTCTCCCAAATGGAGTAGACTGAAAGGGAGTATGGTTACCATGTTACAAGTTTAATTCAACTATTTAATAAATGAGGTGTCCCTTTGAATTCCAATAATCATTCAATGGAACATGTGACTTCCGAGCAACGAAATGAACCGTCAAAGCCTGAACAACCGGGGAAATCCTGGGTTGTCGAGCTGTGGGACTGGGTCAAAACGATTGTTGTTGCTTTTGTAATTATGATGCTGCTGAACCTGTTTGTGTTTAATCTGTCAATGGTCAAGGGACAGTCCATGCAGCCGACACTGGTTGAGCGAGATCGCCTTTTCGTCAACAAAATCGTATACCATCTGGGTAATCCTTCCCGATCAGATGTGATCGTACTTCGTGATCCAAGCGAAGGTGTGGAGAAGAAGGATTTTCTGGTGAAACGGATCGTTGGACTTCCGGGAGATACAATTGAAGTTAGGGATCACCATCTATATGTGAACGGCGAGCAACAAGCGGAAACGTACACCGATATTGAGGTGCAGGACCCAGATTTTGGCCCAATCACCTTGGAGCCGGATCATTTCTTCGTGATGGGGGATAATCGTCATGAAGGCAAAAGTAAGGATAGCCGAGTGTTTGGCAGTATTACATCCGATCAGATTGTAGGCAAGGCTGAATTTATTTTCTGGCCGTTTTCTGAATTGAAGAAATTGTAAAATGCTTACAGGACAACAACTTCAGACTGCATTTTGCGTTAAACCATATAGAGTTCGTTCCGTTTGAATTCAAGTATGCAAGGCATATATAGAAATTAACGCCTGTCCTCTTACCGTGAGGCGGGCGTTCACTATTTACGGAATAAGTGTCGGAAGAAGAGAGGGAAGAGAAATGACGAGCGTACAGACCGAGGCAACACAGGATGCCTCCGTATGGGAAAAGTTAAAACAGGAGATCAAGGCAGCTGGCCCCGGACTGGGCATTGATGATATCGGTTTTGCTTCGGCTGATCCCTTTGTTTCCCTGAAGTCGCTACTGGAGCAGTCGCGGGATAAAGGGTATGCTTCAGGTTTTGAAGAGCCGGATATTGAAAAAAGGGTGCACCCCGCCTTAAAAGATGGCGAGCCCGCTTCACTTATTGCAATAGCCGTGGCGTACCCATCCAAAATGGTGAATCCGCCGAAATCGGAGCCTGGTGCGTATCGAGGCATTTTTGCCCGTTCGGCTTGGGGTCAGGATTATCATCAGGTCCTGCGTGCAGCGATGGACAAGTTGGTCAATTTTATAAAGGAACGCGTACCTGAAGCCATGATCGAAAGCATGGTAGACACCGGAGCATTGGTGGATCGTGCGGTGTCCCAGCGTGCGGGGATTGGTTTTAGTGCCAAAAACTGTGCCATTATATCACCCAAATTTGGTTCATGGATTTTTCTCGGAGAACTGGTAACGAATATTCCTTTTCAACCAGACACACCTGTGACCGAAGACTGCGGTGAATGTACAAAATGTATTGATGCCTGTCCTACAGGAGCATTGGTGGGGCCGGGGCAGTTGAATGCACAGCGTTGTATTTCTTTTGTAACCCAGACGAAAGGGTTCGTGGATGAAGAATTTATGCTGAAAATAGGCAACCGTCTGTACGGTTGTGATACGTGTCAGATTGTTTGTCCGAAGAACCGGGGCAAGAACTGGGATCACCATCCCGAGTTTCACCCCGATCCGGAGATTGTGAAGCCACTCCTACTGCCGCTGCTGGACATCGGTAACCGGGAATTCAAGGAACGTTTCGGTCAGAGTTCCGCCGCTTGGCGGGGCAAAAAACCGATTCAACGCAACGCCGTTATTGCCCTGGGCAATTTCAAAGACAAAAGTGCTGTACCCAAACTTACAGAAGTATTAAAACGTGATCCGCGCCCCGAGTTGCGGGGAACTGCAGCCTGGGCGTTAAGCAGAATTGGAGGAGAAGACGCCATGAGAGCAATTGGGGAAGCTGCCGCTAACGAACAAGATGGGAACGTACTAAGCATGCTGCAGAAGGCCGAGGAGCGACTGAGTTCGTCCGAGACCTTACCCAAACAGCCACAGGCTGGGCAAGTGAGTGAGAAGCAGTCAGAGGAACAGAACAACGAGAACAATTCCTTACGTGCGTTACAACAGGATTTGAAAATGGAAGCTGGGATTGAACCGGGTAGTGAGCAGTCTGCACAGCCTGCCAAACCGGAAGCCGCAGCGTGGAAACCTTCAGCCGTTACAGGTCTTCATGGCAAGCCCGTATACTACGATGAGGTACTGACACCGATTGGTACTCTTACGTTATGCGCGACGGATGAAGGGCTGTGTCACATCGATTTTGGCGCCTTTCACGTACGCGAAGCTCATCTGCAACAATGGGCACGCATCTGGATTGGCGAGTATCGATATGAGAAGAATGAAGAGAAGCTCAGCGAAGCTGCAAAGCAGTTAAAGGAGTATTTTGCAGGGGAGAGAAAAACGTTCGACTTGCAACTTGATCGGCTTGGAACACCATTCCAGCTACAAGTATGGCAAGTTCTGTCCGATATATCTTATGGAGAGGCCTCATCACACCAACAGGTTGCGGAAATCATCGGCAGACCCAAGGCTGTTCGTGCAGTTCTGGACGCCATTAGCAAGAATCCGATTCCGATTATTATTCCCTGTCACCGTATCAGTGGTAAAGACGGTACCCTGGTGGGTTATGTAGGCGGTCTGCAAACCAAGGAGCAATTGCTCGCATTGGAGCAGCTATCGTAAGAGCGGGGGACGTTCATGAAGTATGTAAACGTGGAGAGCGTGGAAGCGGGGGAGCTTCTGGGCAAGACGGTATATTCCAGTAACGGCACGGTACTGCTGTCTGCCGGAGTCCAGCTCACCGTATACATGGTCAATACGCTGAAGCGTATTGGCGTGACCATGTTATACATCCAGGATGAAGCGTATAAAGATGTGGATGCAGAAGACATTCTGGATGAAACCACGAAACGGGCAATAATTAATGAAATGAGTGTCACACTCGAATCCATTCGATCCGGGAAAGACTGGAGTCCGAGAAAAGTTGCCCTCAGTATAGAGAAGTTGCTGAATGATGTACTGAACGGGCGTGAAATGCTTGTGCAGCTCACCGATATTCGTACCAAAGACAATGCACAGTATGTTCATGCGATGAATGTATGTTTGTTGTCTTCGGTCATCGGACTGAATATGGGACTCAATTATAATCAACTGAAGGACCTTGCTGTGGGGGCATTATTGCATGATATTGGAAAAGTGGGGGAACCTCCTGGCAGTGGCTCTGCTGCAAATTCTTCGTTGCATCATACATGGCGTGGATTCGAAGTGATTAAGAACAAACGGGAGTTCAGTCTGTTGGTCGCCCACACAGCCCTGCAACATCATGAGCATGTAGATGGTACAGGCATGCCGAGAGGGATCAAGGGAAGTGACATTCATCTGTTTGCGAGAATCGTTAGTGTGGCTAATATCTATGATAATCTCATTAATGGTTTATCCAAGGACAGTTTGATGCCACATGAGGCCTGTGAAGAGATGATGGCGTTGTCTGGTACAAAGCTGGATCGGGACATTCTGATTGAGTTCAACAAGAGTGTATCCGTGTATCCCAATGGTACAGCGGTACGACTGTCCACCAAAGAGACTGGAGTCATTGTGCGTCAACATCGGGGATTGCCCGGCAGACCTGTAATCCGAGTGGCACGCGGAAGTACGCGTTATTCTCTGGATGTGGTTGAAATCGATCTGGCTCAGCATACAACCGTTTTCATTGAAGCTGTCATGACGTAGCTTGTGTGCGGTTCAACTGGAAAATCCGTTTGCTCAAGGCGTGCGGAAATGCTATGATACTTTCAGGAAATCCGCTCTGTGTCAGGTTTGCAACATGTGTGTCAAACATCATGAAGTGACACGGATTATCAGGCTTTTTAGAATGCATACAGAGGTGTCTAAGAGATGGATATTGTTATACCGATTATTACATTGATTGTTGGTCTGGTCGGGGGATTTTTCATCGGGGTGTTCTACTTGCGTAAACAACTTGAGAAAATGCAAAGCAATCCGGACATGCTTCAGAAAATGGCGAAGCAAATGGGCTACAACCTGAATGGCAAGCAAATGCAGCGTGCCCAGCAGATGATGAAGAATCAGCAGCCAGGAGCGAAAATGCCTCAGCCGCAACAGCATCCTGCGCGTAAAAGTTCGGGCCGCCGAAAATAATAGCAGTAAAGTGAATAACTGCTTACCTTATTGTGGTTCGAAAGGAGGCGTTTGGCAGTGGCTGGCGTTAAAGATTATTTGAATTCAAAAGTATCCGACAATCGGGAGAAGATCGAGTATCATGTAGAGCAGATCCTGAAATTGATCGGAGAAGATAGTACACGTGAAGGGCTACTTGAAACGCCTGCACGTGTGACGCGAATGTATGAAGAAATTTTTGGTGGATATGAAGTAGATCCACGCGATGTGCTCGGTGTCACGTTTGACGAGAATCATGAAGAACTGGTTATCGTCAAGGATATTGTCTACTACAGTCAGTGTGAGCACCACATGGCGCCGTTCTTCGGCAAGGTGCACATTGGGTATGTACCAAGCGGCAAGATCGTTGGTCTGAGCAAAATGGCTCGTCTGGTCGAAGCAGTAACACGTCGCCTTCAAGTTCAGGAACGTATTACTTCACAGATCGCTGACATTCTGACAGAGGCCGTTGAGCCTCATGGAGTTATGGTCGTTGTGGAAGGCGAGCACTTGTGCATGTGTTCCCGCGGCGTGAAGAAACCTGGAAGCAAGACGGTTACGTCTGCTGTACGTGGTTCTTTCCGTGAGAATCCGGCACAACGTGCGGAGTTCTTGTCACTGGTAAAAGATTAAGATTAGGTATGTCCACTCGTTGGACAAGCCGGATGTGTAAGTTCCTTTGGTTTTGGAAGCAGCAGTTTCTAAGCCATAGGATGTGATATAAATAAGCCGTGTTCCCTGGGAACCGGCTTATTTATATATGCGTTGTCCTTCCTATATACTGGATACATATGAATTCGTTAAGCCGGAGGTAATGGAACGATGAGTGCACCTTCCCATTCAGATCAACCGGTTCAGCCGGGAAAGGGACTACAGGCAGATAAACAGGCTACATTGCGTCTGCAAATCTGGGAGACACCGCTCATGCAACAAGGCAGTAGTGTGCTCGAAGCTTTTGCATGGGAAGAAGTCATGTGCAGGCGGGTTGGGGCAGGGCATCCGCCTGTTGCGCATATATGGAGACACCCAGATGCCTTTGTAGCGGGTCTGCGTGACCGCAGGTTGCCACAGGCTGTAGAAGCGATGGAACAGATTAGAAGCCAAGGGACGGCGGTCTGTGTTCGGCCTTCCGGTGGAGCGGCAGTACCCTTGAATCCAGGGGTAGTTAATGTGTCGCTGATTCTGCCTAATCCCGGACATGCCATCAATATTCATGATGATTTCCGAGAGATGGCTTCGATTATTGCCGAGTCGCTAACGCCGTGGTCGAATCAGGCGCAAACTGGTGAGGTTCAGGGTGCTTTTTGCCCGGGAGATTATGATGTCAGTGTAGGTGGCCTAAAATTCTGTGGTATTGCCCAGCGCAGGCAGGCAAAGGCGTATATCATTACGGCTTTTATCATCGTGGAAGGTCAGGGAGATCAACTGGCAGCGGACGTGCGACAATTCTATCAGCATGCAGCAGGTGGGGCGAGTGAAGGATATCCTGATGTTCAGCCTGGCACGATGGCAAGTCTGAAAGAATTGGCAGGTGTACCTTCAGCCGCGGCATATACTGCGGCTTTGGTTCGAACACTACGGGATCGCTATCCACAGGCGGAGACCAGCAGGGTGCTTAGCGTTGGCTCTGAAGAAGTACGCCTGACAGCTGAGCAGATGAAGCTGCGATACGATTAACACTTTTTACTAGGGCTTGGAATTGGTTAATAGAGATGATATGATGTGATTTCGGAAGGAGAGTGTTAGGATGGACACATTGAGATATACGTATTTATATGAGGTTGTATCAACAGGCGAAAAATCCGAGTTCAGCCAAATGGC
Source organism: Paenibacillus sp. FSL H8-0283 (assembly GCF_045040675.1). NCBI lineage: Bacteria > Bacillati > Bacillota > Bacilli > Caryophanales > Paenibacillaceae > Paenibacillus > Paenibacillus sp. FSL H8-0283. Next base: position 752,403 of record NZ_CP150295.1, read on the forward strand.
AACAAGCAAGGAAGAGGCTGCTGCACTGATCGTTGCACGTATAGCCGATCTGGAGTTTACAGACGAGTCTGATATCAAGCTGGGCGATCTGATCTCCATTAGCAAACAGGTTGGCGACAACTATGTGGCGTGCGAGGGCTGTGCTTCTTAAGTGAACATTTAGAAATAGGAAGTCTCTCAAAATACAAGCAAGTCTCTTCTTACAGGAGGCTTGCTTTTTTGTATACACCAAAAGAGATATCGTTCAGTCATTCGGCTGGAGATATCTCTTTTTTCTCTAATCCATCTAACCCCAAGCTTAATAAGGCGGCCACAACAACTTGCGTGCCGTTTCGTAACGCTCGGCCACAGCGGGCCAGTAGACAACGTTCCACCAATCCTCGATATACTTTTTGCGTTCATTCTGATGTTTCAGATAGTAGGCATGTTCCCACACATCCAGTGGCAGGAGTGGTACGATATCGGACTGGGACAGGTTCTGGTGTTTTTCCGCCTGCAAAATCTCCAAACGATGTGCTCTCGGGCTCCAGACAAGCATCGCCCAGCCACTGCCTTCCACCTTGTTCGCGGCTTCTGTGAATTGATTCTTAAACGCTTCATAACTCCCGAAATCTCGCTTGATCTGCTCTGCGAGCATACCGGAAGGTTTGCCGCCGCCAGCAGGGTTCATAATTGTCCAGAAGATCGTATGCAGGTAGTGGCCTGCCCCGTTGAAGGCAAGTTCACGTTCCCAATGTTTGATGAGTTCAAAGTTATTCTTTTTTCGCGATTCCGCCAGCTTCTTCTCTGCTACATTCAGTCCGTCCACATAAGATTGATGGTGTTTGTCATGATGGATACGCATCGTCAGCTCATCAATATGTGGCTCCAGCGCATTGTACGCATAGGGGAGAGGCGGCAGTGTGTGTCCTCCAATGGGAACCGGCTTTTCTTTTACAGGAGGTGCTGTAGAGCTGGGTGTGGCTTGTGTTGTTCCGGTAGAAGGCGGTTGAACGGTTGCGGATTGGATCTGAGCTGGAGCGGCAGGTGCATTTACATTTCCCTCTGGAGAAGTTGGAGCTTCTGAAGCTTGGCGATGGATGCTTCCTGACTCTGACGTATGCAGCGCATTTTCCAGAAAAAGTGATGGCTCCGAATCCGTCTCACGCAAGATGCCCGGTTGGCCAAGCGTATCCAATACACCCAGAAAATACTCCGACTCGCGGATAAAATGCAGAATGAGTACTTTGGCAAGCGGAACAGCTTGCACAGCAGCACTTTGCTCCAGAAGAACATACAGCTGTTTGATGAACTCTCTCGATTGCTGCCGAGCTGCCAACACAAGTTGATCGATACAACGAACCATGTAGGGAGCAGGTGGATGGGTTGCGGGCAATAGTTGTTTTAAAAGCTGATTGGCTACTCGCTCACTGTTTGCAAAGGTAGCCTCCCATTCCTCCAGTAGCTTGACGTATGGGGGCTCCAAATCAGGAACCAGGGCACGGATGACGAGTGTATGTTCTTTCTCCTGCTCTTTCCAGAAACGGATTTCCTCCAATGTCCGCAGAGGCAGCAGGTGACCATATCCATACCAGTTCATCTATGTTGAACCTCCTTCAGATGAAATTCATTGCATGCAGACCCTCTGTTCATGCGTCCCAAGAGTATATTCTCCGAGCTTGTTGTCCTATGAGTGAAAAAAAAGAGCCCCTGAGGGCTCTGGAATCAACGAAAAGTTCGGTGATTGAAATTTGGTTATTCTCCATTATTCGTGTTTTGCACATCGTCACTGCTTGTTTTCGTTACATGACTCAGGAAAGTTGAGACACGGCGCAGATATTCCTTTGGATGCTCCCGGAAGATCAACTCATGATGCGCATCCTGGACAATCCATACATCCGAGTACGGATTGGTCTGGTTGGCGGCGAGTTGCTCCGCAATTGGATAAGGCGCCTTCTCGTCCTCTGTACCATGGATGAAGAAAATCGGGAACGGATAATCTTCCTTTTTCACTTCCTGGTATGGAATCTGTTGTAATCCGGTACCATTCAGAACAGGGAACAACAGTTTCATGATCTCCAGTGTAGGCTGACGTGGCAGATCGATCTGGTTGTGAATGTTGTGGTACAGCGTATTTGGCTCCAGCAGGAACGCACTGTCCAGAATCATTGCATCCACTTCCTTCGTAATCAGTCCGGTTTGTAACGCTGTACCGGCACCCATCGAGAAGCCCCAGACAACCAGTTCCTGCGCACCACGTTGCTTGGCGAACTGGATCGCACCGAGCAGTTGCTGTGACTCAGCTTTGCCACCTGTGGCTACAGCTTTGTTCACCTGTGAGGCGAAGCCATAATCGAACATGACCACGTTGAACCCAAGTTGATGAGCATAGTGTGCCAGGTCATACATGGGTACCCATGTTTCTTCACGATTGGCACCATAGCCGTGACTGAAAATAATCGTTTTGCTTGCAGCATTGTCAGCAGGTATATACCATCCCTGCATCGTCCGGCTGCCATCTGCTGCCGGGAACGTGATGTCTTCGTACTTCATGTTCTTGGCCTGCATTGGATTGGAGAAGACCGGCGCTACAGTAGGATTGGATAATACCCATGCGATATAACCATGCAATGCGATAAAACAAAACAGTAGAAAAAATACAACGGAGAGCAGCAACGCTACGATAATATGTTTGAACCGAATCAGCCTCGGTGATAGGGAAGAGGGCAGATCGGACACTTTTGTTTGCAGCGGGGCTTCGCTCTGGGATGATTGATACATGAATGCCCCTCCTTTGAAGTTCAGTTGAAGATAACAACGACATGTAAAGAGAATTGCGTCGATTTCAGAGCCTGCTTCAGAGCGATATCTTAATGTAATATATCTTTATCGTATGTTCCAATATAGTCAAAGTCAATTGATTGAGGGCATTTGTTACGCAATTGTTATATAGTTCTTAAGATATATGGGTAAGATTACCTTAGTGTGTAAATTACAGGGGATTAAGTCTTATAAAAAGGAAAAATTTACACGTTGGCCTATTTTGATTTTGGCTCTTTTTGGTTTACAGATGAGACCGTTTCTCATATAATTTATGTAACCAAGTTTCATGTGATGAAACATGAGGAGGGCATTATGCCATGGAAGATCGCAAGTTAACCGTCCGGGCTGTGGAACGGGCGCTGGATATATTATTATGTTTTACCACACGCAGTGATCTGGGACTCACCGAAATTGCCAGCCAGATCGGCCTGCACAAAAGTACAGTCCACCGCTTGATGGCTACGCTGGAGGATCGAGGGTTCGTGATCCGCGATGCAGCAACAGAGAAGTACCGACTTGGCATCCGAATCTGGGAGCTGTCAGCTCATATGTCCCGCAGTGATGATCCCGCTATTCTGCTGTTGCCTGCGATGGAGCGACTGAGAGATCGATTGGGGGAGACCGTGAGTCTGTACCTGCGTGATGGCAGTGAACGGATTCGGATTCAGGCTGTGCAAAGTGATCAGGCGATTCGCCGAGTTGCCCCCGTTGGTGTTAGACTGCCGCTGTCTGTGGGCGCTTCCAGCAAAGTCCTGATGGCGTTTGCCACGGACGAGGATCGTGAAGAACTGATGAACGGGCCTGAATGGCCGGTGTTTATTGATCCGGCAGTGTATTTGGCGCAAATGGGAGATATCCGGGATAACGGATATGCGACGAGTTATGAGGAACGTGAGCCGGGAGCTGCCGCGGTATCTGTACCGATTATGGATCGCAGAGGCAATATTGCAGCTGCGCTCTCGGTCTCAGGACCTGTCAGTCGACTCTCGCAGGAGACATTGCATGAATACGCACCTGTGTTGAAGGATGCTGCTACGCAAATGGGGCTCATGTTATCCTGATGTTGAGGTAAGTTTTTTCTCCAATAGAGTTTGATTATTTGGAATATAAAGGTTGTTTTTATGTTCCGGTTGCGCTACTCTGTAATGGACGGCCCAACGGGGCCAGCTTCATTGAATATGAACAGCGGCTTATGTAAGCCGCAACTTATTAACGTTACTGGGGGAGTCCGAATTGTCCGGACTGAGACGGAATCGCATGAGATTCCGGACCCTTTGCACCTGATCTGGATCATACCAGCGTAGGGAAGTAATCGGCGATATGACCACAACCACCACATGATGTGACCCTTGTAGGGCTCCGTTAAGGAGCTGCATAAAGGTGCATTATTGGTGATGGACATAAAAGTCGGTTCCTTCGGGGACCGGCTTTTTTATATACAGGGAACGGGCGATATAGTGCGGACTCTATGGGCTTCTTTTTCACTAACCTGCAAAAGTGGGCTTGGATGATGAGAGAGAAGTCACCATAGATCTATGATCTGTGGTAGCCTCTGTTCTGTTGTTAACTGTACATGAAAAGTGTCTCCCCTGGTCTGGTGTAGGATCGCTTTTTTCTTCTCTGCATTGCGCATGATTTGGGACAGGTACGTAAGCGAGCTAATGATGAAACCAACCAAACCAAGCGAATGAACACTGAGGAGGAGACAAGCGAACATGAGTACAGGAAATCAAACGGGACAACAAGCGACGGAGCAGGGACATAACGATCAGCAGGTGGAAAAAGAAACAGGAGCGGCCGGACGGGTTCAGCCCTTTCCCGGTAGCCGCAAAGTCTACATTCAGGGCTCACGGCCGGACATTGCTGTACCGGAGCGTGAGATAGCCCTTCATGACACGAATACTCCCCAAGGAGTGGAGCATAACGAACCGCTGCGTGTCTACGATACGAGCGGCCCCATGACCGATCCCGAATTTCATGCGGATATCCGCGCAGGTCTGCCAGCTCTGCGCACTCGTTGGATCACAGAGCGTGGCGATGTTGAAGCTTATCAGGGCCGTATGGTTAAACCGGAGGATAACGGACTGAAGCCCGGAGGGAAGAGAGCCGGCGCTGAAGAGTACCCCGGATTACGTGGCAAACCGCTGCGGGCACAGCCAGAACGCTGCGTGACTCAGATGCACTACGCGAGACAGGGAGTCATTACGGCTGAGATGGAATTCGCCGCCATTCGTGAAGGCGTGGAGCCGGAATTTGTGAGACAGGAGCTGGCGAGTGGACGGGCCATTCTGCCATCCAACATCAATCACCCGGAGAGTGAGCCGATGTTGATCGGTCGTCATTTTCACGTGAAGATCAATGCCAACATAGGTAACTCGGCCGTATCTTCCTCCATCGAGGAAGAGGTGGAGAAGATGACTTGGGCGGTACGCTGGGGATCGGATACGGTGATGGATCTGTCCACAGGCAAAAACATTCATACCACCCGGGAATGGATCATCCGTAATTCACCTGTGCCGATTGGTACGGTGCCGCTGTATCAGGCGCTGGAGAAGGTGAATGGCGAAGCGGAAGCGCTGACCTGGGAGTTGTACCGTGACACACTCATTGAGCAGGCAGAGCAGGGCGTGGACTACTTTACGATTCATGCAGGTGTACTGCTACGTTATATCCCGATGACGGCCAAGCGGATGACAGGTATTGTGTCCCGGGGCGGGTCCATTATGGCAGCATGGTGTCTGGCGCATCATCAGGAGAATTTTTTGTACACCCATTTTGAAGAAATCTGTGAGATTATGAAAAGGTATGATGTAGCGTTTTCGCTGGGAGATGGACTCCGTCCAGGTAGTATCTATGATGCCAATGACGAAGCTCAGATGGCGGAACTGGCTACGCTCGGGGAACTGACGCAGATCGCATGGAAGCATGATGTGCAGGTGATGATCGAAGGTCCGGGGCATGTGCCGATGCACAAGATCAAAGAGAATGTGGACTTGCAGATGGAGATCTGTAAAGAAGCACCGTTCTACACACTTGGGCCGCTGACGACCGACATTGCCCCGGGTTACGATCACATCACATCCGCCATTGGGGCAGCCATGATTGGCTGGTTCGGCACGTCCATGCTCTGTTATGTTACGCCAAAAGAACATTTGGGCCTGCCCAACAAGGATGATGTGCGGGAAGGGGTCATCGCCTACAAGATTGCGGCCCACGCCGCCGATTTGGCGAAAGGTCATCCGCGTGCCCAGCGCCGCGATGATGCATTGTCCAAGGCACGCTTTGAGTTCCGTTGGCGTGACCAGTTCAACCTGTCACTGGACCCTGAACGTGCGCTGTCCTACCATGATGAGACGCTGCCAGCAGAAGGAGCCAAAGAAGCTCATTTCTGCTCCATGTGCGGACCAAAGTTCTGTAGCATGCGCATCACGCAGGACATTCGTGCCTTTGCCGCAGACAAAGGATTGTCCGAGAATGAGGCTGTAGCTGCCGGGATGCAGGAAAAGGCCGAGGAATATCGGACACGGTCCTAGGCGCCGATACAGCGCAAGCTGGGCAGTCTGACATCGTTTGAAGGTGAGAATACTGCTATCATGTCGTCTTCTTCATCTTATTGATCAGCTTCCTGATACTTTTTATCAGCATTATGGTTGATTGTCTAGCAGATGTTTAATAAAATGAATGTAAGTAAACACCAATAAGAGTAGCCAGGCCAATGGCTACTCCTGCACAGCATTTGCGGTGGGTATTCCTCCGAGTGCAGCAAGTTCAGATGAAGTGACCCGTCAGGCCGTCAACCTGTGGCGGGTCACTTCTTTTTACGATCGATGTATGTCAGGAGCGCAATAATTAACATCGCGAACACGATTACGTCGTTAAAAGAGAAGTTCATAGGATCACCTCCCACTGGAGGCAAGCCTATTTCCCACCACAAATTGGCTGTACAAAGTGATTATACCATTTGAAATGCTCTTGTTCGAGAGCATTTTTATTTTGCAAAAGGAGTCGATATAGTAGTTTTCACATCTTTTTAGTGATTGTAATATTTCACTCCAAATCAGCAGCTACTGTCGAGCCAAGCCCAAATCCTTCTCCAAATACGTTGCAAGCAATGCCAGCGGGCTATGGATTGGAATACCGCGATCTATTGTAACTTGTGCAGCAGCGGGAGCCATAGACAGCTGGGCTGCCACTACCGTTTTACCCGGATGCTGCTCAGCAATCTGCTGTAAGCCTTCACGTACCGCTTCGAGATACCCTTGCTGATCTCCACGCATAATCAACTCAAATGTCCCAGGGATGCACACCGCTTCCGTCTGAGATGTCTTGGCAACGTGTAGTTGCCCATTCTCATCCTCTTGCTGTAATACCCGATTCAACCGTGCCATCGTTCCTTCAATAGTTGCCGGGTTGGTGAATGTTATTATGTAATCTCCTGCTACTCGCCGCATCTCCTGCAATAACGGATCATCTATGCCGATCACAGGCACAGGGACCTGTGACGCTTCCTGCTCCAGTACTGTAGCAAACAGGGTGCAGGTGACCAGAATGGCATCGGCATGACACTCAGCGATCCATTGGAGCGTCTGGGCTACCTTCTCGTGAATGACAACCTTGGAAAAGTCAGCGTCATGTTTAAGACGGTCCAGGCCTGGATCGACGTAATGGACCAATTCAACTTCATAAGGAGCAAGCGTCTCTTCAATTAAGGCGATGTTGGAATAATGAGCGTGAAAACAACCAATGGTGGTCATGTGCTAAGTCCCCTTTAACAGTTCGTATATGTCATGGATCTTTTAGATATTTAAACCATTATAGAAACATGCCTGAGAACTGTACAGTCGTTTATTGCTCAACGCCAATAACCGCCCTTCCGCCAAGCTGCGGAAAGACGGTTGATAACCTGACTCGACTAGGGTCGGTCCGGTGTCCATTTTTATCTAAGGGAAGGAGAAGCATTTTTCTTCGCCATTTTTTGTTGCAGAATTTCATGAAAGGATAGACCTTGAGTGTTCTCATTCTCCTTTTTAGGAGCAGTGGTCGCCGTGTTGCGCGGATATTGGTGATGGTACGGGATCATTTGCTGAATAGGCATGCGGATCATCTTGGTTCCTCCTTTGATGCGTTTTTTTTGAATTATGTATTTCGACTGGTTACCATGCCAGGTGCGCATATAGGTACATGTGACTTGTTAGACGAAATAAAAGAGTTTAAAGCGTAATTCCAATTGGATTGTAGTGATTTTACCCGGTTTTAAGGAAATGTAAACGTTTTTAGGGAAATTCAGGAGAAAAGGACCTGATATGAAAGGTTTGATATGGGAGGATCGAATCGGTTGTTATGTGAATAGTCCCAATTTTAAGGAAGTCAATGGTACCCGCATATGAGGCATATTATCTGGTTAAATGATGCAAAGCATGCTAACTAACTTGGTACCATGGTCGGGTTGTTTAGGGGGGGATGTAGTTCCGGATATAACAAAAAAACTGCCGAGCGAACCCGGCAGCTTGCTTGATATGAAGAAGGATGCGATGAAACTTTGATTCTGTCTGAGGTGGTATCGTGTTGGTTTTATCTACTTTGGCGAACAGCGATGTATATATCCACTTGTACACTTTCGGGATTCAGGCTGCGTTCATCATATAATTCAAAATCCCCGGTGAACGTACGATCGCTTTGTTTATCCCATGCCCACACGGCTCCCCAAGCTTCGCCAACAACCTCTGCCATAGGTCCTTTTCTGGAAGTGAATATGGCGTAAGTTGCAGGAGGGAGTAAAATGTCGTCCAGTCCCTCAGGCAACGATTCGTTCGGACTGACCTCATGCCCTACCAGTATGGTGTATTCTCCGGTTATCCCATCGGTGTAATCCGTATAACAACCATAGCGAACAACTTCAGGTGCAGGGAGGTGCTCTGAGGCAAAATAATTGTTCCAGAGTCCCTGAATACAACCTTTGCCACTGATCTCAATGGCGTTGGTTGTGCGGGCGGATACGCCGGCAAGACGTTTGCCAGGGAGCGTGACATAACGAACGGGCTGGGCAGAGAACGAATGCTCTGTTGTTACCTGACCAGGCTTAGCGGAAGCAGTAGAGTTTTCAGCGAGAGATTCTGTATGTTGATCCGTTGTATTCGTGCGCCAACGCTTCAAAAAAGGAAGCTGGTTGCGTAGCATCGAACGAGCGGATTCCTCATCCATGCCTTCGTCCTTCAGAATGGCAGTGCACATCTCCGTCATGCTTTCTAGTGACATACCGGGCTGCTCAAACTTGCCCTCTTTGTAACAATAAATACAGTACTCACGGGTTGTGCTTCCATCTGCTTCCGTTCCGAATTGGGCAGGGGTTGTGAGCGGCATTCCGCAGCTTTGACATACAGTAACGTTCATGATTAGTTCCTCCTCATATATGTAGAGATTGAATATATCTGAAGTATACGAGGAGGAACTGGACAGCTGTCTGTCAGGTTTGAGTCGGAGGTATATAATTTTGTACAATTTGCTCCGCGATACGGCAGATTTCATCCCGAATATGCTGAGGTTCCAATACTTCAACGTCCGCGCCGAAGCCCAGAATGAACCCATATAACCAGCCATCCTCGGGAAAAGCAACCTGGCTGATGTAATACCCAGTCCCATCAGGCATGACGTTCTCGATCCCAAACCATTCTTCCGCAATATGACGGACGCGAGCATGGAATTTCAAGGTTAACCTAGCTTGATTGTCCGGACGGCTCCATTCCTGTTGCCAGGGTCTGTCCTGTGGGTTGATGACTTTACGCTCGAAGTGCTCATTAGCAAGTGTGACATCTTGCATACGCACAAGCTTGAACATGCGAAATTGATTCCGCTCGTGACAAAAAGCATACAGATACCAGGAATGCTTCTTGAGTACGATGGTATGAGGGTCGGCAGTTCGGTGAGTATGGATACCTTCCGCACTGCAGTAGGTGAAGGTTACGGGGCGTAATTGATCCATACCCTGTTCGATAAGTTCAAGCTTGAATTTCAGCGCTTCGGGATGCGTCCAAGTTGAGTAATCCACGATGAATCGATTGGTATTGGCCTGAAAATCGTCATTTTTGGATTCAGGTACGATACTGCTGAGTTTTTCGACCAGAAGCTCACGCGCCGCATTAGCATGGGAAGTGGATACACTGCGCAGTGCAGTGACAATGGAAGCGAGGTCCTTGTCTGTTAATACGTTTCGATCCAGACGGTAGCCCTCTGCTAGACCAATCCCGCCGCTTGCCCCCTGATACGTCACCACGGGGATGCCTGCTTGACCCAATGTATCGATATCCCGATAGATGGTCCGGATCGATACTTCGAACATATCTGCCAAGTCTTTGGCTTGTACCCGTCCACGATTGATTAGCAGCACCACGATGGCTAATAAACGCTCCAGTTTCATATGTATAGATTCCTTTCATTGGTTTATCTGTTGGATTCAAATATGTTATATTGTTGAGCATCACACATAGGAGTGGAATAAGCAATGAAGCGAATTACGATTCTGATCGCAGACGATGAAGTTGAGATCGCTGATCTGGTTGCTTTACATTTACAAAAAGAAGGATATCACACCATCAAGGCCTTTGATGGGAAGGCGGCGGTTCAAGCTGTTCAGACCCAAGCGATAGATTTGGCGATTCTGGACATTATGATGCCTGGTATGGACGGGTATGAGGTGACCCGTAAAATTCGGGAGCAGCATCATTTACCGATCATTTTCCTAAGTGCCAAAACGTCAGATATGGATAAAATTACGGGACTCGTAATGGGTGCGGACGATTATATGACCAAACCGTTTAATCCGATGGAGCTTGTTGCCCGGGTTAACTCCCAGTTACGTCGTTCTCTGCAATTCAGCCAGTCTGCGCCTGTGCAGAGGTCCATTCTGGAGAAAGGTGGGCTCATCATCACGCCAGATCAACATCGCGTTACACTCTACGGCAAACCAGTGGAACTAACACCGAAGGAGTTTGACATTTTGTATCTGCTCGCGAGCCACCCCAAGCAGGTGTTCAGTGCAGAAAACATTTTTGAACAGGTCTGGGGAGAAGCCTATTACGAGAGTGGGAATACCGTGATGGTCCACATTCGGACCCTGCGCAAAAAACTGGGGGAAGATGTGAACAAGAACAAGTTTATCAAAACCATCTGGGGTGTGGGGTACACGTTTAATGACTAAACGAAGAAGTTTTCGTACAACCATGATTATGTTGCTAGGGTTAAGCATGCTTGCCTCTGGTGCAATTACCTATGGGATTTATAAGCTTATGCAAGCCTATTATTCGGGTGTCCGTGCAGAAGATCAGCTCGCTGAATATCGTCATTTTATGAGAAGTATCGGGGATATCTATTTCTTCCTGATTTTATTTATCCCACTCGCCATTCTATTTTTCTTCTGGTTTACCAAGCCCTACGCGACGTATTTCAAGGATATTTCTACAGGGATCAGGCATTTGGCCAACGGTGACTTTCAGCATCGTGTGCAGATCTCCTCGAAGGACGAGTTAGGTACGATTGCGGAGGATGTGAATTTGGCAAGTGAGAAGCTAAAGGAAGCAGTAGAACGAGGGGATTTTGCTGAAAATAGTAAGGACCAGCTTGTTGTCAATCTGGCGCATGACCTGCGAACACCGCTGACGTCTGTGCTTGGATATTTGGATCTGCTCATGAAGGATGATCAGTTAACGGAGGAGCAGGTACGGCACTTTACGTCGATTGCATTCACCAAATCACAGCGCCTGGAGAAGCTGATTGATGATTTGTTCGAAATTACCCGTATGAATTATGGCATGTTGCCTATAAACAAGACACAGCTGGATCTTAGCGAACTGCTGAAGCAGATGAACGAAGAACTCTATCCTGTATTTGAAAAGAACCAACTAGTCGCCCGACTAAAAATAGACACTGACCTTACGGTCTCCGGTGATGGCGAGCTGCTGGCTCGTGTGTTCGAGAATCTGCTAATTAACGCTGCACGGCATGGCAAGGATGGCATGTACGTAGATATTAATGGATATCGGGATGCAGAACAGGTCATCATTCAGGTGATTAACTATGGCGGACATATTCGTCCGGAGGAATTGCCACATATCTTCGATATGTATTACACCGGAGATCGTGCCAGGACCCCTCAGGAGGGTGGGACAGGCCTTGGACTGTTTATCGCTCGTAATATTGTGGAGCAGCATGACGGTACAATCTCGGCTCAGAGCGACGTGGTACGGACGTTATTCGAGGTTCGTTTGCCCGTCTTCCAATAAGGTTGACGTCAAATTTAAGAAAAACTTTAAAATTGCCCTGCTTTTTCTTTAACTTGTGTTGTCTATCCTTGATGTATGAGGTAAAAGGAGGAACAAGCATGAAAAAGTGGGGCTTTTTGATAAGTATTATTTTGATCGGATATATTGTTACGCAATCACCGGGATGGATTCAGCAGAAGGATGAGTTGCCCATCGAGATTCAGAATACGCGTGAAAATCCCGCAGGTTATACCGTATCCGTCACCGGAAACATTCAGGATCAGATACATAAGGGCAATTTGTTACTGGTTGATAAGCAATACCCCGTACACCCGGAAGGAGTTAAATCCGATATTGTATATGTGGCACATGAGGATGATCTGCTTCGTGGATATGGGATACTGGATCAGAAAATCATGTTATCACGACAGGTGGCGCAGGAGTTTCAGAGGATGGTTGAAGCAGCAGGCGAAGAGGGAGTCAGATATTTTCTCGTCAGCAGTGGATACAGGGACTTTGAAAAGCAGGACGAGTTATATCGGGAAAAGGGTTCAGATTATGCACTTCCTGCGGGACACAGTGAGCACAATCTTGGGTTATCCCTGGATATCGGCTCGAGCTTGGCTGCGATGAATGAAGCACCAGAGGGTGCATGGCTGGAGAAGAATGCATGGAAATACGGATTTATTTTACGCTACCCAAAGGATAAAGTGCGCATCACCGGTATTCAGTATGAACCATGGCACTTTCGATATGTAGGGCTGCCGCACAGTACTGTCATGTATAAGAATAATCTGGTACTGGAAGAGTATCTCGATATGCTAAAAGAGAAAGAGAACATTACTGTGGAAGTAGAGGAAGAGGAGTATCATATCCGCTATTATCGGGCCACCCGAGACACAACCGTTTACATACCTGAGCAAGGACAAACTGAAATATCGGGTGATAACATGGATGGTGTCATTGTCACCGTAAAGAAATAACAGGGCAACACAAAGGAGGCGAAACAACATGAAGCACAACAACCAGAAGAAAAGCAAACATTACATCCTTTGGATTGCCGTTTTCATTATCTATTTATATCTACTTACGAAGCTGATCCTTTTTAAAGGAAGCCCGGTCGATTTTGGCATCGTGAAGGATCGACTGATGGCGTTCTTGCAACAACCGGATCTGGTCCATAACCGAACCGTCAACCTGACACCATTTCAGGAAATCTCACGAGACTGGAACAGTCTGTCGTTACATCGTCCGGGCACCGCAATCCATCTGGTAGGCAATATACTGGCCTTTATCCCTCTGGGCATCTTCATCCCTGTGTTGACGGGCAACAAGTTATTCTCTGGAGTAAAGGTAATCTTGCTGTCTCTGCTGCTCAGTCTGGGCTATGAAGTGACACAGTTAGTGACTGGTATGGGCATATTTGATGTGGATGATTTGATGCTTAATACACTCGGCGGCTTCATTGGATATATTGTTTTCACTATGGCTATGGGTCTGAAAAAGGTGTTGGTGGGAGGAGAATCCCGCGTGACGACGAAAAAGTTAAATTCTAAGGAAAGTCACGTGTAAGGAGGGGAAGAACTTGATTATAATGGCTGTACTATTCATTAGCGCAGGGCTAATATTTCTCGTGTATCCACACAAGGTAACGGATGCTTCGGAAAAACAGATTACGGAGCGAGTGATCATGTCTAGATGGGTTGGAGGCTCGTTAATTGCTCTGTCGTGTTTGTTTCTGATCATGGGCACGATTCAACTGTTAGATCAAGCCTCACATCACATTGGACATTAGAAGGTAGTTGGCCTTGAAGCAACGGAGGACACACACATACTGAAACCACAGCTCCCCGTAACGTGCAGAGTGCACTTTACGAGGAGTTTTTTAGTGTTTCATAAGGTCTCAAATTCAGGAGAGGATCAGTGAACTTTGCGAGTAACATCGTAAATGAGGTAGAGTAGAGATGATGCGTTAGTACCTATTTCTTACAAAAAAAGGAGGACATACATTGTATTCATTAGCTATACAACTAGCAGGAACAATGAAAGCCATTATGCAGATTGAAACTGAAATTGCTGAAGCTAAGATTGATCAACAGGCTGAAGAAGTAGTGCGTGATTTAGAACAGAAAAGAACTGATCTGATAAGAGTTTGTACACGTGATGAGTTGCTGGTGATAAAAACAGTCATGAAAGTGGGACAATCGGAGAGAGGATATCGTCATTATTTCAATTCGAATGATGTTGAGATTATTTATCTCCCTGTTGAGTTAAACGAGCATGAGTTGATGAAGAAATATTCCTATTATCTTATACATAAGACTGAACGCGAACTTGCGGATAGCATTGAGTACTATACCGCTGTGTCGGAACAACTGAGAGAAGGTATGGAGATCTTAAAACTCTAAACTGTGATCTGTAAGTTCTAGGAGGCTTGTAAATGTTAATGAAAATTGTTGTATATCACTTTGATGTGTTCTACTATTACGTTCCCAATCAATATGCAGGAAAAATTGGCGAGTGGAGAGGAGAATTTATCGATTTTTTGCAGAGCCTAGAGTATAAGCACCCATTCACCCTGTATATCGAGTCTATTGATCATGAGGGAAATACGGAATATGCTCACTTTATCCGTAGTTACGGGGCGGATGATTTTGTGGACTGGATCAACGTGGAGAAATTAAACTGCAGAGGTGTATATCGTATTCCTGAACCACCTGATGATTCAGAAGTTGGATTAAATTTTGAATTTTAAGTGATAAGAACCTACTTATCATTAAATTGATGATGCATATCGACAGTTAAATAAAAAGCTCCCCGTCACGTGCTGATTGCACGTGGCAGGGAGCTTTTCTGTATAACTTCATCACATTAATGATTTATATCATTAAGCTTTTTTCATCATTTGACGCAATACAGTTTGCAGGATACCGCCGTTATGGTAGTAATCCACGTCAACCATGCTGTCCAGACGAGCGATGACAGGGAATTCGAACTGTGTACCGTCTTCACGAGTTACGGTAACTTTCAACTCTTGTCCTGGCTTCACATCATTGCTGAGGCCAGTAATGTCATACGTTTCACGTCCGTTCAGACCAAGGCTGGACCAGCCGTGACCTTCCTGGAATTGCAATGGCATTACGCCCATGCCGACCAGGTTACTACGGTGAATCCGCTCGAAGCTTTCTGCGATAACGGCTTTGACGCCGAGCAAGAATGTTCCTTTTGCCGCCCAGTCACGGGAGCTTCCTGTACCATACTCTTTACCAGCAATAACGATCAGGTTCTGTCCTTCATCCTGATACTTCATGGAAGCATCGTAGATGGACATTTCTTCGTCCGTTGGCAGGTACTTCGTGATACCACCCTCGGTACCCGGAGCCACCTGGTTACGAATACGAATGTTGGCAAACGTACCACGCATCATGACTTCATGGTTACCACGGCGTGAACCGTAGGAGTTGAAGTCTTTGCGCTCTACGCCATGTTCTTTCAGGTACAGTCCAGCCGGGCTGGATGGTGCAATATTACCTGCTGGCGAGATGTGATCCGTTGTTACGGAATCCGCAAGCAATGCCATAACGCGTGCAGAACGGATATCTGCGATATCGTTCAACTTGTCGCCAAGCTCCTGGAAGAACGGAGGATTCTGAATGTACGTGGAGTTCGGATCCCACTCGTACAGTTCACCTTCCGGTACAGAAATTGAATTCCAACGCTCATTGGCTGTAAATACATTCTCGTACTTGTTGCGGAACATCTGAGCGTTCAGGGAACTAGCGATGGTATCCTTGATTTCCTCGGAGGTAGGCCAGAGGTCTTTCAGGAATACAGGCTCATTGTTCGTATCATAACCGATTGGATCGGTTTCAAAGTCAATATTTACGGTACCCGCAAGTGCATATGCCACAACGAGTGGTGGTGATGCCAGGTAGTTGGCTTTAACCTGTGCATGCACACGGCCTTCGAAGTTACGGTTACCAGACAATACAGCCGCTACGGTCATATCGTTCTCAGCAATAGCTTCGCTCACTTCGTCCGGCAGTGGACCGGAGTTACCGATACATGTTGCACAACCGTAGCCCGCAACGTTGAATCCGAGTTTGTCGAGGTACGTGATCAGACCTGCTTTTTCCAGGTACTCGGTAACCACAAGGGAACCTGGTGTCAGACTGCTTTTCACATAACCTGGTTTGGTCAGGCCGCGTTCAACTGCTTTTTTCGCCAGTAGTCCCGCTCCAACCATAACACTTGGATTCGAAGTGTTCGTACAACTTGTGATCGCCGCGATCACAACAGCGCCTGCCTTCAGTTCACTGTTGGAACCGTCCGGATGCTTCACAGGTACGGATTGTTCGATTTTCTCATCGCTCAAACCGTAGCCGCCTTTATCTACAGGTGTGCGAATGATGCTGTTGAAGCTTTCTTTCATTTGTGTCAGCTCGATGCGATCCTGTGGACGTTTTGGTCCTGCAAGACTTGGTACAACAGAGCCGAGATCCAGTTCAATCACATCTGTGAATTCAGGATCAACGGTGCTGGAAGTACGGAACATGCCTTGAGCTTTGTAATAAGCTTCAACCAATTCTACTTGCTCGTCAGGACGGCCAGTGTTACGCAAATAGTTCAACGTTTCACTATCAACAGGGAAGAAACCGATCGTTGCGCCATATTCTGGTGCCATGTTGGCTACTGTTGCACGGTCAGCCAGACCGATGTTGGCAAGACCTGGTCCGTAGAACTCAACGAATTTACCAACAACGCCTTTTTTACGAAGCAATTGGGTAACAGTCAGTGCCAGATCCGTTGCTGTTGCGCCTTCGCTCAGGCTGCCTGTCAGTTTGAAACCGATAACGTCCGGTGTTACAAAATAAAGCGGTTGGCCCAGCATACCTGCTTCAGCCTCAATACCACCAACACCCCAACCAACAACACCAAGTCCGTTGATCATGGTGGTGTGGGAGTCTGTACCTACGAGGGAATCCGGGAATACAACGGTTTCGCCGTCCACGGTTTTTGTTGCTGCCACGGAAGCCAGATACTCCAGGTTAACCTGGTGAACGATCCCTGTGGATGGTGGAACTGCGCGGAAGTTGTTGAATGCCGTTTGCGCCCAACGCAAGAAGCGGTAACGCTCTTCATTACGTTCAAACTCAACTTTGATATTGTAATCAAGTGCATCGTTGGTACCAAAAGCATCAACCATAACGGAGTGGTCGATAACGAGATCGACCGGTACGAGCGGGTTGATCTGTTTTGGATCGCCGCCTGCTTTTTTCACAGTATCACGCATTGCAGCGAGGTCAACGACAACCGGTACACCGGTGAAATCCTGCAGAACGATACGTGCAGGGATGAATGGAATTTCCTTGTTATTGTCACGGCCATCTGCCCAGCCGGTCAGTTGTTTTACGTGTTCTTCGGTGATAGCACGTCCGTCGAATTGACGAATTGCTGCTTCAAGCAACACTTTAATGGAGAAAGGAAGCCTGGAAAGATCGCCGTGGCCGTTTTCCTGAAGAGCATCGAGACTGTAGTAGCGGTAAGACTTGCCTCCAACCTCAAGACTGCGAGCGGCGGAGAAATGATTCTTTGCTGACATACATGTACCTCCTTGGGATGTGTCGGTGAGATGAAGAAAACGTTCATTTAGGTGAAGAACAGGCCTTCATCGTTCCGTGTTCTTGTTCGTTAGTTTCATCAGATGAAACGTAATTTCATAATCATAACTTTAGTTTTAAGTATACCGTTTTCACCTCCGTACGTAAAGGTCTTTTTGCCTGATCAAGCAAGCTTTTGGACCGATGAAGGCGTTTTCGTGAAGCGAGCAGGAATAAGATATCTCGTGTACCTGTATTTGCTGAATTTCGGATCTCCTTCCTGAGCCGTGTACATACAACCGAAGACCCTTTCATATGAATAGTAGGAGTTTATATACGCAATGAAATATTCCAGACAGAACTCATGCCAAAGGGGGACATAGGCTTGGAACGGGAATGGAAGAGTGCCTTATATACTTACGTGAACCAGTACAATCGCTGTGAGATCGACTACCGTCCACAGACCAGCGAACGGATCGTTACCGATCCTGACTTCGTGGTGGAACGGGGAGAGCGTATGGCAAGGCTGGACGAATGGTATCGTAAGCGGCGCGCCGTGCCTCTTCGCAGCGAGACCAGCGCCAAGCTTGTGCGCACGCTTATGGATGGCCAGGAAGAAGCGGTGGTGGATGTACAATTGTACAGCAGACTGTTCTACGAGAAGAGCGGGATCACCCACCGGGAGGACCGGATTGAGCGGGAGCGGTTAACCTTTCTGCGGCAGAGTGGTGGATGGATCATTGGACGGGTCGAGCGAGAAGTGCCGGAGCGTCGCCCTGCTGGGGAAGGACGTCCGTTTCAACAAGCTGATTTTGTACAGGCGATGAATCGTCCGCTGCTGAATCGGGAAGTGTTGGGTCAAGGAAGAAGCTCACGGCAACAGTCATATCGCAGAGATCTGGCGGTTGCCTATGCAGATCGATGGTGGAATGCGGGGAATCCGGCATTTGAGGAATTTGATGTGGATTGTACCAATTACGTGTCCCAATGTCTCTTTGCAGGGGGCGCACCCATCCACTATACTGGTAGAAGAGAAGCTGGCTGGTGGTATAAAGGATATGTGAACGGCTCCGAAATGTGGAGTTACAGTTGGGCAGTTTCCAACAGTCTGGAGCGTTATTTGTCAGGCAGCAGCTGGGGGCTGACCGCGACAGAAGTGGAGCGTCCTGAGCAGCTGATGCTCGGTGATGTTATTCTCTACGATTGGGATGGAGATGGACGATTTCAGCACAGCACCGTTGTGACCGCGTTTGATGCGGGCGGTATGCCGCTTGTTAACGCACATACGGTTAGCAGCCGTCACCGCTTTTGGGATTACCGGGATTCTTACGCTTGGACGGAGCGGACGGTATACCGGCTTTTTCATATTGCAGATGAGTTTTGATGACGAAAGATTTTCGGGATGCGGTGACGCAGACATCCAGTTCCGTGTAAAATAAGATCAGATAACGCAAGCAGAATAACAAGGGTGCTGAGCATGCAAACATGACAGTATCAGGCACAGATAATCGGAGGGTACACATGAGTATGGATAAATTAAAAGTAGGCGTCGTGTACGGCGGAAAATCGGGCGAGCATGAGGTGTCGCTGCAAACGGCGTTTGCTGTTACAAACGCATTTGATTATGAAAAGTATGAACTGGTTCCTTTTTATATCTCCAAGCAGGGGACGTGGAAAAAAGGACCTGTCATGCATGCGCCGTTCGCGCAGATTGAAGATCTGAAGCTGGAGCAATCGGCGGGTGGAACGCAGGATGCGCTGAACGCCCTGTTTGGCCGTTTGTATGGTGGAGCAGAAGCGCTGGACGTGATGTTCCCTCTGCTGCATGGTACGTTTGGAGAGGATGGTACCATTCAGGGCATGTTTGAGATGGCGGATATGCCATATGTAGGTGCAGGTGTACTGGCTTCTGCTGGCGGCATGGACAAAGTGGTCATGAAAAAGCTGTTTGCACAGGCTGGCATTGACCAATGTGCCTTTACGTATTTTAACGCGACACAATGGAAGCAGACAGAGCACGAAATGATCGTACAGGTCGAAGATCAGCTGGGGTATCCTTGTTTTATCAAACCGGCAAATCTGGGCTCCAGTGTAGGCATCTCCAAAGCACGTAACCGCGATGAGTTGAAGACAGCTGTCGAGTTTGCACTTCGGTATGATACGAAGGTTGTCATTGAGGAGTTCGTTGAAGCACGCGAGGTTGAAGTCAGCGTCCTCGGCAATGACGAGCCCATGGCTTCCGTTCCAGGTGAGATCGTATCCTCCGGTGAGTATTATGACTATGCAGCTAAGTATATTGATGGTCAATCACAGATGCTGATTCCAGCTCCACTGGACCCAGAGGCCGCAGATCGCATTCGCGAGGCAGCTTTGCAGGCGTTCCGTGCGATTGAAGGTAACGGTATTTCACGTGCCGACTTCTTCATTCGGAAAAATGACGGCGCTTTGCTTATTAATGAAGTCAACACCATGCCTGGTTTCACACCATACAGCATGTATCCACTTCTTTGGCGTGAGACAGGTGTATCGTATGCCGAACTGCTGGATCGCATGATTGAACTGGCACTGGAGCGTTACAACCGCAAGCAGGCACTGAATTACGAGAACGGCGTACAGGCGTAGCCTGCGACCACAAGATCAGGAGGGATATGCATGGGATTTCAGACTGAATTCAATTCCGTATGCAAGTTCAAGAATGAGCAGGAGCTGTTCGAACTGCTTGAATACGGACGCGGCAAAATGGTCAAACAGGGCTTCCGGGTATTTCCTACCGGCCAGAAAGTGATTGCATACACACCGGATAACGTGGCTGTAGCCATCGTCAAGATCGTGGTTTCCATTGCGGAGATCAACTTCCAGGGGCAAGAGGTAACCGAGGTGGAGATGCTACTCATCCGCAAATTGACTGAGGAAGAATCACGCATCCAGACTGCCCTTGCGGATGAGATGTTCTTTGGGGAGCAAGCACAGGAGTAGTTGTTGACTGTAAGTGCGGGTCGGAAGGACGGATTTGCCAGAATACGATTATGGTCACTCTTTTAGGGTAAAACTTGGTTATATACAGTGACGGTACATCCTGACGGCTGAATATGCCATGTGGGTTCTCCGCCCTAATAGAGAGGAAGAGATTCATGCTCGTACGCTTTGGTTACGTGGCAATGTCCGTGCTTATAGAGAACGCCTCGCCTTCCCGGACCATGACCATGTCGAGTTTTAACAAAATCGATGACAGGGAAGCGGCGATCCGCAAGCTCGAACGGATTGCAGCCGAGAACCTGCACAATACATTACGTTTGCTCAGGCACAACAAGGGTAGCCATATTCATGTATATCGCTTCTCTTCCAAATTGATTCCACTGGCAACACACGAAGACCTGAATGACTGGGACCCGTTCCCGGCACTGAAGCAGGACTTTGCGGCCATTGGTGATTTTGTGAAGGAAAATCATATGCGTGTGTCCTTTCATCCGGATCATTTTACCGTACTTAGTACCCCCCGCGAGCAAGTTCTGCGCAACTCGATTCGCGACCTTCGTCATCATGTTCGGATGCTGGATGCTATGGGGCTGAATGCCACTGCCAAGAACAATATACATATTGGTGGTGCATACGGGGACAAGCCTTCGGCGGCGCTTCGTTTTGAAGAAAACTTTTTGAAGCTGGATCGGGACATTCAGGAGCGGCTCACACTCGAAAATGATGACAAAACGTTCAATGCGCCTGAGACACTTGCCGTGTGCCAGCGCTTGGGATTGCCCATGGTACTGGATATCCATCACCATTGGGTGAACAACGAAGGAGAACAGGCATGGGATCTGTGGCCTGATATTCTAAAGACCTGGCAGTCACCGCTTGCCCAGGCAGATTCACCGGCTGATCAGCCATTGCCACCCAAAATCCATGTCTCCAGTCCGAAGAGCGAGAAGGATCTGCGAGGTCATGCCGATGGTGTGGAGGTAGAGCCTGTGCTCGATTTCTTGCGTCATATCGCAGCAGACACCCCAAGACTTGACGTGATGATTGAGGCCAAACGCAAGGATGAGGCTCTTGTGCAACTGATGCAGAAGCTGGCATTCTATCACGAAGAGGGTGTGGAGTGGGTGGACGAGTCTACCGTCATCATTCATCCGTAGTGCCAAAAGGGGCCTGGGCAACGAGAAACTTTACGACCTGTGGGGCGTATACTTTTAACAAGTATTTCAACTTTTCGTAGATTGATATAGAAAGTAGAGTGAACGCTTTGAATGAGAAGGAAAAGACACCTTATGTCGTGACAAGCAAAAGCTATACTGCCGTTGCCATTAATGCAGCTTCCAAAGCTGGCGAATGGATCAAAAGCCGTCTTGGGACGGTAGCTGAACTTGGCACCAAATATTCACCCCAAGATCTGGTGACCGAAGTGGATAAAGGAGCGGAGCAGATGATCCGCCGCCTGATTCTTACGCATTTTCCCCACCATGCCATTCTGGGTGAAGAAGGCGTCGAACCGGGACCGGAAGCTTCGGCAAAAGCACTGAAAGAGGCTGAGGAAGAAGAGTTCCTGTGGATTGTTGATCCTGTGGATGGAACGACGAACTATGTACACGGATTCCCGTTTTATTCGGTGTCCATCGCATTGGCTCACAATGGTGAAGTCATTGTCGGAGTGATCTACGACCCTTCCCGTGATGAGATGTTTGTTGCGGAAAAAGGGAAAGGAGCATATGTTCACGGAAACCGGATGCTTGTATCTGGTGAACAGGAACTGGCTCAGAGCCTGATTGCGGTTGGATTCCCGGCAGACACAACCTTTGCGTTGCCACTGAATATGGCCGCTGTGCAGGCGCTTGCTCCGCAAGTTCGTAACTTGCGTGCAGGCGGATCTGCCGCCCTCCATCTGGCATATGTTGCCGCAGGACGTCTCAGCGCCTACACCGAAGTTGGGTTGAAACCTTGGGATATTGCCGCAGGTGCACTGTTGGTTGAAGAATCAGGTGGCAAGGTGACCGATACCATCGGAACGCCTTACCAACTGTCTGTGAATCATGTCGTTGCCAGCAATGGCAAAATCCATGATGCACTGACGGATGTGCTGAAGGAAGCGAAAGCAACCGGCTTGGAATGAAATTCATTATAAGGAGCGAAAACAATGGATGAATCCAAAGAACTGGAACGACGGCTCAGTGATATGCTGACGGAAGGGGACATGGAAGAGTCCGGCGACACCAATCAGCGTGAACGCCAGCTGATTCCTCCCAAATATGAAGTGCGAATCCAGACAGAACGTGATCCAATTGTCGAGGAAACGTTAAAGTACCGGAAGATGGCACGCGAAGTGGATGATCGTTATGATCGGTATCTGGAGCGAGCTACCGGGAACAAACCGGAGAGTGACAAGGGTCATACGATTGCTGAAGACTCGAATAAGCCGCAATCTTAACTAATCACTGAACGTCATAGCTGAGCTTAACAAATAACAGGCTCCCCTTTAGGGAGTCTGTTATTTCATGTGTGCTCTCAGTAGAGAGGACAACGCCTACTTTAAAATGATAGAATAGAGTAACACCAACCTATGTCATTGGAATGACCAATGTACTATATATTAGTGAGGTTGTTCAAAAAGTCCGCTTTTGATTACGAAGGATGCCTAACGGCATCATCAGCATCGAATATGGAATTCAGCCGAAATAAGCGGGAGGCTTACGAAGTATGTTTCCGAAGGAAACATTTTGGTTGCTCACGTAGTTTTCCTACGCTCCGCTACTCCATTTCTAGCTTCATCCCATCTTCTCGGTACTGAAAACCGCCCTTTTTGAACACGTATATTAGTGTAAATTATTATAGATTTGCGAGAAGGAGTGTTACCTGAATGAAGCGTAAACGTATATGGGAAAATACAGCTGCCGGTTTAACGGTAAGCATGTTGGCAGGAATGCTGCTCTTTACATCATCTGCATTGCCTGCACACGCGGCTGACACCAAAACCGGTGTATTGCCAGCGGGTACAAACGAGACTTCGCTGACAGCGAAGAAAGATGCAGTAGCCGTAACTAAGGAGTTCCGCATCGTCACATTGGGAGATTCCATAACGGTAGGTTATGAGCCCAACACAAAAGAATTGCCTTATGGTTATGTAGAACGTCTCCAGGAGCAAGGTTTGCTGCATGGACGTACACAGGTGGACAACTACGGGATTGCCGGATTGAAAACCAGTGGTCTGAAAAACTTTACTACTGCAATTAAGGATGGCAAAACGCTGACTTCTGAAGCCATTCAACCAAGTCTTCCTGATCCAAGAGCGGGACAGATCGGAGCCAATACTGCTGCAATCCGTGAGAGTGTAGCACAGGCCAATCTGGTTGCAATTACCATTGGGGGAAATGATGTATCTGAGCTTCTCGGTACAGCAGACAAACTGAGTGATCAGGATCTGCAAGCGAAGGTAAAAGAATTACTCGCAACATATACAGCCAATGTAAGTGCAACGATTAATGATATCCATGAAATTAATCCGACAGCTACAATTGTCATCGCCGATCAGTATCAACCGATGCCAGAAGTAGCAGGCAAGGCACTCTATGCTAAACTGATGGAGGCATCCCAAGGTTTCACACAGACCATTGATGGCATTGCAGCACAATTCACTGCTCAGGGTACCGATGTCAAAGTCGCACACGTGGCCAAGGAGTTTGTTGGTGGTGAAGGCACGATGACACATATGATCAAAGATCGTGATTTCCACCCGAACCAATTTGGATATGCGGCCATTGCCGAAGTATTTGCCAAAACGATCTGGGGCGACTACACGAAGCTGACTACACCTGCGACAGGTGAGCCGATGAACATTATTGTGAGTGGCAAAACATTAAATACTCCGTACAAACCGATTATCCGTAACGGCAAAAACTTTGTGGCGATTCAAGACATCGTGAATGCGGTCGGTGCTACTACGGTGTGGGATAACAAAACTTCAACCGCAACCATTACATATGGAGACCGGAAAGTTGCGGTGAAGATTGGTGCCAATGCTGTGAAGGTAAATGGAGCATCGGTTACTGTGGATACACCTGCATTCCTGAATAAGGTAGGCAAAGAGTCCAAAACATATGTACCACTTGCCATGGTGGCTGAAGGTCTTGGCTTTGATGTGCAATATGTAGCGAAGCTGAAAACTGTTTTTGTTAATCCGTAAATTGTATTTCATGTTTTAACATGATGTTATTCAACAGCCAGAATACCTTGATTTGTTCAAGGTATTCTGGCTGTTTTGTGTTCTTTTTACGTTGCTGACACAGATGTATACCTTCTCTAATGACCTAAAATGTTGCATAAATATATCTTGTCAGATGACCAATGGATGTGTAAATATGAAAATAACTTACAATAAAACCACTAATGCATAGTATGACAGGCACCCCTCGCAAGCCAAAGGAGCGCTTAGGATGAACAAAATTAAAAACGCTTTCACAACACTACCGATTCACCACAAAACGATTCTTCTCATCGGACTTTTGATGTTGATCAGCTTTACGTTTTATGCGTCCGTACTCCGATATGTGTTCAGCATCTATGACCGCCAGATCTATGAGAAATCCTCGCAGGTCCTCAATATGTCTTCGGTAGGTATTGAGAATCAACTTCGTGAAATTTCTAATCTCTCCTTCAAGGTGATGTCGGACGAGCCGCTTCAGCAATATCTGCTCCAACTGAAAAAGGCCGAAACGGGTTACGAGAAAAATGGATTGCGTAAAAAAATTACTAACAGGTTAGTCGCATATGCCGGTTCCGAAAAATACGTCTATTCCATGCTATTTATCGATAATGATAATAACGTTATGGCCGCAGGCAATCGGGAGGGAATTTCGGAGTCGAAGCAAAAGGAACTGGTTGCACTGGGACAGCAATACTCGGGCTCCAATGCATGGCATACCAGTGGGGATAAACAGTCCCGACTCTTGTCGGTTCGACAGGTGAAATCCTTTATTGGCGGAGCATTTACATTGGAGGACCTTGGCACACTGATCATCCGCGTCCGGCTGGACCGAATTGTACAGGACCAGATGCAAGAACCGGCTGAGGACTCCCAATTACTCATTACGGATGGAAAAGAAGTGATCTATCCAACAGAATCGTCGGTTAGTGAAGCCGAGATTGAGTCTGAACTGAAGCGCACCCAGCCCTATGGAATTGCCATGTTGGAACAGGGGAGACACTTTGTAGCTCGTGCTCATTCTTCCTATACGGATTGGACCTATTTGTACACAACCCCGTTTGACCAGATGTTTAAAAAGATCCAGTTTGTCAAACAGTTGGTCACGGTGATCTTCATCATGATTTTTCTGGCGGCGCTTATCATTGGAGCGAGATTCTCTCGCAGTATTACCCATCCGATTGCACAGTTGATCAAAAAGATGCGTAATATCGAAAAAGGCGATTTGGATAAGCTGGAGGAGGCTGCTCTCGGCAATGTTCCGATATCTCCACAGAATGAGGTTGGGCTGTTGCATCGCACATTCAAGATGATGCTTCAACGGATACGTGAATTGATTGATGAGAATTATGCGAAGCAACTGGTGATTCGTGAGACGGAGTTGAAAGCGCTTCAGGCGCAGATTAATCCACATTTTCTATACAACACGTTGGAATCGATTAACTGGCTGGCTAAAGTACAGAAGCAACGACAGATCTCGGAAATGGTTGAGGCCCTCGGATTTCTGCTGCGTAGCTCTGTGAACATGTCCGAGAAGTGGATTACGCTGGAAAGAGAGCTGGACATTGTCCGCAGTTACGTGACGATTCAGCGCACGCGTTTTGAGGAAAGACTGGATTTCGACATGGAAATTGCCCCGGAGGTAGGAACGGCACGGATACCGAAGTTAACATTACAGCCGTTGGTGGAGAACGCGATACATTATGCACTCGAACCAAGCATTGACCCTTGCCGGATTCGGATCCGGGCGACAGCAGAGGGAGATAAGGTGATTATTGAAGTTGAGGACGACGGTCCGGGGATGACACCGGAATTCCTGGAACAGCTACACGAAGGACGTATTCAGACAAGAGGACAGGGCATTGGGTTATCTAACATCCAGGAACGAATCAGACTGACCTTCGGTGATGAAGGTGGAATGGTGATGAGCAGCAAGCCCGGATCAGGAACTGTAGTATCGATCAGCATACCTTGGATCAGAGAGGACGATGACGATGTACAAAGTGATGCTCGTAGATGATGAACGTGTCATTCTGGAGGGGATTTCCCAAGTGGTCGATTGGGCCGCGGCAGGAACGGAATTGGTGGATACGGCGAGGAACGGGATTGAAGCATTGGACAAAATTGGGCAGTCGCGACCCGATATTATTATTACGGATATTTCCATGCCAGGTCTGGATGGTCTCGGACTCATAGAGAAGGCATCTGAAGCATACCCGGGAGTACGTTTTATTATGTTATCCGGCTACAAGGAGTTCGAATATGCCCGCAGAGCGATGCAATATGGTGTGAAGCATTATTTGCTCAAGCCCTGCAACGAGAATCAGATCCATGATGCGTTAACTGAACTGTTGCAGGAACATCAGGATGCCCAGGTGAAGGAGCATATTGCAGGTGAGATGAAACAGCGATTGCAGCGAGTCCTTCCGCATGTGAAGGAGCAATTTCTGCTGGAGTTCATGACCAACCGCACCTATGGTCCGGTTGATCTGGAGTATTATCAGGAGTTGTTTGATCTGGAGCTTGAAGAGAACGCAGTTCGGTTACTGTTGTTCCGAATTGTAGATGAACATGATTACAGTCACTTATTTGCGATCAAAAACATTGCCAGTGACCTGCTCCCACATGTCCTGTTAAGCACAACCATTGAAGGCAAACTCCTCATTCTGCTCGCGGATTCAGCTGATCCGGCTGGACTGAAAGAAAGTATTGAAGAGGTTAGGGCTGCATTCACCAGACTATATAAATTGGAAGTGACCGCTGCGCTGAGTGAAGCAGATCGAATGATTCAGTCCCGGCGGTTGTTTCGTGAGGCGTTGCAGTATCTGAACCATCGCTTTTTTATCGGTGAAGGCAAGCTGATTACGAAGAATGATCTGGTACTGGCCGGAGAATGCGACGGATTGCATGTAGAACAGGATGCCGAGCAACTGTGTCAGTTGATCAAATCGGGCAATACCGAGGAAACAGCGGTAGAGGTGGATCGTCTGTTTGATCTATTATCGCGTCAGCAACTGGAAATTGAAGTGACCCGCTCTTACGTAGTGCAGCTGTACTCAGCTATGGTTCATGTCTGTCCACCTGAGGAGGCAACGGAATTCACCCAGCGTATGGCAGAATTGCCTCATATCGATACGTTATCTGGTTTGAAGTCTTTTGTTGCAAGCAGTACAGCCCGATTAACTACCGGTTATTACAAAAACCATATCAGCCGCCAGTCTTCCGCCGTGGAGAAGATGATGGATATCGTGGATCGTCATTTTGGAGAGGCGGATCTCTCGCTCAATGGAGTCGCTCATCAGATGCTCTATATGAATCCAGATTACCTGGGCAAGATTTTCAAAAAAGTCACAGGCGAGAATTTCTCCAACTACGTGAATCGCCTGCGCATTGAACGCGCATGTGACCATATTCGCAGAGGCGGAGATGTGAAAGTATTCGAGCTTGCTGAATTGTTCGGATTTGGCGGGAATTCACAATATTTCAGTCAGGTGTTCAAAAAGTGGACTGGTATGACACCTACGGAATTCCGCAGAATCGGCATATAACAATGGACTGCCAATCATGTGATTCATGTCTGGGGAGGACGAACAGCGCCGAGAGGGGGACTGTTGTCCTCCTCTGTTTTTTGAACCAACAAGACGGTTTTGTGTATTCAACTATGGTCGTACATTTGCGAAAATGACATTAACAAGTTTGTGAAAGCGTTATCAGAAATAAAAAGGATAACTCGTTCACACAACCATATCAACATAAAAGGGGAGATTGGCATGGTGAAAAAGGCAATATTCCTGATGATGGCTGCTTTGCTCGTGTTTACAGCGGCATGTAGCTCAGGTGGAGGAACTGAAGGAGCATCTGGAGATGACTCAGTTACCCTGCGGATCGCTTGGTGGGGCTCGGATGCAAGGCATGAATATACACAGAAGGTCATCGACCTGTACAAATCGAAAAACCCGAATGTCAAAATCGACGTGGAATATGCTTCATTTGATGACTACTGGAAAAAGCTCGCACCACAAGCAGCGGCAAATCAGTTGCCTGACATCGTTCAGATGGATATTTCCTACATCAGCCAATATGCACAGAATGGTCAGCTTGAGGATCTAGCGCCTTATCTGGGCAACCAGATCAAAGTGGACGATGTGTCCGAGAATGTTATCAGCACAGGTGTAATTAACGGTAAACAATATGGTGTACCTGCCGGTGTTAACGTTCTGGGCTTCCAATATGATCCGGCATTGCTTAAAAAAGCAGGCGTGGATGCAATCCCTGACAATATGACTTGGGAATCGTACGAAGCACTGGGTAAACAAACCGCAGAGAAAGGTCTGTATTTGGATGGAGGGATAGCTCCAGATATTTTCTTCCACTACTTCCTGCGTACCAAAGGATTGTCGCTTTACAATGCGGAAGGAACAGGTCTTGGTTATGATGATGATCAATTGTTTGTGGAGTTCTTCGGACTTATGCGCCGCATGATCGAGCAAGGTGCAGCACCTACGCCGGATGTAGCCAACCAAACTAAAGGCATTATTGAGGAATCAGATCTCGTGAAGGAAAAAGGAATCGGCGTATGGCAATGGTCCAACCAGTTCGTAGCCTTGCAACAGGTAGCGAACCGTCCACTCGAAATCGCTCCAATGCCAGGACCAGATATGGAAAAAGGACTATATATGCAGCCAAGTATGTACTGGGGTGTGACGTCCAACTCTAAAGTGAAGGAAGAAGCAGCTAAATTCATCGATTTCTGGGTGAATGATGTGGAAGCCAACAAACTGATCAAAGGTGAGCGCGGTGTGCCAATCTCAGGAGCAATCAAAGAAGCTATCGCACCTGAGCTGAGTGACGCAACAAAACAAGTCTTTGAATTCGTAGCAGCCATGGAGCCTAAGGCTTCACCAATGAGTTCTCCGCCACCGGTTGGTTCACCTGAAGTAATCTCTGCTCTGGCAGATGTGGTTGAAGAGTTGAACTTTGGCAAAATTACACCTGAACAGGCAGCAGAAACATTCCGCAAGAACGCCGAATCTGTACTTGCGAACAATAAATAACAGTTGAATGATGGCTTGCTCGTCCCACTTCAGGGATGGTCGGGAATGGGGCTACTCGCAAATGCGAGGGCCTTTCCCCGTCCAGATGACCGAAGCCAGGATGAGGGAGCAAGCTGATCCATGAAGGAGGTTCGTTCCATTGAGGCAGTATTCGTCGTTACGTAGAAACTTAACTGGATATGCGTTCATAAGCCCGTTTATTATTGGATTCCTGGGCTTCACACTCATCCCCATGTTTGTGTCCTTATATATGTCGTTCACGAGTTATAACTTGTTCACTTCTCCACGGTGGATTGGACTTGATAACTACACCAAAATGTTTTTTGATGACCCGAAATATTGGAACTCGGTCAAAGTAACGTTTCTGTATGTATTCATTGGGGTACCGTTAAGGTTGATCTTTGCCCTCTTCGTAGCGATGGTCCTAAACACTGGCTCTCGTATGATTGGAACGTACCGAACGCTGTATTACCTGCCATCCATTATCGGTGGTAGTGTGGCCGTATCCATTATGTGGCGTAACCTCTTCAGTAATGAGGGTGTTATCAACAGTGCTCTAACGGCAATCGGGATCGGGCCTATAAGCTGGTTTGGTGACCCGAATGCGTCCCTGGTTATGCTCATCTCACTGTCTGTGTGGCAGTTTGGTTCGTCCATGCTGATCTTCCTGGCTGGTCTCAAAAATATCCCTACTGAGATGTACGAGGCAGCAGGTGTGGATGGCGCGAACCCTATACGGAAATTTTTCAGCATCACCTTGCCACTGCTTAGCCCGATCGTCCTGTTCAATATGATTATGCAGACGATTGGAGCATTCATGACGTTTGTACCTGCCTATATTATCTCCAAAGGCGAAGGCGGTCCAATGGACGGTACGATGCTGTACTCCCTGTATCTGTTCCGTCAGGCGTTTATGTTTAACAACATGGGTTATGCTTCGGCAATGGCCTGGATCATGCTCATCATGATCGGTATACTCACAGTAGCTGTGTTCCTGACATCCAAGTACTGGGTGTTCTACGAATCTGAAGGAGGGAAGTAACGATGGTTTGGAGAAATGTGAAATGGCCCATTTATCACCTGTTCGTTGCAGCTCTTGCCCTCCTGATGCTCTATCCCGTCCTATGGATGCTATTCAGTTCATTCAAGGAAAGCCGTACGATATTCGTCACAGCGGATACCCTGTTTCCTGCGGAGTGGATCTGGAGCAACTATGTAGATGGCTGGAAAGGCACAGCTGGAAGACCGTTTATGGATTACATCACCAACTCACTTGTAATCGTAGTGATATCTACCATCGGTGCTGTGATATCGTCATCGCTGATCGCTTTTGGTTTTGCCAGACTTAACTTCAAGGGGCGTACATTCTGGTTCTCCTTGATGATGTTAACACTGATGCTGCCACATGACGTGGTATTGGTTCCTCAGTACATCATTTTCACGAAGCTCGGCTGGTTAAACACTATCTTGCCAATCGTGGTCCCTACATTCTTCGGAATGCCGTTTTTCATCTTCCTGATGGTACAGTTCATTCGAACGATTCCGAAGGAGCTGGATGAGGCTGCAACCATCGATGGGTGTAACAAGTTCAGACTGTATATCCAGATTATTATGCCGCTGATCAAGTCTTCTCTGGCGACTGCAGCCATTTTCTC
Source organism: Paenibacillus sp. FSL H8-0283 (assembly GCF_045040675.1). Taxonomy (NCBI): domain Bacteria; kingdom Bacillati; phylum Bacillota; class Bacilli; order Caryophanales; family Paenibacillaceae; genus Paenibacillus; species Paenibacillus sp. FSL H8-0283. Next base: position 783,957 of record NZ_CP150295.1, read on the forward strand.
CTTCTACTGGAGATGGGAGGATCTGCTCGGTCCGGTATTGTACCTGAACTCGCCTGATAAATACACCGTGTCGATGGCGCTGAAAATGTTCCTGGATAGCGAATCTGCTTCCAACTGGGGTGCAATGTTCGCCATGTCCATCGTCAGTCTGGTTCCGGTTGTAGCTGTGTTCTTCATCTTCCAGAAACAAATTGTTCAAGGGATGAGCACCAGCGGATTGAAAGGATAAGCCAGATTACTGTATCTTCGTATCTTCGCCCGAATGAACGTTTACAAAAGTTAACCAAGGAGGTTATCGCTTTTGAATAAAGCTCAGGGTAGTCAGGCCGTTGCCATGGAGGCAGCGGCAGAGGGCCAGGCAGTGTCCGTGACCAGCTGGAAGTTTAACTTTGGACCAGACTCGGGAAGAGCAGATGAGACAGGCGATTATCTGAAAGTAACTGCAACAACCACATATGAGGAACGCGGAGGGTACGGATTCGAGGCAGGATCTCTGGTGTATGAGAAACAACGCATTCGTGATGACGATGTATCGGATCCCACGAAACAACATCATAACAATCCGGGGCAGACAACCATGTCTGCCCGATTGCGTTCAGGCTTCTGTATTCCGCTCAAAGCATCGTTCATCGTGGATGTTCCCGACGGAACCTACCAAGTATTACTTGTTGCAGGGGATGAATTGGCTGAGACAGTGACCCGCGTGAAAGCTGGTGAAGGCAGGCTTGTACTGCCAACCATTCGCACACTTCCCGGACAATACGCAGAGGTTAGATTCTCGGTTGTTGTTCGCGGCGGCAGACTTCGTCTGTCATTCTCCGGTCCTGCACCGAGAATTAATGCGTTGGAGATTACCCTTGCGAATCAGACCATGACCGTATTTCTTGCCGGGGATTCAACCGTAACGGATCAGCCGGAAAGTGGATATCCGTATTGCGGTTGGGGCCAGTTATTGCCGGCACAGTTCAAACATGATGTGGCAGTGGATAATCATGCCCAGTCAGGGCGCAGTTCCCGCAGCTTTATTAATGAAGGCAGATTAAGCGCCATTCTGGAGCGAATCAAGCCTGAAGATTTTCTGTTTATTCAATTTGGACATAACGATGAGAAGCCGGACCCTGAACGTGGGACGGACCCATTCACAACATATAAGGAATATTTGAAAAAGTATATCGATGCTGCACGCGAAGCCAAGGCTCGTCCGGTGCTCATCACCCCGGTGCATCGTCGCTATTTCGCGGACGATGGCACATTGACCGATACCCACGGCGATTATATCATCGCCGTGCGTGAGCTGGCGGAAGAGGAAGATGTTCCGCTGATCGATCTGGCTGAGCGCAGCCGTCTTCTGTTCGAGCAGACGGGTGTTGAAGGCACTAAGGACGACTTTATGTGGGTACTGCCAGGCGAGTATGTGAACTTCCCCTCAGGCGTGGAGGATAACACGCATTTTCAGGAACGAGGCGCCCGTCGCCTTGCCCAGCAGGTGGCAGAAGCCATCCGCGAGTTGCAATTGCAACCGTTGCAGATGTATCTGCGGTAGGTTCATGCCCTTAATAATTAAGCGAGTTAATTAAATAGCGAGCTAGCAAAAGTTGCCCAGCGAATAGCGAAGGCAATAAACTTTTAAAAAAAAGCGAGCGTAGCAGCGAAGAAGGGCGGAATCGGGTAGAGGGAGCGAAGCGTCCGCCTTTGGAGCGGGATTTCCCCTGCTAAGGGGAAATGAACAGAAATCCCGAGCCAACAGCGGCCCACAGCCCGATCCGTCCGCCAAAGCGGATGCCCCGCGAGCTATTCAGGGTTTAAAAGCTGTAGCGAGTTAAACGAAGTAACGAGCCAGCAAAAGTTGCCCAGCGAATAGCGAAGGCAATAATCTTTTAAAAAACAGGCGAGCGTAGCAGCGGAGGAGGGCGGAATCGGGTAGAGGGAGCGAAGCGTCCGCCTTTGGAGCGGGATTTCCCCTGCTGAGGGGGAATGAATAGAAATCCCGAGCAAACAGTGGCCCACAGCCCGATCCGCCCGCCAAAGCGGATGCCCTGCGAGCCCACGGGTTTTAAGAGTTGCCCCCGCGAATGAGCCGAAGAAATCCCGAACCAACAGTGGCCCACAGCCCGATCCGCCCGCCAAAGCGGCTGCCCCGCGAGCCCACGCATTTTTAACCTATATTGCACTCGCAAAAAAAAGGAGGAGGTATTTCAATGACACCTGACCAGACAGAATCAGCCACATCTGCCCGTAAGAATGTTTCAGCAGCTACAGGTCACACCTACTGGGTCATTCCGGATGGTTACATTCCCCCGGAGAGCCGGGGCACATTGGAGAGTCATGAGAGCATCTGTGTACTGAACACCAGTGCCACGGATGCGGAACTGCATATCACGATTTATTTTGAAGACAGAGAACCACTTGAAGGTATGGTCGCTGAAGTGCCAGCGAGAAGGACGAAGCACATTCGCACTGCATCGCTACGATCCGGGGAGCAGTCTATTCCGCCGGGCGTGCCTTATGCGATTACCGTTTCGAGCAATATCCCCGTTCTCGTCCAGTACAGCCGTTTGGACACGACCCAGCCTGAATTGGCTTTAATGAGTGTCATGGCGTACCCATTAGGATAACTTCCCCAATCGACAGCATAGCTGGAGATGGTAAGAAGCCCCGTAACCTTGCATCCAATGCAGGTAAGGGGCTTCTTTTTCTTCGTTTTATTCGCTGTATTTATACGTGCTCGCATTCAGGATATCCACGTGAACCTCCACTTTTCCAAGCTTAAAACGTTGGAGTGGATCCGCCCGGTTATAGACTTCCTGTTTCCATAAGGGAAGGTTGTGACGATATAAGTGTTCCACAAGACCGTATGAATCGATCTTGCGTTCCTTGGTTTTTTCGAACGTATCTCGGATTTGGGATTCGATCTGTTTCTCGGCTTCTTGTTCCATGGCATCTGGAGACCGAGGAGCCCCATGATCTTCGGTGATGGCGCTTTTGACCGTGGTAACCAGATCAAAGGTGATGCCATCACCTTGCTTCTTCGCCTTGATTTTTGTCTTGGGATGATGAAGCAACAAGGTTAGATCAGGAGTTTTTCCACCATTCCCATATACATATAGTGGGTACTGATGTACACGCTCATAATTTACGTATCGCGTACCATCTGCGTCTGCTCCTGCAACTCTACCTTGACTTGTGCCTTTGGAAATGACATAAAATCCATCCATTCTAACAAGGGGGGGCGTTTTATCACCGTTGAACCAAGTCTCGTTCCTCGATGAAACCGAGGGTAAAAGAACGACGGAAGCGGGTTCCCGTAATCCATCGAGAAGCTGATGGAGCCGGATAGGTTCGTAACCAGAATGCTGTTTGTATAGTCTCATGGGCTCAAATAATTCAATGGTCTGGGCGGATTGGTTTAATAATGCAGAGGGAGAGAGTATATCCGGGATGTTATGCTCTGTAGCATAGATCCAGGGTGTATATCTTAATTGGCCTGAATGAAGAAGTGTATTAAAGACATCCTCCAGTCGACCGTCCAGCACTTTTTTGGATAAAACAATAGCTTTAACATGAGTCCAGAGCGTTTGCTGCTGTGACGTTTCATACAAGTCGTTAATAGCCATACTCAGTGTTGTACCCTCGCCCCGTCCAGTCCAGATATCCCTAGTCTCCCGGGAAGTTGGCGTTTCCTGTTTTGCAATACTGGAGAAGTCAATCAGTTGGGCATAAGCAATATACTGGTTGTCTACATAGTCAATTCCTATCGCCGTAATGAAGTTTATACTTTGCACCTCTTTGGAATCCCAGCACCCGGTTAGCAGGATCAAGCAACTTATAAGAAGGCCGCTTATGGATACCCATCGTTTCACGGACGTTTCCTCCGGCGAGTAGAATCCTGTGTATGAAGTGCTTCTGGGCGCTTGGTTCTTTTCATGGAAGGTGGCATGGATACGGCCTGAGTGAAGTCTCCGGGAATGTAGGGAGATACAGGTGACAGATAGGATACGCCATAACATTCCAAGGATACGAGATGCACCAACAGGGCCAATAGTCCGATCATAAAACCGAATAATCCAAGAATGGAAGAGATGAGTAACATACCGATCCGGATATGGGCAGTAGCCCCGCTTAACACAGTATTCACGAGAATATAGCTAGAGATGACCGAGATCGCTACCGTGACAATAATCGTAGGGGACGTAATCCCGGCGCGAATGGCAGCATCTCCAATAATAAGCCCGCCAACAACGCTGACCGTCTGCCCCAATGCACGTGGCAACCTACGCCCAGCTTCGTTAAATAGCTCAAACATAAAGATCATCAGGAACGCTTCCAGCGTCACGGGCATGGGCAGGCCCATTCGAGTCCCAGCAATCGTTGCCAGAAGAGGCAGGGGAATCTGTTCCACATTGAAGCTGGTCAGGCCAATATAAAATCCTGGGAAGAAACAGGCGATCAGCAGTCCGGATATACGCAAAATTCGTTCGAAAGTAACGATGAAAAAGGGTGTACTTTCGTCCTCCGGAGATTTCAACTGATTGAAAAGTGTAGTTGGTGCGATGACCGCTACAGGAGAACCTTCGATCAAAACGGCAAAACGACCGTTTAACAGGGAATCAACGACAAAATCAGGACGCTCGGTATTATCTGTAAGTGGAAAGATACTCCGAATCCCTCCCATGACAGCTCGTTCCATGATTGAGGTGCCCAGGATGCCGTCAATCTCAATCTGATCCAGATTGTGCCGAGCTTCTTTCAGAATGTCTGGATTGATAATATCTTTTACATATAGAAGTCCAATGGCCGTCTGGGTACGACCGCCTTTGACATATTTCTCATAACACATCGAAGATGTTTTCATTCGTTTGCGTATAAGGGCCACGTTGGTAGTGAGTTCTTCGGTGAATCCATCGCGCGGGCCTTTAACTGATGTTTCAATGGCTGATTCTTCTGGACTGCGTCCCGGGATATCAGCAATATCCACACTGCAGGACTGCACACCATTACCAAAAATGATCAGTAGTTGTCCACTAAATATCAACATATTAAGCTTGTTAGTATCTGTGAGGTCATCCAACGGATTCAATGTTAATCCCAGTTCTTTAGGATGTGATTCCTCAATGATCAGGGAGTGCTGTTCCAGACGTGGAATAATAAATTGGTTAATTTGTTTACCGTCGACGAGACCGTCGCAATAAAGCAGAATTACGGGCTGATCAGATTGGTCTTTAACAGGAAAGGTCTGAATAACGACATCTGCACATGGATTGAACTGCTCTTTCAAAGAGGCAAGCAGTGTTTCATGGGACGTGGTGTCAATCGCTTGATGCTCCATGATGTTTCCTCCTCTGATGGCGTGAATGGATAAAGGCAACCGTCGTTGCGATAATCGCAAGTCCGCTCAGATATACGAGATTGAACGGAAATATGTATTCGACCAGAAGCTTTTCGAAGGTCATATCATCCAGAGGATACAACATGGTTAGAATAAAGAAGACACCTAACGAGATACAACTGATAAGCCTTCTGGTAGAGCTCTTAATATTCCATATTTCTACTACAATATACATGGCGAGACTAATCCGGGTGAACGAGCCTGCGAGCCACTGGTAGATCGAAAAGAAGTCAGTCTGGGCGATGTATTTGCCCAAGGAGGCGATTCGCCATTCTTCAAAGGCGGGATATCGCATTTTGGCAGCCTCAAAAGGATCGAATTCCACAATCGCCCCGATGAGTGGGCCGACTGTTAGTCCCACCAGAATGAGTGCGAGCATCAGATACTGCCATACACGTATACGTTTGGTGAGGTGAGGCTGGATATACCAGATGAACAGCAATTCAAACATGCCTGCAAGACTGTAAATCATGCCATTCAGCACTGGATGCCAGCCATGTTCTAACACAGGCAGGAGACGACTGTAATCCTTGTATTGAGTGTTCACAATTGCAACATAGAAGCCCAGCAGTACCACCAGTGGAAGGATCAATCCTGCCGTAAATGCCAGTGAGCGGATGCCTTTATATGCCCCATAGGCACAGAGAGTCATCAGAGCAATACTAGTTACCAATATTGGCGTTTCTGTCAGGTAATTTGTTTTGGCCCAAGTCGTGGTTTCGTGCAGGGTGAAATAGATTGCGCTCAGAAAAAAGAGACTGTTACCAACTCGAAATAACATGCCAATGGGCTTGCCGAGACGGGATGTTAACCATTCATGCAGAGTTTGATGCTTGAGGAAACGAGAGACATATGCGAGCATTAGCGCAAATATCAAAAATGGTCCGGCTGATAGCAGGACGGAAATCCAAGAATCCCTTTTGGCCGCAGCCAAAAGGGCAGGAATAATCAGAACATGGCTGATCAAGCCAACGGACAACATGATCAACATCATAGCTTGTAAAAAAGAAGGCTGTGTTCGTTTCATGCTGAGGGGTCTCCTTTTCCCAATAGACTGTCCTCAGCAGTGTTAACGTGATTGGAGCGCTTCATACCGTCAGTCGAAATAACGAATACCCATGGCTACTCTTACCTCTAACATCGTTTCCCGGGCCGCTTTCCGATCAAAATGCGGGGTTTGGGGAGGATGGGAGCGTATAACTCGTTGAACCAGCGAACCAACTTCCGTGCTGTCTCAATATGGGGAATCTGACTTGATTCCACTGATCAACCTATGTTTGCGACCGCTCATATTGGTGCCAAGCACACCGGCGATAATCAACAATGCACCAATATAGTGATGGCTACCCACTGGTTCATGCAATATCCATGCACCTCCTACGATGGAGATGAGCGTGGACAGATTGCTGAATACACTCATTTGCGAAGCCTCCAGATGAGTAAGGGCATAGCTCGCAAGCAGGGTAGAGATCATGGTGGAGAGAATTGCCAGATAAGCGAGTGCACCCAGATAGGATGTATCTCCAAGCGGTTTGATGTAGTCCATCATGGAACCGCTGGACGCATGTCGGATCAGGGAAGCGGCGTTAAATACAATACAGCCAACCATCAGTGTGACCCAGGTTAATTCCATTGGTTTATACTTCTGGGTTAATGGTCTTGCAAGCACACCATACCCTGCAAAACAGACTGTGGATAGTAGCAATAATGCAATACCCTTCAGGTTACTCATAGATACGCCGCTTCCTTGCATCATGAAAATAAAGACCACTCCAGAAACAGATAGAAGCAGGAATAGCTTCTGCATCGTTGATGTGCGTTCTTTCAGGAAAACTGAAGCGAGAACGAGTGTGAATACAGGGGCCATGGCCTGAATAATACCCGCTTCCGATGAGTTGGAAGAGACAAGTCCAAAGGCTTGAAAGGCAAAAAATAAGACGGGAGATAACAGCCCAAGTGGAATAATTCGCCACAGATCACGAAGGCTCAGTCGGATTTTGATCCAGCCAAAAATGACAGGAATGCTGACAACGATCAGCGACAGCGCGAATCGGTGGGCAAGCACATCAATTGGATGTGCAACAGTGACGGTCATTTTAACAAATAAAAAAGATAGACCGATAATAGCTGCGTACAATACAGCTGCGATATAAGCGTATCCCCGAGTGTGTGTTGTGTTCATGAATGCTCCTCCAATACAGTAGTCATAGCGCTTTATCTTTCATTATCCTGATGTCAGGTTCGAGGCATGTGCTGGCCTTATTCAATATACTGCCAGGTGCATCGTGCTACAATAGATAAAAGGTTAAACTGTATCGGTACAGTTGTTGGAGAGGGATGGGTGCATTGAGAAAATACGAAGTGATTGCCGAAGCGTTAAAGCAATGGATTCAGGAACAGATGCAGAAGCAGGATCGTCGCCAGTGGGCAGATAAGGGCATTCGACTGCCAGCAGTTCGAGTTGTAGCAGAACAATATCAATGCAGTGTAAGCACGGCTATTCGTGCATATGAGTGGCTGGAACAGCGGCATTTGGTGTATGCCATACCTCAATCCGGTTATTATGCCGTACAGAACGGGACAGGTGCTCAGGACATGGACTGGCAGGGAGCGTTGGACTTCGCTTCGGCTGCTCCTGATCCACGGGTCTTCCCTTATGCAGACTTTCGTCATTGTGTGGATCAGGCGATGGAGAAGAAGCAAGCAGAGTTATTTATGTATGGCACGGATCAGGGATTACCTTCGCTTATTCTGCTGTTGCAGAAGCAGTTTGCGGATTATCAAGTGTTTGCGAGAACAGAGCAGTTCTTTATCACGTCAGGTGTGCAACAGGCCCTGGCTGTACTTGCATTGATGCCTTTTCCCAATGGAAAGAGAAAAGTACTGCTTGAACTACCTACCTATCACAATATGCCCTCGCTACTGAGTGGATTAAATGTGCCGATTGCCGGTGTGAGACGTGCCCTGGATGGGCTGGATTGGGCATCGCTTGAACGTCAGTTCGCTGAGGAAGATGTCAAGTTTTTCTATGTCATGCCACGCTTTCACAATCCGATTGGTACATCGTTGACTGTTGCTGACAAGAAGAGACTGATCCGGCTTGCACAGTGGTACGATGTCTATCTGGTGGAGGACGATTATCTGGCCGATCTGGAGGACAATACGAAACAGGACCCGCTATGGTCCTATGATACCGAAGGCCGGGTCATCTATCTGAAGAGTTACTCCAAAATTTTGTTTCCAGGTCTGCGCATTGGTGTAGCTGTTCTGCCCTCACCCCTAATTCAATCTTTTGGGGCTTACAAAAAAATGCTCGATATCGACACTTCTGTTCTGTCTCAAGCTGCTCTGGAGATCTATGTCCACAGCGGAATGTTTTCTCATCACAGGAAAGTGATTCGTAACCGCTATGCTGCCCGGATGAATACGGTGCATGAGCAACTGGACACATATCCAGACTTTGCTCCATTTATGGAGGCTCCTCGAACAGGAGGGGAGCATACCGTATTACCTTTGGCGGGTGATATGCCGCTTCGTGTTCTGCTGTCCCGGCTTGAAAAGCGCGGAGTCATCGTTGATACGACTGAACGGTATTATCCGGAGGGAACATATCAGGTGCATCAGGATCAGATGCTGCGCTTGAACATCTCCAATGTGCCGAAGCAGCGAATCGAAGAAGGGATACAGAAGATCCGGGAGGAAATTTTGAAACTTCAGATCAGGCAGAGATAAAGACAAAGCTATAACAGCAAGGCCATTACAATAAAACGCATATAGTTGTTACACTCAGCATCTATCTAGTCGTATTGGCCACTCACCACTGTCTGTATATAACAAAAGGCGTCCACACAAGTTGATCACTTGTTGGACGCCTTTTCCTTGAGTTGCTATCTATCAACGATGCAGCTTGTACGCTACATGGTAGATGGAAATAATCTAATTTATTGTTGAGCCATCGCTTTGAAGGAAGCTTCTGCGGCTTCCAATGTAGCCTGAACATCCTCGTCTGTATGAGCCGTGGTCAGGAACCAGGCCTCATATTTGGATGGAGCCAGGTTAATGCCACGGTTCAACATGTGACGGAAGAAGGAAGCAAACAGCTCTCCATCCGTGTCTTGAGCATGATCATAATTCGTAACCGGATGGTCACAGAAATGGGTGGAGAACGCACCGCGGATCCGGTTGATCGTCAGTGCAATACCATGACGATCAGCAGAAGCTTGCAGACCCGCTGTCAGGTCGATAGCAAGACGTTCCATCTCTTCATATACACCCGCGCCTTGCAGGACCTCCAGACATGCGATACCAGCTGAGATGGATGCAGGGTTACCAGCCATCGTTCCCGCCTGATAAGCCGGCCCAAGCGGAGCAACCTGCTCCATAACGTGTTTGCGTCCGCCGTAAGCACCGATTGGCAGGCCGCCACCAATAATTTTACCAAGAGCCGTCAGATCCGGTTCAATCTCCGCATGATTATCGAGCCCGGCATACGTCTGAGTAGAACCGTAATGGAAACGGAAAGCCGTAATGACTTCGTCATAGATAACCAGGGAGCCGTTGGCCCGTGTCATGGCACAGAGACCTTCCAGGAAGCCAGGCTCCGGCATAACCATACCGAAGTTCCCAACGATCGGCTCAACCATGACCGCGGCAACATCATCACCCCAGCGCTCCAAAGCATCCTTCAGGGCTTCCAGATCATTGTAGGGCACAGTAATGACTTCTTGTGCAATACTGGCTGGAACTCCCGCACTGTCAGGAATTCCGAGCGTGGACGGGCCTGAACCGGCAGCGACAAGCACCAGATCGGAATGACCATGGTAACATCCGGCGAATTTTACGATCTTGTTGCGTTTGGTGTAGGCACGAGCGACCCGAATCGTAGTCATGACCGCCTCCGTACCGGAGTTTACAAAACGAACTTTATCCATGGAAGGGATAGCTTCCTTCAACATTTTGGCGAGCTTGATCTCAAGTTCAGTCGGGGTACCGTACAGCACGCCATTTGCCGCTGCTTCCGTAATGGCCTGTGTAATATGCGGGTGGGCATGTCCTGTAACAATTGGACCGTAAGCGGCCAGATAATCAATATAACGGTTGTCATCGACATCCCAGAAGTGGGCCCCTTGGGCTTTTTTCATAAATACAGGTGCACCGCCACCAACGGCTTTGAACGAGCGTGAAGGGCTGTTAACACCTCCTACGATATGTTCAAGTGCTTCTGCGTATAGAAGTTCGGAACGGGAACGTGATGTATTCATAAGATAACTTCCTTTCGTAATAAAAATATGATAAAGAAACAAGCCACAGAAAGATATGATGATTTTCTCATAAAGATATAGCCGGGCACAACGAGAGGGCAGCGTAATGGCTGCCCTCTGCATGTTTAGATTACTGAGCCGGTTGCTCTGACTTCTGATCGTCACCACTGGCTGTTTTATCTTCGGTGCTGGTTGTACTATCATCCGTTGTAGCAGGCGGGTGAATAATATCCTGAATATGCTGCTTCAATTTCTCTTCATTGGTAACCGTCAATACTTGCGCACCGCCTGCTGTACGTTCTTCTTTCAGCAGGTTCATTGGCGGAATCTGCTCACTGCCGTTCATGCTGCTCTGGTATCCGAGTCCACCCAGCTTCCACATGTCGGAGAGTGTCAGATTTGTATCTACGTAAGGATTAACCTGTTCCAGAATGGCAGGCAGTTTGGCAATGGTAGTTGTTGACTGCATTTTCGCTGTTACAGCTTTCAGCAATTCACGCTGACGTTCGGACCGAGCGAAATCCGACATCGCATCATGACGGAAACGAACGTACATGAGCGCTGTCTCGCCATCCAGATGCTGATATCCTTTTTTGAGATCAATATCGTATTCGTTATTGTCTGCTTTACTTGTATAGTGCATGTCTTTCTCCACATCAAAATCAACACCGCCAACGGCATCCACCAATTTGATGAATCCCTGGAAATCCGTATACACATAATACTGTACAGGAATGCCGAGCAGGTCGCCGGCAGCTTGCATCGCTGCATTAGGCCCATGGGTGATAGCGGTGTTGATCCGCTCCTTGCCAAATCCGTCAATATTGACGTAAGTGTCGCGCAGAATGGAGAACAGATTGATTTTTTTGGTCAGTGGGTCGAGCGATACAACCATCATGCTGTCGGAGCGAGGAACTTCACCTTTTTTCAATCCACGTGCATCGACACCCATAACGAGAATATTTACCGTTTCTGTGCCTTCCCATTTGGGTGGATCAGGCGTATTTACTTTCTCCACATTTTCGATGCCTGCAAATGGTGAATCGTCGCCGTCCTTTGCCAAACCGTCCAACTGATTGAGAATAGAACCGAAATAATATGCCGCTGCTCCTCCAATAATTAACACGAAGGCGGCAAGAGAAATCCATATGGTTCTCTTCGTCTTTCTGGTCATGCTAGCTCTCCTTTGTATTTGAGATGAAATAAAAAAACGAGTTCGAGTATTCAAGTAAGATGTAGTCGGAGCTTTCCGTACACGTCTTTTCCCAACATAAGGGCAGGACGCGGCTCCATACTATTTTAAAGCTTGCTGAATTTTGACTGATACCATTATAATTTCTTTTTGGGCTACAAGCAATTTCAACAAAATCCAAGTGAGGTATAATCATGCTGGCGATTGATGTCAAAGATTTGCGAAAGTCGTTTAGCGTCCAGAAAAGCCGAGGTGGGCTGAAGGGCGCGTTCAAGGACCTGTTTGCACGTCAATACCAAGAGGTATTGGCTGTAAATGATATTTCGTTTCAGATTCCGCAGGGTGAAATATGCGGATATATTGGGGAGAACGGTGCCGGTAAATCAACAACGATCAAGATGTTGACCGGCATATTGGTGCCTACTTCAGGGCAAATATCGGTTGGTGGATATGTTCCGTATCAGGAACGTGAGAAGTTTGTACAGAATATTGGTGTTGTTTTTGGTCAGCGCAGTCAGTTGTGGTGGGATATTGGCGTTATCGAATCCTTCCATTTATTGCGCAAAGTATATCGTGTCGGAGAGGTCGATTTCCGCAAACGGCTGGATGAACTGGTTGAGCGGTTGCAGCTACAGGACCTGCTAAGTCGTCCGGTACGGAAGCTCAGTCTTGGTCAGCGTATGCGCTGCGAGTTAGTGGCAGCCTTGTTGCATAATCCGAGTATTGTTTTCCTGGACGAGCCAACTATTGGTTTGGATATTGTGGTGAAGTCGGAAATTCGGGATTTCTTGAAAGACATGAACAAGGAGCATGGAACGACCATTCTGCTCACAACCCACGATTTGCAGGACATTGAGGCACTATGTTCCCGGGTCATCATGCTTGATGCAGGCAACATCATTTATGATGGAGGTCTGGATCATCTCAAGTCCCAGTGGGGTAAGGAGCGGGAGATCCGTTTCAAATTTGGTTCAGCTCACAACATCAGTCAGATGCAGGAATGGACTGCTGCGTTGCCTGTACGTTGGACGGTTGAGAATGAATTGTCCGCATCCGTATGGATTCCACTTGAACTGAATGTTTCGGATGTACTCGGACGTGTCGTTGGACAAGCTGATATTACCGATATTCAGATTATTGAGATTAACACGGATGAGATTGTGCGCAGTATTTACCAATCCGGTTCCGCCGAGCGTCCCGAGATTGTGGGAGCAGGGAAAGAAGCGGTGGGTGTATCCTGAGATGAATAGTGCATTTATTGATTTTATGCGCATCCGTTTTCTAACGATGCTGGCATACCGGGTGAATTATTACTCCGGCATTTTGATATATACGCTGAATATCGGCGTGTATTACTTTACCTGGCAAGCCATTTACGGTAGCAGTGGTGAACTCGGCGGCTTCACGGCAGCGCAGATGACCACTTACATCGCTGTATCCTGGATGGCACGTGCTTTTTACTTTAACAACCTGGACCGGGAGATTGCCGCAGACATACGGGATGGATCCATTGCGATTCAATTCATCAGACCGATCAATTACGTTATGGTCAAAATGATGCAGGGTCTTGGCGAAGGTATTTTCCGCTTCCTGCTGCTCATGATTCCGGGGATGCTCATTGCCATTTTGCTGTTCCCGGTTGAATTGCCTACGGCGCCATCGGCGTGGATTGGCTTTCTCGTCATGCTGTTCTTCAGTTTCCTCATTAATTCCCAGATTAATGTGATAACGGGACTGGCGGCATTCTTTGTGGAAAACAATGAAGGCATGATGCGTATGAAACGCGTCGTGGTTGATTTGTTCTCCGGTCTAATCATCCCGATCAGCCTGTATCCAGGCTGGATGTCTGCGGTGATGAAAGTATTGCCTTTTCAGGCCATTACGTATCTGCCCGGTTCTGTGTTCACTGGAAGAGTGGAAGGTACCGCCATCTGGAGTGTACTCGGTATTCAGGTGTTCTGGTTTGCCGTACTGCTGCTTCCGATGGTATTGATCTGGCGTAAGGCGCGCAAGCGTCTGTTCGTGCAAGGGGGATAACAGATATGTACTATATGGGTCTGATCTGGGAATATTTGAAGAATTACATGAAAACACGACTCACGTACCGTGCTGATTTCTGGGTGGAGATTCTATCGGATCTGCTGTTCCAGGCAACCAACCTGATCTTTATCTTTGTGGTCTTCCGCCATACGGATAATCTGGGTGGTTGGAGTGAGAGTGAAGTGCTCTTCGTTTATGGATATTTTATGGTGCCCTATGGCATCTTCAGTTGTTTTATCAATCTGTGGGGATTCAGTGAGCGGTACATCGTCAAAGGTGAGATGGATCGGATCCTGACTCGTCCTGCACATAACCTGTTCCAGATATTGCTTGAAAATGTAGATCCGCCTGCACTCGTGGGCTCGTTTATCGGCTTGATCATCATGATCTTCAGCGGAGCTGAGATGGGTCTGATGCTGGAGTGGTGGCATATCCCTGCCTTAATTATATTGGCACTCAGCTCAGTCATGATCTATGCAGGCATCTATACCACCCTGACTTCGTTGTCCTTTTATTCGGACGCGCCAACAGGTATCCTGCCGTTGATGTATAACATTCAAGGATATGGACGCTACCCGGTAACGATCTATAACCGTGCTATTCAGGTGCTGTTAACCTGGATCATTCCGTTTGCCTTTGTGGGGATCTATCCCGCAGCGTTGTTCCTGGAGAGGTCCGAGATGCATCGCATGGCGCTGCTTACACCTGTGATGGGATTGGTGTTTGGCTCGATGGGCTTGCTGTTGTGGAATTTTGGCGTGAAGCGGTATCGCGGAGCAGGTTCATAATAACGCCCTATAGCATTTCATGGGGGAGATTAGGGAGGAACTGACATGACGTTAAATGTAGGCGAATTGGCACCGGATTTTGAGCTTCCGTCCAGTACGGGAGAATCGGTTAAGCTTTCGGATTACCGCGGACAGCGGGTACTGCTTTATTTTTACCCCAAGGATATGACTTCGTCCTGTACGCAACAGGCTTGTGATTTTCGGGATCGACATGCTGAATTTGAAGGGCTGAACACAGTCATTCTTGGAATCAGCACCGATCCGATGAAACAACATGACAAGTTTATTGCCAAATATGGACTTCCGTTCACTTTGTTATCGGATGAAGAGCACGTTGTAGCCGAGCAATACGGGATATGGCAACTGAAGAAAATGTATGGCAAAGAGTACATGGGCATGGTTCGCTCCACTTTTCTGATTGATGAAGAGGGGAAATTGATCAAGGACTGGTCCAAGGTTCGGGTCAAAGGACATATCGAGGCTGCGCTCGATACGATAAAAACGTTATAAGATATATCTATACAATGACAGGCTGCATCTGTGGAGGGTTCTCCATAATGCAGCCTGTTTATTTGTTCAAAGGAGTATTCTTGGTGCGCCGCTTCTTGAACAAAGCTCTCGCTTGGTGAACCAGTAACAGGAATATCGGGAGGACTATGCTTACGGTCACGTCCCAGTCAAACCATGCGTACATGATTGTAGTGGTATAGAAGACAATATTCGGGGAGATCAGGATGGACATTGCAAAAAACAACATCATGGAAGGCAAGGTGAGCGGTTTATAGTCTTTCAGGCGAAATAGCTGTGCGGTTCCGACCACAAACCCGAAGACATACAACAAACTTTTGAAATAGGTCGACAACAGCCAGGCGATCGCTGTGAGCGCCTCTATTCGTTGGAAAAAGTTACCTACATTAATCTTCTGGGCAAGAACATACGATATGTATACATTGTGTTGTGTCAGCGTCGATCCAAGAACAAGCAGGGCGATCAGAACAAGCGAAGTCAACAGGGCACTTCCGAGTAATGCGGAGAACATCATGTCTCTTCTCAAATGGGAGCTGTGCGTGACATATGGCATAATCATGGAAAGAATGATCAGTTCTCCGAATGAAGCGGCTGCAGCACGAAAGCTTCCATCTATCATCGAGAAAACGGGAGTATTGAAAAAAGGCTTCAATCGGGATACCTCGGCTTGAGGAAGCAGAAATATGATCAGGAAAAGCAAGCTGAAAACGACAATCGGTGCCAGTAATTCGGAGCTTCTGCCGATCGTACCCAGTCCCTTCAACATCCCCCAGGTGAGTGTTACAACAAAAAGGATGATGATCGCGCGAATCGGCGTGTTTAGATAAATCTGGGTTGTCATGAAATCCCCTACTTCTCGGATGCATATAGAGGCTCCCATGAGAAAGTAAAACAGGTAGGCTGCGGACAAGACTGATCCCAGCCATTTGCCGAGAACTTTGGGACAGATCTCAATTAGGGACATGTGAGGGTAGGTCCGATGGAGCTTGTACATAAGCCACAAAATAAATAATCCAATAGGTAGCGATAACAGGGAACAGATCCAGGCATCCTGTTTAGCTGAATAGGTGACCATTGTAGGATATAACAGAATCATGTCTCCGATTATAGTAATAAAGGTAAGAACCGCGAACTGTCGAATGGTGAGCTTTTCCTGGATCAGCATGCAGCATGCACTCCTTTTGTAAATAAGATTCCAGATGACAAGGCGTGTCCGTATTACTAGTCAAGCTATGTAATACCCCACATCCACTAGCCCTTCCTCTTGAGCCGGTTCCATTAACTACGAAGCTTGATATGGTTGACACGAGCTTTGATTACATGAATCAGCAGGAGAATACCCGGTAATAGAATACCAACGGTTGTATCCCAATCGACCCAGTAAGGAACGACGGTGATAATAATGAAGGTAACGCCTGGTGCAACCAGATTAGCAAAAGCAAAGACAAGCATAGATGAAGGCAAAATCAAAAAAACATAGCGTTTTAACTTAAATAATTCTGCAATGCCGATCGTAAATGCATACAGATATACCATAGCTTTGAAATAAGTAGAGATCAGCCAGACTGACGCCATAAGTGCCTCAATTCGTTGGAAAAAATCTCCAATACTAATTTTTTGCATCAGAATGAAGGAGGCATAGATGTTATGTTGCGTCAGAAAGGCCCCCAGAACGAGTATGGCGATGGTTACCAGAGAGGCCAATAACAGGTTGCCCAGCCCAGCGGCCATAATTAAATCCCGATTGCGATGCTCTTGACTGGAGGTATAGGGCAAAAGCATCAAGATGGGGATGGTTTCGCCGACAGGATAGATGACACTAACGAGAATCCCTTGAGCGATGGATACCACATCCGTGTCCATCAACGGTTTTATGTTGCTCGTGTCAATTTTGGGTACTAAACAGAAACAGAGTACAAGAATGAACACAACTCCAACAGGCATTAATAACTCGCTGCTTCGGCCCATAGTCTCAATCCCGTTGTAAACTCCCCAGGAGACAGCGATCACAAACAGCAGAATGATGACACGAATCGGCGTGTATTGGAAAAGCTGGGTCGTCATGAAATCACCGACCTCCCGGGTATGGGTGGAGGCACCAATGACAAAAAAGTACAAGTAAAAGCATCCGACCAGCGTGCCAGGCCAGAATCCCAGGATGCTTCGGGATATTGCAATCAGGTTCTTGTCTGGATAAGCTTTACCGAGCTTGAGGAACATGGCCATCAGAAGCATGCCGATCGGAACACCAATCAGGGCGCAGATCCAGGCATTTTGCTTGGCATATGACGTGATGACGGAAGGATAGATCATCATCATATCCCCAACAACCATCATAAATGTCAGGGTAGCCAGTGCTCGGGTACCCAGTCGCCCTTTTTCAAGCATCTCTATCACTCCTTTTAGCTAAGTTCCGGTAAGGTAAGCCAGGAATTGATTCACAGGTTCATAGATCCAAATGATGATATAAAGCGGACTCGGGAATTCCCATAGATTCACCGCGATGACGCTGAATACGGTGGCTGAAAGTAACATCCCGCTGTATACAGCTGTTTCTTTCCATTGTTTGCCTCGAACGAGCTTGGGAAGATCGACCCACCCAATTAGGCATCCAACCACAACAACAGTGATGGAGAGTAGCATGATCTCAATCCTTTATTTGATTTTTGAATGAGTTGTCCAGTGCACCTACACGTCTAATTTGTATATTGGCTTCGTATTTGATCTCCAGATTGTCGAAATACTTGTCCCAATCGTTCTCAATTTTATTGAAAAATTTGGGGTCGACTTGATAGATCTCCTGGCCGAATCCGAAGATGTCCACATGATATTTACGGCGGACAGAATTGACGGTGCTTTGCATGAGTTCCTTAAGTCGTTCTTGGGATAGTTGTTCCAACTCGCGAATGGCTGTCATGGAGCCAATCTGCATGTCGCAATCTACTGAACCGATTGAGTTTACGGTATTAACCTTAATCTTGACTTGAGGTTCTCCTCCTACAACTTTACCTTTACGATCCGTGGATGCTCGAAGTATTTTTACCGTTACGACGCCTTTGCTCTTCGGACAGTCAATGTGTCCTACGGTAGATTTGACATTGCCTCGGATGTAATTGTATCCCTTCGATTCTGCTTCCGATAACCAGCCGATCAACTTATCCTTTTTGAAGACACCTAAACCCGTTGTGTTCAGTCTGGCAGAGGTGCGTATCGTAGATATATTTTCGGTGCTGCTTTTTTTGTTGAGATCCCCAAGAATTTGAACCCCTGTAATAACAGGCTGAATTCCTGGGGATAACATGTAATCGATAAGTTGGTCTCCCGTTACCGTCGTTGTTGGAGCCCAGGTTTTGGAGGAAACGTCAAGGGAACTAAACAGCTTCTCTGCCGGAATGTTATCCAGAGGTGTCAGCAAATCAAGCACTTCCGATGCTTTCGTATTTCGCGCGACCATCACATAATAGTCGGGACGAACGGTTGGTTCACGCAGTAGAGCTTCCATGACATCATAGATACCCTCTTCGCGGGCGAACTTTTCTCCAAACACAAGAATTCGGATATGAGACATGAAGATTTTTCTAGGGCTGGTTTCGGTGAGCTGTTGTATGGCTTCCAGCAGGGATTTGGCGGTGGCCTGGTATTGAGTTACAGACGTTCCCTTGGAACCAGATGACTTGGCTGATATTTCATTTGGAACCACAACTTGTGCGCTAACCCGAATCTGATCACCATCCTTGTCAACACCTAGACCGAGCATGATGCCGAGTTCATTCATTTCTTGGCGATCCCAGCATCCTGTAAGCAAAGGAAGCATGACTGCAAAGCACATCAATAAACGTAAGCTTTTATTCATATTTGGGTCTCCTGACTGAGTCAACGCTTGGTTTTCCTAGGTGTTTGTCTTGTGACATTCGATGATCCTGTGGATAACGGGCGGGTCTTCATGCGTGACCACGGCACACGAAAGATGGTGTCTTTCATATCTTTTTGAATATAAGGTGCAAAAGGAGACATGTAGGGCACACCGAAAGAACGCAAGCTGCAGAGGTGGGTTACCGTAATGAGTAATACAATCAGAATGCCGTAGAAACCGAAGGCTGCCGCCATCATCATTAGTACAAAGCGCAAGATTCGTACCGAGATGGACAGACCATTCTCCGGGACGACGTAGCTGGATATCGCAGTAATGGATACGATAATGACCATCGCAGCCGATACAACCCCTGCATCTACTGCAGCTTGACCAATAACAAGCGTACCGACAATGGACACAGCCTGGCCGACCGTTTTGGGTATCCGAATACCTGCTTCTCGTAAGATCTCATAGGTTAACTCCATCAACAGGGCTTCAATGAAAGCGGGAAAAGGGACACCTTCCCGCTGGGCTGCCAAACTGATAAGCAAATTGGTGGGCAACATCTCCTGATGGAACGTTGAAATGGCAATATAGAATGATGGGGATAGCAGGGCGATGAAAAAGGACAGATAGCGAATCATCCGGATCAATGTACTGATATCTGCTCGCTGATAGTAGTCTTCTGGAGACTGAAAAAAGTGTACAAACAAGGCAGGCACAAGTAATACAAAGGGTGTTCCGTCCACAATGATCGCAACCCGTCCCTCCAGCAGGGCAGCAGATACGGTATCTGGTCTTTCACTGTTATAGACGGTCGGGAAAACCGTCATCGTTTTGTCTTGCACCAGTTCTTCGATATATCCACTTTCCAGAATGCTGTCTATATCTATCTTATCCAGCCTTTGCCGGAGCTCCATCACGATCTCCTGATCCACGATATTCTCCAGATAGAGCACGGCAACTCGGGTCTTGGTAACCCGGCCAATCTCTCTCTCTTCAATCCAGAGATGAGGGTCACGGATTCGTTTGCGGATTAAGGAGGTATTTGTACGCAGATTCTCATTAAAGCCCTCCATCGGCCCACGAACAACGGTTTGGGAGATGGGCTCTCCAACGGAGCGATCTTCCCAGCCTGCAGCGCCAATCTTCAATCCTCGAACTGAACCTTCAATCAGCAAGACGGCTGATCCAGCAAGCATCGCATTCAGGATCTCATGCATATCCTCGACCAGCATGACATCACTGGCGGTCAGAATATCATTCTGAAGGTAACTCAGATGTTCATCATCTGATGAAAAGTCGGGTAGATCATGTCTTTGCAATAAAGATTCCATGATGGAGTGATTCAGAATCTGAACATCCACCAGTCCGTCGATGTACAGCATGACGGCAGGCCACTTATGTAAACATTGCAGGGGACGGATCATCAAGTCGGTACTATTCCCCATCATTTGCTTGCAATATTCCGTATTGTCGTTCAGATTTGGAGAAATTTCCTTATGATCTTTACGGTCTTGCACCGATGTACTCATCCCATTGCCCCCTATACATCCTATAATTGCAAGTTAGTATGACCTGAATGAATCGGGATTATCACATAAAAAGAGAATGGTTGCATATGAGTGGTATACAAAAGGAAGTTTGAGGTGAATCACAGTAGCGGAGGTGTTTTATTTCAAACAAAAAAAAGAGCCGCGCGGTTACGCAACTCCTTGCTTATTCTTATTATTTTTACTTTTGTCTTTGTCGAACTGGGGTTGGCTTGGATACGGTGGATCTTGCTGTCCATGCTTTGCGGTAACGATAGAACACGGCTACGATGAGCAATAGGCCGATTCCTCCCACGATATATGCTGCATATTGATGAGCCAGATGGAATACGGCGTTCCACTGAGGGCCAAATATTTTGCCAATGCCCAGAAACAGTACAACCCAGAACAGTGCGCCTGAATAGGCGTAGAGAGCGAATTTGCGAAAGGGAACAGCGGCTATACCCGCGAAATACCCGGTGAAATGTCTTACTCCCGGAATGAAATAACCGATGAAGATTAAAGCATTACCATACTTGGCAAACCACTTTTGCGTTTTATCGAGCTTGTCCTGCTTCATCAGAAACCATTTTCCGTATCGTGTTATAAAGGGCAGTCCTGCTTTGGCTCCAATAAAATAAGTGATGGTCATGCCAATCGTTGTTCCCAGAAAAGCCAGTATGGTGAGGATTCCGAAGTCCAGATGCCCCTTGTAGGAGAGAAACCCTGCGTAAGCCATCGTTGTTTCACCAGGAAAGGGAAGTGCGATGAATTCAAGCAACAAGCCAAAAAACAATACGCTGTATCCGTAGGACCCAAACAGATGTTGGATCTTCTCAAGCAATTCCAATAGATTTCACTCTCCTGAATACGGGGTGGGAGCATGAATACTCTCCAAGGTGTTTTAATGTGTTCTGCCTGTTCATTATGCTACCTAATCTGAAGCGAAGAATCAATCAGGCTACATAGCAAATTGTGAAAAAATATTAAACAAAATCACGTCTTTTTTCAATGTAGCCTCCATATAATTCTAACAAATCTGCTGAAGTCTATCAGCAAATTACTAGAGACGGTGGAGGTCGATTCATAAATGGTACAGAGACCGGAATTCAGAATCAAAGAAAATGGGGGAAACTCTGCAACAACCATACATATGTTTTTAGCTGGACAGTGGTCTGTCATTCTCATGCGTATTGCGATACTGTTATGTGCATTTGCTGTATATGCAGGCACGGCTTATGCATCTGCTGCTTCCGGCTCAGGTGATCCAATCCCGGAAGAAAAGAATATTCAAGACAAGGTAGTTTATCTGAGTTTTGACGATGGACCGGGTAACCATACCCGTGAAGTATTGGATATTTTGCGCAAGGAGAAGGTTTTGGCTACATTTTTTGTGCTGGGTGAGCAGGCAGAGCGGTATCCGGAGTTAATCCGTGGGCTTGTGGAGGATGGACATGCTTTGGGCAATCATACGTTTAATCATCAATACGAACAGCTGTACAGTGATTTTAAAGTGTTCTGGAAACAGATTAAGCAGACAGAGGAAGTGCTGGAGCGTATAACCGGTTTCCGTCCGAATCTGGTGCGAGCACCAGGCGGTACTTACGGGCATTTTGACCAGAGTTATTTTGATTTGCTCCAACTGGGTGGATACACCGTCATGGACTGGAACGTCGACAGTGGGGATTCCAAGCGTAGAGGTGTTCCGGCCAAAGAGATCCTCAGCAATTCGACCAAAGTACCTGCGGGAGCACGTTCGGTCATTGTCCTGATGCATGACGGTGGTGCACATGCTGAAACGGTAAAAGCACTTCCGGGTATTATCAAATATTATCGTGATCATGGATATCGTTTTGACACCATAAAGAGTACGGATCAACCAGTTCAATTCCGTGTACATCCAGATGGTAAGTATAAGGCCCGCAAGGCGCCAGGAAAGGCCTGGATCGCAGAGCATGTAGAAGCGAACGCGACGTTATGGCTTGCAAGCAAGAAGTTGAAGGTAGAGGTGGGATTGGTTGCAGCTACCTTGCAACCGGGCGAGTTCCGCATGGAGGGGCAGCGAATCATGGTGCCATTGCGTACTTTCATGAAAAAATTCGGGGGCAGCACTCGCTGGGACTCTGAAACAAGGACGGCCATAGCAGTATGGAAGGAAAGAACGATTCATGCAGACAGTGTGAGCGGAACACTGACAACTACAGGGGCAATTGAAACGGACGCAGTACAGAGTCAGGGTGGAACCATCTGGGTTCCGTTACGTGAGTTACTGGAGCAGATGGGGTTGAGGGTGAATTCCTTAACCAGTAATCAAGCAGAGTGGACGGTGAAGGCAGGCACTTCCAGATCCATTTCGGCAATGAACAGTATATTTAAGTATAAAATGATCTGAAGAAAGTCATTCTTGCAGGACTATTCTCTCTACTTCCGGGCAACACTGAATCATAGATTACTATGGTTCAGGAATGCTGATGAACGGAAGGAGATCAGAGAAATGTCTTATATCCGAATGGAACATGAACATGCTGTTGAATTGTTAAACAGGGTCATGAAGCGTGTTGAGAGTGTGATTATTGGCAAAAAAACAGAGATTCGTTATGTCCTCACTGCAATGCTCAGTGGGGGGCATGTACTTCTGGAAGATGTGCCGGGTACCGGGAAAACGATGCTGGTTCGTGCCGTTGCTTCTGCACTGGACTGCTCCATGGGCCGGATTCAATTCACGTCCGATGTCATGCCGGCAGATGTTACGGGCACTTCAATCTATCATCCACATACAGCTGAATTCAAGTTTCGGCCCGGGCCTGTCATGTCCAACGTTGTCCTGGCTGATGAAATAAATCGCGCATCACCACGCACTCAGTCTGCCCTGCTGGAGGCAATGGAGGAACGACGTATTACCGTTGATGGCACTACCTATGCCTTGCCACGCCCGTTCTTTCTGCTGGCGACACAGAATCCGTTACAGTTCGAGGGTACGTACCGTCTGCCTGAAGCGCAGCTGGATCGATTTATCATGAGAATTGGACTGGGGTATCCCGATCCGGAACAGGAATTGGAATTGTTAACCCGCATGCAAGGTAGAGAAGCGCTTGATGAACTTCGCCCTGTGCTGCTTGCTGAAGAGGTCGTAGCCATGCAGCGTGAAGTCAAACAGGTACATGTTGATCCGGTCGTCAAACAGTATCTGGTGGCCGTTGCTGTAGCCTCTCGCAGCCTTCCGGCGGTCAGATTGGGCATCAGTCCGCGTGGAACACTGGCCTGGATGGCTGCGGCGCAGTCATTTGCCTATCTTCAAGGGCGCAGTTATGTCATTCCGGATGATGTGAAAGAGGTAGCTGTGCCTGTCCTTTCCCACCGTATTCAATTGAAGGCCCAGAACAGAGCGGAGGTTTGGGGGCAAGTACAAGTCATTGAAGAAGCATTGTCATCGGTCCTGGTACCTGTACAGATGGCATCACAGGGAAGGGGACGGAGGCAATGACTGCGCTGGGACAACGGATTGTGAGTGCTGTTTTGGTGGTGGCTTTTGCTTCCTTGTATCAGTGGCATGGGGGCAAAGCGGCGTTGTTTCTATCCGTTATAGCTTTCTTGATGTTCACAGGAGGTCTGCTTCTCCATTGGTTCGGACCCCGGCGTATTCACATCCGTCGGAAAATACACACGAACCGGATTGAGGCAGGCGAGCAGGTACGGGTTCTAGTCGAACTGGAATTCAATTGCCGTATTCCATTGTTATGGATCGTTCTGTGTGAGAACACACCTGCAGGTGTTCATCGCAAATTGATTTTCCCGGGAACACGGCGACAATTTTCCTATCAATATGAATGTTCCGGGTTACGCAGAGGAGTTTACAGATGGGATACGGGCAGATTGTACTGGGGTGATATGTTTGGCTGGAATACCCTCTCCGCAGAGACCGCGGGAGGTACCCCCTTGTTTGTTGTTCCTCAAGCAACAGCTTGGGGGAAGGGTGATTCGGTAGAATTCGCAGCGATGATCGAAGGGACTCTGTCAGAGCGAAGAAATAGCCAGGGTAACCGTAGCCCTGAGTTCCGTGAATATCAGCAGGGTGACCCACTGGGACGAGTTCATTGGAAAAGTACAGCCAAAACGGGAAAACTTCAGACCTTTCTGCCTGATACCACGGATCTGGCTTCGCTCGGCATCCTTGTGTATGAAGGCGCGTCGGGTTATGACGTAAAACAACGGGAGAACATGGATGCACCTGCTTTTGAACGAGTGGTTCGTGCAGCTGCCCGCTGGATTCATACCGCTGAACGGGATGACATTCCTTATCATCTGTGGATGGAAGGCGGCGATAAGAACTATGATGCACAAGATCAATGGAAACATGGGCCGTTCCATGCAGATGATGAGAATCATGGACTGGACAAGTTAGCGGGGGCACGAATATCCAAAGTACAATCAGGCTCTGTTTCGCTTCGAACGGAGATGCTGGATGGACTAACGAGCGGGTCGCGAATTGTGGTACTCACAGGTAAGATGGATCAGGTTCTGGCCGAATGGATCATAACTGCAATCGGGTCGGGTTATCGTGTAGAGGTGCAATTGACTGAAGCAAACCAGAATCAAAACCAATTAGGATCAACGGATAGATTGATGAATGGATTGGGATATGACAGCTTAAGTTTGGAGCGGCTTCGTCACAGCGGGGTGCCGATCCACGCGGTTACAGACGTTGCGTTATCTTCATTGGGAAAGGTGGAGGTAACGGATGTGGGAGCGTAATGGTAACCAGCAACCCAATTCCACTGTGGCCGACTTAGAGTCAACGGACCGTACGAGAATAGAATCGGCCTATTCCGTCTATAAAGCTGTGAACCAGAATTCTGTGACGGACATAAAGGATGAGGGATATGTTAGCGTACCTGTCCTGTACAAAATTTTTATTTCGGCCATTTTACTTATACTGTCTCTGGAGTGGATATATCCGGTTACATCATCAGATCAGCAGGGCAGTGAACGGTTCTTGTCCGTAATGGCGGGATTAACGGGAGCATTGTTGCTTGTGGGGTTGATTCGTACAGGATGGATCACCGGAGTACTGATCCGATTATTCATTGCAGTCGCTGCTTTATGTCTGATGTACGGAGGAAGTGATCCTGTCCGTTGGGCCGTCGCGTATCCGGGAATATTTTCAGCGGATATGGACACGTTTATAAATAACTGGCGATTCCACTCGATTAGTACAGAAACGAGAGGTTTGTTCATGATGTGCGGCTGGAGCATGCTCATGGCTTCTGTGCAATCCCTTGTATTGTTACGTCGAAGCGTTATGCTGTTTGGCAGTGCAACACTGCTCTATTTGCTTTTGCTTGAATCCTTTGCGGGGCTGGATGTGTATGCTTCTGTAATAAGGTCTGTCCTATGGACTTTTCTTATTCAGGCTCTGCTCCAGCTACTACGTCTCAATGGAGGAGTCACGACTCCGAGTTATCGCGGCAGCCCCTATGGCCGTTGGAGTGCAGTAACTATCGTTGTTTCCGCAGGTATGGTGCTTCTCTCCGCGTTACCTGGCCAGTTTACTTCCATTCCTCAACCGGAACGCATATCTTTGGAGCAGATGGGTGAACGCCTAGCTCGCTGGGCAGGTTATACACAGCACAGTAGTATCCCTGCTGCAACGGCAGTCACGGGATATAGCACAGCGGACGCGCCTATGGGAGCACCGTTGGTGCAGGGGAACTCCATCTTTTTTATAGCAAAGAGTCCAAAAGTGACGTATTGGCGAGGGGAGACCCGTTCATATTATAACGGTAGTACTTGGAGTGACCCGGGTCAAAGCTTCGAAACGGCAAGTCCATCCGGAATGCTGCGTGCTGATGGTTGGGAGAATCCAACCTATTGGAGTCGCATTCGCCAAACCGTCACGATGCAGCGAGAGTGGAAAGGACCAAATCCACTCTTTACCGGGGGCATACCGGTTAATGTATCATTCCAGGATAAGAACAAGGATAATCAGGAAAACATGTTTTCTTTGCTGTCTAATCGCGATTCGGCAACATTGTGGCTCGCAAGCTCAGGGAACGATAAGATGGTTAAACGTTATTCGGCAGACGTCATGGTTCCTGTCGCAACACCTGAACAGTTACGTTTGCTTGAGGAAACGAATAAAGGGAAAGATCCGGCAGCCATTCGGAGGGACTATCTGCAATTGCCTGCATCACTCCCTGGTAGAGTGCAGACGCTTGCCAAGGAAATCATTCAAGGCAGTGAGACCCGGTATGACGCTGTGCAGGCCGTCAAGACTTATCTGGCTGCTCATGCCGAGTATACGTTGGATACCCGTATGCCACCGCGAGGAACAGATTTTGTGGATGATTTTCTATTCGTCACCCGGCAGGGGTATTGCAATCATTTCTCCACAGCCATGATTGTGTTGCTGCGTGCAGAGGGCATCCCCGCACGCTGGGTTAAAGGTTTTGGCCCCGGAGTTGCTGACCCGGATGTGCCCAGTCAATATGTGATTTCACAGGGAGATGCACATTCCTGGGTAGAGGTATATTTTCCAGGTGCAGGCTGGATGCCGTTTGAGGCCACGCCAGGCTTCACCATGGCGCAAGGCGCGGGCGAAAGTGTCGCAGCGCTCGCCGGGCCGCAGTCTGTTGCGGAGACTCCGCCGTATATGAGCGGCGGATTGGCTAACGCGGGCGCATGGCTGCTCGCCCGCGCACGGGCCATTGCCGCGGAGCCATGGCTCGCGGCAGCCCTTGTGGCAGCGGCCCTGTTGGGCGCCGCTGCTCTGGTCCGCATGCGGCGGCTACGCCCCGCGCTGCGGATAGGGCTGCTACTGGCGTGGCCACGCAGCAGCTTTCCAGACCGCGAGCGGTTGCTGCGCGCCGCCGCTCCGGTCTGGGCCGCGCTCGCGCGCCGGTACGGCCCGCGGCCGCCGGGTATGACGCTGCGTGAATATGCAGCGTCACCGGCTTTGGCCGCAGGCGCGGACGGCGTGGACATCGCGCGGTTTGCAGCCGACTGGGAACGGCTGCTGTACGGGCCAGACCGTCCGCTGCGCGCGGACAGTCTGAACTTCCTGCGCCGGGCACTTCGTTTGGCCCGGCGGTTGCAGGCGTTGTAACACCAGGATGTTACAACGTTACACCAAAGATGCGAAGCAGCTGCCATACAATCGCTATCGCTTTCCAATAGAGCTTGGCCACTTGTGGGCAGATGAAGATCGCCATTGCTGGCGCACTGTTATCTAAATGCAGCGTTTGGTTCATCGCTGAATGCTATACATAAGACGCCTTTCGCGCTGCGCTGCGAATGAGGCGTCTTTCCACGATCATACACTTGAACCAGCATCTTGCTACCAAGCTTTTCTATTCGAAATTTCATATTTAGAGGCATTTGGTAATCCTGTTTTGATATGTCGAAAAAAGGAGTTTCGCCTTTCCTTGACGGTATGTTTTGTCGTTGCGTATAATTAGTTTCATTGAATTGAGGGAGGCACGGTTATGAATAAACAGAATGAAATTGTAGTTGTCCTTGACTTCGGGGGTCAATACAATCAGTTAATCGCCAGAAGAATCCGGGATCTTGGCGTATACAGCGAGCTTTTGCCGTATAATACACCGGCGGAAAAGATCGCAGAAATAGCACCAAAAGGAATCGTATTTTCAGGTGGTCCGTCCAGCGTATACGCTGAGAATGCTCCACACGTGGACCCAGGTGTCTATGACCTAGGCTTGCCAATCTTCGGTATCTGCTACGGAATGCAGCTTATGGCCCAGCAACTCGAAGGTAAAGTAGAGCGTTCCGAGAAGCGAGAGTACGGTAAAGCAGACCTTGAGTTTGCCGCTGGATCTACATTGGCAAAAGGCATTGAAGGCGAACATACGGTATGGATGAGTCACGGTGACCACGTGGTTACACTTCCTCCAGGTTTCAAACTGGATGCAGGCACGGAAAGTGCGCCAATCGCTGCCATGAGCGACGATGAGCGTAAATTGTATGCTGTTCAGTTCCATCCGGAAGTACGTCACTCTGTTCGCGGTAACGACATGATTCGTAACTTCCTGTTCGAAGTTTGTGGTTGCGAAGGCAACTGGACGATGGAGACATTCATCGATGACACGATCAAAGACATTCGTGAAAAAGTTGGCGACAGTAAAGTACTGTGTGCGCTTAGCGGCGGTGTAGATTCTTCCGTTGTAGCTGCATTGCTTCACAAAGCCATTGGTGATCAACTGACATGTATGTTTATCGACCACGGTCTGTTGCGTAAAGGCGAAGCAGAAAGTGTAATGGAGACGTTTGTCGGCAAATTCGACATGAAAGTTGTCAAAATTGATGCTCAGGAGCGCTTTATGTCCAAGCTGGCTGGAGTGGATGATCCAGAACAAAAACGTAAAATCATCGGTAACGAGTTTATTTACGTATTTGACGAAGAGTCCAAGCAGTTCGATGACTTTGCATTCCTGGCACAAGGTACACTTTACACGGACATCGTAGAAAGTGGTACAGCGACTGCACAGACCATCAAATCCCACCACAACGTGGGCGGTCTGCCTGAGGACATGAACTTCAAACTGATCGAGCCACTGAGCACGTTGTTCAAGGATGAAGTACGTAAAGTCGGTACCGAGTGTGGCTTGCCGGACGAAATTGTACACCGTCAGCCGTTCCCTGGTCCGGGTCTTGCGATCCGTGTTCTTGGTGAGGTTACCGAAGAGAAACTTACCATCGTTCGTGATTCAGACTACATCCTGCGTGAAGAGATTGCCAAAGCCGGTCTCGACCGCGAAATCTGGCAGTACTTCACAGCCCTGCCGAACATGAAGAGTGTCGGCGTTATGGGTGATGCGCGTACGTATTCCTACACTGTAGGTATTCGTGCTGTAACATCCATCGACGGTATGACAGCTGACTGGGCACGTATCCCTTGGGATGTGCTGGAGAAAATCTCCGTACGGATCGTTAACGAAGTTGATAACGTAAACCGTATTGTGTATGACGTAACTTCCAAACCACCTGCAACAATCGAGTGGGAATGATCTGGGTGATTTTCAATTGATTATTGACTGTAAAACCTTGCTACATAAGGTTTTTTAGACAACGATTGAAAATTTCATTTCATTCACCTGCAACTATTGGTCTTCAAAAATTACTCTCTTTTATTTGTGTTATTTCACAAATAGAAGGGAGTTTTTTTATGTCAAGAATCAATGAATTAATTGATGACTTTAAGCTGAATCAAGAAATCCAAGGTAGAAAAAAGGAATATATTACTGGTTGTATGTATCGCTTGCATCGTTGGATGGAGTTCACTAAGGAGCAACTAGAAATCGAGGAAGCCGAAGACGTGACTTCAATGCATATTAAGAAATACATTCAGCATTGTCAGAGTAGAGGTAAAGAAGCCAATATTACAATCAACGGTCATATTGCTACAATCAAAGTTTTTTTTCAGACTCTTGTTGATGAGGAATATATAGATGAGAAGAATAATCCTATGCGGAGAATTAAGAACTTGAAGGAAGAGAAGCGGGTAATTATCACATTTAATGATGAAGAAGTAAAGCGTATCATCAATGATTTGGATGAAATAACCTACTCTAATCTAAGGGATAAGTTAATTCTTATCATGCTATTTGATACTGGAATTCGTGTTTCAGAACTGTGTAACATCAAGAATGATGATGTATCGAGAGCGCACATTCTCATCCATGGTAAAGGCTCTAAGGAGCGTCTAATCTACATTAGCAAGATAATGAGAAGGTATATGCGGAAGTATGAGGAAGCGAAGCAGGAACGCTTTAAGCACAGATTGTATGACGAGATTGAGGATTATTATTTCCTAGACCAATCTGCTGAGCGTTTATCGCGTTCTCGTATCAATAAAATACTAAAGGAGCATTGTAAAAAAGCTGGAGTAAGAAAGGAGGTGCGATGTTCGCCGCATGATTGTCGCCATTATTTTGCTCAGAAGCAACTTAAGAATGGAATAGATGTATATAGCCTGAGTAGACTAATGGGACATTTCGATACACAGATTACTTCCAAGTATCTAAGAGGACTAGAACAACATGATATATTGGAGATTGGGAAAGTGTATAGTCCATTAAATAAGGTAAGGATATAAGCAATAAACGTCAATAAGTGAAAAATGCCGATATTATCATTATTGTAAGATGATAATATCGGCATTTTATGTATTTGATATAAACCCCTTATAGTTACACCACTTTATATTGCTTCCCCTTTGCTAAATCATGGTGTTATCGACAATCTGGTGCGTAACCACCTGCGTTGGTCTGGGGGCATCCAGCGCAGTCACCGCTTCCACAATGGCGCTTAGAACGTGTCACGTACGGTTTACGCTCGTTGGATGACACAGACACAGGAATGTTAGTTGCGGCTAGATCATCGCGTACAACCATATGTAGGGGCTAGACTGATTTGAAAAGTGAAACAGCGTAAGCTTTGGACTGAAAAATATAGTCCAAGACTGTCCTGTTTTATTGAACTAACGTCTTCCGTTAGTCTAATGTAAATCAATGAGAAATAGTTCTGAAAATATTGTATTTTGGCTTATTTAATAAATTCTTATGAGAAATTAAGTGAACAAAAGAAGGATGATATGTGGCTTTTAAAGCATTTCTTTCTTCTATTGATAATCGGCTCCAAAGTAACGGACTTAAAAATAGGCTTCTTCTTGCATACAACGGCACCATATTATTCAAGTAATTAATTTGATTTTCAATAGATAAGTTTTCAAATTGAGTAATTAGTTTGATAAATGAATCATTATCATCTTTAAACCAACTAAATACAACATATGTACAGGTGTCTTGAGGGAAGATGTTAAGTCCAATTGATTTACTATTTTTTATTTCTGATGTTATTTCATTGTTTTCAATATCGTAAAACGGCGAGATGGCTGATGCTACTGCTATTTGTGATTGTCCTTGAAAAATAAAGCACCTGTAAATAATATTTGAATAATCAGTACTAAGAATATATTCATTGTATTTATTGAGATACTCGTCCAATCTGTTTTTTTGCCGATTCAACATTGATAAAATTTTACTAACATCCTCGTGTACTTTTTTACTTTCTTTAAATAGCTTTTGATTGGCTTTAATTGATTCATTAAGCTGGTGGTACTCAAAACAAAATGCTCTATATGAAAATAAAAAATTCTGCGTCTCATCAACAGGGTTATAATCCAAATTATCTATAGGCTGAAAAATGCTATCGTGCTTGTTACAAAAACCATAGAACACCGACGCTTTACCTGTACCAATTTCCCTAATTTTCACACTCAAATTTTGTTGCTCATTGTAACCAAGATAAAGCTTTAGAATTTTACCATTTTGGTCAGATATTTTTTTTAACACTCGCTTTTCAGAAATCGCATGAGCACCTTGTAGTTTTGTACAATCATGATTATTAGGATGTAAGCAAGTAGTTACAACTTTATCCTTATCAAATTGTCGTACCATTACTTCACCGTCAGGAATTCTTGGATCTAAATATTTAACATATTCATTTTCATTTAATGCACAACATTTTTTATATTTCTTTCCTGACTTACAAAGGCACAATTCATTTCTACCGATGCCCACAATATCACTCCCTAATTCTCATCCATTTTTTCTGAGGTCGTCAATGTTCAACCTGCTTAACATTCAAGGATTTATATTCGAAATGATATATTCAACTAATTTATGGAACAATCCTGCTATATAAGTTGAACTAAAGATTATTTATACTGATACTACGATGACAGAATAACCTTCCAATCGCTGTTATCCCCAGATTTTTTCGATTCCCTTTTTACAAGGGAAAATCCGGTGATAAAGGCGAACGCTTTGCTTTTTCAGGTTTTTTCTGTCCTCTCCGTTATCGTGCAAAAGATTAGTTCAACTTATATAGTTAGTTCAATGGAGCATTGATTGTTTAATATTTTGTTTTTCAGTCCAATAGTTTAGTTCTCTAAACAATTGCGCTTGATTTCAATCTTCTTCAACAATCCTCTGTTTCAAATACTCAGCATTCGTGCCATCACAAATCCCTAAGTCAAGCTCAAGGTGGAATAGGAAGTCCGTAATGGCTTGGTGTTGATCGTCAGTCAGCACACTATCCTGCGATTGATACCAATTGAGCAGAGACACTAGACAGAAATCTTTGGGAAGGAAAACTCCCGTTTTATCTTTAACCACTCCAAGTTCAGTAAGTGTTTTGTCTGAGATCATGACTCCCCCTCCTCCACGTTCACAAGCTCAATTATTTGAGTTATGTCTTTAATTTCAAAATGATTAGCTATTTTCTCCACAATGGGGATGTTAATCTCTGAACGCGCATTCCGACACATGTCAGACAGAGTGGCTTGCCTAACTTCTATGACTTGCGATAATTTACTTTGAGTTGTGTTGTGTTCTTTAAGTATCTCATCAAGTTTCAGGCGTAATTTTAACATAAAGACATCGCTCCAATAGGTTTAATAGTTGACACTATACGATCCAACGTATATTATAATTTTATACGCTAGAACGTATAAAATATATCATTATCGAGTGAGAAAATCTATATTCAAATTTTATTTGGTACAGATACAAGAAAATCCCAATAATAAAGGAGCAATAACCTATGAAATTTACAACTATTCCTAACAAAACACACAACGGAAAATTGCAACATGTACCTTACCATTTGATACTTGCTAACCTTGGAAGTACAAAACAATCCTGGATTAACTTTCTAGTGTGGAATGACTTTAGCAAAATCTGGATTGATAAGCTTGAGTACCTTGTGCAGTCAGAGAATGATCTATTAGAGTGGAACCGCTACTGGAATGGTGATCTAGATGAGCTTGTATCCTTCATTAGTGACTTCAAGCAACACAAAAAGGATAGATTGCATGCTAACCTTACATTGTCAGAGTTTGATGAAATGTGTGTCAATGACATAAAGAATGCACTACAAACAGTCTTCATGGAGCCATTGCATGATGAAACAGTGGAGAGAATTAAGAGAATAGGGTATACAACTGAGGATATCTTTGAGCTAGCAGTAAACAAAAAAGTCGATAATGCTCACGGCTTGCTCTCGTATGCTGCGTAACAATACTCTATGTTTTGGAGAATAAACAATCGTTGGATATCATCCGTTCTTAATATAGTACTGAAACCATGTCAAACAAGCCGTGCGCGTTCCAAATGCTGATTGGGTATAAATTCACCATCTCGAAGTCAAAGTGCTTAAAACGGAGCTGGTAGAGGATTAAGAGGATACGTCTGTATCCTCCCCGACAGGGGAATTGGGCGAAGCCCTCATAAGCGTAAGCGCACCAAGGCTTTAGCCGACCTGATATGCCAAATCTCTTTGGCATGATATTTATAAAGATATATTAAAGATTTAAAAGAATATATTATATCCGAAATCTGGGGCAAAATATCACGCCGCGAAGCCCGTCACAGAGCCGTTTTGGAGCAAAATATCACGATCCAGTTTTCTCGAAATTGACCTCAATCCCTTGCTACGTAAGGTCTATATCAACTTTACCCAGTGTATCCGATTTTCAGGGTATCAGATCACGTTTCAGACGACTCATCGGGGCTGTTTTTGAGCAAAAAATCAAGGGAAAATGGGTGGTTTTAACCGTTCAAAACTGCTTTGGCTTACACCGCTAGTATAAGAAGTATAAAAAAATAAGAGCGTTTGTTCTCTGTTGTGGGGCTGATCACCGTAGTATTATACCAATTAAGATATTACGTTTATTCTCATCAATATGATTGAAGCATGGTTAATTTTCCTATATGACTTAGGGAGTGGTGAAAGAAATGCAAGTTACAATTACTGATGATTGCCAAATGTACATTCGCCTTAAAGAATTTAATTCACATAAATTTGAAAGTTCCCTAGCTGAGGTTAAATGCAAGTTGTTGTATGACTCTTTTAACAACTTTGTTGGAATTAAAATAATGAGTCAACTGGGAGAGACAGATAAAAACATTGAATTACCTGAATTAGGTTCAATTGAGTTTCCGATACACAATGCTGATGTTATGCAGAATAAAAATGAAATTGTAATTAGATTCAACAAAGACTCTATTATCTACAAGGAAGTAGAGGATGAATGCATCCTTGATCTGTGCCCCTCTGGGATTTTAGGTATAGAGCCAATGCCATATATGAATATTGGAGGGAAATTGATCATTGAACCTTTTCTTAGAGGAAATGTTTAGAAGACATACTCTTTAAAGCAACCCTTAGAGCATGTAATATGGACCGCAGCTTAAACATATATAACACATGGAGGGAAAGAGAATATGGAATTAAATGAACAAGCGAAAGAGCAAACTCCCGAAGAACGAAAAAGACAATTTTTGCTGGAGAGAGATCATTACATTGTGCAAGTGGAATTATATTCCAAATTAATTAATATCGTATCAGAAATTCTTCACGATAAGGCTGGAGATGTTATATATGCTAATGCAACCGGTAGCGTTCTTTTAAATTTGCTTAAGGCTAAGAATGGGATAAGTGAAAATTTAGTATTTGTGCAGGTAGCGCTTTCTAGAGAGGACTCGGAGTATAGGGACAGAGATATATTCAAACACATTTGAGTGACTTGGTTACGGCTAGGTGTTGATTCCGAAAGAAATTCTTCAATTTTTCAAAAAAAGACTTGACACTGGGTTACAAGATTTTCTTTTAAAAAGTGCTGGAAAAACAATCACTTTTCGAATAAAATACTTCAAAAACGCATTTGATATGCTAAATATACGGAATCTCTAAGGAGTGGATGTAACATTAACATACGGAAAATAACAAAGGAGAAGTGGATTTTTGTTTGAATTAGAATATTTTTTTGATGATTTATTTGGTGAGAAGGAGGTTGCTTACCGTTGTTTGAAGAAAAAGGCAAAGACCCGAGATTTTAAGGAGAAGCACAATCTATCCACAGTTGGACAGCTTCTTAAGGTAAATGACGAAGGATATGAGGTGTATTTCGTAGTTAACAGTGGAGGTTACAAGGATTCTGACATTGACCATATAAATGCAGTATTCATTGATTTGGATTGTGGTAGAGATGTGTCGAAGAATTACTTCTCCTTGGAAGCAACAAGGGAATATAAAAATGAAAAGTTGAAAGAGATAGATGAATTTCCCCTTAAGCCAAGTTATATTGTAGAGACTAGAAATGGATTGCATTGCTACTGGTTACTCGAAGTTGGAGCGACTACAGATCAGTTTAAAGAGTGCCAAGATAGATTGATCAAACATTTCAACGCCGATACAAGCGTGAAGCGACTATGTAACTTAATGCGTGTGCCTGGTACGAATTGGTGTAAAGACCTACATAATAAATTCCAGATCGAAATTATTCGAAACACAAGGACTCGGTACAGCATTGAGGACATCATTGATCAATGCCCAACAGGATTAAATCCCCAAACCAATTCGGAAGGAGGATTTGGGCACAGTGATAAGAAGAAAGATGGGTGTGTTGAGGTTATTACTGTGCCAAAACCCCTCAAGCATCAACAAGCCAGTACATCCCATACGACACATAACTGGCAATTGATAAAAATGAGAAACGAACAGCACTTACATGAAAGAGTAAATGCTGCACCAGTCATACTAAACGATAATGCTGAGGTATATGACTATCTAAAAAAGCAAAATTTGTCTAACTTCTTAGGGCTACCAAGTTCAAGTAATTTCTCGTGTATATTTCACGCTGATCACAATCCTAGTGCTAAGATATATATTGATGATAAAACGGGACATCAAATCTATTATTGTTTTAGCAATAACTGTCCATTGCACAATGATGGACAAAATATAATTCAGATTACAGAAAGACTGACAAATTACAGTACCTATACTGCATTGGGATTCCTACGTCGCATTTACAATGTAACGTATCACGAAACACAATGGCAAAAGGAACACAAAGGAATCATTAAACGAAATTTGAAGTTTCTTGATAGTCCTGAGTCCAAAGAATGCTATCCAGAAGTATTCAAACGAATACGGAACTACCAAAAAGAATTGGCTGACTTAAACGAATTTGCAAAAGAACACGTTGTTACCGAAAACTTCGCAACAGAAGATGGAACTCCAATTTTCTTCGCTAGCAATAGTTTTCTTTCTCGGGAATTAGACAAAGATGTTCAATCAGTCTCTAAGATCTTGGGTTTATTTACTTACCTGGGTCTACTAATCAAAGTAAAGGACAGAGAGCTGCCAGAATTCTTGTTTAAACGTGCAAAGCACGAAGCCGCAAAGAACAAAAAGCATAATACAATACAATATTACTCAATTCCATCTTATGATGAGAGTGTATTAGATTATGCAACAAGTAAAGCTAAAGAATTTTTGGAAAAAGGACTCACCATGAAAGGCTTTGGTAGAGAGCTAATTTTACGAACTATAAGTGTGGAAGAGGCTGATCGTGTTTACCCTAAATTGGAAGGGAAACAGCTTTCTGAAAAAAGTGAACAAACGAGCCGATTGATCGAAAATATAGTGTTAGAAACAGTAGGAAGGAAAGGATGGGTTACCGAAAAAGAGATTTTGGAGAACGAGATTCTCAAGAAGCAAGGTTTGATTCTAAGGAAGGTGAAAATGGTTCTTCCTGAAATATTGGACAAATACGGACTCATGAAGACAAGATTGAACGAGAAGTTAAAAGCTGTTTTAGGATATGAAGGAGATAATAATAGTTACCCGTTTATCATTTACAGACCGCAAATGTTAGAGTCCGCTATAAATAGCTCAGTTGATGGCAATACGCAAGAACTGAAACGAATAACGAATGTTATAATTCCCCACTTTGAAGTTACTAAGAAACCCAATGTTGTTGTATAACCAAGAACGGTACTGAACCACGAGTCCAAAAAAGTGAGACAGATTATACAATAAGTAGACAATCCTATCAAGAAGTTTTGCGATACACTAGGGTGGGAAAGTAATGAGATAATTCAACTATAGCCAAGCTGTGGAGGGTAAAGTAATGTGGATTGAACAATATATAGAAATGAAGTATCCGAAAAACTCAAAAGAAATAAAGCTTGAAGAAGCCATGGAGTTGAAGTACAATCACATCCCTTCATCACTATATAAATATCGTGGGTATAGCAAATATTCAGTTCAAAACTTGAAGAATGATTCAGTTTGGTTCAACAGTGCTGATAAATTAAATGATCCGTTTGATTCTGCTTTAGTGATAAAAACGGAACAATACATGAAAAGAAGAATTGCTTTAGCGACTTTTAAAGCTCTTCCTAATATTGTCCATAAGCATGGAATCGAGATCTCGGAAGAGGAGATTAATGCTCTTAGTAGTGAAAGTATTGAAGTTATTTTAAAAACAGTACTGAAACGTGTTCCTGATTATAAAGATGAACAGATTGAAGAAATTATCAAGGCTGTTTTGGGTGTTATGAAAGACATGGAAGAGTCACATACACTAGAGCAGGTTAAAAAATCAAGGGAAACGACATTTTTAAGTTGCTTCAGCGAAGTTAACGATTCAATGCTTATGTGGAGCCACTATGCTCATAGTCACACGGGTTTCTGTCTCGAATATAATTTTAAAAAGCCTGATAGAGAGATAATCCTAACTAGGGCGCTAAATCCAGTGATTTACAGAGAAGAGTTATTGGATATCTCTGAGTACTTAATTCATGGCATAAACCATGGTTTAGAATTCAATAATCTGATTAGTACTTACTGGACTATGATAAAGTCTTCAGATTGGGCATATGAGAAAGAGTGGAGAATAGTTTTTCCCCTGTTAAAAGGAGAAGGCTTCAATCGTGCGTTGTTTAAGCCAGAAACAATCTATTTAGGAACCGAGATATCTCAGGAGCATAAGCGTGAGTTGATAGGAATAGCAAAGAGTAAGCAGATCCGACTGTTTCAAATGAAAAAGGAAACTAATGGGTTCAAGCTCGTACCAGAGCAGATCCTGTAATTTGTGTACATGGACTGACCCGCGATGCGCCGCCTGTTATCTTTACGATACGATATATTGGAATATAAGCTTTTGTAATTCAAGTCTTCTATCGTAAAGAGCGATGCCATCGTCTTTCTATTTTGTATTTAGAAATTGGATGAGAGTGAATTGACGATGAATGATTTCAAGTAGAAAGTACATGACGTGCTGAGGTTGGTGCGCAGTCAGTGATGAAATAAATAGAGTTATAATGAAGAGCCTGTATCAAGGCTTTTTTTGTTTTCATAGTAGTTCATGGTTATTCAAGGCACTTTGAGGTGAAAGGCAGATTCGAAGCACAGGTTCACTCTCACTTAATAGGTAGAGGTAGGGCGCAAGTAGAGTTTTGGAGCGAGAAATAGCTTATTTTCAATGAAAAAACATATAGTAGTCTTGTCAATTGTCATGAAAGAAATAAGGATGGTTTAAAACAATACTTTGATGTATAAAAGTATGCTAAATTAAGCTAAAACTAAAGTCTTAATGAATAAATATGCAGAAGTGGAGTATATCAATTGATTCAAGTGTTTTTATCCTAATAAATAGGAATTTTAAGCTTCTAAGTGTCGTCTAATCCATATTAGACAACACTTTTGAGGGACAAGGGGAGGGGGTGGTTTAGATCAAAAAAGCTAATAAATACCACATTTTGCCAGCGGACACTTCCACCGCGACGGGCTGGATACTTATAGAAATCTCTTAGTGATTTCGGATTTCTATAAGTGCCCCTCAGACAGTCAGTTTTAAAGTTAAAAGTATTGTTTTGTATGTTGGGTGCAAGGGTACTCAATCTGAATAAAAGGGGATGGTATCCTGGATGAGTAAATTCTCCAAAACATAGATATACATAACTAAAATGATAGGCTTTTAAATGGAAGAGCATTGATACGTTTTAAAATTCAATTATCATTTACTTGTATAGGTATTTTCCAGATCCATTATCATGTCCAAAATATCTAAGATAGTAACCTTCTCGATAACGAGATTTTAATTCTTTGATTAGTGGATCATCGTTAAAATGAATATGTCCTGTTAAATAAAGAATGATTAAAAATTCCTCGAAGCGAAGATTTCCGAGCTGTTTTTCCTCTTCATCCATTCCGTTAAATATAGCTATCTCGAGATCTAACACACAGGATTCGCCCCTCATAGTCCCGCCTGTCAAATATTTATTATCTCTAGAATTAAGTATCCAACTAATAACACTCAAATTCTTGGTGTAGTTTAGTTCGCTTAGTTTCTTAATAGCTTCAGAATCTGAGAATGAATACGCCGAAACTGCTGTATCAAAGTAGGCGTAAGGATCAGCACGGAGATCTGAGAATAGCTCAAGATCAACTTTTTCAGCGTTGTACTTTTCTGTAATAGTTTGATGGATCTCACTTAATGTGAATCGATTAGGAATATTTAATGTCAAATACTTATCATATAATTTTTTAATGTCAATTTGCACGAGGATTCCTCTTTTCATTATATATCTGACTGATGTAATAGAGAGACAAGACAGCCTATCCAAATTATACTCTTTTTCTAAAAAAAAGAATAATTTGGATAGGTGTAGTTATTTACGGCTATTAAGAATTAATTACTGGAGAGGGTATGTACGATTTATATTATATCATTTTATAGATATATTCTATTATCGTGGGTTGACTCCCATCCGACCTGTTGAATCATAAAAAATATGACCTGATCTCTTGATCCCGATTTTTTCTCCATGATAATGAAGATAATAACGAGTATCATTATATCCAGTGAGATGATGACTTTCCTTTTCTGTAATTTTAATAGAGCCTACGCCAACAATACTAACAGCATATTTTAGTGCCAGGCTTTTAGCATCTGTTTCTAGAGGTGTCCAGACGTCATTAGAAGAGCTGTCCTTTAGATGTTTAAGTGCTTCTTCGTCTGTCAATCCTTTAAAAATATACATGCCTTGTTTATCTATCTTGGCTTTGTAATATCTTGGCTTATCTTTTTGTTTGCTCTTTCTAAGCTCAGCAGCAAAATCAGCAACACGTGCTACATTTTCACCAAACTTCACAATGGTAACTACAGCAGCAGTACCGCCAGCCAACCAGCCCAATAGTTGACCAATACCCATACCAGCCCAAACTATAGGAAGAACGAACATAGAAGCTTCAGGAGAAGTGTCTTCTCCCATAATTTCCAAATCGCCAACGTTCACGTTGTGGAAATTATCATCTAAAGAAGTTTCTTCATCGTTATTTAGGGTCTCATCATTGGGTGCTTCTTCAGTAATATTTGGGGTTTCATTGTTTGTAGGCTCAGGAGAGTTACTTTCAACTGTACTATTTACAGCTTCTTGATCTCCTTGCAGAGTTTCTGCGCTAGCGGCTAATGAATAGGATTGAGCACCAGTGACAGCGAAAATTAAGAAAGCCATAGTCAGAGCAGTGATGCGGAAAAGTGATTTAATTGATGTTTTCTTTAACAAAATATTTCCCTCCGAGTTTATATTTTTACACCCTCTCCAATAATTAAACATCGATCCTATATAGTGAGTTTAGAACCAATGTTTACCATAGTAATTTAAATTATATCAACAAGCAAGTATGTACATTTTTGTATATTAATATTAATATAAAGTTTTTATTAGGTATAGTTCCATATTCCTACAATGTAATCTCTCAATGACAGGCTTAAAGGAGGGGATTTTGTTTGGAATGATAATATTTCATCAGCAAAGGTACTAGATGGAAATGGCAGAGAGGTGTGTTTGATGAGAGGAACTTGTCTCGGAGTCTTTGTGTTGATATAATATAATAAGGTGAGCAATCCTCTGTATACTTTAATTAACGGAGGAATACTATGAATTATATTGAATTGATTATTTCTATTTCTATTGTGTCATTATCGATAGGTTTACTTGGCAACAAGATTAATCTGCAATACAAAAAGGAAACAACTGAGGTTATATCTAAAAATGGACGAAAACGAAGTAAAACAAAACACAGGTCCTTTAGAGTAGGTTAAAATACTACTTTGATATATGAGGTTGCTCACCTGTAACTTCCTTCTCAGAGAAGCTACAGGTGAGTAATAAACAAAAATAATACTTGAGAAGATCGCTGATATCATATGGCGGTCTTTTTGTCATTTAAGAGGAGACACAATAGTATGAAGGAATGATTGTAATACAATGATAAACATTAATGTTGACAAATGTAAATATTTATGGTATAATAAAGTTATAGAGGTAATTCGTTTTGACTATAAATGAAAACGCTTACAAATAATAATTCATAGAAATAGGAGATAACAACATTGACATGTAACAAAAAGAAACACCACTTTAGTAAAGAGAGACAGCTCATGAAGACGAAGGGATCGTATTGGACGAGGAGAAACGAAGTCTTCTGTAAAGAGATGCTAGAATCCATCCAATTTCAGCAAGATAAGCTATACTTAACAACTAATGATTTGATGATAACACTAGTATTGCTTTTGAATTCGTGTAGAAATTCCATTTCCAGAGTAAAGGATAAGAGTAAAAAAACTTATTTTGGTAAGGAGCACGCTTTCAATAATCCCAGAGAGATGGTAGTAGCTTTGATCGAAAAGGAGAATTTCCTACAAGAATGGTTTAGATGTTGCGAGTTGTACATTAATAATAACTTTAGGCTAGAACATAGACCGACACTGGGCAGAATAGATCATGATCAAGGATACACGCTAGACAATCTTGAAGTACAGAGATATTCAAATAATACATCTTCGAGAATGAGAGAACGTTCGTCTAAAGAGTGTGCAGCTATCGTAGTGTTGAAGGAATCCGAGAAACTGATTCTATTGGAGTGTTCTAGCGGGAAGAAAGCTATTGAAAAAATCAATGAAGTTTCTGATTTAGGAATAACAAGAGGCATGCTAAAAGGAAATCTATCAAATGGACAAAGGTTTGATAATGAAAAGTATTCTGTTTTGATTATAGGGAAAGAAAGCTTAATGTGTACTCCAGAAATCATGGAACTTTCGTTTCCAGTTACCGAGATCCACGATGAGAAACACAATAGTCTTATTGCTCGCCCAAATGATAGCGTTACCAAAATTAGTATCTACATAAATGAAAAGGATGCTGTACGTATCGATTGGAAAGATGAAGAAAAGACAATCAATTATGTGAATGTAATACAAGGAGATAAAAAAGACACATGGCAACAGTAAACATAAACGCAAATAGCGCAAGCTACAACTATATTTCGGTTTCTGCTAGTTTTCAAACTGGTGGTGGACTAGCAAAGTACTACAGATTTTTTAAGAATGGTGTGGGAGACTCAGGACTTGAAGCTCTTGTTAGCCCAGTAGGGTCGACAACCAAGTACTGGACGTATATTGGGCTGTCAGAGAACACGTACTACAGTCTGAGCGTCACGTTCTATGACTCGAATAGGAATGTTCTTGGGAGCGCATCTACAGGTCAGAGAACGACTATAGCGCCCGACACAACGCCACCATCAATAAATAGCTGGTACATGAATGGTAGTGCGTCCAGAAACTCAATTCCAATGTATGCATCAGCATCAGACAACAGGGGAGTCAGCGGATTCTACTTTTATCGTGATGGTGTATATGATGGCTCTATGTATGGTTCAAGCGGTGGATATACATTTACAGGACTTAACCCTGGTACGAGATATTCTCTTGGAGTAAAGGCGTTTGATACCAGCGGAAATACATCGATTATGACACAGTACAGAGCCACTACAGCGTATGATTTTGCTCCTAGCGTCCTGTCTTGGTCTATATCAAACACGGGCGTAAACACTGTTCAGATGTATTACTCATCGTCAGATGACTATGGTGTAGGCTATGTACAATTTTATGTCAATGGTGTTCAAGCAGGGACGAGTTATAGTTCGAGTGGATATTACACCTTCGCTGCATTGCAAGCGGATACGAATTACACTCTGGGGATCAAAGCTGTGGATTCAGCAGGACAGAGTTCTACAATGAGGACGCTGGCTGTAAAGACAAAGAAGGCAAGACCAGCGAATTTCGAATGGGATACAGCAAAGAACGCAGGATCAGATTTTAATATTACTGCTTCTGAATGGAATAGGTTAGCGACCAAAGTTAACGAATTTAGGTTTTATAAAGGAATAGCGAACTACACGTTTACAAGAGCCGTATCGGGAACGGATTTCAAGGCGACTTATTATAACGATGTAATCAGTATTATTAACACTATGAGTCCAACAACGGCAATTCCAAGTAGTAAA
The DNA here is from genome assembly GCF_045040675.1 of Paenibacillus sp. FSL H8-0283. NCBI lineage: Bacteria > Bacillati > Bacillota > Bacilli > Caryophanales > Paenibacillaceae > Paenibacillus > Paenibacillus sp. FSL H8-0283. The sequence continues at coordinate 827,754 of NZ_CP150295.1, forward strand.
GTTGCAGGAGACAGTATTCTTGCAAGTGACATAAACAGAGTGCGCAACTCACTAAATTCAATTAACTGAGTTTGTGTGTTGGGTGAGTTCGCGACATTTCTAATTGCGGTACTAACGCATGTAGATAAGAAGAAATAACCCACTCATTGGTTCGCGCCTAAGTGTGGTAATACTGTTCCACCCAACAACAAACTCGTTGGAGACGATGTGGCGCATCGTTAACTCACTCCATATGGATATTATATACCTGAAATTGGAGAATTCAATACAGCTCAAGTTAATTTAGATCATATATTTTCAGGAGATAGTATTTCTTTTTCTTTAAAAGGTTTATTTGTTTCCTTACAATGTTACGGTATTCTTCAGATGACATAGCATAATTTCTTTCTGATTCTTTTAGTATGTCTATTTGCGCATCTAATTGAGCAATCTTCTTTCTGTAGTAAGCAATTTTCTCTTTTTTGGTTGATGAAGTCTTTTTTGCGATGGTAACAAGTTCTGTTTTTGTACTTGCTGTGTTGGCTGTCAATTGTTGAGCTGAGATAACTGGAGTAAGAAGGCTCGTAGTAATAATTGAAGTAATAAGTAGAAAACATAGTTTTTTGTTCATTGAGTATCTCCCTGTTCATTGATACACTGCTTTACTTAGTTCCTTAGATATGGTTTTTTACGCCTTTAATAGACCTGAATACCCATGCTATCATAATTCCTATTTACTATAAAGGAAGAATTTGAGATATTATAAGTATGGAGTCTCTAGCTCTGACCTGATATAGATTGTTGTTAAGAATGGGAGGATGGATTTTGGGAAACTTATTGATAAAATATATTCAACCCGAGAAGATCAATGATCGTGTTGATCCTAATTTTACTTTTCTAACCTATGGTGACAGTGATCCTAAGAAAGTTCATTCAGTCATGAAACACATAAGACCTGGTTCTTATGTATTCTTTCACACATCATATAACAAACAAGCATATATAACGGCATATTTTATTGTGGAGAAGGTGCTTACCAAAAAAGAAAATGCAACAGAAATAGCTTGTATTCATACGGATTCCAGTGATGATGAAGTTGTGATCTTAGGAAGTAGGCAACATTCCAAAATTCTCACGTTTCCATTGCCCTTCGACAAACGCGTTGTAGATAACCTTCCTTCATTAAATATAGATTGGGGTCATGTGACCAGTGAGAGGCAGTCAGAACTGAAAACGATATCTGATCCAACTAGAGCGCATCGTGAACTGTCCGCAGGGGAAGTTGGTTGGCTAGTAGGAGAATGCCAGTATCGAGGCTGAAGGTGGAATGGAATGATTTTAAGATTTGTTTGTAATACTAAGGTTTTCGCTTTCTTTGGCTACTCTAGCAAGCTACTTCTTCAACTTTCGTTTTAGCTCTGCTCACGTATATTGAAAGAAAGAAGAATAACCCACTCTTAGGTTGCACACTTAAGTGGGTTATTTCCGTTCCGAATAAAATCATTGGTGAAGGGAATACCTGTTTAATGCTCATTGTATGTATGGAGACGATGTTGCTTCATCGTATGCACTTCTTAATGGTCTTTATACAAATTGTTAGTTGGGCATACCATCAGTGATCCACTTATTAAACTCACTTTTAAATATGTCAGCATGATAATATGTGCCATACTTGTCATCTTCTTTTTTAGTCCACCATTCTTTATGTTGCTCCTTATTAGAAGCAGCTGATATGAAGTTGTCATAACATATTTTGGACATGACAATGGGCTTAACTCCGTCTTTATTACCAAGGTCTGATAATTTAGATGCTTTCGCTACAGCTTCACCAATCCAAACAAGATTATGTATTCCAGATGACTTTCGTCCAGCTTTTACAGCTAGTGTTTTTTCGACGGCTAGTCCAATGCCTGCTTGTATAGAGGGCAGACTTCGTTCCTTTAAAAGATTATTCAACATCTTCATATAAGTGTTAATATAGAATGCACGATTGGCTACCTCACAAATATCTCCCTTTTTTGGTGCAGAATAAACTGCGAAGACACAATCTCCACGAATTCCAATCTCCTTCAATTCGTTGCCATCAACGTTATTTCTTAGTATTTCTATTATTTCAGAAGTGAAGCCACGGATTACTTTAGAAATCTCGATATCATTGTGGTTTGTAAATAATGTTGTGGAATCCCTCAAATCCACAAAAATAGCACAAGCAAATGCTTTATAACCGTTTGAATAAGTGAAATCCTCATCCCTAGGGAAAGAGTCCACCTCGTTAACTTTGTCAGTATTATCTAATATCTCCTCTACTTTGCTTTTACGCTCTTTATATTTATATTTTACAGTTTCCATCAATTAAAACCTCCCATTTTAATGAGTACGATACCAATAATGTACAGAACGAGAATTCCTGTTATTCCAATGAAAGTGAACTTGATGCCTTTACTGTAATATGCATACTTTATAGTGCAAATTTTAGCATTGATGTACGTTTGTGACAGCAAATCAATTGATTGTTCGTTATTACTTCTGTTGAGAACCTTGTCTTTGTAGTCGTTGAATGTATTTTTAGCAATTGATTCGAAGAAATACAAAGAATCTCTTTCAGTGCCTTCAAAGCTAAGAGTATCTTTGCTTAATCTTGGTGTAAGGACTCTGATCAAACAGTAAGCTCCATAAACAAAAAGACACAGGAAAAACGAAAACCCCAATAGATATAGCACGTTCGAAAAATTAATGTTATGAATTGACTTGCTCACGATATCATTCAGCATATTGATGGAATGCTCAGCCGTGAAAACTGTGAGGAAAATTCCGACTACCGCTAGAACAATTGATGACTTTGTATCACAGCTTTTAATCCAATCTAACTGTCTGTCAAATTGTTGGGTTAGTGAAGCCTTATCTTGTTGTTGTGGATGACTATTCACACAGTGCAGCCCCTTTCTACAATTGATAATGTCAATTATACAAGAAATGCGGAGGTAGGTTTGTCGAATCCTGTAGAGTTCGCTGTAAATTGTCGTCTGTTGGAGTTTAATAGGTTGTTGGCGGGTAAAGACCAAGACTGGAAAGTAAAAAGCACGTAGTCATTTGACTATGTGCTTATAATCATCTTTCTTAAATGTCTGGATGATATCGTTCAGCATACGATATACCATTTTAACCTCTGCCTCATTACATAGTTCTAACTGATTCCTAATTGCCTTTATCGTTTCCTGTTTGTTGGCTTCTTCATCAAGTAGCAACGTATCAGCGAAGTTCAAGATTTGTATTGGATTAATCTCGAAAGCTTCAATAATCTTCCCCAAGCTCTCTAGAGACATGTTTCGTCCCCCGCGTTCCAATGATGAAAGATAACTGTAGTGTAGGTTTGCTTTCTCTGCTAGCTGTTCTTGTGTCCAACCACGCTGCTTACGTAAGGCTCTAATCCTGTTTCCTACTGCAATAGAGAACTCTGACAAGCTAATCACCTCTATTTAAAGGTGGGTTAGCGAAAACATTTGAAACAGATAAACATAGGATTTGAAATTATTTAAAATTTTCTGATAGACACTATTATGATTGTTGTAGCTAAAGAAAACTACATTGAAAGGAAAAGATAAAGATTTAAGTACAATTTTTTGAAAAGAGGAGTGCTATGAGTAATACAGATGACAAGGTTGTGGTCATAGGGTGTCTTGGTGCAATAATTGTTTTTGTTCTTCTTTGGGTCGCTACAGGTAATTTTATAGTCGCTATCGTGATTGGCTTTGGGCTAGGACTAGTTTCGAATTGGTTAGCAAAGAAACGCAAGGATACGGAAGTTGAACGATATCAGGAACTATTGATTATCCACATGAAGACAGCTAAGAACTTTCAAGTGTCACAATACTACATATCTGAGGACAAAAAGAGCCTAATTGCAGTAGACAGTGTACATAAAAAGTTTTGCTTTGTTGATGATAGGCATGGTGGAAGGAAGAAAGTGTATTCATACGAGGATTTGCTGCGTTCAGAAATAGTTGAAGATGGAGTAGCAATAATGAACACCTCCAGAACCAGCCAGATTGGCGGGGCTGTCATTGGAGGCATGCTCGCTGGTGGTGCTGGAGCGATGGTAGGAGCGTTGACAGGTAGCCAGAATACAAGCTCTCATGTCAAACTGGTCACGTTGCAAGTTACCTTAGATGATCTAGAGGAGCCAGTTAGGTACATCAAGTTCCTTTATAAAGATTTTCCTATCCCAAAAGACTCTGAAAGATATCAGATTGCTATTCGAGAAGTAAATTATTGGCATGGACTGATCGGCATATTTACACGGAATGCTAGTAAAGAAGATACGTTAATGTAAAGAGAAGAAGAGATCATTTAGTAACAAAACAAAACCTCCAAACCAACTGCGATTGAGTTTGGAGGTTTTGTTTTGTAAATATTCACTTGTTATTTCCATATTCTTTCTCTAACTCTTCAATAACTATAATGTGTTTCTTGTATAAAGAGTTCTTCCAATGCGAAACGGTTATGTTAATAATTGAAATTTAAAAAAATGGTAGTGCAATGTTGATCAGGGTGGTATATGATGAAATTCCTTGTTTCAGATTATTGAGTATATTAGTGATAGTGTTTATTCCAATTTGCACTTGAGTAGGGTCAGTGTCTTTGTTACTGTTTGCCAGGTTTAAACTTGAGAGCATTATTGTGACTACTACACCAGTAGTTGTTAGTATTATTGAAATGATGATTTTCATGAAGGCATCAATTGTTTGAGGAAATATCAGATTTATTCCATGCACGAACCTGCATCTTCATCATTTTAAAATGTGTTTTTGGCAATTTTTTATAAGCCGCTTATTCTCAACTGCCCTAAGCTCTTTTTCTTTCGATAATTTAAAAGGTGAATTCAAATTTTTAATGAAGTTACGGTACCTATAAAATTCAATGGCTGCTACACCTGATACAGCAATTATGTATAGTGTAAGTATTAATATGTGCAAAAAAGCGCCTCCAGTTGATAATTTCTTCTTAATTAATGAATGAGCCAGGAATGGTTAAGGAACAATGTGTTATTTCATCGACTGGAATGCATACTGTCTCTCCTTGATTTGTATTTTTACATGGGATTTATTACTTGTTAACGATATTTCCCCAGAAAAGCTTGTTCCGTCAATGAATGTAAGGTGAACTGGATAACGTTTTTTTTTTTTTTGCTATTATAAGGTCTTTAGTCATGCTTTTCCCTCCATCGTATATCTATAGTCATGTATGATTGTGATTCATATTTACTATAAAGGTAATATCTGAGATAATTATTTTGAACTATTAATTGATTTATTGAAGAGAGGATGAAGAGAATGTTTGGAGCTTTAAAATTCGATGAGTTATCAGATTTCGTATCTAAATTAAATGAAAAAGAAAATGAATATTTGAAATCAGGAGAAGAGCTATTTAATAGCCAAAAGTCTTCCTTTGATTTTGCTTTAGACACCTTTTACATCAGTCAAAATGTTATTGATGGACAGAAGCTGATGAAAAAATGGTTTCCTGATGTAAATGCTAGTGTATTTCTTTCACATTCCCACAAAGATATCAATGAAGTATATAAGTTTGCTGGGTTTTTATATGATGAATTTAAAATTGTATCTTTTATTGATGCAGCAGTTTGGGGCTATGCTGACGATTTATTGAAAAGAGTTGATAATAATGAATGTTTAGATGAAAAGACTGGGTTATATGACTATGAATCAAGAAATATAACAAGTAGCAATATTTATTTAATGTTAAACAATGCTTTGTATAACATGCTAGACCACGTAGAGTGTGTAATATTTCTCTCTACGCCTAATTCAATGGAGAAAATTTCTGATGAAGTGGAGGAAAAAAAGACAAGTTCTCCTTGGATTTTTTCTGAGTTGAATATGATTCAGAAGATTAGAAGAGAAGATCCAAAGAGACCAGATAACATTGCTAAATCGATCAAGCACTATGCCCTAGCAGAGAGTGTAAAGGTGATATATGACGTTAAAGAACAATTAAGTTCATTGGGAGAGTTAACAATTCAAGATTTAGAGGATATGGCAAGGAATCGACCAGATGATTCAAGTAAGAGTGATTATGATAAGCAATGTTTAGACGTGTTGTATAAGTTAAAAGGTTGGTATAAGTAAATGGAACTGGTAGAAAAAAATACCATCCTTCACAAGGAAATTGATTTGATACAGTCCTGCATCAATAGAATGGCTCAGAACTCTTTTTTAATTAAAGGATGGTATTTTTCGGTTATTATAGTTGTCTCTGCTTTTAAAATAAGTGATCCATGGTACTACACATTGTTGATTTCACTAACCTCTTTTGTGTTCTATTCAATTAATTTACAGTTTTATATTTATGAAAGAAAGTTTAGAAACTTATATTATGAAAGAATAGAAATGAGAAGTAATGGCGATTTTGAGAATGAGTTATATAGTTTGAAATTTCCCCAAGTAGGCGGGCAAATAGGCTTGATAAACAAAATCTTATCAGTATGGGAATACGCTCAGAAAAACAAGATGTTGATGTTTATGTACTTTGGAATTTGTAGTATTCTTATCGGATTCAAATGGTTAGGTGATGGAGGATCAGAGATTCAGAAAATATTTTTGGAAATTAGTGGAATGGTTAAACTAGGTGATTAATTTATTAATTAGGCATCATAGAAATTTTCCTTGAACAATTTTGGCAACTAATTGTTCGCTTCAAACTCAATAAATCAAAATAAGTCAAATGGAAATCATAGAAGTTTTTATTATCCCTCCAATGCCTAAAAATTCAAAACACCGCCGTCTCTCTTCGAACGTGCCATCCCATATGTGATTGAAGTGGCTTGGACACGATGGTATCGACAGCAAGTCAAAACGGCGAATTCTGAGTTAATAGTATTGTATGTCTAGTAAATAGTACCATGATGAAAATTCCATCATCTCTAATATTTTATCCATATTTACATTATTCAGCTTGTATTTATCATGTTCACCCGCTACAATTGATCTATAAAATAACACAATAATAGACATGTAATGACCTAAAATTGTAGCAAGGTTATGGGTGATGCACGTACGTATTCCTACACAGTAGGTATCCGTGCTGTAACATCCATCGACGGTATGACAGCTGACTGGGCACGTATCCCTTGGGATGTGCTGGAGAAAATCTCCGTACGGATCGTTAACGAAGTTGATAACGTAAACCGTATCGTCTATGACGTAACTTCCAAACCACCTGCAACAATCGAGTGGGAATAGGATATAGACTCTTAACGATAGGTTTAAAAAATGCTCTTTTATCTGCGGTATTTCGCAAATAAAAGGGCGTTTTTTTATTAAGAAGAATATTGTGATCAAATTTTTGTAGGGCTACTTTTTTTACAAGTAATAAACTTTCAAAATTAATCCCATTTTAAAGTTCACTTCATGATCCTTTCAGGTCGGGCCTGTACAATAAGTACATACTAAGAGCTATATGGCTACTGAAAGGAGAATTGAATGTATGCGTAAAACCGACTATATGAGCAAATGGAAGATGGGCATTGGAAGTGCGTTTCTGATGGTGATGCTGGCAGGATGCGGTTCGGGTATGCAAGATCTGGCTTCCGGTTCGGGGGACTTTCCATTTGTGAACTTAGAGGTAGCGGATGCTTCTTCCGATCAGACCAGAAACCAGGAGTTATCCTCTGACACAACAACGAACACAAATCAGGAACAACAAGATATACAGGATACTCCGCAGACAGAGATATAATTAACATAGGACTGATCCGGCAAAAAAATGCTCCGGAACATGTCGCAAATTGCTCCATATACCTAATGAGTATAAGTCTTCGGAATACGAGATATCGTTATTCCTAGATCATCATTCACCTGATTGCTAAAACGCATCAGAAATATAAGCTAGCCTGATTAGAGCGCTTCTGCTCTTTGATCAGGCTAGCTTTTTATATTATCCTTCGGAACTTTCAGTCTGAAAGAATGGACATATCCCATTGAGATTACACCGAAAAGAGCGTATTCAATTGGGTTGTAAACCGCTGAACTGGTTCAATCTGTTAAATAATACGAACGATATTCTAAAAGCGTGATATTAATATTCGTTTTTCTCATTGACAAAAACATACTGCCCTCCTAAAATAGTGATGGGAAACAAACAAATAGCGCATACTTATTCGTATAATCCTGGGGATTGGCCCGGGAGTCTCTACGAGATCACCCTAATGATCTGGCTACGAAGAGGAGAAGCTAAGCACATGAATTCTACATGATTGCGGGGACATCACGCACATTAGAATTTTTTTTGTTCTTAGTAAAGGCATCATGCCACTCCTTGTCAGCTGAACCCTGGGTGAAGAATCTTCATCAGGGTCATTTGTCGTTTTTCAATATGGCTTCAACATCTCTAAGGGGGAGTTAGTAATTATGGATCGTTTCTTTAAATTAAAAGAAAACGGAACAAACGTTAGAACGGAGATTGTTGCGGGTCTCACTACGTTTATGACAATGGCTTACATTCTTTTTGTAAATACGTTGTTCTTGGGACAAGCCGGTGCGGGGATGTCAGATAATGCAGTATTTTTTGCAACAGCAGTCGGCGCCGGATTAATGACTATTATTATGGGATTGTTCGTGAATATTCCGATCGCACTTGCACCAGGTATGGGGCTTAATGCGTACTTCATGACTGTTGTTCTAAGTTCGAATGGAGCGATTACTTGGCAAGCAGCTCTGGGAGCGGTATTCCTTTCCGGTATCGTGTTCATTATTTTGACCGTGACGAAGATTCGTCAAATGCTGCTTGTTGCAGTTCCGCAGTCGATCAAAATGGCCATTACGGTGGGTATCGGTCTCTTTATTACCATTATTGGTTTCAAACTTGCTAATCTCGTGGCTGTAACAGTAAATGTTGCACCAGACGCAGATCTGAGTCAGCCGATTCCAGGTAGCAGTTTTAACTTGTCATTGGGCAACTTTGTAACACATCACGATGCGTTGCTGGCCCTGATTGGTTTGCTCCTTATTGCTATTCTGATGGTTATGCGCGTCAAAGGCGCTCTGCTGATCGGGATCGTAGCAACAACGCTGATTGGTATTCCGATGGGCGTTACGAATCTGAGTGGTCTTTCAGGCGCAAGCTGGTTGCCTAACTTCAGTGATCTGGCGGTTGGACAGCTTGATTTGAAAGGTGCCATCAGTCTCGGATTGTTCGAGATCATCTTCATCTTTACCTTCGTTGAATTGTTCGACACGTTTGGTACGATGGTAGGTACTGCAACGCGTATGGGGATTATGAAGGATAAGAAAAAAGGCGAGAAAACGATCGGTAAAGCGATGCTCGTCGATGCAGTTGGTGTCAGCGCAGGTGCTGCACTAGGTACAAGTACCATTACGGCATACGTTGAAAGTGCTTCAGGTGTTGAGGCAGGTGGACGTACAGGACTGACTTCGGTAACGACAGGTTTATTGTTCATTTTGGCCCTGTTTATCGCACCGCTTGCGCTGGTTGTTCCATCCGCTGCGACGGCTCCGGCATTGATCATCGTGGGTGTACTTATGATGAGTCAAGTGCGCAGCATTGAGTGGGATGATTTCCTGCAAGCTTTCCCTGCGTTCCTTACCATTGTATTGATGCCTTTCACAGGTGGAATCGCAAACGGGATCTCCGCAGGTATCGTATCTTATGTAATTCTGGCGGTGTTCAGTAACTTGGTTACAGAGCGTAAAGTGAAAATTCACTGGCTTATGTGGATCTTGGCGCTCATCGTAGTCTGCCGATACGTATTTATTGGCGGGGAGTAAGCGTACATTAGGTTTAATGAAGAATACGGAGATAAGTTTGATACCTTATATATGAAAGAAGCGGAAGCCACGGGATTTAAACCCGGAGCTTTCGCTTTTTTTGCATTCTTTTCTTGAGCAAAAATGAATTACAAAAATGTTTTCCTTCTATATAGAAGGAATGAGTATAATGTTCTAAGATCTGTTGGTTGTTTATCCAATGAAATCAGCGGTTAATAAGTTCTATAACGTGATGAGTATGTACTGTATACAACATGATTTCTCTATAATTGGATTAGGAATTATATGAAAAACCTTTTTGCGTATGTGAGTTAATTACTCCGATCATTAAAGTTAGTGCGCAGATGTATCATTTAGCTGGTTATAAGGAGATACTTGTTAAAAGGTCTATAGGGTACTCATTTTATAAGAATTTAATGTTTATCTAAAAAAGACTTGCGTTTCATAACTGTACATGGTATATTCTATTTCCGGCCAAAAAAACACGAGATACACGGTGCGGCAAGCGAATGAAATAAGCTTCGAAAGAAACTTAAAAAAAAGAGCTTGCAAAGTTGGTTCGGACATGATATTATATAAGAGTTGCTGAAGAGAACAACATTCCGTAACGAAACGAGTTTGATCTTTGAAAACTGAACAACGAGTGAGTGAACATTCTGCTTGCAGAATGAACGCGAAAGTTTGAAACAAGCCTTGGTTTGAATCGGCTGGAGCACAAATGAGATTTTTAATCTCGTCAGATTCAAAATGAGCTTATCGCTCTTTTCAATACTTTATTGGAGAGTTTGATCCTGGCTCAGGACGAACGCTGGCGGCATGCCTAATACATGCAAGTCGAGCGGACTTGAAGAGAAGCTTGCTTCTCGGATGGTTAGCGGCGGACGGGTGAGTAACACGTAGGCAACCTGCCCTCAAGTTTGGGACAACTACCGGAAACGGTAGCTAATACCGAATAATTGTTTTCTTCGCCTGAAGGGAACTGGAAAGACGGAGCAATCTGTCACTTGGGGATGGGCCTGCGGCGCATTAGCTAGTTGGTGAGGTAACGGCTCACCAAGGCGACGATGCGTAGCCGACCTGAGAGGGTGATCGGCCACACTGGGACTGAGACACGGCCCAGACTCCTACGGGAGGCAGCAGTAGGGAATCTTCCGCAATGGGCGAAAGCCTGACGGAGCAATGCCGCGTGAGTGATGAAGGTTTTCGGATCGTAAAGCTCTGTTGCCAGGGAAGAACGCTTGGGAGAGTAACTGCTCTCAAGGTGACGGTACCTGAGAAGAAAGCCCCGGCTAACTACGTGCCAGCAGCCGCGGTAATACGTAGGGGGCAAGCGTTGTCCGGAATTATTGGGCGTAAAGCGCGCGCAGGCGGTCATTTAAGTCTGGTGTTTAATCCCGGGGCTCAACCCCGGATCGCACTGGAAACTGGGTGACTTGAGTGCAGAAGAGGAGAGTGGAATTCCACGTGTAGCGGTGAAATGCGTAGATATGTGGAGGAACACCAGTGGCGAAGGCGACTCTCTGGGCTGTAACTGACGCTGAGGCGCGAAAGCGTGGGGAGCAAACAGGATTAGATACCCTGGTAGTCCACGCCGTAAACGATGAGTGCTAGGTGTTAGGGGTTTCGATACCCTTGGTGCCGAAGTTAACACATTAAGCACTCCGCCTGGGGAGTACGGTCGCAAGACTGAAACTCAAAGGAATTGACGGGGACCCGCACAAGCAGTGGAGTATGTGGTTTAATTCGAAGCAACGCGAAGAACCTTACCAGGTCTTGACATCCCTCTGATCGATGCAGAGATGTATCTTTCCTTCGGGACAGAGGAGACAGGTGGTGCATGGTTGTCGTCAGCTCGTGTCGTGAGATGTTGGGTTAAGTCCCGCAACGAGCGCAACCCTTATATTTAGTTGCCAGCATTTCGGATGGGCACTCTAGATAGACTGCCGGTGACAAACCGGAGGAAGGTGGGGATGACGTCAAATCATCATGCCCCTTATGACCTGGGCTACACACGTACTACAATGGCCGGTACAACGGGCTGCGAAATCGCGAGATGGAGCCAATCCCAACAAAGCCGGTCTCAGTTCGGATTGCAGGCTGCAACTCGCCTGCATGAAGTCGGAATTGCTAGTAATCGCGGATCAGCATGCCGCGGTGAATACGTTCCCGGGTCTTGTACACACCGCCCGTCACACCACGAGAGTTTATAACACCCGAAGTCGGTGGGGTAACCGCAAGGAGCCAGCCGCCGAAGGTGGGATAGATGATTGGGGTGAAGTCGTAACAAGGTAGCCGTATCGGAAGGTGCGGCTGGATCACCTCCTTTCTATGGAGAATCGTTTCCTGCAACGGAAACATTCAAATACGCAGCTTAGCTGCAAAACACTCACTCGTTGTTCGGTTTTGAGAGCTCAAACTCTCAAACAGCTTGCTTTTGCATGGAGCTTGTTCTTTGAAAACTAGATATCGAAACGAAACAAACGCGAATTAGAACATTCCTTTTTAGCTGAACTTGTGTTAAACAAGTTTCAATAAAAACGGTAGTCAAATTGCTTTTGTGAGGGTATCGGGTGAGAGCGACTTTTGGCTTTGCGCAAGCAAAACAAGGGAAGCGAGCGGCCGAAACCGGAACAAAATGGTTAAGCTACTAAGAGCACACGGAGGATGCCTAGGCGCTAGGAGCCGATGAAGGACGTGGCGAACAACGAAACTGCCTCGGGGAGCTGTAAGCAAGCTTTGATCCGGGGGTGTCCGAATGGGGAAACCCAGCTGGGGTAATTTCCAGTTACTCATAACTGAATACATAGGTTATGCAGAGGCATACCAGGGGAACTGAAACATCTAAGTACCCTGAGGAAGAGAAAACAATAGTGATTCCGTCAGTAGCGGCGAGCGAACGCGGAGAAGCCCAAACCAGAGAGCTTGCTCTTTGGGGTTGTGGGACGTCTCACATGGAGTTACAAAGGAACCGGTTAAGCGAAGAGGTCTGGAAAGGCCCGCCAAAGAAGGTAAAAGCCCTGTAGTTGAAAGTTGGTTCCCTCCGAGACGGATCCCGAGTAGTGCGGGGCACGTGAAACCCCGTATGAATCCGGCAGGACCATCTGCCAAGGCTAAATACTTCCTAGCGACCGATAGTGAAGCAGTACCGTGAGGGAAAGGTGAAAAGCACCCCGGAAGGGGAGTGAAATAGAACCTGAAACCGTGTGCTTACAAAAAGTCAGAGCCCGTTTTAGGGGTGATGGCGTGCCTTTTGTAGAATGAACCGGCGAGTTACGTTCCCGTGCAAGGTTAAGGTGAAGAGCCGGAGCCGCAGCGAAAGCGAGTCTGAATAGGGCGAATTAGTACGTGGACGTAGACCCGAAACCGGGTGATCTACCCCTGTCCAGGGTGAAGGTGCGGTAACACGCACTGGAGGCCCGAACCCACGCATGTTGAAAAATGCGGGGATGAGGTGGGGGTAGCGGAGAAATTCCAATCGAACTCGGAGATAGCTGGTTCTCCCCGAAATAGCTTTAGGGCTAGCCTCGGAAAACAGAGTCGTGGAGGTAGAGCACTGATTGGGTGCGGGGCCCGCAAGGGTTACCAAGCTCAGTCAAACTCCGAATGCCATAGACTTACTTCCGGGAGTCAGACAGTGAGTGCTAAGATCCATTGTCAAAAGGGAAACAGCCCAGACCATCAGCTAAGGTCCCCAAGTGTGTGTTAAGTGGGAAAGGATGTGGAGTTGCACAGACAACCAGGATGTTGGCTTAGAAGCAGCCACCATTGAAAGAGTGCGTAATAGCTCACTGGTCGAGTGACTCTGCGCCGAAAATGTAACGGGGCTAAACACACCACCGAAGCTATGGCTTGATGCTTTGCATCAGGGGTAGGGGAGCGTTGTATAAGGGTTGAAGGTGTACCGTAAGGAGCGCTGGACATTATACAAGTGAGAATGCCGGTATGAGTAACGAAAAGATCAGTGAGAATCTGATCCGCCGAAAGCCTAAGGGTTCCTGAGGAAGGCTCGTCCGCTCAGGGTAAGTCGGGACCTAAGGCGAGGCCGAAAGGCGTAGTCGAAGGACAACAGGTCGAAATTCCTGTACCACCGTAAGCCGTTATGAGCAATGGGGGGACGCAGTAGGGTAGTGACGCGGACTGATGGATGTCCGTCTAAGCAGTAAGGCTGATGTGTAGGCAAATCCGCACATTGTAAGGCTGAGCTGTGATGGGGAGCGAAAATTATAGTAGCGAAGGTCATGATCTCACACTGCCAAGAAAAGCCTCTAGCCAGGTGATGGTGCCCGTACCGCAAACCGACACAGGTAGGCGAGAAGAGTATTCTAAGGCGCGCGGAAGAACTCTCGTTAAGGAACTCGGCAAAATGACCCCGTAACTTCGGGAGAAGGGGTGCCCCGGTAGTGTGAATAGCACGAGGGGGCCGCAGTGAAAAGGCCCAAGCGACTGTTTAGCAAAAACACAGGTCTGTGCGAAGCCGTAAGGCGAAGTATACGGGCTGACGCCTGCCCGGTGCTGGAAGGTTAAGGGGAGTGGTTAGGAGCAATCCGAAGCTGTGAACCGAAGCCCCAGTAAACGGCGGCCGTAACTATAACGGTCCTAAGGTAGCGAAATTCCTTGTCAGGTAAATTCTGACCCGCACGAATGGCGTAACGACTTGGGCGCTGTCTCAACGAGAGATCCGGTGAAATTTTAATACCTGTGAAGATGCAGGTTACCCGCGACAAGACGGAAAGACCCCATGGAGCTTTACTGCAGCTTGATATTGAATTTGGGTACGATCTGTACAGGATAGGTGGGAGCCTTTGAAGCATGAGCGCCAGCTTGTGTGGAGGCAACGTTGGGATACCACCCTGATCGTATCTAGGTTCTAACCTGGTACCGTAATCCGGTGCGGGGACAGTGTCAGGTGGGCAGTTTGACTGGGGCGGTCGCCTCCTAAAGAGTAACGGAGGCGCCCAAAGGTTCCCTCAGAATGGTTGGAAATCATTCGAAGAGTGCAAAGGCATAAGGGAGCTTGACTGCGAGACCTACAAGTCGAGCAGGGACGAAAGTCGGGCTTAGTGATCCGGTGGTACCGCATGGAAGGGCCATCGCTCAACGGATAAAAGCTACCCTGGGGATAACAGGCTTATCTCCCCCAAGAGTCCACATCGACGGGGAGGTTTGGCACCTCGATGTCGGCTCATCGCATCCTGGGGCTGAAGTAGGTCCCAAGGGTTGGGCTGTTCGCCCATTAAAGCGGTACGCGAGCTGGGTTCAGAACGTCGTGAGACAGTTCGGTCCCTATCTGTCGTGGGCGTAGGAAATTTGAGAGGAGCTGTCCTTAGTACGAGAGGACCGGGATGGACGTACCGCTGGTGTACCAGTTGTTCCGCCAGGAGCACCGCTGGGTAGCTATGTACGGACGGGATAAACGCTGAAAGCATCTAAGCGTGAAGCCCCCCTCAAGATGAGATTTCCCAGTATGTAAGACCCCTTGAAGACGACGAGGTAGATAGGCTGGGGGTGGAAGTGCAGCAATGCATGGAGCTGACCAGTACTAATCGGTCGAGGGCTTATCCAATAGCAAGTTGTAATTCGCATGTTTCGTTTCGAATCTAGTTTTCAGAGAACGATCTCTGAATGTAAGCTAAGCTATGCGTTTGGTGGCGATGGCGGAGGGGTTCCACACGTACCCATCCCGAACACGACCGTTAAGCCCTCTAGCGCCGATGGTACTTGGACCGCAGGGTCCTGGGAGAGTAGGACGCCGCCAAGCAATAGAAGACACACTTGATGATATCGAGTGTGTCTTTTTTATTTTTATCTAATCTGATCTATGAAAGAGGAACAGCTCACATATGTTGGGCTTTTTCTTATTACTGCCCTCTCACTTAACTTACACGGTTGTAAGGCAATTGTAAGTTAGATCAATACAATCAATCTAGTGGTTCCTGTATACTAACCCTATCCATCGATGGAGTTGATTTTCAGGGGGAGTTGGCGTGAGGTTTATTGAAATTTTATTATTCTTCTCAAGTGTTTGTTTATTGGCATTTTTGTTCATTCCCAATCCACGTATACGAAGAATAGCTTTGCTCCTGACAAGCGGAGCAGGCTCCATTTTTTTAGTGATACATCTTTTTGTCGAAGGATACAGAATTCAGCTTTTATTTTTATACGGATTTACGATCCTGATGTTCATGTTTTCTCTTATAAAAGTTGTTCGAACGCAGAAAGGCGTGTGGCCAGTCTCCCGAATTCTTAGAGTGCTTGGTCCCCTTTTTATTGCAATTGGGCTGATCGCAACAGTCTGTTTCCACTATGTGTTTCCGGTTTTTGACCTTCCAGCACCAACTGGCAAGTTAAAAGTAGGCACACAAGTCTTTCATTTCGTCGATCCAAACCGGAAGGAGACATTCGGGAAATCAGAGACAGGCAAGAGAGAATTAATGGTTCAGGTATGGTATCCGGCTGAAGCTGGCAATGGGAAGTATACTCCATTTATCCCTAATCCCCGAATCTTATCTTATATGGCGGAGAATTATGGCCTCCCCGGGTTTACTTTTCAACACCTGAAGTATGTATCCAGTCATGCTTACTGGGCGACTGAAGTCTCTTCAGCTCAGGCCTCATACCCATTGGTTCTTGCAAATCCCGGCTTTGGTTCCTCCAGGTTTCTTCACACGTCACAAGCCGAAAATCTGGCGAGTCACGGATATATCGTGGCAGTGATTGACCACACCTATAATACATTTGCAACTGAGTTTCCGGACGGTCAAATCACGACCAATACAACCAGCGATTTGTTTTCACCCGAACATGATTACAGAACAGAAAGAGAAAAACGTGACGAGTTGGGAAAAGTGTTAACCGACGATGTGGTGTTTGCGCTGGACCAATTCGAACTGATTCAATCGGGGAAAATTCCAAGTCAGCTTAAAGGGAGGTTGGATCTGGGTCATATCGGAGTGTTTGGTCATTCCATTGGAGGAGCGACGTCCTATGATGCTTCTTACGATCCACGAATAAAAGCTGGGATAGACCTTGATGGAGGACTTTATGGTCTGCATGACAAAGAGGGCCTGCGGAAGCCGATTTTGTTCATGAACTCGGAAAGTGGATACGAAAAATTAAAAATGTTGATCGATCACCGAGTCTACACGGATACTGAACTTGAGCATATGGGTAATACAAGAGAGTGGGTGGATCAAGAAAGGAAAGACAAAAAGTTGGAGCTTGATCGGATGCGTAAAACAGTTGCCGCAGGGGGACAAGTTCTATATATCGATAATGCGGAGCATTTAAATTTTACAGACGTGCAGTTCATTTCTCCAATTTTCAAAATTCTGGGTATTACAGGGAAGATTGCGCCCGATAGAGCGAATTTCATTATTAATTCCTATATGCTGGATTTCTTTGACATGTATCTGAAAGAAAAGGGCGGAATCTTAATGAACGGACCCAATAGTCGGTTCCCGGAAGTGAATTTCATAACCCCGTTATTATAATTATGGAATAGGTTGTCGATATTGCGACAACCTGTTTTTTTATGTGATTTTGTATCCGTTTCTTCAAACGTAGCTAGCAGAAATGTCAATCCCCCGTCCCCATTATTGAGGTTCACCTTAACCTGTAATTTTTAATTCGACTGATCTAACCCTTATATAAGGACAAAGTGTCTATAAAAAGCTCGTAAATAGGGTAATGGTTCAGAAACATCTCTTCACTCGCATAAAAGTAATGCTGATTCCAAGTATAAATCGAGTAAATATTATAAAAAAATTAGTACCAAGTACTAAGACTTAGTGCTATAATAGTAAAAAACAAGTGAGGTGACTACCGGTATGAATCATCAATCAAAGGCAACCATCACGGCAATGGGGACGTATGTACCGGATCGAATATTAACGAATGCTGATCTGGAGAAATTGGTCGAGACAAGTGACGAATGGATTGTACAGCGTACAGGTATGAGAGAACGGAGAATCGCAGCTGAAGATCAGTTTGTATCTGACTTGGCTATGAAGGCTGTAGAAGATATGATACATCGTTATGATGTAAGTGTAGAAGATGTAGATATGATCCTTGTGGCTACAAGTACACCTGAATATGCTTTCCCAAGTACGGCATCCAGGGTACAGGCTAACCTTAAGATTCCACACACGGGCGTACTGGATTTAAATGCTGCATGTGCAGGTTTTACCTATGGGTTGCAGCTAGCTGACAGTCTAGTAACCAGTGGAATGTACCGTAAAGTACTGGTTATAGGAGCAGAGACATTATCCAAAATTACGGATTACACAGACCGCACGACTTGTGTACTGTTTGGTGATGGAGCGGGGGCCTTCTTGGTGGAGAGATCATCGGGTGCTGAAGGTGACTTTATGGCAGCCATATCAGGTACACATGGAGAAGGCGGTGTACATCTCTATAAGAGTGGCTTGTCTTCGGAGATGAATGGTGTGCCTTTACAGGGCGAAGGTTGTTTAGTTCAGAATGGCCGAGAGATTTATAAGTGGGCTGTACGGACGATTCCAGAGCAATTGGGTAAACTTATAACGAAAGCTGAATTAAGCCCTGACCAGATTGACTGGTTTGTCCCGCATAGTGCCAACATGAGAATGATTGAAGCTGTTTGCGAACGTGGTCCGGTTCCTTTGGAACGTACTTTAACCAGTGTCGAGTATCGCGGGAACACATCTGCTGCTTCCATTCCGCTTGCTTTACAGCTTGCAGTGGATGAAGGGAAATTGAAAGAAGGACAGAGCGTAGCTCTCTTTGGCTTTGGCGGTGGTCTGACGTACGCAGGTCTGGTGCTGAAATGGGGCGTGCCAGACAAGGTTCAGGAATGAGTAACATCCGACGGTATGCAACACAAAAATAAATAGAGAACATTAAAAGAGACCACCCAAACTTCATGCTGTCATGAAGAAGGTGGTCTCTTTAGTGGGTTAACTCGTTTCAAAAAAGTGATATGATTGCTTCTATTTTTTGTGTTAACCGGAATTGCTTAATCCCGTAAATATTTTACGGCGTAAGCTTAGGCGCTTGGCGGTGATGTGTACCTTGTTCGTAGCTGTAAGCCAGCTTGATCAAGGTTCCTTCATCAAAGGCGCGACCCAGGAATTCCATACCTACGGGCAAACCATCAGTTGTGAAACCGGCAGGTACAGTGATGGCCGGGAAGCCGGAGAATGGACTCAGACGGTTGTTACCACCGGAGTTTTGTCCTTCGCCAATAACACCAGCGGCTTGTGTGGACGTAGGATAGATGATGGCATCCAGATTATTATCTGCCATAACTTTCAGCAGGGACTCACGTGTAACTTGGGTACGTTTCAGGACGATGTCCTTGTATTCGGTAGTCTCCAACGTTTGGCGTGCATCCCGAGTCTTCATGGATTGCTCCTGAGATTTGTCGAACTCTCCGGAAGCGATGATCTCGGACAGACTGTGATATGGAGCGTCTGCACCCAATGAGTCCAGATAGTCATTCAGTTGGAACTTGAATTCATATCCGCTAAGGCTTGGGTATTTGTTGATCTCAGTCAAGTTCGGGATGGAAATGGGAACTGCGGTAGCGCCCAGTGTCTTCAGTTCTTCCACAGCGGTGTTGATGACGTCAGCAACGGCTTTTTCTTCAGCTTTGGTACTTGGGATGAGTTCTGCAGCCACACCGATGCGTGCACCTTTCAGTCCGTTTACATCCAGGAAGTCTGTATAGCTGGAAGGGATTTTTCCAACTGCGTAAGCTGTAGCGACATCTTTTTTATCATATCCGGCTGTAGCATCCAACATGATTGCAGCGTCACTAACCGTACGAGCCATAGGTCCACCTACATCCTGTGTCAAAGCCAATGGTATAATGCCTTCGCGGCTAGACAGTCCGATGGTTGGACGGATACCTACAAGGCTGTTAAAGCTGGATGGGATACGGATCGAACCGCCAGTGTCTGTACCCATACCGGCTGCGGCAAAGTTAGATGCAATGGCTGCACCTGTTCCACCGCTTGAGCCACCTGGATAATGGTCCAGGGCGTATGGGTTAAGCGTTTGTCCACCCAATGAGCTGGATGTCGTGATGCCAAATGCGAATTCATGCAGGTTTGTTTTGCCCAAAATAATGGCGCCAGCTGCTTTGAGTTTCTTCACTTGTTCAGCATCGTGAGCAGGGACCGAATCTTTCAGACAGATACAGCCTGCGGTTGTCGGCATGTCATTGGTATCAAAGTTATCTTTCACCAGAATCGGAACGCCATGCAGAGGCCCGCGAGCACCTTGAGCTGCACGTTCTTCATCCAGTTGCTCTGCAATTTGGAGTGCATCCGGGTTCAGGGTTAATACGGCGTTGATGCTTACACCTTGATCATCGTATTTTTCAATGCGGTCCAGATATTTTTGAACCAGTTCTTTTGATGTCAGTTTTCCTTGCGTCATTGCGGCCTGGAGATCCATAATGGTTGCTTCCTCCAAGACAAACGGTTTTATGTAGTTATAAATGCGGTCTTTCAGTATGGAGAGGTCATTCTCGGTAAGTACAGCGTTTGGAAGGAAGAGGGAATCGGTATAACCTTTCATTAGCCCAGTGGTATTCAATGCACCAACAGCACCTGCGAAAGTGGCTTCATCCGGGACATCCTTGAATGATTCGGTAGTCGAATCCAGCTTGAGCCATTGTTGCAAGGCGACCGCAGCATCTTTACGTTGTACGGTTGTGCCGGAGAGCTTGTCCATGGTAAAAGGGACACCTGCAAGTGTAGCCGCTTCTTCCATAGCCTGAACAAATGCTGCCGGAGTAGCAGGCGCTTTTCCTTTGGATACAGCTGCTACTGTTGTTTTACTCGTAGGCGTTGCCGTTGCGGCTGATGCCGAAGGTACCGTTTCTCCCCATGTTGTGGCAACAACAGCACCTGCCAGTAACAAAGCCCCGCTTTTTTTCAATACAGATCCATGATAAGTCATGCATCCACGCTCCCTTCCTGTGTCTCATTGATGTGTGTAGCGATTCTGTTTCTATGCTTTTGACACATTGTATAGTTATGTCAGGTAATCTTACAAGGTTTATATTTATCCAAAAAAACGTATACATCAATACTTTACAGTGTTAATACTTATTCATGCTTCTGTTTACATGTACTCAGAAAAACTATTACATATTATAATGTAAAGAAATATAACACAAACTCGATATGTTGATTAAACATGAGGTTACAGGATGCAAGTAGTTAGGAAGTAGAGATGACAGAGCATACCTTTAGTGTGAAATGATATAATGAAAAGATAGGGATAAAAGAGACATAACGTTCTACCAGAGAGGAAGAGATATGAAGTGAAGACATTGGTACTCGCAGAAAAACCATCTGTAGCACGCGAAATAGCCAGAGTTATGGGTGCGCGTGATAAACATAAAAGTTATATGGAAGGCCCGAAATATATCGTTACCTGGGCGCTTGGACATCTGGTGGGATTAGCTGAACCCGAGGATTACGACAAAAAGTATGCCACATGGAATCTGGAGGACCTGCCCATTCTGCCAGATCGTACGAAACTGAAGGTACTTAAAGAGACCAACCATCAATATAAAGCCGTGCAGCAGCTGATGAAACGTCAGGATGTGGGTGAGCTTGTCATTGCGACGGATGCAGCACGTGAGGGAGAATTGCTGGCACGTTGGATCATGCAGATGGCAGGGTGGAAAAAACCTTTTAAACGCCTGTGGATTTCATCCCAGACAGATAAGGCGATCAAAGACGGATTTGCTTCGCTGAAGCCAGGCAGTCAGTTCGACCGCCTCTATGAATCTGCACGTTGCCGGGCGGAAGCTGACTGGATGATCGGACTTAACGTGACCCGTGCGCTAACCGTTCGTTTTAATGCTCAGTTGTCTGCTGGACGGGTACAAACCCCGACCTTGGGCATGATTATGGACAGGGAAAATGAAATTAACGGTTTCCGCTCGCAGGAGTATGAGACGTTAACGGCAGACATGGGAGGTTTTCAGGCTGTCTGGCGGGCAGCTGGGGGAGATTCGCGAATCTTTGACCCTCAGGAAACACAAGAATTGAAGAAACGGGTAGACGGACGCAAGGGCACGATTGCCCAAGTGAAGAAAAGCGAGAAAGTAGAGCCACATCCACTGGCATATGATCTGACGGAACTGCAACGGGATGCCAACCGGAAATATGGTTTCTCTGCAAAGCAAACATCAAATGTCCTGCAACGTCTGTATGAACAGCACAAGCTTGTGACGTATCCGCGTACGGACAGCCGGTACCTGACTTCCGACATGACAGCTACGTTGAAAGAACGGTTGGACAGTGTAGCCATTGGACCTTATGCGTCTTTGGCACGTCCTTTACTGCGCAAAAATCTGAATATCACCAAACGGATTGTGGATGACAGCAAAGTTACGGATCACCATGCGATTATCCCAACGGAGCAGACGGTGCTTTTGAATCAATTGAATCCAGAGGAACGCAAACTGTACGATCTGATCGTACGTCGTTTTATCAGCCTGTTCTATCCGGCAGCGAAGTACGATTCGGTTGCAATCACGGTTCAGGTGGGGAATGACTCCTTCCATGTCAAAGGAACAACGGTGAAAGAAAGTGGATGGCGTGAAGTATATGGCGGTGATTACAGCGATGATGACGATGACCGGGCTGACGATGCAGCAGACCATGAGCGTGCGCTTTTGCCAGATGTACAGCAAGGACAGTCCGTGACGGTTCAGCGTTGCCATATTAAAAGTGGACGGACGATGCCGCCCAAACGGTATACCGAAGCTGCTTTGCTTTCCCAGATGGAAAAGCATGGACTCGGCACTCCAGCTACACGTGCGGATATTATCGAGAAGCTGGTCAGTTCCGATACAATAGATCGTCAAGGCAACAGCATGCATCCAACCGGTAAAGGGAAACAGTTGATTGAACTGGCTGCCCCGCAGCTTCGTTCACCGGATCTGACTGCCCGCTGGGAAGCTGAACTGGAACGCATCGCTCGTGGGCAAGGGAAACCGGGGCCGTTTCTGGATAGTATCCGATCCATGGCAAAAGAGTTGGTGTCTACGGTAAAAGGCAGCAAAGCAGAGTACAAGCCGCATAATGTGTCCAATAGCCATTGTCCGGACTGTAATGCACGTTTGCTGGAGAAGAAGGGCAAGCGCGGCAAGTTTCTTGTATGTCCTACCGAGGACTGCGGGTATCGTCGTTCGGCAGAAAAGAGACTCTCCAATCGTCGTTGTGCGCAGTGCCACAAAAAGATGGAAATCAAAGAAGGTAAGGCGGGGTTATACGTACAATGTCTACCTTGTGGTATTACAGAAACGTTGGATAAGGACAAACAGCATGTGAACAAACGCGATCAGCAAAAGCTGGTGAAACAATATGCGAAGCAGGAGTCCATTGGGTCTAACCTTGGAGATCTGCTGAAGGCGGCTATGGAGAAAAAGGGAGAGTAACACGCTTGAGGGTAGTTGAAGTCGTATAAGATCCTCCGTTTTCAGGCAACGTAAGCCAAGGAGGTGATACCTACATGCCGCATAACAAACCAGAGAAAATTCATAACCAGCAAAACAAAGACAGTATTCGGGAAGAGAGTATCGCTGTGCGCCCGGACAAAGCAGCCAAAAGAGCACCAAGCCTGAACGGTATTCCAAAGCAGGAGTCCTAGGTTAGAGCGAGGTTAGCGTTATTACACAAAATTGCGGTTCCCTATCCGGTGCGTTGAACATGTCTCTGATGAGGACTATAATGGAGACAGGGAGATGTCCCGGGACAGGGGGATCGCTAGAATTATATGCAAACCGGACTTATATTGTGGTTTTTATTTATTAATGTAGTTGGTTATCTGGTGATGTCGGATGATAAGAGGCGTGCACAACAGCGTCGTGACCGTACACCCGAACGGACGTTATTCTTATTAGCATTTATAGGCGGTGCTTTGGGAGTCTGGATCGCGATGTATCGGAAAAGGCATAAGACTAAACATCCCAGCTTCACCATTGGCATTCCATTGTTGTTATTCTTGAATGCGGTAATCTATGGTTACTTTATTTAATGAACACATGGAACACATGCGTAACCATTCGAACAAGACTTACGCTGAAGTGAAAGGTGTATCATTCATTCGTCTGATATGTAAATTCATTCGTATAAATGGTTCATTGTGGCTCTGGAACGTTTAAGGAGTTACATGGTTCTGTTATTTAACTGTTAGTTTATTACATGTCAGACCGAAGCTTGCTTCGCGTGCTCTACATATAAAGGAAGGGACGGGATTCACATGTTATTTTCCAAAATATTAGTGGCTTATGATGGTTCCAAAGCTTCAAATAAAGCACTTGATCGTGCGATTGAGCTAGCTAAAGTGTCCCCAAATGCAGTACTGGATGTCATTCATGCTTTTGATTTCCCGCGTGTATTCATCGGTGAGGGGTTGGCTCCACTGCCACCTTC
Organism: Paenibacillus sp. FSL H8-0283; assembly: GCF_045040675.1. Taxonomy (NCBI): domain Bacteria; kingdom Bacillati; phylum Bacillota; class Bacilli; order Caryophanales; family Paenibacillaceae; genus Paenibacillus; species Paenibacillus sp. FSL H8-0283. The sequence continues at coordinate 851,971 of NZ_CP150295.1, forward strand.
ACTTAATAATGACTACTACAATCTGGCTGTGCAGACAACAGATGAAGCGAAAGAACGAATTCAGGCTGCGGGTGTAACGGCCAATGTGGATCTGATTCAAGGAGCGGCAGCGGAAGTGTTGCTTGATTTTGCCAAAGAAAATGATTCTGATATCATTATTATTGGTAGCCGCGGACTGGGTGGTATTCGGGAATTTGTCCTGGGTAGTGTCAGTCACAATGTGGTTCAGCATGCGCAGGTTCCAGTACTGATCGTAAAATAATGGATGAAGTGTGTACGCACTGAAAAGCAGGAAGCCGGTTGTCTTCGAGAGATTGAAGAGGAGCCGGCTTTCTTTTATGGGATGAAATGGATGGTTAAGCGAATTTAAAGAAGCAATTCCCGAACATTATATTTGTCAATATGTTAAATGTTCGTCTTTAAGTTGACATTAGCTGTAGGGGATTGTTAGAATGTTAGATGTGTCGATCAGGTAAGAATAAGGTCGAGTAGGAACGAAATGTGTAATAAGAGATTACAAAAATGAACGAAGATAGTTTGATAGATATTTGCTCGTATAACGCCGGGAATAGGGCCCGGAAGTATCTACCCGGGAACCGTAAATTTCCGGACTACGAGGAGATACGGCTGAGAGTCGCATGAAACCAGATGCGGACAGCAAGCCCCCTTTTGGCATGCCCAAATGAGGGATACGTATTTCTTGGAGTCCGGTGTCCGGAGAAAATGTGATGTTTTCGCGGGTAGCGGATTTTTTCATTTCACACGTAATAAGAGTTCCTTAATAGTCAGATGTAATCAAAAAAGCGCAGACGGGAGTTGGATGTATTCATGTCACTGCAAGTCGCTGTAATTATGGGCAGCAAGTCGGATTGGGAAACGATGAAGCATGCGTGCGAGGTGCTGGACGAACTGGAGATTGGGTATGAGAAAAAGGTGGTCTCCGCCCATCGTACACCGGATCTGATGTTTGAATACGCAGAGCAGGCGATTGATCGAGGATTTAAGGTGATCATTGCAGGGGCAGGCGGGGCAGCACATCTACCCGGTATGGTTGCCGCCAAAACGATGCTTCCAGTCATTGGCGTACCGGTTCAATCCAAAGCATTGAACGGTCTCGATTCCTTGTTGTCCATTGTTCAGATGCCTGGTGGTATTCCCGTCGCAACTGTGGCGATTGGCAAGGCAGGGGCAACCAATGCAGGATTGCTGGCAGCTCAAATGATCGGTGCTTTTGACCCGGATGTCCAACGTCGCTCTGAAGCTCGCCGAGAGCGCATCAAACAAGAAGTACTCGAAAGTAGTGAAGAACTATGAATAGAGCAGGGAACCAATCCGGTATAGCAGGAGAGCTAAAAAAAGTCCTGCTGCCCGGGAAAACAACCATCGGCATTCTTGGAGGCGGACAGCTCGGACGGATGATGACGCTCGCAGGAACGGCAATGGGGTATCGATTCGTTACTCTTGATCCCGCTACGGATGCACCTTGTGGTCAAGTTGCTCGTCAGATTGAAGCTGGTTATGGCGATGCCAAAGCTGCACTTGAACTGGCTCGGCAATGCGATGTCATTACGTATGAATTCGAAAATGTGGATGCAGAAGTCGCTGGGCTGCTCGAGCGTGAGTCTTACGTTCCACAAGGAAGTGCGTTACTGTACACCACACAACATCGGTTGCGTGAAAAACGTGCGATCGAAGCTGCTGGAGTAAGAGTCGCGCCTTATCGTGAGATCACAAGTGCGGATACAATGCTTGCTGCTGTTAGCGAACTTGGAGTGCCGTGTGTACTGAAGACGGTGACTGGAGGCTACGATGGCAAAGGTCAACGGGTCATCCGGGAAGCAAGTCAGGCTGTTACGGCATACGAAGAACTTGCGGCTACTGGTGCGGAACTGGTGTTGGAACAATTCATCAAGTTTGAATGCGAGATATCGGTCGTTGTAGCGCGTAGTACAAATGGGGAGATCAAAACGTTCCCGCCAGCGGAGAACATTCATGTGAATAACATTTTGCATGCTTCAATTGTACCGGCTAGAGTTGCCGCAGACATCCAGATTGAAGCGCAAAAGCTGGCAGCAGCGGTTGCAGAATCGATGAAGGCTGTTGGGTTGCTGGCTGTGGAACTGTTTGTAGCGGCGGATGGAAGACTGTACGTCAACGAACTGGCACCAAGACCACATAATTCCGGTCACTATACGATGGAAGCTTGTGCGACTTCTCAGTTCGAACAACATATCCGTGCGATCTGCGGATTACCACTTGGGGACACTTCGTTATTGAGTCCGGTTGTTATGGTCAATGTGCTTGGAGAACATCTGGAAGGCATTATCGCCAGAACAGGGCAACCTGATGCAGAAGCGATAGAACTCGGTGTGATTTCCAAGCTTCATATATATGGTAAAACCGAAGCGAAAACAGGACGGAAGATGGGGCATGTGAATCTGCTCTGTCAGGATGTTGAAGAAGGATTGCAATGGATTGAACAAACTAATCTCTGGAGGAATACAAATTCATGATTGAACGTTATAGCAGACCCGAAATGAGAGCCATCTGGACCGAAGAGAACAAATTCCAATCGTGGCTGGAAGTTGAAATTTGTGCATGTGAGGCGTGGGCCGAACTGGGTGTTATCCCTAAGGAAGAAGCAGCATTGCTTCGTCAGAACGCATCTTTTGACATCGATCGCATCTATGAGATTGAAAAAGAAACACGTCATGACGTTATCGCATTTACACGTACGGTATCTGAAAGTCTGGGTGCGGAGCGGAAATGGGTGCACTACGGACTGACTTCCACGGATGTCGTAGATACGGCTCTAGGTTATGTATTGCGTCAAGCGAATGAGATTCTGGAAAAGGATATCGTGAATTTCATTGAAATTCTTCGTGAAAAAGCATTGGCTTATCAGCACACACCAATGATGGGACGTACGCACGGTGTGCATGCGGAGCCAACGACATTTGGACTGAAAATGGCATTGTGGCATGAAGAGATGAAACGGAACCTGGAGCGTTTCCGCCATGCAGCAGACAATGTACAATACGGCAAAATCTCAGGCGCAGTAGGAACGTACGCGAACATCGATCCGTTTGTTGAAGAGTTTGTCTGCGAGAAGCTGGGCACGAAGCCTGCGCCGATCTCAACTCAAACATTGCAACGTGACCGTCACGCAGAATATATGGCTACACTGGCGTTGATCGCAACGTCCCTGGACAAGTTCGCTACAGAGGTACGTGCACTGCAGAAGAGTGAATTCCGTGAAGTGGAAGAAGCTTTTGCAAAAGGTCAAAAAGGATCTTCCGCGATGCCGCACAAGCGTAACCCGATCGGTAGTGAAAACATCTCCGGTCTGTCCCGCGTCATTCGCGGACATATGGTATCGGCATACGAGAACGTAACACTTTGGCATGAACGCGACATCTCACATTCTTCCGTAGAACGTATCATTCTGCCGGATGCAACGATGCTGCTGAACTACATGCTGAACCGTTTTGGTAACATCGTGAAGAACCTGACGGTATTCCCTGAGAACATGAAACGTAACATGGAGCGCACCTACGGGGTACCATTCTCCGGTCGTATCATGACAAAGCTGATCGACAAAGGCTTCAGCCGCGAGCAAGCGTACGATACCGTTCAACCACGTGCGATGCAAGCATGGGAAGAACAACGCCAGTTCCAGGATATCGTGAAATCCACACCGGAAATTACGGAAGTGCTGAACGAAGAAGAAATCGCAGATGCTTTCAACCCGTCATGGCACCTGAAGCACGTTGACACCATCTTCAAAAAGCTCGGCTTGAACGACTAATATATAAGTCCCATAAGGCTATAGCGCAGAATGATGGTTCAGCAGAGAACGCAGAGGACAGAAATAAGCTGAAGAAGCAAAGCGTTCGCCTTTATCCCCGGATTTTCACTTTGCAAAAGTGGAATCAAAAAATCTGGGGATAACAGCGATCGGAAGGTTGTTCTGCATTCGGAGTGGCCCCGCGTGAAGAGGGGAATTGGACGTATACTTTACATCTCCTGAAAGAAGGTGAGCCCATGGCACTGTCCACTGCGGCAGATCTCGTTAAAGCACCTCTGTTATATAAAGGAAAAGTACGTGAATTGTACGATCTGGGTGAACATTTTCTGATCGTGGTTACGGACCGTATATCGGCATTTGATTACGTGCTGGACCCGGCGGTTCCCGAGAAAGGAAACGTACTGAATAAACTCAGCAGCTTTTGGTTCGAACTGACGGGTGACATGATGGAGAATCACGTCGTTCATACCGATGTGAATCAACTGGGTGATCTCATCACAGACCCTGAATTGCTTAAAGACCGCATCATGGTAACCCGCAAAGCAGAACGCATTGATATTGAATGTGTCGTGCGTGGATACATCACGGGTGGGGGATGGAGACAATACGAGACGAGTGGTGAAGTGAATGGCATTAAACTGCCTGATGGACTTCGCAAAAACGCCAAGCTCGAAGTTCCCATTTTCACCCCGGCAGCCAAAAACGATGTTGGTCACGATGAGGACATCCCAATGGATCGCATGAAAGAACTGGTGGGAGACGCACTCGCAGTTGAGCTTCAGGAAAAAAGCTTGCGCCTGTACGAATTCGCCCGTGATTACTGTGATCAGCGTGGCATCATTCTGGCAGATTGCAAATTCGAGTTCGGCATCGTGGATGGCAAGGTCATCCTGATTGACGAAATCTTCACCCCAGATGCTTCACGCTTCTGGGCCAAAGAGAATTATGAACTCGACATCGAGATCGACAGCATGGATAAAGAGCCAGTGCGCACCTATCTCGCCGGAACCGATTGGGACAAGAACAGCAAACCTGATCCACTTCCACAAGAGGTAGTAGAGACAACAACCGCAAGATACGTCGATATTTATAACCGTTTAACGAAATAATAACGTTTAACGTTTGAGCGAGAGGCTATGGGAAAGTTTGGCTTTCGATCGCTGTTGCCCCCGGAATGTTTTGATTGGAATCCTTTTTTCAAAAGGAAACATTCCGGTTGCAAAGGCGAGCACTTCGTTTCTCTAGCTCAAATCTTTCCCTCCGCCAGTGTTCAAACTGGTGGGTGAGGCAATTAAGAGCGGTGGCTTCCCACAGGTAGGGGAAGCCTGAAAAATTAAGAGAATTAAATTCACTAATTACTAAAGTAACTTAAAGACCATTCGCCATTCACTGTTTTGAAGGAATGGTCAGGCTAGACCATTACACACCGTGCAACGTAAAAGGTTTAGGCCTTTAAAAAACGTCGCATGGACTAGCGGAGGGGCGGAATTGTTCTTAAAGGAGCGATAGCGTTCGCCTTTGTCCCCGGGTTTTGACCGCACAGCGGGCCAAAACAATCAAAAAACCTGGGGACAACAAGCGACCGGAAAGAACAATCCGCCCCGGAGCAAGCTCCCAAGCCCCACCTTTTAACAGCGTAAAGCATTTATCCCGTTCATTACTGAGGAGGAACATAAGGATCATGATCAAAGCAACCGTATATGTCACTATTAAGCAAAGCGTACTCGACCCGCAAGGCGTAGCTGTTCAAGGAGCCCTGCATTCTATGGGATTCAACGAAGTGGAAAGTGTACGGATCGGTAAAGTCATGGAATTGAACCTGGATACAACAGATCGTGCGGAAGCGGAGAAACGATTGAAAGTCATGTGTGAAAAGTTGCTGGCCAACACCGTTGTTGAAGATTACCGCTACGAATTGGAGGGTTAATCTCATGAAATTTGCAGTTCTTGTGTTCCCTGGCTCCAACTGCGACATCGACTGTTATAAGGCAGTGGAAGATGCCATTGGGCAAGAGGTTGATTATGTATGGCACACGGCTACAGATCTTTCGGCTTATGATTGTATTTTAGTTCCGGGTGGTTTCTCTTATGGTGACTACTTGCGTTGCGGAGCGATTTCCCGCTTTGCACCGGTAATGAACGAGGTAGCGAAGGCTGCTGAACAAGGTAAATATATTCTTGGTATTTGCAACGGATTCCAGATCCTGACGGAAGCGGGATTGCTTCCAGGTGCATTGATCCGTAACACTTCCCTGAAATTCCGTTGTCACGATACGGTATTGAAAGTGGCGAACGCAGATACACCATTTACACGTGACTATGCACCGGGCGAAGAGATTATCATCCCGATTGCTCACGGTGAAGGAAACTATTATTGCGACGAGGAGACGCTTGCGAGTCTGCAAGCGAACAACCAGATCGTATTTACGTACGGGACCAACCCGAACGGTTCCCTGGGTGATATTGCAGGAGTCTGTAACGAGGCTGGAAACGTGGTCGGCATGATGCCGCATCCAGAGCGTGCAGTGGATTCACTGTTTGGTTCGGAAGACGGCAAACGTATGTTTACATCTATTTTGAAAGCATGGAGGGATCGGCATGACGCAGCAGCTATCCGCTAAGGAACCAACAGCAGAACAGGTCGCAGAACATAAACTTTACGCACAAATGGGCGTATCTGACAGCGAGTATAAGCTGATCTGTGAGTTCATGGGGCGCAAGCCAAACTACACGGAAATTGGTGTGTTCAGTGTAATGTGGTCCGAGCATTGTGCTTATAAAAACTCCAAGCCATTGCTGCGCCGTTTCCCAACGACTGGACCACGTGTCCTGATGGGACCTGGTGAAGGTGCCGGTATCGTGGATATCGGTGATAATCAGGCCGTTGTATTCAAAATTGAAAGCCATAACCATCCTTCCGCAGTTGAGCCTTATCAAGGTGCGGCAACAGGTGTGGGCGGTATTATCCGTGATATTTTCTCCATGGGTGCAAGACCGGTAGCCATACTGAACTCCCTTCGTTTCGGTAAGCTGGAGAGTGATCGCGTTAAATATTTGTTCGAACATGTGGTAGCGGGTATTGCTGGATACGGTAACTGTATCGGTATTCCTACCGTTGGTGGCGAAGTGATGTTTGATGAGAGCTATGAAGGCAATCCGCTGGTTAACGCGATGTGTGTGGGTCTGATTGATCATGACAAGATTCAGCGCGGCGTAGCTAAAGGTGTAGGAAACCCCGTGTATTATGTTGGGCCACCAACAGGGCGGGATGGTATTCATGGAGCAACCTTTGCATCGGTTGAATTGACGGAAGAATCCGAGTCACAACGGACAGCTGTTCAGGTTGGTGATCCATTTATGGAGAAACTGGTGATGGAATCCTGTCTGGAATTGATCGACACGGGCATCGTGCTCGGAATTCAGGATATGGGTGCTGCGGGTCTGACATGTTCGAGTGCAGAGATGGCAAGTAAAGCGGGTAACGGTCTGGAACTGTATCTGGATCAGGTGCCACAGCGTGAAGAAGGCATGACGCCTTACGAGATGATGTTGTCAGAGTCCCAGGAACGGATGTTGTTCGTTGTTGAGCCGAAGGATGAGGCGCAGGCGATGGAAATCTTTGAACGTTGGGGCGTAATCTGTGCCAAAGTTGGTAAAGTAACAGATGATGGTCGTCTGAAATTGATCCACCACGGCGAAGTGGTCGGAGATATGCCGGTAACGGCTTTGGTTGACGAATGTCCAGTGTATGACAAACCTTCTTCTGTACCTGCCTACTACGAGCAAAGTGCTTCCATCGACACGCTTCGTTATGACGAAGTGTCGGATCTCGGCGGAGCACTGAAACAAGTGCTGGCATCACCAACAGTAGCAAGTAAAAAATGGATTTATGATCAATATGACTACATGGTGCGTACAAGCACTGCCGTTCGCCCGGGTTCGGATGCGGCTGTAGTTACGATTCGTGGCACACGCAAAGGTCTCGCAATGACAACGGACTGTAATGGACGTTATGTGTACCTTGATCCTGAAGTTGGCGGACGGATTGCCGTAAGTGAAGCAGCGCGTAACATTGTATGTTCCGGTGCTGAGCCGCTGGCGATTACGGACAACCTGAACTTCGGTAATCCGGAGAAACCGGATATTTTCTGGCAAATGGAAAAAGCGGTAGACGGTATGGCGGAAGCTTGTCGTGTGCTGGATACACCGGTCATCGGTGGTAACGTAAGTCTGTATAACGAAAACGCCAAAGGCTCCATCTATCCAACGCCAGTTGTCGGTATGGTAGGTCTCGTTCATGACACGGATCATATCACGACGCAAGCATTCAAATCCGAAGGTGATGTTATCATCCTCCTCGGTGAAACAAAAGCTGAACTGGGTGGCAGCGAGCTGCAATACGCGGTTCATGGTCAGACGGAAGGTCGTCCACCAGAACTGAACTTGCAAACGGAAAAAGCGCTGCTCAGCACGGTGCTGGAAGCGATCCAATCCGGACTCGTTCGCTCTGCACATGACTTGTCTGAAGGTGGCTTGGCTGTAGCACTCGCAGAGTCTTGTATCAGTGGTAACGTAGGAGCACAGGTGAATGTGGAGACTGCACTTCGTGCAGATCACGCCCTGTTCAGTGAGAGCCAATCCCGTATCTTGTTGTCGGCTACGCCAGAGCAAGCGGGTAAACTTGAAGCATTTGTACGTGAGCGCGGTGTACCTGTTGCTGTGATTGGACGTGTAGAAGGAAGTAACCTGACGATTGAATTGAACGGAACATCAGCCGTGAGCGAACCTGTAGGAGGTTTGGCTCAGGTCTGGGAGGATGCGATTCCATGTCTCATGAACTGACGACAGGACCGTTGTGGACAGGCGATTATTATAATGAAGGGTCCGGCAAGGAAGGACTCGACAAATTGAAAGAAGAATGCGGTGTGTTCGGGGTGTTCAGACACCCTGACGCGGCTTCGCTCTCCTATTATGGACTGCATGCGCTGCAACATCGGGGCGAAGAAAGTGCAGGCATGTGTGTGAGTGATGGCAGCCAGTTTAACTATCATCGCGGCATGGGTCTGGTGAAGGAAGTATTCACCAAAGACCTGATGCAGACGCTGACCGGGGATATTTCCATTGGACATGTCCGGTATTCCACAAGTGGTGACAGTAAACTGACAAACGCACAGCCATTGGTATTCAAATACCGTGATGGCGATTTGGCGGTAGCGACCAACGGGAACATTGTGAATGCACCAACGATCCGGCGCGAGCTGGAGCAGAGCGGGTCCATTTTCCAAACAACAAGTGATACCGAGGTCATTGCGCATCTAATTGCACGATCCTCCAAAGGGCTTGTGGAAGCGGCAAAAGAGGCGTTCCAGCGCATTGTGGGTGGTTATGCATTTCTGATCATGACCAATGACAAACTGCTCGTGGCTTCCGATCCGCACGGACTTCGTCCGCTGACGATGGGTAAGCTGGGAGATGCGTATCTGTTTGCATCCGAGACGTGTGCACTGGAAACAATTGGCGCAGAGTTAATACGTGACATTGAACCGGGTGAACTACTTGTGTTGGATGCAGATGGTCTACATGAGGATCGCTTTGATCATCACAAACACCGCAAGGCATTATGCGCGATGGAATATATTTATTTTGCTCGTCCGGATAGTGATATGAATGGTACGAACCAACATGCTGCGCGTAAACGGATGGGAAGCCGGATGGCGATTGAGTCGTTTGTGGATGCGGACTTGGTTACGGGGGTACCAGATTCCAGCATCTCGGCGGCCATTGGATATGCTGAACAGACAGGTATTCCGTATGAGATGGGTATGATCAAGAATAAATACACTGGACGTACGTTTATCCAGCCAAGCCAGGAATTGCGGGAGCAGGGCGTGAAGATGAAGCTGAGCGCTGTGCGTCGTGTTGTGGAAGGCAAACGTGTGGTTATGATTGACGACTCCATCGTACGGGGAACAACTTCCCGACGGATCGTGAACATGCTGCGTGATGCAGGAGCAACGGAAGTACATGTACGGATTACATCACCACCTTTTAAAAACCCGTGTTTCTACGGTATTGATACGCCTGACAGCCGTGAATTAATTGCTTCACAGTTGTCGGTGGAAGAAATTTGCCGTGAAATTAATGCTGACTCCCTAGAGTTCCTCAGTCCGGATGGACTGATTGCATCGATTCAGGGAGATAATCAGGATGATCCGAAGGGCGGACTATGTCTCGCATGTTTTGATCATGATTACCCAACCCGCCTCGATTTTGGCGGCGAGGAAAAATTCGGTTGCAGCTGTTAGCCCTTAAGCCCCGCCTTGCGGAGCAACAGGGGCTAGGCAGCCAGGCGAAGCAGCTGCCCCGGGCCAAGCCCGCGCCCTTAAGCCCCGCCTTGCGGAGCAACAGGGGCCAGGCAGCCAGGCGAAGCAGCTGCCCCCGGGCCAAGCCCGCGCCCTTAAGCCCCGCTTTGCGGAGCAACAGGGGCTAGGCAGCCAGGCGAAGCAGCTGCCCCCGGGCCAAGCCCGCGCCCTCAAGCCCCGCCTTGCGGAGCAATAGGGGCCAGGCAGCCGAGCGAAGCAGCTGCCCCGGGCCAAGCCCGCGCCCTTAAGCCCCGCCTTGCGGAGCAACAGGGGCTAGGCAGCCAGGCGAAGCAGCTGCCCCGGGCCAAGCCCGCGCCCTTAAGCCCCGCCTTGCGGAGCAACAGGGGCTAGGCAGCCAGGCGAAGCAGCTGCCCCGGGCCAAGCCCGCGCCCTCAAGCCCCGCTTTGCGGAGCAACAGGGGCCAGGCAGCCGAGCGAAGCAGCTGCCCAGCGGGCTTGCCCGCAGCGTAGCTGAGCGGGGTTCGCTGACCGATGGCTTGCAGCCAACGGAATCGGCGAACAATCCCGCGAGATCACGCACGAATCAACCATAGCAAGATCACACCAGCCACCTCTGCACCGCTTTTTTTGGCGGGTGTCCAGAGGGCCTGCCAAGGTCCTATGGGGTCCTCCCGGGCGGGAGGATTTAGGTGGGGCGAAAAAAAAGGAGATGATTCCACTTGTCCGAAGCATATAAAAAGGCCGGCGTTGATATCGCGGCAGGTAATGAAGCGGTTGAACGGATGAAAAAACACGTGAAGCGTACCTTCCGTCCGGAAGTGATGACGGATCTGGGTGGATTCGGTGCCCTGTTCGGTTTGAACAAAGATAAATACGATGAGCCGGTGCTTGTATCCGGTACAGACGGCGTAGGCACCAAGCTGAAAATTGCATTTGCCATGGACCGTCACGATACCATCGGAATCGACGCGGTAGCGATGTGTGTGAACGACATTGTGGTACAGGGTGCAGAACCACTCTTCTTCCTTGACTATCTGGCATGTGACAAAGTCATTCCTGAGAAGATTGAAGCTATTGTCGCGGGTATCGCTGAAGGGTGTCATCAATCTGGTTGTGCGTTGATCGGTGGCGAGACGGCGGAGATGCCGGGCATGTACAGTGAAGGCGAATACGATATTGCCGGATTCACGGTGGGCATCGTGGACAAAGCGAAGATCATCAACGGTACAACCATCGCCCCTGGCGACACAGTGATTGGACTTGCTTCCAGCGGTGTGCATAGTAACGGATTCTCGCTGGTACGCAGACTTTTGTTGGAAGATGCAGGACTTGATCTGCATGATGAAGTAGCGGAACTGGGCGGTAAGCTGGGTGATTCTCTGCTGGAACCTACAAAGATCTATGTTAAACCCCTGTTGTCCTTGCTGGAAAAGGTAAAAGTAAAAGGTATGGCTCACATTACAGGTGGTGGTTTCATCGAGAATATCCCACGTATGTTGCCTAGCAACGTGAATGTGGATATTGACTACGGCTCTTGGCCGATCCTGCCAATCTTCAACCTGTTACAGGAAAAGGGTGCTGTTTCGAACCGTGACATGTTCACCACATTTAACATGGGTGTCGGGCTTGTACTGGTCGTTAATGAAGCAGATGCATCGGAAGCGCTGCAACAACTGAAAGCATCTGGTGAAGAAGCGTACATCATTGGCCGTGTTACTGAAGGAGATGCGCGAGTAACCTTCACGGGAGCGGATGTTTAATGGCGAACTACCGCATAGCTGTATTTGCCTCGGGTGAAGGGACTAACTTTCAGTCATTGGTCGATGCAGTACGGAATGGTGGGCTGAATGCATCCGTTGATCTGCTCGTGTGTGATAAACCATCTGCACGTGTTGTGCAGCGGGCACAGGACGCAGGCGTGGAATGTCATCTGTTTACTCCGAAAAATTATGCTTCCCGTGAAGCCTATGAGTCAGAGATCGTGGAAGTGCTTGAATCCAAAAAGATCGACCTGGTCGTTCTTGCCGGATATATGAGATTGCTGACTTCCGTTGTGGTGGATCGTTACGCAGGGCGGTTGATTAACATTCATCCGTCCTTGCTACCGGCATTTGCAGGTAAGGATGCGATTGGACAGGCATTGGAATACGGTGTGAAAGTTACGGGTGTGACCGTGCACTTTGTGGACGGAGGCATGGATACCGGACCGATTATTGCCCAGCATCCGGTTCCCATTTTGCCAGAGGATACGCCTGAGTCAATCAGCCGTTCCATTCATGCGGCTGAACAGCAGTTATACCCTGAAGTTGTTTCCTGGTTCGCGCAAGGTCTGGTTCAGTTAGACGGACGTCACGTGACTGTTAACAAACCGGTTTGATATAAGTTGAATTTTTTTACACATTAACGGAGAGGACAGAAAAAACCTGAAAAAGCGAAGCGTTCGCCTTTATCACCGGATTTTCCCTTTAAGAAAAGGGAATCAAAAAATCTGGGGATAACAGCGATTGGAAGGTTGTTCTGTCATCGGAGTGTCCCGTGTAAACATCTTGGTTCAACTTCTATAACAGAAGTCGAATATTGGTACGCATTTTGTGATATTTCTCGGGAAATAAATCGGCTGTGTTTCGTCAGGAAACGCGAAGCCATGGGACATTAAAGGAGGAGCATATTGTGAGTATCAAAAGAGCGCTGGTTAGCGTATCGGATAAAACGGGCATCGTGGACTTTTGCCGCGAGCTGTCGCAAATGGGTGTGGAGATTATTTCGACAGGAGGTACAAGCAGCCTGTTGTCGAAGGAAGGCGTACCTGTCATCGGAATTTCGGATGTGACCGGATTCCCCGAAATCATGGACGGACGTGTCAAAACATTGCATCCGGCAGTTCATAGTGGGTTGTTGGCTGTGCGTGATAACGAAGAGCACACACGCCAAATGGAAGAACTCGGTCTCGGCTATATCGATCTGGTTGTCGTGAACCTGTATCCATTCCAAGAGACTATTGCGAAACCGGACGTAGCATACGAAGATGCCATCGAGAACATCGATATTGGCGGTCCAACGATGCTTCGCTCGGCAGCCAAAAACCATGCCTTTGTCAGTGTCGTTGTAGACGCATCTGATTACAGCCAAGTGCTGGAGGAAGTGCGCAACGATGGAGATACCACTCTCGAAACTCGCAAACGGCTTGCGGCAAAAGTGTTCCGTCATACGGCGGCTTACGATGCACTCATCTCCGACTACCTGTCCAACGTAAATGGCGATCCATTGCCAGAGCGTCTAACGGTTACTTACGAAAAACTCCAAGATTTGCGTTACGGCGAAAATCCACACCAGCAGGCGGCATTCTACCGCAAACCGCTGGCTGCTCAAGATACGTTGACAACAGCCGAGCAATTGCACGGCAAAGAGTTGTCTTATAATAACATCAACGATGCGAACGCAGCATTGCAGATCGTCAAAGAGTTTGAAGAACCAGCCGTTGTCGCGGTTAAACATATGAACCCATGCGGCGTAGGTATTGGCGCAAGTATCTATGAAGCTTACGGCAAAGCATATGCTGCAGATCCAACATCTATATTTGGTGGCATTGTGGCAGCAAACCGTATTATCGACAGCGATACAGCAGGCAAGTTGAGCGAGATTTTCCTGGAAATCGTACTTGCTCCTGATTTTACACAAGAGGCTCTCGATATCCTGACGAAAAAGAAAAACATTCGTTTGCTCAAAACAGGCGAACTGAATGCTGCTCGTAAACGGGAGAGCCAATTCGTGGTAACGTCTATCGACGGTGGCATGATCGTGCAACAGTCCGATGTACACTCCATCGAAGCGAGTGAACTGAACGTGGTAACGGATCGTGCGCCATCGGAAGAAGAACTGAAACAGCTCTTGTTTGGCTGGAAAGTAGTTAAACACGTGAAATCCAATGCGATTGTACTTGCTGCGAATGATATGACGGTGGGTGTGGGCGCTGGACAAATGAATCGTGTGGGTGCGGCCAAAATCGCGATTGAGCAAGCGGGCGAGCAAGCAAAAGGTGCTATTCTGGCATCTGATGCGTTCTTCCCAATGGGTGATACGTTGGAACTGGCAGCAAAAGCGGGAATTACAGCAGTGATCCAACCTGGTGGTTCGATCAAAGATGAAGAATCCATCAAAGTAGCCAATGAATACGGAATTGCCATGGTCTTCACAGGCGTTCGTCACTTCAAACACTAGAACGAAAAAGGTTTAAATAAGGGGTGTCGCCTGTCATGCTAATGACTTATGGTACACCCCCTATTTTTTAGTTTTTTCAACACGCAATAGCGTAACAAATTCAGTTATGCACGGAGGGGAACAGAGCGAATGGATATTCTGGTAGTAGGCGGCGGTGGCCGGGAACATGCAATCATCTGGGCACTGGCGAAGAGTCCAAAGGTAGACAAGATTCACTGTGCACCGGGAAATGCAGGCATTGCTCAGCTGGCTGAGTGTCATGCCATTGCGGTGAATGAATTCGATAAACTAACGGCTCTTGCTGTAGAGCTTAAAGTAGGTCTGGTGGTTATTGGTCCGGATGATCCGCTTGCGGATGGGATTGTGGATGCATTTGATTCGACAGGTATTCCGGTATTCGGACCCCGTCGTAATGCAGCAGAGATCGAAGGAAGTAAAACGTTCATGAAGGACCTGCTGCACAAATACAACATTCCAACCGCAGCCTATGAAAAATTCGACAACTACGAACAAGCTCAAGCATACCTGAATGAGCAAGCAATTCCGGTTGTCATCAAGGCAGATGGACTGGCAGCGGGCAAAGGTGTGACCGTAGCTTATTCGCGTGAAGAGGCTGATCAGGCACTTCGCAGTATCATGGTGGACAAAGTATTTGGTGAAGCAGGAGCCAAAGTAATTATCGAGGAATTCCTCGCAGGGCAGGAAATGTCCATTCTGGCTTTTGTTGATGGGGAGACGGTTCGCCCGATGGCGGCGGCACAGGATCACAAACCTGTATTCGACAATGATCAGGGGCCAAACACAGGCGGTATGGGTACATACTCACCATTACCACATATCCCTGCTTCTATTATTGAGGAAGCCGTGGAGACGATCATCAAACCAACTGCCAAAGCAATGGTGTCCGAAGGACGTCCGTTCCAGGGGGTATTATTTGCCGGACTGATGATCTCGCCGGATGGCAAACCCAAAACGATTGAGTTCAACGCACGTTTTGGTGATCCGGAAACACAGGTTGTATTGCCACGTCTGAAGAGCGACTTGTTCGATATCTTCTGGGCAACCGTTCATGGCAAGCTGGCTGATATTGAGATTGAATGGAGTGATGAAGCCGCAGTATGTGTGGTGCTTGCTTCAGGAGGTTATCCGGGTCCTTATGCCAAAGGTGTAGTCATTGAAGGACTGGATCAAGTGCAAGATGCCGTGGTATTCCACGCAGGTACAGCACGTAGTGAAGCAGGAGACTGGGTTACGAATGGTGGACGGATCCTGGGTGTAGTTGGCCTTGGTGCGGATATTGCCGAAGCTAGAAACAAAGCTTATGAACAGGCGGAGCGTATCCACTTTGATGGTAAACATCAGCGAACGGATATTGCTGCCAAAGCACTCGTATAGAATGAATATAAGAGCCCGTAAAGATGTATACCGGAAAGGTATTTGCATCTTGCGGGCTCTTTGATACGTATATAGATGTATCTTGTGCATAAGGCCGGACTTGTCCAAACGGGAAAGAATATGGGGAAGATTCAAAACGGGATTAAATCAGGGAGATCCGGCATGTTTAATGCCCTAAAGTAAGGGGTAGTATTTTTATAAATTGGACTATACTAAACATGTGAACAATATCACATTACGAGGTAATATCAATCATATTATATAAAGTATGTAACATACATAGAGACTAATTTGTGAACATTATACTGTAAGCTTGTGGCAAACCATAACGTGCAACTGGATGGTTGAGCGGGAAACATGGTATACTTTTCGGAAACAGGAATGAGTACGAGGGGAGGTGGATATCTATTGGGTAGGCGATATTGTAAATTGTCCAAATGGCGAATCTAGGTGGAGTTAAGCGAGGAACAATTGACAGCATGAGGGGTAACCCGATTTGAATGAAGAAGTTTCTGCAAGTCATTGACTTCATCTTGAATTCCTGTTTTGTAATTTTACAAGGTCAAACGTAAGACTTATACAAAAGATATCATTGAAATCAATTTTATATAAGGCAGACGTCGTGTTGAAAGACTAACAGTTGATGAATGGTTAACACAGTTAACGGATCACGCTGTAACTATCTCTGGAGGTGAATCCCTGAGAACCGGGGAAATCATTGGACATAATTACCATATTGAATATCGTTTTACTTATTATCTTGATTGCATTGACTGCATTTTTCGTAGCATCGGAATTTGCTGTAGTCAAAATTCGTACATCAAGAGTGGATCAACTGGTCGCGGAGGGCAATAAAAAGGCCGTATTGGCTAAAAAAGTTGTCTCGGACTTGGATTATTATCTGTCAGCCTGTCAGCTCGGTATTACGGTCACTGCTCTGGGACTGGGAGCGCTCGGAAAACCGACGGTTGAGAGATTGTTATATCCGGTATTCAATTATTTAGATGTACCTGCTTCAATCTCGTCGATTGCTTCCTATGCGATTGCCTTTATCCTCGTCACGTTCTTGCACGTGGTTGTTGGTGAGATGGCACCGAAAACGTTGGCGATTCAATTCTCAGAAAAACTGACATTAATGCTCGCCCCATCGCTATACTGGTTTGGTAAAATCATGTATCCGTTCATCTGGGCGCTTAATGGAACTTCACGTGTTCTTCTGCGAGGATTCGGTGTAAAGCCTGCCAAACATGATCAAGCCTACTCGGAGGATGAGATCAAAATCATCATGAACCAGAGTTACGAAGGTGACGAGAACAACAAGACCAAGCTTTCGTATCTGGAAAATGTATTTGTGTTCGACGAACGTGATGCCAAAGACATCATGGTGCCGCGTACGGAACTGGTGACATTAGATCAGGATATGACTTATGACGATATTATTCCTATATTGGATGAACATAACTATTCACGTTACCCTGTCATCGAGGATGGGGACAAGGACCGCATTATCGGCGTTGTGAATGTGAAAAAGATTTTGCCTGACATGGTAGCCGCAAGATCATATCAACTAAGCGAATTCGTTCGTGAGATCCCATTTGTTTCCGAAGTTACAAGTATCCAGGATGCGATGATTAAAATGCAGCAGGAACGTGTACACATGGCCGTGGTCGTGGATGAATATGGGGGTACCTCGGGTATCATTACGATGGAGGATATTCTGGAGGAGCTAGTTGGTGAGATTCGCGATGAATTCGATGCCGATGAGGTGGCTGATATCCAGGAAACCGGAGAGAATCAATATCTCATTAATGGCCGGGTACTTTTGGATGAAGTGGAGCGGCAGTTCGGACTTAGCTTTGAAGGTAATGAAGAGATGGATACCGTTGCTGGATGGATCCAGTACCAGAAGGGTGTAGGTGTGGAAAAAGGCGACACGGTAGAACACGGCGATTATGTCTGGACCGTTGTGGATACCGAGAACTATCACATCAAACAAGTTCTTCTGGAACGAGTGAGCGGCGCACAGGTTGAGGAAGCTACTAGCGATCTGGCGTGATCTTGTCCGGAAATCTTTTAAAAATTTAAATATTTTTGCGATAACGGAGAGGACAGAATAGACTGAAGAAGCGAAGCGTCCGCCTTTATCACCGGATTTTCCCCTTTTATATAAGGAATAAAAAAATCTGGTGATAACAGCGGTCGGAAGGTTATTTTGTCATCGGAGTGGTCTGTGCAACCTTAATATAAATTTTATTTGGAGGTGAATCCCTCAACCTGAGGGAAATCATTGGACGGAATAATAGCCTTGAATTTATTTTTAGTAGCCGTATTTATAGGTCTGACAGCCTTTTTCGTTGGAGCCGAATTTGCAATTCTTAAAGTACGGATGTCCCGAATCGATCAATTGATCTCGGAAGGGAACAAAAAGGCAGTACTGGCCAAAAAAGTGGCGCACAACCTGGATTATTATCTGTCGGCGTGTCAATTGGGGATTACCATCACGGCGCTGGTATTGGGAGCCTTGGGTGAACCTACTGTTGAGAAAATGCTGCATCCGCTCTTTGAGCGCATGGAAGTACCAGCGGCATTGTCTACCGTGCTTTCCTATGGTATTGCTCTGGCGATCATTACGTTCCTGCACGTGGTTATTGGTGAATTGGCACCGAAAACCCTGGCGATTCAGTTTGCAGAGAGAATGACGCTGTTGCTGGCACCACCACTGTATTGGTTCGGTAAAATCATGAATCCATTCATCTACGCGCTAAATGGAGCTGCTCGTCTGTTGCTTGGCATATTTGGTGTAAAACCTGCCGGGCATGATACCGTTCACTCCGAAGAAGAGCTGAAGCTGATTATGGCACAGAGCTACGAGAGTGGCGAGATCAACCAGACGGAGCTGGACTATCTCAAAAACATTTTTGCTTTTGATGAGCGTCTGCTTCAGGAGATTATGATTCCACGAGATAAAATTGTTACTCTGAATAAGGAAATGCCGATTGATCAGATCATTGAGACGCTAAATCGACATGAATACACGCGATACCCTGTTATTGCAAATGGGGATCAGGCTCATTTTGTTGGCTTTATTAATACAAAAGAAATGCTGACGAGTGTGGCTGCGGGTAGAGATTTCAATATGGAGACATTTGTTCACAATACGCCGAGTTTCTCCGAGCGTTCTCCAATCAAGGATGTACTGATCCAGATGCAACAAAGCCGTGTACACATTGCAACCGTGAAAAACGAGGCAGGTGCTACGGTAGGTATGGTTACGATGGAGGATATCCTTGAAGAGATTGTCGGAGATATCAAGGATGAATACGAGCATAAAGATTTGGTGAATCCACCAAAAAGAATGAAACTGGTCTAAGAAGCAGTAATACAAAAGTAATACAGGAATAAGAAGCAACCTAATCAATCGTTATAACGCTAAGCAGGTTCCCGGAGTGATCGGGGCCTGCTTTTTGCATTAAATCTTAATTTTAAAATAAAAGCTTGCATATTGAGGTCCAATGGATTAATATAAATTTAAAGAATCTTAATTTAAAGATAAATAACAGAAACCAATAAATAAAAGAAGCAAAATAAGTCGAACTAATAACTTACACGTAACGAAGAGGACAGAAAAAACCTGAAAAAGCGAAGCGTTTGCCTTTATCCCCGGATTTTCCCTTAGGAAAAGAAATCAAAAAAATCTGGGGATAACAGCGATTGGAAGGTTATTCTGTCATCGTAGTGTCTGTGTAAATAAACCAAGGGAGTGGAGATTATGTTCAGAACTTCAGGAATTCATCATATTACAGCTTTTGTTGACGATGCGCAGAAAAACGTTGATTTTTATGCAGGTGTGTTGGCGCTCAGACTGGTGAAAAAAACAATAAACTTTGATGCACCGGACGTGTATCACTTGTATTACGGGAATGAGCAGGGTGCACCGGGCACAATCATTACCTTTTTCCCACAGCAGAATTCAAGAAGAGGTGTCATTGGGTCAGGTCAGACTGGAGTTACCGTATATGCGGTTCCTGTAGGAAGCCTGCCTTTCTGGAAAGAACGTCTTGCTTCCTTCGATATTCCATATGAAAATAAAACCAGATTTGGTGAGCAGTACATTCGTTTCTTCGACAAAGGCGGTCTGTTGCTTGAACTGGTTGAGCGTGAAGGCGGTCAGCCAAGCAACTGGAGTTTCAACGGTGTGACACCGGAGCATGCCATCAAAGGATTTGGCGGAGCCGTATTGTTCAGCCACGTTCCTGAGAAAACCATGGACGTCTTGGTGAGCAAACTGGGTCTGGAGCAAGTCGGTGAAGAGAACGGACTCCTTCGTCTTCAGGCAAGCGGCGATATTGGTCAGATCATCGATATTCAGTCCACAGGTATCCAACGCGGGATTGGCGGAGCCGGAACGGTTCACCATATTGCATGGCGTGCCAAAGATTACGCGGAACATGAACAAATTCAGCAGGATCTTGAACAATCCGGATATCATCCAACGCCAGTCATTGACCGTCAATACTTCAACGCTGTGTATTTCCGGGAGCCGGGTGGTATACTGTTCGAACTGGCTACGGATCCTCCGGGATTTGCACGGGATGAACCAGCAGAGAGCATGGGTGAGAAACTGATGTTGCCTGAATGGTATGAACCACAGCGTGAGCAGATTGAACAATTGTTGCCACGAATTGAAGTACGTGAATGGAAAGGAGAGTCCAAATCATGACCACAACCAATACAATGAAACATATCTATAAAGCAGGTGCTCAGCCGGATGCGCCAACAATCCTGTTGCTTCATGGCACAGGCGGAACCGAGAATGATCTGATCGGTCTGGCGGAGATGATCGCACCAGGAGCTGGCATACTTGGGGTGCGGGGTAATGTATCGGAGAACGGGATGCCCCGTTTCTTCCGCCGCCTGGCCGAAGGCATTTTTGATGAAGAAGATCTGATTGCTCGTACGGCAGAGCTGGGATCTTTTGTCGATGCAGCTGCGGTGGAATATGGTTTTGATCGGTCCAACGTGTATGCACTGGGTTACTCTAACGGTGCCAACATTGCGGCAAGCTTGATCTTCCATCAAGCAGATGTATTCAAAGGTGCAATTCTGCATCACCCGATGGTACCGTTGCGCGGACTCGAACTGCCGGATCTGAAAGGTCTGCCTGTGTTCATTGGTGCGGGCGAGAACGATCCGATTGTACCAAGACGTGAAACCGAGGAACTTGCTTCGCTGCTCAGCGGTGCAGGTGCCGATGTAAACACGCATTGGGAGCGTCAGGGTCATCAGTTGACTCGTACTGAGGCAGAAGCTGCGGCAGCTTGGTTTAAGACTCAGGCGTAAATTGGGTGGATAGACATCCTCTATTCAAATGATAAATTATTTTAATGTCTCTATAAGAAAAAAACGTTACTCATTTGAGTAACGTTTTTTTTCTAGATTTGAAATTTTATTTCTAATTTAGATTACCAGTAACAAAAATAGAACTTTCAGAACCGGTTATGTTGAGAGTTTCAGCTTCGACAGTCAGCTTTTTAGCTGCTCCAATGTCGAATGAAGCAGTTTGAATTTTATCAGATGTACCAATAATAATCTCTTTAAGCAACACATCTCCATCTAAAATTCTAACACTAATATCTGTCTTTACATCAACTGGGAATACAGAAACTTCAAGTTTTTGATATTTTCCTTCGGTAGAAATATTGAAGCCTTTATCAGCACTATTAATTTCCTTTATAACAACTCCAGAGAGATAATCTCTCCCTTGTTGAACAGTGAATTGTTTATCCTTCGTAACATAGGAACTATATTCAGTTACAATTTTCTCGGATGTTATAGGTGTCCTATCTGATTTCTCACCAAGCATAAGAGTTTGGCTACTGCCGTTATAATCTACCGCTACTCCAAGTGCTTCGCCTACTGAACGAACAGGTAGGTATGTCGTGCTGTTATATGTAATTGCAGCTAATTTCTTACCATTTTGATCTACTGGGCTCCATGCTTTACCTGAAATGTTATAATTGATTCCCCAATTCAGATTGGCCGTGATTTTCTCCAAGATTGGTGCAGCTCCGGCGCCGATAGCCATACCTCCAAGAAGTGTAAAGCTAGATAACGCAATAATAAACTTTTTCTTCACAATTTCTTCCTCCTAAAGTAAATATATGATTTCATTGTAATTATATTACTTTAGACATGGTATGACAATGATTTTAATAGTCTTAAAGTATTAGTCTTCTGAGTTATCAGTAATATAGACCTATAATCGGAATGACTGGTGTTATGTAACCGTTACTAACCGGGTAAACATTTGAATGTGTGGTAGATAACCTTGTATGCTTATTGATATAGCTATGTATCAACATCATGAACTGGAGGGGTTAATGTGGAACGTAACATCAAGGAACTGGTACAGCGGATGACACTGGAAGAAAAAGCGGGCATGTGCTCGGGACTGAACTTTTGGCATCTGAAAGGGGTGGAGCGTCTTGGCATTCCATCCATCATGGTGACGGACGGACCTCATGGACTACGCAAGCAGGATGGGAGTGCGGATCATCTTGGACTAACGTCGAGTGTGCCTGCAACCTGTTTCCCGTCTGCGGCAGGATTGGCTAGTTCATGGGACAAGGAGCTGGCGCGTCAGGTCGGGGTGGCTCTGGGAGAGGAATGTCAGGCCGAGGATGTAGCGGTATTACTTGGACCGGGTGTAAATATTAAACGTTCCCCGCTGGGCGGACGTAATTTTGAATACTTTTCCGAAGATCCGTTGTTATCTACGCAGATGGCTACCGGTCATATTCAGGGTGTGCAGAGCCAGGGTGTAGGTACGTCTCTCAAACACTTTGCAGTTAATAATCAGGAAGAACGGCGCATGTCGATTGATGCGGTGGTGGATGAACGGACGCTGCGTGAGATTTATCTGGCGAGCTTCGAAGGTGCAGTGAAGGATGGACAGCCGTGGACGGTGATGTGTTCTTACAATAAGGTGAACGGTACGTATGCAGGTGAGAATGAATGGTTGCTTACGGATATTCTGAAAGACGAATGGGGTCACGAAGGTCTTGTGGTATCAGACTGGGGTGCGGTCAATGAACGTGCAGACGCCCTTGCAGCAGGACTGGAACTGGAGATGCCAACAAGCGGTGGAATCGGTGAGCGTAAAGTGATTGATGCCGTAGAGAGCGGACAACTGCCGCTGGACAAGCTGGATCGGGCGGTGGAGCGTCTGCTTACGCTGATCTTTAATACCGTTGATCAAAAGCAAGAAGGGGCTACATATAACAAGGATGAGCATCACCAACTTGCGCGCAAGGTGGCAGCCGAGAGTATGGTTTTGCTGAAAAATGAAGAAGGTCTCCTGCCGCTGGGACGTGAAGGCGAAGTGGCGTTAATCGGGGCATTTGCGCGCAAACCTCGCTTCCAGGGCGGCGGCAGTTCCCATATTAATCCGACCAAAGTGGATGATATTGTGGAAGAGATGACCCAGGTGGCTGGCGAAGGTGTAACCTTCTCGTATGCCCCAGGTTATCGGATTGAAGCGGATGATGTGGATGAGACATTAATGCATGAGGCTGTGCAGGTAGCGCAGTCGGCGGATACCGCTGTTGTGTTTGTTGGATTGCCAGATCGTTATGAATCCGAAGGTTATGATCGTGCCCATTTGCGTCTGCCTGACAATCATATTCGTCTGATCGAAGAGATTGCAAAAGTCCAATCACGTGTCGTCGTGGTGCTGAGCAACGGATCTCCAGTGGAGATGCCTTGGCTGCCGCAGGTGCAAGCGGTACTTGAAGCTTATCTTGGTGGACAGGCGGTTGGTGGAGCGATAGCTGATCTGCTGTATGGTGAGGTGAATCCGTCCGGTAAACTGGCAGAGACATTCCCTGCCAAACTCAGCGATAATCCATCTTATCTAAATTTTCCGGGTGAAGGGGATCGAGTTGATTACCGGGAAGGTATTTTTGTTGGTTACCGCTATTATGACAAAAAAGAGCTGGAGCCGCTGTTCCCGTTTGGCTATGGACTGAGTTATACGACATTTGAATATGCTGATCTGAAGGTAGATCGCACAGAATTGACGGATCAGGATGAGGTGAATGTGCAAGTAAGGGTCACCAATACCGGTGACAGAGCGGGCAAGGAGATTGTACAGTTGTATGTAAGCGACATAGAGAGCACAGTTATTCGTCCTGTAAGAGAATTGAAAGGATTTGCGAAGGTGGCCCTTGAACCTGGAGAGTCCAAAGTGGTGAGCTTCACACTAAACAAACGTTCATTCGCCTATTACAACGTAGATATGAAGGACTGGCATGTGGAAACCGGAGAGTTCGAGATTCAGGTAGGCAGCTCCTCACGGGACATTCATGTGTACACACGTGTGAATGTAGAGTCTACAGCGACATTCCTGCCAACCTATACGCGTAATAGTACATTGGGGGATATCCAGCGTGATCCTACTCACAAACAGCTGTTGGACCAGGCTTTGCAACAATTCCAGGAAGCCAGTGGGTTTGGCGGTGATGATGCCGGGGGTCACGCAGATATGATGGATGCGATGATGAAATATATGCCACTGCGTGCACTTGTTGCGTTTAGTGGTGGGGCCATGACGGAAGATGCGATGAATGAACTTCTGGAGCAGTTGAACAACAAGGATCATGGTATTCGGGGATAAGGGGCTGAGCCCTTAAACCGAGTATTCGTCCATCCTTGGATTAAGCGATTACGATTAAGCGATACGTGCAGGAACTGCGCACGAAGCAACAAGAAGGTGTTTGTGAGGTTCAGCGGCACAGTGGCTGGGACAGTTACCCGATCCGATCATGGATCGGGTTTTCTTTTTGCATAAGGAAAAAGGAGGGTTAACGGGACGGTGGGATGGAGGATGACTCTAGCAACGTGACAGAGGTGACAGGACTGCTGTAACTTGCTGAAGCAACATGGTTGTCGTAAAGGATGGATTAATCTATAATGAAGTAATTGATAATCATTTTCAATTAGATTCGGTGATAGATGATTATGCACGTAATCAGGAGGGGAATATGAATCCTAACCCTAGCTTACATACATTTGGTTCAAGTGCGTTTGTTCAGACCCGCGATGGTCGCAAACTACATTATATGTCCAGGGGAACAGGAGAACTGACGGTTGTATTTGAGTCCGGTATGGGCGTCTCCAGATCAAACTGGGGACTGGTTGCACCAGCCATTGCTGAGCATGCACGTGCAGTTGTGTATGACAGGGCAGGGGCGGGACGAAGTGATGTCGACTCGGCTCCCCGCAGCCTTGAACGCATTGCAGGGGATCTTGGAGAACTGCTGACAGCTCTGGGCCCGGGCCCATTCATTCTGGTTGGACATAGCTGGGGTGGTCCGATTGTACGGGCTGCGGCAGCTGCACATCTATCTCGATTACGTGGCATTATTCTGGTAGATCCATCAGACGAGCATTGCGAAATGTATTTTTCCAAGCTTACTAAAAAGAGCTTTGCCATCAATGGTTTCATTATTCCAATCATGGCGCGGACTGGCTTATATAAGATGCTTGGCAGCAAAGCTGGAAGTGTTCAGCCTGACGATGTGGCAGCGGATCACCTCAAGGAGGATTTCACTGTACGGGCAGCCAGCACGATGCTTGCAGAAGGCAAAACATTTCTGGATGACATGGCAGCGTTGCTGGAACATCCTCCGGCTCTGGGTGATCTGGAAGTTAGCGTGATCTCGGGTACGAAACCGGGCAAGGGAGAGGGGAAAATCAGACCTGCCCTCATTACGGCGCATCGTCAGACGGTGAGCAAGCTGTCCAATGCGAGATGGATTGGAGCCGATCAATCGGGACATATGGTTATGTATACAGACCCTCAGGTCATTATTGATGAGATTTTACGAATGATAAATGATGAGAGCTCAGGCGCAAGAATAGATCAAAAGTGATACAATACAAAGAAAAGCAGTGCGCGACATTGCTAGACAATAAAAGCGGAGTGTGGAGACAACATGAAACCAGTTGAACAAGAACCAACGGGAACCACAAGTCCCGGTCGTGCCAGTGTTGGCATGGAAGATATCGTACGCGCACATCATGTGCTGCGTGAGGTCATTGTAAGAACGCCGTTACAGCGGGATGCTGTATTGTCGGCCAAATATAACTGTAATGTGTATCTGAAAAGGGAAGACCTTCAAGTGGTGCGTTCGTTCAAAATTCGGGGCGCCTATAATATGATTCGCAGTCTGACACCAGCCGAGATGGAGAAGGGTATTGTCTGTGCAAGTGCGGGCAACCATGCTCAGGGTGTTGCTTTTAGCTGTAATGCCCTTGGAATTAACGGCAAAATCTTCATGCCGAGTACAACACCGAACCAGAAGGTGAAGCAGGTGCGTCGCTTTGGTGGAAACAACGTTGAAGTGGTGCTGATCGGGGATACGTATGATGACGCTTATGCTGAAGCGATGCGTGCATGTGACGAACAGGGCATGACGTTTATCCATCCTTTTGATCAACCGAAGATAATTGCAGGTAATGGTACGGTAGCGATGGAAATCATGGAAAGTCTCGATGAGAATGCCGACTATGTGTTCGTGACAATTGGTGGCGGAGGGCTGGCAGCCGGCGTGGGAACCTACATGAAGACCGTGAGTCCAGAGACACGCATCATTGGAGTTGAGCCACTTGGGGCAGCTTCCATGAGTGAGGCGATGTTCCGCAAACAGGTTGTGACGTTGGATGATATTGATAAATTCGTGGATGGTGCAGCGGTGAAACGGGTTGGCGATCTCACCTTTGATATCTGCAACAGTATACTTGATGACATTGTGAAAGTGCCAGAAGGCAAAGCCTGCACAACTATTCTGGAACTCTATAATGAAAATGCGATCGTTGTCGAGCCTGCCGGTTCCTTGGCTGTTGCGGCGCTTGAGCAATATCGTGAGCAAATCGTGGGCAAGACGGTGGTCTGTGTTATTAGTGGCGGGAACAACGATATCGACCGGATGCAGGAGATCAAGGAACGTTCCCTGATCTATGAAGGTCTGAAGTATTATTTCATGGTTAATTTCCCGCAGCGTGCAGGAGCTTTACGTGAATTCCTGGAGGAAGTTCTAGGGAAGAATGATGATATCACCCGGTTTGAATATACGAAAAAGCATGATAAGGAAAATGGTCCTGCCTTGGTGGGTATCGAGCTGATGTACAAGGAAGATTACCACCCGCTCATTGAACGCATGAACCGCAAAGGTATCGCCTATACCGAACTGAACAAAAATCTAAATCTGTTCAACATGTTAATCTGATGAAACATACCAGTATGCCGTCAGATCACCACGAAACATCTCCTCTGATCAGACCTGCACGCATAGAAGATGCTGATCAGGTCATTCCTTTACTGTATCAGGCGATCGGGGACATTGCATACGCGCTTGCGGGTGAGGCGGATCATGAGAAGGCGATGCAGATTTTGCAGGAGTTCTATGTACAGGAAGACAACCGGATTAGCTATCGTCATGTGACAGTGATGGAGCAGGATGGGCTGATCGCGGGGATTCTTGTGGCCTATGATGGCGGAGAAGCAGATCGTCTGGACCAGCCGATTCTGGATCGACCTGGACGAAGCCGGGATGAGAAGTATGCATTGGTCAAAGAGACCCGTCCGGGGGAGTATTATCTGGATACTCTCTCGGTAAGTGAAGCATATCAGGGGCAGGGTATCGGCCGGGCACTGATGGCTGCTTTTGAGCAGCAGGGCAGAAATCTGGGTCACTCACAGGTATCCCTGATTGTAGAACGGGACAACGGCCGTGCGCTAATGCTCTATGAACGGCAGGGATATGTCAAAGACGATGTGATTGTCATCGCAGGACATGAGTATAATCATATGGTCAAACCGATTCAATAGTGCAGGGAGCTGACGGGTTGAGTCAGTTTTGACTATAGAAGCAAAAAGAAACCGCAACAGGAGCAAACCCTGTCGCGGTTTTTGTTGTGGTTATCTGTTGGGATTTAGCCTGAATTCGAACAGGATATTAACCATGGAAGCGGATTAACTCAATAATTCGCGTAGTCGCTGACCGGCACATTCTGCTCCAGCCATTTCTCGACAGCAGTCGTTTTCTCGAATTTGGCTTCGGTTACGATGTCCATGAACTTTTCGAGTTTGGTCAGGAAGGCACTGTCTTCGGATGAGTTACGTTGTAAGACAGCTTTGTAACCTTTCTGGGCATTGGCTGTCATTTTGTTCGTTTCATAGTCAAATAAAGGCGTATTATTCAGGCCATAAAAGGTATACAAGGTATAGTTATTCATCAGGTTCTTCACCTGTTGTACCCGATTGGACTTCGGATATTCGTTCAGGAATCGTTCCTGATTCAGAGCGCGATTGAGTATCTCCTGATAGCCAATGACCAGTGCACCATCATCGGCGGCAAGGTTGCTGGTTTCAACTGCCATAATATTAATGTATTGTTTGATGTCTGGTTTCACGTACGAGATATATTTCTGAAAAGCCATATAATTCATGATCGGATAGAGGGAACCTTCCAGCATAACCAGGCGATAACCGCTATCCCGTGCTTGCTGGAGCAACGCACGCAGACTGGTGTCGTTGGTGCGGCTCATCAGTTGGGTGAAGCTATCATTCCACTTGTAGGCTTTGATCATCTTGTCTTGAACATTAGGCACCAGTAGACGGTCCGTCATGGCTGTTAACGCCTTGTTGCGGGCATTCTCCAGTTGTAAGACCATCAGAGTTGCATGATAAGTGGTGACTTGATTGATATGAGATTCGAGATAAGTATCCGCGGCAGGCAAGTCGTTCTTTTTGTAGAGCATGGGCTGAAATGTTTTATATATCGTTGTTGAACTGGCAGTTGTGACTTTGGTATCTGTACTGGAAGAAGCGGCAGCAGCGACTCCGGATAATGGAGCGACAGCCGTTTGGAGCAGCATGAGGATGGCGGTGGCTGTAATGAAGGTGCGCATGCCTTTACGTTTGGCAGATTGGAACGATGATGTCATAGATATGAACCTCCCGTAGTTGAGAAAATGATAGGTGTTGTTCACTAGTCACTATACATTAACCCAATTGGTGCAGGATGTGGTTGCGGAATGGTGACAAATTCTTCTGTTATTTTTAACTTTTGGAGGGTGGAAGATAGAGGAAGATTTCTGAGAAAATATTTTTTGTACAACTGGAAACTTTTGAGCCGATCGGAACGTCTTAGTTGTGCATAGGTAAATACAGGAATTAATGAAAAGAACAGCGAATCTATTTCGATGTTAACTAAATGCGAGAATGGGGATATGGGATATGAGGAAAGCGGGAGGAAAACAAGTGAAGAAGGTAATGTCAGCGCTGGCTGTATCGGCGATGCTGATGTCCGCACTTCCAACGTCGGTTATGGATGCAGCCGCGAGAATCAGCATATACATCAATGATGCAGAGTTATCATCTGCTCAGGCACCTGTCATGAAAGGTGGACGCGTACTCGTTCCGCTTCGGTCGATTTTTGAAGGATTGGATGCGAAGGTACAATACACGAACAGAACCAAAACGATTGTTGCAACTCGCGATGATCAGGAAGTTACTTTGAAACTTGGTTCCAAAACGGCATACATCAACGGGGAAGCGATATCGCTGGATGTACCTGCAAACACGATTAAGGGCAACACGATGGTTCCAATTCGTTTTGTCAGTGAAGCTTTTGGAGAAAAAGTGTTCTGGAACTCACGCAATCAGCGTGTAGATATCAAGACAACGGCAACACCTCCAGTGGATGAGACACAATATGCTGCATGGAACATCTATGGTTCGGTATCCGGAAGTAACGGAGATGGTCGTGACTTGACCGTGAGCTTCACACGTCCAACTTCAGAGAAGGCGGTATCTGCTTACCGGATTATGCTGGTAAAAACTCGCGATGTGAATAGCTTTACGGAGTCCTCAGCCACGGCCGTACCTTCTGCAAACTATACATCTGTTACACCGAATGGCAACAACCCGAAACTGACACTTAATGCACAGACGCGTGACGTAAACGGGGATTTGCTCAATAGTAATGAAACGTATCGTCTGTATGTACTGACTGTTGGTAACAGCAGCAATAATTATAAAAATGCATTGAACTGGTCTTCCCAAGCATTGAAGCTCAATAATGTGAAATCCACAGTACAGGCGGTTACAAGTCTGCGTGCCGCAGATATTAGTGACTATGGCGATGGCCGCGATCTGGAGATTAACTTCACGCAGCCGAGCACAACATCGAACATTACGTATTATCGTGCTTTTGTAGTCAAAGCGAAGGACTCTTCTGCGTTCAATCTGACTGCAGCGAATAAAGTGTCCAGTGCAAACTCCACGATCATATACAAAGGAAACAGTACCGCAGTGAAAAGCCAGCTGACTTCTTCGACACGGGATACGTCTGGCGAAATGATTAAAAGTGGCACAGCGTATGTGGTCTACATCTTGTCGGTAAGCACTAATACAACAACAGACAGCAAGCTGTCCGCAGCATCATCTTCACTTACGCTGTCCGTGAACACAGCAACGTCTCCAGTAATTACGCAGGTGAAGGATAACTCGGATTATGGAGATGGTCGTGACATTCAGGTGAGCTTCAACCGTTCATCAGATGAGTCCAAGGTGGCGAATTATCGCGTCTTTGTGGTGCGCAACTCGGTTGCCAGCAACTTCAATCTGACAACGGCGAGTAACCTGTCCTCCAGTCTGTACTATACGGTGAATAAAACAGGCAACAACATTACAACGACATTACCTTCATCCATGAAGGACACAAGTGGTTATAATGTAACGAATCTGCAAGATTATCGCATCTTTGTGATGGCGGTGGGCAATCAGCAAAATGGATACACCAATGCGCTGTCAGCTTCCTCCACAGCTCTGAGACTGACAACGACCGGTAACGCGGGAGTCATTAGCAACCTGGCTGTTGCGGATATTGGTGACAACGGTGATGGGCGTGATCTACGGGTGTCTTTCAACAAGGCCGCGGATGAATCCAGAATCTCTGGATATCGAGTATACGTTGTTCGCTCCGGTAATGCGGGCAACTTCACACTAAGTGTAGCTAATGCGTCGAACTACTATACGCAGGTGAACAAAACGGGTGGTAACCTGTCCGTTACGCTTCCGAATGCATATGATACAAGCGGTTCCCTTATTTCCAATAACGTTTCCTATCGTGTATTCGTTATGTCAGTAAGCAATAGCGGAAACTCAAGTCAAAATGCGTTGTCTTCATATTCTTCTCAGATCACACTGACTGCGAACACGGCTGTTACCGCTCCCACCAGTGTGACTGCGAAGGACATCGCGGATAACGGAGATGGACGTGATTTGCGTGTGACATTTAATCGATCGTCGAATGAGACGAACGTGTACCATTACCGTGTATTTGTAGTCAAAACTTCCAACTTGAGTGGATTTGATTTGTCGGAAGCTAATCGGAACTCCAACTTTAAGGTGGTAAATAAAGCTGGAGGAAGCGGAGATTACACGGTGACTTTAGACGATACCAAGGCAACAGATAGTACAACTATTCGCAATGATGAGAACTATCGCATATTTGTACTTGCGGTAAGTAATACAGGTAATTCATCCAATGTGCTGTCAACGGCCTATGCAGATGTTAAATTGTCGGTAACTAGTGCAGTAGGAGTAGTTACAATTACTAACGTTGAAGTTAAGAAAGAAGAGCAAGCAGCTGGTGATGTAACGGATGTGACTTTGAGATATACGGAACCAGCTTCCAAAGCAGGCATTGGACGTTATGTTGTTATGGTTGCTCCGACAGGAAGCGCATTTGGGCTCAATGTAGCGAAGAATATAGCGAAAGAAAACAATTCCACTACAATAAAATACGTGGAAACATCTGGTGGAAATGCCATACTTCCGGGT
This sequence comes from Paenibacillus sp. FSL H8-0283, assembly GCF_045040675.1. Lineage (NCBI taxonomy): Bacteria > Bacillati > Bacillota > Bacilli > Caryophanales > Paenibacillaceae > Paenibacillus > Paenibacillus sp. FSL H8-0283. The sequence continues at coordinate 883,624 of NZ_CP150295.1, forward strand.
GTACTGTCTGATATCAATGGTCAAAAAATTGAAGCAGGCAAATCATACACGGTGTATATTTTATCTGAATCAAACGACAATAATCGTGAATCAAGTTTGGCTTCATCTACATTCACGATTAATGCGAAGAAACAGACAATTACGCCTGTTGAGAGTGTAAAAGATCTAAAAGCAACTGTAAGTGCTTCTTCCATTAGTGTAAGTTTCACTAAACCAAATGAAGCAGGCATTGCTCGCTACGATGTGTATATCGTTAAAGAAGAGGGAAGCTCAGGAACTACTGGGAAAGCTTTAAAAGATGTTAGTACGGGTGGTAATCCTTTAGCAACAGTGGATATTGGAATTTCCGCCAAGGATTCAGATGATGCAACTTTTGGAGTAGGAAAATACAAAGTTTTGGTAGTCTCAGTGGTAAGTGAGCCGACGAAATATACTTCCGTCAGTACATCAGAAGCATTTGAGATTTTACCGGCTCCTTCTGGGACTGGTCAGTGAACTGCCATTACGAGCCATCCTCTATACAGGGTTCATGTATTAAGATAGGAAAACGTGGTTGAAAGAAATTCATAATGGATAATTGAATTTTAGGAATTCGAATCAATTAACTCCCTTCCATACGGAAAGGGAGTTTTTAACATTCCCTAGTAGACACCTCTTAACATTTTGGCGGCAACTCGCTTTATGAAAATCTTGTCGCCAAAAAGGTCCCTTAGACCATTGCTGGAACAGGACAAACAAATGGATAATAGAAGGAATAAGCTAGAAGCCTATGAGCCGAAAGGAATGATGGAATGCTTGCATTTCGTTTGACAGGCCTGCCGGATTCCCGGTTGCCGCTGTACCTGTATTGTGTGGGGACACAGGAAGAGAAAGTTCTGCATAGACCGGATGGATTTCCGGTGTATCAGTTGTTTTTGTCACGCGGTGGTGAAGGGCAGTTCAAGATAACGGGAAAAGGGACATGGACGATAGGAGCAGGGCAGTTATTCATCGTGGAACCCGAGGTTGCGCATGAGTATGTGCCTCATTACAAATCCAAAGGGGAACTGGGTTATATCGGTATTGGCGGTACATCGGCTGGATCGGTACTACAATCCACGGGTTTGCTTCAGAACGAGCCGTGCCATATCTCCGGTTTTGAAATCATCTGGTCACGCATGACCAATCTCTGGCACGCGTTGGATCGAGGAGCAACGGAGATGTGGAACACATCAGCCCTTATCTACCAGCTTATTTTAGATATAGCACAATCGAAAATACCATCTGATGTCGGCATAGGAGGTATTGGAACATCTAGGGCACAGGATGGCACTGTAAAACACTCTAATCGGGAGCCCGATCCGAGCAAGGATGCACTCATCCGAGCAGTAGCATTGATGCATACGCACTATCAGGACGATCTGTTATTGAAGCATGTCGCTGACGCAGTGGGCTATTCGGTGCAGCATCTCAACCGATTATTTCACCAGCATTATGACGTGACAGGACATCAATATATGCAACGATTACGTTTGCAGAAGGCTTCGGACTGGATGGACAAGCATCCACGAGCAAGTGTGCGAGAGGCGGCAGAGACCGTAGGGATGGAAGTGAACTATTTTATCCGGATGTTCAAGCGGGAGTTTGGAGAGACACCGGGCAAAGGAATCAAACATCGGAACCAGCTCCAAATGGAAAAAGACCTCACGGATTCGTGAAGCCCCTTAATCGCTTATATAACGTGTTATGCTGTTTTCTTTTGTCCAAATAAAGGCCTTACCGTTGCAAGTCCCACAACTCCGATCACTGCACTCACCCACGGAGCCAGTGCAAATACCGGAAGTTTATCACGCAGTGGATACCCTACAAAGAGCACAAGGACCACGATGACGATGTAAATGATGATTCCCTTAAGGTTAACCTTAGGTACGGTGTTCTTGTCCGCTCCTTCATCGTCTGGTCGCTCAGCAAGACGGCGAAGCATCTCCACCAATGCAATACCGCCAACTGCCGCAACGATCAGAGAGAACAGACTGATGTGTTGGAACGGCTCCGTATCTCCGCCAGTCCAACCCACGAACAATCCCACACATCCTTGAATCAACATGACAAAAGACAAAGCCGCCCAAGCGATCATGGCATACCACTTTGGTGTCCGTTTCACAGGCTCTGGATTCTCAGTTGGCTGTGGTTCTACAGCGTTGGCATTCTTTTTCGATGAAGCTGTTGAACTATTATCACGGGTTGGGCTGGATTTACCCACCTCAACGGCAGCCGACTTCTCCGGTGCTGTATTTGTAATCCCGAGCTGTGCATGGATGTCTTGTTCCAGATCAGGTCCGTATAACTCGCGAGCTGGTTTGTTATCCCGCTGAGCCTGTACGATTGCTTTTCCGGCGGAGAGTATCCACTCTTCCTGTGTTCTCTCGTCCGCTGGCGCATGACGCGCAATTGTGCTGATCTCGTCATACAATTTCACATGTTCAGGTGTCATTCGACTCATCTCAGTTATTTGCCGATTCTGTATTTCTTTAAGCTTCTTATAGGAAATCCCCAATGATTGCTCCCCCTGTCTACACACGTTCTGATCTTCCAATTGACTGAAGACCCTGACGGTATTTTAGTATACGGGAAGGGCTCTCGTTTCGCAAAGTCATTCCTTATAAAAAAGCTGCTCATGGTGGACCCATATCCATACACAGGCCAGTATAACACAGGTGCATAACAGCACCAGTTTACCGTGATGTTGAATCCATTCCAGTAGATGTTCCATGAATTCATTCCTTTCGGCAGAAGGATTCCGAGGCATATGCTACCTATGTTTGTTCGTTTATTTTCCCCCGTTCATGTAAAAAAATACCCTCACGCCTCCCAGATCTAACGATTGTGTGAAGTATGCATAAAGAGCAGCCGATTCCATCACAATAGTAGCATTTCCAACAGAAATCCAAGATTGGAGTGTGCTTGTTATGGATAAACAAACAGAATTGACCCGGAAGCTGCTACTGAACAGCAACTCCCGTGGAGTCGTGGACGAGGTTGTATCCTTTGAGGAGAATCTGGAGGATACGGAGTATGCAGAAGAACTGACAGATGGCAATTTGAAGGGAAGAAGTTTCTGGGACAATACTGATTCGGGTCATGAGCATGAGTGGAATGGACGGGTGGAGACTCACGAGATGTTCCGTAGAAGCTACGAATAACGATCCTGCAACACTTGGTTTGAATTCCAAATGATATCTGGGCCAGCTGTCATCAGCGTGGCTCATTTTTTTGCGCTTATTATCCGATAAACTGTAGATTGGTAGTCGACGCAGAAAGGGTTCTTACTTACGTTGACTTGAAGGTTACGGGATGATAATATATGAATAACATCTTAATACACACTAAACTTATCGGATTATATATATATTTAATAAATGGAAGTTAACAGGCTAAGGGTGGAAAGGGGAAATCGGTATGGAACGTCAGATCAGTATCCGTCATGGACAGGAAGAATTAACAGCCACGATTCATTATCCGGTCGTGAAAGATATCAAGGAGGAGAAGAGTCAGCAACGGGTCCCTCTGGCGGTCATCTGCCACGGCTTCGTTGGTAGCCGGATCGGCGTGGATCGTTTGTTTGTAAAGACTGCACGGGAGCTGGCTGAAGACGGTTATCTGGTCTTGCGTTTCGATTATATCGGTTGCGGAGAGAGCAGTGGGGAGTACGGAGCGGAGGGACTGGAGTCCATGGTGCTGCAGACCCGTTCGGTGCTGGATTACGCGGTGAATTGCAGTGATGTAGATCCTACGCGTGTTACACTAATTGGTCATAGTCTGGGTGGTGCCGTTGCATTACTAACTGCTGTGCGCGACAAACGTGTCAAAAACCTGGTTATGTGGTCCTCCGTGGGTTATCCATTCAATGATATCGTGAAGATTACGGGGCGGGAAGTATACGATGAAGGCGTGAAACTGGGTGCGGCTGATTATCTGGGATACAAATTCACACCGACCTTTTTCGAATCTCTCGCTGAACAACAGCCATTCCAGGAAGCAGTCAAGTTTAGCGGCGATGTTCTAGTCGTGCACGGCACGTCAGATGAGATTATCCCTGTAGACTATGCATTCCTGTATCAAAAGGTATTCTGGATGCGCCAGGAAGGCCGTTGCGACAAGGAGATCATCTTCCAGGGTGATCACACCTTCTCTTCAGGTAAAGAGCGGGAACAGCTGATTACGCGTACCAGAGAGTGGCTGGGTGAACGTCAGAAGATCGAGCAGGATTGGCAACACTGGATGATATAAGTGGCAGGATTACAACTGTTTGGGGATGTCAGCTTGGAAAAGCGCCTTCTTAAGGGTAAAATAGAGGAGTAAGCATTCTATCCGTGTCTGGAGGTTGGCAGCAATGACATTACCCGCACTTTTCATTGCGCATGGTTCTCCCGCTCTGGCGGTGGAGAGCAATGACTACACTCACTTCTTGAACCAGCTTGGAGACAGGCTGCCGGCTCCGAAAGCCATTGTCGTATTTACGGCGCATTGGGATTGTCCTGAACCGTCCGTGACGATGGATGATACACATCAGACCTTGCATGATTTTTACGGATTTCCTTCTACGATGTATACGATGGAATACCCTGCATCTGGGCAGCCGGATTTAGCGAACGAGATATGTGCTTTGTTCACCCGTAGCAATCTGGCACATCAGCCGATTCGAGGCCGAGGGCTGGATCATGGCGTATGGGTACCGTTGCTCCATATGTATCCCGAGGCTAACATTCCTGTGATTGCTGTATCTGTAGACTCGCTGCGTACGCCGCAGGAACAGTATGATATTGGCCGAATGCTGGAACAGCTACGTCATGATGATGTGTTAATCATTGGCAGCGGTGGAACGGTTCACAATTTGCGATTGCTGGGCAATACGGATGAACCGCAAGAGTGGGCGGTGGAATTTGATAACTGGATCGGGGAGCGCTTGCAACAGTGGAACACAAGAGAACTGTTTCAATATGAGAAAAAAGCTCCTCATGCACGTACGGCGGTTCCGTCGTATGGTACAGAACACATTGCACCTTTGTTCTACGCCATGGGTACAGCGGATATGTCCCGATCAGCGAAGCGTCTATTCCAGTCTTACCCTTACGGAACGCTCAGTTTGAACTGCTGGCAGTTTGGAGACGGCGTGTAACTTGGAACAGACAACAGCCTGATTATGGTGCTTGAAGCCAGTTTGGTACGGATAACATAACGTGTATTAATGCATACAATTACAATATATAAACAAAAGAAGGTTACTGTACACCCTTGAAGGGCTACAGTAACCTTTTTTCAATATGAGGACTTATTCATGCAATAGATCTTTATTTGCGGATTTCGAACAATTCACAGTCTGTACGCGAATGATAAGCGAGCTCACTGACACTGGATTGTACTACTACGGTGTTGCTGTCAAAACGGATAATGATGCCACCGGAGTCAATCTGGTGATTATCTTTAAAAACTCGAACCTTATACTTCATATTCATGGCTTCCTGGAAGTCCGCATCGGTCTCGAGACGTCGCTGGGTCGGCATATCGTGTACTCCTTTGAAGTTCAACTTTATTTCATCATAATACGATTTTCTGTGGATGGGCAAGTCAGTCAGGCATTCAGGCTGATTTTGAAAAGTAAAAAGCCCTGCTCTCCAGGGGGATTGGGAGCAGGGCCGAGAATTCTATGAATGATCGCTTAAGCTGTTTTTTGAGTAGGGCTAATCGTTGGTGTGTCTTTAGGAAGATTGCCTTTGTTGTTACGAGTAAACAATCCGCGAAGGTAAGGCAGTACCCAGTGATCCAGACCGATTTTACCTGCATTTGCACCAGCAACGACAAGGAAGATTTCCATTACAACCAGTTGAGCATTCGTGCTTACTGTTCCCGAGAAGAGGAACGCGAAGTTCATGACCATAGCCATCAGTGCTGCTAGTGTAGTGAAGCAACCGAGGATGAGACCCAAACCTACAAGGAATTCACCCAATGGGATAACGAAGTCGAACAGTCCTGCGTTTGGTACTGCGAATTTCTCGAGGAACGTTGCCCACCAAGCTTGAACAGCCGGGTGATCACCTGTTGCTTTTTCTACCGCACCGGCCAAGAACCCGCCAGCTTGGAATCCGCCAGTCAATTTGCTCCATCCATGAGTCATCCAATCATAACCGATATACACCCGAAGTACTGTCAAAATCCACATTGCTACTTTGTTTTCTCTAAGCCATTGGTTTGTGCTGAACATATGAACCACTCCTTCATGGAATCTAGTGTGTGTTGTTTTTGTTTTTCTAAGTGATCACCTTTGATGTCTTTATTGTATAGTTCAAAAGTCGTTTTGTTTGTGATTAAAATCACAATCTAGTTCAAATTTTAAGTAAGGTTTGAGAAGTTCACATTTAGGACATATTTTTCTAGCTATATGCTGTTTCAAATGTGAATTTCAAGCTGTATCAAGGCCTTCTAGGCGCAGACAAATCGGATGGGGTGTGATTAAATGGAAAGAAATACGTGAAATGGTTGCCCACATGAGACATATATCACAACTTAGAACCAGGCCATATCGTTCAGGAGGTCCTATATTGAAGCTTTTTAAATGGAACAAAGCAGCATCGGTTGCATCTCTGTTTATTCTCTCATTAAGTCTTGTTGCCTGCCAAAACCAGGAGGTGGCGCAGATGCCAGTTCAGCCAGAACCGACACCTGCACCTGTACAAGAAGAACACGTGGAGGAAACCAACACGTCTCTCTATACAGCACCTCTGACGGGTCTGCCTGTAGATGAAGCGATTACGCGTCGACCACTCGCCGTAATGATTAATAATGCACCCGCAGCTCGGCCCCAATCAGGTCTAAGTTCAGCCGATATCATTCTTGAAGTTCTCGCTGAGGGAGGCATTACCCGTTTCATAGCCATCTTCCAGAGTGGAGGCGGTGCTGAGACGGTTGGACCCGTTCGCAGTATACGTCCATATCTAATTGAGCTCGGCGAGAGTTATGATGGGGTACTTGTTCACGCCGGAGGCAGTCCGGAGGCGTATTCCATTTTGCAAAGGCAGCAGAAACAGCATATGGATGAAATCTCGAATGGTGGACCTTACTTCTGGCGTTCCTCGGATCGTAAAGCCCCACATAATCTGTATACTTCAGCGGACAAGCTGAGAGAAGGGTCAGATATCAAGGGTTACAGCCATGATTTCAAGTCGCCGGTATACAATTATAACGAAGAAGGCGCGACATCCGCAGGAGAGGCAGTAAAGCAATTCGATATCCATTATTTATTGGATAGTTACCTGGTGACGTATGATTATGATGAAGTTAGCGGACGATATATGAGAATGGTGAATGGCAAGGCAGATCAGGATCTGGATAATGGGACTCAACTTGGTGCAGCGAACATCATTGTGGCAGGTGCAGATCACAAGGTGCTCGATAGTGTAGGTCGGTTGTCCGTTAATTTGGAACAGGGCGGGGAAGCCATGCTTTTTCAGAAGGGCAAGATGATTCGTGGGCAGTGGGTGAAGAAGCAGGGGGATATTATACGTTTTGTTCAAGGTGGCAGTGAAGTTGCTCTTGTACCGGGTAAAACCTTTATCAGCATTGTTCCCAATCAACCGGAATTTTCCAGTCATGTGAAGCTGGCTGCGCAGCAATAAAAGGATGTAATGAAAGAAAACAATGAAACATGTATTCATTTTGTTGTCGAAAAGGCATTATATTTGTCCTTAGCGTGAAAAGTAGAATCGTGTCGATTTTGAATTTTGATGTCGAATTGTAAACGCAGTGTAAAATCTTGACTTGAATTTACCATTATTCCAAATAATTAAGATTCATTTCAGATTAATGTGATAAGAATATAAAAAAGGATCACACCTTTTGTACAAACCATGAAACAAATATGATAAGATATCAAAGGTTGTCATTTCATGTTTCATCGGTTGTCGGCAATTTTTCTCGTAAAGGGGATAGAGCTATGAAGCTTAAGAAGAAGAAGGATATATTTTTTGAGACACTGGAGAATATGGCAGATACGGTTGTTCAAGCGGCAGATTATTTCTCCCAGCATGTTTCCAACCTTCAGGATGTGACTCTTTTTGCTAATGAAATGAAGAAGTACGAGTCGAAATGTGATGATTACGTGCATACGATCATTACAGAACTCAACAAAACATTTATCACGCCGATCGAACGCGATGATATTATGGAGCTGACAACAACACTTGATGACGTATTGGACGGACTTGAAGCAACGGCTTCCCGTTTCTATATGTACCAACTGACAGATCCAGATGATGAGTTCGTCATACAGTTTGCTGAAATTTTGCGCCAATCGGCTTACGAAATTCAGAAGGCGATCCATCTGCTGTCCCAGAAAAAATTGCTCGCGATCCGTGAGTATACCATTCGTTTGAATGATCTGGAAAACCAAGGCGACGAAGTGCTACGCATGTGTATCAAACATCTCTTCGCTACCGTGTCTGATCCGATTGAACTGATCAAGCGTAAGGAAATTTACGAACGTCTTGAGACAACAACGGATGCTTGTGAAGACGTGGCGAACGTGCTTGAATCCATCATTATGCGTAATTCTTAAGGAGCCAGAGAATAATGGAAACAACGATTTGGGTATTGGGTATAGTCGTCTTCCTTGCACTGGCGTTTGACTTCATCAACGGTTTTCACGACACGGCCAATGCCATTGCGACTTCGGTCTCAACTCGAGCACTGACGCCGCGTCGAGCTATTCTTATGGCAGCGGTGATGAACTTTGTCGGTGCGATGATGTTCACAGGTGTTGCGAAGACGATTGGGGGGAGTGTGACCGACCCCACCACGCTGGATAACGGGATAGAGGTCGTCATAGTCACCTTGATATCAGCGATTATCTGGAACCTGGTTACATGGTGGTTTGGTATTCCGTCTTCTTCCTCACATGCACTTATTGGAGCCCTTGCAGGTGCCGTACTCGTTGGCGCAGGATCTGATAAAGTGAAATGGAGCGGATTCATTGATATCGTCGGAGGTTTGCTATTATCACCTCTGATCGCATTTGCCATCGGTTATGTGGTCATGACGATTCTCAAATATATTTTCGCCAAACGCAGTCCGCATAACGTGAACAAAGGTTTCCGTACGGTACAGATTTTCACGGCAGCACTGCAAGCATTCACGCATGGTACGAATGATGCACAGAAAGCGATGGGTATTATTACGTTTGCTTTGGTTGCAGCAGGTGTGCAGGATAATCTGGATGTTCCGCTGTGGGTTAAAATTTCAGCGGCAACAGCGATGGCTCTGGGTACGTCCATCGGTGGTTGGAAAATCATCAAAACGATGGGTACCAAAATCTTTAAAATTGAACCGATTAATGGTTTTGCCGCGGATATTTCAGCTGCTTCCGTTATTTTCACAGCAACGTTGCTTCACCTTCCAGTTAGTACAACGCACGCGATCACCTCAGCTATTCTGGGTGTGGGTTCCGCGAAACGTTTCTCTGCTGTGAAATGGGGACTTGCTGGACGTATCATTATTACGTGGTTCATTACGATTCCGATTACTGCGGGACTGGCAGGATTGCTCTACTGGATTATTTTCTAAAAAGAGAAGTTATCCCGAACGAATTCGGGGTTACCAGACCATCTGTTCATAACTGTGTGAATATCGGGATATGTGGACAATTATACAACCAAAATCAAGAGACGCCTGTGCATGAACGTGTGGACAGGCTGGATATGTGGATAGCCATCCGTGGAATGATAAACCAAAAGAAGATATTCCTGTGGATACAGGGAACTGTGGATAGGGAAATGAGAGAAGCCAACAGGGTTGGCTTTTTTTGTTGTCGAGTTTGAATGCGTCTGTGGATATTTTGGACACGTGGGAGACGTACCTATGGTTAAAGTTGTACAATGACGTAAAGATACAGGACAAGGACGTGGTCTAATTTATGATTCGTACACTCGCCATTACACGAGAACATCAAGTCTCCGTTAACGTACCACTTACACAGCTGGATCTGAACGATTATGCCTGGGTATGGGCAGATTTTAACCAGCCTACGGAAGAGGAAAGCCGTTTGCTGGATACATATTTTCATTTTCACCCTTTAGCTATTGAGGACTGTCTGCATGTATTGCAACGGCCTAAGCTCGATTATTATGATAATCTTCAGTTTCTTGTGCTCCATGCACTGAACCCGTCCACACTGGAAGCCGAGGAGGTTGACTTGTTTCTCGGATCAAACTTCCTAGTGTCTTTTCATCATGGCGTATTGGAGGAAGTGGATGAAGCGTGGGAACGCTTGTTGCACCATGCACATGAACGAACCATCTGGGCGCGAGGTCCGGTGGCAGCAGCCTATACGGTGATGGACAAGCTGGTCGATCATTATTTTCCGTCTCTATTTGCGATTGAGGATGAACTGGCTGAACTGGAGAACCGGGGTGGACAAGAATCGGTGGAAGACTTGATGAACCAGGTGTTTGATCTGCGGACTCGATTGCTGAAGCTTAGAAGAACCGTAGTACCGATGCGGGACCTGCTCTATCGGGTGGTGAACTCCCAGCATGTGCAGCGAACAGGTGAACATACGGCTTATTTTACCGATATCTATGACCATTTATTGAAGCTGACGGACATGATTGAAGCCGATCGGGAGATGACCGCTGACCTGCGCGACAGTTATATTTCCCTGAACTCGAACCGGATGAATCAGATCATGAAGACACTCACGGTGATTACGACTGTATTTATGCCGCTCACACTGATCGCGGGTATTTATGGCATGAACTTTGCCTATATGCCTGAGCTTCAATGGAAGTTTGGGTATGGTGCGGTGCTGCTGTTGATGTTTGTGCTTGGCGGAAGCATGGTGGCCTGGTTTGTAAAACGGGGCTGGTTTAAGTGAGAACGAGTGTAATCAGATGTTAGTAACATAAACTTGTAATAACGTGTATCCACAGGTAAAATATAACGATATGTGAATAGATTCTGGATGAATTATCCATACATATCATTGTGGAAGGATGGGATACGATGAGATTGGCAGAGGCTCTTGTACTGCGTGCAGATGAGCAGAAGAAGATAGCTCAGCTCAAGCAACGTCTGGAACGCGTAGTTAAAGTTCAGGAAGGTGAACAGCCAGCAGAGGACCCACAGTTGCTTATGATTGACCTGGAGAACACGATCCGGAGCCTGACGGTATTGGTTAAGAAAATTAATAAGACCAATGCACAGACTGACTTCACAGCTGGAGTTACGCTTGCTGATGCCCTTGCAGAGCGGGATGGAATCATGCAAGAAAGAGCATCGTTTAACGAGGTTTTGCAGCATGCGTCCATTCGTCAGGATCGGTACAGTCGTTCTGAAGTGAAGTATGAGCGAACCGTGAACATAGCAGATATTCAACAAAAAGTGGATAGCCTTTCGAAATCCTACCGGGAACTGGATTTTAAAATTCAGGAGAAGAACTGGACCATAGACTTAATCGAGGAATAAAACTGCGTCGGTAACCCTATCCAAATGAAGCGAGCATAACCCACCAACGGGAAGTTGGAAACCTGGTAGACGCTGGGCCATGTCTAACCCATATTATCATTTAGCCCAATATTGTTACAAGAATGCGCAGCATGGATGTATCGTGTATCTTTCTAATTGTTACGACCATATGCAGGTCTTTGGATAGCGGTGAGGGTGGGTAAGGGGAATTGCAGTTTGAACTACATATGAAGAAGGCCACTGGGCCATGATCTCGGGCAGTAATAAATGTCGGGAGATGATGTTTGCCAGGTGGCCTTTCTGATTCTTCTATTAGAAGTTTTGAAAAAATGTATCCACATGTGAATAACTATTCCGCTTCAACAAGCTGTGTATAACTTATGATGACTTCCTTTTACTCCATTTCAAGAACAAAAGAAGTTGTAGCTGCTTCTTTGCCATTCACAAGAATGGTAAGCGTATGCAGACCGGCATAATATTTTCTCGTTGTGATGACTTTGAAGGATTGTTTGGTGGCTACCTTGGTTCTGCCTGTCGGGTACATTTTATCGGAGCATTTGAACCGTTTGGGGGCCTGCTTGCCGTTTGCCTTCATATAACCCATCTCATATTCAATTCGCAGCATCTGGGACTCGCCGCTCTCATTAACGACATCGAACGAAAAATGGAGATCCTCGCCAATGCTAATCGTATCCTGGACAAGCTGAAGCTGCTCAATGTGAATCGAATCCTGCTCGTTATAACCAAAAAGACTCAGTGCTTTGCTATGTCCTTTCTTCAGTAATGACCTGCTGGCATGCCGGACAATCCAGTCTGTGTGTGCATGTTGTCCGTACCAGGTCGTGGCCAGATCCATAACCAGTTCAGGGTGGTCCTTGGAGATGTCATTCAGATGATTGGCGACACTTTTGCGAACATAGAGGGACTCGTCCTGTTTCAATGCATGCAGAATCGGAAGTACAGGTGTTGGATCAGTGATAAAGTTCTGGAGTTTCGCGCCCCAGGGCAAACGTGGCCGGCTGCCCTCACTGGCAAGTCTGCGGATATGCTCGTTGTTGCTCTCTGCCCACGCCATCATATGTTTCATCGTTTGGATTGGATAATGTTCAATAAACGGGCGTACCGCGAACTCCGAGCTGGAATAAGGTGTGAAGAGGGTCAGATACTTCATGGATAACTCGTAATCCTCTGGGTCAAGTCCGTTCACTTCGATAAAATCCGGTACAAACAGATATTCAACGCCTCTCATCGTAGGGGCGGCTTGTTCGATAATATGTAATGCTTCCTCATAATTGTCCGGCAGTACCTGGGTCAAAGCCAATGTGATTCTGCGAATGCGCGCTTTGAATTCCAACTGTTCCCAGCCTTCAGCGAAAACCAATTCATGAAATTGCTGTGTATCCAGCTTCGGGTAGAATTGACGCAAATGTTCGCCGGTCCGATCGATTAATGCGGGAGTGTATTTGTCTTTGATAAGTTCCATGGTCCGCCTCCTTTAGTTACTATCCAGTATACCTCAAATTACAGAAATAAGAACGTGAGTTCCTGAAATTTATTTCTATACGGATGAACGGTGTTAAGGCACCCACCTTCTGTATGGGGGTGCCTGGATTTTCTTAACCTTTGCGACTTTTGGGACGGCGCTTCGTGGAATTGGATTTGCGACGGGTTGGAGTCGTATTACGGCGACGTGGAACATTCGTTGCTTTGTTCCGACGTTTGTTTTTGCGTTTGCGGGACGGCTTATATTCTTCATAGTCTGCATCGGCCGCGCTGTTATCCGTTTTTCCTTTTCCAAAAGGCAGAATGCCCATAACGAGTTTCATCATCGGAGCCATCTGCTGGATACCACCGACGACCTTTTGCATTTTGCCTATTCCAGTCATGATTCCATCAATACCGCCGAAGCGGTCGATCATTCCTTTTAACTCACCGATGTTGGCTAATGAAAAGCCGGAACTGCCAGTAGCAGGCGCCGGTACCGGAGCTGGGGGAAGAACCTGAGCTGCACCTCCATAAAAGTTCCCTCCAGCCACACCTTGCCCATAGGGTACGACTGCAGAAGCTTCGACTTCACCAAAGCCCGGGTAATGGGGCTCTACTCCAGGATACATCGGTTGAATCTGAGTTTCATTTAAAGACCTCGGAACCACACCGGGCGGCATATAGGCAGAAGTATGTGCCTGCCGATGAGCATGAGAAGACGGACGCTGCCCTGGTGCTGGCTGGCGGTGATAATAATGCTGTGGCATGAACAATCACGTTCCTTCTATTGGATTTCGGAATTGCGTTCCATGAGTTGCATGACAGATGTACATCATAGACCCTTGTGGAACTCCCTTTTGTTATACTGTATGTCATTCGCGGAGAGACGGCGTAGGCGGGTATCCCGGAAAACGGGATATTTGCGGATTTGGGCGCATGTAAGATGGCAGGTTCACGAAGAGTAAAATGAAGTTTAGACACAAAATTGTAACATTTAGGAGGATTGAAATCCTACATAAGTAATCGGATATATACAGGTGAAAACTGGGAAAAAGCGCGGAAATTTCGCCCGATGTACACGAGGGGAGGACAATAGTACCTTTTGTAAGCGGTAACATGTATTTTTATTCTGTAGTGCGTGAAATCGGTAACGCTTGAAATACCAACTCAGGGTGAGTACAATGTAGGTACACAGTAACCGCTAGGGGATGATGATGAAATGCAGCTGAAAAAGCTAAATGATAAAAGCATTGAACAACTATTCGAGGCTATTTTGACGCTAAAAGATATTGAAGAGTGTTATGTTTTCTTTGATGACCTCTGCACAGTTAACGAGATCCAATCCATGTCCCAGCGGCTGGAAGTGGCTCGTATGTTGGGTAAAGGCAATACGTATAACCAGATTGAAGCAGAGACAGGTGCGAGTACAGCTACAATTTCACGTGTGAAACGCTGCCTGAATTACGGTAATGATGGTTATAAAATGACGCTGGAACGCCTGGGACGCTAACATGAAGAAGCCGGGTGTACTCATCATCAGTCACGGTTCACAGGAGCAGACCTGGGTGGAATCCGTCGATGACGCGATCTCCCGGTTGAATCTGCCTGTTCCATTACCGGTTGAAGCCGGTTTTCTTGAACTTGTGGAAGGACGCCTGATCCAGGACGGTATCGACCGACTGGAAGCACAAGGCGTAACCGATATTCTGGTCGTACCTCTATTTGTTTCGTCCGGGAGTACACATGTGGATGAAATTGAATATGCCATTGGTGCAAAGGAAACACCTGATCGCGAAACGGATCTGGAACCGTTCGATGTAAAGGCTCGGGTTCACTTCGGTTATCCGGTGGATAACGATCCGGATATTGCCGTGATGGTGTGGGACAAAGTCCGAGTACTGTCGCAGCAACCGGAGGAAGAAACGATTCTGCTGGTTGGCCATGGGAGTATTCATGATGGTTTTCGCGAGCGTTGGGAAGCCGGAATTTCTTCCCTTGCAGAGCGTGTGCAGGAAGTTAGTGATGTAGCCCATACGGATTATGCATTGCTGAATCCGGAGAGTGTGTACGACAAAGTGAAGTACTGGAGCGAAGAGCGGGGGAACCGAGTCATTGTGGCGCCGCTGTTTTTGAGTGCCGGTTATTTCACGAGAAAGGTGATTCCGGGTCGGTTGCAAGAACTGAACTATGTGTACAGCGGTGAGACATTGTTGCCACATCCATTGCTTGGGCAGTGGCTGGAGCGCCAGATCCAGATTTTGCTGGAGAGATGTAATGAAGTTAAAGCTTCTTCTTGAAGTGATCGCTTTGGCATAGGTGTGTGATCGCATCGCTCGTAGTAATGTAGTATCAATTGATTTGAACTCCATAGCTTCATAAACAATCAAACCACGTCGAAGGACGTGGTTTTTGTTTGTTGTAGATCACTTGAGCGAGGATTCAGTTATCCATTAATGGGTGCGTGCAATTGCAGATGTAGCTCCAGTAAATTTATTAATTGGTCAACGATCTCCTCGGCCGGATAAGGCATGGAATTCATAATCCACCACTCCAGGAGGCCCACAGCAGCGGAAGCAAGAAACTGTATGGTGATCTCTTTTTTCATACCTTCCTGGATGCCACAGGCATCCATCTGTTCCTCCACTCCCTGGACCAACAATGTCATCAACTTACTACGGAATGCCGGAATACCTTTTTTGGTTAGAAGTGTGGTATAGGTAGAGGCATGCTGTTCCAGATAACGGAAAGTTCTGAGCAGCGCATCCTTGGCCGTAACGGGTGTTGTAGTAGGGCTTTCGATCATACAGGCATCCAACAACCGCTGCAAATAGGTCTCAATGCATTGATCCAACAGGTCGAACTTGTCAGCGTAATGCAAATAGATTGTTCCTCGGTTTACATTAGCCCGATCAGCAATATCGTTTATCGTAATTTGCTCGAAATCCCGTTCTTCCAGTAACCCCACAAAAGCCTCGATTATCGCCTTTCGTGTCTTGAGTACTCGTCTGTCCATGGCCCCTCCTATGATGGTTTTCAACAATAAGGAATCATTCGTTGATTATTCAACAAAAACGGATATTTTAACGATTGAAGCACAGTAGGTGCTTTGTTACTCTTATTTTATCAACAAATGTTGATAAAACAACGATTATTTATAAACCATGAAATTGAGGGATAACCAATGAAGATATTAGTGTATGGTGCAGGTGTTTTGGGCAGTCAACTGGCACAGGTTCTGGTGCGCGGCGGCAATGATGTTACTATTCTGGCTAGAGGGAAGCGGGCAGAGGAGCTGGAGAAGGATGGAATCGTCATCCGGCATATTTTTCAATTCAAAACGACAGTTGATCAGGTTCGGGTAGCTAGAACGTTGGAAGTGGATGACCAATATGATCTGATTTTTGTTGTCATGAAATATAACGATTTTCCTTCAGTCTTGCCTGTCCTGGCAGACAATCAGAGCAGTAATATTGTGATTGTGGGAAACAACGCAGATGCACGAAGCATGCAAAACTTTTTGGAGGAAAACAGCCGGGCACCAAAAAAGGTCGCGTTTGGATTTCATGTGAGTGCAGGGAAGCGGGAAAAGGACCGCATGTTATCGGTCGGTGGAGGCAACGGACAAATGGTGATCGGTAGTCTGGACGGTGAAATAGGCTTTAAACCTTTGCTGGATCAAGCTTTCCAACATGTGAAATACAGGTTAAATGTTCTGAGCGATATTGATGCCTGGCTGAAAAGCCATATCATCCCCATTCTGATGCTTAATGCGGTGAGCTTTAATGAGGAGCGTGAGTTGATCAAGTTGGACGGGAATAGAAAGCAAATCCAACATATGATTAGGGCGATGGATGAAGGCTTTAGCGTACTTGAGGCTATGGGCATAACGATTATACCGGAGATTCAGGCTAAAATGATCCGCAAGCATCAACGGATGTTGTACCTTCTGTTGAAGATCTATAGTGTGCTACCAATTCATAAGCTGATTGCGGGTTCTTTTGGAGAGATTGAGGCGTTAAATAATGCATTTACCGATTGGAAAAAGACAACAGGCATCCCGACTCCCCATTGGGACGTGCTGAAAAGAGATTTTACTATCCTTAAATGAAGTGTTGCTCATTAACCCAATACCGACTACAATAAAACCAACTAATAAAATGGGGATAAGGAGATATACAGATGCGGGAAGTGCCCATGCGTTATGTGAAAGCAAATCAGGTCGGTATTGTATTGTTTGTTTTACTCTCGTTTGTGTTCAATCCAATTGTAGTTCTGGGAGCGCTCTGGAGCATTCAGGTGGTTGGTCTGGCTTCCAGTGGCAAGCTTAATCTGTTTGTGCAGATTGGGAAAGCTGTGTTGACTGGTAAAGGTACAGAGACGCAGGCGGTGGAGCTGCAGCGATTCAACAATATTCTGGCCGTGCTCTTCCTGTCTCTGGCACTCATCTCGTTCTCGCTTGGCTGGGTAGCCGCAGGTTATGTATTCTCCGTCATGCTTCTCGCGGCTGCAAGCGCGGCGCTGCTGGGTTATTGTGTAGGCTGCACCGTCTATTTCTTGTATAAACAGCTGCGTGCAGGCAGAAAAATCGGATTTTGAGGTTGGTTGAAAAAGTGATACAGGTATCCGGGATACTACGATAACTTCATAACGAAATCCCCCTCAAGTGAGCTGCCACTTGAAGGGGATTTTTTTTTATCTGAACCAGGCCTTATTTAAATTGTTGGTAAAA
Organism: Paenibacillus sp. FSL H8-0283; assembly: GCF_045040675.1. Taxonomy (NCBI): domain Bacteria; kingdom Bacillati; phylum Bacillota; class Bacilli; order Caryophanales; family Paenibacillaceae; genus Paenibacillus; species Paenibacillus sp. FSL H8-0283. Next base: position 901,331 of record NZ_CP150295.1, read on the forward strand.
TTGTTATCGTTGAAAGGCACGTTGGCGCTACCAAAGTTTGTCGTGTTGAGTGCATTTCGTGCCGCAGAAGTCAGATCGTCCCATCCGATTAAAGGCTGAGTTCCGCCAACAGCGTTGGTGACCCCGAGCTCATGGTTCAGCGGCCAGGTACTATTATAGGAAATCAACGGATGGTTACCTTGTGTATTGTTATTGCTCGGTGTAACTTTGGTAAACTGGCCGTGACCGGAATATGCGATAGAGAGGATTTTGGAATTGGCAGCTGCCGGATTATCGACCCACACGACGATTCCTTCCCAATCATGACGATGGCCGAGTCCAGAGGAAGGGGAGTCTTTGGGGAAATACCACGAATACATGATAGCCCACACCCCATTGTGCCATGCGGAGCGGGAGTAGATCTGCCCTGTATTTGAGCTACAGTTCCCATTCGATGACCCGGACGTATTCAAGCCAGCGCTGGTATTGCCCTGTTGATCCACTGCGGGAAAAGGTACACAACCATGATAGACTTTTAGAAATGGCTGAAAACGCTTGGCTGCTTGTTGCATTACGGTGACTGGGGAGACTTCCTGAAATCCGACAACCTGATCATGATTGATTTCTGCTGCTTCAACAACGGTGAGCCAAGGAATACATGCCATAAGAAAGACCAGGAGCATTAACATGATTTTTTTCATTTACACATCTCCTTCAAGGGTATGATGTAGTGCTAAGTCGAGGGTTCACTAAAACTATATTGGAAAAAGGTTTATGTTATTTATCTTTTCATCTTAAGATTTGTAAATTTGTAGCATATCTATGTCATAATCATATAAAGATCATCGAAATCGAAGACTAATTCCTGTCCAAGCGGGCAGAATGGTTGATTAATGAGACTATTTTACATAAAAGGTAGTGGAGAAGATTCAGGATCGGTGCGTGAGGTTTATTGGGTAATGGATGGTTTAGTGAATACATATATGAAAAAATATACTTATAGATTACAGAATTCCCGAACGAGAAAGCCCAATTCTTTAGATGTGGGATGAAAGTGAGGTCGGATACGGAGTATCACTATTGTGATGCTTCAAGTATCCGAAATGTCTGCGTTCTTAATTTTTTCAGCTTGTTTCAATTCATCTATTGAACTGATACAATATAGATATGAATGAATATAGAAGAACAAACACAACCGTATCTTTGTTGAACTATCATTTTGTGTTCTGCCCACGATACAGAAGAAAGATATTTCTCAAATTAGAGGTAGAACAGCGCTTCAAGGAACTGGTGCATGAGGTATGTGCAGAGCTTAAAATTGTGATTGTTGCCATGGAGTGCGACAAAGACCATACACATATGTTTCTCAATGCACTTCCAACATTAAGCCCTGCTGATATCATGGCAAAAATAAAAGGAGTCACATCAAAAAAACTACGAGAAGAGTTTCCACACCTTCTGCATTTGCCCAGTTTGTGGACACGTTCCTATTTTGTTTCTACCGCTGGAAATGTATCAAGTGAGACCATTAAGCGTTATGTTGAACAACAAAAGACAAGGGGGTGAAGTATATGTCTCAGACCCTAACGGTTAAGGTAAAGCTACTGCCGACTAAAGAGCAGATCCAACTATTGCAACAAAGTAGTCATGAATATATCCGAGTTGTTAATACACTCGTAGCCGAGATGGTAGAAGAAAAGAAAAGGTTGAAGAAGACAACAAAAGACATTCCTGCTAATCTACCAAGTGCAGTAAAAAATCAAGCGATTAAAGATGCGAATAGTGTCTTCTCTAACAAAGTTAAGAAAAGTAAATACGCAATCATACCGATCCTAAAGAAACCGATTTGCGTATGGAATAACCAAAACTATTCTCTTGACTTCACGCACATTTCCATTCCATTCATGGTAGAGGGAAAATCTAAGCGTTTAAAAATTCGTGCATTGTTCATCGACAAAGATCATCGAAACGTTGACCTTTTGAAGCATAAACTTGGTACGCTCCGTGTCACGAAAAGCTCAGGTAAGTGGATAGCCCAAATTGCTGTCACCATGCCAACAACTGAAAAAACGGGTATGCGGATTTTGGGCGTTGATTTAGGGCTGAAAGTCCCTGCCGTAGCCATCACAGATAATGATCACGCTCGCTTCTTTGGGAATGGGCGAGAAAACAAATACAAGAAACGGAAGTTTCGTAGTGTTCGTCAAAAGCTAGGAAAACAAAAGAAAGTGGACGCTATTCGCAAGTTAGATGATAAAGAACAACGATGGATGAAAGACAAAGACCACAAAGTCAGTCGTGAAATCGTTAATTTCGCAGTCGAAAATAAGACTTCTGTCATTCGCTTAGAGCAACTAACGAATATAAGGCAGACGACAAGAACAAGTCGTAAAAACGAAAAGAATCTACACAGTTGGTCATTCTACCGTTTGGCACAATTCATTGAATACAAAGCAAATATGGCAGGGATCAAAGTGGAATATGTGAACCCTGCATATTCAAGTCAAACCTGTCCAGAATGTTCAAAAAAGAACAAGGCGCAAGATAGAAGATATAAGTGCCCATGTGGATTCAAAAAACATCGTGATATCGTTGGGGCGATGAATATTCGCTACGCAACTGTGATTGGCGGTAACAGTCAATCAGCCTAAGGTGCTATATGCACTGTCTTAGGAGGGGTAATGGCATACCCTAATCTTAGCATCTGTCCAAAGCAGAAATGAAATGAGGACGTTAAGCTTAGCTAAGAATCCCAATCACTTTAGTGATCTTGCCCCTTTAGGGATGGGAGTGTCAAAGGCTAGGACATCTTTACATTTGATGATATGATAGGAGATAAAGGCTTTGGAATGAGACGGAATTCCTGATGCATAGATATAAGTAAGACGAAAGATTAGAGCAGAATGAACGGAAGTTCATTGTTGTGTTAAAAATATGCCCTTTGGTGGACTGATGCAAGGTAAGATTATGAGGTCATATAGACTCATGGATAATGTGGAATAGGTGGCGTATGAGATGAAAAAAGCTCGCTTAATATATAATCCGACCTCAGGCCGGGAAGAAATGAAGAAACGTCTGGCTGATATTTTGCAGCGTTTGGATCAAGGTGGTATTGAAGCTTCATGTCATGCAACAACAGGTGAAGGTGATGCAACCCGCGAAGCTGAACTCGCGATTGAACGCGGCTATGACATGATTATTGCTGCTGGTGGCGATGGTACGTTGTACGAAGTGATCAACGGTATGGCCGAACGGGAGAACCGTCCTCCGCTGGGTGTGTTTCCTTTGGGAACAACGAATGATTTTGCGCGTGCACTCGGCATTCCGAGACAGTGGGAAGATTACGTGGATCTGGTCATTAACCAGCAGCTTCGTCCGCTCGATCTGGGCAAAGCGAATGATAAATATTTTATCAACATCGCCGGTGGCGGATCATTAACTGAACTGACCTACGAAGTACCGAGTCGTCTGAAAACGATGATTGGGCAACTGGCCTATTATATGAAGGGTATTGAGAAAATGGCGAGCCTGTCTCCTCAGGAGCTGATTATTCGCGCCGACGGTCAGGAAGAGATTCATGATGAATTCATGTTATTCCTCATCGCCAATACCAATTCAGTTGGAGGCTTTGAGAAGTTGGCTCCAGGTGCAACCATTGACGATGGTCTGTTCGATGTGATCGGTGTCCGCAAATGTAATCTGGCTGACATGATCCGACTCGTAACGCTCGCGCTGCGTGGGGAGCATCTGAACGACAAGAAAGTGGTTCATTTCCAGACGAGTCATATGGAAGTTACCTCGCCAGGCTATGTGCAACTGAACCTTGATGGAGAGTTGGGCGGCACGCTGCCAGCCACATTTACGAACCTCAAGCATCATCTGCAATTGTATCGTTGAAAATGTGGGTGCTGGGGGCAGTGTGGGTCGCTTGCGAAAAGCAATGTTGATCGCTTCAGAAAAGCTATGATGCTGCAGCGGTGGTTGCACAGTATCGCATAACTGTTGAGGAGAGTTGGATTCAGCTCTGCGGTAAGGTGAGATGGAAGTGGATTTTCCAGTTGCCGTGTATGGTGGGATCGCGTATAATCTCATGTGGCAACATGCGTCTGAGCTTAACGAACTCAGGAAGCCTTAATGTGGCTAAATCGCCTAAGCTGCGAATCTAACGAATTTCAACGTCGTTATTTTGGAGGAAATGATCTAATAAGGTCGTAAAACACCATCCGAGGATGTTATAACGTTTCTGAAGTTCATTAGAAATTCGGAACGTTATTTTTGATGTGATACCATATAAGAAGAAAGAAGTGAATGTACGTTGTCTAATACGAACCGCAGCGGTCGTGGAAAAAACCGCCGGAATTCGGCTGCCTCTCAGGGGCAAGGGAACGCTTCAGCGTCCCGTCAGCCAAGTCAATCATCTCGTCCATCACCACGTCAGCAAGGAAAAGAGGTGCGGCCACAAGGCGCATCTCTTTCTGCCGTTCGTCCTAAGGGGAGAGCGCGTGAATCTGCACCAATCGAAGGTCTGCCCGTTAGCAAAAATGAAGAGACCGTCATCGACATCATTGGCATGAACCATGACGGTGAGGGTGTAGGTCGTGCGAATGGATACACGCTCTTTGTGCAGGGTGCGCTTCCAGGTGAAACCGTACGTGTGCGCGTATTGAAGACCAAGAAGCAGTATGGCTATGCCAAAATGCTGGAGATCGTGAAGGCAAGCCCGGATCGTGTGTCTGCGCCATGCCCAATCTACGATCAGTGCGGCGGCTGTCAGATCCAGCATATGAGCTATGCTGGACAGCTTGCATGGAAACGCCAGTTGGTGGTCGATAATTTGCAGCGGATTGGCAAATTGAACGTGATGGTGGAGGATGCAGAAGATACAGAACACGCGATTCGCGTACTGCCTACGATGGGTATGGACGAGCCATGGCGCTATCGGAATAAGGCACAGGTACCTATCGGTGCAGCCGAGGGTGGCTTGGTAGGTGGATTTTACGCTAAAGGAAGCCATCGGATCATCGATATGGAGAGCTGTCTTATTCAGCATGAGCACAATGACGAAGTGGTTGCGAAGGTGAAAGAGATCGGCAGTCATTTTGGAATCAGTGCCTATAACGAAGAGACAGGTCGCGGCCTGCTGCGCCATGTGGTTGTGAAGAAGGCGTTCCGTACAGGCGAGATGATGCTTGTTCTGGTTACGAATGGTCGAGACATTCCGTACAAAGACGAATGGATTGGCAGTATCCGTGAAGCCATTCCGCATGTGGCGAGCATCTGCCAGAACGTGAACAAAAAACAGACCAACGTTATCTTTGGCGATGAGACCCGCGTTCTCTGGGGACGTGATGTAATCTATGACTTTATTGGCGATGTGCAGTTTGCGATCTCTCCGCGTTCGTTCTACCAAGTGAATCCGGTGCAGACGGAAGTGCTGTACGGGAAAACTGTAGAGTACGCCGGACTGACCGGCAAAGAAACCGTAATTGATGCCTATTGCGGCATCGGAACGATCTCTCTTTTCCTGGCGCAACATGCAGATCAGGTGTATGGGGTAGAGATCGTGCCTGAAGCGATCGAGGATGCGCGGAGCAATGCTCTATTGAACGAGATGCGCAACGTCAAGTTCGAAGTTGGTGCCTCTGAGGACGTCATCCCGCGCTGGAAAGAACAAGGCATCGAAGCTGACGTCATCGTTGTCGACCCACCACGAAAAGGCTGCGACCCGCGTTTGCTCGATACCATCCTGGAGATGAAGCCGGAACGCGTGGTTTACGTGAGTTGTAATCCGAGTACGCTGGCACGTGATCTTCGTGTGTTGGAAGATGGCGGCTATCGCACCGTGGAGGTAACGCCGGTGGATATGTTCCCGCATACGGTGCATGTGGAATCGGTGGCGATGTTAAAATGGAAGGGGCAGGATTAATTCCTACGCCTCTCGTTGTTCCAACTTCCTTATGGATTGAGGACGGGAAATATATAATGTATGGCTTTGATTGAACCGTCTTTAATAACTTCAATTTGAAGTTCGGTGAAGCGGGATAATTGCTTTATATAGGCACGGAGTTGTTCTTCCGTGTCTTTTTTTGTACCTGTAATAATAAAGTAATTACTGATTTTGTACCCACCCTAAACCTAATACAGATAGAGGTGAAATTTCTTGAACTATAGGGGCATAGATCTCATCAAGTAGAAGCTTCTTATCATCACGCTTGTAGCCAAATGTGGGTAGAGAAGCCTTGTAGGGCGGTTCGTGAAAATATCATCTTCATGTGGATTGCCGCTTGGCTCGCCGCTGGCCAACAGCCATACTTTCGTACCAGTAACCTCTTTCTTTCCGAACGGATGAAAGAGGTTACTGGAAACCGTGTTTACCCATGTGCTAGAGTTATAACTGATTTCGATTGGACGTCAAAGCGAGGCAAACTTCATTAACTCAGCTTTGGACGCTGATACACGTGATTCTGTATCGTGTTCATGAGCGATTCCAGTTTGAAGTCGAGCCGTTCTCCTTAAATAATTGACGTTCGTTCTTGACAGACCAACAGCGTGCGTTGAACGTCTCCTTGGCATCAACGGGCTTTTTCAAAACTGTTGACAATTGGCATATATGTAATTATATTTAATATATCGAGCGCTTGGTGCTGTAAATCTACTATTGTAAACGCTCTCCAAGCAAAACTTTACGCAGTATAGTTCGATCCCGTCGAGGAAGAAAATGGAGAGTTGATTGGGGACTTACTCCCAGTTTTATATACACTCTGTCCATTTACGAGTGACATTCATCGTAGTTTTGTAGAGCATTTTCAGCAACGCTTCATTGCTTGGGAAATGCTTTTTTTTTTTTTTAGGCTTTGCGATGTTGACGAGGGAACCCTCAAGTATTTCTGTCGTTGTACTCATCGCGTCAAGCTTTTTATGTCCTGCACCGTCTCATATTCCACCTCCAGCATGAATTGCAGCATCTCTGCAAACAACTCTTTCAGTGCAAATTCACCTTGTCCATCATTATGAACTTATTCTTTTTCAAAATCACTTTCACTTGCTCATCACGTATACTATCCTCTTTAATCAGCCTTTCTAAAGATTATCTAACGGGGGAATATGATGTCTAAATCAATAGAATCTATCTTGAGAGATGAAATTTTTGCTGAGCTGGACATCGAGTATCCAGAAGGCCACGATACCCGTTTGTTGGACCAAGGGATCGATTCAGTAGGCTTCATCAAGCTTATTGTTTTAATGGAATCGAAGTTTAACATCTCGATCCCTGATGAAGATCTGTTATTTGAGAAGTTCTCCACGGCTGGATTAATCCTTAATTATTTGACTGTGAAAACGCTATGATGACGATCATTCAGCGTCTATTTCTGGAGGCCTCTGATCGCCAAGATCATATTATCCTTGAAGATCTAAAGCAGCAATGGACTTACGCAGAAGTGATGACAGAAGCTTACTTGATTGCTCTATATATCCACAAGAATTTTGAGCTTGAGTCCGGAAGCCATCTTGCATTATACACAAATAATGAGCCCTTGTTCATTTTTGCGGCGCTGGGCATTCAATTCTGCGGTTATGTGTTAGTACCGGTTCCTTATTCGGCATCCAATACTGAAATTGAAAATATTTTAAATGCCAGTGACGCCAAATTGGTTATCAGCAAATATGCACAACCTGCGCATTTAAATTGCGACATTCCCTGGGTTACCGCTCAGGATTTATCGCAAGAACCAATGCCTTCGTTCGAATCGATCTCGTTAACCAATCAGTCCGATCCCAATCAATGTGCGATTCTCCTTCCTACATCGGGCACAACCGGAAAATCTAAAATCGTTATGTTATCCCATTGGAATGTATTAACGAATGCGTTGGCACATGGCGGAAAGGTGGGGTATACGGATCAAGATTCGTTTCTTGTAACTATGCCCGTTCATTTCAGTTCTACGATTGTCACGCAATTAATTTCTTGTATGTTATATGGAACCCGAATTAAACTTATCAGCTTGCCCTTTCTGCCGCGCACCGCGTTTAAACTGTTTCAGAATAAGGCGGTCACGGCATTCTCAGCGGTGCCTACGCAATTGATGCACTTTGTTTCCGATTTCCATCAGACAAAGAACTGGAGTGCCTTTGATTCCATTGAATTTATTGTAATTAGCGGTGCGGCGACTCCCGCGAAATTAGTAGACCATCTTCAGACTGTATTTCCTCATGCGGACATTATTCAAACCTATGGATTGACCGAAGCTTCTCCTCGGGTAAGCATGATGGAACGGGGAGAGCGCTACTTATCCTGTGGATCACCCATAAATGACGTTTCTATTCGTCTTGTTGACGAAGAAGAGAATGAGGTAGAAGGAGCTGCTATCGGAGAAATTTGGGTAAAGGGCCCGAATGTGATGCTCGGTTATTACAAAAACCCGGAGTTAACGAACGCTACCATTGTTGAGGGTTGGTTAAAGACAGGAGATTTGGGATATTGGAATGAATCAGGGTGTCTTATACTCACAGGCCGAAAGAAGAATATCATTATATCCGGCGGTATCAATATCTATCCGGAAGAAATCGAGGAATTTTTGTACGGCTTGAAAGAAGTGGAGGAGGTCATGGTTGTTGGTGTACACGATGATCTGTTAGGCGAAGTGCCTATCGCATTTCTGAAAGTTTTTAATGAATGCCTGATTGATATAGATGCACTGACACGACATTGCAACTTGCATTTGTCAACGTATAAAGTGCCTAGACAATGGAGGATTATCGATAACATTCCAAAAACAAAAACAGGAAAACTGGACAGGGCAAGCACGAAGCGCTTATTGCTAAATGAGATATACTGATTCGAAATCCTTAAGCTATTTAACCAAATAACCAGGGGTGAACGAAAGGTTGAAGAATTCAACTCAAACGTTAGGCAGAAAAATATTGCCGGTCAGTTATCCGATGATTACAACCTATACGCAACATGCTCATCTCTTGTCCATACTTACCCATTACGAGTGCGCACACCCATGGATATTTAGCAATTATATCCAATTGTTTATTAACAAAGATTATAAACATCATTGGGGAGATTTTTATTTTCCTGTGACTTATGAGCTACGGCCTTCGGATGCGTGCAAATGGATTACTACTCAAAAGATACATAGAGATACTGTAACAACTAAATGGGACTCTGTTATTCATTTTATTGTAGAAAATATTAATGCTAATAACTATGTCCACACCATGATCAATTATTTCTACGTGCCCCTAAGCGATCGCTACAATAAACTTCAATTGCATCATGACATATTTGTTTATGGCTATGATTTGGATAGAGAGATGTTGTATGTTTCCGATTTTTTTAAGAACGGGGTGTATAGTCAGGCTGAGATATCATTTAATGATTTCAATCTTGCGTTCGATACAAATCATCTAACAACCAATCATGATTACCTTAGAGAAATGGTTTATCTGTATACATTCAATGATCAAAATCAGGATAAATTCAGTGCAGATACCCTATTGAATTCTATAAGAAATTATTTCACTAAGCAAACGCCGGAGTATTGGGAGATGTTCAACTACGGGGGTGACAAGGATAATCTTGACTTCGGCATGCAAATATACACAACTCTATTTAATTATGTGAAAGAAACATCGGAACATAAGGCTATGCTTGATATAAGACCCTTTCATTTACTTTATGATCATAAGAAGATGATGACGCTAAGACTCAAGTACTTGTACCATAATCGGCATTTAATTGAATTAAATCAAGAGCATATAGATGAATTCACAGCCATAGAACTTCAGGCAAGGATACTTGTGAATGTAGCGATTAAATATAATTTGACTAGGGATACGAGTATTTCCGAAAGCGTACAAACGCTGATTACGAATATAGAAAATGAAGAATCCATATTCCTTGAACGATGGCTGAAGAAGGTAGGCATTCAGTAATGTTGAGGGAGCAGATGATGTCAGTTGTGGATATCTCTTCTTGTACCTGAATAGAAGCCTTAGCCCGAAGCCGGTGGTGATCCGGGCATATTTATGGAGGGAGTGATGCCGGGATTATAATCGTTGCGATACAGCGTATTGATTAAGCCAAACCGTTGCTCTTGTCTTAAAGATCCGTTTGCTGACAGCCTATTGCCTTCTTGTCTTTCAACGATCCGCATTGCTTCAAGCGCTTTTTCCGGCACAACCACAGCGAATCCACTCACCTCAAGAATCTCTCCTGTTATTTGACCCGACAACTTGTGATTCATGCATAGAACCATACCTGTTCGATTGAATTAATAGTGGCTTCACAAACCTTAAGTAAGGGTGGGGATCATAATATTCATTGTATTAACAGGAGTCGCAGGCTTCATCGGTTCCAACCTTGCCGAGAGGCTGCTGCGGGAAGGCCATACCGTTATCGGCGTCGATAATTTTCTGACCGGGTCTACTGTCAATATAGACAATCTCTTACGGTCGCCCAATTTCAAGTTTATCGAGCATGACGTCATTTATCCGCTCGCAATTGAAGGCCCTGTCGATTGGGTGATGCATTTTGCAAGTCCTGCCAGTCCGCCTAAATATTTGTCCTATCCGATCGAAACGATGAGGGTCAACAGCGAAGGGACGATGCATCTGCTGTATCTGGCCAAAGAAAAGCAGGCTGCTTTCTTCTTGGCTTCAACAAGCGAGATCTACGGTAACCCAACTGTTCACCCTCAGCCGGAGACCTACTATGGCAACGTAAATTCGGTTGGAGCAAGAAGCTGCTACAACGAAGCGAAGCGGTATGCAGAGGCGATCACCTACTGGATGAACAGGAAATACGGTATACCGGTAAGGGTCATTCGGATCTTCAATACATTCGGCCCGAAGATGGATTTAAATGACGGACGCGTCATTACCAATTTCATTAATGAAATCATGTCCAAGCAAAACCTTACGATTTATGGCGACGGCAGACAGACGAGAAGCTTTCAGTATATCGACGATTTGCTGGAAGGGATTGTGAGACTGCTGAGCACCACGTATGAACAGCCAGTCAATTTGGGGAATCCGGAGGAAGTCACCATACTTGAAGTCGCCCAAATATTGAAGGAGCTAATGAAGTCCAACGCGCAGTTAGAGTTTCTCCCGCTGCCGGAAGACGATCCAAGGAGAAGGAAGCCGGATATTACCATTTCAAGGACGATTATGGACTGGGAACCGGCGATCAGTTTGCATGATGCACTCGCTAGAACGATCCATTATTACCAGGGTCAATATATCCATTAAACGGGAGGTACCTATGCAAGAACAGATCATAGCGATGATATGCGAAATCAAGGAAGACGCCCAACTGGCAAACAGTTTGAACGAGCATTCGAACATCATGGAAGACGGGGGATTGGACTCTTTACAGCTAATTACTTTTGTACTACAGGTGGAAGAGCGTTTCGGTATTGAAATCGATTTTGAACAATTCGACTTCAATCTTATGGAGTCGGTCACGACCTTCTGCAATTATATCTCGGAGCTGCAGAAAACAGCGCCTGTATGAACGATAGACGCAAGTTCGAGCTCATTATCGGGACATTTGACGCGGAACGCTTCTGGCGCGACCCTAATCTAGCCAAACTGCCGTCGTTTCACGATCCTGAAATGGAGAATATCGTGATGGCCATGGATGAGCTGCTCTTCCCATTTTGCGAGGCGCAGGATAAGCTCATTACTCGCTATCGAATGAACGTTTGCCATAAAGAGTATTTGCATGAGATCGGATTTAAATTTCTTTCCAATTCAACCGATCTCGAGAGTCCTGATGTAGGAAGCGTAGGCAGAACCGCCAATATATTCGACCTGCTCACATCAGCCGATCGAATGGGTGACATGGATCTCTACTTGCTGGACGGCGCCCGGTTGTCGCCCTTTGCCGTCATTCCGGGGGTGGATCGTACTGCAACGCGTTACGGGCTGGAACAGGATTTTCCAGCTATCGAAACGGTTCAGACTGTCAATTCGAAGCTGTATTCAACCGAATTGAACCGTCGCCTTGATCTTCGGTGTGACAGCCAGACGGTCTATTCTCCCGAAGAGCTGCTGGCAAGCGGCTTGACTTTGCTGAATCAAGGACCCTTCCTGATCAAAGATGAGTTTGGGGTATCGGGGAAAGGCAATTTGCTGATCGAGTCGGAAGCGATTTTGCGGCGAGTCACATCCTATGTCGCCGATCAGTGCAGCAAGGGAAAAACGGTTCGGTTTATTATTGAGCCGTTCCTCCGCAAGAAATTGGATTTTTCTTGCCAATTCCACATCGATCCGGACGGCACTTACCGACATATCTCAGTGCAGCAGTTGGTCAATCACAATTTCGCTTACCAAGGCTCCTATACAGCAGACGATAGGTTGCTTCATATGCTGCAGGAAGCGAAGTATTTTGATGTAATGAAACGGGCGGCTCGCGAGCTTTATCGGTCGGGTTATCACGGCGACGTATGCGTCGATTCTATGCTGTTGACAGACGGCCGCATCGTTCCGATTGTTGAGGTGAATGCAAGAAGATCGATGAGTCTGATCAAGCATTACGTTGACCGCTACCTGAAGAAGCACGACACGGCCGGGAGCATGACACATGCGACTTTACAGTTTGCATGCGATGTATCATTCGATCAATTGCTTGAATCGCTGGACCGCGAGGGTGTTCTATATAAGCCTGATCGAGGATTCGGTATTTTACCTTTAAGCGCGAATACGCTCTTTATTAACAAAGTCGTCAGCGAGTGCAAGGGGATCCGGAATAAGCAGGTGAAAGGCAGATTATATTATTCGTTGATCGAAGGGGAATGGGATAACGAACGATTGACCACTAAGGTTAATGAGGTGCTGTCGTCGTTATCCTTCAAGATCGCCCGCTGATGCAGTCCGAAGCGCTTGAAGCCATGAATGGAGGAAGAAATTTTATGGGTGAGCGGAAAGTGACGATTCTATGCTCGGGTTTCGGTCTGGGTTTCTATATTCCCGGCCTGTTAGCTGCAAGTGATTTCGAGAAAAGGGATATCGCGACGGAAGTGCTCGTGTTCGAAAGCTATTTAGAGCAAGACAAGATGGATCATATTGTAGACAGCAGAAAGGCTTACCACAATAATTTCGCACTTGCCAATTTATCGGCCCGAATGCCGATGGATATCCGGGGCAGCATTGATTATGCCCAGGTCGAGCTATTGCTGGAGGCGTGGAAAGCGGAAGAGCGGTACGAATTCATATCGTTATCCGGACACTGGATCTATATTCTGGATTTGTATAGGGAGAAGATGCTGCCGAATCAAATTCATGTAGACCTGCTCTACGTCGATTCAGATCTGGCCCCGTCTTGGAAGAGCTTGAAGAAGTTTCATCCTAGCTATGACGAGTATTATTACAATGCTTGTCTCTATGACACCGACAAGATGGAGATTCGATGCGAAATCCCGATTCTTCATCGTACGGCACTGCCCTTCGACTCAAGGAAGCGGCGGCTTGTTGTTCATGGCGGCGGCTGGGGGATGGGCACTTATCAAAGTACAATTCCAGAGCTTGCCTCCCATAACTATGGGCTTGATATCGTAGCTTACGATTGGAAGGAAGCGAAGCCCGATCCCGATCACCGATATTGGATGAATGATCCGGAATGGTGTGCATGGGTGAAGAGTGCGAACGGCCTGCACGAGTTTCCGCCATACATCGAAATAACGGGAGAAGACACGAAGTCATACGCCGCTGAGGTTGATCATCATTGGTTATTCGATATCGCTTCGGAGGCGATGGCTATCGTGGCCAAGCCGGGAGCGGGCACATTAATCGACTCGCTTGCATCCGAAACCCCTCTTATTCTGCTGGAGCCGTTCGGAAGTCACGAGCTTAGCAATTTGGAATTGTGGGAATCACTGGGGTTCGGAATACGCTACGAGAAGTGGCGGGAAATGGATTTTTCCGTAGAGGTCCTTAGGGAGATGCATCAAGCGATCATGAACAGACCCAGAGAACGGACGAATTATGTGGATCATTATTGTGCGAGAGTCGCGTTAACGAAGGGGTAAGATTTCAATGGCAGAAGGGGTTATGCGATGAGCGTAAACAAATTGAGTGTCGCCCAAGATAAGACAAAGACAAGCTATCCGAGATGGATCGTCATGCAGCTGTTGGAGGAGTGTAATTTACGATGCAAGATGTGCTATGAGTGGGGACTCGAAGGGCCCTACAAAAGCAAAAAAACGTTAGCGCATCTGGATCCGGATCTCATTAAAAAGATCATCGTCGAGTGCAGCCCGGGCAAGCCGTATTACGATTTCTTCGGCGGCGAGCCGCTGATGTACCCTTGGCTGAGCGACATTCTCGCCATGATCAATCACTATGGAAGTAAAGCGGACTTCCCCACGAACGGCACATTGCTTGAGCAGCATGCCGAGATGCTTGTCGAGACTGCTCCAAATAAGATCTGGATGTCGCTCGACGGCCCTGAGGAAATCAACGATAAGCAGAGAGGCAAAGGCGTATTCAAGAAAGTAATCAAGGGGATCGAGAAGCTTTATGAGCTTCGGGAAAGCAAGGGCAAGCAATTTCCGAAAATGGGTGTATCCTTTATCATTACGCCCTTGAACTATATGTACGTTGAGGAATTTTTCTTTAAGCATATCGACTTGTCGATGTTGGACCATATCAGCATGGAAGTGCAGCTCTATGCAACGGAAGAGCAGTATGCCCAATATGTGGAGGTTCTTAGTGACAAATTCGACGTGCATGAAGCTCCTTATGCCAAGGGGATGGTCTGGCGGGACACCAGTTCGTTCAGCCAGATCGATATTCCGGAATTGACGAGACAGCTCAATAATGTTAAAGCGTATTGCTTGAAAAACAGCATCCATGTGATCACCTATCCGAAGACGATAGATGAACAAAATTTGAGCAACTATTTCTCGGGGCAATTCCATCAGATGGCTGATAAACGGAATCGGTGCTCCCTTCCATGGGTTTATGCGGAGATTACGGCAAGGGGCGACGTTTCTCCCTGCCATGCCTTCTATGATCTGACCTTTGGCAACGTGAACGAAGAGAGTTTGCTGGATATCTGGAGTAGTGACAAGTACAAAGATTATCGCGCGTATATGAAAAAAAATATGCTTCCGATTTGTACGGCTTGTTCAAGGTATTATATCTATTGATTCATGTGAATGACCTAATAGGTTTAAGAAGGGTGGTGTTGATATGAATCCGAAATCAGAGATTAAACGTTCCCCAAAGGATTTGCAAATATTGAAACGTACTATCAAGAATACGGTGGAAACCAAGCGGAACATGGAGAAAATAGCGGGTTACGCGACACCGTTGCCAGAGTCGGTCGGGATTAAACTGACGAACCAATGCAACTTGCGCTGCAAGCATTGCTATCAATGGAACGACACCGGCTATCATCACTTTATGACACCGGAGCAGCAGCGGGAACAGCTCGACTACGGGCTGCTGGAGAAGCTGATCCTCGAGACGGAACCAGCCAAGTCGAGACTCTATATCTGGGGCGGCGAGCCGCTCGTATACAGCCATTTCGACCGTTTGGCCGATTTGCTTGAAGCCCATCCTCGCGAGACGACGATCTGCACGAACGCGATGCTGATCGAGCGAAAGCTGGACGCCTTGCTGAGAATCTCCGACAACCTGGAGCTGCTCATTGCACTTGATGGATTCGAAGAAGAGAATGATGCGCTTCGCGGCAAAGGGGTATTCAACAAGGCGATAGATGCTATTCGGATGCTAGTCGAGCTGCGCAAGGAAAACCGATTCAAGGGCAAAATTACGATCCATACCGTCGTTAACGATGCTATGACCGACAAGCTGTACGATCTGTTGGACTTTCTGGAGGGCGTCGGTGTAGATATGGTCATGGTCTGTTTCCCGTGGTACATCTCGGACGAGTGCACGCAGGGAATGGACGATTACTTTGACCAGAAGTTCGACTTCCTTGCGGCGAGCGAGCACAAGGGCGAACGAAGCTGGCACGCCTTTAACTACAAGCTCGATCCGGAGCGTATCCCTGCTTTGATGAGCGAGTTGGACCGGGTGAATAATCGGGTCTGGAAAATGCGTTTACGCTACCAGCCGAATCTGGATTATGACCAGATCGAAGATTTCGTGCTCGGCAAAGAGGTGAAGAGTAAAGGCACGATGAACAAGAAGTGCCTGGCTCTCTCGAACCGGATGGATATTACGCCCGATGGAACGATTGTTGCGTGCAAATTTTTCAAAGAGTTCGAGATCGGCAAATTAAATGAAGCGTCCGTACAGGAATTATGGCACGGCATGACCTACAGAAGGATAAGGGAAATGATGGATGAACGACTGACACCGGCATGTTCCAAGTGCAGTGTCTTGCATTTGCACGGTGTTTAACTATTCTACATGAGCATAAATGAGGTGAACCAGTGAGTATTATCCAAGTGGAACGCTTATCCAAAAGCTTCAATTACTACGAAAAAGAATTGGGGTTCAAAAAATCGCTAAAAAATTTAGTGAAGCGGAAATCACTGATCAAAGAAGCGGTTAGCGAGATATCACTTGTAATCGAGCAAGGCGAGATGGTCGGGTTCTTAGGCCCGAACGGTTCCGGCAAAACAACTACGCTTAAGATGCTGTCCGGCATCTTGTATCCGACAAGCGGGCAAGCGACGGTATTAGGCTATGTCCCTTGGGAGCGAAAAAAAGAATTCAAGATGCAGTTCTCGATCGTGATGGGGCAGAAATCGCAGTTGTGGTGGGATTTACCGGCGAACGAATCGTTGTACCTGAACAAATGCATTTATGAGGTCGAGGATAAGCCCTACAACCTTGTCCTGGATGAGCTTACGGAGATGCTTGATGTTAAAGATCTGCTCAATATTCAGGTACGTAGGCTTTCGCTGGGGGAACGGATGAAGATGGAGCTAATTGCGTCGCTCATCCACCGGCCTAAGGTAATTTTTCTGGATGAGCCTACAATCGGACTCGATCTGATTTCGCAGAAGCGCATTCGGGAGTTCCTGAAGTATTATAACCAGCAGACAAAAGCAACGGTCATTCTGACAAGCCACTATATGGCGGATATTGAGGATTTATGCAAACGAACAATCATCATCAATCAAGGGAAGATCGTATACGACGGCGATCTTCGGCGTGTGAACGAGCTGTTTCATGCAAAAAAGATCATCAAGTTGCAATTTACGGACGAAGTGCCGAGGCAAGCGCTAAGCGAGTATGGCGCTATCATGCAACATGACGGCATGAATGCCGTCATGGAGATCGATAAGCATGACCTCCAGCGGCTTTCCAAGATGATGCTGGACCGGTTCCCGATCCTTGATTTCACAGTTGAAGATATACCTGTCGAGCGAGGCATCGAAAGCTTGTATCAGAAAGATGGGGTCAGACATGAAAGCCTTACAGAAGTATAAAAGGACGTACATCCTTGCGCTTCAGAATGCGATGGAGTATCGGACCGATTTCTTTATGAGTATCATCAGCGGCGGCTTCATCATTCTCGTCCAATGCTTCCTCTGGACGGCTGTGTTTCGCAGTTCGCCGCAAGAGATTATTAATGGCTATACTTATTCACAGATCATCATTTATTCCGTGTTGTCCGGCGTCGTCTCCAAGCTGGTTTCTGCCGGCTTCGAAGGGGAAATCGCGAATGATATCAAGACGGGTGGACTGAGCAAATTTATCGCTCAGCCCATTCATTATTTCAGCTATCGGATATGCAATTTTTTCGGTGGGAAAACGGTTCAGATCGGGGTCGTCCTTGTCTTATTCGTCATACTGATGATCGTTTTTACTCAGATTTGGGGGTTTCAGCTTAGAGGGGTGCAGATCGTTATGTTCCTGGTCAGCATTCTGTTCGGACTGCTCATCAACTTCCTGCTTTTTTATTCGATTAGCGCTCTCGCGTTCATCATTACCGAGGTTTGGGGCGTTTATATCGCGTTCAATCAAGGCGTCTATTTGCTAAGTGGTGCCATCTTTCCGCTTAATATTTTCGGAGATACGTTTGCCAGAATCTCCAGCTATTTACCGTTTCAATATGTCGTATTCTTCCCGGTTAACATCATCAATGGGAGCATGGCGATTCATGAAATCGTGCGCGGACTCCTCTTACAAGCGGTCTGGGTAATTGTGCTTATGATGATTTCGAAGTTGTCGTGGGATTCCGGGATGAGGAAATATGTAGCCGTTGGAGGTTAGATCTGTGAGTATCAGCTTGACGGAGTTTCGGAAGCATGTACGTATGTTCTTTATTTTCGCAAAGAACAGCTTGGTCGGTTACATGGAATACAAAGCGAATTTCTACTCCGGTTTGATCATGGAGACCGTATTTCTGTTTTCCAAGCTGATCTATATCTTGTTCGTTTTCCAGCTCGGGATCGAAATCAATGGCATTTCTCCTGACCAGATGTTGATCTTCACAGGGACCTATACGATTATGATCGCAATCTATACAGGACTGTTTATGGATAACTTTTATAGATTCGCCGGCCATATCCGCAACGGGACGCTGGACTTGTATATGACGAAGCCGCTTTCGCTGCAGTTCATGATTTCGTTCCGGCATGTTAACTTCGCGTTTCCGATCCCGAACCTGATCGCCGGGATCACGATGATCGTACTGGCTTGGCGGCGTCTTGACATCGAGCCAAGCTTGATCCATGTGGCCGGATATATCGGCGTGATCTTGAGTAGCACGATCGTGACCTATTCGGTGCTTCTACTTCCGCAAATCCTTGCCTTCTGGACGGTGAAGTCCGGTTCGATCTTCGAAATACTTGACAAATGTTGGGATTTAAACAATATGCCGATGTACATATACCCCAAATGGCTGCGAAGAATTGGGTTGTATGTCGTGCCGATCTTGTTCATCACCAACATGCCGTCGGTTTATTTGATTGATCGATTGGACTTGTTCCTTGGGATATGGATTTTTGTAGCTCCCGTTATATCGCTTCTAGTGGTCAGGCTGTTCTGGAAGCTGGCCGTCAAACGCTATGAAAGCGCCAGCAGTTAGAGAAATGCCCTACAAACAAATTGTTGAGAAGGTGAATTGAATGAGCAAGACGGAGCATGAGCGTCATCCATTGCAGACAGACGCCATTACAAAGAAACGGCTGCACAACGGGATTGAAATCTATCAAAACAACGAAGGAGAGACCGAGTTTCTCTACAACGAGATTTTCCACAAGGAGATGTATTTCAAGCACGGGATTACGCTTCCGGATCATGGCACGGTCCTGGACGTCGGGGCTAATATCGGCATGTTTAGCCTATATGTCAGCAGCAAGAGCGACTGCAGGGTGTATGCCTTTGAGCCACTGCCTCCGACGTTTAAACTCTTGAAGATGAATACGAGCTCGCTGCCTCGCGTAACGACGGTTAACGTCGGGCTTTCCAATGAGATCAAGGAAGCGGAGTTTGCCTATTTTCCTACGATGTCCACGGACTCTGTCCAGATCAAATACAGGGAGAACCACGATCAAGATCTCCGATACGGGTTAATCAACCATTACGAAGATAATTTCGCTGACCGGCGAATGCTAAACCGCTTTGTCGATCATCTTATGTCGCCGAAGCTTCTGAATGAACAAATCTATCGTTGCAAGCTAACTACGATCTCCGAAATGATCCGTTTTTATGATCTGAACCAAATTGATCTGCTCAAAATCGACGTGGAAAAAAGTGAGTTCGAGGTGCTGGAAGGAATCCAACCGGAAGATTGGGGCAAAATCAGGCAAATTGTAATGGAGGTACACGGACTGGACGGAGAGCAGATCAGCAGGCTCGAGAACATCTTCCAAACCAACTGCTTCTATGCCGTGATCGATTACTACGAAGATTTGAATATCCCAAATTACTATAATGTGTACGCGTTGAATCAAATGCATACGTCGGCTGGGTGATAGTCATGCTACAACATCTACATGCAAGGTTGGTATGCTCCAGCTGCAAGGGCGTGCTGGTCCAGTCGGAGGCATTGCTGCAATGCTGCAGCTGCGATGCGGTATATACGAACGATGACCGTTATGTATCGATGCTCGATCGGCGTGAGCAGTTTGTTCACCCTTCCGAATGGAACCGGAAAGAGGCTGAAATTCGAGATTATAGCGAGATTTCGCACTCCCTTGCGCTGTCCGGTATAGGCCGATTCGCCACCTTCTTAAATTATGGTTACGTCCCGCACGGGAATGAGCAACATGCGGTGATCGAGCCCGACGATGCATGGAATAGAAACTCGGTCAAGCTGCTGCTTGAGACAGTGGGCAGGACGGTGATTCGGGAGCGGCAGGTGATCGACATCGGATGCGGCAGGGGAGGGAACATAGCAGCTCTGTCTAAATATTTCAAGCCGCTGTCTATTGTCGGTCTCGACATCTGCCCGGCGAATATTGCCTATTGCAATGCCAAATCCCGAGGGGGTGAATCTTTGTATCTCGTCGGCGATGCGGAGAATATACCGTTTGCAGACGAGAGCTTCGATGTGGTGTTAAATATAGAATCCGCACATGCCTATCCGAACCGATCTCGATTCTATGAAGAGGTGTACCGGATAATGAGAGTTGGCGGCGTATTTCTGTATACGGAGCTGATGCTGGGAGATCAGGTAGCGCATAACATCAGGCTGTTAGAGGAAGCAGGCCTGTCTGTAATCCGCAATCAGGATGTGACTTCGAATGTTCTTCTATCATGTGATGAGAGTGCGAAGCAGCGTACTGGCACACAAGGGATTGCGAGCAATGCCAAAGCGAGCACGAATATTGGAGATATCAATGAATTCATCGCATTGCCCGGCTCGAAGAAATATGAAGAGATGAAGGCTGGAACGCGGCAATACCGTATGATGAACCTTGTTAAGAGGTAATATAGCCGTAATATCAAC
Organism: Paenibacillus sp. FSL H8-0283; assembly: GCF_045040675.1. NCBI lineage: Bacteria > Bacillati > Bacillota > Bacilli > Caryophanales > Paenibacillaceae > Paenibacillus > Paenibacillus sp. FSL H8-0283. The sequence goes on from NZ_CP150295.1 coordinate 922,200, forward strand.
AATAATTTTAGTATAGGAGAAATATTTTATGGAAGAAATTATTTCCCTGGACACCTTTCAGCCCTTCGACGGCATGACAAAAATGTATCCTCATCATAATTTTCCTTATTTCAATTGCGGCTACAACTTGTTGTTAACGCTTGCCAGATATTTTAAAAAAGATGAGTTGCCGATTTTGAATAATGTTATTAGTATTTATAGATTTGATAAACAAAAAATACAAACAAGAGGATATTTCAAGTTAAAGGTGTTGGATCTTGAGGAGGGAGATCAGATCCTTGAGGAAATGGGGATCTCTATTCGTAAAAAATCCCCTGAACTAGATACGTTACAAGATGAGATCATAAACTCTATTTCAAGTGGTCATCCGATTTCCATATTTATTGATTTATTTTATCAACGCGGGAGAGACTTTTACTATAACAAAAAACATGGACTGCACCCTGTTTTTGTCTATGGCTTCAATCTTACGAACGAGGAAATATATACGGTTGATGATATTACAGAATACAGACAATATTCTCTACCATTTTCAGAATTTAAATGGTCATGTATGACTTCGGAACACGTAAAGATGCCAGACTACTTTTGGGAATATGCGCTAGTGCCCCCCGGTAATCATGAAATCTTGAACAATAAGAATTTAGCACACACAACCATCAATGCATTCGTAGAAAATATGTGCAGGTATCAAAATGAAATAACGGAAAGTTTGAATAATATACTGTTGTTGGCAGAAAATTACGAGCTCATTATAAAAAATGAAACGATTATAGAAACATTGAGCAGTACTATTTATAGAAAATGTTCTGAGAAATACAGGTTAAATACTCTCTATAAGTACAACATTGATCATATCAATGCAAAACATACGCTTGACCCGTTATTGGACCAAATTATTCATGACTGGAAGACAGTAAGGATCTATTCGAATAAAGCCATCATGTCCCAAAAATTCACTGGGGAAATCATAGACAAGTGCATTGGTTTATTTACAAAAATATATACGAATGAAGTACATTTTCATAATCAATTATTTTTAATGTTAAAGGCTTTCAGGTAAAATCACATCTAATATTTCTAGAAATGAGCCGCATCAACAGGCATACTGTGCATGTGTCTTTTCATCGTATGAAAACCGCCGCTGTCTGCATCAACACTTTAAACACAAACGGCAGAGATGCCGTTTTTTTGTTTTGATTTTGTTACAGCACACTAGTCATGTGGAGTGTTACTCACTGTTGGTCAGGAAAGACTAATAGTTGAGATGTATTGGCGTATGCATCAACGGAGCGGGTTAATTGTAGATTCGAATTAAAGTCGACCTAAAGCCTAAAAAGTCGTATCACAAAGCCGAGCGAAATTCAGGTATCCAATCCTGTATTCCTCGGCTTTTTTTCTTTTGGAGCAGGGGGAGGTCAGGAGGAAGGGAAGTTCTTAAACTAACCGAATCCCTTGTTTCTATCAAGCTTTTTCTCAATATCTTTCTCCAATTTCCAATCCGATTTTTAATACGACTTTATTTGCTCGTGCTAAAATAGGGCGAGAGGCGTTCAAGCCAAGTGGGGCAAGGGTTTTCGGCGATTTGGTGGGGGAGGGTGGCGTAACACGACTTTTTAATGAATGCACAACAGGATGACTTGATGAAGAAAAGAAACGCATTCATACAGCACTTAGCTGAAAAACCATTCAACCATTGATGGTTTTTCAACTCTTTTCATCCTTGATTGCTTTTATTTCAAGGTTTGAACTTGATTCTGGGCATATTTTCTTTGCCGTTGTAGGGATTATCTTTACCCTAATGAGTTATGGGGGGCATAGAGAATTAGTTAACAAAAAGAAGTCAGCGGCTAAAGCTACTGAGAACTAACCGCAAAGCCAGTATATTTAGTAACTAAGGGCATTCACCTTCAGCTAAGGGTGAATGCCTTTTGTTATAGAAGCAAGAGAATAATACTCTCCCCTTGCACCTCTTTAAAGACATGGAGCGACCACTGATAGCAGGGGAGATGATAATAATGAAAGTTGAAAGAACCTTTAATGGACATGATTCCTTCTTAGGTCTGCTTATGCCGTTGATTTATGCTACTGAGATTGACAGAATTATGGAACAACAAAACAACTTACTTACAGTATAATCATAATGAAGGTAATCGGTATCGCAAAATCTACAAAATGGCTGTGCCTATTAGAAACGATTTTATAAGAAGATGGCAGCATTCAAATTTGTTATGGCGAGATGTTCAAATTAGGCAACTAGATAATATTTCAACTCCGCGTACCTACGGTATTTTTCGGCCTGTTGTACTCTTACCAACCGTGATATCGAGCTATTCTGTGATGAAACAGTCATACGGAAATTCGGAGAAAACTCGAAACCTACTTATGCTAGGGCACTTGTACGCTTGGAAGAAAAGAAAATCGGTTTGTCGCTGATGATTAGTAGCTTTTTCAAAAACTCAACCGAAGAAAGGGATTTAATCGATTATGAAAACCAAGAAAATCACGATCGCCACGATGCTGCTCGCTATTGGGCTTGTAGCCAGTGTCGTTATCATCTTCGCGACTTCTGCATTGGACAAAACGGAAGCTGTTACGCATGTCGACAATCCTAAAGCCGAACCTTCAGCTGAAGCAGTGCCCGCATTATCTCATGGTCCCATCACTACAGATCTAGTGCCCGCATTATCTCAAGGTGCCACCATTACCGATTTAATGCCGCACGATTTAACATTCAACAAGAAATATGATGTACCGAAGTTGATAGCCAGCCTTATGGATTCAAAGTATCGTGGAGTTTATATGGACAACGAAATATATCTTCGTGTCATGATGGATAACACAATACAGATAAGCAAGGATAATGGCACGGTTTGGAAAAAATATGATACAGATGAAGTCGATGCAAAAGATTTTGCAAAATGGCTGCTGATAAATGATCCGAATCCGGGCTATTCAATAGAAGAAGTTCAGACTCGCTTGGCGAATGGGGCACAAGTAAAACATTTAGTGTTTGAAAATGTGAAGGAGATGTATTTCATAATCGACAGGAACGGCGTACAGATTGAACTTGTACAGCCTGAAAAGATAGCTTCTGTTCTGATCGACGCTCAAAGAATGATGATTACTTCCGCTATATCAGCCCAGATGCTGAAATCATTTTATGACTTGTTAGTGTCCAACAATATACTTACGGAAACTCATGCAGAACAAGATTATTCGGAAAGAATTAAGTATCTTGAAAAAAATTTACCTAACTTTATTGTGACGAAATAAAGGAGGGTTACCGATTTTAGAAAAAATAATTGGCGTCGGTCTAAATGATCGGCGTCTATTCCTTTTTGAATCAGAAATTTACCGTAATCGCGAGGGGGTACACCGGAGGAACGGGTGTATGTCAGTGCCACAAAAGGCGTACTTAATTCACGCGCAATTTTTTCGAAATGTCATGTTCCATATTGTGACATGCCCGGCTATACTTATCTTATCGTTTTTTCGATCGGAAGCGAAAGGACGACGTTGGTCACTCCATGAAGGTGAAAAGGGGCGAACACAATAGGAAGGCAGTAAAAGAGGGTCTTGGAAAGTTTTGTCGAATAGTTCTACATGCCTACAAGAGAACATCAGAAGGGAGTCAAAAGAAGTGCAACGTGGTACTAGAACTACATATAATCAGCCCAACAAGACAACGCCTGCCCAAGCTAACATGACTGCGAGGGGTCAATCTAAGGGGGCTAACCCCCAAATAAACAGGACAGTCGGACAAGTAGAAGGAACAGGGAGTCACTCAAAAACTACAAATAGTGTAAATGCCGTAACTTGCCGTAAGTGCAAGTCACAGCAGGTGGTAGCCAACAAAAGAGGGTACAACTTCGCAAACATGTTCAAAACACTGGGGTGGATGGGATTACTTCCTCTCGTATTAGTGTTGGCAGGTACGATGGGTGCTTTCTATTATAATCAAAATGTAGAAGTCGGAAGTGGTGTAAGTAGCACAGGAAGTGAAGCTTTTGGAGGTCTAGTAACTTTCATCGGCATTATTTGTGGGATTTCAATTAGCTTGTGCTTGCCAGTAAGCATATTAGTCGGTTTCGTTGGAAGAAGTGAAATTGTCAACGGCTGTATGAACTGTGGCTTCAAGTGGAGACCTGCTAAGAGGAAATAAAATAATGATGGGGCTGGGGCAAATTTTGATATACCCTCGTTAACTTTTTAACTTTATAGAAGGCGAGCGTAGCGAAGCCTATGGGGAAGACCGAGCATAGCGAGAGATTCCACATCATTACAGGATTGAATTTTTATTAATGGTGGGGTAGCCCTAAGCTTCGCTTCGGTCTACACCCACGGGCTTCATGTACGATGCTGGAGCAGATTGGGAAACAAAGTTTTTAAATTATGCTAAGGTAATTGTGCGCTATCATAGAGAAACCTCAGGTGGTACTGGGAAATTTTTAAGTGATACAGATTATGAACCAATAAAAGGTATTATGCTGGAATCCATTCCAGCGAATATTGAGCGGGGTTTTAGAAGTAAATTAGCGAGTATTTTAGCTTATGCTTATGAGTTATGCATCTTCTTGGGTGTAGATAGATACATTATATGTAAATCCATAAAAGATGATTTTAATCTGATACAGAAATTAGAAACGGCAAAACAAGAGTTACCTAACTAGTTGATACTAATATAAAAGTAATAAGCGGTAACTTTGTCACCGCTCTTTTACGGAGCAAATGCTATTCCTGTAATGTGTTTTAACTGTCCACTCATCCCATGTGGAAAGTGTTGCGATGATGGTTAGAAAGCTAAGCATAAACAGAAGGGGTTCGAGAATTGATACATGATTCTCGAACCCCTTCTTGTCTTTGTTTCAATACCATCCATTAACTACAGTAGTCTAAAAATCCCCTTATCCCAAGCGGGAATTAATATACGTGCACACCCGCACCAAGCACGGATTTGTTTTGCACGGAATTACCGGATAGATATACCTTTTGCAGATTAGGCAGCTGGCTTAGGGTCTCGATATTGGAAATGGCATTGTTCTCGAGATGAAGCTCTTCTATGGCCTGCCAGTTACTCATGAATTCTAAAGAATCCAAATTGCTATCCTGCATGGTGAAGGAACGTAGAGCGGACATGTTGGCAAAGTAAGGCATCATTTGATCAATTTCAGTAACAGAGGTATTGTTCATGCTAAAATATGACTGGTTTAAGGTCAAATGTTCAAGTACGCTGTTCTCCGCGGCCGCCTTTTGTTCAAAGTTCAGCCTACACTCGTAGCACACCAGAGATTTCATCTGCTTCAAACGAAATAAGGCGTCGCTTTCCTTGAACAGTGACGAGTCGTAAATGTTTAAGGTCTCTAGGCGGGACAAGCCGTCCAGGGCGGCAAGACGGGTTATTTCATCGATCTCCCAGAGCGAGAGTTGCTCCAGTTTCGGGAATTTCCCCAGCGCAGCCAAGTTCGATTCCCCACTTCCGCCACGGAGCGTCAGACTGGTTGTAACCGGGGCCTTTAGCCCGGGGAGAAAGGAGCTTGGAATTTCCACTCGCTCTACTTTAGGCAGTGTCAGCGCTTCTGCATTCTCGTAGTAGCCGGACAACGTTAATTCCCGCAAAGAGGGCAGACTGTTTATGGCCTTTACGGAGCCAAGCTCACTTAGAGAAGCCAGGCGTAGTGTGGTAATAGAGTTTTTGCCGGTCAAGCGCTCCAGACTGGAGAAGTTTACATTTTCAATATCTAACGTTTGTAGAGCAGGCATATTTTGCACAAAGTCGATGGACTTTACATTCGTTAAATAGGACAACTGAAGCTCCTGAAGCTGGGTCAAGGCATACAGCGGCTGCAGGTCTGTGGTTTCACTGTACTGTATAGACAAGGATGATAACCCGGTCATGGACGACAACCATCCGAGTTCATCGACAAAGGTGAGCGACAGGGACTTGATTGGCAATTGGTTTAACAAGTGAAAATCTGTTACGGACTCATCCACATAGGTAATGGATAAAGAGTTCAGATTGGGGAATTCCAGCAACATAGCCAATTCCTGATTGCTGCGAAGCTGAGTGGTAAGCTCCGTAATTTTAGACTTGTCGCCAAAGTAGCCCGAAAATGTACTAAAGGATTCGTTAAAAGCGCCACCATAACTTTTTAATCCGGGCATATGGGCCAAAGTGGTTTGGTCCGTCTGGGATATTTCATAGGTATTCGTCAGGTCCAATGCCGTCAGTCCCTTAAAAGCTTCAAAATCTCGCTGATCAATCCGCTGGCTATTCAGTTTTTTGTCCTGAGTAATATAAGTGATCTTCTCGGCCTGTTCATCGCTGAAGGGATCGGAGAGGCTATATGTAAACTTCCACTGATCATTCTCCGAATGCTCTACGGTTAAATAGCGAATACGAGCCAATTCCTCCTCTGTTGGCAAAGCGGACCCTTTATCGAAGATATCTCGCAAAAATGAGAGCAGAACCTCGCTTTCAGGCATCTTTCGTACAGGCAGATTGGCTTCTGTTTTTGGATAGGTGGAGCTATTGCTATAATAAAAATATGTACCGATCGCGCCAGTTAGGACTAACATCAGTATCAGCATTACCTTTACGGAGGCAGTCTGCTTCGGTGGTACTTTAGGGGACGTTCCATGGTAATGATTAATAGTCTGGTCTACGTAATAGACATGATTTTGCTTCAATAAAAGTTCTGTTTCACAATAGGGACACTTTAAAACCTCATCCTTCTTGTATTCAATTCTTCCGTTGCAATTGGGGCAGTTTAGCGGGATAAACGCCACGAATGTCCCCTCCTTCATTATGATGGTCATAAGATCATGCTGAACGGTCATCTGATTTCATTATACCTTGTGAATTTACGTTTGATGAGAGAAAGAAGTTTCACATAACGAAGGAGCAGGGAATCCTGCTCCTTTTTGATCTTTTTTAAGTATGGTCTGGTGGTAGGTCTTATTAAATAAATCATCAAGCAATAGATGTAATCGGATGTTTAACGTGCAGAGGGTAGAGATGTTCACCATGGGTTCTTACAAATAAACCTTCATTGGTGATCGAACTTTTTAGAACGATATCATCTGTTGCATCTGGAGTGAAATGAAAGGTTACTTTCTCTGTATCTTCATCTGCAATCTTATCCAAGATATCTTTCATATTCATTTCGTTTAAGCTAACAACGTCGAAAAGCTCAATATGATTGTCTTCTTTCTGATAAATAACAATGACGTTTTCGTTTTCCAAGTAATAAATATCATCACTAAAGACATTCAGGCAATAAAACATGAGTATTCCTTGAGCATGATGGGTTGCGAAATGCTGAGAAACAGGCAATCTTTCCGATGCCAATTTTTGAATAAGACGTAAATCATCCGCGTTAGTTACATTTAGTTTTCGGATGTTCGCAGGCTCAGGTGATTTTTTTGCCGTATAATTCATTGAAAAAAGATGTTCTTCCACAGGTTCAAACCCAAACTTGGGATAAAAATCAAGCACCGATTCATTGGCAAAAAGGTACATGTAATCGTACTTGTTCTCGTATTCCTCTAAAACTTTATTCATTAAACGTGTAGAGAGTCCTTTCCCCCGATAATCAGGATGTGTCATCACCGTGCCGATTTGAATCGCTTTTTTCTTCTCCCCGTGAATGATGAGCTCAAGGATGTTAACAGAAACGTTGGCAATAACCTGGTCCCCATCGACATATGAATAAGGGATGTAACGCTCGCCCCAGTATCCTTGTTGATACCAATCTTCAAAATTGATCTCAAACGTGTTGACAGCAAGCTCGAAAAAACTCTTGCGCAGTACTTCATTGTTTTTATAATTCTTCATAAATATTAATTCTTGCATGGTATTACCCCCTTAATCCTCAAAAGTGACTGTTTGTATAGTGGTACGATCCCGTATTTAACTATGTAAAATATGATTACAGGTGACAAAAATCCTCTTTTAACACCGCGTTTTAAACAAACTTGGCGATGTTATTTAAGCAGGAGTTTTAATAAGAGAAAATGGAGTTTGATATGGAAAGAGACGCGAGCGAATTCGCGTCTTCTTTTTTGCATGCTTTATAGGATATGCTTAAATGCAATTGCGTCAGTGAACTGTTTTTCACTATTGAAAATCTTGGTCCATTAATATACGGCAAAATGCACGATTGCACTATATAACATCTTGTTGCGAAAAGGGTCAAACGTTACTTGATGCTGAACTTGCTTCACGCGTAGCATTAATGCTTTGTTCATTCCGATTCGTTCTTCGATCGCTCGTTCCAGTTCACGGAAGTCATAAGCCTGCAAGCATTCGACTTTGTCTTTGATCATATCCAGTGAAATTTCCATATATCATTCAGGCCTCCTTAAAATCTTGATTTGCAGGTTAAAAGCCTGTCGAGCTTCATTTTAGAGGAGCTTATCCAGTTCGGCAAGAGCAATCGGGCTGAAAATCTAATAAAGACGTGATAAAATCGGGAAAGGGCAATTTCGAGATCATCGAACGTTCAATAATCTGAAGATCTAATGGAAGTAATAACAGATACTGCTGTTTGAACAAAGTTACATTTGCATGGTATAAGTGAAGAAGAAGCTAGGACACCATAATGTGAATCGTAACGAAACTGCGAATGATCATGTAAATGATAGCAAGCAGATGTATGAGTTACGAGTTTTACTATTTTAACTATTAATGAGGACAGAGACTGTCCTGGAATGTATAGAGGAGCTTTTGAGATGACAAAGGAAAACTTTTGGCGTGAATTGCCACGACCATTTTTTATACTGGCACCCATGGAAGATGTGACGGATGTTGTGTTTCGGCATGTCGTAGGTGAGGCGGGCAGACCGGATGTGTTTTTTACCGAATTTGCGAACACAGAGAGTTATTGTCACCCTGAGGGGCACCATAGTGTGCGAGGGCGTCTGACTTTTACAGCGGACGAACAGCCGATTGTGGCTCATATCTGGGGAGATAAACCTGAATTCTTTCGTGAGATGAGTATCGGTATGGCGAAAGAAGGCTTTAAAGGCATCGATATCAATATGGGTTGTCCGGTAGCGAATGTAGCCGAGAATGGAAAAGGAAGTGGATTGATCTGCCGGCCAGCCCTTGCGGCGGAGATTATTCAGGCAGCGAAAGCCGGGGGGCTACCGGTCAGTGTAAAAACGCGTCTTGGATTTACTGAGGTCGATGAATGGCGCGACTGGTTGACCCATATTTTGCAACAGGACATTGTGAACCTGTCCATTCATCTGCGGACGAGAGAAGAAATGAGCAAAGTAGATGCTCACTGGGAACTGATTCCGGAGATTAAAAAACTTCGTGATGAGATAGCGCCTAATACACTGCTGACGATTAATGGGGATATTCCTGACCGTGAAACAGGCCTCAGGCTCGTGGAGCAATATGGTGTGGATGGTATTATGATTGGACGGGGTATTTTCCAGAATCCATTTGCTTTTGAAAAGGAGCCAAGGGAGCATAACACAGAAGAGTTCCTTCATCTACTACGGCTGCATTTAGATCTCCATGATCAATATTCCGAGCTTGAAACGCGTTCGTTCAGCCCGCTGGCCCGTTTTTTCAAAATCTATGTTCGTGGCTTCCGCGGTGCTAGTGAGCTGAGAAACAGCTTGATGAACGCCAAAACCACTTCTAAAGTACGTGAATTGCTCAATGAGTTTGAAAGCAATGAACAGGTAGAGTAGAGTAAGACGTAATCATGGATACGGAGTATGATTCAGATAGATTTAATAGAAAAAAGAAGCGGTAACTTTTCCGCTTCTTTTTTGCTTTGCTGTTTAACGCGTATACGCAGGTTTCTCCATAGCGACCGGCTGAGGATTGGCAAGCACCCATAATACCGCTAACTCGGATAATCTGGCAGGCGCATCAAAATCGTATCCATTGTGAAGTCTGCTGACCAAGTCTGCTGCCTCTTGGAGAAGTGCGGGGGCGAGTGGCGCACCAGAGCCCAGGTGACGAATCAGTGCATCCAGCATCTTGCGATACTCCGCATCCCAGTTTCCACCGCCATTATCCAATACTTCATGGGATACACGTCCTGTGATGCGGATGACCTCTCCCTGCACCGTTTGAGCGTGGCCTTGGGCCGGAATGAGATATTCCCACAGCTCTTGGTGCTGTTTGGTCCAGGTGGTTGCCTTTACCTGAATGGGAGTAGTCCCATCGTGCATGATCCGATTCGCTACCGGCTCGACATCAAATAACTGGTACAGTTTGATCAGCGCATCTGAAACTTCATCGACCTTGTCCTTATTGAACTTCTCACGGACGAATTCAAAATCCTTACCGATCCGCTTCACCGATTCTTTCATATCGGGGGTGACCGATGCTCCGGCATTCAGCAGAATTGCGGCAATCTCTGCCAGACTGACTATATCGCTATTCCTGCAATTGGCTAACCCCTTAGCTAATGGCGTATTTCCCTGTTTATTTTCTACGTTAATAGTAGCGCCTTGGTTTACCAACTCTTGAACCACTTTGGTTCGATACCCATTGACCGCTGCATGTAACGGTGTTTCATTTTGGTAATCCACAGCGTCCACATCCGCACCTAATTCAAGGAACAGGGGTACATTTCCTGACCAGTGTGAGGCATGGGAATGTAAAGGCGTGCGTTGATATTTGTCACGTGCATTAATATCTGCCCCTTGCGCTACCAGCCAGCGGACCACTTCATCCGATATTTGACGAAAGCTGAGGGCCGTACCTTTGCTGTAGCCCCCACGTGCATCCCATTCGCATTGCTCGAAAATTTCTTTTACAGTAGCGATATCATTATCTTTAACGAGTTTTTCCATATGAGCAGGTAAGGTTGCTTTCTTCGTAGCCATTACACTCTTCCTCTCCTTTGTGAATAACAACGTATGTTCCAATGGTAGGCTATGACGATTTAATAGTAAGTAGATAATTTTCTGCAATTTTATCACATAGGGAATTTTAAAACCAATAACTGGGTTTCTTCCATCATCCATTTGGTTTGCTATGTTATAATTTAGATGAATGTTGATACTGGAGACGGATTGATAAATATTTGAAATGATCGCCGTAATTCATGCGGTAGGCTTTTGATAATAGGAGGATCTATGTCCTGGAGTAAATTGAAGCAACAACTGGAGAGTTTTCTTAGTCCTGCGTTAGTTGGAAGGGTGGAGTACCGTGCCACCAGCTATAGCTATTCACCTGATAAATCAGGCAATTGTTATATTACTGTAGATAAAAAGAATGTACTCAACATGAGTGATACTACAACCCCAATTCGATGGTATCAGTCAGAGCAGGAGATCAAGAGCGACCCGGAAATCATGATTCCTGTGAGCGATGAAGAGATTGAAGCTATCCGAAAAGATTCCAAAGGACCCATTCCCGAGGATCGTCTTCAAGTCATGGCAAGAAGTAGAAAAATCTCCGTACATGCCAAAGAGCTTTTGTTGGCTCAGACCGCACTTAGTAAATCGAATTTTACCGTTGCAGCTACGACGTATTTATCCACTTCTATAGAGGATAATCTGGAGAGCAAGGATATCTTGTTTAATATTCTGGCTTTAATGGACAGACGAGTTGGCAAAAAGCGAATTCTAAATATGTCGGAGCAGGTCAAATTAAAGCATCCAGCCGTTCAGTATTTTTATGAACTGCGTCGTCGTACGGTGTGAAATTGAATAACGTTCACGGATAGAGGTACACTGTGTCGGTGACGGTTTCACTGAAATCTGTCTAATAAGTGGATATAGCTTTTAACTATAACCAGTTATGGTTTTTTAGTATCCCTTCTAACTGCTCTCAGCGTGATATGATCATTGTATACAACGAGGGGGTTTTTTACATGACTGATAAGTTCCAGATCGTAGGAAGTTTATTGCGGCCGGATGAGCTGCTGAAATATAAAACGCAAATTGAACATAATGATGATATCCAATATCCGTTCTATGAAAACTACGAAGGATATGAAAAGTGTGAGACGGAGGCAATCAAACAAGTTGTCGCTAAGGAAATCGAACATAACTTGTCCGTGGTTACCGATGGCGAATTCTCCAAATCGATGTGGCATCTGGACTTTGTATGGGGATTTGGCGGAGTGAAGCGTTACATCGCGGATCACGGCTATTTTTTCAGAGATGTGGACGGAACTTCGAAGTATGAAACACGCAAAGATATTGGACTGCGCATCACTGATAAATTGAGTGGAAAGAACCATCATTTCATTCAACTGTTCCAACAACTGCAAGACACGGCTGGCGAGCAACAAACGAAACTTTGCGTACCGTCTCCTTCCCATATTTTCGGTGAGCTTTCCTGGTCAGATAACATTGGTGGTACGGATGCTGTATATCAAAACATACAGGAGCTCAAAGAGGGTCTTGTGATCGCGTATAAGGAATTCGTGGAGGAATTCGCTGCAGTGGGCGGTAAAATTCTGCAATTCGATGATTGCTTGTGGGAACTGTTTGCAGACGACAACCCGAACTCTCCTTTTACAGGGGAAAATATTAATCAAGATGAAGTAAAGGGACTTGCTACCGAATTCATTGATATTAATAATACTGTGATTGACTTTGGTCATAGCCTTGGCTTGAAAATGTGGACACATAACTGCCGGGGCAATTATGATTCCCGCAACATGGGTGGTGGATCGTATGCCAAAATTGCGAATCTGTTCCTGAAGCAATTGAAGTATGACCGTTTCTTCCTGGAGTGGGATGATGATCGTGCGGGTTCAATTGAAGCTCTGGAAGTGTTCAAGGACAGACCTGAAACGGAAATTGTACTGGGTCTGTTGTCATCCAAAACGAGTACACTCGATGATGAAGCACGTGTTGTCCGTTTGCTGGACGAAGCTTCCAAAATCATTGATAAGGATCGGCTGTTGTTGTCTCACCAATGCGGCTTTGCATCTTGTGATGGCGGTAACGAATTAAGCGAAGCTCAGCAATGGGCGAAGATTGATCAAGGGCAGAAGATTGCAAAGCAATATTGGGGCAGCACCGTCTAGAGTTCAAGCTAAATGTATTGTGACCTTATAAATACATTGCTCGATCAATAGTGTTATGCACGATAATGAAACGGCGACTTTTCCTCTGGAATCTATCCAGGGAGAAGCCGCCGTATTTGTTGTGGAACGTACCTATACGTATAGGTACGTTCTCATTTCCATAACTTTTTTTAACTAATGATGGGGCTTGTCATTCTTTATTTCTGAGATTCACGCTGTGCCAGCCATTCCTTTTTCAACAAAGCATATTGATACGTATTCTCGTATTTCGGTGTGCCGTCCTCATTTTTGACAAATGAAATGAACTCCAAAAAAAGACCCTCCCGGCGCATGCCCAGCTTCTCACACAGTTTCTGAGAACGGAAGTTATCATCCTCGACATAAGCGTACAATCTTCTTATTCCCTGTTCCATAAAGAGATTTTCGATGAAAGCATTGGCGCTCTCACTGGCGTACCCTTTCCCTTCAAATCTGCCATTAAAATTCCAACCTATACTATACGTATCTGAATTCGAATCTTTATCCGTATCGGAATCCCGATCTTCCCTCATACCAAACAGCTCACCGATCAACTCGTTACTGTCTTTCAGACAGACTGCGATGTGGGAATCGTCACTGCTTCTTTTTGCGACCTCTGCCGCAGCGTCTTCCAACGTTGAAATTCGTTGATCCATAAAACAATTCACTCTGGGATTTGCTGTGTATTCCAACAGTCCGGCTGCGTCCGTTACGGTGAAATTTCTCAGGATTAATCGATTGGTTTTAAGTATTTGCATAAGATGATATACCTCCGGTTTTCATATCAATAGATTGGCTTTGTTCATGTTGTATCTCTTTTTATTTTACGAGACTCCCTATTCGTACTATAACTGGGTATAGCCTTGGGTTTGGCTTTGGCTTTGGTACTGTCTGACCGGGAGAACAATCCCACCAATTTCTCCCTATAGATATAACCGAGTACAAACCCGATTACAGCGATAACAGAAATAATAATGGCGATTGTGTATTGTTGCATATGAATTGTGGACCCTACAACGGTAGATGCGATGATCCACGGCAGACGACCGACGATAAGGATCGTGAAGAATCTAAACGAACTAATCGATGTAAGTGCGGCGACAAATACAAGCATGTCTTTGGGCAAGCCGGGAATTACGAAAAAGATGAATAAAAAAGCGGAGAACTTCTTCTCATCATGAATTAACGACATCCACTTATTATTTTTCTTTTGCATTAGCCGTGAAATATAAGCGCGACCGATAAAACGAGTGAAATAAAAAGCAATCGCTGAGCCTATAATCAAACCTATTGTAGTATACAAGGACCCAAGTGTAACCCCATAGATATAACCGCCTGCAATCTGTACCACTTCTCCTGGAATAGGTGCAACCACGATCTGAAGAATCTGGAATAAAATAAACATGACCGGACCCCAATGGCCTGTTGAATGAATATACGCTCTGAAGTTGTCCATGGAAGACATGATTTTAATAAGGGCAGGAGAATAATACACCAGTAGACCAATGGACAACATGATGAACAGACCCAACAATATGTTAATCATTACTTTTTTCGAAGTTTGTGGCATACCTGACGACCCCTTTGTCTAATAACTTCTACATATTTACAGTATAAGACGAAATTATTAAGAGATACCTACATAACTTCTGAAGAATTCTTAAGTCGATTGTATTTGCTGGTAGTCGCTAATAACGCATATTATACTGAAATTAGACGGAGGGATCAGATGAGCAAGAAAATTCTAATTGCTGATGATAACAGTGAAATTCGTGAAATTGTAAGGATTTTGTTAGAGAGTGAGAATTATGAAGTGATTGAAGCGATAGATGGTCAAGATGCGATTGATAAAGTGAACGAAGAGACGGATCTCATTATTTTGGATATGATGATGCCCAATAAATCGGGGCTGAAGGCGTGTCTGGAGATTCGTGAAAAAACAAGCGCACCGATCCTGTTTCTCACAGCGAAAACGCAGGATTCTGACAAACAATTGGCATTTTCCTCAGGCAGTGATGACTTTTTGTCCAAACCCTTTTCCTATACAGAACTTGTTTCGCGGGTGAAGGCCTTACTGCGGAGGTATTATGTTTATCGGGGCAAGGAGAAGACCGAAGAACAGGACCAAATTATCGTTAAGGATCTTACCGTCCATCAGGATTCAAAAACCGTGTTTGTTGGAGACAAGGAGATTGCTCTAACTGAAATTGAATACCAGATTTTGCTGCTGTTGGCTAAGAAGCGACGAAAGGTGTTCTCGGCAGAAAATATATATGAGAGTGTTTGGGGGCAACCCTACTTTTATACGTGTAATAACACAGTGATGGTTCATATTCGTAACTTGAGAGGCAAACTGGAGGATGACCCGCAGAACCCTAAATATGTGAAGACCGTTTGGGGGAAGGGGTACAAAATTGAATAGATTATTAATCGGAAAAAAGCTGAAGATTAAACTGGTTCTGGCGGTTGTCATTTCTTTGGTCATTTCCATAAGTGCACTCGTTATTTTACAAGTTGTTGGCGAGACTGTATTGGATAGTTATTTAAGCAAATCCACTTTTGTAGAGAACAGGCAGCAAGATGCGCTTGATCGATTCGAAGCATTTGTGGATAGCCAGAACGTGTCAACCCGTGATCATGAGCAATTGTCTGCTTGGATAAGACATGAGCGCTACTTAAATCTGTATATTTTTGCAAAAGACAAATTGATATTTTCCTCCAACACGGAGATTGATCCTGCCATTAATGAAGAGCTGTTAACTCAAATCGTGCCATCGAAAATACCCATCACCACCATCCATTTTGCGGATCAGGATGCCCAGATATACTTGGTTAGCTTTTATGAGTATCAATACTACAACCTCATTCTGATTATTGGTGTTTTCATAGCGGCCATTGTGTTTATTGTTTCCTTTCTACTGATGATTAATAAGAAAACATCTTATATTGGCGTGCTTGAACAAGAGATCAAAATACTCGAAGGTGGAAATTTGGACTATTCGATTACGATATCGGGAAAGGATGAACTGTCATCTCTGGCCCAGAGTATTGATGAGATGAGGAAATCATTTGTGGAGCGGCTGGGCAGCGAGGAGAGGGTCAGGATGGCCAACCGTGAATTGATCACGGCGATTTCCCATGATTTGCGAACGCCACTCACGATTCTATTAGGATATATGGATATCATAGAGCTCAACAAATATAAGACACATGAGGATCTGTTGCAGTATATTCATAATAGCCGGGAGAAGGCCTATCAGATCAAAGTGCTGTCGGACAAACTATTCGAATATTTTACGGTATCATCGGCCGCTGAAGAAGAGGAAGTAGAATTTGAGATGTATGAGGGCAGAGCGCTTATCGATCAACTCATAGATGAGCAATTAGTGGTTTTGGACGATATAGACGTGCAGGTTCAGACAGATGCACATCATGAGGAGTTTTTGCTGGAAATCAATCTGGTCGCCATGCGTCGCGTAATGGATAATATATTTTCAAATATTCGAAAATACGCCGATCCAGGGCATCCCGTTCATATCCAGATTTCTTTGAGGCAACAATGGGTTATTCTTGAGGTGGAGAATAAGATTAAACGTGTTGGCAAAAAGAAAGAAGATAGCAACGAAATTGGACTCGTTAGTTGTCAGAAAATGATCCAGCAGCACAACGGGACGTTGACGGTGTCGCAGGAAAAGGATATCTTTTCACTACAGATTATGCTACCTGTCATCATCAACAAACCAACACAGACTCACGGATAATGAGTTGCTCTCTCAACGTGAGGGACTGCTCGAAACCCTGAAAAAGCGTTTTGAAAAAAACATGAACCGTCATCCAGATATGAAATGGACTTCTCGATTAATGCGGACACTGCATCCTTTGATCGCTGTAAGGAATTAAGCGAAACCAAGCAATGGGCGGAGTTCGATTAAGGCCAGCAGAAGGCGAAACAATATCGGCTGCTGGATTATATACCGTCACTTCAATGCGACCTTTCCTGGAATTTACCAAAGGAAAGGTCGCTTATGTTTATAAACATATGTTTTCAAAAGTATAATCCCTTATGGAATTATTAATGTGATCAGGAAGATTGCTTGATGCCTATTACCCAAGATGATCACCACCGTTCGGTTCCTCAATATGCACCATGACCCGGACCAGATAATCCTCCGAATCTTGCAGAACGATCTCATCCTGCATGTAATCCTCGTAAGCATCACCCTTAACGGCGTAATGATTTCTTTCCATATAATCAAAGATTCGCGGAAAAATTTTCTCAGTATCACCATAGTCTGCTCTGGCATAAGACACGAGATAGAAACCCTCCGGCATATACTCCTGTTCATGATGCTGTGTGGTCATGAAGCTGTACATATGGGAGATCATATCTCCATCCTTCTTCAGCAGATCCTCTTTGGGAATAATCACGCCACTCGGATATCCAATCGGTGCATGTTCATTGTTCAGACGTACCTGAAAATCCTTCCAGAGCTCTTCGGGAAATTGGCTTTTGGATGAGTAGACCCGGCGGCTCAGCAGCAACGGCATCTTGGCTTGCCAGATGACATACATTCGGCTCGTATCAATATTCAAGGAATGCTCTATATTTTCCGCACGCTGGATGATCATCTGTTTGGCCTGCGCAAGTTTTTTGATCTGCAGTTGCAGAATCTCCTCCTGCTTTCGCAGAAGCTTAAGAGTACTGCCAGGGGAACGCTGGCCGAGATGCTCCTGGATTTTCTCCAGGGACATGCCCAGCTCTTTGAAAATATGAATTACTCCGATAGTATCGAGCTGGCTGCGACTGTAAAAACGGTAACCATTGTCCGCAACAAAGGCAGGCTTGAATAACCCGATACGATCATAATAAATGAGTGTTTTGCGTGTAACATCAGACAGTTTGGAAAAAGCAGTAATGGACAACATGTCGTTTGGATGCATGAGTACCTCCAGATCGAAAAAGTAGATTGACTGTATAGTAACTATACAGTTTATAATAGCTTCTGTTCTTACCATTGATCTACATCTGAACCGTAATTCAGACGGATTTATTACTAAAGAGGAGAATGCATATGTTGGGAAAATTACTGCAAAGTGTGAGGGAGTATAAAAAAGATACATGGTTAACTCCCTTGTTTTTGCTTGGTGAAGTTGCAATGGAAGTCATCATCCCGTTGTTTATGGCCGAGTTGATTGATCAGGGCATCACCGGAGGCCAAATGAATCAGGTTGTTAAATATGGCTTGATCCTGGTACTGTTTGCGCTGGTATCCCTAGTCTTTGGCGCACTGGCGGGTAAACACTCTGCAATCGCCACATCAGGCTTTGGAAAAAATTTGCGTTACGACCTGTTCCGTCATGTTCAGCAACTGTCGTACTCCAATATGGACAAATTCTCGACCTCAGGGATCGTCACAAGGCTGACTACAGATATTACGCATGTGCAAAATGCCTTTCTGATGATCATACGGATTGCATTCCGCAGTCCAGTGATGATGATTTTTGCAACGATAATGACGTATCGGATCAGCCCTAACATCGCCATGTGGTTTGTGATCGTCATTCCTGTTCTGGCTGTGGGCATGATCCTCATTATGAAGTATTCGTTTCCCATCTTTGAACGTGCCTTCGATAGTTATGATGACCTGAATAAAGTGGTTCAGGAAAATGTTCGCGGCATTCGGGTCGTCAAATCCTATGTTCGGGAAGAACATGAGGTATCCAAGTTTCAAGTGGTATCCCAAAAGATATTTGCACAAATGGTTAAGGCAGAACGCATTTTGTCGTATGAACTGCCCCTGATGCAAATTGTGCTGTATGCTGTGATGCTGCTTATTTCCTGGGTTGGAGCCAAACTGGTGGTGGGTGGTAGCATGACAACAGGAGAACTGACCAGTGTATTTGCTTATTCCATGCAAATTCTGATGAGTCTGATGACGTTGGGGATCGTCGTTATTATGGTCGCTATTGCTCGTGCTTCCGCTGGACGTATTAACGACCTATTAAGCGAGAAACCGGACATTACAAGTCCAGAATCATCGGTAATGGAAATGCTTACGGGAGAGGTGGAGTTTCGCAACGTCTCCTTCCGTTACTCTGACAAAGCCGAGAACTATGCACTATCCGGCATCAACCTTCGCATTGCTTCAGGACAGACGATTGGGATTATCGGGGCAGCCGGTAGCGCGAAATCCACATTGGTGCAATTGATTCCGCGTCTCTATGATGCCAGTGAGGGCGAAGTGCTCGTTAGCGGAACCAATGTGAAGGACTATGATCTGAATGTGCTTCGCAATCAGGTTGCGATGGTACTGCAAAAAAACATTCTGTTTGAAGGCTCCATCAAGGAGAACCTGCGTTGGGGGAATGAATCGGCGACCGATGAAGAGCTAATCGAAGCCTGCAAAGCGGCACAGGCGCATGAATTTATTTCCACTTTTTCTGATGGATATGATACCCACCTGGCGCAAGGTGGCACTAACGTTTCCGGAGGTCAGAAACAGAGGCTGTGTATTGCAAGAGCCTTGCTCAAAAAGCCGAAGATTCTGATTCTGGATGATTCGACCAGCGCTGTGGATACACGCACAGATGCATTGATCAGGAACGTTTTCAAGGAAAGTATCCCGGATACGACTAAAATTATTATTGCCCAGCGGGTCGCATCCGTCGAAGATGCAGACCAGATTGTGCTGCTGGACGAAGGCAAAATGGTGGATATCGGAACACATCAGGAGCTTTTGGACAGAAGTACAATTTATCAAGAGGCTTACCATACACAAACTAAGGGTGGTGAAGAATTGGATGGATAACACAAATTATAGCCAAACCATTAAACGTTTGCTGGCCTACTTCAAATATTACAAGTTTAGAACAGCACTGGTGCTGCTGCTTGTACTGGTTAGCTCTGCCGTCTCTGTAGCTTCCGCAGCCTTTCTGCGACTGCTCATCGATGATTTTATTGTACCATTGTTGGGCGATCAGCATCCGGTGTTTGACGCCTTGTTGCAGACATTGATTATCCTGGCTGTAATCTACGCTGCGGGAGTTGTTAGTACATTTGTCTCGAAGCGGCTGATGATTACGATCTCGCAACAGATTATGAAGAAAATTCGCGACCGTTTATTCGGGCATATGCAGAAGCTTCCGATTAAATATTTTGACCGCAAAGCCCATGGGGATATTATGAGTCACTACACCAACGATGTGGATACCCTTAACATGATGCTTACGGATGGGTTGCCACAGTTGTTATCTACTGCCGTGACGGTTATCGTGGTCCTCGGTACGATGTTATATCTGGATGTGCCGTTAACCATTGTAGTTGTATTGGGTGCACTTGCGATGCTTTGGATTACCAAAACAGTTGGTACTAAGGCGACACAGCACTTTTTCCGGCAGCAGGAATCGATTGGTGTGGTGGACGGATATATTGAGGAAATGATTTATGGTCAAAAGGTGGTACAGGTGTTCAGCCGTGAGGAGAAAGCTATTGAACAATTTGCACGTCTGAACGATGAATTGTTTGAGCATTCAGCAACAGCCAACAAATATTCCAATATCCTGATGCCTGTTAATGCCAATCTTGCAACATTAATTTATGTTCTCGTTGCTATTGTTGGTGGAGCTATGGCGATCTCTGGCTGGAATACAGGCCTGACCTTGGGGAGTATCGCAGCGTTTCTGAGCTTGTCCAGAAATTTCACGATGCCGATTGCCGAAATTTCCTCGCAGGTGAGCATGTTTGTGGTGGCCCTTGCGGGAGCACAACGGATATTCAATATGATGGATGAACATGCTGAAGAGAATGAAGGCCGCGTGACGCTGGAGAAAAACCGGCATGGTGGTGGGTGGTTCTGGAAGCTGGAGGATGGTTCTACCGTGGTTCTGAAAGGGAAAGTGGAGTTTAAGGACGTATGTTTTACGTATGATGGGAAAAAGCAGGTGCTGCAGAATATTACGTTATATGCGATGCCCGGGCAGAAACTTGCCTTCGTAGGTGCAACTGGTGCAGGCAAGACAACCGTGGCGAATCTGCTGAATCGTTTCTATGATATTGCGGACGGCGAGATCATCTATGACGGTATTAATATTCAACGTATTCAAAAAGCCGATTTGCGCCGTTCCCTGGGGATTGTTTTGCAAGATACCCATCTGTTCTCCGGTACTGTAGCTGACAATATTCGTTACGGAAGGTTGGAGGCCAGTAATGAGGAAGTCATTCAAGCTGCTAAGCTGTCATACGCAGATAGCTTCATTGAACGTTTGCCTGATGGATATGATACCCGCCTTGATGGGAACGGCAATGGGCTTTCGCAGGGACAGAGTCAATTGCTTGCCATTGCCAGGGCAGCGATTGCGAATCCGCCGGTAATGATTCTGGATGAGGCAACGTCTTCGATTGACACGCGCACGGAAGCACTGGTACAAATGGGCATGGATAATCTGATGGACGGTCGAACGGTATTTGTTATTGCCCATCGGTTATCCACCGTGCGAAATTCCGATGCCATTATGGTGATGGAAAAAGGACGGATCAAGGAGCGCGGCGATCACCATCAGTTGCTCGCGACCAAAGGAATTTATTATCAATTGTACACAGGAGCCTTTGAATGGGATTAAATGGAGCAGAATCTTATTATGGTGCAAGAGGCTTCCGCGGATCATTAAAGGTCTAAATCGTATTTAAGTGCCATTTTTGTGTTTTGACCTGGATTGAGAGGGTTTCCATATTCTTGTATACTTTTAGTAATCTAATCTCAATTTCGTATATGGTAAGAGCCATGCGACAGCATGGCTCTTACATATATCGTGAGAGGGCAAACCTCATGTTTTAAACAACAGGTGCATTCTGTTTCTTGAAATATTGTTCAATTAAAAATGCGAGCATCGGTCCGGGCTCAGCCTTCTGTAATTGAGCCTGATCGCCAAATTCTATTAGATACGGCTGTTCCGTAGTACAAGGAGTCCAATGAGGCATTAGCTTTCCGGTGGAGTCCGAGCCGTTCGGATCACCTGTAGCAATAAAGTTGGATAAATAATTACACATCTGGCGAGCCAGATCATAATGCTTGCCTGTGAAAGGCCGCCAGCATTTGGCGAGTGTTTCGAAGAAAAACCACAGATCAACGGAGTGAAAAGTACCTGGCTGATCCCAGCCCGGAATCTCGGCGTCGAAGTTATAATAGTAGAGAGGCGTTTCAGACGGATGACCGCTGTTCGCGCGGATGGCGAGCAGAATGGCATGCTGGATCATGCGGACCGATGCTTGTTGAAGAGCATGTTCGAATTGGCCGGTATCGGCCTCACATAGCTGTAAAAAGTCAGGAGCATCCTGGCCAAACAACTCCACAGCCATCTGCTTCAGTTCCTCCAGATTGGCTGCGGCGGGACGGGTCCAAAATTCGGAAGACGTATGCCCCAGCATTACGGGTATCGCCTCGCGCTCCTGCTGAACAAAACGAGTAAACGGATCGCCTGCGCAGAATTGTTCGTCGATGACGGTTCCCCAGAAGCTTTTGTATTCGAGTGCTTTGTTACGGAGATATTCAGCATCCAGTTGTCTCGCCTCAGCCAGGGAAGATACGCCTAGGAAGCCGAAAAATTCAACCCCTGCTTGCTCTGCATCCCTTAGTGTGGAACGGACAGAAGGCACGCGGACCTTCGGGTACAACTCGGTAGCTATACCGCTCATGATGACGGCTCGCTGGAACAAGCCTTTATTTTGCGGAGAGGTCATCTGGCTGAGTACACTTCCTCCGCCTGCCGACTGTCCGCCGATGGTGATCTGGTCTGGATCACCGCCAAAGGCGGCAATGTTGCGTTTGACCCACTGGGTACCTGCTTGTTGATCAAGATGACCAAAGTTGGCGGGTGCATGTGGGGATTCGGCACTAATCTCAGGATGGCACAGGAAGCCAAAGGCATTCAGTCGATAATTAATCGTCACAACGACAATACCTCTACGAGCGATTCGCTCGCCATCAAATTCCATTTCGGCCGTATGGCCGACTTGCAGGCCCCCGCCAAAATACCAGACAAAAACAGGCAACTTCTCGTCCGTACGCTTGGCGGGTGTCCAGACATTCAGATACAGACAATCCTCGTCCATGGGCAGGTCGGGATCAACGGCCCATTCGCGGGTATAGATATTGTTATCATCGATGACTGTTGGGGCTTGCATGGAGATGGGGGCAAAATCAAAAGCTTGCAGTACACCTTCCCAGTTCGACTGCGGTTGCGGAGCGCGCCAGCGGTTCTCACCTACAGGAGGTGCGGCAAAAGGAATTCCCTTGAAGCTGGTAATCCGCGGGTCCGCCGCGGGCAGTCCTTGCACTTGTCCATGTTCTATTGTAACCATTCTAAGCATACAACATTCTCCTCTCTGGATTTAGCATGTAAGCGTTACCGAGCATCTGATCAACGATATATAAGATAAACCTAACGCCAGAACAGGGCGTCTTAGAAAGGGGGAATCAAGGTTGAATCCGATTTGGCATGAGAGCAGTAGAGCCAGTAATTTGTATTTTATCAGCGGTGGTCACAAGCCAGCTAACCCTCACCAATGGGGGCCAGGCGTGCGTGACGTTTATGCGCTGCACTATATTATCCGCGGCCAAGGGACGCTGGAGACGGGCGGCCGCGTTTTTCGGCTCGTTACGGGGGAAAGCTTTATCATATTTCCGCAAAAGGAGATTTACTATTATCCAGACCCGCAAGATCCATGGGAGTACGTCTGGGTGGAGTTTAGCGGTGAGGATGCCGGGCGGTTGCTGGGGCTGACACAGCTCTCAGAGGTACAACCCGTGGTGACGGTCTCGCCGGAGACATTGCAGCCTTTTTTCCACCTTGCCTGGAACGCGGGTGCATCATCTTATGAATTACTGCGGGCGGATGCACGTTTGCGTCTGCTGCTCTCCTACTATATGGAGCATTATCCGAAAGAGCCGCAGGTGGACGCCAAGGATTATGTCTGGCTGGCGAGAAAGTACATCGAGCAGAACTACTGGAAGCCAACATTGACCGTCACCGAGATCGTAAAGGCAGTTAATCTGGAGCGCAGTTATTTGTTTCGTCTGTTTAAGGCAGCAACCGGCAAGTCTGTTTTGGAGTATATTACATCCTGCCGAATCGAGCGCGCCTGTGAACTGTTGAAAACGTCGGGCCTGCCGATTCAATCGGTAGCTTATTCTGTCGGCTACAATGATCCGTTATATTTTTCCAAATTATTCAAGAAAGCAACTTCACACACGCCAACATCGTACATGATGCTACACGGGACCAAGGCATAACGTTAACGGAACAGGGCGCAGTTCCCGGACTCTCGGAAATAACGGATCAACTTCTCAATAGGCTCACGTCCACAGTTCAACTTCACTCCTATACAATCGATGCACAGAAATTGCTGGGCAGAGCGCGAGATCAATTTGAGGTAGATGCCCACATCGTCTGAAGAGAGCGGAACCTGACAGGAGGTGCACAGGCGATGTTGAGCCATCTATTTCACCAGTTTGGCCCGGACGACGAGGCAATCATGTGCTGCGACAACGGGAGCGAAGCGTTCACGGAATACGCCAAGCTCTTGATGTTCCCAGCAGTCATACAGGGAAAGGGCATAACCGGCAGCGTAAGGCAGACCCATATCCCAAAATTGCAAAGACAATTCCCGCTGGCTGTCGCTCAGGTTGAAGAAACCAATAGCTAGATCACCATCTGTGAGTACCTTCACCAGCATAAATACATCGTCTGTGTGAAACCACTGTGGTTCTGGTTTGATGCGGTAAGCTCCGCGCGCTTCTACATCCTGATTGATAGCGATCAGGTCAGGATTCAGGAGAATATCCTTTGTAATCTGGTTAGCCTTGCGCACGTCACATCCGATCATTAATGGGGAACCCATCATGGACCAGAGAGAGAAGTGGGTTTTATATTCGATGTCGTTGCATCCGCCGATGCTGCCAATATAATCATTGTTGCTTCCACCGTACATACCTACAATCAGCATATCCATGTCGTTATGGCAGAAGGAGCCGGTGTAGCTTTGTTTTCCCAATTGAGACAGGGCAAGTTCCTTCACTGAATCCCAATTGTCACGGATATCGCCGGTAGAACGGTACATATGAGCGCCCGATTCCCGAATCCAATCGTATACGTCGTCGGCTCCCCAGTTGCAGGCGGAGAACAGGATATCGCGTCCGCAGTTTTTGAGCGCAAGGCTCATCCGTTTGTACAGCAGCTCTCCTGAGATATGGCGCGGCTTGAAGCAGTAATCATACTTCAAATAATCAACGCCCCATTCGGCAAAAAGGGCAGCATCCTGGAATTCATGCTCAAAGCTGCCTGGATACCCGGCACATGTATGTGTACCCACGCATGAATACATGCCGAACTTTAGTCCTTTGCTATGGATATAATCAGAAAGCGCTCTCATTCCGCTCGGGAATTTATCCGGGTCAGCCACCAAATTACCGCTTGCATCACGTTCCTTCAGGCTCCAGCAATCATCAATGACAATATACTCGTAACCAGCGGCCAGATAACCTTCCGATACAAACACATCAGCGACATCCCGAATTAATTGTTCGTTAATATCCCACGTAAAGGTATTCCACGAATTCCAGCCCAGGGCAGGGGCAAAGCCTAACACTTGATTGTTGCTCATGCTCTCGCATCCTTTCTCATCTCGGTTTTGTTAACAACACTAAACTGAACATAAACGATGAGTGACGTATCTTGCCATAGCTTAACGTTGCTTGGACATGGACATATGTTGCTCTGCTTGTGCTGGGGGAATCAGCTCTTTCCAATCAGGCCCTCGGCAGGTATTCAGAAGTTGCCGGTAGAAGCATAAGAAAGGAAAAATGTCTGTCTGCGAAGAAGTTATATCTATCTTTTCAGGGATCTGTGCGAAACAATGGATAAGGAGTGTGTCAATGATTTATCTAAGCAATTTCAAGTTGTCTTCGCAAATTTCCGGCAACCCCAATATATATCCTGATCATGTATTCAAACATATCTCAGGAGAAGTCCTTATTTTTGATCGAGTCACTGTGCTCTATGGCAGCAACGGCTCTGGCAAATCCACCCTGCTGAACGTGATCGCCAACAAGTTGGGAATTACAGGTTCTGAACGAATGACAACGTATGGAAATAGCGCCTATGTGCAGCGTTTTCTGGATAAGAGCAGTTATGAGCTTGGGCGTGACGAACAGGAGCATGTCATCCGGCAACTGCCAGAAGGGAGCCGATACATCAAGTCAGAGGACATTTTATATGAGATCAAGAAAATTCAGCAAGCAAATGTGCTCCGCGAAGGACTGTTGTATGAACAGTCTCAACAAGGAGTGAGCAAGGCCGAGACAGAAGAGTTAGCGCATTCCTATGCATTCAAGAAAAAGCTGGATAACATTCAGTTTTCTCAGGAAAAATACTCCAATGGAGAAACCTCCATGCAGTTTTTCGAAGAGTACCTGCTTCCGGGCCAATTGTATTTATTGGATGAACCGGAAACATCGCTTTCTCCTGTTAACCAAATCAGACTGGCTGAGCAAATCAATGAGTTGGCACGATATTTTGACAGTCAATTTATCATTTCGACGCACTCGCCCTTTGTTCTGGGGACGCTCCATGCTAAAATTTACAATCTAGACAGGACGATTTTGCAAACGGCAGAGTGGTTTGAACTGGACAATGTGCGGTTTTTCTACCATTTTTTTGACAAACATAAGCGTCTGTTCGATCAGGAATGAAATTAATTAAATAGGATGGGGAGTGTCGCGAAATGAATCTAGATGAAGTGATGCAAGAGCTAGAAGCGCTGGGTAAAGAACGAACGAAAAAAATCTATATCTCTAACGGTGCGCATGAACCGCTATTTGGCGTGGCAACCGGAGCGATGAAACCAATGGCGAAGCGGATCAAAAAGGATCAACCTTTGGCAGAGCAACTATACGCGACGGGGAATTATGATGCGATGTACTTTGCGGGCGTGATTGCCGATCCTCAAGCAATGACGGAAGCTGATTTTGACCGTTGGATTGACGCTGCTTATTTTTACATGATCTCTGACTTCATCGTTGCCGTCACGTTGGCAGAGACGGATATTGCTCAAGAAGTTTCGGATAAGTGGATCGCGAGTGGGGATGAACTGAAAATGTCAGCAGGATGGAGCTGTTACTGTTGGTTACTCGGCAGTCGAAAGGATGCTGAGTTTTCGGAGAATAAACTGATGGAGATGCTTGAACAGGTCAAAAAGACGATTCACGAATCTCCGGAACGAACAAAATATTCGATGAACAACTTCCTGTATACCGTTGCAACATCCTATCAACCGTTGCACGATCAGGCGGTGGAGGCAGCTCAGGTCGTTGGCCCCGTTGAAGTGAACAAGGACATGCCCAAGAGCAAGTTGCTGAATGCCTCTGAGAATATCCAAAAGGCAGTGGAAAAAGGGCGTACGGGGTTCAAACGTAAATATGTAAGATGCTGAATTTTTCGCCATATCGTCAGTTTTAACATATGGAACATATGGTTATCGTGGGATTGAAATCCACAATCTCCATGTTATAATGAGGACAGAAACAGCTTATAATGCAAAGAGAGCCGTGCGGTAACACGACTCTCTGACGCAATAGCCGCTTTTAAGGGCGGTGGGCTTAACAAGAGGATACACGATCAAGTAGACCGCAACCTTTGCAAGGGTGGGCGGTCTACTTGTGTTTATTGGACAGCAGCGCTACAATCAGCAAACCGAAGGTAAGCATTAGCATAATTGCTTCAAATACTGTCACAAGGCATCACCTCCCTTCCGGGAGATTAGCCGACCGCCCATATAAGCCTTTCCATTGCTCTGTGAGTATACCATATTTTTCTTGGACCTAATAGATGAACAATAATTCGTTTTTATAAAAGTTTGGGAATGTTAATGACCCCGTGCTTTGAGTACGAGAAGAGCGTTACGGTGGCTAGTATGGAAGTTATTTAGTTGCAAACAGATAAGAAAAACACGCCATTTATAGGCGTGTTTTTTGTTGACAGCTAGATAATAAGCATATAGCAACATCGAGGCTACATATCGTTCCTTTTAACCATTTCTTTGGCTTGCTGTCTGCCTGCCGAGAGAAAGCTGTCGCTAAGCTCAGGATCACTAACAGAGCGTGCAAGTACAAGCGAACCAACCATTGTACTGAACAGTGCACGACCTCTGGACACATCAATCTCAGCCAGATTGGAGATAAAAGCGATCATCCGCTCCAATTCATGGGTAAATACCTGCCGAACCTCTTCGGACGAACGGGATATTTCGCTGGAAAGGGCGGGGAAAATACAGCTCATTTCCGTTTGGTCGCGGTGATACGGACTCAAATAATAATCGATTACTTTATTAATTTTCGAATTCTGT
Source organism: Paenibacillus sp. FSL H8-0283 (assembly GCF_045040675.1). NCBI lineage: Bacteria > Bacillati > Bacillota > Bacilli > Caryophanales > Paenibacillaceae > Paenibacillus > Paenibacillus sp. FSL H8-0283. The sequence continues at coordinate 950,631 of NZ_CP150295.1, forward strand.
TCTTCCTGATCAGCCACGTTCTTTAGAAGTGTAATGGTATCACTAATGGCATATTCACAGGCTTCGGCAACCAATTGTTCCTTGTTGTCAAAGTGTGAATAGAATCCTCCATGAGTTAATCCAGCTCCCTTCATAATAAACGGGACACTCACCTCCTGGATACCATTGGTGCGAAAAGCCCGAGCAGCACTCTCAACAATCTTACCTCGTACTTTTATCTTATGTCCTTTGGGATAGGGCATGATCACTCACTCCATAGCTTCATCGTTCTGCTTTTCTAAAATATTATAGTCATCATAATAAAGTCTGTCAATTTGGCGACTGGATATCTGTTCATTTTCAAAAGGGACAATACGATTGTTGACGGTCTTAAAATATGATGGTTATAATATATTACGATCATCATATTTTAAAATAACTTCAAATCGGGAGGTATCAGAATATGAGCAAGCTTGAATCTGTGGATACGTTAGTTATTGGATCAGGTCCAGGGGGATATGTGGCGGCGCTTCGTTCTTCGCAGTTGGGGATGAAGACGGCGATTGTTGAACGTAAACAGCTCGGCGGGGTCTGTACACATGTGGGTTGCATACCATCCAAAGCCTTAATTGCGGAATCGCATCGCTATGATTGGTTCAGACAGTTCAATCAAACTGACTCGGCAGCGACATTTAAGACTGCTCAGGATTTTAAACAGGGGGTTGTGAATAAACAGGCAGGTGGCGTCCACTATTTGTTAAAGACTGCGGGTGTGAACATTCTGGAAGGAGAGGCCCGTCTGGTGGATGAGCACACAGCCATGATCCAGCAAACTGGACAGGAGCAAATCATTTCTTTTAAAAATCTCATACTGGCAACGGGGTCTCGTCCAATTGAGCTGCCAGCATTTCCAGTTGGAGGTCGCATCTTATCTTCCACTGAAGCATTATCTCTACAGGAGGTTCCGAGTAGTCTGATTGTGATCGGCGGAGGTTATATTGGGGTGGAGCTTGGACAGATGTATGCCAAATTCGGAACCAAGGTAACGATTCTGGAGGGAGGCACTCAAGTATTGCCTGGATTCGAGGCGGAACTTGCAGCCCCTGTAGTCAAACAATTAAAGGCGGACGGCATCCAGATCGTAAACGGAGCGATTGCCGAAAAGGTGGAGCACAATGCGGATTCCGTAACACTGCATTATTCAAAAAATCAGGAGCAACAACAAGTTACAGCAGAATATGTACTGGTTACAATCGGCAGGAAACCCAATACAGACGGCCAGTTAGGACTGGAACGCATAGGTGTGCCCGTAACGAACAAAGGACTGGTTGAGACGGATGAACAGTGCAGAACGGTTATCCCTCACATTTATGCTATTGGAGATATTACAGCCGGTCCGGCACTTGCTCACAAGGCATCGTATGAAGCCAAAGTAGCTGCAGAGGCCATTGCGGGTCTCACCTCCAAAGTGGATTACAAGGTGATTCCGCTTGTTGTCTTTTCTGATCCGGAGCTATCCAGTGTTGGAGTAAGTGAGACGGAAGCCAAAACACAGGCCATTCCAGTGGTTATTGGAAAATCTTCTTTTGGAATCAACGGAAGAGCATTGGCGTTAAGGGAAACCGAAGGTTTTGTGAAAATAGTGGCTGACCCGACTTCAGGAATTGTCATTGGCGCGCAAATCGTCGGCGTGGAGGCATCTACACTGATATCGGAGCTCGCACTTGCGATCGAGATGGGAGCAACCGTGGAAGATCTGGCCATGACGATTCAACCTCATCCCACTTTGGGAGAAGTGATCATGGAGGCAGCCGAGAACGCGGTCACCAAAATGAAAAAGCAGAAATAGTCAGCAAATTTAACCATACACGAGGATTGGGAATGGGAGAGATAAAAAGATGAAGTTAAAAGCAGGTTTGTATATCGGAATTGCGATGGTGCTCATTGTTGGAGGTTCACTTTTGGCTGTTAAAGGAAAGGATGCTGTAAGTCAGGCCGAGAGCCGGAAACAAGGCATACTTGAGGCAGAGCAAACGACATTATTTTATCAGAATAGTCCCGGGACGATTGCAGAGGCGGGTGCGTCTGAAGGTGACTCTCTGAAAGAGGGAGAGGTACTTTTCAAAGTGAAATCAGCTGGGGAGGGAGATAAGGAGGTACTCGCACCGTATGACGGATTGGTTGACCGAGTTGCTGTAATACAGGGAGATCAAGTTCAAGCAGGAGTCCCGCTGGCAGTTGTACAAAAGAATACGTATTACATCGACCTTTACATACAGGAAAGTGAAATTCAACAGCTTGAAGTGAATCAAAGCATTGATGTTCATTTCCCGTATTTGGATCAGCCAACGCAGGTGAAGGGGAGCGTTACTTCCATCTCAACTGCTCCTCAGTTTGCAACCTTGCGGATGTCTCGTGAAAAAGGGCAAGCGGATTTAAGTATGTTTCTGGTCCGAATATCGATGGATTCAAATACCGATTTGCTTCCGGGGATGACGGTAGAGGTGAAACTTGATGAAATCACTGATTGACGAGTGGAAGTACGTTGTAGGCAGTAAGTATATACGGCTAATTTTTATTGGGCCAATGATTGCAGCCTTATTTTTCGGCTTAATGTTCTCGCAGAATCAACTCAGTAAATCACCAGTTGTGGTCATTGATGAGGATCATAGCGAATATTCACGGCAATTGATCTCCAAAATAAATGCGTCTCAATACATGAGCGTCAAAAGCGTATATGCGAGCCGAATGAGTCCTGAAATATTGCTTGCCAACGAGCAGGCTGTAGCGGTCATTATGCTTCCCAATCAGTTGGGATTGCGTCAACAACAAGGGAAATCGACGAATATCGGCATCTTGATGGATAACACGATGCCCTCGGGGTTAACAGGTATTCGCACTGCGATTCAGGAAATCATACTGACAGAGAATATGACCCTTTCCATGACACGTCTGATCCAAAAAGGGATGGATGCCGAGACAGCTAAAGGAATCGTGTCACCGTTATCCCTTCAGCAGCGGATGCTGTTTAATCCAACCTCCAGTTATGTCGGTTTTATGGTGCTTGGATTTGTGAATATCGTAGTATTGATGATTACAACAAGTGCAGCGGGCTCAATTGTACCCCGGCTTCGTCAGGAAGGGAAACTGTTTGCAAACGGAAAGTCACCCTTTCAACTATGGGTTCGGATTATACCTTACGTTGTGTTGAGTTCACTTTCGCTGCTTCTATCCTATGGATTATTAAAGCAGGTGGGGGGAATGCGGTTTGAAGCAGAGCCTTATCTTTTTATCATTCCGTTAGTTGTTTATGCTTTTGCTTTGTCACTCATGGGTATGCTGATTGGATACACTGCCAAAGACTTATCCAAAGTCAATCTGCGGACCAGCTTGGTATTGTATCCCTCCTTTCTGGCTACGGGAATTCAACTAACGCCACTGGCGTTCCCAGAACCGTTCCAAATGTTCGCATGGGCATTACCCATGAACTGGCTTAACCGTCTGATTCGTGGAATGGCGTTTAGGGACGGGGCGCTGACAGCCTATAGTCAGGAGTTGGGGGCATTGCTGATTATTATTGGCGGAGTGTCCTTGTTCATGGGATTACTGTTTCTGTGGGAAACAAGGAAAGTTTCTTCCAGCAGAGCACCCCTGTTGAATATGGATATATTGCCGAGCAGTAATTAATTTTTTAAGAATCGTTAAACAACGAAAAAAGACGCACGGGAGTCATTCCTGTTGCGTCTTTCTGTTTTCTTTTAAATCTCATTCGTGCTCCCATACGGCGAGCTATTTTCCATATTCAAAAATGGATCGTGATAAAGAGGGAAATACCATAGATTGTTTCTCATTAATCGTCATCATTATATGATATAATTTCTCACTGAGAGTACAGAAATGGAGAGCAAGAACGGCTTGATCCAGCTACTCCATAGCTGCCCCTATTTGTGACCTACTGCTCAGATGAAAACTTCCAAGGGAGCACTGATTTTTAGGATATAGAGTTGCACGCAGATAAAATTATTTATTATGGGAGTTGTCTAACGAATCATGAATAAAAAAGAAGTCGCGCATATACGCAAGCAGTTTAAACTCGATCACGATCTACTGAATATTTACGATATTCTCAACGTGTATATTACGAAGGAAACCAATGAGGTCTATCACTGGGAGCGTCACCCGTTCGAACTGGTGGACAGAGAGAAGCAGGAGCTGTACATGGGCAATTTCAAAAAATTGCTGACAGGTGATTTGGATCAGAAGTTGTTTGAATTGAAGTTCCAGGAAGCGGCGGAGGATCCAGCACAGGTATTGCTTCACCAGGCGCTGGTAACAGGTGACCCGGATGAATGGCAGGATCTGATGTTGCTGCTCGTGGATCGAATGTTGGTGGATACGAAGTTTGAGCGGGACATGGTAGCTACGTTCGTGCGTGGACAGTATTACTTGCCGACCAAGGCTAGAAACGAAGCTACGGAAGAGAGTGAGAAGAATGAGGTGTTCGCCCATCCGTTCATTCTGTGCAGCGTAAATTCCACGGAGAAACAGCGGAAGACACTCTTGTTTGATTACGTGGAGAGAGAATTCAAATACAACATCATTGTAGATCCGATTATCAAATTAAGCACGCCAGAGCAAGGATTCTTGTACCCTAGCGTGACGGACAACTACTCCGATGTGAATCGTGTACTGTATTGTACAGGGAAATCTAATTTCCCGGATCCGCATTTTGTTGAAAATGTATTGAATGGAGAAAGATCCGTTACCGCACTGGAAGAACGGGCGATCTTCGAAGATATCGTCAAGGAAGTGGCCGGTGAACAGCTAGATTCAGCCACTATTGCACATGTATACGAGGAGATCAACCGAGTCATCGAGATTAACGAAGAGTCCCATGAGGAAGAACCTCCAAAGCTGGACTATAAAGATCTGGAACGTGTACTGACCGCAAGTGGTATAGAGGATCTGACAACGGAGAAAGTAGAACGTGCCTTCGAAACGATCGTTGACAACAAGAACTATGAGATGAAGGCGACCAGTGTTATGCCGAAGTTTACGTCCAAGTCCATTAAGATTGAGACCAAGGTTGCTACAATTTCGGTTAGCCCGCAAGACCTGAGATATGTGAAACAGGTGAATTATCAAGGCAGACGTTGCATCATGATTGAAGTGGACGAAGATGTCGTGATAGAAGGGTTTACCCTTAATACAGAAAAACTTATAAATGAGTAATTGATTCTAGACATTGATGATGTAAAATCATCCTGCAAGGACGAATGAACGTCCATCTATGTTGAAAAAAAGCCCAAGCCAAAAGCAACACTGAACTGCTCCCTGTCATAGTAGACCGCAGAAGACTACGATGGGAGCAGTTCGTTATCGCCAAGGCATGGGCTTTTTTGCTGTTTCATGACTGTCGCAACAGTTGTTTGATATCCGCTGCCGGACTGGAGCCAAGCTCCTCTTTGAGCAATTCCTCCAACACCAGATACTGTCGCTGCGCTTCGGTTCTTCGTCCAAGCGACAGATACAACAGGATGATCTCGCGATGAATATCTTCCCGAATCGAATCAATCTGGAGGATACGTTCAAAATAATACAGCGCCCGTAACGGCTCGCCTGCCTTCGCGTGATAGTGGGCCGCAGTTTCCATCGTCATGATGAAATCCAGTTCCAGCTGTCTGGACCACGCAAAAGCCCACTCATAATGCCTTCCTTTCAGAAGTTCACCCGTATACAACGTATCCATCCGCTCGAAGAGCTCGGGGCGATGTGCCGAGGCCTGACGCATCTGCCGGAACAAAGTCTCGAACTCGTACAGATCACAGTTAATCGCTTCCCGGTCGATACGGATACCGTTTCTGTCCTTGAGAATGATCGGCACGTCACTGTTATCACCGATGGCACGTCGCACGTAGTACAGTGTGGAATTGATGTTGGTCCAGGCTTTCTGCGGACTGAGGTCCTTCCACAACGTATCGGCCAAGGCATCGCGGGTGGTTGATTTGGTATACAGCAAGAATGCAAGTAACTCTTCGGTTTTGGGCGTTCTAAGCTTGATGGGACTGTCTGCTCCGGCACCGCCAAACACGGTGAATTCACCGAACAGACGAACGTTCAGTTTGGGTCCAGGCACCGCTGGTTCAGGTGTTGTCACGGACTTGTGAAGCTTTTCCTGCAACCGTTTGATGCTGCGGTTCAGTCGCTCAGCCGTGACCGGCTTGATGACGTAATCGATGACCTCTTTGTCAAAGGCCTGCACCGCATATTCCTCATAACCGGTCACCAGCACGATTGGAAGCGAAGGATGATGTTTACGCAGTTCACCAATGAGTTGCATACCCGAGATGCGAGGCATCGTAATGTCCAGAAATGCCGCATCGAAGCTATTCTCTGCCGCATATTCACAGGCTTCCTCCGGGTCATGAAACGCACGAGATACCTTGACTTCTCCGCTTTCTGTCAAAATGCGATTCAGTCGCTTCAGCGACAAATCCTCATCGTCCACGATGATGACTTTCATCTTCATGTTTCATAACCTCCGTTCCCATCTGTGCTTAGACGTTGATTTGGAAGATCAAATGTAATCCGCGTTCCCTCGCCGTCCAGACTTTCCATCTGAAGGTGTCTGCCATACAGCAGGTTCAACCGGCTGGAAATATTCCATAGTCCAACGCCGTTACTGCCGTCCGTGGATTGCCGAATTTCGTCCATCCGTTGCTTGGTTATGCCGATTCCGTTGTCCTCGATGGTGAACCGTGTTTCCGTATCATTCAGATTGCGGATAGACAACATGACCCGACCACCGCGAATGCTGGACATCAGCCCATGCCGAATCGCGTTTTCGATCAGGGGCTGTAACGTGAGCGGTGGAATGTCCATATTCCGGTTCACATCCGCATCCACATCGATAATGACCTCCAACCTTGAGCCAAAGCGGGCTTGCTCAATCGCTACATATGCCTCGATCATCTCCAGTTCGTTCATCAGGCTAGTTTTTGAGTCCAGATGTTTAAAGTGCACACTCCGCCGTAAGTAACTCGATAATTGCAAAATCAATTGTTCTGCCCGATTCGGCGCATCCACACACAATTCGGCAATGGCGTTCAGGGCGTTATACAGAAAGTGTGGGTTCATCTGAGACCGCAAAAAAGATATTTCCGCATCTCGCGCAGCTTGCACGGATGTTTTCATCCGAGTCAAACCGCCGATCCGTGCCAGCAGTTCCTCCGATTCGAACGGCTTGGATACAAAATCATTGGCGCCTTTCTCCAAGGCCAGCTTCAATTGATTAGCTTTATTACTCGCCGTCAGCATGAGTACAGGCAACTCGGAAGGAGAGAAGCGCTCCCTGATTCGTTCCAGTAATTCGTAACCCGACATGTCGGGCATCATGATATCAGCAATGACGAGATGTACGGCGGGAAGCTGGTCGAGCAGTTCCAGTACGGAAGGGGAACGTGCAGTTACCGCGTAACTGTATCCTTCCAGCTTCAAGAGATTCACTATTGTCTGCAAATTAGCCGAGTCGTCATCCACAACGATGATCCATTCGTCTTTATTCCCTTGTACAATCGTTGGTTCTTCGAACCGGAGTAGCCGATTACCAGGACCTGTAGGAGCGATGGTAAGTGGCATGACGTTGGAACGTTTCTCTCCTTTTTTCTCTGCCAGCGGAAAGGTCAGGATGAACGTGGCACCCATGCCAGGTGCCGATTCCGCATGAATGGTTCCGCCGTGCATCTCGACCAGCTTGCGTGTAATGCTCAGTCCTAGACCGGTGCCTCCAGCAACGACTGGCCCCGTATCTGCTTCCTGCTCGAACGGCAGGAAGATATGTTCCAGCTTGTCCGTACCGATACCACGGCCGGTATCGATAATGCGTATTTCCGCTTTGCCTTGCACAATTGCAGCTTTGATACTTACCGTGCCACGTTCCGTGAACTTAACGGCATTGCCGATCAGATTATGCAAAATCTGAATCAGTCGGTTGCCGTCTGCATAGATCGGCGGGAAATGCGCCGGGATGCGGTTGATAAGCTCGACCTTTTTTGTACCAAGCAGGAAGGAGTGCATACGCATGACCGATTCGACAAACGAGTAGAGATCGGTCGAAGAGCGGTGGAGCGGGATGTCGCCATGTTTCATTTTCGAATAATCCAGCAATTCATCGACCAGATAGGTTAATCGTCTGCCACTTCCCGTTACGATCGCCAGATTGTGCGCTTGCTCATCAGTAAGGGGACCTTCTGCGCCTTTAAGCAGGCTTTCACTGATGTTAACAATCGCATTCAGCGGTGTTTTGAGCTCATGCGAAGTATTGGACAGGAAGTCGTCCTTCACCTTGTCCAGCAAGAGCAACTGATCTTTGAGGGTGCGGACCGTACGATAGGCCTCGAAGAACCGAAGCACCGCTAGAAACAGCATCAGGATGCTGAACAGGACAATGGAAGCCTGCCCGATATTCATATTTTCCTTGAGCGAGATCGAGAAGAGATTAATGTCCAGACAATACAGCATGATGCTTAAGAGAGCTGCGTACCACAGAAAAGTAGACAGCCGTTCGCCCTTCTCACTAGTTAGGAACTGTTTTGCACATTGATACAGCAACCAGAGCAACATCAACGTGTACATAACGACGACGTAAGGCGCAGCCAGCCCGTAGATGGAAATAGGCAGGAGCGTGACCATACATAAGTAAGCTCCGAAGATGATCAGGATCACCGCCGTGAGCAAACCGGACAGGATGCCTGTTTTGAATCGGTAGAAGTAAAAGGTTAACAGACCCAGACATGCCACAGAGCAGAAATCTTTTAATTTATAGAGCGTGCTAAAGGAGATTTCCGTGCCCGCCATCGATAACACACGTTCGCTGATCATGCCGTTATAGAGTGCATACAGCAGACAGATTAGACCAATCAGCAGCAGGGAGTCGTCCCTGTTTCGGTAGAGTGCAGACCCCAGGTAACTGATGAGGAATATGATCGAAATGGTACCCAGGACAGCAAGCGTGCCAAATTCGATAGCTGTGTTGAATTGATGTTTTTTCAGCATGGCTGCTTGTTCGCCAAAAAAGAGTGGACCCGGAATGCCAGAGTCCGTGTAATCGTAATTAGCCACCCGGATCAAAATCTCAATGTCACCGCCATGATAGGGGAAAAAGCCAATCTGGGGGGAGTTGCCTGGTCGGTAACCTGCGGATTTTGCCACGGCATGCCCGTCTTCCAGCAGCTTGTTGCCATTGATGTAGATTTCGCTAGCAAAACGGATGTTCATTTTTTTGATCGCCAGTGTTCCTTCAACAGGTGCATTACGCAGCACCAGTCGATACGTGGCGAAGCCGTGGGTTGGCAGTCGTTCACCATCCACTTTAAGTCGATTCCAGGAGCCGGGAACGGTTGCATAAGTGTCGGGTGCTTTCGTTGGACCAGCCTGATTCGATGTTGCAGATTCGTCAGGAAGCAATCGCTCCCAGTAAAATTCCCACTCCCCGTCCAGCTTGATCCGCTCGTCTTGTTCAGGGTCCCAGGCCGAGAGATCCAGAACACCTTGACGGGCATGAAGCGCAGCAGATTGTGGTTCTCTGATCGTTGACAGCAGCAGTACTGTAATAGCGAGTAAAACAGTCAGGACAACGCCTGAAATTTTTAATAACACGAAATGCTGCTCCTTTAGAGATTGTTCAATCCTTTGGTAGCTTCGGACAAAATCTCTTGTATTCTATCGGCATTGTAGCGAATATCTCTGGGGGGCGCAATCACATTTCGACAATTTTTTTTCTGTTTATTGCTTGTTTATTGTGATCCATTATAATGCGGAAGCAAGATATGTCGAACGGACGCAGAAAAAGCATCGAAAGACCTATCTTTGCGCGACTATGGGCTGATGGAGTTGAGAGAAATGAAGAGGAGCATCACATCATGGCGTTTGCGGCGTCAGATGATTGGCTTGCTGGCTGTACTGATTGCTGTGGCATGTCTGAATGGATATACAGGTGTATCCGTTGCCAAAGCCGCTGGAACCGGACAAGTGGCCGTATCGGGAGCTGAAAAAGTGTATCAGTCCGCGGCGCAATCTGTCTTTTACTTGAAAGCGTATCGCAAGGACGGAACGCTCAAAACGGTAGGTACCGGTTTTCTCATCGGTAATGGTAGAGCACTTACAGCAGCCCATGTTGTGAAGGACGGGGTTTCTTTCGAAGCTGTATTTGAAGATGGTTCCATTGAAAAGATAACGGTTCTGAGCGCTGACATGGATACCGATGTGGCTATGCTGTCTGTGCAGAATAGTAAAAAACGTCCGGTCCTTACCCTCTCAGGGGACAAGCAGTCTGCAAGATATGGGCAACGATCGTTTGCAATCGGATACCCGCTAAAGGATGGCAAGATCATTACGGAGGGCATCGTGAATGCACCAACCGCCGAGGTGAACGATGTCATTCGCTTGCTGACTTCCGCGCAGGTGTCTGCGGGCATGTCGGGTGGTCCTTTGTTAAATGAAGAGGGTCGCGTGATCGGATTAATCTCCGGTTCGTTTCGGACAATGACTGGCATTCATATCTGTGTAACGATCGAAGATATTCGCAAGCTGATGAAGAAGTCGAATACATAACGGGGAAAAAGGGGAATCTCGCATGTTCAAAAAGTTATCAATCTGCCTGCTTACTGCCTTGCTGACGTTGACGTCTGTGAGCTGGCCACACCTGCCGACCGTTTCCGCAGCTGCGGAGTACACGGATATTCTTATTCCGAATGGCGGCGGCAAAATCATCAATCGGGAAGACATGTCTTCCTGGAATAACAACGTGAAGAAGGACGAAGCGAACAGCTTTGGAATATTTGCTGGCAAGGCACAGGGCGTATCCACGGATTTGAAGAATGTAAAATCATTGGGACCGAGTTACATGACTTTTGAAAAGGGTTTTGCAATGGATACAAGATTCAGCGGAACGATTAACGTTCAATCCAATCCCGTCTTGAAGCGCCTGGCTGAAAGCGGTGATGCCAAAATGCTATTGAAAATCAAACGTCTTACAGGATCCTGGACAATGGCAGCTAGTTTGGATGTTTCCGTTAATGGAGGTTCCAAATATAGGCAGGGTGCAATGCAATCAGGGGCCTCCGCAAATTCGTCATGGATTTCATTTGGCGCTAATGATACCATTCAAATTTCGATTACGGGGTTTACGATAGAGAACATCGACGACATTGAACTCTATTTCGCGGATATCACACCCCCTACATACAACGGCAATACACTGACCCATACCGGTGCAGTTCGATTCAATGCCGATCCGGCAGTACAAAAGAATGAGTTGTTCCTAAAGCAAGGGAGCAACCTCAACCTGGCGCTGAACTTCAGCGAGCCGGTGTTTCCTGATTTTGCAGAGCTTGCCTCTGACCGAATTGATGGCAAATTCAGCTTCATGCGTACCGAACTGTTCAATAATCCGGGTGGAGACGGCTTCGATCCTTCCGTTTATTATCTAACAAGCGCAGATAGCGGATACAGTGACTTTTCGCAGGGTGGACTGGATCGGAACATTCATGCACGCTCCACTTTTAACCTCCGGTATCAAGCTGCGTTAAATGATAGCACAGGCAACATTCCTATTGATCCGAAGCGCCTGATCGCGCCCTCCGAGGAGGACCGTCCAACATTGCTGGAACGGATGAATGTAGCGGGCTTTATCGATGGCGCGGGTAATCCTGTTGCAGCTTTTAACGGCATTGGAACAGTTCCTTTTGCCGATAACGCGAATCCGAGTGGTACGTTCCGTACCATTATCGACGCGCGAGTACCGCAGTACTCAGCATCTCGCAACGGCGTACAGCCTGAAGTACTTACGGGACTTGTGCTGAACAAGGGCGACGTTGTTGATTTTACCGTGTACCTTAACGAACAGGTGATCAGCGCGTTTACTCCGACCGAGGATACACGACTCAAGTTTGCCAACGGCTTGACCGCAGCATATGTTGGCGGCCAGAACACAAATATATGGACGTTCCGTATGACGGTTCCAGATGGCAAGAGCATCGAAACGTCATTGCTGGAGACGGCTGCCTTGGAGCATGCCAGTAATCCTGGCGACGGGAAGGCTCTGACGGACTACGCTGGTAACGTGCTTACTGAGCCGGTCAAAAAGATTGATTGGGCTGGATTGTCTGTGGACAACACGGCACCTGAAGTTAATTTTGTTTATGAGAATCAGGACGGAGAAGTCATTCCCGAAGGGCAATACGTGGGAAATGGATCATTCACGATTAATGCGTTCGATCCCGACTTAAACGGCCAGACGAGCAAAGGATTGTTCCGTCCAGGCAGTGGTTCAGGGCTCGTGTATTATGTGCTGAACCAGAGTCCGAATGATCCCTTCGCTGGGCAAAACGACAACTTTGCCGCTGTGAAACGGTATTCCCTGACACAGAAGCAGCCTTCCGATGAACTGTATACATCTGGTTTCCAGGATGTTGTATTGTCTACCGGACAGAATGGCGTGACAGTAGAACTACCTGATGACGGCAAAGATTTGAACGGGAACTGGTACTTGCATACATGGACTGCGGATATGAGTTGGGACTCGGCACGTCAGCGGATGCAATACGACAAAGGCAGCAACGAACGTGCAGCTTACCTTGCCCAACATCCAGATGCAACACCTGCTGAGTTAGAGGAATATTATCGCTCAAGTATATTGCCGAATCTGTCCGATTACGGCAATACGATGCAGTGGCCTTTGGCCGATTTCAAACAGGATGATTCCAATTGGTCGTACCATGTCGGCCTGTTGAAAATTGATAATGACGATCCAACCGTCGAAGTTGCAAACATCGTGGACAATAACTCCGACAATGTGAAGATTACGGTTAAGGCCGCTGATCCGACTTCTTCTATTAAAAATAACAAGGTGCAATACCAGTTCGTGGCAGCGGGCAAGAGCCCTGTCGCTTCCGGGTGGCAGGATGCCGAGCTGAACGCACAAGGTGAGGCTGAGATATCAACATTGAATGATCCGGCGATCTCCAAAGGCGGACAATACGAGCTGCATGCCAAAGCCGAGGATGTGGCGGGCCATTCAGCCACCGCCGATCCCAAAGCGGTCGATGTGCTTGTTATCTCAACCAAGTTCAAAGCCTATCCGGGTACCTATGCGATTAATGACGGACCCGACTTCACCGTAGCCGGTGTTCCGATCGATACGATTGAATATCAATACAGTGAAAGCTCTGAACGTCCTGTGGGCAACAGCAAATGGGTTGCTTTTGAGAATGCACCGAAGGAAACAAAGCTTGGGGAAGTACCCGCCGAGCGCTACAGCTTCCCTGCCGACAAAACGTTGAACGGGACCTGGTACGCCCATGTGCGCATCAAGCAGCAGGATACCGGACGTTTTTACTACTATTATCAGGAGTACAAATTCGACCATCTGCCACCTGTCACGAAATTCGGTTCGCAGGGTTATCTGTATCCGATGCCAGAGCAGACGGTACAGATTGATGTGTCTGACACGTTGGTGGACTTTAACGGCGTAGCAGCCAAGAACATTCGTTACCAATGGATCAAAGTGGTTGACGGGCAAGACGAGAAGGAACCAGATCCGGAAGGCAAGGGCTGGAGCGTGTCCCCTGCGGATCGTTTGATCACATTGCAGGTAGACAACCAAAAGGACAACGGTAATTACCGTCTGTACGTCCAGGCCAGCGATAGCCTGGGTAACAGTAAGCTTTACCACACAAGTGGTCTGTTCTCCGTGTTTTATCTGAGCAGTGAACCACCTGTTGGTAGCGCGCGTTTGATTCGGACAGAAGGTCCAGGAGATGACGGGTACACCGCCATTATGGAACTGACGGTTGATGTGCCAGCACAGGAAGGGTACTTCTATTCCGTTTCCACCAACGGCGGAGACAATTGGAGCACTTGGCTGCCGTATACGAACTATGTCGGCGTTCCTGTTGATACGAATGATTCGGGACAACTCAAGTCACAGGTTCGTGTCAAATTCAAAGGTTACTACGACAACATCAGCGATATCGTAACACCTGAGATTGAGCTTCAGGATGCCCCTGCATATGGGCTTGCTTCATTGGAGCAGATCATGCCGGTTCGCGGAGGCGAGAAGTTGCAGGATGGTGGGCAGAACGAAGGACAAGAGATCCTGTTCGACCTCGTTGATGGCAAAACCGTGAAGCCAACAAACAGCAACCCGGAAATGCCGGAAACGCTGGAGGCGAATAAACGGTTCAAAATATACCGCAACGGAAGCTACTCCTTCACCGTGAAGGATGGCAGCAATACAGCAACCGTGTTCATCGTGGTCTCCAACTTCGATGATACTCCGCCAATGGTGAATGCGAAGTATTCCACGATTGCGGCAACGAATAGCACAGTTAAAGTAAGTCTGCAATCGAGTGAACCGATCCGCATCACGAATCTGCCAACGTCGTCCAAAACGTTCCGCGAGAACGGAGAATTCACGTTTGAGTACGAAGATGCGGTTGGCTTTACAGGCAGTGTGACAGCAACGGTGAGCAACATTGATACCACGCCGCCGGAAGCAGATATTGTCATGCACTACAATCATCCCGATCTCAAAGCGTTGATTCGTTACGGTAGTGGTACTGCTGTCGTGGATAGCGCGGGTGATGGATACAATGCAAACGGAGAATTTACTCATTTCGTAGCACCGACAACAAGTAATGTGATCGTGTCTAATCTGATTGTGGCGCAAGTGCTGCCGAAACAGGGACAAGTTCAGGATTACCAGGTGGTGTCCAATAGCTCGGGGACGAACCAATCTTCATTGGTCATGACTTCGGGCAGTAAAGCACGCTTCTCATTGGCAGATGCCGCAGGGAACAATGCAAAGCTGGAGTCCGATGCGATTACAACACTCGTTGGATCGATCCCGGCTGTAGAAGAGATTACGATGGTTCGAGTAGACAATGACGGACAGACCATCGATGACAGCAAGCTGGTGCAGATCGGCGATCAAGCATACTCCAAAGGCAAAGTGCGTGTAGGTCTTGTGATGCCATCATCTGTAGTGGAAGGCAATACGATCTATGCGGGGGCAACCCCGGTAGCAAACTTTAGCGCCGACTACGCCAGCAATGGCGAGCATTCGATTTTACTTTCAGACGTACTTGGTAACAAGAAACAGGTCAACTTTACGATTGCGGGTCTGGATAACACGGCACCAACGATCCGTCTGAACAAAGCTTCCACCACGGTTCTGCAAAACAAACCAGGCTTCGATCTGGTCACCGATCTGGGTGGATACACAGTGAGTGACAATCTCACATCTGCGGAGCAGATTCAGGTGACGGCTGCGGAATATGTTCTGGAAGGCGGACAATACGTGGAGAAACCTCTGAACCTGACGGTGACGGGTAAACACACCATTCGTTACACCGCGAAGGACCAGCTCGGTAATGCAGGCTACGCGCTCCAAACGGTGTTTGTTCGTTCGACAGATGGCATGTTTGTTACGGCCAATGGCATTCCGTTGTCGGATACCGAATCCGAAACAGCAATCGTGAATACAGGTACGGTCACGTTCAATGTGAACAACTTCCGTACGATCGAGACCGCTGGCGGAACCAAGCTGGAGAACGAACTCGGCACGTACGACATTTATTATTTCCCGGGTCTGGTGCGCGAAGGACAGATGAAATACATCGCCACCCGAGTGACCTATACGGAACTGATCAGCAAAGACTTCAAGGTTACACTGCCCAAAGCAGGATGGTACACCATCATTGTGCAAAATCAGGAGCGCGAACGCGTATACTCCACGCTGCTTATTAATCGGGCCAATTAGAGAAACGGAAGGGGTTCACCCATGCGACGGAACAAAATCATTCGGATAATCGCAACGTTGATGGCCATGGTCATGCTGATCAGCGTCTTGCCAATTCACATCGCGGTAGCGGCCGTTTCCTCAGCGGGGACGACATCCATTAAGAACGGGTTTATCAAGGTAACAGTGGACAATGCAAGTGGGCGCTTCAGTATTCGTACAGAAGATGGCCAGCCAATCCGCAAAAAGGATAACGGTGTGGATATGATCTTTGGTGGAGATAACCCGGAGACGTCGTTCACAACATTCCGTATTAACGGAACGGATCTGATCTTTGGTAATCCGTACAAAATGGCACCGAACTGGACCTCGGAGGTTACACCTCCGAAGGTCGTTACGGGTAATGACGGCACCCAAAGTCTTGTGACCGTATGGACCGTTCAAGGCATTCGCATTAGCCAAGTGATCACTTTGCTGTTGAAGGAAGACAAGGATCAAGGCGGCAATGCGCGTGTTCAATATGTAGTGGAAAATACGACAAATGCCAAGGTAGAGATCGGGTCACGTGTGTTGCTGGACACGTCGGTTGGTGGCAATGATGGCCCAGCCTTCCAGATCGGGCAGAATTATTCCGTTCCACTTACGGTGGAGCGCAAACTGGTTCACGAACCAGAGAAGCTCGGTTATGACAAAAACGTGGACGAGCAGGCGTACAATCTGCATAAGCTGCCACCTTACTGGGTGATGCGGGACAAGCTTGATCTGAGCAACCCGCTGGCGACAAATGTCGTTGCCTATGGATTCAACAACTTGTTCGAGGGCGGTATTAACATTGTTGATGAAATGGTGGTAGGCCATTGGGCCAATCTTGCTGGAACGAAATGGGAATATGAACCGGACGAGAATCTTGATTTTACGCAGGATACAAATGATTACGGTACAGCCGATACGGCCGTGGCTTTCTATTGGGAGCCTGATACGGTTCAGGCTGGCGCCCAGCACTCGTATGAACTGGTGTACGGTTTGGGCGAGATTGTATCCCCGGAGAAGGTATTCGATGTTCGTTTCCTGGATCCAACGCAGAAGCTGGAGACCAATGAGGAAGAGACGGGTTACGTTAATGACGGCGTGTTCGAAGTGAACACGGAGATCGAGAACCTGGAGATGTTCAACACGAACCATAGCCAGATCGATGTGACTCTGACACTGGAGAAAGGTCTGAGCTTTGTGGATGAGAATGGGAAGGAACTCAATGCAACAAGCCAGAAGCTTACCTTCCGCAAGGATGTTCCGCCGGAACAAGCTGCACAGGGCATTGAATTTATTCCGTATAAACCGGGCGAGGTCGTCGCAGCCAAATGGCGAGTGAAGGGTACAGGCAAAGCCTGGCCTTCAACGCGCCAGTATATGGTAACGGTGAGCAGCCCGGAGACAGAGAAAAAGCTGGAGACGGCTGCTCAAGAGAGTGAGGGGCTTCCGGAATCGGAGATTCGTGCAATCTATGAATCGTCGAGAGCAGGTTTTATTTTCCTGCCACCGGTTGGTGAATTAAGAGAGACGTTGATCTACGCCATGTCACCCGAGGAAGCGTACAGCACGGACGAGAAGTACATCACGCTGAACGTGTCCAATATCGCTGCCTACAATGTCGGCAATGAAGCAACGTCTACCGCTGCCAACTTTGACATGTATCTGGAGAATGTGAAGAACGGGGATCGTTACAAAGTGCCGGTGACCCGATCTGTAACATCCCAGCCGCTTGGAAACGGGTTCGCGGGAGATTTGAAGCTGGTATATCGTGGCGGGGAAAAGGTGAAGGCGGACGGCACAACGCTTGAAGTGCTGAACGACGCGATCTTGCCACTTGGTGAATATGCTGTGCAAGTGGACTATCGGGACAAGTCAATTCCCGAGATGGCTGAAGCGCTGAGCTTCAAGACAGACCAGACCTTTTCTATAACCGAGAACGAAGAGAACCGGATTCGCAAAGCCGGCATTCTCGCTGTATATAAAACCAAACTGGACCTAAATGCAGGTGCTGGTGAGAAAGCGACATTTGCCAGCGTGCTGCCATGGACGTACGGTAACCTGACGGACGCGCAGTTCAAAACGAAGTTGGATCAGGATCGGGCGAGACTAACTGCTGCCAAGCAGGAAATGGTAGCAGCATCACGCAAACTGGACCCTGCTCTGGATGTAGCTGGAGCCATCGATGCATCGGCTTCGCCGGTATATGCGGTCCAGACGTTTGAAAATGAAGCGGCATTCGAAACGTTCAAAAAAGGACTTGATGATGATACCGAGCAGGAGGTTGTTCTGGAAGTGCGCGGTAAGATCGTGCAGTCCGGTACGGGGGCAAACGCCCAGTACACGGTTCAATCGGATACAGAACCTGCGATTCTCAACAAGAGTGTAGCTTACAGCGGGAAAGACCTCACCATTTCAACAGGGAACTTCCCGCTCGCCAAAGATTTGAGAGCCAATACGGACACGCCGTTTTTGCAAACCCTCTTTGTGGGTGGCGACGGTACCCTAAGTGTGGCGAACAGCGGGTTCGTATTCCATTCCGGCGAATGGACCGTTGATTTCTACAACGGATTCGATAAGTCACTCGGAACGGAATCAAAGCTGACGGATGAAGAGCAGGCATGGGAGGAAGGACGCAATCCGGAAGACCCTACCCTGAACGGAACCCTGACTTGGGCTAACGGTATGCTGGGCGATGCGCTCAATCCATATCGCAATCTGCTTGTCTCCTATGTGTACTTTAATAAACACACGTTGTTTTCAACACCTACCTTCTCGCTGAATGGCTTTGGGTTGAAACTCAATGACTTTGTACTGCGGCAGGATGGGGTGTCCTTCGGTGGTGCAATGAAGATGTTTATTGTAAACGGGGAAGTAAGCAACGTTATGTTCAACCAATCGGGCTTTATAGGTATTGATTCCTCACTGGCGTTTGAACTGGATAATAGAATTGGTTTGTTCAAACCGGACTCTGAGGATAGCGTAAAAGGTGGTATCAATGTTACGCACTATAAAGACCCGAACAAGTACGGCGTCATGAATTCGTACGGCGTTAACTTTGAGGCGAAACTGGAAAACTTGTTCTCCATTAGTGCGGAACTTGCCTTTAAACGCGTTCCCGACGGACGGATTATTCCAGACGTCATTGCTTTTGGATCGGACCTTCCTGATCCGGGCATCATGATCAATCCAGCTACCAAAATCTCAAGTATTCGCGGCGCAATCCGTGAACTTGCGATGACAATTGCGGGTGGTACCGAGCGCTTGCCACTGACGCTGGAGGCAGGCATCGATATGGAGCTGGGACAGAAGCCAGCTGTTTTCTCAGGAGGTGTAGACCTGACACTCAAAGCTACCGGCTTCAAAGTGGTGGGCAAACTCGGCTTCGGCGAAGGCAGCAAAGTCATTCCGATGCTGACGGAAGCACTGGTTCAAACTCAATGGGCCAGTCCAATGTTTATCCGAGCCAGGGCACAGATTGATGTTGGTGGTTGGGATATCATTGTGGGCAGTGCCAGCCTGTTTATCGGCGAGAACCTGGAGAAGGGCCGAGTCGATTTTGAAGGCATGGTCAGCTCCAAAATACAGATACCAAGTTCAGTGCCGGTTGTCGGCGGTTTAGGATTTGGAACTCGTGCAGGCGTTAATAACGATGAACTGTGGGCAGGAATCTCCTTGTTATTCCTCACCCTGGGCATCAAATATTACTGGGGCGGCGGCATCTCATTCTTGACGGATGGATCGGCATTGGACGATGATGCGCTCGCACATCTGGCAATTAATGATCCGGAGCAGGGACCGCGCCTGTTACAGATCGGAACAGGTATAGAGACGCTTGCGACATCATGGGAAAATGAGGAGCCTGAGCGTTACGAGATTAGATATACCGCCGTTGGGGACGGTATCGATATGATCGAGGATAGTTCGCAAAATCTCGGCATTGGCGGCATTCGCACGTCCAATGGAGGGAAAACACATGTGATCCCGATGAGTGGATTGACAGGGGATGCGCTCCTTGAATTGGAGTATTTCACAACAACCAGACCTACTCTGACGCTGAAACGTGACGACGGAAGCACGTATGATATCATGTACGGAGAAGCAACGGATCGTAACGCAACGGCGTTTGAACAGATTATCAAAGCACCTAAAGAGGGTGATCTGAAGAGCGACGGTACAACAGTGACCAAAAAAGAAGAGCTTCAGGGCACCGATATTCGTCGGATCTATGTCGCGATTCCACAGGAAGACGCAAAAACGGGAAGTTGGACGCTGACGTCCAGTCAATCGGTCAAGTCCAAGCTGATGAACATTCCGGTACTTCCGGAACTGTCTTCGACGGAACTTGCGATAGATACACAGGATGCGGACCAATTCATAGCAACCTGGACCGTGGATAACGCTTCGCCTGGAGATACGGTTGATCTGTATCTGTCTTCGGACCGTTTGCAGGCCACACCTACACCGGACGAATCCATTGATCCAGGGATCATGATTGCCAAAGGCATCGAGATCGAAAGTGCCGATATTGGTGCTGACGGTCGTGCATCAGGCGAGATGACCTTTGACGTGAAGCAGATTGCGTACCTCGGCGGAGCAGACCTTCGTGGTTTGCTGCAACAAGGGACATATTATCTGCGTACGGAACTGAAAACGAATATGGCATTCTCTGTCTTGTCTTCACAAGAAGGGTACACGCTCGTAGATCCGTTTGCTCCGAACGCCGTGCCAGTGGTGGAAACGAGAAGCATCGGTAACGGGCAGTTCGAGGTCGCTTTCCCGGCAATCACCAAAACAGCCGAAGAAGAAGCGGAGGAGTTCACTTACATCCTGACCGCATCGGATGAGCAAGGACATCTGTATGATCCGTTCGGCGAAGAAGGATACAGTGAATCCGACTTGAAAACCACGCTCAAGGATGGCAAGTATCATGTCACCGTAGGTGGATGGAATGTACTAGGAACGCCTAAGCTGGGTGCGGACGGCAAAGTACTGCGCAATGCAGACGGCACCATTGCCATGGAGGATAAAGAGGTACGCCATTCCGGACTGGAGCCGGGCAAATCGTATCGTATGGGCGTTACGGTCGCACGCAAACCGACTTCCGACGAGCAAGCGAATCTTCGTCTATCCACAACGACGTATAGCGGGTCGAAGCTGCTTCCTGCCCCTACAGGGCCAGTGCTTTCGCTTGATAACAAACAAGTGGTCAACAACAAATACGAGGTTGTTACAAGTTCGAATCAGGTAACCGTGAACGTGGCTTCGAATCAGCCAAACGTGGTTGTAGAGGCTTCGACGGACGATGGTTCGCTCGGCACCACTAACCTTGCAACAACAGACAAGCTGAAGTTCAACTTTGAGGTAGATGGTGTATACGCAGTCCAGCTCAAAGCTCGTAATACCAGCACAGGGGATACGTCAGTCACAATGCTGTACGTGACGATGGATACGACGGCTCCGATGATCTATCTGGATTCACCTTCACAAGGCGAACGGTCACAGGGAGGCGTTGCGCTCGTACAGGGTACAACGATGACCGACGCCCAAGTGACGGTAACGGATGCCGATAGTGATCAAGAATTGGCACAGTTCAAACCGGACGAGAACGGAGTCTTTAAATATGAGGTGCCGATTGATGCAAACCGCATGAAGACCCGTCTCCGAATTAAAACCGAGGACGCGGCAGGCAATGTGAACTCTGCCATTGTTGAGGTGCTGAACGGCGACTTCAAGCTGCCGCGCAGACTGAAACTGGTTATGCCGGAAGAACTTGTTGCTGGTGGAGAGCGAGCTACGGTTCAGACTTATGTGGAGTATACGGATGGAACTCGTGAACTCGCAGACAACGACAGCATCACCTACAGTGTGGTTATGGGTGAAGCGAACGCAGCCGTTCAAGATGATGGCCTTCTCGACGGAAAACGTGTTGGAGCTGCTCTAATCCAGGCCGATTATACATGGCAAGGTACGGAGCTCAGCACAACGGATATTGTATCTGTTGTTGCACCGAAGACGGGAGCTGCACCACCGGATTACATGGATACGATCAAAGCATCCACGATCGGAACGGGCAAAAAGGGAGAGACACGTGTCTCGATCAGTGCTGCCGGACACAAAGGCAACATGGTTGGCAGTGAACTGGCATACCGGATTTTCACGGAACAATTGCAAGTGATGCTGCCAACATTTGAACAGGATATCAGTGGATGGAACACGCTGCCTTCCGATAAAGTCATCAAAGCAAAACCAGGCGAGTGGGTTGTTATCGCCAAACGAACAACGAGTGAGCCAAAACTCACGACAGCATCCTCTGCTGCGGTGAAGGTGAATGAGCGGATCTCTTCAAGCGTGGAGCCAAGCGCGCCAAGCTCGGGTGGCAGTAAACCACCGGCATCCAATGTGCCTGTTGGTCCGTTGACGGTGGGTGGCGTAGCCATCGATAGTGCCGTTGGAGGTAAAGACATGAAGGTACCTCTGGAACTGGACTCAGTGCAGAAGGATGGATTGTTGCTGGTCGATGTTACGCCAGGCGTAAGTGGCCCAACCGTGGTTGCTCATCCTGTGCGAGAAGCGCTGCTGGATGCAGTCAAGCAAGGTCAGCGAATTCGTTTTCACGTTGCAGGCCAACTGGAGCAACTACGCTTCGAACTGGATGCGGATCTGATTAAACAACTCGCTGCCAAAGACATTTCGATGGATCTGGAAAGCGATTGGGGCAGCTACCGTTTGGATTGGAATGCCATCGATCTGAACGCACTTGAAGCAGCTTTCCCGACGCAAAAGGGCGAGGATATCAAAGTAAGCTTAAATGTAGGTAAACCGGATCAGGCATACGAACGGCTTGCTGCGAAGCTTGCCAGTGAGGGACGTACGATTCCAAGAGGAACCCCGGTTGCCTTCAACATGACGGCAAGTGACGGTACCAAGTCAATCGAGATTGATAAACTTTTGAAAATGACAACCAAAGAACTGTACCTGCCGGTCGGAGAGGACGAGCGCTCCGTATCGACCGTGGTCGTTCTTGAGTCTGACGGCAGCTTGCGGCATGTGCCTACTCGCTTCGAAGTGTGGGAAGGCCGGATGGTTGCCATCGCAAGCAGTCTGACCAACAGCGTATACTTGCCGATTCGATATGACACTGCGTTTAGCGACATGAAGGGCCACTGGGCAAGCGAAGCAGTTCATGATCTGGCATCACGTCTGGTTGTGAATGGCGTGTCGTCTGCTCGTTATGAGCCTTCGCGTAGTATGACTCGGGCAGAGCTTGCTGCACTGATGGTGAGGGCCTTTGGACTCAAACCAGATACAGGCGCAAGTTCAACATTCACAGACGTTAAGGCAGCAGATTGGTACAACGATGTGGTGCAAACGGCAACTGCCTATGGCCTCATGACGGGCTACAGCGGTAACCGTTTCGGTCCACAGGATGCCATGACACGTGAGCAAGTGATGGTCATGCTGATCCGTGCATACGAGATGGCAGGACATACTGCACCAGCTGTGAGTAGTGCAGCTAATAGCCTTGAGGGTTATACCGATACATCAACATTGTCTGATTGGGCCAAAGATAGTGCCGCGCAGGCGGTGAAGCTGGGTCTGATTCAAGGCAAATCGGCAACGACACTTGAGCCAAAAGCTCCGGTAACTCGTGCCGAGATGGCAACGCTTATCCGCAGATTACTTGTGGAACTGGATTTGCTGTAAACATGAAGTTGTTGATTTGAACTGGAAAATCCCGAGAGTCATCATGACTTTCGGGATTTTTTGTATCTTTTTTATGAGCAGGGTTATCTCAATATACTAACGTGAATTCATACCCACCCCGTGAATTCCAATATTGAGGCTTTTGCAGACTGTGCTTCTGTATGAGCGCCTTTGCGCCAGGCTTTAGGCGATTCGCCCATCAGTTTGGCGAAGCAGCGGTTAAAGCTGGAGATGGATCGGAAGCCGACCTGCTCAGAGATGGACAGAATGGAGGCCTCGGTGCTTTTTAATCGTTTGCATGCCTCTTCAATCCGGGTACTGTTCAGAAAATCAAGCGGCGTGGTTCCCATAATTTCATGGAACTTGCGGCGAAAATGCGTTGTACTCAGATGACACAGATCAGCGAGGTAATCTATGGTCACAGGCATCATATAGTTTTTGGTGATAAACTCCAGCACGGGTGAGATGACCAAGTCACCTTGGAGGTCTCTTTCCCGTTCGTGATCCTGAGATGACAAGCGTTCGCTGCTCGCATGAATTCGAAGCAGTTCGATATATAGAGACATCAACAAGCCGTACGCGCTCTCCCGATAGTAGGGGGACTGCTGCTTCATTTCTTCAACGATTGAAGTTGCGAGCATATGAATTTTGGGATGCTGTTCCTTATTCAGAATGCAATTGGTTCCCTGAATCGCCCATAGATTCGGTTCAATGTGAGTTTGTGCTGTTTTGAGCGAATGACGGAAGAGTTCTTCCGGTGAAAAAAAGATATAAGCCCACAGGCTGGCGTTATTAGGTGAACTGTATGTGGTATGCGGAAGATATCGGGGAATGAACGAGATGTCGCCTGCTCGAAAAGGCACAGATTCTCCCTTAATCTCCATGATGCCTCCATCTGAATAACAGATGCCAATCTCCATGTGGTTATGGAAATGAAGATGCTCACTCTTGATATCGGATATTCTCCAGCGGTCTCCACTGAGTAACAGGACAGGGAAATCAATGGGCAGGCTATAGTGACGATATTCAATGACAGGTTTCTTCGGTTTGGGCATTTTCGAGGACTCCTATGTATAAATGATTGAAATTGCGCAGTTTTGTTATGAATATGCTTAGATTGAGACTATTTTACTGCGTACAATGGAATAAGTAAAGCGTTTACAAAAATGGACGGACACCTCTCAGGGCGCACTTGGGGGCGTGTGCACAGGGAGAGGGGAATAACAATGCTTCAAGTGAAATATGACAGGGATCAGATTCTACACGTAATCGAGAACGTTACCAAGAAAACACTGGATATGGATCTGACATGGGATTGGCCCGGTGGAGTGGCTTATTATGGTGTATCCAGAGCCTATCAAACGACAGGCAACCAAGAGATTCTGGACAGGCTGGTGAAATGGGCAGACGAATATATCGAGCTGGGTCTGCCAAGTTGGACGGTGAATACATGTGCCATGGGCCATGTGCTCATCACTTTATATGAAGAAACCGGGGATCAGAAATATTGGGACATTGTCCTCAGCAAGGTTGATTATCTCCAGAATCATGCGCTTCGTTTTGGAGACAATGTGCTTCAGCATACGGTATCGGTTTCCAATGATTTTCCGGAACAGGCTTGGGCAGATACCTTGTTTATGGCGGCATTTTTCCTGCTTCGCGTAGGTAGCAAATTAAAAGACGAAGCCATGATTCAGGATGCGCTGAATCAGTATTACTGGCATATCAAATACCTGCAAGATCCGAGCAGCAGTCTGTGGTATCACGGTTATAACAATATCAACAAGGACCACATGTCCGGATTTTATTGGGGCAGAGCGAACGCTTGGGGAGCCTATACGATGTCTCAAGTGAAACCGCAATTGAACGACTGGTACTTGTATCCGCAATGTATGGATGTAGAGTGTGCCCTTCGTGATCAATTGGCGGCTCTCAAGCTGGTACAGACCGAGAATGGCTTGTGGCGTACGGTTCTGGATGACGAAGAATCGTATGAAGAGGTGTCAGCTTCCGCGGGTATTGCAGCAGCGATGATCAACAACGGCAATCCACTGCATACCAAATACGTGCAAAAGGCATTGGAAGGCATCCTGAACAACATTAGCGAAGATGGGCGCGTGCTTGGTGTATCTGGCGGTACGGCGGTAATGAAGGATCGGGATGGCTATCGCAATATTCCAAAAGACTGGATTCAGGGCTGGGGTCAGGGCCTGGCACTCGCTTTTCTGTCCGATATGTTGAGATAGGGAGGGAACCCAAATGTCCAAATTAACCAAAGGCTCCTTTACACTACCGGGAGAATCCGGTTATGAAGCACTGACGCTTGAACTTGCCAACCGCTGGGGTGCCGATGTGATCCGTGACAGTGACGGTACAAAGTTGTCCGATGAGATTATCAATGCCGGATACGGCATCTATTCAACCATTTGCATTATTCGGGATCATAATGAGTGGGCATCCCGTAATCTGGATAAGTTGCAGCAATGTTTTCTCATTACGAATCCGAAGGTTGCTGTGCAAGATTATGTATCCATCTATCTGATGGAGGACTTCTTCGCTGAACAATTCAGGGTGAATGATTCGAAAGAAGCGTTTAAGTATTGGCAGGTGTACGACCGAACGACTGGGGAAGAAGTTCCTAGAGGACAGTGGAATTATGAAAGGGAATCTGGCAATGTTGTCATTACCGGCGTTGCTCCTTGGCATAAATACACGGTGAGTTTCATGGTTTATCGGATATGGGAAGAGATTTCCATGTACAATCACACGACGAATAATTGGGACAAAGAGCATCTGATGCAGATTGACCCGATCTATACAGACACCCAAACCTATTTGCTGGATTGGATGGAAAAGTGGTGCCAAGGCCACCCGGAAACAACCGTTGTACGTTTTACGTCCCTATTTTATAACTTCGCCTGGATCTGGGGCAGTGATGAGCGGAATCGCCATCTGTTCTCGGATTGGGGTTCATACGATTTCACGGTAAGTTCGAGAGCGCTGGATCTGTTTGCTCAAAAATATGGGTATTCACTCTCCGCCGAGGACTTTGTAAATGGCGGTAAATATCAGGTCACTCATATGCCTGCGGATCAGCGCAAACTGGACTGGATGGCATTTATCAATGATTTTGTCATTGAATTCGGTAAAAAGTTAATTGATATTGTACACAAACATGACAAGCTGGCGTATGTCTTTTATGATGACAGCTGGGTGGGCATGGAGCCGTATAATGATCGCTTTGAGGAATTTGGATTCGACGGCATGATCAAATGTGTGTTCTCCGGTTACGAGGCAAGAATGTGCTCCGGCGTTAAGGCTGATACCCATGAGATTCGCTTGCATCCCTACTTGTTCCCAGTTGGCTTAGGCGGGCTTCCTACCTTCAAAGAGGGAGGAGATCCTACCCTGGATGCGAAGAAATACTGGATTAATATCCGGCGTGCGCTGCTGCGTGAGTCGATTGACCGGATTGGACTGGGTGGATATTTGCATCTGGTTGAGCCTTACCCGGACTTTGTGGATTATATCGAGAAAATTGCCCATGAATTCAGAGAAATGAAAGAGCTACATCAGGCTGGAAAGCCTTATCAGATCAAGACAAAGGTAGCCGTGCTGCATAGCTGGGGCAAGTTAAGATCGTGGACCTTGTCTGGTCATTTTCATGAAACGCATATGCATGATCTGATTCATGTGAATGAGGCATTAGCCGGGTTGCCTGTTGACGTGCAGTTTATTGATTTTGATGATATTCGTCAGGGCGCATTGAAGGATATAGATGTCGTCATCAATGCCGGCTCTGCAGGTTCAGCATGGAGCGGTGGAGCGCAATGGAGTGACCACAAGTCTGTGGACTTATTGACACAATGGGTGTATGAGGGTGGTACCTTTATTGGCATTAACCAGCCTTCGGCAATGGACGGGTACGACAGCTATTTTAGAATGGCTCATGTGCTTGGGGTAGATGAGGATACAGGTGCAAGGGTTGTTCATGGAAAATGGTCGTATGAAGTTAATGATGAGTATGGTTTGGTGCCTGAGGGGGCCAGCATACTTCCGAAAGATAACATTTATCTTACTGATGGATCAGCAGCTGTAGTGAATGAAACGGATGGTCAGATCACACTGTCCACACATGCTTTTGGAAAAGGAAAAGGGATCTACCTGCCTTCCTTCGAATTCAGCTGGGAAAATACAAGACTACTTCTGAATTTGATTCGATTTGCGGGCAATGAATTCCATGAAACAAAGTACATCACGGATAACTTGTATACCGAGTGCGCTTACTATCCTGAAAGCAACATATTGGTTGTGATCAATAATAGCGATCAGGTTCAGTCCACGACGATCAATACAGAGCATGGAAAACAGACCGTGGAATTGGACCCGTACGATACGGTGATCACCAAAATTGGTTTAACAAAATCGGTATCCCCATAGAATAATGACTCGATAGACCGTATTCCTTAACCAGGGAGCGGTCTATTTTAGTTATTAGGACGTGTCTGAAAACTCTGAAGAAAGCAGATTTTATCGTACGGATATTACTTTATAGTGTTAACACTATTTAGTAGAATATTTAAATAAGGATAGGGATCATGAGCCCTAATATATTATTGTTTTCATCTTTTTAAAGGAGAGAGTGCCCTAATGTACAGTTATAAATTGTTGGACACAATAAGCATGGAGACACTTCACGAGGCGTTTGTGGATGCGTTCTCCGACTACCAGGTTAAAATGGATTTGCCTTTTTGGAAGTTTCAACAAATGCTCCAACGAAGGGGCTATCACCCCGAAATATCTATGGGAGCCTTTAAAGATGAGAGAATGGTCGGATTTGTTATCAATGGACTTCGAAGCTGGAATGGAAAGAAAACTGCATATGACCTTGGTACAGGCGTTGTAAAAGATTGCAGGCGGCAAGGCATTACAAGCGATCTGCTCTTGAATATTCAAAAGCTGTTAAAAGAAAAAAATGTAGAGCAATATTTGCTGGAAGTCATCCAATCCAACGAATCTGCAGTTCAGCTGTACAGTAAACAAAACTTTAAAATTCAAAGGGAATTTTCATGTTTCCAGTTGCAAAAAGATCAATTCATACCGCAATCAACCTGCACGGTGGAATGTGTGGAGAGAATCGATGTAGAGCAGTTTAAGGAATTTTGGGATGTGGAGCCCTCCTGGCAAAATTCAATTGATTCCATCTACGCTGTACCGGAGGCTTTTATCTATGTGGTAGCACGTCAGGATCACAGCATTGTTGGTTATGGCATTATAGATCAAAAAACAGGTGATGTTCCACAGCTTGCAGTGAACCAAAATTACCGGGGCAAAGGTATTGCAAGCAGCATCCTGACAGAGATGGTCCAACGCACAGAATCGCCTAGAATCAGTGTCCTCAATGTGGAGTCTCATCTGAAACCGATGCAAGATTTCCTCCTGGTCAAATCAGGTTTTGCATATCATGTGGGCCAGTACGAAATGCTCTTGAAATTATAACGAGATACCCGTTTCGACTTAAGATCAGATCGGGTTCATACGAAAATATGTGGGGTGTTAGTGTCTGTCTTGTTGGGCCAGTTGAACGGGAGGTTGATTAAAGGCTTCCCGGAAATCCTGGATTGCAGTATCCAACCCATCCTGTACTCGTTATAATAATGTTGATATATGACATGGTTAGAGGAGACAAAGACATAACATGAGCCGCAAGAAATACTGTAAGCGTATTCAGTTTTTGGATGATTGGAGTCTCAAAACCAAGTTGTACATATTGTTCATTTTTTGTGTGCTGGTCCCGGTCCTGGTCACAAATACCGTGTTTTACCAAAGCATCAAAGGTAACATTGAAGAGAAGGAGCATAGCCGATTCAATGAAATGCAGCAAAGGATCAAGTTTAACCTGCGGAACAGTATAGACAATAGCTTGTATGTGTCCAATTTTCTCTATACCGATGGAACGCTGAACCGGTTCATGGAGTTCAAGTATCGCGATCAGGAAGACTATTACTCTGCCTACTATGATATGCTTAGCAACAACAATCTGGTCAGGTACTATTACAGCTACCAGCAGGTGAATCAAATTACGTTTTATGTTGGCAATGATACCTTCGTCAATGGAGGAAACTTTATTAAGCTGGATGAAGAGGTGAAGAAAAGTGATTGGTATCAAGCGCTGATGAAAACGAGCGACCATATCATGATCTATTCGTATTTTGACAAACAGCAGGCGGAGATGTCGCAAAGTCAGGGAGGACGCAAAGTAAGCATTATTCGTAAGCTGGATTACTTTGGGGAGCAACAGGTTGAAAAGGTGTTAAAAGTTGATCTGGACTACGCTTTCATCAACAAATCGCTTAAAAATGAGGGAGCAAATGGGAAGGTGTATGTCGTTTCGGATGGCAGGGTCATTTTCTCGAACGATTCAAAAATGAATCAGATGCGCAAGCCATTTAATCTGATTGCAAACAGTTCAATTGATCCTGTTCAATCCATGCAATCGATTCCCGTCGTATCCGAGGATTGGCAGATTGTCGTCAGCACGGAGAAATTGGACGTTCTGTCGGAGATTGTTAATTCCAAGCTTAATTTGACTTTACTAATCATTCTTAATCTGTTGGTGCCGACACTGCTAATCTGGTTGATATCCAGATCACTGGTCATCAGAGTTGATCGGATAGCGAAGCACCTGGATCAAGTGAAGCATGAGAAATTTGAGGTGATATCGGGACCTGTGGGCAAAGACGAGATCGGCAGCCTGACCCATAGTTATAACATGATGGTCATCAAGATCAAGAACCTGATTGAGATTGTGTTTAAGGGCCAGGTGGAGCGGCACGCCCTTGAGCTCTCCAAAAAGCAGGCGGAGCTGAAAGCCCTTCAGAGTCAGGTGAATCCCCATTTCATGTTCAACACGCTTGAAACGATCCGTATGCGGAGTTTGATCAAGGACGAGCTTGAAACCTCCGATGTCATTCATAAACTGGCACTGCTGTTACGTCAGACGATCAATTGGGGCGATGATCTGATTACAATTGCAGAGGAAATCAATTTTGTGGAGAGTTATCTGAGTATCCAGCAGTATCGCTTTGGTGAAAAGTTGCAATTTGCAATCCGGATCACAGACGAATCCATTGCTGCCATGATGATACCCAAGCTAACCGTTCTCACCTTTGTGGAGAATGCTTGTATCCATGGTATTGAGGGGACGTCGAATGATGGGGTCGTGGAGGTATTATTCGAAATTCGAAGTAATGAGCTGTACATTTCCATTCGAGATACCGGAGTCGGTATGGATCAGGACAAGCTGGCCTCGCTCCACAAAATGATGCAAGACCCGAGTATGGATCGGATGAGCGAGCTTAGCAGCATTGGTATGATGAATGCATATATTCGGTTGCGGATGTATTTTGATGATTTCGTTCAGGTGCACATATTCAGTGAAAAGGGGAAGGGAACAACGATTGACATTCAAATTCCTCTTATGCAGGCATCTCAAGAATAAGGAGCGAGGATATGATCAACGTGCTGATTGTGGACGATGAGCCATTTATTCGCCAAGGACTTCTATTGTTAATTGATTGGGAGTCATACGGATTTCAGATTTGCGGTCAGGCCTCCAATGGTATGCAGGCATTGGAGTGCATACGCGCTATGCAGCCCGATCTGGTGATTTCCGACATTAAGATGCCGGAAATGGACGGAATGCAGCTTGCCAAAACCTTGTACGAGCAATATAACGGTGACATCAAGCTGATTCTTCTAAGTGGATTCTATGAGTTCGGATATGCCAAGCAGGCGATTAAATACCAGGTGGATGACTACATTCTCAAGCCTATTGTGAAGACCGAACTGGTTCAGGTGCTTGAGGAGTTCAGGGTCGCATTTAATGCGCGGACGGAAGAGAAGCGATATCAGCAAAAAAAAGATCGAATTATTATGGCTCAGCATATGCAGTCAATCTTGCTTGGGGTGGCTGAGGAGGATGCTGTTACGAGTCTGCAGTCCCACTATCAAGATGTCGGCATACTGCGTTGCGTCCTGATTGAGGCGGAAGCCGGTCCAGAACAGGGAACGGATTGGTGCGCTCGGGTTGAGGCATGGGTGGGCAAGCCCTTGCCGGGACAAATTTTGAAGCCCTTCACAGGTGATAAAAATGCGGTTCTGCTTATGGTTACGGACCTGATGGTGAACCGTGAGGCAGTGACCTTGGAGCAATATTTGACCCGATTACATACCGATCTGAGCCATGGTCAAGAGGCGGCTATTGCTTGTTATGTCGGGAAGGAAGTACATGAGTTGGAGGCGCTGCACGAGTCTTATCAATCCTGCGGCATAATGAAAAGCTTACGTTTCTTCACCACTTGCAGGCCCATTTATTATTTCGAACTTATGGATACGACCTTATTTGTTAATCGGCCGGGACAGTTCGAAAAACAATTATTTGATGGGCTAGTCAAGTCTATTGAGGAACAGCAGACGGATGAGTTATACAGTCATGCAAAGGCCATTTTTCAATTTTTTCTGGATGAGCGAATCGAGCCTGGTATTGTCCGCATCCACTTGCATTATTTGGCATACACATTGCTGGATCTCGTGAATAACGATACGGTTACTCCAGATTCGGGGTTGATGGGATCGACTTTTCTGAAGGTGAACTACGCGATGTTATCCATGGAGGAAAACATTGAACATTTATGCGAATTCTCGCTCATATGCGCAGAGAAACTGAAGGAGCAGCAAAAGTCAAATGCGATGGGCGTATTAGCCAAAATTGAGGCCTTCATTCACGAGCATTACAGAGAAAATATCAGCCTGAAATTGCTCGGGGAGCAGTTTTACATGAATAGTGCATATCTGGGTCAGATTTTCAAAAAGCATTTCTCGATCAGCTTCAGTGATTATTTGAATCAATTGCGTATTGAGGAAGCCGCCCGGCTGTTGCGCAGAACAGATCAAAGAGTATACGAAATCGCAACAATGGTGGGATATCGGGATTCCGATTACTTTATTAGCCGGTTCGAGAAACTCATGGGGGAGACTCCTGCACAATATCGTAAAAGTGCCCATGCTGCGTACTCTCTTGATTAACATCCTGCACTCCTTGACGGAGCGGCGGGATATTTTTTTTCGCAGATGCTGGAATTAGTGGGATTCCATCTATAGTTTATCCCGTTGAGAGGGGCATGGAAGCATGATAATTTTAAGTCAGCCTTTGGAAAGCGCTTTCCAAAAAGCTTCTGTCAATATAATCGATGGAGGGGTCATGATGAAAAAGGATGTTAGAAAAAGAATCAAGTATAGTGCTCTGCTCGCTTTAATACTGGTCATCGCACTCACTGGATGTACACCGGGATCGTCCTCGAAAGGGGAAAAGACAGCAGATGGAAGGGAATTGAAACAATTTTCCGCATTTTTTGCCGTACCGGGAAAAATTGCGCCTGACGATAATCGGGTGTTAAAGGCTATTGAGGAGAAAACAGGCGCCAGAGTCACGATGGACTGGCTTACGGGCCAAACAGCCAAAGAGCGGATTGGTGTACTCATTGCAGGCGGCGAATATCCCGATTTTATCGATGGGAGTGATGGTACTCAGCAACTGGTAGCAGCAGGAGCGTTAGTACCTCTTGAGGATTACATCGATAAATATCCAAACATCAAAAATTACCTGGGCGAAGACTGGAAGAAGATGAAAAATACGACGGATGGACATATCTACTTCATTCCTCAATTCGGCAATATACAAGAAAAGTCGATGAAAGTATCCCATGACGGAGAAGCATTCTGGATTCAGAAGGCCGTACTGGAGTGGGATAATTATCCGACAATCAAAACGCTTGACCAATACTTCGACTTGATTGAACGGTATAAAGCAGCTCACCCGACCATTGATGGTCAGCCAACAATTGGATTTGAAATTATCTCCTATGACTGGCGTTATTTCGCACTGGAGAACCCTCCGCTCTTCATGGCTGGTTATCCTAACGAAGGCGCAGCCATCGTTGATAAAGAAACGCTGACGGCCAAAAACTATAATACCATTCCGGAAGCGAAGGCATATTTCAAGAAGATCAATGAGGTATATCATCAAGGTTTGGTCGATAACGAAACCTTTACAGCAAACTATGATCAGTATATCTCCAAAATTTCAACCGGACGTGTGCTGGGCATGGTGGATCAAGGATGGCAATTCCTTGACGCCGAGGCATCACTCGTGAAGCAAAAATTGTATGACAAAACCTATGTACCGTTGTCCATTACACTCTCCGAGGATGTTAAAGGGCGCTATCAGAACAATCCAATCCTTAACGTGAATGGTGGTTTGGCCATTACAAAGAGCTGCGAGGATATCGAGGGAGCACTTCAATATATTAATGATTTGTTGGACCCTGAGATGGAGGTATTGAGAACCTGGGGACAGGAAGGCGTGGATTACCAAGTCGATGACAAAGGTGTGTTCTTCAGGAATGAAGAACAACGTGCGAATTCCAAAGATCCGGACTGGGTGCTGGCAAACACGGGAAGCCCGTTGGTCTATTTCCCGCATCATGAAGGCATGACCGCTGACGGGAAGAATGCCCTTGACCCTAAGGAGCAGCCGGAGGAGTACCTTGCCACATTGAATGACATCGACAAAAAAGTGCTGAAGGCTTATGGATATACGAAGTTTACTGACTTCCTTGAGCCTGCGGAGGAAAATGAACCGTGGTTCCCAATCTATACCTATAATTTTGAACCGAATAAACCGGAGACCATCGCCAGACAGAAAATGGACGATGTAAAACGCAAATGGCTACCCAAAGTGATTATGACCTCACCAGCCGAATTTGATAAGGCTTGGGAAGAATATCAAGCCACGCTCAAGGAAAGTGCAGATATTAAAGCGTATGAAGATGCGCTGACGGAAGAAGTCCGCAGACGTATGGAACTGTGGGGATAAAGGCCTGTCACACAGAAAGGCTATGGGGAACCCCGTAGCCTTTCTTACACGCTAGATTGGGAGATTGAATAGGAATGGAATCGATTCACCCAGACTGGGTGATATAGATAAACTCGTAAGCAAGGAGAGAAAAAACATGGCCAAAAAGGAGTTGCAGCCTTCGTTAAAAACCAGCCATATCCCGGCGGGAACAAGCTGGATCGGGTACAACCTGTCCAGAATGAAAAGTCAGCGACAATTAATGTGGATGTCATTTCCGTTTATTGCGTTTATCGCTATTTTTGCGTATGGACCATTATGGGGCTGGTTGATGGCGTTTCAGAATTATAGACCGGGCATTGGTTTTATGGAGCAGGATTGGGTGGGGGTGGATCATTTTCGAACGTTATTCACGGACCCTACATTTTTACGTGTCATTCGCAATACGCTGGCGATGAGCCTGATCAGTCTGTTTCTGGGATTTGTCGGCTCAATTGGTCTGGCGCTCTTATTGAATGAACTGCGAATGGTATTGTTCAAACGCGTGGTACAGACGGTTTCCTACCTTCCGCATTTCCTGTCGTGGATCATCGTAACAGGTATTGTTGCGAATGTATTATCAACGGAAACAGGAATAGTGAATGTGCTGTTGACGAAATTGGGCCTGATTGATGCACCGATCAATTTTTTTGCCGAACCAAAGTACTTCTGGGGGATTGTAGGTCTGTCCAGCATGTGGAAGGAAATTGGCTGGGGCACGATTATTTATCTGGCGGCCATGGCGTCGATTAATCCGAGCTTGTACGAGGCAGCTTCCATCGACGGAGCCGGACGGTTTCGTAAAATGTTCAATGTCACGCTTCCAAGCATCAAACCAACGATTATTATCCTGCTTATCATCAACGTTGGTAACGTACTGAACGCGGGTTTTGAGATTCAATACTTGCTGGGGAACGGACTTGTGCAGGATGTATCCGAGACGATCGACATTTTTGTTTTGAAATACGGGATTAATCTCGGCAACTACTCACTTGCCACCGCAGCAGGCATTTTCAAAAGTGTGGTCAGTCTGGTGCTCATATTTATCGCCAACGGGATTGCCAAGTCTCTTGGTGAAGAGCGATTGATATGATAAGGGGGCAGAGCTGTGAAACGATTTAGTAGAAACCGAAGCTTGGGAGACTCTATTTTTTCTATCACCAATGGCATATTTATGTTGCTTGTCATGGTTGTTACGTTATATCCTTTTTTAAACACCATTGCCGTATCTTTCAATAACGGGCTGGATACGATCCGTGGGGGCATCTATCTCTGGCCGAGGGAATGGACGCTGCAAAATTACGTCTCCGTATTCCAAAACCCGAATCTGACACAAGCCGCATTTGTTTCGGTCGCCAGAACCGTGGTGGGAACGGTTGTACAGCTGTTCTGTACAGCCATGCTGGCCTATGTGCTGAGCCGCAAGGAGTATATGTTCAACAAATTGGTCACAACGCTGTTTGTCATGACGATGTATTTCAGCGGCGGCTTAATTCCGGGATACATGCTGATCAAACAAGTGGGGCTGCTGAACAGCTTCTGGGTATACATTATTCCCGGGTTGATCGGGGTGTTCAACATGATCGTCATTCGTACCTACATTCAGGGACTGTCTGAGGGATTGATTGAATCCGCGAAGATGGATGGAGCCGGAGATTTTCGGATTTTCATGCGTATCGTGCTTCCCCTATCCAAGCCGGTTCTGGCTACGGTTGCACTGTTTATTGCTGTAGGTCAGTGGAACTCCTGGTTTGACTCCATGTTGTACACGGCAGGAAATCGGAATTTGACCACCTTGCAGTATGAACTGATGAAATTGTTGTCCTCTGCGACCTCACAGGGGGGAACGGTCAACGTGGATTCATTCAAAAATGTAACCAACATGGTGACGCCTGTATCCATTCGGGCAGCCATCACGGTTGTGACGGCAATGCCGATCGTTTTACTGTATCCGTTCTTGCAAAAATACTTTGTGACTGGACTAACCATTGGAGGGGTAAAAGAATGAAGAATGTAAATCAAAGCGAACAATGCACGTATAACAATCCGATTATGCCCGGGTTTTATCCAGATCCGTCCGTATGCCGGGTGGGTGAAGATTTTTATCTGGTGACATCAACATTTGCCTATTTTCCTGGCGTTCCGATCTTTCAGAGCCGTGATCTAGTGAATTGGAAACAGATTGGAAATGTGCTGGACCGCCCTTCGCAATTAAATCTTCAGGGAGCAGGCCATTCACAGGGGATATTCGCTCCAACGCTTCGGTATCATGAAGGCACCTTCTATATGATTACAACTAATGTATCACATGGCGGCAATTTTGTTGTAACCGCTACCGACCCGGCTGGGCCATGGTCTGATCCTTATTTTATTGAAGGCGCAGAAGGCATAGACCCTACAATTTTCTTCGATGATGGCAAAGCGTATTACCTTGGTACACGTCCTTGCTCCGAGGGAGTTCGTTACAATGGGAACTGGGAAGTGTGGCTACGGGAGTTGGATCTGGGCAGTATGAAGCTGGTGGGAGACAGTTACGTTCTGTGGCGCGGGGCGATGGTGGATGTCATCTGGCCGGAAGGCCCGCATCTGTATAAGATCGATGAGTATTACTATTTATTGATTGCAGAGGGAGGCACAGGGCCAAACCATGCCGTGACCATTGCTCGTAGCAAAAGTTTGACCGAAGGATACGTCGGGAATCCGAATAATCCAATCATTACACATCGCCATTTGGGTAAACGTTACCCTGTTGTTAATGTAGGACATGCCGACTTGGTGCAGGCTGCGAACGGTCAATGGTTCATGGTCATGCTTGCTTCGCGTCCATATGGAGGGAGCTATAGCAATCTGGGGCGGGAGACGTTCCTTGCTTCTGTCGTTTGGGAGGACGGATGGCCTGTTGTCAATGAGGGCCGCGGAATCCTGGAGGAGCAGGGCACGTTGGATTTGAAGCCTGTTCCGGTAGAGCCGCAACTGCGTTTTGACCATTTTGACAGTGATAAACTGGGCTTGCAATGGATGTTCCTGCGCAATCCTCAGGAGGATCTCTATTCAT
Organism: Paenibacillus sp. FSL H8-0283; assembly: GCF_045040675.1. Classification (NCBI taxonomy): domain Bacteria; kingdom Bacillati; phylum Bacillota; class Bacilli; order Caryophanales; family Paenibacillaceae; genus Paenibacillus; species Paenibacillus sp. FSL H8-0283. Next base: position 988,152 of record NZ_CP150295.1, read on the forward strand.
TAACCGAACGAAAAGGATACTTGCGACTGAAGCTGAAACCGCAAACATTGAAGGAAAAAGAAAATTCCAGCTTTGTTTGTCTGCGTCAAAGGCATATGGATTATGTCGCAGCTACAGCGATGGAATTTGTGCCCGGGAATGCCAACGAAACGGCTGGTCTTGTCGTCATTCAGAACGATCTGTATCACGTACGGATTGAGCGTGCTCTGGCGGATAAACAGCAGGTGCTACGTGTGGTGACCGTTATAGATGGTCAGGATACCCACATTGCGCAAATCGCGCTGGAGGGTGATGTATCGCGAGTGTATATCAAATTGGCTGCGACAGGTCAGCAACTAAACTTCTATTACAGCACGGATGGAAGTCAGTATCATCTGGTGGCGGAACAGGTGGATACAAGCAGCCTGAGCACCGAAGTAGCCGGCGGCTTTGTTGGCTGTTGTATCGGAATGTTTAGCAGCAGCAACGGTACTTCTTCCGATCAGGTAGCGGATTTTGACTGGTTTGAATACGGCTCCATCTAGTAGATTCATCCACATCCGAAATGACTAGAGGCTGAATAGAGTGAATTAACGATTCGGCAGTTGTGGCGACTATGCTACAGATCATATAGAGAAAGCTCAACCATGCAGTTACAAGCGGGTGGTTGAGCTTTTTCTATGATGGATATATATTTTCCGATTCCAATAACTCCCTTTCTGCTATATATTAAGAATGATATTCTTATAGAAAGAAGGAGATGTTTTGATTTTCAGAAAACTTGTGAGGTGGACTTTAGTTCTAATGTTTCTACTACCTTCCATCGTCAATAGCCAGCATCAAACCGTGTATGCGGATGAGGGGCCTATTGTGGATTTGAGGTATGAACCTAACGAGGACGGCACTATTTTCATTGAAGGAGTGGCAACAGACTCAGCATATGAGAACGTGAGATTGCAGATTAGTACACTTGACGTTAATGCAATAAGTGGTAAAAGTGAACATGTTAGCTTGTATGAGGCACAAGTAATGACGAATAAAAATGGTTATTTTAGTGTAACCACTTTGAGCATTGACCCCTCTAAAGTAAAGAATGATTATATTTCAATCTCTTTTTATAATGAGAGAGGGAAAGAGTCAACTGTATCACCGGGATATCCACTAGCTATGCCTAATCTTGACACGAGTCACTTATATGAAGATCCGGATTACATTAAAGTTGGTCCATTTGACAAGTTTAAAGACGGGTACACTCCACCGGTTAAGAATGAAATAGATTATACACAATATGGTGTAGGTACAGCAGCACCGACAGTAACTACAGCAAAACAGATTAAACAAATCGTTAAACCTGTATCCGTAGCAGCAAGCAACACACATGTCATTGTCTTGACTGCAGATGGAACGATATATGGTTGGGGAGATAATTTACATAACGAAATTAAGGATAGTGTTCATCCAGTACTGCCTGTAACAAAAATTAATAAGCTCTCTAATGTAGTGAAAGTAGGGGCAGGAGAACGTTTTTCACTGTATCTAACCAAGCAAGGCGAACTTTATGGCTGGGGAGACTTGAACTATTTAGGAATCAAAACAATGACGGGAACACCCCAAAAAATCACGCTGATCCCTGAGACGATAAAGGATTTAAGTGTTTACGGGAAGGGTGTCGTATTGTTAACGAATTCGGGGAATGTCTATCAGCTTGGAGGAGCCGGTGGCACAGGTATGAAACTCTTGAAGAATCATCATCGAAAAATCAATATTCGAGATGTTGTGGACGTAACCATTGGCGATCTTGATCGTGCTTACGCCGTTAAGAAGGATGGTACAGTGTGGTATTGGAATACCAATATGAAGGACAAAGAAACTACAGCTACACCAATGCAAGGATTCAAAAATATCAAAAAAATCTCATCGGCTGGAGATAACGGGCCCTATTTGATAGCACTGGATAAAAAGGGGAATCTATGGGCTTGGGGTGATAACACTTCACGTCGGTTGGGTTTCAATGTTACCCAGAAGTTGTACAAGCCTCTGATGATTAACAGAGGACCAATTCGATTGAATGGTGTAGAGATGACGTATCCTCGAGTCGATCTTGCATACAAGGCTATTTCCGCTGGGGATGAGGGAGCATTGGTAGTCACTGTTCAAAATGAAATGTTATTTATGGGATATGGTGCAGGTACAGTTAATTTTGCGAGTACTGAGGAAGCGAGAAATTCCTATAAAAACGTATCACTAATCGAAACAAGTTATAAAAATATGTATTGGGTATCCAATGGGAAGTTATGGGTCGCGGGTTATCGGAATGAATATGGACAGTTGGGATTTGGGGTTAAATTGTAGTGTGCTGTTCGTTTAACAAACCTATCAATAGATAACAACCGTCTGTTCTTATAATGGCTTAGGATAACATCTATGTTATGATATTTGCATCTTCAAAAGTTCGATTGAAGGGGCATAGCGCATGAATCAGAGCATACAACAGTTTAAAGCGGATTTTTTCAAAGCGTTGGCACACCCGATGCGGATTCAGATTCTGGAGCTGCTGAGTGAAGGAGCCAAAAACGTGAATGAACTGCAAAGCATTCTGGGATCGGAAGGCTCTGCTGTTTCACAGCAACTGGCTGTATTGCGTAGCAAAAACGTTGTCCAGGGAATCAAAGAAGGGACAACCGTCACCTATTCGCTGCGTGATCCGCTGATTAAGGACCTGCTGGCAGTCACCAAACAGATTTTTGACAATCATCTGGTTGATGCCATTTCCATGCTGGAAGATATTCGTAAAGAGTCCTGACACAATAAACAAGAGCAACTGGGTGTAATCTCCGGAGGTTCTTGTTTTTTTGTGTTAGGTTCCTGCTGAGATTGTGCGTAATCCGATTGACAGGACGTATGCAGGGGAGTAGTCTTTTAAATATATTCAAATATTCAAATATATGAAGAAAAGAAGGTTTTTGTACATGAAATGGATGGGGAGATATGCAGGGTACAATGCTGCCGCTTTTCGCAAGGATCTGTTATCAGGACTGATTGTAGGTATCATTGCGATTCCACTCGGTATGGCGTTTGCCATCGCTTCCGGGGTCAAACCGGAGTATGGATTGTATACCACAGTCATCGCAGGGATTCTCATTTCCTTGCTGGGTGGGTCCAAGTTCCAGATTGGCGGGCCAACGGGGGCATTCATTCCGATCCTATTTGCCATTGTGATGCAGTATGGATATGAGAATCTGCTGATCGCCGGAATGATGGCCGGTTTGATGCTTGTACTAATGGGCGTATTCAAGCTCGGGGCATTAATTAAGTTTATTCCAAAGCCGGTGACTATCGGTTTTACGGCAGGGATCGCCGTCATTATTTTTAGCGGACAAATTACGAACTTTCTGGGACTTCGAGGCATCGAGAAACACGAGGATTTCTGGTCCAATATGAAAGAAATCGGGATGCATATCTCGACGATTAATATATACAGTGTGCTTACAGCTGGAATCTGTCTGGCTGTTCTTCTGCTTGTGCCCAAGTTTGCACCAAAGGTGCCTGCATCACTGGTGGGGCTGGTTCTTTCGACGGTAGTCGCGGCGTTCTTTTTTGAAGGGCAGGTGGCTACAATTGGTTCGTCCTTTGGCGCCATACCTAACTCTTTGCCTCAGTTTCATGTGCCAGAGATCACTTGGGAGCGTATTGTGAACTTGCTGCAACCCGCTTTTGTCATCGCCATGCTGGGTGGAATTGAATCGCTGCTATCCGCAGTTGTTGCCGATGGCATGACCGGAAGTCGGCATAACAGCAATCGAGAGTTGATTGGGCAGGGGATTGCTAATATGGTGACGCCGTTGTTTGGTGGTATTCCTGCAACAGGAGCGATTGCACGCACAGCAACCAATATCAAATCCGGCGCAGTATCGCCATGGTCTGGCGTGATTCACGGTGTAGTGGTTTTGCTGGTACTTGTTCTCTTTGCGCCATATGCATCCCACATTCCTCTTGCCAGTATGGCTCCCGTTCTCATGCTGGTTGCCTGGAATATGAGTGAACGGAGATCCTTCATACATGTCATGAAAACCAAAACGAGTGATTCACTCGTTCTGCTGATTACCTTTTTGCTGACCGTATTTACAAGTTTAACAACGGCTGTAGAGGTTGGGTTGATTCTGGCGGTCCTTTTATTTGTTAAACGGATGAGTGAGATGTTGAAGGTTGCCAAAGTACTACCCGATCCCGATCATAAACATGAGAAAGTCATGGCCCACATGGTTCGGGAAGGACATGACTGCCCGCAAATAAGCCTATACACAATTGAAGGGCCACTTTTTTTCGGCGCAGCGGATATGTTCGAGAAGTCGGTCATGGATTCGATTCATCGGCGACCAGGCACTCTGCTGTTGCGAATGGGTAAGGTGCCTTTTATGGATACAACAGGTGAATCCAATCTGGCCCGTGTTGTCAAACATATGGAGAGATCCGGGGGCAGGATTTTACTTTCAGGCATTCAGGCGCAACCGTTGGAGATGTTGAAGAGAACAGGTTTGATTGAACGGATTGGTCCGGATCATATGTTTGAGCACACGGGTGAAGCCATCAATTATGCATTATTGCATCTGGATGTTCAGAAATGCAGGGGGTGCAAACATTTTGCCTTTCGTGAATGCGTTGCATTGTCGAGTGCTGGCACCGACCCAGAGTGTAATAACCTGCTGAAACCTGGAAAGCGAGTCAATGTAAATAGCCCTATCTAACCTGCTGATGAGAGAGATGGAGCTATAAGAGTCTAGAGAGTATTTGCTTATCAAAATATATATTCTGGAAAATAAACGAAAAATATACTATGTTATAGGTTGATAGGTGAAAGGATTACATCGTCTATTAGATGAGAAATAATCATATTAAACCGAAGGAGCAACCATATGTCCATTCAACCGACTGCTTTACGTTCAGTGCTTAACCCCAGGTACCTGGAGTCTGCATTGAGGAATCACTATGACATTGGAACATGGGAAGAATGTTTGTTTTGGCTTAGAGGATTGAATGATACTTACCGGGTTCGCACGTCCAGTGGCATGTACATTCTCCGTATCTACCGCACTGAAATCACGGAGGCAGATGTTCAGTATGAGCTTTCATTATTGTCTCAACTGAAGAACGTTCTAGGTTCTGCGGAACATACCGACATTGGAGAATACATCGAGAAGAAAGATCATACGGGATATACGGTGTTGGAGGCTGCGGAAGGCAAGCGGGTTGCTGTAATGTTTCGGTATATTGAGGGTACGGAGAACAACCTGGAGGATGAGGAGTCTTGTTACGCTTTTGGTCAATCTGCCGCTGAATTACATGAGGCTATGGATCAGGTGAACATGGAGCTGCCACGATATGAGCTGGATCTGAAGTTACTTATTGACGAACCCCTTGAGCGAATTATCCACTATATCGGTGAGAACAATGAAGCAGCAGCATTTCTCCATACGTTTGCCACAACGTTAAAAGAACGCATCGTTACCACTTCCAGACAAGAGCTGGACTTTGGTCTGTGCCATGGCGATATGCATGGAAATAACAATGTGTTTCAACAGGAACATCAGTTCATCCATTATGACTTCGAGTGGGCAGCCAAAGGCTGGCGTGCCTATGATTTAGCTCAAGTGAAAGTTCGAAAAAGGCAGTCTGATGAGCGAAAAGCAGCATTATGGGATGCGCTCATGGCAGGATATCGTTCAGTCAGAAGTTTCTCTGCCGAAGATGAGCAGGCGGTTGATCTCTTTATTGTTGCTCGCCGATTCTGGGTGATGGGACTAGATGTTGCTTTTATTGAGAGTGATACGGGTGCGCTGGACTATGGTTCGGATTGGCTGGATAGTTTCGTGGAAGAATTCCGGGATACGGGGATTATATCCTAGCGAATGATGAACATTATTTTAGGTGTAGGTTTGAATGCTTTAAGACCCTTCCGAGTGAACTTGAACTCGGGAGGGTCTTTTTCATCTTATATTGAAGGTAACAGGGTCACTTATTAATTCGATGATGATGAAGCGGCAGCAGCCGATGCTGCGGCAGTTGCGGCCATGGCTGCTTGTTGAGCGATGATAATATTTGTGATACTGGTTGAGATTGCTGTCGTAAGCACACCGTTCCGCAGATTCTCCACATGTTGAATGGCTACCAGAGCAGACGAGAACAGGAGCAACTCCTGTTTGTCGATTGACCAGGCACCGAAGCCTTTTTGAGTCCGTAACCAGTCATTTGTTTCCGCGACTTCATCCACTAATGAGTCTCTGTCCGAAGGCAGTAGAGAAAGTATTCCAAGAGAGGCTAACGTATAGGTTTTGTCCATTCGAAGATTCCTTTTGCGAAAAGCTTCATTTAAAGCAATCACACGAGCACCTGCATCCGGTGGATCCTCTCCAAGAACCAGGACCTGAGTTAACGCCTGCACACTGTTTCTGGAAGAGAACTCTGGTTTTAATTCCCCGTAGAGTTGTTCCATACGTGCCACACCAGTATCCACGTTGAGGTCGGAAAGAGCTAACATGGCAGCGAAAATGTAGTCATCCTGTCCAGTGAGGAAACGATGCTCTGCTTTCATGCCGTCATAAAATAATTTAGCCCGCTCCACCGTAGGTTGAAACTGGTCAGGTGATGTCTGAGTAGCGATCTGATAGGCGGCAATAACCAGATAATCAGAGTTGCGAAATTTAATCTCTTTCATCAAGTCATAGACATGCAAGGTGTCTGCCAGTCTTGTCTCTTCATCCGTTGTAAGGGAGAGCATGGCAGCAATGCTAATGGCCGAATTACCTCTGAATGCAGAGAAAAGTTTTGTGTTTTGCTTAATCAACTCATGGCTTTGACGAATAGCTTCCCCATCCGCTGTTTTATTCTCCGCTGCATAGAGCAGGGCAACCAGACGTTGCATCATCGCATGTTGCCATTTGAACGACTTCTTGATGATCTGGGTGTTGGAAACAAATAGTTCAACTCGTTCTGCATGATGTTGCTGCATAGGCACACCTCCATATTCACAGTTATTCTATAATACTCTATTTCATGATTAGATTACCTTCACGCTGTAACATGACCTCTTCCAATGCCTTGAAGCTGCTGGATTCGGGGTCTCGTCTACGATGGCATATTTTGATTTGGCGTAATCCACTTTATTATCTCCATTTAAGAAAATATAGAATAGACTATCAATCTATTATTACCCTTTTATTTAAGGGGTGCCACTTCCATAAATAAGAGAGTCTAGTTGTTGAATATAAAAAAGACCGCAATCAGCGGTCGTAGGTTAGATTGATCGGTGATATAGGACTAATCTAATTGAAAGAAATTGTGTAGGCTACGTTAGGGTATGCCGTCGTCGATCCTGGAACACGTTCTACTACAGTGATCAGCGTACCCGGATTGTAGTAGGCTGACCCGCCATTGTAAGTATTGTTGCTTACGATAACTGTACCGAGGTCGAGTGTCGTATTATTGTAGTTCCAGTAGTAGCGCAGTTGAAGGGTATTGGCTGCATTTGTCGTAATTTTCACGCTGGTACCAGTCGTTTTAGCGTTAGGAAGAATATAGGCGTATCCTTGCCCGGCCGAGAGCGCATGGGAATAGGTGCTTCCATAACTTACGATGGCGGGATTAGCGGAAGCGGTCAGGCTAAACAGAAGGGAGATACCTAGAATAAGTGCAAAAAATGTGCTAATGCGTCTTTTCATAGAATGCCCATCCTCTCAAAATAAAGTGTTTTTATAGTTTAACTCAATGTAAACCAAAAACCTTTTCGAAACGGATTGGAGCCCCTCCTTATTCAGTTTATGTTAGCGCTGACATTCCTAACGACTATACTATATACCAATAAATTACAGATGTAAATAGTGGATCAGATTAGATGATTAGGAATATCAAATGAATTAAAGCGATTATTCCCATAGGGTAGATCAATGATCTGGAGAACCCGTTTTTAAATTCATTTCGAGGATGTTTTTCGAAAAAGAAGTGTAATACGGTATGTATGATGAAAAAGATATCCAGCACCCAAAATGTAATGGTCTGATATGAGCTAAAAAGAAGAGAGAGGATGATGGTATACATTGGCAGGTGAATCCAAGTGAAATACCTATAGGCTTTATCATCTTCCATATCTTTTAACACCATAAACAATTTCCACTCGGACCGCCTGATGGCATCCATTTCGTGAAGCAGAAAGAGAGACAGGTTAAACAAAAATAAAGCCAGTAAAAAGTCAGGCATGCAAAGTCTCCTTTTCCTATTCAATCTGTTCCTATCTTACTAAAGGTAATTTGATTTGGCAAAATATGAAAAAAAGGTTCACGCTCCGTTCATACGTGCTTGATATGCTCTCGAAAGAAAGCGTAAGGAACAGGTATTAAAAAATATGCGGAGTGGTGGGGGCAAGTCATGTCATCGTTGATAAGAAAGATTTTTGGGAAAATGATTTTACTGGTGTTATTGTTAGGCATGATATTAGAGGCAACTGGATTAGGGACCATGCCACTATCGGCAGCAGTATCCAATCCGGGATTAAATTCGGGCAAATTGGAGCAAGGAGTCGTAGCGAATCTGGATGATTCAGATCAGTTAACGGCATTCATGGATGGGATGATGGATGTGCAAATGCGATCTTTACAGATTCCAGGCGCAGTCATTTCGATTGTGAAGGATGGGAAGATCCTGCTCTCCAAAGGGTACGGACATTCGAACATCGAAGAAAATAAACCCGTTGATCCCCAAACCAGCTTATTTCGAATTGCTTCAACAACAAAGCTGTTCACATGGACCGCCGTGATGCAATTGGTTGAGGCGGGCAAGCTTGATCTTGATACAGATATCAACACTTATCTGAAAACGGTGCAAATACCGAGAACCTATGAGGAACCGATTACGTTGCGTCATCTCATGACCCATACCGCAGGGTTCGAGGAGGGCGGTGTAGGTTATCAGATCACTACCGATCCGGGGAAACTTCCCGTTTCTATTGCTGAAACGATGGCAAAACATATGCCTGCACGGGTTAAGGCACCAGGCGAGATGCTGTCGTATTCCAATTATGGCGCTTCACTCGCGGGACTTATCGTCGAAGAAGTCAGCGGTGTTGCCTACAATGACTATATACAGAAAAATATATTTGATCCGCTGGGCATGAATTATGCTACGGTAGAGGAGCCTGTTCCAGCGTCTCTGGAACCTTATGCCGTCCTTGGATACGCCCGAGCCAACGGCGAGTTTGTAACCAAACGGCCAACGTATGAGGGAGGATTCCGTCCTGCGGGATCAGGGAGCGTGTCGGCGAACGATATGGCTCATTTTATGATTGCCCATCTTCAAGACGGGCGATATGAAGATAAACAAATGCTCAAGCCGGAAACAGCCAAGCTCATGCATTCTCCGGCATTCCAGTTTGATGAACGTTTACCCGCCATGGATCTGGGCTTTTACGAGTTGAATATGAATGGACTGCGTGTGATCTCTCATGGAGGGGCCGATGAGCTGTTTAATACAGCGCTTTATCTTGTACCGGACAAAAAAGTGGGCATCTTTGTTTCCTATAGTGGAGGGGAAGGCGGGACAGCAGCAGAAGGGTTGGCGCAAGCCTTTTTTGACCGATACTATCCTGTACATGCAACTGAGCAGCCTAATGAAACTTCTATTAAATTAGGGGAGTCCCTGGAAAAATATGCAGGCTCCTATCAATTTACCCGTCGTAATCACACGAAGATCGATAAGTTTTTCAGTTTTCTGACTCAAATCAATATTGAGGTTTCGGATAACCGACTGTTTATTGGAAGTGGTGCAGATCAGCAAGTATATACTCCGATTGGTGTGAATTTATTCCAGGAGGTCGGAGGGACACATCAGATGGGGTTCCGCACCGATGCAGAAGGCAAGGTCACGTATCTGTTTCTGGATATATTAAACCCAATGCCGCTAGAACCTGCACCGTTAATGAACCAATCGAAGTTCTGGCTCCTCTTGCTCGGCATTTCGGTTGTTCTGTTCATCACTGTATTGCATGGATTTGTTTATCGCAGACGCGAAATCAGAGTGATGCCAAAAGCGCAGAAATGGGCAGTACGGTTGTCAGCTATTACGTCTATATGGGGATTATTAACCTTGGGCGCAACGCTTCTGGTGATGAACATGGATTTGATTGATCGGCTTAGCCATATTCCACTATCTTTAAGTCTCTATCTGTTTATGCCGGTTATCCTTGTAGGGTTGACTGCGGCAATATTCATCATGAGCGTTCTGGCATGGAAAAACCAATATTGGACGTTACTGAAGCGTGTGCACTATACGTTTGTAACGGTAGCAGCAGTGATCTTGAGTTTATTTTTCTATCATTGGAACCTGCTGGGCTGGCATTTTGGTTGAAGACCTCCTCCCAAGTGGAAGAAACAAGATAGATATTGGAGGCATACATTTGATATGACCAAAATCCTAGTTGTGGATGACGATGTGCATATTCGTGAGCTGATCACCTTGTTTTTGCGTAATGAAGGATTCGAGATTGTGGTAGCTAAGGACGGTGCTGAAGCACTGGAGATTGTGGGGAAATCCCCAATTGATCTGGTTATCCTTGATATTATGATGCCGCGTTTGGATGGTTGGGAATTATGCAGGGAGATCCGGCGTATGGATCTGAATATGCCATTGCTAATAGTCACGGTAAAAGGGGAATCGGCCCAGAAAGTGAAGGGATTTCAGTTGGGAACAGATGATTATTTAACGAAGCCCTTTGATCCACTAGAACTTGTGATGAGAGTAAAAGCATTGCTGAAACGTTACTTGATTGTCTCTTCCCAGACCATTCAACTAGGGGGCATTGTGCTGAATCGACGCAGCTTTCAAGTGATTCGTGGAGAGGAAACAATCAATTTGCCTCTAAAAGAGTTCGAGTTGCTGTTCATGCTGGCAAACCAGCCTGGGCAGATTTTTACCCGGGAACAATTAATCATTAAGATCTGGGGGATTGATTACGAAGGGGATGACCGGACAGTTGATGTTCACATCAAGCGACTAAGGGAAAAATTCGCTGGTGATGCACACCATTTTCAGATTGAAACGGCTCGTAGTCTGGGCTACCGGTTAGTCATCACATGATCAAAACCTTATATGTTCGTATTATTTGCACGTTTCTGGTCGTCATTGTTTTCAGCTTGCTAACCTCTTTCTTCATCGGGATCTTCCTTTTCAAAAAAGAAGTAAATCATATCGGTCAGAATGACATGATTTCAGTAGGGGAGGAACTGATCCGTCTATATGAGCAGACGCAACCTGAGGACAGGGATGCTTTCATCAAAAGTATGGTGAAAGTGTCCACCTATCCCATTCATCTATATGACGTTTCGGGTAACGTAACCTATTATGACCTAGACCATACAGAGACCGTTGAAATTGCACCAGAAGCGGTTCAAATGGTGTTGCAGGGTCAGATCTATCGTTCTCCTGGAGAAGTGGAGCAGACGTTCATCGGTCTCCCTTTTCCATACAAAGGGGAACCACAAGCCATGTTTATGCAGTATTCTCCGCAGAACGAAAATATCATTAATCGGATGATTTTACTGGTGTTATTGCTTGCACTGTTGATCGGAAGTTTTTGTATCCTTATTGCTGCAAGGTATTTGGTGAAGCCGATTCAGGTGTTGACGAGGGCAACCAAACGACTGGCGAAGGGTGATTTTAATGTGGAAATCCAAACAAAGTGCGTGGACGAAATGGGAGCATTGACGCAGAGTTTTAATGAAATGGCGAGTGAGCTTAAACAGCTGGAACAGATGAGGCAGGATTTTGTTTCCAATGTATCTCACGAGATTCAAACGCCGCTGACCTCTATTTCCGGTTTTGCCATGGCGTTGAAAAACAGCAGCTTGGTCGCTGAGGCCGATCGTAACTATTACCTCGATATCATTATTACGGAGAGTGGACGACTATCCAGACTAAGTGATAATCTGCTGGAGCTTGCGTCTCTGGATTCTGATCATCATCCGTTCGAGACAACTACCTATAATCTTGATGAGCAAATCAGGCAAGTGGTGGTGACTTGCGAGCCTCAATGGTCAGTCAAAGGCATTCCAATTCACTTAGAATTGGCGGACGGTATCAAAATCAGGGCAGATCAGGATCAGCTTAACCAAGTGTGGATGAATTTACTAGGCAACAGCATTAAGTTTACTCCCGTGGGCGGGCGTATCGAAATACGCACCAGCCAGTCTGTGGATGGAATCTTTTTCACGATAAGCGATTCGGGCATTGGAATAGCGCCGGAGCAACTGGATTATGTTTTCGAACGGTTTTATAAAACAGACCTGTCACGCGATCGTAGCATTAGTGGTAACGGTCTGGGCCTCGCCATCGTCAAAAAAATCGTGATGCTTCATCACGGAACTGTCGAAATGAAAAGTCAGATGGGCGTGGGGACAACGGTGATGGTTCATTTGCCTTCCGGATGATTACAAAAATGGATGTAGGGCTGCCAAAGTTATTTCTCTGGTAGCTCTTTTTTTATGAGTTTTCAGATCCCTATTCCAGTAGGGATAAAAATCAGGATTAATCTGATTGCAATAAATCATCAAGGGTTATCCTAATCATGTCAGGTGAGGGCATGAGGAAGAGGCACCTTTTTCATGTAAAAGCCCTGTTTAGCTAAACTTCCTCACATTCCTTGTTGTATTTCTGCGACACATCTCGTACAATTTGGTGGAGTAATTCTGCATTGCGTTAATGTGAATGTGAAAATTAAAGATTACATCAGGAAGCTGTACACAAGAAAAGGGGAGAATCGTTTGGAATCAAAGCAACTATCTAGAGGGCTAAAGCCCCGCCATGTAGAGCTGATTGCACTCGGCGGTACAATCGGCGTTGGTTTGTTCATGGGATCGGCGAGTACGATCAAATGGGCAGGGCCATCCGTGTTGCTGGCCTATTTACTGGCCGGTATCGTTATCTTTTTTGTCATGCGTATTATGGGTGAAATGTTGATTCAGGAGCCGGTCACGGGTTCGTTTGCAACATTTGCTCACAAATATATTAGTCCGCTTGCCGGATTTCTGACCGCCTGGAGCTATTGGTTCCTGTGGGTTACGGTTGGTATGGCGGAAGTTACGGCGATTGGCATCTATGTCGGGTATTGGTTCCCGGATATTCCACAGTGGCTGCCTGCACTTGCTGGGGTGCTCATCATTGCGGCGGCAAATCTGGCGGCTGTGAAGTTCTATGGAGAATTTGAATTCTGGTTTGCGATGATCAAAGTGACGGCTATTGTGGCCATGATTGTAATCGGAACAGGTCTCATCTTCTTCGGCTGGGGTAACGGAGGACAGCCAATCGGGCTGTCGAATCTGTTCAGTCATGGCGGATTCTTCCCTGGAGGCATCAAAGGTTTCCTCTTCGCGCTGTGTATCGTAACGGCTGCGTATCAGGGAGTTGAAATGGTCGGTATTACAGCAGGCGAAGCGGAGAATCCGAAATACACCTTGCGTAAAGCGATCAAAAATATCGTGTGGCGTATTCTTATTTTCTACGTTGGTGCCATATTTGTTATCGTAACCCTGTACCCTTGGAACGAAGTGGGCGAGACGGGAAGCCCGTTTGTGCTCACCTTTGCCAAAGTTGGTATTGTTGCTGCAGCGGGGATCATTAACTTTGTGGTACTCACGGCGGCCATGTCGGGATGTAACAGCGGGATCTACAGTGCGGGACGGATGTTATATACACTGGCTGAGAATGGGCAGGCACCTGCCTTTTTCAAAAAGCTGTCCAAAGGCGGGGTTCCCCGCAACAGTATCGTCATCACAATCTCCTTGCTGTTGATTGGGGTTGTGCTGAACTACCTGATGCCGGACTCCAAGCTGTTCCTGTACATCTACAGTGCAAGTGTTCTTCCGGGTATGGTTCCATGGTTCGCCCTGGCGTTCAGCCAGTTCCGATTCAGAAGGCGTTGGGGCAACGAGATGGCGGATCATAACTTCAAGTCCAAATGGTTCCCGATCAGCAATTACATTATTATTGTGTATTTGATCCTCGTCATTATCGGTATGGCGTTTAACCCGGATACGCGCTTGCCTCTGGTTGTTGGAGCTACGTTTATGGCAATCGTGGTGGCAGGATATTTCGCATTTGGCATTGGCAAAAGACAACGGATAGATGGCGGCGAAGATCGCTAGCCTAATATTCAAAAATCAACTTATATCGTAATTTCATACGTGCATTCCTTGAATACAATGGAGAACCTGCGGGTGATTCAGCGTCATTCAAGGAGTGCATTTTTTTATCCGCAAAATTCATGCTTGAATCTCCTGTAACTGGAGGTTTTAAGATTGGAGGTAGAAAGGGAGGCTTTAAGTATATGAGGACAGTAGAATGGATTTATCTTATTTTTAACCTGCTTATGTTCGTGGGGGTAATCGGGATCGGGAGACAGAGTCAACATTTTCGGAAAATGGTATGGGGTGGATTCGTCATATCGGGTGTGCTGTTGATCGTCCATAGTGTGGTCGAAGGACTTCGTTGGCCGATGATTCCGGCGTATCTGCTCACGTTGGTTCCACTGGTTGTGTTATTTACAAAGGCAAGACGCCAGCAACAGTCAGGTGTAACCTCGCTGAACAGTAAACGTTCCGGGACATCTGCTTCCACATCGACTGTGGCGGGGAAATTCGGACGTGTTCGAATCATGGCAACGTCTCTCCTGGTGTTGGGATACGCTATTGTAAGCATTGGCTTGCCGCTGCTGTTCCCGGTGTTTTCGTTTGCCAAGTCAGCAGGTCCTTATGGAATCGGAACGGTATCCTACGATTGGACAGATAACAGCCGTGAGGAGTTGCTGACGAGTTCTGCCGGTGATCAACGGGAGCTGATGGTACAGATCTGGTACCCAACGAATTCAGACGCAGAGGGCGCAACAGCTCCTTATGTTAATAAGCCGGATATCTATGCGACAGCCTTCAATGAAGTGCTGAAACTGCCAAAGCTTTTATTTTCCAGTCTGAGTCAGGTCAAAACACATGCGATACAGGAAGCTCAGTTGTCTGAGGCCGAAGCCAAGTATCCGGTTGTTCTCTTCTCTCATGGTCTGCATGGGTATGAAAATCAGAATACGTTCCAGGTCGAGCAGCTAGTGAGTCAAGGATACATCGTTGTGGGCATTAATCACACGTATAGCAGTCTGGTGTCCGTATTCCCGGATGGACGTGTGGCGCAGTTTGAATCGGAAGGGAAAGAAGGTTTTGAGCAGCTACAATTCAGTTACATGGACAAGTTAAATGAGACATGGGTGAAGGATGCACAGTTTGTGCTGGATGAGGTAGAGAAGTTGGGTGCGGAAGATCCGAGCGGACGCTTTACCGGACGTATGGATCTGGACAATATCGGCATGTTTGGGCATTCATTTGGCGGAGCAACGACAGTACAGATGTTAATGGATGATCCACGTGTGAAAGCAGGCATGAATATGGACGGTGTATTGTTTGGCGAGAAACGTATCCCTGCGGAAGGCGTGGGCAAGCCGTTCCTGATGATGAGTGCAGACTCAACCGTTGCAGGCACAAGTGTGATGAGTGACGAAGAGATTGCTGCGATGGGCACGACCCGTCCGGAAGCCGAGAAATATTACGAGGAAGTGTACGAGCGCTATGAGCCGGTAACCGCAGGAGGGAACTTCTGGATGGAGCTGACCAACACCAAACATCTGAGTTTCTCCGACCTCTACCTGATCTCTCCACTGCTCGAATGGACACAGGGTGTAGATGCGCGGGGGACACAACAGTTGGTTAACGATACAACGATTGATTTTTTTAACCACTACTTGAAAGGGCAATCGCTACATTTGGACACGGAAGTGGGAGAACACGAGTCCTATTTGTTGAAAAAAGGCTAAACGTATAAATGGAAGGAGACTGGAGTTCAGTCTTCTTCCATTTGTTTTAATCGTAACCGCATGCCCTCCTGCAACAGGTTAATGCCATCTACAATCTGGCTCCATTCGGGATTCATCACCTTGCACAGCTTGTTAAAACGCAGAATGCGATCCGTCACAGAGTCCAGCATATATCGGGCCTGTTTGCTGAAAAATACTTCAGGTGTTTCGGCATGCTCGACACTTGCATACATCAACACAAAGTCCCACACCATGCTTTGCACAGCAGGGCTATCGATTGCCCAACGCTTGTCCAGCGCTTCGGTAGTACGAATGCGAATAGCCTCCATTTTTTTCACCCAGACGTCCGCTTCGACTTGTGGTTGATTCACCATAATGAAGAATGGAACCTCCAGCCGAGCCAGATCAGCCCAATAGGCCGGATCATTGATCAGTTCCTGAATTTCCTTCCAGGCCAGTGTTTGCTGAGCCGTCAGTTTGGTATCTTTCATCATGTATTTATCAAAAAAGTGCAGAAACGACACTCTCCACTCCTGCGGAATGCTGTCCAGCAGATGGGATTCATCCACCTTGGCAGCAACAAATTGTTTTCGCCTGCTCGCATTGGCCGTCAGGGATTCTACCAGACTGGAGATGTAGGTAAGAGACTGCTCCGAGCGCAGTGAAGTTTCTTCTTCATGTTGCCTCGCTTGCTGCAAAACGGAGAGCATGGAATTCATCGTGCCGATCTGGGTTTCCAACGCTTCAATCTGCAGATCCAGTGCCTGTGCTACCGCCAGTTCACCCGACATGAGCTTTCGAATATCCGGTATGCTGAAATTCAGATAACGAAGTGTTGTAATGAGTTCGAGTTGCCACAGGTCTTGCGTTGTATAGAGTCGATGCCCGCCTTCCGTATGATTGGAGGGTTGTAACAGTTCAATCTCATCGTAATAACGGATCGTTTTCACCGTGGAGCCGATCAGTTTGGCTGCTTCACCGATGGAATAGGGTTCTTTGTTTGCATTCAACGAGATCACCTCATGATTCATTATACAACCTCCTGTCACTGGAGATTCAATGTTAGACGACTGTCATGGAATTCTGGCGGGCTTAGTTTAAATTTCACCCAACTCGGTTACAAAGGAAAGAGTGCAACTTTTACGCAAATTAAATTCACAACAAATAAAAAATACGTTTATACGATGGGTATCGTGTAAATAACCAAGGAGGAAATTGAACATGGCTAATCAAGATCAGCACACCATGCAAGATCCAACGACCCAATATCCAAAGGCGACACCGGAGTGGAAACAGCAACAGGATGAGCCGGGGCTCCAGCGTGAGATGACCCCTGTTCCCGATGCGGGTGAGAAAAGTTATAAAGGCAGCGGACGTTTAACAGGACGTAAAGCGGTTGTGACCGGAGCCGACAGCGGAATAGGCCGGGCGGCAGCGATTGCGTTTGCTCGTGAAGGCGCGGATGTCGTTCTTGCCTATCTGCCGGAAGAGGAAGCAGATGCGCAGGAAGTTGTGAAGCTGATTGAGGAAGCCGGTCGCAAAGCAATTACGATTCCAGGTGACCTGAAGGATGAGAAATACTGTGAAGAACTCATTGAATCTGCGGTAAAAGAGCTTGGCGGGATTGATATCCTTGCTAACGTGGCAGGTAAACAGCAGTTTGTGGAGCAGATTGCGGATCTGACCACCGAGCAGTTCGATGCAACGTTCAAAACAAATGTCTATTCCATGTTCTGGCTCTGCAAAGCAGCTGTGAAACACATGAAGCCGGGCAGCTCCATTATCAACACATCATCGATTCAGGCATACAAACCTTCGCCAATCCTGCTGGATTATGCGACAACGAAGGCATCCATTAACACGTTCAGCAAAGCGCTGGCGCAACAGGTGGGTAGCAAAGGAATTCGTGTCAACGTTGTTGCACCAGGCCCGGTATGGACACCACTTCAGGTCGTGGGTGGACAACCAGTCGAGAAGCTGGCCGATTTTGGCTCCAATACACCGCTTGGTAGAGCAGGACAACCTGCCGAGATGGCTCCGGCATTTGTGTTCCTGGCAAGCCAGGAATCCAGCTATGTGAGCGGAGAGACACTGAATGCAAATGGCGGTACGGTTAGTCCGTAAACGTTGGATATAAAAGGCCTATAAATCCTAGGTCAGTACTCATAGGAAATTTAAGCAAAACACTCCATTCCCGATGAAGGTGAATGGAGTGTTTTATTGTTATGTTATTTTTTTATGAAAATAAAATTACTTCTGCTCTGGTTTCGGGTCCAGAATGGCATAACTGCCTAGCGTGGCTAATTGTGCTGTATTCAGAAGGGCTTCATCCACTGCAGCGAGGGCTTCACCGGCAGCTGTCATCAGCTCATCAGAGTCAACAGGTGAGGCGAAACGGAGAATGACCCGGTTCTCTCCTTTTTTGAGTTCACTCTCAGCCTTGGTTTTGTACTCATTAATGGACGCGACTTCGAGATCATTCTGCACATAATAATCATTGGCATCGCTCTCGCCATTAAACATCGTGAGCTCGGAATCAAGCCAATAATCTTGATCCGCTATCGTTTTCTGACTTGCAGCAGTCTCATCATTGGCGTTGTACAGGAAATACGGGATGCCGGAGTTCGTCAGGTTGTTGGTGGCATCGACATGGAACCATTCGTTCCCGATTTTGACCTTGTTCCATGCATGTGGAACGCCGCTGGAAGCGCCCGTTACAACGATGCTTTCCAATCCCGAGAGATCGGAGAGCAATTTGTAAACGGAAGCATAGCTGGCACATACCCCAACTCCTTTGACCAGAATACCGTATGTGGTAAACGAGTCATTAAACTGTGGATCGACATTTTTGAAGTTGTTTTGCTCCGCATTTTCCAGCGCTGCATCATCATACTTCGCGTTATCGTTCAGATAATCGTAGATGGCTTTCCGTTTCTCGTCTTCGTTCATACCATTCTTGATAATGGAAGCCACCACTTCGTTTGCTTTGGCAATAATCTCATCTTGCTTCTTCTGGATTCCACTAGCCGATTCATTGTAATAAATGGAAAGGGTAAGTGTACCATAGTTGTATTCGAAACCTTCCACACCAAGAATCAATGGATTCTGGTACATCACTTTCAGAACAACATCCGAGAGTGTCGAGAAATTTTGAGCTTCGGGAAAAGCTTTTAACGAAATTTTATCTTGTGCCGCAATCATATTTTTGGCTAAAACTTCTTCCAATGCGGAATCTGCATTGATCATTGCATCACCTGTAGCAGGCTGAGGCACGGTTTCCTGATTACCTTGTTCTACATTTTGCTGTGTATTGGATTTCTGTTCATCTACCAGGTTGTCTTCTTCAGCTTCGGGAGCTGGAGCAGGTGCTTCATTGGAAGCTTCTTCAGAAGCCATATCTGAAGAATTATCAGAAGTATCATCGGAAGCCTCAGTAGATAGAGGATCAGTTGCATCTTCTGACGTTCCAGTATCGGTTGTAGACTCTGGAGTTGAAGTTTCCGAAGCCGGTGCTTCCTCTGTTTCCGTTGCAGACTCAGGTGCATCATGATTGTTGATGATCGTTGGCACATCAGGTGCAGGAACGTAAGGTGTGTCATTCTTTGGTTCCACCAGTCCGTTGCTGGAATCGGCTACGGTTTGCTGAGCAAGTCTGTCCAGGTCTGCTTGGGTCACATTTTCTACACGCACGTAACTTTTCAGAGCTGTTCCTTTAATATGAAAAGGAATATTCGTTTCATTGAACTCTGAAATTTCTACGCTTTTGGTATCATAGACAATGGTTTCACGAGCTAGAGAGCCGTCATTGTACTCAACTGTTGCTTTCTGAGGAAGTACATCTATATTCTTTAATTTCTCCCTATACAATTGTTCTTTCAGAGATGTTGGCAACTGGGAAGCAAGCGGAGCTGTAGGGACACCTCTGCTAAAATTGGATTCTTTGCCTCCGCCGATTGCAGTGACGTAATATTCTCCTCGTATACCATGGTTCTGAGTGGTAGTTATCATTTCATTATAAGTGCCTAGCCCGCCTTTTCCGTCTCTCAAAAAATCATTGAAAGACGTCTCTGTCGTTACCGCAATATCTAAAGGCAGACTATTACTGAACGCGTCCTCTGCGCCAGTTAGAGCTACATTTGTATCGAAGTTGGTTAGGTCAGAACGTTTATAAATTTTATATTCTGTGGCACCTTCAACCTTGTCCCAGACCAACTTGAACCGTCTATCTTTGTCAATTTCGTATCTTAGGTTAGGTACAGGTAACTCTGACTTCACTGTAAACGGAATAATGATGGGTTCATCGAGCAACGTCATGTTCTCTGCGTCAGGATCATAATTCAGACGAATGTAATAAATGGGGGCACCACCCCAAGAACTTTGGCCCCTGTTCATCATGGAATCTGAACTTAAAACGCCCCATCCAAGAGGTCTAATAGAAATACTATTGTCATGAATATCTGATAATAAAGGTACTTCACTTGCTTTGAGTGCTTTAATATCGGTATGTACGGATATGGTATCTCTCAGGGACCAATTAGATTTTCCTAAATCTGCTTTAAAATTGAACGTAAATTCTTCATCCTGAGCTACATTGTACATCGGCATGATCGCTTGTTCCGATTCAGAGCCGTATTTCTGCTTCAAACTTAAAATGGTAGAACCTTCTACTACTTCTGTAGGGTTATTTTCGGACGGACTACTCTCCTGTTCAGTACTCTGGCATCCAGCCAGTAACAGGGTGAGTGCAAACATAATGAAAAATAGACGTTTCATGATACACCGCTTTCTTGTTTTTCTGAGTTGCTCTAATGCTACGTTTCTACACACCGAAAGATTATCAAAATTGGTTAAAACCCATACTCGAACCTCTTAACGGCCAAACCTCCTATTAATTTCCTAATATCCTTTGCTAGTTTATGGTCATATTGACGCATTGTCAAGGTGAGAGGGTAGGTTTTAAGTCCTGTAGAACAATAGAACAGTTGTAATTCCATAGCGGGGGGACCATGTTAAAATACAAGAGTTACTACATATTTATATATATAACAGAAGAATAATTGAGGAGGCTGGATTGGCGTATGACAGCAGAACAGATTGTCAGAACCTTTTTTGAAGAAGTCCGATCAGGCCGAAATCCTGATTATGCAAGCAGCGTGATGGCGGAACAAGTACTGGCTCATCAAGTAATATCCGAAGCTGAGGTCACGGTCACCCGAACACCTTCCGATTATGCAGATCATGTGCGAGAAATGATCGAAGCTTACGGGGAATTTTCACTCGAAATTCAGGAGTTGCTGACGCAAGGCGATAAAGTTTATGTTCGCTGGAGACAAACCGGTACCCATGTTGGCGAAGTGGACGGATACAGTCCAACCAACCTCCCGGTGATTGAAATTGCCAGTGCAGTATACCGAGTGGAAAACGAACAAATTGCAGAGTATTGGATACAGATCGACAGGTTGGGCATCGAGAAACAATTGGAGCGTAATCGGAGCTGAGTTTCTCAGCTCTTTTTTAGTTTTCAGTTCTTTGTAAGCGTTCCCGTGTTATAATGGACAAAGTTGTATACAAGTTACCTAAAACGTTTTCTGTCTTTTAACTCCATAATCTGAAAGTGAGGTTCAGTGATGATTAAAGCAACGGAAGATAATCAATATGTTGAACTAACAAGCCCGACAAGTTTACCGAAGGCATCCGGATTCCTTTGGAATGAAAAGATGATGATTCATGTGAATTGCCGGGGGTACGCGGTGGCCCAATTCATGCAGCCCGAACCTGCTAAATACTCGTATGCGCCCAACCTGGAAGCCAAGACGTTTATGCAACCGGAGCAACCATACTATGCCCACCATCCGGGACGGTTTGTCTACATTAAAGATGAAATAAGTGGCGAAATTTTCTCAGCCCCGTATGAACCGGTTCGCAAGCAGGCGGATAGCTATACGTTCGCTGTCGGTAAACACGATATTCACTGGAAAGTGATTCAGGACGACATTTGCATCGAGATGTCCCTGCGCCTGCCGAAGGAAGATGTCATGGAGCTATGGCGTGTGAAGGTAACCAATCTGTCTTCGAGAAAACGCAAGCTGAGTATCTACCCGTATTATACGGTCGGTTATATGTCCTGGATGAACCAATCCGGTTCATATGTGGAAGATTTGCAGGGCATTGTCTGCTCGGCGATTACGCCGTATCAGAAATATCAGGATTATAGCAAAATCAAAAATTACAGCGACAAAACCTATCTGCTTGCAGATCACCAACCGACTGGCTGGGAAGTAAATCATGAGACTTTTGAAGGCGAAGGTGGACTACATAATCCTTCGGCGCTTCAGTCAGAGACACTCGCAGGTGGAGATGCGCGGTATGAGACACCTGTCGCTGTATTGCAATATAGAGTCAAACTGGAAGCAGGAGCGGAGCAGGCGTATCGATTCATCTTTGGTCCGGCTCATGATGAGACAGAGATTGAGGGCATTCGTCAGCATTATTTTGTGAAGCAGAATAAGGATGGACAGGATGGTTTCGTCGCAGCAGAACAGGAGTATGCTGGTTATATTGCGGAAGGGCAAGGGAACATCCAGATTCAGACACCGGACAGCTGGTTAGATAATGTCGTGAATCACTGGCTACCTCGTCAGATGTACTATCATGGCAAAACGAATCGTCTTACAACTGATCCGCAGACGCGGAATTATTTGCAGGACAACATGGGCATGAGTTACATTCAGCCGCAGATTGCACGGGCTGCGTTCTTGACCGCTCTCTCTCAGCAGCATATAAGCGGCGCGATGCCAGACGGCATTATTTTGCACCCAGACGCAGAACTGAAATATATTAACCAGGTTCCTCATACCGATCACTGTATCTGGCTTCCAGTCTGTATGAAGACCTATTTGGATGAAACGAATGACTATAGCATTTTGGAGGAACAAGTTGCTTTTACAGACAGTGAACAAAAGGTTTCCGTACTGGAGCATATGAATCTTGCAATGCGCTGGTTGATCCATGAGCGTGATGCGCGTGGGTTGAACTATATCAATCAGGGTGACTGGTGTGATCCGATGAACATGGTGGGGTACAAAGGCAAAGGGGTATCCGGCTGGTTAACCATTGCGTCGGCATATGCGTTCAATGTGTGGGCAGATATTGGTGAACAGGCAGGGCATGGCGAGGTTGCAGCGGAATTCCGTCAGGAAGCCACTCAGACCAATGCGGTAGCCAATGAGTATCTGTGGGATGGGGACTGGTATGCCCGCGGAATTACGGATGATAACGTAGTGTTTGGTGTAAGCAAAGACGTGGAAGGGCGCATCTATATCAATCCTCAGAGCTGGGCACTTATGAGCGGTGCTGCGGATCAAGATAAACAGGAGAAGTTAATTCGTGCGGTAGAGGAGCAATTGGAGACGCCATATGGTGTCGAGAAACTCGCGCCGTCTTTCACCGCCATGCGGGAGGATGTAGGTCGTGTCACGCAGAAACATCCGGGAAGTGCAGAGAATGGTGCTGTGTACAATCACGCGGCGGCGTTCTATATTTATGCGTTGTACCTGGTGGGCGAGAAGGAGAAGGCGTATCGTCTGTTGCGTAAAATGATTCCGGGCCCTGATGGCGAGGATATTCTCCAGCGGGGTCAGCTACCTGTATTTATCCCGAATTATTATCGCGGAGCTTATCGGCAATTCCCACGTACAGCTGGGCGCTCCAGTCATCTGTTCAACACCGGCACAGTACCTTGGGTGTATCGCTGCCTGATCGACGGATTGTTTGGACTGCAAGGTCATGCAGAAGGACTTCAAGTGCGGCCGCAGTTACCAGAAGATTGGAACAAGGCATCAGTTACGCGGTTGTTCCGCGGGGCTGAGCTGAATGTAAACATGAAGAAGGATGCAACTGTCCAGACGATTGAAGTGCATGTTGACGGCCAAGGGATTGAAGGCGACATCATCAAGAACATACAAGCCGGTATGAAATATGAGGTGCTGGTGAAGCTGCCTCTGTAGAAAAGCGCAGGGGGTACTGCTGAACGATGTGAAGAGTTTTGGACAATCACTAAGAAAAATTAAAAACTGCCTTTCCTTCATAGGAGGAGGGTAGTTTTGCTTTCAAGATGTTGTTTTGAATTAATCTGTTTGTCAGACTGAATATGATAAAATCCACAAGCTAAGCTTGATTAGCAAACACTCTATTCTTTGACTCTGTACCAATAGCTATAAATCTCTGAATAACCCAGCTTGGCGTAAAGCTTCAAGGCAGGTGCATTATTCGCAACGACTTGCAGATAACTAGACGTAGCGCCATTCCTTTTTGCCCAATGCAGGAGATGCAAGATCATCTGTTCAGCAAGTCCCCGATTCCGGAAGTTAGCGTCTGTTATGATGTCATACAATCCAATGTAGCCACGTTCGATGACACCGAACCCACAAGCGACGACTTGCCCGTCAATCAACAGCGAAATGAAACCTACCTTTGTCCGGATGTTGTCCAACATTAATTCGGTCGTTTCCCGTTGCAGATCATTCACCTGATTCAACCGGCAAAAGTGATCCAGCCATGTTGTGGTCAACTGTTCGTCGATCTGTACAGATTGGTGCACAGGCTCTTTGATCTCTTCCAGACTCCGAGTCTGGATGCGGGTCAGATCGACAACGCCATACCCTTTCTCTTGCAAAAGTTGGTCGAGATGATCCGGCTGAATAAACGGTGTGATTTTGAATATGGTATTTAACTGATTGGAAGCATAGATGCGCTCACATTCCTCAATCTTTTCATACACATCCAGAGTGGAGTAGTGGATCGGTTGAACGGAGTTGGCACGTTTGGTATATCCTTTGGCAAAACGCAGTACCCAGCCGTCATACAGTAAGGTGGACAAGGGTTGCCAGTGATTAAGGGATAGTTCTTCAATGGTTTTGTATTCTGAATCCGTAGTATGCGTCATATCTAACCTCCGATTTTATAATTAAATAATAATACATAATCGTGTATAAAAATACAATACTAACATATATATCGCCGAACAGTATGCATTATAGCCGGAGATGGTATACAATTTAATTTGGTTGAATAATTTCAGAAGCGGAGCGCGTTATGTTAACTATAGAATTAAATAATCACAGCATTAACTGTCATATCCAATACGGCAAACGCAAGAAAGTGTCCATCACGATGGACTTGCCTTATATGGTAACAATCAAAGCACCCAATGGTACCAGTGAAGACATGATCCGGCAACTTGTAGAGCAGCACGGGGATGTAATTTTGAAGAAATCCGCACTGATGCAGCGGGCGCTCGAAGGTCCTCAAGCCAAGGAATACGAAGATGAGGGCAAGGGGAAGTTTCTGCTTTTTGGCAAGGAGCATGCACTGCATGACTTAATTCCTGTAGAGGGTCTGACAGAAGAAGAGCTACGAGCGAATTTGAAGAAGTTTTATTTTGCCGAGTGTAAACGTATGATTGGGGAGCGCATCGGTCGCTATCAGCAGGAGTTGAAGGTGAAGCCGAAGTCAGTAGAAGTCGTAGATTCTCCCACCAAGTGGGGCAGTTGCAGCTGGGACAAAAAACTTACGTTCAATTATCGCCTGGCGATGGCGCCATTGGAAGTGATCGATTATGTCATCATTCATGAACTGTGCCATATTCACCACATGAATCATGATCGCTCCTTCTGGCGGCGGATCGGTAGCATCATGCCGGATTACAAAACAAAAGAAGATTACCTGATGCGCAATGGTCGGGCTATGACACTATAATTCCAGACCCAAGTTTGTACTTGATACGATAGATCCCTCCATTATAATTCGTAAAATCCGCGATGGTCCCACTGTTTGCAGTGAGCGGCTTCGCGGATTTTTTGTTATGTCTGGATCAGGAATGGGATACTTGAACGCCGTATTGTTTGAAAAAATGAGTAACTGCATCCATGTCCATTCGATCATCGAACAGATGCTCAGGATAATAGATGCCTGGAGCCATAGGCTTGTCCGTTGGCATCATCAGTATCTTCTCGGCTTGCACCGCAGCGCTGAGTGCAGTCATGTGGGTCTGACCGAGTGGGTCAGAGACTGTTATCGTTCGTTTAACGTCGTTTCCTTTCGCATCCAGCCCTTTCAATTGAATGACCAGATGATGTGCACTCCCGGTTCCCGGATTATAGAGCAATTTCCGCCGGAATGGCTGGAAACGTTCACCACTGATCATCTTCCATACTCCGGTTTTGACCAATCCGGCGAGAGCATATGTAGATACCTTACTATCGAATGAGATACGGAAACTGGCGGAATCGATATGGCTGGTATGAGGTAATGTGACGTGATCGGGTGTATCCAATCTGTAACATGGAGTCGTATACCCGTTCGGGAAATGAACTTTGATCGGATCTGTCATGGGATAGACGAGTCGATGTGTATTGGATTCGGTTATCTGAAAAGGAATACTCATCCGGTCCATGAAGGCTGCCGAGTCAGGGCCGGCCTTATCCCGCAGCGACCATAGGGCATGAATGTTTACTTCGACATGTTGCAGAGAGTTAGAAAGTATCATGGCAAAGAGTGACGCCGTTCCTGCCATCCATCCAGAGGACAGCACTACCGGAGCATGAAGCTCTTCCTGCTCTATTGTACGGATCGCTTGATTGAACACCTCAGTCCAGCGTGTTATATCGATAAGTGGAATTTTTCTCCGCACTGCCGATACCAGTAGCCGATCATCCAGATCGTTCACTGCATTAATGATTAGCGATATATTCTCTCCTGCGTGAATCAGTGGATCGTCTGCATGGGTATCAACAACAACCGTTTGGACACGATTGGATGGAAAAGGTGCTGCTTTACCCGCAGAACGGCCTCCCAGTACCAATTCCAGATCAGGATGCCTGTCATGCAAAATGCGGGCAAGCTGTGCACCTACAGCACCATAACCTCCAGCGATAAGAACTCTTTTTCTATTCATTCGATATACCTCCGTTGATATGTTCATGTACTTATATGTTTAAACTATTAAACCAATAAGGGTGAAGAAAAGGAATGCAGTTCACCAGCGCGATATGCGCTAGCTCTGACATTCCACTTCTACGAGATGAACGAGCTGTTTGAGTAATTCGATCGCATCGTTGAACTCCAGCTTGTAATACATCTCCGTACCTTTTTTCTGAACCGATAACAGCCCGGATTGACGCAATATTTTCAAGTGATGAGAGACCGTAGGGCGTGACATGGGGACATGCTCTGCAATCTGCGATACGTTCATGCTCTCTTGATCAATGAGCAGCGATATGATTCGCTGGCGAACGGGGTCTCCCAAACCTTGAAGATAAGGACTTAGATTCTCGAAAATATCAATAACTTTTTGGTTACCCATCGACTCGTTCATGGCTCACTCCGTTATAATGTTTAATTGTTTAAACGTATTATAAGGCTTAGTTCACTTAAAAATCAAATTTAACATTCCAAGTTGCAGGAAAATAGCTGTTCCGCTTGTCCATTTGAAGTACAATATAAGCAAATATGCCCGTACCACGAATCCATTGATGTATCCGTGGTGGAAGGAGTCCAAGATGGCTGAGAGTAACCATTATTCGGTGCTGGTAGATGAATATATTTCGGAGTTTGCACCTGATGTACAGGTGAGATTACAGGCAATAAGACAGATTATTCGTGAAGCGGCTCCGAACGCCGAAGAGAAGATCAGTTACAAGATGCCTACGTATGCACAGCATGGGAATTTGGTTCATTTTGCCGCTTACCAGCATCATATTGGGTTTTACCCTGCTCCCACGGGGATTCTGGCGTTTAAGGAGGAACTCTCCAAGTACAAAGGGGCTAAGGGATCTGTCCAGTTTCCGCTGGACCAGCCATTGCCGGAGGATCTGATCCGCCGGATTGTGGAGTTTCGGGTGAAAGAAAATGTGGAAAAAGCTCGGGAGAAGAAGCAGAAGAAGTAGTAAATGGTAAAAACCTGTTAGTCTACTGAAAGGGAAGTACAGATGAACAAAGCACTAATCGTGTTGGATGTGCAGTATGGGATCACGTCATTGAAGGATTTCACAGTTCAGTTGGGCAAGATTGAAGCGGTTATCGCTGATTTTGAACAGCAACATGAGCCAATCATATACATGAAACATGTAGATTACGATCAGGAGGCTTCTTCACTGTTCTATAAAAATGCTGCGAACCTGGAAATTATAATGGGTACGGGTCAGTATCCCGTTATGGAGAAAAGCAAACCAAGTGCCTTCAGCAATCCGGAGCTAAGAACTTGGCTACATGAGCATCAGGTAGAACATGTATTTATTGTTGGATTCAACATGGAATATTGTTGTCTGTTTACGGCAATTACTGCAGAATACGAAGGGTTTAAGGTAACCTTGATTGAGGACGCAACAGGTTCAGTGAACACAGCGGAGACGTATGAGATGCCGGGTCTGGACATTCAGGATTTTGTCGGTTCGATTCTGAATTGGTCGAATTGTATTGAAGTTTTATATGTGGATGAGTATAAAGAAATGTATCGTATCTAGCGTGGTTTACAAGTGACGCCGGAGATTTGAGTAGGGTATAATAAGAGCAGATGAGACGTAAAATGCAAAGAGAGCCGCGCTGGTAACACGACTCCTCCGAGCAATAGCCGCTTTTAAGGGCGGTGGGCTTCGCTTAGAAAGATGATCAACAATAGACCGCATCCTTTTGCGAGGGGGGCGGTCTATTTGTGTGTATTGGACAGAATAAGGCATCCTTTGTCAACATCACAGTGTGCATTTTAGTTTGGAGGGGAATTCGTATGATCAAGGTTCATTTATCTCGTATTATGGGTGAGAAAAGAATTAATATTGCTGATTTATCCCGACTAACCGGATTACATAGAAATGGGATTGCCAAATTATATAATGAAGAAACCGATGGTGTGAAGTTCGATACGCTGAATCGAATATGTGAGGCTTTGGATTGTGACATCCAGGATATCATTGAGTTTATTAAGGACGAGAAGTGATCTTCAACAATTAGCTAAGGCCCTATACTTTTAAAAAATTGGACATATAGACCGTTACCTTTATCGAAGGGACGGTCTTTTTCTGTTTGTATACACATACTGATCCGCACCGATCGCAAGCGTTACTCCTTTTCAGCGATTTTTCAGCCAGAGCCATTATAATACTCACGGAATCCTGTAATCGAAAAGGAGTTTTGGCATGTCTAAGGTGCTGCATAAGTCGTTTTATCTCATTTTGCTCGTGTTTGTTGCGGTGTTTATTGCTTCGTCCTTGTTGGTTCGGGCACAGTACAACTACGCCTTATATGGGGACAATCCCATTTTGGGCATGCAGCAGTGGAGTATTTTTCTCCCGGTCATTCTTTTGCTTCTTGGTTCAGGTGTCGGGTTATATGCTCTATGTCTGAAGCTGAACAAATACAGTCCGAAGGTTGTCATTCCGATTGTGCTACTAAGTTCTTTGGCCATTCAGATCATCATCATTTTTGTATTTCCGAGAGTGCCCACCGATGATTCACAGACCGTTCTTTCACTTGCTATGAACATGCTGTATGACCAAGACTACTCTTCGTTTGAAACGGGTGGTTATCTGCACATGTTCCCGTTTAACTATTCGATCGTGTTGTATCTGAAGACATTGCTGTACCTGTTCCCGGACAACTATCTGGTCATCAAACTATTTAATATTTTGTTTTCAACGTTAACAACGTTCATGATTTATCTTATCTACAAACAAGTGAACGACAGATCCACGGAACGTGATTACGGTGTGTTGATCTTTGCAGCCACGTACCTACCGTCCTTGTTCCTGAACAACCTGATCTATAACGATGTGATTGCTACAGCATTTCTGACATCGTGCCTATACTTTATCATTCGTTTTGTGCGTGAAAAGTCTTGGAAAACCATCGTCATTGCCGCCGTTTTTCTCGCGATGGGCAATTACTTCCGAAGCATCGGCGTGATCGTGCTAATCGCTGCCATCATATATCTCCTGCTGAATATGCGGAGCATCGGAATGAAGAAAGTCATCATTTCCATCGGTGTGCTGGCTATGTTGTTTAATGTACCAACCTGGACTCAGAATGCGGTTCTTCAATCCTCCGGTGCTGTGAGCGAACCTGTCGGAGAGAATGCTGCACCGGTCTATATGTGGCTGAATATGGGGATTAATCTGGCGCGTTTTGGCTTCTGGGACAATATGGAGAGTTATCAGATCTACCAGAGGCAGGCCAACTACAGTAAGGCAGAGAGCGCATCATTATTCAAACAAGAAATCAGCAACAAGCTGTCTGAAGCAAGTGCGAGTGACTTGGTGCAGATGTATTACAAAAAGATCATATGGACCTGGACCGAAGGGACATACCAGATGGACCGCTACGGAATCGGCAATGAAAGTTCCATGGGTGCGGGAAGAGGAAGGGGAGGCGGAATCGCAGGCTCCTACAGTTACACCAATGCGATAACAGAACTGTTGCAAGGGGATTCGGCTTAT
This sequence comes from Paenibacillus sp. FSL H8-0283, assembly GCF_045040675.1. NCBI lineage: Bacteria > Bacillati > Bacillota > Bacilli > Caryophanales > Paenibacillaceae > Paenibacillus > Paenibacillus sp. FSL H8-0283. Next base: position 1,018,512 of record NZ_CP150295.1, read on the forward strand.
CGGACAGGTTTGCTCTGTATTGTATATGTGATGAATTTCTTGATGTACTGTTTTATTTTCATCCGGTTGTTCGGTGGAATTCGTCGTAAACGATATGATGAAGTCTCCTTAATCCTGGTCATTCTCGGATTCATCGGATTTTATATTCTATGGGAGATTAAGTCCAGATACATCTACCCTGTATATCCGTTGTTGGTTGTGCTGTCCTATATGGGTTTCAAAGATACGTATGACTTCATATTCCATCGTAAAGGTACCTTGGAGAAGTATTCCCTGAGAAAAAGGTGATCATATGCGAAAAAATAAATATTTTACATCGGTTACGCTACTCCTACTGCTGGGATGTTCGGTTATGCTAACGGCTTGCGATGTGATAACCGCCCAGAATATTACCGCCACCGGTTCTGCACAAGGCATGAACGGTGGCGGTATGCCGAATGGTGGTGGCCTGGGCATGAATGGAGGAACACCGAGAGGTGGAAGAGGCACCGCGGGTATGAATGATCGAACAGGCAGTTCTGGCATGACGCAGGGGATGATGAATGCCGACATTACTGGTAGAGTCATCTCCGTGAATGGGAACATAGTGACGCTGGCGTTACTTGAGGTGCAGGACAACTCATCCCCAAGCAGGGAATGGATGGATACCGGAATGGAGATGAAATTGAATATAAGTGATGATGTTGTTATCACTGAAGGCATGGGGACGCCGGGCTCGGACAATTCCATCCCACGTGCGAATTCGTCCATTCAAGTGTCTGATCTTCAAAAAGAAAACATCGTGATGGTGTGGTATAAGGACAACACCGAGACGGTGGAACGGGTGATGGTTGTCCAGTAAAAAATGATGTGAATATCGTCGTTTTGTAATTGCTTACATTTGGCTTATCGGCTATTATGGTAACAACTGGTTTTTTGAAGGGAGTGAGCGTCATGAAACGACGGTCTAAGATGGTATGTTCTATTACTACAATGAAGGTAAGCATAAACTGAATAATTCCGGCAGACTATCAGACGAAGGGAGGAACACATCTTGTTCCCCGGTTTGGTCTGAGATCTGCTGATATATAGGGATATAACTGCTCAATTTTTCTGGCGTATACGAGGTTTATTTGCTTGTGCAAATTTCTCATACACTCAGAATTTTTAAAAGCCGCAGGCATAGCCTGCGGCTTTTTGCGCGCAAAAATAGACATTCGTTGCCTACAAGCAATGCACATAAAACGATCAAAAAGGAGAACTGCCCATGTTAAAATTAAAATATTTATTTCAACATAATGATCTTGCCGAGATGATTTTAAAGAATTGGAACTATGATCCTGAGTCGCTGGATATGTTTCAGTATTATCGCATATCCTCCAATGCCGTGTATCCGTTCAGAGATCAGGGGGAAGTGAGATTACTTCGATTTGCTCCGGTAGAGGAGAAAAATCAAATCAATCTTGGCGCTGAACTGGAGTTTCTGCGTTATCTTCAAACGAATCATTATGGAGCCATGGAGGCGGTACCTTCCCATTCAGGGACAGAACTCATAGAGGCTCACACCCCATGGGGAGTGTACTATGCTTCCGTATTCAAGCGAGTACCTGGATCGCAGTTAGGAAGCATTGATTTGAATGACTCCATCCTGTACAGCTATGGTCAGGCGTTGGGTGAGCTGCATCATTTATCACGTACATTCATGCCTGAGCAAAAGGAGAAACGCTGGACCTATACGGATGTTTTGGATTGGATGCAGGAGATCCTGAAGGGTTTTCCTGGTGAAACGGCTGCTTTGAATGAGGTGGAGTTTCTTCGAACGTATTTTGCGACTTTACCGATGACCCAGCAAAATTTCGGTCTCATCCACTACGATTTTGAACTGGACAATGTTTTCTATGACGAAGGTAGCCAGTCTTGTTATGCCATTGATTTTGATGATTCGATGTATCATTGGTACGCAATGGACGTGGAACAGAGTCTGGATAGTTTACGTGAGGAGATCGAGCCTGAACAATGGGAGCAGAAGAAACAATTGTTCCTGAACGGGTACTGGTCCGAGGCAGGAGAACGTTATGATCTGGAGAGTATGTTCCCCGCTTGTCGCCGTTTTGCCAACTTGTACGGTTATGTGCGTATGCTTCGATCTGTTGCAGAGCAGTGGTCATATGAGCCGGAGTGGATGAGCGGACTAAGAGCGAGGTTAGCGAGGATAATGACAGAAAAGGCAGAGCAATTCGGTCATCCGATTTAATTTCTAGTGCAGCCGACGCTTCTCCAATTCCATAAAAATATGTCATGTTCACACCAGAAATAATATGTTTCGAGAAAAAAACCAGCTGGGAATTCAATGTAGAATTCCTAAGCTGGTTTTTTACATGTTACTCGGTATAATCACTTATCGCAGTATGCCCCGCTTCTACACTGATCCAGTAGGAATAATCTTCGCGCACGTCCACATAGAGGTTAAGTTCCTTTGCATCAAGGTTACTTAGCGTTAGTTTAAAATTGCCATAGGCATCTGTTGTAACCTGTTGCGTCTGGATGTGCTCTACAGCAGGCGAAGGACCATGGATTTTGATCGGCATCGTCTGGTTGGCATACGCCGGGAACGTACCTTGAAGGACCAGTGTGTGATCGGAAGAATATACTGCTTTCATGGTCTGATCCGGTAGTCCGCCGTTCTTTTCATTCTCGGTAGCTTCAGTGGCATTCTTCGGCCTGCTCCATAGTTCGAAGCCTTTTTCCTTCAGGTTCTGGAGAAAAACAACGGCCTCTGCCCGGGTCAAGGATTCTTGTCCCGCATAACCTTGCACCGTAGCTGCGGTTTTGCCTGAAGAGTATCCCATGTTCAGCAGATACCGGATGGCATCGTCGTCCTGGGTATAATTTTTACCGCCAAGCCCCGCCACGATTAAGGCTACTTCTGTTCGGTTCAAGGCACGATTGCGCAGCTTCGGATTCTGTTTGCTGGCATCCAGTTTCAGATTCAACGCGGAAGCATAGGTATAGTAACGATCACTCCAGATGTTTCCTTTGATAGCTTGTCCCTCTGCAGCATCGATGCTCTGAATGACATGGGAATTCGCATACAGCTTGAACAACATAGAGAGGAATTCGGCTTCACTCACCTGATTGTTGGGTTTGAACGTTCCATCCTCGTATCCACTGACCATCTCCTGTTGAACGGCCCATTGAATGGCATCTTTCGCCCAATGTGTACGGACATCAGTTAATTGGGGAATTCCCGTTACCGTAACAGAGACAACCGCTTCTTTCCCTTCAAAACGAATCCGAATTTCGGCTTTACCAGCCTGAAGTCCAATGATTTTTCCATCCTTGATGACAATGCGATCTGACGTCGTGGTGAAGGAAACGTTAGACTGTGGAACATAGGATGTTCCGTTATCATTCACGGCAGTGATTGAAGGCAGATCAATCTGTTCTCCTGTTCGGACTTTCAGGTTTGGTTGTCCTGGCGTTATACGGGTAAGTGTTGTATCTTGAACACCGTCCACATGGAAGAAACGTGTGGAGTATGAGATTTCCGCTACTGTACCGTTTTTCTTTTGCAGACCTGTAATTCGAATGTTGAACGTATCGCCGTTTTTTAACAATTGCACATCGTCGGGACGGAATATGATGGCGTAACCATATCCATATCCAGCTGTCTCTACATTGAAATAGGCTTGATTAAACCATTGTTTATCCGCAGGGTCCACGTTGTAATAACCGGTTGGAAAGCCACTGTTCTGATTCTTTGCATTAAAGGTCCATGTACGTTGATCGGAAGTCCGAGTCATCTCGACCTGTACCTCAGATAGTGATGGTTTCGCAAATACATCTGTATTCAGTTGAACAGACCAGGCCTGTGTGCTGCCAAAAGCTTCGATTGGAAATGCGCCCTGATTCGGGAACAGGCTGTAGTTGAACGAAGTTCCCCCCGTTCTGCTTTTATCAAATACCTGCATGGCACTATAGTACTGATCATATGTCTTGCCTGCTTCACTACGAGTGGCGAGTCCAAATCCGATTCGTTGCAGTTGTGGACTCAAAATCCAGCGCCGATGACCGAGTCGATCAATATTGGAGGCGTCTGAATCATTCATGTAGGCCTGTATGCTTTTTGTCAGGACGTTATTCTTTGCACTGCTGGTAACGTACAGATTGGAGCTGCTGGCAGACTTTGAACCGGTGTCAAAGAAATCCTTTGGCATATTTCCTGGCTGTTTTGGAGAATGGGACAGGTATCCACCCGTGGAGACCACAACAGCCCCATGCTGGGCTTGACGATTCAATGCCGGATCAAGGACAAGATCGCCCTGTAGCCCCGTGATAAAACGATAAAAGTTGGCTGCATTCAGCCCTTGTTCCAGATAGGCGTCACTTACCACACCAGCAGAGTAGGGAGCACTTGTCGAAGGTGTCTTTGTATACAGGGGAGATGTATCATTGCCATTCATCCACTGATTCCACTTTTGGACAATCTCCTGCTGACTTCGCTCAGGTAACAAACTGTCGACCTGTTCCGCATGTGCCGCTTGAGCACCCCATAACAGAAACAGTAAACCTGCCAAGGGCAGAGTGAACAGTGAATGTATTTTATTTTTCCGGTAAACCATGTTTCCAACCCCTCTCATATCTGAACGTACAAAGAACATATGCATGTTCAGCATTATGGTATATTCATCGACATTACAGCTGGTTTTGCTTAGAGCCAGGCATGGGAGCATAAGGCCGAGCGTATGAAGGAGGGTATTTAAATTAGGGAGTTAGTGGTTCATTTGTTGAAAAAAGAGCACAGGCCACCCCGCTGATTGGGGACAGCTTATGCTCTTTCTACATATGTATCTACTTTTAGTCGAGACTCAGGTCGAAATCAGGCTCACACATATAATCTAATGGGTACAAGTCATCTCGTGCCGAGATTAATGCACGGAAATGAAGATAAAGATTATTGGGTTGTACTACAATGCCACCAACACGATGGGGTATAAGTTCAGCCACGACGAAGACATCCTCGGCATTGTTACATTTAAAAAGAACATTTTTCGGATGAATGACTTCCTCCAGGTAACTGCACGTCATCACGTGAAATGTTTGTCCACGCCAGTTTGTCTTGATCACTTTATAGGACTGTGTGCGAACCAGATCCAGATAACGTTCCAGCTGGAACGTATGCTCGAATTGCGTAATATAACCTTTTTTATCTACATCAATCGTAAATTCGACATCATAGCTCACATGCATTTCATCTTTATAAGTTCCGTTCATAACCTTCATGTTGTCAAAGTGTGATCCGAATTCCGGATCTTCTACATAGGGAATGGTAACGAGTTCGGGGTCAACATATTCTGTGATCTTACTGTTACTGGAAGGTGGGGTGTAATACTTCGATGGCTGAAGATCAATCGATCCAATCATGCTTCCTGGGAAACCGGGGCTGCAAGTTATTCGCATAGTCATCTCCTTCGTTGTTGGTCAGTAGTTAGACGAACGAGTAACAATAAAGTTGCACCAGAATAAGGAAACGAAGGATGAAGCTAGTAGTTCGCACGCCTGAGTAAATTTGGATCAGAGCCAATGTATTAATACTTCTTTTTTGAAATTTTGTTATATTCAAAAAAATACACTTCTATGCTTTTGATCTTTTACTATCCAAATTTCGTTAATTGTTTATAGAGGGGGTGAGGGAGCGTTGAATGATGAAGAGCTTATTCAAGAGATTCGCGAAGGTAGCCGTGCTGCCATGGAAGTACTGGTGAAGCGGCACTATCAGTCGATATTTGCTTATGTTTACCGGAAAACCGGAGAGTACCATACTGCTTATGATCTAACACAAGAGGTATTTGTAAAAATGATGAATTCCTTGGACAAGTATCAGAACACAGGTAAATTCAGTCACTGGCTACTGAAGATTGCAGTGAACCATTGTAGAGATTATTATCGTGGGCGGGAGTTCAAGCAACAACAAAGAGAGAGTGAATTAACTGAGGATGCGTTCCCTGCCAGTGAACAACAGAATGTTTGGAATATTTTTCATAAGCGATTTCAGAATGAGCAAGTCAGGCGCGCAGTATTAAGTTTGCCTGATCACCAGCGAGATGCAGTCATTCTAAACTATTACAATGGATTGAAGATCAGGGAAGTTGCTGAACTTACGGGAACCAACGAATCGACCGTGAAGTCGCGCATTCGATTGGGGATAACGAAATTAAAGGAGATTATTGTGGGAGGTGAACGGGATGAAAAGCAGAGGAAACGGAGATGAACTGAATCCTGTAACAGAGTTGGAAATAGAAGAGTACAACGAAATTGCTTCATATCTGGATGAGTATCCGGTCGAATTTCCATCCGAGATGGAGATTGACAAGACAATTAGAATACTGGATACATATATGCCAGATCACATGAATGCTCACCTGAAACAAAAATCATCTGGGAATTCAGTTAAGGAATTGTTCCAGTTAGTTTATGGTGAGGTTGCTGTCTTCCACAAATCTTACTGGTTAGTTTGTTCAATGCTCTTGTTGTTCGGCTATTGGCTAGGTACTCACAGTACGACAGACCCGTACATGAGTGTGCTCTTTATAGTTCCTGTTCCATTTGTACTTGGTTTGCTAGAAGTTTTTAAAGGTCGAGATCAAGGATTAATGGAAATCGAACTGACCTGCAAAATCACGGCACAGCAACTGATGCTTACCCGTCTAATCGTAGTACTTATTGGGAATATGGCGTTTGTTGTTTTGCTTAATTTACTTATATCAAGCGAAAAAGATGTTTCCATATCATGGAGTGCTATCGGCCTCTCGTATACACAGCTTATGATAGCAGCAGGTACAAGTCTATGGCTTGCGATGCGTGTCAGAGGTGGGACAGCCGTCAGTATCTTTTTAATTGTATGGTTCGCGCTGGTTTGGCTTGTACTAAGTAATCCCGAATTGAAGACTCTACTTCAATCGATCCAGCCCACAGTACTTATAGCGATGGCTCTATGCGGAGTTTTACTATTAATCAGTCAGATCTATGAGATGGCAAGGAAATATACATCACAGACAGAAAGAGGTTACTCCTTTGATACTGACCATGGATAACGTATCCAAGAAATACAGGAACAAGTTGGCTGTAAAAGAAGTCTCACTAGAACTATCCAGTGGTGGTGTTTACGGTCTCCTTGGGCCGAATGGAGCAGGGAAGACAACATTGTTTCGCATGATTGTAGACATTTCCAAGCCCACGTCTGGACAAATTTTGTTGAACGGGCAGTCTATCCAAAACATGGGAGACCGTTATCGAAGTTTGTTGGGCTACATGCCCCAGCGATTTGGATTTTATAACCGATTCAGTGCTTATAAATTTCTCATGTATATGTGCTCTTTGAAAGGGATCGGTATTAGTCAAGCTTCAGCACGTGTGCAGGAAACGCTAGTGACGGTGGGCCTTGAAAATCAAGCACAACATAAAATCCACACATTCTCCGAAGGAATGAAGCAGCGATTGGGAATTGCCCAAGCTTTGTTGAATGATCCACAAATTTTGATTCTTGACGAACCTACAGCTGGATTGGACCCCAAAGAGCGCATTCGATTTCGTAACATTATCGGCGAGCTGGGAAGAGATCGTATTGTAATGTTATCTACGCATATCATTTCTGATTTGGAGTTTTCATGTAAGGAGATGATTTTGTTGAATGAAGGGCAGCTCATCGCCCATAATACTCCGGAAGAGATTATGAACCGGATGAAAAATAACGTATGGAAAGCGAAATTAAATCCGCAACAACTTGCTGATCTTACCTCTCATTTCAAAGTAAGTGGTTTGTCTTATGAGTCTGATGGAATCGTAGCCAGAATACTGGCCAAAGAACAGCCTGTCCCGCAAGCCGTACGAGAATCACCTCGGCTTGAAGATGTATATATGCACTATTTTGGAGAGGAGACGAAGTCTTGATTCGTTTAACTCAATTCGAGTTTTATAAAATTATAACGCGTAAAAGTATTGGCATAGCATTGTCTATTTTAATTGTTTTTCTAGTCGTATACTCATTTTGGAGGCATCCTGGGATAATGGATGGTTCCGCCTTTTACAAACCTTATGAAGGTGCTATTACAACAGAGAAGGTAAAAGTCGCACATAATCAATATGATTCCATTTGGGATAGTACCAAAGGTAGATACCAATATGGTGCATTGTACGATATTGTGTTTTTTTCTCCAGAGGCGATTAAGAACAGTACACGATATGATGATCATGGCAACATCATGGAGCGAACAGTGAATGTATCCGAAATTTATTATAATAAACCTTGGGGTTACCTACTGGAATACATTGATCAATTCGGTGTAGTTTTTATGATGATTATGATTCTGCTAGGGTTGGCTCCGGTATTTACCGAAGAATATGTACTAGGTACAGCATCATTACTGCGTAGCAGCAAAAGAGGAAAAAGCAAGCTTGTATCAGCAAAATGCATTGCTTCCATATTGTACGTTGTGATGTGTGCCGTTTTATTTACTGGGGTAAACTTGGTTTTATATTGGTTAAGGTTTGGTAATCTGGCTGGGGCGGATACTTCCATACAGAGCGTGGGCATGTATGTTTACAGCTTTGATTATGAGTTCTCACCATATACGTTTACTGCTTTTCAATATTATTTAGTTCAATTGTTTACTCATATAGCAGGTAGCTTGGTCTTTGCATCTATTGTTTTACTGGTATCCGTCCTCAGTTCTACATCCTTTATAGCTATAATTGTGAATACCGTGATAGTAGGTCTGCCATACTTGGCCTTTGACGTATTAAATTTGAATTCCGGGTCATTAAATTGGGTCGAAAAATTTTCGATAAGTACCATGATACGGGTAACAGGGCTTTATCAAACACCAATAAACTATTCCTTATTCGGACTGAATATATCTTATTTAACCTTATATATAGTTGTGATGGCTTTCATGACTGTTTCGACTATACTTGCCACATATCGTATATTCCATAGCCGGGAAGTGTTTTCTTGAGTGAAGCTATGAGTGATTCCTTTTAGAGATATGGTTCGCAGTCACTGCGGACTTTTTTTATTTGCAGGAGTACTGGCACTATTTCCAATCTACTTACTCTTTTGATACAGTAACTGTAGGACATATCGGAGGTATATATCATGTATGGGACAATGTTTTCATGAATGGGTCATGGAGAACCGTGCCCCGTATCGCTCTCGGAGAGGAGTCCATCTAATGAATGTGAATGAACATGTGATCGAACAACAGTCTCTTACCTTTGTAGGCATCAAACGAACGTTCTCTTGTGTGGATGGTGAGAATTTAATAGAAATTCCTAAGATGTGGCAGACGGCATTGAGGAACGTTTAAACGGGTTCAATAACGGAGCTATTCCCGGTCTGGTGGGCATCTGTGTAGATCAGCGAGAGCTGCATGACAATCAAATGGAGTATTGGATTGCTACCTCTTACTCAGGTGAAGTGCCTGAAGGTTTGGTGTCCATCGAACTTCCTGAGTCCCATTGGGTCGTATTTGAAGCTGATGAACTAGAGCCGGAAGCGATACAACGGTTGTGGCACTATATTATGACAGAGTGGTTTCCTTCCACTTCATATCAGCATGCAGGGATTCCAGAACTTGAAGTGTACAAAGGTGATGGCACACCTCCCCAAGTCTGGATACCTGTAAAATCACTATAAGAGGTTGTTCAAAAAGTCCGCTTTTGATTACGAAGGATGCCTAGAGGCATCATCAGCATTGAATATGGAATTCAGCCGAAATGTCCGTTGCTCACGTAGTTTCCCTACGCTCCGCTACTCCATTTCTAGCTTCATCCCATCTTCTCGGTACTGAAAACCAATCTTTTTGAACAGGTATTATGAGCAAAATTGAATTAGGAGGTCTGCGATGTTATCCAATAAAGTGATTGATCATTGCCAGGAGCAAGGCTGGTGGCATGAAGATGTTCCAGCAGCCTACGAAGAAGCATTGCGGAAGCTTGGAATTGATCTTCAATCGGATTTTGCACAATTTTATTTACATGCAGAGGATGGACCAACTTTCTACAGCAGGCATCAGGAGTTGTATCAGATCTGCTGGTTTATGGAGAACACCGTATATATGGAAGACATGGATGTAGCACAGCTTACACTGGGACTTCCCGAGGCGTATATTCCACTGGACAGTTTTGAAGGTGAAGGTGGATTTTTCTACAACCGTCAGACGGGAGAAGTGGTACTGGTGGAACTGGGTGAATCGATTGAACGGTTTCTTAATGGCGAGAGTGAGCCGCAGTGGGCTGATTTCAATGCTTTTCTGGAGTGGTATTTCGTTCTGGAGGAGGAGACGGTGCAATGAAAGATCTGACACCGGAACATGCCGAACTGGAGCGACAAATTGTAGAAACGGTAGAAGCCGGTAATGTGCTGGATGAGACGCAACAACATGAACAAGCACTTATCTATTATGATCAGGCATGGGGCATGTTGCCCGAGCCGAAGATGGAATGGGAGATTGCAAGCTGGATCGCATCCTGTCATGCGAATGCACATATCGATCTGAAGCAGTATGGACTGGCGAAGCCGTGGGCTGAGATATCGTTAAGTACGCGGAGTTCGGATAGAAGTACGAGTCCGTTGATCGATCTCGGCATGATCTGCATGAGACTTGAACAGCATGACGAGGCGTATTCGTATTTGCATCAGGCGTATGAGTTCGGCAGAGAGCGTGCATTTCAGGGAAGTCCGAGGGATGTGTTGAGTTATTACATTGAAGAGCGGGCTAAGCGTAACTAGAATGATTCCGACCAGACCATGAAACAAAAAGGGTACCCCGGTTTGGCCAAAACATGACCACAGGAGTACCCTTTCGAGTTGAATATTCGTTTATTACAGGATGTTTGACTTCATTTAATCCGAAATGTTACGCGTATAGTATTCAATAATATCCTTACGACGGATAATACCGAGGAAGACACGATCGACATCCACCACGGGCACAAAATTTTGGTCTGCTGCAAGTGTCAGCATATCCTCCATTTCAGCCTCAATGAATACACATTCATTATATACCCGATTGTTAATCTCATGGACCTGAACCTGATCCATCGTATCAAAAGTCAATCCGGGTGTATTTCGCATTTTCCATAACAAATCGCCTTCGGACAGGGTAGCAACATATTTTCCATCCTGGTCAATCACGGGAACGGCGGTGTAGTGTTGCGATTCCAATTGCTCAATAGCATCTTTCATGGAAGCGGTAGACTTGATATAGGCCACTTCGGCTTTGGGGAGTAAAAAATAGCTGATTTCCATCATCGGGCTCCTTTTCAGCCTTTTGCATAGCAAAAAAGCTTTAGTATGTAATCTCACTCTCCTTATTTAAACATATTATGTGAGCTTTCGGCTATTTTTAATGATAAATTCGTCAGATTTGTTTCATTGTTTAAATGGCTCTGGAAATCTATAGTGTATATTAGAGGTGATGTAACCATGAAATCAAAACGTAAATTAATGTACGGACTGCTGCCCATCTTGTTTGCAGGTGGAATCGGAATGTATCTATACATGCAGAATAACAAAGAAGCAGAGGCTAAGCCCCAGACTACCGTGAATCAATACATAGAGCATCTGCAAAAAAAAGAATTTGACCAGTTGTACACCTTGATGACACCTGCTTCGCTGCAAGAGTCGGGCATGAACAAGGAACAATTTGTTGAGAAATACAATGCGATCTATTCGGGTATGGAAGTATCCACCGTCAAGGCGGCGGTTAAACCTGTGGATGTTGCCGAAACGGCTTCCGATGGCAGTAAGACCGATGCAGAGAAACAAAACCCGGATACCTATGAGGTGGATTACAACCTGCAACTGACAACTTTTTTGGGTGAAGTCAGTGAGACGCATACATTGAAAATGGTCCGGCAGGAGCTTGAGGACGGGGGAAAAAACTGGAAAATTAACTGGCAGCCTTCACTGATCCTGAATGACATGGTTAAGGGCAGTAAGGTACGAGTGAGGACACTGTTCCCGGATCGTGGAGACATTGTGGATCGTGATGGTCTGCCACTCGCTACCAAGGGAACGATGAATGAATGGGGCATTGTACCTGAGAAACTTGGGGATAACCCGGACCAGATGATTGCCCGAATCGCGAGCCATTATCAGGTTTCGGAAGATGCCATTCACAAAGCGCTTGCGCAGACATGGGTGAAGCCAGAGTATTTTGTCCCGATTGGTTCAACGGAGGAGTTTGACGTGGCAGAATCTTTAAGCGGGGTTACGATGCAAAGCAAGGAAATCCGCTATTATCCACTCGGCAATGCGGCTGCACACCTGATTGGATACGTGCGCAAAGCCACCAAGGAAGATCTGGATAAGGATACGGAAGGGTATTATCGCGCAGAAGATTGGATTGGCAAAGCGGGTTTGGAGCAGTCCATGGAGAAGCAGCTGCGTGGTGAACGTGGTGGTCTGATCGAAATCACCGATGAATCCGGTAACTCTCGTTCTGAGCTTATTCGCAAGGAAGCTGTAGATGGACAGGATGTTCAACTGACGATTAGCTCCAAACAACAAAAGAAATTGTATCAGACTTTATCCAGTGGTGGAGACGCCGGTGCAATGGTTCTGATGAATCCGACGGACGGCAACCTGCTGGCGTTAGTCAGTGCGCCTTCCTATAACCCGAACAAAATGGTTACAGGACTTACTCAGGCAGAGTGGGATGCTTATTCGGCGAATGAGAAGCTTCCTTTTATCAACAGAGTCACTACCCGGTATGCACCAGGATCAACTTTCAAAGCGATTACAGCCGCAGCGGGACTGCTGGAGAAGGTGACTACAGCGGACAAAACCCATGATATCTCTGGCTTGCAATGGCGCAAAGACGATAGCTGGGGCGGTTATTATGTTAAGCGTGTGAAGAGTTTATCCCCGGTTAACATGGTCGATGCTCTGGTGTATTCGGACAATATTTACTTTGCGATGGAAGCGATCGAGATGGGTAGTGCCAAGTTTATTGATGGGATCCAGAAGTTTGGTTTTGGCGATAACTTTGGACTGGATGAACTGTATCTGAAGCCAAGCCAATATGCCAACGAAGCACATCTGGATCTGTCTTCCGAGGTGTTGCTCGCTGATACGTCCTACGGGCAAGGGGAGATGTTGATGTCCCCGATTCATCTGGCATCGTCATTTACACCTTTTATTAATGAAGGGAAACTGGTGAAACCTGTTCTGATCGAGGGAAAAGAAAGCACTGAGCCTGAGGTAATTATTACTCCGGAAGCCGCAAATACGGTTAAGGATGCTTTGGGAGAAGTTGTTTCCCGGCAGGGAGGTACGGCCCACACCTTGAATTCAATACCTGGAGGGCTCGCGGGCAAGACGGGAACAGCGGAACTGAAAGCAAAAAAGGGAGAGAAGGGTCAGGAAAACGGATTTTTCGTAGTGTTTGATACTGGTTCTCCGAGCTTTCTGTTATCCGCTGTAATTGAAGAGGTGAACGGCCGAGGTGGAAGCCACTATGTCGTGGATAAATTAAAGCTTTTTTTGGAAAAGTTGGAGATTACGCAGTAATTTTTCGTGAGAAGATAAAGTAGTTTTTCAATAGTTGTTAAAAGACTAATAAGAGTGATTGGTTATCATTAAAAGTTGATAACTAATCACTCTTATTTAATTTATTTGTGGAATTTAATGTGTTCATAAGAAGAAGTGGTGTTAACTTCTATATGGATTTTAATCTTCAATAGATTCTTCATGCTTGATTAAGCAGTATGAACCCTCGAATGTACAATCTTCGATTAATTTAATCTTCTCAAAATCAACCTTTGTCAAATCAGCATCTTTGAAATTCACATTATTTAATGTTGCATTATCAAAGCAAGAATATGATAAATTTGCATTGTGAAAATTTGAATTTGTTAATGTTGCATCTGTAAAATTACAACCACGTAAAAGAGAACCAGTTAAATCTGTATTATTGAATTCTGCATTTGTGAAGATTATTCTTTCAAGGTGAATTTTTCTCCTGAACAGCTCTTTATTTTTATTTTTGTTTAAATTCTTTAAATTTGTATTATGAAAATTAGAGCCAGAAAAATCAGTTTCATATATGTTTGCTTGCTCTAATTGTGCTCCAATAAAGTAGGACTTCTGAGCGTAGGCTCCATTCAAACTAACTCCGGTCATATTGCTATAATTGAAATTAGTTCTCGTTAACTGAGAATAATTTAAACGAGCTCCTTTGAAATTAGTTCTCTCACAATTTGAAAGAACTAAATTAGAATAGTGTAAAGCTCCTAAATTAAAATCCGTGTTGGACAAGTTAGCCCCATACAAATCTGCAATATCAAGACGTTGATTTGACAGATCAAGATGCTTTAAATTTGACATAACTACTGGGTTTGTTGCACCAGTACGTTGTCCAGTTATCATTTTCAAAATAGTACCAAAACTGTTATCTAAATCCCAATTGATTTTTAGTGATTGGCCGATATGGCTAGAAGTTAAGCTAAGTAAAATAATTAAAGATTCAAAAGTGTTGTTAGAGTATATCCTTTCTAATGAAAAGGATGGCCTAGGATCAAGTCTGTCAACAGGTACGTCAAATTTAATACAGTAATTTAATAACTCTCCTAATGTCACTTGGAGTCTTTGTATTTCCTCCACACTTAGAAAATCAAGCTCTCCTTTTATAAAGTTGATTAAATAAGTGTCAATCTTAGCTGACCCACATAAATTAATAAAGTAAACAACTGCTGATTTGGTATCCCATCCATCATCAGGATCATCTGCTCTTCTAGAAAGCATTTTATTTATATGTTTTAATGATAAGATAATTCTCCGAGAAGCTAAATACTCTCCGAAACTCTTATGGGTGAATTCAAAAGTGTTATCGCCCATATTATTTGCTCCTGATTCTCTGAAATAGAATGCAGTTAGGAGCCTAGTGACTCCATTAGCGGCGCCTTCTTGAAATCTATTTAACAAATCTTTTAACCCATTGTTTTGAGAGTAGTTTTCTATATCCCTTATTGTAGTGGTTCGACCTGAACCGTGCCAAACCGAGACAGCTATAACCTCTAGGATACGAATGAATTGTTCTAAAGTAGTGTCTTTTATCGATGGGTGCTTATTATTGGCCCATCCTCGTTCATAGACTGCTTGTAGTAAGTCATTATATATTGCGTTTAAATTGTTATTTTTATTAAAATCAATCTTATCTCTCATAAAACTTAATGCCACTAAATAATTTAGTAAGGGCTGAGAAGTTATTTCTTCGAGACTTTCTCCAGTTAAGGTATCAGGTATAGAGGTAAAGTTTTGGCCACTTGCCAATCCATAAAGTTTCCACCAAGTTTCTCTTTGATCTGTTTCTAAAAGCTTATTAGGATCATAATAGTCATCCTTGTCGTCGTGGCTAATATAGTATGGAAGTATTTCAAATATTTGATTAGGCCGCCTAAACTGATCTTTACTTTGCTGTATACTTAGTTCTCTACCTGTCATGATGACCTGAATTCTTATTTCTTCCATATTAAAGCGATCTACTTTACGTTGTACTTCCTCAACAAATTGTCTGGCTATCTCATTTGCTAACTTTCCTTGTCTAGATAATTCATCCAAACCATCAAAAAAAACAATTATTCTTTCCTCACCATTTTGAGGATCTAAGGGATTATGGATGAGGTACTTATCATATTTCACGAATCGTCCTACTGCCTCAATTAAGTCATCGGCCAATTCAAAATGATGCAATGGAATAAATAACACAGGTACACTTTGCTTTTCGGCTAATTTTGCCGAGTATATTTTTGCAAAAGAAGACTTCCCTGATCCGGGACCTCCACTTATAACGCGAATAGCATCATTTTTATCAGCTGTATGTAACCAGTTATCTAATTCTTTCTCTAAATCAATAACGACTTTTTTATTAGGAGGAAGTGAAAAATCAATATCTCCCAACTTTGAATTATCCTGAGATTTTTTGTTATAGTATGCCCGCAGAGGAACATAGATTTTTCTCAAACTAAATGCTTCATCAAACATTCTTTTTTCAGTTTCTTTTCGTAAATAAGTGGTATAGCGCAACCAAGAAAGTTGTCTTTCATTAGCTCTCATAAAAGGAGAATCAAAGTATTCTGAAATACTTTTATATTGTTCTGGCCTTGCTTTCCACTCTTCATGGAGAGCAAAGGTGAAAAATACGGGTAATCGATCAGTTATTGAAGTGATTTGACTTGCTGAGAGATTGAAACCATCTAACCATTGTGCAAACGGTATTTTTACAGTGCTTAATATTTTCAAGGATTTAGGGTTAGAAAAGAAGTTTCTATCAATCTCAAATATTTCATTCTCTAAAGATAGATCAATTCTCATGCTGAGACTTTCTATATCTATTTCTGTGATATTAAATAATTCACGACTTTCTTCAACTATATTTCTTATAGCTTCAGTAAGAGATCTATAAATTAGAAGCCAGGCTAGATGTGTTACCTCCTTCTCAAGTCCAAGTGAAAGTAACGCTTCATAACTGTTATTAATAACTTCTTTAGAATCTAAGAATACTCCTCCGATTGTTGCTTTTCCTAAAGACTTAAAAAAATCATTCCAATTAGCCTTCATTGATTGGTTCAAATTTTTTATGCTCTTTCTGACAACCAAAGTCTCCATGCTAACACCTCCAAGTAAATATAAAAAATTATAGCATTCGAGGGTTACAAAAAACTACAATATATGTAGCCAAACTGATTATTTTATTATTAAATAAAGAATATTTTCAATGTGAGATACACTTTGAGTTTATTCTACGAGAAAATGATCTTGTGGTATTGGAAGGTATTTATAATAAAATTGACAGCGTATTCGCGAGGTGTTATTTTGAGGTGGAATGTATTCTATGAGTTCGAGGTGATCGATGGTGGCTATTCGTGCTAAGCAGATTTTTGTTAATTTACCTGTCCAAGATTTGAAGAAATCCGTTGAGTTTTTTACCAAGGTGGGATTTGAGTTTAATGCCAATTTTACGGACGAGTCTGCTACTTGTATGATCATCGGGGAAAATATTTACGCCATGCTTCTGGTGGAGGAACGTTTCCAATCCTTCATTTCAAAAAAAATCTCCAATGCCGCCGATACAACCGAAGTCATCGTTGCCCTGTCTGTAGATAGCCGTGAGCAGGTAGATGTGATTGTACAAGCTGCCCTCGATGCAGGAGGGAAGCCATCCAACGAACCACAGGATCACGGATTTATGTACGGATGGAGTTTTCAGGATCTGGATGATCACCTGTGGGAAGTTTCCTATATGGATCTCAGCGCTTTTCCTTCGGAGTAATAAAATGAAAATAACTAGAGCCTTCCTAGATTAATAGGAAGGCTTTTTTGCATCCAGTATGACTCGTTTAAACATGATATCTACAGAACATATGGTGTAATATTCCTTTTTGCTATATGATAATTATCGATTCATGTTGGTGTTTTTTAGCAATTGATGCGATAGGCGAACCCCGGGAAAGCGAAGTATACATATGTTCTTAAGTGGAGGGATCAGGGTGTATTGTCATGTATGTGGGACCAAAAACAGTCCGGCGGATAACACGTGCAGAAAGTGTAGAACCAAATTGAAAGAAACAAGCTCTACAGAGGAACAGATCTGGGCAGAAACAGCCATTGACTTGGATAAAGGAACGCAAAAAGCAATTGATTCGTTGTCCCGTCAGCAGCAACCAGCTTCCAAACAGGGAAATACGGGTCAAGGCCTTGCATTTAGCTGGATTATTCCCATACTTCTGGCAGTAGTTGTAGGAGCTTTGCTAACGTATTATTACAAGCAGGAAACAGGTATAAATGCAGAGGTTAAATCACTGCACCAACAGGCGGAACAGGCTGCACTAGAGGGAAAATATAAAGAGGCTCTCCAACTGCTGGACAGCGCTCTAACGAAACGACCGAACTATGATGCACTTATACAGGATCGGCAAATTACGGCGAAGGCGTTCAACTTGATGAATCAGTTGGATGAGGCGTCCACAAGTCTGAAGACAGGAAAGCTGTCCGCAGGAGACAAGACCATTCAGGCTGTAGCCAAAGCGTTGATGGAGCGGGAAGAACCTGTTTTTGCCAAAGTGCGTGCCGCATTCAACAACAGAAAGGTAACACTGGCCGTATTGAAGGTGAAAAAGGAAATCGACAGTTTGACAACAATTGAGGCACTAGCCGAGAAGTTGGACACCATATCAGACTTGAAAGGCAAGGAAGCTGAGACAGTAGAGAAGCAAATTGTCGACAAGCTCGCAAGCATAAGTTATAAAGAGGCGGAACAGCAAGTAAAGCAAAAGAATTTCACAATTGCGTTACAAACGGTCGACCAGGGATTGTCCTATGCGCCGGAAAATGAAAAACTGACTTCGTATCGTGAACGGGTGCTCAGTGAAAAAAAGGCATTTGAAAAAGCGGAAGCGGATCGGATTCAACTGGCGGAGCAACAGGCTGCAGAAGAAGATCTGATGAATCGAACGGCGGCAGTAAGTGTCGTGAACGTTGATGCGACGCTTGATATGTACGGGGATCTTTATATTAGCGGTTCATTGATCAATAATGCAACTCGTCCGATCTCTTCCATTACAGTGTTGATTGATATTTATAATATAGACGGTATATATCTGGGCCAAACTTATGCAGATGTGTATCCAAGCTGGCTGGATGTGGGGGAAGAAGGTTTTTTTGAAACCTATTATTATGGTGTGTACGAGGAAGCGGAAATCTCTGTTGTGAATGCAACGTGGTATCTCGAATAGGAGGACAGGTTGGAATGACCAAACGAACATGGAGTATGATCATATCCAGTGCTATTATCATTGGTGCTGGAGCAGGGGGCGTGTTCTGGATACACCAGCATTCAGCAGATCAGTTGCAGGATGGGCCCAGACTGGCAGTTGTTGCCGCGAAGGAAACGGAAAATGCGGCAGCCACGACTGCCTCCAAGCAACCTGTGAAGAAGACACGCAAACAGATTATAGAAGAAAGCCAGAAGAAAGTTGTAACGATCGAGAGTAGCAGCGGATTGGGCTCCGGTTTTCTCTACAATGATCAGGGAGATGTCGTGACCAATGCCCATGTAGTGGAGGGGGCGAATGAAGTAACTATTCGGACCTTGAACCATGAGGAATATAAGGGGACGGTTATTGGTATTGGTGATGAAACAGACGTAGCTGTAGTCAGAGTTCCTGATTTGAAAAAAGTTAAGCCGTTAATCATCGCCAAATCCAAAGCTGAGACCGGAGACGAGATTCTGGCATTGGGTAGTCCACTTGGGCTAGAGAACACCGTAACAACCGGAATCATCAGTGGGTTGGGGCGTAGCTTTGAAATAGCGCCTTACATCTATAGTAACCTCTATCAGATCTCGGCACCAATAACCCATGGCAACAGTGGTGGACCACTCATTAGTGCGGAGACTGGTGAAGTGATCGGCATTAATTCGGCGGTCGTGGAACAGGAGGGGGGAATAGGATTCAGTATTCCTATGACTAGTGTGCTCAAGCAGGTTCAGGCATGGTCCAAAAATCCTTCTGGCACAACGTCGGTGCGGACGGCTGGAGATACTCACTTGGGTTCAGCCACTAAGACATTGCAAGCAGAAGGAATTGTAACGGACTTTTATGCAAGTCTTAATCTGAGTGATTATGTCACCGCTTATGCACTGCTCGGAAGCGAGTGGCAGAGTGCTACAACATATGCCAAGTTCAGAGAAGGATATCTGAATACAAGTGAGGTGACCATCAGTGAGGTATCCTCAGTCAATAAAGGCGATGACGAGATGGAAGTGAAGGCAATGATTACAGCAAATGAACGCAAAGATGGGGAATATATACTATCGCAATATCGGGTCGAGTATCAGTTGGGTTATGAGAATGGTCAACTGAAAATATTGCATGGTAAAGGTAAAAAAGTGAAATGATTGTTGAGGGAGAGTGGGCATGCGTGCCAATTCTCCTTTTTCATTGCTTATATTGGGTGCATCTGTTAAAATACAGAACGAATGTTCAGTATGGATGGGACGGAGTGAAATGGAATGAATATGAATAAAAAACAACTACAGACTGAGCAGACCAAGAAGAAACTTGCGGATGCTTCCAAAGCCCTTTTTGTACAAAAAGGTTATAAAGCAACGTCCATTGAGGATATTGTAGCTGCGACGGGCAGCAGCAAAGGCAATATATATTACCATTTTAAAAGTAAGGAAGGTCTGTTCCTCTATCTAATCGATGAGTGGGACCGGGAGTGGGAAGAGAGTTGGGCGGCCAAAGAACATCTCTATCGCACCTCCACGGAGAAAATTTATGGTTTGGCGGAACAACTCGTCATGGATGATATGAATCACCCGCTGACGAAGGCAGCTGATGAGTTCTTCACAGGGGAAAAGAAAGAAAATGATATTGAGGAGCGGATCTCCTTAATGTTTGAGCGGCATATTCAATTTAATAAACAAATGATAGAGCAAGGCATTGAGAGCGGTGAGTTCAAAGCAGACAATGTAGATAATCTCGCGCTCATATTGGAAAGTACCATTATTGGCCTTAGTCAGATGTCACGGGGGATGGAGCCTGATCAGGCTCTTGCGTTATACCGCCAGGCCGCTAGTGTATTCTTGCACGGGATTGCAAAAGATAAAGCTTAAGCAACATTTTGACAACTACGGAGGATGGAATCATGGCATTACTAACACGGAACAGGGGCGCACTGCTGCTGTTAATGTTTAATATTTTTCTCGTTTTTACGGGTATTGGTCTGGTTGTACCGATCATGCCTGCGTATATGGATCTACTGCATATCACCGGATTCACGGTTGGATTGCTGGTAGCGGCATTTTCCTTCACCCAGTTTCTGTTCTCCCCGCTTGCGGGTCGTTGGTCGGATACATGGGGACGTAAAAAAATTATCGTTGGCGGCATGCTGATCTTTGCCGTATCCGAGTTTATGTTTGGTGCGGTCAATGCACCAGTCTTGCTCTTCGCAGCCCGGATGTTAGGCGGTATTGGTGCGGCGATGATCTTCCCGGCGGTTATGGCTTACACCGCAGATATTACAACAGAGGAAGAACGCGGCAAAGGTATGGGCTTGATTAATGCAGCGATTACAACCGGATTTATCATCGGTCCGGGAATTGGTGGATACATTGCGGACTTTGGCATTCGAATTCCATTCTACGCCGCTGGGGTTGCCGGTTTGCTGGCATCCATCATTACATTGATTATTTTGCCGGAATCTGCACGAAGTACAGGAGAACAAAGTAAACCTATCCCTGGTTTAACGAAGGCCAAAGCTCCGGGTATGGTATCCCAATTGCTGAATTCATACCGTGAACCGTACTTTTTCAGTTTGATTATTGTATTTGTTATGGCATTTGGTCTAGCGAACTATGAGACGGTATTTTCACTATTTGTGGATCACAAGTTTGGCTTCACGACCAAAGACATTGCATTTATTATTACATTTGGTTCCATCGCAGGTGCGGTTGTGCAAGTATCCCTGATCGGTTGGTTGCTCAATCGATTTGGTGAAAAGATGGTCATTTCAGTCTGTCTGTTATTTGTAGCCGTATTTGTACTGTTGACCTTGTTTGTAAGTACGTACTGGATGATTCTCGTCGTAACGTTTATCGTCTTTCTGGGTATGGATATTTTACGTCCGGCGATCAGTACACAGATGTCCAAACTGGCACAAGAACAACAGGGCTTTGTGGCCGGACTGAACTCGGCGTATACCAGTTTGGGGAATATCGCAGGTCCAATCGTAGCTGGAGCGCTGTTCGATGTGAATATTAACTATCCTTATGTTTCGGCAGCTGCCGTTCTGGCGATCTGTTTCCTGTTATCCCTACGAGTACTCAGAGGGGCCAAAGCGGTAAAACAACCGAAGGCTGAAATGTAATTTTATAATTGGAAAAGAACGCTTCCATATCAATGCATCAACACCAAAAAAGTCGACTACACATGTTTCATGTGCAGTCGACTTTTTTATTAGTGCGTGTATTAACGAATTTCTCCATTCGTTTCAATCAGTTTTTGATACCAGTGGAAACTCTGTTTGCGGATACGTCTCAATTCCTTGATATCGAATTCCTCACGATCCACATAGATGAATCCATAACGTTTGCTCGACCCTTGATGTGTGCTGACCAGATCGATCGCAGACCAAGGGCAGAAGCCAAATACATCCACGCCGTCCGTAATCGCCAGTTGAATCTGTTCGATATGTTTATTGAAGAATTCAATACGATATGGATCGTTAACCACGTCGCCTTCCTCCAGTTTATCAAAGGCACCCAGACCATTTTCCGTAACAATCAATGGCAGGTGATAACGGGAGTAGATCTGGCGCAGGGTAGAGCGGAAGCCCACGGGATCAATTTCCCAGCCAAACTCCGTTTTTTGCAGATTGGGATTCACAGATCCTCTATATGCGCCCGGTTCACCTACGATTTCATGCTGGTCTCCTGTATGGGAGAAGTCATTACCATCGTTCAGGCTTTCACCAACCGTTTGGGAAGTATAATAGTTAAACGCAATAAAGTCAGGGTTTCCTTGAGCCAGGATGTCCATATCTCCGTCTTCAATGACAGGTGTATATCCTTTCTCTTCGAGATAACTCCAGGCAATATGGTTATAACGTCCATATACCGCCATATCGAGATAGAGCCAGTTACGAATGGCAGCATAGTTATCAGCCGCGAGTGTGTCTTCTGGTTTGGAACTCGCCGGGTAAATTACACCGATATTGGGAGCTGGGCCAATCTTGGCTTCAGGCAGCATTTCATGACACAGGACCATGGCTTTAGCTTGAGCAACCAGCATGTGGTGATTTTGCTGATACAGTGTTTTTTGCGGATCAACAAGTGTTGTATCCAGTGTACCCAGAGAGCCAGGATGCAGGATTAGCATATTTTGTTCGTTGATGGTCAGCCAATATTTAACCCGATCTCCGTAGTTCTCATATAGGGTCTTGGCATATTGTTCAAAAGCATCAATCGTTGCTCGGTTGGACCAGCCGCCTTTTTCTTCAAGCGCATAAGGAAGATCGAAGTGATACATCGTCACAATGGGTTCAATACCGTATTTAATTAACTCATTAATGAGAGAATCGTAAAAGGCGAGTCCCTTCGGATTTACCTCACCCGCTCCTTGCGGATAGATGCGTGTCCATGCGATGGAGAAACGGTAGGCTTTGAAGCCCATTTCGGCGAGCAACGCCACATCTTCTTTGTACATATGATAATGATCACTGGTTACCTTGAAGTCGGTTACGCCTTCCACATGATTCCCCATGTCGATGACAGAAGGGCCTTTACCATCTTCATTCCAGGCTCCCTCAATCTGATAGGCAGAGGTTGAACCTCCCCAGAAAAAATCTTTAGGAAATGGTTTCAGTTGAGTATGTTTCATAGTTAGTTCCTCCTAAGTTGAATTCGTATAAGATAAGTTGGGTCAGACAACGAGAGTCAGCAGGACATCATTTTTCTGTACCTGTTCCTGAGTTGTTTCGAACACATCTACTTCTTGCAGCGTTAGGGTCACAATGACAGGGGTTACGGTTTCGTATCCGGCTTCCTTGATCTTATCGATGTCAAACAGGATCAACAGATCGCCCTGTCTGACGATATCACCTTCCTGAACAACTGGAGAGAAGTGTTTTCCCTTTAGCGCTACTGTATTGATGCCGATATGAATCAGGATTTCCGTTCCTGCGTTGGTTGTTAATCCAATGGCATGTCCAGTTGGGAAGAGGGAAGTGACAACGCCATCTACGGGAGCGACAACTTCGCCAATCTCAGGGACAATCGCCAAACCTTTGCCCATAGCACCAGTCGAAAAGGCTGGGTCGTTAATGGTATTCAGTGCTACGGCTTTACCAGTAAGTGGGCTATAAATTTGTTCTTTCTTGATCTCCGTTGTTTTGGTCTCAGGTACGACAGGAAGTTCTGCCGGCGTACTTTCAACTGACGTGTGGGGGACAGATTCATTGGTCGCGGAAACTTTGTCTTTGGTTTTGCTTTCATAACCAAACATCACCGTTAATACCGCGGCTACCGCAAAGGAGCAGGCAATCGCAATTACGTAGACAACCGTTGGTGTATAGACAGGAATGGCAAATATATTGTGGAACACATAAGCAGTCATTTTAACACCAAAGTGACCATTGATGGCACCGCCGATCGCACCTGCGATAACCACGATAGGAATCACACGTTTATAACGCAGGATCAGACCATATACAATTGGTTCAGTGACTCCTGCAAGTAAACCTGTAAGGCTGGTTGAGCCAGCAAGAGTGCGCAGGGTTTTGTTCTTTTTGGCTTTCAGGAAAATACCGAAGGCTACACCGATTTGTGCAAATACAGCTGCAGCAGCCATGGCTTCAATCGGATCGCCGCCAACCCCGATATTCTGTATCGTGATTGGAGTGAAGCCCCAGTGGAGTCCGAACACAACCATGAAGGTCATGAATCCACCCAGTACAACCCCTGATAATATACCGCTGACACCAATGAGCCAAGTTACGCCCGAGGAGATCCAGTCACCTACCGTGGTACCGAATGGTCCAAAGGCCATTGCGGACAGAGGAACCATAATCATCAAAGCAATCATTGGTACAAGGAACAATTGCAGGTCTTTCAAAATGATTTTCTTGAGTAACTTATCGAGAACAGCGTAGATACTAATGGATATGAAGATTGGGAATACGCTGGCTGAATAATTCATCATGACAACCGGGATACCCAGGAATGATACATCTGAACCCTTATCCATCAGCCCGGTGAAACTCGGTTCCATCAGAGCGGCACCAATTACGCCAGCTACATAAGGATTGGCTTTCAGCTTCATACCCAGTGTGATCCCAAGGAAGATGGGCAAAAAATAAAATACAGCGTTGCCGGCAGCGGATAAAATCAAGTATGTGTCACTTGTATCCGACATCCATCCGAGCATGGTCAGGACAGTCAGCAAAGCTTTTAACATACCTGATCCTGCCATAGCCGGGATTAACGGCGAGAAACTTCCGGATATAATTTCAAAAACTTTGGATAATAGCGAGGTTTTTTCCCCTGTAGACTCAGCCGATGAGGAGGAATCTCCTCCGAAATCCCGGTTTTTCATAATCTCCGCATATACATGAGCCACGTTACTACCGATGACCACCTGGAACTGGCCGCCGCTTTCGACAACGGTAATAATGCCGTCATGCTTTTCAAGCGTTTCGCGTTCGGCTTTTTTGGAATCTTTCAGGTCGAATCTCAGCCGGGTCGCACAGTGGACAAGACCATTGATATTGGCTTCTCCGCCGACGAGACGAACGATGTCATCCCCCATTTTTTTATGATCCATGTTCATTCTCCTTTGTTGTTAAGATTGCCTGAAAACAAAAAAATACCTAAACGAATGGCTATGATCATCGGAAAGATGACCTGTTGCCAATCATTTAGGTATCGCCTGCTTGAGCAGTAACAATCCTTGTCGTTAAGTTGTGAGACCTACTATATATGACGCCGAAATCGTTTGCAAGCTTTTTTTATTCCGCGTCCAGCAGCTCGTTACGGGAAGTGACACGTTGAATATGGATCGTCAAATACACCTTTTCATCAATGGACATAGCACTTTCAAACTTGTCTTCAAGGTACTGATTGATCCGCTGTGTGCATTCAAATGCCTTGCTATATTTGTCCTTCACCTGCTCATACAGAAAGTTATCTCCTGAAGCAAATTGCTCCTGTTCATTACTCAACATTCGCTGCACAAAATATTGAAGATGGGTAATAAACCGTGAATAATTAAATGAATTTTCGTCCAGAGCAATCTGGTAGTGGTTGGTCACAATGTTGAAGATATCATCAATAACTTCGGTAATTTCAACGGTTTGTTTCATGCCCTGAGCATCTTGACGAGCGTTTACAAAATGCATCGCAATAAAGCTGGCCTCATGTTCATCCATTTGGATACCGAATTGTTCCTGAATCAGCTCCACAGCGTTCATACCAACCCCAAACTCCTTCTTGTAAAACTTCTTGATCTGCCACAAAAGAGAATTCTTCAGCCCGACGGATTTACGGTACCGGGTAATAGCAAACTGAATATGATCGATCAATGATATATAGATATTATCACTAAAAATATCGCCCATTTCCTTTTTGGCATGGCCCACAATTTCGTCCGCTAACTTCAAATATTCGACCGATGTTTCCCCAATCAGATCGATTAATTTTTGTGGTATTTTATCCGATTTCAGCACAAAGGTTTTTTCGATTTTATCCTCATCCACGGGCTGTCCGTTTTTCTTTTTGAAGCCAAGACCGTTGCCAATGACAACAAATTCGTGACCAACCTGGTTCTCAGCCCGGATGACATTGTTGTTAAAAATCTGACGGATGATCATATATGTGTTTCACCTCAATTGGTCGTAATAAAAACAAAAAACCCAAACTAAGGCTTAATAGCCTTGGTTTGGGTATCGCCTGCTTACCAGTAACAATCCCGAAGAAGACGCAGCTTCCTCTTTCAATTATGTCCACTATACCGCTTTCATAACAGAATAACAATACAATGATTTATGGAAATGGACGTAAAGACGTGGATTTTTGGTATAATAAGAAATGCTGGAAGTGAATTAGATGGGCTGGGTTGCATAATAAGTTACCGAGGACGGTCATTTTTAAGCATATACAGGATTATTGGAGTGATAACATGAGCAATGCAAAAGGAAAAGGCGGCACCGGCCGTGGTACAGGTAAAAAAGGCTGGAACCGTTGGCAAGCCGCTGCTAACCGGGCGAAAAGTGCACCGAAGCCTTATAAAAGTAAAGGCACAAAGAAGAAGGACGATACCGAAACTTCAAGTGGCAAGCCCGAGTAAGTATGGCTTGACGATGCCAGAGGAGAGAGCTGCCTGACTAACGGGTGGGTCTCTTTTTGCTTGAAAAGATAAAAAATTAAATTGACAGTAATGTAAATATGGTAATAATATAGAGCTTACGCAAATTAGATGGTAGTGCTACTATATAGAGAAAGGAGCAACAGCATGCCTGTTAATATGGATGAAAATCCACTTGGACTGATTCTGTCACGGACGTATCTGGCATACAAAAAAACAACAACCAGAAATCTGAGTGAACAGGATATTACTCCGGAACAATTTGCAGTCTTGAATGAATTGAGCAAGGCTGGAAGTCATATATCACAGAAAAAACTGGCTGAATTAACAGTGCGGGACCAGACAACGGTAGGCAAAATTATAGACAAGTTGATTCGCAAAGGTCTGGTGACAAGAGAAGAAGATCCACAGGATCGCAGAGCGGTTTTGCTTTGTTTGACGGCGGAAGGACTGGAAATGAATAACGTTCTGACACCAAAGGCAAAACAGCAAGAGCAAGAGGCACTCGCCGAATGTTCTCCTGAAGAGCTTGAAGCATTCATGAATGTGATGAATCGTATCTATGAAAAGATGAAATAAATTTTTTTGAGCAATTATGTGCATGTGCATATATATGTAGTGCAATTATTTTAATTTTAACTAATGGGAGTCGTGAACGAATGAGAAGCTTCAAAGATTTTCTTAAAGTGCCACAGACAAAAATAGGGTTGGTTTTTGCATTGATTGTTCCGCTGTTATTTGTTGTGATCTGGATGACGGGTTATCATCAAGCCACGGAGAGAGTGGATCAACTTCAAGTTGCTCTGGTGAACGAAGACGGGACACAGGGAAAAGAGGTGCAGAAGCAGATTGAAACGCTCGCGCCTTTCCATGTCAATGTACTGGGTTCTGCCGAGGAAGCTGAGCAACAGATGAATGCAGGTAACTATGCGATGGTTATTGTTATTCCGGAAGGATTCACTGACCAGATTGCAGGAGGCACAGAGGCGAGCTTACCCTTTTATATCAATCAGGGAAATGCCGATGTAGCCAAATCCATTGTGGAACATGCTGCGACCGGAATGACTGCACAAATGGGTCAAGGGATTCTGGAATCCAAGGTTCAAGTGACACTCAATAACGATAGTATAAATAGCGATGAACTGAGTGCAGCTATTGGACAAGCGATGGCGAAGATGAATGAAGGGCCTGTGAAGGCTGAAATTAATAAAACGAACAGCGTGAGTGATTTTGCAACATCGATGCTGCCCATGATTTTGGGGTTTATCACCTATATTGCTTCGATGACTATGAATATTCAGTTTAATATTACGTCGAATATCATGAAGCGTACCCATTCCAAATGGGAAATCTTCTGGGGACGGCAATTGCTGTTATTGTGTATAGCTTTGATTGTTCCCCTAATTGTGGATACAGTAGCTCTTCAGTTCACAGATGTTGCGAGCTCCTTCGGCGCTTTGTATCTGTATCATGTGCTGGTGAGTCTGGCTTGTATCTGTTTTACACAAATGAGCTTTGCCCTGTTTGGCAATGCAGGTCCTCTATTTAATGTAGCGATGGTTCCGCTCCAGTTGATGACAGCAGGAAATATCATTCCAGCCGAGATGCTGGCGCCATTCTACCGTTATATCGGAAACTTTCTGCCCGCTTCCAATGGGGTACAGGGATTTATGCGTTTGATCTATAGTGGAGAAGCAGTTGGGGGATACATGGTTCATCTTCTATTGATCTCGATTATTACGTGGGGAATTACGTTGCTGCGAGTTGGTATGCAAAAAGCAGGTAATGGACAAATGACGATGACGCCTCCAGCATCAGCACAGGCACAACATTAAGAGTTTCCTTCTATATATAATGTAATAACACACAAGAAAGTGGTTCACGTATAGTTATATGCGTGCATCACTTTTTTTGTTTATCTTTTATAATACCTCTACTTATACTCGTGGTAACTTACAGTGCCCCCAGTAAATCTTGCATGACCTTGATAAAAGGACAACCTAAATTGAGCATATTAATGAAGCTAAAATATAAGAGAGGAGATGTAGGCTAATAAGTTTAAAATCAATTAGACATGTATTGCGATGTATGAATGGAAAAAATGTCATTTAAGCTATAATAAACTTTACACTGGGATAGAGGAGAGCAACACAGTAAGAGTAGTTTATTTGTAGTAAATGAATTTTATTAAATTAAGTATTGTAATTAATATCTATACGTGATATATTATTAATCCGGCCAAGAAAACACGGTTTACACGGTGCGGCAAGCAAATGAAATAAGCTTCGAAAGAAATTTAAAAAAAAGAGCTTGCAAAGTTGGTTCGGACATGATATTATATAAGAGTTGCTGAAGAGAACAACATTCGGTAACGAAACAAGTTTGATCTTTGAAAACTGAACAACGAGTGAGTAAACATTCTGCTTGCAGAATGAACGCGAAAGTTGAAACAAGCCTTGGCTTGAATCGACTGGAGCACAAATGAGATTTTTAATCTCGTCAGATTCAAAATGAGCTTATCGCTCTTTTCAATACTTTATTGGAGAGTTTGATCCTGGCTCAGGACGAACGCTGGCGGCATGCCTAATACATGCAAGTCGAGCGGAGTTGATAGGAAGCTTGCTTCCTTGATACTTAGCGGCGGACGGGTGAGTAACACGTAGGCAACCTGCCCTCAAGTTTGGGACAACTACCGGAAACGGTAGCTAATACCGAATAATTGTTTTCTTCGCCTGAAGAGAACTGGAAAGACGGAGCAATCTGTCACTTGGGGATGGGCCTGCGGCGCATTAGCTAGTTGGTGAGGTAACGGCTCACCAAGGCGACGATGCGTAGCCGACCTGAGAGGGTGATCGGCCACACTGGGACTGAGACACGGCCCAGACTCCTACGGGAGGCAGCAGTAGGGAATCTTCCGCAATGGGCGAAAGCCTGACGGAGCAATGCCGCGTGAGTGATGAAGGTTTTCGGATCGTAAAGCTCTGTTGCCAGGGAAGAACGCTTGGGAGAGTAACTGCTCTCAAGGTGACGGTACCTGAGAAGAAAGCCCCGGCTAACTACGTGCCAGCAGCCGCGGTAATACGTAGGGGGCAAGCGTTGTCCGGAATTATTGGGCGTAAAGCGCGCGCAGGCGGTCATTTAAGTCTGGTGTTTAATCCCGGGGCTCAACCCCGGATCGCACTGGAAACTGGGTGACTTGAGTGCAGAAGAGGAGAGTGGAATTCCACGTGTAGCGGTGAAATGCGTAGATATGTGGAGGAACACCAGTGGCGAAGGCGACTCTCTGGGCTGTAACTGACGCTGAGGCGCGAAAGCGTGGGGAGCAAACAGGATTAGATACCCTGGTAGTCCACGCCGTAAACGATGAGTGCTAGGTGTTAGGGGTTTCGATACCCTTGGTGCCGAAGTTAACACATTAAGCACTCCGCCTGGGGAGTACGGTCGCAAGACTGAAACTCAAAGGAATTGACGGGGACCCGCACAAGCAGTGGAGTATGTGGTTTAATTCGAAGCAACGCGAAGAACCTTACCAGGTCTTGACATCCCTCTGATCGATGCAGAGATGTATCTTTCCTTCGGGACAGAGGAGACAGGTGGTGCATGGTTGTCGTCAGCTCGTGTCGTGAGATGTTGGGTTAAGTCCCGCAACGAGCGCAACCCTTATATTTAGTTGCCAGCACTTCGGGTGGGCACTCTAGATAGACTGCCGGTGACAAACCGGAGGAAGGTGGGGATGACGTCAAATCATCATGCCCCTTATGACCTGGGCTACACACGTACTACAATGGCCGGTACAACGGGCTGCGAAATCGCGAGATGGAGCCAATCCCAACAAAGCCGGTCTCAGTTCGGATTGCAGGCTGCAACTCGCCTGCATGAAGTCGGAATTGCTAGTAATCGCGGATCAGCATGCCGCGGTGAATACGTTCCCGGGTCTTGTACACACCGCCCGTCACACCACGAGAGTTTATAACACCCGAAGTCGGTGGGGTAACCGCAAGGAGCCAGCCGCCGAAGGTGGGATAGATGATTGGGGTGAAGTCGTAACAAGGTAGCCGTATCGGAAGGTGCGGCTGGATCACCTCCTTTCTATGGAGAATCGTTTCCTGCAACGGAAACATTCAAATACGCAGCTTAGCTGCAAAACACTCACTCGTTGTTCGGTTTTGAGAGCTCAAACTCTCAAACAGCTTGCTTTTGCATGGAGCTTGTTCTTTGAAAACTAGATATCGAAACGAAACAAACGCGAATTAGAACATTCCTTTTTAGCTGAACTTGTGTTAAACAAGTTTCAATAAAAACGGTAGATTGCACGTACGATGGTATCGAATGGGAGCGACTTTTGGCTTTGCGCAAGCAAAACAAGGGAAGCGAGCAGTCGAAACCGGAGCACGAGGTTAAGCTACTAAGAGCACACGGAGGATGCCTAGGCGCTAGGAGCCGATGAAGGACGTGGCGAACAACGAAACTGCCTCGGGGAGCTGTAAGCAAGCTTTGATCCGGGGGTGTCCGAATGGGGAAACCCAGCTGGGGTAATTTCCAGTTACTCATAACTGAATACATAGGTTATGCAGAGGCATACCAGGGGAACTGAAACATCTAAGTACCCTGAGGAAGAGAAAACAATAGTGATTCCGTCAGTAGCGGCGAGCGAACGCGGAGAAGCCCAAACCAGAGAGCTTGCTCTTTGGGGTTGTGGGACGTCTCACATGGAGTTACAAAGGAACCGGTTAAGCGAAGAGGTCTGGAAAGGCCCGCCAAAGAAGGTAAAAGCCCTGTAGTTGAAAGTCTGTTCCCTCCGAGACGGATCCCGAGTAGTGCGGGGCACGTGAAACCCCGTATGAATCCGGCAGGACCATCTGCCAAGGCTAAATACTTCCTAGCGACCGATAGTGAAGCAGTACCGTGAGGGAAAGGTGAAAAGCACCCCGGAAGGGGAGTGAAATAGAACCTGAAACCGTGTGCTTACAAAAAGTCAGAGCCCGTTTTAGGGGTGATGGCGTGCCTTTTGTAGAATGAACCGGCGAGTTACGTTCCCGTGCAAGGTTAAGGTGAAGAGCCGGAGCCGCAGCGAAAGCGAGTCTGAATAGGGCGAATTAGTACGTGGACGTAGACCCGAAACCGGGTGATCTACCCCTGTCCAGGGTGAAGGTGCGGTAACACGCACTGGAGGCCCGAACCCACGCATGTTGAAAAATGCGGGGATGAGGTGGGGGTAGCGGAGAAATTCCAATCGAACTCGGAGATAGCTGGTTCTCCCCGAAATAGCTTTAGGGCTAGCCTCGGAAAACAGAGTCGTGGAGGTAGAGCACTGATTGGGTGCGGGGCCCGCAAGGGTTACCAAGCTCAGTCAAACTCCGAATGCCATAGACTTACTTCCGGGAGTCAGACAGTGAGTGCTAAGATCCATTGTCAAAAGGGAAACAGCCCAGACCATCAGCTAAGGTCCCCAAGTGTGTGTTAAGTGGGAAAGGATGTGGAGTTGCACAGACAACCAGGATGTTGGCTTAGAAGCAGCCATCATTGAAAGAGTGCGTAATAGCTCACTGGTCGAGTGACTCTGCGCCGAAAATGTAACGGGGCTAAACACACCACCGAAGCTATGGCTTGATGCTTTGCATCAGGGGTAGGGGAGCGTTGTATAAGGGTTGAAGGTGTACCGTAAGGAGCGCTGGACATTATACAAGTGAGAATGCCGGTATGAGTAACGAAAAGATCAGTGAGAATCTGATCCGCCGAAAGCCTAAGGGTTCCTGAGGAAGGCTCGTCCGCTCAGGGTAAGTCGGGACCTAAGGCGAGGCCGAAAGGCGTAGTCGAAGGACAACAGGTCGAAATTCCTGTACCACCGTAAGCCGTTATGAGCAATGGGGGGACGCAGTAGGGTAGTGACGCGGACTGATGGATGTCCGTCTAAGCAGTAAGGCTGATGTGTAGGCAAATCCGCACATTGTAAGGCTGAGCTGTGATGGGGAGCGAAAATTATAGTAGCGAAGGTCATGATCTCACACTGCCAAGAAAAGCCTCTAGCCAGGTGATGGTGCCCGTACCGCAAACCGACACAGGTAGGCGAGAAGAGTATTCTAAGGCGCGCGGAAGAACTCTCGTTAAGGAACTCGGCAAAATGACCCCGTAACTTCGGGAGAAGGGGTGCCCCGGTAGTGTGAATAGCACGAGGGGGCCGCAGTGAAAAGGCCCAAGCGACTGTTTAGCAAAAACACAGGTCTGTGCGAAGCCGTAAGGCGAAGTATACGGGCTGACGCCTGCCCGGTGCTGGAAGGTTAAGGGGAGTGGTTAGGAGCAATCCGAAGCTGTGAACCGAAGCCCCAGTAAACGGCGGCCGTAACTATAACGGTCCTAAGGTAGCGAAATTCCTTGTCAGGTAAATTCTGACCCGCACGAATGGCGTAACGACTTGGGCGCTGTCTCAACGAGAGATCCGGTGAAATTTTAATACCTGTGAAGATGCAGGTTACCCGCGACAAGACGGAAAGACCCCATGGAGCTTTACTGCAGCTTGATATTGAATTTGGGTACGATCTGTACAGGATAGGTGGGAGCCTTTGAAGCATGAGCGCCAGCTTGTGTGGAGGCAACGTTGGGATACCACCCTGATCGTATCTAGGTTCTAACCTGGTACCGTAATCCGGTGCGGGGACAGTGTCAGGTGGGCAGTTTGACTGGGGCGGTCGCCTCCTAAAGAGTAACGGAGGCGCCCAAAGGTTCCCTCAGAATGGTTGGAAATCATTCGAAGAGTGCAAAGGCATAAGGGAGCTTGACTGCGAGACCTACAAGTCGAGCAGGGACGAAAGTCGGGCTTAGTGATCCGGTGGTACCGCATGGAAGGGCCATCGCTCAACGGATAAAAGCTACCCTGGGGATAACAGGCTTATCTCCCCCAAGAGTCCACATCGACGGGGAGGTTTGGCACCTCGATGTCGGCTCATCGCATCCTGGGGCTGAAGTAGGTCCCAAGGGTTGGGCTGTTCGCCCATTAAAGCGGTACGCGAGCTGGGTTCAGAACGTCGTGAGACAGTTCGGTCCCTATCTGTCGTGGGCGTAGGAAATTTGAGAGGAGCTGTCCTTAGTACGAGAGGACCGGGATGGACGTACCGCTGGTGTACCAGTTGTTCCGCCAGGAGCACCGCTGGGTAGCTATGTACGGACGGGATAAACGCTGAAAGCATCTAAGCGTGAAGCCCCCCTCAAGATGAGATTTCCCAGTATGTAAGACCCCTTGAAGACGACGAGGTAGATAGGCTGGGGGTGGAAGTGCAGCAATGCATGGAGCTGACCAGTACTAATCGGTCGAGGGCTTATCCAATAGCAAGTTGTAATTCGCATGTCTCGTTTCGAATCTAGTTTTCAGAGAACAACAACTCTGAAATGTAAGCTAAGCTATGCGTTTGGTGGCGATGGCGGAGGGGTTCCACACGTACCCATCCCGAACACGACCGTTAAGCCCTCTAGCGCCGATGGTACTTGGACCGCAGGGTCCTGGGAGAGTAGGACGCCGCCAAGCAACAGGAAGACACACTTGATGATATCGAGTGTGTCTTTTTTATTTTAATGTAAATCATTTTATGTAATTCATTAGTTCTGATTTGACTTGTTATATACATAAAATACTGGCGTTCCAATCCTTAAAGCTGTGATACAATAGGTGAGGTCTATATAGAAAACGGAAACACGCATAAGTACGAGGAGGAACAGTGAACACGATGAAATCAGCCCCGTTTATTGCCGTGGAAGGTCCGATCGGAGCGGGGAAAACAACGCTGGCAACGATGCTTTCCCATGAATTGAATCTTCCGTTAGTTAAAGAAATCGTAGAAGAGAATCCATTTCTGGCTTCCTTTTATCAGGATATCGACGAGTGGAGTTTCCAATTGGAAATGTTTTTTCTGTGTAATCGGTTTAAACAGCTGGAAGACACGGGCGCTCATTATGTAGAGCAGAATACCCCAGTCATTTCAGACTATCATATCTATAAAAACATGATTTTTGCCGATCGTACCTTAAAGGGAACGAAACGGGATAAATATCGTCAAATCTATCATCTGTTAACAGATGATCTGCCAAAGCCCAACCTGGTGCTCTATATTGAAGCTGAACTCGATACGTTGATGTACCGCATTAACAAGCGTGGACGCTCATTTGAGCAGGATATGGACCCGGCATATATGGAACAACTGATCGCCGATTACAAAACAGGCATGGACTATCTGGCAAATAGCTCAAATCCGCCAGTAATCATTAAGGTCAATGCAGAGCAACTCGACTTTGTGGAACATCCTGAACACTTCAGGCAAATTGTTAATCAGGTAAAGGAGTATATCATATGAATAACTATGGCATTCCAACGAATGCATTAATTACGGTAGCAGGTACGGTTGGGGTGGGCAAATCCACGTTAACGGCTGCACTTGCGCAGCGTTTGAACTTCAAGACCTCTCTAGAGCAAGTTGATCATAATCCATATTTGGAGAAGTTCTATCATGACTTTGAGCGTTGGAGCTTCCATCTGCAGATTTATTTCCTGGCAGAGCGATTCAAGGAACAGAAAAAGATTTTTGAACTGGGTGGCGGATTCGTACAGGATCGTTCTATCTATGAAGATACGGGCATTTTTGCACAAATGCATGCAGATCAAGGAACCATGTCTGCTACAGATTTCGAGACATACAGCAGTTTATTTGAAGCGATGGTAATGACACCGTATTTCCCACATCCAGACGTGCTGATCTATCTGGAAGGCAGTCTGCCTTCGATTTTAAACCGTATTACGGAACGCGGACGCGAGATGGAGATTCAGACGGACCGTTCGTACTGGGAACACATGCACGAGCGCTATTCCGTGTGGATTGATCAGTTTACAGCTTGCCCTGTGCTGCGTCTGAACATTGATGAGTATGATGTGCATGATCCGGCATCGGTGGATGCCATTTTGGCACAGATTGCAGCTGTCATTCAGCCTTCCAAGGAAGTGCAAAGGTAAGATAGAGAGAGCTTTTCAATGTAGTTTTCTCGGTTACATTGGTTATATCTATGATACAGATATGGACAACATCCCTTCTACGGCTATTATGCTGTTGGAGGGGTGTTTTTTTATGTACCAAGGGAATGATTATGAGAGGTTTGTGGACAAAACTAAAATGATATTCGAGCGAATAAGGAAATGGATGCTTAATATATCTTTTCTATTATGTAAATACATGGCACCAAAAGTAGAAAAATGTTGAATAATAAGTCTTTTTGTGGTTTCATAGGAAAGGTGAATTCTGGAAAAGAAGCATATGCATGACTCAGGAGGGAAAGACAACGTGGAAGAGAAACAAGGAGTTAAAATCGGTATGCCGATCATTGGTGGCTTAATTGCAGCCATTCTGGGAGGCATCGTATGGGCAGCTATTGCTGCAATGACCGATTATGAGGTGGGATTAATTGCGATTCTGATTGGAGCGCTCACAGGTTACGCAGTTGTGTTGTTCTCCAATAAACAAATTGCGACGGTACATAAGATTATTGCCGTACTGTTTGCACTTGTCGGCATTTTGTTGGGGAAATATCTGACGGTGGTTTATTTTACTTCTGAACTGTTTGGTGATGTCGGCGTGATGGAACTTGTGTTTGATAGCGAGATGATCAGTGCGTTTGTGGAAACCTTCCAGGAGTACTTCAGTCAACCGATTGATTTGTTATTCATCGTGCTTGCGATTGTGTCTGCATGGCAGATTCCTGGCCGGATGGCGAGAACCAGTCTAGCTACGGATGCATCTTCATCGGATCACGCACCAAGAGCTTAATCGGATAGACGGTGGACGCTTGGCAGTAAAATGAAGAACGTTTGACAGAAGAAACTTAATGCTCATCATCCTAAGCACTTGTGAAAAGGTTATATCGAAGGACTGGGAGCAGAAGAAAAACGTAGTAAAGAGCATCTACTTTAAAAGATATTTATAAAGTACTCAGAGTGAGCAGCAGTTAGGCTTGTTCACATTGCGGCTGAGATACTTACATACATAGGGACGATACGCCTGAGGGTGTACGTCCCTTTTGTGTATACACCAGGTAGGGGGATATTGCTCATAACTTTTGCAACAATTCGGATCGATTTAAATTACTTACCACATAACCCTAGTAAATATCCAGCATGTTCATAAGGTTAATTACAAGAAAGATATGTTCACCCCAAAAGGTAGGTTCAGTTATCCGAAGGGTCATTTACTGTGAATAAAGCTGATGACGAGGGATTACTTTTATCACTAGAGGACAGAGCTCTAAGTTCAAGACTATCGTTTACAGTACACATCTGACGACAATGAGAATTAAATAAAACTGTATGTGGTTGAATACAGGGTTATATTATTTGTTTTGGTCAGCAAATACAGCCATAGCATCTCTCATAAATACTGCCAAACCATCGCCAAACTGATCAATATTACGCGTGAAGCGATCATCGTCCACGTACATCTGACCAAGTCCTCTGAAGGCTTCAGGCGAGTAGCTTCCCATCTGATTCAGCCAGGTGTACCATTCTTGAATACCGGCCTGTGCCTCGGCAGATGCTGGTTCTGTGTGACGAAGTGCGGCTAGACGCTTGTAGATTTCGTTCATTTGATTGGATAGAGCCTTCTGATCTGTGGTTGATTTACTGTGCAGCTTCTGATTTGCGTGATCGACGGCATGGTCTCCCCAACGTTCCCGCGCTTCTTGTTCATACGGATTCTGGCTAAAATCAAATCCTTCGAATTGTTCTTTGGCTGTCATTTTAATTTCTCCTCTCACGTGTAAAACCGTTCTATCAATGGTAGCAATCATCTGGTCCAAGCGTTGGCGCTTCTCCAGCAGTATAAGTCGATGCATTTTAAGTGCTTCTTCCGGATTGAAGGAGGGGTTGGTTATAATGTTTTTGATCTCCTTCAGAGAGAAGTCGAGTTCCTTGAAAAACAATATTTGCTGCAACCGTTCCAGGTTGGCATCTGAATATAATCGATATCCGGCAGAAGTTACTTCGTCCGGTGTTAACAATCCGATCTCATCATAGTGATGCAGTGTGCGCACACTGATCGAGGCAAGTTCGGCAACTTCTTTTACCTTCATGGCCATGTGTGAAACCTCCTTACAACACCGATTGTACAGTGTCACGTTACGTGAGAGTCAACCGTTGAAAATGAAAAAACAAGATGCGAGCATGGAAGCTGCATCTTGATCATGGATTGATGACAGGATGTGACTGGATATGACTGAATTATTATAACATTCAGTCACTGTAGGGGAGCGGCTGTGCTTCTATGTCGAAGACATGGGTTGCTGCCGCGCCGCGGGGGTGTTTTGAGGCTCCTCTGTTATGGAGAGGAGCGTGAGCAGTTGTGGGTTGCACCATGTATTCGGTGCAGCCCACGGGGCTGGCAGTGCAGGGAGAGCAGGGCTACGCCTGCATCCCGCACACTGCCGCAGCGAACTGCGCAGCCGCTGCGCGCACGTCGGCCGCGCCCGCGATGGCGGAGATGACGGCTACTCCGTCGGCTCCAGCCGCCATCACGGCGGCCGTGGTATCGGGCGTAATGCCGCCGATACCCACAATCGGAACTGCGATGCCTGCGGCGCGCAGTTCCGCCACCCCTGCGGGGCCCAGCACAGCGTGGGCATCCGCTTTGGAGCGCGTCGGGTACATGGGCCCGACGCCAAGGTAGTCGGCGCCCGCCTGCACGGCACGGCGCGCCTCTTCCACAGAGTGGGCGGATACGCCAAGCATCCGCCCATCTCCAATGCGGGCGCGTACTAGCGCCGCGTCCGCATCTTCCTGGCCGACATGCACGCCGTCGGCCTCCACCGCTACAGCCAGCTCCACATCATCGTTCACGATGAACGGGACCCCGTGCTGGCTGCATACCTCGCGAAGCCGCATTGCAAGCGTGATGCAAGCTTCGCCAACCAGGGCGCCAGTTCCCTTTTCGCGGAACTGGAACAGCGTGATGCCGCCGGCAATGGCCTGGCGCAGCACTTCCACCGGGTCTTGCGTTGTATTAACGCTGCCCATCACCAAATACACCTGCATCGCGCGTCGTACCGCTTCTGCATTCCAAGGGTGCATCACTGCTCACCCCGCTGTCTGCGCTGATACGCAAAATGATTTGTCGGCCCATGTCCGGCCCCAATCCCCAGCTCATCTTCGATGGCTGCCTGAATGAATGCTCGCGCGGTCGTAACGGCAGCCAGAACAGGTGAACCCTTGGCTAACTCTGCGGTGATGGCAGCAGAGTATGTGCACCCCGTTCCGTGTGTATGACGGGTTACCACACGAACATTCTCCAGATAATGAAAAGACTGCCCATCGTAGAGCACATCCACGATCATGCCACTTCCTTCATCATGACCACCTTTGACCAAAGCATACGTTGAGCCCATCTGTACAATCCGTCTTGCGGCTTCTTCCCGCTGGCTCAGATTGGTGATAGACATCCCGGTAAGCAGTTCCGCTTCCGGGATATTGGGTGTTGTGATCAGGGCATGGGGCAACAGATCCGTAACCAACGCCTGTACAGCTTCCTGCTGGAGAAGGGGGGCGCCACCTTTGGCTACCATCACAGGGTCGATGACCAGATTAGCCCAACGGTATTGCTGCCATTTCTCAGCGACTAGACGAATAATCTCGGCACTATATAACATGCCGGTCTTCGTTGCGGTTGGTTGAAAGTCTTCGCCGGTCGAGTCCAATTGCTGGGCAATGCCATCGTAAGGGATGGGAAAAACGCCCTGCACACCAGTTGTATTTTGGGCAGCAATAGCGGTGATAACGGTCATGCCGTATACACCAAGTTCTTGGAATGTTTTCAGATCGGCCTGAATGCCTGCGCCGCCCCCGTTATCGGAGCCTGCAATGGTTAGCGCTTGAGCAATACTCATACTGCACCTCCACGGATCTGACGGATCTGTGCGCGTTCTGCCAAGAGGTCTGGTGTTACTTGTGCCAGTTGATTCAACAATTCAATCTGGAAGCTACCCGGCCCCTGATGAGCTGTCCGCTCTGCCGCCAGTTCAGCTGCTACACCATAAAACGCTAGCGCTTCAACAACACTGCCTAGAAGATCGGCTCCTGATTCCGCTATGGCTGTAAAAGCGCCAATCACTGAACTGAGCAGACAGCCAGCACCTGTGACCTGAGTGAGCAGGGCATGACCATTACTCGTGAGGAATGTGGATTGTCCATCAGTAATAATATCTTCTTTTCCGGTAATGACCACGACACAGCCAAGTTTATGCGCTGCCCGCTCCGCAATGCCGATTCGGTCGCCCTCACCTGATCCTGCGTCCACACCTTTAATACTCCAACTCTCACCGATGACATTAGCGACCTCTGCCACATTGCCGCGCAGTACCGTGAGACGAAGTTCACGAATGAGCATCTGCACGGTTTCCGTGCGATAGGTGGTTGCGCCAGCTCCAACCGGATCAAGCACCACAGGCACGTGATGCGCATTAGCCGATTGGCCTGCCAGACGGATTGCCTGAACGACTTTGTCATCGAGTGTACCGATGTTGAGTACCACGGCTCCTGACATCTTGGCGACATCAGCGACCTCTTCATGAGCATAGGCCATAAAAGGGGACGCACCGAGTGCAAGCAGACCATTGGCTGTGAAGGGAGCCACGACAAGGTTAGTGATATTGTGTACCAGCGGATTTTGCGTACGAACACGTTCCAGATAAGACATATAATTTCCTCCTTGTTTTGAAGTAACCCGATCGGCGGAAGTCCGATATCTGGAGTCACTCAACAGAATAATTGGATATGAGTTCCCTTGTTGAGTTGGGGCGCAGAGTCTAACAACAGCCAGATGCATTAATGCGGGAAAAGCAGAAACGTAAAATCTAAATCAATTTCATAACTCACTAAAATGGATTTTTGGAACTGGATATAGACAAATTGAATCATTCTGATCGATATCTAGCGAAACAATAAAAAACGAAACGATACAAAATACAGAAAGTGAACCCAGGGTATTTCTCCAAACTCAGGCAAGCAATACTGTGATGGATGTTAGCATCCAACCAGTGTCTTGAAGTCCAGGCTGGTCGATACCCAACTGATTGGGGCACGATCGATCGGGGCACGACTGGTCAGACGATGTTTCTAAAGAACACAGGACGTCTTATTTGGCTGTCAGGTCCTCCTTTTGAAATGTAAGGAACATCAGACACGTTATTCCCAGAATCTCCTGACCAAAACGCTGCAAACAGCTATTTATTCTGATATAACATGTTTCAGGTTCTTTAGATTTCTGCAACCGCTCCAAATCCCTGAATAGGACGCCTCAGATTCGTTAGCGGTCGTAGCATGCTCTGTTTCGATCAAGTTAAGGAGCGTTTCAGCTCCCAGTAGGCTTGAAGATAAGCGCTAATTACATTACCAAATACATATCAACAAGCCACCCAAACGCATATCAATCTGCCCAGATGCACATCAAGCCACTTAGGATTGTTATAAATTCTGATCCTCCGATGCTTGCTTCAGGCCAATTCCATTTCGCAAAACTTCATGCATTCGATCCTACGTTTTGCTAACTTTGCTTTTAATCACATTGCTTTCATTCCCTTTATGTTCAATCACTTTTCCTTTATTCGCGTTGC
This sequence comes from Paenibacillus sp. FSL H8-0283, assembly GCF_045040675.1. Classification (NCBI taxonomy): domain Bacteria; kingdom Bacillati; phylum Bacillota; class Bacilli; order Caryophanales; family Paenibacillaceae; genus Paenibacillus; species Paenibacillus sp. FSL H8-0283. The sequence goes on from NZ_CP150295.1 coordinate 1,060,044, forward strand.
TCTCCTTTATTTACTCTCCTTGCAGAGTAATAAAAGTATCCTCGGCTTTCACCGATTCAGGAATCAAATCCTGTTCAACGAGCCATGTACGTACATTTTCCCACGATTCCATTTCCTGCCGACCAAATGGTTGGCCTTCTTCATTCATGAGTGGTAGCAGAATTGCCAGGCTTTTGGTTTCGATCTCCGGGTCAAGCGGTGATGTTTCATTCTCATGAGCGAGCAGAATACTCAAGGCTTCTTCTGGATGCTCAGTCACATATTTCTGTCCTTCCTGGACCGCTTTGACGAACCGGGTAAGTTGGTCTTTTTTTGCTTCAATGCCAGCTTCACTTGCAGTCAGGACCAATTCATAATAATCAGGCACACCATAATCGACGGGGTTAATCGATTTCATGGCATGTCCTTCTTTCTCCAAAATCAATTGTTCATGGTTAATAAAACCACCCATAATCGCATCCGCTTGTCCGGAAGCCAGCGAAGGAATCAGATCGAACCCAACGTCGACCAGATTTATGTTGTCGGGATTGCCGCCATCCTTACTGATCATCGTGCGTACCATCGCTTCGTACAGAGGAATGGAGGAATAACCAACAGTCTTTTCTTCAAGATCTTTGGGTGAACTTACGTTGCCATTCGCTTCGGTCAACAGATGCACAAGCGGGTGCCGAACAACAGCAGCAATGGAACGTACAGGAATGTTCTCGCCACGCGCGAGCAAGATTTGGGGCTGGTAACTTAGGGCCAGATCAATTTTTCCGGCAGCAACAAGTTTGAGCGAATCATTGGTATCCGCAGGCATCTGAATATCGAGATCCAGACCTTGGTCTGCAAAGTATCCTTTTTCCTGAGCCACATAGATGAAGGAGTGTACTGCATTCGGGTACCAGTCGAGCATGATAGACAGTTTATCTTTGGCGTCTGATGCAGGTTCGGTTGCAGACGGATCTGTTTGCTGTGTATTGGTTGCCGAATCTGTTGTTGGCGTATTTTGGCTATTGTCTGTGGTGCTGCATCCGCTAACGATCAGCAAAAGGCTAATGAGTATGATGGGAAGCAGGGAGTATATACCTTTGTTATTCATAAATGAAGTTCCTCATTTCATCGTTTTGATTTGTAGAAAATGGGCAACAGCATGTTAACGATAATGTGACAATGAACTGATTGAAGATGTTGCTGAAATTGTGCATAAGATATGTTTTGTTTTGAAGATTGTAACTACTGTATTTACATCTAATTTCTGTCTAAGTATTATCCAACCTTTCTTTTGCCTCCATGACGATGACGCCGTATGCTAAACCGTTTCTCCAGCCAGGTAATCAGTACAAACAAAACGATCCCAAGCAGGGATAACAGCAAAATGGCGGCAAACATCGCATCCGTGTTCATGTTGCTGGACATACGACGGCTGAAGTACCCTAGACCTTTGCTACCACCGAGCCATTCGCCAATCGTTGCCCCAACCACGCAGTACACCACAGACATCTTTAGCCCCGAGAAAAAAGAGGGAAGTGCCAGCGGAACCTGGAGTTTGCAAAAAATATCCCACTTGCTGGCGCCCATGGTGAGCAACAGTTCACGCTGCTCTGGATCGCCTTGGCGGAGTCCATCGTAGGTACTGACCACAATGGGGAAGAATGCGATTAAAAATACCACGGCGACTTTGCTCCACAACGTGTAACCAAACCACAGGATAAATACGGGGGACAAGGCAATCAACGGTATGGTCTGACTGATCACGATGAAGGGATACAATGCCCTTTCAATCGATCGGTTCATATGCATGCCTGTTGCCAGCGTAATTCCAGTCACTATGGACAAGACAAAACCAACAACAACCTCCATAAAGGTAGCAGGCAGATGGATGGTCAACAGCAGACGGCGATGCTCAACCAGTGAGCTTACGATGGCCGTGGGTGCAGGAATGATGAAGGAGGGCACCCATCCCATACGCACAATCACTTCCCAGATCGCCAGTAATAAGAACATGAGCATAATGAACAGACCATATTGGGAAAACGACCTCGAGAGCCACTTTAAACACCACGTCCAGACGCTAACCTCAGCTCTATCGTGCATGCAATTGTTCCTCCAGTTGTTGCCTCATCTGCACGAGAGCCGGTTCGTAGATCATGTCCGAATGCCTTGGGCGTGGTAAAGGAACCGTCATCTCCTGCAACTGCTGACCTTGCCCTCCTGGAGTTAACAGAATGATACGGTCACTTAACAGCAGGGCTTCTTCGATGTCATGTGTAATGAACATCACGGTTTGGCCAAAGCTCTCCCACAGCTCCAGCAACCAGCGATGCATTTCTCGTTTGGTTAATGCGTCGAGTGCACCGAAGGGTTCATCCAGCAACATGAGCTGCCCGCCTGTAAGCAAGGTACGAAGCAATGCCACCCGCTGCCGCATGCCGCCGGATAACTCATCCGGATAGGAATGTTCATAACCGGACAAGCCGAACCTTGCCAATCCTGCGATGATATCGGCTCGTAGTTTGTCCTTATCCTGTCGGCCTGGTGCAAGCTCGGCAGGTAGCATGCAGTTCTCCATGACGGTACGCCAGGATAACAGCAGATCTTTCTGCGGCATATAGGCGACTCGTCCGAGCCGTTGTCCTTGCGGGACATCAGCTATATCGATGGTGCCAACGGTTGGTTCATGCAAGCCTGCGAGCAGCTTGAAGAGCGTGCTTTTACCTGATCCGCTGGAGCCGATGAGCGAGACAAATTCTCCTTGTTGAACCTGAAGCGACACATTGGAGAGCACAGGGGAACCCTTTTTTTCGGGAAAAGCAAAGCTTACGTTGTGAATGGTTACATGGTTATCCATCTGATCCTCACCCCCTTGATGTCAGACTACTGCAATAACAACGGCATCCTATACTCTGCAAAAGGAACAAAAAAGACCCACCCATTTCCGGAGAAATGAGTGGGTCTGTAAGTTAAATCCGCAATTTATCTTCACATACATGAAAAAATTCCGCTTACTAAAAGGCCGCTCCACTTCCCTCCGCTGGTATGATCCAGATCAGGTTCAAAGGGTCCGAATAGTCATATTCGTCTCAGCCGCAAGGCTCCCCTAGTGCAAAAGTTCAAGATATGCAGTTGTGTGTTCAGCATATATCAATCGAACATGAACTGTAAAGAGGCAGCATGATAGAATTCTTGAGATGAACTTGGAGTCATACCCGAACAACTGAACAATTTACCTGGGCTCCCTAACCCGATATAATAGTGGTGGCGCATATTGGCCGGATCACAAATGCAGGTGGGATTGTTCTCCCTCCTAGGCAGAATGGGGACCCGAGTTGAAAACGTTCAAAAAAGTATATATTGAGATCACGAGTATCTGCAATCTGGCATGCAGCTTCTGTCCGCAGACACAGCGTGCCAAAGGATTCATTGACCCTGAAGTCTTCAACAATATACTGGATCAAGTTAAACCACACACCAATCATATTTACTTACATGTCAAAGGTGAACCCTTGTTGCATCCCAAAATAGATCTGTTGCTCGATTCCGCACATGAGAAGGGACTCAAGGTGAACATTACAACGAATGGTACACTGCTGCCCAAGACTCAGCATAAATTGCTTGGCAAACCGGCGCTGCGGCAGATGAATTTCTCCCTGCACAGCTTCGATGGGCATGAAGGTTCAACAGATCGTGACGGGTATCTGCGTCATATTTTGTCCTTTGTACACGAGGCCGTTAAGCACAATGTCATCATTTCATTCCGGTTGTGGAATCTGACACAGGATAACTTCACAAATGCTCAGATGAATCGAAATCGGGAGACCCTTGAAGTATTGGAACGTGAGTTTAATCTGGACTTCCGCATTGAGGAAAAAGTAGTTCCAGGCAGCGGGGTCAAAATTGCCCCGAATGTATACCTGAATCAGGACCATGAGTTCCAGTGGCCAAGTCTGGATGCACCTGAAGATGACGGTAAAGGCTTTTGCCATGCACTTCGCGGTCAGGCAGCTGTGCTTGTAGATGGAACGGTGGTTCCATGCTGTCTCGATGGCGAGGGTGTGATTAACCTTGGTAATGTGCACGAGAAGTCATTCTCGGAGATTATTGAGGGTGAGCGAGCGAACAATCTGGTATATGGCTTCTCCAAACGCGAAGCTGTAGAAGAGTTGTGTAGAAAGTGCGGTTATCGTCAGAGATTTGGAGCCTGATATCTTATATCAGCAAGCCAGAAGCCATTCAAGATCACACATTTGGAGACAAATGCAGTGGTCTTTCTTTGTTATCGGGGATTAAGTGAGGGGTATATACGTTACAAATGAGCATACCAGAGGTTGATATGAGCATATTGCTTGAGAGACCTAGCATGCAAAAAATGCCGATATGACAGGGATTGTACGATGTCATGATATATCTGATCTAATGATTATTCTAGTTACCTCCCTTATTTGGTAAGATTAGGTTGTAGATCGGACAGAGGTGCACCTCTGAAGATCTTCCAGTACAAGCCCAGGCTGTACACTACCAAAAAACGAGAGAATAAGGGAGGAATAAAGTTATGAAAAAAATGTTGACGTTGTTACTGTCCGCTGGTTTGGTTGCTTCTATATTTGGTGCAGTTCCGGCTGCGGCTGCGCCTACGGTTGTAAATTCAACCATTGTGGTTCCAAAGGGCACGACCTATGACGGCCAAGGTAAAACATTTGTAGCCAATCCTTCCACACTGGGCGACGGATCTCAAGCAGAAAATCAGAAGCCAGTCTTCCGTCTGGAGGCAGGGGCCACGCTCAAAAACGTAAACATTGGATCACCAGCTGCTGATGGTGTTCACTGTTATGGCAACTGTAATATATCGAATGTGGTCTGGCAGGACGTGGGCGAGGATGCACTGACATTGAAGTCTGCCGGAACGGTTAACATTACCGGTGGGGCAGCGTATAAGGCTTATGATAAAGTGTTCCAGATGAATGCAGCTGGAACAATTAACATCAAAAATTTCCGTGCAGATGATATTGGCAAACTGGTTCGCCAAAATGGTGGAACTTCCTTTGCAGTTAACATGACGCTGGATAACTCCAACATTTCCAATGTGAAAGATTCGATTATGCGTACAGACAGCAGCACATCACAAGGGAAAATTACGAATACCCGTTATTCCAAAGTGCCAACCCTATTCAAGGGATTTGCTTCAGGTAAGACCAGTCAATCCGGCAATACGCAATATTAAACAGGAGATTGAATCGCTGGAGTTGGTAAAAGTTAAGCTCCACTTGTGATTTGAAGTTAAAATATAACGCCAAAAAGAGCGTCCCAAGGTCATTGCCACAATGACTTTGAGGGCGCTCTTTGTAATGCAGATGTGATAATTTCTGCTGAGCAATGTCTTATAGAGGATGCTCAGACTATTTCTCTCCCGGAACTTCAACGATGACTTTGCCTTTCTCGGGGACAACAGAACCGGTATCAATAGAGCCCAATTTGTTCATGATCTCGTAAGAGGTTTCTTCAAGCATGCGAGAGTACTTGAATGATACGAGTGTTTGACCTGTTACGGAAGGACGAGTCCCTGCTTCAGCAACGGCTTTGTTTTTAATAAAGAACAGGTCACCGATGGTTCCGGCATTTTTGCTGATGTTAGCCTGCCATTGTAACAGTGCACTTCCATTTTTAAGGATATAATAACTGATCAGATCGTTATCCTCAACAACGAAAAAACGATCTTTTTTACCTTGCTCAAAGATGTATTCAATGGATGAATCCACCGGACCCAAAGGATTGCGAATGTCCAGACGTGCTTGTCCCAGTTCAGAGAAGCGTGGCAGATGCAGTGCGGCTTCACGCGTCACAGTCAGATCGGAACTGTTATATTCTTTTACAATCGTAGCATCGGTAGTGTAAATATAGGCTTCCTTGGCCTTCTGGTTCCACTGCACCTTGGCACCAAAAGCTTCACCGATGGCACGGAGCGGAAGCATCGCTTTACCATTCACCAGAATCGGCGCTGAGGATAATGTCGCATTCTGACCGTTTTTCTTCATTGTTTTGCTGTTAGGTGTAAGGACATACTTATCGCTGCCTGTGCTAATGCTGATCTCTTTTGTTTTGTTATTGTAACCAAACGTATAGTTGCCGAGGAATTGAAGCTCCGTCAATGCCACGTACGTAATACCCTGCCGTATGACAACATCATATTGAGCTTGAACATTGTTAATATAAGCTGTCGGTTTAGGTTTAGTTGCTGCGGCTTCCGCCACAGTGGATGAGAGTAAGGCAGGTGCCGTGCCTGCGGTGAGTATCGAAGCGGCAAGGACCATTTTCCATGTTTTAAGCTGCCAAATAGAATTGTAATCTTTCATCACTATCAATCTCCCTTCTAATGTTTAAGACGGACCACATAACCTAAATGTTTCATATTATGGAAAGTGAACCATCAGATTATTTCCCCTATTACCCCAAATGAAGCATGATGATTTTTCTAGGGATTGCCACAAATACCCATCTGATGTACATTAGAAGCAATGAAATAAGTGAACCGGGAGCTCAATGAAGTTGGGCTGAGAGAGTGGCCTTGTGCCGCTGACCGTACATCTGATCTGGGTAATGCCAGCGTAGAGAACATGGATTTGCGATATGTAAGGGTGAATTGTGGGAATGAACGTGGATGAACAACAGACCTCTTTGAACTGTGGTGGTGTATCTGCCATGACGGAGGGGTGCTGGTTGATATTCCGTATTTTCGACATCCATCCATTACATCATTGTGAGGATTGTACACTGTACGTAAGGCCTGCCCGGAACCGGGGAGGCTTTTTCGTTATTATGATAACCCCCACAGGGAATAAAGGAAGGACGTAGAGAACATGGCAACAACAGCAGGCAACAAGCGATTGAAACTAACGGATATTCTGGTAACCATCGTGATCGCAGTAGTGTTTGGGGTAATTTACAAGATATGGGGACCTACATATGACTTGATGAAACCATTTGGTGTTCATGCGGAGCAGATGATCTACGGCATGTGGTTTATGGCGGGCACGTTTGCTTTTGTTATCATTCGTAAACCAGGTGTGGCTATTCTTGCCGAAGTTGCGGCTTCAACGGTAAGTGCTTTTCTGGGTAGTGAATGGGGCATGTCCACACTTGTATACGGTCTGTTGCAAGGATTGGGAGCCGAGATATTCTTCGCCGCATTTTTGTATCGTAAAACCAATCTGTTTGTCACCTGTCTTGCAGCCATAGGAGCCGCAGCGGCTTCGCTTTTGCTGGATTACCAGTACGGGTATATTGATTCACTCTCGGCGTGGAATTATACGCTATTTATCGGATTCCGCTTCATTGGAAGTATTCTGATTGCTGGAGTGTTTGCTTATTATCTTGCCAAAGCATTGGAACTAACCGGTGTAACGCGTTCACTCAGACCGGTATCCAAACAAGATTATGAGGCACTGGATTAGATGAACGGGGAAGAGAATTCGCAAGCGGTAAGTGTGACAAATCTAAGATGCAAGTTCCCGGGAGAGAAAGCCTTGGTATTTCAAGGCTTGTCTCTTTCTGTGCGTCAAGGAGAGAAAGTGCTGTTGCTTGGCCCAAGTGGCTCCGGTAAATCAACGTTATTGCAAATTCTGAGCGGTCTGATACCACGTTCGGTTGAGATTCCGATGAAATGTGATGATATTCAGATTCCCGCCAAAGCAGGAGTGGTCTTTCAAGATCCGGATACCCAGTTCTGTATGTCATTTACAGATGAAGAGATCGCATTTGTTCTGGAAAACCGAAATATTCCGCGTGAAGAGATGCCTGCTCTGATTGAATATTATCTGAAACAAGTGGGGTTATCCTTTGAACAGAATCGTGTATTGATCCAGTCCATGTCTCAGGGGATGAAGCAGCGTCTTGCGATTGCTTCGATGCTTGCCATGGACCCGGAGGTATTGTTTTTGGATGAACCCACTGCACTGCTGGATGATGAGGGGACTTCCCAGGTGTGGGATACCGTCAAACGAATCGCCAGTGACAAAACGATCATCATCGTTGAACACAAAATAAACAAGATTGTAGATATGGTCGATCGCATCATTGTGTTATCACCTGAAGGAAAGATTGTGGCGGATGGGCCAGCACAGCAGGTATTTACGGATGAACGGGGCAAGCTGAAGGCTTATGGGATCTGGTATCCAGGCATATGGGAGGAGCAAGAGCGGGCAGCTAAGGAAGAAGAGGGAAGTACTTCTGGAGAGCTTCAAGTGTGTGTGGACCACGGCATCTCAAGTTTGGAAGCACAGCAATCGTCTGGCTTATCCGATACACCGGGTATATCCCCCATATCTCACGACTCATCCTTTTCGCCTGTATCTCCCGCCTATCTGCCTGCACTGGACTTGCAGCAGTTCACTGGATGGCGTGGGAAAACACCTTTCATTCAGGTGGAGCAGGCCAAGGTATGGCATGGAGACTGGATTGGTATTGTCGGAGCTAATGGAGCTGGCAAGAGTTCATTGTTGTTATCTCTGATGAATATCCTGAAAACAACAGGTCATTATGAGGTGGAAGGTCAGCCTTCTGGCAAAACGGAGCAGCTTGCAGATCGAATTGCGTTTGTATTTCAGAACCCGGAGTTTCAATTTGTGACCAACACGGTCGCGGAAGAAGTGGAATTCTCATTGCTGGGGGGCAGGCTGACAACGGAAGAAAGACTTGTCAGGACTGATCATATGTTGAATCAATTTGGGCTAATAGACCTCTCCGAGCGCCATCCCTACCAATTATCGATGGGGCAGAAACGACGCTTGAGCGTTGCCTCTGCACTGGTGAGAGAGCAGCGAATACTGCTGTTGGATGAACCTACTTTTGGACAGGATGCCCGCAATACGTTTGCCATTTTAGCACAGCTGGAGCAATTGCGGAGAGAGGGAACAGCTATTGTCATGGTTACCCATGATCGTGAAATTGTAAAAAGATATTGCACCCGAATCTGGACGGTAGATGAGGGGAGGTTATCTGATGCAACTGTCGTTTCCTCACCGTGAAACCTGGCTTCATAACGTCAATCCGGGATTAAAGATGATCATTCTGACGATGATGTTTGTCATCGTTATCCTCATTCACAATCTGAATGTAATGGCCAACGTTGCGTTGGCGATGATGCTGTTACTGTGCTGGGCAGGTCATCCGTGGTACAGATTGATGCTGTACGCATCACCATTCATTCTGGTGTTTATCTCCACGTCTACAGGCATGATGATGTTTGGTAAGGGCGAGACCACATGGTATAAGTGGGGACTGATCCACATAACCGAAGAGAGTTTCTATCGCGGTCTGCACTTGGGTTTTCGCTCGCTGACTATGGCCGCGGCTGGGTTACTTTTTGGTCTTACGACCAAGCCTGTGAGACTGTTTTATTCCCTGATGCAGCAGTGGCGGCTTCCCGCAAAATATGCCTATAGCTTTTTGGCCGCGATGCGCATGATCCCCATTTTGCTGGATGAATTCCAGACGCTCCGTTATGCGATTCGTATTCGTGGAACACAGCAACTCGGCTCTCGCTGGAATGTGTATGGTACACTCAAGCGTTACGCTATTCCGCTGCTGGCACAGAGCATTCGCCGTGCACAGCGAATGGCGGTAGCAATGGAAGCGAAAGGGTTCACAGATGGCGCGAGCCGCACGTATTACATTCAGATTGGCTATTCGCGAGCTGATCTGTGGTTTGTATTTTATTATATGCTCACCTTAACGGCTGCTTATTACATCGGGGTTACCTTTCCTTATCATGCTACGATGGTGGATGTAAGGTAATACGGGCAGATAGATAGAAATATATTGAGGTAAACGGTAACCTTTTCCTTTTTACTGCGTCTCTATTGGAAATAACTTCTAATGAATGGGGATGAACGAGAGTGAAGACGGGTCCTGACTGGCAGAGAACGGGGTACAAATGGATTACCATGACTGGATTATCAGCTGTGCTGTTGACGGGCTGGATGCTGCTGGATTCCAAAATGGTCGCCCTTGAAGGACAAGCTTTGGCTACAACGCCACAAGCATTGGGGGAAAGTTCCCAAGTCTTAACTGCAAAGTTAGCTTACAAACAAGGAGACACCGTTACGCTTATTAATGACATCCCTCTGTTCAAAAACAGAAGGGACGGCAGTGTGGCTGCTGACAAGCTGGGGATTGAATACTATACAACAAAAAACGAAAAGTATACGTTGGCCTCGGTTCGAGGTGAGTGGGTGCAGCTTAAGTCAACCGAGCATGGAGACTTTTGGCTGCCAAGTTGGTATGCCCTGAAGGAGAGCAGAAGCATGACGGAAACAGCTCCCCAAAGCTTCACACTCCAATCAGGCAGCAAGCTGTATCTGGCTCCGGATAGTTCTACAACTTGGTCTTTTGAGAAAGCGCTAACAGATAAGGCTGTTATTGTTGCAAAGTGGAAAGGCTGGTATGGGGTATCCATTGCTCCACGAGTCTGGAATAAAGAATCCTCCACGTATCGGCCAGGACTCTTCTGGATCAAGGCACAGGCTATAGAACAGCGGATGAATGTGGCTGATGGCTGGTTCAATCAGGAGGCATCGCTGCCAACTTCGGTTATACGCCATCTGACAGATATGAAGCTGAACAAGGCAACCACCTCCAAACAAGTGGCTGGGTGGTTAGGCGAGCCGGATTGGAAAGAGAGTTCAAGCAATCTAAATTTCACGGGTTATTCAATGAGTATTGGACAGACCTGGAGATATGAGCGGGAAGATGCGCAATTTCTGGTCACATTAAACAAGAATGGCAGACTGGCCAGAACACGCTGGAATTTAGCACAGGATAATCGAAATGCTGTTGTTTCCGATTGGAACATCAGTCGGGCGGATGAATATGGGTTCACAACAAAAATCTATGGCACAACACTGCCAACGACAATCCCTTGGAAACCGGTATGGACCAACCAGGGGGATATTAACTACACTTTTTTACAAGCAGCCACGGATGATGTGCTCCTGATGAAAGGGGATGACGGTGGATTCAGCGGGGGTTACTACGAAGGTTCTATATATGCCCTTGACCGACATTCCGGCCAGCAATTATGGGAGATCAACGGGGGTTTTGGAAGACAGCAGGCAGTGGTGGATGCAGAGCGCAAATACGTTACAATCTACACCGATTATGACCCTGATAAGAAAAAATACGTGGATCGTATTCGTCATCTGAACTTGAAGAACGGAAAGGTCATGTGGACGTACACTCCTAAGCAAAATTTTAAACTAAATGGCATCACCGCTGCGAAGAACGTTGTGGTTGTAGATAACCCGGTTGTTGAGAGCTCAAGCAACAGTTGGTTAACGGTTCTGGACAGTGCAAACGGAAAAACATTGTGGACGCGAAAACTGGCTAAGGGTTATGAATTATTGAACAAGAGTGCAGATGACCCCTATGTGTTGTATTGGGAAAAGAATAAGCTAGTTGCAGCCGATCCGCAATCGGGCCGAACCGTATGGAGCTTGAAAGCTAAACGATCTACCATAGAACAATTTGTGAATGATCCATATTTTGATGGAATCGAACGTATGGATCCCTTTGCAACCACGAATGCTGAAAGATGGCTATCGTTAGATAATCAGTGGCTTCTGCTTGATCTGAACACGGGGAAAAAGCTTGCCCAATTCCCTGTTCTGGTAGGACAGAGATTTGAGGAGCTGGATGATGGCATGTTGTTGATCCGTGAGAACAAAAACGGCGATCATTACGGCGAATATGAAGATTTTACAACCACCCTGTATGATGCCAAGACAGGCAAAACACGCTGGACGATCAAGGGCAAGATTGAACGAGGACTGGTGGAAGAGGATCAGTTGTATGTGATTAAGAACGGTTATCCAGCGGCTGTGGATTATAAAACGGGGGAGACGCGTTGGAATGCCAAAGATACGATTGCAACACTAAGGCATCCGACGAATCAGGGAAGTTATCTGGTCATTGATGATCAGTTGCTGTTGCCCATGGACGAAAATCTTCTCGTAATGAACAAAAAGAATGGAGCACTGTTAGGTCGTGTACATGACGTTGTGATGGGAAACCCGGAGCACCGGGACCGGGATGCGAAGAATGGAATGATTAACCGGATCGGTAATGAAGTGTATGTGGGTTCGTCCAACGGACGTTTTCGTGTACATGAAGCCAGCCGCCTGCAGGAGGCAATCTCACCTTAAAAGCTTGTCTCGTAAGGGATGTTGATTTATTATAAATGAACAGGCTTGCTCGCGCTCCGGTTATCGGCTGTGCGGGCTTTCTTCATGTGTTCTTGAAGAACCATGCATGATCATTCACGGGAGGACTCTCCATGATCTCATTATATGGTGTAAGCAAACGTTATAACGAGCGCGGTTCCCGTGCAGATCAGGGATTCGAAGCATTAAGCTCGGTGTCCCTCGAAGTGGGACAAGGAGAAATACATGGCATCATTGGATCAAGTGGTGCAGGCAAATCCACACTTCTGCGGATGCTCAACGGGTTGGAAAAGCCGGATGATGGTGAGGTTGTTGTGAATGGGCAGCACCTGACCCAGATGAATGAACAGAGTCTGCGTCAGGCACGAAGATCCATTGGCATGATCTTTCAACACTTCAATCTTGTCAGTAACAGAACGGTGAGTGGCAATGTCTGCATGCCATTGGAGCTTGCGGGTATGCCCCGTGTGCAGCGAGTTGAACGTGGACTTGAGGTGTTGCGGTTTGTTGGACTGGAAGACAAGGCGGGTCAATATCCTGCTCAGCTTAGCGGAGGACAGAAGCAGCGTGTGGCGATTGCACGAGCGCTGGCCAGTCGTCCGGATGTGCTGCTCTGTGATGAACCGACCTCTTCGCTTGATCCACAGACCACGAACGGTATCCTGGATGTGCTACGACATATCAATGAAACGCTGGGCGTGACCATTGTTGTAGTAACGCATGAGATGGAAGTGGCTCGCAGACTATGTCACAGGATATCCGTCATGAAGGATGGGCGACTAGTTCGTACGTTGTCTAAAGCGGAAGTGAGCAGTATCCCTGCTCCGCAGCCTGATCTGCTGACCTCCTTGCTTGCGGGTGACGAATACGGGATGACAGGTTCGTCTCTGTTCCGTAAGGCAGAACAGGAGGACAAGTCATGAGGTTACCTGAGTCTGTGCTGAAATATCAGCATGAGATATGGCAGGCGATCGGAGAGACTTTTGTCATGGTGGGTATCTCCATTGCGGCAGCTGTTCTGATCGGGTTACCTCTGGGTACACTGCTGTACTTATTCCGGAGAGGACAACGGTATCAGAATCAAACGCTGTCCTTTGTACTCGGCAGTGTCGTTAACATCGTTCGTTCGTTTCCGTTCTTACTGCTGGTTGTATTCATGATTCCATTCACACGGATTGTTGTGGGAACGTCCATAGGTACGTTGGCGGCAACCGTGCCACTCTCGGTCATTGCAATTGCCTACTACGCCAGACTGGTGGAACAAGCGTTGCTGGATGTACCGAGGGGAGTGGTTGAAGCTGCTGCTTCCATGGGGGCATCGACGATGCAACTTGTGGTGAAATTCTTGTACGTGGAGGCACGATCTGGTCTTGTACTGGGACTCACAACAGCTACGATTAGCTTCATCTCCTACTCGACGGTGATGGGTATTGTAGGTGGCGGCGGTGTTGGTGACTTTGCCATTCGCTACGGTTATCAGCGCTTCGAAACGGAGATTATGGTATTTACGATCATCATTATGATTATCCTGGTACAGATGATCCAATTCACAGGTAGCAGACTGTCCCACTGGCTGGATCGCAGATCCTGAACGGTTGGACCGTGCATTATTACGAATAACCAATACAGATTATACGATGAGGGGTAGACATGAAATGAAAGTGAAAATGATGCTTATGTTGCTTGCAGTAATGCTGGTTGTAGCTGCTTGTGGCAAAAAAGAAGAAACACCTGCGGCTGAAGGAACAAAAGAAGATACACAAGCTGCACAAGAAGTTACGCTGAAAGTAGCCACGTTGATTCCGCCGATGACAGATGTGCTGGATATTGTTAAACCGCTATTGAAGGAAGATGGTGTCAACCTGGAAGTTGTTGTGTTGTCAGATAACGTACAGCCGAATACGGCACTCGCGAACAAGGAAGTGGATGCAAATTTCTTCCAACACGTGCCTTACATGACCCAGTATAATGAGGCGAACAATGCCAATCTGGTGGCTGTACAGCCTATCTATAATGCCATCTATGGCGGCTACTCCAAAAAGTACAAAACGATTGAGGAATTGCCAGAAGGTGCAACGATTGCAATTGCAAACGATCCTTCCAACATTGGTCGCTCTCTTGTGATGCTGGAGCAGAACGGGTTGATTAAGCTGAAAGAGGGCGCAGGTTTTAACGCCACACAGGCAGACATCACCGAGAATACAAAGAACTTCAAGTTTGAGGAAGTGGACTTGTTGATGCTGGCTCGCATGATGGATGATGCTGATCTGGTAGCCATGACTCCGGCATATGCCAGTCCGCTCGGTCTTACACCGAAAAAGGATGCATTGTTAACCGAGAAGGATGATTCCCATTTTGCAATCACCATGGTTGCCCGTGAGGATAACAAGGACTCCGAAGCGATCCAGAAGCTGGCTAAACGCATGGCGGGTCCAGAGGTCAAAGCCTTCTTCGAAGAGAAATATGCAGATATTGCGATCCCGGCATTTAAATAGAGAATACGTTGGTCCAATGTAAATAACCTTTAGATCTGAGCGATAACGCTTGGATCTTTTTTTTTGTCGTCCGCTCGCTTATTAACAAGTATTTAGAAAGTTAACAATTTGGTCATATCCCCGGAACACTTTATTTAATAGTTTTTTCGTATAATTTGTTTGAAAATAGTTCTTTTGGATTATAAATTAAGAGATTTGTTCGAGTTTTGTAGTGTAAAGAGTGTTTTTCACAAGAAGTGAGACCTAGTTTTTTGAAAAGATGGTTTACAATCTATGAGAGCTATACAAGAGCTATATAAGTTGTATGAATCATTCAGCAATTGGCGGTTGTTCTGTCATCGGAGTGGCAAGTGTAAATAATCACTAGTTCAACTTATAAGTAGATCAAGTAAAACTAAAATTTATCTGGAAGAGGTAGAGAAATTTGTCCCGAAAAAATAGCAAATCGACCTGGTTCAACAAGATGCATAAGAACTTTAAGACCAAGCTGGTGGTGTCCTTTATTGCTTTCCTGGCCATACCTTCGTTAAGTATTGGAGTTTTATCGTATAACAGTGCAAAAGATGAAGTGGAGAAGCAAATTTTACATAGTGCGATGGAAAATGTGAACCTTGCCAGTGCAACGATAGATCTTTCAGTCAATGCCAAGCGGAACCACATTGAATATTATGCGAGTACACTCGCGGAGCAATTGCGTCAAGAAGATGCCGAGGTTCGGGTTGTGAACGAATTGAAGGGGTATGCCGCACAGAACAAAGATATCATCACCATAGGTGTAGGCACAGAGGCAGGTGTGTATCTGATGTCCTCTGATGCGGAGATGCCTGAAGATTACGATCCGCGAACAAGACCATGGTACACAGAAGCGATGGGTACTCCACAGCAGGTCATTGTTACAGACCCTTATATTTCTGCCGAGACAAAAGAGATTACCATTACGATTGCGAAGGCACTGGAAGACCAATCTGGTGTGGTCCAACTGGATCTCAATCTGGCGGACATTAGTCAATTAGTTAGCGGAATTAAAGTTGGAGAAAAGGGACATCTGATTCTGCTGGATGCCAGCGAAAAGTATATCTATCATCCGACGATGCAACCTGGAACAGATGCAACAGAAGATTTTTGGACACAAGTGTATACGAATGAATCCGGTAATTTCAACTATACCTTTGATCAGGTTGATAAGGTCATGTATTACGCCACGAATGCATCCACGGGATGGAAGGTCGCTGGCACCATGTTCTCCTCTGAAGTTGAGGATGCCGCTGCACCTATTCTGAATCGAACGATTATGGTCATCGTTTCTTGTCTTGTCATCGGAATTTTGATCATCTGGCTGGTGATGCGATCGATTGTTAAACCGATCCGTCAGTTGAAGGATCAGGCGATTCAGGTGAGCGAAGGGGATCTAACCCAGACCATAATAAGTACAAGCCATGATGAAATAGGTGAACTGAGTGAGGCTTTTGGCAAAATGCAGCACAATCTGCGTGTGTTGATTCAAAATGTGGAGAACAGCGCCAGTCAGGTAGTCATCTCATCGGATGAAATGACTCAGAGTGCGGAATCAACCAGTGCAGCCAGTGAGCAGGTAGCGCGAGCCATTCAAGAAATTGCGAGTGGTGCGGAGAAACAGACCGAAGGTATTGAACATAACCATCAGGCCATGAATGAAATTACGATTGGTATTACAAGAATCGCCGAACGTTCCATACATGTCGCTGATTTGGCGAAACATACAACCGTACAAGCAGAAGAAGGCGGCAACACCGTCAAGCAGACGGTGAGTCAGATGCAATCGATTCAAGAGACAGTAGAACAGACAAACCAATTGATTCAGGCGTTATATGAACGATCACACCAAATTTCAGCGATCACGGAGTTAATCGGAAATATAGCCAAACAGACAAACCTGCTCGCGCTGAACGCATCCATTGAAGCTGCTCGTGCAGGTACACATGGCAATGGATTCGCCGTTGTAGCAGCAGAGGTTCGCAAGTTGGCAGAGCAATCCGGGCAGTCCGTCAATGAAATCACCGTGCTGACTACGGCGGTACAGGAAGATATGGCTGCTTCCGTTCGCATGATGGAGAAGGTGACTTCAGAGGTTGGAGAGGGCATGGACATCTCTACAGAAGCGATTCGGAAGTTTGAACGTATTCTGGATAGCATGCGGGAAACGACACCTCAGATTGAAGAGATTGCTGCCACATCGCAAGAGATCACAGCAGGTGTGCAGGAAGTATCTGCTGTATCCAATGAGTTGGCAGGCATTGCGTCAGGCAACGCCGCAACTTCCGAAGAAGTGGCCGCTTCCTCAGAGGAGCAACTGGCAGCGATGGAGCAGATTTCTTCCTCGGCTCGTGGCTTGTCTACCCTGGCTGAAGAGCTGCAGCGTCTGATTAGACAGTTTAAGTATTAAACGGGATCGTAGAAGAGAGTATCATACAGGGACAGCATCACATCATGTTTCATTAGAGGGAGTGGACAACCATGCAACTGGAACTCAAAGCCTTCTTACTGCTAACGGATGCGGTCATGATTACAGATGAGGAGGGTGTGATTCTGGATGTGAATTCCGTTTATGTAACCAAAACAGGATTCTCACGGGAGAGCACCATAGGTCAGCCTGCCCGATTGTTAATGGATACCCACTGGAGAGGAAATCAGACCTGGTCCGGCGTAGCCAAACTGATGAAGGCTGATCAGGAAGTGTGGGAAGCCCAAGTTACGATTACATCGGTTCATTTGGATGATTCTCTTTTTTATATCAGCATATTTAATGATGAATTTTCATGAAAAAAAACGTTGTTTGGTGATAAGGGGATGTTAGCTGAAAGTAGTAATTATTTTCAAAAAAATGGTCAATATCGTCAATTGAATAAGGGAGCACGGCATACTATGATTTGTGTACTGAGGAACTGCGACCATGAATCTGACAACATTCATTGAATGCATGAAATCCTGAAGTCGTAATGTGGACGGTGACCATTTGCTACGCGATCTTGTATTAAATTTCACGCTAATTTTGATCTTTGTTTTCCTAATTCATCACTATCTGAACCATACAAATGCTACCCGTTCAACATCCATCACGACTCGGATCATTATTGGTATTACGCTGAGCATGTTGGGCACGGCGCTCTATTATTTCTCTATTGTGCTTGAGGATGGTACATTGTTGAATTTCCGGGCCATTGTGTATCTGCTTGCTGCTTATTTTGGTGGGAGTGGCTCTGCTTTCGTTACTTTTGCATTCATGTGGATGTTTCGGATTAATATGGGGCGTAATCCCTTGTTGGAGAACTGGCAGTATGCGTTGACAGAGTTATTATTTGTTGTAGCCATATGTCTGATCTTTAAGTATATCAGGGGATTTATACAGAAGTGGTTGTCCGGAGCGTTGCTGTTGATTACTGTGTATGAGTTTTCTGCACTAAAGACCAATTCCCCTTCTCTGCTAATGATGGGGCAGATTCTCTTTTTTCAATGTATCTGCCTGCTCTCCGTTATATTATTCCTGTATTATCTGAACCAAAATCATCGATATAGGAGATTGGTCATTCAGAGGGATCAGGAAATGCTAGAGATGCTTCGTATGCAGCCGGGTTTTACTTTTAAAATCCGAAAACACAACGGAAAATTCGAGTATCTTGTGCTTGAGGGAGAGATGCTCTCCCGACTGGGCTTGGATATGAGTAGTCTGAAGCAAGATTACAAACTGGGCACATTGGATATTTTACCTCAGGAAAAGGTAGAATTTCTGCGAAAGCAGTTTAACCGGGCATGGGAAGGGGAATCTTTTTTTTACGAGATTGAGCATGGAGGTTACTATTCGCTGGTGAACGTTCGCCCTCTGCGAGAAGAGGGTGTGGTGAAATATGTCGTGGGATATGGACTTGATATTACGGAGCACAGAGCGGTTAAACGAAGGATTCAAGAAAGTGAAGAGCGATATCGAACACTTGAGCGAGTGTCGGCAGACTGGTTTGTCGGTTTGGATAACAACAGATGTATTGTGTCAGTGAATCAGAAATTTCTGGATGTTCTCGGTCTCGGCAGGCAGGAAGTGATTGGGCGTCAGCTTGAAGAATTGTTGTTCATTGAGCAGCTGGAGAACTGGTTGTTCGTTTTCCAAAAAGCCTTACATCACAATATAGCACAGGATACGGAACTGAGTTTTATTGTTGGAGAAGGTCATGAGCAGCATGTTAGGGTTCACCTATCCCCTGTTAAAGTATTAAACTCGAGTGAGAAAATTAAGGCAGTCATTCATGACATTTCGGATCACTATAGACGTGTTAAGGCTGACAAAGCAAGCCAGGCAAAGAGTGAGTTTCTCGCATTCATGAGCCACGAGATTCGTACCCCACTGAGCGGTATTATCAACTTTTCGTTGTTGCTTCAACGGACAGATCTATCTCCACAACAAAAGGATTATTTGAGTAAAATCAATGCGTCCTCCCAAACCTTGCTTGCCCTCGTAAATGATATTCTTGATTTTTCGAAAATTGAGGCAGGCAAGCTGATGTTGGAGAAGGTCTCTTTTTCACCAGAGGATGTGATCAAACGTGTGGCAGATCAGATCGGTGTGGCCATCGGGCACAAAGATATCGAAGTGATTTTTACAACCGATCCCGATCTGCCATTAACGGTGATTGGTGATCCGTTCCGACTTGAACAGGTGTTATTGAATCTGCTCAGTAATGCGATTAAATTTACGGAGCATGGATATGTAACGTTGCAGGCAGAGGTTCTTTCATTGGAGGCGGAGCGAGTTCATGTCCGTTTTGAGGTACAGGACACGGGAATCGGAATGTCACCCGAACAATTGGAACGGCTCTTTGTCCCGTTTACTCAAGCGGAACCCTCGACGTATCGAACATATGGTGGCTCTGGTCTTGGGCTGGTCATCTGTTACCTTCTGGTCACCTCTTTGGGAGGAAGCTTGCGGGTGGATAGTGTTTTGGGAGAGTACAGTCTGTTTTCATTCGACTTGATATTTGAACTTGCAGATTCGGAAGAAGAAGAGAGTTTCTCCCTGCAGACACACCCTCTCCTATATGGTGCGAATGATGTGGTTATCATTGAAGATGATGAACGGATGGGCGCAAATCTGAAGCAACTGCTCTATTCATTCGGGATGAATTCGACGCTGTATACTTCCTTGAACCATATGATGGAAAGTGATTGGTATGTCCATCATGTAGATGGGACAAGTTCGATGTTGATCATGTTGGATATGGATGCAGAGGAGACCGTCAACGGATCGTCATGGGATAGTTTCATGAAGCGAATGAATCAAACCAAATTTCAAATGGTGGGTTATACCCATGCTTTTAGTGAAAATGCCCTGTGGAGTGAGGAGAGATCCTTTCGCCCCGATCTCTTGATGATCAAACCGATTACACGTCTGGGATTGTTCGAAGTATTACTTGCACTTCAGGGTGAAGGGCCATTGGAGAAAAACCGGATGATAGAAGGTGATGAATCCTACTTGCTTAAATCCAAAGGGCACATTCTGATCGCTGAAGATCATGAAATCAATCAACTGGCCATTAGGGCCATGCTGGAACATAACGGATTCAAGGTGACGCTGGCAGACAGTGGCACAGAGGTTTTGAAGAAATTGGACGAACAAACATGGGAACTGATTCTGATGGATCTCTATATGCCAGCTATGAACGGAATTGATGCAGCAAGGCACATTCGCAAGATGAGGAAATATGATCGTACACCTATTATTGCGATTACAGCGAATGGTTTAAAAAGGGACCATGAATTATATCTTGAAGCAGGTATGAATGCCATCCTGACTAAGCCCATACATGAACAACAGCTCGCAGACATTTTGGAAATATGGATTGATCTAAAAGGCATAAGGGAGATCAATGGAATTGATGCAGATAAGGCGATCAGACAGATGGACGGCAAGCCGCATATTCTGCAATATGCGCTCACGAAATTCAGAATGGAGTATGGCTCGTTTCAGAAAAAACTGGCGATTCAACATCAGCAACAACAGATTGCTGATGTCATTCGTAGTGTTCATTCTCTTCGAGGCGTAGCTGCGAATCTGCATGCAGTGGACCTGATGTGTGCAGTTCTCCAATTGGAATCGCTCTTGTTCCGTCCGGTGTTCAAAGAAGAGGAACTGCGTTTGGTATTGGAGAAGGTACAACAGGAAATTGATAAAATTACCAAGTCCCTGCCATGGTGATCGGAATGAAGCTGTGTTGTTTTAAGGTGTGAACTTATATCCGACCCCCCAGATGGTTTGAATGTATTGGGGGTTTTTTGGATTGTCCTCAATTTTTTTGCGAAGCTTGGTAATGTGCACATCGATGGTGCGATCATTAATGTACGCATCAATACCACGAATGGCTTCGATCAGGGCATACCGACTGTAGACTTTGCCAGGATTGAGGATAAACAGCTTCATGATCTCAAATTCGGAAAACGTCATCTCCACGCGCTGGTTATTCAACAAAACAGTTCTTCGGGCCAGATCGAGAGATATTCCGGATTCCTGTTCAGTGACAACAGAGCTGTTCAATATAGAGTAACGACGCAATACGGCCTCAATACGTGCCTTCAGCTCCTGCATGCTGAAAGGCTTACATACATAGTCATCAGCCCCGTCTGTTAATGATCGAATACGCTCAGAAACCTCGGTTAAGGAAGAGATGACAATGATGGGGATTGCCGTATGTTGGCGCATGAGAGAACTAGGATTCTTATTACCTGAATCAGGGAGCATCAAGTCAAGAAGCAGGATATCAGGCCGCGCTTGAAGCTGTAGAAGACCATCTCTTGCGTTATCGACACGGATAACATCATACCCTTCACCTTGCAAATACAAGGATAATGTATCGCCTAACATGTTGTCGTCCTCTATGATAAGCACTTTCGTCATGATATTCCTTTCTGAACCCCCTTCTTGTAGAAGGACTAAGATCCATGGATTACTTAATATACCTGATATTTAAAACATGCAACATGAGGATGTCAAGGCTCTAACATGACTCCGAGAAGGTGAGAGACTCCGATTTAATGCTTGCCAAGATGTGGATCAGCTTCACGCTCGATCAGGCGCATCAATTTGCGCTCGGTAGCGCTCTCTGGCGCAGGGGTGTAGACACTGCAACGCAGATCGGAACTACCCTGAACCTGCAACGAAGTCAGATCAAACAACATTTTGCCTGCTTTGGAATGCCTGAACTCGATTAATACGTCCGGGGCACTACTGACGCTGCTTTGTTTCCAAAGGGTATGAAAATCGGGATGTCTGTTCATCATGTCATCCAAAAATAAATTATACCATTCATCATCAACATACTGGCCATAGTAAGCACGAAAAATTGCCAGAAATCCGCTAACAAAATCCTCCCAGTTCACCGCGAGCCTGCGAAACTCCTTTCGATCAAATAACAGACTGATCATATTCCGCTGTTCGGGGGCAATCTGTTCAAAATCAATAAAAACATGCCGGGCTGCATCATTCCAGCCGACAATGTAACAACGCCGATCCGAGATCACGGTAGGACAGTGGTGAAGTTCTTGCAAAATTTTCTGCAAGGAAGGGTGAAGTTGAACCGGTTCTTCTTCCAGTGTGGGTAGCTCCGTATGATGCTCCATGGCGAGCGAAAACAGATATTTTCGTTCATCTGTAGTAAGCCTCAGTGCCGAAGCAATGTTATCCAACACGGAATGGGATACCTGAATATCCCGACCTTGTTCAAGCCAGGTATACCATGTTGTACTCACTCCTGCCAGTTGGGAAACCTCTTCTCTCCTCAGCCCAGGCGTTCTTCTCCGACTTCCAGTGGGTAAACCGACCGATTCGGGGGAAATTTTGGAACGCTGTGTTTTCAGAAAAGTGGACAATGCCTGTAACCTGACATCGTAGTTCAATCCATCACCTTCAATCCTCGTTATCATGGTAGTCATTATACTATTATAATTGACAACTTGTAATAGGATATTCAAAAGTGCACTATTAGTGGCAGAGCGTAAGAGTAAGGTAGACAACAGCGCTGAAGGAGGATGGACATGGAACGAGTCGTGATTACAGGTATGGGAGTTATCTCTCCTCTGGGAAATGATGTAGATACATTCTGGAACGGATTGATTGAGGGTAGATCAGGTGTATCACCTATAGTACATTTTGATACAGCTTCGTACAAAACCAGAATCGCAGGAGTGGTCCGTGATTTTGATGGTGAAGAGCGTTTTGGACGCAAGGAAGCAAGGCGTATGGATCGATTCGTTCAATTTGCTGTTGCTGCTACGGATCAGGCTGTATCACAATCGGGTCTTGTGATGGATGAACTGGACCGTGAACGGGTAGGTGTATATATTGGTTCAGGCATAGGTGGCATCCAGACATTGATGGAACAAGGCAAGATCCTGTCAGAACGGGGACCTGCGAGAGTCAGCCCAACACTGGTACCTATGATGATCTCCAATATGGCGGCAGCTATGGTCAGTATGAGGTTTGGTTGCTGGGGACCGACATTGTCGCCAGTAACAGCTTGTTCCATTGGCAATACAGCCATTGGAGAGGCTTTCCGGTTAATTCGTCATGGCGGAGCCGATGTCATTATTGCTGGAGGAACAGAAGCGGCTGTAACGGAAGTGTCACTGGCAAGCTTCGGTAATGCGACAGCGTTGTCTACACGAAATGAAGCGTTCCAAGCAGCCAGCCGTCCATTTGATGCAGGGAGAGACGGTTTTGTCATGGCGGAGGGTGCTGGAATTCTGGTTGTGGAATCACTGTCTCATGCTCTAGCAAGAGGGGCGAATATTCTTGCCGAAGTGATTGGATATGGTGCCAGTTCAGATGCGTATCATATGGTAGCTACCCACCCGGAAGGACGGGGTGCATATCTGGCGATGAAAGCATCACTGAAAGAAGCTCAGATTGGACCTGAGGACATTGATGTAATTAACGCCCATGCCACCAGTACGGAGGCAGGTGATCTGTCTGAGACGAGAGCCATTAAACAACTTTTCGGGACAGGTGCCTATGATATTCCGGTCACAGCGAATAAGTCCATGACGGGACATATGCTTGGTGCAGCAGGCGGTGCGGAGGCGATCTCACTTATTCAAAGTCTGCGGCATGGCATCATTCCTCCAACCATCAATCAGGAGCAGAGGGACCCCGAATGTGATCTGGATTATGTGCCAAACGAGGCAAGAAAAGCAGAGTTGCGGATTGGGATGTCTAATTCCTTTGGTTTTGGCGGTCATAATGCGGTTATTGTTCTTCAAAAGTATTCATCTTAAGCAAAAAAGCAGCTTTAAGCAGAAAAAACAGCGTAGCCCCATCGGGCTGCGCTGTTCTTTGCTTACTTCGACTTCGGGATCATCCACATACACCGTACCATTGGTTAACGGCCGAGTGGTTGCTCAGGAAGAAAGGGATGTCGATTCCGCCATGCCTTTGTTACCTCGGCTCAACCAGCTCACACGCCAGCGGGATTGCATGAAGAGAACCAGGAACAGGGAAGCTGCTGCAATCAGGCTAAGAATGACAAAACCTGGTGTATAGGATTGATAGCTGCTATACAGTTGACCGAGAATCAGCGGCAGTGCATACCCCCCCAATCCGCCAGCGGCACCCACAATACCTGTCATCAGGCCAATCTCATTGCCGAAACGTTGGGGAACCAGTTGGAACACGGAGCCATTTCCGGCTCCCAGACACATCATACCGAGGAACAACATGACTACTACAACAGGAAGCGGTGGCATGAAGGATACTCCGATTAACATGACACAAGCCCCTGTGTACAGGAATGTTAGCATGCGGGTTCCACCAATTTTGTCCGCCAGATAACCCCCTACAGGCCGGAAGAAACTGCCTGCGATTACACAGAAGGTGGTAATGTCAGCGGCACGAACTGGAGAGAGCCCATACTGGGTGTTGAAGAAGATGGTGAGATAGTTACATAATCCAACGAAGCCACCAAAGGTCACACAATAGAAGGCACAGAATACCCAAGCATCTTTTTGTTTAAGCAGACTTCCATATTGGGACAATTTCTTGGGTTCAGGCCGGTTAGGGCTATTCTTGGCAAAGATTGAAAAGAGGATGAATACAATAACGATCGGTATAATAGCAAGTCCGAACACAACTTCCCAGCTGCCAAAATGCGTAGCCAAGCGATTAGCAAACAACGTCGCGAGTACGGTTCCGCTGTTACCCGCCCCGGCAATACCCATGGCCAGACCCTGATGCTCCTTGCCATACCATTGGCCTGCCAGAGGTAGCGCAGCAGCAAAGGAGGCGCCTGCGACACCAAGCAAGAGTGCCACCACGTACAGTTGGCTTAAGGAGTCAACCCATAACCAGCCGAGTAATAAAGGAACTAAGGTGACGAGCATCCCGATCTGTGCGGTCAGTTTCGGACCAATATAATCAGACATGAAGCCAAGCACAAGGCGCAGGATGGAGCCGCCGAGAATAGGCAATGCGACCAGATTGGCCTTTTCCAGCGGAGTCATCGGATAATCCAACGCTATGACAACTGCGAGTGGACCAAGCATCCCCCATATCATAAAACTGATGTCAAAATACATAAACGCCCCGAAGAGGGTGGGCTTATGCCCGCTTTTCCAAAAACTTTTGCTCTCCATCATCCATCATCGCTCCTCATCCAATTGAGATCTTCGTGATTTGTCTATGTGCTTGTTAAGGCAGAAAAAGGCCGCAATTCGTCCAGATCTGAACGATTTGCGGCCCCGTTGCCGACAGGCGGTACACGTCATTGTGTTCCCGCATCTGAGTTGATCACAGCACTGTGATTTTGATTCAAATTATAATCAAGAGAAAATGTGTATGTCAATAAAAATTACATGATATTTTTAATAATTCATTTTTTAATCGTTATTCGCACTTTTAATGTTAATTTAGTTGACATTAGATTGAGATTCCCTTAATCTGAATCTAATATGAATCCACACAAAGGCGTGTGGATTCCGGAGGCAACGGTGCCCTTTTCCGAATCATGGAGAAGGGATTTTTCTGTTTATTTTCAGGTGAGAGAGAGATAGGGGGGCAGCCCATGAGTAGAAGCAAACTGGTGATTATCGGGAATGGCATGGCTGGAGTGAAGTGTGTCGAAGAGATTATAGCACTGGAGCCTGATACGTATGAGATTGTAATCTACGGCAATGAACCCCGTCCCAACTACAATCGGATCATGTTATCAAAAGTATTGCAGGGTGAGCATTCGTTACAGGATATCATTATCAATGATTGGACTTGGTATGCCGAGCATCATATACGGCTATGTACAGGTGAAACGGTACACCGCATTGATACCCGTGGAAAATATATAGAGACGGAATCCGGACTAAAAGAAACCTATGATGTCCTGATTCTGGCGACAGGGTCTTCACCTTTTATCCCACCGATTCCGGGAATTGATAAAGAGCGGGTCATGTCCTTCCGAACGATTGACGATTGTACGCGCATGTCTGATTATTCCAAAACCTATCGCAAGGCCGCCGTCATTGGTGGCGGATTGCTTGGGCTAGAGGCTGCGCGCGGGTTACTGCATCTGGGCATGGAAGCTGTGGTGGTCCATAACGCACCTTACATTATGAATCGGCAGTTGGATCAGAAGGCTGCCACGATGCTTCAGGAGGAACTTGAAGGGCAGGGTATGTCCTTTCTTTTGGCCAGAAATACGCAAAAAATCACCGGACGATCGCAGGCGCAGGGGCTGCTCTTCACAGATGGTTCCAAGCTTGAAGCTCAGGTTGTCATTGTCGCTGTAGGAATTCGGCCAAATGTGGACCTGGCCAGACGAAGTGGAATCGCCACCAATCGGGCAATTATGGTAGATGACTATATGCGCACCAGTGTACCGGGTATTTACGCAGTTGGGGAATGTGCTGAACATCGGGGAATTAGTTATGGTCTGGTGGCCCCCTTATACGAACAGGGGAAGGTGCTCGCACGTACACTCTGTGGACAGGAAACGCCTGAATACAAAGGATCAATTCCATACTCACAGCTGAAGGTATCGGGGGTTGATGTTTTCTCGGCAGGCGAGATCAGTGGGGAAGGCATGCAGACCGCAATTCAACATCTGGATGGCATTCAAGGCACATATAAAAAAGTACTGATGCAGGCTGGCAAAGTGCGCGGAGCCATTTTATTTGGAGATACAACCGAAGGAACGGCATTGCTTGGACTTGTGCAACGAGGCGCAGATGTGGCGGAATTGGCTCCGCGTGAAGGGGCTCCGGACCCGGCTGAGATTGCTGCTGCGGCATTACCGGCTCAGGAGACCGTATGTGCCTGCAACAATGTGACCAAGGCTGCCATTATGAAAGCTATTCAGGAACAGGGTCTCGAGACGGCAGATCAGGTGAAGGAGCAGACCAAGGCGTCAGGTTCATGCGGTGGCTGTCGCCCGATGGTGGCTGCTCTGTTGAAACATACGCATAACCTGAAAAATAACGGGGGTACTGGCGTGGTAGCCACACCAGATAAACCTGCTCCAATGCCTGTTTGCAGTTGTACGGATCTTGGGCATGCAGAGTTAAAGGGAATACTGGCTGACATCAATGTTCTGGAGACAGGGCTACCAGACATATCTTTGATCTTGCAGAAGCTGGGTTGGGGTTCGGAACATGGCTGCGCGGTATGTCGCCCCGTAATTCATTATTACTTACAGGTATCCGGTGGAACGATGGTTGTTCGAGAGATCGAAGGTCACTCAGAGGTTCAGGTGCGCTGGGATGATCAGATCCCGCTTTCATCCTATGCAAGAGATGCCAGGGGGCTGGCTGCACAGCTTCGTGCGAGTTGGATCGGCGCTGCAATGCCGTCGCCGGTGAATATGGGAGTTGCACCAGGGCCGGGATCATTGGTGAGCGCACTGGTGCAGGATATTGGCTTGCTGGCTTCACCAGCTGGATGGGAGATCTACGCAGGCGGTCATGCAGAGCATCCGGTCAAACAAGGTGGCTTGATTGGGGTGGCTGAAACAGAGGTGCAAGCGGCCACACTTGCATCAGCCTGCCTTCAATGGTATCGCCAAACCGCTTGGTATGATGAGCCGTTATGGGCATGGACGGAACGATTGGGATTCATGTCGATTCGGGAAACGCTGCTGGATGACCAGTTACAGAAGGAACTTGCAGCTACACTTCAAGCTGATATATAGATGAAAGGCGGGGATGAAAAGATGGGATTATCCGTGAGTTCAGAACCAACAGCCTCCAAGCTCCATGTAAAGGAAACCCAGTGTCCGTATTGCAGTGTGCAGTGCAAGATGACTGTTGAAGAACTGGCTGCACCTGTTGCAGGCCAGCGTCGTGGTGAGTATACGGTTCAGGGTGTTCCGAATGAAGCCTCTCAGGGCAGGTTGTGTGTGAAGGGCATGAATGCGCATCAACATGCGCTCAGTGGTCAACGATTAATGCATCCGCTCATTCGTCGTAATGGCGAGCTTGAACCCTGTTCCTGGAAGGAGGCCATTCAGACCATCGCAGAGCGGTTTCAGGACTTGAGGGATTTATACGGAGCAGATACGGTCGGAGTCTACGGAGGCGGATCTTTGACCAATGAGACAGCCTACCTGCTCGGAAAATTTGCCCGGGTTGCATTGGGGACAAAGTATATCGACTATAATGGACGGTTCTGCATGTCAGCTGCGGCTTCAGCTGGAAGTAAAGTGTTCGGGATAGATCGTGGATTGACGTTCCGACTGTCTGATATTCCCAAGGCAGGTTGTATAGTACTCGCAGGTACCAATATTGCAGAATGCCAACCTACCCTGTTGCCCTACTTCAATCAGGCCAAGGAGAACGGGGCGTTCATTATCGTTATTGATCCACGCAAGACGGCAACCGCTGCCATTGCCGACCTTCATTTGCAGGTGAAGCCTGGCATGGATGCTCTGCTGGCGGATAGCATGTTGAAGGTGATTATGGATGCCGGATTGGTGAAGCCTCATTTTATAGACAAACGAACGCATGGTTACGATCAATTGATACAAGGGTTGGCTGATCTGCAACTCGAACAGGCGGCACAAACGTGCGGGGTTGATCTGGCGCTGATTCGTCAGGCAGCGATGGCCTATGGTGAGGCAGAGACAGGCATGATCATGACAGCACGTGGTGTGGAGCAGCAGACGGATGGGCATATGGCCGTTAGACACTTTTTGAACCTGGTGCTGGCGACTGGCAAAATTGGTAGAGAAGGCTGTGGATATGGTGCCATCACAGGTCAAGGCAATGGGCAGGGCGGACGGGAGCATGGGCAGAAGGCTGACCAGCTGCCGGGCTATCGATCCATTGAAAATGAAGCCGATCGTGCCTATGTGGCATCCGTCTGGGGCGTGGAACCTGCAAGTTTGCCAGGCAAAGGGGTATCCGCCTACGAGATGATGGAGAAGGTCCATGATCAGGAGATTCGGGCGTTGCTTGTAATGGGCTCCAACCCGGTCGTATCCAACCCCAATGTGCGTTTGGTGGAAGAAGGTCTGCGCAAGCTGGACTTTCTGATCGTGGCAGATATGTTCCTGTCGGAGACAGCACGCATGGCTGATCTGATTCTGCCGGTTACATCTTATATGGAGAATGAAGGTACACTGACCAATCTGGAGGGGCGTGTTCTGCTCCGTGAACAGGGGCGGCCTGCACCGGGAGAAACGCTTGATGATTGGGATATATTATGCCGGATTGCCGCGCAATTGGGTAAAGCTTCTTACTTTGAATATGACACTGCTGAGGATATCTTTAATGAGCTTCGGGTGGCGAGCCGCGGCGGAGTCGCTGATTACTATGGCATTACCTATGAGCGTTTGCGTAACGAGAAAGGGGTATACTGGCCGTGTTCTGCCCTCGAAGATCAGGGAGAAGGACTGCTGTTCGGTGAACGATTCGCTCACCCGGATGGCAAAGCGGCGTTCACATTTGAATCCAGCCCGGGCTGGAATGATATATCTTCGGAGTTCCCCTTAATTCTCACCAATGGGCGTGTGCTGCCTCATTATCTTACAGGGGTGCAGACACATCGAAGTCCGGCACTGGCAGCTCGTGAATTGGAGAACTTTGTTGAACTTCACCCGGCTACCGCTGCCCGTTATCGTATTCACGATGGAGAGTGGGTAGAGATTCAATCGACGTACGGAAGCTTCACGGTTCGTTCGCGTATCAAAGATTCGATTCGGGAGGATACCTTGTTCGTGCCGATGCATTGGGGCGGCATTCAGAATGTGAATCGGGCCACCAGACCAGAGCTGGATCCGTTCTGCCGGATGCCTGGGTTCAAGACAGCAGCTGTAACCATTCGACCGTTGCGTCTGGCGAGATGATTCATACAGGTTTCAGTTTATAAAGGTTCTCAGGCATCATAAGCTGTTCTAATGGTAGCTTAGCAGCTGCACAGTCCATATTTATATGACACTGTGCGGCTTTTTTTGCGTATATGTACGCAAGTAGGCCCTAGTTCCGTGGTTCCACGTAAACATGAGGATTGGCTCATGAATATGGATTGAATTTTAGTTATGATGTTCATTAGGGGTACATATGTACGTATTTTATATTTTATTTAGAGACAGATAATCATTTCGAGTTTAGGTTATTCCGCATCGTGGTATAGATATCGGGGCTTATGGAAGCTTCTTCAAATAGAGCAGGACAAGGGAGGTAATGCAGTGAATGTATGGATAACGGTAAAAAGTCTGGGCAAGCGCAAGCCGGTACTTGCCAAGCAAGCTGCCGAACTTCCGGAAACAACTCATACGTTAAGGCAGCTCATTGAGAACATGGTGGCTCTACAAGTAAAAGCTCTTCAGGACAAGAAACAACAGGCAGAATTGCTCGCCTACCTGATGCCGGATGAGATTGAGACACAAGGAGCGGTGGGGAAAGTTGGGTTTGGCGCAGTATACAATGAGGGTGTTCCTGATCTGAATGTTGCGATGGAGACAGCTATAACCGCCTATGAGGATGGGTTATATAAAGTATTTCTCAACGATGAAGAATTGCAGGAGCTGGATGAGTCGCTTGTTGTAAAAGACGGAGATAACGTGGTGTTTATTCGTTTTACAATGCTAGCCGGGCGTCTGTGGTAGAGAACGATGAAGGAGGAGAACAGGATGAATCAGGAAGAGCAAGTACAGGTGTATATGGATGGATTGCAGGAAAGAGCCAAGTCGTTAACAGGGGTACAGCTTGAGCTGGCAGGCTATGTTGTGGAGATCGCCGGGTCTACGTATTTACGTGGAGACGAAAAGATGTTTTTGAATACTGATAAGTTGCTTGGAAGGCTGGCTGCAGAAACGCAGAAACCATTATTCGAGCCACTATTGGATGTGCTCCAGCATCTGGAGAGCGAGTCATTGGTTGCACGATTCCGTTATATTGCAGAGCGTGCGACTCGTTTCCCATACAGTAACAACTATGAACGCCGCCCTTTCCGCACATCCGATCCGGAGCAGCATGTAGAACAAGTCATCCGTAAACTGATGGGATTGTTCCGTATGGAAATGAAAAATTTCTCGCTGGAAGAATATGTGTCACTTCGTGAGTACAAGCTGGATTATTTGCATGAGATCCGTTGGGTCCTGGCGGATTGTATCGCTTATGAACTGGATCATCAGGGCGGAGATATGAAGCAGGCGCTGCATGATGTTATCTATGGTGACAATCAGACGGCGCTGTTAACCCATGAAATGATCAAAGGTATATTCATGAGTGATCAGGCGGATGCCTATCAGATGGTGGGTGAGCTGCTAGTTGCAGCAAGGTTGCAGGAAGGGCTGCGCCAAAGCATTGTGGAGCGGATGGATGAAGGGACACTGGAAGCCTATATTTACATATTAAAAATCATTATCGACAACAACCTGATTCGTTTCAGTTCCGTGGTAAGAGCGCTTGCCGTATGGACGGGGATCGGTATAGAAGCAGCCAACCAACGTGTTGCGGCACAGTTGATTGAACAGGCCTATCAGGCGCTTGTGCAACCAGAAGTACGCGAGGCCTGGCAGCAGGAAGCTAACGCCAACAAACTCTTTATCAGTCTTTGGGCGACAGCGGTCATTGAAGAGAATGAATTGAAGAGCAAGATAATCGAGATTATGGATCAAGGTCAGTTATATCAGAAGATTGTTGCTCAATATGTACTGGCTAACAGCCAGAACAGGGAGCTTCGTTTGGACATTGCACGTCGTTATCTGGAGGCGCAGGATACCGAGTTGATGCACTGGATTGTGACCAACTATGATGCGATGTATATGTACAACTGGAGTTTCGAGAATGGAGAGAATCAGCGTAGCGTCTACGTGTGGCCATTGCCTGCTCTTGGAGATAAGGGCTTGCGGCGTCAGGACTTTGATCGGTTCAAACAGATGCTGGCTGCCATTCCAAAAGGAGGGTCAGGTGGACCATCGGGTGTACTTGAGTATGTTCACTACCGGATTGATACGGATGATGTAGTCAAGAAAATGTTATATTTGGCCGCTTATGATATGGACCCGGAATGGATCGGGGAGGTCATCGCAATCAAGGACCGTTTAAGCCCGGAACTGCGCGGAGAACTGTTGTCCCAGTTTGTTCAGCATCCCGATAATGAGGTGCAAAGACAGTTTGTGTTTGAGAGTTTGTCTGATAAAAGCATCAGTAATCGGGAGAGTGCACTCGCCAAAGCGAAGCTGCTCACGTTGACGGTTGATGAGATGAAACAGATGGAGGCGTTGATGAAGCTCAAAACAGGCTCACTTCGTCAGAAGGTCATTCATGTATTGTTACTGCAACCCGTGGACCAATTGGCGGTCTCGCTGAAGCGACTTTTGCAGGCCAAGAGTGAACTGCAGCGCTTGGGTGCGCTAGAATTATTGACCGAGATTGCGGCAGATCCAGAGCGGATAGATCAGCAGGAGCAATTGCAGCCATTGGCGCAGCTGATTGAGACACCCACTGCCAAGGAACAGAAACTACTGGATAAGCTGACTGATCAGGGGAGTCGTTACACAGTTTCTAATGGATTTGGTTTATTTGATCCGAAGCGACGTGAGCCATTGCTGGATGAGAAGCGTGATCTCAAGGGCCATAATCCGAAGGATATCTTTACACTCTCTCTGGATAAGACCAGACCATTTCTGGAGGGACTTAGTGAATTAGTGCATGAACACAGGGATTATGAGTATCAGGTGGAATACTACGCTGGCTATAAAGACACATTGTTAGTCGGAGCGAGTCTTCGCTCCAAGGTTCCGTATGGAGAGCGGAATGAAATGAAGCAGATGGAACAGTTCCCGCTTCATGACGTATGGGAGAACTATATTCAACATGCCGGGTTCAGCAGTGTGGAACTGATGCAGCTATACATGGCTATACAGCTCGGGGAGTTCAATGGCAATTTGAGCGACCATTACAGTTATTTCCGTGAGCAGTATGACTATGACGAATTGCAGAAGATTCCGTTATTGGAAGGCTGGCGCAAGTCGTTTGCCGAACAGATCTATCCTCTGGATGACATCGAAAAGCTGCAGCAGATGCTGGATTCGTTAACGTATAAGGATCAGGTAGTGGCACTGATATCGGCGGCATTTCAGGATAGCGATCCGATCGACACGTTTGAAATAGCTGAGAAAACCTGGGCCTCCATCATCGCAAGTATGCCTGCTGATCGACTCGAAAAAGAGTCAGGCATGCTTCATATTCTGACTGGACCTTGGAATTATGTAGTTCGTGGCAAAATCCATGACGATAACAGCTTCAAACGTTTCTTCCAGACAGCTTACCAGTTCACCAGTCTTGTAGAGAGTAGTCAACCGCTGTCTTTACTGTCACTTGAAGATTTCCTGCGTGCGTACCAGTTGAACCTGATTGATGATCAAGAGATATATCGACAGGTGCTGGTCGGTGGGAATCGTCAGTTGTTTATTCGGGACTTAACATCCACTCGTACAGAAATGATCGCGAGTGATCCGAAGCTTGTTCAATTGCGAGATGCGGTGGTCGATCGCATTCTGGAGATTGAGCTGACCCGGGGAGAACTCTCTACAGAAGTAAGCACACTTGCCATGAAACTGGATCGAATTGAAGGCATGGAACACTGGGTACATCTGGTCTCGGCGATGGATCAGGATACATTTGTCCGTGGATATATCTATAGTTATGGGGACAACACAACACGTAAAGAGACGTTTAGCTATCTAATTCAGAATTGTCATCCACGAGATGGAGAAGATGAGAAGCGTCTTGGGGAATTGCTCCAGAAGTATCCGGTGAATGAGAAGAAATTGCTGGAAGCAGCCATGTACGCCCCGCAGTGGATGGAGATTGTAGCGAAACATCTGGGATGGGAAGGTCTACGCAGTGCGGCCTGGTACTTCCATGCTCATATTAATGAACGCTTTACTGCGGAGAAAGAAACCATCGTGGCCCACTATTCTCCAATCTCACCACAGGACTTTAATGAAGGTGCGTTTGATATCGCTTGGTTTGAAGAAGCCTATGCTGCTGTCGGGGAGGAACGGTTCAATCTGTTATACGATTGTGCCAAGTACATTTCCGGGGGATCCAACCACCGCAGATCCCAATTGTTCGCAGATGCTGCACTAGGCAAGCTTCGACTGGACGATATGCGTGAGTCCGTGTCAGACAAGCGAAACAAGGATCACTTGTTAACCTACAGTTTGATTCCATTCGCTGTAAATCGCGAACAGGATCTGCGTGAGCGATACGACTTCATTCAGAAGTTTCTGATGCAGAGCAAACAATTCGGTGCGCAACGCCGTGCCAGTGAAGGTGTGGCATCGCAGATTGCACTGGGCAATCTTGCTCGTAATGCAGGTTATGCCGATGTTACGCGGCTGATGTGGGACATGGAAGCACGTAAGTTGGATGAGATGAAATCCTTTTTTGAACCTCATGCATTGGATGCTGATACGACAGCGCAATTGGTCATCGATGAGGAAGGTCAACCCGAGATGGTTATCGTTAGTAAAGGTAAGACACTCAAATCTGTACCTGCCCGGTTCAAAAAAGATGGATATATCGCTGAACTGAAAGAGCTGAAATCGGATCTGGTGGATCAGTATCGCCGGGCACGACAGGAGCTGGAACGTTCGATGACTGCTGGAACATCCTTTACACGTCAGGAAATTGCCAGTCTGATGCAAAATCCGGTTATACAACCGCTGGTAAGAACACTTGTATTCCAGTCAGGTGACAAGACGGGAAGATTCGATGTATTATCCAATGGTTTGGTTGCACCAGGACCGGAGGGTACGGTCCATGCACTAGCGGAACAGGATCAACTGTTGATTGCTCATCCGCTTCATCTGTATCAGAGCGGAAGCTGGAGTGAATTCCAGCGGGATCTGTTCACCCGTCAGGAGCGTCAGCCGTTCAAGCAGGTATTCCGTGAGCTGTATCTTCCTAACGAGGACGAATTGGCTAATGGTACGGTGTCCCGCCGATATGCGGGGTATCAGATTCAACCGAAAAAAGCAGTAGCTCTGCTTAAAGGACGCCAATGGACTGTCAGTTATGAGGAAGGTCTGCAGAAGGTAAGCTATGAGCATAATCTGATCGCGAATCTCTATGCCATGGCAGATTGGTTCTCACCAGCAGATACCGAAGCACCTACCTTGGAGACGGTGCAGTTCTACGATCGCAAGAGCTACAAACCTGTAGCGCTGCAAGATGTGCCGCTGACGTTCTTCTCGGAAGTTATGCGTGATATCGATCTGGTGGTCAGCGTTGCACATGTGGGAGGCGTAGATCCGGAAGCCAGCCTGACAACCATCGAGATGCGTCACGTCATTGTGAACGAGTCGTTGCGTCTGCTGAAGATCGACAATGTACGTCTGGACGGGAATTACGCACGAATTGATGGTGAATTGGGTGAGTATGCTGTTCATCTGGGGAGTGGTAATGTGTTCAAACAAGCCACAGGTGCACTTCATATTGTTCCGGTGCACAGTCAGCATCGGGGTCGAATCTTCCTGCCATTCCTCGATGAAGATCCGAGAACAGCTGAGATTCTGTCCAAGGTGATGTTGCTCGCCGAAGATAAAAAGATCAAGGACCCGCAGATTCTTGCACAGTTACAGAATTAGAAGTG
Source organism: Paenibacillus sp. FSL H8-0283 (assembly GCF_045040675.1). NCBI lineage: Bacteria > Bacillati > Bacillota > Bacilli > Caryophanales > Paenibacillaceae > Paenibacillus > Paenibacillus sp. FSL H8-0283. Next base: position 1,095,836 of record NZ_CP150295.1, read on the forward strand.
AACGAACTAGAATTGAACCGCCCAGTGGGGCGGTTTTTTTATTTGTTACTCCGATTTTCAAAGTAACTTCAAATCTCAATATAACGAGTGTAGAACAAGAATCATGGACGGAGTGAACAATATGGAGCAATTTCAACATAAAGGCAGCTGAAGAACCTGTTAAAAGGGACCTCAGCTGCTTTTATATTTTTGGATATTTCAATGGACCGGATTGGTTCCGTTTTCAAATAGACTTAGGACCCAGAGTGTGTCGACATATTCCTTAATCTGATAATTAATTGCATTAATTGGTTGATCGGGAGTGGGTCGAACCGACTGTTTTTAAAAGTAAAGAATTTGTTCGAAAGTAGTTACGGAAATGTAAATAATTCGTTTTCTTGTTTTGTTATCTGAATTGTTAACATGGTGATTCCAAAGAACTAGGCTCTTTCTAATTGGTCATTTACCAAATTTAAGGGGATGTAATTCGGTATCATGTCGGCTATCGTTAGGAAGCGAAATCTGCTGACTGGCTTGCAGGCTGCAGTTTCAGAAGCCATGTGCAGGACGACCTGAATGCTTGAAAGACTGGGATCAAGCCAGTTTGCATTCCCTTGTATACATGTATTCAATATGTGCACAAGAAAAATGATCAAGAGAGAAGGAGAACTTACAACATGAACAGAAGACTCAATCTGATTTTCCTCAAACGATGGTTTATGTTATTAATCATCGTGGCGGTTGCGGCTATGCCGCTGCACGCCTTCGCCGCGGAGGCGGATTCTGGGGCCAATCGGCCTTGGATGAACACATCTCTATCAGCGGAAGAACGCACCGAGCTGTTGCTCAAGGAGATGACGCTGGAGGAGAAAGTTGGATTCGTAACTGGTAAAGTCAATAACTATTATGGTTTCTATAATGATGGATTGGAGCGCCTCGGCATTCCAGCATTACAGATGGCAGATGGACCCGCAGGAGTACGTGTGGCTAACCCGGATGTGCAGGACAAAAAGTCCACGGCATTGCCTGCACCCATCGCGCTTGCGGCTTCCTGGGATACCAATCTGGCCAAGAAATATGGCGATCTGATCGGTCAGGAAGCACATGATACAACACATAATGTAGTGCTCGGCCCTGGACTGGATATTGCACGTACACCATGGGGTTCCCGGAACTTCGAATCTCTCGGGGAAGATCCGCTATTGGCTTCCGGCATGGGTGCAGCGTATGTGAACGGGATTCAAAGTAATCCGGTTATCGCTACTGCGAAGCACTATATCCTGAACAACCAGGAGACTGAACGTTTCACGACCAATGCAACAGCCAGCGAACGTGCGATTCAAGAAGTCTATGCACGTCCGTTCCAGGCGATGGTTGAAAAAGCGGATCTTGGTTCGGCAATGTGTTCATTTAACCAGGTGAACGGTACATATGCTTGTGAGAACAAGGAGATGCTGACCAATGTCCTTCGGGATCAGTTTGGCTTCGAAGGGTTTGTCATGAGTGACTACGGTGCAAATTTCAGCACAGCCAAATCCGCCAATGCGGGTCTGGATCTGGAGACACCGGGAGAGCCTTACGGCAAATGGGGAGACAAATTGCTGGAAGCCGTGAACAATGGCGAAGTCAGCGAGCAAACCATTGATGAGAAGGTTAGACGCATTTTGCTTCAAATGTTCGGTAAAGGGCTGTTTGATAACCCTGTAACGAATACACAAATCAATGCTAAGAAAGACGGCAAACAGGCACGTGAAATTGCAGAAGAGAGCATGGTTCTTTTGCAAAACAATGATAATGTGCTGCCGTTGTCCAAGAAAAACGTGAAATCCATCGCTGTCATCGGTCCGGATGCAGATAACGCATCTGCTGCTGGTGGAGGTAGCAGTCTGGTTAATCCGACGTATACTGTAAGTCCGCTTCAAGGCATTCGTAACCGTGCTGGTAACGGTGTGGATGTAAAATATGCTGCCGGAACCGATCCTATCTCCGCAGGAGATGCATTTAATGGGCCATCCGCCGTACCTTCTACTCTTTTATCACCAGCGGATGCTCAGGAAAGTGAAAGAGACTATGGTACAGATCGTGCGGAATACGGTCTGCGTGCTGAATACTGGACGAATAAAGATATGGAGGGTAATCCTTCTTTGGTCCGAACAGATCATCAGGTCAACATGAATCTTGGATTCTACAACTATGAAGGTTTTAACGCACAATCTTCCAAGCTTCCAGTGACACCTACGAAATTCAATGCCAAAATGTCTGCTCGTTGGACAGGGGCGATCACAGCACCTCAAACGGGTGAATATAAACTGTCCCTGACCAGTCTAGGTTCTGCGAAACTGTATGTGGATGATAAGTTACTCGTAGACAATCAAGGTGAAACATTGAGTACAACGAAGAAAGAAATCACATTCAAAGAAGGTGAGTCCCACAATATTCGAATTGAGTATCGTACGGATTTCCCGGTACAGACTAATCATGATATGGGTGCACAGGTTCGTTTTGGCTGGGAAGCTCCAGACGACGCTGTGGATATCAAAATGCAAAAAGCAGTTGAGCTGGCGAAAAAATCCGATGTTGCCGTCGTGGTAACTCGCACGTATGACAGTGAAGGTTACGTTGACCGTTCCGACCTGGAGCTGCCGAATAACCAGGAGCAGCTGATCCGCAAGGTAGCAGCAGCCAATCCAAAAACGATTGTGGTGCAAATGAGTGGTCGCGCTGTTGAAATGGATTCCTGGCAAAAAGAAGTGCCATCCATCGTTCAGGCTTGGTATGCAGGTCAGGAACAAGGTAATGCAGTGGCACGTGTGCTGTTTGGTGATGTGAATCCATCCGGTAAGTTGCCGGTGACGTTCCCATCAGATGATTCCCAGACCCCGGTATCCACTGCGGAACAATTCCCGGGTATTAACGGGGTGGGCAACTATTCCGAGGGTATTTTTGTAGGGTATAAAGGATATGACAAAGAAGGCATGACACCGGCGTTTGCTTTTGGACACGGACTGTCGTATACCGATTTTAATTATCGTAATCTGCATGTGAAAAACACAGGTAAAGGCTATAAGGAAACTGTAGAAGTATCCCTGAATCTGCGCAATACCGGTAAAGTTGCCGGTGCAGAAGTTGTACAGGTCTATGTTGGCAATCTGCCAACTAAAGTTGAAACGCCAGAGAAGCAGCTTGCTGGTTGGGCGAAGATAGATCTGAAGGCAGGCAAGCAGCAGCGGGTCAACATTCAACTGGATCGCAGCGCATTGTCCTACTGGGATGAAACATCCCATGAATGGGTAATGCCTAAGGGTAAAGTCCAAGTGTATGTTGGCAGTGCATCGGATGATATCCGTCTGACAGGCAGTGTGAATATCGGAAGCAAGTCCGGTAAATAAAAGTTCAATAAGGGAGATTGGAAGGTTGTTCTCCCAGTGAAGTTATTTCGTTAAATGCAGTTTGTTCTACTTCATATAGATTAGGAAAATGAGTCGTGGCCTAGTGGCCGCGGCTTTTTCCACAATGGAAGGAGAGTGAAGCATGATAAACATAGGTTGGCGAGAATATCCCAAACGATGGATGATCCTGTTGATCGCTGCTGTTTGTTTTGTCGGTATAGGAATCTGGCTTATCTTCAACCGAAGTGAACAACCCGCTCCGCCACCGGTTGTGGACAAACAGAGAACGGCCGAGGTCTGGTTAACCACGGGAGATCAGCAAAATCTGCTTACACCACAGAAGCCCATTCCAATTACCGATCACCATGATGCAGACCCAAGATCTTCAGTTTCTTCAACGCAGGAGTCAGACATTTCTTCGTCGGCGTTCACCATACAGATTGACTCGGAAAAGATATATCAGACCATGGATGGATTTGGCGCAGCGATGACGGGTTCATCTGCGCATCTGATCAACGAGCTCTCAGAGGAACAACAAGAGCAACTGCTGAAGGAACTGTTTACAACAGAAGGGCTGAACATGGATATGGTGCGTCATACGATTGGTGCCTCCGATTATTCGGTAGATGGATCAGGTGTAGCTTCGAGTTATACCTATGATGATATCGAGTCTGGCAAGGACTATGACATGGAATCCTTTTCGATCGAAAAGGATCAGGAAGTTGTGAACATGCTGGAGCGTGTAGCTAATTTAAAACCGGATCTTAACGTACTGGGCACACCGTGGACGGCCCCGGCCTGGATGAAGTATGGGGAGAAGACCACTAACGGTTGGTATCTGGATTACAACGATCCCCAAGTGTATGAAGCGTACGCGAGATATTTTGTGAAATATATCAAAGCGTATCAGACAAAGGGCATTCCCATCTATGGGATCACGTTGCAAAATGAACCGGAGTTCACCTCGGACAAATATCCGAGTATGAGTATGGGAGCTGAAGAACAAGCGATGTTCATTCAGGATTATCTCGGCCCGGCGCTACAGGATGCGGGACTGGACACGCGAATCATCGCGTATGATCATAACTGGGATCAGGCGGTTGAATATACCGCTACGGTGCTTGGTGATGAGCAGGCTGCTGCTTATATCGATGGATCTGCTTTCCACTGTTATGCAGGTGATCCATCTGCCATGTCGGAAGTGCATGAGCGCTTCCCAGACAAGAATATTTATTTTACCGAATGTAGTGGTGGGGAGTGGAGTTCTGATTTTGGCGAGAATCTGAGCTGGCAGATGTCCAATCTCATCATTGGTGCACCTCGCAACTGGGCAAAAAATGTGCTGCTCTGGAACATCGCACTTGATCCGCAAGGTGGACCCACGAACGGTGGCTGTGAGAACTGTCGTGGGGTTGTGACGATTGACCCGGACAGTGATGAAATCACTAGAAATGTCGAGTATTATGTGTTAGGCCACATCAGCCGTTATGTACGTCCAGGAGCTGTAAGAGTTGATTCCACGCAAGAACAGGGCAAGATCGAGAACGTAACCTTCCGCAATCCGGATGGAACGATGGTGCTCGTTGCAGCTAACACGGGTGAGGCGGAAATTTCCTTTGATGTAGTCATAGATGGAGATTCGTTTCGATATATACTGCCTTCCCAATCGGCAGCAACCTTCCGTTGGAAGCCAAAAACGGAGGTAGAACGTTGACTCAAGCTTGGAAATTATGGGTACAGATTGAATGATGGACATGGTAAAATAAACGTAGAGTTATTTCAAATTTGATGTATTAAACAAGTCCGATCCTAGGATCGGGCTTTACATAACCATTTACTTTTAATAGAGAAGGAGCATACGTCGGACATGTTAGTCGCTGCATATCGGGAACAGGATCATGACAAGTTGGTCGAGATCTGGGAGAGTGCTGTTCGGGCAACCCATACGTTTTTGGAAGAGCATCACATTCAGTTCTACAAAAAAGTGGTGAGTGATGTGTTGCAACAAAGACAAGTCGAGGTTTGGGAAGTGCTCAATACGAAGCAACAACCCGTGGGTTTTATTGGTGTGGATGATAACTTTATCGAGATGCTGTTTGTAGATCCGAGCCAACACGGGCAGGGTCTGGGACGTCTGCTAATAGACCATGCCTTCAAAATCAAAGGCCGTCACCTCAAGGTAGATGTTAATGAGCAGAATACTGGAGCAGCCCGATTCTATGAAAAGATGGGATTTGTACAGACAGGTCGTTCCGAATTGGATAGTTCCGGTAATCCGTTTCCGCTGTTGCATCTGGAGATCAGACAGGAAGAGGCCGAGAGATTGTCGTAATGGATAGACCATGAGTTATAAATGACCAGGATGAGGAGTGTGCAGGATGACACAGATCAAGGTGACACCGGAACAACTGGAGACGGTCAGTGGGCAGTTCGCTCAGGCACATCAGCAATTATCGGGATTCATGTCCACATTGGACGGTAAGATGAGTGTCATGCGCAGCAACTGGGATGGCATGGAGCGTGAGCGTTTTTATAACGATTATTCAACGGCTCAAGGCACGATGAAATCTGTTCTGGAACTGGTTCTGTCCATTCAGTCGGAGCTTAAGAAGATTGCCGAGCGTTTCCGCACGACAGATGAAGAGGCGGTGAGCCAGGCAATCATGACGGCGCTGACCGCAGCGCGGGCGCTATCAACCATGGGCAAAAATAAAGGCGATGATCTGGACAAAACGCCAGGTCCACCAAAGAACATGGATGAATGGGATGAGAAGGATGCCGAGAAATACCAGAACTATGAGGAAATGCTGAAGAAAGCCAAAGAGATGGGTGACGAAGAACTGGCGCAGCAGATTCAGGCCAGTATGAACATCATTCGGCTTCAGTACGAAGATGTAATCTATCAGACTGACCCCAATACTGGCAAGACGGTAAAAATAACCGAGGATTCCATCGTAGGTACGTATCAGGTGAAAAGCGACAAGGGCGAAACGACCACCATCAGTCTGGATAAACAGGGCAATGTGGTGGACTATAGCAAGGATACGGAAAAATATAGGTATTCGGAGCAAACGCACACGACCAGTCAAGGCGAGCATCTCTTTGGCAAAGCAGCACAAACGGCTACAGCCTACGGGATTGGTCTGCTGCTCACAAGCAAGACGGGCTCTGCCTTTACAGAACATGCCACTGGACTTGGTTCTTCGTTCGTTGCGGACAAGTTCCTGTTCTCTGTGCCGGAAGAAGGCGAGACACGTACGATGATCTACCGTACCAATAAGGACACGGGTAAAATCGAGAATATGATCGTGGTCACGCGCGGCGACAACGATATTGAATATACTCCGTGGCGGGAGTACTTCTAAGCCACGGAGGGGGTTGGCAAGCGGGCAACACAGGGCTACCTGATTGCGGCCTGCTTGCCGACCCACCGCATGGAGCCATGTGGTTGTGTATCACATGGCTATGCGTGTGGAGGGCAGGCGGCTTATCCGTGAGCCTGCCCGTAGAGAAACACCCCGGCAACCTTCTCCCTGAGATGGGAAGGTTGCCGGGGTGTTTTGGATTCTTCTTACCGATTAGCCACGGTCGAAGGACCGGGCCGGAAGGATGTCTTTTTTTGCCAGAGATTAATGTGTCTCTTCATCCAGAAACGGTTTGTTCACCGCATAATACATAAAGCCCATCAGCAGCACACCACCCACCAGATTACCCAAGGTCACGGGAACCAGGTTGTGAAGCACACCTTCAAATGAGATCGTCCCCGGGTGATTCAGCACAAGTGCAATCGCGAACGTACACATATTGGCGATACTGTGCTCGTATCCCGAGATGAAGAAGCAGAACACAAAGAGCATCATGGCAAACATTTTGGCTCCATTCTCCTTCATAAACATTGGAACAAAGAACGCCATACACACAAGCCAGTTACACAGAATTCCCCGGAAAAAGAGCTGCATGGTTGGAACTTCCATTTTGTGTTCTACCACGCTTAACAGAAAACCATTCACCTGAGACGAGTCGAACAATCCGGTCAGGTAGATTAACAGGGCAAACACAGCTGCGCCCATCAGGTTACCGCTATAACTCGCAATCCACAGCTTGATCACTTCGAACCAGCGCAGTTTCTTGCGCAGCGCCGCATACGTGTAATAAAACGTATTGCCCGTGAACAGGTCACCCCCGCCATAGGCGATCAGAATGATGGCCGCCCCAAACGTAATTGCCGCCATCGGATAGGTGAACGGGGACTGCTCCATATAAAAGAAGTTACCTGTCTTAAACGCCACGATGACGCCGAATCCGATAAACATACTGGCCAGCATGGAGCGTGCAAGGTACCTGATTAAACTTTGTTTGTAAATCTTGTGTTTCTTCAGAGCTAGTTGTTCCACGTTGCGTAAAGCTTCCGTTTCCATAATTCTCCTCCAATAGCATGGTGTCTTGCTTACCATTATAACGAAATTATGGAAATTGGGGAGGGTAAACTTGGTTTATTGATTATTACTTCCTTGTTTCAATTGCAGTGGAGCGGAAGCAGGATCGGACGGGAAGCCAAGGCTTCTTCCACAATCTGTTCAGGCGTCAGGTCTCGATCATCCCAGAAAATGAGATTACTGATCCCCGCATGTGGAACCTGCTGTTGTAGCTCCGTCAACATGTCATCCAACTCGGCTTCCGTTCCTTCAGAGTCCATCAGTTTGCGAACCAATTCGACCAAATGTAATGGATTGTCCATATCGATACCTCCTGAATGATTCATAGCGTGAACAAACTAGTCTTTCATGGGCTGATTCAATGGATCATATATAATGAGCACCGGAAAAAATTTGGGCTCAAGCATCAGACTAATACCTTGTTCGTCTTGATCAGTATATGAAATGATATAGTTCCCGAAATGAGACTCGTAGTTGAAGTCTTGGAATTGAAAGGAATGTTCGGGATACTTTATCTTCACATATAACGTAGTAACTCCTCGGGCTAAGGTTTCTTTTAACATAGGAATTTGGGCCACAATGATAATAGTAATAAGAACAATTAGTATACGTTTAGCGAGACGGGTCAGATGGATTCACCCCATTATCTAAATCAATTTTCAACAATTCATGAAGGCCCATCTCAAAATAGATATCACTCCATAAGGATAGCCAGATTACCAAACTGCTCGCCTTTTTCCATACGTTCGAATGCTTTTACTACGTCTTGCAATGGATATACGCCATCAATTACAGGATGTATGTCATGTTGCTCCACCCATTGTAGCATCTGGATAAACTCCTCACGGCTGCCCATAGAGGTGCCGATCAGACTGATCTGCGGGAAGAAGATAGAACGAATGGGTACAGTCAGATCATCCCCCGAGCTTGCACCATACATCACGATACGTCCACCTGGTCTGATTATATCAAAATATTTTGGGAACATGGCTTGTCCGATGCTATCCAAGATGATGTCCACAGGTTCCAGATCGTTCTGCGTACTCCAATCGGCATGACTATCCAATGCATGGGTAGCACCCAAGCGCAGTGCCTCATTTCTTTTGGCTTCACTTCTGGAGGTGACGGTCACCGTGGCACCAGCCGCTACTGCCATGAGCAGGGCATAGGTTGCAACACCACCGCCAATACCGGGAATGAGCACATGTTCACCTTTCTTCAATACACCGCGAGTGAATAAGGCGCGATAGGCCGTCAGCGCTGAAAGGGACAGCACACCTGCTTCCTCCCAGGATAGGTGGGCTGGCTTAGGCAGGGCATTTTCAGCAGGCAACGTTATATATTGCGCGAGTGTTCCATCCGTAGGGCCACCAACAATATCGGGTACGGTCGGCACTTCAGATGCATGTTCCCAACCGAGTGTAGGATGGATAATGACTTCATCTCCTATCGCGAACCCTCTTACGCTTTCGCCAATCGCTACGATAATACCTGCTCCATCGGAACCGGGAACGAGTGGGATGTCCTGAGGGCCGCGTCCTGCCATGATGAATAGATCCCGATGATTGATACCAGCGGATTTTAATTGAATCTGCACTTCCCCGGCTTCTGGTGCCCGAGAGATTGACTCTGTATATTGAAGACCTGCAAGGCCGCTCTGGGCCGAATGGACAATAGCTTTCATGTTCAATATTCCTCCTGTCTGTGTAGCTAGATTCCACTACTGAGCCTCATTGTACAGACGGAGCAGATTCACGTAAAATGAACAAAAATGATTGTCAGTATCATTAAAAATAATAGATAAGCACTTTGCATGAATCGGATGATGCAGAATGCTGATATAACGACGAGCAGGTGATCAGGGTATGGATGCAGGTGATTTGAAAATATTTCAGGCGGTTGCCCGCGAAGGTAGTATCAGTAAAGCTGCGCTCTCACTTAATTATGTGCAGTCCAATGTAACAGCACGGATTAAACAGTTGGAGACCCAACTGCAAGTACCGCTATTTCATCGTTCCAATCGGGGGATGTCGCTTACACCAGCAGGCGAGAACCTGCTTGGGTATGCGGATAGAATATTGGAATTATTATATGAAGCAGAGCAGGCCACGCAAGTGGGTAACCCACCAGCTGGCATGCTTCGTCTAGGTGCCATAGAGACAGCAGCTTCTACTTTTCTGACGCCGCTCTTGGCTGAATATACTTCATGTTACCCGGAAGTAAAACATTCGCTTGTCACGGGTGGGACCCATGAACTGAACCAGAAGGTCATCCAACATGAATTGCATGGAGCCTTAATATATGGCCCAATTGATCATCCTGAGCTGAATTATATGAAGATGTATGACGAGGAATTGGTGTTGATCGCTGAACCTGGAGTACATGAGATGTGCACGTTATTGTCCAGGCCGATGTTGTTTTTTGAGATCGGATGCACTCATCGCACTCAGGCGGAATCCTTTTTGAACGATCAGGGTATCCACACGCTTAACATCATGGAATATGGAACACTGGACACGATTCTGAATGGTGTATCTGCCGGGCTCGGCGTATCATTGCTGCCACGTTCTTCGGTTACCAAAGCAGAATTAAGAGGTGAGATCGCGGTGATGTCTTTGCCTGATTCCTATTGTCGGTTGGAAGTAGGATTTGTGTATTCCCGTGGTGAACATATATCTAGTGCACTCAGCGCTTTGGTTGAGATTATTACAGAACCAGACCTATAAGAGGTTGTTCAAAAGTCCGTTTATGAACATGCACTATAAAGGAGTGAGTGATCTTGAAAGAAACTCAGTTAACGTTGGCTGATGCATTTAATGAGGCAGACTTTATTGTAGCTGGTCATGGCAGTCGCCAAGTGAAGGTACTTCAGAACGTACTGGACCAGATCGATGGAGAGGTGTTCAGTGACCACTACGGCAACGGCCCCCTTATTGAAGAATTTCAGCAACAGATGGCTGACGTTCTCGGCAAGGAATCGGCGGTGTTTTTCCCAAGTGGAACGATGGCGCAGCAGATTGCATTACGGATCTGGTGTGATCGCAAAGGAGTAAAGCGAGTAGCTTACCACCCTCTGTGTCATCTTGAAATCCATGAGGAAGACGGACTGAAAGAGTTGCATCAGATTGAATCAATTTTACTTGCGGACAAGGATCGTTTGATTCGTTTGGAAGATGTACAAGCGCTTGATCAGGACATTGCCTGTCTGCTGTTGGAACTTCCGCAACGCGAGATTGGTGGGCAATTACCTGCGTATGAAGAACTGGAAGCGATCTCGGCCTATTGCCGTGAACGCGGGATTAAGCTGCATCTGGACGGGGCACGCCTGTTTGAGATTACTCCCTATTATCAGAAAACACCTGCGGAGATTTGCAGTTTGTTTGATACGGTGTATGTATCCTTTTATAAAGGCATTGGAGGTATTGCGGGGGCTATATTGGCGGGTGATCCGGATGTGATGCAAGAATCGAAAGTATGGAAACGTCGGCACGGTGGAGATCTGATCGGCCTGTATCCGTATATTCTGAGTTCTCAGTATTATTACAATGAACGGATTGGCAAAATGGAGTTGTATTACGAGCAGGCTCAAGAACTCGCCTCCCTACTGAATGCGTGTCACGGGATACATACCTTACCCGAGGTACCGGTATCCAATATGTTTCATGTGCACTTTGCGCTCGCTGCTGCCGAAGTTGAACCAATTCTTGTGCAAATGGCTCAACAGTATGGCATAGGATTGACTTCATATCTGAACAAAACAAGTGGGAACAGCTGTGCCTTTGAATTGTCTACGGGTGATCGTTATGAGAAAGTTCCTCAGGACAAGCTGCGTGCAGCACTGGAATGGCTGGATGAAGAGTTGCGTAAACAGGTGAGATAAAAAGTTAATTTTAATGTTCGACTCTTTTTTGGGTAAGGTGTTGCGCTTCAAGGAGAACTATTGAATTCACAACGGCTGATCAGTGGAGAAAAGTACCTTAAGGGGGAGTTCAAGTGACGTCGATAGAATTGGAACCGATTCGTGATCTTTTGGTGAAGGCCTACGATACAACAATGGGAGATGGGTGTACTCCTGAGAAACAACAGAGCATTGAGGATTTTGAGCAAAAGCATAATGTAAAACTGCCCGCAGCGTATCGCGCACTTTTACTTGAGTTCGGTGCATGTAACTTCGGCGACCCTGCCTTGTATTCGGTGAAAGAACTGAGCTGGGCTTATCCGGATTTTTTGGAAGTATACCGTGAATATGAGAAAGAATACGAGCTGCCAGCTGACCTCCAGCCTTTCCCGATTGGTGGATTTGGTGAAGGAAGTATGGCTATACTGGATCAAAATTCAGGCAAGGTGCTGATGTTGATCCACGATGCAGGGGAAACTCCTCTGCGGGAGATTGCTGTGGACTTTAATGAATTGATGACGATGCTGGCTGAGTCGGCAATCTGGGTTCAGGAACAGATGAATTAACAAGGTAGACGGAAGGATGCGCAATCGGCTTATGGATATTCGGAAGTTAAGATACTTTATCACGGTGGCAGAAGAACTTCATTTTCACCGTGCAGCGGAAAAATTAAATATGACGCAACCACCGCTGAGCCAGCAGATTCAGAATTTAGAGGATGAGCTTGGCGTGAAGTTGTTGGAGCGCACCAGAAAAATGGTTCGTCTCACCCCGGCAGGTGCGGTATTTCTGGAACAGGCCAGGCTAATTATGGCCCAGCTCGAACGATCCATTCAGCTTACGCAAAAAGCAGATCAGGGCATCATCGGGCATATAACCATAGCCTTTGTGGATTCGGCTTCGGGGAGCATTATGGTGGATGTTCTTAGGAAATTTCGCGCTGCGTATCCTCAGATTGAATTGACGCTGCGTGAGATGACTTCATCCCAACAATTGCAGGCACTGGAAGACGGACAGATCCATATTGGATTTTTGCGATATGAGGAAGATACTCGTCATGTTTCGTTCCGCCCCTGCCAGATGGAAACGTTGATTGCCGTATTGCCAGATCATCACCCGATGGCTTCTCAGACTCAAGTTTCAATTCGAGAACTGGCGGACGAAGATTTTATTTTATTCCCACGGCATCTGGGTTCTCCGTTCCATCGTCTCGTTCTGGATTATTGCAGGGAGCATGGCGTAGATCCTCGAATTACGCAGGAAGCGATCCAAATGTATACGATTGTGAATCTCGTTGCGGCTGGCATGGGCATTTCCATTGTTCCGTCCTCGGTGGATGTGTTCCAGCGTAAGGGTGTAGTCTTTCTCCCATTACAAGAAAATCCGCCCTCCGTACCGTTGTATACGGCATGGCGGACGGATATGAATCAGGAAGTAGTGTCCCGCTTTATGGGCATTGTTGATGAATGTGTTTAACCCGTCTTGGCTGGATCACGCTCAATCCACGGATTCAGTATTTCATCAATACGAGACATGATCGCAGAGTCCAGTTTCACACCAGAAGCTTTTACATTTTCAAGTACCTGCTCCGGCCGGGATGCACCGATAATAACGGAACTGACATACGAATGTTGTAGAACCCACGCCACAGCGAGTTGGGGGAGAGTTAGACCAATCTCTTTAGCGAGTGGAACAAGCTGTTGCACAGCGGTAAGAACATCTTCACGTAGCCACTGACCAGCCAGTTTATTGAAAAAGGGTGCTCCTGCCTCAGCAGTTGCACGTGATCCGGTGGGCAATGCTTCGTTAGGCGCATATTTGCCTGATAGTATACCCTGAGCCAGAGGAGACCATGTAATCTGTCCAAGTCCTGCTTGGTCGCTTGCAGGTACCACTTCTTGCTCAATCACACGCCACAACATCGAATATTGGGGCTGACTTGCAATGAAGGGGACATGAAGTTCCCGCGCCAAAGCGGCTCCTCTTGCAATCTGATCTGCGTTCCATTCACTTACGCCAATGTAATGAACTTTGCCCTGACGCATCAGATCGGAGAATGCCAGAAAAGTCTCTTCCAGCGGAGTATTGTAGTCATAACGGTGAGCGTAATAGACATCGATATAATCCGTCTGTAGCCGCCGCAATGAACCATTGCAGGCTTCCATGATGTGTTTACGTGAAAGTCCGCGGTCATTATGACCTGTGCCGGTTGGGTGACAGACTTTGGTGCATAGTTCAATACTTTCTCTTCGTATATCCTTAAGAGCCTGTCCCAGTACGGACTCTGCCTTGGTATTGGAGTACACATCTGCGGTATCAAATGTGGTAATACCTGCATCCAATGCGGTTCGCACACAAGCTTCTGCTATTCCATCCTCGACTTGCGCTCCATGCGTAATCCAGTTGCCGAGTGAAATCTCACTGACGGTTAATCCACTGTTTCCTAATTTGCGATATTCCATTCATGTCGCCTCCCTAAGTCATCTGGACTCCATTGTAACAATGGCAGATTAATAGGTGAAATATCTTTTAACCTCATCTTTGATACGAAAAAAGTATCAGTGAATCTATATCTTCTCCTGGAGGTATTTGCGATAGAGAGCAGGCGTAATTTCCTCGAACTTTTTGAATATTTTGATAAAATATCCCGATTCATTAAATCCCAGCTCATCACTGATCTGTGAGACAGGCATGTCGGTGACCTCCAGCAATTGTTTGGCCCACTTAATTTTGAGTTTAGCCAGGTAGGTAGTAAAGTTCTCACCCGTTTCCTTGGCAAATAGTCTGCTGAAATAACTCGGACTCAGGTGGCATAGATCGGCCATTTGTTTGAGTGAAACTTGTTCACTCTTGTGACTGTGAATGTATTCAAAAGCAGGCTGAAGCACCGGGCTGGAGCTTTCCGTGTCACTTGGGCTGTTCTTCAGATAAGCATCCGCTATCGCATTGGTCATCTCTTTTTTGATCGACTCGATATTACGAATGGAATAACCCGGCAGAATGGTGGAGAGGTTTAGAGTCTCCTGACTGCCTGAAGCTTTTTCGAACATTTCAACTAACAGATTTTTGTTTAGCGCTTCTTCCACAATGTAGTTGCAGAGCAGGGATAACATGTTAGAGATTTTCACAATCTCTTCATAGGTCATCACAGGTAGCTGGGCGTAATCATCCTTTAATTCCTCCAGCTTGGCTGCATGCATGGGTACGTTTTTGGACGTGACAATTTGCTCCAAGTCGCTACCCTTTTCCGGATCGGCGAGTTTCACTTGTCCTGCCATGACGGCACCGATATATTTGCCATCAATCGTGATTGGAATCGCGATATCAATAATATTGAAATGGCATAAATACACATAAGGTTCATTCAACCGGACCGCTTCCAGACCACCGCGTGAATCACATTTTTGACAGTAAGGGAGCAACTCGGGGTCTTTACGGACATTCTGGCAGAAAGCCTGACAGCTACTGTGACTGGTTACGGGAATGCCTTTATAATCAACGGTGAGGATCGCCAGTTTGGTTACTGTTGCGAGAGAATCTTGTAGACGCTTCCATTTATTAAGGTCCAGAATTTTATTGATATGCAGATATTCTTTGATCATTGGTGCAACCTCCATAGGCTAACCAGATTCATAATTTAGGCCGTTAAAAGTTAGCAAGTTGTACATATTAAGATGTAATGATGACGGGTAATGTATAATGGGAGGTCAAAATTCAACCATCTCATGACAATAAGATACCATGATTGTGCCAAAAAGCAAAAAAATACGATTGTAAATTATAATAATTTGTTATCAAAGTCCACTGCAAACCTGTTGCTCATGCGTTATATTAAGGTCAATTGTAAGAAATTAAAATTTGATGTAATCACTACACTATTTCATATCCTTAGGAGGCATATAATATTATGAGAAAAGCATTTATCAGCCCAACTAAATATGTACAAGGCGAAGACGAGTTGTTGAACCTGGGGTACTTTGTTAAATCCTTCGGAGAATCTGCTTTGCTGATTGCACATCCCGATGATGTACAGCGTGTCAAAGCTAAGCTGGATGCAACAGCCGAGAAATTTAATATTACGTTTGTTGAAAGCGGTTTTAAAGGGGAATGTTCCCGTGAGGAAGTTGCTCGTCTGCAAGCGATCGCGAAGGAAAAAGGATGTGACTCTACCATCGGTCTTGGTGGTGGTAAAGCCATTGATGCGGCTAAATGTGTAGCTGAAGGCGAAGCACTGATCATCTGCCCAACGATTGCGGCAACAGACGCACCGACAAGTCACTCCGCTGTATTGTACACACCGGATGGTTCTTTTGATGACTATGCTTACTTCAAACAAAGCCCAAGTGTGGTACTCGTTGATACAACGGTAATTGCTAATGCACCAACACGTTTCCTCGTATCCGGTATGGGAGATGCGCTCTCTACATACTTCGAAGCAAGAGCAACAGCGAAATCTTATTCCCGTGTAAACGCAAGTCTGCCAATGGGTTCCCGCGAAGGATATACACCATCTGCTGTGGGTACCAATGCGGCGCTTGCACTGGCAAAACTGTGTTATGAAATGTTGCTGACTGACGGTGCAAAAGCAAAAGTAGCCAGTGACAGCAACGTCGTGACTCAGGCGCTGGAAAATATCGTTGAGACCAACATTCTGTTGTCTGGTCTTGGATTCGAAAGTGGCGGTCTGGCCGCAGCACATGCAATCCACAACGGTTTGACTGTTCTGGAAGGCACACATCATTTCTTCCACGGTGAAAAAGTATCGTTTGGTACAATCGCACAACTCGTCCTTGAAAATGCACCAACCGAAGAGCTCCATGAAGTCATGGACTTCTGTCTCGAAGTGGGACTGCCGATCAGCTTGGCGGATATCGGTGTAGATACGATTAGTCAGGAAGAGTTGTTGAAAGTGGCAGAGATCGCTTGTATTCCGGAAGAATCCATTCACGCGATGCCATTCCCAATCACCGTTCCTGAAGTGGCTGCTGCCATTGCAGCGGCTGATCGCATGGGCCGTGAGTACAAAGCAGCTCGCCGGGAGGTAAAATAATGAAGAAAATTATTAACCAGGCCGAACATGTTGTTATGGAAATGTGCAACGGGATTGCGCTTGCCCACCCGGAGCTTGAATTTCTGAAAAAATATAAAGTCATCAAACGCAGAGAGATCCAGGCGGATAAAGTCAGTCTGATCAGTGGCGGCGGCAGTGGACATGAACCGGCTCACGCTGGTTATGTGGGTAAAGGCATGCTGGATGCAGCTGTATGTGGAGATGTATTCGCATCTCCTTCCCAAATCCAGGTATATCAAGCGATCAAGGCAACAGCCAGCAACAAGGGTACACTCCTGATCATCAAGAACTACAGCGGCGACATGATGAACTTCAAAAATGCAGCACATCTGGCTGAAGAAGATGGCATCAACGTACAGTATGTGCGTGTTGAGGATGACATCGCTGTACAAGACAGTTTGTATACCGTTGGACGTCGCGGTGTTGCCGGAACTGTACTGGTTCACAAGATTGCCGGAGCAGCAGCCGAAGAAGGCCGCAGTCTTGCAGATGTGAAATCCGTTGCTGAGAAAGCAGCTCAGAACGTGCGCAGTATTGGTTTTGGATTCACATCCTGTACGGTGCCCGCCAAAGGCACGCCTACATTCGAAATTGCTGAAGATGAGATGGAATTCGGCGTAGGGATTCATGGTGAGCCAGGGATTCGCCGGGAGAAAATCGTATCGGCTGATGAATTGGCAGGACGTATGGTCGAAGCATTGCTCGCAGACATGAAGCTGGATAAGGATGCATCCGCTGAGATTGCGGTGCTCGTGAATGGTTTTGGTGCAACGCCACTGCAAGAACTGTATCTGCTCAACAATTCCGTTCAGCGTGAGCTTGCTGGACATGCAGGTCTGAAGGTCGCTACTACGTTTGTAGGCAACTACATGACAAGTATCGATATGGCGGGTGCGTCGGTTACGATCCTGAAACTGGATGATGAACTAAAAACGCTGTTGTTCAAGGAAAGTGATACACCTGCATTTAAAGTATCCGGCCCTCCAGCAGCACAAGTGGCGTATTCCGAAGCGCTGGAAGCTGTTGTGGGTGAAGACGCTCCTGTATCTTACGAAGTGGAGACGGATGCATCAGCTGCGGTCATCAAAGGCAATCAATTTTCACTGGACAATGTCGTCTATCTGATCGATAAAATGGGTGAGATCATCATCAAGAATGAAGTACCATTCTGTGAATTGGATTCCCATGCCGGTGATGGCGATTTTGGTATGAGTGTGGCAAAAGGCTTCCGCCAGTTGAAACGCGAATGGAATCACATCATTAACGAAGATAAAAAAGACATCGGATCATTCCTCGATGCATGTTCCTTGGTCATCATGGAATATTGTGGCGGCGCATCCGGCCCAATCTGGGGTTCGGCATTCCGTGCGGCTGGCAAAGCAGTAGGGGATAAACAGCAATTAAACGTTGCTGAATTCGCCGAGATGATCCATGCAGCGGTGCAAGGGATTCAGTCTACAGGAGAACGTTCCTTCGGACGTGGTGCCGTTGTAGGTGATAAAACCTTGATTGATGCACTCGTTCCGTGTGCCGATTCCTGGACTCAAAGTGCGGAGTCTGGCGATGACTTCAAAACAGCATTTGCCAAAGGTGCAGCAGCAGCCGTTGAAGGTGCGAAGAAAACGGAAGACATCGTGGCACGTATGGGACGTGCAGGTGCCGTCGGCGATCGTAGTCTGGGCTACCCGGATGCTGGTGCGTATGCGCTGGGTGTTATTTTCACAGAATTATCTGAGTCGATGAAATAAGAATGTTGGTGAAAAATCAGATCATTTCGATGAGAAATATAAAAATATAAAGTGTTCTTACCGCAAAAGAAGTATCACACAGTGATGCTTCTTTTTTTGTATTGAAATGTCGATTTTTATGCATATAAATACATACAATGGAATATTTGGTTCATAATTTCGCCATGAATTAAAACAATTAGGTTGTTGAAAATGCCTTCTAACTTGTTATAATATAACCTATTGATATTGATAATCACTATCATTTGTTGTTTTGTTACTCAGCACTACAGTGAAAAGGGGTTAAGTTTTTCTCTAAAATTTACGTCTGAGGAGGTATATGATACTGAGTTTATCCAACACAGTACGCTGCGTTGGAATCCAAATTTTCTAAATCTAGGGGGATATAAATTAAATGAGAAAGTCTATTTATTCAAAATTAATGTTTATCATGGTTGCAGCTTTAACTTTGGTGTTGGCAGCTTGTTCAAGTAATGAACCTGCTACGACGGATACTGCGAATACAGAGGCTACAACTTCCGATGCTGCAAATACATCTACAGCTACAACAGTTGAAATTACGGATGCTCATGGAACGGTAACTGTGCCTGTAAATCCAACGAAGGTCGTTGCTCTGGATAACAGAACATTTGAGACTCTGTCCACTTGGGGCGTCAAATTGGCAGCAGCGCCGAAGGATGTAATGCCTGCGGATTCACCATATGTGGCTGATGAATCGGTACAAAATATTGGGAATCACCGCGAACCAAACCTTGAACTATTGGCATCAATACAGCCTGACCTTGTCATTGTTGGTCAACGGTTTGCTAGCTACTATGAAGACATCAAAAAATTAGTACCTGATGCAGCAGTGATTGACCTTAATATTGAGCTTGAAGAAACAGCATCACCTGGAGAAAACTTTGTTAATGGACTTAAAGATGCAACAACCAATTTGGGAAAAGTTTTCGAGAAGCAAGAAGAAGCTGCCCAACTGATTGCTGATTTTGATAAAGCTATTGAAGAAGCTAAGGCCGCTTATAACGGTGAAGATAAAATTATGAGTGTTGTTGTTTCTGGTGGAAACATCGGTTTCTCGGCTCCTCTTACTGGACGTGTGTGGGGACCATTGTATGACATTTTTGGCTGGGTTCCGGCACTAGAAGTGGACAAATCATCTTCTGATCATCAAGGTGATGATATTTCTGTTGAAGCGATTGCCCAAAGTAATCCGGATTGGATTTTCGTACTGGATCGGGATGCAGCTGTATCTGCTGAAGAAGTTGCCGTTCCGGCTCAAGACGTTATTGATAATTCACCCGCTCTGCAAAACACCACTGCTATTACTCAAAAACAAATCGTTTATGCTCCAAACGATACGTACACCAATGAATCCATCGAAACTTTCTTGGAGTTGATTAACAACCTTACGAAAGCTTTAGCTAAACAGTAAAAAGGAGTATGCTGCAGTGCAGAAAAATTTAATACCAAAATTAGCTGGGGTTGAGAATTCTCAACCCCAGCGTCATAATCCGAAAAAGCTATGGACCATACCTTTTATCATTGCGATTATAGCCACTATTATTTTAGGCATTACATCACTGCTTATTGGAGTCTATGACATACGAGGACAAGCGGATGGAATGGAGATGTTCTTCATTACTCGTGTCCCAAGAACTGTTGCATTAATGCTTACCGGTGCCGCCATGGCAATGGCAGGACTGGTCATGCAGCTTATTACACAGAATCGCTTGGTGGAACCTACCACAACCGGAACAATGGAATGGTCAGGACTGGGGATCATGTTTATTTATCTGGTCTTTCCTGCTCCGAGCTTAACGCTAAGAATGACTGGTGCAATCATTTTTTCTTTTATAGGAACGATGATTTTTTTTATGTTTCTAAAGAAAGTTAAGCTCCGTTCGTCCTTAGTTGTCCCGATTATTGGAATGATGCTTGGAGCTGTCATTTCTGCATTTTCAACTTTCGTGGGGCTTGTGTTCCAAATGACTCAAAATATCGAAAGCTGGTTTGCAGGCTCCTTCTCATCTGTGCAAATTGGCAGGTATGAATATTTATGGCTTATTGTATTGGTGACTATTCTTATATTTGTTTTTGCTGATCGGCTGACACTAGCCGGACTAGGGGAAGATGTCGCTACTAGTCTTGGCGTAAATTATGACAGGATCATTCTTTTGGGTACTGCGCTTATTTCACTGGCCGTTGGAATCGTTGCAGCTGTCATTGGGAACTTGCCTTTTCTGGGGTTAATTGTCCCCAATATCGTTTCCATGTTTAGGGGTGACGATCTCAGGAGCAATTTGCCATGGGTGTGCTTATTAGGGATGGGCAGCATCATTGTGTGTGATATCCTGTCTCGTGTCATCATCATGCCTTTTGAAATACCTGTCTCGATGATCCTTGGAACAGTGGGAGCCGTCGTATTTATTGTCATTTTGTTAAGACAAAGGCGGTCAACAAGGAGGGTAAGATGAGCGACTTAGCAAGTAGAAATCCACTAAATATCGAAATCGATTCTAGCCGTCGTCCTAAAAAAAGATCAGCTAGAGCCTTCCGTACCAAGAAAGAAGAAAAGCGCTATTGGATTTTGCTGATAACATTAATTGTTCTGGGCGTTTTTGCATCAGTTGGGCTGCTGATTTATAATAATCCGGTCCCAGTGTCTTCGCCTTCTTTCATACCTGTTGTTACAAGAAGGGTAGTTGCTCTGGTTTCAATGCTGATCGCTGCAATTTGCCAAAGTTTATCCACGGTTGCTTTTCAATCGATTACGAATAACAGAATTATAACTCCGTCTCTTTTAGGTTTTGATGCTATTTATTCAACCATTCATACGAGTACTATATTTTTCCTTGGTGCTACGGTATTTGTGAATTTTAGTGGCGTTGATTCCTTTTTATACCAAGTTGCTGCAATGGTCATCATGTGTTTAATCCTTTATGGATGGCTGCTTTCCGGAAAATACGGAAATTTACAACTTCTGCTTCTAGTCGGTATTATCATTGGGACCGGGCTGAGATCCGTATCTTCATTTATGAGAAGACTTCTTGCACCGTCCGAGTTTGATATTTTGCAGGCAAGAATGTTTGCTTCCGTGAATAATGCGGATTCTGCCTATTTCCCGATTGCGATTCCTATCGTCATCATTGCAGCGATCCTGCTACTTGCTAATGCAAAGAGGTTAAATGTGTTATCGCTGGGTAAGGATGTCTCGACTTCCTTGGGAACTAAACATCAAAGTAGTGTGATTTATACGCTGGTCCTGGTTTCCATATTGATGGCCATTTCGACGGCTTTGGTTGGACCACTTACATTCTATGGATTTTTAGTTGCGATTTTGAGTTATCAGGCCGCGCAAACCTATGATCACAGATATGTTTTCCCAATGGCACTGGCGATAGGGTTTGTGATCTTAACCGGTTCATACTTTGTTATGAATCATGTTTTCAATGCCCAAGGTGTTGTTTCCATTATTATAGAATTGGTTGGCGGACTAACATTTTTAATTGTGATTTTAAGGAAGGGTTCTTTATGATACAGATCAATAATGTCAAAAAAACCTATGCAGCCGAGGTAGAGATAGGCCCTTTGAATATTCATATACCCAAAGCCGGTCTTACTTCTTTAATTGGACCCAACGGTGCGGGGAAATCGACGACACTTCTGATGATCGGAAGACTTTTGGATTTGGACGAAGGTCAGATCAAGGTTGCCAATATGGATGTTTCCACATCCAAATCAAGGGATCTGGCCAAGATTATAACGGTTTTACGACAAGAAAATCATTTTGTCACAAGGCTTACCGTTAGACAACTTGCCGGATTCGGACGTTTTCCTTATTCTAAGGGAAGATTAACGGATGAGGATGAAGCTATTATTTCTAAATATATTGATTTTCTAGACTTAACTGCTCTGGAAAATAGATATCTAGATGAGCTTTCTGGTGGTCAAAGGCAAAGAGCCTATGTAGCTATGGTGTTGTGTCAGGAGACGGAATATGTACTTTTGGACGAGCCTTTGAACAATCTGGATGTTGCGCGTTCTGTTCGGATGATGGAGCATTTGAGATATGCCGCTAATGAATTCGGGAGAACCATTCTGACGGTTATGCATGATATCAATTTTGCCGCCAAATATTCGGATCGAATATGTGCCATGAAAGATGGTCAAATCGCCGCTTTTGGAACCGTAGATGAAGTGATGGACCCCGAAATTTTAACAGATATTTTTGAAACGAAAATTGAAATTATTGATGGTCCTTACGGGCCGATAGCGATCTATTAGCTACAAGATTTAATGAAAAGTTGTTTGTTAAAATGGTTTTCAGAAAGTAGAGTGATTATTCACTCTGCTTTTTTTTATTAAAGTCGAACAAGACAGTTTGAAAGTTTATCTTAAAAACATCATAGAATGATAAGCCTTTACCAGAAGCATCTTCCTGCAAACGTTCCTTTCTCGATAAATTGCTATTTTCGCTCACAGAGTAATCTTTTGGATAGAAAAAGGGGATACTCTATGCCATAAATTGGCTTGAGGGTTCCAGATAGTGTAATCTGGAGATTATGAAAACCCATTTGAACGAGAAGGGATCGGGATGATTCAATGACGCAAAAAATCTATTATGACTCTGCTTATACAAGAGAGTGGCATACAACGATTACAGACAGAGTAGACAAGGAAGACGGTGTATATGTCACGCTTGCGGAGACTGCTTTTTACCCGCATGGGGGCGGACAACCTTGTGATCTGGGACAAATTGGTGGCATCGCTGTTCTGGATGTGAACATTGAAGATGACGAAGTATGGCATAAGCTGGAACGCACCCCTGAAGAGACTGAGGTACATTGTGAGATTGACTGGGAGCGCAGATTCGATCATATGCAGCAGCATACGGGTCAGCATTTGTTATCGGCAATCACTCTAAAGCTGACTGAAGCGATGACCCTCAGTTTCCATCTCGGTACGGAGTATGACACGATTGATGTGGCTACGGCTGAACTGGGAGCGAATCAATTAACCGCCATTGAACAAGAAGTGAATCGTCAGATCTATCGTAACGCTCGCATCAACACGTCTTGGGTTACAGCAGAAGAGGCTGCACAGTTACCATTGGTGAAGCAACCTACGGTAACGGAAGACATTCGCATCGTCGAGATCGAGGGTGTGGAGTATAACGCCTGCGGTGGAACGCATGTGTCGGCGACAGGTGAGATTGGGATCATCAAACTGTTGAAAACCGAAAAAGTGAAGGGCGGTACCCGCATATATTTCAAATGTGGAACAAGGGCGCTGAATGAATTCACAGCTACACAAAACGTGCTCAATAGCATCATGGTTAAATTAAAGACCAGCAAGGACGAATTATTGGAGCGTATTGAGAAAATGGAACTGGAGCAAAAACAGCTACAAACCGAGCTGAATGCAGTGAAAACAACCAATGATGCCTATTATGCGGAGGAACTTCTGGCCGCTCGGCAAGGGCTGGTGATTGCTCAGGTCTTTGAAAACAAATCACTCAAGGATATGCAGAGCCTGGCTACCAAGCTGACGGCAGACCATGAGGGTCTTGTTCTGTTCGCCAGCATCTCAGAGGCCAAAGTGGTTCTTGCACAGAACGGACAGCCGCCTGAATGGGCTTGTGGACCTTTCTTCAAAGGTAATCTTGGAGCCTATCAAGGCAAAGGTGGAGGTAGTGAAAAGATGGCTCAGGCAGGTTTTGCCAGCAGTGAAGATGCACTTGCCTTTTACGAATTTACCAAGGACCAGTTGGGACATCACTGATTCGTATTTTCCTTTATGGTACACGCAGGTATTTAAATATGGAGTAAGGGACAAGCACGTCACGTTGTGGCGTGTTTGTCATGGCATGATGAAGCGAGCAGATAGTAGAGGGGGTGGAGGGATGACAGAACGAATTCCGTGTATACGGGAAGGGTGTGCAAATACCATTTTACCAGCAACAGCGTTGAAAACGGGTGGTTATTGTATGCCTTGCAAGCAGGAGATGGAACGCGAGGAGCGTCAGAGATACATTGAAGCGAATCGACGTGACGTGAACTTGTATGCAGGTATTACAGACCCAGTCGAAATTTTGAAAATCATGCACAAACCTCAGGTTCGCGATCCACTAATTCGTTATACGCCCTATGAACAATCCGAGGAACAGGTATATCTATCTTTGTCTGTAGAGCAACAAGATCAGATGAAGGATTACGCGATGCAACGGATTTGTACAGGTGATGAAGATACGGGCAAAGACATTCTGGTATATCTGGTCTGCTACCATGATATATCGTTGACTGCCGAAATTCCTGAGGTGCTGGAACAAGAGATCTATTATCCTGCCATTTTGTATAAAAGTGCCTCGGGTGAGGTTCGTGATCATCTCTTACAGCAGGTGAATACCGATGATGAGAATCGGAACCACATATTGCTCATGCTGGCCCATATCGGAGATGATGTTGTCGTGCGGCAGTTCCGGCAGTGGAGACAATCTCCTCCATCTTGGGCGAACGAATTATACGTGGCACCTGAGCATTACACCACTGAAGCTGGTTGGGAGCTTACAAAAGACGGGCAGCGCAGGGAATTATTCATCACCCCAAGTTATTCACTCTATAAAGTAAAAGAGAATGAAGGACCTAACGTGGAGTTAACCGGAAGTTCACTATCGATGCTGAACCCTAGCACCAATTGCTGTCCATGGTGTGGCAATGCGTTAACCACCTTAATTAGTCTGGATGTTAAGCATCCAGCATTGAATGACGTTTCTTGGCATGCTCAGCAACTTCAGATACGGACTTGCGTGATATGCAGCAGTTACGGTGTGGTTTACATGGAGATGGACGCGGCAGGGGAACCGTTATGGAGTTCACATAATGTCATGCCTATGGGAATGGACGAGATTGACCTGGACGACTATGGTAAACTTGCACCGGATGTTGGCCAGCAGTTTCGGATTGCGAATGCATCGCGTCATGCATTCCATGCCAGTGAGTGGGCGATGGAGCCATCGTTATCTCAGGTCGGCGGCCATCCGGGATGGGTTCAAGATGCGGAGTACCCAACATGTCCACGCTGTTCCACGAGAATGAAGGCTGTCGCACAACTGGACTGGGGCGAGGTTGAGAAATATGGTGAGGGTATGTATTACATGTTCATATGTGAGCCATGTCAGATGACCGCCGTATCGTACCAGCAATCTTGATGGTGGAAGCTAGTATAAAACATTATAAGCAATTATAAGCAGTCATCTTATTATGATATTACACCGCTTTTAAGGTTGGAATGACAGTAGTAGACAGACTATAACCAAGGGGCATCCCGAAGTTCTTGGAACTTCATGGGATGCCCCTTTGCCCTGCGCAGGATGGATGTGAGATATTTTTGCTACAGCCAGTCGTTTATGCTATTTATTTAGCCGCCAGAGTGAGAATGGGTTGTTTTTTCTACGTGCAGAGGCCGCTTGTCGTACTCACACAGTCTAACGAACCTAGCACGTCTTATTGGGTGAATTTGCAGCAGTATAGAATTCTAACGAATCATAGCCACTCTATTTCTCCAATTGTCATGGTTTTTCGAAGAAAATCGAAGGGGTTTCTGTAATAAGAATGCTGAGATTCGTTAGAATTTCATATGTTTTTAAAACTGCGATATAAGGTATGTCCGATTCGTTAGCGCTTGGCCCAAACCCAAACTCACCCCATATACTCCAACCGCACATTACCACTCACACATTACTACCTAAGTTACTACTTCGGCGTATGTGCCTCTTTACTAGACCCGTCTACAATTCCGCAGATGCCTGCTTTAACAAATCAGCCAACCATTCATAGTCCGGCGTATCTTTTTCCTTGAGTTTGATCGTTTTTCGTTCTTCCGGGCCTTCAAATATCCCATCGGGGAGATCGAGTCCAGTTGCATTGAAGATGGTGAAAGACATGGCTTGTTTGGAAGGCGAGATGACCGCAGCGTACTTTCCGTTTTTCAAAAAATGAGGTTTCTTGTATTGTACGCGTTCTTGTACGTCAGGGATGGTATCATGCACTAACTGGCGCAATTGTTCAGCGATTTCTACTTGCCAGGGGATCTGAATCTGTTCAATAAACGCAGTAACTTCTGCATTCTTGGTCATACTTGTTCACCCTCCGTATGGATCTGATTGTGTGTTTCCCATTCTGGTCTTAGGATTCCCATCATCAAGCGGTCATAACGCTTACCATCACGATATACAGCTGAGCGTGCCCGACCTTCCAACTGAAAACCAACCTTTTCATAGGAACGGATTGCTTTGGCATTGTAGGCGATGACATCGAGACCAACTCGGTCCAGATTCATCTCATGGAACGCATATCGTAAAATAAGATTCAACGCTTCCGTGCCATATCCCTTGTTGCAATGTTTGGCAAGTCCGATGCCAATGGCAAGCTGTCCGCAGCGGTTGTTCCATTCAATGCCATGAATGACGACAAAACCAATCAGCGTATCCTCTTCATGCGTGCGAAGTCTGAAGTAAACTTCCTTGTTCTTCGTTTCGCCCTCATCCTCCAACTGTTTCTCCGAATAGGGAATGGCCAGGTCAGTATCCACATTCCGAAGGTACTCCGGGTCTTCGTTCCATTGCAACATGGTCTGCACGTCTTCAGAGCGTGGTGGCGTCATCTTTAATCGTTTGCTATAAAACAGGTTATCCGTAGTGAGTGTCATAGGGTTCTCCTTTAAATTAAGTTAAGCTTGCTTCACCTTAGTTCCACGTTTAACTCTATGTATATTTCGCAATAGACCTCGCCCCTTTGGCATATGATAGCCTCATCATACTGGAAATTATAGGTGAATCACAATAGCGTATTTCAGTGGATATAAGTAACATCTTGTCATAAAACCTAACACGGTAGTAAGATGAAATGATTGATATACATTCAGTGATAAAACCAATAAAAATGTCGGCGGGAGTGGTACGTTATGGAGATCAAAGTGGATGATTTGAGTGGAGTCCAAGTTAAGGCTTTAATTGCGGAGCACTTGCAAGGGATGGCAGCAGATTCGCCTCCAGAAAGTATTCATGCGTTGAATCTGGACGGACTCAAGGAGCCCGAAATTACTTTCTGGTGTGCTTGGGAAGGGGACGACTTGCTCGGCTGCGGGGCTATCAAAGAACTTGATCCAGAGCATGCAGAGTTGAAGTCGATGCGTACCGCTTCGGCTCATCTGAGAAAAGGCGTAGCGAGAAAAATTTTGGCGCATATTATGGAGGTTGCCACAGACCGTGGTTATAAGCGAATCAGTCTGGAGACGGGTTCAATGGATTCGTTTATCCCGGCACGGAAGTTGTACGAAGACTTCGGATTTGAATATTGCGAACCATTCGCAGATTATATATTGGACCCGAACAGCACGTTTATGACAAAAACAATCTAAGTGGAATCGCATGAGAAACCAGAATTCTGTTTTTTACAGGATGCTGGTTTTTTTATTTTGCAACATATCGTACATTTTAAGAGATGGAACAAGAGTAAAATAAACTAAATAATACAGCATTAAAACAACGTGGCCTTGTGACGAAGAATGTGGAGGGAGTCGTGCATGGTTTACTGGTGGTTCGATGATATGAATCCGCTGTTTGCTGTCTTGGTGTTATGTCCCATCATTGCTGTGGTGCTTGGAGTATGCAGTTATTTTGCCAATTGGTTTAGACTCTGGGTAGCTCTGGTTATATCTTTTATGCTGCCTTTGTTGTATATCGCGAGTGATCTTTCAACATGGGGTAGTAACATAGGCGCTTGGTTCATCTATGGGGCAGGGTACATTTTGCTAACCTGGATTGTACATAGATTGCTTCGTGCCATTGTGGGGTATAAAACATAGGTTATGTCCATATATGTTTGGGATGAATTGGCCATAAGGAACTTCTGGGCTGATTGATGGACAATAGGGTATACTGGACATTATGTCTATGAAACAAGACAGCATTACAGACGTTTTTTACATCAGGAGGACTTGAATTGGCTCAGACAGAAGGAACACTACAAAAGAAGCTTAAACCAAGACACATCAGTTTTATGGCTATGGGTGGTGTCATTGGAACGGGAATTTTCAAAGGCAGTGCAGAGACGATTGGACTCGCGGGTCCGGGCGTTATTGTCACATACATTTTTGCCGGATTATTGCTGCTGGTTGTTATGGCCGCGATGGCGGAGATGGCTACGGTGTACAAGAACAAAAATATGAAAGACTTCGTGCAGGAGGCATTTGGTAGCAGAGTATCCTTTGTTATGGGATGGATGTACTGCTTTCTATGGTTATCGGTGTGTGTCATTGAGGTGATTGCCGCCGGGAGTTTTTTGCAGTATTGGTTCAGTGAAGTACCGCTGTGGATGCTGAGTCTGGCTTGTGCAGCGTTCATTATACTGGTTAATCTGTTAAGTGTAGGTGTGTTTGGGGAATTTGAGTTTTGGCTGGCCGGGATCAAAATTGCCATGATCATTATTTTTATCTTCCTGGGTGCAGGATTGATCTTTGGCATTATCCCAAGTGATAACACGCCATATCTGCAAAATTATACGCAAGCAGGCGGATTCTTCCCGAACGGATGGTCATCGATCTTCTCGGCACTGCTTGTGGTCATGTTCTCCTATGGGGGATCGGAGCTGATTGGTCTGACCCTGACCGAGACGGAAAATGCAGAAAAGGTTATGCCCAAAATCGTGGGCAATTTCATGCTCAGAATTATTCTGTTCTTCACCTTGCCGATTCTCATCATCTGTGGTCTTATCCCATGGAATGAG
The DNA here is from genome assembly GCF_045040675.1 of Paenibacillus sp. FSL H8-0283. Classification (NCBI taxonomy): domain Bacteria; kingdom Bacillati; phylum Bacillota; class Bacilli; order Caryophanales; family Paenibacillaceae; genus Paenibacillus; species Paenibacillus sp. FSL H8-0283. The sequence goes on from NZ_CP150295.1 coordinate 1,125,141, forward strand.
ATCGGGCCGGAGAGCAGTCCATTTGTACAGGTGCTTGCATCCACGGGACTACCGGGAGCAGCACACATAATGAACTTTATTTTGGTGACTGCCGTTCTGTCTGCTGCGAATTCAGGGATCTATGGTGCATCCCGGATGATGCACTCCATGGCAGTGGGTGGGGAAGCTCCGAAGGCATTGTCACAGACGAATCGCAATGGTAGCCCTGTTAACACACTTCTGGTGTGCTCAGTGGTTTTGCTCGGAGGTTCCTTGCTTGGCCTGTTCGCGCAGGATCAACTGTTCCGCGTATTGCTCGCAGTTCCGGGGTTTGTCGTAATCCTTGTGTGGATCTGTATTGCCTCATCACAGTTGAAACTGCGGAAGAGATATCCGGTTCAACCGACCTTCAAAGTTTGGGGATTCCCTTATATAACCGGAGTTGTTGTACTATGTCTTAGTGTAATTGCGGTGATGTTTGTGTTTGATGAAGGTAATCGGTTCAGCATTAGTATCTGTCTTGCCGTGCTTGCGTTGCTGATTATCTGGTCCCTGATTCGATTCAGAAGGACGAATAAACAAACAGTTTAGTATGAATGGGTAGTATACAAATGTAGAACAACATGACATCTCGGCGCTTGCGCCGGGGTGTTTTTTGTATTCAGTAAGGTAATGGTTTTATTTCGGAACTGGAAGATCTGTTTTTGTTATATCTGGGACAAATTAGGGGTAATACGAACTAGATAAATAAATCGACAGTCTCTACGAAAAGATCTGTGTTCACTTTATAATAAAAGCCCATCTGTACATATGAATCTTATAGCATTCTAAACAACAAATGTTCGTATAACAACGAAATATATTTAGAACGAGGTCTCACATGACAACGATAAAAGTAACTCCTGAACAGTTGATATCTGTCTCGAAACAATTTACAACAGCTCAGAATCAGGTTTTTCAGATGAATAACATCTTGAAACAACATTTATTCGAAATCGAAAGACAGTGGGATGGTAGTACGAAGGAAAGGTTTTATGTTGATTTTATGGTTGCGCAGCGGGTGATGGATGACTTTGTCTCACTATCTTTATCCATTGCCAAAGAGCTTGAAGGGCATGCGGAGAAATTCAGACTTGCTGATCAGCAAGCTGTACAATCCTATGATGTGAGTTGCGTACCACCACCGCCAGGTGAATGCAGGGCACCAGCAACCGACACCCGTAATGCTTTTCAGAAGTCTGCTGATAGTTTAGTCGAATTGGGACAAGCCTTTATGCAATCTGCGGATGATCGATATCAAAAGCGTTATGATAGTGTAGGTGGTTTTCTGGATTATTGGACATTTGGTATTCCAAGTGGTCTTGTTCAGGGGTATGTAGACAGGGCGGATAAAGCATTCAACTCCCCGAATGATGCTGCCAACTGGCTCACATTTGGTATCCATGGGACGATACGGGAAGCCACCTTTCCGACCAATGCCTGGTCCAGTGAACACTGGGCAAATATGATTGGGTTGGGAGGTCTAATGGTTGGAGGGGGTTATGCCTCCACGATGATCAAGCCGCATAATCTTCTGACTTCGTCGGGAGGCGGCGCGAAGATTAATTCATTCAATCGTCCGCCTGGTACAGGGCAGTTAACAGGTAGTTTTAATGGACATAAAGATCAACGCCTTCGAGTTCTGGATAACATTGCTGAGAGTAAAAAGGCGAGAGAATCCTCTAAGTTTTCCGAGTATCTGGAGAAGGAAAAAGAGGCGGGGACAGGGGATTATCGACAAATTTCATCAGATGGTTTAAGAAATGAAATAGAACTAACAGATGCTCAGAAAACTGAATTGGTTAGTTACTCTGTAAGATTAGGTTTTCCGGAAGAGAATATAGTATTTCGAGAACATTGGAATACCGGTATGATGTATGACAGACTGTATATCAATACAGATGTTTTACCAGCAGAGTCTCTTGGAATAGGCACATTAAGTGCGAATACACGTGTTTCGGGTAGAGCTACTATAGCTCATGAGATTATTGGACATTATGAAGCGTTTAAAAGCGGAAAAGCTTTTGAACTATATAATCTTGATGATGCAACGTATGCGCGAAATTTTGCGTTGGACGAAGCACAAGCCAGTATAAGAGCAGCGAGATTTGCCCCAGAGTTAACTTCTATAGAGAGAATGACACTACTCAGAGATGCGATTACGAGATTGAAAAATGCAGATCTCCGTGTAAAGGATGTAAAAAACGAACTTTATATTCAACATAGATAGAAGGAGAAGGGATTGTAAATATGTATAAATTAATGAATGTTGGAGATATTTTTGAATCGTCAGAATATGGCACTATTTTAGTGGGAATCAATCCTGATCTTGATAATCTGAGCCATGATCAAATTAAAAAGCGAATCAATAATTATATTTTTGTACGAACACCCGACAATAAAGAATTTTCAATAGAAGTGGTTTCAATACAAATCTCAAGTTCGTTAATGAATAAAAAAAGCATTGGTATATGTGTTGGTAAATCAATAAGCCAATCCGAGATACCTATTAACTCAATAGTGTATACACAAAACTCCTAATACTGTTCCAATGAACAAAGCTACCACAGCCATGATAGCGTTTTTATGTAAACCCAATATTTTCTTGCCTAATTCGACATATTCGTTTACTATTTTCCCATACATAGTGCTTCAAGCATGCGTTTTTTGGGTAGCGCCTAGTCAAAAAGGCTTGGGTTCACGGGAGAGGAAGAGGAGCGGATGATTGGTTTTTTTAGAAAACGTTTGGTTGTGCGCATTGTTGCAGTAGTCACACTGGTCATTACGATTATAGCCGTTGGAAGCATGCTGTTACAGGTGGCCAATATGAAACTAGCTGCGCAGGAGGCCATTTCGAGTTACAACATCCAGATTGCTCAGAGTTATGTGAATCAGCTGGATACAGCATCTTATGCCGAGTTTGCCAAGGACCCCAAGGAGAATGACGAATTCTTGAAGATTCGTGATGAACTGGATGACTTTCGCGTAAGCATTGGTGCAATGTATGTGTATTTCGTCAAAATAGATGACAAAGGTACGCCACTTATTATGGTGGACGGTATGAAGGATACAGATAAAGCCTCACCGATTAATGAAGTTACGGATGTCCCTCAGGAGGCTGTTCAGAAGCTGTTGCAGGGGCAAACAGCCAGTTCTTCGATCATTAACAATGAGGAGTACGGCGACTATATTTCCTCTTACGCTCCCATGCTGGATAGTAATGGCGCTGTAAGAGGTGTAATTGGTATCGATACGGCGGTATCGGTGATCGGAAGTATAGAATCGGATATTATGAAATCGAGTATCCCTTTCTATGCCTTGTTGCTACTAATTACACTTATAGGCATTGCTGTTGTCACGTGGTTTATCGTAAGAGGACTGCGGCCACTTCAACCGCTGAAGGCGAGTGTGGAAAAAATGGCACAGGGTGAGCTTGCAGAAGCGAACCAAATTTTGACGTCGTATCGTTTGCGCAGCCAAGATGAGATTGGAACAACATATCAAGCGATGATACATATGTCTGGTAACTTGAATAAGATTGTGAGTAACATGGTTGAAGGCGTAGCAGTAACCACAGATATTTTATCGGAATCAACGAAGGAATTTAATCGCAGTACCGAAGAGATGCTTGAGATGGGCAAGACGGTTGATCAATCTGTCGAACAGATTAGGCAGGGTGCACATACGCAGAAGCAGGGTGCAAGCGATAGCGCGCATGCGATGGAAGAGATCGCAAAAGGCATAACGGATATATCCGAATCCTCGATGGTTGTATCGGATGCGGCATCAAGTGCGCTTTCTACGGCGGAGTCCGGTAAACAGAGCATGACACTGATGAAAACACAGATGGAGAGCATCTCAAATGTCTCAAGTGAAGTTGTAGCGATGGTTCAGGTGCTGAACAACTACTCCCAGGAAATTGGTGGTGCCCTGCACACGGTTCGTGACTTTGCGAGTCAGACGAAGTTACTTGCGCTTAATGCATCCATAGAGGCAGCACATGCAGGAGAACACGGCAAAGGTTTTACGGTTGTGGCGGATGAAGTTCGGAAGCTTGCTGAGGCCTCAAGCACATCCATGGAACGGATCTCCGACTTGCTGCTTCGTATTCAACAAGAATCACAGCAGATTGGCTCACAGATGGGGGTTACTGCAACCGAGATTGGACAAGGGGTTACAATTACCGCAGAAGCGGAGCAAGCTTTCGCTCATGTAGTTGACGCGTTCCAACTGGTAACCAGTCGCATTCAGGAAGTCTCCGCTGCGGCAGAGGAAATCTCGGCAGGTTCGGAAGAGGCCGCTGCCTCCGTCAATACGATCTCGCAGATCTCAGCCGGGGTGTCGGATCATTCAGATGAAATCTATCACTTAATGCGTGAACAGTCGGCCATGTTCAACAGGGTGGCACAGACCTCCACAATGCTGGAGCAGCAGACGAACGAGATGAGTGAAGCTGTACGTAAAGTTAAAGTATAGTTTGAGTAAGGTGTAGTAATAGTAACGCAAGAGATAGTCAGAAAAGTGTTCCACTTTTGGAGAAGTTGGTGTTCATCCCAAACTTCCTTCAAAGGGTGGAGCACTTTTTTAAATTTAAACTTTTAAATGATCCAGCTCTATCGCCTGTCTGAAGCGTTGGGCGAATCGCTCTGCAGCTACGGCGGACTCCTTGGACTCCGTCTGTACGAAGCCAATCTGCATTTTGGGTTGATCGATTCCAGCGATCTCTACCATCTTCACCAGACCTTCTTTCCATAAGGGATTTTGGTGAAAGGAAAAGTCGTGACCAATCGTGGCGGCAATATCGTTTCTTAACACCATGTTGATGGCTTCTGAATTATTTGTTTTAAACAGAATGGACAGAGGTCCATGATCATAGGTGAATTCCTTGATGAAGTCTTCGATGAAACCATCTCGATACAGTGCCAGCTTGTGTTCTTTTAATTGATCCGGTGTAACACGGCTGTGCTTGGCAAGTTCAGACAGGTGATGAGTACCAACTACCAGCTTGCCCGAGTACATGGGACTGAAGTGAAGTCCATCGAATTCCCGCAATTGTTTGGCGTAGATCGCGATAAAGCCAAGATGGGTTTTGTTGTTGCGAATATCCTCGATAATTTCCATGGACCCTTTCTCTTCAATGGAGATGTTAAGTTGCGGGTGCTCACGCTTCATATCCGCAGCAGACTGGACAAGATAGGGCATGACACTTGGAAAAGTAGCCACATGAAGCTCTCCGCTAAGAGAGGAGGCTTCGGCGTTCAGGGATTTTAATTCATCAATCCGCTGCAAAATGTCCAGTGCCTTGGCAATGAATTGTTTGCCTTCGGGAGTAGGATGAGTTCCCTGCCGCGAGCGTTCGAACAGGATGATACCCAATTCTTTCTCCAGACGATGAACCGATTGGCTGATCGCCGATTGTGTGACATGTAGATGTTCCGAGGCGGCTGAGAATGACTGCGTTTTCGCAATTTCAACGACATATTCGAGCTGTTCCAGATTCATGATTTCATCTCCGTTTAGCATTAATACAACTAATGTTAACATTAGTATCTATAAATATGAATAATACATGAACAGCGATATAATATATAGACAATCATACAAAGGGGATGAACTTCATGAAAGCAGCAGTATGGTATGCCCATAAAGACGTGCGTGTGGAAGAGCGGGAGGTTCCGGTTGCTCAAGCGGGTCAGGTCAAAATCAAAGTGGAATATGCAGGGATCTGCGGCAGTGACTTGCATGCCTATCATCATGGTGTGGGTATTCAAGAAGGCGAGAATCATCCGCTCTCAGGACAGAAAGCACCATTGACACTGGGTCATGAATTTGCAGGAACCGTAAGTGAATTGGGGAGTAATGTAAGCGGTATTAGTGTAGGGGATAGAGTTGTGGTAGAGCCGTTGTACCATTGCGGAAAATGTGAGTACTGTATTCAGGGACGTTACAACCAGTGTACTCAATTTGGATTCGTTGGACTGAATGGTGATGGTGGTTTTGCGGAGTATGTTGTTGTTGAGGCATACATGGTTCATCCCATACCGGATAACGTATCTTTCGAAGAAGGTGCGCTTGTAGAGCCTACAGCCGTAGCCTTTCACGCGGTTCGTCACAGCAAGCTGAAAGTGGGGAACAAAGTAGCCGTATATGGAGCAGGTCCAATTGGATTATTGACCATTCTGTCTGCCAAAGCAGCAGGAGCCTCTGAAATCTATGCAGTCGATGTATTTGAGGAACGTCTGGACCTGGCAGTCAAACTGGGAGCGGTTCCGGTGAACAGTGCCAAAGTCAATGCAACAGAGGTGATCTTGCAACAATCGGGCGGCATTGATGTAGCTTATGAAGCAGCAGGTGTGCAACCAACGATGGATAGTGCCATTGCGGTTGTCAAAAAAGGTGGAGAAGTTGTTGTCATCGCAGCGATTCCAAATCCGCTTCAAGTGAACTTCTTCGATCTTCTGGTCAAAGAAGCGAATCTAACGGCAACGCTGGCATATCGCCACATTTTCCCTGAAGTGATTTCATTAATTGCTGAAGGGTCGCTCGATGTGAAACAGGTTATCACCAAGAAAATCAAACTGGACGATATCGTGCAGGAAGGGCTTGAGCTGTTAATGAGCGACAAGAGCCATGCGAAGATTTTGGTGGAGATTGGCGGTTAAAAAATCAGTAGCGAAGTGTCATTTCAAATGTTGATTGATCATTTATAAATGTAAAACAGACCGTCATGAAGATGATCGGTCTGTTTTACATTTCATTCTCTGCTCCCTGATCCCGTGTTGCTGTTAACCTCCACTAGGAATCAAAACGGTAACAGATCGCCTTGCCTCCGTCACTCTCGGAGCTGAATTCCTTATCCTCTGTAAATCCAAAACGCTCATATAAACGGATGGCATTAACCATCTGACCGCCCGTATATAAGTACACCGTATTTTTGCCCATCTCTTTGGCAGAATCTACGCATTGCTGGAGCAATACTCTGGCAATCCCGTGACCTCTCCATTTTGGATCAACACCCAACAGCCGAATAAACGGATAATCGATCGGCAATTCAAAGTTTGGATAAGCCTTGCGTGCTGTTTCGAATAATTGAACTGTACCAACGATCTGATCATCAATCTTGGCGATCCATAATTGTGTCAGGTACGGATTAACCACAGACTCTCTAATGTCTTTTAGGTAAGCCTCCCAACGTTCATTTTGTTCAAATGTCTCCCGATACTCGGCGTAACTTGCAACAAGGATATCTACTATCTCTGGATGGTCTGTTTCTGTGGCAGGATGAATCGTAACGGCAGCCGTTGTCATCTTTTAATTCCTCTTCTCTTATGGGTTAAGTATGAAATAGAGTTTTCTTGCATTTTACCATAACGGAATCGATTCGATTCATTCAAATTTTCTATAGTTAACTCAGTCATTTCTATAGATCAAAGCACATCAGCGATTGAGCTGTGTGGAATACAGATGATTGCGATATTCGGTTGGCGTATTGCCTTCGTATTGCTTGAACATGCGCAGGAACAGCTTGTAGTCGGAGAAGCCGCACTGTCCGGCGATTTCTTTTACACTGGCATTGGTGTTCAGCAGCAACTGCTTCGCCCGGCGAATTCGTTCTGTGAGGATATAGGTTTTGAGTCCGGTACCTTTCTCACGTTTCACCATTTTGGAGATATAGTCTTTGTTAAAATTAAAATTTTCTGCAATCTGACTCACCGTGATGTTCGTATGCAGATGAATATCCACCCACTTGCAGATATGGTCCACAATTGCATTGTGCGGGCGATAATCCACCTCTATATTCCGCTCCAGTTCTCTGAACAACAGTAACAAAGCAGCGTCGGCTTCTTCTGGTGAGAAGGATGACACATGCAGCAACTGCTTGAATAACTGATTGGCCATGGAAGGCACCTGAATGGTGGCATGTGTTCTAAACTGGTTGAATTCTGCCGAAATGGCATCATAGTGAACCCAGTAAAAGCTGACGGGTGTGTCGCTAATCTGGTAGCCGTAATGGGTGCGACCGGCGCGCAGAAACAACAGATCGTTGGCACGAACTACATATTGTTCCTCTTCTTCCGCGATGTACATCTCACCTTCCAGCATCAAAATGATCTCATGCACAGGCATGCTGCGTCTCATGTGGCTCCAGTTGCCTTCGGATATGAACTTGCCGCACAGGTAATGTTCCAGTGGCTTTTGCATAGGACGGATTTATCCACCTTTTCTTGGATTATGAGTCTGATGTAATTGTATTTTATTTGATATTATGGGGATATTCAAGCTCTACAGTAGATTGATGAGTATTAGTCATATGGAACAGAACACGGATTTTACCCCTTAAGAATGAATGGATATCTATTACATCCCGAGAAGGAGTGAGTGTCATGATTGATACGAAAAAAGGATTTCTGGGACCGGAACATGTAGATCTGTTAAATGGTGTGTTCCAAACATCACAAGAGGTGGGGGAGCGTTACCTGTTATCGCTGGATATTGATCGATTCCTGGCTCCATGCTTCGAAGCTCATGGTTTACCTGCCCGAAAAGAGCGCTACGCGGGTTGGGAGGCACGTACCATCAGCGGACATTCCCTCGGACATTATCTGTCTGCCCTGGCTGTGACGTATCAGGCAATCGGGAATATCACGTTAAAAGAAAGACTGGATTATGCGGTTACCGAACTGGCGAGAATCCAACAGACCACGGGGAGCGGATATATCGGTGGTTTGTCCGAAGAACCTTTCCACATGGCTTTTCGAGCAGAGAATATCGGTGGATTCAATATCGGTGAATACTGGGTTCCCTGGTACAGTGTGCACAAAATCTATCGCGGCCTGATTGATGCCCATAAACTCACTGGCAACGGACAGGCACTTGATGTAGTTACTCGATTTGCAGACTGGGCGGTCGAAGGTTTGCTTCCGATGACAGAAGAACAGATGCAGACGATGCTTCAAAGTGAACACGGGGGCATGAATGAAGTATTTGCACACTTGTATGGAATCACAGGCAAAGCCTTATATCTTGAGATCGCTAACAAGTTCACCCATCAATTGATCCTGAGACCCTTGGAGCACAAACAGGACGATCTTCAAGGCAAACACGCCAATACTCAGATTCCTAAAGTGATCGGTGCAGCCGAGATCTACAACCAGGATCACTCCCGCGAGAGTTACCGGACAGCGGCAGAATTTTTCTGGGATACGACCATTCATCATCGTTCCTATGTATTTGGTGCGACGAGTATTTCGGAGCACTACGAAGCGAAGGGCATGGAGAGTCTCGGGATCAAGACAGGAGAGAGCTGCTGTACCCACAACATGATGCATCTGACGAAACAACTCTTTGCCTGGAATCCCGATAGCGCCTACATGGACTATTATGAAAACGCCATCTATAATCACATCCTCGGCACGCAGGACCCGGATACGGGGAACAAAACGTATTTTGCATCAACGCTGCAAGGCCACTACAAAATCTATGGTACTCACGATACCGCTTGGTGGTGCTGCACAGGATCAGGCATGGAGAATCCGGGCAAATATGCCGAGGCCATCTATTTTGAGGATGAACAGGACCTGTACGTCAACCTGTATATCGCTTCCCAACTGGATTGGGCGTCACAGGGATTATCCCTGAAGCTTGAAACCGACTTTCCTTATTCGGAAAAGGTAACCCTGACGATCACCGGAGGCAACGCCTCGGCTCATCTAAGATTACGTGTGCCCTCATGGCTGCAAGAGCCAATGACGGCAACAGTTAACGGGGATACGGAACATCCGTATACACAGATGGAACCCGGCTATCTTTCCATCGAGCGCACATGGACAACGGGCGATGTCATCACCATCACACTGCCGATGTCACTCCGCCAGTACACTGCCCGGGATGATTCCCACAAAGTGGCATTCCTGTACGGCCCAATAGTACTCGCTGGTGCACTAGGAAACGAGGGCCTTCCCGAGGATACGATCGTAGACGAAACAGCGCTGAATCCCAAGACTGCACCTGTACCTGTGATCTGGACGGAGCAAGAGGATGTACGAGAGTGGATCAAGGTTGTAGATGCAGACACGTTAACATTTGAACTTAGCAAAGATGTTACTTCCACAGGCGAAGCCGTGAAGCTCATTCCGTTCTATGATGTGCATCATGAGTTCTATACGGTCTATTGGCCGCTTAACGATGCGGGAGATGCACTGGAGAAGCAGTTAAATGATATCACCATCGACAGAGTACAGCCTGACGGCCAGCAGGATGAGATTGGACATCATCTGGATAGCAATTGCCGTGCCGAACATCACAATGGTTCCTATACAGACAGCCGCAACAAGCTGATCATGTGGCGGGAGGCCTATGGTGTCAGCAGGGCTTACTTCAGCTACCAGCTGGCGGTGGATGGTTCTGCACCGAATGTTCTATGCGTGGCATACTGGGGCGGGGATTGGTCTTCATTTGAACGGGAGGGTACGCCGTATGAGAGAAAATTTAGTATCGCTGTAGATGGAACTGTGGTGGGTGAACAGCGGATTCATATGAACAAGATTGGCGAAGTATTCTACGTTACCTATGACATCCCTGAGTCGGTTACGTCAGGCAAAGACAGCGTGCGGGTTGCATTTCAGGCGCTGGGTGACAACGGCTGTGCCGGGAAAGTGGTGGATGTGCGCACAACGCGAAGCAAACCGAAATCCGTCTTTTCACAAACTGAGGCATGATATGAAAATGGGCAAACACAATGGTATAATAAAGGAAACATACTGATTAGGTGAAATAGGAGGTTGGAAGTGTGGCCAAACCGGATAATAAAGGCATCTATAGTTTTCAGGATTGGTTAACGTGGGAGGGTGCATGGGAATTAATTAACGGCAAAGCATTTAATATGTCCCCAGCACCCACCTCATTACACCAGTTTATTGTGGGTGAGCTGCACTTCTCCTTGCGTATTTTTTTTCAGAATCGTAAATGTTTCGTTTTTGTTGCCCCCTTTGATGTGTATTTCAGCGAAAATGAACAATATGACGTACCTGACCATGTGGTACAACCGGATCTGTCGGTGGTTTGTTCCAAAGACCAAATATCCAAAAATGGATGTCAGGGTGCGCCGTCTCTCATCATAGAAGTGCTGTCTCCTTCGACTGCGCTGAAGGATTTTAACGAAAAGTTTAATCTGTATCAGAAATACGGTGTGAATGAATACTGGATTGTTGACCCTGGCAATCAGACCGTCCATGTATATACATTGGAAGAAGGCAGTTACCAGAACCGTCATCTGTACACAGAGCAAGAAACGATCCAATCCGTGTTGTATCCTGAACTGGAGGTTCCGCTTCAGCATTTGTTCAGGCTAAGCTCGCACGACATTAATATATAAACAGATCAAAAGCTTGTCCCTCGATTGATGAGGGGCAAGCTTTTGTTGTGATATGCTTTTGGAGGAAACATCACCGTTAACGAAGTTGAACATTAATTAAGATACATCTTCACCAGGTTAAGCAGCTCTTGTTCCGTGACATGGCCCTCCCACACGGAGACGGTATATCCATAGGTCTGACCTGTTTTTGCATCCTGGTCCACCCAGTTTATTCCTGAAGGAGAGCCATCAGAGTCCTTTGTAAAGATCATTTCAGTGCCCTTCACGGTAAACTTTTCTTTGATCAGATCAAGTTGATCGTCCCAGTAGGAGGTAGCTGTTCCATGTCCTACACCGTAATTTACAGTCGTCACCGCTATTTTTTTATCCCCCTGCTTGTAAAAGCTGCGGATATGGCGGAAATCGTCAGCGAATTCAATCGGCATCATTGCATAGTCCGTATTGGACGCCAGGGCTTTCTGGCGTAGTTTCTCTGCAATATCGGCCTCTTCTTCCGAGGTCAGGGGTTTCACATCCGTGATCGGTGACATGAAGGCTTCGGCCCATTCAAACGTGTAATCCCCTTCGATTTTATCCAATAGCTTAATATCTGAGTTGTTAACCTTTTTACGCAGGTCTGCTGCATTTTGGAAAATAAAAGGGGTAAAACGCATATCCAATTGATGGTCAGGGTTGTGTGATGCGACATAAATGAGCATGGCGGTTCCTTTATCCAACTTATCATAAGCCTGATTTGCTATGCTGATCCGCTTGCGTTCTTTATCTGAATAATTGGCTATAGCAGGAGCCTCTGATATTGATTTTTCCTGATAGACGACCTCTCCATGACTGTTCTTTAATGAATGATACTTCACTGCTGCAAAACCAGACGATACCGTCAGCAGCATGCCAGCCAGCACCAATAAACTCACTTTATATTTCACGTAGAACCTCTCCTTTGGTTTGGATTCAGATTGTAGCCTGTGCATCACGCTACTCGTCAGATCCGTCTTGAAATTCGGTGTGTTATGAAAAAGTTCTCTCAGATCCTGATCGTTGTTGTACTCCGTTTTCACGGGGATCATCTCCTTTCGCCAGTGCGTAATAGGTACGGAATTTGGCTGCGGTACGCTCATATTTTTTCCGCAGACTTGGACTGTTCCGCTGAAGAATCTGACTAATCTCCTCATAGCTTTTATCCTCCACACATCTTAGAATCAACAGATTGCGTTCCTCAGCGGATAATCTCGACATCGCCTTCAGCACATATTCATCGAAATAGTTCGCTTCAATTGCCAGATCCACATGTGCATTCTCCTGATCTTTGCGGTAGAAGAGGGGAAGGTATCTTGTTAGCTTTCGTTTGCGTATGACATCAATGCACTGGTTATAGGCGATTTTGTATAGCCAGGCTTCCAGGGACAGGTCGGGTTTAAACTTGTCAAGTGAGCGATAGGCTTTGAGAAATACCTCTTGCCCACTGTCCTCAGCCTCTGTGCGGTGTCCCAGCATGTGATAACAGTAGCGAAAGATCGGTTTTTCATATCGTTGCACAATGATTTCGAATTTCTCTGTCCGCCCTTTTAGCACCTCAACAACGATCTGATGTATGTATGAATAATCCATTGGTTTAGTTTCACCCCCTTACACTCCTTACTACGTATCACCTATCAGCGAATGTGACAGTTGAGTATAAATAGATAGATACAGCTGTATAAAAAATGACACGCCCGCCAAATTTTCACGTATTACCGGATAACTTTTCTTTTTCTCCCACCGATGGTTCCACATAAAAGGATCAATTTCCAGAGGTTACAAAATCGGTTCCACGTTGTCCCTGAAAATATGAAATGGGATAAGCCCAAACCACGTATATTATGAGTATCCAAATATCCAATCATATCCACCTGAGAGCGTTAACATCATGTACAATAAGAATAAGTTGAACAGGAAAATTACGACATGAAGCACCAATATATAACATGAAAGGAGGTCGGATGATTGAACATGATCAAGTACATAAAATTGTTGGGATTAATCCTCGGTATTGTGGCTGTGAATGTTCTCGCATTCTCACCTGGCTTTATCGGGCTGAATTTCGAGGAGGGTGCATTCACAACTGCGCTATCCGTTACCCTTCTGTTTGGCAGTGCAATGGCACTCTTATATGGAAGTTACACCTTGCTGTTCAGACAACCGGTAGTCCTGCCCGTGAAGCATATTGAAACACATGAAGATTATGTGGAAGCACTATCTTTTTATAGACGCATTAAAGTTCTCGAAGAAGATATTACGCTGGGGCTGTCCCAACTTAGTCGAATGAAAAAGAAAAAAGAAACCCTCCTGAACGTGCTTCATCAACGGTTTGATCCCGGGGAACTGAGCTACAAGAAATTTGCTTCGGTCACACTGGAAGTGGAGAAGCTGTTGTACCTGAACATCCGCAGTGTGCTGAACCGGTTGAATGTATTTGATGAAGCTGACTATGCCAACATGATGAAGTCCAAATCCTCCACACTTCCCCAGAAACTTTTTCAGGAAAAAACCAAGGTATACAACGATTATCTGTCTTATGTGAAGAATTCGCTCCACACCAATGAGGAAATTTTGCTCAAGCTCGATCAGTTGTTACTGGAGATTTCACGTCTCGACAGCTTTGAAGCCGGAGATATTGAACAGATGCCTTGTATGCAGGAGATTGATCAGTTAATCAAGCACACCAAATTATACAGACAGTGAGGGGTTGCTCGTATGGCCAAGAAGGGAAAGTTTTTTTTCATATCGATTGTGATGCTGGTACTTGTATTCGGTCTGGTCTATGCAGGAATTACACTAACATCGAACTTTGGCAAGTCAACCACACAGGTGAGTACTGAGAATGCAGGTAAAGCACTTGGTAAGTTGTACTCGGACATTGCGCCGGCAACGGCGGAACCGGTCAAAGGACAGATTGATCTCGACCCGGTCGATGTGGCAGAATCACTGCCGGATATCTCGAAATTTCCGATTGCTGTAGAGAATACAACGAATGATTATGTCGAAATATTCTCTTCCACGGAGAAGTCGGGCAGCGGGGTAGACGGCTGGTTAACCGAGGTGGGTGAGGAATTCAACAAAGCCAATATTACCGTTGGTGGCAAACAGGTATCGGTCAAAATCCGCAACATCGCCTCCGGAACGGCTACGGATTATATCAAGTCTGGTAAGTATATGCCTGATGCATTCACACCTTCTAACGAACTGTGGGGCGAAATGGTTGAGGCCAGTGGGGTGAAGACCGAGATGATGTCCGAGCGACTGGTTGGGAATGTTCCGGGTATTGTCATCTCCAAAGCCAAATATGATGCACTGGTTGATACGTACGGCTCCGTTAATGTGAAGACCGTAACAGAAGCCATTGCCAACAATGAACTCGCGATGGGATATACCGATCCATTTGCCAGCTCCACAGGACTGAATTTCCTGGTGACTGCACTGAATACGTATGACAGCGCCAACCCGCTTGGCGAGAAGGCTATTGAAGGGTTCGAAAAATTCCAGACGAATGTACCGTTTACGGCCTCGACAACGATTCAAATGCGGGAAGCTGCCAAGTCCGGCAGACTGGATGCTTTTGTACTCGAATACCAGACGTATGTGAATACCGCCGATCTGAAGAGTGGATACGTCTTTACACCGTTTGGTGTGAGACATGATAGCCCGCTGTATGCATTGGGACAATTGCCGCAGAATAAACAGGAAATCATCCAGAAATTCGCGGAATTCGTAACCCAAGCAAAGTACCAACAATCGGCGGAGGAGTTCGGTTTCAACGGGTTACAGGATTACAAATCCGAACTGGCTACTGTGGATGGCGGCACGTTGTTGTCTGCACAGAAAGTATGGAAAGAGAAGAA
The DNA here is from genome assembly GCF_045040675.1 of Paenibacillus sp. FSL H8-0283. NCBI lineage: Bacteria > Bacillati > Bacillota > Bacilli > Caryophanales > Paenibacillaceae > Paenibacillus > Paenibacillus sp. FSL H8-0283. The sequence goes on from NZ_CP150295.1 coordinate 1,140,408, forward strand.
GAATGGCAGTAAACCTATTGCTGCCGTGTTTGTGACAGACGTATCCGGAAGCATGGACGGCGAACCGCTTAACCGCCTGAAGGAGTCCCTACGCAAAGGTCAGAAGTACCTGGGCACTGAGAATAGTATTGGCCTGGTTTCTTATTCTAGCGGGGTAACCGTGAATCTGCCAATTGCCAAGTATGATACGAACCAGCAGTCCATGTTTGTCGGTACAGTTGATAGTCTGCAAGCTGGCGGTGGTACGGCGACCTTTGACGGGATCGTGGTGGCGATGAAGATGCTGGAAGATTATATGGCCGCTAATCCAAACGTGAAGCCGTTGATCTTTGTCCTGAGTGATGGCGAGACCAACGAAGGTCATACCCTGAAGGATATTCGTGATCTGGTCGAGACGTACAAAGTGCCAATCTATACGATTGGGTACAACGCGGACATCAAGGCTTTGGAGAGCATCTCCAGCATTAACGAAGCCGCAAGCATCAATGCCGATACTGACGATGTCGTGTACAAGATTGGAAACCTGTTTAACGTACAGATGTAAATTTATAACACGAAGACGTAGAGTGCAGAACCGATCTGAAGAAGCGTAGCGGTCGCCTTTATCACCAGATTTCAACCGATTAATGAGGAAAATGAAGAAATCTGGGGATAACAGCGATCGGAGGATGGTACTGCAATCGGAGTCACTCGCGTGGAATATCAATCATTTTACAGCACGTATTTAAAGGGGGAACTGTAGATGTCATTTTCAATGGAAATACCGAGCCAGAAGGAAATTCAGAAGGTGATTGAGGAAGAGGTGAAACCCGTGCCCGCCGAGGTCGCGGAGCTTCAACAAGTGGCAAATGCCAACGTAGAGATGATCATGACACTGGATCTCGAATCCCTGGAGAAGCGTAAAGAAATTCTGCAATCCATTGACGGCTTTGGCATGAATACGATGAGATCCTCTTCTGAGAAAAACGCCTTGCTTCAAGTCTCCGTTGGACATCTGTCCAAGACGGGAGACGAGGGCGGTCAGGTCGCCAAAGGTTTGACCGAGCTGCATATGCAACTGAAGGATCTCGACCCAAGCGTGGTTGACTTTGCCAAGAACGGTTTCCTTGGGAAATTGTTCAATCCGCTTCGCGCCTATTTCCTGAAATACCAGAAGGCTGACGCAGTCATCGCTGACATCGTAACCTCTTTGGATAAAGGCAGATCTACCCTGCGTAACGATAATACAACCCTGGAGATTGAACAGCAGAACCTGCGGGAACTCACCAAACGACTGCAAAAGGAGATTCAGCTTGGCGTGCTTATGGATGAGTCCATCGATGCGCAGATCGAAGCTGCCAAGGTTCGGAATGAAGACCCTGAAAAAGTCCGGTTTATTACGGAAGAAGTGTTGTTCCCACTCCGTCAGCGGGTGATGGATCTGCAGCAGATGTTGGTCGTGAACCAGCAGGGTATCATGGCGATTGAAGTGGTGATTCGCAACAACAAGGAACTGATCCGAGGAGTAGACCGTGCGAAGAATGTAACGATCTCGGCATTGAAAATTGCCGTTACAGTAGCAAGTGCTTTGTATAATCAGAAGATTGTATTGCAGAAAATTGAGTTGCTGAACCAGACAACCAATGATCTGATCGCCGGAACATCCAAGATGCTCAAGGATCAGGGGATTGCCATTCAGAAGCAGGCGTATGAAGCCAGCATCTCCGTGGATACGATGAAACAGGCGTTCACCGATGTGCTGTCGGCGCTCGATTCGATTAGTCTTTATAAGCAGGAAGCTCTGCCAAGAATGCGTGAGACGATTAACCAGTTCCGTGAACTTGCGGATACCGGCGAGCAACAGATTCAGCGGTTGGAGAAAGGGCAGAAGCTGGGGCTGTGATCAGAAAAGAGAGAAATAAATACGCATTATATTGTTATCTTATATTTCTATAATTAGAAAAAGCGACCGTTCCTCATTAAACATGAGGAACGGTCGCTTTTTGGGTTTCTATGAAGATAGGTACTAACTGTCATACCCCAAGCTTCTTGCATAGGCGTATAACTGTTGTTCGCATTGATCCATTAGAACACTAGCGGTGTTTACTTTGGCATTACCCTGTTTTAGTAACGTGTAATTCACTTTGTTCTTGGATACTGCCTTTTGGTACAACAGGTACCCTTCGAGCTGAGTGTAACTTGCCTTAACAAATGTGGCGTGAATTTTCTTGATCTGCGGGTTGGTAGGCTTGATTTGTTTTGCCTTGGATACCAATTTCGTATAATTGGGGATCACCGTATTCGTAAGTTTAAGATACATGGACTTGCGATTGGTTGAAGTTACCTGGGTGTCGATGCTTTCCAAAGCTGTGAAGGCTTTGGCCTCATAAGTTTCAAGAGCAAATAACTGATTAGTGTACTCTTTAAATTCTGCATAACTCTGATCTGAATCTGAATATGTAGAGGTTGCTACTTTGGCTGTATCAGCAGAAGCGGCTGGAGAGAGAAGCACTCCGCCAAGCAAAACAAAACTGGTAATCAATGATATAATCCACGACTTCTTCAAATGTAATGTCATCCTCCTTTTGTTATATTCCATTGGATAACCTAACATATTATTACCAGAAATTACAGGAATACATTTACATAATTTTAGTGGTAAAGCTTTCTTAAAATTCCTCTCAATCAACCTACTCTAGGGAAGTAAAACGATTCAAAAAATCTCAGTTTTTTAACACGACATTATCCGGCTTGTAATGGATGATCTTGAACAACTCCTCGGCCATGTAGGCGGGGCTGTGCTTGAAATCCTGTCTGATCCACTCCATGATCATGCCAAATATCGCATGAGATTGGTAACTTGCCAATATTTCATGGTTGATGTGCGGAGGGAAGATATGGTTCAGATCCTGTAAGGCCAGATCCCGAAGGACATCACAGATCATACGCTGGAAGTTGGAGGAGGCCTCAGATTTCACAACCAGTGTGTAGAATTGTGCGTGCTGGTGTACATGCTCAAATATAGTGATAGCCGAAGAGGGCATCAGATTGACTTCGAACTTTTCCTCATCCTGATAAGGTTTGCGGAAAGAAGTTACCAGATCCTGAATCACATCATCGATAATTTCGTTGAACAGGTCTTCTTTGTACTGATAATGCCTATAGAAAGTTCCCCGATTCAGATCGGCTCGCTGCACAATATCCGTAATCGATATTTCTTTAAAGGGATGTTTTTGCATCAAATGGATGAGTGCATCCTTCAGTGCAGCTTTTGATTTCTTGATTCTTCGGTCCATTGAATTTAGGGTTTCAGACATCTATTTTCCTCCTCGCGAGTTCACTTTATTAATTAAAGTACATTCGGGCTTATAAGTGTTGTTTAACGTACAACTGGACAAGCTTTTACTGATTGAAGTGAAACGCTATGACTTATTATACTAAGGATAGGAGTTAATGAACATTTGTTTGTTAACTTATTGTAAACGAATACACAAAGGAGGATACATGGAATGAAACTTCAAGATAAAGTTGCAGTTGTTACAGGTGCTGGTTCAGGTATGGGGAAAGCAATTGCCACGTTGTATGCTCAAGAAGGCGCGAAAGTCGTCGTATCGGATATTAACGAAGAATCTGCACAAGCGGTAGTCAATGATATTAAAGCCCAGGGTGGAGAAGCGATTGTCGTTCTGGCCAATGTAGCCAAAGAAGAAGATGTGCAAAATCTGATCGATACGACGGTGAGCACATACGGTACAGTAGATATTCTAATTAACAATGCGGGAATTATGGATGGCATGGAGCCTGCAGCTGATATAACGGATGAGAAGTGGGAGAGATTGTTTGCTGTGAACACAACCAGTGTGATGCGGACAACACGTAAAGTATTGCCGATTTTCCTGGAAAAACAAAAAGGTGTCATCGTGAACATTGCTTCGGCAGGTGGATTGCACGGTGGACGTGCGGGAGCAGCTTATACGGCGTCCAAACATGCGGTCGTGGGCTTCACCAAAAATACAGGGTACATGTATGCTGAGCAAGGCATTCGCTGTAACGCGATCGCTCCAGGCGCTGTGGCAACCAATATCAGCACATCCATGACAGGTATTAGTCATTTCGGTGCAGGTCGGCAACAGCTTGGGATGGCAATCAACCCACGCATCGGGACAAGCGAAGAGATTGCCAAAGTGGCTTTGTTCCTTGGATCTGACGAGTCCAGCTTCGTGAACGGAACTGTCGTTACAGCTGATGCAGGCTGGAGCTCTTATTAATCCATTGAAGTGCAGCCAAGCATGGAGTACGGAAATAGTGTGTGAATTAAGGAAGCCGCAAGAGTATATGCGGCTTCTTTTTTTGCACCTATGCACCTATGCAACTACGTACGGTGGATAACAGCATCATATTCCATGTAGGACAAACGTTTGCATTACTACACGGATACCCGAAATGAATCAATCTGAGGGTGGCCTTGGTTTGGAAAAGAGTGAGGATTCACGCACGATCAGACGATGGGGGATAATGACCGGATTATGAAGCTGTGGTTCCCCACTAAGAATTTTTAACAATACCTGAACGGCTGTATAACCAAGCTGATAAGTCCCGATGTCGATAGAGCTTAAGGGTGGAGAAGCCAGTTCCGATAATGCAATATTGTTAAAACTGACCACACTGATATCTTCAGGCACCAGATAATGAAGCTCGGCAAGAGCTCTCAATACCCCAAAGGCCACGTTGTCATCGATGACAACAATTGCTGTGGGTCTGTCCGGCAAGGACATGAACAGCGACATCGCTCTGAATCCACTTTCCTGCAGAAATTCACCTTCCACAATCCAATCACTATCCGCATCCAGCCCGGCTTGGGCAAGCGCTTTTTGGTATCCTAACATACGATCATGCGATAACGTAATGTCCGGTGGCCCGCTGACAAATCCAATTCGTGTATGCCCTTGGGCGATCAGATGATGAGTCGCATCATAAGCGGTCTGCACATTATCGTTATCCACCATGGGGGCATTTGGATGAGCTTCACTGCGACCTATTAACACAAAAGGAAACTTTTCCGCTTCCAAAAATGAAATGATGGGATCATCTCGTTTGGACCCAAGCAGCAAAATACCATCCACCCTTCGGCCATGCACAAGGCGGGATATCGCATGCAATTCATTGTCTGATGATGTTTCGGTTGTTAGCAGCAATTCATAATTCATACGGGTGGCATGTGTAATAATACCTCGCAGCAGTTCCCCGAAAAAGTAATTCTGAAATAATTCTTCTGCAGGACGCGGAAGCATAATCCCCAGGGTATGTGTTGTTTTGGACACGAGGCTCTTCGCCATGATATTGGGATGGTAGTTCAATTCTTTCATAATTTGCTTCACTTTGAGAGACGTCTCGGTGCTGATTCTGGGATGGTTGGAAATCACCCGTGACACTGTAGAAGGGGAAACACCCGCCAATTTGGCAATATCCTTGATCGTAATCATGTGAAAAAATCCCTTCTGAACAATCGTATAAATATTCTCCTATGGTAATCGAAAGGATAGGAGAAATCAATTGCTAACTGCCGAATATGGGATTCGCGCGAAGTAAAATAAAGGAAGAAAGAGTCAGAACAAGGAAACAGGAATTTACTGCAGGTAGAAGAAAGAAAATGGATAAAATTGAACAAATATGGCTTGTGCAAACGTTTGTGCAAATAAAGTTCGGTATTGTATGATGTGATTGTTATTGTAGCGCTTACATCATTGATTTTACATACTTATTGACTTGTTTCCCCCTACATATTGAACATAGAGGTCATCTTGTCTTCTATTTGAGCAAACGTTTGTACAAAAGTGAAGATGGGATGCAAAACCTGACAACTTACGCAGACAAAAGGGTGAAAAGCGCGAACTTCGTTGGACCAAGCAGAGGGAAGGGGACATTTTACATGAGAAAATGGCAAGGGGCAACATTGTCCGTCATGATGGCTTTTACACTGGCTGCGTGCGGGGCTGGAGGCGGAAGTCCATCTCCAACTACGGCAGGTGAGAATCCGGAGGAAGTTGTAGAGCTGACATCCGAGAACCTTCAACCGGAAGAAGGGGCAACTCTGGTGATCTGGGAGGATAAAAATCAAAGCAGCTTTATTGAGCAAAGGGTCAAAAAATTCGAAGAAAAATATGGGGTAACGGTCAAAATGGAGGAATTACCTCCAACCGATCAGGTAACCAAGCTGACGACTGATGGCCCAGCGGGTCTGGCGGCAGATGTCGTTGTTTTCCCACATGATAAGATTGGTAGCGCTTCAGAGGCGGGACTTATTCTGCCCAATGACATATTCGAAGCAGAGACCGCAGAGAACACCAGCGACAACGCACTGAAGGCAGTGACGTTCAAGGATATCCTGTACGGCTATCCGTACAGCGTGGAGACCTACGCCCTTTTCTATAACAAGGCACTCTATCCAGAAGCTCCGAAAAACTTTGATGAGATTATCAGTTTCGCCAAGACGTTCAATAATGTGAAGTCCAATCAGTATGCGCTGATGTGGGAATTGCAGCAATTTTACTATAACTATGCATTCCTGGCTTCACAGGGCGGTTATATTTTTGGAGACAACGGGATGGATAGCGCGGATCTCGGTCTGAATAACGAAGGTGCGCAGAAGGGTGGACAGTTCTTACAGACGCTGAAGTCGGAAGTGCTACCGCTCAAGATGGGTGACGTGAACTATGATATCAAAAAAGGATTATTCTCCAGCGGCAAGCTGGCTATGGACATTAACGGTCCATGGACCATTGCCGATTATCGCAATGCAGGTATTGATTTTGGCGTTGCTCCGCTTCCGGCAATTGACGGCAAACCGATGACCTCCTTCTCAGGTGTTAAAGCCTATTATGTGAATGCATTTACGCAATACCCGAATGCGTCGAAGCTCTTGGCAGCGTTCCTTTCCAATGAAGAAGCTCAGATGGAGAACTTTGACCTGAACGGTACACTTCCTGCGAACAAAAACGTAGCTGCTGATCCGAAGTTGCAGGAAGACCCGATCAATAAGGCGTTCCTGGAACAGTTCAACAACTCGACCCCAATGCCTTCGCTTCCTGCCATGGACAGCGTATGGGGACCGATCACGTCGGCCATTACGGATATCTGGGATACCGATAAGGACGTGAAGGCATCGCTGGACAATGCCGTGAAACAGATCCAGGAAAGCCTTGCCACCGTCCAATAAGGACGAACGACGAGTGCGAAGATATGCATAAGAGCTGCATAATTGAACTTCATATTTACACAAAAACTTAGAGGACAGAAGAAAGCTGAAGAAGTGAAGCTAAAAGCTTTCTGAAAGAAAGCTACTTCGGAAGCATAGGCTCGCCTTTATCAGCGATCGGAAGCTTGTTCTGTCATCGGAGTGGTCAGTGTAAGCACACTTTTGTTCAATGTATACAGGTTAGCAATAGGCGGGGAGGAGAGAGCGAATGCAACAGCAGCATGTCCCGGTGCCCGTTGGACCGAACAGGGAAAGACAACATCGGATGACAGCGGCCATATGTTCCATCATACTGCAAGGTCTTGGACAGCTGTACAATCGACAATGGATTAAGGGAATTTGTCTACTGTTACTGGAGGGAGCAGGCCTGGCGTACCTGCTTCCTCGCCTGTCACAGGCTGTATGGGGCATATGGACACTGGGGGAAAATACACAGCGTTTTGTCAAAGTGAATGGGTCCACCGTACTTCAAAGGGGAGACCATTCGATCTTTTTGCTGCTTGATGGCATTATCGTACTGCTGGTGTTTTTTGTGTTTATCCTGATCTACATCCTGAATATCCGGGATGCGTACGTCACGGGACTTGCGAGGGAAGAAGGCAAGCAGACCTTGGGCGCAGCGGCATCGCTCCGAAACATGATGGACAAAAACTTTCCGTATCTGTTCCTGTCCATCCCGGCACTGGGTATTCTTTTCTTCACCGTTATGCCCATCCTGTTTACGATCACGATCGCGTTTACCAACTATTCAGCCCCGGATCATATTCCGCCAGCCAAACTCGTGGACTGGGTGGGCTTCAAGACGTTCAGTGATCTGATTCAATTGAAATCCTGGAGCCAGACATTCTACGGTGTGCTCACTTGGACGGTCATCTGGGCCATTCTGGCGACAGTCACCACCTATTTTGGCGGCGTGTTAGTAGCACTGTTAATTGAACAGCGGGGCATACGTTTCAAAAAGCTGTGGCGGACCATCTTCATTCTGCCTTATGCCATCCCGCAGATTATCTCCTTGCTGCTCATGCGTAATCTGTTCAATGGTCAGTTTGGTCCGATCAATACGTACATGAGAGCATTTGGGCTGGAGGGATTACCCTGGCTGACAGATCCGTTCTGGGCCAAAGTCACCGTCATTGTTGTCAACATGTGGATTGGTATTCCGGTCAGTATGGTGCTGATTCTTGGTGTATTGACGGCCATCCCTCGTGATCTCTACGAGGCTGCCGAAGTGGACGGAGCATCTGCGTTTCAGAAATTCAGGATCATTACGATGCCGTTCATTCTTTTTGCCACAACTCCGGTACTCATCATGCAGTTCGCCGGAAATTTCAACAACTTCAATGTCATCTTCCTGCTGACCAACGGAAATCCACTGCGGGGAGACTACCAGTATGCAGGGGCAACGGACCTGCTGGTAACCTGGCTCTACAAGCTCACACTCGACAATAACAAATTCAACATGGCTTCAGCGGTAGGCATTATCATCTTCCTTATTATCGCTTCATTCTCTATCTGGAACTTCCGCCGCTCCAAATCATTCAAGGAGGAGGACATGATTCAATGAATACACGTAATAATCCGCTGCGTTTGGCCCTGAGTTATGTGCTGTTGCTGATCATCGCCGTTGTCTCCATCTACCCGGTGCTCTGGATCTTTCTCTCTTCTCTGAGACCTGGTGCGGCATTGTTCAGTGAACGGTTGTGGCCAGAAGCATTCACGCTTACCCATTACGGGGAACTGTTCAATAACCCGTCCTTTATGTACGGCAGATGGTATATGAATACGCTGAAAATTGCCTTTTTCACGATGATCTTCTCCACGTTGATGGTGACACTTGGGATGTATGCATTGTCCCGCTTCCGCTTCCGTGGACGTAAAACGATTCTCTCCACCATGCTGATCCTCGGGATGTTCCCGAGTTTCATGAGCATGATTGCAATCTATATCATTTTGCTACAAATTAAATTGCTCGACACCCATGCTGCGCTCATCCTGGTCTATTCATCAGGAGCGGTACTGGGCGGATTTATCGTCAAAGGTTTCTTTGACACCATCCCGCGCAGCCTAGACGAAGCGGCGCGCATGGATGGTGCGAGTCACCTGCGAGTATTCACCAGCATCATCCTGCCCTTATCCAAGCCGATGCTTACTTATGTGGCGCTGACCAGTTTCACCGGTGCGTGGATGGACTTTATCTTCGCCCGGCTGGTGCTGCGGACAAAGGAGAACTGGACGCTTGCGGTGGGCATGTGGGATCTGGTCAACCGTTATCAGGACAGTAACTTTACGATGTTTGCTGCGGGGGCGGTACTGATTGCCATTCCAATTACACTGCTGTTCGTTTTCCTACAGCGATTCCTTGTTCAGGGTCTGACGGCAGGAGCTTCGAAAGGGTAATACCGTGCCATAACAGCATAGTCAGCCGCGATATCTGCGGCACGCCAACCAGGCACTTCCGTGATGTCATGTCTTTGTCGACTGGCACTGCTGCGGAAGTGCCTGGTTCTGTATGGGCTCGAATCATGATTAGGGAGGAACGTGATTTATGGGCATGAACCCGTCCAGTGAGCCCGAGATTATCGGATACCGAGATGGACAAGCTGCATTGCATAATACCAAAGCTCCGCGAACACTATGGCGTAATGTTACCTTTCGGAGGATATTGTACGGCTATGGCATCTCGGTTTTTGGGGATTGCTTCAATGGGATTGCGATCAGTCTGTGGGTGTTACAGACCACAGGCAGTGCAAAGAGCATGGCAGCTGTACAGATCTGCAATATGGCTGTCAGTTTTCTGTTTGGATCGGTGGCGGGTACGGTTGCAGACCGATTGGATCGCAGGAAGCTGATGCTGGCCTCGGATGTATTCCGCGGTGTGATGGCTGTGCTGATTGCGATTAGCCTGTTCGGTTGGCATGCTCCGTTTCCGGTGGTGCTTCTGTTGCTCTCACTCTCCATGTTTTCAAGCCTGTTTCAGGCCCCTGCATTCCACGCCTCTGTAGCAAGTATGGTGGGCAGGGAGCATATTCAACAAGCGACGGGAACCATTCATATGGTGGATAATCTTGCCCGAATCAGCGGACTAGCGGCGGCGGGAGTTGCTGTTGCTGCATTTGGCGGATTCGTTGCCATATTAATTACGGGGGCAACCTTCCTGTTGTCCGCAGTCTGTGTACTGATGGCAGGTCGCTTTCCAGAGGTACAGCGATCCGTTAGTCAGCAGACCACGTTTGCTCAGGAATGGCGTAGTTCGTTTGGCTACATCTATCGGAATCCTTTGATCCGATCCATTGTATTGCTCAATCCGGTGCTGATTTTGTTTTTCATGTCAGCTATGATGCTGGTTCAAGTGATGGCGGTCAAGGTATGGGAGGCTAATCCGGTGCAGTTTGGATTAATTGAAACCTGTATTCCACTCGGATATATGATTGGCTCTGCATTGTTGATTGCTTCGGGAAAACGATTGAAGCGAAGAGGGAGATGGGTATTTATCGGTCTGATTGTATTAGGGCCGATTTATATTTTTTTGGCGAATGTATCTTCTCCAATCATGGCGTTGCCGTTAATCGTGGGCGGAGGTGCGATGTTCGCGTGCTGTACGATGCTCACCCAGATTATGCTGAGGACAGCCGTTCCGGACGAGCTGCAAGGAAGGGTCTATGGTGTAGTTGGAACAATCACCAGTACAGCGCCTATTCTGGGATTGACGGTTGTCTCCGTATTGGCAGATCAATGGGGGGCAGCTTCTGTGCTGCAAAGCGTGGGCATATTACTGCTGGCGACAGGTATTCTGGCCGCTACAACATTGAAGTCGATCCGAACCTATCAATGACATGTATGATACATCAAATTGATATGAATTGAACCCACATGTACACATTCAACAGAGAGAGGATAGTAGCAATCTAAGCAACCTCGCTAGGTACAGCAAAACCCGGAGCATACGCTCGTTAGCGTAACTCCGGGTTAGCTTATAGACGGATTATCTTATTGCCAGTTTACATTGACTGTGGCTGTACCGCTGGTTGGTGTGGTGAACGTGTGGTTGGAACCACCTTCCCACGTGATGGTCGCTCCATTTTTCTTGAAGAATTTGAACTCCAGTTGTTTTCCAGCGGGCACGCTCACATCATAGTACCAAGTTGGGTAGGCGTGGATGACCTGATTGAAAGCAGGACCAATAGCTGTTGTGCCCGTACTCCAGTTGCCCAGTTCTGCCACGTTACCTGTCAGATAGATGTTCTGACCCAGTGTGGTGGACGCATTGTTAATGACAAATCGTACAGTGACCTGATCACCCGTAAGGATGGTAAAGTTGTTATACGCATTGCTGTTAACGCCGTTCGCAGCTACTTTCACAGCATAATTGCCTGCGGCAACAGCTGGGATTGTCACTTTGATCTGTGTATCTTCCCACGATGTGATCGCAGCACCGGTAACGGCTGTTGTACCGAAGTATACGGTACCTTTGTTGGAGCCAAATCCACGTCCACTAATGGTAACGACATTACCCGGTTTGCCCATCACCGGACCTACATGCCCGATCGTTGGTGTAGTTTCGCTCGTTGTATACTGCCATACCGCTGTTGCTCCGGCTGCCAGTGTGAAGGAAGAGACGTTGCCATTGGTAGAAGTGATGTTATTACCGTTCAGTGCACCGCCCAATACATCGGTGTAGTTGCCTGTTGGCAGTGAAGTGCTTAGATTCGCAATGCTTGCTGGTGTGGAGAGATTACGGTTCACCGCAACAACAGCTACACTTTTGCCAAATTTGCGTTCATAAACGTACACATCATTATTGATCCAGCGTTGCTGAGTGGAGCCATAGGCGATTGCTGGATTGGATTTGCGCAGAGGGGCCAGTTTGCTGATCACGTTGAAAGCAGTGGTTGTTTTGGAGAAGGAAGGCATTTTGGCTCGATTATCAGGGTCTCCGTTTCCAGTCAGATACTGCTCGGTACCATAATAGATGGCAGGTACGCCGCGTGAAGTCAGCGTAAAGGCCAACGCCTGTTCCAGACGACGGTTGTTCACGGCACTTGTTTTGAACCGATCCATATCATGGTTGTCGATGAACGTGACCTGGTCATTCACCTGATTGTAATCTGCCGCTGTGCCTGTAATCATCGAATCCAGAGCATACATGTTGGATGTGTTATCCCGGAAGACGTCACGCACGGCAGAATTAAAGCGAAAATCGAGCAGGCTCATCCCGGATTCATTGGCAAATTCCGTGTTATCCGCATCCGATGTAGCGGATCCCAGGAACCATTCACCAAAGGTGAATACAGGTTTATGTGCATAGATGGAAGACATCCAGCTCTTTTGCCAGCCGAGAGGCATATGTTTCACCGCATCAACACGAATGCCATCCACGCCCATATCGAGCCATAGCTTGATTGCATCTTTGAAATATTGATCAATGGTACTGTTATTGTGATTCAGGTCAGCGAGGTCATAGAGGTTTTTGTAGATACCATTCTCCAGGGAGGAAAAATCGGAGCCGCCGTTGTGATGGAAATATCCATTTGTATCATTTGTGTATCCGCCAACAAGATTACCGTTATCGTACAACTTGCCATTCTCAGCAAAGGATGTATCGGTTTCCATGGCAGGAGACGTATGGTTCGGTGCAAAGTCAATGACGATCTTGATACCTTTGGCATGAGCGGTTGTAATCAGATTTTGAAAGTCAGCCATCGTTCCGAAATAAGGATTGGTCTTCTTGAAATCACGTGCCCAGTAACCATGATACGCCGTGTTGATCACGCCGCCGTAGTTGATCGTGGCGAAGATATTTTCGACCGGTTGGGAGATCCACAATGCCGTAACGCCCAGATCGCTAAAATAGTTATCGTTGATTTTGTTGATCAAACCCTGCCAGTCGCCTCCGCAATACAACTTCAGGTTACTACAAGTGGCATCGTAGGCAGCTCCGATAGGATTGTTGGAAGGATTTCCGTCCAGGAAGCGGTCCGTAAAGATCTGATAGATGACGTCTGTACTAAAGTTCTGCTTGTTGGTAACCGCGGTATCCGCATCGGCATAGATCGCTGAAGCAGGCAGATAGGGAAGTGCGCCCCCTGCAAGTAAACTGAGTGTCAGTGTTGTGCTGAGGAGTACACGTTTGGCCATTTGAAACATAGTAATCCACCCTTCTCGTGAATGTAGTAGTTTAGATAAACAATCAACCTGGCTCTTGAATAATAGCGCTTTCAATACAGCGAAGTGTTACGCAGTGGATTGAAGACTTCCCTCCTTTTGACACGCCAACAACCCCGGCATCTCCTTCGGGAGTTACCGGGGTTGTCCTAAACCGCTCAGGTTTAAAAGCATGGCCCTCGAGTTATGATCACAACGTTATCGTAAGAAATATTGGATCTTATGTCAATAACTTTTTTGGGAGCATTTATTTTCTATTTTTATGTTTACAAAAGCACGTCCGGGGATTTAAACTATTCGCAGATTCACAATATAAGGGCTATGTATCCCGGGACACTTACGTGTTTTCTAGGACAACCCCGTCTCTTCTGAGGCGGGGTTATTTGTATTATGCAGTCGAATTGGGAGAAGAGAGGCGGTTGATGATCGTTGAGTACCCATTCTGTCATCGAATGTTTGGAAGGCATTCAGGCATCGCGGCTGGGCAATATCCGCAACATTTATGTGTACCTCCCGCCCGGTTACCATGAGCAGGCAGCTCGGCATTATCCGGTTCTGTACGTTCATGCGGGGCAGCGGGCTTTTGGTCCATCCGGGCCAGGCAATGAAACATGGAATATGGACCAGACAGCAGACGGTCTTATTTCCTCCGGGCAGATTGAATCACTGATTATTGTGGGCATTACGCATGTCCGTCCAGTCACGCACAACGAATTCTATCACTTCGTCGCTCCGGAGAGAGAGGCCGTGAGTGTGGGGTGTTCAGGCATCGCCTATGAGCATTTCATCATTCATGAGCTCAAGCCAATCATTGATCATCGTTATCGGACGCTGCCGGACAAGCAGAATACCGGGCTGTTGGGTTCATCTGCCGCGGCGCTTTGTACATTGCACATGGGGATGCGAAATCCGGATGTTTTTGGAAAACTGATCATGATGTCGCCATTCTATGTAGATGTGCAGCTGGACGAAACATCGGAGAGCGGACTGTTGGAAGAAAACATGTATCGCTTGCCAGAAGAGGTACCCGACGTTCGAATGTGGATGGATATTGGAGATATGGAAGGATTGTTTCTGCCTTCTCAGGTCAGAAGGGTAGCTCATCAATTACTTGAACGCGGAGTAGGATCGTGTGAGGAATTGGCATTTCTGGAACAGCAGGGTGCCTGCCATCAGGAAGGTGACTGGGGAGCACGCGTTCACCTCCCGTTACTGTACATGTTCGGCCACGTGGGTAAGCCCTCCTCGCTCGAACTGCTTGGAAGGGATGTCATCGGACTACAGGGTGGAATGACCGTGTGTATCAATGCACAAATGCACTACGAGAGTGGGTTGGTTCAGAGTCTGCTGCATGGGAATTATACTTCGAGTGACCCGAATGTGCTTCAGGTTCATGCGAGTGGAGAGTTGGTTCCTGTCGGTATTGGAAGTGCATCCATCACGCTGACTGTGGGGGAACTGTCTGCTACACGCATCTATACCGTCGTTCCTGAATTGTCAACTCACGTAGAGGTCTGCATTCGTGCAGAGGTAGCTCCCGACGAAGACTCGGAGGAAACGATATATGGTGGGATGGGTATGAAGTTTGTCCGTTCTGGTAAAGGTCGATATGAAGGTAGTTACCGAGTCCCGCGTGATAGTGGGTTCTCCTTCCGGTTTACACGTGGTTTCCGCCGTTTCGAGACCGATGTGGATGGCAAACCTATTGCCAATCGGGTATTTCGAGCGACAGATGATATGTCTGTGCATTACCTAATCCAATCCTGGGGCAGTACGTCAGCCAAAACGGGAACAGGAGGCCCAAAATGATCATTCCTTCATTCGCTCCAGTGCTGGACATTCCTTATTATTATCCCTGCAATTTTCCTCTGATTCATGAAGTGCTCCATCGACAAGGATCCATCACAAGTCTTGCACTGCTGGCGGCAAGTCGGTTGTACAGCCTTCCTTCGTGCGGGGATAACGGACTGGTGAAGCCTTATTTTCACAAACTGGATTATGTAGAGCCAATCTGGGAGATGTATGGTCAGCGACAGCTGGAAAGCTTCGAGGAAGGCAAGACGCAGATCCGGCAGTATATTGGCGAAGGTGGGCTTTTTTTGGCTACAGGAACCAGTTATCACCTGCCTTACTGTGAGGATTATCAGAATCCCGAGTACATTCGCAAACATGTGAAGCAGGGCTCCCGACTACATCTGGTAGACCATTGGATTGCTGTATATGGTTTGGAAGATGAGCATGTTCACGTCTACGATCCCGTGCCCTCCAAGTATAAGGGAAAGGTTACTCAAAGGGCCTTTCATGACTTCTGGAAAGGTAACCAAAGCATACCTGAGCTTGCGCAGGCCAAACGCAAAGAAGAACTCCGAACGTATGGAACCATGGACATTCGGGCGACTGTGAAGCTGGACTCTGACGGTTACCGAGACATGTTGATCCAGGCGTTAACAACGCAGATTGAAGAATTTCTGACAGGCCGGACGATTACGCAAGGAGAGCGGAATTTTCATTTTGGACATGTGGTGTCTCTGCGACTCTTAGATGCACTGCGTGGGGCGAATGAAGGGGATCAGGCCAATGAAATGTTAATATCGGGTCTGCTGTTTGATATGCGATGGAGTCGATATTTTCTTCGAGATCTTCTTCAGGAGTCTGTCTTATGGCTCGGTTCTCCATTTGATCAATATGCGAGAGAATTCAGCGAGATCATTGTACGTTGGGAGAAGGCCTATAATATGCTTCAGGTCAGTCGGATAAAGCAGCGTGAGCAGTGGAAAGTACAGCTAACAAGTGTAATTAAAATGTTGGTCACCGATGAATGGCAATGGTATGAGTCACTTCGACAGTCCATACCTCAGGCAGATTGCTTCCCACGTCAGGCCGTGTTAATGATTGGACAAGAACACAGGGAGGATTTGCTCCGTATCGTATTGGATAGTTGCCGGGAGTTAAACGCGTACCATAATACAACGATTCCACTTGGTGAGGGTGGTAACGCTCCACTGTACGGACGAAGTGGGCAACTGGATTCGCTGGAACTCGTGTCATTGCTTGCAGTGGTAGAGCAGGGAATCGAAGATCGATGGGGAACGGGGATGGGAGCCGCACTGGCGGAGATGGCTGCTGCTTCCATGCCTGAAAGCCCATATCAGACCGTGGATTCACTTGTTGATTATCTCGCACAGCAATGGGCGCCTGACGGTAAGGAGGATGCAAGATGTTGAACCAATTCTTGCTTGAACGATTCGCGGAACAGGGACAGCAACCTGCGCTGATCTGGAAAGATCAGGAGTACAGCTATCGGTGGCTGCTGGAACAGGTTGGCATCATGAGTAAGTGGATTACAGCAGAAAAGCTGACTGGGCAACTTGTAACGCTGGAGGAAGATTATTCTCCCTATGCAGCGGCAGCATTGGTTGCTTTGCTCGGACAAGGGTGTATCGTGCTCCCCATGGATCGGAACCTGGTTGAAGCCAAACGAGAGGAATATATCCAGCTGGCACAGGTGAAGTGGCGTTTGGGCGTTGAAGAAGGCAAGTTGTGCATTCGGCAAACGTGTGAATTATCTGGAGAGGTTCCTGTGTTGTTATCCTCGCTGGCACAAGAAGGCGTAGGCGGACTTGTACTCTTTTCATCCGGATCAACCGGAGTGAGTAAAGCGACTGTGCATCGTGCAGATCGGCTGTTACATGGTTTTCGGCGGCAGGTTCGGCCTTTGCGAACGATTCCTTTTATGATGTTTGATCATATCGGCGGTGTGAATACAATGCTGCAATCCCTGTCCAGTGGGGGCTGTCTCTGTATCATTGCAGATCGATCTCCCGAAGAAGTGTGCCGAACGATTGAGAAGTTTCGTGTGCAGGCTCTTCCGGTCTCTCCAACATTTATGAATCTGTTGCTGCTGGGTAGAAATGATGAGGGGTATGATCTGTCGAGTCTCGAAGTTGTGTCATACGGATCGGAAGTGATGCCTGAATCCGTACTGGCAGCCTGGAACCGGAGATTTCCACAACTAAGGACGATACAAGCCTATGGCATGTCTGAACTTGGCATTCTGCCAACCCGCTCCAAAGAGCCAGGCTCGCTGCTGTTTTCCATTCAAGATGAAGGGGTCAAGTACCGGGTGGTGGAAGGAGAATTACAGATCCATACCGAAACTGCGATGATCGGATATTTGAATGCACCTTCACCTTTTACAGAGGACGGGTGGCTACGTACTGGGGATGAAGTTGTGCTGGAGCAGGGTTACATTCGTATTCTGGGACGTCGTTCCGAGATCATTAACGTAGGGGGACGGAAAGTGTATCCTGCCGAGGTCGAGGGTGTTCTGGAAGAGATGGAATGTATTGAAGCGGCCGTAGTTTCGGGAGAACAGAGTGGTATCACGGGTCAGAGGGTGAAGGTGACTATCCGGCTGGCTACAGAATGTACTCTCACCGATCTGCGGCGATCCATCTGGGAATATTGTCAGGACAAGCTGCCTTCATACAAGATTCCGCAGAAAATCGTAATTACACAGGGAGCGCTCGTAAGTTCAAGAATGAAGAAAATACGAAAACCAATGACTTCGACACCCTTCGCCTCGGCTGGGAAATAGGTCGCTGCCTCGAAGAGTTTCACCTTGCTTGAATCGGTATCGCTAACGAACCTCAAACATCGTATTGAGGGGATAAACAAGAAAAGTAAAACCTAACGAATCTCAGTAACGTTATTGCTTCAAAAATACGGACTCTGGTCTCGAAAATCGACGTATTGGACGAAATAAGGTCTCTCTGATTCGTTAGGCATTTAACCCGCGTATAATGAAGCGAATAAGGTGTGCTGGGTTCGTTAGGATATGACGTATAAGATACAGAAGAGGCTGTCCTTGGTCTGATATGCTACCCATACAGTAACAGGATTTTATTATTTTACCTGTCTACTTTATGGGGAGCATATCACCTGGAGGACAGCCCTTTGAAGTTATTTTCCCTTGTTAGCTGTATTTATCTCAGGCCTCAGCTGGTTGTTTAACCTCAAGTTGCATCAGGGAGAATCCGTATGCTTCCAGATCGAGGGTCAGTTTATTTTGCCGAGCTTCCACGGTGTTTGATGTGAACAGATTTCGCCAGATGTTACGATCTCCCAAGGGGAGTTCAAGGGTGCATGGTTCATCACCCGCATTAAGAACAAGAAGCATACGCTCTCCCGTATGCGAATCCAATCGTTCGATGGCAAGACAAGGGTCTCCGGCTTTTGCATATACAATCTTCAGTTCCGTGCTGCGCAGGGCAGGGTGCTGTTTGCGAAGGGAAATCGTACGGGTGAAGAATTCCAGAAGCTCGCGATTCTGCTTGGTCTCATCCCACTCCATACACTTGCGGCAACCCGGATCATATCCTCCATCAAGTCCCACTTCGTCTCCATAATAGATACATGGCACACCTGGATACGTAAGCAGTAACGTAACGGCAAGTTTCATCTTGCGCTCGTCTCCATCACATAAGGTCAGCAGTCTGGGGGTATCATGACTTCCGAGCAGATTGAAGGCGGCTTCCGTTACAGGCTGTGAATAGGCTGCAAGCAGTTTACCGATCTCATTTGCGAATCCAAGTCCATCGAGCTTGCCATGCACCGTATAGTCCAATACCGAATTGGTAAACGGATAATTCATCACGGCATCGAACTGGTCTCCCTGAAGCCACATGAGCGAATCATGCCAGATCTCACCGAGCAGATAGGCGTCAGGTTTAATGGCTTTTACCGTCTGACGGAATTCGCGCCAGAACTGATGATCCACCTCATTCGCCACATCGAGCCGCCATCCGTCAATGTCCATCTCCTCAATCCAGAAACGTCCTACCTCTAATAGGTATGCCTTCACTTCAGGGTGTTCCGTGTTCAGTTTCGGCATGAGCGGTTCAAAGGCAAAGGTGTCATAAGTCGGTATGCCATCCTCCACACGCGGCGGCCAGTCCTTGATATAGAACCAATCTGCGTAGGGGGAAGAGGGACCGTTCTTCATGACATCTACAAAAGGAGGGAACTCTCTGCCGGAATGATTGAATACCGCATCCAGAACAACGCGTATGCCGCGCTGATGACAGGCGTCCACGAACGCTTTGAACTGTTCATTGGTACCAAAGTGAGGATCAACCTTCATGTAATCGCCTGTATTGTATTTGTGATTCGTAGTGGCCTCAAACAACGGACAGAAATAAATGGCATTGATGCCGAGCTGACTTATATGATCTAGATGATCCAGCACACCTTGGAGATCGCCGCCGAAGAAGTTCACCGGTGTAGGTTCTCCTCCCCAGGGTTCAGCATTTTTGGGACTGAGGGATGGATCACCATTGGCATAACGTTCAGGGAAAATCTGATAAAACACAGCGTCCTTAACCCAGGCAGGCGGTTCAAAAATGTCGACTGGATTCATAAATGGAAAATCAAAGAATTCGAGCGGATGATCAGGCAGCGCCTGCTCGAATCCGCGCTCCGTCATCCAGACCGATTCCTCTCCTTGAATCAGTTGGAAACCATACCGTAATCGGCGATAGGGAGGTGAAGTCTCAGCTTCCCAATAATCGAACATTTCATCCCGGGCAAAGATATGCATAGGGGTGTGTGTGATCGTCCGATCCCAAGCATATTTGTCTCCGGTAATCGCAATCACCGCATCCAGGTCCCCACGTTTGGACCGAAGTCGGAGGTGCATGGTCGAGCGGTCATAAGCATAGGACCAATTGAGTTTGGGGCGATGGTAAACGGCTTCAAGAATCATGTAAATCACTCCTCGTCAGATGATGAAATTCAGATAAAAGTGGCCATTAAACGCAAAAAAGGCACAACCTCTATTGTTCACGAGGTTGTACCTTTCGGCAGCATAGCCTTTTGATTATAGTGCTATTATACGAACTAACGCAGCAAAAGAAAACACTTTTTTTCCTTAAATTTCAAATTGTTTTATTCGAAATGTAGGACGCATATCTGCAATTACTGTTTTTTATAAATCAAATCCAAGTTTATTGGCGTATGCAGAGAATTCTTTGTGAAATTTCTCGATATTTTTCTTGCCGGTAGCAATTTTGGCATTGGCTTGTTTCAGGACAGCGCTGTTTACCGTTGTTTTGGAGACAGATTTTTTAGCGAGTTGGAATCCTTCCAGCTGTGTATAGCTACCTTTGATCAAGTTGGCATGGATTTTTTGCAATTCCGCATTTTGCGGTTTGATCATCTTCAGCTTGGATACATATTTGGTGTAGTTAGGAATCGCTGTATTGGTCAGTTTCAGGAAAACGGACTTGCGATTGGATGATGTGATGTAAAATCCACCTCCCAAAGCATTGAAGGCTCTCTCCTCATATACCGATGCCATATCCAACTGATCAAGGTAGCCCAGGAAATCTTCTTCTTCGACTGTAGGGATCGGTTCTTGTTCTGACGTGTCAATTTCTTCATAGTATTCGTCTTCCGAATATGTAGTGGTTGAGTCATCCGCAGCAGCGGCATAGGACCCTACAGGTGCGAACACCCCGCCGAGCAAGACAAAACTCATAATGATTGATAGTACCCATGATTTCTTCACGTGTTAATATCCCCTATCTATAGATGTGATTTTATTCCAATGGATAATCTAACATAGTACAACAAGAAATTACAGGAATTGTTTTACAGTAAATTCATCAGTCAAACGCATATGAATGAATAATGAGTCACTAGCAAAAAGGACATGTATTAGATGAAATTAAAAGTAAAAAGAGAGATTTGTATATTTCGTAGGTAAGAAAAAAATTACATATATGGTTTGTGTGGAGGCGTATTGTATCGATATATATTGTATTGGTTTAGTTAATTTATCTTTATTTAATGTTGTTTTATGAAGTTTCAGAGTTCGACAGGGAGTGAGAAGTTTTTCCAAATAAAATGCTTGTATAATGATTTCATCTCCATTACAATACAATTGATAATGAGATTCAATATCATTTAGATAAAAAAGGGGAGACGGATTTCATGTATAAAGTAAAGAAAAAGCTATACATTTATGCAGCACTTATTCTGATGATTTCATTACTTGCTGGTTGTGCTTCGGGTGGAAGTGCCGAGACAACGAATACGTCCAGCCAAGCTGCAAGCAGCAATGAGAGCAATAATGAAAGTGATACAACTGTCAGTACGACTGAAGATCAGACCCGAGTGATCAAACATGCCATGGGCGAAACCACAATCAAGGGAACCCCGCAAAAGATCGTGACACTGTTCCAGGGTGCGAATGATGTCGTTGTTGCACTTGGCGTGAAACCGACAGGCGTGGTGGAATCCTGGGTTCAGCAGCCAGTCTATGAATATCTGAGAGCAGATCTGGACGGAGTTCCACAAGTAGGACAGGAATCGCAACCCAATCTGGAAGAGATCAACAAGTTGAAACCCGACTTGATTATTGCTACGAAGATCAGACATGAAGAGATCTATGAGCAACTGTCGCAGATCGCACCAACGGTAGTGACGGAGACGCTTTTTGACTGGAAAGAAACGGTGAAAACTGTTGGGGAAGCGATGAATAGGGTTGAGCAATCGGATAAATTGTTGTCTGATTGGGATGGCCGTGTAGCTGATTTCAAAGAGAAAATGGGGGATCGTCTGCCAATTGAAGCAACCATCACGAACTTTAGAGCCGATCAAGTTCGTATTTTCTACATGGGATATGCAGGTAAGATTCTGAATGAACTTGGGTTCACCAGACCTGCCGGACATGACGCAGACACATGGGGAGTTGAATTGACTTCCAAAGAAAACATTCCAGATATGAATGCAGACATGATCTTCAACTTCAATTCAGGCACAGAAACAGATGCCATTCAGAAAAATTATGATGATTGGACCAGCAGTCCACTGTGGAAAAACCTTGATGCAGTCAAGAACAACCAACTGGTTCAGGTCGATGAAGTGGCCTGGAACATGGCAGGTGGATACACATCGGCCAACATGATGCTGGACGATCTATATAAGCAGTTCAACCTGAACTAACTAACAGGAGCAGGACCTGCCATGCACCAGAACATTCGTTAACGAAGTGTATGGGCTGGCAGGTCTTTTATCATTTTACAGATGAAAGAGTGAGAGTATGTTTCCCCTTTTTACAAAGGTAAGCGCCAAGATCTATGGACTGGTTGGTTTATTCATATTACTTCTACTTGCTTGCCTAGCCAGTATGATTCTGGGACGTACGCATATCACGTTTCAGATGGCATGGGAAGCACTGCAATTCTATGACGAGAGTTCTGTGGAACATGTGGTTCTGCTGACGGAACGGTTGCCACGTACAGTTATTGCTGCTGTTGTAGGAGGAAGTTTGGCCGTGGCGGGTGGGCTGATGCAGGCATTGACACGTAACCCACTGGCATCACCGAGTGTGTTCGGAATTAATTCTGGTGCGATCTTTTTTATTGTTATTGCCATTGTTGTATTGTCCGTATCTTCGCTCACCACCATGATGTGGTTTGGTTTTGCAGGGGCTGCTGTAGCCGCGGCAATTGTATATGGGCTAGGTTCCATGGGTCGTGATGGCCTGACACCGATCAAGATTGTACTGGCGGGGACGGCAATCTCCGCGTTATTTGCCTCGTTCACACAGGCCATTCTGGTGCTGGATGGAACCGGATTGCAGGATGTACTGTTCTGGCTTGCCGGTTCAGTAAGTGGTCGGACATTGGATATGTTATATCCTGTTCTGCCGTACATGACAGCCGCAGCTATTGTCTCTTTGTTCATGGGCAGAGCCATCAATCTGCTGTTGACGGGTGACGATATCGCCAAAGGCATGGGACAGAATGTACTTCTAGTCAAGGTGCTCATGGGAATTGTTACGGTATTGCTGGCGGGTGGTTCGGTTGCCGTAGCCGGTTCGATCGGTCTTGTCGGACTGGTTGTCCCGCATATCATGCGCGCACTGGTGGGAAATGATTACCGCTGGCTCGTTCCTTACTCTATTGTAGGGGGAGCGATTCTGCTGCTGTCCGCGGATGTGGTGGCAAGGTTGGTGATCATGCCGCAGGAAGTTCCACTCGGTGTCATGACTGCACTGATTGGCGGACCCTTCTTCGTGTATATTGCCCGCAAGGGGGTGACGAAGATATGAGGAAGGTGTTGACTTTTCGCAACAAAAAAGACACTGTCTCAGTGCAAATGGAACGAAAATCACTGGTTGTCATCGGTGTATGTATCCTCTTGTTCCTGATGGCAGGAGTGGTCGGTACCAGTGTAGGCAGTGACTTTATTTCTCCGCTGGATGTGCTCAGAACGATATTTTGTCTGAATGCAGGAGAGCATGACTTCGTCGTGCTGACCTTAAGACTGCCACGGGTGTTATTATCTCTGCTCGTAGGAGCAGCCCTCGGTATGTCAGGCGCACTTCTGCAAGGCATTATCCGTAATCCGCTGGCCTCACCGGATGTCATCGGCATCACCGGCGGCGCGGCCGTTGCAGCTGTAGGTTTTGTTACGCTGTTAGGTGGAGCGGTAAGTATCAAGTTGTTGCCATTGTTCGCCATCGCTGGCGCAGTTGTGACGGCTTTGATCATCTACGTGCTTGCCTGGAAAAAGGGAGTCAGTCCGATCCGTCTGGTGCTGATCGGGATTGGAGTGTCAGCCATTACCGGAGCTGGAACGACCTTTATGCTGATTCTGAGTCCATTCTACACGGCAGGTCAAGCCTATATCTGGCTGACAGGAAGTGTATACGGAGCATCGTGGACCGATGTCCGAACGATTTTACCGGTTATCGTAATTGTTATACCGCTGGCGATTTGGTTCGCTCGCAGCCTGAATGCACAGGAGTTCGGGGATGATCTGGCCACAGGGCTGGGTGTAACTGTACAGCGGCATCGTTCAGCGTTGTTGTTATGCAGTGTACTGCTGGCGGGAATCGCCGTTGCGGTTGCCGGAACCATTGGTTTTGTAGGCCTGATCGCTCCACATATTGCCCGAAAGCTGGTTGGACGGATGTTTGGCAGTATGCTGATTGTGTCTGGACTGGTTGGTGCTCTGCTTGTATTTGCGGCAGATCTGATTGCCCGCACTGCCTTTCTACCGCTGGATGTTCCCGCAGGGGTATTCACCGCAGGCGTAGGCGCACCATTTTTCCTGTATTTGTTGTTCAAGAATCGAAATCAGTTTTGAGGAGGAGAGAGCTGTGAGTATTCTGGAAGCCAAGGAGCTTACGATCTCCTATGGAGCAGATCCCATTATTGAAAATTTGAACCTGACCATTCCCAAGGGACAGATTACCGTCCTCATTGGCAGCAACGGCTGTGGCAAATCTACGCTGCTGCGTACGATGGCCCGGTTGCTGAAATCCAGCTCCGGTTCGGTGTTGCTGGATGGCGAAGAGATTGCAAAGCTGCCGACCAAGGAGATTTCAAGGCGCATGTCCATCTTGCCGCAGGGTCCGACCGCTCCAGAAGGATTGACGGTGAACCAACTGGTTAAGCAAGGACGTTATCCACATCAAACATGGCTGAAGCAATGGTCTCGTGAGGATGAGCGTATGGTTAAGCTGGCACTGGAATCCACACATCTGACAGAACTCGCGGATCGACCTGTGGATGCATTGTCCGGTGGACAGCGTCAGCGTGCCTGGATTGCGATGACACTTGCGCAGGGTACCGAAACGCTGCTATTGGATGAACCTACAACCTATCTGGATATGACACATCAGATTGATATCCTCGATCTGTTGTTTGAGTTGAACGAACGGGAAGGACGCACGATTGTTATGGTACTTCATGATCTGAATCTGGCATGTCGTTATGCGCATCACATTGTGGCTGTTCACAATAAGTCCATTTACGCAGAAGGCAAACCGGAAGATATTGTTACACAGGACATGGTCCGTAAGGTTTTCCAGATGGAGTGTGAGATTGCGGTTGATCCACTGTTTGGCACACCAACCTGCATCCCACATGGAAGAGGAAGGAAGCTGAATGGAGAACAGCGTTATACACAACTGGCTTGAGGATCAAAAAGTCCGTTTTGATTCGATTAATAGTTATTCAAAACTCCACATCAACTCCATTGTATGATCAATCAGATGACAAATTAGGCAAGCCATTGGTAAAACCATGTCCCAGGCTTGCCCGGTTTGTTGTGCCTATTATTCGATAAAAGCATACCTGCATCGACTTAAACCTACACTGAATTCAATCTTATTTTCCCTTAAAAGTTTATTATTGACAATATAACTCGAATTGCCATAAAATAGATTTTATATGATATTGATAATCATTATCAATATGTGATTACAAAAAAATTGATGAAGTATGAGCTATATAAGTTTAATTCAAATTTCACACGTTAACGGAGGGGGCAGAACAGATCTGAAGAAGCGTAGCGTGCGCCTTTATCACCGGATTTCCCCTTTGTAAAGGGGTTCAAAAAAATCTGGGGATAACAGCGATCGGAAGATGGTTCTGACCGCGCAGTGATTTCGTGTGAAAACTCTATTCAACTTATATAGGAGCGAGTACCTTCATTCGATCGAGGAGGATTTTCAGTGTTTCCGAAAGGGATTCATAATCTGCAAAACCGACTCATTATAAGCAAAGCGAGAGAAATGGGCATCACCTGTGAGCCACTTCTTGAGGGATGCGAAGATTTCCTGAAGCTGTCTGTAGGGGACCAAGAGATCATCATTAACAAAACCAGATCTCATCGTCTGCCGTTAATCGCTGGACTGCTCGCCAAGAACAAGCAGGCATGTAATATGTTATTGCATGAACAGGGAATGCCTGTACCGTCATTTATCGTGATCCCGGAGATGGGAAGCGAAGCAGTAGCTTTTCTGAATAGATACGGCTCTATTGTAGTGAAACCACTGGATGCGAGCAGTAGCATGGGCGTGACGCTGGATGTGCGTACTGAAGAAGAACTGGAGACAGCCATTCAGCTTGCGAGTGTCCACGGCAGCAGCATTATGTTACAGCAATATGTGACCGGGATTGATTACAGAGTGCTGATCATTAACGGTGAAGTGGCGGCTGTGAACCAGTATCGACCTGTCTATGTCGAGGGAGACGGAACTTCAACTGTTGGGGCATTGATCGAGCAGTTGAATCAGGAACGAATCGAGATGACGCACATTGGGGAGTATGAAGCATTTCCCGAGGTTAATGCAGAAACGGAACGACTGCTGGAGGTATTACATGCACAAGGGACAACACTGGATGAAGTTCCTGCCGCGGGAAAAGAAATCGAGTTATACAATCTCCGCAATTCTGCCGCCGGAAAAATCAGTGAATTCTACAAGGATTGTACCGAAATCATTCATCCCGAAAATGCCCGGATGATTATTCAGGCGGCAAAGACTCTTCAGATCGATGTAGCAGGAGTCGATGTTCGTTGTCATGATATCCGCACCCCGATCTCCAGAGATCTGGGAGGCATCCTGGAAGTGAACGCCTTGCCAGATCTGACACACCACGTCTTTCCCCATGGTGGAACAACTCGTGATGTGGTTCGGTTATACCTGGAATACCTGTGTCAGGAGCAACTTGAATATAAATAAATATAGCTTATAACAACGTATAGATGACAATATATGACGGATAACGGATAACAGATAACGGATACCATCATTTAATTCGGACCTCACCATGATTTTGAACCAATACCATGTCATATGCAAAATGTAGAACAAGAATCACAGGCAGCAGGTTCAGCCTGAATCGATTATAAGGAGCGTTAGAGGGCTATGTCAGTAGAGGTGCAGACGGAATATCTGAAGATGCAAAATGAGAAGGAATCCAATGCAAGATCGTACCCGAGACATTTCCCGCTTGTCATTAACAAGGCCCATGGGGTGAAGATTACCGATACGGAAGGCCGCGTATTCTACGACTGCCTGGCTGGGGCAGGAACATTGGCGCTGGGGCATAACCATGACACGGTGGTCAACGCCATTCGCGATGTTCTGGATCAGCAGATTCCTCTTCATACACTGGATCTGGCAACACCGCTGAAGCTTTCATATATGCAAGAACTATTCTCCATTCTTCCGGCAGAGATGCGAGACAAAGCCAAAATCCAGTTCTGTGGTCCAACCGGAGCGGATGCCGTAGAAGCAGCCATTAAGCTGGTCAAACATGCTACAGGCGGCAAGTCTATTCTTGCCTTTCAGGGAGGTTATCACGGTTCGACCCAAGCGACGATGTCGATGAGTGGCAACCTGAGCAAGAAACAACATCTGCAAAGCCTGTTGCCCGATGTACATTTCCTGCCGTTTCCTTATGAATACCGCTGCCCATTTGGTGTTGGTGAAGGCATGACGGCCCGGTTAAGTGCACAGTATATCGAGAACTTGCTCGATGATTGCGAGAGCGGTATTGCGGCACCGTGTGGGGTCATTGTGGAGACGGTGCAGGGTGAAGGTGGAGCCATTCCGGCAGATATCGAATGGCTGAGGGAGCTGCGGCGAATCACAGCAGAGCGAAATATTCCGCTCATCATCGACGAAGTGCAGACAGGCATTGGACGGACAGGCCGGATGTTTTCATTTGAACATGCCGGAATCATACCCGATGCAATTGTCTGCTCCAAAGCAGTTGGCGGAAGTTTGCCGATGTCTGTTGTCATCTACAAAGAAGAGCTGGACAAATGGCAACCTGGTGCACATACAGGCACGTTCCGTGGCAATCAGCTCGCCATGGCAGCGGGACTTGCGACACTTCGTTATATTCGGGAACAGGATGTTTTACACAACGTACATCTGCGCAGTGAGCAGTTCATGAATCAACTGAATGCAATGAAAGAGCGGTATGCAGAGATTGGTGACGTGCGAGGCAGAGGACTGATGATCGGCGTTGAAGTGGTGGATCCAACAGGACGGAAGGATCGTCTGGGACATTATCTGCCTAATGGTGCGCTGGCTGAGTCTATTCAGCGCGAATGTTTCAAGAATGGATTAATTGTAGAACTGGGCGGGCGTCATTCAGCTGTTGTTCGTTTTCTGCCGCCGCTGAATATTACGGAGCAAGAATCGGGTGCAATCCTTGCGATCTTTGAGAAATCGGTAGCTGAAGCGATAGCCTTAGCAACAGCCGCATGCTGAAGCTTTCCCTGATGAAGAGGCATGCAGTATTACTCGCGATTCTGATCGGTGCTTTTTCGCTGGTACTGACCAACAGTGCATTTAACCTGCTGCTGCCTTATTTTGTGCAATATTATCAGATCTCTACGACAGCAGGCGGACGGATCATTGCCTTGTACATGCTGGCTATGACGTTAACAATGCCGCTGGCTTCCCTGATTGTGGACCGACTGGGGCGTAAGCAGACGTATATGTTGGGCATCAGCATCTATGGACTGTTCTCGGTGGCAGGTGCGTTGTTTTATCACTCTATTGAGGTACTGTTGCTGGTTCGTTTCATGCATGGCGTTGCCGCGGGGCTGATGATTCCGTTATCACTTGTGCTGCTTTTTGATGTCTACGGACCGGAGGTAAGGGGACGAATTACAGGAGCGTGGGGCTTGCTTCTTATGCTCGCTCCGGCTGCCGGTCCAACATTGGGGGGCTTCATCATTCAGTATGGACGGCTTGAAATGTTGTTCTGGCTCAATGTGCCACTGGCTATATTCTCGTTGATCGGGTGCGGTCGAGTCATTCAGACCTATATCCCTGCCCGTAGGAAAAAATGGCATCCATCCAGTGTCATGCTGCTGATCTGTGCGGTAGGTGCTCTTAGTCTGGGAGTACAGTTGTACGCAAGTCCTGTCGTGGCAGTATGGGTACCTTGGCTACTGATTGCGCTCGGTGTGGTGTTGCTCATTCGTTTTGTCCAGACCGAGAACGGTCGGAAGGAACCACTTATCCGGTACCAGTTACTGCGACGTAATGCCGTCTTTCCGCTGACCGTATTGATCTCGACGATTCAAGATTGTGTCATGTTTGGCGTAATCTTTGCATTGCCACTATTGTTCCAGGATGTCTTCCACCTGTCGCCTGCCTTATCTGGTGCGTTATTCATTCCCTTGTCGATCTGTACAAGTCTGTTCATGTGGAT
This sequence comes from Paenibacillus sp. FSL H8-0283, assembly GCF_045040675.1. Classification (NCBI taxonomy): domain Bacteria; kingdom Bacillati; phylum Bacillota; class Bacilli; order Caryophanales; family Paenibacillaceae; genus Paenibacillus; species Paenibacillus sp. FSL H8-0283. The sequence continues at coordinate 1,169,838 of NZ_CP150295.1, forward strand.
TGGCGGTAGCTTGCTGGATCGCGGTCGGTCCATGCATTTTATCGCATGGGGGACGTTGCTGGTTTCGATATCGATCTTATCGTTTGCGGTTCTGCCCATGGGAGCGTCAATATGGATCATCGGGATGCTCATGGCGTGTCGGGGAATTGGCGTTGGTTTGTCAGGCATGAGTATCTCTGCAATTGGTCTGCAAGCATTACCGGACGAAGATATGCACGAAGGGTCGGTGTTATCAACCACGATTGAGCGTCTTGCTTCTTCGTTTGCGGTGATGGGCTTGACCTTGTATTACGATATGCGTTGGCAATGGCTTGCCGGGGCAGGAACGTCCATGGAGATGGCAAAATGGGGAGCGCTCAAAGAGATCTGTATCGGACTTGGCTGCGCCATACTGCTTACACTTCCCTTGGTCTTACTTATAACCCGAAAGAAGGTTGGCATCATTGTTCGAGATGGAAAACAAGCTCCGGTCTGAGGCTGAGCAGCAGGCCCACGAACATTCGTGCAAGCTGCTGTTGAACTGTTACATCCGTGAGCTTGCGCTAGAGAAGGAAAGCGATATTCGGATCAATCCAAATACGCTGTCGTACACTGTTGCTTTTCAAGCCAGTAGGGTGAAGGTGACAGGACGCTTGTCTTATTACTCTGTCATAGGGGAGCATGAATACCTCAGCATGGAATCTGGCGGGGAAGCGGTGCATTATGGCGACCTGGTTCGTTGGATCACATCTGAGCTAAGCGGAAATGGGGAACAGGGAGCGAGTTCGGATCAACATGGAATGAAGAAAAGTGTGATGGAAATGAAGCGTTCACTTGAGGTGGATATTGCACATCCAAAGGGCGAGAATACGAATCGTGTAGATGCGACGTATGCCAAAGATTTTGCACAAAAGGTAGATAACAGTGTCGGTAACCTTACGTTGTATATCGAACAAGCAGCCGGTCTCGACATCCATGACTATCGCACATCTGAACAGTCACTGTTGTATGGTCATCCGTTCCATCCGTTTCCGAAGAACTCCAAAGGCTTCAGCGAGGATGATGTGCAGAAGTACAGTCCGGAGTTACGGACATCATTTCAACTCTGTTATATCGCCGTGAGGCAGGATGTCTACGTGCAGGAATGGGTCGATGACGAGGCGGCAATGGATTTGCAAGACCTCCTGTGGAGCCATGTGGAGCCTATTTTAAAAGAAAAGAGTGAAATGTATGGGCTGCTGCCTGTCCATCCATGGCAATATGCATACATATCACGATTGTCCGAGGTGCAGCACTACATTCGAGATGAAAAATTAATCCTACTCGGTAGTGCGGGGCCAACCGTCTACCCAACTTCTTCAGTCCGTACGGTTTATGTTCCCGAATGGAACTGCAATATCAAGCTGTCACTGAATATGCAGATCACGAACATGATTCGCACCAACAGTGCTGAGCAGATGCACAGAACACTGGATGCCTCCAAGTACGTCAGGCAGCATGACTGCTTCGGTGCTGAACCGAACACACATATTGCGTATGAGACGGGTGTAGCGACTTGTGCTTTTGAAGATGAAGAGTTAACCAGTCTGTTTACGATAGCTTATCGGCCCATTGAGTTTGATGTTGAGAATACGTATGTCTTATCCAGTCTGGTTGAAGCACCACTTCCCGGGATGCGTTCTAGGTTGATGACGATGCTGGGTGGTGGACGTGACATTGCCGAGCGTTGGCTGGAACGATATCTGGCATGTTCGCTGCTGCCGATTGTACGGGCGGCGGGAGAGAAAGGTATTCATTTTGAAGCCCATTTGCAGAATACACTTGTCACATTGGAGGATGGGTTGCCTGTGGCTTTTATCGTCCGCGACCTGGAAGGGGTCAGTGTGGATGAGGAACTTATCCGTGAGCAGGATCGTGCTGCGTCCGATTTATTATTTTATTCGCGAGAGAAAGCCTGGGCGCGGACATCGTACTATTTTATCGTCAATCATCTGGGGTCTTTGATTCATGCGATGGCGCGAGATGTGAACGTCCCGGAGGAGCATTTCTGGAAACAGGTACGTGAGGTCCTTGTGGAGGAACTGGAACGAACGGGCAATGCATATGTGCAATATCTGCTGACAACGGATGCATTTCTGGCCAAACAAAATTTGGTGAGTTGTCTAAGGGGGATCAGCCAGACCCCGGCCTACGTGCCGGTGAGCAATGTAATGAAACGAATGGGGAGTGAAGTGCGTGGGAGTCGTGGGATACAGGGCTGAAGCAGGCGGCAGGACAGAAGCAGTATACGTGGGTGTACAGGAACGGATCATGCGGCAGACGTTGGAGGCGATGTGGTTCGAAGGCATTCTAGACAGTCATGTAATTGGGAGCGAATGGAGAACCAGCGGGCTTACATCTTCCGGCGATTCTGTAGCGTACACGTGTGAAGCGGAGCGGAAGTTTTCGTTCGGTCGGGTGAAGGTGAAGAAGGGTTCGATTCAAAGAGAAGGCGTACTCTGCACCGATCTGGATCTGTTTTTGGAGGAAATTGTGCTGAACGCTTTGAAGGGTGCAAATGTCACGGCTTTTATCCAGGAACTACTCGAAACGATGGCAAAGGACAGTCAGTGCCAAGCTATATTGCCCTTGAACATTCCGAATGAAGATCGGCATTATGATGCGCTCGAAAGTCACATGACCGACGGTCATCTGTACCACCCGAGTTATAAGTCGAGGCTGGGATTTTCTTTGAAAGACAATCTGGCTTATGGCCCTGAATTTAACACGGAGGTTGCATTAGTCTGGGTTGCTGTGAAAAAAGAATTTGCTCAGACCGCTGTATCCGCGGGTTATAGCTCGGAAGAACTGGTGGGACAACATCTGACTGCAGTGGACGTACAGCGATTTCAACAGATCCTGCAACAACAAGGTTTTACGGACACGGGTGAGAACGTCAACGCATATGCGGCGAGTGCAGATCAGCTTGAGAGCAGTGCCGAGGTTGGTGAAATAACAGCTGTTCAAGATAGCTTAATAGGCTCTAGCGTTGGCAGCAAAGACAGCAAGGTAGATGGGGAAATAGGTTCTAAGGCGGGTGATCGATATGTATTCATTCCGGTTCATCCATGGCAGTGGGAGCACCAGTTGGAATCGGTATATGCCCGTCAGTTGATGGATGGAGACATCGTGTATCTTGGTCCATCGTCTTCGCCATATCGTGCGCAGCAGTCGATCCGTTCGCTGTCGAATCGGGTGAATCCGGAAGCCCCTTACATCAAGCTGGCCCTTAGCATCACCAACACGTCGAGCACACGTATTCTGGCACAGCATACGACCCAGAACGCACCGCTGATCAGCGATTGGCTGGATGAACTTGTTCGTGAAGATGAGCTGTTGCAACAGGCGCAGTTTGGCATTTTAAAAGAAATCATGGGATTGTCGTTCCGTTATGAGCAGTTGCCTGCAACCCAGTATGGACGGGCCTACGGTACACTCGGTGCCATCTGGCGGGAGAATGTATCGGTTCACCTGAAGCAAGGTGAGACGGCGTGGCCGCTGAATGCATTGATGTTGGTGCAGCCGGAGGGTGTTCCATTTATCCAGGATGCTGTAGAACGACATGGGGTGGAAAAGTGGAGCGAGGCCCTTGTTCGCACAGTTACACTGCCAATTATACATCTGCTCTATGCACACGGGATTGCGCTGGAATCTCATGCCCAGAATATCATTTTGGTCCTGGAAGACGATCTGCCGAAACGAATCATTATCAAGGATCTGCATGATGGTGTTCGTTATGTACCGGATCAACTGTTGCACCCGGAACGGGCACCGAAGCTGAACCCAGAACCAGAGACCCACCGCAAGTTCAATCGGTATTCCTTCATCTATGCCGGAGATGTGTCGGAAGTCCGTGACTATACGTATGATGCATTCTTTTTTATCTGCATGACAGATATTGCGCTGGCTTTGGAGAAGTTTGGGTTGTCGGAGGAAGCGTTCTGGCAGCTGTGCGCAGGTGTAATTGTGGATTATCAGAAGCAGCACCCGGAATACGCAGAACGGTTCGTTGCATTTGACCTTTTTGCCGAAGATGCACTGATCGAAGAGATGACCAAGCGCCGTCTGTATGGGGATGCAGAGTTATATTTCCGCAAGGCGAGTAATCCGCTCAAGATATCAAAGGATGCACTTGAATCAAAGAGGACACCCGAATTAAAGGGAATCGTCGAATGAGGATTAACACGCTGAAGGAAAAAATTGCACGCAAACAGCCAGTATATGGCCTTTTTGTATCCATACCACATCCGGTCATCATTGAGATGATCGGACATGCGGAATATGATTTTGTCATTATTGATCTGGAACATGCCGCAACATCGATGGAATCGGTAGAAGATTTGGTTCGTGCGGCGGAACTGGTGGGCCTAACCCCGTTGGTTCGAATTTCGAAGGTGGAGCGAGTGGAGATTCTGAAAGTGCTGGACTGTGGCGCACAAGGTATCGTCATTCCACATGTCGAGCAACTGGAGCAGGTGGAGGAAGCGGTTCGTCACGCCTACTATCATCCGGTTGGCATGCGGAGCTTGAATAGTGGTCGTCCCGGTGTATTTGGGAAATATCCGCTCACAGGATACATTGAAGAAGCGAACGAACAGGTGATGGTTGTCCCCATGATTGAAAGTGCAGAGGGCGTGCGGCAAAGTGCACAGATTCTGTCTCACCCTCAGGTGAGCTTTGTATTGGAAGGGGCAGCGGATCTGTCGCAATCCCTCGGTGTGCCATGGCAGACCGAGCACCCAGATGTGAGACGTGCGCTGGATGAATTGCATGCTACCGCTCGGCAGTGCGAAGTACCTTATGCAACGGTCACTAGAGGTGTGGATGATATGTCGCTCTGGGCTGAGCGGGGAGTACATATATACGTGCTTGGTGATGATCGGAATACGGCGTTTCGGGCGTATGCCCAAAAACGGAATGACTACAGGAATGCGGGTGGGCAGATATGAAACCTGGTGTATGGCATGCGATAGATGAACTGCAACGCGGAATGGAAGATCCGGTATGTGCGTATGTATACGATCTGGCTGGCATTCAGGAACAGGTACATCAGATGTTGGACAGCATGCCTGGGAACACACAGTTGTTCTACGCCATTAAGGCGAATCCTGATCCGCGGATCATTGAGGCGCTGCTTCCATTGGTGAAGGGCTTTGAAGTGGCTTCGATTGGAGAGCTACTCAAGGTTAGAGCGGTAAGTCGCGAGGTTCCAATTCTGTTTGGAGGTCCGGGGAAAAAGGAGAGCGAACTACGTCTGGCGATCGAGCAGGGCGTGAGCTACATCCATGTGGAGAGTCTGTTGGAACTTCGGCGCATCATTGCGATTGCGAAAGAGCGAGCGAAGGATCAAGAACATGAGCAAGAGCACGTGCAGGGGAGCAGGCAGAAGCAAGAATGGGAGCAGAAACCGGAGCAGAGATATACGCAAGCATACGGCGAGGAACTGATGCAAGAGCAAAAGCAAAAACAGGATCAAGAACACGAGCCGAAACACAAGCAACAACAGAAGCAAGCGCAGGAAGTGCGAATACTGCTCCGAATCAACCTGCGGAGCAGTACGTTACCTCGGACGAAGATTGTCATGGGCGGTGGGCCGAGTCCTTTTGGAATCGATGAAGAGGCGGTGGAAGAAGCCATTGAACTCATTCGTGTGGAAGGCGCGGGTGTGGTTCGGTTAAGCGGGTTCCATTTTCACTCCTTGTCCAACAATATGGATGCAAGGCTACACGCCGAGATGATCGAGTTGTATTTGCAAAAGGTGGAACAGTGGCAGCAGCAGTATGATCTTCCTGTGGAAGTAGTGAATGCAGGAGGTGGATTCGGTGTCACGTATGATGGCAGTCCCGGATTCGACTGGCCCTTGTTCACTTCCCTGCTGGAGCAAAGTGAAGCCAGAGAGCGCCTTGCTTCAAGCGGAGGTCAGCTGTATTTTGAATCTGGTCGACTACTGGTGGCAGACCATGGGTACTACGCAGCAGAAGTTACGGATATCAAAACCTCTCATGATCAGTATTTTGCCGTGTTAAGAGGAGGTACGCACCACAATCGTCTGCCTGCTTCATGGGGACATAACCATCCGTTTCAGATTATGGCGACGGATCGCTGGAAACACTCGTTTGCCCGTCCACAGGTAAGAGATCGTCGAGTCCATATCGTAGGTGAGCTATGCACACCCAAGGATCGCATGCATTCTGATGCGGAGGTAGCACTGTTGCGCGTGGGAGATATTGTTTTGTTTGAAAAGTCTGGGGCTTATTGCTGGACCATCTCGCATCATGATTTTCTGGGGCATCCGCACCCGGCATTCCATTATCTAACGGAGGACAATAATCATGTCAACACTGATGAAACGTTCCAGTCTGCAAGCCGCTGAACGCCGGATTATGGCGGATCTGATGAATTCATTTTTGTGGGAGCAATTAATCCCACTGGAGGATCACCCATTCATTGATTTTGCCGAAGCACCTGCACCGTTCCGTCGATTGTACAAGGGATATGACAGCGAAGAGCATAATCAGAATGGGGCTTCTCATGTCAGATTGCATACGCAAGGTGTACTGTGTCTGGTTGAAACTGGAGTAAGACAGGGGACTCAGTGGATTCAGGGTTCACCGATCTACGAGGAGAAAACTGATGGAAGCTGGGTTCTCCTTGATACTCCGACAGAAGTTGGACGTGCGGTGTTACAGAGGGCTTTGTCGGATAAGGCCTATGCGCAGCCTGGGGTGGCGGAATTCCTGGTTAGTCTGGACATTGCTGTGGAGCAGTATGCTTTGGGCTGGGAACAAGTCCAGTATCTGTCCGCTAACGTCCCGGCTTCTGCTTATGAATGGTTTATCAAGGGGGAGCGCGTTGCGGCATTGCGGGATCGTCCATTTCACCCATCGTCCAAAGCCAAGGTGGGATTCAATGCAGAAGATGTAACACGGTATGCAGCAGAATTCGGGAAGGCGATTTCGCTGCGCTGGGTGGCTATACGGCTGGATGCCGTGCAGCAAGGGTGTGAAGATGGATTGTCCATTTTGGATGTGTTAGACGATGTTCAGCGCGGAGTGGTGGAAGCCGAGTTTGCCAAAAAAGGGATCACGTTGGACGAATATCTGCCCATGCCTGTTCATCCGTGGCAATTGGAACATGTGATTCTGCCTCGCTTCACGGGGGAGATCGAAGAGGGTAGCATTGTCGTATTGGACATAGAAGTGGGCGACGTACAGGCAACATCCTCTTTGCGCTCGATGGCCCCATCAACCGAGTCTACCCTAATGCTCAAGCTACCGGTTAGCGTATTGTCACTGGGGGCTGCTCGTTATCTTCCGGTAGTGAAGCTGTTGAATGGTCTTGCCGGAGAACGGATGTTACGACAGGCCGTTGCCTGTGATGAGACGTTGAAGCACAAGGTGTATATGTGTGAAGAGCAGAACTGGTGGGGCTTCATGCCAGAATCCAAGGGACTGTTCGATGATCATCCACGCCATCTGGCTGCACAGATTCGTGTGTATCCCACTGAGTTGCTTAATGAAGCCTACAAAGTCATTCCAATGGCCGCACTGGGTGTGAATCTGGAAGGGCATCATCTATTAACGGAAATTCTGGGGGATAACCTGAGCAGCACGGATGTTCTCGAGTTTTATACCAGCATAGCTACGACGTTTTATGATATCGTGATGCGCCTGTTCAAGGTGGGTGTTGTACCTGAGATTCATGGTCAGAACTGCTGTCTGGTGTTGAAGGATAATGAGGTAAAAGGTCTCTTGTTCCGCGATCATGATTCGGTGCGTTTGCATCAGCCTTATCTGGATAAACATGGCATTGCAGACCCTGCCTATCATATTCGTCCAGGCTACTCGAACAGCCTGTATAACGAGACGATCCAGAAGTTGATTTTCTATGTGCAGTCTTTGGGGACGCAGGTGAATCTGGCTGCGATCATGGAGGCACTTAGCGAAGTGTATCACATCCCGGAAACGAAGTTATGGGAGATCACGGAGCAGGCTTGGAAGGAAGCGCTGCAACATGTGCAGCTTCCCGAATCCGACCGGGCCGCGCTCGCTCATGCGATATTCGAGAGCAGGGAGTGGCCCGTGAAGTTAGTTGTCCGTCCGCTGCTTGAAGCGGATGGGGTGCCTGGTGCGATGCCATCGGGCAAAGGCATAGGGTGGAACCCTTTTTACAAGGGATAGAGGTTGAGTAGTGTTGGTGTAGGAGTGTATAGAGAAGAAGTACGTGCTATAGGATAGAACTAGAAGGTGACTCGTTTGACGGGTTGCCTTTTTGGCTTGTTGTCATCGAAAGTTACTATGCTTGGAGGGAATAAAACGTTCATCATTATGGCTAAAAAATCTTATGAAATGGAGTTACAGGAAAGAGACTGATGGTATAATCGGGTTATGTGTTATAGTCATACTTGTGTATTACCGAAAAGGTTTTCGGAGAAAGCGACATTTACTGTTGTAACCGCAATCATAATTTACTTCAAGAAAGTGAGAAACTAACATGAATCAGAAGAGACTTTTTAATGATGGATGGCAATTTGCGAAAAGTAAGCTGGATGTTACGGAACCTGCGGGTCTGGTGTATGAACCTGTTGAGCTTCCCCATGATTGGCTGATATATAATACGCTTGAACTATATGAAGACAGCATCGGATGGTACCGAAAGACGTTCCATTACACGAAGGATGAGCAGCAGCTTCTGCTTTGTTTTGATGGCGTATACATGGACTCTTCGGTGTATGTGAACGGGCAGCTGGTTGGGGAGTGGAAGTATGGCTATTCCGCTTTTGAACATGAGATCACGAATGCACTGGTGGAAGGCGACAATGAGATTGTGGTCAAAGTAGTACATCAGAGCCCGAACAGCAGATGGTATTCCGGGGCCGGAATCTATCGCCATGTGTGGCTGAAGACGAGAGACCGCAACCATATTGTTACGGATGGAATCTATGTATCCATCAAGCAACAGACGGATGGCTGGCAGGTGGAAGTGGATACGGAGCTGAACCTGGAACAGAATCAGCAGGCAGAACTGGTGCATACGATCTTGTATGAAGGTCAAGTGGTGGCATCCAGCCAAGCGAATGTTACGGCTTCGGAGGATGAGAATGCGGCCGCATCGGCAGATAGCCAACAGATCATTGTGGAGAGTCCAAACCTGTGGAGCCCGGATGCACCGCATCTGTATGAACTGGTGACTGAGTTGCGATTGATCTCGGAAGATCGGACAGTTGAATCGGTATCACAGCGCATTGGATTCCGGGATATCAAACTTGATGCCAATGAAGGGTTCCACCTGAACGGGGTCAAGATGAAGCTGAACGGCGTGTGTGAACATCACGATCTTGGGGCGCTGGGAGCTGCGTTTAACCTGACGGCATTGCGTAGAAGATTTGTTTTGCTCAAAGAAATGGGCGTTAACGCCATCCGTACCGCGCATAATATGCCTGCCAAAGAGTTCATGGAACTCGCGGATGAGATGGGTATGCTGGTTGTGTCTGAAGCCTTTGATATGTGGGAACGTGCCAAAACGCCATACGATTATGCGAGATTTTTCCCGGAGTGGGTGCATACGGATGTGAAGAGTTGGGTGAAGCGCGACCGTAACCATGCCAGTCTGATCATGTGGAGTATCGGGAACGAAATTTATGATACCCATGCGGATGAGCGTGGACAGGAAGTAACTCGGATGCTGATGGATTATGTGCTGGAATTTGATCCAAAAGGTAATGCTGGCGTGACGATTGGTTCGAACTACATGCCTTGGGAAAATGCACAAAAATGCGCGGATATCGTGAAGCTGGCAGGCTACAACTACGCGGAAAAATACTACGACAAACATCATGAAGAACATCCGGACTGGATCATCTATGGTAGTGAAACGTCTTCGGTGGTGCAAAGTCGTGGCATTTATCACTTCCCGTTCGAACAGCCGATTCTGGCAGATGATGACGAGCAGTGTTCGGCTTTGGGTAACAGTACGACCAGCTGGGGCGCGAAGTCGGCAGAATACTGCATTTTGGCAGAGCGGGATACGCCGTATTCACTGGGTCAGTTCCTGTGGACCGGATTCGATTATATCGGAGAGCCGACACCGTATCATACGAAGAATTCGTATTTTGGACAGCTGGATACAGCAACGTTCCCGAAAGACTCCTACTACATCTACCAAGCGGCTTGGACGGATTATAAGAAAAGTCCGATGGTTCACCTGTTTCCGTATTGGGATTTCAGCCCGGGTCAGATTATTGATGTACGCGTGTGCAGCAACGCACCGAAGATTGAGCTGCAACTCAACGGTAAAACCATTGGTACGTACGATATCGATCATGCCAACGGAACACAGCTGTCTGGCTGGTGGAAAGTGCCGTACGAAGAGGGCGAGCTGAAAGCGATCGCTTACGATGAGAACGGCCAGATCATTGCAACCGATGTGCAAAGATCCTATACGGATGCGAAGAAGATTCGTCTGCAAGCGGATCGGGCGCAGCTACAAGCGAATGGCACAGACCTTATTTTTGTAGAAATTGATGTGGAAGATGAAGCGGGTAATCCGGTTCACAATGCGAACAACCGCGTGCAAGTTCAGGTGACTGGTGCAGGACGACTGCTGGGTCTGGATAATGGGGACAGCACCGACTATGATCCCTACAAAGGGTTGAGCAGAAGACTATTCAGCGGCAAGCTGATGGCGATCATCGGAGCGACAAATGAAGCTGGAACGGTACGGATTGAAGTTTCTTCCGAAGGGTTGGAAGGAGCTACGGCTGAATTTGAATCTCTACTTGTGGCGGCTGAACTTAATGATGAGAAACAAGTACAATCTGTCTTCATGAACAATGAAGAACGTCCAGTGCTTACGGGGAATGCTCAGGAAATTCCTTTGCGGAAAATCGAGATCATCAGTACTGCAGGACAGTTGCTCGATCCGTCCAACCCGGAGCTGGTCGTAACCGCCAAGCTGTATCCAGAGAACACCTCCTACCGCGACATAGAGTGGGCTGTTGTGAACGATGCAGGAATTGAATCCAACATTGCCAAAGTGGAAGCTGTTCAAGCAGAAACCGGCGATAACGGTGGGCATCAACATGCGGTGAAGGTATCGGCTATAGGTGACGGGGAGTTCCGGCTTCGCGCAACCAGTACCAACGGTACGGATAAAACGAAACTCATCTCCCAGCTGGAGTTCAAGGCGGACGGTCTCGGTACAGCCTACAAAGATCCATACGGCTTCATCACGGGTGGACTGTACGATTACACCAAAGGTGAGGTTGGTAACGGCAATGAGCGCGGGGTAGCGACAAGTCGGGATGGAGAGACGCATGTAGGCTTCCGTAATATTGACTTTGGACCGTACGGCTCCGATACCATAACGATTCCTATCTTTACGTTGTCCACGGAGGACTACTTCATTCAGATCTGGGAAGGTATGCCGGATGAAGAAGGAAGCACGATGATCGCGGATGTGGTGTATGACAAAGAGTCCATCTGGAATGTATACCAGGAAGAGACATACCACTTATCCAAACGCCTTAGCGGGATCACGTCGATCTGTTTTGTACTGAAGCAGAAGATTCATATTAAAGGCTTCTCCTTCGAACGTCAGAGTCGGGCCTTTGAACAGAATGCGGCTGCATCCTGTGATCATCTCTACGGAGATACGTTCAAAATTGAAGCTGATCGAGTAGAAGGTATCGGGAACAATGTATCGCTGGAGTTTGAAAACATGGACTTTAAGGCAGAAGGCACATCCAAGCTCGTGATCTACGGTCATTCACCGATCGATAAAAATACGATTCATATTCGCTTCGCAGGTGCGGACGGACAGAGCAACCAGCTGGTTGAGTTCACCCAGTCAGGTGGATATGAGGAGCGGGTGTTTGAGCTTGAGCAAGTGACAGGTGTGCAAAAAGTAAGCTTTATCTTCCTACCCGGCAGTCAGTTTGACTTCGGCTGGTTCAGATTCGAGAAATAAATGTGATCGAAATATAAAACCCTTCAAGCAGGCATGGGTCCATGGGAACGTGGATCTGAATCGCTTGCGTGAAGGGTTTTTCTTGTATGTAGGTGTGAGAGAAAACATCAATGAAACTGCTCTGCTTCAACTGAGAGATCTAAGTGATGACCTATTCTGCTATAAATGTACAACTTAATATCCGTGTCTTGTAATGCAAGCAGGTTGATCGTTTTATCACTATTTCTGCTGATAGATGTTTCCATAGGTTCACTTCCTTCATCTACATACATCTTCACATATATCGTGTGGTTGCTGTTGTTTTCAATCGATATGTTGGCATGTGTTCCATTCGAAGCAACCATTGTGAAGCTGCCGTTGTATGCGGAACGACCTTCATGTTGAGTTGGGGCAATGAGCAGAACAGAAGTAGATGTTGGGACGGAGCGCTCCATTTCATGGGCTAGTCCGGTTGATTGCCACTCATTTGTTGAAGTTAGAGCCGCTGTACTTGCTGAATGGGTGGATAGTAGTACAGATAGAGCCAGTGCTACACCGAGCATTGTTTTTAACGTCATTAAATTAACCCCCTGCTAAATGATAAATCACTAAAATTTTCGTTCCTGTTTATACATTTCTATGATTCTAAACGTTTGGGACAACGAGGGAGTTACAGATAAATGACAAATTAAGCATAATCATGCAACAAAGGATAAGATTGAAACGTTTCATACATGAGGTGATGGAATGAGAAAAAGTATGCTTATCCTATCGTTAGCTTTAATGCTGTTAACTGCCTGTCAGGCAAATGATCCAACAACGGATTCTCCAGTAATCACGAAATCATTCCCAGAAATTATTGAGCCTCATAATCCAGAGCAAGCGGAGCAAAGCGGCGATGTGGTTGTGCTTCATGGAGGCATACGGAACGAAGATAAGTGGGACACATTTATGAAAAATGTGAAGAAAAAACAGCAGGATCAGGTTCGTGTAACGATGTATACCATTGAAGGTGGGCCCATTATCCAGGAATTGATCTATGATGGTACAGCTATTCAATCGACTTACGATAACTCAAGGGATGCCTATGGCTCCAAACAGGGAATGAAGACAGACACCTGCAAAGGGATCGGTACGATGAAGAGTGAGCAGGGACATATTTTTTACGTGTTAACCGGGTGTGAGAAGGAAGAGAACCCCTTTTGGATGCCTAAGTTGTAAATGAGATGTATCCACATGCAAATTCTTAATAAAAACTGTGAAGCCGAGGCTGGCTATGCAGGTTTTTGTTGCTATTTGAAAGGTGAAAAATCGAAATTTTATCTGTACAAAGCATTGACTGTCCACCACCCTGAATCTCATAACCCAACTGCACTTCATGATCTGTATAGGTTGCATTATGCATTGTGATGGTAAGCTCATCTACTGTTTTGGTTTGAAATGGAATGTTTGAATCGGGAAGTGCGGATTCTTCTTTATTAGTTACAGAAAAATAAAGCACAAGTTGAAGTATCAATATTATAAGAGCAATAATGATAGCGATGATGATATTCCTTTTGTTCAATGTGCATCTTCCTTTCAGCGAATAGATTTTTAATGAAGTGAATTTAATAGTTAATAACCAATTATATCATATTTTGGGTGGTTATATAAATGAAGAGGCTTTGGGTGTTATGTATTTTGATACTTTTAGTGACAGGGTGTGGTCAGAACAATAGAGAGAAAGCCATTGATTATCTAACGCAAAATCAAAGAAATGATGCATCACTCATTGTATTTACCGACCGACCTTCGGAGCGACCATTTACTGTTGAGTTACAGACGCAATTAAATGAAGTGAATAACGAGAATTTGAGGGCAGAAGGCCCAATAACTAACGTAACCTTTTATAATGTCCGTGATGAAAACAAGTTTAATTATGAGAAGATTTTTGGTCTGAAATCATATCCGTACATGATCCTGTTCGAGAAAGGCCAGATTACATTGGAGACGCAGGAACCGGAAGAGATCGTTCAGCATTTTAAGAAGAGGTAAGAGTCTACTAAAAAACGTGCACGAACACGTAAAATATCTGGCTAATGAATGTTGCCTGGATCGAGAAAGCTCGATTGGTCCAGCAAAAGAAATTGGAACTCTATCGAAACCCGCTGAACTCTATAGATGAAGTTTGCTCCCATGATCGTCTGAGTTAAACATAAAATATGATCTGTGAGGTCCTACTGGGGAGACAATGAAGCCATGCTGGCAAGACAAAGGACAACTATAGCAAGACTCTTGTCTTTTTTATTGGGCTTCCCTCATAGTTATTCGCACACTCTCCGAATGTGTTAAGGACATAGTATAGGGCATATATACTGTGTGCCTTGGCCTAAGGAGATGACCATTTTGAAGTATCTGAACAAGAGGACAGCCACCCTCAACAAATTAAGGCCCAGTCGTTCTACGTCGAAATGCAGAAACAAACACTTGGGAAAGCGAAAGAAATGCCATATTATCCGTAGATCTTATCGGAGAAAGCGCTGCTCACTGAAGCGTCCATTAAGATCCCAGAAAATGGCCCGTGACAAAAAAGTCATTGCATTACCGAGAGGGGGAGGCAGCAACCCGGTATGTTGTGAGCCCGGCCCCCTGCTTGCTCCGTTGAGACAACATGAATTGGAGACTGTGAATCCCCCTGGAACGCAAGGTGTGGCAGGTGCCCAAGGCCCCGCAGGCCCTCACGGCGCGCCGGGTCAACCGGGAGTTCCCGGAGCGCAAGGCCCGGCAGGTCCTCAGGGTGAACCGGGTCAACCGGGAGTTCCCGGAGCGCAGGGTCCCGCTGGCCCTCAGGGTGTGCCGGGTCAACCGGGAGTTCCCGGAGCGCAAGGCCCGGCAGGGCCTCAAGGTGAATCGGGTCAACCCGGAGTTCCCGGGGCGCAAGGTCCCGCAGGTCCTCAAGGTGAGCCGGGTCAACCCGGAGTTCCCGGAGCGCAGGGTCCCGCTGGCCCTCAGGGTGAGCCAGGTCAACCCGGAGTTCCCGGGGCGCAAGGTCCGGCTGGTCCTCAAGGTGAACCGGGTCAAGCAGGAGTTCCCGGAGCGCAGGGTCCCGCAGGTCCTCAGGGTGAGCCAGGTCAACCGGGAACTCCCGGAGTCCAAGGACCAACGGGTCCCCCAGGTGAGCAAGGTCCGCCGGGCACCGTACCCGGAATTGAAATCATTCCTACGGCAAACCGTTACTTCTATTTTCCGGATACCGATCTGGATTTGTCGGCATCGGTTGTAATTCCTGCCACAGAATTCACAAATGACGATGGCGACAGCATAACCGAATTTGCCGGGGTTGGACTTACTAGTTTCAACAATCTTTATATAAACGGGATCGTCCAACCAGGAAACTCATACAGTGTAAGTGCGGAGAGGTTGTTTTTTTCGTCACAAAACGGTGTGATCTTTGCAGGGACACCTATCACTATCGAGATAATTATAATAACAGCCAATATTATAAATGGTTAAAATTGGTTGTAGTTGCTGGTTCCTTTGCCTTCACTACTCCCAAACCTACCACATATACTATGTTAGGTAGGAGGTGAGAAACATGCCACTTGTGACACCATTTCAGAACAGTTTAAGATTTGTTGCAACCATTGGTGATGGGACCGGCACTGGGGCAACGTTTGCCATTGCTGCGACTGCTTTTACAAACGACGCTGGTGTAGCTGCAACCGCATTTCCAGGCACCTACAACTACTACAATCTTTATATTAATGGCCTTATGCAAACAGCAGATACATCCTCGGCTACGACTACTACAATTACAATTCCCGGTGGAGATGCATTAAATGATGGGACTCCAATTGTCGTACAATTTGTAGTGTCTTAAAGAAGATCTAATCCTACTGTATCGTTATCTTGTGCGACTTCTATCTGTGATAGAAGTCGTTCTTTTTGTACAAGATACCCAGTCGACTCAACGGCATTCATCCATGCATTAATGTGCAAAAATAGTTACCCAAGGATGTTGCCCAACTACCGGATAACCTCTGAGGAAATGATTCTTCCGTTTGATTCCAATCCTCCTTCTCACTTGTTAAAATTTAGGTACATAAACTACGGTCAGGTTGGCGGGTGATAAGGAAATGCAACGAATCGAGGTACATCCCGATCTATTGGAGAAATCCATCTATATGTTGCAATCCGAATGGTCGGGTGTGACCGGAGAACGTTTCTTCTGGGATTTTATGCAGGTAAAAGAAGTGTTCCCGACTACACTTGGGCTGTTGGACAAGATCCAGAATGAGTTTACTTTTATCGCGAGGAACTTCAAAACAACGGACGGCTCAGGCGAGGTTGCGCTGTACATTCCAGAAGAACTAAAGCGAAATTTCGCTGTAGGGCTGCTTGATAAATCCATAGGAGAAACAATAACAGGAATGGGCCAGACGGCAGAAGCTTTCTTCGATAACCCATTCAGTACATTAAGCAGTGTGGCATATGCCATGACAGTGGGCAAAGTTGTAGACGTTGGGCGAGGTATTCAGTTTGCATGGGATACCGCTTGGGGTACGGGAACGGCGAGATCTGATATAGAGCAATTTGTAGAAGAGCAGAAGAAACAGATTGATGAGAATGGTGCAGGGTATTACGGTGGGGCGATGACAGGACAGGCTTTGGCGTATGTTTTGTTTGGCAAAGCTTTTCGTTCGAAGGACGACATTGGGTCGGGTGGAAATAAGAAGGAGCCTCAAAAGGGAATTGACAGTCCCAGAGATCTAATAAAGCCAAGTGGATCACCTAATCCAGAAGCCTTACCAAGTGGAGCGAGAACAAAAATTCCGAATAATGCGGATAAGGCGACTAAACAGTCTTTAGAACTAGAAAATGATGCTGCTGATCAATTGGCGAGAAGTGGATATCGGATTGAACAGAACCCTAAAGTTTTAGATAGTGATGGAATTGATTCCAAAAGAGATCCCGATTTTAGAATTGAAGGGCGTATATTTGACTGTTATGCACCAACTGAAAATAAAGGTATTAGAGGTATTTGGAGTGAGGTTCAAGAAAAGGTTGTGATTAAACAACAAACCAAGAATGTGGTAATTAATTTAACAAAGTGGTCTGGAGATGATTCTGCGTTGCTTAAGCAATTTAAAGAATGGGAAATCCAAGGTTTAGAAGAAGTTATCGCAATCAAAAAGGACGGTAAGATCATATCGGTATTCCCTTAAAGTAGAGGAGAGAAGTTTATGGAATATTCACTTAAATTGAATGGAAAACAAGATCCGTTATGGTTGAAAAGATTAATTGAAAGTAAGAATTTTGAAGTGAATTATATGAACCGACAACACAATGCATTGTTCATTCATGAGTTTGATCTAAGCGGTGGTTTTAAAATAACTGTTTATGATAATAATTTCCCGGCTGATCATCCAGCAGCTTCTTATGAAACTATGTTTCAAGAAGCGGATTTTATTTATCAACAAACAATATCTTTTGAATTGGAGAATAATCAACAATATGAATTATGGTATAAAACAATGTACGAAATTTCTTTTTCTGTTATCGGATCACTCAAAGTAGATGGAGTATTCTATCACACATCTGGAGAAGAGATATTTTTCTTTAAAAACGGAAAGTATACGTTCAACGTAACATATCTTGAATTCCTCCAAACGCATTATGGAGAACTTCTCGAAAATATTGAGTATTCAGTTTTTATGAAATCTCTCAACTGAATTACAGATAAATAATGCATAAAAGCAATTCTACCAGACAAACGTAGAGGTTCATTTTTATGGAATGAGGATACTAGCAAGTACTACGAATATGAGATTAATTGCTGAATGTTGGGGTGAAACAGAATGTTATTGGAAAATGCAGTATCCAAATTAAATAGTATAAATTGGGGTTCAGTAGGTACTGGTGTCTCTGAGAAGGATACTAACCTCGGCTATGAATTTCTCAGAAGAATGGCTCAGTTTTATAAAGCGGAGCAGCTGAAGCCTATGCCACCTGCATTTACAAATGTGGCGAAACTGCTAGGAGATCAAGAAGAGGAATTAGATATTTCAGCTTATTGTAGTTCAGAGGCTGTTGCTTATTTGAATCAAAACTCATATGTGAAAAGAATATTTGAATACTATTTACAGTTGGCGAAGTACGCAGAGAATAACACGGGCATTAGTCAATATCTAGACATTTATGAACCGTTAATTAAACTTTTTGAAAGGGGCGGCTCTTTTACCATCAAACCACTCTCTCTAGAAATTATACAAGTCTCACATTTCCCACTAAACAATTGGTATGAAAAATTTGTGGAGAAAGATCCGATTGATATTAATAATCTGTAGATCATATTTAATGTAATTGTATTCATACAAACAGCACTCCTACCAAATTATAGTAGAGGTTTGTATGTAATAGTAGGAGGAGATTAAATGGCAACTGACTGCTCCTTGAAATGTGAAGAAGTTGTGTTGACAAAAGAAACTCTGATTGAGAAATTAACTAAGATCAATATTATTTGTGATGAAGTAATACAATTAGACAAAGGATTAAAAATTGAGGAAACAGTAAATAAAGTTGGATTTTCAATTGCTTTAATTGATACTTCAGCTAGTCCATTTGGTTACGATTCAGAGTTTCTTGCCAATGATTTTAAATATAATCAGAGTTTAAATTTCCGAATAGATAATGACTGGGATAGTATAGAGGCAATTATCCGCATTCTTGTACTTGTCTTTGAAATAATCGATTCGACGGAAAGTAACCTTTTGTTTCTTCTTAATGATAATGAATGTGTTTATAGAATTGATGGGATTCTAAGAATTAATAACGAAGACGGTTTTTGGGATCGAGTAGAGTACAGAAGGTTTATTGAAACCAGAGAATATAAAGATATGTAGAAGATTTTTAGTGAGATCAATTCAACAGGATTCTACTCATCGAATAGAGGAGGATCAGTACATGGATTACGAATTATTTCTACGATCTAATTTAGATCTTAATTCTTTAGGGAAGCTGTTAGAAAGATATACCATTGAATTTGTTAACGGATCAGTTTCATTTAATAGTAACGATGAAGAAATAGTAATTGGATCTAATTTTTTCTCTTTGACTCTTGAAATTGAAGATATTTCTGACATAGCTTTTGTTAGAAATCATTACAACTTAGATGTTAATGTGTGCATTAGGGTTCAGTTATTTGATAATACATTTTATGAAGGACTTGAGCATTTATTTAAAATCATAGGAAACCTTATAGGAAATACTAGTGGTAATCTTTTATTCCTAGAAGATGGTTCTACTCAACTACTTAGAATGGAGAATGGTCTGTTGGCGGTTAATAATCGGTTGGATGAATATCAAACTAAATACCTAACTCCAAGCCTTCTTCTTTTACTTGACCGTCCTTATATTGAAAAGGAGTTATCAAGTTAAAAAAAGCAGCAGGTAATGAAATAATGATACTACTCAAAGGCACTTCTACCAGGCAAACGTAGAGGTGCTTCTTACTATTAAAAACTTAGGAGAACAAATTGCTATGATATCAATGAAACGATTTGTAATGATTGGATGCTGCATTGGCCTAGCATTATTGCTTGTTCTAACCTATAGCTTTTATAAAGAAAAAAGAATGTATGAACAGTATCTAACGATGAATGTACGACAAGATATGGTTGATACGAAAAGTGCGATTATAGATAATGATATTTTATTCGACCAAATACTTAAGAATGAGAAAATAACAAACGAGATGGTGGAGGATGGAGAACAAGCCAGCCAGCTCTATTACAACTTTACAAATATGACGCAGATTATAGATAAGTATAACTTGATGAATCTAAATTTCAGTGAAGAAGCTAACTGGCTGGTAAAACCCGCATCTTTTTTCACAAACAATCTAGGTCAAGATGATGTAATGCCACCTACACTTTACCGCATGCGAAAGACGTTCGAGAGACTGGACTTAACCAGTTATCCTGTAACAGCTGAACTTAAAGCCAGGATCGAGGAGTATCGGCAGTTAAATCATCGATGGCTCAACATTGTTGGGGATTTTGAATCCAAGGAAACTAACGAGAAGGATTGGCCCCAAATCTTGAATGATTTGGAGCTAGAGACCCGAAATTATTTTCAAGAGATTAATGTGGATTTTGTTGGTGATGACGTTTGGAGAGAGGCTTTAAATCCAAGGTACGAATGATGAAATATCCGCATAGCTGACCGGATCAAATGGGTGGAAGTCAGTTAATTGTTTCATCGGCTTTATACGCCGGCAAAACAGTCATCTCCGCTTAAATACAAAATGCTAACACGCAAAATATCTGGCTAATGAATGTTTCCTGCCTACTGCATCTTTAACGAGGAAATGATCCTTCCGTTTGATTCCAATCCTCACTCTCACTTGTTAAAATTTAGGTACATAAACTACGGTCAGGTTGGCGGGTGATAAGGAAATGCAGCGAATTGAGGTACATCCCGATCTATTGGAGGAAAAGGCCCGGTTGGTCCAGCAGAAGAAACAGGAACTGGAGAGAATGGTCTGGGAACTGGAGAAATCAATTTATATGTTGCAATCCGAGTGGTCGGGTGTGACAGGAGAGCGTTTCTTCTGGGATTTTATGCAGGTGAAAGAAGTATTCCCGACTACAATCGGGCTGTTGGACGAAATCCAGAAAGAGTTTACGTTTATCGCGAAGAACTTCAAAACAACGGACGGCTCAGGCGAGGTTGCGCTGTACATTCCAGAGGAACTAAAGCGAAATTTCGCTGTAGGGCTGCTTGATAAATCAGTAGGAGAAACAATAACGGGAATGGGTCAGACGGCAGAAGCTTTCTTCGAGAACCCATTCAGTACATTAAGCAGTGTGGCATATGCCATGACAGTGGGCAAAGTTGTAGACGTTGGGCGTGGTATTCAGTTTGCATGGGATACCGCTTGGGGTACGGGAACAGCGAGGTCGGATATAGAGCAATTTGTGGAGGAGCAGAAGAAGCAGATCGATGAGAGTGGAGCAGGGTATTACGGTGGAGCGATGACGGGACAGGCCCTGGCGTATGTTTTGTTTGGCAAAGCATTTCGTTCGAGGGACGACATTGGATCATCAGGTGGAGGCAAGCCTGAGTCGGGGAAAGGAAATGAAAGGACAGGTAGAACTCATTATTTAGAATCAGTTAATAAGTTTGAGGATCAAATTCGAAATAAACCCTTGGAACACGGGCAATTTTTTGATAAGAATGGTAATTTAATAGGAGAAACGGTTGTTGGTACTGAAAAGTCTATAAATATAAGTAACCATAAAGATGTAGCTAAAGATACGGTATTTACTCATAACCATCCAACTAACGGGCCGTTCAGTCTTGAAGATATAGCCACTGCAATAGATTTTAATATGGCTGAGATAAGAGCTGTTTCTCCAAATGGTACTAATTTGAGTATGAAACGAGGGGCAGAAGGTTGGAAAGAAAATGCAGAAGACATAGGAATTATATTCGCTAATATTCAAAAAGAGCTAAGAAGTGATCTAAAAGCACAAGAATATTTCAAAACTGGTAATAAAGATGCAGTGTGGGATATGCTATTTGACAGAGTTGCCAAAAAAATAGGTGGGGAATATACAAAACATTAAAAGGTAGGTTAAACAATGAATAAAGATTTTCTTTACACTAAGCCCTATGTTCCCGGGATAATAGACGATACACCAGTGGACCTCGAATCGTGGTTTCTAGATGATTCAAGAGAGAGGATGGAAGAGAAATTAAAAAATATTCCTCTGAATGACCTTATCATTGAGTTAATTAATATATTTAAAGACGGAGATCCGAATTATCAAGTTCTCTTAGGGTTATTAGGAGAAAAAGTGGTTAAGGAGGCTAGAGAAGATAAGATTGTCTATTGTCTAGCTGATATTTTGCGTCCTGACGATGATATACAGAAAATTGAGATCGAAATTGATGATGAGGGTCTGAATATAAAGAAAATGAATGTTTTTGTTATTCCAGCCGAGCTTTTGGTACTACAAAAGGAGATAACTAGCCTGTTTGTTGATATTCAAACTCAAAAAACAAGCAATTACTTATCAATCTCTATTAAAGATAAAATGATAACCTTATTTTCAATTTAAGAGAGTAGACTGTCATACTAACTTATAATCCAATCGATACAGTGAAAAGATGATATGAGCTGCGCGTATCTATGCATGATTTAAAGTCATATCATTAGGCACTTCTACCAAACCAAAAGTAGAGGTGCTTTTTCCTATGAAATTAAAACAACTAATGAAATCTTCCACAGATTGGTCGATAATATAGAAGAAGCAACTTTCAGCTAACATATACATAGAGAACTATCCACAACCTTCCTAACTCTCGCGAGGTACATTCATGAAACAAGGCATATATGAACAGCTTATCAACACAATCACCAGGCATGAGATTTCGGCGCTGGACCCGGATGTGTATAACATTGGGACTGAGAAGCTGGATGCAGAGGAAGCACGTAAACTGCTGTTCACGTATTTGGCGGCGGTGACCCGGTGAGCGCTCAAGATTGTATGGGAACAGACAGAAGATAAGACAGCAGTGTTGGCGCAGATCCGAACGTGTAATGAGATTATTGCTACCCTGAAAGGTACGCTTGGGGAAGAAGAGTACAACGAATTGCAACTGGACGAGCAGGGAGAAGTGCTGACCCATGTGTATTCCAAGCTGAACAGCATTCGTGCGGTCCGGGATACCAAAATCGTTCGTCCAGATACACCGATCGCCCAAAGCTCTTTGTTCACAGGTGCAAAGTCCGAACCGAGTATGTTATTAGAGTTGCAAAAGGAGATCGTGACCGCCGACCGGATCGACTGGTTGGTGTCATTTATCAAATTCAGCGGGCTTCGTCTGCTGCTGGAACAGCTTCAACAATTCACGGCGGGTGGCGGGAAGTTGCGAATTTTCACGACCACCTATATGGAAGCAACCGACCTGAAGGCCATCACTGAACTCAGCAAGTTACCTAACACAGAGATCCAGATTTCCTATGATACCAAAGTGACTCGGCTACACGCCAAAACGTACATTTTTCACCGTGATACTGGATTCACTACAGCCTATGTCGGCTCCTCCAACCTGTCCAACCCGGCGTTAACCAGTGGCATGGAGTGGAACCTCAAGGTGACGGAGAAGGATTCACTCGACGTGCTACGCAAGATTGAAGCGACCTTCGAGAGTTACTGGAATGACCGTGAATTTACGCGATATGTAGCTGAGGATGAAGGGCATGAGGCACAGTTGAAGGCGGCTCTGAATCGTAAAAAAGATCAGTCCAACCACTTTCACCTCGACATCCAGCCATACGATTATCAGAAAGAAGTGCTGGAACAGCTAGACGCTGAGCGTACGCTGTATGGACGAACCCGCAATCTGATTGTTGCCGCCACAGGCGTTGGCAAAACGGTTATTTCTGCCTTTGACTACAAACGATTCCGGGCAAGCCATGAGGGAGCCAAGCTTCTTTTTGTCGCCCATCGGGAAGAAATCTTAAAGCAAAGCCGGGACACGTTCCGGTATATCCTGAAGGATATGAACTTTGGCGAGCTGCATGTCGGGAATCACCGAGCGGAGGCGCTGGACCACTTGTTTGTTAGCATTCAGAGTCTTAACTCCATGAAGCTGACGGAGATCACTAGCCCAGACTATTACGATTACATCATTGTGGATGAATTCCATCATGCGGTTGCTCCTTCATACCAGAAGCTGTTGTCCCATTACGAACCGAAGATTTTGCTGGGACTCACTGCAACGCCGGAACGGATGGATGGCAGAGACATTACCGCCTACTTCGATCATACGATTGCCGCCGAGATCCGTCTAACCGATGCAATTGACCGGAAGCTGCTGAGTCCTTTTCAATATTTTGGCGTCACCGATTCGGTCGATCTATCTCAGGTGAAGTGGTCGCGTAAAGGCTACGACCTGAACGAACTGGAGAAGCTCTACACTCATAACAAAATCCGTGCCAACCAGATCATCCAAAGTCTGAACAAATACGTAACCGATCTGGACGATGTGAAGGGGCTTGGTTTCTGTGTAGGGGTGGATCATGCGATGTATATGGCAAAAATATTTAACGAAGCCGGCATTCCATCCATGGCCCTACATGGCGGGTCGAACGAACAGGAACGCCATTCTGCGAAAGGGCAGCTGGTGAATGGGGAACTGCGCATGATCTTTGTCGTTGATCTGTACAATGAGGGCGTGGATATCCCTGAGGTGAACACCATCCTGTTCCTGCGTCCTACCGAGAGTCTGACTGTCCTGCAACAGTTGGGACGTGGACTACGGATGGCGGAGGGCAAAGAGTGCCTGACCGTGCTCGACTTCATCGGGCAAGCGCATCAGGAGTACAGGTTCCAGGATAAGTTCCGTGCTCTGATCGGCGCCACCAAACATTCCATCTCGTACTACGTCGAGAACGGCTTCTCGAACCTGCCTCGCGGCACGTTCATTCAATTGGAAAAGCAAGCGAAAGAATACATTATGCGCAATCTCAAGCAAATGAGTCGCAATCGCAGAGCGCTGATCCAGAAGCTGCAAACGTTTCAGCAAGACACCGGACTGCCGCTGACCTTGGCTCATTTTGTAGAGCATTACGGGATGACACTGGTTGAATTGTATGGTGGACGTACGGGCAAAAGGTATTTCCGTGGCATGTTGGCCGAAGCCGGATTAACAGCACCTATTGAAGATGAACACGAGGAGTATATTCGCAGATTGCCATCTGTGTTGACGATCAACTCCCGAAGCTGGCTGACGTTCCTGATTGACTATATTGAAAAAGGTAAAGAAACCGCGACCGCCGATGAACGGCGCATGTTGATTATGTTCTATTACACCTTCCATCGAGCTGCGCCCGAGAAGCTAGGACTGAGCAGCATCGGAGAGGGTGTGCAGCGTGTGCTGTCTTGTGAAGCATTCCGAGTAGAACTTGTGGATATTTTTAAATATAATCTGGCTCATCTGCGATTTGTGGATAAAAGTAATTCGTTCCCGTACACTTGTCCACTGGATATCCACTGTATGTACCCGATCGACCAAGTGCTTGCCGCCTTTGGCTACTGGAACGCTGAGCAATCACCCGCCTTCCGTGAAGGCGTGAAATATTTTGCAGACGAACAGACGGATATCTTCTTCATTACATTGAACAAATCGGACAAAGATTTCTCACCATCTACGCTGTATGAGGATTATGCGATCAACGAGCGGTTATTCCACTGGCAGACACAGAGCCGGGTGTCGGAGCATACGGCTACCGCGCAGCGATATATTCATCATCGCGAGACAGGCAATCGGATCGCGCTATTCGTGCGGGAATCTAAGGAAGAGCATGGCTATACGTCTCCATTTGTCTTCCTGGGCGAAGCCGATTATGTGAGTCATGAAGGGAACAAACCGATGAGCTTTGTGTGGCGATTACGGGACGAGATGCCTGCGAAGATGGTGGAGGTGGCGAATAAGTGTATTGTTTGATAAGTGTAATATCTAAGATATGAGTTACATTATAACCTATAAAGCTATTGTCATCCCAATAGAACAAGTTTGAATATAATTGATAATCAAAAATAAAATTAGTAAGTAGAAAGGAAAAGACTATATGAATATTTTTGAGTTTTTTTCAGAGAGCAAAGAGTTACTGTTTTATATATTGATTTGTTTGTTAATTATTAACGTATTAGTGATTCCAGTATATTCGAGAATAAAAGTTAGATTGAGACTAACTAACAATGCAAAGTTATATTTCAAAATATTTAAATTTATACGTAATATAATTCTTTTAATAGTTATCGTTATGTTAATAGCCTTTCAACAAAAGTATAAGATCGTTAGTGCTGGTAATGAAGAGAGCTACTTAACTTTAGTTATTGGTATTTTGACGTTATATGGGGTATTGTATGCCTTCTTTCAATTTACGATAGGTTATGCACTTCAAAATAAATATGATAAATTTTGGGGTAGAAGTATGACAAAAACACTGTTCTTGAAGCGTCTGGGTTTTAATATATTTACATCGAGTATTTTTAAAGTTCTTATACTTTATGCATCTGTTTATCCAATTTTAGAAAAGAAAGCTATTGAAATTTTAACTGGTACAAGTAGGTATAATGCAGTTATACAGGCTTCATGGGAAATCTGTTTATTATTAATTTTTACTCTATACTTAAATATTTTCTTGAGAACCCTTGGAAATATGAGGGCTTTATTTAATATGCAAGAAAGCCGAAGAATGTATTTAGATGTGTTAATCAAGGATGAGATTTCAGAAGAGTATAGAGAATCTTTTGAATATTCATGTAGAAAAAACAGCAATTTTTTGCTAAATAGCATTTTTGCAGAGTTGAAGACCATTCCTAAAGAGGAACAGAGAGATATGTTAATGTATGTAATCAATGAAATTTTCTTTTCAATAGATCCATCTAAACCAAATAAAAAAATCAGTGGATTTTTTTCAATTTGTAAACATGATGAATTTAATTATAAACCGTACTTTATATATAATTTTTTTAAAATGCTCTATAAAAAAATTGAGGAAACGAAAATAGATTTGAATCTTAGTGATCTATTGAACATTTGGAACCTTCAAGCTATTGCTATTAATAATTCTAGCGTAATCGAGAAAGATAAGGGTAAATACGAACAGATTTATAATGTATTCTCTACATATAGTAATGATAGATCATATCCTGATAATTATTTTACATTGCCCCTGGAGATAAAGAAAAAAGTTCTGTCTTACAATGATGTTGAACTAGTGCACGAGTGTGTTACACAAAGAGAATGTCACGGATATGCTATCGATTCATTTACTAATAAAACAAAAAAATCAAATGAGTATGAGACGTTTTTTTCAAAAAGTTATGAAAAGTATTTGATAGAGTTACTCAGACTATATAATAAATTCGTAGATGGAATAAAGAACAATGAATATTCTCACTTTTGGGGGTTTATCGGATCTAGTTATAACAGTGAATTTATGGATAATCAAACCAGTGAAATAATCTATGATTATATGATTAATTTGGAGTGTACTGAACAAAATAAAAAATATGTTCTTTTTTTGACGAGAAAATTGAAATTAAAATTTAAAGTCTCTTTAGTTTTTTATCATATGTTATACACTGGTTCGTCGTGGGAATGGAAAAATGAGGTTGTCCTTTTCAGGAGAATTGTTCAACTTGAGTGGAATAGTGAGACAATCTATAGTAAAGCTATATTGGGCTACGTTTGTCATAGGATTAGTAAGAGTAACATTGGTCACAGAATAGAGGAAGACCTAATAGTATGGATTAGTCAACATATTAATATATCTAGATTTAACGAAAAGATTATAGAAAGATGTTTGATGGAAAGCTATCTTTCACCCACAAAGTTTCTTAAATTTATATATATATTCTCAGAAAGAAACTCTTATCCTATTGGTTTTTACGATTTTGATTTTATGCAAGTTAAGAATACGAATTACAGAAGGTGGGAAATGGTTTTTCTAAGCGATATAGTTAGTTCACCCCAGTTATTAAAAGTAGACTTTTTTGTTAGTCATTTGATTCAACTTTGTAGAAATATATCCTATACAACTGAAGATTATATTTATGAAGATGATTATAGAGTTTTCTTTTGTAACATTCATTTTAATTTATCAGAGAAGGACTTTTATGCCTTATTTTATAATGAGCGCCCGGGGAAAGGAATTGTAGAATATTTGATTTTAAAGTTACCCGATATCACATATGAGTATCTAATGTCTGGAATTCTATCTTCCTATTACGCAACTAGAGTAAGAGATATTATCCAAAAGGAGAATAAATCAATTCAGGAGTATGTTGAAGATTTAGTTAAGAAAACAAATGAATGCTCTACTATAACTATATCTGTTTTAGATAAGGAAAACATTGTAGGGAAAATACGTTATCTAATTGAGAAGTAATTTCTTTATGAACAAAGAGTCTTTTGGATAGAAGTGTTAGAAGTTTTAAGAGTAATAAATGGATGTATTTTCACAGGTATTGTGATAATACATCTCTGTTTATGACAATCAGAGAGTCACAATTGAAGCATACTGATGAGCTTTGTGTAGCGATCGCGAAATGAGATGCCTGCGAATGGTGGCTGTGGCGAATAAGTGTATTGTTTGACAGAGCAACGCGAGGAACCTGCTTTGAAAAGCAGGTTTTATAGTAATTAATGGTGGAAATAAATGGATTTATGTTGGATAATGATTCTATAAGCCTAGTTCTCATTCGATAGTCTGATCTATTAGAACTACGTGTGAATAGAGATAAATATGGGAGGTGATAAAGACATGGAAAGTGATGATGTACATACCTCAATTAGTAAAAGTGGAAATTATAAATTTTGGATTGTAATTGGATTTATATTGATTTTGCTTGCCGTGACAAACCCAAGCAAAGAAGATTTCGTTGAGTGGGTCGTAAACTCTTCAATAGAAGAGTCAGATAATGAATGGGTCAGCGCAGGAATCAATCTGTTTGGGAGTTCAGTTATTAATGGCGTTACTAAGCAACAAAATCTAGTATTCGTTTCTATTTTCCAAATGGAGCTTGGAACAGAAAAAACTTCTACATTGGGTTTCGGAAGACGCTTCTTTATTAGACTTCCTTAATTCTAGAAATAAGAAAATATTGCTATACAGCTATTTGGATAGGAGAATAATTCGATGAAGTATTTAATAGTCATAATGTTGATCATTGTAATTACAGGCTGTGATTCTAGTACCGATCTGACTAACAAAGAAAATACTATAACTACTGAGTCAAGTACATATGAGAGTGTTGAAAATGAGAAAAGCAATGTGGAGTGGACCACATATCATAACAGCAGATTCGGCTTCAGTATTAGTTATCCTGGTGATTGGATAGCAGGAGAGGAATCAGATAATGGGGATGGGAAGCAGCTATATGTGGGCAACCCGGATATTGATATTCGAGTATATGGTAGTCATGTTTTCGAAGGTATAGATGATTCAGTATCAGAATCGATGAAATATCAAAGTTTAAAACTCGATAGCGGGGTAAAGGCAGATATGTGGGTTGGTTATGAGCAGGGGATGGTTTTACTGGAGTTATCCTGGATGTCTGATGATGAAATTGAATACAACTACTACGTTAAAGTATCAAAAGATTTTTTTGATGAAAACGAAAAAACTATACTTCGTATTGCTAAAAGTATGAAAGCCATTTAAAAGGTGAATCGGTTATATTTTTATAAGTTCTAAGGAGAATAAGTGAATGAATGAAATAATATGGCTCGTTATTGGTGTTGTTACATTATCAGTTGTTGCTGGACTATTACAGCCTTCTAAAAAGAAAAAAAGAAAAAAGTCCAACCCACGGAAGAAACAGACTACTAAAAAAACTGTGAGTAGCGGATTTAATCGTGCCTCCTCTACGTGTAGATCAGACGAAGTGATTCTAACTTTACCATTAGATAAAATGACCGGAGCAGAGTTCGAACGTTTACTTACACTCTATTTTAGAGACAATGGTTATACCGTAAAAGAAGTTGGCGTTGGGGGTAAAGATGGAGGAGTAGATTTGGTTATTACGGATAAGCGCGGTGAAAAAACAGCAGTCCAAGCCAAATGTTATGCCGATCATAATAAGGTGCAAGTAATGACTGTTCGTGAGCTGGTAGGTGCGAAAAGGAATCATGACTGTATTTTGTCTCTAATCGTGACCACATCTGATCTTACGGGTCCAGCAAGAAAAGAAGCCGATCAATTCAAAGTGGATTACTGGCACGGTGGTTTAGTAGACAGCAAGCTGCGCAGTTGGGGAAAATGGGTGCCTTCCAGTAAAAAGGTAAAAGTTGAACCGATCAAGAAGGAGCAAGCTTCCTCTAAAGTATTATCTAAAATCAAATGTAGTTGTGGTGCTGTAATGGTTAAACGTAAGAATAAAGCTGGGGCGGAATTTTGGGGATGTAGCAGCTACCCTACTTGTAGAAAAACGAAAGCTATCTGAGTGACCTCAATAAAATGACGTAGAAACAAAGGCAAAGCAGTTTTAAGCTGCCTTGCCTTTGTTATTTTTATGTTCAAGATTACTTTAATATTTCACGTATCACATTTTTGGTTAGTTGAATACTGTCAGGGGAGGCATCTCTTAACATTTCTAAAATCTCCTGTATAACTACTTCTGACTCTGTGAAATGAAAATCCTCGTCTACATAAGCGAAAAGCTGTATTAAGTTTACTTCAAGTGACTCAGCGATCTTTGCCAAGTTCACCAAAGAAACATTCTTTTCTCCACGTTCGATCTGTCCTATGTATGAAAAATGAAATCCACCTTTTTCTCCGAGGGATTCCTGTGAATACCCTCTTTCTTTGCGTAGTGCACGAATTCTGGCTCCGACCAGCTTCAAAACTTCTCTGTCCTCGTTCATGGTATTCACCTCTCTATGTTCAAAAGTGTAGACAAGTTTCCTCAAGGTAAACACCAAACGAAGAATACAAATAATTTATTTGATTACTATATGTATCATTTTAATGTATAATATTGGTATTAACTCTTTGGAGGGATGACAATGGCAAGAAATTGGTCCATAACCGAAGCACATTGTAATCACCTAGTAGATTTTACCCCACGTTCGCAAGACCATGATATCTCCACACAACCTAGGTCCAAACATATTCCTGCTTACCACATGATACATACTACAATCATGGAATATCACCAACATGCTAAGTATCATCTCAAACTTGCGGCCATCATGTGTAAACACAATCAGTTTAAAGCCTGCCTAATTCTATGTGATTGGGCTCTAGCCTCCATGATTAAGGCACTTTATATCCATAAGTATCATTCAGTTCATCCACCCAAGGAACTCACTATGAACGAAATCTTGCCTCTAGTGCATACGGACACTGAACCTGGATTGGATATCGCTTTGTTCATCGGCACGATGCAACATATGTCATCTTTAGAGGAACGCCAAGAGGATCAATATTTAGACCTTGATAACATCGAAAAGCTCCTTCAACGAACGGAAGACATTTTGGAGGAGTTAGCCACTCGATTGAATGATAATTCAACAAAGTTTTTCTGATATAAGGCGTGTCATGATCATCTGGAGGTTCCTTTCACAGGAATGGGACTGGAGGATTATAAGTACTGAAACCTATTTATTTGGTGAAAGGGAAAATCAGGATAATGGGTGGATGTATTTGCAACAAACTTCTGCTAACATTGTAAAATCCTAATTTTAATGGCGGAGAATGATATGAGTACAATTAAAGTAACACCAGAGCAACTACTCCATGTATCCAGGCAGATTGAGCAGGGCAGGCAGCAGTTGGAAGGTATACGTAATGACCTGACTGCACGGATCGGCTTCATCCAGTCTCAGTGGGCGGGAGCAACGCAGGAACGATTTTTCTATGATTTTCAGCAGTCACGTTCTGTTCTGGATCGAGCGCTGGAGAGTATGGTTAAGTCATCCCAAGATCTGTTCGCGATTGCCGAGAGATTCGACCAAGCAGATCAGGAACAGGTGAGCTTGGGAGCCGTTGCTGGACAGATTGCTGCCCATACAATGATGAACCATAATACAGGTAACCCAGAAGAGCAACGACGAATGGTATATAATCCTTTGTTTGCAGTTAACATGCCTGCCAGTGAAGCGGAGGATGGGATGCCAGGGCAAAAAGAGTTTGTTAAGTATTGGGAAAATGGTGGCAGTTATGAAGAAATGAGAGCTGGACCGAAGCAACAGGAGTCTAGTGGTGGGGATATATATGATGAACAGATCAGCGCATTTAAGGAAGGTCATCATCCCGTAACTGGAGAATCCATACCTGCATGGCAAGCAGCAGTTTCTATTGGAGGTTTACAGACTGCTAAGCTCGTGTTGGCTTTTACAGGAACGTATAATAAGGGTTATAAGGTTCCGAAAGAGGGATTAAGATTACCGAAAGACAGAAAAGTAACGCCTAGTCACCTTCAAACCAAAATATTGCACGATAACCCAATGGTCAGCAAAACGAACAAAGGATTAGAAGTGGAGTATACTAACCAAGCTGGAAACAAAATCGTTTGGGTAGAGCACAATCCCAAAAATATTACCAATGCTATAGAAGCTGCAAAACATAGCCGAGACACAGGGAAAGCTGTTGAAGGAAAAGTTGGTGAATTTGTAGATCGGCATGTCGGGGTAACTGGATTTGGGGTGGAAATTAAAAATGCAGAAAATAAATTAAGAGTTACGGATTTGGATGTTGTAACGAACTCACAAATTATTGAAGTGAAAAAGTCAGCGGGAGCAGTGAAAACAGACCAAATAGATAGATTAGTGGATATGAATAATAAAGAATTTTTCAATTACAAGAAGAAGGAAGTTATTTTATATATAGACGCGCCACTAGAAAATACGGGTCGAATTGCATCTGAGAAAATCGATTATATTGAGAGCAAGGGTGTCAAAGTGGTTAACTCGTTAGAAGAATTAAGGGAGGTACTGAAGTAATGGCATCTGCTTTTGTTTTAGTAGAAGAAAATAGTAATATTCCCATTGAGCGTTTGATCCAGGATATACAAGAAGCTTGTCTGGATGCAAAGTTAACTTTAGTTTTTGGAATTGAAGATACAGATTCAGAACAGAACATGAAACATTGCTCCTTGGGAATAACCTTTTCAGACCAAGAAGAGTTGGGCCATAGTGAGCAAAAGAATAACATCAGAGTCGATGTATATGATGAACCTGTTCAATATCAATATAGAGAATTGGAATGGAGAGATGATGGGAGAGTATATTTTAACACGCTGATTTTAGATGAAGTTTATCAAAATGAAGAGGTTACTCTAATCTTTCTATATCATTTTCTTATGAGACAGCCACAGATGGTTATATGGATTGAAGAAGACTGGATATATACCTTATCTGATCTGGAGAAAATTCTGAAAACTACAATTCATTCCGAATGGTGTTATGTTAATCCCGATTCAATTTGAGTATTATGAGACATAAAATCAACAGCCCATGATTCGTACTCTCAAGTGAGGTGGGTATCGTGTCAAAAAGTATTTATCTAAAAAGCAAGAAAGAGGTGCTTATGCCGGAACTTATGGCGTATACCTTGGCCAAATTAGGTTCGTATGAATGGAATAGAACAGAGATGTATAATCCGAATCGGATATATGAGAAACCTGCGGGTTTTTATTTTAGATTCCATAACGCTGATCAGCTTTACGAGGAATTAAAGCATTGTATTCAGCACTTTAAGGGAAACCTTGAGTGGATGATCTATGTAAGTCCTTTAACCAAAAATCAAAATTATGTCATTGAGCCAGCGGATGTGCACCATGCTAAACAAACTGAGGCATATCAAGTGAATTTGGAACTTGAGGAAGTGCTTCAAGATTCATATAAAGAAATCTGTGAGCAAGCCATTCAAGACATTCCATTGTTATGTAATCATATTGAGCAATGGTTTGGTTTGGAACATAAGCAACAACTACATCCGCCTACAATACCGAATTAATGTGATATGAAGAATTACCTGATGTAAGAGGGTCTGTATTGTGCAAAGTTTAGAAATCATTTTAATTGATTTTAACAAAAATAATCTGGATCGATTCATTAAGAATGATTTGAACATTCAGGTGGATCGGATCAAAAGTTCTCACTTTTATGATAACCGTAGTAAAAACGATATTGAATTTCAGCAAATAGAGAGCCTTGAAGAGATTCTTTCTCCTAAGGGAACGGGGAATATATTATTATCTCAGCTTAACCTAGGTCATACCTATAACGACGTGATGATTGTATTTTCATTCGATGAGGAATCTGGAGATATCGTTATGAATTTTCCTGAAGAGGAGTTGTTCAGCGGAGAAAATTCAGAGACAACGTTAAATGCTCAGAAGTTAATAGAGTATATTCTTGATATTAAGAAGAAGTATGCAATTGAAAAAGTTAGAATCGGTTATGAACCAGCTATGGATGATGACACTTGCTTGGTCGAGATTGATAAAGAAATGATGGATACGAATGTGATTGTCTCAAAACTGTTGGCTTAGAATCCTTATGAACCAGAGTTTGATGCAGAAAAATTAGACATTACAAATTACCGAACGCCCATTTCAACTCGAATACGAGTAGTCATGGGTTATTTTTAACTCCTCATTCCAATCCAACCACTTTACAAAATCAACCCATCGCTCTTCATGGCAAATGGTATAATGGCAAAAAGGGAGATTCTGGCGCGAGGCTCGAAGGCTCTCACAGTAGAAAGGATGTTATACCACATGCCTACATACAACAAATTGGTGCGGGACAAGATTCCGCATATTATCACATCCAGTGGCAAGGTATGCCGCACACGTATTCTGGACCCGGAGGAGTATAAGCAAGAGTTAAGAACGAAGCTGCAAGAAGAATCGGATGAGTACGTAAATGCAGCGAGTGATCAGGAAGCTTTGGAAGAACTAGCCGACATGCTGGAGGTCATCCGGGCACTGGCGGAGGTGCACGGTGTGAATGCAGCTCAGCTGGATAAGCTTCGGGCAGACAAAGCCGAGGAGCGCGGTGGATTCCAGGAACGGGTGTATCTGATCGATGTCGACGAAGCTTAATGTAAAACTCATTACAGATAACCTGGCAGACGAACTGATTGCCCGGATGCAGCATGCATCCGGGATTTATATTATGACGTCCTTTATTATGCAGTCTGGTGTAAAGTTGCTTGCTCCGCATTTGAAACGGGCCAGAACGTGGAGCCGAGGTGCGAATGCTCGCAGGAGATTATCTGTACATAACACAGCCAGAAGGATTGCGGGCGCTGTGTAAGGTTGATCCACGAATCGAGACACGGCTGTGGCGAAGTATGGGCACTTCTTTTCACCCGAAAGCGTATCTGTTCGATCATGACAACGGGGAAGGACTGCTGATTGTCGGCTCGTCTAACTTTTCGTTCACGGCGCTCAAGACGGGGTATGAATGGAATCTGGCGATGAATGCGGAAGCGGAGCCGTATACGTTCCAGATGGCTTTGGACAAATTCATGCAGAGCTTCTACCACGAGACAACCTTGCCGGTGAACCCGGATTCGATTGCGCTGTATGAGGAAGAGTACCGCAAATATCACCAGAAGAACCCGGAGATGATCCAGCGGATCATGGAGATGGAAGAAGCAGAGTTCGGGACGGGGCTACCTGAGGACAAAGAGGAAGAAGCCGCCGAGCTGTCGCTTGCCCCGATTCAGCCGCGCTTTGCGCAGTTGGATGCGCTCGAAGCACTCCATGGCACGATGGAGGAACAGTACGACAAAGCGATGGTCGTCATGGCGACCGGGCTTGGTAAAACATATCTGGCGGGTTTCTTCGCGGAGCGGTTCAAGCGAGTGTTGTTTGTGGCGCATCGGGAAGAGATTTTGTTCCAGGCGAAGAAGTCTTTTCAACGGATCATGCCCGAGCGCAGTCATGGGATATATAACGGACAGTATAAGGATGGAACCGCGGATTGTGTGTATGCTTCGATCTTTACGCTGAGTATGCAGAAGCACCGGGATGGGTTTGCGGTGGATGCCTTTGATCTGATCGTGGTGGATGAGTTCCATCATGCGGCGGCGAAGACGTACATGTTGGTGATTGAGCATTTTCAGCCTAAGTTCCTTCTGGGCATCACGGCTACCCCGGATCGGCTGGATGGCAAGGATGTGTATGCGCTCTGTGACGGGAATGTGGCGTACCAGATGCATTTTATTGAAGCGATCCGGCGAGGTTGGCTGGCGCCATTTCAATATTACGGAGTATTCGACGATACGGACTATTCGCAGATCCGTTGGATCGGGACGAAGTATGATGAAGAACAGCTCATGGCTGTTCAGTTGCAAGAGGAGCATGTGGAAACGATCTATGCGGCCTGGCTGCGGCACAAGCAGACGAGAACGATTGGCTTTTGCTCCTCGATCCGGCAGGCGGACTATTTGGCTGCGTATTTTCGCAGTCAGGGGGTGAAGGTGCTCAGTCTACATTCGCGCACATCGGAGATGTCGCGGGAGGAAGCGATCCGGCAGCTTGATGAGGGTGAGCTGGAGGTTATACTGACGGTGGATCTGTTCAATGAGGGGACAGATATTCCGCGTGTGGATACGCTGTTGTTCGTGCGTCCAACCGAGTCGCTTACGGTATTCACCCAGCAGGTGGGGCGTGGTCTAAGGCTGGCAGAGGGCAAATCGCATTGTGTCATTATCGACCTGATCGGGAATTACCGCAATGCGGATGTGAAGCTGAGTCTGTTGGATGTGCGTGGAGACGAGGAACGAAGCGGGAAAGCGATGGATTCGGGTGTGCCTGAAGTTCCAGCCAATTGTGGAATTCATCTGGAGACCCGGGTGGTTAATCTACTCCAAGAGCTAAGCCGCAAACGGCTGCCACGCCGCGAGAAGCTGCATCAGGATTTTCTGGATGTGAAGCGAGAACTGGGGCGTATTCCGACGTATCTGGAGCTACACCTGATGGGGCGTTCGAAGAGTATCGGGTATCGGAGCGAATTCGGTTCCTATGTTGGATTTCTCTATTGGGCGGAGCTGCTGTCCCCGACTGAGGGAGAGGTGTACGTCCGCCATGAGGCGTGGCTACGTGATGTGGAGAAGACACTCATGAACAAAAGCTACAAAATGATCGTGCTGCTGTACATGCTGGAGCGAGATGAAGTCCACTGGATGGACCCAATCACGCCGGGGGAGATAGCAAGGTTCTTCCATACGTACCTGACGGAGAAGGAGTACCGGAAACGGAAGGACTTTTCGGACAAAGGTAAACTTGCGCTATGGGAATGGAATGAGAAGACGACAACGGAGATTGAGAAGTTGATAATTGAAATGCCCATGTCCAAGTGGAGTGGGGCGAAGGGCAGCATGACGCGATTCGAAGATGGCGTGTTCTCACTGAATGTGCAGGTGAAGGATGCCGAGGAACAGGCGGTGTTATATCGCTGGACGAAGGAGATTTGTCAGTATCGTTTGCATGCGTATTTTGAGCGGGGACAATAGAATAATGCAAGAAAAGGTACTTTGAATAAAATCACATTTAACATTATTAAAGAATATGCAAACGGTGTACGAGTTGGTAATATACCGAACCACAAAAATAAAGTAAAGAGAAGTGGAGAGGGCCAAGCATGGTTCCCTAAGGAGTGGACATCGGAAGATATCAAAAAGTCAGGTGAGCATATAGCAAATCTGCCTGAGAATAGAGTTAAAGGTGATGGCGAATGGATGTTTGGAAACTATAACGATGTTAGAGTGGGAGTGATCAAGAACGATGGACAGATCGGAACGATTACTCCAGATAACTCAAGACAACCGTGAGGAGAGCGAACCATGGTAGACTACAGTGAAAAAGTTATCTCATTAGAAAAGAAGAGAAAAGATTTACATCCCGACGATCCAGCTATTCAAACGATATGGAATGAGATGGTAGACATTCTAAAAGAGAATGAGCAGAGTGCCATATCATTTCTAAATCAATGTGTAGAAAAAGATTTATATTGGCTCAGTGAGATATTTGAAGATCTATCTTCTGAATTCCAAAGTCGAGCATTTATAGATTGTCTTCTTCAATTGCAAAAGAAGTATCCTGATCTGGATATGGAGCAGGATATAGAATATGCGATTCAATCCATTGAGGAATAATAAAAAAATAAGCCTATTTCAACTCCTATACGGAGTAGTCATGGGCTATTTTTATATCCTCAATCCAATCGACTACTTTACAAAATCAACCGATCCCTTCAGTTGAAAGTATCCAAGCCGTGAAATCTATAATTTTGTTCCTGAAGTTGCAGATCTTTATTTATTCTATCGCATTTCAGCATAATCATATGACATCTGGTTACGGGCTACCGCCGCTTCGCAGGCGCTTCTTCCAAGTTTTTTTTAACTTTCCTACGACCATACTTCTGACATAGATGATAATTTACAGAATTTCATGATGAATTACACAGCTTAGTGTGTACAATAAAAAACATTATTGGTAATATTATGTACATATTTGCGCTTTAAATTCTTGCTGTTCGAATTTTCCGGATTATGAGATAACAACATTTTGTAGTGGGAGGTTTTTTTATGAGAAGGACTTTTGTATTCATTCTGACTTCAATGTTGTTACTTGTGGCATGCTCAAACTCAGGTCATAATGAACTTCAAAGTTGGGCATTTGATGTCGTAACTTGGGAGAATGGGATTTACAAGGTGACAACTGAAACTGTTACTACAACTGATGTGGAAATCGAAATTGGAACAATTAAAAAATACTCTACAAATGAAAGTAATAAATTACCGAATCTGTTCTCCAACAAGTATAAAAAAGGGACAAAATTATTTAAAGTAAAAAATGTAGAGACAGACGATTATATTGCAGTAAAAGATAATGAGACTTACTATAGAGCAGTAAAGATGGATGGAATGAATACAGCGGCCAATTAAGGCCGCTGTATTCATTCCATCATTTTAATGTGTAGATTCCTCTATAAGTGTCAATTCAGAGATGATCTTAAGACTTTGTAAATTTATAAGCTGCTCATTAGTTCCCACTTTAAAAATACTCACATCCTCATTGATTGGAATATACTCATTGTCGCCAATTTTCTTTAAATAGAGAATTACACTATCATTTTCAACAAGAGGAGTTGTTCCATGATATTTGACTACAACATTTTTATCTTCACCACCCATTTGATAGAGTGTGACTTTTTGGTTGAGTAAAGCAGAATCACCCTTTAGAACTTTTTGGATGTTTATTTCGGACTTTTGCTTATAATCATAAAAATTCTCACCCGTTACAACTGTACCGTTTTGGGCTGTTACTTTTGCCTTTTTGATGGGGCGTTCGAAGAGTATCGGGTACCGGAGCGAATTTGGTTCGTATGTTGGGTTTCTCTATTGGGCGGAGCTGCTGTCCCATGCTGAGGGAGAGGTGTACGTCCGGCATGAGGCGTGGCTGCGTGATGTGGAGAAGACTCATGAACAAAAGCTACAAAATGATCGTGCTGCTATACATGCTGGAGCGAGGCGAAGCCCACTGGATGGACTCGATCACGCCGGGGGAGATGGCAAGGTTCTTCCATACGTACCTGACGGAGAAGGAATATCGGAAACGGAAAGACTTTTCAGACAAGGAAAAGCTTGCGATCTGGGAATGGAATGAGAAGACGGCAACACGGATTGAGAAACTGATTATCGACATGCCGATGTCAATGTGGAGCGGGGCGAAGGGTAGCATGACACGATTCGAGGATGGCGTGTTCTCGCTGAATGTGCAGGTGAAGGATGCGCAGGAAAAGGCGCTACTGTATCGTTGGACGAAGGAGATTTGTCAGTATCGTTTGCATGCGTATTTTGAACGAGGGAACTCAAGTTGAACAAAAAAACCAGACTACATACCGTTTTGTGGCATGTAGTCTGGTTTCTATTTTCCATTTCTTGTTTTCCATAACGTATAGATACACAGGGCAACGAGTAAAAACGCAGGGATAATAACCGGTTGAACTGAATTACCTATCGGCATGGAGCTAGCAAGTGAAACGACGTAACTAATTAGTGTAACTCCAATAAATAATGCTGCATTGAAGATGAAAAAATGTTTTAAAGGTTTTTTCTGAAATTGATACATTACAAAAATGAATACAATCACGAATATAATGAGGAACGCAGATTCTGAGATCGTTGTCCATCTTCCGGTTTGGCTTATGGAATTAACATCATCCTTGGTTAAGATGCCTTCAGATAGCCATTTTTGGGATTGACTTAATCGGGTATTCTCTAAAAATAGATAGGCACTGTAACTTATAAGCATTAGGACAGCGTATATAAGTAAAAAGAGTGTTGGTAGCTTTTCACTTTTTGTTTTCATGTATGGTCACCTCTTTACTTAATAAAACTGACATCCCTATTTAAGGCTGTAGTACGGAAGGATATGCGTTCATAGTATCCGTATGAGTTCCAAAATCGAGATTGACTCCTAATGGAAGATCTCCTATAGATAATCCGAGTACAGCTCTCATTTTATACCTTGCATTGAAGGTAGCTGTAGATCCAGAAGAGGAATTATAGGTATAGATGTCTTCTAGAGCCGGAGAAAACATAGCTCCGAAGTTTGCTGTGGTTAGGCTGATTTTAGGTCCACTAACAGATGTTACTTTAAATGTACTTGTATTATAAGAGAAATTACCTGAAAGAGTAACGACCCACTCTTTTGTGAATTTGTCTCTTGAATCTTTTGCAATGTGATAGAATCTCTCCGAGACATTCTCTCCCCTGATGTTACTTAGAGCATTAACTTCTAAGCCTGATTCTTTTAAGTTGTCTAATGGAGTATGTTCTCTATATGATAAAAACCAGTTGTTTTCTATAATTATATTTTGTATTGTCCGATAATCTGCTGCTTCATAAGGTTCACTAGTAACTTCGATAAAACGATCTGTAACAACTGAACCTTCAAGATCCTTAACTGTAAAATCTTCGGTATTCTCAAATGCAGTATCTATAAAATTGGTAAATAGACTACTGATTTCAGAGTTCTCATTGCTTTCCTCAGTCACATTTGCAGAAGCTGAATTAATAGTAGTACACGACAATACTTAGGTCAATGTTATCACTAAACTTAAAAATTTCTTCAATTAATCATCTCTCCCTAATATACCTTGAGTTGGTTTATTCGTGTTGGCCAACATTAATAACCTTAACATATAAAATTTCCATATGATACCTATTAAGTGGAATTTATATACATTAATACAAAAGGACCAGGAAAAAAGGATTGAATTTTTTAGTATACTTTCGTAACTGTGAATTTTAAATCGGAAGATTGTGTTTTTTAGTGGATAATCAAGCTATAGCAAGTATAGATAACTAGAATTAGAGCGAAGTGAAGGATTATACCAGAGGGACGCTACATTCAAGTGAACCGGTACGAAAGGACGTTGCGCAATACGGTAGGGGAGACATTTACTGCCCGAAATCTGCTTTTGAAACCATCCTAATACTAGGAAACGGGATTTAAAGGTCTTCCCCCACCCTTCACATAAACCATAATCGCTTCATACAAAAAACTCAAAAAAACCTCATCGCCAA
Source organism: Paenibacillus sp. FSL H8-0283 (assembly GCF_045040675.1). Classification (NCBI taxonomy): domain Bacteria; kingdom Bacillati; phylum Bacillota; class Bacilli; order Caryophanales; family Paenibacillaceae; genus Paenibacillus; species Paenibacillus sp. FSL H8-0283. The sequence continues at coordinate 1,210,915 of NZ_CP150295.1, forward strand.
ACTGATCAAAATAACCCGCATAGCGACGATCCGTCGTATAGGCTTCAGCAATACACCTCAGAATCTCAATATCACAGACTATAAACTGCTCCAGACAACTCTTCCATTCACGCACTAACGCTTGCACCTCACCAGAAGCAGGAGACAGATCCTGATGTTTCGCCAACTCCCGAAATACTTGCTCCATGTTGACCGAGAACTGCTGGTAAGCTTGTTCTTGCTCTTCCACAGACAGCTGGCTCACATTGGCTTCGAACTCCTGATATTTCTCGGTATCTCCATATACAAACTTCGCCTCGGATTCATATTGTTCTTGGATGGGCAGAATGGAAGAGTCGTCAAACAGATTAAGATGAGAGATATCCGTCCCATCTACATACTCATCCAATTGATGGATGATGGTTTCGAGCTTTTGTTTGCGTTGAACGAGTGTGCTGCGGTGCTCTCTTAGGATATCTTTTTGTTCTTCTTTGGAAAGTTGCATCATGGCCGCAATGTCTTTTAATGAGAAATTCATTTCTTTGAACAACAGAATCATCTGCAGATTCCCCAGTGCCTCTTGATCGTAATACCGATAGCCATTGTCTTCGACTTTGCTCGGTTTTAATAGATCTGTTTTATCATAATAATGTAATGCACGTTTGGTGATGCCAGTAATCTGAATGATATCTTTAACGGTGAAACAGGGTGTCTTCATTCCAAAAGTCCTTTGTTTCAGCAAGAATGACACTTGCTGGAGTGATGGTTGCTTCGGTGATCGGTGTACCTGTTTTGTTCAGATAATATTTAATTAAGTGATAACCGCAAGCATAGCCAGCCGCATAGGGCATACCTACGGGCGTGAAGTTTTGCATGATGGCAAGTTCATCGCCGTATAGATACGGATTAATTTGGTCAAAACCGGTGACATACAGCTGATCTTTCATCTTCGGTTTGATTACTTTATTCAAAGTCTCCATATCCGTTTTAGCTACCCAGGGGCCTAGCAACTCTTCTCCATACAGGGATGTCGCAAAGCTCTCGGCCAACCCCTCACTAACAACCATTTCCCCAAGCGTAATCTGTGGATTCCACTGGATATATTGATACCTTACGTTATGATTGCATTCATGGGCTAACACGGATTGCATACGAGGTAGAGTATACCTATTGGGGATCAGGTTCGCAATAATATAACCCGGGATTCCACCATCTCCGCTGATGCCTTCGTTCATGGTGAGTGAAGGACTGTTCTTGTCGCCTAATAAAATCGTATATAGATATTCGGAGACCGATAGCTCAATCCCGTGATCTGTAAAGGTCGATAGACTCGTACAAACTGCTTCATGACACTGTTGCCAAAATGCTTCAGACGAAATCGCTGCTAATGATTCGTTAATCTCAGGTGTGATATCTGCTGGAGCGATATTCATAAAGTTATTCATCATGATCACATCAAAGCCGTGAGGCTCTTGAGAGCGAAATGGGATCTGTTGAATGTTCCATTTGTTCATGAATGGACTCATCATTTGTTCACGGTATAACTCCAATTTCTCATCGGGTGCAGCCTGAATGATTTCCTCATAGATTTGATCTGAACGTAACGCGGTAATCTTCATCCTTAATCTCTCCTTCATGTAAGCTTGAGATCATTATCAAGTATGACCTAACGTAACAGTCAAGCGTTGAGGTTACGCTGCTGGCTCTCTGAATGATTCTGCATCTTCATTGCGAATATCAGAGCAGACAGGAGATAGATCAGGCTTAACAAGAGATAAGGGAGTTGCAGCGAGAATACACGATCAAATGTTGTTTCACTAACCCGCACCAACAATCCGCCGAGAAGCGTACCAATGGCACTGATCCCAAAGGACAAAAAGCGAAACACACTTCCGACCCGGCCAAGCATCTCATTAGGAACGGAACGTTGCAGGATGGAGGAACGGGTAACATTGTAGACAATAATGAAAAATGCAGCACAGAAGTACAGGCCGCCTACCATATACGCATTTGTAGAAAGACCCACCACACCGTAGATCATTCCCATGCACAAAATGGAGGAAATAATCAATTGTTTTGTACTCCATTTCTTACGCATATAAGCAACAGCCTGGCTCCCTACAATGCTACCGATTGTTGCAATGGAGATGAGAATACCAAATGCAAAAGCATCCAACTGAAGCACATCTCGTACAAAGAAAATCTGAGTAGCCAGAATGATCGAATACATCAGCGTAATGGTGACAGATAGAATGGCTAGTCCGCGGAGAAAACGATCATGATAGACATATCGAATACCGGACCACATCTCGCGTTTCCAATTCTTCATCGGGCGAACTTCCTTCTTGGTTGTTTCCGTATCCCCTGGGTAGAAGTTTCCCTTCAAACTGATTAAAAAAAGCAGAGCAATAACAGCTGTTACAGCGTCTATGGCAAAAGGAAAAACAACATGCAGGGTTATGATAAACCCTCCCAGAGCAACGCCCAGAATATCACTTGTGATTAACTGTCCGGCGGTGAACTGCCCATTCGCTTTCTCCAACTTACTCTCATCTACCAGTTGTGGGATGACCGTCTGCACCGTGCTGTCGAATACAACTCGGCTCAGGCCAATACCAAACATGAACAGAGCCAGAATCGGAATGCTCACCCATCCCCCCCAGATACATAACGTTAGGACAAGCAGAAGGATCATTCGCGTAAAGCCTGCGCCAATCAGCATATGTTTGCGTGAGTATCGGTCGATGAGGACACCCACGGGTAGACTGAAGAGAAGCCAGGGTAAACGAAGTGCAGTCATGGTGACAGAGGCATACAGCGTATCGCTTGTAAGGGTTGATATAAGCCAAGGAACCGCAGCAAGCGTAAGTCCATCACCCAAAAATGTAAGAGAAAATGCGCCAAATAACTTGGTATAATTCGACTTGATTTTCATCGTTCCCTCCACCAATAAGATGTAAAGCATAGCAAATTTAAGATTGGAAGATAATGTGTTTTCACTTAAACCAAATTTAAGTTATTCTAAAATGGTTTTCAATCCTATTTTTACATTAAATAACTTCACAAAACGCTTACAAACTTTCAATTCTACCCTACCTTTTCCGCTACGAAGCTGAGATAATGGGAGAGGAATAAGGCATGAAACAGACACAACAACCATGTTCACCAACAGTCTAAAAATAAAAGTTGCATATCCATAGGAGGATTATTAATGACGACAAAACCATTGAATCTGATCCAATCCACGGAGGGCCAAGCGTTGCTTGCCCAAATGTATGGACAATCACAAGTAGAAGAACAGACTGCACGTTACACAAAGCTGAACGCAACGTTCGAAGAGTACTTCGGCCCGCAAGAGGGAAGCAAGTTGTTCAGCGCAGCAGGACGCAGCGAGATTGGCGGCAATCATACGGATCATAACCATGGTAAAGTGCTGGCGGGCAGCATCACGCTGGATACACTTGCGGTGGCTGCGCCAACGGCAGAATCGGTTATTACCTTTTATTCAGAAGGTTATGACAAGAAATATGTAATCGATCTCACGGATCTCACGCCAAATACGGAAGACGATGGCACAACAGCATTGATTCGCGGTATGGCTGCGGGATTCGGAGAGTTTGGACACCAGGTTGGCGGCTTCCAAGCGTACATCTCCAGTAACGTATTCTCGGCATCAGGACTCAGTTCATCGGCGTCATTTGAGATGCTGATCTGTACGATTTTGAATCACTTCTATAATGACGGTGCACTGGATGTTGTAACCTTGGCCAAAATCGGTCAGTATGCGGAGAATCACTATTGGAACAAACCTTCCGGTCTGCTGGATCAGATGGCTTGTGCGTACGGCGGACTGATTGCCATTGATTTTGAGAATCCTGCACAGCCGGTTATCGAGCCTGTTCAATGGGATTTCCAACAGAACGGTTACTCATTGGTCATTGTGAATACAGGTGGTAACCACGCCGATCTGACGGAAGATTACGCTGCTGTGCCATATGAGATGAGAGCGGTTGCTCAGGCGCTGGGTAGTGAGTATGTTCGGGAAATTACAGCTGACGCAATCTACGCCAACCTCAAGAAGGTTCGTGAAGCTGCTGGGGATCGTGCCGTGCTACGTGCGCTTCATTTCCTGGAGGAAAACAATCGTGTCGATGGTCAAGTTCAGGCGTTGCGGGATGGACGTTTTGCTGATTTCTTGAAACTGATTATGGCGTCCGGTAACTCATCATGGAAGTGGTTGCAGAATGTATATCAGAGTGGTGCTGTGAAGGAACAGGAGATTGGCATCGCGCTGGCACTGACCGAGAATTATCTGCAAAACCTGGGTGATGGCGCTTGTCGTATTCATGGTGGTGGATTCGCAGGGGTTATTCTGACGATCCTTCCGAACGAAAAAGTAGAAGAGTATATGTCCTGGATGCACGACATGCTGGAAACGCCGATTATTGTCGTTAATGTGCGCGCACAGGGTGCGGTATGCTTGAATGCATTGATCGCTAACGCGAGCTAAATAACACTCAGTTAAATAGTTCTAACATGATTCTACGAAGTCCGGGCTATGCCCGGGCTTTTTGGGTTGTTCATTTTTTTTAAAATCCTCAAACTTTGAAGGTCTGTAATGTGTTATTTAAGTAGTGGCTATATCTCAATAATGTTCTCATGGGAGGAAGGATCAGATGATTACACCTACAGTGGCTGGTCAGGAAGAGGCTCAATTATACGAGGAGTTGCGGCGTGCGATCGATGAATTCGAAGAGGGCGAGCAGCGGCAAATAGTTCTGAGTCGGATGGTCAGACAGCTCAGGTTCGCCAAGTGGCGCAAAGATCGGATGCGCAAGGTTGATACATACTGCCAAAGGATCAAGCCCGCGACACTTTGGATCATATTAGCCACAGGCGCACTTGCACCAGTCTTGTTATTTAGCATGTTCATCTGGGTTTCGTTGTGGGTGGAATGAAGCTGTAAAGAAGAGGAAAAAGTGTGAAAGCCAGGCGCTGACTGTGGTGGTGTAAAGTGAATTACTGTGTCTGCTGCTCGTAATCCAATTGATGAATCAGGAGGGCTTCATATTTCACGTATCTGATTCGAGTGAGGAGCTAGCATTATGAGTGTATAGGCAGTGACGAGTGTAAAGATGTATATAGAGCGTCGCTGCCTGACAAAGTTATAAACCGTTACTTTCACATATTTATGCAAATTACTGAAATTATTCTGGTAACAACGTCCTATAACTTGTAATGTGTAAGATTTAATGCCTGAAATTTATAAAGACTTTGTGCTCATTTCTTATATGTCGTATACACGATTCACAGAAGATGGACTATAATGATTCTACTTCTTTGGAAAAAAGAGGATAAGGTTAGCTATGAAATCCCTACTATTACATATGAAAGAGCCATGTATCTGTACAAGGCCCTAAAGTTTTAAAAGTTAAAATTTCTTATAAACTACTTAAGAGGTTTGATGTCTTCGGGCACTGAGCCTGTTTTGACTTCATAAGTATCGTAATCTACCATTGAGAATATTTCTTGGGTCTTATTTCCTTTTACGTACCCTGTCAGTGACACCGTATGAGACAAGTCAGACGGAATGAACTTGTGGCCTGTAAATTGAACATCAATTCCATAGGTCTCTTTAAAATAAGCTTGGCTTGCAATCTCAGCTTTTTGTACAATTTCTTTTTGCTCGTTCGATATGCAACCGCAAAATACAGTGATACTTAAACAAATCATTATTAATAGGGTTAGAGGTGTACGAAATTTAATATTGAGCATAACCACTACTCCTTGCTGCTGGAACTTACTTGATTTTTTGGTCGAGTAACTCTTTCGGTACAACGGCTGTTTGGACTTCAAACGTGTCATAATCAATGAGGATGGTGATTTCGGTTTCTTTATTATTTTTAACATGACCACTCAAACTGATATTGTGACTAAGATTTTTTGGCATAAATTTATGATCAATGAATTCCACTTCAGTATTATAGTGATTAATGAAGTATTGATGACCCACTTGAGTGGCTTCTTCAATAATCTTGTCTTGATTCGGTATAGAGTTACATCCTCCCAATATAAGGGCTAAGATTATAAGAGTAAAAGATACAAATTGAATATTTTTCAACATAATCTTTAACCTCCTATATATGTTAACTTAGTACATTATAATATACTTTAACTTTTTACATCAGTAAACAGAGAAGAGTTTTTATGGATACCTATATAACTGATAAAACATATAAGGAAATTTCGGAACTGCCCTATCTTAATTTGTATGAAGGAGAGAAGATTTCGTAATCGCTGATCAGCAACGACTGATACAACAGGAACAGAAGATACGTACGATTCATGGAAGGTTGCAGCAGGATGCAGTAATTGTCTATATCTGCTCACACGTAAATAGTCAGATAGGAAGTAATCTTCCCACCTAACTATTGTTGGCTTTGTTCATACAATTGTATCGATTGAAGTCACTTGCGTAAGCAGCTATTACTGATTAGTGTAAATCAGTATTATTCTTGTTCAAAGGTTGAATTTTCTCTTTGATATACTGGTGGTAATCGCGGAAGCTGCTGATGTGATGCAAAGAATCGGAATTCTCAGACTGGATCTTAATTTTACCGTCCTGAGGCAGATTTTTCATCTCGGCAATGACGGATTTGGAACCTTGGATATCACCGGACATGTCCTGGATTCGCTGTAATAATGCCGGATGTCCTTCATGTTGGAGCATTTCGGCGAGCGGTCGCATTTCCTCCAACTTTTGGCTCGACCGTTCAAGTGTGGTCATCACTTTGTCTCCATCTGTACTTGCGCTAAGCGAGACCATTCGGTGAATATGGTCTTTCTCCATACGTTCAAGCGCCTCAAGATGGGAAGCTTCCAGTCGTTTGGGATCGCTCCAACTCTCCGAACGAACAGTGTCATTCTGTTGCTGGGATGTATTATTCGCAGTGCCATTGCCACAGCCCCATAACAGAGTTGAGCAGGTTAACACGGCTCCAACGGCGATGATACTTTTTAACCTCATGCTGTCACTCCTTCGATAATTTCCTGAAGGTAGTATGAGCAATAATATCCAAAATCATGCTTCATCTGTTCATTTCTTTCCCATAATTAACAAAGGCAAAGAACGAGCTAACTGTATGTATCATTGCAGTTTAGCCGGATCTTACTTTTTTGGATTGCGGCTATCGATGAACCACCCCGGTCCTGTCACATTGATGACTTCCCGTGTGTCATAGTTATATGAAACGGTAATGTGCTCATCTTCATGACCCGTTACATAACCATACAGGTACAAGCGGGAGTGGACCGAAGGGTCGTCAATATCATGACTCGTGATGACAAAGTCTGCGTCGAAATAATCCTTAATGTATTGGATACTGACGGGTGTAGCTTTTTCAAGAATGTTTTGCTTATCTGATGTGGACAGGCTAGAACAACCTCCTATTGCAAGTGTAAAAACAAGTAAGAATATAGCCAAAAGTTTTGTTTTCATCAAACTTTCATTCTCCTATTTGGTGATAAAATCTAACGACACTTTTATTCTAATTTTTCTGCTAGTACAATTGCAACGGAATGTAACGAGGTGAGAAGTTTTATGAATCTTTATACTAATAACATCTGGCGCTGGACCATCAATCTTCTGTATCCGGCCATTATATTTGTCTTCCAGAGCTGGGGGCCAATATTGGATTCATGGATTATGCCCATCTTGTTCGTCGCGGTGTTCTGCTTTCTATGGAGCGATGTGAAAGACTTGTTCCTCTCGACAGGATTGACATGGTTTATTGCCATCCCGTGTTGGTGGTATTGGATTGAACGTCCGAAACCATCGTTCGGTGCAGAACATTTTGCCGCACATCTATGGTTAATTGTACTTATGTATATTGTTTTTGTGCTCATTCCTCAGACCTTGATCCTGACTACTCGGTTATGGGTAATGCATTATTATAAGAAGTGAAAGTCAGTTGAGAGTAAGCGGCTGTTGCCACCATTTTATAAATTGATTGTAGATAGAAGGTGTACAGAGAGGTATGCTTATGACACGTAATTGGAAAAGGACAACTTATGTGTTGTTCTTTGTATTGCTCGCTGCAACTTTGTTTTTGATACGCTCTTGTGGTCCGCAGGACATCGACACAATCTTAAGCGAAAAAGGTATTCCCCCAGAACAGGTAAAGCTAGTTACAACTATTGAACCGCGAACACAATTGGTTTTATATCAAGATCTCACTACGAATAACCTGGCTCCTGCTTTGATCCAGCAAAAGATGTGGTTCTCCGAACTGGCCAGAATGGGCGGTGGTCTGCAGGATAATCCGGTCGAGCCGCTTTCTTCTCATATATCAGGATACGAGGAGTCTAAAGGCAAAATGATCTATATTATATACGGGTATCTCCACGATGCTGACATTACCCAGGTGCATATTCGCTACGAACCAAATCTGGCATCTTCACGGTTGGAAGCGGAAATCGTGAAATCATCTTCCGATCAATCCAGCCGCAGGTTGTGGTATGCGGTAATCCAGCAGCCGATTCACGAGATGATATGGGACATAAAAGGATTAAATGACGAAGGTCACATCATATACTCATCTCTCGATAGTGAGGATTAGGAAGCAGGCTGGCTTATGGAATGGAAACTTCGCAGTCATAGATCCGCATGATCCGATCTGCAAACGAACGACATCCATCTACATAAATATCCCTTATCCGGCTCCAGACGGACAAGGGGTGTTTCGCGTTCTGGCTACACTTTCCTTTTATATTTCCCTGTATATGGGATGGTGAGATGGATTTTCAGATCTTTAATCGAGTCTTCGGTAAGCATCATCTTGCTGCCATTGTTTGATAACTTACGCCAGAGCTTTGGATTTTTACGATACAGTTTCTCCTGAAGACCGTAAATATCCACACCACGCTCAAGGCCGTGACGATAGGTCTGCATGATCTGCTCCCGTAACTTCACTTCACTAATCTGGATCATCTCCTCATAAGAGGTGGGCACCAGGTATTCGTACAGGGCAGTGAGGTAGTGGGCGTCAATGTTAAACGTAACGTGCTCACCCTGAACGACAGGTTTAATTTTGATCTTTGGTAATCCTACACTGAGCGCCCCGTAGATCGTTCCATCCTTCTGGACAAGTAGAGGGGCCCGCCGCATGTCTTTGATTAGCCAGTGATAACCGGGAAGCTGACTGCGTGGGAAATATTCAAAGTCATAGCCAGTCTTTTCGAAAAAGGCCCCTTCCACCAGAAACAAATCATGTTTCTTCTCATTCTCAGCCCACTGGGTATCGTTCAATGCAAGACTCGGCAGATACGTCGTGGTAGCGGGATCATTATGTGTTGCAATGAGCTTAAAGCTAAGCACAGGCGGGTACAACGATTCTTCCATGTATGTGGGGAGTGGATTGTGAAGAATGCTGTCCAGTGGCGACATATTATAGATGGACGTTGCACTTAGGATTTTCTCCAGAGGCTCTCGTGTTCCATACACCCAGGTTGTATAACGGGATTCTGGGAAACGTCCTAGCATATCGAACACTTCTTTGATGTGTTTGCTGGTCAGCACACCTTCGGCCATGACGATGGCTGTCACATGCCCCCAAGCCATGTGTAATTGAGCCGTGCGGAACAGCTCGTTCAGCGCCAGACTCATGGTTTTCCCTTCGGCATGTCCGACCCATACAGGTGGTGTATCTGCACTTTTGGTTGAACTTTCACTTTTGGCGACACTGGCAAAATCCAGCGTTTGTACATACAGGTGATACATGCCGTCCTTATAATCAATCCCAAATGCTTTGGCGTAGTCTACCTGTTGAATCTCAAAGGCACTCCAGCATCCACTCGTCATCACGCACATCGATAGGCTTAACAGACCTAGCATATATCGCCGTAACAAACGTTTCATCGTTCATTCCCTTTCTTGCGGGGCTCCTGGGTCTCGAGATAGACGGGTCTTCGTTTACCTAACCCCTTTGGCAGCTTGAATAATGAAGCTATTGCTTGTTTGAAATGAAGGGGTGTTAACGGAGTCAGATATGGAATGCCAAATGATTTGAGATCGGTCAGGTAGATGAGGAACATAATCAACGACAGGATGAACCCATAGATGCCGAGGGATGCCCCCAGGACAAAACAAAGGAACCGCAGGATCAGCACAGAACTGGTCATGACCTGATTCACAATGGTTGCTCCAGCTACGACGGTAACTGCGATGATGACAATCATGAGGGGAGAGACCATGCCGGCTCGAATGGCGGAATCTCCGATAATCAGACCTCCAACGACAGTTAGTGTCTGGCCGATGGCACTTGGCAAACGCACCCCTGCCTCACGGAACAGCTCCATCAGCAGCATAATGAGAAACATCTCCATTCCCGATTCCATCGGAAGTCCCATGCGTCCAACCGAGATCGTCGCGACTAGAGGAAAGGGGATCTGATCCATATGAAAGGATGTCAGCGCAATATAAAAGCCAGGCAGGAACACGGTGATCATCAGGCCAAGAAAGCGCAGCATCCGTCCTACGTTCACAGGCAAGAAGGGAAAGCTGGCATCCTCCGGGGATTTGAGCAAAAGAAACAGATTGACTGGCCCAATGATGGCGCTGGGATTGCCGTCGACAATGAGGATAAAACGTCCATTCAGGAGACATTCTGCAGCAAAGTCAGGCCTGCCCGTATAATGGGTGACGGGAAACAAAGTAATCTTCGAAGGCGACAGCAATTCTTCCAGTTCATTGGCGGTCAAGATGCGTTCGGTCTCAATCTTACGCAACCGATCCTGGACGTCTTCGATTAGCTCCGGATTGGCGATATTCTTGATATACATTAATGCCACCTTGGTTGCAGAACGTGAACCGATCAGTTCGATATTACAGGCCAGTTGGTTCGTACGCAGACGGGTGCGTATCAAGGCAACATTAACGGCAAGTGGTTCAATGAACCCATCTCTTGCCCCGCGGATCGAAACTTCGGTGGTCGATTCCTCCGGTGTCCGAGTAGGGATGTTAGATATATCAATACTCCACATGGCTTGCAGGGAAGGAATACAGATCAACATATGGCCTTCAAAAACACGGAGAGACATCAGTTCAGTTCCAAATGCCGGATCTTGCAGATCCATTCGGGTCCAATCTAGGCTGATGCACTTTTCAATGTCGGATGTACGGATAAAGTGTGTATTTTCATATGTTCGTTTGAGTTCCGGGAGAATAATATCGTAGATCGCTTCACTATCTACCATACCGCTGCAATAGGTCATAAGGAGTTGCATCGGAGGTTCTCCGATCATATGACTATTGATGATGACATCATCAGATCCGGCAAAAAAGGTATTCAGGTTATGCTCGTTCATTCGGAACGGTTCAACGTCAGGATTATTCTTGGGTTGGGTTGAGATCGGCACGTTTGGGAGCCTCCTTGTCCTTTTTGTGGATTAATGCGGCAATGGTCAATATTACGGTAACGATGGATACATAAGCGAGCATGACCGGGAACTGAATATGGTCCACATAATAATCCACGTAATCAATGCGCCACCATTGCATCGCCATGAAGCTCATGATGACGGTAATGGTGAGAATCGCGATATATCGTTTCTTCGGTCTGCGGAAATTCAGCAGATCCACGATGAGATACATGGATATGGCGACCCTTGCGAAGGAACCACTGAGCCACTGATAGATGGACAGAAAATCAACGTGTTGCAAAAGTTTGCCGATATTCACAAGTTTCCATTGCTCATAGGGACTGTTTCGTTGTTTGGCTGCTTCTTCGGGACCAAATTCCACGATGGCTCCGATGGTTGGTCCGATCGCCATACTGAGCATAAACACGCCAAGGATCAGAACGTGCCACCAACGAATTTTGCCTTTGACTTCATGTTGGAATAACATAAGAATCCAGATTTCCATAAGCCCGGCAAGAGAGTAGATCATGCCCCGCCACACGGGACCCATGCCGTTCTCCATAATCGGGAACAATAGACTGTAGTCTTTGTATTTCATATTGGCGGACATTACAAAATAACCTAGCAAAATTACAAAGGGCAGCAGCAGACTGGAAGTCATCGCAATGGAGCGTATGCCTTTAGCCGCTGCCCACGCAGCAACCAGTGCTCCGCCACCTGCCAGAACATAGGGAGGTGTGAATTGAAGATACGTGGATACGGTCCAGTTGGTTGTCTCATACAACGTATGTGTGCCAAGCGTGAACAGCAGAATGGAAGCGGAGATTCGGAAGATCCAGGAAGGGACCGCCCCGAATTCTCGCGTAATCCAATCTGTTAATCGCTGTCCACGTACTCGCCGAATGATGATATACATCATACATAGAAACAACATGAAAAAAGGGCCAGCCGCCACGACAGACAACCATCCATCCCTGCCTGCTGCTTCGAGAATTCCTGGAATGGACAAGACATGGCAGACCAGTCCGGCACTTAATAAAATGATGGAAAAGGACAACCAAATGGTAATTTGACCTTTTTCACGACTCATGCGAATCCTCCTTTCCAATGAAGGAAGTTTCCGTTAGGTTGTACAGCATACAGGAAGTTGATTCCTTTTTCAGATTTTTTCACAGAAAGCTGCAAGCGATATGGACGGACTACGCAGAAAGCTTTAACATACAGATATAGCAATGTCGAAGACAAGCACTGAGCGAAGCATAGAGAAATAGGGAGGAAACCTGCGATGACAAATACAACGAAGGCACCTGGAGAGACAAAAGTTGGCTTTATTGGTACAGGCGTGATGGGTAAAAGCATGGCTGGGCACATCCAGCAAGCGGGATATCCGCTGCATGTGTACACGCGAACTGCTGCCAAAGCGGAAGCATTGGTGAAGGAAGGTGCCGTATGGCATGACACACCAGGCAAACTGGCTGCCGCGTGTGATGTCATCATCACAATGGTGGGGTATCCGAAAGATGTAGAGGAGATTTATCTCGGTGAGGATGGTCTCGTAGCCAATGCCAAACCGGGTTCATATCTGATTGATATGACAACATCCAGTCCGCTACTGGCTGCACGAATCTTTGAAGCTGCGGAAGGCAAAGGACTGCATGCACTGGACGCACCTGTGTCGGGCGGTGATATCGGAGCGCAGAACGCGAAGTTGTCCATTATGGTTGGTGGTAGTTCGGAGGCCTTTGAAGCTGTGCGTCCGCTGTTTGAGCAGATGGGCACCAACATTGTGTTGCAAGGCAAGGCGGGAGCCGGACAGCATACCAAAATGTGCAACCAGATTGCCATTGCCTCTGGCATGATGGGTGTATGCGAAGCACTTGCCTATGCCAAGACGTCTGGTCTGGACGCGGAGACCGTGCTGAAGAGCATTGCTACCGGTGCAGCCGGAAGCTGGTCACTCAGCAATCTCGGTCCGCGCATGATCGCAGGCGATTATGAGCCTGGATTCTATGTGAAACATTTTATCAAAGACATGGGAATTGCACTGGAGTCTGCAAAAGCGATGGGCATGAAAACGCCTGGGTTGGCTTTGGCCGAATCCCTGTATCAGGAAATAGCGAATAATGGTCTGGAAGAGAAGGGTACTCAGGTGCTCTACACCTATTATCTTCAGGCTTAACATCCAAGAGAACAGCAGCGTATTCTTTTTCTATTCAGGAAAGGGTTGCGCTGTTTTTTTCAATTTTGCGGCTTGTTTATGCGTCTAAAGTCACGAAATTGGTTAAATGTTCATATGTACTTTGCGTATTGGAGAGATTTTGATCGTTTTCCCTTTATTTTTACCCCGCTTTATCCGACATAAGTAATAGAAGTTTACATAATGAATGTGTCAAAGGATGTTATTCCTCCTGTAATGGTCACCCGTAACCCACACTATAATAGAACGGAGCTTGCCCATGTTCAAGAAAATCCTGTCTCTGTTCAAGACACAACCAGAGCTTGCGAACCAGATTACAGCCTCCGCTTCAGCGTTACCATCAACGACAACCATTCCCCCGCGTATGGTCCGTAGTAAGCGCAAGAAAAAGGCGGAAGGGGATTGGATACGCCAGCCGGAGGAGCCTAGTACAGCAGATCAGCTGATAGGTCTTCCAAGTCAATATAAAGTGCTGAACGATCTGCTCGTTACCAATCCGAAGTCACGCTCCGGTTATTCGCAGATTGATCATGTTGTGATCGGCCCTCGGGCAATCTTTGTGATTGAAACCAGAAATCTGACGACAGGTGAGATTCGCGGTGGAAGAAGAGAGGCCAATTGGTCGGTCAGCAGCAGCCGGGTCAAAATGTACAATCCACTTATGCAGCATCGTGCACATGTGGAAGCCATCCATGCACACCTTGGAGACTACAAAAGAGTACGTCTCGTCTCTATGGTGACCTTCACCAACCGGTGCCGCATCAGTGTTGATCCTGCTGTGAGGTATGTGAATTCGGATGAACTGATCATCTACGATCATGAATTGGTGGAAACGATTCAGCGGAAGACGGAACGACTTGAGAGTGAGGTTCCCGAAACCGTATATCAAGAGAAAGATATTCAGGCGATCTACGCTCTGTTATCATCGGTTAATTCCACCGATCCTCAGATTCGGTCAGAGCATATGGAGAAGGCTAAAGGGATCAAATAGTTACGCTTCACGAACACTGTTGTCCATACGGGCGGCAGTGTTTTTGCGTTGCGGTGGTAGTTAATGCGCGCCTAGTAAAAGGCTTTAGACACAGGTATATCGTCGTATACAACCGGTTTTTAACTTATGATAGAATGTAGACCATGTCCAATTGTGTGAATCAAGCATGTTATATGAAAGGATATTTTTGTAAGTAGGTGTTCAAGTCTTGGAGCCAGAGGTTAATGGTTCTCAGGAATATACATACGATAGGGGAAGATTATACGATGAAATGGAATTATACGATAAAGACGTTCACAGTTATGCTTGGTTTGGCAGCGATTCTGACAGCTTGTGGTGGCGGAGCGAAAGAGACGTCATTGCCGGAGTCTGCTTCCGGTACAGAAGTTGCTTCATCAGAAACAAGCAGCTCGAATGCTGCTGTAACAGAAACCGCAGCAACCGGTTCGAAGGGGAGTGAGGAGACAGGTTCAACTACAGAAGAATCTTCTTCAACTGACGACGGCAAGATTGGAAAGGACTCCACACTGGAAGAGTTGAAGAAGCAGTATGCGGATAAACTTGGTTATATCCGTATCCCGCTTACAGATCATCCAGTACGTCGGGTTAGTGAGGAAGGTTCCAAAAATATTAATGTCGCCAATTATAGCGATGCCGTTGTGGACATGAATGCAGGGGTGCCGATTCACTCCGATTCGCAGCGGTTGATTGATGATGCCTTTCCTTTTTTTACAACCGTACAAGCACCTGATGAATCTTATGTAACTTGGGAAGAAGCAACCAATCTGGAGCGTGCCATGGTGAAAACACTGTTTATCGCCCGTGAAGGTCTGCTGATTACCGAAGATGCGATGAAAAATAAGGATTATAGCAGTACACAGTTTCAGGATTCGATGGATTTTTTCAGAGTCACAGCGAAATTTGAATCCATGGCACCTGTTGCACAGCATCCGCGTGACATTACGTTGAGTACGTTATACGACAAAGCCCGCACGTCGTGGGGCAAGCTTGCTGTAATGGACCCGGAGCAGGATGAAGCGGCGTTTGCCGAGATGTATAAGACGACGAGAACCGATGCCAATAATGCCATGGGGTTGCTTAATGTTCTGTTGTCTACGAATGAGGAAGAACGGGTCAAAGAGATTTACGGGGAATAAAAATGCCGTGATTCAGAGTTAATCTGGATCATCCCGGTAACATGTCTGGATCACATGCCTTCAAACTCTGACTACCGATTGAAGCGGGGTCAGGGTTTTTCTGGTTTTTTCCAATAGGTGTATGATATGTTTTTAGGAGTAAGACATGTACGGAATATAGGTGAGGTGTGTAAAAGATGTGGTGGATGAACTTTTGTAAACGCTTTAAATTTAAAACGAAGCTAATCTTGTTTTTATCTACCGCAACGGTCTTAATCTCCGGAATCACAGGGTTGATCACCTATCGCATCCATATCGACCTGTTCAATGAAGAGGTCAGTCGCCAGTATAGTCTTACCGCAGAGCAGATTCTTGCACGTCTGGATTCCAGGGTACACGACATGTATAAAGTCACCGATTATATCACACTGAATCCCTCCGTAAAAAATGCCATCAAAGCACAGACCTCTGGCATCTCGTCCTATGATCAGATGAAGCTAGAAGATGAACTGGATGATCAGTTGTATCAGGTAAGGCTGGATGCACCGGAGATCATGGGGCTCCGCATATATGATCTGAAGGAAAACATATTTAATCTCGGCGCCTTTGCTGGCTCATTTCAACAGATGGATCCTTCCTATCTGGCAGAGATGGTTCATAGACTGGAAGGAACGGGCGGCGAATATGGTTGGAATCGTTTGGGGCCGGATGCCTTCTTGCAGGAGGAACAATCCAATTGGATTCTGGCGGGACGATTAATGCGGTCTGTTGATCTGGAGACCTATGGCGTAATGCTAATTCTGTTTAACACCTCGTTGTTCGAATCGTATCTCAAAGATCTGCGACTGAATGAGGAAGTTGCTGTCTACTTGTTTGACGCAGATGGTGAGCTTCTTTATGCCTTTCATAATCAGGATGCGGATCCACCACCACTTACCGAGCTAAGCCTAGGGGCGACGGAGATCAGGGACGAGCAGGGAACAACCCAATTGTATACGAAGCAAACGTCAGACAAAGCGGGCTTCACCCTGGTCAGCAAGGTCTCACTCGCTCAGATTCAGAACAAGGGAAAGATCATTGTAAAAGTTGCTGTGTTCTCTGCGGTAGCCAGCATATTATGCTCCTGGTTCATCATTACCGTAATTAGCGGCAGACTGTTGCGTCCACTTGCGAGTCTAGTCAACGCGATGAAAAGAGTGCGTGATGGACAGTTCGATACACGGGTACGGATCGAGACACGGGATGAGCTCGGTTTCATCGGTGAACGATTCAATGCAATGGCTTCCCGGATTGATACGCTTATACATGAAGTGTACGAGCGCGAACTCAGTGAAAAAGAAGCTGAACTCAAAGCTATTCAGGCCCAGCTGAATCCCCATTTTCTGTATAACACGCTGAGCATGTTTTTCTGGAAGTTCTATATGCTTGGTGATGAGAAATCGGCTCGCCTGGTCACTGCCTTGTCCGAGATGCTGCAGTATACGCTGGAACCCGTGCAGCAACTAACGACCGTGCAGGATGAGATGAAGCAAATAGATCACTACCTGCAGATTCAGCAGGCCCGGTATCAGGAAGCCTTGTCGATTGAAATTGCCGTTCCTGCTGAATTGTTTCGCTGTCAGGTGATCCGACTGTTGCTTCAGCCCATCGTGGAGAATGTTTTTGTTCATGCCTTCTCGGACAAAAGGAACAACCGCCATCTGGAAATTCGTGGCTCGCGGCATACCGGGCATGAAGGAGAGCCGGATCTGCTCATCATTGAAATTTCAGATAACGGCTGCGGCATGCACGCATCGGTCATTGAACGCATTATGACGCCAGTGGCACATGCAGATGAGGAACGTCAGCACATTGGCATGCGGAGTGTACTTCGAAGAATTGAGTTGATTCACGGTGAACCCTACGGTGTACAGATCGAGTCGACTGTGGGAGAGGGTACGCTAGTACGTCTTCGTTTGCCTTATCAGATCGGTGAGGACTCATGCCGGGAAATTCAGGTGACTGAAAGGAGTAGGTTCTGTTGAATGGACGTATGCTTGTAGTGGATGATGAAGCATTATTTCGTCAGGGTCTGATTCATCTGGTTCGCAATAACCCCCTCGGGTGGGAGGTCGTTGGGGAAGCGGCCGATGGAGAAGAAGCGATACAGGCTGTACACAGCTGCACACCTGATCTGATCATTACGGACATCAACATGCCTGTGATGGATGGTCTAGATTTGGCCGAACGTATACACGAGAGTGGAATGGACATTATGATTATCATTTTGACAGGTTATCGTGAGTTCGAATATGCACAGCGTGCCATCCGATATGGAGCAATTGAATTTTTGTTAAAGCCGTTCTCACTAGATGAAGCATGTCAGGTGTTACAAAAGGCACATGAACGATATCGCCGAAAACAGTCCGACATTCGGATCAGGGAACAATACAGCCAGGTGGACCGTACCGAGAGACTGCGAGAGGAACTGACTTTGTTGCTGCTCCACCATCAATTCGGATCGATAATGAATCGGATCGAGATGTTGCTGGAAGAAGCGTCCGGGATGAGCTTGTCACAAGGCAAAGCGGAGATTCATATGCTTATGAAGGTCATGACGGACTTACGGGTACAACAGCTTCAGCCTCAGGAATCCAGTGGTATGGACTCAACTGCCCCAGATCCACTGCTCTGGATTCATACCATACCTGAAGTCATCGCTTGGGCCAGATGCAAGAGCGAAGAGTGGGTGGATATGCTGATGCGGCTAACTCAGGAACAGCAGGATCATGTTGTTACACGTGTTATACAGTATATTGAAATGAACTATTCCAGCACATGCACGTTGCAGGCCGTGGCTGCCCATGTTCATGTGACACCCAACTACTTGAGCCATTTGTTCAAAAAAGAAACAGGACAAGGCTTCAGCCAATATGTCAGCAAGCGTCGAATTGATAAGGCGAAGCTGCTGCTGCACAGCACTCGGCAGAGCATGGCAGATATCGCGGAACTGACCGGGTTCGATAACTCCAGTTATTTTACAACCGTATTCAAACAGATGACGGGGGTATCGCCCCGCGAATATCGCAAGCAAGTAGCCAAGTGAAGTGCCCGGTAGCAATCCCCCTTGAACTGCTGCAGGGTCTCAAATTAAAGAGAAGCCTTCTCTTAATATCTGTTCGTTTCCAAGGTCAACCCCACCATGTGGGGTTATTTTTGCGTAGAAAATTATAAAAGGATCGTTAAATAACAAATGTTTACGCTTACATTTTTATCTAAAATACAACTATAGTACATCAACAGCAGAGAGGAGTGATGGATGTGAAGGGGGAACTGACCGCAGGTCCGCCGTCTGGATTACAACCGCCGGACAGTGAAATGAAGCAACGGATTCGGCAGCAGCGGCTTCGACGATTCAAGATGAATATACCGTTAATCTTGATGTTTGTTCCGGTGATTATGTTCTACCTGACCTTTCGTTATGCACCCATCGGAGGGCTGGTCATGGCCTTTAAGGATTACAACTTCTATGATGGGCTGTGGAACAGTCCATGGGTGGGCTTTCAGCATTTTCAGACGCTGTTCAGTGATCCGCGCACGGTGGAGATTATTCGCAACACCTTGTTCCTCAGTCTGTTAAGCATCATTATCGGGTTTCCCATTCCGATCATTCTGGCCATTATGCTGAATGAAGTGCGAAACATGGCCTTTAAGCGAACGGTGCAGACGGTGGTCTATATGCCACACTTCTTTTCCTGGGTCATCATTGCGATGATGATCATGACGGTTTTCTCTTTGGAAAATGGGATCGTCAACCGCTGGGTCGAGGCCTGGACGGGAGCGCCTTATCCGTTCATGTACAACAAGGGTTCGTGGGTAGCGGTGTTTGTTGGCTCAGGGATCTGGAAGGACATGGGCTTCAATGCCATCATTTTTCTCGCGGCACTAACGACCATTGATCCGAGTCAATACGAGGCTGCACAGATGGATGGGGCCAGTAAAATGCGACAGATCTGGCATGTCACCCTTCCGGGTATACGCTCCACCATTATTCTCCTGCTTATTCTGTCGATGGGGCGGGTGATGGAGGTCGGATTCGACCAGGTATATATGCTTCAGAATTCCAATGTCAATGAGATAGCGGATGTAATCAGTACCTATATCTACCGCACCGGTCTACAGGGAGCACAGTTCAGCCTGACAACGGCGATGGGATTGTTCGAATCACTGGTTGCATTTATCCTCATTTTCAGTGCAAATTATATCGCGCGTCGATTTAACGAAGGTTTGTGGTAGGGAGGGAGAACAGCATGAGAAAAACCAAAGGAGAAAAAGTCTTTTATCTAATCAATTATGTATTGTTGTCATTGGTTGCCGTCAGCTGTATCCTGCCCTTACTCAACATTGTTGCCTTGTCATTTAGTGATGCGAGAGCGGTTGTTTCAGGTCAAGTGGGGTTATGGCCCGTCGATTTCACCTGGTTCTCCTATCACAGCCTAATTACGGGAACGCCGATTCTGAATGCATTCTGGAACAGTGTGGAGATCACATTGATCGGTACAGGGCTCAGCATGGCGGTGACGATTATGGCGGCATATCCGCTGTCACGTAGACATTTTTATCACCGGCGCTTTTTTACGATGGCGATGGTGTTCACAATGATTTTTAACGGTGGACTCATCCCAACTTATTTGGTCGTGCAAAATCTCGGTCTTGTGAACAGTTACGGCGCGCTTTGGCTACCGGGTCTAGTGAGCACGTACAACATGCTGATTATGCGATCTTATTTTGAAAATCTGCCGGGGGAAGTGGACGAGGCTGCGCGCATCGATGGTTGTGGTGAACTGGGGCTTTTGTTCCGAATCGTGTTGCCATTATCCAAACCTTTGCTGGCGACTATTGCTCTCTTTTACGGCGTGGGTTACTGGAATTCGTTCATGAGTGTGATGATTTATATCAATGATACGTCCAAATACAACATGACCGTGCTTGTCCAAAATATGATTATGTCCAATCTGAATGTACAGGATTTTACCGATCCAACGATGATATCGAATCTGACCCCGGAAGGCATCCGGGCAGCAGCTGTCATTGTGATGGTCATACCCATTTTGGCAGTGTATCCGTTCTTGCAGAAGTACTTCGTTAAAGGGGTCATGCTTGGATCAATTAAAGGTTAAAGCAGTCTGTGGGTTAACCCGCATGGGTTCATATTACAGGAGAGAAAGAGGGTCTTATCTATGGCGTTAACGATGAAGGCATGGATGAAGTCGGGTCTCGTTCTGGGCTTGATCGGTGGTTTGCTGGCGGGATGTACAGGAGGTAACGGTAGCGAACAGGCGGAAGGCGAAGGCAACAGGGGGAACATTACGTCAACGATCTATGATCGGGGCGCGGTCCCAAGCGGCATGGGTACGATCGAAGATAATATGTGGTCCAAGTGGATTAACGAGAATGGCCCGGCAAATGTAAAATATACAGCAGTTCCCCGCTGGGAGTCCCAGTCGAAACTTAACGTATTATTCGCTTCTGGCAGTGCACCGGATATTATTTTTGAATTCGGTACGCCCATCCGTAACACACTGTTTAATCAGAAACAGCTGATGCCGCTGGATGAGTTGATCGAGAACTCGAGTGTGGAATACAAAGCCTTGATGGAGAAATATCCCCAGCTCAAGAAGGCTGGCATCAAAAGCGATGGTAAGCTCTATGAAGTGGGACGTATGAACGAGGTGTTTCCACTAACGAGCTTTTTTATTCGGGAAGACTGGTTGGAAAAGTTGAATCTGGAGGTACCGACCAATGAGGAAGAGATGCTGGCGGTAGCCAAGGCATTCACGGAGAATGATCCCGATGGAAACGGAGCTAAGGATACATACGGCATCGGTGGATTTCAGTTCGGCGATACAGCGGGTCTGTTCCGCTATATGTACAACGCCAACTGGGTGAATGTGGAGGACGGGGAGATGGTGGTTGGTCCCAACAACATGAAAGAAGCCACGGCATTCAAACGTGCATTATATGAAGCAGGAGTGGTGGATAAGGACTTATTGACCGACAAGGACGGGGCCAAGGCAAAGCAGGATTTCCTGAATGGCAAAATCGGTATGTACGCGGCCATGACTTCGGATTATACCGGGTTTGCAGCGAAGGAACTGGATACACTGATGCAGAATGTTCCTGAAGCCAAATTAAAGGTCATCGCTCTGCCAACAACGTCCGTAGGACAGCACACGATGGTGTGGAATAACCCGGTTCAGATGACTGCAGCTGTGAATTCACGAGCCAAAAATCCGGAAGCAGTTATGCAATATATCGATTTTCTGACCAAAACAGAGTCAGGTCGAACCTTCAAAAATGGATTTGAAAACACGCATTATACGCTGAACGATCAAGGCTGTCCGCGCATCTCGGATCAGGAGAAATATAAGCAGGAGATCAGCTGGGCAGGCGATTACGCCATGTTGTACAGCCGTCTGGAGGAAGGCAAATGCGGGTACACAGAAATGCTGTTCAGCGAAGAGATCCCATCGCAGAAGGAAGGACTTCGACTATTCAAGGAAGCGCGTGAGGTATACATGACGGATCTTCCTGTAGGAGAGGGTGTTACCCATTCGGAACATATGCCGCAGCTACCCAAGGAGCTTCAGGTGAAGTTGACCAATGTGACAACAGCGATCAACGATATCTTTACCCGCTCCATCATTGGCGGAAGCAAATATACAGTCGAACAGGCTGCAACGGAAGCACAGCAGAAGTGGGAGCAAGGCGGGGGCCCGGAGATTGAAGCATGGTACAAAGACTGGTGGAGCAAGGAAAAGGATAATGTACTAGTCTGGGACGACTTCTATGAAATCTATGAACAACAACAGGCTGATTTTGAAAAATCGGAATAAATTCACGGATTCAAATCATTCATGAAATTTATAATTTTGGTGTTGGTAGAAATAAGCGCTCTGATCCCCTGATCAGAGCCTTTTTATGTTTGGGCTTCAAATAGGGGAATATTTGACTGAAAAATGAAGTGAATAGAAAGTTCTCGCATCTCGCTTGAAACTATATCCAGAACAATGCGTATCATAAGGTATTAATTGTTTTTTAATGTAGAAAATTGCCGTATTTCAGAGTATAGTTAAGGAATAATTTAACTTATATTCAACATGATGTAGATATGAAAGTTACTGAAAAATCTTGAAAAGAATGTACGGAACACCAGGTTGAAACTATTGGAGGTTGAGTATGAGTTCATTTAAAAGCTGGTTAAATTCAACAAAACAAGGACTTGAAGAGCAAGTCAAAAAGTTTAAAAATAAAGATTTTATGGATGCCGTGGTTGCAGGTTGTGCACTGGTTGCTTTTGCAGATGGTTCCATTGATGAAGCGGAAAAGAACAAGATGGCCGGTTATATCAACCTGAGTCAGGAATTGAAAGTATTTGATATGGCTGAAGTGATTACACGCTTTAATCATTATGTCGCGAACTTTGAGTTCTCTCCAGAGATCGGGAAGCAGGAAGCGCTGAAAGCTATTGGGAAATTCAAAGCCAAGCCGGATGTAGGACGCGTTATTGTGGGTGTATGCAGTGCGATTGGTTCAGCTGACGGCAACTTTGATGATCAGGAGAAAAGAGTCGTTGCTGAGATATGCATCGTACTTGGACTGAACCCGAGTGAATTCAATCTCTAAGTAGCTATTTTACATATGAAGGGAGGTGAAAATCAGTGGCAAGCATTAATTTGGTCAAAGGACAGAAGATTGATTTAACCAAAGGCAATGCAGGACTTACTGAGGTGATTGCTGGTCTCGGTTGGGACCCGGTAACTGCCAAAGGTTTCTTTGGAAGAAAAAAACAAGCGGATATCGATTGTGATGCATCGGCGATCATGTTGAATGAGGAAGGCAAGTTGGTGAAGGACTCCAACCTGGTTTGCTTCCACAACAAGCAAAGTGCATGTCGTTCGGTTATCCATTCAGGTGACAATCTAACAGGACAGGGAGACGGTGACGACGAACAGATCAAAATGGATCTGTCCCGTATTCCTGCTGATGTTCATAAAATATTAATCGTTGTTAATATCTACGATTGTGTCAATCGCAAGCAAGATTTTGGCATGATTGAGAAGGCTTATATTCGTATTCTGGATGGTAAAAATTCCAGTGAGCTCGTGAAGTTCAATCTATCCGAAAACTACACAGGTTCAACGGCGTTGATCTGTGGTGAATTGTATCGTCATGGAGGCGAATGGAAATTCTCGGCAATTGGAGAGGGTTCCCATGCGGTACATATCAACGAACTCGCTCGCAGGTACTCCTAAGTACAAGATTTAACCTAAATCGACAATAATCCTGATATTCATATGTCACGATAACTACAATACACTTAAATAAGCGAGGATGATCATACGATGGCAATTAATCTCTCTAAAGGTCAAAAAATCGATCTGACTAAAACGAACCCAGGTTTGACAAAAATCACAGTAGGCTTGGGCTGGGATACCAATAAGTATGATGGCGGAAAAGACTTTGACCTGGATGTATCGGTATTCTGTGCCAATGCAAACGGTAAAGTAGAAGGCGAGAAAAACTTCATCTTCTTCAACAATCCACAAAATGAAAATGGTTCTGTTGTTCACACCGGTGACAACCGTACAGGAGATGGCGATGGTGATGATGAGCAGATCAATATCGACCTGCCTAACGTACCCGCGAATGTAGAGAAAATTGCATTCTCCATTACAATCTACGAAGCTACAGAACGTAGCCAGAACTTCGGACAAGTCTCCCGTGCTTATGTGCGAATCGTCAACGAAGCAAACAGCGAAGAACTGATTCGTTTCGACCTGGGAGAAGACTTCTCCATCGAAACAGGTGTAGTTGTTGGTGAATTGTATCGTCATAGCGGCGAGTGGAAGTTCAGTGCCATCGGTAGTGGTTACCAGGATGGATTGGTTGGATTGACACGCGACTACGGTTTGCAATAGGACGTACAGTACGACTTACAGGATGGGAAGAACCGTCTCCTGGACGGTTCTCCTTTTCATTTAATCACATATTTTGGAAAGGTGGAAAAACAAATGACGATCAGTCTTGCCAAAGGACAACGTATTGACCTGACTAAGACGAATCCGGGCCTTACCCGTGTGGTGGTTGGTTTGGGTTGGGATACAAACAAATATAGTGGTGGAGTCGACTTTGACCTGGACGCTTCGGCTTTTTTGTTGTACGAAGATGGAAAAGCCAAAGGTACGGATGACTTTGTTTTTTACAACAATCCAAGCGGCGGTGCGGGTTCAGTGACACATACCGGTGACAATCGTACGGGTGAGGGTGACGGCGATGATGAACAAGTTGTTGTTGACTTCAGCAAAATCCCTGCGCACATTCACCGGATCGGTATTACGGTAACCATCTATGATGGAGATGGACGAGGGCAGAATTTTGGACAAGTCTCCAATGCTTTTGTTCGTGTTGTAGATGCTGCAAGTGATCGGGAAGTGCTTCGTTTCGACCTCGGAGAAGACTACTCTACCGAAACAGCTGTGGTATTCTGTGAGTTTTACCGTGCAGGTGCGGACTGGAAATTCCAGGCGGTAGGCAGCGGCTTCACTGGTGGACTATCTGCTTTATGCAAAAATTACGGGCTGGATGCACAATAACATAACTTGGCATAGAAAGGTGATTCTGCTATGGCGATTTCTGTCGTGAAAGGCCAGAAGAGTGATCTGACCAAAACCAATCCGGGCTTGTCCCGTCTAACGGTAGGCATTGGTTGGGAGGCAGCCTCGGGTGTAGAGCTGGACACATCAGCATTCCTTCTGGGTTCAGACAATAAAGTGGCTGGAGATGAGGATTTTATCTTTTATAATCAGCCCTCTACCTCGTTCATCACGTATATGGATGGTGGACAGGTTGGTGGCGAGAAGAAACAATTCGCCATTGATCTTGGCAAAATCCCTGCCCGAATTGAGAAAATCGCCTTCAGCCTGACGATTCATGACGGTGAAGCACGACGCCATCATTTTGGACAGGTTCAGCATGGTTTTCTACGGTTTGCCAATGCAGCTACAGGTCAGGAAGTAATGAGATATGATCTGGGAAGCGGTTTTACAGTGGAGACCGCGATTGTCATCGGTGAATTGTATCGTCATAACGGAGAATGGAAGTTCAATGCGATAGGATCGGGTTTTGCAGGCGGATTGAATGCACTCTGCGCTAACTTTGGTGTGGATGTGGATGGTGGATCGGACCCTGCACCAACGACTTCAACCGTTCCTCCGACAGCTGTACCGACTCCACCACCCCCGGCGCCCGCACCAGAACCGACGCCTGCTCCTGTGAATTCGATCAATTTCAGCAAAATTGAATTGAAGAAGAAGGGCGACACCATTAACCTCAAGAAAAATGCGGGGGGACTTGGTGAAATCCTGATTAACCTCAACTGGAATCAACAGGGTAGCAAAGGGTTATTTGGTCGCAGCAAGAGTGTGGATCTGGACTTGGGCTGCCTGTTCGAGATGAAGGATGGTACACGAGATGTGATTCAGGCATTGGGACAAACGTTTGGTTCACTCAACCGTTTCCCTTATATTGCACTGGATGGGGATGACCGGACGGGATCGGTTAAGACGGGAGAGAATCTGCGGATTAATGGTGCCCGTATCTCGGAAATTGAGCGCATCTTGGTATTCACCTATATTTATGGTGGTGTGGCCAACTGGTCTCAAGTAGACGGTGTGGTAACCATCCAGCAGAAGGACGGCCCGGATATCATTGTCCGAATGAATGAATACGGGAGCCCGCTTGGCATGTGTGGCATCGCGATGTTACGCAATGTGAACAATGAGACATTCAGTATTGAACGAATCGTGCAGTTCTATAATGGTCATCAGGCGTTGGACGAGGCTCATGATTGGGGAATGCAGTGGGTTGCGGGAAGAAAGTAATCATTTGAATTTAATCAATATATAAACGCTGTATCGGTCAGCGCCATTGCAAGGATACTGTTGACCAACGTTATCCTCGATAATAGACCATCAATCCCTCCAGACTAAGGAGGGATTGGTTTTTATGCCCCGACAGCTGGAATCAACTATTGCAGATTGGCTATTGCCAAAGGTGCGAGGAGGAGACAACCCTGAAATATTTTAACTTTTTGAGTCTGGAAGAAGAAGATACTTTATTTTTCTCTTCACCCGTCTCGTTCAATCACCGGACTTCCAAAGATCTACTGGCATATGCTGTTGGGGCTGCTTTATATATGCCCGCGACGCGCACACATATCGCGGACGACATTATGAATGGTAAACATGAAGGTCTGACGACCATTATTATTGATCTGGAGGACGCTGTGGGTGACGACCAAGTAGAGTTTGCCGAGCAGTGTCTGGTACAGCATCTAACTCAACTGATGACTTATATGGAGACAGGCATGCTGAGTCAGGATCAAATGCCTCTTCTGTTTGCTCGTGTACGTTCACCACAACAGTTGGAACGTCTCATTGATACGTTGGGAGCATTGGTGTCCATGCTGACAGGCGTGGCATTGCCCAAGTTTTGTGTGGGCAATGGAAGAGCCTATTTCGACCAGATCCGCAGTTATAATCAACGGAAACCGGATCATTATCCCGTTCTCTATGGAATGCCTATATTGGAAACGGCTTCAATTATATATCGGGAGACACGTTGGGAGACCTTACTGGGCCTTCGTAACATCCTCGATGAAAATGTTGAATATGTGCTCAATGTACGCATTGGTGCGACCGATTTCTCCAGCCTGTTTGGACTACGCCGAAGTCCGGAATTGACCATATACGATATCGCCACGATCCGTGACTGCATCTCGGATATTATCAATCTGTTTGGACGAATGGACAAGCCGTATGTGATCTCAGGTCCTGTCTGGGAATATTTCAGTCAGCGGGAGCGCGTGTTCAAACCTCAATTACGACAGACTCCATTCGAAGAAACCCTGGGCAAATCAGGGCTGCATCTGAGAATGAAATATATTACGAACACAATGGATGGATTGATGCGTGAAGTCATGATGGACAAGGAAAATGGAATTGTAGGCAAAACGATCATTCATCCTTCTCATATTAAGCCCGTACAAGCGATGTACGTTGTTACACATGAGGAATATTCCGATGCACAAGACATCATCGCCCGTAATGACGGTAGCTTGGGTGTGTTCAAAAGTAATTACTATAACAAAATGAATGAGATTAAACCACACTTGAGCTGGGCGAATCGAATTCTAATCCGATCACAAATATATGGGGTGTTACATGAACAGCAGCATTTTGTCGGGCTCTTGCCCAAGCACGAACAACAACACAACTACGTTCCCAATTCTTGATCAATTCAGCCTGAACGTTCAGGTTACACATAACCCGTTGCAACTTCCACTAGAATCTCTATTTTCCATGGCTGCACGCATCAATAAGAAACGTTCATTTCTGTTTGTAAGCAAACTGCTGGGCAAGCACATCCCGGTTAACCCGTATACCTCGCTTCTGAGTGGCGCGGCATTGGCTGTTCTGTTATATGAGCACCTGACTGAAAAGACGGAAGAGACGAAAGTTCAGATCACCGAGTGGAAACGGGAAATGGTCGAGGGGCTGATTGATCCCCAACAAGCCCGGCAAGTGTACAACATGCTGTTGCAAGAAAGCTTGAGTTTGCCGGAAACGATTCGTTTTGTTGGTTTTGCCGAGACAGCGACAGCGCTGGGTCACAGCATGTACGAGATGTTTGCTGATCAAGCTTCCTATATTCACACCACTCGCGAATATGTTCCAGCGATGCATCCAGATATTCAATTTGAAGAAGAACATTCCCATGCGATGGCTCATCGTTGTTATGCGTTGGATCATGAAGCCTTTGCAGGAGAGGGCCCGATTGTTCTGGTGGACGACGAGATTACGACGGGCAAAACGACGTTGAATATCATTCGGGATATTCAGGCCAGTTACCCCCGGAAGCAATATGTGATTGCTTCGCTGTTGGACTGGCGTACGGAAGCGGACGAACTTCGGTTTGCCGAACTGGAAGCTGAACTGGGGATTACCATTACACCGTTAAGCCTGTTGAAGGGCCGTATTGAAGTGGTGGGTACTCCACAGTTGGAACCAACACAGCAAGATGAGCAGCTATCTCATCCTGCCGTAACGCTTCAAACCTCTACCGTTGCCGATGCCTTCGATCAGCTGCACGCTACTTCGGAGGATGGTGAAGGTAAACGTAGCACAGCGAGCTACGTCCAACATACGGGCAGGTTTGGTATGCAATCCCGTCATAATGGCGAATTGCGCCAGGAGATTAGCCGGATTGCAGAACGGCTTCGGACGCAGCGTACGGGAGAATGGACTTTGGTGATGGGAACAGGGGAGTTCATGTACATTCCGATGCGTATTGCTGCCGAGATGGGAGAAGGCGTGTTGTATCAATCCACTACCCGCAGTCCAATCCATACACATCCGGCTCCAGGATATGCTGTTCGTAGTGGTGCCGGATATGCCTCACCGGAAGACGCATCCGTTCGTAACTTTATCTATAACATCGCCCCGGGACAGTATGACGAGATTTTTGTTCTGCTGGAGAGACAGATGTCCGAAGAACGAATGGAACCGATGTTGAAGGTACTGGGGCAGTTGGGGTGTGGACACATTCATATCGTATATTGCGGCTTGCCAGAGAAGACAGGGGACAACGAGCAATGAACTTAACTACACTGGAGCTAATCAGACAACGTGAGATTCCGTCTCCCGAACCGATGGGCAGTTATGCTGCATCGGACGTTGTTTTCCTACTGAAGGATATCAGCCATGTGGATCTGGAAAAGGGAACGGGTGAACGGGAGCAGGCGATCCAATCCGGGGTTCATTATTCGGAGATGCTGCCCGTGGAATACCAGCCCACAGCAGAATACATCGAGCTGTTCCATCAGACGCTGGAACAATCTGCTACAAGAATCGCACGTCATACCGCCATCGTGGCTGAGAAGATTGTAGAGCGCAGGGGACTGAATCTGGTGCTGGTATCTCTGGCTCGAGCCGGAACACCTGTGGGCATCCTGATCAAACGTTATATTGAATTGAAATACAAGGTGACGATTCCGCATTATAGCATTTCAATTATTCGTGGCAAGGGTATGGACGAGAACGCAATTTTATATATTTTACAGCAGCATGGTCTGGAAACAGCCATTCAGTTTGTAGATGGTTGGACAGGAAAAGGGGCTATTCGCAAAGTGCTGAATGAATCCTGTGACCAAATGGAACGGACTTATGGCATAAGTCTCGATGATGATCTTGCCGTGTTGGCCGATCCGGGGCAATGCTCAGGCACCTTTGGGACAAGGGAAGATTATCTTATTCCTAGTGCTTGTCTGAATTCCACGGTTTCGGGACTGGTGAGCCGTACAGTACTTCGCGATGATCTGATTGGACCGGCAGATTTTCACGGGGCCAAATGGTATCGTGAATGGTCCTCTGCGGATGTGTCGATCCAGTATGTGGATACCATCGCTCAGCATTTTCCGCAGATGATGGAACAAGTGGAGATTCGCTCGGACGACAATGCTACCAGTACTTCGGAAATCACCTGGAAAGGCTGGCAGGATATCGAGTCCATCCAGCAATCCTTTGGTATTGCGAACATCAATCTGATCAAACCTGGAATCGGAGAAACAACCCGGGTGTTACTGCGCCGTGTCCCTTGGAAGATTCTTGTGGACCGTCTGGATAATCCGGATTTGCAACATATCATGATGCTCGCCAGAGACAGAAATGTGCCGGTTGAGGTATATCCGGGATTAACCTATTCCTGTTGCGGCATTATTCAATCCCTGGGAGGTGGAGGAGAATGATGATCTACGCAAGTGATCTGGACCAGACGCTGGTGTACTCCCGTCGTGCGCTCCGTATTCCCGAAGATACACCGGGACTTGTTCCCGCAGAGTGGATTAACGGCAAGTTGTCCGCTTTTATGTCAGCATATGCACTGGAGCGGTTGCAGTCTTTGCCACAAGACATTGTATTTATGCCGGTGACGACACGTACCGTGGAGCAGTACCGGCGCATTCATATTTTTCAGAGCGAATGTATTCCGAAATATGCGGTGACGAGTAATGGTGGCAACATCATTGTTGACGGTCAGGTAGACGATGAATGGAATCTGCATATGCGTTCTTTGCTTCGTCAGCAGGCAGCTACTCCCGAAGAGATCCTGAATTTATTTGACGATGTGCTGAGCCCGGAGTGGGTAATTAATCAGCGATTGTGTGATGAGCTGTTCTTTGCATTGCTAATCGAACGTGACAAGCTTCCAATGGAGCATATTGCGGAAAAGATTCGGGTGTTAGAGACGCTGGGATGGGAGAGTTCGATTCAGGGGCGGAAGCTCTATCTGGTGCCTTCGGCCGTGAACAAACGAGCTGCAGTGGAGCACATTAGGCAACGCATTGGCGATGTGCCTGTGATTGCTTCGGGCGATTCCTTGCTGGATCGCTGTTTGCTGGACTTTGCGCAGCATGCCATTGCTCCGTCCCACGGAGAATTACATGTGGAGAGACAGCGTGTACCTGAGCAGGTACCGTATCAATTTACGGAACAATTCGGTGCTTTTGCAGCAGATGAGATTCTCGATTACGTTCACCGTATTCATAACGATCAACAGACCCAGATAGACCATGCCGAGATAAGGGAGACCGTATAAATGAAAAAAATGAAGATTTACTTCAACCGTTGGTTCTCTGTAACGTATCATTATATGAATGCGATTCGGGACAATGAGGACGGTATGGAATTTGAGATCTACGGTACTCATCCTGATCCTGGACATATGGCATTACAGGGCTGTGATGTTGCAGAAGTTGAACCGCGTCTAACGGGCAGGGAGTATGTTGATTTTTGCCTCGACTTTTGCCGTCGTCATCAGATTGATGTGTTTATTCCACGCTGGAACATGCTGGACATCAGCAGACATATCTCCCTGTTCGAAGAGATCGGTACACGGGTTATCGTATGCTCGGACACGGAATTGCTGGAACAATTGATGGAGAAAGACCGGTTCTATGAATCGGTGCGTGAGAAGGGCATTATGGAGATTCCGGATTATTTCACGGTCAGTAATGCTGCACAATTCCAGCAAGCCTATGAGGCGCTACGTGCACGTGGACACGATGTATGCTTCAAACCATGTAATGGTGAGGGTGGTATGGGATTCCGAGTGATTAATAATGAACGTGATCCGTTGCAGGAGTTGTTCGGATACGCGCTTAACTCCATTTCGTATGAAGATGCCCTGCGTGCGTTCTCTTCTGCTCCGTCCTTTCAAAATGTCATGGTGATGGAGGTACTGGAAGGATATGAATACAGCATTGATTGTCTTTCGGATCGCAATGGGAAACTATTAACGGCTATTCCGCGTAGAAAAGAAAGAGGACGTTTACGCTTGCTCGAAGAAAACGAGGAATTGCTGGCGATTGCCCGCAATGTGGCAGAAGTATATCGGATTCCTTATAATTTTAATATACAGATGAAATATCGCAAGGATACACCGAAGCTGCTGGAGATCAATCCGCGTATGTCGGGTGGGTTGCACATGTCTTGTCTGTCGGGCGTGAACTTCCCGTATCTGGCGGTCAAGTCTGCACTTGGCCATGATATTGGACCACTTCAT
This sequence comes from Paenibacillus sp. FSL H8-0283, assembly GCF_045040675.1. Taxonomy (NCBI): domain Bacteria; kingdom Bacillati; phylum Bacillota; class Bacilli; order Caryophanales; family Paenibacillaceae; genus Paenibacillus; species Paenibacillus sp. FSL H8-0283. The sequence goes on from NZ_CP150295.1 coordinate 1,243,295, forward strand.
CCGAAGTTTGGCATACTGGGAAGTCATATCGAACAGCCATTTATAATCGACGTTCAGAAGGTAAGCGGAGTACACCACGTCTAGCTGAGAATTTCCCTCAACATTGACACCTTCTGGATGGTTTTTTTACAATACGGATGAGAGGTTATTCAAAAAGTCCATCTTCTCGGTACTGAAAATCAGACTTTTTGAATATGCACTGTATGTGTTGTTAAGGCAGGAGGACAAGTAATGTTACGGAAAACGAAGATAGGTATAGGCGCATTGGTCGGTTATGGTCTCGCGGCGATCTCGAGTCCCTTTCTACCGGATGTCATCACGTGGGCAATTCCGGCACTGGCAACTGTGGTCGGAGGATTGATTCCTTCACGTTCCACGCCACGTACACAGGTCCAGGGTTCGTCATCAGCCCCTGTACCCATTACAGATATCGGAAATGAACCATCCCGCTTGAATGGTGGACAAGCACCGAGCACAGTGCCAACAGGGGCACGAGAAGCTTCTCTGGCAGAGCCCCAACCGAGCTCCACTCCCGCACAGCATGCGGGCACAGAACAAGCGAAGCCTTCCCGGACTGAACCAGATCCTGTATTTGATCCGGTGATTGAATACCTGGAAGTTCTGGAAGATATGATCATCTCCGAAGGTCAGAAGAACGAGCTGGATAATGAGATCGTGGAGAAATCATTGGCGTTGTTTGCCCGTTTGCAGCGTGTGATTCCTTCCCTTCAGGAACTAAATAACGGAGATATCAACCATACGGTGCGCAGACTGATTTTAAAAGACCTGAACGGTTTTATTAATCCATTTTTACGTTTAAGTGGAGAAGCCAAACGCAACAATCGGCGTATGCTGCTGAATGGTCTTCGAGACGTGGATTCCAAGATATCGGATATTGTATCAACGATTGAACATAAAGACTTAATGGAGCTCCAGAACAAAGCGGAACTAATACATCAACGGTATAACAGCTCTGAATTATAGGAGGGATTGGCATGGCAACGGAATGGGCTCAGTTGAAGCAGGAAGATGAGCAACGGATTAACCAGGAAGCAACGCAGCTTATTCAGAAAGTGTCCCAAAGTGATCCGGCTCATCTGGATACCTTAATGGATGATATCGGCAAGTTGGGCGTGAAAACACAAGAGAGAGCAGGGCAGACTCTCAAGTTGCTTGATCGTCCAGTCAATGAACTGATGTCCGGGAATCGGGCAGAGGTATCAAACATGATCCTGAAGCTCCGTGATGAATGTGAGAGTTTGCAGCAGAGTAAAAATGTGAGTTTTGTCGGGAAGTTGTTACGTAAAAGCCCGCTGAAAAACTATGTATACCGTTATCAATCCGTTCGCACGAACATTGATGCCATCATTAACGGGTTGCGGGACGGCAAGGACAACCTGGAAGAAAGCATCGTGAACATGCGTCAATTGAAACGTTCTTCCATTCAGGAGATCTACAATCTGCAGACCAAAATTTCCTTTGGTAATCAGTTAAAAGCTTTGTTTGAAACTGAGATTGCCAAGCCTGAGAACGAGAATCGTAAAGCACATCTGGAGCGTGGGTTGCGCAAAGTGGTAACACGTACCCAATCCATGACAGAGATGATCATGCTGTACAATCAGGCAATCGCAGCTACCGACATCATTAATGATAACAATGACAAGCTGATTGATTCCGTTAATAATGCCATTGATAAAACAGCGAATCTGATCACCGTTTCGGCCATGATTGCGATGGCTCTTAATGATCAGGAGAAGGTCATTTCTGCTGTGGAAGCTACGAATAAGACGATTGAAGATCAATTCAAGGAGAACGCCAGATTGTTGAAGACAACAACAGAGAAAACAAATGAACTGTTGTCCAAACCTGCGATGTCCCTTGAAGCGGTCAATCAAGCGATGGGTGATCTGATGTCTGCGCTGGATCTGTCCGAGCAGTCCAATCGCCGGATCATCGAGAGCTGTAATGACTATACCAACAAGATGACAACCCTTAACGCTAAAATGAGCGATCGACTGGGTCTGGAAGGGCCGAAGGCTGCTGCCATTCCGGAGAAAAACAAACCGGATTCCAGTGCATTAGGATCTTTCTTGGATTAGGGTAGGACTCGCTGCATATCGTATCGAGATTGCTACATGGTTTTATTTTCTACGAGGGACGCCGAGTGCGTCTCTTTGTTTCATTTATTTGATAGAATGATGGTAAAATCTGGGGTTGTGCGAAGGAGCTTGCTGAACATGCTGGACTTTTCATTCGAGATTATTGATGAGACCAAGATTAATATTCAATACAAATATGGCAGTGAGTTCTTTAACTTTAACCTGTATTATGCAAACGGGGAGTGGACGCTGCATCCTTTTGACGGCATACTGATCCAAAACCGTGAAATGTGCAGTCTGATTGTATCGGAGCTACTCCGTAACAAAGATTTTCATGTCATGTTGGCTAAAGAGAAAATCATCTTATCCCAATTACGCACCAGTGTTAACCTCCAGTCCAATGAGCCGGATGAATGGGTAGCAGATCGGAGAAACGCGGATTATTCCAGTCCTGATGATGAGTTGATGGATTACATAGGGAACCACAGTTTCGAAGACATATTACAGCTTGAGCAAGAACAGATTGAGGCCAGAGTGCAATTCTTCCAACAGATCATTCAGAGAATGTTTATGGAGGGGCTTGGACCGGAAGATGCTGATTTCATCAAAGTTCAGGCCGTGATTCGGATATATAAGGAGACATACGATCGTCTTGGTGAGTTGAATGATCATAATAGGGGTGATCGTGGACGCAGAAGATGGTAGGATGTAAAGGTGAAAAAAGGTTCATCAGCCATAGGCAGATGAACCTTTTTGTTCTTCTGATATTCAAGGGAGATGAATGGTTTGGATATGATCGGTATGCATAATTAAAGAAGTCCCATCCGCTTCTACCAACGCAAGCAAGTGGCTGTCTGCACTCTTCAATAACCCTGCTCGGTAAGGCTTGCAACCGAGGTTGAGTACAACAAGTTCACCTATCATTTTATGAAGTTGCTGATCGAGTGTACGGGAGAGTGACATGGACGAAGGTTGCATAGGGAAATGTTGCTTACTAAGGGAGTAGGGTGTGCTGTTAGTAGGGGAAGGAATAATATACTTCAGATGATTAATGGAAACATAGATAGAATGATATAACGGAGAGTAGAACATAAAGTAGTCATTCATAATATTGGTAATATAACCATGCAATGTTTTCCCTCCGATGGAGATTTCACTGAAACGTCCACGGGCGTTCATCAGCATTTTGCGGTAAGAGATGTTGGTGTGATCCATCTCGGGGTCTGGTGTTGGCAAAACTATACTTGAATCATCTGCCGTATTGACATGCATGGATTGAACATGATGAAGTGGAATATAAACAAATCGCTGATTTCCGTAGACTACAATCAAATCCTGGCCTACATCAATGATCTCACCCTGGATCGGTAGTTTACAGCCAGACAGCTCCAATTCGACGGATTTACCCAGCCAATGAGTAAGAAGTGCCACAGTATTCCTCCTCTCAATAGAGAATAGATGTCCAAATATATAGTGAAATTAGGCTAACAATTAGACTTATTGGTATCACAATAAAGGTAACTTTCATATACTGTTTCCAGGAGATTCGAATATGATGGGTCTTTAATATATACATCCAAATTAACGTTGCCAAGGTGCCAATAGGCGTCAGCAAGGCTCCGATATCACTTCCCAGAATGTTGGCAAGATACGCAAGATGCAGTTGAGATTCACTTAGTGGAAGATCTGTAACAGCAAAGGTCCCAATCATGACGGAGGGCAAATTGTTGAATAGATTGGAAAGCAGAGTGAGCATTAACCCCGACACAGCAATGATGCTGGCATTTCCTCCTTCTATTATAGGTTTCATCCACTGAATGATCGATGCGGTCATGCCTGCTCGGTGAAGACTATCCACAATAACATAAATGCTGAAGGCAAAGAGTAGAATGTGCCAGGGCGTTTGTGTTATCACATCTTTGAGTCCAGTCCGGGTGCGATACCAACGCACAGCGAGCATGAGAATAACACCAGTGATTGCAACTACCTCCATACGTATACCGACTTGCTCAGCTAGAAAATATCCTGCACGGATAAATACAACGATACCAATACAGACACGGAACAGCCACCAGTCTACTTTATTCTCGGATTCAGTTGTCTGAAGCGGATGATATCCTGAACCTGATGAAGACTGCAGGGATACAGGGAAATGATGAATAACTTTGGGAATACTTCTACGAAAATAATAGAACAGTAGTACAGTCATCACCATGATCGCAAGCATGGATGGCACAAACATCATCTGAGTATAAGTATTCAGATTTAAGCCAACCATTTGCAAAGCAATCAGATTAGCCAGATTACTAAGTCCAATTGGCGCACTGGAAGCCGTGGCGATTAGAGCACCGGAGATCAGGTAGGGTAACTGTTGATGCATTTTCAGACGAAGTATAGAACAGATTCGAATAATGATCGGAGTTGTGATCAGAATACTGCCATCATTGTTGAAGAAGATGGTCATGAGAAAACAAAGTAATAGAATTAGCCAGAACAATCGAAAGCCGGAACCTCTTGCTTTCTCAATCATATTCAAAGCGATCCAGCGAAAAAAACCGATGCTATCTAAAATAATCGACATGACAATGGTAGAGAGGATTGTTACGGCTGCACCAGATACGATCCCGAAGATTCCAACAATGTGAGCATAGCTACTCACTCCAGTTAAAATAAGAAGAAGGGCGCCAAGCGAGGTGGGTATAGATTCATTCAATCCGCCAGGACGCCACATCAGGAAAATGACAGTGATGATAAAGACCCCGAAGGTTAACCACAACTGGTAGTCAGGCATTTACTGTGATTCACCTCCCAGGGGGAGAAGTCCTGACGAAGCCTGAAGCAGATGTTCATGGGATGGAGTGGGCCTTCCGGGTGTAACGATCCAGTAAAAAGGCACACCAATCAAGACTAATGCGACGAAGATCAACATGATAATTCCCCCCTTTAAGCTGGTAGATAACTTAAGTTGTCAGTTTATTTTATTTACTTCTTTTTATTGCCGGATTTGTTACCACGGGATTGACTGCCTTGGTTGCCTTGATTGCCACGCGACTTGTTGCCACCTGATTTATTGCCTTGAGATTGGTTGCCTTGAACTCGTTGCCCCTGAGAACGATTGCCTTGATTGCTTCGAGATTTGTTGCCGCCGGACTTATTACCCTGGGATTGGTTCCCTTGAGCTGCTTGGTTCCCTTGAGAACGGTTGCCACGAGACTGGTTGCCTTGAGCCGCCTGATTACCTTGGGCTGCTTGGTTCCCTTGACTTGTATTACTACTGTTGTTGTTGTTGTTGTTGTTGTTGTTGTTCCCACCACCACGTACGAGGGATACAGATTTCACATGTTGCATCGGAATACGAACAATCTCCTGATTTTTCAAAGTCATGATCAATTGGTTCTGGTTGGCATCGGCCAGGATGCCTTCCACTTTTTCAGGTCCTCCCCGGTTAATCTGAACACGGCGGAAGCGGAGTGCTTGCATAACGCCCAAAAACGTGTTGGAAGGAATAGGATTCCCCATGGCTGCATTTCGGTTACCACCGGAACGGCCTGTATCTGTTATGCTTTTGACATGTGATTCATTAACGTAGACAATCCCTTCTTTGCAGTTCATCGCCATATAGTCCCAGCGTACGTCCGTGAGTGTACCTTGTACTGAATCAGGTCCTCCCCGGTTAATCTTAATCTCTCTTCCCAACAAACCTCTCATTCCTTGACCATTCATAGACATTGTGTTTGACCCCTTCCATGATATAAGTTCAGATGGACAAAAATGGTGGATGTAATTATGATCCCTTCCATTCGTCATTCGTGTCTGTCTGTAGTTTAAGCATATGTGACATGCCTCTTGGAGGGACTAGCCAGTTAACTATATTTATACCATTTCAGCTATAATCTATGAAAATGATGTAAATTTATAGATTAATAACCCGGTTATTCCGCATTATGACAAGTAAATTGGGATGTGATAAGTATCAGGACTGTGCATTCGCCCGTACGACTTTCTGTGCATCTGCATAGGATGGTGTAAGAGCCTACGGGCGAATCTTACAGGTACTCGAAAGGCGGATGGAAATGGCTCTACCTGTCTACCATATCAGCTTGTCTCCAACCGAATATCAACAGTTAACGTCCAATATATGGTCAGAGACGTTTGTGAACAGCACGATGCAGATGGACGGTAAGCCGTTTCCGATCCGGCTTCGATACCGTGGAGGACATACACGCGGTTATCCCAAAAAATCATTTGAGGTTCGTACATCCAGCCGAACGTATCATTTTAATGCGGAGTATGATGATCCTTCGTTGTTGCGCAATGCACTTTCTTTTCGTTTTTTTGAGTCGATTCGTGTACCCGCACCGTCTACACAACACTGCGTACTCTATCTGAACGGGCAACTTTTGGGTGTATACCTGCGGATCGAAGGGGTGAAATCCTTCTTTTTTCGTCAAAGGAAAATCCCTGTGCGCAGTATCTTCTATGCGGTGAATGATCATGCTGGTTTTACGATGAATTCGGATTCCTCTTCAACAAGTACCGATCTATTGTCCGGGTACAGCTTAATTCGTGGCAAAGATGTGGATCGCACAAGGCTACGTAACTTTATTCAGCAGTTGAACACAAAGTCCAGGCTGGAATTGTTTCGTTTTTTACAGTCGAGGGTGGATACAGACAATTATTTACGCTGGTTAAGTGGAGCTGTGCTTACAGGGAACTTCGACGGATTTCATCAGAATTACACATGGTATGAGAAAATCAAAAGTGGTAAATATGGCATCCTGCCTTGGGATTATGAGGGTACTTGGGGGAGGAACTGTTATGGAACACGAGTTGATCCCAATCTTGTTCGTATTCAGGGGTATAACAGACTTACCGGACGATTGCTGGCATTTCGTAGTTTCCGTCAACAATATAAGAAGCTGATGCGGCAGCATCTGATGAATGCTTTTACAGAGAAGCGAATTATGCCCTTGGTGAATCGGTTACACAATGAGATTCGTGAAGATGTCAACAAAGATCCTTACATGAAATGGCCCATGGATGTATTTGCAGGTGAACCGGAAAGAATTCGCGAATATGTGCTGAAACGTCGGGAGTATCTAAGTGAAAAACTACGTCAGCTATAAGCATTTAACTAGTGCGGGGAAGGGAGACCTTCCTTTTTTTACTGCCAAAATGATGAGAAGTTTATTGTATTGGGAAAAGTAGGGTAATAAGAATAGAAGCGGCATTGTAAAATACGCTATAATAACCATATGTGTACATAGAAATGATTACATATTGGACGCTGTGGAGAAAACAACATGTCTAATGGAGGCTCTGAGCTGGAACGTGTTATCGGTTTAGGGTGCTCCGAGCCGGAGGAATGCTTATGATCAAGCTGTTGTACTACTTGAAGAAGTACCGAGTTGCCGCGATTGCAGCCCTGGTCATGATGTTAATTGAGCTTGCGGTGGAGCTTGCTCAGCCTTATCTGATCTCCAAGATCATTGATAACGGGATTCAGCAGGGAGACCTTTCTGTCGTCTGGTTGTGGGGCGGTGTGCTGGTTGGCAGTGCTGTTGTGGCTTTTGTTGCCGGAATTGCGAGTTCGTTCTTTGCATCCCATGCAAGTCTGGGGTTCGGATACGATCTGCGGGAGAAGTTGTATGAGAAAGTGCAAACGTTCTCTTATGCCGTCTTTAACCGGTTCGCGACGTCGTCCCTGATTACCCGATTAACGGGGGACGTGACCCAGGTTCAGGACACCGTCTTCATGAGTCTGCGATTCATGACACGTGTGCCCCTGGTGGTGATTGGTAGCATGATTATGGCAGTAATCGTGAACCCGAGGTTGGGGCTGCTGCTGGTTGTCATGGTGCCTGTACTGCTCATTGTTGTAGTGTGGATGATCAAAAAGGCAGCGCTGCTGTTCCGCAATGTGCAGCGCAGACTGGATGCCGTCAATGGAGTCATCCAGGAGAATCTGACAGGCATTCGGCTGATCCGTGTCTTCGTACGGATGAGCCATGAGATTGAACGCTTTGCCGGATTCAGCGGCAAGCTGATGAAAGGCACCATTTCCGCGCTGCGCTTGACGGAGACCACGATGCCGTTCATGCTGCTTATGATGAACGTTTGTATCATCGCCGTGTTATGGTTTGGACGAGTCGACATTGCCTCCGGTAATGCAACCGTGGGTGAAGTGGTCGCCGTCATTAACTACCTGCTTCGCACAATTGGTGCCATGTCTGCGTTGTCATGGATTCTGGTAACCTTCTCCAGAGCAAGCGCTTCGGCGCAACGACTGAATGAAGTGTTTAATACGGAGGACACGTCGGAGACTGAACAGACGAAGTCGTTATCAACGTCTGCACCATCTGCTGGATCTATGAAATCTTCGCATTTTCCGCAATCTGTATACCCGGCGAAGAAACAGCGCGCTGTGCAGGGAGCGGTTGAATTCCGCAGTGTAGGCTTCAGTTATCCGAATAGTGAAATTACAGTACTGGATAACATCACATTTACGGCAAAAGCGGGGGAGCGTATTGCCATTATGGGAGCAACAGGCTCAGGCAAATCTTCGCTGGTACAGCTTATTCCGCGTTTATACACAGAGGATCAAGGAAAGGTACGGATTGATGGTGCCGATGCATCAGAGCTGGATCTGTCCGTGCTGCGTGGTGCGATTGGTTATGTACCGCAGGAGGTTGTCCTGTTTACCGGTTCCATCCGGGAGAATATTGCCTGGGGTCAGGAAGATGCTACCTTGGATGAGATCGTGGAAGCCGCAAAGCGCGCGCAGATCCATGAAACGATTGAGAATTTACCAAACGGTTATGATACATTGCTGGGTCAACGGGGAGTGAATCTCTCCGGTGGACAAAAGCAGCGACTTTCCATTGCACGAGCACTGGTACGTAGACCAAGAATTCTGATTCTGGACGATAGCACAAGTGCGCTGGATGTGGCTACAGAAGGCAGACTGCTCGATGCGCTGGAGGAATTGTCGTGTACCACGTTTATCATCACCCAGAAGATCAGTTCAACCACTTCGGCGGACCTGATTCTGCTGCTTGATGATGGACAACTCATTGGGCAAGGAAAACATGAAGACTTGATGGAGTCGTCAGAGCTGTATCGTCGAATTCATGAATCACAATACGGGGAGGGTGCACAGCATGTTCAAAGCATTCATTGAGCCTTTCCGTCAGCCACCGCCTCCGATTGATCCGGAGACGTTACGATCAGGTGGTGGTCGCAAACCCAAGGCACGGGCGAAGAACTGGTCAGGTACGCTAGGTCGTATCTGGACCTATCTGGCACGTCGCAAGGTTAAGCTGTCCATGGTACTGTTGATGGTGTTTGCCAGCTCCGCACTCGCTTTGCTTGGCCCTTACATGGTAGGGGTGGCCGTGGATGATTTCATCGCGGGGGAAGCCGGGGCAAGCTGGACTCGGTTTCTGATTGGATTAACCGCAGTGTATGTCTTGTTCTCTCTTACATCTTGGTTACAAAATATATGGATGATCGAAATTGCACAGGAAACCGTGTTCCGCATGCGGTATGATCTGTTCTCCCATCTGCACAAATTACCGATTCCATTCTTCGGTAAACGCCAGCAGGGGGAGATTATGAGCCGGGTGACCAATGATATCGAGAATGTCAGCGGTACATTGAACAGCTCGGCGATCCAGATCTTTTCGAGTGTATTAACACTACTTGGGACATTTGGCGTTATGCTCTGGCTCAGCCCACTACTGACCCTGCTTACCTTTATCGTTGTTCCTTTGATGGCCATCGGCATGCGTTGGATTACGCGCAGAACGGGACCGCTCTTCAAGGAGCGGCAGCGCAATCTGGGTGAACTTAACGGTTACATCGAAGAGACATTATCCGGGCAACGGATCATTAAGGCATTCTCCCAAGAGGAGCGGGTGATTCGCGGTTTTGAGGAACGGAATACCCGCATCCGGATTTCCGGTTTTTGGGCACAGACCATCTCTGGTTTTATCCCGAAACTGATGAATGGATTGAATAACCTGAGCTTTGCGATTGTGGCGGGCATCGGTGGTATTCTGGCGATTCAGGGTTCGGTTACGGTTGGGGTGATTATTATTTTTGTAGAATATGCCCGTCAATTCACCCGTCCGCTGAATGATCTGGCGAACCAGTGGAATACGTTATTGTCCGCGATTGCGGGGGCTGAGCGCGTATTCGAGGTGCTGGACGAAGATGAGGAAGCGAAGGATGAAGGGGCAGCGATATCTCTGGACAAGGTAGAGGGAGCCGTTCGGTTTGACAAAGTATCCTTTGGATACGATGAAGGGCGTAACATTTTGCATGAGATCAGCTTTGAAGCCAAACCGGGGGAGATGATTGCCCTTGTGGGTCCGACCGGAGCGGGGAAAACAACATTAATTCAGCTGTTATCACGTTTCTATGATCCAACAGGTGGCACATTAACGGTAGATGGACGCGATATGACCACCATTCGGCGTGAGAATCTGCGGTCACATATGGCATTTGTATTACAGGATTCATTTTTGTTTCAGGGTACGATTCGAGAAAATATTCGATTTGGGCGTCTGGACGCAACGGATGAAGAGGTGGAAGCAGCCTCCCGGCTGGCGAATGCCCATTCCTTCATTGTGCGAATGAAGGATGGATACGACAAAGTGCTCCAGGCCGACGGGAGCGGCATTAGTCAGGGGCAGAAGCAACTACTCGCCATTGCCCGGGCAATCTTGGCAGATCCATCGATACTCGTACTGGACGAAGCGACGAGCAGTATTGATACTGTTACGGAGATTAAAATCCAGGAAGGGCTGCAACGCCTGATGCAAGGCCGTACCAGCTTTGTCATTGCCCACAGGCTGAACACGATCCGTCAGGCCGACCGGATTCTGGTGCTGAAGGATGGGCAGCTACTGGAGCAAGGCTCGCATGATACATTGCTGGAACAAGGCGGTTTCTACAGCGAGCTGTATTACAGTCAGTTGCGTAAAAAGGCGCAATAGTCATTTTGGATAATATGGGACATGTATTAGAGAACTTGTAGGTATGTAAAAAGAGCAGGGATGAGGGCACGATGCTCCTCAATTCTGCTCTTTTTGCATATTCCCTTGAAGGAAAATGGAAAACGGAACTGTGATTGTATGTTAAAATAAGGATATATTGGAATAGGTCCGTTTTTGGACGGTTGCCAGCGGTTTTGAAGCATGAGAATGAATTTTTACACGTATGCCTGTAGTCAGTCATGTGATGCATTAGAAGAGAGGAGGGCAATGCGGAATGGAATTCAAATTTGGGAATGTTGCTATTCTTCTACCCCCTGTTCACATTATTATTATCGCAATCATTATTATTTTCATTCTAGTAAGGTGGAGCAAGCAGTTAGAAACAAGACGTTTTACGGTTTTCTTTTACTTTTTAATTAGTACGTTCATTACGCCAATTTATTCTCAAAGTACAACAAATGGTGTCTTTGAGCTATGGATCCCCGCAGGGTTTATTTTGGTTTTCTTTTATTTGATTCGTAGCGAAAGATATCATCCATCTAAAATGAAAGCGAGTATCTTAGGATTTTCAATAGCATTATATCAGTTAATCCTTCAATATGTCGGATGAAGGGACAGGACAGGACAGGATAGGATAATTCAACAAGAACAAGTAAGCAATAGGTTGAAAACAAAAGAGCAGATCCTGATCACAGGACCTGCTCTTTCTCATTTAACTTCCAATAACTTTCCAGTTATTAGCCTGCTCCACCGTTAATGGCTGGTGTCTGCGGATGTAATCTTCCACCAGTGCGGCCATATCCGTGGCACCTTCGTGCAGTACCTTTTTGCCCGGATACATCGCATAATCTCCGCCGCCAGCAGCACGGTAGCTGTTCATCACCACAGAGTACATGCCATCCATGTCCATGGGTTTGCCTTCACGTTCCAACTTCACAACTCGACTGCCCACAGGTTGGGAAATATCCAACTCGTACTCCATGCCAGCCCACATATCGTAATTATAATGTTGGGGTTTGGGCTCCATATAAGCCGGATTGACTGCCACCTCACCAGAAGCATTCACTTCAAAGTAACGTGCCGTTTGTTCCAGTGCCTCCCGGATATCCTGACCACTCAACTCCAGCACCGTCAGAGTATTAGGATAGATGAAGTTGGATAACACGTCCCGAACGGTGATGTGACTCCCGAAACCGCGAGCTTCTTCACTCAGCATGGCGGTATTGGAGAGCTGCGCTCCAGTCGCTTCCATCTGCACTTGATGTACAAAAGCAATGAATGGATGTGCCTTGAGTCGCAGAGCCGTAGCATTGGTGATGGATAAATCCCCAGCCACCTCGCCAATGGGTTGATCAAGCCATGATTGTGCCTCAGTTTCCAGCTCTTCCGTCAGTTTCATGACGGTTGCATCAGGTTCAACCTCATGATGTTCATCCAGAAGTAACAACCGAGCCTGCTTATCTGTAATCTGCCACTTGCCGCCCGATGATTGTTCCAAATGAAGGGATACATGCCCCGCACCATTTCCACTGAAGCCTGGCTGAATGACGGTTACACCATGAATATTAGCGGTAAGCTGACGATGCTGATGTCCGGTAAGCAACACATCAATGCCTTCGATGTCCCGGCAGATGGCATAGCCTTGATTTTCTCCAGTTAACCGTTCGGTGGGCTCGCCTGTCTCCAGATCACTCTCAAATCCACCGTGATAACTGACAACCATTACATCTGGTTGTTCATGCTCATGGATATAGCTAACCCATGCACGAATCGTCTCCAAGGCATCAAGGAACTGTAAACCCTCAATATTTTTCGGGTGCTCCCAGTTTGGGATGTAGTGCGTAGTTGCGCCCAAGAGGGCTATTTTAACACCCGTAGACAAGGTTTTGATTAGATACGGAGGACCGAAGGCAGGTACGTCTGGTTGCTCATTTTTTACAATATTGGCAGACAGCCAGGGGAAATTAGAAGCTTCAACTGCTCCGCGCAACAGACTCTGACCATAGTTAAACTCGTGATTGCCCATCACCGCAGCATCATAACCGAATTCATTCAGTACCGTTATGAATGGATGCACCTCGTTTTTGGAAACCTGTGAAGCTGCATAGGAGGCCAAGGGTGATCCTTGCAGCAGATCCCCGTTATCCACCAGCATCAATTCAGGAGAACGTTCACGTTCCTTACGAATCAGGGAAGCCAGCAGGGCAAGCCCAGCGGGGCGGTAGGCATTGGTATTGTAATGAATGGGACGGATCGCCCCGTGCAGATCACTGGTATACAGAATATCGAAGCTTGCCGTATGGTTTGTGGATGTCATTTTACAATCTCCTCTAATATATAAGTTCAGATATATGGAATTACTATAAAACGGAGAAGAATGAATAGCTTGAAGAACCGAAGTATACGCCGTTATCTCCGATGTTCTTCTTATATCTTCAACCATAATGAGCCTATTCTAACAGATACAAGTCGCGCTGACAGCCTGACAGGAAACTTTACAAAACTCCAAATTTCGTTTCACATCGCGCTAATATTTGGCAACTATAGTAGATAAGTACTGAAAAATAGAAACTCTTTGGAGGGTGTTCGTTTGAAGAAGTCTGCTTTATTTTTACCATTGTTGATTTTGGTTCTGTTTCTGAGTGCTTGTGGGTCTAGCAGTAGTACAACAGGTTCGGCTAACGGGGATAATGCGAGTTCGAATGCATCCGGTACGTCTACGGCAGAGACAGAGAAAGCTGTCGAAGGTTATGTGCCAACTGAACTGACGGTTCAATTTGTTCCTTCCCAGAACGCAGATACGCTTGAAGCCAAAGCGAAACCGCTGGAGAAGTTGCTTGGTGACAAACTGGGCATTCCGGTAAAAGTCAGCGTATCCACCGACTACAACACAATTATTGAAGCAATGGCGTCCAACAAAGTAGACGTAGGTTTCTTGCCTCCGACAGCTTATGTACTGGCTAAAGAAAAAGGCGCTGCGCAGGTTATTTTGCAAGCACAACGTTTCGGTGTAAATGATGAGACAGGTGCTCCAACCGAAGAGTTGGCGGATTCCTATAAATCCATGTTCATTGTGAAAAAAGATTCGCCGATTCAATCCATCGAGGACCTTAAAGGTAAAAAAGTGGCTTACCAAAACGTAACGTCTTCCGCAGGTTATGTATGGCCAGCAGGTCTGTTGCTGGACAGAGGCATTGATCCATTAAAAGATGTAACACCTGTAACGTTGAAAGGTCATGACCAAGGTGTTATCGCTGTATTGAACGGTGACGTTGATGCAGCAGCTATTTTCCAAGATGCCCGCAACACGGTAGCTAAAGACTATCCGACTGTATTTGAAGATACACGAGTACTGGCGTTCACTGAGCCTATTCCTAACGATACCATTGCCGTTCGTACAGACATGAATGCAGATTGGACTGCGAAGATCAAACAAGCCTTCATCGATATCGGTAAAGATACTGAAGGTCACCAGATCATCAAAGAAATCTATACGCATGAAGGTTATGTAGAGTCCGATGATAGCAAGTTTGAGATCGTTCGTCAGTATGGCGAAAAAGTGAAAGGTGAATAATTCTGATCCAAAAGTAGTTCGGGATCTGTTCACATTGTAGTAGCTTTCTTGGATGGGAACAGCTTAATCGTAGCAATGGACAGGCCAGTTCAGCGTGATCTACGCTGCGCTGGCTTGTGCCATTATAGCAAGGACTCATGTGTATGATCATTATGAATGAAAGAAGGATATTGTCATGATTGAGCTTCATAACGTTACCAAAACTTACGCTAACGGCACCAAGGGCCTGGATAATATTAATCTGAAATTTGAGCAGGGTGAATTCATTGCTGTAGTGGGTCTGTCCGGTGCGGGTAAATCAACGCTCTTACGCTCCATTAACCGACTGCACGACATTAGTGAGGGCGAGATTCTGATTAACGGAAGTTCCATCACGAAGGCACAAGGCAAACGGCTACGCATGATCAGACGTGACATCGGCATGATTTTCCAGAGTTTCAATCTGGTAAAACGGTCCAGTGTACTACGTAACGTACTCGCTGGACGGGTTGGATATCATTCCACCATGCGCACCATTATGGGGCGTTTTCCAAAAGAGGATATTGAACTGGCGTTCACTGCGCTGGATCGCGTGAATATTTCGGAGAAAGCTTATTCCCGTGCAGATCAGTTGTCTGGTGGACAACAACAGCGTGTGGCTATTGCCCGTGTACTGGCACAGGAAGCAAAAATCATTCTGGCCGACGAACCGGTTGCTTCACTTGACCCGCTTACAACAAAACAGGTCATGGATGACCTGAAACGCATCAATCAAGACCTTGGGATTACGACCATCGTCAACCTTCACTTTATTGATCTGGCGAGAGAGTATGCGACCCGTATTGTCGGATTGCGAGCAGGCGAGGTGGTCTTCGACGGCCCGGTAGAAGAGGCAACGGATGAGCGCTTTGCAGAAATTTACGGCAGACCAATTCTGGCTGACGAATTGTTGGACAAACAGGCTGTGCATGAGCAGGGAGAAGTTGTGGTATGAAGGGGCAGTCCAACGTTCCACTTCAGAATTCAGGCGGAGTGGGGAAGGAACCTGGTTCCAGCCCGGCTCAGGTTGTGAATCGCCCAAAGCCGCCTGGGCGTACGAAACATTTGCTCACCTTAGTGATCATTCTGCTCCTTCTGTGGGCCAGTGCCAAGCAGACGGATGCCAGCTTCACGGAGTTGTTTGAAGGTTTTCCCAACATGCTGGATCTGCTGAAGGAGATGTTCCCGCCCCGGTGGAGTTACTTTGATAATATCGTGCAAGGCATGCTTGAAACGATTCGAATGGCCCTGATTGGGACAACCATTGGTGCCATTATTGCGATTCCAGTCTCGATTATCTGTGCCGGTAACCTGATGCCAAGTCGCTGGATCTACTATCCGGCGCGCTTTCTGTTGAACCTGATTCGGACCGTGCCGGATCTGTTGCTTGCTGCTTTGTTCGTTGCTGTGTTTGGTTTGGGGCCAATCCCCGGAATCTTGGCACTGGCTGTGTTCTCGATAGGTCTGATCGCGAAGCTGACGTATGAGACGCTGGAAACCATTGATCAGGGGCCGCTGGAAGCGATGACGGCTGTTGGTATGAACCGAATTCAGCTCATTGTATATGGCGTGGTGCCGCAACTGGCTGCCCAGTTCACATCCTATGTGCTGTATGCCTTTGAAATTAATATACGTGCTGCTGCCATTCTGGGACTGGTGGGAGCCGGAGGGATTGGACTCTACTATGAGGCCACACTTGGGTTCCTGGAGTATGACAAGACCAGCGTAATCATTCTGTTTACCCTCGTCATCGTTCTGGTCATTGATTATGTAAGTACTAAGCTGCGGGAGAAATTGCTATGATGAAAAATGAAATAAGCCGCATCCGGCCTAAACCACGGAAGAACCCGCTACGCTGGGTCATTGTGTTACTGTTAATCCTTGTGTATGTCTGGGCGCTTGCCGGTGTACCGTTTACTGGTTTCAAGGAAACTGCCGCTCAGATTATGAAAGCCATTGTAGCCGGAATTTTCTCACCGGACTGGGAGTTTGTATATTTGCCTGAGGGAGAAGACCTGCTGCGCGGACTGCTAGACACGTTGGCAATCTCCGTACTAGGTACTGTAATCTCGGCCGTGCTCTGTATTCCATTTGCCTTCTGGTCTGCCCGTAACATGAGTGGGCATCGTTCCATCTCGGGTGCAGGCAAAATGGTACTCAGCTTTATTCGCACGTTCCCTGAGATTATCATGGCCTTGTTGTTCATCAAGGCAGTAGGCCCCGGATCGTTCGCAGGGGTACTCGCCCTTGGGTTGCACTCCATTGGCATGTTAGGCAAGTTGTACGCAGATGAAGTTGAAAATATCGACTACGGCCCATCCGAGGCGCTGCTTGCCTCTGGAGCCAATCGTATGCAGCAGTTGTGGTTTGCCATCCTGCCACAGGTTATGCCTGGCTTCCTGAACTATACATTGTACCGTTTTGAGATCAATGTACGTTCCGCGACTATACTGGGTGTAATTGGAGCAGGGGGTATCGGTACACCGCTGATCTTTGCGTTAAGTACTCGGAACTGGCCGCGAGTAGGTATAATCCTGCTGGGTATTATCGTGATGATCACGATTATTGACTTGATCTCGGGGTATATTCGTAAGAAGCTGGTGTAAGGGTTAATGTGGCGCTACGAATATACTAGATGATAAATTAAGATAAGTTGATAGAGGAAGAAGAGAGGGCTATTCGGTGCCGGAATATTGGCAGGGATAGTCTTTTTTTGTGTCTGTAAATAAACATCGGTGCGTTCTTGTTGCTCAGCTAACCGTCGAGGAATAAGAGGATTCCAAGAATATGCATCACAATGATTGAGTTATTTTCCAAATCCATGTAATATTAATAGGTTTCTATATAAAGGGAATTAAGGATATTAATCAATACTCCTCTTAGATACCCATACAAGAAATGAGTTTTTCGAAAGGAAGGTGACCTATGGAAATATTTTATTTTATATGGATTGTATTTATGGTATTGATATTGCTGTACAGAATGATCTTTCAGAAGTTTAAAAAACATAACAGAGAAAATATTGGGCTCAGTGCAATCCTGATCATTTTCACGGGAAGCAGTTATACGTTTACACAGATGAACTTGATTTTTGTCATTAGTGTCATCGCCGTGGCCGTTTATTGTGCTGTATGGAACAGCATTCTATTTGTTAGAAATGGCTATGAGCCAGAACGTTTGAAATGAATGAAAAAAACCGAAACCATGTTGCCCTGTGAATCAGGCAATGTTGGTTTCGGTTTTTTAGTTGCTTGGTTAAACGTTAGGCTTCTTTAATGAGACTTAGCTAGCCAAAGGCAATGCTTTAGTAACTTGAACCGTAATTGTCTCTGTGCTGGTTACGCCTGCAGCGTTGATCAGCTCAGCACGATACGAATACGTTCCGTTAGCGCGACCCGACAATTCAGTTGTAGCATTTTGAGAAGCTGGAGTTGCCGCGTTCAACGCTTGTGTATCAATCAATACATCATTCTCATAGAGACGGTATTCAGTTGCATTTGTACCCCACCAGAGGTTCATGGATACGTTATAGTTGCCGTCACCATCCCAGTTGTTTTGGGACAATGTAGCTTTGCCTGGAGCGGCATTGGTTACTTGTACCGTCAGCACGTCACTGCGTGTTGTGCCTTTGTCATTGGTCAGCTCAGCTACATAGGTATACGTGCCGTTGGCTTTGCCTGTAATGGCGGTTTTGGAGGACTGAGCCGATGGTGAAGCCGCAGTCAACTTCTGCGTATCGATCAGAACGCCATTCTCATACAGTTTGTACTCAGAACCGTTTTCACCCCACCAGAGGTTCATGCTTACGTTGTACGAACCTTCGAACAGGCCAGTGGTATATCCATTATCAGAAGAAAGCACCGGTTTACCCGGTGCTCCTGCAGCTGGAGTGGAAGGCACTTCGCCGCCACCTTGCTCTTCAGCAGGTACAAAATCATTCAAGCTTCTAGGTTTCAATTGATATACATCTTTGAAAATAGCGGAAACGCCTGTGATATCGATTTTGTCACCAGCAGCATAAGGGAAGGAAGTCTCCGTCACACCTGTACGGGTGTCCACACGGATGTGTGTGCTCGTTCCATCTGCTGCTACCGCGTCGAATTCAAAAGATCCAACTGGTGTAGCACTGATGATATTCTCAATCGTTACATTTTTCAATTGAACCAGTTGACCTTGGTTCGCATCTGTAATTGCAGTAACCTCGATTGGAGCAGGTACGGAAGCCGTACCTGTTTTCTCAATCGCAACGATATCGGTAAGCTCGAACTCGCTGTTATAGATGGTTGTTGCTGCTGTTACTTTCACCTTGTCACCAGCATGGAAGCCGCTAGTGTGCTGGAATACGTAGATTCCAGCAGTTTCATCTTGAAGATAGAAGGCTTGTCCACCAAATGCACCCGGCTCTGTCGTCACAACACCTTCGATGGTTACGGTAGTGCCAGCAGCTTTGGTGCGTGCTTCAGCAACTGTGATAGCTGCTGGAATCGGTCCTTCTTCTTCCGGAAGCTGTTCTGCTGGCACATTGCCAACAGTCACGGCATTGGTGATCAGGTTGCTGCCATTCAGACGCAGACGCAAGCTGGCAGCGCCAGTTGTACCTGGTTTGATCCGGACGTTCAGATCTTTGATCCCGCGACCTTGGCTGTCCGAGGTTACACTGAATGTGGAACTATAGCCGTACGAAGTTGGCCAAGTACCACTTTCATTCTGGATCATGGCGACCTGTGTTCCGCCAGTCAGATAGATACCGGCACTATAACCGGATACGGTTGTGTTTGGAGCCATATTCTCCACAACTACACGAATCTGGAAGTCTTCTGCATTCGGAAGGGTATCCTGTTTAACGAAGCTGTATGCAGCGTTCGCGCTGGATGCAGGTCCACCGTAAGAACCAGCCTTGAACGTGGAACGATCGTACCACTTATATCCGGCAGCAGGTGCGGACCAAGGTTCAGCCTGTGGTTCTGTGGAAGCAGCCGGCTCTTCGAATGGCAACAGCGCTGTAGCTGTGTCCAGTTCAAGTCCGTTCACTTCAGTCAGGCTTGTGTAGTTCTCTTGTGTAGCAAGCCAGTTTACGGTGTTCACGAGCAACACGGCATCATCGGCTTCTTTAAAACCGTCATAAGTTGTTTTGCGTGTGCCTGTCTCTTCACGCAAGTATTTTGGTGATGCATCTTCTACTGGAGAGGAGTCACCGATGAAGGCAGCTTTACCTGCGCCCAGCTTGGATACAGCCACGTAAGGACCTTCTTCAATCCCGCCGCCGTTGTAGACACCTTGGTCTACCGCGTTATTCCATTTTGCGTTGGTTTTTGGCAGGTACACAATACCTTTTGCCTTTTCCGGATCGGTGATTGCAAGTGTTGAACCGGCGTGCATGGCTACAGCCGATACGCCTTCTGTGATGCCGAAAGCTTGATCTGCCGGTACAACGATATTGGCATTGATATCGCCAAGTGCGTTATAGCGGAAACGTACGCCAAAGTTATCGGACAACCAGTCCGAGCCGGTTACATTTTGCATCGCTTCAGAATTACGCTCATCGGTGCTCATACCTTTGGCCGGATCTTCGAATGCTCCCCGACGATAGCCGTTGATGACTTCAGAGCCATCCCAGCGGTTTTTAT
This sequence comes from Paenibacillus sp. FSL H8-0283, assembly GCF_045040675.1. Lineage (NCBI taxonomy): Bacteria > Bacillati > Bacillota > Bacilli > Caryophanales > Paenibacillaceae > Paenibacillus > Paenibacillus sp. FSL H8-0283. The sequence goes on from NZ_CP150295.1 coordinate 1,263,612, forward strand.
TACGGTCTGCATTATAGTGATCTCCAACAAAGAAGATACTGCCGCCCGTTTCAACATATTGTTTCAGTGCTGCTTGTTCGGATGTTTTGAAAGGAATTTGAGGCTCTGCAATAACGAATACGTTATACTCTTTCAGATCATCATAGGTAAATGGAGTTGTCTTGCGAAGTTCTTTGACATAGTAACCATCATTCGCGAGTGCATTCCCGAAGTCGGAGAAACCTCCATCAATGACCCAGTCTGCAGCTCCAGCCGTTTGGCCGTGAGAGTTGTCGAACAATACTTTTTTACCTGCATTTTGGTTCACAACCTTTGCCTGGATGAACGGTGCCGGGTCTGTCGGTCCTTCCGCATGAACCGATGCATCTCCGTTCCATAATCCGACCTGAAGTGGCAAAGCCATGGACAATGCCAGGAGTGATTTTAAAAATACTCCTCGCATACCTGTTAATTTACCCAACCAAATCCCTCCCAAATATTAGTTGATTCATGAGTTCGTCCATATTCTACCACATGAAAATCTCACATAGTCATAACAATTTGTAAAAATTAACTCGATATTTGTAAAATTGGGTCTTTTGACATATCCATAGGTATTTCGGTCCCGTCATAATCCATCCAATTCTGCGTGCATATTGATTTTACGCAAATAAAAAGCCATCTCTTATGAGATGACTTTGGCCCGAATTCGATTGACGGCATGGAAGACAGAGGATTTAATCATGCCTTCACTGCGATTCACCAGCTCTGCCGTTTCCTTAATGGAGTATCCATGGATGAGGCGAAGTTCTAATATTTTACGATGTTCGGTGTTGTTAATATGGGAAACAAGATCATGAACACCTTCGCTAATTTCAAGGTGGGATGTATCGACGTGATGGGTAGGTACCTCCAGACGGCTGTCTCGTCTGAGTGTACGGGTTCGTCTGCGGAAGCTGTCCATCGCCAGGTTACGGGCAATGCGTTTGAGATAATAGAGAATGCGATCTTCAGGGATATCCACGGTAACGTTCATTAGTCGAATAAAACAATCCTGTGCCAGATCTTCTGCATCTTGCGGTTGTTTGACGATATGGGATAGATACCTTGTGATTTCTGATTTATAGTTGACATAAGCATCATTAATTTGTGTGCTGTTCATATGATGTGAATCCCCCTTGGATACAGATCAGGCTTGGGTCCGGTCTGGTATGAGTCTCTTTATGATCCAAGTATATCGGGTGGTTGTTTCCAAAAGGTTCAGAGTTGTATCGGAGTTGTAACATTTCGTGCTTCCCTCTATTCAAGCATACGGCTTGGGATACAAAATAAAGGCAGATCAAGGAAATTCATAGAGCAGGGAGATTACGAAAGTATCATGAGACAAAAAGAGATTTTAATTATTGAGGACGAGGAGTCCATTCGCGATATTTTGTCCTATTCGTTACGTAAGGAAGGATTTGAGATCAAGGAAGCAGCTACGGGAAAAGAAGGTCTGGATCTGCTTCGGGATTCGAAGCCGGATCTGATCCTGCTGGATCTGATGCTGCCAGATATGAGCGGTTTTGATGTGTGCAGGCAACTATCTGTGAACTCCAAGATACCTGTCATCATGATCACTGCGAAGTCGGACATGCTGGACAAGGTACTTGGCATGGAGCTTGGGGCGGATGACTATATCACGAAGCCTTTTGATATCCGTGAGGTGGTTGCGCGCATTCGGGCGATTTTTCGCCGGATTGATCTGATCAGCGAGACACTGGAGAATCAGTCCTATGAGGTGGTAAGGCTAGGCAAGCATATTGAAATCCGCAAGGATGAACGGGAAGTGTGGAAAGACGGGGAACGGGCAGGACTCACGAATAAGGAATATGATCTGTTGTTATTTCTCGTGACCCATCATCGTAAGGTTCATACACGTTCTGAACTGCTGGACAAGGTATGGGGATTTGATTTTGCAGGGGATACCCGAACGGTGGATATTCATGTGCAACGGATTCGCAAGAAACTGGATAGTGGTGTGCAAGGCATTTCGATGATTGAAACGGTATTTGGTGTGGGGTACAAGCTGAATATTCAGGTACAGACATGAAGTGGACGATCCAGTTCAAAATGGTGGTGTTATTCTCGGTCATCGTCTTTATCGGATTCTCCGTCCTGCTGATTCTGTCCAATAAGGTAGCTCAGGAGAATATGTACCGGGAAGTGCATGAGGATATGGTGCAATCCAAAAGAAATCTGGACATCGCGCTGAATCAGTACTTTCTGATACATAATAAACGCATGAGCAGAGACTCGCTCGAAGCAAGGAGTCGCGAGCTCGCGGAGCAAATTGGATCAGCCGTTGGTGGGGAGATTATAGTATATCGCCCCGATGCTTCGCCATACGAATCTGTTGGCAGCGAGGTTAACGTCGCTAAGCGGTCTGACCATCCTGATGTGGAGGAAGCCATACATTCCCGGATTGCTTACACCACAGTTGTGGATAAGGGCCATGTCACAGCCAGTCTGTCCTTCCCGCTCCAGATGGATCAACAATTGATTGGAATCGTACAGATGAAGAAGGATTATACGGAGTTGTTCAAACGCAACCTTCGTTTTCAAAATACGATCAAGTTTTTTGCAGCGGTTATTTTCGTATTTGTATTTATCGCATCCATCTTTATTTCCCGGAAAATTACACAACCCATCCGTGTACTCACGAAACGTTCTGCGGAAGTGGCCCAGGGAAGTCTGAATGCGGACATTCAGATTACAACCAAGGATGAGATCGGTGAACTGGCTTCAAGCTTCACCATCATGATTGATCGGGTACGGGAGCAGATTGATGTGATTGAGCGAGAGCGGGACGAAGTGAAGCAAGTACAGGCCAGAAGCAAAGTCTTTTTTGACAATGTGACACATGAATTGAAGACACCCTTAACAACGATTCTGGGATACGCCCAGATTTTACGGGATAACGGATTTACCGACCAGGACTTTTTTGACAAGGGCATGAATTATATCATCAAGGAAAGCCAGCGTCTCAACACGATGGTTGCGGATATTCTGGAGGTCTCGGTCTCCTCTGCGGTCATTCAGGCATACCGGTTCGAACGTATCGATATATCAGATATTATTCGTGAAGCTTGTGAGGACATGTCGATTAAGGCGAGCAAGTACAATATAGGCATTCACTATGAGCTAGAGGAACATCAGTATTTACAGGGAGATCGGGATAAGTTGAAAGAGGTCTTCCTCAACATCCTGGATAATTCGGTCAAGTACAGTGATGTGAACTCCATTATCGAAGTACAATCCTTCCGGTTAGGTGATTCTATCGCTATTGTGATCCGTGATCAGGGGGAAGGAATCGGTGCTGAAGCGCTCCAACATGTATTTGAACCCTTTTACCAGGATAAAGGAATCAACAGGGCCGAGAAAGGCAGTGCCGGGCTGGGTTTATCTATTGTGAAGAACATCGTTGAGCGTCATGGAGGAACAGTGGAGATGAAGAGCATCATGCGGGAAGGGACACAAGTGAATATCAGTCTTCCGGGGGAAATGAACGCATGAGACATCCTGGATTTTGGCGTAAAAACCGTGACAGATTGATGCTGTCAGGGTTGTTGATCGCATTTGTCAGCGGGATTTTTGGGATTGGGAGCCTGTTCAGTCTCGGAAATCTCAAACCAAGAACGGTGATTTTGCCAAGTGAGCAGTTCAACAACCGTCTGGCACCACCACCGAGCAGTACGATTCAGATCGAGTCGGCTACCAAGATTCCAAATGATTTTGCGATCTTTGATTTTGAAGTGTTAGACCGGAATACGATTATATTTAATCAACCGGAATTTTCCTATTCAGGGCTCAAACTGTCTCTCCTGCATCTGGATGATAAGGAAGTGAAGAACATTGCGGCTAATACGGATTACGGTGTAACGATCAGCCCGGATCACAAGAAAATCATTTACTCCCAGTATCGGGCAGGTCAGACGCAGAAGACAACGTATGAGTATATAATACAGAGCGGGGAACGTCGCAAGCTTCCGTACGACAACTCGTATTATCGAGTGTTTGTAGGGAATGAATCCTACATCGGTCAGGATGATCTGTTATTTAAACAAGTTGATCTGAGCCAGGGGACGAGTCATGTCATCTACACGTATGAAGAGCTGATGAGCATGTTCACAGGACCAAAACAAGGGAAAGGTTCGAGTGATACGTTTATCGTTATGGATGTGTTGCAGGTCAGTGAGGATCACCAACAGTTTTATATACTGGTGATGCTGAAAGACAAGTATGCTATCTATCGTGTATCGCTTGAGGATGAGCATGAAGTGAAGGCGTATGCTGCAATGGAAGACATCCAACAGTACAAGTTGCTGAAAAATGGTGACATGCTCATCCAGGGAACGATGAATAAGGTACAGGGGCTGTATCGGTATCACGCAGCAGAGGAGCAGTATGATCTGTTATTACAAGGTTCGATCTGGAGCTTCGATCTGGATGCAGATGAATCCCGAATAGCTTACTTTTTCCCAATGGACAGTCAGAATCAGAAGAATGAGTTGCATGTTGCCTACCTGAATGACAGCAAGATTTCGTCGGATACGGTGATCTATCGCAATATTGATAACTTCATCAGTCTGAAATGGAATGACGATGAATTATTTGCTGTAAGCAGCTCAGTGGATAAAAGTGAAATGTACCGCTTTAGTTTCAGAGCCTGGTAAGCTGCGGAAGGTATACGAATATAAGACCTTGGTCTGATGGAGCGATAGCTGCTCTGTGGACAAGGTCTTTTTTTGTTATGACATGTTACAAGTTGGATACAACTCCGGCCAGCCCGGATACATCTCCACCCTATAATAAAAGGGAACGTGCTTCGCGAATCTATACATACAAGTTCAAAAAAACTGGTTTTCAGTACCGAGAAGATGGGATGAAGCTAGAAATGGAGTAGCAGAGCGTAGGGAAAACTACGTGAGCAACGGACATTTCGGCTAAATTCTATATTCGATGTTGATGATGTCATTAGACATCCTTCGTAATCAAAAGCGGGCTTTTTTGAACAACCTCTGTACATATTTAGCAAGTAGAAAGGAAGACATGTAGCAATGCTTCAAGTTGAACAATTATCCCATTCGTTCCGCAATGGCCAGGGAACCGTGCCGGTGCTTCAGGATATCAACCTGACGATTGGAGAAGGCAAGATGGTAGCCCTGCTGGGCAGTTCTGGTTCGGGTAAATCCACACTGCTGAATCTGATGGCAGGGCTGATGAAACCGGATCAGGGCAAGATTCTAATTGCGGGACAAGATATTGTACGTTTCAGTGAAAATCGCCTGGCTGAGTTCAGGCGCAGTCATATCGGGTTTATTTTTCAATCCTATGAACTGCTGTCCAATCTTACAATCCGGGAAAATGTAGAATTACCCTTGGTGTTTATGGGGATAAGCCCTTCGAAACGCAAAGCAAAAGCATTGAAGCTGCTGGAACAGGTTGGACTGGGTGAAAAAACAAAATTGTTCCCGTCCCAGTTGTCGGGCGGTCAACAACAACGTGTCAGTATTGCACGTTCGCTCATTACCGAACCCTCGGTGATCTTTGCAGATGAGCCAACGGGAAATTTGGATACCGAGACGGAGGAAGAGATTATTGCGATTTTGCAGCAGCTAAACCGGGATATGAATACAACCTTTGTCATTGTGACACATGAAGCAGAGGTCGCGGAGCAGATGCAAGTTGTGCTTACACTGCAACATGGAATATTGGTTGAAGAGGCTGTAAGGGAAGCTTGAGGCAAAAGGAGAGGAAATGTGAGAATACGGGATGTAGCACGTATGGCCTGGGGACAGATCATTCGCAGAAAAATGGTCACACTGCTGTGCATGATGGGGCTGTCCATCGGTTCTGCCGCCATGATCATTGCACTTAGTGTGGGGCAGTCCGTACAGACCTATAGCGAGAAAACATTGAACGACAATTACAAGATGGATGAAATTACGATTACGCCTAATGAGGGCATTCGTACCGGCAACGGCAAGGGGAATGGTCAGACATCGAAGTTTGAACGGGGAGCATTGACGTTGGAAAAGATTCAGATTATCCAAAGACTACCCCATGTTGTTGCCGTGGCTCCCATGTTAAAGCTGGATTCGCTGGAAATGGTGCTTCCGGATGGTCGCAGCACGTATGTTGAGGTCATTGGTACCCAGCTGGAGACCCTGGGCGGGTTTGGATACAAGTATGCTGAGGGACGTGGGGCAGAGGATGGTCGTATGGCGGTAACCAGTTATGGGGCTGCATTTGGACTCGTGGACCCCAAAGTAACTCAGAAGTTATTCGAGCAGTTGAATGCTGATCCATATAACAATGAGCTTTTGGAGCAGTTTACGGAAATGTCTGCGAAGCAGGATCAGTTGGTGCAGCAGCGTATTCAGTTTCGATATGAAGATTATGCGAATGCGAGTAAAACCAAAATGAGTGGTTCTATACGCGTGTCTGGAGAACTAATGAAGCCTTCCAACATGGATGATATGAGCGCTCAAAACGATAAAAAAGTATATCTGCCGCTCGATACAGCTCGTGCATTGCAGGATGAGCTTGGATTACAGCAGGCCGACAGCAGTGCGGCCAAGCATCTTAACTCAGCTCTGGTCAAGGTTGAGGACAAACGTTATGTATCCCAGGTGGAAGAACAGATTAAAAAGCTGACGTTAAACACACAGAGTAATCTGTTCCAAGAGGAAGCGATGGCAGGTCAATTGGCGATGTACCAAAAAGCGGCATTGGGGATCGGTGGTTTTATCATGCTGCTGGCCTCATTATCCATTATTGTAGCGATGATTATGTCTACGCATCAGCGTCGTAAACAGATTGGTGTGATGAAGGTGCTGGGCGCAAATCTGTGGCAGATCCGTCAGATGTTTATTACGGAAGCAGCGATGCTTGGATTAATGGGCGGCGTGGCTGGTGTGGGGATCGCCTTTGCTGCCCTCGGCGGGGTGAACAGTCTGCTGGCGAGTCAGATGGCAGATCAGATGAATGGTCCGATGACCGTTGTTATTCAGCAGTCGGCTCTGCCACTTGGCATCGTTTTTGCTATTCTGGTTGGCATTGTATCAGGTATATATCCGGCAATCAGCGCATCTCGGACCAATGCATTAACTGTGATCAAATCAATGTAATTTTATCAGCGAAAGGGAAATTGGGCACATGAAGAAATGGATTAAAATTATCATCACCGTTGTACTTTTGGCAGGTGCAGGATACTGGCTGTATGAAAAGTACAAGCCAAAACCGGAGGCGCCTATAGAGATTCCGCCCCCGATTACCTTTGATGTGACACAGGAAACGATGACGCAAACGATACAGGTGAAAGGGAAATCCGTATACACCGATCAGACGGATATCTTCGCTCCGTATGCTTCCAACATCAAGCAGTGGCACGTGAAAAGTGGTGAGCAGGTGAGCAAAGGCGATATCCTGTTTAGCCTCGATACTTCCACGTTACAAACGGAAGTAGAACAGTTGCAGAGTGATCTGGAGAAAGCTCAGCTGGAAAACAAGATGAATCAGGTTACCCTGGATCAGGCGAATATGAGTGAGTCCCTTGGCGTGACGGAAGAGGAGCGCAAGAAGGCATTTGCAGATCGGGAAGGTAAACGCCTGACGAATGAATTGAACCAAAAAGCATTGGTCCTCAAGGAGAAGGAGATACAGAAAAAGCAGACAGTTATAAGTAAGTCTGTTGTGTATGCTTCCGCTTCCGGTATATTTCAGATGAATGAAGAGGATAGCAAGACACGTGCGGTGACGGAAGGACAGCTGATCGGGTCCATTACAAACATCAGCAAACTGAAATTTATGACGATTGTTGGTGAGGAAGAAATGTTCAGGCTCAAGGTGGGCATGCCGGTTAAGGTGCGAATGACAGCGCAGAAAGACCTGCAATTCACCGGGAAGGTAAGTAAGGTGTCCAAATTCGCCCGCAAGAGTACCGATACGGACCTCAAGCAAGCTTCACAGTTTGACGTGGTCATTGATCTGAAGCCGGACGCCAGAATGTATGGAGGCGTGAGTCTGGAAGGCGATATCGAGACGATGCGGAAGGATAAAGTGACGGTAGTGTCCAGTCTCGCGATCATGCGGGATCAGACCGAGCCTTACGTACTGTTAGACAAGGGCAATGGACAGACAGAGCCGCGGACGATCCAGGCTGGAATGGAATCGGGGGACAAGACGGAAGTAGTTAGCGGGTTGAAACCGGGAGACATTGTCGTTTTGCCCTAGATGTAGGAATATAAGAACGAGACATTATATGTAGTGACTAGCTAGACGAGAGGGTTAATTCGGCATTGTAAAACACGAGGTTCATTGTGGCAGATTGCCAGGATGGACCTCGTGTGTCTTTTGGAGCAAGGGATGTCCAGATTCCTGCCTGAATTATGGAAAAAAATATAATTAAATTTATATAATTCAATTTACAGTAAAATTTACATGTCGTATAATCAGAACATAAGGAGGTGACACCGAACATCATGTTTGTAGATGGATAGGCGAAGGCCTTTTTTTTAACCGTTTGAAGAAAGCGCTTACCCGATTTAGGATTCAGACATCCCATAAGTCATTGTTCACACTTCTTCATGTCTAACACACGTTCAACCACACCCACCATATTATACTCATTCACATGATTCGCCCTCACACACCATTTCTTTAGGAGGTGATACAACCAACTCATCCGAACGTTCTCTTCGTGCTAAGCATCATAATGACACAGAGGATCAGACATGAGTACAACCCAATCTAACTAAAGGAAAGGTGGAACTATGAAGACTAAATTGAAAACCAAATCAAGAGGTAAGAAGATCCTGCGCAAAGGTGTAAAGCAAATGTTGGCAGCAACGCTGCTCGCGGCGGGGATTTTCCCTGGACTGTCTCCCGGCTTGGCTCAGGCGGCTGAAGCACATGTGGATAATCCATTTGTAGGGGCAACGGCCTATCTGAATCAGGACTATTCAGCTCTCGTGGATACATCCATTGCACTGACCAACGATGCGTCGTTGAAGGCCAAGATGGAGACCATCAAATCGTATCCAACCGCAGTATGGGTTGACCGGATTGCTGCAATCTATGGCGGTACGGACAACGCTGGTCGCAAAAGTGTAGAGCAACATCTTGATGCCGTTCTCGCTCAAAAGAAACCGGGTACACCAATAACAGCTTCGTTTGTTATTTACAATCTGCCCGGACGGGATTGTCATGCACTTGCATCGAATGGCGAGCTTCCACTAACACAGGCAGCACTGCAGACCTATAAAACGGATTATATTGATGTGCTCGCAGATATCTTCGCAGATCCGAAGTATCAGGATATTCGCATTATTGCTGTCATTGAACCGGACAGTCTGCCTAACCTTGTGACCAACCTGAGTACACCAGCTTGTGGTCAAGCCAGCTCAACAGGTATCTATGAGGCGGGTGTGAAGTATGCATTGGACAAGCTGCACGCCATTCCAAATGTGTACAACTATCTGGATATCGGCCACTCCGGCTGGCTTGGATGGGATAACAACCGTTCTGCAGCAGTCGCGCTGTATACAAGTGTTGTGCAAGGGACAGCCGCAGGTCTGAGCAGTGCAGATGGCTTCATTACAAATACAGCAAACACTACACCGCTGGGGGAGCCGAACCTGTCTAACCCTGATCTCAATATCGGTGGACAACCGATTAAATCTGCCAAGTTTTATGAGTGGAATCCTTATTTTGACGAAACCGATTTCACTGCTGCGCTGTATGCCGATTTTGTACAAGCTGGCTGGCCAAGCAGTACAGGTTTCCTGATTGATACTAGCCGGAATGGGTGGGGCGGGGTAGACCGTCCAGCATCTGCTACGGGCAGCAACATCAACGATTATGTGAACTCCGGACGTGTAGATCGCCGGGAGCATCGGGGGAACTGGTGTAATGCCAGTGGCGCAGGTATTGGTGAAGCACCTAAGGCTGCACCAGGACCAGCGCATCTGGATGCTTATGTATGGGTGAAACCTCCGGGTGAATCCGATGGCTCCAGCTCCGAAATTCCGAATAACGAAGGCAAAGGTTTCGACCGGATGTGTGATCCAACCTTCACAACTCGGGATGGTGTATTAACAGGTGCATTGCCTAATGCTCCGGTATCGGGTCACTGGTTCCATGATCAATTCGTGGCACTGGTGAAAAACGCATTCCCTGTACTTCCTGCAAGTAACGGTGGAGGCAATCCTCCGGGCGGAACAACAGCTCCGGCAGCACCAGCAGTATTGACAGCTTCTGCCGGTAACGCTCAAGTCTCCTTGACGTGGACTGCTTCTACAGGGGCTACAAGTTATAGTGTGAAGCGGGCACTGAGTGCATCAGGTCCATTCACAACAGTTGCAGCTAATGTAAGTGGAACATCTTACAGCAACACCGGCCTAATCAATGGTACAACCTATTATTATGTGGTAACGGCAACAAATGCAGTAGGTGAAAGTGTTAACTCTGCAACAGCAACAGCTACACCTGTTGCAGGTGTAACGGCGCCAGCTGCACCGACTGCCCTCACAGCAACTGCAGGCAATGCGCAGGTGAGCCTGACGTGGACCGCTTCTACAGGTGCAACAAGTTATGATGTGAAACGCGCGCTGAGTGCAACAGGCCCGTTCACAACGATCGCGGCGAATGTGAGTGGTACGTCCTACATCAACACTGCCCTGACGAACGGCACAACGTATCATTATGTGGTAAGTGCAGTGAATGCAGCAGGGCAAAGTGCCAATTCCGCTGTAGCTTCCGCGACACCTCAAAGTGTCGTTGTACCAACGAGTGATCTTGTCGTGCAATATCGTGCTGGAGATACCAATGCTCAAGATAGCCAGATCAAACCGTATTTCAACATCAAAAATCTGGGGAGTACTGCTGTGAATCTGAGTGACCTGAAGATCCGGTATTACTTCTCCAAAGAAGGCTCGGCTGCGATGGATTCTGCCATCGATTACGCTCAAGTTGGCGGAGCCAATATCCAGCGGACCTTCACAGACTCGTACGTTGAGCTGAGCTTCACATCTGGCGCTGGCAGCATTCAGGCTGGTGGACAGACTGGAGACATCCAGCTTCGTATGTACAAAACAGACTGGTCCAACTTTGACGAGACGAATGACTATTCCTTCGATCCAACGAAAACATCCTATCAGGATTGGAACAAGGTAACACTCCACCAAGGTGGAAACCTGGTATGGGGCATGGAGCCTTAAACTTTATTTGTAACTGTCTTAACCGCGATCCTCAGTGTGTTAGAGGATTGCGGTTTTTTGTTATGCATTACAAGAGTCATTCTAGATTGAAGTTCTCACATGAAAATGTATTTAGAATCGCTTGAAGATCCGAAATTAGGATGTGAGAGCGGATATATTAAGCTGGGCTGTCCTCTGGTTATGAAAATGATCAGGGGGGAGGGGGCAGCCCTATTTCTTTTCTAACGAACAGAGGGCACGTTATTTAGTTGAGTTGATGCAGTTGAAAATTCTAACGAATCGTAGACACGCTATTCAGTAATTTGGGTGGGTTTTGCCCCGTTTAGACCCGATATGGTCCAAATAAGGTTGCTGAGATTCGTTGTTGGAGTTTAACGCCACAATAGGGTGTTTGAGATTCGTTAGAAAAACTTGGCGGTGAGCTTAAATCATCCTTACGACTGAAGCGTCATCGGGTTGATTTTCCAAATGACTCCTAAAAACACTGATTATTAATCGTTTTGGACGGATATTTGCCTAGGGTCTGGCAGACAGGATGTCTATAATAGAACCCGATGGGCGGGATCACCTCGCTCGGATTGGAAAGAGAATGGAAGGGGGACCGCACTCTGGTAGTCGGGCAAGCTGATTTCTCTTTTTTAATTTTGTAAGCGTAATCATTCCGGGTTGAAACCTTCTTTCGAAGAAGGCCTCTATGAATTATCGAACGTCTAATCATCATCGATGTGTACAAGCGTTACCCATTCTGTCTCAAGGAGCGTGAAGGTGGATGAACTCAGAAACAACAGCGCCGGTACATAAGAGATCGGTGTCAGGTCGGCAATCAGGACGCAGGAAGGCACGTATGCCACTTGCAGCCAAGGTGCTCTCTTCGGCACTCAGCGTAGCTTTGCTCATTGGAGGAACCGCTGGGATTACCGGAGCGGAAGCTTCGAACGGTAATGGGGCGACGGAGGCTGGCCTGCAATCACATAAGGGGGACAGTCACGTGAAAGAGATTCAACTGGAATATCTGGATCGGGGTTTGGTGGCTGCATCGACATCTGAAGGTGTTTTTCTCAGTTGGAGATTGCTTGGTGACGAGGCCACAGGGTATAGCGACAAAGGGCTGACAGGTACGGACTTTAACGTCTATCGTGATGGCAAAAAGATCGCTACCGTCACCGACAGCACCAACTATGTAGATGCCGCGGGCAAATCTTCTTCCCGTTATGAAGTGGCAGCGGTGAACAAGAAGGGGAAGGAGAGCAAACGCAGTGCATCCGTCAAACCTTGGGCGAACGGGTATGTGGACATTCCACTGCAAAAACCCGCCGATGGTGTGACGCCTGCTGGAGAAGCTTATACGTATTCCGCCAATGACATGAGCGTGGGTGATGTGGATGGGGATGGTCAATATGAGTTTTTCGTCAAATGGGACCCTTCCAACGCCAAGGACGTATCACAAAAAGGATACACCGGTAAAACCTACATTGATGCTTACACCTTGGACGGTCAGTTGTTGTACCGGATCGATCTTGGGGTCAATATCCGTGCAGGTGCTCATTATACACAGATGCTAGTTTACGATTTTGACGGAGATGGCAAGGCCGAGATGATGTTCAAGACCGCTCCGGGCACGAAGATTATCAAATATAACAAAAAAGGAAAAGTGACATCCGAGAAGTACATCACACTTCCGAAGCAGGATCGCAAGGCAGGGTACTCAAACGAAGATGATTATCGTTTAAGTGCTGATGGGTACTACGATCATATGGTGGATATGTTCAGAAACTGGCATAAGCACGATGAGGTTGTGAAGGGGAACTGGCCTGCGACATTAGAAGAAGCTTTTGGAATCGAGAAAAAATATAATTACCCATTATCTCAGCAGGATGCCGAGAGTCTGGCCGACTACTTCATTGATGTGTACGCGGTAGAACGCAGTAACCGCAATGAGCTGCGCAAGTTTGAAGGTTTTATCGTGGATGGACCCGAGTACGTTACGGTATTTGAAGGTAAATCGGGCAAAGAGCTGGAGACCATCCCATATGAACCTGAGCGTCATGATGATGGCCTGATGTGGGGCGATTATGCCATGGCACGGATCGAACCTGGGAATCGGGTGGACCGTTTCCTAGCGGGAGTGGCTTATCTGGACGGCAAGAAACCATCTGCAATCTTTGCACGCGGATACTACACACGTTCGACGATGGTTGCCTACAATTGGGACGGCAAGAAGCTGAAAAAGGAATGGAAAGTGGACAGCGGTTGGACGCCGATGAAGAACCCGTTCAATGACGGACCGCACGGCGTAGATGGTACAGATCCGCAGTACGGCTCCATTACAACTCAGGGAGCGCACTATTTCAGTGTGGCGGATGTGGATGGAGATGGTAAACAGGAGATTATCTATGGCTCCGCTACGATTGATCATGACGGCAGCGTGCTATACAGCTCAACAGACCTGATGCCTGCCGAGAGTGCTGCGCCTGGAACGATTGCCCGTCTGGGTCATGGGGATGCTCTTCATGTGGCAGATATCGACCCGGATCGTCCGGGACTGGAGATTTTCATGGTTCACGAGGGTGGTCCGTGGGCGCCATACGGCTATTCCCTGCGTGATGCGAAGACCGGAGAAGTAATCTATGGTGGGTACACGGGGAAAGATACCGGTCGCGGCATGGTGGGTGATGTTGATCCGACTCGCCGTGGACTGGAGACATGGGCTGTAGGTTTGTGGACAGCTAAGGGTGAGAAAATCAGTGATCAGATGCCGGGAACGAATATGAATATCCGTTGGTCTGCTGATATGACGACACAGATCGTTGATGGTGCGATTGATGTTACACCAACCATCAAAGACTGGAAACGTGGCACGTTGCTGACAGCAACAGGCACATTGACCAATAATCACACCAAAGGAACACCATCTCTCGTAGCTGATATCTTCGGGGATTGGCGAGAGGAGATGCTGGTGAGAACCACCGATAGCTCAGCGATTCGTATCTATCTGAGTACCGAGAAGACGGACCGCAAGCTGTACACGCTGATGCATGATGCGATGTATCGTGTGGGCATTGCCGGACAGAACAGTGGATACAATCAGCCGTCCTATCCGTCCTTCTATATGGCATCGGATATTGACTGGTCGAAAGTAACGCTACCTAAGTTCTACACGCCAGGTAAGGGTGGAAAGTAAGCAGGCCGGATGAGCACTGCCTAGCAATAGCACTACAACATCTGAGCCTGTAACGTAAAGCAGCGTTGGCATTTTTAAGAATTGGCATCGAAGCTTAAAAGCTCTGGAATCCCAATGTGTCTCGCACATGGGGTTTCAGAGCTTTTTTCACATAAGGATCTGCGGATAAAGCTTGGCGTTTGCTCAGCCATCCATGTTACGTCATTTTTTTACATCGTTGGAGTCTAGATGCACGGTAGAAGCGAATGCTTCAATGGTGCATTTACCTTGATCATGGATCAATGTGGTGATGGAGCACTCGGGGATCAATTGGTTCTGCATAGCTATAAAATCGGAATGCCAGACGTTAAGCTCGCGTTCGGTAAAGGTTTGCACCAGAAAATCAGTAATAAGTCCACCATGTGTAACCACAATAATGTTACTGTTCTCTGGCTCTTCATTAGCTAATTCGGTTAGGAGGGAGGCCAGACGTTCACCAGCCTGTTTGGCCGAGTCTCCCACGGGTGGAATGTAATCTGGCTCAGACGTACATCGATCCCACATCGCAATGAATTCTTCGAATGACTGATCCGGGCAATCGCCCCAATTGGCACGTTCGCGCAGGCGAGGATCTTCGGTTATATGAAAACGGGTGTGGCGGGCAATCATACTTGCGGTTTCTTGGGCTCGTCGAAGTGGGCTGGTCAGGATCTTAGTAATGAGAGAGGTGGCTTTGGCAAAATGAAGTGCTGTGGCTTCGGCTTGTAAAACCCCTTCGGAAGTGAGGGGGACATCCCCGATTCGTCGTTCTTTGAGACCGTGTCGTACCAATTGAAAGGTGGTACTCATGAGTGGAAACCTCCTTAAGTATAGACAGTTTACATAAAGGATTAGATAATATACTAATTATATATTTATCTAATTTAATAATACAATGAGGCTTTTAAGCAAGACAATTTATATTCAACCTATATAATTGCTACAATGGAGAAAAGTGAGGATTGATCGTGTAGAAATGGGGTATGGAAATGAGCATCACAAAGCGCTGGACAGGAAGCCTGTATCAGGAGGCATTGCGAACAGAGGATTGCGGGCCGCGTTTCTACGCGTACTATTACAAGCAATGGGACAACTATCGTATGTCCTATCACAATCATGATTCGACGGAGATCATGTATATTATTTCAGGAATGTGCCGGGTGGATGTGCAGATGTCGGATGGGAGTTCGGAGCAGACCGTTTTGAAAAAAGGGCAGTTCATTATGCTCGACGCAGGTGTCCCGCACCGTTTGCTGGTGGAAGATGGTGTCCCTTGCCGGATGCTCAATGTGGAGTTTGGTTTCTCCACCTCGTCTCCCGGACAGCTATCCATCCGCCAGCTTGCGCTGGAAGAGGAAGAAGTCCAAGCTTTACTTACTAATGCTTCGCCATATCTGGTATTGCCTGATCCGGAAGAGGTGTACCATATTATGAAAAGTCTTGTGCTGGAACTCGATCAACGTGGTCTACTGGAGCAAGGAAGATCAACTGTGCCGATGAAGATCATTCCACTAGAGGAAAGGTCGCATCACCGGGAAGCCCGGAATCTCTCGTCCCCGGAACAGGGTATGCTGGTGCGTACGCTGTTCGTGCAGTTGCTGGTCCGTGTTGCACGTCTGCGCGGAGAAATGAGCCGGAGTGCGCCAGATCAGGCGGAACTGTACGTCAAACGAACCATTGAATTCATGCATCACAATATGGATCGTAACATTCAGATGAAGGATATTGCGGCAGCAGTTAATCTGCATCCAGGCTATTTACATCGTATTTTTCGTCAGCACACGCAGCGCACACCTACCGACTACCTGACGATGCTTCGAATGGAAAAGGCCAAGATGCTGCTTCAGCAGACCAATATTCCGATTTCGGAAATCTCTGACTATGTTGGAGTAGGCAGTCGTCAGTATTTTCATATGTTGTTCAAAAAATATACAGGTCGTACGCCGGTTGAATTTCGCTCCTCTATGGAACGACATGTCAGTCAGTACCCGTCCGATGAATGAGCCGATTGCAGTTATTTCGAATACAACTGGATTATTGGAGCTAGCGCGTAAAAGTTAGGATTTTTGACAACAAGATCTTGAACAGGTCATGATTTTGATAACGCTTTCCTATATGCGGTTGGTACAATGATTTCATGAAGAGAGTCATTAACCGAAGCGAAAGATTCGGATTAAGGGAGGACATAGGGATGTCTTTTAAAGTGGCGTTTGTCGGGGCAGGAAGTATCGGATTTACACGGGGATTGTTAAGGGATTTGCTCACGGTACCAGAGT
This sequence comes from Paenibacillus sp. FSL H8-0283, assembly GCF_045040675.1. Classification (NCBI taxonomy): domain Bacteria; kingdom Bacillati; phylum Bacillota; class Bacilli; order Caryophanales; family Paenibacillaceae; genus Paenibacillus; species Paenibacillus sp. FSL H8-0283. Next base: position 1,280,327 of record NZ_CP150295.1, read on the forward strand.
TTAACAACATCGAGATTGCGTTCTGCGATATTAGCCAGCACAATCTGGACATGGTGACTGAGCTGTGTCAGCGTGATATCCGTGAGAATGGATTGAATATTCAGATTCAGCCAACAACGGATCGGAAAGAAGCGTTGAAAGATGCAAAGTATGTACTGTGTACGATTCGTGTTGGGGGACTGGAAGCATTTGCAACCGATGTGGACATTCCACTGAAATATGGGGTAGACCAATGTGTCGGCGATACGCTGTGTGCAGGCGGGATTATGTATGGACAACGCGGAATCGCTGAGATGTTGGATATCTGTAAAGATATTCGTGAACATAGCGCACCTGACGTGTTGCTCTTGAACTATTCCAATCCGATGGCGATGCTCACATGGGCTTGCAACAAGTACGGCGGTGTGCGGACGATCGGACTGTGTCATGGCGTACAGCATGGTCATCATCAGATTGCGGAAGCTTTTGGATTGAAAAAGAGTGAAGTGGATATTGTCTGTGCCGGCATCAACCATCAGACCTGGTACATTCAGGCGTCTCATGAAGGTAAGGATCTTACAGGTGATCTGCTCGAAGCCTTCGAGAAACATCCGGAGTACAGCCGCACCGAGAAAGTGCGGATCGATATGCTGCGCCGCTTTGGATATTACAGTACAGAATCGAATGGTCATCTGAGTGAATATGTGCCGTGGTACCGCAAACGTCCTGAAGAGATTAACGAATGGATCGATCTGGGCAATTGGATTAACGGAGAGACAGGTGGGTATCTGCGGGTATGTACCGAGGGGCGCAACTGGTTCGAGACTGATTTTCCTAACTGGATGAAGGATGAACCGATGCAATTCATTCCGGAGAAACGGGGCGAGGAGCACGGTTCATACATTATTGAAGGGCTGGAGACGGGACGTGTCTATCGTGGACATTTCAATACCGTTAATCATGGAGTAATCTCGAACCTGCCGGATGATGCGATTATTGAGGCACCGGGATATGTGGATCGTAACGGCATCTCCATGCCACATGTAGGCGATCTGCCCCTTGGCCCGGCGGCGGTATGTAATGTGAGTATTTCCGTGCAACGGCTCGCGGTTGAAGCCGCGGTGAACGGAGATGACAAATTACTTCGTCAGGCGTTCATGATGGACCCGCTCGTGGGTGCCGTATGTAATCCAAAAGAAATCTGGCAGATGGTCGACGAGATGCTCGTTGCACAGGCCGAGTGGTTGCCGCAGTACGGAGATGCGATTGCAGCTGCAGAAACAAGACTTGCTGCAGGTGACCTTATTCCAACAATGGAATATGAAGGAGCGGCAAGACTCAAGGTGAAAACGGTGGAAGAAATGAAACAGGATCGCGATGCTGCGAACAAAAATGCGGGCGAATCCGATAAAGGGAAAGATCGCGAGAAAGTGCAGCAATAGATAAAAATGCGTAAGGGCCTCTCCAAAATTGGAGGGGCCCTGTTTGTTTTTATTTTTTTTCGACACCACGGATAACAAAGGCAAAAGAGGTATCACCCAAGGAAACCTGGGAATTTTGAGGGGAAGTCCAGCGGGCAAAGGCTCCATAATAATGAGTACCTTTTTCCTGCGCTAACTGGAATGAACCTTCTCGTAAAGAGATGGGACGTGCCACTCCATTTACATATTCGACAAGAGTTAACTCGTCAGGTGGTACATTTGTACCCAGATGAATAGATATATTCTCGCCTACCAACACGGAGACAGGTACCTGACCTTCCAACAGTTCCATATCACCTGCATAGTCTGCACACATACTTTCCCAGCAATAACTGCCCTGTATAGCAGGAATAGGAGTGCCACTTTCAGTCTGTATCACTAGTGTAGGCAGTTTTGTTTGTACTATGACTTGGAGTAGGATTACAGCCGGATAATATAAGCAAAGTTGAAAGAAATACCAATGTGGTCAATGTTCTTATCGTATTGAAGAATTTTATTTGCAAGAGAGGAATGTTGCTAGTGTTACTCTTGCGATGCATATTTACCATGTGATACATATTACCTTTACAGACATAGTAATGTGTCTTATAGTATACACAGGACGGAAGAAAGTCGGTGAAACTCGTAGATGGATGTGCAAGTGATTAACAGTGATCTGATTCGGGGCAATATTGACCCCATCATTCTGAGTGTACTTATACCCGCAGATAACTATGGCTACAGCATTATTAAGGAGATCTATCGTAAGAGCGGAGAGCAGTTTGAATTGAAGGAACCTACGCTTTATTCCAGTTTGAAGAGGCTGGAGAAGAGTGGATATGTGGAGTCCTACTGGGGGGAAGAGACGCAGGGAGGACGACGCAAATATTACCGAATTACAACGCAAGGCCTTAAAGCCTATAGAGAGCAGGTTCATGCTTGGCAAGCAGCCAAGGCACTGATTGATTGCATGATTGTCACTGGAGAAAAAGGAGATGAAGACCTATGAGATTGGAAGCTCGCATCACTCGTCATGTGAATCGTTTGTTCGCTCACGCACAAGATACATTAGACAATCGAGAATTAAAAGAAGAGATTCACAGCAATCTCGCTGCGCGGATTGACGATTATATCTCGCAGGGTATGAGTGAAGAGAAGGCGTTCCAGACCGCCATTCAGCATATCGCTGGTATGGATGAAGTGATGAGTGACCATCGAAGGGTACAACGTGTTCCTTACTGGACAGCGTTGTTGCAGTCTGCTCTGATTTATAGCCTCGTAGCCTGGATCATTACCATTCCAATGAGAGTGCTGATGCAAGGCTCCGCCATAAACAATCTGCTTATGATCGTGAGTCTCATTGTTGGTGGCATGTATGTATTGTATCTGTTGATCAACAAGACGAACGATTCTGCAACCTCCGTGAAAACCACGGTTATTCGAATCCCTGCCTTAGTGCAGTGGAATCGCAGGATATGGTGGTTGTGGGCAGCATTAATACTCGTACTATGGGGAACGCAGGCAGCGTTACGATTCGGAAGCAACATCTGGTTTAATCGACCCATTCAGGTGGATGGACCCTATCAGTTTGCTGTGATCGTCATTGCCTTTGCCATCCCATTACTGAGTGTTATTATTCCTTTGGTTGTGCATCGGGCGTATCGGATTGTTAGTAAGTATGAAGTGAGTGATGCGTTATGAGAATTAGAAACATATGGATTATAACACTTGTTGTGTTGGGCATCAGTGGCTTAGTGATTGTTGAAGGCTTCGTTAATCCGAAGATCGAGGCGAAACAGACTCGGTACGAGGAAGAGCAGCAGAATCCGCTGACACATAATTTTGCCGCTTTAGCCAAATATCGCAGTCCCTACATGGGTGATAATTCAAACCTTAGTCATCTGAATCAGGCTTTACCTTTACGTGAAAGATTGAATGGTTACCAACTGTACCCGGAGACGTTCACAGCTCAAGTGAATTATAGCTTGGATACGCGTGAGATGGATGCAGAGGAACTTGAGCGGATACTCGTATATAATGCGGTTGCGAACTTTGTTATGATCGATAATCTGGAGCAGATCGTCTACCAGTTTGACAATACCAGCCATACCTTACGTCGTGAATCTGCCCAACAATGGACAGGTACGGAATTAAAGGAGCTTCAGAATCCGGAGTTATGGAATTCGACTGTACGCGAGAAGCTGGTGGAACCGGGACAAGTGAAAGAGGCTTTTTCACAGATTGTTGCCAATTAAGCTGCATGAAATAGAAGGAAATAAGCAAGAGACTCGACTCTTCTCCCATGCTATGTTATTATAAATCTCTGATAACGTGGTAACGAACTAAAGCGTTTGGGTTTTGGTTATAGACATGGAGGGGTTCGAGAGATGAGAAAAAAAGCGATTTTACTATTATTCATTAGTATATGTGTATTGATTGTGGCTGGTTGTTCCAGTTCCGCAAGCAAAGACGATAACACGATTGTTGTAGGAATTGATGACAAGTTTGCTCCAATGGGCTTCCGGGACGAGCAAAATGAAATTGTTGGTTTTGATATTGATTACGCAAGAGCTGCAGCGGAGAAAATGGGTAAAGAAATCACATTCCAGCCAATCGACTGGTCTTCCAAAGAATCAGAGCTGAACAGTGGCCGGATCGATATGATCTGGAACGGGTACACCATTACGGATGAGCGTAAAGAGAAAGTGCTCTTTACGAAGCCGTATCTGGAAAACAGTCAGGTAGCTATTACCTTGGCAGACTCGCCAATCACAAAGCTGGATGAACTCGATGGTAAAAATGTGGGATTGCAGGCACTATCCTCCGCGGCAGATGCACTAGCAGCAAGTCCGCTGAAGGATAAAGTGAAAGCTTCCGAATTTAAGGATAACGTGCTTGCACTGACGGATCTGAAGACAAAACGTCTGGATGCGGTCATCATTGATGAAGTGGTAGCGAGATACTACATGTCCAAAGAAGAGGGAACATTCAAACTGATGGATGAATCTCTTGCACCGGAACAATATGGCATTGGTATTAAAAAAGGCAATGAAGAGCTTCTGAATCAGCTGCAAAAAGCGTTGGATGAGCTGAATGCAGACGGAACAGCTGCTAAAATCTCCACCCAATGGTTGGGTGAAGATAAGGTTTTGAAATAGGCAGGTTACACACCTGATATATAGTTAGAAACAAAACGGACCCCGTATTCCATGCTGGAGCGATTCATGCCCCATAGGAATGCGGGGTTAACAGATTAGAGGAGACAAAACAATGAGTTGGGATTATTTATCGACCATTTTAAAACCTATGCTAGAGGGTGCGCAGACCACCGTTTTCATGTTCTTGCTAGCGATCGTGTTATCTGTACCGCTTGGATTTGCGGTCACGCTTGCGATGAGAAGCCAAATTAAACCACTGGCATGGATTGCCCATACGTATGTATATGTGATGCGAGGAACACCGCTGCTGCTCCAAATTCTATTCTTCTGCTTTGGATTACCGTTGCTTCCGGTGATTGGAGAGTATCTGGTGTTTGATCGTTTTGTTGCAGCGGGGATTGCGTTCATCTTGAACTATGCGGCGTACTTCGCTGAAATCTTCAGGGGCGGACTGCTTTCCATTGATAAAGGTCAACATGAGGCAGCTAAGGTACTGGGGTTAACAAAGTGGCAGACGATGACCAAAGTCATTATTCCTCAGATGATTCGTGTAGTATTGCCCGCAACGGCCAATGAGTCCATTACGCTCATCAAGGATACGGCACTGCTCTATGCCGTGGCTGTGCCTGAGCTGTTGTATTACGCCCAAGCGGCGGTAAATCGCGACATAAAGCTGTTACCTTTCTTCGTGGCGGCGGTTATGTATCTGCTCATGACACTCGTACTCACCGTGCTGTTCAAGGCACTTGAGAAGCGGTTTTCATTTGAATAAATTAAATCTGATCAATCAAAGGACTGTCTGCATATGACACATATAATAGAAGTAAATCAATTGAGAAAATCATTCGGCACACTTGATGTGCTGAAACAGGTATCCTTCAACGTGGAACCAGGCGAAGTAATTGCGGTGATCGGGCCTTCGGGTTCGGGGAAAAGTACGATGCTGCGCAGCCTGATTCATCTGGAGGATATTTCGGGCGGAACGATTCGTATTCAGGATCAGACGTTGGTTGATAATGGCCGTTACGCGGGTGCCGCAGATATTCGCAAGATGACGGATCGTATGGGTATGGTATTCCAGCATTTTAACTTGTTCCCGCATCTAACTGTACAAGATAATTTGGAACTTGCACCGAAGACTTTGAAAAAAGAAAGCTCAAGCGTCATTCGGTACCGCAGTCTGGAATTACTCGGCAAAGTAGGGCTGTCGGACAAGGCTGATACCTATCCGGCCAATCTTTCCGGTGGACAGAAACAGCGTGTTGCTATCGCTCGCGCACTGATGATGCAACCGGATATCCTCCTGTTTGATGAGCCGACGTCGGCACTCGATCCAGAGCTGACCGGGGAAGTGTTACGCGTAATCAAACAACTTGCACAGGAAAACATGACGATGATGATTGTCACGCATGAGATGGGCTTCGCCCGTGACGTTGCGGATCGTGTATTTTTCATGGATAACGGGGAGATTGCCGAGGCAGGTCCACCAGAACAGATCTTCGGCAATCCGAGGCTTGCACGTACCCGGACGTTTTTACAGCGGGTGAAAGTGGAAGGATAGAAGGCATTCCAAATCTAAGAAATGTCAAAAGAACGCAATCCTATGAGTAATAAGGGATTGCGTTCTTTTTGCTTTTTAAAATAATAGCTTATGTCCAAAGGTATATGTTCCAGATAATCAATACAAGGGTCAACAAGATATAAGTTGCTACATTCCAAGGGGTTCGAATTCTAAATGTCGTATAGCTCATGATTCCAAACAAAACGATGCTAAAACATAATACAGCTACATTATTTTGATAAAAAGCAATAAGTACAAGCATCACAATCATAAGTATATTCATGACTTTATCGATTTTCATCGTAGTGATCCCCCATAGATATTCAGAAAAGTATTACGACTATAATAATATCTATATGTTAGAGGTATTCTTGATTTATATCATCACACAGATAAACGGTTCTTAAATTCAAATCCTTGAAGTACAATCTATAAGCTTATGGATTTATATGTGTGTCTGGGGATGATGAGAATAAAATAAATCTAATGGTAACTCATAATTAACACAATATGGATATTATTATTCCTAATAATCGATTATAATGAACATACTTAAAGAACAGGGAGGATTTACCTTGGAGCATCGCGAAAATGATGTAGATCGTTATTATAACGACACATTGCCACCACCGCCTTATGTAGTACCAAAGACCAATAGCAAATCGATTGCAGCTCTTGTCTTGGGGATATTGTCCATCGTGATTCCATACGTGGGATTACTGATTGGTATTGTTGCCATCATCATTGCCTCCATATCACTCAAAGAAATTAAGAACCGCATGGAGCAGGGCAGAGGATTAGCCATTGCAGGGCTTGTCTGTGGAATCATCAGTGTAGCGTTATATTTATTGTTGATTGCGCTCGTACTGTTATTTACTTTCGCTGTTTCGAGTTCTGATATGTACTCTACATACTAGAAATATGAAGTTAGCAAACTTAGATTGTATCTTAAACTAAAAAAGCAAAGGCGTACCTTAGCCGACACCCCTTGTTGTCCAGAAGAGGGTGGAGCTCAGGTACACGCCTTTGCTTTTTATTTTACTTTTACATATGAAGTACGACCTCACTGTTAACGTCCTCAACCTCACGGGTCCGATGCATCAGGAAATACGTTAAGGTTCCTCCCAGTCCAATCACGGCGAAGATGCACAGAATACCGATCTGATCCCAGGTTACACCGAACTGTCCACTTGAGATGACAGCTTTATAACCAGTTACCGAATAGGTCATAGGCAGCCATGGATTGAATACTTTCAGCCAATTTGGAATTAGTTCGAGTGGGAAGGTGCCTGCGCTGGTGGTGAGCTGGAAGATCAGCATCAGAATGGCAAGGAAACGACCCGGATTTTCCAGCCAAGTTACCAGTGACTGAATGATGTACATGAAGCTTAGGCTGGTAACAAAACTGAACAAGAGGAACAATGGAACGCTCTGAACAACCAGACCCAAGCCGTACAAGACCAGCCATGAAGCAAGCAGGGACTGTACTGCACTCATGAGTGTGAAAGCCAGCGTTTTACTCACAAAACGATTCCAGCCACTTGCCTCACTAACTGTGCTGCCACGTGTGGGTACAACCAGTGTGGCAATCAATGCGCCGACAAATAGCCCGAGTGACAGGAAGTATGGCGAGAATCCTGTACCGTAGTTAGGTACCTCATTATATTTATGCTCATCGACCTGAACAGGCTCTGCATACATGGTTACCAGTTCATCCGTTTTTTTCACACTGCCCGTCTGCTCAGCCGCTTCATTCAGCTTGGTGGCAAGTTCGCCAGAGCCGTCTGTGAGCTTGAGCGTACCTTCTTTTAACTGGCCAGCACCGTCATCCAGCTTATGTGAGCCATCTGCAAGACTCGAAATTCCGTCTGTAAGCTGGCTTACACCCGCAAACAACTTGCCTGCACCAGCATTCAATTGACCTGAACCATCCGCAAGTTTGGCTCCTCCAGCGGCTGCTTCGGATAATTTGGAATTGAACAGTTGTAGACCAGTCGCAAGCTTTTCTTGTCCGGCGGATAATTGCGTGGCTCCTTGTACCAGTTGTTGTTCACCCTGTACCAACTGGCTGCTGCCTTGATGCAGTTGTTGCTGTGCAGCATACAGGTTTTGACTACCAGCGACCAATTGCTGCCCGCCCTGATACACTTGTTCGCTGCCAGCGGCAACTGCCTGACTTGCTGCCAGGAGCTGCTGCACAGCTGGGCTTGCGGCCAGTTCTGGACTCGCTTCGGCTAATTGGGCAAGACCTTGCGCAACGGCCTTAGCACCTTCACTCACTTTGCTACTGCCTTCGACTGAGGTTTGCAATCCGGCTGCCAGTTTCGCACTTCCTTGCTCGGAAGCCGCGAGTCCTGCATCCAACTTAGCCGCGCCTTCCTGAGCGGATTGAATGCCAGCCTGTAACTGTTTGCCACCTGCTTCAGCCTGCAATGCACCGTTACCCAGCTTCGTGCCTGCTGCCGCCAATTGGGATAATCCATCGGACAGAGAGTTGGCTCCTGCATGAAGCGTGCCGATTCCTTGTGCCAAGGTAGCTGTACCCTCTTTTAACGGTGCCACACCTGTTTCCAGTTTGTCGGTTCCATCCGCCAGTTTGGACAGGTTCTTTTTCAATGTGGCAGCACCGTCATCCAGCTTGGTTGCGCCCTCGTTGATCTTGTCAGCACCAGCTCCGGCATCTGATAAACCGCTAGAGATCTTCTCCACCTGATCCAGTAACGTTTCGGTATACGACTCAGTTACTTTGGCGGAGATTTTGGATTTGATCTGTTTGACCGCAGTTCCACCAATCTGACCCGCGAGGAAGTTGTATCCTTCATTGGGCTCATAGATCAGCTCCGCTGATTGCGGGTGATCTTCCATCAGAGTTGTAGCTTTTGCTGAAAAATCTTCTGGGATCACGATGGTCATGTAATACTTGTCGTCTTCCATACCTTGCTCCGCTTGTTCCCGTGTCACGAATTGCCAATCGAAATCGTTGCTTTTTTTCAATTCATCGACCAGATTCTGACCGACTTCCAGTGATTTGTCGTTGTAGGTTGCGCCCTGATCCGTGTTGACCACGGCCACAGGTAACTCATTCATTTTGCCATAGGGGTCCCAGAATGCGTTCAGGAACAGGCCACTATACAATACCGGAATGAACAGTACAACGAGGATCGGAATAAATACTTTTGGTTTCTTGAAGGCGGACTTCAGTTCCTGCCCAAATACGTGGAATGATTTCATCATGTTCTCTCCCTATCCTTACGCTAATCCGTTTGTTCTAACTCTAATATGTGTCGAATCTAGTGGCATGCCTTTCTTCTATGTGGTGGATAAGCCATTCTTCAGAAAGAGGCCCACAAAATCCTTGATCTGATCCTTATGCAGCGTAGGGTGCGCTTTGTTCCAATCCGAGGTTAAGGTGACATACAGCTTCAGCAGGACAAAAGAAACCAGCTTGGGATCATCCCTGCGAATCTGCTCTAACTCCATGGCACGGCTGACCTGACGCTCCAGGTATTCGAGAATGGCTGTCTCCACTTTCTGCAAACCTTCCTTGGCCTGCGGTGTACCGAACTCGTTAACCTCCTGAAAGAGCTTGATCAACAGCTCATGTTCCTCCCGGTACTCCAGCAAAGAATCCATACTCATATGCACGTTATCCAGAAAGGAGTTCTCTTCCTTCACCGTCTGCTCCGTAATCTTTCTCATATCCGCAATGATCGAGCGCAGAATCTCGCTAAACAGTTCTTCTTTATTATCGAAAAAAGTATAGATCGTTCCCTTGCCCACATTGGCAAGTCTCGCAACCTGCTCCATCGTTGTGGCTTTGTAGCCAAACAGGGCAAAGGATTTCTCGGCAGAATCCATCACCTGTTGCCTTCGATCTATCGTTTTCATCACATATACACCTCCATGTAGGTTGAAAGGATAATGGGTAAGGTAAACCTTATTTTTTGACCGATTTACTATTATGGTCAGTCGGTCGTTAACAACTGTAGCACCTGAGCAGGGAAGGTGGATGTGATCTTTGTCATAAACGGATAGGACAGGTGCGAATGTGATGCTCACATGAAAACCCTGGGGGATTCGCACCTCAGAATTTGTCGAAATGGGCAAAATTGTTACCTTAAGGCAACATGTAGGCATAATTTGATTGAATAATGATATGGAAAGTCATAGAATAATAGTGAAAATACGTGTTTTTGATGGGTCAAATCGTTAAAAATACGTACTTTTTCGCTGTCGCACTCCGTATGGAGTGCGTGGATTGAAATCACGGCGTATGTATTCCGGACTTGTTCATGGAGTGAGTGGACTGAAATCCATCAACCGTCTGCGTATGGTGTACCAGACGGACGTCATGCTATGTATGGAGTGCATGAATTAAAATTGTAGTAAAAAGACGAGGAGTATGGCCTCAGTACCTAACTTAGCTCCTAATACGAGTAATGAATTCACAGATGGCTGAGCTGTCTGTGTTTTTTTATGGTAACGGACAGCACAATGGTTGCAAGCGAAGTGTTGCTGCTCATTTTTTAGATTTTCTCGCAAGTCTTAGAGTTGCACAACTTCAAATGAAACCTGAAGCTTTGCTACCTGTTTTTTGGAGTAATCCAGAAATGCCGCTTGCATGAATGAAGTACACGAAGGAGCACATTGGCCCAAATAACTGTTCCCTGTTCTTAGGTGTTTAATGAGTTGAATGGCTGATCGTAAAAAGCTCGTAACTATGTCTTAGTTCAATTCGTCTAATAGATTGAGGTGATTGAGAATGAAACGATTTAAATATTGGAGCCAGCGTTTGAATATACTTTTAATTCTAGTCATTATTGTTGGCTGTGGAACATCGAATAAGGGAGAAATAACATCCAAACCCCAGGAAACGATTACGAAAGAAGTTTCAAAGGAATCAACGAAGCGATGCCTGGGAACCCTTGAATGGATTGATTTTCTGATGTTCAATGATGTTACATACTTTCAAAACAACGAAGGGACCAAAGAGGTGCCTGCAGAGCAAATTGGGGATAGGGTAGGGGAAGTGAGCTACATGCTGAACGAGCATGCGTGTGCGGATTACGTGACCGAGAATGGTAATGCGGCATATCTTCCAATTGGAACTGTTATATATGAACTGAAAGGTTATAAGTCGCATTATCGCGTAGTAGCGAATAATAAGGTTTACGAAGCAAAAGAAAATCCCAATGCTAAGACAATGGGAGACCTGATGGACATTGAAGACAAAGTGGAAAAAGTCAGCCTTGAAAGCGGGAACGATGGCAGCCCAATCGGTGACTTTCCCCAGGAAGCCGCATCCGAATTCATGAACGAGCTTTTGCCGTTGCGATATGTTGGCTTTGATGAGGTGTATAAGAAATCCAAGCATGAGACATGGATTTTTTTACGTGTGCACCTTCAAGATGGAACATCTTTTCGAATGGTTTATTATCCGAAAGCGAATGCTTTCTCAGCAGGTGCATTTGGCACTGCAAAGTTACAATCATTAATCGTTTCTCAGAGAAAAGAAATTAAAGCAGCTGCAGGATTATAGTGGATTGGAGGTTCAACAATCAGTTGATGACACCACTGTCTGTTAAATGATACCGGGAAGTTATAGAGCCTACCCTGGTAACAACAAAAAAACCAAGGCTTTGAGTTCAGTCACTCATGAGCCTTGGTTTTTACTGTGTCTTATTACTTTTATCTATATCCTATTAAGTCTATTCTGCACGTACTTTAAAGAATGAGATCAGTTCTTGCAGTTGCTCGGATACAACCGAGAGTTCATCGGAGGCACTCACAATGGCTGCCATGGAGGCTTCCTGCTCATCAATTGACTGCTCAATTTGTTTACTGCTGCTTGCTGCCTTGCTGACATTGGCAGACAGTTCATCGGCCGTAGCAGACATTTCCTGTGTGCTTGCCGAGATTTCTTCAGTAGAACTGGAGATATCCTGAATCTGGTTTGCAACTTTATTTGTAGCAGTCAGAATATTCTCGAAGAATACACCAGTCTCTTGGGTAACTTCCAAGCCTTTGGTAACTTCCTTGGAACCCAACTGCATCGCTTCGGAAGACTGCATGATATCCCGTTGAATTTCTTCAATTAACTGTCGAATTTGCTTCGCTGATTCCTGCGATTGCTCTGCCAGATTACGTACCTCACCTGCAACCACCGCAAAACCTCTTCCTTCTTCACCTGCGCGGGCTGCCTCGATTGAAGCGTTAAGTGCAAGCAAGTTGGTTTGTCCAGCAATCTCCGTAATCACGTTAACAATGTTGCTAATCTGGTTCGAGTTATTTTCCAAAGACTGAATCGAATTTGACGTATTTTGCACCGCACCGGAGATCAGGCGCATCTGCTCAATGACTTGTTGCATCACCACATTACCTGTGCTGGAGCGCTGCTCCATGCTGAGTGCTTCATCTGCCACATCGGCTGAGCTACTGGCGATCGTCTGCACTACCGTTGACATCTCTGTCATGGCACGTGCGTTCTCCACAGTGGCTTTGTCTTGTGACACCAGTCCAGTAGATATTTCTCGAATATTGGTGCTGATGGATTGAATGTTCACATTATTTTTCTCGGAAATGCCCAGTAGTTGTTTGGAAGATTCCGAGAGGTGATGTGAAGCATTCTGTACTTTATAGATGGTTGTATTGAAGCGATGGATCATCGCATTAAACTTCTCGTTGATGATACCCAGATCATCTCGCCCGGTATCGATGGTTACGTCCAGATTACCCGTGCTGACTTCTTCGATACCTTTCATCAGATTGCGGATCGGAAGCAACGTTCTTTTCAGCAAAATGAATTGCAATACCATGAACAGGATCAGGAAACCGATCAGGAACATCAAACCGTACGTAAGCAGTTTGTTCAGGCCTTTTGGAACGGCACTTGCATCTACATCGAAGTAAAGAGCAGCGTACATGGAGCCATCTGCGTTATTAATCGGATAGATCAGAGTGGTCCAGGTTCCGTACTCATCCGTGTAGAAATCACTGAAGGCAGGTTTTCCGTCCTTTTTCATCTGTTCCAGCACTACGACGTTATTCTGAGGTAGCGGGTACATGGCACCTGCGGGCAGATTACCTTCCTCGAATGGTTCCAACAGATTCGTTGGAATCGCGATGATGGACGTTCCGTTTCCTTGCTCAAGTTCTGAACCAAAAATGTACGCTTGCGCGATGTTTGGATAGAATTCATGGATGGAATCGAGATAAGTTTTCATTTCCAGCTGTATAGGACCGGAGTAGCTTTTTTCCTTAGCCGCTTCTGCCACTTTGGCAGTGTCGAGATCATCGTACCATTTCTGGGTGATGACGGTAGCCTGGTCGTGCAACTGTTCAACCAAGATATTTTTTTGCAATTGATACGCGGCAGTAATCAGAATTACACCGATCAACATGATGCTGCCGAATGAAATCACCAAATTTTTGATGAAGAAAGGCATGGTACTCCAGCGAAGCTTATTAAACAAGATGGTTCACTCCTTCTACGATTGTGACGAAGGACTTATCCTGGGTGTTGTACACGCTATGTAATTGTTGACTTAAAAACTGTGAAATCGTCCCTAAATATCCTGTCTGATCAAATTCTCTTTTGTTTCTAAAAGCTTTTCGTAATGGGTTTTGCTATTCACGTATATGAACTCCAGGTAAGTTCTACTCTTCAGATATATCGTTATATAGGCATATTAATATTAGATATTTGCAACAAAATAGGACTTATGAACCGGTTCCAAGGTTATAATTGCGCTTTTTTTCATTATATTTCTTGTATATCCATGAAAATTTCATAGTGATACATATCATTTTTGATCGCGTTTAAGATTCACTAAAGGTTCGTCCCCTACCATGGTTACATAAGCCTCGGTTGCTTAACAGAAACCAAGAAGGAGGATTCATCATTTGAATATTTTATTACGAAAAGTTGCAGTAACGGCATTGTCCGTGACGATGGTAACGACATCTTTTGGTCTGATCGGAAGTCCGAATGCGGCATTTGCCGCAGAAAGTACAGCGACAACCACGAGTGTAGGCGTGACGCAAGCTTATGAATCGTTGTTCCAGACGGATAACGTCATTGATGTGAATGTAACGATTGATGATGCAGACTGGAAGAGCGTGCTTGAAAGTCCGCTGGATAAGGATTATAAGAATGTGAGTGTGGAAGTGGACGGCAACAAGCTGGACAATGTCGGTTTCTCCACCAAGGGCAATCTGACCCTGAAAGCTGTAGCCTCAATGGAAGATTCGGACCGTTACAGCTTCAGACTGAAGTTTGATAAATACGACAAAACACAAACCCTGCTTGGACTGGATAAAATGGTACTAAACAATAACTACGCCGATCCGTCGTACATGCGTGAAGTTCTTCACTATGAAGCACTGCGCAGCATTGGCATGGATGTACCAATGACGAACTATGTTAATCTGTACGTTAACGGGGAGCTGGTTGGTTTCTATACTGGCGTTGAAGCGGTGGATGACAGCTATCTGGAGCGCAACTACGGTGAGGATTACGAAGAAGGTGTCCTCTATGATACGGATGAGAAGAGTTATCTTCAATATGAAGAGGGCAGCGACTACAGTACAATCACCAAGGACTTAGGTACGGATAAGGACAAAGCCAAACTCAAAACCTTCATCCAAACGCTGAACGAGATGCCAGAAGGTGAAAAAGGCGATATTGAAAGTGTGCTGGACGTGGATTCGGCGCTTCAATATATTGCAGGCAACATGGTTTTTGGCAACTATGACAGTTATAACGGGGACAAAGGACACAACTACATGCTCTACAGTGATGCCGCTGGCAAGTTCACCGTGGTCCCTTGGGACTTTAACATGTCCTTCAACGGGTACTCGGGTGGAGGTGGACGTGGCACAACAACCGGATCAACCACGACCAACACCAACGCGACAAACGTATCTGTGGACGAGCCGGTACTAGGCATTAACATGGAAAATGTACCGATGATTAATAACCTGCTTGCTGTGCCAGAGTATAAGGAAAAATATTTGAGCTACGTCAATGAACTGACGGACTACATGGAAGGCATTCAGGATCGTATCACTGGCCTTGCCGATGAGATTCGTCCTTATGTGGAAGCAGATCCAACGAAGTTTTATACGACAGAACAGTTTGAATCCAACATCGCTTATTCTGCAAATGCAGACGCGGCAGGTGGTATGGGCGGTACACCACCAGCAGGATTTGAAGGCATGACCCCACCTGAAGGTTTCGAAGGAATGACTCCTCAAGATGGAACAACACCTCCAACTCAGCCGGGTACTGCAACCGGAAACGGTACAACAGATGCAACAACGGGTACAGATAATACGCAGACACGCCCTGGTGGTAACTTTGGCGGTGGGGGCGGAGGCATGGGCTCCATGGCAGCCGGGTCACTGACGACATTTGCACTGAACCGTCTTGCGAATCTGCAAGAGCAACTTGGACGTGAAGTAACGCCTTTGCCTGAGACTTCGGAAGAGACAGGCTCGAACACCTCATCCGGAACAACTGACAAAACCATTACCGTAACTCTCGATGGTAAATTGATCACATTCCCGGATCAGGACCCGCTGCAGCAAAGTGGCCGAGTGATGGTACCTGTGAACGCAATTCTCGAAGCACTAGGTGCAGAAGTGACTTGGGACAAAACGGCGAAGACGGTAACAGCTGTACTGAATGACCAGACCCTTGTGCTCAAGATCGGGAGCAGCACCGCAACCGTAAATGAAGAGACACTCGAAATTGATGCACCAGCGATCATTCAAAACAGTCGCACACTTGTGCCTGTACGCTTCATCTCAGAAGGACTGGGACTTACCGTGGACTGGGATCAAACCGCTGAACAAGTAAGCCTTACATCCAAATAAGAAAATATCTCCTGCAGATCAACGTTAGTATGGAGAACGAGAAAAGGGATTCGATGGTCAGATCGAATCCCTTTTTGTTCTGCTTTTTGAGGTTAGACGGAGCGAACATCCAGCAAAATCCGGCCTCGTCCATGTCCGACCTCACTTAGTCCGTTTAAGATTTAAAATCTGTTACAATAGGGAAAAGGAGGGACTTCATATGGCCCCTGATAAAACAAAACTTTTCCCGAATGAGAATATCCGTACGGTATGTTACATTCAAAACCTGCCGCCGCGTTCCAACGTGGACATCGGTGATTATACGTATTATAGCGATAACACAAATCCGCCAGAGCAATTCTATGACCGGATACAGCATCATTATGACTTTATTGGTGATCGCCTGGTCATTGGCAATTTCTGTGCAATTGCGGAAGGTGTGACATTCATTATGAATGGCGCGAATCATCGGATGGAGGGTATGACCACGTATCCGTTCAACATTTTTGGTGGAGGATGGGAGCGTGTGACACCTACACTGGAACAACTTCCATATAAGGGTGACACGGTACTGGGGAACGATGTATGGCTTGGACAAAATGTAACGATCATGCCTGGTATCACGATTGGAGACGGGGCAATCGTTGCCTCCAATTCAACCGTTGTTAAGGACATTGAACCCTATACGATTGTTGGTGGTAATCCAGCCAAGACTGTTAAAAAGCGTTTTGACGAAGAGACGATTGCACTGCTGCTGGAATTGAAGTGGTGGGATCAGGATGAGGAATGGCTGGATACGCATTTGGAACGTCTTGTCTCTACATATGATCTACAGATCTTGCGCGAACTTCTGAACAGCAAATAAGCTGGATGTGCATAAAAGACAAATAAGCTGGTTCCTGACGGAGCCGGCTTCCAAGCAAATCAGGCCCTGGACCGTTTTGAGCGGATCAGGGCCTCTTGTTGTCCAAGATGAAATGTTAATTTAGCGGGTGGGTGGTCGTAGGGTACAATCAGACTTTGTTGATGGGGGCTTCAAATGAGTGTGATTTTCTGTATGATCCGAGTTTGTCTGTTTGCCTGAATAAAAGTTAATGATATCATCAACGGTAGTAAACACGACATTTAAATCCATATTATCATTGTGTGTTTGAATAAAAACCTCTTTTCAATAAGTTGTTGCGTTGTTTAATTTAAAGCTTCTTTCATGCTTAAGCCTGCTGTGAATACAGGAACTTTACCTGCAGGTAGTTGAATTTCTTTGCCTGTTTTCCGGCTTCTTCCCGTTCTTGCCTCACGCTTCTGCACTTCAAATTTCCCGAATCCGACCAGTTGAACTTCTTTGCCTTCTTTGAGAGCTTCGAGAATCGAGTCCAGTACAACGGTTACAGCTTTTTCAGCATTCTTCTTGGAGAAACCGCCAGCCTTAGCTACTTCTGTGATCAATTGTTCTTTATCCATGGGGAATACCTCGCTTTCAATCTTGGGATGTGAAATCTTTTCTTTACTGTGTAACATATGTGTAAATAAAAAGCTGCCTTATTAATAAGGCAGCTTTCATATAATTAAAGTTTAGTAACGTTCTCAGCTTGTGGTCCACGGTTACCTTGAGTTACTTCAAATTGAACGCGTTGACCTTCGTCCAAAGATTTGTAACCTTCACCTTGAATTGCACTGAAATGAACGAATACATCTGTTCCTTCTTCAGTTTCGATAAAGCCGAATCCTTTATCCGCGTTGAACCATTTCACTGTACCTGTTTGCATGTGATTCCTCCAAAAAATAAGTTTTTAGCCGATCATTATGACGAGTATAATTTAAAATTGACACTCACCTGGTGCATTTAAACCACGAACTTGATGTCCGCTAATGTATCGATTAATATGATAATACCATGTCCGCTAATATAAGTCAAGATTTGGAGGTATTTTCTAATGAATCAGTCATCAGGGGTTTCGGTGCAGCGGGAACCGACAGTAGAGGAATTCATACATATGCTTGCTAAAGAGGGGGAATTGCATCCCAAAACCGTGAAGGAATATGCAAGTGATCTGAAGCACTTTATTGAATGGTACAAGGAAAGCACCATGCTCAGCGCAGAGTTTTCACTGCGAATTGAAGATGTGAACACATCCACTTTAGTCAGTTATCGTGAAGATGCTCACCAAGTTATGTTATTGAAACCAGCCACCATTAACCGGAGATTGATTACGCTGAAGCGTTTTTTCAAATGGGCTGTCTTGGAATCCAGGCTCAGTCATGACCCTTCCAAACCATTAAAATTCATTCCGGAAGACAAAGTAAGTCCACGTCGAATGACATTTGAAGAAGAGCAGGCATTTCTCGCGGCAGTGGAGTATGGTAATTCCCTTCGTGACCAGACCATCCTGACCCTTATGTTTCACACAGGCTTGCGAACGATGGAGGTATGCAACCTCAAGCCTCATGATATCGAAATTGCTAGACGAAGCGGTCACCTGACTGTGAGCGCCGATAAACGCAACGTGCAACGTAAGATCCCTTTGAATATGCAGTGTGTTGTCATATTGAATCAGTACTTATCTGATCTTGCTCCCGATCGTGCGTATCTTTTTCCTTCAGAGAAGACAAATGATCGTTTAACGGAGAGAGCATTGCGCCACCTGATTAAAAAAGTAATGATAACAGCAGGGCTGGAAGGACTGAGTTCACACGACCTGCGTCATCGTTTTGGCTACGCCATGGCTGAGCATACGCCACTGCACCGTTTGGCCGAGATAATGGGACACACCAACCCAGATACAACAATGATTTATTTTAAAGCATTAAGTACGAATCATCGTAAAGAACAAGAATGAAGTCTGAATTATAGTCAGAATCAAAACACCTCTTATTAGAAGTACTTCGAAATTTTCCGTGTTTATATTACTTTAACCTACCTTTAGCATTCATATACGATCCTTCACATTTCACTTAGGCACTGCCCAACAGGGTTGCCTTACCTCTAACAAAGAAAGCGATTACATATCCCTGATAATATTGTATATTATGATGGCAACCTTGGAACAGATCAACGCTGAGCCTTTGCATTTTGCTTCAATTCGGTGAGCAATAAGAAATCAAATGATTCACAATGCTACATATATATTCGTTGATAGGGCATAAGGCCGGCATCAAAAGGGAGGAATCCAAACGTGTACCGGGTACTGCTGGTGGATGATGAAGAAGATGTGCGTGAAGGACTTGTTGTAGAGGTCGATTGGGAAGCGCTCGATCTGCGGATAGTCGGTTTGGCTGAGAATGGGCGGGAAGCATTGGAGATGGCGGAGAGGGTAGAGCCGGACATTGTGGTGACGGATATCAGCATGCCATTCATGAATGGTCTGGAACTCGCACAAAGATTGAGGAAAGGTAATCCACTCGTGAAGGTGGTCATTTTGACTGGATATGATGAATTTGATTATGCGAGGCAAGCCATCTCGTTAAGTGTGGACGAATATCTACTGAAGCCGTTCTCGGCAGGACATCTCACCGAACTGCTCACAAGACTGCGCGCTCAGATGGCGGCTGAAGTGGCTGAGCGTGAAGATGTACAGCAGCTGCGTGAGCACTATCATACCAGTTTGCCTTTATTACAGGCAGATCTGATGGCGACCTTGCTCCATCGACAGAAATCCTCAACATATATTCATAGTAAAGCCAAACAATGCGGATTGGATCTGACAGGAGAACGTTATGGGGTGTCCGTATTGACACTGCATATGGATGGAGATGTACAGAAGGAGAAGTCTGAGGGAGTATTCAGCGAGCCCCCACAACGACATAACAAAACAACATCCGAGGTAGCGGATCAGTCTGAGATATTCATTCCCGGAGGTTCCTTGCGTCAATCTGAGGATGCTGAACTGAAACGCTTTGCGGCACTTAACATTGCGGCAGAAGTTTGGGCGGAGCATGGGGCTGGTCATGCCTTTATGCATCAGGAGACGATTGTCCTGCTCTATGTGGATCGCTCGGGCGGTACAGATGGAGCGAAGCGGCAACAGAAGGCTTTGGAAAATGTGATGCGCAGCATCAACCACTATTTACGTATTCCGGCTACGGTGGGCTCTGGCCAGATTGTGGATACACTCGCGGATGTGAATCATGCCTATGAAGATGCCCTGCTGGCATTGGATTATCGGCTTGTGCCTGGGACAGATTCAATCATATACATTGCGGACGTCGAGCGACAGACGGCGGGAAAGCTGCGTTTCGACGAATTGAAGCAACAGACGCTGACACGTTGCCTGAAGGCAGGTACACAAGCAGAGTTGGAGGAAGCACTTGCGATCATTTTCCGGGAAATTACCGTGGAACACGGACGAAGTGATATTCAACTCTATTTAATTGAAGTATTAACAACAGTATGGAAGGCAGCACAGGCATCAGGGGAAGAAATGGAAGACATCTTTGGTGCAGGGTTCCAGTTGTATGCGGATTTGTTCCGACTGCCTGGACTTACTGAGGCACAGAAGAAGGTACGGGAGGTCTGTCTACTCGTGCAACATCGCATTGCCAGCGGACGCCAGCATGTATACAAAGATATTGTAGAGCAGGCATTAGTTTTCACGAAAGAGCATTATGCTGACCCGGACCTGTCCATTCAGAAGGTGTGCGGGCATTTGCATATCAGCTCCGGTTATTTTTGTGGCATTTTCAAAAAAGAAGTACAACTTACCTTCCTGCAGTACCTGATGCAGATCCGAATGGAGGCAGCGCGTGAACTGCTTCGCTCGACCGAGCTGAAGTCGTTTGAAATTGCGGAGCAGGTTGGCTTTGCCGAACCCAACTACTTCAGTTTTTGTTTCAAAAAACATATTGGCGTCTCGCCCAAAGAATATCGTAAACAGGCTTCCCAGGCGGCAAGTGAAGGTTCAATCCGATGAAGTTCTTGTCCAGATGGGTGAAATCCATGGGAGTTCAATTACGCTCTCGTCTGCGTTCGTCCAGAGTCAGCAGTATCCGGTTTATTATTACATGGTCCTTTTCCGTCTTCATCGTCTTGGTGCTAACCATCATGGCGATGCTTCTGCATGACAAGTTCACGCAGGCTGCCGAGCGAAGTGCGGAACTCACGACGAGACAAATTGTGGATCAGGTCAGTTATAACCTGGAGGATTACGTCCGCAGTATGTCGCATCTGTACCGTGCCATTGAGGAACACATGCTGCGTGACGGGACATGGGAAGGGGAACTGGTGGACAAACAGCTTGACACACTGCTCAGCAGTCGTGAAGATATCATCTCAATTACTTTGCTTGATTCCACGGGGAAATTGCTCAAGAACCGACCTACAGCCGAATTAAAAACCAGCGCCCATGTGACACAGCAAGGGTGGTTTCAGTCTGCGCTTCGTGTGCCGGATCACCTGAGTTTCTCGTTACCTCATATTCAGAACATGTACACAGGCCCATATAAATGGGTCGTTTCCATGAGCAAAGGCATAACGATACGGCAAAATGGTCAGGATCGGCAGGTTATCCTGCTGGTCGATATCAATTTCAAACAGATGGATGAACTGAGCCGTCGGGTCAGTCTGGGGCAACGAGGATACGTGTATATAATCGATGAGAGTGCGGGCAATATCGTGTACCATCCGCAGCAACAATTGATGTATATGGGACTCAAAAGCGAGAATATCGAACAGGCTTTGGTGGCTTCCGGCAGTTACGAAGATGAAGCAGATGGGCAGAAAAGGCTGAATACCGTAAAGTCCGTTGCCAATATCGGGTGGAAAATCGTCGGTGTTGCTTATTTGGATGAGATTATGACAACGCGTCAGGAAGTGAACGGATATCTCATTCGTGTATTGGTCGTTGTACTGGTACTGGTCATTCTTGTCTCGCTGTTCTTATCCTCCAGTCTGACTCGTCCGATTCGGCGAATGGAACGTAAAATGAAGGCCGTAGAGCGCGGGGATTTCAACGTGGAGTTGCCTATTGAAGGGCCGCTGGAGGTGGAACGTCTATCTCGTCGCTTTAATCTGATGGTCAATAAAATTCGCACCCTGATGGATGAGATCATCCATGAGCAGGAACAGAAGCGGCGTCTGGAGCTGGAAGCCTTGCAGGCCCAGATCAATCCACATTTTTTATATAATACTCTGAATTCAGTAGTGCGCATGGTAGGCATGAGTCGCAATGAAGAAGTGATTACGATGATCACGTCTCTCTCTCGCCTGTTCCGCATCAGTCTTAGTCAAGGCAAAACGATTATCACGATCAGGGAAGAGCTGGAGCATGCGCAGCATTATTTGACGATTCAGCAGATGAGGTTCAAGCGTAAATTCAACTTTACGATTAAGGCAGATGATACGCTTCTGGATTGCCTGACATTGAAGCTGGTGCTCCAACCCCTGATTGAAAACGCCATTGTTCATGGCATCGAGTACCACATGGACGAAGGAAGTATTGAGGTTGATGTTTATCGTGAGGGCAACAAGCTGGTGTTTCGCATAACAGATAATGGGGTCGGCATGACGGAAGAACAGATGTCGGGATTATTGAGTGGCAGTCCGGTTGTCAAAAGCGGTGCAGGATCAGGCGTAGCTGTACGCAACGTACATGACCGAATCCGGCTCTATTATGGAGAGGCATATGGCCTTGAATTTGCAAGTGAGTTGGAAGAAGGCACCACGGTCTGGGTTCGGATTCCCATTCAATCGTAGCAGAAGGAGGGTGAGCCTGATGACAGACAACCAAGTGAATAGGAACGATGCCCATAGAGGTAAAGGATTGAATATTCGTACGTTTTGGAAAAAGGTTGCTGCGAGCTTTCCTGGAATCCGGAAATGTCGGTTAGTAACCCAGACAGCTGCAAGCTGCTGTCTGCTCATATGCAGCGCCTGTGGCTTATCGAGTCCCGATGCTACGACAGTACCGCCACGTATCGCGCTGATTACGCCAGCTGGGACAGGGGAACTTGCGGAAGCTATCCGGCTTGGTGCCGAAGCGGCTGCCAAAGAGAACGGGGCCGAACTGATTACCGTGGAAGCATACCCTTCCGATGGTGATGTGTACACGCCTGCCATTCTGGACTCTGCTGGAAGTCAGATGCAGGTCAAACAGGAAAATATCAACAGCCATACGTTGTCTCGCAGTGGGCGAGAGCAGGCTCAAGTGGAGGCCGCCGCATCGGCTCTGAAGCAGGGAGCATCAGCTCTATTAGTCGATCCTTTGAGCGAGAAGGCGCTTAGCGACATTGTTCAGGAGGCGCAGGCAATGAATTCAGATGGAGCCATCATTCCGGTCATAGTGCTTAACGATGAATTTCCCGTGAAAGGCATCACCAGCGTCATCTCCATGGATAATGTGGAGGCTGGAAGACAGGCCGGCCAGGCTATGGCGGAGCTTCTGGAAGGGAAAGGGCATGTGGCTTTATTGGGCCCCGATCCTCTTAATTCGGGTCTGATTCAGAGAGAGCAGGGAGTTATGGAAGCCTTGGTACAGTATCCTAATATTCAAGTGGAACCCAAATCGATATGTAATACACGGGATGGATGTTGGCAGACTGCGAAGCAATTGCTGGACCAGCAGGAGGTGGATGGTTTCATTACTCTTCAGGAACCTGCTTCTCTGGGGGCAGCTGATGAACTGAATCGACGCAAATCTGCGGACAAGGTAAGGATTGTTGGATTTGGCAGTGAACAACAGCAACTGGAGCAATTGCAAGAAGGGGTCTTTGATCATCTCATCGTCCAGAATGGATACAGTGCAGGTTATCTAGGATTGAATCAAGCCGTTGCGCGGCTGAACAATCAACAGGTGCAAGCGAGAGTGTTACTTGAGACCAAGCTGGTTAGTACAGACAATATGTTCTGGATGGATAACCAGAAGCTGTTGTTTCCTTTTGTACAATGAACGAATGCCGGAACGAATACTGAATGAAGAAATTAAGGTGTTTGTTAACTTGAGGAAGATTTCGATAGAACAGGTGAAGATATTGTATTCGAATTTAATGTAAACCCTTTCATAATAAAGACATCGGTGAAGCCGAGTGAACTTGGGGGAGGTCATTAGGATATGAAGAAAACATGGATGACACTGTTGATTACGGCATGTATGGTTGTGGCGGCGGGGTGTAGTAGCGGCGGAGACAGCGCAGGTGGAAGTACGGGAACAGATACAGGAGGCCAGACAGCAGCCGGTACGGAAACGCCCAAGATTGGTGTTGCCATCTACAAATTTGATGATACATTCATGACGGGTGTACGTAATGCGATGACCGCAGCAGCGGAAGGTGTCGCGACTTTGGATATCGTAGATAGCCAGAATGCACAGCCGACCCAGAATGAGAAAGTGGATCTGTTTGTGTCCAAGAAATACAATGCAATGGCCGTGAACCCGGTGGACCGGACGGCGGCAGGTGTCATCATTGACAAGGCTAAGGCAGCGAACATTCCAGTGGTATTCCTCAACCGTGAGCCAGTAGCTGAAGATATGAACAAATGGGATAAAGTGTATTATGTAGGAGCAAAAGCGGAGGAGTCCGGTACGATCTCCGGTCAGCTGATTGTGGA
This sequence comes from Paenibacillus sp. FSL H8-0283, assembly GCF_045040675.1. Classification (NCBI taxonomy): domain Bacteria; kingdom Bacillati; phylum Bacillota; class Bacilli; order Caryophanales; family Paenibacillaceae; genus Paenibacillus; species Paenibacillus sp. FSL H8-0283. Next base: position 1,304,879 of record NZ_CP150295.1, read on the forward strand.
TTACTGGAAAGCACATCCGGAAGCGGACAAAAACGGCGATGGCAAACTGCAATACGTCATGCTGAAAGGGGAACCGGGTCACCAGGATGCAGAGCTTCGAACCAAATATTCGGTTCAGGCGATCCAGGATGCCGGTATCGAAGTGGAAGCACTGGCGGAAGACACGGCGATGTGGGACCGGGTGAAAGGTCAGGAGAAAATGCAGGCGTTCCTGGCTTCCCATGGTGACAAGATTGAAGCTGTTCTCGCGAACAATGATGACATGGCCTTGGGAGCCATTGAGGCATTGAAAGCAGCCGGATACTTCAAGGACGGCAAATCCATGCCGGTGGTAGGTGTGGATGCAACAGCTCCAGCCATTCAGGCTCTACAGGATGGCACAATGCTGGGCACGGTGCTTAATGATGCCAAGAATCAGGGTGCAGCCACGGTGGCACTGGCTTCCGTACTTGCCAAAGGTGAGACACCAACAAAGGAAAATACCAAATACGACATTACAGATGGTAAATACGTCTGGATTGCATACAAGAAGATTACAAAAGACAACATCGCCGACGCCCAATAAAAGCACGAGACAGGGACGTCCGACATTCGGGTAGCGTCCCTTTTTTGACGGTCATATGGAAGGGAGGAACCAAGATGGAGTCACCTTACCTGCTGGAGATGAATGGAGTTTCCAAAGCATTTCCGGGTGTGCAGGCACTAAGTCAGGTCACATTGAAAGTAAAGCCGGGGACGGTTCACGCCTTGATGGGAGAGAATGGAGCGGGGAAATCCACACTTATGAAATGTCTGTTCGGCATGTATCACCCGGATGAAGGAACGATACGTATCGAAGGAAAGGATGTGGATATTCCGAATTCCAAAGCGGCACTTCAGCAAGGCATATCCATGATTCATCAGGAGCTGAATCCGGTCCCGCATCGTCCGGTGATGGAGAATATATGGCTGGGTCGTTTTCCGATGAGGGGAATACTGGTGGACGAGAAACGGATGTATACCGATACGCTGGCCCTGTTCAAGGACTTGAACCTGGATATTGATCCGAAGGCTCAGGCGGGAACACTGTCTGTCTCCAAGATTCAATCCATGGAAATTGCCAAGGCGGTCTCTTTTCAATCCAAAGTCATCGTCATGGATGAGCCAACTTCTTCCCTGACAGGCAAGGAAGTGGATCAGCTATTTGCCATTATTAATGAACTGCGCAGTCGCGGCGTATCCATTATCTATATTTCACACAAGATGGAGGAGATCCTGACGATCTCGGATGAAGTGACGATCATGCGTGATGGTTTCGTTGTCGGGACATGGGATGCTGCTGATCTAACGACAGATCTGATCATTACGCGTATGGTTGGCCGTGATCTGGACGAACGTTTCCCGGAACGGACGAACGTACCCGGTGAAGTGATATTAAAAGCCGAGGGTCTGACATCAAGCCAGTCCAAATCGTTTTGTGATGTATCTTTTGAGCTGCGAAAAGGAGAAGTGCTTGGCATTGGCGGCCTGGTTGGAGCACAGCGGACAGAACTGATTGAGTCCTTGTTCGGACTGCGCGGACTCGCTTCGGGTACCATTTCAATTCATGGGCGCAAGGTGAAGATTAACTCCCCCGCAGCAGCAAAGCGTCATAACATTGCGTTGCTCACGGAAGAACGAAGAGTCACAGGAATCTTCCCGGTGTTGTCGGTGTATGAGAACACGATCATTGCCAGTCTGGGGCGCTACCGAAATCGTGTGGGCTTGCTGGACGAGAAAAAGGGCCGCGAAGAGGCACGTGAGCAGACGCAGAAGTTCAGAACCAAAACGCCTTCAGTTAACACGCTGATTCGAAACCTGTCTGGCGGTAATCAGCAGAAAGTTCTGCTGGCCCGTTGGTTATTGACCGACCCAGAGATTCTGCTGCTGGATGAACCGACACGTGGAATCGATGTAGGAGCCAAGTTTGAGATTTACACCATTATTACGGAACTGGCTCGTCAGGGCAAAAGCATTATCATGATTAGCTCAGAGATGCCCGAACTGCTGGGTATGTCGGATCGCATTATGGTGATGAGCGAAGGGCGTCTCACCGGAATCGTGGATGGAGCCGAGGCAACAGAGCAGGATATTATGAGGCTGGCTGCGCAGCAGCGGATGGCTTAGTCAGGAGGGAAACAGATGAACACACAGATGATCAATCAAGTGAAACAATATGTAACACAGCGCGCCATCTTTATCGTACTGATCCTGCTCATCATTGGTATTGCGATTGCCGATCCGAATTTTCTGGCCTTCTCCACACTGCGGGACATCTTACAGCAGTCCTCCACACGGGCCATTATTGCGCTCGGTGCCGCCTTTATCCTCGTCACGGGCGGGGTTGATCTATCCGCTGGACGGGTGGTTGGTCTGACAGCGGTTGTATCGGCATCGATGTTGCAAATTGATGAATATGCCAATCGCTTCTTCCCCGATCTGCCCCACTTATGGGTGGGTCTGCCGATCCTTGTCGGGATTACCGCGGGTCTATTCGTGGGATTGGTAAATGGACTCATTGTCGCCAAATTACATGTGCCTCCTTTTATCGCAACGTTGGGTACGATGGTTGCCGTGTACGGACTGAACTCCATTTATTTTGATACGGAACCCAATCAGTCACAGCCGATCGGAGGATTGCGACCGGACTTCACTGTCATTGGCTCTGGATACATTGATCTGGGCGGGGGTTATTCCATCCCGTATATTGTCCTCATTGCTATTGCGGTGGCATTAATCTGCTGGGTGATCTTTAACAAAACACGTCTCGGCAAAAACATGTACGCGATCGGCGGCAACATTCAGGCAGCGCATGTATCCGGGATTCATGTGGCACGCAACCTGGTTGCCCTGTATGCCATTGCGGGTGCGTTGTATGGCCTGGGTGGTGTACTTGAGGCAGCACGCACAGGTGGAGCAACAAACAATTACGGTAACATGTATGAGCTGGATGCGATTGCCGCATGTGTGGTAGGCGGCGTATCAACGGCGGGTGGTATTGGAACAGTACCTGGGGTAATGGCGGGTGTACTGATCTTCGGGGTCATTAACTATGGTCTGACGTTTATCGGTGTGAGTCCATACTGGCAGTTGATTATCAAAGGATTGATCATTGTTGCTGCGGTGGCTTTTGATATCCGTAAGTATATGGCAAAGAAATAAGATGAGCCTCAAGAGGTTACACCAGTCACTCCGATGACAGAACAACCTTCTGATCGCTGTTATCCCCAGATTTTTTGATTCCCTTCTAAAGAAGTGAAAATCCGGGGATAGCATATGCTTCCGATGCAGCTTTCTTTCAGAAAGCTTTTAGGCGAACGCTCCGCTTCTTCAGGTTATTTCTGTCCTCTACGTTATCGTGTAAACAATTTGTTCATCTTATATGGAAAAGCAGCAAAGAAGCCAGCCCTCGGGATATAGAGAGCTGGCTTTAATTGTTTAACCATTGACCATCCAATCGATAACGGAGATAACTGGTCCAATGATGCATAAGAGCAACATAAATCCGGCGACGTTATAAGATACACTTGTGCCATAATGTGAACGATTTTTTTTGGCGATCAAGAAGGCTGGAATCCAGAAGAGGGCTGCTACTACAAAAGGAATGTGAAGTCCTTGAGTTCCGTTGCTATAAATAGGTATGTTTATTAAGTTAAAAAGATAATGACTGATCATAAAATTTGTTGTGCCCCATTGAAAATTAAAGGCGAGACCCATCAATAGTACGAGTAGAGAGAGCGTTCCGAGGCCCAGTGGTTTTCGTTGTGTTGTCATGTGATATCCTCCATAACCAAGTATTTATCCTAAATTAATCCATTATTGTATTGTACCACAATAATGATTTATGCGAAGAGGAATTGTTTCACTTTTGTTGATTACAATTACATCATATGTCCTATTGCCTTCATAATTTATACATTCGTGCGAATTTGGCGAGCCTCCACTAATCGACAACATCAGCTAATCATAATCGATATAATACATGTACATAAGTTATTTGATGTGAGTTTTATGTCAAAGGGGGGCGAGGCTGTTTGCTTAGTTACACGATGAAAATGGTGATATTCCCGCTAGGTTGTCTGCTTGTCATTCTGTCCTCTTATGTTCTCAGGCTTACCCCTAATATGGCAATAATGTCACTTTCGGCGACATTATTGGTAGCAAGTATTTATGGGGAGAGACGATATCCTGTGCTGCGAAAATTTCAGTGGATTTTTCTAGGGATATTCCACTATTTCAGTGAACTGAACTGGTGCAACATGCTGTATTATATGCTCATTATTTCAATGATCCAGGACAAACCAAGGTTGACGCAGACCTTGCCGATTTCGTTGCTGCTTATGCTGCAATATACGTTGATTCGGCTTTCGTATGTGCCTGTAGATACATATGCTTTGCTGGTTTCGTTATTTGACCTGTTAACCTCGGTTGTTATCATTTTTTTGTATCATACCTTAATCAACAGTGAGGTCGAGAAGCGCAGGCTTCGGGAAAAAAATCGGTTCCTGACCCTGCATGATCCGCTTACCGGACTGTTGAATTACGAAGGTTACATGGAGGTGTTACATAAGACAGTAGAAGAGCAACGGTCTTTTTTGCTTGTCCTTTTGAACGTCAATAACTTTAGCGGCTTTAAAAAAGAGTCAGAAGATCCTTGGTGTACGGTAATCACAGGTACAGGCCAGATGATCAGCAATCATTTCACCGAGGCCTATGGCATATCCCGGTATGCAGGAGACCGATTTGCGGTCGTTTTGCCAGAGATACAGGATGTGGAAGAACGAATGTCGTCACTACTATCCGTGCAGCTTCAAGGACTCCAGGTAAGCTACAGCATCTCCCTGTACCCGGAAATGTCGGATTCGTTGCAGCACTTTATGACGGTAGCCGAGGATAGGCTGCTTCAACAACAGCGCAGCAAATGGCTGAAAAATGAAGAAGAAGTATTTCGTTCCGAGAGACTAAGGGCTGTAGGTGAACTGGCCGCGGGTATGGCTCACGAAATTCGGAACCCGCTTACCGCAATTCGGGGATTCCTGCAGCTGTCCCGTGGACAAGCCTTTAATATCGCGCCATGGTATGAAGTGATTATGGGTGAGGTGACAAGAGTAACCGATCTGACGGCTGAATTTTTACAGTTTTCCAAACCACATGCCAATCACATGAAGCCTGAACATCTGGGTCAGTGCCTTGAACGAGTGATGTCTTTGACCGAGTCAGATGCGGCATCCCGGGGGCATCAAATTACGCTTGAAATGACTAATGAGCCAGTTGTAATTATCATGGATCGTGATAAAATTGTGCAGGTATTGATCAATCTGATTCGTAACGCTTTTGAAGCAATGACAGACCCTGGTGAGGTCCATATGGATTTGTTGCAGGACGGAGACGCAGTGCTCATTTCAATTACAGATACAGGAAGCGGCATTCCGGAAAATTCGCTATCCACCATCTTTAATCCATTTTATACAACCAAAGAAGAAGGTACGGGACTTGGACTTGCGCTCTGCCAGAAAATCGTTCAGGATCACAATGGTAAAATTACCGTCCATAGCGAAATGGGGGTTGGTTCCACCTTCACGCTTCATCTGCCAATGGAGACGTGAATCATATAACTTACCAGAGATAGCAATTAAGTAGTCATTAGACAAAAACATAAAAACGCCGCATGGGTCCAGAAGAACCCCGTGCGGCGTTTAATATTTCGATTAATAAAGTTAATGTGTGGAGACCACATCGGTTCCGATCATTTTAGATATATAAGAGTGTGTCTGCAAATTCAAGTAAGCGATATGATGATGGAGGTCAGCGTATAAAAGTCTGAAGTTCAAGCCGGTTGATCCTGGCGATTGGGTAGTCGATTTTCTAAGGAACATAGGACGTCTTATTTGGCCTTCAAGTCCTTACTTTAATTTGTAAGAAACTTCAGACACGTTATTTCCCAACATCCCATGAAAAAACGTTGAAAATGGCTGTTTATTTGGATATAACGTGTCTCAGGTTCTTTAGATTTCTGAGGGAGCTTCAAAAGCTTGAATAAGGCGCCTCAGATTCGTTAGTTTACGCTCTTGCTCTGTTCCAACCGCGAGCTGGACGATGTCCTCAAGCCCGCCCGGCACGGAGTGGAGCTTTTCATTTGGAATAGAGAAAATCCACTTTTGTGGCATATTGATCGCTTGTTCGCACGCGAAGGACATGTTCTCCCACATTCAGGATACAGCACATTCGCTTGCTCCGTACGCGCTAAGGTCCACTTCGGCATGGATTAACTTTGCAGAGTCGCTTTAGTTCGACTTATTGAGCTGTCCCTGATGTAACTGATAGTAGAATCCTTGTTGCTTCATCAACTCATCATGGTTGCCCCGTTCAGCGATCTGCCCATCATCAATGACGAGAATCTGATCGGCTTCACGAATCGTGCTCAGCCTGTGGGCGATGACAAAGCTGGTGCGGTCTTTCATTAAAGTGCGCATCGCTTCCTGAATGTGCATCTCCGTGCGCGTATCAATGCTACTCGTTGCTTCATCCAGAATAAGAATGGCCGGATCAGCCAGAATTGCCCGGGCAATGGTCAGCAGTTGTCGTTGTCCCTGACTCAGGTTGCTTCCCCCGGAAATGATGGGGGTGTCGTAACCTTGTGACAGTTTTCGGATGAACGAATGTGCATTCGCCAGCTCAGCCGCTTGCCTGATCTGTTCATCGGTTGCGTCGGGCTTGCCGTAGGCGAGATTGTCGCGAATGGTACCCGAGAACAGGTAGGCATCTTGAAGTACAATGCCGAGTTGCCGACGGAGTTGATCCTTCTCCAGTTCCGAGATGTCACATCCATCGATGGTAATCCGTCCGCCTGCAATCTCGTAGAAACGGGGTAACAGGTTGATAATGGTCGTTTTGCCTGCGCCGGTGGGTCCAACAAGTGCAATCATCTCACCAGGTTTTGCAGTAAAACTGACCTTTTTCAAAATGTCTCGCTCCGCACTGTATCCGAAAGAGACATCTTCAAATACCACTTTACCTTGAATCTGGTCCAGTTGTTTCTTCTGTTCCTCTACGTATTCGCTAGGCGTATCCATAATGTGAAACACACGTTCAGCACCTGCAATTGCAGCCTGAATCAGATTGTACTGATTGGCAAGATCGTTGAGCGGCCGCTCAATCTGGCGGGAGTAAGCGAGAAAGCTGACGATCAGTCCGATGGACGTCATTTCATGATAAGCCATCCATCCACCTACAGAAGCCAGTATGGCAAACCCGATATTATTCATCACGTTCATCGTAGGTCCAACCAAACCCGAAACGGTCTGGGCCTGTGTGCTGGATGTGCGCAGTTTCTCGTTCAAATTCTCAAAATGTTGATGTGCCTGATCCTGACGGTTATAAGCCGCTACGACTTTTTGTCCAGCAATGGTTTCCTGAGCATACCCATTAAGCTCACCAAGCAATTTCTGCTGGGCTGTGAAGTGTTTACGTGTTCTTGACGCGATCAGGCGAGTGGCGATGGTAATCAACGGTACAGTCACCAGACTGAGCAGGGTAAGCCGTACATCAAGTGCAAACATGATTGATAAGGAACCAACGAGCAGGATGGCACTGGACATCAATTGGGTTACGCTTTGGTTCAGCGTTGTAGATACGTTATCGATATCATTGGTCGCCCGGCTCATCAGATCCCCGCTTTGATTTTTATCAAAAAAATGGACAGGCAGCTCTTGCAGTCGGGAGAACAACGCATGTCGCAGATCTTTAACGGTCAGTTGGGACACACCAATCATGACATAGGATTGAGCCCACATCAGGAGTGAGCCAAGGACATACACACTCAGCAAAAGAAGACATTCCTTCAGCAAACCCGCTGTTACTTTGGGCACAATATGTTCGTTTACGGCGCGGCCGAGAAGGTAAGGTCCTGCCAGATTGAGCAGTGTTCCAAGAGCCGTCAGCACTAATGCAGCGATAACTCCTTTGCGATGACGTCCCATGTACGACCATACCCGAATCAGGGCGTGGCGAGCATTTTTGGCTCTGACTTTGGGAACAGGTCCTCTGCCCGCTGGTCCGGGTCTTCCGATGGGAGGCACGACCGTTTGTTGTATGGAGGAAGATGCAGGTTTAGCCAAATTGAACATCCTCCTTCCGTTGCTGCGAAAAATAGATGGCTTGATAGTGTGATGAATGAGCCATAAGGTCATCATGTGTGCCTCTGGCAACAATCTGTCCTTCATCAATGACATATATACAGTCTGAATCCTTCACGGAGGAGATCCGTTGTGCAATCAAAAAGGTCGTGCTGTCTTTCATCAAGGACTGCAAAGCCTTCTGAATGCTCGCTTCCGTACGCAGATCAACAGCACTGGTGCTATCATCCAGAATCAGCACTTCCGGTCGCATGAGCAGGGCGCGTGCAATGGATATCCGCTGTTTCTGTCCACCGGACAGATTGACCCCGCGTTGACCCAGCTCCGTGTCATACCCATCTTTCAGTTTCATAATAAAATCATCCGCTGCCGCAGCTTGTGCCGCAGCACGCAATTCAGCATCCGTTGCACCGGGCCGGCCGAAACAAATGTTATCCCGGATGCTGCCGCTGAACAGGATGGATTCCTGTAGCACAATGGACACACGGCTGCGAAGATCCTGAAGATCCCAGTGGCGAACGTTCACTCCATTCACGAGCACTTCACCCTGCGAAGCATCGTATAGACGGGGAATCAGCTGCACCAGCGAGGTTTTGCCTGAACCTGTTGAACCGATCAGGGCCACTTTCTCACCCGGGCGAGCCTTCAGGTTAATGTCAGTGAGTGCATGGTCTCCGTCATAACGGAAAGATACGTCTCTGAACTCCACTTGACCGCCTGTGTGGGAGGGAAGAGAAGACGTTTGGTTTCGGGACTGATCACGAGTAGACGGGGATGACTGTACATTCCCGGAGTTATCGGTTCCCGATTGAATATCCGGCTGTGTATGTAACACCTCGTTGATCCGTGCAGCTGATACCTTGGCGCGGGAGAAACTCATCATCATCATGCCGATCGACGTGAGGGACGAGAGTACAACCGTGACATAGTTGATAAAAGCAATCAGATCTCCGGCAGCAATATCGCCTCCGACTACCTGGAAACCTCCAAACCACAGCACCGCTACAATGGTAGCGTTCAGCATCAGGCTGAGTACGGGTGCATTCAGTGTGACAATACGCCAGGCTTTGAAGGCAGTTGAGGTGTAATCTTCATTGGATTGTTTGAACCGCTTTTTCTCCAGACGCGCACGTGCAAACGCCTTGACGACACGAATGCCGGCAAGATTCTCCTGAAGCACAGCGTTGACCTGATCAAGCTTGCTCTGCACACTGGCGAACAGCGGATAGGAAGCTTTTATCAGAATAAATAAAATAATAAACAGCACCGGTACAGTTGCAATAAGAATCAAAGCTAGCTTTACACTGATCGTAAACGCCATGATGATACTACCGATGATTAGCATTGGTGAACGGATAAACATCCGTAGCAGCATCTGTACAAAGGTCTGCATCTGGGTAATGTCACTGGTCAGACGAGTGATCAGAGATCCTTCCTGAAACGTATCCAGATTGCGGAAGGAGAAGGTTTGAATATGGTCAAACAGTTCTTGTCGCAGATCTGTGCCGTATCCAACGGCAGCTTTACTTGAATAGAGTGTACAGCCTGCGCCGCCAACCCAGCCGATTAACGCAACAAGTAGCATGATCAGACCTGTAGTTATGATATGGGGCAGATTCCCTGCAAGTACACCATCATCCACGATGCTGGACATCAGCTTGGGCTGGAGCAGGTCCATGGTAACCTCAAGTACCATGAGCAGCGGGGCGACGATTGCCGCCGACTTATACGGGGTCAAGAATCGTTTTAACGTCCACAATAGGGAATCACCTCAATCTTCATAGCATAAGTGAATCAATTTCATAATACCTTTAGCTGCTTCAATCAAGGCTAGGTATAGTTACAAAAATCCGTTTTAGTGAGTTATGCAATTGATTCAAGTATTTTCTTTTAAACGATGTCGCAAGTCTGTATTACCTCAAGCTTCACGCAGGTTTTGAAGCATACGCTGTGCAAGTTCAGACATGATCTCGGATTCGTCCGGTGTAAAATCTTTCTGGGCTTGCTGTTCCAACTCCTGAATCACTTCTCTCAATTCTTGTAGCGCAGAGCGCCCTTGATCCGTCAGGTATACCCGCAAACTGCGCATATCTTTCGGGTCTGCTTCACGTCTCACATAACCGGATGATTCCATGCGCTTGAGCATCACGGTTACCGTTGCGGGACTGCGCTGAAGTTGTTCGGCCAGGTTTTTCTGGGATTGGCCATCTTCCCGTTCAAGCTGGAACAGCAAAGGGGGCTGCCCCGGGTATAACTCGGGGTGGTTCACAAGTTTCTCATGAACCTTGTAGCGTTTCAGTTTCACGAGTTCGGATAGCTGTCCCATTAACCGATCATTTTGGACTGGGTTCATATCATCTACTCCATTTCTACCTTCATTCCATCTTCTCGGTACTGAAAACCAGACTTTTTGAACACTTAAGATTTAGTTAGTCGACTAAATAAATCTTAAGTTTGATTTGACATATCGTCAAGTGAATACAAGTCGTTAATTTTGGATTTAAGGTATTTCCAGGTCGATTGGCTGGAAAGTAAACAAGTAAAATAGATAAGAAAAAAACAAAAACCTCTGCTTTGAGCGGAAGAGAGTATGATAACTAACTCTGTTCCGGTCTCTAAGAGAGGTTTTTTTGTATTGTGACACGTTAAGTGTGGAGTGTAAGGGAAATTATTTTTTGGAGAACATTTCTTTGGCTTCATCCATGGCCATTTTATTACCGATCGATGAGTAATCGAGCCAAGGTTGTGCACCAATCGGGTAGACATGGCCGGCTTTGACTGCTTTCAGGCCTTGCCAGATCGGATTGTTTTGTAGCTCCTTGAACATGGTCTGGGCTTCATCATCCGAATTCACAACTACAAAGATCGCATCTGCATCATAGTCCGGCAATATTTCACGGGAGACGACTTGATACGGTTTAGTCGAATCGATATCTGTGATCCCTTTGGCAGGAGTCAGACCGAGATCCTCATACAAAATGGGACCCATGGGACGGCGTGTACTGAATACACGTAATTCTTTAGCAGTAACACGGATTGCCATCACAGTCCCATCACCAATGGTGTCGTTAATGAGGGACTTCACTTCTTCCGTTTCGGTTGCGTAGTCCTGAATGTATTGCTCGGCTTCCTTCTCGCGATTCACGAGTTTGCCAATGTCTTTCAGATGGTCGCGCCATGTACCGTCATCCAGATTGAAGACATGCACCGGAGCAATTTTTTCGAATTTGGCAATATCACCACCGGAGAATTCTTCGTCCAGATAGATCACATCGGGTTTCAGGGCAAGCAAAGCTTCCATATCCGGGTCTTTAACCGGACCAAGTGGCGTTGTATTTTGAAGTTGATCAGCAACATGGGACAGGAAACCTTTGGCTTCGCCACCGATAACGGAACCAACCGGAGTAATGCCGAGAGACAGCAGATCATTGGTCAGATGGATCGACATGGAGGCAATACGTTGCTCTCCCGAACTTGCACTGTTGTCTTGATTCTTGGTTGAAGTATCCGTGGACGAACCACCAGAAGCAGATGATGAATTATTGGTCGTTCCACAGGCTGCAAGCACAAGCACCAGACAGATACTCATGACAAGCATAAGATTTTTCTTTAACATGGGTAATCACATTCTCCTTGAACATCTCTTGGATGTCTTAATTGTTTTTTGAAAAAAAGATCACTTGCTTCGTACTAACAGGTACAAAAAGTAAGGTGCACCAATCGCAGCAACCACCACGCCTGCCGGAATGGCATTAGGCTGAAAGATGGTTCGCCCGATCGTATCAGCGGTCACCAGAATAACCATACCGATGAGCCCGGCAGCAGGAATCAGATGCCGATGCATCGGACCAACAAGTCTGCGCGCCAGATGTGGCGCCGCCAGACCGATAAAGCCGATCCCACCAGCCATGGATACACTAACGGCAGACAAGGCCACGGCACAGAGCAGCAAAATAATACGCTGGGATCGGACAGGTGTCCCGATACTGGTTGCGGCAGCATCTCCAAGATTGAAGGCATCGAGCGTTTTGGATCGACTCCAAATGTACGAGATACATAACACCACCCAAGGAAGCAACGCTTGCACATGAATCCAATCCCGGCCCCAGACGTTTCCTGCCAACCAGCGAGCGGCAAAGGAATAGGTGTCTTCATCCAGACGCAGGGATAGGTAGAGTGTCAACGCATGGAACCCGGCCGCTACCGCGATTCCCACCAGTATCAGCTTAATGGGTGAAACGCCGTTGTGCCGATCATAAGATAACAGCATGATGATCAGGGCCGCGGCCACACTGCCTGCAAAAGCAAACAACGGAATCAGTAAGGCTACAGAGCCATCCATCGTAAAGGAGAGACTAACAAACACCATTAGTCCAAATGCAGCCCCTGCATGTAATCCCAGAATGCCCGGGTCCGCCAATGGATTGCGGGTGATCCCTTGCAAGGCTGCTCCGGCAATACCAAGTCCCGCTCCAGCCAGTACAGTTACCAGGATGCGAGGCAGTCGGTAATCAAACAGTACAATCTGATCATCCGAACTGCCATTACCAAACAAAGTCTGTAACACAGCCGCTGGGGAGAGACGAATGGTTCCCGTGTTCAGGCTGATCACAATAACGGCAATCGCGATGCAGAGCAGCGTGATACTGACAACTATCGAACGTTTACCTCGTGAAGGTGTATTAAAATTCATCGCTACAAGGCCCTCCTTTCTTTACGGGCCAGATAGAGGAAGAACGGTACACCGACAAAAGCGACCATAATGCCTACCGCGAGCTCCTCGGGCGGGTTCACGATGCGTGAGCCCAGATCGGCGAGCACCAGTAATATCGCTCCAAGTAGAGAAGACATCGGAATGATGAGTCGATAATCCACACCCACCAGTTTGCGGGAGAAATGAGGGATGACAAGTCCGACAAATCCAATCGAGCCTACTGCCGACACGGACACACCAGCCAGCACAACAACCGCTGCGAGGGCGAGAAACCTCGTCCAACGCAGGTTGATCCCGAGATTAATCGCTACTTCTTCACCGAGTGACATAAGGGATACACGCCGGGCGAGTGGCATGATCAGTACCAGCGTCACGAGCAGCACGGGAAGAATTAACTTCAGATGCCGCCATTCTATTCCGCCAAAACCACCCGCATACCAGAAGGCCAGATCCTGACTCAGGTCAAAATAAATGGCAACACCTGTGCTGAGCGAGGTTAACATGGCTGCAATAACCGCTCCGGCAACGGTCAGTCTGATGGAATTCAGACCACCAGGTGCTGTCATTCCAAGCAGGAAGATAAGCAGTGTGCCCAGAACAGCCCCCACGAATGATAAAAACATAATCCAGCCGTATGGCAGTCCGGGCCAAAAGGCAAAGCTCAGTGCTACGACAAAAGTGGCTCCAGCATTGATGCCCAGAATGCCCGTGTCTGCCAGCGGATTACGCGTAATGCCTTGCATTAAAGCTCCTGCAACGGCAAAAGCAGCGCCGATAATAACCGCGGCAAGGACACGAGGCAGCCGCAGCTCATGAATAATCTGATGTGGTGTCAAAGCTGGGTTGTACTGAAATATGGCAGCCCATACGGTTTCCAGAGTTAGTCCTTTGGCACCTAAAGAGATTGCGACAAACATACTTAGCAGCAGTATGGCTATGGCAGACAAAAACGTCAGCCCAACAGTTACTGCAGATTTTCTTGAATTAGACGGACGATGTGGCAGTCCCGGATGTTGAATACGGGTCACTCCTTTGGTACCAACAACGTATTTCATTGTTATTGATTATCATTATCAATTAGTGATCATTATAGAATCTTAATTCAGGCCCGTACATGGCATAAATTAAGATTCTGGAGATGGACATTTTTTAGATTACAAAAGTGAAGGTTTGTTCGTCAACATAGAGAGCGCTTCATCGAGCTGGATGTTGATGGAATATGGAGCATATACGACCCATGAGTTCCAGTCGATGAGATGTACACGTCCGCTTTTTACCGCAGGATGGCTGTTCCACAGTGGATTCGAAGCCATCTCTTTCAACAGTGTTACCTTTTCATGCATAGAATTAATCGCCAGTACCAGCACATCTGCCTCAAGTCCGTCCCATTCTCCTGGTGTGAAGGGCAGCCAGTTGAATCCAACGCCGGGAGATTTGCCAGCCAGTTCGGTCTGAATGCGCTGAGGAGCGGCCAATTGCAAGGTTCGATAAAAGACATGTCCAAAGTTCCGATGGCTGTACATCCGTGGACCTTTAGGTGTTAACGTGCCAACGGCAACGGTGATGTCCCCGACGAATTCCTTGATTTTTTTGCGTGCACGCTCTGCCTTGCGTTCATGTCGATCCAGCCAATCTGTGGCTGCTTGGGTACGATCCACAATGGATGCAATCTGATGCAGATGACCGAAGACATCTGTCTGGTTCCAGGGAATCGTGATGATGGGCGCGACATCGCCAATATGCTCCATCGCTCTGGCAACTGCATTGTCCTTGGTCAGAATCAATTCAGGATTCACATCAAGAAAAGCCTGACGTCCCTGTTCCCAAGGTTCATAGGCGTGGAAGGGCAACGTCAGCGATTTGGGCATATGAGGAAGATGGCCTTGGATCTGAGCTGCGCATGGCGTGATACCAAGTGTCATCAGGTGGTCCGTGTATGGATAGGAGAGCGACACGATATTCCGGTGGACCTGCTTCGAATAGGAAGTTGGCGCATAACCGGCATGGTTTCGGAAACGTCGGCTGAAATAAAATTCGTCCCGGTAACCCACTTCACGAGCCACATCACGGATACGCAGATCGGAAGTGAGCAACAATTCCTTGGCCCGGTTCATACGCAGATGAGTAATGTATTCAATTGGATTCTTCTGCATGCGGCTCTTGAATAGCTGTGAGTAATAGGACGGGTGCATGTCAGCCAGTTCAGCCAGCTTTTCTAGTTTGATCTCGTGCATATAGTTTTCACGCATGTATTGCAGGGTGGACCTGAGCCACTGTTCGGGTTCATCCTGCCCAGCCCCCACGTCAGTCTGGTCTTCTTGAGGCCAGAGCATATGTAACAGTTCCGTCAGGAAGAGCTGTGCTTTCAAGCCCCTTTCCAAACCTTCATTGCTTAATTGTGTAAGCTGTGCGGCAATGCGCTGTATACCGTAAAATGGGCCCTGAATCCAGCCTGTAACAGGTGAACTGAGCTCACGTTCGTAGATTCGTCTGG
Organism: Paenibacillus sp. FSL H8-0283; assembly: GCF_045040675.1. Lineage (NCBI taxonomy): Bacteria > Bacillati > Bacillota > Bacilli > Caryophanales > Paenibacillaceae > Paenibacillus > Paenibacillus sp. FSL H8-0283. Next base: position 1,320,240 of record NZ_CP150295.1, read on the forward strand.
CTTTTGTTTTCTCCGTAGCCCGATACATATCAAAGTGAATGATATACAGTTCAATATCATGGTCTTCATCACTAAACAGTTCAATTGCAGTTCCTGGTAGGGACAGACAAGCTGATTTGCGAACCACGTGAGATTGGATTCCATTCATGATCAGTTGGCCTGTGAATTTGTGCATGTATATGAAGGTATGATGAGCTAGCTCAGCTGTGGACCAGCGCCATTTCCCACGGGTTATAATATGTTCTGCCTGACGAAGTTCGATCAGGGTATCATTCAGGAAGGCATCCAGGCCTGCCCGGGTTGAGGATTCCTTTTCTGCGTTGGGACTTGTCTGCTGATGCAACGTGTGTGGATTCATGCCGCTGTGGGCGGTACCGGGGATGGTAGTCATGTTGCTATGCGACCTCCTCTCTTATGAACAGTTTAGGTAATAATTGAATCTGGAACGTACCATATTTTCTCGGACCTGAACGTCTTTATTGAACGTCTATTGATACGTTTGGCATGATGTAGTGAATACTGGCTGCCTTGTCAAAAGCACGTTTGCAGTATAGCCAGATGTTTTATGAATAGCACAGGGTATATGATCCCGTTATCAGATGTGATCGATAGTTTAACCAGATTGTCGCTAGTTACAAGTATGTTTACGGACAAGACTTCTTGGCCCTAGTCTGCTGATAATCTTAGCAAATCTACTGGAGAATTGAAATGTACACAGATATGTTCGAGGCCCTGATGAGCTTGAAGTCTATTGAAAGCACATAATCGAAATCGTTTTCTGACGTAAGCGTTTCTTTTTGGTAAAATAAAGGGGATAACATGTTGGCCTGATCTGAATCATGAACCTTTTCAACTCAAATTGCAGTAGGGAGGCTTTAATATGACAGAAGTAGTGGGACGGGACAAAGTACGCTGGGGCATTATGGGCACGGGATGGATTGCATCCCAGTTTGCAAGGGATCTGGAGCATGCGGGAAACGCTGTGAAAGCAGCGGTAGGTTCACGGACAGCGGGAAGTGCGGAGAAGTTTGCAGCTGAATATGGTTTTGCACGCGCTTACGGTTCTTATGAAGAGATGCTGCAAGATCCTGAGGTAGATATTATCTATGTGGCAACACCTCACCCTGTGCATAAGGAGAATGTAGTGGCTTGTCTGGAGGCAGGTAAAGCGGTGCTCTGTGAAAAGCCATTTACGATGAATGCACGTCAGTTGGAGCAACTGGTGGAGACGGCACGGGAGCGTAACCTTTTCCTGATGGAAGGGATGTGGACACGCTTTTTGCCACCGATCGCTCAAGCCAGAGCATGGATTGCAGAAGGACGAATCGGTGAAGTACGTTTGCTACAGGCAGACTTTGGATTCCGTGTCGGCTGGGAGCCGGAAGGAAGATTGCTTAATCCGGATCTGGGTGGGGGCGCTTTGCTGGATGCAGGGGTGTACCCGATCTCCTTTGCATCGATGATCTTTGGTGAACAGCCCCAGCATGTATGGAGTACGGCCAATATCGGTGAGACGGGTGTGGACGAGCAATTTTCCGTGTTGTTGTCCTATTCCGAGGGACGTTCTGCATCACTGAGTGCTGCCATTCGTCTGAACCTTAGCAATGAAGCGGTCATATACGGTACGGAAGGCAAGATTCGTCTTCCTTTATTCTTGGCGGGTAAAGAAGCCTATCTGCATGTGAATGGTCAGGACGAGCCGGAGAAGTTCACGGATGATCGAACATGTATTGGTTATGCTTTTGAGGCAGAAGAAGCGGGACGTTGTATCCTCGAAGGTCAGACGGAGAGCAACACCATTAAACTGGACGAATCCTTGGAAATCATGAAGCTGATGGACACGATTCGGGGCCAGTGGGGATTACGTTACAAATCGGAGTAAACAGACAGGAGCTGACGTGTGATGGTGATGATTCTGATATCCGGGTTTGAACCTTTTGGCGGGGATGCGGTGAATCCGACGGGGGTATTAATGGATGCTCTTGCAAACGAAGTGATCGAGGGTGCTGAGCTAAAAACAGTACTGTTGCCCGTGCACTTCGATGAATGTGCAGACCTGCTGATCGCAGAGATGGAAGCCTATCGGCCAGATGTCGTTATCGCCTGTGGGCTGGCCAAGGGCAGAACATCCATCACACCGGAGCGGATCGCCGTGAATGTCAAAGATATTCCGCCAGGCTCCTACGCGGATAACCAAGGACAGCGTCCTGTGGACGAGCCAATTGTAGATGGCAGCCCGGACGGTTTGTTCTCCACGTTGCCCATACGTGCCATGGTGAATGACATGTCCGCAGCGGGTATTCCAGCTACCGTGTCCAATACAGCAGGTACATATATCTGCAACAACACAATGTATCGAATACTGGATTATATTCGAGTAGGGCAACTTCCAATCCGTGCCGGATTTGTACACTTTCCCGCCTCCACAGAGATGGCGGTGTTGCAACCTTCCGTCCCTTCGCTGCCTATTCCCATGATGCTGGATGCGCTGCGGATCATGATCCGTACGGTTGTGGCTGATTCGTAGGGGATGGTTGCGATCGTTCGGCTGCGGTTGCAGGAGAACGTAGGCGAGGGTTAGATTCGTAGACCGCAGTTGTGAGAGGGAGAGCAGTGGGGTGGATGATGGAGTACAGTAGGGTTCAAGATGACGTGGAGAGCGTGTAGTTGCATGGTTTTTGTCTGCTTCGATCTTGGGTTGAGCAGAGTGTTAGATATGAGTATAAATATGAAGTTGAATATAAAGTGAAAAAAAGAGCTGTCCCATCGTCATAAGTCTGACGTTAGGGGACAGCTCTTTCTATTTCGTGTGTCATGTGTCATGGGTAGTGTAGTCCAACATGGTTAGTGAGGTCACTAGTTTGCAGCAAGTATCTTGATGAAAGTTTTTTGCCTAGGTAAAAAATAGACTCTAAAACCGCAAACCCGAAACCCGAAACCTGGTAAGGCTTATATAACTATTGCTGGAAGGTAGGAATTCAGCAAAACAGGTACGGGGCAGTTAAAGGACAGACTCCGATTCGTGCCCTCCTGAATACGACCTTTACTAACCCTAAGTAACTAAGCTCTTAAGAAACAAGACGCAAGGACACCACCATCACCCTGGCTAGCTAAGTGGTTTGTATCCACGAAAACCCCGAATAGACTTCTACGAAGCTTACTCCTCAGAACACCTTGGAACGGACTCAAACGAACCGAGCACACGCTATTCCAGGAAAATCTGCACATACCAATTTCTAACGAATCGTAGGATCGTTATTGGGTGGAATGAAGCGAATTTGTTGGTGATATGACCGATTTCTAACTGAATAGAGTGTCTGGGATTCGTTAGAATTTTCGTAGCATGATATTTGGCTAAATAAGGTGCACTGGGTTCGTAAGAGAAAAAAACTGCGAATTTGTAGCACCCTAAGTCTACTTTTAAAAACCACTTAAATTTCGAATCCCCGAATAGGCGCTTCTACGAAGCTTGCTCCTCAGAGCGTCTTGGAACGGACTCTAACGAACCGAGCACACGCTATTCTAGGAAAATCTGCACATACCAATTTCTAACGAATCGTAGGATCGTTATTGTGCTTGAGTGTGAGAGTTATCGGCAATTTGAACGAGATTTAGCCGAATACGGTGTCTGAGATTCTTTAGAATTCTCATAACACGTTATTCGGCTAGATAAGGTGCGCTAGGTTCTTTAGATATAGATCGAAGAGAAACTAACTCAAATTAAATCAAAGTTAGATTCGCAATAGATCAAGGTCGAACTCAGGAACGAGTCCTTCTTTCATGGCACGACCAAGCAGTGCAGTGATTGCACCGTAACCATCATCACCCAGGTTGGCGCTGAACTCGTTAACGTACAGGCCGATATGTTGTGCAGCTACGTCAGGGTCCATTTCTTGGGCATGTTCCATAACGTATGCTCTCGACTCATCCGGGTGCGCCCATGCATATTCAACGGAGGCGCGTGCCCATCCAGCGAGGGCATGAGCGTCCATGTTGCGACGTGCGATGATTGCTCCAAGCGGGATCGGAAGGCCTGTGTCGCTTTCCCACCAGTTCCCGAGATCTGTCATTAGTTTGAGATCATAATTCTGGTACGTGAAGCGTGCTTCATGGATGACAAGTCCGGCATCGATCTTGCCGTCACGCACAGCAGGCATGATCTGGTCGAATGGCATGACAACAATCTCGCCTACACCGCTAGGAACATTTTGCGCTGCCCACAGACGGAATAATAGATATGCTGTCGAGCGTTCACTTGGCACAGCAACCCGTCGTCCAGACAGATATGCTGGATCGGTCGTGCCATTTGCGGTCAGAACCAAAGGACCACAGCCTCTGCCAAGTGCGCCTCCAGCAGGAAGCAGAGCATAGTCAGATAACACGTATGGCAGTGCTGCATAAGATATTTTCATCATTTCAGGTGTGTCGGGTCCATCCGGATTTGCTGCCAGACCATTGGTAATATCAATATCAGCATAACGGACATCCAGCTCAGGTGCGCCCGGGATCAAACCGTGCACCCACGCGTGAAAGATAAATGTATCATTTGGACAAGGGGAAAATGCAATTTTCATGATGTAATAACCTCCCGTAAAATGGAACTTGCAGCCTGAAGCGCATCGAGGGCATCCTTGATGCGCCAAGCGTCGCGGTCGCGTGGACCGACCGCGTTGGATATGGCCCGCAGTTCGAGTGCTGGCACGCCGAACTGCTGGGCAGCTGTTGCCACGCCGAAGCCTTCCATGCCTTCGGCGGCGGCATCGGGCACGCGGCGCAATAACTCCGCGGCCGTCTCCGCTGTTCCGGTCGCCGTGGACACGGTGACCGCAGTGCCTCCGCTGACAGCGAGCCCAGCCCGCTGCAGTTCATGGCGCAGGCGAGCGGCAAGCTCTGCGTCCGCCGCCACAATGGACGAGCCGAATCCGAGCTCGTCCACACTAAGGAAGCCGTCTGGCGTCTGCGAGCCCAGATCGGCAGCAACCATGGCGTCGGCTACCACGAGGGAGCCGACTTCTGCCCGGCCGGGGAACCCGCCGCCGATGCCGGCACTGATCACCAGCATGTAGGCTGGTGATCCGGCTCCGGCAAGGGGCCCCGGCCCATCCGATGTGGCAGATGTCTGTGCCACATCGGATGGGCTTGGCGCAGTGGAACCCTGCGCCAACGCCCTAGTGCTCGCAGCCGCTACGGCATATGCCAATGTAGCGGCTGTTCCTGCTGCGGCCGAGGCTGGGCCAACGCCCGCAGCGATGACGTCAAATCGTTCCGCGGCCATGTCTCCCAAACCACGGAGGACCGCATCTTTTTCCGCATCAACCGCGGTTACAATTAACACACGTTGTGATAAATTTGCTTGTACCGGACTAGTATCTGAAGTCGTTGTTGCCCCGCTTAATTCTCCCTGTTGGTCACTAGTCTCGAATGAGGTGTTCGCTTTAATATTCTGATCTTCATCCTGTCTATGTTCATTCATATCGGATTCTCCTTGTGAGGTATTAGCAGTGTAACATATGCTTCCATAGTATCTTTCTTACAGCAAGCTTCTAGTTACACTTCTTAGGGTTATTACTGACTTCTATATTTCCGTGTAAATGTATAGTTCAACTTATATAAATGGAATTCGGGGATATATTTGTCGACTACAAAAGGACATTTATCTTAATTTTGTCTTTCAAAGAGTGGACACTTTTTCTAAAAAGATACTATATCGATCCAGGAAAATGAGACACTACATATAGATGTTTTCAGATATAAAATTAAAAATGATCTATATGTAGAATATCAATTCCAGGGTGATTTCTCATGTCCATGTCCACCCTTTAAAAGACAAATATGCAATATGTATGCTCAGTGCGGACAGCACAAGTTGGCACTCCAAACGAACAGATAAACGATTAAAAAGGCTGGAGTCTGCCCGACCCATCCAACGCGAATCATATATAGCCTTAGGATTTTAGACCAACAAGCCAAATGAATAACGGTCCAGTCTACACTCGACCACTGCATAGTAGCTTATTTGTGCAAACCCGAATTTTAAGCAAATACACAGTTTTGCTAACTCTGATATAGCTGCCCATTTTACGGCCTACCGTTTGTGCAGACAATAGATCTATAACGCGAGACAACACAACACAAAACAAAACAACACAAAACAACACAACTAACGCATAACAGACCTAACAATCAATCAGATTAAACGCGCACAAAAAAGTAACAAAGATACAGTGATTATTGAACAATATTTCATCTCCATCATAACGGAAGGGGAAAGATCTGAACAACCTTTGCATGTAATTCTCTCAAAAGGGGTCAAGCAAAGGTTGCGGGTAGCCGTATCACTTCAAGTAGCCACATCTAGCCACATCGCTTCAGATAGCCGTTTTGCCTCACCCCATGTGAACGCCACCCTGATCGAGCCCCGTCGTAAGCCAGAATGAACCTGCTTCCCCAAATTATATATGTCATTTAAACCATATAACCTATCTTTATTAACGTACTCCCAATAAAACAAGAAGTCAAAGTCAACGGTTGACAATTCGTTTTAACTGTATTAATAATAGTAGTACAGTTAATACACCTAAGAGTTGAATACGTACAGCTGTACAGCTTAGGTAATGCCTTTTTACACCCAGATAACTACACATACCTCAGATACAGTCATTTAAACCCATAGGTTATTCACACATTTACAGAAAGGAGGTGCGGGATGTTCGAATTAGATGTACGCAGCCGTAAGGCGATCTACGAGCAACTAGTGGACAAAGTCAAAGAAATGATCGTATACGGTATTCTAAAGCCCGACGAGCAGCTTCCTTCCGTTCGTGCGTTATCCACGCAGCTGACCGTGAATCCAAATACGATTCAGAAAGCGTATCGTGAGCTTGAACGTGAAGGTTACATTTATTCTTTGCAGGGAAAAGGGAGCTTCGTATCATCGTCAGTGGAACATCCGAATGAAGCCATGAGAGATGAGATCAGAGAGTCTCTGGTGAAGTTGATTGCAGAAGCTTCGTATTCCGGTTTGACCAAAGCGGATATGACGCTTTTGTTTGAGGAAGCGATGGCCCGTATAGAGAAGGAGGAGCCTCATGATTGAGCTGAATCAAGTCGTCAAAGCATTTGAACAGGAAAAGGCAGTGGATGGCGTAACGATGCACATACATAAGGGGTCGATCTATGGTTTGCTCGGTTCCAACGGGGCAGGAAAGACATCTCTGCTCAAAATGATGGCTGGTATTTACCGTCAGGACAGCGGGACTGTTCGTATCGAAGATAATGAGATTTATGAAAATATGGATCTCAAAGGCCGCACAATTTTTATGGCAGATTCACCCTACTTTTTCCCGCAATCTTCAATAACTCAGATGGCTGCATTTTATCGTTCGGTATATCCGCGCTGGAATGAGGAACGGTTCAAGCAACTGGCTACCGTGTTCAAACTGGATGTAAAACGCAAGCTGCATCGCATGTCCAAAGGCATGCGCCGTCAGGCAGCCGTATGGCTGGGACTTAGCTGTATGCCTGAAGTGCTACTGATGGATGAGCCGATTGATGGCCTTGACCCGGTCATGCGTCAGCAGATCAAAAACTTGCTGTTCCAGGAAGCGGCTGAGCGTCAAGTAACCATTGTCATCTCATCGCACAACTTGCGTGAGATTGAAGATCTGTGTGACCATGTGGCGATTATGCACAAAGGCCGAATTATTGTAGAGAAAGATCTCGATGATCTGAAGGCGGATACGCATAAAATCCAGGTCGCTTTCCGCCACCCGGACCATGCCAAAGCCATGGATGAGCAGATTGATATTTTGCATGAAGAGAAACGGGGAAGTGTATCCCTGTACATTGTCAAAGGTAACCGACAACAGGTAACGGATCAATTCCGTGTACATGATCCGTATCTGCTGGATGTACTGCCTTTGACGCTCGAAGAAATCTTTATTTACGAAATGGAGGACGCAGGGTATGATATTCAACCGATTGTTCTGTAACCGGGGCATCCTGATCCAAAATTTCAGACAACATGGATGGATAGGGATTTTATATCTCATCACATTGTTGTTCTCACTTCCGCTATATATTGGAACACAATATATAGAAGTACCTCTGGAAATCACCAGTCTGTTTCAGGCTAATGAAATTCATCTGGTATTTGCGCTGACCTTTCCTGTCGCCATAGCGCTGCTTCTCTTCCGCTATATTCAAACTGGTGCGCCTGCGGATTTATACCACAGTCTGCCCTTACAGCGTAAACATCTGTTAACGATGAATCTGTTGACCGGATATGTCATGATTCTGCTTCCGATCTGGATAACCACCGGGATTACCGGGTGGGTATGGGCGGTGCTCGATCAACCATCCTATATTTTCAGTGGTCATGATATCTGGATGTGGGGCGTGACGATGAGCATCTTCTCATTGTTTATGTTTACCCTGACGGTTGCCGTGGGAATGTGTATAGGCCAATCTATTCTGCAAGGACTTACAGTTTTTGGTCTAATATTAATTCCGGTGATCTTTTGGGGAGTTTATGAGCTTCATTTACAACGTTATTTGCTTGGCTTTACGTACAATAATTCGAGTAACTTTAACATGGAAAAAACATCCCTGCTCTTCCGAATGAGCTCTATGGGTTATTATCCTCCAGAATGGGGGGAATTGGGAATTTATGCGGCTATAACTTGTATACTCTTCGTGTTGTGTTATGTGCTGTATGCGAGAAGACATGTAGAGTCGGCGACACAAGCAATTACGTTCAGGATCGTCAAACCCATCTTCCGTTTTGGATTCATGTTCACATTGGTATTATTAGGAGGTGCCTACTTTACCAGAATTGCTCCTGAAGGATCAGGTGTATGGGGTATCTTTGGTTATCTGCTAGGTGGTGTGGTTGGTTATATTGGTGCTGAGATGATTATACGTAAAACATGGCTCATCTGGAGCAGCAGGTTACTCCCCCGGTTTGCAGTATATGGTATCGTGGCAGGATTAATTTTGTATATCCCTGTAGCCGATTGGAACGGTTACGCTAATAATGTGCCCTCAAAGGAAAATGTACAAATGGTACGACTGGGGGGAGACCATTACATCTATGTGAATGATAAAAGTGTAAAACTGGATGGTAGCCCATTTTATTCAGATACTCCGGGTTATGTGGATGCTGTGCTTGCACTGCATCAGAAAATTGTGCACTCCGATCTGCCCTTGCTCGAAAGAGTACGTAATCAGAACAGCGGTCAGAACAGAAGCAACGATGAATATGTATTGATCGACTACCAACTCAATAATGGGAAAACGATGACACGTAGGTATCAGATTCCCGAAGAAGAATTCAGGCAGGAATTAGCAGAGGTGAAACAGTGGGAAGATTATAAATCAACGACTTATGACACCTATGCACTGGATGAAGATGTTCGCAGTATTGGTATTCGATCCAGTCTCAACTCGGAGCGTAAAGTATTCATTAGCGATCCTAAGCTGATTCGTGAATTCAAGGAACTTTTGAAGTCTGAAATACTCAATCAGACATATGAGGACCAGCTATCCTCATGGGAATCGTTCGCTTCGATAGAAGTCTATCAGGATTATCTTGATGAAGCATCTTCCAAAGAAAAGCTGGATCGACCGAGCCACAGTGTGAGTTATCAGTTCAAGGCAAGCTATGGCCGCTTGATGGAATGGCTCAAACAGAACAATCTCTATGATCAACTTACGGTATCGGCTGAGGATATGGCTTCTGCCCAATTTGTTAAACAGGAGATTGATAATCCAGGTAAATACAGAATGGTGTATCCTGAGCCTAATTTTGTGGATGTAAATATCGATGGTAACAGACAGGTCGCTACCAAAAACAAAAAAATAATCAGCGATCTGCTACTGCGACAAAGAACCGGTTTTTACACCGATCAGGATACGGTCTACCAAATTAAGCTTAACTCGGTAAGGGGGTCGAACATCTATATGATGTTGAAAGAAGAGGATCTGACCGAGGAAATGAAAGCTATTTTGGTCAATCAATAAGCTGAGTTGTATCAGTTGTTAACTATAAGCGGGAAGGGTTCTCCCGTTGATCGAAAGTTTTATTCAACCAATGAAACCAGATTTACTTGACCAGGCACAGTGAATGGAATATATTAGAAAAAGGAAAGGTTCGAGCGACTCGTTCAATCGAATCTCATATGGAACGGCTTATGAGGGAAGCACCCGTAAGAGCAGGCAAATGCCTGACTTGCGGGTGCTTTTTTGTCGTTCGCTGATTTCGTGGGCTATTCTGCTAAATATTTTAGAAGAAAGGGTGTAGAGACGCATGCAAACAGAAGCATGGAAGGAAACGATAAATGAACAGGAGGCCATGGTATGTTGTTCCCTATTGGAACGATCAAGCTCTCATAACTTCATAGAACATCACGGTTTAGTAGAAGAGAAGAAGGTGCGACAGCATATCGAAGATATATCTACAGAAGAAATAGCTTTAATGGAGACGAGTGACATACTATTCCCTTCTCCAGTAGCAGGTAGCCATAGTCACATGAAGGAACAAAGTAACGTCCGGCGTCGTCAATTGCCATTGTTGACTCATCTTATTTTCGGATCACGCCTGCTTATAGGGCTTGTGATTCTGTTCAGCGCAGGCACGATGTATTTTGCTTCTTCAGTAGAGGCTGCTGGCATAGATCTTGGCGTAACAGCGCAAAAAGCATGGGATTCCGTTTTGAACAAAGCCGACGCACAAACCAAGTTAACGTTGAAGCAAGCGTACGATAAAGTGGGAAACTGGAAGACACAAGAGCAGGCTTGGGAACAAAAAATAAAGACACTTCATGCCGCCAATACCGCGCAATTGGAGCGATTACGTGTAGAAATAAGACAAATCGATGATGCGAAGGTCGCAGCTCTAGCTGAAAAGGTAAAGCAAACCCAAGCCCGATATGAACCACTATTCGCTCTCTATAGTTCAGTCAATAGACAGTTGGATGCAGCCAAAGCCATCAAAAATAAGGAATGGAGTGCAGCGATCCGCACACAGGCAGATACGTTGAGACCCGTTGTGAAGCTTGCCAGAGAAGACATCCGGATCAAGAAAAAGGAACTTGCTGAAGCACGTAAACGGAAGAGCGCTGAAATAAAACGTTTACGAGCTATGCTAGCAGGGGCCGACTCCGCGAAGAAACAGATTCAAACGGCTAAAAAACAGGCGAGTCTGGCAAAAGAACGATATTCCAAAGCTCTACAACAGTTCAAACAGAGTACAAAACAAAGCCAAACGTCACGTGTACTCAGCTCATTGAACACCTTGGCGTCTGTAGCAGAGAAGTGGGCAGGAACAAAACAAAGTATTCATACACTGGAGCAAAACGTATCCACTACGTATGTGAAAGTCAGACAGGAAATCGCCAAGAGACCCAAATAAGAGGAAACCCGGTCCTCTCTGCAACGTACACAACTTTAGATGTAAAGACGCTTCGATGATGATGGAACGAGGTGGAGCTATTGCAGTCCAAGTTGGAAACGAAACGTACGGGGGCAAAAGGTTTTAAACGTAAACGTTACTGGATTCCCAGCGTTGTACTAATTTTGATCATAGGTTTTATTGGGATTGGTACACAATGGACACCCAAAATAACGGTATTTTTATTAAAATCATTAATTGAAACTGCTAATACAGACACAAATAGCAAGGACACTATGCTCTCGGGTGGGATAACTCGTGTTGTGGATGTACCCTATGCAGACGAAGGGCGTAATGACAGTACACTGGATATCTATTATCCTTCCGTAACATCGGAACCTTTGCCTGTTGTGTTGTGGGTTCATGGTGGTGGATGGGTCTTGGGTGACAAAAAGGATATCGCAGATTATGCCGTACAATTAGCCAAACAGGGTTACGTTGTGGTCAGTATGAATTATGCGCTCGCACCGGATACGAAATATCCCATTCCCGTGATCCAGACGAATCAGGCTTTGACTTACGTGAAGAACCATGTCAGTGAGTATCACGGTGACCCGGAAAACATATTTCTCGCAGGCAATTCGGCAGGTGCCCAGATTGCAAGTCAGACTGCGGCAGTGGTGACCAATCCATCTCTCGCCAAGCTGATGAACATAACACCAGCCGCCCAGCCGGAAGAGTTGCGTGGGGTTCTGCTATTCTGTGGTCCATACAATCTAAGCACGGTAGCCAATACAGGCTTTCCACTCATACGGACATTTCTCTGGTCATATACGGGAGTCAAAACATTCGAAGACTATCCACGACTGCATGAAATGTCGACCGTGCTTCAGGCCACAGCAGCGTACCCGCCTGCATTTATTACCTCAGGCAATGATGACCCGTTGACCAGTCAATCGATTGAGCTGGCACAAGTATTGAAGCGCCTTGATGTTGAGGTGGAAACCTTGTTTTTCTCAAACTCATCAGAGAAGCTGGGACATGATTATCAATTTGATCTGGAGAGTGACGCTGGACAACAGGCGATACATTCGGCAGTACGATTCATGCAACAGTATAGTCGATGAGCAGACAAGTCTGTGGTACACTCGAAGCAAATGAGGGCGCAGGAGGAGAAGTATGGCAGATAAAGAAGATTTGACCCGGTTCGGGGTGGCGTTTCCTACACCTCTAATTGAGCAGTTTGACCAGTATATTGAGGAACAGGGATACAAAAACCGATCTGAGGCTTTCCGTGATCTTGTTCGCAAAACATTACTGCAACCTTCTGCATTACAATCCGATCAGGATGTGGCCGGCACCATTGTTATGGTCTACGATCACCATATCAGTGATCTTCCCATTCGTTTGATGGAGCTCCAGCATGAGGCGCATCATGACATCATTTCCAATATGCACGTGCACCTGAACCATGACCAATGCCTGGAGGTAATTGCCGTACGGGGTAACCTGGGACGATTGCGTCATTTGCATCAACAGATCCAGGTACAAAAAGGGGTATTGTATGCGGAGCTGTCTGTGACTTATGTGGATGAACTTAATAAACTGGCTCATGCTCAGAGTAGCGGTCAGGATGGCAATCTGAATCAAAGTCTGGACCACAATCAAAGTGCGGGTCAGCATGGTCACAGCCATCATCATCATCGCTCTACGGAGTAAGACAAATACGAGTGAAGTTTTTAAAAAATAGCGAATGTAATTAAAACAGACCATTGGTTAGATGTGATATGCTCCCTTCATCGTAGACAGCAGAGAAAACAAACTTCTACGTCTACGATGAGGGGAGTTTTCTTATGTCTTAACTAAGTCCGGTTTCTTTAGAAATTAAATTACACATCGTACAAAGCTGTCTTGAGCTCCAATTCAATCCGAATGTAGAAGCTAAACACTTTGGGGTAAGCAAGAATTCAGTCCAGGATACAGAGTACATGGATTGGACGGGTTAAAGGTACCGAAAACCGATACTCAGGGGATCGAATGTAAACCTGCTCATAAAGGGAAAAAAACGGTCTCCTGTGATTAAGGGACGTAAAAAAAAAGCTCAAGAACGAATAGGGAGTGCACAATTTAACTTCTTCCAAAAAAATGTAAAGTGTGCATGCTAGAAAGTGAAGCGTCTTGTTTCATAGGTACTCATCCCACGCAGATAATAAACTCGTGATGGATACCTTGAAAAAGGCGTATGTCAAACATTCAGGTGTGCTGCCTATGATCCAGAGTGACAGAGGCTTTCAGCACATGTCTCGTGAGTAGAACCATCTTCAGTTGAAGTACGGATAAACGAAGAGGAAGTTTCGTGTAAGTCGCTGTCTGGATAACCAACCGATTGAACGATTTTGGGGAACGTATAAGTTAAAAATTATTATATCTAGGGCACTACTAAGATCTTCACAGCGTGATTCACAGGTATATTGTGCTACTAAGAAACTACCGTTACACAGAGCATTTGAGCTGTGTATCTCCGAACGAATACGGACGAGCTGCATAAACAAGATGCCTTAGCACGTCATCCGAACTAAGGCATCTAAATGAACTCATTTTTTGTTTTTTTACTGTTTACTTTACAGGGAACAATTTAAGATGTAGGTGGCCTTTTGTAATTAAATTTGTTTTAGGATTTATGATTGTACAAATGCTCAATGATAATATTTTGTAATTTATTGCTGTACCGTATCTCAAAATAGTTAAGACACAGTAAGACAATTATCAGAACCAGCAGAACAGACACAATTTTTTGGAATTTACTCATTACCAATTATACCCCCACATTGAATGTGTTACTTAAATCGATCAATGGCACTGTGCCATTCCGAAACATGACTGACCTGTACTCCGGTGTAAGTAGATGCAGGATTTGCTTTCCAGCTGCTACCTAATTCAAGTCTATCTGATCCTTGGAGATTCTTTAAGAAACCAGGTGTGATTATCCACTTTGCTGTATCTGCACTTGTGTTCTCTGTGACAGAAATGTTGGGATTACCATCGTAAGTAAAACTCCACTCTAAACCCCACGGATACGCAAATGAAACTGTGTAAGGTCCACTACTTGAGGTTTTAGGAGAAGCACTATATAAATCATCTTTTGCGTAAATGACATCATGAGTAACTGTTAACTTCTTGGAATTGGTAGAGCCCAAGTTTGTTTATTCGAATAATATCTTTGATTGCGAAATAATCAAATTTTGGATCTGACTCATTATTCTCTTTGTACAGAAACCATTGAGTAACCATTTCACCACTATATTGTCCATAAAGGCCGACAACAGTCCTAATATCAGTTGTATTACTTTTTATAATAGTAGCAGAAGGAGTAATTTGATTCGCTCTTTCTTCGTGATTGACGATTTGATTTAAAATAATTGATGCATCCGTAGGTATTTCGTTTCCGTTTTCATTCATGTTTTGATAGTTAAGCAACAACAATTTATAGTTTTATCCTCGAGTGTATAACCCACAATCTCTTGTTCGGTTGTTTCTCTTAGGCCGCTTTTTAGTTCACCTTCGTTTTGTTGAACATCATTTAATGACGAGCGATCTTACTTCCCCCCTCAGCTTCATTACTTACTTTAAACTCTAACGGTTGGTTTAAAAGCTCCTCATATTTCCCCGAAGTCAGCCCACCATATAAGTAAACCTTTTTCCCGCCTTGAAGTGCTTTTTGTAAGAATGATCTCATTTCAGGGTTGATTGCAAATTCCTTTACATCATATGGGAAAGAGCTGTAATCATTAAGGGCATGTAAATCAGAACTAGGTTTCTCTAGTACAATGTTTGACTGTGCCACGTTTTTGCTAATTTCTTCAGTGGTAGCAAAAAACAATCCTTCTTTTGGTTCAACAGAAACAGGAGCTCATATAAAGATGAGCTAGTCACTTAGAAAACATAAGAGATGCAGCCAATCTTAATCCAAATAATTTCACCTTACTCTTAGACATTTTTTCACCATGGTTTTTTATGAGCAGGAAAAGGATGTAGTATGTAATACATTACATACTACATCCTTTTCCAACTCTTATAATATATAACAACAAAAAATGAAGAAAGTTTTATAATAATTTAATTTTTATGTTATTTAGTTCTTCTTTGGTTCCGAAACTTTTGTGCGTCATCCGAGCTATGACATCTCAATTCAAGATGCCAACGGTCTGTTTTTTGTTATTTGTTATAATACCTAACTCTATATAAGCAATACAGATGCTCGATTATAGAGTTTATCCGGATTTTTATCTGAAATATGAAAAAATATGGATTTTGAAGTTAACTTTATTGACATATGATTTATATTTTGTGCTACAATTTCTCTAAAAAGTAACACGAAAAAAGGGAGTGAAGCACATATTTAGAGGGGGAACGACCAGAATGGGCAGATTTTTATGGAGATGGGGAAAACGAAAAGGTAGAACAGGATTAGGCATTTTACTTGTATGTTCCATTGGTTTATCTGGTTGTGCACAGGGCACAGCGCCAACAGCTTCGTCAGCAGAGAATGGACAGTCAGGTACAGCCTTAACCAAAGACGAATTGGTGCTGGCCGTTGGCACCGAGCCGGAAGGTGGGTTTGATCCAACAACCGGATGGGGGCAATATGGGTCACCACTTTTCCAGAGTACCTTGCTGAAGCGGGATGCCAAGTTACAACTGGTTAACGATCTGGCTACGGCATACTCAGTTAGTGAAGATGGGCTGACCTGGACGGTTACACTCCGGAACGATGTGAAATTCTCTGATGGGGAACCCCTGACGGCTGAGGATGTAAAATTTACGTTTGAAACAGCTGCCAAGAGTGGGTCTGTGATTGATTTGACGAATATGGCTGATGTGCAGGCACCTGATAATAGCACGGTTGTATTTACACTGAAGTCGCCGCAGTCTACATTCATCAGTCTGCTGACGACACTTGGCATTGTGCCTGAACACGCCTATGGTGCCGATTATGCAGAACATCCGGTCGGATCAGGACCGTACAAGCTGGTTCAGTGGGACAAAGGACAACAGGCTATCGTTGAGGCCAATGAAGAATATTACGGTAACAAGTCTGCATTCCACAAACTCACCTTCCTCTATCTGGATGAAGATGCGGCCTATGCCGCTGCACAGGCAGGTACGGTGGATATCGCTGCTATCCCGGCAGCGTTTAGCAAGCAACAGGTGAATGGCATGACATTGGAGGCCGTGAAAACCGTAGATAACCGGGGCATCATGTTCCCCATGCAACCTGCTGGTGCCAAGTCGGGCGATGGTCTTCCCGCAGGGAATGATGTGACATCCGATCTGGCCATTCGCCAAGCGGTGAATGTCGTGATTGATCGTGAGGCTTTGGTTGAGGGTGTACTGGAAGGGTACGGTCGTCCAGCGTATTCCGTCAGTGATGATCTGCCTTGGAGCAATGCAGAAGCTGTATTTACAGATGCCAGTCTCGAAGAAGCGAAGCGCATTCTGGCGTCTGGTGGCTGGGTGGATGCGGATGGTGATGGTATCGTCGAGAAAAACGGCGTTAAGGCCGAATTCAATCTGCTTTATTTTGCAGGTGATTTAACAAGACAATCTCTGGCACTGGCTGCTGCGGATATGGTAGCTCAGGCGGGAATCAAAATCAATGTTGAAGGCAAAAGCCGTGAAGAGACAAAAAAGATGGCTTACTCCAACGCTGTATTGTTTGGGTGGGGCAGTCATGATCCTTTGGAAACCTATAACCTCTATAGCAGTACTCATAAGGGAGAAGGGTATTACAATGTGGGGCTGTACAGTAATCCTGTCGTGGATTCTTGGATGGACAAAGCCCTTCAGGCCACCAGTGAAGAAGAGGCATTGCCATTCTGGCAGAAAGCGGAATGGGATGGAACAACAGGTTTCAGTTATCAGGGTGATGCGCCATGGGCATGGCTCGTAAATATAGATCATCTGTATCTGGTTACGAATGGACTGAACATTGGTGAGCAGCAGATCCATCCTCATGGTCACGGCTGGCCGGTGACAACCAATCTGGAGGAATGGTCCTGGGATAACAGTACAAAGTAGGAAACGTACCGGTAGCTTTAGCCTGAATTGGGGAGAGATTGGATGACGGGCAGGAATGGATGGGCCAGATTTGTTGGTTTTAAAGTGTTGCGACTTGTATCTTTATTGGTTGGAGTCAGTGTGTTGTCTTTTATATTAATGCAATTCTCTCCTGTGGACCCGATCGAAGCCTACATTGGTGGAGACATGATTAGAGTAAGCGCCGAACAGCGCAGTTTAATCGAAGAACGTTGGGGATTGAATGAATCTCCCGTGGAACGATTACTAACCTGGGGACAAGCGCTGATTCAGGGAGATCTGGGGACATCAATGATCTACAGACAGCCTGTAGCGGATATTATCCAGGAACGGTTCATGAATTCTGTTGCGCTTATGGCTGTGGCTTGGATATTATCCGGCATCATTGGTTTCACTCTTGGTGTAGTTGCCGCCATGAGACGGGATTCGAAGCTGGATCGCCTGATCTGTTGGTATTGTTATACGCTGGCCTCCACGCCGGTATTCTGGATTGCGCTGTTGCTGCTGATGGTATTTGGGGTGTGGCTCGGATGGCTTCCAGTTGGTCTTGGGGTACCCGCAGGGCTGTCGGCTGATCAGGTCACATGGGGAGATCGGGCTATTCATATGATTCTGCCAGCGTTGACTCTCAGCCTGACCGGGGTAGCCTCTATTGCTTTGCATACCCGGCAGAAGCTCACAGATGTGCTCGAGTCAGATTATATTCTGTTTGCGAGAGCGCGAGGTGAGCGTGGATTTCAGCTGTTCCGTCGACATGGGTTCAGACATGTTGTTTTGCCAGCCATCACGCTGCAGTTTGCTTCGTTCAGTGAACTGTTTGGTGGGGCTGTGCTTGCAGAACAGGTTTTTTCATACCCCGGCCTTGGTCAGGCGACGGTTCAGGCGGGGTTGCGTGGAGATGTTCCACTGCTGCTTGGACTTGTGATGTGCAGTGCGATTTTTGTTTTCACAGGTAATATGGTTGCCGACATTCTGTATCGCTTGATTGATCCACGGATGAAGGAGGAGCTGATGTCATGAAGCAGACGGTAGAACGCTCCTCCGAGCAGACGACAGAAACAGCCAAAATACAGAAAGTGAAAACTGCGAATCAAGAGGTACGGTACAACATTAATACCGGGTCTCTACAAGCTGGGAATGGAACAGGAACCTCACGCCCATCGAGAAAAGATCATACGGCTGCCAGAGACCAAAATTTCCGCAACCCTCGCCAAAGAGCGGTGATCTGGGGAAGCCTCGCGGTGATCTGGATTGCCGTTGTATGGTTGACGGGCAGACTGCTTCCGGCTGGTTCTACGCTGACTTCACTAATGGATCGGAATTTGGCTCCAACCTGGGCACATCCATTTGGCACAGATTGGCTCGGAAGAGATATGTTCATGCGTACGTTAAAAGGATTGGCAACCAGCATTCAAGTGGGATTGCTCGCTGCATGTGGTGGCGGATTGATCGCACTGCTATTGGGTTTGGCTGCCGCTTCAAGCAAGGCTGCTGACCGGGTAATCTCATGGATTATCGACCTGTTCCTGAGTGTACCTCATCTGGTATCGCTAGTTATGCTGGCCTTTGTATTCGGTGGAGGTTTGGCAGGAGTGGCGGCAGCGATTGCGCTGACGCATTGGCCGAATCTGGCCCGGATTGTAAGAGCGGAGATGATTCAACTGAAATCCGCAGAATACATTCAGGTTTCACACAAGTTGGGCCAATCGAGGTTACAGATTGCGATGCAACATATGCTGCCACATCTGGTCCCGCAGCTGTTCGTGGGCATATTGCTAATCTTTCCCCATGCGATTCTGCATGAGGCAGCCATTACGTTTCTGGGGCTGGGGTTGTCCCCACAACAACCGGCAATCGGAATTATTTTGTCAGAGTCGATGAGATATTTATCTGCTGGCATGTGGTGGCTCGCCTTTTTCCCGGGACTGGCATTGTTGCTGGTTGTTCGTGCTTTTGATGTATTGGGCAACAGTCTGAAGACATTGACGGGTACAGGTAGTTCAAGGGAGGTGAGGTAAATATGGCTCTGCTTGATATTGAGGGAGTGTCGGTGTCATTTCGGCGCGCTCGTGGTTGGTTTGGACGCGAACAGACTTATGTCATTCAGAATCTGAATCTTTCCATAAACGAGGGCGAGATCGTGGCTGTTGTAGGCGCAAGTGGATCGGGTAAAAGTGTGCTGGCGCAGGCCATCATGGGCATTCTGCCTGCCAATGCCAGGTTAGAGGGACGTATTAGCTATAATAGCGAGCCTTTAACCCCAGAGCGGCAGCTTCATCTGCGTGGAGACGAACTGGTGTTGATTCCACAATCCGTCAGTTATTTGGACCCGCTGATGAAGGTGGGAAGACAAGTTCAGCCGGTAACCCTGGATTTGGGACGGAAGAGCCGCTTCATAGCTCGATCCCATATGAAAAAGACGGAGCAGGAGCTGACGGATCGTTATCATCTTCCTCAAGGAACAGCCGGGAAATACCCGTTTGAGTTGTCTGGAGGTATGGCAAGGCGGGTGTTGATGGCGACAGCGACCTCAGGTCAGCCCAAGCTGATCATTGCAGATGAGCCGACACCAGGCATTCATCCCGAAGTGCTGGCCGAGACGATGAAGCAATTTCGCGAGCTTGCAAATCAAGGCGTAGGTATCCTGTGGATCACCCATGATGTCACGACAGCCCTGATGGCAGCCGATCGTATCGCTGTATTTTATGCGGGGACCAATGTAGAGGCGGCGCAGGTGGATGATTTTAAAGGGAATGGAGAACGTCTGCGTCATCCATATACAAAAGCGCTCTGGAATGCGTTGCCGCAGAACGGATTTCAGCCACTCCCAGGCTCCCAGCCGTTGGCAGGTCAAGAGATCACGACAGGATGTTCATTTGCTCCCCGATGTAGCGTAGCAACCGTTGCATGTACCCGCGAACGTCCAGAACTTCGTAAGGTACGGGGCGGAGAAGTGAGGTGTTTCCATGTCACTTGAAGCACGGGACGTGAGTTACCGTTATGATCCGAAATCGTGGGTGTTCCAGCAGATGAATATGCAGGTGAAACAAGGCGAAGTCGTTGGCTTGTGGGGACCAAGTGGCTGTGGAAAAACAAGCCTTGGACGCATCCTTGCAGGATATGCCGAACCTGTGGCAGGACAAGTGCTTCTGGATGGGAACCCACTCCCACGTACAGGAGTATGTCCGGTTCAGCTGGTATTCCAGCACCCGGAGAAGGCTGTGAATCCACGCTGGCGGATGCGTCGTGTACTTCAGGAGGCGTCTGTGCAGGATGAACAGTTGCTCGAAGCTTTGGGTATTCAGCAGACCTGGTTGGACCGTAGGCCGACTGAATTATCAGGTGGAGAACTGCAACGTTTCTGTGTGGCGCGGGCGCTTGGCACAGCGACACGTTATGTGATCGCAGATGAGATGACAACGATGCTGGATGCAATCACTCAGGCACAGATATGGCATACCGTGATGGAAGTGGCTCGCCAGCGTGATCTGGGGCTATTGATCATAAGCCATGATCGGGATTTGTTGAACAGGTTGTGCGACAGAATTACACCGATGCCGATATCGATGTGACTGTAATTTTAATTATGTTTTGAATAAATAAAATGATCGAATACAAAAGGGGTGCCCCTTGTGAAGTCATTGACCATGAATATGAGTCATGGACTTGACTACGGGGCACCCCTTTTTCTATTTTGACAAATATTCACCATTTAACAAACAGTACACGTTTTGTTCGCAACGTACATAGATGTAACTGACAGCTTATTTGCCCGACACATTGCTTAACAACACAGATAACCTGCGCATCGCCTCTTCAACCGTGGAACGTGGACAGGCTACATTAATGCGCATGAACCCTGAGCCCTCTGTTCCAAAGAAGCTCCCGTCATTGAAAGCAAGCCCTGCTTCATGAAGAAGCATATTGCATAGTTGTGCATGTGGGATATTCAGCTCCCGGAAATCCATCCATAACAGATAGGTCGCTTCGGGCAGATGCATCTTAATCTGAGGCATGTGTTCCGCAACATATTGCTGTACATACTCCATATTTCCACGGATATAGGCAAGACACTCATCCAGCCATTCCTCGGCATCATTGTAAGCAGCTTCGGTTGCAACAGCCCCCAATGTGCTGATATTGGCAAGTCCCATCGTTTTTACACCCTGCGCGAACGATTCCCGCAACTTGGCATTGGGGATGATGATATTGGATGTGCAGAGGCCAGGAATGTTGAACGTTTTGCTTGGAGCCGTACAGATGATGCTTAGATCAGAGACGGCGTCCGAGATCAGGGTCAGTGGTGTATGAGTTCCGCGCTGATGAACAAGATCGGCATGGATTTCATCTGAAACCATCAGTACGTTGTATTGCAGACACAATGACGTAAGCCCTTCAAGCTCTTCACGAGTCCATACCCGTCCAACCGGGTTATGAGGACTGCACAGAATCAGCATTTTGACCCGACCGGTCTGTAAGCTGGATTCCAGTTGTTCCAGATCCAGCGTGTAATGACCGTTATTCTCTACCAAAGGATTGGTGATCAGTTCACGGCCCTGACCACGTACTACTTCATAGAAGGGAGCATACACCGGGGTTTGGATGACTACAGCATCTCCAGGATCGGTGAATCGTTGTACAGCAATGCTGAGTGCGGGCACAATACCTGGAGTGAATACGATCCAGTCATCGTTAATTTTCCAGTTGTGACGCCGTTCCATCCAGCCTGCAACAGCTGCATGATACGCCTCAGTCCGTACTGTATAACCAAAAATCCCGTGCTCCATCCGTGTTTTCAGGGCCTGAATGACGGATGGTGGAGCAGCAAAATCCATATCGGCCACCCACATCGGAAGCGCATCAGCGGCTCCGAAGATATCCTCAAGCGCATCCCATTTTTCTGATCCGGTAGAGATCCGGTTAATAGACTGGTCAAATGTGCTGTTATTGTTGTTCATCGTATTTAATCCCCCTTGAGTTCCGTTCCTTCGACCACAAATCGACAAATAATTATCTAATACATTGGTTAATTTCGCAACTATTGTGCGTGTATGATTAGCTTCATATGTATGGTCCGGAATTCAGGACTTTATTCATATAAGAACAACTTAACGAGCGAGAGTACAGCGGGAATACGACAAAGACTATTTTTGTACGCCCTTGGTCCTGTTTTGTTCATATATTATTTACAACCTCTTGTCAGATGCTATTATATTGCTAACATTTGGTGGAACAACGGGCTGTTATCCGAATAAGCTCGTACCCATACATGATGAGCATAACTACATGAGTCTTTCGCGTACATCGAGCGATCGCTTGAATCGTATTATGCATAAGGCTGACATTTGAACTCAGGAGGCGTTTAGGGATGAAAAGCAAAAAGTGGTTGATTGCTGCGGGTGTGTTTGGCATGGTGTTAACCGGATCGGCAGGTGTATATGCAGGTACACAACTGGAGACAATCAAAGCTTATCTGAACCATGGGCTCGCCATCGAAGTGAACGGACAGAAATTTACACCGACAGGTGACCAGGGCAAAAAGCTTGCGCCAATTACATATCAAGGCAGTACATATCTCCCCGTTCGTTCGATTGCCGATGCGTTAAAGACCGAAGTGAAGTATGATTCCCAAAACAATAAAGTAAGCATCGGTTCTTCAAGCTCTTCTGGTGGGTCAACATCCACAGGCAACAGCGGATCGACATCGCCCTCAACAGGTACAAACACACAGGCGGCAGGAGTAAAGTCCAAGTATCTTCCGGCTGATTTCCCATTACCGAAGGATGCGAAGGCAACAAGTCTCATTGAGAACATAATGGATGGTGACAAAAAAGTAGTGCTCACGTACACAACCAAAGAAACGTTGCTAACCGTTGGAACATCCTACAAAGACTACTACCAGACCAAAAACTTGAGCCAGAACACTCAGGATATCCAGGCAGATGGCTTCAGCATTGTGGGTCGTGAAGATGGCAAATATGCCGTAACCATCACAGGTTCGGTGTCTGCAACCAATAAGGATCTGAATGAAATCACCGTAGTGTGGGGCGAAGAGTAATCTTTCCTTCTATAAGAGGTGAACAGCAAAAGCCGCCCGTTGAAATCATAACAGATTTCATTGGACGGCTTTTAGGGTTGAATCCATATCTGGTTCTATACTCTGAATTAATAGTCTAGATATTAGTCCGCTACAGGTACTCGTTAAACCATCCGGCAATATGCTCCAAACGGCGTACCCTCAAGTGAGGGTGACCTCCACGGGACAACTCGTGGTTTGCCCCTGGGAAACGAACGAGCCTTGTGGTCTGCTTGCGTCTTTTCAGCGCAATGAACAATTGCTCGGCCTGTTCAATTGGACACCGCAGATCCTGTTCGCCATGTAAAATGAGCAGCGGAGTACTCACGTTGCCGACATAAGCGAGCGGAGAATGTTTCCACAGTTTTTCCGTGTCATCCCACGCGTTACCGCCAATCTGGTCTTCCGTGAAAAAATATCCAATGTCACTTACGCCATAGAAGGATAGCCAGTTGGAGATGGAACGTTGGGTAACAGCGGCCTTGAAGCGATCCGTGTGTCCAACAATCCAATTGGTCATGAAGCCACCATAACTACCTCCGGTTACGCCCAGTCTGGATTCATCGATAAACTCATATTGAGACAGGGCATAGTCCACGCTCTCCATGAGATCGCGATAATCTCCACCGCCGTAATCTCCGCGACATGCGTCTACAAACTGCTGCCCGTATCCGAGGCCACCGCGTGGATTGATATACACAACAGCGTAGCCTTGTGCGGCGAGAATCTGGAACTCGTGCATAAATGTAAAACCATACATCATGTGTGGGCCGCCATGAATCTCCAGAATGGTCGGAATTTTGACCCCGTCGACCATGCCATGAGGTTTCATGATCCATCCTTGCAGCCGTAGGCCATCTGAGGAATTGAACCAGAAGGTCTCAGGTGTACTTAGATGGATCTCATCCTCAAGCTGTGGATTGCTGCGGGTGAGCTGAATCGGTTCTACCCCGGGATTTTCCGGTTGTTCATATATATAGAGATCACCAGGATTTAGTGTATCGGCTACAGCGGCAACGATCTGCCCGTTTTCCAACTCGGCAAATTGATAAATCTCCCGTTCGTCAGGCCATATATAGTCAGCACTGCTGCCGTCTCGAGCGAATTTGGCGATGCGTACACTGCCATGGATGGTCGCCAGACAGAAGATTGAAGAACCATCCCTGCTGAATACAGGCCCCGTGGTTGTCAGATGTGATCGCATGTCGCCAACAATGCTGTGATTCAACTGTACGTCCCAATCTGTGCTCAGACATACGAGTTCACCACCTGATATTGGAAGGGTGTACAACTTCACAAGCGTGGCATTTCCATAGGAACGGTCACTGGCGAGCAGTGCAAGAGATTGTCCATCCGGTGCAAAGACCAGTCGGCTGAACGTATACCCTTCCGGGGTCAACTGTTGCACATCCGATCCGTCTGCTTTGGCAAGGTACACATGATTAGTCAGGGTGTAATCATTATGGTCCTCGCCTTCTTCAGGCATCTGCGCAATCCAAGCGATGGATGTTCCGTCCGGGGACCAGGCGTAGTCTCCGACGTCATAATGACCTGTAGTTACAGGAATTGCTTCCGCATCGATCGGTGCGAGAGCGAAGAGGTGGGAACGTCTACCGTTCCATAATCCGCTGGCATCTGATTTCATGCGAATCCGGTCTACGACATGTTCTTGCAGCAGTTTGGGTTTATCGTCTATAGGATCTGTATGTTCTGATTCTTCATTTCCGCTCATATCCACGGATGATTTCGCAAGTATGGTATGGCCATCCGGTGACCAGAGCAGAGAACTGACGCCATGTTTCAGGTGACTGATTTGCTGTGCTTCTCCGCCATCTGATGCGATAATCCACACTTGGGATTTCCCATCAACCTCTCTTAGAAAGGCAAGCTGAGACCCATCGGGCGACCAGGCAGGGGAATGATCCTTCTCACCAGAAGTAAAGGGCCTGTCCTTCTGACTCCCCAGATGCAGCAGTCTCAGGTGAGAACAATAACCGTCACGTGCTTCATTCGTTTTCCGGCTTACATATACCAGTTGTCCGCCTTGAGGGGACGGAGTTGGATCATTAACCCATGTAATCTGATAAAGATCTTCCGATGTTATGCCGCGCTGACTCATCATTGTTTGTCCTCCCACCATGAATTAGAATCGGTTAATTTCCTAACCTTTCCATTTATATTAACGGAAAGCTAGGGACAGGACAATATGACTAAGGATGGGAGGGGAGACTTTTATAACAGCGATCGGAAGGTTGTTCTGTCATCGGAGTGACCCATGCAAACATTCTTTAGTTCAATTCATATAGGTGTGTTAAAGGATTTGCTCGAAGGATGACGAATCCTAATGTTGAATAAGCGCAGAAATGACGAAAAATGGTCTTAATTCAATGTTTAACACTGGTTAATTTGGTTTAATGTACAATGCAATTCCTGTTCTACATTCAGGTATTTGGTTCATAACCATTCGTTTATATAGAACTTGTATGATTCAGTCGCAATGGAGGAGGAACGTCACGTTGAGCACATCCTATGAGCAGCATGTGGAATATCCAAACCGGAAACGAATGGCGTGGCTCACGGCAGGGGCAGCACTTTTTGTGGCAGCCGGATTTTTTTTAATTTTTGATCGTTCTTCAGTTACGAATGATTCCATCCTTTCGGATGTGATTGGACTTCTATCCATTTTGTTTTTCGGGCTATGTTTCTGTTACAGTCTGTTAAAGATGATTAAGAAGGAACCTTCTTTTGTAATCGATGAGGATGGGTTTGTGGATGCATCTTCTTATACCGCAGGAGGAGCAGTGGCCTGGAGAGACGTTGAGAATATTTTTATGTATGAATTGATGGGACAGAAAATGATCGGGGTCAAGTTGCGGGACGAGAAAGCCTTTCTGGATCGCCAGAACGGGATGAAACGCAAATTGATGACGGTCAACAGTAATATGGTCGATGCAACCATCAGCGTTGCCCAGAGTAGCCTCACAGTTTCGCTGGATCAATTGTATATCATGATGATGAGCCACTGGAGACATGTGAGTGATAACATGATTTATGATTCATATCATCGTCGTTAGAGAGGTCAGAATGTCCATAAGTCTTCAGAATGGAGGAATATAGATGATGCATGGTAATCAAACACGCACGATTCTACTTCCGGATGGAACTGCACTGCCTGCGATAGGACAAGGCACATGGAACATGGGAGAGAAACAATCCAGCCAGCAAGAAGAAGTACGCGCACTGCGTTCCGGTATTGAACTGGGAATGACCGTGATTGATACGGCGGAGATGTATGCAGAAGGCGGGGCAGAAGTTGTTACGGGAAAGGCCATCGCGGGCTATCGTGATGAAGTTTTTCTCGTATCCAAAGTGTATCCCCATCATGCGGATCACAAGCAGATGATTGCCGCTTGTGAGCGTAGTCTCACGCGTCTTGGTACAGATCGTCTGGATCTGTATTTGCTTCACTGGCGTGGAGGAGTACCGCTCGAAGAGACGGTTGAGGCTTTGGAACAATTGAAGCAATCCGGTAAAATCATTCGCTGGGGTGTATCAAACCTGGATACAAGGGATATGCAGGAGTTATGGAGTCTGCCGGAGGGGTCTCAGTGCATGGTGAATCAGGTGCTCTACCATGCAGCTTCGCGTGGTATTGAACATGATCTGCTTCCCTGGATGCGGGAACGGAGCGTTCCTGTAATGGCGTATTGTCCACTGGCACAGGGTGGCAGACTTCGAAGTGAATTGTTGGAGCATCCAGTCATTCAGAAGATTGCGCAGGATCGAGGAGTTACGACTTCGCAGATCGCATTAGCCTGGGTGATCAGGGATGGAGATGTACTGGCGATTCCGAAGGCGGTACAGCTGAATCATGTGGCAGACAATGCAACAGCAGTGAAAATCGTTTTGACACAAGAGGAACTCGCCCGTTTGGATGGGGCATTCCCTGCACCTAAAGGCAGTGTACCTCTAGATATCGTGTAAAATAGATAACAATACGATTAATAAAGTTATGCAGAGCAGATCTTCACGATCTGCTCTTTTTTTGTATGGATATCGATAGCAGAAGCTTGCCCATCAATTGAGCGAATATATATTTTAACAAATGGGCTTTACAACACTATTTCACTAGTGTACTATGTAACTAACACACCAGTACAGAGAGGGGCGAGAGCTTTGTGACTATAGAATTTGATAACAATTTACCAATCTATCTGCAGATCATGCAGTACATCAAGAGACAGATTGTAACCGGTACACTTCAGGCAGGTGACAAAATTCCTTCGGTTCGTGAACTGGCGGCCGAACTACAGATCAATCCAAATACAGTACAACGGACATTTCAGGAGCTTGAGCGGGAAGAAGTGGTCGAAACCAAACGGGGCTTGGGCAGATATGTGACCAGTGAGGAGCGGAAGATTATGACGATCAAAAAAGAGATGGCTGGTGAATTGCTGGAACGCTTTCTGACCGGAATGCAGGAACTGGGGATCGAAGAGCAGGATATCTTATCCATCGTAGCCGATGCCGTTGCGGAAGGAAAGGGAGGAACAACGCATGAGTAACATCCTTGAACTGAACCAGATCAATAAGACATATGGCAATAAGAAAGCGCTCAGTAATATTACATTGGATATTGCTCCAGGACGAATCGTAGGTCTGCTGGGTAGCAATGGTAGTGGAAAAAGTACGCTCATGAAGCTGGTTGCAGGTTTGTTGCATCCGAGCAGCGGAACGATTCAAGTTACAGGTAAGCCTGTTGGGCTGGAGACGAAGGCGCTGGTTTCATTTATGCCGGATCGCCCATTAACCGAGAAGTGGATGAGAGTGCGGGATGCGATTGCGTACTATCGCGATTTCTATGCTGATTTTGATGAAGAGAAGGCGCGGGAGATGCTGGACTTCATGAATCTTGTCGAGAGTGACCGGGTACGGCATCTGTCAAAAGGTATGAATGAACGACTACAACTAACACTGGCACTTTCTCGTAAGGCTCGTCTGTATTTGCTGGATGAACCGATTGGCGGAGTAGATCCGGTTGCGCGTGGCAAGATTCTGGATGCGATCGTCAAATTCTATGATGAAGACAGCAGTCTGATCATCTCCACGCATCTTGTGAATGATATCGAACGGATTTTTGATGAAGTTGTCTTTATTCGCGAGGGTGAGTTGGTGATGCGGGAAGAAGTGGAAACGCTCCGTCTGAAATATGGGAAAAGTGTGGATGAGATGTTCAAGGAGGTCTATGCGGAATGATGACATTATTGAAGTATGACTTTAGAAGGAACTGGAATACACTGCTGGCTGGGCTAGTTATTTTGATTATCGCTCAAGTGGGGCTTTCCCTTTTCGTGTCTGAGGTCACAGGGATTGTGCTTGGCATTATGGGTTATGTTGGAGTAGGTGTGGCTATTTATGTGAAAATGATCAAAACATACACGTCCAATATCCGCTCTTATAATCGCCGTCTGTTACCCGTAACGGGCCTATCACATGTGTTGTCTCCTTTGATCTTTGGACTACTTTGCGGGTTGGGGTTAGTCATTATATTCGCGACTCATGCCTACATCTATATCTCAATGAAGCTACGAATGAACATGGCTACCAATATTGATCTTTCGGGTCTGCATGTTTCGGATTATATTAGTTTGTTGCTGTTTAGCGCATGGGTTATGGTATTCATGACCGTCATTATCTTCCTTTCGATCTCGATTGCAGGCAGCTTCCGTTGGAGAACGGGGCCATGGATTGGAATCGTTGCATTCTTTGTCCTCGTTAATCTGCTTGGCTGGTTGGAAAATATCATTACGACAGGACGTTTCAGTCCAAATGAGATGTTCCGGTATACGGAAGAAAGTACAGGTATTGCAATCACAGCCAATGGTGTATTATGGTCGGACGGCATGTGGGGAAGCATTGTATTTGAAGTCATTGTGGCGGTCATCTTGGTATGGGCTACCATTTACCTGAACAACAAAAAAGTCGAAGTCTGATAACAGGATAACTTGAACGTGATGCGAGCAACCAGGGTTGCTCGTTTTTTTACATCCAGTAGTAATCCACTTTTTGAATCCATTACCATTAATTATACGTATATATAAATATATTGTGTGCTTTATGCGAGATTAGTTTAAAGAGAACAAAAGGATATGTAAGCGAAAGGAGGAAGCGTTATGGAACTATACTTCAGGGATAACTTTTTTAACGCGGGTTACACCGAGATTATGAATCCGAATCAGGAACAGGCCGGGCATCTGGATTTGAAAAGTGTCTTTGGTTCTTCGCTCGATGTATCGGATAACACGGGATTGGTCTGCAGCGGCAAATTTCGCATGTTAACGAATCGTTGGGATATCACTGCAGCAGATGGGAGACATCTGGGTGTGCTTCGGGCCAGGTTCAGTTTCTTTAACAAAAAGTATGAATATGATGCGGGATCACGCGGTACGTATGATGTGTCTGCCCCAGCATTTTCGCAGGAATATGATATAAGTGGCAGTGGTGGCCGCATCGTGGCCAGTTTCCGTCGCACCAGCGGCTGGTTTAGTTCAGGGGCATTTGTATTAGATAACCAGTCGGAACAACTGGACACGTATGAATTAATTGCAGTGGTCATGGGCGTGCACGCGATTAACAAAAGAAGGAACTCGGCAGCTAGCAGTGGTGGAACCTAGTTTAGGCGCATGTATAGCAAAAAGGTTTGGATGAGATCATCCAGACCTTTTTTTTCGTATATGGATATGGATATGGATATGGATTTGGCTTTTGAGCAATAGTTATGGTTAACCCACTCTTACAAAATCATTGGCCATCGGCTTTCGCAAGAGAGCCTTCCTCGCGTTGGGGGTGCTGAACTTCATTGGAGTGTTTGGGATGCATAACAGAATCTGTCTCTGCATAACGGGCCAATGCCTTGGCAGCTGTCTCGGACATCCGCTCCCGCAGCATCGTGTGGTCAGCGATTCGAACCCGTTTGCCTAGAAAACGCATCTTGGATAAGACATAATCCATCTCATTCCGCGGAACGGTCAGCTCGATTCGATACGTCTGCTCGGCTTCTAGGTACTCGACCTGTTTCTCGAAGCAGGAGAAGGCATAGAGGATGCGGGATAACTCCTGATTGAACTCAGGCAGAACCTCGATGGTGATGGTCGTTTTGCGCTTCTCCGTAATTGCGGCAATTCGAGCAGTGTAACTCGAAGCGGTATCCGGTTCAACCTGCTGGGCTTCCACGGTAACGATGCTGTGCAGTTTGGTGGACATGAGTTTGTCGAAGCGAGGCGCGTACCAGAGCACGTACCATTCTTTTTTTACCATGGAATACTCCAGTTTATACGGGAAGCCGAATTCATCCTGGCTTGTGCGTCCATTGCGGACGCGGCCTGTCATTCGAAATCCCTGATGATGCAGAATGATTAGCCGTAACTGTCGAAGTAGTGGGTGAGAGACACTGTTTTCTTCGCTTTTGGCTTTTTCAGTCAGGTAATCTTGAAGGTGCAGGTCCTGCTCACCATTCAGCATGTTGTACATTTTATCCAACGTTACAGCGCTTAGCGCTTCTCTCGCAGCAGGGTGATTCAGCATCATGCGAAGCCAGGCCCGTTCCTGTGAGGTCCAGGTGAACAGTCCGGTTTCATTCAGTCGTGTCATCATCTGGTAATTGAACATCTTCTCGAACAGGTTCATAATATTCCGCAATCTCCTTCCATTCCTTGATCATCTCCTGGCGTAGTCTCTGAGGTGCGATTATTTCACAGCTGGAGCCAAAACTCCGTAACCACGGTTTGATCTCGGTGGTACCGTTGACCTGAATTTCATAGAGAAAGGTATGATCCGTTTCGGGTATAATTTTGCCCCATTGACCTTGCAGACGAACCCGATCCAGAATGAAGTTGCGCTGACCACGCTCCGGGTGGAAAAAGCGTGCTTGAACCGTCACAGTATTCCCCGTATCCACGAGCCAACTGTAGCGACTAATGTCGGTCCACTGCTGCTTCAACTCGAGCATGTATTCCTCTTCGACTGACTCCTCTTCCTCCAGTTGGGTTATACCTTCCATGCGGAATTTCACAAAGCCACGGCGGCCCTGATATCCAATGACATACCAACGACCATACTGATGGTCATAGATCACTTCAAGGGGCACGATCCGGTTGGATCGACCATCTGCTTCCCGTTCAAAACGTGGATTCGTATTCTGTGAACTGTAGCTGGATGGTTTTTTCGGTGAATAGTATATGAACTGCACACGCTTGCGCTGACGAATCGCACCAAGCAGTGTGTAGAGATGCGCTTCATCCAGGATACGAGAATAATAGTGATACTTGTAGATATAGGGTTCGGTAGCTTCTTCTTGCGGGAAACTTGCCGTAATGGCTTTTTTTAAACTGTCCCGCAATAAGTACCCCTGTACGGAAGGAACTTGGGTGTTCGCCATCATATCCACAAAATCATACAACTCCAGCTGTTCCACCACTGTTAATTCGGTAAGGACGTCCTGTTGTAAAGCATATCGATACGGTCTGCCACCGGGCTCTTTTCGAATAACCCCAACCTCTTCCAAATACTTCAGGTCGGAGCGAATGGTTTTCTCGTCAGGTAACGCCAGATCCTCCGGCAGATCAGCACAGCAGGCGTCCAGCAGTTCCATTGCGGTTAAGGCTTTATGTTGTAAGGTATGCAAAAGAACAGAAAGACGCTGAACTTCAGTCTCTTTCATCGACTTGGCGCGGAAGAGAAAGAGCAGCATTGGCTCTGCCGACTCCCCGTATTGGAAGCGGACGAGATCTGCCATTTCCCGGCTTGCTTCGGCACCTGACCGCTGGTCAGCGACGGTCTGCATGATTTCTTTTAATCTGCGATTGGTTTTATCAAAGGTATGTACGGATATGCCAAGCCGCTCGGCATACTGTTTACGGTTATATGCACCGCTTGTTAGGGATAACATGCGTAAGAACTGAATTTCTTTGTCAAAACTCTCTCTTGCCATGCACATTCACTCCTTGTTATCCCTTCATTGTAGCAGGATGAGTAGCAGGTTTCATTTTAAACTTATGAAAATTCACTCCATTTCAGAAATTGAGTCGTCGTCATACTTTTACCATGTTCGCATGTAGATGTGTGAGGCATAATGAGGTTGTGAAGCGGGACAGCAACAAGCGCTGTGAATTAAGGTTCCGAGGCGCCAGGGAGGGTTACTTCGACTGTTAATCGACCAGGTCGTTGGTTCGAATCCAATCGCCGCCGTTCATGGCGGTGTAGCTCAGCGGTAGAGCGGGTATTATACCTTCCCACCTTTTTCCTCGGAACATTTTATTATGAAAGAACAGCAAATAGACTCACACCGGGAGGTCATGAGTGATGAGCAGAGCGAAACAATTATTTAATCAACCTCAGCCAACGACACGTAATCATGGGGGTTATGGAGCCTATGAGCGATTGGTGGAGGAACAATATATACAGATGTTGATGACCAATACATTGAACAATACGTTTTATACAGATACCCAGCAACTGATGGACGATGCGATGGTCAGTCATCAGGAGATGGCTGAGGTCGATGCAGGGTTTATGGCGCGGGCGCTGGTCTATGCTCGTAATGAAGGTTTGATGCGGTTACAGCCTCTATACGGGCTGGCACTGCTGTCCAAAGTGGACCCGGATCAGTTTGCGAAGGTATTCTCCAAGGTGGTACAGACACCGGCTGACTTGGCCGATTTTCTGACCATTCTCAGAGGAACTGGTCGGGGACAGGGCGGCCGAGCGGTGAAGCGTCAGGTGAGTCGGTTTTTGAACGGCATTACTGAATATTGGGCCATCAAATACAACGGGCGTGGGCGTGGATACAGTCTGGGCGATATGATCGCTACAGCACATCCCAAGCCGATAGATACGAAGCAACAAGCCTTATTCCGTTATTTGCGCGGGCATGAGGTGGATCTTACGGAACTTCCGCAGTTGCAGGCGCTTGAAAAGCTGAAAGCTACCCCAAACCCGGCAAGTCGGATGCATCTGATCGAGAAAGGTAAACTCCCTTATTCGGTGGTCACCTCGATCATGCAACCGACACGTACAGTGTGGGAGGCGTTAATGTCACAAATGCCGACTTTTGCGTTGCTGCGCCATCTGAATGCAATGGATCGGGCAGGTGTTTTTGATAAATCGAAAAATATCGATTACGTAACAGGTCGTCTAACGGATGCAGAAGCCCTGCGTAAGTCGCGCATCTTACCATTCCGATTCGCCAGTGCATATGAAATGATTGCGAGGGAAGAGCTGCGGGATGCTTTGCGACAAGCGGTAGAGATATCCATTGGCAACCTACCAACGCTGCCGGGAAGAACGGCTATTTTCCTAGATCGTTCCGGTTCCATGCAAGGGGATTATTTACGGATTGGTTCGGTGCTGGCACTGGCGCTTTATAAGCAAACAAGAGGTAACGCACTGTTCTGGTTATTCGACCATATGGTTGAGGACGCTCGTCCCAAGATGGATGAGAGCATCCTTTCCCAAGCTCACCGTATTCGCGCACAAGGTGGAACAGACACCGGTCGACCAGTGCGGGAACTACGGGATATCGGAGAAAAAGTGGATCAGATCATTATGATCACCGATGAACAGCAGAATGAAGGCAGCCCGTTATATGCTGAGCTTGAGCGATATCGGCGGATGATGAATCCGGAGCTGAAGGCATTTATTGTGGATATAGCACCTTATCAGCAGGCAATGGTACCGCCACGGGATGGAAAAACCTTTTACATCTACGGTTGGAGTGAAACGGTATTGACGTATATTGCCGAGACTGTGGCAGGATATGATACACTCGCGAACCGGGTGAGAGGGATAGAGATTTAATTGAGGGGATTTGGAGGCGGCTGACCATGAGCTACGTTCATGAAGAAATGAGAGATACGATTAGACAACAGCTGAAGCAAATTGAACAGGAGGAGCAGGTAAGGATTATCTATGCCTGTGAATCGGGCAGTCGAGCCTGGGGATTTCCTTCACAGGATAGTGATTATGATGTGCGTTTCCTGTATGTGAGACCGCTGGAGTGGTACTTGTCGATTGAGGATAAAAGGGATGTTATTGAACGCCCAATCAGTGACCAGCTCGATATCAATGGTTGGGATCTGCGTAAAGCGTTGAAGCTGTTTCGCAAATCAAATCCACCACTCTTGGAGTGGCTGCAATCCCCCATTCAGTATGATGAACAGTATAACGTGGCACAGCATATCCGTGCGCTGTCACCGTTGACCTTCTCGCCCAAGTCCTGTATGTATCATTATCTCAATATGGCAAAGGGGAACTTCCGCGACTATTTGCAAGGTGAGCGAGTGAGGATTAAAAAGTATTTCTATGTTCTTCGCCCCTTACTGGCTTGTGGCTGGATCGAACGTTATGATGCGATGCCACCGATGGCATTTGAAAAGCTGGTTCAAGAACTTGTACCTGCGACTACACCGCTATATACGGAGATTCATGAGTTACTACGCCGGAAAAAGGCGGGCGAGGAACTGGATCTGGAGCCGCAGTTGCCAGCAATACAAGCTTTTTTGGCGGAGAAGATCGAGCATTTTGAACGACTGGCTGGCCAGATGGAGAATGAGCAGATTATTCAATTTGAAGAATTGGACCGGATTTTCCGTTTTGCATTGCAAGAGGTGTGGGGCGAACAACTAGGGAGTTTCTTCTAACCAGGGTGCGAGCGATCCCGTGATGATGTCCGCGTCCCGAACGTTTTAAAGTTCGGGTTGGCTGGCTGATTGTGACGAATTGCTAGGGAGAGTATGTTCCAAGGAACACAGGACGTCTTATGTGGCCTCCAGGGTGCCTTTTTAAAATGTAAGGAACATGGTGGACCTATGTCAAAAAAGTAGACACTACGCTGCGGATTTGTCCGTAAAATTCATCGCAAAACGAGCAGGGGAAAGATACCCTAGTGCGCCATGCATTCGCTTGCGGTTGTAATAGAACTCAATGTACTGGTAGATGGCAGTATAAGCCTCTTCCGGCGTCTTAAAACGAGGGTTGCAGTAAATGAGTTCCTTCTTTAAAATACTGTGCCATGACTCAATACAGGCGTTATCATAACAGTTTCCTCGGCGGCTCATGCTTGATTCCATTCCGTATGATTTTAGTTGCTCCACGTATTCTTTTGACGTGTATTGAGAGCCGCGATCTGAGTGATGGAGTAATCCCCGAGCGGGGCGTTTGGCCTTATAAGCTTCCTCCAGTGCACCCATCACCAAACTGGTTTCCATATGGTTATATAGACGCCAGCCTACAATTTCACGTGTGCACAAATCCAGAACGCTGGCGAGATATAGACGACCTCCTCGGCAAGGAATGTAGGTGATGTCGGTAACCCATACCTTATTCGGTTTGGACGTTTTAAATTGCTGATTCAGCGTATTTGGCGCAAGGGGATGGTCGTGTTTGGAATCCGTCGTCTGAACGCGATATTTGGGCATGACCACAGAACGTAGATTCATTTGACGCATGTATATACTGACGGTACGTGAAGAGATTCGCAGCCCTTCTAAATGGAGCAGATACGTAATTTTAGGGCTTCCACACCGCATCTGGTGGTCGTAAAAATGATAGCGAATACGCTTCATGACCTCGTCTTTACGGTTCTGCCGCATGCTGGTTCGGTCCATTCGCCATTTGTAATATCCGCTCCGTGATACTTGAAAGGTTCTGCACATCTTCTCCAAAGAAAACTCGGAGCGATGATCTTCCACAAACTGAAATCTTAGCTCTTTGGTTTGCTGAAGATGTGCACTGCTTTTTTTACAATCGCCAGTTCTTCTTGTGTATCCGCAAGCGTGTGATCTTTCTCTTGAAGCAACCGGCGCATCTCTTGAAGCTCTGCTTCCAGTTCCTTCACTCGATCTACGCTGGCAACAGGCTCATGTTTTAGTTCGCGGTACTTACTCATCCATTGGTGCAACGTACTTTTTGGAATGTTGAGTTCTTCTGCCAAATCTCCAAGTGTCTTCGTCTGCTCTTGAATGAATTTGACCGTTTGTTTTTTGAATTCTTCGTTATATCGTTGCCGCTGTTCTCCCATGTGGACACCTCCGTTAGTCTTATTATCCTTCCGTCCGTTAACGGGTGTCCACTTTTTATTCTAGCTCCATGGGACACGTTATTGTCCGAAAAAGTTGGATGAAAGGCTGGAAAAAGGCGGTTTAACCCCATATAGCGTGACTTGGGATCGTTAGGTTTCCGGGGGTGCTTCTCATCATGAAATAAGACGCCGGCGATTCGTTAGCGCTCCATCATGCACTTGTGCTGCTCTGGCTCCGGGACGTTTAAGAATGCTTGGGCTTTCAGCAGGTTTGCAAGAAACGCACTAGTGCGTGACGACATTTTTTATATATAAGGAGGAGAACTGATGCATCTGATCTTGAAAGCAAGCGGCGCTGACGCGGGGGTTGTATCCCATTTGTTAGCGAAGAATCCGCTGAATATATATGACCGCGTAGACAAAGGCGTGCATGTAAGAATGGTGTACACCACAACTACAGAGAACGAAACAGAAGTACTAATTCATGCCGAGCCTGATCCTGTGGATCTGGTCAGAGGTACACCTGATGGATATGACATAACGCAATATATCAATGATCGTGAGTTCGTGACCAGCAGCTTGTTCTGCTCCTACATACGTGGGGCGCTAGGGACGGCCTTGAATGGTAAGCCCAAGGAAGACTATGTGCAATGGGTAGGGCATGCTTTCGAGTTGGAACTGACCTTTGGCCCAGTGGCTTCCGATCTGCCGGATCGAGTTGTGGAAGAATTATTCTCGCCATTAGGATACGCCGTTTCGGTGGAGCGTGGAGAACTATCGTATTCATTTGATCTGAAAAATAAAAGCACGGTTCGCCATATCATCCTGCGTGGACGTAATACGGTACAACATGCACTGCGTCAGCTTTTTCTACTGATTCCAGTGCTGGATAATTACAAACATTATTTCATCAGTGAAGATGAGATCGATAAAATCAAACGTTATGGTGAAGGGTGGCTGGATGCTCATCCACTGAAAGAACTCATAGTGAAGCGTACGCTACGTTTTACCGAACTGATTCGGCAGTATGAGCGTCAAGAGGGTGCTTTGACTGTGTCCTTTGGACAGGAGAGAGGAATAGGCGACACCTCGGAAGCGATTATTCAGGAGAATAAAGCAGGGCATCAGGAAGAAGGAGAACAAGAGTACCTGGGGTCCGAGTCCGATAGCGATGAGAAGCAACTGAATGCAGATTCTAGAGGTCCAGGTGAAGGTACAGATGCAGATACAGAGATAGAAGATGGTGATGCAAAGATTGCTGATGTAGATACAGGTACAGCTGGAGGAGATGGCGGGCAATCTGAACAATCTGAACCTCCTGTGCGGCTAAACGAGTTGCGTTATCGTGCGATTACAGATGTGATTGCAGCGTTGCCAGTCAAACGGAAGATTGTTGATATGGGAGCGGGTGAAGGCAAGCTGTCTGCCCGTTTGGCGTACATTCCCGGTGTGGAGGCAATTCTGGCCGTTGAACCTTCCGGTCAGTCGCGGCTCCGGGCCATGGAGCGCTTTGCTAAGCTGGAGGGTCGTTCAGGAGTGGTGGCTATGCCGGAGCCAATCATCGGTTCACTGTTTTATTTTGACGAGCAGATGCAAAACCAGGACGTTATGATTCTGTGCGAAGTGGTTGAGCATATCGAGGAATATCGTCTGAACGGAATTATGGATACAATCATGAACGATTATCAGCCAGAAGTGCTGCTGGTCACTACACCAAACAAAGAATATAACGAAGTGTATGCAATGGAGCAGGAAAGTTTCCGTCACCATGATCATCGCTTTGAATGGACTCGTGCGGAGCTGGCTTCCCGGTGTGAGGAATGGACGCAGCAGGGGAACTATGGCTATGAAATTAAGGGTATCGGTGAGCAAATGGAAGGCTATGGACAACCTACCCAACTGGTCATTTTTGAACGGAGAAAGGAGAGTCTATCATGAGTGGAAAAACGGGTTCTAGCGAAACAGTTGGTGTGGGCAGAGGACAGCAGGATCGGAAAAATGGGATGGAGGAAAGACAACGTGAGGTTCGTCTACCCCATGCAGGCATTGTCGTTCTCGTCGGCCCATCCAACAGTGGCAAAAGTACGCTTCTGGATCGTCTCGTTGCAGAAAGTGTCATTCGCCGCACGGAAGCCGTCTCATCCGATCAATTCCGCATGATGGTTGGAGATGATGAGTATGTGGATTGGAAACAACGTCCCCGCAGTGAAGCGAATGTGATCTATGCGGAGTATCAGCAAGTATCGGCCAAAGCATTTGAAGCGATGGAAGCGATGCTCGCAACCCGCTGTCGTCTGAACAAGCTGACCTGGGTCGATGCGACACATCTCTATCCCGAGGATCGCGAGCGCCTGATTCAGGTGGCAAGGAAAGCTCATGTGCCTGTAATTGCTGTGGTGCTGGACATCCCTGAAAAAGAACTGCTGGAACGTGATGCCCGACGGGATTATCCGCGTGGGCGTCAACGGGTGAAACAACAGGTGCAACAGTTCAAGCGCACATTGCGCTCAATCCGTGAGGATGGCTTTGATGCCAGTTATGTGCTGAAGCAGCCAGATGAGATTACATTTGTCCGCACATCCAATCCGCTGGTGATTGATATGGGTACAGGTATTGATATCATCGGAGATATTCATGGTTGTTACGATGAAATGATGGAATTAATCGTCCGTCTAGGGTATGTGGACGAGGATGGAACTGGTCTGTACCGTCACCCCGAAGGACGCAGATTAGTCTCCGTTGGTGACGTAACGAGCCGTGGGCCAGAATCGTTAAAATGCCTGTTGTTCTGGCAACGACATTGTGCCGCCGAGCTTGCCTACATGATTGACAGTAATCACGGCTGGAAGATCGCGCGTTATCTGGATGGTCGTGACGTTACGTTGAGTCATGGTGACGAACGGGTGGAGATGGAACTGCTACAGTTTGAGCGGGAGCAAGGCCAAGAGACAGCAAAGCGAGTACGTGCAGAGCTTAGGGCATTTCTGCTTGATGCACCATCTCATCTGGTCTTTTCCCGGAACGGGGTAAGACAGGTGGTTGTAGCACACGCGGGAATTCGAGATCATTTTATCGGAAAACAGTCCAAACGCATTCAGGATTACTGCCGATATGGCGATGTGGAGGGTACGGATGAGCAGGGTCGGCCTGTGCGCAAGGATTGGTACGTGGATCACAATTCGGGTGAATGCATCATCTGGGGACATGATCCCCGTCCATATCCTACGATTGTGAATGATACGGTCAACATTGATCAAGGTGTCGTTTTTGGTGGCATGCTCACTGCTTGGCGAATGCCAGAACGTGAGGCAGTCAGTGTTCCGGCGAAGCAGGATTATGCGAAGGATCCGGATAGTCCATTAAAGCGCTGGGAACAGCGGCGTTTTGCTCCGCCCAACATACGTAAGTTCAAGGAGGGTTTCACGGTTCAGACAGCATCCAAACTTGATGTGTTTGTGCACGGTGAGGTGGCGAAGACGGCAATTGATACGTTTTCCCATTATACTGTACCGCTGGAAGAACTGATTTACATCCCGCCTACGATGAGTCCGCCGCCGGGTGTCTGTTCTGTAGAGGGATATCTGGAGCATCCACAGGATGCATTCCATTATTATCGCTCACAGGGCGTTACCCGTATGGTTGCCGAGAAGAAACACATGGGCAGCCGGGCCATTTTGCTTCTTTTCCGG
This sequence comes from Paenibacillus sp. FSL H8-0283, assembly GCF_045040675.1. Lineage (NCBI taxonomy): Bacteria > Bacillati > Bacillota > Bacilli > Caryophanales > Paenibacillaceae > Paenibacillus > Paenibacillus sp. FSL H8-0283. The sequence goes on from NZ_CP150295.1 coordinate 1,360,565, forward strand.
GATGAGCAAGCTGCGGTGCAGCGAGTGGGTAGGCCGATGTTGGGGAACATTGTAACCCGGACGGGCCGATCCTTTTTTGACCCTTCGACAGAGCAAGATGTGCTTTCCAGATTACATGCGGACTTGACAGTAGACGGTTATTTTGAGCGTCATCAGACGGAGTTTGTATTGCTCGATGCGGAGATTGTACCTTGGAATCTAAAGGCGCGTGAGCTAATTGCTTCACAATATGCACATGTGGCTGAAGCCTCCATGATGGATCGCTCTACGGTGCTGGACAAACTGCGCGAAGCTCAAGCAGCAGGTCGTAACGTAGAGGAGTGGTTGCAGGAAACAGTAGGTAAACTCACTAATTCCCAAACGTTCCGCGATGTATTCCAGAAATACTGCTGGGATGTGGATGATATCGGGGACATTCGGATTGCGCCGTTCCATACACTTGCACATAGCACGGGAGCATTTTGGGAGCAAACACATGAATGGCATATGGAACAAAACCGTGAGTTCGCCCGGATGTCGACCTTGATGATGGAGACGGAATATCGCGTGATCGCAAGTGAGGCAGATGAAGCGGATGTCATTCGTTGGTGGGATGAGATTACGGCGGAAGGACATGAGGGGATTGTGATTAAACCAGAAACGTTTCGCGCCTGGAATAACAACAAAATCATCCAGCCTGCGATTAAAGTACGAGGACGTGCATATTTGCACATCATCTATGGTATGGATTACCTGGCACCCGAGAATCTGTCCCGGCTTCGTAAACGCAAAACGTCCAAAAAAGAACGTCACGCCTTAATGGAGAGTGCTTTGGGCATGGAGGGGATCGAGCGCTTTATACGCAGAGAGCCAGTGGAACGAATTCATGAATGCGTGCTGGCGACGCTTTCGCTGGAGTCAGAGCGAGTAGACCCGCGTTTGTAAATTGTTAAATAAAAAAAATAAATGATGAAGCAGGTTCGGAGTTTATCCGACCTGCTTTTTTGTGTGTGTATGAACTTCGTTATAGTGAGTAATTTATCAGGTCGTTTTTCTTAGTGCGGAGCGTTAGGGATTTTCCGAATCAGTTGGTATGAGCAACGGCTCGAATCTCAATCAGTTGATGAGGGAAGGCCAGACCCGATGTCCCAACCATCGTAACAGCCGGACGATGAGTACCAATATACTCTTTATACACAGCAACACATGGCTCAAGATGCTCCTGCGGGTGAGCCAAAAAAATCTCCAGTTCAGCAATGTTCGACTTGGTCACGTTAAATCCTGCGAGCACGCGATCCAAGTTATTCAATGTCTGGCGAACCTGTGCTTCAATATCATCGACACCAATAAACGTTCCCTGCATATCATGTGAAAATTGTCCTGCAATGTAGATCGTACCGTTAACACTGTATCCCTGAGCAACGCTAAATGCTTCTTCCCACGGGACACCGTGGCTATATATTTGAGCTGTAGACATATATTTCTCTCCTTTGGAAATTCCAGATAACGTTAGTATGAACGGAGAAAAACGACTTGGGCAGTACGCACTTTCATGACAGTGACTATCCATTAGGATAGTGTGAACACGGTGTTTGTGAGCCTAACGACTCATTCCAGAGAATCTTTATATCAGGATATTTAATTTAGGTATAACTAACTTAAGTCCTATATCCTTCCACTAGAATCTGGGTAATAATTATAGTAAGCAAGTGATTAATGGAATCTCATAACGTAACGATAGGGGGTAACCTGTATGGCATCCGTGATTCTGCTGGTGAAACAGACGGAGGACGATGAGAAGGTTATTTATCGATTCGGACCGAATGAGCGAAAGATGGGGCTCATTGAGATGAATAAGATCAAGGAAAGTGTGAGGGAACTGGAACCTGTCCAGGTGGATGGGGTAAGTCCGAGTTTTTTCTTTAACCGAGCTGCGCAGCGACTGGTACGATGTTTATTCAGGGAAGGCGGCAAGTTCCCGGAACGAACGACGTTTGAAACATAGTTTCAGCACCGCAAAAATAAGTCCACAACCCTGCTCATGGGTCATGGACTTATTTTTCATTTCAGAACGTTTTGGCATAAGAAATCAGTGCTGTTATCGTGATGATATTAAGCAACGTTGAGATTAGCACCGTCTGGGCTGCAAAATCGGGTTCGTTATCGTATTCTTCTGCGAGAATGGATGCGTTGACACCCGTCGGCATACCGGAAGCGATAATAAGTGCCTGTGCAGCGATACCTTCCAACCCAAGCAGTAGCACAATTGAAATCCCGATAGCCGGGCCAATCAGAAGACGCAAAAATGTGCTAATATACACATCAAGACGGTACAGTTGAATTGGATATTTTACAATCTGTGCTCCGAGCGTCAGCAGCGCCACGGCAACCATACTTTGCTGCGCATAGGTCAGTGGCATGGACAGGAACGTAGGCAAGGGAACCTTCCACATGTGTAACAGAATCCCCAGCAAGAGCGCATACGGAACGGGCATTTTAAGAAATCCAATAATCACCGCACGGTAATTTCCTTTGAGCTTCGCGCCCTGAATGGACAACACGCCGTAGGTGAATGTCAGTAATGCCTGCAAAGACATGACCAGCGCCTGAATGGAAGAGGCGAGTGGATCGCCGCGGAATACCAGTGCATTGATGGGCAGTCCATAGTTGCCTGCGTTATCCAGCATAATACTGTTGTTGAAGGCAGCCTTCATGCCTTTATTCATCCGAAGCGAGCGCGCAAATACAGAACCTACAATATAGAGAATCAATACATATATCGCGTAAAAGAGTGTCACTGTCCCAAGCAGTTCGCCCGACATATCCGAGTGGTACATGCTCATAAAGACGGCTGCGGGGGTAATACAATAGAAATTGATTTTGGCGAGGGTGTACAAGTCCAGCTTGAACACCTTTTGCATCCAGGAACCGACGGCGATCAAGAGAAAGACGGGCAGGACGACTTCAAGCATGATGTCTGCAATCATTAGTTCAGCTTCCTTTTTCATGAAAATTTCAATCCGATTTCGAAAATGCTTTGCTTATTATATCATTTTATACACACACGAAAGATGTAATTAGCTAAAAAAGATAAGGGGGCTTCCCATCATGATTCCAGATCATCTGGATGTTGGTTTATCGATATTGTTTATTGGTTTCAATCCGAGCATTACGTCTGGAGAGACGGGTCATCATTATGCTTACAAAGGAAACCGGTTCTGGCGCATCCTTGAACGGTCGGGATTAACCCCGCGTTTATACGATGCACAGGAGGATGGAGAGTTGCTGAAGCTGGGATATGGATTCACGAATATTGTGGCCCGTCCCACCAGAGGTATGGAGGATATTACGAAGGAAGAGTACGCAGAAGGACGACAGATTTTACGGCAAAAGTTGGATAAATACCGACCGGACATCGCTTGTTTTGTCGGAAAAGGTGTATACACCCAGTACAGCAAGCGCGCCAAAGTGCAATGGGGATTCCAAGACGACCCGGTCGTCAAGGAAATTCAGGAGTTCGTCGCCCCATCGTCCAGTGGACTCGTGCGCATGTCGATGGATGAGATTGTGGCGATCTATTCCCAGCTTGCTGATTTTGTTGCGGAGAAGAACAGGGAAGATTAAGAGGCAAGTAAGGCAGGAGAGAAAGATAGCAAGATAGCAAGATAGCAAGAATATACTGCCACGGAATGTGGATTCGGGGTTCCAGAAAATTACTCACGAAACCTGCAGAGAATGTGCAGCGGCAATCACAGAATGTAGGTATGCAGAGTTCACCCAGTCGGCTTTGCCGATAAGGGCGAATTCTTTTTTTTGGATAAAGTGAGAGGTTTCGGGAACGGCTTCCGTCTATATAGTACAGAACCATGCATGGAAGCTGTAGAGAAGGGGGATTACATGAATCAACAGATACCGGAGGAGGAGCTTATTCAGCGTATTGTTGCAGGGGATAAGCAGTTGTTCTCCGTGCTAGTGGATCGATATAAAAATAAAGTCTACGGCATCATGCGCGGAATGGGCGCGAGTCATCCGGATGCACAGGATCTCGCTCAGGATACGTTTATTCGCATCTATCGTTATCTCCCTTCGCGGCGGGAGGGAAGCAGTTTCTCGTCGTGGGTGTATACCATTGCGGTGAATCGGATGCGGGATTTTATACGGGAAAAGAAACCCGTCATGTCTCCGGTCGATCAGGGGATCGAACCTGTCAGTAATGAAACACCTGAAAAGCGTGTGCTGCATAAAGAGATGCAGCGTGAAATATATCGACAGCTCGAACAGTTACCTGAATCGTATCGCCTGGTGTTATTACTGAAGTACACAAACGAGTTGAGCTATGAAGAGATTGCAGACATTACAGGCATGAGTTCAACCAAAGTGCGCAACGCCCTTTATCGCGGAAAAAAAACGCTGAGGAAGCAAATGGAACGCAAAGGAGGTTTAGCTACGTATGAAGCCTATTTCAAGGGATGAAGATCGGTTATGGGAGGAGCACCTGTACCGTGAGGAGCCGGACGCAGATTTTACGCTTAAAATCATGCAGAAGCTGGATGGCGTGTCCATGGAAAGTGGAGAAGCTGAGCATCCATTCTCGAGAAAGGTGCCTAAAACAAGATGGATATACCGTACGGGGATTGTGGCTGCGGCTGTGCTCCTTTTCGGAGGATGTACATGGCTGGCTTGGGATCGCACAAGTACACCCGAGCAGCCGGTAGTGAGCGCTGTAGATATTGTTCCACTGCCTAATATTTCCGTGCCGGAAGCGCTACGCTATTCCAGTTTGGCTGATGATTACAAACGTCTTAAACCTCATGGACTAGTGGTGAATCCGAATTTACTTATTGAAGATCAAGGATACAAGCTCAAGATTGAAGATGTGCTGGTGGATCGTTCTCAGATTGTAATGAGGCTGCAACAAACAGCACCTGATGGAACCGGAATGTCAATTTTATATCCTGAAATGGGAAGAATCCATGTCACTGATGAAACAGGAAGAGAGGTTGCGACCCTTGCAAGGGATACCAGAATAAGCAGTGGCTCTCTTGACAAATTTGTATTTCAGTTTCACAAAGATATCCCTGATCAGGTGCTCGTGCGTGGAGAATTAGGACATTTAAAAGTAGGGTTGTTCTATAATTTTGTGACAGAGTCATATGAGGAAAGAGACGTTACAGTGGATTGGAGTTTTGGATTCAGCGTTGATATGACCAAAGCTAAATCATTGGCTGTTGAAAATTCTATGGATAACACATATACCACGCCAGAAGGGCTGAAGCTCGATATGACACAGCTTGTTCGAACTCCTAACGGAACTCGGCTTGATATGGATGTGAGTTTGGATGATCAGCTTCGTGCCAAAGTTGATGAGAATTGGGCGAGCTATATGAGTATCATCTACCATCTTGAGATTCCTGAAACAAATGAATATCGAATTTTCAACGGTTATAGACCAGGTGCACGTGAACCCAAGTTTCGGCTCCATGATCAGCGTGAATTGAGAAATGATGGAGCGTTGAAATTGTCAGATACATGGGATCCGTCTGTAGTATCGCTAGATGCCAAGAACATTCGCTTTGTCCTAGATGGCTACACTATTCCGGTGAAGGAAGAGAAATCAGTGGAAGTTGATCTGGAGAAGAGGCGTAAGGACACTGCATTTCATACCTTTGTAAAATTCGAGCAGTTTGGTGATAAGCTTCAATTTGATGATTTTAATTATAATCCTGTTCCACAATCATATAACCTTCACAAGAGTGATGTGAATAAAGGATATTCCCTTGTTCTGAGTGGAACAGGGACGTTTCGAAACGCTTTCCATGGCGATCGCTGGATAGCGGTAGATTCACAAGGGACAGAATATCCTGTTGAAGTGGTTGGTTATCCAAATCAGCCCAATAATAATGGTGAATATGTTACCGATAAACTGCAATTGATCATTCAGGGTTTTTACAAAGATAACGGTACAAAATTCACCTTAAAACGTGAGGTGGTCGATAAAGAGTTCCGTGATGTAAATTGGGAAGTGGATCTTCCGTCGTACAGTAGCCTGCCTTGGCTGAAATAACCACTAGTACAATTCTTAGACATGAAGTAAATGAAGCTTCGAATGGATGATATAAGGATGGGTAGATGGATCAACAGATTTGAGTGTGAATGTACAGGAATATAAGGATATAAGCCTAATATACGAAAAAGGCCCTGCATAATATGCGGGGCCTCTTTTGTATGCACCAGACTTATGGGACAGCAAGTACCTAACGAAACCATCTTCAGAAATGAGCGGTTACCCTTTCCGAATTATGCCGATTCCCTTGGAATCAACGTAGTCGATAACATAACCGTCTCTTTCGGCGTTCCCGGGCGTTCGATCCGGCGTTGTAAAGCTTCAACGGCACGCTGTCCAAGTTCCTCTTTACACAGATTAACTGTGGTCAGGGGCGGGGAGGACGTAACCGCAGAGTGTACATTGTCGATACCGATGACAAGACAATCTTTAGGTGTAGAGATACCGATCTCCTGTAATTTGTGCATCCATTGCAAGGCAATATCATCATTAACACCAATCCAGGCATCGGGACGTTTGTCATCTGGCATGTTTTGAATGGTGGTAGCCAGCTGGTTAACCCATTCCCCGTTCTCATACGGAATATTCCATTCTCTGAAGCTGGTCGTATGACTGGTGTCCACATGGAAATGGTTCAAAGCCAACTCAATCCCGATCTTCCGCTGCGCGAAGCTTGCAGCACGCCCATCATCTGTGATAAGGCCGATCCTTCGGCAATTCATAGACATTAGATATCTAGCCACGGTGATGCCAGCTTCCAGATTATCATGGCTGATCGTATCACAATTCAGCAGGGGTTCCTGATGATCTACCAAAATAATAGGCCGACCCGTCTGAGAGAGTCGTTGCAGAACCGTATGAGGGAAAGCCCCCATGACAATAATCCCGGCACAACGTTCCCAGTCCAAGTGAGGAGCAATAGCTTTTTCGGGAGAGGTGTTCTCGTCCGTCACTCCGAGTGAGGGAGATACAATGGCATGATGCCAACCACGCTCATTACAGGCGGAGATCATGCCTGACAGAACACGTTGCCAGTAGTGAGGTTCACCGCGGTTGAGCTGATTCATGCATATGAGAGCAAACGGTGGATCGGACGGATCTGCATGGTTTGCAGTAGCAGGACTATTGTTAGCACCCGGAGTACTTTGGCGATATCCTAAAGCCCGAGCGAGTTCCAGTACCCGTGCGCGTGTTGCTTCACTGACACCCGTCTTGCCACTGAGTGCGCGGGAGACGGCATATTTGGATAATCCGAGCTGGTCAGCCAGCGTCTGAATGGATACTTTGCGTGACATATCATTACTCCTTCATTTGACGATCATCTTCTGACACAGTACACTTACAAATAATAATGTTATTATAAATTATCATAACAAAAATAACAATAGTGTGAGAGTGTTAGGCTTAATCTAAACCAATTTGCTAAACTTCAATTCAAAGGAGACAACATCCATGGAACAGTTCAGATTACCGAAAATCCCTATGCCGCATCTGGAATTGCCGCAAGCTGTGCAGGATATTCTGACTGAGGCGGACGAGCGTTTGCAACATCGACCGAGATTGCTGACTCAGTTTCGCAATTGTTTTCCGAATACACTGGAAACGACCACGAAGCTACTGGAGGATGGGACAACCTTTGTGATTACAGGGGATATTCCCGCCATGTGGTTAAGGGATTCCGTAGAGCAGGTCATGCATTATGTTCCACTTGCGAAGGATGATGAGAAGTTGCAACGTATTATCGGAGGCCTGATCAAACGTCATACGTTCTACGCTGATATGGATATCTATGCCAATGCGTTCAATGAAACAGCGAATGGATGGCATTGGGATGCCAATGATGAGACGGAGATGTCACCTTGGGTGTGGGAACGGAAGTTTGAATTGGATTCTCTTTGTTTCTCCATGAAGCTGGCTTATACATATTGGCGGGAGACGGAACTTACGGATATATTCGATGAGCATTTCAAGAAAGTGATGGAGAATATCGTACAACTATGGGAGACGGAGCAGCATCACGAAGAGCGTTCATCTTACCGGTTCATGCGGCGCAATTGTCCCGCCCATGATACGCTGCGTAATGAAGGATTGGGTATGCCTGTGAATTATACGGGGATGATCTGGTCCGGATTTCGTCCGAGTGATGATGCCTGTGATTTTCATTATAATATTCCGGTGAACATGTTTGCTGCGGTAACCTTGCGCCAGATGGGGGAGATCGCGAAGTGGGTGTTCCGGGATGAGCAGCTGGTGAGTCAAATGGCTCGTTTGGAAGAAGAGATACGACACGGTATTTCTCTGTACGGTACATACCGTCATCCAGAGTATGGGCAGATCTATGCTTATGAGACGGACGGTTACGGCAACTTTTGTCTGATGGATGATGCGGGCACACCTGGACTGATGTCTATACCGTATATGGAGTATGCTTCGATTGAAGACAGGGTGTATCAGAACACACGGCGATTCATTTTAAGTAAGGAAAATCCGTTTTATTATGAAGGGCGGGTAGCCAAAGGTATTGGTAGCCCTCATACCCCTCCGGGATATATCTGGCACATGGCGCTATCCATGCAGGGTCTGACTGCAGACAATGACGAGGAAATACTGGCGATGATTGAACTACTGGAGAACACGGATGCAGGTACTGGATATATGCATGAGGGTTTCCACGCCGATGATCCAAACACGTTCACCAGACCATGGTTTGCCTGGTCCAACAGCCTGTTCTCGCAGTTGGTGTATAAGGCAATGAAAAAAGGAATTCTTTAAAATGATGAAAGTTCCAAAAAAATTGCTCACTGCTCGTGAAGCAGCCGTTCCGGTTACGAATCGTTCTTTTGATCGCTGTTATCTCCGGATTTCCTGATCGACTTTTGTAAAGTCGAAATCCGGTGATAAGCGTATGCTTCCGATGCAGCTTTCTTTCAGAAAGCTTTTAGGCGAACGCTTTGCTTCTTCAGAATCGATTTCGTCCCCTACACTACTTTCACTATCGAGCGCGACTGTTTTTGAACGATATCATTTTTAGAATAGGAGAGTAGGTAAAAACAAGAAAGCCCAAACTGCTGAACTTTGCAGTTTGGGCTTTCTTTAATTGAAAAACACAGGCGCTTCGCTATGTGTTTTTTAGTAGATCGGCGATGAACACTTTCTGGCCTGTGCGGGCGCTTTCCAGAGAAGCGAGAACCATGGCCATGCTGAACTGGTTATCACTGCAATCGGTCTCAGGTAATCGTCCGGATTCCAGTGCGGCGAACATATCTTCGAGACAGCCGTGATGACCTGTTTTGTCCATGACAGGCAGTTCCGCTTCAATCCGCTCACTTGGCTGGAAAAAGGATGGTTTGCCGTCAGCATCCAGGCTTTGCGCAGCAACTACTTCAGCATAGATGTCATCATGACCATCCCAGATGGCGGTTCCTTTTTCACCGATTACGCGCCAGCTTGCTTCCCATGATGTGGGTACACCTTCTGCGCACCAAGATCCGCGATAGTTGAATACGGACCCGTCAGACATCTCAAATATACATAACGCCATCGCATTGCCCTGATACCAGGAACCTGGAGGGTTGAACTCATGGCAGTACACCGATACTGGGTTGGCTCCGAGAATATACCGTGCCTGATCAAACGTATGTATCGCCATATCGAGCAGTAGCGGACTATCCATCAGATCACGGAATCCACCGAAGTGTGGCCCGAGGAAAAAGTCGGCTCCTGCGTAACCTACCTGCCCTATAGCTCCGCCGGAAATGAGGTGCTGGTAGGCGCGGATACGCGGATCAAAACGGCGATTCTGCATGACGGCTTGAATGTGTCCTGTGCTGCGAGCGGTTTGCACAATATCTGTGCAGTCGGAGAAGGACTCTGCCAGTGGTTTCTCGCCAAACACGTGACATCCTTCCTTCAAGGCTGTCATGGCAATGCCGTAATGACTCGCCGGAATCGTGACATCGAATACGATATTTGCACCAGTCGTTTGAATGGCTTCACGGATATCGGTGAACGTGGGGCAGGTGAGGCCATGTCTTGTAGCAAAAGCAAGGGCTGTCTGTTCATACAGATCGACCAGTCCGACGATTACTGTATCTGGCCTTTGCAAGGCATAGTCCGCCCACGTGTTTGCCATGGCACCGCAGCCAGCAATAATTACCCGATAAGGATGAGTCATGTTCTCATCTCCTTTGCATGGATTGTGTTATACAGCCTCGCATGGTTTCCTATACCGGATTGGGCACAAAATCGCCGCCGCGGCATTGTTTCAAATATCGCAATGCATGCACCTGTCCGGTCATTTCGAGTTCGTCTTTGTAGACGGGATCATGCCAGCCTTCAATATCAATCGTGCCCTGATAACCGTTTTGACGCAGAATGGTGATAATGTCAGCCCAGTTGTTATCTCCGAAGCCGGGTGTGCGGTGCCAGACAAATTCACGTGGGCCATGCACGCCATATTTTTTGACAATATCCCAGGCAATCGTGGCATCTTTGCCATGTACGTGGAAGACTTTGTGAGCCCATTTGCGTAGCTGTGGAATAGGATCGATCAGGCTGGACATTTGATGGCAAGGCTCCCACTCCAGGCCTACATTTTCATCCGGAACAGCATCAAACATCATCTCCCAGGCCGTTGGATTATGTGCGATGTTCCAGTCGCCTGTCTGCCAGGTGCCTCCCATATCACAGTTTTCAAAAGCAATCCGTACACCCCGGTCTGCTGCCCGGCGTGCCAGTTCACCAAATACTTCCTTGAAACGGGGGATGGACTCGTTAATGGGTTGATCGGTCAGACGTCCGGTGAACCCGGAGACGATATCTGCACCGAAGAGCTGTGCATTATCGATAACCCGCTCCCAGCTTGCCAGTGTATCGGCGTTGTCTCCGGCTCCAGTTAGCGGGTTACCAAATACACTCACCGCGGAGATGACAATACCTTGTTCGTCCACGATTTCACGGACACGTTTGGCTGTCTCTGCCAAGTCCAGGTCACCAGTTGTTTGCCAGAAGGTCAGGTTAAATGATTCGAAGCCATGTTGCATGATCTGCGGGATAACGCGGACGGCGTCCTGCCCGCCTACAAGGGTACCGATGCGTAATGATTTATTCATGGTTGTATTTCACTCCAATATTGGCTTATAGTACTTCGTGACACACTCATTATAGCCGTGGATTAACGGGATGGCTCTAAACAATCTTGTGTAATAATAGTCGGATCTTGTGAAGAGGGGGAAGAAGTCGTGCTGGATCTGAAAGCGCTTCACGAAAATACCCGAATTGACCATAAATCACATCCATTTCAGCTGTTCCAAAATCGGTGTTCAGATATGAAAGCTGAAGAATGCATTTTGTATTTGCATTGGCATGAACATTTTGAGCTGATTATTATGCGCAAGGGCAGTGCGCTGTTTCATATTGATAGCAAACCTTATGTGGTTCGAGCAGGTGAGGTCATCATCATTCCTGGAGGTACATTACATGTCGGATATGCTCTGGATGAGGGGGATGTGCATTATGATTCCGTTGTGGTCAACCGTGCACTGTTCCATGATTTCACTCATGATCCTGTGCATGAGCAATATGTCGCGCCGTACTTGGAAGGAAGAGTGAGATTTCCGGTCAAACCGGCAGAGGAAAACACAGCCTGCACAGGCTATTATTCTTTGTTAAATGAAGCTGTGGAGGAAATGGCGTTACAGCCCCCGGCTTATCAGCTCGTGGTGAAGTCCAAGTTGCATGCCTTGTTCACCCTGCTTGCGCGAACCTTTATGCCGCAGCAGCTACCGGATAAAACGGTCGGATCGTATTTTCCAAACCGCGAACGTTTCAAACAGTTGATTGCACAGATTGAAGCGGACCCCACAGGTAAGATGTCTGTTACGGAAGCGGCAAGTCATGTGGGATTAAATGCGTATCACTTCTGCAAAATGTTCAAAAAGCTGACCGGACGTACCTTTGTGGAATACGTGAACGGTTGCAGGATGAGTGAGGCAGAGCAACTATTGCAAGGCAGTAGTCTGACCATTACAGAGATCGCCGCCAGAGTCGGCTGCGACAATGCCAACTATTTTACGAAGTTATATAAACAGTACAAGGGCATGACCCCCTCACAGGGGCGGGGGAGAAAAGAAGGTTGAGTACGGCCAGTTTACCAGTAGTCTCGAATAAAATGTCTATAACGAAGGTTGTGACCTTAAGTAACTCGCAGTCGCAATTGTGAGTAGAAGTAGAAGTAGAAACAGAAGCAGAAGTGGAAGCACACAGAAGTGCTTACCGTAACCATAATTATACGCATACGCACATATACAAAGAATAACCCGGATAAAGGCCAACTCAAGGCTGTTATCCGGGTGGTTTTGATTCAATCATATCAAGACAATCATCTATGTGTACAACGTGCTTATTTCATAAATCTGGAGAACAGACGATTGGCTTTCTTGGCGAGGTCGTCCATTTTGACGTTGGCATGATCGAACTGATTGTATCCCCATTTGATCGTTTGCAGCATGCGTGGAGATATGGGCGTTCCTTTGATCCGTGGATAGATGTTGTGATAAGCCCAGACGAGATGCTCCCAGCGATTGTCATTACCGTCCTGAATATACTCGGATACGTCAATCACTTTCCCGCGTCCGTTCTGAAGTATTACATTTTTCAGATGAATGTCGCGAGGGTTCAACCCGCGACTGCGAACAGCTTCTCGCGCTGCGTCCACATCGAGCATCACCTGCTCGGGGACGGAGATTCCCTTTTCCAAACATTCCAGCAGTGTATCCCCGGGTTCAAAACTGATCACAAGCACATTCCGGCCGCTGCCGTAATAGGTAGGGAAGTATGGCAGACCTTTGAGCTGCTCGTATACCTGTTTTTCATTTTCGAGTTTGTCCAAGGCATGATCCGAGTACATCTTGAAGGCATACTGCGGCAAGCCGTCATACGTAAATACAGCCGCATCCGTACCTGTGCCAATGCAATTCAATCCTTCTACATCGCCGATGATGTTCACGAGCTCATTCCGGTCGCTTCCGATGACTTGGATCTGTTGTAATGCTTCTTCCGCCTGGAACCAATCCGGTCGATTCATGGGTGGTGCCTCCTTTTAGGATATGCCTGTACAATTTTTTTTCATATAATCATTTTCTAACGAACCGAGTAAGTCTTATTTCGCGTAAATCGGCAGATCTGAAAATGTAACGAATCAGAGACACGCTGTTGGCTCATTTGCTTGCAGTAAACATGTTCTACAACCGAATAAGACTAATTAGCTTGTCTGGGGTTCGTTAGGTTCCGTAAAACCTCGTGATCCACGTGATAAGGTGTGTGTGATTCGTTAGCGCCGGGCCCGCACTGGACCCAGGCTAGATCCGAACTAGCCTCCCGGTCCCAGATTCGCTACCCTCTATAGAGTATATTATGCGTTCTGCTCCGCAATTTCATCTTTTGGTGATGTTACTATATAAACGATACGGATCGAATCGGAAACGGTTGCGTCAGAAGAAAATAACGGAAGCGCGCTTGCGGCAAGGTTGCCCGGGCTTTATACTGTGAGCATCAAGGGATCTCATGCAGATCCGGCATACAGAAAGGCAGATTACTTATGGCACAATACCCGCAGTGGTCTTATTCGCAGTCGCGGGCGAGTATGTTCGATGAGTGCCTGCGCAAATATTATTATCATTATTACGGTGCCCATAACGGCTGGAAGACAGACTCTGCTGATGAGATGCAGGTTCGTCTGTACCGTCTGAAGCAGCTCAGCAATCTGTATCTTGTCTTTGGGGATCTCGCACATCGGATGTGTGAGTCGGCGGTACGCAGCAGGGAAGAAGGCAAAGATAAACCGCGTGAACACTTCCTGGAACAGACGATACGCAAGCTGCTGAATCAGGCGTATGTGGAATCCATGGACGCGGATCAGTGGCGACTGAACCCCAAGAATCGCACGATGTTGTCCGAGATCTATTACGGGGATGACACGTTGAATGATCGGATCGCCACGATTAAGGAACGGGCTTCGGCCTGTGTCGGTAACCTGTACCAGACGCTTACGTGGGAGGACTTGTCCCGGGCAAGTACGGACATTCTGGAGATTGAGAAATGGGATACCATGATGCTGCACGATACACGTGTGTATGTGAAGATGGATTTATTGTATCGGCGCAGTAACGGCAATATTGTCATTGTGGACTGGAAGACGGGCAAGGAAGATGACTTCTCCGATCAGCTAATGCTGTACGCATCCTATGTGAGAGAACACTACCGGATTCCCTTGGAGCAGATTGAGCTGCGAGTAGAGTACTTGTTAACCGGAAAACACCGAGAGTTTACAGCCACAGAAGAGGATATCCGGAAGGTGGAGGAGAACGTAGGTCGTTACATTGAGGAGATGCGATCCTGCGTGGAGGATGAGTATTACAACCGTCCCAAGGACGTCACCTACTTCACAGCGATGCCATCGCACCGGTCCTGCCGGGATTGCAACTTCCGCGAAGTGTGCAGTGAGCGAGCAGTCTGAAGCGCCCAAACCGTAGGAAACTAAAGGCCTTATACCAACTAATGAGTTATTTCATATGTGAAAAAAAACAAGAAGCGCAAGCCGGGAACATCATCTGCCCGACTTGCGCTTCTATTGCGTTCCACAGGCCTGGCGACAAGGCGCCGGGTGGAACGATCATATCAAGATTACTGGACAGCGGCGGTATTCTCCAGCGCCTGACCCGCAGGAACATAGGCATGCCCGAGATCCCGGGCAACCGCCTCATACGTGATATGTCCATTCAGCGCGTTGACCGCACTGCGAATGGACGAACTGCCGCGAATCGCGGCGGCTGCACCGTGGTTCGCCAGTTGCAGCGCATAAGGCATGGTGGCGTTGGTCAGCGCCACCGTGGACGTACGCGGCACGGCGCCTGGCATGTTCGCCACCGCGTAATGCACGACACCATGTTTCACATAGGTCGGTTCATCGTGGGTTGTGATATGATCAATGGTCTCAACGATCCCACCCTGATCAATCGCGACATCCACTATGACCGAACCCGGTGCCATCGTCTTCACCACCTGCTCGCTGACAAGTGTTGGCGCCTTGGCGCCCGGAATCAGCACCGCACAGATCAACAGATCTGCCGTTGCAACAGCTGTTGCAATGTTGGACGGGCTGGATACTAGCGTGTGGATCTGATTGCCGAAGATATCATCCAACTGCCGCAGACGATTCAGATTCAGGTCAAGGATGGTCACATCGGCGCCAAGACCAATAGCAATTTTGGCTGCATTTGTTCCCACCGTTCCGCCACCAATAATGACCACTTTCCCCCGACTGACGCCGGGTACACCGGACAACAGAATGCCCTTGCCACCTTCCGTTTTCTCCAGTAACTGTGCTCCGATCTGGGAGGCCATACGGCCTGCAACTTCACTCATAGGGGTTAACAGGGGGAGAGCGCTGTTGACCTCCAGCGTCTCATACGCAATAGCCGTTACCCGGCTTTTAATAAGGGCTTTGGCAAGCTCCGGTTCCGCTGCGAGGTGCAGGTATGTGAACAGAATCAGTCCCGGACGAAAATATCCATATTCACTGGCAAGCGGTTCTTTCACCTTGATGATCATATCGGCTTCGGTCCACACGGACTTGGCATCCATCCGAATCTCGGCGCCCGCAGTTTGATATTCATGATCCGTGAATCCACTGCCGTTCCCCGCGCCTTGTTCAATCAGTACCTGGTGACCGGCTCTGATGAAATCAGCAGCCCCGGCCGGAGTCATTGCTACACGATTCTCATTGTTCTTGATTTCTTTGGGAATTCCGATTCTCATCACCATGCACCTCGTCCATTTATTGGTTGTTAGCTTATACTACAAGTTTATGACTTGGATAATCGTTTTGCACCTTACTTGATGTCTAATCTTTAGAAATTGAACTCAACATATTGTCGAAAAAGACTGTTCAGGACATTTGTCCATGGATTATAATGTAAGAAAAAATAACACGAAGAGGGATCGCCATTGCGAAATGACCGTGTGTTTACGATCAAAGATATCCTTGCACGTCCGGTATTTGGCCGAGCACGACTAGCGGCAGGGAAGGATGGAGTGAACCGTCAGGTTGGCTGGGTTCATGTATTGGAGATTACCAATGTATCTCCATTCGTAAGCCCCCATGATCTTATTTTATCCACTGGACTGTGGCTTCAATCGGAAGAAGGGCGCGAAGAGTATCTGCTTCAGCTCATTGGCAGTGAGGCATCCGGGCTGTGTGTGGAGTTTGGTACCAGCATATACGGAATCCCGGAAGAACTGATTGAACTGGCGGACAGACACCAGTTTCCGCTGATCGTATTTGAGCAACCGGTCCGTTTTGTCGAGATTACACAGGATATTCACTCTCTGCTCATTAATCATCAGCACCAACTGTTGAAAAGTCTGGAAGCCTACTCCCGCCAGCTTCAGCAGCGTACATTACAGAGTACGGACATGTCTGCTGTGCTGAACCTGTTGCATGAATACGCTGCAAAACCGGTGGTGTACATCTCGTCTATGGAGCCGGGTAGCTTTGTGCCCGAACTTGCTCCGGAGATGGAGCAAGCAATCTATACCTGGTATGAACAGGAGGTAGAACATCTGGATCTGAATGATTCGGATACTGAATTATGGTTCCACATAGACGAAGAGAAGGCTCTGCTGTGTCATCCGGTCGTCTGTTTTGGCCAGGTATTTTCGGCTGTAGGCATGATTGTGCATCCCGCAGCTCCAGTCGAATATCTCAAGCTGTTGCTCGACTATTCAGCGAAGGCAGCGGCAGCGCTCACGCTTCGCTCCCAGTTTCTTGAAGAGAAGATGGTCCGCAATCAGAACGAGCTGATCCAGGATCTGATGAATGGCAACATCCATCAGGAGGAGCAGGCCCAGACCCGAATGGGACTTCGTTTGCTGGTGAAGGGACAGTACTGGTTTGCGGGAGGGGTCATCGAGATTGAGCATCGATTGAAGGGTACGGGCCGGGAGAGGATGGAAGCGAATCATCAGGATGTTCTTGTCCTGCTTCGTTCCCTGCTCAAGAAGAACAATCTGCCTAGCCTGATTATGCTGAAGAACAACCAGGTATATCTGTGCTGTGCGAAGGAAGCGGTAACGGCTGCTGCACGTCATCAACTGCTGCGATTGCTGGAGGGGATTACCCAGGACGTGAAACGGTTTGCCAATCGTAATTTGAAACAGGTTATGATTCATGTGGGATTTGGCAAGTTACGCAACCGTTTGACCAGCCTGCCGGAGAGCCTTCAGGAGGCCTATCAGGTGATCGAAGTTTCAAGATCGGTAGATCTGATGGAACATGTTCACTTTTACGAACGTATGGGTATATATCAAATGTTAAAAGCGTTACCCCAATCCTTCCTGCAACCCTTTGTCCAAGATCACCTGGGTATGTTGATTGAACATGACCAAACGCATCACCTGCGATTGGTGGAGACGTTGGATGCTTACCTGCAGAACTTTGGTTCCAAACGGGATGCAGCTGCCCAGTTATTTATTCATCGGCAAACGTTGTACAACAGGCTGGAGAAGCTGGAAGAACTGATGGGTCCAGGTTACATGGATCAAGGGAGAAGAATCTGTCTGGAGATGGCGTTACTCACGCACGCGATGATTGAGAATGGGCAGTGGCAATCCTCTTGATGGGGTGAAAGGGATGTAAGACAGACTGTGCACCCATCTTACACTACCTTGAGCACAGTCTAGCAGTTTTTACTGATCCGCCGAGTCCGTTGTAACGAGGCGGGAAGGTGTTGCAGGGTAGGAGTGGAGCGTCGGCCCCGATATAGCTTCGTTTGACCGGAGGATGGTGCCAGTGATAAGGAAGAAGGAGCAGCCAGCCGATACGGGGGTGACGACCGGTCAGGGCGTCCTTCCTGTTCTGCTTCATTGTCCTCCATTGAAATGCCACTTTGGTGTAGCCATTCATTAAGTCGTTTAGGATTGATTCCAAGTTGTCCGCTCAGATTACAGATATCGAGGTTTATTCTCACACAAATCCGCCTTTCCTGGAATATCGGGCTGGTAGTAGGGTATGAAAGGGAAGCATGAATTCGAGATCGGTAAATGCTCATGTACATGTTGGCTGTGCTTGATTGGCGGAATGATCCATTATGTTAAGAAGTAGCGCGGAGGGGTCTATGTATACCTTGTAAAAACGTTTCCATGTCCGCTGTTTTGAATATTTACTATAAATTGGCTTTTAACAAGATTCTATCACTTCACACCCAATTGCGCGTCTCAATATAGTCTCAATTTTGTGAGAGAAAAAAGTATATTAAAAGTACCAGTATCTAGTACGGAGGACATATATGGGAAACAGTAGTGAGGCTCAATACGACAAATATGTTGAGGATGGTAAACGGTTCATTGGTCGAACCAAGGAACTGACGACACTGGAGTGGTGGTTCAATCATCCGGAAGCCCCATTAACCATATTTTCAATTACGGGCATGGGAGGAATTGGTAAATCTTCCTTGCTTTCAGAGATGTTATCTGTCTCTCGGGATCGAGGAGCGAGGGCAATCTGGATGGATGGTCGATCATGTGGGGCGACTCCTTCCGTTTTTATGGATTATTTGTCCTCTACATTAGGCTTGGAAACAATGGATAGTGAAGGATACCCGCGACCATTGAGTCTGCTGAGAGACACATCGATCGAGAAGAGAATGGTCCTGGCCGTGGATAATTATGAAGAGCTTGCTCTGTTAGAAAGCTGGTTCATGGAAGTCTTTGTATCCAAACTTCCGTTAAGAGGGATACTTGTCATTCTTGCATCACGCCCGGAACTGGCGTCCACCTGGCGGACACATCCCCGATTACATCAGAGATTTATACAGATGCGGCTTCAACATTTCACAGTTGATGAGATTACGGAATACATCACGGTGGCAGGCTTTCTGAATCAGGGGATGGCAGGTACCATTACGCGAATGACCGATGGACATCCGCTGGGGCTGGCGCTTGCTGTAGAAGCTGCAGATCAGAGGAGGAATCTCCCACAGTCCGAATGGGCTGAACTGTCCCATATGATCAGTGCTCGATTATTATTGGAACTTACGACACCCCGTCTGCATCCTGTAGTGGAGGTACTAACACTGCTTGAGACAGCCAATCAGGAACTATTATCATCAGTACTGGATATGACCGTGACAAAAGAAGAGTACCACATGCTGAGACAGATGTCGTTTATCCGTTCCGGCCCGGATGGTCTTGCCCTGCATGATATGGCCAGAGTACATCTACTACGAGATTTTCGCCAGCGTGAGCCTCAGCGGTTGCAGACCATGCGTATCAAGATCGTGAAGCTGCTGAAACCACTGCATGAGCAGGCGGGTCCACATGAGCGTCGCCAGATCGCCCGGAAGATGCTGTTGCTGTGTCAGGAATCCATGCTTCAATACCGCAAGTACGCGGATGTGTCCCGTGATTCCTTGTTCTCACCTCTCGAAACGATGAGAAGCGAGGATCTGCCCGTTCTGCACAGCCTGTTACAGCAATGGTGCGAGTACAGCGTGGAACCATGGCAGGCGGTATCCTATGGTCCCTTCCTGGATGAACTGGCGCACCGTTATCCCGAAGGAATCGTATTAATGCGTGACAAGCTTGGGGAGACAATCGCCATGTTCATTACCATTCTTGTACATAGGGAGAGTAGTGAGTTGTTACTAAAATATTTTCCAAATGAGATGTATGAATGTTTCACACCACAGGAACTTGAAAACGACCCGGATCAGAGTGATACGCACTTTGCCTTGCTGGCTGCGGCAAGAGATGATGTGCCTGGTTATACACGAGAAGAACTGGTGGGATACATGGCACTGGATCGACTATCTCTACTGGGTGATGGTGCACGAGCGATACTCGTTGCAACGAATCCTCACCTGAAACTATTTTTGCAGAGCATTGGATTCCAGATGCGAAGAACCCGCACCCGTGTCTGTGACAGATTCGAGGACCAGGCGGACATACTTGATTTGGATTTGCGTAGCGGGCAATTCGGAGAGTGGGTCATGTCTCTGCTTGATCCGGAGTCAACAGAGGATCGTATACAGCCGGAAACAACGGAAGTGGATGGTGTAATCTGGACTGAACAGGATGTTCGCAAGATGTTGGGGGATCTTCGTTCCCCGGGAGAATTACATGAATATGCTGGCAGGGTTAGAGGAGTAAAGGATGGAATCCAGTTACAGCTGTATGTCATGGATCTGTTGGAAGGCAGAGTACATGGCCTATCTCCACAAGATCAGATGCTGTTATACGCGGCCTACTGGACGCATGCTGGCAATCCAACTGCCGCAGCCCAGACGTGTTCCATGAGTCGGGCGACATTCTATCGCCATCTCAGAACAGCGCTAACTCGCTTGGCGCGAATTTTGTAGGGTTCATCATACCGATAATGACGATAAGAAGAGGCTGGTCATAGACCAAGCCTCTTCTTGCGGTTATAGAGCGTTGCCCTGGAGATGCCAAGTTGCTTGGCGAGTGTTCGTTTGTTGCCACCTGCTGCTTTCAGATATTGAATTAGAAGTTGCGCCTCATAGGTGTCCAATTTTTGCTGGTAGGTAACACCGGAGATAAGTTCGGAATCATCGGAGTGATCTAATTCGTTCACATGTGCAACGGATCGAGGTTCTGGTTCTGGTTCTGCTCCTGCCGAATCCTGACGTTGCTGATATTCGTTGTTGGCATGTGAATGAATTCCGGATGTCAGTTGGATTTCGGACTGTTCTTGTATGGTGAGGGAAGTGAGGGTATCGGGCAGATATTCCTGCTTCACCTCACCATCTGTCGTCAGAATGGTCAGGCGTTCGATCACATTTCGTAATTCACGTACATTGCCTGGCCAATCATATTGGAACAGCAATTTGAATACTTCAGGTGGAACCAACTCTATATGACGGTTATAGAGCAATGAGAATTCTTGAAGGAACGTTTGGGTTAACTCATAGAGATCTTCCTTGCGCACACGCAGAGGAGGGATGACAAGGTTAATGACATTCAGCCGATAGTAGAGATCTTCTCGGAATTGATTGCGTGCAATCATACTCCGTAGATTCTGATTGGTCGCAGCGATAATCCGGCAGTCGGCCTGTTTCATTCGCGTTCCCCCCACAGGAAAGTAACTCTTCTCCTGCAACACCCGAAGCAGTTTCACTTGCAATTCCAATGGCATCTCACCGATCTCATCCAGAAAAAGAGTACCCCCTTCGGCAAGTTCAATCTTGCCCTTTTTGCCTTTGGGATCCGCTCCGGAGAAGGCGCCTTTTTCGTAGCCGAATAATTCACTTTCGAACAAGGAAGCGGGAATTGCCCCGCAGTTAATCGCTATGAACGGTGCCGTCTGCAATTCACGAAGATCATGAATGGCTTTGGCGAATAACTCCTTGCCTGTGCCACTCTCTCCGAGGATAAGTACGGTTGCTGAGGTGGTGCTGATCTTGCGAATGGTATCCATGCACTGCTTGATGACCAAGCTGCTGCCCTTGATTCTGGCAAATGGATCTAATTCGGGACGTAGCCGAGCAACGGCTTTTTCCAGATGTTGAACTTTGGATGTCATATGTAATAGTTCCTGATGTAATCGGATTTCGGTTGTTATATCCACTTCGGCAGCAACTGCACCCACAATATGTCCATCCAGTTGGACAGGACGAGCATTAATCAGGGCGAAGAGGTCGGGCCGTGGCTGATGCTGTTTGCGATAGACCGTTTCGCCGGTATACAACGTCTTGAGAGACTGTAACCGATCTGGAGGGAAAAAGTCCGCTGCGGGTTGTCCGATGATGTCTTTTTTGCTGATCGAAAAAACATGCTCCGCGCCAGTTGTCCAGTAGGCCACCTTGGCATCTTCATTAATTAATGTCAGAGCTGAACCCGCTGTCTCCAGTGTGGTCTCAAAATAAGCTTCTATTAGGCGATGCGCATGCATCATGGCATGCAAAACATCGGATACGGCGATATATCCCAATAGAGGGCCATCATCCTGAATGAATAAATAAGAAGATGTGTCGAATAAGCAGAAGGCATCTACCAACGATGTTGATGACGGAATGGTAAGTGTGGGGAGGTCTGTATCCAGAACATCCATATCCGTACGCAATAAAGACATTAATTCTGGAAGTAAATGTTTCATCGATATCACCTCAGTTAGGGCATAACTTTTAGAAACGACTTCTTTTACACGGGTTACTTACAAGTGATCTACATATGAAATGACTGGAGAATGATGGTTACCCATATTATAACTTTCCAAATGAGGTGTGTATATATTTTTTGACATGAAGCATACATGTTGTCGGCACAGAAGAGATCGATGTTGAATTTTCATTTCTGATATTCCTTTTACTATTATTTTAAGGAATTAATGCTAATTTGTATGAGCCCTTCAGTAATTTAAAGTGAGGGTTGAGTTATTAAAAATGACATTTGAGTTACCTTATTAAGCTGTGATTTCTCAATCTGTTACACGGCAGTTGAAGTGATTATTCATATAGAACATGAATTGTCCACACCATTAAGAAACTTCTGAATAATGCTATATGAAGGCCATCCGCATGAAGAAGAACCAAAGGAGGGTGATGAAATGGCCATTCTATCAACTGGGCCCATTGAGAATAATATTTCAGGAATAACGGGGATCCGACCAACTCAATCCGTTACGGTCAAAATCGATAACCGGAATGCGACAGATGTGTTCACAGTGCTTCTTCGGGGCTATTACCTTAATGGAGTCAGAACATTATATGTAGAAGAACTGCTCAATGTATCACCTAATCAGGTCATAACCAAAGTTTATAATGGGAATTTTGATGCTTTTGAGTTTGTATTTTCAACCTCAGACACGGCTGCTCCAGAAGCACAAATATCCGTATGGGGTAAAAATGCCGCAGGCGAATTAGTCGCGGCTCACCGATTGGTATCCCAGGAGTTATTGGGAGAAACGCTGAGCACAACGGGTGTAACTGGAGCCACTGGAGCCACGGGTATTACGGGAGTAACAGGAGGTACCGGAGCTACTGGAGTGACAGGAGCTACGGGAGTAACGGGAGGCACTGGGGGCACTGGTAGTACGGGCGTTACGGGGACAACGGGAAGCACCGGGGCTACCGGAGTAACAGGAGCCACGGGCATTACGGGAGTAACGGGAAGTACCGGGGCTACTGGAATAACAGGAGCCACGGGTGTTACAGGAGCAACGGGAAGCACCGGGGCCACCGGAGTGACAGGCGCCACAGGCATCACAGGAGTTACGGGTGCGACAGGGGCCACCGGAGTAACAGGGGCCACGGGCGTTACGGGAGCAACGGGAAGTACCGGGGCTACCGGAGTAACAGGAGCCACGGGCATTACGGGAGTAACGGGAGGCACCGGAGCTACTGGAGTAACGGGAGGCACGGGTGTTACGGGAGTAACGGGAAGCACCGGGGCTACTGGAGTGACAGGAGCCACGGGCATTACGGGAGTAACGGGAAGCACCGGGGCTACTGGAATGACAGGAGCCACGGGCATTTCTGGAGTAACGGGAAGCACCGGAGCTACTGGAGTAACAGGAGCAACGGGCGTAACGGGAGCAACGGGAGCAACGGGGACTACCGGAGTAACAGGAACCACGGGCGTTACAGGAGTAACAGGAGGCACAGGGGCCACCGGAATAACAGGAGCCACGGGCGTTACGGGCGTAACGGGAGCAACGGGAGCAACGGGGACTACCGGAGTAACAGGAACCACTGGCGTTACAGGAGTAACAGGAGGCACAGGGGCCACCGGAGTGACAGGAGCCACGGGCGTTACGGGAGTAACGGGAAGCACCGGGGCTACTGGAGTGACAGGAGCCACGGGAGCAACGGGAAGCACCGGGGCCACCGGAGTGACAGGAGCCACGGGCGTTACGGGAGCAACGGGAAGTACCGGGGCTACCGGAGTGACAGGAGCCACAGGCATTACGGGAGTAACAGGAAGTACCGGGGCTACTGGAGTGACAGGAGCCACAGGCATTACGGGAGTAACGGGAAGCACCGGGGTCACCGGAGTGACAGGAACCACGGGCGTTACGGGAGCAACGGGGACTACCGGAGTAACAGGAACCACGGGCGTTACAGGAGTAACAGGAGGCACAGGGGCCACCGGAATAACAGGAGCCACGGGCGTTACGGGAGTAACGGGAAGCACCGGGGCCACCGGAGTGACAGGAGCCACGGGCATTTCTGGAGTAACGGGAAGCACTGGAGCTACTGGAGTAACAGGAGCCACGGGTATTACGGGAGTAACAGGAAGCACTGGGGTTACCGGAACAACAGGTGTCACTGGAGCAACTGGTACAGCAGGGCAAGGGTTGTCCTCGTATGCCTATATTTTTAATACTTCAGCTCAAACTGTAGCTATTGAAGCGGATGTAATCTTCGACAGCAACCAAAATCTTACTAATATTACTCACGCGCCCAATACTGCTGCGATTATTATTGGTAATGCCGGGGACTATGCGGTGTTTTTCAACGTTGCAGGTGTACAGGCAAACCAATTCACCCTTTATCAAAACGGAGCCCCTGTAGGTGGCAGTGTCTATGGTTCAGGAGCTGGCACTCAACCGAATCCAGGCATGGTCATTATTACGGCTGCTCCCGGTGATGTGCTGACATTACGGAATCATTCCAGCGCATCAGCTGTTGGTCTGCAAACACTAGCAGGTGGAACACAGACCAATGCTAATGCTTCTATTCTTATTCAACAGTTAAGCAGTTAAACTTTTCGAGCGTATAATTTTGATTAATAAATGGATGTGTCCAAAAAAATAGACATTTAAAATTGGGGATGCTAATTTTTTAGACATTAAGAGGAGAACCGGAGAAAAGGAAAGTTGGATGCTCTGCTAAAGTGTTCGTACAGAAAAAACCATGTGCCCAGAAAAAAAGAGGCAACATGGTTTTCTTTTGTCTTTTTTCATATATATTGATCCAGTTGGAGAATAACTATCGGAACATATTCTTAACGACCATCCAGAGATTAGCCGGTTTTTCGGCCAAACGGCGGGTATAGTACGGATACCACATGGTGCCATAAGGTACGTAACAGCGAATGCGATAACCTTCTTTGGCGAGACGTTCCTGTTCGCCCATGCGCAGACCATATAACATCTGGAATTCAAAGGCATCCGGCGAGATTCCCCGATCCTTGGCGTATTGTTTCGTCCAGTTAATGATGTGATCATCATGCGAGGCAACCGCAGTGTACACACCCTGATCGAGGTGATTACGAATCATCGTTTTGAATTGATGAATGACTTCAGAAGTATTCTGATAGGCGACTGATCCGGGTTCTTTGTAAGCACCTTTAACCAGCCGAAGCCGAATACCTTCCCGAATCATATCACGTGTATCTTCTTCGGTGCGATGCAGGTAGGCTTGCAATACTGTGCCTGTATTATGCAGTCCTTCCGAGTGCAGTCTTCGGACAATATCCAGCGTCGCTTGAGTAAATGGACTATCCTCCATATCAATTCGAACAAATAGATCATGTAATTTGGCTTGTGCGGCAACGGTACGGATATTTTGGTAACCCTCTTCCGGGTCAAGTGCGAGGCCCATCTGGGTTGGTTTTAGCGAGACGTTGGAGTCTACGCCTTCACGTGCAATGCCTTCTACCAGGCGTACATACTCATCCCTGTACAATGCCGCTTCGCTCAGGCGGGTGATGCCTTCACCCAGATGATCGAGCGTAGCCATAATGCCTTTGTTATTGAGTATGCGGATCTCTTCGAGAGCTTCTTCCAAGATGTTTCCTGCAATAAATTTGCCTGCCAGCTTCTTACCATATCTAATGGACAGGTTCTCTACAGCTTTGTTGCCTGCCACGGTTAATAAGGTTTTGCGATATATTTCCGTTCCCACACTCATTTTCGTTTCCTCCTTCAGCATTGTGCATCCTTAATTCAAGCAAGAAACGTGCCAGATTTGGCGATGGTCTACTGTTTTTCACGGAAATTTTAACTTTATAAAAAGGAATCAAAAAAATCTGGGGATAACAGCGATCGGAAGGTTATTCTGTCATCGGAGTGGCCCGTGTGAATTTTCTTTAGTTAAATTTAACGAGAAAAATATTTCAATCTCAACCGGAGTTGGCACGGATTTTGCTACATATATTTGGTGATGAGTAACATGCAAAATAATTCAGGCGAGCAGCCAGCGAATCTTACATCCTGAAGGAGGAATCATTGATGAATATCCCTTTTGTTAACGAACCATTCACACCCTTTGCAGTCCAGGCGAACCAGGAAGCATTTGAAGACGCACTTCGTCAGGTAGAAGCTGAACTTGGGCAGGAATACCCGATTATTATTGGTGGGAAAAAAATAACAAGCAGCCGCACGTTAACTTCCGTGAACCCCGCAGCCAAGAATCAAGTTGTCGGAACGATCCATCAGGCAGATCGAGAATTGGCCGAAAAGGCCATTCAGACAGCGGCGGAGACATTCCACACATGGAAACATACTGACTCGAATGAACGGGCTCGTTATCTATACAAAGCAGCTGCCATTATGCGCCGTCGCAAGCATGAATTCTCCGCATGGATGGTTTATGAAGCCGGCAAGACTTGGCCTGAAGCCGATGCGGATACAGCGGAAGCCATTGATTTTATGGAATTCTATGCTCGAGATATGCAGCGACTGAGTGAACCGCAGCCTCTCGTGCGGATTGCAGGGGAAGATAATGAACTGAGTTATATACCGCTGGGCGTTGGTGTTGTTATTCCACCTTGGAACTTCCCACTGGCGATTATGGCAGGTATGACCTCTGCTGCACTGGTATCCGGCAACACGGTGGTATTAAAGCCCGCCAGCACAACGCCGGTGATTGCCGCCAAGTTTATGGAGCTGCTCGCAGAAGTTGGTCTGCCGGATGGCGTCGTGAACTTTTTACCAGGACCAGGCAGTGAAGTGGGTGATTATCTTGTGGATCATGCGCTCACCCGGTTTATTAGTTTCACCGGTTCCAGAGATGTAGGACTGCGAATTAATGAACGTGCAGCACGAACAGCTCCAGGTCAGAAGTGGATCAAACGGGTTATTGCAGAGATGGGCGGCAAGGATTCCATCGTAGTAGACAGTGACAGTGATCTGGAACTCGCGGCAGAGTCCATTACCGCTTCGGCATTTGGTTTCTCAGGACAGAAATGTTCGGCGTGTTCCCGTGCCATTATTCATAAGGATGTATATGATGAAGTATTGCAAAAAGTGATTGAACGGACACAGAAACTGACGATGGGCAGTCCACTTGAAGTTGGCAGTCAGGTTGGGCCAGTTATCGATGACAAGGCATATGCAAAGATCACGGAATATATTGAAATCGGCAAGGGCGAGGGGCGTCTTGTGCACGGTGGCGGTACCGGGAACGTTGAAGGATATTTCATTGAACCAACTATAATTGCCGATGTGGACCCGAAAGCCCGAATTGCTCAAGATGAGATTTTTGGACCTGTGCTTGCGTTCATCAAAGCAGGATCATTCCAGGATGCATTGGATATCGCTAATAATACAGACTATGGTCTGACCGGCGCGGTGATCTCACGAAATCGTGAACATCTGGAACAGGCAAGACGTGAATACTTTGCGGGTAATCTTTATTTCAACCGGAAATGTACCGGAGCACTGGTGGGCACACATCCATTTGGCGGATTTAACATGTCAGGCACGGATTCCAAGGCAGGTGGAAGAGACTATCTGCTGTTGTTTACCCAGGCGAAGCTGGTATCCGAGAAATACTAGACAGAAACCCATGATCCAACTAAAAACTTCTTACATTCACTTGAATAGTATGCTATTATCCCTGCAAATCCTTTTGTTCGTATAAGAAACACAGATGCTTATTACCGAAGGCATAAGGAGGGTAACGGATGTTAGGTGTTCAGTTGGTACAGGAACAACGTATTCGGCTGTCCATCACGCCGGAGATGAAACAATCCTTTCAATTGCTAACCATGTCTGGTCAGGAACTGACCCGTTATTTGCAGGATGCGGCGGAGGAAAATCCGGTGCTTGAACTGGAAGAACAAGCTACGCCCCTTGCCCGGATTCCGCGGCGAATGGATCAGCGCAGGTATGGTTCCTATGATCCGCTGCTTCAGGCCAAAGGTGCCGAACCTACTCTGGAACAATTGCTGATTGCGCAAATTCGAGTGATGAAAATTCCAGACGAATTGGAAAATATGGCCGTATATTTGGCAGGGTGCGTTAATGATGATGGTTATCTGACGGTTGAACTGGCAGAGGTGCAAGCAACACTTGAGCTTCCGATGAGCAAGATTGCAGCGGGACTGGAGCTTCTCCAATCGCTGGACCCTGCTGGAGTAGGGGCGCGGAATCTGCAAGAATGTCTATTGCTCCAGATTAGACGTGATCCATCAGCAGTGCTGAATGCGGAGTGGATGGTGGAAGCGGGATTGGAAGCACTGGTTCCTTTTCACCCAGGTAGAACAGGGAGTCGATTAGGTATGACTTCACGGGAAGCTCAGACTGCCTATGACTATATTACACGTCTGGACCCCAAGCCCTGTCGATCGATCGGATGTACAGAACGGCCACATTACATTATTCCGGATGCTATTGTTGGGTTGCGTAACGGTGAGGTCCATTATAGTCTGCATGCAACAGGTAACCCTCGGGTATCGATGAATGAAGCGTGCTTCCGCTGGATCAGGGAAGAGGCTCCCGACGCAACCTGGTCTACCCGCGTGGCAGAGGCGAGGGCTATCATTCGGAGTGTACACTTGCGGCGCAGAACTTTAGTGCGTGTGCTGGCGGCAGTGATGGAAGAACAGAAGCACTTTTTGGTCAAAGGCCCATCCGCGCTAAAACCGCTTAATCTGGCTGTTATTGCAGAGAAGATTGGCATACATGAATCAACGGTAAGTCGTGCGGTGAACGGTAAATACATTGAGACCCCACATGGTGTATATGAACTCAGGGCTTTTTTTGACTCGGGAATCAGTACAACGTCAGGGGATAAAACATCAGCATCAGCGGTGAAACGTAGATTAAAAGAAATCATTCGCATGGAACAGACTCAGCGTCCATACTCGGATAGTCATTTGGCCACATTGCTCGCCGAGGAGGGAATTATCATCTCCCGCAGAACGGTTGCCAAGTACAGGGAGGAACTTCAGATTCTGCCTTCCCTTGAGCGTAAACGTTGGGCTTAATCGATTAGCTGGCGTCTTATCATCTCTGAATACAAGAACCCCCGCAAACCGGATAAACGGTCTGCGGGGGTTCTTGTTAATTATTTGTGTTTGGGTTGCTGCATTAGTTTTCCTGATTACCTACAAACGTTCCATATTACGCAGGAAGTGTTCTCCGGCAATCCCTGGTGTAGTCATCTGTTCCGGATGAAGAATCTCTTCCAGTTCTTCCGGTGTCAGCAATCCGCGTTCGAGAATAATCTCTTGCAAGGAAAGTCCAGTCTTGAGCGCTTCCTTCACGATGGAAGCTGCCACATTATAACCTAAGTGCGGGTTCAACGCCGTAACCACACTGAAACTTTGCTTCATGATTAATTCGCAGCGCTCACGGTTAGCTTCCATCTCTTCAACTGCATAACGCGTGAAAACATCGATGCCGTTATTCATAATTTTCAGCGATTGCAGCAAGTTGAACGCAATAACTGGGCCCATGACATTCAGCTCGAATTGACCGGCTTCACACGCCATACAGATCGTATGGTCGTTCCCCATCACCTGGAAGGATACCTGGTTAATGACTTCTGCCATAACGGGGTTGACTTTGCCCGGCATAATGGACGAACCTGGCTGACGCGGTGGCAGGCGCAATTCATTGAATCCTGCACGCGGACCTGAAGCCATCATGCGAATATCATTACAGATTTTGGAAAGGCTAACCGCACATACTTTCAGCGCCGCTGAAAGTTCAAGATAGGCATCTGTGTTCTGCGTTGCATCCACGAGATCCTCAGCAGTTTGTAGTGGAAGTCCGGTAACATCAGACAGGTGCTCTGTAACCTTGACGATATATTCGGGTTTGGCATTGAGACCTGTACCTACCGCAGTTGCACCCATGTTAATGGTAAGCAAGCGGCGATTGGCGAATTCAAGACGCTCAATATCCCGTCCGATTACACGGGCATAAGCTCCGAATTCTTGTCCAAGGCGAATAGGTACGGCATCCTGAAGATGGGTACGGCCAACCTTGACCACATCGTTAAATTCCACTTCTTTTTTACGGAACGCATCCTGTAGTCTCTTCATGGTAGCGAGTAACGTCTCCGACAGTCGGTACGCCGCAATGCGCAGTGCTGTAGGTACCACGTCATTGGTGGACTGGGACATGTTCACATGATTATTGGGATTGCAATGGAAGTAGTCTCCCTTGCTTTTGGTTAACAGTTCCAGCCCGCGGTTGGCCAGAATTTCGTTCATATTCATATTCATGGAGGTGCCTGCACCGCCCTGAATGGAGTCTACAATAAAATGATCCAGATGATGGCCTTTCATCATTTCTTCAGCTGCCATGACAATCACATTGCCAATCTTGCTCGGCAGCATCTTCAACTCCATGTTGGTAATCGCTGCTGCCTTCTTCACCGCAGCCAGAGCCGTGATCAGCTCCCGGTGTACCGGAACGCCGGTAATCGGGAAGTTTTCCACGGCCCGTACCGTCTGAATTCCGTAATAAGCATAAGCCGGGATTTCTTTTTCACCGATAAAATCTTTCTCCGTCCGTGTGGACATAGTAGACATCTCGTTCGCCTCCAGTGGCATCAATAAAAATAGTTCGGCTCCAGCGTTGCTGAAGCGCACTCAGTATATCATTTAAGCAAAATGGATGCCAATCTAAATCATTTGGCCTCTTGTGCCGATAATAAATAAAATTAGGGATATCCAAGCTTGTCTTATACATTATGCGCTATATGGTAGAAAAGTCATGCATGAACGGCAAGTATGAGGGGGAATAGAACGTTTTCAGTGATGTATATCACATGAAATTTGGTACTTGATTGGTAAAATAGGAAAAAAGGACTACGGGGTGTGCACATGAAATGGACTTTAGGAGCAAAGACTGTCGCAGGTCTGGTACTGATTTCGATTATTACCTACGGAACTAGCGGCTTTTTTATATTTTTTGTCAAAGACTGGGTTACGTTAGATATTCCGAATTGGGTATACATATCGATTATCCTGATCATGGGAGTATGCTGGAACGGGATTCTGGGATGGTTTGCCTCACGCTGGCTGACTCGTCCAATCGTTCACCTGTCCCGGGCTGCACAGCAGGTTTCAGCGGGAGATCTGACAACCGAGATTCCGCAGCGACGCACACAGGATGAACTTACTGTATTATATGATGCTTTTCGCGCAATGGTTTCTAACCTTCGAAGCATTGTAAATGATATTGCAGACAGTACAAGAACGACTTCACAGAACGCACAGTCTCTGAGTGAAGCGATTACCCAGGCCGCTGAACAGATCGAGATGATGTCGGATGCGGTAGATCATATTGCAGTAGGCGTAGAAGAGCAGAAGGTCACTTCCCATCAATCTTTGATCACTGCGGATGAGATGCTGAACGATTTCCAACGTATGCATAGCCAGTCAATGGACATGACAGAGATGTCCGGTCAGATGGAACGATCGGTGGATCATACAAAACAGACTTTCTCATCGTTGATGAAAGGGATGGACGAGCTGGCCGAGTCGCACAATCGTTCCCGCGATATTATGCTGTTGCTGGAGAAGGAAGCCTCCGATATCGAGGTAATTACCCAGTCTGTCAAAAACATCGCAGAGGAAACTGGGTTACTTGCCTTGAATGCTTCCATTGAGGCTGCACGAGCTGGCGAAGAGGGTTCTGGTTTTGCAGTCGTGGCGCAGCAGATCCGCAAGCTGGCAGACGAAAGTAAGGAATCGGTACACCGTATTAATGAGCTGATTAGTCGTGTGCAAGAGCGGATCAGGGAGACAGCCCAACTGTCTCATGAGCAGCATGGTCTCGTGGTTAATGAATCGGAGCGGACCGTCTCTGTGGATCAGACGTTGCATGAACTGACAGGTACAGTGGAAGTATTTATGAAGGGTGCACATGATATCGGCTCCAAGATTGCAGAACAGACCGGTCGCGTGGAGCAAACGCACGGTCATGTGAAGAAGATCCAAGGGAAAGCTGGATCGTTCTCGGATGAGGCGAGACGAATTATGGATGCCGCACACGAAGAGACAGCCATCATGGAGGAGATTTCATCCTCGGCTGAAGAACTGAGACAATTAACCGATCGGTTATTGGACAAAACCAAAGCATTCCGGATGCAGCCTTAAGCTGTGTTCGGGATTTTTTTTGTTTTTGGAGCACAGTTTTGGCATGATAATTTGCTTATTCTGGTTAAAGCCGAACGTTCTTTCGTGAAAACGAAAATTTGTAAAGATTATTTTATGAAAGATTAACAAATTCGCAACTTGCAGGCGATAAATGAAGATATAATAGGATTATCACAACAGATAAAGGAGCCCAGTATATTGAAAACTTGGACAGGTATCCTGCTGATGATTATTTTGGCGGTAGCTACGATTAGTACAACTTCGGCTGCCAGAACCATGAATGAATCGCAAAAACAGCTTAACATAGATGATCAATCCAGCCAGACCGAAGTGGTCGAGGCTTCCAATATAGATAAACTGCATGACACAACGAAGACAACACAGGAATCCATTCCTGTGAAAGAGGAATACGTTTCGGTAGCTCCAGAGAATGAGAACGTCAGATTATACCCCATGAAAGTTGAGGGTTCAGGATATATATATAACGGAATGATTTTGGAAGTGGACGGCAAAACGCGAGAATTTAGTGATTGGCAGGGAGAAGGCGGGTCTTACAAACCCGAAGTGCACGAGTTGGATCTGAATGGAGACGGCCAGAAAGAAATTATCGTTTTGTACACGGAAGGTCATGGAACAGGTATTTATTTGGGACAAGCACGTATCATTAATCCGGTAACGCTGGAAGAGATGAAGATGCAATCTCTGGATGAGATTGCGAAACAACATGTGAAGTCAAAAGTTACGGTTAGATCAGACCGTGTGGATGTTGATGTCGCCGTTGATGGCGTTCAAGCAGAACCTTTACGGATCGAGGAAGATACGAGTGGCGGCGTATATAACGAAGAGTTGGGGTTCGGTGGAGTTACCTATTACAGTGTAGAGGATGGCCAGCTTGTCGTATCAGCAGCAGGATCTTACGGTGCGGCTTTGTATGCGGGTGATCTGACATTTGCTTATGAGTATCAAGATGGCGAGTGGAAGGCCGTAGATTTGAAGTACAGCATGGAAGTGTATGAAGAAGAATATTATGAATCTTTTGATTGATATCATCCTGTTGATATCATAGTGCAGTGGGAATTAAAAGTTCTCGATTGTGGAGTTAAGTGAACAACTGACAAGAATATCTTCCTTTCTCCGTATACGGACAATGGGAAACAGGGCGAGGCTGAAAAAAATGGGGACATACAGCCTCTTTTTGTGTTGCCCGGAAATAGGCAATGTGTACTAAAAATGCAGTAAACAATTGACATTATCACTTTAGTCGTTTAAATGTATAAAGGACAAATCATTTTAACATTCAGGAGGGATTTTGATGAAGAAAAAAGTTGTACTGGGTTTGATGGTAGGCACACTAACGCTTGGGATCGGAACAGGTGCACTCGCAGCAACAGGGTTGGAGCAGATTAAAGCCTATCTAAACAGCAAGATTACGCTAAAAATGGATGGTGCCACGGTGACAGCCAAAGATGCCAATGGTAAAACAGTGTTGCCTATCACTTACAACGGAACGACTTATTTGCCTGTGCGTGCTGTGGGATCTTTGCTTGGGACAGAGATCACTTATGACAGTGCAACTTCATCCGTCCTGATTGGCGGAAAGAATGGGTCTGCGCCCGTAACCAACGGAAAAGTAACGCTGAGTGCACTTGGAACATCCGTACTGGGATCTACCGCTTGGCACACCAAAGATCCTAAGGATACCACATATAAAGGCAAGGATTACAAGGATGTTTATCTGCATAATGATCCTACGAAACAGGGGGATGATATCCAGATTAATACGGGTAAAAAGTATTCTTCTCTGCACTTGGAACTTGCCGCGCTGAAAGGAAATCAGGAGATTCATATCTATGATCAGGATCTCGCGACACTCAAAAAGTTCAATATCACTCCAGAAAGCGGTATGATGAGTCTAGATGTGGATGTTAAAGGTACAGACGCTGTCTATGTAGAGATTGTATCTGAAGATCCGGGTTCGGCTCTGTTTGTACCGCTCACAACATCGTATCTGACGAAGTAAAACACAATCTGCAAGTTTGCGACCTTACAGAAGGGGCAAGGCAAGCATAAACATAAAAAAACGATGATTCACTAGGCGATTCCTGAACCGTATCCGGTATTCAGAGTTGCCTGGTGAACATCGTTTTTATTTTCTTTTTGTTACGAATATTAACGAATGACGGTATCCAGCGGTTTGAGATTGGCTTCAATCTCGGCGCGGCGACCTTCAAGGAATGGAGGCAAAGCAAGCGATTCACCCAGATGCTCCAATTCTTCGTCTGTATCAAATCCCGGACCATCAGTTGCAAGTTCGAACAGAATACCGTTTGCTTCACGGAAGTACAGGGAGCGGAAGTAGAAGCGATCTACAAAACCGGAGTTAGGGAATTGGAAGTTACGAACCCGTTCCACCCATTGTTTCAGTTCTTCTTCGTTATCCACACGGAATGCAACATGGTGTACGCTGCCACGTCCAGGACGCTCTTGGGCAAGGTCATTCCGTTCCTCAATATGCACTTCGGAGCCGCTACCACCTTCACCGGATTCAAAAACGAGTACATCAGGTTGACCTGGAGTAAAGGCAGGGTAACTTCCTTTAGCTCTGAAACCGAGCAGTTCGGTAAGAACCGGAGCGGTAAGGGAAGCATCTTTTACCGTAAGATGGATAGGGCCAAGGCCTACAATGCCATACTCGGCAGGCACAGGGCTCTGATCCCATGGTTTACCACCAGCGACACCTGTATTATTTTCATCCGAGACCAGAATCAGACGTTGTCCTTCAAAGTCTGTGAACGAGAGCGTGGCACGACCACCCCGTTCAACAATCTCTCCATGTGGGACTTCGAATTCGTCAAAACGCTGCTGCCAGTAAGTCAGTGCTGCATCACTTGGAACGCGCAGTGACGTGCCAGATATACTGTTCACCCCTTCACGAGTCTGTCCGGCCATCGGAATCTCGAAGAAGGTAAGTTCGGTACCCGGATTGCCTTTTTCATCGCCATAGAAGAGATGGTAGACGGACACGTCGTCCTGGTTGACCGTTTTTTTAATGAGGCGCAGACCCATGATGTTGGTGTAGAAACGATAGTTCTGATCGGCATGTGCTGTTAGAGCGGATACGTGGTGAAGTCCTTTGATTTGCATAATAATTCCTCCTAGATGAAATGGGATAGTGTAAATGTTCAGTTGAACGTTTGTTAAGTACGGTATATTTTATTTCAATTAAGAAAGTTACTAACTTTTCGTTTGTTTTGTTTCTGAATTTATCTTAACATAAAGATATTTAAATTACAATGCTTATTTAGAATTCCAACTGGACAGCTCTTTCATTCAATGGCAAAATGAAAAAGTTAACATTAAAGAGAGATACTGTTGGTGAGATCCTTGTAAAGGAGAGAAGAGATTCATGGCGTATCCACCATGGCTGGACCCGTATGATGCAGAGCCGTTTATCCTGTTCTCCACTTCACATATCGTTTCAATTAGCGTAATTACAGCAATGATTGTACTGATGTTTTTGCTTCGACACCATCTTCGATCATGGTCAGAGAGGGCACGCCGCATACTGCGGATTGTTCTGGCCTGCATCATGTTTGCCTGCGAAATCGTGCTGCAACTCTGGTATGTGTATGGAGGGATATGGAGCCTGCAGACTTCACTACCACTTGAACTATGCAGTCTGTCTCTGCTATTATCGGCGTTGCTACTACTGACACGCAGTCGACTGTTACATTCTGCACTGCTTTTTGCAGGCATTGCTGGAGCCCTTATGGCGATCCTGACGCCTAATTTGGGTTATGGTTATGCACATTTTCGATTCATTCAATTTTTCGTTGCTCATGCCTGTATCATTCTGGCTTTACTCTACATGACCTGGGTGGAACAGCTGCGACCTAGCTGGAGATCTGTAGCAGGTTCGATGATATTTGTGAATGTGGCAGCACTAATCGTATACATTGTAGATGTCATGCTTGACGCGAATTACATGTTTTTGAGACACAAACCGAGTACACCCTCGGTGCTAGATGTGCTAGGTCCGTATCCCATGTACATCCTTGGGGAAGAGATCCTTGCATTAGTCTTGTTCTCGCTGATGTACATTTTGCTCTTTGCCATTCCAGATCGGTTGAAGCATCGTGTGAAAAAAGGTAAAAGCTCCGCGGTATAGGGATAATCCTAGTAGTTGCGCCTGCGCCGCATTATAAACTCTTTATATAAAACATCCCGCAGTAATCTGAACGGATCAGATTGCTTACGGGATGTTTTGGCGTTGTCCCTGGAAGGGACCAACTTATCTTTATATTTTTATCCACGGAGCAGAGATTCCGCACCATCCACATAGATTCGTGTACCTGTAACATGAGAGGCTTCATCGGAAGCGAGGAACAGGACGAGGTTTGCGACTTGCTTCGACGTTCCGGGTTCGCCCTTAAGCGGATGTTCATGACCCTCAGGGAATTCAACGGGAATCTGTACTTCTTTCAGATCATCCGACGGATAGGTATTATCATCAATATTGGTATCGATGGCACCTGGGCAGACGGCGTTTACACGGATCTTATAACGAGCCAGCTCCAGTGCAGCCATCTTGGTAAACGCAGTTTGTCCCGCTTTGCTGGAAGCGTATGCAGAGAAACCGATCCCTGAGAAGACCCGGTTACCGTTGATGGAACTGGTGATAATGATGCTGCCGCCATGTTCTTTCAGATGGGGAATAGCATATTTTACGGTTGCGAAGGTTCCTCGCATATTGATCTCCATCGTCTGGTCCCAGTCCTCGATTTCCATCGTTTCAATCGGGGCCATTGTTCCGTTAATGCCTGCATTTGCAAATATAATATCCAGTTTACCCGCTTCAGCCGCAGCCTGATTGATCGCCTTCTGCACATTATCCGGTTTGGAGATATCACATTCGATCACATACGCTTCTCCACCAGCCTTTTCAATCGTCTGTTTTGTTTCCTCCGCATTTTCGGGTGTGCGATCCAGCATGTACACTTTGGCCCCATGCTCGGCGAATCGAATAGCAGTAGCCTGACCAATACCGGATCCACCTCCGGTTACAATCGCGACTTTGCCTTCCAAACGTTGTTCTGTCATCTCTGATCCCTCCAAGAGTTAGATTATCGTTGTACGCTCTACTTCTAACATACCCGGCTCAAGATGCGTGAATCATATGTGTATATATCAAAAAGAACAGGACCGCAATGCGGCCCTGTTCTTTGAACAGATCATCTTCATGATCTGTCTGCAGTAATATTATTTTGGCATGTGTGATAGAAGACATCCTTAGGTCATGCCCTGGCTTACTTATGTTTCTTCCAGTCCATTGCACTGTTATTGAGCAAATATTCGAAATCGTTATCTCGGCGCTTCTGCTCCGCTTGGCGAGCTTCTTCTGCTTGCTGACGTTCCTGCTCTTTAAGAGCCGCTTCAGTAGCCTTCGCTTCATCCGCCTGAGCTTTCAGCTTCTCCAGCACATCACTGCTAAGCAGATCCTTCAGTGTTGTGGGTTTATCCTGTGCTACTGCTGCTTTGGGAGCAGGAGTGCGTTTTTTGGATTTTGCCATAGGAAAATCTCCTTTCCAAACATGAATCAGGTTCCATTTATCGTACAGTAGTCATAGTATATCAGGTTCCCGTAAAGCATTCCATGAATCTCCGGAACAAAAGCAGGAAAACGAGGGTTGCGTGACGAATGAAAACGGGTATAAAATCATATACTATTACCGATACTGCGACTATTCCCTGGAGAAAGGAGTCGTTGTTCGTGGAAGTAAACCGTGGTTTACTGAAAGGGCTTGCATGGGGCGTTGCCTTTAGCTGCCCGTTATGGATTGCGATTATCGGCTGGTTACGTTTGATGGGATGGATGTATTGAGGATGATGCCGGAAGAGGTCATTTTTTATAAAGTCATATATGTAACCGCTATCATTAAAATCAATAAATAAAGCTCTGCCTTGCGAGATACGCACAGGACAGAGCTTTTGTTTGTTTAGAGTTCCTTTCAAGTCATAACCATGGATTATTATCCGTTTGGAAAGGAAGTTAATTAAGGCATTTTTATCGGTTCTGGATACTCCAGACCGTGGGTATCTACCGTAACTTTTTTCATAACTTGATCCGTAACGGGTTTGTCACCTTCACCTATTTCCTGAGCTGCAATGTTATCCACAACTTCCATACCTTCGGTCACTTTTCCAAAAGTAGCATAGGCATTATCCAAATGATCCGCGTCAGCTAACATGATGAAGAATTGGGAGCCTGCGGAATCCAGATCTCCATCTTTTCGTGCCATGGAAATAACTCCGCGAGTATGATTCAGGTGGTTTTTGTGACCGTTGGATGTAAATTCGCCCTTAATCGTGTATCCCGGGCCGCCCGAACCGTTACCATTTGGGTCACCACTTTGAACCATAAAGCCCGGAATGACCCGGTGAAAGATCAGGCCGTCATAGAACCCTTTATTCGCAAGGGAAATGAAATTATACACCGTGTTGGGCGCAATCTCGGGATAGAGCTCAATAACGATCTTTTGACCATCCTGCATCTCAATGGTAGCCACCGGGTTTGGACCTTCAGGTGCGGCCGGGACCGGCGCTTGCTCGGCACTGGTTGCAGGGCGTCCGCAACCACTAATGACGATAAGCAACATCGCAAGAACGAGCGA
Source organism: Paenibacillus sp. FSL H8-0283 (assembly GCF_045040675.1). Classification (NCBI taxonomy): domain Bacteria; kingdom Bacillati; phylum Bacillota; class Bacilli; order Caryophanales; family Paenibacillaceae; genus Paenibacillus; species Paenibacillus sp. FSL H8-0283. Next base: position 1,399,631 of record NZ_CP150295.1, read on the forward strand.
TACTGCGGTTGTTTTTTTCCACCGTAAAGACATGAAAACGTTCCTCCTTGCATCTCTGCATTATATATTTTCTCCAAATCATATTTGGATATTTACCCAACTATCATACCGTTTTTGTGGACAGGATGGCAATGTAATACATGTGTTTGTGGTGAACAAGGGATGGCCTTCATGGAATGATGGGTGTAAAATAAGGAAAATGCTTCCGCATCGGGGACGTACGGGTCTGTTCCGTCCGCTCCAATACACGGCAGTCCCGGCGTCAGTAACGGAAAGGGCGTGCGGGTATATGAACTTCTCGTGGAAGCGCAATCTGGTCATATTGTGGATTGGTGTATTTTTTTGCAGCACCGCCTATTCGATCTCAATTCCATTTCTGCCCCTGTTTCTAAGTGCTGACTTGGGGGTTCGTGATCACCTGGAGTTATGGTCAGGACTGGCATTTGGCATTACGTTTCTTGCGAGTGCACTCGTGTCTCCGTTCTGGGGATCACTGGCTGACAAATACGGACGCAAGCCCATGCTGATCCGGTCGGGATACAGCCTTGCCGTCTTGTATTTAATTAATTATTTCGTGCAGGACCCGTATTCTCTGATTGTTGTTCGATTGTTTCAAGGTCTGCTTGCAGGGTTTGTTCCAGCAGCGATAGCCCTGGTAGGCACGAATACACCTGAAGAGAAGACTGGTTATGCACTTGGTATTATGTCCACTGCAGGAGCCACTGGTGGTATTATCGGACCGTTAATTGGTGGCGTGGTGAGTCATTATTATGGGAACCGGAATGCATTTTTGTTTTCGGCTATTGTTGTGTTAGTCTCCGCGATCATCGCAACCTTCTGGGTAAAAGAAGAGAACTTCAATCGGAACAAAGCGCGTTCCCACGTCATGGATGACATTCGTGAAGCAAGAGCGAATCGTTTGTTTATGACGGTGCTTGGCATGATGGGCATATGTACGTTCTCCGTCATGATTCTGGAGCCATTATTGACGGTCTATGTGATGGAGATGGGCGTTCAGCCGGATCGTGCCTCACTCAGCTCGGGTATTATTTTCTCAGCGGTGGGGGTAGCAACAGTTATTATGGCACCGCGTTGGGGCAAGATTGGTTCAAGGATTGGATACGGTAAAGTGTTGATCATTGGACTTGTTGGTGGGGCTGTAGGGAATCTTCTGCAGTTCTTTACAACAGGATATATCGCATTCGGCATTTTACGATTTGTGTATGGTTTATTCTTTGCCGCTGTATTTCCGGCAATTAACGCCATGATTGTGCAGGCTACCGCATCGAGTTTCCGGGGCAGGGCTTTTAGTCTGAATCAATCCGCTGCCCAGATCGGGACGATGGCGGGACCGATTATTGGTGGTGTACTTGGGGGCTGGCTACCGATACGCTGGATATTTATTATTAATGGAGTGGCATTGATCATCACTGCGATGGTAGCGAAGTGGTCAGGATTGGATCACAAACTGCCCGTGGCAAGTAAGGTTTCCGCTAAGCGATGATGCTAAATCACTAAGAGAAAGTGAACTTACAGGTAACAAAAAAGATGACGCTGTGAAATTACGAGGCCACTGAAAAACTTACCATTTCAATTGTTAAGATTCATTTTAAATCAAAAAGGCTATATTTCGTTCACATTGGAACGGAATATAGCCTTTTTCTCTATCCTTTTACTTTGAGTCTTTCATGAGTGTAATGATTCGCTTGAGATTAACAGTAAATATGGCCATGGCACCTTGCATTTGCATGCCAACAAGACCCGAGGACGATGCAACATCATACCCGTGTCTGTGCTTGAGTTCGCTATTTTTCGCTTCAATTTTATAACGTTCTTTTGATTTTTCTTTGAAACCATCGCTATTTTGAAATGCCTCATGTTCCTTATGTTCGGTCGATTTGATGGTTACAGAATAGGTTTTACTTTTCGTACCTTCTTTATAGCACCCGTCTTTCATTGGGCATACTTTGCATTTTTCAATGTCAAACATGTAGGTATTCTTTTGGTTATTATTCATACCTTTCTTACCTGTGCGCGCTCTTTGAATCGCCATATGTCCAGCTTTACAAACGTACATACATGCATCTTTATTAAACTCAAATTCATCTTCTTTTTTACGAGTTCCTTGTGTGATATTAGGGTTTAATTTTGATATTAATTGTAGTTCTTTGTGATTGGCATATTGAATATTATCTTTTTCAAAATAGGCAGTATCTCCAATGACGGTATCGATCTTCATACCTGTGTCGCGACTTTTTTCAATGAGAGTTTGGAGTTGTTTTCCATCACTTTTCTCACCAGTCGTAATTACCGCAGCTGTAATAATTCGTTCTCCATTCATAGCAAAATGTGTTTTGTAACCGAAGAACGAGGAGTCTGCCGTTTTGTGACCTATTCGTGCATCTGGATCATTGCTGAGTTGAAAGTGCTCATGGTGATCAGCTATGATTTCTTTTAAGTAGTTCAGCTTTTCTTTCACCTTTGGGTATTCACGGAGGGATTCTTCTTTTTCTACTGTATCTACAACTTTTTGGCAATAGTCCAGTTCATCAGATAATTCGTTCGTCGTTGTTTTCGGTGGGAATTTATCCTTCATTTTTTCATCGATCTTGTAAACGGATTTTCTCAACAACTTAGACTTTTGCACTAATATTTCTTTGGGTGATAGCTGATTAAATCGCGCTTTCGTATGGGTGGCATCCACAATAATTGCACTGCTTTTGATAATTTCTTTTTCCAACGCGATCTCCATGGTCTTTTGAATAAGTATGTCGAGGAGGTTCACATCTTTCAGGCGAAGCTTGCGAAACTTCGTTAGTGAACTAGGATTAATGACTTCATCTTCAGGCGCCATATCTAAAAAGTACTTAAAGGACATGTCATATTTAGAACGTTCCACAACATCCGCATCGGATACATCGAAAATGGATTTCAACAATAGGTATTTAAACATTCGAATGGGAGGCACTGCATTGCGACCATTGTCGAGGCAGTATCTATGTTGCAATTCTACCTGAACAAATGAAAAATCTACGAGATCATTGATTTGACGAAGCATATTATCTTTAGGTACGACGATATCGTATATGTCCATAAATGCACTAAGGTTAAGAGATTGTTGGTTTGAAATCATCCGAGACACCACCTGAAATTAATCATTTAATTATACAGGAAAACAGATATCCCTCCTCAAAAAAATGAGGAGGGATATCTGTTTATAGATGTTGGACTTTTTCAGTGGCCTCTGAAATTACAGACGTCATCTTTTTTAAGTCTACTACGGATCTATATAAGTTAGTCATCCGAAGAGGGCTTACGAGAAGCCTTCTCTTTGGGAATGGCATGTTCGACCGCATCACGTTGATCCTCATCCTCAAGTGCTTCGGGGAAGGAGTCCTCAGTGAACAGTCCGAAGCCCGGGTCAATATCCCGTTCGGTCACGAGATTATCCGGTTCATGCACATGCTTTTGGCGATCTTCCTTCATCGTGTATGCACCTCCTCATTCAGGATGTCATAACAGCTGTTAATGTCGCGGTGGAATGTCGTTCTCTGGTTTAGCATCCGCACCAGCACCATTAAGCAAGTCGGTACCATGCAACGCATCCGGATCGGGTGCAGCAGGATCAACCGGACTGTTCGGTTGCAGAAGATCTGCATCCGGTACAGATTCCAGCGGTGTCTCAGCCAAACGTGAATCCAATTCCGGCTCATCCACAGCGGTTGCGGCTACGGGTGCCAGATCCGAATCTTCCGTAACAATCCGTCTGCCGGAAACTTCATCAAAGGTGTCCATATCGCCTTCCGGGACTTCCGTCTCTGGTGGAATATCGCGGGACCTCTGATAACGGTCATAATAGCGGTCGCTCTCTTCGTTACTAATTGGTTTGTCAGACATGAGTAACACTTCCTTTCATTGTCGGTTGTCCAAAGCTTCTTACTCCGTAGTTACCCAAAGCGCTAGTGTTGTAATCTTGCACAGGTTATTATCTCCGGGTGTTCACTACGATATGAATGCCTTAGAATTTGGGGAATACATATTTAACCAAGAAGTATAAGAATCCGAAAAAGATAATGATATATGCGGCATATTTAATAAATGTGGAAGCGACCATACTTGAATCCGATTTATGCTGAACATCCTTATGTTCTACCTCAACCGTACGATGGGGCTCATTCATTGTAATCATCTCCTTAGCGTGTTTGTTTGCTTTGAGAAACCATTACACCCGGAGCAAAGGATTGAATCGCAGCCACCGTTTTTACAGCTTTTCCTGTTTTGCCTATGTTATGATGAAGCTTGAATATGTAAGGGAGGGATTCATGTGGACTGGTATACACTGGGTAATATGATCACACGCATCCGTATCGGGCAAAAGGCGTCCACACCCGGGTTCTCCCGTACCGTCATCCGTCGTCCGGATGGTTTGTTTTGGGTAGGCGGTATATGGTCTGGGCAAGTTGTCCAGTTACGGGATTTCCTTTTTTCCGACATATGGACCATCTATGATGATGAGGAGACAGAGCAGTGGCTTGAATTTCGCAGTCAAGTTGAACAGAAAGAACGGGAAATGATAGTGAACCAGTTCGAAGACCTGCGTGATTAATTGAACAACTTTAACAATAAAATGGAAATAAGACTATAAATCGACTTAAATGTGAAATTTCATTTTATCTCAAGAAGGTGACGTGACAAACGGTGGCGAATGATAAATGAGAGAATCTAAGATAGGGAAAATTAGAACTTTGAGGTGCTGTGAATGAAAAATGTGCCCAAAGCTATCGTCATCTTATGGATGAGTGTATTGATTATTCTAGGCATGCCACATGGGATAGTCTTTGCAACTACAGGAGTGGTTCAGCAACCTGTATCCATTACAGGATGGGAAGTAAAATGGGGGAACGTTGACGATCAAGGATTCATCAGTGAGGTTAAGGGAGCAGACGAAATATGGGAAAAGCAGGGCAGTGATAAGTTAGAGTATAGCAATACGGATCGATCGAATTCTTTGTGGACTCGCCTGACCATTCCTAAGTTGAGTGAGGAAAGTTCAGCCATTCGATTTGAGAACATTAAAGGCAATCATATTGTTGTTTATCTGGAAGACCGCAAGGTCTACGAGAACTATCATTACAATTATGATAATAATGCTGTGTTGCTGCCCTTATCCAGCGAAAATTCAGGTGACACGCTCTATGTATGGTCGCAAAATGAAAAAGGCCGTCTGGGGATACAAGGTATTGTTCAGGTTGGACCTTATGCCGCGTTACAAGAGAAATATATTCATAACGGACTTATTGATGTAATTTTGGGCGCGACCTTTGTGTTCACAGCGATTACGATGCTGAGTTGTACATTCTTCCTTGGCAAATTCCATAAGGGATTATGGATCTCGCTATGCATCGTGATGGGTTCCATCGGCACGATGATCATCACGTACTCGCAATTTTTGTATACGTTCTATCAGGTATATGGTGACCTGTATTCCGTAGTCTTTGATCTGGCGATGCTGCTGGGTATGCCAGCGCTATGTTATTTTTTTGAACAGATTATCGGGCCAGGACTGCATGGAATCTTCACCAAACTTCGAAAAATACTATTCATATATTCAGTTATCGCGGTGTTATCTCTATTTATTTATGTTACTTCAGGTGGGCAATGGGAGATCCTCTACAATCTGCTCGTACAGCGTGTGGTTGGCATTGTGCTGGTCATTCTGCTGACAATCCTGTTAGTTGGTACCATCGCCAAAGCGCTGCAACGAAATCGGGAAGCTATGCTGCTTGCAACGGGATTTGGTACATTTGCCTTGATCAGTGTGGCTGAACTGTTATGGTATTATCAGCGGAGTGGGACGTATCATCTGTTATGGTGGAAATGGTCCATGGTTGCATTTGTGATCTCGTTGATTGCCATTCTCGGAAGTCGTTTTGCCGAAAAACATACTAAAGTTCTAGAGTATTCCAAGGAACTGGAGCTGTTCAACAATGAGTTGCAGCGATCCGAAAAGATGGAGATTATTAGTGAATTGGCCGCTTCCGTTGCCCATGAAGTACGTAATCCACTTCAGGTGACAAGAGGGTTCTTGCAACTTATGACGGAACAGGAAGACAACAAAAATAAGGGGTATGTGCGAATTGCACTGGAAGAACTTGATCGGGCTTCGGGCATCATAACGGATTTTCTTACCTTTGCCAAACCTGAGTTTGATCATATTATCTCGCTCAATATCTCGGATGAGTTCAATCATATTGAAGGCATTCTTGTACCGATGGCTAATCTGGAAGGTGGTAAAATCACCACTGACATTCCGCCAGATCTATATATTCGAGGCAATTCCTCGAAGTTTAAGCAGGCTTTTATCAATATTATTAAGAACAGTATTGAAGCTCTGCAGGGACAAGGTCAGATTGATATCTGGGCGTACAAGCAGGATGGAATGATTAAGGTGCATGTCAGGGATAACGGAGAAGGAATGGACGAGGAAGCACTCTCCCGGTTGGGCGAGCCTTATTTCTCCAATAAAATCAAAGGCACAGGCCTCGGCATGATGGTGACATTCCGAATTGTTGAAGCGATGCAAGGACAGATCAGCTTTACAAGCACCAAAGGGGTAGGAACAGAAGCGGTTGTATCTTTTGTCGAGTTCGTCGATTGACGAACTCACAGAAGGATACAGCGGCTTTTTTTGTTCCTACCCCTAATTTCTTACACTACAAGATTAGCTCACCCGAATTAACTTCTCCAAGGTCCGCAATTCACATCATAATTTACTTTGGAAGGATTGGGAGGTATGACAAGTACATAGTCATTCTGCTGCTCCTCAACAGTACGTACCTGAATGTGCTCCGGAATTACGATGCCAAACGCTTCACGAAGCGCCTGCTTCGGATTGGAGTGCAATTGTTGTCTGAAGTGCTCGTCAGTCCAAGCCTTTTCAATAATATCCTCATGCAACGTTTTCTCTGATACCATCATCGTCAACATTCCCTTCATATTTAAAATTAAACTGAATCAGCTTAGTCCTTATGCTCAGAATCCCAATTGTGCTCGCTAATCCAGTGATGAAACCCGCCTTGGAGGAGCTGTTTCTTCCGTTGTGTAATGTCCTGAACAGCTTGTACTAAAGTGCTGCATAAATAAGAATTAAACGCCTCGAGATGCGATATTCCTAAGTTAGACGATGTTAGTGTACGATTATAGTGATAAGCAATGTCTACGTAAGAGTTCATGAGTTGTGTATTGTATACATTGTCATGTATACGGTCGCTTAGAGGATGAACTGGATAGTTATGATTCAATGCTGCGGATATGTGGGAGAGGTAGCTGTTGTAGTTTCCATGCACAGCATCTTGTTGCGTGTCTGTGAAGTCATCGGTCATCTGGAGTGTCATGAGTGTGATGTTGATGGTAGAACACACCGGGATGATCCGGTCGGACTGATTCAGCAGAAGCAGTGCACCAGTAGCTCCAATGAGGAGAGGGGCAGCCTTTTGCGCAATCAACAAGGGATTCTGTTGGAAATAATCAATGGAATGCTCACCCGTAACACTCACGGCCCAATCCACTACATATTGTCTGAAATAGACCCAGAACGTGGAGGAAGGATTGAATAATACCGAGTAAGATTGAAGTGCATCCATGTAATATAGATTACCCAGGGATAACTTCAATGTGGCATTCTCCGGTTGTTCATCCATCACGTCGTCCTGATTCAGAAAATATAACATATGGATGAGACAGGCTGTACTTAATTGGTGTGCTTTCTCTGGGGGTAGTTTATCTGAGTGTTGCATCCAAAGTGGAGTGATGTACCCGATGTAGCTGTGTCCTGAATCTCGTAACAGCGGATTAACCGAACGAAGCTGCTCTAATGCATGTCCTGACAAGGGTTCGGGATATTCCCGTACGAGTTGCTCCGCTGAAGCAAACACGACCTCCAGATCGGATCTAAACGGATCTAACCAATCTCTCAGCATTATTACATATCGTCCTTCCTGCGATAAGGTGACTAAGGACTGTTCGACTAGATCATGAAGTTACACTTAGTATAGCGGAAATAAACTGAAAAAAATAGGATTTTTTGTGATCAATTGTGAGAAAAATGATGACTTTTTGTATTTTATGGCATAAAAAAGTGGATTTTAGGCTCAAACTAGGAAGGCACAGGATTTCGACATCGGAAAGGCGGCAGAAAAATGAATTTGAAATGGAAAACATGGATGGCAGCCGGATTGGCGGCCGTAGTCATAACAGCAGCAACAGGACATGTAGCATTTGCTGATTCAACGGTTCGGGCTGAGGAACATGACGATGCGTCAAAAGTTTCTTCCTCCGGTAAACCAGCGAAGCCATGCATGCAGGCAGGACACGGTCTGTTCATGATTGGTGAGACGGCAGACTTGCTTGGGATTGGACTTCGGGATCTGAAAGAACAGATGGAACTTGGCAAGACGTTGTCCCAGATTGCGAAAGAGCGTAAGGGACTTAGTGAGGAACAGTTATTGCAGAAGTTGAAGCCTACACTTGCACAGCGTCTGGATCAAGCTGTGGAAGAAGGTTGTCTCACCAAGGAACAAGCAGCAGCCACGAAGGCGGACATGGATACCAAGTTGAAAAAGGTCATTAATACCCCGCTGCGTGATTTGCGGCGTGAATTTGCCCACCATGGCAAACGTTCCATGGTAGATAAGGGCGAAATTGCCCGGTTTATTGGAGTGACCCCTGCTCAACTGCATGAGCAGCTTCAGGGAGGGAAATCCCTGGCTGAGATTGCTCAGGCAAAAGGCATTAGTGAAACGCAGCTGGTGGACAAGCTGAAGGAACAATTAACGGGTGATCTGAAGAGATTTGTGAATCAGAAGGGCAACGTACATCCAGCCCCGGGTCCCCAGGAACCTGTTCCTGGACGATCAACTTCGAGCGAAGTAAATTAAAGAAGAGCGTCTCCGTGAGGGGACGCTCTTCTTTATTCTAAAACGGCTCACTCGTTCCCGGACTGCGAGTTGAGCCGGGTGACGGAGTTCGCTCAGGTGAATTTCTTTTGTCCATAGCAGCTGATGGATTGGGAGTTAAACGTGGTTTGCGCATTAACCCTACGGTGAAACGTGAGCCAGGAAGCTTGGATAGCGCCCAACTGATTGCAAGAGCAATGCCAACTGTTACAAGGAACGATAGCAACGTTACAGGCAGATGCCATCCACTGAGTTGAAGCGGTCTGGTGACGTAAGCGATCGCGTAGATCACCAGTGCATGAACCAGATATCCACCAAATGAATAGCGGCCAATCCAGGCTAAGAGGCGCTGAAACCATGTATCTTTGCCCCGCATCAGTACAAGGAAACCATACATCATAAACATCTGAGCCATAATGATCAGGAATGTGGTTGGTTTCAGATAGGTGGAGATATTCAGATTAACAACATCCCCGGACCCACGCAGCACATCGTAACCAAGCCATATATACATCCCTATAAACAGACAGATCGTCCATGGCAGGATCTTTGTGGTCCAGCTCCTCCAGCTATCCACTGACCAGGCACATACGGCACCCAGTAAAAAGTAAAACCAGTACATCACCCATGAATAGGAGCGATATTGCAGCAACGTTGACCAAGGCTCAGACATGGATTCTGTCCAGCCCTCCATATTATAGTAGGACCATTGCATAAGCAGGGCATATAGTACTGCTGCAAAGAGAATTAGTCCTATAATGACTTGCATGGGCGTGAAACGTGAGGTGTTCTGGATACGTCTCTGAATGGCTTTTGCTCCTGTCCAGAACAGGGGGAACAGAATATAGAATTGAAACACCATAATGACAAACCAGAGATGATATCCCGTCTGTGGTATAAACAGTTCACGAATCAGACTGCGAAAATCCGGTATGCCTGCAAGCCAGAACGCGGGGGTGAAGATACGGACAGAAAGCCAGTAGATCAGTGTCCATACGACAAACGGCATATAGATATCGCCAAATCGCTTTCGAATGAAGCGAGGATATTCCGGTTTGGTGTTACGATGATGGTAAAACAACATTACACCCGATAGAAATACAAACGTTGGCGTACCAAATCGGGTCAGATGATAAATCATGGTCAGCATAATGGAATCCGGTTGTTCAATATCAGCGCGATAGATATACTCAGCGATACTATGCTGCATGACGATTGCCAGAAAGGCAATGCCCCGCAGTTCGGTCCATTCCGTTATTCGCGGTTTTTTCACATTGTAATCCTCCCTCCAGGAACCGGAGTTCATCATATAAGGGTACCCGTTAAACATTAAGACTGCATTAAATGGAGAAAATAGGTACAAAAAAAGACGGCTTTGGCCGTCTTTTCTATTGATATATCTCATGCTTGTTTTAGTTCTGTTCCTCTGATGATGGAGTCTCTGAGGACTCGGCATCTTCTTCAAACAGTTTCTGAATGTAGGACTGGAGTTTGGTTACATCAACACCCAGCACCTGAGCTGAGCCGACGAGTTCATTGGTGAGTAGTTTGTTCGGTGGAATTTGCTGCTGATCGATATCGTTCACATGGATATCGAAGCCAAGTGATGCGAGTTTTAACATCTGGGTTGGACTGAGGTCCGTCTCAATGTAGGGAGCGATCGCTTCCAGGATATCAGGGATTTTGAAGAGCGACGTAGTGCTCTGCATTTTCTTGGCCAGCTCGGTCATGAAGATCCGCTGCCGTTCGGTACGGGTGAAATCCGATGTGGCATCATGCCGGAACCGAACATATTGCAGGGCGGTTTTGCCGTCCATATGCTGCAATCCTTTTTTCAAGTCAATGTCGTACATATGTTTATCTGCTTTACTGGTGTAATACATGTCTTTCTCCACATCGATCTCAATGCCGCCTACCGCATCAACAAGTGCCATGAAACCTGTAAAGTCTGTGTAGACATAATGCTGAATGGGAATACCGAGCAGATCACTGACGGTTTGTTTGGTCAGCTCCGCACCCCCGTAGGAAAAGGCTGCATTAAGTCTGCTTTTGCCATGCCCGGGAATGGCGACATAGGTATCACGCAGTACGGAGAATAGATGGGCTTTCTTGGTGACCGGATCAATGGAAGCGACCATGACCGAGTCTGAGCGTCCTGCATCGTCGCCTCTCGAGTCTCCACCAAGGAGCAGAATGTTCACTCGTTCCTGGCCCTCCCATCTGGGAATCGTTGTCGTTGGTGTGTCTGAATCGCTGTCTGTGCCGGAAGAGGACGAGTTGGATGAAGTCCCGGAAGCCGTGGAGATGCTATTGGCAAAATGAACAATCGAATATCCGTAATATACAACGACACCTGTAATCGCAAGTGCCAGGGTCAGGGCTGTACCCCATAACCATTTTTTAAGCATAATCTTCACCTTTCTATGATTGAACTGATATGTAACCCAAACTAGTTTAACAAAAAGAAAGCAAAATGTCCTCTTTGATTTCGTAACTTCGGTCAATGTGAGGAATGTTTGACAAATAGTTAGTGTATATTTATTATGTAAAAAATAATCTTGTTTTGTGTAATGGGGGTATTAAAAGCCAGTTATGAATCAATCACTATTTAATTGGATTAATCAGTTTGCAGACCAAATACCGTTTCTGGACTGGTTTATGATCACATCATCCGAGTATGCGGTTTGGATCATGATCGCACTGCTCGTTATTGTATGGTTTCTCGGCGATCCATCGAAACAGCGAATTGTTTTTTATGCCTGTGTGGCTTCCATTGTAGCGCTAGTTCTGGCCAAATGGGGGATATCACCAGCGGTCGGTCATCCAAGACCTTTTGTGGAAGGGACTGTGCATCAGCTGGTTGCCCATGTACCTGATCCTTCTTTTCCAAGTAAACATGCTTCCTTTGTATTTGCTCTAGCGGCTGCTTCATTCTTTATTGGACGTCGCTTCGGGTCATGGATGTTGTTACTCGCTGTGTTGACAGGGGTGTCGCGTGTATATGTTGGTGTGCATTATCCAGGAGATATTCTGGGAGGATTCATTCTCGGAAGTCTGCTTAGTGTGGTTCTGATTACAACCCGCAATTATACCAAGTCGATTCCCGACTTCTTCATTAACATACACCGTCGTGTTTTTCGTTAGCTTTTGAAAGTAATGTCTAGTGAAGTTTTGGTAGTTTATTGAAAGAAGTCTCTTATCTCTGGTTCTGCCAAAGATGGGAGACTTTTTTTGTGTTATGTTCGAAGTTACATGAAATTTATAGAAATTGAATCCTAACATCTACAATTCATGACGATAGGTGACGATATATTATAAATATGTATTATTTTGAGGAGTGGGACACATGGAAGACACGCGGGGGAATAAGTTGGGGATATTGAAGTTAACGATTCGAGGCAAGTTACTGACTGGTTTTCTCATAGTCGTGGCTCTGTTGATTGTTGTAAGCGTTTATGCGTTAATACAGATCCATAATATGTCTGGTAAAGCCAATGATGTGGACCAGACCTGGATGCCGAGTGTAAGCCTGCTAGGTATGATGAATGGTGATGTTTCGGATGTAGAGCGGTTGGCGTTGGCGATTATCGTTGAACAAGACGAAGAAGAAAACGTCAAGGTGAATGAAGCGTTAAAGTTGCTCCTCACGAAGATTGAAGATGAGCGTAAACAGCTGCTAACGTTCATTGAGAGCAATGATGAAGCAATGAAGCTCTACAATGATTTCAGTACGAATTATGATGCTTATGTGGAGAAAATGCCTGCATTCATAGAATTCGGTATTGCAAATAACTATGAAGAAGCAAGTAGACTGCACACTGAAGCCTATCCATTGTGGTATACAGCTAACGACACGATTGCCAAGCTGATCGAATCTGGGAATAAAGGATCGGATGCAGCAACGAATGATTCTGTCGAGTTGGCTGAGAATACATTTAATGTGATTTTGGCCGTGACGATTTTTGCATTCCTGATCGCCGTGTTCATTGCATTCTTCATTGCAAGCATCATTTCACGTCCAATCAAAAAGATGAATGAAGCGGCCATGGCTATTGCCAATGGTGATCTGACGGGTGAGACGATTGTGCTCAAGAACAAAGACGAATTGGGAACGCTCGCGGCTTCCTTCAATACCATGAGTGGCAATCTGCGCTCCATGATTGAATCGGTATCGATGACTTCCGAACAGGTAGCGGCTTCATCGGAAGAGCTTCTTGCAAGTGCAGAGCAAAATACTCAAGCCTCGGAACAGATTTCCGAAACGGTTGAGGAACTGGCCGTGGGCACGTCAGATCAAGTTGATATTGTGAAACGCTCTTCACAGGCGATGAATGAGATGGCTCTGGGATCAGAGCAGATTGCCGAGCTTGCTCAGAGTGTATCCGTATCTGCTGTAGATGCGGCGAATCAATCTTCCGAAGGAAATATGATTATTCAGCAAGCGGTTGAACAGATGGGTTCTGTTCGAAATTCCATTGCTTCGCTTACTGAATTGGTTACAGGGCTGGGGGAACGTTCAGCAGAGATTGGAACCATTACCGAGGTAATCAACAACATTGCCCGGCAGACCAATCTGCTTGCACTGAATGCAGCCATTGAAGCCGCACGAGCAGGAGAGCACGGACGTGGTTTCGCCGTAGTTGCGGGAGAAGTGCGTAAGTTGGCTGAGGAATCTTCTACATCTGCGCAAAGAATTACGGATCTCGTTCAATTGATTCAGAAAGATACGGATCATGCTGTTCAGGCAGTGAAAGTGAACAGCAGTGAGACAGAAGCCGGAATCGAGATGGTTACTGCGGCAGGACAAGCCTTCGAGCAGATCTCGGATGCGGTCAACAAAGTAGCGGGGGAAATCCAGGAAGTATCTGCAGGTTCAGAGGAAATGTCGGCGAGTACAACTGAGGTTGTAGGATATGTAAGTCAAATCTCCAACATTGCTGGAGAGGCAGCGGGCGGGGTTCATAATGTATCTGCCGCAACTCAGCAGCAGTTGGCTTCGATGGAAGAGATTGCATCATCCGCAGGTTCATTATCCAAAATGGCCGAAGAACTGCAGGAGCAGATTAACAAGTTCAAAGTGTAACTAAGAGATGTTCTGTGATATCTAAGGTGTACAGAAACATACTGACAGGATGGTCAGAATGCCATTCGATTTGTACTGTTGATGATAACAAGGGCGAGAAGCTGTTTCTCTAACGCGCATATGCGTTAGAGAAACAGCTTTTTTTGTCGCATGACGCAGAGCAGGTCACAACAATGTTATTTCAGAAGTCACCAACGCTTATATAGCTGGTGAAACAAACGGCTATAATGGTAATTAATGGTGGAACTTACACTGAAATACACCATGGGAAGGAGCGATATAAACTTGCAGTCCAGAGTAATGCATACGGAATATTGATGAAGAGGAGATGAATAGTTGAACATGAAGGGGAGCTGGTGGAGACGAGTCGCTATGATCGCGTTATCGGCAGGATTACTGGCAGGGAGTTTATCGATGGGCACAGGAATTCGTAAGGCGGATGCGGCCGCCGGAAATCAGAACTATGCTGAAGCACTACAAAAGGCCATTTACTTCTATGAGGCACAGCGCTCGGGTCCGTTGCCAGCGAGTAATCGGGTCGAATGGCGTGGTAATTCGGGCATGCAGGATGGAGCTGATGTAGGTGTTGATCTGACCGGAGGATGGTATGATGCCGGAGATCACGTGAAGTTTGGTTTTCCGATGGCTGCTTCCGCAACGATGCTCGCCTGGTCTGTCGTGGAATACAGTGACGGATATGAACAGGCCGGACAACTGGAGGAGATCAAGGATAATATCCGATGGGCGACCGACTATTTTATGAAAGCGCATACGAAACCAAATGAATTATGGGGACAAGTGGGGGCAGGTAATACCGACCATGCCTGGTGGGGACCCGCAGAAGTCATGCAGATGAACCGTCCTTCGTTCAAGATTGATGCTTCATGCCCGGGCAGTGATCTGGCGGCAGAAACGGCTGCAGCGCTGGCAGCGTCATCGATTGTATTTGCAGATGATGATCCGGCATATTCGGCCAGACTGCTTCAACATGCGAAAGAGCTGTACAACTTCGCAGATACATATCGGGGGGAATACACCGATTGTATCACTGATGCTGCAGCGTTTTATAATTCGTGGACAGGATACGAAGACGAGTTGGCATGGGGTGGCGCATGGCTTTATTTAGCTACTAATGATAGCGCTTACTTGTCCAAAGCCATTGCAGCTACGGACCGGTGGTCTTCTAGCGGAGGCTCAGCCAATTGGCCCTATACCTGGACACAAGGTTGGGACAGTAAACATTATGGTGCCCAGATTCTGCTTGCCCGTATTACGTCCAGTTTGAACATGCCGGAGGCGACAAGATTTATTCAGTCGACTGAGCGCAATCTGGATTATTGGACGGTTGGAGTCAATGGGACACGAGTCAAGTATACGCCAGGAGGTCTGGCGTGGTTGGATCAGTGGGGATCGCTCCGATATGCAGCGAATGCATCCTTTATTTCTTTTGTATACTCCGACTGGGTCAGTGATCCTGTGAAAAAGTCAAGATATCAGGATTTTGCTGTCTCACAGATGAATTATATTCTGGGCGATAATCCGCGTCAGAGCAGTTATGTGGTCGGATATGGGCAAAATGCACCTCAACATCCGCATCATCGGACCGCTCACAGTTCATGGCTGAATAACGAAGATATCCCGGCTAACCATCGCCACATTCTGTATGGTGCCATGGTCGGTGGCCCGGATGCATCGGATGGATATACCGATGATATCGGGGATTACGTGAGTAATGAGGTCGCAACCGATTACAATGCTGGTTTTACCGGCGCACTGGCAAAGATGAATTTGCTGTTTGGTCAGAATCATCAGCCCCTGGCGAACTTCCCTGCACCTGAGGTGAAGGGAGATGAGTTCTTTGTGGAAGCTGCGATCAAATCATCAGGTGCCAATTATACGGAAATCAGGGCACAGCTTAATAATCGTTCCGCTTGGCCCGCCCGAATGGGAGATCAACTTTCTTTTAAGTATTTCCTGGATTTGAGTGAAGTGTATGCTGCCGGACGTACGGTATCGGACGTGCAAGTGACAACCTCCTATACGGAGGGGGCGACGGTATCTCAACCAGTTGTGGTGAATGCAGCTCAGCATATCTATGCCATTACGGCGAACTTCGGTAATACCAAGATCTATCCAGGTGGGGAAGGAAATTATCGTAAAGAAGTACAGTTCCGCATTACAGGCCCACAGGGTGCATGGAATGCCAGCAATGACCATTCGTTCCAGACGCTGACCACAGGCACTCCTGTGAAGAGCATATACCTTCCAGTCTATGATGCGGGGGTGAAGGTGTATGGACAGGAGCCTGGTGTTACACCAGTCACGGTTCCAGGCGCACCTGCTGGCGTGCAGGCTGTAGCGGGAAGTAGTCAGGTTAACCTGACCTGGGCCGCTGTATCCGGGGCCGAATCGTATACGGTGAAGCGTTCCGAGGTGAGTGGAGGACCATATACAACTGTTGCGACAGGGGTTAATGGATTGACCTACACAAACACGGGACTGACCAACGGGACGGCTTATTATTATGTAGTGACTGCTGTGAATTCAGCAGGGGAATCATCGGGTTCTGTGCAGGTGTCGGCTACCCCGCAAGTAGCTTCGACGGTGCCAGGAGCGCTGACTTTAAGTGGGACAGCTGGTGATGCGCAGTCGGTCCTGACCTGGACAGCAGCCTCGGGCGCTACTAGCTATAAGGTACAACGTTCGGTGGCAGGCGGGACATATGCAGATGTGGCAACCGGATTGTCCGTGTTGACTTACACCGACACAACAGCGCTGAATGGCACCACGTACAATTACCGGATTGCAGCTGTGAATGCGAACGGACAGACACTGTCCAATGTCCTGGCACTGACGCCTTCTGCACCTCCGGTGACGACGGGTACACTCGAAGTGCAGTACCGCAGCGGAGGGTCTGGGAATTCAAGTAATGCGGCGACTCCGCAGTTCAACGTGAAGAATACCGGAACACAGGCGATTGATCTCAGTACCGTGAAGATCCGATATTATTTCACCAAGGATGGTGCGGATCAAATGACCTTCTGGTGTGATTATGCCGAGATGGGCACGGCCAATGTTGAAGGTACATTTGTCGCAGTGAATCCGGCGAAGGGTACCGCAGATACGTATCTGGAGATTAGCTTTAAGCCTGGAGCAGGCAGTTTGGCCGCTGGAGCAGAGACCGGCGTGATTCAAGCACGCTTTTCCAAAAATAACTGGAGTAATTTCGATCAAAGTAATGATTATTCCTATGATGCTTCCAAGACGGCTTTTGCCGTATGGAACAAGGTAACAGGGTATCAGGGAAACACCAAAGTATGGGGCTTGGAGCCGTAACTAGCTCAAGATCATTGGCCGAATAGCAGCATGGGCAGACCAACAGCACTTATATTCAATTTCCACTATTCCAGGGAGGTATATATTAATGTTGAAATCAGCTGCGAAAAAAAGTTTAACAGCCATGCTGGCGGGAACCGTCATGTTGACCGGATACACCGGACTCTGGGCAGGGCCGCAAACAGCACATGCCGCAGATCAGGCCATCGAGATTCAGGCAGACGGCATTAATGAAGCCCGGTTTTTGCAATTATATGATCAGTTGAAAGATCCGGCGAACGGATATTTTTCGCCAGAGGGTCTACCGTATCATTCCATTGAGACCCTGCTCAGTGAGGCCCCGGATTATGGTCATATGACGACGTCAGAGGCATACAGTTACTGGCTGTGGTTGGAAACCATGTATGGTCACTACACTGGAGACTGGTCCCAACTGGAAGCAGCTTGGGACAGTATGGAGAAATACATTATCCCGGTCAACGAAGGTGACGGCAAGGAAGAACAGCCTACGATGAGCTCGTACAATCCGAACAGCCCTGCTACGTATGCAGCGGAAAAACCTTTTCCTGATCAATATCCATCGCCACTTAATGGTCAATATGCAGCGGGTAAAGACCCGATTGATGCCGAACTTAAGGCGACCTATGGTAACAATCAGACTTATCTCATGCACTGGCTGGTCGATGTGGATGACTGGTATGGATATGGAAACCTGTTGAATCCATCACATACGGCTACCTATGTGAACACGTTCCAGCGTGGGGAGCAGGAGTCTGTGTGGGAAGCCATTCCGCATCCATCTCAGGATGATAAATCTTTTGGTAAGGCAAACGAAGGCTTCATGAGCTTGTTCACAAAGGAAACTCAGGTACCGTCAGCGCAATGGCGTTACACAAACGCAACGGATGCCGATGCACGTGCAGTACAGGTGCTGTATTGGGCGAAGGAGATGGGATACAACAATCCGGAATATCTGGATAAAGCGAAGAAGATGGGGGACTATCTGCGCTACGGCATGTATGATAAATACTTCCAGAAAATTGGGAGTGCAAAGAGCGGTACACCAACTCCGGGTACAGGCAAGGATTCCAACATGTATCTCATGGCTTGGTATACGTCTTGGGGAGGTGGCTTGGGTCAAGGTGGGGATTGGGCTTGGCGCATTGGAGCGAGCCATACCCATCAGGCTTATCAAAACCCGGTTGCAGCGTATGCCTTGTCTGACCCGGCTGGCGGCTTGATTCCGGAATCAGCTACAGCGAAGGCAGATTGGAATGCGACGTTGAAACGTCAGTTGGAATTCTACACTTGGCTACAATCCCATGAAGGAGCCATCGGCGGGGGAGCAACGAACAGTCTGGATGGTTCATACAAAGCTTATCCAGCAGGGGTAAGTACATTCTATGACATGGCATATCAGGAGGCGCCTGTATATCGTGATCCGGATTCCAACACCTGGTTTGGATTCCAGGCATGGCCGCTGGAGCGTGTAGCCGAGATGTACTATATTCTTGCGGAGAGCGGGGATTTGACCTCTGAGAACTTCCAGATGGCCAAGAAGGTAATCACGAAGTGGATCGACTGGAGTAAGGATTATGTATTTGTAGGTGAGCGTCCGGTGACGGATGCGCAAGGGTATTATCTGAATTCGGCTGGACAGCGCATTTTGGGAGGAACTAATGTTCAGGTAGCAACAACGCCGGCGCCGGGAGAGTTCTGGATTCCGGGTGGTCAGGAATGGCAGGGTCAACCGGACAAGTGGAATGGATTCAGTTCGTTTACGGAAAATCCGAACTTCCGTGTAACGACCAAAGATCCAGTGCAGGACACAGGAGTTCTGGGAAGTTACGTTAAAGCTCTGACCTTCTTCGCAGCCGGAACACAGGCAGAGAACGGTACACTTAGCGCGGAAGGCCAAGAAGCCAAGGATTTGGCTGAGGCTCTGTTGGATACAGCTTGGGATTACAATGATGGTGTGGGGATTGTTACGGAAGAAGAACGTAAAGACTACTTCCGCTTCTTTGCCAAAGAGATCTATATCCCAGCGAACTGGTCTGGAACCTTTGGTCAAGGCAATACGATTCCAGGTACAGCAGGTGTACCTTCCGATCCGGCGAAAGGTGGCAATGGCGTATACATTGGATACTCCGATCTGCGTCCGGCTATCAAGCAAGATCCGGCATGGGCTTACCTGGATAATCTGTACAAAACGTCATATAACACAACCACGAAGCAGTGGGAAAACGGTGCACCTACCTTTACGTATCACCGGTTCTGGTCACAGGTGGATATGGCTACAGCGTATGGCGAGTATGATCGTCTCCTCGGAGATTCCGATAGTCCGGAAGTGGAAGTACCCGCTGCTCCTGCTGGCGTAACAGCAACTGGAGGAAGTGAGCAAGTGGTTCTGAATTGGAACGCAGCCGCTGGTGCAGCCTCGTATAACGTGAAACGTGCAGAAGTGAATGGTGGTCCTTATACGTCTGTAGCGACAGGGGTCACAGGATCGACATTCACGGATACAGGCTTGACCAACGGCACAACGTATTATTATGTCATCACTGCGGTGAATGCCGTAGGTGAGTCTGCACCGTCGACACAGGCATCTGCAACACCACTCGCAGGTACCGTTGTGCCAGGCGTATTCGACCTTACTGGAACGGCTGGCAATGCCCAGGCGGTCCTGACATGGACTGCATCAACTGGAGCAGCGAGTTATAAGGTACAACGTTCGGTAGGCAGCGGGGCATATGCTGATCTGGCAACAGGTTTGACCGCACTGACGTATACCGACGCTACAGCGGTAAATGGTACGGCTTATAATTATAGAGTCGTAGCTATTAATACGAGTGGTCAGACGAATTCAAATGTATTGGTGTTGACCCCATTGGCACCTCCAGTTACAACGGGAACGCTTGAAGTACAATACCGTAATGGTAGTTCAGGGGCTTCGGTCAATGCGATTACTCCACAATTTAATGTGAAGAATACTGGTACAACTGCTGTGGACTTGAGCAAAGTGAAGGTCCGGTATTATTTCACGAAGGATAGCGCCGCTGATCTGAGCTTCTGGTGTGATTATGCACAGATTGGCAGTGGTAACGTGGAAGGGCATTTTGTTTCAATAGATCCGGCCAAGGGCACGGCAGATACGTATCTGGAGATTGGATTCAAAGCGGGTGCCGGCAGTTTGGCCGCGGGTGCCGAAACCGGAATCATCCAGGGACGTTTCTCGAAAAACAACTGGACGAATTTTGATCAAACGAATGATTATTCCTTTGATTCCACCCAATCGGCCTTCAGTGCCTGGACAAAAGTGACAGCTTATCAGGATGGCGCCAAGGTATGGGGAATTGAACCTTAAATGAGTTGATCGACCGATTGTAGAGTGATGTTACTCATCATACAGGTTAAGCCGGGGAGGAATCCCTGGCTTTTCTTTTTTTTATGGAGTGCAAAAATGAAATTCGAAATAATCACCGGACACTGCTGATAAATCGATCCGTATTGAGTCTGGAGGCAAAAATGTGAATTCGGTGAACGGTAATCGGCAAATGAATCATAGTAATGTTTACCATATTTGCGATTTTAAACATTAAAATCTAGGTCATATGGCATATGCCCTGAATGAGAAACGACCTAACTCTTTTATCGTGGTAAAATGAAGCATATCAAATAGTTACAATAATTTAACCTTTCAAAAAGAAGGGATCAGCAGTGAATTTTTCCAGTAGATTATGGACACATCCTGATACTTAGTGCTCAAGTTCGCCTATATCAATACAGGACTTTTGACTGATGAACGTTATGGATAGCCCGTTTACAATGGGGCAAGCCCGGGAGAACCAAGCCAGGTTAAAATTCTGTAACATCAGGGGGAACTCGACATCATGAACTGGAAAAAAACGATTATTACGGCAAGTGTCACAGCAACGATGCTGATGGGAAGTCTGACGACAGGAGCACTAACGGCACAGGTATCGGCAGCTGCTGTTAACAATTCACAAGTAAAAGTAATTTGGGGCGTAAACCTACGCACAACACCTTCTTCTTCTGCGAAGATTGTTCGCTTGGTCGCTAAAGGGGAAACGGTAACGGTGCTTCAGCAATCCGGTTCGGATTGGTATAAGATTAAGGATTCTGCTAACCGGACAGGCTACATATCTTCTTCATCCAAATACACACAAGCGATTAGTGGCGGCACAAGCGGATCGGGTTCGAATAGTGGTACATCGGTGACCGGCAATGCATCTGTAGAAAAAGTGATTGCAGCCGGAATGAAATATTTGGGAACACCTTATGAGTTCGGAGCCAGTCGTAACAGCACAGCTACTTTTGACTGTTCCAGCTTTGTACGCCAGGCCTTCATTGATGCACTGGGCATCAAGCTTCCAGCGGATTCCCGCAAACAGGGAGATTATGTAAAAGCCAAGGGTACAGTTCAGACGAACTGGAAAAACCTGAAACGCGGCGATCTGATGTATTTCATGTCGTATAAAGGCAGCTCTGCATCATCGTATTCGGGCGTGAATAAATCTAGCGCAACCATTACGCACACAGGGATTTACCTGGGCAACGGCAAGGTATTACATACGTATTCCAACGCTGGCGGTGGTGTAACAACTAGTGATATCTCCGGCAAACACTGGGAGTATCGCTTCCTGTTTGGTGGCAGTGCGCTGTAAGTTAGAACAAGAACTTTCTTAAATAATCTACGCATGTTCATATGCATACAAAACACCTCCCATTCTGCCTTTGACAGGCGACTGGGAGGTGTTTTGGTGTTATTTATTATTTTGAAGAACTCAATCGTGATAGTACAGCCGGAACAGGATATCCTGATTGTAGTTGCCGAATCCCTCGCCATATAAGGTAAGCCCGCCCACATGCTGAGCATCTTCCTCCACCGAAAGACGAAGAGTCCATTGGTTGCGTTCGACCGGGATATCTGCGAGTGTAATGTCGGATAGATGTTGTCCATCAATAAACGTACCCTCATTGGTAATTCGCAGTACCTTGAGCATGCCGTACTGATTGACACTGTCACTCCACCATTCCGGGGTGAACATGCCACGTCCGTTGCCTGAATCTCCAGGGCTTGTCCATTCCCCTAATCGGATGCCATTCAGCATGAATGTAATATCCGAGGGCCAATTTGGATTCACCGAAGGGGCTTCTGATCCGATTTCGAGGGCCAGTTCAATGGCATTGATCTGCTGTCCGGATAAGATATAGTTTGGAATTTTGTACTCCACAAATCCACGGCCAAACCACAGAATATGCGCATGCATCCGCTCGGGGTCGAGAAAATAACGAGGGTCATCATACTGTCCGATAACATGATTGGATGTAGCCAGACCACATGTCGGATAGACGTCAAAGTGAGTATAGTGTCCCACAGGGACGGAAACCTCGTGAAGCTTGCGGGCTGTCCCGCTTTCCTGCGGCATGGAGATGCCAATCCAGTCTACAGCAAGGCTGTTCATTTTATGTGTGCCGCCGTCTTTGCGTATCATTTTGGACTGAATAATGCCCACATCCTGAAGTTTGCGGACATGCATGGTCACGATGGCACTACTCAGACCCAGTGAAGCAGCAAGGTCTTTCACATTCATCGGAGTCTCTGCAACAAGGCGGATGATCTGTAGACGGACTTCACTGGCAAGTGCTTCATATAGGGGTAGCCATTCGGCATCGGTATTTGCTCTGATCACAGTTGTTCCTCCATTTTATCTGTATAGAATTAAGTTAAACATAAATTCAGTAAAAAGAATAACATTTTGCAAAATTCAGGTTGAAATTAAGGCTATAATCGATTTTAATATAAATATGAACGTTGATCCATAGAATATCAATTAATTTTTATATTAATCTTAGGGAGTTGAAATTCATTATGGAAAAAGCAAAAATGACGGTTGATAAAGATTTTACTATTGGTGTAGTGGATAAGCGCTTGTACGGATCATTTATTGAGCATCTGGGACGTGCCGTCTATGGCGGGATTTACGAGCCGGGGCATCCATCAGCGAATGAACAGGGTTTCCGCACGGATGTGCTGGAGATGGTCAAAGAGTTGAATGTACCGATTGTACGTTATCCTGGAGGTAATTTTGTATCCGGTTACAATTGGGAAGATTCGGTTGGACCTGTGTCAGAACGCAAACGCAGACTGGAACTGGCCTGGAGAACGATTGAGACCAATGAATTTGGTTTCAACGAATTCGTGGACTGGGCAAAACAGGCTAATTCTGAAGTCATGATGGCCGTTAATCTGGGAACACGGGGTACGGATGCAGCTCGCAACATTGTGGAGTACAGCAACCATCCGGAAGGTTCGTACTATAGTGATCTTCGCATCAAGCATGGATACAAGCAGCCGCATGCGATCAAAACATGGTGTCTGGGCAACGAGATGGATGGTCCTTGGCAGATTGGTCACAAAACGGCAGAAGAGTATGGACGGTTAGCAGTTGAAGCGGCAAAAGTCATGAAGTGGACGGACCCGACGATTGAGCTGGTAGCCTGCGGAAGTTCGAATCTGAATATGCCATCGTTCCCGGAATGGGAAGCAACGGTGCTGGATCATACGTATGATCACGTGGAGTATCTGTCCTTGCATCAATACTACGGCAATCAAGAGCAAGATACGCCAACGTTCCTGGCACGCTCGCTTGAAATGGATCGTTTTATCGATACCGTGAAGGCGACTTGTGATTATATCAAAGCGAAGAAACGTAGCAAAAAGACGATGTATCTGTCCTTTGATGAGTGGAATGTATGGTATCACTCCAATGAAAATGATTCGAAGATGGACCCTTGGCAGATTGCTCCGCCACAGCTTGAGGATATCTACAATCATGAGGATGCACTGCTTGTTGGATGTATGTTGATCAGTATGCTCAAACATGCGGATCGGGTTAAAATGGCTTGTCTGGCACAACTCGTTAACGTAATTGCACCGATCATGACAGATACGGGCGGTGGTTCATGGAGACAGACAATCTTCTATCCATTCATGCATACGTCCCTCTTCGGGCGTGGAACAGCATTGGTGCCATTGATCCAGTCTCCAAAATACGATACAAAACAAATCACAGATGTACCTTATCTGGAAGCTATTGCGGTTCATAACGAAGAGCAGGGTGAAGTGACTGTATTTGCAGTCAACCGTCATCTGGAAGAATCCCTTCCGCTCGAAGTGGACCTGCGCAGCTTCGGGAAGTGTACCGTGATTGAGCATATCGTGCTGGAAAGTGATGATCTCAAAGCATCTAATACGGCAGCACAACCAAACCGCGTTGCTCCTCATAATCGCGGGGGTGCAGTTGTATCTGATACCCTGATTACGGCGAGCTTGGCAAAAGCATCATGGAACGTGATCCGTTTGAAAGTCCAGTAAGAGATAGCATAAAGGGATGGGACACGTGAGAGCGCAGTGGCAGGCATGATGCCCGAGAGGGAAGCCAGCGAACAGCGGATTAGCGTGTTCTTTCAATCAAAAAAGCTGGGTGCGAGTTCATCGCATCCAGCTTTTTTTTCGTTGTATTTTATAGGAAAAAGGAAGGCATGGGAGGCATGAGTAATGAAGTGGCAGACAAGGTAGCATATAAATTAGGTAATGGCGTGTGTTGAAAATGAAGTGCACAGTCCTGTCATACGCGCTAACGAACCTGGGACACCTTATTGTGCCGATTATCGTTATAGTAGATATTTAACGAATCGGAGACACGTTATCCTTGCAAAAAGACGGATGAATCTCGGTAAAAGCATGCCCAGAGCGGAAATAACGTGTCTCCGATTCGTTAGGATATCAGATTAGCCAAAAACAGACTAATAACGTGTGCTGAGTTCGTTACAATCCACCCACCTGTGTGAAAAGGTTAATTCTCTTCCGCTTTGATTCAGCGTAGCTTCCGCTTCAATTTAAAACTCAAAACTTTCACCGTCACGTGGGATGAGCACCTGACCATCCAACTGCTCGGATGCCAGATAAGTCGCAAGATCCGTACGAGACATCACACAATGGTTAATCGCATCCATGTGCACAGCGATGACATGAGCAGATGGCGCATGGCGCTTCACGGCGACAACGTCAGGCCCATCCATTGTAATGGGATCACCCTCCACGAAGCGTGCACCTCCGGCATTTACGACAATAACTTCAGGCGTATATTGGCGGATGGCCTCAGCAGGTTCTTCACACCAGATGGTATCTCCAGCGATATAGGTGACAGGTTCTCCATCTGCTTCAAGTACGAAACCGGACACCTTGCCCATACGTTCGCCGATTTCACCTGTGCCATGATGCCCGGATGTACGGGCGAATCGGACAGAGTGATGCTCATGTTTTTCATCTACAGCTGTTACATTCGTGAATCCAGCCTCCAGAAATACATTCTCATCCCCAGGCTGGCAGATCAGGGGAATGTCTTTGCCAAGTTGTTTCGCCGCTGCTTCATCCCAGTGGTCCACATGGGTGTGTGTCACAATCAACAGATCCGGATTCAGATAATCCGTTTCGGTTTCGGGCAAACTCACTCTTGGATTACGTAGCTCATTGGGTGTGTTCGGGAATGCAGGCATGACTTCGGCGTCCATCAACATCGGATCAACGAGAATGTTCAGCCCTCCGTATTCCAGCCACAGTGTAGCATTGCGAATCAATTGGATTTTCATTATATTTGCACTCCTTCGAGTTGTTTAATAGTATTACCCTATATGGTATACAACCCGTTTAACGGCGTACATAACATGATGAATGGAATTAGGCCACGCTAATTTCACCGTGAAAGGATTGCTGAAGCAAGATGAATGAAATGATAGATGACACGGATATACGTATTTTGCAGATTCTGATTCAGGATGCCAAACGTTCTCACAAAGAGATCGGTGAAGAGGTTCATCTCACGGGACAGGCGGTTGGTGCAAGAGTGCGCAAGTTGCAAGATATGGGTGTAATCGAAGGGTACACGGTAAAATGGAACCCGGAACGCCTTGGCCTCGGCCTACAGGCCTTTGTCACAGTTTTCTTGAACTCCGGCGACAGACATGCCGCCTTTCGTACATTCATTGCTGAACGTGAGGACATCGTTGAAGTCCATCGCGTCAGCGGAGAAGGCTGTTATCTGATGAGAGTGCAGACAGGCACCACAGAGCAGCTTGGTCAACTACTTGAAGCGTTGTTGCCTTACGGCAATTACAAAGTCAGCCTGTCCATAGGTGTAGAGAAATCACAGTGATGTGTGGGGAGCTTGTCCTCATCCATCCCGGTACTCAACGATCCTGTTTCTGTTCCAGCAAAGTCTCCTGAAGTAAGGACACAGCCTGGTTCAGCTCTTTTTTGCTCAGCAGATGATCTGTCTGAATATGAGACCGTGTGCCGTCCTTTAAGTACAGGACAAACATGGGAGAAGCGGACAGGAGCCACTTGCTGCGGGCAGGTGAGGCGAGTTCGACTTTGCGAATCTGGCTCCAAGCAATCTTACGTTTGCCCGTGCTTAACGCATCATCATCCCAGGATAACAACACGGCAGGGGTTTTGGTTAGTCGTGACACAAACATGAAGAACAGCGGTCCGATCAACCACATACCCAGCACGGCTGCAATGGAATAGTATATGGTCTCCAGTCTTTCGGCTTGTCCGTCCACGATGATCCATAATAAGCTCACGCACAAGAGAAGGAAAAGGAAGCATAAACTTCCCTTCCATAGAGCTGTGCTGCGTTGGTAACGAATCTGCTGATGGTCACGCTTGGGTGTTTCGGGTTGTTGCATGGATGTTCCTCCTAATTAACAATGCTGATCGATATGCCAAACGTGCCGCCTGCATAAGCAGAGCGGCATGTTCAACGTTCTGTATTTACTATAACTCAGGTTCATTACCCTGATATAGCTGAATTTTTACCTGCATCACGCGCATGGGTGTACAAGTCTGCATATACACCTTTGGCTGTGATTAGTTCCTGGTGCGGTCCTTCCTCCACAATCTCACCATTTTCCATCACCAGAATTCGATCGGCATGCATCACCGTAGACAGGCGATGAGCAATGACAATGGTGGTGCGTCCCTGGGATACCGATTCCAGCGCCTGCTGCACAAGCTGTTCCGTGTGTGAGTCCAGATTGGCGGTTGCCTCATCCAGGATGAGCACTCGGGGTTGGAACACCACGATCCGGGCAAATGAAATCAACTGCCGCTCCCCAGCGGATAGTCCGCTTCCACGTTCGGATAGATGTGTATCATATCCGTGAGGCAAACGTGAAATCATCGCATGTGCCCCGACAAACCGGCAGGCCTCAATTGCCTGCTCTCGCGTAATATCCTCACGAAACATTCTCACATTATCAATAATGGAACCGGAGAACAGGAAGGGTTCCTGTTGAATCAGACCCACGATCCGATGAAGCTTAGCCTGCGGCAGATGCCGGATATCGGTACCGTCAATCTCGATACTGCCCTTGTCTACATCATAGAAGCGATTGAGCAGGGAGATCAGTGTGCTTTTACCAGCGCCTGTTGTTCCCACGATACCTACCATTTCACCCGGATAGAGGTGCAGGTTCATCTGTTGGATCAAAGGCCGGTCTGCCCGATAACCAAACGACACATCATTAAAATCAATCTGACCCATCACATTTTTTGGTTCCAGCAAGGAAGCCATACCGGGTTTGGGATCGGCAACTTCAGGCTGTGTATTCAGAATGTTCCAGATGCGATCCATTGATACGGTCGTGGACTGGAATGTATTCCATTGCATCGTAATCTGGTTAATCGGTTGAAAGAACTGACGAATATAGCTGATAAACGCATACAATACCCCGACTTGCAGGGACTCACCCAGTACAGCGCGACCTCCAAGCCAGACCATCATAACCAGTGCCGCATTGCCAAGGATATCAAACGTCCGGTTGAAGATAACATTGGAGCGGGCTTGAGCAATGTTGGCTTTCAGGTGAAGTGCGTTCTGTTCCGAGAAACGTTTCTTCTGTTCTTCCTCTTGGTGAAAAGCCTGAATCAGAAACATACCGGACAGGTTCTCCGCCGTAAATGCGATCAGACGGGAAAGACGCGTACGGGCATTTTGATAAGCTTTTCGCAGTCGACTACGGAATAATACCGCAACCACCGCAATGACAGGCAGAACGATCAGGGAGTATGTCGCCAGCACAGGATCAAGTTGGAACATAAAGACGATAATGAGCACCAGCATCATACCATCCCGAATCAGACTGAGCAGTACTTGAGTGAAAAAGCTGCTGATGGTCTCCGTATCACTGGATACGTTCGTGACCAGACTGCCGATATGAAAACGGTCAAAGAAGGACATGGACATCTTGGAGATATGCTTGAACAGGTCCTTTCTGATCCGGGATACAATGTTCTGACCCACATGCTGCAACAGATTATTCTGGATATAGGTAAAAATAAAACTGATGACAGCCAGCCCAAGAAAGATGGCTGCGAGCTGAACGAGAAAGCCCACACTGGTCTGGCCCACGGCCAGATGATCATCGATGGCGATCTTCACCAGATAGGGTTGCAGCAGATCTGCCGATATGCCGAGCAGTGAGCAGAAGAAGATACCGGCAAAAGCCCATTTATGCGGTTTGGCGTATGCCATCATGGCCTTAAACGAAGTTCGTTTACTCTGATCGGCCTCTGCATCTGGGTGAAGTTCAGCGTTAGTGTTAGACATGATGTAATCCCTCCTCCTGCAAACGGTAGGTGGCCGCATATAACCCCTTGGCAGCCATCAACTGCGCATGTGTTCCCTGTTCAGCGACTCGCCCTTCATCCAGAACGATAATATCGTCCGCATGACGGACCGCGCTGATGCGATGAGAGATGATTAATGTAGTCTTGCCCTTGCCAATCTCGCGCAAACTGCGCAGAATACCACTCTCGGTGACGGCATCAACCGCGCTCATACTGTCATCCAGAATAAGTAACTGTGCTTGTTTGATCAGTCCTCTTGCAAGGCTGGTTCGCTGACGTTGTCCACCAGACAGGGTGAGTCCACGTTCGCCAAGCAGTGTATCGAAGCGATCAGGAAAACGGACAATATTATCATAGATCATGGCTTGCCGTGCACTATGTTCCACTGTATCCAGCGATACTTCCCGGTCGCTAAATGCGATGTTATCTCGGATGGTGGTACTAAACAGGAATCCATCCTGAGGGACATAGGCGATGCGCGATCTTAGACTTTCCAGCGACAGCTGCCGAATATCGGTACCATTGATGCGAATTGTTCCTTCAGGTGGTTCATATGTACGCAGCAATAGCTTAACGAGGGTGCTTTTACCTGAGCCGGTCTTGCCTACAATACCGACCGTTCGCCCGGCACGGATATTGAGTTGAATGTTTTGGAGAGCAGGAGATGAACTGCCAGGATAGGAGAAGGTTAGATTCTCCATGGTGATATCTTGTACGGTTTGGAGCGCTGTGGCTTCAGGAAGTTCACGTACATCTGCTACTTCGCTGAGCAGGTCATTCACCCGCTCCAGTGATGCGCCTGAGCGCTGAACGGTATTAATAACATTGCCGATCTGTTGAAGCGGTCCCATAATAATGCGCAGATATAAGGTTAAGGCGACAAAACTCCCGAGTGTAATAGAATTCTGCATGGTCATAATACCTCCGACAAGCAGAGAAACGACCAATGAGATGGCTCCCAGCAGCGGGAGCAATGCTTGAAACAACGAAGACAGACGAACGAGTCGAAGCTGTTTGCTCTTGATCTCATCGACGGTGGTTCCAAAGCGTGCACGAGCACTGTCTTCGATGGCAAACGTCTTGGTTACGCGAATGCCACCCAGCTGCTCTTCCGCCGATTCCGTCATGGTTGCAAGAGCTTCCTGCACGTCGCGAGAGCGCTTGCGAATCCGCGGACCAAAAAACACGACCAGAAATGGGATCGCCAGCAAAGGGACAACACTGATTAAAATGAGCGTCAACGGAATCCCGCTAAGTAGCATCATGACAATGCAGGACAACAGCAGGAAGGTGGCATTGGTCATGAGTGTCACACCATTGGATATCGCTTCACGTACGGAAGTAACGTCATTCATGACATAACTGAGGAGTTTTCCGTTCCCCTGTTTGGAGAAATAATGTTCGCTAAGTTCGGAAAACTTACTGAATATACGCTCACGCGTCATGAATTCGAAGCGTCGACCGAGCTTCATAATCATGAATTGCCCGGTACCGAACAGCAGATTATACCCGATGGCAATAGCTAGAAGGGACAGGCTGTACCTTACGACCGTCTGCATCTGAAGCGTGTTCTGCATCAACTGATCCGTGAAGCTGCCGAGTATGCGGGGCAAGGATGCTTGCCCGACATTGGAGGCAATAATCAGAAGAACAGCAACCAGATAAACAGGCCAGTTCGACACAACATAACCGCGAAGTAATCCTTTCTTGGACATAAGCGTTGTTCTCCTTTTGTTATAGGTGAAGTCAGTTCAGCAGGTGGAGTCAAGAAAAGGGCCGACACCTGTTATTAGCGCGTCGTGCCCTCTTACTGTATGCGATCCAGTTCGTTGTTTATCCGTCATCCGATAGATTTCTCTATTCTTATTTTTGCGCTAATCCGATGGGATGTCAACGAAGCCACTTAGCAAAAAGCAGGTGATTTAGATTATCGGCGTTGGAGAAGGGTTCTATGCCGTGTTCTCGTGTTGTATTCACCAGATGTCGAAATTACTGAAACATTTTCTAAGGATGCCCCGTCTGTAGGAATGAAGAGGTAAAAAATAGGCTTTACTAATCATATGGAGGTGCCAGGAAATGAAACATAAAAAAGGTTTGGCTGCAACACTTGCGCTCTGCGTTTCTTTGACAGCAGGAGGTGCATCGGTATTTGCTTTCACAGATGTGAAGGATGAAGGTCAGAAGTCGATTGTGGATTCATTGAAATCAAAAGGTATTGTTAGCGGAGTAACAGCGGATCTGTTCCGTCCAGATCTTGCATTGTCCGAGCCACAGGGTGTTCAACTGATTGTGAATGCATTTGGTCTGAAAAATGAATTTGCGGAAGCATCCGCTCAGAATAAAATCAGTCCGGATACGTGGTATGCCGATGCGGTGCAGGCCGCTACTCAGAATGGACTGTCCATTCCGGTTGAAGTGAACCCGCAGGGCAAGATGACACGTGAACTGTTTGTCATTTTGCTGAATGAAGGGATTAACACAACCGGGAATTATCCGGTCATCATGAAGTATAATCTTGTTAAGGACGAAAATAAAATCGGTAAGGACGCCATATCTGCAGTCCAGAACCTGCTGAACATGAACATCATTGAACTGGATAAGGACGGTAACTTCCGTCCAGATCAGTCGCTTACCCGTATGGAGGCTGCAAGCATGATCTTTAATGCACTTGAATTTGTGGATAAACACGGCAATGGCGGCTCAGCAGAGCCAACTCCAACCAATCCAGGTGAAGGCCAACAAGCGATTGTACCTGAAGTAACAACGACAAAGGTTGATGACAAAACAACCAAAGTTAAACTCAGTGCTGAAATGCCGCATCCTGGTTATGGATTGAAGATTGATGATGTGAAATTGGAGAAGGATGGACGCGCTATCGTGCTCTATTCCATTATTCAACCTGATCCAGACATGATGTATCCGATGGTTATCACCAATGTGACTGCAGAAACGGATATCCCAACAGGGTATACAGCAGAAGCTCAACCTTCTGGTAAGTAAATTCACTGCAAACCCTACAAACTGAACATGGTTAAAACGGATGTGTATCTTCCAAACCACTCTCCATACATGTATGGAGAGTGGTTTTTTATTTGAGTTGAAACTGTACACAGGTTTTCATATGATTATTTATATTACATGTAGTGTAATTAATCCTGTCGCTTTTTTATAAAGAAATGGATATCTACTTAGGATGTAAAGCCAGTTCGTGTTAGCGGAATGGCTTTTTTTAATGGTCTTTTCCGAAATATCTACTGTTTTCAGATTCCACACCTTGTGCAAAATTTACATATATGACTCCAAATTACTAGTGTTTATAAGCGTTTATGTATCCTGAAGGCAAAGATAAAAACAACATATATACGAAAGAGGGAGGAGAAATATAGAATAAAGGCAAGCCATTACAGGCTTGTAGTTTGCGAGAGATGTATGATAGATAATATTACATTGTATCACGTCGGTAAAACCTTGAAACCTGCAAACCTTAGAATTCAGTATGATGGCTGTAGACATCAATACCGTGTCCCATGCGTATATGTGGGTTTTGACTTTAAGGTCTGTTTTCTAACCTAAGTTCGGATCTGACATCTTTCAAGTTGATGTGATGAAACTCTCAATGACAACTACAGGAGGGAAATAGGTCAAATTCTACATGTTTTATACCCGCGAAATGACAATGACAAGCTGGCAACAAAAGTGTAAACCCCTGTTGTAACAGTATATTCCGTGATTTTAGAAGTGAAGATGGAAATGGCATATTTACGGATTCGAAAATGATCCATAAACTCAGTATGTAAGCGTTACCAATTAAGAGGGGGAACAGAGCCGCTCGTTATGGAGACGCGGTTCGGAACTCCTTCTTATATTAAAACAGGAGTGCTTCGCTCTTCCTCACAAACGGCCGGATTTTCATTAGAAAAGGAGGAAACAACTGATGCAGCTAAATGGGGAGTCTCCCTCGACGCAAAACTTAACGGTAAACACGATTCCGAATAGCAAGAAAAATAAATTATGGAGAAGGACGATTCGGAACTGGGAGTTGTATCTGTTTATTGCGCCAGCCTTTTTATACTTTCTGATATTCCATTATGGTCCGATGTACGGCATACAAATTGCATTTAAAAACTTTATCCCAACGCTTGGTGTCACAGGAAGCCCATGGGTCGGATTCGATCATTTCATCCGTTTCTTCAATTCGTATTATTTCTGGGATTTACTATGGAATACCCTTAGCATCAGCTTGTATGAGCTGGCTATAGGTTTTCCACTGCCGATTATTCTGGCGTTATCGTTCAATGAAGTGAAGGATTCCTTCTTCAAGCGTACTGTGCAGACCGTCACGTATGCACCGCATTTCATTTCGGTCGTGGTGATGTCGGGGATGATCATTACCTTTTTATCACCCTCGTCAGGCATGATTGTCAATTTGGTACAGGCCCTTGGATTCCAGGCACCTCAATTCCTGACGGACCCTGCGTGGTTCAAGACAGTGTATGTACTATCAGGAGTCTGGCAAAGTGCAGGCTGGGGCACCATTATATACCTTGCCGCTTTATCGGGTGTGGACCCGCAACTGCATGAAGCGGCTGTGGTGGATGGTGCGAGCCGGTTCAAACGGATTTTGCATATTAACATTCCAGCGATCATCCCTACGATCACCATCTTGTTAATTCTGAATATGGGCAGTATTCTGGGCGTCGGATTCGAGAAAATCCTGCTGCTGCAAAATCCGCTGAACATGGGCTCGTCCGATGTCATCTCAACATTTGTCTATCGATCCGGTCTGGTCGATGCGCAGTACAGTTTCTCTACGGCGGTGGGATTGTTCAACTCCGTAGTGAATGCGATTCTGCTTATTACCGTGAATCAGATTGCACGCCGCACCAGTGAAAACAGCCTATGGTAAAAGGAGGGGAATATACATGTCATCCGCTGTGAAAGAAAGTAGAAGTGATAAATTGTTCTTATTGTGTAATTACATCTATCTGACGGTAGCGCTCGTCATTGTGCTGTATCCGCTGTTATACATCATCAGTGCTTCAATCAGTGATCCCAAATATGTAGCCTCCGGTGAGATGTGGCTGCTTCCAAAAGGGATTACGTTTGAAGGTTACGCCCGGGTGTTTGAGAACACCAACATCTGGATTGGGTACAAAAATACGATTATCTATACCGTTGTAGGCACCATCGTTAACCTGATTGTTACACTACCGGCAGCCTATGCGCTCAGCCGCTCGGACTTTGTGGGACGCGGATTCTTCATGGCGATGTTTATGGTAACGATGTTCTTCGGCGGAGGGCTTGTCCCAAGTTACCTGCTGGTCAAGGATCTTGGTATGGTGAACAGCATGTGGGCACTTATTCTGCCCGGGGCTGCATCCATCTGGAATATTATCGTATGCCGGACGTTCTTCCAATCGACCATTCCCAAGGAGTTACAGGAAGCGGCGCATATTGATGGGTGTACCAACACCCGGTTGTTCATCAAGATTGTGCTCCCGCTTTCGATGCCAATCATTGCAGTGATGGCGCTCTTCTATGGAGTCGGACACTGGAACAGCTATTTTAGTGCCATGATCTATCTGAATGATTCCTCCAAGTACCCGCTACAGCTCTTTCTGCGCCAGATTCTGGTGCTTCAAGAAATGGCGGCTCAAGGGGGAGGCGCTATCGATACGTCTTCAGCCACGGCGATGAATACCAAAGCGGAGATCGCTGCACTGGTTAAATATGCCGTCATTATTGTTGCCACCCTACCTGTCATTGCGGTGTATCCATTCCTCCAGCGTTACTTTGTACAGGGTGTTATGATCGGTTCCGTTAAGGGATGATCTTAATCCATATACCACATTAAACAAGGGGAGTTGTTGTTATGAAAAAGCTTCGCAAGGCTTCATCCATTACACTCTGTCTCACCTTATTCGCAACATTGCTTGCAGCTTGTGGTTCAACCAATGAAGACGGAAGCACGACCACCAAAGTAGAGGGGGTCAAAAAAGAAGGTTTCCCCATTGTAGACAAAACGCTAACGTTAAAGGTCATGTCCCAGGATGCGGGCGTAGCCGACTGGAGCACGATGCCTGTGCTGCAAGAAATGGAGAAACTGTCGGGCATCAAGCTGGAATACCAGCTCTCACCAATCGACAGCTTTGAAACGAAGAAAAATCTGGTTTTCGCGAGCGGAGACTTGCCGGATATGTTCTATGCTGCGGACCTCAAGCCAGCCGAACAGGTGACTTATGGAAGCCAGGGCATCCTGATCCCGTTGGAAAAATACATTGACGAAGGTTACGCCCCAAATATCAAAAAGATTCTCGATGAGAACCCGGATGTCCGCAAATCATTTACAACACCTGATGGGCATATGTATGCACTCCCATTCATTGATAAAGCCGCCGTGTGGTATAGAGGCCCAATGTGGTACAACGGGGAATTCTTGAAGGCACTTAACGTAGAAGAGCCCAAGACTACGGAAGAATTGTATACGTATCTCAAGCGTGTAAAAGAAGAAGATCCCAATGGCAATGGCCAGCAAGATGAAATTCCACTTACTTCTGTAAAACTGGATGATCTTCGCATGTTTTTCTTCGGCTTCTGGGGAATGTACAACGAAGGCATCTATTCCGATAAAGACGGTAAAGTTCACTATCCTTATCAAGAAGAAGGTTACAAAGGTTATCTTACATTCATGAACCGCTTGTGGAAGGAAGACTTGCTGGATCATGAGACCTTCTCTCAAACAGGTGATCAGAAAAAAGCTAAAGGTGAAAGCAACAAACTTGCACTGTTCAACGATTACCATCCATACTTCACGCTCGGTGGTGAACCCAGCACGGATCATCCGCTAATGACACCCGTGAAGAGCGAGGTGGCAGACTCTCCGGTATACGGCAAGCATCCGGGCATGTCGGCTCGGGGTACCTTTGCTGTTACAAGCAGCAACCCGTCACCCGAGGCGACGATGCGATGGATCGATTACTTATACAGTTATGAAGGTGCGACACTGTTCAATCAAGGTCCGGAAGGTGTGCTGTGGAAATTCAAAGACAAGGAAAATCACGTGAAAGAGTGGCTCCCCGTTCCTGGCGGCGGGGATCGTGAGGAATACCGCGGTAAAATCACGCCGAACTTTGGTATCTTGACACCGGGTATTAATGATCCGGATGTAGCGAAGGGTCTTCGCACCGAATTTGATGAGTGGATTGACACGCAAAATCAAGAGAAGTTGGTACCTATCGGAAAAGCACCATTTCCTAACGTTTATTTGACAAATGAAGAGCAAAGCGAAGCAACCGCTCTATTGTCTGACTTGGATACGTACGTTAAACAGATGGAAGCGAAGTTTGTGACCAGCCAGGAACCACTTGAGAACTGGGATAAGTACATTGCACAGATGGAGAAAATGGGCAGTGACCGTATCATCGAACTGTATCAGGGGGCATATGACCGCTGGAATTCGGGGCAATAAAGCCTATCGAGGTACATCCCATGCAGAAAGAGAGCAGTTAGCTTCAATATTGTTAGCTGCATTAAATTTTTCGCATATAAGAATTCTCGCGGGAGGTGTGAACCGTTATGCAGAAATGGTTTGAAGAAGCCAAACTGGGGATATTCATTCACTATGGCATCTATGCGGTGGACGGGGTTGCGGAATCCTGGTCCTTCTATAATGGCAGGATATCCTATGAAGAATATATGAAACAGTTGGATGGTTTTACGGCATCGGAATTCAATGCGGAGAAGTGGGCGGAATTGATTGAGAAGTCTGGTGCCCGGTATGCCGTATTAACAACGAAGCATCATGACGGCGTTGCTCTATGGGATACGCAATATAGTGATCTCAATGTTGTCAAACAGACACCAGCGAATCGGGACATTGTGAAGGAATATGCGGAAGCGATTCGGGAAAAGGGCATTCATCTAGGGATGTATTACTCACTCATTGATTGGTCACACCCGGATTATCCTAGCGTGTATGAAGGTGGAAAAGTGCCTGAGGATCTCAGCAGTGCCAACCGGCACTCAAGTCCTGTGGACGGCGTTCAAGTTCAGGAAAAGTGGCAGAAGTTCCTGCGATTTAATAACCATCAACTGGAAGAGATTTTAACAAATTACGGAAAGGTGGATCTGCTGTGGTTTGATGGGGACTGGGAACGGAGTGCCGAGCAGTGGAATCTGCCGGAGTTCAAGCATTATCTGCAATCTTTTAACCCGGATATCATCATCAACTCCCGCCTTCAAGGTTATGGGGATTACAAAACGCCTGAGCAAGGCATTCCGATCACAAGACCGGAGGGACCCTGGGAATTCTGCACCACGATCAATAGATCTTGGGGTTATGTGCCAACAGATCATAAATACAAATCGTTAAATCAGATCATTCGAATGTTCTGCGACTGCATTTCGATGGGCGGTAATATGTTGCTGGATATCGGTCCGCGTGAAGATGGCACCATCGATCAGAGGCAGGAGGATATTCTGCTTGGACTGGGAGCTTGGATCCGAACCCATGAAGAGGCCGTCTTTGGCACGGGTGAAGGCATTATGCCTCGCTATTATCTGGGGGGAAGCACTGTATCCGAGGATCGAAAGACGCTGTACCTGTTTGTGTATGACGATCCAAAAGAGAATGTGTGCATCAAGGGTCTCTGCAATCCAATCAAGAAAATTACCGTGCTGCATTCGGGCAAAGAGCTTAATCATGAGATTCATGGGGGCGTGCCTTGGTTCAATATCCCGGGGACAACGTGGATCAAGATGACCCCGGAGGACACGCATGAACAGGTGACCGTTCTTAAGCTCGAATTTGATGAGGAGCTGGAAATGTACGGCGGCTCTGGGGCCGTTGTCACCCATAACTAACCATTACGGGGAGGGCGTGTGCTGGTAGATGCATGCCCTCCCTTACGAATTGGAGAGAGTGACATGAACAGAATTGGAGTGCCAGAACCCAGGATTGAGTATGCTCCCAAACATTATATATGCAAGCGTGCGCAGGAACCATTGGTGTTAGACGGTCGTGTGGATAAGGCATTCTGGGATGCGGCTCATTGGACGGAGGATTTCGTTGATATCGAAGGTGATCTTCGTCCGAAGCCAGAGAAACAGACACGGGTAAAAATGCTGTGGGATGACGACTATTTCTATTTTGCTGCCGAGCTGATTGAAGATCAGATATGGGCTACCCTGACTGAACGTGATTCCGTTATTTTTTATGACAATGACTTCGAGATTTTTATCGATCCCGACGGGGATTCCCATCAATATTATGAGTTCGAGATCAATGCGCTCAATACGGTATGGGACCTGTTATTAGTGAAGCCTTATCGGGATGGTGGGCCTCCGGTTAACGGTTGGGATATCAGCGGTCTCAAGACGGCCGTATATATCGATGGGGAACTGAACAGACCTGGTGCAGAGAATCGGAAATGGAGCGTGGAAGTCGCTATTCCCTGGGCCAGTCTGAAGGAATGTGCCGAAGGAATCCGTCCACCTGCGCCGGGTGAGTTCTGGCGTGTCAACTTCTCGCGTGTGGAGTGGCAAACCGAGGTACAGGACGGTGAGTACCGCAAGGTGCTGAATCCAGATACGGGTAAACCTTATCCGGAGGACAACTGGGTGTGGTCACCTATGGGTATTATCAACATGCATTACCCGGAGTTATGGGGTTATGTTGTATTCTCGGATGACGGAACGGATCAGTCGTTTGAGTTGCCTGAAGACGAACGAATCAAATGGGAGCTTCGCAAGCTCTACTACCGTGAACGTAATTATTATGAAACCCATGGTGAATTTACACAGGATGTGAAGCTGCTTTTGGGTGAGGAATCGTTGAGCTGTGAGCCTGTTATTGAAACGACTCGCAGCCTGTTCCAGATTACTGCATCGTCTTCGGACGGAACGGCCTTGATCTGTATTCGGGAAGACGGAAAGCTGTGGAAGGAGTGATAACGCAATGACCAGCCAAACTTTGGTATTTTCCCTTGATGCACAGTTATTGGAGAGGATCGAGCAGAAGTTCCAGGAGAAGGTGCGTTTTGCAGAGGCCCGCAAATCGGAGTTGTTTCATATTTTTCAGCAGGAGCTAACGCAAGAAGAGACATGGGCATTGAAGTATATATATGCCTATATGCCGGTAAACGACCTGGCTGATTATAACGGGGACCTGTTCTTGAGCCATGTACGCCGGGCTTTGGACACCCGTAAACGTGTGCCTTGGGGAGATCGCGTTCCGGATCATCTGTTCCTTCATTTTGTGCTACCTTATCGGATAAATACAGAAAATATTGAAGATTACCGCGGGTTGATGTATGACGAATTAGCCGAGCGGACAGCAAAGTTATCCATGGCGGATGCCATTTTGGAGACCAATTACTGGTGTCATGAGAAAGCGACCTATATTGGCAGCGATCTGCGCACGATATCACCGCTGACGATGATCCGGAATGCTCGTGGTCGATGCGGCGAAGAATCCACGCTGGCGGTGGCCGCTCTTCGCAGCATCGGCATACCTGCCCGTCAGGTCTATACGCCGCGCTGGGCTCACTGTGACAGCAATCATGCTTGGGTAGAAGCCTGGGCAGATGGTCAATGGTATTACATCGGGGCATGCGAGCCGGAAGCCCGTCTGAATCAAGGGTGGTTCAGCCCGCCAGCCCGCAGGGCCATGCTGATTAATACGAGGATCTATGCCGACTATCCCGGACCAGAGGATATTACGCTCTCCGAAAAGGGATATACGGAAATTAATTTACTTGAGAACTATGCGCCCACACGCAACATCTATGTGAAGGTGAAAAATGAACAGGGAGAGCCCGTACCCGGAGCGAGTGTCCGTTTGGAGCTGTACAATTCGGCTGAATTCTATCCGATTGCCGAGATTAGGACGGATGCACAAGGGGAAGCGACCTTTAAGACTGGCCGTGGTGACCTTTTGATTCGTGGGGTCAGCGGAGGCAAGTGGAGTGAGGTCCTATTCAAGGCTCAGGAAAATAAGGATGTAGAGCTTGTGCTGAACTCATCAGAGCAGCCTACAGGGATTGTAGATTTCGATATGGTTCCTCCTCAGGAAAGGGAGGGAGAGGTCGTGGTTGCATTACCGGAAGAGAAGATTGAGATTCATAATCGTCGTCTGGAGGAAGGAGCGCAGACCCGGAGCGAGTATGAGGACACGTTCCTGAGTGAGGAGGAAGCTGTCTCGCTGGCTAAAAAGGTTGGACTGCCCTCGGTACGTGTATGGGATATTCTCCGCAAGGCACGGGGGAACAGCCGGGAGATTGTAGCTTTCCTAGAGGAACGTTCCAATCCATACGATGAGTGGCCGCTCCGGTTGCTGGAGTCGATGAATGAAAAAGATTTAATTGATACTTTTCGACAGACGCTGGATGATCATCTGATCGGTGCACTCTCGCAACAAGGATCATGGGCGGAATATACGTTCGTGAGATACATCCTGTGTCCGCGGATCTCCTATGAGATGCTGGTCCCTTATCGGGGTGTATTCCAGAATGCCTTTTCGGCAGATGAAGCGGCAACTTTCAGGGAGAATCCCTCGCAACTTGCCCGAATACTGGAACAGCAATATGAACACTATGAAGATCTTCCTAATCTAAAAGGCAAAGGGAATCCAATAGGGACGTTTAGTCTAATGAAGGGAGACTTTCAGTCCCTGGATATTTTGTTTGTGGCTGTATGTCGCAGTTTGGGTATTCCGGCCCGATTACATCCCAGCGCACAGAAACCACAGTATCTAAGTGATAGAGGCTGGGAGGATGCAGTGTTTAGTCTCACCTCACCTCTAACTCAGGAGAGCACAAGCTGGGGGATGCTCCAACTTCATAGGGATATAAAAGTTCCGCAGGATACACCTGAAGCATCTTATTTCGAAAATTTCTCGTTTGCCCGTCTGGAAGATGGCGTCTATAAGACATTGATTTATCCTTATGGCAGTACGGATGTCTATAGCGAGCCATATGA
Source organism: Paenibacillus sp. FSL H8-0283 (assembly GCF_045040675.1). Taxonomy (NCBI): domain Bacteria; kingdom Bacillati; phylum Bacillota; class Bacilli; order Caryophanales; family Paenibacillaceae; genus Paenibacillus; species Paenibacillus sp. FSL H8-0283. Next base: position 1,440,696 of record NZ_CP150295.1, read on the forward strand.
GGTTGAGGCAGGAGCTTATCGCTTAACGACAGGCATTCGTCTGAAAGATGGAACGGCAAAAGTACGATTCGTTTACTTTACCGTGAACGCTGGAGATACCACTGAGGTTGTATTGTCTTATCGTGAGAATGAGGTTGATATTCCTGTACTGGGTAAACTGGCACCAGGAAGTATACTGACCCTTCTGGACGGTTCAGAGGTAGAACTGGAGGAACTTCTGGGATCGGAGGGTGCCATTGCTGCCTGGATTGAACCTGAGCGGGAACCGACCAAACATCTGATTCGTGAACTGTGCGAGCTGGCAGAGCCGCTGGATAAGCTGGGTATACCAATCGTACTCATGATCGGAGATATGGAATGGAACGCTGCCTTTGACCCTGCTGGTTATCCAAAACTGCCTGTACGCACGGTTTTTGTACGAGATTCCAGTTATGCTTCCTTGTCCGGCTTCAATTTGAAGCCTGCGGCTTATGAAGCGGGTTATCCACATCTGTTCGTGCTGGATACTCAGTACCAAATCCGTTATATGGCTTCCGGGTACAAGATTGGTACCGGGAAGGAAGCCTTGCAGATTGCTGCTGCGATATCTCAATCATTGAACAGATCGGAGTGAAGAGAGTGACGAAATATATTGCTGCGGGTTATGCTGTTGATTCAGTTCTCCCCGACATGACACATGAGGATCTCTTGAAGTTAACACATCTGAACGTAGCCTTTGGACATGTCAAGAATGATGCAATCACCACCGAGCATTTAAAAAACGGCCATGTGATTCGGAACATCAAGCGGGAGCATCCAAATCTTACAGTGCTGTTGTCTGTAGGCGGATGGAGCGCAGGCGGTTTCTCTGAAGCCGCCTCAACCCAGGCGGGGAGGGACAGCATGGCTGCATCGGCGGTTAGGGTGCTGGAGGAATATCTTTTTGACGGGATTGATCTGGACTGGGAATATCCTTGTTACGGTGAAGCTGGTATCGCATCCAGTCCTGATGATAAACGGAATTTCACTTTACTTCTCAAGACGATCCGTGAGGCACTGAGTGCCAAGGGAGAAGAGGATGGCCGTCATTATCTGCTCACCATTGCAGCAGGGGCTGATCAATACTACGTTGATGGTACAGAGATGGCTAAGGTGCAGCAGTACCTGGACTACGTGCAGTTGATGACCTATGATATGCGTGGCGGTTTTCAAGTTCTGACCGGACATCATACGAATCTGTACACGCCAACCGGAGATCTGTTTCGAATCAGTACGGATGCTTCCGTGAACCTGTTTGTTAGCGCAGGCGTTCCAAAGGAGAAAATTGTGATCGGAGCTGCGTTCTATTCCCGGATATGGACTGAGGTTCCTGACCGAAACTACGGGCTCCATCAAATGGCCGGTAGTACAGGCGGATATGGACCATCATTTGCCGAGCTGGAAGCGAAGTACATTAACAAGAATGGTTACACTCGTTATTGGGATGAAGAAGCCTGTGCACCATTTCTGTTTAATGGATCCAGCCTCATTTCTTATGATGATGAAGAATCGATTCAATGCAAATGTGATTACGTAAAGGAACAAGGTCTGGCCGGAATCATGTTCTGGGAGTACGGCTGTGATCCAACTCACCGTTTGCTGGGTGCAGTGCATCAAGGGCTGAAGGTTCTTCCGGCTGGGAAAATCGGATAAGGCCGCTGGCCGCGACGAAGCAGATTATGTCTTCGGACTAAAAACATACGAAGGGGCCGTCCTATACGTCATGCTCATGACGTATAGGACGGCCCCTTGTTTGCGATATTTTGGTCTAACGAATCTGGCACATGTTAGACGATATCACCATTTATCCAATACATTCCTCGTCATCATCATCAGGAGAATCGGCGGAGCCGTTGGGACGGTGCATTTTACGGTATTGCCCTGGGGTATAACCCGTCTCTTTTTTGAATTTACGGATGAAGTTTGGTGTATCCAGGTAACCGACACGCGTGATGATATCTTTTAACGGATCGGTAGTATGAAGCAGTAGTCGAATGACCTCATCCATCCGTTTCTGCCAGATATATTGGGTAAAGTTCATGCCGATCTTTTCTTTAAATGAACGACTGAAATAGGATGAAGAGATCGTGAATTTCGATGAAATCGTACCTAAACTGAGATCATAATCAGAGAAATTGGCATCGATATAAGCCACGATTTCATTCATAAGAGAGCTTTCTTCCGTCTCACTCTTCGCCTCGACATGGGCGCAGATTTCGGCGGCAAGGCCTGTCAGTTTTTTCTCCAAATCCTCTAACGAGTCGTAGGAAGTGATCCTTGGAAGTTGATCAACCACATGGTGGATTCCAAGCTCCGAAGCGGTTTTGAGCATTGTATTCAGAATATCAAAGCAGATGCAACGCAGCAGCGGTACAGACGGCATTTCGGATTTCAGGGTATTCAACGCAGTTGACACCATCTGAACTGCCACATCATAGCTGCCTTGTTTTAAGCTTTGAACCAGCTTTAATAACACATCCTTAGGGACCCAGAAGGAAGAATCCTGTACATCGGAACCGGAAAGGTCGTTAAAGTATGTACTGCTGCCCTGTCCATGCAGCATCGATGCTTCCAGAGCGGTCGAGGCTTCAATGTAGGACTGATTCAGCTGTTTCGGATAAGTGTACCGATTGCCTATCCCGATTGCGGGCGCAACTCCGGTGTGTTCAATCACCATCCATTGCAGTTTTTCAACGATAGGCTCCATACGGATATTCAGGCTTCCTTCATGCCCAATTTCGGCATCGAATCCCACGATAAGGGCCAATTGGTCTGCCTGTGGCAGCTCTACGCCGTAAGCATATGCAGACAACTCCGGCAGGTCCACATCGTTCATCAGCTGCATGACAGTAGGTTGCTCGGGGTTACCACCGATAGGAAAAGAATGCATTTCCCAGCCCATGATCATGACAAAATAATGGGATCGGTTAAAGCGTATGCCAAGCTTATCCGTAAACTCAGAGGGGAAATCTCCGGTGTGACCGTGCTTCAGCAACATGAGCAAAATATGATTGCGAGCATAGGGCTCCTGAAGATCTACGCGCTGACTATAATCATGCAGTGTTTTCTTGATCCATTCCAGCTCGTTGGTGGTGGAGGATGGATCAGGATCATTTTTCAACCGAATGAACTCCATTAAGTCTGAAATCGGATGGTACTGTCTTCGGGCCAACATAATGGCGAGGAACGTGCCCATCACCACCATGAAGGAGAAAACAAGAACAACAAAGGTGCGAATATGAACGATTCGGCTAAAAAATTGGTTGCTGGGCATAGCGGTTACATAAGTCCAACCCGCATCCGATTTAACGGATACAACCGAATGTGGTTCTTGATTTAAGGAGATGCTGTGCGTTCCGGGTTCAAGAGCAAACAGAGCGTTTACTTCCTGTTCGGATATGATTTCTCCCTTGTAATTGGCTGCCAGTACTTGCCCGAAATTATCGAAAATATAAGTCATTCCGTGATAGTCGCTGAGGATCGAATCAATTAAGCCCGTCAGATTGGACTCGTGAATCAAGTACATGACGGTTCCATGGGCAGGCGTATTGTTAGGTGCAATCGGTACAAGGTAGGCCAGCATGGAATTGGGTATTCTGGTTCCTTGGACGACCTGCTCCGCTGGACGTATTGTGGGGGACTGTACGTTATTCAAATCCCGGATCATGTCTGTTTTGTTCCACGTAGTAAATTTGTAGCGGCCAGTGAATACATCCAGGTTCTCAGAACCTTGAGAAGAATAGATGTTATCATCTTCACGGAAGAACAGGAATAACTCATCGATAATGGAACTGGTGGCTTTGTATTTGACCAATGCGCCGATTGATTCCCGGCTATAGTACGGATGGTGGGTCCAATACCGCGTTAACTGCTCATCGTAGGCGATGCGAAAAGCGATGTCTTGGAGTTCTTTCATGCGATCATCAATGACAGTTTTGGCTTGAGTGAGCTGATTGACATTGGTCTGTTCAATCTCTGAACGGAGCGTGTTCACAGCGTTGTGATAAATAATGATGGTTAAAATAACAAGAGGGATAAGGAAAATGGAGATATAGGATAGGGTGTACTTAAACAGAAGCTTGGACTTGAAGTGATTCCATTTCATATCTGCAACCTCCCGTTTATCTTAGTGCTGCAGCGATAGCGCTCTCATATGGGCAGTGAAGTTATTGCCAAGATGGTAGCTGCTGGGGTGTTCCTTCTAAAAATACTAGGAGAACTTCTCTAATAAAGCAATGGTTCTTTTATAAATTCCAGTGCAATCCGTAAGAAAGATATAGCTATAGCAAAATCCCCTCAAAGTTCACTCATTTCCTTATGCTACCACACAAGGCTTTTCAAAGAGTATCTACTTTAAGGGGATAATTTTAGCTGATCATATATTATATTTTCTATTACTGAATATAGGAGTTACAACGATTATTCGTCCAGAGGTTCATAGTCAAACCAATCGAAACTTGCAGGCGTACACTCCCCCGATGGAGCATGAGCGTACATGGCGATCATCACACCTGTGAAACCACTTGCTACTTCGGTAGATAACAGATGTGTTTCCCCTGAACCCACTTCGATGGCATCGGATGAACCTTGCTGGTAGAGGAACGTGAAGTGATTACGGTCAGCCTTGATTTGTAATACAACCGGCCCCGTGTCACAGTCAAGCACCTGTTCGGTTCGCAGAGAGCCGACGGTTCGCCGCAATACGATTTTCTTCTGCCCATAGACCTGTGTTACAGCCAAATCGTAATGATATTTATTATTCATAAATAAGGTTAATCCGGCTTCCTCACCGCTCGCAAATGGCTCATAACACAGCTCGGTGGCCATATTGCATAAGAAATGGCTCAATCGACGCCCAACAAAGGCTGGATTTTGTCCATCATCGAGTGAAACCGGCTGACCCCGCAGGATGAGTTGCCCGGGATTTTCTGTGAGTGTCCAACTATTCGGAGCCGGGTTCCGTAAGAAGATCCAGTTCATGTCCAAAGTTGGTTCGTCAAAATGATCCCGTATAGCCCGAGGTGACCAAGGATGCTCAGGCAATGAAGGTCCGGTCATCTCTGGTTCAATATGTCCGTCCACACCGATTATCGGCCAACCGTCATCCGTCCAAGTGACAGGTGCCAGGAAGGTCTCGCGTCCGAGATGGTGTCGCATGGGGTAACCTGCTGGACGAAGGCCCAGACATACGGCCCACCAGCTTCCATCCTGGATCTGGACAAGGTCTGCATGACCGGTTGCGTGAATGCTGGATTTCATGCTCCGATTGGACAGAATCGGATTATGAGGACACGGATCAAATGGTCCGTATGGCTCTGTGCTCCGAGCGATGGTCTCCATATGGCCATACTCGGTTCCACCTTCGGCGATCATCAGATAATAGAGGCCGTTTATTTTATACATGTGGGGAGCTTCGGGGGCTGCTCCTCCGGTTCCAGTCCAGATCAATCGACTATCGGTTAGTCTGGCTCCGGTCGTGATGTCTATCTCGCACTGATAGATGCCTTCGCCTTCATCGCCGTTACAGGCCGTTTGAAAATACACACGTCCATCTTCATCAAAGAAAAAAGAGGGATCAATGCCGCCCTGATCAATAAAAATCGGAGCAGACCATGGTCCCTCGGGCAGGGCACTACGCACATAAAAATTTCCGCCGCCGCTGACATTGGTTGTTGTCATGTAGAACCAGCCATCATGGTGCCGGAGTGTTGGGGCAAAAATGCCGCCAGAACTGCCCGCGTTCGCTAAAGGGAGTTGCTCAGTTGTTGTGAGGACATGGCCGATCTGTCGCCAGTTCACAAGGTCTTTGCTGTGGAAGATGGGCACACCAGGGAAATATTCAAAGGTACTGGTTACCAGATAATAGTCTTCATCTACACGGCAGATACTTGGATCTGGATAAAACCCCGGAATGACCGGATTGGTATATTTCATCATTTATGCTCCTATTCATTTCGAGAGTTTAGTATGAATCTGGACACATTGAAAATCCCTGCTACAAGGCGAATTATAACGCTTATAAGTATATGGAACCTTGATTTTTCGGTCTTGGAATAGCATGATATAGACATTCAACCCAACTATGTTCGCGGAGGGGAATGCTTTTGAGTAATGCATATTTGAGATGGTTTACCTCGGACCATCAACAATTTCCGTTTTTTATCCAGTACGGTGGACATGTTGAGGACATGGAGCTTCATAATCATATGGATTTTACGGAACTTGTGATTGTTCTGAATGGTCATGCAACCCATGTGGTGAACACCGAGGAATTTTTTATTAAAAAAGGGAACGCATTTGTGATTAATGGCGACACCCATCATGCGTATAAAGACCCTCATGATTTTAGGATCTGTAACATTATGTTCAGTCCCGAGATGCTTGCTTCGGCTGGGCCCGATCTGAGAAAATCTAACGGCTTCCAGGCGCTGTTTGTTTTGGAACCGTTTTATCGTAATATTCACTCCTTTCCGAGTAAATTGGCGTTATCCATTTCCAGTCTGGAGTATGTAGAATCACTGATATCGTTCATGATTGAGGAGTATCAGAGTAAACAGCAAGGGTATCAGACGATGTTGATCTCACGTCTTACGGAGATGGTTGTTTATTTGTCGAGGCAATATGATACGCAGGAGAAAGGGATCGAAGGTAATAATCTGATGCATCTGGCAAATGCCATTTCATTTATTGAAGATCATTATCTGGAGCCACTGTCGCTAGAGGATATTGCGGGGAAGTCGAATATCTCAATAAGGCATCTGAATCGGATTTTTCGATCCTATTATCAGATGACCCCGATCTCTTATCTGCAAAAGTTGCGTCTGGAGAAGGCGTGTCATTTGTTGAAAAACGGGAATCTGTCCATCACGGAAATTTCGTATGAATGTGGATTTAACGACAGTAATTATTTCACCCGCCAGTTTAAGAAAGCTTTTGGCAAGTCTCCCAAAACATACAGGCAGACTCATTAATACCTGATCGAATATAAAACACCAAAACAGGGCCTCCTCATATGGAGGTCCTGTCTGCTGTCTCAGGGAAAATTCAATGGTTCAAGAGCCGTCCGTTGTCATGCCACTGACCGTACATTTTATTTTCCTTTGTGTTGGTTATGAACTTATCCAATCTGATCTGGAATAATGCTGGCTGATTCTTAACACTTTGGATCGTATCGATCCGAACGTTTTGATACAGGGTAGGGAAGGCCATGAAATTTGCATAAACCTGATGGTCTTCTTTCAGCCTCTGTTCGATTACACCATCAATAATGAAAGCACTCGGGTCCATAACAGGAAGAACCTTTCTCCCCTCGTCATGCATGAAACCCAACTTTTCAAGACGACGGACACGTTCCTTGTTCAATTCAGTCCATGAGCTACGTTTCCTTCTAGGAGATAATCGCTGTGCTAATTGAGTCTCGGATATTTTCTTTTTGAATCCATCGATCCAACCAAAGCAAAGCGACTCCTCAACCACGTCCAAATACAGCAGGGTATTTGGCACGGGTTTTATGCTTATCATTACCCAGCAAGAATTCTCAACTTTTCCATGCGTCTGCAACCAATTTCTCAATTCATCCCTCGACGTCACGGGGATACAATGTACATTTTCCATCCGATTGTCAACTATACCTGAGCCGGTTCCTGATACCAAAAGAGTGAATAGTCATTCATGATGGAGGCATGCCCCAATTGACGTAGCATGGTAGAAACATTGCCTCGATGATAGGTTCCGTGGTTAACCACATGGATTACTATATCGGATAAGCTGGTTTCGCGAACTCCTGCAAATGGATTATCGAGTAGAGTGGTTTGCTCCAGATCAGCATGGCCTCGTAACCACTCACTGTATTGTGTCGACAGGTCGGTAAAACGTTTGATGTACTCATCTACAGAACCGTGAATCTCACCATTAAGCAGTATACATGCTTGCAGTGCCTCGGGCATACTGGTGCCATTCAATACCTCGTACCACATTTTATCTACCGCGTAGATATGGCTGAGTGCGTGAGCAATAGTTGGATATGAACTGTTCACTTCCTGACTCAGTACAGAAGAGGGCAGTTCCTTGATTCTGCCCAGGATGGTTTGGTTGGCCCATGCGTGGTAGTTATACATTTGTTCCGGATGATTCATTGATGATCGTCTCCTTTAATTTGGCGATGGATTAGATGAACTTACTGAGATGATTATAAAAAAAGAAGTATGACAACAGCGTGTCATACTTCTTCATAGAGCTTAAGTGCGTTTCGAAGTTGTTCTTTCAGAATGTCTCTTAATTCAATCGGTTCAAGTACCTCGGCACCACTGCCTAAACTAAGTAGAAACGACCATAACCACTTGGCTTGTAACGGTTGATGAACCTGGATACGCATCGTCATACTTCCATCCTCGTGAAATTGCTTATCTGCCTGTTGAAAATGATCCATGGCTTCCGCGAGCGCTTCCGGGTTCACCCGAAATACTACATCACTTACCTGATCTTGCCATGACGGATCTGACACAACCGTCTCTTGGGGAAGCTCAAGGTGGGGTTGGAAGTGTTCCGATGTCAGTTGCACGTTCATCATCCGGGACAGTCGGAACTCGCGATAATCCTGCCGTGTCTGGCAAAATCCATATACATACCAATTACGATATTTAAAATGGAGTCTTACCGGTTCCAGATGGCGGGGTGTATGTTCATTCTTTGTATTGATGTAGTCAAAACGGACAACCTGATGATCCGTAATACCTTTACGCAGATGAGGAAGGGCATCAGGTTCTGTTCGGCGAGTCTCCAGATCCACCGATAGACTTGAGGTTTGATGCTCTGGTCCAATCGTTTGCAGACGTTCAATCGTGCCTTGTGCACGTGCATCTTCGAATACTGTGGATAGACTGCTCAGGACCGTAATCAGGGAATCTACATCATAAGAACCGAGTAAGCTTTTATCCATCTTGTATCCGTCCATCATGCCGTAGCCACCTTTGAGTCCCTGATGGGAGACGACCGGGAAGCCGGCGGCACAGATTACATCAATATCCCGATAGATCGTTCTTGGGGACACCTGAAACTCTTCAGCCAAGGTGGAAGCAGACAATACTTCGTGGTTCAGCAGTTTGTATATGATTGAGATTAATCGCTCCAATTTCAAAAGGTATCCCCGCCCGTTATTCCATTTTGTCATTACAGGCCATTATTATATCACGCCAGGGTAAACAACATGGAGGATTACACAGGGTCTATAGGAGGTCATATCATGCAGTAAGTTTTGTTCCAACATGATTGGACAAGTTATTCGGTGTGATGAAACAAAAAAAGAGTGCTGGATAGCACCCTTTCGAAGACACATGATTGTTGTTGTGTTGAACAGTTACGTTAGCAGATCGATCGAACTTCATATCGAGTGAATAGACAGAGCCAGCTCTACTCTTCTTGCACGTTATAGAGAACCCGAGCGAGCAGATTCTGTCCATAGTTTCCGAAGTTTTTACCAAAGATCGTTAAGCCCCGTTTGTTCAAAGGTTCGTCCGTAACGGCAATGCGGAAGTGAATATCGCTTTTGTAATCCAGCCCAATCTGGTCCAGCGTTACGTCCGAGATGCGGCATCCGTCAATATAGCTGCCTTCCTGTGTAATCCGGATCAGCTTCAGCATGCCGTACTGATTCAAGTGCGGAGGCCACCATTCCGGATTAAAGGTACCGCGTGTATTGCCAAAATCCCCCGGACTTGTCCAGCAGCCAATCTCAATCCCATTGACATAGAAGTAAATATCCGAAGGGTAATTGTCACAAAAGCCAGGGGCCTCCGAACCCAGTTCCATCGACAACTGAATTTCGCTAAACGACTGATTAGGCTTGAGATAGTTGGGAATCCGATATTCCAGATAACCTTCAGCCAGCCAGATCATCTCCGCATCAATTCGCAGTGGATCAGCAAAGTACCGCGGATCATCGAACTCTCCAACAATGCTGTCCCGGGTAGCGAGACCACATGTAGGTGCGGCCTGATAATCGCTGTAATGACCGACCTGAATTTCCACCTCATAACGATTGTTAATCTCCTGTGAACGCAGATCAACCATCAATTTTTCCTCATTGAGATAACATATCTTCTGAATTCCATGTTTGCCAACGGCGGTGTTGATCTCGATCAATCCGCTCTCTTCAAGCTTCTTGATATGCATTGTGATGGCGCCATTGCTCAGTCCCAGCTTGGTTGCAAGATCATTGAGATTAAGACTTTGGTTCTTGGCCAGCAGCTCGATGATCTGAATCCGGATTTCCGAACTGAGCGCTTTGAAGATATTCACACCCGACATCAGATCTTTAATATAAATCATAGGTGGATTTCCTTTCCCCGTTCTGAACAAAGTCTTCGACACAGACATTTGCACATTTATATGTTTTATTTCAGATAATTATAAATCATTCCCTCATGGAAGGGAAGGGTGGAGAAATAGAAGCCAAAACCCTTGTATATAGCGCAAATACGAAAATATAATCTATATTTTGTCCACTATTCCGGTTAAAATAAGTGTTAATCAGTTCACATATATTTGAAATATACCATTGAAATGTAATGTAACCGCTTTTATAATTCTATTATACCTAAATTGATTCAATACTTCATGAACCTAATTAACCATTTGAACAGGAAAGGTGGAGTTCAGTTTGGAAAAGTTAAGCAATGTGAAGAGGTTTAAGTGGAAACGGTTGGCGTTACCGGCATTACTTGTGATGGTATTACTGCTGGCAGGTCAGTCAAAAGCTTTGGCGGCATTCTGGAATCTGACCGGAGATACCGCTGTTCATGATCCGTCGATTATCAAAGAGGGCAGTTCCTGGTACACCTTTTCAACCGGCCCGGGCATTCAAGTATTGAAATCCGATAATGGTTCGTCCTGGTATCGTGTTCCACAAATCTTCTTAAGTAAGCCATCCTGGTGGGCTTCTGCCGTTCCGGGACAAAGCGGATTGGATGTATGGGCACCGGATGTAGAGCAGTATAACGGAAAAGTATGGCTCTATTATTCAATCTCCACCTTTGGCTCCAATCGGTCTGCGATTGGTCTTGCTTCTGCGAACAGCATTGGAGCAGGGCAGTGGAAGGATGAAGGATTGGTGCTTCAAACCACGACCGCCAATAATTATAATGCCATTGATCCGAATCTGGTCATTGATGCTTCAGGCAATCCATGGCTGGCCTTTGGTTCTTTCTGGAGCGGTCTGAAGATTGTCAAGTTGGACAAAAACACGATGAAACCAACGGGAAGTATAACTTCCATTGCTGCGCGCCCGAATAACGGAGGTGCTATTGAAGGACCAAGTATTGTATATCGTGGCGGTTATTATTACCTGTTTGCTTCCATTGATTCTTGCTGCCAAGGGGTGAACAGTACCTACAAAATGGTCTATGGACGTTCGACTAGTATAATAGGCCCTTATGTGGACAAAAACGGAGTTAATATGCTGAATGGTGGCGGAACGATATTGGATACAGGCAATGTGAAATGGAAAGGTCCAGGTGGTCAGGACGTGTACAACGGCAATGTCATCGCAAGACATGCCTATGATGCAGAGGATAATGGCAATCCGAAATTGCTGATTAATGACTTGCTTTGGGACTCGAGTGGCTGGCCGAAATACTGATTTATTTTATATAAATATAAAATGTTTTATAAAAGTGTTGACTAAAGTGATCTGGATTTGATAAATTTAACAACAGAAATCTTATTTCATCCAATTGAATACGGTTACAAGTCCAGATCAGGAGGGGTTCAGATGGTAAAGAAAAAGAATTGGGTCACATTTATGCTTCTTATGCTGGTAAGTGCGCTGGTACTCGCAGGTTGCGGAGGAAGCAGCGGTGCAAGTGGGGACAAGGAGTTAACGTTTATGTTCCGCGGCGGTACTGATGAGCAGAAAGCATACCAAGCGGTGGTCAAGAAATTCGAAGAAGATCATCCGGGTGTGAAAGTCAAAATTATCGTAACGGCTGCGGATCAATATGCAACCAAGCTAAGAGCGGCAATTACAGGCAACAGCTTGCCTGACGTATTTTATATCAATCCGGGTGACGTGAAAGCGTATGTGAACAGCAATGTGCTGATGAACCTCACTTCGTATATTGAAAACAATCCGGATGTTGATCTCGATAATATCTGGAAATACGGCGTGGACCTGTATCGTTATGACGGCCAAATGGCAGGTCAAGGTGATATCTACGGTATGCCGAAGGATCTGGGGCCATTTGCACTGGGCTACAACAAAACGTTGTTTGAAAAAGAGGGCATCCCACTCCCTGACAAGGATAAACCATACACATGGGAAGAGTTCATCAAGGTGAACCAGCAAGCGACCAAGGATACCAATGGAGATGGTAAACCGGATGTATACGGTACTGGATTCAACGTACAGTGGGCACTGCAATCCTTTGTATGGAGCAACGGTGGGGATTGGTTGGATGAGACCAAAACAAAAGTAACGATTGATGATCCAAAATTCGCTGAAGCACTGCAATTCTTCGCGGATATGCAGAACGTATACAAAATTACACCTTCCATTGAGGAAGCGCAAACATTGGATACGTATCAACGCTGGATGAAAGGTGAAATGGCTTTCTTCCCTGTAGGACCATGGGATATGAGTACATTTGAGAAACTGCCTTTCGATTATGATTTGCTGCCTTTCCCTGCGGGGTCGACTGGCAAATCGGCAACGTGGATTGGATCTCTGGGAATCGGAGTGTCGGCGAAGACAAAACATCCGGAAGAAGCAGCAGCATTGGTGAATTACCTTACAGCTTCGAAGGAAGGTATGCAGCAACTGGTAGATGCCAAGGTACAGATTCCGAACTTGCTTGATATGGCAGACGAGTGGGCCAAAGATACATCCACGAAACCAGCCAACAAACAGGAATTCATTGATATCGTTGAAGATTACGGCCGGGCTCTGCCAGGTAACTACACGTACAATGCGGAATGGTATGACCTGTTCTTCACGGATATCCAGCCGGTATTGGATGGCAAGATTACAGCCGCAGACTATGTGAAGCAGCAACAACCGAAAATGCAAAAACTGCTCGACAAAGCGGTTGAACAAGAAAAGAAATCTCAGAAATAGTAGATAGGAAAGGGTGATGCCGGCAGCCTGCAATCATGCTGCTGGCATCATTCGTATTGGAACTTATTGGATTCCATACGGGCATGTGGCATTCGTTGATCGACAAGGTTCAATCGAAGAATGCCACATGCTGATACTAGAAACAGGGGTGAACGCCGTGATTACGAAATCGAGTTTGTATCGCAAAGAGATGCTGTACGGATATCTGTTTATTTTACCTCCGATTCTTGGATTGCTGATCTTTGTCATGTTCCCGTTCCTCTACTCCCTTTATGGTTCCTTTACGGATTGGGACGGACTGGGACAGATGAACTTTATCGGTTTGGCCAACTTCAAGGATTTGCTCACGGATGACCTTTTCTACAAAGCGATGTTTAATACATTCTTCCTGATGCTCGGTATCCCGATTGGTCTGCTGTTGGCGCTGTTGCTGGCAATGGGTCTAAATCGTAAAATTCCCGGCACCACAACATTCCGAGTAATCTATTACATCCCGGTCATTTCTTCTCTCGCTGCGGTGTCCATTATGTGGAACTGGGCGTACAACGGAGATTACGGTCTGGTGAACCAATTCCTTGACCTGTTTGGGATTAAAGGTCCTAACTGGCTCGCGAACAAAGACACGGTTAAACCGGCTTTGATTATTATGACGGTGTGGAAAGGCTTGGGATACACGATGTTGTTGTACCTGGCAGCACTGCAAAGTGTATCACGTACATACTACGAGGCGGCTGAGCTGGATGGAGCGAACGGGTTCCAAATCTTCCGCAATATCACCTGGCCTATGGTGAAGCCAGTTACCTTTTTCCTCATTGTTACAAATATCATTGGCGGTTCCCAGATCTTCACCGAGATGAACATTATGACACCTACGGGTGGTCCTGAATACTCTTCGGCATCAATCGTTTTCTACATCTGGCAGAAAGCCTTCAGTAACTTGCAGATGGGTTATGCCTCAGCGATGGCCATGATTCTTGGTATTTTCATTTTTGTCATTACCCTGGTGCAATTCAAAATGAACGAAAAATCAGCCTATGATGGGGATTGATTGTCAAGGAAAGGAGTGAACCGGAGATGTCTTACAGTCAAAAGAGGAAATTAACAAACTCGATCATCTTTATCGTACTCGCGATTGGGGCGATTGCGATGATTGCACCACTGATCTGGATGTTGTCCACGTCATTGAAGGAGAAGCAGGATGTGTTCGCGCTTCCGCCTGTATGGATACCTGAAGTATTCCAATTTGGTAAGTATAAAGAAATCTGGGAAGCCGGTCCCCTACTCAGCGGGATCAAAAACAGTCTCATTGTTGCGGTGAGTGTAACGGTGGTGGGTACGTTTACGTCCAGTATCGCAGCCTTTGCTTTTGCCAAGTTAAGATTCCCGCACAAAAACAAACTGTTTCTCGCGTTGCTGGCATCCATGATGATTCCTTATCCAACAGTCATGATCCCACAATTCATCATGTTTGCAAAGCTGGGCTGGGTGGATACGCTGTTACCATTGATTGTTCCTGGTCTGTTCGGTAACGTAATCATGATCTTTTTCCTGCGCCAGTACCTGCTTAGTGTACCTGATGCGATTATTGAGGCGGCCAAGATTGACGGTAGTTCCTACTTCCGGCTGTACTCCAGTATTACGTTCCCGCTCATCAAACCGGCGATTGCTGCACAGTTGATTCTCTGGTTCATGGGCATCTGGAACGATTATCTGGCACCAATTATTTATCTGAATTCACCGGAGAAGCAGACGTTACAACTCGTTATAGCAAACTTTAATGCCACGTATGCGATTCAAACCGATTACCCGCTTATTATGGCGGCGTCGATTGTGGCTCTGTTACCTGTATTAATCATCTTCCTGATCTTCCAGAAACAGATTATTGAATCGGTTGCCATTTCGGGAGTGAAGGGATGAACCAGCGGAAGAAATTCCGACGGTGGTCGAATTCAGGAAAAGGAGTGGTTGCTTCCATGTTGTTATTGTTGGTTGTTGGAGCTATGGGTTGTTCTGGAGCAGGAGAAACGGTGTCCCGTCCCGTCTTTCCTGAAGCTCCTCAAGATACTCAGTTGTACGACACTTCCATTTTGGACGATGAATCACGCTGGACGGTTAACAATGCGCATGATCCGGCCATTATCAAAACAGACCAGGGATACTACGTCTATTCCACAGACGTTCGTGTAGCAGGAGAAGCGAAACCCGGCGTCATGGTACGCAAATCAGATGATCTGATCCACTGGACATGGGTAGGTCAGGCTCTGCCCGGGATTCCGCAAGAAGCGCTGGACTGGACAGGTGCGGTCAATCTGTGGGCACCGGATGTGATTCAGGCTGGTGATACCTATCGGATGTATTATTCGGCTTCTTCTTTTGGCAGTACACAGTCGGCTATTGGTCTTCAGACATCCTCATCTCCCGAAGGTCCATGGACAGATGAAGGACTCGTTGTGAAAACCTCTGCGAATGAACAAGACAAATTAAATGCCATTGATGCCAATCCCATTGTGGATGCCGAGGGTAATTCGTGGATGGTATACGGTTCATTCTTTGACGGAATCTACATTGCGCCACTTGATCCCGACACCGGGAAATTCAAGGACGAGGGTTACGGTACTCGCATTGCTGCTCGGGATCGTGCAACTGAAGAGGGCGCAGTGGAAGGTCCATACATTGTGTATAACCCGGAGTTCAAAAAGTATTATTTGTTCGTCTCGTATGATTCCTTGTTCGAAGATTATAACGTGCGGGTTGCGCGTGCTGATTCAATCACAGGACCGTACACGGACATGAATGGCATGAACATGCTGGATACGGATCATCTGCCGCAATATGAGATCGGCACCAAAATTCTCGGCGGTTATCGCTTCACAGAAGGCGAGGGCTGGGTTGCGCCCGGACATAACTCGGTTCTGAAGGACGGAGACGATTATTACATCGTGCATCATGCACGGGGCGAGACGGATAAAAACTGGCCCTATCTGCATGTGCGCAAAATGTTATGGACGAAGGATGGCTGGCCTGTGGTTTCACCTGAACGGTACGCAGGTGAGACAGCGCAGGACATTCCGAAATCCATGATTGCGGGGGAGTGGGAAGGTATAGCGCTTGATCCGTCCGTAGACGGGCAGATTCAAGCCGTTCCTTATACCCTAACAAGTAACGGTAAAATTAAAAGTGAAAAAGGTTCAGGAACCTGGACATTTGATGACAAACAAACACTGACGTTGAAGTGGAAAGAAAGCCCATGGGGCGGAGCCTCCACGGAAGAGCTGAAGCTGCTCCCGTCCTGGGACTGGGAGCGAAGCCAGCCCGCGTTGGTGGTAACAGGCCTCGATGACCACGGTGTGGCGGTCTGGGGCAAGCAGATCAGCGCAGCGGAGGAGTAAGGGAGCGAGCTGCTGCGCCAAGGTGCACAAGCAGTGAGGGGGAGGAAGGAGCCGCAGGAGCGAGTTTGGCATCCGATTTCAACCGTCAAGAGCGGTGGGGAAAAGAAATCGGAGGACAAGAGAGCACCAAGGCCCTGCCACCCCCGAACGTCCGCTGTGCATGCAAGCTGTCCTATTAAGCTGCGCTAACGCAGATAGACACTTAAGATTCATCTGTGCTGGCCTATGTCTGAGGCCAATCATGCACTAAATATGGGGAGAGTTGACCCTGCGAAGCGGTCGACCCCATAAGATCGAGCCACACAATGGCTCGAAGTGAGGTTGTAACCCAACGAGCGCGGTAAGAGCGAGCTACCGCTCCGAGGGTGCACAAGCAGTGAGGGGGAGGAAGGAGCCGCAGGAGCGAGTTTGGCATCCGATTTTAACCGCCAAGAGTGGTGGAAAGAGAAATCGGAGGACAAGAGAGCACCAAGGCCCTACCACCCTCGAACGTCCGCTGTGCAACACAAAGCTAGCCTGTATCTCTGCGGCTAGCCCTACATTACATGGGGGAGAGTTGACCCTGCGAAGTGGTCGACCCCATAAGATCGAGCCACACAATGGCTCGAAGTGAGGTTGTAACCCAGCGAGCGCGGTAAGAGCGAGCTACCGCTCCGAGGGTGCACAAGCAGTGAGGGGGAGGGAGGAGCCGCAGGAGCGAGTTTGGCATCCGATTTCAACCGCTAAGAGCGGTGGAAAGAGAAATCGGAGGACAAGAGAGCACCAAGGCCCTGCCACCCCCGAGCATCCGCTGTGCACCACCCCAAAAGGGTTTTCGCTTTTTCGCAATTGGGTTACATCCCCAAACTACGAGTCAAACAACATTTGAAAGGGGAGCATTCCCATGACTGATTCCATTACATTTACTAATCCTATCCTGGAGCAACGTGCTGATCCGTGGGTGTACCGTCATACAGACGGTTACTATTATTTCTCCGCTTCCGTGCCAGCCTTTGACCGGATTGAAATCCGAAGAGCAGAGACGTTGGAAGAGTTAAGAGATGCTGAGCCGGTAACGGCTTGGACGAAGCGTGACACAGGGCCAATGAGTGCCAACATTTGGGCACCGGAGATTCATTTTATCGATGGCAAATGGTACATACACTACGCTGCCGCTCACACCAGTGAGACCAACGAAGGTCTGTTCGATCATCGGATGTATGTCCTGGAGAACGATTCCGCGAATCCACTCGAAGGAGAGTGGGTAGAGAAAGGGCAGATTCACACCCGGTGGGAATCATTCGCGCTGGATGCAACGACCTTTGAACATAAGGGAATCCGCTATCTGGTCTGGGCACAGAAAGATCCCGATATTGTGGGCAACTCCAACCTGTACATTGCCGAAATGGAGAACCCATGGACGCTACGCGGCGAACAGGTTATGATCTCTACGCCAGAGTATGATTGGGAGATCATCGGCTTTAAGGTCAATGAAGGAGCAGCCGTGATGCATCGGAATGGGCGTTTGTTCATCGGCTACTCGGCCAGCGCGACTGATTACAATTATTGTATGGGTCTGCTCACTGCAGATGAAAATGCCGACTTGCTTGATCCGGCCAGCTGGGTGAAATCACCCAAGCCGGTATTCCAGACTTGTGAAGCGAACGGCCAATACGGCCCGGGTCATAATAGCTTTACGGTGTCACCGGATGGCAAGACCGATATTCTGATTTATCATGCGCGTAATTACAAAGACATCGAGGGTGATCCCTTGTATGATCCGAACCGCCATGCCCGTGCTCAAGTGATTCATTGGCGTGAAGATGGCACACCTGATTTCGGTGTTCCGGTCCCAGATGGCAGCGCAGTAGCAGAAGCAAAATAAGAGGTAATGAAACCTTAATATGAGAGCCCTTAGTTAGCGAGTGATGCTGATTAAGGGCTCTTCTGGGTGTGAACGATAAGATAGAGTGGCCTGAACATATGTGTCCTGGACACAAAACAAAGCAACCACAACGATGATTTCTGCGTATGAGAGAGATACAGATTACGATGCAGAACCTATTAGGAGGATCACATATGGATTCACGCGAGACGTTGGACAAGGAACTTGAACAGATTTTGAAATGGGAGAAACAACAGAAAGACTTGTTTATTTGGGATAAAATCGGGCGTTTGCCCTTTGCGATGTTGGATAAAGTGATGCCTAAAGCGCTGAAACAGAAGATCGGAGATTCCCTGAACGACGTGGGTCAGTATGTGCAGAATGGGGGCAAGTTCCTCGTACAGAAGAAAAAAGTAGCCAAGCTGCTGCAAGAGGAAGCTGAGAGGTCCGGTTATTCCATGATGGACACGACCTATCGTCTGGAGCAGGAATCTGAAGCGGAGGGGACAGCAAAGATTCATAGTGTAGAGAATCTGCCACTTCAGGTGCTGGACCGGGTGGCCGATAACATCACAGAGAGTCGAACCAAGTTTGCCGCGGCTCAGGGAGCAGCTACAGGGTTTGGTGGCATTGTAACCATAGCAGCAGATATTCCGATGGTGATGGGGCTTTCTCTGAAGGTACTGCAAGAGATGGCTCTATGTTATGGTTATGATCCGGATGAACCGTTGGAGCGCATCTTCATTGTCAAATGTCTGCAATTCTCTTCCGCCGATATTGTAGGCAAGAAAGCGATCATTGAAGAACTGGCCGCCTACGACGATCCGGACAAGCCAATTGAAGTGGTATCGCAGATGCAGGGATGGCGGGAAGTGTTTAACTCCTACAGTGAATCCTTTGGTTGGAAGAAACTGTTCCAACTCGTGCCTATTGCCGGCATGGTGTTTGGTTCCGTGAGCAACAAAAATACAATTCGAGATGTAGCCGAAGCAGGCAAAATGTTGTACAAGAAACGGCTGATCCTTCAGCGTTTGAAGTAATATTACAGAAGAAGTAATATTAGAGAAGAATATTTATATTGAAAGAGATGAATTTGATATGTTAAACAAACAGGGTTTCTATGATCTTTTAGATCGCAATAATATCGTTTACGAAAGTATTGAACATCCCGCAGTATACACGATGGAGGAAATATTCTCTTATCAGATTCCACATACAGAACGTATCGTTAAAAATCTGTTTCTGCGTGATGACAAGAAGCGCAACTATTATCTGGTGACGATTGCTGGAACGAAGTCAGTTGATTTGAGAAGTTTAAGCGAAAAGATACCTAGCCGCAAATTAAGTTTTGCCAGTGAAAAGGATTTGTTGGAGTTCCTCGGATTGGAAAAAGGGCACGTCAACCCTATGGGGGTTCTCAATAATATTCAGAAAAACGTGACCGTAGTTTTTGACAAGGATTTAGTTGGTCAGAAAATTGGAATTCATCCCATGGAAAATACGGCAACGGTATTTCTTGAATTTGAAGATGTGAAGGAACTGATTACAGCTCAAGGTAGCAGCGTTGTCATGTGTGACGTGGAATAAATGGTTGAAGCTAAATACGAGAAAAACATATATAACAAAAGGGTTCCTGCCAGTCTGTGAATACAGAGTTGGCAAGAACCCTTTTGTTATGGTTCAAACATTTTATTTAGACTACAAATGTTGGTGACTAAAGTGAAATCTAACGAACTCAGCAGACGTTATTCGGCGATATTTCACTAATCCCGATTTCTAAAGAATCTCAGACACGTTATTTCTGCATCTCACACGCACATTCCAAGGTTTTCGGCCTTTTTCTCAGGAATAGCGTTGCTCAGATTCTTTAGATTGCGAAACCGGCAGTATTCGTTCAAATAAGTGCTGTCAGGTTCGTTAGCGCAAGATAACGTCTTATAAGGCGATGCTGCCACGTAAGGAATGGATCTAATATAGAATAAAAAGTGGACACCTGTTGATGTATTCTTTATTCCTCACTACCATTTTCTTTCGCCCAGATATTGAGTAATTTATCGGATGGAAGCAGGAATGTGAAAATCCCGAGCAGGGGCAGGAAGCTGCACATCTGCATTACCGGTGATACGCCGAAGACGTCAATCCAGTTCCCCAGCACGAGTGCGCCCAGGCCTCCCATACCAAATGCCAGACCAGTAATTAGACCGGAAACCGTTCCGATTTTGCCCGGAATCAGCATTTGCGCGTATACAACCGTAACCGAGAAGCTGGATAACATGATAAAACCAATAATGGTTAGCAGTACACCTGTCCAGAACAGATTCGCATAGGGTAGCAACAGAGCCAGCGGAGCAGCTCCAGCCATGGACAGGAAGATCAGGTTACGTTTGCCGAATCGATCTGCCAGTGGGCCTCCGAAGAACGTACCAAGTGCTCCAGCAGCCAGGAACAAGAAGATATAGATCTGCGCGTCCTCTGTGGACAATCCAAAAGTATCTTTCAGATTAAACGCATAGAAGCTGCCGATGGAAGCGATATACCAGGAACGAACAAAAACGAGCAAGATTAATAGCGTAATGGCGGCAGTAATCTTTTTGCGCAAAGCAGGATTGGGTGCACGACGTGCAGTAGCCTGTCTACGCAGATATCCTCCCGATTGCAGCATACGTCCGTACCAACGGGCTATGTAGATCTGAACTGCAATCCCCATGGCAGCAATGCCTGTAAATCCAATGGCACCGAACAGTCCAAACGGGATAAAGATCCAGCGTGTAAGCAATGGGGCAAGGGACTGTCCGGCGTTACCACCAACTTGGAAGATGGACTGTGCCAGTCCACGGCGTTGACCAGCAGCCATATGGGATACCCGTGAACCTTCCGGATGGAAAGCGGCGGAACCCAGACCGACAAAGATAACGGAGATCAGGACAGCCATATAACTGTCGGCGAAGGCCAACAGCAACATGCCGGTAAATGTAAAACCCATGCCAATGGGCAGGATAGATGGTGTCGGTTTTTTATCAGCAAACCAGCCTACGACAGGCTGCATAATGGATGCGGTAAAGTTAATAGCAAATGAGATCCATCCGATCTGAGTATACGTGAGATGCATGGAATCTTTTAGAATCGGAAAAATGGCTGGAATAACCGACTGGATCGAATCATTGAAGAGATGAACCAAACTGATGGCAATGAGTATCCGGTAAACGGTGCTTTGGGCATCCGATCCGGGTGGGGCTTTCGAACGCGCTGTGGCGTCCTTGGTTAAAGTGGATTGAGTAGACATGTACAATTCTCCTTTGGTCGCGGTCACGAGGGATCAGCGCCTGATGTTGTAATATATGCGTGTAAGCATATTGTTACATAATAGGATAGATTGATTGGACCGACAAGGGGAACAAGGGAAAACGTTGATGAATTGAACTCTATTTCCGAGGTGTTTTTTTAATAGCATTACATTTACAAAATAAACGTATTACTTTAGCATCTACTGTAAGAAGACCTATATTTATGTGTAATAAGGATGGAGGAGGGATGGATATGAAATCCTTATCACCTTATGAATCCGCCAAACGTGAGTTGGTGATGACTATTTTGTATATGGTTGTAATAACGTTTCAGGCTATATATGTTGCCCCAGCATCTTTGTCTGTTGCTATCGTCATATTTATCATTTGTCAGTCAATTGGTGTGCTGATGTTGCGACATTACATCAAAAAAGTCAAAAAACTGAAGAATGATCAATCTACTTGAATGCGCTGCGATCCCACTGCATCGAGAGTCTGAGTTTCTAAAGGTTTATACTAAAAAGCCGAACTTCTTCAGATTTGAAGAGTTCGGCTTTTGGCATTCTATGATTCTATTTTATACAGAATGGATGAACCTGACGAATTAACGATTATCAATCGTTTCCGGATACATATCATGATTCATCATACGATGGTCGGCCATCTGCTCGTACTTTGTTCCCGGCTTACCATAGTTCGTATACGGGTCAATGGAGATACCGCCGCGCGGTGTGAATTTGCCCCATACTTCGATGTAGCGGGGGTCCATCAGCTTGATCAGGTCGTTCATGATGATATTCACACAATCCTCGTGGAAATCACCATGGTTACGGAAGCTGAACAGGTACAGCTTGAGTGATTTACTCTCGACCATTTTCACATCCGGAATGTAGCTGATATAGATCGTTGCAAAGTCCGGCTGACCCGTAATCGGGCACAGACTAGTGAACTCCGGGCAGTTGAATTTCACAAAATAATCGCGGTACGGATGTTTGTTGTCAAAGTTTTCCAAGATTCCGGGATCATATTCAAACGTATATTTAACGTTCTGGTTGCCCAGCAACGTCACATCTTGCATCTCATCAGGTTGTCTCATCGGTTATTAAACGCTCCTTGTTTCCGTCAAAGCCGAAGCCTCGCGGTATATATGAATAGGCATTTTTTTGCCTGTTGAATTCTCTTATTTTCTAAGGACCTTTCGCCCTCATCCTTACATCATGCCGCCCATTCCACCCATACTGCCCATCACACGCCGCGTTTGTTGCCCCATACCAACGTATGAAGCTGTGGAAGCACACGAACATCATTCAGGTCATCGGAGGCACTGACTTGGTCAATCAGCCACTCATAACGAGCGAGCAGCGAGGACGCCAGATCTGGCGTATCGGCGGAAGTCACATCCGGGTTCCCGGTTTGTAAAAATAAATCCGTGCCCGGATACCGTGCATGCACACGGCGGGCATAGTCCAAGTCTGTCTCATCGAAGATCACGATCTTCAGACTGTGACTTCGTTCTACCGGGCCAGCGGCCAGCCGTTCGATCAGATCATCCAGCACGGCCCAATCGGTGTCCATGCCGGAGCTCGGTGGCTTGGGCGAGACGGTGACTTCGTCAATGTTCGCCAGCCAAGGCTGCCAGCGGGAGCCCTGTGTCTCCACCGCGGTGCGGATGCTGTTCTCCCGCAGCAAAGCAACCAATCCGCCCAGCGAAGCGAGCAGGGCGGGATTACCGCCAGAGATGGTCACATGGGAGAAACGGGTGCCGCCAACGCGGCGCAATTCTTCCCATACATCCTCTGGCGTAATCATCCGAATCTGGTCCTTGCCACTGCCGTCCCAGGTAAAGGCCGAGTCGCACCAGGAGCAGCGATAATCGCAGCCGGCGGTACGAACAAACATCGTTTTTTGTCCGATGACCATGCCTTCGCCTTGAACCGTCGGACCAAAAATCTCCATCACGGGAATACGAGCCTCTTTGCGAGAGCCCGTCTCATTCACCTGGTGTGTCACACTACTCATCTATCATCCACTCCCGTCTCGCTTCTGCGTAACTGGTGGGTGTCTCGAAGAGTCGGACAAACTCCGTCCGCCCACCATCGGTCAGCCCGGCATAGGGTTCCGTCTGGAGCGCATGTTCCATCTGTTCGAACAGCCAAACGACCATATTTTCAGCCGTTGTATTCATTAAAGGAAGTGTCTCGTTGAGGTACTGATGATCCAGATATCCTTCAATTTGAGTTTTCCATATATCTTTGATATGTCCAAAATCAACCGTCAGCCCGGTTTCACCCGGATAACCGCTGATACCAAAAATAACTTTATACGTATGACCGTGCAGGTTCTTGCACTTGCCTTCATAACAATGCAGGTGATGTGCTGCGTCAAAGGTGAATTCTTTGCTTACAAGCACACGTTTGCGGTGGTAGCGTAGCTGGGTGGGCAGAATATCTTCTCCGATGCGTTGCAGATGCTCTACAATACGGAATGTTCCAGGCTCTCTCATCGTACATCCACTCCCGCCGATTCAACAGCAGTACGTTGCTGTACATAACGATCCAGTCCGGCTTTGCGTAGTTTGCAAGCGGGGCAATCTCCGCATCCATCGCCGATCACGCCGTTATAACAGGTCAGAGTACGCTCACGGACATAATCAAAAGCACCAAGGTCATCGGCCATCTTCCACGTTTGGGCTTTGTCCAGCCACATGAGCGGGGTATGAATGACAAATGGATAGTCCATCGACAGGTTAAGTGTCACATTCATCGATTTCACAAATGAATCCCGGCAATCCGGGTATCCGCTGAAATCCGTCTCACATACACCTGTAACCAGGTGACGTGCTCCTTTTTGCTTGGCCATAATGGCCGCAAAACTGAGGAACAGCAAATTTCGTCCATCTACAAATGTACTCGGCAGTTCGCCTTCTTCATGTGTAATCTCCACATCCGTGCGAGTGAGCGCATTGGGGGCAAGCTGATTTAACAGGCTCATATCGAGTACCGTTTGCTGTACGCCCAGATCACGAGCGATCTCGGCTGCACATTCAATCTCCAGCTTGTGGCGCTGACCATAATCAAACGTAACAACCTCGACTTCGGCAAACTGTTGTTTGGCCCAGAACAGACACGTGGTACTATCCTGACCGCCGCTGAATACAACGACTGCTTTTTCTTCGTTCAACATAAAAAAACCTCTCTATCTTCTTGAGATCAAACCATGCACATAGGCATAGAGTGTCGGAAGAACAGAGAAGTTCATGAACTGGCATCCATCAAAAAACACACCTTCCCGATAACCGCTTCAAAAAAGCAGGCAAGAGTAAGTGTCCTTAGTTTTTTACGTACATGATTGCATGGTGACCGCAATGTGTACGCAAGACTTATACTGACCATCACATGGTCAAGTCTTATAGAGGGAGTTCGCGAACCTCTCCCATGCCACAGGCATGGATTTTCTTCTTCAATTGTCTGAACCATTATAACATGAAACGGTGTGGTGACCACCCCACTGGAGCATAGTGGAAGCTAATTGGTCGGCTCCATCAACTAACAGCTTATTTGATCAATACATTGCCGAAAGGGATCACTTCTTTCAGAATTCGTTTGAACAGTCCCTCATCGTTAAGATCCTGTTCCAAGCGGTGATTCTCACGTCCCGCCTGAAAGAGTACAGATCCATGTCCTGTCATCTTCCAATGATAATTCATATGCTGACTGGCAAGGTTGTTACCATATACGGTGAGTTCCAGATGTGCATTTTCGGGATAGGCAATAATGCTACCAGCATCCACATAGAGCGGCGCTGTTGGGTGAAGTTCCTGTTGGCAGACCTGACCTTGAGTGAGCAATCCGATTTTGCCTTTGCCGGAAAATTTCATTTTCACTGCATCACGGGTGATTAGCATGTTTTTGATTTTCTGAATTTTGGTATGCATGGTTACACCATCAGAGTAGAAGAACAGGTGGCGGAAGTCATAGAGCAGATCACTGTCCTCCGTGAGCTCCACTTCCTTCATCGTGAATCCGGGAGGCAGGGCAGCCACAAATTGGCAAGGTCCGGTGATTTCGGATTTAATCAGCTTTTTTTTGCGATATATGCCCGTGATATTCATGAATTTATCATTGCGACTCCCACTCGGACCGCGGAAGGCCACAATTTGCTGCGGATGTAAAATATGAAGTCGGTCATCTTTAATCAGTGAAAATGTGACGACTTGTCCTGCTCCGCTTGCTTCAGCATTGTTCAGGTGTATGTTCATGCAGTTGCTCCTGTTCTTTTATACTCGGCCCGAACGGCGACGCATTCCCCAGCGCATCACACGAATCAGAACAAAGTAACCCAATATGAGAGAAACGACAGTGATGATCGTCGTCTGAATTCGTTTGGTGGTAGCTGCTTTGGCATTCTGGTCGTCCTGTAATTTACTTACCATTTCAGTTAGTTTCTGGTTCTGAGCCAGTAGTTGTTCGTTCTGGGTCTTAAATGCTTCGACATTGGCCTGGGCTTGTCCCAACTGAGCAGACGTTTGATTTAATTGCTCCATCGTTTGCTTATAACTTTCCTGCAGAGCGTTCACTTCTCCGGGCAGTTCGGAGACTCGCTCCCATCCGCTGTATATATCCGTAAAAATATTGGCACTGGCTGCACTTACTGTCGAAGCGATCGAAACGGTAAATAGAATGCATGTGGTGAATAACACCCGAATGAAATAACCCTGAATGGATTTTGGCATCGTTAACACCTCTTTCTTCGGTTAGATAGATCAATCGCCGAATTCGTCGTCTATTGTTGAAATACGGCTCTTACATTATACGTCAAAACCGGGACGATGGGTTCAAGATGATATCGTTTTATTACCCGAAATATATAAAATTATTTAGGAACAGGGCTGTTTAGCTTACAAATCTGCGGGGTAATAGAACGATAGGCAAGCATACCGGACCGTTTTACAGATCTTTTACTTCAGTTCCGGGTGCATGCTATTCACAAATGCGCAATTTAATGAACGATACCAATATATCCGATTGAATATAAGATCGTGAACATGAAGGAGTAGAAACATATGTATACAGCAGATCAGAACACATCAACCAAAACAATTATGATCACTGTTAATGGAGAGCCAGTAGGGCGTAAGCTGGTCATTGACAGTGTCACCTATGCACCGGTAAACGAAGCAGATAGTGTACAATATTTACACAAAATGGGAATCGATCATCCTACTGTTTAATTTGGGACTTGTCATAGATAAGTGATTGATAAGCTTGGCATAATGCCAGGCTTTTTCGTCGTTTATTGTCGTATTGAGACGGATTTAGGGATATAAAACTAATATATTGGAAAAATTTAATGAGAACATGTGTTCCGTGACAATATAGTGTCCATTCACCCTGATAACTTAGAAGATAATACACATAAATCGGGGGAGAGACTACCAGTGAACTCAGTCTTTGAAGTATCTTATTCGTGGAATAAAGAGGCCATACCGACAGGGGGAGCCGACCCCGTATATATGATGGTAGAGTGGCGTAACGGTGCCCCTGCCAAAAGACTTAGGAAAATAGCACCCAAAATTGTATCAAGAGATTTGGAACTTTTGCTCAAACCGGAATATGGAGTACAGCTAAAAGGCATTTATGGATGTCGTTCCAAAGAAACGGATATTGGCTGGTTATTGAGGCTTGGGGATATGTACAAGGGAGAAAGTAAACAAATTTTGCTTGAATTCGTCATGGGACCCCGTGTATCAGGAAAAGCTGCCGTATGTTCAGCCTACTGGAGCACAAGGAAGTTGAAGCAAAGTCAACGTGTATTGTTACGAAGAGAACAGTTGTATATTCAGTACACCAGTCATCTGGGCATGCTGCGACAGCCAGAAGATCCCAAGGTGGAAAAGACGATCAAATTAAGTGAAACGGTACCCTTGATCAAACAAGCCCTGCGCGCCTACGAAAGAGGCCGGGTTCAAGAAGGAAGTAATATGTTACGTCGTCATGCTGATGCCTTGTTAATTGAAGCTGCGCGGAAGCAAGATCTGGACTATTACGCGGAAGCCGAGATCGTTGAAAAGTTGCGTTATCACTATGAGATCACGTTTACAACAGGATATCATGATCGTGAAAAAAAGATATTAGGGGAATAGGGTTGATTTCAGATGTTAACGGTATAGAGAGAGTCTACATATTTGAAGGTGAAGTTTAGGAGAAGGTCGAATGTATGTATCAATATCATATTAAATAATGGATGGAGTTGTATCAAATTTATTGAAACAACATCGTGGAGGGTCCGGCAAAATGACAGACCGACTAATCCGATTAATGCGCATTATAACGCTGGTGCAGGCGAAGCCAGGCATACTGGCACGTGAGCTCGCCCAGCGATGCGAGACGACGGAAAGGACGATATACCGCGACATGGAGGCCCTCAGTGCAATGCATATCCCGATCGCCAATATGGGACACGGGCAAGGGTACATGTTTATCAGCCAATTTGCCATGTATCCGCTAAATTGGTCTGATGAAGAAGCCCAAGCCTTCATGCATCTTGCTGAAGTTATGGAGAATATTCGTCCTTTGCTGAAACCTGCTTTTGAGAGCGCTTATGAGAAAGTGGTTGCTGCGAGTCAGAAAAACAAAACAGAACGAGTGGAATGGTCGGAGCAAATTAGTGGATTGTTCAAAGCGGGATTGCCCGCATGGCAAAATGAAAACAACGATTCGCAGAATCAATCCATGATTACCCTGCTTCAGGCTGGCATTTCACAGAACACCATTGAAGGGGAGTATCTGTCTCAAGGTAAAAAAGGGATCGTACGTATAGATCCTTACTGTCTTATCCCTCGTGAATACAGATTTGAGCTGTTAGGGTATTGTCACCTGTCGGAGAAACTTCGAATATTTCAGGTGAGCCGGCTGCAAAAGATACGAATATTGCCACGCACGTTTCGCAAAGAGGATTATCTGATGCAATCGCACTTCCGCATTCCTTGGGCATACGAGGGAAGTACGGAGTGGACTGCGTTCAAAATTCGATTTGCACCCCATGCTGTGGAGCGTGTGATGCAGGAGCAATTTTTTTTACGACCCATCCTAACCATTGAACCGGAAGGTAGCCTGTTATTTGAAGCCATATTAAGTGATGTTGACGAATTTCTTGTATGGATATCTAAATATGGACCTGATGCGGAAATTCTCGAACCGGAGATCTGCCGCATCAAGATGAAAGAACGTCTAAACTATTGGCAACAAATGTACAATAAAAGTTGAGATTAGAATGCCACCTATCCTAAGCCAAAACACGATTAAGTACTGTGCTGTGGACGGTTACTCTTTGGTTTTGAAAAGGCTTGCCAGATTGCCAAATGGAGATTCTTTCTCTTCATCTTCTGTGGAGCTGGAATAAACAACCTTGGATGTAATGCCCTCATCATCGGCTGCACAGTTGTTTTCCAGAGTGAAACGGTCAAATTGATGCATAAACACCTTGGCTGTATTGATGGCATCATCCAAGGCACGATGCTGGGTACCATCAAATTCAATTCCGCAGATTTCAAGAGCCTGAGCGAGTCCGAGTTGACGGAACTTACCTTCTTTACGAACGGTGCGGGACCATTGTTGCTGGAGATCGTTATGATTGGTGATCCAGGCCACATCAAGTTGATGGGTGCGACAATGAGAGATCAGTTTGCTGCGGTCATCGGGTCCCCAGGAACACATGTAATAGGGGTCACTTCCCATCCAGGCGATGAATTGATTCAGTGCTGCCGGAAAAAGAGGGGCTGCATCAATATCTTTCTGTGTGATACCTGTAAACTGAATCGTGTCAGTGGAAAGAACAGACTTATTGGAAGGACGAACATACGTATGGAACGTATCCGTTACGACCAATCCATCCGCACTTTCCGTAACTTTGACGGCACCGATATCAATAATTTCAGAAGAATAGCGAGTATTGCGGCTTACCGTGAATTCAAGATCATATATGATATATGGCATAGGACAAGCTCCTTTATCGATTAATACCTGTGATAGATTTCTATTTCTCTATATTACAGGGAACGTGCTGCCATGTCAGCCATCGCCAGAGAATTCATTGTAGTCAGGATGAACGGACAGTCTGAGTGTTTAATGATCTTTCTAATGCATTTCCGGTTTTGGTAAGTCTTTACTTCGCCAAAAGTGGTCGTTATAATGAGGAAAGTTAGGGACTTTCCTATGTTTTGTTTGTATTTATGGCAACATAAAAGTAGAATTTTACGTCTTATTATCAGAACTTCCTAACACGGTTTGAAGTGTTGGGGAGTTTTTTATTATTTATAGCATACTCATGTAGGAAAGGAGAAAAAGTTAGTCGGTTGTTGGTATAACATAGGAAAACTACTTCACGAGTTAGTATTATTGAATTTAAAGTACATATGGAGGTTTGTTTCTTTGATTAGTAGAAAATTGAAAATAACAGCAATTATAGCCAGTGTGTTTATTGTTTTAATGAGCGCTGCATATGGTGCATTCTATATTTGGAACAAGAATTATAAATTTAATAATAATTATGTATGGCAGCCTTTGGAGGACGTGCAATCTACACTAAACCTGAAAGATTCCTATAACGTTATTGTAGCCGGAACGGATCCGGAAGGTATTACTGCTGCCTTATCAGCTGCTCGTAATGGGATGCGTGTATTGCTGGTGGAAGCAAGAGATCGCAACATGTTGGGAGGATTGTTGACCGAGGGAGGTCTTAATACGCTGGATCTAAATTATTCCCCTGAACAACCGCAGTTATTGAGTAGTTTGCGGCAGCCTGACTTTTTGAACAAAGGTATCTTCCAGGAATGGTTCGACCAGATCGAGGGTAGTTCATTTGATACCAATACAGCGGCTAACATTTTCTATCGGATGGTTCGTTCTGAACCTAATATTGACCTGTTGATGAATGTTAAGGAATTAGTCCCCCTTACTGAACAATCTACGGGAGATCACACGACAATAACGGGTATGAGCATAACTAAAGAAGATGGAACAACTGTTCAGATTTCAACCCGCTCCATCATTGATGCAACGCAAGATGCGGATATTGCAGCCGCTGCAGGAGTTCCATACTCCATAGGTAGACAAGATATTGGAGATGGTAAATCCAAAATGGTCTCTACGCTTGTATTCAAGTTAAGCGGTGTTACTGATGAGGTATGGCAAAAGTTTAGGGAAAGAGAGGGAACCGGGGTTGATAAGATGAGTGCTTGGGGGTACGGTGATGCTAGAAAATATGAATCCTCCAATCCACAACATATTAAGATTCGAAGTCTGAATATCGGAAGACAAAATGATGATACAATCTTGATTAATACGATGCAAATCTTTGGGGTAGATCCGTTAGATCCGATATCTGTGAAAAAAGGTCTGGAAATCGGGCGTAAAGAAGCCCCACTAATTGTTGATTTTCTGAAGAAAAATTATGATGAATTTGCAGGGCTAAAATATGCTGGAACAGCAGACGAGCTTTACGTGAGAGAATCACGTCATATCTATGGCGAGTACCGATTAACATTAGCTGATGTCATGGAAAATCGTGATCATTGGGATGCCATTGGATACGGCTCATACGATATTGATATTCAGAGCACGAGTGTTGGAAATCCCGGCACGATTATGTTGAGTCCGATTCAATATGGTGTACCTTTTCGCTCGCTTGTACCGCTAAAGGTTGATGGTTTGCTCGTCGTTGGACGTGCAGCAAGTTTTGATACAATCCCACACGGTAGTGCAAGAGTTGTCCCACTGGGAATGGCAGAGGGAGAAGCAGCAGGAGCGGCGGTTAAGCTGGCATATATCCATAAGGAGTCCTTCCGCGAACTCTCAACTTCCGAAGAGCGAGCATCTGAATTACGTAAGATGCTGGAGAATCAGGGGATGGATCTGAAAGTACATCGTTTCGAACAGCCTGATTATATGGAGCATAAGGATTACAAGGGATTGCTGGCTGCAGCGAGTATGTATATGACTTCAGGCAATTATAATAACGATGGTTGGGAACTGGATAAAGGAATGAATCCAGAACGATTTTTAAGTAAATTGAAAAGAATGCAAGCGATGTTTCCAGAAGCCTACACAGGTAGTGCTGACCAAGCTCTAGCAAATATGGAGAATGCCGTAACCCTACCTTTAACGTTGGATCAGGCTGCGTATATGTTATGTCTGGCAATGGGATCTTCAGAAACGGAAACTTCACTTGAACAGGCACTTGCTCATTTGCAAACACAAAACTTTATAAGTGCCGACACGCTTGCTGGCATTGCTGACAAGAACAATCTTACAAATGGGGATGCGTTTATGCTCATTCGTGATGTAGTGGAGTATTATTCTGGAGTTGTATTCGACTAATTGGTTGACAATTACTTGTAAATGAACTAATGTGGTCAAAAATGATAACAGCGTTATAACGAGGACATGATTGTGCAAGCCAGCTTCAACAGAGAGGGAACAGTGTGGTGCAAGGTTCCTGTAGCTGCTTCATAAATTCCTACCTCGCGAGCTGCGGAAGAGAATGCCCATACAGGGTTGCAACCTCCGCCGGCAGGGCCCGTTATGCCCCGTAGGACTGCACGTTACAGATCGCATAGGTTGCGAACGGATTAATTTGCAGTTAAATAAGGGTGGTACCACGACACATTCGTCCCTTGACGGATGTGTCTTTTTGCTGTTTATGCGCCGTATTTGATAACAAAAAAAAGAAGATTAGGAGTGTGTTATGATGCGTCAAAGTGAAATGCTTGTCCCAACATTACGTGAAGCGCCAGCGGAGGCAGATGCAGCGGGACATCGCTGGTTACTGCGTTCCGGCATGATTCGCCAACTGGCAGCAGGGATATACAGTTACCTGCCCCTTGGACGGCGTATATTGTTAAATGTTGAACAGATCGTTCGTGAAGAGATGGATCGTGCTGGATGTCAGGAAGTGTTACTGCCGATTATGCAGCCTGCGGAGTTGTGGGAAGAATCCGGAAGATACACACAGTATGGTCCCGAATTGATGCGTCTGAAGGATCGTCATGCACGGGAATTTGCTCTTGGACCAACACATGAGGAAGTCGTAACCGCTTTAGCGCGGGACGAGGTGAGCTCGTATCGTAAGTTGCCATTCACCCTGTACCAGATCGGAACCAAGTTCCGGGATGAGCGCCGTCCTCGATTTGGATTGCTGCGTGGTCGTGAGTTCATCATGAAGGATGCGTACTCTTTTGCTTCGGACTGGGAAGAGCTTGATCGGACTTATCAGGCTATGAACACGGCGTATAGTCGCATTCTGGAGCGTTGTGGTCTGGACTATATCCGTGTTGAGGCGGACGCAGGAACGATTGGCGGTCAAGGAGAAACACATGAGTTCATGGCTCTTGCTGATGTGGGTGAGGACACAATTGTAACCTGCAAACATTGTGGATATGCTGCAAATCTGGAGAAAGCGGATTATCAGACTTCTGGAGATATGGAGAAAAAAGAAGGAAGCTTGGAAGTTCCAGCTGATTCTGCGAATGCAGACTCCGCGCTTCAAACGGATCAACATTCAGGAGTGGAAACCGTAGTACGTATCTCGACACCTGGCGTTCGTACGATCGCAGAGTTAACCACTTTTGTGGGCGAAGGGGCTGAAAATATGATCAAAACGCTGGTTTATGTGGCGGATGGTCAGCTCGTCGCTGCGCTTGTGCGTGGAGATCATGAATTGAATGACATCGCATTGAAGCAGGTGTTGGGGGCAGAGGAACTGATCCTTGCAGACGATGCAGCCATTGCGGCACATCCAAATCTGAAGGTAGGATTCCTGGGTCCGATTGGACTAAATCTGCCGATGGTGGTGGACGCTGACGTGGCAGTGATGAAGAGTGCAATTACAGGAGCCAATGAAGTGGATGTGCATGTTTCCGGTGTACGCCCAGGGGTTGATTTTGCATTGGAGCGAGTAGAACGAATCCGCTTTGCTGCGGAAGGGGATGCTTGTCCAACATGTGGATCGCCACTTGTGTTTACCAAAGGTATTGAGGTTGGACACATATTCAAATTGGGAACGAAATATAGTGATGCCATGGGTGCTTCATTCCTGGATCGTAATGGTCGCCAGTGTGCGCCAGTCATGGGATGTTACGGCATTGGCGTATCCCGCCTGATGGCTGCGATAGCTGAACAGTATGCAGGAGATGAAGGCATAAGATGGCCTGCCGCTGTTGCGCCTTATGATGTGCATCTGATTACAGTAAGTTGGAAGGATGAGCAGCAGCGTCAGCTCACCCTCGAACTGGAACAACAATTGATCGATGGCGGTTACACGGTATTGGTTGATGACCGGGATGAACGTCCAGGTGTGAAATTCAAGGATGCGGAGCTGATTGGATTGCCTGTGCAGATCGTTATTGGCCGAGGAGCAGCCGAAGGACAGGTCGAACTGGGGTCACACGCACTTGCAGCAACAGGTGAATCGAAACGAATCGGGTTGACTGCACAGGAAGCTGTGCTTTATGTGAAGGAACAGCTCACTTCCTAAATTCAGGGGAATCGCTAATTATATGAGTTCATATAATAGTACCGAATATGATGCGGTAGCTGATTTTGATTGCTAAAATTTCAATGTGAGCATGAAAAAGAGGGCTATAGGCATAAAATTTGGTAGGATTTTATGAGTGATATCATACGAAATAACTATATTTGGATAGTTGTATTTAGTATACAAATGATTTTATGATTAAGGATTTGAAGATGATCATACCCAGGCGGATTTATGTGCAAGTATGCAATGTTGAGAAGATAGAGATGTCGAAATAAAAGTACAATAACCGCATGAACACGGTCATTCCGGAGAGTTTTTATATAGTTCGGTGTGGAAGGCACATGATGAAGTTGGTCCGTAAAGGCCAGGCTGGGATTTATTTTTGCCTCAGATGATTGTCAGGATCAGCAGGATATGTCCACAGGAAATGTTCAAGTATCTGATATGGATTGATGTTTAAGAACGGAGATACAAAAGGGTGTCCCCTTAACCAGTAATCTGGCTTTGGGGACACCCTTTTAGTTATGACAAGATAGATCGGTATGCTGATGCACTATAAGCGGTCATGCCTATATGCACTTTGCTTTGCTGAGCTTAAGAAGCTGCAGGCAATTTCAATTGTTGACCTGGATAAATCCAGTGTGGATTTTTGATATTGTTCAGCTTTTGCAATGCCTGCCAAGTTGTGCCGTATTGTTTGGAGATAGAGTACAGGGAATCTCCGGATTTCACAACATGCAGTTTGGCTGGAGCTGGTTTGCTCGGCGTTGGTTTAGACGGTTTTTCCGGTTTTGGTGTTTCTGGTTTTGGCTTGGTTGGAGCTGGTGTTTCTGTTGCCGGAGTTTCCGGCTCTACTGCAGGTTTTACCGCTTCACTGATCCGACCATCTGTTTTGATGTCTACAGCGCCAAGCTTCTGCATGTAATTGATCAATGCTTCGTCCAGCGCGCCATACATACCCGTAGTTGGATATTTGGCAAACATGTTATATTCGTCACCACCAACAGCTGTGAAATCATTCGTTGCCAGTGTATACGTTGCTTCCGGATCAAGGGCTTTATCGCCCACGGTTACGGAATGTACACGGCTACCTTCTGCAGCGGAAGTATCGATTTTGAACTTGATACCAGATACTTGCGGGAATCCACCGCTTGGTTCAGGGTAGGAAGCTACACCGACTTCAAGGGCTGCCAGAATATCGGACCCTTTCACTTCAAGGGTTACTACTTGATTACCAAAAGGAAGCACTGTGATGATATCACCTTTGGTTACGATCCCTTTTTCGATGGAAGCACGGATACCACCACCGTTAGTCAGTGCAATATCGGCTTTGCTGACATCACGAATGGCATCTGCAAGCAGGTCACCCAGGTTAGTTTCACCTGCACGTACCTGTTCACGTTTACCATCCAGCAGAATAGCTGTATTGGCTACTTCTTCTTTCAAAATAGGTTCTTGTTCTTTTTGAATGGAGTTCACGAGAGTCGCGACTTTCTCATTTGGTTTGATGTCTTTTGCTTCCGTTTCATCAATTAATGTTGCTTGTTTCTTTGTTACTTTACCACCGTCTACCCATAGATCGATGACACCTACATAGTTGGTGTATTCTCCTGCACTTGCTATCAATGTTCCGTTATCGGATACAAGGCCATCTTGCAGTACAGTGTGACTGTGACCATCGATGAATACGTCGATGCCAGGGACTTCTTTAACAACTTTAAAGCTAGTATCGGTGCTGGACGCGTCTTGTCCAAGGTGTCCCAGTACAACAACAACATCTACTTTGCTGCGGATTTCGTTTACCAGAACTTTAGCTTCCGCATATGGATCTGTAATATCAAGACCTTCTACGTTTTTTGGATTCGTTTTGTATAACGTTTCCGGTGTAGTCAAAGCGATGATACCGATCTTCACGCCATCTACTTCTTTAATGAGATAAGGATCGAAGAGACGTGTTCCGTCTTTTTTCTTCACATTGGCACTCAGCATGGGAAAGTTCATCATGTCTGCCAGTTCGATCAGACGATCTGAACCATAGTTGAATTCGTGGTTACCCGGTACGATGGCTTGGTACCCCATTTCATTCATGACTTTCACGATGCTCTCACCATTCACAAGAGTGGCAAATGTTGTACCATGCACAGCATCTCCAGCATCGAGCAAGAGTGTGTTCGGGTTTTCGCTACGATATTTGTCAGCGATTCCAGCTACTTTGGCAAAACCCATAGCAGGTGAAGATTCAACTGCACGGGCATGCGTATCATTCGTATGTAGAATGGTAATGTGTTTACCTGTGCCCGGAGTGGTATCCGTTGCAGCTGCGGCAATACCTACACTGCCAAACAGCAAACAGACCGTTAGCAGAAGTGAAACGTAATTCTTCCAGATTTTCATATGATTCCGAAACCTCCCAAAATAATAATCTACTTGAGCATTTACACAGCTCAAATAGTATTTTAACAGACTATTATTAGGAAATCTCGCGAATTACGTAAAAATAAGTAACCTGAAAGTGACATGTAAATCTGCTGTTGGAAAATATAATCTTCAGAAAGAACATATGTTCTTAAAGAGTGTAAAAAAAATGCTGCGCTTCACGTGGCAGTCCGGTACGCAAACAAAATTTCTCCAAAGATTCATCCGGTTCAGGCATCACTCCGGAGGTCAGCAATTGAATGGCAAAACGGTTAGCCTGTCTTTCCAGCTTGCCTGGAGCAAAATAGGAATGTTCCTCCAGAAAGAATCGATTAATACCTTTATGAAGTCGGTCGTGTCCAAGCTCATGGGCGCACACGAACCGTTGCCACTCCGGCGGCAAATCATTGTGTATGACGATAAACCTGCGCCGGAGCTTGCGAAAGTACAGTCCCTTGGTGGACTTCCCCAAATTGGTGAAACGAATCTGTATTCCAACCGCGCGGGCAATGCTGAACGGGCAGTTGGTCCGGTGTTTTCGAATCAGCTTTGTTACGATGTCATCCATATGATCTCACCTGCTGCCTCATTAAATTCAGTGGGTCATGCCTCATGGGCGATTGTCCGATTCGTCTGTCTTTTTGCGTTTGTTCATCTGTTTCGCTTCCCAGAACAGACCTGTCAGCACATCCTTGATTCGTTTCTTGTCCTCTTCATCGAGTGGAATACCGTCAAACATCAGATCATCATCGTCCTCCAGCATCTTTTTGAAATCACGACGGTCTTTGTATGTAGCCCATTCCGGTACGTCCTGAAGTTCAGCGGCACTCCCTGGTTCAATATAACCAGCCTGCTTCATCATCTCTGTATAGGGCACCGAGAGTGCATCTGAAATCTTGCGGATGGTCGCTGGTTTTGGCACACCCCGGACCCCATTCTCAATACGTGAAATTTGTGAGTTGCTTATTCCAGCTGCTTCGGCGAGCTGATTGATGCTGTATCCCTGTTGCTCGCGCAGTTGTTTCATATAAGGACCAAAAGCGTGCTCCACAATTATGCCAACTCCTTCGATTCGTACAAGTGCTTGAGTTATAAAGAAGGCAGTTGGATGGGGGAGGTAGGTGTGCGTTCAATGCCCGTTTCGGATTCGGATCGTTCTTTTGATCGCTGTTATCCCCAGATTTCCTATTTCCCTCTCTAAAGGGAGAAATCCGGGGATAAAGGCGAACGCTTCGCTTCTTCAGAATCGATTCCGTCTCCTTCACTGCGTATGCGCGTGATACACACCTAAGTCCCTTCCCTAAAAATCTCAGTGGCTTCTTTATAAAAATCAAATGACTTGTACGGAAGTTCATTAATTAAACAGTACTATAACGTATATATACCATTAGGTAAAGAGATATGAAACAATTATGCCAAAAGGCATAGGAAATGAGAGCGAAGGTTTTATTTTATCGTCAAAACGAACCAAAATGGAGGTTTACTCCGATCTCCAGAAAGTGGTATCCTCAAATAGAAATACGAACACTATACGAACAAAATGTAAAGTTGAGGCAGAACGTGTGTTTTGTAATCACCTTCTGAAAAGTTGAATTCCCCGGATTATAGCAGTTTGGAGTGATTCCAAAAGGCAACAGGGGAAAATTGAAAAAATGTCGTTACTTTTTTAGGGAACTGGACAACTCTATGGATAAGAGCGTTTTGCCATCGTTCACGATTGCAAAACAATTTCATGTGAAAAATTGAATGAGTGATATGAGTTGAGAAATGAAATTGCTAAAGATGAAGTGGTTGCATGTTTAACTAGGTTGTCTGTCATCGGAGTGATCATGCGAAACTATTAGAAATTTATTTTATAAAGAATACTAAAGGAGGAAGATAAATATGGAATTGATGCTACCCGAATTGGACCGACGCAAAACGCAAACAGCTGTTGAAGCTGCGCTGGAAAAATACCGAATCTATAAAACCATTGCATTTGAAGAACGAGAGGTTATGGTGACGGCAAGTTACGCCGAGCGTTTCCACGGTGCAACCAATGTGACGGGGGATTCCACGGCGAGAACGGCAATCTACAATGTGGACTTGCAGCGCGCGCGTCAGGCATATTGCGATACGATTGATTTTGTTGTATCCCGGCTGAGTGAAAAGGAACGTGTACTCGTCTGTGAACGATATCTGAAAGACGATGATGTGTTTGACTATAAAGTGTATAACCATGTGTTTGATCCGCCTGTCAGCAAGGATACGTATACGAAGATTCGTACACGTGCTTTCTATAAAATGGCACTGGCTCTGTCAGATCGAGGTCTGATTAATATGGAGCCTTTGTCTGTGTCCCGCAAAGAGCGACAGAAGCTTGGCTGAGTGAGCGATTGAAGAAGTTGATCCTTTAATATCCAAGGTGGATTGGTTACAATAGTTGAACAAACCACAGTTGGTACAGCCAAAGGAGAGAAGTCTGCCATGTCGGAAGAAGTCGGAATGCAGGAAATGATCACGTTGAAGACAATCGCGGAAACGCTCAATACGTCCAATGATCTGAACTTAATGCTGGATACCGTGGTCGGCAAATTACTGGAGTTGACCGGATTAACGGCAGGCTGGATGTTTCTGATTGATGAACGTGGAGACTATACCTGTGTTTCGGATTACAATCTGCCCCCGGCATTACTGCGTGAAGATAAAGAGCCCATGCGAACGGGTACCTGCTGGTGTGTGAACCGCTTTAAGGACGGTCAACTCAATCATGCGGTCAACATCATTAACTGTAAACGGCTGGAGGATGCGGTGGAATTCCAATGGGGAGATACCCATGATATTACCCACCATGCAACCGTCCCGTTAAGGTCAGGTGAGAAGATGCTCGGCCTGCTCAACGTGGCTGCGCCAGCCAAGGAACATTTCAGCGACAGTGAACTGGCGCTGTTACAGGGCGTGGCATACCAGATTGGTAGTGCGGTAGAGCGGATGAGATTGTATCGCACGGAGCAGCGACGAGCTGATCTGTATGCCAAGCTGGGGGAGTTCAGCACGGCCTTGGGTCTTGCAGTGAACGAATGCACCAATTCTGATGCTTTTTGTTTAAAAGTTGTACAGCTGCTTGGGCAGCATTATGATTGGCCTTTTGCTACAATCATTCAGCAGAAAAGCGGAATGTTCGTTTTGCAGGCAGCCTATGCAAATGATACGGTTCGAACGTTATCAGGTACTCCGTTATCTTCCGAAGTGACGAGCCACATTAACCATGTAATCAATAGTCATCGTGTAACATCTCTGTCTGGGACAGAGATCGCTGAAATATTTACCCTGTGCAAGCCTGACCAGACTACGAATTCCATTGCCTCGGGAATTGCTGCTCCACTTCCGTACCATACGCCGGGAGAAACGGGAATTCTGGTGATCGGAATAGGAACATCAGGTCCTGCACAGGCGGACCGTGAAGTGCTGGAGGCATTGGCCGAACATATTGCGGCCTCATGGGAGAGTCTGAAGCTGGCGGAGAATCGTCGCGAACTTGCACGAATGGAAGAGAGAAACCGGTTGGCTCGCGATCTGCATGATTCGGTTAATCAGATTTTATTTTCACTATCGTTAACGGCTAAAGGTGCGGAAAGTATGTTATCCGGCTCCGAGCAGTTGCTCCCGGCAACGGAAGCGTTGAAGGATATTCGGGCTTTGTCTCAGGAGGCTCTCAAGGAAATGCGCGCATTGATTATGCAGCTCCGTCCCGCGGGACTGGAAGCAGGGCTGCTCCATGCACTACAGGAATACGGCACCAGCCAGGGTCTTCAAGTGGTGACGAATCGGACGGGAATGCGGTCTTTACCACGTAATATAGAAGAAGCATTGTGGCGAATCGGACAGGAAGCGCTGAATAATGTACGGAAACACGCGGATGTTCCTTCTGCTGAGGTCACCCTCAAGTTAAGTAATCATGAAGTGGTGCTCACTGTCACAGATCAGGGAAAAGGTGGTGCGAACAGGCCAAAAGCGTCGTCTGGAAGCTCCCTTGGCCTGTCCATTATGAAGGAACGGGCTCAATCGCTCGGAGGCAACTTAGAAATAGTGAGTTCTTCCCGTAAGGGAACGACAGTAACGGCAGTCATTCCACTTCCGTTCGAATCTGTATAAAGTCAGGGGGAAGAAGAGATGCCGATTACGATTTTGCTCGCAGATGATCATGCGATGGTGAGACGGGGGTTGCACGTTTTTTTGACGACACAGCAAGACATGAAGGTTGTGGGCGAAGCATCGAACGGACAGGAAGCACTGGCTCAGGCGGAAGCGTTAAAACCTGACGTGGTATTAATGGATCTGCATATGCCGGTCATGGACGGAATCGAAACAGCCAGAAGGCTGCGCACGTTATTGCCAGCAACGCGAATCATTGTGCTCACCTCGTTTTCGGATCAGGATCATGTCGTTCCTGCTGTTCGCGCAGGAGTTAAAGGATATCTACTCAAGGATATTGAACCGGAGGATCTGGCTGTAGCCATTCGCAATGTGCATGCAGGTCAGGTGGAATTGCATCCTGCCGCAGCAGGTCAATTGATGCATGTGATGGCTTCATCCGATTGGTCCATAAATGAACAGCAACCACAGCATATACTGACAGATCGGTCAGCAGACAATCAACATCAGGAGCCAAAGCAGAAGGGGAAATCAACTGAAGCGTCTCTTGGCGGACTGGATATGCTCACTCGCCGTGAACAAGAAGTCTTGGGGCTGATTGCTCAAGGATTGAGCAACAAGGAAATTGCAGTTCAATTGGTCATCACCGAAAAAACGGTCAAAACCCATGTCAGTCATCTGCTCGACAAACTGGGGCTGGCAGATCGGACGCAAGCGGCTCTTCATGCCGTAAGAAATGGCTGGGTCGTGTGACCAATTCCGACATATGTTCATACTTAAGTCGTATAAACTCAACCTAAAGGTTGAGTTTTTTGGCATTTCAAGTTAAGTCTATCTGCTGACGATTTGGATGCAAAAGAAAGGTAAGATAAGAGTAGAAATAACAGATCGGTTGAAACATGAGAGTTTGAATTATTAAAAAACCAAGGAGAGTGACATGAATGAATATTGTTATTTTGGCAGGAAGCAATCGGAACAATGCAACCAGTACACGTCTGGGAGAGTATGCTGTGGAGATTATTCGCGGTCAGGGACATCAGGCCAGCCTGTTTGATCTGTATCAGACACCACTCCCATTCTACGCACCAGATGAAAAACAAGCGGATCATGAACATCTGGCAGACCTGAATACACGTATGCTCGCGGCTGATGCGATCATCCTGTCTACACCAGAGTATCACGGCAGTATTAGCGGTGTGCTCAAAAATGCACTGGATCACCTGAGTCAGGCTCATTTCAGCGGCAAGCTCGTCCTGTCCATCAGCTCCTCTGGCGGAGCGGTGGGGGTAAGTTCGCTTTTACAACTGCAAGCGATTGTTCGCAATCTGCATGGCATCAATGCCCAGGAGTGGATATCCATTGGTGGTGCGCAGCGCAGACGATTCGAAGCGACATTTGACGGATATGAAGAGTACGAAGGCAGTCAGGATATAGAGGACCGGGTGCAGCGGGTTATTGGATCGTTTTTAAATCTGGCACAGACGTTAACGAATGCGCGGAATTCAACCATGAGTTGAGAACCAAGGAAGATGAAAAATCGGAAAAGGAAAAGAGGTTGAGCATTATGATTACTGGCATATTTGAAACACATCTAAACGTGACGGATCTGGAGAGATCCCATCATTTCTATGAAACGGTCCTTGGTTTACCTCATGCCTACGGGCAGAAAGAACGTGGGAACTCCTTCTACTGGATTGGTGGAAAAGGCAAAGCCATGCTGGGATTGTGGCAAAAGGAATCTTCCGAGGTGAAACGTCAGCACTTTGCTTTTCATGTATCTCTGGAGGATATGAAACACGCGGTGGCTCACTTGGAGAACAAAGGGATCAAGACACAGAACTTCCTGAATGATGATATCGGTGAACTGTACGTCTTCGGCTGGATGCCTGCGGTATCTGTATATTTTAAGGATCCAGATGGTCATTTGCTTGAATTCATCGCCATGCTCCCGGATGAAGCGAAGCCTGAACTCGGCATGGTGCCGTGGAGTCAGTGGGAGGAGATGCAGGAGAAGACCGTATGATGATTGAAGAATTACAGTTATATACAACACGGATGGAGGACCTCAAGCATTTTTATCGTGATACGTTGGGAATGGAGGTGTCCAATGCGACGGATCAGGCCTTCAACCTGCAGGTTGGAAGGACAAAGATGATTTTCAAAACGTGTGAAACAGATCGTGAGCCCTTTTATCATGTGGCCTGGTCGATTCCGACGAATCGGTTCAAGGAAGCGAAGCAGTGGGCTGCATCACGTGTTGTTTTAAGCAGAGAAGGAGATCGGGATGAGACGTACTCTACTAATTGGAACTCTCATTCTCTCTATTTCGAAGATCCAGCAGGCAATATTATTGAGCTGATTGCTCATCATCGTATTCAGAACGAGAGTGACCATGACTTCTCGACTCAAGATATATTACAGGTGTGTGAAGTTGGACTGGTGACGGAGGATGTTCTGTCTACGGTGAATGAGCTTCATCAGATTGGACTCACGCGCTGGGGTGAGGTTAGTGATACCTTTGCTCCTGTAGGAGATGTGCACGGTCTGTTTATTGTGGTGAGGAAGGATCGGACGTGGTTTTTCTCCAAGCAAAAAGCACAGATCTATCCGCTGGAAGTATCCATCCGTGGCGTGGGCAAGCTTCGAATTGGCTAAAGATTGTATTCCGGGGCAAAACAGGCATATGTGGAGCATTTCCATCATGTTATAGAAGTAAACGCTTTATTTAATAATTAGGATATATAAGTTGAACTAAATTTACACGATAACGGAGAGGACAGAAAAAACCTGAAAAAGCGAAGCTGAAAGCTTTCTGAAAGAAAGCTACTTCGTAAGCATAATCTCACATTTATCACCGGATTTTCCCTTAGGAAAGGGGATCGAAAAAAAATCTGGGGATAACAGTGATTGGAAGGTTGTTCTGTCAGGCTTACAGATGATGAAGGGTGGTGGCAAGCTTGGATCGACGTTTGTTGGAAGATGGACTAGCGATTATCGTTTCCAGTCGGGAACGTACAGGAGATCTGTGGCACGCCCATTATGGGGCGGGTGCGATTGCGGCATATTTTTGGTTGCGGGAAAATCGTCTCACTGCCCTTGCCGCCGGCAGTGTTACCGCCGAAGCAAAAGCCATGCTTCGCCAGCATGGAATCAGCCCTGGTCAGACCTCTCCGATTGGTGAGATGATGCCCAGGGAAGATGCCGAGGCGTGTATTACGGACGCATTGGATCGAACGATTGGAGAACTGCACTGGGTTGGACACCAGGCCATCTACGGGGCAATCAGTCTGAAAGCTATTCGCGAACTGGATGGATGGGGTACTGCGGAGGATATTGGTCGGCTGGTTGAACTGATCGATTCATTCGATCGAACCATCCCGGGAAGATCCTGGATGAACACAACGATGAAAGAAATTCGCAGTCTGAAGCCGGAAAACAGCGATGGTTTCCCTGAGATCGAAGATCCAACGCAGTTGTCACGCCTGATTCTGGATGAGCTTGGTGCGTTCCAGACTATCTATCACGCGGAAGCGCATCATGATCTGATCGGTCATATGCTCACCTATGGACATGCGCTTAACATATTATATGAATTGGGTTATCCGGCATTATTCCACAAAGGCATTCCGCCCTTCCTTATCATGGTGAAGGCACTACGCTTAAGCCGAGATGTGGATATTGAACAGGAGATGCCGACATTGCAATCACCCGTAGACCTGCTGCCACTAGAACGGGCGGAACGATCAGTGGCGCTCCCTCATGAACTGGAATATTGGCTCACCGACAGACGTTCCCGTGACTGGAACGGAGGTCATGTATTTAAATTCCCGTTCAGCTTCTATCACCATGCGAAGAACGGGGAGCACGTACCGGGAACATGGGAAAATTTTCGTTATATCATCGGGTGAGATAGAGCCAACAATATGGAACAAACGATATAGAACGAAGGATATGGAACCAACGATATAGAATCAAAATGAAGAGCACTTGCCAAAGCTGGCAGGTGCTTTTTGGTGTTCTAGCGTTAATATTCCAAGCTACTAAAAGCCGAAGCGGATCCGAATGTGTCCGGAGTCTGCAAGCGCACTGTATCCAGAATCTGCGAGACCATT
This sequence comes from Paenibacillus sp. FSL H8-0283, assembly GCF_045040675.1. Lineage (NCBI taxonomy): Bacteria > Bacillati > Bacillota > Bacilli > Caryophanales > Paenibacillaceae > Paenibacillus > Paenibacillus sp. FSL H8-0283. Next base: position 1,485,554 of record NZ_CP150295.1, read on the forward strand.
CGCTACATGTTCGAGAGCGCACCCTTCATTTACGAGCCCATGTCCTTCATGTGCGAGAAACGCTCGTGATATCGTAAAAGGCGGATTGTCTCCCTTCTCATGCAGAGCCCTGCTCCAGATGGATTCGAGGTCTCCCCTCCGGTTTGCGGTTGGAGCAAAGCCTAGAGGCGTGAGAGCTAACGAATCGGAGGCGTCTTATTCAAGGATTTGAAGCGTCTGTAGAAATCTAAGGAACCTGAGACAAGTTATATTAGAATAAACAGCCATTTTCAGCGTTAATGTCAGGTTTTTTAGAAAATAGGGTGTCTGATGTTCCTTATAATTTAAAAAGAGAACCTGAATACCAAATAAGACGTCCCACGTTCCTTAGAAAATCATCTATCCATTCGCCAGAATTAGCGGACTGGGACTTCAAGCTTTTTGGACACGGCCACCCATCATTCTAGAATCCATCATCGTATAGCTTGCTTGAATTGGAGGATATCCTTTATTTTTATTCAGATTAAAATTTACAATTAACCGCCATAGAGACGACTATATTCAGGCGTAATTCATCCCAATTACCATCAGTGCGAGTGGGAAAAGGCGGTAAGATGGTATTATCGGATCAGCAGCAAGGAAGACACACCGACAGCTCATACGCTGACGTACAGCCGGCCAAGGGGCCGTTTTTTAATTCGGTGATTGCATCCTTGCCCTGATCGGGTATTAAAGACTAAACAGATAACAGGAGGCTACGTGATATGAAAACAGTATTGTATGTTCCACTGGATGATCGTCCAGCGAATCTGGATGATGTGATTGTGCAAGGGAAAGCAGCCGGTATCCATATCGTTACACCAAACCTGAGTGATATTAAGAATCGTCTGGACTCGGAGAAAACCGTAGATGGCACAACGCTGCTCGGCACCTCCACGCCGGTTTATGGCAAACCGTCCAAGATTCACGACTTTATTCTGAAACATGCTGCCAAGGTCGACGGATTCATTATCTCATCCGATATGCTCGCTTATGGCGGTCTGATTGGCAGTCGTCAGCTCCGCGGAGATGGAGGGGGTGCCTATCCAGAATACGATGAGGAAACTACTCGTTTGCTGGATGTGATTCGCGTGATCAAGCAGAAATACCCACGCAAACCTGTATTCGTAATGGACACGATCATGCGTTTGGCTACGACCTCGTTTGCAGATGGCTTAGCGCTCGATGCGTATAATGAGTCCCGTGCGTTGATGCAGCAGCCACGTCAGACATACACTGAGTTTGAGGATATTATTGAAGGTTATAACCTGTCCCCGGATGGAGTGGAATATGGGACAACGACCTATTTTGATAAAGAACAGTATTACAATACAAGACAGCATAAATTCAAAACAAATCTGTACATTCTGGATCAGCTGGCTCGCACAGGTTATATCGATTTCCTTGCAGTTGGAGTCGACGATGCCAACACGCAGGGTGTTCAGATCAATGAAATCAAATATGTAGAAGCGCGGATCAATGAATGGCTGGGTGGAACCAATGGGCAAAATCCGGATCGAGCTATCGTATTGCCGGATGCGGATGGTCTGGGGCACGCTTTGGTTGCTCGCATGGCTAACCAGTTGTTCCGAGGCGGGGCGAGGACACGTTACGCAGTGAAATATTTTGGTCCTCACGGCAATACCATCATTAACACGTATGAATACATGGATGTACACGAGAATGTGGTTCGTCATGTGGATATTGTAGGTGGTGTGCTTGTAGCGGATTCGGCATATCCTGAACCGGATGTGGTGACGGATGTGGGTGCTGGCTTGGAAAATGAACAGCTAGTGGCTGTAGCAGCCGATCAAGTTGTCCCGTTTGACATGACCTCCGAACTGGATCGTATGACGAAGGGTCACCCAGGTAATTCCGGGGAGAACACGGGCATCGACATTGAGATTATTGCCATTACGGCTCTGGATCAGGTGCAGGCTGCGTTGGAGCAATTGACGCTGAATAGTGAGCAAGGTCTGCCTTCGGTATTGATTGATTTTGTAGGTAAAGGACCAGCCAATGTTGATGTTGCTGAAGCGTTGCTAAACAGTCCATATACCGGACGCGTTCTGGGATACAGTGCCTGGAATACACCGGGTAACAAGATCGGTATTGCTGTAGGTATGGGGCAGTCGAGGTACGCGTTGATCACAACAGAGAAGCATGAGCATAAGTTGCGAGATGCTATGAATGCGCATGGCTCACTGCTGTTTAAGCGTTTCCTGAAGGATTACTACTACAAAGCGGTAGCGATTGCGGACATCCGCACATATTCCCGAGCCCATGCGCTGTATACCAACGTAGCTACCCTTTCGGATCAGAATATGTTGCTGTTCAACTCAGAGGAAGACTATGCCCATTTGCAAACATTGCTCCGTGATTTGATGCAGACTTATACCACCGCACTTGCGAATAAAACAGCCTTCCAGACAGGCAATGTGGCGATTAAGCAGATCTGTAATGACGAATTGTCCTATGCGACGTATAGCAATGCGCTGCTGGAATATACGAATCCTGATTTCATCTGGGGCCGTGCATTTGAGATTACGTTGAACCCGCAGGTTACGCTGAACTAAACTGTTATCTCACCATGGGTTCCTCATGTTTAGGGTAATCACTGGTATGACTGTACTGCTTAATCTCTCCGTTGTTAAAAATGATATATTGGTACTTCGCTTCGAGTTCATCCGCGAATGTTACTGAGGCACCGTAAGGTGCTTCAGAGCTTTTTGAAGAGTAGGTACCTTGTACTTCAATAAGCTGTTCTGGTGAATAACCTTTCTGTTCAATAAGGTAAGTGGTTATCTGTTGTTCAGCATCATTTTTCTTGAGCGGATTACCAAACAGTCCGAAGTAGGCCCAGCAGGATATCCCGAGTATAAATGCTAAGACAGCCAGTGAAGTGATCTTGAATGTTTTACTCATAGGTATTTCTCCTTCTTTTACGTAAGCGACAATGAATTTGATAATGAAATTTTAATATATTTGGATAAATTCATCAATTAATTGATCTTAAAACTTACTTAGATATTCTTTAAAATGATGATTCCAGAATCGTCTTTTTTCCACCCGAACGGCTCCCTTAATCGCACCGAAGTCGTACGGAACACCATCCGCGCTAGGAATGAAAGGGTGTAAGATTGTATTATCGGATCAATAACAAGGGACGCACCGAAAGCACATACGCTAATGTAAAGACCGGCCAGGTGGCCGGTCTTTTTGATGCGGTGAAGTAGTCCAGTTACTGGTTCGATAGCATTTGCTTACGATTTCAAATAGAGGAGGGTAGAAAATAAAGGTACTAATATTTCATACTTTAAAAAAACGAAAAATGGAGGTTTTTTATAATGGCAAATATCGTTGAAGTCCGTTTCGCAGCATTTATTCCTCAGGCTTGGATTGAATATATGCGTACATCTCAAGTGATAATTCAATATAATGGTAATAATAGAGATTTTACGTATAATACAGAGAATCAACCTGAGCTTTCGAAGATGGTACAGCATATGGTAGTCGATTTCAGCTCTAAGGAAATTAAATATTTTAAATCTACGGGCTCAACAACAGAAAGAACGGTCGAGATCTCCAGTGGGAAAGTATTGCGTCAGGCACACGGCCATGCTCCCGATACTGGTTTAACCATTTCTAACAAAGTGATTACAAGCTCATCTGCTTCGTTCTCACTCCGAGCTAGTGCGGCTAACCCATTAAATGGTGATGCTCCTCCAATTGATTGGGAATACTCGGTAACCGTTACTAATCAGGGTAAGGTTACAGTGAAAGGAAGACATGATGGGTACCCGGCTCATGAAATTTATAAACGAGTTGACAAGGGAACTCCTATCAGAATTTATACGCATGATCCTCGTGTAACAGGAGATACACCGCTATCCTTATTTGGTTCAATGGAAAGAGAGGTTAACAAAACAGTATAAATAAAAGAAAGCGAGCTGCCAGGTCAATGGTAGCTCGCTTTCTATCGTTTAATTTAAAATGATGGTAATTATTAATAAAATAAATATAACAAAAGATACTAATAGAAATGATTTAGGATTTAAGCGCTTTTGCGCCACCCATATTCCATATGATGAAACAAGAGCTGCAATTAAAAAGAATGTATAAAATAAAAATCCTTCTTGAGTAAAAGGGAAACTAATACTAGCGAAATTAAAAAAACCAGAAAGGAATGGAATAATATAAACCGGAATAATTGCTACAATTGCAAATAAAATGGTTTGTGTCCAAAAAAAGTATTTATTAATCAATTTCAAAAAGAAAACGGACAAAATAAATAATAACAAGTTTACTGTGAAAAAAGTCGGTGCAGTCCAAGTAATTAGTTGTCCCCAATCACTAACTTCTTCATTATACACAAGAAACATGCTTAAAGTGTAGGCAACTATTCCTGCACAGTAGCTAGAGATCAACACCCATATATAAATTAAATCCGATTTTTTCATTACTTCGCCTCCAATCATGATATAACGCTATCACTTTATTCAATAGTATATTTTTACAGTTTATTTGTCTAGATGAATGAGAAAAAAATCACAATCTAGAGTCGTCTTTTTTCCACCCGAGATACTCCCTTAATAGCACCTAAGTCATACCAATCACCATCCGCGCTAGGTATGAGAGGGTGTAAGATTGTATTATCGGATCAATAACAAGGGACGCACCGAAAGCACATACGCTAATGTACAGACCGGCCAGGTGGCCGGTCTTTTTGATGCGGTGAATGTAGTCCCGTTACTGGTTCGGTCGGAATACGACTCTGAGTTAAAAGGGGGAGTCTACTGCTGCTGCATTGCCGCTGCACGGTGTGGGCAGGTCTCAAACTTGCAGACAAAGGGGGCGAAATGAATGTGTCTATGAGAAATGAGATTAACACTGACATGAGCACCAGTAAAATGAGTACGCTCATTAAAAAAACGCTGAAACAGAAGCTCGCGGTACTTGTTCCAGATTGGAACGGTCGTGTGCTGGATGTACCTGCGTCAGGCGAAATGTTGGCCGGGCCTTGTGCAGTCGTTGCGTTTGCCGAAGAAGTGCCGAAGTCTGCCTGGGCGGGATATCGACGGATTATTAAAATCTCACCCTACGCTCGCCCGGAAGATGGTGGCGCTGAACAAGTGGAAGCTTGGTCAGCTGATCTAATCGAAGGGTTGCACCAGGTAAGACTGGTGGATGAAGCAGGTGAGGCCTTCACTTGCATCTATTTGGGTTCTTCAGATAGTGACCGGGTGGATGCAGGGTCTGGCATGGTTACGCGCAGTCTGCGGTTCGGAGTGTATGTTCCCGAAGACTCGGGAGTTGTCCTCGCTGAAACAGGGGACGCGTGGTTAGCTGCGCTTCAAGACTGGACACAATCGGAACTTGGTTCGAACTGGTCGGTATATGGTGATGCCTGGCCTGGAGGATATGAGATGCCGTCTGTGTTATGGCGATTGGCTGGATGCAGCACGTCTGTGGCGGGCACTTCGGCATTGGAGGTTCGACAACAGTGGATTGGGCATGTGCTCACCGATCATCCGGTGCTAACACGGCAGACCGTTACTCGATTGGTAGAGCAACTTGCAGTGCAATCTCGTCTTGCCGTCACTGAAACGGGTGGCGAAGAGCACCAAGGTAACACGCGATATATCACAGTGGATGAAGTCACGGCAGATTTACAGACGGATGCGTATTTGAATGGTCAGATTCGCCTGACGTTGCAACAGCGGATTCGTCGTCCGGGTACGAATGTACCTTTGATTCGTGAGATTCACCATAGCAAAGGTATGGAGTAAACGTTAGTCGAGAGGAACCTTCTATTAGAGGTTATTCAAAAAGCCCGCTTTTGATTACAAAGGATGCCTAACGGCATCATCAGCATCGAATATGGAATTCAGCCTAATAAGCATAAGCTTACGAAGTATGTTTCCTTCGGAAACATTGTAGTTTTCCCTACGCTCTGCTACTCCATTTCTAACTTCATCCCATCTTCTCGGTACTGAAAACCGATCTTTTTGAACATGCACTTTTAAGAGTGGTTCCAGATTATAGCTTTGAGATGATAGATGTAGCTTCAACATTATAGCTTCAAATTCATGGTTCATAGGATCGAAAATTCATAGATCAAGCTTAAAGATCAACGATTCACGAAATCAGTAATCCAACAAATGAGGTGAGATGGCGATGGCAAGCTCAGTGAAAAAAAGCAAACAGACAGCCCCGCGGTATACACGGGCAGAACTGATGAATCATGCAGAAGCCCTCTTTGCCGTTAAGGCAGAGGTGCTGTACGGTGCGCTGTACGAAGCGGCGCAAGAGACGTTTTCCATTGAAGAAACGCAGGAACGAATTAACCAATTTATGAAAGCGAAGGTGAAGGGATAATGGCAGGTGGAAATTGGGAGCAAACAAATCGTCCGGTCCTTCCGGGCTTATATATGAATTTTCAGGCGGCAGCATCTTCGGCCATTCAAGCGGGTACGCGGGGAACCGTCGTTGTGCCGATCAAGGCCAACTGGGGTCCGGTAGGGACTTTTGTTGAAGTAGGGAGCGAAGCGGCGATTGAACGTATTTATGCGGCGAATGTGCTGGATAACGGTACGGCTTATACTTCCTTGAAGCTCGCCCTGTTGGGTGGGCCGAAGAAGTTGCTCGCTTATCGGGTAGCAAGTGCTGCGGCCAAAGTAGCTACGCTTACCTTGAAGGATAGCAGTGATGCCAATGTGCTGCAACTGGACGCGAAGTATCCGGGGGATCGTGCAAATGGATTCTACGTCACCATCCAGCCAGGTGTGATTGATAATACGAAGCATGAAGTGCGTCTCTTCGAAGGTAACCGGATGTTGTATGCGCTCCTGACAGCGGATATTACAGCAGCTTCTCTGGCAAAAGAGATTAACGCGGATGAACAAAATGTCTGGGTAACGGCTCAGGCGATTGGCGATGGTGCAGGTGTAGTTGCAACAATTGCGGGTGCGGCATTCAAAGGCGGCGTAAGTGGCAACGATGACCTGACCAATGCAGAATACATTGCTGTACAGGGTGCGCTGGAAGGGGAGCAATTCGACGTCTTGGCTTTGGATCAGGCGGCAGATGCACCTCTGCTTGCGAGTTTTGCGGCATGGGTGAAACGTGTGCGTAGTGAAGGCAAACCGGTGGTGGCTGTATTTGGCGGTTCCGCAGCAGACGATACTTCTGCTACAGCAGCACAAAAAGCGTCAACACGTTCGCTTACGCTCAACCATGAAGGTGTGATTAATGTCGGTACAGGCGTGCGCCTTGGAGATGCATTCTACAGCTCGGCGGAAACGTCTGCTTATGTTGCAGGACTGATCGCCGGACAACGTCTGAACCAATCCACAACCTATGCAGCTACTCCGTTCGATGATGTGACACGTCGCTGGACGCGTGCAGAACAGGAGCAGGCGGTACAGAATGGCGTATTTATTTTCTTCCATGATGGACGTCAGGTGAAAGCACTTCGCGGTGTAAATACACTTGTAACTCCGGCCGCTGGACAGAATAATGCGTGGAAAAAAATCCGTTCCATTCGTGTGTTGGATGCGATCAACACGGATTTGCAGCGTTCCGCGGAAGATACGTATATCGGTAAAGTAAACAATACCGAAGAGGGTCGTCAGGCACTGATTAGTGCCATGAAGGCCTATTTGGCGCTGCTCGCACAGAGCAATGTGATTGAAGCCGACGGTTATGATGTCATTCTTGACCCGGCATATTATGGTACGGCACCAGTTCTCAAACCGGAAGCAGATCAGGTATTCCTGCAATGGAATGTGAAGCTGACGGATGTGATGGAGCAGTTGTTTGGTACATTTTACGTGCAATAAGGTTGTGTGAAAGGAAAGAACCGTTTTCTAGAATAATTACTACACGTTGAACTGATGGTTTACACGATAACAGCGATCGGAAGATTGTTCTGACTGCGGAGTTATACCGTGTAATATTTATTAGTTCAACGAACCCAAGGAGGAAAATATATGTTGGATGCGTCAAGAGTAATTCTCGGTACCCATGGTCAGTTGCATATCGATGGTGTGTGGCAGACAAACATTAACAAGTTGGAAGCGAGTGTGGAGATTGAAAAGCGTGAGCTGAATCTGGTCGGTAACGACTGGAAAGTGCACAAAAACGGCGCAAAAAAAGGAACAGGCACGATGACCGGCTACAAAGTCACTTCGGATATGATCCAGCGCGGCTTCACCAAATTCGAGATTATTTCCAAGCTGAACGACCCTGAATCGTATGGACATGAGAGCGTTTTGCTTAAAGGTTGTATGGTGGATAAAATTCAGCTTGCCAACTGGACAGCTGGCGAAGAAGTACCGGAAGAAACAGGCTTTACGTTTGAAGGATTTGAATTGCTGAATCCGATTGTGGCGAATTAAGCTTTGTAATAGGCACGAATTGAGCTAGTTTGCTCAAGCGTGATTGCATAGTTACTTCATATTAATATGGACACCAATGCGGGCCGAGATGATCTCGGTCTCTTTGTTGTCTCTACAGGCTTGGAAGCTGGCATAGATAAACCCATTTGTGAAATGAGAAGGAGATAACGCCCGATGAGTATGAATGAAAATATGTCCGAAGAACAGATTTTGGATCAGTTGTTTGAAGCAGCAGAACGTTTGCCAGAGGAAAATGTGCGCATTCAGCGTCTGGATCTGCTGTTGACCTTGCGTGGACTGACTTCCTCCAAAGTGGATCACATTCGCGAACGCTGTACCATTCGAAAAACGACCAAAGGCCGCACAGAGGAAAAGGTGGACACCGAAACGTTTAACGCGCTGCTCATTTCCGAAGCAACCGTGAAATTGAAAGTCCGCAGCCTGGAATTGTCCGGCTGGGGAGACACACGCATTACCGGCCGCATGAAGTTGTCCGGTGGCGAACAGGCAGTACGTCGTATGTTGCTGGCTGGTGAATTGGATGCTGTAGGCGATAAAGTGCTGGAGCTGTCCGGCTTTGGTGTGGAGATTGAAGACCTAAAAAACTGATTCACTCCGGCGGAATGACCACGTTCCTGTATCACATGTGGGTACGTCATCATCTCCGGCCCGGAGAGTTCTGGTCTTTGCCACGTGGGGAGCGCTCGCTGTTAATTGCGTTCTCGGAAGAGGAAATGTCAGCGATAACTTCGCAAATGAATCGATAACGAAATAGGCTAGGAGGTGAAAAAATGGCAGAAATGATTGTAGGTTTATCCAAATCTAATGCGGAAATGCGGACAACCCTTCGATACCTAGATCAGATTCAGCGTTCCACGGAACGTCTGGGCAGAGTTCGTTATCAGAGTCTGATCAAGGTGAATAATGAGCTGAGAACGACTGGACGCAGGTTGGAGCATATTTATAGTATGGCTGTGCGAATCAGCAGGTTGCGAATCACACCGACGATTGGGTTGATTGATAAGCTGAGTCCGGCACTGGATCGCGCATGGGTTAAACTGAATAGATTCAGGGACCAGATGGTTACGGCTTCGGGAACAGTATCCCTTGAAGTTCGGCAGAAGATCGAAGTGGCGATGGGCAAAGGAGGGGCTTCGGGTCCTACTATGGCTGTCGTGATTCAAAACAATAAAAATATCACTAATGCTACGAAGGAAGAAGATCCTAAGAGTTGGTTGGATAAATGGATTTTTGACCTTGCCGAAAAGGTTAATAGTTTGTTTGATGTATTTAATAACATCAAGGGAATATTTGATAAATTCAAAAAGAAAAAAGAAGAAAGTCCTGCATCTGATCCAACCAGAAGTCCAGCATCCAAATGTTGCTGTTGCGCAGGTGGAAAGATGGGCAAAAACCGTAGAGTTCGTTCACCGAATGCGGATGGTGGTGGATCAGATCGTGGAAGACGAAATTACCGAAGTGGTAGAAGGTCTAGTAATCGTTCGAACCGGGGCCCATCACCAGTACCCAATCCTGTACCTGATACTCCAACTCCTCCGACCGATCGCAACCGTAATAGGGGAGGCGGTAGAAGAATACGAGGAAGCGGTAGATTAGGATTTGCGGATGGTGGATTGGGATCTTTAACCGACATGCTGGCTGGTAATGGATTGATGGATAATTTAAGTAGTGGTTTTGCCAAAGGAGCAAAAAGGTTGCTTGGACCCATCAGCATGCTTGCTGATGTGGCAAATGTAGCGACAGCACCCCCGGAAGAGCGTGGCCGAGCGGTGGGTTCGATGATTGGCGGCACAGCAGGTACTGCGATTGGTAGCGCCATCGGTAGCGTTCTTTTGCCTGGCATCGGAACATGGGTTGGTGGTGCAGTAGGGGGTTGGGCCGGAAGTGCAGCAGGCGGTTGGATTGGAGACAAAGCGAAGGATATTGGAAACTTCATGTCTAGTGCTACCGAGGGTGTAGGGGACGCATTGTCGGGTGCAGCCGATTACGTCTCTGAGAAAACAAAAAAAATCACGGATGGCATATCCGGCTTTTTCGGTTTTGGTTCTAAAAAAGAAGAAAAGACAGTCTCGGTCGCAACGGTAGCTTCATCACCTTCCGTACCCGCTACTCCGCAGATGGCACCTGCCTATATGCCACCGGCACTGACCATGACAGGCCCAGCCGCATATATGAACAGCAAGGTCGGTCAGCCTACCTCTGCTGGATTCATGGGAACAAGCATGATGCAGAACCAAGCAATGGCGCTTGGTAACGGTGCGCAGACGAATGGGAAATCTTCCACAATGACGGTACAAATATCCGAAGACCAGATGAGCAGCCTGTCCGGATACTTGAAGGATTTCAAAACCGAAACTACCAATCAGATTGCGATAAATATTCCACCAGGTGCGGTGCAGGTGACTGTGCGCGAAAATGCGATTGATTACGATGCTGTCACCAAGCAGGTCGGACAACGGATTACGGGCGAGTTCCGCCGCGCGATGGAAAACCGAAAAACGATTATGGCCTAAGCAGAAAGGAGGCCGTGTATGTCTGTACTTAAAGATGAAGTAGGTCCTAACAAAATGGCATTTACGCTGAAGGATGGCGGCACATCATTTCAATTCCCGGTGAACCCGGAAGAGGTGAGTATTTCCAGGTCCAAAGGGTATGAAACGATTAATATGCTGGAGCATGGCGAGTTTGATTTTGCGCAGGGGGAGAAGGTGAAGGAGATCACCTTCTCTTCTTTTTTTCCCAAAGAGTATGATGCCTTCTATTGCATGTACGAAGATTTGCCTGATCCGCGTGTAGCGATGAATGTCCTGAACACATTTCTGATCTCCAAAAAGCCGCTGCGCCTCATCATTTCAGAGACGGGCGTGAACGTGCCTGTTTTTATTGTTTCGCTTAATTCGAGCTTTCGTGGGGGGGAGACAGGAGATATTTACTTCGACCTGACCCTGCGCACATGGCGTGATTCCAAGGTGGAGAAGGTCGGTTCTGCGGCATCCGGGGGCAAGTCAGGTTCTCGTACCGATTTGAAAAAGAGTAGCAAGACCTACACCGTCAAATCTGGCGACTCCCTGTCCAAAATAGCAAAGCTTGAGCTGGGTAGCAGTTCCAAATGGAACGAGATCTACAAGCTCAACGCAAAGATCATCGGGAGTGATCCAAACCGGATCAAGCCCGGGCAAAAGCTGGTGATGCCATGACCTACAAGGTCATTGTCGACGACAAATATGACATCACCAAGCTGGTGGAGACAATTACGCTGAAGGACTCGCTCGACCAGATTGCCTATCAGGCTAACATCCGGCTGGCGGTGTCAGCATCTTCCGGTTTGCCTTCGATCTCACCGGGCATGGCGGTGCGGATTAGCGGGGTTCCTTTTGGCGAAAAATCCATGGTTCATCTGTTGCATCCTGCGGTCATCTGGGAGGTGGAAAGCTCGAACAGCGGCACCAAGCGGCTGTCTCTCACGGTGTACGACCGAATGATATATCTGGAAAAATCGGAGGACGAGTTCCTGCTGCCGAAGGATCAGACCGCTACGCAGCGACTCAAAACCTACGCCAAAGAGTGGAAGATTCCATATGCTACGCTGCCGGAAACCAAGACAAAGCTGGGAAAAGCCGTGTATCGGTCACAGACGATCTTCTCGATGATGTTTGCCGATCTGAAAGAAACGGCGAAGTCCGGCGGGGAAATGTACCATCCACGGATGACGCCCGGTGGGTTGCAGCTCTTCCAGGTTGGAAGTAATGCAAAGGTGTATGAACTTGATCGACTAATTGATCTGACCCAGATGCGTACGCTCGAAGGGGCGGTTACCAAAGTTAAAGTCATGGCGGCGTCGGAGTCACCGAGTGGCAAAGAAGTTCCTTCCAAAGTGCTTGCGATTGAGCAGGATCGTGTGGAAGAACTGGGCACATTGCAAAAGCTGGTAGAGGACGATCAGGTGAAATCGACAACCGCCGCGAAAAAACTGGCGAAAAGTCATCTGACGGGTATTCAGGAGACCTTTACGATATCCGCACCGGATGTGAATACGATTCGTTCTGGGGACGCGGTGTTGTTAAAAGGACTGAAGCTAATCGTCATGTCGGTTAGCCGTGATCTGTCTGCCGGACCTGGAATGATGACGTTGGAACTGGGGACAGCCGAGCTGGTGAAAAGGAGGTATTACCTTGAATAAAGATGATCCGTATGGGCATTTTGCCGACGTCATGCGGGGTGCGATGAGTACACATTCTCGTCAGGCCGTGAGCGGGCTGGGCGCGGTACTGGGTACGATGACCTCATCCGGCGTGAAGCTGGATGATTTCAAGCACGAAGTGCAGGATTATCTCGTGGCCGAGTTGCCGGGCACGCTTGGACTGCCGGAGCGCGAGGCTGCTGGCGCGATTTCCGGTATACCTGACGTGGCAAACGGCGGAACGACGGGCACGGGACGGTTTCTTTTGCAAGAAGAGGAAGTGGAAGAAACGGTGTTGTCTCTTGGCAAAGGTCTGAAAGCGGGAGATCGTGTGCTGGCGATGCGCGTGAATGGCGGCAATGACATTGTGGTGCTGTGTAAGGTGGTGAGTGCGAATGCCTAGTCTGTTCCCGGAAACGGGTGTGGTATGGGGAGATGAGGAGGATCTGTCGGGGGCGGATTCGGAAGAGGTACGCTTTGGGCGGAGCTGGCGATTTGATTACGATGTAGGGGATTTTGTATTGACCCCAAGTGGTAAAGTAGCCGCAGCGGATGCACATGAAGCCTGGGTGCAATGGTGCATTAAGGCAGTGAAAACGCCACGTTACAGACATGTGATCTATTCTCGAAACTATGGTTCGGAGCTGGAGGATCTGGTGGGTCAGGGTGATAGCCGAGGTGTGATGGAAAGTGAGATTACCCGGATGGTGACGGAAACGTTGCTGGCTGATCCACGCACGGAATCGGTAGACCAGTTCACGTTCGATTGGAATCGGGAGCAGTGCATGTTCTCGTGCCGGGTGGCGAGTGTGCAGGAAGAGATGTTTATTCTGGAAAGTGAGGTGATCTGACGGGATGGCTGAGATTCCGCGTTATTTGGAGGACCAGACGGAGGAACAGATTATGCAGCGTATGCTGGATCGTCTGCCCGCGGATCTGGATAAGTCGGAAGGATCGTTTCTGTGGGATGCGGAGGCTCCGGTTGCGTTTATGCTGTCTGAAGCGGCATTGTGGGCGCAGGAATTACTTCGGCGAGGGTTTGCTAGTACTGCGGCGAGCAGTGATCCGAATTTTCGTTCGGAAGAGCTGGATCTGCGGGCAGGAGAGCACGGCATCACGCGGCGGGCTGCTGTGGCGGCACAAGGTGCAGTGAGGTTCATGGGTACGCCGGGGAAAGTTGTGCCTGTGGGCACGGTCGTGGCTACGCTCGCGGATGAAGTATCTGCTGAAGCTTCGCTCGAATATGAGACGGTGGGGCGTGTGGAACTGGATGCAGAGGGCTCCGGGGTGGTAGGCGTGCGAGCGCTTGTTGCCGGAAAAGAAAGCAATGTGCCTGCGGGCACGGTAACTGTGCTGTCTACACCTGTAAGTGGCGTGACTTCTGTCACGAACGTTGAGTTGATAAAAGGCGGTGCGGATATTGAGGCCGATACGGCATTGTTGGAACGCTTTTATGCCAAAGTCCGCAACCAAGGGACAAGCGGCAACAAATCGCAATATGTGCAATGGGCCAGTGAAGTACCAGGTGTTGGTGCAACGCGGGTTATTCCGTTATGGCAAGGGCCAGGCACGGTGGGATTGTATCTGCTGGACACGGAAAAGCGCGCTGCGGGCACCGATCTGGTGACGGCGGTACAGAAGTATGTTGACCCCACGCAGGATGGACAGGGTGAAGGCGTTGCACCGGCGGGGCCAGTGGTGTCCGTGATGCCAGCCGAGGAAGTGCCGATGAACATTCAGGTGAAACTGACGCTGGCAAGTGATGCGACACTCGCCGATGTACGAGCATTGATCGAACGCGGGGTGACCGCGTATCTGAAGCAGTTGGCTTTTGCCGATCCACTCGTTCGTTACACCCGCATTGCCGCGATTCTGCTGGACATTCCGCCGATTATCGACTATTCGGAGCTGACCGTGAACGGTGTAAGTGACCAGAATATTGAGATGACCTCGAGTCAGGTCGCCGTGCTGGGGACGGTGGATGTGTATGAGTAGTGTTGGGCAGATGGTGGATGAGGAAGTAGTTTTGGAGTGTGGAGGCCTAGGGAGATTGGGAGAAGTACGCCGATCTGAGTTAGAGCTGGTGAGCGAGACGTTTCATGATGATGTGCAAGGAAGGGAGGGGACAGGGCATGAGTGCTCCTTCTATTGTAGATGTTGGACTGACGAGTGAGAAAGGGCGGGAGCTGTTCTCGTATTTGCCCAGGTATTATGAGACTTCTCGTGTAATGCAGGCCGATATGCAGACCAAAGGCAGCGAAATGGATCTGCTGTACCAGGCGCTGGATGAGACGCTGGAGCAGTTTTTTGTCCGTACAGCGACGTGGGGGCTGGACTTTTGGGAGCAGGAGCTAGGTATTGAGACGGACCGTCTCAAACCTGTGGAGCAACGGCGTGCGGTGGTGGAGTCGAAGCTGCGCGGGGCAGGAAAATTCTCGGGCAGGCTGGTTGCGAATGTGGCTGAGGCTTATGCCGGGGGCAAGGTGGATGTAACTTTTCAGCCGGAAGCGTGGAGTTTTACGGTGAGCTTTGTGGATACGATGGGCATCCCGCCCAACATTGATGATCTGAAGAGAGCGATTGAAGAACTGAAACCGGCCCATATGGCCGTGGAATATAAATATCGTTATCTGGTCTGGGATGATCTGGACGACAAACAGATGACATGGGACGAACTCGATGCCGCGTCCTTGACGTGGAATGAACTGGAGGTGTGGGCGTAATGCCACAAGAAACCGATCGATTGAAATTACCTCTTCCCTTGGGGAACGAGAATGTAACCCGGGAGAGTATTAATGGGATTTTTGAAAAGATTGACGCAGGCGTTGCAACACGGTCTGAAGTGGAAGCATTACGCCAAATGATAAGCGAGGTGGACATCCCGGATGCATCCCTTTCGGAAAAAGGCAAGGTGCAATTATCAAATAAAATAGATGGTATGTCTGAGGAATTGGTGCCAACTGAAAAGGCTTTAAGCGATACAAGATTGAGCATCTTGTCCGATTATATCCGCCATCCCGGGTATGCAACTACAATAGGCACAGGTTCGGCTTATTTGGTAATTCTAAACCCCGCGCCTATTACGTTAACTGAGGGATTCGGAATCACGATTGTGCCTCACATCACGAGTGCCCATGAACCTACGCTGAATATTAACGGATTAGGGACGATTCCGCTTAAAATGCAGGACGGAACCTCTTATGCCGCTGGTGATCTATTAGTAGGAAAACCTTACTCATTCCGAAAAGTTGGATCGGATTTTTTAGAAACTAGTGTTGTGGAGGAGGTGATAAACAATAAGGGCCGTGTATCAGTAACGTACAGTACTGACATTAAAAAGGGCAGTATTGCTAAACTGATCAACACACCTACGCTCTCTAGTGTTATTAGAACGATGGATCACACGAATCGTTACATTTCACAAAAGGGCGTGGATGGAAAAACCCTCGTTATTCATGGTTATGGCCAATTCTATACGGTGCTTAAATTTGAAACACCTCATTCCACAGAACCAACTGGCATTAGTACATCTTCTCTGGCCACAGGAGAATCAGTGTTTGCCTCATCTGCATGGGGGGATTACCTAGTTTTGACTGTGAATGGACTTACACGATGGGAATTCAGAATCTATAAGTGGGCGGGTACGTATTATTCTAAATTACCAGATCCAGCGGTACCAGTAAACGATGGCTCACTAGCCCGCCATTGTTTTTCTAGTGACGGTTCACTCTTAGCCGTTTCAACAGCATCCGGGAATTGGTGGATCTATAAGCGAAGTGGAGATACATTCACTAAATTAGCAGATAATGCTAGTATTATTAATACAGGGGTATCGTATATGATGACCTTCTCACCCGATGGTAAGTACTTTGTTGTCGGAAGAACTGACCAAAAAGGATTCAATTTCTTTGAAATAATAGGAGATACATTTACCCCCATATGGAATTACGGTTGGGGATCTAGTGGTAACGGGAGAACCTTACGTAATATCACCTTCACGCCGGATTCAAAATATGTTATTTTTTCACTCAGTACCACGGATGAAGGTCCTTATATTTTCCCTGTATCTGGGATAATGTCGGCTAATTCTCGATCAATGATACCAGTAAATGCGTCACTATCTGATTATGTCGTTTCCGGTGCTAGAGCAGCCATATCTCCTAATGGTAAGCTTATGATCACCGATTCTGGCAATAAGCCCAGTGGAACATTAACACCTATGCTTATTGATAGTGGTGCGTTTACGGTGTTCCCTGATATTAGACCTGTAACTAGCACTATAGGCGGCCTCGCATTCATATCTGACAATATATTGGCAGTGACGACTCTCGAGAATAAGACAATATTTTATAATGTGAGTTATCCTATTAATGCCTACCCTTTATTTCAGTACTCTCAGGTATCTGCTACAAAAAATGAAGGCTTAGTCTATGCATTACGTGATGGAAAAGCGGGAGAAGCACATCAAGTTATGCAAATTCTTTAATATGATGGGGCTTTTGAGACAGCCCCTATTTTTATGCTTTCTGGAGTGGTCATGGTACTTTTCATATTTAGGGGGGGGCTGTGTTCAGTTGAGGACATTTTACCGCTAAAAATCCGTATTCGTCTGTAATCGGTAATTGCTGACATATCAGGAGCTGCTGTAGGGCGTAACAATTGAAATGATGGGTTAAGTGGCTATGGATGTGGCTGTCTTAACAGGTTTGGATTTCATTAGGGGAATTACAAAGCAGGTTGTCTTATCCAAACGACAATAGAATAGATTTAGTGCTGTAAACTTCTAAGGCTTCAAATATCAAACCAAAGGAGGTGGAACCATGGAACGATGGGACAACCTATGGAAATGGGGAATCGCGCTTATGAGCAGCTCAGTAACCTACTTTTTCGGTGGCTGGTCAGGCGTGCTCGGTGTACTACTCGTGTTTGTCATCCTCGATTACCTGACGGGCATCGCAGCAGCGGGTATGAGTGGCAAGTTAGAAAGTAACGTAGGTATGTTCGGCATCGCACGAAAGGTATTTATATTTGCAATGGTATCGGTGGCTCATCTGGTGGACGGTGTTCTGGGAGACGGACATTTGTTCAGGGATGCGGTCGCCTTTTTTTATATCGCAAATGAGTTGTTGTCCATTATCGAAAATGGGGGTAAGTTGGGCGCTCCAATTCCGCCAGTGATTCGGCAATCTATTGAAGTGCTCAAGGGCAAGGGGGGAACCGGGGAACTTCCCGGTAACTTCTCCCCGAAGGGCAAAGATTCTTTTTCCAATCTAGAAACAGAGGATGTTGAACCTTCTGAAACTCAAGATAACGTTAAATAGTTTGAAATATTTTTAGTGTCTTCTTTACTATACCGTTGCTGAACATCGCAAGTGTAGTTTTTTTGAACTATATACATCTATACAGATTGAACTTAACATTTTCACACAATAACGGAGAGGAGAGAAAAAACCTGAAAAAGCGAAGCCAAAAGCTTTCTGAAAGAAAGCTACTTCGTAAGCATAATCTCGCCTTTATCCTCCGGATTTTCCCCTTTATAAAGAGAATCAAAAAAATCCGGGGATAACAGCGATTGGAAGGTTATTCTGTCATCGGAGTGTCCGTGTGAACAAGGCTCAGTTCATTTCCAACACATCAGGGACACGCACACAAGCAACCCCTAATCCAACCGCATTAACTATAGGAGCATTTTGCATCAATCCAGAGAGTGACATCCAGTCAGCAATGTATAGATCAGAATGCTGTAGTCTGGCTATACTTGTACCCGGGAACGCTTGAATCGAATGATGTAAAATGCTGATACAAACGGCAATTTGCCGCATAAAGGGTGTGAGAAACATGCAAACGAGAAGTTCGGGCAACACACAGGGCATTGACGTCTCCCGATACCAAGGCAATATTGACTGGGCAAAGGTGAAGGCGAGTGGCATGACATTTGTGTTCATCAAGGCGACTGAGGGACAGACGTATACCGATCCGAATTATCAGAAAAACGTAACAGGCGCACTGGCGGCGGGTATGCTGGTCGGAACGTATCACTTCTTCCGAGCGACCTCTACCGATGTTGCCAAGGCAGAAGCGGCACATTATGCCAATACACTTAACAAAGTTGGAGGGGCCAAAGCGTTACAACTTCCACCCGTCATGGACTACGAGAACAATCCCGGCAACCTGAGCAAAGCGCAGATGAATACGGTTGCCAAAGCTTTTTTAACTGAATTACAACGTCTGACAGGTGTAAAACCGATCATATACACGGGCAATTCATTTGCCGGTAATTTTGACACATCACTCAGCTCATACGATCTGTGGATCGCGCGTTACAGCAACACCCGTGTACCGGACGACCAGCTGGCATGGAAGCGTTGGACGTTCTGGCAGTATACGGATTCGGGCAAGGTGAATGGTATTAGTGGCAACGTGGATATGAATGAATTCGAGGGAACAGCGGCACAGCTCAGAGCAAGATACGCAGCAGCAACTCCGAAACCACCGGAGCCATCCAATCCAACGAATCCAAGTCATCCGAATCCACCAACTGAACCACCGAAAGGGGGCGAACCGATGACAGCCGAAGAGAAAGCAACGTTTGATGCGCTCAAATCCCAGGTCGACAAACTACAGGCGCGTCAGCAAATGGAAGTTCCAGTATGGGCAAAGGCAGCTGTGGATGCAGCACTTGCATATGACACCAAAAATCCATTGTTCAGCATCGATAATGGGGCGAGTTATGATTTTTACCGTTTTATTACCGTGATGCATCGCAGAGGTTTGTTTAAAAAGTGAGCTGATTCTTAGCAAATTTAAATGTGGATTTTATCTGAATGTGGATTGAGTGGAGAAGGAACACGAGACGCTTTTTGTCGAACTGTGTTCCTTTTTTGTGTTTTATGTAAGTAATATTAACGCATATAATAAAGTTAAAGACTTATGTCTGTAAATCTCTTGTCTAATTGATTAATGTGATGTAAAGTAAGTTACACGAAATTGTTTTTCACCACAGTTTATTTACACAATCCTCCTCATCATGACAAAACCATAACATATGAAGTTATTGTAATGTCTCCCTGTTGTACAATCCAACATCTCAAGATGACTCGTTCATACATTTTATACATCCAATCTGCAAGAGACAGCCACTCTAATAAACAACTTACACATCCAAACAACCTAGCCTATGTTGAGTTTCTTTCATCCGTATTGCTAACGAACGATAACGATACCTAATCCGGTCTCCACACTCCATGCTCAACACGACACGCTCAAGGAACAGACTTTATTGCGTAGCCAGTAGCGTAGTATCCATATGCCCATCAGTATTTTTAATCTACCAACTTAAACCTGCTCTTACCAGTCCATAACCGTCCACTGTTGCTTATTGACCTTAGTTCAAATAAAACGCAACAATTTCATAGATTCATCTCACAAGATCCGTTGTTGAACCTTTTTCATTTTCTATAAAAGTAATCAAACGACGTCCTAAATCCATGTGCACGATCTGAAATTTACCTGTATTCTATACGTGTCCCATGCTGTTTTTACATTTTATACACATGTCTTACTTTTCCCAAAACTTTAATTCAGGTATCGCAGGCATCTAAAGCCTTTTATATGATACATAGCACCAAACCGATTGCCAACATTGGAGATCTTTCATGCCAGCATCACACACATTATGAGACAGGGAAGGGTGTTGTACGTATGCGAATGAGAAAAAAATGGATGTCCGGTGTTCTAACGATGGCCTTAAGTACCGTATTGGTGTTGTCTGGTTGCTCCAGTAACGAGAGTGGAGAGGCTACACCTGCTCCGGCGGAAGGAACCGACCCTCCAACCGAAACGGTAGCACAGGATACGATGATTATGGGACGTGGTGGGGATTCCGTAGCACTCGACCCGGCGATTGTGACCGATGGGGAGTCGCTGAAGATTGGGCATCAGGTGTTTGATTCATTGCTGGACTACAAGGAAGGCGGAACAGAGGTCATTCCTGGACTAGCAGAGAGCTGGGAGATTTCGGCGGATGGGCTCAAGTATGTGTTTAAGCTGAAGTCCGGTGTGAAATTCCATGATGGAACTGATTTTAATGCCGAGGCTGTTGTGTTCAACTTCAACCGCTGGGGTGATCCGGCGAGTGAATATAAATTCGAGGGAGATTCCTTCGATTATTACGACTCCATGTTTGGTCCAGAGGACGGACGTGTGATCAAGGAAGTGAAGGCGACGGACGAGACTACGGTGGAGTTCACATTGAACCAGCCACAAGCCCCTTTCCTGCAAAATATTGCGATGACGCCATTTGGCATTGCCAGCCCAACCGCGATTCAGGAGAAAAAAGAAAACTTCAAGAGCGAGCCTGTGGGCACCGGCCCATTTGTATTCAAAGAGTGGAAGCGTAACGACTCCATCACCCTGGAGAAAAACGCGGATTACTGGAAAGAAGGACTGCCAAAGCTGAACAAAGTGATCGTGCGTTCCATTCCGGATAATACCGCTCGCTTCAATGCCCTGCAAAACGGCGAGATTGATGTCATGGAAGACCTGAACCCGGACGATCTGTCCATCCTTGAAGGCAACAGCGAGTTGCAGAAGATCGAGCGTCCACCGTTCAACGTGGCCTATATCGGTTTTAACTTCAAGAAGAAACCATTTGATAATGTCAAAGTAAGACAAGCTCTCAACCATGCGGTGAACAAGCAGGCTCTTATTGATGCGTTTTTTGCTGGACAAGCTGAGCCTGCTGTCAACCCGATGCCGCCAACGCTGTGGGGATACAACGATACCCTTGAGGATTACCCATATGATCTGGAAAAAGCAAAAGCTCTACTGGCCGAAGCTGGCTTCCCTGACGGATTGCCTGATCCGGTAACCTTCTATGCAATGCCGGTATCCCGCCCGTATATGCCAGATGGCAAGAAGGTAGCGGAAGCAATCCAGGCTGATTTTGAGAAAATTGGAGTGACCGTCACCATCGAATCACCGGAGTGGGCAACGTATCTCGAAGATACAAAGGCCGGGGAGAAGGACGACATTTACATGCTCGGCTGGACAGGTGACAATGGTGACCCAGATAACTTCCTGTATACACTGCTGGATAAAGATGCCATTCCAAGCAACAACCGCAGTTATTATGTAAATGAAGAATTACACACATTGCTAACGGGTGCACAGAAAGAAACCGATCAGGACAAGCGTGCTGAACTGTACAAACAAGCGCAGGCGATGATCAAGGAAGACGCACCATGGATTCCTCTGGTACACACGACGCCAATTCTGGCGGGTAAAGCAAACCTGAAAGGTTTCGTCCCTTCTCCACTGGGCACCGAATCCTATGCCGGTGCGTATTTCGAGTAAGCTGTAAGCTGAACTTATCCATTTCAGGATAAATGCGATCTGAAGATGGCACTACAGTTCGGAGTGATTACGTTTTAATTCTTTCTTTCAAAGCGCTGGTGAGACGCAATGCTTGGCAGAACCCACATCCGGACGTAACTATCCAAAGCATGCGTTTTTGCCGGCGCTTTTTATTTTGCACGATATGTCGAAGGCAGGTGAACAGGATTGAACAGCTATATTGTCAAACGTGTGCTTGTGTTGCTGCCCGTACTGCTGGGCATGACCCTGATTGTTTTTTCCATCATCCACGCCATCCCGGGTGACCCGGCCGAGACCATACTTGGGCAAAAGGCAACCGAACAATCCAAGCAGGCCCTTCGTGACCAACTGGGTCTGGATAAACCCTGGTTCCAGCAGTATTTCGCCTACTTGG
This sequence comes from Paenibacillus sp. FSL H8-0283, assembly GCF_045040675.1. Taxonomy (NCBI): domain Bacteria; kingdom Bacillati; phylum Bacillota; class Bacilli; order Caryophanales; family Paenibacillaceae; genus Paenibacillus; species Paenibacillus sp. FSL H8-0283. The sequence goes on from NZ_CP150295.1 coordinate 1,507,941, forward strand.
ACGATTTGCTCAAAGGTGATCTGGGAACATCCATCCGCACCAAGGTGCCTATTGCCCAGGAAATTGTGCCTTATCTGACAGCAACCCTTGAATTAACGATGGCCAGTATGTTGTTTGCTGTCATTATTGGGGTGAATGCCGGGATTGTCAGTGCATGGAAGCACAACTCCTGGTTTGATTATTGCTGTATGGTCATTGCTTTGGTGGGTGTATCGATGCCTATCTTCTGGTTAGGTCTGATGGAACAATGGTTGTTCGCGAACAAGTTGCAGTGGCTGCCATCCATTGGGCGCATGAATGCACGTGATCCGGTGGAAGCCATTACGGGCTTGTATGTGCTGGATACGATGATTGCTGGACAATGGAATCAGTTGTGGACCGTAACCAAACATTTGATTCTGCCAAGTGTTGCACTGGGAACGATTCCAATGGCTGTTATTGCCCGGATGACCCGTTCCAGCATGCTGGAAGTGATGAGTTCCGATTACATTCGTACAGCAAAGGCGAAGGGACTGGGTCCGTTTTTTGTCGTATATGGACATGCGCTCAAAAATGCGTTTATTCCCGTCCTCACGGTTATCGGCATCCAGACTGGGTCATTGCTCGGAGGTGCGGTGTTGACCGAAACGATCTTTGCCTGGCCGGGCGTGGGACGTTATATATATGAAGCGATTAGTTCGCGGGACTATCCGGTGATCCAGAGTGGCATTCTGATCGTGGCGTTCTTTTTCGTGGTGATCAATCTGATTGTAGATTTGCTCTATGCCGTGTTTGATCCTCGTATTAGTTATAAATAGGGACTCCATAAAGAACCAATCTGCAGAAGCGAAGCTAAAAGCTTTCTAAAAGAAAGCTACATCGGAAGCATAGGCTGCGCATGTATCACCGGATTTTCACCTTTAAATAGGTGGATCAATATAATCTGGGGATAACAGCGATCAGAAGATGGTACTGCGATTGCAGTGCTTGAGTGTAATAGAACGCGCTGATCTTTTGTTATATTCATATCCAAGAAAGGAGACACCGCATGGCCAAATTATCGACCAATACCGGACCATCCATTGACGCTGCGTCGGCTAGCACATCCGGTCCATGGCGGGAAGCGTGGAGAACGTTTCGGAGAAATCGGCTTGCTCTTGCAGGTCTGATTATTATCGTATTTTTTATCCTGTTGGCCTTCCTCGCGCCATACATCGCACCTTACGATTACAAGGAACAGGTGCTGGTGGATCGGCTTCAGGCCCCTTCGGCAGAGCATTGGTTTGGTACCGATGATCTGGGGCGTGACGTGTTTTCCAGAGTGCTGCACGGGGCGCGTATTTCCTTGTGGGTGGGCTTCTTCTCCGTCATTGGTTCCATTATCGTGGGTACGTTGCTTGGTTTAATTGCCGGATTTTATGGAAAATGGGCGGACATGCTTATCTCGCGATTATTTGATATTTTGCTCGCATTTCCGGGGATTTTGCTGGCCATCGCCATTGTGGCGATATTGGGCCCGTCTTTGCAAAATGCACTGCTCGCCATTGCCATCGTGAACATCCCGACCTACGGAAGATTGGTGCGTTCACGGGTACTCAGCTTGAGACAGGAGGAATTCATTACGTCGGCACGGACACTTGGAGCGGGCAACGGTCGAATCTTGTTTCGCCACATCTTGCCCAACAGCCTTACTCCTCTGATCGTGCAAGGTACACTCGGAATTGGGACTGCGATCATCGAAGCTGCTGCACTCGGATTTCTAGGCATGGGCGCACAACCACCCGACCCGGAATGGGGTAAAATGCTGTCAGACTCCCGTCAGTTTATACAAAAAGCACCGTGGACACTGATCTTCCCCGGCGTTTCCATTATGTTGACCGTTCTCGGCTTCAACCTAATGGGCGATGGTCTGCGCGATACCCTTGATCCGAAAATGGCGAAAAAGTAGAATTATCAAACTCAAACTCAAACTCAAACTCAAACTCAAACTCAAACCGTAACCGTAACCGTAACCGTAACTTCTAACCCAAGCTCGAACTCAAACTGCAACTTTGATTTGAAACCCTAACTCTGCAAGCCTAACTTTTTCTGTAACGCAGCATGCGTGCCAAAGGCAACGTTAACACTAACCGTAAGCACTAATTTTTATCACAATCCTATCTCAAACCGTAACGGCCATCTTTTGCTTCAACTCTAACGAACCCGGGGGACCTTATTGTACGATTTCCAGCCAATTTCCCAGTCTAACGAACCTCACACGCGTTATTTTGCGAAAACCTGCGGAAAGTCTCAAAAGGTTGGCTAAAGTCGAGAAATAGCGTGTCTACAATTCGTTAGATTATGAAGTCATCCCAAAAAGGCCAATTAACGCCTCTGAGATTCGTTAGCGCGTGACTGTCGTACTGCTCAAGACATTCAAGCAACCAAGATACCAACATACAAACATACCAAAGTACCCATATAACCTACATCAGTCTCAACACAGTAAGACCGAGGATACTCCAAGGTACATTAAATGAATATGTTTTAACGCTATCTACTATATCAACAGACACATCACAATCTTTGACCATGCCGGTTCGAACTTTGGTTCGAGGCGGCTTTTGTTTTACCTGCGGGATTACTGTAAAATGATTGGTGATGCGCAAAAGTTAAAGAGTTATTCGATCTTTTAGTTAAAATAACCGCCTACGTATTGACACCCAATTTTCCCATATGTTATATAAAAGGAAGGGTTTAGCACTCCGATCATTAGAGTGCTAACAAATGATGTTTTACTATACGACTACATATGGAATGATTCTGTTTTTGAAAATAGATATTGAACCTGAGTAGGACATGCGAAGCCAAAGTGTGCAACAGACTTGAAGCTGCATTCCACGTCTAGGAGATATCACTTCATTGATATTCTCTATCCTAAAAAATCAGTCACTGATCAGATGCAAAAGTAGTGCAGGGGACGAAATCGATTTGGAGGAAGCAGAGCGTTCGCCTAAAAGCTTTCTGAAAGAAAGCTGCTACGGAAGCACACGCTATCACCGGATTTCTCCCTTTTAAAAAGGGAATCAAAGAAATACGGGGATAACAGCAATCCGAAAAACGATTCGTAACCGGAACGGCTACATTGCAGAACGTCGTGCACTTATTTTTACAGTGAGCCAGTTAGAAGTGAAGCACAATATCTGTGGACTAGAGCGATCAAAGGTTTTTGAGTCTACTAATGGCCGCAGGATTATCTCAGTTACTTTCTATTTTCAATCAAATCATTCGATATCCCAATTTGAAAGGAGTCCAACCACTCATGGCTAAAAAAGAATTCCAGGCAGAATCCAAACGTTTGCTGGATATGATGATCAACTCCATTTACACCCAAAGAGAAATCTTTTTGAGAGAATTGATCTCCAACTCCAGTGACGCCATTGATAAAATTTATTACAGAGCACTTACGGACGATGCGCTCGTTTTCAACAAAGAGGACTACTTCATCAAGCTCACGATTGACAAAGAAAACCGCACGCTCACACTGACGGATACCGGAATCGGGATGACGCAGGAAGAGCTGGAGAACAACCTGGGGGTTATCGCGAAGAGTGGTTCCTTGGCGTTCAAGAAGGAAAATGAAGCTAAAGATGGCCACAACATCATCGGACAATTCGGGGTTGGTTTCTACTCGGCATTTATGGTGGCGGACAAGCTCACCGTAACAAGTAAAACGCTGGGCAGCGACGAGGCTTGGAAATGGGAATCCGAAGGCGCGGATGGTTACACAATCACACCAGCTGAGAAAGATTCCGTAGGTACAGAGATCGTCCTGACGATCAAAGAGAATACCGAAGAAGATTCGTATGACGAATTTTTGGAAGAGTACCGCCTGAGATCCATCATCAAGAAATACTCCGATTTCATTCGCTACCCGATCAAGATGGATGTGACGGGTCAACGTCCAAAAGAGGGCACGGAGAACGAGTTCGAGGAATACCAAGAAGAACAAACCGTGAACAGCATGGTGCCGATCTGGCGTAAAAATAAAAGCGAACTGACCGAAGAAGACTACAATAACTTCTATATGGAAAAACGCTACGGTTTTGACAAACCGCTTAAACACCTGCACATCAGCGCAGATGGCGCAGTGGTGTACAATGCAATCTTGTTTATTCCGGAGAACACGCCGTTTGATTACTATACCAAAGAGTATGAAAAAGGCCTTGAACTCTACTCCAACGGTGTATTGATCATGGATAAATGCGGGGATCTATTGCCAGATTACTTTGGATTTGTCAAAGGTATGGTGGATTCGGAAGACCTGTCCCTGAACATTTCGCGTGAGATGTTGCAACATGACCGTCAGCTTAGCCTGATCGCGAAGAACATTAAGAACAAAATCAAGAGCCAACTGCAAAGCCTGCTGAAAGACGAGCGAGAGAACTACGAGAAGTTCTACCAAGCGTTTGGCCGTCAGTTGAAATATGGCGTATATAGCGACTATGGTGTGAACAAAGATACTTTGCAGGATCTGCTGTTGTTCACGTCTTCCAAAGAGAGCAAACTCGTGAGCCTGGACGAATACGTCTCCAGAATGCCGGAAGATCAGAAGTACATCTACTATGCATCTGGTGAGTCCATTAGCCGTATTGAGAAGCTGCCACAGATCGAGGGTGTTCTTGAAAAAGGGTACGAAGTATTGTACTTTACCGATGACATCGACGAGTTTGCAATCAAGATGATCACGAACTACAAGGAGAAAGAATTCAAATCCATCTCCAGTGGTGACCTGGGTATCGAAGATAGCGCGGACAAAGAAGAAACGGACGCTCAGGACAACGACAACAAAGAGTTGTTTGAAGCGATGCAAGCTCAATTGGCGGGTAAAGTCAAAGCGGTTAAAGCTTCCAAACGTCTCAGAAGCCACCCGGTATGTTTGTCCACTGAAGGTGAGCTGACGATTGAAATGGAGAAAATCTTGAAAGCTATGCCGAACAGCGAAAACGTACAGGCTGATAAAGTGTTGGAAATCAACGTGAATCACGATGTCTTCAAATCGTTGAAAGACGCTTTCGCGCAGGATCAGGAAAAGCTGAACCTCTACACTAGCCTCCTGTACCACCAAGCATTGTTAATCGAAGGATTGCCAATTCAAGATCCAGTAGAGTTCACCAACGATATCTGTAAGGTTATGGTGTGAAAATCCTTCGTACAAGGGTGCGATAATATCCTTGATGCAAAAGTTCATGTAGCTTCAAGAGTAGACTGCGTGAACATTAAGTTTAGTAGCTAAATCGCAACGCTGCATCCACCATATTCATCCGACAGGGCATTTCCGTCCTGTCGGTTTTTGTTTTTTACCCACAACGGGGAGGGTGCAGGGGAGGCATACTATCATTGAAACAAATGATGATATTTTCTAAATTGAACTTGATTTTCACTCGATTTTAGCGAGCTGGATGATGAATACCATTATGTATTTTAAGGACGCAAAAGTAGTGAAGGGGACGGAATCGATTCTGAAGAAGCGAAGCGCTCGCCTTTGTCTCCGGGTTTTTCCCTTAATAAAGGGAATTCAGAAAACCTGGAGACAACAGCGATCAGAAGAACGATCCGTAACCGGAACGGCTACCTGGTGTCACAGTGAGTACTTATGGTTGTTCTGCTATGGGAGCGAGCATATGTGAATAATGAGTTCAATATGAATCATTGTCATTTAGATGCACGGATGATAGTCTGGCAGGGTATAATAAGAGAAGATGACTGTTCATTACAAGTTGATGTAAGAAGAGATGACAATCGCAGACAGGTTTTACTTTTCGAAACCACAGATGTTGTGTATAATCACTCAAAATATAGACAGTCGGCTAGGAGTGATCCCCATGCAATGGAACGATCTGAGAGAACATAGACAATATCCTGAATTAACCAAATTGGATGGATCTCGTGCAGCGTATGAACGGGACTATTCGAGACTCATTCATTCACCGACCTTCCGTCGGTTACAGGGCAAATCGCAGGTGTTTGGCGCAGGAACGGGTGATTATTATCGTACTCGCTTGACCCATTCCCTGGAGGTGGCACAGATTGCACGAGAGGCTGCCCGAAGTTTGATTCGCCGTTTTCCCGAGGTAGACTGGGACCGCGCGGATAACCCCGGCCTTATTATTGATTCAGAAGTGGTGGAGTGCGCTGCAATCGCACATGACTTCGGTCACCCGCCTTTTGGACATAAAGGTGAAGAAGTATTGGATGGTATTCTGGATGACCTCATTAACACCGAGGCTAAGAAAATCATGAAAAAAAGCCGCAGCGCCAAAGTTCCCAAGGTCGAGTCTGAAGTACGTGCTGAGTTAAAACGGAAATACGAGCATTTTGAAGGCAATGCGCACAACTTCCGTCTCATTATGCACTTGGAGAAACGTGAAGATATCGACGGACTGAATCTGTCTGATGCGGTGTTACTAGGAATCAACAAATATCCGTACCCTGGGACAGAGAGCAAAAAAGGCATGTATCATCATGAGTGGCAATATATTCGGGAGATCCGTGATCGCTGGAACGTGCCGGCAGGCAAGAAGACGCTGGAAGCACAGTTAATGGACCTCTGCGACGATATTGCGTACTCCTCACATGACCTGGAGGATGGCATCAAAGCAGGCAAAATTGAAGTACATGAGCATTTTTTGCAAGATCCGCATGTGAATCGACTGATTGTGGATAAAATTACAACGCTGGAGGATCTGTTCTGGAACGGATGGACCCGAGAATCGATTGGGCAAAAGGTAGAAGAGGTCCTCGCTTCGTTCCTGCGCATCTGGAATGAAAAGATGCCGTTCTGCGAGCACGATTACTCGCGTACCCGCCGTGAGGTGAAAGCCTACTGGGTGAGCTTTTTTGTAGGCAGTCTTGGCGTTATTGACGACGGCGACTGGAAGAAGGTAACCTTTGTCCGTGAAGGGGCTGAAGACCTCGATATGCTGCGTACGGTGAGTGTGCTCAAAAGTTTTGCCTGGGTAACCATGATTCGTGACCTGCGTGTGCAGCGGCTACAGAAGCGCAGTGAGTGGATGATTAAGCGATTATGGGATGCATTCCTCGATCCGGAAACGTCCAAATCCATTATTCCATCCGACTGGCTGCAGCGGTATGAGAAGGATCAAGCCAAAGCCCAGCCGATCTGGACTTGGGAACACATGGTGATCGATTACATCGCAGGAATGACGGATGCATTTGCCGAGAAAATATATAATGAACTCTACGGTCTGAAGGTGGGTTCGATCTACGATCTGGATTAAAATTAACCGATATAAAGGGAGATGAGACGCGTGGCTAAGCGAATGAGTGAGATGTTCAGTCTGGGCGTACTTGACCTTGTTCCAAGGTTGAACGATGCCACAGCGGAACGGGCGCTTCAACAATCGGTGACACTTGCGCAACATGCCGAGGCTTGGGGATACGCCCGATACTGGACGTCAGAGCATCATGATATGGCTGAACTGGCATCGGCCTCTCCTGAAGTACTGTTATCGCACATCGGAGCAAGGACAACAACGATCCAACTTGGCTCTGGTGCGGTCTTGTTGCCGCATTATAGCCCGCTCAAGGTTGCGGAGTCGTTCCGCCTGCTGGCTGCGCTCTATCCGGGGCGCATTGAGCTTGGGCTCGGACGTGCTCCTGGCGGTGGACCTCATGCCACGATGGCACTCAGTGGCAATTACTTGCAGCATGTGTCCAAGCTGCCTGAATCACTCGCAGCACTCACAGAACTGCTCGAAGACCGTTACATGTACGAGGATCATTCCGTGACAGCTCGTCCGATTCCCGAGCTCCCGTTATCACTCTGGATGTTGGGAACTAACGTGAAGAGTGCAGAATTTGCGGCACGGTTTGGCATGGGATATGTCTTTGGTCAATTCATGAGTGATGCCGATGGTAAAGAGGCTGTAAGGCGATATCGAGAAGGATTTATGCCTAGTGCAACGATGAAGGAGCCTGAGGTTATGGTGGCAGTGAGCGTATTGTGTGCCGAGTCAGAGACGGATGCTTTGGACTGGAGTCGTGACATGGCGGAGAGGCGTAAGCTGAATGGGAAAGAAAATTCAACTGAGCCGAATTCAAGTGGTACCGCGGTCTCTAATACGAATGATGAAGCCGTTAGTGATCAAAATGAATCGGTACGACACTATGCAGGTACACCTGAGCAGGTATGGGCTCGATTGCAACAGGTGAGTCGCAGGCTGGATACGGAGAGGTTGCTTCTGGTTACGGCAGGACCAGATTATGAGCGCAGGTTGGATTCATATCGATTGCTGGCTGAGCATAAGACAGCAATACTGAACTAGGCTGATCACTTTATGATGTTAGCCGTTGAAATCCGAACAAACCGAAGAGCTGCAGATCGGGACTTTACCGTATGCTGCAGCTCTTCGGTTTGGACTTTGTCAAGATTCAACAATCTTTTACAAAACCAAGCATCTTAATGACAAAATAATGTTATAATACTTTACGTCTATTTTCCTATCGATATAATATAGAGAAGTTCTTTTGACAAGAGGTCAAAAGAAGGGAAAACAATGACATAAGCACCTGAATTCGGGATGACCGAAGAGGTCAAGGGGGAAATCATATGTTCAGCAGATTCAAGATCAAGAGTATCGGTCTGCGTATCAGCATCGCGTTCTACTTGTTAATCCTCTGTTTAATTATTTTGAGTGTCACGATTGTCACCCGGATGAATTCAATTGAAACCAACACTAACGAAATTACGAACAATTGGATGCCATCAATCCAGCAAATTAACCGGTTAAATTATACCACAGAACATGTTCTGTCACTAAGTTATCGTCACTTTGACGCGGAAGAAACAGACAAGGCATTTTTGTCAGAAGAGCGTACCAAGTATATTCGTGAAACGACGCAGGCGATTAAAATCTATGATCAGCAGGAGAAGTCTGCGGAAGAGCTCGAACACTGGAATGCGTTCAAGAACAAATGGGAAGCGTATCTCAAGATTAATACGCAATCGATCAAGCTGAGTGATGAGGGTCAGACACAGCTGGCGAAGGAAGTAGCTGATAAAGGTGCTGATTCCTTTGACACCATGCAAGTCGATCTTGATTATCTCGTGGAATACAATCAGGAACAGTCCAATCTTGCGGCGGCCCAAACGATCAGATCGGTACAGGATGGTAGATTAATCATCATTATCGGTGTTCTTGTCATGATTGCCATTACAGCGATCAGCATTCCGATTATTCGTTCACAGGTCGTGAAACCACTGCTACGTGTCATTAGTGCGGTGAAACTGATTGCAGAAGGACAATTGAATGTTCAGGACATACATACCAAACATGAGGATGAAGTTGGTGTTCTGGCCAAAGCGGTGAATGACATGAAAGGTAACCTGACTTCCATGGTTCTGAGCGTCAGACGAATTGCGGAAGCTGTTAATCTACAAAGTGGGGAACTGGCAATATCCTCAGAAGAGGTTAAGATTGGTAGTCGCCAGATTGCTGTGACAATGGAAGAGTCAGCCAAGGCCGCAGAGAGCCAGGCAGAGACAGCCGTGGAATCAGCTCGTACGGTTGAAGTGTTGAATGATCACATTCAGAGTCATACGGAACAAGGCAGCCAGTTGCGCGTCATGTCGGATCGTGTACTGGAACAAGGGCTGAATGGTCGCAAGGTGATGGAACAGTCGGTGCAGCAGATGCAACAGATTTCCGGCTCGGTCTCGGCTTCCATGGACAAAATGGAACGGTTGAATCGTAAAAATGAAGATATTTCCAAGCTGGTTCAAGTCATTCATGACATTGCACGCCAAACCAATCTGCTGGCATTAAATGCCTCCATTGAGGCAGCGCGTGCGGGAGAGAGTGGACGCGGATTCGCCGTAGTGGCATCAGAAGTGAGGAAGTTATCTGAGGCTGTGCAGAATTCGGTTGAAGAGATCACGGCGATTACCGAGGATATTCAGCAGGAGTCACAAGGGGTGGTTGCGGAATTACGTACGAACGTTCAGGAGACCGAACTGGGTCAGGAACATGTGCTTACTTCAGGTCAACTCTTCCGTACAATTAATGAATCGGTGGAAGGCATGGTTGGTGTAATCGGCACTATGACAGATGGTCTCGCAGGCATGCAGGAAGCAAGCGGACGAATGAATGATTTCAGTCAGCAGATTTCCGCTGTTTCGGAACAATCGGCAGCGAGTGTGGAAGAAGTTTCTGCATCGGCGGAAGAGCAAGTAAGTTCTATGGAAACGATTAGCGGCAACATTCAAAGTCTGAAAGAATTATCCGAAGATTTGCTTACATCCATTGAAAAATTAAAAATATAACCTTGCTCTTATAATAGAAGAAGCTGGAATCACGCAGGCGGCTAATGGTGAGAAATCAGTATGATATATGAGCTGTTGGCCTATAACGTTTACTGGCAAGAACGATTAGATTTCCAGTGTTATAATCTCAAAATAAAGTAAGGCGTTCCTCAACATGGGAACACCTTATTTTTTTTCTTCCAAATAGATACGTGCAAGGAAATGGATAGTTGTCTAGGGGCCTAACATTGTATACAATGACTACCTGAAAGCAAACGTATGAGTCGTATTTGATATGTCTTCAATGTGCCTACTATTTATATAGAAGAAACATGATTAATGAAGGAAGGAGAGGGGAATTTTGCCTGATGAAACACTTGGTATGTACGCTACTTCTGGGAAACACCTCTACACCTTTGCTTGCCACGAGAACGAGCAAGAATTATGCATGCTGGAGCTGACTACGTTGCTTGAACCGAGTTCGGAGATCCGTATGGATATGGGGTCGTATGTGTGGTCTGAACGATGTATTCCACCTGGACGCAGTCCTTTTATCCACGGCAGACTAGACGTGATCGGCGAAGGGGAGACTGTGATGGATCTGCTTCCTCTTGCCAAAAATATTCACCTGTTGCCAGATGAGACATTCAAGGTAGTTTGTCTAAAAGAAGGGGATCAAGCCCCTGATTATGCACAGTCTCGTCAACTGGAAAAAGAAGTTGGTATGTGTATTAAAGGCAAGGCACAGATGAAACAACCTAAGGTGACTTTCGGCCTAATCCGAACAGGAGAAAAATGGATCTTGGGCCAGTGGACAGAAGCGGACCGATCATGGCAGATTCATCGGCAGAAGCCGCAAAATTACTCAACTGGATTTGGCATCACGCTTGCGAGAGCGCTGGTTAATATTGCTGTTCCGAGAGTAGAAAATCATCGATTGCTTGATCCATGCTGTGGTATGGGAACGGTTGTGATTGAGGCTTTATCCATGGGAATTGATGCAAAAGGTAACGATCTCAATCCGCTGGCTGTCCGAGGTGCGCGAATCAATCTGCCGCATTATGGATATGATTCAGATCGAATCACACTGGGGGATATGAATGAACTGCAAGATTTGTATGATGCGGCAATTTTGGACATGCCTTATAACCTCTGCTCTGTACTTCCAGATGCTGAGCAACGAGCCATGCTGGAGAGTTTGCGCAGATTGGCAAAACGGGCGGTGATTGTTTCCACAGAGTGGGTAGAAGAGCACTTGTTGGAAGCAGGATGGACTGTAAAAGAGTACAGAACAGTACACAAAGGCACGTTTATACGTCATATTTGGCTGTGTATGTAAGCGTGAAAAAACAAAAACGCTACCTCTAAGGGAATTTAGATTTCCCAGAGGTAGCGTTTTTTATTGCGTACATATCCATTGATATCGTTGATCTGATTTGCACAATATTGCATGGGAACGGGTGTTTGTGTTAATATTTATGACTATAATCCACAAGGTTCACCGGCAGGGTATCGCCAGCGACGTAAGCTTCCAGATTTTTGACGAAAATATCAACTGCTCGATCCGCGTATTGCTCTGTACTTCCTGCGATATGGGGCGTAATTAACACGTTATCCATGCTCCATAGCGGGTGGTCTGCAGGAAGAGGTTCTTCTTCGAACACGTCCAGTGCGGCGAAGGCAACTTGGCCGTTTTGGAGTGCATTCAGCAAGGCTTCCGTTTTCACACTGGGGCCACGGCCGACATTGACAAAGCAGGCACCGGATCGGAACTGCTCAAATGCAGTTTGATCATATATATGTTTGGTTTCATCAGTTAGCGGTAAAATGTTAATTACATAATCGCCCTGGCTCAAGGCTTCATGTAAACCGGTCATGTCGTACATTTGGTCCACATTGGGGACATCCTTACCTGAGCGGCGAACTCCGATCGTGCGCATGCCGAGTGCTTTAAGAATACGGGCTGTTTCCGTACCGATCTCACCTACACCAACGATGACCGCTGTTTTGCCATGCAGTTCCGGCAGTGGTTTGGCAGGAGCTTTCCATTCGGCCTGCTGTTGATGCAGCATAGCTTGTCTCAGCCAGCGACTGTGGGATAACATCATGCCCAGAATAATTTCGGTGATTGGAATCGCGTGAACTCCATTTGCACTGGTGACCTGAACGTTCTTTTGTTGCAAATCTGCGAAGGGGAGATTGTCCACACCAGCAGACCAGACCTGAACCCACTTCAACAGGCTATCCTGTTTCAATGCATGTTCTGTGACGAGTGGGGACCAGCCGAGAATAATCTCAGCTTCTTTCAACTCAGCGGGGTCCAATTCCTTGGCTTTTCCGAATTTCAGGGTGTATCCTGGTGCAGTATTCTGAATTCGTTGTTGCTGTTCTTCGGATAGAGATGGAAAACATACAATTTTACCCATAATGTGTGGTCCTCCTGAGATAAATAGTTTGATGAGTTTGATGATTAAAGTGTATCAGATTTGGTGTTGGATGTGCATTAAGGTGGGAAATGCAGGAATCTAGCCTTATTTGCAAATGGTTATATTTGTGTCACTCTATACTTACCCAACTTGAAACGATATGTATAGTTATGAAATAATAGAGCGAACTTTAGAGAGGTGTATGCAATGAATAACCAATCACATCAGGATCATTCATCCCGACGGGAAAGATTGTTTGTAGCAATTCGTCTTCCTGTTGCTGTTCAGCAGTCTCTTCAGATGGATGCGAGGCTTGTACAGAACAAGCTAGATTTTCGTAAATGGACAGATCATAGAGATTATCATATAACCTTGCAATTTCTGGGGGATACGTTAGTTAGTGACATTGGGCACCTGCGAAAAGCATTGCGCTCAGCAGCAAGCGGATTTCAGCCGTTTGAACTTCAGCTTTCCGACTGGGGCACATTTGGACTTGAAGAAGCACCTAAGGTGCTTTGGAAAGGTGTTAGCGGAGAGATAGAGCACTTGTTTTCATTGCAAAAACAAATCGTGCAGGCAACTTCGCCCCTGGGGTATGAAGCTGAATTAAGACCTTATGCTCCCCACATTACCATTGCCAGAAAATATCTGGGACAGCTTCCAGGTAATGAAAATAAAGGGATATCTGGAGTGCTTCCGGAACATTCCACAGGTGTTAATTCATGGATGGTGGAGGACATTGTACTTTATGTGACAAGGCTGGGACAATCGCCAATGTATGAGGCCGTGGATACGTTCACTTTTTCCTGATAATCATTTTTATGCCATAAAATCACATTGACATAACGTTTATCCCTATGTAATATTAGCCATCGTTATTCAAATTCTTTTTTTTGGGTTACTTAGTTAAGGGAATTGTTTCGACAGGAGGAATCTTCGAATGAACATTATAAGCAAAAATCGTTGGGTAGCACCGATGTTATCAGTGCTGCTTGTATGTATAGTGGGGGTAAATGTCGTTCAGGCGACGGGGAAGTGGAATGAAGCTAGTGATAGTAAACAGATGACCGAACTTGCGGCTTCTGGGCAAAATAACCAAACATCTACGCAAGAAGAGAGGCGCATGATGGAAGATGGGACAAGTCTGTCCTCTAATCTGTCTGCCCAAACCGTAGCGTGGACTGAATCTCTGCCAGCGAAGAACTGGCTTACGACTGCTCAAGAAGAGCAGGAATTGCAAGAAGCCAAGGCCAAGAACAAAGCTAGAGCGGTAGCTGCGGCCAAAGCCAAAAAAGAAGCTGCACTGAAATTGGCCAAAGTGAAACGTGCCAAAGAAGTCGCTGCTGTAACAACTCCCCCCCAAAAACTATACTTTACACGGACCAAACTTCTGAACCAGGAAGACTCGAAACTTGCAACCTGGTCATACAGTGTGTCCGATAAAGAACTGCATCTGCTGCAAAAAATCGTCATGGCAGAAGCGGAAGGTGAACCGTACGAAGGCAAAGTGGCAGTTGCCAATGTTGTCTTAAACCGGCTGCGGTCAGCCAATTTTCCCGATACCATTTACAAGGTCATCCATCAGAAATCCCAGTTTAGTCCTGTAGCGAACGGACGTATGAAACGTGTGGTTCCCAACGAGGACAGCATCAAAGCAGTAAATGCTGCGTTGAATGGGAAGAAGGAAGTTGCCGATGATACGTATTATTTCTTATCATTGACGCTTGCCGACGATCTGACAGTTGCCCGCTCGCAGAAAAAAGTAAAAACGATCGGTCATCATACTTTTTACAAGTAATCGACCCGTAAATTCTGCAAACAGGCAGGGTAGTTAACTGTGTGTGCTTCACACGGCCCTTGAAAAAGCCTGAATCGTAGTTTTATTTCGTTATTAAAAAATATCGTTATACTCTAAATTACCCTTTTTTCTGCCAAATCATACGGTGGAATTAGTGAAAATAAAAGAAGGTTCCCTTCCAAAAATTCGGAAGGGAACCTTCTTTGTATATGGTGAGCAATTGTCTTGTCCCCTATAACACCTCGTGAGAGCTGTTCTATAGGTCCGTAGAGGCGTCAGAATGGTATTCTGGTACCTGACAAGGATGTGGCAGTAATTCCGGCTGTGAAGCGCTCCAAGGAGGTTGTTGTGACTTCGGCTGTCGTCGGAAACAATAAGTCATGAACAGCTTGAGCACAGCACTTCGGATCATAGACCGAATGGTTACCTGAATGATGCGCTACGTTCAGCGGGCTTTCAGTTTGAGTAGATGCCTGCTCCACTAGTTGTCTGAAACGATTGGTGATCACGTCGGCAGAGTGAATGACGTGGCCGTATCCGGCTTGTACAAAGTATTCACAGTTCTCTTCCTCTTGACCTGCAATCGGAGGAATGAACAACATCGGTAGACCCTTGGCCAACGCTTCAGTGCATGTCATGCCACCTGGCTTCGTAATCAGCACATCGGATACATCCATCAGTTTGCTTACTTCCCGTGTATATCCCAGAATACGAATATTCGGATGCTGGAAGCAAGGCATTTCCTTCATTTTTGCGATCATTTTTTCATTGCTCCCTAGACAGAAGACCAGTTGAACACGATCTGCCCAAGACGTGAGAGCTTTCATATGATCCTCATCAAACGAAAGTCCCCATCCGCCACCCATAAGTAGCGCTGTAGGCATGTTCTGAAGCCCCATCTCTTCCCGTAGCTTCACCTTATCTCCTGCTTCCCAGAAGTCTGGATGCACAGGGATTCCCGTGATCTGAATATGGGAGGGATCGACACCCCGGATCTCAAGCAATGCTTTGACCTGAGGGGTAGAGACCAGATATTTGTTCACTTCCGGATTAATCCATGTTCCGTGCACGTCATAATCCGTCACAACCGTATAGAGCGGGATATTCAGACCCTGGCGTTTGAGCCGGGAGATGACAGCATTCGGAAAAGGATGGGTACAGATCACCGCATCGGGTTTCAGTTGGGATACGACCTGTGCCGTCTGTGTATAGAAAATTCGGTGCAACGCCAGCTTGGTAAAACCATTTAATGATTTATTGTACTGTGTGCGGTACAACAGGCTGACCAGTTTGGGTTGAACCGATAGTGTCTTTCGATATGCAGAGAAAATTAGTGGAGCTACCGTTGGGTTCAAAAATTTGCCTAGTTCAATGACACGACTGTGAACATGTGGACTGACTTTTTTGATGCCATGTGCCAGCGCATGAGCGGCCTGAGTGTGACCGGTACCGAAACCTTCCGATAATAAGAGCACTCTTGGTTTTCGCATGAGTTCACCTTTATTCATAAGTTTTAATTCAAAATGAAGATATTCATTGTTTATTCTAGCTATGGAATGCGTTACTACATGAATATACATTGAAGCACAAAATCATGTTTCTTCTATGAATATTTACACCATATATCATACAATGAGACAACTTAAACTTCATTATATACACGTATTATCTGAGTCATCTTACACTATAGACGACGACAGAAGGAGTTTCCACTGCATTTAGGTTAAAAAATATTAACACAATTTTTAAAATGTTAGGGTTGCAATCTGTTTTCGAAGGTGGTATTGTAGTTTTTGACCGAATGACTGAATTGTATTTTTGGTCATTTATGTAGAGCGATTGAACAATGAATGTGATTAAAGGAGGGATTAGATGGCTCCGATTGACAGGAGACAGCAGGTTATTCATGCAGCAGCCCAGTCGTTTGCCATGTTTGGATACAAAGCAACGACGATGGATCAGGTTGCCAAGATTGCGAACGTTGGCAAAGGAACGATCTATACGTTTTTCACCAATAAGGAACAATTGTTTGATCAGATCCTGGTAGAAGTGATTCAGGAAATGAAAAACATCGCGCATCGTGAAGTACATCAGGAAAGTGCATTTTTCGATAATCTGTTTCGGGTACTGGATGCCTTGTTGGAGTTTCGTCGTGATCACGATCTGCTCGTTAAGTTATCTCAGGAGCTGAAGGACTTTGGAACGCTGCAGGCCAAGGAAGGTTTGGACAAGGTGGAGAAAGTAATCTCCGACTTTCTGGCTAAGGAGCTTGAGAAAGCAAAAGACAATGGAGAGATTCGAGATTGTGATCCGCAAGTCGTCGCATTTATGATGATTCGCCTGTATATTGCACTCACCTCAGACTGGAGCAAACAACATCAACCGCTGAGCAAAGAGGAAATCAAGACTTACTTTCGCCTTTTCTTAATGGAAGGAATTGCTGCTGTAACGTAATCCGAATTTAATCTACTATAATATAAGGATTTTCACGCGTATCAAGCAGGGAGGCTTGTCGGAAGACAGGTTGTTTTTTTGTCCTAAAGTGACCGTTTGAGTAAAGTGGTCACTTCGTGTTTCAGTATGTTTTCTGGAATGCGACATTGTATTTCATTATGGTTATTCCTGCTCATGGAGCAGAGAGATTAAGGGGAGAAAATGACATGAAATCTTTATCCGTGTTTTTCAAGGATGTGGGATCGGCCGTGAGAAACCCGAAGGTGTTGATCCCTGTTATTGCAATTATGTTTATACCGATCCTGTATAGTGGCATCTATCTGGCAGCCTATTGGGACCCGTATGGTCATGTGGATGAGATGCCGGTTGCCGTTGTTAATCTGGACAAAGGCGCTGAGCTGGAGGGCAAATCCCTCCATGTAGGTAGTGATCTGGTGGATGAGTTGAAGAAAAATGCCGATTTTAAATGGGATTTTGTCAGTGCCAGTCAAGCTAAAGAAGGCATGAGTAATGACAAATATTATATGCAAATTACGATTCCGGAGAACTTCTCATCCCAAGCAACAACATTGCTCGATGACAAGCCGGAGCCGGCTGATCTGATCTATGAACCGAATGGCAATTACAGCTTTGTCGGTGCACAGATCGGTAAGACCGCTATTAAGGACCTGAAAGCAAAAGTCTCAGCCAAAGTAACGGAATCCTATGCAGAGACATTGCTCGACAAGTTCTCCGAAGTATCGGATGGCTTGGCTGAGGCAGGCGATGGGGCTGGTGAACTGAATACCGGTGCAGGCAAACTGGATGATGGTGCTGTTAAGCTCAAGGATAACCTGGCGAAGCTTGCATCCGGAACGCTTGAACTTCAGGAAGGACTTTCTCCATTAAGCGATGGTGTTAACGCGCTGCATACAGGGGCAACCAAGCTTGAAAGTGGAACATCGAATCTTGTATCCGGTCTGCAACAGCTTCAGGCAGCCGCTTCGAGCCAGCTTCAGAGCGGAGCAGATCAGTTGAAGGATGGCAGCGCCAAGTTGGAAACTGGACTCCAGTCTTCACTGGATGGCACAAGTAAGTTGCAGGCTGGCCTGAAATCTTCAGAACAGGGCAGTGCAAAGCTGTCGGATGGTCTGCAAAGTGCAGTTCAGGGCAGCGGTACACTGGCAACAGGCCTGCAATCGGCTGTAGATGGCAGTTCCAAGGTTGCTGATGGTGCACAGGGCGTAGCCGCCGGATTGAAACAGCTTGCTGCATCGAACCCCGAACTGGCTGAAAATGCGGATGTACAGAAGCTGCTTGCGGCAAGTGAGGCTGTTGCTGACGGCAGTGCACAATTGAATGAGAGCGAGCAGAAGCTGGCACAAGGTGCAGATCAGCTGCATCAGGGTAACCAGCAACTGGCTGCGGGTGCAGCCGAGCTTCATGGAGGTCAGGAGCAACTTCTGGCTGGTGCGAACCAACTGGTGGATGGTCAGAAGCAATTGCTGGCTGGTGCAGGGCAGCTCAGTCAAGGAGGCGCTAAGCTATCCGATGGCCTGAAGCAGTTCAGCGGCAAATTGGGTGATGCTGCAAGTGGCGGTACATTGCTTGCAGATGGTGCCAAGCAGCTGGGCTCAGGAACAACAGCTTTGCAAACGGGTGTAGGTAAACTAAGTGGCGGCGTTAATTCACTAACCGATGGTTCCAAGCAATTGGGTGATGGTGCGGGCAAACTGGCTGACGGCCTTACTGAGCTAAAAGATGGCTCGAGTGAACTGGCAACCAAGCTGAATGATGCCGCTCAGAAAACATCCGAAGTTAAGAAAACGGATGACGTAGTAAACATGTTTGCTGAACCTGTGAACTCCTCGGAGAATACAGCAGAGAACGTGAGCAATTATGGTACAGGATTGACACCGTTCTTCCTGTCGATCGGTCTGTTTGTGGGATCGTTGATTTCCACGATTGTATTGAAAATGCGGGAAACGTCCGTACCTGGTGCAACAGGCTGGAATCGTTTTGTCAGCCGGACACTGGTATTTGGGTCCGTAAGTATTTTCCAATCAGTTATCGTGGCAAGTTTCATGTTATATGGTCTTGGACTGGAGACGCACAGCGTAGGGCTGTTCTACCTGTTTACCATTATTACGGGGCTGACCTTCATGTTGATTGTTCAGGCACTTGTAACCTGGCTGGATCTGCCTGGACGTTATGTTGTCATTCTGCTGCTGGTCTTCCAGCTTGCGGCTAGTGCAGGAACCTTCCCGGTAGAACTGATTCCATCATGGCTTCAGGCATTTAGCCCTTGGTTGCCAATGACACACAGCATTATGGGCTTCAAAGCCGTGGTATCGAGTGGTAATCTGGATGTGATGTGGCATCAGGCAGGTATTCTTAGCATCTATGCAGGTGTATCCATTCTGCTGACGCTTGCTTACTTCCTCTGGAATGGCAGACGTCCGAAAAAAGAAGTCGAACAGGCTGATTCTGGTCAAGTTGTGACGGCATAAGTCGAACCTGATCTTCAGCAGGGTCATATTTTTGAAAAAAACTTTATTTTCTTGTAGTGAAATTATGCAATATAGTAGTCAAATAGTGCAAATAGCCTGTGACCCCAAATAGGGGTTGCAGGCTATTTTGTATACAAATGCATAGAGAAGTAAAGTTTCGCTGGCTTAAGCAGTGAAAATTTGGTGGAATTATGGATAAACGTAGGCGGCACATGGAACGATTTTCTTCTGTCAGCAATTTAATTCAGTTGTACTCTGGCTTAAAAAGTGTATAATTATTCGAAAAAGATATGAATTTAAACGTCACTACTGTAAAGCTGTACTGCAAAACATTTCTTATCAGAGGTATTAAAAAGTTTAAATTGCGCTGATGTTAGGTCGGTGTTAAAATAATAGAACTATATCAAAAAAACGTCGCTCCATTTCAGTAGCCGTGCCAGCGGCTGCGTGTTGATTTATACAGGCTGTTTGCCGGATCGTCCGGATCAGCTCATCTCATTTAATGGCTTCTGCCCAATAGCAGGCATTATTTTTGACAGTCTCATGCTGTCACCTCTTCTATCTAGCAGGCTCTATCGCAAGCGAAAGGCCAGCTCCTCCCGTTTCATTGTTGCCTGTTGCCTATGTTCTTGATCTTTCCGAAATACTTCATTATAGAAAGGTTGCGTTCCATGAGACACATCGGATTACCTCCAAAACAGGGTCTGTATGACCCGCAGTTCGAAAAAGACGCATGCGGAATGGGTTTTGTTGCCAACATCAAAGGAGTACCTTCACACGATATCGTTAGTCAGGCACTGACCATGCTCAGTAACATGGAGCACCGTGGAGGACAGGGAAGTGAACCGAATTCTGGTGACGGAGCAGGTATCCTGATTCAGATTCCACATCGCTTTTTTGCAGAGGAAGCGAAACGCCTTGGTTTTGCATTGCCTGAACAGGGATTCTATGGCGTAGGGATGTTGTTCCTTTCCCAGGACCCTGCCATTCGCAGTGCGCATGAAGAGAGCCTTAAGAAGATTATTGAAGAAGAAGGTCAGACGTTCCTGGGTTTCCGGGATGTTCCTACTTTTGATGAAATGCTTGGCCGTTCTGCACTTGCAGCGAAACCTTATGTACGTCAGGTGTTCATTGGAAGATCCGCAGATGTGAAGGATGAGCTTGGATTCGAGCGTAAGCTGTATGTTATTCGCAGACGTGCTGAACTGGCTATTCGTTATTCGGCAGATGAAGCAGAAGGTGGTTCGTTCTACCTTCCGAGCATGTCTTGTCGCAAAATTGTATATAAAGGCATGCTGACAACTGAACAAGTTGGCGGGTTCTATCTGGATCTGCAGGAAGAACTCGTGGAATCGGCCATTGGACTTGTGCATTCCCGTTTCAGTACCAACACCTTCCCCAGCTGGGAACGTGCCCACCCGTATCGTTTCATGATCCACAACGGTGAGATCAACACGATGCGTGGTAACGTGAACTGGATGCATGCACGGCAATCCTTGTTCGAGAGCGAGTTGTTTGGTAACGACATCGCGAAAGTAAAACCGGTTATCAATCCGGACGGTTCGGATACAGCCATGTTTGATAACACGCTGGAGTTCCTGTATCTGAGTGGTCGTTCCCTGCCACACGTGGCGATGATGATGGTTCCTGAACCTTGGAGCACAGATGAGGACATGGACCCTGCCAAAAAAGCATTTTATGAATATCACAGCACGATGATGGAGCCTTGGGATGGACCAGCAGCAATGGCCTTTACAGATGGTTTGCAAATTGGTGCAACACTTGACCGTAATGGATTGCGTCCAGCTCGTTATTATGTAACCAAGGATGACCGTATTATCCTGTCCTCCGAAGTTGGGGTACTTGATATTGCGCCGGAAGAGATCCTGTACAAAGATCGTCTGCGTCCAGGTCGGATGTTGCTTGTGGATACACAAGAAGGCCGCATCATCGCGGATGAGGAAGTAAAAGCAATCATTGCAGCCGAGAATCCGTATCAGGATTGGCTTGATGAGCATTTGATGGATCTGAGCGAGTTGCCGGACGCACCGGAACTTCCTGATCCAAAACATGATAACGTGACCCAGCTTCAGCTCGCTTATGGTTATACATTTGAAGAACTACGTAAAATCCTGGAGCCGATGGCAACAACAGGTATGGAAGCTACGGGTTCGATGGGGTATGATGCACCGCTGGCTGTGCTGTCCGATCGTCCGCAGCGTCTGTACAACTACTTTAAACAGATGTTCGCCCAGGTAACCAACCCGCCAATCGATGCAATCCGTGAAGAGATTGTAACGTCTACGGCAACAACCATTGGTCCTGAGCGCAACTTGCTGAACCCTGAACCGGAGAGTTGTCGCCAGATCCGTCTGGATACACCGGTATTGTCTAATGAAGACTTTGCGAAGATTCGCCATGTGCGTCGCCCAGGCTTCCGCTCCATGACGATTCCAATCTTCTTCACCGCTGCGGAAGGGGCAGAAGGACTTCGCAAAGCTATGGATTTGCTCTTCGAAGCTGCAGATCGTGTTATCGACAAAGGTCATAACATTCTGATCCTGTCTGACCGCGGTGTGGACGCAGAGAATGCTGCCATTCCTGCATTGCTTGCTGTAGCAGGTCTGCATCACCATCTGATTCGCCAGGGAACCAGAACCAAAGTCAGCATTATGCTTGAATCGGCAGAACCGCGTGATATTCACCACTACGCGTTGCTGCTGGGTTACGGTGTAAGTGCGGTGAATCCTTATCTGGCCTTTGAAACGCTGGATGACATGATTCAGCAAGGGTTGTTGCGTGGTATCTCGCATGAGAAAGCAGTGAAAAACTACATTAAAGCAGCTACCAAAGGCGTTACTAAAGTATTGTCCAAAATGGGGATTTCTACGATTCAATCGTATCGTGGAGCTCAAATCTTCGAAGCGGTAGGTCTGAAATCAGATTTCGTTGACCGTTACTTTACCTGGACACCTTCCCGTATCGGTGGAATTGGGTTGGAAGAAGTGGCAGCCGAAGCGTTGACACATCATAACCGTGCCTTTACGGAAAAAGACGGTAACGATAAAGTATTGGATTCCGGTGGGGATTATCAATGGCGTAACGACGGAGAAGAGCATCTGTTCAATCCGCAAACCATTCATACCCTGCAACATGCAGTACGCACTGGGGATTACAAGCTGTATAAAAAATATTCCAAGCTCGTGCAAGGTGAGAATGATCAATTGTTGACCATTCGCTCCATGCTGAAGCTGAAACCGGTGGGAGCTTCCATTCCACTCGAAGAAGTTGAATCCGTAGAAGATATCATGCGTCGTTTCAAAACAGGTGCAATGTCCTTTGGTTCGATCAGTAAAGAAGCGCATGAAGATCTTGCCATCGCTATGAACCGTGTTGGAGGTAAATCCAATACCGGTGAAGGTGGAGAAGATCCGGCTCGCTTCATTAAAGATAGCAACGGGGATTCCCGTCGCAGTGCGATTAAACAGGTAGCATCCGGACGTTTTGGTGTTACATCCAACTATTTGGTTAATGCCGATGAGATTCAGATTAAAATGGCACAGGGAGCTAAACCAGGTGAAGGCGGACAGCTGCCAGGACGTAAAGTGTATCCTTGGGTTGCTGAAGTTCGTGGATCTACACCGGGTGTAGGTCTGATCTCGCCACCACCGCATCACGATATCTACTCGATCGAAGATCTGGCAGAGTTGATCTATGACTTGAAAAATGCCAATCCGCGTGCTGAGATTAACGTGAAGCTTGTATCGGAAGTGGGCGTAGGTACCATCGCAGCTGGTGTAGCCAAAGGGCGTGCCGACATTATCCTCGTCAGCGGTTATGACGGTGGTACAGGTGCATCACCGCAAGGTTCGATTCGCCACGCAGGTATGCCTTGGGAACTAGGTCTTGCAGAGACACATCAAACGTTGATGTTGAACAATCTGCGTGACCGTGTCGTCCTCGAAACAGATGGCAAAATGCTTAACGGCCGTGACCTGGCGATTGCTGCCTTGCTTGGAGCAGAAGAGTATGGATTCTCTACGGCACCGCTCGTTGCACTTGGCTGTATCATGATGCGTGTCTGTCAGATGGATACCTGTCCGGTTGGTGTAGCGACACAGAATCCGGAATTGCGTAAAAATTATATGGGTGATCCAGCTCATGTGGTTAACTTCATGCGATTTGTTGCTGAAGATGTGCGTGAGATCATGGCTGATCTTGGTTTCCGTACTATTCAGGAGATGGTCGGGCGTACAGATTGCCTCGAAACGGTAGAAGCCGTAGATCACTGGAAGAAAAAAGGTGTGGATCTGTCTGTATTGTTGCACGTGCCTGAAATGCCGGAAGGCTCTGCACGTTACCGTACACAGCATCAGAATCACCAATTGGAAGAAACGCTGGATATGCAACAATTGTTGCCACTGGCACAGTCTGCTATTGAATCCGGTCAACCGGTTGAAGCGGTGCTTCCAATTACAAACGTTAACCGTGCAGTAGGTACCATTTTGGGTAGTGAGATCACACGCAAATATGGACTCGCAGGATTGCCTGAAGATACGGTTAAATTCAAATTTGTCGGCTCTGCCGGACAAAGCTTTGGGGCCTTTGTACCTAAAGGTATGACCTTGACCGTTGAAGGGGATTCCAATGACTACGTAGGTAAAGGACTGTCCGGAGGTAAACTGATCGTGATGCCTTCTCCGAAAGCAACGTTTGAGGCGGAAGATAACATCATTATCGGTAACACGGCTCTCTACGGAGCAACAAGCGGCGAAGCGTATATCCGTGGTATTGCGGGTGAGCGATTTGCTGTACGTAACTCGGGCGCCAAAGTAGTTGTTGAAGGTGTAGGCGACCATGGTTGTGAGTATATGACAGGTGGACGTGTCGTTGTACTGGGCGATACAGGTCGTAACTTTGCAGCAGGGATGTCCGGAGGTATTGCCTATGTGTATGATCCGGAAGGAACATTCCTGAAACGTTGTAATCTGGAAATGGTTCTTTTGGAGCGTATCGAAGATGTGGCCGAAAGTGCAGATCTGCGAGGCATGATTCAACGTCATGTTGCCAACACAGGAAGTGCTGTCGGTCAGCGCGTTCTGGATAACTGGCAAGATGCGCTGAATCAGTTCGTTCGGGTTATTCCGAAGGACTTCAAACGTATGACAGAACAGATCGAACGGATTCAGGCAACAGGTTTGACTGGAGAAGCAGCGCTGCTTGCAGCGTTTGAAGCGAATATGCGTGAACTTGCACGTGCTGGAGGTTAATAACTTCCTTGTTCCAAGGTGGAAGTGCATGAACAGGTTGTATTAAGAATAATAGGAGCAATATGGTTGCCATTCCGGCATCATATTGCTCCTATTTTGCTTTCGACAAAATTAGAACCCCATCAAAAAACGTTATCGCCATGAGACGACAACATCGAGGAACTTTCTCAAGTATAATAAGGCTAGTTTTGGAGGGCAGGGAAAGTATAAAGATAAGAGAGGTTAGCGGAATGAATATGAAGCATCCAAACAGGGACGATCGTAGGCCGACAGGTAAACAAGTCGAAGCAACCCAGATGGACATCATGAAGGTGTTACTGCAATGCGGAATCGACCCGGAGCGTTGGAACCATTTCGTATCCTCCGTCAACAACAAGCGTCCTTGACACAATAGACAAGCATGGAATGAAAGGGAATTAAGTCACAAAAAAAGCCCAGAAGCCAGAGATGTTATCTCTCGGGAACTGGGTCCTCTTTTCGGGTTTAGTCCATACTGCGTTCCATTCGGACAAACGCAATAAAACGACGTGCTTCTTCTTCTGTTAAGGACTTCCCATCAATCATCAGATCGAAGCGTTCCAACACTTCCTTATCCGACAACTCCAAGGTATCAACGAATTCACGTACGTCTTCATCCATCACAACATCGCTTTGCTTTGTACGTCCTATAAGATAATCGATAGACACATCAAAGATGTCAGCAAGTCTCGTTAACACTTCGAAATCCGGTTTACGTCGATTCTTCTCGTAGTGGGAGAGAGCAGCTCTTGTAATATGAATGGAGCTCGCAAGTTCTTCTTGAGTAAGTCCCCGCTGTTCCCGTAATTCCGCAATGCGATTTCCGTAGCTCATAAGCTATTTCCCCCTGAACGACATCAAATATATATTGAAACAATCCTGAGCCAAGTGTTTGATCAGGGCAGCTTTCCTGCAAAAGAGTAACTCCTCATGTGTTTCCTTTAACCCATTTCAATTTGTAAATAGGTCTGTCTAAGGACATCTCAAATTGTCGTAAATCAAAAGAACCATGTCCAAATACCGCTTGACATGATACGTATTGTATCGTAAATTGGACGTATGGAGTTACAAAATGTATCATTTGGAATATTTTAAGTATCTCCTTGTTGCCTGGACCATATACCTGTGAGAAGGAAGTGGAGGCAGTCCATGTAGGCTAATCCATTCTAAAGGAATGAAACCATGTATTCAATAATTCAGGAATGGGCTGATATGAAATTAAATGTCCATATGTACATTCAGGAGTTTCACGGGAAAATGGTAGACCGCAAAAGACGCCCTGTTCTGTTACTTGGAATGGACACTCAAGCAATCACCTTCCTGAGCGACCTGAACTTGCCGGTATCATCAGAAATGCTCATTGGTTTGGATGTTGAAGATCAACATGTATGTGTACGACTTCACGCAAGGTTGCAGTGGAAACAGCCCTTCGGAGAGCTCACAATGTATCATTCAAACTTGCATATTCAGCACGAACAGAAACTATATATAACTGGACAGTTAAACACAATGCTTACTGAAGTTCAGTTTCCCGCGGTTTCCCGTTTTCAGTATGAAAAGGCAACAGAACAAAAGGCTCTGCAGGAACCCTATCATTACATTGATTTCACCATATAATTCCAAGTCGATTCTTAACATTTTCTGAACAAAACATGTACTTAACGCCATTTTACTATATTTCATAGCGTTATGCATTAGTTCTTTAACACCAAAAGCATTTGCGCAATGAATAAAGGGGCGAGGGGGCTCATACTATTTCAGGAAGTTTGGATATGGTTGAAATGCACTGCCACATATTATCCGGCCTAGATGATGGTCCTGTTCGAATGGAGCAGTCCGTTGCGATGGCTGAGAAGGCGGCAGCCTCAGGAATTACCTCCATTATTGCTACTCCGCATCACCTGAACGGGCAATACAACAATGAACCGATGGTGGTCAATCAGGCCGTGAACCTGCTCCATGCAGAACTTCGCAAACGTAACATTCGCCTGGAGATCCGTCCCGGACAGGAGATCAGGGTGCATGACAACCTGATTGGAGACTTATATGCAGGAAAGTGCTGCACACTCGCCGGAAGTCGTTACATGTTGCTGGAACTGCCCTTTGGTCATATTCCCTCACAGTTCCCCAGGATACTGCATGAATTACGAATAGCGGGAATTACCCCTATTATTGCTCATCCGGAACGCAATCGTGTCATTTTGAAGAAGCCAAAGTTGTTGGCTGATTACTTGAGTCAAGGCGGACTATGTCAGCTCACAGCTCAATCTTTCACTGGGCTTTTCGGACGGAAAGTTCGGCAGTGGTGTTTTCATTTTTGCAAAGAAAACGGGTTTCATTTCATTTCATCAGATGCACATGATACGTGCAAAAGGACATTTGCCATAAGTGAAGGAGAGCGGGCCATCGAGCGTCGGTTTGGAGCTGAAGCCGTTAAGCGGCTGGCAGAGAATGCGTCGCACATTCTATCGAATTCGTGTCTGGTCACAGAACGCTGGAAACCTCGCAAATGGCTACTGTCCATCTGGTAGTTACATAGGATAGATCACAACGTATAGGAGGAATGAAAGTGGAACTGAAAGGATATTTTCGACTCTTACAAAAGAAACTGTGGTTGATTGTTGCAATTGCTTTGATAGCCGGTGTGGGTGCAGGGGTCAAAAGCATTTTCTTCACCCAGCCCATCTATGAGGCAAGTTCCAAACTGATCGTGAACCAGACCTCTAACGTTCAAGGCCAGGCGATGATGGACTTCAGCATGATCCAAACCAATATCAAACTTATTAACTCATACAGAGAAATTATTAAATCTTCCGCCATTATGGATAAAGTCGCTACCACGTATCCGGACCTAGGCTTAACCTCTGCTCAGCTCATGAATAGCACCTCCGTCTCTACAGCCAGCGAATCCCAAGTGATGAGCATAACTGTACAAGGGACTACCTACGAAAAAGCCGCAAAAACGGTCAATGCCATCTCCAACGTGTTCCAATCTCAAATCCCCCTAATCATGAAAATCGATAATGTGGCTATCCTCAGTGAAGCAAAAGTGGATAGTAATGCATCTCCAATCAATATGAAAACCACATTAAGCATCATTGTCAGTCTGTTCGCAGGTCTTGTGCTCGCGATTGCACTCGTATTCCTGATGGATTATCTGGATGACACATTCAAATCCGAAACTGAGCTTGAAAAAGAGCTGGGCCTACCTGTGCTTACCGTGATATCCAAAATGAAAAAAGACGATCTGAAAAATACGAAAAATTACGTATCTCAACAGAAAGTGGGGGATGGCAAATATGTCGCGGCTAACCAATGAAAATAACAGTCTGGTGACCTATTTTAACTCCAAATCTCAGATCTCGGAGGGATACCGTAAATTACGGACGAACATCCAGTTCTCCTCAATCGACAGTCATATCAAAAAAATCATGGTGGCTTCCGCTGAATCCGGCGAAGGCAAGACCACAACCATTAGCAACCTGGCGGTAACCTATGCCCAGGAAGGCAAAAAAGTTCTGCTGATCGATGCGGATCTGCGTAATCCTTCTTTGCACCAGGTGTTTTCTGTACCGAATCATATCGGTCTTAGTAGTGTGCTGTCTAATCAGTACAGTGTGGAAGACGTGCTTAGAGAGAGTTACATCGACAATCTCCAATTGTTCACTTCTGGCCCAATTCCGCCGAACCCTTCCGAGATGATTGGTTCCAACCGGATGAAAAGGCTGATCGATAAGTTAGAGGATCAATATGATGTCATCATGTTTGATACACCGCCGGTGCTCGCGGTAACGGATGCACTCATTGTGAGTTCGCTGTGTGATGGTGTGTTGCTGGTCGTGAACTCGGGCAAGGTCAAGAAGGAACTGGTGAAGAAGACCAAGGCTGCTCTGGAGCATGTGAATGCACGAATCCTGGGCGCAATCCTGAACAATATCAAAAACGCTGCAGTTCCGGTGGGCTACGGAGAGAAGTAAACCTTCCATCCAATGCTCCCAAGTAAACAGGTAATGTCTACTGCACCTTTATCACCGTAGGCACTCGGTCATGCTGTGGGTTCAATGAACCTTAGACGTTAATCGTCGAAGGTATGACGTGAGGACGGGTTAGATGCCCTGGTTCAACTTTTATCAAACTAAAAAAAAAGAGGATAGGGTGGTATTTATGAAAAAAGTGAGAAAAGCAATCATTCCTGCAGCTGGACTAGGTACACGATTTTTGCCAGCCACAAAAGCGATGCCCAAAGAAATGCTCCCTATTGTGGACAAACCAACCATACAGTATATCGTTGAGGAAGCCATTGCCTCTGGAATTGAAGACATCATCATCGTAACGGGTAAAGGGAAGCGGGCAATTGAAGATCATTTCGACAACGCTTTTGAATTGGAACATAACTTGCTGGAAAAAGGGAAGCTGGGCCTGCTTGAAGAGGTTCGCAAATCCTCTAACGTGGATATCCACTACATAAGACAAAAAGAGGCCAAAGGACTTGGTCATGCTGTCTGGTGTGCACGTAACTTTATCGGTGACGAACCTTTTGCCGTGTTGCTCGGAGATGACATCGTCGTATCGGAAGTTCCATGCACCAAACAATTGATTGATCAATATGATCAGGTTCAACATTCCATTGTTGGCGTACAAACCGTACTGGCTGAACAAACAGACAGATACGGCATTGTGGACCCGCTTCAATCGGATGGCCGTTTGACAGAGGTTCTCAGGTTCGTAGAGAAACCTGCCCAAGGCACAGCGCCTTCCAACCTGGCGATTATGGGGAGATACGTACTGAGTCCAGAGATTTTCGAACATCTGGAGCAACAAGAGATTGGT
This sequence comes from Paenibacillus sp. FSL H8-0283, assembly GCF_045040675.1. Taxonomy (NCBI): domain Bacteria; kingdom Bacillati; phylum Bacillota; class Bacilli; order Caryophanales; family Paenibacillaceae; genus Paenibacillus; species Paenibacillus sp. FSL H8-0283. Next base: position 1,537,508 of record NZ_CP150295.1, read on the forward strand.
CAAGGGGGAGAAATTCAATTAACAGATGCGATTCAGCGCTTAAATGAGACACAAGGAGTGTATGCTTACGATTTCGAGGGAGTACGTTATGACGTGGGCGAGAAACTGGGATTCATTTTGACAACCATCGACTTCGCTCTGCAAAAACAGGAACTTAGAATTCCAATGCTGCAAGCTCTGCAACAGATTCTGGAAAAAGAGTCGGTAGAACATGTAGCCGGGGGGGAGTTTGAATGAGTCCATCTCCCCAATCGAAGGAAGCGGAGATTGTTATGGACCCAAGTCTGGGGTACAATGCATCAACGATGTCAGGACAAAATGCGGATAAAGTGTATCTATTTATGAAAAGAATGCTCGATTTGCTGGGTTCTTTCATAGGTTTGATCATTTTGTGCCCCTTGTTTGCGGTCATCGGATTACTAATCAAAATAGAGGCCCCGCAGGGGTCTGTTTTTTTTCGTCAGGTACGAGTAGGACAGAATGGGAAAGAGTTTCATATGTACAAATTCAGGTCGATGGTTGCGAATGCAGAAGATCTGCTGGAACAGCTGATTGATCAGAATGAAGTGAACGGGAATATGTTCAAAATGAAAAATGATCCCCGCATTACCCGGATTGGCAAGTTCATTCGGAAAACCAGTCTGGATGAGCTGCCACAGTTGTGGAACGTGTTCAGAGGAGAGATGAGTCTCGTTGGACCCAGACCGGCTCTGCCCCGAGAAGTGCAGAACTACACTTCCTATGACAGACAACGTCTTCAGATGATCCCGGGATGTACGGGATTATGGCAAGTCAGCGGTCGAAATAGTGTTGGTTTTGAGGAAATGGTGGAGCTGGATCTGACGTATGCCCGTGAGCGCAGCATGATGGTGGATATCAAAATTATCTTCAGAACGTTCAAGGTGCTGGTAGGTTCGAAGGATGCGTTTTGAAACACGATTCTGGCTTTGAGGTGGCATAGTAGATATGCAAAAGACCGGTATACTTGCTGCATTAAATATGAAGTCGTTTAATATCATTCTTTTTTCGCTGGTAATTGTCTTCGCAGCAATCTATCTTCCGCTAGTCTCGGTTGTTGCACTCATAGCTGTGATTCTGCTGGGCGTTTATATTAAACAGCCCAGCTGGATTTTTATGATTCTCATCGTAAGTTTTTCATTGTCCATTGATAAAATATTTAACATTCATCTGGCAGGACTGGATTCGCTGTCCTTCTACAAGCTGGCGATTCTGGGTTTTGTCGTCTCTCTTTTTCTACGCTTTGGTATTCGCAAAGAGTTGATATATCCTGCACTGGCGATTGGTTTTTTATTTGTGGAGAGTTATTTTCTATCTGATCTGCCCAGTAAGGTTAGTCCGCTCGATCCATTCAAGGCATTTCTGGGAGTCATTGTTCCTTTTTTGTTGCTGATGCCCCATTTTTCAAGAGAGATCAGTCAACGAATTATACGTGTACTCGCATGGTTGCCGCTGTTCAGTCTTGCTGGTGGTTATATTCTGCAACTCGCCGGCATATTGTCCATTACTAACCTGGAGATGTCGGGTGTAACCCGGTTACAGGGAGCTAACATCGCCGCGCATCTGGCCATGTTGTGTTTTATCTCCATCTGCGTCTGTCTGATTCAGATCAAGCAAGGGCATCAGGTTGTTCTGTATTACATGCTTACCTTGACACATCTGATCATTCTGGTCCAGACGGGAACAAGGGGGCCGCTTATTGCGCTTATTCCGATTATTCTGGTCTACCTCTTTGATCAACTGAAAGCCTTCATCAAAGGCAGAGTCAGTGCCATTATTCCTCTTATTCTGTTCGTTGTCGCTGTGGCCTATATGGTGATTGCGCAATGGGACAATTATGAGATGAGGTCAGAGAGCAAAGGCTTGTCGGGAAGGGATGTAGCCTGGAATTATTTTATTGGCAAAGCAAATGAGTATCCGATATTTGGACGTGGACTCGGCTCAACTCTCGTAGCGAATGATGGAAGTATTTTTTCCGGCTTCGTTGTTCCGCATAATGAATACATTCGTTTTTATTACGATGGCGGGTTAGTTGGAGCCATCCTGTTGTTTCTATCGCTGCTGCTGGTGTTTCGGGCTGTTTACTTCCGATTGGGCGGCATGATCCGGTTGTATTTTGCTGGTATGATTATCGGTTTCCTGACCTATTCCTTTTTTGACAATACCCTGTCCACGGTTCATCTGATTGCTCCATTCTGTATCTTCCTGAACGCGTTATATGCTACGGGAAATGGAGTCCATTCCAAGTCAGGGGCTGAAGCAGAAGTGGATATACAGATACAGCGAGCCAAGGACGTATCCTTTTCAAAGGAGATTAGAACATGAAGGTCTGTTTGATCAGTTCTACTGGCGGTCATTTTGATGAATTAACCAAAATTATTCCTGCGGTTGAAGAACATGATTATTTCTTGATTACCGAGAAAAATAAAAGCAGAAAAGTAGATTCGGCACAGGGCAAAGTATATTTCTTGATGCAGCAAGAGCGGAAAAATGCGATGTTCTTGCTAATCTTTGTGGCTAATATTATAAAATCATTCTTTCTATATCTGCGTGAGCGTCCAAAGGTGATCATTACAACAGGGGCGGGAGCCACATACCCTTTTTGCCTCATCGGTAAAATCTTCGGTGCCAAGCTGATTTATATCGAAAGTTATGCCAAAATCTATTCCTCCAGCGCAACCGGGAGATTGATGTACAAAATCTCGGATGAGTTCTTCATCCAATGGGAAACGTTGCAGGATAGCTATCCCAATGCGAAATACAGGGGGGCTTTATTTTGATATTTGCTATCGTTGGAACCCAGCGTTTTCCCTTCAATCGGATGTTTGAGCTTATTGATGAGGCGATTGAGGCAGGAATTATTGAAGAAGAGGTTATTGCCCAATCTGGATATACCGAATATCAGCCGCGAAATTTCACTGTGATTCCTTTCCTCACGCAGGAAGAGATGGATGAATATGTGGAGCGCAGCAGATGCATTATTTCTCATGCGGGTGTTGGCTCCATTACAAATTGTCTTGAACGTGGCAAGCCGGTTATTGTCATTCCACGCCGGAAAGAATGGGGCGAACATGTGGATGACCATCAGCTTGAGATCTCCAAGGTTTTTCAGGATAACGGCTATGTGGCCGTCGCGGAGAGTCAGGCTGAATTGCAAAACTTGGTTCCTTGCATAGAGGAGCTGACGTTCCAGCCCTATGTAAGAAAACAGTCTGATCTGATCTCATCCATTAAAAATTACGTGAATAGTCTGTAAGTGGTCTGAAGATTAACCATGAAAAAAGGAGTCTATCATGAAACCAAAAGTATTGGTTGTTGGATCATCCTTGAAGGATATGGGTGGAATTGTGAGTGTCATCAAAAACATTGAAGATTCCTCCATCTCGGAAATGTATGCTATGCAGCGGGTCGAGACATATATCACGGGCAGCGTATTCTCACGGCTGCTTATTTTTATACGGGGATTCATTCAATTCTGGATGAAACTGTACACGTTCAAGCCGGATATCGTGCATATTCATATGGCGAACAACGGGAGCTTTTATCGGAAGTCTCTATTTCTGCTAACCGCACGAAAGTTGTTTCGAAAGTCAGTCATTCTGCATATACATGCGGCCAGCTTTGATGATTTCTACAATCAATTTGCTCTGCAGCGCAAGTATTGTCATTACATTCTGAATCAGGCAGACAAGTTGATTGTCTTGTCCCAGACGTGGAAAGAATACTTTGCTACGATTGTTCCGGAGACAGCGATTGAGGTTCTTTATAACGGGGTCTTTGTCAAAGAACCGTTTGTAAGAGAACAACAAACAGCCGTTAATGCTCTCTTCATGGGCAGACTGGGTGAGCGAAAAGGAGTCTACGATCTGCTTCAGTCCATTCAGCAATTAAAGGCGCTGGGCGTTACAGCCACCTTTAATCTGGCAGGGGATGGTGAAGTCGAAGAAGTCAAAGCAATCGTGCAACAATATGGAATAGAGAATCGTGTCAATGTACTCGGCTGGATTAACGGAGAGCAAAAGGAAAAACTGATGCGGGAAGCGGATCTACTGGTCCTGCCTTCTTATCATGAGGGATTACCTATGGCCATACTTGAAGCAATGAATTGTGGCTTGCCCATTATATCGACCACCGTCGGAGGCATCCCCGAAGTGATTACATCCGGTCATAATGGGCTGTTAATCGAGCCGGGAGATGTGCACGGGCTGACATCAGCGCTGGAATATCTCATCACGGATGAAGAGGTTAGAGCAAGAATGGGTTCACATAACAGAGAGATTATATCGGATAAGTTCGATATGAATCTTCTCGTAGGCAGATTGTCAGGAATATATGATGCACTTCAAATGAAGGTATCCTAGTGAACAGGAAAAGGTGATGAAATGAACCCCTTGGTATCTTGCATCATTACGACCCATAACCGGGCCGAGTTATTGAAAAATGCGTTGAGAAGTGTACGTGAGCAAACACATCCGTATCTGGAGATTTTCATTGTGGATGATGGATCAGAAGATCAGACGCCAGAGATCTGTCAGGCTTGGACCCGGGAAGATTCACGGATTAGGTACATCCGGGTTCCATATCCCAAAGGAGCCAACCATGCACGGAATGTAGGGATATCCCAAGCCAATGGCAAGTACATTGCCTTCCTGGATGATGATGATGAATGGATGCCTGACAAAATAAAAACCCAGGCGGAAGTGCTGGAGCGTACACAGGAATCATTCACCTTTTGCAGCAAGTATCTCGCATACACGAATGAGCAGCATCAGGTGGTCAAACGGAAATTGTCGGTGGAACCTCGCGATGTTATTCGGTATGAGGATCTGCTTACATTCAACTGGATTGGGGAAACGTCCAAAATCATGGTACTTACCTCACTGGCCCGTGAAGTTCGATTTGATGAAAATCTGACATCCGCTCAGGATTATGATTTTTATCTGCGTATATTGAAACGAGGCTACATCGCCGTGAATGTGAAAGAACCGCTGGTGGATATTAACATCCATAGTGGTCCACGAATTTCAACCTCTACAACGGCCAAGTACAAGGGCCAACGCAAGATTATTTTGAAATACTACAATGACATGTCCAAGGAACAGAAGCGCCGTCAGTTACACCATTATCGAATGCTCGAATGGTCGAGAAATACAGTTCGCAATAACGTTTATTTGAAAAAAGCACTGTCGCTGTACCCTTGGTGGAAAGATTGGGTGCTGCTCAAGCGTAATACCAAAATTATGATGCAAGGATTTCTAATGAGATTTCATGCAAGGCGCGCAGTTGGAACGTATACAGAGGAACCTGTGCGAATGAAACTAAAGTAAGAGGTGCCTGGATGGAAAATCCGACGGTGTATATGCTGCCCAAGATGATTGAGAACAATAAATTCAATGAGCTGTTATCCGATTCCATTGAGAACAAGGGATGGGAAGTGAAACAGTTTACCAAAAGAGATCTAATCAAACTGAAAAAAAATGATGTGCTGCATTTTCATTGGCCTAGCTTCTATTACAGAGGTTCTTCCGTGCTGACAACAGTGATCAAGTCCATTCTGTATGTATTGATGATTTGTTTTGCACGCTTGCGCGGGGCCAAATTGTTCTGGACGGTGCACAACATCTGGCCACACAACAGCGGCAAGACGCGGTTTGATTATTGGATGAGAAAAATACTGGTCCAAAATTGCTCCAAGCTAATTGTCATGGGCAAACCCTTGATCTCGGAGATCTGTTCGACGTTTGGGATTGATTCCAGCCGGATCGAGGTTATTCCGCATGGACATTACAAGGGAGTGTATCAGGGAAAAGGGGTGAATATCCGCTCCAGGTTTGGCATCCCGGAGGATAGTTATGTGTATGCGTTCTTCGGTCAGGTGTCGCCGTACAAGGGCGTGGATGATTTGCTGGAGGCATTCAAGGATCTGGATTCCGAACAAGCCCATCTGTTGATTGCCGGTAAAAAGGTAAAGGATTATGACCTTGGAGATGAATTTCTCAAGAGTGGACATATTCATACTCATTTTCATTTCATCGAAGATGATGAATATTCGGATTATTTTGATGCAGTCGATTCGATCATTCTTCCATACAAGCAAATTGCGACTTCAGGCAGTGCAATTCTGGCATTGACCTTCTGTAAACCGGTGGTGGCACCACGGATTGGATTGTTGGAGGAATATCTGCCTGAAGATTGTGCCGTGCTCTACGAACCTTCCGATCCGGATGGATTGCTTAAAGCGATGAATATGATCCGGTTAAAACAATCGGAGTTTCAGGAAGGCAGTGGTTTTGTCAAAGCGTTGGAGCGGCTGGATTGGCCAGTAATTGCCCAAAGGACACTTACCCTGTACTCCAGTTAGTGCAGATGAACGGGTGGACCTAATTGAAAAATATGGGGATGAAATGATGAAGGTAACCGTCGCGATCTGTACGTATAACCGTGCACAGGATGCGGTAGAGGCCATACGAAGTGCAATACAACAGAATTACGCAAGCAGCGACTATGAGATCATACTCATTGATAACAATTCAAAAGACAACACACGGGAAGTCGTGCTTCAAACCATCTTGCAGCATGAGAACCATTCGATCCGTTATGTGTTGGAAGAAAAGCAAGGCTTGTCTGTCGCCCGTAACCGGGCCATTCACGAGGCGCGCGGCGAGTATATCCTTTTCCTTGACGATGATGCCTTTGCTTGCAGGGACTGGATTCACCAGATCGTTAGTGTGTTTGAGATGAATGAAAATATCGGTTGTGTTGGTGGCAAGATTGATCCGATCTGGGAAGTACCTGAGCCAATGTGGATTCCACCGGAGAACAGGTCGCTATTCACCATTCTGGATTTTGCAGATGAAGTCACTGAAATGAAAAGTCCTTATATTCCATTTGGTGCAAATGTGGCTTTTCGTTTATCTGTCTTTGATCAACTGGCTCCCTTCCGTGAAGATCTTGGAAGAGTGGGGAACAATCTCCTTTCCAGTGAAGAGAGTGAGTTAATTGCAAGAATACGGACAAAGTTCAAGGTATATTACACGCCGTACGGCGCGGTACAACATAAAGTAGCCAAAGAGCGAACGACGAAGAACTGGTTTCTGCGCCGAATCTATTGGCAGGGTGTGAGTGATGCTATTCGTGATCAGGATCGTGGTGTTGTGCGTACGGCCAAACATGGCATCAAGCTTGCACAGGGGATCACAACCTCACTGATCTACATTTATAATGCAGATCGGTTCACACGTCAGCTCGCCAAAGTATGTTACCGAAACGGCATGATTGTTGGGTCGCTTCGTCAAAACAGTAAGGGATGAGGATCGCTATGGCGCAAGTTGCACTTCGCAAAGTATTCAGAGGAAACGGCTTAATGAGTGCCATATTTCAGACAAGTGGAACCAATCTGCTGGTCATGACACTGACGATGTTGTCTTCCATTTTGACGTCACGCATGTTCGGGGTAGAGGGAAAGGGTGCGTTTTCGGCCATTTTGTTCTGGCCGGCGCTCTTAACCGGATTGGTCGGATTCGGACTACCAACTTCTATCATTTATAACATCAAACAGAGCGCAACCGAGAAGAGTGCGCAGTATGTTCGGTTAAGCTTTCTTTTTCAAGTTCCGGTGTGCATCATCATTGGCATTGTGGCCTGGTTTGGATTACCTTTCTGGCTCTCCAGCTTTCCGCCGGAGGTCGTGCAGATATCCAGATGGTATACGATTGCTACCGTTCCTGTACTTATTGTCATCAATCTCATATCAGCGCTCTCGCAGAGTCGGGAGAAATTCGCTGTATATAATGGTATCCGGTTAATGATCCCCCTGTTTAATGTAGGCGGGCTTTTTGTGTTATGGGGTCTGGGCATGCTGAGCATTCAGCTCGCGGCTGCGATCTATTTTGTAACCAGCTTCTCAGTGGTGGCGTGGGCTATCTATGCGAACCGTAATGAATTAAGACTGAGATGGTTCAAGGATCGGGTGGACCAGAGTTCGGCCAAGAAACTTTTTGGTTATGGCAGCAAGGTGTATGGCGTTGAATTACTAGGAACGCTGTATACCCAGTTTGATAAAATCATTATTTTGGCTTTGCTCACCCCGCGTGATTTTGGACTGTATTCCGTCGTATTTGCGTTATCCCGAATCTACAATGCGGTTCAGACGGCGATTAGCAATGTTGTTTTTCCAAAAGTGACCGGATTGCCCCAAGAGCAGATTATTCGAACAGTTGGCAGAGCTTTCCGCATCTCGCTCATGGTCATGATGATCATTGTAATACCCACCATGTTTGTGGGGAACTACCTGATGGGTCTTCTGTTCGGCTCCGAATTTTTGGAAGCGAGCGTAGCGTTTTATATTTTGGCTGTGGAATGCATTATTGGTGGTGGCTCCTGGATTCTGGCATCCGCATTTAATGCACTTGGTCGGCCTGGACTTGTGATGATCAGACAGCTCATTGCACTCTCGGTGACGGTGGCTTTGTTCTTTGTATTCACCCCGCTGTGGGGGCTCAACGGAATTGCAATTGCCTTATTGATCGGGTCCATTGTACGAATGGTGGTTACTGTGGCTGCGATGAAGATTGTATTTAAGGTGAAGTTTGCCGCCATGTTCTATGACAAGGAAGATCTACCGTTTCTCTATGAACGGTTAAACAAAAAAAGAAGAAGAGTCACCCAAGGAGGAGATGGAGATGCTGGGCACTAACAATATTCATCCAATGGAAGAGTTAAAGGGACATTTACGTCAGATTTTGAAGGTCATTCCACCGCGTACCGAAATCTATTATTTGGATTACCCGGTGCATAGCAATGGTGGCGACTTGTTGATTATGAAAGGTACTGAGGCTTTCTTCCGGGACAATGATATTCATGTACGTGCCAGATACAGCATTCTGGATTGCCCTTTGTCTCTCAAGGTACCGGAAGGTATCACGATTGTGTTGCACGGGGGAGGTAACTTTGGTGATCTGTACCCTGCCCATCAGAAATTGAGAGAGCGCATGATTGCCCAGCATCCGAATCATCGGATCGTCATTCTGCCTCAGACGATGTTTTACAAAAGTGATATTGAATTGAAAAAGACAGCCCAAGTATTCAATCGTCATAAGGATGTACACTTTTTTGTCCGGGATACCTTATCTTATGAGATAGCCAGTAAAGAATTTCAACAAACCAATGTGTATCTATCTCCGGATATGGCGCATCAGTTGTGGCCTCTTAAGTCAAAGAGCAAGCCTAGTGCAGAGATGTTGTATTTCTTCCGTAAAGATATTGAGAAGACTCAGAATCAGGTGCATTACGAATCCGTCAGTGGACCCAAGGCCACGTTTAAAGACTGGGAGACATTGTACAACCGGGTAGACCGGAAGATCATTCGCATGATTACATCCCGGTTAAAGTCAGGGAAAGGCAGCTCTTTCGCCCGCTGGTTGTGGTACAAATACTCTGATCGGATGGTACATACGGCCATTAAGGAATTCAATCAATACCAAACCATCACGACATCCCGTCTGCATGGACATATTCTGGCCTGTCTCCTGGATCAACCGAACATCCTGCTGGATAATTCATACGGCAAGAACTCGAATTATTATGCAGCTTGGACCAAGAGCAATCCGGCAGGTAGACTGGAGTCCAATCAGACCAGCACATATAACAAACCAACCGAGACCGGCAAGGGAGCAAGTACGGTTGTGTTGTCGGATGGTGCAGCCCTATGAGAAGTATTCTGTTATCCGGCGGTTCTGGCAAGCGTCTCTGGCCGTTATCCAACGATTCCAGATCCAAGCAATTTCTTAAAGTTCTTCATGGGCCAGAGGGAAATCCGGAATCCATGGTACAGCGGGTATGGAGACAGCTGAATCATGCCGGACTTGCATCAGAGGCGCTTATTGCGACCAGTTTGCCACAGGTGGAGATTCTGACTTCTCAGCTGGGAGACGATGTGAGACTGGTTGTGGAGCCTGAGCGCAGAGATACGTTTCCTGCCATTGCGCTGGCAGCCTCCTATCTGTATTCCGTAGAGAGTGTGAGTCTGAATGAGACGATTGCAGTGTTGCCTGTAGATCCCTTTGTTGAAAAAGAATTCTTCGAAGTGCTGGCAACCTTACCGGAGATGCTTGATAAGTCTGGTGCTGATCTGGCCTTGATGGGAGTTGTGCCGACATACCCGTCAGAGAAGTACGGATACATCATTCCGCAATCCCTATCTTCCAGTGAAAATAACAATGAATACGTGAATGTAGCGAAGTTCCAGGAGAAACCCTGCGAATCTGATGCGGTCCTCATGATTGAGCAGGCCGCATTATGGAATTGCGGGGTTTTTGCTTTTAAACTGGGTTATTTGATCAATCTGCTCATTGAGATGGAACTGCCGATCCAGTATGACGAAATGCTGAAGCAATACGGAAGATTGAACAAGATCAGTTTTGATTACCAAGTTGTCGAGAAGGCAAATCAGATTATCGCTATTCCGTATAACGGCTTCTGGAAAGATCTAGGCACGTGGAACACACTCACGGAAGAGATGGGAAGCTCGGTTGTAGGAAAAGGGTGGATTACGGGAGATTCCTTGAATACCCACTTGGTCAATGAATTGAACATTCCGGTTGCCATATTGGGCTTGTCGGATGTGGTGGTCGCGGTGAGTCCGGATGGCATTCTGGTCAGTGACAAAGAAGCCAGCCCACGGATCAAGGAAATCTTGAAGAATGAGGATCAACGCCCCATGTATGAGGAGCGCAGGTGGGGTTGCTACCGGGTTCTGGATTACACAAGAAACGAAGCTGGCGGCGAGGTTCTCACCAAACGAATCTGCATCAGTGCCGGGAAAAACCTGAGTTATCAATACCATTTGCTTCGCAATGAGGTATGGACGGTTGTATCGGGAACAGGGGAATTGATTCTGGATGGGCAGAGCCGAATGATCGGGCAAGGAGATACGGTGATCATTGACCGGAGTATGCTTCATTCCGTCAGAGCCGTTACGGAACTGGAGATCATTGAAGTACAGATCGGCAGCCAGCTGATTGAGGAAGATATCGTTAGAGTGTCTACTGAATGGCAGGACATTGTTCAGACATATGTGAAGCACGCGTAACCAACACATTAGAACATGGGGGAGATTATGGAATGAATATTACGGTGATTGGCACAGGGTATGTGGGTTTGGTATCGGGCGTATGTTTTTCGGAACTGGGAAATAACGTGATCTGTGTCGACAACAATGTGGAAAAAGTGAATATGTTAATGGACGGTCATGTTCCGATCTATGAACCGGGTCTGAAGGATATCATGAATGCCAATATGAAAGCAGGAAGGCTGTCCTTCACCACCAACATTCAGGATGCTATCAGTCGTTCGGATATCATCATTATCGCGGTGGGTACGCCATCCCTGCCTAATGGCGAAGCAAATCTGAGCTTTATTGAGCTTGTCGCGCGAGAAATAGGTTCTTATATGGATAATTATAAAATAATAATGACTAAAAGCACTGTTCCTGTCGGAACCAACGATCGTATTCAGGAATGGATCAGCAGTTTGACGAATCATCCATTCGACATGGCATCGGTACCGGAGTTCCTGCGAGAAGGTACCGCTGTCCAGGATACGCTCTATCCTGACCGGATAGTCATTGGGACACATAGTGAGCGGGCAGTCGCCACGTTGAAAGAGCTGCATCAGCCATTAACCGATCAGATTATTGTTACGGATATTCGCTCGGCGGAAATGATTAAATATGCATCCAACGCTTTCCTGGCAACCAAGATCTCATTTATCAACGAAATCTCTAACATCTGTGAAAAAGTAGGAGCAGATGTCAGTCGTGTTGCCGAAGGCATGGGCTATGACAGACGAATCGGTGCCTCCTTTCTCAAGGCAGGCATTGGTTACGGAGGTTCCTGTTTCCCTAAGGATACACAAGCTCTGATTCAAATTGCAGGTAATGTGGATTATGACTTCAAACTGCTGAAGTCCGTGGTGGAAGTGAACAAAGATCAACGCTTCAACGTCATTCGTAAACTGGAAGACGCACTAGGCTCACTCGAAGGGAAGGAGATTGCCATCTGGGGGCTCGCTTTCAAACCAGATACCGATGACGTTCGTGATGCTCCGGCGATTGAGATCATTCAACGTTTACTTGAGCAGGGAGCAGTGATTCGGGCATATGACCCCATCGCTACCGAGAACTTCCGCAAAGAGGTGGATTCCCCATCAATTACATGGGAAGAGCGTGCCATGAAAGCGGCGGAAGGTGCTGATGCACTCTGTGTTCTGACGGAATGGAAAGAGTTCATGGAGGTTAATCTGACTGATTTGGCAGCGCATATGAATCAACCCATCCTGATTGATGGAAGAAACATCTACGGAGAAGATCAGATTAAAGACACGTCCTTCCAATACTACTCCGTTGGTCGTCCAGGTCTAACCAATATCGATGGTAGAAAAACGGCAGTCATCTAACGGAGGCCATAACATGAGACGCGGGATCAAAATAACATTAGGTGCCATTTCCCTTGTTGCAGTTGTCATGATTGGATATTCTGTGTATCTGTATTCGCATGTTAAATCAGCGGCGGATCAAATGTATGAACCCCGGGAACCCATCAAGCAGGTATCTATTGTAGACCAGCGGGGTGGGGGAGATTTCCCTGTGGACATGGAGAATGAAGAACCTTTTAATGCTTTGATTCTGGGTGTGGATGAACGTTCCAATGATCGGGGGCGCTCCGACACCATGATTGTATTAAGTGTTAATCCTGCGAAAAAATCTGCACTTATGTTTAACATTCCCCGAGATACCAGAACGAATATTGTTGGTCACGGCACGGAGGATAAGATCAACCATGCCTATGCTTTTGGGGGCGTTAACATGTCTGTGCAGACCGTGGAACAATTGCTCAACGTTCCCATACATTACTACATGAAAGTGAATATGGAGGGCTTTGCACAAGTCATCGACATGGTGGGTGGAGTGGATGTGAATAACCCGTTTGCATTTGACTATGAGGGTTACCGGTTCGAGCAAGGGAATATTCATCTGGATGGTGAAGCTGCTTTGGGATTTTCGCGGATGCGTTATGATGATCCGAAGGGAGATCTCGGGCGGAATGACCGCCAGCGGGAGATCATCAAACAAGTGCTGAAGAATACGGTCCAGGTATCCAACGTATTGCAACTGGAGACGTTGCTGGACGAAGTCAGTGCTCACGTCAGAACCGACGTTACCTTTGATGAGATGAAGCAGATGTTCTCCAATTATCGTTCGGTAATGGATCATATTGAATCCGTTGAGATTAAAGGCACGGGCAAGAAAATAGACGGAGTGTATTACTATATCGTGGAACAATCGGAACGAGACAGGATACATCAGATGATTGAAGAACATTCAAAATGATCGGATAGGGCGGTGAACCAGATGCGTATCTCCAGGCTAATGAAATTGTCCCTGATTGTGCTACTAATGTATATGCTCATGATACCGGCAAGTACAAATTATGTTCAATCAGCTCAAAACTATCAATGGAAGAATATACCTATTGGTGGTGGGGGGTACGTTACAGGCGTGGTTATTCATCCGACTGAGCCTGATCTGGTTTACGCTCGAACTGACGTTGGAGGAGTATATCGGTTGGATGTAGCTTCAGGGGATTGGGTCCCACTACTGGATCATTTTGGAGATGAGGATAGCAATCTGTACGGCGTGGATGGAATTGCGCTGGATCAGCAAAACCCCAATGTCGTGTATATCGCTGCCGGGAAGTACGGGAACGTGGGGCCGAGTGATATTCTGAAATCCACAGATCGGGGAGAAACCTGGATTCGAACCGGACTTAATCTTCGGAATGAATCAAATGGAAATATCCATCGAGCCATGGGAGAGAGCATCGCGGTTAATCCCACGAACTCCAATTACCTGCACGTGGGTACACGATATGATGGATTGTACACTTCCAGTGATGGTGCAGCCACGTGGAGCAAGGTATGGGATGTACCTAGCGGGCTATCCGGTGAGGGAATTCGGAGTGTAGCTTATGGATTGAATCCCGTGACAAAGCAAGGTCAAGTTGTGTATGCGGGGGTTCGCGGCATTGGTGTGTATAGCAAAGCACCAAGAAGCAATGGACAGACCACTTGGCAACTTACCGGGAGAAGTCCCGAATATCCTGCACGTATGACTGTGGCGAAGAACGGGACGTTGTATGTGACCACGGATAATCAGGGGGTCTACAAGTTCAATGGTGTGCAGTGGACGAATATAACACCCAGCTCTAGTTACTCATCTTATTATGGAATCACGATTGATCCCAATAATGATAATCACATCCTGGCAGCCGTTCGAACAGGCGGAGATAATCTGCCACTGTATCGTTCCGTTAATGGCGGACAGAGTTGGACAACAGTGAGCAAAACGCTGGTATCCAAACCGTCCTGGTGGACACCCAACATGTTTTTCTCAGCGACATCCAGTATCAAGTTTGATCCACATAATCCGGGCACCGTATACGCTACAGACTGGTTTGGCGTGTACAAGACGGAAAATATCAATGGTACCAATGGATTGACTGGCAATACAGCGAGTACTTGGGAAGCCATTACCGATGGTCATGAAGAAGTCGTCGCACTCACGGCATCCACACCACCTCAGGGTGTTTCATTCTTCAGTGGTTTAACGGATCAAGTCGGATTTAGACATGAAAATGTAACCGATGTTCCTCTTAATAAAATCCCGCTCTCAGGTATGCGAGAAATTGTGAGTATTGACTATCACGAGGCAAATCCGAATTACATGATATTTCTGGGAAGCAGTGACTGGTATGGTACCACCACACGTTTATTTGTCTCTTCCAATAACGGAGTTACGGTAACTCCAATGAATGTTCCGGCTGGCTCCAAACTGGGGAGGGTCGCCTACTCGGCCATCAATCCAAATGTAATTGTTTATTACCCCCAGACCGGTAATCCGGTCAGAAGCACGAATCGTGGCGCAACATGGCAAAATATGAATGGTGCCCCTTTTCAGGCCATCGGGGGGAATATGGTCTTTGCCTATAATTATCCACTGGCTGCGGATCGCATCAATGGATATAAATTTTATATGTATGCTGCTGGTTATCTGTATCGGTCTACGGATGCAGGTGCCAACTGGTCCAAGGCGAATACGGTTCGCCTTCCGATTAATACGGATATCAATACAAGCTTCATTAAAGTCGAGGCTGCACCTGGCGTGGCGAATAATGTATGGGTGAGTCTGGGAACCGATGGATTATATGCATCAACGAATTCGGGAAATACTTTTTCCAAGATCCAGGGTGTGCAGAATTCCAAATTATTTGCCTTTGGTAAAGCTCAGCCCGGCAGATTGGTTCCAGCTGTCTATGTATATGGCACCGTAAATAACGTGAATGGATTCTTCCGTTCCGATGATATGGGGGTAACCTGGAACAATATAGGTCCTTTAGGTAATGGAATCGGGCTGGGCAATGAACCGCAAATTATGGCGGCAGACCGTCAAATCTATGGTCAGGTATATGTAGGTACAAATGGCAGAGGCATGTATGTTGGATCAATAAAATAACGAGAGAGATATGAAAGTGGTGAAGATTAAAATGATGGAGGAGGGCTCCGGGCGCACGAGACAAAAGCATGTACGAAGAACGTACGGATTTCTCATTGCTCTGCTGTTGATTGTGATCTGGATTCTGGTTATCTGGTCCATGTCCACGCAATCCTCTCAACAGCAAGACATCCAGCCTTGGCTTCATAAATGGTCTCAAAAATTGCACATCGGTTTTACACTTCCTGATGTGCAATTCACTTACGGGGAGTATGAGTATTCGCTGAAGCAGAGGCCGTATGATTTTGCAGAGTTCATCTTTCGCAAGAGTGCGCATTTATTTGTATACGCTGTGCTTGCCGTGCTTGTCTATGGCGGGCTGCGGTATAGAAGAACATCCCTTGTAACCAGTATCGTTTCTGCTCTGGCTGTGGTGTTTGTTATAGCCTCCATTGATGAGTATATTCAGCAGTTCAGCCCGGACAGGACAAGCTCGATACGTGATGTTGGAGTAGACTTGCTCGGCGGTTGCTGTGGGATTGCCATATATGCAGGACTTCAGTCCATGATCCGAAGGATCAGAAAGGGAAAGCGTACTTCCATTCACAGCGAGTGATTTCCCAGGAAATTAGATGTATCGTTCAACTTCTACTTGTCTGCCATCCATCATAAGTATGGAGTAGGACAAGGAGGACTGGACATGCTGCGAAGAAGGAACCGCAATGCTTTGCTCAAAAAGATCGGGTTCATCGCGATCATTGTATTATTGCTGTGGTTGATTGCCAGAACCATTCCGTATCTGTTTCAGGCAGATACATCGGATGAAGCTGCTGCTGTTGCCGAAGAGTTTTACAAATATGAGCAGACGGGTGACTTCGGCAGTTCATGGGAACTCTTTCATCCCCTGATGAAAGAGCGGTTTCCAAAGAGTGCTTACGTACAGAACAGAGCACATATATTTATGCAGCACTTTGGCGTGGAAACGTTTGAGCTGGAGATGGAAAAGCCGGAGCGCGAGTTCGATGTAACCGTGATCGATGGCGTTAAGCCATTTTCTGAAGCCTACAGAATCCGGGTCACCCAGAAGTACTCAGGTACCTTTGGCCAATTCGATATTGTGCAGACCTGTTATCTGGTAGAGGATGGCGATGAGTGGACCTTACTTTGGTATTATCCAAATCAGAAAAACGAGGATACCTCGCAGGTCGACAATAGTGACTGATCAGGAAATAGTATTAACCCATACATTGAACCGAATTGTATCATTTACCTAACATAAGGCTCCAAAAATGCGAGACTTTTGTCGCATTTTTGGAGCTTTTTTTGTGTTTTGCTTGTTTTTATAGCTTTAAAGCCTTGACATTAGTCCCGGTGTCAAGTAAATTACGAGATAGATACAAAATGTATCAATTTTCAGCGTCTAACGACAAATAACAAGGACTTCTAAGCTCCTTGTGAGGGGAAGGAATATCATTGATCGAAACGGGCCGCTTTTACTGTGTCAGTTGTGGGATGATTGTGTCGGTCACTAGAAGCTCTGTCGAAATGAAGGAAGAGGGCAATGGAGGCAATCACGTATTTCGCACCGGATTCTACCGGAGTGAAATGCCGCTTGGATGCTGTGAAGCGTGTGTAGTTGAAGCGAAACGTCAGGGGAAATCCCAGTTTGCGGGACAATATACTAAAGATTATGATACACTATGTGCATATGAGAAACGGGCATGAATGATGTGCTCGTCCATGAAGGAGGGGATTGAATGCAGCAGGAGCCGGTCGTCCGGATTCAGGGCGTCAGCAAGATCATATCCTCCCGATCATTGGTCAGCGACCTGACTCTGGATATTTCTCCGGGGCAGGTTTTTGGTTTTTTAGGACCTAATGGCGCGGGAAAAACAACGACGATTCGAATGATGGTTGGACTGATGTCCATCAGTAAAGGTGACATTTTCATCTCGGGACACAGTGTAAAGAATGAATTTGAGAAGGCGGTAGCCCAGGTAGGAGCTATTGTGGAAAATCCGGAAATGTACAAGTTTCTGACCGGGTACCAAAATCTCGTTCACTTTGCTCGCATGTCGCCGGGAGTTACGAAGGAACGTATTGCGGAAACAATTGAGCGTGTGGGGCTCACAGCTCGTATTCACGATAAGGTCAAAACCTATTCACTGGGCATGCGCCAGCGTCTGGGGGTCGCGCAAGCGATATTACATAAACCGAAGCTGCTTGTACTGGATGAGCCGACCAATGGTTTGGACCCACAGGGTATACGGGAACTGAGAGATTATTTACGTCAGCTCACCCAAGAGGAAGGTATTACGGTCTTTGTATCCAGTCATTTATTGTCGGAGATGGAGCTGATGTGTGATACGGTGGCCATCATCCAGAACGGCAAGTTGATTGATGTAAGAAACCTTCGGGCTCAAGCCGGTTCGGATGCATTAATCGAAGTTGCTTTTGAGCTGAATGATGCTGACCGCGCTGCGGATCTGATTCAGGGTGCTGTCGTACAGGGCAATGTCCTGATGATGCGGGTGTCTCGTGAGCAGATTCCGGATATCAATGCCAAGCTGGTTAGCGAAGGGTTTCAGGTATACGGTATTCGTAACGTGACTCACACCCTGGAAGAACAATTCTTGCAAGTCACTGGGGGTGGAGGCATTGGGTAGTTTTGGTAATCTGATATTGAACGAGAATATGAAAATTTTCCGTCGTCCCCGTACCTGGATCATGTTATCGATTCTGGCGCTGATCTCGCTATTAATGCCAGTGTTACTGCGAGAAGGCATGGGGTCCAATGAAGTTTTGTACTGGGAAGCGGCTGTAACGACCATCCAGATTACGTTTTTCCTGAACACGATCTTTTGTGTCGTGATTGCAGCGGAATCGGTTGCGGGCGAATTTACCTGGGGAACCATTAAGCTGTTGCTGATCCGTCCATGGTCACGAAGCAAAGTTCTTGCTTCCAAATATCTGACCGTCGTTGGCTTCAGTATTGTCAGTACATTGCTGATCATCGCGATGGCCATGCTAACGTCTTATATCCTTTTCTCGCATGATGCTCCGGGAGGAAGCGGTAGTCCGGCTACGAATGCTCTGACGTTATGGGGATATTTGTACGTTGATCTGTTCATTACGCTTGCGATTGCCTTTATGGTGTCCTCCGTATTTCGTTCAGGTGCACTTGCGATTGGATTATCTCTGTTCATTATGTTCTCACAGAGTATCTTCTCACTCATATTCAATCCGGTCCGTTATGAGTGGGCCAAGTATGTTCTATTCAACAACATGGATCTTAGCAAATACATGACCTCCGGGGCAGATTTTGCGCTAATGGGTGGTCCAAGTGCAGGAATGACACTGGGTTTCTCCATTGCAGTTCTGGCGGTGTATTACGTTATTTTCATGGTGATTTCCTGGGTTGTATTCAGCAAAAGAGATGTGGCAGGCTAACGCCTGCTTCTTTTTTTTGCTCCAATGTTTGTTTTGGAAAGAAAATAAGTGTATATTCAGCATCGCCTGTGGCATGACTGTCATTTAAGGGTACTTAGTATCATAAGTAAATGACTAGATATACATATGAACGCCGCAGTCACTTTGGCAGAGCAGCGCATGGAGGGATCACGTTTCTTGATAAATAACAAGTTCTACCGCATATGTACAGCGATTATTCTGCTGCTGCTCATCGTGTATCTGGGGGAAAAAGTGAACTTTATTTTCAGCCCCCTGACCTCACTGATTCACATCATCATCATTCCGCTGCTGATTGCTGGTTTCTTCTATTATCTGCTGCGCCCGCTTGTCGATTATATGGAAAGACATAAGATCAAACGTGCATTATCAGTTCTGATTATTTATGTCGTAATTGCACTAATACTTGCAGGTTTTAGTGTGCTTGTATGGCCTTCCCTGCGTGAACAATTGATGAATTTCGTAGAGAATGCTCCAGCGTTGGTTACTTCACTCAGCGATCAGTTGAATGCACTTGAAAAGAGCAATGTTGTATCCAGATACCTGCCTGATGATTCCAATCTATTCTCACGATTATCCGATGTTCTGAGTCAAGGGATCACTCAGGTAACCAATTATGTCTCCGGGTTATTCTCCGTGGTATCCAATCTGGTTATTATTCTGGCAACGTTCCCGATCATGTTGTATTACATGCTCAAGGAAGGCAACAAGTTTGGAACGAATCTGACCTTATTGTTGCCAAGACATTATCGGAAGGATGGGGAAGAAACCGTCCATGAGATTGATGAAGCACTAAGTAACTATATTGTTGGCCGGGTTATTGTTAATGTAGCCTTGGGGATTCTGATGTACATCGGTTTTCTCTTTCTTGGGTTGCCATATGCACTTCTCTTGACGGTTGTATCCATTATTCTGAACTTCATCCCTTATGTGGGTGCTTTGCTGGCAGCTATTCCGGTTGTCATTGTTGCGTTTATCGAATCACCTTCGATGGCGATCTGGTCACTGGTCATCATTGTAATCGCACAGCAAATTCAGGATAACCTGATCTCACCGTATGTCTATGGCAAACAGCTCGATATTCATCCACTGACTACCGTTATCCTTTTGCTCGTGGGTGCTGACCTGGGAAATATCTTGGGTATGATCATCGTGATTCCCCTATATATGATTCTGAAAATTATAGTTCGCAAAATCCATTATCGGATTGTCGAAGATAAGACTGAAACTTAAATGGAATTTGAAATACAACGCTGTCATGTGCCACTACTAATGTTTGTTCTTGAATCACATCGATAAGCTCAACAGGATAAGCCGCATATCAATGGTGAAGGGGCAGGTAAGTTTGCCTTCGCCATTGGTATGCGGCTTTTTTTCATACATATTGCTCACTTATGTTATACCTGTTATACTTGATATATAACAGACAACAAAAGAAGGTGAACCCTTGATTATTCAACTGGATATGCAATCCGAACTTCCCATCTATGCGCAACTTGTTTATCAAATTATTGAAGGTATTGCTAGTGGTGAGTTACAGCTAGGTGAGGCGTTACCTTCGGTTCGGAATTTGGCCGCAGATATCGGTGTTAACCTTCACACCGTCAACAAGGCTTATACACTACTCAAGCAAGATGGATACATTCTGGTTCATAGACAAAAGGGAGTTGTAGTGAACCCTGATGGAATGCCTGGTTTAACGGATGATTTTTTGAAAAAGCAGCAAAGAGAATTAAGACCGATTATTGCGGAAGCGATCTGTCGTGGAATGACTAAAGAAGAATTATCTGCAGTGTTAGACCAAATGTATGATGATGTGAAGATAGGTCACAACAAAGAATAATGGAATCAAGGGAGTGTGTTATGTATGCAGCTATTTAGTATATTACCTATCATTTTAATCTTTGCTCCATTAGCCTTACTTCTATCTTTTACACCATATCTGACAAGGGAAACCATTAGCTTTGGGGTTACGGTAAGTCAATATAATTACTACACACCCATCTTACGTAAGCTAAGAAGTACGTTTGCTACAGTAAGTCTGATCGGAAACGGGATGGTTATACTTGTCTGTCTGTATTTTCTCCGATCTGCTAATGAAGATGCTACCGCAATGATTACCGGTGTTAGCACAATGATATTTATTGTGTACTGGACGGCGCTACACATCTTATTTCATTTCAAGATGAAAAAGATAAAAGGAACACTTACAACTGTAGAAGCACCTCAAAGAGTTAAAATCGATACCACCTTCCGCCAAAATAAACTCACCTATTCCAACTATTGGTTTCTCATTCACATGGCTATTATTGTTGCCATTGCGATCATTTCGATCCTGAATTATAAGGCACTACCTAACGTCATTCCAATAAAATATGATCTTCAAGGCCATGTCACTTCCAGTGTGCCTAAAACTTACCTCTCGGTACTGGCTATTAATCTTGTACAGCTAGGAATCATTGCACTTATGATGTTGGTTAACTGGAGTATTAAATCAAGCAAACAACAACTTACTCCGTCTAATCCGGGCCAATTTGCTACTGAAAATATTCAATTCCGCCGTAAATGGTCCCTATTTACGCTTGTAACAGGCTTACTTCTTACCATCTTATTTGCCTTCATTCAGATCAATATGTTCGTCCCTAATCTGGTCTTGTTAACAGCTATTAGCTTCATCACTCCTGTGGTGATCGTGTTAGGTGTTGTATGGCTGTCTCTCACAGGCAGACAAGGCGGTGGGAAAATTCGTAATCAACAAGAGGATCACGAACGATCTAAGGAGCAACCTGTGAATGACGATGATTATTGGAAGTTTGGGTTTATTTACTTCAATGCCAATGATCCTTCTTTAACCATAGAAAAGCGTTATGGAATAGGCTGGACAATTAACTTCGCTCGTCCACTATCTTGGGTCCTGTTGTTATTCATCATTGCTATTGTTGTTATAAGCATAGTCCTGAGCCAATAAATGCTCATAATGCTATGCATATAATAGATGAAATTAATTATTAGGAGGAGTTATTACAATGAACAATTGGAAAAAGCTATTACTTTCTCTTACTTTCGTAGGTCTCATCCTTCCGGTAACATCCATCTCAGAAGCTGCTGAAAAATCCGCTGGTAGTGAAAATCTTGTTCCTATTCGTGAGATTGCAGAAAAGAATGGGGCAGAGGTATCTTGGCAACAAAAGACAGGAGAAATCACAATACGAAAAAGTGAGCTTACGATTGTAGTTAAGGTAGGAGAGAAACAGGCGATGGTGAATGGGCAAGCCATATCCTTAGACAATCCTGTTCAGTTAACGAAAGGAACTACCTATATGGATGGGGCATTTCTTTCCGAGACGCTGAAGGCAGCACCTGAGGATATATTCATTTCCCTTATTAGTGAGGGCGATGGCAAGGAGGCTGCCAAGTATGTTCATACCTCTGTTAGTGGAGTGTTGTCACCCACGTTGTTGAGTCAGCTGTGGGGAGCTTTAGAAGGACAAAATGGCAAAATTACAAGTGAAGCCATAGCTAAGCATGTAGAAAATAATACAGTGCATCGCAATGTTACCTATACGTTCAAAACAGAGCTAACTCGTTTAAATATTACGGTCAGAATGAATCATAACGGACTTGTGGATGATTTGCATATTGCCGCCGCTACGCCAGATGTGTATCAAAAACCAAGCTACGACGACCCCTCTACCTATACAGAACAAGACATTACGGTTGGTCAGGGTGATTTAGCTTTGCCAGGGACATTAACTTTGCCCAAGGGAGAGGGACCTTTCCCGGTTGTCATTCTGGTACACGGATCTGGGCCTAGCAATCAAGATGCTGCCATTGGTGGTGCAAAGCCGTTTCGCGATCTTGCGGTAGGTTTAGCTTCACAAGGAGTTGCTGTATTAAGATACGATAAGGTCACGTATGAGCATACCTATAAGGTGGCTTCACAGCCTAAATTCACATTAAAACAAGAGAGCGTAGATCAGGTAAACGATGCAGTGGAATTGCTTAAAAAGAATACACATATTGATTCTACAGCGATTTTTGTAGCTGGACATAGTCAAGGCGGGTTTGCAATGCCGTTAATCATTGCTGAGGATAAACAACATGATATTGCAGGAAGTATTCTACTTGCTGCACCAAGTAGTAGCTTTGCGGATGTGCTTACCGAGCAGCAGGACGAATTGGTAGAGCGGATGAAGCAGCTTGGTTTAGACACGGATGTCATTCAAGGGCAAGCTGATTTTTATAAAAATGTGGCTGCGATGGTTAAAGATCCAAAATATTCTGTAGATCATCTTCCTGAGGCGTTTCCACTTCAACCTGCTTATTGGTGGTTTGAGCAGAGAGATTATGTGCCTGCGGAACTGGCTAAAACACAAAATACACCTATGCTTGTTATACAAGGCGAAAACGATGTGCAAGTGTCTATGAATCAATTCCAAACCTGGAAATCGTCTCTTCAGGGTCATTCCAATGTAACGTACAATAGCTATCCAAAGGTAAATCATCTTTTATCCAGCTATGATGGACTTTCAATCGGTCAAGAGTACGCTGAGCCATCTAATGTCTCCAAAGCCATTATCGATGATATTGTGAAGTGGGTATTAAAATCAAACTAAAAACAGGAGTTCCATTCTTGGTTGAATGATTACATGGAGAAGTGACGGATGGGGCGAGATATAAGTAAGAAGAGCACTTACCGATGTAGGCAAGTGCTCTTTTTTTTACAAATTTGCTTTATTTAGCCAAATTAGGCCTTTTCTCGTCTTCTTCGGTGTAGTCAGACATGGTCAGTGGTTCCTTGGGAACAACGGCCACTTTGTAGAACCGATTCTTGTCTTTTTCCAGCAAAACAAAGATTAGATTCTCGAACTCATATTCTTCCTGTTCGTTCATCTCGGGACGATGGCTGTAGAGCCATCCACCAATGGTGTCCCACTCATCTGCATCCAGGCTGGACATAAACATGTCGTTCACCTTCGATAAGGAAACCTTGCCGTCCATAATGACATAGTTCTCATTGATGACTTGAATATCTTCCACTTCGTCTGCGTCGAACTCGTCGCGAATCTCACCAACAATCTGCTCAAGCACATCCTCGATGGTTACAATTCCGGAAGTTCCTCCATATTCGTCGACAAGTACGGCGATATGTACGCCATCCTTCTGCATTTTCTTGAGCAAGTCCTTCACAGGAGTTGTTTCGTGAACAGCCGATACAGGCTGAATCAGGGAGGATAGATCAACAGGTTCATCGTTTCCGTAAAGTTCCAGGAAGAATTGTTTCGTATTAATGATACCGATGATATCGTCTTTACTCTCATTCACTACTGGAAAACGTGTATATTGTTCTTCACGAATGATCTCCAGGTTTTCCTCGTTTGTTCTATTCACATAAAGGCAGACCATATCGGTCCGGGGTACCATGATTTCTTTGGCTAACATCTCATCAAAAGCAAAGATCCGGCTTACATAACCGAATTCAGCTTGGTTGATTTTACCACTCTCAAAGCTTTCATTAATGATGATCTGCAACTCTTCTTCGGAGTGTGCATCTTCATGTTCAGAAGCAGGTTTGATTCCGAACAGTTTCACCAGTTGGTTCGCTGAGCCGTTTAACAGCCAGATAAAAGGATACATAATTCGGTTAAACCAGATGATAGGTGTAGACGTCAGCAGTGCAACAGTCTCGGCTTTCCGGATTGCAATCGTTTTTGGAGCGAGTTCACCAACCACAACATGCAGATACGTGATGGAAGCAAACGCGATTACAAATGATAAGAATGAAGAAACCGCCTCAGGAATTTGCAAGCTTTCAAACACAGGGTGGAGAATCTTCTCTACCGTTGGTTCACCCAGCCAGCCCAGTCCCAGAGATGTGATCGTGATTCCAAGCTGGCAGGCAGACAAATATCCGTCCAGATTGGCAACGGCTTGTTTAACAGCCAGCGCACGCTTGTTTCCTTCTGCAATCATTTGATCGATCCGGCTCGGACGAACCCGTACCAGAGCGAATTCCACTGCGACAAAAAACGCCGAAAGTCCTATCAAAAAAGCAACCAATACTAAATTTAACGCATACCTCTCACTTTCCATTCACTGCTCTTCTCCTTTAGGTAATAAGTTTTTAACGATTATTATATCTAATTTTACGTAAGAAGACCACCTCCAGACAAAGAAATGAGGAAGAGTCTGGAAGGTGAAATGAGCAGATTGGCGTCACAATGCGAATCTGCTCCATCATTAAACTGATATGTAGAAGGTAACACAGTCAGAATATACAATGAACGAAGTACAAATTTGAATTTCCAGAATCAAGTATTCCGTCTGCTTATGTAAAGTTTTATCTAAGCAAACGTTACGAATAGGGGGTACATTGGGTATCTATGATTAGCTGTATACATAATCGTCAAAGATGTGTAGGTGAGAGAAAGGCAAGGCCATGAAGCTTGCCACTTGAGGAGGAAGCCGAATGTTCTGGCTGGTCATTATATTACTCGTATTTATTTTCCAGGCAGCCACAATTCTTTTGCTGGAATTTCGTAATCCGGCTAAAGCTGTGGCTTGGCTGTTTATTTTGTTCTGCGTGCCTTTGATCGGTTTTGTGGTGTACTATTTCGTGGCGCAGGATTATAACAAACGAAAAAAACTCCGCAAGGGTGGATCGCGCATCTTCCGTGAAATGAAGGAAACGATCTGGGAACAAGCCCACATCATTGGAGATGTCGAACAGATGCCTGGCGATCGTTTCAGCCACCAACATCGATTGTTTAACCTATTATCCCATCTGTCGGAGAGCCCGATTACAGGTTGTAACCACAGTACGGTACTCACAAATGGTGAAGAGGCGTTTGCCGCAATGCTGAGGGAAATGGAAAAAGCAAAGCACCATCTGCATGTGGAATTTTACATTTTCCGTGATGATGTGATCAGTACGAAGTTTCAGGATGTCATGATTCGCAAGGCACAGGAGGGCGTAAAGGTTCGGTTTATTTGTGACGGTCTCGGCAGTCACAAGATGAGCTGGAGTTTTATTCGCAAACTGCAGGATGCAGGTGTGGAATTTCATTATTTTCTACCGCCACTGATTGCAACGATTGACCGAAGAGTCAACTACCGGAATCACCGTAAAATTGTTGTTGTGGATGGACAGGTTGGCTTCGTGGGTGGCATTAATGTAGGCGATGATTACCTTGGACAATATCCAGAGGTGGGTTTCTGGCGGGATACACATGTGCAGATCGAGGGAGATGCCGTGTACTTCCTGCAAAGTACGTTCCTGAACGACTGGAAATTAGCTTCCGGTGAGCGAATTACCGAACCCCAGCTTGCGGAATTGTTTCCACCTCATATCTGTAGCGGGGAAGAGCGAATTCAGATTCTGGCCAGTGGGCCGGATCAGGACTGGGATGCCATTCAGGAAATGTGTTTTGGGGCGATTTCGGTAGCCTGTGACCGGATTTACATTACCACACCTTATTTTATTCCTGATCCTGCCCTGTATGAGGCACTCAAAACAGCTGCTGTCAGTGGCGTTGATGTGAAAATTATCATTCCGTATCAATCCGATTCAAAGCTTGTTCATCTGGCATCCCTTTCATATGTAGAGGAACTCCTGCGAGCAGGTGTTGAGTTCTTCCAATATCGCAAAGGTTTTGTACATGCCAAAGTGATGATTGTGGATGAGTTGCTTGCAACAGTGGGCACGGCCAATATGGATATGCGCAGTTTTTTTTGCAATTTTGAGTTAACGGCTGTCCTATTCGAGTCCTCTCCGATTCGTCGTTTAATCACTGACTTTGAACGTGATCTCGGGGAATGCAGTCAGATCGATGGGGAGGTATTTCAGAAGCGTTCACGACGGCAAAAAGGCGCAGAAATGCTTTCTCGGATGCTTTCTCCGCTTCTTTAGCCGATTTAGGGCAGATTTCTGAAGATAAGTTCACTTTTTGTGAATTTATCTTCTTTTTGCTAAGTATTTTGCGCAAATTTGATCTTTTATGATATAATAGATATATAAATCATGTCTTGGCGAAGGAGGGGAGTCTGCGGGAAAACAGGCTCCCTTTTGCTCTCTTTTGAAAGTGCAAACCGGGATGAATAACATTTTGAATCCATTTTATATCGCCTTTAGATGCTTGCGCTGTATAGCCAGGGTACATATAGAACGCAGTTTGCTGTTCTCCATATGTAGATTCACCCTGAGTATTTAAATGATTTATAAAATGGATTCACACACTGATTTAACGGGGGGGATACCATGTCCAATGTAACGGTGAAAGAACTAACAGCCAAGCAAGCTGACCGCGGGGTCAAAAGCTCGGTGTTTACATTAAAGTTGCTGCAACGTATTGTGATGATTCTGATCGGTGCTGCACTAATGGCTGTATCGCTTGAAGTGTTTCTCGTACCGAATGGTGTTATTGATGGTGGGATTACGGGGATTTCAATTATGGTGTCAGAACTTACACATCTGCCACTCGGAGTGTTCCTGACCTTGCTCAACTTGCCTTTCCTGATTCTTGGTTACAAGCAGATTGGTAAAACATTTGCGTTATCCACGCTGCTGGGGATCGTGGTCATGTCCATCGGGACATCATTATTGCACCATGTGCCTGCATTAACACCAGGGGAGCCTTTGCTCGGAGCTGTATTTGGCGGATTGATCCTGGGTGTGGGTGTTGGACTTGTCATTCGGTCTGGCGGTTCACTGGATGGTACGGAGATTGTGGCGATCTTGCTTAGTGAGAAGTCACCTTTGTCTGTAGGACAGATCGTATTGTTCATTAACGTATTTATTTTTGCAGGTGCAGGATTTGTATTCGGCTGGCCGAATGCCCTGTATTCCATGATTGCATATTATATTGCGATGAAGATGATTGATATTGTGAATGAAGGACTTGACCAGTCCAAATCGGTATGGATCATTAGTGAGAAATATCGTGATATCGGTTCAGCCCTGACAGACCGTCTTGGTCGTGGTGTAACTTTCCTGGATGGAGAGGGCGGATTCAGCGGCGACGAGAAAAAGATCATTTTTGTCGTGATTACCCGTTTGGAAGAAGCGAAGCTGAAGACCATCGTTGAAGATTGGGACCCGCAAGCCTTTGTGGCTATCGGTAACATTCATGACGTGAAGGGCGGACGTTTCAAGAAAAAAGGTATCCATTAGCGATTGATATATACATGAATGATAATAGCCGACACCCTTGTGATGAGGGAGTCGGCTATTTTTTCTTCAAATGTTTGAGAATGAGCTCTACCGGTTGGGGTTCAACAGCTGCGATTAAATCACCGGTTTGGTTCAAACGTTCAATAATGTTCATCAGATGATAATCCTGGATGGAGACGTTGCTTCTAACCTCATCCCAGGTAAGGGGTGTAGAGACAGTGGCACCTGATTTGGCACGTGGTGTATAGGGAGCGGCAAGGGTCTTGCCTCCATAATGCTGGAGATAGTCAAAATAAATGCGGTCTCCACGGTCCTTTTTAAGTCGTTCCAGTGTGAACAGATCCGGGTGCTTCTGAGTGACATATTTGCCGACGAAATAACCAACCTCTCTCAATTCATCAAAGGTTACCCCTTGCACAATGGGAACGATGATCTGAACTCCTGTTGCGCCCGAAGTTTTGGGAATGGACCTCAGACCAAGGGAAGTCAGGGTTTCGCCAACGATGAGTGCAGCTTGCATGATCCGCGGTTCATGTTCCTGAGAAGGGTCCAGATCAATCATCCATTCACTGGGCAGATGGCTTCCCACAGTATGCAGAGAAGGATGAAATTCAAGTGCAGCCAGATTGCCAAGCCATAACAATTCGGGAAGTCCATTCATGACCACATAGCGGATGCCGTCGTGAACTTCAGTGCGTACATAATCTGGTACAGGCTCAGGGGCATTCTTTTGATAGAAAAAAGTTCCTCCGGCGCCGTGGGGATATCTTATCGTCGTGAGAAGTCGATTGCTCGTATACGTGAGCAGATAAGGAGCCAGAGCGGCCAGCTTTTGCAGATAGATGGCTTTGGTAACACCTGCTTCCGGCCATAAGAGCTTGTCCGGGTTGGTGACCGTCAGCTCAGTGCCTTCTATTATGATGGTTCCTTGGATCTTAGGGGCCATACAGAACACCTCCTACTGTGTAATGAGTCTTTGAGTCACTAGGCTGAAACAAGAGTGGTGTGATCTCCTCCTCATTGAAGAAGCTGGTTCGCCAGACAATCCTCACGGGTTACATCCGCGAAGGTCTGAATACTGGGATGGCGTAGAGTGTGATGATGAGTCAGCTCCATATATTGCACTTTGACTCCTATTCGCGGTTCCACCCAGGTGGTCTCTGCACTGCGCTCGGGTACATTATGGAATGGTCTGTCCTGCCTGATCAGAGGCTCGACTTGATGTGTGAGTTCCCGCCACGTATTGGAGTTCAATTTGCCAGTCCCGACATGACCAATATAGACAAAATCAGGCCCATCATATACACCGACCGCGACGGCATTCACAATACCGCTCCGGTACGTGACTCCCCCGATCATCGCATATACATCATGCATGATTTTGACCTTCTGCCAGCGCTGGTCCTTGCCCTGTATGCCATAACTGCTGGTGAGATCTTTGCAGACAATGCCTTCCATCTGATGTTGTCTCATGACCGTAAGCAGGGAAGAGGCATCAAGTGTATTGGTGACCTCCTGAACATGGGGAGCGTTGTTAAGGACCTCGTGCAACAGGCGCTGTCGATCTGCCAAAGGCTGATCCGTCACCCATTTCCCCTCATAGAACAGGATATCAAATACCATATATGTGACCGGAATCTGATGTATGGCTTGGGCGATACCTTCGGGTCTGCTCATCCGATCCCGCCGAAGAACGTGATAAAACGAAGGTTTTCCGGTATCCGGGTCCAGCGCAATAACTTCTCCATCCAAGATATAGGAGGAGCCTGAACACAGATTGCGTGGTGTTACCAGTTCGGGATACTGTGCGGTTCGATCATGTAATCTGCGATTCACCAGGCGCAGCTCATGCCCATCCTCATAGGCAAGCATGCGGACTCCATCCCACTTGACCTGGGCAATCCATTGCGGCCCTGTGGGCAAAGTATCTCTGGATATGGGTTCGAACGGAATCAGCGGTTTGAACATGGGGAACTCCTCTCTCGTATCAACCAATTAGCGCAGGTTAATTCGGAATTTAGTTATATTTTTTGAAAACGGGATTTCATGTGATGCACCAGAATGAGCAGTAATGGAAGTGCTATACCACAGGTCAGATCCCAATCAATCCAATAGGGAATAACGACCTTGAGATAAAAGTTCTCGTTTGGAGAGATTAGAATAGACATGGCGAGAATAAGCATGGCACCCGGCAGGATCAGAGAACGGTGACTGGACAAGCGAAACAGATGAGCGAGGCCCAGGACAAAACCGTAGAAGAACAGAGCGGCTTTGAAGAAAACTGCAATAATCCAGACCGATGCTATGAAAGCTTCGATGCGTTGCATAAAGTTTCCGATATTGATCTTCTGTGAAAGGTTGAATGAAGCGAACCAGTGATGCTGGGTCATCCATGGTCCCATGACGAGCAGACACATACTTAGCGTCAGTGTGAGTAACAATCCGCCAATCATCCCTGCTAACAGGATGTCCTTCTTCAGATGGGGTTCATTTTTAGTGTAGGGAAAAAACATCATGAAGATGCATAGCTCACAGTAGGGATAGGTGAGTACAGCAACAAAACCTTTGAATGGATCAAGAAACCCTTGTGCCAGCACAGGTTGGATGTTGGCCAAACGTACATGGGGGATTAGACACACCGTCAGAATAAGCAGAAACAACACGATCAGAGGAAGAAAGACCTCAGCAGTTTTACCAATGCTCTCCAGACCCGACAGAAGCCCCCAGACAAGCGCACACATAAAAACCAAATGCAGAATCAGTAATGGAGATTCCGGCAAGATCTGAGTAGACATAAAATCGCCAATCTCCCTAATGAACGTTGAGGTACTGATCAGGAAATAAAAGAGATAAAAAGAGCCAAACAAGGTCCCGATCCAGGGTCCCAGTGTTCGAAGTGCATTTTGAATCAGATTCAACCGGGGATGCAGTTTGTAGGCAACAAGCATAATGAAGAGTATTCCCAAGCCCCCTGCGACTCCCAATAAGGCTGATAACCAGGCATCCTGATGAGCGTAGGATGTGATCATGGAAGGGAAGACCAGAATCTGCTCCCCAATTGTGCACAGGAACATGAGTGAAGCGAGCTGTCTAACAGTCAAACGTCCCTTTTCGATCATGAGGTATCTCCTTAACATATCTTGTCTATGTATTGGTTAGAATGCACCAATTGTGCCAGTTTTATAAAAGCCAACTCAAAAAGCCCGGGTAACTGATCTCTCTGTGATGTAGAGAAATCAGTTACCCGGGCTTAATAAAATGAGGTTAAGCAAACATATTGTAACGCCTAAACAAAATCAGTTCGCAGTTGTCAGACGTATACGAATATTTTGTGGGTCTACCGTAAACCAGGTACCCTCCACTTGGGTAACGACTGCACCGGATTGACGCAATTGTTCAAGTGCCTGATCCAATTGTTCCTGTGTGGCGTACACAATGGTGAAGTAGTCAATTCCTGTAGCGTTATCTGGATTAACAGGTGCGTTCACTCCCGCCCAGATATTAAGTCCCAGATGATGATGATAGCCACCTGCGGATACAAAGAGTGCTGACATGTTGGCGAAGTTACCCACGATATCAAAACCGAGTATGCCGGTGTAATAGTTGCGTGCTTCTTCCAGGCTGCGGACGTGGAAATGTACATGACCAATAACGGTGCCAGCAGGCAGGCCCTGCCAAGGTTCATTCTCCGAGATGGCAAACAGGCTTTCCACATCAACAGGATCACTTGCCATCACGTAGTTATTGTCGCTATCCCGTTTCCAGGTATCACGTGCACGGTCGGCATAGATCTCAATCCCGTTCTGATCGGGATCGGAGATATAGAAGGCTTCGCTGACCAAGTGATCGCCTTGGCCGATATCGATACCGGATGCAGCCAGATTACGAAGAGCAAGACCCAGGGACTTGCGGTCAGGCAGCAGGATGGCGAAATGATACAAGCCAGCGTGTGAGCGTTCCGGCAGGGTAATTCCATCCGTGAGCTCTTCCAATCGCAGCAGGGACTGTTTTCCGTCGGCTGTCAACGTGGCCACTTTGCCACTACGCTCCAGTAATTTTAATCCAACCACTTCGGTATAGAACTTAATTGAACGGTCTAGGTTCATAATTCGCAGACTCACTTCACCCAGATGGGTTGTGGCAGGGATTTGATATGTTGTATTCATGATTATATCCTCCTGAATATGTGATTATAGATAATAGGGCTTAGCGTTTGGTTGTTTGTATGCGTTGAAAACGGATTATTAAATTGCATACTCTTGAAGAAGAATTACAGCGTGACTGTATATTCATAAATAAGTTACTTTTCATAAGTTAATATAAAATATAAATCAGCTTTCGTCAATCGTATTTTGCGATTATAACTGTAGTTTTATTGACAAGAACTGCTTCAATAGTTCTGTAAAACAAAAAAATCCGACTGTAAAGCCGGACTTGAGTTGAACGAATTACACACGCATATAACGATATCGGTCTTGCCTTAGCGACATTCAAACTTTTGGTTTGGGTGTCGCCTTTTTTCTTTTGGCTGGTGCAGCAGGTGTATCGGATTCGCCTCCGGCAACCGCTTGAGCAGGCGTTTTTCGCGGTGCACGTTTCTTAGGCTTGGCCGTTGTTGTCCCAGGGTCAGCCGGAATAGGCTTCACGGCCTCGATACTTGCCTGCAAGGCAGCCATCAAATCCATCACATTAGCTTCAGGTTTGGCTGGAGCAATCTTGATTTCTTCACCTGCCACTTTGTGCTGGATAAGATCCAGCAGTTTGCTGCGATAGTCATCGGTGTATTTACCGGGTTCAAAAGGCGTGGACAATTGATCAATCAGCAACTTTGCCATCGTGAGTTCCTTTTCATTCACGTTCTGCACTTCCGGCAAGTTGGGCACCTGGGAGACAGGCCGAATCTCGTCCGGATAGAAAATCGTCTCCATGGAGAGGCAATCTTCCAGCACGCGTATGGCAGCCAGGCTGCTCTTCGAGCGAATGGAGATTTTGGCGATGCCAATTTTGCCGGTATCCCGCATGGCGTTCATCAAGAGCTGGTAGGCATTTCCACCAGCCTGATCGGGCGATAGGTAATATGTTTTCTGGAAATAGATCGGATCAATCTCAGTCAAGTCGACAAAATCCAGTATGGTAATGGTTTTGCTGGTGGAATCATTTAACGCTTCCAATTCATCTTTCTCGAAGAGTACAAACTTTCCTTTTTCATATTCATAACCTTTGGTGATCTCTTCCCACTTCACGTCCACTTCACAGGATGGACATTGACGAACATAAGCGAGCGGGCTGCCGCAGACTTTATGGATATAGCGCATGGAGATGTCTTTGTCTTCGGTAGCCGAGAACATTTTGACAGGGACATGCACAAGGCCAAAACTGATTGCACCTTTCCAGACGGTATGCATAGGTCGGCTCCTTTCAAAAGGTTGTTCAAAAATTTCCGCTTTTGATTACGAATCACCGGACTTTTTGAACACGGATTTATATTTAATAGTATGGGCATCTGGCGCAAGGGATAATCGTCTTGTAGACGAACGAATTCGTATGGTTCGGCGAGACTCGGGGATGATAACAGAAACATGCTTCGGATTCCAACAGGAAGATGAGCATGGGATAAGTAAAGTAGTTATTCTCGCAGCACATATGCCGGGAGGTGCAATATTGAAGAACAGACGTGATGAGGAAGAAGCTCACAAGCATGCATTTTCTCCGTATCCTCTTGCCAAAGCCGAAAGTGCTGAAGAATTCTATACACCTGCTACAGCTGTAAACTGGGAAGCGGTCACTTCGGAAGAATTGCCCCTTGATCGGGAGTCGTTCATGCTTGACATTGACCGGATGGTGAATGAAGGGTTAGGCGGGGGACAGGTTACGGAAGATAACGGTTATATTGGTGAAAGTACAACAGATAGCATGGTTCGAGAGTCACATGATGATCCTGAAGGGGAGTATGAATAAGATGATGGATGCAAAGCGCGCCAAAGCGATCTATGATTCGAAGGATACCATTGCCGTTACGCTGGAGGGAGATCCAGTCTGGATCGAGAATGTGGATGAAGCCAATGGTATGGCAACCGTTCAGGTTGGCAGCAGGCCGGGAAATACCCAGACGGTTCGTGTGGATCGCTTGGAGGAGTAGATACAAGTAGCATATAGTTATTGAGGCATTCGAGAATGAATGAAAGCTGAAATATATGTATAACACGGCCGGTACCGAGAGGTGCCGGTTTTTTGGTTTTTCCTAATAGGTGTCTGAAACTTCGAAGGAAGCGAGTTTTGAGACATGTCTAATAATGCACGTTATATTTCCGCTCGCCTCCTTGGATGTTGCGGGGGAAGAAAGGGACCGATATAATAAGGTTCAAAGTGAACTCAGGCGGCTGGACCGCCAAAGGTGGGGCGAATATTGAATCAGACGCACGAGCAGTGGGTGTATCAATCCCATGGCATTGCAGATACAGAAGCACTCGCTTCCGCACTCGCCAGTCAGGCAAACGCCGGCATGGTGATTGCTTTGGATGGTGATCTGGGCGCGGGAAAAACGGCATTTTCACAGAAATTTGCCTGGCATTTGGGTGTAAGTGATGTGGTAAGCAGTCCCACATTCACGCTAATTAAGGAGTACGAAGGGCGTTTGCCTTTATATCACATGGATGTATATCGCATATCGCTGGAAGAAGCGGATGAGCTTGGACTTGATGAATATTTCTATGGAGCCGGAGTCAGTCTGGTGGAGTGGTCGAGTATCA
The DNA here is from genome assembly GCF_045040675.1 of Paenibacillus sp. FSL H8-0283. NCBI lineage: Bacteria > Bacillati > Bacillota > Bacilli > Caryophanales > Paenibacillaceae > Paenibacillus > Paenibacillus sp. FSL H8-0283. The sequence continues at coordinate 1,572,459 of NZ_CP150295.1, forward strand.
TTCCCGAATTGCTACCGCAAGAGCATTTGCATGTGCAGATTGAAACAACGGGCCTGGAGAATCGAACGATTACACTGGATGGGTACGGCGAGACTTATGCAGCCATGTGCCGACAGTTCAGACAGAATGGGGTCAAATGATGATGGAAGATTTACAAAAAGAGCCGCGTCAGCGGTTTTTGGCGTTGGATACATCGACCGCAGTGATGGCAGCTGCGATGATGGAAGATCATGCGCTTCTGGAAGAACGCAATGAACGGGCTGAGCGTAACCATTCGGTACACGTCGTACCGGTGATGGAGCAGCTGCTGGCCGCCAGCAACACACAGCCTGGGCAACTTGACGGCATTGCCGTTGGCGTTGGCCCAGGCTCGTACACGGGCATCCGCATTGCGGTGACCGCGGCGAAGACACTGGCCTGGGCGTGGGACATCCCCGTAGCCGGGGTGTCCAGCCTTCAGGCCATCGCTTGGGGCGGCTGGCACAGTGGCCTTGCCGCCAAGGCGGAAGCTGCGGGAGAGGATGCCGCAGCAGGGGCTGGCGGAACGCCATCCGCGGACCAGGGCAGCACAGGTGCTGCCCCTGTCCACTGGATCGTTCCGCTTGTGGATGCACGGCGCGGTCAAGCGTGCACCGCGCTGTTTGCCTCCGCCGGGAGCGATGCGCCCCGGCGTCTGGCGCCTGATGCCATCCGCAAGATGGACGGATGGCTGGAAGCTCTCGCCGCCCGCATGGCGGAGGCGGCGCCGGAAGAGCGGCCCGTAGCCGTCTGGATCGTCGGCGAGACGGGCCCTCATGCTGCGGCAGCGGCGGAGCTTCGCTGCCCCGCAGGAACGGCGCTCCAGCTCGTACCTTATGAGCTGGAAGGCCGCTGGGTTGGGCGCCTTGGCGCCGCCGCGCTGCTTGCAGGTCAGCGTGATGACGTGCATGCGCTGGTGCCGAACTACACCCAGCTGTCTGAAGCGGAAGCCAATCTGCTGCGCAAAGGCTAAAGGGGGAGGGGAAGCAGATGGACAATGTGGCGAATAATAAGCAGGAAGCAACGCTTCAGTTCAGGTTCATGACACTCGCGGATATTCCCGATGTGATGGAGATTGAACATGAGGCCTTTACCCTGCCCTGGACGGAAGAAGCATTTCAAAATGAATTGACACACAATCATTTTGCTAAATATATGGTGATGGAATTAGAAGGAAAAGCCATCGGCTATGCAGGTATGTGGACAATCATGGATGAAGCCCATATTACCAATATTGCAGTCAGAGGCGCGTATCGTGGACGCAAGCTTGGCGAAAAGTTACTGGATGAATTAATGAGCACAGCGGCTTATCTCGGGATGGAACGAATGACGTTGGAGGTCAGAGTCTCGAACAGCATTGCTCAGCGTTTATATCAGAAAAAAGGGTTTGAATCGGCGGGTCTTCGTAAAGGGTATTACTCCGATAATGGGGAAGATGCGATGATTATGTGGGCGAACTTGCCGTCTGCAGGCCGGAGCGGCGAAGAGGAAGGAAGCGTACTGGATTCATGAACGAACTTAATGAAAAAATAAATTCTGCACCATCCTATATTTTAGCGGTGGAGACAAGCTGTGATGAAACATCGGTAGCAGTAGTCAAAGATGGACGGGAAGTGCTGTCCAATCTGATCTCAAGTCAGATTGAGACCCATAAGGCATTTGGCGGCGTTGTACCTGAAGTGGCTTCACGCAAACACGTTGAAGTTATTACGTTGATGCTGGAACAGGCGATCGAACAGTCCGGCATTCGTCCACGTGATCTAAGTGCAATCGCCGTGACGCAAGGTCCGGGGCTGGTCGGAGCACTGCTGGTGGGTATCGTTGCGGCCAAAACGATGGCGATGGCACTGGGCAAACCGCTCATTGGCACACATCATATTGCCGGGCATATCTATGCCAACCGACTTACTCATGAACTGCAATATCCAGCGATGGCACTGGTCGTATCTGGTGGACATACAGAACTCGTGCATATGGAATCCGAGGGTAAGTTCAAACTGATTGGTCGTACACGTGATGATGCCGTAGGCGAAGCGTATGACAAAGTAGCACGTGCACTGGGTTGTCCTTATCCGGGAGGCCCGCATGTGGACCGGATGGCGTCTGAAGCGGAGGATGTAGTGCCATTACCACGGGTATGGCTGGAAGCAGGTTCGTACGATTTCAGTCTCAGTGGTCTGAAGTCTGCTGTACTGAATGTGCTCAACCAGGCCAAAATGCGCGGAGAAACCTTGGAGCCGTCTGCGGTTGCACGTGGTTTCCAGGAAGCTGTTGTTGAAGTGTTGGTGGAGAAAGCCGTTAGAGCAGTTCGTGAATATGGTTCACGTCAACTGTTATTATGCGGTGGTGTTGCAGCTAACCGGGGGTTACGCTCGGCATTACAGGAGCGATGCACGAAGGAAGGGCTTGAACTGTTGATCCCGCCAATGGAGTATTGTACAGATAATGCGGCCATGATTGGAGCGGCTGCGTATCTGAAATGGCAGCGGGGAGAAATTGCTGAATTTGATGCGAAGGCAGATCCGGGACTTTCTCTGGAGGAATGGTCCGTTCAGTCCGTATAGCAAACAGTTTGAGATTAAGAGTTGACAGCAGGGATGTAAAGAATGTATATTTAGTTACAAATTTAAACAGGAATTCAGATTCCTGAACTGATAAACGCGATGAACAGGAATAGTAAGGTCATTCCCGGTCTTAGAGAGCTGCGGTATGGTGCAACGCAGTCGAAGGAAACCTGAAACTCACCTGGAAGCGGAACGATGGAACACGGTGACTCCCTGGGAGAATCCGAAGGCCGATCATGGCCCAAAGTACATGGTTACGGGTTGCCTCCGTGAATGGGCCGTTGTCGGTAGGACCGTTATTACAAGGATCAACTGACGATAACTGAGGGGGCTTTCAGGCTGCTTCAAGTGATCCGGATATGCGAAAGCATTCAGGGGTTGTCTTGAATGAACAGGAAGGAAGTCAACAAGAGTGGTACCGCGAAGGTGAACAGCCTGTCGTCTCTTGCATTATTGCATGAGGTGGCAGGTTTTTTTGATTTTCAAAATAAGGCTGAATGAAGTTAGGTCATATTATAAATGTGATGAACGGGAGCAGTAGAATGACAAAGCGCTCAGAGAGCTGCGGGGTGGTGCGACGCAGTGGCTGGAATCATTCGAATCTCGCCCGGGAACGGAGCTGTGGAAGCTTGGGATGATATCAATCGCCCAGTTGTCCTGATGGACAACAACATGTGTTACACAGCAACGGTTAACCCCCGTTATAGGGTGTTTCTCCGAATTCCAGTGGTGTCGTGCGTGTACGTACATCCAGCGGATCGGAGACGACGAGGTGGATGGAGTCCGGCGCAAGCCTGGCCCATCAAGCGAGAGTGGTACCGCGGAGGGGATAATAACCCGCCGTCTCTTATATGAGATGGCGGGTTATTTGTGTTTGCTGCCGGCAGCAGGGTGGGCATGGGAAGAACCATATGGGGATTGAAAAGTCAGAGGATCAGGGTGTAAGTCGACGTACACTCTGTCATGAGGGTAAGCGGATATACAACGAACGAGTAACGAACATTGAACAACAAGTATAGGCACGAAACATTCAACAGGTATTACTGATCACCAAGGACTAAGCTACAAACAACATACGCGTTTACAAACAAAACATATAACAACAGGGACGGCGATCAGCGGGTGTTCTGTGGCACGTGGATCGTAACGAAAATATTTATAAAAATTTGATGGAGGTTGATGGATATGACAACAACTAATAACAAACGCATGATTGAAATTTTTGATACAACGCTGCGTGATGGAGAACAGGCACCGGGAGCAAGTCTGCAGCCCGAGCAAAAGATTGAACTGGCACACCAACTGGCTTCTCTGGGTATCGACGTCATTGAGCCTGGATTCCCGATCTCCAGTCCAGGTGAGTTCGCGGCGGTTCAGGCGATTTCGAGACAGTTGCAGAACGTGGAGATCTGTGGATTCGCGCGTGCGGTCAAAGGTGATATCGATGCAGCAGTTCAAGCAACAGCGGATGCAGCACGTCGCCGAATTCACCTGTTTATCTCTTCTTCGGATATTCATATTGAGCATCAACTACGCCGTCCGCGCAGTGAAGTGGTGGCTACCGCTCGTGAGATGGTATCTTATGCACGCCAGTTCACGGACATCGTAGAGTTCACAGCGATGGACGCTGCCCGTACCAAGATGGACGATCTGATTGAAATGGTTGAAGTCGCCATTGAAGCTGGAGCGACCATTATTAATCTGCCGGATACGGTCGGATATGCCCTGCCACATGAGTATGGCGAGATGTTCCGCCGGGTGCGTGAGGGTGCAAGAGGTGGCGATCAGGTTCGTTATAGTGCTCACTGTCACAATGATCTGGGCCTGGCCGTAGCCAATAGCTTGGCTGCGATTGCCAATGGTGCTTCTCAGATTGAAGTGACCATTAATGGTATCGGAGAACGGACAGGGAACTGTGCACTGGAAGAGCTGATTATGGCGCTGGAGACTCGGGGAGACGCAATTGGTGCAACGACGAACATTAAGCTGAATCAGCTGTATGAGACTTCACGTCAGATTAGCCGTGCGATGCACTTCCCGATTGCGTACAACAAACCAGTGGTGGGACGTAATGCATTCCAGCATGAATCCGGCATCCATCAGGATGGTCTGCTGAAGAATCGGAGCACCTATGAAATTATGGACCCGGAAGCGCTGGGTATTCCGCGCAGCATGATTATTTTGGGCAAACACTCCGGTCGTCACGCCCTGAAGGATCGGGTTCGCAAATACGGTTTTGAGCCGGATGAGCAACAGATGGAGCAATTGTATGAGGTGTTCAAAGAAACCGCAGACCAGCAAAAAGTGGTTAGTGACGATCAGTTATTACAGATGGTTAGCCAGACCATGAATATTCCTGCACAGGACTATGAACTGGTTGAATTGCAGGTGACGGCCGGCAGCATGACGGATCGAATGGCCGCCGTTCGCATTCGCACAAGCGCTGGAGAACAATCTTACTCCGCTGTTGGCGGTGGACCCGTGGATGCAACCATCCGTGCGATTGGTCAGAGCATTTCCGATGATATTGCATTTGTTGATATGGAGATGCATGCCTTGAGTGGTGGAGAGGGTGCAAGTGCAGAAGCTGTAGTTACCGTGGAGCGTGCAGGACGTGAGTTCCGGGGAACAGCAACACATAATGATATCGTCATGGCTGCCGGTTTGGCGTATGTAGCGGCTTGTAATGCTGCTGGGCTGAAGGCCGAGTCTTCCGAACATCATGAACAAGAAGCACATGCGTAAAACATCTATTGCCAGATCGCATCTACAGCGGCAATAGTAGCAATTGCAATTCGATGTAAATATGCATGGCATATAGTAAATAAATGACGGGCAGGCCTTGAACGACAAAGGTCTGCTTTTGTCTTATTATGGAGGTACATTGAGGAGTGGAAGGATGCATTTGTCAAGGTGTGACTATAGTTATCCACATATCCAGTGTAATTTGTGGGTAACTATCCCAAAGCCCAACCAGCATAGTTTTCGAAACGAAAAGGGTTTAGGGGATAGAATGACTCCTTACTATCCACAAAGTTGTGGATAAAGTGGATAACTTGGTGGATAAATATGGTTTTTGTGTGTGAAAGGCTATTCTACCGCTGTATAATTAAGCTTATTAATGTGCTTGCTATCTTGCTTTCTTGTGGATAAGTGTGAGGGACAGGGGGATAAAAATATTTCTCTTCATTCGAGTAAATTTGACAAAAGTCAAAACAGCTCCCCTAAGTAGAGTTCAATCTCAAGGAACATAAAGAAGATAGGGTGCTTAGCTTCAATACGCATCCTCAACAAACAAAAAGCTGATCCCAATAAGGAATCAGCCGGTGGTACAACTATACTTGTATGGACGCGATCAAGCCATGGTCTGAGTCTGTACTATTCGTACTATTCCATAGCTAGTTCTTCCCAGTCCTCGTATGCCTTGGTGAGTTCTGCTTTGTGTTCCTCCGATTGTTGCTGGAGTTCTTGCAGCTTCATATAATCCTGATAGATTTCAGGCAGAGCCATCTGTGCCTCAAGTTCGGTAATCTTTGTTTCCAACTCTGCAATCTGTTGTTCCAGAGCTTCCTGCTTGCGTTGTCGGTTGCGCTCTTCACGCTTCGCCTGTTTTTCCGCTTCGAATGAAGCCGCTCCGGATTTTTCGGTTGTGGCTGTGTTCAGATCGGATTTGGACGAGTTCTTGGACGAAGCCTGACGTGCCTCAGCAGCTTCACGTGCGATGTCCTCAAGCTCCTGTTTTTTCTCCACATAATCATCGTAATTACCGAGATATTGTTCTGTGCCGCCTGGATGAAGCTCAACAATGCGTTCAGCCATTTTGTTGAGGAAATACCGGTCATGGGAGATGAATAGCAGGGTGCCTTCATAATCCATTAAAGCCGCTTCCAACACTTCTTTGGCAAACAGATCGAGATGGTTCGTAGGCTCATCCAGAATGAGCATGTTGGCTTCCTTCAACATCAGCTTGGAGAGAGACACACGTGCTTTCTCACCGCCGCTGAGGGAGGAGATTTTCTTGAGCACATCGTCACCGCTGAACAAAAAGTTCCCCAGTACGGTCCGAATGCGTGCTTCTTCCATCCCGGGATAGGCACTCCACAGTTCTTCCAGAACCGTGTTGGACGGATTGAGTCCAGTCTGTTCCTGATCATAATAGCCAATCTGCACTTTTGTTCCCCATTGGATCTCCCCGCTTACCGGACGTAAACTTCCCGTAAGACACTTCAGCATGGTGGATTTACCAATACCGTTTGGTCCAATCAGAGCAACCGTTTCCCCGCGTCGCAGATCGAAGGATACGTTGCGGAACAATGGAGAAGCCTCGTCATAAGCGACAGACAGCTGATCCACTCGAAGCACTTCCTTGCCTGACATAACGGCGGTTTCGAAGGAAAAATGGGCTTTTTTCAAATCTCCCATTGGTTTATCAAGCCGCTCCATTTTGTCGAGGGCTTTGCGCCGGCTTTGCGCCCGTTTAGTCGTCGAAGCACGTACAATGTTTTTCTGGACAAAATCTTCCATCTTGGAGATTTCGCCTTGCTGTTTCTCATATTGCTTCATCTGAGTTTCATATTCGGCAGCTTTGAGCTCCATATAACGGCTGTAATTTCCCGTATATTTTTTGGAGCGGTGACGTTCGATCTCAACGATGGTTGTTACGAGTCGATCAAGGAAGTACCGGTCATGGGATACCACGAGCAGTGCGCCTGAATAACCTCTCAGATAATCTTCCAACCAAGTAAGGGTGGCGATATCGAGATAGTTGGTAGGCTCGTCCAGCATGAGCAGATCAGGTGCCTGAAGCAAAATACGAGCAAGCGCAAGGCGTGTCTTCTGCCCGCCGCTCAGAGTAGCAATGGGAGTGTCTGGCGAAAATTCGCCGAATCCCATCCCGTGCAGTACGCTGCGAATGCGGGTTTCCATCTCATAACCGCCATGGTCCTTGAACCAGTCGGAGCGTTTCGCATAACGTTCCAGCAGGTCAGCATACTTTTTCTCGTCTTCCATCTGGGCAGGGTCGGCAATATCGCGTTCCATCTGACGCAAATCAGCTTCAGCCTGTGTCAGGTGAGCGAAGACGTTCATCATTTCTTCCCAGATGTTACGGTCGGATTGTAGCCCGCTGTTCTGAGCCAGGTAACCGAGCGTCGTTTCTTTGGACTTGAAAATCTGTCCTCCGTCATAGGACATTTCACCGGCTACAATTTTGAGCAAAGTGGATTTCCCTGCACCGTTTACACCAACGAGGCCGATGCGCTCGCGTTCTAATATTTGTAAGTTCACGCCGTCCAGGATTGGATCGACACCAAAACGTTTGATAATTCCGGATACTTGCAGCAGCATAAAATTAAGTTCCTCCATAGGTCCAGTTCTTGATATGACAACTATATCCCAGTTTACATGAAATACAGAGCAATTGCACCGATTGGGAACGCATGGGGCATGTAGTCTTTTTGATCAATCAATGATAAACTGAAAGAAGGCATGTTATTACATGAGGATTTTGCAGAAAATGAATCATTTTAACCATTTCAACAAGATGACAACTGGTCATAACATATAAATTGTTTTTAATGAGAGCTTTTTTCTACCTTCCCTATCAACAGGAGGTTATTCAAGGATATGCAGGATCATGCGGAACTGAAAAGTCAGCTTCGATCCAGACTGAGACAGAGCCGTGATCTGATGGATGCAAACATGCGTCAGCAGGCAATGACTAAGATTAACGCTGGAGTGAAGCGGGAGCTGGAGCGCCTTAGACAGGCCAAGAGCAAGGTTGTGAACAAACCACTCGTTATATTCAGTTATTTGTCCTATGGAGGCGAAGCGTCCACAGCTTTTCTGTTTCAAGAGGGCTGGAATCATGGAGATGTGATGTTTGCACCAAAAGTGTTGGCGAATCCACCTCGAATGGAGCTACGGCGAGTGACTGGAGAACAAGATCTGGAGCCAGGCATATGGGGGATACCGGAACCCAAGGATTCCTGTGAAGTCCTGACGCCTGATGATTGGCCGGATATCGATCTCATATTGGTACCGGGGCTTGGTTATGATCTCCATGGCGGGCGTATTGGTTATGGTGGCGGTTATTATGATCGTTTTGCCGAGACGCTTGCAGCAACATGTGTGATGACGGGCAAGAAACCGTTGATGGCTGCGATGGTATTGCCGGGTCAGCTACAGGAGGAGATCCCGATGGACCTGCTCGATCTGCGGATTGATCTGTTGATAACAACCGAAGGTATATTACATATCGAATAAAGGGTTGTGATGTGATTGAGTTCAGAAGTGAACAACGGCCAGGCTTCCGGTGGTAAACTGACCCATTTTAATGAACAGGGGCGGGCCCGGATGGTTGATATCTCAGGTAAGGAAATTACCGTACGTACGGCTGTGGCTGTAACCAAAGTGACGATGAATCCAGATACACTGGAAGCGATTCGGGAGGGCCGAATCGGCAAAGGTGATGTTCTGGCTGTGGCTCAGATTGCCGGGATTCAAGGCGCGAAGAAAACGTCGGACTGGATTCCGATGTGCCATCCGCTGGCACTGACGGGTGTGGATATTCGTTTTCATGATAACGGAGTGGATGAATTACACATTGAAGTTACTGTCAAAACCGAAGGCAAAACGGGTGTTGAGATGGAGGCGCTCACGGCTGCCTCAGCTGCAGCACTGACGGTCTATGACATGTGCAAGGCCATGCAAAAAGATATGATTATCGGTCCAACCATGTTGAATTCCAAGAGTGGTGGCAAAAACGGTGATTATAGCCGATAGGCAATATTTATTTTCATAGAGGAGAAGGGTGATCTTTATGGTGTGGAGAACAGCAATCCTGACAGCCAGTGACAAAGGAGCCCGCGGGGAACGTGAGGATACGAGTGCACAAGTCATTCGGGAGCTGGTGGAAGAAGAGCTGGGTGGTCAAATCGTGGAGTACCGTATCGTTCCGGATGAACCCGATGAGATTATTGCGGCTTTGATTGAGATGACGGATTATTTTCACGCCGATCTGGTGCTGACTACCGGTGGCACGGAGCTGGCCATTCGTGATATTACTCCGGAAGCGACCCGGCGCGTAATTGAGCGGGAAGTTCCCGGGATGGCAGAGGCCATGCGGTACAGTGTAATGAGCAAAAACCGTTCTGCAATGCTGTTCCGCGGGGTATGTGGCATTCGAGGGCGCACGCTGATTGTTAATCTGCCAGGTACACCAAAGGGTGTGCATGAACATCTGGCTGCCATTATGGATCAGCTTCCGGAAGCGCTGCTGATGGTTACGGGTCAGTTCAAGCAATAATCGAGCACGGACTCTGGGGCAAGATATCCGATTAGCCATGAACCGGTGTTAGATTGTTCTAGTGACATCTCTTATCTTATTTGTGAATTTTGCGGGTTATGTAAGTGGTTACATCTATGGTATGATGGGCTTAAATTAAGAACGCAGCAGAGACATCTATGAACATCTGGCCGAGTATGCGCATCTTCGAAGCTTGAGACGAGGAGGAATATCAATGTTTAGTTCCATTGGACCAACGGGCTTTATTTTGCTGGCCGTGATTGCATTGTTGTTGTTTGGACCCAACAAACTTCCGGAACTGGGACGTGCAGTTGGGCGTACCTTCCGTGAATTCAAAGAGGGCGCTCGCGAGATTATCTCTGAGGATGACTCGTCCAATCGCAAAGAGCAGGAGAAGGCGAAACCGCTGGCGGCTGAGAGCACACCTGCAGACAAGCCTGCTGATAAACGCCTGCCGGAATAATCTTGACGGCAATGAAAGAGAAATCCCTTCCTGCCGGAAGGGTTTTGTATTTTAAGCTGGCAATAATGGGGGGCAGGCATGACGCAGCAAATGGAAGAAATGTCGATTACGGAACATCTGAGCGAGCTGCGGAAGCGGCTGATCTACGTATTAAGTATTTTTGTGCTGGGACTGATTGCAGGATTTTTTGTGGCGGACCCGGTATACCAATATCTGACCAAGGCAGAGTCGGCAAAAGGTTTTGTATTACATGCCTTCTCGTTCTGGGACGGGATTGGCATCTATATGAAGATTGCAGGGTTGTTCTCACTTATTATTACACTGCCGTTTACGGTGTATCAGATCTGGAAGTTTGTTAGTCCAGGGCTAAAGCCGCGCGAACGAAAAGCGACGCTGAAGTATGTGCCCTATGTGTTTCTTTTATTTCTGACAGGTATGGCTTTCTCGTATTATGTTATTTTTCCGATGGCACTTGCCTTCACAACAGCGATAACGGAGAAGATGGGGCTTGTGGAGACCTATGGGATGAAACAGTATTTCAGCTTCCTGTTTGGCATTGTGCTGCCTGTGTCCCTGTTATTTGAACTTCCTTTACTTATTATGTTTCTGACAGGACTGCGGATTCTGAATCCAATTCGTCTTCGCAAGATGCGCAGAGTCTCTTACTTTGTTCTGATCTTCATTGCAGTGGTCATTACACCTCCAGACTTTATTTCCGACCTTCTGGTGATGATTCCCTTGCTCTTGTTATATGAGATCAGTGTGTTATTATCCGCAATCGTATATCGCAAGCAGCTTGCAGCCGATGAAGAGATCGAATCCCGCTACGTTCGTGCCGAGGATAAGAAACATGCGGGCTGAATGAGGATAAGCTGTAATGTGCCCGGAAAAGACGGTATGTTCTTATCCGGGCTATTTCTGTAGACTGCCGACAACACGACAGGACAAGCAGGCATATTATGTTCAACAATGGATACAATGGGGAAGGGACTGTCTGTTAACGTTGCAGAAGGGTTAAACAATTTCGTAGAATAAGATTAGTGAATTGCAACATAGAACCAGGCACAGCGGGTGTAAATTGGCTATGTTTGTGTAAATTCAACGTAAATTCTCGCAGGAATTCGTCAAAAGGACTTGAAATCATGCTTCAAGTTGAGTATCATAAAGTTGGTTGTTAGCACTGAACACTGTCGAGTGCTAATACATATGGCTACAACCTACAATGTAACGTTATATAATTTCAAAAGGAGGCTATTTTTCATGATCAGACCTTTAGGTGAACGCGTATTGGTAGAACCACTGGAGCAAGAACAAACAACTTCTTTCGGGATCGTACTCCCGGACTCCGCCAAAGAAAAACCGCAAGAGGGTAGAATCATTGCAGTTGGTGCTGGAGTATTGAAAGACGGCGTACGTGTAGCTCTGGAAGTGAAAGAAGGAGATCGCGTTATTTTCTCCAAATATGCCGGTACAGAAATCAAATTCGAAGGTAAAGAATATTTGATTATGAAAGAGAGCGATATTCACGCGATTCTCGACTAATTCAAATTTAATCGGATAACCGAACCATATAGCACGACCATTTTCCAACAAAAACTAGGGAGGTTTTCTTAACATGGCTAAAGACATTAAATTCAGTGAAGACGCTCGTCGCTCCATGCTTCGTGGTGTGGACGCATTGGCTAATGCAGTAAAAGTAACACTCGGTCCTAAAGGCCGCAACGTGGTTCTGGAGAAAAAATTCGGAAGCCCGCTCATCACTAACGATGGTGTAACCATTGCTAAAGAAATCGAACTGGAAGATGCATTCGAGAACATGGGTGCACAACTGGTTAAAGAAGTAGCAACAAAAACCAACGATGTTGCCGGTGACGGTACTACAACAGCAACTGTATTGGCGCAAGCGCTGATCACAGAAGGTCTGAAAAATGTAACTGCAGGCGCTAGCCCAATCGGTATCCGTAAAGGGATCGACAAAGCGGTTAAAGCTGCGGTTGCTGAATTGCAATCCATCTCCAAACCAATTGATTCCAAACAATCCATCGCACAAGTTGCAGCAATCTCTGCAGCTGACGAAGAAGTAGGCGAACTGATCGCTGAAGCTATGGAAAAAGTGGGTAAAGATGGCGTTATCACTGTAGAAGAATCCAAAGGATTCGCTACAGAGCTTGAAGTGGTTGAAGGTATGCAATTCGACCGTGGATACATCTCTCCTTACATGATCACTGATACGGACAAAATGGAAGCTGTTTTGGACAATCCGTACATCTTGATCACAGACAAAAAAATCTCCAGCACGCAAGACATCTTGCCATTGCTTGAGAAAATCGTTCAACAAGGCAAACCGCTGGTATTGATCGCTGAAGATATCGAAGGCGAAGCACTGGCTATGCTGGTTGTGAACAAATTGCGTGGTACATTCAATGCTGTAGCTGTTAAAGCTCCAGGATTTGGTGACCGTCGTAAAGCAATGCTGCAAGACATCGCTGCCCTCACTGGTGGCCAATTGATCACGGAAGAACTGGGTCTGGACCTGAAATCCGCTGTTGTGGAACAACTGGGTACAGCTCGTCAAATCCGCGTAACTAAAGAAAACACAATCATCGTTGACGGTGCTGGTAACAAATCCGATATCGATGCACGTGTTAGCCAAATCCGTACACAATTGGAAGAAACAACTTCCGAGTTCGATAAAGAGAAACTGCAAGAGCGTCTGGCTAAATTGTCCGGCGGTGTAGCAGTAATCAAAGTTGGTGCGGCTACTGAAACAGAATTGAAAGAACGCAAACTTCGCATCGAAGATGCCCTGAACGCAACTCGCGCAGCGGTTGAAGAAGGTATCGTATCCGGTGGTGGTACAGCGCTCATGAACGTATATAGCGCGGTTGCGGCTGTAGCTCTGTCTGGTGACGAGCAAACAGGCGTAAACATCGTCCTGCGTGCTCTGGAAGCACCAATCCGCACAATCGCAGCTAACGCTGGCGAAGAAGGTTCTGTAATCGTAGAACGTCTGAAAAAAGAACAAACAGGAATCGGCTTCAACGCTGCAACTGGCGAGTGGGTTAACATGATCGAAGCTGGTATCGTTGACCCTGCGAAAGTAACTCGTTATGCATTGCAAAACGCGGCTTCCGTAGCAGCAATGTTCTTGACTACTGAAGCAGTTATCGCTGACAAACCAGAACCAGCAGGTGCTGGTGGCGGAATGCCTGACATGGGCGGTATGGGTGGAATGGGCGGCATGATGTAATAAAGGTGTAAAAACCTTTAAAGCATCATGTGCCTGGCAGAGTGAATTCTCGTTACGATGTGACAAGAATTTGTGAAGCAGTCACTGTTACAAATTATAAATAATACAAAAACCACTTCTTAATTAAGGAGTGGTTTTTGTGTTGTTATTGAAATTATATTTGAGTATTTGTGATCTTAAGTTTTAGACTATTGCAACTAGTGATATTATCTGACCGTATTGTTAGGTTTTGGTAATTGTTGTAAATAAAATTATGTTAATCTCGGGGACAACGAAAAACATTTTTGGGTATTTTATTAAATTTAATGAAATAAATGTTAACTTAGGAAAGTTGATGTATAATGTTTCTTGTAGGTATATATTACTAAGGGAGATGATACTATGAGACTAAAAGAGTTTAGCGTAACAAATTACAAGGTTTTCAGTGAGAAATTCAGTATTCAATTTTCTAAGACTGATGTTGTAATACTTACAGGTAAGAATAACACAGGTAAGTCAACATTTCTGGAAGCTATCAATCAGTTTTTTCTTCCTACTGTAGCCAAAACTAAGATTCCGGTAGAGTGTTATTCTGCTCAGGACGAGAGTAAAGTAATAGAACTAGAGGCGGTTTTTGTAATAGATGAAAAAGAAGTAACTATTATCAAGAAGTATGCAAATGATAATGGTAAGTTTTACTACGAGAATAAAGAGATAAAGAGGGGACATGAACTGAAAGAAACTTTGGACGAGATTTTGGTAAATGCTCCATACTATATAACTCCTTATATGACAACGGATGAGATAGATAAACAGATTAATGATATTTATTCCCAGATTATCACTTCTGAATTGACGAAGCTTGAAAACGATGATTTAAGTGATTTTAAGCCTAAACAAGAGTATTTGGAACTAAAGAAAGCAATTCCAACTTTACTTGCACAATTGAAAAGTAAAACAGATCAGGCTTTAAAAACAGTCAGTGGAAATGTATCGCAAAATCTTCAATCACTCTTTTCTAATCAAGATTTAAAACTTATAGTCACGGGTGGAGAAAGCAATGGATTCTCTATATCAGACATAGTAAAATCAACCATTTCAAGCGTCACAATTGATAACAAGCAATTCCAAGGAATGCCTCTGTCTACACAGGGCACAGGAATTCAGAGGATGAGTTTGATTTATATTTTTCAAAATTTGATTGAACAGGGCTTGTTGGGAGCAAAACAGAATAAGATGTTGTTAATTGATGAACCGGAGGCATTTTTACATCCTGAAGCTGTTCGTGCATTAAGTAGTTCATTGTATGCAATTGGGAGTGAAATGCCATTAATTATATCGACTCATTCCCCCGTGTTAATTGATTTATCTCAGAACCATACATCTATTCAAGTATTTAGAATTGGGACTAGTAAGGCTGTAGAATTATATCAATCATCAAGTTCAGTTTTTGATGTAAATGATATTACCAATATGAAGATACTTAACTACGTTGATTCTTATATTAATGAGTTTTTCTTCGCTAAAGATATTGTTATAGTGGAAGGGGATACCGAATACATAGCCTTGAAACATTACATAAAAGATAAAAAATTATCCATTCATGTTATTAGAGCTAGAGGTAAGGGAACTATATGTTCTCTTATGAAGATTTTAAACCAATTCGGAACTCCGTACTGTGTTATACACGATGTGGATAATAATGTAAAATACGAACAGAAGACACTTAAGGCGCAGCTGACGAATTGTGAGAATATCTATAAGTTGAAGATGGACAACACTCGTATCTATGCTTCCATAGTTAATTTTGAGCAGGCAATTGGGCTTGGGGATATTTCGGACAGGAAGAAGACTGCAACAATTTACGGAATTATGAATGATGCTGAGAAACTAACAATTAAAAATTCCATTTACTCATTTTTCGACGGAGTATTTGTGAACAGAAAGACGGATATAACTGGTGTGAACATAATGCAAGTTACAAGCGCAAATCATTATCAAGAATTATTCTTGCCGCTTATTGATAACGAACATGTTGCATCGGGTACTGAAGATATTGGCTAATCAAGATTGAAAATAATAATTTGACTAGAGCTTACTAAACAATAAAATAGAGCCAATTAATGGTCACGTATTAAATTGAACGTTTTTAGTAAGGCTGCTGTAGCGGTCCAATAATAAAGTCTAGAAAACTCAGCTTAACGTTTCACGAAAACAGGCCAAGGCTTCAACGCTGCAACTGGCGAGTGGGTTAACATGATCGAAGCAGGTATCGTTGACCCTGCGAAAGTAACTCGTTATGCATTGCAAAACGCTGCTTCCGTAGTGGCAATGTTCCTGACTACTGAAGCAGTTATTGCTGACAAACCAGAACCAGCAGGTGCTGGTGGCGGAATGCCTGACATGGGCGGTATGATGTAATAGAGGTGTAAAAAACCTTTGTAATGCCGATTAGATGAAAGGCTCCCGAGAGGGAGTCTTTTTTATATAATTAGATTTGAAGCCCTGTGATTGAAACCTCGTTCCTATGGTTTCGTATGTACTGTGATACATAGAGAGCTTATCAGTAACGACTTGAGGAGGAAATGATTTGAGAAAGGGTACAAAGTGGACATTATGGATTCTGGGCTTGATGCTCGCTGCAATATTTATCAACTTTTTTATGAATCTATATAGCTTTGCTTATGCACTGATTACTGTGCTTATACTTGCCTTTATGGGGTGGGGTTTCTTAGCGAAATTAAAGAACGACGTTCGTCAGCATGAAGATTACCATAGAAGAGAGCATCAGTCTGCGAACGATGACATCGATAGATACACCAGGTAGAATTCAACCAACCTATCATACTTAGCACGTAGCATACATGAGAAGTTATAAGAAGCTTGCACTGAAATGATTAAAAGGCTCCCGTGAGGGAGTCTTTTTAATGGCTGATCTTGTAAAAGGAAGTAGTGATGTTTTCTTCTATTGCTAAACAGACAGTTGTTAAGTAAAATAAACATATGAACGAGTGCTCATATATTAATACATAAAACGATATTGGGGATGATACATATGTACGATGTATTGGTTATCGGAGCTGGGCAAGCAGGCTTGGCAGCAGGTTACTATCTTCAACAGTCGGGGTTAACCTTTTTAATCGTTGATGCTGCCTCATCTATCGGGGAATCTTGGCGTAAACGGTACGATTCCTTGCGTCTTTTTACCCCACGAATGTATGATGGGTTACCGGGAATGCCGCTTAATGGAAATGAAAATAGCCTGCCAAGCAAAGATGAAATTGCAGATTATTTTGAAAACTATGCTAAACAAATGGAGCTTCCAATAAAGTTAAACTGTAAAATCTCCCGTCTCTCGAAGCAAGATGAGGTGTACTATGCTGAAACCAATGATGGAACGATTGAAGCGCGCAATATTATCGTTGCCACGGGGCCTTTCCAGACCAAAAATGTTCCTCATTTTGCTAAAGCATTATCCGAGCATGTGATTCAGCTTCACTCATCAGAATATAAAAATATCTCTCAATTGCTTCCTGGAACAACAGTAGTTGTAGGCGGAGGCAATTCAGGTGCCCAAATCGCCGTAGAGTTGACATCAGATGATAAACAAACCGTATACATATCCATAGCTCGAAATATTACCTTTAGGCCTTTGCATATTATGAAACGAAGTATATTCTGGTATTTTGAAAAGCTCGGAATATTACGTGCAAGTGCAGATCGTATGGTTGGAAAATGGTTGAGAAATCAGCCTGAGTACGTATATGGCTATGAGTTAAAAGAATTGATGACCCAGGGAAAAGTTAACCTGCGCCCACGTGCCATTAATGCAATAGATGACCGCATCCTATATGAGGATGGTAGTGAGACACAAATAGACAATATTATCTGGGCGACTGGGTTTAAGCGAAATGATAGTTGGATCGATATCAATACTGCTTTTGATGCCCAAGGTGTAATTTTACACGAGAGAGGAGTCTCGCCGGTTGCTGGACTGTACTTTGTAGGGCTACCTTGGCAAACATCACGGGGTTCTGCATTGTTGGGATGGGTCAAGTACGATGCTCAGAGAATCGTTAGTCATATCAAAGGTAAGTCACATTAAACTATATAAATTGAACTAATCATTTACACGATAACGGAGAGGACAGAAAAAACCTGAAAAAGCAAAGCGTTCGCCTTTATCCCCGGATGTTCCCCTTCGGAAAAGGAATCAAAAAAATCTGGGGATAACAGCGATTGGAAGGTTATTCTGTCATCGTAGTGTCTGTGTAAATAACTTTAGTTCAACTTATATAGATTAGATATCAGGAATGATTAGCAAATATCATAACTCACATTTTTGGGTATATTCCTAAAAGGAGGGATATTATGAAATTATTTAAACTGCCAATGATTCTTTGTGTTATAGTGCTTGTATCTATTGTCTCAGCTTGTGGTGCGGATGATAGACTACACGGAAAGAGCGATAACTGGGATGTTTCTCTACAGAGATCAACAGGGAGCTATAGTATTACTTATATAGGTGATGAAAAGCGTATAAAAGATTTTGTGTTTGACCTTACCGGCAATAATATAAAACAACAGGGGAAGGCGCTTGAGGAGCAAGGGGTACCGTTCAGTATGTCGGGAACGGCTACTGAGGCGGAGAAAACGAAAGACCCGATTACCTTTAAAATGAGTTGGAACAATCAAAGCGAGACTGTAACTTTTGAGTGAAACTCGCATTCGGGAGGTGTTCATCATTGGTTTGGTGGCAACTATTAATTGCGTGGATATGCATTATCTATTTGATGATCACATTCAAAGACAGGATCAGTAAATGGATATTGTACCCTGTATCGCTGTTTTGTATTGTGGTTACTTTGATATTAGGACTCTTTAATCCCTAAAAAGAAGAGATCAAAATTAAATTTACCTAATCATTTCTATAGTACATATCACACGTTAGGCCGTTCCTTCATGGAGCGGCCTTTTTGCACAATCGCATCTTATCTCGCAACAGTTATTTCAAAAGTAGAGTGCTCAGAATCCTGTACGCTGAAGCGATATTCTAATCCGTTGCGAATAGTCGCTCCATCAAAATCAGACTGATTCACATCACGATCCAATAGACTGATATCCTGGATGACATCTTGTGCATCGTTATACGTGTACTCACTATTGGTTGTGAGAATGAGTGTGGCGATAGCAGTCATATAAATTCCACCTGTTGGTTTACGCGTATCACCAGTTGCGTATAACCTGACTTCCTGTATGCTCTCATCTGCATTCACTGCACCAACCAAACGCAACTCGTCATTGAATATATACTCGAAAGTGCCAGTGCCCTGCTCGGGAGAGTCTTGTATATTCAAGCGGGTAATACTCAACCCATTCAGTCGGTATTTGCCTACGGCGCCATTAAACTTGTTTTTAAATTCATCGGTAGTCATGTGGAGGCCCGAAAGTTCAATCTGGGGTGAAGGGGTCTGATCTATTTCAGACTGAGTAGAGTTCGAAGATAAATTAAGCATCCCATACAAACCTATTGAAGCAATCGCAAAACAGGCCGTTGTTAGAAAAATAAATCTGATTGGCAACCTATTACCTTTGCGAATAGACAAGATCATCCCAACAACAAATCCCAAAAAAGCGATAAATCCAAGAATGAAGAGAGTGGTAAACAGATATTGCAAATTCTCACCTCGTAATAGAGTAATAGCTGGTACAAATCTTTCTTGCACCTCATTCATTATAATGTTCCCATGACAAAGTTCAAACTCCCACTATTCACTGCCCCAACAAAAAAAGCACTGCCGGCATGCTGCCAGCAGTGCTTGCTTGATGTTATACAGGTCTTACCGTAAAGGTGAAGTGATACGCGCGGTTGGCTGGCAAGGTGTATTCGACATGGGTACGTGCGCTCCAGCTGTCATCTCCGCCAACACCCATTTGTTTGTAATTGATGCGGGCGACAGTCTGTGTGCTCTGAGGTAATTTGTACATATGGTCGTTTGCTTCCAGTTCTTCCGGTGTCCACGGCAACGCATTAATTTCAAAGGGTATAGTGGCTTCAACATGAAGGCCAAGCTGACCATCCGCTGACGTAATTTCTGCAAAGCGTACATCCGTTTTGTTACCACACTCTTGTGGTTTCAGATATGGAACAAATTGATCTCGAACCGCACCTGTGTAATAACCGAGACGTGCACTGGTTAGACGGTCTGCATAATTGTCATGCGGGCCTCTGCCGTACCAAGAGATTGTATCCAAGCGGTTATTCAGTTGCAGCAGCATACCAAATTCCGGTAGATCAGGTAAGCCTACGCCTGGAATAAGGGTTTGACTGATTTCCAATACACCATCCGCATCAATTCGGTATGTGATGGACAGCGTACATCCCGGATGTTGATCCCACGTATAATCGGTCGTTACAAGAATACTTTGTTCGTCTGCATGGTGCTCGAAGCGAATTAATCTGCTGGTAGCGTGAGCATCTCTCCAGAAGGCAGAACGCTCATTCAGGCGGTTCCCCATATCATTGTCTGTCATGGCTCTCCAAAAATTCGGCCGGACAGGTGCGAGCAATTGCTCCTGATTGTTAATCTGATAGGATGTTAACGCGCCAGTGGCTGGATTGAAGCTCAACGTGACTTCGCCTGTAGTCACTTTCAATTCATCTTGCAGCTCTTGTACCTGCGGTGTATTGCCTTGCCCTTGGTGTACCTGTTGGATTGGACGCAATCGCGGAGATACCACGAACTGATCCCAGGCAATCTCATGACCTACTCCTGCCCATTTGGTTGCCACTTTGGTAACCAGAGATACAGTCAGCACCGCTTCCTGGAACAGATCGGAAGATGGCGTATAAGGGATTCGGACTTCAACCGATTCGCCAGGAGGTACCGCGATATCCAACGTACCGTTCTCTACAGATTTGCCATCGTGAGTTACTGTCCATACGAGCGAATATTCGCTCAGATCCGTGAACAGGAACTGGTTTTTGATGCGCAGCAGGCCGTCTTTGACATCAACGGTTTCCATACGAACGTTCTGATAACATTTCTTCACTTCTTCCAGCTTCGGTGTAACCGTCTTATCGGCCAGAATGAGTCCGTTCCCGCAGAAATTGCCATCATGAGGGGATTCACCGAAATCGCCTCCATAAGCAAAATATTCTACACCGTCTGCCGTAGTGGTACGAATGGACTGATCGACCCAGTCCCAGATGAATGCACCCTGCAACACATCATATTTATCGAACAACTCCCAATACAGATGCAGACCTCCACAAGAGTTACCCATGGCATGGCTGTATTCGCAGATAATATAAGGTTTCTTCGGACCCTTCATGCGCGCGTATTGCTCCACATCTTGTGGGCTGATATACATTGTCGATTCAATATCGCTTGCCGAATCAGAAGGGCGATAATGGAAGGTGCCTTCATAATGAACGAGACGGGTTGGATCGACTTGTTTCAGATAATCGTACATGGCGATGAAGTTATCGCCGCCGAAGGATTCATTACCCAGAGACCAAATAATAACGGACGGATGGTTTTTGTCCCGCTGGAACATCGAGTTACAGCGATCTATTACGTTATTACGCCATTCCGGCTTGCTCGCGGGAATATTGTTTTCATTCATTTCCTTTTGCCCATAATCCCAGGTGCCGTGAGTTTCCAGATTCGTTTCGTCAATGACATAGAGGCCATATTCATCACATAATTCGTACCAGAGTGACTGATTCGGATAATGGGATGTACGCACCGCGTTAACGTTATAGGACTTCATCAACTCGATGTCACGGATCATGTCTTCCCGCCCAATGGCTCGACCCTTATCCGGGGAAAATTCATGACGATTGACGCCTTTGAACACAATACGTTTGCCATTGATTTGCATCAGGCCGTCCTTCAGTTCAAACTTACGGAATCCGATCCGGCTGCGAACAGCCTCCAGCGTTTCGCCCGATTCATTCTGAATGGAAAGCACGACCGTATATAGATGAGGGGTCTCGGCGCTCCATAGAAGCGGTTGGATAACCTCTGCTGACAAATTAAATGAAAGTTCATCCTCCTCGCCCTGGAAAGTAACGGCCGCAGTAAGTGGCTGCTTCAGTACAGTCTGCTGTTGTGCATCATAGAGCTGTGCCTGAACGGACAATCCGGCAGTATTCTGCGCGGCATTATGATTAAATAACTTCAAATCCAGCAGTAGCTCCGCATCCTGATACACGTCATCCAGTTCAGTACGAACAAAGAAATCGGCGATCTGAACCGGTGAAGGTGAATGCAGGTATACACCACGGAAGATTCCGCTTAACCGCCAGAAATCCTGATTCTCCAGCCAGCTCGCATCACACCAGCGATATACCTCCACAGCCAGCTTGTTCTCACCTTCGGTTAGATACGAAGTGATATCGAATTCTGCGGGTGTGAACGTATCTTCGCTATAACCGACGAGTTCCCCGTTGACCCATACATAAAAGGCGGATTCAACACCCTCGAAGTGCAGCAGGACAGGGCGGTCTTTCCAGTCAGCAGGAACAGTAAACGTGCGGATGTACGAACCCACCGGATTATAAGTTGTTGGTGCAAATGGTGGCTTCAGTTCAGGCTCACGCTCGACCCACGGGTACGTCATATTTGTATAGTGGGGATAATCGTACCCTTGTAGCTGCCAGTTGGAAGGAACGGGGATCTCGTCCCAGTCACTCGAATCATAGTTGTTCTCATAAAAGGATGTAATCCGTTGCTCCGGTGTCTCCGCAAAGGCAAACTTCCATTGACCATTCAGTGATTCGTACCATGGCGATGCGCTGGAATCATTGGACAATGCTTCTGTTATAGATGGAAACGCTACCATAGAAGCATGTGCGGGTAGACGGTTTAATTGAAAAGTCTCGGGATTATTGTTCCATTCCGGGTATCCATTTGCCGGAGGGGTGTGTACCAGTTTCTTTCGCATAACAGCAACTCCTTCTGAAATGTTATAATATTGTCATTATAGAATTGAATTGATACTTAGAGAATAAAGAATATTGCCCATATATATCACAATATGAAACTAACGATGGAGAAAGTGGTGTACTGGATGGATACCCGGATTTTTTTTGGTAAAACAGAAGAAGCTGCTCGCCTGCCGATCTATATGACCACGGTTGGTTACTGGGAACACCAATATGAAACCGAGCGTCCAGAGGGATTCCCGGATTATCAGATCCACCAGATTATTCATGGTCAGGGGAGACTGATTATACAAGAGGACGAGTATATCGTCGGACCGGGTGACGTTTTCTTTCTGTATCCCGATGTTCCGCATCGATATATGCCCATCAGTGACCGTTGGGAACTGGCTTGGGTCTCGTTTCAGGGGAGAGAGGCCAGCCAGTTATTATCTTATGCGGGGATAACCGGTTCACGCGTATGCAGACTCAGGACAGCCACGCTGCTGCGTGGCCTGGAGCAACTTCTGGTTAGAGGAGAGAATGGCGGTGATACGGATTACGCAGATTACGATGTGGAATGCTCCAAACAATTATATGCCCTGCTGCTGGATCTGAAGCCACTACTCATCGCATCCGCCAATTATAATGATGAACTGGAGCGCTTGAAGCCTGTGCTGCGTTATATCGCAGAGCATCTGGATCGTTCACTTTCCCTGAAGGAACTGGCCGATGTGGCTGTGGTATCTCCCCAATATTTGTGCAGGCTATTTCAGAGGGCACTCCATACCAGACCTGTATTTTACGTGAACCAGGAACGGATCAATCGAAGCAAACAACTTATGTTCAGTGAGAGAGAGCTTCGAATATATGAAGTAGCTGATCGGGTGGGTTACGAGAATGCCAGTTATTTCTGTGCGATGTTCAAAAGGCATACAGGCATGAGTCCAGAGCGTTTTCGCAAACTGCATGGACTGAATTGAAAGTCCGAATACTATTATTCATTTTG
Organism: Paenibacillus sp. FSL H8-0283; assembly: GCF_045040675.1. Lineage (NCBI taxonomy): Bacteria > Bacillati > Bacillota > Bacilli > Caryophanales > Paenibacillaceae > Paenibacillus > Paenibacillus sp. FSL H8-0283. The sequence continues at coordinate 1,595,977 of NZ_CP150295.1, forward strand.
AATTTTGATCTGTTATTCATCCCAATTTCAGTTTCCATTAAGGTTGGGAAGGTAAGATAAGTCTTGTAAACCCCTTCTCGTGTTAAATAGATGTGTGACTGGCCCTATCGGATTGTCCTCCGGTAGGGCACTTTTTTTTCTTCATTTCTGCGGTTGGTGGTATGATAGATGAATACATAATGTGTAACCAACTCTAGTGACCGGAGGATGGAATTGTGGATCACAGTTTGCACCCGTTGTTTAAGCCTATTCAGATGAATGGAACGTACCCTAACAGTTATTATGTTGAGAAAATACCTGCTGCCGGCCTGATGGCTTATGTGGCCTGTTATTGGGAATCAGGATCTCTTCCGAACACACATGCGGATGTTGCTAAGAGAGAAGGTCCAGAGCGATCGATGATGACGGTACCTGCCCGGGTATTACCGGATGGTTGCACGGACATGCTGATTACATACGACCCGGTCTGTTCAAAGCACTCCTATGCTTACTGTGGCAATTATACACAGCCGTTCGCTGTACCTGAGCCAGCCGATGATGATTCCCCTGCTGGAGACTACACCTTTGGTGTCCGGTTCTTCCCGGGTGGAGCGCATGTCTTCCATGGCATGCCACTGGAGTGGTTTACGGATAAGCGAATTGCCCTTCAGGAATGTTGGCCGGAGAAGCTGAACGGGCTTCAGGAACGGATGGCCGAAACGAATCATTTTGCAGAGCGAGTAGAGGTTATGAATGCGTACTTGAGTCCGTTTCCCGTGCAGGCAAGCACATCGGAGAACAATGTGATGAAAAACGTGCTGCACCGCATCTTTATCGATGGGGGACGTATGAGTGTCCAAGAGCTGGCGATGCGTGAAGTGATCAGTGAGCGGCAGCTGCATCGCAAGTTCTCGGAGTGGGTCGGAATCAGTCCCAAACGATTCAGTGAGGTGGTTCGTTTTCATCGTGTGTTGAGTGATATTCATCAGGGGAACACGGCAGATTGGGCAATGCTTGCCCAGATTCATGGATTTTTTGACCAAGCCCATCTGATTCGGCAATTTCGCAAGTTTTATGGAGAGACTCCGTTGACGGCAGCTAGGGAGCATGGCAGAATGTTGTCCGATTTGTACAATAGATCTGTAGCACCTTCGGTTATACTGAAGTCGTGAGAATAAAAGATAAGGGAGACATCATATATGAATGGAACATTGCAGATTCGGGATCACTTGTTAAATGAATTGGAAACAGGGGTACGGACGGGGGCTTCGTTAATTCGCTTGATCCGTTCGGAGGATTGGTCGTATCGTCCACAGGGGAATATGCGTTCATTGGTGGAGCTAGTACATCACTTTATCCAGATTACCGCATCCGATCTTGCCATTATGCAGGAAAAAGGTGAAGCTGAGGTTGGGCTGGTGGAGAATAGCCTGTCCGGGATTGAGGATATCGAGAAGCTTGAAGCAACATTATGGAGCAATTTCGAATCCTACAAAGCTTATATCACGGGATTGAGCGAAGACGACTTTTTGAATCGTTCAACAAAAGCTTTTTATATGGAACATGGTCACTTGCAGGTTCAATGGCAGATTGAAACGGTAACACACGTATTCCATCACCGTTCGCAGCTGTATAACTATCTCAAGCAGCAGGGCCATGAACTGAACTTTTTCATGCTGTATGCGTAATTAAACCTGTAATATTAAAGTAAGCTTAGTTGGCTCCACCGGATGGTCCGGTGGGGCTTTTTTTGCGTACATTCGTCTATCAATCTATGAAGTCTATCAAAATTGGACATTATGACCCTGGTAATTCACCGTTGCTTTAATAGATTTCAAGCATAGAATACCGTATCAAAGCAAAAAGGAGGTGAATTCAATGGCCATCCTTTTACCGATACAAAATTACAACCTTCCTGCCGGAGTAGGCAAGTCCTACTACGAAAATTTGGCTGGAGGCACAAATGCCAGCGCTACAGTGAACAACTTTGGACCTTTTCCGGTATCTCTCGTGATCACACGTGTTAATGCACCAGTAGTCACTTACGTTGTTCCTGTAAACAGCAGTCTTACCATTTCTGCAGGAGGAGTTCTGGTTTTTGCCTTGTTAGCAAACGTTGGAGGTGCAGCTTCCGGAACAATTCAATTCGCCGTAGCAGATTTGTAATTGATGTGAACTGGATTGGAACGGCCTCTGTCGGACATCTTGTCGGCAGGGGGTTTTCTTTTTTTATGGATATACATAGATTTAAAGTAATTAAGTGGCTGGTTTACGATTACATCTGTATTCGATGCTTTAAACTTTAACAGCGCCTTTATACAGGTTTGTTTACTTTGGCATTCATTCGATTAATTTAAGGTATAGGCGGCACGCAGATTGGTGTTGGCATACAGGAGGTTAGTGGATGATGAATAGAACAATCTTATTTGAAACGGAACGGTTGGAATGTGCGACTTGGAACGAAGGAGATCGTGCGTTGGCGTTTGCATTGTGGGGCGATCATGAGGTTGCCAAGTGGATTAGCGGCAAGGGATTTCTGAGCGAGGATGAAGTAGAAGCGAGATTAACACAGGAGATTCAAAGGCAGAAGGAAGCGGGTGTGCAATATTGGCCCCTTTTTGAGAAAGAGTCCGAGGTGTTTGTGGGCTGTTGTGGCCTGCGTCCGTATTCTTCAGAAGAGGATATGTATGAACTGGGATTCCATCTAACCCGGGATCACTGGGGCAAAGGGTATGCCCAGGAAGCGGCGCGGGCGGTGATTGCTTATGCCTTTGACAAAATGAATGTGAAGGCACTGTTTGCCGGGCATCATCCGGAGAATGAAGTGTCACGTCACATCTTGATCAAGCTGGGATTTGAGTATACAGGTGATGAACGTTATGAACCAACAGGAAAGATGCATCCATCATATGTGCTGCGAAAATAAGAAACCCCCGACCAATGAAGGACAGGGATTGCGTGTTAGGCGATACTGAATAATACGGTTTTGGTTCCCACAAGTATAGATCCGCTGTTAACAAAATAATAGTTGGAGGCGGCATCCAGCGTTAAAGGTCCTGTCCAGGTGATCGTAGCAAACTGACTACTAAATATGCCTGTTGGAGGGACATCACTTAAGGCGAGTGTGACGGTCACATTGCCACTGATCGTGGAATTGGTAATGTGTGAGTATCCTCTTACATTAATGGTGCTGTCTGAAGTACTATCTACCATCCTTTGAATATTCAAACCGTTATGAACCATGGTGTTGATGCGACTGTGATACAGGTACGCATTCAGATTACCCATATGGCCCGATTGTACAATATTTCCTACGACTCTGGCATTGAGCAGTTGAAATTCAATGGTCGTGAACGGGTCACCCACAGCCACGTTCTGAAAAGTGACGTCACCGCTTATAATGGCGCCGTCCGTGTAGTTGGTATGCGTACTGACGGACGTGCCGTCATTAAACGTTCCTATAACCGTAACAGGACGAGCATCAAATGCGGGTCCTTGAACCAGATAGACATCTTCTGCAGCCTGACTTGTCTGGATCGTGACATTCCGGGGAATGGAAGAAGCGAAGTTAGCCAGATCCGAATTTCCGAGTTGCCAAGGGCCAAGCCCCAGAATTTGCACATGTCTTGCAGGAGGAATAACGATGTCTTCATTGAAGGATGAATTGCCGGCAATAAGAATAATCAACCGGGCTCTCATGCCAAAAGTAACCGCAAGAGGGCTGTTCGTAGCTGCGTCGATAGCAGCCTGCAGAGAATTAAATGGATCAAAGGGTGATCCGGTACCTGGTCCTGGAGCGCTGGAGTCAGCCCAGTAGATCGTCTGTCCCCACTCGAAGTCGGGAGTGCCACCTTCGGCACCCAGCAATTCAGAAGTTACCAGTCGATGGGCAGCGACCAATTGTCCTGTGGCATTTTTGCCCCACATGGAAACGTCGGTTAAGCTCTCCGCCAAGCCACTGGTAGTGAAAATAAATTCGAAGCCATCCAAGTCTGCATAATAACTCTTGGTGAAGACTTCATTGGGCGCAAGCGAGATGGATTCCAGTACATACAAGGTTCGGGTTCCGTTCAGCGCATATCCTTCGATAAGAACAGTTGAGGCGTTGACTGGATCTTCGTTATCAATCTTGACAGTAACCGATTGGGTGAGTCTTGATCCGGATACCAGATTGTTCTCAATGGGCCCGGATGAGATTGTGGCCATCTGATTTCCTCCCCTTTTTTTATAGAGTTAGTTCATTCGAAACAATGCGATGTGCGGTGACGATTTGCCCGTTGCTGTCTTTTCCCCACACTGAAATTTCAGTTAATGCAGCTGCGCCTCCACCCGTTGTGAATACATATTCGTACCCATCCAGGTTGGCATAGTAGGTTTGAGAGAAGACTTGCCCGGGGGTCAGATTAACGGATTGCAGCACGTATAAGGTCCTCGTTCCATTCAGGAAATAACCTTCAATGAGTACATTGGACGTATTGATGGAATCGGTGTTGACCATTTTGATGGTGACTTGTTGTGTAGGTCTGCTGCCACCGGAGAGGTTGTTCTCGATCGGGCCTGTAGAAAGGACTGCCATAGGTCCATCTCCTTTTTTTTATGAATGTCTTTTCCTGAGAAAAGCTAGAATAGCATATGTTAGAATTGACGAAAGCGTTTGGACAGAGAGAGAGATAAGTACTGAATGAAAAGGAGGAACTGAATCTTCTGGCCAAAAGGGATATATGTTTTCATGCTTTTTTTATTTCGCTTTCAGCTTCTATTAAGGTAGCAGAGGTAAGATAAGTCTTGTAAACCCCTTCTCGTGTTAAATAGATGTGTGACTGACCCCGCCGGGCGCCGGTGGGGTATTTTTTTGTTTTATTTTCAAATAAACAAAAATAAACAAAAATAAATAAAAGAATATATCTGTGTTTATTATTGACTACCAAAGATAAACAAAGGTATAATGAATGTGAAATAAAGAACTTACTATGTACGTGGCAAGCCATTTGATTTTCAATATAAGGAGAGATTGATCATGAACGTGACCCTTACCAATGAAACAACGCAGGTTGTAGGTTTCCATATCCCATTTGTTCGTGAGATGGCTGAGATTACACAACATATGTGGAAAAATGGCTGGGATGAGCGTAATGGCGGTAATGTCAGCTATCTGCTGGAGGAAGAGGAAGTTGCCCAATATATCGATATCCATCATGTGATTCGCAAGATCAAACCAGCATTTTCGGTGCAGGAGCTGGCAGGCAAGTATTTTATCGTGACCGCATCGGGCAAATATTTCAAAAATGTACTCGCTGATCCGGAGAGTAATCTAGGGGTGCTGCGTGTATCGCAGGATGGACAGGAGCTGGAAGTGCTCTGGGGATTGAAGTCGGGGGCGAATCCAACAAGTGAGTTGCCTACACATTTCATGAGCCATATCGAACGTTTGAAACTGGACCCGAACCACCGGGTTGTCATGCACAACCATGCCACTCATGTATTGGCTATGACGTTTATCCACGAATTGGATGAAGCAAAATTCACGAAGACGCTGTGGCAGATGTGCACGGAGTGTGTGGTTGTATTCCCGGATGGGATCGGCATTATTCCATGGATGATTCCTGGATCAAACGAGATTGGACGCGAAACGGCTGAGAAAATGAAAGAATACCACGCGGTCATCTGGCCGCAACATGGCATCTTTGGAACAGGAACAACGATTGACGAGGCATTTGGTCTGATTGAGACGATCGAGAAGGCAGCCCAAGTGTATATGCTGGTCGCTGGTCACGAGATCCGGCAGAGAATTACGGATGAACAGCTGACCACACTGGCGCAAGCGTTTGGTGTTACCCCTCGTCCCGGAATTCTGGGAAGTTAATATAGTTAACGCATAGATCAAGGAAGTGGTCTTTGGTTCATTGAACCAAAGGCCATTTCCTTTTTTTTGACGAACAATCGTCATTTTGGTTCAAAAAAGTTCAAATTGCTGAACAAGAATGGCTTTGTTATCGATTATTGAATCGTAGAATGCATTATCACGCGCTGGCGAATTTCGGGTGAAATGACGTATTGTCAACGGCTCTGCGATTTTGCATAATAACAATGCTTCACAGATGAGAGACGGAAGGAAGTTATGATCATGCTTGGCAAAATGAAGAGAATCTTAATAGGCAAGCCCATGAAATCGGCTGAACTGGATGGAGAAAAATTGGGGAAATGGAAGGCACTCGCCATCCTGTCCTCGGATGCCCTATCGTCCGTTGCCTACGGTACGGAACAGATTTTGCTGGTGCTCGTTGCGGCCGGATTCGCCGCCCTGTGGTACTCCGTTCCGATTTCCATCGCCGTGCTGGGATTACTCGTCATTTTAATTTTTTCCTATCGCCAGACGATATTTGCTTATCCAACAGGGGGCGGCGCTTATATCGTAGCCAAGGATAACCTGGGTACAACATCCAGTCTGATTGCCGGAGGATCTCTGCTGGTCGATTATATTTTGACCGTTGCGGTAAGTTCGTCGGCAGGGACGGATGCGATTACGTCGGCTTTTCCTATGCTGCATGACTACAGTGTTGTGATTGCTCTGATTATGATTGTTTTTCTAACCATTATGAATTTGCGGGGAGTGACGGAGTCAGCGTCTGTGCTGGCGATCCCCATTTATCTGTTTATCTTTTCGATTGCGGTTCTGATTATCTCGGGCGGAATCAAATTTCTTGCCGGGGGGATGGAAGCAGCTGCACCAGAATTCGGAACTAGTCTATCCCATGTGAGTGTGTTTCTGTTATTAAAAGCATTTAGCTCCGGTTGTTCGGCCTTGACTGGCGTGGAAGCGGTAAGTAACGCAATCCCGAACTTCAAGCAACCTGCTGAGAAAAATGCCGCGGGTACATTACTGCTCATGGGTTGTATATTGGGAGCCATGTTCATCGGTATCACCTTACTGGCTTATGGGTACGGAGTGAAGCCTGATCCCAAAGCAACGGTCATTTCCCAGATTGCTGAAGCGACGTTTGGCAGGGGCACGATGTATTTTATCATCCAAGGTGTAACGGCACTGATCCTGTTCCTCGCAGCCAACACAGCTTATTCGGCTTTTCCGCTGTTATCCTTCATGATGGCAAAGGATAAATACATGCCGCATGCATTTATGGTCAGAGGAGACCGGCTTGGTTTCTCAAACGGGATCATTTTTCTTAGTGTGATGTCTGCGCTGCTGGTGGTCGGGTTCAAAGGGAATACGGAAAGCCTGATTCCGCTCTATGCGGTAGGGGTGTTCATTCCATTTACGCTGTCACAGCTCGGTATGATGATTCGCTGGATCAAAGTCAAACCGTCTGGCTGGCAGATGAAGTTGCTGGTCAATACCGTCGGTATGCTGACTACATTATCGATTACCCTGATCTTTATTTTCACCAAGTTCACGCAGACATGGGTCATCTTTATCTTTTTGCCGGTCGTTGTTTATGTATTCATGCGTATTCACCGTCACTATTGCAACATCGCCGATGAACTACGTATTGATATTCAGGTTGATAAGCCAGCCAAAAAAGGTAATACCATTGTCATTCCTGTTGCAGGCATTACCCGGGTCGTCATGAATACGATCAGTTACGCCCAGACGATGTCGGATCACGTGGTCGCACTTTACATTGGCTTCGATGATGAGGCGATACGCAAGATGGAGCAGAAGTGGGAGGAGTGGAATCCAGGTGTTCGTCTGGTCGTGATCAAATCGAGATACCGTAGCATTATGGGGCCGCTCAAGAAATTCATTGATACAGTAGAGTGGAAAACGGCTGAGACCGATCACATCACTATTTTGATTCCGCAATTCATCACCAAGCACTGGTGGCAAAATGTACTGCACAACCAGACCAGCTTTATGATTCGTGCTTATCTGATTAATTACAAAGACGTGATTGTCACAACGGTGCCATATCATCTTAATCGTTAACTCGAACGGTTAATCGCTTTAACCCGTTTGGAATATTTACAGATTATTGTAAAATGAGTCACTTTTATTAATAGACAAACGTTCATATTCCATTTACACATCAAACCGCAGGGATATCTCCAAACAGGGGAGTTCTTGCGGTTTTTTGTCATGAAATCCGGTTTGGATACCGCTTTCGATTGGATGCACATTTCCGTAAAGTCCCTTGTCCATGATTAACGTTACGTTGATTCAGAATGAATTTTGCTGTGACATTCGACTCTTACACTAGATAACGTGGTGCTGAAGTTGATCTAACATTTCACACACACTGAATGCGTGAAACAAGGGGGAAGAAAATCCGATGAGTGAGCTTGATAACCGGATCAGCTTGCCCGCCGCCAAACGGCGCGTATCCGGTACGAGTGAGCGCCGGACAGCCTCGCTGCGTGTGCAGCGAATACGGGAGAATCTGCTGGCCTATGGTTTCCTGGCACCATCGCTGCTTTTGTTTGCAGTGTTTCTGTTTTACCCGATGTTTAAGTCCGTGTACCTGAGTCTGCATTCCACAGATCCGACGGGGCAGATTGCGGCTTATGTAGGACTGGATAACTTCAAGGCCGTGTTCCAATCAGGACTGTTTATGCAAGGGATGAAAGTGACGTTACTATTTGTACTGTTTACAGTGCCTACGGGCATGCTGGTTGCTCTGATTCTGGCTGCACTGACCCACAACCGGTTCAAGGGAATGCGTGTGTTCCAATTTGTATTCTCTCTGCCTGTGGTGTTATCCGTTGGTTCGTCAGCGGTGATCTGGAAGTTTCTATTCCATCCGACCCTGGGCATGCTGAATTATCTGCTTGGCAAAGTAGGTATGGATCCAATTCCCTGGCTTACCAGCCCGGATTGGGCATTGATCTCAATCTCCATCATGACGATCTGGATGAACCTTGGGTTCAACTACATTATTCTATCCAGTGGTTTGGCAGGCATCCCGGATGAGATCTACGAGAGTGCCAAGATTGACGGCGCAGGTCCAGTACTTACTTTTCGCAAAATCTCGATGCCGCTACTGTCACCAACGTTATTCTTTGTTACGGTCGTATCGATCATTGGTGCTTTTCAATCGTTCGGTCAGATCAACATTCTAACCCGGGGTGGCCCGATGGACAGTACAAATGTTTTTGTATATTCCATCTATCAGGAAGCCTTTGTTAATTTCCGCTTTGGTACAGGTAGTGCGCAGGCACTGATTCTGTTCGTGGTGATTATGTTGCTGACCCTGATCCAGTTCAAATGGGTAGAAAGGAAAGTGCATTACCAATGAGTGCGACATGGACCAAAACGCTGTTGTATGTATTACTGACGATCTGTGCAGCGCTTGTGCTGTATCCGGTGATGTACACCTTTTTCATGGCCGTCATGACACCGGAAGATGCGAGCGCTTATCCGCCACATATCATTCCAAATTCAATCGATCTGTCCAACTTTAGCGAAGTATTTGATATTGTTCCGATCGGCCGATTTATCGGCAATACCTTTCTTGTCGCAGGACTGACAACGCTTGGTCAATTGATTACAGCGAGTATGGCAGCCTATGCTTTTGCAAAAATGCAGTTCAAAGGCAAAAACGTCATCTTCAGCATGTTTGTCGCAACGATGATGATTCCATGGGAAGTGACGATGATCCCCAACTACCTGACAGTTCGCAGTTGGGGTTGGCTGGATAGTTACCAAGGGCTGACGGTGCCATTTCTGGCAACGGCGTTTGGTACATTCCTGCTAAGACAGTTCTTCATGCAACTACCCAAGGAATTGTTCGAGGCGGCGAGGATCGACGGTTGTGGTCATATTCGCTATTTCATATCGCATGTCTTGCCTTTGTCCCGTCCGGCACTTGGAACACTGGCAATCTATTCATTCTTAAGCATGTACAATTCGTATCTCTGGCCGCTGCTGGTGACAAACACACCGGAAATGAGAACCGCACAGATCGGAATTTCGATGCTGGAGTTCCAGGAATCCACAGCATGGAATCTGGTATTTGCCGGAACAGCAATGGTGATTCTACCATCCTTACTGCTATTGATTTTCGGGTTGAAACAGCTTGTCCGCGGAATGGCAGCAGGCGCGCTGAAGGGGTAGGGAGAGAAAGTTTTAATACTATTTAATTGAAGTGGAAACTCTGAAGGTTTTGATCTAAAGATTTTAATTTAGAGGTTTTGAATTAAACCTTGTATCTTCTTACAAGGTCCACGGTTTGGATACCAAGAGCGAATAAAATGAGGCTCGTGCTTCAAATAAAATGTTGAAATGAACGACGGTAGTAGTGGAGGGGACGAAATCGATTCTGAAGAAGCAAAGCGTTCGCCTTTATCCCCGGATTTTCCCCTTTGAGAGGGGGAATGAGAAAAATCCGGGAATAACAGCGATCAAAAGAACGATTCGTAACCGTAACGGCCACACCGCGTCATCCCCAAGATTTTATTGTACGCGAGCCATATAAAAGGAGAGCGATTTCGTTTGAAAAAAAGAGGAACATTTGCATTAATGCTGGCTGCACTCATGTTGGTCATCTCCGCTTGCGGAACAAAAGCTGAAACAAGTAGCCCGGCAAGTGGAGCACAAGCAGAAGCGGCCGCAGCTGAAACAACACAATTAACGTGGTGGCATTCCATGTCTGGCGCTGGGGAGAAAGCCATTAACCAACTCGCTTCCGACTTTAACGCTAGCCATCCCGACATTCAGGTGAAACCCATCTATCAAGGGAAGTACGATGAAAGTCTGAACAAACTCAAAGCATCCATGGGCTCAGACAGCGGTCCAGACATTATCCAAGTCTATGAGATTGGTAGCAAGTTCATGATCGATTCGGGCATGATTACGCCAGTACAACAGTTCATCGACAAGGATCAGTTCGACCTGTCCCAACTGGAGCCAAACATCATCCGATACTACACCATCGATGGCAAATTGAACGCCATGCCGTTTAACACATCCAACCCGATCCTGTATTACAACAAGGATATGTTCAAAGCAGCAGGTCTGGACCCGGAGAACCCGCCGAAGACGTATGAAGAGTTTGAGCAAGCAGCAAAAGCACTGGCGAAAGACGGTAAGCCAGGTGCATCCATGGCGATCTACGGCTGGTTTATGGAACAGTTCTTTGCAAACCAGAATGCAGATTATGTAAACAATGGAAACGGAAGAAATGAAGCAGCTACAGAGTCTCTGCTGAACTCCGAAGCTGGAGTGAAGACTTTAACGTGGTGGAAAAAGATGATTGATGAGAAGACCCTCTCCAATCTGGGACGTAGCACAGACGATACAACAGCAGCATTTACCGCTCAGCAGATCGGTATGACTCTTGATTCCACAGCTGGCCTGCGTAAAATCGTAGAAGGTTCCGGTGGCAAGTTTGAACTGGGGACAGGTTTCCTGCCTCGTCCAGCGGATGCCAAAGAAGGCGGCGTTGTAGTGGGTGGAGCGAGCTTGTACATCATGAATAACAAATCGGAAGCGCAACAGCAAGCGGCGTGGGAATTCATCAAGTACTTGGCTACACCAGAGGTACAAGCGAACTGGAGTGTTGCGACAGGATACTTCCCTATTACGACAGCAGCCTACAATGAGCAAGTATTAAAGGATAATATGGCGAAGTACCCGCAATTCCAGACAGCAGTCGATCAATTGCACGCTTCCGCAGATTCGACAGCAACATCCGGGGCATTAATGGGTGTATTCCCGGAAGCCAGACAACTTGTCGAAGGAGCGATTGAAACGGTCCTGAATGGACAAGGTACACCACAGGAAGCATTGGATGCAGCAGCTAAACAAATTACAGACAAGATTGCGCAATATAACAGTACGGTGAAGAAATAATTGTAGGCTAATTTCACATTACAACCAGATGCGGCGTTCATCAATGATCGTCGCATTGTTGTAATTTTATGATATCCTCTGAGACCTAAGACGGATTTTTCTTAATGTACAACCTGATTGAACAAATGATTGCAACATTGATAACATGATGAACATTAACAGGTTATGTCTGATCATAGGCCAAGTAACAAAAGTATGGCTTAAAAGAATGAGGGATTGTATGTCAAAATAAAAGATATTTAATTAACATGTGTCAGTAGTTCGATTTTATATACCACGGATAGGCCTAAAGTCGAGATGACGATTTATGTAAAAAAACCTCCTACGCGCTAACAATCGGCAAAACCTACGAATAATTGCAGAATGTACTCATTCTCCAGACAAGATATAGCTTAGAAAGATTTCGCGAAAATCAGCGGGTATTGTAGAAATTAGTTCTCTATGGGCAAATGAATATAATATGTTTAACTCCCTAAAACAGCTTGCAGACTCCCATCTGCAAGCTGTTTTTTTTCTAATTAATGCCTGTTAATTTTCACCAAGTGAAGGTATAGTAGACAGGATTATATTGAAGGAGTGTTGACGAAATGCAAGATCAACCCGTTTTAATCGCACTATTTGCCATAGCGGCAGGAATTTTTAGTTTGCTCGGTGGTATCAATAATTGGGATTGGTTTATGAAGAGCTTTAGAGCAGGAATTTTTGTAAAGACTATTGGACGGCAGGGCGCAAGGGTGGTATATGGTATTCTAGGTGTCGTCATGATTGTCATTGGTGTACTACTGTTACTGATCGGATAGTTATTGGGAAATAAACGAACTCATTAAGTATCATCTACATACGATGTTCATGAGCAAAGGCAAAGTAAGAGGATATGTGAGAAGAGTCAAATGGAAAAAGCGTTTGAATGCTTAAAACAGCAGTGTGCAGTAAGACCAGGATAGAATATCAAATCAAATAGCATGCCTGAAAAAAACATAGCCATAACAAAAAGACCACCGAAAAATTTCGGTGGTCTTTTACCAAATTCAGGTTTATCCATCTCAATCTGGTTTAATTATCTTTTAAGTCTTCAACAGAGTTGATTTCCATGTACGTTGGAACAACCAGACCTTGTTTAACTCCTGTCATGCTGACAGCGATATCTTCAATCTTGTCTCCATATGTCTTCCAGTAGTCCCCATGTGTGAGCGGGAGCCATACGGCTGGAGAAGCATCGATATCACCTGCTGCCAAGCCTGCCCACATGGGGCCAGCTTCGACTTGCAGTGCTTTGACTGTGTAACCCAGATCCGTCTCAAGCACATACTTCATCAGGTTGGTACTCGCAATTTCAGAGTCCCATGCAACATAACCGAGACGTAAATTGTCACCTTTAACCGGGGTTAACCCCTTGGTCCATTCTTCAATTTGGTCCGGATGTTTTTCCGCATAAGTCTTGGCAGCTTCTTCAGGCGAAACGCCCTTTTGAATGTCTACCATGATTTCACTCATTTGATCTGCAGTCCAATTAAAACGAGAGAAGAACTCATAGGCAACGGGATGATCTTCTTTGATTCCCTTACGTCCAACCGTGTGAACTTCCTCTGCATCGCCGAAAATTAAGTCGGGATCATCCAAATACTTCAGATCATACTGATTGAACATCCAGTGTGGAGTCCAACCCGTAACGATGATGGGTTCTTCATTTTTATAAGCTTTGTCCAACGATGCAGTCATTGCTGCTCCGGAGCCTTCAATCAGATTCCAGTTAGACAATTCATAATGTTTAATGGCGTTTGCTGTGGCCTTCATCAGACCTGCACCCGGGTCAATACCAACGATTTGGTGATTAACCTCTTCGCCCACATTAGCACTTGCCGATGGAGTGGAAGAAGCGGCACCTGTCTCCAGATCTGCAATCGAGTTTACTTCAGTCATGTACTTAGGAACCACGAGGCCTGTACGTACACCTGTCATATTAGCCCCCAGATCGTCCACCTGGTCTTTGTAACGTTCCCAGTAGTCTGCGTGTGTCAATGGCAGCCAAGCTGCTGGAGAGGCATCTACGTCGCCTGAGGCAACACCCGTCCACATTGGTCCGGCTTCGACTTGCAGAGCGTTAACTTTATAACCCAATTTGTTTTCCATCACATATTTTAGCAAGTTCGTACTTGCGATTTCGGAATCCCAAGCCACATAGCTGAGTTTGAATGCATCACCGTTCACTGGAGTCAGACCTTTGGTCCACTCAGCAATCTGATCGGCATGTTTCTCAGCATAAGCTTTAGCTGCTTCTTCTGCAGATGTGCCATCTTGGATAGCAGTCATCATTTCACCCATTTCATCCGATGTCCATTGGAAACGGGACAGGAATTCAAACGCAACAGGGTGATCTTCTTTCAGACCTTTACGGGCGATGGTGTGAATTTCTTCAGCATCACCGAAAGATTTTTCTGGATCTTCCAGATATTTTAGATCATATTTGTTGAACATCCAGTGCGGAGTCCAACCTGTAATAATGATTGGATCTTCATTTTTGATCGCTTTGTCCAGCGTGGCTGTCATGGCTGCACCAGAGCCTTCAATCAGAGTCCAGTCAGTTAATTTATAGTCTTCGATCGCTTTTGCAGCAGACTTCATGATACCAGCCCCTGGATCGATACCGATAATCTGATAGTTTACTTCTTGACCTACAGCATTGGCTGCTGAATTGTTGCCACCAGCCGAAGTTGTGCCACCAACGAAGTATTGTGAGAAACCAGCTACAAGCACAAGGAATGTTGCTGCAGCAGTGATCCATGCTTTTTGCTTGGCTGTAATGCGTGAGGTTTTTTTGCGACCTGGCATAAATACATTTTGTGTAAAACGGTCCAGAACAATCGCGAGTACAACAACGGCCAGACCGGCTTCGAAACCTTTACCGATTTGAAGCTGTGTTACAGCACGATAGACTTCCGCACCAATACCTTGTGCACCAATCATGGATGCAATAACAACCATGGACAGTGATAGCATGATGGTCTGGTTAATACCGGACATCACGGTAGGCAAAGCGAGTGGAAGCTGTACTTTGAACAACTTTTGCATGGAAGTTGAGCCGAATGCATCAGCTGCTTCAACCAATTCACTAGATACCTGTCTGATCCCCAGATGAGTCAGACGAATCGTTGGCGGAATCGCAAATATAACAGAAGCGATAACACCTGGAACGACACCGAGACTAAAGAATGTGACCGCAGGCAGCAAGTAGACAAATGCAGGCATCGTCTGCATGAAGTCAAGCAGCGGTGTAATGATACGCGCCGCAGTTTTACTGTATGCGAGCCAGATTCCGACAGGTACACCAAGCAGGATCGAAACCAATCCTGAAGTGATAACCAGACCGAGTGTGTCCATCGATTGGGACCAGTATCCCAAGTTATCTACGAGCAAGAATCCGATAACCGTAAATAGTGTCAGTGGGAGTCGTCCTACGAGGAACGCAAGAACACCCAATATGGCAATGAACAGGAGTGGATGGGGCAGCATGAACAGCCCGGAGAAGAATCCAACTACTGCCTGAATAACAATAGAGATTACATTAAACAATCCGGAGAGCGAGGAGCTCATCCAGTCAACGATGGATTCAATCCACGATGCTAGTGGTATTTTGGGAATCATTCGCAAGTTCCTCCTTTACTGCAACTTCACCGCTAAGTGC
This sequence comes from Paenibacillus sp. FSL H8-0283, assembly GCF_045040675.1. NCBI lineage: Bacteria > Bacillati > Bacillota > Bacilli > Caryophanales > Paenibacillaceae > Paenibacillus > Paenibacillus sp. FSL H8-0283. The sequence goes on from NZ_CP150295.1 coordinate 1,611,441, forward strand.
ACCCAGCAGGGCACCGCGGACGATAACACCTTGCAGACGGCCATTCTCACCAACTACAGCGAGCGGCACATGGGCAGAACTTACAATCTCGAACAATTCATGAATCAGGGTTTCAGGCGACACCGTCGGCCCGTCCGTGATCAGAATGTCGTTCAATAATTTGTTTTCGCGCATAGCACGGGTTGCATCTTCAGCTGTAATAACACCCAGCAGTTTGATCGAACGGTCAATGACAAACAGGTTGGAAATACCACGTTCGCGCATTAATTCGAGGGCAACACGAGGACCACGATCAAGCGTAATTGTTTCAGGGCGACGCATTACGTGAGATGCTGTAAGGACCTTGGACAGATCCACGTCTTCGACGAAGCGGGCCACATATGAGTTGGCCGGTTGAATCATGATTTCTTCCGGTGTACCGATCTGCACAACTGCGCCGTCTTTCATGAGGGCAATACGATCGCCGATGCGCAGCGCTTCGTCCAAGTCATGGGTAATGAAAATGATGGTCTTTTTCATTTTATCCTGAAGCTCGATCAACTCATCTTGCATATCACGGCGAATCAATGGATCAAGTGCACTGAAGGCTTCATCCATCAGTAGTACTTCCGGGTCATTGGCAAGTGCACGCGCCAAGCCGACACGTTGCTGCATCCCGCCACTGAGTTCATCTGGCATTTTGTCTTCCCAGCCCTTAAGGCCAACCAGCTCAAGTGAGGTTTTTGCCTTCTCCCGGCGTACTTCCTTATCTACTTTTTGTATTTCCAATCCATACTCCACATTATCAAGAACGGTACGGTGCGGGAACAACGCAAACTTCTGGAAGACCATGCTAATCGTTTTCCGGCGCACTTCGCGCAATTGTTCTTTGTTCATCTTGCGTAGATCCTTACCATGGACCAGAATTTCTCCGGATGTTGGTTCAATCAGACGATTGAACATCCGAACCAGTGTGGATTTACCACTCCCGGACAGTCCCATAATAACGAAAATCTCGCCTTCCTTAATGTCCATGTTGACCCGGTTGACACCAACCGTTATCTGTTTTTCTTTGGCCAACTTTTCTTTACCCCAACCTTGCTCCAGTAATTGCAGACCTTGCTCGGTTTGGGGTCCAAACAATTTACTTACGTTTTTCACTTCAAGTATGGTCATGTTTTCACCCCTTCTGATGTGTTGTGCACTTCGAACGGCTTTCAGCATCCATAAGCCCATACACTTATGCGCCCAGCCACGAAATCCGGTAATTGTTGCTTCGCTTCCCGTCTTTCTGGGTAACGTTTTTAAGTCTAACAATACTTAACCAGTATATCAACCGAATAAACAGTACATAATGTTTGTACAGTAAAAACTGTACAAAGTTTTCCTCCCATATGCTCCGTCATTCTCCTTATTCTGGCTAATAAGGTAGCTTTACATTTGACATTGCTTTTCCTACAATAGAAAATGAGCTGAATTGAAGCTGAATTTTTTGGTTAAAAGATAGTCATAGGCAATTGTAGCCTGGTAAAGTTCCCATTTTCATACATTGGGTGAATGAAAGCCCTCTGGCATATATGATGTCCGGCTGAGTGCTTTCCCATGTAAGCAGGACTTTTAAAGTGTTGCAATTATTTCGCCAAAGACTGTGGAATGTTCAGAATGGAGGTTGCAAGCATGGGCTTGGACCATTTACAAGAGGAACAGCAGGCAACCGTGCTGAAGATTCGTAAGCGCGTCATTGAAGCCATTGGACGTAATATGGATCTTTACGGCGTTACGCTGTCGACGGGACACTTATATGGATTGCTATTTTTTGCAGACAAACCAATGACCCTTGACGATATGGGACGGGAAATGGAAATGAGCAAAACGAGTATGAGTACAGGTGTACGAACACTGCTGGATTTGAAAATGGTAAATAAAGTGTGGAGCAAGGGCTCCAGAAAAGACCTATATGAAGTGGAATATGACTGGCATCAGACGTTTACGGATTATTTTGCGATTAAATGGAGAAAAGCCGTGGAGAGTAACCTTCAGATTCTACGCAAATCAATTGAAGAACTGAATCGACTAGTCGAAGTTCTGGATGAAGAGGCGGATGCTGAACTTATCCACATCCTGATGGAAGACAAACACAAAGTTTTGCAAGCGGAAGCATATTACAAATGGTTGGATCGGTTGATTGATACCATGGAAAATGAAGAGATATACAAGCTTGTTCCGAAGGAAGAGATCAAGGAACATTCATAATTACATGCAAAGGGCCCTTTCCGTTATAGGAGAGGGCCCTTTGCATGTGCAATATCTTACTGAATTATTAATGAAGGAACACGATGTAAAAGATAATCTTACCCATCGTATCGACCTATGTTCACATCTAATGTCCGATCAGACCTGCCTGAGGAAAGACTACAGACTGCTGAGTAATCTGTTCCAGTTCGTTCAGAATCTGCAACCGGCCACCCGGGGTCCAGCATAACCGTTGCCAGTTCGAAATATCGTGAACGTTACCATACAATACAGCAGGAGATCGATTCCACGATGCCGTTTGTTTCATGCGTCGGAACACCTTTTCACTGACAGGCTGGAGCGAAGCACGATGGATCAACAGGTAATCCGTGTCCAGCACGGGAATACTATCCGCTACATACTCACTTCTGGAACTTTCGGGAGATACAAGCTGAGCAGGCTGGAGTCCCAATTCAGCATACAACAAGTGATTTAATGGATGCTCGCCAGTCCCTTGTAAGCGAATGAACTGATTAGTAACCTCCATCAGAGCCAACCGTTTTTGTCCGAAATAGGGTTGCAGGTTCAGGCTTGCTTCAAGCTTGCGGAACTCAAGTTCTTTGAAATTCAGCAACGCTTGTTTCTCACGTCCGACTAGTTCGGCTATGCGAATATGGTTCTCTTTCCAGTCATCAGTGGACTCCAAGATGATGGTAGGTGCAATACTTTTCAGGCGATCGTAATAGGGCTTGTGGTAAAAGTCACCGATGATCAAGTCTGGCTTCGCCTGCCGAAGTTGATCGAATTGTCTGGTTAATCGGCGTTCTTGTTCATATTCATCCGATTCTCGGTCAAATACACCTTCACCTTCCAGCACAGCTACCGGGCGCAGTCCAAGTGAGGCCAAGTTCTCATGGAATCCCATAATGGATGCCGTAGCTACGCGAAGTTGATCTCTTTTCATATATACGCTGGGAGCAATCCCCAAGGTTTGTTTGAATTTGCGGCTAAAATAATACTCATTGCCATACCCGACAGATACCGCGACGTCTTTGAGGATACAGGATTCCTCTGTCAGCTGTTTTTTGGCTTCATTTATACGTAAACGATTTAGGTAATCGGTCGGTGACATGCCTTTGGCCTTCTTGAAACTGCGTGAATAAGAGCTGGGGGTGAGTCCAGCAATCTTGGCAAGCTGATCCATGCTGATTCCTTCACTCATGTAACGTCGCATATACATAATACTGCGTTCCAAGGCAGGGTCCACTTTCTCATGATTGGCTTCCAGCCTGTTCTCCGAGAGAAACTGCAGCAGCTCATGCAGTTGGCTATGTATGCTGATAAAGTGATCCGGTTGAAGACCGTGATAGGTTTCATACAGTTGTTCCAAACGTAATACAGCCTGCTGCTCATGACGAACCAGCAACCTGCCTGTCTCCCAATCCAGCGGGAAGGCGGGTGATGAGGTCATTTTCCATTCACCGCGCACTTGCTGCAAACAAACCGTATCCATGCTTAGCAATATACATTCGGTAACGTTCGAGCGTGCAGCGGCCTCGATGGTTGTTCCTGGCTTCAGTACAAACAAGCTGCCCGCTTGCGCCGTATAGACTGTATCATTCAGGACCAGAACACCGTCTCCTTGCAAAATAAGACAGAGCATAGGCCGTGACACCGTCTTGCCTTGCACACGGAAATTCTCCCCACGACGCACACGGCACATGGAGGAGAGGAGCGGTAGAGATGAGGTTTCAGCAATGAAGGGAAACTGTTCAGTCATACGGACCATCCTTTTGTCTTATTTTCTTAATGATAACAATTATCATTCTCATATGGAAGATGTTTTTGAAAAATAGTTTTCGACAACCAAAAAAGGACTACCAAGAGCCGTTATGGCTACATGGTAATCCTTTTTGTTATGGACATGTCCGTTGAATGGGCTATACGCCTGAACCAACATTATATGTTAGTACGGTGTCACCAATAGAATATTGTCGAGGAAAACGTCACTCATAACTTTTTTCCCTGTTCCACCCGTTTGCACGTGATACAAGCGATACTGATCTTTGGCATTGATGTAGAAGAGGCCCGCAACATCATCTCTGATATGGAATGCATCCCATTCGTCCCCGGTAAGTTTCGTTACCTTGAGAGCTGTATTAACCGAATAGAGTCCATTGTTGCCCGAGATGTATGCAGCCGTAGATGTACCATTGGTCAATTGATTCGCAACATACGTTACATTGTTCAGGTTCAGGTTGGCAGACTTGGTCACTTTGTTGCCCGAGACCGTTTTGGCATAAGCCTTTTTGTCTGCATCAATAATGACAACCTTGTCTGTACCTAAGGCACTTATTTCACGAACGCTCTTATTATGAAGTTGAAGTGTTTTGGCTGAAGTGGTTAACGCAAACGCTTTGCCTTTGGCATAATTATAATCCTTATTGCTGTCGAGAACGATTCCTTTGTTATACACGTAAAGATTGTTTCCCCAACCACCGGAATATACAGCATTCACATCCAGTTTGGCTTTGGGATTAACCGCGGTTGCTTTGCCAGTGTTGTATTTCACCTTATACATGACAACAGCATTGGTGGAGTAAAACTCCTCGTAGGGGTCTGTATTTACCATCAGTTGCAGTTCGTTTTTGGCTTGATTCGTAAAATAACGTCCTTCCACTGCGCCTGCGGCAATCCGCTGCACAGCTCCAGCACCGTTGGACGTTTTGGACACGATCCACGTGTTTCCATTAACTAACGCATTATAGTAGGCGCGCCCTTTGGTTACCAGGAGGAATGGGAAGTCGGTATCAGCCTTGTCAGCAATCTTGGTGACAGATGAAGCGTCACTATTGCCATTCGCGCGATAAATGGTACCTGTAGCATCCAGATAATAGATAAATCCGTTATCCGTGTAATAGCTGAGTACATCTGTAGCAAATGTCTCTGCCGCATCGCTGGACCCGTCATTCGGAACCCGAAGCAAGATTGTGGAAGAAGCAGTCTGCGTGTAGTAGAGATAAGAGCCTGCCGCGAGCAAGTCCACACCTTGGAAATCAATTAATACTTCTGTTGTATTGCTGCCATCCGCGGATACTTTGTACAAAACTCCGTCGGACTCATAATACACTGTGGATTGGTTAAGTGAAGCTGCCTCGGCTGCGGTTCCACCTCCCAATGTCACTGCTACAATGAGTGTAAATAACAGCAATGTACAGATGGTGCGTTGTACGTATGTATACCTTGTTTTCATTCGTTCATCGTCCCCTTCGTTCTTCTATATGTATGTCGTTAATTCCTTATGTTATATCGGTAAACTATGGAATATATGTTAGATCTCAAACATGAAAAAAAGAAGAGAATGAAATTGAATTTCATAGTCATTCAAACCTGAAATCAAATTGCGCATGATGCTGCCAATCCCGTCCCAAAGCATTCTCCGCCTGACTTGATCGTGATAACATTACACTCAACCAGAGCAGAGGAGTGAGTGATCATGTTAATGAATGTGGCGATCATCGGATTTGGGAATGCAGTGGTGAATTATCATTTTCCTTATCTGGACAAAAAAGAAAACATCAGGGTGAAGATGATATATCGTCGAGAGGAAGATCGGGTTGGTGATACAGAGCGTGAATCACGCTATCCCGAGATTACTTTTTCGACGAATATCGAAGACATATTGCAAGATGATGAGATTGAATTGATTGTTATCGCCACCCATGTGGATAGCCATGTAGAGTACGCTAGGCTGGCATTGGAACGCGGGAAACATGTACTGGTGGAGAAACCATTTGCCTCCACTTCTGCGGCAGCCAAAGATATTTTTGAATTAGCCAATCGTAAAAATCTCATCGCTATGGCGAATCAAAATCGCAGATTTGATGGTGACTTTCTGACATTGAAGAAAGTGATTGAGAGCGGCAAACTGGGGAATATTGTTGAAATCCAGTCCCACTATGATTATTTTCACCCACAGTACACCAGAAGTGGATTTGGATTGCTGCATGGCTTGGCCGTGCATACGATCGATCAGTTAATCTCCATCTATGGTGTAGCTGACCGAATTGATTATGATGTTCGGAGTTTGATCGCGCCGGGGGAATCCGATGATTATATCGATATTGATTTTCGTTATGGACGAATGAAGGCCACGATTAAGTGCAGTCTGCTTGTGAAGATCGAACATCCAAAATTCATTGTACACGGGGATCGAGGGAGCTTTGTTAAATATAGCAGTGGGCATCAAACGAAAAATGGAGATGGACGAACCAGGGTATCCATTGAAGCTGAACCGGAGAATAACTGGGGTACGATTAGTTATGTGGACGATGAGGGAACATCACATACGGAGAAAGTTCCTTCGGAAGCGACAGACTATGGCATTTTATATGATCAACTGCTTCAAGCCATTCGACATAACGGTGATAAACCGGTCAAGGATGAAGAGGTTTTATATGTATTGGATATTTTACATGACGGAATCGAAGCAGCGAAGAGAGCCAACTGACAAACAACCAACGACAGGAGCGAAACGATATGATGAATATAGCAACGATTGGTACAGGGTCCATTGTGGATGCCATTTTGTCTGCGATCAATGAGCTGGAAGATGTTACGTGTACAGCGATGTACTCTCGGAAGAGAGAGACAGCACAGGAGCTTGCGGGTAAGTATGGGGTCGATACCATCTATACGGACCTGGAATCCCTATTTTCAGATACAAATGTAGATCTCGTATATATTGCTTCACCAAACAGCATGCATTACGAACAGGCCTATCAGGCACTTCAACATGGCAAACATGTCGTCTGCGAAAAACCGTTCACGTCCACGCTTCAGGAAGCAGAAACGCTGATTGCACTTGCAAAAGAAAAGAATCTGTTGCTGTTTGAAGCCATCTCCAACATTCATCTGCCCAATATTAAAGTCATACAGGAGCAACTACCAAAGCTTGGTCCGATCAAACTCATCCAGTGTAACTACAGTCAATACTCGCGCAAATACAATGATCTGCTTGTAGGGGAAACGCCGAACGTATTCAATCCACATTTCTCTGGTGGCGCGCTAATGGATATCAATATTTATAATCTGCATCTGGTCATGAATCTGTTTGGCAGTCCGAATACCGTATCGTATACCGCGAACCAGCATGCAAACGGCATTGATACGTCAGGAGTAGTGGTTCTTAAGTATCCGGAGTTTATTGCGGAATGTGTAGGTGCCAAAGACACAAACAGCATGAACTTTGTGCTCATTCAGGGGGAGAAAGGTTATCTTCAGGTTGTGGGAGGAGCAAACGGTTGCCGGGAGATCAAGCTTCAGATCGGGAATGAGTCTGCAGAGGCATATAATGCGCAGACCAAATCCAATTGGCTGTACTATGAGTGGGAAGCGTTCAGGGACATCCATGCAAGTGGTGATCACAAACGGTGTTACGAACTGCTCGAACACAGCCAGTCTGTAATGAGTGTACTTATGAGTGCACGTAAGGATGCCGGGATTGTATTTACAGCAGACCAGTGTTAATCGTTAATACGTATCGCTAATGCTCCCCATGTACAACATGTCGAAAATGTAGAGTACCGAGACCATCGAAGACATTTTGGACAGTCTTAACTGTTCATTGTATCCGTAAGCCAGCAGCGTTTCATCACAATGTCTGGACAGGGTTGAATGGTTGTTGCCCGTGACCGCGATGACTTTCATCTGTTTGTTGCTGAGCACTTTAGCGGCTTCAATCATGGATTGATTCTCACCTGTGTGCGAGATAACAAAAGACAACGTCAGGCTGTTGGGATTCATCGTGTTCAAGTAATGCATGTTGGGACTATTATGAGCAATCGCAGATATGCCGAGTTCATTCCACTTGGCACAAGCCTGCTGAGCCAGATAATAATTCATATCACTGCCATAGATATCGATACGTCCGGATTCTTTGACCCAGTTCGCGATTCGTAGCAAAACAGGAGCATTTAACATCCGGCGCGTATCATCTAGCGCCTGCTGATACAGGTAAGGAACTGAGTCGATGGCAGCCAGCACGTTGCCTTGTTCTGCAATTGCATGATCCTGCGTCTGCAACGCGGAAGGTATCTGTTGATATTCAAGAGCAAGTTTTAACTGAAAGTCTGGGTACCCCTTGGTACCCAGCTTTTTGCATAAGCGAACAATGGTGGATGAGCTTGTATAGGTCTGCTGAGCCAGTTCATGGGCTGTAGAATCAAATACAACTTCGGGATTGCTTAGGATATAGTCCACAATATGCTTCTCCTGTGCCGTTAATTGTGAAGCATATTTTAATTTTTGAAGTAGTTTGGATTCCATACAGTTGTTCCATTCCTCTCTATAAATCATCCCATAGCATATATCTCCACATCATAACCTGCACTTATTTATTTCTCAATCTGTATAGCGGAGCGACAGTGTGGTTTGTTGAATTTTGTCGCCATACTCCACATCATTCAGATCTGACTTTCCGCCAGTTGCTGACGACTATTCCACGACGTGACCAGACGAAGAAGAACCACACTTATGAGTAGGAGCACTGCTCCAATCATGACTAACATCCAAGGACCAATCAGCAGCATGCCACTGGCTTGACCAGCGACTAAGGCGATGAGGGGAAGGACAATTAATCCGCCGAGTTGATAGGCTTCCTGGAACCCACGGACCTTGGCCGAGATCAGGACGTTTAATAAAATGACCATAAGACTGCAAGCGGGAACAACCCACACGACAAGTATTATCCAGTTCAGATTGGGAAACATCAACGTTCCAAACATGGGGTACATCAGAATATTGGCAATGATTCCGTAGATCAGGAAAGTAACCCAGGATAATAGAATGGAAGGGATCAGGGTAGCTAGCACTTTACCTTTAAAAAGAGTGTCCATACTTATCGGTGTGAACAACAATCCTTCCAGCGTCTTACGTTCCTTCTCACCAGCGAAACTATTGGCCGTCAGAATACTGGAGGCCATTACCGGAATGATGAGAAACAAGGGAGCGAACATATACATGGCCAAGTAATAGACAATACGATGATTATCTGTAGGCATGGAAGCAAGCTGAGGAATCTGTCCACCATGGGTTAACGCATCCAATGATTCGAGTAGAAAGCTGATGTTGCCCAGAGAACGAAGTTCCATTCTGGAGGCCGCCCACAGAAGGGCGGAGGGCATGATGATTCCAATAATCAGTGGAACGATCAACATGGGCAACCAGAGCTGAATGCTGGCTGTGACGGACCGGATATCTTTACGTACCAGTGCACGTATGGCTTGGCGGTTATTCATGGTGGTGTGCCTCCCTTATGGCAAAATAGATACTTTCCAGATCACTGCCCGTGATGCGGGCCTGATAGACTTGACCATGCTCCGTTAATTGCCTTAGCAGTAATGGAATATCTTCACGCGATGTAAGCTGAAATACTGCTTGATGTGCGGAGATTATTTCAGGTGTAAAGTCGGTTGCCGTGTGCCATCCTTCTGGCATGTCGGCTTCTACTTCGAGCTTCGGAGTGGACAGGTACCGGCTAACAATCTCCTGTTCCGTGCCTTCCTCCACGATGCGCCCCTTTTCCATGAAAATATAATGATCACAGACGGCTGACAGTTGGGACAGCACATGGGATGAGACCAGGATTGTCATCTTTTCTTCCTTATTTAACTGACGGATAATGCGTAGCACCATCTGAATTCCATCCGGATCCAGGCCATTGGTGGGCTCATCCAGAAACAGGATGGAAGGACGGTGCAAGAGTACTCGTGCAAGGCCCAAGCGTTTCTTCATGCCTGTGCTATAGGTGCCGACTTTTCGATGCTGATAATCCTGCAACTCGAACAGATTTACAAGCTCGTCGATTCGTTTCTTGGCATGCTTCAGGCCAAAAACATCTGCGAAGAAAGTCAGATTGTCACGCCCGCTCATATTTTCATATAATCCACTTTGCTCGGTAAGAGTGCCACACATGGCCAGTACTTTCTCTGCCTCACAAGCGGCGTCCAATCCGTTAATGGTTACCTGTCCACTGGAAGCGCCCAAAACCCCATTCATGATACGGATCAGTGTGGTTTTGCCCGAACCGTTGGGTCCAATCAACCCGGTGACACTGCCTTGTTTAACTGTAAAACTGACATCATGCAGTGCTTGATGCACTTTGAATTGCTTGGATATGTTGCGTACTTCGATCATGTATATTCACCGTCCGATCTGAGTTTGGAGATTATACGTGTGGTATGCTGATATCGTTCAAATGGACGACAAAAAAGATCTATTCCTCCTTCAATAGTCCCGAATGTAGGATGCACATTTACCCTGAAGTCTGTCTGAAATCGGGTCTCAGGTTTGTTTTCACTCTGCCTTGTAACATGTATCCTTATTTTAGGGTAGAACATCCGTTTCATTGCTATTCATGACGTGGTAATGGAAGATAAGGCCTTACGTCTCATGAATGCCTGAAATATGCATATAACGCCGGTCTTGGTTATTCAGGGCCGGCTTGACGTGATGTTTTGTCGTGCCTGTCACGGGGAACGTCTGTTTCTAACGATTACATAATGAATTCGTCTAACACATCCATATGAATACATCGTATGGGTACATATTGTGTTTGACGTAGAGGAAGGTGAGTGAATCATGACAGCATCCAATGAATATCGTTTTCAAGTGAACCTGAGCGGGATGATCCAGATTTTATCCAACCATCTATATAGCAGTCCTAAAGTGTTCTTGCGCGAACTGATGCAGAATGCGACGGATGCGATTACCGCACGAACGGAGGCGGAGCCAGGGTATCAGGGTGAAGTTCGTGTTGAACTGACGGGAACAGGTGAGCAATTGACCATGATGGTGGAGGACAACGGAATCGGCTTGACCGAAGCTGACATCCATGAATTCCTAGCGATGATTGGACAATCCTCGAAGAGGGGGCAGCAAGCGCTGCTGGATGGAGAGACTTCGTTTATCGGGCGTTTCGGGATTGGGTTGTTATCCTGTTTCATGGTGAGTCACGAAATTGTCATGCTGACGCAATCCGCGAAGGGCGGCCCTTCGATGGAGTGGCGGGGCAAGCCGGATGGCACCTATACGATTCGACAATTGGACACACAGCTGTCCCCGGGGACCAAAGTATATCTGCGTTGCACACCGGACGCGGCGCACTACTTTGAACCGGATTATGTGAAAGAAGCTCTGTTCTATTACGGAGCATTATTGCCGTATCCGGTCACGCTGTATCATGACGGCGTGCAACATGTGGTGAATAGCGAGACCCCGATCTGGCTGATGGACCCTGCACTCGCACGTTCACGCAGATCAGAGGTATTGGCATTTGGTGAACGTCTGCTTGGCGAGCAGTTCCAAGACTTCATTCCGTTGACGACAGCTTCAGGCCGTACCGGAGGTATTGCTTTTGTACTGCCACACGCGGTTAATCTGAATGCCAAGCGTTCTCACCGGGTTTACCTGAAGCGAATGCTGATTTCGGAGAAGGCTGAGAACATTTTGCCAGAGTGGGCTTTCTTCGTGAAATGTCTGATCTGGACAGATGAGCTTCAACCGACGGCATCACGGGAACATTTCTATGAAAATGAGAAGCTGGAGGAAGTTCGCTCCGAACTCGGAGACGCACTTCGCAAGGGACTGGCCGACATGGCTGAGAGCCAGACGGAACGGCTTCAGAAGCTGATTCGTCTGCATGCTCTGTCCATGAAGGCATTGGCTGTGCAGGATCAAGCATTCTACGCGATGATTCATCGCTGGTTGCCATTTGAGAGTACGAGGGGTCACCGTGAATTGGGTGAGTTAATTGATGAAGGAGAGACATTGTATTTCACGTCCTCTGTTGATGAGTACCGTCAGATTCATCATGTAGCTTCCGCACAATCGATGCTGGTAATTAACGGTGGTTATATCTATGACAGCGAGTTGATGGCGACACTGCCGATGACCGTGCACAACGTACACACGGAGCGGCTACAGCCGGATCAGGTCTCGATGAGTTTCACCGATGTGCCACCCGCTGAGCGTAATCAGTATTATGATGCGTTGCGACTGGCCGATTCTGCCTTACAGCGCTTCCGTTGTCGGGCTGAGGTGAAAGGTTTTAAGCCATCGGATCTGCCAGTGTTGTTCACGCTGTCTCAGGAATCCTCAACACTTCGTGCGCTTGAAAAAGCAAGCGAGGAGAGCACGGAATTGTTCTCGTCTGTTCTGGGTTCATTGTCTTCTGGCATGAGTTCAGCAGGGTACTCAACCTTGTATTTGAACGTGAGTAATCCGATCATTCAGCGGGTACTGACATCACCGGATGACCAGATGACACCGATTGCCATCGAAATGTTATACGTCAATGCACTGATGATGGGGCATTATGCCATGAGCAAGCAGGAGCTTGAAGTGTTAAATCAGGGCATTGTTCGTTTTATTGATTGGGGTTTGCGTGCCAATACAGATCGTAAGGGGGAAGCCTGATGAAGACAGAGATGGATTTTGAAGAACTGATGGACGAGGCCTATGGTTTGCCCAATGGTCCGGCGAAGCTTGGTATGCTGGAGGAAGCGGCAAGAGTTGCCGATGTGAACGGCATGGAGGAAGAGGCATATGAAGCAAGATCGGAGATTGTGGAGACAGCAACATTCTGTGGTTATCCGATGAAAGCACTGATTGCTTTTTCCTGGCAGCTGGGCAAGTTCGACCAACAGCCCGAAGAATATGATGAAGAAACGTTAATGTGGTCGTACAAATGGATATTGGGCAAGATGCCCGACTTCCCGGAAATATCACGCGAGAAGATCCTGGAGCTGTTGGAGGATTTCGGACGGCGCTTCAAGTCCTACGGTTACAGCGAACGCTCCTACTGGTATTATCGGTTCCGGATCTTTATGGATTTTGGGGAGCTGGAGGAAGCGGGACGTAGTTATGATCGATTCAGAACGATGGATCGTGACTTTATGAGTGACTGCGAAGCCTGTGAGCAGGATGAGATTATGCGATATTTCTTGTTAAAAGGAGACGATGAGAAGGTGTTGGAGGCGGCACAGCCTATCCTGAAAGGGCGTATGAGCTGTGCAGAGATTCCGCATCTGACTTTGTCTGAAATTTTGATGCCGCTATATCGGTTGGGACGGACTGCGGAAGCAGATAAACATCAGACCAAGGGATATCGCCTGATTAAAGGCCAGAACGATTTTGTGCAGAGTTTTGCGGAGCAGATGGATTATCTCACACGTACAAATCCGGCAAAAGGCATTGATGTGCTGGAGGAAACACTGGTGTTCGCTGCTGATCATGAAGATCCTTACGCCAAAATGTTGTTTTATGCCAGAGCAGCATCGTTGCTTCGCCGCTGGGTGGAAGAATCTCCAGAATACCGATTGCGTCTGCCAGCATCCTTCCCGTATGAAGGCGATCCGGGCGACCTGCTCAAGCTGGCCGATTACTTTGCGGAGCATGCGCAGACCGTTGCAGCCAAGTTTGATCAGCGCAACGGGAACCGCCATGTATCTTCGTTGATCGAATAGAGACGGATATAACTTAGTAACCGATCGCTATAATAAGTTATGAAAAGTAACGAAACAGGCTTGTTCAAGAAGGATCGTATCCTTCTGAACAAGCCTGTTTTTTCTTGCATCATAAGCATGATCAATCTAATCGGTATGAAGATATTTTATTTTTATTGTGCTGATGTTGCAGAAGGGACCGTTACTGGTACAGGAACCGGCGCAGTTTCAGATGTCTCATCTGCAGGCTCAGCTCCTTCGGCAGGTTCTGCTTGTGGTTGTTGAGCTGCCATCAGTTCAGCGACGATTTGATCTGTTGGTTGGGTAAGCAGCGCATACATGATCGCAGCCTCTTCCTGACGAATCAGAGGTTTGCGGGAAAGGAAATCAACAGAACCATCCTCCATTACCTTCACCTCGGGTCCATGGATACCAAGCTTCGCCATCATCTGAATGGCTGGTACAGCCCATGCATCTGTGTGTCCCGCAAGTTTCACATCATTAAACAGTTCGCTAGGATATTGTAGTTGCATAATTCTCCACATCATGACCATGGCTTCCTGTCGGATAATCACTTGATCCGGCTTAAACTGCTGTTCGTCCGTGCCAGTAATCATACCCAATTCATATCCGAGTTGAATATATCCGGCTGCTGCATGATCTGCCCAGTCGGTGCCAACAGGAGGCGTAGTTTTGCTGGGCTTCAATCCACTCAGTTTAAGCGTGTTCTCAATAAATTCAGCTCGTGTCACAGCTGATTTCGGTTGGAAAGACTTGTTAGCATCATTCTCATAATATCCAAGAGATTGTATGGCATAGATTGCTTCAGCATAAGGACTGTTCTCACGAACATCCCGGAAGCCCATAGGCTTTTGACCTTTTTTCTCATAACCCATAGGGTTGAGGTAAGGTTCTTTCATGTATGTGGTGCCATCTGCATATTCTTTGAATGCTGTGAATTGACCAGTCAATTCATCTTTGAAGAGATTATCTTCCACCTGAATCAGGTTGCGTTGACCTAGGAATACATCGTTAATGCTCAGTTGTCCTGGCTTATCCCCGCCACCTTTCAGGGAACTTACAATCGTGCTAAGTCGAAGATCGGCGTACAATCCGGTGAAGCGTTGCAGCTCAGCTGCGGATTGCGGCGTGTAATCCTTGAACTGTACAGGCTTTGCATATTGTGGGAAGAAGCTCTGAATGAATGCAGGGTAGAACAGATTACGAAGTGCTCCATTTTGATTATACGTCAGGAAAACGCCTGTATTTTGCTCGGGAATAAGGAAGAGATAAGAGCTGAATCCGGTCAGGTCGCCTCCTTTTGTAATGATACTTGGACTACTTCCTGCTCCGGGAAGCTGGAATGCAGCTTCGAATCCATACGTGGTGTTTGGTAACAGTGGATGAATGGAAGAACGGTACTGTTCCATGCTTTTCACTGTGGATTCCTTGAAAATTCGTTTGTTGTCCTTCACGCCATCATTCAGGAACGCAATCATGAACTTCCCGATGTCCTCAGCGGTAGACAACATGCCACCTTGAGGCATTGGTGTTGGAGAGATGGTGTACAGATCAAGCGGATTGTGTGCCGCATCATAGCCTGTGGCCAGCTGCTTTTGGAACTTTTTGTCCAGCATGAAACTGCTGTTATCCATTCCTAGCGGTTTGAAGATATGTTGTTGCATGTAGGATTCAAAGGGCTCGCCGCTTACATTCTCAACAATCATGCCAAGCAGCAAAAACGAGAAATTATCGTACATATAGGCGCTTCCAGGCTCGCGAACGACAGGAGGCATGTGTTGCTGTGCGTAATCCTCCATCGCTATGTACTTATCAAAATCAGTATGGATGTCTTCCTGTTGCGGATCACGGATCTCGAATCCGGTCGTGTGTGTGAGCAGGTTCTCCACAGTTACAGGTTTGTCAAAAGGATTATCAAATTCGAGCCCTTTCACATAGGTCTGAAAGTCAGCTTGCAGATCAACCTTGCCTTGCTCTACCAGCTGCATTACAGCTGCTGACGTGAACGTTTTGGAGACAGAGGCTACACGGAAAGCGGTATTTTTGGGATCGATGGCTGTTTTACTCTCCACATCGGAGAAGCCATATCCTTTTTCCGCCAGAACTTTGCCATCCTTCACAACAACAACGGAGGCTCCCACATAATGGGCCTTTGCCTCAGGTGAATCGAAGAATGAATCCAGAAATGCTGTAGCTGATTCGGTTGTCAGCGCTTTCGTCTTTCCTTGTTCAGCAGCTACTGGAGTTGCGGTCTCCGCCTGAACTGCGGGTACCCACAGACTGAGAGACAGAACCACAGCCATAAAAGCTCCTGTTAGGGAGGTGAACCTGAAACGGGTCTTTCGTTTGGATAAATGCATGCAAACACTCCTTTATGAAAATATTTACAAAATAGTTACCTAACCATGTATTACTGATTACTCGCACGATAGGTTTCACGATAATAGATTCCGATGTTGGCAATCCAGATCACAGAGAGCATTACAATCGGGAATGGAGCAAAGGTAAAGAGCATCGAATATAGAACCATAGAGACCATTCCAACACCAAGAAGTACATTCATCATCTGAAAAGAACGATAGGCTGCGCGATAGACAATCCATTTCTCGCCTTCATCCAGCTTCTCAAAATGATCTTTCTTCATATTGCGCGAGTTCAGATCCAGAGTGCGTTCAGGATAATAACGGTTGTATCGCTTCACAGTCAGAGTTTGCACGACCACAACGATGATAATAGAGATACACGAAGCAACAAAATTCAAGAGGTTGAACAGTTCTGGAGAATTCGGCATGGTTCGGTTGGATGCATACAAGGACAAGGCAAGTGCTGCCCAGGTAAACGTAAGAATAACGCTGAATCCGCTGAGTATCATCGCTTTTCCGAGGGAGCGCTCTGCGGGAGAGATGAGTGAATCGGAATCTCCATAAGCATCATTTTCCATGGGAGGGACAGATGGCGTGCGGGAGAGACTGAAGATGTTCCACACCGTCATAACTACCACAAGAGCCGCCAGGATTGCGAATAAAAGATCATAGTCATAATACACGGACAGCGTCCAGTTCAAGTCAGAAGGGAGTTTACTGACTCCGCTAGCGCCGAGAAAACCAACTACAGCGCCACCGGCTGCATACAAGGGAAGACGCAACCGCTTTTTAATGGACGAGGATGATGAATTTTTCATTTTAATCTCCACCTTTCAGTTCAAAGATTTTTTCGACAGGTTCACGAAATACATGTGCTATTTTTAGTGCCAGAACGACCGACGGAGAGTAATCTCCACGCTCAATCAGGGCAATGGTTTGACGGGATGCACCAATGAGTTTGGCCAGTTCTGCTTGGGATAGCCGGTCTCTGGCTCGTAACTCCCGAACGTGATTGTGTAATTCTTCCACTTGCTCACCTCCATGAACCTAATGTACATGATATTTGACTAAATGTAAACTATAATATACAAAATGTTAAAGATAATTTACTTCTGAACGTTGATCATGGACATGAAAAAGAGAGCCAGTTGGGCTCCCTAGGATGATTATTTTGTTGTCCGAAAAGTTGCCAGAAAAGGGAAATCAAGATGCATCTGCACACGGCAGATGTTGATTCTGTTCCTCTGCCTTCCGAAGTAACATTCGGAAAAAGATGAGCGCTCCAAGCCCCATCAGGATATACAGACCAGCCATCGCATAGGAGGGCAGAAAGGCTCCAATGGTTAACCCGAGACTGCCGAGAAGGGCAGCAACGTTGTAACTCAACCCGTCAGCAGCCATATAGGCAGCACGGTCCGAATCTGGAATCATACCCGCGAGCATGACCTGACGAACAGGGGCATACATCAACTCTCCAATGGTTAGCAATATAGCGGATGAGATGAGTAACCAGGCCCAGTTGCTGAAAGCAAGTACGGTGAAACCTGCGGTATAGAGGAGCATACCAACAGTCATAATAGATCGGGACTGGAAGCGACCTATCCATCTGGTGAATGGAATGGCAACCAAGGCAACCATTACGGTGTTTATGACCATGATCAGGCTGAACATATGCAGACCTGAGATATCTGAGCCGAGCAGTTGGGCGGTGAATTCATTTTTTAGACGAACAGCGATGTATTTATCCAATTGAAATTCCAGGGAGACTGCAAGTACAGTAGCCGTGAAAAATATCATGAAACGTTTGTCCTGAAAGACCGCCCAGTACGTTTTCAATATGTTCCTCTGGATGGGAGCATCGCCATAACCTGATTCACGTTTATCCATTGTTTCACGAATCATAAAGATTAAAATAAACAGGGTAGCTAGGATTTCAAGGCATACCAGACTGAACAATAGGAAACGAAATGATTCGAAAAATAGCCCGCCCATCAGTGCACCAAAAGTTACAGCAACGTTTGTTGTCCAATATTGCAACCCATATACATAATGACGTTCATGTTCACTGCTCACGTCGACAATCATAGCATTAGCAATCGGCACGGTGATCCCTGAACTGAGACTACTGAGCAGAAACATGAGGCAAGTGACGATGATTGAATCCATCCACGGCGAATTGGCGATGGCCAAGCCGAGTAGAGCCATGACTTGGAGACTTTGTGCGATCACCATTAATTTTTTTCGTCCAATTCGGTCAGACCAATATCCTGCCCACAATCCCACAATCATGGAAGCCACAATATTGACCGTCAGCAATAACCCCGCCAAACCTGCGCCAATCTGAATACTCAGATAGATCGCCATGAATGGAATGATGGACTTTTGGGTCAGATCGGTGAAAAAATCAGTAATGATACGTATCCTGATGTTCGGGTGCAGATCGGCGTATTTCATAAATCGTTGTTCTTCCTTCCCACTGGTCATGTTGATGTTACTGAGTATAATGGAGGAAAACCTGAAGAAAAACTGTAGAAGCATCCGGATGGATTTCGTATTTTAGCAGAAGGTAGGGCAACTATGGACGTATCAGAACATTACATTCAACTGCGATTAAACTTTCTACATGTACATGATGAACAAGAAATGCATACAACGGTAGGTGAACTTGCCGATCTATTATGTTGTACCATGCGCAATATGAACCTCATTATGAACAAATTCAAGGAGAATGGATGGGTCAGGTGGAACCCGCAGCGCGGAAGAGGCAAAAAATCGATGCTGGTATTTTGTGTCCCGTTGCTTGAAGTGGCGCGTGAACGATTTGACCATCTCCTGGATGGGAACAGGATGGAGGACGCCTATGAACTGGCCGCCACCTTACCAATTACGATGAGAGAACATCTGATGCAGCAAATGCAGCATCAATTCGGTCTGCGTTCGAATGGAGGGGACAGAGGACGAGTGGATACATTGCGGATTCCACGGAATATCCCTTTTAAGACATTGGATCCCACGCAGACGGCCATGTGGGGAGAAGTTTTTATTGTTGAGGAGGTTTTTGATCGTTTGGTTCGTTATAATGCTGAACACCAGGTCTGTGAACCGAGTCTGGCTGTGGCATGGGAGAGTCATTCAGAGGGGAGCGAATGGACCTTTTATCTGCACAAAGGTATACCCTTTCATCATGGCAGAATATTGGATTCAGAGGACGTGAAGTTTACCTTTGATCGCATTATCTCTGACAATAGTAACCCGTGCAGGCCTCTGTTTGGATCTATTGAGCGCATAGAGACGTTGGACGAATTGACTGTACGTTTTGTGTTAAACAAGCCTAACTTCATGTTCCCGGATCTGATGAGTAGTATGTCTGCATCGATCTTGCCGAGAGATGTGGAGATGAATCCGCTCCATCCGATTGGAACAGGACCTTATCGGTTGACGCGTCATGATTCCAAGCTGCTTGTGTTGGAAGTATTTCCTTCCTACTTCCGAGGCCGAGCCTATATTGACCGCGTTGAAATATGGCAACTTCCCCATTCTGGGAGGGTGGAGTCCGTCATCAAGCATAATATATTTCCGGATGCGGAGCCTCGTGCCGTGCAGCATGAGATGCAGGGTGGCATGTATATGACGTTTAATATGCAGAAGGAAGGGCCGCAGCATGAGGTGAATTTTCGCCGGGCTGTTCAACAGCTATTGAATGCGCAGGAGTTGTCGCAAGCGCTCGGAAGCACGAACACGCAGGCTGCTTATAGTCTGATTCGAGGACGAGTACAGCAACCTTTAAAGGTGGGTTCAGATCAAGGGGAGCCAGGGAAACAGCAATCGGAACAACCGGATGGTTCGGTCACACCTGTACCTGACCTTTCCGTGGAGACCTCAATGGTGCGGGCCTCAGCATTATTGCGTCATAGCTCTTATCAAGGGCAGAGTTTAAGTCTGTGGGTGGAAGAAGGAGAGAAGATGGAGACGGATATGGTCTGGTTTGCAGAGAGATGTAAACAGATTGGCCTACATATCAACATTATGCCGGGAGATCCGGTCCACGCAGTCTATCAAGATGGGTTTGGGGATTGTGATCTGATCTATACAGGAGAAATCTTCAATGATAATGTCGTGCTGAGTCTCGTGACGATGTACACCTTCCAGAACACGTTATTCCTGATTGCGATGAATGATTACTGGAGACATGAACTGGAAGAGGAATGTGGACGAGTGGTCATGATCCAGGAACCCGCGGAGCGGTTGAATAGATTGATTCGGCTAGAAGATCGACTGATTCAGGAGGCATTGCTTCTGCCCACATACAGCTTCAAGGAAGAACACGCCCATCATGATTCACTGAGAGATTATCGTCTTGCGGGGTATGGTCTGCCTGATCTGCGCAGATTGTGGGTGAAGAGAAGCCCTGGGGCCGCTGAAGAGGATACGAGTTATCCGGTGTATATTCCGTTGTGGTAGGATTAGCTGCCACAACGGAAATGAATCAGGCGTTTTCTATATAAATTGAACTAAACATTTATACAAAACGGAGAGGACAGAAATAACCTGAGGAAGCAGAGCGTTCGCCTTTATCCCCGGATTTTCACTTTATGAAAAGAAATCAAAAAAATCTGGGGATAACAGCGATCAGAAGGTTGTTCTGTCATCGGAGTGACCAGTGTAAATATATTCATTAGTTCAATTTATATAGTTTCAGATCATTTACGAAACCCTGATGAATTCAATAGGCTTTGTACCCGGTTCAAGCAACAAAGGAATGGAGATGGATTGAGCAACTTCTGAAGATTCATTTAGGGTAAACGTATACGTGATCTTCAGACCGAATAACACAAATTCGACGGAAAACGTATCTTTCCCGGTGTATTCCATGGGCATTTCAATGGCGTTAAAGGTTGCTTGCAACCCGTCCGTTGTCTCTTGAATCGACATCTCGCCATAACCAGGATGCGTGTAAATACCCGCATAAGCGGTGTAAGGGCGATCACAAGGTATGATGTGAGGTTCTTCAATATTTTCCTCAACGGCAGTGTCTGCTTGAATAGGCACTTCCAGAGGATTCTCCGGATTAGACTCCGTTTCTGTTGATTCTTTCCCCATTAATTTTCTCAATTTGAAACTCCAATTGACGGGCTCTAATCCAAGCAGTCGGTCCATGATATGAAAAGCAACCGTATAGGGAATTATACTTCCGTTGGTATTACTCAGAACCACGATTCCAATCTGCTCCTCTGGCAAAAAGGCAACTTGTGATGCAAAGCCATCAATAGCCCCACCATGATGAATCATGGCATGTCCACGATAAGGCTCAATCATCCAACCCAGACCATATGTACTCATAGGCAGTTCTTGGCTTATGAACGGGGAATCACTGGGCATCTGAGGACTATGCATAATCTTCATCTGTTCCTTAGATATCAATGACGTTCCTTTCCATTGACCTTGATGCAACTGGAATTGAAGCCATGCAATCATATCGACTAGATTGCTGTTAATGGAACCAGCAGGTCCTATGGCATCAATGGCTCGAAAAGGTATTCTCGTATTCTGACTATCCTTCTCCATATAAGGGTAAGCATAGTCAGGCTGAAGTTGCATTTTTTCAACAGAGAACAGACTTGAGTTCATACCCAGCGGATTAAATAGAGTCTTCTGAACCATCTGCTCCCACGAAGTTTCATTGAGCTGTCCAACCAGATAACCTGCCGTCATGTACATCAGGTTCTGATACTGCCATTTGTTTCGGAAATCCTGATTTGGCTCCAGATACTGTAATGTTCGAACAAGTTCTTCTCTTGTATGCGGGGAGTTATACCATACCAACTCATGCCTTGGAAGACCGGAACGATGACACAGCATGTCGCGAATAGTTATACGTTCTGTTGCGATCGGATCAAACATCTTGAAGTCTTTCATATACGACTTCACAGGAGTATCCCAGTCCAGTATCCCCTGATCCACAAGCAGAGCAGCAGTTGCTGCGGTAAAGGCTTTGGTACTTGAACCGATGGCAAACAACGTATTAGGGGTAACTTCAAGTTTGGACTCCAGGTCACGATAACCGTAGCCTTTTTGCCAGACGACTTCATCCTTATGGACCACCGCCACCGCTGTGCCGACACCATTCCATAATTGAAGCTGCTCGTCGATGAATTCATCCAGTCCTTCCAGTGATGTGCGAAGCTTTGTTGTCGTCATACCTTTTCCTCCTAATATTCAATAAAAAGAATAATCTCCTACAATTCACTATGCCTTTTCTGGATAAAGTTAACATCCTCCCTGAGACTGATTTTGCGTAGCAATGCCGTATTAACGGACTTCACCGATTGCTTGTCAAACTAGTCCGCATATATCGAACAAGTCCCTCATAACATGTACTAATCAAGTAGGGGTTCTGCTGCAAGCACAATCCTGAAGTGAAAACATGTGCTAAAGGGGATGATGTCATGCGCCGAATATCATGGATGCTTGCCATGGTATTGGTCTTATCGGCCTTACTTGCCGCCTGCGGGAAGAAGGATGCGGCAGCTGTGGTCAAAGATCTGAACGAAGTCGTAGGAGAGATGGAAAGTTACCAGGGGGCAGGCGTGATGACGCTGCATACCGGAGATACGCCGCAGCAGTACAAGGTCGAGGTATGGCATCAGAAGCCTTCCTATTATCGTATTGCGTTAACGAATGCAAAAAAGGATGTAACACAGATTGTACTGCGTAACGATGAAGGCGTGTTTGTTTTGACACCGAGCCAGAACAAAAGCTTCCGTTTTCAGAGCAATTGGCCAGATAATCAAGGACAGGTATATCTCTATGAAACATTGATTCGGAGCATTACGGGGGATACAACCCGTCAGTTTGCGGATGAGAAGGAGAGCTATGTTTTTGATGTAGCTGCCAATTATAATACACATGCACTCGTCAGACAGAAGATCTGGCTGAACAAAAGTGATTACGCACCGAAACAGGTTGAGGTATCCGACTCCAATGCCAATGTGGTCGTGGATGTGAAGTTTGATTCCTTCAAATTTGGTGCTGCATTTGAGAAAGACGCCTTTGACATGCAACGTAACATGACAGCAGCTACAAAAGAGGGCGGCCAAACAGGAACGGATTCTGGTGTAACTCCTGCGGAGCAAACAGGTGAGGGCGGTAAAGAACCTGCCAATCCTCAGACTGCGCCTGAACCTGATGGAGCCGTTACTGATGGACAGTCGGGTGTAGGTGGTGACACAGAGCAGCAAGGTACAGAAGGTGCTGCAACAGGTCAGGAAGGCGAAGAGCCGACACTTGCAGAACCGGAAGGGGCAGACAGCTTCGGCGTGATTCAGCCGACCTATGCGCCGGAAGGCGTGCAGCTCAAGGACGATCAGATTCTGGAAGAAGCGGGAGACTATTCGGTTATGCTTCGTTATGAAGGAACATATAATTACACGATATTCGAAGCCAGACCACAGGATCGAGCTGTATCACTTGCTCCATCCAGTGTAGTAGATCTTGGATTCACACTGGGGATGATCAGCGGAGATGCATTGAAGACTCTGACATGGATGACAGATGGCATAGAATATCGGATCACCAGTGCCGACCTGCCTCAGAACGAAATGGTACGCATTGCAACATCGATGCAGGAAGAGTCAGGCAAATGATTTTTGAACAAATGAACGAATAGTAGCATAAACATAAGGAATGCTAAGAAGCATCGGAGACCTGTTCTCCGGTGCTTTGCTTTGATGTAAGAAAGGTATTCATTTAGCGCTGTTTTTCTTACCCGATACACTCAATAAAGCAAAATGCGCTTCTACGCAGAGGGAACCGGGTAAATAATCGATATAAGCAGATTTTGCTTGGGTGAAAGTGGGATTTTGCCCTGCTAATCTCGCTTATCGGTCTTCTTCTGTGTTCGCATTTGTTCTTCAAAAGGCGCACCTTACATCTGTTTTTGGATGCGAAACTTCGGTTCATTTGACAGTCACATGCTGGAGCATTACGATGGAGTCTGACGTGAGCCGGATTAAGATGATTAGAGAAGGTGACTTAACGTGCAAGGACAATATCGGCCGACCCAAGCGGAGATCAATTTGGATCATTTGTGTACTAACGTAGAAGCTTTCCGCGAGGCATTGCCTCAGGGCATGAAATTCCTCGCCTGTGTGAAGGCCAATGCCTATGGACACGGAGCGGTGGAGACGGCTAGGGAACTGGAACGAGTGGGTGTGGATTACTTAAGTGTGGCTTTTCTTGACGAAGCTCTGGAACTGCGACAACATGGGATTACGATTCCAATCCTGGTACTGGGATATACGCCGCCTGAAGGAATCGCTGTTGCATGGCAACATGATGTGACCGTCACACTGTTCAGCAGGGAAGTGCTTGACGCCATTCGACATCTGGATGCGAGCACATTCGCTAACCAACTGAAGGTTCATATTAAAATCGACAGCGGCATGGGCCGATTAGGTCTGTTGCCTGGCGATGAGGCATTGGCTTTCATTCAGGAAGTAGCTTCGCTCAATCAGGTGATGCTGGAAGGCATGTTTACCCATTTTGCCAGAGCAGATGAAGAAGACAAAACCTATACACTGGAGCAGTATAGACGGTTCCAAAGCGTGATTCATGCGCTCAGGGATCAGGGATGTTCCATCCCGATTATACATACGGCGAACAGCGCCGCTGCCATTGATACACCGGAATTGTCCTATGACATGGTACGTGTGGGAATAAGCCTGTACGGGCTGTATCCTTCGGCTGAGGTGAATCATCAGGTGGTGAAGCTGTCCCCGGTATTGACGCTGAAGACAAAAGCGGTTCTGGTCAAAACACTGCCACCCCATTGGGGGATCAGTTACGGAACCCGTTATTTTACGCAAGGTTACGAACGAATAGCGACCCTGCCGATCGGATATGCAGACGGATTCTCCAGAATGCTGACAGGTAAAGCAGAAGTGCTTGTACGCGGACGCCGCGTCCCTGTCGTCGGTACAATCTGCATGGATCAGTGTATGGTGTCGTTACAATCTTTCGCGGAAGAGGCGGAAGAAATTCAAGTCGGCGAAGAGGTTGTCCTCATCGGTCATCAGTCTGGTGGCGTAATAACCGCAGACGAGGTGGCATCTCAGCTCGGTACGATTGCTTATGAAGTGATCTGCATGATGGCGCACCGCATTCCGCGGGTATATACCCGCGGGGGAGCAGTAGTCGCCAGAATCAATCCACTTTTGACATCCTGACAGGTAAACTGGACGTCATTCCCAATAAACTTTTTTTCAGAACAGAAGGAAAACTGTCGGAGCATCTCGAATTATGTATGACGGTAAGGATTTAATTCCTGAATTGAGATGTTTGGTCTGTACGAATATTGTTCCCCGTGTTTATAATGGAGTACAGCATACTTGATATACTCGGGGCATATATATTCCTTTGTATAAAAGTTCTGGAAAAACGTAATACTGGTTCACAATGGCGAAAGGTTTGTGGGGGTGGAAGAAAGGTGGCCAACTTGCAGAACACCAAGCGGATCATGATCAGTTTACCTGATTATCTTTTGCAGGAAGTGGATGGCATCGTAGCGCTGGAGAATTCCAACCGCAGCGAATTGATTAGGCAGGCTATGAAGCTGTATTTAACGGAGCGTAAGAAACGTTACATCCGTGAAACGATGCAGCGAGGGTACATGGAGATGGCAAAAATTAATCTGACCATGGCATCCGAAGCCTTTCATGCGGAGGAAGATGCGGACAGCACTCTGGACCGCTTAGTTAGCGGGGTGTAGACATTGATCGTAAAACGTGGTGACGTTTTTTTTGCGGATCTTTCTCCCGTTGTCGGTTCCGAGCAAGGTGGAGTCAGGCCGGTTCTGGTGATCCAGAATGATATCGGCAACCGGTTCAGTCCAACTTGTATTGTGGCGGCTATCACCGCCCAAATCCAGAAGGCAAAGCTGCCAACGCATGTTGAAATTGATGCGGCGGCACACGGCTTTGACCGGGACTCGGTTATTTTGCTCGAACAAATACGGACGATTGATAAACAGAGGCTGACTGACAAGATTACCCATCTGGACGAGGAGACCATGAAATTGGTCAACGAAGCCTTACAGATCAGCCTTGGTTTAATCGATTTTTAAGGCAGCAACCAGCGTCTTGTACGTTGCACTGCCGTCCGTTGGCAATGGATGTTCCCGTAAGGGAACACACTGAATTCAGACTGTAACCAAAAGAGCGTATGACATCCTTCGGGCTGTTATGCGCTCTTTTGATTAAAGCTTGATGAAAGCGTAGAACATTGGCGATCTTTTCGCTATAATGAAACCTGAGAAACCGTTTACCCGAAAGACCTATATATAGAGGTGGAGGAGACATATGAGCATTTACATCAATCAAGAGAAACTTCAATTTCATTTACAGACCCGCGAGGCCAGTTACGTATTTCAGGTACTGCCTTCAGGATATTTGGTGCATTTGTATTATGGCAAAAAATTACGCGACACCGATCTGAGCTGGTTGCATGTACGGACAGAACGAGCATCTTTCAGTCCGAACCCGGTACCAGAGGACCGTACGATTTCATTTGATACATTGGCAGTGGAACTACCCGTGTATGGCACAAGTGATTTCCGTAATCCGGCTATCCAACTGGAACTTGAGAATGGCTCGACGGTTTCGGAGTTTACGTATACAGGCCATCGATTGGTCAAAGGAAAGACAGCGCTTACCGGACTGCCAGCAACGTATGTTGAATCCGATGAAGAAGCAGAGACGCTGGTTATTGAGTTGGAAGACCGCGTTGCGGGTATCAAAATCGAGCTTTCCTATACAGCCTTTACGGCATTTAATGCGATTACACGCTCCATGCGTATCGTTAATGAGAGCGCTACCTCAGTGAATGTGGCGCGTGCGCTCAGTTCTTCTGTTGATTTCCCGCACGCGGATTATGAATTGTTGCAATTGTCAGGTGCATGGACACGGGAACGTGATATCGTTCGCAGACCGCTTGCGTCAGGCCTGCAAGGGATTGAGAGCCGTCGCGGTTCAAGCAGTCACCAGCAGAATCCATTTATTGCGCTGATGACACCAGGCACGGATGAAGACCAAGGTGAAGTTTACGGATTCAGTCTCGTCTATAGTGGCAGCTTCACCGCACAGGCTGAAGTGGATCAGTTCCACACCACCCGTGTGTCACTCGGAATCAATCCGTTCGAGTTCAGCTGGAAGCTGGAGCCGCAAGAAGCGTTCCAGACACCTGAGACGGTTATGGTGTACTCGGCTGCAGGTTTGGACGGCATGTCACAGTCCTACCACGAATTGTATCGGGAGCGTCTGGCACGCGGAAAATTCCGCAATGCGGAACGTCCGGTTCTGGTCAATAACTGGGAAGCAACCTACTTTGGATTCAATGCAGACAAGATTGAGCAGATCGCTCGCGCCGGACAGAAGCTGGGTATTGAGTTGTTTGTCTTGGATGATGGCTGGTTTGGACATCGGGACAGCGACAACTCCTCGCTGGGCGACTGGATTGTAGATAAGAACAAATTGCCACAGGGATTGGATGATCTGGCTAACCGCGTAACAGGTCTGGATATGCAGTTCGGATTGTGGTTTGAGCCTGAGATGATCTCACCAGACAGTGAGCTGTACCGAGCGCATCCGGACTGGTGTCTGCATGTGCCTGATCGTCGCCGCACAGAAGGACGTCAGCAACTGGTACTCGACTTCTCTCGTCAGGATGTACGTGATGAGATTGTGCGCATGTTAACAGACGTACTTGGTTCTGCACCAATCACTTATGTGAAATGGGACATGAACCGCAATATGACGGAAGTGGGTTCTGCATTGCTTCCGGCAGATAGACAGCGTGAGACTGCGCATCGTTACATGTTGGGGTTGTATGACGTCATGGAACGAATCACTTCGGCGTTCCCGAACATTCTGTTCGAAAGCTGTTCAGGTGGTGGTGGCCGCTTCGATCCAGGTATGCTGTATTACATGCCACAGACGTGGACAAGTGATAACACGGATGCTATATCCCGCCTGCGGATTCAATACGGTACGAGTCTTGTATACCCGGTAAGTTCGATGGGATCGCATATCTCAGCGGTACCGAATCATCAGGTCAACCGGATCACTTCTCTTGAGATTCGGGGACATGTTGCGATGTCGGGCAACTTCGGGTACGAGCTGGACCTGACAAAATTCACGGAGGAAGAGAACGAGATCGTGAAAGCACAGGTAGAGCTGTACAAAGAGATCCGTGGAACGGTTCAATATGGAACATTCCGTCGCTTGCTCAGTCCGTTTGAAGGCAATGAGACAGCGTGGATGTTTATTGCACCGGACGGAAGCGAAGCCGTTGTATTCTACTTCCGCGTGCTCTCTGAGCCCAATGCGCCACTTCAGCGCCTGAAGCTGAAAGGATTGGACCCTAATGCGGATTACCGTCTGAAAGGCGGCTCGGAGACCTTTACCGGCGATGCCCTCATGTATGGCGGTATTTCGGTAGGCAGCACATCCGGAGACTATCTGAGCGAAATGTTCCGGTTCGAGCGCGTCTAGATTGCTATTTTATTTAAAGTTTTAAAAAAAGGAAGGACCGAGGAGCGTCGTGATGACGATTTTCGGTCTTTTTTTGACGTAATGGGGAAGGCTGGAGGATGACATCATTCTGTCAGAACTTGTATGCTTGCGGATTGATGGAAATCTGGACGTGATTCTGTGATAATATAGGGTAGAGTGGAAGAAACAAATGGTTCAACTATACTGTAATTACAGCAGCAAAGCTGCCCTGAAATGATTGTAACGAACGATTCAGGAAGGAAAGAGGGATTTATTTTGTCTGAACAGGAAACGGTTCTGGAACCCAATGAAGAAACAATAAAGGCAGAACGCCATGAACGAATCATCAAACAGGTAGCCAAGGAACTGTCACTGTCCTTGAAGCAGGTCCGCACAACGTCGGAGCTTCTGGACGAAGGCAATACGATTCCATTTATCGCCCGCTACCGTAAAGAAATGACTGGAGAGCTGGATGAGAACCAGCTGCGATCGATTGAAGAACGCATTGTTTATCTGCGCAATCTTGAGGATCGCAAATTGGAAGTCATCCGTATTATAGAGGAACAGGGCAAACTGACCGGAGAACTGAAGCAATCCATTACGCAAGCTGTGAAGCTGCAGGAAGTGGAAGACTTGTATCGACCTTACCGTCAGAAGCGGAAAACGCGTGCCAGTGTGGCCAAGGAAAAAGGTCTTGAGCCCCTTGCTGTATGGATCTGGGGTCAACCGAAACAAGGAGATGCACTCCAGGAAGCTGCGAAATATATCAATGCTGAACTGGGTGTAGAAGATGCGGAGTCGGCGCTTCAGGGAGCCAAAGACATTCTCGCGGAGAATATCGCAGACGATGCTGCCATTCGTGCCTGGATTCGTCGGTACACCTTGGATCACGGGATGCTGACTTCGGAAGCGAAGGATGCTCAAGAGGAGTCCGTGTACGAGAATTATTATGATTACCGCGAATTAGCCAAAAAGATGCCTCCACACCGTATTCTCGCAATTAATCGCGGTGAACGTGAGAGTATTCTGAAAGTCGGCCTGGACGTACAGGCAGAACCGGCACATCGCCATATGGAAGGGCAGATCATTCGCGGTGCTTCTGCCGTGCAGGATATCCTGCGTGATGTGATTGAAGATGCATACAAGCGGCTGATTGCGCCTTCCATCGAGCGCGAAGTTCGGGGAGAGCTCACGGAAAAAGGTGAAAATCAGGCCATATCGGTATTCTCGGCCAATCTGCGTAACCTGTTGCTTCAACCGCCGATTCACGGCAAACGTGTGTTGGGTGTCGATCCAGCCTATCGTACCGGTTGTAAACTGGCTGTAGTAGATGATACGGGCAAACTGCTGGAAGTGGCTGTGACCTACCCAACGCCACCACACAACAAGAAACGTGAAGCTGCGGAAGTATTCCATCGGATGATCAAGCAATATGATATCGGATTGATCGTCATTGGTAATGGTACCGGATCACGTGAGACGGAGCAATTTGTTGCCGAGATCATTCAGGAGAACGGTGATGAAAGTCTTGTGTATCTGATTGTTAACGAAGCAGGCGCGAGTGTATATTCTGCATCCAAGCTGGCCCAGGAAGAATTCCCTGATCTGGATGTTGCGGAGCGCAGTGCAGCTTCCATTGCTCGCCGGGTACAAGACCCGCTGGCGGAGTTGGTTAAGATTGATCCAAAAGCCATTGGCGTGGGTCAATATCAGCATGACGTATCCCAGAAGATTCTCGAAGAAAGCCTGAAGGCTGTCGTGGAATCCGCAGTTAACCATGTGGGTGTGGATGTGAATACAGCATCACCTTCGTTGCTGTCATATGTTGCCGGAGTTAACGCTACGATTGCCAAAAACATTGTGAAGTACCGTGAAGAAAATGGCCGGTTTACGAACCGCCGTCAGCTTCAGAAGGTGCCACGTCTGGGTGCCAAAACCTATGAGCAGTGCGTAGGATTTATGCGTATTGGTGAGGGAGAGAACCCGCTGGACCGTACACCTATTCACCCTGAGTCTTACAAGGTAGTGGATCAGCTGTTCAAGGAGCTTCAGGTTGCACTGGACAAGCTGGGCAGCAAGGAACTGTCGGTATTACTGTCAGAGCAACAGCCAGAACAATTGGCTGTGAAACTGGACGTAGGTGTGCCTACATTGCGTGACATTCTGGACAGCTTGCAGCGTCCGGGGCGTGACCCGCGTGAAGAAATGCCGTTGCCAATCTTCCGTACAGATGTATTGAAAATTGAGGATCTGGTGGAAGGCATGGAGCTGCAAGGTACGGTTCGGAACGTTATTGATTTTGGTGCCTTTGTTGATATTGGGATCAAGAGTGATGGGCTTGTCCATATTTCACAGCTCAGCAACGGGTATGTTAAACATCCGATGGACGTTGTGTCTGTCGGGGATAATGTAACGGTCTGGGTTATGAGTGTGGATACCAAAAAAGGCCGTGTCGGCCTGACGATGAAGAAGCCTGCTTCTGCGCAACAGTCTTCTTAAATAGTAGGATTGGAGAACAGCCTTCCCTAACCAGGAAGGCTGTTTGTTGTCGACAGTAATAGTCCCGTTATCCGTTCTAATTCCTCTAGTAAGTACGGTGGGCAATATGTGCATTTTCTTAAAGTGCGTGTTCAAAAGGCCATCCTTCGTAATCCAATGCAGACTTTTATGAACTACCTCTTAAAGTTCGTTCTCCGCGCTGCGTGGTGTGCCATTTGCTGGTTTGTTACGATAAAAGAACCAGCATTCGTTCAGCAACTTGATTTGCCGGCTGTCCTTTTTGTGAAATGCACGCATCAGTTGATTGCAAAGCCATTGAGGCAAGGGTATCTCCTCCTCTTGCATAATTCATCTGTACGTTAGCATATGTGGCAATAGCCTGGACTGTGCGGGATAAGTGGAGGCCTCCGGCAAATCAATCTTGTTCACTCAAAAAAAAGCACAAATCCCAATTCAGGGAGATGTGCTTTTTGTTCTCATCATTATAAAATGATAACTGTGGTGAATTAGAGAGCTTCCATCTCTTCTTCATACCATTGTTCCAATTGGGCCTGAAGAGCTCGGATTTCGGTAAGCAGAGAAATCAAGGGATAATGGCTTTCACGTAATACTGCAAAAGATTCTTCAAGCGCATTGATATAATCAAGGCCACCGATGATAGTAAGATTTTCGTTTAGGAGATCGAGGCTGTCACATTCGGCGATCGCCCAAGGCAGGACAGGGACATCTGCTGCAGTGAGTTTATCAATTTCCTTGTGCAGGCGCAGGTTGAGCGCACTGAGTTGATAGGCGTAATCTGCGGGCATTTCCACGAACTGCAAGTGTTGTTCCTGCTGCAGGATGACATAGCGCATTGTAGGCATAACGAGTAATAATCTCCCCTCATACATTCTACTTGACAGTGTAGCCTACGAAACGGTTAAAATTCAAGTATTATACCGGAAAAACAAATGCTCCGAGGGGGTGCAAGGAGAGGATATCGATGGAAAATGAGGAATTGCAACAATGGATTGAACAGGTATCACTGGATCATTTCGGAGTGCCGTTCACCCATGAAGCGTTGTTTAACAGTCGCCTGACCACGACGGGTGGGCGTTATATGCTTAAAAGTCACCGGATTGAGATCAATCCGCATCAACTCGAAGCCTATGGGCGAGATGAGGTTGAGAAAATCATCAAGCATGAGCTGTGTCACTATCATCTGCATATTCGTGGGCGCGGCTATCAGCATCGTGACCCGGAATTCAAGGCTTTATTGCAGAAGGTAGGCGGTTCGCGTTACTGCCAATCACTTCCTGACGGCAAAGGCAGAAAGCCGTTGCCATATCGTTATAAGCTGGTGTGCAAGAGCTGTAGTACGGAATATTTGCGCAAGCGGAAAATAGATCCGAAGCGTTACCGTTGTGGCCGTTGCGCGGGAAAACTGGGGCTTCACGACATATAGTAATTTTGTTTTGGAGTATAGAGCGGATGGATCTTAAGAAATTTGTAAATCTTTTGTTGGATTTCCTGTCATTTATCTGATGTAAACTGTTCATCAGTCCACATAATCCAGTTTAAATGAAAAGGAGGAGTGACCCTTTGAAGGCCCACAGTGTATTGGTTGTTGATGATGATCCCGATATCAGCAATGCGATCGAAATTTTTTTGCGTAGTGAAGGAATCGGGGTCTACAAGGCGTCGAATGGGGAAGAGGCATTGCAAAAGCTCCAGGCTCATTCTGTTCAGCTCATTATTATGGATATTATGATGCCTGGATTGGATGGACTGCAGACGACACTGGAAATTCGTGAAACCTCTAATGTGCCAATTATAATGTTGTCTGCCAGAACAGAGGATTATGATAAAATCGTAGGTTTGAACATCGGTGCGGATGATTACATAGCCAAGCCATTTAATCCATTGGAACTTATGGCAAGGGTAAAGTCCCAGTTACGACGCTTCACCGGCCTGGGTGCGCAGATACATCAAAGTTCCGAAGATGCAGAACAGGAGATTCAGGTTCGTGGCCTGGTATATAACAAACAGAAGAAAACAATGACCTTGGAAGGAGAAGATGTTAGGCTGACGCCAACCGAATTTCACATACTTAGGCTTTTTATGGAGAATAAGGGCCGGATCTTTGCTATTGATGAAATCTATGAACGTGTATGGAAAGAGCCTGCCTTTCAACCGGAAAATACAGTCGCTGTTCACATCCGCAGAATCCGTGAGAAGATTGAATTTAATCCCAGAGAACCCAAATATATAAAGGTGGTGTGGGGTATTGGTTACAAACTGGAAGAATAATATGCTGGCTTACGGAGTTCGGATAGCAGCGATGATTTGTTTTACACTGGTGTTTATGAAGCTTGCTTCATTGAGATATGAGATTCGATTCATTTATAAAGATTGGAATGTATCTGGTGTTATACCTTTGATCCTGCTCTTTGTCATTGGTACGGCGTTACTTGTGACTGCAAATCGTATTCCTTTGCCTGAGAATAGCAAATATCGGAAGGTGACAATCTGGTGGAGTGAAAAACTTTCCTTGGATGCACATTTTATTACCTTATGTATAGGGTCCTTTCTACTGTTAAAAGTACTAAACGGGGTGACTTCAGATTATGGGATAACTCCTTACTTTTTCACTCGTCGATGGATAAATGATATTTTTGTTTATTTTATAGGCATGTTCATCGCTGGTCTCGGAGTGTGGTTTGTTGGTGTGCATGTAAGGGGGGCTGTCCGGTATATCGGGAATATGTCCAGCCATAGGCCAATACGAAACGAGATATGGGTATGGAAATGGTACAGTTTGGTGAAAAAGATTTTGGAGCAAGGCGAGCCGACTGACAAAAAAAGAATTCAGCGTTTAATCTTATTATGTATGGTGCAATGTCTTATGCAATTAGCGGTTATTTCTCTCGCGTCCATTAAGTCTTCAATGGTCATTCCATTTGTGTTTTTGACAGTTCTGATTAGTGTTTTCTTGGTATATAGTATGTTTCAACTGATTCATGTGGCGCAGCAACTTACGCAAGCGGCTAAGGAAATGGGAGAAGGCCGGTTCAATGTGCAGTTCCCAGAGCATGTAACAGGCATAATGCAACCATTGGTGACACAGATGAGCGGAATGAGACAAGGGCTCCAGAATGCAATGAAAGAACAGGTTACGAGCCAGCGTATGAAATCCGAGTTGATCGCTAACGTTTCTCATGATCTGAAAACACCTGTAACCTCTTTGGTTAGTTATATCGATCTGCTTAAGCGCGATGAGGGCACAGAGGAGGAGAAGGCTGGATACATTCAAGTTCTGGAGCGGAAAACGCAGCGTCTGTGTTTGTTGGTGGAGGACTTATTTGAAGCAGCGAAAATGGCGAGCGGAGATGTGGAACTTCATTTAAAACAGATAGACATGGGGGAGTTACTTCGACAGGCTGTAGCAGAATATAGTGATTCGTTCGAGCAGGCAGAGTTACAGATAAGGATTCGAGAGGAGACTGAGCCTGTATACGCAATGGTGGACGGCAGCCGGATGTGGCGTGTTATGGAGAATATGTTGGGAAACGTTTTGAAATATGGTCTGCCCCAATCCAGGGTCTATATTGAACTGATCGAACAAGGAAATCAACTGGAGTTTACGATCAAAAATGTATCCGCATACGAGATGGAGTTCTCATCGGATGAGATTTTTGAACGTTTTAAGCGTGGGGACCGTTCCCGTTCAACGGAGGGTTCAGGTCTAGGCTTGTCCATCGCCAGAAGCATTGTTGAATTGCATGAAGGTTCTATGGGAATACAAGTGGATGGAGACGTATTCAAAGTAAGTGTTTGCCTTCCACGAGCAGACAGGGACATGATCCAAAATACTACCCAACTGGCGATGATCTCTTCCTTCTGAGAGGAAGAAAGCAATACAATTAGGAAATCTTGACAGGTCTGTTGACTTGGATTATTAATCATGATAGATTAATCTTATTCAAGTTAATTTTCCCTGATAGCTCAGTTGGTAGAGCACTCGACTGTTAATCGAGTTGTCACAGGTTCGAGCCCTGTTCGGGGAGCCATTTCTTGGAGAGATACCCAAGTGGCTATAAGGGGACCCTCTGCTAAGGGGTTAGACTGCGTAAGCGGTGCGAGGGTTCGAATCCCTCTCTCTCCGTTCTGAATTAAACTTCTCTGCAAAGGGATGAGAAACCTAAAGGTTCGTCGGAGCATAAGCTTCGTTAGCAATACTTCGCAGTCTCGAACGAAGTGAGAGTTCTCCTCTTTCTCCGTTCTAATTGCACAAAGAATCCTCTTCACATTAGACCGGTTAACGGTCAGTGTGAAGGGGATTTTTTGCGTTTACTGATCTTTGCTTATCCCTGGTGTACGCCTCAGCCTAAAGTGAAATGCTCAACATCTCGTATAAACCTTTCTTGCCTGCTTCCGTTACTTCGACAGAGCGACTTCCTGTTTTTTGACGAATCCAGTCCAGTTCCGCTAACCGATGTCTGAGTTGTTCCCCAAGCATACCAGAGAGATGATGACGGCGTTCGCTCCAATCCAGACATTTGCGAGCGATGGCACGGCGTGATCCCGGCTTCATCTGAAGTTCAATTCCGAACGTAGTGAACCACTGTATTCCTTTCTCTGTAACTTGATAATCCTTGCTGTGTGCCTCTTCGGGGTCTGAAAGATACCCCTTTTGTACTAAGGCTTCACAGAGCGAGATTCCCAATTTCCCGGCCAGATGACCATAACAGGTCCGTGCATGACTCAGTTGTTGAAGCTGATCGGATTGTTTGAGAGAGCGGATCTGTACAGGCGGAGCAATACTGGCCATGCTTTCAATCAGATTAGCAATTTCTTTGTTTGCAAGACGGTAGTATCGGTGGCGTCCTTGTTGTTCAACTTCGAGTAATCCTCCCTCTACGAGTTTAGCTAGATGGCTGCTTGCCGTCTGGGGAGTGACACTTGCCATATGAGCAAGCTCACCTGCGGGCAACGCACGGCCATCCAGTAAGGATGACAGAAAAATAGCGCGGCTTGGATCAGCGATTAACGACGCAATAACAGTAATATTCGGATATACATTCATACTTCGATCATACCTGAACTATTACTGTATTACAATCGAGTTGTATCGTCCCATATGGGTCAGATTGAGCTTATAAAGCATTGGAATGGGAACAGGAGAGGTACAGGATGAAAAAGATAACGAAACAGGACTTCGCTACAGAGCAGTTGTCCGCGAGTCCAGAAGTGATTCAACATGAGACGATTAATCCCAGTATTTTATATTATGGTACGCCTGTAGTGCTGCTAAGCACATTAAATGAGGATGGATCAACCAACCTGTCACCATTATCCTCGTCTTGGGCACTGGGGGATTGTCTGGTTCTCGGTCTAGGGACACACGGCAAATCCTATGAAAATCTGAGTCGACACCCGGAGTGTGTAATTAATCTGCCGGATGCGACCATGTGGAAACAGGTTGAGGCATTGGGTCGTTATACGGGAGTCACCCCGGTTCCTGAGGAGAAAAGGAAGATGGGCTATGAATATTGTCATGATAAATTCACTGTAGCTGGACTGACATCTGAATGCTCGGTTCAGGTGGCTCCAGATAAAATAGTTGAATGTCCGCTCCAGATTGAAGCGGCTGTACAACACATACGTATTCCCGAACATACACCGTTCATGGCGATTGTTGAAGTGAAAGCGTTGAAGGTGCACGCGCACACCAGACTAATATCTGGACCGAACAAAATTAATCCGGAGGAATGGCATCCGCTGATATATAATTTCAGACATTATTTCGGATTGGGCAAGAGACAAGGGGAAAATTTCCGGGCAGAGAATTGACTGAGTAGAAGTTCTTTATTAGTCATGTAAAGATTGGGTAATAGTAAAGATAGACTCATGTAAGCATATACATAATGAAAGAGGTGATGTGCATGGAAGTGGAATATTTGATGCGTGTACTCATAGCTGGAATATGTGGTGTGCTAATCGGATATGAGCGCAAGAATCGAATGAAAGAAGCGGGAATCCGTACTCATTTTGTGGTCGCCGTTGGTGCTGCCCTGATGATGATTGTATCGAAATACGGATTCCAGGATCAGGCTGGCTGGGACAATCTGTCCCTTGACCCTTCAAGGATCGCTGCACAAGTTGTTAGTGGTGTAGGGTTCATTGGAGCAGGGATGATCTTCACACAGCGTCACACGGTCAGGGGATTGACCACAGCGGCTGGCATATGGGCTACGGCAGGCATGGGACTTGCTGTGGGTTCAGGTCTGTATTGGACGGGGGCGGGCGTGACACTGCTTATTGTCGTGGCACAGATGTTACTGCATAGACCTACACGCTGGCTGGTATCCGCTCGAACAGAGACGTTAACCATCCATCTGCAAAATGAGGGAGAGGCCCTGAAGACTGTTTTGGCACTGCTGGGACAGGAGAAGATCTCGGTCATCGGATTTAAGACTGAACAGCAAACAAGCACAGACTCCGTGGAAGAGACTGTGCTTGAGTTCACGTTGCAACTACCGGGTTCATACCGGGGCGAGCAACTGATTATTTTGTTACAGGACGTGCCTCACGTTCGATCTGCGGAGTTAAAATGAAGAGAACCTGCATGGATCAACAGGTGATCATGCAGGTTCAGTACTTAATTCAGTATGGGTCCAATTACTGACCTTCTCCGACAATCGTTTCTGGGCGGGATACCGGTTTACCCTCGAGCAGGCATTCGATGGCATGGGCAACACCGTGTTCCACATTGGTCAGCGTTATGGCTTTGGCTAATGCCTGGATTTCGGGTTCGCCATTACCCATGGCGATGCCGAGTCCAGCCATTTTTAACATGGAGACATCGTTGAAGTTATCGCCAATAGCTACTGTATCCTCCATGGATATGTTCAAGTGAGCCGCCAGTTTGGTGAGGGCATTACCTTTGGATACGTCCGGGTGCTGCATTTCGAAGTTATGCTCAAAGGATACAACCATTGCGACATCGGATCGGGAAGCGAAGTATTCTCGTCCTGTCTTTACTTTGTCCGGATTCATGGAGAAGGCCATAATATTATAGATGTAGGCTTCTGCCGGAATTTCGAGATGGCTGTTTACGCGGTGGTAGTCTTTTTTGTCATAGTGTTTCTTGATGGAGCGAATCATGCGTGCAATGTCCTCACCAGGGTTCGAACCAAGAACACGTTCCATCTCGGCGAGCAAGGTCTCATGACTGCTTCGCGGGGCATAGATGCCTTGTTGCGTTGAAGCCTCATAATAGACATCATGATCTTCCAGCCACTGCATGACGGAAGCTGCTGTGTCACGCTCGAGCGGAAGATGGAATAAACGTTCACCGTCAGCATCATGAATTGTCGCTCCGTTGGAGCCGATAATCGGGGTTTTGATTCCACCTTCGCGGCTGATGGTCACAACATCGGAATAGACACGTCCTGTTGCGATGGTAACTTTCATACCGGATTGCTGGGCCTTTTGGATGGCTGCGGCATTCTCCGGGCTAATCTGGCTATCTATGTTCAACAAAGTTCCATCTAAATCTGTGGCAAATAATTTCATATATTTACAACTCCTTATCATCTGTTGGTTCAGGAATG
Source organism: Paenibacillus sp. FSL H8-0283 (assembly GCF_045040675.1). Taxonomy (NCBI): domain Bacteria; kingdom Bacillati; phylum Bacillota; class Bacilli; order Caryophanales; family Paenibacillaceae; genus Paenibacillus; species Paenibacillus sp. FSL H8-0283. The sequence continues at coordinate 1,650,179 of NZ_CP150295.1, forward strand.
AGAATCTCAACCTGTTGTTCGGCTAGAAAAACAAGCCATTCTTTGGTTGGCCATTGATCCGTAATCAATACATCCACCAACGACCAGTCGGCAAAACGATAACCATAACGTCTATCAAACTTGGATTGATCTGCAAGAACAACAACTTTCTTGGCAGCTTTCATCATTTGGTGTTTAATTTTCCCTTCCTCTTCGGAAGCACTGAAGCCATCCATGGTGATACCGCCAATTCCGATAAAGGCTTTATCTACATAATAGTGGGAGAGGGTCTCGATAACAGAGGTACCGTAGACATAACGTTGTTCCTTATCTACTTTGCCTCCGAGCAAACGAATCTGGACAGCAGTGTGATTGGAGAGAAGATCAGCGGAATGAATCGAATTGGTAATGACGGTACAGGATTTGCCGTTTAAGTTCTCGGCACAGGCCTGCACAGTCGTGGAAGAGTCCAGAATAATGATCTCGCCTTGCCTTACAATGGCCGCAGCGAGTTTGCCGATGGCCCTCTTTTCCTCAGATACATCGAGTAAACGGTCTTTGTAGGATCTGAATTCTTGCGGAGGAGGGGGGAGAATCGCGCCGCCACGTGTTCGGATAATGGCATCCTGTTCCTCAAGCTTAATCAGATCCCTGCGTGCAGTATCCCGTGATACATCAAACAAGGCGACAATATCATCGGCTGAGATGCGATTGTGTTTGCGTAGATGTTCAACAATGAGCTGCATTCGTTCTTCTTGAAACAAACATGTCACCTCCGAGTATATGGATGACCGTACTTATACTGATACTTTAATTATAAGTATTCTTAATGTGATTTGCAATATTATAAGTGAACGTAAGTTTTTATAAGTGTTTTGATAGATGGTTTACATTGTTCCTGCACGGGGATGACATTGGCATGAACGGGAGGTGGCTAATAACGGGGCTCTGAAGAAGAGTATGCAATGGGCAAAAAGGCTTGAAAAATAAATTTTAAAAAAAGTATTGCAAGTTCAAATTGTCCTGTGGTATACTCATTCTTGTCGCCAAGAAAGACAACTTGTTATTAAGGCCCGTTGGTCAAGGGGTTAAGACACCTCCCTTTCACGGAGGTAACAGGGGTTCGAATCCCCTACGGGTCATATCTTCACCACCTCATGAGATCTACATTTTCGATGAGTAATCCTCAAAGTCATTGCTCTTATAGACAAAAATGAAGCATGGCACATCCGGTGAAGTTTACAGCAAGAGCCATTAGCTCAGTTGGTAGAGCACCTGACTTTTAATCAGGGTGTCGAAGGTTCGAGCCCTTCATGGCTCACCATTTTTACAATTGAATATGCGGTCGTGGTGGAATGGCAGACACGCTATCTTGAGGGGGTAGTGGGTGTATACCCGTGGAGGTTCGAGTCCTCTCGACCGCATCACAGCAACAACATAAGATAGACTTCTATGATCATTCATGGGAGTCTATCTTTGTGTTATACGATATATCTCATCCTATTCCAGGCATATAAAGGCTGAGCATTCAGGAATAATGTGGTATAATTCAAGCAGATGAGTTGATTATTACGGTTGGAAGGCGGTTCTTGTATGCAGTCGATCTATGAGCGAATTGAACACCTGATTGCCGAACGAGGAATGACCAAGAAGGCTTTCTGCCAACAGCTGAAGATTAGCACAGGCAATCTGGGTGATTGGAAACGTGGCAAGTCTATTCCGAGTACGAATAAATTAATTGAGATTGCTTCGTTTTTTGATGTGAGCCTTGACTGGCTCATGATTGGACGTCCATCGAAGGAAGCGATGGTTCGGGAAAAACGGGAGGATTATTTTTTTGACGTTTTGCGGCAATTGAATTGCCAAGAAAGTGAATTATCGACTGTGGAACAGTCTTTTATCAGCGAATATATTGAGTTCACCCGTTACCGTAAATCCAAGGAAAGTAAGGATGCTGGCGACTATCGCTATAAACCTGAGAACAAATCAGAGAACGATTCTGAGGAAAACGAAGCGTAAGTGATATGAACAGCATCCATAGACTGAATGTACAAAAACCTCTGGACTAATCCGAACACACTCGGAGACAGTTCAGAGGTTTTTTGGTGTTAACTATGCTTGATGCCCTTATTTACGAAAGACAAGAGTTTCTTTGCCCAGCAGATGTGGGCGGAGTGTGTTCCAGATCTGAAGACACTGCTCCTGAAGTTCCCAAGCTGCCATGCCAAGGAGTCGAACGCCGATGCCTCCGGTTGCCAGCAAACTTGCACCTGCGAGCATTCGCCCATCTGGTGGCAGCGCAGATCTGACTTGCTCCAACTCCGCAGTACCAAGACCTGGGGCAATCATCCATAACGTAGCGGTATGTGTGTAGTGAAGGAGAGACGCTGAGTGTTTGGGATCATCGGTATCCGGTTCGAGTCCGAATCGATCCCAGACAGCCAGTTGTTCACCTTGCCATATCTCCGTCAAGCTGCGGTAACGCTCGAATTGGAACGCTTCTCCCCGATGAATCCGTCCTGCAGACCAGATATCTGCATAGGCCAGGATTGCCTGTTCTTCCAGCTCAAAGGTTACAGTGAGCGAAGAAGAACTTCCCTTGAAAGGGATGACGCATTCAGGGAAGTATTCCAGCGTGGCCCCTTTTCCCAACCGAAAGTGATGATTAACGGATGAGGGAATGGAAGGTGTAGGATGGAGTCTGGTAGCAGATGTGCTACTCAGCATGACATGGGTGCCTTCACCTAATTCCCACTCGGAATAATAATGATCCCCGTTAAGGACTCCGGGCGAGACGTCTGACGTGTACACACATAATTCGGTTCCGCCTCCGGGAGGTCGAAAGGATCGGCTAAACCGGAGTGGTGCGCTGTAATAACGATCAGTCATGACAGTCCGGTCGCCTTGAAAGGCAAAGGTGGCCCGAAGCTCGCTGCGGCGTGTGACGGGTGCACCTGCACTTTCATTCCTAGTTATCTCTGTTCCCGTGGGGACAGAAGATGAATTAATGCGAGTGAGTGCCATGTTCATGGCTGTGTGAATGCAGATGTGCAGCGGAAGCATCGTCATCCATGTATTGATGTTCAAGCCAGTGGACAATCTCGGATACACCTTCACCGCTCATTAGATTAGACATGACATAAGGTCGGCCTTCGCGTACCCGTTCGGTATCATTTTTCATAACTTCCAGGCTTGCACCAACGTAAGGGGCGAGGTCGGTTTTGTTGATTAACAGCAGATCTGAACGCGTTATGCCGGGACCGCCTTTGCGGGGGAGTTTCTCTCCTTGAGCAACGTCGATAATGTAGATGAACACATCAGCCAGTTCCGGACTGAATGCAGCGGAGAGATTGTCGCCGCCGCTCTCGATGAAGATCAGTTGCAGATCCGGGAAGCGTTCGATCAACTCGTCAACCGCTTCGAAATTCATGGAGGCATCCTCACGAATAGCCGTGTGCGGGCATCCGCCTGTCTCGACGCCAATAATACGCTCTGGTGCCAGTGCGTTCTGACGCAGCAAAATCTCGGCATCTTCCTTGGTATAAATGTCATTGGTGATGACAGCAAGACTATAACGTGTACGCAGTGCCTTGGATAGCTTCTCCACAAGGGCTGTTTTACCTGAACCTACCGGTCCACCAATTCCAATTCGCATCGGACGACTCCGATCAAATGCCTTACGTTCCCACTCCGGATGATGCGTATGATTAGCTCCTCCACACATAACAATTCCTCCTATGTTAGATAAAAGTTGTAGTTAAGACATAAACAGCCGCGCGGGTAAGGTCTCATGCCGCATGGCGTAGATTTCCTGGGCGATTCCGAAGCTGTGCATATCTTCGGGGTCATTGTCTCGAATGAGAGCCCATTCCGCTTCGATATTATCAAGCAGTTTCTGAATCAACATCTGCGCTTCGGTTTGTCCGATGGGCAACAGGCGAAGTGCGCTGTTCACATAAGCGTTCACCGAGGTATACAGATGCCCGGTAACGGCTTCATCCAATTCAATCTCCAATTGATAGTTGATATAACCGTGAATGGTCGTGATGCCACAATACGCACCGTATTCCCGTATGGCCTCATCAATCAGGGAAAAGTCCATCCATGGATAGAGTGAACGGGCCAGCTTGAGCAGTCTCTTTCCCATCTTGTGGCCGCTCTCCCTGAGTTCCCGTGGAGAGCGCTGGGCGTGCACGCGTTTGTCATACAGGGCAAGTAGAGCGGCATCTTGCTGTTTTATCGCTTGATAGACGCCTTTGATGGCAAGACCATCTAGTCGTACAAGACTGGAATGAAGCTGGCTGCGAATAAACTGTTCAAGCTGCGCGGTATTTTGCACGGTGCCATCATGCGTGTAAGCTTCCAGACCGAAGGAATGGGAGAAACCACCGATGGGCAGGGCCGAATCCAGCAGCTGAACATAACGGAGTAGCTTCGTGCCACTGTTCATCATGAGTGCCCCCTTATCAGCTAATCCGTATTCCTATCAGAACATAAAGTACCGCTGTGCCATAGGCAGCTCGTCTGCGGGTTCGCAGGTGAGAAGCTCGCCGTCGGCGCGTACCTCGTAGGTTTCGGGATCGACTTCAATGACAGGGGTGACGTCGTTATGAATCATGTCTTTTTTGCTGACTGAGCGACAGCCTTTAACGGGTTCAACCCGCTTTTTCAGGCCCAATGACTCTTTGATCCCTGCTTCTGCTGCGGCTTGGGAGACAAAGGTGATCGATCCGCTGGCAATGGCGCTACCATAGGCTCCGAACATCGGTCTGCCAAATACCGGCTGAGGTGTTGGGATGGACGCATTGGGATCACCCATCTGGGCAAATGTGATCATGCCACCCTTAATGACAATCTCGGGTTTAACACCGAAGTAAGCCGGTTTCCATATGATTAGATCTGCCAGCTTGCCAACTTCCACCGAACCGACGAGATGACCGATTCCGTGAGCGATAGCTGGATTGATAGTGTACTTGGCGACATATCGCTTGATCCGATCGTTATCGGAGGGAGAATTCGGGTTGAGCTCAAGTTTGCCGCGCTGTTTTTTCATTTTGTCGGCTGTCTGCCAGGTGCGGATAATGACTTCGCCCACTCGGCCCATGGCTTGAGAATCGGAACTGATGATGCTGAACACGCCAAGATCATGTAAAATGTCTTCGGCTGCGATTGTCTCTGGACGAATCCGTGAATCGGCAAAAGCTACATCTTCCGGGATGGAAGGGTCCAGATGGTGACACACCATCAACATATCAAGGTGCTCTTCTACGGTGTTGCGTGTGTATGGTCGTGTTGGGTTGGTTGATGAGGGGATAACGTAGGACTCCCCAGCGGCCCGGATAATATCCGGTGCGTGTCCGCCACCAGCGCCTTCCGTATGGTACGTGTGGATCGTCCGGCCGTTGATTGCAGCCAGGGTGTTTTCGAGAAATCCGGTTTCGTTCAATGTATCGGTATGGATAGCCACTTGAACATCATGTTCCCCGGCGGCAGTCAGACAAGCGTCGATAGCGCTCGGGGTAGTGCCCCAATCCTCATGCAGCTTCAGGCCGATTACCCCAGCTTCAATCTGTTCAATTAAAGGTGCGGTACTGGAACTGTTGCCTTTGCCAAGGTAACCGATGTTCATGGGAAAAGCTTCTGCGGACTCCAGCATCCGGTGGATGTGCCAGGCTCCTGGTGTGCAGGTGGTGGCTTTGGTTCCTGTTGCTGGTCCTGTTCCCCCGCCGATCATGGTCGTGACCCCGGAGGATAACGCAGTCTGAATCTGCTGTGGGCAGATGAAATGAATATGGGTATCAATGCCGCCAGCGGTTACAATCATGCCTTCACCGGCGATGATTTCGGTGGAAGCACCGATGACCAGTGCGGGATGAACACCATCCATTGTATCCGGGTTACCGGATTTGCCAATGGCGCAGATGTGACCATCCCGAATGCCGATATCCGCTTTTACAATGCCCCAATGATCGATAATGATAGCGTTGGTGATAACAGTATCAGGAGTGCCGTCGCTTCGCAGAGCGGTGGTGGACTGGCCCATTCCGTCGCGGATAACCTTGCCACCTCCGAACTTGCTCTCATCTCCGTATACGGCATAATCATGTTCAATCTCTGCCCATAGTTCGGTATCAGCAAGTCTTACGGCATCACCGGTTGTCGGTCCGAACATCGAAGCGTATTGTTCGCGGCTCATTCGTTTCATGAAGGTTCACCTCCATCTTGTATGGGAGGAGAGAACGTCTTCAGGAATGCCTCCAGTTTCAGTGGATCAGGAGCTTGATCCGCAGAGCCTTCGGTTAGTCCGTTGAACCCGTGAATTTGGCGTTTGCCGCCAAAGGTCGTGAGTTCAACCGGTTTCTCTTCACCGGGTTCGAAGCGAACTGCGGTGCCTGCCGGAATGTGCAGGCGATGTCCAAAAGCTGAGGTGCGATCAAAGTCCAGTGCTGCATTAACTTCATAGAAGTGAACGTGAGAGCCGACCTGGACGGGGCGGTCGCCGCGGTTAAGGACAAGGAGTCGTAGGGTTAAACGATCCGGATGACAGATGATGTCGTCATCTGGCTTCAAACGGTATTCACCAGGAATCATGTTTTCTCCTGCCTTTCTCAGCGTATAGGTTCATGTACAGTAACCAGTTTTGTACCGTCAGGAAATGTGGCTTCTACCTGTACTTCAGGAATCATATCGGGAACACCATCCATACAGTCTTCACGTGTCAGGATGGTGCCTCCGTATCTCATTAATTCGGCAACACTCATTCCATCCCGTGCTCGTTCCATCAGTTCGGAGGTCAACAAGGCGATGGCTTCGGGAACATTTAACTTGAGTCCGCGTGCTCTTCGTTCACGGGAGAGGTTAGCGGCCACGGTAATCAGGAGTTTTTCTTTTTCCTGCTCAGTCCAGTGCAAGGCAATCCGACCTTTCGCTTATAATGTCTGATATGTTCATGGATCATATTGTATGTTAAATATACTCACACAGGGTGATTTCTTTGTCAATAAGCTTCAAGGCTTATTAGCAGTATGCATGAAACAGGTAGGCATGAAATAAAATTATGTAAGCTATATTGACATGAAGAGAGTAACCCTCCATAATTTGGATCAACGAACATTTTGGACGCAAATGACCTTAATGTTCGTCAATAGACTAAAAAAAGGGAGTGTAGGCTATTGAAGAAGAGGTCGGTCAAGTTATGGAGTATTTTGCTGGGTGCGGTCATTGTGATGACAGGATGTGTGGAGGGCACTGCGCCGCCTGAAGCTTCGGGTTCAGGTGGTACAGGAGAGTCGGCTGCATCCGGTGAACCGATTAAAGTTGGTATTCTTCACTCTCTCAGCGGAACGATGGCGATCAGTGAGGTATCTGTTAAAGATGCGGAGATGCTTGCCATTGAAGAGATTAACGCCGCGGGCGGAGTTTTGGGTAAACAGATTGAGCCTGTAATTGAGGATGGCGCTTCGGATTGGCCTACTTTTGCGGAGAAGGCTGGGAAGTTACTGCAACAGGATAAGGTCGCTGCTGTATTTGGCGGATGGACCTCTGCGAGTCGGAAGGCTATGCTCCCGGTGTTTGAACAGAACAAAGGTCTGTTGTTTTACCCGGTACAATATGAAGGATTGGAATCATCGCCAAATATTTTTTATACAGGAGCAACAACCAATCAACAGATCGTTCCATCCGTAACCTGGTTACTGGAGAACAGGGGCAAGACGTTTTATCTGCTCGGTTCAGATTATGTATTCCCAAAAACGGCCAATCAGGTCATTAAGGCACAACTCGCAGCAGAAGGCGGCGAAGTAGTGGGTGAAGAATACACACCGCTGGGTCATACCGATTACAGTACCATCATTAGCAAAATCAAGGCTGCGAAGCCGGATATTGTATACAATACGCTGAACGGAGATAGCAATGTGGCCTTTTTCAAACAATTGAAGGATGCCGGAATCTCCTCGGATCAGATGACGACCCTCTCGGTAAGTGTGGCGGAGGAAGAAATCCGTGGTATTGGCGCAGACGTATTGAAGGGGCATCTGGCTTCGTGGAATTATTATCAGACAACGGATACACCTGAGAATGCAACATTTGTTGCCAAGTATAAAGAAAAATACGGTGCTGATCGAGTGACAGCTGATCCGATTGAAGCGGGATATGTGGCGGTTTATCTCTGGAAGGCGGCGGTGGAAAAAGCAGGATCAACCGACGTGGAGAAGGTGAAGGCAGCTGCCAAGGGTCTGGAGTTTGATGCCCCGGAAGGTAAGGTAACCGTGGATGGAGAGAATCAGCATATCTACAAAACCGTACGGATCGGTGAGGTGCAGGAGGATGGGCAGTTCAAGGAATTGTGGAATTCTGGTGAGCCTGTCAAGCCGGACCCTTATCTGAAAACGTATGAATGGGGAGCAACCCTCAGCGCTAAATAACATAGAAACCTCGCAATAAAACAGGCAACTTGCTTCAAAGCAGCCGAAACATAAACGAGGGTGTGACAACACATCCTCTTACCGTATCGCGGTAAAGCGTTACTGTGATGTTAAAAAATGTTACTGCCCATAATTGAATTTATGTGAAATATCGAGAGTCACGGTATGGAGGAGGGGATAGCGATGGATATGTTTATCCTGCAGATGTTCAATGGTCTGAGTATCAGTTCAATTCTGTTGTTGATTGCATTGGGGCTTGCAGTAACGTTTGGGCTGATGAATGTCATCAATATGGCTCACGGTGAACTGATCATGATCGGTGCATATGCAACATATGTAACACAAAATCTGTTCATGTCCTATGCTCCAGCAACGTGGTTTGGTGCCTATTTTGTTGTGGCTCTGCCGATTGCGTTCATTGTAGCGGCTCTAATTGGCTGGTTGCTTGAAGTGGTTCTGATCAGGCATCTGTATGGCAGGCCGCTTGATAGTCTGCTTGCGACATGGGGTGTAGGCATGATGCTGCAACAACTGGCCCGTACGATATTCGGAGCGCCAAACGTGGGAGTATCCAGTCCGGCTTGGCTCAATGGGGGATTGGCGATCTCGGATGGTATTGTATTTCCGTATAAACGAATCTTCATTATCGCACTGGTTGCGGTTGTGCTGCTGTGTATGTATCTCTATATCTATCGAACATCTTCCGGAAGACGAATGAGGGCTGTAATGCAAAATCGGAGCATGGCGGGGTGTCTTGGGATTTCGACCCGGCGGGTGGATGGCATGACCTTTGCGATTGGTTCGGGCATTGCCGGAATTGCTGGCTGTGCATTAACGCTCATTGGTCCGATTGGTCCTTCGCTTGGTACGTATTATATTGTGGATGCGTTCATGGTCGTTGTTCTGGGTGGCGTTGGGAAATTGGTTGGAACCGTGTGTGGTGCATTGGGGATTGGTATGTTCAACACGCTGTTCGAAACCTATACCTCGGCCTCCATTGGCAAGGTGCTTGTGTTTGTATGTATCGTTGCTTTCCTGCAATGGAAACCACGCGGATTGGTCGCGATGCGCACACGGAGTCTCGATTAACGTGAAAAAGGGGGTTAGTTCATGTCGGCATTACTCAAGACTGGCAGTCTGAAAATGAGAATCATCTGGGCGGTTGTACTGATCATGATGTGTCTTGCTCCACTAATCTCCACGGAGTTTCGTCTGAGTCTGTTAGCCAAGTTTTTGGCGCTGGCAATCCTGGCCATCGGTCTCGATCTGATCTGGGGATATGGGGGTGTGCTAAGTCTTGGGCATGGGGTGTTCTTTGGTCTGGGTGGGTACGCGATGGCGATGTATCTGAAGCTTCAGGCTAGTGGAGCAACGCTTCCTGACTTCATGGGATGGAGTGGTCTCAGTGGTCTGCCGTGGTTCTGGGAACCATTTCGCTCTTTCCCGGTGGCGCTGTTATTGGGGATAGCCCTTCCAGCATTGCTTGCCTTTGCTCTGGGGTGGTTTACGTTCCGCAACCGGATCACCGGTGTTTATTTTACCATCCTGACTCAAGCTTTGGTTCTTATTATGGTAACACTCTTTGTTGGTAAACAGGAATGGACGGGTGGGACAAATGGCATCACCGGATATAATTCGATCTTTGGTTTTACACTTCATTCCGCTGGAACGACGATTGCTCTCTACTATATAACGCTTGCTGTTCTGGTGATCGCGTATGTGCTCTGTCGTCGAATGGTGAACAGTCGGTTCGGTCAAGTGCTCGAAGCTGCGCGTGATGGAGAGAATCGGGTGCGATTCCTCGGATATGATCCGGCAGGATATAAAACGCTGGCTTTTGCTTTTTCCGGTGCGCTTGCAGGCATCGCGGGCATGTTGTTTGTACTTCAGGTGGGTATTATCTCGCCATCGATGATGGGGATTGTACCCTCCATTGAGATGGTCCTGTGGGTTGCATTGGGTGGTCGCGGTACGCTTATTGGAGCGGTCATCGGAGCAGTGGTGCTGAATGCAGCCAAAACAGGCATTAGTGAGGCTTATCCCGAAGGGTGGCTGTTTGTCATTGGTGGGCTCTTTGTAACGGTGGTTTTGTTCATGCCAAACGGTATTGTAGGTGTGTATCGTCATGTCGTTCGCTTGCTGAAGCGGAGAGGAGAGAGTGCGCATGTCCAAGTCACTCGGGAAAAACCTAAAGTCTACTGAGGAATCAGCGGTGTTGGTAGCCGAGGATATTACGGTGGCCTTTGGTGGGTTCGTTGCTGTCAAAGGCATGAATCTGAAGCTGCATGAACATGACCTGCATTTTTTAATCGGACCCAATGGTGCTGGGAAAACAACGATGCTGGATGTGATATGTGGCAAAACAAAACCCATGTCCGGCTCGGTGAAGATGGCGGATGGCACGGAATTAACACGACTGAAGGAGCACCAGATTGTTCGCAAAGGTGTGGGACGCAAATTCCAGGCGCCATCGATCTTTGCAGGTCTGACGGTACAGGAGAATCTGACGCTGGCGGGGGAGACTCGCCGTTCCCCTTTGCAAGCCATCGGTATTCGTCGATATGGGAAAATGAGTGCTGCCATGGAGCATGTTACCCTCCAGATTGGTCTGCAAGACCGCGTTGATGCTCGTGCAGGAGCGTTATCACATGGGGAGAAGCAGTGGCTAGAGATTGGCATGTTGCTTCTGCAGGAGCCACGTGTGTTGTTGCTGGACGAACCAGCCGCAGGCATGACGGATGAAGAAACACACAAGACCGGGCGACTTCTGCAAGAGATTGCGCGTGAGCGCTCGGTTGTGGTGGTGGAGCATGATATGGAGTTTGTGCGAGAGTTCGCAGCCAAGGTAACGGTGATGCATGAAGGGAAACTGCTGAAGGAAGGTACGATGGCGGAGGTACAGGCAGACCCGAAAGTGGCGGAAGTGTATTTGGGCAAAAGGAGGGATGACCATGCTGTCGCTGCAACGAATTGAATCTGGCTACGGGGAAAGCAATGTGCTTCGTGGTGTGAACCTGGATGTACAGCCTGGACAGGTGGTGTGTCTGATGGGTCGTAACGGTGTGGGGAAAACAACGTTGATGAAAACATTAATGGGGCTGCTCAAATCACGCAAGGGCAGTATTCAGTGGCAAAATCAGGAGTTATCCACCTTGGACTCAGCCAAGCGGGCACGGGCAGGGATTGGTTATGTACCGCAGGGGCGGGAGATTTTCCCGCAGCTTACGGTGAAAGAAAACTTATTGCTCGGTCTGGAGACAAGTGCACCGGGAGTAAAAACGTTCCCGGAGGATGTACTGGCGATGTTCCCAGTGCTTGCTACGATGTATGGACGGCAGGGCGGGGATCTGAGTGGTGGACAGCAGCAGCAGTTGGCATTCGCCCGGGCATTGGCTTCGCGTCCTGGGTTGTTGCTACTGGATGAGCCGACAGAAGGAATCCAGCCTTCTATCGTGGAGGACATTCGGCAGGTAATTTTGCACCTCAAGGCAAAGGGGAACCTCTCGGTTCTACTGGTAGAGCAGAGTATCGATTTTGTACGAAGTGCCGCAGATTACATCTATATCATGGACAAAGGAACCATAACCCTGCATGGGACACCGCAAGAGCTGGATATGTCGCAGTTTGAACATCATCTCTCCGTATAGTTGTAGTTAGTCGGCGAGTGGAGAAAGGTTTCAGGAACGCTTGTCCAGGATATTCGAGTATTTCGGATATAACCGCCGGATGCATTCCGGACAGATGTCATGGGTGAATTCGGCGTGGGTATGCTTCTCCAGATAACTCTCAACGGAGTTCCAGTGTTCCTCTTCGTCCTTGATTTGTTTGCAGACGGCGCAAATAGGCAGCAGTCCGCGCAATGTGCGCACTTCAGACAATGCCTTTTTCAATTGGTGTTCTGTCTTTCTTTGTTCGGTAATATCCATGTGTGCAATTAAAGCGAGATCGGTATCCAGAATTGAATTTGCATAAGATAGAGGGGTGAGTTCTACACGAAACCACCTCTTTTCGTTGTATACAGTATACACGCAGATGTCATATGTATGATTTCGATTAAAGGGTATTCCGCGTTCTTTCAAATTCTGTGCGACAAGTGCCATGTTAGCGTTCTTGCCTCGTTTTGCCCAGGCTTCCGTCAGATGCAGGTAATGTCTATGACTACTGTGTATATCCGGGTTTGGTGAGCATTGACCAAGTCCCTGTTGCCAGGCACGGTTACAACTTTGGATAATCCAATTGTCATCAACGATGATGAGCTGGTGACGTATGGACTGGAACGATAGCCTCTCCAGATCGGATGTAACATGTCTCATGGATGAGACCCTCCTTTGGCAGAAATCTTATCTCAGTTCATCTGGAATATCCAAAATATCAGCGACCAGGTGCCTGAATCGGGTTGCTTTGCGTGTGCCGTGAATGAGATTGGATAAACGATAGGGTGGGATGCCATGCTGTTCACAAAAGGTCTTCTGGTCCACTTGAAGTTCGGTTAGCCGTCGTTTGATGGCCCATCCGAACGGAGTAACTGGTTTTTTCTTGTTCAAAAGGGTTCACCCCTGGTTAGAATGTAGTATTCAGCCGCTCTTTCTTCATGTAGAATATATAGAAATGCGAGCTGTATGTTTTATTATATACGTAAATTCGTCATCTAACAATTAAAAAAGACGGAAAAAAGTGTATTTTGTGATTATAAATGGCGTAAATACGTAAATAAAACAAATAAAATGACAAAAAACACGTCGGCAAGGAGGTTGCCGCGTGTTTTTTAGTTTTTTTGAATGAAGGGGAGCAGGCATGAGGAGGAAGAGGATTAGGCCCTGTAGGCATGAAGTCCAGCTCCGAGCATATGGAAACTGGGGAAAAACGATTTCATGGACATCGAGGTTGGCTGTGCCAGTCCATCCGCAGCCGAGGCGCTGACGGTCTTCCATTCATTCTCCAGATCTGTGGCCAGGCGGACCATCAGATCCTTGGTTGTATCGTTGTTCAGGGGAATGACTTTGGAGGCTTCGGTTATGCAGGCATTCATGGCTGAATGCAGGTAACCAAGGACCGCCTCTTCGACCGGGATGTCGAGGTGGTGGTTAATCCAGGCATGAACAGTAGAGAGGCAGCCAACCGAATCGTATTTGGCAAAGATCTGTTCGAGCTGGCTGAATTCAATCCAGGGGTGCAGAGCTCGTGCAAGTCTGATCAATCGTTTACCCATGGCGGCAGCTTGTTCTCTGAGATCTCCAGGGGTTCGCTGAACATGGACAAGCTTGTCGATAAGAGCTATCCGCCATGTATCCTTGTGATCTGCTGCAGTATAGATACCTTTGATGGCCATACCTTCAAGACGAACGATGCTCGGATGCAACTGACAACGCATGAATGATTCGAGATCTTCAGCATTACGAATGGTACCCTCCCTGATATGGATATCCATGCCGAAGGAATGGGTGAACCCTCCAACCTGAATAGAGGAATCAAGCAGTTTGACATAATCGAGCAGCTTATTCCCACGGTTCACAATCATTCGCCTCCTGTGTTCGTTAAATGTCACTTAAAGTGACATTTATATTCCTTTTTGTTTGCTTTATGTTTAAAAATCCGAATTATATGATAGTTATCATCCCATAAATGTCCGCTTTTTGTCAATAGTATCCGTGAAAATTAATGGATTAAATCTGGAATTTAATATTTGTGTTATTTTATATAACTTATTGTGTTATTTATGTGGTGAAGTTCATGGAGGACTATATATAAATGAATCAAAAAGATCGGCTCTTACCGAAAAAGAGGGGATCAAATCTAATCATATGCAGTTCATGGGTAAAGATGACGAGATTATGCGATTTTTGATGAAAATGCCTAGCTGAAAAAGAAGTATTAAAAAATACTTTACTTTTAGTTCTGAACCCGGTATAATCAATTCTGTTGCCGATTATTTACGACATGCGGTCGTGGTGGAATGGCAGACACGCTATCTTGAGGGGGTAGTGGGCGTATGCCCGTGGAGGTTCGAGTCCTCTCGACCGCATCATATGAACGATTAAAAAGAAGCTTTCCATTAATGGGAAGCTTCTTTTTTTTGTCTTTTTCGAACAGTATGACATCAAAGTTGAGGAAAAAAGGCCACCCATTACCGGGGCAATGCTGCTCTACCTTCCGGCTACGGGTGGCCTGTGTATTATTTTTGAAGTAAGTTCTTGATATCTTCTTCAATCTTGTCCGGTGTTGTTTTGGGAGCATAACGTTTAATGACCTGTCCGTTCTGATCCACGAGGAATTTGGTGAAATTCCATTTGATTGCTTTGGAGCCGAGCAGGCCAGGAGCCTCTGTGCTAAGGTGTTGGAAAAGAGGGTGAGCGCTTGAGCCGTTCACATCAATTTTCTCAAACATGGGGAAACTCACGCCATAATTCATCTGACAGAACTCGGCAATATCGTCGGAAGATCCTTTTTCCTGTGCAAACTGGTTACTTGGGAAACCAAGCACTTCAAATGGAGCATCTTGAAACTTGTCTTGCAATTCTTGCAGACCTTTGAATTGAGGGGTAAGGCCGCATGAGCTTGCCGTATTCACAATCAGGAGCACTTTGTCACGGTAGTCGGACATTTCAACTTCTTGACCGCGAAGGGTATTCACTTTGTAATCGTAGACTGTCATCTAAATCGCCTCCATTTATTTACTCTTATATCTTCTATTATATTGGTTGCAATTAAATATTGCAAAACTAATATGGTGTTAAAAGAATCAAAACAGGCAAGTTGTGCAGAATACGTGAATGAATTGCGAAGTGATTTACGCCAGAGTGAGAATTAGATAGCCTTGAAGAGATAGATAGAGTATAACTTTGTTGTAAGCGTTATTATGGATAGGAATTGGCAAAAATCTGCCGATTTGGTGATCTGGGCGGACTTTACACCGACATGGCACGGGTGTATGATTCATAACGTAATTTCAATTTAAACTAAATTGTACTTGAAAAACGAAACAAACGATAATATCGCTCGATCTTACCTTAAGATATACGAACGATGTTTTAATCGCTGAGTTTCCATTCATTAATGAATGGGAAACGGGGGAACCAACGGAATGCGCTGTCCAGGACAGTGGGCATTCATGGGGTGAATTTTCCGGTGACAGCCGGAAATAGGGCGACTCTCGCGCCCGAATCCGTCAGCTAACCTCGTAAGCGTTAAAGGGAGAGGCAACAAGCCGTACGCTGGTTCATGGTGTTTTCGCCATGGGTTATTTAAGAAGCGTTCGGGAGGCCTTGGTCCCCCACGCTTCTTTTTTGTTGTCTTTTCACGCCAAGGGAGGAACGAATGATGGATACTGAGATGATCTTAGTGACTGCTCCAAATGAAGCAGGACGTAAATTTATCAAATTGCTGATGTACAAAAAAATGCCGTTTGCCGTTCTAACCAACAGTGCAGGGGAAGAGCGAAGACTCCGTAGAATCGGAGTAGAACATGTCATTCGCATGAATACGGCTGCAGCTCAAAAATGGTTTTTGCCGCAGGGCAGCGTAGGCAACGTGTTTATTTTCGAGAACAGCCTGAATCTGACCTGTCGTTATTTACAGATCTGCCGTTCATGGACATCGAAATCCCTGTGCGTCATTACGGAGCAGAGTCATCCTAAGGGCATCTATCGGGGCATGGGCGCAGACCGGATTGTATATTCGCTCAATGGGGAAGTTGGCTTTCTCCTCAATGGTTAATGCCATAGCTTGTGATTGCTCAGGTGTAAGGTGCCTGTTATAATTGAATGTATCGATAAACGGAAGTTTGAGGAGACTCATGCAGGATGGTGAGTCTTCTTTTTTATGCTTACAAGGAGGAATTGGCGTGCCGGATGTAGGTGGATTGAAATGGTTGTTTTTTGATGTTGGAGATACGCTGGTGGATGAATGGGAGCCGGTTGATGATATTATCGGACAGTTTGTCCGTGAAGCTTGTGCTTTGGGGTATCCGGTGACAATTGAGGCGGTACGCGAACTGTTCGCGAGCTGTTACCGAAAATATGAGCAATGGCCTATGAGAGTGGCAATTCGCACATTTGTTGAAGACGAGGGGCATCAAAAACAGATTCAGGACAAGCTGAAGTTTCAAAAAGATCTTGAACGTCCTTTTCCTTCAGCAGATTTTGTTCTTCAGCAGTTGTCACGGCATTATCGCATTGGCATTATTGCCAATCAGAGTCCTGGAACGGAAGAGAGACTGGAGAGTTACGGCTTGCGGAAGTATGTTGATGTTCTGGCATGTTCAGCTGAAGAAGGAGTGTCCAAGCCAGACCCTGAGTTGTACGCTGTAGCCTTGAAACAGGCCGGCTGTGAACCGGAGGAAGCCGTGATGATCGGCGATCGGATCGATAACGACATTATACCTGCTCGGAAGCTGGGCATGCGTACGATTCGAATTATGCAGGGTTACGGAAGATTCCAGCCAGAGCTATCGGATGACAAACGTGCGGATTGGACCGTTGATTCATTGGATCAACTCTTGCCGTTACTGATGCCAAATCAGGATTAGATGCAGATGGTTGTTTAATGGATTGCAACAATAAAGGCTGATCAACTTAGGTATAGCATACCGGAGTTGATCAGCCTTTTTAGTATTTAGCCAATTAAAATGAGATTAGAACAACCGGATCGTCTGAATGATCAGATATACATTCAGCACAACGATAATCGCGGCAATGACCCATGAGATGATTTTGAGCCACAATTTGTTGGCGAATGCACCCATGCTTTTTTTATCACTTGTGAACATCACCAGGGGAATTACAGCAAAGGGCAATTGAAGCGACAGCACGACCTGGCTCAAAATGAGCAGTTCTTCTGTGCCATGTTCTCCTGCAATGGCTGTCACAATTACCGCCGGGATGATGGCGATCAGACGTGTGACCAGTCTGCGCAGCCAAGCCGGAATTCGAATGTTCAGGAAACCTTCCATAACGATCTGTCCAGCGAGTGTACCTGTAAGGGTAGAGTTCTGACCTGATGCTAACAGCGCCACACCGAACAGAATACTTGCAACCGTAGTACCTAATAGAGGTGTCAGCAGATGATAGGCATCAGCGATCTCAGCAACCTGCGTCATACCAGCACTGTGGAATACAGCAGCAGATACAATCAGGATGGCTGCATTGATGAACAGGGCCAGTGTCAGCGCAATCGTAGAATCCATGGTCGAGTACCGAATGGCTTCTTTTTTGCCCTGTGGTGTCTGTTCGATCTGACGGGTTTGCACAATGGAAGAATGCAGGTACAGATTATGCGGCATCACGGTTGCTCCGATAATACCAATGGCAATATAGAGCATGGCCGGGTTTTGCAGAATCTCAACATTTGGTACAAAACCATGGAGAACACCGCCCATATCCGGTTTTGCCAGAAACAGATCAATCCCGAAGCAGAGGGCGATGGTTGCCATCAGCACAATGACGAGAGTTTCCAAAGCGCGGAAGCCTTTGTTTTGCAGAACAAGAATCAGGAGTACATCAACTGCGGTGATGATAACGCCGTATAACATGGGGATGTTAAATAACAGTTTTAATGCGATGGCAGAACCAATGACTTCAGCCAGATCGGTAGCTGCAATGGCAAGCTCACACAGAATCCATAACATCATAACAACAGGCATGCTGAATCGTTCACGACAGGCTTGAGCCAGATCCCGTCCAGTGACGATACCGAGCTTGCCAGCCAGCGACTGAAGGACAACGGCCATCAGGTTCGATAACAGGATAACGGATAACAAGGTATACCCGAACTGCGAGCCGCCTGCGATATCTGTTGCCCAGTTCCCCGGGTCCATGTAACCTACGGCAACGAGGTATCCTGGGCCTACAAAGGCGAGGAATTTCTTCCACCATGCAGCATTCTGCGGAACTTTCATGGAACTATGTGCTTCTCCAAGGGAAGGGGTCATGCCCGCAGTAGACAATGATTCTCTTGAAGGAGCGTTGAACGGATTTTTTTTACTCATACGATAATCACCTGACTTTGAATTATTGATTTGGAGATATTGATGCGGTACAAACCGCTCATGATATATCTAAATTTTTATGTTTATTGTTACATTGTACTCCTTCAATTATTTTTGTCTAGTGCAACTTTTATGTATCAGCACAAAATTTCGGTTGTAGCTTGAATATGCCCCTTCGTATATTACCCAACCTTAGGGAAAATACAGCCATGGCATTGAAATGCATGAAAATAATAAAGTTGTAAAAGCTGATAAAGATACAAAATTGCGTTTCAAAATGAGCCAGAAGTTTAAATTGAAAGGAAGGCAGTAAAAAACTATATGGATAAGGGAGAGATTCTGAATGGAAGCTTTATATACAGCAGTAGCGACAGTTAAAGGTGGACGTACAGGTTCGGTGACTTCTTCGGATGGCGTGCTTAAGCATGATCTGAAAATGCCAAAAGAGCTTGGTGGCTCCGGTGGTGAAGGTACTAACCCTGAGCAACT
Source organism: Paenibacillus sp. FSL H8-0283 (assembly GCF_045040675.1). Taxonomy (NCBI): domain Bacteria; kingdom Bacillati; phylum Bacillota; class Bacilli; order Caryophanales; family Paenibacillaceae; genus Paenibacillus; species Paenibacillus sp. FSL H8-0283. The sequence goes on from NZ_CP150295.1 coordinate 1,669,052, forward strand.
TTTTGCCGCTGGATATGGAGCATGTTATGAAAGTGCCCTTGCCAATGTAGCACGCAAAGCAGGTGTGAAATTGGAGGATGTGGTCGTTACAAGTAACGTATCCATTGGTAAAGACCCTGCGGATGACGGTTTCCAGCTGTCTGTTCGTCTGGACGTTAGCATGCCTGGTGTAGATCACAGTCAAGCAGAGGAACTGGCCCGCAAGGCGCATGATTTCTGTCCATATTCCAAAGCAACACGCGGCAACATTGATGTTGTATTAAACGTAGTTTAAGATTTGACTCCTGGTAAGTAAAGGGAACATATAGAGCAGGGTATCCCAGATACCTGATGTTCGACTACAAAGCCCTGCTGGCAATCGGCAGGGTTTTGTGTTGATTATCATATAAGGACATGATGCAGGAGATTAGATGCCAGATCGCGTACTATTTTACATAATTGCACTCTCACTTCATGCTACACATTCCATAAAGGGGGAACGAAGATGAGTATTGAAGAGATGATCGAGCGGCGATTTGTGTGCACAAAATGCAGGGGCACGGATTGTAACATTAAGGAAGTTTCCATGTCAGGAGCAGGCCTGAGTAAGATGTTTGATATACAGCATAATCACTACTTGTTCGTGGCTTGTGCTTCCTGCGGGTATGTTGAAGTATTTGATCCGGATGTCTTGAAAGGGAAAAAACAGGGACAGGTAGGGACGATTCTGGATATTCTGTTTGGCGGGTAGACATGCGCGAGTTGACATTGATCTGAATTTTCTTTAATATAACTTAGTACTGAGTAGTGTCATTGCATGAACCAAATTTGAATTAAACAGGTGATATCCATGTCTTATAGACCGCGTATTGCAGATTTAGAATTAGCTTATGGTAACAAGGAAGACGGATTGTATGAATTCAAAATGAATTTGGTAGACGGTACAAAATGCCGTGTATTCTACACCCGTTCCCCGGAATGGAAGATGACCAATATCAGCCGTCTGCAGAAAACCCCTTGTCCAGTATGTCGCAAAGATTTCATTTGCAAATGTATGGACCAGTGGGCAAGTGACCTGCATCAACAGATGATCGATGACCAATGGATGGAAAAGGCAGTTACGGAGTAATTGTAGGACAGATACGAGCGTGGGCACAATGCCTGCGCTCTTTTTCTTTTATTTCCCATTAATGCGTGTTCAAAAAGAGCGGTGTTCATTCTTTTTGAACTACCTCTAGAAATAAATTTAGAATTAGTGAACAAGATGGCCCAGATTGGGTAAGTTACTCTAACCGCAACAATAGGAGGCAGCCAATATGACAGCAAATCAAACAGATGTGCATCAGGGACATCCGATCGTACTGGTGGATGGTGTCTGTCACTTCTGCCAGGGCTTAACCAAATGGATTATCAAGCGTGACCCGGAAGGAAAATATCATTTTGCATCGCTTCAATCGGATGTAGCCAAGGAACTGCTGGCGAAGGGAAATTTGTCGACAGACAGTATGGACACCTTTGTTCTGATTGAAAATGGAAAATACTATACACGTTCAACCGCCGCACTGCGATTGGCTAAGGGTCTAAAGTTTCCTTATCCGTTGTTATATGTGTTCATCATCATACCGAAATTTATTCGTAATGCAGTCTATAACTGGGTTGCTCGCAACCGTTATCGCTGGTTTGGCAAGGATGAAGCGTGTATGTTGCCTACACCGGAGATCAAAGATCGATTTCTGTGAAAAAGTCTCGTGCGACACATTGTATCCAAATTTGATGATTAATAGCGGAAATAATTGGGTAATGACTACAGATCATATCTATTTTGGGAGGAAAACAACTTGAAGAAGTGGACTACATTAATTATCGGGGCATTATTAGCAGTAAGCTTGGCAGCATGCGGAAACGACACAGACAACACGGCAACGCCGCCAGCGACCAACAATGAAACATCTAATGAGGGTAATACACCTGCGGAGCAGGAAACAAAGATCCCTACCCTGGATGAGTTGATTACCAAAACGAATGCAGCAACCAAAGAAATGAAAAGCTTCACAACTGAAGCAAACATTGATCAGAATCTGAAACTGGATGCTGGTGAACAGTCACAGGATCAACAGGTTAAAACATCGCTCAAAATGGATATCATCAAAGATCCAATGATGATCTACCAAGAGATGAAAATGGAAATGTCTGGGCAGGAAGCGCAGAATGTAAAGCAATACATCACTTCAGATATGATCTATTCACAAGTGGGAGAACAATGGGTTAAAATTCCTGAAGCTCAAACCAAAGAATTGGTGGAGCAGATGAAAGCAAGCATGAATCCCGAAGGTGAATTGGAGCAATTCAAAAAGATTGAAGAAGATACTGAAGTGACCGAAGAAGGCGACAATTATGTGATTAACGCTGACGTATCCGGTGATAACGTAAAGGAACTGGCCAAAGCCGTGATGGAGCAAAACGGATCGAATGCCCAGACCCAAGCGATGCTTGAACAAATGAATATTACAAGCATGAAGATGAAATATATGATTAACAAGGAAACCTATCTGCCTGCAGGTACGGATGTAAACATGGTCATGGAGATGGAACAGAATGGACAGAAAATGACGATGGACATGAAGATGAACAGTACATTTTCTAACCACGATCAAGTGGAAGAGATCAAGATTCCACAAGAAGCATTGGATAGCGCTAAGTAAAACAGGCACCTCTGAACTAGATCTGTGTGAGCCGAGAGGTTTACCGGATTAGAATCAGGGGTGTTTTTCTGTTTAGCGGAGATTATGGTCAGGGTTCAAGGTGTTATAGTATAGTCATATTGAAGTAGAGAGGGGGATATAAAAGATGATTGAATATGCACACATCCACCATGTTAGTCTGGCTGTACGTGATCTGGAAATCGCGAAGAAGTTCTACTCGGGGTTACTAGGCATGCAGGAGATTGAACGTCCAGCCTTCCGCTCCACGGGTACATGGTACGCTATCGGCAGCCAGCAGCTTCATCTGCTTCAGCACCCGGAGGGTCACACGTTACGTGAGGCTGGGATTGATACTACAGACGGTCACTTTGCGATCTGGGTCACCAGTTATTCAGAGACTATAGCCTGGCTGGAGCAGCAGGGAATTGAGTATGAAGCGAGACCTGACAGTGTAGCTGGATTCGCGCAGATTTTTGTACTTGATCCGGACCGTAACATTATTGAGTTCGATTCACCGTACAACTCTTAAGGAAAAAGGGTTAGAATAAAACCCTTGATCCCCCAGAAATTGTATGCTATATTATCCATACATTCATAGCACGTGACGGAAGCACCGTCCATATACTGCATATTCATGCGGTTATTGGACGGTGCTTTTTTGTGCTTTATGACAGGGAGGGAAGGAAAAATTGATTGTACTGAAGGTTGTTCTGGTTTCAAAGGATAGGGATTACATTAGCGCTTGGCTTGATTATGTACAGGGAAATTCATCTGGTCTTCATGTGCGTTTCACAGCATTCTCCCAAGGGGATTCGTTCAAGGATCACATGAAAGAGCAAGAAGGTAGAGAATTACCGGATCTGGTTATTGCGGAACCGGAGTTTCTGAATGACTGGCTGAATAACGGGGGAGAAGTATCAGGTGTACCTTGGCTAATGCTTAGTGAAGGGATGGAGGAGGTGGATGAGGCTAAGCGGCTGATGAAATATCAACCCTTGCCTGCTTTGCTGGATGCTGTGATGCATGCTTGCCGGCAGCCGCGCCGTAAGAAGGTTCACCATCCAGGGCAAGAGACTCTCTCCATCGGTGTAGTATCCGCTTCGGGTGGAAGTGGCAAAACGGCAGTGGCCCTGCATATGGCGAAGCAATTGGGACTTGCAGGTTATGCTGTTCTCTATCTGAATCTGGAGACGCTGGACAGTACGCTCCCGTTTCTGGAAAAGGGACTAACTAGAAGTGGGCAGCGTCACCCGGATGCGGAGACGGGATTGTCCCGCCTGTTATACGATCTGAAGGTGGGCAGGAAGGAATCCGGCAAGCAGTTACAGGTACAATCGAAGGGCGTAGACGGATATGTGGTCCGGCATGAAGCGTTGAAATCCGATGTGTTCTGGCCATTATCGAATCGGAAAGAACTGTTGCAAATGACTCGTGAGGATACGTCGAATCTGCTTCGTTATTTAACGGATTGTGGACAGTATGACGTGCTGATTCTGGATGGGGATTCCGGTTGGGATGGGCGCAGTGAAGGGGTGCTGGATGCAGCAGATGCATTTGTCTGGTTGGTTGAGGATGATATATCTGCCATGCATCGTTGGGGACAATGGTTACAGCATGCTGAGCGTACGAAGCCAGATTTGTATGAAAGTATGCTCGAGCGTTCACGCTTTGTGGTTAACAAATATCGGGACAATGTCGTCAATGTACTCCCACGCCCTGATCTGCATCTGGATGCAGTGTTGCCCTATATTCCTTCTTGGAAGCAACTCAGTCAGGAGGAAGTCATGCTTAGTTCTCCGATCTTCCAACGTGAAGTGAAGAGATTATGTGCCATGCTGGTACAAGATGGCGAAGAAGAATTGAAGCAGACGGGACGAATTCAGAAGCAGGATCGGTGGGCACTATGACGGATTCATCCAATCGAATACTGGAGCGTGAAGAACAGTTTCAGATGATGCGCAGGGAAGTCAGGGCTGGCCTCGATTTAACCTCTTCCGCAGGAGATGATGAACTGTGGCAGGGGATAGAACGCAAAGTTCTCACCGACCCGAAGCTGGATGATCTGACCTCAGGAGAGCGTCATACGCTGGTACAGCGATTATTTGACTCCTTTCGTGGATTGGATATTTTGCAACCACTTGTGGATCATCCCGATATTACGGAAATTATGATCAATAGTCACAAGGAGATTTTTGTGGAGCAGGAAGGTGAAGTCAGCCAGATCACCCTTGAATTTGAGTCAAGGGAACGGCTCGAGGATATTATCCAGATGATTGTGTCCGGGGTAAACCGGATTGTGAATGAGTCTTCTCCAATCGTAGATGCCCGTTTAAAGGATGGTTCCCGGGTCAATATCGTGTTGCCGCCTATTGCCTTGAAAGGTCCCACGATGACGATTCGTAAATTCCCCAGTGAACCGATGAAGATGTCCGATCTGATTGAAAAGGGAGCCCTGCATGAAGAAGCGGCAGAATTATTGCAGCAGTTGGTAAGGAGCAAATACAACATCTTCATTGGAGGCGGGACCGGATCGGGAAAAACGACCTTTCTGAACGCATTATCACAGTTCATCCCTGCCGATGAGCGGATTATTACCATTGAGGATTCGGCTGAGTTACAGATTGTTACGGTACCCAATCTGGTATCGCTGGAAACGCGGAATGCAAACACCGAAGGCAAGGGACAGATATCTATTCGGGATCTGATCAAATCTTCCTTACGGATGCGTCCGAACCGGATTGTGATTGGGGAAGTCAGGGGCGCAGAAGCGCTGGATATGTTACAGGCCATGAACACTGGCCATGATGGATCTTTGTCTACAGGGCACGCGAATACCATCTCGGACATGATCAGTAGACTCGAAACGATGGTGCTTAGCGGTGCGGATCTTCCTATTGCGGTTGTAAGGCAGCAGATTAGTTCAGCAATCGATATTTTTGTACATCTGTCCCGGCTACGAGACCGCTCACGGCGGGTGACAGAGATCAGTGAAGTGATTGGCATGCAGGACGGTGAGGTTATGCTGAATCCACTGTTTCGTTTCCAGGAACAAGAAGAGCGTGAAGGCAAAATTATTGGCGGGTTAGTACAGGTTGGAAAGTTGAATCAGGTGGATAAAATTCAGATGGCTGGGCTCGGGGAATGGCTGGATGAATACATAGAACAATATAGTGTTGGAATAGATTCATCAGATAACAACCTGAATTGAAGTTATTGGAAGGTGATTACTGTTGGGTGAAGCCAGACAGATGTTGACGGATTACACCGTATATACGCTTTCCCGGAGACAACGAATGGTCTGTATGCTGATTAGTGGTCTGCTGTTTTTTGGCATCGGAATTCTGTTCTACCATCACTGGTTGGCTGGAGCGATCCTGGCTGCGGGTTGCATATGGGTACCAAAACATTGGACTAAAGTGCTGTTGGAACGAAAAAGAATGACACTCAGTTTACATTTTAAGCAAGCATTATATGCATTATCTTCGGCACTTGCCGCAGGAAAATCGGTGGAAAATGGATTCAAGGAATCCGTAGAGGATCTGCGGATGTTGAACCCGGAAGCGGATACCGATCTGATTCGTGAGTTCACGATATTGCGGACACGGATGGAGTATGGACAACCAATTGAAGAGGCACTACAGGATTTTTCGGATCGGGCGCAGATTGAAGATATTACGAACTTTGCAGATGTGTTCATTACGTGCAAACGAACTGGCGGGGATCTGGTTGAGGTTGTGCGTCGTACCTCTGCGGTGATTGGTGAGAAGCTGGACATTCAGCAGGATATTATGGTCGCGGTATCGCAGAAAAAGTTCGAATCAAAGGTGATGTTTGCCGCTCCATTTATTTTTCTGATATTCCTCAATCTGACCGCCAAGGACTTTATGGAGCCGTTATATAGCGGGATGGGGTACCTCATCTCTAGTGGTGCATTGGCAGTACTGGCCTGCTGTTATCTGTGGGTTACTCGAATTATGGATATCAAAGTATAAGGAGCTGAAACGATGCTGCTTCCCGTTATAGTCGCAGGGATGCTCGGAGCGGGATGGCTGGTGCTGGATCGAACCCGGGGGCAGACCTACCGGCATCTGCGCAAGCTGGATATGGAAGGATTACGACTGAAAAAATTGCATGGTCCTTTCCTGTTTCTATTGGACAAGTTCGAGATTGGACGCAGATTGCCTGTGCTCATGTTTCGAATGCAACATGCCATTCAGAAAATGTATGGCATACAGCACAGTGGGGAGAAAACGATGCTCTATTGTGCTGAAATGCTGACCTATACGTGGCTCATGTTGCTGATAGGTTGTCTGTTAACACTCGTTGGAGATATGGGCATTGGAGGCATGGTAGGTGGACTTGCGTTGGGTATCGCGTTACCTTTTGCACTCTATAAAGACCTCAATACCAAGGTCCAACGAAGAGATCAGGACATCCTCATGGAGCTGCCCGAGCTATTGAATCGAATTGTTCTGCTGGTAGGCGCTGGGGAGACCGTTCAGCGTGCCATCGTTCACTGTGTGACAAGCCAGGGAGAACGGGATCATCCGCTGTACAACGAACTCAGAAAGACCGTGGGAGATTGGAATAATGGTTACTCATTTCAACAATCATTTGAACAGTTCAGCCGCCGCTGTGGCGTGCAGGAAGTGACGATTTTCACGACGACGGTACTGCTGAATTTCCGGCGTGGGGGAGGTGACTTTGTATTGGCGCTGCGGGATCTGTCACATGTGTTGTGGGAGAAACGCAAGGCTGTTAGTCGGTCGAAGGGAGAACAGGCTTCTTCCAAACTGGTGTTTCCGATGGTACTAATCTTTTTTACGATTGTGGTCATGATCGGGGCACCTGCTTTTATGATGATGAATATGTAGGAGGAATTGGGATGATGGAAGTGTTAAAAAACAAGGTAAGCGCATTTTGGAAAGAAGAGGACGGACTCGGCACGTTGGAGCTGATTCTGATTATCGGGGTTATTATCATTATTGCGCTGTTATTCAGGAAGGAAATTGAACGCATAGTAACGGGTCTTCTTAACAAGGTGGACACAAAAAGTAATGATTTTTTCCCGGGTTAACAGGCTGAAAAAGGAAGAAGGGAGCTTCACCGTTGAAGCCTCCCTGATCTTCCCTGTCGTGCTGTTTATTCTTGTGTTGTTGCTCTTTTTCACCATGTACATGTATCAAAAGACATTTTTGAATCAACACGCCTATGCAGCTTCCGAACGTGCAGCCTATAGCTGGGACAACAGCCACAAGCAGGCGATGACGGGTGAATTTGTCGCTGGAGAGCATGACAATCTGTACTGGAGACTGACGGACGATCGTATGCTTGGCGCACTGTTTGGCTGGGCGGGAGCGGACAATCAGGTTAGCGTTTCTGTACCAGCTGGTGAAGGCGGAAGTCTCTCGGAACAGAAATTAGCACAAGCGGTGCAACATATGCCCTCACCCATGAAAGGAACGATTGAGTATCAGAATTCTCTAATTCAGCGGAAGATAACGACCAAGCTGGACCAGGTAATCTCTCTGCCTCTTCCTTCTTTTTTGTTCGATTCAGGTAACCGTGTTCTCACTCAAGGATCGTCCGCAGTTGTTGAACCAGTTGAATTCATTCGAACGGTAGATTTAATCCGGTATTACGCAGCCAAGTTTAAAGGAAAAGGCGGTGCGGCGACCAGTACAGCGGCAGAAGCCGGACAGGTTGTGCAGCATTTTGGCAAAAGCAAAAAGTGAGAAAAGGAGGAGGGCGGAGCTGTTTAGAAAAAAAGACGGTGAATTGGGAGCCGTAACCCTTTTTTTAATATTAATATTGGCCGGAGTTTATATGTTTGTCGCAATATTTATTGATTACGCTCGTATAGCGGCATTCAAGGTGCAGACCGAACGAATGACTCATGCTGCGATGAGATCCGTCATGTCAGCCTATGACACATCACTCCGGGAGTATGGTTTATTCGGGTATGGGGACAGCAGTGGGGATGCAATTATGGCTAAAGTGTTGAATGATAGCGTGAAGCCTTCAGCTGTAAAAGATGGATTTCCCATTCTGGATATCCAGTGGGATACAACTTCGCTGAGCATGGAGCGTGAACTGGGCAGATACGATATATTTAATCGCCAGATTCAGGAGGATATGAAGTATCGGGCTCCGGTTGATTTTACCCTTGAAGTGATCAATCGGTTCAAACCGATATCAGACGAGATGAAGGAAGCTGCACACACGGTAGACTTGCTGAAAAAATTACAGAAGTTATATGACAAACGTGAAGAATTACTGGATGAAGCCATTGCTAATCAGACGGAATCCGCGGAGAAACTGAAGAATCTTCCGAAGTTGATCATGGACCCGCCTTCACCGGCCATCTATGAAGAGATGCTGGAAGATACACCAGAGACAGCTGCCGAGGCAGCTGCACGTTATGCAGATTATCTGAACAAGAAACAGGCGGATGAGGGGCTGCCGTTCAGAGAGCAACAATACATATTGGAACTGGCTCGTTATCGGACTGGTGTTGGTAATGTGGTGACAGGCATCAGCATGATCATACAGCCCGCGTTACAGGCCCATCAAACGAAGCTGGAGGAAGCGCAGTCCAAAATCGAAGAAGCACGCAAGATTAATGAGGAAATGAAACGTGTGATCGCGGAGGGGGAGAACCGTTCGCAGAATGCGAGCTATGACAACGTCGGCAACTCGAATTTGCCTGGGACGAGTCCTGCATCTACTGGATCAGGCACTGAAGCTAAAAGTACACGTTCTCTTGCTTCGGAGCTTGTGAGGGCAGATAGCCTATTTGATCAATTGAAGGCGCGGGTTGTTTCCCAGAATTCAGACTTCTCTAACGTCAGAAGAGACAACATGGAATTGAATACACAGCTTCGCAGTGTCACGGCCATGAGCGGTGTTCCGATTAAACCGGCGGTCAGACAGGCAAGTCAGGTTACGGAACGATATATGGACACCTATGTACGTAGCGGTCCTGCCAATCTCATCCTCCAAAGTAAGCAGCAGCTGGAGAGTGGTCGTGGGTCGGATGCCCAGCGCAAAGCAAATGACAAAGAATCCAAAGGGAAATTGAAGGAAGTCAAACGAATTTTGTCGCAGATTCAGAATGGAAGTTCGGGTTCCATGGACGCTTTCAAACAGTTGGAGGAATATTACAACGCTAATATTGCTTTTAACGAGGCTAGTCGTGAGGAAGCCCAAAAGACAGAGATTGCTGGTGATCCCTATGACTCTGGTGGCGATGCCATGAAGGGAATGGATAGTTTGTTTGGCGGGATGTCCGGTCTGCTGGACAGTCTTGGCGACGAATTATTTCAGAATGAATATGCTTTAGCCTATTTCAACTCCATGGATTTTGGTCAGTTATTTACCTGGACTGAAGGTGATGGAGATGCTGGTGATGTTTTCAAACTGGAGAATCAGGAACTGGAGTATATCGTCTACGGGTTTCATAATCCTTCGGGTAATATCGCTGCGGCATATGCGGAGATATTTGGGATGCGGCTGGCTATTCGGACGGCAGAAGGGTTAATTGAGCACAGCAAGCTTGGGAACCCACTTCTGGTATTATCGGCGGCAATCTTATACGGGATTACAAACGCCATCGCGGATATGATGAAACTAGCAAAAGAGGGCAGTGTGGAATTGTCCAAGTATATCAAAGTCAAACTGACGTACAGGGACCATCTCCGATTGTTCCTATTGATGCATAGTAACAATGAACGCAAAATGTCCAGAATGCTGGCGCTAATTCGATTGAATACTGGTGTGAATCCAGATGAGAAACAGACGTATGCTTCGGGTAACATGCGTAGTAGCATCAAACTTTGGTTTTTACCAGGGGTGGTTAGAAGCATAGGTGCAGTTATGGGTAGTGAGGATCAGGTTGAAGATGGGCGATTTTTCATTGAGCGGAAGGCGGATTATTCCTATTGAATAATTAGGATCGTTTCGGTGGAGGGATTATGGATAAGCAGCAACATTATGAAAAAGAAAGCGCACAAAAGCAGATTCGTTTAACACGAATAATCAGATTGCAGCGTTTGAAGTCTCTCAAAAAGCAGATATGTTCTCCAAAAAAGGAACAGGGTAGCATGGTTCTGGAAGCTTCACTGGTCTTACCTGTCTTTCTATTCTTTATCATGTTTCTCATCTTCATAGTGCAAATGACTCTAATCTCCACAGCGTTACAGAGCACGGCGGGTGAAGCGGTGAAGCAATTGTCAACGAAAATATATCCCGTTTCGCTTGCATTCACACCTTCTGATTCTGCCGGCGGAGAAGGTTCAGGAGGGGGCTGGAAGATACCAGAGTTATCACTGACGGAATGGGCAGAAGGTTATGCTTCTTCTCTACCCGAGCCTTTAAGTGATTGGGTACGTTCAGCGGCGGCCAGTGGTGAACAGCCACTACAGGAGATCAAAACATCCGTCTTGGAAACCGTACTTGATCCCACGGTAAAACCGCTGCTTCAACCTTTTATCGAGCCAACGTTGCTTAATATGGAACGTGTTCATGTGAATGGTATTTCGATACCAGATCTCAAAAACAAAACAAATCCATACTTCCGACTTGAACTGAGTTATGAATTGCCTATAAAAGTCCCCTTTCTCAGTAAACCACTTCGGATTCAGGCTGCTGCGGCAGAACGGGTATGGATTGGAGATACCGGAGAAGGATCAGATGGCAGTGCAGGAGACGGGGATACTGCGGGTTCAGCAACGGTACTGTCGAAGCCTGACCCGGCATACATAGGCAACAATGCAACGATCAAGGTGAAGGTAGAAGCAGGAGCGACAGCCAACTTAACGATATTTTACAAGTCAGGTGAAAGTTCTGCGAAGCACATCGGCTGGGCCACCGCAGATGAGAATGGAATTATTGAATGGAATTGGTTTGTTGGTACTCGGACAACAGAAGGAACATGGAGTTTTGTTGTCGAGACAGGGGACGGTGCCAAGACGGAGACTACGTTTACCGTGGCCTCCAGAAAATAAGTGAGGAGATGATGGAGGTGGAGTGGTTTTACATTGCCTGTGGCATATACATCATTGCAGCTTTTATTACAGATATTCGTTCAATGAAAATTCCAAATCGATTGACTTTACCCGTGACTGTTGCTGGCGTATTGGCCCATATCATATGGGGAGGTTGGGATGGTTTCTTGTTTTCAGCCGCTGGATTTGCAGCAGGTTTTGGCATTTTGTTTCTGATGTATGCGATTGGAGCCGTAGGGGCAGGAGATGTGAAATTGTTTGGTGGGATTGGCGCATGGACGGGACTTGCTTTTGGCATTCATGTCATTATTTACTCAGTTTTGTACGCGGGCGCAATTGGTCTAGTGATACTTCTATTCCGTAAAGATTCAGCGAAGAGAATTCGAGGCATGGCAGGTAGTCTTGCAGGTTTTTTTATGCTCGGTTCGCTCAAGCTGGTAAACAAAGAGAAGACATTAAAGTTTCCGTTTATGCTGGCCGTATTGCCCGGGTTTATCACGGTCCTTGTCTCAGGACTTTTCCCTTGATATCAGGAATCTGGAAAACGTTAGGATAACAGTGATCGAAGATAGCACTGCGATTGGAGTGGAAGAGTGTGGTGTATTGTAACTCAACTTATATCAACTAAACTTTTTACACGAGAACGGAGAGGACGGAAAAAACCTGAAGAAGCGGAGCGCTCGCCTTTATCCCCGGATTTTCCCCTTTACAAAGGGAATCAAGAAATCTGGGGATAACAGCGATCGGAAGGTTGTTCCGTCATCGAAGTACCCAGTGTAACTTTCTTTAGTTGATCCTATATAACAATGGAAAGAGAGGATTGGCATGTATGGACTAACGAGAGATTTTATTCGTAATGGTGGGGCTTTCATGGTTTTGGAGAAAGCAGACGGGTTACGAATGGAGGAATTGAGCCGTGTACAGATGGGGATGTTGTCCTCCAATCAGATTCCGCGACTTCTTCCTGTTCATATTCGGGAAGTCGATCGAAATGTAACTTTGCAGTACGAGATATCAGGGTACAAGATGTTATCTCAGATGTTAAAGTCAAGCAAAATTAAATTGCGTGTTCTGTATGGTTTGTTGTTCCAACTAGCCGATGCCTTCACGGAATGCCGACAGTATATGTTGGAGCCTCGTAAATTATTGATCCAGGAAGAGTCTTTGTTCATTAACGGTTCATTCGAACAGGGTGAGCTTGGGATAGTATATGTTCCAATCATGGATACAGTTGAAGTTGATCCAACGCCTCAGCAATTCCGTGAGCTAGTGATCAGACTGATGGCACATGTACAGGAACTGCAGGGAGAAGGCATTCAGCGTGTTCTGCAGTTATGTGACAACGAACGCTGGGATATCAGACAGTTGCGCGAGCTTCTGCTGGAGTTATACGCTGACGAGCAAGAGAATGGAGGAGGCGCAGCATTTCTCTCGTCCAGAACTTTGGAAACAACCATTGATTCAAGAGGTGATCTTCATTCGTCGATTTCTGAGCGAGATAGCAGGCTAGCCACTGGTACTTCTCTGCCATATCAACTTGGTGCTCCCGTTCAAAATGCTCCTGTGGGGCCGCAACTAAATTTCCGTCAGCCGCAGAAAACAAGTGAATTCGAGGTTGAAGACATTCCGGTGAGATCTCGAACCTTTCCAGGCAGGCGCTCACCTGAGCAAGTTCCATTAGAGAGTTCAAACGGTATGGATAATAAAGGAAGTAACTTGTATGATTCGCTAGAGCGTGTTGATATGGAAGTGGAGGAAAAGCCCGGATCTTCCAAAGTAACTTATATCATATTGGGCTGTATGGTTGCCATGGCATTGGTATGGAGATTTATTTACATGGAGCAACCGGGACAGACGCAGATGATCCTGTGCATGGTACTCAGCCTTGGCTTGTTTGGTGTAGCAGGATGGACGTGGAAGCGTAAGGGAAGCCCTCAGAATAACGCAGAGAATAAGCGGTCTTTTTCATTCAATTTAGGTAAGAACAAAGGTAAGCAAATGGAAGATGAAGAGGAACAATTTCAGGAAAGTTGGCGCTGGAATACAGCTGATAGGAAAGAGGAACGCATAAACCAAACGGTTGCATCCGCCTCAGAAGGTGGTAGCGAGCATTCCCGTTTTCAAAATTTGCATATGGCATCTGAACACTCCGAACCACCGTTCGTTCAACGCCATGTGGAAACGGTAGCTTCAACTTCAGAGCTAATTCGACAGGATGCAGTTGCAGAGGCAACCGTGAATTTGCAGAATCTGAGTGGAAGTAATGTTACAGGGGCAGGCCCGGTGATGGCGTCTTATTATCTTGAACGAAGATCGGGAAGCAGTGACCAACATGAACGGATGGATGTGCAAGGAGCATCTTTTGTCATCGGAAGATCAGCAGACATGGTTCAGTGGGTGGACACAGCGACCGGGGTGTCCCGTGCTCATGTGGAATTGAGCCGGAACAAATCGGGCTATGTGATTAAGGACCTGGGTTCCGTCAATGGAACCATTCTTCAGGGCAATATTCTTGCTCCGTATAAGGAGTATCCATTGGCGGATGGAGACACATTTACACTTGCGGAATCTGTTTACACTTTTCGGTCGGTTGGATAAGGCATAGTTTAATCAGTCAGATAAGCCGCGGTGTTTCAGATCTTCCAGTGCCTGGGTTAAGGTTGGGAAGGTGAACTGGAATCCGTGGTCGAGAGCTTTTTGCGGAATGACTCTCTGCCCCTGAAGCACGACAACGGATAGTTCTCCGACCAAAGTTTTAATCAGGAAGCTGGGTACGGGGAACCAGTGAGGGCGATGATACACTTTACCGACCGTACGACCGAATTCATCATTGGTAACAGGGTTCGGTGAGGAAGCATTGACCGGACCTGACACTTGTTTATTTTGAATGCTAAAATCAATGAGTCTTACGATATCCATAATGTGAATCCAGCTAGTCCATTGCTTGCCACTGCCGATCTTGCCACCAACACCCAGCATATAAGGAAGTTTCATCAATGGAAAAGCACCTCTTTTATGTCCAAGAACCAGACTTACCCGGATTTTAACGAGTCTTACATTTTTGATTGCATCTGCAGCAACTTCCCATTGTTCCGAGACCCGGGACGGGAAATTCATTGATTTTTGCGGACTGCTCTCGTCAAAGGTTTCATTAGGAGAGGTTCCATAGATGGCCATGGCAGAAGCCTGAACGACGACTTCCGGCTTTTGTTCCAGGGATTCCACCAATCGGGCTACCCGCGCTACGGTCGTGACTCTGGATTCAACAATCTCCAGCTTCGCCTTGGTTGTCCATCGTTGATTCAGCGTTTCTCCGGCAAGGTTAACGAGAGCGTCCATACCTTCCAACAAGTGAGGTTGTTCTTCGACTTGTTCCCATGATATATATGTAAGATTTTTACTTGGATTATGCAAGTCAGGCAGTTTTCGTGTAATAACTTTCACATGGTGCCCGGCTTGCAACCAGTAATCTACAAGTGCTCCTCCTACAAATCCGGTACCTCCACAAATGGCAATTTTCATATCAAACATCCTCTCTGTAGTTTCACTGCGCTGATACATACCGTTGGATCGACAAACAGCCCCGTACGGTAAGCAATGCCTGTTGGGAACAACTTACCTGACGGAGCATATCTGTATCTAATTAACCAAATCTATATGCGACTTAACTCATCTTTTATTTTATTTAATCAAATGTTGATAAGGGGAATAATCGATTTTGTTTTTCTCCAGAAATTTCACCAAAAACTTATTATCCCGCTTCGGTGTGGCAATAATGTATCCTTTGATGCAATGATCTCTCGATACTTCCGTGGCATTGTCTTCGACTGCAATCTTACCGATCTCTGCAGCAATGGAATGTTTGGCGATGTCACGAAATGGCCCGGGCACAGGCTCCACTAGTTGATCCAAAAAAGCTTTGGCTTCATCTGTCCATAAGTGACGGCTGGCTTCAACCCAATAATTCTGCCAATCCAGTTTGGACTTTCCGTCTGCTTTTGGTAGCACTTTCAAAAACTTGCGCATCATGAAAAATCCACCGATACACATGCTGCCTAGCAATAAAAAAGTCCAGAATGCGATCGTATTCATAAACCAATTGCTGGGGGAATAGCTGTTTAGTATTATCGCGTAGGAGTCGAAAATCATTGCGGAGTCACCTCGGTTCATTGATTTTCACGGAAAGACGGATTCCGCCTACCCATGTTCCACATATTAGCTGTAAAAAATAGCCTCTATCCCGAATTATAGCGCATTTCTAGATTTATTTCGATAATCGCGTTAGAATAAGGGATAATTCAGAATAAGGGGGATCAATAATGCTGAAAATCGGCTCCCACGTGTCCTTTTCGGACAAGGGATTATTGAGTGCAACGAAGGAAGCGTCCTCGTACGGTTCCAGTTCGTTTATGATATATACGGGTGCACCACAGAATACACGTCGCAAGCCAATTGAGTCCATGTATATTGAAGAAGGCAAGGTTGCCATGCAAGAGGGTGGAATGGAAGATATCGTTGTCCATGCACCGTACATTGTTAATCTTGGCTCATACAAAGATAATACGTTTAGACTGGCTGTAGATTTCCTTCAGGAAGAGATTCGTCGGACACATGCTATTGGTGTGAAAAACATCGTATTACATCCCGGCGCATTTACAGACAAAGATGCCCACTATGGGATCGGACGGATCGCAGAAGGATTGAATGAAGTGCTGGAGGGTGTGAAAGACACAGATGTGAACATCGCTATGGAGACCATGGCTGGCAAAGGTACGGAGATGGGTCGCAGTTTCGAAGAGATCGCTCAGATTATCGAGAAAGTAACATATAACGAGCGCCTGACTGTGTGTATGGATACATGTCACATTCATGATGCCGGATATGATATCGTTAATGATTTTGACGGTGTACTGGAACAATTCGATCGTACGGTAGGACTTGACCGCATTGCCGTAATGCATATTAATGATAGTAAGAATGCTGTGGGTGCGCACAAGGACCGTCATACACCAATTGGCTCTGGCTGGATCGGGTTTGAAGCGATTAACCGCATCGTCAACCATGAGAAGCTTCAAGGACGTCCATTTATTCTGGAGACACCTTGGATTGGTAAAGAGGCCAAGACACAGCGTCCAATGTATGAGGTGGAGATTGCGCTGCTTCGTGGGGATGTTGCCGGTCGATTCGGCCAGGATTTCCTGACAGAAGTAGAACAGTTGCAACACTTTTTCAAAGGTAAAGAGATTGAGTCTCGTTCGTATATTCTGGATGTGTGGACGTTGCTCAAAAATGATGCCAAAGCCAAAAAGGCAGATCCGCGCGAACCGCTGGAACGCCTCTATGACATGGTGACTGAAGCTGCACTATTCCCGCATTTGAATGAAGAACAACTGAATCATCGCTTGATTGCATGGCTTGCGGGTTAATCCCGCAGGTCATGGCTTAATTGAAGGAGGAAGAATAACCCGATGGAGATCCACGCTAAACAAGTACGCCCTGATTCTAAAAACCGCGCCGATCGTGCGCGCATGCTTATTTCCTGTCCGGATGGTCCAGGAATTGTAGCTGCCGTATCTCATTTCCTGCACCAGCATGGTGCAAACATTGTTCAGTCGGACCAGTATACAATGGACCCTGCTGGCGGCATGTTCTTTATGCGGATTGAGTTTGATCTTCCGCAATTGTTGGTCAATTTGCCGAAACTGGAAGCTGATTTTGCAGAAGTAGCAAGCCGTTTCCAGATGGAATGGACGCTATCTGCGGTCAGCCGCAAGAAGAAACTGGCTATCTTTGTGTCCAAAGAAGATCACTGTCTGGTTGAATTGTTGTGGCAATGGCAGGCAGGCGACCTGGATGCAGATATTGCGCTTGTGGTCAGCAACCATCTGGACATGAAGGACTATGTAGAATCATTTGGCATTCCATATCATCATATCCCAGTTACAGCAGATACGAAAAAAGAAGCGGAACAGCGCCAACTGGACGTCATCGGCAACGATGTGGATGTGATCATTCTGGCTCGTTACATGCAGATTATCTCTCCGATGTTCATTGAGCATTACCGCAATCGAATCATTAATATTCACCATTCGTTCCTGCCAGCCTTCGTAGGTGGTAAACCGTATGCGCAGGCGTACAACCGCGGTGTCAAAATTATCGGTGCGACAGCGCACTATGTTACGGAAGAACTGGATGGCGGCCCGATTATTGAACAGGATGTGCAGCGTGTAAGCCACGGGGACGATGTAACCGAGCTGAAGCGTATTGGACGTACCATTGAGCGTGTTGTGCTCGCACGTGCCGTGAAATGGCATGTCGAAGACCGTGTTCTTGTTCACGAAAATAAAACCGTTGTATTTTAAGCTCACGCTTTAATACTGTGCAAGGTTGATTCGGAACCACGTAATAGACTAACAATAAAGCGACCCCAATTCGTTTACGAAACGGGAGTCGCTTTTTTTGTTGTGTTGATATACTTTCCGCACAAGCCAAGCATAATACCAAACAGCAGATGTCCTACAATCCAGTAGAGGATGGCAGACACATCGTACAGGTCTGGCACACGTGATGACAATTGAGAGAGTGGGATATAGAGCAAGGACGAGACTGCACCAAGTAAAATTCCTTTGCTCATAGGGCGGCCTGAATGCCTTACCCACCACAGATAGAAGATACCGATGACAACGGACACGATGAGATGCAAAGCAAATTCAATGAATTCGGGTAAGGTTGGCGGAAGACCAGGCACAAAATCAATATTCAGCAGCAGAGTATATACTTGTTCACCTGTGATGGCCTGAATCATTTTGAGGAAAAATCCCAGGACAACTCCCGAGAGAATTCCCGTTAAAATACCGGATATCCAGGGTAATGAGTGTTTTGCCGATGTTGATGGGTGAGCAGCAGGATCTGGCATGATCGAGACCTCCTATGATTGACGCATGTACATCTGAAAAAAGTAAACCACAGCCCGAATTTTGTAATCCATATTAAGGAACATTATATGTGAATTGAGGATGAATATCTAAAAAATGCATGGTTTTCAGGTTAAAGGTTATACTTCATGCGATGGATTTGCGAGGCGCCTTAAGTCTGTTTTTGGAATTTAGTACCTTGTACAGTGCGATTTTTGCTTGATAGGCCAAGGATTATTCATCACAAACCACCAATTTTTCACGAACTTCTAAAAGAAGGTTATGGAAAAGCTTCACGCCAAGTGATACAATACAAAAGTGAATAAGTCAAAATGAAACACTCAAGCGGATTCACTTATTGTGAAATTCGGTTTGCTTGTATGATGAGAGGGATTCGCTTGCGCACCCGACTTATCTAAAGACATGAGGAGGACAAACCATGACTGACAAGAACGAAGCGATTCAAAAGGACGAGAACACTACAATCGACAACCTGTCGATTACTACCGTACGTACTTTGGCGATTGATGCAATTGAGAAGGCAAATTCCGGACATCCGGGTATGCCTATGGGCTCCGCTCCAATGGGGTACCAACTTTTTGCAAAAACGATGACTCATAACCCGGACCACCCAACTTGGGTTAACCGGGACCGTTTTGTCCTGTCTGCAGGACATGGCTCCATGTTGCTGTACAGCTTGCTGCACCTGAGCGGATATGATCTTCCAATGGAAGAACTGAAACAGTTCCGTCAATGGGGAAGCAAAACTCCGGGTCACCCGGAATTCGGACATACTGCAGGTGTTGATGCAACAACCGGCCCACTGGGTCAAGGTATTGCAATGGCTGTAGGTATGGCGATGGCTGAAGCTCAACTGGGCGCAACATACAATAAAGACAAATTCAACGTAGTTGACCACTACACTTACGCAATCTGTGGTGATGGTGACTTGATGGAAGGCGTTTCTCATGAATCAGCTTCCCTGGCTGGACGTTTGCACTTGGGCAAACTGATCATGTTGTTCGACTCCAATGACATCACGTTGGATGGTAAATTGGATCTGTCTTCTTCCGAAAGCATCGCGAAGCGTTTTGAAGCTTATGGCTGGCAAGTGCTGCGCGTTGAAGATGGTAACGATCTGCCTGCAATCGAAAAAGCAATTCAGGAAGGTCAAGCAGATACACTGCGTCCTACACTGATCGAAGTTAAAACGGTTATTGGTTATGGTAGCCCGAACAAACAAGGTAAAGGCGGCCACGGCGGTACTCACGGATCTCCACTGGGTGCAGACGAAGCCAAATTGACTAAAGAGTATTACAAATGGGTTTACGAAGAAAACTTCCACGTACCAGCTGAAGTTCGCGATCACTTTGCACAAGTGAAAGATCGTGGTATCTCTGCTAACAAAGCTTGGGATGAGAAATTTGCCGAGTATAAAAAAGCATTCCCTGAGCTGGCAGCTCAATTCGAAACAGCGATTAACGGCGACCTTCCAGAAGGTTGGGACCGTGATCTTCCTAAATATGCAGCAACAGACAAAGCTCTTTCCACTCGTGTAGCATCCGGTAACGCTCTGAACGGTCTGGCGCACAACGTGCCACAACTGACAGGTGGATCTGCTGACTTGGAAAGCTCCACAATGACTCACTTGAACAACCTGGAGAACTTCACACCTGAAGATTACTCCGGCCGTAACATCTACTTCGGTATCCGTGAATTCGGTATGGCTGGAGCAATGAACGGTATGGCACTGCACAGCGGTGTGAAAGTATTCGGAGGTACGTTCTTCGTATTTACCGATTACCTGCGTCCGGCTGTTCGTCTGGCTGCCCTGATGGGATTGCCTGTAACGTATGTTCTGACTCATGACAGTATCGCTGTTGGTGAAGATGGTCCTACGCACGAACCGATCGAGCAACTGGCATCCCTGCGTATCATTCCTAACCTGACGGTTATTCGTCCGGCTGATGGTAATGAAACTTCGGCTGCTTGGGCTTACGCGCTTGAGAACAAGAGCAACCCGGTTGCACTCGTACTCACTCGTCAAAACCTGCCGATCCTGGAAGGTACGGTTGAAGGTTCACGTGAGAACGTGAAACGTGGTGCTTATGTTGTCTCTGATGCAAAAGATGGCAAAGCGGTAGCACAAATTATCGCTACAGGTTCTGAAGTGCAATTGGCTGTTAAAGCTCAAGCAGCACTTGCAGAACAAGGCATCCAAGTTCGCGTAATCAGCATGCCAAGCTGGGATCTGTTCGAGAAACAAGACAAAGCTTACAAAGAGTCCGTTCTTATTCCTGATGTTAAAGCTCGTCTTGCGATTGAAATGGCTTATCCAATGGGCTGGGAGAAATATGTTGGCGATCAAGGTGACATTCTCGGAATCAGCACATTTGGTGCTTCCGCGCCTGGCGACCGTGTTATCCAAGAATATGGCTTTACAGTGGAAAACGTGGTTAGCCGCGTAAAAGCATTGCTGTAATAGAGGTTGTTCAAAAAGTCTGCTTTTGATTACGAAGGATGCCTCACGGCATCATCAGCGTCGAAGATGGGATTCAGCCGAATAAGAATATGCTTACGGAGTATGTTTCCTTCGGAAACATTGTAGTTGCTCACGTAGTTTTCTCCTACGCTCCGCTACTCCATTTCTAGCTTCATCCCATCTTCTCGGTACTGAAAACCTGACTTTTTGAATACGCAATTAGCTTCATAAGCGCTGCTATGGTTGGGAGGGCGTCATGCTGTCCTGATCCATGGCAGTAAGTTATTTCCGCAGAGCATGGGCGGTAACTCGTTATCGCCTTGATCTGTTTTGCCTTTTGTTTTCATTAACTTCAGGGGAGCGGGTACGCATGTCACAATTCGATCAAGTCAGTGTAGTGAAAGAGGCCAACATTTATTATGATGGTCAGGTAACCAGCAGAACGGTTATTTTGGGGGATGGCAGCAAAGTGACTCTGGGCATCATGCTTCCAGGCAGTTATGAGTTCGGTACGGATTCCCGTGAAATTATGGAGATTCTGTCCGGAGATCTGAAAGTATTGCTTCCCGGTGAAGAAGAGTGGCAAGAGATTCAAGGTCAAGCTACGTTCCACGTGCCTGCCGAATCCAAATTTAAACTGGAGATACGCAGCGTTACTGACTACGTCTGCTCGTACCCGGCGGAATAACATAAGAAGGGTAAGCAGAACCGCAACCCGCGGATTCGGTTTACCCTTTTTGCTTCTTGAATTCTAACGACAAAGTTCGAGCTGCAAGCTTGTCAGCCCCGTGGATTTGAAGTATCCTTAAGGCAAGTTGTTTAGAATGGAATACGGACATAATATAAGAGGTTGTTCAAAAAGTCCGCTTTTGATTACAAAGTTTGAACACGCACTATAATCGAAATCAGGAGGTTTTTGAGATCATGGCAAAAAAAGTGACATTTGACTATAGCACGGCATTGCAATTTGTAAATCAGCACGAAGTGGATTATTTCGCAGAACCGATTCGTCTGGCTCATGAGCAGCTTCACAACGGAACAGGAACAGGCTCCGATTATCTGGGCTGGATTGACCTGCCAACGGCTTATGACAAAGAAGAGTTCGCTCGCATTCAAAAAGCGGCTGCCAAAATCCAAAGCGACTCCGAAGTACTGATCGTTATCGGTATCGGTGGATCATACCTGGGTGCACGTGCAGCGATTGAAATGCTGACTCACTCTTTCTATAACAATCTGCCAAAAGACAAACGCAAAACGCCTGAAATCTATTTTGCAGGAAACAATATCAGTTCCACATATGTAACTCATTTGCTGGATCTGGTTGAAGGCAAAGATTTCTCCGTCAACGTTATCTCCAAATCCGGTACAACAACAGAGCCGGCAATTGCTTTCCGTATCTTCCGTGCAGCACTGGAAGAGAAATATGGTAAAGAAGAAGCTCGGAAACGCATCTATGCTACAACAGACAAAGCACGTGGTGCATTGAAAGAACTGGCAAATGCAGAAGGATACGAATCTTTCATTATCCCGGATGATGTAGGTGGACGTTACTCCGTTCTGACAGCTGTAGGTTTGCTGCCAATCGCAGCAGCGGGTATCAGCATCGAAGAAATGATGCAAGGTGCGGCTGACGCATCCAAAGAATACAGCAACCCGAACGTAGCTGAGAATGAAGCATATCAATATGCTGCTGTTCGTAACGCATTGTATCGCAAAGGCAAAGGCACTGAGATCCTTGTAAACTATGAGCCATCTCTGCACTTCGTATCCGAGTGGTGGAAACAACTGTTTGGAGAGAGTGAAGGTAAAGACTACAAAGGGATCTATCCTGCATCCGTTGATTTCTCTACAGACTTGCACTCCATGGGTCAATTCATCCAGGAAGGTAGCCGGAATATCTTCGAAACTGTTATCCAGGTTACTGAAGTTGCTGAGCATATCTCAATCAAATCCGATCCGGACGATCTGGATGGTTTGAACTTCCTTGAAGGAAAAACTATGGACTTTGTTAACAAAAAAGCGTTCCAAGGAACACTGCTTGCACATACGGATGGTCAAGTACCAAACCTGATTGTGAACATTCCAGATATGACTCCATATTCTTTCGGATATCTGGTATACTTCTTTGAAAAAGCATGCGGTATCAGTGGCTACCTGCTGGGCGTCAATCCATTTGACCAACCAGGCGTGGAAGCTTACAAGAAAAATATGTTCGCATTGCTGGGCAAACCAGGCTTTGAAGAAGAGAAAGCAGCGCTCGAAGCGAGACTTTCCGAATAATTCATCGGTCTGCTCATATATTTGAATAAGGTAATATAAATCTAACCGGGAATCACTGTTCGTGTAAGAGGCAGGGTTCCCGGATGTAGATAACCAGGGCAGTTCGTCCGCGTTCGCGCGGTGAACTGCTTTCTTGTAAAATGGACTCAGGAAAAGATCAGAAAGTTGGATTTAGGATGATTGAACGTTATCGCACGGTTCGAGGACCGGGCAATCTGGAAATTGTAATCAAGAAGTCGCGATTTATCGGTCATATTATGCCGGTCACGACAGAGGAAGAGGCTGTTGCCTTCATCGATGAGATCAAGAAAAAACATTGGAATGCAACTCATAACTGCTCTGCATACATGATTGGGGAGCGGGACGAGATCCAGAAGCAATCCGATGACGGTGAACCCAGCGGAACAGCAGGGAAACCCATTCTTGAAGTGATCAAAAATCAGAAATTGAAAAATGTGGCAATTGTGGTTACGCGATACTTCGGGGGAATTATGCTTGGAGCTGGCGGGTTAATTCGTGCTTATACGGATGGAGCTGTAGCAGCTATTGAAGCCGGAGAAGCCATTACCAACGTGCTACATCGTGAAGTGTTTGTTGAACTGGATTATACGTGGCTGGGTAAAGTGGAAAATGAGTTAAGAAGCCGGGAAGTCCGTACAGGTGAAACTGGATTCACCGATAAGGTTACGTTGACTTGTCTTCCGCCGGATAGTGAAACCGAGGCTTTTATAGCCTGGATCACGGATTTGACGCAAGGGCAATCCCGGATCACGGAGGGACAGCGGCTTTATTTTATTGAAGGGGAATAAAATATATGGCTAGAAGAGCAGTCGAACAGGAGTTGTCGAGGGAGCGGATACTGGAGGCGGCGAGGCACCTTTTTATTACCAAAGGATACCGCGCCATTTCGATGCGAAGCATCGGCCAGCATCTGGGCTATAGTCATGGGTCGCTGTATTATCACTTTAAGGAAAAGGCAGAGCTGTTCTATGCCATCGTGGTTGAAGATTTTAATCATCTGGGGCATTTGCTGCTACAAGCCATGGTCAGGCCGGTTCGTGATGATGTGAGCAAGGTAGAGCACATTATGATGGAGTTTATTCGCTTTGGTCTGGAGAACCCATACCAATACGAAATTATGTTTATGATCAGGGATGAAGAACTGTTGTCTTATTGTCGTACCGAACAGGGGCGTTGCTTCGAATTGTTTGCATCGATTATAAGGCAGTATATGAATGAAGAGAACTGTACGGAAGAGGATATTCAAAGGGTACCGCGTACGCTATTTTTGGCTATGCACGGATTCATTTCTTATTACATTCAGGACCGTTTAACGTTTGTGGAGATTGAATCGTCTGCGCTGTCTCATGTCAAAGTGCTGTGCCGCAATCTGGGTCAGCAGCCTGGCGCCCAATAATGGCGCTGTTGTTGCACCCCTACACTTCAGGGCGGTGATTTGTCATAACTTTAATTCTTTATAACGTTGTCTCGCGAAAGTTAATATGCGTAGCAGACCAAGTCAGGCGGCTCCGACCCGGAATGAGGGTGGACCGCCTGTTTGTGTTTGCAAAAAATGAACGAGTTGGTGGCAGGTCTATGGACCCAACTAACCTTCCATGATTTTGAGAAAGTACTCCCGCTCACGTGGTCCATCGAATTCGCAAAAGTAAATGCCTTGCCAGCGGCCGAGCAGCAGCCTGCCTTCGTGAATAATTACCGTCTGTGATGGTCCTGTTGTGATCGATTTGAGGTGAGAGGCTGTATTGCCTTCGGCGTGTCGATACTTGGGGTGCTCCCAAGGGTACACTTCGTCAAGGCGTAACAAGACATCGTGTTTCACATCCGGGTCTGCATTTTCGTTGATGGCAATACCTGCCGTCGTATGTGGACAGTAGATGAGCACCGTCCCATTCTGCACCCCGCTACTCTGGACAACCTGCTTTACGTCCCATGTGATATCCTTCATTTCATCTCGTGTGGAAGTGGATATATTCTTCTTGTATAACATGTTAAATCACTCCTTAGGATCTCATTTCTTACCCTCGATTGTACCTTAACCACTACATACCAAACAAACCACATATGAAGACGGATATGTGAATCGCACATTAACGGAGAGGTCAGAAATAACCTGAAGAAGCGGAAGCTAAAAGCTTTCTGTAGGAAAGCTGCTTCGGAAGCATAAGCTGCGCCTTTATCACCGGATTTCCCCTTAAAAAAGGGGATCAAAGAAATCTGGGGATAACAGTGATCGGAAGGTTGTTCTGACCGCGCAGTGTACAGTGCGATTTTTATTAATTGATCTCATATGTGGCCCAATTATATTCAATAAAAGCATTGACGATTAGCACTGCAAACTGGTAAAGTATCAGAAAAGCAAAACCAAGTAGACTAATGGGAATAATATTAAAGTAATATCATCCAACTTAGGAAAAATGTCGTATTAAATCCAGGAAGACTGCCGACCGGAGCTAAAGCCGGAGGCTGGGAGGGAACGCAGCAATGAATACCGTTCTTCGTCATAAGGGATGGACTTGGGGATTCCGCAGTACCGTATTGTTATATTTTATCGTACTTATTGTACTTCCAATCATCGGTGTGTACGTCAATTCCTTCTCTGAAGGATGGAGCAACTTTGTTCAGAGCATTATGGACCCCATCGCGTGGAAAGCCGTACTGCTGACCATTCGGCTGGCCGTGATTGCCACGCTGATTAATGTGGTTTTGGGCACGATGATCGCCTGGGTGTTGACAAGATATCGCTTTATGGGCCGATCGTTTCTTAATAGTCTGGTTGATCTCCCGTTTGCACTGCCAACAGCGGTGGGCGGCTTGATGATTATGCTACTTTTGGGTCCGGTCAGTGCCATCGGGAAACTGGCAGAATCCATGGGATTTGAGATTGTATTTCACCAGCCCGCCATTGTTATCGCGATGACCTTTGTCACGTTTCCGTTTGTTATCCGTGCAGTGCAGCCTTTGCTGGAAGAAATTGATCCTTCGGAGGAAGAGGCCTCGTACACGATGGGGGCATCCAAGGCTCGCACGTTCATGCAGGTTATTCTGCCGTCCATGGCACCTGGCATGATCAGTGGGGGGATGCTGGCTTTCTCGAGAGGACTGGCTGAATTCGGGGCTGTTGTGCTGGTGGCTGGTAACATTCCGGGAAGAACACTGACTGCTTCCGTATTTATCTACGGGGAGATTGAAAGTGATAATCCAACGGGAGCCGCTGCGGTATCCGTGTTGCTCCTGACGCTCTCCTTCCTGATCCTCTGGCTGATCAATCTGGTGCAGATGCGGGGGAGAAGACGATGAGACGACTGTTAATCGGACTGACGTTTGCGGTATTTATTGTACTGCTGATCATCCCGCTTGGACGCATTTTTATTGGTGCATTTGAAGACGGGGCAGGTGGATTCCTGAAAGGGTTAATGCGCCCTGAGGCGTTACATGCCTTGATGATGACCGGACTGGTAGTTCTGGTGGTCACCCTGTTAAATACATTGTTTGGCATCATGATGGCTCTTTATCTGGTTCGTGCCGGATGGCTGAGTGAACGGATAAAAGGGCTGCTAAACAGCATTGTAGACCTGCCTTATGCCGTATCTCCTGTCATTGGCGGTTTGATGATTGTGTTGATGTTGGGACCTAACAGCATTATGGGCGCTTTTTTTGAAGGGATTGGATTCAATGTGGTCTATGCCTTCCCGGGTATGGTGATCGCAACGTTATTTGTTACCTTTCCACTGATGGTCAGAGAGGTTATGCCTGTCCTGCAGGAACTCGGTTCTCAGCAAGAGGAGGCCGCATCTACACTTGGCGCCTACGGCTGGAGAACGTTCTGGAGTGTGACCTGGCCTTCAATCCGCTGGGCGGTAGTGTATGGTCTAGTCTTGACGGTTGCGCGCTCGCTTGGGGAATTCGGTGCAGTGCTGGTGGTATCCGGTAATATTATGAACAAAACGCAGACCGCAACAACTCTGGTGTACCAGGATGTTGAGAATTTTAATGTAGCTGCCGCAAATGGTGTGGCATTGGTGCTGGTCACCTTCTCCGTCGGGCTGCTGCTCATGATGGAATGGGCCAAGAAGCGAAAGGAAGTGCATTGATATGCATGTAGAAGTCCGTGATCTGAACAAACATTTCGGTGATTTTCATGCGGTAAAAGATGTCTCATTCGATATTGCCAAAGGTCATCTGATCGGTCTGCTTGGACCCAGCGGAGGCGGGAAGACGTCCATCCTGCGGATGCTTGCGGGTCTGGAGAATCCGGGTTCCGGAGAGATTCGCTTTCACGGAAAAGTTGTGAACCATCTGCCTCCACAGGAGCGGGGCATCGGATTTGTATTCCAGAACTATGCCTTGTTCAAACATATGACGGTATTTGAGAATATCGCCTTTGGACTCAAGGTCAAGAAGACGCCAAAAGCCCAGATCCGTGATCGGGTGATGGAACTGGTTGAATTGACCGGGTTAAAAGGTTTCGAACAGCGCTATCCACATCAGTTATCTGGTGGGCAGCGTCAACGTGTTGCTTTTGCCAGAGCACTCGCCCCGGAGCCACAGCTGTTATTGCTGGACGAACCGTTCGCGGCTATTGATGCCAAGATCCGTCAGGAACTGCGTTCATGGTTGCGGGAGCTAATCGAGCGGGTGGGAATCACTTCGATTTTTGTAACGCATGATCAGGATGAAGCGATTGAAGTGGCGGACGAGATTATGATTATCAGTCAGGGTCGTCTGGAACAGAAGGGCACACCTTGGGATATCTACAAAAACCCTCAGACACCGTTTGTGGCTACATTTATCGGGGAGTCTACGGTTGTGGAGGATGCCTCCCAGTTGAAAGGATTCGAACATGCCGTCGAGGGTGAACATACCAAAGCGCTGATTCGACCGGAGTATATTGAAATCGGCTTGAAAAACGAATTCACCATGTTGTCTGCAACGGAAAAAGGTACAGTCAAACATCTTCATTTCCGCGGTAGTGAATGGATGGTAGAGGTGGACGTACAGGGTCATAAGTTAATCACATATCGTTCCCTGGAGAAAACGACATTGGAGATCGGTCAACAAATTCGAGTCCTTGTACACCGTGCATACCTGTTCAATGACTCCAACAGTTGGGTGGTTGAGAACCGACTGAAGGAAGATCCGATGCCGGTGATGATTTAGATCAAGTGGAAGAAAGGGGCTGCCCATGCAGACGAGGAAGAAGAAAGCCATACTCTTATATGTTGCCCTCATGCTTCTGCTCGTCTGCATGACCGCTGGATGCAGCAAGCAGGAGGAGTCGAGTGAACAGAACGAGCCCTCTGGTAACGATTCATCCAATACGCTGGTGATTGGTGCTTATAGTGTAGCGAAAGATGCTGTAGGCGAATTGCTACCCAAGTTCCAAGAGGAGTGGAAGGCAAAAACCGGACAGACGATTAACTTTCAAGAATCCTATGAAGCTTCGGGCACACAGGCAAGAGCCATCGTTGGTGGATTCGAGGCTGATGTAGCCTTGCTCGCGATGGAGAGTGATATCGAGAAGTTGGTCAAAGCCGATCTGGTTAGCTCTGATTGGAAACAGACCCCTAATGAGGGCATGATCACCCGTTCAATTGTTGTTCTGGGCACAAGAGCGGGCAACCCGCTCGGTATTCGTGATTTTCAGGACTTAACCAAGCCAGGAGTGAAGGTACTGTACCCCAATCCAAAGACATCCGGAGGCGCACAATGGGACATTAATGCCATTTATGGTGCCGGATTGAAACTGTCGGAGGAGCAAGAGGGTAAGAAAGATCCTGCCGTAGCCAAGGCTTTTCTCGAACAGGTACATCGTAACGTTGAATCATTGGACAAGAGTGGGCGTTCTTCGATGGCGGCATTCGAATATGGTGTGGGTGATGTCATCGTCACGTATGAAAATGAATTGCTTGCCCGGATCGCCAAAGGTGTAGATTATGACATCGTCATTCCAAAAAATACGATCCTGATTGAGAACCCGGCAGTTGTGGTGAATAAATATGCCGATAAACATGGAAATCGCGAACTGGCAGAAGCCTTTGTCGCATATCTGCGTACACCAGAAGCGCAACGTATTTTTGCCAAGCATGGTTTTCGTTCAGTAGATCCGGAAGTATTTGCACAGACGGAGTCGACATTCCCAACGCCAGAAGGACTATTTGATATCAACTATCTGGGTGGATGGGACGAGGTACGCAGTACGTTGTACTCCAAACGCGGCGTGTGGTATCAGGTGCTTGCGGGAATATAGGTTCAATTATGAAGTTGGACGCTTGTTTACTTAGTACAGAGACTTAAATCTTTGTACGATAATCGTTTAGATTATTATTGAAATGGACTCCCCATGGTTAGATAATGTCTAACCATGGGGAGTCCATTTACAGTGAGGGTAAGTTATAACAGGGTTTCTATAGAAATATTATTAAATCAATATTAATGGTGTTCTAAGGATTCAAGTTAACAAAAAATAATTCTGCTTGAGTTCTGTCCTTTCCAAGATCCATACGAGTAAAGGTAAGAATATCCCCGAAATTAGTAATAGGTGTATAACTTCCTTCTTTTGTTGTTAATCGTTGTTTATTACCAGTAGTCAAATCTACAACCATAATATAGGGGGATTGCTTGTAGATAAGCTGATTTTTAAATAAAAAAGGCGAGTATCCACCGAGTAGCGAGCTGTCGTGAACAATGGAATAGATCAATTTCTTTGTTTTTCTATCTAGGATTTCAGTATTACTCTCTGTTGTCAATACAATCCATTGCTCATTTACTGTGAAATCATAAATGTCTTCACGATCTTTAACAATCAGCTCAGGTTCGGAATGGTCTTTAGGATACATAACAATGTCAAACCGTTTTTCATTATTCGAATCTTTATTTTCAAAAACCGTTTGTTGTATCAATAATCCTTCTTTAACAGGCCTTTGTAAATCAAGGAATATCCCTTCTCTGTTCTTTGATTGTTCATTTAGAAATTGTGTGGCAACCGTGGTCTTAATACGAGTCTTAACATTATAAATGTAAGCTTCGTTCTTCACGATGTGATTGGTAATCTTCTTCTCTATCCAGCTAATTTCATCTTGATTGGATCTTAATACTGGAACAGCTATCTGATCTTCGCTAATCCCTTCGGTAAAAACGGTAGCGGTTGCATCAAGATCATCTCGTTTCATTCGTTTAATTTTCCATGGAGTAGTATTATCCGTTGACTTGGATGGATTTTCCACCCAAAATAAGTCATCACCAACGGACACTAGGGTATTGATAATCATGCCTTTCGCAGCACGATATTGGGGGATATAGGTATTGTTTTTCGTGTCAAACTGAATGATTTCCATCTCCATCACTTCAGTTGTAGAAAAATCTCTACTAAAAATGACGATACCGTTATCATTTTTATAGCTGGAAACGATGGTGTTACGCTCTAGAATATCATTTTTAATTGTAATTGAATCGATTGTGTAAGGAAGCTTAAATTTAACATCGGGTTTAGCTTGTGGAAGTTCGGATAACGTTGGCTTTTGAGATAAATCTGTTAAATTAGTTTCAGGTGCAGTTTCCAATGTACTAGAAGGTTTTTCAAGTGAATGTTGATCTATAGTTTGATTTGCTGGAGTTGATTGATTACAGGCTGTAAGTAGTAATATAAGCACAATGATGAGATAGAAATAAATGCATCTATACTTCTCTTTCATGTTGAAGCCTCCTGTAGAGTAGTAAAGAAGGGAAGCATGCTTCCCTTCTTTAACCTGATTTTACCATATAATTGCTTGTCTAAAGTGGTTTTGATTAGCTTGCCACACTTTTTCAAGCGTGTACCACTTATTACCATGCGTTTTCCCTCTATTTCCTTGATCGTAAGGATCA
This sequence comes from Paenibacillus sp. FSL H8-0283, assembly GCF_045040675.1. Lineage (NCBI taxonomy): Bacteria > Bacillati > Bacillota > Bacilli > Caryophanales > Paenibacillaceae > Paenibacillus > Paenibacillus sp. FSL H8-0283. The sequence goes on from NZ_CP150295.1 coordinate 1,700,298, forward strand.
GTGAGTCTTACTTTTGCATCATTTGTTCTAAAATCATAACCTGAGACATTTATTATATGACCGCTTACAGTTCCCGTATAATTTTCTAATTCATTTCCGGTAATTTTTAAATCTAATACAGCTGGATGGTAGTTATCCGATGAATACATGATGGCATACTTCCATGATTCAATTGGAAGTGACGTAGAGTATGAATAAGTATAGTTTGATTGAAGATTATTTAGTACGTCATCAACAACTGTAAAGTCAGTTCCATCTTTTGTGGTTCCTAATTTTTGCGCATAATATGATTGTGATTCTGAACTGCCATTTAGGTAATTTAATACTTGCTTAGACGTAGCTGGTCCACACCAATATGTTGTTTCCTGTTTGAAAGGGGTAACACCTACCGTTTTTAAGTCACCTATTGCCATTATTCGGAATTTACTCTCGGCTTTATCCTTGTGAATTTGTAAATCTTTTAATTTTTTTGGAAGCACTTGATGTTGTTTTAAGCTTGGAATATCTTTCGTTGGTGTTGGATTATCACCGGTACCAGCGGCTAAAGCACTTGATGCTAGCAAACCAGTGAAAATCAGAGTGAAAGTAGTGCTTTTTAAAATTTTTCCAAATTTCATGAAAAATCCTCCCTTAACAATGTGATTATTTGAACTAAGTCCGGACAACTATATATTAGGTTAAATTGTATATTATGTAAATATTTTTATTTTGTTCTATTTAAATATGATAGTTACTATTTCAAAATAATGAAAGTAAACTTGAGACCGGAAGCTCACTCTTCATTTCAATGGAAGTAGAGATGGAGGTTTTTTACTGCCAAAAGGTTATAATAGGGGTATACTGAATCATAATTGTTACATAGTACTAGCAGGAAGGTGTGAGTTGGATGAGTGCAGAGATCAAATTATCCCAAAGTACAGCGATTCGACTGGAGCAGGCCCGCGGTAAGGGGATGCCTGAGGAAGAAATATTAAAAGCCATTCAAGCCAAAGATGTTTCCGCTTTTGACGCCGTGTCTGAAGAGGAATACCGATATAACGAATTTTTCTCGTATGCGGATGAGCATGGTGAAAATCTGGAGGCAGCAGTGAAAGACGGCTACCGGATTACTTTTAACACGCGTGGTGGACTCGGAATCTGGTTGGAAAAGGCCTTTAAGGTGCAGCCGGAGAAAGACTTCACGGTGGGTGAAGGAATCGTCACCGGATTACAGTTGAAACCGGAGCAGGCAGAGGTACTGGCGAAGCGGCTTGCATCGAACTGGGTCATTACGGATTCGAAGGATGTACCTGCGGGTCAGGAACTGACGTTGAAGCTGCGGGCACTGGTATAGTTCCAGCGTGGAGTGGATGTGACTCGAATTAATCGGTCGTGGCCTGTTTAAAAGGTAAGGCCTGATCTTCATGCGGATGACCCGCTTATAAGGTTGCACCACATGCTGACGAAGCGTACGCTCCCGAATGGAGCGAAGCATGGAATTAAAGTCTGACGGTGAACGGTCAGACCACAGACTGTCCCGAATTGCAATGGAGAACTGCAGCGGGATGGTCTTTTTTTTGCAAAAACAGAGGTTGACGATTACAATCTACATATCATTAATTCAGGGGGAATGCGGATTGAATCAGCTAACATTTCTGGGCACTGGCGATGCGATGGGCGTTCCACGTGTGTATTGTGATTGCGAAATATGTACAGAGGCGAGGCTTACGGGAGAGAATAAACGGAAACGCTCTTCTGTTCTGATTGACGGTGGTGGGGATGGTGAGGGTGAACAGTTCATGATTGACTGCGGACCAGACTGGAGATCACAGATGGAGGATCAGGGATTGCGTATGGTGCATACGCTGCTCATCACTCATGCCCATTTTGACCATATTGGAGGATTGCCAGAATGGGCGGATGCATGCCGGTGGTTGGGTGTAAAGGGGCGTTTGTATGCACCACGCGAAGTGATTGCCACCATTCAGGGACAGTTTCCCTGGTTGGGTCGTCATATGGACTTTCTGGAAACGGATGATGATATTGAACTAGGCGGCTGGAAGGTACATTCCTGGAAAGTATGCCATGGACATAACGGGTATTCGTACGCCTATCGATTGGATCAGGGTGGGTATAGCTGGGCGTACTGTTCAGATGCTATTGACCTGAAGGATGCCGAGAAAGAGCCGTTGCACGGACTGGATCTGCTGGTGCTTGGAACAAGCTTTGTGCATGAACTTGCGGAATTCTCAACACGTTCCGTGTACGATATGCGTGAGGCGCAGGAGCTGCTGTGGGAACTGAAGCCAGGTCATACATATTTTACACATATGTCTCATGACGTCGATGTACGGCAGAATTATAATCTGGATCAAGGTATTACGATTGCCCTTACCGGGATGAAGGTGCCGCTTGGAACATTAAAGCTGGAAACGAATGCGTAACTCAACTTAACTAGCGTAACAAAAATAAATTCAGAAGAGCGTATCCTTTACAAGGGGTTCTTCGTTTACATAGTGTAAGTCAAAATCAATCAGGAACCAGCAAAGGGGGGCCCCCAAGATGGCCTTTGTGAAGTCCGTGGATTGCAGAATCAACAGACCACATGATGATGGTAAACAAGATAAATTCGATATTGAATTAAATGGAAACGACAGAAAAAATCAATTGAACCCAAGCATCCATACCGTACTACCCGATCTGATGGGTTCGTTGTATGCGTATTGTCTATCTCTGACGAAATCAGTTCCAGACACGGAGGATCTGGTTCAGGAGACCTGTCTCAAAGTGTTGTCGTCGAGAGTGGTTGGAACTTCCGGGATGAATAAAGATATAAACTGGGAAGCTTATCTGATTCGTATTGCACGCAACAGCTGGATTGATATCTTACGTCAGCGAGAGAGATTGGCTTATAAACTGGATAGCTTGAAGCCGCTCCTGCACGAGATGGAGGAGGAAAGGCAATTTGAGGAATTGGAGTCTGCCGTTCAACTTCTTGTAGATAAGCTACCACCGTGGCAGCGAGTGATATATGTATTACGTGAATTAATGGGTTATAAGGCGGCAGAGACTGCGGAGATGTTGGATACGACAGAAGGTGCTGTGAAAGCAACGTTAAGTCGAGCCCGCTCTGCCATAGCTGAAGTGAGGCACAGGTTGGAACAATCAGACACAGAATTTCAGTATGAGGAAGGCGCAGTCGAGGACAATCGGGAGGAACTGCGCAGCTATCTGCTGGCATTTCGTAATGGAGATACAGCTCGAATTATTGATCTGTGCCTGAATCAGACTGATGATCCGATGGCTGTGGCGGGCACGATTTTGCAGCAGGCTTTGCCGTCTCCATCCATGCAGCCAATGATGTACGGGTACTCCACTTCTAGTATGAACTCGATGTCGTATGGAGGTGGGTACACGGTCAACATGGTTGCCTAAACCGAGGAGGCGACACACATGAATGTAGTACCCTATGTAGTGGAACAGACAGCTCGCGGAGAGCGGAGTTATGATATTTATTCACGTTTGCTCAAAGATCGGATCATTATGGTGTCTGGAGAAATTGAGGATCAGATGGCAAATGCCATCGTGGCTCAGTTGTTGTTTTTGACTGCAGAGGACCCGGAGAAGGACATCCAGATGTACATCAACAGTCCTGGTGGGTCGGTGACCGCAGGATTTTCGATCTATGACACGATGCAATTTGTGAAGCCGGATATCTCCACAATCTGTACAGGTATGGCGGCAAGCTTTGGCACGATATTGCTGGTAGGTGGAACAAAAGGCAAGCGTATGGCATTGCCAAACAGTGAGATCATGATCCATCAGCCACATGGCGGTACGCGAGGGCAGGCGTCGGATATGCTGATTCATGCTAACCGTATCATTCAGCATCGTCAGCGTCTTAACAAGCTGTTAGCCGACCATACAGGGCAGTCGATTGAGCGGATTGAGAAGGACTCGGATCGAGACTATTTCCTGACCGCTGCGGAAGCAGTCGAATATGGATTGGTGGATAAGGTCATATCCAGCACATAACATTAGCCTGGGAGGTCATATGACCTTTCGGGCTTGATTAATCAAGAGGACGAACAGGAAACTGACGTCCTCTTTTTGTCGTCCAGATTAGCTAGCCCGTGTCTATGGATCGAATCAGAATGAGAATAATGTGAAATAAAGATTGACCATCGGTAGGTATAGTGTATATATTATATATACACACTATACCTACTGGAAACTACGTAACATCAATGAGGTGAGGAAAGATTAACATTTTAATATCGAATGCTTCGAGCGATCCGATCTACATGCAGATTCTAACTCAGATCAGACAGAGCATCTTGAGCGGAGAATTGGTTGCTGGAGATAGTCTTCCCTCCATTCGGCAGCTCGCCAAGGATCTGCAAGTCAGTGTTATTACAACTAAACGTGTCTATGAAGAGCTGGAGAAGGAGAAACTGATCGATTCAGTTGTAGGCAAAGGGAGCTTTGTATCCGGAGCCAATCAGGACTTTATTCGAGAGCGGCGGATGAAACAATTGGAAGAAAAGATGCTCGAAGTGATTCGTGAGAGCAGAGAACTGGGCATGAGTTCACAGGATGTAATCCATCATCTTACATTGTTGGTTGAGGAGGAATAAGCATAATGAACGCTATCGAATTACGTAATGTAACCAAAACGTATCCCTTATTTAAAGTAGATAATGTATCTCTGGATGTGAAAAAAGGGTATATCACGGGACTTATTGGTCCGAATGGGGCGGGAAAGAGTACTTTGATCAAAATGATCACGGGTCTGATCCAGCCCGATAAGGGGAGCCTCAAGACATTGGGCAGTGAGATGCCAAATCAGGAAGTTGATATCAAGCAACGCCTTGGCATTGTGTCAGATGAATGCTTTTATTATGAGCATCTAACGATCCGGGAGATGACACAAATGATCGCTCCTTTCTACACCAAATGGGATAATAAAGCGTTCAATGACTACTTGGATCAGTTCGAACTGTCTCCCAAAAAGAAAATCCAGGATCTATCCAAAGGCATGAAGATTAAGTATTCTCTCGCCGTAGCTTTGTCGCATGAAGCGGATCTGCTGATTATGGATGAACCGACATCCGGGCTTGATCCTGTGTTTAGGCGGGAACTGCTTGATCTGCTTGCAGATATGATACAGGACGAAACAAGGTCTATTATTTTCTCAACGCATATTACGACGGATCTGGAACGTATTGCAGACTACATTACGTTTATTCATCAAGGGAAACTGGTGTTTAACGAGGCAAAAGATGATGTGCTGGAAAGGTATACGATTGTAAAAGGGGATATGGGTCTGCTTGATTCCGACATTCGGAAACATTTCATCGGAATACGCGAGACAGCCGTTGGTTTTGAAGCATTGTCGGATCATAAGGCAGAGGCCGAACGGTTATTTGGCAGGTTAGCTCTTTTACAAAGACCTACGTTAGAAGACCTCATTTATTTTACGGCGAAGGGAGGACGCAAATATGCTTAACTTGCTTCGTAAAGATTTCATTGTACTAAAAAGTTCACTGTGGACGATTGGGTTATACCTGGTGGTATTTAGTCTCGCCTTTATACCTAAGAGTGAAATGTCAATGTATTTTGTAGGCATCTACACAGCCTTTGGTTCGGTCATGCTGGCAACCATGATTGATATCAAAAACCATAATCACAATTTCCTGGTCACACTCCCCGTTAGCCGCAAACAGATTGTAAAAGCCAAGTACCTTTCTGCTATAATCTATACGTTATTCGGGGTACTCGCGTCGTTTGGGATTCACCAGCTTGTGAACCTGAATTATCCTGAACTGAACAAGCCGAATTATTCACTTAGGGATATTGTCATTGCCGTAGGCATGGTGCTTGTATTAGTTTCCATATACATGCCTCTTTTCTACGGACTTAGCAAAAAAGGTGCTGGTATCATCAATGCGATATTCATGGTCTGCATGATTATACTGGCGCAACCCGTTGCGTACCTGATGAATATGGCCAACGAGAACGGTATAATTACCACAACGACAAGGGCATTGGTTTCTGTAGGCATTATAGGTTTGTTTTTGCTGTCCTATCTCATTACCATTCGCTTGTTTGCAAGAAAAGACCTCTAAGCACAGAGCGGGTGCAGGTAAATAAGGTAAATACTATAGAACACCAAAAGTAAAGTCGCCATAAGGCGACTTTTTTTGATGCAGCGATACGAGTGACAAATTGCACTTGATATTCTTCGGATTGGCTTCAATCCAAGAGTATCAAAATGTTACATTTCTTTCGCAAGCGTAATGAGCCTGCTCATGCCTTCTCGAATCTGCTGCTCATGTGCATAAGAGAAGGACAGGCGCAGCTTGCGACTGGCTGAATGATCCGAAGAATCAAATACGGTTCCGGGTACAAAGGCAACGGATTGTTCCATGCATCGGTGGAGCAGTCTCCCTGTATCCACACCCTCAGGAAGCTCTACCCAAAAGTTGAGTCCGCCCTCCGGCCGGGTCCACGTCCAGTCCGTTTCCAGCAGAGATTGTTCCATCACTTCCATCCGTAGCTGGATGGCGGTCCGCAGCTTGGACAGATGCTGATGCATGCGTTCTGACTGAAAATAACGGAGAAAAAGCTTCTGGTTCAGAAGGGGCGATCCGTTATCTGTCAGTGATTTTACAGCCTGTAGTCCTGGCATGAATCGCTGGCGGCATATGATGGCTGCAATCCGTAGCCCGGGTACAACATACTTGCTGTAACTGCGGATGTACAGAGTGTGTCCAGTAGTATCGTAGGTGAAAATGGGTGCAGGAGGTTTCTCCTTAAAATAGATATCATAGGTACTGTCGTCTTCGAGCAGAAAACAACCATACTGTTCTGCAAGTTCAGGTAACTGCTTACGCTGTTCTACTGGAACATTAAGGCCGGTTGGATTCTGAAAGGTCGGTGTCATATAAAAGAGGCGCGGCTTCTCACTCTTCATCAGATGTTCGATCTGCTCCAGATCATACCCATCCGAGTGAATATCCGTAAAGATCAGACGAGCACCTTGTTTGCGGAAAATCTCCATTGCCGGTCCATACGTAGGCCGTTCCATCAACACCCGATCCCCGGGTTTGACCAGCGTCCGCGAGATGACATCAATCGCTTGCTGCGCCCCCGAAGTAATGAGCACTTCGTCTGCAGAGAGGTAGAAGCGTTCTTTTTTCGTTAGATGGCTTGCCAGCGCACTTCGCAATTCCAGATCTCCCTGAATCGTGGAATACGTTCCGAGCAAACGGGGATATTGATCCAGCAGATCACGCATTAGTTCACCCCAATACCGGTTGGGCAGCAGAGAGGGATCGATTAACGATTTGGAAAATTGGTATTCTGCTTCAAGGGACTGTACCCGTGCAAGTGAATCCCAATGCAGCCAGGCAGACACGGCGGGATCATCCGCCTGATCCGTTACTGAGAATGGAGTCGCTGGGCTGACATAATAGCCGGACTTGTCCTTAACATAAACACTCCCACGTTCCTTTAACTCCTGATAGGCTTTGAATACGGTCAGACGATGTACGCCGAGTAGCTCGGACAGGCTTCGTACAGATGGCAGTTTTTCATGTTCGGCCCACTCTCCCGCTTCTATACGTACAACGAGATAATGAATTACTTGCTCATATAATTTCAGGCTGTTATCTGTCATCATCATGGTTCTGCCCACCCGGCTCACACTCCTTTTGAACTCTATTGTAACAGCTAATGAGAGAAAACTGTTCTGTTTTGTTCATTCTGTTCTGTAGACCATGAGATATGATGGAGAACAGATAAAGGAGTGGTTATCATGGTGGGGATTGCATTTACGGTTATGTGTCTTATTTTCGGTACAACATTTCTGGCTATTAAAATTGGAGTAGAGGCAGGCATGCCGCCTTTTCTGTCAGCCGGATTGCGATTTTTAATCGCGGGAGCGCTGATGTTTGCATGGATGAGGATGAAGGGCAAAGTGAGCTGGTCGCTCCTGTTCCGCAAGGAGATGTTGTTAACGGGAGCGGGGCTGACCTTCGGCACTTTTGCCACATTATATTGGGCTGAACAGCATGTGAGCTCGGGTGTGGGTGCCATTCTGTCGGCGACAGGGCCTTTGATGATTATGTTGATGCAGACGGCGCTGTTACGGCAAAAAACATCTGCCCGTATGATTGTGGGCTGCCTGATCGGGTTCACCGGTGTGGTACTGGTTGTGTTGCCAGGTGTATCGCTTGGTGCAGGTTCCCTGTTTATGTGGGGCTGTATCGCGGTACTGGTAGGGGAAGTCTGTTATTCAGCAGGTGCATTGTACTCCAAAAAGGTCATTCATCAGTTCAAGGAGGCTAGTCCTGTAGCGATCAATGCGGTGCAGATGATGTATGGGGGACTGCTGTTATCCCTGCTCTCGGTCGGAACGGAATCGTGGAGTATGTCTGCTCTGGACTGGGTGCCTGCCGTCTCGTCGGTGATCTATTTGACTGTCATCGGCTCCATGGTGGGGCATAGTCTGTTCTATTGGATTATGTCGCGTACCAACCCGTTGTTTCCAGCAACATGGTTATACATTTCACCACCCATTGCCGTAGGGCTTGGTGCTGTTGTCTACGGTGAGCATGTCAGCTGGGTTACATGGATCGGTGTAGTGCTGGTCGTTTCAGGTCTGCTGGCGATGAATGAGAAGGTGAGCGGCTGGTTGAAGAAAAGAAGTCGTGCGAGGATGACAGTGCAGGCTTCCGAATCTGTTTTAAAATAGGTAAAGTTTGAAGGTATGCAGCTCAATCTCAAAATCAGCCATTGATTTTAGGTTGAGCTGTTTGTTATTTCAACATGATATTCTCGTTAACCAGTAGGTAGTAATATTCATCCATCTGTTCTGCCGTAACATTTTCTTCGAAATGTTGTATCCACCACATCACAAGTAAACGAATCACCCCCGAGTGAAACTCGGCAACAAGTTCTATGGGAAGTGAAAATTGTTTACCTCTTCTCTTCAATTCCAGAAAATCCCTTCTGAATATCTCTCCGATATAATGTATGAAAAAGTTCTTAAACCCCTCATCCTTCTGTTGGTTCTGCACAATTGTCTCCAGTACATTTCCAAACAGAATTTTAGATATGCTTTGCAAAGGCTGCTGTAATCGATCTTCTACATTCATGTGTAAATAATCCCGAAGGACCCAAGATAGGGTGGAGGACAGCAGAGCAAATTTATCCTTGAAATGTTTGTAAAACGTTGTTCGGTGAACCATAGCTTTGTCACATATTTCATTAATTGTGATGTTGCTGAATAGCTGGTCTTTCTCACATAACAGATCGAGTAGCGCCATCGTTAACAATTTATGAGTTCGGGTAACTCTCAAATCCACCTTTTTATCAATCATTTTCATCTACATCAGTTCCTTATTGTAGTTTAGCTATATAGTATCAACACATTGATTCTTACATGGAACGAGATTTCAAGTGTATATTGGTATTATAAGTAATTTTTTGATAGGGCTACAAGTGTAGATAAAATATGATGGATTAGAGAGGATGAAGTGGCGATGTCCGACATGAAAAAAGCTGTGGTGATCGGGGCAGGTATTGCAGGGTTAATCACTGCAAGGATGTTATCTGATTATTATGATGAGGTATGTATCATTGAGCGAGATGAATTGCCTTCTGAGCCGGCAAATCGGCAGGGTGTGCCTCAATCCTTTCATCCACATCGTGTATTACCGCGCGGCGGACTCATTCTGGAACATTACTTTCCCGGATACAATGACGAATTGGTCGCGCTTGGTGCCATTCCTTCACATGAAGAGAAGTTTATGATTGCCAATCGCTACGGTACATTAGTTAATAAAGCGAATGCTGCTTCCTCATTCAAAATTGCATCGAGCAGCAGAGCTCTGCTGGAATGGGTATTGCGTCAGCGAGTCCAGAACATAGATCATATAAGCTTCTTAACGAGCACGGAAGTTACTGGTTTAGTGGCATCAGAAGATCAGCGTTTGATTACAGGCGTGTATACCAAAGAAAGAGGCCGGGATAATCCGGAAGCAATGCTTGTAGCAGATATGGTTATTGATGCCGCGGGACGTTCTTCCAAATTGATCAGATGGCTTGAACAGATAGGGTTGTCCGTGCCTGAGCCGGAAGTGCTAAAGGTGTCTCTTGGTTACAGCACCCGCTATTATAAGATACCATCCTCTATTCAAAATGACTGGGGAACGGTGATAACAGAGTCCGATCCTGTGCAAGGAACTCGTGCAGGCATGTTGTGGCGCATTGAAAATGATATCGCTGGTCTGTTACTGTTCAACGCAGGAGGAGATGAATATCCTCCAACCCATCCGGATGAGTTCCAAGAGCAAATCAAACATCTGTTTGCTTCGGATGAAATCGTAGCGTTGGCAGACCAGCTGGAGCCTTTTCAAGGGCCTCGTGGATACCGTATTTCCGAGTCTGTTCGTCAACATTTTGAACTGATGGAGAATTGGCCCTCCGGATTACTTGTCCTTGGCGATGCATTCTGCAGCTTCGATCCGATCCATGGTCAAGGCATGACGGTCGCTGCAATTGAAGCCGAGACCATAGGGAAATGCTTGGATGAGCAGCGAATGCATCCTGAGCCGCAGTTTGAGCGCCAAGTGTTGCTTCGTATGCAGCAGGCCATTGAACCAGCCTGGTGGCTTAGTTCTGTGGCCGATCTGCGTTGGAAAGGGGTCGAACATGTTGGGCCTTCCCGAATGAAAGGGGTTGCGTTTGCTCAGAAGTATATAAACTTGTTTACTAAGCAGGCGATGAAAAAGGCGAGTCAGGAAAATAATAAACATCTCTTTTTTACCCAGTTCCTGATGAATGCTCTAATCCTTCCTCCAAGTGAATACTTTAAAGGTGAAATCCTGAACATGATCCTGAACGACAACGGTTCCGAAGAAGAAATGGAGTTAAGAGCAGAGCTTGGTGTCCAAGATCCGGAGTTATTCCAGAAAAGAATAGATGAGATCATTCCGTCATTTCAACTGGAATTTGATGGGCAAATCAAAAAACTGCTGGAGTCTTTCCAGCATGCCATGAGCAAGTAAAACAATGAATCGTGGTGCGTGAAAGTAGGCAAAACATGAAACGAATAATTTTAAATTTCATAGCTAGCATTGTAATCTCATTTATTGTATTTTTTATTGTTTTATTTTTTGCCGATGTCCCAGATACAAATCGTGTCATCTTATCTATGGCGATTACGATTTCACTACAATTATCCTTGATTACCGCATTGTTGCTCTCAAAACATAAAAAATAACAGAAAAATATACCAAATATAATCGCTAAATAGGATAATGAACATATTTTTAAAATCAAAAAAACAGCCCTGTACGGCGAAATTCGCCGACTGGGCTGTTCGTTGATCTCATTTACTCTGCGTTCAACACAAACTTCTCGATAACTTCTTTTACACCGTCTTCGTTATTACTTGCCGTAATGTAGTCCGCCAGCTCTTTCAGCGCAGGGATGGCATTTCCCATCGCTACACCAAGACCGGCAACTTCGAGCATCTCATGGTCGTTCCAGGAGTCGCCGATAGCAATACACTCGCTGAGCTGGTGACCGAAATGGTCAGCCAGGAAGGTCAGGGCGTGACCTTTAGTTCCTTCATTGTGCATGATTTCCAGGAAGTAAGGTTTGGACTTTGTGATGTGCACTTGAGGTCCGAGCAATTCACGTAAGTCAACGGCAACCTTATCCAAGTAGTCTGGCTCATCGATAATAAGTAGCTTTGGTGTTTTTTGTTCGATGACTTTGATGAAATCAGATTCGATGTAATATTGGGTGCCGTTTAATTTGGCATAATCACGCAGCTTGTCGTTTTCCTCACGGGCATATAACTTATCGTCAATGTATGTTTGAAGGTGGAGATTGTTCTCCAGGCAGTAATCATACAATTTGCGGGAAGCTTCCTTTGGAACGTAACGCTCATAGAGGACTTTTTCGTCCAGCAGGTTTTTCACCAATGCGCCTTGATACGTAATGATCGGCACGTTAAGTCCTGTTTGACGAGCCAGTGCTTGTGCGGAAGCATAAGCACGTCCAGTCGCCAGCGTTACAGTTACACCATGGGCAACTGCTTGTTCCAGTGCAGTCTGTGTAGCAGGGGTTACTTCCTTGTTGTCGTTGATCAGGGTGTCATCAATGTCGATTGCAATCAATTTGTAGCTCATCTGTGTTTCTCTCCTTTTTTATCTGTATCTATATTAACGAACGAAAAAATAAGTTTTACACGAGGCCACTCCGAATACAGATTCATCTTTCGATCGCTGTTATCCCCGGATTTTTGATTCCATCTCCCCAAGGGGAAATCCGTTGATAAAGGCGAACGCTTCGCTTCTCCCGATGAATTCTGTCTTCTCCGTTAACGTGTAATCTTAGACTTCGTTCTAAAACTATACTTACATCTAAATTTTACTCTTCCAAAAAAACAAGGCCGATAAAGTCTTCCAGCTCAAGGTTGCCGAAGTAATGTTTTACATCCAGACCTTCCAGAGCTGTACGCACCTCGGTTTCCTCATACCTCTTGCCGCGCAGCATATTTTCGATATCAGCTACATCGCCTACACCGAAGAAGTCACCAAAGATTTTGATATCTTCGATGCGTCCATCCTTGATGTTCATGCGCAGATCGATGATACCGACAGGGAATTTGCGTGTGTGCTTCACATTGCTTTCCGGAGACAAGCCATAGTTCCAGTCCCAGTTGTTATAACGCTCAGCGGAAATTTCCTTGATTTTGTCCCAGTCCTTGTCAGTCAGCTTGTATTGCGGGACGTCTTGTGGCTCCATTCTGAAAATGTGACGTAACAGCTCATCGCGGAACTGCTCAATCGTCAGGTTGGTGTCAATCAGATCCCGTATGTTGGCGACCCGGCTGCGCACGGATTTGGTGCTCTTAGATTTGAATTTTTCGGGATTGACGTTCAGGGAAGCCTGAACATGCTCCAGATTCAGATCAAACATCAATGTGCCATGACTGAACATACGCCCACGTGTGGAGAACTGGGCATTGCCCGAAATTTTCTTTTCGCCCACTTGCAGATCATTACGCCCGGTCAACTCGGCATTTACACCAAGCTCGTGCAAAGCTTCAACCACTGGCTGGGTAAACTTGCGGAAGTTATGGAAGGATTGACCGTCATCCGCTGTAATAAAACTGAAATTCAGGTTGCCCAGATCATGATATACCGCTCCGCCTCCCGAAAGACGACGAACCACCTGCACACCGTTATCCTGAACGTACTCGATATTAATTTCTTCAATCGTATTTTGATGTTTTCCGATGATGATCGACGGACGGTTGATGTAGAACAGCAGATAGCTGTCATCCTCCATCGGCAGATGTTTCAGAATGTACTCCTCAATCGCAAGGTTTACAGAAGGATCTGTAATGCCCTGGTTGTCTACAAACAGCATGGTCATTCCTCCATTAATGTATGTGAGGGATTGCTAGTCCCTTATGTAGTGAACCTTGTATATCAAAAGGAACCGAAATTCCTCTTCTATTGTAAACGAATTATGGTTGGGACACAAAGAAAACAGGATTGACCCACACCTCCCGTGCCATCCATAATAAAAAGGACATACAGAAAGGATGACGGAAGAATGACCGGTTATATCGAAGTGTTCGGACATGGCGGGGACGTGGAGACGGCTGCGTCACGATTTGGGAGGGAAGCCGCTGATTTTCTGGATTTCAGTGCCAACATTAATCCACTCGGTCCACCCAGAGGGGTGCTGGAGGCTATACAGCAAGGATTGCAGTCGGTGATTCGGTATCCCGATCCGGCGCATCGCGGATTCAAAGCACTGCTGAGCGAGCGTCTTGGTGTGATGCAGGAGCTGATTTCCGTGGGCAACGGCGCAGCCGAAAGCATGGCGCTCATTCTGCTGGGGCTTGCCCCGCGCAAGGTGGGTACGGTGGAACCGGGATTTTCGGAGTACCGGTCGTTGGCACGACAATTCGGTGCCGAGGTTGTGCATACGGAGGGAAGAGAAGAACTGGCGTGGCGAGCGGAACCCGAGGAAATCGAGGAGCTCATGGAAAAGGTAGACCTGCTCTTCCTCGGCCAGCCCAACAATCCAAACGGTGTACAATATCCACTTGAGGTATTACAAAGGCTTGCCCGCAAAGCGGAAGAAACGGGAACCGTACTTGTCATTGACGAGGCCTTTATGGATTTTATTCCGTTAGACCGGCGTCAGTCCCTGGCAACACATCTGAATGACTATCCGAATGTGATCATCATTCGCTCGATGACAAAGTTTTATGCCATACCGGGCTTGCGTCTCGGATATGCTCTGGGCCGTGCCGAATACATTCAGGCGATGACAAAGAAACAGGTGACCTGGAGTGTCAACGGTCTGGCGCTCATGGCAGGGGAAGCCTGTCTGCGCAGTGGAGAACGGTACGAACAGGAGACCATGTCACAGATCACGCGGGAACGGGGGCGTCTCATCGAAGGGCTGAAGGCGTACGGATGTACGGTGACACCGGGAGAGGCGAATTTTATTTTGGCACGTGTGCCGGCCCCTTGGACAGCGGCATCAATGCAGGAGGCGCTGGGCCGAAGAGGCATTCTGATTCGTAGCTGTGCCATGTATCCGGGGCTTGACAAAGGGCATGTACGTTTCGCGGTCAAGGATGCAGATGCCAATGCTACATTACTGGAAGGGCTGGGCAGCGTGCTGGAAACCAAGGGATATCCGAATGTCGATCAGACCTCCATTCATGAATCAAGTCAGCAGGAGCAGCCGAAAGATTCGGAACAGGAACAGGGAGGGAAGCGGCAATGACACTCCCGTTTTATAACTACTTTACGAATGGAGAAACAGAAGAGAATGAATATGCTTCCTCTTCCTGGCCGGGACTGAACATATCCGCACATGAACGACATATCAAAGCTCAGAGCCCAAGGTCTGCCCAAGCGCTGTCGAGTGCGGTATATGGCGGCGGGATGCTTGAACTGGATCGCATATTTAACATCTATGTGGACAGGCATTACCGCTGTGATGATCCGCCGCGTGATATCGAACAAGCGCTGAATGAATGGCATGAGCCGCGTGATCAATGTGCCGGATTATTGACGGCCGTAAGGCTGGAGCATACCTCCATTCAGGAATATACAAGTGATGAATTTGGCCTTCTGTGCTGCACCACTGCGGGTGTATCAAATGCCGCACGAGCGGGGTCGGAGAGAACGGTATTTGATACGGCGGGAAATAAGACGATGTCTTCCGGCAGGGAGCGCTCTGCTCCTTCAGCACGTAATCTGACGATGCCATCCTATGTCCCGGGTACAATTAACATCATGCTCTGGTTGAATGGACGCATGACCACCGGGGCGATGGTGAATGCAGTACAGACGGCGGTGGAAGCCAAAGCGGCCGCGCTGGCGGATGCGGGTGTTCTGGATTCGGAGAACGGGTTGCCCGCTACCGGCACCACAACCGACGCCATTGTGATTGCGGTAGGTCAGGCAGTGGAGGAACCTCAGCCGATGATCACTTATGCCGGGACAGCGACTACGGCAGGGGCGGCGATAGGCAGATTGGTATACGACACGGTGACAGAGAGCCTTCAGGCCGGACTGTTATGGAAAGAGAGGATCAGGCACAAATGACTTTTGAGGTGGAGCATCTATGGACTTGGCCGTTCTGGACAGGCATGGCGGGAGCCTGGATTATTATACTGGCGTACCTGTTGGACCGATGTATCGGAGATCCGCGCTGGATTCCCCATCCGGTGATTGGCATGGGAAAAGGCATCTCGGCGTTGGAGCGTGTCATTCGCTCGCGTGTGCGCACAGATTCGGGGCTGAAGAGAGCCGGGCTGTTGTTCCCGATTGTGATTGTGGGGGGTTCTTTTGCGATCACGTGGGGATTCGTATATCTGCTTGGACTAATCAACCCTGTCATTGCAGCGGCAGCTGAAGTGGTGCTCATTGCAACGACCATTGCTTCAAAAGGGCTGAAGGATGCAGGTATGGAAGTGTATCGTTATCTGAAGCAGCAGGATTGGCCGGCGGCCAGACGTTCACTGGGCATGATTGTTGGACGTGATACGGCGCATCTGGATGAACCCGAGGTTGTGCGGGGAACGGTAGAGACGGTTGCCGAAAATATCGTGGATGCCATTGTATCGCCTTTATTCTATGCGCTCATTGGAGGCGCTCCACTAGCGATGGCTTATCGCGCCGTCAACACGCTGGATTCCATGGTCGGATATAAAAATGACAAGTATCTGCATCTTGGCTGGGCTTCGGCCCGTCTGGATGATGTGGCGAACTGGATACCTGCCCGGCTGACCGCGATTCTGTTAATCGTGGGTGCCTGGGTCATGAAGCTGGACGCCAAAGGAGCAGCACGCATGGTTGCACGGGATGCAAGACTACATCCAAGTCCGAATAGCGGTTTTCCCGAATCAGCGGTGGCTGGAGCACTGGGCATCCGGCTTGGCGGATATAACGTGTATCACGGCGTTGCTTCATTTCGTGCCTACATGGGCGAGGCCACACGGCCGATGGAAGCCGAGGATATTGTGCAAACATCACGTCTGATGTTCTGGTCGGCAGGGGCTTTTGTGGTACTATGCGTGTTCATAACGCTGGGTGTGTGGCTGGCAGGAGGGACGCTGTTATGGCCGTAAATGAAGAGAATGCAGGCAATGAAGTACATAGGGATCAACCCGGGTCGCTGAAACGAAACATTCTGTGGGTCCGTCATGGGACAACGCTGTGGAATGTGGAAAAAAGATACCTGGGGCATACCGACATCGGTCTGCTGCCAAATGCCAAAGAAGAACTGGCTCCGTTTCATGAACAATTGAGCGGTGTTTCGTGGAACAAGGTGTATTGCAGTGATCTACTTCGCTGCCGGCAGACGTTGGAACAGATTCTTCCCGATGCCATCGGACAGGTGAAGTTCGACTCGCGTCTGCGCGAGAATGATTTTGGAGAGTGGGAAGGGCTGACGTATGATCAGCTTAAGGATAACCCTGTGTACCGAAACTGGATTGATACCCCGCAGGAGGTCACTCCGCCCGGCGGGGAATCGTGGCAGGAGTTTACCGGACGGTTGGATTCCTTTCTCCAAGAGATGTTGTTGGAGGATCGTCCTTCGATGCACGTTGATGAGGGGCAAGTGCCAACCATAGTTGTGGTCACACATGGTGGTGTCATCCGGTATGCCTTGTCCCGTCTGATTGCCGGGCTTGGGTTCTGGGATACACATGTCGTACCGGGACAGGCGATTCAGGTTCAGCTTGATCAACAGGGGAATCAGTGGTTTGGCAGCATAGTGACTTTTCCGCCGATCGGGTTGTAAGGATGTACAATATACCCTATAATCACAACAGAAGTGTGACTTCAGCATGGATACAGATACGCTGCAGGTGTGAAGCCTGAACGAGTATGTAGCATGCAGAAATTACACGGCAATGGTTTACCATATCAGCGACCAAGGGTCCCGCGTGTGAAGGCTGTTTTCATGGCAAATTTAGTACGAGTCATGAAACACACAAGGGTGAAATGGGGAAGCCGGTGCAAATCCGGCACGGTCCCGCCACTGTAAAACAGGATGATTCCTGTAAGTCAGGTTACCTGCCCTGGACGTACAAACCGGTGTTCCTTCGAGGAAAGGACAGCGTTTCGGGCTATTCTATGCGCATGGACAACCCTTGGTTGAACATGTACAGATCGCCATATGCGAGACGTCATCCCTGATCCTTGTCCAAGGATTGGGGATTTTTTTATTGTTCATGTAAGATGAACCGAGACCAATTTTACACGAGGTCACTCCGATTGCAGTACCATCTTCCGATCGCTGTTATCCCCAGATTTTTTGATTCCCTTTTTGAAATGGAAAATCCGGTGATAAAGGCGAACACTTCGTTTCTTCAGATTGGTTCTGCACTCTCCGTTAGCGTGTAAATGTTGCAGTTCAAACCTTACACAGGAACACCAAGACATGGGGAGTAAAAGTTTGAGCACGATGCAAGAAAATAGTACAAATAGAGAAGGGGAGAATAACAGAATGAATTTCAAGAATTGGAAAAACGTAGCGTCCCTGCTAAGTGCAGCGGCACTTGCACTGGCTTTGGCCGGATGTGGCAATGCAACAACAAACGAGGGTACAGGTACTTCACAGCAACCGGCACAGGAGCAGTCCCAAGGCCAGGCGCAGACGGACCTCAAAACCCAATATCCACTGACGATTACGGATGCGACGGGGGAGTCTTTCACTTTTGAAAAGGCGCCAACCAAAATTGTCTCTGTATCTCCAGCTGAAACGGAGTCTTTGTTTGCCCTCGGACTGGACAATGAGATTATTGGTGTATCCGATTATGACGATTACCCGGAAGCAGCAAAAACCAAAGCGAAAATGGGTGGCATTAACAAGCCAAATGAAGAAACGGTTATTGCAGCAGATGCGGACATCGTGTTCACAGGTATTTCAATGAGCGAGGATGCGGTGAAAAAGCTGCGTGATTTGGGTATTACCATATTCAAAACGGATCCCAAATCCATCGACGATGTCATGAGTAATATCGAAACGTTCGGTAAAATTACCGATCATCAGGAGCAGGCACAGAAGTTAATCACACAGATGAAGCAGGATGTAGCGGATGTGACGGAAGCGGTGAAAGCCGTTAAACCGGAGGAAAAGAAAAAAGTATATATTGAGTTCTCCCCAGGTTGGACCGTAGGTAAGGGTGAGTTCATGGATGAGTTGATCACCGTAGCCGGCGGTACCAATATTGCTTCGGACAAAGAGGGCTGGTATGAAATTAATGAAGAAAACGTGATTGCCTCCAACCCGGATGTGATCCTGTATGCCAACGATGTAATTGACGAAAACTCTAAAACACTGGATCAGATCATCAAGGCGCGCAGCGGCTGGGATGAAATTACGGCTGTGAAAAATGACGCGGTTATTGGCCTGGATGCCAACCTGCTGAGCCGTCCGGGTCCACGTGTAACTCAAGGGTTGAAAGAAGTAGCCAAAGCGATCTACCCTGACTTGTTCCAATGAGTAAAAAGCTGATCCTGTTCGGAACGACGGGCATGGTGCTGCTGGTGCTCACCGTGCTCATCTGCACGGGCATTGGTTCAGTAGCGTTGCCGATCCGGGATATTGCAGGCATCCTGATTCACAAAATTCCATGGGTAGGCGATTGGATTACACCGGATTGGAATAAGGCAGCCGAACAGATTATCTGGAAAGTCAGATTCCCACGTGTACTGCTTGCCGTGCTCGTGGGCGCATCGTTGGCGATTGCCGGTACGGGATTTCAGGGGGTTCTTCGGAACCCGCTGGCAGACCCGTTCACCCTGGGCGTATCATCCGGTGCTTCGGTGGGTGCAGCCTTTCTGATTTTCTTCGGATTGCAGTATGCACTGATCGGAATCTGGACGTTGCCACTGGTGGCGTTTTTGACGGGTGTAATCACGTTGTGGTTTGTTATGGCACTGGCTCGTGAAGGGCGTAAAATACCTACACATAGCCTCATTCTGGCTGGTGTGGTCATGCAAAGTTTCCTGGGCGCAGTTGTTTCCTTCCTGTCGACCATGTCGAAACAAACGATTAATGAAATTATATACTGGACGATGGGAAGTCTGGCTCTGCGTGGGTGGTCGTATACGGCCATCCTTTTCCCGTATTTTCTGTTAGGGCTGGTCTTTCTCTGGAGCCGCGCACGCTCGTTGAATGTACTTGCACTGGGAGAACGTCAAGCGGCACATATCGGGATCGGAGTGGACAGGCTCAAGCTGTCGGTGCTGGCAGTTGGCACACTGCTGACCGCAGGTGCTGTCTCGGTATCGGGTGTCATCGGATTCGTTGGATTGGTGATCCCGCATATGTTGCGGCTGCTGGTGGGACCGGATTACCGACTGCTGGTACCTTTGTCTGCCATTGGTGGAGCGATCTTCATGGTGTGGGCCGATACCATCGCAAGGTCGTTGCTGGCACCAACTGAAATTCCGCTCGGTGTTGTCACCGCCTTTGTTGGTGCGCCGTTCTTTGCTTACCTGCTGAACCGGAACAAAAAGTTGCAGAAGGGGATGATGCCATGAATTCCAGTACCAGTTCCAACTCGACTTCACTTATCTCCATTAAGGGAGCAGGGAAGTCATATGGCAATCATCAGGCACTGCACAATGTAGACTGGCATGTTGGCGAAGGTGACTGGTGGGGAGTTGTCGGACCAAACGGCAGTGGCAAGTCCACCCTGATCCAGCTTATTGCCGGAACGGAACAGTTAAACGAAGGTCAGATTCGTATCGATGGTCGAGACATCGGCTCTTACAGCCGTAAGGACCTGTCGCGCATGATCGCTGTATTGCAGCAGGATGGCTTGCCAGCCATCTCCTATCCCGTGCGAGACGTGGTGGAGATGGGGCGATATCCATACCAGAACTGGCTGGGGCGGGAAGTGGGCGATGGGGCACTTGTAGTGGACAGGGTGCTTGAAGACCTTGGATTGACAGAGCTGGCGGACAGACCGCTGGATGCACTCAGCGGCGGGCAACGGCAGCGGGTCGCACTAGCCAAAGTTATGGCTCAGGAGCCGAGGTTACTGCTGCTGGACGAGCCGACCACGTTTCTGGATATTAAATATCAATTGCAATTCATGGAATTGTTATCGGCATGGCGACAGAGAAATAACATTACGATTGTGGCTGTGCTGCATGATCTGAATCTGGCCGCGTTATTTTGCGATCACATTCTGGCGCTGCGTGAGGGCATGGCGGTTGGAAAGGGTACACCTCATACGTTGATCAACGATGAGAATATCCAGGATATATTTCGCGTCAAACCCGCGATTGTCTCTCATCCCGACCATGCCATACCTCAACTGCTGCTGCGGCGGGACATCGATTAAATGAAGCGGGGCAACCCATATTTTGATGAAGGAAGTGCTGGTTATATGAATAATGAACAGGTGTTGGAGCATTTAACAAGTAAGATTACTGCTCCTGACCAGGAAGTGGCGGCAGAAACCTCTGCGCATGTGGATTCGTTGACGAAGCCACCGGGAAGCCTGGGCAAATTGGAAGAGCTGGTGATCCGCTTGGCAGGTATGACGGGCAATGCAAGTCCACGTTTTGATCACAGGGTGGTCATTGTCATGGCCGCAGATCACGGCGTAGTGGAAGAGGGCATCAGTGCTTTTCCTGCTGAAGTGACCCCGCAGATGGTCCTGAATTTCCTCGCTGGAGGTGCGGCAGTGAATGTGCTTGCCCGTCACGCCGGAGCAGATGTGATCTGTGTGGATATTGGTGTGAATGCCGATCTTGAACATCCGGACCTGCTTTCCCGTAAAATTCGCAAAGGCACGGCCAACATGGCCCGGGGTGCAGCGATGACCCGGGATGAGGCAGTCAGCGCTATCCTTGCAGGAGCCGAAGTTGTATCGGCAGAGGTGGCGAAGGGAACACAGCTGTTTGTCACCGGGGAGATGGGAATTGGCAACACCACTGCAAGTGCTGCGGTAATGAGCGCGTTAACCGGAGTTGCACCAGCTGCCGCCGTGGGGCGAGGAACCGGTATTGATGATGCAGGCTTGCAGCGCAAGGCTGCTGTAGTCAGCCGGGCGCTTAGCGTAAACGCACCAAACCCGGAAGATGCACTGGATGTTCTGTGCAAGGTGGGTGGACTGGAGATTGCCGGACTCACAGGGGTTATTCTCGCAGCAGCTGCTCATCGTTGCCCTGTCGTTGTAGACGGGTTCATCTCTACCGCGGCAGCGCTGGTGGCGAGACAACTTGCACCTCTGAGCACAGCCTATATGATCGCTTCTCATACGTCACACGAAAATGGACATGGAGCGTTGCTGCGTGAACTGGACCTGAAAGCGATGCTGGATCTGGACATGCGTCTGGGTGAAGGCACAGGCGGCGTGCTTAGTCTTCATCTGATTGACGCAGCATGTCTCATTCTGAACGAGATGGCGACCTTTGCAAGCGCGGGTGTCTCGGACGGGACAAGCCCTGCTTCGGACTCCGCTCCGTCGGGTGATTCATCCGTGCAAGGAGAGAGTTCCCGATGAGCGTACTGGTGACAGGTGGCGCACGCAGTGGCAAAAGCTCCTTTGCCGAGCGTCTCTGCATGCAGCGTTCCTCGGAGGCTTGGTATGTGGCGACAGCTCAGGCGTACGATGATGAAATGCGTGAGCGTATCACCATGCATCAGCATCAGCGCGAGGCATCAGGGTATCTGTGGCACACGATGGAAGAGCCGATACATCTGCCTGCTTTGATAAGCCGCATGGGTGAAGGGCATACAGGGACTTCTGCACCCACCATTCTGGTGGATTGCCTGACGCTGTGGCTGACAAATGTTTTGTTAGCACATGAGCATGACGAGAAACAGGTGTTACAGGGACATTTGGACGCGTTGGTTGAAGCGATTCGAACCTATCCCGGTTTGCTTGTTCTGGTTACAAATGAAGTGGGAGACGGGATCGTACCGGAATATGCCCTTGGCAGGAAATATCGGGATTTGGCCGGTGTACTGAATCAGCGTATTGCGGCGATATGCGGTGAAGTGTTTCTGGTGACCGTAGGCATTGCGATTGAACTAAAAAGCAAGGAGTACCGCTTATGAAGGATGGCACGCCTGCTCCTCAGCGTAAACATGCGGCGGCAGCCGCTTTTCAATTTTTGTCCCGTTTCCCTGTCAAAATGCAAATCGATTTTGTCCCGCCGTTGCTGCGGGAAAGTGTTGTCTTTTATCCGCTGGTCGGTGCTGTAATCGGTCTGTGTGTCTGGCTCGCGGGAGCCTTAAGCGGTGCAGTGCTTCCGGCCTTTCCGGCTGCCGTCCTGACCTTGACGTTATGGGTATGGCTCACCGGAGGACTCCATCTTGACGGATGGATGGATACGGCGGATGGCTTGCTCAGTTATCGTACCCGTGAACGGATGCTGGAGATTATGAAGGACAGCCGTGTCGGGGCAATGGGCGTGATTGCCTGCGTGTTGCTTCTGATGATGAAGGCTGCGCTGATCGCTGATTTTATTGCCCGGGGCCACTGGGTGTACGGTGCGTTGCTGATCCTGCCCATGATCTGGAGCCGCTGGTTCATGGTGTATGCGATGTCGGCCTGGCCGAATGCACGCGAAGATGATGGACTTGCTGTATTGTTTAAAGGTCTCGGGGAGCGGAAGGAGGTCCAGCGTGCACGAAGTTCAGCTGTGGGCCTGACCTTGGTCGCAGGGGCACTTACGTTTGCCTCGGTGTGGCTTTTCAAGCCGGATATGGGGATTGCGGATGCGATGGTGAGTGGGCTGGGAACACTGCCATGGTGGCTATACCCGGTGACGGCAGTTATTATACTGCCTGTGGCGTGTTATTATATCGGCCGATTCGTGGCTGCCCGGATCAGTGAACGGCTCGGCGGTTTAACCGGGGATACGTATGGTGCCATGAATGAGCTGCTGGAGGCGGCTTTGTTGACCGTGCTGAGCGTGCTTCAAGGACTGTTCTGGCTGTAACTTTTGAGTAAGAAGCAGTATGGAAAGTGTTACGCATGAGGTTGGGAGCAAGGTGATCTGGATATAACACGGAGACAGGGGGAGAGAGTGTGGAAGATAGGCCATCACAACCAGCGGCGGTACTGATGCTGCAAGGAACGGCTTCCGATGTAGGCAAAAGTGTCATCACAACGGCATTGTGCCGGATTTTTAAGCAGGATGGCTTCAAGCCTGCTCCGTTCAAGTCACAGAATATGGCACTGAATTCCTATGTGACGGAAGATGGCAAGGAGATTGGTCGGGCCCAGGGGGCACAGGCCGAAGCCTGTGGTATTGAGGCGACAACCGATATGAATCCAATCCTGATCAAGCCGGTGAGGGACATGCATTCGCAGATCGTGGTACATGGTGTACCTTTTGCCCAGATGAGTGCATCGGACTACCGTCAGCATTTCCTGCCTGAAGCAAAGCAGACGGTTATGGATGCGTTGAACCGGCTACGGGATACCTATGATATTGTGCTGATGGAAGGAGCGGGCAGTCCGGCCGAGATCAATCTGAAGGACCGGGATATCGTCAACATGAATCTGGCAGGCTGGGCCGATGCGCCGGTGATTCTGATCTCCGATATTGATCGGGGCGGAGTGTTTGCTTCCATTGTAGGTACGCTGGAGCTGCTGGAACCCCATGAGGTGGTGCGAGTCAAAGGGTTCATTATCAACAAGTTCCGCGGTGATCTGTCCCTGTTGCAACCAGGACTCGACTGGCTCGAAGAACGGACAGGCATTCCAGTATTAGGTGTTTTGCCTTACATAAGAGATATTCAGATTGAAGCAGAGGATTCGGTGGTGCTGGACTCCATGCGTCATGGTAAATCCGGCAAAACCGAGCTGGATCTGGCGGTGATCCGATATCCGCGAATTTCCAACTTTACAGACTTTGACACACTTTCCCGTGAACCGGATGTGAATGTGCGTTACGTGACCTCGCCAGAGGAATTGGGCAGTCCGGATGCCATTCTTCTACCGGGTACGAAGGATACCATAGGTGACCTGGAATTTCTGCGTGAGTCTGGACTGGAACAGGCGATTGCGAGCCAGACCGAGCGTGAGCATGTTCAGCTCGTAGGAATATGTGGCGGATACCAGATGCTGGGACGTCATCTGAAGGACCCGTTTGCTGTGGAGGCGAATCAGATCCAGGAAGCAAAAGGACTTGGCTGGCTCCCGCTATCGACAACATTTCTTCAGGAAAAGCAGACCGTCAGAGCTTCCGGACGGGTGCAGCCTGATCACCCGCTTCGTCTGTATGGTGAGCAAGATGTAGCAGATGCTTCATTACCCATTAACGGATATGAGATTCATATGGGCGTTACGGAGTGCCACGAGCCTGAACGTGTAACGGCGTTGTTTGAAATCTCGCATCCAGGTGGTCAACCTTTCCAAGAAGGCTGGGGCTCAGTAGATGGCAGGGTGTGGGGAACCTACCTGCATGGTTTGTTTGAAAGTGATCAATTCCGACGTTCGTGGCTAAATGCCTTGCGTGCAGGAAAAGGACTGGCTCCACTTAAGGAGACATATAGTGCACATGAGCGTAAGGAGATGGAGTTCGATCGGGTAGCCGAATCGTTGCGTTCGGCATTGGATATGAAGCGTGTGTACGAGATTATGGGTGTTCAGGCACCCGAGTGAAACAACAATACCCCCATGTCCGACAAACCGTTCTCTAGAAACGGCATGTTAGCGGCATGGGGGTGTATTGTATATCCTATGATTAAATGAGGTTTAAAACAGGTGATGATAGGTTAATGGTTAACCTGTTAGTTTATTTTGAAATTTTTCATAGCGGATTGCAGCTCTACAGCTTGTTCATGCAGATGACGAACTGTATTCGAATGTGAATCCATCTCGCTGAGCTGAAGATCTGCTGTTGAAGCAATCTGTAGCATACTTTCACGGGATTTGGTCGTAATCTGTGCCGTTTCTTCAACGGATGCACTCACTTCTTCAGCACCAGCGGATACTTGTTGTGTAGAAGCAGAGACGGTCTGAATGGTCAGATTCACGTTCTGAATCAATTCATTCAGTTGCTGGAAGGCTGAGCCTGCTTGTTGAACAACAGTTGTGCCTGAACCAATCTCCTGGGTTACACGGTTCATTGCATCAACCGAGCGCTCAGCATCTTCACGAATGGTACCCAGATAATCCGAAATTTCTTCGGTGGCTGTCTTGGATTGCTCGGCAAGTTTGCGAACTTCTCCAGCAACAACAGCGAATCCGCGGCCATGCTCTCCGGCACGTGCTGCTTCAATGGAGGCATTGAGTGACAGCATGTTAATCTGTTTGGTGATTTCAAAAATGGAAGCTACAATGGCGCCGATGGCTACCGAACGTTCATTCATAGTTTCAACATATCGCAACGATTCGCTTGCTGTCTGGCCTACACGCTCCATCTGCTCAATGGCATTCTGAGCCAGTCGGTTACCGTTAACTGCCTCGTTGGCTGCTTCACCAATCTGGTCAGACACTTCAGCAGAAGAAGAAGCAATATGCATGATACCTTGCGTAATTTCTTCCATAGCTCTGGCGTTCTCGGATGCGCTTGACGCAATGCTGATGCTGCCTTTTTCTGCATCTTCTGCAGAGCGGCTGGAGTTTCGAACCATACCGGACATCGATTCAACTCGCTGAAGCAGGTCATTGGAGCCTGATACAACTTCATTGGACGTGGACAAGGCACGGCTAATCATTTCTTTCAGGTTATGCGTCATCGTCTGGAAGCTTGCGGCAAGCTGGGCAATTTCATCTTTACCTTTGATCTCTAGTTCAGCGGTCAGATCACCCTGGGATATTTGTTTGCTATGTTGGACGAGCTTGATGATTGGTTTGGTAACTCTTTTGATCATACTAGTGGAGATAAGCCAGCCGAGCACAAACACTAATGCTGTAATCCCAAGGCACAACCAGAAAATCTGGGTAATCTTGTCTTGAATGAACTGGGCATCCATGCTCACAGCCATAATCATGTTACTTCCTGCAATGGGGATAAAGGCTGCTTTATGTACACCAAAGGAATCGGAGTAGACCTCACTGATTACCATTTCTTTGTTCTCAATAGCTGCATTCATTGCGGGTTCTACACTAATCTCATCCTGGGCCTTCATGTTTGAAGAAGGGTTGGCCACAACGACTTTGGCTGAGCCATCTTGAATAGCAACAACGTAAGCCGCATCCAAATTATGTTCTTTTGCTTTATCTGCCAGGTACGATTCCACGGTCATGGCAGCACCTTCAGAACCGGCTCCGCCACTCTGTACCTGTAGGATTTTGGATGCTGAAGTATTCTTGTATATATCCTGAATGGACGTGTTTAGGACTTTGTCAAACTGCGGTAGCACGTAGCTTTGAATAATATTCATCGATACGGCATAAAAACTAATACTGAACAACAGGGAAGCAACCAGCAGAACGAGGAACAAGGTGCCTCTGATTTTACCGGCAACGGTGCGATTACGAAACATATGATCATCCTTTCACGTCAAGTTCATTAACATTGTCACTTTTCCGTAATCCTAAGACCTATCTACCAATGAAGAAAGACCTAAATTGAACATTGAGAAAACTTGGGAATAAGCGGATATACCTATATTACAAAATTAACCGGAGGTTGAATAGAACAATTTTCACGATTTGGTGTATTTTTTTCAGAAATAGATGAATCTGTTACATGCATATTACATAATATCAATTAATACCTACCAGAATAGTTTGTTATATGTTATATTGTAAAATGTCTTTGTCGGAAGTACAAAAGATAGAAGAGAAAACCGGATATTCTCCGGTTACACACATGCCTGAGGAGGATTTAAAGAAATGGATACTTTTCTAGTCATATTGAATGTAGTGGTTATACTTGCCTTACTTGGTATCCTCTACTGGATGCAGAAAAAGCATATCTCCTTTACGAAACGCGTATTTGCGGGTCTGGGACTGGGGGTTGTTTACGGGGTTATTCTTCAATTGGTGTACACATCAGGTTCTGATGTAGTTACGAAATCAGTCGATTGGTTCAATCTGGTCGGTTCAGGATATGTTCGTTTGTTGCAAATGGTCGTGATCCCATTGATCATGGTGTCGATCATCTCAGCCATTATGAATCTGAAGGGCAAGCAAAATCTCGGCAAGATGAGTGTTTCCATTATTGCCATTCTGTTGATCACCACAGCGATTGCCGCAGGGGTCAGCATTGTGACCAGTCTGGGCTTCAACCTGACTTCCATTGAGATTCAAGGAGGAGACCGGGAGAATGCGCAGATTCAGAAGGTGGAGGAACGGCTTGTTGATGTGAAGGATCAGACCATCCCGCAGCAAGTGCTGGAATTCATTCCTTCGAATCCATTTGCAGATATGACAGGAGAACGTCGTACATCCACACTGGCGGTGGTTATCTTCTCCGCGTTTATCGGTGTAGCCGTACTTGGACTGGATCGCAAAAAACCTCAGCAGGCGGAGACGTTCCGCGGTATGGTTAATGCGGTATATGCGGTGGTTATGCGAATTGTTACGCTGGTGCTGAGGCTTACGCCTTACGGGATTCTAGCACTGATTACAAAGGTAACGGCGACAACCAATGCGGAAGAGATATTAAAGCTCATCAAATTCGTCATTGCGTCCTACGTGGCCCTCATCGTGATGTTTATTATTCACCTGATCATTATCTCGCTGTCCGGGTTCAACCCGATTACGTATTTGAAGAAGGTGCTGCCAACACTGGTATTTGCCTTTACATCCCGTTCAAGTGTAGCGGCAATCCCGCTGAATGTGGAGACACAGACGAAGAAACTCGGCGTATCGGACGGCATTGCGAACCTGTCTGCAAGCTTTGGGGCTACGATTGGGCAAAACGGCTGCGCCGGGATCTATCCGGCCATGCTGGCGGTTATGATTGCTCCGACGGTCGGCATCGACCCGCTGAGCTGGGACTTCATTGTGACTTTGATCCTCGTAGTCATGATCAGTTCGTTTGGTGTGGCTGGCGTTGGCGGCGGGGCAACCTTCGCTTCCCTAATCGTATTGTCCACTATGAATCTGCCTGTGGCTCTGGTTGGACTGCTCATTTCCGTGGAGCCGCTGATCGACATGGGTCGTACAGCGCTTAACGTGAACGGGTCGATGACATCAGGACTCGTGACGAGCAGAATTTTGAAGGAAAACGATCGGGACACGTTTAACGATCAGAGCCGTGAGCTGGATTCTGCGGCTCAGGCTTAATACAAAATGGATTAAATAGAAGCTCACATTAAGATAACTAGAGCCGTCTACAAATCAAGTGAGAAAAGCCGTCCTTCGGAGGAATCCGGAGGGCGGTTTTTTTGCGGCAATCAAACTATGCTGTGCACGGTGGTGAAGCAGTCTTCTTTTTCGATACACGGTGCAAGGGGAATAGAGGTAGGAAAAACTAGTATGGTCGAGAGGGAAGCGGGAGGAATATAGAAGGGGTCGTAGTCACTCAGGCACACTTGGAGTTATTTAGTTCTGTTCATGGGACGAGAAATGTGATAGAGTATTCATGTTTTGGCCCTGAGCCAAACCGCGGTTCGTAACCATCCCGCGTAATCAAAACTAGGAAGGCAGTGTATGTATTTATGTTTAACTTAGGGTGGGGAGCAGTTTTTGTTCTCGTAACTTATGGATTTTTCCTGTTGTGTTACCGTTTGTTCGGTAAAAAAGGTCTCTATGCCTGGATTGGTGTGGCTACGGTTATAGCCAACATTCAGGTGACCAAAACGATAGATATCATGGGAATTGTGCTGACGCTTGGTAACACGATGTATGTCAGCATGTACCTGACCAGTGACCTTCTTAATGAAAAATATGGACCAGGTGAGGCACGCCAAGCCGTATGGTTTGGATTCTTCACGCTCATCATGACAACGGTTCTGATGCAGATGGTGTTGTACTTTGACCCGGCATCAACGGACTTTGCACAGGATTCGATGAAAACATTGTTTGGTCTGCTGCCACGTTTGGCACTCGGAAGTCTGACGGCATACTTCATAAGTCAGTTCCTGGATGTTCGATTGTACTCCTGGCTGCGCAAGGTGGCTCCAGGGCGCAATCAGTTGTGGATTCGCACCAACGGTAGTTCCATCATCAGTTCATTTGTGGATACACTGGTGTTTTGCACGATCGCGTTTGCGTTCATTTACCCTTGGGATGTTTGGCTGGAAATCTTCCTGACGACGTATATTATCAAATTTGTATTAACTGCGGTTGGAACGCCGTTTCTGTATGCTGCACGTAGCTTTAAGTTTAAGGATGAAGCTTAGACAATATTCAAAGAGTATCACTTAAAAAACCCCTCTGCGCAGTCAATTGTAATTCAGACTCTGCAAGGGTTTTTTTCATAGAAAAGACTCGAAACAAGAAAAATCCTTTTTACATTTTTATGAAAAAGTTATAATATAAACGACCTGTCGTTATAAGCGTGTATCATTAAGCCAACGATGATTTCATACAAAGGGGAATCGCACATGTACTCTACACTGCGTTATACACTGGAAAGCAATGGCACAACCTACGAGAATGATAGCATTAATGCCTCGTTATTGGTGGAGTTGATCTCCAATCTGGAATTGCATGAATACGTAGTACTTAAACCTTCGGAGCTGGTGGAGGGAAGTATGTATATGCAGGCTGCTGCGCTTGAGGAACCAGGGCAGATGGTGGCGGAGATTCGTTTGCAGGAAGGCGAGGACGGTTTCCGACATTACAGCTGCAGAACAACAGATACGACTGGGATTATTCAATGGTTTCTGGATTACTGGGGGAAGCAACAGCTGCCACAGCTGGAGTCTTGGCAGGATATCACGCATGAGTTTGACTAATGGTAAATGAGTGAGCAGGAATAAAATTACGTAGAATGCAGACGGAGTAATTTAGGATATGCTTTGTATTAATTAAAATCCCGCAACCCATGATATTCATGGATTTGCGGGATTTTTGTGTTCGCGTGTGTACTTTTCTGTATACAGGCCTGAGGCGTACGCGAAAAGAGTATATTATTTAGAAGATACAGTTCAGCACAGTTTCGTGCAGTTTAGTTCATGATGCACAATATCGGCTGAGTATTGATGTATGGGCAGTTTTTGACATAGATCCAATTGGATTAGTCGGTAAGGATTTGCAGTTCTTTTGGATATGTCGTCAGAACTTCGATACCCGTCTCGGTCACAATTACATCATCTTCGATACGGACGCCGCCTGCTGCGGTATAGATGCCCGGTTCAATCGTGAATACGGTACCTTCATTCAGGATGTCCATATTCTCTCCATGGAGAGAAGGATACTCATGTACGTCGATACCCAATCCATGGCCTACTCTATGCATAAAGCGCTCGCCGTATCCCGCTTCTTCCGTGACCTGGCGTGCTGCACGATCCACTTCGGCGCAGGTGATGCCTGGTTTCACGATTTGGATAGCAGCTTCGTTCGCTGCGAGTACAGTGTTATAGATGGTTTTGAGTTCAGGTGAGATGTCACCAAAGGCGAATGTACGTGTGATATCCGAGGCATATCCTCCAGCATACACACCCATATCAAACATCAACAGGTCACCATGTTGCAGTTTCCGTTCACCCGGTGTACCGTGTGGCAGACCTGTTTTGGGTCCCGTGAGCACCATGGTATCAAAGGAAGGACCATCGGCACCCAGCTTTTTCATCTGATACTCCATCTCGGCGACAAGTTCGATCTCGGTTACGCCTGTGCGAACATGAGAGAGTCCTTGACGCAATGTTTCTTCAATCAGATGAATAGCGTGGCGAATGCGGGCTACCTCATCTGGTGTTTTTTTCACACGTAATGTGCGAAGCAGGGGGCCAACATCTTCAAAGCTGGCAGCACCTAGAGCGGCGGTCAGTTGTTCATAACGTGCGACCGTCACGTATTCTTTTTCGAGACCTACCCGGCCCAATCGCCCCTGATAACGATCAAACAAAGCGTATGGATTATCCGTATCCGTGTGAGTGGCAATATTGGATACCGAGGAAGCGGCTGCGGCAGCTTCAGCATCAAGCGCAGGTACGATCAACAAGGGTTCTTCGCCACGTGCGAGCACCAGACCGAGGAAGCGTTCATGCGGATTGCTCGCAAATCCAGTTAAATAGTAGATATGTTTTGGATCTGTGATCAGCATGGCGTCCAATCCTTGCCCGGACAGATCGGCTTCAAGACGAGATAAAGGGTTTTGATTCATAAGTGTAGTTGTCCACCTTTCCATTCATACTATCCTTCTATTATAAAAGATTATGATGGAATTCCAAACTGCGGTGATTTCATATCCTCGGAATACCTTGAATTCTCGGTTTAAGCGGCTGGTATGAAGGGTAATACAGGGCGAAACCGCTTAACAGATGAATAATAACACCACAACAATAGAGAGCAATCCATTAATAATACGTTGAAGCTTGACTTATTTATTTTATACAGAAGAACGAAATACGAAGGGAGATGTAATCATGAATAATCGAGTAACCGTTCCGCTGTATGCTTCATTATTAAGTGTGGCACTGTTAACCGCGTCATGTTCTTCAGGCGAACCTTCTACGGGAGGAACAGAGCAGACGTCTCAGGGACAGGGAACAGGTCAGGGACAGACGGCCAACGGAGGCAATACCGGTGCAAGTGGAAATGAGAGTGGAGCGCAGGGAGAGACGGTTATTCCGTATCAGCCATCTGTTCTGGTTGAAGGACTGAATGCACCATGGGAGATTGTGAGTGTGCCTGATGGTCGGATGTTTGTAACGGAACGCCCTGGTGCGATTCGGGTCATTGAGGATGGAAAACTAGCCCCTGAACCACTGATTGAATTCTCAGCCCCGTTTAATGAAGAAGGTGAAGGAGGTCTGTTGGGTCTTGCAGCTGATCCGGACTTCGAGGATAACGGTTACTTGTATGCATATCACTCCTATCTGGAAGGCGACGACATTGCCAATCGAGTGTTACGTCTCAAGGTGAATGATGGCAAAGCGGTCATAGATCAAGAGTTGCTTGGTAACATTCCAGGCGGAACCAATCATAACGGTGGGCGGATCAAAATTGGCCCGGACAAGTTGCTCTATATCACGACAGGTGAACGTTATGAACCGGAACTGTCACAGAACGAAGATAGCCTTGGAGGTAAAATATTGCGGATAGGTCTCGACGGATCGATCCCGGCAGACAACCCATGGCCGAATTCACCTGTATACAGTATGGGACACCGTAACGCACAGGGACTGGCATGGAATCCGGACAACGGTTACCTCTATTCTACCGAACATGGTCAGCGAAATCATGATGAGATTAACCGGATTGTAGCTGGTGAGAATTATGGCTGGCCCGAGGTGGAGGGAGACGACGATGACAATGGCGCATATCAGGCTCCGCTTGCACATAGTGGGAACGATACATGGGCGCCGTCTGGTGTAGCTTTTGTAGAAGAAGGACCTTGGGCTGGATCACTGATTGCTGCAAATCTGCGTGGAGAGCAGCTGCTGAAGGTTACTCTTTCGGAAGATGGCACACAGGTGGAGCAGGTGGAACTCATCTTCGAAGATGAGTGGGGCCGAATTCGCAATGTGAGTGCTGGTGAGGACGGGAAGTTATATGTGCTTACGAACAATCGGGATGGACGGGGATCACCACGAGATGGGGATGACAAGCTGATTGTACTTACTCCGGAGAGTTGAGTCGGGGTCAGGGGAGAGAAAATCAGTGTTGTAGGACAACGTCGAACCGGATTGGTCTCGCCGTAAGGTAGCGA
This sequence comes from Paenibacillus sp. FSL H8-0283, assembly GCF_045040675.1. Taxonomy (NCBI): domain Bacteria; kingdom Bacillati; phylum Bacillota; class Bacilli; order Caryophanales; family Paenibacillaceae; genus Paenibacillus; species Paenibacillus sp. FSL H8-0283. The sequence continues at coordinate 1,733,591 of NZ_CP150295.1, forward strand.
ATGGAGTGAGTTTAAAACGAACGGTTGCCGCTTATCTTGAGCCAAAGCCCTGAAGTGCCCTGAATCTGAATCGCTCTAAATAAAATTTTTCTAACGAACCTGACGCACCTTAAATAGAGGTTTGGTGACGATCGTAGGATTTAAAGAACCTCAGCCACGCTATATCGCCAAAATTCACTAGAAACCTGCCGAAAAACCAATGAAATGAGTAACTAGGGTGTCTGGAGTTCGTTAGAAAATCTTGATACTCAAAATACTGCGTATAGGGTGTCTGAGATTCGTTACAAAACAAGTATAACGTTTAGACTGTGCCCAATTCGTTAGAGACGGACCTCAGTCAATAAGTAGACACTTACGTTACGGTTTTCCGGTGAATTGTTTTGCCAAACGGGCAGGGGAAAGATACTGTGCACATGTCGTAGTTCAATATAAGATACTGCGTGCATACTGTATGAATAGCGTGCGCAATAGGTGCTACCATACGATCAACACCAGTGCAGTAGAGTAGTAGAAGTGCGTGGTTAATTAATTAAAGGAGCTGTCCCCGTCAAATTCATGACTTATGGGACAGCTCCTTGATTGTAATGTATGTGTCATCCTAATCTTGAATGAGCTACAACGCACAATGCCGCACGAAGAGAAACAACGTTAACAGGATGCTTGTGTCATTCCAAAAATACTCACAAGTCCGCGTTCTTTACTTACTCTGCGCTCTTCGCAAGTGTGGCAATACGCTGAGCCGGATCATTCATGTACTCTCCACCGTGATAACAGAGAACCTTATTGAGCTTAAGGTCGGTCAGTTTCTTCAGGCTTCGCAGCGCTTCAGGCATGTCCGGTGTCGCTTGTGGTGCTGGGCCAACCAGTTCATCATCGACCACACGAAGTTCATCGGCAGCGAGCAGGAACTGTTGCTCCCCGAAATACAGGCAGATATGACCAGGTGTATGTCCCGGTGTATGAATGACCTGTGTACCACCTTGAAGGGGTAACAAGTCTCCGTCCGCCAGAGTTCTACTAATGTTCACTTCAGGCAGCTGCAAGAGCAGTTGGTCTGCCAGTGCCAAAACGGGCGCGGGCAACAGAGCACGACGTTCAGGCGTGAATTTGATCAAAGGTTTCTCACCTGTTAGATATGGAATCTCATCGGCATGTGCCCAGATTTCCAGATCAGGGATGGCATCCAGCAGAGCTCCCAAGTTACCGATATGATCGATGTCCTGATGAGTAATAATCACACGTTTGACGTCCGAGAGCTGTACGCCCTCTTGTTCCAATGCGGATTGAAGTTCTGCAAATTGTCCGATCATGCCTGTATCCACCAAGGTAACGCCATCTACATCACGAAGCATGACGGGGAATATGGGGCTGTTCCCGGAAGGTGTGGGAATCTGAAGATTTAGCACAGTAATCGAAGTTGTTGGATGGCTCATGGTTATTCGGACCGTAGTCCGGTACACCTCCTTATATTTTTTAGCGATGATTGTTGTTATTCAGGGCGATTATATTTCAAGTGTTTTCTATATTTTTTTACCGTATGGAGTAGTGCTTCGAACGTTTCTTCTTCATTACTGCCGTCCTTAACGATGGTGACAAATGAGAAATTATCATGAACAAGTTTGTTCCTCGTCTGAAACACCAGGCTAAGGGCTTCAGCGAAGTTTTCTTTTTCGGGTTCCAGAGCAATGAACTCTTTACTCAGTTCGGCCTGAATAATCTCCATGTTGGAGCGTGCACGGTAGGCAGGAGTTTTCATCAGCTGAGTCGAATTAAACTTTTTCTGATATACGTCTCTGTACAGTTGATGTAACATTTGTTCAATAATGGCGCATAGTTCGATGACCAGTGAAGCATATCTTCGGTTTTTACGTTTTCGGGTGAGCTCACATGTTTCTTCTTTGTCCAAAATACCGTATTTTTCATACAGCGTAGAATCAACGTTCTGCAAGATTTCCTGATATTCCTGTTCGAGTAGTGCGATTTCAAGTTTGGCTTGTTTTTTAACTTTTTTAAAATCTTCTTTGGTCAGCATACTTGTCCTCCCATGGAAACGAGATGTGATCCTATCATTATCTCATATTGTCCGTCGTCGCGCCTCTAATTTCGGAACCTCAGGTTCAGAAGGGAAGTACCTCATGTCCAATCAGACAGCAATTGTAACAGGAGCTAACTCAGGTATGGGGTTGGCAACCACCATTGAACTTGCAAGGCAAGGATATCGCGTAATTATGGCATGCCGCAGTGAGAAGCGCGGACAGGAGGCTCTTCAGGAAGCTGTGCGTCAGTCCGGTTCTTCTGCGATTGAATTGATGCTGTGTGACCTGGGTTCACTCGAAAGTATACGCCAGTTTGCCGGCACATTCCGCGAGCGTCATGATCACCTTGACGTTCTGGTTAATAATGCGGGGGTAGTGATGGTTAAGCGGAAGGAAACCTCAGACGGGTTCGAACAAAGTATCGGTATTAACCATCTGGGACATTTCCTGCTGACCTTACTTTTGATAGAACCTCTGAAAGCTGCGAAGCAGGGACGGGTTGTGAACGTTTCGTCAGGTGCCTACAAGGCCGGCAAAATCCACTTCGAAGATCCACATCTGCACAAAGGTTATAATCCGATCAAAAGTTATGCTCAATCCAAACTGGCGAACGTGCTGTTCACTCGTGCACTGGCTAGCAAACTGTCAGGTACGTCTGTCACAGTGAACTGTCTACACCCTGGTGCGGTGGGAACGAGTATTGGCGTAGATCGCAATACCGGATTTGGCACACGCATTATGGCGTTTGCAGGTAAACTTCCATTCTTTCTGTCCCCTGAAGAAGGGGCGCGAACGGCTGTTTATCTGGCCACAAGCCCTGAAGTCGTCGGCATCACCGGTCATTACTTCTATCAACAGAAAGAGCAGCAGCTGAAGGCACATGCCGTTGACGATGCTTCAGCGGAGCGTTTCTGGACGTGGAGCGAAGAACAGGTGGGGCTAAGAGATGACGAGAAGTTGTAATTCAGCACAAGCTGATGAGTGACTCATGAATAGAGTCGTTACATATTTTATACTTTTGCCTTCACAGCTTGTTGGATCATTTCTATAACAGCTTCAATACGTTGGATGCCTTGATCTCCCTGACCGTATGCACGGACAGAGGCGGATGAGGCATTTTTCTCATTCTCACCAAGCACGAGCGAATAAGGCACTTTTTCCATCTGGGATTCACGGATTTTGTACCCGAGCTTCTCGCTACGAAGATCTGTTTCTACCCGAATGCCCGCAGCACGGAGTTGGCTCTGTACTTGGAGTGCATAGTCTGCATAATGATCTGACACAGGTAGGAGCTTCACTTGTACAGGTGCGAGCCAGAGTGGGAACGCTCCTGCATAGTGCTCAGTCAGGATGCCGATGAAACGATCGATCGAACCATAGATGGCACGATGGATCACGACCGGACGGTGTTTCAGGCTATCCTCGCCAATGTAAGTGAGGTCGAATTTCTCCGGCATTTGAAAATCAAGCTGGATTGTTCCGCACTGCCAGCTACGCTTCAGCGCATCAAGGATATGAAAGTCAATTTTCGGTCCATAAAAGGCACCGTCCCCTTCGTTAATGCGATACTCCACGCCCCGACGATCTAGTACATTTTGCAATGCGCGTTCCGCTTGATCCCACAGCTCTTCCGATCCCATGGAATCTTCCGGACGAGTGGACAATTCAATCTTATATTCGAATCCAAAGATATCGTACATACGTCCGATCAGTGAGATCGCCTGATTGATCTCGTCCTCGATCTGCTCTGGCATGACGTAGAGATGAGCATCATCCTGGCAGAATGTCCGCACACGCATCATTCCGTTCAGGGCACCTGAGAATTCATGACGGTGAACCTGACCAAATTCCATCATGCGAATTGGTAATTCGCGATAGGAATGAAGTGTGTTTTTGAAGATCAGCATATGCCCAGGGCAGTTCATCGGTTTCAGTGCAAAAGTGGCATCGTCCACTTCCGAGAAATACATGTTGTCCTTGTAATGCTCCCAATGGCCCGATTGCTCCCACAGACGATTGTTCATCATGAGAGGAGTCCGAACTTCCTGATACCCTTCCTGCAATTGCAGCTCACGGGAGAACTGCTCCAGTTCAGTGCGAACTGTCATACCTTTGGGCAGATAGAAGGGCATGCCGGGCGCTTCTTCGGAGAACATGAACAGTTCAAGCTCTTTGCCAAGTTTACGATGATCCCGTTTCTTTGCTTCTTCGAGCATGTGCAGATGTTCATCCAGTTGGGCTTTGTTCGGGAAAGCAGTGCCGTAGATACGTTGCAGCATCTTATTATCCGAGTTACCCCGCCAGTACGCACCAGCTACATTCAACAGCTTGAACGCTTTGATCCGACCAGTGGATGGAAGATGGGGACCGCGACACAGATCGAAGAACTCTCCTTGATCATAGATCGAAAGCTCGGCGTCCTCTGGCAAATCCCGAATGAGTTCAAGCTTGTAAGGGTCCTGGATTTCTCCGAAGATACGGAGGGCTTCCTCCCGGTTAACGACCCGGCGACTGATCTTATGATTTTCCTGAATGATTTTGTTCATTTCCCGCTCGATGGCAGCCAGATCACTGATGGACAAGGCATGCTCCAGATCAACATCGTAATAGAATCCATCTTCAATGACTGGGCCGATACCCAGTTTCACTTGTTCTGCACCGTAGATGCGTTTGAGTGCCTGTGCGAGCACATGTGCTGCGCTGTGACGATAACGATACAGACCTTCCGCACTTTCTAAAGTAACGATAACAAGTTCGCAATCTTGCTGGAGCACCCAATCGAGATCGACATTTTGACCATCTACAATACCGCCGATAGCCTGTTTCCCAAGACTTGTGCTGATAGATGAGGCAACCGCACCTACAGTGATGCCTGCTTCGTAAGAACGTATCGCGCCACCTTGCAGATGGACCTCAATGGAATGACTGGATGGTTGAAGATCATTTGCTTGGTTGTTTATTTCGTTACCTGATTTGTTGCTTACTGAGTTACTGTTTTCTTGTTTGCTCATGTGAACCACTCTCCATTTCTTAAAATGAAAGCGCAAAAAACACCCGTCCCGGAAAAGGGACGAGTGCGCTTGGCTCGTGGTTCCACCCTAATTTTGGTTATGGTGCACCCTGCTCTCGGCCAGCCGCCGGAACAGAAAACATCATAACCCTCATTGGAATCCGTTATCGGGGATCAGGCGGTGAACTCTACTGGCAGCAAGCCAAACATCCGAGGGAAGTTCGAAATGCTGAGGTTCGAGGTCACGGCTGCAGAGGGGTAATTCCGGTCCGTTCGCTGAAGAAGGTTTCACCAATCCCCTCTCTCTCTGGGCAGCACGCAAACGAAATCATGTCTCTGGTCATCGCCAAATATGTTAGATCAACTCATTCAAATTATTCTGAAATGTGTTGCATTCAATATTAATATATTGGAACAGGTGTTATTGAGTGTCGATTATATAGACTGAAAATGGAAAGGTCAAGCGGAACATTTTAATTGGTTTCGGACGGCCCATCCCATATTAAGCGAATGATCGTTCCTTCACCAGGGGTGGACTGTACCTCAATACGACCATTCATGGCTTCGATCAAACCTTTGGTTACCGCCATGCCCAGCCCTGATCCAACGTCCGATGTACCTGTATCTGTACCGCGATAGTATCGTTCAAATAACTTCCATACCATCTCGGAGTCCATGCCTCTTCCATTATCGGCAAACTGAATGCTGAATTCATCTGCCTGCTTACCAGAATGCACGCTGACAACCAGGATGGACTCGGCCGGATTATGAAGAAGGGCATTGGCAGTCAGATTATCCACAATTCGTTCAAACGACGGAATATGGACAAGTCCATACACAGGCACTTCGGAAGGTTGGAATAGGATGCGACCTTCTCCATATGCGGGATTCCGTTCAGCGCGCTGGATCAGATCACGGAGTAACGTATTTACGTCAGTCTCTTCCACCACAGGTTGATATCCTCCACTGCGTAATCGATAGGTCATGGCAAGGTCGTTGACAAGCCTGTCCATATACATGGACTTATCGAGCATTATGCCTGCGAATTCCCTGACTTCCTCCGCGGTCCAGCTATACTTATCCGCCTCAAGCATATGAGCATATCCCTGAATGGAGGAGAGGGGTGTCTTCAGGTCATGTGTTATGCCAGCAATCCACTCCTCCCGCAGAGAATCGGTCTGTTTCCGAAGTTCTTCATCTTGCTTCAAAGTATGGGACAGGGCCTGCATGGAGCGAAGCACTTCAGCATACACGTTGTATTTTCGCTTCCACTTTCCGTTACGACGCTGACTGCGAGGCACTCCAAAGGCTCCGGTAGGTTCCTCGTAATGTCCTCGTTCCAGACGCTGTAACCATTGGAGCATATGCAGCATGGGTGAACCGAATCGGTTGGCATACCAGAAGGCAAGCAAAATGAGCAGAATGATGATGGATACAATCAATACGACCAATGCCGGTTCCAGAATAAAATTGTAGGGGTTCTGATCACTGTTCACCGCCGGATCAACAGGGATGCTAATCAGCCAAGTGGTTTCACTCTGTTCGTCGTACCACGTTGCAACAGACAGGCCAGATCGACTCGGATAGCGAACTTGCAGAACGAGTTCCTGAATGGTGTATTCGGTCGGTACGCCCATGGCTGGTTTGTTGAAGGAAGAAATTTCACGTCCTGACGGGTCCAATATTTGAAGATAAGCATTGGCAGTACGAAGGGCCTCCTGTTGGTCGGGCTGAAGATTAAGCTTCCCGTTGGTAAAAGCAAGATCTGAACGAATGTTATTCATTAAGGACTTGGCCGGGTTACGCTCACCATATAACAAGGTAAAATCCTTTCCGTTCTTCTCCCGGATTAGCATGGCGATCTGATAAGGGAACGGCTTCTGGCTTTCCCAGTATGCAATCAATTCCCCCGGTTTATAGTGAGTAGGAACATCGGCGGGTGTGTGATATTCATCAATGGCGTTGCCTTGTTCGTCAAGAACTTGGAGCCAGCCTTGATTTTTATCCACTTGCTTTAGCAATTCGGGGTCATATCGGATGGTGTCATCCGGCATGATCTCTGCTGTACTAATCAATTGGTCCAGACCGTTAAGAGCAAAATCATCGATCAGATTCACTTCATTTACCTTTTGCACGACCCAGTAAGTGGCTACAGAACCAAGCAGGATGATAAGAACGACTGCACCGGCAAGCATCCCGATAAACCGGGTCATTAACCTGCGACGAATACTCATGGGCGTGACACATGTTCCGGCTGAATCAGTTTGTACCCCAGACCCCGGACGTTAACAAGAAACACCGGATTGGAAGGATCGGCTTCAATGCGCTCCCGAATGCGGTGAATATGAACCATCACGGTATTGTCATCACTAATGGCTTCCGAGCCCCAGACCCGCTCATATAGATCTGATTTGGTAAAAATTCGATTGGGATGTTTGCAGAAAAAGAGTAACAGTTGGAACACAAGTGCCGGACAAGATACGGACTCACCTTCAACACGAAGTTCACCAGCCCACTCCAGCACTTGAAACCGTCCAAAGTCGTACACGCCTTCCGATGTGCTGGGAGATGACGTATTTACGTTAGATGGGACATGATCCGAGATCGCTGCGCTTTTAGATGGTAAATAACGCTTCAGTAATGATTTAATTCGAGCAACGACTTCCAGCGGATTAAAGGGTTTGGCGACATAATCGTCACCACCAACGGCGAATCCGGTTAATTTGTCATAATCGGTTGTTTTGGCCGTTAGAAACAGGATGGGCGCATCGGTGACCTGCCGTAGAAAAGGACAGATTTCCAGTCCACTTTTGCCAGGAAGCATGATGTCGAGCACGATGCAATGATACGTCTTGTTGTTGCATGCCTGGATGGCAGCTTCGCCTGTTGTAACGGTATCAATATCGAGAAACTGCTCTTTGAGCAGAACGGTTTTGAGCATATGCAGAATAGCCTGTTCATCATCCACAAGCAGTAATGAGACGTTATCCATAGTTTAAAAATGACCTCCTGATCCTTCCGTTGTGTGTATTGCTAATCATACCATCCAAGAAGGCTGTATAGCGTACGAGCTATCTTAACGGAATCTTAATTATACAACCTCAAAAGGCGTTGCAAGTTTAACTACATGTAAGATGGGGTTAGACGAAGGATAAGACTCATTCTGTACACTTAACTGGAAAGTATAACGATTAACTGAAGGGATGTTGAGAATGAACAGAGAAGGTCATCTGAAATCAGAACAACAAACACATTCAAAATTACAGAATAGTAAAGGCTGGAAGGTGCTTGCGATTACCCTTGGAGCTTGCGTGATATTGTCTGCTTGCGGCAACAGTAACTCCATTACTTCCGACCAGGCAGAGCAGCAGTCATCCGAACAGGCGTCCAATAATGAAGCGAGCGAGAACTCCAATCAGGAGCAAAACTCAAGTTCAGAGGTGAGCGCGGTGGTTACACCGGACAATTTCATAGATACGCTGATGAACGGTTCAAAGGATGCAATCTATAATCAATTCTCTCCCGAATTGAAGGGGACGTTAACGCTTGAACAGTTCAAAACGACGGCCGATCCTTTTTTGGAGGGTGTTGAATCATGGGAGCAAGTGGTAGACGCCAAAATGAATCAAATATCTGAGGTGGCCTGGAAGGATCAGACTGGGACGAAAGGAATTCGAGCCTATTTTTCCGAAGAAAATCAAATTGAAGGTCTCTCGATCCAACCGCTACAAGCTCATGAGGACACGGATGCCAAATTCACCAAAACGGAATTTCAATTGCCGATGAAGGGGGAATGGTACGTATTCTGGGGAGGCAATGATGCCTTGTCAAACTATCATTATGAGCACGAAACGCAGCGTTATGCACTGGATATCGTTCGGACCAAAGAACAATCCAGTTATCAAGGTGATGCAACGGCAAACGAAAACTACTATGCTTTTGGTGAACCACTTTATGCAGCTGCCGATGGTACTGTCGTCGAGATCAAGAACGATATACCGGACAATGTGCCGGGTGTCATGAATCCGGAAGAACCGGCCGGTAACTATGTGGTGATCGACCATGGCAACAGTGAATACAGCATCACAGGACACATCAAGGAAGGCAGTGTTTCGGTCAAAAAAGGAGATAAGCTCAAGCAGGGAGACCCTATCGGTGAGCTTGGTAATTCGGGAAATTCCAGTGAAGCTCATCTGCATTTCCAGGTATCGAATGGCCCGGATCTGTTCACATCTCGCTCAATTAACATTCGTTGGGCAGACCAGAGTCAGCAGTTCACTCGTGGGAACACAATTCAGGGACTTCCAGAGTAATGCTATATATAAGTTAAAGCATTGAATTTACACTGGACTACTACGCGGTCAGAACCATCTTCCGATCGCTGTTATCCCCAGATTTTATTGATTCCCTTATATAAAGGGGCAAATCCGGGGATAAAGGCGCAGTGTATGCTTCCGAAGTAGCTTTCTTGCAGAAAGCTTTTAGCTTCGCTTCTTCTGATTGGTTCTGTCCTCTCCTCTCCGTTGTCGTGTAAATGTTTACTTAAACATTTACAGATTTCTCTGTCAGAATGTTAGGGATGACGAAGACTTCTCTTCTCCGTTATAATATCTTCTATAATTAGAGGTTTGATCTGGAATGATGGAGGAATAGCGATGAAACTGGAAGATGTGCAGATTGAATATGCGCGCCTGGAGGACTTGCCGAGGATTGTGGAGATTTATAATTCTACTATTGAGGGCCGTATGGCAACAGCGGATTTGGAGCCAGTGACGGTGGAGCAACGTTTGCCTTGGTTCGAGGAACATACACGGGAACATCGTCCGCTTTGGGTGATGAAGCAGGCAGGACAGGTGGTAGCTTGGGCGAGTCTCAGCTCGTTCTATGGACGTCCTGCGTATAATGGAACGGTGGAAGTCAGTGTATACGTGGATCAGCAATGCCGCGGAATTGGGGCTGGTGGACGTTTGCTCGAAACGGTATTTGCAGCATGTCCTGCACTTGGAATTAAGACCATTCTTGGATTTGTCTTCGGGCATAACGAACCGAGTCTGGGGTTATTGCGCAAGCATGGTTTTGAACAGTGGGGATATTATCCCGAAGTGGCCGTGTTGGATGGTGTGAATAGAGATCTGGCGATTTTGGGCAAAAAAATATAAGTGTCGTTCTTATTCGTAACATAAGAACACTGAAAACCTCCAACCTAAATTAATAGGATTGGAGGTTTTTTTGTCGTTCGACTATATTCTATGCTATGTGAAAGTCTAGGTTGTGCTTACACGCCAAGCTGCTTTTTAATCTCTTGAATCTGTCCCAGATGACGTTCCTCATGATAACTTGTAAAGTCAATCCATTGGGTAAGATCCATCTCACCAAATACGGGATGAGGAAAGGACTTGCTGCGCAGCAGGTCAGGATCATGATCCAATGCAAAGTTGTTTAACGCTTGGTGAGATTCGTCCAGATCACTGCGGACGTCTGCAAGTGCTTCAGGCGCTGCTGGAGGCTGAAGATGGGGTGGTGCCTCGACGGAGCGGCTGCGGTCCAACGATAATTCATATGGTTTTTTGTCCACAGACACCGTCTGTTCCTTCTCGAGGGCCAGGCGGGCTTGTTTTCCAATAACATTTTCCATCAGATTCAGATGTCGTAGTACTTGCATAATACTCCATTGCTCGGGTGAAGGTTTTCGGTTCAATTGTTCTTCTTCGAGTCCAGAGACTGCTTCCCAGATTTGGTTGCGTATATTGTCATTACGAGTAAACATTGTGGAATCCTCTCCTTATATACAGGTTCTATGATGCGGGTAGTCTGTGTATGTTCATTACCCCAAATGTGGATGCTTATTCTATAAGCATTGAGAATGGAAAGAGTGAATGCGAACCTGGGCAACATTATCCTTTGTTAGATGTAATTCGTGGCAAATAAAAAAAGCCGTTCTCCATGAACGGTTCATTTAAATCCATCCCAAGTCCAAAAAAAGATTGACGGGCTGACCCCGGCAAACTATAATCGGTACAAGTAACTTGATATGTAAGGAGTCCTGACATGATATGTTAGTAATCGACGAGGTGTATCACCATACAGCATTGCAAATATCATCGTCCGATTTATTGTACCTTATCGAACGGCTGAAGGTCAAAAAAGAAAATGAGATCCAAACGCTCAAGCAGAAGATCGAACAGTTCGAACAAAAGCGTCGAGCGGAAGAGATCGCTTATCAATCGTTGTCGCCCGTACGCAAATGGTTCGCGGGCCGCCCCGCATCCCATCATCAGGCGGTGGAGTATATGGTGCAGGTGAAGGAACGTTTTCGCAAGATGGAACAGATTCGCAGACGCATACGTGAATTAGATCAGATCTCAGAACGAATTAAGCATCCGGACAGCATTGAGCGGGACGAGATTGAGCTTGCGCCCGATACAATCCGTGAGCTCAGACAGCTTAGTGAAACGGAGGATGTACAAGCATGACTTTGGAGACGTTAAGCACCGGGATTGATACGGTCTGGGTCGTACTGAGTGCAGCGATGATTTTATTGATGGAGGGTGGATTCGCCCTGCTCGAGGCTGGCTTTGTGCGTTATAAAAATAGTGTGAACATTATTATGAAGGTTTTTGCTGACATTACGATTGGGACGTTACTGTTCTATGCGATCGGTTTTGGACTGATGTATGGTTCGGACGTTGGCGGTTTTGCGGGAGTAACGGGATTTTTCCTGAATGGGGATTTGTCTCACCTGGACGTGCCGGTATCTCTGGAGACATTCTGGTTGTTCCAGGCGGCCTTTACCATTGCCGTTATTTCCATCGTTTCGGGAGCGGTGGCCGAGCGGATCAACTTCCGTGCTTATCTTTTGTATATCATATTGATGACGGCGATCATTTATCCGATTGGTGGACACTGGGCATGGGGCGGCGGCTGGCTTAGTCAGCTGGGGATGCAGGACTTTGCCGGTTCGGCTGTCATCCATGCGCTCGGCGGATTCTCAGCACTGGCTGCTGCGATTATCATTGGCCCGCGTAAAGGGAAGTACACGCCACTTGGCGTAAGTGCCATTGCACTCCCAAGCAATCTGCCACTGGCATCTGTAGGTGCATTTCTGTTATGGTTCGGTTGGTTTGGCTTTAATGCTGGTAGTACACTCAGCGCGACGGATGTAAGAATTGGTCACATTGCGATTGTCACGATGTTATCTGCGGCTTCGGGTGGTGCGGTTACGTTGCTGTATACGTTATTCCGCTTCAATCGTTCAGATGCACCCTCGGTCATTAACGGTTCGCTTGCTGGACTGGTCGGTATTACGGCAGGCTGTGCTTTTGTTGGTGATGTAGCAGCGATATTCATTGGGGCAGTATCCGGCTTGTTGATGATGGCTGCCACTAACTGGCTGGACCGTCGACAGATTGATGATCCGGTTGGTGCTTTCCCGGTGCATGCCGCATCAGGAATGTGGGGCACGATTGCTGTAGGTCTGTTTGCCACGGATGGTGGATTATTTATGGGCGGCGGCTGGAGGTTGCTGGGTGTTCAGGCACTTGGCCTTACAGCCTTGGTCATCTGGGGATTCGCCATGACCTGGATCGGGTTAAAGTTGATTGGCAAAATTGTGCCTGTACGTTCGACAGAAGAAGAGGAAGATCTGGGTCTGGATATCAGTTATCATGGTGTGATGGCAGCCCATCAGGCCCATGAATTCCTGGACGGTGAGGAGCATATGCGTGCTTACCAGGAAAAGTCTTCTGATCCAAATCGTTAAATGGAATATAGGATAAAGAAGTAGACTGACAGGGGATGTCAGTCTCTTTTTTCTATATAAATTGAACTACACATATTTACACGAGAACGTAGAGGACAGGAAGAACCTGAAGAAGCGAAGCGTTCGCCTTTATCCCCGGATTTTTACCTTTGCAAAGGTGAATCTAAAAAATTCTGGGGATAACAGCGATCGGAAGGTTGTTCTGTCATCGGAGTGGTAAGTGTAAAATAATCTTAAGTTCAATTTATACAGAAGCAGGGAAAGACGTCCGGGCGGAAGAATATACAGGTGTGAACCTGAATATGTCTCAGCATAGGTGTATTGTCAAAAGGGGAGGATCTATATGATTAAGCCAGAACAATGTGAACGTCTGACCAGAAAAGCCCGTAAAACACTTGAGGAATATGGTTTGGGAGTTGCTGCCGATCTGCTGTTGTCCTCAAGCCGCTGGGGAATTCGCCTGGATGTATCCACACTGGACGAATATCGCAGAACAGGAAACTCACGTGTGGGTGGACATCCGGATTTGCCAAGTCGCATGGAATGGCCCGTAACACAAGAAGGAGTTCCAATGACTTTCCTGGCCCAACTGAACCTGGTGGATTTGTCGCCGTATACGCCGAATGATGGGCGCGGGACTTTGCCTGAACGTGGAATGTTATACTTTTTCGTTGGCAAGGATGAATCTGCTTGTCCCATTGAACATCGTGTGATTTTTGAGCCAAGTTCTCATAACCTCATAAGGCGAGAGCCTGAAGGTGATACCGCGCTGGATGGAGCACCGTTTGTTGCACATTCGGTGACTGTGCTGCCTAATCTTGAGTTTCCTACATATGCATATATTGACGCCAACGCGCTGAATGAGCTCTCGCCTTCTCTGCTTGAGACCGATGAGGCCGAAGCGGAAGTGAGTCTGTATGACCGTTACCTTGAATTCGAGTCGAGTTGGAATCATCCAAGTACGCTGAATTGGGGTGGTATGTTTGGATATCCTGACGGGCAGCATCCGGATGCCGAGCATCGTGCCTTGTTACAGATCGCACTGGGAGAAGAGTACGATTATAATGAGCAGGAGTGTGAGAAGAAGCTGACCAAACATTACGGCGGTGATGAGGATCGGACATGGCAGGAACTATCCGATACGCTACTGCTGTTGAAGATAGATACACATGATGCTATTGGTTTCCAATGGTGGGATTGCGGGGAACTGCAATTTTTCATTCGCAAGTCTGACTTGGAGGCTGGACGATTCGAGCAAACGTATTGTTCGTTATACTCAAGTTGAGCAAAGATTTGAAAACAAATAGGCAACAAAATGTCCTGAATCCCGTCTATATGAAGGAGGAAGGACTTTTTTTGTTCGTAGATTGTTATATAAATTGAACTAAAGAATATTTACACTGCACACTCCGATGACAGAACAACCTTCCGATCGCTGTTATCCCCAGATTTTTTTGATTCCTCTTATAAAGGGGAAATCCGGGGATAGCGTATGCTTCCGATGTAGCTTTCTTGCAGAAAGCTTGTAGCTCCGCTTCTTCAGGTCCTTTCTGTCTTCTCCGTTTTGTGTAAATGTTTTGTTCAATTTATATAGATTTGGGGTATATATTAAGGAGGGATATCTTGGTTGATAACCGATCATATGTTCTGTATAATGGGATAAAAAGGAAGTGTAACTGTTGATTCAATCTGCGTTTAAACATATTGACGTGGCTGTAACATCTTTAATCGATATATGTGATCAGCTGTCGGAAGAAGACTTGGCTTTGACACCAATTGAAGGTAAACGACCTGTTGGAGAATTACTAGCCCATCTGTCTGTGATCTGCCGAGCGGATGTTTATATTTCCGAAGGTGCATCGGAGGAAGAGATGGCTCAATTCTATGCAGAGAATCAGGTGCATTCGCTCCGTGAGATCAAGCAGGCTCTGATTGATAACCAGATGTATCTATACCAACGGTACAGGCAGTTTAACACGGAAGAGTTATTACATGTGACGGATTCGTACTGGGGAGCTTCCTATAGTCGGCTGGAGTGGTTACTTGAGATTATGGGGCATGTATATCATCACAGAGGACAATTGTATACGATGCTGACCCTGACGGGCAAAGAACCCGAATCAGTACTTTTTAAATAGAAACGGATAGAATACATATAAGCATGTTATAGGAAATATCATGGGTTAAAGTGGGAATAGACCGACGATACTACACGCCATACGTGAAATAACGGAGGATTCGGGACGTGGAACAACACGATACATGGAATGCATCGATGGACAATACGTTGATTGACAGGTTAAAACAGATTCCTGAACTTGGTCAGGCCACGCGGATTGAACCTGTTATGAAGGGTTATTCAGCAGATACTAAATTCAAAATGTTTGTCCCTGGTCAAGGCCATGTGCTGGTGAGGGTGTATGATATTGCTGAGGAATGGATGAAGCAAAGGGAATATCAATATTTGCAGAGCATGCAACAATTAGGTGTACTGTGTCCAGCAACGTTGGGCACAGGTAGATTGGATGAGAAGAACGGATATATGATTCTTAGCTACATTGAAGGCGAAGATGCTTCTGAGAGATTGCCTCAGCTGAATGAACAGCAGCAGTGGGCGGTTGGTTTGGAAGCAGGAGCGCAGCTACAGCTGATTCACCAGTTGCCGATGGAGGAACAGATCGAATCATGGTACATTCGCAAGAGCACCAAGCATCAACGTTACGTGGAGCGCTATAAACAGTGCCCTATTGTGATGAAAGAGGATCATGTTATTCTAACGTTTATTGCAGACCATCTCGGTTGGATGAAAAATCGTCCAGATGGATTTCAGCATGATGACTTTCACCCGAGCAATCGTGTCGTTAAGCAGGATAAACTCGTAGGAGTGATTGATTTTAATCGTTATGATCAAGGTGATCCCATTCATGAATTTTTGAAGCTGGGTTTGTTTGCTTCGGAGATCAGTATTCCATATTCCATAGGTCAAATTCAAGGCTATTTCGATGGCAATGAACCGGATGAGTTATTCTGGAGATTGTATTCACTGTATACGGCTATGGCGCTGGTGTCTTCTGTAGTGTGGATTCAGCAGGTGAAGCCTGAAGAGACGCTTGAGATGATGGCCAAGATCGAGCGTGTCCGTGAAGATCACGATGATTTTCGCAGTTTCATCCCTCGGTGGTATACTTTGAACAGGTAAGGAATTATGGAAGGGAAAGGAATAATGCCGTGGCACAGCCAGCAACCATTCTGCTTGTGGATGATGAGCAGGAGATTATTAAACTGATGGAAATTTATTTTGGCAACGAGGGTTATCGGATTCTCACCGCGAATGATGGGCTTGAAGCACTGGAACAATTGAAAAAAGAGTCGATCGATCTCATTATTCTGGATGTCATGATGCCAAATATGGACGGAATCGAAGCTTGTATGAAAATTCGGGAAGAGCAGAAAATGCCGATTATTATGCTATCCGCCAAAAGTATGGATATGGATAAAATCACAGGGCTAAGCATCGGTGCCGATGATTATGTGACAAAGCCGTTTAACCCGCTTGAACTTGTCGCACGGGCGAAATCCCAGCTGCGCAGGTATCATACCTTCAATGAAGGTCGGGAGAACAAAGAGCACGAGTGGGTTATTGATGATCTGGTCATAAATACCGATACACATGAAGTTTGGGTGGATGAGCAGCCGGTTCGTCTGACTCCGCGTGAATTTGCTGTTCTTGAATTACTGGCTCGTCACCAAGGTTCAGTACTTAGTATGGAACAGATCTATCGTCAAGTCTGGAAAGAAGAATTCATGGAGTCGAATAATACAGTCATGGTACATATTCGCAAGATTCGTGAGAAGATTGAACTCGACAGCAAACACCCCAAGTTTATTCAGACCGTATGGGGTGTTGGTTATAAGATGATCAAACCGCAATAAACATGTACATTCACAGGATGTCGTGTAACATGAACACATTCAGGGAGTTCCTACTATGAATTCAAAGTTGATTAATACAGTCCGATGGAAATTTATCTATGCATTTCTGCTGAGCGGTATATTAACTGCAGTTATTTTGTACGGGGGTAGTAAGGTGGGGCAGACCATCCTGGAAGCTCAGACGTATCCGGATTATTCCATTCCAGCCCAAGGGATCAGGTGGTTGGTGAATAATATCGGTTCGGTGCCTTTGATGATTGTGGTAGGCGTGCTTGGTTTTGTGCTGTTTTTTTTCCTGTTCTCACGCAAGGTGATGCGGGTCCTGGATGAAATTACGGCGGGGATTCAGGAGGTTGCCAAAGGAGAGTTATCCCATCGCATCGAAGTGAAAACCTCGGATGAATTCGGAGTGGTTGCTACAAGCATTAATCAGATGGCTGAACAATTGCAGTTATCGCTTCAGGAAGAGCGTAATGCAGTTGCTGCCAAAAACGATCTGATTACGGGGATATCACATGATCTGAGAACACCACTCACTTCTATTCTGGGATTTCTGGAGTACATCGAGAAGGATCGCTACCAAGATGAGATTGAGATGCGTTATTACGTTAGCATTGCCTATGAGAAATCCTTGACCCTTCGCAAGTTAATTGATGACTTGTTCGAATATACGCGTGTGAGTGGCGGGAGCCTTCCGTTATCTCTGCAAGCGTTGAACCTGAATTCGTTTCTGATGCAGCTGGCTGAAGAGTTTGCTCCCATGCTGGAGGATGCTGGCATGACCTACAAGATCATCGGCGGGCAAGACCCACTATGGATACAGGCTGCTCCGGGGGAGCTTGTAAGAGCATATGAGAATCTGTTCAGCAATGCCATTCGGTATGGTTCGCAAGGTAAACTAATGGAGATTGGGCTGGCCCTTGAAGGTAAAGAGGCTGTAGTCCGCATCAGTAATTATGGTGATCCGATTCCGGCACAAGATCTGCCGCATCTATTTGATCGATTCTATCGGGTAGATAAATCCCGTTCCCGCGATACGGGAGGTACCGGTCTCGGCCTGGCGATTGCTAAATCGATGATTGAATTACATCGAGGAAGTATCGTTGCTTACAGTGAAAATGGCAGAACGGATTTTGTTTCCCGTTTCCCTGTAACCGCTGCTTCACCAAGTACTTACTCAGAGGAATAATAATTAAGAATTTGGTAAGAAGTTAACCACTATCTCATTAAGAAATATTCGGTATTCTACCTCTATTACCATATTATTGTATAGAGGAGGATACCGAATATGAAGTCTCAATTTAGTACAGTAAGACTAAGATACATATACATTGGAGGAGCAAGCGCGTTACTGAGCGCAGCGCTCCTTTTTGTCGTTTATCACGTGCTACGGTTTGCCCACAATCACATCCTTCCAGATGCAGCATGGATAACGCGTATGATGAACTGGGGAATCAATCATATCGGAACAAAGCCGCTCTTTATCTTCATTGGAGGAGCCATGTTTGCGATCTTTTTCTGGATTCGATCCCAGAAGATTGCGGAAGATCTCAGTCAACTTGCACGCGGAACAGCCGAACTTGCATTGGGCCACAATCCTGGAAGAATTGATGTTCTAAGTGGTGGTGAACTACGACAAATTGCTGCCAATCTGAATGTAATTACGTTACTCCTGCATGAGGAAGGGCTGAGCAGATCAGAACCGAAACATGAGAGAAGAGAGGTAGAGGGAGCGTTTATTCAGCATGAGCAACCCGGCCTTCAGCAACATAATGAAGAAGACAAGGAGAACACTCAAACTATTTCTACACAGGTTGACCTACCGATAAAACTTACTCTCTACGGTATTCAATCTTCTCTGGATGAGATTATCCAAGGGCGGTGTCAGGACGAGATGGAAGTTCAGCATTGGGTCAAGTTGGCGTATGAACAGACATTGCTGCTTCATCATGCTCTGGAGATTACACAACGAGATAGACAGGAACACGAAGTTTCAATTGAACGGGTACACAAGGAGCCTGAATGTTGAAACACGTGAGCAAGCGATGGATGTATTACGTTTTTGATGCCACAGTGGTTGTAGTTTTGATATTGACCCTTTTCTATCTCTATCTGATTACTTATGGCGAAGGAATGCTTCGTAATCGTCCAGAGGCCATGCAGGTGGCCTCTTCAACCATTATTACGAATGCAGAGGGGACCGAAATTTCGAGGTTGCATACGCAGACCAAAGGGTATTCCGAATATGCTGAACTGAACGCTATGCCAGTTTTATTAAAGATGGCTTTTTTGGCTACAGAAGATCGACGTTTCTACAACCATGATGGACTGGATTTCATCGGACTCGGTAGGGCCATTGTGCAAGACATTATACATATGAATCTGAGTCAGGGAGGAAGCTCCATTACGCAGCAACTGGCAAGAAATCTGTATTTGAATGGGGATAAAACGTTGAGTCGAAAGGTGAATGAGATATCGATTGCGATGGCCCTGGAGAAGAAGTATAGCAAGGATGAAATTCTGGAAATGTATCTGAATCAGATCTACATGGGACGCCAGCAGTATGGTGTAAAAGCGGCAGCCTGGCGGTATTTCGGAATTAAGGATATGCACCAATTGAAACTATGGCAGATTGCTACATTAGCTGGAATGCCCAAAGGTCCATCCATATACAATCCAGTAGATCATCCTGAACTTTCCAAACAAAGACGCGCCGTTATCCTTGGACTAATGCATGAACAGGGACTCATTACACGAAAGCAGATGCTCCAAGCCCGTGACGTCGATTTCACGCCGCCTGAAACCGTATTGAATGCAACAACTTCACCGGGCTTGAGCGAGCCCGCATATGTGTCTGCCGTGGATGCTGTGATTCAGGAGGCTTCTCGGCTCACAGGTAAAAGTGAAGCAGAGATTCAATCGGCAGGTTGGGTTATTCAAACTGGGCTAGACGAACAGGCACAACTGGCGATGGAAGAAACATTTGCAGACGCTACCCGATTCCCCGATGATCGCCAAGACGAGCAGGTCCAGGCAAGTATGGTTATTATCGACCAGCACAACGGTGAAGTGAAAGCGATGATGGGTGGACGTAATCCTTTAAAAGGGGGCATCAACCGGGCGATTATGGATGCAAGGCAGCCAGGTTCATCTTTTAAACCGATTATTGCATATGGCCCTGCGTTGGAGTCGGGGAAGTTCAAGCCAGAGAGCATACTACCGGATAAACGCATGCAATATGGCAGCTATCAACCTTCCAATCTCGGTGGGCGTTACAGTGGATCAATAGCCATGTCCCAAGCCTTGCAAAAGTCCATCAATGCACCAGCCGTATGGCTGCTTCATGAGACAGGTCTGAACGATGCACATCAATTTGCGGCACGACTCGGTATTGAGCTGGGGAAAGAGGATATGAATCTGTCGATTGCTCTGGGCGGTGTGCATCAGGGAGTGTCGCCAATGAAGATGGCGCAGGCCTATACGGTGTTTGCGAATCATGGCAAATTGAATACAGCCCATCTGATACGCGAGATTACAGATTCACAAGGACGGACAATATTTGCTCATAAGTCGGAAAATAAGCAGGTAATCTCCTCCAGCACGGCGAATGCCATGACCAGAATGCTGCAAAATGTAGTCAGTCAGGGAACAGGAAGCCGGGCACAACTCGGTCAGCACAAGGTAGCAGGGAAAACGGGAACAACACAGGTTGGATTACCTGGTGTGGGAAGAGAGGCCAATCGGGATCTATGGTTTGTGGGCTATACGAGCAACTGGACTGCGGCGGTCTGGATGGGATTTGATCATACGGATGCAAAACATTATATGAAGTCAGGAAGTGGTGTTGCAGCGGAGTTGTTCGCAACAGTGATGAGACGTGCTACCCAATAGAATGCAAGAGAGAGGCCTTAGTCCAGATGGTTCTTTCCTTCTCTTGGATAACACAGAATATAGCTTCTAGTGTATAATATGTGTCTTATCTATCGTAAACGGAGGCTGAAATGAACTATAAATATAGGAACTCGGAACTGGATACAAGCTCGCTGCAGCCTAAAAGTGGTATCAGACCGGAACGGCCTGGCATCTCCGGATTAGGCGGATGGCTTATATTAATTCAGATTGGCCTGTGGGTCACACTGGTGCTTCTTATTGCGGATATGTCGCAGGTAAATGTCATTATGGATCCGGTGAGATGGGAGGGTGTCCGTGGTGTTGATCCGGAACTTTATACTGAAGGGATACGCCCGCTCCTTTGGTTCGGAGTCATAAGCAGCGTCATGTTACTATTGCTCGTTATCGTGAATCTCGTACTGCTGCATAAGAAAAAAAGGCAATTTCCGCGCATGATGATTATTCTGTACATTGCAAATGTATTCATTGGAGTCGTGACATAGATCTTGATCGCACGAATTGAGATTCCGAGAGAGCAACATGTGCTCGATCCAACATCAGCATTTAATTTGACGATACGATCCATTCTGACATGTTGTATCTTTATCCCGTATTTTCTAAAGTCGGTACGTGTGAAAAATACGTTTGTTAAGTAAATAGAATATTGATTGATCTGCTACTCTATAATGCTCTATAAAAAGCGATACGTAAGGCCCGTAGGTATACAAGATTTTATCCTGTATGCTAACGGGCCTTACGTGTGCTGAATATGTGAAAAGAACGATTATTTCGATGATGATTTTGCCCGAAGTGAGGCGGGAATTCGGCGTATCATCTGGTTTAATACCTCGGATAACACAAGGCCTACGGCAATAGCGCCGGATAACATGAGTGCCTTGGCGGCCATCTCCATAGCGGCACTGTAGTCATTTTGCACAAAACTTCGCATCGCATTATACGCCAGTCCACCAGGAACCAGAGGGATAATGCCTGCGACGCTAAAGATGATAACGGGTGCGCGAAACATGCGAGAGAATACCTGGCTGATGACACCTACGGCTATGGTCGCTGCAAGTGTAGCAGGAACCGCATCCGCTGCATATTCAAGCACGATATAGATAATCCAGCCGATCATGCCGACAAATCCACCGTGGAGCAGCATGCGCCGTGGTGCGTTGAAGATGATCCCAAACGCGGCTGAGGCGACAAAACTGGTCAAGGCTTGTTCAATAAAATGGAGCATATCCTGCATTCCTCCGTCTTACATAAAAAGTGAAAATACAACTGCAATGCCAGTACCTATAGCAAAAGCAGTCAGAAATGCCTCGGCTCCCTTGGATAATCCGGATACGAGATGCCCGGCCATCAGGTCACGTACTGCATTGGTAATCAGCAACCCCGGAACCAGCGGCATAACCGAACCAATGATGATTTTGTCCCGTTCATGACCTACTCCCATATAGATCAGGAGAAAAGCGAGTAAGCCAATGACAAAGGATGCCGTAAGCTCGGCAAAAAATTTGACCCGCACCAACCTGTGAAAGGCAATAACGGCTGCATAACCTATGCCCCCGCAGATTAACGCCGGAAGAAAGTCCCTCCAGCCCCCGCCAAACATAATGGTAAAACAACCACTGGATAACGCTGCGGCCGTAAGCTGCACAGCCGTTGAATAGGAGGAGGGCTTTCCTTCGATCTGTATCAACAAATCATGGGCTTCCTGAGCGGATAGCTCACCTTGTCCGATGCGACGGGAGACCGCATTCACCTCGGACACCTTGTCCAGATCCGTCGTACGCTCGGAGATACGAATGAGCTTGGCAGGTTCGGTTGCATCAACAGAGAAGAAGATGCCTGTCGGAACAACGTAACTGTGCGAATGGGGTAAGCCCAGCGCAGCTGCCATACGTTTCATCGTATCTTCCACACGGTAGGTTTCACCACCGCTTTGCAGCATGATTTTGCCTGCGAGCAGACAGATTGCAATCACGCGTGATTGTTCAGTAGGATTGCTGCCAATCATACCCGTCTCGGCTTGTGATACGGGTGATGAATCATGACGTATGTATTCCAACCGGATCAAGCTCCGTTTCATATGAGATATGGGGTGGTGCGACACCATTGTATCATATTTCACACGCTCGCAAGGAATCATACCGCACCATCGCCAAGACGATAAAAAAGCCTCGTTCCCAAGACTTGAAGATCTCAGGAGCGAAGCATCTTGGAACAGGTTCGGATATAAAGGCGCAATACCTACATCAACAGTGTGATAACCAACAATTCATACAGCACAAGCGGCAAAATCGTTGGTCCAAACAAGGCGCGCGGTTCAGGATATCCATGCATCGGGGTAACCTGGAGATACAAAATTCCCCGGTCTGCACTGATGATGACACCTTCCCACACTTGCCCATCGATATTCTGGACTTGTACCTTCTTGCCTACATGCTGCCGGGCTGTATGATGAAGCATATTCCGCACACTTTGCACGGATTGAAGCATCGGTTGATTGGCTTGATACACGACACGTGTGGATGGCGTGGATGTGGATTCAGACATGATGCACAACCCTTCCTCAAAATAAGTTCTTACTTCAAGGTATGCATCTGCCTATAAAAGGTGATTACACAAACGCCATCTCAAGGCTCCCGCGTCCATTTTCATAAGCGACTTTGCCTAATGCTCCATTCACAAAGGTAAGCTGGGGTGGAACATGGCCGAGATCCACATCGTACAGTACAGGGACATCCAGATCCCCAAGTGCAGAGGATAGGGCATCGGTGAAATTAAAATCCGCTGTATCGGAATACCCCGCAGGTCGGCCGAACATGAAGCCTTTCACGCCTGCAAACCAGCCAGCCTGTTTCATCTGCCACAGATGACGGTAGATATCCCCCGCATTCATCTCACAGCTCTCCAGATACCAGATGGTACCTTCGACTGCACAGTATTGCTCCAGATAGGATGCAACAGGTGCATATGGCGTGCCAATCAGACTGGAGATCGTATCCATACAGCCACCGATCAGCCGACCGGAGAACGACACAGCGGTATCTGCATCTTCCGAGTGGCTGAGCTGTTTCCATTGCGAAGGTGTATCCAGGTTAAATCCAGGCAATTCCGGTTTCCATGCCGATTGATAATGTGTAGAAGACGATTGTGTGATCTGTCCGCCGTATTTGGTCTGTAACACATCAATCCAGCGGGCAGTCACGGGATCGAGGGCATTTGATCTTAGATCAACATAGTTGGTGCCATGTGCGGATGCTGTTCCGGTGATCAGGGTATAGGCGAACAGGAACGTACTTATATCCGAATATCCCATGACCCATTTGGGCGGTAATGTTCTCAAAGCTTCCCAATCCAGCAGGGGGAGGATATCCATCAGAAATTCCCCGCCCCATGGAGGGATAATGGCTTGAATATTTGGATTGCGGAAAAATTCATTCATCTCTGCAGCGCGTTCCTCTTTGGAGGCACTCACACATTTGATGTTGTGGCGGAGCGATGGGCTTTCCAGCACGTCAAAACCAAGGCGCTCCATATTGCGTTTGCTCTCCTCAAGATAATGGTATAGGGATTCGCATACACCGCTGGAGGGGGCTGCCACACCGATCATGTCCCCTTGCGCGAGTGGTTGCGGATAACGGATAGAACGATTATTCATTGTGGAAACACCCTTTCCTGTGAACATATCGATTTAAATGCAGCTGTTTAATATTTTCATTATAGTGCATGGCAACGTCGAGTGGCTTGCAATTATGGCGGTTAGATTTTCTTTAGGGAGTCACAGGAATTTCAATAGAGAACGGTGCACGAATTTGATCAGGGTAAGAAAATATTTCCATTGTCAGATTTCCTTTGGCTGCGGCTCCATCTTTAATGACAACTCTTGCTTCAAAGACGGAAGGGCTCCAGCCTACTTCATTAATGTCGAAAGGGTTTCCTTTACTGTCCTCAATATTGGTAAATGATAGCCCCGAAGTAGCATTTTGAGCATCTGCAATTGAAAACTCGAGGATCAGATTTTTGCCCTGGACCGTGCTTTGCAGCAATTTCAAACTGGATGGGCCACCTTGTATTTCACCTGAAGAGGGATCGATGCTGATAACCAGTTCTTCCTTATCCACTGCTGAAAGGCCAGACCCTTGCAGAGTCAGTTTTTTCGGAGTGGAGAAGTACATGCTTTCGAAAAAGACGGAACTTCCAGAGCCTGAGATAGAAGATGAATCTGTTCGCCATGCTCGGCCTTGCTCATCTACCAAGTGCAGATCACGAATGTTAAAGATTGTTTTGGTATTGTTCCGATCATATTCGATATCAAGTACAAGACGAGTGGGATACAGAATGGCCTGTTTCACATGGATACGCTGCCCGTCCACGGTCATTGTTTGATTTACGGGAATGATTTTTTTCATCCCTTTTGTTAAGCTGTGATCCACGGGGAAGGTGACCTTCCACTTATTATTCGGTTCCTTACCTCGTTCCTTAAATACAACGGTCAGCTCTTGTGGAGGTAAAGATTCTGTGAATGAGATATCGATTTTATCCTCATAAATTCCACTTTCTGAAGCTGGATTTAGAGAGGAATAGCTAAACGCAACAGGTAACTTTTTACCGTTCTCATCCAGCAAATCAATGTCATAGTTGAATTTCTCGGGATCTTTCATACCTTTCATCGTGTAAAAAATAACCATACGTGACTCGTCTGTGATAATGCCTTCAACGGTCAAGGAAGTACCATCATGCTCGTCGGTGACACCGACCTGCTGTAAGAGGGACTTATCGATGGCCATCATTAATCCTTTGTCCTGGCGAATCATACTCACAATGCCCTCCATTCCGGGCAATTGCTCCACGAAGGATGCAAAAGCGGGAGAGACACGGATACATCCGGTAAACAGCAGGATGAAGGCCGCTGCCGAGATGGAACTCATGTACCAGCGCAGCCGGGACTTTCGCTTACGGGCAGCCTGGCGGATTCCGGACTGCACAGCCTGATAGGCGGCAGAATCGGGCACAGGCATGGTTTCGTATTCCGTCTTTCGAGCATTCAGACGTTCTTCCAATGTGTCGAATGAGTTTTGTTCATCCGTCATGAGGATACATCTCCCTTCGTTTCAAGTTGATCACGGAGCTGTCCGAGTGCCCGATGTAATCGGGATTTTACGGTTCCGGTCGGGATTTCGAGAATATCGGCAACTTCAGTTAAGGAGAAACCTTCGAAATAACTCAGGATAATAATCTGTTTGCAATCCCGGTCAAGGGTGGATACGGCCGCAGCAAGATCGGGGTCCGCAGGACGATCCCAGCTGCTGGATTCATGAATCTCGGTGACGGGACTGAACCGACTTTTGCGTTTGCGTTCGTCCGCACAGTAGTTGAGCAGAATGCGGATGAGCCAAGTGCCAAAGTAGGATGGTTCTTTTAATTTTTTGAGTTTACGGAACGCCCTGAACGTTGATTCCTGAATCGCTTCGAGCGCATCACCTTCGTTATGCAGGTAGGCATAGGCGATACGGTACAGTTGGCTCTGATGTAATTCCATTAAGGCTGCAAAAGCCTCGGCATCCCCTTTTTGTGCGGCTATGGTGAGCTGAGTAGGGGTCACATGGCTCCTCCTTTCATGATATGTTGAGTATTAGACCGTGTAAGGTATCAAACGGTTCTTATTTTCTAAAAAAATATAATGTATCGGGATTTCTATAGAGGTTGAACGAAGTATTTACATGAGAACGTAGAGGACAGAAATAACGTGAAGAAGCGGAGCTAAAAGCTTTCTGAAAGAAAGCTCCTTCGGAAGCATACACTTCGCCTTTATCGCCAGATTTTCACCTTTGTAAAAGTGAATTAAAAAATCTGGGGATAACAGCGATCGGAGGGTTGTTCTGTCATCGGAGTGGCAAGTGTAAATATTCTTTAGCTCAACTTATATAGCCTCTCGATAGAGGTATGTAATCGAACAACAAATAACCGTCAGACCTTCTCTTTGTACTCCAAAAAGAGTCCTGACGGTTATTCGCGTATTACTCACGTTATCTAATCATTATTGCTGATGCGCTGTAACGGTTGCTCGCAGACATGAAGCTGTAGACGTGTTACCACGTTCAAGTGAAATCTCCAGTGCGGTCTGGCCTGCTGAGTTTAGCGCGTTTGGATCAGCTCCATGCTGAAGTAACATCTCGATAAGTTCGATCTGATCCGTATGAAATGCAGCGGAGTGCAACGTATATTGTCCATCGCTGTCCAGAATATTCTTGGATGCCCCATGTTCGAGTAAAAGTTGGATAACTTCTGGTGAACGTTCTCCGGCAAGTGCGGCATGCAGTGCAGTATTGGACGGAATAAAGGAAATCTTGGAATGAGAAAGGGCGTTAACATCCGCTCCATGCTCCAGAAGAAGACGAACTACTCCTGCTTGTCCATAATGAGAGGCATATCCCAGCGGAGTTAACCCATCCTGATTTTCAGTATTGGTGAGTTCCGGGTGAGAAGCGAGCAATAAGTGCAGGTTGGCCACATCTCCAGACTGTGCAGCCTGAAATAGTTGATTAATTTGTTCTGCATGATTCATAAGGAATACCTCCATCTGATGAGATATTAGAATTTACAGGGATTCATTATACAGCTTCTTCACAGCTTCCAGCCCAGGTACCGCAAAGCAGGCGAGTGGAGAGGGCAAATCATTCAAAGGGAACCAGCCGATCTCACCGATGGCTCCGCCTTCTTCCAGATTACGAGCATGACCGCCAATCACCTTGGTGGAATAGAGCACGGATATCCAATGTTCCTTCTGTTGTGGCTGGATCGTCTCCGCCGTGCAGAGCAGACTGTCAATGGCGATATCCAGATTCACTTCCTCCTTGATTTCACGGATGACGGCAGTTTCGAGTGATTCATAGGGATCGACTTTCCCGCCAGGAATACTCCAGGTGTGCTGCTCGGGCTGACGATTCCGCCAGGCGAGAAGCACTTCGCCCCGTTCATTCAGGATGACCGCACCTACGCCGATGCGAGGTGAAATTTCAGATTCACCTTTTGGAACAGAACTTAATTCCGACATTGACAGCGAAGCTTGTTCGTTCCCATTAGGTTGTGAAAAACCACCCGCTACCATATCCCCAGATTCAGGAGTACGAGTAGACTGGAATGACAAGGGAAGCCCAGCCTGGGCGGACCATTCTTCAGCAAGGATACTCATCGAGATCAGGTCATAATGCATGCCATCCCGCAAAACTGCTGAACGCTGGCGACCCTCTTCCCGGAATCCGGCTTTTAGGTACGCACGTCTCGCGGCTTCATTGTATTCGATGACTTCCAGTGCAATCCGGTTCAGGTTCAACTCGTGGAAGCCGTATCGAAGAATCAGAGCCAGAGCGTCGCTTCCGTAACCTTTACCTCGATCATTCTCTTCGCCGATACCAATGGCCAGACGAGCCGACCGATTGTTCCATTCAATTCGGTAGAGGGCTGTGAATCCAATGAATCGGTTACCCTCCAGTGTACGTAATGCAAATTCAAATCCGTTGTCTCGCCGGACAGACGAAGAACCCGTTTCATCCGGCGTTAACGGGATCGCGATATCGGTATCCATGTTGCGCAAATATTCATAATCATCTGTGAAGCGGGAGAGACGCATGCAATCTTCCGGGCATGGGGCCGCTAATCTGACTTTGGAACCTTGAAAACCATTTAAATGACGTGGAGACATGTTGCACCTCTTTTGTTCGATATGAAATCAATCGTTTCTCCCCATTATACTACGAACAGGAGAGGATACCGAAAAATGGCACCAAACGAGCTACACTCAGGGAAAAACAACAAAAAAAAGCAGCCGTTTCGGGCTGCTTGTACATTCATTATTTCAGATCATTCAATAAATTCTTCATTTTTTTGTAATGTCCACTGACCCGATCAACCATGTAGTTATACATGAGCTGATTCTCCGAAAGATTCGCCATTTCCTTGTCAATGTCAACGTTATTGTTGTTATTGTTCATGGCTGTTTCGTTGTTCTCGACAATTCGGTACTGTACGATGGAAGAATTGGGATCACTGACAGGGAAGTGTTTGTTATGAGTCCGCTTCATGGCGAGCTGATCTGTTTTGCCATTTTCAACGATACGTCGCAACTCTTCCTGAAATTCTACCGTTTTCTTTTTGTAGTTGGGTGTGTCTGCATTGGCAATGTTGTTGGTGATGGCATTGTGTTGTGCAGTCAGTGCTTGTAACAGTGATTCGTTACGTCTTGTCGTATTCGTTTCGATCACGGGCTCAGTCTCCTTCACTGTAGATTGTACAGTTACTTCTATAATAAGAAATAAAGTTGCACACTGTCAACAAAACAAAGAAAAAGACAAGCACATGCCGGAGGTCCCCGATAAGAAGAACCCTGCCTTCATGAAATCTTGTCTTAGCCCTTGCCCTTATGGATCAGCGTTGAACAACCTCTTTAAGAGGGACGATTAATATTTTTGCCGTAATATATCTCGTCCATCTCCAGCTTCAGCCACTCCGTAATCTCCTGTTGTTCCTTCTTGCTGAGCTTATCCTTGGTGTACCCAAACAGATAATTGTCGAGATCGAATTCCCTCAATTTACATTTGGTGTGAAAAATATTCTCCTGATAGACGTTCACGTCAATCATGTCAAAGCTGCTCTTGATCTCATCCGGAATATAATTCTGAATCGAGCCGATCTCATGGTCAATGAACAGCTTGCGTCCGCTCGTATCCCGCGTAAAACCACGCACCCTGTAATCCATCGTCATAATGTCCGTATCAAAGGAGTGGATCAGATAATTCAGCGCCTTAAGCGGTGAGATCTCACCGCAGGTGGAGACATCAATGTCCGCACGGAAGGTACTGATACCTTCACTAGGATGAAACTCAGGGTAGGTGTGCACAGTGATATGGCTTTTATCCAGCTGCATGACAACGTTATCGGGCAGAGGGCCGGGAGATTCATCGAGTGATTCTTCAGGGATCTCCACAATCGGACCTTCCGAGACAAGCATCGTAACACTCGCACCTTGAGGCACGTAATCCTGCTGAGCGACATTCAGCACGTGGGCTCCGATGATATCAGAGACGTTGTTCAGAATTTTGCTCAGCCGGGCGGCGTTATACTGTTCATCAATATATTCAATGTAAGCTTCACGTTCATCTTTGGTTTTGGTATAACAGATATCGTACATATTAAAGCTGAGCGACTTGGTCAGGTTGTTAAATCCATGCAGTTGAATGCGCTGCTCTGGCGTAATTGTCATGGTTGCAGTTCCCCTTATCCCATACGACATATCATCGCAGTTATAATACTACTTATACCCAACCTGCCTCGAAAAAAAACATATGTACGTCATTCGAAATACGATTTTCCTCTGATCACAGCTATGCATGAATGGACTTCAGATAATCTACATTTTTTCAGAATGAAGAATCGTCGAAGTCCGCAATATCGTTCATGCGCTCATCCTCAGCTACAGATTGAATATCCTCTGAAGTGACACTGATGATTGTATAGTCCTCGTTCTGCTGTTTCTTCACGGCTTTTTCCTTCACAAAACGGGGACTGCCTTCACCGGCATCTTCGTCATATACGAGCAGAAGACCGTCGCTTTTACGCAGCAACAGGTCATCCCGTGCAGTGAACTGCCACGGCCCGATATAAGGTTGATTGCTAATCGCACCGTAATAGTCCACACCCGAGAGGATGGAACGGTAATACTCTTGCTTGTCTTCTTTCCATTGCTCCTCCGGGTTCTGAAAGGCAGTGATGATCGACAGTTTCAGATGTGGATACGTCTTCTTCAGATCAATCACCACTTCGCAGGCCCACAGGTCCACACCGTATTGTCCCGGCGTCAGCACCCATTCCAGACCATCTTCGACAAGGGGAGTGAGTCGGGAAGAGATGGCTTTTTTGATAAAAGGAATACCTTCATGCTTCTGTCCAAAAATCTGCAATTCATGTGCCCGGTAACCGGTGATCAACAGGTTTTTCAGTGTCCGTTCCTCCTTTCAGGCATGATCAATTGATCAGTGAATTTTCTATATATGCACACATTAGTGGTGCAGTTATTTCACAGGTGGAGTTTCTGCACGGAACGGATACAGGAATGGCTTCGGAATATCCGTTTCGAATGACATTAACTCATCCGTTGTGGGATGGATAAACGAGAGTATACGTGCATGAAGTCCGAGACGGCCAAGATCTCTTGTGCGTGCGCCGTATTTTCTGTCACCGGCAATCGGATGTCCGAGATCTTCCATATGCACACGAATCTGATTTTTACGACCTGTCTCCAGACGCACTTCCAGCAAGGAGAACTCACGGTTCGATTTCAGACGTTTGTAATGTGTAATGGCATGTTGTCCATCATTCGGACGAGAGCTGGAGTACATTTTCAGCGTTTTGGTTTCCTTCAACCAGGAAGAGATGGTGCCTTCTTCTTTGGCTACCGAACCTTCAACAAGGGCAACGTAGACGCGGTCCTGCACATTTTCCTTCCAGTTGTTTTGCAGCTTCTGCTGTACCTCTTCACTTTTGGCAAACATCATCACACCCGATGTATCCCGATCCAGACGATGGACAACAAAGATCCGGTTGAGCGGATTGGTGCGGCGTACATGCTCTGTCAGTTGGCGATAAGCCGTCAGGTCATCTGTCTTGTCAGCGGCAATGGACAATAGTCCGGCTTCCTTGCGGATCACAATGATATCATCGTCTTCATGCAAAATGTTAATACCCGTCAAGGATGGAGCAGCAACTGCACCTTCTTTTCGAATGTAGACAATCTGACCTGGCGTCAGCGCTTCATTAAACTTGGTTACAACCTTCTGATCCACGGATACCTGTCCACGGCCCAGAATGGACTTCACTGCGTTCCGTCCTGATTTCAAATGCTGCAACAGGAAGTTCAACAGTTCATCCGGTTCGGTCACTTTGTACTGGCGTGGTGGTTCCTGCTTGCGATAGTAGGAATTGCCTGGTCGTTTGGATGCGCTGGCATTTTTGGGTTTGTTGCCTCCAGCTTTCTTGGGAGCACCCGATGATTTCGCGGCTAATGGCTTCTTATTCTCCTCCGTATTGCGTGATGCGGGAGCACCTGATGTTTTGGCAGATGAGAAGTTGGACTTGCCGGAACGTGCTGAAGATGAACCTGTATAAGATTTCCCCTTGGCCGAGGCCGATGTCTTGCTGGTTGGACGTTTGCGTTTATTCATGAATAGTAATCTCCTTCTGAACAGCCTGTACCGCTTGTGTGCATACGATCCGTTCATTTTCGTTATGCAGTTCAATATACCATTAACAGTCTACAAATAAAAATAGGTTCATACAATCTGCTATACATCCAATCATAAGAGTAGTGAGATTCATAGGATAGGGTATCCCATAGCATTGGAGGTGTTACTCATGGGCGTGTTTCTCGATATGAGAACTTCGATGAACTCGGCAACCGTAGGACAGCCCGGTTTGTCACTGTCAGAATCCCCGACAGCTTTTGGCACCATTGGTCTACAGACGCAGGGTGTGGTGAATCCCATTATTACGTTGAACGGGACAGTAGGTGTTACGGGAGAACTGGGAGATACCTTTGTTGTGGAGCTTGTGCGGGGTTTTTTATATGATCCTTTCTATATCATCTACCGTGCTGAAGGTACGATTGGACAGAACGGAGGTGCCGAATTCCACTCGTTCACAGCTCAGGATCTGTCTGCACCACCAGCATTGGAAAGTGTGTATACTTCGTTCATCTCGGGGGTGTCCACAGCAGTAAGAACCGGGCCGGAGATGTTATACGGTATTGCAGCCACCGGTTAGTAGTGAAAGGCGAAATATAACAGGCAGAGTGCTTCGTCATCACTTCTGTTGACGGCAGAGTTCGCTTCATACCCCAGATACGCAAGACAATGCAACGATAGGTTTCGACTAGCGCTCAGCAAGAAACCCCCGGCTCAAGAAGTCGGGGGTTTTTGCCGTACAAGCAACTGCACGTTTCAATACAAATCACGAAACTAAAGTTTGAAACTGTCCAGGATCAGTTGGCACGGCCTTTCAGAATGATGTTGTTGGCTTTGCCAAAGTCAATGGCCACTTTGCCTGCAAGTGCAGCTGTTCGCTCCGCAAGGATAACCGCGTTGACGCCACAGGAGAAGAGAGCGACATCGAAGGTATGTTGATTATTCTGAATCCAATGCAGCGTTTCATCCATTTGATCATAGCTGTCAAAGGGCAGGGCAGTCACAATGTTTAGATTATACGGATCACGTTCGAGCATGACACGCAGAGCCTCAATCTCACGAGTAACGAGTAACACACGCTTGCCTGCAAGCATCTGCCAGAAACGCGGGTTCTGCGCCAGTTCCCGATTAACACAGGCATGACAAGTCATCGGAGGAGAGATGCCAAAGTGTGCAAATACCATGTCGGTCAGGGGTCTTTTGAGATAATCGGGAGCATTAATGGTGCTGTCACCACGAGGAAGAATGCCCACGATATCGGCACGTTGCAAGGAAGCGGCGACTTCATCCCGTAGTTTCGGGTTGGGAAGACGAAGTCCCTTTTGCCCTAAGTTGGCTTTCTTAGCCCAACGCTCCTGAAGGACCTGTTCCGTGGGCCATACGGTTTCTTGAGACATGACGATATTCTCGCCATCACCGACTCTTACAAGAGACAGCGGTCGGTGTTCCAGAAGTGCCGCTTCGAGCTGATCAAGCACACCTTCCATTTCAAGATAGATCGAATTCATTTGATGGTTGCCTCCTTTGAAAATTGAACTGTTCTATTCTATGTTGCGAATACCGTAACGATATGTACGTTCGACCCAAAGGGCGCCATCTTCGGTTGTATATCAATCTATTTATATGAAAGTTAGTACATCTGTCGGTACCGCTTCTATCAACGTTTCATACGATATAGAGTGCTGGATTCACAAGCGATATGTGGCTTGTAAGCGATCAGATAGATAGAAGATGATTTTCGTAGGAAGACGGCATCAAAACTATGAAAACAGTCTGTATCCGGTAAACGGAACTTGCAGCGTTCATGAGGAGGAATGTTATGTCCAGGAAAGTTGTGATTGAGATTAACTTTAACAATTATGGGATGGACCCGCAGCGATTAACGCGGGAATGGCTGGAGCGTCGGATGAGCATCTTCCGCACGTTCACATTGCATTGCCTGAAGGCGCAGACGAATCAGGATTTCCTCACAGTGGTGAAGTTGTCCAAGGAATCCGGGGAATTAATGCAGGAGATTCTGGCGGGTCAGGAGCCGCTTCCCTCCAATATTCGTTTTGGAACCAATATGGAGAGTGTGCGTGCCATTTTGGCGTTTGCCAAAGGTGCGGAGCAACTCTATATTGCCCGTCTGGATTCGGATGATTTATACCATAAAACCTTTGTTCAACAGCTCTACGATATTCAACCACAGCAGCAGACGATGGCATTGATTAACCAGAACGGATATCTGTGGGACAGTGTGAATAACGAGATGGCCCCAGCGTTTCACCGTTCTCCACAGTTCTATGTCTACTTATATAAGACAGCCGAATACGCAGCAGGATACCGGGTCAAGCTCCCGGGCAGAGGTACACATGGCAATGTCATTGAACTGCCGCACGAGCTGCTTGCTCCGCGCAATTATGTCAACATCGTGCATTCGAGCAATACTTCAACCAAAAAGGTACCGCCCAAAGACCGGTTAAGCCGGGATGAGATGGCACAGGTACTACGCGAATTCATGATCTGATCAGGGAGGGATTCATCCATGATTCAAGGACAAACGATTCTGATCACCGGAGGAACAGGCTCCTGGGGTCAAAAGCTGACTGAGGTGCTGCTGGAGCAGGACCCGGCTGAGATTCGCCTTCTGTCACGTAATGAATACGCCCAGATTGCGATGCAGCGAGACTTCAACCATGATCCGCGTCTGCGATTCATCATTGGGGATATCCGCGATTATCGGGCAGTGGAAGATGCATGCAGAGGTGTGGGTGTGCTCTTCCATTTGGCTGCGCTGAAGCATGTTCCGGTCTGCGAGGACCAGCCTGATGAAGCGTTCAAGACCAATGTGATCGGTACCCAGAATATTATTCGGGCTGCGATACGTATGCAGGTTGCCAAAGTCATCGATGTGTCCACCGATAAGGCGGTAGATCCGATTAACGTATATGGCATGACAAAGGCTTTGGGTGAAAAAATGATGATCCGTGCCAACTGGCTAAGTGAAGGTACCCGGTTTGTCTGCATCCGCGGGGGCAATGTGCTTGGAACCAGCGGCAGTGTTGTGCCTTTGTTCCGGCGTCAGATCGATGAAGGCAAAAGCCCGACCATTACAGACAAAGGCATGACCCGTTTTTTCCTGACGCGTACCGAAGCTATACATTTACTTCTTAAGGCGGCTGAGGCGGCCGTGGGCGGAGAGACTTTTGTGATGAAAATGAAAGCTTGCAAGATGACGGAACTTGCATCCGTCATGTTGGAACAGGCAGGTCGTCCATCCTTCGATTATAAGGTGACGGGAATACGTCCAGGCGAGAAATTGCATGAAGTCCTGATCTCGCCCTATGAAGCGCCGCGTACGTATCAATATGATGCGCAGTATTATGTCATCCTGCCGGAGCACAAGGACAAGAGCCTGACGGATCAGTACAGCAGTCTGCCACGTGTGAACTTCTCCGAGTATCGCTCGAACAGTGCCATGATGAACAAACCAGCGATTGCCCGGTTTTTGCGTGCAGGTGGCTATATCGATTAGGGTGTGTCTCAAAACTCGTTCGGAGTTTTCAGACACACCCACCGAGGGGAGGCGGAGCGTTTGGAGGTGGAAGGAATGGAAGAAAATCATGAGCATAACCAGCACGAAGGTAATGAAGAGTTACAGCAACGTGCCCTAATACAACATATTAATGACCGCTCCCTAAAAGCTGTTGTCATCGGTCTCGGTTATGTTGGTTTACCCATGGCTGTAGAGATAGCACAGGCCGGTTATCAAGTCCACGGGATTGACATCGATACTTCCAAGGTAGCCAAGCTGAACGCCGGGAATTCGTATGTCATAGGTATAGAAGATGATGTTGTGCAGTCGCTTATGCAGGCTGGATTATTCACGGCAAGCACCGATTATGCAGCGGTGGCACAGGCCAATGTCACTGTGATCTGTGTGCCCACCCCACTGACCGCCGAGCATCAACCGGATATCTCGTATATCTCGGCGGCGGTGGATGGCATGACTCCGTATTTGCAGGAAGGCAGCCTGGTTATATTGGAAAGCACGACCTATCCGGGCACAACGGAGGAACGCGTGAAACAACCGATTGAAGCGGCAAACGGCTGGCGAGCTGGAGAACAGTTCTACGTCTGTTATTCTCCAGAGCGGGTAGATCCGGGCAGTGTGCATTATGGTGTGAAAAATACCCCGAAGATTATTGGCGGTTCGACACCCGCTTGTCTGAATTATGGTAAACAGTTCTACGGCTCGTTCCTCAACGAAGTTGTTCCGGTAAGTTCAACAACGGTAGCGGAGACAGCAAAGCTGTTCGAAAATACATTTCGCAGTGTCAATATTGCACTCGTGAATGAGCTGACCCCGGCCTGTGAACAGATGGGGGTAAACATCTGGGAAGTACTGAATGCGGCGGCAACCAAGCCGTTTGGTTATATGCCATTCTATCCCGGTCCCGGCATCGGAGGGCATTGTATTCCAATCGATCCGATCTATCTGTCCTGGGCTGCAAACCGTCAGGGATCGGAGCTGCAATTCATTCAGCTGGCGGATGCAACCAATCGGCAAATGCCAGAGAGAGTGGTGAAGCGTGCCTCGGAGCTGCTGGAGCAGAATGGTGTAACTGTGCGAGGAGCACGTGTTGTACTGGCGGGTATGGCTTATAAAAAAGACATTGACGACTTGCGCGAATCGCCAGCATTGGACGTTTTTCGGCTGCTGAGTGCAGCCGGCGCAGATGTGGTTTTCACCGATCCAATGGTGCCTGTCTTCCGCAAGGATGACGGTACAGTGCTTCAATCCCGGCCGGCTACGCCGGAATTGTGGACAGGAGCTGATCTGGTGATCATTACCACGGATCATTCGGCATTCGATTATCAGGAGATGGCAGATCATGCAAAGCTGATTTTTGATACACGCAATGCAACGGCTGGATGTTTCGGGGGAAATATTGTGGTGCTGGGTCAGCCGGTTCACCGAGTGAAAACGGGAGTAACCTATGGCGAATCATGATCGAGTGAGTGAACGCTACTATGGCGAGATTAATTCGGAGGATTCTCATGAAGCGACGAGAACGCGTATCCACTGGATGTGCCGTGAGGCGACAGGCAAACGCATCCTGGATGTCGGGTGCAGTCAGGGCATTACGTCCATTCTGCTGGCACGTGAAGGATTTCGTGTAACAGGGATTGATCTGGAAGAAGAAAGTGTCCGATATGCGCAAGCTGAGCTTGCCAAAGAGTCTAGGCCGGTTAGGAACAATGTGGATTTTAGAATGCTGGATATTACGCAATGGAAAGTAAGGTCTACCTTTGATACTGTGCTGCTTGGAGAAGTGCTGGAGCATTTTGCTCATCCGGAGACGTTGTTGATCCAGATTCATCGGCTGTTGCAAGAAGATGGGACGTTGGTTGTGACTGTGCCGTATGGGTATCACCCGTTCTATGACCACAAGCAGACCTTCTATGCGGGAAGTCTGGCGATGTGCCTAATACCGTATTTCGAAGTCTTGAAACTGGAAGTTCATCATAAATATCTATGTTGCGTGGCCCGCAAACGGCCGAGTACACAACTGCATATGTCGCCCACTTTGGACCAACTGATGGAGTGGATGGAGCTGGATCATGTCCATTTTGCCGAGGTGGAACATCAGCATCTTCGCGTAATGAAACAGCGCAAGAAGGCACTGGACAGTGCGGTGGAGCAGGTGAAACGACTTCGTCGTCAGGAGAGTGGGGAAGGGTAGCTGTGAAGGTAGGGACAGGGACATATACAGAGGCAGAGACTGCGGCAAGGGTAAGAGAGGGGCGGAGCCAAACCCAAACCCAAACCCAAACCCAAACCCAAACCCAAACCCAAACCCAAACCCAAACCCAAACCCAAACCCAAACCCAAGGATAAGGACGCTGACGCTGAAACTGTGCTACAAGTAACTGCAAGGTGAAGGTAAGGATACTGTAACTGTGTTGCGAATAACTGTAGAAGCAGAGGCAAACGCAAACGTAAATCTAAACTTTAATTTTAAGACTAGGGGAAAACTCCTGCCTGCGTAAATGTGAATAGGAGAGTGCTCTGGAGCATCATTGCGGTTCTTGTTTTGAAGGAGACTAGGGCGCTCCCGCTTAGATTAAAGGGATGGTTTCGAAAGTAGCTTCTGCAAGCTTCCCAGAGCATTTGTCAGGGCACTTGTCAGATCACCTAGCTGGATCATCTCTATTCCACACTGCTGTTTAGTATGACGACAGAGCTATTCTATGTTCTAACGAATCTCACACGTCTTATTTTGATGAATTAGACGAGATGAGAAATGTAACGAATCTCAGCGGCGCTATTTCATCTGGAAGCTGCGATAAACGACGAATGGATGCCTATAATGCGAGAATAGCAGGTCTCAGATTCGTTACATTTACCAGGTGGCTGAAATACACCAAATAGCGTCACCTCAGTTCGTTAGCCAAGGTGAAGATGAAATGAATTCCGTGATCAATACCAATACCAAATAAATTGGATTAAACATTTACACGAAACGGAGAAGACAAAAAGAATATCAAGAAGTGGAGCTAAAAGCGTTCTGAATGAAAGCTGCATCGGAAGCATATGTTTCGTCTTTATCCCCGGATTTATCCTTTATAAAAGGAATTAAAAAAGTTGGGGATAACAACGATCAGAAAGTTTCTGTCATCGGAGTGTCCAGTGTAAATCTCTTTTAGTCAACTTACGATAGTACGCTGTTCGAAGTATTTAACCAACAAAAGCAAATCGTTATGACATTTCGCAATACGCGTACGACAGGAAGGGGCTCAAAACGTGATCACCATCAGTCTGTGCATGATTGTGAAGAACGAGGAACGCACGCTGGCGCGCTGTCTGGACTCGGTTGCCGGCATCGCGGACGAGATCGTCATTGTGGATACCGGTTCATCGGATCGCACGATGGACATCGCTGCGCAGTATACCGACCATGTCTACACGTATGAATGGAAGGAAGACTTTGCCGCAGCGCGGAATGAGTCATTCGCCAAGGCCACGCAGGAGTATATCCTATGGCTGGATGCGGATGATGTGTTGCTGCCCGCGGAACGGGCGAAGCTGGAGGTGTTGAAGCAGCAGCTTTCGTCAGGGGGAAGACGGAAGCTGTGATCTTGAACTACACGCTGGCCGAGGGAGCGGAGGGGAGTCCACTTGTGACGGACCGACGCCTTCGCCTGGTCAAGCGGGATGCCGGGTGCCGCTGGCATGGCCGCCTGCACGAGCAGCTTAACTTCCCGCGAGGCGAGGTCATTACGGCAGATATTGCCGTCACGCATCGCCGCGAAGCGGGACATCATTCGGCGCGAAACGTGCGCATTCTGCGCAAATGGATCGCCGAAGAGGGCGTAGCCCAAGGTCGCCTGCTATTTTATTATGCAGGCGAATGTTATGACCGCCAGCGTTATGCGGCGGCGGCACGCGGGTACACGAAGCTGCTGGAGCAGTCAAGCGGATACCGCGAGGATCGCCTGATTGCCTGCGCGCGGCTGGCGGAATGTTATGAACGACTGGGTGAGCCGGGCCGTAAGCTCGGAGCATTGCTACAGTCGTTCCAGTATGATCTGCCACATGCCGACTTCTGCTGCGCCATTGCGGCCTGTTTTCATGAACGGCAGGAACCCGTCTCGGCGATCTACTGGTATATGCAGGCGGTGGACGTGAGCAGCCGCGATCCGGGTCTGCGCCCGGTGCCTATGGCTTGCCGTACCTGGCTGCCACATGCCCGTTTATCCCTTTGTTATGCTCATCTGGGCAACTGGGAGCAGGCATTGATGCATAACACCAAAGCCCGTGAGTACTTGCCCAACGATCCCGGATTGCTTGCCAATCGCCAGAAGCTCGAAGTGGTGGTACGCAAAGAGATGAAGGAGCGGGAAGAACGTGGTGAAGTGTCACCGCGTAAGTAGGGAGACGAACTGGGACAGATGAGGACAGAAGGGTTTGAAGAGGGAGTAGAAGATAGAGAAAATAAATTGAAGTAGAAGATTGCCAAAACAAACGGCTTATCTGAGTATGAAATTTAGTCACAGAAAGATGAGAAGTACAACCAGTACGAAACAGTCTCTGGAGGGTGTGGTAGATTGTCAAAATTAAATGCAATCGTTTTGTCCAACTAGGGCAGGACGGTTGTTTTTATTTTGATGAAGGGGCTTCAAACGTTTTACAGTAAAACGCGGTTGCTCATTCGGGGCTGGGCCGTTAAACTAAAGGGAGCGGCGTTTGCTTGACGGACAAGTCATGAGAACGCCATTTTGTTGTCAAGGATGCGGGATATGTGCCGCTTTCGGATGTCAGAATCGGATCGGACCAAGCTGGTGGAAAAACACCGGTGATAAGTAAGGAGTCTTTACATGAGTGTGCAAACACCTACATTAGAAGAAGCGCAGGGTCTCCTGCAAAAATATTATGGCTACCCCGACTTCCGTGAGGGACAGAAAAAGATTGTAGCCAGTCTGCTGGAACGTGAAGATACGTTGGGTATTATGCCAACCGGGGGCGGTAAGTCGATCTGTTATCAGATCCCCGCTCTGTTATATTCGGGTCTGACGCTTGTTGTCTCCCCGTTGATCTCATTGATGAAGGACCAGGTCGATGCGTTGACGACCGCCGGAATTGCTGCCGCGTATATTAATAGTACACTTAGCGGCAAAGAAGTGAATGATCGCATCCGCGCGGCGCAGCGCGGTGAGCTGAAGTTGCTCTATGTCGCGCCTGAGCGACTGGAGCTGGATTGGTTCCGCGAGGAGATAGGCTATTTGCCGATCTCTTGCGTTGCCGTGGATGAGGCCCACTGTGTATCGCAGTGGGGGCATGATTTTCGGACAAGCTACCTGGCGGTAGCGCCGTTTGTGGACAGTTTGCCGGAGCGGCCGGTGGTTGCGGCCTTTACGGCTACAGCGACGCCCGAGGTCATGGGCGATATTCTGCGGTTGCTGCGTTTGCAGGACCCGCAGACGTATGTGACCGGACTTGGGCGGGATAATCTGGCGTTTAGCGTGCTGCGTGGCGAGAGCAAGAAGGATTTTGTTTTGAATTACGCGCGTGAGCATGCCAGCGAGCCGGGGATTATATACGCCGCGACCCGTAAGGACGTGGACGATCTGCATCAGCGTTTGTTGCAGGCGGGATTGCCCGCAGGACGCTACCATGCCGGGATGACGGACGATGAACGGTCCCAGAGCCAGGAAGCTTTTTTGTACGATGATATCCGAGTGATGGTGGCGACCAATGCGTTTGGGATGGGGATTGATAAGTCGAACGTGCGTTACGTTATTCATAACAGCATGCCGAAAAATATGGAGGCATACGTTCAGGAAGCCGGACGTGCAGGCCGGGATGGAGAGCCAAGCCAGTGTATTCTGTTATTCGGGGCACAGGACATTATTACCCAGAAGTTCCTGATTGAGCAGAATCCGATGGACGGCGACCGCAAACAGAACGATTACCGGAAGCTGCAACAGATGGTGGATTACTGTTACACAACGCGTTGTCTGCGCAGTGCGCAGCTGGATTATTTCGGTGAGGTGCATGACGATACACCTTGCGGTACTTGCAGTTCCTGTACGGACGACCGCGAGTTGGTAGACATGACGATTGATGCACAGAAAATATTCAGCTGCATTCACCGCATGCGTGAACGGTACGGTGTATCGCTGGTCGCTTCTGTGCTCAAAGGCTCCCGTGCCAAAAAAGTGCTCGATTATGGCTTCAACTCTCTGCCAACTTACGGCGTGATGGGTAATCGGACAGAGCGCGAGATATCGGAGATCATCAATGTGATGGTATCGGAAGGATATCTGATGCTGTCTGAGGGACAGTATCCGGTTGTGCGTCTGCAACCACTTGCGGTGGAAGTGCTCAAAGGCCAGCGTGAAGTGATGCAGCGTATTGTCCGCAAGACAGCGGCGACGGCTTCGGGTACGAACTATGGTGGACGCCGCGGACGCGATGCGATGCCATCTGCGGTTAATGAGACGGTATTTGAACAGCTTCGTCTGATCCGGCGTGATCTGGCGGCGAAAGAGCATGTACCATCGTACATTATCTTCAATGATGCGACCCTGCGTGAGATGAGTGTGGTATGTCCACAGACAGAACGTGACATGCTGGATATCAAAGGGGTCGGTGAGGTCAAGTACCGCAAGTACGGACTGCCGTTCCTGGAGTTTTTCCAGAAGCAATCGGGCGAAGAAGTGGATACGGATGATGATGCGTTTTACGAGTATGAGTGAGTATGAAATGAGTAAGAGTAAGAGTGAATTGAGTATGAATTGTTAATTTTCACTTTCCAATCTTTTAAGTTGGTTGTCGCGTCTCTGTAGAGTGGACAAATGGTGGCGAATTGTCTTTCAAAGGGTGGACATTGGCGTTAGGAATGGCTGACCTTATAGCATACAGCATGTAGGTTGAAGGTGCGAATTTTATACTGTATGTTGTGGTTTGGGTTTGGCGTGGTGTATATGTCTTTTTGAAAAGAGTGTCCACTCTTTGAAAGACAAAAGTTGGATATGTCCATGAGACATGGAATGGCTAGTTCAAAAGAGGTTTAGATGAACAGCGTCCGGGGCAGGATGGCTGTGCAGCTTTCTTTTTACCAAAAATATATGGTCTGGGTGTCCAGGCAAAGGTTGTGAACCATGAAGGTTATTCTTTCTACATTAAATGCAAAGTACATCCATACCTCCTTGGCCTTGCGATGTCTGAAGGCGTACAGTGAGAAGGATTTTGATATTGACCTGGCGGAGTATACGATTAAGGACCCAGTGATGAATATTGTGTCTGATCTGTATCAGCGCGGCGCGGACGTGATTGGTTTCTCGTGTTACATCTGGAACATCGAAGAGACGATCAAGGTCATTGATAATCTGAAAAAGGTTATGCCGAACGTGAAAATTCTGCTGGGCGGGCCGGAAGTGTCCTACGACACGGAATATTGGATGAACCGGATTCCAAATGTCGATTTTATCGTCATGGGTGAAGGGGAAGAGACGCTGCATCAGCTTTTGATGGAGCTGGAAGGGAGTAAGAAGTTCCACTTTGTCTATGGACTGTCGTATCGCAAAGGGGAAGAGGTCATTCTCATGCCAGGACGGCCGAAGGCGGATCTGAACGATCTGCCGTCACCACATCGATTTGATGAGGATATCCCGGAGCTTGGGAAACGGGTTGTTTATTTTGAGACCAGTCGGGGCTGTCCATTCAGTTGTCAGTTCTGTCTGTCCAGTATTGAGGTCGGCGTGCGATATTACGATATTGAGCGGACGAAGTCGGATATTCTGTACCTGATCGAGAAGGGCGCGAAGCTGATCAAGTTTGTAGACCGGACGTTTAACATCAAACGGGATTATGCGCTCGAAATGTTCAAATTCCTGATCGAGAATCATCAGGGGAC
Organism: Paenibacillus sp. FSL H8-0283; assembly: GCF_045040675.1. Classification (NCBI taxonomy): domain Bacteria; kingdom Bacillati; phylum Bacillota; class Bacilli; order Caryophanales; family Paenibacillaceae; genus Paenibacillus; species Paenibacillus sp. FSL H8-0283. Next base: position 1,776,871 of record NZ_CP150295.1, read on the forward strand.
AGTATTTCAGTTTGAAATTACGGCGGATATTATGCGTCCCGAGGTACTCGACTATCTGGCAGAGAATGCGCCACCAGGCACATTCCGGTTCGAGATCGGGGTACAGTCTACGAACGATCCGACCAATGAACTGGTGAAACGTCGCCAGAACTTTACCAAGCTTAGCCGGACCGTGAACAAGGTAAAAGCCAGTGGAAAAATCGACCAGCATCTGGATCTCATCGCCGGACTGCCGGAGGAAGATTACAATACGTTCCGCAAAACGTTTAACGATGTGTTTGCTCTGGGGCCGGAAGAGCTTCAACTCGGATTCCTCAAAATGCTGCGTGGCACAGGTCTGCGTCTGGATGCGGAGAAGTATAACTACACGTACATGGATCATGCGCCGTATGAGATTCTCGGCAGTGATGTGCTGCCGTTCAGCGATATCGTGCGGCTGAAGCGGCTGGAGGATGTGCTGGAGAAATACTGGAACGCACACCGGATGGACCATACGCTGAAGTACCTGATGGAGCAGGAGTTCAACTCGCCGTTTGATTTCTTCCAGGCGTTTGGGGATTATTGGGAGGGTCAAGGTTGGCAGAAGATTGGTCACCAACTGGAGGATCTGTTTACTCGTCTGCACAGCTTCCTGGAGTCGCGGAACACGCCGCATATGGATATCGTGCTCGGCCTGATGAAGCTGGACTATTTCCTCGGTCACAAATACAAACCACGCAAAATCTGGTGGGAAGATCCGCTTCAGAAAGACCAGTGGGCGGGTTATATGAAAAAGTTGGCTGAACGTCCAGAAGACGTTCGACTGCCACGTGTTGCCGGCGCCGCAGGCACGGCATGGTTGGAAAGTAGCGGCACGGGTCCGAGTGCCGCTGGGGCAAGTTCGGCTACTGCCGGAGAAGACTCTGCCGCAGATGCGGCGGGTGTAATCGGCAACGAAACCGGGGATGCAGCGTCGCTCACTTCGGGCGACGCAACAGGGTCCGCCGCGGATGGAGCGGCGGACATGGTGGACGGCAACGCTTCGCGTGCGTTGCCGATGACCTCGGCCATGACCGCACAGACGGTCATGGGTGCCCGTGCTTTCGCCGACCTTGGTCTCGGCGAAAAGGAACTGCAGAAGCACACCGTATTGGATGTGCTTCCGTTCCGGCTTGAGCGTGTGCTAGCTGGCGCCAGCCCGCTCGCCGCGAAAGGCCGGACGCTGCTGGTCGTTGTGTACCAGCAGCATGAAGGGCAGCAGGCGCAGTATTACACCCTGCCGCTGGGAGAAGAAGCCGCTACCATGTAGGTGCAGTAGCCTGACACGAGCTGCATGGCTATTGGCATCATGCAGCAGAAAGATGTGCCACGGCTTTACGGTCCGTGGCACGTTTGGGGCAGGCATCACCGCTATGTGCATGGGCAGCACCTCATCCTTACGCGGCTTGCCATTGCACAAGTCGCGCTCCGTACTACTTTTTACAACAGCATATATGTTCCGAAAGCATCGGAAGGCCGTCTGATTCCCTAGGGGATGAAGAAGGGCCTTCCTTTTTGTTTTTCGGAATGGTAGCAAAGAATAATCCATCCAATCGAAGGAGAGTGTCCTATGAATGAAGATGCAACTACCAATGAGACGATTACCATAACCAAAGGTTCCGCTGAATTACCGCACATCTACATCCCGTATAACCCTGCACATATTGAGTGGATTCGTCGGATCAAAGGTAGAACGTGGGAATCCAAACAAAAAGTGTGGATCATCCCTTACACCACATCTGCTATAAAGGAGTTCATGAATCAATTTGATTCAGAAGATGTCCAGATTGCCTCGGAGTTGTGGGTGGAAAGCGAGGATCTACAGCAATGGAAAACTAGCAAGGGAAGTAATGCATGGAGCAAAGAGCCGTTACAGAAGGCATTAACATTACGAGGATACAGCCGCAAAACGATTAAAGCGTATTGTAATCAGGTCGAACGTTTTCTAAGGAGCGTTCCTCGTGAAAGTACAGATATGACTGCATCCAATGTGCAGACTTATTGTTTAGTTTTGCTAGAGCAAGGGATCTCCCATTCAAACGTGAATCAGACGATCAGCGCAATTCGCTTCTATTGCAAACATGTACTCCATCATCCTACAGATATCCAGTATATTCGTCCCAAAAAGCAGATAAAATTACCTAAAGTCATGTCAGAAAAAGAAGTTGCTCGATTGCTCAAATCTGTAACCAATCTAAAGCATAAGACTATTCTGTTTCTTACGTATTCTACTGGTCTACGTGTTGGCGAAGTCGTTCGTCTTCAATGCAGCGATCTGGATATTGAGCGTCAGACACTTATTGTACGGCAGGGAAAAGGTCAGAAGGATCGGAGAACTCTTCTCTCCAACCTAGCTTGGAAAATTGTGCAGGAATACATTACTGAGTATAGACCCAATCGTTGGTTATTCCCGGGACAATCTTCGGATCGGCATCTTACCGAGCGCAGCGTACAGAAGGTTTTTGAAGAAGCTAGACAACGCGCAGGCATTGTAAAAAAGGTTAGTATTCATGCCTTAAGGCACTCCTTCGCTACGCACTTACTGGAAAAACGGAACAGACCTGCGCTACATTCAGGAGCTACTTGGACACACGAGTGCACGAACAACTCAGCGATATACACATGTGAGTACGAAAAATATCCAGCGTATTCAGAGCCCGCTGGATCGTTTGGATCTGGGAGAGTAAGTGCTCCTATAAATCTACCTTTTTCACCAAATTCTTCTTCGCAAATACCACAGCATCGGTTATCATAGACGTAGTTCGGATATCAGGCGGGATCTGTGGTATTTACGAAGTGCATAAATTAGATGTTAGACGAAATTTCTTAGAAAAAAAGATGACTTACTAAACGCTTAGTTTTTGTAAGTCATCAAATTATTACTTTAATTTCTCTACGTATCTTTTTAATGAGGGAACAATCTCATTTGCAATTTTTTCAATATGCATATTACTTTCACGAACAAAATACTTTAAGTCATTCAAAAATAGTTCTAGTCTTTCAGGTGCTACATCGTGGTTAACAACTGATATTATGAGCACATCTTTTCTTGAAGAATGTCTACTTAAAAAGGTCGTTAATTCAGTATCACACCAGTTAGAATTTAAAAAATCATTTGTGATCCAAAAGATAACTGCTTGTGATTTTTTGATTCCGCTTTGGATGGCTTTTGTTATGGATTCACCATAATCAATGTTTATTTTGTCAAACCATACTGGTAATCCTGCTCCAGTGAGATAAGGTATTAAATCTTCAATTTCTGATTTATCTTTGGATGCATGGCTTAGAAAGACAGGTAATTGATTTCCTAGAGCAGTTCCGAATTGGTAGCCCATACTTTCTAATTCTTCTTTCTCAGGAAAATGAAATAAAAACGAAAATTGTTCTTCTATAGGGACTTCATCCATTAAAGTAAAACTGTTAAATCTTCTGTTACCCATTTCAGTAAATAATTCATTCATAGTAATATCTGATCTGTAGCGAAGTCCTGCATTAAACATTAATTCTTTCATGTCATTAATGTGGCCTTCTAACGGATTATCATATCCTATTACAACAAAAAATTCTAAGCAATATGGGTTCGAGTTTGTGAAAATATTAACCATCTGGAGTGATGATGGATTTTGTTCCAGCATGAGTTTTTCTAAAGCAACTATTACAGGTTTTCTTACACCATAGTCACATTCCCACACGTAGTCTCTACTTAAATTATTTGTGATATTTAACCCTCCCTTAATCATGGTTCTTGTATCATTATATTACAAAGTCAAAACAAGTAAAATGTTTTGGTTATTTTAAAGGCCGATTAACTTCGCCTAACATAATATTCACGCTGCGGACATTCGTCCTTGATCCGGCATTCGCCGGACACCCGACATGCGTCGGATCGTGAATACAGGAACGTTAGGCGAAATCACTGCAAAATCAATATTTTGAGGGAACTATTACGTGGAGATCAACCAAGAAATAATAAAAATGCTATATCAAATTCAGTGGTTTAGTAAATGTGGAATAAGAGATTATCAAAGTGATACCGTAATATATACTAATTCTTGGGTTGAAGCGTCTGAACATTATAATTCTCGAGAATGGGAAGAAACAACTTTGAAGGCCAGGAATCAGTTGACTTTGTATTTACATAATAATTTTTCGAAAGAGTATTTACATTGGAATGCCATAGTCAAAGAAGCAAAGATAATTATCAATACGATGTTAAGCGAGCAACTGGATAGAACTCGAAATGAGTTCCAACTAGAGGATGTATTCAGTGAATGTGTTAGATGGGCTATCTTAAATATAATTATGGAATACAGTTATTTAAGTAAGATGAGAAAAAAATATAATAGATTTTACTCGGAACAAATAATATATATCTATTCTATAGGTCATCTGCCTTGTGGATGGGAAGGGAAATGGCCTTCAGGTAAGTTAGTGATTTTTTAAATATTGTTGAAAGCTTCTCGGGAAGGCAGTGACATCAGCTAACATAATATTCACGCTGCGGACATTCGTCCTTGGCCCGGCATTCGCCGGACACCTAGCGTTCGCTAGGTCGTGAATACAGGAACGTTAGATGAAAGCTTTAAAATCAATAAAGACTAACAAGTACTTTTGAGTGCATTTCAATTTTAAGGGGGAAACAAAAATGATAGAACTTAGGAAAATAACATTTGATAATTTTTCAGAATGTCTGGACTTAAGAGTTGAGGAAGATCAAGGCAGATTTGTAGCATCTACTATATATACTCTTGCGGAATTGTATGTTGTTATAACAAATAAGAGTAGCTTTATTCCAATGCCATATGCGATTTGTTGGAATGATAAGGTGGTTGGATTTATTGCAATGTCATATATCGTTTCTGAAAGTGAAGGTTCTGAAAATTATTATGACATATATAGGTTTATGATAGATAAACAATATCAGCGAAAAGGATATGGTAGAGAAGCAATAGAAAAGGCAATTGATTTACTTCGGACTTTCCCGCATGGAAAGGCCTCAGAAGTCGTGATTGTTTATGGACCCGAGAATACGGTAGCAAGGAAACTTTATTCTTCTCTTGGTTTTGTAGCAACAGGGGAGTTAGATGAAGATGGCGATATTTTTGCAAAACTGGTTTTATAGAGCAAGCACGATTTCTATGTAGTAATTCGAAGAAGTAGGGGCCATCATCTAACATAATATTCACGCATCGGGCATTCGCTCCTCAGTGCGACAGGAGTTGAGAAGCTAGGAAGCTGAATCAGCCAGACAACCCTGCAAGGCTAAGTGGCGGAGCCACCCGGCAAGAATCAATCGCTTCGCTTAACTGATCGGCAGCGTAAGCCTTTCGGGCTCGTGAACACAAAACGTTATAAGAAATAGCCGCAATACATAGTGACCAAACAGTTAGGAGTGAGAACTATTGCAAAGATACAGAACAAAAGAAGGTCAAAATCTAATCTATGAATCTTATGAGAAGTTGTTAACAACATGGAATGTCGTCCATGTACAAAGAGACATAATATCATCTTTTGGAAGTACCCATGTTATAACAGCAGGTTCCCCAACTAATCCTACAATATTATTACTTCATGGAACGGCGGATAATTCAGCCATGATGTGGATCTATAATATTCAACAGCTATCTGAGAGTTTCTATGTTATAGCAATAGATGCAATAGGTGGATCTGGTAAGAGTGAGCCGAATGGAAAATACTATAAACAATTTGACCAGACTGCTTGGCTTGATGAATTACTAGAATCATTAAGGATAGAAACAACCCATATTGCCGGGGTATCATATGGAGCATATTTGGCCTATCATTATGCAATAATGAGGCCATCCAAAGTTAAAAAGATTGTTTGTATGGCTAGTGGGGTTGCTAGTAGCCAGATGGAAGTGATGTTCAAAATGATGAAAGCATTCTTGCCAGAAGCTTTATTTCCGACTGAAACTAATTGCAAGAAACTATTGAGGAAGTTGAGTGGACCTAACTATTCTGTAATCGAGAATAATACGGAGCTCATGAAGCACTGGTATTATCTACTTAAATATTTCAATAACAAGTCAATGGTGGAACATAAATTAACTATATTTAATAATAGACAAATCGAATCGATCAGAGATAAATCCTTATTCTTAATTGGGGAACAAGATATATTGAGTAATTATCCAAAGTCAATAAACAAACTAAAGGATAATCAATTAAACTATAAGATAGTCAAACAAGCAGGACATGCAATAAACCACGAACAATCAAAAGAAGTAAATACAGAAATAATTAAATATCTATCAAGATAGTTTGAGAGGTTAATCAATATGGCGGAAACATCTTATAACATCGTACCTACACTGCGGGGCATAGCCCCTTGGTCTGCAAGATGGACTCCGAAGAAGTGAATTCAGCAGACAACTCTGCACCGACTAACCGTATCGCGGGCAGCCCTTCGGACTTTAAGTCGGTGTGGGTTCGTAGATACACAAACGTATACGCAATCCCTTAAGTATGTTAAACCATGAAACCAATTAATAACAAATACAGGTGAAAGAATACATTTACAACGTAGCAGTTGAAAACTAGGATGAACGGAATATTAGAAGGGGACCATATAACAATAAATTTCCACATCGTTAGTTATGCTCCTTGGTCATCAAGAGGAATACCAGAGGAGCGGATTCATAATAAAGTGCAAACTAAAGAATATTTCTATTATGCGAAAGAGAGGATCAAATGAATTATCATTTTGGTTTTTCATGGAAGGGTCTGATCATCTTTTTGTTGCCAATGATACCAAATATATTTTATTTTTTAATTCCTGCGTCAGATATATCAGGAAATAATGCAAATAGCCATTCGATTTTAGATGTTTTGGAGCACGGAAGTCAGGTGATATTTTTATTTCTTCTGATATTTGTTGTAAAAAAACAAGCATCGGAAATGCGATGTCCGTATATAATTGGTATGGCAATAATGTTGATTTTTTATTATGGGCTATGGATATTGTATTTTACAGGCAACGCAAACTCGATTATTTTTTTGGGGATGTCCGTTCTCCCGGTAGTATATTTTATATTAGCTGAGATTTGGCTTCAAAATTATCTGGCTATTATACCAACAGTACTTTTTGGTATTGTGCATGTCATTAATACATATTTGTCTATTGCGAATTAAATGGAGGACAACAATCCTCTTAAATTTTGATTGTGCGTTGAGCATGTATTCTATATCAAGGATTAAGTCCCGAATGGTGAGGGTAAAAGTAAGCCATAACTTAAGGCAGGGGTGTCCCGCGTGAGCAGGAATCTGAATGAAGCCATCGGCAAATCTCCGGTCCGAGGAACACGAGCCTCTTATAAACGGCGTAAAACATCATATTCACGTTGCGGGCATACACTTTGGGTCCGGCATACGCCGGGTCGTGAATACAGGAACGTTATAAGAAATCAGTGCAAAACATTTATTAAGGAAGTGCTTCAATGAAGTATTTTGACTACTTAAGAACGTATAAGGAAGACATTGTTAAACGGTTAGAATCTTCAATCCATGAATATAAAGTCCAACCCGTTGGTAATGGATATATTGACTGCATAGTTATGAAAGATAATTTACGAAAGTTTGTAAAGGATCTTTCAACAATAGGTATTTTTGTTTCTGATGTTACTTGGTGGTGCTATGTAAATCCAAATAACGAATCTTCAGAATGCCCACATGGTATGGGGGGGCCGGTATCAGAATATTATGAAGGCTGGTTCAGTGAATTACAAAACGAATCATATGAAGTAAATAAAAAAGAAACAGTTTCTATTATGAAAAACCATGATACGCAATTAATATATTCAATAAACGATAAGACTCTTGATAAGATTGATACCATACTTAAAGTACCATTTTGTTATACACCAACAGAATATATTGAAGCTAACAAATGTGTCATTCCAGCTGTATGCTTAACTGTCCCGGACGAATGGAAAAGATGAATTTGTGAGTGGTTTCAAGAAGCGCACTGACATCATATAACAATGTATTCACTTGCTGGTCCTACAGCCCCTTGGTTCGCCAGCGGTATTTCGGGGAAGTGTGTTCAGGCGGACACATCTGCGAGGCTAAGTCCTATCGGACCCGGCCAATTCGTGGCCTTAAGTCTCTCGGTGTCGTGAATATAGTAACGTTAGCTGAAATAATAATAAATATGAAGAGAATGAGGAATAGCAATCTCTACATCAATTTAACTTAGTAGCCAGCCTTACCTCAATCTCGTACTTCGTGATAGATACCAGTCCACGGATCAAAAACGTATGAATTTACTTTTGAATTTTTTACCACAGAAAACATATAGCCTTTTTTTATTTCATTAGATTCATTTTTTATTAACGTATTCTTCTGCTTATTAATCACATAAGGTTCTTCTAAGTTCTGAGTGACCTTATCTACCGCACTTTCATACGTGTATTGAGGAAGTGTTGTGATTACATAAATTAGAATAAATATCAAAGAGAGTGTTTGTGAAAAAAGTGCTATTTCTTTACGTTTTTTGCTTAAGAAATAACTCAACACCATGAAAAAAACTAGCACTCCAATAAAAGAAATCCCATCCAAAACATTATTGTAACGATATTGTAAAAAAATTAAAAAAGACACTTCTATCAGACAAGCAAAAATTATTAGTTTTCTATACATCATATCTCCTTTGAATAAGTAGTTGAAGCTAACATCAATTGGCGTCAATTTATCTTAACTATATATTGAGTGGACTGTTTCTACATAGCCTTAGTTAAGAAGCCAAGTATTATATGCTCCAATTATGCAAAAATCAGTATCATTTCTTCCATCTCCTTCAATTCTAATCGGTACCCATTGAACGTTTCCGTTCTTTGTATTGGAGCCAAGTGTTGCGAGAATAGCTACAATCACACTTACTATAATTGACACTTTAGTTCCTGAATCATAATTAAGATTATAAGGCTCTCCAAAAGTGATTTTTTCTTGTGACGAATTGTAATATGAAGTGCGACACCTACTGGAAATAAATAAAAAAGGGCCCATGGCCGGATTTGTGTAAAATGAAAGTTCTCACCCCCCATTCACACAAGGAGAAAATCCACCATGAGCTACACACATCTTAGCATAATCAAACGTAGCAAGAAATCCTCCACCAGCAGGGCAAAAACTCACGAGCGATCGCAAGGGAGCTGGGCTCTAACACGTATTCATGCATTTGAAAGTCTAAAATGAATGCACTTGCGAAGAAGTCGTTGACATCGTATAACATAATTTTTAATCAGCTACCTAGGGGGATGCACCGCGATCATTGACACGGCGCTCTCCCCGAGAGCTGCTGCGCCTATGGGAAGCGCCACGGCTATGGGGTTGTGGCGCTTTTTGGCGTGCATCACGCAGCGTAGCAACGGTGGATGCACCAAGTGCTGTCATCACGGAAGTGTGGTCGTGATGACAGCACCTCAACCTCACGTGGCTTGCCATTGCACAAGCCGCGTCCCGGTTTCTTTTACAAGTAAAGCATCATTTAAATCGGAGAAAACATCATGATATAATCAAAGCAAAACGGATCAAGGTAGGAGAGCTAGAGAGCAATGGATGATTTTACGAAGAAACGCATTGAAAAGATTATGGACCATTACACTGGAAATGTAGTACCTGAGCATGTGAAAAGTCAGATAAAGATTAGTTATAAAATCAGAGGAAACCATGTGACGTTGATTGAAGAAAGACAAGCCTTTCAAAGCGATCAATGGGTACAGATGCCGGTAGCACAATTTAGATTGGGTGAGAAGGTATGGAAAGTGTATTGGCAGGACAGTAAAGGCAAGTGGCATTTCATCGATGATATTGAACCGAACGAAGATTTTGAAACACAGCTCAAGATCGTGGACGAAGGTCATAACGGAATGTTCTGGGGTTAATTTTTCTGAAAAAGCGTTGGAGGATTGAGTAACCCAATTATTGAAAGATCTGAATATCAAACCGCAAACCTTTGAAGAGACGGATACCTTCTTTAATCTGGCATTCATCTTTAAAGTGAACTTGGAGGTCACAGAATGGATCTGAAGACGTACCTGGCAGAGCATTTTCCAAACCTGATCTTAGAGCCGCCTCTTTTTTATAATTGGGATGCTGCAATACGATTCGAACTTGGCAATCCACTGATGTTTGGAACGAATACGGAGCATTACATGGAACAAGTTTATCAGCGATCAATTGAATTATTTAAGGCTCTTCATGATCAAGAAGATGAAATCCTATTAATAACTCAAGCTTATTTTGCAGATAAGCCCAAACACAAAGCGAAGAAATTGAACCTGTACAGAAAATATATCAAGAAGAAAGGGCCGATTAGAGCCTTGAGCCTTGAGATATTTCCAGGTTTGGATTGTGAAACGGACGACATCTCAGACCCAAGGAACAACATGTATAGGTACTGGACTAAATGTAGAGTTGAGGACTTGAGATATAATCAGTTAATCAAAGCTATATGTAATCATGATGTTGGAATTAAGCCAAAGATATATCATAGGGTGTATTTCATTAATATAAGTAAGAAAACGATATTTCATATCTATGATGATAGAGGTTGCGATGTTATTTCAGCATCAAGGGAAGAGCTAGTGGATACCTATAGAGAATATAACGATTGGATTTTAGATTATGATAGAGACAGAATTAACAAGGTATTTTTAGGATAGTGGGTTGGATGATCCAATACAATTTTCTGATGTTGATCGCGCAGGGATAATGTATTATTTGAAACACAGGTTTGAAAAGAATTTTAAGAGTGTTCCGATGTAAGGAGTATGGATTATGGATAAAAAAGAGAAGAAGTTTATTATTGCTATAATTGTACTTGCTGTAATTGTATTAGGAGTTATATGGTACCTAAAAGTAGGCTATCTATTAAAGAAACCAGAGATGCCCGAAGCAAATATTGCAATTCAAACCCAAATGGTGGATGGCGGTGCGATCAGTTTACGAAATGCTGATTACACGGAAAATCAAATCAAGGTTGGATATGAAGTGAAAGGATTTAGTTTGGAGGAATATAATATTGCTTGTGAGCTTTATCGTAACGGACATTTGATTTCAACTTCTGGCTCAACAGGTGGAGGTTTGATAGAACTGGACGAAAAGCATTATTACTTCATTGGTTATGAGAATATAACTGAAATGAATCTGCCTGAATCTATACATCTAAACGTGGAGATTAAAGTAATACCTAATGATTTTAGACAAAAATCGATAACTTCATCATTTGACGTAAGTCTTGATAAAGAAGTGAAATAGATTAAAGAGGGCAGTAAATTTTGATAAAAGAAATTCAAGGGGGTCCTATGAAGACCATCGTTTATATGGTAAGGCATGCGGAGTCACCGTATACGGAAGGAACGGAAAGAACGAGGGGGCTTACCCTACAGGGCAAGATGAATGCAGAACGAATAACGGATATATTAACGAATGAAGGAATACATTCCATTGTCTCAAGTCCTTATGCCAGGGCGATTCTAACCTTAGAGGGTGTGGCAGCAGCGTTAGAATTAGATATTCAGATCATGGAGGATCTGCGGGAAAGGCATTTTTCAGATGATATGATTGCGGATGAAGAGTTCGAGCCTGCTTCGAAGAAGATGTTTGATGACCCCAATTACGCATTGCCAGGAGGCGAGTCGAACACGGTTTGCCAAGATAGAGCAGTGGGCGTGTTGAAACAGATTTTAGAAGAATACAAGGGGAAAAAAGTGGCGATCGGCACACACGGACATGTAATGACGTTGATGATGAACTACTTTGATTCGAGTTACGGATTGGATTTTATGAATCAAACCAAGAAACCGGACATTTATCGATTACAATTTGACGAGATGGAATTAGAGAACGTGACAAGGCTATGGAGCGAATAGGGTTAAAGTGAATAAGCGAGAACGCTTGTTCATAATTTTGGTTACAGGTAAAGTATAGATATAATTGAATTTTAAGGGGTGACTCCAATGACGTTACAAAACTTGTTTCATCAAAAACCAACGAAGTTATGGAATGAAAGAATGATTGAAGGCGGAGATGAGCTTTTCACAGAAGAGAGATTACTGATGTCTGATCAAGCCCTGGATACATATTTGCACCAATTAATAGCATTACAAGAAACGAAAGATTCTGAGCGCATGATGAAGGCTGTAGAGGAAGTAGTGCTTAGGTTTAATGAAATGAATGAGGCCAATGGTTACTTTATTGAGACGATGGAACGTGAAGAATTGGCTGATTTTATAGACAGGGCGGCTAGGCTGGCTGGATTAGACATCCAGGAGGATGAAGATATTACGGAAGAATGGAGAGAGTGGTAATTCGGCAGAACAGTGTTTTCCGATTTTGAATGATAAGGGTGATCAATATGGAACGAGGACTCATTATATTTTTGAACGGAACGTCAAGTTCGGGGAAGACAAGCATTGCGATGGAAATGAAAAATCAGGGAGACATTCCGTTTCATCATCTATCTGTAGATCGATTTCTGCAAAATTATGATCAATTCATTGATACTACATACCCAGATATGAAACCAACAAGAGAAGTAGAGCACCATGTCATGACAGATATCCTGTTCGACCCCATCAATTCGATGTACTGTGCAACCATTAAGCTGTTTTCGGAAATGGGTTTGAATGTCATCGTGGATACAGTCATCAGCAATGACAAGTGGTTTAATGATTTTTATGAGTTACTATCGGATTATCCGATATTGTTTGTAGGCGTGCAGTGCTCGAAAGAGGAACTCACCAGAAGAGAGCAGAGCAGGGGAGATCGCGAGATTGGACTTGCCCATTCCCAGTTCGACTACATCTACTCCTATGATGAATATGACCTGGAAGTAAATACGGAAGAGCTTAGCTCAGTTGCATGTGCGGAAAAGATATTAAGTTATATGAAGTCTGATCAGGAATACTTGGCATTTAGGAAGCTAAGCAGAAGAGACTAAGAGACTGCAGCTGATTGCGTCAGATCATATGATATCTATTTCAAATGAAAGTCAGGGATTCGGCCAAATCTTTTTCTTAGAGTTGCCAGGACCTAATAAGTAGATTTCATCAACACTCCCATAAGCATTAGAAAATGAAATTGTGAAGTCTTTACTACCACCGATAGGAAGTTTACTGCCTTTAATCTGAATGAATAATGAATTGTTATGATGTGAGAGGTAGTAGCCGTGATATCTGCTAATACTGTCTGCAAATCCACCTTTTATAGTAATAAGCTCAGGAGAAACTTCAGTTCTCGTAACCATTGTCTCGTCAGGATCGACAACCTTGTTCAACATATAAAATCCAATGATAATAGGAACAACGACAATAATAACTGCGCTAACAATAATGCTAAACTTCATGTTTGGTCGCATATTCATGATTCACCTCATAATTAGATGATATGAATCGATGTCTCAATACTCATTGGGCATCGATTTATTGTATTTAATCAGAACAGAATTCAACGTTTAGAAATATTAGGCTCATTTAAATAATATACTAATTCATTTTTTTTGTAGAGATAGGTGGAGGTCACCGATGGAAATTAACGCTAAGAATCCAGAAGATCATATCCAACACATGTTACAGGTAATCATCGAAAAAACACAATCCATCATTAATGATAGCAGTAAACAATCCCTCGGCTCACTGAAATATTTCCTGGGACATATTGTAGAGTATCGCGATGTAAAGCAATACCTGACAGATGAGTGGCATATCCGCACACCGCGCTGGCTAGGGGAGTATGGAAATACGCCGGAAGAAGAAGAGCTTCTTTCAGACATTTACCGACTGCAAGCATATATCACTGAAACATTAAAGGGCGGATAAGCGGCTTACGATGTCGCATTAGTCCGGCTCAAATGTCGCAAAAGTACATGGTAACGCAATGCAGAGATCGTTTATACTCTCTTTATGTTTCGATAATGAAAATCATTATCAGTATTATACATAAGGGGGATTCATCATGAATCAAGGAACAAAGGGGCAGGCTGCCGGAAGCAAGGCATATGCTGCTCACAAATCACGATTATTCATGGGCTTGATGTTGGCCCTTATTCTTGTCCTGACGGCTTGCGGTGCCGGAACAGGTACAGATAGCGGTAAACAATCTGCGGCAACGCCAGCGGAGACACCTGCGAATGCAGAAACACAGACAGATGGAGCTTTTCCCGTAACGATCACACACATGAAGGGTGAGCTGACGCTAAACGAAAAACCACAGAGAATTGCAGTCCTTGATGTTAAATTTCTGGATCAAATGTTAGCGGTTGGCGAGAAGCCGGCTGGCAGTGTTATCGCTGGAGGAAACACCGATTTTCCAGAGTACTTAGGCGATCAGCCAAGTGATGTGCAGGTTCTGGGTACACGGGACGAGCCTAATCTGGAAGCGATTGTAGCCTTGGACCCAGATCTGATTATTATGACGGATTTCCAGGAGAAACAGTATGAGAGTGTAAGCAAAATTGCACCTACCCTGGTACTTGATTTTTACGAAGACTGGCGTGATACGTTAGCCACAGTTGCTAAGATTACAGACAAGCAGGACGAGGCGGAGAAAGTGCGCACAGCCTATGAAGAGAAAGTTGCTGGACTGAAGGCGAAGCTTTCAGAGAAAATGGGAGATGAAACGGTAGCCCTGATTCGTCCGAGAAAAGAAGGCATTCGTGTTCATGGGATCGAGCATCGTACAGGCGGCATTCTGTATCAGGATTTGGGCTTAAATATGCCTGAACTCGTTAAGGAAATCAAGGATGATACCTCTGTTGAAATCTCGATGGAGAAGGTTCCTGACATTGGGGCAGATCTTTATTTTGTGCTGTCGGATGAGCTGTTTGCGGCAGAGGCAGAGGCGATGGTGAGTAATCCCGTGTGGAAGTCCCTTGATGCTGTGAAAAATAACCGCACGTATGACGTTAACTCAACATTGTGGATTGCATATTACGGACCTCTTGCGATTAATCTTATTGTAGATCAGGCATCGGAAGCCCTGCTCGGATCGAATTAATATGAACCCATATCTCTCGACAGACTTATGGAAAGAGACAGTGGAGGATTATTCGATCTTGCTCGGTGAGCCACCTGAACATAGTGTCCGTACCATTGCTCTAAGTGAGTTGCATGACGAAGCGGCATGCCGAGAGTACATCAGCTGGTTTCAGGAGTATATCGATGCTCCTGACATGAAGGTTGCCGCTTCCATGTTAGCCAAGCGAATTGGCTATCTGTGGACGGCTCCGCTGGTGACCGCGATGACTTTTCATCATCAGCATGTTTCGTTTCAGCTGGAGAACAGCTTTCTCTATCATCCGGCGCTCTCAGATCATGAGGGCGGCACACGATTTCCTTTTCTAGCGGTGAATGGACTTCAGGCTGAAGGACTAACGGGAGACAGGGCAGTGTGGCGGGAAAAGGTGGTCGAGGAGATGTTTGCAGTACAACTTACACCGCTGTTAAAGACGCTTGCTGCGATTGCGCCACTTTCGATGAGTATTCTCTGGGAGAATATCATGGTACGTATCGGCCGACTATTCGCTCCTGATGAAGCCGAGACTGAGCAGGAAAGTAAGATCATTCGTGAGGACTTTTCATATCTGACGCAGGTGGCATCCGGGGAAGTGTTTGGTGAGAGGAAGAATCCGTTAACCCGCTTCACCGATTGTAAGGACAATGTGCATGTTGCCAAAAGCGAGCGAATTACCTGTTGTTTCTATTACCAGATGTCAGGCGAATATTGTCTCAAATGTCCGAAAATTGACAATGAGAAAGAATCTCAACTAAAATGACAACAGCAACAACTTTACCTTTGCGATTGTCAGGAGATGAGAAAAATGCCGCTACAAGAACAGACAAGTCTATGGAGTGATACGGCGATCAAGATGCTTGACGGGTATAGCGGTACTTTGCAGACAGGCAGCGTTTTACACGAAACGGATTTAACTTCAAATGTGCTGCTGCTGGCATATGGAGGGGAAGGGGAGCTTGCAATGGATGGCGAGGGTTGCCACATTGGAGCTTCTTTTGCCTGTCATGTGGTGAAGGGATCATCCTTTACGCTGACGGCCAGATCAGAGGACATTCATTATATTGTGATCAAATACAAGGCTTCTTCCATGGAGGGAGCCTCTATTGCTATGCCTTCGTACCGAAAACATCCGCTGCGCAGGTCATTTGTTCAAAACTCGGCAACCCATGCGGAATGGATCGAAAACGCCGAAAAAATCGTTGCCAAATGGCGCCGCGGTGAAGGACTGGAACGTTTCTATGCCAACGCTTTACTCCAAGGAATGATCTACGAGCTGATCATGGAGTATGAACGTGGTCAAGGGGGAGCGGAGTCCGACATGGTGGATGTAGTCGCTTCTTATATCACATCGCACTATCGTCAAAACTTGGAGCTAAAAGAGCTGGCAGCCCTGGCGGGCTGTAGTGTAAGACAGCTGCAGCGCCGCTTCAAACAGGAGAAGCAGCTCGGACCGATGGAATACGTTATTCAGCTGCGTATGGAAAGTGCCTCACGCATGCTGCGTAATACGGATGCGTCCATTGGGGAAATTGCTGAAAAAATGGGCTACCGCGACATGTATTATTTCAGCAGAGCATTTAAAAAATATAATGGCGTCCCACCGCTACATTACCGGCATGCCGCCGCTTCGAGAAGAGATGCAGACTATGCGAATGCCTTGTTGCAACATCGCACAGCTTCTTCCTATGAAACAGCCGAAGGCCCGGTCATCTGCCATATGCGCGGGGAGTACACCGTCACCGAAATACCACAGCGTATCGCTGTCCTCGATGTGCAATATGCTGATCATTTGCTTGCACTGGGCTTGCCTCCGGTAGGAAGTGTCGGACTAGGAAGTACCGTGTTAACGTTCCCTCAATCACTCCGGTCAGGACTCAAGAATACAGCATTACTTGGTACGTATGAATACCCCGATCTTCCGGCGGTAGAGCGACTTGCGCCGGATCTGATTATTTGCACCGAGGTGCATGATCAGCACCATGAACTGTTAAGTGGAATCGCCCCAGTACTCATGTTCAAGCGTAACGAAAACTGGCAGACGATTCTAAGTCTGTTCGGTGAACTGACAGGCAAGCGAGCAGAGGCCAAGCAGATTATCGCGGATTATCATCGTCGAACAGCTTTGCTATCCGAGGAATTGTCCTCTGTACTGGCAGGAAAAAGTGTGGCATTGATTCGTCCACTGGATTCCCTCGTGCGCGTCCATTCTGCTGCACATCGCACAGGCGCTGTGTTGTACCGGGATCTGGGTCTGCCCGTTCCGCTATTTGTTGCAGATACCACCGACACGGCCTATCATATCTCGGTTGAGAGATTACCGGCAGTACAAGCTAGCCACTACTTTTTGCTGAGTAATGAGTTTATGCAGGATGGGATATCTGCGACAGAGACGAGGGTTTTGAGAATGCTGGATGGGGGTGAGCAACAGTGTGTACATTCTGTTGATGCTGCATCATGGATCGGCTGTTATGGGCCAACAGGTATTAATGGGATAGTGGATCAAATCGAGCAGGCGTTGTTGGGATGAGAGGGAGTTCTGATGTGACTCCCTCTATTTCTGTATATTCAGAATTCATCGAATTAGTGGATAACTTCTTTAAACAGAGGTGTATCTTAACTTAAGAACACAATCATTCTATTATGTAGGTCGCATTTGTTTCTTCATTTTATTGTTACGGAGAACGTTGACAGAAGTAATTGACGAAAGATACAATCCATATATTCCCTATATTTTCAAATTGTTTATATAGATTGATCGTTTAAAAATAACTTCAACTCTCTATTTGGAATTTGATTTTTTGGATATACCTTCAGGAAGCGATAGTGTCTTAATACTTAAAGGATCGTAGTTCACGAAAACAAATACCTTCTTTTTCTTATCGCCTTCAATGTAGCCATGGAGGCCTAACGACTTGGCTAGATCGGGAGGAGAGAATTTATACTCCGTAAAACGAACGGCTACACCGTATTTTTCAAGAACATAATTTGCAGCGAAATTCTCGGCGGAGGATACAATCATCTTTTCCTCTTCGGAGGCACATGCTCCGAGTAAGAGAGATGAGATGATTAAGAGTACGAATAGGAAGAAAGGTTTTCTCAAAAAGGACACCTCTACTTTCATAGACTGGTATTAATATACTATAAAGATTGAAATATCACTAGTTTACATAATCATATCGAAATGTTCAATTCAGGAGGTATTTATGCGGAACGATTACATTAGCGATGAGTTGTATAAGGAAATATCTGATCTTGCCTACCAGGACAACGTTACTGCCGGAGCACCGCTTACAGAAGAGGGAGATTATGCACAATGGAAGGTCATTGAACCTGAAGGTGCCGAGCTCCACAATAAAGTGTCGGGTTTCGATTCCGTCATCCTCCACAACAATCAGACGAATCAGATTGTCATCGGTTACCGCGGAACAGAGCCAGGTGGGAGCTGGCTTGGGAGAGCAGCCGATTACGAAACAGACGTGTTCGATGTTTTAGGTGGACGCACCAGAGAACTGGAGGATGCCGTAACTGACCCTAATCATCATAACATTTTCAAGAAAAGTTTTATTCAATCCATTAAGGACGATATCAATTGGGAGAACAATCAATTTCATCAGGCGGAAGTACTTTATGAACAAGTCAAAGCAAAATATCCTGACGCAAGTATCTCTCTTACGGGACATTCGCTTGGAGGTGGTTTAGCACAATATGTGGCAGCACGTACTACAAAGGCCAGGATTTTGACTCGGCCAATGCGATGTACCAAAACTGGAGGCTGCAATTCCAGCTCATGGTACCGATTCGTCCGATGGGGCCCAGCGGCCCGTTAGTCACATACAATTTCCCAATTGATATCGATCTGGACAAGTTTCAGGTCGGTAATATTGTTCGATTGATGGACTCGTTTTCCAAAAAAGAAGGCAAAGGATATCACTCGATGAACCAGTATCAGTTTGATGAACAGGGAAACTTGGTCGGTCCACTTATAGATCGCGCCACGGGGAAACAAATTGACATCTCACCACGCTGGAATGCTTATCAGGAATCACGGATGGCTTTGTCAAACCTCGTTGGCGGGTTTGTGGCTCCCTTGATTGCGGCTGTATCCAATGGAAAGTCAGGTCAAGGTGGTGGGACAATCCGACTAACGCCGGAGGAATTGGCACAGGCAGCCAAGGAAATGCGCTTTAGTCTGAGCGGGTTTTCCAATGATGCACAAGCTTCCATCCGAATGTTCAAGGCTTATACTTCCACAAGTGAAAGCCATTCCTTCACGTCAATCGCGTACGAAGCTACGGCGACACTGGAACGAATTAACCGTTGGTATCAGGAATCCATCAGCGAGATTGCCGAGTACATTGAACGCAAGCACGAAGATTTCGTTCAAGCAGACCCGTTCTTAACGGGAGGTAATTGACATGGGAAGAATATCGGTATCTTTATCCGATCTGAGAAGAGCCGTTCAGCAATGTGAGCAGTTGCAGGAGCGCTTAGTGCAGCAGGAGCAGAAGATGCGTTCAATACATAGTAGACTGGAGCAAGATTGGGCAGGAAATGCTGCCACAACGCTAGGATTCAAAATGCAATCTTTCCTGAACGGGACATCCAGCCGAATGGATGAATTGGAGGCGCATAAAGAAGCATTGCGACGATATATTCACAGGATGGAGGAAGCTGACCGTGAGGACTTCAGAGACCGGAGGGAGCACAGCATGCTGAGCTGAGATATTCGAAAAGTGGTATGCAGATGCCATTGCAATATGGATCGGCACAGGATTGTAATGTAGAAAGCCTGAATGTCAATCCACGAAGTTATGACATTCAGATGATGTGGCGAAGCGATACGTTCTACCTTTTAGAAAATTTGATATGTTCCAAATGCATCGGAAGGTCGTCGGATTCCCTATGGGATGAAGAAGGACCTTTTTGTTTTATTACTATAACGAAAGGTTCGACTGCATACTCGCGTCCTGTACAACCCTGCATATATTCAGCGTATTCAAAGCCCATTGGATCGATTGGATAAGGGTTTGAGAAAACTAATAAATCTCCCTTATTCGCCAATTTCCTTTCGCAAATGTAACAATATGGGTTATCATATACGTAGTTCAGGCACTATTAGGAGGTGATTCAATGAAAAAAAATATAGCAATAATCATACTAATGGTTGGATTGGTAATAAGCATGTACTTCAACTATCAATTCAAAGCGTACAAAGATAATCAAGAAGTTGAATACACGGTTAAACTGAATCATGGAACTCAAATGGGTATAAAAGAATCCATCTACAATTTAGATAATGTGATAAAAAGCTTAGAGGACGGCTCTTCCAAGGAAACAGTCATATATGCCTTAGGAAATGTGGCGGTATCTTTGAAAGTTGGTGAAGAATCATTCGTCTTTCTGAATTCCGACTTCAAGGAAGATCAATTATCATCAACCAATTTAATCTACAATGTGTTTAGAGATATGTATACGTATATAAGAGTCGAAATCACAGAAGACATTTTATCGAATAAGGTATCGCTAGAAAAAGAATCGAGAAATCAACTGATTAAGGATATAGGAGTGCTTAAACAAGATTTGGAGTATATCGATAGTCAATTTAACGAGGATATTCTGAAAGAACAAAGTCCTAAGTGGATTGAAAACAAATGGAAAGAGTTAATTGGAGAGATTGTAAATCGAAATACGGATTATAAGTTATATGAAAGAATGAAAATGAAATACAATTTATAATGAGTTCGTGAGAGACTATGGATATAGGCGGGTAACCCCGCACCAACTAACTGTGCTCATGCAGCCGCACCCTTTCGGGTGCTTTTAAGCCGGTGGTGGGTTAGCATCTACAAAACGACATCAAACCATAAGGAGGCCAATTTCGTGATTAGATTGTGTAAAAGCATGGATATGGATGTAATGTATCAGATTATTAATGATGCAGCAAAGGCATACAAAGGAGTAATTCCTGACGATAGGTATCATGAACCTTATATGACATTGGAAGAGCTAAAGTGCGAAATGAACGATGGTGTAGTATTTTGGGGGTTTGAAGAAAAAAATCTATTATTAGGAGTTATGGGAATTCAAGATAAGGGTGATGTATGTTTAATTAGACACGCATATGTACGAACAAACCAACGGAATAGCGGAATAGGTACGAAGCTTTTATCTCATATGGTGGCTTTAACAAATAAACCGATCTTAATAGGGACATGGGACTCAGCTGAATGGGCTAAGAAATTTTACTTAAAGAATGGTTTTAAAATGGTATCACCTGATGAGAAGAAAAAGCTATTAAATACCTATTGGAATGTTCCAGAAAGACAAATTGAGACCTCTGTAGTCTTATGCGATAGCAAGAGGGCCACTTGACAAAATTTCAGAATATACAAGTTGAAATTAAATTAGAATTGGTTTCGTATAATATCATATTCCCGCGGAGGGGCTTGTGCCCCTTGATCTGCCCGTAATATTTCTGTGAAATGGATAAGCAGGTACATCCATTCCCTAAGATAAGGCTATCTAAAGGGGGGCGTCGTGATGCTGGAACATTCCAGAAATTAATAAATCGAAACGAACCTATATTTGAAAGCAAACAGCTAGACAATGTCTATTTAAAAGGACTTAGAAAATATACACAGATTAGACTAGCGATTGCACTTGAACTTGCAAATAGGGATCTTCAAGATGAAGAGAAAAAATTAAAGGAGTTTCCGAATTGAAGAATCAAAAGCGTTCAATAATTTTGTTATTTCTTTTAATATTACTAGCCCTAACTGGTTGTAGTTCAAACAGTGTAAAGACGGATGAAACTGTTGAGAATGGGTTGAACATAAACTCGATATCAATTGGACTGGGAGGGAGCGAAGGAGATGAAGGTATTACAGTTGTAACATATCATTTCAATCTATGGAATAGGACCAATAAATCAATAACGCTAAAAACAGTTGAACCAATTATAAGTAATGAGATTCAGGAGCGATTAATCGATAGAGACATTAGATTGGACATAAATAAGAAAGTTGATGGTAATACTTCGGAAGCACTGACAGGTACTTTTAAATTAGATACAAAAGGGCTTGATAAAGAAGGAATAATCAAGTTAAACATTAATGTTAAAGAATTTAATATAGCATTTGAACAAGTCATAGGAATAAACGAACCTTAAGGCTCATCAATATCGGATAACAAAGTGTTTATGATGTGTGACAGGTATCCTTTTTGCTGAAAATAGTGGTGTTTTTCTTAAAGGAGGATCTTAAATAATGAGAAAACGACATTCTATTGAAAAAGCGGAGTGGTCAGAAACAAGAGAGAACCAGTATCACAAAGACTGCAAGAATATTGTATTTTCATTTGGCGATAGACTCATTGAAGAGGGTGGCACGGTTTATTTGAAACGAAAAGAAGTCGAGATTAAGGTAATAAAACCTCTTAAAAGAAAAACATTCTGGTATGAAACTTGGCTGAAGATCAAAGAAATCTACAGTACATAGTCTAATGAAATTCAACATGATCGCTTAAGAGCCAGTGAAGGTTGATTAATCATTTTGTGAGTAATATTTGGAGGTAATTGAATGACGATAATTTGTCTCGAAGGTGCCAGTTCTGTAGGTAAAAGTACCACTTGTCAGCAGTTCGCTACACAATATGATGCATTTATTGTTCCAGAAACAGGGCTTCTTTTTGAATCTCCTCAACTTGACGGTAAGGAACTTATGATGTGGTTGCTGGAGAGACAAATCGATAGATGGCATATAGCATATGAGAAGAATCAACAACATGAGTATGTGATTTTGGATGGCGATGTATTTAAGATTTGGTACAGCTGGATATATGGTTATGAGCACCTATCTTTAGATGAAACAGCAAACTTCTTTAGAGAGAAGTTATTGAAGAATGAAATATCATTACCGGATGCTTATGTACTGTTCTGGGCTGAAGAAGATGAGCTGCGCAAGCGAAAGGAGATGGATCAGACAAGATCCAGAAGAAATTTTGATAAACATCTGCGCATGATTGAACCTCAAATGAGATACTTCCATTATCTTAATGAACTGGTACCAGGATATGTAGGGATTCATAAAGCAGAGACTGTAGCAGATAATATACATCATATTGTAAAGCATAGCGAGACATTACCGGACATAAAAAAACGAGAGATCGAAATCTTTGATAGAGTAATTGATTTTTACAAGAGTACTACTCCTTAATCTTAGTGTGGCTTTTGATATCAGATCTCAAAGCTATTCTAGCTGTGTCTTGGATAACTGACCAAATACTGCGATCAAAGAAAAAGAAATATATGAGGTGGGTTATGGGCGTAAGAAAAAAATATAAACGTAAAATCATTCGCTCTAATCGATTATTTTATTGGTATGTTGAACCGGATATTGACGATGAAGGAATAATCAAGTTACATATCGTTTCTGAGGATAAGAAGTTAATCGTCACTTATGAAGTGGGACAACACAGTATTAAGAACAAGCCCCCATTTATAGTCATCATCGGAGAAGAATTTGAAGGCTGGACAACAGAATATATAGGATACAGAAGAGTATTAACACCGCAATGGAGCGATGAGATCATCACGCCAAAATGGATAGGTGAAATCATTGATTGGTGTCTCTTGAAAGATAAAGAAATAAACATTGTTAATTGGAAAGGTGAGATTCTTCGGCCTCTCTCCTAGATGGATTGTAATTGCATTTGAAAAAAATTTGGAGTCATATGGACTCTTTTGAAAACGCATACGTGAAAACAAGAGATTCAATTAATATTTAATATAAAAGGAGAGAAGCTAATGCAGATGAATCGTGGACATCACACGGCTAACAAAGTAATCGCTTGTGTTCTGTCATTCATATTTATCATTATGGCAATAGCAGTACCTGCCCACGCTGAGGAGAAACAGGTTGAGACTACACCATCCAGGATTCCGTTATCCAAGTTAGAGGAAACGATTGATGCTTATGTTGCCTCCTATGAGAAGTGTACCGCTGCCGTTTCGGTTGTGGCTATCAAAGACGGTGAAACCATTGTGAATAAGGCATATGGTTACGCAGATATTGAGAATCAGCGAAAGGCGGATACCTCCACTGTTTTTGAATGGGCTTCGATCTCTAAACTGTTGGTCTATACGAGTGTGATGCAGCTTGTAGAACAAGGAAAGCTTGATTTGGAGACGGATATCAGAGAATATCTGCCAGAGGGATTTTTCAAAAAGCTGAGGTACGATGATCCGATTACCCTAATGAACCTGATGCATCATAATGCGGGTTGGGAAGATCAAACAGCGGCCGAGGTGTTTTATTACTCCGAGGATGAAACGTTAGAATTAGGAGAAACGCTGCGTAAAAATGAGCCGAAACAGATCTATAAACCGAATAGCATCGTGGGTTATTCAAACTATGGCGTTGGTCTAGCCGGTTACATCGTGGAAGAGATAAGTGGCCAACCTTTTTATGAATATGTCGATCAACATATTTTCGAACCGCTTCATATGAATGACACTTCAATTCATCCAACGGGGCAAGATCATCCAGACCTAGTACATAGAAGGAATGAGATTGAAGGGTATACAAAAGATTTGAAACTGATCCCTGAGAACAGAGTATACGTTACGTTTTATCCTACAGGGGCAGCTATTGGAACAGCAGAGGATTTAGGGAAATTCTTAGCAGCGCTGATACCTGTGGATGATAGCAATGTATTATTTAAGAACATGGATACGTTAAACGAAATGTTGTCAACAAGTCTATATTATGAAGGTACTTCTACTCCGCGATTTGCGCATGGGTTCGTTGAGATGGAATACTGGGTGCCTACACTGATGCACGAGGGGAATTTAAAAGGATTCTCCAGTAAACTTGTCTTTGATCCCGAATCTAAATTTGGGATGGTTGTCATGACAAACCAGTCTTTTGAAGAAATTTATTATTATGGGCTTATCAAAGAAATCTTTGGCGATAACGTAAACTCTAATATTATTACTTCGGAGGGGGGAGGATATTTTCAATCCGCACGGCGGCCAGCCGCTAGATTTACCGATTTATTCAGGCAGCTTGATATAACCAAATTTTCAAAAGCTGAGTTAAGTAGTCTTTATAATGTGGTCGAGCATAATGGCGTTGTTGAGAAAATTTCCTTCACTCCTTACATGGATTACTTGCCTGTATCGAATGTAAAGGTGAACTTACTTAAGATATCTCTTATTCCGGTTGCGCTAGCCATCATTTTCAGTTTAATTGCTTTGATCGGCTATCTAATCCGGATGCTTCTTAACAAACTATATAAACGAGGAAATCCTACCACCAATTTAAATAAATATCATCTTGCCATTAATTTTGCAGGTGTGGCACTCCTTCTTAATCTTTTCATCCTACAAACGAAGTTAAGGTTTCCGAATTATCCTGCGTATTCTTCGTTGCGCATCAATATAATGTTTAACCTACTATATGTTGTTCTAGCAGTGGCGTATCTTGGCTTGCTTATGTACAAACTGCGTAAGAACAGTTACAGCAAAAAGCAAAAGGTGATGTACATCATGTCTGGCATCTCGGCGTTCATATTGGCTGCTTTTGTTGTGGGATGGAATTTGTATGTTTAGAGTGGATCGTGCGTGGATGATTTCCATATACATGTGATATTTTAGGACGAATCATGAAAACGCATTAGATACAAAGACAGCAGTTCTTTATTGGGATCTGTTGTCTTTCTATTTGTCCGCTAAGTATGAAACAAAGTCGAAGCGCGAAGAAATATTGATCAGTGCTCTTATTGAGATCATTCATTGGCTTGCTGCATCAACCAAACGACCATTTTCAATGATCTACTGTTACCAAGTAAATTTTCCTACAATGGTTCATTAGCATGCAGATTGGAACATGTTCAATATTCATTAGTTGAGGCATATCATGGCTATTCATCTGTTGGAAAAAAGGGACAGATCTGCGTCTTACATCCTAGACCTGATTGTTCATAGGACTGCACGTACAACTGAATAATACAAAAAAATGAAAGATTGAAACTACTCTTTGAGATCTTAGAACTGATTTTTTGTTTGGTGATTAGGCAAAAAGATCTAAAAATAGTTCTTATAGCACAAAAAATACTCTTCGCAAATGTCACAAAATGGTTTATTATGTATGTAGTTCAGGAAAATACATTATCAAGTGGTATGTGAAGGCAAGTTATTTAGTTGTCATAAATCTTATACACACCTATGCATGAGTGTGTTTCGAAACGGGCTAAATAAATTATTTACAAAAAAATGGTGATAATATCACTTAAATCCTTACAAAGGAGAATATAACATGAGGATTACAAACAGATCTTTTTATCATGGAGTAGCATTAGCAGGAATTACTGAACATGAGAACTTCACTTCGATTAACAGAATATCTAATATTAATTCATTACATGCATATCAATTAAACCATGATAAAGGGTTGTACATTAAGTATACTGCAAAAACGGGTAAATCTTGGAGATTCACGTTTACTCCAGAACACCAAGTAGAGGTTACGAAAATATTTAAGCAATTCCCAATGAATACATATCTAATTTTTGTTTGTGGAGAAACAGGGGTTTGTATAGTAGATTTTGAAACATTTGAATCTTGCATTGACTTAAACCAAATAGAAAGTGAATGGATTGAAATATATAGACCGGATGGCGGCAGTTTTAGAATAAGGGGGGCTAATTCCGAACATAAAAGATCGATACCCTTAAATAACTTCCCTAAAATCCTATTTGAAAAATCTGTATCAGGTATATCAAAGTAGTTCGGAATTAAATCAGGAATTTATATGGTTATTAAGAAAAATTACAGGAGTGATTACTAATGTCGAAGCAAGAAAATACAAATTCACTAGAAGCAATTGTAGTTAATTCATTAAAAGTTCCGGGAGTAAAAGTAAATCGTCAAGAGTTTTTGACACATATATTAGCGAGTAAAGTGAGCAGTGGTGAACTTCTAGCTGCTCTTGATAAGGGGCCAGTTGATGCAGGGATTTCTGTTAATTTGCTCAATAAACTAGCAAAAAGTCATATTGAAAAAAGAACATTACAGAGTACAGGAATTTCTTTTGCAACAGGACTTCCCGGAGGAATTGCAATGGCGGCAACCATTCCAGCCGATACTTTACAATTTTTCGGAGTAGCATTAAGACTGGCCCAGGAACTGGCATATTTATTTGGTCATGAAGATTTGTGGGGAGAGCAAGGTATAAATTCAGACAGAGTAAAATCAGAACTAATAATTTTCCTTGGGGTAATGTTTGGAGTGGGCGGTGCGAGTTCTGCTCTTAAAATAATATCTGCAAAAGTGGCACAGCAAACGTTGAAAAAACTTCCTCAAAGAGCTTTGACGAAGACAATATATTATCCTATCGTGAAAAAAGTAGCATCCACAATAGGAGTTAAAATTACTAAAAAAACTTTTGCCCAGGGTCTATCTAAAGCCATCCCTTTAGTAGGCGGGGTGATTTCAGGAGGAATGACATACGCTTCAATGAAGCCTATGGGGAATAGACTACGTAATGAGTTGTTTGAAGTAGCCAGTAACTATTCAGAAAAAGATTTTGTGAATGATATGGAAAATTTCAAGAAAGAAGTAATTGATATTGGATCAGGAGAAGAAATGGAATGGGATGAATTAATTTCAGCAACCAGAGAAGAGCCAGCAAAAAAAGTTGAGAGTGCGGCCGATGAGATATTAAAGTTCAAACAATTGTTGGATTTAGGCGTAATTACAGATGAAGAGTTTCAAAAGAAGAAAAACGAACTTCTGAATATGTAGATATTATTTTTCGATAATTGAATAATAAAATAACACCAATTGGAGTGTATGTATGAGTGGATCAAGGTGGTTGTATTTAAGTAATGATCTGAAAGTCCACAGAGTACCAAAGCCTAAAAATAGTAGAAATTTAAGCCTATTAAAGAGTTAGCTGGGCAAGAGGTGCTCAAAGTTTTCCTATACTATGAGACGTTTGAAAAGAAACTATCAAAATTATTACTTCTAGAATTTAATAGAGTAACTTTGGATTCAGAAGGTTCTTGTGAACTAACTCAAGAGGAAATGGATAAGGCATTATATAATTTTAATGAATTCGGTTTTGTTACTCCAGAAGAACTTGCACAACGAGACGGCCCCTTATCTTTACCAATTGCTCCTGTGTTGCCGAAAATTCAAGAAAAAAAAACACTATATAATAACTTGAAGGAGAATCTAAATCCGCTATCACATAATGCACCATACATCATGGAGGAAAGGATAAGTGCTTTGAAGCAAATTCATAAAGAGCATATTGAATTAATAAGGAAAGCGGCCAAGTTAATATAATCCTGGATTAAACAACCTAAATATAATTTTTAAGGTTGTTTAATGTAACAGAGAAATTTATATTGGAGCTTCTTATGCAACATTTACCCACCAGAAAAAATGAATAATAAAAGGTTCTAGAATAGAAGGAATCTAGCTAAGCTTAGGTGAACTGGAGATAAATAAATTATACGATAAAAAGGAGTATTCTTAGTGGGTTATGATGAAATAGTTCAATTATTAGAAAGTAAGATACCTGATTATTCTAAAAGTTCTGAACTACATCTTTTACAATTTCATGTTCACGCCTATAAATTTATTGCTGGGAAAAGACATCCAATGGTGGTTATGCTATGTAAAGCTTTATTTAACCTTGATCAGTGTATGCAAGGGTATGCAGAAACAATGATTGAGAGAATTGCTTCCTTCAATAAAAAGAATTTTGAACAGGTTATCCAGGTATTTGGGGAGATACATGTACTAATGCGTGCTTCCATAGTTTCTGATAATAAATTTATTGTATCCGAGCCTAGAAAGAAAAAAACAGACAAAAATCCTGAACTTAGGTCTGTAATTAATGGTTTATTTTATGCTGCAGAAGTGAAAACACCTCAATTATTCCGATATTCTAATCAAAGACAGTCTGGATTTCAAATAACTTCACAGTTGTCCGTTGAAAATTTTGATTTTCTGAAAATTAATGAGAAGATAGTTACCTCTAGAGTATTAACAGTAAGGGACTATTTGGTGAGTGCGGAAGAAAAGTTCAAGGCCTATACCGAAAATGATGAATATAAAAATGATTTTCGTCTATTGTTTATAGTTTGGGATGATTATATTAATGAGCCAATTAGCGCATTAGTTGGCCCATACAGTGGGTTATTTACTGAAAATTCTTTTCACAATGAATCGAATTTTAGTATTATTGATGGGGTTTTTATAGTTAGGCACCAACATCAATTCTATAGGATGCTCCAATATGGAGAGCTTGTCAACTCTTATACGGATGTATTTCAATTTGTAAAAGAACAATTTCCTGCTGCATTTATTCAAAATCCATATGGTAGGAAGGTCCCGGAGTCAATCTTGCTAAATTTTGGTGCTATAAATCCAAACGATGTATTTTATCTTGCTGAATATCAGACAACAGACTTTGTTGACTGGCGTTCTGGTATTGCTCTTTCAGGACTTAATTCTATCAGTCAAGAATATCATCAAAGGGTTTTTAACTTGTTTAAAGATCTCGTATCAGAAAGAATCGAACGGTATATTAACGATATCGCTCTATTTTCAAATATAAATCTTTCGAAAATCATGGAAAATTTAGAGCAAGGTTCCGATAATGATGTATTATTAGAAAAATTAAAAAAGACTATTTTTTCAGTGATTCGGGTTCAACAACATCAAGTTGAAGACAGGGAGAAGAAAAATTGGGAGTCTTATAATAAAAAAAGAGAAATGTTGAATGGACACCTTAAAGATTTATACCATCAAAAAAAGAAATCTGAATTGGAACATCCTTGCCCTTGTGGAGGGAAGGATATTTATGAAAATTGTTGTTTTATCAAACTATCAAATTATAATTATGTCTCATATTCAGATAGTATAGGATAGTATAAGAATTGTAGGATACTTTATCTAGTTTCTTCACCAGCCCAATAATCTAAAGTTTCCGCTTCATTATTATTTTCAATCTTGAACGAGATAATATTGACTTTCCAGATGGAAAGACCCGGTGTGATTGATATCTAAACCGAGTGTTTGCAGTCTGGTGGGAGTTCTCTTTATTTAATACCTTTATTTTTGCTGTTAGTTTAATCTGTGAATGACTAATATTTTGACACCGAAGGTTTATTTCGGTGTTTTTTATTTTTAATTCGATTTCCACATTAAAGCGATTATGGTTTAGCTTATAATTTGAATTAAACGAAGATATTTGTATACAACATTGGGTATGAATAATTCCATTAAAATGACTGCTCACGTCTAGCATTAACAAGACATGGCGCAGTTTAGACCCATCAGAGAGGTGGATGTATGAGCCGGTTGCTTGACTTATTGGAAGAGGAACGGCGCAAGCTTAATCAGCTTGGAGAGGCATCCTTGAAGCAAGCGATTCCGTTGTGGGACAATCCGGAGGTTCAGGAACAGAGCCGAAGGGTGGATAAACTGGTGGCACAAGTGAGTGAAATGAAGGCGAGACATAACCGAGTTGTACGATGATGAGCGAGGTACATAATGCGTAGGGGAGGAGAAACTATGGATTTTCCACCGTGGATGAAACGAGCGATTCAAGCAAGACTGGAAGAGGTATCTTCCTGGATTGAGCATGATCCTGAACTGAGTCGTGTACGTAGAGGAACAGATGAAGCGTTCGAAGCTTTGTTTGCAGGTAAAGATGTCGAGCAAACACCTGAATATACTGAGTGGGAGAATCGATATATTGTCAGCAAAGGCATAGAAAATGAGAGGTTGTATATGCAGGGACTACGAGATGGCATTCAGCTCACAGTATCCTTGCTGGGTCAGTCGATACCAGAGGAGACCAATACAGAGGCTTGATCCACTAAGGCGAACCCATAAGTCAGGGGGAAGCTACCTCGATCTTAACTTTAAAACCGGAGCCGAAGCGTGAATCTATCGCTTCGGCTCCGGTTTTAATGCTCTACTTTTCAAATTCTAAATTAAGGAAAGGAGGGCATTGAGTATGTGTTAAGCTTAAACAAACAAAGGTAAAAGTGAGGTATGGCTATATGAAAAAAAGATCTAAATACTTAATCTTACTCTTCATGTTTATTGCGATTGTGTTTATTCTGCTTTTTTTGAATACGGACGAAAATGAAGCCAATGAGCCAGTGGTTAATGGCAATATCATTCACGTCAAAAACTTTGATCTGGATGCCAAATCAACGAATTTAAAGACAATGACACAAGGATCGATATTCGTTGAGAGTGAGAAGCAGCATATTGATCATATCAAAGTAGTAGCACATGTAGAGATTGACCCCGCTGACTGGGGTGGTGTTGCATTCTATATCCCTGATCAATGGAGTGTCTCCAGCATCACCAGCAGTTATCCTGAACATCAACCGAAGTTGAAGCCTGCTGAGTATGTATCCACCTGGATGAATTCTTCTGATGACTCTTCATGGCGCACAATGATTGAAATTGGGAGAGAACGAAATTACATAGCAAATGGCGGAGGTACTGGAACGATTGTGATCGAATTAAGTCCAGATAAAAAGGGGATGTCCCCCTCTGAGTCATTAAACATTGGTATTGAGGTCGGATCAGAAGAGAAAGATGGAAAAAGAGTTATGGGCACAGATTCTGTTGAAGTTCCTGTATTATAAAGTGCTGGGTTAACTAGATATAGAAAAACAAGCCGAAGCGATGACAATGCACGCTTCGGCTTGTTTTTTAATTCTTTTATTTTACTTTACTTTACTTAGTGTTACTTCTTCAATCCTTACTTCGCACTCACAGACTTAAACCATTCATTCACTTCTTGCGTGATCTGATCTCCGCCATTGGATTTCCAGTTGGCGACGAATTGGTCAAAGGCATCAACCGGCAGTTTGCCGTAGATGATTTTGTTGAAGGTTTCCATCTCGGATTGGCGGAGCAGGTTCCATTTGGATACCATGGTTGGTGTTGCAGCGCCAGTAAAGTAGTTTTGTTTACGAATGTCGATTTGCGACATGACGACTTTGGCAGCGTCCCAGTTTTCCGGTTTACGGAACTCGGCCATTTGTTTCTCGTAAGGTGTTTCGGGCTTCTCGCCGTTAGCCAGTTTCACGAGTGTTTTCATATACAGATCCGGGATACGGGCCGGACCAGTCAGGAACGGGAATTCGTTGGAGAAGTCTTTGATCTTCTCTCTGTTACTGGTCGGCTGTCCATCTACGATGTCCCAATCGTAGCCTTTGGCGAAGCCGTGTTCGTATTCACTGCCCGTAGCGGGGTTCGCCAGGTTATCGAGCAGATAGTTGTAGTACAGGAAGATCGCTTCGGGATGTTTCGCATCCTTGTTGATCATGATGCTCGCGTTGACGCCAGAGTTCTGCCACTTCGTTCCGATTTTGCCATCTGGACCTTCTGGAATGGGATAGGCTTTATAATTGGCGTCAGGTAAGTTCTTGATGAGGTCGGGAGCAGGCCAGTCTGGAACCCAGTTGGCACCAGGCAGAATACCTGCGGCACCTTTGGTCCAGCTTTCGGCTGCTTTACGTTCGTCCCACAGGGCGGAGTCGGCATGAATATATCCTTTTTCCATCCATTCACTGAGCTTGGCAAGTGCTTGTTTTGCTCCGGGATTAACAGAGCCGTATTCCAGATTACCGTTCGCGTCCTTGTTCCATTGCTCTTGGACTGTTCCGTATGCGCCGAATAACCAGTCGAGCGAGCCCATCCAGGTATTCGTATTACTTTTCAGCGAGATTGCGAGTGGGAAAACTTCATTTGGAGATAGGCCATCCGGATTCTCATTTTTGAATTTATCCATGATGTTCTCTAGATCTGCGATAGTCTTAGGAGCCTCCAGATTCAGCTTCTCCATCCAGTCTTCTCTAAGCCACAGCAGGGTATCGTCGTTATCCGTGTACTCCATGATGGGCATATTGTATTTCTTTCCATCCTTGGTGAACGGATACCAGAGCTCGGGATGCGCTGCCGCATGGTCCTTGAGCGTTTTATTCGCATACTTGTCGAACAACTCATCAATGGCGATGAATTGACCAGAGTCGATCAATTGATTCGTCAATACCGCATTGGTGGGTACCGTTACGAAATCAGGCAGTTTCTCACCAGAGGCGACAGCAAGTTGAAGTTTCTGTCTGTACTGATCATCACTGGCTGGATACCAGGTATCTTTATGCTTCATGCCCAGCGTTTCGAGCATCCAGCGATCGTGTACGTTATTTTCTTTGGTATCTCCTTGCACGTATTTCTTCGGCATTAATACCGAGCTGAACTCGATGGGTGGGTCGTATTTTCCTTTAGCAAAAGCAGCTTCTGCTTCAGCTGAGCCGACAGTTCCCGGTGTATTATTGGTACCATTGTCACTGGCTGTCTCGCCACTGCCGCACGCAGTGATCGTGATGAGCGCGATAACCATGATCAGTGACCACCATGTTTTTTTGAATTTGATCATTGTTCAATCCCCCTACGGTGTATGATCTTTACAGTGTAACTGTACCAATTTGTGCGGGAGTGCATCTATATGAGTTTGTTAGTTTCCATAGGACTCTATTAGTGAATGTTCCAATGAATGTTCAAATGAAGTTCAAAAAATTCGGTTTTCAGTACCGAGAAGATGGGATAAAGCTAGAAATGGAGTAGCGGAGCGTAGGCAAACTACGTGAGCAACGGACATTTCGGCTGAATTCCATATTCGATGCTGATGATGCCGTGAGGCATCCTTCGTAATCAAAAGCGGATTTTTTGAACAACCTCTAAGATGTTATTTGTGCTGGTCTCTGTATTCCTGCGGCGTAACGCCAAACTGGCGTTTGAACACTTTGATAAAATAAGCCGGGTCCATATAACCAATCTCTATGCTGATTTCGTACACTTTTTTGGTGGTCGTGACCAGCTTGTGGCAGGCCCGATCCATACGCAGACGCGAGATATAATCACTGATGCCTTCGCCCGTTTCGATCTTATAGATCTTGGACAAATGGGTCGGGTGCAGATTAACATGGTCGGCTAGTACACGTAAAGACACATCCAGATGCAGGTTCTTATCTGTAAAATCCTGAATCTTCTTCACATACTCGGAACGGATGTCCTTGATCTCGTTGGACGTGCCTTCCTTGAGTTTGCCCAGCACACTGAGCGACCATTTCCGCAATTTGCTGATGGTAGCGAAAACTTCCCCACTTTGCAAATCCTCGACATCATTGCCCATTAAAGTGGTCAGAGTCAGCTTGTTCCGATGGGCAATATTGGTGAATGAAGCCGTAATGAGAAAACCAGCCTCCATGCAATGCTCCCATGATTCCGACCATTTCTCATCCAGTTCCGCGCAGACCGCGCGTATTTTCTCTTCGGCAGCATCCCATTGTCCGCTCTCTAGCAAACTAATAAAGGTGGGTGGGGTGTACAGCACGTCCAAGGGGCCTTGCGCCGCAGGTGTCTCGACATCGCTGACACGCATGACAAATTCGCGTTCATCGCCAACAATCTGCCGGAAATAGGCGGAAGCCTGGCGGAAACGATCGTAAAGTTGATCCGGAAAGGTGAACCACTCGGTGATAACGATGGAGAGGGAGCCTTTCAGAAACTGTTTTACTTTGGATTGGAGCTGAATCGATAGCTTCTCCAGAATGGTTTCTTTCCCAATATCGCCTTTCCGTTCTTTCAACTGAAGCAAAAACACCAGATATCCGTGCTCCTCCTTGACGCCCCACACTTCCATAAACTCACCCATAGTCTCTTCCGCCATATTGATGATCGCATATTCGATCAGGGTCTGATCATTGCTATCATAGTGTCCGAATTCTTCTTCCAAACGAACCAGCATTAATGCGGCATCCCCGGTGTGAAAGGGGAGATTGTAATTGGCGAGCTTCCGATCCCATTCGGCAGCGGCGATTCGTTGTCCCTGCAAAGCCCCTAGGAGCAGTCGCCCCCGCAAATGGGGGAGATTCTCTCGCAACGTAAACTGCGTTCGTGTCAGTGAACTGACCATTTCCCATTCATTGTTCAATTGATCAATGGCCTTCTGGACAGCGCCCATTAATTCATCGTCTGTTGGCGGCTTCAGCAGATAGTCCACAGCTTCGAACTGGATGGCTTTTTTGGCGTAATCAAATTCGGAATATCCGGATAACAGAATACATTTTATTTTTTTGTCCCGGATGCGGATGCGTTCGATCAGTTCAATGCCTGTCATTTCAGGCATCTGGATGTCCGAGATCACGATATCGATGGGGTGGGTGTCGATCATTTGAAGTGCTTCGTGTGCCGAGTATGCTTTATGCACATGTTCGATCCCCAGTGTGTGCCAGGGCTTGGTCATGGACAGGTTATCGACCCAGTGAGCTTCATCGTCTACGATCATCATTTGCATGGTGTATTGTCTCCCTTGGTGGTTGAACTAAAGGTATATTTACACTTGCCACTCCGATGACAGAACAACCTTCCGATCGCTGTTACCCCCAGATTTTCTGATTCACTTTTATAAAGGTGAAAATCCGTGGATAAAGGTGAGCACTTCGTTTCTTCAGGTTTTTTCTGTCCTCTGCGTTCACGTGTAAATGGTTCGTTCAAATCAAATAGTCAACGTATATTATCGGTATTACCTTTATCGGAATCTGTGTCCTCTTTTGGTATCTCCCAGATGATTTCGGTTCGGAATCCGCCAAGTGGGGATGGGCCAAATAGGAGGTAGGAATGACTGCCGAACAGGTGCGTGATTCGTTGGTACGTATTCCAAAGGCCGCAGCCCATTTCTTCTTGTAAGGGTTCCTGCATCTTCAAGTTCAGCGCTTCGTATTGTTCCGGGCTTAAGCCTGGGCCGTCGTCGTCGATGTATATTCTGCCAAAACCATTCAAGCGCTCCCCGGTAATTCGGATTTCCCCGGATGAATAGGACTTGGCCACGCCGTGTATCACGGAATTCTCGACCATCGGTTGAAGCATTAATCGTGGTACAGACTGGGCAAGCATATCCTCTGGGATATCGATGTGATACTCGATGCGACCATTCCGCAGTTTCTGGATATCCAGATAGTTGATCAGCAGCTTGATCTCTTCTTGTAGCGACGACGTCTCCCGTTCCATACGGGTGGTGTAGCGATAGTACGCACTTAGGTTATGCGCCATGGAGACCACGGCTTGCTCGTCCTTCATCTGGGCCATGTTGATGATATAACCTAGACAATTATATAGGAAATGCGGATTGATCTGCGCTTGTAATTGTTTCAGCGTAGCTTCCCGGGCTCTAATTTTCTCATGGAAAACATTCTCGATCAGATCCTGAATCTGATGGGACATATCGTTGAATCGGCGGAACAGGAATGAGAACTCATTCTGGTTTTTGCTATACAGTCGGACAGAATAGTCCCCTTGTTCTACACGGCGTAAACCTTTGATCAGCTTTTTGATCGGATATTGAACATTCCGGTACAGCAGGATCGACGCAGAGATACCCACTACTAGCAGCAAAATCATACAGGTGTAGAACAGATTCTGACTCAGCGAGATAGGTTTCAAAATCTGATACAGTGGAATCACGTCAACCAGATGCCAATCCAGATAAGTGGACTTCACGGAGCTAACCAGATAGTTCTTACCGTTCAGCTCTACGACATCCTGTGTAGTATCTTCCGGAGAATGCGTGTCCAGATACTGAATGAGTTCTGCGGACAACTGCTTGTCCGCGCTGCGATTCAGAATGGGTGAATTTCCTTTGTGATACAAGAAAGGATCGCCTTGTCCACCCGCTTTATACGTATCCAGCATATTTTGAATGTTCTCATAACTGAAGCTGGCTTCAATCACCAGATTGCTTCCCGTGAGCATCCCCGGCTGTGCCAAGGAATCGGTATAGAACCAATAGAAGGAATTTAGTTCATCCTCTGATACGGCTCCTTGATCCCCATAGGTCCATCGTCCGCTCATATTTTTTTTCAGATACTCCTCATCATATCCTGTGGTTCGATTGTAGTTGGCGATGACATCCTCATTCTGCTGTGAATGCACCGCATATCGGGTGGGCCATATATCCGTAACGCCGGTTTGCAGCGTCATCTTCTCTTGTATCACATAACGGGTCTGCATCCGGTCATACCGATCATCCCACATATTGAGGCCGTTGAATGCTCTGACATTCGGGTCTCGGGAGAGAATGAGGCTGAAATCCATCATCTGGTTGATGCGGGAGTCGATCTGACTGGACAGAAACGTAAGTTGTTTTGTGTTGGAGATCTGCAGTTCTTTGCTGACGACATCATAGGTGACGTTATTCGAGTAGGTGTACATGATTAGAATGGGGATGAACAAGACCACAATTAACAAGTTTATTTTGGCAAAAAGACTGAATGGGGATCTGGTTTTACCTTGAAAAGGCATTAAGCGCTTCCATATATACATGAAAAGTCTCCTTCTAATTCGTGTGTAAACTACCTCTTCTGATGATACCCTAACAAAACACTATCAAGCCTAACAATGTTATATAGCAGACCTCAGTATGGCTTGATACTATTTATATCAGAGAACCCGATCACACACAAAAACTTTTTTTGGGAACAGGAGAAGCGCTATGGAGGCTAAATTGGAGGGTAAGCGGATCCCGCAGGAAAGCGTTGGGAACAAGCTGGATAAAAAGAGAAAAAAACGCTACAAACAGCCATGGATTCTGCACTTCATGGTGTTGCCGGCGGCCATTATGGTCTTTATATTTTCATACATTCCGATGTCCGGGATTTTGATGGCATTTCAAGATTATAAACCTGCACTGGGATTTTTCAATTCCGAATGGGTAGGACTGAAGCACTTCAGGTACATGTGGGAAAATGATTATTTCTTGCAGATTACGTGGAACACGTTGTTCTTTGCCTGTACGAAGATCATCATGAACCTGATCATTCCGTTTGTCTTCGCCTTATTGCTCAACGAGGTACGGAAGATGGCACTGAAAAGAACGATTCAAACGCTTGTGTATCTTCCTCACTTTCTGTCCTGGGTCACCCTGTCTGGTATTCTGATCGACATTCTGGCACAGACGGGTATTCTAAATCAGTTTCTAGTCTCGATCTTTGGCATCAAACCAATCTTCTTCCTCGGGGATGGCAGTTGGTTCCGATTTACGGTCATTGCAAGTGATGTCTGGAAAGAGTTTGGATTCAACACGATTATCTTCCTCGCGGCATTATCCGGCATTAATCCATCACTTTATGAAGCGGCTGAAGTAGATGGGGCGGGACGCTGGAAACAAACGGTCTATATTACCATCCCGGCTCTTATTCCGATTGGGATCGTAATCGCAACGCTGGCACTGGGTAATGTGCTCAACGCCAACTTTGACCAGATCTTTAACTTATATAGTCCATTAATATATCAGCAGGGGGATATTATTGATACGTTTGTGTATAGAGAAGGTCTGCTAAGTGGTCAGTTCAGTTTCGCTACCGCGGTGAACCTGTTCAAATCCGTCATCAGTTTGATCCTGATTGTGATCTCCTACCGACTGGCTTACCGATTCGCCGGATACCGAATTTTCTAGAAAGGAGGACGAACTGATGTATCATAAAACGATGTCCTACCGCATATTCAGCATATTCAACAATGTGTTCTTAACCATCATTTCGCTGCTCTGTTTGCTGCCTTTGTATCACTTACTTATGGTATCGCTCAGCGCATCTGCACCTGCCAATGCGGGGTTAGTTACGCTCTGGCCGATTGGTTTTACACTGGAGGCCTATGCGAAGACGTTTGTTAACGCCAATTTTCTCTCCTCCTTGTGGGTGTCCGTTGAGCGGACGGTGCTTGGTACAGGGCTAGCGCTAATTGTGAACACAATTGCAGCATACGCCCTCTCCAAGGAGACACGGGTGTTCCGTGCACGTAACATCTATCTATGGTATTTTGTCATTACAATGTTATTCAGCGGCGGCCTTATTCCGGGGTATATCCTGATCTTGAAGCTTGGCCTGATGAACTCATTGTTGGCCCTGATCCTGCCAGGATTGGTTGCAGTGTTTAATATCATTCTGTTGCTCAATTTCTTCCGTACCGTGCCCAAAGATCTTGAAGAAGCTGCATTTATCGATGGAGCAGGACACCTTCAGACGTTTATCAAAATTTATCTGCCCGTGTCCGTGCCTGTCATTGCTACAGTATCCCTGTTCATGATGGTTGGGCATTGGAACGCATACTTTGACGGAATCATCTACATCCGTGATGCGGAAAAACTGCCACTCGCGACATTCATGCAGACGATCATCGTGCAGGCCGATATGTCGAGAGTTGACCCGGAAATTGTCGCCAATCTGTCTCAGCGCACGATTCGTGCGTCACAGATTTTCATCAGTGCACTGCCAATCCTGCTCGTGTATCCGTTCCTGCAACGTTTTTTTGTGACCGGAATCGTGGTTGGGGCTGTGAAAGAGTAGTTGAATGTAGGAAATGAATAGGATTGTAAAATGGAGTCACTGAACTGGGGAAGGCCAGGGAGGTGGCTTCTTTTTTGTGTATGGATAAAGAACGTTGCATATATGTAGTGTATTACCTTTATTTGAATAAAATGGTACGATGAGAAATATGATCTTATTTTTAAAGCGAGTTTTACTAGTGCAGTTAGATAGAGAAGAAAATAGTAATGATAATAAATGCAGGAGGGAATTCAAAATGGAATTTAGAAGAATAACTTGGGATAATTTTATCGAATGTATTGAACTTAAAGTCACTCCAGACCAACAAAGATTCATATCCTCGAACCAACATGCACTTGCTGAAGCGTACGTTGCCTCAGATGAGGGGCAGATTATTATTACTTTTGCAGTCTATAAGGAAGATAATATGGTAGGTTTTATTTCGATGTACTATGATGACGGGGATGGCAATTTTGATTATAGCAGTTATGGCATCTTCAAGATGATGATTGACCAGCGATACCAAGGTAAGGGATATGGTAAAGAAATGGTAGTAAAAGCAATCGAGTATGCGAGAACTTTCCCACGTGGAAAAGCCAAAGTTGTAGAACTCACCTACAAACCTGAAAACCTAGCTGCGAAGAAAATTTATGACTCTCTTGGTTTTATTCAAACTGGTGAAATATTGGCATGTGGCGAAGTACAGGCGGTATTAACTTTGTAATTGTCCGTTACAGCTCCAATCCTGCTCTTTCTTCATGAAATTTACACCTTGATTTGGGCTATTCAAATCACCTATTTCCGAATCGGGCGAAGCCCAAATTGAGAGAGGATGAATACGATGATGGATCAAAACTTGAAACAAGCAATAGTCAGGGGAGAAACTTCGCTAGGCATTAAATTTGGCTCCACACGAATCAAAGCTGTACTCATGGATCACCATTTTAATACCATCTGTTCAAGCAGTTATGAGTGGGAAAATCAATTGATTGGCGGTTACTGGACTTACCATATCGATGAAATGATTCATGGGTTGCAACAAACTTATCATCAATTAAAGCAAGAGATTGAAAAAAATTATGGTGTAACGATACAAAAAATTGGCTCAATCGGATGTTCTGCTATGATGCAGGGTTATATTGCACTTGATCAAAATGGGGAGTTATTGGTTCCGTTTCG
The DNA here is from genome assembly GCF_045040675.1 of Paenibacillus sp. FSL H8-0283. Classification (NCBI taxonomy): domain Bacteria; kingdom Bacillati; phylum Bacillota; class Bacilli; order Caryophanales; family Paenibacillaceae; genus Paenibacillus; species Paenibacillus sp. FSL H8-0283. The sequence goes on from NZ_CP150295.1 coordinate 1,817,524, forward strand.
TACATGGCGTAATGCCACAACGGGGAAGGCTGCATCAGAGCTAACCGAGAAATTCCAGTTTAAAATTCCAGAGCGCTGGAGCATCGCACATTTGTATCAAGCGATTTTGAACGGAGAAGAGCATGTTACGAACATCAATTATATTACGACGTTATCGGGTTACATACATCGGCTGTTAACTGGCAGTAAAGCTATTGGTATAGGGGATGCCTCAGGTATGTTCCCAATTGATGAATCCACACTGGAATACCATGAAGATATGTTGAAGAAGTTTGACGATATAATTGCCGACAAAGGCTACACGTGGAATCTTAAAGATATTTTACCTAAAGTGTACACTGCAGGTGAACATGCCGGATATCTTAGTGAAGCTGGTGCCCGACTGTTAGATCCATCAGGTTACTTGGAATCCAATATTCCACTTTGCCCTCCGGAAGGCGATGCTGGAACAGGCATGGTTGCTACGAATAGTGTCCAAAAACGTACGGGTAACATTTCCGTAGGTACATCGATTTTTGCCATGATTGTATTAGAAAAAAACCTATCTAGGGTATACCCTGAGATTGACATCGTGACTACACCTGATGGCAATCCTGTGGCTATGGTTCTTGCGAATAACTGCTCCAGCGATATTAATGCCTGGGTCGACTTGTTCCGTGAGTTTTATGAGGCGATGGGACAGAAGCCCGATATGAACCAGTTATTCAGTGTGTTGTTCAATGAAGCACTGAAAGCTGACGCTGATGGCGGTGGCTTACTGAGCTATGGCTACTATTCAGGCGAGAACATTACAGGAATTGCAAAAGGTCGTCCATTGTTCGTACGTTCTCCAGAGAGCCGCTTCAATCTGGCAAACTTTATGAGAGTCCATCTGTTTGCTGGGTTTGCTGCACTAAGGCTCGGGCTGGATATTCTCACACAGAAGGAGCACGTAACGATTGAGCACATTTGGGCGCATGGCGGATTGTTCAAAACCCCACTAGTCGCTCAAAAAATGTGCGCAACCGCACTGAATATTCCCGTGTCGGTCATGTCTACCGCTGGTGAAGGTGGCGCACGGGGAATGGCTATTTTGGCTTCCTACATGGTTAATAAGCAGCAGCACGAGGGTTTGGCGGAGTACCTTACTACCAAGGTGTTTATTGATGCAGAAGGACAAGAGGTTTCTCCAAATAGCGCGGATGTGAATGGATTTGCCTTGTTCATGGAGCGTTACACAGAAGGACTGGCCATTGAGCAGTCAGCGGTAGATCATTTCGTGGAAAATGGGAAAAAAGCCTGAGATGTAATCATATTTCTTGAACAGAGGAAATTGGAACGAAGCCCGTTGCCTACACTATGATGCCCTGTTATAATTTCGATATATCTATCGTATTGGGGGTTATGACGTGGCAATATGGATAATGCCGGATTGCTCGTTCGCTAGAAAGCCTTACGCAAAGCCTGAATAGGGGCGGACTTTGTGTAGGGCGCGACAAAAATGAGATTGTTGCCCTGAAATCAATATCAACATAATATTACATCCCGCAGGCTTTGCACCTTATTTGTTCTTCCAATAAAAATAAGGGGCTGAACGCCATGCAAACACCATTTATTCAGAATCATCAATTTAATTATATTCAAAAACAAGCTGATTTCCTGCTCAAAACGCTACGCTCGGTTGTGGATCCCAAAGTATTGGAAACCGTCCGTTATACGGTCGGCACCAATGCGGTGAGCATCTTCGATGAACTCACTTCGGAGCAGAAGCAACTGCTGGAGCAGTTATCCACGTATGAGACGGCACATGAACTTCAGACGCATCTAAACCAGCTCGAATCATATCTGATTCCATATCCGCAAGTATCGGCAAAGCAGATCCAAAAGCTGTTTCCAAAGGCCAAAAAGCTCAAAGTGCCGGATCTGGAGTTAGTCGATTACGCACGTACTACCTATCTGAGATGGACTGACATTGCGACGAGCCGTTTGTTCATCGTGTACCCGTACGAAGGCAGATTCCTCGGTATTGAGGGACGGATTACACCCACGAACAAAAAAGGGTACTGCATGTTCTGTCATCGTCATCAGGAGCTTGGATTCTTCAACGTGAAAACCAAGGCTCATTCGCCGGATAACTTTTCTTCCATTGCCCAGTACGTATGCATGGATAACACAGCTTGCAACCATAGCATTACCGATATCACTATGTTGGAGAAGTTTCTTCTCTCGACAGTAAAATAATGAAAGACACACAGGCAGGGTCGCTCTTCGGAGCGACCTTTTTGCCGTGTTCAAGCGTAGTGATTCGCCATTGAACGTACCACTAAACTTCAGAATTCATATTCGGGTCATACCTTTTTTTCTCATACGATCATGGAGTCGGAATATCGTTGGCATAGTTCAGTCCCAAGTGATGTGCATGGTTCAGCAGTGTCTCATAATGCTCAGGCTTGGATTCCAACGTTTCATATAAAAACTCAACCCTCGATTGGGACACGCCGCAGTAATCGGCAATTCCCACATTGAGCAGGTTGGCGATCGATTGACCATAGTTGCGCTTCTGCACCTGTTCTTCCGTCACACCCGAAAGAGCGATCCACAATATCTGCTGATGAGAGAGCTTATTAGCGCCATAGGCAAATCCGTTGTTCATGACACGATCTACATAACCTTTCAACATGGCTGGCAGATGCCACCACCAGAGAGGAAACACAAAAGCCACAGCATCGTGTTTCTTCAACCGCTTAATCTCGGTTTCAACCTCAGGCGAGAACACCTGATTTTCTTGGGTATAGTCTGGTTCATCCATCTCTCGGAGAATTGGATCGAAGCCAATCCCATGCAAATCCAATATCTCATAACCGTGACCGGCATCGGTAAGACCCTGTGCAAAACGTTGAGCTACCTGAAAGGTCAAGGAGTCTTTTCTTGGGTGGGATACTACAACGAGTACGTTCATCTTATCTTTCACTACCTTTCTGGATTGCAGTCTTGTAGCCATAAATCAGTGGCTGATGCTATTATAAACAGGTATGAAAACATCTGGAAGTACGCACTTTGATGTTCTATAGGAAGAATGAAGTGCCATAGGAACATTAAAGTACCCTAAATGGATGGCTCGAAATGGGCTTGAATAATAGAAAGAAGAGTAGCAAAAAGTTTATATTTTCACTTGGGATACAGCCTATTTATGGAGGGGTTCAAAAATGACAGAACATAGAGAAACGAGTGCTCCAAAAAAATATAAAGTAGGCGTGGAAGCGGCCCTGGAAGTGATGGGCGGGAAGTGGAAACCTTTGATTATTTATCATTTGATGACCGGACGTAAACGCACGTCGGAGCTTCGAAGATTGATACCGGACATTACACAGAAGATGCTGACAACACAGCTCAGAGGACTTGAAAAGGATGAGATCATACAGCGCAAAGTATATTCGGAGGTGCCTCCCAAAGTGGAATATGAGTTGACGGACTACGGATGGGGACTCAAGCCCGCGCTGGACCATTTATGTTATTGGGGAGAAGAGCATCTGGACAAAATCCACGGGGATAAGTTTAAAGTATTGGAGGATTTCGATTCTCAGGAAAGTTGAAGAGAGGGGCACGAGAAGGTGGATGGTGCAGAGCACGTGAAACAGGTAGTTCCCATTCGTTGTGAAGGCGTGGCTGTAGTTCTGTTGAAGAAAAGCCTCGATCAATACCGTGTACTGATGCTAAAGCGGGCTGGTCGTATGTTGCATAACGAGTGGTGTTATGTTGGCGGCGGGATAGAAAAGGGCGAGAAGGCATGGGAAGCTGCACTCAGAGAAGTTCATGAGGAAACAGGTATTACGGAAGTCCGGTTGTATTCTGCCAATCAATTCGAACAATATTATTCACCCATGGGGGAGTATATCTATACCGCTCCCGTATTCGTAGGATATGTGGATGAAAGCCAGGTTGTCCGGTTAAATCATGAACATACCGAGTACCAATGGATGACGTTTGACGAAGCCAAAGAAAATGCGGCATTGCCTGGGATTGATAACATTTTGGATTTTGTTGAAAAGCATTTTGCCAGAAAAGCCCCTTCCGAGTGGCTTCGGATTAATGAAGAGAATAATTAGGAGGTGGAACTCATCACATACAAGACGATTTATCCAAGAGCATGGTTGAGCCTATTATGTATGTTGGTCATTGAAGCTATGTTTTTCAGAAATATTATTTATGATGAAAATGGTATTATGAAGTACTTCCTGATCGTTATATTGACCTTTATTCTCGGTTATATCGTTTTTCTGCTCTGGCGTTTGTTTTTCACTAAACCCAGTATTACGCTGGAAAGCGATCATGTGATTTCTACGAAAAACCAGAGATATGATGCATCTCAGATTGAGTGTATTTATATGAATTACAGACGGATTGGCATCAAACTCTATGGTAAACGGTTAGTGCCGATGGATCTATGTTTTTATTTTCAACGAGGTCAGGAGTCCGCAGGCGTAGAAGCTGTGCATGAATGGGCGGCGCGAAATGACAAAGAGATCAAACATAAATTTTTTCAAACCGTGGGGTAGACCAGTACGTCTGTTGAGTATAAGGAATCGTTGAGGCTGAAGATTTTGGAGGAGTAGCGATGAAAACAATGAGCAATTCCTAACGAGCGGTGAGCGCTTAAATGATGACCCAGTTGGGGAATTCCCAAGAAGGCGAGGAGCCTGATGCAGGAGATCATCTCCTCACTAATTAAAAAGCTCTAAGTTTCAATAGCAAAGTAGATTCTATAAATCAACAGGAGAGATGCATATGAGATATCGAACTAAAGAATGGTATGAGCTTTGTCAGCAGACAGGGCTTCATTTTGGGATGAGGGTACATAGAGGAACTTACGAATTGGACGAAGCACTTTTCCTGCGACGTTATAAGAGAAAAGAAAAAGAGTATGTAGAGTTTCAGCGTGAGATGTATAATACAGATCCTCGTTTTTTGCTGGAGCAAAATGGCCATGTTTTTGTGCCTACTGAAAAGTTCTTTAGTGGAAATGAAATATTGGAAGACGATAAAAGAATATACCAGATGCCTGCTGAAGAAAAAGAGCGGATCGAAAAATTAATTGCAGATTATGATGTGAGGCCTCCTTTTGATGAGTTGAGCTACAAGCAAGAGTTTAAAAGCAATCTGGAATGGGATTGCAAAAACCAGAAAGAGCGTTTACCTAAAGAAATCTATGAGAAAATTGCGGATATCCGTGTATTTACGTTGGGTTATTGCACGAGAGAAGTAATGCTACAGTTAAAGAAACAGAGTGAAGAAAATAGGAGAGAGATGGAGCGTGTATCGAATGAATACAGGGAAGCCATTTTAGCGCAGGATATTCCCGATGAAATTCGTAGCCGGATTCAATTTCATGATTGTACAGTGACAGAACTGCTGACAGGGGATGAAGTGGTCATTCGTTTTGACACCCGTGGGGGCTTCACCAACATAAATAAACTTACGCTGGTTGCACCCGAAATCATCAAGCAAGACGGTGGGATTGTAGGCAGTTACTGGCTGTATCAAGAGCTGTATCGAATCGATAACGGATATGAGCTTCATGTTCTATTTGATGGAGAGCATATGCCTGAGCTGATTGTCCGCTGTACTGATATCCTCGTAGAGGAAGAATGAGAGAGCCTAAGGGGAAGAACATGGAGGAAATATAGTGAAAATTAGCACGATAGAAACCAAGTTAGCTTCAAGATACGATGAGTTTGATCCTGAACAGGATGGGAATAAAAATACGAGATTTGCTGACATCATTATTGATGGTACATCGCTCTATCAAAGGCTGAAAAAACATGATTTGGTACCTTGTCTCGGATGGGGAAGCGATGAATATCAAAGGCTTCTTATTGATTATTTTTTACTTAAGAAACCACATGAATCCATGTATTATAGATATCCCATTTTAGTGTGTCCTTGGTGTGGGGATGAAGAGTGTGGATTTATTTCTGTAAAGATTGATAGGGAAGAGGATATTGTGATCTGGAGAGATTTCATATTGAACGACAAGAACCTACAGGTAGGCCCGTTTTATTTTGGTTGGGAAAATTATAAACAGGCCATCGAAAATACTTTTGGTACGGCAGGAATTCAGTAAGGAAAAAGGAGGATGAAGGAAATAGAGATGGAATGGACCACCAGTACCTTTGGTTATTTATCTACTCCCGTATTTGTCGTGGGCTTTGCATGTTACTTCTTTCCTGATTTTCTATACAAAATATTTGTCCTGATGAGATATCGAGAAATTAAACCGAATTACGAGTTTGAAGATAACCCACCTAATAGTGATATCCCTAAACATATCGAAATAATATTAAAAGTACTAGGCACCATAATGGTTATACTAGGGATCATATGGTTTTGGTTTTCGAAAGAGTTTTATGACTTATTATTTTGACAGCAAGGAGTTGGACACCATTTTTGAATTTATCTGGACTTTAGTGATCTCAATTATAAGTTTAATTGTCGTTCTTATCTTTGCAGCAATTGTACGTTATGCGATAGATTCATCCAGAACATCGAAAAAGCTGGATGTATTAATCAAAGAAGTACACTATCTGAAAACTGAAATTAAAAAATTGCAACACCATAAGCAGCAAGATGGTAGCAAGCATATTATTGATGAGAAAGTATAGATGAACACCTTGAAATTTTTCTGAGAAGGGAACGGACCTTGATGAACCCACAGGTGAACGTACAAGCTGTTTTTATAGACAGAGATGGAACAATTGGTGGTACAGGTCATTTTATTCATCCGAGAGATTTCAGATTATACCCCAAAGCTCAAGAAGCAATTATGCATTTAAAGCGAGAAGGAATTATGGTACTGGCTTTTACGAATCAATATCGAATCTCACGTGGAGAAGCAAGTGTTGAGGATTTTGAAGAGCAATTTCGTGAGTATGGATTCGATCACTCCTATATATGTCCGCATGAGCAAGAATGCAGTTGCAGAAAGCCTAAACCCGGAATGTTATTACAGGCATCAGAGGAACTCGGTCTGGATTTATCCAAATGTATCGTTATTGGAGATGTAGGAGATACAGACATGCTTGCTGCCCATGCCGTAGGAGCGACCAAGATCATGGTGAGAACAGGATGGGGGGAATCTTCATTAACTAAATTCAGAGACAAATGGACGGAGACCGAACCTGATTATATCGCAGAGGATATTTGGGATGCCGTACAATGGATCATTCATGGAAGAGAATTCAGATCCTAGTTATTATGAGGAGAACCATATGTTAATTAATCCAACGATTAATGAGATAAATGACTTATTCAAGATGCATCATATCAACGAAGAAATATCTGAAATTCAAAGTTTGTCAGGTACCACAGCTGGACGTGTTTATCGGTTGAGTACAAGTCTGAATAAGCACTATATTTTGAAATCAGATGAACCCGAACAGATTCACATCGCCCAGCAGTTTTTGGATACGTATAAGAATTCTTCGTTACTGCCTGAAGTTTTGTTGACGGATCCAGATAACACTTATTTCATTTATACGTATATGGAAGGTACGACCCATTTCAACCGGGGCCAGAAAAGAGACTGGTTAACTCGTCTGGTGAAAGAGTTATTCAATACATATGTGCGTTCTTCAGATACGAAATCATGGGGCAGAATAGAGTTCCCACAGAGGACTTGGAAAGAATTCAATCAGATTAGTATTCAAGAAGCAAAGATGAATATCGGAAGTGTTTTAACTACAGATGATTATAATCTGGTTCAATCCAAAGTGGATCACCTGTTTCATGAGGAAGAAGAAAAGTTTCTTTTACATGGCGATACGGGGGTTCATAATTTTGTATATGATCAAAATGAACTCATCGGCGTTATTGACCCATCTCCAATGGTTGGACCTATCCTCTATGATTTCTTGTATGCTTTTAGCTCTTCGCCGGATGATATCAACACCGAAACATTATTTGCTACGTTCGAACTTTTAGAGCAAGTAGATATGGATAAATCCAGATTGATAGAGGAAGCTCTGGTCCATCTATATTGCCGAATTGGGCTGAGTAACAAGCATCATCCTGATGATCTGCCTGAGTATTTGAAGGTTTGGCATGAATGGAAACGACTATGTCATGAATTTTGAACTAGCAAAGCTTTAAAGCTATTGCAAATGCCGTAGTTCAGACTATACAAGACAGGAGAGATATCACAAGTTGGATAACAAAAATAGTTTGCATAGTCCGAATGGATGGACCTCCGATATGCTTCATGGCGACTTACTTGCCAGTAAAGAACTTATCTATGACAAGTGTGGCTTTGTATGCTCACAACCACATGAAGAAACACAAAATGATTGAAAGAGGTGATTCCATTGGTAAATCCATAAACGGAGAAAAATCCATGTATTAGCTTGAATAAACATGCGGTTTTTCTCTGCCTATGATATGAAAATACTCATATAGAGGAGAAGAATTGACATGTTAAATCAATTAAGCAATTCCATTTATTATATGTCCAACGATAATGATAGAGAAAGACCGGTACTAGGCTTGGTGTGTGGGGAAAAACATAGTCTGGTGATCGATGGTGGAAATTCGGTTCAACATGCCAGAGATTTTATCGAGGAAATTCGATGCTTAGATGTGCCGCCCATTCAGTATGTGGTTATTACGCATGCGCATTGGGATCATTTTTTGGGAATGAATGAATTCGGTGCGACGATTATCGTTAATCGTTTAACTAATAAGCGCTTGAATGAATGGAGAGATTATTCATTTGATGATGCTACACTATGTAAGTATGTAGAGGCCAAAAAGATTAGTGCACACTGTATGGCGGTTATACAGAATGAGATACCTGAAAGGGAGTCTTTTGTGTTGGGTAGATCGGGTATCGTCTTTGAACAATACCTCCAGATCGATCTAGGAAACAAGGTCTGCATGCTGGATCAGATTCGAAGTCCACATACGGACGATTCAACCATTGTATATATTCCGGATGAAAAGACGATTTTCCTTGGAGACAGTCCGTATTCTACAACGACTCGTTCGTTATTTCATTATAAGCAGGATTTGTTATTACCGATGATACAGGATATCGAGCGATATGATGCGGAGCACTTCTTGTTAGGGCACGAGTCCATATGTGATTCTGAAGAGATGAAAATATTCTTCGAACAGCTAATCGCTTGCAGTAAATCAGTGAAAACTGCATCCTTGGAGGAGGCCATAAGTTTGTTTGAAAGAGAACAGCGGCGTGTTCCGGTGGGGGATGAGCTCTTTTTTCTAAAAGCAATGGTTAATGATCGAATCTTGCAGGTCCAAAAAGATTAGATAGTCCTTATATTGTTATCACAGTAATGGTTTAGGCAGGCAGCTGGCTATATAGTCAGCTGTTTTTTTATAGCGGCTCATCTTTGAAGAGCTAACGGACTTAATGAGGTAAACTATAGTGAATATGTATTGCTTTTATAGGGAGGAGAGATCGCTTAATGACAAATTCCTACGAGATACCCCATTTGCTGAAAGAAATCATCACATGGGAGGAAGAGATTAAACAGGAAGTTCCTTATTTGGAGACACCAACAGGTTATTTTCTACAATTTGATCCACATGATAATGGCGGGTATATGAGTTCTCCAGTTGACGCAATCATGTTTGCACGTACCGGAATGGGTGGTATTCATTTCTCCTTCTTGACTGATTTTGGAAATGTTACTGATTTGAGTGTAGTGCCTATTGTTCGGGTTGATCCCATGGCTTTTGGAAGTTATGCGAGGATTGTAGCTAGAAATATTAGAGATTTTTTTGCCTTTGGATTCTCGGGACATGAGGGACTTCTGTTGAATGAATTTGAATCGAAACAACAATATTTGGACTACGTTAAGGAGCAAGAGGACAACACGAGCGAAAGTGAGTATTTTGACAAGAAAAAGTGGGACCGAGAACAAGAGAAGGTGAGAGATTTGGCTGTGCAACGTTTTGGATTTCAGCTTATCCATGACGGATACTCCTATAGTAAGGAAGTTCGGCAAACAAGGCGAAATGAAGTTATTTTAGATACCTTAGATGGTCTTGGTGTTGGAGTGGGAGATGCATTGGTGGATTACTCCAAGAGAGTAGTTCCTCATCCGTGGCATGAGAAGGAAATTTCGTATGATCAAGATGAACAGCTTATATCCTATATCTCCAGTGCAGAGCAGGTAGGACTGTTTAGTTTATTACGAGATGTTCAGGCACAAGGATTCGATAATAGTGATGTGTTTCGAGCGATCCACAACCGATTTGTTTCGCTTGGATTGTCTGTGGAGGAACAAATGCTGGCACGTTATTTACACAAGTTATATTGAATGTAAAATATAATTTTGGTGGCAGGCAGCCGGTTTGCAGAGAAGTACTTACTAAATAAATAACAGGGCAGAGCTCCATCTTACGGAGCTTTGCCCTGTTTTCGTTTGCACTATCAGTAACGTGGAATTAATTAATGGTGATGATGCGCATGGGCATCTGGTGCGTCGCCTTTGACGGTACATAATACCGAGGTGTCATGCAGATGTTTTTCGGACTCTACTTGGAGCGTCACATGTTTGATTTCTTTATGTTCCAGCATATGTTCAATCTTCTGAACCAGGATCTCGGATGCATAGACATCCATCGTTCCATCCACCACGATATGAGCGGTCAGCGCGTTCAAGTTACTGGTGATGGACCAGACATGCACATCATGAACACCTTTGACGCCATCGACTTGTTTGATGGTCTGCACCAGTTCATTCACATCGACATTGGCTGGAGTGCCTTCCATCAAAATATGCAGGGATGATTTGGTGACATAGAAACCACTTCGTAATACCAACGCCGCGACAATTACACTTGCAAGTGGATCGGCCCAACCCCAGCCAAAGAACATCATGAGCAGGGCTGCCGCAATGGCCCCAACCGATCCCAGCATGTCGCTAATGACATGGAGATAAGCACCGCGCATATTCAGATTATTTTCCGTATCACTACCTCGCATCATGATCCAGGCCACCAGAATATTGATGAGCAACCCAATGACGCTGATGATCAACATGCCTACGGTTGCGACTTCTGGCGGGTTGATGAAACGCCCAATCGCTTCGTAGAAAATGTAGAGTGCAATGGCGATTAACGTAATTCCGTTTAACGTAGCGGCCAAAATTTCAAATCTTCTGTATCCGTACGTTTTGCCAGTATTCACCGCTTTTTCACCAAAGGTGAACGCCAGCAAAGCGATCCCGAGCGCAATGGAATCGGACAACATATGACCTGCATCCGAGATAAGCGCGAGACTGTTGGTGATGAATCCACCAATGGCTTCAACGATCATATAGATGGTAATAATAATGAAGGAAAACAACAGGACTTTCTTGTTATTGGTGGTGTGAGCGTGGTTGTGTCCATGATCTTGCCCATGGTTATGACTGTGATGATGTCCGGACATATAAATCCTCTCCTTTGGAGCCTTGCTCCGTTATGTAATATGATTTCTAGTGTGGAATATAGATGATTTTTGGCAATGTGTGATCATCTACAAATGAATATATGAGCGTTCGTTCATATGTTATGGATTTATTATAGTTCTGCCTCTTAGTAGTGTCAACCAGATTTAAGAAAATATAAACATGTCCAGGGTGTCTCCATGCATGTGCTGGCGAATAAGATTGCTTTTATGCTACCATCTGTGCAGGATCAAAGTGAGATATACTCGCTACATAGAAGGGCGGACAACGATATGAAACATCTGCTGCTGGCAGACGATGATGCCAATATTCGAGCACTCCTGCGGCATGTCATGACTAAAGAAGGGTATCGGGTCCATGAAGCGCAGGATGGATTGGCAGCGGTCAAACTGATGCAAGAAACGCCGATCGATCTGGCGATCCTCGATGTGATGATGCCCGGCATGGACGGACTGGAGTTATGTGATTACATTCGGCAGCACTACGATATTCCAATTATGTTGCTGACGGCACGAGATCAGCTATCTGACAAGAGAGATGGTTATTTGAAAGGAACAGATGAATATGTGACCAAGCCATTTGAACCGGAAGAATTAGTCTACCGGGTAAAGGCGTTATTTCGTCGGTACCATCGCACATCCAGCGATATTATCCGTATGAACCGGATCGTCATTGACCGTAACAATGTGGAGGTTACCGATGGGCAATCCATTCTCTTTTTACCGATGAAAGAATTTGAATTACTCTCACAGCTTGCCCAGTTTCCAGGCCGTTTGTTCTCGCGGGATGAGCTCATTCGGCTCGTTTGGGGAGCAGACTACGAAGGAGATGACCGTACCGTTGATGTACATATCAAGCGATTGCGTGATCGTTTTGCCGATTATACGGACGATTTCATCATCCAGACTGTGCGGGGTATTGGTTACAAGATGGAGGTGAAAGCACCTTGAGGACCTTGTACGTCCGGGTATTCCTCATTACAATTGCCGTGATTATGGTCAGCGGCATGCTTGGTTTTCTTTTGTCCAACATCTACTATCATACAAAGCTCAAGGATTTCAATGATGAGAAGCTGGTGGGCATCGCGATGCAAATGAAGCAATTTGTGGAACAGCAACCCGGTACAATGGAGGATTATCTGAACAATGCTGCCGCACTCGGGTACGAAATCTATGTGACGGATGGAAAAGGCAACGACCAATTCTACGGCCGCGAATTCCGTGAGAAAGATCTGTACAAGCAAGTTGTAGAACTGGTGTTGAATGGTGAGGTATACCATGGCGTCGCCCAGTTTCCAAGCAAACCGTTCATTACCGGCTTCTTTGATAATCAATTAAGCAATACCGTGGGTGTTCATCTACAGCTAGGCAGTGCGAATTACGCCCTCTTTATGCGTCCGGATGTAATTCTGCAATTCGGTGAGCTACGGATCTTTTTTGCGCTGATTGGAGCATTGACGATAGGTATTAGTATCCTGATCTTTCTGATCAGTACCCGTTATCTGGTCAATCCGATTGAACGTCTGTCCGAGGCAACCAAACGTATTGCGCAAGGAAAATATAATCTGAAATTGCCTACCGCACGGCGTGACGAGATTGGGCAATTGGCCCAGCATTTCATGACCATGAGTCGTGAATTGGAGAGGGTAGATCAGGCGCGGCAGCAGTTTGTATCGAATGTATCGCATGAGATTCAATCACCGTTGACCTCGATTCAGGGTTTTGCCCAATTGGTGGCGGATCGGGATCTGCCTGAACAGGAAAGAGAGCACTATGCATCAATCATTGAGGAGGAGAGCCGTCATCTCTCTTTGCTCAGCAAACAACTGCTACTCCTGTCCTCCCTAGAACAAGGCAACGAAGATCTGAGCAAAGTAAAGTTCTCTCTGCGAGATCAATTCCGGCAAGCCGTTCAGGTGCTGCAATGGCAATTGGAAGAAAAAGAACTGTTGCTTCGGATTTCGGTGCCTGAATCCATCCAGCTAGTCGGTAATGAAGTGCTGCTCATGCAAGTTTGGATGAATCTACTGGGCAATGCGGTGAACCATCTACCACAGGGAAGAAGCATTGAGATTCACGCCGAGCAGACAGATAACCAGTGTGTGATTCAGATTCGGGATACAGGAGACGGAATTGCTGCGGAGCATCTGCCTTTCCTGTTCGATCGATTCTATCGGGTGGATCGTGCGCGGGAACGTTCTTCTGGACGAACCGGGCTTGGACTTGCCATTGTGCAGAAAATTATCCGAATTCATGACGGTACAATCGAGGTTTCCAGTTCGCCTGAGGGTACGGTCTTTATCGTGACACTTCCGCAGATGTAATCTGTTATTCATTTGCCGTTCATTTTCGCCTCCTATACTTGGATTATCAAGAGGGAGGTCACAAAACATGTACTTGGCTATTCGGGAAATGAGGTATGCCAAAGGGCGCTATGCCTTAATTGCTACAATCATGGTGCTGGTTTCATTTCTGGTACTGTTTGTTACAGGTCTTGCACAGGGGCTGGCGTATGATAACGCAGCTTCGGTCAAAAATATGGCAGCAACCCACTTTGTGCTGGAGCAGGATTCGAATCATCGCTTTACCCGGTCACAAGTGGATCAGGATCAACTTAATCAAGCTCGCTCCGTAGTGGGGCAAGAGAACGCTGAGCCACTCGGTGTGAAAATGACAACCGTCAGTCCAACCGGCGACACAAAAAAGATCGATGTCACGCTGTTCATGGTTAATCCGGAGGGCTGGCTTGCTCCAACGGTGACTGAAGGGTCTCCGATTACGGATCAGACAAAAGGGCAGGTTGTGGTGGACCAAAAGTTGTCTGAATCTGGTGTCACGATTGGTACCGTTCTGGTCGATCAAGCTTCGGGAACGGAGTGGACCGTTGGTGGATTTGTACAAAATGAGTCCTTCAGTCACTCCCCAGTGATGTTCCTGAATGAACAGGAATGGCTTACGCTTCAAGGAGGTTCACGAACTTCGCAAGGTTCAGCAGACACCAATGCCAATGCTCCGATATACAATGCTATTGCGATTAAGGATGGGGGCGATCAGGTAGACCGCCTGAGTGCTGCAATGCCTAATATGGAAGTCATCACAAAGTCGGATGCCGTATCGGCCATTCCTGGATATAAGGAAGAGCAGGGATCGTTGCTCATGATGATCGCTTTTCTATATGTCATCTCGGCGTTTGTACTTGCGGTATTCTTCTATGTCATCACGATTCAGAAAACGAGTCAGTTCGGGATATTAAAAGCCATCGGAACACGGAATGGTTATCTGGCGGGTAGTGTTTCGTTACAAGTATTAGTTCTGTCGGTTGGCAGTCTGGTCATTAGCGTACTGTTGGTTCGACTGTTCGAGTCCATTCTACCAGCATCGATGCCGTTTCAATTAGGCTTGTCCACCCTCGCACTGACCTGTGTATTATTCATACTCATGTCTGTGGCGGGTTCGTTATTCTCGGTGTGGAAGGTTACCAAAATTGATGCACTTGATGCGATTGGGAGGACAGCAGCATGAGAAACCGATTGGTATTACAGGGAATTACACAGACCTTTGAAGATGGCGGCAGCAAACGCACGATTCTGGACAAACTGGACCTTGAGGTTGCCGAAGGGGAACTTGTGGCCGTAATGGGGCCTTCCGGCTCGGGTAAAAGTACATTCCTGTCCATTGCTGGCGCACTTCTTGAACCTACGGAGGGGCAGGTTCTACTGGATGGGGCCTCGATTATGGGTAAAGGCAAACAGGAGATATCCGATATGCGGCTTCAGCAGCTCGGCTTTATTTTTCAAAGTGCTAACCTCATTCCGTATCTGAAAGTAGAAGAACAACTCATGGTGGTCGCAAAGCTCGCCGGAACGGAAAAAAACAAGGCGGAGAAGCGCGTTCATGAGCTATTAGACACGGTGGGCTTGACCCATCGGCGGAAGGCATATGCAGAGAAGCTGTCTGGCGGAGAACGTCAGCGGGTCGCCATTGCAAGGGCATTGATGAACGATCCGGCTGTCCTGCTCGCAGATGAACCGACAGCCAGTCTGGATGCGGAACGTGGGCTGGATATTGTCGGCATGATTGCACGGCTCGTGAAAGAGCAGGGCAAGAGTGCAGTGATGGTTACGCATGATGAGCGGATTTTGCCGCTCTGTAGCCGGGTTCTTTTTTTGGAAAAGGGAAAGTTGGTACAGCATTAGAAGGAGAATGGTCTGAGAGTCTGGAGAGAACACTGATTCAAGGCTTAAGGGCAGAGAGCGTAAGAAGAGGGTCACGTACTCCCCGGTGGGAAGGTGGCCTTCTTTCTGTGTTTTCGACTATAATTGGAAGAATAGTGGAATTAGATAGAGAGGATCGGGTGCGGATGAGTAGCTTGAGTGCGGAACTATTTCCGGCGCTGAGTACGTCGATTCATTGGGGAATTATTGAGGCGGAGTTCAGATTGAACGACATCGTGGATGAAAAGCTGGTGAGTAATATTAGCATCATTCCGTTTGTCGGGGATCAATGTGTTGTCTTCCAACTGGATAATGGAGCCTGGGAGCTGCCTGGGGGGACGCTTGAAGCAGGTGAGCATTATATGGATGGGTTAAAACGTGAACTGATGGAGGAACTTGGGGCAGAAATGCGGTCCTATCAGATCTTTGGTCAATTCTATTGCACATCCAGTGCTTTGGAACCGTATCGACCGCATATCCCGCATCCCCATTTTGTACGAATCATTGGATATGGAGATGTTGAACTTGTCGGTGATCCGCTGAATCCGGAAGATGGCGAGCAGGTGGTTGCAGTTGAAGTAGTAGAGATTGATGAGGCGATCCGAAGATTCCAGGAACAGAACAGGCATGACATTGCAGAAATGTACAAACTGGCTCATATGCTACGAGAAGAAGCTAAATAGTATTTTTATAAATTAGAACAAGCATGATTTTGAACAAAAAAAGGTAACAACGTATTAAATAAACTTTGCCTTGGGAGTGATATCTAATGCAGGAACTTTTTAAGAAGATCATCAATACAGAAGTCAAACCCGTATTTGCCAAACACGGCTATTCCAAGAAAAATCTGAATTTCTACAAAGCGGATGGAAACCTCGCATATAAGTTCAACATTCAAAGAGCAAAGTATAACACCAGTAGTCAAGTCCAGTTTTATGTTAATTGTGGTGTTCATTCCACCGAGCTTGCGGAGTTGCATTCCGTTGGATTGAATGGAGACATATTGGAGCTCGTATCTCATTTAACCTGCCGAATCAGAGAAATAGCCCCTGCCGCTCCGGCCCACTATACCTTAACGCCTGATATCGATCCAGACGCTTTATCGAAAGAACTGGTGTCACATTTGGAAGAGGGAATGTCATTCCTACACTCGCTAACAGGGGCCAAAGATATAGTCCATTATTATATGGACAAGACAGCGCTATATTTAAGCGAAGTAACCTTCCGCTTCCTGCTAAAAGCCGGCAATACGGAAGAAGCCAAGCATTATTTACAGCAACTACACGCCAAATACGGAGCCGAAAAGCGCTGGACGATATTAGAAAAGAAATATGCAGCCGTTTTTGCCGAGTATGGATTGTAAACTTTGCTCCAGACAAATAGCCAAAATGAAAGGGGATAACATATGAACGATACTCAATATAATTTAAATTTTGAGAAACTGTGTAATGAATTACAGCTTGGTGATTTGATTAGTTCGCCCAAGCCGATTTCAGGTGGACTTCTTCATCGAATGTACGCCATTGAAACGACGCAAGCTAATTATGCAGTTAAGGCATTGAATCCCCAGATCATGATAAGACCTACTGCTGTGCAAAATTATATTGATTCAGAAAAAATAGCAAGCGTGGTAGCTGAACATATCCATGCTCAACCTGCAAAAAGGTTAAAGGGTGCTTATATGCATAACATTGATAATCAATTCTATCTAATATTTGATTGGATTGAGGGTCAACGTTTGGAACAAGATGAAGTTACTATCAATAACAGTTTTCTGATGGGAACGATCCTTGCAGATATCCACAAAACGGATTTTAGACAACTAGAATTGGATAGTTCACAGGTGACTAATTCTAAAAAAATAGATTGGATGTTTTATCTGAACAAAGGAAAAAATGAGAATTCGGAATGGATTGAGATTTTGGATTCCAATATGGATAAGCTGTATGAGTGGAGCATGAAGGCTAAGAATTCATCTTCAATTCTAACATCCGATAATGTTATTAGTCACAGAGATCTGGAGCCTAAGAATGTGATGTGGAGAGAAGACATACCTATTATTATAGATTGGGAATCGGCAGGTTATATTAATCCAATGCATGATCTGGTAGAAACAGCTGTGTATTGGTCAGTAGATAGCTCTGGAAGTTTAAACAAGGGGAAGTTCTTGGCTTTTATAGCTGGATATGAGAAGAGAGTGGGTAGTCTAACAGCCAATTGGGAAGTGGTTCTGGATAATGGTTTTGCTGGAAAGTTGGATTGGCTCGAATATAGTCTAAAACGGTCACTGTGGATTGAATGTACGGACGTAGATGAACAGTTAGTAGGAACATCACAAGTCATTTGGACTTTAGATGCTTTAAAACAATACGAAAATATGATTTCAGATTTTAAGATCTGGTTGAATACTTAAATAAGGAACACTCAAAACATGCGAACAAGGACATTCATATTATAAAAAAAGTGATTGTCCAACCTGTCCAATGTGCGAAGCTGAACGTAAGCCAACAGAGGGATTTCTAGCCTTTCTGTCAGCCCGCCAGACGTGCTTTGGAGAATGAAGGCATTACGACACTACTGCAACTTGCGGAGTACACGGAGAAAGAGATCCTGATGTTGCATGGAATCGGGCCATCTGCCGTGCCTGCTTGAAAGGCTGATCATCTTCATTTATCAATTCAATCTTCTACCCCTTGCTCAATCTACCGGGTTTCTCCATTTTTTTTAAGCACAAACGTCCCATGTTTACCGTTCCTTCCAGTAATATGTCTGAGATAAAGGTGTTAATTTGGAAGGACTATTAATCATGAATAATATACGGGTTCTACTTTATATAACGTGTGCTCAATAGTTGGACCGAGATCGGCATCCAATTGGTGAAATTTAATCCTGAAATATAGACTTTTTAGAAAGTTTTTTATATTATTTTTTTGCCTAAACGAGGGAAGAAATTCTGGGTCTTTCTCGACATCACCAAAACGTTCAATCCATTGCTTTATGTAAGTCTGACTAAGTATCTTTCTATTTAAGACACTAATGATGGATTTCACCATTCTTTCATCTTCCCCATCGGAGTATACGCAGTCTGTAACGGTTATCTTTTGATAAACTAGGTCGAGGATAGTTAAGAGATCCGTCTCATCTAGTTCGGTACATTGAGCTAAATCATCCAAAACATCTGCTGCGTGTGCTATGGCATGAGCCCAGCCTTTTACTTCGTCATATCCACGGTAATCACGCTCTTTTTGTACATTGTAGAATACGTTCCCTTTTATCTGATGAATGTGTTCTTTTGAGAGAAATGGTGATTCTCTATGCCTGGATAAAAAGAGTGATATAACCAACATAGAGAAAGATCGAGTGAATACAGCGTCTGAATTTGTTTCTCCAAGTCTAAAATGCAAATGGTTTTCATCCAAGACTACGGGTAAGATTTGCTCTAGTTCGTACACAGTCAGAGCATGACCAGGAATCCAATTCGATAAGGTTGTGTAAATTAATTCATCACGTAGCTGGGCATCCAAAGAACCGATGTTATGTATCATTTCTTGTACTAATGGAAATATATCTGAAGGTGCTTGGTAGTCATTCTCTTTTATTAATAACAACTTGTCTTTTAATTCCATTCTACACACTCCTATGAGTAAACTATCATTCAGGTTGCCTTGGTTATATTATACAATTTATAAGGAGTGATGCCCACATGGCAAACGATAAAGGAACACTCAGAACATGCGAACAAGGACATTTGTATTATAAAAAAAGTGATTGCCCAACCTGTCCGACGTGCGAAGCTGAACGTAAACCGACAGAGGGATTTCTAGCCTTATTGTCAGCTCCCGCCAGACGGGCCTTGGAGAGTGAAGGCATCACAACACTACTGCAACTTGCGGAGTACACGGAGAAAGAGATCCTGAAGCTGCACGGAATCGGGCCATCTGCCATGCCCAAACTGCGAAGCGCTTTGGAAGAAGAGGGATTGTCTTTTAAGAAATAACCCTCATTACTCCTTTCCTTTAATCCACAACGGAAGTAATCTCCTTCATCGTTACCTGATAAAACAAGTAACCTGTGCCTTGACACTCGTAGTACAATAAGGAAGTTGTGTAAAATTCTATATGAGAGGAGGACGGAGAGATCGCTATAAGGAGAGTGTGAAAATACATACAACGGACGTGAGAAAAGGGATAGAAGCACCCGTAGATTCGACTTGCATTATTACTATTACGAGGAAGACTCATCTCAGAAAAACAAAACTGCATAAGGAAGTGTTACGAGGTGGAACCACATATTGAAGAGCAAAAAACAGACTACCGTCCACTAGGTGTGTCGGGATTGGGTGGTTGGCTGATTCTCATCCAGATTGGATTATTTGTTACGGTAATTCTACTTGCAGTGCAATTATTTCAGCAGATAATACCCACATTCACAACTGAGACTTGGGAAATGCTAACTTCCAAACAATCAGACTATTATCACCCATTATGGGGTCCAGTACTTATTTTTGAGATGGTGTACAATACGCTGTTTTTATTATTCAGTGTATATACAATTTTTGTGTTTTATAGCAAGAAAGCAATATTACCCCGTCTGATGATCATCTTCTATGGTCTCAGTCTGATTGTAGGTATTATTGATTACCTATTATTGCTCCAGATTCCGTTAGCAAAAGAATTGGAAGATGGAAGCTCGATCAGAGAAATTGCTAAATCTGTCATCACTTGTGCCATTTGGATTCCTTATTTTATCAAATCCGAGCGAGTTCATAACACATTTGTAAGATAAATGGTAAGCAGGAAATGCCCGATCTTGGATAGAAGCTATCTGAGGTCGGGTTTATTTGATACATATTAAGGAGATGACACATGGGGTTTAGGATGGAATACGGAGACACCAATTTTATTGCATTAGTCAACGCGGATCAATACAAGACGTACGTAAGTGAAGACTGGGAGCTGGATATGCTGTTAAACCATTTTGTTCAGGAGATGCAGATTGGAAACATATTAGTTCTCCAAATGACTAATGAAGGTGTTGAGCATTCATGGACAACGGAGTTTACTTTTGAAAATAATATAGACGTTGAAAGCTGCTATAGAAGAGCTAAAGGATACATCCAGGTTACTGATAATCAGTTATATCTGGTGGACTACACCTGTCTGACCATGGCAGCTCAATTTGAAGATTGTATCGTACCAGACGATAATTGCGCCAGATATAGAATTGAGTTACAAAACGGAACGTATCAGGTAGAGATCATTCAGTATTATAATCCAGATATTGGAGAGTACGTTGGAATAAAGGAAGCAGAACTTATTATGGATTTTAAGAAAGTAACTGAGCTTGGAAAAAATGAGGATAAAGTGATCTGGTGCAGTTATATGTAGATGGAATGGGTGAACCACGGATGCTCTTGAGTATTTATTTTGAAGAAGACAATGATCTGCTTACATGGGAAGCGGAGAGTAAAGGATAAAAATAAACGAATAGAAGAGAAGATGGAGGCGATGACATGAGCGATAAACCAATCGAACTGTTGCAACGTTTAAAATCTTTATCCGGCCCATTTCCAACCTGGGATACGGGGCAGTTACCGGATCGGCCGGGGAAGTTATTTTTGGATTGGTTGAGATTGGCGGTTGAGAACGAAGTGAAGGAACCTCATGCTATGACGATCTCGACCGTGGATCAAGATGGTTATCCTGATGCGCGGGTGTTGATTTTGAAAAATGTAATTGACGAAACGTTTTATTTTGCCTCCAGTTCGGAGAGTCGAAAAGGGCAGCAGTTGAAGGAGAATCCTCATGTCGCTCTGACATTCTACTGGCCTTCCCTTGGAAGACAGATTCGGATAAGGGGAATTGCCGAGGATCGGGGAGATGAAGCGGGTGCTGATGATTTCCGCAAACGTTCAGCTGGAGCGCGAGCAGTTGCCATGACAGGGCATCAGAGTGAGGTTTTGGATAGCGAGGAAGTGCTGGATAGTTCCATTGAAGCTCAGAAGGAAAAAATAAGACGTGACCCCAGTGTTGTTACACCTCATTGGCGTCTATATGCCGTGAATGCACAAGAGGTGGAGTTTTGGCAGGGAGATTCGGAGCGCAAGCATGTACGAGTCCAATATGTAAAGCAAGATGGGCAGTGGAAGACACTCAGATTGTGGCCTTGATTGTACAACAGGTGAGTTAGGCAACACGGACCGAACTGCTGTGTGTTTCTTTTTCCTAACAATCTGAGGGAGGATAAATCTATGAAAACGATTGAAAGTTTCTTCAAACCATTTCCCATGTTGGAAACCGAACGGACGTTACTCCGACCTCTTACCTATGATGATCTGGAGGATATGTACAGTTACTGCGTTGTACCTGCTGTATCGGAGTTCACGACCTGGGACGCGCATCAGAGCAAAGAAGACACCAAAGCTTTTTTAGATTTTGTCATGAGTCGCTATGAGACGGATCTAATAGGCCCATGGGGGATTGAAGATAAATACACCAAGAGGCTGATTGGTAGTTGTAACTATCTAGGGTGTGACAGCGATAACAGGAGAGTTGAACTGGGATATGTGTTATCTAATCAATTTTGGAATCAGGGCTACATGACCGAGGTAGTGAAACGAATCATCCAATTTGGATTTGATGAAGTGGGGCTCGAGCGAATCCAGGCCAGATGTTTAGTGGAAAACACAGGTTCTGCCAAGGTCATGGAGAAGGCAGGCATGCAATTCGAAGGTGTGCTGAGGAAATACATGAAGGTAAAAAATGAGCTTCAAGATCTGAAGATGTATGCTATCGTAAAAGAAGACTTCTACTCGTGTTAAATAAAGAACGTGTTATTGAAAAGTCGTGTGTCATTTATCATGCTGGCGAGCCATAGATTTTCCTATAATCCTAAATTTATCAGTGATACACAATAAAAGCAGAAGTAAGAAATAGCTTGAATTGCTACATCAAAAGGTCAAGGTATCGTATTTTATATTGTCTAATTCAATAATTATATGCCTAGCTTTGGCCCATTCCTGATCGTTGAGGATATGGGTTTTATTTTTGTTTTCAGCAAGCAACGTACATAATGTCATATCTTGAACCTGATGCTTTCCGCTATAATCTTCAAGTTATTAAAACATGGATTGAATGAAGGAACCAGGAGGTACAACGAATTGACGACCAAAAACAGATATAAATCACTCGAACTGGAAACACCCGGCGTATATGAGCTGGAAGGGCTTGAAGTGGGAGTGACATCGAATTGCAATTATAAATGCGACTATTGCTGCGCCTACAATCGGGATGATGGAGCGTGTATCAATAGTCAGGAAGTAATCCGTATTATTAGTGAGCTTCCTCGTCTCAAGAGAGTGCGATTGTCAGGGGGAGAAGTTACTCTGAAATATCAGGATTGCCTGGAGATTGTGACGTACTGTGCGGCACATGGCATCGATACACAATTGAACAGTAATGCCAGTCTGCTGACTGAAGAACGAATCATCGCGTTGCGTGATGCAGGCTTGTCCAACATTCATATCTCGTTCAATTATACGGATGCGGAGTCGTATGCTACGTACTACCGCGTGCATCCTCGCATGTATGAAAGGTTGGAGCAGAATATCCGTCTGTGCACGGAAGCCGGTCTGGAGACGGTGCTGGAAACGTTACTATTTGAAGGTAATCAAGCGAACATGCAGGCCATTAGCGATAAGGTGTATGATCTGGGTGTGCGCATCCATGAGATCCAGAACAGTATTAAGATGCCGCATACCGACTGGACCCAGATTGTATCCAAAGAGTCCCTTGTTCGATCTGTTACGGAATTAATTAAACATAAAAAGCCAGATACAACGCTCTATTTCACCTGTATGGATCGGTTCGCTGAACAGTTGAATTTGCGTGAACAACCTGGTGTGTATTTCTCTAATTGTGTGGATGGCACGAAACAGCTGCACCTGCACGGCAACGGGGATATTCTCATCTGTGAGTTATGCCATCCTGTTGTGATTGGCAACATCTATACTGGAACGTCGTTGAAGGATATTTACGCTCAGCAGCCCCCGGCGTTAACGGAATTCCTGGAGAAGCGGCCTTGTCCCGCGTACGATGCTCTTTTTGCAGATGCATAACAGGAAGACCTGTTGAAGATATGTGATATGAATGTTGAACGAATATGTACACGATATTAGTGGCCTTAGGATTGTATAGATTATAAATCAAGGTGATCTGGTTTCCTCAATGGGAAAATGGATCACCTTTTTTGATATGGTTTCAGATTCATTTAAGCTACCCGGCCTAATATGGCCTTAAGAACTTAGATGAAGAGGTGAGCTTCACATGATGAAGATTGATGAGAAACCAACCCGGAAAGAACCACATAAACGACCGATCTCTCCAAGAAAGCACAGATGGCTCATCATCACACTTGTCATCGTGCTTGTGGTAGGTGGTATCCTGTACAGCCTGGCTGACCGTTACCTGATCCGGCATGTGCAGGTGGTTGTGGCGGATGAGAACACGGCAACGGCAACAACGAACAACGCGAATGATTCCACCAACACTTCAACCACAGCGACTGAAGTGAATACAACGTCAGATGATTGGAATTATTCTAGTGATGATATGAAAGTCAATATTGAAAAGGTACAGACGGGTTCTGGCTCGGATCAGATTACGTATTATGTCGCCGATGTTCAGCTAACGGATGCAAGCAGCCTGCGAACTGCGCTAGCGGACAACAGTTTTGGAACGAACATTACCGAAAATACGTCAGAGATTGCCGCAGCCAACAATGCGATCTTTGCCATTAATGGTGATTATTACGGATTCCGTGATGATGGTGTCATTATCCGAAATGGAACGTTGTATCGGGACAGCCCCACGCGGGATGCACTTGCCCTGTTCAACGACGGTACGATGAAAACATATAACGAGAACGAGATTTCTTCCTCGGAACTGCTGGCCGAAGGTGCAACCGATACACTATCCTTTGGGCCCATTCTGATTCAGGATGGCGAGATTGTCAGTGATTTTAGCAGTGTGAAAATCGATAATAACTTCGGTAATCGTTCCATTCAAGACGCAAATCCAAGAACAGCGATCGGCATGATTGCTCCGAATCATTATGTCTTTGTGGTGGTGGACGGACGGCAGGACAACAGCCGTGGCATGACTTTGGCAGAACTGGCGGATGTCATGAAAGGCCTCGGAGCAACCGGGGCTTACAATCTAGACGGCGGCGGTTCATCCACGATGTATTTTATGGGCAGAGTTGTCAATAACCCGCTGGGGCGTAACCAGGAACGTGGCGTAAGTGACATTTTATATCTGACGGAGGGACAAGGATCATGACGATATTAATTCCATCATATGAACCCGATGTGCGTTTATTGAATCTCGTTCTGCAGTTACAGACTTTTAAACTTGGACCTATTGTGATTGTAGATGATGGAAGTGGCCCAAGTTACCGTGGAATTTTTGAAACGGCAGAAGCGTATGGCTGTAAGGTCCTGACACATCCCGTCAATTTGGGTAAGGGCAGGGCGTTAAAGACAGGTTTTCAGTATATTAAGGAGTACGGACCTCAGGGCGGTGTAGTGTGCGCAGATAGTGACGGACAGCATCTGCCACATGATATTAAACGTATCTTCGAAGTACTGCTCGCACAAACGACACCAGGAATTGTACTCGGCAGCCGTCGCTTCAGCGGAAAAATTCCAGCACGTAGCCGGTTTGGCAACACAGTCACACGGGTGGTCTTTTCCCTCACAACAGGTACCAAAGTATATGATACACAGACGGGTCTACGCGGTTTTCCTTACTCCATGCTGGTCTGGCTGAACCAGATTCCCGGGGATCGGTTTGAATATGAGATGAACATGTTATTAACGGCACACAAGGAAGGGTATGAGATTACGGAGGAGTTTATTGATACGGTGTATCTGGATCACAATGAGTCCTCTCATTTCCGCCCACTGGTAGATTCGTTCCGGATCTATATGCCAATCCTGATGTTCAGCACATCTTCGGTGCTATCGGCAATGATTGATTTTGGATTACTGTTCGTTATTCAGTATTTCACGCATAATCTGTTTCTGTCGGTTGTCGCAGCAAGACTGTGTAGCTCCATCTTCAACTATACGATTAATCGGAAGTACGTATTTTCCGCTGGACGAACCTCTAAGGTTCGGCAGTCTTTGCCCAAATATTTCTCACTTGTCCTACTGGTGCTGTTATTAAACTACGGTTTATTGTATTTTTATAATGAAAAACTAATTATCCCGCTGCTCACAGCTAAGCTGCTGACCGAGGTATCCATCTTCCTGTTCAGCTATTGGGCACAGCGCAGATTTGTCTATTAACTCTGAAGAGAGAGTAAGCCTATGGCTTGCTCTTTTTTGGTTGGAACGGTTTCATATGTACCCCGAAATAGGTTACGATGGAGTGGGATATAAGGAGCCTTATTTTAGGTGAAATGGATGTGGACTGATGTTGAATCGTGTGCGCAAGGACTTGCGTTATTACCTTCAGGAGCATCAGGATCGGAAAAACCGCATTTTGCATTACTTCGCGTTTTTGTCGGCGTTTGTGGCATGGAATTTTTTGTTTATTGATATCAAAGTCACGCTCCTACTCGCTGTAACCCATTACGTTTTATCCTGGATGGGGCACTTCTATTATGAAGGCAATAAACCCGCAGCTTTTCGTTATCCTCCTATCGGTTTTTATGCGGGGTTTACCTGGTTTTTCATGAAAACGATGGAGATCATAACCCGCAAGGACATCATTCGTCCATGGCTGGACCAATCAGAGTAAACTTAATTTTAATTTGAAGATAAGTGTGCGAAGTTCGAGTGTAAATGTTCTTTTGTCGAACTTATATAAAATAAATGTGGGAGGATGATTATGTATCTTCGAAGTGTGGAACTCCTGTCGGCCAAGATCGAGAATCGGAACCAATATCCTTTTGACATCCCCGCGATCCGGTCCTTGGAACGATTGGAGCTCACGAATAACGTTACTTTTTTTGTAGGTGAAAATGGTTCAGGGAAATCTACGCTGCTCGAAGGCATCGCTCATCAATGTGGATTCAATACCGCAGGGGGCGGCAGGAATAATACCTATGAGACACATGCTTCAGAATCCTCGCTCGGGAATTATCTCAGGCTGGCATGGTTACCCAAAATAACGAATGGCTTCTTCATGCGCTCTGAATCGTTCTATCAATTCGCATCACATGTCGATGAGATGCCGGCGTCGCTTCAATATTATGGCGGGCGTTCATTACATGAACAATCACATGGGGAGTCTTTTCTCAGTCTGTTCGTCAATCGCTTCAGTTCCAAAGGCATCTATCTGCTTGACGAGCCCGAAGCCGCTTTGTCTCCAGCTAGGCAGCTCTCCTTATTGCGTATCCTTCATGATCTGTCAGGCACTTCACAATTCATTATTGCGACGCATTCACCCATTTTGCTGGGATATCCGGGGGCAGAGATTTTAAGTTTTGACGATAGCCATATTCAAGAGATAGCCTATGAGGAGACAGATCACTATCAGATTACTCGCAGCTTTCTGGAGAATCGCGACCGGATGCTGAATGAATTATTTAAAGATTAAGTTCTCAGTTTAACAAGGGAAGTCACTCAACCATGCGACATGAAATTTATTTATGAGGAGAGATTGGATGAAAGTAGGTTTGCTGATTGTTGATATGCAGGAGAGTATTGTGCGTAAAAAGATGGACCAGACTTCGATAGACCATGCCTGTGAGTACATTAACCATGTGGCTAATGTGCTGCGCTCGAATGATCATACGGTCGTTTACGTGCAGGATGTGGAGGGCATGGAGGAGGCAGTGTCAGATGAGTATCGCATCATACCCGAGGTGGATGTGAATGAGAAGGATCTCACCGTTACCAAGGAAGCCTCCAATGCCTTCTGGCAGACCGATTTGGAGCAGGTGTTGAAGAGTCATGGAGTTGAATTGGTGATCATCGCCGGTTTTGCCGCAGAGGAATGTGTTCTATTCACCTACAACGGAGCGATGGAGCGAGGTTTCCGTCCGGTGATGTTGCAAAATGGAATTCTTAGCACACATCCCGAAGCGGTGGCTTCAACGTACAGAGATCGCAATGTGATCTCATATCCTGTGGTTGATTATCTGATTCAATAAGTGTTGGCTACATGCCAGTGGAGGTGATGGTTATGAACGTGCTTAACGTTGCTTTTGTCCTATTGATCTCATTGGCAGGAGTTGTTTTCGGTGTTCAGGGGTTGAAGAAAAAATCTCCAGTCATGATGTATTTCAGTGTAATATTTATTTTCGTTCCTATACTTCTTTTCATGGATTGGTTGACGTTCTTACCTTTTATCGCTCCCGCAGCGCTTGCCAGTGGATATTTGGTGAAAAATAAAGACAAGACCAATAATCGGACTCTTTAGGGAGTCTTTTTTTTGTTCATGTCCACTGTGAAAGTAGGTTACTCCATGGTTTAAACCAAACTTTGCCTATATCTGCTGTGGTTGAAAGGATATATTGAGAACAGGGCACAGCAAACTCGTTGTGGACATCGGTAATGTCATGTATGGACCACTAACCAACTCATTAACTAAGGGAGATGTGCAATGAAGATGAATGTGCAAATTACGAGTATTTTGGCAGAACAAAAGGAATTGTTCCTCAACCTGTACAACTTGTACTTATATGATCTGTCCGAATTTTCTGGCGAGGATCTACTTGAAGAGGGGAAATATGATCCAACGAACACCTATCTATATCTGGAACGCGATGAATTACATCCGTTTTTGATTCAGTATGAAGGAAAGGTTATTGGATTCGTACTGGTCTGCTCACCTCCATATGTGCCGGAAGGTGTGGATTATACCGTGCAAGAGCTGTTCTTGGTCAAAAAATATCGCGGACAGGGGCTGGCAGCACAAGCGATTGACTTGGTTTTTGCTCAATTTGAGGGTACATTTAAAGTGGAACAGCTTGCTAATAATGCGGCAGCAGTTTCGTTCTGGAAAAAATATTATGAGCAACATCAGATTGAATACACTGAGTCTGAATATAACATTGAGATTGACAACATCGCTGGTAGCCACCGGATTTTGTCTCAGACTTTTGTACGTGGATGACGGTATAGAAGTATGAAGGGAGCAAGTAGGTTAAATGTCTAAAGAGCAATATTTCAAGGACCTCGAAGAAATTATTCATGATGTGATCTATATAGGTTCTTCTGATTCAGAACTTCAGAAAGAAATAGAAACGAATATGTGGTGTATTTCAATTTCAGAAGAAATGTCTAATGAAGTGAACTTGAGTGATTTTAGTGCTTTTATTATGAACGTCATAGCCAACCGTCAGAATCAGATTAATCATTCGAATAAGCAGAGCGGATTGATATTTTATCTATGGTTTGATTTTATGGCGAGTCAATTAAGATTTAATCTAATCTCGGATAGCAATAAGGAGCTACCTTTCAGATGCAAAATTCAGAATGTGAGTGAGCCTGATGAAATTATAGATCTTTTTTTGAAGTCGAATGTTTATGTTGAGATAACCCAAGATACAGATACTAATGAGAATGATGCAGATAATGAATACGTATTAAAGGTATTTACACAATATTTAGACAAACAGTAAACCGTATATCATAGGAATATTTAAATTAGAAGGTGATTAGTATGTTCATTATCGTAGCAACCAAAGGGAGTTCGAAGTGGGTCTCAGGTGTATTTCAGGCAGAAGAAGTAGCTAGACTGTACATGGATCTCATACCTGATGAACTTAAGGAATACCAGGAATTCGTTCAGGTAGAGAAAATCACATATCCTTTTTATATTATAGAGCGTCAGGATTCTCCATTTAGGTTTCTTGGTAAAGATGAAGTGATTTCACTTTTTGATAAAACAGATGTGTCAGAGGATGAAGATGAGGTGCACTTCAATATCTACACGATTGATTCAGATTATAGATCGAACAAACCTGGAACAGATTATATGGGAGCACTGAGGCATGATCATGTGACCAATGAATTTATAGAGATGTATCGTGAAGAAGGAACAGAGTTTCTGAGTAAAAGAAGGATTTTCTAAATGTAATGAATTTTTTCTCAAGGTCCTATGTGCTTCTCCTGAGTTGGGAGATAGATAGGATCTTTTTCAATTTCCATTTTCCAATACATGGGTTATGATGAATTAAGAGGAGTCTATGGGAGTGAAGTGTTTGAGGGGGGCATAAGCATGCCGAAGCATCATTTTGTTATTGAAAACAAAGCGGAAGTAAACGAGTATATCCATACTTCCTACTCTTGGGACTCTCAGGACTTGATACATAAAAGTGGGTTAACGCCAGAGAATCATGCGACCCTGGAAGACGAATTTATTGCATACATCTATGATTCCCTTCAATGGTTGGATACATGGAATCCATCTACGTGTATGAGATGTAGTGGACTGAACAACTATGGAATAACCGTGATTAAAGAGCAGGATGTTTTGTTGAAGTTTCATCAACTGATTCAGGCCTGGATTGATCTATTCAGCCATGCGGCGGATCCGATTGTTCTGACAGGGAGTTACTGTTTTGATGGAGAAGAACGGAAGGGCTACTACGAGAAACTCGTGTACAACAGAGTTGAATTAATCAACGAATTACATAAGCTTGCGAACATGGCAAAGTATGCTGAGAAAAATGGGAAATGCATTGTGCATTTTGGAATATGAATCAATAGAAAAGGTTCCTGATTAAAATCGTAAGCTGTTGAAAGCAACCCAACAGAGAGGAGCAAGAGTAATGACTAGTCGTATTGTAGTTACGGGTGGAGCTATTATTCGAGATTATATGGGGAGGGTTCTGCTGCAAAAGAGATCAGATTATGGAGATTGGGGATTACCCGGTGGTGGTATGGAACCAGGTGAACGAATCGAAGAAACCATGATTAGAGAAGTGAAAGAGGAAACAGGGCTTGAGGTGAGTTCTTATGAATTGGCCTCCATCTATACGGGCGAGAGGATGCACTATACGTATCCGGATGGAAATGAAGTAGTATTTGTAATGTTTTTATTTGACGTTATTGCGGAGTTGGAAGGAAAACTCTGTGATGATCAATTAACTCTTTTATTTGAAGATGAACAGAAGGAGTCATTACAGCTTGTTTTTAAAAGTCTGGATGAGATTGATATCTCCACAATTAACAATGTGCAGAAGCCTATATTTGTAGATTTGAAGCAAGGAGAGTCTAAATTGCTACGCCAGTGATTGCGTAAATATAATAGCCCAAAATGAATAGAGGTTAGATTATGGTGAAAAACATGGCAATAATTCAACCTTTTATTCCAGCATTTTCTGTTCAAAATTTGGAGTGGGTTGCTGGGTTGAATCTGTATATAAAACAAGACAAATATTATGAAAATATTTCGATTGCAGATATTACATTTTTAATAAAATTATTAAATGTTACATATGAATTACTTTTTAGATTCACTAATATTGAAAGTTTTCATTATAAGCCTCATGGTGTTCTAGTTCAGATAAGTGGGTTTAATATTAAAGATCTGAAAGACCACGGATATCATCCGATGAAATATTACGTTGAAGACTATGAGGACGGAATATTAGGATTTTATTGTGAGGATATTGAATTGATACATGTGCAAGAGAGTGAGCACTTAGCTTTGTAAGTCATACAACATCATAGTTGAGCCTTTTAATAAAGAAAGGAGTTTTTACATTGCCTTGGCCGATGGTACATTTTGCAATTGCATCCGAGTTGATATCCGAACCATTCCCTGAATTGTTATTGGGGAGCCTTGCTCCTGATTCGATCCATGTAAGAACTAATCTTCGTACAGAAAAGGCGAAAACCCACCTCATGCCAGAGGCAGGAAGATTCGCAACAGACGAAGAACTTAAAGGATTTTTTGAATCCAACAAGAAATTAGCTTATAGTGATCCCAAATTCCTGCAATATCTGTGCGGTTACATCGCCCATATCTATACGGATCGCGCGTGGACATTCGATATCTATCCTGCATATGAAGTCCATCCCAACGGAAGAAGTGTGTATACACAGGATGTCACAAAGCTGGAGTTTATGATTTTACGGAATTGGAACAGGGCCAATGATTGGTTAAATGAGCTGAATGTGGGAAGAGCATTTGATTTAGGCGGATTGCTGGAATCTGAGGTGTACCAGTATAGAGAAGAGAAACTTGAGTTTTTAGTTAACCCTGACAACGAACCTTTGGGTGATTTAAATATGTTATCCATGGAAGCTATGGAAGAGTTCATACATAAAACGGCGTTAGCGCTAAAAGAATTGTATACAAGTTGGAATGTGTATGAAGATTTACGCAGCAATGAAGGCACTGCACAAATGCGTTTGTGAGTTGCATTCGGAGATTAATGAGATTATTTTAGCTGTAAATGAAGGAAATATTTCGGCACAGCGGTTATATCTGAAAGACATGATCTCCAGTTAATCTTGCATCATGAAATCACATAAAGGAGGATGACTATGGACATCGTTATGACGCTTGAACCGCACGGATGGCTGGATATCCTGGTTCAACCCGATCAGGGAGAACAGATTGAGATTCCGGTTTCTTTTTTGTCGGATGCGGTGGATGAGATAACACGTCAGTTCGTTGCATTGCACAAAGGAGCCACGGAGGTAACCATGACCATGCAGACCGAACCTGGAGAATATCGCTTCTGGATCAAGAAACGTTCGCAGGTAATCGTTCAATTCATGGTGTATGAGATGAGTGATAACTTTAGCACGGAAGCCGTTACAGAGGGGCGATTGCTTATGTCTGAGGAGTTATCCTTGGTCAAGTTGACTAAGCTATTTTACAGAGAATTAAGCAAATTGAAGGAAATGGGACTGGAGGAATATCACAAACGGTGGAGTTTTGAGTTTCCCTTGAATGCCTATGAGCGGATAGGAAGGGCCGTCCAGATCCGATGAAATCGAATGTTTTGAGAGAAGGAGAGATTACGTGGCGAACATACATAAGGGAAGATACTCCGCTCAGATTGAGGGAGAATTTGTTGTTTTTATCATCGGAATGAGGATCAATCGTCTGTGGGCTATACACAAATGGTTGCCTGTCTTTAAGTCCATGGGACCGATGATTAAAGAACTGTATATGAATCCGGAGACTGGATTTCTGAGTACAGAGTATTTTATAAGTTGGCGTGGGGTGACGCTACTCCAATACTGGCGCTCTTACGATGAATTGGAGAAATACGCACGAGGCGGATTACACTTGGAAGCTTGGAAAAAATTCAACCGATCCATTGGTACTGACGGAACAGTAGGGATATATCATGAAACATACAAGGCTCAGTCGGGTTCCTTCGAGACCATATACGCCAACATGCCCAAATTCGGATTAGCTAAAGCTTCTGACCATGTGCCTTCGACAGGGAAAATGGAGACATCCAGACGCAGAATGGGCGGAGAGAATGACCCGGCCGTGGAAGTACCAGAGAATCCTTAAAGTGATGAATAGAGAGGAGCATGTTATGAAGGCTAAACTTCGACCAGAAGATATATATTCAAAGCAACTGAGCTGGCTGTGTATTGAACCAATGCTTGTATCAGTACGGGGCAGAGATATGGCAGCCAAATCAGAGATATACCGATTGTTACACGAAGGGCAACAAGCTTTATTTCTGTTCTATTCCTATCATAATCACACGAAAAGTCTGGCAGAATTTTATTGGTTTTCGGCATATAACATCATTGAGATCAAAAGCTGGAATGGAATAAAAAATGGGATGCACTTTTTTCATTTAGATGAGATGGTTAATGTACTTGAACAGATTGAAAGTCTCATTACGGACAAAAATAAAGTGGGTGAAGAGTGGCTTGAGGTGCTGGCAACAGATCTGGATAAGGACCCAATCTTGCTTCAGAGAACAGAGGTGTTATATGACACCTATCAGACCGTCGCGCAAGCAGCTATTAAACATATGAATGAGATGATCCTGCAAAATCGGGATATGTATCTGGAGATTGAGTAAGGTTAACGTAGCACCTCCTTATAAAAAGAACTGCTCCCATGGAGTGGTTCTTTTTAGTATCTATGCAGTACCGATGCAACAAACTTGCAAAATCATGCAACAAAACGCAATACAGTGGGATTGCCGTAACTATGCTTGTAATATGAGTTGTGAGAGGAGGGGCAACACATGAAAGTCATTTTTGAAGAGGACACAGCAATTGATAAAAGGGTAGCCAAGGTCATAACCCATCCTGCGGAGAAGTCGAAGTGGGACCGTATTCAGAAGGCAATCTGTGAATCGGAAACTCAATTAACGGTCATCCATGCCAAGAATAATCGCAATATACAGATCCAGTTGAGCTCGGTGGTTGCCTTTGAATCAGAGGATCGGATGTGCTGTGTCCGGGTGATCTCAGGTGAGAGGTACTTGCTTCATAAACGTCTGAAATTTGTAGAAGAGGATCTGGATGACCTTCATTTTGTAAAAATAAATAATCAAACGATCATCAATACGCGGTACATCACCGCATTCTCTGCAACAGACCAAGCTCGAATTAAGGTAGACCTGAGCGATAGCTCCAGTTACTTCGTCAGCCGATTTTATATTAAAAACTTTAGGGGGAAATTATCATGATTACTCAACTTAGAAATTCTTTTTTTCAAGTATTCACTATAATGACGCTATGGATCACACTCTTGGCTACAATATTCTTTGGTGATCTGCCCATTCAGATGTCCTATTTATGGAACATAGCGGGTATTGCTTTTATTGCAGCTTTGTTGTTTGGAATGATGTATAACATACTGTGGAACTATTTTACGTTAAAACCGGTATGGAATATCGTCATTTCTTCCACATTCAATATTGCAGGAGGCATGGCGATGGTATGGTTATTCTCGGTAGACATGTTCCAATTCATCGCTCCCTGGTTCCCCGGCATGTGGTTATTATCTATCGTGCTACACGTCATCGCTTTTTATTTTTATGCTAGAATAGATAGCAGGAAAAAAGCGGAAGAGTTAAATAACATTCTCAAGTAGGTAGGGAGTACACGTATGAACGAGGAAGAACTGTTGCAGTTGTACGGATTGGAACCTGATGAGGTACACCGGGAGGCCATCCGACAGCTGCTTCAGCAAGAGATTGAGAACCGGAAGTCAGAGGATAACGAGGTTCTGAGACTGTTGTGCATCATGTTATTCTGTATTGGAAATGTGGAGGACACCACGCTGATCTGGAAAGCCAAACGAAAGAATCAGGATACGGGCAGTTATATTGATGTGCAGTTATTATGTGGTGCGGGACATGAGCAGACTTTATTTTATCTGGAAAATATGGACGGGGAACAGGCGCACAAGGAGTTGCTTTACCTTAGACAGTGCGAGCCGTATGACTTTGTTGATTTCTCCAATGCGGAATGGGTCTCAAACTATAAACAATATTATGGTGTTTAATATATGAACATACGGGATGAGGTAATTCATAGGCATGGAATAAACGAGCAAACAGACATACTGGAAGGAGGGGGGGCTATGCCAAGTTTGCATGACAACATCATATTAAGCTACGAAGTTGATTTAGAGAACAAAAGGATCAGGATGCGTACTCGTTCAAGTCATGATGTGCCGAAAAATATGGATGTTTTATTCTCTGGTGTTATGGCTCATATGTTTGATACACCGCTGCATGGCAGCATTATTTTGGATCTGGATGAGTGGGATATAGAGCATTTTATCCCTTATAATCGAGAGTTGTTAGAATCGGGGATGGGTCAAGGGTGGCCTGTCAGTTATGATTCCTATGATGAATTGCAAATCCACCTGATCGAGGAGAAATACAAGTACATGGTGATCTCATCCTCGTATGGATTGAGTGGTTGGGTTTTGGCAAAGAACGTAGAGATTTCTGTTCAAGAAATGGGGTGAACGGGATGGAGCGTGAATACACACAGCATGGTGGCAAGAAGGGCGCAGGACTAAGAACGGGCATTGTTGTTCTTGTTGTTCTGCTCGTTATTCTAGTAATGACCAATCCAAACGAAGAAGATTTTGTTGCGTGGCTCGCAAGTGAACATGACATCCATGCTTCGTATGATGTGAATGATGGCAGGACGTTTACGCAGACGATCGACGGTGAGGAAAAGAAGCTTCACTATAAAGGCGGACATATAGGGCATATAGGGATTTTTTCAACATACAGTTACCGTTTTGCGGATAATGAAGAAAAAGAGATCCAGATTGAAGCGGTCGGTATAATGAATATGTTATTTGATAGATAGGTAGATTGATTGTGGACAGTTACAAAAGTTGAGTGAAAGTTCTGCTGATAACCACGCGCTTTGCATGATGTAACTCGTGCAGAGAAGCGTGTTTTTTTGCGTATAAAGCGGTAGAAACAGAGATGGTTAACTTCGTTTATTCGCAAATTCCACATTATGGGTTATGATGTACCTTGAGAGAAAATTTTACATACATAGGAAGTCTCTATTTTAAATAAAATATTTTAAATAAAAGGCATTTAAGGTCTTTACCAGGGGAGTATTATCCATGATTGAATGGAGGGCTGACTATGAAAAAGTTAACCGTAGTTTCAGTATTATTTCTACTTCTAGTGGCCTGTCAGAACCAGGAAAACACTGAAGATGCACAACAATCATCGACATCCCAAGAGAAGGAAGACATCCCACCAGAGTATCTCGATGAAACAAACTATACAGGGGACAAATTGGAAATCGTCAAACTTATGAATGCTCGTATGCGTTATTTATACGAAGAGGATGAAAAGCGATATATGAATCTTTTTGATCCAAAATCTCCTATATCAAGTATGGGAAGATACAAAGTTCTCAAGGTTACTCCCATGAGCGACATAACTATACAGGAGCAAAGGAAGCTCTTTCAGGCAGTGGTGACGGTTAACGAGTTAAAAGAGAACAATGAAGAGTATATCAATACGATGGTGTTTTGGAAAAAGAAAGAAGATGGCGATTCTGCGCAATGGGTTATTGCGGATATTGATTAATAAAATAGCGGATAGATACATGGAAAATCCATGTCATCACACAAAATAAAGGATGATGTAATAATGGCTAAACGCTTAGTACTTATTGAAGGATTACCGGGTTCAGGCAAGTCAACAATTGCCGAAATGGTATCCGAAATTTTGATAGAAAAGGGCAAGGAGGTACAACTATTTCAGGAAGGGAACCTGGATCACCCTGCTGATTACGAAGGTGTTGCTTTTTATGATGCTGGAGACTTCGAGTCCTTATTGAAAACGCATGAAGAATACACAGAGATTCTGAAAAGCCATGCAATTGCTCATGATCAAGGATACCTGATTCCTTATCGTAAGATGAGAGAACAATGGGGAATAGAGCTTCCCAATCACATTGTACAGGATATTTTCAGCCGAGATATTTACGAAATTCCTTTTGCGCAAAATGTGAAGCTGATCACCGAGAAGTGGCAAGATTTCACCCAAGACGTGTTAAGCACGAATGATGACTGCATCACGATATTTGAGTGTTGTTTTATCCAGAATCCACTAACCATGGGTCTCGTAAAATGCAATCAATCCAAAGAGCAGAACGTGCAGTATGTATTGGAACTGGGGCGTATCATTCATGCTCTAAATCCGCTTCTCATCTATATCGACCAGAAAGATATATCCTATACCTTTGATAAGGCGGTTCGTGAAAGACCAAAAGAATGGTCAGAGGGATTCATTCATTATTATACGAATCAGGGTTTGGGGCAGGCACAGGGTTATCAGGGTGTTAAGGGTACGGTACAGGTTTTGCAGGAAAGAAAGAAGCTGGAGTCCGAAATCTATGGGTTACTTCAAATGGATAAGGTATGGCTGGATAATTCGGATTATGACCGCGAGGCATGTAGGCACAAGTTAGAAAAAATTTTGCAGTAACCTTAATGAAATACGAATACATACCGGAGGTTAGTTTTATGACATTTTATGGAGTAGCCTTAATTGCAACAACCGCAATCTTAATTATTATAGGTGTTCGAAGCAAACGGAAAGTAATTCTTAGATGGGGCATAGCCAGTTTAATTTTATTGCTCGTACTCATCATTCCCTCATTCATCATGGGATTCATGGATGGATTTGCTGATGGATGGTCAGCGAGATGACCACTGGAGATAACAATAATGTATCGTATGAACAAAATAACAACAAATTCAACTTCCGTGTGGCAGGTATTGTTATGGATGCGGGAAGAGTTCTTTTGCATACGACTGAACAGGATGATTTCTGGAATCTGCCCGGAGGTCGGGTGAAATTAAACGAGACAACAGAAGCGGCTATTGTGCGAGAGATGATGGAGGAACTGGGTGTTCATCTAGAAGCGCAAAGGCTTGCATATGTTAGTGAAGATTTCTTTGAATATGATGGCCTGAAGTATCATGAAGTTGGCTTTTATTATGTCATCACATTGCCGGAAGCCCATAAGATATATAGTGAAACTGAATTCAAAGGTTTAGAAGATAACGGTAAGTTAATTTTCCAATGGTTTTCCTTGGACGAACTAGAGCAGATGGAAGTATATCCTGTGTTTTTGAAAAAGGAACTGAGTAACCTTCTTGATGCAAAAGTCATCAAACACTTCATTCAGAAATAGAGGAATAGGTGCCTATGGACATTACATTTATTCGTCATGGTCATGGCGAACACTTGATGGACTACCCTAATCAATTAAATTGCCAGCATCCTGGTCTCACTGAATTGGGAAAAAGTCAGGTTATAGCATTGCGTAAACAAGTGGTTGTTGCGCCTGAAGATGTCATTTTGGTTAGTCCAACCAAACGTACGATTGAAACGGCACTCCTCTTGGTCCCAAACACCAATCTTACGTTCAGCCCGCTGGTTGGCCCAAGAATGTTTCCTCAGAATCCGGATTTTGTTGCTTACGTCTGTGATCAGATCTATTCCAAGGAAGAGCTCAGCCATAAGTATTCTGGCATAAGAATGGTTGAGCTGGGGCTGGATTGTTGGGAAGAAAGTATTAATCAGATGGATGCATGTCGATTCAAGATATTAGCTGAACACCTTCTTGAGTGGTGCAGGCAACAGAGCGGGAATACGTATATCATTTCACATGATGGTACGATATCGAACTACAGGATGTTACTCGGAGAAAAAGGGATAACCAAAAGTGATTTTCTTGGTGAAGCAGGTCAGTACACAATGAGGAACGTTTAACGAGTAAAGGAGATCATGTCATGATACATTTTCCTAATGTAGAGACTGAACGTCTGTACCTCAGAGAATTAACCTTAGCAGACCGGCAGGATGTGTATGAACATTTCGCTGAACCGGATGTAACCCGGTTTATGGACAAGGAATCTGCTTTATAGGCGACTATAACTGCACTTAGGGGGATTTTCAATGAAGTTATCGGATTATGAGTATCTGACTTTGGCTCTGGAAGAAGCAGAACAATCATTTACTGAAGGAACGTATCCGATTGGTGCGATAATCGTGGATGTGGATGGGATTGTCGTGAGTAAAGGCCGGAACCGAGTCTTCTCAGATTGCGACCCCACCGCACATGCTGAGGTGGATGCCATTCGTCGGGCAGGAAAACATTTGCTGGATGTAGAGAAGAAGAAATTCTCGAAGAAGAAAGAATTGACGCTTTATACTACCTGTGAGCCTTGTCCCATGTGTTCGTGCACCATATTAATGTCGGGGATTAAGAAGATTGTATGGGCAGCAAATGATGAAGAATATGGAGGGCTTCGACGTTTCAAGGAAGGGCCTCATTTTATCCATATGTTCGACACGTTATCCTGTGTTGCAGCACCATACCTTGATCTGGAAAATAAACAGAGAGCATTGCTCGCCAAATGGAATATTGGTAGAGGATTGCTTAATACAGAATGGGAGATTCCTAAGCAATGATCTTTTTATAAAGGGGATGTTCGTATGTCTCAAAACAAATATGTTCAAGCCGCTATTAATGCAGTTCATTACGTAGAGACCAAGAAATTTGGTAACCCAGTTGAGGCTTGGAGTTTTGCAACTGGAGAGTTATTCGGTGAGGGAAGTTGGGGACAACGGAAAGGCTGTCCCAGAACTGCTTTTCTAGGTCTGTGTGAGGATGGTTATGTCAGAGGTATTCCCCAAGGGAGATATAATCATAGAGAGAACTCGTTAAATAAAAGATATGCCATTAACACGGTTAAATTATTTTATAAGAACTCTAGTATGGTTCATGAAGATAGTAAGAGATTGTGGTCAGCAGTCACTGAGGGCAAAGTGATTAAGTCAAACTATCAGGTCGATATTGTTAAAGGACTATGGGGAAAAGGAATGATCCTTACAGAAAGGGGATGAATTCACATGGAATTTGTGGGAGAGAAGGTCAGAATAACAACAGTCACAGAACAGGACCTCGACTTCATATGTCAACTTGAATGTGACACAAATATATGGAGCTTTGAGGAAACTGTTGAAACGGATGAGGAAAAGGTCCGTGAGAAATATCGCAGCCATTTTGCTTTCGCAGACGAGAAACCATATGCCTATGATTTTGTTATACGCCGCTTGAATGATCCGGAAGATACACCCATTGGTATTGTTCAGATGTGGAGTTATGTGGATTACCGAAAAAGCTGGGAACTTGGATACGGTGTGCTTTCAGAATACGCAGGCAACGGATACGGGAGCGAGGCTACACGTCTTTTGTTACAATTTGCGTTTCAAGAGTTACAAGCCCATAAGGTCGTCGGCATGTGTAATTCACAAAACGTTCGCTCAGCAGCACTGATGCAGCATGTGGGTATGACACGGGAGGCCGTCTACCAGGAAGAACTATGGTGGAACAATCAGTGGACAGACCAATATTTTTTCTCGATTTTGGATAGAGAGTTTAAGCCAGTCTAATAGGTACGGGAGGAAATAAGATGACTACGTTGGTTCTGCTAAGTGATTTGGCTTTCGATTCTAACGATAAATTGGATCAAAGAATACGAAGCTTATTCGACAGTGAACAGCCTTCCATCGGATATATCCCTTCAAGTTCCGACCCGGAGCGAAAGTATTTTGAACATACTAGAAGTTACTATAATCAAATAGGAATAGATAATATTCAATATTATGATATTGATCTGGAGTATGAGGAGAGCACATTTGGCTCTATTATCGAATGTGATGCAATTCATCTATCCGGCGGAAATACGTTTTATTTTCTAAGTTTATTACAGAAGAGAAATGTGGTTGGTCTGCTCCGTTCCTATGTGAAGAGTGGCGGCATTCTGATTGGAGTCAGTGCAGGCAGTATTCTGACTACACCTACGATAGAGATAGCCGGGTATGGGGAAGATGCAGATGAAAATAAAGTGGGTTTGAATGATATGAAAGCGCTGGGGCTCGTTAATTTTGAGTTTGCACCGCACTGGGATGGTTCGGAAGACACCCTGAATTCATTAAGAGAGTATACCCGTGTTAATCGTACGACGGTTTATGTGTGCCAAGATGGTAGCGGGGTTGTAATTGATGGTGAAAGCGAAGAGTTATATGGAAATGTGCGTCTGTTAGATTACAGAGAGAGTGGGTCTAATCATGAGTGATGTTACGGTTTATCATTATGATGCTTTCTCTACAGTTCCGGGTCAAGGTAACCCGGCAGGAGTGGTTTTTGATGCTGATCATTTCAGTGAGACGGAGATGCAGCAGATCGCTTATAAGGTTGGTTTTAATGAGACAGTATTTGTGTTGAAATCTGAAGTAGCTGACGTCAGATTACGTTATTTTACGCCGGGCCATGAGATTAATCTGTGTGGTCATGCCACAATGGCATCACTGTATGGATTGAAGACGCGTGGGATGTTAAGTGACAAAGAGTTAATCACGATTGAAACCAATGTAGGTACATTACCCATACGATTTGAGCGCAATGCCGACACCATTTACATGGAAATGAAACAGGATCAGCCGCAGTTTATACCGTTCCAGGGGGATATCGAGAAGCTGGTAAGCGCCATCAATCTCACTCTGGATGAGGTTGACCTTTCAACTCCAATCGTTTATGGAAGTACGGGAGCCTGGACGTTATTAATCCCGATTCGTGAACTGAACTCCTTTATGAAAATGAAACCGGATTCTTCCCTGTTCCCAGGAATTTTAATTGAGAATCCCAAAGCTTCCCTGCATCCCTTTTGTTTCGAAACCCGTGATTTCGATGCGATGATGCATACCAGACATTTTTCATCACCATACTCTGGTACGACGGAAGATCCAGTGACTGGAACAGCCTCCGGGGTGATGGGTGCTTATTATTTAACCTATGTGAAACCGGAGATTGATGAGGTACAGTTTGTGGTAGAGCAAGGGCATGAGATTGGTAGAGATGGAAAGGTTCAAGTGAGTGTGATTCGGGATGGTGAGGATATGGATGTCAGAATGAAGGGGACAGCTGCTTTTGTGCGTGAACTGAATGTTGAATTGGACATTTGATCATATACATAAAGGAGAGACTGTTATTGAATGAAAAGACTGTTTTAGATAGCGTTACTCGTGTCTTGAAAGAAGAATTAACGGATGCCTTGGTGGGAATATATTTACACGGTTCCATGGCCATGGGATGCTTTCATCCAAATCAGAGTGATATCGATATATTGGTCGTTAGCCGGGAAAAGCGATCTGCCGACACTTATCGAAGGATAGCAAAAAAGCTAATGCATATTGAAGATGAGATGCACATTACGAAAGGTTTTGAACTCAGTATTGTACTGGAATCTACGATTGTAAGTATGGCATACCCTACTCCTTTCGAATTTCATTATTCTGCCTATCAC
Source organism: Paenibacillus sp. FSL H8-0283 (assembly GCF_045040675.1). NCBI lineage: Bacteria > Bacillati > Bacillota > Bacilli > Caryophanales > Paenibacillaceae > Paenibacillus > Paenibacillus sp. FSL H8-0283. The sequence goes on from NZ_CP150295.1 coordinate 1,860,003, forward strand.
CGGGAGAAATATCGAACGGATGAGCAATATCTCTGTGGTGGATATGAAGATCCGGATCTGGTAGCACATATGGCTGTCATCTATGATCGAGGTATTGTGCTGGATGGTAAACCCATTAAGGATCTGTTCCAACCGGAAAATCGTGAACATATGATTGCCTCAATTACATCGGACGTGAGTTCAGCTATGGAAGAAATTGTGGACAATCCAGTCTACTATGTATTGAATCTGTCCCGGGTTCTCTTGTATGTGGAAGATTCAGTCATTCACTCCAAGCGAGAAGCAGGAGCATGGGCACTCACAGCGCTACCCGCTAAATACACGGACGTCATCTCGCAATGTCTTGCAAAGTACAATGGTGAACTGGAGAATGTGAATTTGAGTGAAGCCTTACTTCTGGATTATGCGGAATATATGTTGAATCAGATCCAAGTGAAGGGAGATTAACATGTTGCAAATTTTTGATATTCGGCAGAAGCCGGACGTGCTGCAAGAAGCAGTACAGTATTTCTGGAAACAATGGGGCTCGGAATCAAGCTTCCATTTCTATCGGGATTGTATAGAGCGTTCTGTGGATACAGAGAGTGATGTACCAAGATTTTATGTGATGTTGGACGGAGACCGAATTATCGGTGGGTGCGCTTTGTTGCGAAGTGATCTGAATAGCAGGCAGGATCTTTTTCCCTGGTTTGCGTGTCTTCATGTTGATCCAGAATATCGGGGCCAGAATCTGGGTGGACAACTTCAGACCCATGCGATGAATGAGGTGAAAGCAAAAGGGTATGACAAGCTGTATTTGTGTACTGATCTGACTGATTATTATGAAAAAAATAACTGGGCCTATATCGGTAAAGGATATTTGCTTGATGATGAAGAGACAAGAATCTATGAATATAAGATTTAATGAAATCATTTCTCATTATTTCGAAGATATCGAGTATACCTTGAGAGCCGTTCCATTTGGCTTGACGAATACGACCAAAATCCTTGAAATACAAGAACAGAGGTTTATCGTTCGTATCTATAATAGACATCTCAAAACGATCGATGGTATTGAACTGGAATGTAAAGTGACAGCTTTCCTTGAAAGCACTCATTCTTCGTTTCAGATCCCACTCTTTCATAGTGCTATAGATGGCCAACACTATTTATTATTAGAAAATGGGACGCTTGCGGCTATTACTACCTTTCTAGAAGGTACTGTACCCCAATTGTCTAGCGTAGACAAATCTAAGAAGTTTGGGCAGCTGGTGGGTGAGTTTTCGACACGAATGAAAGGGTTCCCAATAGGCAAGCAAGTTTACAGGGGAATTTCATTTACTAAAGTGTACGAAATTCATCCGTTAGCTAATCGTCAATCGATTAAAGTTTTTTATGAAAATCTACCTTTTGAATTATCAGTTTCAAAGGTTATCTTTTATCAGAAAATGATCAAAGAAATTAAGAGTTCTAATCTGCAGTTAGAGATATTACCACAACAGTTGGTTCATCATGATTTGTTGATTTATAATTTGCTGGCTCAGAATGAGGAGATCACTGGTGTACTGGATTTTGATTTTATTGGTATGGATGCTGCGTTTATGGAATTCACAATTAGCTTTAACCATGTGGTTCAGGAATCCCAAGGATCAATGGAAATGATTGAGTCCTTTCTTCAAGGATATGGAAGTGAACGCAAGCATTCAGCGCTTGAGTTTAGTTACTTACCTTTACTTACAAAAATCTATTATATAGCAGTACTTCATTTCTATATTGGTCAGTTTTATGCCGGAGCAACGATTGAACACAACTTCACATTTATGATTGAACAGTTTGAGAGGAACATGAATTGGCTGGAAAAGCATAATCTTAGGATTCAAGAGTTGCTTAATATATACTTGGTTTGATTACACGCTTGATGTAATAATTCCTGAGCTGTCGTTATAGGAGGAATGAACCTATGATTACCGAGATTAATAAACATGATTTCCACAAAGTAAAACATCTCACGGACTCATGTCAAAATATTGAAGTCAAAGCGGTGGCGTATGGCTTGAACCCGGGACGGATCTATGTAGATGATGCAGAGAATATCACAGCAGCTCTAATTTGGATACATGGACAATCTGGTTTTCAGTTGATCGGAGATTCTCGAAGTGAACCCTTTTTGAATGAATTGAAAGAGTACATGCGGGAACGTATTGAACCTGAATTATTAAACTTACATATTCATGCTGTTGAAATTGGTGTGGTGGACGAAGCCTGGGAAGATGTTCTTCGGCACATCTCCGGGAAAAGAGATATCTCCAGTGATATTCAGCATGTATTCAAGTTGAATCCAAATCTGATAAGTCAGCAAGCACCTCTCGACATATGTGCTTCACAGGACGAGAAAGTCAGAATTCTCAGGATAGATGAAGTACTATTAGGAGAGAAACGATATAACAATTCTCCATTCTTGAAGGATAAAATCTCTTACTTTTGGAAGACAATAGATGATTTTTTACAGCATGGCTGTGGCTATATTGCAGTGCATAACGATGATATCGCGAGTGTTTGCTTTTCGGCATTTATCGCAGATCAGACACATGCGGTTGATATTGAAACGGTTGAAGTCTACAGAAGAAGGAATTATGGTGCGATGGTGGCAAAAGCTTTTGTGGAAGAATGCAGTCGTGTAGGTATACATCCGTATTGGGATTGTTCACCGGACAATGCAGGCTCAATTCGTCTGGCACAAGATGTGGGGATGTCACTCGATTTTAACTATAGAGTTTACTGGTATGATCTATCCACATAGATGGGTATGAAGGAGGATGTGCTGTGAGCGAATCATTACAGGATCAGATTCACTTTCTCATTGAGATTGATAAACTCAAAACGATTGAACGAAAGACGAGAATTATGCACGGTGAGAGACTTGAAAATGATGCGGAGCATTCCTGGCATCTGGCGATGATGGCCTTGGTTTTGCAGAGTCATGCCAACAAGGATGTGGATATCCTCAAAGTCATTAAGATGCTTCTCGTTCATGATCTGGTTGAGATTGATGCCGGAGATACATTCGCTTACGATACGGTGGGACACACGGATAAATATGATCGTGAACTCAAAGCAGCTCATCGGCTGTTTGGTATATTGCCTAAGGAACAGGCTGAAGAACTATTCCAATTATGGTTAGAGTTTGAAGCAAAGCAGACTCCTGAAGCACAATTTGCCTCATCTCTTGATCGGTTGCAGCCTCTGATCCACAATCATCAGAATGAGGGAGATACGTGGCAGAAATATAACATTACAAGTGATCAGGTATTAAACAGAAACCGTGAGATTGCGAACGGTTCCGAAACATTGTGGGAGTATGCGCAGCAGCTTATTCAGAAATCCGTAGATCAGGGAATCTTGACCAAATCATAAGGGTAGGTTTCACGTATGCACTTTGAAGATGGGGGAGAAGCATGAATGGGGTATATCATGGAGCTAAGAAAACTGGTGGGCCCGCGTCCTCTAATTATGGCGGGCTCATGTGTACTCGTGTTCAACGAGGAAGGTCACCTGTTGCTACAAAAACGTACAGATAGCTTGGATTGGGGGACACTTGGGGGATCCATGGAACCCGGGGAGTCTTTGGAGGAAACAGCTGCGCGGGAATTGTATGAAGAGGCCGGACTGAGAGCGGAATCATTCAAACTCATTAGCATTTTTTCAGGTGAGGACATGTACTATCAGTACCCACATGGTGATGAAGTTTACAACGTCATGGCTGTTTATGAAGCTTCAGGTATCAAGGGCAGCCCAACCATTTTGGATGATGAAGGGCTGGAACTCCGATATTTTGATCTGAATCAGCCGATCCCTGAGATCAATCCGTTTACGGAATATGTGTTGAAGAAGGCAGGATATATTAGAACTAACTAGTAAGAGGAGGGTATGTTATGACGCAGGACTTCTATTGTGATGAGGTGCTGAGTGGTAAAACGCAAGTCAAAGTTGTCATGGAAACAAATAACGTTATGGCTTATCACCATACCCGACCATACTACGAACACCATATCGTGGTGATTCCCAAGATTCATATTCAGTCCTTCATTTCAGAAGAGGAAGAGAATAATGATGAACTACTCTTAGAAATGATGCGTGTCATTAAAAAGATTGCTGCTGACTTGTTAGCTCAGACAGGCTCGTCGAAGATTATAACTAACTTGGGCAGTTATCAAGACTCGAAGCATCAGCATTGGCATATAGTCAGTGGTGAGCGAACTTAGGAAACTGTATACCGGATTACAAAACTTCCACCTTTCACATACGGATGTGGAAGTTTTTTCGTTTTGAACCACTAAACATACCAAACAACTCTTACATCTACCCAAAAATGAACTAAGGAAAAATATGCTAGAATAGGGAGTGAACATTTAAAAGGGTCAATTAGGAGGAATAATAATGATGGTTGGTTCTATAGTTACGATATTTGCAATGTTGATTAATGTGTTGTTATATGGACTGGGCGTGTATGCGCTGATCCTGTTTATTAAGCTAGCCCGACGTGGGATTCAGGCACTGGATATCTACCTGTATGAGAAACGGGGAGAGCGTTTTTAACGTTCACCATCTCACACTCGAACAGAATTATCATTTTTCTCTCAGTGTTTTATCTTTCCTGATCTAGTATGATTAACGCATCAATCCAGTAAAGAGAGGGTTAATGACATGGATGCTTTTTTAGAGCAAATTAACGAGTTAAACGAGCTTCAGAAAGACTTGGTTAGCCTACATCCTTTGTTTGCAGAACATTATCCAGTGGTTGTAGCCTATGAAGCTTTATTATATATCTATGATTATTCGTCCAAAACGCAGCAATATGAGTGGGTGAAGACGGTACCGGACGATTTATATATTCCAGATGAATGCCTTGCTGCGATGCCGGTGCATCATATGAACGGACGAATGTGTGCGATTGTAACGGATACAGCGTTCAAAGATCTGGAGCAGAAAGTCTATCTGTTCCACGAATATGTTCATTGTTATGTATATGAGAAATATGATGAGCGGATCGTGAACCGTCTTCAGATTAAACATAAAATGACGCAATTGAAGCGTGTGACATGGGAACTAGATTATGAGTTTCCGTATGAAGATGAAGTCGTTGTGGAGCGGATTAACTCATTGTTGTCTGCTTTGAAGAGTAAAGACCTGACACAAGTACACACAGCTAGAAAGGCGTTGTTCACTTCATTAAATGAAGAACAAGCCGAGTACTGGAGCTGGTTAGAGTGGAACGAGGGTTACGCGCGTTATATTGAGAATCTGATTCGAGCGAAATTTGGGCAGGAAAGTAATCATTTTGGAGATACTGCTCCGTTTAATCGTCTAGTATTCTATGAATGTGGATCGGAATACATTAGTCTACTTGTGAAGGAGCATCCGGAGTACCATACGGATCTGGAGCAGCTGTTTGACCGCATGCAAGTGGAGAGAATTCAGGGTTAATCACGCATCTACGGTGAAAAAAAGGTGGAACCTAGCGAATTCTTACTATTCCAGTGATCTGCGTTGCACCAGTAGGTTATATCGTTTCTTTTTACTAAGTATAGTAGAATACTTCCCGATAAAAGGAGATCAACTCTATGCCTTTACCTATGGTTCATCTCAATATTGCTAATCGAATTGCAGACTCGCTGCAAATGCAGGCTGATCGAGGTTCATTCTATCTGGGGAATATCGCCCCAGATTCCATACATATGCGCGAAGGTACAACTAGAGATGATAAGGAATACACCCATTTTAACCGGAAAGATGATGGAGATCACGTTGGTGAACTGAAGGATCTTTACTCATTCTATATGCAACAACTTACCGATGAAGGATGGAAGTGGTTTGTGCGAGGATACTTTATGCATGTGCTGACAGACTATTACTGGTTCCGGAGTGTGCATCCTGAATTCGTCGAACGGGTCAACAAGGTAGATCAACATACAGACAGTAGCAGATCGAAGGATGAACTGGCGCGTTTATATTACCAGGAGACGGACCAGATCGATTTTAATCTCTATCAAGGTTCAAGTTGGAGCGAAGAGGTATGGCAGGTGCTCAACAGTTCACCGGGTTATGACATGACGGATCGGTTAACTGCCGATGAGATTGTACGCTGGCGGGACCACACGTTTTCTTTTCTTAATGGGGAAGAACCAGGAATTACTCCTGAGTTCATCACGGGTGAGAGAGTTCAGGTATTTGTGGAAGAGACCATAGAGCGACTGATCTCTATGTTGTCTTCATGGGACCCGGAGTTACGTAACTTGATATGAATATAGATAGTTAGTGCAGTTGAGTCATTTCATTATATACTGTATTTATTACTTCTCTACTCATTACTAGTTTATTTAATACTAAGTCAGGGAGGCACGCAGTATGGTGAAATATGTAGGAATGTTGCTCGTATTTGTCATTGCCACGTTCATTGCAGGGTGTAGCAAACCGAATGAATCGAACGCGGAAGAAGGGCTTCCTGTACTGATCACTTTAACGTGTAATCCCAACCTTGCCTTGGAACCATGCCAAGATGTTGTGTTTGATCGATCTGACGAGATTCGAATCATGATGGAGGCCATACATAAGGCAGAGCGTATGCCAGGTATTATTGATTATGGTACGCAGTACAAGATGAGCATAACAAATGCGGACAGCTCCATAACAAGGTATGATTTTTCACTAGGAATGGATCCCAAGATGCAAGGCTTGTTAGTAAACGAGGAAGACACGCATACTGGATATAGGATTCCTCTTGAGGATGCGAATCAACTAAGAAGACTGATTCAGCGACGTACAGATTAAGAAGGTATATGGGACGGAGAAGAACCTGTGGATGACAAAATTACCATTGAACCTTTGACGCGATCGGATGCAGATGGAGTGTATCAGGTGTTCGAGACAACCATTCCCGCAGCATTTGATCAGGAGGGAATAGGCTCGCTTCTAGATGATATTCAGGATGAAATAGCACAGAAAAAAGCGATGATTCACAAGGCATTGCAAGCAAAGGACAATATAGATGCAAGTGTATTTTTCCTCGTCGCCAAAAGGGGAGATGTTATTGTAGGCACAATCTCGTATGGACCGTGTGGTAAGGAGATTCGAGAATGTACAGAGGGCCGGCTGAACGATATCGGAGAACTGGGTAGCCTGTATGTGTTGCCCGAGGTTCAAGGACAGGGGGTTGGTTCGGCGCTCATTCTTGCACTGGTTACTGAACTGCAACGGCTGGGAATTCAGCAATTCTGCCTGGATAGCGGTTACCAGATCGCACAGAAGAAGTGGCAACGCAAATTCGGTGAACCCTATGTGGTGGCGAACAACTATTGGGGAGAAGGAACAGATCATATGGTTTGGCTGTGTGAAGTACAGGATTTTATAGAGGTTGTTCAAAAAGCCCGCTTTTGATTACGAAGGATGCCTAGTGGCATCATCAGCATCGAATATGGAATTCAGCCGAAATAAGCGGGAGGCTTACGAAGTATGTTTCCTTCGGAAACATTGTAGTTGCTCACGTAGTTTTCCCTACGCTCCGCTACTCCATTTCTAGCTTCATCCCATCTTCTCGGTACTGGAAACCAGTCTTTTTGAACATGCACTAAAGTAAAATGAAATGAACAAAAGAGATGACGACCTGTATTGTATAGGGGTCATCTCTTTATCTTTTTGCATCGATCGTAGACGATTGTTCGTACAGTGTACCATGTGTGTTTTTATGTACCCGAGGAAAAAAGGAGTGAACATATGTCAATACAGTGGAATACACCCAAACAACGGCTGTCCCCTCATGCGGTAAACTTGTGGAGAATTAGCGCCATCATATGGAATGTAATAGGCTTTCTGATACTTGCCGTACTGTTAATACTCGACTCCATCTATGGATGGAAGACGTGGATTGGTTGGATTTTGTGGGGCGTTACGGCCATATCGGTGCTTTATGCGGTGTGGGACATTTTCATCCAGCCGTCATGGTTATACAAGCATTGGTTCTATGATGTGAATGAGGAGTTTCTGCAACTGAAGCGTGGGGCGCTAACCAAGGTACATCAGATCATCCCCATGGCGAAAGTGCAATCGGTTACAACAAATCAGGGACCTTTAATGCGAAAATATGGACTCTATTCCGTATCGGTTGGCACGATGGGTTCATCGCATGAAATCCCGGCATTGCCAGAGGAAGTTGCGCTTGCACTCCGTCATCAGATTGCGTCCTATGCGCGGATTAATGAGGTGGATGAATGATCGATATGAAGCGACATCATCCATTAACCATGCTGTGGAGCTTGTGGAAACGGGTAAAGAATTGGTTCGCTATCGTCCTTTTTTTGTTTGTTTTCCGTCAGGGCTCGGAGTCCCAATGGATATTCTATGGAAGAATCGCTTTTTATGTAGGTGTCTCCATTAGTATCCTGTCCATGATCCTGAAGTGGTTCACCTCGCGTTATGCAGCAGACGATACAGCCTTTCATATCTATAGTGGTGTGTTTAACCGTACCCGAAGAACGATACCTTATACGAAGGTCCAGAATGTGAATCGTCATACAACGTTGTTTCATCGGTTATTCAGGGTGACGTCGATTCGATTCGAGACCGGAATTAAGGGAGAAGATGCTACCTTTCAGTTACACGTTGTTTCACTTTCCGAAGCGGAGCAGCTGGAGAAGATTGTAGCAGGTCATATGGCTGAAGAAGCAGAAACAGCAGGAGCAACAGAGGAACATGATACGTTGGATGCAGTTCAGGTTATGGAAGAGGGAGAGGCGCAATCCGAACCTGTTATAACGGATGAAGTCATGTCTCTACCTGCAAAAGAAAAACAGGAACGGGTTGTTCATTATCATTCCACCCGCAAGGACATATTCAAAGCATCCTTTACCTCGCTTAGTTTTCTCGTACTGATTCCGGTCCTGGCTACGCTCTATTCCTGGGTGAAGGACTTCTTCCCTGATGAAGAAGTAACGGAAAGTTTGTTATTAACCTGGCTTGATTCCTGGTGGATTGCCGGTTTGATGATTTTAGTTTTATTGATTATATCTATTGCTCTGGGCATAGTCAGAACCTTTGTAAAGTATGGTAATTTCCAGATCACCTCGGATGCCAAACGGATCTATATCTCGAAGGGCATGATGGAGCAAACGTCATTTTCAATCTTGAAAGAGCGAGTCCAGGCCGTGAAAATTACACAGTCACCGATGAAAAGGCTGCTTGGATTAGCGGAAGTAGAACTGACCACTGCAGGTAGTCTGGGGGAATCCGAGCAGGAGGTGAACTCGCTCTATCCTTTCTTGCCTGTGAAGCAAGCCTATACCCTGATTGAGGAGATCCTGCCATCCTATCGGGTTACGCAAGAGATGGAAAAACTTCCACGAATATCACTATGGCTGCGCCTGCTCAAACCAAGCTGGGGGTGGATCATAATTACGGGTTTATTGTGGTACTTCAAACCATTGGTGTTTGGGCAGAAACATGCCTGGTGGATGATTTCCGCGATTCTGCTCGTGTGGATTGCAACATGCAGAGTGATGGACTTTTTCCATACCCGATACATTCTGCATCAGAATTTCATTCAACTTCGAACCGGGGCGCTCACTTCAACCCTCTTCATCTCCAAACGTGAGAAAGTCATCGAAGTGCAGATCACCCGTAATGTGTTACAGCGTTGGTTCGGTGTGGCTTCCATTCATACAGTAAACCGCGCCAAGCCAGTACTGCATCATCGGGCACATGACATTTCCCTGGATACGGCCAAATCATTTCAATCATGGTACATGGGTCGTACCCAAGATGTTCAGACCCGTTAATTGCAAGAGCAAGTGCAGGAAGACCACACAAGGTTATTCTGTGCTTGCTCTTTTTAATTGAAGACAGAGGAGGAAGTACATTTTGATTAGAGCTGTATTCTTTGATGTGGACGGTACGTTGCTGAGCGAAATAGATCGGAGTTTATCACCGCGTACAGCTGAGTCGATCCGGGAATTGATTCGTAAAGGCGTTCAAGTTGTACTCGTCACAGGCAGGCCCTATAATTTATGCGAAGAATTCAGAAATCTCGGAATCGATACGATCATTTCGGCTAATGGGGCATTGATCAAAGCAGGTGATGAAGTGATACATAAGTCTGTACTTTCAGCACAGATGGTTAGAGCATTCAGTGAGTTTGCCGAGTTGCATGGGCACAGTATTTCATATTTTACAGAGTCATTTGAGACGAACGGGTTGTGTACAACAGATGGTCGTGTTACTGACGCTTTAAGAGATACGCTTGGACTTATGGATTCCCCACAGAAAATCAGCACGTTGGAACAGGACGTATATTGCATTTGTTTATATGCGGATGAAGCGGAGACGGAGAAATTCCAGTCCAGATTTCCTTCCTTACGATTCGTGAGATTTCATCCGTATGTAGTGAATGTGCTGGAAGCGAGCGAAGTCAGCAAATCTATAGCCGCAGAGAAAGTTCTCGACTACCTGAAGATATCCAGAGAGGATACAATGGCCTTTGGCGATGGGGAGAATGACGTGGATCTGCTAGTGTATGCGGGAATCGGAATTGCGATGGGAAATGGCGGAGAACGGATTAAACAAAGCGCTGATTATGTCACCCTGCGGGCAAGTGAAGATGGAGTCACCCATGCATTGAAGCAATTTAAGATTTTATGAGAATGGATCGGCTAAAAAGATGAAGGATATCCAAATTGTGGATTTTCATGTAGAATGATATAGCACGTATTAAGCCCTAAAGCATAGGGTGTTGATCGAAGGGTGACTTATGAAAAAGGTTGTTATCGTAATCCTGTCTCTTGTCGTACTTGTTGGTGTATCCTCTTCCGCTTATGCTCATCCAGGCAGACTGGATAAGAACGGTGGACATAACTGTTCAGCCAAATCCAAACAAAAGGGTCTGTGCACAGGTTATCACTATCACAAAAAGAAAAAATGAGAATGAGCTGTACAAGATAAACCCGGCCATCGTTCAATGTATGGTTGGGTTTGCATGTGTACCATTGATTTAAAATGATAGAGGCGGTTACACCATGCAGATACAGGAGATATCGGTGTGGAATCATGACGATTTAGTGGCGATGCTGGTCGAAAGCTCCAGTGAGGGGTTCAGACATATCGAGCGATTAATCCATGAATATGAGACAGGAATCAATACATTCGAGCAAGAAGATGAAGCGCTTTTTGAATGCAGAGTGCACGATAAGGTGGTTGGGATCTGCGGTCTGAACAGAGATCCTTATTCTGAAGTGACTGATACAGGAAGAATTCGCAGGCTTTATGTGATGAGAGAATTTCGAAGACATGGGGTTGGGCGCAGGCTGATGGATGCGGTTATTCAAAAAGCGGAATATCATTACGCTCGACTGGTTCTGTACACGGATCAACCGGTTGCTGGATCTTTTTATCGCGACTTGGGATTTAGAGAAGTGAAGAGTATGGAGAAGATAACGCATGTACTGGAATTGGGGGAGAAGGAAGATGGATCATATTAAAGCCGTTATTTTTGATTTGGACAATACAATTCTGAACAGAACGATGACCTTTGACGGCTTCACGCAGAGTTTGATTAAAACCTATTTTGGTCACCTTGAGTCAACCGAAGATATAAGCAAACGAATTATTGAACTCGACCAGGATGGTTATAAGGACAAACCCCTTCTGTTCAACGAGTTGTTGAATGAACTGCCTTGGGCAGAGCATCCACCACATGCAGAACTGATGGAGTTCTATGGCAGAGAGTATGTGCGAAGTTCAGTTCTGATGGAACAGGCGCGAGAAGTCGTTCAGCATCTGCGGGGGAAATACCAAACCGGGTTAATTACCAATGGGCAGACCGATATTCAGTATGGAAAAATCGATCAACTCGGTATCCGGGAGGATTACGACCATATTATTGTTTCAGAGGAGGCTGGAGTCAAAAAGCCCGATCCACGCATATTTCAGCTTGCGCTAGATCATTTCGGTCTAAGCCCTGAGCAATGCATCTACATTGGCGATCATCCGGTGAACGATATTGAGGGAGCAGCAAGCGTAGGTATAAGCACCATCTGGATGAAGGTCAACCAGCCGTGGCAGGACAGGATTACGACTAGTCCTTTACATACGATTGAGCATCTAAGTGAGCTAAAGGAATTGCTGTAGAAGGCGGTTATATAAATTGAATATAACATTTACACAAAACGTAGAGGACAGAAATAACCTGAAGAAGCGGAGCGGTCGCCTTTATCCCCGGATTTACCCTTTAGGAAAGGAATCAAAAAATCTGGGGATAACAGCGATCGGAAGGTTGTTCTGTCATCGGAGTGGCTAGTGTAAATATTCTTTAGTTCAGTTTAAATAGATAAAGACTCCTATAATCACAGTCTGGAAAGCGAGGAACATATGGAAATTAGACAGATGGCTACAGCGTTTTTGAGCAATGGCTCAGACATGCTGATGATGAAGAAGGCGGGTAGCAGATTGTTTGATTTTGAATTCTGGGGTGGCATTGGCGGACATCTGGAACAAGGGGAACTGAACATACCCATGACCGCCAGCTATCGAGAGATTGAAGAAGAGACCGGGTTTAAGCAAGAGGATGTCGAACACTTTCGGCTTCGATATATTCTGTTGGAAGTTAACGGTGGTGAGATTTGGCAGCAGTTTGTATATTTCGGAGAGACCACGCATCGACATTTTGTGCCCTCAGATGAAGGCGAGTTATTCTGGATACCACTGGATGAGGTGTTGGACTTACATTCGTCTATTCTGATCAAAGCAACGCTTAGGCACTATTTACAACACCCAGGAGCAGAGGACATCTGGATTGGAAACGTTCAGAGCGGAACAGACCTAAAGGGCACTCCACAGGTAATATGGAACAGAATGCAGGAAACGATATCATTTGAGCCAAAGGTGGTTAATCGATAATGTTGAAATATAGAACTGAAAGAAAAAAATTGAGATGGATAAATTACCTGTTGATCACTGTACTGATTGCTATAATTCTTCCAAGTAGTCATGTAGAGGCAGGCAGCACGATTACAGTGAAAACGAAGGTCCAATATTACAAAGGACAGCCATACATACATCTAACAGGTGGTAATAAATCTGTGACGGATAAACTGAACAAGACATTTAAACTTCACGCAGTGAAAGCAGCTCGCTTGGACAAAGAAGAAAAGAAATCAAACAAAAAATATTTCTACATCACCATGGCCAGTGTAAAATACAATGCAAAAGAAAATTTGTCTGTGGTATATGAAGATCATGTGTACACTGGCGGAGCACATGGAATGGATGCGACAAAATCATATAACTATGATTTAAGAACGGGGAAAGAACTGAAGCTAAGCGAGTATGTCAAAGACGATACTCAGATGGAGAAGGTGGAGAAATCAATCTCCAACAGTCTATTAGCCATGTATAATGCAGGAGTTTCTATTTTTGAAGAAAATATTTATGATTTTCAGCTTGATCAAACATCTGAATTCTTTTTATATGACAAAGGTATTGTCATCCGATTCCACCCTTATGAGGTTGCACCCTACGCTAAAGGGTTTGTAGATATCAAAGTCCCGTTCAGTAAATTCAACCAATAGATTGTTTGTAATAAAAGGCATGATCCAGTTCAATGAGGTCATGTCTTTTTCTATTTATACAATCATTCAAAATACTCTAAATAATTTCAATAACTTCGGCTTCTATGTTTCTACATACGGAATAAATAGCTTAACCCATTCCAAGAAGGAGGTTTTGTTATGAAACGTATTGGAAACATGTTTCAGGCTGACCGTAGCAGAGTGTAAATGCTATGGCAGCCTGAACGAGCGAACCGGTTTAATTTAGCATAGGGCAGAGGCGGTGGTTATGGGTTGTTGGAAGAAGATGATTTCATAAAACTACGCTGTAATAATTCGATCTTTCGTTCGTCTATTCCGATGTTCTATAGCCTCCTCATAATCCCCGATCAGTGTATCAAAAATATGCTCCCACGACCGCTGCTCAGCCAGCTTTCTGCCTTCCAGTCCCATCATCCTCAATTGGTTCACGTGATTTCCCCAGAGACATATCTCCCGAATCAGTGCATCAGCCTGACCTGGCTCGAATAATACACCATTGCGGTGGTGGGATACCAGATCCTTTACACCTCCAGCATTGGCCGCCACCACAGGGAGTCCTGAAGCCATCGCTTCCAGTACCACATTGCCAAATGTCTCCGTAGAGGAAGGAAACACAAACAGATCTGCCGAAGCATACATAACAGCAAGTTCTTCGCCATGCATATAACCTGTAAAGGTGACATTGGGTGGGGATTGCAGACGCATTTTCGGGAGAGATGGGCCGTCGCCAACGATGATCCAGTGTACACGGGACTGCATTTCCTGGGGCAACTGCTGCATGGTAGTCGTGAGTGTAGCGATATCTTTTTCCGGGGCAATGCGTCCAACGTAGAGTAGAATAAGAGGAGCGGTGATGTGGTATTGTTCACGGATATCCGAGCTGCGTTTATCAGGGGAGTACAGGTTGCAATCAATCCCGCGAGACCAAAGTTTCAGACGCTGAATGCCTTGGGTTTGCAGGGTGTTTAACGTTTCCTGCGATGGAGTTAGGGTTGCATCACAGGCACGGTGGAACCACTGGATATACTTCCAGTAGAGAGGAATCATACTTTTCAACCGGTAGTATTCGAGATAACGATCGAAGTGGGTATGGTAGGAGACAACATGGGGAAGATGGTGTTTGAGGGCATACCTCAGACCAAGCAACCCCATATTAAAAGGCGTGGCGATATGCAGCAGATCGGGTTGAAAGGTTTGTAGTTGCTTGTGCGTGTCTGCTCTGTTGGGTAGAGCAATGCGGCATTCGGGATACAGAAAAAAAGGGATGTTGGCAACCGATCGGACTTGAGTCTCATGGCTTCCTTCAATGACGGAGTTCGGAGTAAACAGCAGATGTTCAATTCTTCTGCGGTTCAGATGGTTACTCAAGCGGTGGAGCGTGCCAGCAACACCATTGGTTTCCGGAAGATAGGTGTCTGTGAACAAGGCCAGGCGCATCATTACCCCTCCCAAGACTCGTGATGTCAAGATCATAACAGCGGAACATTTTCCAGAGGTCAAGTGCATGTTAACTTGACGATATTCCCTGTAAAATGACTTCCGCACGAACATGTAAACTTCCATAAGTTCAACTTGTATAGCGTATTCTGATATGATGTAATAACGTGTCGGCGTAGTTGAACTTGAAATTTACACGAAACGGAGAGGGCAGAAAAAAACTGAAGAAGCGGAGCGTTCGCCTTTATCACCGGATTTTACCCTTTAATAAAGGGATTGAAAAAATCTGGGGATAACAGCGATCGGAAGTTTATTCTGACCGCGTAGTGGTCCAGTGTAAAAAACACGTTCAAACTATTTAGACAGAGAGATACAGGAGGCAGAGAAAGATGAACAAGTTACAAGAAGAATTGCAGGAGTTGTTACCATTTGATCAGCTTGAAGAGATGTCAGGTGAAGAAGTGGTGGGGAGTGTTGCCATGGACCTTTATCGGGCTGAATTTTCGACGATTCGAGAAAGTGGGCCGGAACTTCCGCAAGTATTGCGAGATATCATTCTAATCATTGATCTGGATACCGAGCTGTCCATGAACGGGATGACCGGTTTCCTTGTGAATTCCAGCGGACAGTATCTGGGTGAGACGATAACAGCTATGGAGCGGATCGGCAATGATGCAGATGCCGTGATCCTGAACAAGATAGAGCAGATGTTGTCCAAAAGCGGTGTAACGCACGGGCAATTACGAGATAATGTGAATGGCCTGTCCGAAGATGACATCACGACAAGCCTGCAAACACACGGGGAACAGATTCATGAGGTATTACAGCAGATTGAACTGGAAGCCGCGAATTTGAGCATGCAATCGGATAACGAAGAAAGCTTTGACCTGCTGTATCAATATGTGGACGAAAATAAAGAACGTTTGAAACAGGAGATGCAGCACGATTTGTCTAATTGAGTGATAAGAGATCTTGTATAAAGAAATCCTTCACAACATTATTTGAGGAGGCAAAATGACAAGCATGAACAAACGATTAGCGATGGAATCCTTTTTGGTTACCTTGTTATTCATCATCGGTTTTGTAGCTTGGAACATCGTTCAAGGCATGATCATGACTATGAATTACGTACCTGATCTCATGAACACCGCTTCTTCGGGTACTCTATTGCAATCCAAGGTTGCTTTTGGAAGCCGTGTTCAATGGGATACAACATCCATGATTATGGCTGTTGCCGGATTTATTTTGCTCGCCGCCGCATATTACGGTCTTCGATCAGGAATGCAGCGTTGGACACAGCGTTCTTGATGTTTTATCCGCTTAGAGTCCATGTTCTGTACTTACTTACGCTGCCTTTACAACATACCAATTGAAACTCATTTACAACTGCCCTGAGTCTATTAGACTCAGGGTTTTTGCTATGGCGCGTGCCCAGAGGCACGCATGATCTTGTTGGTGAAAGTCCAACCCAAGGAGGGGCCAAGCCACCTTGGTAGCTAGGATGCTTGCATATGGCGAAATCTGTGTGCAAAAGCGCATCGACAAAAGTACCTGTCAGAAACAGGGCGAGCAACAAGCCAGGCCGTAACATGAAGTGAATCCTGCCGCGTCGTCAAAAAGGCCCTGCAAGGGGGAAAAGAAGGTGCCGAGTCTCGGTCATATAGATGAAGGCCAAGGAAGCTGTGCAGAACTTGGAACAACAGTGAAGAACCTTCCGGCGTAAAGGGAGCGGCATGGCTTGAAAGATCATGCAGTGAACTGGGGAGACCCTCCCCCACACGGATTTTTTTTTTAGGAATTCGTAAAGAGATGCTCTATAAGTCCAAAAGACGAAGTGAAACGTCTGTGGGAAGGGAGTCCGAGGGGCTCATAGTACCGAAGAACCCAAGGACAACATAACCTTGGGGAGGGAAGGAGCCCTGCTTTGTTTATGCTTTTGGAGGAGGTACGAGTGAGTGAATGCCAATCGGCTAACAACACCAAAGGAAAAAGTTCAACAACTCCAAGAAAAGCTAGGTCATGTGGCCAAGGAGAACAGCAAGCGTAAATTCCATGCCTTGTACGACAAAGTCTACCGGGGAGATGTTTTGTGCGAAGCCTGGAGACGAGTGAAAGCGAACAAGGGAGCAGCAGGAGTAGATGCCATGACGCTGGCAGATGTGGAGGAACAA
The DNA here is from genome assembly GCF_045040675.1 of Paenibacillus sp. FSL H8-0283. Lineage (NCBI taxonomy): Bacteria > Bacillati > Bacillota > Bacilli > Caryophanales > Paenibacillaceae > Paenibacillus > Paenibacillus sp. FSL H8-0283. The sequence continues at coordinate 1,877,221 of NZ_CP150295.1, forward strand.
GAAGAAATGAACTTCCTTAAGGACTGCGAACGAGCGTTGAAAGAAGGCAACTACCATCCGCAGCCTGTACGGCGGCACTATATCCCCAAGAAAGATGGGAAGCAAAGGCCGCTGGGCATACCCACCGTGCGCGACCGAGTCATACAGATGGCAACCAAACTGGTAATTGAACCCATCTTTGAAGCGGATTTTGAGGACGTATCCTTCGGATTTCGCCCAAAACGAAGTGCGAAAGGAGCGCTGGAACGAATTCGGAAAGCCTGCAACCGCAAAGGGAATTGGGTAGTCGACGTCGATATCCAAGGTTACTTCGATAACATTAATCAAGAGAAGCTTATGAAATTGGTGCAGATGCGCATCAACGACAGGCGGATACTGAAATTAATACGGAAGTGGCTTCAGGCGGGAGTGATGGAAGAAGGAAACGTAAGGCGCTCCGATTTAGGAACGCCGCAAGGTGGTGTGATCTCACCGCTTCTGGCGAATATCTATCTGAACTATTTTGACCGACTATGGGAGAAACATGGAAGAGGTCTGGGAGAACTGACAAGGTATGCAGACGACTTTGTAGTCATCTGTAAAACCAAAAAGGACGCCGAGCATGCGTATGAACACATAGGCAAAATTATGGAACGTCTGGAGCTAACCCTGCACCCGACCAAAACTCGCATTGTAGGTCTATGGACAGGAAACGAGGGATTCGACTTCTTAGGAATGCACCACCGAAAAACGAAAGCAGAAACGTCGCAAGGGAAGGTATATTACACCACACAGCAATGGCTAACCAAAAAGGCGGAAGAACGAATTCGTGGAGTCATTAAAGAGCGATTATCCCCACCGAGTATGCGATCTAGATCGTTTGCGGAACATGTGAAATGGCTCAATCCGAAAATTCAAGGGTGGAGAAACTATTACTACACGAGTTACAGCCAAAAGAGACTAGCTAAGCTGGATTGGTATATGTTGCAACGGTTAACACGGTGGTACGCGAAGAAGAGACAACGCAGAAAATGGATGGGTTCAATAGCTGAGGTTAAGTACATCGCCAGTCAATATGAATTAAAAACGCTATTGTAATCTGCATGCCCATGAATGACAAACATCGGAAAGCCGTATGAGGGAAAACCTCACGTACGGTTTGATGAGGAGAGGCTGGGTTTTGCCCAGCCTTTTACTCTAGTAATGTTTTTCCGCTTCGAAGGGGAAATTTTCTAGATCCAAGGTCAAGGAAGAATCCGTTACAATGATCTTGTAAGCGCTTATTGTTTTGGATAGAGAGAGGAGGAGAGACAGAGATCATGATTACAACCAATCAGATTTATCTCGATCAGACATTGCATAGTAAAGAGGATGTATTTGATTTTATATCTGCGGAGGCAGAGCGTTACAGCATCACTACAAACCGTGCACAACTTGCGGCTGATCTGTGGGAACGCGAACGTGTCTACTCCACCGGACTTCAGGATCACTTTGCAATTCCCCATACCCAGAGTGAAGTTGTAACACGTCCGGCAGTGATGGTCATTCGATTGCGGGAGCCCATTGATTGGGAATCTCATGACGGCAAGCCGGTAAAATATATTTTTGCCATCCTTGTGCCTAAAGGTCATGTAGACGTATCCCATCTGCAAATTATCTCTTCACTTGCCACCTTATTGCTGGAAGATTCATTCAAAGAGGCCATCGCGGAAGCGGTGCAGCCGGAAGATGTATATGCGTTGCTTCATCAATATACGGAAGGACTGGTGTCATAATGAAAATCGTAGGTGTAACGTCATGTATCGCAGGTCTCGCCCATACCCCGATGGCGGCCAAAGCATTGGAGAAAGCAGCTCAGCAACTGGGTTATGAGATCAAAGTGGAACAGCAGGGAGCCATGGGACAAGTCAATAAGCTGACGGAAGAAGATATTGCTGCAGCGAATTTTGTACTGATTGCAGCGGATCAAACGGTGAAGGACATGGATCGGTTTGGCGATAAAAAAATCGTACGTGTCAAAATCGGTCATGCCGTAAGTCAGGCAGAAGCGGTACTAACCAAAGCCGTCGAGGCTGTGAACGCACAAGCTTAACCCCACCTTCCACATGAGGAGAGAGTACGATGAGAAAATGGTTTGGTGAAGCAAAAACACATCTAATGACAGGTATCTCCTATCTGCTGCCGGTCATTATCGCGGGTTCCCTGGTCGTTGCCATCTGCAAAATTATCGCACTATCAATGGGCATTACTGATCTTGATCCGTACAAAGATGGAAGCGGATTCTTGCATATTTTATATCTCGTGCAAAATGTAGGATGGAGCGGCATCGGACTATTGACGATTGTCCTGTCCGGTTACATTGCCTACTCCATTGCTGACAAACCTGCGCTGGCCGCAGGTCTGATCGGCGGGGTGCTGGCACAGCAGACCAACGCTGGTTTCTTGGGCGCATTAATCTCTGGTTTTTTTGCCGGATACATCACCTTGTGGGTCAAAAACAAAGTTAAGATTACAGGTCCGGCCGCTGGCTCGGTACCGTTAATCATTTTACCGCTGATTACCGTAGGTTTAACCGGATTTCTGATGGCAGTCATTCTGGGTGGCCCGCTGGGCGCACTGAATGAGTATCTCATTGCTTGGGTTCAAAACATGAGCCAGAGCGGAACGAATACAGTTCTACTTGCCATTATTCTGGGAGCGATGATCGGGTTCGATCTCGGTGGACCTGTCAACAAAGCGGCATGGATGGCAGGCAACGCCCTGTTCCTATCCGGTGTCTATCTGCCGAATATTTTCATTAACATTGCCATCTGCATTCCGCCGCTTGGTTATGGTCTGGCAACATTGCTGATGAAGAAACGTTTTTCCAAAACCTATCAGGAAGCGGGAAAAGGTGCAGTGATTATGGGCGTGATCGGTATCACGGAGGGTGCTATTCCCTTCACATTGCGTAACCCTGCCAAAATGATTCTGGTCAACATGTTTGCCTGTGCTACGGGCGCTGCCTTGACTGCACTGCTGGGAGCACATATCATCATGCCACCAATTGGCGGCTTATATGGAGCTGTGTCAGTAGGTACCCCAATCGCGTACCTTGCCGGAGGCATTGTCGGCGCACTGATCGTGGCGGGTGGCACCATGTTGGTGAACTTCCGCGATGAAGAAGAGAAACAGCCTGCCAAGACTCAGGAAGCTTCAGTGAAGAAAAACGGGGAAGAAATCGAACTCGTTTTTGACTAAAAGTACATGTTCAAAAAGATCGGTTTTCAGTATCTTGAACAACCTTTAAAAAGCATCTGGAGGGATATAGAGATATGAGTGAGAGAAATCGTACCAAAGTACATGTGATTCCACATACGCACTGGGACCGGGAATGGTATTTTACGACCTCCCGTTCCAAAGTGTATCTCGTCAAACACGTCAAGGAAGTATTGGATGCACTGGAGAATATCGATGGATTCCATTATTACCTGTTGGATGCACAGGGCTCGCTGCTGGATGATTACATCCGCTGGTGTCCCGAAGATGAGGAACGGATCCGCCAACTGGTTTCTGCCAAACGACTGATGACGGGACCCTGGTATACACAGACGGATCAATTGGTGATTTCCAGTGAATCCATGGTCCGAAACCTGTATTATGGTATGAAAATAGCACAAAAGTACGGACATGCGATGAAGGTTGGTTATGTCCCGGATGCATTTGGACAATCGGCACAGATGCCGCAGATCTATCGGGAGTTTGGCATTGAACGTTTCCTGTTCTGGCGTGGTGTCTCGGATAATACGAATCCACATACCGAGTTTACGTGGGAAGGGTCGGATGGCAGTCGTGTATTTGCTGTACAGATGCCATTCGGGTATTACTACGGTGGTAACATTCCGGAAAATGAAGAAGATCTGATCCCTTATTTGGAGAAACAGATTGGTGCGCTGGAACGCAAAGCCTCCACCAAACATATCTATTTCCCCAATGGGTTTGATCAGGCGCCTGTGCGATTGAATCTGCCGGAGTTGATTGAACGCTTCAATGCACTGGATACAGAACGCGAATATGTGATGAATGAACCGGAACGTTTTCTGGCTGAGATCGAAGCGGATAGTCAGGATCTGCCTGTACTTCGGGGTGAATTAATGGAAGCCAAGCACATGCGGATTCACAAGTCCATTTTTTCCACCCGTGCGGATCTCAAGCAACAGAATAACCGAATTGAGAATCTGATTGCTAACACGCTAGAACCTGTACTTGCGATTAGCCATTCTCTCGGACATGACTATCCGCATCGTATTGTGGAGGATATCTGGAAGCTGTTGTTTGAGAATGCGGCACATGACAGCATTGGTGGTTGTAACAGTGATACAACCAATCAGGACGTTGCGTTTCGTTACAAACAGGCCTATGATATCGCACTCAATCTGCTCGACCTGCATATGCGGATGATTGCTTCAACGATACAGCAGGAGGAGACATTTGCGTTCACCCTGTTCAACACGCTACCGTATGTGCGAGGCGGGGTTACTGAGATTGAAGCTTATATTCCGGAAGAATCCTTTGTCATTCGGGATACGAAGGGATGCGAGCTGGATTACACCATTGTAGAAAAAGCAGATCAGACCGATTATGTACTTGGACAACACATTGACCTGAATCCAAGTCGCAAAGTGCATCTGCCTGAACGGGTATATCGCGCCAAATTGCTGGTGGAACTGCAAGAGGTCCCGGCGATGGGTTACACCCAGATTGTTTTTGATTTCAGTCAGGGCGCTACACCTGTTATTGAGCGGCGTAACGGAGACACGATTGAAAATGAACATTTCAGCATTGCGCTGCAAGCAAACGGCACCTTGCAAATTACAGATAAGCGATCTGGCCAAGTGTATGCGGATCAAATGGTCTTCGAAAATAACGGGGATGACGGAGATTCCTACAATTATTCTCCTCCCGAGCGGGATCTGATTGTTTCTTCGGCAGGTAGCCAGATGAGTGCAACGACCACCCAAACGTCTGTATCTCAGACACTATCCCTGCGTTTCACGCTGGATGTCCCCTACGATCTGGAAGAGCGCGCCGCAGGCATCACGTCGGGAGCATTGCCAATGCAAGTGGAGATATCTCTTCGCAAAGGAGAGAATCTGATCCGTTTCCAGGTTCAGGTGCAGAATGAGGTGTTCAGCCACCGTCTGCGTGTCCTTTTTGATACAGGAATTGCTTCCGCCCTATCCATTGCAGATCAACCGTTTGGAGTCATTGCTCGTCCAACCTCATTGCCAGAAGTGGAAGTATGGGAGCGCGAACAGTGGCAGGAGAAACCGATCACTATTGAAGCGATGCAGAGTTATGCCGGATTGAACAATGGTTCGCATGGTATGGCTGTGATGACGGAAGGTGTACGTGAGTACGAGATTATTGGTGAGCAAATGGATACCATTGCCCTGACCTTGTTCCGTACTTTCGGTTTCATGGGTAAGGAAAACCTGTTGTATCGTCCTGGCCGGGCCTCCGGTGAGAAAATTGTGGCTACACCTGATGCGCAATTGCTTGGCGAGCTCTCCTTTACCTTTGGCCTGCATATCCAGACTTCTGGATTCGACGAAGCGAATGTGGCCCGTGCTGCACGTGAATATTTGACACCGATCAGCAGTTATCAGCTATGCGACTTTTTGAATGGACGTCTGATCTTTGCTTTCCGCGATGAGGAACGTGTTCTTGATACAGACTACAGCCTGATGTCGTTCAGCGACGATTCCAACGTGGTGTTAAGCAGTTTCAAGAAAGCAGAGCAGAGTGAGGGTTACATTGTACGTGTCTTCAATCCATATTTGGCGCAGTCTGCAAACGTGAACATACACTTTAATCAACCTGTACATGCAGAGCGTGTATCTCTTGGTGAACAACCACTGGGGCCTCAGCAGAGGTTAACCGATGGAGAAAAGGTCGTTCGTTTGCCGGAACTCGCACATTGTAAATTAATGACGGTACTTGTATCCATATAAGCTGAATTTTAGTTTGACACAATCCTGATCAGAAGGGAGGTCGGATATCGGTATGATTTTTCCAACTAAACGGTTGAAAAAGCTGTTCCACCTCATTCATGGTGAAGGGCATGAACAGGCTTGGACGAGCCAAGCACTTGCAGACAGACTAGAGGTTACGGTGCGTACCATTCGGGATGATCTGAAAAAGTTGGATCATATCCTTGCTGGGCATGGTGGGAGCCTGGAATCCAAGCGTGGGCGGGGTTATTCCATTCGTGTGCATGATGCGAAGCGGTATACTGAGCTGTTGGAGGAACGGAAGGATGATCGGCAAAAAGGTGCGCCAGTACCTGGATCGCCTGATGAGCGTATCCGGTATGAATTGTTCAAGCTGCTTGGTGAACCGGGTCATATCAAGATGGAAGACCTCGCTGATCAGCTGTTTATAAGCCGTGCAACAATGAACAATGATCTGAAAATCATTCGTCAAATTCTGGAGAACTACCAGCTTCAGCTTCAGATCAAGCCAGGACATGGTGTGAAGGTCGTCGGAGACGAGCACAGGTTCCGCTATTGTCTTGCCGAGTACGCCGATGCGCGAGATGAAGAATTGGGACCGGAGGGAATGACTGCTGCACAGGAACGTTTGCTGTATCCAATCGAACCTGCGCACATCCGAGAGATCGTTATTCACCATGTAGGCCAACAGGATGTTCGTATTGCAGATGTGGCACTGAAAGATTTGATTACGCATCTGGCTGTTATGGTACTACGTATTAAGCAGGGACATGAACTGGAGCAATTCGAGAAAGTGGAGGCCAATGTTCAGGATCAGCAACTTGCACAGCAGATTATTCAGGACTTGGAGTCGTTATATTCCATTCACTGTCCAGTTGGAGAGCGAGATTATCTGCTGTTGCATATTGTTAGCAAAAAAATGACCACTACCGATTGGAATGGACTTCGAAGTGACCCGTTATATGTTGCTGTACAGCAGATGCTGGGTCATATCTATGATCGGTACACCTATGATCTGCGTGATGATGAACGATTGCCGAATGATCTGTATGCCCATCTGAAGCCCATGATTACTCGCCTGGAACATGGCATGAATATGCGGAATCCACTGCTGGGACATATACGTAAATATTATCCACTGGCCTATGAGATTACGATCAGTGCAGTGAAACAGCTACAGACATATGTACCTCATGAAATCAATGACAGCGAGATCGGTTACTTGGCTCTTCACATTGGTGCAGCATTGGAACGTAAATACCAGATTCCTCATCGCAAACGGAAATCCGTATTACTCGTCTGTGGGTCAGGATACGGCACAGCCCGTATTCTTGAATCCAGATTGCGTTCTTTATTTGCAGAGCTGGAGGTCTCACGTGTAGTTTCGCTACGGGAGTACGAGGAGATGGGGAGTGTGCCCGAAGATTTGGTCATTTCTACGATCCGGTTACGGGAGTCCAAAGGCAAGCCGTCGGCTGTCATTGCTGCGATTCCATCGGAACGAGACATGGCAACGATCACTCATCTGGTGCGAACCAGTGATGAGCAGGAGGAAATGACATTGCTGCGTTACTTTGATCCAGAGTTGTTTATGTTTCGGTCGGATCAGCCTGACAGAATGACACTTATGGCTGAGATGAGCGGAGCACTGTTAGAGAAGGGAATTGTGACGGAGCAGTTCTGGCCCGCTGTGCAGGAACGGGAAAAGATGGCTTCAACGGCGCTTGGAAGAGGCATGGCGATTCCGCATCCCATGGAGCTGAGTTCAACCCGTACGACCGTATCGGTATGCCTGCTCGAGAAGCCGATTCCGTGGGATGAGGAGAATGAAGTACATGCTGTATTTATGTTATCTATCTGCAAAGAGGATTACGAACAGGCGATGGGGATATATGATCTGTTTGTAGAATTGATCCGGCAGGAGGAGCAGCTGGAAAGCCTGCGATCCTGTGGCAGCTTCGATGCCTTTGCCCAACTTGTATGCGAAACGTTGAGTCTAAAAAGTACCGAAGCGTATTAATATATAAGTTCACTAAGGATAATTCCACTGACACTCCGATGACAGAATAACTTTCCGATCGCTGTTATCCCCCAATTTTTTTAAATTCCCTTTTTGAAAAGGGAAAAAACGTCCTTCATCAGATTTGTCTGATAGAGGACGTTTTTTATTCGTTTACACAAACTATAGATTAGATATGTTTGGAAATGATTTCTTCCAGTCCTTGAGCGACAGAATGCGCCCCTCGCGCCAGATGTCTTTCATACAGATGCAGGCGGACAAAGCTCTCATCCGTACCCATGGCTTCGGAGAATATTCCACTGAGTCCACGAGCGCGGCGATCGATCTGTAATAGCAGCTCCAGCGAATCGCCCATGGGATAGAACAGCACTTCCAACTCATCCAGATGCCCACGAAACTTGTTTGTTGGTACAAATTCGAATTCCTGCACAAATGGCAGATTACCGCCCAGCTTCGGCGCATAGTCATTGGTTACTTCACGGAGCTTGAAACCAAGGATATCAATTGCATCGAGCACGGTGTTCATGTCTTTGCTAGGAACAACATGGAGTCTGTCCCGGTCTGAGGGGTCTACAGCACTTGAAATATCGAGGCCCGTCTCCACCCATACCTCTGCACGATGCAGTGTAATTGGCAGATTTTCTGGGAGGTCAAATGAAAAGTCTTTCTCCAATTTGGCTCCAGGCTGTAAGGTGAAACCTTCGGTGAGCAGATATTTGGCTATAACGGCTGTTTCTTTTACTTTACGATCATCGTGCTCCCGTATGTAATGGGTTTTGATTGAAAGATAGATTCGATCTACGTTCTGTTCCACATCTCCACCTTCAATGTACACAACCCCCGAGATGATTCCTCCAGGCGTGACCTCTGGTGTATGCAATTCCGTATTTACTTTGGCTGCTCCAACACCTACACTGGCTAACATTTTCTTGAAAAATGACATGCGCTCAACCTCCAGATCAGATGGTTTATTATATGGGATACATACGGCTTCGACCTTAATACGGAAGCTGGAAGAGAAGCGTTTCATATTTTAGCAAAGATATATCGTATATCCAAACAGGAGAATCGACTTACCTATGTCGAATGTTTAAATAAAGGGATTTTTTGTCAGGAGGAACTCTATGAGCATGGAATGGTACGATATGATTGCACGACGTAATGGGGGATACAAGGGTAGAGCTTTGTATACGCTGGAAGGTAACACTGCTGAAGATATTTTTGAAAAGCGGTTGATTAAGCTTCTGCCTCAGTATACATCCGTGCTCGATGCAGGCTGTGGACATGGGGAGTTTACGTTGAAAATGTCAGAATATACCGATCACATTATGGGGTTTGATAATTCGGAAGAGATGATAAAGATAGCTCGGAACAGTCTTCATTCAAGCAGGATAACAAATGTAGAATTTGTCTGCGTTAGCACAAAAGAAAAGATGCCATTTGAAGATAAGCAATTTGGTCTGATCTATGATCGCAGAGGTCCAACTTCCATTATTGAGCATGGGAGATTGCTGCAAAAGGGTGGAGTTATGATTGGTATTCATACGGATATAACAAAGGTACGTGAGCGTTTGGAAAGAAATGCTTTTAAGGAGATCAAGATTGAGGAATATAACGAGGCACTTATGATTTTCTCGGATGAAAAAGAGTTTGCCATCTTTCTCTCCGATATCCCGGGAAACCCGGATTATACACAGCCTGAGTACCGGGAACAGCTGGAAGTAAAGCTGAAGGAGAATCAGGTTGATGGTAGAATTGCTGTAAGAGAATGCAAGTATATTTGGCAGGCCATGAGGAGGTGAAGCCGATTGAACACAGAATTTTCAGAACAGAAATATGGTGAAACGGGTGTTAAAACCAGCTTTGAGCAGATGGCTAACGGGGAACAGAAATATAAAATGATAACAGAAGATGGCAGTTACTATTGTAGAACCGTTGCATCTTCCCACGGAGCATGGCAAAACAGTCATGTACATATCAATCTAACGGAGTTTTATGTGGTGCAAACCGGATGGATTGCGTATGCCAGTTATGGAGACGATCAGATGTTTTCGATTCGAGTGATACGTGCGGGAGAGCACATCATTGTCCAACCTGGAATCCATCATAATATATACATGTCTGCACATAGCGCGATACATACCATCAAGCATGGATTGAATACATCCAGTGATTGGACGGCATCACCTGAGTTGGATAGGTTAACTCAATCTTTAACAGAGAAGGAGCTACTCCAGAAGTATGATTAATTAGACGGGAGGATCAGACAGATGCGTAAAAATACAATATTTTGGATTACGGGAGTAACGATAATTCTCTTGGTGACTCTGCTCATATACAGCTATGTTATTCCAAGTGTGAGTGCCCAGGATGTTGTGATGGCAGGCACAATCAGGCAGATTGATACGGATGTAGTTGAGGTAGAGTTAGAGATAACGCGAAAAAGAGAAGACAAGGATCAACATATGGTGTATCCCGTTATCCCTGGATGGGAAGGGGTCACATTCACTGAAGAACAAGATGATGCGTGGTACATGCCTTCGTCTGTTGGCAGCTCCTATCTTGATCAAGTCATTCTGGAAAAGTATCTGAAGGCACAGGGGAAAACCATGAAATCAGCTGATAACCTGATAGGATTTGCGATACCTGATGAGATAGGGAGTTACAAGTTGCGGTTAACGCTCAGATCTTTGGATGGAACGACTCAGCCGCTTGAGAATCCCATGGTGTATTATGTTCACAACGAGCATTTGTTAGGGAAGGATCTGAGTTGGGTTACGAGTGAGAATCTGGAGATCAATAAGGAGTAATCAGAATGATGAATGTATATGAATCGAATGAAATCACTGTACGTTTCTTGGACACAGAAGATGAACAACATCTGGTGAAGTGGCTGTCAGACCTGGAAGTTCTTCAATACTATGAAGGGCGTGATCGGCCGCATGATCTGGAACAGGTGAGAGAGCATTTTTACAATCAAAAAGATGATGCTACTCGTTGTATCGTTGAGTATGGAGGACATCCGATTGGATACATTCAGTTCTATGAGCTTGAGGAAGAAGAACGAACGGAGTATGGTTATGGAGACACGGATGAGATCATCTATGGAACGGATCAGTTTATTGGTGAGGTAGAATACTGGAATAAAGGCATTGGTACACAGTTGATGCAATCCATGCTGGCTTATCTGATTAATGAAAAACAAGCCCGTAAAGTGGTTATGGACCCTCAATCCTGGAACTTGCGAGCGATATCCTGTTATGAGAAATGTGGTTTCCAAAAGATTAAGCTGTTGGAGAAACATGAGCAGCACGAAGGACAGATGCGAGACTGTTGGCTTATGGAATATGCCCTGTAGATCCTGCTTAAAGTTATTTAAATCATGTAAACAAGGAGGAATAATGGATGGATGAAAGATTTCCGATAGGACCATTTGTACACACGGGTGAAGTTACTTTGGCACAACGGGAGAAGTGGATTCAGGACATTGCTGAGTTGCCTGAACGCGCACGAGAAGCGGTAAAGGGATTGAGTGAAGAGCAATTAAGTCTACCGTATCGAGAAGGTGGATGGATGCTCAAACAGGTTATTCACCACATGGCAGACAGCCATATGAACAGTATGATTCGTTTCAAGTTGGCGCTGACAGAGGATACACCAACGATTCGGCCTTATTATGAAGAGCGCTGGGCTGAACTGAGTGATTCAAGAGACCTGGATGTCGAATTCTCGCTTCAGATTCTGGATGCCCTCCATCGTCGTTGGGTGTTTCTGTTAAACGCGCTGACAGATGCAGATTATGCCAAACAATTTTATCATCCCTCATCGGAAGAAACGACAAGACTGGATTACAATCTGGGCATGTATGCTTGGCACGGCAAACACCATGTTGCTCACATCACATCGCTTCGGGATAGATTGGGAATATAGCTATTAGAAATATCTTTTAAGGAGGATTCATCAATGAGTGTACATATCAGACTATTAAATGAGAACGATCCTGTAATCATATCAAAGGCGTTTCAGGAGCAGGGTTGGGGGAGATCCCCTGAGCAGTATCTTCATTACTTGGCTGAACAACAGAATGGGGAACGCGTAACCTTGGTAGCCGAGTTGAATGGAGAATTTGCCGGATACGTGAATGTATTGTGGAATTCCAGCTACCCGTCTTTCAGGGAACAAGGCATTCCCGAAATTAACGATTTTAATGTACTAATGAAGTTCCAGCGCCAAGGTATTGGTTCACGGTTGATGGACCGAGCAGAGGAAGTTATTCTGGAACGAACGGATGTAGCAGGCATTGGTGTAGGTGTGTTTTCCGATTATGGCAAAGCGCAAGTTCTATATGCCCATCGCGGGTACATACCAGACGGTCACGGTGTACACAAACATGATCATTACATTCAGCCGGGTGAAGAAACGATTATGGACGACGATGTTGTACTTTATCTTACGAAGAAGTTAAAAGCCACGCAATAATTTCATAATATATACAATATGAAAGATGTCATGTATATTAGTTGTAAATATCTGTTATGTGTGACTGGCGTAAACGTGGAGTGAACCACGAGGGAGCACATATATTATATGCCGTACGCCTGGGCAAAGTGTTTGATCTTTTGATCAAACACTTTATTTATTATTCAGGGAACGAAAGGACTGGTGGCGGCAATGAAAATGGCGTTTGTTTTATTTGATGGAATGACAAGCATGGATTTAGCTGGATTTTATGAAGCAGTGACTTGGCTAGCGATTCTGAAAGTAAAGGAAAACGTATCATGGACATTCTGCGCAGATAAGGAGGAAATTTCAGATGACCGCGGGCTGAAAATGAAATCCGATGCAGTATTACCTCATCTAGGGGATTTTGATCTAGTATTTTTTCCTGGTGGATTATCAACTAGAACGCTTCGATTTGATGAGGATTTTATGCGATGGGTCCGAACGGCAGAAAATGTCACTTATAAAATATCTATTTGTACCGGGGCTTTACTATTGGGGGCAGCAGGTTTCCTGAATGGAAAAAGGGCTACTACCAACAAATCTGCTTATGATTTATTGAATCCTTATTGTGCAGAAGTGATCTCAGAGCGTGTAGTGCGTGATGGTAATACGGTAACGGGTGCGGGGGTTACGGCTTCCATTGACCTGGGACTATACTTGGTCGAAATGTTAACGTCTACGGAGATCGTCCTTCAAGTTCAACAAAAACTAGAGTATCCATATTATGAAGCTGGTAACTTAAAAGATGTCTATATGCACACTAAGGGTAGGGGATAAAAAGATGACTATTCGCCTTTTTCAAGCGATTGATCAGCCAGCAGTGCTGAAAATGATGACGGATCATGATTTTCAATTCCCTTCGTTTATACGCGATCAGTATCCTGCGCGCTGGGATTTATTTTTAAAAATGACGGATGAACGTATCAGTGCTTATTATGTCATGGTTGACGAAGCAGATGTTGTCATAGGTCATGCTGGTTATATCTTTCATCCTACTGTTAACCGATATGAAATCGTTGGCGTTGTTACATGCAAATCACACCTTCGACAGGGAGTAGCACGTGGACTAATTACAAAAATATGTATAAAAATAGCTGAATTCGGCAGTGGTGATGTCATGCTTTACACACTTGATCATGAAGAAAATGAAGCAGCGCTCCTATTTTATGAACGAATGAATTTTCAAAAAGAAGGTGTTGATATGAACTATTATACCTCGGGGTTTCATAGACTTTCACTTGTTAAAACATTATAAGGAAACTTCAAAAAACTAATTGAAGTGGAAGCATAAAAGTGTACTTCAGTTTAAGTTGCATGGACTTGCAAAGAAAGATGATCAAAAAGCTGTCCTGCATGTTATACTCTATTGGAATTTGAGGAATGATAAGCAGGATGTTAAGAGATTAGATGATCAGAGGAGTGAATGATGCATGTTTAGCAAAGTCGGCCAGATTATGTTGTATGTCAACAATCAGGATGAATCACTGGCATTTTGGACGGAAGTTGCAGGATTCCACATTGTGGATGAAGTAAACCTTGACGAGGGCATGAGATGGATTGAGATTGCGCCTACCGCAGACTCGCAGACAAGCATTATACTCCATGACAAAGAGTTCGTTGAACGGATGTCGGCGGGTGTAAATCTGGGCACACCTTCGTTAATGTTCTTCACCGAAAATCTGGATCAGTTATATGCCGACTTGGCTGGTAAACATGTAACGGTGGGAGAGATTGTCGAGATGCCAACGGGGCGTGTCTTCAACTTTGCTGATAACGAAGGGAATTACTTTGCAGTTTTGGAACGGGCGAAGTAAGTTACAACACAAAACCCCAACAAAAAAACGATCGACATTCATGTCGGTCGTTTTTTTGTTGGGAAAAAGCTTATGTTTTGGAGTAGAAAAACGCAAGAAAAATAGAGAACTACTGGGTAAAAATGTTATAATAGAGTGTGGCTGATTTAACGAAAATGCCGAGGAATGAATAGTCGAAAATGAAGGTTTGAATGGAGCAGTTAAGGAGGAATGTGGTTGTGGAAAAGACGATTAAAAGTGTACAGGATCTATATGATATGCTCGATGCGGATTTCAGATCTGCCAAGCAGTTTTGGGAACCTTTCTATGAGGATCGGAACAGACCAATCCCCTTTTTCCCAAACAAACCGGATGAGAATCTGGTAGCGCATGTGAACGAAGGTGTGCTGAGCGGCGGTAAGGCACTGGAACTGGGGTGTGGCCCGGGCAGAAATGCGTTGTATTTAACCCGCCAAGGATATCAGGTAGATGCTTATGATCTTTCGGAGACAGCTATTGCTTGGGCTAAAGAGAGGGCGGCAGAGGAGCAACTGGACGTGCATTTTGAATGTCGATCTGTGTTCGAATTATCCCCAGAGCAAGAATATGATCTTGTCTACGACTCGGGTTGTCTGCACCATCTGTTGCCACATCAGCGCATTCCCTACATAGAGATGATCCACAATGCACTCCGGCCTGGAGGATACTTTGGAATGACTTGTTTTGCTCCAGGTTTTGGCGATATTGGTGGGCCTGAGATCGTTATGAATGATTGGCAGGTGTATCAAGAGAAGTCGATGCGCGGTGGTCTTGCGTTCACGGAGGAGAAGCTTCGCTACATGCTGGAAGATGGCTTTGAATGTGTGGAGTTCCGTGCAATGAAGTCGCTGGAGCAACATGAACCGTATTTTGGTGTACCTTTTCTCTGGGCCACGTTGTGGAGAAAGAAAAACTCGTAAGAATAGTGAAATAAACATGCATTGAAAATAGAGGAGGAGTGGTATCGGAATGGGAACAGAAACAGGAAAAAGACACTTTATTATTACAGGCACATCCAAAGGGATCGGTTTACAACTTGCAGAGTTATTATTGGCTAAGGGGGATTACGTTTACGGTATTTCACGCGGGGGTTCGGATCTGTTGGAATCAAGCGAGGAATGGAGCGGGCGTTACCGCCATGTTCAGTATGATCTTGCCGACCTGAATGGGATCGATGATTTGATTACACGCATATTGGACCAAATACCTTCTCAGGAAGCTGAATTCATTGGACTCATTAATAATGCAGCGATGCTGGAGCCTCTAAAACCTATCGATCAATGCAGTGCGGCAGAGATAAGTCAGAGTCTTAACATCAGCCTCGCAGCACCAATGATATTAAGTTCCTCTTTTATTCAACAAACAAATCATCTGTCCGCCAGACGTAAAATTGTCAATCTCTCATCTGGTTCAGGAAGTTATCCCGCGCCTTCAATGGCAGTGTACTGTACATCGAAGGCTGGGATGAACATGTTCACCCAATGCGTATCTTTGGAGCAAACGGGCCAACAGAACCCTGTTGAGATTATTGCTTTTGATCCGGGGATGGTCGATACGGAATTGCAGGCTGTTGCACGAGGCAAAAGTGCAGAGGAGTTCGCTCTTGCAGGTATGTTCAATCAAGTATATGAAGCAGGACAATTAAGATCGCCACGAGACGTAGCGATGCAGTTGATCGAGCGGATGGACGAAAATAGTGATTCAAGCCATGTTATACACACTGTTGAGAGCTAATATGATATACGATACTTCTTTCAGCTCGTTTTCTTACGAAGTATGGATACCTTTTGATATAAGCCCAACTTCCCTGTACACTGGAATCAGCGATCGGAAGAACGATTCGTAACGGTAAAGGTGATCCTGCAACAACGGAGTCTAATTACCTTATTCAACCTTAGAAGATCAGAAACGTGGTGAAGTCTCTTGTTTAAAATTATGCTCATTGAAGACGACGAGTCGTTATTCAGTGAAATCAAGGAACGATTGTCCCAATGGTCGTATGACGTGTATGGTGTGCAGGATTTTGGAAAGGTATTGCAGGAGTACAGCGTAATTCAGCCGCAACTGGTCATTATAGATATTCAGTTACCCCAATATGACGGGTTCCATTGGTGCCGGATCATTCGTTCGCACTCCAATGTGCCGATTATCTTTTTGTCCTCACGGGATCATCCTGCGGATATGGTTATGTCCATGCATTTGGGGGCAGACGATTTTATCCAGAAGCCTTTTCATTTCGATGTATTGATTGCCAAGATCCAAGCGACTTTGCGGAGGGTGTATAACTATAATACAGAGCATATTGAACTTCGAACCTGGCGCGGTGCCACTATTGAGTATGTGAAAAATACACTGACCTGCGGGGATGAATCTGTCCTGTTGACCAAAAATGAGATGTTCATTCTTAAAGTGCTGGTCGAGCATAAAAATCAGATTGTTACCCGTGAGGATCTCATCCGGAGCTTGTGGGATCATGAGCATTTCGTGAGTGACAATACGCTGACGGTTAACGTTAATCGGTTACGGAAGAAACTTGAACCCATCGGCTTGGAGCGGTACATTGAAACCAAAGTAGGTCAGGGGTACATGGCAACGGAAGAGGCAGAAGCATGATCGGAAAGTACATACGAGAAAGGGCTAGTTGGTTATGGCTACTGGTAAGCATGCAACTTATTATTTTATTGGTGACCTACCTGGACTCGTCCATTCCATTCCAATCTGTGGTGTATATCGTAGGACTGAATGTAGTGGTATGCCTTGTTTTTATCTGGGCGAGATACCTGAAAGAGACCCGTTTCTATAAAAAGTTGAGCATCTGGGATCATACCTATGATCTGGGAGAACTTGATATCGCCGAAAGTCCATATGAGCAGCTTGTACATGAGGCCGTCAGTTCCCAGACACAGCGGTATCGTAAGGAGTCGTCACATCATTTTATCGCTCTGGAACAGGAGAAGGACGAGATGTTGTCCTGGATTCATGAGGTGAAGACCCCACTGACAGCGTTGCAACTGATGATCGAGCGCTTGCCAGATGACAAGTTACAGAGCCAAATGACATATGAATGGTTACGAATTCATCAGTTGCTGGATCAGCAGCTTCATCAGAAGCGTATTCCGTTTATGCATAATGATCTGTTCATCGAAGAGACGGAACTTGAACCAGTATTGAATAGCGAGATACGAGCGTTGAAATCGTGGTGCATTTCCAAAGGCATTGGCTTTGATGTGTCTTTAATGGTATCGCGCGTGCTCACAGACAGCAAATGGTTAGGCTTCATCCTCCGGCAGTTGTTGAGCAATGCGGTGAAATATAGCGATTCATCGGACATCCTCATTGAAAGTTGGGAACAGGATGGACACATCATACTCATGATTCAGGATCACGGGCGAGGGATTGAGACTCAAGATCTACCGCGTATATTTGATAAAGGATTTACGTCCACCCGAGGCAGAATGGATGGGGCGGCTACCGGGATGGGGCTGTATCTGGTTCGTCAGGTGGTCCAGACGCTTCATGTGAACATTCATGTAGAATCTTCTCTTGGCGAGGGCACAACCGTCACACTTACTTTTCCGCGAAAAAACGACATGGTGCATCTTGCAGGCGTGTGACAACAATGTCACATGCTTTTTGGTTTTGTTCGGTGAATCACACGATAACATTGCACATTCCGATTATGATATAGACACGAGCATTTTGCAGAAGATCTAAGAGGAGTGAGCGGGATATGTGGATACTGGAAGCCAAAAAAATTCATAAAGTCTATGGTAATAAATTAAATAAACAGGAAGTGCTGAAGGGAATTGATCTTGGGGTAAGCAAGGGAGAGTTTGTTGGTATTATGGGGCCTTCGGGTTCGGGTAAAACAACGCTGCTTAATGTACTTTCCTCCATTGATCGGGTGAGCCAGGGCACGATTGATATTGAGGGCAAGGAATTCACCGGAATGAAGGAGAAACAGCTGGCTGAGTTCCGCAAACATCATTTGGGCTTTATTTTTCAGGAATATAATCTGCTGGATACCCTTACGGTGAAGGAAAATGTATTATTACCGCTCTCGATTACGAGCATTCCAAAGCAGGAGGCACACCAGAAGTTTGAACAGATCGCACGTGAACTGGGAATCTACGAATTGAAAGACAAGTATCCATCTGAGATTTCAGGGGGTCAGAAGCAGCGGACTTCGGCAGCACGAGCATTTGTCCACGAGCCGAGTATCATTTTTGCGGATGAGCCGACAGGAGCGCTGGATTCCAAGTCCGCTTCGGATCTTCTCGGCAAGTTAAGTGATATGAACAGCGCACGAAAAGCGACTATTATTATGGTTACCCATGATCCGGTTGCCGCAAGTTATTGCAGCAGAGTGATCTTTATTCGAGACGGTCAGATCTACACCCAGTTGAATAAAGGAGACGAGTCACGGCAATCGTTCTTCAACGATATTATCAAAACCCAGGGCGTATTGGGTGGTGTGCAGCAATGAGCTTGAATTATATTATCTTCCGCAATCTCAGGAAAAATCTGAAGAATTATTATCTCTATGTATTTGCGCTTGTGTTCAGTGTGGCCTTGTATTTTTCCTTTGTGACGTTACAGTATGATCCTTCCATGGATGAGGTGGCTGCTTCAACAAAAGGTGCGGCGGCTATAGGCGCATCTTCGGTATTATTAATCTTTATTGTCGGCATTTTTTTGCTCTATGCCAATACGATCTTTATCAAGCGGCGTAGCAAAGAAATTGGATTATTTCAATTGATCGGACTGACAAAAGGCAGAATTTTTGGTATTTTGAGTGCGGAGAACAGTATCCTTTATTTTGGCTCCATGGCTATTGGTGTGTTAATTGGGTTTCTTGCGTCCAAGCTGGTATTGATGATATTGTTCAAAATTCTCGGTGTGGATGCGATTACGAAACTGTATTTCTCTCCGATGGCACTGATGCAAACGGTGATTGTCTTTACGATAATGTATTTGCTCATCATGCTGATGAACTACATCTTTATCAAGGGGCAGAGTATTCTCTCACTCTTTCGGGTGTCTGCCACTTCGGAGCAGCAGGTGCAGAAGATGTCTGTCGGACAGATGATTGTTGGCGTCTTGGGCATTGCTCTGATTGTGTATGGATACTTCATGTCTGCACGGCTGTTCAGCGGTGAGGCAATGGATATGCAGCAGTTGATGTATACGATGATCCTGATTCTCTTCTCGGTCATACTGGGGACATACCTGTTCTATAAGGGTTCGGTAAGTTTTATCTTTAATCTGATTCGCAAAAGCAAAAACGGCTACCTATCCATTCATGAGGTGTTGTCTTTATCTTCAATCATGTTCCGCATGAAATCCAACGCATTGCTGCTTACAATTATTACAACCGTGTCGGCGCTTGCTATTGGCATGCTGTCACTCAGTTACATTTCGTATTATTCCGCAGAAACTCAGGCGAAAGAAAGCTTGCCGGAGGATTTTTCATTTGCTCAGGTTGAGGTGAAAAATCGCTTTGTAACGGATTTGGAACACAAACAGATTCCATATGAAGAGAAGCATAGACAGCCCATTTATATTGAAATTGATGCTCATAAAGTGATGGATGAGTCCATGACGGAAAAGTACCTGTTCAGTAGTGTGTTGAGTGACAATATGGTAGATAACATTGATCTGCAACCAGGCGAAGCGGTCTTCATGGGATACGGAAAAGCCATTCAGCAGTTGATTTCCATTCAGGAGACAGGTCCAATTGTCTTGCATGGATTGAAGCGAACGCTAGACCAACAACTGATCGGAACCACCCAAAAGGGGGTTCTTCCTGGATACTATTCTGGGGGCACGCCTGTAGCGGTAGTAGATGAAACGGTATACCAGCAGTTGCGGCAGGATCTCGATCCCGAGCTGCAAAAATCCGAGTGGGCGGATTACTATGGTGTACGTATTCTGAATGAGGGGCAGGCTGAAGAGGCATATGCCGTATATAAGGAGCTACAGTTGGAAGCACCGAGCTTCTCCCAGATTGAGTTCAGAAATAACCAACGTAATAATATGGGCTTAATTATGTTCATTGTTGGTTTCCTTGGTTTGACGTTCTTGATTACATCGGGATGTATCCTGTACTTTAAACAAATGAACGAGAGTGAAGAGGAGAAGGACAATTATACCATTCTGCGAAAACTCGGATTTACACAAGGCAATCTGTTGCGTGGAATTCAGATCAAGCAGTTGTTTAACTTTGGTATTCCGCTTATGGTGGGGCTGAGTCATAGTTACTTTGCCGTGAAATCAGGTTGGTTTTTCTTTGGTACGGAGCTGGCGACACCTACGGTCATTGTCATGATAGTCTATACATTGTTATATTCGATCTTTGGTCTGTTGTCTGTGTGGTACTATAAACGGGTGATTAAGGAAGCTTTGTAGAATTGGGATCACGAGTATGCTGATATAGCAAAATAGGTTGAGTAAAGGGCAGCTGTATTGTTTACAGACTGCCCTTTTTCTTGCAGAAATAAATATAGCTTTATGAAAAAAAGGATGATTATGGAATTGAGTCGAAATGATGATAGAGTCCATGCTTCTGATTCATGTATAACGGTGAAACGAGGAGGAGTGGAGTAGCGTGCCTGGAGTTCTATATGCCTCGAAGAAAGAGTTAAGTGAGACGATTCGACGCACCTATGAATTGTTTGAGGGTGAGTTCAATGACATCCATAACAGCGACAAAGATAAGTGGGTTGAAGGTGTGGACAAGACGCCTGCCCAGATGATCGCCTACCAGTTAGGATGGATGAACCTGGTGATGGAGTGGGAGAGAAATGAACAGTTGGGACATGAATGTCATATGCCTGCACCAGGGTATAAATGGAACCAACTGGGGCAATTAAATGAATCATTTTACGAAAAGTATTCAGGCTATACGCTGGAGGAGTTACGCTCATTGTTTCGGGAGACAGAACAACAATGGCAGAACTGGATTGCCTCGCTGAGCGAAGAGGAATTATTTGTACAAGGGATAAGACAGTGGACGGGGACTAAGCCCGGATGGGCTATGGTGAAGTGGATCCAGATTAATTCGGTAGCTCCTTTTAAATCCTTTCGGACCCGATTACGTAAATGGAAAAAAGGTCACTTAGCCAACATGGATGAGGGGAGAATAGATGTCTAATGAATCTGGCAAATAAAATCACGTTGGCTAGAATCGCGTTGATTCCATTGTTTATGATCTGTTTTCTCAATCAGCAAAGCGTGATGATTGCACTAATTATATTTGCAGTAGCGGCAGGTACGGATAAATTGGATGGATATGTGGCGAGGAAATATAACCAAATCACGAATCTGGGAAAGTTGCTTGATCCACTGGCGGATAAACTGTTGATTGCGGTAGCGCTGGTCATGATGGTTCAGGAGAATATGATCAGTTCATGGATTGCTGTAATCATTATAGGACGTGAAATTGTCATTACTGCATTGCGAATGGTAGCCACAGAACAGGGTATTGCTCTTGCAGCGGATCGATATGGTAAGATCAAAATGGTGCTTCAGGTGGCAGCGATCATTGCCATTTTGTTGAATAATGTTCCGTTTAGTTTGTTGACTGATATCAGAGTGGATGTGGCATTACTATGGGTTGCAACAGGCGTTACTCTCTTATCCGGAATGAATTACATTATCGTAAATTATAAACTGTTGAGATAAAAGGAGTAATTAGGAGATGTCTAAAGGAAATATAATCCCAAGTACCGAGCAAGATTCAGAGTATGTTCGCGAGCAACTTATCGCATTTAATGCTGCACATGTGAGTGAGGAATTAAGGCATCGGTACGAAGAACTGAATTTCAATATCAAAAATGAGACTGGCGAGATTGTTGCAGGTGTGCTTAGTACACTTTGCTGGAACTGGCTGGAGGTTGATATTCTTTGGGTGGATTCTGAACAACGGCATCGGGGATATGGTTCACAGTTGTTACTTGAAGTTGAGCGAATTGCGCGAGAGAAATCTTGTGATTTTGTCATGTTGAACACCTTCTCCTATCAAGCACCGGAATTTTACAAGAAACATGGCTACCAATTGATCACAACGATCGAGAATGCACCGACTGGACACAGTCATTATTATTTTAAAAAAGACCTCACTTAAGACAGACAAAGCATGCGAAATAGGAAAAATCAGGAGGGTTATGATGGTTACCATTAAAGGAATCGAACTTGAAGATTTACCGGCACTAAGCCAGCTATACCATGAGTTGATGGGAATGCCTACCAATGAACAGCAGATGAAAAAGATGTTTCATTACATACAGCAGAATGGCCATTATCATGTGCTTGGGGCATTTTACAATGGCAAACTGGTTGGGTCCGTTATGGGGGTTGAGTGTATGGATCTGGTAGGGCCATGCAAACCGTTCATGGTTGTGGAGAATGTGATTGTATCGGATCAGGTACGCAGGCAGGGCATTGGGCAGAGGTTAATGCTCCAGATTGAGCGGGTTGCAAAAGATATGGGTTGTGGTTACATGATTCTGGTGTCTGGCGATCAGCGTAAGGAAGCGCATATATTTTATGAGAAGTTAGGTTTCAAGGATGAGAAGGTTCAGGGTTACCGGAAGCATCTTTAACTAAAGACGCATAAAAGAGAGAGGCAGTGGCTCTCTCTCTTTGTGATCTTACTTTACAATTACTCTTTCGAGTTAGACGAGTTGAATCTCATATATTGAGGTGGATGAACATTGTCGATCATGAGAATACCATCAAACTGCTCTTTTGGAACAAAGCTCTCTGGATATATGCCCCAGCTATAAGCAAATCGAGGTTCGAACATCCAGGCGTTCCCTGCTTCTCTTTTTTGATAACGAAGATCAAGGAAACTGTAGGGTGTATTTGTCGCAGACATGATAGCTTCAATTGAACCAGGCAACGCTGGTTCGACATTGTGAACTTCGCCTGCATTATCCGCTGTTTGTCCACTTGAAGCATATAACCCCAGAACATAGCTGATTTCTCTCAATTCCTCGGGGAAGATCTCTCCCATTAGTGGAACTGGATATGAAGAATCCATCACTTTGCTGTTTGCTTTACGTATATGATCGTTATGACCCCACACAATGAACTTTTCGTTCGGATATACTTCCGTAGCTAACCAGATCAGATTGTCATTCATGGCTTTATCCCGCCAAACAAGGGAGTCCAGAAATGCATCCATCTTCCCTTCCTCCAATTCAATCATGGAACGGATAGAAATTTCAATATACTCCTGAGCCATACGAATTCGATCTTCGAGGCTTCGTTCCAGCAACTTGGATAGTTCCGGATGATTGGGATATTCTTGTTGCAGATAGGTTTGGTTCTCTTTGGATTGCAGTGATTTTAAAATATTTTTGTAAGTTTGAATCATTTCCTGTTTCTTTGCACGGTAGGATTGAAGGTCAGCCCCGATATAAAACTCGGACAATTGTTTTTCTGTTTGTGCTAGTTGTTTGGCGAGTTTCTGATCTTTCAGCCAGTGACCATCAAGTAGGGGGGATTGCAGTTGCATGTCAAAACCCGTCAGAATTAATGGCTGTTCAGTTTGAGCACTCGTTTTGAGATAATCAAACAAGGGTAAAATTTCTTTGGACCACCAGACGCCGAAAATGGAGCTTTGCATTGTTTGCTCTGCGCTTTTTTGATTTATTATGGCGTTAGATAGTGATGTATTAGAGAGACCACTCTCAAAGGCGAGCACATTGTAGCCCATCTCTTTATGTAGAAACTGAATTAATCGGGTTTTAGCTAAGTTGAATTCTGCTACTCCGTGGGAACTTTCACCCAGAAATACGATTCGTTTATCCTGGAGCAGTGGTTTTAACATATCCAAGTCTGTAAAGCTATTACTCTCAATATCTTCATGAACAGGTGTAATACTCTTTATCCGGTAAGCATGTTCTCTGGCCCATTGTTTCCACAGTTCAATTTTTTCATCTGATGTTCTTGCTGTCTGTACTTCAGTCACATGACCCTGTATGGTCTCGATGGAAGATTGGGCATGGACTTGCCCTGTGGGAAACAACGTTGCAGTAGCCAAAATAACTGTGGTTAATGTAAGAGCGGCAACTCTTTTTCTTTTCCTTTTTCTGAAATGATACAAATAAATACCTCCTTTAATAGTGAATAAAATGAAAATGATTGAGATAAAGGCTATATATGGATTTAATTACACTATATTTAATGTTAGTACTAATGTTGTATTTTTGCAAATGTTGGGACTTATCTAGTGAATTTAGGATGATGGGAGCAGGCCATATATATATGGAATTGGCTCTCTGTAGCTGGCCTATACTCCCCATATACGGATTTCGTGTCTCAGAGTCAGAGTTCTGATAGAATGGATTAAATTAAACGAGTTAAGAAGAGTACATAGGAGGTTAACACAATCATGCGTATCGTAGATAACATTAAAGTCTGGGGGGAGCCGCTGGAGAACGCCGTAAGTCAGGCGGTGACTTGCTCGCAATATGGAGATGTATTGGGTGTGGCTCTGATGGCCGACCATCACAAAGGTTACTCGCAACCCATCGGCGGTGTTGTCGCTTATCGGAATATGATCAGCCCGTCAGGTGTCGGATATGATATTGCCTGTGGCAACAAGGCTGTGCGCACAAATCTGATGTGGGATGAGATTCGGGATCAGATTGTAACGATTATGGATGACATCAATTCGACCATTTCTTTCGGCGTGGGTCGTAACAACCCAACACCCGTGGATCATGAGCTGTTCGACGACGCGAGCTGGAAGCTGTTTGATACCATTGAACCGGGATTACAACATAAGCTGAAGACACTTGCACGCAACCAACTCGGAACCGTAGGCAGTGGCAATCATTTCGTGGATATTTTTGTAGAAGAGGCAACGGGGAAGGTGTGGATTGCAAATCATTTTGGCAGCCGCGGGTTCGGTCATAAAGTGGCGAGTGGATTCCTTAACCTTGCGGCAGGACGTCAGTTCAGTGGCAAAGCTCCTGGCGAATCGATGGATCAACCGCCTACGTTGTTTGACCTGAACAGCGAAATGGGTGATATGTATTGGGATGGAATGACTTTGGCGGGCCGATACGCCTATGCAGGACGCGACTATGTTATTGAACAGGTGCTCGGTATTCTGGGGGCAAGTGCTGAATACGCCGTACATAACCATCACAACTTTGCCTGGAAGGAACAACACATGGGTGAAGAGGTAGTTGTGGTCCGCAAAGGTGCAACGCCACTTGCACCCGGGCAACTCGGTTTTGTCGGAGGCAGTATGGGGGATATCTCGGTAATTGTGGAAGGGATCCACAGCGAGGAGAACACCGAGTCATTCCGTAGCACCGTACATGGGGCAGGGCGCACGATGAGTCGAACCCAGGCGGCTGGCAAAATGAATTACAAGCTGCGCACACGCATGGGCGGTGAGATTAGCGAAGCACAGATGCATGAGGCGATTCGTGCCTATGGTGTCGAACTGCGGGGAGCGGGCACAGACGAAAGTCCGTTTGTGTACAAGAAACTGCAAGACGTACTGAACGCACATGCGAATACGCTGAAGATCAACCATGTGTTGCGTCCCGTTGGTGTCGCCATGGCCGGAGGTAATGAATTCGATCCGTATAAGGATTAGTTAGAAAAGAGGGTGAACTTCATGAGGAATTGTGCGATATATAGCTCTCAGTTTGACCTGGATCAGCTGTTTGAATTGATTCAATCCATTTATCCTGAGGATACGATTGAACGCCGGGAAGACAAGACCCATATTCAAGTGACTCAGAAAAAATGGCTCAGTAAGAAAACCAAAGGCTTTAATATCATGACCAGCCAGACACATCCTGAGGAATTTACGACAATGATTCAGGGGATGCTTGGATTTTTGGGTCAGATTAAAGGGCGCAATGCTTCGCTCCAGGAAAAGGTATTGATCAAATGTTCCACATTGAACATGGTGGTTGGTATTGAGACGGAAGAGGATATCTCGGAAGAATTCTTCGGCGAGTTATTACGGTTGGCTGATGCGCTGGATGCTGTTATCTTCTGGGGAGGTGGATCTCTGCTGAATGCACAAGGTCAGCTATTGCTGGATGTGAATGGAGAATCTGAGGTGGAGGATTACAAGGTGACAGCGCACACCAGTTTCCTTGACGGTAACAGACCGCAGTCGGAGTCGGGCATTCAACGTAAAGCGCGGTCAGAGCAACTGTTGACTGAACAAGGCATTCCGTATAATGCGAACTTGCCCGTAAGGGCCGGAGACGAGCACACCACGATTCGGAGTAAAGAGGAAGTCGCGCGTCGTGCGGTTGCCCTATGTCTTGCCGCGCTTAAGGGTGAGTGTCTGGGAGCCGGCGAAAGTGCGGATGATACCGCAGCACTGGTTCAGGAAGTGATCGACAAGTATGAGGCTGAATCCTTTTTCTCACCCGCAGAGAAGAGGTTTATCGACCAGCACGGAGCAGAGCAGCAGGAGATTATCTCCTTCTCTTGGGGATATGAAGCGTACCACGTAATGTTGTGGGCGCTTGGTTATGTGAAGGAACTAGGTGCACCAACGGAGTTATGTAACGTAGGGAAGGATGTCGGTTATTTGCAGCAGAAGGATAGTTTTACCGACTTTCTCTCCGATGCATCTCTGCGTAACAAAAGCGAGATTCTGGATGAAGCAGATCTGATCTACCGTTATAACTGGGTGTGCGTGGATAGTCGGGTGAATGACAAAACACCTCCCGCTGGCCTGAATGGTGGAGTGGCTTATGAACGTCACCGTGCATTGAACTGGCTGATCTGTTATCTGGATCTGGCGTGGGATGATGTGCGTACAGATACGTAGAACGGGATGATGTGACGGCCTATTGTAAATAAACAATAAAAATGACACAACATACAACAATGCAAATACCCCTTTAGCCGCACAAATACGGTTAAAGGGGTATTTGATATTCTGCCATATTACCCACTATGTCTGCCAAACTGTTCACGAATAATGACATCAGCAAGAATCAACTTTTTCTCGACATTGCTCTCTGGATTCGCAATGCGCCATAACATCTGATCCACTGCACGCGCACCGAGTAACTCCTTGTTCACATTAACTGTGGCAAGTAATGGGATATTGTCGTATAGATTATCAAATCCCGTGACAACACACTGATCGGGTACACGAATACCCATACTCTCAAGGGCTTCTATGGTGTATAGCCCATAGAAATCATTCGCACATACAAACACTTCAGGCAGGTTATCCTCACTGATCACCGAAGTGAACGTCTGGCGGAACTCATCCAATGCCTGATTACTCAGCTCGGGAATCTGATGTATTTCCATCCCATGACCCATAAGCACAGAAGTATACGCAATCCAGCGTTCATAGAAGCTATGAGCATCCCCGATATTGCCAACGAACTGGAATGTTTTGAAACCCTTACGGAGCAAATAGAGCATGATCTCTCGCATGGATGCGAAGTTATCGGTGAATATGCTGTCACTGTGAAAAACAGGGTCCAGATGATCCACCATCACAACCGGAATACTGAGACGCTTGATTTCAAGCAGAATCGGGGTCGAGATAGAGCCAACGGTAATGATCCCTCGAATGGCATCCGGGTTGAGTAGGGTAAATAGCTGGTCTGCTGAGGGTTCCGTTAAGGTCAGAATATTAATCCCTTTTTGGTTCAGCTTGGAAGAGATCCCGTTAAAGACGGGGCCCCAGTATACGGAGTCTTGATTTTGGTACCGAACATTGGGGAACAAAATCAAGATCGTTCCGCTTGAACGTGTGTTCTTTGGTTCCTGAAGTTCATGGCTGTTATACAGTTCACCAGACAACATGCTGTTATCTTTGAAATATCCAAGTTTGCCAGCGGCCTTGAGAATGACATCCCTCGTTTGATCGCTAACTCCCGATTTTCCAGACAAAGCTCGTGACACCGCGAATTTCGACAAACCCGTAAAATGTGCAATCTCCTGAATTGTTACCTTTGTCTTCATCATACCATCCTTACACTCGTAGTTCTGCCGTATTCCTTATTTGGAGCGATATCCAACTGATCCCGGGGCGTATCTTATAACTCCGAAAGGAGCAGATTTTGCCGAATTTTCGTTCCAGGCCAGGAACTTTTTCGCAGGCGTACCGGGGTACGTCAAGAGAAAGTGACGCAGCAGGGGGCGAAAAGGCGGTGAAAGATGCCCTTAAGTGAGATTTAAGACACGCCCTAGTATAACATGATGTATTTCTCTTAATCTAATAACGGACAGAGAATTCAAAATGTTAGTGATGCACAGTATTTTAGGATGAACGTTCAACGTGACGGTAAGCATATTTTCAGATAGTATGACGAAATTTGTCTGCTTAATTATTATTTTGTTATTTTATAAAAATAACAAAATAAACAAAGTTAGAATTAAGGTTTAATATGTTTGTACTCAGAGTCCAGGATTTTGAATAAGCTGTGATACAGGAATATTACAGCTTAATCAACATTTTATCAGAGAAATAAGAAAATGTTAACAACAAAAATGTTGACGCTTACATTTTGCTGTGTTAAATTTTGTTTGTCTAAAGCAAACAAAGAAATAACAAATGGTGGTGGTTTTTTATTTTCGATTGGTTGATGAATGGGGTTAACGATTTAGGGTGAACCATGATTGGTATACACATTCGGGGAGGTTGTTAAAATCATGATGAGAAGATGGAATGTTCTGCCTCTGATGTTATTGGCCGTGATGCTTTTTGTATCCGCTTGCAGTGGTGGGGGGACAGCGCAGACGGGGACCGAAGCAGAGGGAACAACGAACTCAGGTAACAGCACCGAAGTCGCTGAGACAGAGAAAGAGGGCGGAGCGGAAGAAGCTGTGGTTAATGTTCCTGATCTGGGTGGACGTGTCATCAAGGTCGCGGCCTGGTGGGACTTGAAACCGGCGGGAGAGACGGCCTCCGATAAGGCCAGACTTGATAAAATTGCAGAGGTTGAGAAGAAATACAACGTAAAACTGGAGTTTGTTAACGTACCTTTTGAAGAATACATGAACAAATTCACAACGTCTGCACTGGCTGGCGAACCGTTCGCCGACATCGTTCAGATGGAGTACAAATCCGCACTACCCGCCATCCTCAAAGGGCAATTATTGCCCATCTCCGAATTCACTACACCTGAGAATAACATCAACCAAGAGGCTAACCTGATTGCAAAATTTCCTGCCATTGCAGGCAACGAATATGCCTTCGAATCTCCAACCAGCATTGGTCTGGGACTTCACTATAACCGTGACTTGTTCAAAAAATTATCTTTGCCTGATCCTCAAGAACTGTATAACCAAGGCAAATGGGATTGGGACAAATTCATGGAACTTGCCAAACAGGCAACCAAAGATACCAATAACGACGGCAAAACTGACGTATACGGATTTTCTGGCTGGGCGCTTGATGTCGTTCGTCATTTTACCGCAGCCAATGGTGGAACGATCGTGGATGATACCAATAGCAAAGAAGGATTGTCCGATCCGAAAACGATTGAAGCTGCCGAATTCGTCAAACGCCTGTATAACGTGGAAAATGTCGTGAAGGTCAAAACCGGCGACAAAACCAATTGGGAGGAAAGCAATACGTTCAAAGATGGAGATGTAGCTCTGTTCACCGCTGCTGAATGGCAGTTGGGCGATCTCACCTTTGCTGTTGGTGTTGTGCCGATTCCGAACGGGCCACAGGGTAGCAAAGAGGTAACGTATGCAAACAACGCGGCATCGGCAAAATTCATTCCAAAAGGTGTGGAAGATCCAAAGATTGTCTACCAAATCTATGAAGAGACCTTCGACATCCCGCAGATTGAAGAGTATCCAGGTCAAGATTATCTGGAGAGTCGTTATACCGACGAGAAGGATATTGCGATCATTCGCGAGCACATCGCTGGAACCGGCCGCATCTTGCTGGATGATGCCTACACAGGATACCCTTTCGGGGATTATGTGAACGATATCATCAAAAACAATGCTTCCGTGACAGCAACAGCCGAGAAATACAAAGCACAGGCACAAGCTGCAATTGATAAACTCGGCAAACAATAACAACACTTATCACCAGCAAACGATTCAGGCAGGGGGGCTCGTGTCGGCAATGTTGCACGGAGCCCCTTTTCCTGAACCACCAAATCGGCATTGCTGGCATCAGCCTTGATGAGGAGGACTCGTAGGATGGCTGGAATTCTACAACGTAAGACATGGATATTGTCCACAGTATTCATCGTGGCGGCAGCCTGCATCATTCTATATGTAACTTCCGGCGCTGATGGAAAGAGTGCAAACATTCCACCTGGCAGTCTGCCTGCCATTGAAGTGGATGCAGTCTTGCAGCAGACCCGGCAGAAAAAGGGATACGAACAGTATCGATCCGGAACGGATCAGGCTACACAGCCGAATGTGGACATCACCATTGAAGCAGGAGATTACATAAAAGCCGAAGGTGAAGACGTCCGCAAACTGACTAATTATGAAGGAATGGATGGTGTATCTCTCCATACCGGAGAGACCGGACAAGTCGATTGGACGATTAATGTGCCGGAGACCGGGCTGTATAACCTGTCCGCAATCTATTTTCCCGTAGAAGGCAAGAGTTCGGCCATTGAGCGTGCATTGTACATTGATGGTGAACTTCCTTTTGCGGAAGCCGCCTATTTGCAGTTTGACCGGGTATGGGCGAATGAGAAAGATGTCGTTGAACAGGATAACCAAGGCAATGACCTTCGCCCGAGACAAGTGGAGCAACCACGCTGGCTGGAAGAAACGTTTCAGGACTCCGACGGGTACGAACAGACTCCATTCAAGTTTTATTTGGAAAAAGGGGAACACACGCTAACGCTAAAATCATCGCGTGAACCCATGGTGATCCGGTCCATTCGCCTTTTCAATGAGAAGACAGCTGTTCCTTACGGGGAAACTGCAGGTGCAAAACAGTCGGATTCCTCCGGGCAGCCGAAGGATGTACTTATTCGCATTGAAGGAGAAGTCGCGATTGCCAAATCTTCACCTACGTTATACCCGACCAGCGAGAGGTCAAGTTCTGCTGTATCTCCTTACAGCGCTTCCCAAGTACGCATCAATACGATTGGCGGCTTTAACTGGCGTCTGCCAGGACAATGGATTGAATGGGAAGTGGATGTGCCTGAGAGTGGACTTTATCATATCGGTTTTACCGCACAGCAGAATTTTGTCAAAGGCATCTATTCTACACGCAAACTGACCATCGATGGTGAAGTTCCGTTTGCAGAGATGGCGAAAGCACCTTTCCGTTATGAAAGTGACTATCGTATTGACGTGATGGGCGGCAAGGAAGCATACAAGTTTCACATGGAAAAAGGAAAACATGTGCTGCGGCTGGAGAACAGCCTCGGGGACTTCGCACCGCTTATCCGCAATGTGGAGGACAGTCTGTACAACTTGAACTCCATGTACCGACGTATTCTGATGATTACAGGCACCAAGCCTGATGAATTCCGTGATTACCGGGTGGAAAAACAGATTCCGAACCTGCTGGAAGTATTCAGCGGAGAAAGTAAACGTCTCAAGGACGTGGCCGCACAGCTTCGTCTTCTGTCAGGACAGTCCAGCGATCAGGAAGCACTGATTAAGACGATGGCGCTGCAACTGGACGAGATGATTGACAAGCCAGATACCATTCCAAGACGGCTTGCGGCTTATAAAACCAATACAGGCGGTCTCGGCACATGGGTGCAGCAGGCACGAGAGCAGCCCCTTGAAATCGATGCACTGTACGTCACTTCGATTGACCGCGATATTCCTGGAACAGGTATGGGGCCACTTGCCAAGCTTGGTCATGAAGCGAAGATATTCTATCATTCGTTCTTCATTGATTATAACCAGATTGGTAATGTAGCTACATCTGAAGATCAGCGTACGGTAACCGTCTGGATTGGTAGCGGACGTGATCAGGCGAATACGATGAAAGCGATGATTGACAAGACCTTCACACCAGACAGTGGTATCAATGTCAATCTGAAGCTGGTGAATATGGGAACCTTGCTACCAGCGACTTTGTCCGGTGAAGGACCGGATGTAGCGATGCAGATCGGCAATGATCTGCCGGTGAACTTTGCGATGCGGAACTCGGCTGTAGATCTGACGCAATTCAGTGATTATAGCACCGTGGAACAGGAGTTCAGGGAAAGTGCAATCGTGCCATATGCCTATGATTCAGGTGTATATGCCCTGCCGGAAACGCAGACCTTTAACATGCTATTTTATCGTAAAGACGTGCTCGAAGAACTCGGACTTGAAGTGCCTCAAAACTGGGAGGATGTTGAAGCTCTGCTCGCGATTCTGAGCAAAAATCATATGGAATTTGGTATGCCGATTGTGACCCAGGCGAATATGCAAGGTGTCAATATTCCGCCGAACTCGCAGTATGCCACAATGCTGCTTCAGAACGGCGGTGCTTTCTATCGGAACGATGACAAGGAATCGGATCTGGATTCAAGGATCGGAATTGAGACGTTCAAGCAGTGGACGGAGTTCTATACCGATTACAAGCTGGAGCGGGAATATGATTTTGCCAACCGTTTCCGTACAGGACAGATGCCTATTGGACTAACGGATTACACGATGTACAACCAGTTGTCCGTTTTTGCACCGGAGATTCGCGGACTATGGGGATTCGTTCCTGTCCCGGGAACTGTTCAGGCGGATGGAACCTTGAATCGGGACGTACCGGGTGGAGGCAGCGCAGTCATGATGCTGGAGGGTGCCAAGGATCAGGATGCGGCGTGGGAGTTCATGAAGTGGTGGACCAGTACACCGATTCAAGCTGAATTCGGGCGGGAGATGGAAGGGCTGATGGGTGCCGCTGCCCGGTATCCAACGGCCAACATCAAGGCGCTGGATTCCCTGCCGTGGCCTGCGGAGGATTACGCCAATCTCAAGGCACAATTCGAAACGGTGAAGGGCATTCCTGAAGTACCCGGTGGTTATTTTACAGGCCGCCATCTGTTCAATGCATTTTACAAAACCGTTGTTGGCCAAGTGGAAGCCAGGGAATCCATCATGGATTATACCCAATATATTCAGGACGAGATTCGAGTCAAACGTAATGAATTTGGTCTTCCGTAAGCAGAGGGAGGGTTAATCGTGCCACAAATATCACTCCGAGACGGACAAAACAGTCCTCCTGAGAAAGCGTCAAGGATGGGCATGAAATCGTGGTGGAGCTGGAAGCTCCAGGAAATGAAGGCCAGCAAACATTCCTATGTTCTGCTTGCACCTTATATGCTCCTGTTCCTCATGTTTACCGTGATTCCGGTTGTCATCTCGATCATACTCAGCTTCACCTACTTTAACATGCTGGAATTCCCGCGTTTTATTGGCTGGCAGAACTATACTCGCCTGTTTCTGGAGGATGATGTATTCCTGATTGCAATCAAGAATACGTTGTTGTTCGCCATCATTACCGGACCGATCAGTTATATTGCTTGCTTTGTCTTCGCGTGGATCATTAATGAGTTAACACCGAAATGGAGAGCGTTCATGACGCTGATCTTCTACGCGCCTTCCATTTCGGGCAATGTGTATTTTATCTGGCTGATGATCTTCTCGGGAGATCGTTATGGTATTGCCAATGGGCTGTTGATCAAATGGGGTTTTCTGCTGGAGCCAATCCAGTGGCTGAAGACGGAAGCCTACATTATGCCTATTCTCATTCTCGTGCAGCTATGGCTGAGTCTCGGAACCGGATTTCTGGCGTTTATCGCTGGTTTGCAGACGGTGGACCGGACATTGTACGAAGCGGGAGCGGTGGATGGGATCAAGAATCGCTGGCAGGAACTATGGTACATTACCCTGCCTTCGATGCGTCCACAGTTGATGTTCGGCGCAGTCATTCAGCTGACAACCTCGTTTGCCGTGGCTGATGTGTCGATCGCGCTGGCCGGGTTCCCAAGTGTGAACTATGCAGCAGAGACTGTGGTGACCCACTTGATCGACTTTGGTACTACGCGGTTTGAGATGGGGTATGCATCAGCAATTGCCACCGTGCTGTTCATGATTATGGTGGGCACCAACTTGCTGGTCCAGAAACTGCTTCGAAGGGTGGGAGAATAGCTATGGCTGCAATTGCGACAGGCAAAAAGCGGGTGAATCGCTCGCTATCGGGAAGCCTCTCCCTGTTTGCCCTTCTGCTCGTATTTGGTGCCTTCATGGTGCTACCGTTGATCTATGCGATCAACAATGCTTTCAAACCATTGGATGAGATTTTCACCTTTCCACCAACGCTGTTTGTCAAAAATCCGACGTTCAGCAACTTTACAGATCTGCTGAATCTGCTTAGTGACTCGTGGGTGCCTTTCTCACGTTATATATTCAACACGGTATTTATTACAGGCATCGGTATCGTAGGCCATGTACTGCTAGCTTCCGCAGCGGCGTACCCACTTGCCAAACACAAGTTTCCGGGCAAAGTATTCATGTTCCAAGTGGTCGTACTGTCACTGATGTTCACACCTGCGGTAACGGCAATTCCGAACTATATGATCATGTCATGGCTCGGATGGATCGACACCTACTGGGCCGTCATTATTCCGGCATTTGCCTATTCACTCGGGTTGTATCTGATGAAACAGTTCATGGAGCAGATCCCGGATGCGCTGCTGGAAGCGGCCAAGATTGATGGTGCCAGTGAATACCGGATCTTCTGGTCCATTGTCATGCCCAATGTGAAACCAGCTTGGCTGACATTGATCATACTGCTGTTCCAGATGTTATGGGGCAGTGATGGCAATGGATACATCTATAGTGAACAGCTCAAGACCCTGCATTATGCAGCAGGGCAGATTATTCAGGGCGGAATATCCCGGGCAGGAGCGGGTGCTGCGGTAGCACTGATTTTGATGAGTGTGCCGATCACGCTATTTATTTTCTCTCAGAGCCGAATCATTGAGACGATGGCGAGCTCGGGCATGAAGGATTAAGGGGGAACGATATGGCACGCACAGTGAAAAGATGGCTTGTTCTCTTGGCGGCAGTATCTCTGCTGCTGGTGAATGCCGTGCCTGCGGCGGCCTCCCCGGCGCCGTATGAGAGTTATAACTACAACTACTGGAAAGAGGCTGTTCCTTCACCAGATGCCTATCTGCCCGAGCGTACCATATCAGGCCGTGACCTCGGCATTAGTGAGTTCAAAGACCCCGGTGATGTGAACGTTTCACCCTCCGGGTTGATCTACATTTTGGATAGCGGCAACAGCCGAATTGTTGTATTGGACCCAGACTTTAAGCTGCTGCGCGTCATCGATGGATTCATGATGGATGGCAGCAAGGAGACCTTTAACCTTCCGGGCGGATTATTCGTGGATGAGCAAGAACGCATATACGTCGCCGATACAGGCAACAGTCGTGTGGTTGTCCTGGATGGAGAAGGGCCGCTGATTCAAACCATCACGAAGCCCGAGTCGGATATCCTATCGACCCAATTCCAGTTCCAGCCTTTGAAGCTGACGGTTGACCATGTAGGCCGAGTGTACGTTGTGGCGCAGGGGGTCTACGAAGGGATTATGCAGTTTGACGAGAGTGGGAAATTTATCGGATACGTCGGTACGAACAAAGTGGAGCGGGACTACGGCGAATATATCTGGCGAATGTTATCGACCAAAGCCCAGCGCGCACAGATGGTCCTGTTTGTCCCAACGGAGTTCTCCAATGCAGATATCGACCACAAAGGATTTGTGTATGCAACGAATATTGATCCCGGCTCGAATGAACCGATTAAGCGGCTTAACCCGTCTGGTGAAGATGTACTGAAACGGTTTGGTTATTACGATGTCAAAGGCGATATCCGGTTCCGCAACAATCCGGGTCCATCCAAACTGATCGATGTGAAAGTGCTGGGCGACGGCATGTACAGTGTATTGGATGCGACACAGAACCGGGTGTTCACGTACGACGATGAAGGTCATCTGCTCTACATATACGGTGGCAAAGGAAATCAGGTGGGGACGCTCAAAACACCTGTCGCCATTGAACAATCGGGTGAGCATCACTTGATTCTGGATCGGGGCAAGAACAACCTTGTTGTCTATGAGCCAACCCGTTTTGGTGCCCGTGTGAATGAGGCGGTGGCACTCCACTATCGGGGCGAGGACACGGAGGCAGTGAATTTATGGAGAGAAGTGCTTAAGCTGAATGCCAACTATGACATCGCTTATATCGGTATCGGCAAGTCCTTATTAATGGAGAAGAAAAACGAGGAAGCGCTAGGTTACTTCGAACTTGGAATGGACCGCAAGAGTTATTCTGTCGCGTTCAAGAGGCATCGGCGGGAGATGATGAAGGAACATTTTGGTACATTCCTGACCGCTGTAATCGCGCTGATTGTCATTCTGATCCTGACCCGGGTGGCGGTTAAATGGAGACGGAGGAGGCAGGTTGATCGTGAAGCAGGATTTCATTAAGTTTCCGCTGCATCTCATTTTTCACCCCATTGATGCATTCTGGGACCTCAAGTCGGATAACCGGGGACGGCTGTTTGTTGCTTTTGCAGCATTGGCGCTTACCATTGTTATGATGGTTTTGCAAAAGCAGTACGCAGGATTTCTCGTTAATTACATCGATCCTCGTACGATTAATAGCATCATCGAAATCGCCACGGTTGCAGTACCTTTCTTTCTATGGTGCATGGCCAACTGGGCGGTAACAACTTTGATGGAAGGGGAAGGCAAGTTCAAGGAAATCGTTCTGGCGACAGGTTACTCGCTCATTCCGGTTATTCTGATCTATGCCCCAATGATCGTGATCAGCCGTTTTATGGTGCAGGAGGAGACTGCTTTTTATTATCTGTTCAATAGTATCGCGTTCTTCTGGTTTGTACTGCTTCTGTTCATTGGCATGATGACGGTACACCAGTACACGGTGATTAGAACAATCATTACGATGGTGCTGACGCTCATTGTGATGGGCATTATCGTATTCCTTGGCGCGCTGGTCTTCAGCATGTTGCAACAGTTGTACGAATTCGGTTATAACATTTACCGCGAGTTGATTTTTCGGACCTAAAGGAGGCGGCATCCGTGAACAAAAGGCAACGATTATATACGGTGCTGGCTGGTGGTACAGCTGTAATCATGATTGCAGCCGGGCTGCTGTATATAAACAACAGGGGAGTTCCTGCCGTAGAAGCCGCGGCTTATCTGGATACGACAACCAAAGCCATGCCCGTCACGGAGGACCCGTTGCAGTTTCTTAGCGACTCCTCGCAGGGTGTGCCTGGTATGCAACTGGTCGCTGAAGATCAGGGACTCGCCCTGTACTATAACGAGGAGACAACGGAAATTGCAGTACGTGACGGGAAAAGTGGAGAGATCTGGTACAGCAACCCGAAAGAACGGGCTGAGGACGGTCTTGCTTCCGCGTATGAAAAAGAGGTGCTGTCCTCCCAGCTGAATGTGTCTTTCCGGGATTCGATGGGTACACTGGAGAACTTTCCGAATTTCAGTTCGAGTATTAGCAACAAACAATTCGCAGTGGGCCAGATTGACAAGGGGATTCGGGTGAATTATACCCTTGGGGATACATCACTTGGCATTGATGCGCTGCCGAAGTTGATTAGCAAACAGCGGCTGGAGGAGAAAGTGCTTTCCAAGCTAGATGCTACTGTCGCAAGGTACACATCTGCCCGATATTATCCAACCAAGAACAATCCGGATATTCTGGAACGGCTGGATGGACAGATCTCGAAGCAGCTTGTGCTGAACAAGATGCTGGGAGCCTTTGAGACGGCGGGTTACACGGCGGACGATCTGGCTTTTGACAATCAGGAGAATGGAGTTGAAGGCGGAGCTGTATCAGATAAGCCCAGCTTTGTCATTTCTGTGGAATATCGACTTGAGCAGGGGGCGCTTGTTGTGACCGTGCCTCTGAGCCAAATAGAAGAAAGTGGGCAGTACCGCATTCGGAATATTGACTTGCTCGCTTACTTTGGTGCTGCGGATACAAAGGGTGAGGGTTATATGCTCGTACCTGATGGTTCCGGCAGTCTGATCCATCTGAACAACGGAAAAACCCAAGAAGAGCAGTATGTACAGCGTGTCTATGGCCCAGATCCAAATGATAATTCGCTCAGTCGTCCTCAGGTTAGTGAATCCGCGTATATGCCTGTGTTTGGTCTGAAGAACGGGGAGAATGCCTGGTTTGCAGTCATTGAAAAAGGGGACGGTATTGCCAGTATCTCCGCGGATATTGGAGGCAGACAGAATAGCTACAACCACGTGCATGCGACCTTCTCCCTGCGGGGGGAGGATGAATTGGAAATGTACACCTCGCAGAAAATGCAGGAGATTCAGCTACTTAGCGAAGAGCCTTACCGTGGAGATATTCAGATCCGTTATCATTTCCTTCATGGAGAAGATGCCAGTTACTCGGGTATGGCCCGCCTGTATCAGCAGCAGTTGATAGAGCAGGATGTACTGAAGCCGCTCCCAGAACAGACGGAGTTGCCGTTTTATGTAGATGTGCTTGGTGCAGTGGATAAAAAGGCTTCGTTCCTGAGTGTACCCTATCGGACCACTTTAGCCATGACCACGTACGAACAGGCTACAGAAATGGCAGCAAAGTTACAGCAGGATGGTGTTGCACGTGTACAAATGCGGTATCAAGGATGGTTTGGCGGTGGCATCAGTCATCATACGCCAACCCAGGTGAAGTTGGACAGTGAAGTGGGCAGTCGTTCCGAACTGCAGGCGTTGTCCACCAAGCTGGAGCAGTCGGGTGGAGCTCTGTTCCCGGATGTGGCTTTCCAGCACATGTATCACGATGATATGCGCTTTGCTCCTTCCTCGGATGCAGCGCGGTTTGTAACAAAGGAGACAGCGGAACTGTATCCATACAATCCTGCCCTTAATCGCATGGATCAGAGTAAGGACAGCTATTATTTGCTCTCAGCGGCCAAGCTTCCTTATGTAGTGAGTGAGTTTGCTGACAAATTCAATCAACTGGGCCTTGGTGGATTATCCCTTCGTGATCTCGGGCAGGTCCTGACTTCAGATTATCGGGATAGTCGGGTGATTCATCGGGAGACGGCGAAGAACATTGTGAAGGAGCAGCTGGGCAAGCTGGAACAGTCCTATCCGAACCTGATGATATCCGCAGCAAATAGCTACGCTTGGGGAAGTGCACAACATGTTGTGAATGCACCCGCAGGGTCGAGTCGGTTCAATATTACCGATGAAGAAGTTCCTTTTTATGCGATGGTCATTCATGGATACATGAACTATGCGGCATCTCCAATGAACACGTCGGGGGATCAGGATCTCCGCAAACAGTTGCTGCGCAGTCTGGAGCTTGGGGCAGCTCCGTATTTTCAATGGACCTATGAACC
Organism: Paenibacillus sp. FSL H8-0283; assembly: GCF_045040675.1. Taxonomy (NCBI): domain Bacteria; kingdom Bacillati; phylum Bacillota; class Bacilli; order Caryophanales; family Paenibacillaceae; genus Paenibacillus; species Paenibacillus sp. FSL H8-0283. Next base: position 1,916,904 of record NZ_CP150295.1, read on the forward strand.
ATCATCCAGGCTGAAGCTGACGAATTATGATTCGGCATACGCAACGGAGTATGCATATTGGGTGGATGATGCCGTTGCCTTGTATAAGCAGGCCAATGAAGTGCTGGGAAATCTGGCGAATGAGCAGATTCTCAAGCATGAACGCATTCAGGATGGCGTTGTCCGGATCACTTATACTGGGGGTACATCCATCCTTGTGAATTACAATGCGGATGCAGTAACCGTGGATGGAACAATGGTTGGCGGGACGGACTATGTGGTGGGAGGAGTGAACCGATGAGAACCATTCGATTATCGCTGAAGTCACGGAGAGCGCTGCTTGGACTTGCATTTATTTCCCCGTGGCTACTCGGTTTCATCTTCCTCTTTGCTACGCCACTCCTGCAATCGATTCGATTCAGTCTGAGTAATCTGTCCGTTGCTCCGGGCGGGTACGTTCTGGAATACGTTGGATTTAAAAATTTCAAGGATGCGCTTCTGGTTGATGCGACGTTCAACCGGATTCTGGTCGACTCCGTTGGAGCGATGCTACTGAATGTGCCGATGATTTTGTTCTTCAGTCTGTTTACGGCGACACTGCTTAACCAGAAGTTCAGAGGCAGAACGATGGCACGTGCAATCTTCTTTTTGCCGGTTATTCTGGCTTCCAGTGCAGTCGCAGCAGCTGAGTCTGCGGGATTAATCAATCTAATGGGGGATGCAAGTGCGGTGGATGCATCAGCCGATGGCGGTGCTTCGTTCAACGTAGTATCCATTGTGCGGATGCTGGCGGATGTGGGATTGCCGATGGCCTATGTGGATTACATCGTTGAAGCCATCATGCGGATCTATCAAATTATTAGCAGCTCAGGTGTTCAGATTTTGATCTTCCTCGCTGCACTGCAATCGGTACCGGGATCGATGTATGAGGTTGCGAAGATCGAAGGGGCGACAGCTTATGAATCATTCTGGAAAATTACATTTCCCATGGTCAGTCCGTTGATCCTGACAAATGTCATCTATACGATCATTGATTCATTTGCCGGGAGTCCAGTCACACAGGCCATCTACCAAACCGCATTCAAAACCCAGAACTTTGGCTTAAGCTCGGCGATGTCCTGGCTGTACACACTGGTGATTGGTCTTGTATTGATCGTAGTGGGCTGGGTATTGTCACGGCGGGTTCACTACAACTGACGGTTAACATTAAGGGAGGCTTCAGATTATGGCTGCATCAGGGACAGATCGCATGGTGGTAGTTCCGAAGCAGAATTATCACATGCATCGGGTGCGAAACAAAACATCGGACCTTCTCTATTCCATATTCAGATATGCACTGGTCATCGGCATTTCATTTATTATTTTGTACCCGTTATTTCTCAAAGTGTCAGTTGCGTTTAAGGATAAACAGGATATCTACAATCCAACGATCTATATGATTCCCCAGCACTTTACATTGGATAATATCCGGCTAGCGGCGCAAGTGATGGATTACCTGCCTCTGCTGGCGAACACGTTATTGTTTGTTACCATCACAACGCTTCTGACAGCGATATCCTGTGCACTTGCCGGATATGGCTTCGCCCGGTTTTCGTTTCCGGGTAGTAATGTACTCTTCATCCTTGTGATTCTAACGATTCTGGTGCCGACAAGCACACTTATGGTGCCAATGTATCTGCATTTCCGCAGCTTTGACTTTATGGGCATCATCCAGTTGTTCTCTGGAAAAAATGGTATCAATCTGCTGAATACGTATTGGCCTTCCATGATCACGGCTGCTACAGCGGGAGGGCTGAAGGCGGGGCTGTTCATCTATATTTTCCGTCAGTTCTTCAAGGGCATGCCAAAGGAAATCGAGGAGGCTGCATTGATTGACGGCGCAGGTGGATTCAAAACGTTTGCTCGAATCATGCTGCCCAATGCAATCTCGCCGCTGATTACGGTCATTTTGTTCTCGTTTGTATGGCAGTATAACGATACCTTCTATTCGGCATTATTCATGAGTGAAAGTCCACTGATCTCGCTGAAAGTGGCTTCCTTACCTGCTCAGGCGAACCAGTTGATTCCGCAGCTGATGGGCTTTGGCTCGAACTCGGGCATCAAGGCCGATCCAAACTATGTGGCGATGATTGTGGATACAGGCATTTTGCTGGCTATTGCACCCCTGATTATTTTGTATCTGTTTGTGCAACGTTATTTCGTGGAGAGTATTGAACGTTCTGGTGTAGTGGGTTAACATGTTAAATCCAATTGGAGGTGTAGAGATGACAGTGCGTGAGATCAGCAGAGTTCCGGTGAATAAAGCAACGACTCCCGAAGCAAAAGAACTGATGGCGTTCCTGGTAGAGCGTTATCAAAAAGGGATGTTGTCAGGCCAGCAGGATTATAGCAATCTAAACTGGATTAATGAAAATACAGGCCGGAAACCAGCTGTGATTGGCTTTGATCTCATGGAATATTCGCCATCAAGAACAGAGCGCGGTGCGGTCTCCCAAGAGATTCGGGATGCGATAGACTGGCATAAACAAGGCGGGATCGTGACATTATGCTGGCACTGGAACGCACCGACGGATCTGATCGATGAACCGGGTAAAGAGTGGTGGCGGGGGTTCTATACGGACGCGACAACCTATGATCTTGCCTCCGCGATAGCTGATACTGAATCGGAAGCATTTCAGTTATTGATCCGGGATATCGATGCGATTGCATTTCACTTGCAAGAGTTGAAGGATGCTGGTGTGCCTGTATTATTCCGACCACTTCATGAAGCAGAAGGTGGGTGGTTCTGGTGGGGAGCGAAAGGCCCCGAACCTGCCAAACAGTTATATCGTTTGTTGTATGATCGATTGGTTCAAGAACATCAGCTGCACAACCTTATCTGGGTCTGGAACTCGGAAAAACCGGAATGGTACCCGGGTGATGATATCGTGGATATTGTCAGTGTGGATGTGTACCCTGAAGCAGGAGACCACAGCCCGCTGGCTGCACGTTACACCAACCTGCGAGAGCTTGTACAGAACGGCAAAATCATCGCACTGGCCGAGAACGGTTCCATCCCTGACCCTAAGCAGATGAAGGAACAGGATGTACACTGGAGTTGGTTCTGTACCTGGACAGGTGGATTCCTGAGAGACGGGACGCATAATGAACTAACGTTTTTGAAGGAATTGTACCATAGCAAAGAGGTCATTACGCTCGATCAGTTACCGAAGTGGAGTTGGCTATAAGAACCCCACTTCCAACTTGAATTGGAATCAGAGAAGCGTTAGTATTCGCTGTAAGAATTCATGCGAATACTAACGCTTCATTTGTTGGTAGCGCACATTTGTTAATGGAACCCATCACCCCTGAAACATTAGAAGGTGAACAACCATCTAGTTTGACGGGTGCAACATAGCTTGGATATTGGTATGTAAAGTCACGCTGGAAGTGAATAAAATGTACGATTGATTAACCGTGCGGATCAGAATCCTTTCGCTTGTGCCATTAACTGGACCGATCCGAATGGCGGATGGTTCGCTGCCACCGTACGTATCATCCAGGGTGACCGATGTGATATGTGCGATGGGAATTTCAATTTTGGAAAACTGCCACCGGATGACCAGTTGATCTTCTACTTTTTTCACGTTAACACCAAACATAGGATGACCTCCTGTTGTGATTCAAATTATTGAAGTAATCTCGTATGTCCAGTTTATCATATTTTGGATAAAATTACCTTATTAATAATAAAGAGTGATGGTTTCTATCAACTGATTTCGAAAGTCCAATTCTATCCTGTGCAAAGGAGGAGAATGTATGAACGACTGGAATGCCTATCATTATTTTGAACAAAGTCTTGGTCCTTTCAGAAATCTCTCCAGCCTGTCTGCGGATGAAGCAGAAACAGTCACCCAGAAGATTCGTCTTCAGGGACGGAACTTTGCAAGTCGGCGACCCGCAGATTACATGACAATTCGCAGAACACTTGAACAAAGGGCTTATGAGCAGTTTGTTGCCAAAGGTGGGAAGCCGGTACAATCATATCCCCATTATATGACGCTCGGTGCATGCGAGTGGCTGTTGTCCTGGTATTCAGAACCCGATCATGTAATCATTCCATGGGGTGACCTTCCAGTTGAAGTTGTGAGTTTTACCTACGGGGACTTGTTTCCAACAATGAGGTTTGACGATGCTAAACCTTATCGTAAGCAGATCTATACCAAGGATGAAATCATGGAAGTTATTCAGTTCTATGGTTGGCCTCAGGAATGGAACCGTAAAGGTGATAAGGGGCCGGAACGATATATTGAGGTACAAGTCTGGGACGAACGTATTATCCAACCTTCCACACGTGACTGAGCTCGTTATGAAGATTTTTGATTTTATTATCGATCGCAAGAAGTGATCATGCGGAGATATCAGTGTACGATATCGAGGGTGGGATATTTGAGTAAAACATACAGGATTAACCATGATACATATCGAATACAAATAGAGAAATTAGAAAACTTATACTCCAACACAAAGGGTGTGCCACATGACGAATCTATTCGAACATTGTTCAGGTCAAACATTATCTGCCAACCTGGGATGGCTGAACGAGCCAACAGATTGGTCCATTGAAGACGGCAAAGTAACGATAACCGTTTCACCAATCAGTGACTTTTTCATTGATCCGGGAGGTGAGCCGGTGAAAGCTTCAGCTCCATTTTTACATACGATAGTCAAGGGAGATTTCAGCATCACGACTCAAGTACAGGTGGATATGAAAGAACAGTATGACTCCGGCTGCCTGATGGTGAGGGTGGACGATACGAATTGGGCTAAAGTCTGCTTTGAGTATTTTGAGGAACAGCCGTCTATTCTTAGTGTTGTTACTCGTGGTAACTCGGATGATTGTGTATCAGCACCTGTAGACGTCAACAAGCCTTATTTACGTGTAGCCCGGGCAGGCAACAGCTTTGCTTTCCATTATTCTCAAGATGGAGAGAAGTGGAAGCTCGTTCGTTATTTCGGACTCGACTGCCCGGAAGAGATCAAAGTTGGCATTGTGGCCCAATCCCCGATTGGGCAAGGGACCACGGTTACTTTTACAGACGTACAGCTTCAACATGGAGTGACCGGAAGTGTTCGCCGGGTAAAATGACAGCGATCAGAAGGTTGTTCTGTCATTTATTTCACCCGAATTAACATTCCGAACAGACCGAGTATAGCAAAGGCCAGAAATGCCGTTGTATTGGAAAACACTTCGATCGTATAACCTGCCATAGATGATCCAAGGAATTGCCCAACACCCAGCGCGAGAAAGGCAAGGCTAATTCCGATGGACACATTTGGACTGAATAGTCTCGTCGCCCAAACGATAAATACACTGGTCAGGAAAATATACGTGCTGCCAAATATGATCGCAGAGATGAGACTGGCAGTCATTGAAGGCAGAAGGATAACCCCGAGCGAAATAGCCAATAAAAGTATGCCTATTCGGTAGGACCACCCAATCTCGAACCGTTCAATAATGCGACCAGCGCATCCACCGAGTATCCCCATAACCCCCATCACAATCCAGAACAACACGGCTTCCGAATCGGAGGCCCCTTTCTCGTCTGTGAGGAAGTTCCGGGCAAAGGTCCAGTAGATTGCAGAACTGAAACCTGTCAACAGACAAGCCATGAGCAGAGCAGACCCTGGTCTGGTAGGTTTCATACATGTCCAGAGAGACTTGGTACAAGGCAGTGTCTTGGTTGCCGGAATAACACGTCTGTTCCACAAAAGAACCACAACACCGATTACAGCAAACAGGATGTAGGTTAGACGCCAGTAATCCGTGAACAGCCAGTAGAGTGGACCTGATATTACAATTCCGAAGCTGGTCCCTGTGTTAATCCAGCTGTTGCCTCTTGCTTGTAGCTCGGGAGCAAGCTCGGCATTAACCGTGTTACCGAGGGCTGGAGAGGCCCAGCCTGTACTCAAACCTGCTAGAAATATACTAAATGTAAGAACCCATGCATTCTGAGCCAGGGCAATGCCGGTTAATCCGAGCACTGCGCTGATCCCTGCCAATTGAATGACATAATGATGTCCCTTGCGATTAATCAACAGTGGTGCAGTTAGAAGGGACAGACAGTAGGCAATATACGTTCCTGAGTTAATCGCGCCAGAGGCTGCATCATTTAATTGTAAGGCTTCCGAAATTTCCGGCATAAACAATCCATAACTGAATCGCCCGAATGCATAACATACAGCGATAAGTGCAATGCCTGGAAAGATAATTTTTTTCATTAAATCCACCGCCTTTTAGATAGAACGATCATTATATTTCTCATTAAATAAAAAAGTGAGTTGAAATATTAACTCACCCGGAATAGCTTTATTTGAAACTGTTCTGCGTCATATGGATCAGTTCAAGGCAGACGTCATTTACATTTTCTGTCTCAGCAAGTGCCGTGGAACCCTCCAGTAGCAGGGAGAATCGCAATAGATCTCGATCACTTGCAGAAGGCGCCAATGTTTGGATTAACGTTCTCATATGTCTTTTGTGCGCATTCACTGTCTGTACGATGATATGATCTGCATGACCTCCGAATTCTTCTTTGGCGCGTAAAAATAAGCACCCTCTTGATTCGTGTTCTTTCAACCAGGTTGCATGTCCTTCAGCCAGATTGAGGAACATAGGTTGTGCTTTATTGTCTGCATATTGCCTGAGCTGTTCTAAATAACGCTGTTCGCGTCGTAAGAGTACCTGGACAATGAGATCATCCTTGGACTCAAAATGATTATATAACGTCATGATGGCAATCCCGGCATCCGTGATAATCCGCTTCAAGCCGATGGAATGGAAGCCGTGGAGGTAGAATAATTCTTCAGCCACGTTCAAAAGCATTTCCTTTTTGCTGCTCATGATCAGTGATACTCTCCCTTCAAAATAAGATAGAACGATCATTATACTTGTAGGCTATAATATATCTTTTACATTGTCAAATGTTGTGACTCCTCTTGTCTTTGGTTAGTTCAAAGCCTGGGCAGGGCGTTATATGAACAACGTCGTTGCACATTAACCGGACATATGAGAGCACAACATGACAGGTTTTTGGGTGGTTTATCCGTTATATTAGACATCAAGGAGTGATTATTACATGAACTGGATCAACGCATTACAGGTCGCTATTCAATATATGGAAGACCACTTACTCGAAAATATGACGATGGAGCAGATTGCAGCGCAGGCCCATATCTCTCCTTTTCATTTTCAGCGTACCTTTGCCTTATTAACAGATGTTACTGTAGGCGAATACATAAGACGAAGACGATTGACACTGGCGGCACATGAGCTGCTTCAAAGTGATCACAAAATCATTGATCTGGCATTTAAATACGGTTACGACACACCGGAATCTTTCTCCAAAGCATTTCGTAGACAACATGGGATCGCACCCAGTGAGGCTCGTAAGAATAGTAACGCTGTCCAATCGTATAATCGTCTGGTGATTCAAGTGAGTCTAAAAGGAGCAGAGCCGATGAAATATAAAATTGTTGAACATCCTGAATTTACGTTGGTCGGAGTAGAGCAAACTTTCTCATATGCAGATGGAGAACATCTGCAAGGTATCGGGAAGATGTGGCAGGAAGCGTGGGCAAGCGGTACAGAGGATCGTTTGTTTGAACTGAACAATGGGAATATTCCAGGGTTACTTGGCGTCGTTGTGGATCAGAGCGAAATTCAGGAGAAACAGATGCAATACTGGATTGCTACGGCTTACGATGGTGAAGTACCGGAAGGATTATCAAGCTTCACCATGCCTGCTTCCAAATGGAGTGTATTTGAAGTAGAAGGCCCGATGCCGGAGAGTATGCAGCTTCTGTGGAAACGGATTATTTCGGAATGGTTTCCATCCAACCCTTATGAGCACGCATATATGCCGGAGCTGGAAGTATACCCGGGCCCCCATCAACCGCCACAAATCTGGATACCGATTAAATAAATTTTAACCGTTTCAAACTCGATCATTGTCGCCCATAAACATTCGGATAACCGAAGCTGTTTATGGGTTATTCGGTTGTGATTAATTAGAGTTCGAAGTTGTACAGAGGATGTTCAAGCGTTGTTCATTTTATTGCAGCCAGGTAAACATGATATATTGGAACGAAGGTTAACAGCAATAAGAGGACAACGAGGTAAACCGCAGGAGGCAGATATGTTATATGAGAACCCATTCATTCAGACGATCATCAAACACGAGCAATTAATGCATGACCTGCGGAGAGTTCGTAGTCTCCATTTGCCTCAAAGTTACATAGGTGCAGGATATATTCGTAATTATTGAATAATAAGTGATTTGCGGAATAACGGGTACAAGAAGGAGTGTCTACGGATTTGATAAAAAAGTTCTTACACAAAAATGGACTGATCATTGATCTTGTCCTGTTGGCATGTTTTGTGGCATTTCTGGCCTTTTGGGGCCAAAGATTCCCAGTCATGTTTTTCGGAATGATCACGGTTGTTTTTATCGTACTAAGACGGATTGACTATCAGAAGCATGTTATTCTGAAACGGATTATTCTTACCGGATTTGGCGTTGCTGCCGTATCTTTTGTCATTATTGAAGCACTTGTATTCACACAGCTTGGTGCGAATGATCCGGAAGAAGCGGACTATGTCATTATTCTGGGTTCCGGCATCCGTGGAACGGAATTGTCATTGACCCTGAAACAAAGGTTAGATGCCAGTCTGGACTACATTCGCAGTCACCCTCAGACACCCGTCATTGTATCGGGTGGGCAGGGACCTGGGGAATCGATTCCCGAAGCGCTCGCCATGAAAAACTATCTGATTGAACAGGGGATTAACCCTGCCCAAGTGATTATGGAAGATCGCTCCACAAGTACACAGGAGAATTTGGCCTTTTCCAAAAAAATCATTCTTGAATCCGGGTTAGAGCACCCTGAGATCATGATTGTCACCAGTGACTATCATATGTTCCGTTCCAAATACATCGCTGCCAAGAACGGTTATGCAGCAGAATACGGCATATCGGCTCCGTCACCGGGTTATCTGAAACCCGTCAATATGATCCGTGAATATTTTGCTACGATCAAAACATTTATCTAATGCACATGACAGAGAAACGGAAACAGGACGAAGCGGAGATCTATGATCTATGCTTCGTCCTGTTTCCATATAAGGATGGCTATTGCTCTTTAACGATAGGTTATTTTTCTGAAGGAGCAGGTACAGTTACTGAAACCTTATCCCCAGGAAGAGCTACCATTTCAGGAGATTCACCGGTAAAAGGAACAGTGGCTGATTCTACAACTTTAGCCTCAGAAGGTTCAGTAGTAGATGGAACAGTAGTAGAAGGTACAGTAGTAGAAGGTACAGTAACAGACGGAACTGGCACAGCTTCGGAAACTTCATCCTCAGGGAGAGCCACGATCTCAGGAGTTTCGGAAGTAGAAGGAGCAGTTACAGCTTCGGAAATTCCAACCTTGTTGGGAGAAGCTGCGATTTCAGAAGATCCACCCGTAGAAGGAACAGTCACAGCTTCAGAAGCCTCAGCCTCCACTTTAACTGTGTGGTTTGATGCCCATACGGCGGTGGACGTACTTACACCTGTAATAAGCAGGAGGGCTCCCATACTTAACATCCAATGTTTCTTTTTCAGTTTCTTTACATTAAACATAATCATCAATCTCCTTTTTAATTGTTTGCCTTCACCCGATAGGGACGAACAAAATTGAGCAGGCATTTTCTTGGTTCCCGCCATCACATTTAAAATTGTCTCACCATATCGTCTTCGTTCTTCGTGGGACATCTCTTTCACCACATCTTCATCACAAGCCAACTCGCTCCAGGTATGAATGTCCCGGCGAATGATATGAATCAGGGGATTGAACCAGTGCAGGGCACTAACCCCCAAGGTCAAAGCTTTGACCCACAGATCTTTATGTTTTAGATGTACCAACTCATGATGAATTACCATGCTGATGTCCATTTTCACCGTATTTTCGGGTGGCAGATATATCGTTGGTTTAAACAAGCCAACCAGTATAGGGCTTCGTACTAGCGTGCTGTGAGCAAGCGTGATATTACGTTTGAGACCCAAAGCCTCTTTGATTAATGGTAGCTGTACAGCTGCTTCACTATGACAGAGGACTGGGGTACGTGTACGAGATAATTCATTCAGAAATCTCCGATAACAGTACACCTGCCATGCAGAAAAACCAATGACTCCAATGCCCCAGACGCATAACAAGAACCAGGCTGTGGTTACCGAAATGGTTTGTTCCGGGATAAACGTTCCTGCAAGTACACCCGAAGCTGCTGCATTCTCCGTACCCGGTATAGTTGATGTCGTTTGGAATGCAATATCCAAAAGCCATGAAATTCCAAGAGATACCGGGAACAGATAAAACAAGATAGCCAGTTTACCGAGTCTGTAGAGCCACTTGGTCGGAAAAACAGATACGGGTATAAGTCGTAGTGCCAAAATACAAACAGAAACGATACTTCCCGCCACGGTCAGGCTGCACAGAATCTCAAAAAAGATATTCATAATCTGCACCTACTTTTCCGAAAGCCATTTTTTCAGTTCTGAAATGTCATTGTCTGAAAGCTTGTCACCGTCATACATGGCCGAAACCAAATTTTTAACTGAACCTTGATACAGTCCATCAAGAACGTGCTGCGTTTCCTGTAGTTTGTAATCTTCGGGCTTTAGAAGAGGCTCATAATCATTGGTCCGTCCACGTCTCGTAACGGTAAGAGCGCCTTTATCCACCAACCGTGACAGAAAGGTAGACATGGTCTGCGCTTTCCACGCTTTCCCCTTCTCAGCAAATATGTCTAATAGTTCTGTGGAGGTGACCGGTGGGGCGCATGACCATATAACAACCATTAACTCCATTTCTGTTTCGGATAATTTTTGAATCTGGTTCACAGTGAACACTCCTTAACATCGTTATGCGTCCATAACGATCATATTACTACACTACGTAGTACGTATAAACTACTACAACTTGTAGTGGATAGTCAAGTTATCCTGATAGATGATTGCCAAACCATGTTATAATATAGGTCATTAATAGAAGAACGATGTAGGAGTGAATGATCATTACAGCATATCAATTACCTGCTCTCTATGAGCAGAAGCGAGTTTCAATGCAAGCGATGGAAGAGATTGTACGCCTGTTGGCGCAGGCACCGCTATTATATGATGATGGACAGGGCATCCAGGTTCAGGATTACATGGGAGGCTTGGAGGTCCAACTTGAGCATGTGGTACTCCGTGCAGTGACCGAGTTGTACGAACTAGCTGTTCAGGCCTGCCGGGTCTTCGCCGATCCATTGGCGTACGAGCAACTTCAGGATGCGCTTGGGTTACAGGCTGAGTTATGGCAGGAGGAAGTGCTTACTCTTGCAAAGTGGATGGACTGGCTGAAGCAGATCAGCGAAGGAAAGAGAACACTGCCAGAGTACAACTTCACAGCGATGCTTGGGAACTTGCCGGACGGATTCATGATCCATGATTTTTATGATGAACTCCGATATCAACTGGAACAAAACCCTGCAAACGCATGGGCTATCGAAGAGCGGGATCGCTTGTACGTAGCTCTGGGTGCGAAATAAATCAAACCAACGGGTCACCGGCGGTGTTAATCTAATATCTGCATTTTGCATGCATAGAAACATTCCAATCTATATCTTGCGAGTTCTTTACCCAGTATGGGAAATGAGGGGATACCGTGAAGAAGGTTGTATTAGCTGGTGGAACGGGATTTGTCGGACAGGATTTTGCCCAAAGATTCAGAAAGCTGGGGTACGAGGTGTTAATTATCTCGCGTCAGCCCGGTCATATTGCCTGGGAGGATCGTGCAGGAATTATAGGGGCACTGGAAGAAGCAGAAATGTTGATTAACCTGGCAGGTAAATCGGTGAACTGCCGTTATACGGATGAGAATCGCAAAGCCATTCTGGAATCCAGAACCCGGACAACGCATATTCTCGGGGAAGCCGTCCTGGCTTGTAATCATCCTCCCGAACTATGGATTAATTCGAGTACAGCGACCATATACAGACATGCTGAAGATCGTCCCATGACGGAAAAAGAGGGCGAGATTGGCTCCGGATTCTCGGTCGACGTTGCCAAGGCATGGGAACAGGCTTTCTTTGAATTCAGCCTGCCGTCTACGCGTCAGATTGCACTGCGGATCGCGATTGTGCTGGGTGAGGGTGGCGTTATGGTGCCCATGACGAACCTCGTCCGTTTTGGACTGGGAGGATCTCAAGGCGCAGGAACACAGCAGTTCAGCTGGATTCATATCGAGGATCTGTTCCGTATGGTGATCTATCTGCAGGAGCATCCACACTTGAATGGTGTGTTTAATGCGTCCTCTCCGCATCCGGTGACGAATCGGGAGCTAATGTCGCGTCTGAGAGAACAGATGGGTGTGCGGATTGGACTACCTTCTCCTCGCTGGATGCTTGAACTGGGCGCACGTTTTATTCAGACCGAGACGGAACTGGTTCTCAAAAGCCGTTGGGTGATTCCCGAGCGAATGGAGAGGGAAGGCTTCACGTTCACATACGGTACACTAGATGCCGCTCTTGCCGAGATTTTGAATGAGAAGAAATGACACTTCATACAAAAGAAAACACAACAGGAAGGGCAGAGGCATCTGCCCTTTTGTTATATATGTTCAACTAAACATTTACACGATAACGGAGAGGACAGAAATAACTTGAAGAAGCGAAGCGTTCGCCTAAAAGCTTTCTGAAAGAAAGCTGCATCGGAAGCATATGCTTATCCCCGGATTTTCCCTTTTTAAGAAGGGAATCAAAAAAATCTGGGGATAACAGCGATTGGAAAGTTGTTCTGTCATCGCAGTGTCTGTGTAAATACTAATTAGCTGAACTTATAGAGGTTTTTCAAAAAGTCCGCTTTTGATTACGAAGGATGCCTATCGGCATCATCAGCATCGAATATGGAATTCAGCCGAAATGTCCGTTGCTCACGTAGTTTTCCTACGCTCCGCTACTCCATTTCTAGCTTCATCCCATCTTCTCGGTACTGAAAACCGGTCTTTTTGAATACGAACTTATATATCAGTCAGATGAACAGAAAGAGGTTGGGGAAATGCAACTTAGAAGAGTAAGGATCGCGGGAACAGGGAAGTACCTGCCTGAACAGGAAGTCACCGATGAGGAACTGGATCGCCGCTTGGACGTGCCTGCGGGCTGGGTTAGCAAAGCTACAGGCGTAGGTGTACGTCATTATGCTTCGGGTGAAGAAACCTCCTCTTTCATGGGCGCACGGGCTGCGGAAGCTGCACTGGCGGATGCAGGATTACAATTTAGTGATATCGACTGTCTGGTGTGTACCAGTGGCACGAAGGAACAACCGTTGCCAAGTACGGCGGTATTTATCCAGCAGGCCATGGGGCAGCAAGATTCGGGCGTACCTGCTTTTGATATGGATGCAACCTGCCTAAGTTTCCTGAACGGACTGGATGTGATTTCCTATATGGTAGATGCCGGACGTTACCGGCGAGTACTGCTCGTAGCCACTGAGATTGCCTCAGCCGGACTGAATTGGTCGGATAAAGAAAGTGCGGCCCTGTTCGGAGATGGAGCGGCCGCTGTTATTATTGAGCGTTCGCCTGAAGGGTCATCCTCTCAGATTGTACATGCTTCCCTTCAAACCTACAGCCGAGGTGCTCGCTTCTCGGAGATTGCAGGTGGAGGTACACGGCTGCATGCTTCGAATTATAAGGCGGATCAGCCTGAACCCTACCTTTTTCATATGGATGGACAGGCGATCTTCCGCATGGCTTCCAGACTTTTGCCTGGATTCATTGGTGATATGCTGCAGGCGACCGGGAATCGAATGGAGGATTTCCAATTGATCATTCCCCATCAGGGAAGTGCCATGGCGATGAGACTGATTCGCAAGAAGCTTGGCATTGCTGAAGATCGGTTTATGGACATCACACGAAATCACGGCAATACGATTGCGGCATCGATCCCGATGGGTCTGCATGAAGCGATTAGACAACAGCGTATTCAGCGTGGTGATCGGGTGTTGATGATTGGCACGGCTGCCGGATTATCATTGGGAGGACTCATTTTTGACTACTAGATCTGGGGAAACCAGACATCGTACAGTTGCTTCTCTCCGTGTGCTGCTTACAGGCGGAAGGGCTCCCGTAACGCTGGATCTGGCACGCATGCTTCATCGGGCAGGCCATCGGGTCTATGTTGCGGAGAGTGCCTTACGGCATCTGACCAGATCATCCAGTGCAGTGGAACAGTGCGCTGTGGTCCCATCGCCGCGTCATAACACACGTGCGTATCTGGCAGAGCTGGAACGGTTGGCACAGGATTGGCAGATCGACCTGTTGATTCCGATGTGTGAAGAAGTCTTTTATGTTGCTCAAGGGGCAGACAGACTGCGTGTATATTGCCGTGTTCTGGTTACAACCTTGGAGCAGCTGCATGAGTTGCACCATAAATATGAATTTATCCAGCTTGCAAGGTCACTCGGTCTTTCGGTTCCGGATACACGTCTGATCCACAGTCGGCAGGAATGGATGGAAGCCCAGTCTGTTATAGAAAAAGTAGGAGATTGGGTGTGGAAACCGGTGTATTCCCGCTTTGCATCCAAAGTTCGCATGCCAACACTCATGACCGATGACGCTGGGGCAGGGAGTGATAAGCAAGGAAACGTAAGCGAAAAGAAACGTCGACATTTCCGTAACGACCCTCCGGACGACGCGGAATTATCCTCTATTTCACCTTGGGTTGCACAGGCCTACATTCCTGGTCAGATGTTATGTACATACAGCATAGCGCATGAAGGGCAACTGGTTGCACATGCCACTTACGACAGTCGCTATCGTACAGGAAGCGTGGGAGCCAGTGTTTTTTTTGAACAGGTGGAACATGAAGGTGCCCTTGCGTGGGTTAGACAATTTCTTGAGGCAACGGGTTTTAGTGGACAGATTGGGTTTGATTTTATAGAAGGTCAGGACAGGCGAGTGTACGCGATTGAGTGTAATCCGAGGGCAACGAGTGGGATTCATCTGTTTCACCCCGGAGATGACTTGGTGCGTGCACTAACTGAACCGGAGACGTTGGTAAAAGAAAGAAAAATGATCACGCCCGCACGGGGCAGCAAAGCCATGCTCATGCTTCCCATGCTGGGAAGCGGGTTGCAGCAGATCTTAGGCAAAAGGAAGCTCCGTGCATGGATAGCTGCGTGGCGTGGAGCCAGGGATGTGGTCTATGTAGGGCAGGATATCCAGCCTGTATTTGAACAATTCGGAGTGGTGCTAGCTGCATGGCGTCTGGCAAGATCGCAGAAGTGCTCGCTGACTGAAGCTTTGACTCATGACATAGAATGGAACGGTGAACAACAATGAATAGAGCATTGGTTACAGGAGCTACGGGATGTCTGGGCAGGCATCTCGCGATACGACTTGCTAAAGAGGGATGGGAAGTCACTGGCATGGGCCGACAGCCAAAGGTTGGTGCAGAACTTGAGTTGGTAGGAATCCGATTCCTGAATGGAGATATACGGGATGAGGCTGCAGTGAACAAAGCGTGTACGGGACAGGATGTGGTGTTTCACTGTGCAGCTCTATCCTCGCCATGGGGCCGATATCGTGACTTTTATAGCAGCAATGTGGAAGGGACGCAGAATCTTGTAGATGTATGCCTGCATAATGAAGTACAGCGATTCATACATGTCTCAACTCCGAGTATATATTTTAATTACAATCCGCGATATAACGTACATGAGAATGATCCGTTGCCATCCAAACCAGCCAATCATTATGCAGCCACGAAGCTTCTCGCTGAGCAGGTTGTAATGGAGGGGCATGCGAAGGGACTTCCATCGATCATGATTCGACCGCGAGCCATTTTTGGTCCGTATGATCAGACGTTATTTCCCAGAATTGTCGCAGCAAACGCAAAATCAGGCGTGCCGATGATCGGTGGTGGACAGGCGTTAATCGATCTGACCTGTGTGGATAATGTGGTGGATGCCTTGTTGTTATGCCGTGATGTTGATGCCGCAGCACTCGGCAGAGCTTACAATATCTCCAATGGCGATCCGAGAGCGTTCAGTGAGTTGGTGAGCAGCCTGTTTGGCATGCTGGATATGCCCTTGCGTCGTCGAAACATTCCTTATCAGATGGCATATGGTGTGGCAGCGTTGCTAGAGCGAGTTCATGGCTTTATCCCTGCGATGGGTGAACCTGCATTGACACGGTATACAGTCGGCTCCTTATCTATTCCACAGACATTGGATATTACGGATGCACGGGAGCAATTGGGATACATCCCTCGGGTGTCCATTGAAGAGGGATTGCAACAATTTGCAGACTGGTGGAGGGCTGAATCATGCTGACAACAACTCCGGTGAAACTATATTTGGGTGCGGCGGGTTACTGTACACATCCAGAGTTTCTGACGCTGCGTGGTGGTCGATTGAGTCCAGTACCTTTCCCGGCAGGATTTGCCTGCATCATTCATCCCGTACATGGACCGATCCTGCTGGATACGGGATATAGTTCCCGCTTTTTCGAGGAAACGGCTCATTTGCCTAACGCACTGTATCGTCATATTACACCTGTGGTCTATCGTGAAGAGGATAGTGCCGTTCATTTTTTGGTTCGAATTGGACTGAAAGCTTCGGATATTCGGTATATCATCCTCTCGCATTTTCACGGCGATCATATCGCGGGTGTACGAGATTTCCCGGAGGCACAATTCATCTATCTGCCAAGAGCCTATGATGCTGTGCGCTCACTTGGTCCGATTGCGGCTGTAAAAGCAGGTTTTCTTGCGGGGCTGTTGCCCGAGGATTTTATAGTCAGATCATTGCCAGTTACGTGTGAGCCTGAGCGATGGATAAGAGCGGGGGAAGCTTTCCCTTTTGATGAGGTCTACGACATCTTTGGTGATGGCAGTCTGCTTGGGGTGGATGTATCCGGTCATGCGGAAGGCATGATGGGACTCCTGTTGCGTACAGAAGAACATGACTATTTTCTCTGTGCGGACGCGGTATGGTCGAGTCGGGCTTTTCGTGAACAGCGCAGACCGAATATTCTTGCTGGAATCATTATGTCGAATCGACAGGAATACCATCGTAACTTTGACAAGCTGGTTCAGTTGCATCAGCAATTTCCCCACATTCGGATTGTGCCGAGTCATTGTCGAGATGTACTGGACGCTTGGGGTACAGGAGGGCCGAAACGATGAGTAATACCTTTCGTATTGTGGTTCATTATGCACTCGCACGTGGGCTGCGAACATGGAAAACACGAGAACAACTTGAGCGCTGGCAAGAGCGCCGGATTATTCGGCATGTTCATCAGATCCGTGCCCGATCTCCGTTTTACCGGAAGTGGTGGGGTGGCGTGGACGCAACCGACTGGAGAAGCTTTCCGTTGATTGACAAATCAACCATGATGGAACATTTTGATACACTGAACACGGTGGGTATTACCAAGGACAAAGCTCTGGCTCTTGCAGGTGAAAGTGAAGAAACACGTGATTTCAAACCTTCCATTCAAGGCGTGACGGTTGGACTGTCTTCGGGCACGTCAGGGAACCGGGGGATATTTCTGGTGAGTGATCGGGAGCAGGATGCGTGGACGGGTACGGTGCTGGCCAAGTTGTTGCCTGGTGGACTGTGGAAACCTGCGAAGATTGCGTTTTTCCTGCGGGCCAACAGTAATCTGTATGAATCGGTGCAACGTGGCAAATTGCAGTTTCAGTACTTTGATCTGCTGGAACGTGTGGAGACCTTGGTTAAGCGGCTGGAAACCTACCAACCTACCGTGTGGGTGGCTCCTCCATCCATGCTGCGTCTGTTGGCGGATGCGTATGTGGTAGGATATCTGACTGCTGTACCGGATAAAATCATCTCTGTTGCCGAGGTGCTGGACCCCCTGGATCGCAAGGTGTTGGAGCGGGTCTTCGGACAGACCGTTCATCAAGTCTATCAGTGCACAGAAGGGTTCCTGGGTGCAACCTGTCGTTATGGCACACTGCATTTGAATGAAGATATCGTGCATATTGAAAAAGAGTTCATTGATCCCGCCACCCGACGGTTCGTGCCCATTATTACGGACTTCTCCAGAACATCACAGCCGATCATCCGATATCGGTTGAATGATATTCTGACCGAGGCGGCGCTGCCATGTGCCTGTGGTTCCCCGTTTACTGCCATTGAGCGGATTGAAGGCCGCTGTGATGACACGCTTTATTTTTCAAACATGCATACGGGTGAGGCGGTACCGGTCTTTCCGGATTTCGTTACCCGTTCGGTCATTGCGGCTTCGCCGGATATTGAACATTATCGTGTGGTGCAGCAAGGGGACGGAACAATGGAGGTATCCCTTCGACTTGGCGGGAACGCAGTGATGGCTCAGGTTGAGACCAATGTACTGCTGGAACTGATGAAGCTGGGAGAGCGGCTTGAATGCACCTTACCTGAGATCAGATTTGTACCGTATACGTTTGAACAGGGACTTACGAAGCTGCGCAGGGTGGAGAGACGGCATAATGGAGTGGCGGATTAAGCAGCAGGGGCCGTGCGGTATAGGTAGGAACGGGAAGTAAGTAATTTACCGAGGAAAGAAGGACACACCGTGACAGTAGAGGAAAACTTAACAGAAGCCGGACAGGGACGGATTAATGCAGGTTCTGATGTAGTGAAAAAGACGAAGGAAGGAACTAACGCTCCGGTGGCCTTAATTACGGGTACCTCCAGTGGTTTTGGTATGCTTACCGCGATCACCCTTGCCAAGCAGGGATACCTTGTTGTTGCTACAATGCGTGATCTGAGTCGAAGAGAAGAATTGGTGAAACTGGCTGAACAGGCGGGGTTAGCTGATCGTTTGCAATATGTGCAACTGGACGTGACCGATGCTGAATCGGTGCAGAAAGCTGTGGGGAGCGCACTTCACAACAATGGCCGAATCGACATGCTGGTGAACAATGCAGGATTTGCGGTGGGCGGGTTCATTGAGGAAGTATCGATGGAGGATTGGCGGCGACAAATGGAAACGAATCTATTTGGATTAATCGCTGTGACACGGGCGGTTCTGCCTGTGATGCGTGAACAGAAGCAGGGGTTAATTGTTAATTTGTCCAGTGTCAGTGGTTTGTCCGGTTTTCCAGGGTATGCGCCCTATGCTGCCTCCAAATTCGCTGTGGAAGGATTTACGGAAAGTTTGCGGCATGAGATGTCTTCGTTTGGTGTTCGGGTGGTATTAGTTGAGCCTGGCTCTTATCGCACACCGATCTGGAATAAAGGTTTGGGTGAGATTCACCGGAGCGAGGACTCTCCGTATAAGCATAAGCTGGACGCGGTTCTTCGTTATTCCAAACATGCGAGCGAGACGGCACCTGATCCACAGGAGGTAGCCGATCTGATTGGCCGAATTGCACGGATGCGTGCACCAAGACTTCGATATGCTTTGGGAAAAGGTTCGCGTGTGCTCATCATAGGTAAAGTACTGCTACCCTGGAAGTGGCTGGAGTGGATCATCGCCCGTGGTTTAAAATAGAGATTAGGCAGGAACCAAAATTGTACAGTTTGCAGACGGGAGGGGTTAGCCATATTCGAATTCATCGTCATTATTTTACTTCTTGCGATTGTGGGTCTGCTCTTTCATATCAATAGCAAGCTGCCAGCGCGTGACCGGGTGAAGGAAGCAATGGAACGGGATCGGAATCAGAAACATAATCAGGATGCTCCAAATTAAAACGCGGAGGTTACCAATGAAAATGGCATTCGTTTTGTTTGATGGACTGACTTTCCTTGATTTTGCAGGGTTTTATGATGTGATCAATCGGTTGAATTTCTTTGAACCTACCGAAGGAACGACGTGGGAAACCTGTGCCATGACAGATCAGGTCACGGATGAGTCTGGTCTAACGTTGAAGGTGGATCGAGTGAAGCCTGACCTATCGGAATATGATCTCGTGTTTATCCCCGGAGGCATGGAAACGCGCAAGCTTCGATATGACGAGGCCTTTGTAGGTTGGCTGAAACAGGCTGAGTCTGTGCCTTTGAAGGTTTCGGTGTGCACAGGCTCTCTGTTGCTGGGTGCGGCTGGTTTTTTATCCGGCAAAAAAGCAACAACACATCCCCGTGCATATAATTTGCTTGAGCCGTATGTCACCGAGGTGATTCAGAAGCGGATTGTAAAAGATGGAAATGTAATTACTGCCGGTGGTGTGGCCACGTCCATTGACCTTGGGATTTATGTTGTTGGGTTGCTTGCAGGACAGGAAGCGGCAGCGAATGTAAAACTTCAGATCGATTATCCTTATGAGATGCAGGGAGTGGTCGAAGAATGAATGCAGATCGCAAGCAAGAGACTTATATCATTCGCAATATTCAGCGGGATGAAGCAGACATCTACTGGCCTTTGCGACTGGAAGCACTGAAAACACATCCTGAAGCCTTCGGGGCTTCGTTCGAGTTGTCCATTCAACTCCCCATGAGTGAAGTGCAGGAGCGCATACATAATGAACCGGATGATTATATTCTGGGAGCATACACAGAAGAAGGAACCTTGGCGGGAATGATGGGTTTCAAAAGAGAATATGGCCTAAAGCTCAGGCACAAAGGCATGATCTGGGGCGTCTATGTTGCTCCGCCATATCGGGGAAGTGGGCTGGCTTCGCTCTTGCTCCGCGAGGTGCTGGATCGTGGAAGACATCTGGAAGGCATCAAGCAGATTAATCTGAGTGTAGTGACAACGAATGAATCAGCCCGACGTTTATACGAGCGATATGGATTTGAAGTTTTCGGCATCGAGCGTAACGCATTGGAAGTCAACGGTCAGGGATATGATGAGGCGCATATGAATTACTTTTACACGGAGCATTCAACATTGAATGAAGATACCAGCACAGGAGGAGTCCGATGACAGATCAATTTGAACTTGAGATCGACGGTGTTTCCTTTGTCTTAAAAGAGTCTCATTCTTTCGACTGGTTACAGCCCTTGGGTACGGTCTTTCGCGTATTCGATCAGCAGGATTCAGGGAATCTCTCTTTTGGTATTGTGCAAAAGGATGGAAAGCGATTGTTCGTTAAATATGCGGGAGCACATACAATTCATGCGAATCATACGGGAAGTCCCCCGGAAGCCATTCGTAATCTGAAATCATCTGTTTCCGTTTACGAAGATTTGGCGCATGACACGTTGATTCGACTAACGGATCATTTTGCAACGGATGAGGGGTATGCCTGTGTATTCGATTGGGTGGATGGGGAGTGTTTGCATTCCCACTGGTATTTTCCGCCTCCGGCCAAATATGAAGATCCGCGTTCGCCCTACTATCGGTTCAGACAGCTTCCTGTTGAGACACGCATTCGGGCAATGGAGCAGATTCTGAATTTTCATATCGAGGTGGAACGAAGAGGTTATGTGGCTGTTGATTTGTATGATGGCAGTCTGATCTATGATTTTGACAGAAACTTTATGAAAATTTGTGATATCGACTTGTATCGGAAGGGCTCTTTTACCAATACCATGGGGCGCATGTGGGGATCTTCCCGCTTTATGTCCCCTGAGGAATTTGAGTTGGGTGCACCCATAGATGCGGTTACCAATGTATTCAACATGGGGGCAATGGCGTTTGGGTTGCTTGGTGGGGAGAAAGATCGTTCTTATGACAGATGGGATGCCGGAGAAGCATTGTATCAGGTTGTGATACGTGCAGTGAGCGATGATCGGTCCGAGCGGTACGCATCGATTGCGGAACTTGGTGAGGCCTGGAAACAAGCTACGATTTAAGGTCAATGAGTGAGTGGTGGAATTTTCGCAAATGTGCAAAATCCATTCGTATACGTGTGTGAAATCCCGTATAATGGAAATTATTAAGGGGGTGCAGATGATGTGCAGATATGCCTTGTCAGGACCATATAAAGACATCTATGCATGTTTCATTTGTCGCAAATCATTTAAACAAGTTTCCAGACATGACCTGAGCCCTGAGGTGGTGGCACAACTTGAATATAAATGCCCGCAATGTGCCACATCTATGGTTAGTATGGGACACGATTTCCAGGCGCCCAAGCAAAATGATACCAAACAATGGACCAAAGTGATGATGCTGTACCGTCATGGTTATACCTATCATAATTGCGGGTGCGGGGCTGGATATCGTCCTGCAGAATTACGTCAATTATCCGAATTTCTGGAGCAACAGGAAGCTGGTAAAGGCAGTGTAGGCAAACGATTATTGCAAAGGTTAACTTCTTAGTTATGGTTCCAAAATCGAACCTGTCGTCTATGGAAATGTTGAAAATACAGGTGAGTACTTTATATACGATCAACGAGCAGCAGCGTCTATTAAGCATCAACGAGCCGGGTGGTGGGCAGGCTCCAGCCATTTTTATCGGTATGACTTCTGCCAGTTCACTGATCTATTATCATGAGCAGTTACCGCCGGATCTAATGGATGAGTTGGGGAAGGATTGCGAGCTTCCGTTGGATATTTCGAAACTAATTCGCAAGGTGGAAACCTTTGAGCTAGTTAACCGTGTGTGGATGGGACCCGCCTATGCTTTTCCTGAGATATCTTACGAGTGGAATCAGAAGGTTCAGTTGATTGGTCAGGAGCAGCGTTATTTGCTGGCAGAGCATTTTCCTGAATTAACAGATCACTTATATGAAAAAAGCCCTGTTGCCGCTTATGTTATTGGGGATTCTGCTGTGGCAGTGTGCTGCTCCGCAAGGCTCTCCGATCATGGGGCGGAAGCGAGTCTGTATACGGCCCCCGGTTATAGAGGACATGGATATGCAGCGGAGACAGTAAAGTGCTGGCAGTATTATGTCAAGGAGCGTGGACGCATGCCAATCTACAGTACATCTTGGGATAATCTTGCTTCACAGCAAGTTGCCCGTAAACTCGGATTAATTCAGTTCGGTGTGGATTTCAGTATCACAACTGTGGATTTGAGGAAGGACTGTGATGTCTGATGATTCGCACTTTCGTACAAAAGGATCTGAAGTATGTCATTGAAGCGCATATCCGAATTTATCGAAACGAGTATAATTATGATCATAGCTTTGCTGAATTTATCACCAACGCGGTGAATTCGTTTGGACTTAAAGGCAATCATTGGAGGGAGATGTTATGGATTGTTGAGTTAGATCAGACAGCTTCCGGCTCCATAGGACTTACTCAGGTGAATGAAAATACGGCTCAACTTCGCTGGTTTTTGATCGAACCGGAAGCACGTGGTGCAGGATGGGGCGGGGAGCTTATCAAACAGGCAATTCTTTTTGCAAAAGAAAAGGACTACACATCCGTGATCCTGTGGACCAATGAGTCTTTGATCAGCGCGCGTAGATTATATCAATCTGTGGGCTTTGAAGTGAAGGAAGTCCGCAAGCAGATGTTGTCAGGTCAGGAGCTTACCGAAGAACAATGGGAACTTGTTCTGTAGTTGGCCGAGGGCTTGAGCATGAAAGCCGAGTCTGTTGCGTTAACTCGTTGTTGAAAGGAGTGGTACAGTGAATCAGAGAAGACTGATTCTGGGTTTGTTATCCGTATGCACAGCATTGACGGTAGCAGCATGTTCGATTCGGACAGAAGACCAAGCATTAACAGCATCGATTGAAAGCAACCTGCAGCAGATGGTTAGCGACCCTGTCCTCCTGACCAGTAGCAATCCGAATGATTATATTGCTGGTAACCGGGAGGCATACGACGACATCTTGAATACCGGTGAGGAAGGATTGCATCTGCTGCTACAGCAGCTCGAATCCAGTCCGGATAATGGTCTTAAGGAATGGATCATGGCTCAGGCAAGTACTGAACTGCTTGGAGAGCTTAACCCTGTAGAGGCGTGGCATAGTGGCAAGGACTGGCTCAGACAGTATAAAATGAGCGTAGAATAATGGCTTATCTTCTCTATAGTACCTGACTTAGCGGAAGTAATGGAGGGGGCGGAATCGATTCTGAAGAAGCGATAGCGTTCGCCTTTGTCTCCGAATTTATACATCTATAAGGTTATTTAAGAAAATTTGGAGACAACAGCGATCAGAAGAACGATCCGTAACCGGAATGGTTCCCGCAAGCCGTCAAGCACTGTAGTGTGTGATGAGCCGGAAGTACAAACCTCACCTCCAGTCAGCATGAGCAGCATTGAGAGGTTCTTGGAACCCGAAAGAATACATTATAGAGGTGAAATCCTTGAATAAGAAAATTGCTTTTTTTGATTCAGGCATCGGTGGTTTAACCGTTTTGCATAAGGCATTACAACAGTTTCCGGAAGAAAAATTTCTGTATTACGCAGATACCTTGCATGTCCCCTATGGAACGAAGTCTGCGGATGAGGTTAGAGGACATATTTTTGATTGTGTGGAAGCCATCGTTCAGGAGGATGTTCAAGCCATCGTGATTGCTTGTAATACAGCAACAAGTCTGGCTGTGAAGGATCTGCGCGCCAAGTATGATATCCCGATCATTGGCATGGAGCCTGCGGTGAAACCAGCCGTGGAGATGAATCGTGATAGTGGAAAGAGAGTGCTTGTATTTGCCACGGCCCTCACCTTGAGCCAAACCAAGTATAACGAACTGGTATCACGTGTTGATGATCACCACAGTGTGGATTCCATTGCGTTGCCGGAACTTGTGGAATGGTGTGAACAGCTGGATTTTGATCCGCGCAAAATCGCTGATTATTTCCGGTTCAAACTGGCAGATCTTGATCTTCAAGGGTATGGCACAGTGGTGCTTGGCTGCACGCATTATCCATTCTATACGTCCATTCTGCGCACGGTTCTGCCCGATCATATACAGATCATTGATGGCAGTAAAGGCACAGTGAACCATCTGAAGCAGCGGCTTGGACTGGTGGCTCAACATGGAGACAGAACAGGGGAACAGGTCACTTTCCTCAGTTCATCAGGCCGACCGGAAGAGCAGGAGAAGATGTACAGTGCACTTCAATATCTTGAGATGAACTCCAAGTAAGTTACACCATAGGAGGTGATAGCTATGCAGTCCATTTATCTTATCCGTCACGCCAAGGCCACAGGGCAGGAACCCCATGCAGAGCTTACTGATGAAGGGATCAGGCAGGCTGAAAAACTTGCAGATATCTTGGCTCATCATTCCATAACGTATATTGTCTCCAGTCCATGGAAAAGGGCCGTTCAGACGGCTATGCCACTGGGCATAGCAACGATGCAACATATACATACGGATGAACGTCTTCAGGAGAGGGTACTTAGCTCTCTTGATCTGCCTAACTGGATGGATGGACTGAAACGTACATACGATGATGTGGATTGGATGGAAGAAGGCGGGGAATCTTCGAGAAACGCGGCTGCAAGGGGGCTGGCACTACTGGAAGAGTTGTGGAGCAGACCGGAACAGCACGCGGCCGTGGTTACACATGGAAACTTGTTATCACTGCTTATTCGTGAGTATGAACCATCCTTTGGTTATGAAGAGTGGACCAAACTGTCTAACCCGGATGTGTATGTGCTGGAGAGACAACGACCGGATGCAGGGCTGTCCACCATTCGAAGAATGTGGACAGATTAAACAGCAAAAGAGTGCTCCAGAGATATTATATCAGCCAGAACACTCTTTTCGTTTATCCACGGGGCATATTACAATGCAGCAATCATGATCATAACCCATCCAGCCAAAAATGCGACTCCGCCAAGTGGGGTAACGGCTCCCAATTTGCGAACACCCGTCACACTTAAAACGTACAGGCTGCCAGAGAACAGGATAATCCCGGCGAACATCAGCCATCCGGCAAGCATGACGAGTGAAGAGGATTCAAGACGGTCTGCCAGCAGTCCGATCAGGATGATGCCAAGTCCGTGGATGAGGTGATATTGAACACCGGTTTCATAGATTTTGATCATGTCAGCGGATAATTTGCGCTTGAGCGCGTGTGCGCCAAAGGCACCCAAAGCAACAGCCAGGAACATCATAATACTGCCGAGTATAATCAGGGTTTGCAATGTGTTTTTCTCTCCTTTTAAGGGTAATTAGATATAACATCAAAGTTTACTGCACGAGTGTTGTCTACAGTTTGCGCAATTGAATCTGCCCAATGGAGTGATCGGCTTCCTTTTTCAGAATCAGTCTGGCACGTCCTTTGGTTGGCAAAATGTTTTCATGCAGGTTTTTGGCATTGATATCTTGCCAGATCTGGTTGGCCGTACGCACGGTTTCTTCTTCATCGATATTGGCAAATCGTTGATGGAAAAAGGAATCCGTGTTCTGGAACGCTGTATTGCGGAGTAGCTTGAAACGCTCAACGTACCAGTGCCTTATATGTTCTTCTTCCGCATCAATGTAGATGGAAAAATCGAAGAAATCACTAACCAGCAAAGGCGTTTCCTTTTTGATCTGAAGTACATTGATACCTTCAATAATGAGAATATCCGGTTGACAGATCTGCTTCTCTTCTCCTTGAATGACATCGTAGGCGAGGTGAGAGTAGACGGGTGCTTTCACTTCGGGTTTGCCAGATTTCACATCACCCATGAACTGAATCAGGGATTTGATATCATAACTTTCCGGGAATCCCTTGCGGTTCATGATGCCCTTCTCTTGTAGCACCGCATTGGGATATAAGAAACCGTCAGTTGTGACAAGGTCAACTTTCGGGCTATTCTTACCTCTGGCGAGCAGTGCCTGTAGCAAGCGGGCCGCTGTACTTTTGCCCACGGCAACACTCCCCCCGATTCCAATGATGTAGGGGGTGGGGAGAGCTTCTTTTTTCATAAAGGAGGCCGTCAGTTGATTCAGCTCTCGTGAAACTCTTGCATATAGGTCAATAAAGTGGGTAAGAGGCAAGTATATATCTTCGACTTCTTGAATCGATACCTCTTCATTCAATCCCTTTAACTGTTCTAATTCGGCTTCCGTCAGTGGAAGAGTGGTCTGATGTTCTTTAAGTTCAGCCCATTCCTTGCGGTTAAACTCGATGTAAGGAGAGTATAAATTCATGAGATCCCGCTTTCTGTATGTAATATAATTGTGGACACAACCTTTAGTGTATCAAATTTCAGGAAACTGACAACACCTTTACATTGTGCCTTTCATAATGCCTTTCGTCAAAATGGAGCGAAAAACAACTTACTAGGAAAGTTTAACCCAATTTATGTTAAAGTCAACGTATACCATGCGGAAGGGTGACAGCACATGATCGTATATGAGAGAGAGCATGATTTTGTTTTGACCGCACAGCATGAGCATGGATTAGTAGCCGGAGAGATGGCTTCCCACTGGAAAAATGAATTACTAGCCGATGTTGCGCATCGGGATGAATTGATTCTAGCGGCCAAGGAACATGACCGTGGTTGGATTGAACTGGATTCATCTCCGTTCTGGAATGATTACAGTCAATCGCCGTATTCGTTTCGTGACTTTCCATTGCGTCCGCGTTTTGTATTCTACCATAAAGGGATTGAAGAAGTTCGTCAGAAAAACCTCTACGCCGGATTATTGTGTAGCTTGATGTACACGGAGCTATTTCAGAAAAATCTGGGGGCCAATGCTCAGGATGATGATGACATCCGAGATTATCTGCAACAAGAACACGAACGTCAGCTGGATTGGGAGAAACAGCTTGGTGGTGATGCTGAAGAACTGAAACAGAGGCTGCAAAGTGATGTGGAGATTATGCTTTTCTGTGATCAGCTCAGTCTGTTTCTCTGTATGGAGGAACCTGGAACACCTGCTGCGCGTTATGATTTTTTTGCAGAAGGGCTCAGTTGTACATTTGATGCCTGTTCCAGACAACCGATTCAGGCAGAGTGGTTATCCAATGAAAAAGTAGGCCTGTCTTTTTTCCCGTTTGATGAGGACTTTACGATCGTTTTACCATATAAATCGGTACCAAAGGCAAGTATCCGCAAATTTGGTATGCAACAGGCTTATCGCCGGGCTGAATGGAAGGAACGCCGGGTGTTGATTACGGAATTGAACTGAGAACTGGAAACTCCAGGCTTGAGGAAATAGCAGCATAGAATATAACAAAACAGGCGGGCTTCTGATGTACAGGTGTACAGGGCGTCCGCCTTTCGTATGCATATATATCATCATAGACTATACTGTGAGACCGGTGAAAATACGAATGAATCAGAGTGGGAATAAAGAAGGATAACACAGGTTATTCCCAGAAATGTTAGTGTACAGCAGAGAAGCGCATGTTAGCAGGAGGACGAATATGGATACTAGGATAGAAATATTAACGATGTGTATGGTATGGGACAAAATGAATGATCAGGTGTTGTTAATGAATCGGCCGGACAGCAAAGGATTTCCGGGATACATTGCTCCTGGGGGGAAGGTAGACTTTCCGGAGAGTATCGTGGATGGTGCCATGCGGGAGGTTTTGGAGGAGACGGGGCTAATAGTTAATGAGATTACGTATAAAGGGCTTGATGAGTTCTGTGATCCCGAACAAGGATTGCGGTACATGGTATTTAACTATTTGGCGACTTCATTCGAGGGTCGGTTATTGCAAGATCCGCCCGAAGGCGAGCTGTTATGGGTGCCGATGAAGCGGGTTTTTGAGCTGCCTATGCAGGATTGGTTCGCTGAACGTTTCCCGCGTTTTTTCCAAAAAGGCACTTTTGAGCGGAGTGTGATCTGGGAGAAGTCATCCGGACGTACGTTGCAAGAAACATTTATGGTGTATAGCGATTCCGTACTTGAACAGAGTGGGACCCGATAAGTTAAACCGTCAGAAGGAGGAAAAATCATGGGATACCAGCATGCCCTGCAAGGATACATTGCGGCGACAAATACACATCAGTTTGATGAAGTCAGTAAATGGTTATCGCCACAAGCCGTATATTGGTTTACGGGAACGTCTTGTACTACCCCTAACGAAATTCGGGCGTATTTTGAGAACGCTTGGGAGACAGTCAAGGAAGAAGTGTATCGTGCTGAAGATGTTAAGTGGATTACGACTAGCAAAGAGCAGGCCGTTTGTATTTATACCTACCACTGGAAGGGAATTTATCAGGGAGAGCTGGCTTATGGCAAGGGTCGGGCAACGAATGTGTTTGTTGCTACGCTTGATGGGGAATGGAAATTAATCCATGAGCATTTAAGCTTGGGTTAGGATAAAAATAATGCCTCATAATGTATCATCCATATCTATATATTTATATCCAAATATTATGATATAATGAAGTTTACTATTTTTATAGGAGATGACTAGTCTGTGGGTATCGTATTTCGTGATACGTTAGAAAGTATAGCTCTTGAACAACTAGGTGGGAATTTCTTTGATGGTTGGCCAAACCCGCCGTCTACGCCAACATTTCTGAAGCTGCTGGAACAATCCTATGCTATTGAACTGGCTGTTGATGAAGATACCGGAAATGTGGTTGGATTCGTACAAGCAATCTCTGATGGTGTTCTCAGTGCGTATATCCCCTTACTGGAAGTAGTGCCAGAGTATAAGGGGCGTGGAATAGGTACGGCTCTTGTTCAGCGTATGTTCGAACGTCTTCGTAATCTTTATATGATCGATCTCTTGTGTGACCCAGAGCTTCAGGCATTTTATGAGAAACAGGGCATGACCAATGCATCTGGAATGATCATTCGACATTATCAAAATCAATCAGGAGCAGTGTGTGATTAATAGATTGAGTAAACTAGTTTGTTGAAATGAAGAATGATATATTTGTAGATTTGCCATACATAGGCTTCTGCAAACAGAACGTAAATGAATATTGTACGATGAAAAGGTGGAGATTGGCATGAAATTGTCGTTCCGGATTTTGGACTGGGAAGAAGAGAGACCCTACGAACTTTTGTTGATGGCTGATCCTTCAAAAGCAATTGTGGATGAATACCTGAGTCGGGGTGTTTGTTTTATTGCCGAGTATGAAGGAGAGATGGTTGGGGAGTTCGTATTGTTGAAGACTCGTCCAGAGACTGCGGAGATTGTTAATATTGCCGTACAGGAAGAACTGCAGGGACAAGGTGTAGGCAAACACATGATTAAGGAAGCGATGGAAGCTGCACGTAGATTGGGATGCCGAATTCTCGAGATTGGGACGGGCAACTCCAGCTTTCATCAATTGAAGTTATACCAACGTTGCGGTTTCCGCATTATCGGGGTTGATCGTGACTTCTTTGTGAGGCATTATGAGGAAGAGATTATAGAGGATGGTATCCGCTGTGTGGATATGATCCGTATGGCCATAGATCTGGATGCTGTTACAGAGGATGAAAACGAAAGGAAGAGTCCCTAAGTGAATCGGCATACACATATTGGGGTATATGGCTTGGTAGCTTGGGAGGGCCAATTCCTGTTGATTCATAAGGCTCGCGGAGCATATCAGGGGCAATGGGATTTACCAGGCGGAAGGCTGGAATTTGGCGAGCAGCCAGAGACTGCTCTTCATCGTGAGATTGAAGAGGAGACGGGCCTGACCCATCTACAAGTGATGATTCGTTCTGCGGAGTCTACGGTACTGGAATGGGTGTATCAAGGTGAGCCGGAAGAGTTGCACCATATCGGGATGTTGTATGATGTTGTTTTGACCGCAGCCAGTCAGCCGGATCATATCAAAAAAGAACCCGATGGTGAAGATTCGTTGGGCGCGGACTGGTTTACACTGGAGCAAGTTAGAGATCTTTCCCTAACCCCGTTTGCAGAGTATATGATTAGCAAAAGTACATCTTGATGTGCATCCTCAACTTTATTGTTAACTTAAATTTGATGAATCCAAAGAAGCTGCTCGGATAATTTATGTCTGGGCCAGCTTTTTGCTGTGGGTCTCCTGAAGAAAACCCCAATTATTTGTTGAATGTGACGTCAAATGGTTAATGTTTAACTTGACGGTTTGTTTTTGCACATAATGGACCACAATTCAATTAAGGAGGTAAAATGGGAGATCGTATGCCTATTTTGTTGTAATTAAGCGTTCGTTGTACTACCCAAATTGATCGATTTATTCGATTCATCTAATTTATGCATCAATTGAACTAAAAATAGGAAATGCTCCTGAGCGTAAAAGTTTATAGAATAGATAGTAGAACATGGACTTCACTTGAAGAAGTGGAGAAAGTGTAACCTTCGAACGGATCAGGACAGTATTCGACATCTGTGCGACGGTATATACAATCATTGTTTTACTTTGATTTTGAAAACGCAGACAAACCTTGACGGGAGCGTCGGACTAACGTTACTACCACCAACAGCACGATTATTGGACTTCATGAAAAATTTCGCTTAAAATGTTGAACGAACGCAAATTACGGCTTAGTCAATGATTTCCGTCAAAAACTTATGACTAAATCAAGACGGAGGGAACGTCGATGACGATCGTGGAAGGCAACAAGAAGCCCTGGGAAAGTTACTATGGCCCCAATATGGGATACGTACAGGAACAATATGAATTATTCACTCAAGACCCTGGTTCGGTTACACCGGCTTATCGTGAACTATTTGAAGAATGGGGTGCACCGCCGATGTCTGGCAGGGATGCACGCACAACCTTGAATTCCGGCAACGCCCAATCGGCTTCCGGAAGCGTAGACATTCAACTATTACAGAAAGCGGTTACAGCGGGTAAACTGGTATGGAACATCCGCACCTATGGTCATCTTGCTGCAGATATAGATCCGCTTGGAATCAGTGAAGATACAGACACATCTTTGCTGGAACCTCAGCATTTTGAATTAAACGAAGAAGATCTGAAAGCTTTGCCTGCTTCCCTGATCTGGGAAGGTGCAGATGGGCAGACAGCAACCGGATGGGATGCAATCCAACGTTTGCGTCAGATATACACTGGACCCATGGCCTACGAATTCAGTCATGTGCACGAAGTTCAAGAGCGTGAGTGGCTGAATCGTCGTGCGGAATCTCGGACATCACCGGCTCCACTTACGCCGAAAGAACGTAAGGCTTTGCTGGAACGTTTGGTTGAAGTCGAGCAATTTGAAGATTATCTTCACAAAACATTTGTTGGGCAGAAACGTTTCTCCATCGAAGGTAACGATGTGCTTGTGCCGATGCTTGATGAAGCAGTTCGCATCATGGCAGAAGCCGGATCAAGCCACATTCTGATGGGTATGGCCCACCGTGGACGGTTAAATGTACTGGCTCATGTTTTGGGCAAACCGTACAGCAAGATTTTCTCTGAATTTCATCATGCTCCGAACAAAGATTTGGTTCCATCGGAAGGTTCGACTGGGATCAACTACGGTTGGACGGGGGATGTCAAATATCATATGGGTGCCAACCGTTTTGTGAAAGACGGGGAAACTGTGCAGGCACGCCTTACTCTGGCGAATAACCCGAGCCATCTGGAATACGTTAATCCGGTTGTACAAGGGTTTGCTCGTGCGGCTCAGGATGACCGTCGTGACCCTGGGTATCCGAAGCAGGACGTGACGAAGGCAGCTACCATTTTGATGCACGGTGATGCAGCATTCCCTGGAGAAGGGATCGTTGCAGAGACGCTTAACTTCAAAGCTCTGCCAGGATATCAGAATGGCGGAACCATCCATATTATCGTCAACAATCGTCTGGGTTTCACTACAGATAGCAGTGATTCCCGTTCAACGTACTACGCAAGTGACCTTGCTAAAGGGTACGAAATTCCGATTGTACACGTGAATGCGGACAATCCGGATGCTTGTATTGCAGCCATTCGTATGGCAGCCGAGTATCGCAATCGCTTCAAAAAGGATTTCCTGATCGACTTGATCGGTTATCGTCGCTACGGCCATAACGAAACCGATGATCCCGAAACAACTCAACCTATCGTTTATGACAAGGTGAAAAACCATCCAACGGTAAGCCACTTGTATCAGGATCAGTTGAAAGAGGAATCGATTATCGATGATGCATCCATTACGAGCATTCGCGATGGAGTAACGAACAAATTAAAAGAAGCTTATGACCAGATGAAGAAAAATGAAGTGCATGAATATTATCAGCGGAAAATCAGTGAGCCGGAGGCTGTTACGATTACTCCGACTGCGGTACCGCTGGAGAATCTTCGCAGCATTAATGCCGATCTGCTGAAATGGCCTGAGAACTTCAATGTGTATCCGAAGTTACAGCGAATTTTGCAACGCCGGAGCACTTCCCTGAACGAAGGGGAAAAAGTGGATTGGAGCCTTGCGGAGACACTCGCATTTGCAACCATTCTGGCAGATGGCAAGCCAATTCGGATTAGTGGACAGGATGCCGAGCGTGCTACATTCGCTCATCGGAATCTGGTGTTGCATGATTCGGAGAATGGAGCAAAGTTCTGCCCATTACATCACTTGCCACAGGCAAGAGCATCCTTTGCAATCTATAACAGTCCGTTGTCTGAAGAATCCGTTGTTGGATTCGAATACGGATATAACGTATATTCACCCGATACACTGGTCATCTGGGAAGCTCAATTCGGTGACTTTGCCAACTGTGCACAGGTTATCTTTGATCAGTTTGTATCAGCGGGTCGTGCCAAGTGGTCTCAGAAATCCAGTCTGGTCATGTTGCTTCCACATGCGAATGAGGGTCAGGGACCTGAGCATACAAGTGCTCGTCTTGAACGCTTCCTGCAGCTTTGTGCAGAAGACAACATGACGGTTGCCAACTTGTCGAGTGCTTCTCAGTACTTCCACTTGTTGCGTCGTCAAGCTTCCTTGACTGAAACGGAAGATGCTCGTCCACTTGTGATGATGTCACCGAAAAGTCTCATTCGGAATCCGCGTGTTGCTTCACCGGCAGTCGAATTCAGTGAAGGCAAGTTTGAGCTTGTGCTGGAGCAAGCCGGACTGGGTACACAGCCGGATCGCGTAGAGCGCATTATTTTGTGCAGTGGCAAGATTGCCATTGACTTGGAAGATGCTTTTGAAAAAGATAAAGCTGATTGGTCATGGCTTCACATCATTCGAGTGGAACAGCTATATCCGTTCCCGGCAGAAGAGATTAAACGCATACTCGCACGTTTCAGCAATGTAAAAGAACTGGTATGGGTACAGGAAGAAAACAAAAACATGGGTGCCTGGACATACATGGAGCCTCGTCTTCGTGAAGTTGCCCCGGAAGGCACAACCGTTAGATACGAAGGTCGCCCGGAACACGCAAGTCCTTCCAGCGGTTATCAGCTTGTGCATAGTATGGAACAGCAACAGATTATTACATCTGCGTTGAAACAGACGACGAAGAATAATATTCCACTGGGGAGGTAACAGCTGTGAGTGAAATTAAAGTACCTGCAATGGGTGAGTCAATAACTGAGGGAACTGTATCCAGATGGATGGTTAAAGAAGGGGATACCGTTAATCAGGGTGATGTGCTTCTTGAACTGGAAACGGATAAAGTAAATATTGAGATCAGCGCAGAAGAAAGTGGCGTGCTGGAGAAGATCATTCGTCAGGAAGGAGAGACGGTCGAGATCGGTGAAACGATCGGTACACTCTCAGCTGGTTCTGGAGGAGGAAGCGGTGCACCCGCTTCCGAACCAGCAGCTGAAGAGAAAAAGGCCGTTACTCCTGCACCTGAAGCTCCAACACCACCACCAGCACCTGTTGCAGCAGCACCGGAGTCATCCGATAGTGCCAAGACGGCTTCACCGTCTGCCCGTAAGCTTGCACGTGAACGTGGTATCGAACTGGATCAGGTTCAGAGCAAAGATCCGATTGGACGGGTATACCAGGATGATGTGAAGAGTCATAACAATCAGGCTCCTGCTGCTCCACCTGCGAGTAAAGCCCCAGCAACACCAAGTGCTCCGGCAGCTGGAAGTTCTACCTATACCAAACCAGTGGAGCGTCAGCGGATGTCTCGCCGTCGTGCAACCATTGCGAAACGTCTGGTAGAGGCTCAGCAGACAGCAGCCATGTTGACTACGTTTAATGAAGTTGATATGACTGCCATCATGGATGTACGTAAACGCCGTAAGGACAAGTTCAAAGAGAAACATGAGATTAACCTGGGCTTCATGTCCTTCTTCACTAAAGCGGTTGTGGGGGCTCTGAAAAAGTTCCCTACAATTAACGCAGAGATTGATGGCGAAGATGTTGTACTCAAAAAGTATTATGATATCGGCATCGCCGTATCTGCGAAGGAAGGACTGGTTGTACCGGTTGTGCGTGATGCAGATCGTCTGGGCTTTGCCGAGATCGAGAAGAGCATTGCGGATCTGGCATCCAAAGCTCGTTCCAACACGCTGGCGTTATCTGATCTGCAAGGTGGAACGTTCACCATCACCAATGGTGGAACATTTGGTTCCTTGTTGTCTACGCCAATTCTGAATACACCTCAAGTGGGTATTCTGGGGATGCATAAGATCCAGCTTCGTCCAGTGGCGATTGATGCAGAACGGATGGAGAACCGTCCAATGATGTACATCGCGTTGTCCTACGATCACCGGATTATCGACGGTAGTGAGGCTGTTCGCTTCCTCGTAACCGTGAAAGAACTGCTTGAAGACCCGGAATCCCTGTTAATTGAAGGTTAATCCATAACGTTTGATTATAGCTATTATTCATATCGCTTAACAAGAAAACCCCTGAACTGGAGCGCAGCGTGAGCTGTACATCCGATTCAGGGGTTTCTTTTTGCTCTTGATATGTCTCCGAGTCTATTATATAGAGTCAGCCGTCTCGGTAGGGCTCACCGGACTAGGGTGAGTATTCGAGCCAGGGGTATTCCGCTCTAGCCAGCTCACAACGTGCTGGGCTACTTCTGTTCGGTTAATCTCATGCAGCATTTCATGGCGTCCATCCGGATACA
Organism: Paenibacillus sp. FSL H8-0283; assembly: GCF_045040675.1. Classification (NCBI taxonomy): domain Bacteria; kingdom Bacillati; phylum Bacillota; class Bacilli; order Caryophanales; family Paenibacillaceae; genus Paenibacillus; species Paenibacillus sp. FSL H8-0283. The sequence goes on from NZ_CP150295.1 coordinate 1,952,629, forward strand.
GGCGATACTCAATATTCTCCAGCTGAAGTTTCTTATACTGCGAGACCAGATTAAGAACGCCTTTGCCATGAAGTCCGACAGGGTCCTTCTCACCTGAGAACAGGTATACGGGTTTGTGTTTGGGTATGCGCTCCATATTGTGTGGAAGATGGACTTCAAGCAGCAATTTGAAGAAGTCGCGGAAAAAGCCTGCTGTACAGACGGCTCCGCACAGGGGGTCATCAATGAATCGCTGAACCTCTTGTGAGTCCCGGGACAACCAATCAAACGGTGTCGTTGCAGGGCGGAAAGAGCGGTTAAATCCACCAAATACAATCGCGTTGAGTAGCATGCTGGGGTGGGTAGCCCCCTGAATGCCGCACTGCAAGAAGGCCAACTTCTCTCCAAACCGGAGCAGACCACGTCTGCCGTTTGTCCCGGATAAAATAAAGGCATGGTACTGCTCATGACCAGCGTACATGAGATGTTGTACCAAGAATGAGCCCATGCTATGTCCCATTAGAAATAGGGGCACCCCAGGATTCTCTTTGGCGGCTACTTCGCCCAGATTGATCATATCACTCGCCATCCAGCGGAAGGCATCGATACCAGCATTACCAAGCAACTTGGCATTCTCCACAGTTTTGCCATGACCCCGATGGTCATTGGCATAAACCGCATAGCCATTTTGGGTAAGGATGTCGGCAAATTCGGCGTATCGGGCTGCTGTCTCGCCCATGCCGTGTGCAATTTGCACTACACCTTTAACGTTGCATTCCGGATCGGGAAGCCAGCGGTACACATGAATACGGGTACCTTCACTAGCGACCAAGGCAAAGGTAGATTCCTGCATCTCGTGTAATTCCTCCTTCACAGGTTACATATAAGCTTGATTTAGGGCAGATAAGAGCGAAGAACAGTGGTATTCCCGTTCAATGTATAAGAACCCAGATTGGCTGGCAAGAGATAACATTGTCCAGCTTTCAATTCAATGCTGTCTGATTCAGCATGTGCCCACTCCAAAGTTCCTTCTCCTTCACAGACAACGAGAATCGTGAAGCTGTCAGGATTGGTGGAGAGTTCCCAACGTTTATTCACAATACCTTTTTCAACTACAAAATAAGGGCATTCCGCAAGCTTGAGCCATTCACCAGGAGTAGCGTTATTTGTTTTCATCGTTGAGGCACCTGCGCCCTCATAGGCGGTGACATTTAATGAGTCTTCAACATGCAACTCACGTGGTTTGCCATCCAGCCCTGGACGATTATAATCGTATATGCGGTACGTCGTATCCGAGTTTTGCTGAATCTCAGCGACAACGACACCTGCACAGAGCGCATGCACTGTTCCGGCAGGGATAAAGAACGTATCGCCGGCCTCTACAGGTACCTGACGAAGGGTATCCATCACCGTGCCGTTTTCCAATGCTTCTTTTAATGTTGCCCGATCAACGCCTTCGTTCAAGCCATAGATGATGTGTGCGCCCGGTTTTGCGTCGAGTACATACCACATTTCTGTTTTGCCAAGCTCGCCTGGAGGAAGTGCCTCATAATCGTCTGTTGGATGAACCTGAACGGACAGGTCATCGTTGCAGTCAAGCAGCTTAATCAGAAGGGGGAAACGGCCGCCTTTTTCAGAGACACCTTTGGTTCCAAGCCATTCGGTGCCCAGTTGTTCACGAACTTCATCCAGACCCTTGCCAGCCAGTGCTCCATTTAATACCTTGGTTGTACCGTTGGGATGATCTGCAATCATCCATCCTTCTCCGATATGTCCTTCAGGGGGCGTAAGGCCGAATTGCTCCAGCGCACGACCGCCCCACACACGTTCTTTGAACTCAGGTTGGAATTGTAATGGGTATGGCGTAGACATCAGTAATCTCTCCTCTAGTATATGAAATGGTGGATCGCTTTAATCAGTCATGGGCATGTAGTCGCCATGAGCAAACAAGTGAATACGTTTGCATATGTAGATGTAGAACACAGATCGCAGTAAGAAAAAGCCGTTAATAGCTCGCCTTGCGATTGTGTCTAGTTTATTGTATTTGGTGAACAAAGGAAATTATTTTTTCTCGATTCCGATCAGAAAAGGAGAAGTTTCTCGCTGCAATTGGCGATAGATCACAACCTGTGCCTGTTCCACCGGAAGGGCAGAGGACCAGTCCAATACAGCTTCTGCTTCCTGTGCCCCTCCGTCATGACCGGGGTAGAGCACAACCGTAATAATTCCGCGAGGACGTAATAAAGCGAGTGCAGCCTCGAGTGCAGCGATTGTGCTGTCAGTCTCGGTGATGATGGAGGAATCTGCACTTTCTGAAGGCAGGTACCCCAGATTGAACATAACTGCACCAACCGTACCAAGCCATGACTCAGGAACTGCTTCTGCCATTCGATCATGGCTTAGTTGAAGCATGGAGATGGAGCCAAGCTTGGCTTCATCATTTTGTTTTCGAATCCGGGCCTGTGCCAGCGTGAGGGCTTCATTTTGAATATCGAATCCAATGACTTGACCACGCCGGCCAACTTGTTGTGCCAAAAATAGTGTGTCTGCTCCTGTACCCACCGTTGCATCTATCGCCAGATCACCTTTCTGCAGACGGGAAGCAACCCACTGATGCGCACAGCTGAGAACCGAAAGAAAGCCCATCTATGCTCGCCTCCAATACTTACCTTGCCATGAATCCCGCTCTCGCAACTCACGATCAATGGAGTTCAACACTTCCCATTTGTTCATGGACCACATCGGTCCAATCAACAGATCACGCGGTGCGTCGCCTGTAAGACGGTGTACGATCATTTCCGGTGGAAGCATCTCCAGTGTATCTACGATCAGCTTGATATACTCGTCCTGATCCAGAAAACGTAAAAGACCGGCTTCGTATTGCTTCACCATTGGTGTTTTGCGCATCAGATGCAGCAGGTGAATCTTGATTCCCTGTACATCCATATTGGCAACTGCACGTCCAGTGTCCAGCATCATCTCATGTGTCTCTTGAGGCAGACCATATATGATATGTGTGCACACACGTATATTCCGTTTGCGCAGTTTCTCAACCGCTTCTTCATAACACTTCGTGTCGTGCGCGCGATTAATCAATGTTGATGTGGAATCATGGATGGTTTGAAGCCCCATCTCAACCCACAGGTAGGTGCGCTCGTTCAGTTCAGCCAAATAATCAACAACGTCATCTGGCAAACAGTCCGGGCGAGTGGCGATGGACAAACCAACAACACCGGGTTGCTCCAAAATCTCTTCAAAATATTCGCGCAGCTCCTCAACCGGAGCATACGTATTCGTATAGGCTTGGAAGTAGCCAATATAATGGGCTTTAGGCCACTTGAGGTGCTGTTTATCTCGAATTGTATTGAATTGGGTGACCAGATCTTCACGTCTGCTGCCAGCAAAATCGCCTGATCCACGCGCACTGCAGAATGTGCAACCACCTTTGGCAATGGAACCGTCGCGGTTGGGACAGGTGAATCCAGCATCCAGCATCACTTTGAAAACCTTATTGTTAAATTGATCTCGCATCTCATAATTCCAGGTATGGAATCGTTTATCTCCCCACAGGAGAGGGGACTGTAATGCAGGTGCATTCATCTTCAGGGTACTCCTTTGGCTGTCGAATTACCGTAATCATACGTGAACAAAAGAAGAAGCGCTATGCGATTTCCGTCATAGACGATGGATAGCGATTATAGGTGTCTTCATGAACTTTTATCATTGTATCAAAAAACTAAAAAAAAAGGGAATCGAAACGCAAAAATAGGCCGTAAAATCAAGGTTTTCTCCTTGCTATAGTTTACACCTTATGTTATATTTAAATCAGCGTCAGACACCATCTAATGGGTATTATTCATCATAGCATTTGAATCAACGTTGACGTCATGGACCATACTATACCGTGAGGTGATATGAATGAATTCCCAAGTTAAAAACAATGAGTTGAATCATGTGTCTGTTGAATTGACGGCAGAAGAAGCACTGGCTTTAACAGGTGTTCGTTTTAATGGAAATCCGAAAGTGAAAGCGGCTGCAAGACAAAAAGTTCGCGATGCTTTCGAAAAGACATTTGATTTTTCACACCAAGATAAGGTAGACTATGAACTACTAAAGTAGTTGGACCCCAATTCCAAATAAATCGAAGAGGGAATCTTTGAGATTTGCCCAAAGTGGCAGATCCGAAGATTCCCTTTTCATTGCTCTTTACAATTTGCCAGTTCTTCGGCAAAATAAGTCTGAGACAAGTATGGGACAAACGGAGGAATAAAATGCGTTTACGTGGCAGAAAAGGGATAAGAGAAAATCTGGAGCAACAAGTTGATCTTGTTGTACTGGACCCCAAGCAACATAAAGGAAAATGGTCTGAACTGTTTGGCAATGACCATCCGATCTTCGTGGAATTTGGTATGGGTAAAGGTCAATTTATCAGCCAAATGAGTTATAAATATCCGGAATTTAATTTCATCGGTATTGATATGTATGATGAACTGGTGCGTCGTGCCAGTGAGAAAGCTCGTAATGCGTGGAGTCAGGCTGATGTGGAGACACCTCCGAACCTGAAGCTTGCGCTGGCAAATATCGAACAGATCGAAGAAGTTTTTGAACCGGAAGAACTGGAGCGCATTTATTTGAACTTCAGTGATCCTTGGCCAAAAGCAAAGCATGCACGTCGTCGGTTGACGCACCCGCGCTTCCTGAAGAAATACACGGAATTGCTTAATCCCAAAGGTCAGATTCATTTCAAAACCGATTCGGAGACGCTGTTTGATTTCTCACTCAACGCCATTGCCGACTTCGGCCTGCAAATGACCAATATTTCTTTGAATCTGCATCGTGATGGTTTGAATGAAGAACATGTGATGACGGAGTACGAGCAGAAATTCATGGGTAAAGGTATGAACATTCACCGGGTTGAAGTGATTGTGGGTGAAGAGGCCCTGCGTGAGTATCAGCAGACACGTCTGGACAAGTATAAAGTTCGTGAAGCTTCGGATGAGTCTGGCGAAGATCAGGAACAGGAATAAATCGAAATCTAACTTAAACTCATTAAAGAAGAGCGACACATGAGGTGAATGATTCATTCTCATAGGTCGCTCTTTTTTTGCATTAACAATCCATATGCATTACTCCATAAACTCAAGTCTGGTATGGTATGATTTCAAAAGTTCTCTGAATGAAATTCTTTGCGGCGATAATCGTTTGGTGTAACACCATTGAACTTTTTGAACATGCGATAGAAGTATGAACTGTTGGTGAATCCGGTTCTCTCGGCAATGTCGGCAACGGAGTTCTCCGTCTCCACCAGCAGATGCTGGGCCTTGGCTATTCGGGTCTCGTTAATCACGTCCGTGAGCCCTTTCAGGGTGAGCTGTTTGTAGAGCCTGCTTACATAGATGGGCGACATGCCCAACTCATCTGCGATAGAAGTTAGACATAGATTGGGGTCCGCATAGTCCCGCTCAATAATGCCATTGATTTTACGAATCAATTCTTCGTGCTTCAGCGTACGTTTCTCCTCGACTTTGGAACCAAGCTCATCAAACATCCGATAGAAGTGTTCATGTACTTCACTGATGTCTTCCGCGTCTTTGACAGGCAGCATTAGACCATCCGAGACTGAATCAAGCGTGAGTTGATTATTCTTCTTGAGGGTATTTCGTACATGGTTCAGTGTCATCGTCAGATGGGATAAAGCTAGCTGGAAGACGGTAAATGGATATGCGGCTGTCTCGCCGACGATGTCTGCATAGACTTGTTTTGCTTCTCGCGTCTTACCTGTCATTAGATGATCAACAAGCTGTCTTTCCTTACCTGCTGGGAATGCGTACTCCTTGGCGTGATAAGCCATGATGTCAGAGGTATAGATCAGACAGCCCGGTCCCATGAACAAACGATGAAGTGAGGCTTCGGCTGATCTGGTGTAGGATGCAATACTGTCTTCCAATGAATCTTCTTCCGTGCCGATCGTACAGGAGATGGAGCATTTCAAATGGGTCATTACAGCTGCCTGCATCATACGTAGCAGCTCTTCGATCCGGTTATGAGCAGGTTGCTCAAGTTCATGGCTTTCCGCTTTTTCATTGAAGATGAGTGTGATCAGATCACCGCCCATGTCCACAGCTTCCGCATTGTAGTGGAGATCGGCTGTCTCGGTGCAGATGTTCATCATGGCGTATTTTACAAGTTGGGTCTCATCACGATACGTTTCGCTGAATTCGGTAAAATGGTCAATACGCAGTAATACCAGTCTGGATGCACGCTGAACATCAATGGAGGAGCCGTAGAACTTCATCCGTTCTTCCAGCATACCTCCAGTTACTGTTTCGCGGCCCTGTAGGGCCCCTCGTAGAAAATCCTGCCGTAACAAATGAAGACTGCCACGTCGCTCTGCTTCCATCACACGTAAACGAACAAGCACCTTATCAATAGGGTGATATAGTTTTCGGGACACAAGGTAAGAGAGCAGCAAGCCTGCGAAGAGAAGTCCAACACAAAACAGAACGGTATGTGTGCGCATACTCCGTATATCTGAGGTAATCAGATCATAAGGTGTTATTCTCACATAACGCCAACCCAGATCATCGGGAGCGGTATAGGTGATGAGCGATTTTTCTCCGTCGACCTTCTCGGTAAAGTAAGCTGATTGCTCCGTATCCTGCATAATTGGCTTCATAAAAGCTTCGCTGGAGAGATTTTTCATCAATGCACGGTCGCCAAAGTCAGATAAAAGGTCTCCATTCTCATTCACGATAAAGGTTTTGCCGGGTTGATCCACAGCATTCATATTTGGACTGAGCCAATCATCCTTGATATTAACGATGACAGCATAGTTTAGCTTCGCGTTATCATTAATTGTGTCATAACAGAGATAGGTGTAGCTGTTAACCTCTGTTGCTTCGGTAGAGCCGACCTGATATGTACGCGGGATGGGCACAAAAGGTTTATAGTCATGGAAGCGTTGGAGGATGCTTGTAATCCCCTGATCATCGATCTCCGAGATGGACTGCTGCCCATTGCGCACGTTGGAACTGATATAGAATTCATTACTTTTGGAGTTATATACATAGATGGATTCGATAAAGGGAAGGGACATACGGTAGTTGTCTAGCTGCTCCATCGCCGATGTGATCTCATAGATATTTGGTTTGGAATAAAGCAGTAATGAAGAGATGGTGTAGTCCTGATAAATCTGATATGACAATGATTTCGCAGTCTCGGTCATTTTGGCCACTTCACGGCTGGTTTGAGTAAGACTGTTCATATCTGTACGATACACCTGGCGAAGAGCAATCCGATTATAGTTGACGTACAAAATAGAAGAAGCCACAAGTAAGGTAGCGACGGTACTGATAATAATGCCGATCAGAATCCGTGTGAAGACCTTCTGACTGTCCTCTGAACGTTTACGCATTCTGTTTCCCCCTCAGACCTCCTATTTTGGGTGAACAACATAGAATTTCATATACATATGTGAGGCTTCATATATCGATGTACAGAAGAGCAAGAGTAACTTGAATTATATATTATGTATGCGTTTACATCAATGCTGGACAGGCCATTTTGCCTATTTTCTCTACATAAAGTTCAACTTTCGCTGGATTGTTCACTAGGTGTAGCCTATGCACGATATCAACATTTGTGAACGGATGTGTGTGAATGTCTGTTCATTTCATGGTTCGTTCATTTTGTTCATAGTTCATTTCGCAGAATCGTTCATTTTCTGAAGGGAAGCTTCAGTATCCGTGAGTGAAGAGAGCATCTACAATAAAAAGAGAGCTCCACCACGCAGCACCGCAAGAAATTCGGGAGGGATCGAGCCATGCTCAAAGAATTGAACAAAAACAAAATCATGTTTCTGATGCTGTTGCCCACGCTGATCTTTTTTCTGATTAACTCGTATTTTCCGATGGTCGGCATCTATTATGCGTTCACCCGGTATGATTTTGAAGGCGGATTATTTGGTAGTCCATTTGTCGGTCTGGAGAACTTTAAGTTCCTATGGCAATCCGGAATGTTGCTGAAGCTCACAACCAATACCGTGGGTTACAATCTCGCCTTCATTATATTAGGAAACGGTCTGGCGATCTTCTGTGCGATCATGCTTAGCGAGATCCGGGGCAGGTTATTCAAAAAAATCACGCAATCCGTCATGTTCTTGCCGTATTTCATCTCATTTGTACTATTAAGTGTAATCGCTTACAACATGTTCAACTACGAGTCGGGTTTTGTGAACACGGTGCTCAAACGTTTTGAGGCCGGCCCGGTCGACATTTATAACACACCCTGGATCTGGGTGTTCCTGATCATCATCTTTTATCTATGGAAAAATCTTGGATACAGCATGGTCATCTATCTGGCCGCCATAACGGGTATCAGTGACGAGTATTATGAAGCTGCCCGAATCGACGGGGCGAATATATTTCAGCGGATCTGGTACATTACGGTACCCATGCTGAAGCCAACCTTTGTCATCCTGTTGTTGTTCTCACTCGGCAGCATTATGAAGGGGCAGTTTGACCTGTTCTATCAACTGATCGGTAATAATGGGGTGCTGTACAATGCTACAGATATTATTGATACGTATGTGTACCGTTCACTGAAAGTAACGTTTGATATCGGGATGGCAACGGCTGCTGGTCTGTATCAGTCCTTGTTTGGATTCATTTTGATCATGACCGTCAACTATATTATCCGCAAAGTAAATGAGGACTACGCCTTGTTCTAGAACGCCCGCAGGGCAGGAGGGAGAACGATCATGAACACGCCAATGAATACTCACACTCGTACGAATACTCGTCTCAGAGATTCGGAATTCACTTTCATGTTTCAACTGATTTCCTACAGCTTCATCATCATTTTATCGATCATGTGCTTGTTACCGTTTCTGCTGATTCTATCCGGTTCATTCAGCAGCAACGAGTCCATTGTGAGGGATGGTTATCACCTCTTTCCAACGGACTTTTCCCTGGAAGGTTACAAAATGGTTTTTACATTCCCTACAAAGGTACTCAAGGCTTATGGGGTAACGGTCTTTACAACGGTGGTGGGGACTACGCTTGGGCTGTTCCTCATCACGATGGCCGGATTTGTGCTCCAGCGTAAGGATTTTAAATATCGGAACACGTTCTCGTTTTTTATCTACTTCACAACCCTGTTTGGTGGGGGACTTGTGCCTTGGTACATTATGTTGGCGAACTACTTCAATCTCACAGATACGTACACCGTACTGATTTTCCCGGGGTTGATGACGCCATTCCTCATTATCCTGATGAAAAACTTCATTCGCTCGGCAGTGCCGGATGAATTGATTGAGTCAGCCAAAATTGATGGAGCGAATGACTTCCGCATCTATTTCAGCATTGTGTTGAAACTGGCGATGCCTGGTATCGCCACCGTAGGTCTGTTCTTGGCACTCGGTTACTGGAATGACTGGTTTACCTCATCCCTCTTCATTAACAACCCGGATATGTACCAACTGCAATTTTATCTCTACAACACGATGAACACGATCACATTCATTGACCAGATGGCGATTGGCACAGGGATCACACTCAGTCAGGATGTGCCTACCGAATCAACCAAGATGGCAATGGCCATCGTTGTAACGGGACCGATTTTGTTCCTGTATCCGTTTGTACAACGTTATTTTGTTAAAGGACTCACCATTGGTGCAGTGAAAGGTTAGAACGTGAACGCGCTGTGGGCGTCAGGCCATTGACATCATTTCAGGTCTGAAGCATGGCGAGTCTGCGCTAACATATAAAGGTTCACCACAAAAAGGGAGGATGCGTATGCGTAACAAAACAATTCGGCACCTGTCTCTGGTACTTGCCCTGATGTTGTTCGCCGGGGTACTTGCCGCATGTAATAACGGTTCGGGGGGATCGACGCAAGGAAGCGAGCAGGGAGGAACATCCGGGAACAAAGGAGAGAAAGTGACGCTCCAATTTTACATGCTTGGGGATGCTCCCAAAGATCTGCCTGTCATTGAATCCGAGATCAATAAGTTGGCGGAGGCTGATCTGAACGTCAATGTGAAATTCAACTACACCTCCTGGACCGACTGGGATCAAAAATATAAACTCCTGCTGTCTTCCGGACAGCCGATCGATCTGATCTTCACAGCGGATTGGACATTCTACCAGTCCTATGCCAAGAAGGGCGCGTTCCTGCCACTGGATGAAATGCTGCCTACAGCAGCGCCGGCGCTGAAAGCTCATGTACCTGATGACATGTGGAATGCTGTCAAAATCAATGACAAAATCTATACTGTTCCATCCACTTGGATTGAGTATGTAACCGAGGGGATTGCGTACCGTGAGGACTTGCGCGAGAAGTACAATCTTCCGAAACCGGAATCCTTGGAGACGCTCGAAGCATATCTGGAGGGCATCAAAGCCAACGAACCCAATATGATTCCGATTGCCGATAGCAATGCCAACCATACCCATGGTATTCGTCAATTGACATCCAAGCTGGTTAATACAGCAGGTCAACTTCCATATGGACTGGATATTATGTATGACTCACCATCGACCGTGACGTCCTACTGGGGATCGGCGCAACATCTGGAAGACCTGAAAACATACAAACGCTGGATGGATAAAGGCTTTTTCCCGAAAAACGTACTGAATGTAAAGGATACTTCCAACTCATTGCTTCAAAATGGAAAAGCGGCTGTTGTTCTGTCCGGGGAGAACCCGAACAAATTTAATGCAGATGTTATCAAGGTGCAGTCTACTCATCCAGATTGGAAACTGGCTTATTTCCCGTACCCGAATGCGAAAGGGTTTGCACAACCGGTTCACCCGATCCACAATGGTTTTGCGATTCCGCGTAGCAGTAAAAACCCGGAAAAAGCATTGGCATTTTATGAGAAACTGGTGACAGACAAACGATATAATTGGTTGACTGAATACGGCGTTGAAGGCAAAAACTTCGAGGTAGATAATGGATACTACAAAATGGTCGGAGATGCACAAACCAACGGCTTCCCACGTGAGGGTATGAATGGTTGGGCATGGCGTAATCCGGAATTCATGCTCTATGATAAAACCTTTGATGACGTGCTGACCATGTTTGAAGATCTCGACAAAATCAAAAAGCCGGATATTTATACCGGATTTGCTGAAGACTGGACACCGTACCAAGCCGAGAAGGCTGCATTGGAACAAGTGGAAAAACAATATCTGTATCCGCTTAATGTAGGTTTGGTGGCAGACGTAGAGGCTGGATTGAACACATTTATGGAGAAGGCTAAACAAGCAGGATTGGAAAAAATTCAGGCAGAATACACCAAACAGTGGCAGGAGTACTTGAAGTCTACAGGCATACAATAGTTTGTACTTTCCTTCATAAAGAAAAGGTGCCTTCTGATTCGAAGGCACCTTTTCAATGTGGTTGCAGGCTTGTTTGAAGCCGTTGGTTAGAGGCATGATTGGACGAAGAATGCGGGAAGCGACATCCTAATGGGATAAATTCATAAACGGGCCTCTTCTGCGGATGAAGGACGAACGTCCTCCAGCAGATCAATAATACTTTGAGCGCTCTGCATTGGATGAACCTTGGCGATTTCCGCCAGATGACGTTTGCGTTTACGTACAACATCCGGGTAGTGATGCAACAGCTTGTTCATCCATTTAACCACTACGTCGGGCGAAGTTATGGGTTCTCCCAACCCTCTTGCCGTAAAATAATGGACGTTTTCTTCTTCCTGACCAGGAATAGGGTTGTGGAACAACATGGGAATTCCTTTGGCCAAGCCTTCACTGCAAGTCATTCCCCCAGGTTTGGTAATCAGAAGGTCGGATACTTCCATTAATTTGTCCACTTCGTTGGTGTATCCCATAATGTGAATGTTTTCTTTGCGATACATGGGGTTCTGTTCCATGCTGATCCGTGTTTTATCGTTGCGACCGAGACAAAAAATGATTTGAATATCTTCATGCCAGCGTGTCAGCAGCGGATGGACCAGCTTGTCGCTGAGCATTCCCCAACCGCCGCCCATCACCAGTACAGTAGGCATGTTCTTGAGGTTAAATCTGCTTCGGATCTCTTCTCGCCCGGGATGCTCCCAGAAATTTGGATGCACCGGAATGCCCGTGACTCGAATGTTTTCTGCAGGTACGCCTCGTAGCATTAGTTTGGACTTAACCTCATCTGAAGAAACCAGATAAAGGTCTACTTCACGGTTAATCCACGTCCCATGTGCATCATAGTCGGTGATGACTGTGCATAGGGGAACCTGTACACCCAGACGCTTCAGTCTGGATATGACAGCACTTGGAATCGGATGTGTACAGACGATCGCATCGGGACGTAACTGGCGCACAACGCTACGTGTGTGTGTATAGAACAGTTTATGCAACGCCAGTGTTGTCAGCCTGTTCAATGATTTTTTATATTGGTGTCTGTATACGTACCCGAAAAGTTTGGGTTGGTTGGTAACCGTTTTTTTGTATGCTGTTATAATCAGAGGTGCAACCTTTGGATTTAAGAAACTTCCCAGTTCAAGCACTTTTGTCTGCACGTCTGGCGAGAGCTTTCGCAAATTGCTGGACAGTGCATAGGCGGCTTGAGTATGACCCGTACCAAAGCCTTCAGATAATAGTAATACTCTTTTTTTCTCCACGCTTGCTTCACCTGTTCCTGCTAGGTTTTTCTGAGTCTAACATATCGGCTTTAAGACCAGAATGCAACTGTTGCAAGTGCGACTAAAGTACCTATTGTGGCACCCGCCAGAACATCGGAAGGATAGTGTAACCCCAGATAAATTCGAGAGAATCCGACAATAAGGGCCACAGGCAACAATATTAGCAATAAGATTGGATCAGTGGTCATAAAGGGAACTGTGACCGAAAAAATGGCAGTTGTGTGCCCTGAAGGAAACGAGTGATCCGTCAGGGGATTACGGAACGTAATTGTATCCGGTAAGGCCAGATAAGGTCGAATGCGGGGATACAATTTTTTCGCGATAGCTACAGGGATGTGGCTGACCGCAAGGGCGATACATGCCTGGAGTCCTGTTGTGCTCCATGGAGCTGGAGCAAGCAGCCAGATTAACAACGATATTGCAATAGATGAAGTTGCTCCACCCAGATGGGTGAAATAATACAGCCAAAAATTCATAAAACGATTATGAAGTCGGCCGTTGATCCACATAAAAACATTTCGATCATAATCTTGAAACTTTAAGAATAAACGGCTCATATTGGCCTCCTGCCAGTCAGGCCGCCCGTAATGGCGGCATTATTTCCGGTGATTTTCTGCATCCGGTTTCGTCCTGATTAGTATATAACCGTTTTTCATGAACTTGAGGTTATTTCAGGTATATGTTTATCATATTTTTAAATGTTGTCCTTTTCAAGGAGAACCCATGTAAAGAACGTGAAATTCATGTTAAAGAGTGGATATATACCCATCTTAACTTTTTGACTTGGGTCAGCCAAAAAAGATACAATGATTCAACATGGCTGAAATGAGGTAAAAAAATGTGAGTTCTGTTTCAAACTTTTTGAGGTCTGTTTGCGTTATTTGTTATAGAGCCTCTGACGAAGAATAACATGCTGATGAAAAAAGCAGGGACTTTAGAAATAAAAATCAAGTAAACGGCTGAAAATAAGATATAACAGGCATGAATGCGAGGTTGTGGTATCACGAAGTGTCTATTCAGCGTTTAAAGATCACATTTCTGCTTCAAAAAGTGAAATTGGGGTTTTGACAAATGACTGAAAAGGATACAGAATCGATAAAGCAGCCAACTGATAGCAACCAAGCTTTGAAACATTGCCTGATATATTCACGTAGTACACAAAAGAACAGGGTCATATTCTGCAGATCAAAAAAAAATAAATTGCAGAATCAGGAAGAGAAATGCTTGAGTAAACTGGGTTTTGAAAAAAAGGGGGTAACAGAGAACGATGTTGGACGCTATATTCGTCACGATGCAGGTCATTCTGGCACTGCTAGCCGTGTACCAATTCACGTTTTCGCTGTTCGGTCTGATTAAGAAAAAGAAAAAGAAACATTATCCGGCGACAAAATCATTCGCTGTACTCGTCGCAGCACACAATGAGGAACAAGTCATAGGTGCCTTGATGGAGAACTTGAAACAACTTGATTATCCGGAAGATCTGTACGATGTGTTTGTCATCTGTGACAACTGTACGGATGGAACGGCTCAAATTGTCAGAGAGCATGGATTAAACGCCTGTGTACGTACCAATGCCGATTTAAGAGGTAAAGGGTACGCCATCGAATGGATGCTTAAGTACCTGTGGAAATTGCCACGTCAGTATGACGCAGTTGTTATGTTTGACGCGGATAACCTGGTTGACCGTAACTTCTTGCTTGAGATGAATGATGACTTGAACAATGGTTCACGTGTTATCCAAGGATACATTGATACGAAAAATCCGGAGGATTCCTGGATTACTGCAGCTTACGGTGTTTCTTACTGGTACATCAACCGTCTGTGGCAGTTGTCTCGTCATAACTTGAATATGGCGAATTTCCTCGGAGGAACCGGAATGTGCTTTGAGACCAACCTGTTGAAGGAAATTGGTTGGGGTGCAACAAGTCTGGTTGAGGATCTGGAGTTTACGATGCGCAGTGTGCAACGTAATGTGTATCCTGTTTTCAACTATGACGCCAAAGTATTTGATGAGAAGCCATTAACATTCAAAGCTTCAGCGAGACAACGTCTGCGCTGGATGCAAGGTCACTTTACAGTTGCGCGTAGATACTTCTTCCCGCTGCTATGGCAGTCCATTAAGGAAAGAAGCCTGGTGAAATTTGACCTTGCTATCTACGGAGCCAATGTCTATGTGGTGTTGCTTACGTTCCTGATGACGGCTGTGATGTGGGTAGACATGGCTATATTCAGTGGTCCGCACATTGCTAATATTTATGGATACTTCCCGTTATGGGTTGGGTTCGTGGCTATTGGTTTGAACATTCTGACGTTCCTGTTGTCCATGGCGCTGGAGAAGGTTACCTTTGCCAAAGTTTATCTATATCTGATTCTGTTCCCGATCTACCTGCTGTCTTGGTACCCGATTACGTTCTACGCTTTCTTTACACAGAACAACAAACAGTGGAGCCACACTCAACATACACGTGTTGTACGGTTGGATGAGGTGCAAAGCAAACAAGGGTAAGGAACATGCATGCGATACTTTGTTGACATCTGATATCACAAATGGGTAATTTACGAAAAAAAAGTTGTGAAAAATGTTGACAATGTATTTCATGGGTGATATAGTATTTAAGTGCCTTAAAGCGAATAGCAATGGAATCACAAGCAGAAGTCCGACTTCTCACCTGATCAACAAACATGTTGGCTGGTCAACGATCCCAATAATTTATGAAGTGTATACTCATGAAGAATTGTGTTGATTACAGGGATGTCGGTAGCTTGACCGGCATCCCTTTTATTTTTGTGTAACTGGATATTCAAAATGACCTGGAGGTGGACGATTATTAGTAAAGATCACATGATTAATGATGAGATTCGGGCGAAGGAAGTACGCCTTGTCGGAGCTGAAGGAGAACAAATTGGGATTACGCCCATTCGCGAAGCACTGCAAATGGCGATTGACCTGAATTTGGATCTGGTCAATGTGGCACCACAGGCTAAACCGCCGGTGTGTCGTATTATGGACTATGGCAAATTCCGCTATGAGCAACAAAAGAAAGATAAAGAAGCCCGTAAGAACCAGAAAATTGTTGATATTAAAGAAGTATGGTTCCGTTCCAATATCGAGGAGCACGATTATCAAACGAAGCTTCGTAATGTAGTTAAGTTTTTGAACGAAGGCGACAAAGTGAAATGTTCTGTTCGTTATCGCGGACGTGAAATTGCACATGCCGCGATTGGTCAACGGATTTTGGAGCGCGTTAAGGTAGAAGTTGCAGAACTTTGTACTGTTGAACGTCAACCGAAATTGGAAGGCCGCAGTATGATCATGATCTTGGCTCCTAAAGCCTGATAACATTGGAGGAGGAAACACAAAATGCCTAAAATGAAAACACACAGCAGTTTGAAAGGACGCTTCAAAATTACCGGTTCCGGTAAGGTCCTTCGTTACAAAGCTCACAAAAACCACTTGCTTTCCCACAAATCCAAACGTGCTAAGCGCGTTCTGAACGGTAACCCAGTTATGGCTGCCGGGGATGTTAGACGTTTGAAACAAGGCTTGGCTAACTTGAAAGGCTAATTCTAATTAGTAGATTCCGTATGGGGGATCGGCTACGGCCGTACACATACCACGGATACATTTATATTTATTTGGGAGGTTCTTTAATATGGCAAGAGTAAAAGGCGGTTTTGTAGTACGTCGTCGTCATAAAAAGGTTTTGAAACTGGCAAGAGGTTATTTCGGTTCCAAACACCGTATTTTTAAAACAGCTAACGAGCAAGTAATGAAATCCCTGGTATACGCATACCGTGACCGTCGCAACACGAAACGTAACTTCCGCAGACTGTGGATCGTTCGTATCAATGCTGCAGCACGTATGAATGGTTTGTCTTACAACAAACTGATTCATGGTTTGAAACTTGCTGGAGTAGACATGAACCGCAAAATGTTGGCTGATCTGGCCGTTAACGACATCAATGCGTTCAACTCTTTGGCTACTGTAGCTAAAGGCAAAATCAACGCTTAAATTGTATGATACAAGCCGCCGTACCTATATGGCGGCTTTTTTTACGGCTTGGAAGAAATTCGAGGATGAATCTCTGAATGAGTTAGAGCGAATAGGTTGTAGTCTGGAAGGGAACAATGAAACCAGATAACTGGTGAATAACGGTCCATGGGAATACATAAAATACGAACGGTGAAATAATACAAATAAAAACAGGTAAATCCCTCTCATCACTAAAGTTCGCGATATGTTTTTGTTATATAACATCACATCATTGTAACGTTAGTGTGTTAAAACGCTAAATTATTAAGCGTTTTCAATAAAAAAAGAACAAAAATATGTGATATTTGGTGATGAAACATCTGGATTTTAACACTGGTTGATTGTATAATCACCTCTAGTAGGCTAGTCCTAGATTTTTCTCTCCATGTCATAATGTTCGGTTTTTCGACAGATGATAGGATGCTTCAAGGGTGAGAATGCGCTTTTAATGTCGAAGAAACCATACATTCTGCATAAAAGTCATTCCTGCTATCTGTTAACCGTTCAATTGTAGGCTGGATTGGAATGAGGGATATATCATTAAGGGGGAAAAAGAGAAATGAAAAAGATGCTCAGCTTGTCTTTGGTAATGTTGCTGGCGGTATCGGTTATGCTCGCAGGTTGTGGTAGCAAACCGAAAGAAGAAACAAATGCCGGAGGAGATACAGGTGGCACACCCACTGAAACGAAATCCGATCTCAATATCGGTATGGTTACTGACGTAGGTGGAGTTAATGACAAATCCTTTAACCAATCCGCTTGGGAAGCTTTGCAAGCGACTGAAACAGAAACAGGTACTGCTGTTAAATACCTGCAAAGTAAATCCGATGAAGAGTACATTCCTAACCTGAACGAATTCGTTAAAGGTGGATATGATCTGACTTGGGGTATCGGTTTCCAATTGGCTGATGCAATCAAAACTGTAGCTGAGCAAAACCCTGATGCTAAACTCGCGATCATCGACAGTGTTGTTGATGCTCCTAACGTTAAATCCGTAACATTT
This sequence comes from Paenibacillus sp. FSL H8-0283, assembly GCF_045040675.1. Lineage (NCBI taxonomy): Bacteria > Bacillati > Bacillota > Bacilli > Caryophanales > Paenibacillaceae > Paenibacillus > Paenibacillus sp. FSL H8-0283. The sequence goes on from NZ_CP150295.1 coordinate 1,970,300, forward strand.
GCTGAAGAAGAAGGATCTTACCTAGTTGGTGTTGTGGCTGGTCTGACAACAAAATCCAACAAAATTGGTTTTGTAGGCGGTATGCAAAGCCCACTGATCAAAAAGTTTGAAGTTGGATTCAGAGAAGGTGTTAAAGCAGTTAACCCTGACGCTAAATTCATTTCTAACTACACAGGTGCATTTGATAAACCTGACTTGGGTAAAGCAGCAGCAGCAACACTTTACAATGAAGGCGTAGATATTATCTTCCACGCTTCTGGCGCAACAGGTAACGGTGTGTTTATCGAAGCAAGTGCTCGCAAGAAACAAGGTCAAGATGTATGGGTTATCGGTGTTGACAAAGACCAATCTCTTGAGTTTGGTGATGAAATCACTTTGACTTCAATGATCAAAAAAGTTGACGAAGCTGTTAAGCGCGTAAACCAAGAAATCATCGATGGTACCTTCAAAGGCGGAGCTGAGAATCTGACTTTGAAAGACAACGGTGTAGGTGTCGCTGATACTTCCACGAAAAATGTTTCTGCTGATACACTTGCAAAAGTGGACGAGTACAAAGAAAAAATCATCAGCGGCGAAATCAAAGTTCCTACAGAGTAATTTGATCTTCGTTGCAAAAGAATAATCATTGGGGCCGGTCTTGACCGGCCTTATGATTGCAAGAACAGGAACATTTGATCAAGTCATCATAACAATTGTACAAGGTCACTGTGCACCAACGCTCCGGTAGGAGCTTTTCTTAAGATAATGGAATTTATACGTTCTTAGCGGAGCTGAACCATTCGATTATCGCAAGAAAAACTTCAGCTAAGCGTGGTCTGTCTTCTTTGAAAGTACGTCGATAGACGTTTTTTTTTACGTTTGCGGAACCACACTATATCAGTTATAAGGGTGATTACATGGGTGCAGCAACCCCCGTCGTTGAGTTAAAACAAATTACGAAGCGTTTCCCAGGCATTGTTGCCAACGACGCCATCAGCCTTCAGCTTCGTAAAGGCGAGATCCATGCGCTACTGGGCGAAAACGGCGCTGGTAAGTCAACGTTGATGAATATTGTTTTTGGTCTCTATCAGCCAGATGAAGGTTCCATTGAAGTGAATGGCAAGCCTGTCATCATCGACAGTCCTAACCGAGCGATCGATCTTGGCATCGGCATGGTGCATCAGCACTTTAAGCTTGTACAGCCGTTCACGGTAACAGAGAACATTATTTTGGGATCTGAACCAACGAAGGGTCTCAATATTAATTATAAAAAAGCAGCCGCTGAAGTTCAGCGTCTGTCTGAACAGTATGGACTGAAAGTGAATCCTCATGCCAAGATTCATGATATTTCTGTCGGAATGCAGCAGCGAGTTGAGATCGTAAAAACATTGTATCGTGGTGCAGATATTTTGATTTTTGACGAGCCTACAGCCGTATTGACTCCTCAAGAGATTAAAGAATTGATAATCATCATGAAGAAGCTTGCTGCTGAAGGAAAGTCCATTATTTTGATCACACACAAACTGAAAGAGATTATGGAAATCTCCGATACAGTAACCATTATTCGTCGGGGTAAAGTAATTGATTCGGTCAAAACTTCGGAAACGAATCCGAATGAGCTGGCAGAGAAAATGGTGGGGCGGAATGTCACATTCAAAGTGGACAAAAAACCGGCTACACCTGGAGCCAATGTGCTCGAAGTCAGTAAATTAACGGCCAAGAATAAAGAAGGTATTTCGGTTCTGAACCAACTTAACCTGAACGTACGTGCAGGAGAGATTGTCGGAATCGCAGGCGTGGATGGTAACGGGCAAAGTGAACTGATTGAAGCTCTTACCGGACTTCGTAAAGTAGAGAGCGGTTCGATTCTTTTGGAGGGCAAGGAGCTGTCCAATCATTCTCCGCGCCATATCTCGGAGTCGGGTGTAGCCCACATTCCGGAAGATCGACATAAACACGGACTTGTACTTGATTTTTCAGTGAGTGAAAATATCGTTCTGGAATCGTATTATAAAGCACCATACACCCGTAAAGGGTTCCTTAACTTCGATGCCATCAAACAGCAGGCGAAGCGGCTTGTTGAGGCTTTTGACGTGCGTACACCAAGCATTGAGACCAAAGCTCGGTCCTTGTCCGGAGGAAACCAGCAAAAGGCCATTATCGCCCGTGAGGTAGATAAAAACCCTGAACTGCTTATCGCTGCGCAACCAACGCGTGGTTTGGATGTAGGGGCTATTGAGTTCGTGCAAAAGCAACTGATTGCACAGCGCGATCAAGGGAAGGCTGTTCTACTGATTTCATTTGAGCTTGATGAGATTATCAATGTATCTGACCGAATTGCTGTTATTTATGAAGGACAGATCGTTGGTGAGGTGCTGCCGGAAGAAACCAATGACAGGGAGCTCGGCTTGATGATGGCGGGCAGCACCCAAAAGAGAGGTACTGCGCATGAATAACGTATTGAAATGGTTTACCCGAGATTCATTTATTTTGCCTGTAGTAGCTATTATTATGGGTCTTATTCTCGGTGGAGTTGTCATGCTGATTGGTGGTTACAATCCAATTGAAGCCTATGGTGCATTGTTCACCAAGGTATTTGGCGACATGTACAACTTTGGTGAAGCAGTACGGGAAATGACACCACTAATTATGACTGGACTTGCATTTGCATTTGCATCACGTGCAGGGTTGTTTAATATCGGTGGAGAAGGTCAATTTCTCGTTGGTATGACCGCTGCAACATTTGTTGGTGTTAAATTTGCAGGTTTGCCGATCTACCTCCATGCGCCACTGGCTTTGATTGCCGGTGCATTGTTTGGTGGTCTGTGGGCCGCTATTGCTGGTTATCTAAAGGCGGCACGTGGGGTCAATGAAGTTATCAGTAGTATCATGTTGAACTGGATTGGTCTGTATCTGGCCAACCTTATCGTTCGCCAATTCTTGCTGTTGAAGGGCGAGAATCGTTCCGTGGATATCAGCGAATCGGCTTCGATTAGTTTGACATGGCTCTCTGAACTGATGGGTAACTCCCGTGTACACATGGGGACGTTGATTGCCCTTGTGATGGCTGTGCTCTTTTATATCTATATGTGGAAAACAAAACAAGGTTATGAAATCCGCGCGGTAGGTTACAACCCTAATGCGGCTGAATATGCAGGTATGCATGTTAACCGGAATATCGTAAAAGCGATGTTTATCAGTGGTATGCTTGCCGGTCTTGGCGGTGCATTCCAGGTTCTTGGTGTGTTCCAATACCAAACCGTAATGTCGGGTTCACCGGGAACAGGCTTTGACGGAATTGCAGTTGCCCTGATTGGTTTGAATCATCCGTTTGGGGTGTTATTGGGGGCAGTGTTGTTTGGTACCCTCACGTACGGATCTGCAGGTATGAGTTTTGCTGCGGATGTTCCGCCTGAGATTATTCGGATTGTGATCGGTTCGATTATCTTCTTCATTGCGGCACAAGGCATCGTGCGCTGGATACTTAAACCGTTCTATTCGAAGCGTAAGAAAGAGAAGGTGTTGTAGATGGACTTGTTGACAATTGGGCAAATTATCAATACGACGCTTGTCTTTGCTACGGCATTGATTTTTGCATCACTCGGCGGAATTTTTTCTGAAAAATCAGGTGTAACCAACCTGGGACTTGAAGGTTTTATGGTATTTGGTGCCTTTGCAGCTGGAATCGGGGCGCATTATGCTCAAGAAGCTGGCATGGGTGGAACGACATCGGCCTGGATGGGGGTTTTGCTTGCGATTGTATTGGGCGTACTGGTATCTCTGATTCATGCCGTTGCGTCTATCACATTTAAGGCAGACCAGATTATCAGTGGTATCGTCATTAACTTTTTGGCAGCAGGAAGTACGTTGTACTTGGTTAAACTGTTGTTTGAAGGTTCTGGTGATTCACCGTTGGTTCAAGGCTTCAGCAAGTTTGATGTGCCATTGTTGAAAGACATTCCTTTGCTTGGAGAAGCCTTCTTTAAGAACGTATATCCAACGACATATCTGGCCATTCTGTTCGTATTCCTGACGTATTACATCATGTTCAAAACGCCATTTGGTCTGCGCCTTCGTTCTGTAGGTGAACATCCAAGTGCGGCTGACACGGTTGGTGTTAAAGTGCTTCGTTATCGCTATATTGGCGTTATGATCAGTGGTGCGCTTGCGGCTATTGGTGGAGCTGCGATTACGTTGACGACTACGGGTACATTCTCACACAATACGGTTTCCGGCCAAGGTTATATTGCCATTGCAGCTATGATCTTTGGTAAGTGGAATCCGATTGGTGCCTTTGGGGCGGCTGTCTTCTTTGGATTCTCACAAGCGATCCGAAACTATGTACAGTTGTTTGAATGGTCACAAAATATTCCCCAGGAAATTATTTTTATGCTGCCTTACCTGCTTACCATCATCGTTCTCGTTGCAGCGGTTGGACGTTCTTCGGCTCCGTCTGCACTCGGTGAAGCATATGATCCGGGTAAAAGGTAACAACCTTTTCCATATCAGCTTAGCTATTCAGAGTTCTGATAAAGGGTCCGCCTTGTGCGGGCCTTTTTTTGTTTTCTTGAACGCCCATCGACTTTTACATGCTTAACTTGGTTCTCGTGCAGATACCCATATTTTCAGGTAGGGACAAAGAAACAGGCGAATTCAGTGATGGACGAATACACTGTTTTGAACGATCCGAGGAGGAGGGGAAAGTATGAAACAACAAGTTACGCGTGATGAAGCGATGAAATTAATAGGCAAAAATATTGTTGCAATCAAAAAAGACGGCACTCGGGTTACGGGAAAGCTGTTGAAAGTATCGGGCAACAAACTGGTACTCAAGCGTTTGAATGGCAAAAAAGTAAGTACAAAAGCGATTCTGCCACTGGTATTGTTTGATCTGCTCGCTATTGCTACACTGCCTTATGCTTATGGAGGTGGTCCCGGCTTTGGTCCCGGATATGGACCTGGACCAAAACCAGGGCCTGGATATGGTCCAGGCTACGGACCGGGATATGGACCTGGAGGACCTGGTGGCGGATATGGACCTGGTCCTGGATTCGGCCCTTATGGTCCAGGTCCACGCCCGCCAGGATTTTTCTAGGACATTCTATAATGTTTTTTCCAATTCGTAGCAGCGGCTTATCATGATGTATCGAATCGCACTGTATCCATTTTTTTGATAAAACTGAAGCCCTTTGGTATTGCCCTCATCCACCATCACTTTAGATCTTCGACAACCCCGAGATACCGCAAAGCTCTCTGCTTTGAGCAACAAAGTTTGCCCGTAACGTTTGCGTTGTTCTTTCGGACTAACGGCCATCATATCGACATAGAGCAATTCCCCATGCATGAGAAAATGGATGAATGCCACAGCAGCTTTGTCTGGCTCCGGCGAGACAACAAAGGTCATGCCCCTGTTCATTCGCAGGGGTATTTCTTTGCGGATTTTATTAATTTCCTTTTCGCTCATATGGGATAAAGGAACAAGTTGAGTGTCAATCAGCTTCATGATGGGGCCATCATCTAGCTTGGATGTGCGTTGCCGAATCACCATGCGGAGCCTCCTTTCAGGACCAGTCGTGCTGCTCGTATATCCTATGCCCGAAGCAAGATAAAAGGTGACTGAATGAAGCGCTGGGATTAGGGCAACCTTATAGGCTGAAGAGGGAGGAAGGAAGGTTCTCTGAATTTTTATGCAAAACAGGTATTGACTTATCGGTTGGAGGAATCATATAATGTTCCTAACATTTAACGAGAATATTTCATCGGCTATGAAGAGGACGAAGTTTTAAGGGCTCTTTTGCTCAGAGAGTGGCTGGAATTGCTGAAACCACCACCATTATCCCTTATATACGAGCTCACCTCGGAGCTGTTTTCCTGAAAAGCACTGGATGTCACTCCTTTCGCGTATTAGGGAAAATCGTATGTCTGCGTTACAGACAACAGGTATGGGAAACGACTATGTTCGTTTGAGCTATTCGTTTTGTTGTACCTGGTAAGGTCCGTTATTGCGAAATTTCGGGCAAAGTTGGGTGGTACCACGGAAGCGATAACCTTTCGTCCCTCGCAAGCATGAACTTGTTTGCAGGGGATGGAAGGTTTTTTTTGTAACTTTAAATGTCAGAATGGTGTAAATTCCGAGAGGAGGATGACTAATGGGAGCTCAAATTCCAGAAGTACGATCGACAGATGAATTACGTGAAAAATGGATGAAGCCGGAGGTCATTAGCGGTTCCGAGATTCTGCTGAGAAGTTTGTTGCTTGAAGGTGTGGATTGCGTATTTGGTTACCCGGGTGGCGCAGTGTTGTACATTTACGATGCAATGTATGGTTTCGAGGATTTCAAACACGTCTTAACCCGTCACGAACAAGGTGCAATTCATGCAGCTGACGGATATGCACGTGCAAGCGGCAAAGTTGGTGTTTGTATCGCTACCTCCGGGCCGGGAGCAACCAATCTGGTTACTGGAATAGCCACGGCATATATGGATTCTGTGCCGCTGGTTGTCATTACGGGAAATGTTAATTCCAGCCTGATCGGCTCCGATGCTTTCCAGGAAGCGGATATTACCGGGATTACAATGCCGATCACCAAACACAGCTATCTGGTAAAAGATGTTAAGGATTTGTCGAGTATCATTCATGAGGCATTCCATATTGCCAACACCGGCCGTAAAGGTCCTGTACTGATCGACATTCCGAAAGATGTCTCAGCTAACAAAACCTTGTTTGAACCAAGTACTGAACCTGTTACATTAAGAGGGTACAATCCACGGACAGTACCAAACAAACTGCAGGTTGACCGTTTGGCTCAGGCCATTCAGGAAGCAGAACGTCCAATGATTCTGGCCGGTGGCGGTGTGGTATACTCGGGAGGACATGAAGAACTGTTCGAGTTTGTTGAGAAGACAGGCATTCCGATTACGACAACCCTTCTGGGGCTTGGTGCATTCCCAAGTGGGCATGAACTATGGACAGGGATGCCAGGAATGCACGGAACATACACATCCAACCTGGCCATCCAACAGTCGGATCTGCTGATTAATATCGGCGCACGATTCGATGATCGGGTAACAGGTAAGCTGGACGGATTCGCTCCACATGCCAAAATCGTTCATATCGATATTGATCCGGCTGAGATTGGTAAAAACATTGCAACCGATATTCCAATCGTTGGTGATGTGAAGACCGTACTTGAAATAGCCAACAAAGAAGTTGGACGTGCAGAGCGTGCAGATGCATGGAGAGACCAGATCAAACAGTGGAAACAAGAGAAGCCATACAGCTATACGGATTCAGACGAAGTGCTGAAACCGCAGTGGGTTGTTGAAATGTTGAATGATACAACCAAAGGTGAAGCGATTGTGACTACGGATGTGGGACAACATCAGATGTGGGCGGCACAATATTACAAGTTTAATCAACCACGTTCATGGGTAACTTCGGGTGGTCTCGGAACGATGGGCTTCGGATTCCCTTCTGCAATTGGTGCTCAGATGGCCAATCCGGACAGACTTGTTATCTCCATTAACGGTGACGGCGGAATGCAGATGTGTTCCCAAGAACTCGCAATCTGTGCTATTAACAATATACCGGTAAAAATTGTGATCATTAACAATCAGGTACTTGGAATGGTTCGCCAATGGCAGGAACTCATCTATGAGAACCGTTACAGCCACATTGATCTGGCAGGAAGCCCGGATTTTGTAAAACTGGCTGAAGCATATGGCGTGAAAGGATTGCGTGCAACGAATAAAGAAGAAGCAGCGCGTGCTTGGCAGGAAGCTTTGGATACACCAGGACCAGTCGTTGTAGAATTCGTAGTACGCAAGGATGAAAATGTGTATCCAATGGTTCCGCAGGGAGCAACAATTGATCAAATGCTGATGGGGGATGCTGACGAATGATTAGACATACGATTTCAATATTGGTAAACGATCAGCCAGGCGTCCTTCAGCGTGTATCAGGGTTGTTCGGTCGACGCGGATTTAACATTGAGAGTATTACCGTAGGTCAATCGGAAGAACCTGGACTCTCCCGGATGGTTATTGTCACCATTGGTGACGATAAAACGCTGGAGCAGATTGAGAAACAATTGTATAAAATCATCGATGTTATTAAAGTGGTTGATTTCAGCCTGAAACCGATGGTAGCCCGTGAACTCGCTTTGATTAAAGTGAAAGCAGAGCCTTCCGAGCGTCCTGAAATTCTGGGTGTGGTAGAAACATTCCGCGCATCCGTTGTAGATGTTGGTCCGAGCAGCCTGATTGTGCAGGTAGTTGGAGATACGGACAAAATTGATGCTATGATTGAATTGCTCAAGCCATATGGCATTCGCGAATTGTCCCGTACAGGCATAACTGCATTGGTACGCGGCAACGTATAAAGTTATAATGAATGAAGAGGGACGACGGTTAGCTAACATATACAGTTGATCTTATGTGAGTGTCAGTCCCTTAACAGTTGTAATTTAACATTTTAGTGATGTAACGCTTGAAAATATAGCTACATTCCCGCATTAATGGGCGGGTGTCTGAACGGATCGGATCAGACCAGAGATGCTTTTGACACTCCAAGCGAGGCGGTCCCTTGAGACACCCGCTCATTAATGAAGGGTTCTTTACAATACAAAGGAGGACTTATAAACATGCCAGTAACTACTTATTATGAACAGGATGCAGAGCTTAACGTATTGAAAGGAAAAACGATCGCGGTAATCGGTTATGGTAGCCAGGGCCACGCCCAAGCTCAAAACCTTCGTGATAGTGGATTGAACGTAGTCATCGGACTTCGTGAAGGTAAATCCTTCGACACTGCAAAAAATGACGGATTTGAAGTTCTGTCCCCGGCTGAAGCAACAAGCCGCGCAGATGTAGTTCAAATCTTGCTGCCAGACGAAACTCAAGCTTCTGTATACAAAAACGAAATCGAACCAAACCTGAAAGAAGGCGCTGCATTGCTCTTCTCACACGGTTTCAACGTTCATTTTGGTCAAATCGTTGCTCCAAAAAACAGCGATGTATTGCTGGTAGCTCCTAAGTCCCCTGGTCACATGGTACGTCGTACTTATGTGGAAGGTTTTGGTGTACCGGGCCTGATCGCGATTGAGCAAGATGCAACGGGTAAAGCTAAAGAAATCGGTTTGGCTTATGCTAAAGGTATCGGTTGTACACGCGCAGGGGTTATCGAAACTTCCTTCCGTGAAGAAACAGAAACAGATCTGTTCGGTGAGCAAGCTGTTCTGTGTGGTGGCGTGAGTGCATTGGTAAAAGCTGGATTCGAAACATTGACAGAAGCGGGTTACGCTCCTGAAATGGCATACTTCGAATGTCTGCACGAACTGAAGCTGATCGTTGACATGATGTATGAAGGCGGACTTTCAAGCATGCGTGATTCCATCAGTAACACAGCTGAGTACGGTGACTATGTAACTGGACCTCGCGTTGTAACTGAAGATACGAAGAAAGCAATGAAAGAAGTGCTGACGGATATCCAACAAGGTAAATTCGCACGCGACTTCATTCTGGAAAACCAATCCGGACGTGCATTCTTGACAGCAACTCGTCGTAACGAAGCTGAACACCCAATCGAAGTGGTTGGCGGACAATTGCGTGAGATGATGCACTGGATCAAGAAGTAAGCATTAACTTCTAGAGCATGCACTTTAAGGTAATCAAGTAAACTTAGAGCTTTAACTGGGAATAGCGGCCGTGCTTATGCGTGAGCCGCTATTGCTGGTTCAGAGAAACATATAATAACAAGTACAGGAGGTGCGAAGCGTGCGTAAAATCTATGTATTTGACACAACGCTGCGTGATGGAGAGCAATCCCCGGGAGTCAATCTGAACACTCGTGAAAAGGTGGAAATTGCCCATCAGCTCGAGCGGCTTGGCATTGACCGGATGGAAGCGGGTTTCCCGGCGGCATCTCCAGGTGATCTGGCAGCTGTCAATGCAGTAGCAAATGCGGTCAAAAATGTGACTGTAATTGGCTTGTCCCGTTCCAGAGAGCAAGACATTGATGCGGTTAAGGAAGCACTTAAAGGTGCACAGGACCCGTGCATTCACGTTTTCCTGGCAACTTCACCTATTCACCGCCAACATAAATTGCGCATGGACAAAGCGCAGGTACTGGATACAGCTCGTTCCGCGATTCGTTATGCAAAGAAAACATTCTCGAAGATTGAATTCTCCCTTGAGGATGCAGGTCGTACCGAGTATGATTTCCTCGTGGAAATGGTGAATATGGCTGTTGAAGAAGGTGCAGCCGTCGTGAATATTCCGGATACGGTTGGTTACCTGAGCCCATATGAATACGGAAACATTTTCAAACATCTCAAGGAGAATGTACACGGTATTGAAAAGGTACAGCTGAGCGCCCACTGTCATAATGACTTGGGTATGGCGACGGCCAATACACTTGCAGCCATTCTCAACGGAGCCGATCAGATCGAAGGTACGATCAATGGCATTGGTGAACGTGCCGGAAACACGGCGATCGAGGAAATTGCTATGGCACTGGAGACACGTCAGGAATTTTTCCAGGCGAAAACATCGCTGCAGTTGTCTGAGATTGCACGGACCAGTCGTTTGGTTAGCCGTTTGACAGGTATGGTTGTGCCTGGAAACAAAGCCATTGTTGGGGCGAATGCCTTCGCACATGAATCCGGCATTCACCAGGATGGCATGTTGAAGGAAAAAACCACGTACGAGATTATGACTCCAGAGTCCATCGGTCTGAAGGAAAGCAAACTTGTACTGGGTAAACATTCTGGTCGTCATGCCTTCCGTGAACGGTTGATTGATCTGGGATATGAGCTGGAAGAAGAAGCATTGAATCGTGCTTTTGCTCAGTTCAAAGATCTGGCTGATAAGAAAAAAGAAGTTACTGACGAAGATCTGCTTGCCGTAATTGAAGAGAAATTGCAGGATGCACCTGAGGTGTATAAACTGGAATCCATCTTCGTAACGTACGGAGATGAATCGGTACCAACGGCCAAAGTCCGCATTGCAACGCTTGACGGGGATACGCTTGAGAAGCAAGCAGAAGGTAACGGATCGGTAGATGCGATCTACAATGCGATTGACCAAGTGAGTGGGGAAGATGTAACGTTGTCTGACTACTCCATCAAATCGGTAACGCACGGTAAGGATGCATTGGGTGAAGTACATGTTGTGCTGACTCAGAATCAGGTTTCGGTACAAGGACGTGGCGTAAGCACAGATATATTGGGTGCAAGCGCACGTGCCTATGTAGACGGCCTGAATCAATTGATTGAGAAGCGCAAGACATATACGAACCGTGTAAACGTTAATCTGTAGGCTCCAATGCAAGAAGCACGCAGCCTTCATTGAACTGAACTTTAAGCTGAGATACATGTATGCTGCTAGAATGATATATCTTTAATTTAATGGATATAGAAGATCGTTCGGCTTGCTTTGTTACGTTTAGTGAGGTACGTAAAGAGTCTGACTCTCCTGTGGAGGGCCAGACTCTTTTGCTTGTATTTGAGCATTTTGCATAACCTCTAAGCGTCTTCCAATCAGCAAGATATAGATCGAAATGATTCTGTTCGTCTATATCTTGTACCCGTGAGCGGTATAATTCGAATTATGCAAAATGCTGATTTATATAATTATGGCAGTAAAACACAGAACCTTTTCTACGATTACCTATTGCATTGGCTTACACTATCAAGCTATTACCACGCGTATGCATTAGGGGCATGTCCACCTGGACCCGGGAAAATCTCATCCAGACGTTTGAGCACGGCTTCATCCAAAGTTACATCCAGACATTTGAGTGCTGTCTCAAACTGCTCCAGTGTACGCGGTCCGATAATCGGGGCGGTCACTGCCGGATTGGCTGCAACCCATGCCAAAGCTACCGTATCCTGTGGTTCACCGAGATCACGACATAGTGCGGCAAAGTCTTCAAGCTGAGTTTGCTGCTGCTCGATCCGTCCAGCGATGCCTCCACTGCGTGTTCCTTCCAGCTTCTGCAGAGCGTTACGTCCCAGTAATCCACCATCCAGTGGACTCCATGGAATGACGCCGAGGCCCAGCTCTTTGGCTGCGGGCAGTACTTCCAACTCAGGCAAACGACAGTTGAGGCTATATTTATGTTGTTCGGAAACCAGGCCGAGGAAATGACGATTCTTGGCTTCACTTTGAGCGATTGCAATCTGCCATGCAGCAAAGTTACTCGATCCTACATAACCGATTTTACCCTGATGAACGGCATTCTCGAACGAACCCCACAGCTCGTCCCACGATATGGCAGGGTCTACATGATGCATCTGGTACAGCTCGATATGATCGGTCTGCAAGCGGCGGAGGGAACCCTCCAGATGCCGTCTGATTTTGTAGGCGGAGAGGCCAGCTTCGTTGTTGGGGCCATCTGTATCATCATGCATGGAGCCATAGACTTTGGTGGCCAGAACTACTTTTTCACGTCTGCCCCCACCCTGGTTGAACCAGCGTCCGATAATTTCTTCGGTAAGGCCGGAATTTTCACCCCAACCGTAGATGTTAGCGGTATCAAAAAAGTTCAAGCCTGCATCGAGTGCTGCGTCCATAATGCGGAAAGCTTCTTTTTCATCTGTAGCAGGCCCGAAATTCATGGTACCGAGACAGATTCGACTGACCTTGAGGCCTGATTTACCCAAATACGAATATTGCATGTTGCTTATCCCTCCTGCGTACCTGATTTGAATTCAGCTATATTTTAACCCAGCCGGGAGGTCAGAACAACTTGGAAAGGCCAATCTCTATTGGCTTATAGGTAAAATCTATTAAAGTCATAGATTGTATATCTTGGTCAAATGACCTTGGAATATGATACAAAAGAGAGAGTTAATATGAGACGTTACTTTATGAATAATTAATGAATGAAATATAAGGAGTGGACAACCCAATGGCAGACGTGAAAAAAATTGCAGTTATTGCAGGTGACGGAATCGGCCCTGAAGTCGTAGCTGAGGCTGAGAAAGTTCTTAAACGTACGGAGGAAGTATTCGGTTATCGTTTTGAGACAGAGCATGCGTTGTTTGGCGGAATCGCGATTGATGAGAAGGGTACACCTCTTCCTGAAGAAACACTGAGCGTATGTAAAAGTGCAGATGCAGTCCTGCTTGGAGCGGTTGGTGGTCCAAAATGGGATAACAACAGCAAAGAGCTTCGCCCGGAAACAGGCCTGCTGGGTATTCGCAAAGCACTTGGATTGTTCTCCAACCTGCGTCCGGCTGTTGTATTTGATTGCTTGAAGGATGCTTCAACTCTGAAGCCTGAAGTACTTGAAGGTACAGATCTGATGGTGGTACGTGAGCTGACAGGTGGTATCTACTTCGGAGAGAAGTTCAGACGTGAAAGTGCACAGGGCGAAGAGGCAGTAGATACATGTGCATATAATGTAACAGAAGTGGAGCGGATCGTTCGTCAGGCATTCGAAATTGCGCAAGGACGTCGCAAAAAGCTGGCTTCTGTAGACAAAGCCAACGTATTGGAAACTTCCCGTCTCTGGCGTGAAGTCGTGAACCGGGTAGCACCGGATTATCCGGATGTTGAACTGGAGCATGTACTGGTAGACAACTGCGCGATGCAATTGCTGCGTCGTCCATCCAGCTTCGATGTCATCGTAACGGAAAACATGTTCGGAGATATCTTGAGTGATGAAGCAGCGATGTTGACGGGTTCCATCGGTATGCTCGCATCTGCATCACTGGGAGAGGGCAGCTTCGGACTCTATGAGCCGGTACACGGTTCTGCACCGGATATCGCAGGTCAAGGCCTCGCTAATCCGATTGCAACCATTCTCTCTTTGGCATTGATGTTCCGTACAACCTTTGGTTATACAGAAGGTGCGGATGCCATTGAAGCGGCTGTATCGGATGTATTGAACGCAGGACACCGCACGAGTGATATTGCTGTAGACAAGAGCACAGCGATCAGCACGACCGAAATGGGCGATTTGATCGTGGCGGCTATTCAGAAACAGGCGTAATTATATTACCAACTACAGGCAGCCCTTTGTTTCCAGTTATGGAATGTACAGAGGGCTGTTCCTTTATCATTTTTGCCACGAAAAATCCTTATTTATAATGATTATAAAAAAATAATGTTTATAATCTTGACTTTGGGAAGTCCGGATGATAACATTTTACTTGTACTTGTTATCAAGGTTCAAATCATTTTAATTACAGGAAAAGCGTACGCGTTTTTCTTGATGATGAGCAATCCGCAAGGATGCTTACATAATCCCAAAGGAGGAATTTTTAGTTATGGCAGAACGTTTGGTAGGTAGACCAGCACCGGATTTCGCAATGGAAACAGTATCGGGAGATGGACAAGACTTTGGTTCCGTTAAACTGTCCGATTATCGTGGCAAATGGCTTGTATTCTTCTTTTATCCTTTGGACTTCACATTTGTGTGCCCAACTGAAATTACAGCTTTGAGCGTTGCTTCCGAGCAATTCAAAGCTTTGGATACAGAAATCCTTGGCGTGAGTGTAGACTCCGTACACAGCCACAAAGCATGGATCAATACACCTGTAGACAGCAATGGTCTGGGTCAATTGAACTTCCCACTGGCTTCCGATATCACGAAGCAAGTGGCTAAAGATTATGGCGTTCTGATCGAAGAAGAAGGCGTAGCATTGCGCGGCCTGTTCATCATCGATCCAGAAGGCGAATTGAAATATCAAGTGGTTAACCACAACGATGTAGGCCGTAGTGTTGAAGAAACACTTCGCGTACTGCAAGCACTGCAATCCGGCGGATTGTGTGCAATGAACTGGAAACCAGGCGACACTAACCTGTAAGCCAGGTTAACTTGAACGGTTTTTGTTCAAGCCCTCATCCCGTTAGGGATTGAGGGCTTTTTGCACCCTTTTGGCGGAAGTTATCACGAAGTTAACTAAAAGTGTTTGAACAAGCAGCTAAGCGTGTTAATAATATATTAGAAGAAAGTCTTCTTTTTATCTGTTGAAAGAGGAATTGATGGCCTTTAAGGCGAATAGGGTATGGAAACCCGGTAAATATTCCGGTGCTCTGCATTTATAATCTGTACATGAATGTGATACACTGATGGAACTATTCCTTTTTGGAAGTGCTGTAAGTGTACGGGATGGCATTTTAACAAAAAAGTCCCGGCACGTAATAAGGAGGGTGAACAAAAATGAGTTACTGTTGTGGGGCAAGTATGGTTGGAACGAAGGGCACGCTGAAGCATTACCGCACCCAGGTTCATAATGTTCCCCTGCTGTTTTGCCCGGTGTGTCACCGGGTTGAGGTGCATTATAAAGTGGAAAACGAATACGAAATTCTGGCTGAATATGCGCATGGAGACGGTGCATCCGAGATCGACTTTCAAGATTATGTTACAGAAGATGAGGATGCGATTTTTGAAAACTGTGTAAACCGTGAGAGCGAGGATGCCATGGTCATTGTGCAACGCCAGATTGATATGGCTCTGGATTTGCTCAGGCTCGCGAAGGAAACCAAAGACGAGAAGTGGGAAAGCGAACTTAAACGTCGATTAGCTGTGATGAGTCAGCGCAGACTGAAAATTCAGCATAATAAGACCGGACTATAGATGATCTCGGATATATCACCAATTAAAGATATTAAAAACGAAGCTGATTTGCCTAACTGGGTGAAACGGCTTCGTTTTTGTGCTGTGTTCTGGAACTAATTCGAGGTTTTTTTTAAAATAATTTCCATTCGACACTTTCTCCGATTGACTCTCTTCTATAAACTTGTCTATGATAAAAACAGACTTGCAAAAGAGGCGGAGCAAAAAATGTTCGTGTTTGGGAATAGGAGAAGGTCAGAATGGGACAAACGTATATGATTTTCCGGATCAACTGTTGGTTACCGGGAATAGACCAGCTTGAGTTCCGGCCATGGCATCCATATTTTCGGCTCAGCCCCCCAACGAAAGGGCACCGGTAATGAAAAATAAAATCGGCCCTTCCTGTTTCTGTGATGATATGATGTCCGAATGGCAAGTTTATCATTTACGTGAAAAGGAGGAACCTGACATGATTAGTGAATTTCAGGATACAGTGCCTCAACCAACGGATGGTTTCCCGCCTGTGCATCTGGATAACAACAAGTACGAGAATGTACTGGAACATCTGGATAGCGGTATTATGTTGTTTGACAGTCACGGTGTATTGACGTTTATTAACGTTCAGATGGCAAAGTTGTTGGAACTTCCAAGAAGTCTGTTGAGCGGCTGCACCCTGATGCAAATGCTGCATCATCCGCAGATGAGCCGATTCAAGAAAAAGAAAATTTTACGTATCTATCGGGAAACTATTTTTCACCGTAAGCGCTATCATGAATTGATTGATGAATACGGAAGGCATTGGCTGGTTACTGTGACGTACGGTGATCAGATGGATGGCGACTTTTTGTTCAGCGTCAAAGATGTATCTGATTATAAACAAATTGAACAGACCGCTTATCAAAATGACAAACTTGCGATGCTGGGGCGAATTTCAGCATCTATTGCTCATGAAATTCGTAATCCGTTGACTGCAATCCGTGGGTTCATTCAACTGCTCAGGCCCCATTTGCTGCAGCTCGGCAAAGACGAGTACGCTCGAATCATACTGACGGAGATTGATCGGGCGAATGACATCATCTACGAATTTTTGAATTCTTCCAAACCGTCAGCTCCACAGAAGACCGTGATATCCGTCGACTCTTTGCTCAAAGAGGTGGTCTTGCTGACCGAAAGTGAAGGGTTGATGAAGGGATGCGAGATCGTACTGGATGAAGGGGATGCCCCGCTGAATGTGTCCATTGATGTCAAACAGATTAAGCAGGTTATTTTGAATATGGTGAAAAACGCAATGGATGCCATTGAGGAAGTTGGCGAAGAACATACGGGTCTAATTCGAATATCTACCGCCACGGAAAACAAGTTCGTACAGATCTCCATCGCGGATAACGGTCATGGGATGGACCATAACACGCTTGTACGTCTGTTTGATCCATTCTTCACGACCAAGGAGAGCGGAACGGGGCTTGGACTTTCGGTGAGTTACCGAATCATCAAGAACCATGGGGGCACCATCTCTGTGGATAGCAAAAAGGGCGAAGGCACGCGGTTTATAATTATGTTACCCTTGGTATATTGAGAAAAGCGGGGAGTTAAGGAGTTGGCCATTTGCCAACTCCTTTGTTTTATGTTGCTAATAACGGTTATAGTTAGTAATGAATGCGAATACATAAGCTCCATAACGGAAGGATGAGATGCAGATGGAAATCCAAGGAATGGAACGAATGAATCAACAATTGATGGATCATGTGGGAAAAGTGATTGTGGGAAAAGAGCATACGATAGAGCTGGTGATGACAGCGATCATAGCGTCAGGACATGTGCTGCTGGAGGATGTACCGGGTACCGGAAAAACGATGCTCGCCAAATCGGTAGCTTCCTCATTGGACTGCACATTCCAACGCATCCAGTTTACACCGGACTTGTTGCCCTCTGACTTAACAGGGATTCATTTTTTTAATCAAAAAGAAGGGGATTTTGAATTCCGACCCGGCCCCTTGTTTGCCAATCTTGTACTAGCCGATGAGATTAACCGGGCTACACCGCGTACACAATCAAGTTTGCTGGAGTGTATGGAAGAGCGCCAGATCAGTATCGACGGTTCAACGAGACAGCTGGAACGGCCATTCATCGTTATCGCCACCCAGAATCCTGTAGATAACCAAGGAACTTTTCCACTACCTGAAGCGCAGATGGATCGTTTTATGATGAAAATTCGCATGGGTTATCCAAGCAGTGAAGAGAGTGTAGAAATTTTGAGACGTACGGTAGCCAGTCGTTCTGTTGATGATCTCTCGGCAGTGATCAGTCGTGAAGAACTTTTGAAGGCGCAGGATACGTATAAAACAGTGCAAATCAACGAAGATCTGCTACGATATATCATTCAGTTAACCGAAGCGACAAGGCAACATCCAGAGCTCTCGCTTGGCGTAAGTCCACGAGGGGCTCAGGCATTACTCAAGGCAAGTCAGGCATGGGCTGCACTGCATGGCAGAGACTTTGTTTTGCCTGATGATATTAAAGTGCTGGCGGAACCTGTGCTGGCCCACCGACTGGTATTCCGTAACAGGATCAGACAACAAGAGGGCTTGGCGGAGCGTATCATCCAGGAACTTCTGAATCAGACAGAAGTGCCTACGGAGAATCTCGCTACAAGCGGGCGTTAATCTTATGGCATTATTATGGCTTGTCCTTGTTGGAGGCATTGTCGTTGTTATACATGGTGTGTGGTTTGGACGACCTGCACTGCGAAAACTCAGATACAGCAGACAATTCAGCAAGCTGCGTTGTTACGCTGGAGATGAACTTGAGATGGTGGAGACGATATCGAATGAGAAACGAGTCTCCGTACCGTGGCTCAGACTTGAATCGATGATGCCAGTGTCGTTTGTATTTCGTTCCGGCTCAGGTATGGATATTAGTCAAGGAGAAATCTATCAGAACCATAAGAGTATTTTTACGTTAAAACCGTTTACTCGTATTACGCGCAAGCATCCTTTTACATGTACTCAGCGTGGAATTTATCCATTAAATACAGCAACGATGACAGGTGGGGATCTCTTTGGCGTGTGGCGTTCCACCAAACCAATTCCTTTGCAAATGTCTATGATCGTGTATCCTTCATTAGTGAATGCAGAGGATCTTCCTGCAATTTATCAGGTATGGCAGGGAGAAGTGGAAGTATCACGATGGATCGTTGAAGATCCTTTCTTGATCCTGGGTGTTCGGCCTTATGGTGCAGGCGACCCCATGAATCGTATTCACTGGAAAGCGAGTGCACGTACAGGTGAATTACAAGTCTACAAACAGGGATGGACGGCTGATCCGCAATCCTGGATTGTAGTCAATATTCAGGAATCTGCAGATATGTGGAGTGTTGTTACTCGACCGGAAAAGATTGAGCGGGCACTTCGTTACGCTGCCACGGCTGCAGTGGATGCCATCGGTAGAGGGTTGCCAGCAGGTTTCGCCCATAATGGTTATCATGTGGGTGGAGGCCGCGATACACTTCGGATTGAACCGGATTATGGCACGCCCCATCTGGAACGGTTACTGGAAGCTATGGCTGAGACAGAATTGAAATGTATGGTGCCCATGGAGCAATTCCTGAATGATGAAGTACGTCTGAATGAAGAAGCACAGCAAATCCGCAGCTATCTGCTGATTACATCCTATGTATCTGCCGCTATGGAGCACGAGATTGCACGTCTGCACGAACAAGGACATCGTGTAACGATTCTCCCGGTAGAGGACGTGAAGGGTAATACGAAGGCGGTGAGTGCATGAGGAACAGACCGGTAGCAACGACCACAGGACTCATAACAATGCTTGCCGTCTTGATGGCTGGCATATACCTTTTTCCGATATTTACGCTTGCTTCATTCTACGCAATGGAACATTTGCCGTACACATTATTCATCCTGGTTGTTCTTGTAGGTTGGTTGGGACAATTCATTCAGCATAAAATTCCAGGTTTTAGCGAGAAAAGTACACTCATTCGTGGACTAGCGGCACTTGTCATAGGATTTCTCTTCGCACTCGTTGTTGGGTTGAGCCTTATTCTCCCGTTGCCGGATATCATCACATTGGTACTGTGTGGAGTCATCTCGGCTTATGCAGGTCTGACCCTCCAGCCAGTCTTTCATTCTGTATTGTTATGGCGCTTGCAGATTATGGGTGTAATCAGTGCAATCGTGCTTATGATTGCTTCGAATGCGTTGGAATTCATGCAGCCAATACGAACCTATACCCTATGGATCTATATTGCCGGAGTGATCAGCTTTGCCTTTTGGCTAGTTGGACGATATATGCTGCAACTGGATCAGGCAATACTCAATGACGGCAAGAGAAGATTGGTATTAAGAGATTTTGCACGTGCGAATCATCAGCGGTTCATGTGGATGTTTATTGTTATCGTAGCGATTGGTGCTTTCCCAAGTCTGGCTTCCTGGCTGGGACCGCTACGTGATCGCTTGCTCGCATGGATCAGGGGATGGTTTGGTCCGATTTCCGGCGAGGAGCCACGATTACCAATGGACAACCCCAATCAGCAGTTAAATATACCGAATGACTGGAGAGAGCCGCCATCCGAGCCCTCAGTCTTCTGGAACATCCTCGGATGGGTAGTGATGTGTGCTGTAGCAGGAGCAATTCTGTGGCTGCTTCTGAGGTTGGGACAAAAAACGATAAACAGACTTATGGACCGATTCAAGGGGATGTTACAACCAGGTGAAAAGAAGACAGAACCACGGACGGAGTATATCGATGTCAGTGAGACGCTTGATGCGCCAGCAAAAGTCCGAAAGAATTGGTTTCGCAAGAAAGAGGCGCCCCCTGCACAGGATGCCGAACGTGTTCGGTATTACTATCGGACTTGGATTGAAAGAGCAGCTCATCGAGGCGTGGAAATACAGGGGGCGCATACTCCGCTGGAGGCTGCACAGACCATTATTCAGAATGGTGTGAAGGTAGAAGAAGATGAGCTGTCTGCGAGACTGCCAGATACGTATAATGCCGTTCGTTATGGAGAGAAAGCTCTCGATCGTTCCGATATGGTTGAGATTGACCGAATCTGGAGATCTTATCGAAGTAAATAAGTCCGGAATCCCTTTACTTTTCTTGTCACGTTCAAGTATCATGAGAGGAATACACAAGTTGGTCAGAAAAGGAGCAGACATTAATGAAGACAAATCATTGCAAAATTGTAGATTGTACGATCCGTGATGGCGGATTGGTGAATAATTGGGACTTTAGCGTGGACTTTGTTCAACAGCTATATGCTGGATTGAATGAAGCCGGCGTTGATTATATGGAAATTGGATATAAGAACTCTCCGAAGTTGCTTAAAGGTGCCGAGGAAGCAGGACCATGGCGTTTCCTGAACGATGATTTCCTGCGTAAAGTTATTCCTCAAAAAGGCAATACCAAACTGTCTGCACTGGTTGACGTTGGACGTGTGGACGAAAATGACATCTTGCCTCGCAGTGAGAGCATGCTGGATCTGATCCGGGTTGCCTGCTACAGCAAAGATGTAGACAAGGCACTTGCACTGGTTCAAACATTCCATGATCGTGGATATGAAACTACACTTAATATTATGGCACTCTCCAATGTTATGGAGAATGAATTGCTGGAAGCATTTGAATTGATCAAAGAAAGCGCTGTGGATGTTGTTTACATTGTAGACTCCTACGGTAGCTTGGACCATAATGATGTGAAATATCTGGTAGAGAAGTTCAAGACTCACTTGCCTAACAAACGTCTTGGTGTTCACACACATAATAATATGCAACTTGCGTTTTCTAACACATTGGTTGCGGCAGAACTTGGCGTTGAACTGCTTGATGCTTCTGTGTATGGTATGGGCCGTGCTGCTGGAAACTGTCCAACCGAATTGCTCGTAGCTCATCTGAAAGGAACAAAATACAATCTGCGTCCAGTACTTGGTGTATTGGAACAGTTGATGGTTCCGCTCAGAGAAAAAGAAGAATGGGGTTACATTCTGCCTTACATGATTACAGGCGCGTTGGACGAGCATCCACGTTCAGCAATGGCGATTCGCTCATCGGAAGACAAGGATAAGGTTGTTGATTTCTATGATAAATTAACAACACCAGAAGTGAATTTTGATAAGTAATATAGTCTGAAATACAGTTGCAAAATAGGAAAACATGGACTCTAACTGGAGATCCATGTTTTTTTAGTTCTAAATGCCTTGTTTTTCTATATATTTGTGAATAAATATTCCTAGGAGTAACTATTTTTTAGTTCACGTATACAAAATTAAATGTTATTATGTACCAGATAGCATGTGTATGCATGTGAATTGAACGTTGGTTAATATGTTTTTTTGTCGAATCGTGTAGTAAGTTGTTGAGTTTGGTTAATGTAATTCAGGATAGGTGATCCCGGGAAGGAAAACACGGCATGAAGGTTAATCTGCAAGATCAGAGAAAAATAAGTTGGGTCGCTGTGGGCGGCTTATTATGTTTCCTCGCAAGTCAATGGTTTCGTTCTTCTTCAAGCTCTGATCTGATCATATCGGGTTACCCGGTTTTGACACTCTTGGGTGGATTTGCTGCGGTAGCGGCTTGTATCGGCATCTATAATCAAAGCTGGTTGTTTCGGACACAGAAGCTAACGCTTCGGAGGACATTATTGACAACACTCTTTTTATTGATTGGTCTGTTTGAACTGGTTCATATCGTTTCATTTGCAGAAGAGATTCCAAATGGAGCCATGATGGAATCGGAGTTCTCCTTAATGATGTCAACCATGGGATCTTTGGTATGTTCCGTAGGATTATTGCTCGTGTATACCTTAAATGAGAAAGAATTTGCATTACCACGCAAATTCTTGCTTTTAAGTGGGACATTGGGTACCTTTGTTATTTTGTACATATTGGCTATTCAGGAATGGAGCATGTTGCCGAGTATGCTTGATGGGGAAGTGCTTGGTGGTGTCTTCACCCGAGTTCATCTTATGGTTGGATTGCTCTATGGCATTATTTCAGTTCTTTTGTTTGTACAATGGAAAAAAACCAAAGACGGTGATTTACCAACCATTCTATGTGGCATTCTGTGTTTCTTTTTTGGTGAATGTTATTTTGTTTCAGCAACTGGGGTGAACGATCTCAATCTATTATTAGGATTGCTGAGTAATTGTATGGCATATTTTTTCATTCAAAAAGGGCTGTATACGTCCGTAGTGGACACACCTTTCCTGCAACAGCAGGTCGCGGAAGCCAAGATGAACTATATTGCTCATCATGATGACGTGACGGGACTTCCAAACCGTCGTCGCCTTTCACAGCAGCTGAAAAAGATGATGGATGATGCCGTGGTGCAGGAACAGCTTGTTGGTGTATTGGTCCTGAATATTAATCGGTTCAAGACCATTAATGATTCGCTTGGACAGCAAGCAGCTAACCGTGTTTTGCGTCAGGTAGGTCAACGACTGAAACAATTGTCCCTTCCAGGAGAAGAAGTCTTTGGATTGGGAAGAGATGAGTTTGCATTAACGATGACAGATTTCAGTTCAACCGATACAGCGTTGCGTCGGACAAGATCCATTTTGCAACTTTTTGAGAAGCCCGTCTTGGTTGATGGCAATGAGTATCATCTGACACTTGGAATTGGGATGGCCATTTTCCCACATGATGGGGAGTCACCACTGGAGATTATTCAAAATGCCGATACGGCTTTGCACAGTGCTAAGGAACAAGGAATGGAACTGAATCGTTTTGCCCATGCGATGCAGATGAAGGCACAGGAGCGTTTGCAGCTTGAGAACGATCTGCGCAAGGCGTTGGATCGAGGTCAGTTCTACCTGGTCTACCAGCCGCAGGTTAATCTGCAAAGTGGGCTAATCGTCGGCATGGAAGCTTTGGTGCGTTGGCAGCATCCGCAGCGAGGCTCGGTATCTCCGGCGGATTTTATTCCTCTGGCAGAAGAGAGTGGGCTCATTGTGCCACTAGGTGAATGGGTGCTTCGTGAAGCGTGTGCACAGAACAAACAGTGGCAGGAAGCCGGTTATCGTAAACTGTGTGTTTCGGTGAATCTGTCGATGAGACAATTCAGGCACTCCCATTTGTTGGACAATATCAATGGCATTCTCAAAGAGACGGGACTAGAGCCTGTATGGCTTGAACTGGAGATTACAGAGAGCATGACATTTGATAAAGACCGGTCATTCGAACAGTTGCGCAAAATCAAAGAAATTGGTGTGCATATCAGTATTGATGATTTTGGAACGGGATACAGCTCGTTGCACTATCTGAAGGATCTGCCGATTGATCGGCTTAAGATTGACCGTTCATTTGTGAATGAAGTCATGGAGGACAGCAATAACGCAGCGATCGTATCTACCATCACCTCAATGGCGCATCATTTACAACTGAAAGTCACAGCTGAGGGTGTGGAGAACGAAGATCAGATGGTCTTTCTTCGCAATCAACACTGTCACGAGGCTCAGGGTTATTTCTTCAGCAAACCGATTAAAGCCGCTGAATTTGAAAAGCAGTTTTTGAGAGATGTGGATAAGCCTACAGGATAGGGAACAGCGGGGGCGCGAGGGTGCTCCTGCTTTTTTTTGATGGATGCGTAATGAAAAAAATGGAAAATATGACTTGCATGCTATAGAGGATCATGGTATATTATTATTTGTAAAATCACTGTTAAATTCCTAAGGAACTTAACAATAAATCTTCAATCATGCGGGTGTAGTTCAATGGTAGAACTTTAGCCTTCCAAGCTAATAGCGTGGGTTCGATTCCCATCACCCGCTTAACGAAGCAGTACCGGAGTCCTTGCGATGCAGGGGCTTTTTCTATTGCGCTAAAGGAAATCCCGTGGTAACAGCGATCAGAAGATTGTTCTATTTTAGGAGTGGCGAGTAAGTAAGTATTCTTTAGTTTAAATTATGTACCCTTTGCTTTTTTACAATGTTCTGGTACAATAACGGAGAAATTGATACTACACATGAATGAGAGGTAACCATACGTCCCATGAAGTAAAACACATGAATTGAACCCCAGTTAACTGCAGACGGTTTTATGACGCAGTCAGCCAGAGCGGCTGAGCAATGAGGGGATTCGTGTGTCCAAATTCAGCTATGGGAAAAGGTATGGAGCAAGTAAGCCATTGAGGTTTACGTGTACCCTGTATTTTGGGTTTCTTTGTTCATGCCGTAGCTTACCTTAGATCTGTCTTTGAATGCTTGATCCAACCCTGAATTGCCAAACCGCCGGCTGATGCCAGCGGTTTTTTTTGTTCAGCAAAAAGGATGCAGGAAGGATGAGGCCTCATGATGACATTGGTACGCTTACATGAAGTATCAAAAGAGTGGAACGGTATTGAATTGTTTACAGGATTGAATTTGGAGATTAATGAGGGCGAACGACTCGCCATTTTGGGTCGCAACGGATGCGGCAAGACAACGTTGTTACGCATCATTTTGGGTGAGGAGCATGGTGGTGGACGGATTGAACGTCATATCCCTCAGCAGGAATGGGGGTTCATGCGCCAGCGCTCGGAGATTGAGACCGGGATGAATGTACTGGATGCGGTCCGGCGTGAGAGCGGTCAGATCTATGAAGTGAAACGGAACTTGGAAGAACTGGAACAACGTTTGAGCATGAGCACTGAAGCGGATGAAGAGCTGCTTGCAGCTTATACACTAGTGATGGAGCAATATGAACAGTTGAACGGTTATATGTGGGAGACTGAGGTAGAGAAAGTACTGACCCGCCTTGGATTATCCGCAGAGCATTGGAATAGACCCTATCATTCCTTGAGTGGTGGACAAAAAACAAAGGCTCGTTTGGCGGGGCTACTTGTCAGCAAACCCAAGTTCCTTATCCTGGATGAACCGACGAATCATCTGGATGAGGGAAGCATGCGTTGGCTGGAAGAGTGGTTATCCTCATATGAAGGTACACTGTTATTTGTATCACATGATCGTACGTTTATTGATCAGGTAGCAACAGGAGTCATTGAGTTCAGTCCGGATGCCCTGACCAAATACAAGGGCGGATACTCCGACTACAAGATCCACAAAGAGCGTGAATTACGCGAACAGGAAACGATCTACCGCAGGCAGGAATTGGAACGTAAGGCGTTGGAAGAAACGATTCGAAATTATCAGGAATGGTTCCATAAAGCGCATAATTCGGCGACTGATGTGGAGGTGAAGATCACCCAGAGTTTCTACAAAGCCAAAGCCAACAAAAATATTTCACGTTACCACGCGAAACAAAAACAGCTGGAACGTTTGGAGCGGGAACGGGTGGATAAACCTCGTGAAGCTGCAAAGTTGAACATGGAATTACAGATGAATCCACTGGCTGCACGCCAGCTGCTTGCGCTGGAAGAGGTGAGTTTTTCATATACGGGAGACAAACCATTGCTGCGCGATCTTCGGATTGCTGTGGAACGTGGAGATCGGCTTGCTGTACGAGGTCCTAATGGAACGGGCAAGACAACACTGCTGAAGTTGATGATTGGTGAACTGGAACCTTCTCAAGGCAAGGTCACACGGCATCCACAGCTGAAAATGGGTTACTTTTCACAGGAGCTGGAAGGGCTCCCCGAGAATCAGACGCTGCTGGACAGCTTGCTTACTCTTCCATCCATGACACAAAGTGCGGCACGTACCATTCTGGGATGTTTCCTATTTTCCAGAGATGATGTATTCAAGCGCATTGGGGATTTGAGCATGGGGGAAAAGTGCAGAGTGGCATTTCTGAGACTGTACTTTGGCGGAGCCAATCTGCTGGTGCTGGACGAACCGACCAACTATCTGGACATCGATACCCAGGAAGTCATGGAAAATGTATTAAAACAGGCTTCAGGTGCTTTGGTGCTTGTATCCCATGACCGGATGCTGACGAAGTCACTCGCGAATCGGTTATGCGATCTGGAGGCTGGTGGCACAGCAACTCTGTTTGAAGGAGGTGTGTCGGATTGGGAGCAGTCCACCAAACTTCGGGAGGTGGCGCTGGAGACCCGGGAATCCGATGACGAGCGGTTACGATTGGAGATGCGCCTATCGGAGTTGCTGTCTCCTGTGAGCACTGCTGGAAAAGACAGTCTGATACAGCCCGAGCATTCGAATGAGCGAGCAGTCGAGGCAGCTGAGATTCGCGAAATCCAGCAGCGCCTGAAACAATTGAAAGATAAGGGTGCAAGCATAAATTAGAACATGGACG
Source organism: Paenibacillus sp. FSL H8-0283 (assembly GCF_045040675.1). Lineage (NCBI taxonomy): Bacteria > Bacillati > Bacillota > Bacilli > Caryophanales > Paenibacillaceae > Paenibacillus > Paenibacillus sp. FSL H8-0283. The sequence continues at coordinate 1,997,046 of NZ_CP150295.1, forward strand.
GCTTGCTATTTCGATCAATTTTGCATATAATTATGAACGATCATCGATGATTACATCGATATAGGTAAGTGTTCAAAAAGATCGGTTTTCAGTACCAAGAAGATGGGATGAAGCTAGAAATGGAGTAGCGGAGCGTAGGAAAACTACGTGAGCAACTACAATGTTTCCGAAGGAAACATACTTCGTAAGCATTTGCTTATTCGGCTGAATGCCATATTCGACGCTGATGATGCCGTCAGGCATCATTCGTAATCAAAAGCGGACTTTTTGACAACCTCTAGAGGTTTAACTTAAAAGCAAACGTGATGATGGAGATAAGTAAGCAGTGCCTCTGGACAGGGAGGAAGCGCCGTAGATTGAGAGCGTTTCTGTAGAACAAGGCTGCCGAAATTCACTCCGAAGCGGTTCCCTGAACCTGTTTGTGTGCAGACACAGAGGCAACAGTAGGGGCAAACGGTTAACGGTCGTTATTCCGTACAAAGTGAGACAGAACCAGTTGCAGGCCAGAAGGGTCACGCAGCAATGGATGTCTAACAAGGGTGGTACCACGGTCTTTTCGTCCCTTCAGGGGAGAGAAGGCCTTTTTTTGTTGCAAAAACACCACAAAAAGGGGGCAATTACACATGAAAGAACGTTTAGAGGCATTGAAGATCGAAGCGCTGGAGCAGTTGTCTGGTGTGAATGATCCGCAGACGCTCAGTGATCTGCGTGTAAAGTATTTGGGGAAAAAGGGTGCATTGACTGAAATTTTGCGTGGTATGGGTGCACTTAGTGCGGAGGAACGTCCAGTTATTGGTCAAGTAGCCAATGATGTTCGGGCTGCCATTGAGGAAGTCATCGACAGCAAGCAGGATCAGTTCCAGAAGGAAGAGACGGCGAAGCGTCTGCAATCCGAGAAAATTGATGTGACTCTGCCAGGACGTCGTGGACGTCAAGGCGGGCTACATCCACTGACCAAAGTGGTACAGGAGATCGAAGATATTTTCATCGGTATGGGATACCGCGTTGCGGAAGGTCCTGAAGTCGAAATGGATTATTACAACTTTGAAGCATTGAATCTGCCGAAGAATCACCCGGCGCGCGATATGCAGGATTCTTTCTATGTTACCGAAGACTTGTTGATGCGTACCCATACATCTCCGGTTCAAGTACGTACCATGCAGAGCATGAAGGGCGAAGTGCCTGTCAAAGTCATCTGCCCAGGTAAAGTATACCGCCGTGATGATGACGATGCGACACACTCTTTCCAATTCAACCAGGTTGAAGGATTGGTCATTAGCGAAAACATTCGTATGAGCGATCTGAAAGGAACCCTACTGCAATTCGTACGCGAAATGTTCGGTTCCCACACAGAAATTCGTCTGCGCCCAAGTTTCTTCCCATTCACAGAGCCAAGTGCGGAAGTGGATGTAACTTGTGTACAATGTGGCGGCAGCGGCTGTCGCGTATGTAAGCAAACAGGCTGGCTTGAAATTTTGGGCGGCGGTATGGTTCACCCGAAAGTACTGGAAATGGGTGGATACGATCCGGAGAAATACAGTGGTTTTGCATTTGGAATGGGCGTAGAACGTATTGCGATGCTGAAGTATGGTGTCGATGATATCCGTCACTTCTACAATAGCGATCTGACCTTCCTGAAGCAATTTGGACGGCTGTAACTTTAAGACAAGAAAGATTAACCATATATAGCAAGCGAATGAACCGAGAACACCAATTTATAGATGAAGGAAGTGAACGTCCATGAGAGTATCGACAGATTGGCTGTCTGATTATATTTCCCTTGAAGGTGTGACGCCACAGGAATTGGCTGAGAAAATCACCCGTGCGGGTGTCGAAATTGATGTAGTGGAGAACCGCAACAAGGGCGTCAATAAAGTTGTTGTAGGTCATGTGAAGAGCAAGGAGAAACACCCCGATGCAGACAAACTGAATGTATGTGTCATCGATGCTGGTCAGGAAGAAGATCTGCAGATCGTGTGTGGTGCGAAAAATGTGGATGCAGGCCAAAAAGTAGTCGTAGCCCTGGTTGGAGCGAAGCTCCCTGGTGGATTGGATATCAAAAAAGCCAAACTGCGCGGTGTTGTATCCCTTGGCATGATCTGTTCCGCCAAAGAGCTGGGCATGAACGATAAATTGTTGCCGAAAGATCAGCAGGAAGGTATTCTCGTTCTGCCGGAACAAACAGAGGTTGGCACGCCAATCAGTCAGGTTCTTGGTCTTGACGATCATGTTCTTGAACTGGACCTGACACCGAACCGTTCCGACTGTCTCAGCATGCGTGGTGCAGCTTATGAAGTGGGTGCCATTCTGGGTCGTGAAGTGAAGCTGCCAAGTCCCAAAGACCAACTGGTTGAAATTGGTGATGTAGCCGCGAATCATATCTCTGTAGAGATCAAGGCACAGGAGCAATGCATTCACTATGCAGCTCGTTATGTAACTGGCATTAAGCTGGGTGCTTCCCCGCTGTGGATGCAAAACCGTCTCATGGCGGCAGGTGTTCGCCCAATCAATAACATCGTTGATATCACGAACTATGTCATGCTGGAATACGGTCAACCGCTACATGCATTCGATGCGGATAAGCTGGAAAAGGGCCATATTGAAGTGCGGATGGCCAACGAAGGCGAAACGATTGTTACGCTGGATGGACAGGAGCGCAAGCTGGAGCCACACATGTTGCTCATCACGGACGGCGTGAAACCTGTAGCCATCGCTGGGGTTATGGGTGGCGAGAATTCCGAGGTATCGGAAGACACGGTGAATCTGTTGCTGGAGTCCGCCAAGTTCGACGGCGGAACCGTTCGGAAAACGTCGCGCCAACTGGGGCTACGTTCCGAAGCAAGCATGCGTTTTGAGAAGGAAGTAGACCCGGGTGCGGTGATTACAGCTTTGGATCGTGCGGCTGAACTGATTCAGCGTTATGCTGAAGGTGAAGTGCACCAGGGAATCGTGGAAGCTGGAGCAGAAGCTGCGGAGAAACGTGTAATTCAATTGTCGCTGGACAGACTGAATCGTTATCTGGGAACTGATCTGTCTTTGCTTGAGGTAAAAACGATCTTCGCTCGCTTGCACTTTGCATGTGGTGATGCTGATCAAGGATTGCTGGATGTGGAAGTGCCAACACGCAGAGGGGATATTACGCTTGATGTAGACTTGTTTGAAGAGATTGCACGCCTGTACGGATACGACAACATTCCAACCACATGGATTGAAGGGCCGACGACTCCAGGGGCATATACACGCTCTCAAGCAATGCGCCGCACGATTCGTGGATTGCTCTCAGGCAGTGGCTGGCAGGAAATGATCAGTTACTCCTTTGTACACCCGGATAAAGCGACATTGTTCCCGGCATTGACACAAGGCAGTAAAGCCGTGAAACTCGCGATGCCTATGAGCGAGGACCGTAGTGTGCTTCGTACGAGCATTTTGCCGCAAATGCTGGATGCAGCGGTGTATAACATGAACCGTAAACAGGATTCACTGGCTGTATTTGAAGTGGGCAATGTGTTCTTCACTGAAGAAGATCAGTTGACCAAGCAACCACATGAGATTCCGGTACTGGGCTTGTTGCTCACCGGTAATCGTGCAAGCCAGCAGTGGAATGTTGGAGCGGAGAAAGTAGACTTCTTCGATCTGAAAGGTGCTCTTGAGCATCTGTTCGCCTATGTGGGGCTTGAACAACGCATTCGCTTGGTAGCAAACAGCCCTGAAGGATTCCATCCGGGACGTTCCGCATCGGTTTACCTGGAAGGTAAGGATGGCGGGGAAGGCACATTGATCGGTACATTGGGTCAATTGCATCCGGAACTGCAACAGCAGTATGATCTGAATGATGTGTACATCGCAGAGATTGCACTTGAATCGATCTACAATGAAGCAGACGCTGACATTCGTTATCGTGAACTTCCGCGTTTCCCAGCCATGGAACGTGATATCGCGGTTGTTGTGAATGAGGATATTGAAGCAGGAGATATGCTGCGCACCATTCGTGAATCGGCGGGTGAATTGTTACAAACTGTACAGGTGTTCGATGTGTTTACTGGTAGTAAACTGGGTGAAAACAAGAAAAGCGTGGCGATGGCACTGGTATACCGGAATCGTGAACGTACACTGACCGATGAGGAAGTTACTGAAGTTCATGCCCGTGTAGTGACTCGTCTGGAAGAGCAATTCGGAGCGGAATTGCGTAAATAGGACAAAAGAAGATTTTTTGAACAAAGATTAGCAGGAATTGTTTGAAGTCACATCGAATCCTTAGCATTAGAGGATCGATGTGACTTTTTTGTGATTACAGCTTAGAATCAACATACAGACTTGAAGGAGGGCACAACTGTGACTACACCTGATCGTACACGCGTCACCGTAGAGATCTACGGGACTTCCTATAAACTGGTTGGCAGCAGTGCCGACTATATGAAACAAGTAGCTAACCTGGTGGATGAGCGTATGGGCGCAATCTCCAAGCAAAATTCCCGTCTGGATACTCCGCGTATTGCGGTACTGGCGGCTGTACATATGGCTGAACAGTCTCTTCAGACTCAGGAAATCCGTAATGAACTGAAGATGCTCACTGGAGAACGTACAGAACTGAGAAACGAATTGAATCGGTTGAACGCCATACAAAATGAACATCAACAAGAATTGGAACGGCGTGACCAGGCTCTTGCTGATTTGCAACAGCTGAAGATTGAAGCAGAGCAGGCCTTGCAAAAGTCCGAATCGGACAAAAATTCAGAGATAGCCAAGTTGAATAAGCTGCTGGAGCAAGAACGCGCTCAAGCAACGGAGCGAGTGCAGAAATTGCAGGCCCAAGCGACAGCACAACTGAAGGAAGCAGAAGCCAAGGGAACGAAACAGCTGAAGGAAATGGAAGAGAAAGCGGCTAACCAGCTTAAAAATGCACAGGCACAGGCTGCTTCCCAGCTCAAAGAAGCTCAGAACCGTTCTGCAGCCGAATTGCAGCAGGCGCAGGCCAAAGCTGCGGCGCAATATAAAGAGTTGCAGGACAAGACTGCAGCTCAATTAAAAGAAGCCGAAAGCCGTGCCGTTGCAGAACGTCAACAGATTGAAGCCAAGGCTGCGCAGCAGGTCCAGACAGCCAAGGAAGAAGCCGAGTCGGCCATTTTGTCCGAGTTGGAGCAGGCAGAGAGCAATCTGAAGAAAGCTCAGGAAGAAGCAGCGCTGCAATATAACGAACTTCAGCAACAGATGGAACTTCGTCTTCAACAGGCTGAAGAAAAAGCGCTGCAACAGACACAAGAGCTCACGGATCAGGCGAATCAGGAACGGTCTGCCTTACAGGAACAAGCGGAGCAGAAGCGCCTGACTGAGATAAATCAGTTGAATGCGGAGTTCAAGGCGTTATCCGAGCAGTTGGAACTCGAATGGATGGAGAAAGAAGCAGCCTTCGAGGAACAATTGCAGCAAGCCAAGGAAGCAGCAGCGTCCCAAGCGAAAGAAGCCGAAGCGGCGGCAGAGGCCTTGTTGCAAGAAGAACAGGGCAAGCTCAAACAGCAACTTGAGGAACAACGTAAACAGGCGGAGACTCGACTATTAGATGTCGAAGAGCAATTAGAAGAAGTGATGACCCAGCTCATCAGTGCACAGGACATGGTTGCAGAGCAAGAACAGCAGCTTCAGCACGAGCGTGGTCAATTGGAATCGTTACGTCATGAGCATGGGGTCCGTAAACAGGAGCAGGAAGTTCAGACTCGCCGTATTACGGAACTGGAGCAACAACTGGAGCAGTTGAAAGAGGACCGTTCCCAGTTGCAGGAGCTTCTGCGTGAAACGGAACAGGCTGCCCAGCAATCCCGTGATTCACAGGAACAATGGAAGCAGAAGTATAATGAAACTGTGGATAGAGAAACCTCTCTCACAGCACAGCTACGCAAACTTCAGGAGCAACATGCACAGCTTGAACAGGAAGCCCAAAAGCTTCGTGAGGCTGAAGTGAAGTCGGAAGAGGAACAGCGCAGACTGCATAAAGTGCTTGAACAGGCTCATGCTGCGGTGCGTACATTGCAGAATGAGATCGGCACGCTTACGGAACGTGAGCAGTCCTTGAAGGATCTTGCTGAGCAGCGATTGGCTGAGATCGGAGACCTGGAGAATCAGATTCTTGAAGTTGCTGAACAAAATGAAACGTTGGAGTCTGGTGTGCAATCCCTTCATGATGAATTGTCCGTGGTGAAGGAAGAGTCTCGTTTCAACCATGAAGAGGCTGTGCAATACCAGAAGGATGCAGAGCTTTTGGAAGAGAAACGCAATCAGCTTGAAGGTGAGCTAAATGTTGTTCGGGAAGAGCTGAATCGACTTCAGGATAACTATAAACAAATCCGTAATGATTACAGTGATGCATTACAACGTGAAGAGAATTACAGTTCCAAGCTGGATGAACTGAGCAAGGAGAAACAGGAGATTGTGAACGCACTTGAAGAAGCAAGTCAATCTTCAGCTAAACTTTCCGAGCGTTACTCTGAGCAAGAGAACCGGCTAGCCCAGACTGAGGAAGAAGCGTTGGAGTGGCAGATCAAATACGAAGAGCTGTCAGCCAAACAGGCCGAGTTGGCATCCCGTCTGGAACAGTTGACGAGACGTGAAGAAGAACTTCGCTCAAGTGTTGAACAAGCAGAGCAGAACGACCAGGTGTGGCAACGCCGTGCAGATGAATGGGCGGCTCAGGAACAATCCTGGCAGGAACGCTGGGCTGCACTTGAGAATGAACTGACGGTTTGGAAGAGAGAAAGTGCTGCAAGTAGTGAGTTGCTGGAGGGACTGGAGCAAGAACGACAGCAGCTGGACAAGTTACGTGCAGAAGCGACCCAAGAGAAAGAGATCATGGAAACTGAACTGCTTGAGATGGGGGAGCGTTACGAACTAGCGGCCAATCAATTACGTTTGTTACAGGTTGAACGTGAAATGGAGCAGGAGAAGGCAGAGCAGCTGAACACGGAATATCGTCAGTTGCATGATGAATATACGAAATTGCAGACGGAATATAACGAATGGATTGAATTGATTGAACAGGACCAGACCTAGCGGAATGAATGTAGCAGAACTGGCTCGTGGGCAACGTACTCTGGTACAATTTGTTATACTAAAGAAGGAGCTCCCGTCGCTGCGGGGGCTCCTTGTCTTGAATACTATTCTTCAACGATAATTTTGGAGATCATGCTGCTGTGTCCTGAACCGCAGAAGACAGAACAGGACATTTCAAACTCACCAGCTTTGTCCGGGGTTATGACTTTGGAGCTATTTCTGGTATCCAGTTGAAGATTCAGCTCAGGCACCAGGATACCGTGATTTCCGTTTTCATTTTTATAAACAATGTTAACGGGAACGCCTTTTTTAAGATGGTACTCAGGTTGATCGAATTCATAGTTACTCGCCTTGATGACCAATTCTTCACTGGCTGTAACTCCAGCATCAGCATCGGATCCATTGCTGCCAGATTCTGCGGACTGTTTCACTCCTCCACATGCAGTGAGGACCAGAATTAACATACAGGCAGCAAGCCATGTTATGCCTTTCTTCATCATGTGCCTCCTTAAAGCGTGATATGGATAAAATTTGAATGATTGCTCCAGTCATCATACCGCAATATGTGGATGCCTGTACACGCTGCGTATGTCGTTTTTTTGAAAATTGTACGTGTACGGCAGAGCGTGTGCACTGCCTGAATGAAATAAACCCCTTCCGGCCCAGGGCCTTCAGAGGTTTAGGAGAATACATGGGGACGTTAAGGTGAAGTGGAGATTAACTTTTGGAGCTTCGTCCGGCATCAAAAGGGGTGGATACCGGGATGAAGAGATCGATAATCCCGATAACCAGTGCAGCGAGAATGGCACCGAGCAGGCTGACTTCAACATGATCTACAACATATTGACCAAGCCAAATCACCAGTGCGCTAACGATAAATCCGACAATACCGCGACCAAACGGGTTGACTCTTTTGCCGAAGATACCTTCAACGATCCAGCCGAGCAGGGCAATGACAAGAGCAAGCAACAGAGCGCTCCAGAAGCCACCAACGGCGAATCCGGGAACGATCCAGCTGACCACCATTAATACAATTGCAGCGATGACAAATCGCACGACATGTCCCAAGAAATTCATGGTGTTTACCTCCTTTTATTCGGATTGAACTGAGCAGGGCAACTCCAAGGGGATGGAGAGGTTGCACAATCCTGACACCTGTAGTTTGTGGTGTTATTGTTGAAGTTATGTGTGGAAGGATTCGTTAAATAGCGTAAGAAAGTTTCTTTCGTTATAATACAGATATAGTTTGGAAGGAGTTGTACACTTGGACACGAAAATTTTACACACACTGGAATATCGCAAAATTTTAAATACATTGCTTAGCTTTGCCCAGACGACCATGGGAAAAAAGAAAGCGGAGCAACTTGAACCAAGCAGTGAACTTGAAGAAGTGAAGCGGTTGCTGCAGCAAACCGATGAAGCCTTCACATTTGATCGCTTGAAAGGCTCACCGTCATTTGGGGGAATTGTAGATATTACGGCTTCCATCAAACGTGCTGAAATTGGAGGCACACTTAACCCTCACGAACTTTTGGGAATATCCAATACAACCTTTGCAGCGCGGCGATTGAAACGTCAGATTGGTACTTTGCATGAAGATGAGCCCATCGAATCATTGTTCTATATCAGTGATCAACTGTCAGAGCAAAAAACGCTTGAGGATGCCATCAAAATCTGTATTGACGATAATGCAGAGGTTGCCGACAGTGCAAGCGTAACGTTGGCGCAGATTCGTCGTGAGCTGCGAGGCGGAGAAGCGCGGATTCGCGAAAAACTGGATTCCATGATTCGATCCTCTACCGTATCCAAGATGCTTCAAGATCAGCTCATCACCATCAGAGGAGACCGTTTTGTTATCCCGGTGAAAGCTGAATATCGTTCGTACTTTGGCGGGATTGTGCACGATCAATCCGGTTCGGGTGCGACATTGTTCATTGAGCCGGAATCGATTGTTGCAATGAACAACAAATTACGCGAGACTCGGATTCGGGAAGAACGCGAAATAGAAATTATTTTGCAGAAATTGACGGCACTTGTCAGTGAGCAGGGAGAGTGGCTGTTGTATGATGTCGACTTGCTGGGATCACTTGATTTTATCTTTGCCAAAGCACGTCTGGCTCGTGAACTGAAAGCAACATTGCCTCGCATGAATGACCGCGGGTTCCTGAAGCTCAAGAAAGGCCGTCATCCACTGATTCCGATTGAAAACGTGGTACCAATTGACATAGAGTTGGGCAATGATTATACATCCATTATCGTGACAGGTCCCAATACGGGTGGTAAAACGGTAACGCTCAAAACAATTGGATTGCTGAGCCTGATGGCCATGTCCGGTTTATTTGTTCCGGCTGAGGATGGCAGTCAGTTATGTGTATTTGATGCGATCTATGCAGACATTGGGGACGAGCAGAGTATCGAGCAGAATCTGAGTACTTTCTCCAGTCATATGACCAACATCATTCGCATTCTGAAAAACATGACACCAAAAAGTTTGGTATTACTCGATGAACTTGGCGCAGGGACAGATCCGGCTGAAGGTTCCGCACTGGCAATCTCCATGCTGGAGCATATGCACCGGACGGGATGTCGCATGGTTGCAACCACTCACTACAGTGAACTGAAAGCATACGCATATGAGCGTAAAGGTGTCATTAATGCCAGCATGGAATTTGACATCAACACACTGAGTCCAACCTATCGCCTTCTGGTGGGTGTACCTGGACGAAGTAATGCATTTGCCATTGCAGAGCGACTGGGACTGCCGGGTTACATTCTCGACTACGCCCGTGGGGAAGTGAAGGAAGAGGATCAACGGATTGAGCACATGATTGCTTCTCTTGAAGAGAACCGTCTTACGGCTGAACAAGAGCGTGAGAAGGCAGAGAGCTTGCGCCAGGATATGGAGAAATTACGCAGTCGTCACCAGACCGAACTGGAGAAACTGGAACAGCAACGTGATCGCCGGATTGAAAAAGCAGAAGAAGATGCACGCAGTATTGTGGACAAGGCTCGCGCGGAAGCGGAGAAGATTATAGCAGATCTTCGCCTGTTGGCTATGGAAGAAGGTGCTTCCGTGAAGGAGCACAAACTCATTGCTGCCCGCAAACAGCTGGACGAGGCTGAACCGGAGAAACGCAGAAAAACGGTTAAGAAAACGGCAACAGCGCCGAAGACTCGTGCTATCGGTCCTGGTGATGAAGTGCTTGTCTACAGTTTGAATCAAAAAGGCCATGTTGTAGAGATGGCGGGCAGCAAAGACGCTATGGTACAACTGGGGATTATGAAAATGAAAGTATCCCTGGATGATCTGGAACTGCAGCAATCGGCTCCCGCAGCCAAACCAAAGCAAAAACCGGTAACGGGTATGAAGCGCACACGTGATGACAATGTGAAAAGTGAATTGGATCTGCGTGGTACCAACCTGGAAGAAGCCCTGATGGAGACAGACCGGTTCATTGATGAAGCTTTCCTTGCCAACCTGGGCCAAGTTTATATTATTCATGGTAAAGGTACAGGAATTTTACGTTCCGGTATTCAGGATTACCTGCGTAAGCATAAACATATTAAAAGCTACCGGCTGGGCAATTACGGAGAAGGCGGGAACGGTGTGACCGTCGCAGAATTGGAATAGCCGGTCCATGAATCAATGATATTCTGCGACCTTATTCATGAAGGTCGCAGATGGGAGAGGGGAACGGTGCGTGATAGAAAGCATTGACCAATTGCTGTCTCATCCCTTGGGGATGGTACTCGGTTTTTTCTCGGTAGCGATTATGGAGCTGCTCGTATTTCTGGCTTGCTTCGAACTGGTGACCAAGTATAAATGCTGGACGGAGATCAAGAAGGGCAATGTGGCCGTTGCGATGGCTACAGGAGGCAAGATCTTCGGGATCTGCAACGTATTGCGGTTCTGCATACAAGCGAAATCTTCGGTATATGAAGCCATGACGTGGTCATTTGTAGGGTTTATCCTTCTGCTCATTGCCTATTTTTTGTTTGAATTCCTGACACCCGTGTTCTCCATTGATAAGGAGATCGAATCGGATAACCGAGCTGTCGGATTGATATCCATGATTATTTCAGTCTCGCTGTCGTTTGTTATTGGCGCGAGCATTATCTAGGGGGACCAGTCATGAAGATATTGATACGGATTCTGTTTGCGGCATCGATCGTGTTTTTTGCCATCGGTGTCATCTATGTAATGAATACATGATTATATGAAAGAGAAAGGTTGATCAATATGGAAACAACAGTATGCCCTTGGTGTCAGACGGAGATTGTATGGGATGAGGAACTCGGTCCTGAAGAAGAGTGTCCTTATTGCCACAATGAGTTAAAAGGATACCGTACACTCAACATTAACATCGATGATGAAGAGAACGATGAAGCTGAGGACGACATCTATGATGTAGACGATGTAACGAACGAGAAACAGACTACGGATCTTTCAGATCTGTGGGGGGATGAAGTCGAACTCAAATTGCCGGAGTTGCGAACGTTAACCAAATACGCGGATGAAGGTAATGATCTCATTCAGTATGAACAAGGTGTACAGAAGCAACTTGATCATCAGGAAGAAGTACCAGAGTGCCCGAATTGCCGGGAATTCATGATTCTCGCAGGTACACAAGCTGCAACGCAGGATAACTTCACACCAGTTGCTAACGCAGCTTCAGGCGAAGGGTCACTATTGGCATCACCGTTTAAAGTATTGACCTATGTATGCTCTGGATGTTTCCAAGTTCAATACAGTCTGTCTGAGGAAGATCGTCTGCGTCTGATCAAGAACCTGAGTACGCAGGGATAAACATTTCGGAGATTCTAACCAATTTCATAGCAATCCTGAAGATTCATCATGTTTTCCTCTTGCTTGGGGCACGTTAACCCTAAGACCTACCTGTACATAGTTCACTTCAGGTGGATGAAGGAGGAGCAGATGAAGATTACTTTAGGCCGACAATCCATTCTGCTTTTGGGCGTGAATGGATTGTTTGCGTTAGCCGGAGCGCTGTCGGGAACCTTTTTGAATGTGTTTCTGTGGAAAAGCCGTCCGGATTATGCCATGTTGGGGTGGTTCACTCTCAGCCAGCAACTGGCCATTGGACTGACATTCTGGCTTGCTGGCAAATGGGTCAAGGAACATAATAAAATGAGTGCACTACGACTAGGTACTGCGCTGTCCGGCATATTTTATATGATAGTCCTCTGGGCTGGTTCCAAAGCTGTAGACTGGATATGGCCTCTGGGTATGCTAATAGGTTGTTCCTTGGGGTTATTCTGGATTGCATTTAATGTTGTGTATTTTGAAATAACGGATCGGGAAAACAGGGATCTATTCAATGGCTGGGTCGGGTTACTTGGTTCGATGACAGGAATTATAGGTCCATGGTTCTCCGGTCTGATTATTACTCGCATGACAGACAACACAGGATATCGGCTCATCTTTACGGTATCACTCGTTATTTATGTCATAGCAGTAGTTTTTAGTTTTTTTCTGAAAAAAAGAAAGGTGAGCGGTACATACCGCTGGTCGGAACCTTGGATACAGCTATCCAAGCGGGATAGTCCCTGGAGGACCTTAGGCTTGGGTTTATTCGCTCAGGGTGCACGTGAAGGTGTCTTTGCCTTCCTGATTGCACTGCTTGTATATTTGGCTACCGCACAAGAGTACAAATTGGGGCAGTTCTCACTCATCACTTCTGCTGTGGCATTAGTAAGTTATTGGGCAGCCGGGAAATGGTTTAAACCACAGTATAGATCAAAAGGAATGTTCATTGGAGCTCTCATTCTGCTCGTTGTGCTTCTTCCTCTTCTCTGGAAAGTGACCTATGGTACGCTGTTAATCATGGGGATTGGGAGTGCTGTTGCGATGCCGTTATATGTATTACCGATGATATCAGCGGGATTCGACATGATGGGCACAAGTGGCGAAAATGTGGAGAAAAGGGTTGAACTTGTCGTTTTGAGAGAGTTATGCCTGATGCTTGGCAGACTATGTGGGTTGGCCCTATTTATTGTGACGGTCTTAAATGCTCCGTCTCTACGCATGTTAACCTGGCTTATTATTGTCCTCGGTGCTTCTCCGCTAATTGGATGGATCTTTATGCGCAAGTTATTGAACCGAACGGAAGGGCAAGAGCCCTCGGCTTAGCAGGCTTCCCAATATATAAACAGGGTACAGCGGCGGGAAAAGAGAACTTTCCGTGTGCTGTACCCTGTTTGTAGTTGTATTGATTCAGTTGTTGGTTATACAGGAGATGGTTTACTTGTACGTGTGAGAGAGAACAGATCCATATCAGGGTTTTGTTTGCCAGTAATAGCATCCACAATTAAGGAAGCAGCAATCATGCTGTATACGGTCCCGTTACCTCCATATCCTTCTACAAAGTACGAATTCGGATAGTCTGGGTGTGGACCGATTAACGGAAGACCATCATGGGTGCTTCCAAAGACAGCCTCCCAAGCGTAATCGACTTCGAGATCAGGTAATGGGAAATACTCGGCAATCTTCTGTAGCAAAATCTCACCTTTATGAACCGCCTTGATAGCCCGTTGTTCTTCTCGAGGACGATTCTCATCAAGTCCACCTGCAATAATTCTTCCGTCTGGAGTTGTGCGCATATATAGATAAGGTCGTTCGGTCTCCCATATCATGCATTGCTTATACCAGCTACTGAGATCCTGTAGTGGCTTGGTAGCGATAGCATAGGTGCTTTGAAGATATGCGCCCCTGTCCTTTTTAATTTCTTGTGTTTCATAGCCTGTTGAGAAAATAACATGTTTGGCACGTATAGTGCCATGAGGTGTGTAACATAGGACACCATTCTCATCATATTCACAATGGGTGAATTCACTATGAGCATAGACTCTTGCTCCTTGACGTGAGGCTGAGTGGAATAGTGAGTGAACCAAACGATAGGGATTAACCTCAGCATCCCCGCTTGTGTATAATGCAGCACGTTTGCTGAACGGGAATAGTGCACTGATTTTTTCCTGATCCCAAAGCTCCACATCAAATCCATAATGTTTCAGGTTACGATATTCTTCCTCCAGCAACGATACATCTTCCTCGTTACTGGCACAATAGAGACTTGTGCGAGGCACAAACCAAGGATCAATCTCAAGCTTCGATGAAATTTTTTCGAGATGGTGCATGGCATCCCGGCATAATTCGTAGAATCGAACACCGCGCTCTTCTCCAAATGTCTCGATACAAGAGGTGAGCGTTTTGTCATTTGTATATTGGAGCAGGCCCGTATTTGCCATACTACTGCCATAACCGATATTTCTTTTGTCAATAACAACGGTGTCAATCCCCTGATCCGTCAAAAGCTTGGCAGACAACGCGCCTCCCATTCCACCACCGATGATTAGACAATCACAGGACAGGTTTTCTTGCAAAACAGGATAATGGGGATGGGAAGTAAAGGTAGTTGGCCAAAATGTTTTTCCGTTAATAAGTTCCATTATTGATCACCTCTGTTGAATATAGTTGAAGTATACTTTTTCAGGTTAGGGTAACAATAAATTCGCAATAACTTTAGATTAAGGAGGTCAGATATACATGCAAAACTCACAAATGCAAGCACTGAGCCCCAAGGAACTGAACTATATTGCGGATTCAATTTCCAATGAGGAAATGTTAATCAAACAATGTGCAGCTACAGCCTCCATCACACATAATCCGCAAATTCAACAGGCGCTGAATCATTATGTTCGCTCACATGAGCAGCATCTGAATACTCTTGTCAATGCGTTACAGCAACATCAATCTCTTGCACCAGCGCAATCACAGTAAAGTTCAAAACATGACAAGTTATTTTAAAGTATAGGAGGAAAATACGTGTACACTCAATCTTTGTCATCTGGTGGAAATTTTATGCAGGAGCAGGATCTGCTGAAGTCGATTCTTGCAGATTTAAGACGAACCTCACGCGAATATACGACTGCGACAACGGAAGCTTCCTGCCCCATGACACGTCGAATGTTCACAGACCTGACGAACGATACCCTAAGATTACAAGGGGAACTGTTCAATCTGATGCAGCAAAACAACATGTATTCTGTCTCATCCAAGGCACTTCGTCAGGATGTGGACAAGCAAATTCAGTCCGCCCACCAGACCCAACAAAAGTGTCAGCAGTTCATTCAGGAAAAGAATACGCAGAACAGTTCATATAGCCAAGCTCCTAATGTGCCGCAGCATCAACCGAATTACGGTAACCCTTATTACATGTAACCTTTGCAAAAGAGGTTTGAAGCACCTAGTGGTAAAGGACCATACCACCGCTTGCCTGAATTCAGGGCAGGCGGTCTTTTGTCTATGCATCAACGTCAAATTCATGTAATATAAGTATTAATTCATTTTCAGGAACCTGGATGATGCTGGAGGGAAAACCATGAAAGATTTGAACGATCTGCAATTAAAAGTTCTGGATCTGCTAAAGGAAGACGCGAGAAGGACTCCCGCACTGCTGTCGACGCTGCTGGGGGAGTCGGAAGACAAGATCAAGAACGCCGTGGCACAGCTAGAACAAGACCACGTCATCGTGAAATACGCAACCGTCGTGAACTGGAGCAAAATAGATGATGAAAAAGTAACGGCCCTGATTGAAGTGCAGATCACGCCGGAGCGTGGTCGTGGTTTT
Organism: Paenibacillus sp. FSL H8-0283; assembly: GCF_045040675.1. Classification (NCBI taxonomy): domain Bacteria; kingdom Bacillati; phylum Bacillota; class Bacilli; order Caryophanales; family Paenibacillaceae; genus Paenibacillus; species Paenibacillus sp. FSL H8-0283. The sequence continues at coordinate 2,012,735 of NZ_CP150295.1, forward strand.
GAAGGGATTGCCGAACGTATTTATCTCTATCCGCAAGTAAAGTCCGTATATCTCATGTCCGGTGCATACGATCTGCTCGTTGAAGTGGAAGGTGGCAACCTGCGTGAAGTCGCTAATTTTGTGTCGGAGAAACTGTCTCCGATAGACTCTGTACTTTCAACCAAAACGAATTTTATTCTTAAAAAATATAAGCAGGACGGGATTATCTTTGAAGACCATCAGGAAGACAACCGTCTCATGATCTCGCCGTAAAGGAAGATGTGTCATGATAGTGAATGAACAGACAACCGGGAACAACAAGAAAATGACATCTTATCTGGCACCCCTCGTGCAGCAGATACCTCCATCCGGAATTCGTAAATTCTTTGATCTGGTTGGAGACAACAAGGATATTATCACTTTGGGTGTGGGTGAACCTGATTTTGTTACCCCTTGGCATATGCGTGAAGCTTGTGTATACTCGCTGGAAAGAGGTATGACCAGTTACACATCCAACGCAGGTATGCCGAAGTTAAGAGAAGCTATTAGTGAATATCTGGATACTCAGTTTGATACCAAATACGATCCCAAGGATGAGATTATTGTTACGGTGGGTGGCAGTGAAGCGATTGACCTGGCTTTGCGAGCATTAATCGTACCTGGTGACGAGATTCTCATTCCTGAACCTTCGTACGTGGCGTATTCACCAATCGCTTCAATCGGTGGCGGTATACCAGTTGGTGTTGATACCTATGCGAAAGATCAGTTCAAGTTAACGGCCGAAGCACTTGAAGCTGGCATCACACCGAAGTCGAAAGTGGTTATTCTGTGTTATCCGAGTAATCCGACTGGAGCCATCATGACGTATGAAGAGTGGCTGCCTATTGCTGAAGTGATTAAAAAGCATGATCTGATTGTGATCGCGGATGAAATTTACGCTGAATTGACGTATACGCAAAAACATGTTAGTTTTGCAGCTATCCCTGACATGAAGGAGCGGACCATTCTCGTAAGCGGATTTTCGAAGGCTTTTGCAATGACAGGTTGGCGGATCGGTTACATGTGTGGTCATCCTGAGCTTATTGCAGCCATGCTCAAAATCCATCAGTATACGGTAATGTGTGCGCCGGCCATGGGTCAGGTTGCTGCACTTGAGGCGTTGACAAATGGTTTGGGTGAGAAAGATCGGATGGTAGAATCGTATAATCAGCGTAGACGTTTAATTGTGCAGGGCTTCAGAGATATTGGACTTGATTGTCATGAACCTCAGGGAGCATTCTATGCATTCCCGAGCATTCAAAAGACGGGTATGAGTTCAGACCTGTTTGCTGAGCGATTGTTAACGGAGAATAAAGTGGCTGCTGTTCCGGGCAATGTTTTTGGCCCTCAGGGTGAAGGCTTCTTGCGTTGTTCTTACGCTACTTCTGTAACCCAATTAAATGAAGCTTTGGAACGAATCGGAAACTTTGTTTACAAACTGCAAAAAGAGGGTTAATACTAAAGTAGAATCTTTTTACAAATGTGACATTTTTATCATTGAAAAAAAATAACTTTCTTTTACAAAATAATGTGATATAATTTCAATTTGAAATAAGTTTTCATAAATTTGGAAACCATTTTTCCAAGGAGGGGTTAGCTTTGTTTTGTGTTGAATATGATTTACCGACGAATCGTGGGCACTATCTGGCAGAAGGCGATCATGGCGACCGATGGTCGGTGAAACCCGATAACGCATCTTTGCATGACATTTCCTTGGAAGATGAAATTCATATGCTTCGTCGCAAGATGGAACAGATCTTCCTCGAAGAGAAATCATTCACATCCGATATTGTAATTGAAATCAGCAGTTTGCTGGATTTAAAGATTAATGAATATATGAAGGCTAACCCGATTAAAGCAAAATAAACGTTTATGCTGGATTGAAACGTTTCATTAATTGAATTAGAAAGTAAAGAAAGGGAGACCTGAGAAGGTCTTCTTTTTTTGTGTGTAAAGGCAGGGTGATCCCCCGATAAGCCAGGTTATTTTTTTGCGTGGAACAATTGTGATATATTGGACATAGGAGACTAAAGGGGGAACTGGAATGAAGAGATTTTGGGGGCTTACTGCAATCATTTCTATCGTTTTTCTGCTTGCTGGTTGTGGAGGTAAAGATGGTTTTTCCATATTCATCATTGATAACCAAGGAAATCCATCTGTAATCTCAAAGCAGTTACAGGCCAATCTGCAACAGAAACTGGGCGAGGAACCCAAGGTAGAAGTGATCACCAGTGCGATGTATGATGTTCAGAAAATTATGGTAGAATATGCGGCTGGAGGACATGATATTTTCATATTGCCTGAATCCGACATGAAACAATACGGAAGTAATGGTTCCAATGTTCCGCTGGATGATACTTTTGATCCCAAGAAGTTTGAACGGGGTGTATTTGAGGGTGGAGTATTGGTAGAGAAGGGTGAAGGAGATGGAGGTTCAGATCTCAAGCAAGAATCACATCTTTACGGCATTCCACTCGAAGATATGAAAATGTTTAAAGATGTAGAATATGCTGCGAGCAATTTGTTCGCTACCATTCCAGTGTCATCTTCCAATGTCGAAGAATCCAAAAAAGTGCTGAAGGCGCTGACAGAGTAAAGAAAATTCAGAATGGCTATGGAAGGAGGGAAGCGGATTGCTGATTACGGTCACAGGCGGCATAGGTAGTGGTAAAACCCGGTTTGCCCTCAAGTACGCAGCCGGGATTAGCCGGGAGGGTGTATATTTATCCACCGGTGATCATGATCCCGTTATTCCCGAATTGCCATCCGCTCATTATCGTGCCATTCATGCCGGGAACGGTCAGCATCTGACAGAGGTGATCACCCAGATTAATCGGGAATCCAATCTGTTTTTGGCGGATCAGCGAATTGTAATTGTAGACAGTCTGACCTCCTGGATGGCTGCCGGTTTCAGGGCAACAAAGGATCTGGATCATCAGCGTTCAGAGACACAGCTTTTGCTTGATGCATTATTGTCTTATCAGGGGAAGTTGCTTGTGATTACCAATGAAATGCATGGCACATTGCATCCTACCGAGGAAGAACGAATATTTACAGCGAGAATGGCTTCGGTTAATCGGATGCTGCAGATACATGCTGAAAAGATGTACTTGCTGGTATCTGGTCTGGCTATCGATCTTAAAAGTCAGGGCATGCGAAATGAAGATGAACGATAGTGAGATGACATAAACGGGTGATATAAAGAAGCCTCCTTAACCACGAATTGGTGGCGAGGAGGCTTTATTTATTAAGCTATTCTTTTTATTTCCGCTTTTTGCTACGTCTGACCCACCAGATGATACATCCGATGAGAATGATGGCCAGAATGACATACACTACAATGGAATAGACATCCATAAAGTGCAAAATGCTCTCCCATGATGCGCCAAGCGCAGCACCAACGCAGACTAGAATAACATTCCAGATCAATGTACCAATGGTTGTGAAGAGAAGGAATAAACCAAATTTCATATTGGACATGCCTGCGGGAATGGAGATAAGACTACGAACGAGGGGAACCATTCGGCAGAATAATACGGTCCACATGCCATATTTGTCAAACCATGCATCGACACGGTGAATATCCTCTTTTTTGATGCGCAGAACATGTCCCCAGCGTTCCACAATTTTCTCAAGGCGTTCGACGTCAATGAGTAAACCAATACCATACAGGATCACAGCACCAAAGACAGAACCAATAGTTGCGGCGATAATAACTCCTGGAAGAGTGAGACTGGTATAGGTGGTCATAAATCCGCCAAACGGCAAGATGATTTCGGATGGAATCGGGGGAAATACGTTCTCAAGAGCAATAATGAGTGCAATGCCTATGTAGCCGTATTGTTCCATGAAATCGGTTATCCAGTTTTGCATAATCGTCTCCTTTACTTTTGGTTTCCTTTGATTTGTCGTATACTCGGCAGAGCACACCAATTCTTATATACGTGTAAAGCGATAGACGGGTTTCTGAAAAAATGGCATTCCCGTATTCATTATTATATTACCAATTGGAGGGATAACGATGGGCATATATACACGAACAGGTGACGAAGGACAGACTTCGGTCATCGGTGGACGCGTCATCAAGGATGATGACCGAGTTGAGGCTTATGGTACGATTGATGAGTTGAACTGTTTTGTAGGCCAGGCGATCAGCCTTATTGACTCGGCTCAAGGGGAATTTGAAGATCTGCGTGAACACCTGCTGGAAGTTCAGCAGGAACTGTTTGATTGCGGGTCGGATCTGGCCTTTGTGAAGATTAGTGAGACGAAATATAAGGTGAGAGATGAAATGGTCACACGTCTGGAACAATGGATCGACCAGTATGATGCAGAGAATCCAAAAGTGGAACGATTCATTATTCCAGGTGGCAGTCAGCTGTCCTCTGCTCTTCATGTGTGCCGTACTGTATGTCGTCGCGCAGAGCGTCGCACGGTAACACTTGGACAACATACAGATATTAATCCGTCTGTACGACGGTATCTAAACCGACTGTCTGATTACTTCTTCGTGGTTGCACGGACGGCCAACGCGAGACAACAGGTGGCCGATATTGAATATGTGCGGAGCAAAAAAGTCTTCCGCCGCAAAGAATGAGCCAGTATTATTCGCCGATTGTCTACACGGTGACCGAACAAGAAGATGGCTGGCTGCTGAAGACCGTGCTTCAGCGGCGGCTGCTGGTGTCGCGTAAGCTTTTGTCCAAAATTAAGCTGACGGAGCAAGGTGTCATGCTTAATGGAGAGCGCGTGTACATTAGCGTCAAGGTAGCTGCGGGTGATGTCGTTGAAGTTCGGATGGAGCAAGAGGAATCGGATGATATTTTGCCCGAGCCTATTCCATTTACCGTTCTGTATGAAGATGAGCACTTGCTTATTGTCAACAAGGATGCGGGCATCATCGTTCATCCGACACATGGACATTACACAGGTACTTTGGCAAATGGTGTTGTTCATTACTGGAAAACCAAGGGCGAGCGTTTCCGGTTCAGACCGATTCATCGACTTGATCAGGAAACGTCAGGTGTGCTCGCAATAGCCAAGAACCCTTATGTGCATCAGCATGTTTCTGAACAGATGATCGCTGGAACAGTAGACAAGAAATATATTGCACTTGTGCACGGCAGCCCTGTCCCGGAACAAGGGGCAGTAGATGGCCCGATCGATCGCGATCCTGAAGAGCCACACCGCCGAATCGTAACACCTGATGGTTACGCTGCAAGAACGTTGTACACAACCTTAACACGTTGGTCAGGGGGTAGCGCCAGTGCGATAAGCCTCAAGCTGGAAAGTGGCAGAACCCATCAGATCAGGGTACATATGACGTCCATCGGCTGCCCGTTGATAGGTGATCGAATGTACAAGACACTACCTGTGCATGATATCGATGAGCAGACCATGGCTGTTCGAGAAGAACGGGATACCTGGATTGAACGCCAGGCATTACACGCTTGTGAATTGACGTTTGAACATCCCATTCTAAAGGAACGCATAACGTTCCAAGCTCCTTTTCCAGCAGATATGGCCGCGCTAGAGAAGCGTTTGAATGATGAGGCAGCTCCCAGAGAAGAACTGTAGGAAGCTGCGAAGGGGCTCTTAGTTTTGCACCTCGTATCGCAGTTTCCTGCACAGCCTGTCCTGTTTGGAGTTCAACGCTGTTTGTCTTACCCTTGTGAGGGATGCTTAATGCACCCGAACAACATGCCGTAGGCTAATCTTTATGGTTCTATGGTTAATGTATTGATGTTTACCAATTTGATGTTAAATATTTCAAGAATTCAAATCTCAAAAGCTTTTAAGGATACAAAAGCTGTAAGATTTTGATCCGAAAAAATATAGCCGAATGTGAGTTTTTTATCTCATTCGCAAAAGTCAGTAAAATTACATGGCGATGGTATCAATTTGGAGCGACTTTTGGATTTGCGAAGCAAACCAAGGGAAGTGAGAAGTCGAAACCGGAGCAGAGGAGGAACACATACCATGAGTAACTTAAAAATATATCAATATGCCAAATGCGGCACATGCCGCAAAGCTGTAAAATGGCTTGAAGCTCAAGGACATGAGCTGGAGTTAATCCCTATTTTTGACTCACCGCCTTCAGAATCTGAACTAACAGAACTCATCCAAAAGAGCGGGCTGGAAGTGAAAAAGTTCTTTAATACGAGTGGGGAAGTATACAAAGAACAACAATTGAAGGACAAGCTTCCAGGCATGTCCGCTGATGAACAGATTCGTTTACTGGCTTCCAATGGTCGACTGATCAAACGTCCGATCGTTACGGATGGAGAAAAGGTGACGGTTGGATTCAAGGAAGAAACATACGAGCAGGAATGGAATAACGCATAAACGCGCTGAATATCAGCCTTGAATTGTTCAAAATTCAGGGCTTTTTTGGCTGAACGATGGTTGGCGGAACTATGCTATAATGATAGAATTAGTTTCGATATTTTATATGCTAGATTTAGATAGGAGAGAACAAATTCAAGTGAATCAACGTAATGAACCTACTTTGTTGCTGGTAGACGGTATGGCGGTGTTGTTCCGTGCTTTTTATGCGACATCTGCAAGCGGATATATCAGACGTACAAAGGCAGGATTGCCTACCAACGCAGTCTACGGATTTATCCGTTATTTCTGGGATGCGGTTCAGACTTTTGGGCCAAGTCATGTCGTATGTTGTTGGGATATGGGCGGTAAGACGTTCCGCGGTGAAGAATATGCAGCCTACAAAGGCAACCGGGCCGAAGCTCCGGATGACCTGATTCCCCAATTTGCTCTGATTCGTGAAGTCATGGATAGCCTGGGTATTCCGAATATAGGTGCACAAGGATTCGAAGCCGACGATTGCATCGGGACGCTTGCGAAGTATTATACCGAAGAGACCGATATGAATGTTATGGTACTGACGGGTGACCACGACATGTTGCAACTGATCAATGACCGCACAAGTATCATTATTATGAAAAAAGGCCATGGCAACTACATGGTGTACAACCCTGAAACGCTCATGGCTGAGAAACAACTGACACCTCGTCAAGTGATTGACATGAAGGGTCTGATGGGAGATGCCAGCGACAATTATCCGGGAGTACGGGGAATTGGTGAGAAAACAGCGTTGAAGCTTGTACAGGAATACGGCTCCATTGAAGGGATTCTGAGCAACATGGATAAACTGACCCCTTCGGTGCGTAACAAGATTGAGAATGATCTGGACATGCTTCATCTGTCCCGCAAACTGGCAGAGATTCATTGTGCTGTTCCGGTTGCCTGTGCGCTGGATATCTGTGAATTGCGTCTTGATCCGGATATGGTGATGGACAAGTTTGAACAACTTGAGATGAAGAGCCTTGGCTCTTGGATGGGAGTGGCAATAGGGTGAGCAACATGAATAACGTACGAACAGGCAAAAAGTGGTGGACAGGGGCTATGGCCCTCGTCCTGGCCTTGCCCGTAATTCTTTCGGGAGCAGTAAGTGCACCACAGACAGTGGATGCCAAAGCAGCAATTAACACCAAAGTACAGAAAGTAAAAGCAGCAGGACGTAATTTTACCGTACAGACCGTTTCGATTCCAAAGGGAACACCGGTTACCGTGGGACTCGCGAAGAAGCAAGTTGGCCAGACGGCAACATTGCCATCGATTGTGAAAGCCTATGGTGCGCAAGCAGCCATTAACGGAGCATTTTTTGAAGCATATAACGGAGCACCAGATCCATACGGTATGTTAATAGCAAATGGTAAGGTCATACATATTGGAAGATACGGAACATCCATCGGATTTAAGGAAGACGGCTCGGCGATCATGGATTCACTTCAAGTGAGTTTGACAGGTAAAGTAACGGATACAAAAGGTAAATCACGGAGTTGGTATGCAACCTTTATTAATCGAACACCTTCAGCGAACGCAAGCATTACGATGCTGTATACGCCTGAACGAGGTGCCACAGTCGGATTCAAAGGTGGCACTGCGGTTGTCATGGAGAAAGGTATCGTGACCAAAAAAGTGCCCAATACAAATGTAGCGATCCCTAAGAATGGCTCGGTACTGGTTTTCACAGGTAATCAGAAGTCTTCTTCGGACCGTTTCACCGTTGGTTCGACCGTAGAAATGAATTATAAGTATACGAACGCAGCAGGCAAAGAGATCCCTTGGCAAGATGTAGTGACTGCTGTTGGGGCAGGACCCCGTCTGGTAAAAGACGGTAAGGTAGCTGTCAATCCGACGAGCGAAGGTTTCAAGGATGCCAAGATTCTTAATGCTTCCGGAGCCAGAAGTGGTATTGCGATCATGGCAGACGGTTCTGTTATGCTGGCTACCGTTTCCGGAGCAACAATCAAGGAGTGGGCAGCGGTGATGCAGAAGCTTGGTGCCAAACAGGCCATGAATCTGGATGGCGGTGCTTCCTCGGGTATGTATGCCGGGGGCAAAATGCTGACTTCTCCAGGTCGGCTCTTGAGTAATACACTCGTATTTGGCGGCTCTGTGCGTTAAAAGAAAGTGATTATGGGAGGTATGACGCAAATGACACTCACATCTGATCGAAAGCCAGGGGAGAGCAATGCAGCTGTTCTGGCCATTAATGTAGGCCTGCCGCAGCCGCTCCCTGGGCAGAAGCGTGAAGTGCTGAGCGGCATTGTGAAACATCCTGTATCCGACGCGGTTTTCCTGTCATTCACTGGAATGACAGGGGACGCGCAGGCGGATCTGGTGCATCATGGCGGCCCTGACAAAGCCGTTTGTGTATACGATTACAGTCGTTATCCGGCGCTGGAACAACTGATGGATCGCAAGCTGGATTGGGGAGCTTGTGGAGAAAATCTGACGGTTGAAGGCTGTGCCGAAGAAGACGTACGGATTGGCGATGTGTACGAGTTGGGCGAAGCCACAGTGCAGGTCAGTCAGCCCAGACAACCTTGCTTCAAGCTGGGTGCGAGGTATGATTATAAGGAGCTGCCTGTTTATTTTCAGGAGAGTGGATATACCGGCTTTTACTTTCGTGTACTGCAAGAAGGTGAGGTAGGGCCTTCATCGATATTTCGACGGATCAGCACCGATCCAGCCTCAATGACGGTTCTTGAAGCCAATCGAATCATGCATCAGGGGAAAGAAAATGTCGAAGGTATTCAGGCGTTGCTGGCCATTCCTGCGCTGTCAGACAGCTGGAGGCAAACGTTAATGAAACGATTGTTCAAGCTGGAGAACAAGTAGCAGGGTAATTATCGTGTCATCAAGTAAAGCAATTCGAATTCCTTTTTAAACTAACTTGGGAGTGTGACTAACATGACGATCTTAGGCGCAATTGAAGCAGGCGGAACCAAATTTGTATGTGGTATTGGCACAGAAAACGGAGAAGTTCTGGAACGCGTAAGTTTTCCAACAACAACACCGGAAGAGACCATGGCTCAAGTGATTTCATTTTTTGAAGGCAAAGGCATTGAAGCTCTGGGTGTAGGTTCATTCGGTCCGATTGATCCGATTGAAGGAAGCCCAACATATGGTTATATCACAACAACACCAAAACCACATTGGGGACAGTATAACGTGATTGGCAAGCTCAAGGAGCATTTTGATGTACCGATGACATTTGATACGGATGTGAATGGTGCGGCACTTGGAGAGGCAACCTGGGGCGCTGCACAAGGTCTTGAGAGCTGTCTGTATATCACTGTGGGTACAGGTATTGGTGCTGGTGCTGTGGTTGGCGGTAAAATGGTCCATGGATTGTCACATCCAGAGATGGGACATATCATTGTACGCAGACATCCGGAGGATACATACGAGGGTTTCTGTCCGTATCATGGTGACTGCCTCGAAGGCCTTGCAGCAGGACCGGCCATTAACAAACGTTGGGAGCAACCGGCTTATGAGCTGCCTGCGGATCATAAAGCTTGGGAGATCGAAGCACATTACCTGGCACATGCACTGATGAATTATGTACTCATTCTCTCTCCGCAGAAAATCGTCATGGGTGGCGGAGTAATGAAGCAGGAGCACTTGTTCTCGATGGTTCGTAGCAAACTGCAGGAGTTGCTGGCTGGATACGTTCAGCATCCGGCACTTCAATCTGACATTGACCAGTATGTTGTTTCACCAGGACTAGGTGACAATGCGGGTCTGTGTGGTTCGCTGGCGCTTGCCAAGTTGGCATTGAATAAGTAGGTCATTAAGGGATTGACGAATTTTACCATTGTGGTATGATATGGGCAACAGCATAGTACGGTTAATGAGGAAGCACCTCTCTTGCATGGATTTTGCAGGAGGGGTGTTTTTTTGTGCTGCCTGTAGGTAGTATCTCTAACTCGTATAAGCTGAATATTCAAAGGGAGGGAACGAAAATGGAAGTCATTTTCATGAACAGATTGTCCAGAATGTCAGATCAGAATGCAGAGTATGCACAGTTATGGATTGGGGAAGAGGAAGATAGTTGGCAGCTGGGATGGAGTCGCTACGAGGAAGGAGAGCGTGAGGACAGCATCTGGTATGAGGGGACTTCTTGGGAGGAGCTGCTTCATATTTACCGTCATCAGCTTGCCATACAGATGAGTGAGGGGTACCGACCGCAGTTGCAGGGGTTATTTCATGAGAATGATGATCTGAAGTCACGCAGTTATGGTGGACAGCGGCTCCATTGTTACAGTGAGTTATACGGCAATGAACAATTATATACGGATCTGTGCACATGGCGCAGGAAGAGAGCTGTGTCTGACCGGAAGGCACCGTATTTTATTGCAACCAATCGTCTGCTGCGTTTGATTAGTGCCTTTGTTCCGCAATCGCTGGATGAACTGATGCAACTGCCGGGCGTAGGAGAGAGCAAAGCAACTGAGTATGGTGCGGAATGGATGGAGATTACAACCGGACTGGAGCGTTCAACGACATTCCCGCTGGACTGGGTATACACGGCGCTGAAGGAAGAAGAGTATGAGAGTTGGTTATACAAGCAGAGAGAGCAGAAGTATAAGCAGGAACTTGATAAGTTCACCACGCGTAAGCAGGTGCTTGAAGGCATGAAGGAAGGGTATACGTTAGAGGAGATTGTTAATCGATCCGGATTATCCCGACGTGAGTTGGTTGAGCTGTTAGAGGCACTGGATCATGAAGGTTATGACACCGATTGTCTTCTTGATGTGGAGCTGGCAGTGATGCCAGAAAACGAACAAGAGGCCGTATGGAGTGCGTATGAGGAGCTTGGAGATACGTTCCTGAAGCCAGTATTACATAAGGTGTATGGAGGAGAGAAACCCGATGGAGGAAGTCTGGAGCAGGTCTATGAAAGACTGCGCATGATTCGAATCCGCTTCCGTCGGCACGCAGAGACAGAGAAGAATGTTGGTTAATAATCAGGAATGAAAAAAGACGAGGCGTTTCTCCGGAGGAGCGCTTCGTCTTTGTTATTTCATACGAGTTCATACCCAGTCTTTCTTGCGGAAAATGAAGAACATGCTCAGGCCCAGGGTAACCATTAGGCCAATCACAACAAAATAGCTGTATTTCCAGTTAAGCTCGGGCATATTCGTAAAGTTCATACCGTATATACCGGTAATGACCGTCAGCGGCATGAAGACCGTGGTAATGGCGGTAAATACACGCATGATTTCATTCGCCCGGTTCGCAATACTGGATTGGTAGGCTTCTCGCAAGTTGCCCATCAGGTCGCGATAAGTCTCAAAGGTTTCAGATATTTTTACAGCATTCTCATAGATGTCACTGAAATACTTTTGCAGTTGATCATCGATGAGACGCAGATCTTTTTTATTCAAGGTGTTAATAACCTCTTTCTGAGGTCCAAGGACTTTTTTCAGCCACAGAATCTCACTGCGTAGCCCGATGATTTCATTCAGATGTGACTTTTTGGTGTGCATCAGAATGTCTTCCTCAAGCTTCTCGATCCGTGCTTCAATTCGGTCACCTACGGTGAAATAATTATCAACAATCAAGTCAACCAGCAAATACAGCAGACGATCCGGTGTACTGATTTCCTGTTCCCACAGGATGGGTTTCAGTGTGCGCAATTCGCTGACCTTGTGCTTGGTAACACTAATAATGAAATGTCTGCCGAGGAATAAGTTGACCGCACGTAGAAATATCTCTTCATCATCAAAACGGATGCTATTAATCACAATAAAATAATGGTTCTCATAAATTTCAATCTTCGGACGTTGTTCTTCGTCACTAAGACAGTCTTCCACAGCCAGATCATGCATCAAGAACAGCGGCTGAAGTACCGCCAAATCGTCTATGTCTGCATCAATCCAGTAAAATCCTTCCGCTGGTGGAGTCAGCGCCTGCTGAATGTCGTCCACCGGAATAAATACACCGTTGTTTACCAACCGGATTTTCATCGTTAATCTACTCCTTCTGCACCCGCCAACTTGGCGGATATTATCATTATGGGCGCAAAAAGAACAAATCAGCCGGTCGGCAGCGGAGCCTGGAGATCAGGGCTGCGTTCACTATATAATCAAACGGAAGTCACGTCCCGTTGCCGGCATGCTGATGTTAATTCTTTATGCAGTTTGTCGGAATTCGGCTGCCAGTCAGGCCTCGGGTCGCCATCCATTTAATATGTCACCTCTCACATAAGGGTTTATAACACCTTGTTTAGTATACCGCTGGTACAAGGTGCTTTCAAGCGCAAAAATGTGTCTATTTCGCGCCCTGAGGCAGTGTATGACAACGGATGATGAACGGTTCCGATCTGGGAAGCAGACATCGAACTGCAACTTGACGTGAGGGCATTAATGTAATAAAGTAGACGGTGAACCATATTTAATTACAATCTAATACAGCGAAATCTTATCAAGAGTAGGTGGAGGGACTGGCCCGATGAAACCCGGCAACCGGCGGTATACCGCACGGTGCTAATTCTTGCAGCGACTAAGTGTCAGGTGGCACTGTTGTAACTGAGAGATGAGAGAGGCGCATATCTATTTTACATATGACCTTTCTCGAAATCCGAGGAAGGTCTTTGTCATATGCCCCGACTTCTCAGCAGTGATTTTCGCTAAGGAACTTGAGGTTGTTTGTAACGTTGGATGAAAGAGCAATTCAATGTTTTTACAAGCTCAAGGCAGTCTATAACTGTATTGATGTGAAGACATCAAGCCAAGGGTGGCTGCATCTATCTATGCACAAGGAGGAGTTAGACTTACTATGCCAATCAAAATACCCGATACTCTACCAGCAAAAGAAGTACTTGAAGGAGAGAATATCTTCGTCATGGATGAAACTTCTGCATATCAGCAGGATATTCGTCCACTCCGTATCGCTATATTAAACCTGATGCCCACAAAGGAAACGACCGAAACACAATTGCTTCGTCTGGTGGGAAACACGCCTATTCAGGTGGATGTCGTTCTTGTACATCCCAAATCCCATACGTCGAAGAATACGTCTCAAGAGTATTTGGATCTGTTCTATAAAACCTTTGATGAGATTGAGCACCGTCGTTTCGATGGAATGATCATTACGGGTGCCCCGGTGGAACAGATGGATTTCGAAGACGTGAACTATTGGAATGAAATCCAGGAGATCTTCGAATGGACCAAAACCAATGTGACTTCAACCCTCCACATATGTTGGGCTTCCCAGGCAGGTTTATACCATCATTTTGATGTACCCAAGGTTGCACTTGATGAAAAGTGTTTTGGCGTTTTCCCACATACCATCAATAAACCACATGTTCCATTGTTGCGTGGATTCGATGAAGTATTCAACGTTCCACATTCCCGTCATACGGAAGTGAGACGCGAAGATATTGAAAAGAATGAGAATTTAGAGATTTTGGCTGAATCCGAGGAAGCGGGGATCTTCCTGGTTGCTACCAAAGACGGCAAACAGATTTTTGCCACAGGACATGCCGAGTATGACCCGTTCTCATTAAAGTGGGAGTATGACCGGGATGCAGCCAAAGGGTTGGATATCGCATTGCCTAGGCATTATTATCCGAATGACGACCCTTCCCGTGTGCCACCAGCTACTTGGCGCGCTCATGCCAACTTATTATTCTCTAACTGGCTCAATTACTATGTGTATCAAGAAACACCTTACGATATTGGCCCGCAAATCTAATCGAGATTACAGGAGGATGCAGCAATGGAAGACAACAACAAGTTGAAAATCGAAAGCCGCTTAGCACAAATTGGGTCCATCAATGAACCGGTAACAGGCGCCATTAACTTTCCGATCTATCAATCCACTGCGTTTCGCCACCCTAAGCTTGGACAAAGCACGGGGTTTGATTATATTCGTACGACTAATCCAACCCGTAAAGTATTGGAAGAAGCCGCCGCAGCGCTGGAGTCCGGTGATGCAGGGTTTGCCTGTAGCTCGGGAATGGCTGCGCTGCAAACGATTTTTGCCATGTTTGGTCAAGGGGATCATCTGATTGTATCGCTGGATCTGTATGGTGGAACCTATCGTCTGCTGGAACGTATTCTGTCCCGTTTCGGCGTAACTGCTAGTTATGTGGACACGAATGACCTTGCAGCACTGGAGAAGGTTCGTCAGCCGAATACCAAAGCTGTATTTATTGAGACACCAACCAATCCACTGATGATGATCACCGATGTGGAAGCCGTTGCTTCCTGGGCGAAAAGTTACAACCTGTTGACCATTGTTGACAACACGTTGTTGACTCCATTTTTCCAACGTCCGATTGAACTGGGTGCCGATATCATCATTCATAGCGCTACCAAATATCTGGGCGGACATAATGATGTGCTCGCCGGACTAATTATTACCAAAGGTGAGGCGTTATCTGCTGAGATGGCGTTCCTGCATAATTCCATTGGAGCGGTATTATCTCCAAGTGACTCCTACCAGTTGATGAAAGGTATGAAAACGCTGGCTCTTCGCATGGAGCGTCATGAGCACAATGCACTTACTATTGCCAAATACTTGCTTGAGCACCCAGCGGTGGTTGAAGTGTATCATCCAGGTCTATCCGATCATCCGGGGTATGAGATACAGAACAAACAATCTACCGGTAACACAGGTATCTTCTCTTTCAAAGTGAAGGATGCACGTTATGTTGAACCGTTGCTGCGTCATATCAAACTCATTGCTTTTGCCGAAAGTCTCGGCGGAGTCGAATCACTTATGACTTATCCCGCAGTACAGACTCATGCGGATATTCCCCTTGAAATTCGTGAAGCCGTAGGTGTGGATGATCGTCTGCTCCGGTTCTCCGTAGGCATCGAACATGCAGATGATCTGATTGCAGATCTCGGCAATGCTCTGACAGCTGCACAACAGGAAGTGGAAGGAGGCGTGCACTCATGAGTGAGTCCAACAACAAGCCCAATTCCGAGTTGAAATTTGATACCAAGTTGCTCCATTTTGGCGATGAGATTGACAAAACGACTGGAGCCTCCAGTGTACCGATCTACCAAGCATCAACATTCCATCATTTTGATATCTTCAATCCGCCTCAACATGATTACAGTCGTTCGGGAAATCCGACACGTCAGGCTCTGGAAGATTACATCACATTGCTGGAGGGCGGCGCACGAGGCTTTGCCTATTCTTCGGGGATGGCTGCGATCTCAAGCGTGTTCATGATGTTCTCGGCAGGGGATCACATGATTGTAACGGAAGATGTATATGGAGGTACGTATCGTTTGCTTACTTCCATATTAAGCCGTATGCAGATCGAGACAACCTTTGTAGACATGACCAATATAGATGAAGTAAAAGCGGCACTCAAGCCAAACACCAAGGCAGTATATATGGAAACACCGTCCAACCCTACACTGCGGATTACGGATATCGCTGCTGTAACTGACTGGTCGAAGGAACATGACCTGATCACAATTCTGGATAACACCTTTATGACACCGTACTATCAGCGTCCAATTGAGCTTGGTGTGGACATCGTCGTACATAGTGCTACGAAGTTTCTCGGAGGTCACAGTGATGTACTGGCAGGGTTAGCCGTTGCTCGCACGGAATCACTTGGCGTACAACTAAAACAGTTGCAAAATGGACTTGGAACTGTACTCGGGGCACAAGAATCTTGGCTTCTGATGCGCGGGATGAAAACCTTGGGGGCTCGCATGGCTCATAGTGAACGGAGTACAGCCAAACTGGCGGCATGGCTTAATGAGCGCAGTGATATTACCGCTGTATTTTATCCTGGACTTGAGGATCATCCGGGCCGTGAGGCACATGAGCGCCAGTCCACAGGATATGGAGCTGTCGTTTCTTTTGACGTCGGTTCAGGTGATCGTGCAAAAGCAGTTCTTAACCGGGTGAAGCTCCCCATTGTTGCTGTAAGCTTGGGAGCTGTGGAGAGTATTCTGTCCTACCCAGCGATGATGTCTCATGCGGCAATGCCGGCTGAGGTTCGCCGTGACCGTGGCATTACAGATGGATTGCTGCGCTTCTCAGTAGGTCTGGAAGATATCGAAGATCTCATTGTAGATTTGGAGCAAGCACTTCAGGAATCCTAACAAAAGTGGATGCCCGAATACGCCGATGCGTATCACATAAGTTCGAACTAATTCTTTTCCATATGTAAAAATTTTTACTTATTTTTAAAGCACCTGTACATAAGGTGCTTTTTTTCACATGTAACCTGTGTTACGATATGTGGAGTACAGAAATACGATGTTGCCACCAGAACTTGCTTCTCTTGAACAAGTTGGGACGGATCGTTATATAATTTCTCTTCATGAGGGAGGCTTTTTTACGATGAGTACGGTAGACCGTATCTTAGATAAAGCCCTTCGGGGCGAACGTTTGGACTTGGAAGACACGATTGAGCTATTTGAATCGAATGAAGTGGACAAAATCGGGGCAGCTGCTAATGTCATTATGAAACGCATGCACCCTGAACCATACAGAACATTTGTAATTGGGCGTAACGTCAACTACACAAACGTGTGTGATGTGTACTGCCGTTTTTGTGCTTTCTACCGCAGACCTGGTTCGGATGAAGGTTATGTGCTTCCGGACGAAGTTATTTTCCAGAAGATTCAGGAAACGGAAGATGTGAATGGTACCGAGATTTTGATGCAAGGTGGAACGAATCCGAACTTGCCTTTCAGCTATTATACAGACCTGTTGAAAGCCATCAAAGAGCGTTTCCCAAACATCACGATGCACTCTTTCTCACCCGCTGAGATTATGAAAATGGTTGAAGTTTCCGATGGTCTTACATTGGAAGAGGTTGTACGCGCCATTCACGAAGCTGGTCTGGATTCCTTGCCTGGCGGCGGCGCTGAAATTCTGGATGACCGCACACGTCGGAAGATCAGCCGCTTGAAAGGTTCATGGCGGGATTGGATGGACGTTATGCAAACTGCACACCGCATCGGTATGAACACCACGGCAACGATGGTTATCGGACTTGGTGAATCGATGGAAGAGCGTGCATTACACTTGCTCCGTGTACGTGAAGCTCAGGACGAATGTATTGCGAACAAGTATGACTCCGAAGGTTTCCTGGCGTTTATCCCTTGGACTTTCCAGCCGGATAATACAAACCTCAAGCTGGAGCGTCAGACTCCAGAAGAGTACTTGAAGACTGTAGCCATCAGCCGCCTGGTACTTGATAATATCAAGAACATTCAATCCTCTTGGGTAACGATGGGTCCTGAGATCGGTAAGAAGTCGCTTGAATTTGGCTGTAATGACTTCGGTAGCACGATGATTGAAGAGAACGTTGTATCTGCTGCTGGTGCAACATATAAAGTTAACATTGAATCCATTCTCCGTTTGATTCGGGAGTCCGGTTATATCCCGGCACAACGTAACACCCGATACGAGATTGTGCGCATGTTCGACGAAGAAAATGCCGTACATGAAGATTTCGTAATGCAGAACTAATTCTAATTAATTCAATACTACTCTTTATAAACTTTGATCGTTAGATAAGTATTTATGAAGCCAAGCCCGCTGACTACTCCGTTTGGAGAGACGGCGGGCTTTTTGATTTCTTTCTGCGGTTCGAGGTCATCAAACAGTACATGTTACGCAATTGCCGATATTTTATATTGAAATTGAACTGTTACAATGAAAGGGAACTTGTGTAGTCAGACACGCTGGAAGGGGTTAAACCGATGAAGAGAAGAATACTTGGCAAGACGGAACTGGACGTACCTGTATTGAGTTTTGGAGCATCCTCACTCGGTTCTGTATTTCGTAACATTGACCGGGACGAAGGGATTCGCACTGTACATGCGGCCGTAGATGCGGGGATGAATTACATAGACGTTTCGCCTTACTACGGGCTGACAAAAGCGGAGTCCGTGTTGGGTGAAGCCATCCGTAGCTTGCCGCGCAGTTCATATATGTTATCAACCAAAGCCGGACGGTATGGGGAAAATGAGTTTGATTTTTCACGTCAGCGGATTCTGGATAGCGTGCAAGAGAGCCTGGATCGACTGCATACAGACTATATCGACATTCTGTTCCTGCATGATATTGAATTTGTGCCAGCAGAGATCATCGTAGAAGAAGCCTTTCCAACGTTGCTGCGTCTGAAAGAGCAGGGAGTTATACGACATGCGGGCATTTGTGGATTGCCCTTGCCGTTGTTCGAGAAGGTTCTGCCACAGATCGATGCGGATGCGATCATCTCGTATTGTCATTATTCATTGAATGATACCTCATTATTATCGTTATTGCCCCTGTTGGAAAAAAAAGAAATTGGCCTCGTCAATGCTTCGCCTCTTTCTATGGGCTTGTTGAGTACCCGAGGGGCTCCTGCCTGGCATCCGGCAGATGATCGGGTGAAAGAGCTCTGCCTGAAGGCTGCCCGCTTCTGTGCAGAACAAGGCAGTGACATTGCCAAGTTGGCCGTGCAATTCTCCACGTCGAATGAACGAATTCCGACAACACTGGTGAGCAGTGCCAGCCAGCGCAATATCCTCAATAATGCAGCCTGGATAGAGGAACCGATGGATCAGAGCCTGCTGGATGAAGTGCTGCGCATTCTGGCTCCATTGCATAACGAGACATGGTCAAGCGGAAGACCTGAATATAATACGAAGCCAAGCAACACGACAGCAGAAGCATCCAAGGGGGAACTACGATGAGAGCCATTGTATGTGAAGAAATAGATCAATTAAAGCTCCAGGACCTGCCTCAACCGGAACGAGCAGAAGGAGAGGCGTTGGTTGCCATTCGGCGGATTGGGATCTGTGGAACGGATCTGCATGCGTACAAAGGCAACCAGCCATTCTTTACCTATCCTCGTGTTCTGGGCCATGAACTGGCGGCTGTTATTGAAGAAATCGGTCCGAACGAGGCAGGATTACAGCCTGGGGATCAGGTAAGTATTATTCCGTATCTGCACTGCGGTCACTGTATTGCATGTCGCAGTGGAAAAACCAATTGTTGTGCGTCCATGCAAGTCATGGGTGTGCACGTAGACGGAGGCATGAGAGAAAAAATCAGCGTGCCTGTCTCACATCTGCTCTCAGCAGAAGGTTTGACGCTGGATGAGACGGCAATGGTAGAACCATTAAGCATTGGAGCCCATGCCGTCAGAAGAGCAGGAATTAAACCTGGTGAGCATGTGGTTGTGATTGGAGCTGGCCCCATTGGATTGGGTGTGATGGCATTCGCCAAACAGGCTGGAGCGCGTGTTATTGCCGTTGATCGTAATCTGGACAGGCTGGAGCTTAGCCGGACTTGGGCTGGAGCGGATGACCTAGTACAGGCCAATGAACATACCGTACAACAAGTGGCTGAAATTACGGGAGGCGACTATGCTACAGCTGTCTTCGATGCAACAGGTAACGTGAATTCCATGAATGAGGCCATTCAATATGTGGCGCATAGTGGTCAACTCATTTTTGTTGGACTGGTGAAAGCGGATATTACCTTTCATGACCCCGAATTTCACAAGCGGGAGATGAGTATCCTGGGCAGTCGAAACGCAACCCGTGAAGATTTTGAACAGGTCCTGTCGACCTTGCGTCAAAAGAAATTAAGTATGGATGGGTATATCACACACCGAGTGGAATTTGATGAGTCACCTACTGCAATAGATCAATGGTTATTGCCAGATTCACATGTAGTCAAAGCTATCGTTGAACTATAATATCAATTAATTATAATAACAGAAAAAAACGCTCTCTGACCTTGGTGGACAATACTGTCCATCCATAGGGGAAGAGAGCGTTTTTTATTTTTCCGGATTCGTTACAATACCCGCATGTGGATCAATGTGACGCACAATGGACTTCAACCAGATCATCTCCAGCACATGTACCTCATAATAAAGTGCACCCGGGATTTGCCTGATCCATCCTTCCGCCATCGCGAGTTGTGTTGAGTCAGAAGTGGCTTCCAGAATTCCAGGTTCACGGCGTAGCCGTTTGCGTACAGCTTTTTCAACTTGAGAGCTTTGTGTGGTCAATATGCATACTTTGCGTTTGGAAGAGAAGCCCCTGAACGCAATGTACACCATTTCATAAGCAATAAGATAGGCGATTACGGAATACATCGCTTGGTCCCAGCCAAAGACAACACCAGCGGCTGTCAGTATCAACAAGTTAAGCAGCATGATTATTTTTTCGATAAGCATCCGTTTTCCGCTAAATACACGTTCAGGTGGGCGGGAAGACGGATCACCGATTTCCAGCGTATCCAGTGTCCCGCCATACCGTACGACGAGCCCAATTCCGAGTCCGAGGCATAATCCGCCAAACATGGCGGCAGCCAGCGGATGCTCTACAAGTGGCGGCATGGGATGAAGCACAATGGCACCGATCGAAAAGACAACCAGACCTAGAACAGTAACCAGTACAAATTTCTTCTGCACAATCTTGTAAGACAGAAATATAAACGGCACATTGAATAAAAATAGGAACAATCCAATCCTCATTTCGGTCCAGTGGGCGAAGAGTGAGGAAATGCCTGTAATGCCTCCAATAATAATTTTATTGGGGTGTAAGAACAATTCAAGTCCCACGGAGGCCAGAATTCCGCCCGCAATAACGAGAAACAGGTTTAACCAGCGGCGGGTAGACGATATCCTGGTCTTGGCGGTGTTTGGCACCGGATTAGCCGATATCAGAGGTGCTTTCATAGGTCATCCTCCTTAGTGCGGCTTTCGAGCCATTCTCCCTGGGTTAGTCACAGAAAGATCGGCGTAAGAGCCGCGAAGTACGTTAGTATGTCTGTTCTGTACAGACATAGGTGTTATCCTTCTTTCTGCAGAACCTTTGGTTCGTCTTTCTTTTTCCGAGGATCTTTGAACTTGAATATTTTATCCAATAAACGGAATACATGTTTGGACTCTTTGGTTAATAAAGGACCCAGAATGGCCAGAATTAGGACATACAGCGCGGCAAACGGTTGAATCATTGGCAACAGTCCCCCGGCTTTACCCATGTTGGCCAAGATAATGGAAAATTCACCCCGTGACACAATGGTTAATCCAATATTCGCCGATGCTTTGGGTGATAGTCCTGCACTGCGCCCGGCCAGCATACCCGCCAGGAAGTTACCGAACAATGTAATAACAACTGCAATCAGAGCTAACCATACGGCATCGCCACCCAAGGACAACGGATCAATGGACAATCCAAAGCTGAAGAAGAAGATTGCTCCGAAGAAGTCACGGAACGGTAGAATCAAGTGCTCAATCCGTTTTGCGTGTTCTGTTTCAGCAAGCACCAGACCAACCAGTAATGCACCAATCGCTTCGGCAACATGAATAGTTTCAGAGAAACCAGCTACCAGGAACAAGGCTCCAAATACAACGAGAGAGAATAGTTCATTCGATCGAATTTTAAGCAATTTGTTTAGTAGCGGTGTTGCTTTGCGTCCAAGGATAATCACGATAAGCATGAATCCGAGGGCAATAAGTGCGGACATGATGACGCCTCCGATGGAGGATGAATCACTAAGCACAAGTCCGGACAAGATCGAGATATATACAGCGAGGAATACATCTTCGAACATAATAATACCCAATATCATCTCTGTTTCCGGGTTGGCCGTTCGTTTCAAATCAACGAGTACCTTGGCCACAATGGCACTGGAAGAGATGGTAGTTATACCTGCGATAATAAGTGCTTCTGCAACTGGGAAACCGGACACAAAACCGAATATTAATCCCAGCGTAAAGTTAATGCCGATGTAGATCGAGCCGCCAACTGCAATAGAGCGACCCGATTTAATTAAACGACCTACCGAGAATTCAAGTCCAAGGTAGAAGAGAAGGAACAGGATACCGATCCGACCCATAAATTCAATAAAAGGCTGACTCTCAATAAAACGGAAGTCCAGATGCCAGATTTTCATGGCATGTGGCCCCACGGCCATCCCGATCAGAATATAAAATGGTACGACCGAAAATCTTAGTTTTGCCGATAAAAGGCCGGCTGCTGCAATAAGCACAAGGGCCAGACCTACTTCGAATATCAAATGATCCATCTATTTACCCCCTTCCAGTCAGGAGGAGGGATTTAAACAGTTTCTGCTGATTGCGTTCGCCAACGGCTACCACCGTGGATTCTGCACTGATAACTACCTCCGGACCTGGGCTGATATGTTTTTTGTGATTTTTCTCTACAACGGCGATAACCGTTGCCCCAGAGTTTTGACGTACGTCCAATTCACCGATGGATTTACCGATACTTCCGAAGGATGGTTCGATTTTGTACCACTCGATAATCAGGTCGTCAAACGTTACTTCAATATTTTCAAGCTGTTTTGGTTTGTAAGTTAATCCGCCAACAATAGCAGCAATCTGTCGTGCTTCGTAATCGTCAAGTGTGATCATCGAGATGCTTTGATCGGGATCATCATACTCGAAGTGGTACATTTCCCGGCGACCGTCATCGTGAATAATAATGACAATTTTATCACCGCTGCTTGTTTCAATCTGAAATTTTTTGCCGATTCCCGGCAAGTCTGTTTCGCGTACATCCATGGATTGTTGCCTCCTTATAATTAGGGGCTGGCCATAGAAGACAGGCTTATTTCCCGAAAATGATTAATCTGCTGCTCAAGGGAACATCAAAAGATGCGGGTAAACAGAGCCAGAAATTCCTGACACAGCCATATGATTTGAATTTGTCGGTGTGGGTACAACAAAAATAGGTACTGTCATAAACATGGGTTTATCTAACGTGTGCTAAAAGGGTTATAAGTTATGCACAAGCGCACCGTCTTTCATTACAGAGGTGTCTTCATGCAAAAGCAACCTGTAAATACGTCGTAACGGCTAGTGAAGAGCGTTCACGTATTTTGGTGCTATAGGGGTGAGGGATACATACATGCTGGTAAACTTAATAGGTAGCAGAAATAATCTGCGTTTAAACAGACAATACCACGGTTTAAAGGACAGACCCGTTGTAGGGATTCGCAGCATCAATAACAATGCGAGGACAAGAAAGACAGGCTTATTATGCGTAACCGCAATCAGCTTGGACATAACTTGTGGATATTTGCGAATGACAGGTTTCTGCTGGGATTCGGGTATTTGCAACAGCACTTCCTTGTTGGAAGTTGCTTCTACAGACACCCCAACGGCAGATTCGGACTGCATCGGAATAGGGAAGCACAAGGCTTGGAAAACGCACAAAATGATAATGATAGTGTAGTGGAGTATTCTAGGTTGTTGTCTCATTTTGGCTTCCCTCCTTTCCCGTGAAATATACTGTTATTAAAATAATAACACATTTTTGTCTTAACTCCAAACCTCTTTATAATATACTGAGAAATCATGACACGCTTTCCATCAATCCGCTTCGTATATCCCCATCGGCCTTGCCATATACTTTGAACAGGAAGGAAAGGAGTGATTCTTGTGGAACTGTTTGCTGTATGGACCGATGTATCGGGGCAAGAGGAAGCGGATCAATTTTATCGTTGTGTCAAGGAAAAAACCAAAGGTTTACATATAAGTAAAAGAGGATTTCGGCTCACCTTCAAACATAATGATGGAAGAGCAACCTGGGTGTGCAGAGGGAATGAGAATCACGAAGACTTCCAGCAATGGCTTCCCCGGATCAGTGATCTGCTCTCCCTTGGACTCGCCGACTTCATTATGGAGACACAAGAACGGAGCATGGTGGAGGATATGATCGCCAAGGCGTGTTCTGTCATGGATGAGCATGAGGTGGAAAAGGTCAATCGAATCTGCATGCCACTTCTATTAAATGGTGATCTGGATCAGCCCGGACTTCGAGAGCGCCGTCGTACTACGTTAGCCAGTGGACTACGGCAGGACCTGGAGGATGTTCACTTTTTTCACCTTGAAGGCATTATCAACTTCCGCATACGGCCATATAAGCAGGAGCTTCAGGAATTAGTGGAGTATGCGCTGGATGAGTTCTGGATGGATCGGCAGTATGAAGAGTTTATGGGGCTGTTAAAATATTTTGTGTTTTTTCAAGAAGCCAAAGTACCTCTGGTTCATCTTGTACACAAGGGAATGCATGAATTTCAGGTCCTGGATGCTGGACTTAATCTGTTACCCGTGCAAAAGGATGAACAGGTCGTTGTGGAAATGCCGGGTCTGGAACTGGAGATGGATATTGAAGATATGATTGTAAGTACACTCATCTCGATCTCTCCTGAGAAGGTCATGCTCCATACACGCACCCCGGATCTGCCAATCATCTCAACCATATGCCAGATATTTGAAGACAAAGTGCAAATATGTCATCATTGCCCGGAATGCGAAGTGCTGCGCTCAGGATTGTTGACAGGTCTTGACGCAAGTGATCTCGGCAATTATAATAACTGTTGATCCATGAATTTTTCATGTGAACCATTGAACCAAAAGCGTTGACAAAGACAACAACCACACGCAAGATCGGTGCAGAGAGAGGAACCAAGGCTGAAATTTCCTCCGGATATCACGTATGGTTTACCCCTTTGTAGCTGCAATTTTGAAAGTGGAGTTAGAATATCGCCTTTAATGGGGATTATCCGCGAGTAAGGATCTGCCGGGTCATGCCCGTTATCGTCATGCCAATGAGGGCTGTATTTCCGAATATGGATGAATCAGCTGAATTAGGGTGGAACCACGAGTATATATCACTCGTCCCTTTGCCGGGACGGGTGTTTTTTGCGTTCCTTTGCAAAATGACTGGAATAGCAATAGATAATCAGTCCATAAATATCTGGACATGAAGGTTACATTAACAGGAGGAATGAGACAAATGGCAGTTAACATTAAATTACCGGATGGTTCGGTGCGTGAGTACGCGGATGGCAGCACCATTGAGGACGTAGCGGCTTCAATTAGCAGCGGATTGCGCAAAAATGCCGTAGCCGGCAAACTGGATGGTATCGTGGTGGACTTGTCCACAACACTTCATGAGGGAGCATTGGTGGAGATCGTAACTCTGGATTCACCAGAAGGACTTGAAGTGATGCGTCATAGTACAGCTCACTTGATGGCTCAAGCAGTGAAACGTTTATATGGTAACAAAGAGGTACGACTCGGTATCGGCCCTGTCATTGAAGATGGTTTCTACTATGATATGGACCTCGAACATGCGCTCAATCCTGAAGATCTGCAAAAGATCGAGAAGGAAATGGAACGTATTGTGAATGAGAACTTGCCAATTGTACGTAAGGAAGTTAGCCGCGAGGACGCGATCAAAACGTTCGAAGAAGTGGGCGATCCTTACAAACTTGAGTTGATTCGTGATTTGCCAGCGGACAGCGTGATTACGATTTATGAGCAAGGTGAATTCTTCGACTTGTGTCGTGGCCCTCACGTACCATCAACTAGCAAAATCAAAGTGTTCAAACTGATGAATGTCGCGGGTGCTTACTGGCGTGGAGATAGCAAAAACAAAATGCTTCAACGTATCTATGGTACGGCTTTTGTGAAAAAAGCACAGCTGGACGAGCATTTGCACTTCCTCGAAGAAGCTAAAAAACGGGATCACCGTAAGTTGGGTAAAGAGCTGGAAATGTTCACATTCTCCCAACTGGTCGGTCAAGGCTTGCCAATCTGGTTGCCTAACGGTGCGAAGCTACGCCGTACTCTGGAGCGTTATATTGTGGATCTGGAAGAAAGCCTGGGATACCAGCATGTATACACACCAGTTCTGGGTAACGTGGAATTGTACAAAACATCTGGACACTGGGAGCACTACCAGGAAGATATGTTCCCGAAAATGGTAATGGATAACGAGGAACTTGTTCTCCGTCCAATGAACTGTCCTCACCATATGATGGTGTACAAGTCCAGCATGCACAGCTACCGTGATCTGCCAATCCGTATTGCAGAGCTTGGTATGATGCACCGTTATGAAATGTCGGGGGCGTTAACAGGTCTGCACCGTGTACGTGCGATGACACTGAACGACTCACACATTTTTGCACGCCCGGATCAGATCAAAGAAGAGTTCGCTCGTGTTATCGAGTTGATTCAAACAGTCTATAAGGATTTCGGTATCAACGAATACCGTTTCCGTCTGTCCTATCGTGATCCGCAGGATACTGAGAAATACTTCCAAAATGACGAGATGTGGGAAATGTCCCAACGCATGTTGCGTGAAGTTGTGGAAGAGCTTGACCTTCCATTCTATGAAGCTGAAGGTGAAGCGGCGTTCTACGGTCCGAAGCTGGATGTACAGATCAAAACAGCTCTGGGCAAAGAAGAGACATTGTCTACGGTTCAACTAGACTTCCTGTTGCCTGAGCGCTTTGAACTTGAATATGTGGGCGATGACGGACAGAAACATCGTCCAGTCGTTATTCACCGCGGTGTAATTAGTACAATGGAACGTTTCACAGCATTCTTGCTGGAGAACTTTGCAGGAGCTTTCCCATTGTGGTTGTCTCCGGTACAGGCAAAAGTGATCCCAGTATCCGGAAACTTCGACGATTATGCGCGTGAAGTGGAAGCGAAACTGAAACGTGCGGGAATCTCTGCTGAAGCCGATCTGCGGAATGAGAAGCTTGGATATAAAATCCGTGAGGCGCAGCTGGAGAAAATGCCTTATATGTTTGTTGTTGGTGAGAATGAGCGTAATGCAGAAGCGGTATCCGTGCGTAAGCGTGGAGAAGGCGATCTGGGCATGAAACCGGTCGATGAAATAATCGCTCAATTGAAAGAAGAAATTGCAACACGTTTAGTATAAATGAACAAATGATTTATCAGATAACCAGTGCATAAGTTGCGCTGATCACTCTGCATAACGTCTGAATAACATGGGATTGACCTATGTTATTCAGGCGTTTTTTCGTAGTGTTTGCAGTAAAAAGTATAGATTAATTGCTTTTTGGAAAACCTTTGCAGTGAGGGGGAGGTTATACAATGAAAAAGCAATTCTCAATTCAAAAGAAACATATACGGGGTTTATTGGTTGGCTGTGTGATGTTCGCCGGGATGATGATTAACCTGAATCAGGCGGATGCCTATACATTTGAAGAGGAAAGTACAGTACTGCATGTCGAGAGTCAGAGCAGGGGCAGTGAAGGTCCGAAAATTGAAACATCGAGCAAGTCTGATCAAGAATTTCCAGAACAGGTTAGCCATCAATACAGCGACGAGGCCCAGCTGACGACCATGGTGTATATGGCTTTATTGTGGTCACCGCAACCGATGGTCATTCCAAGGCCTGAGCTTCCTGAGAAACAAGTGGCAGATCCGTCTATGCCGGTGCTTGCTCCGCGTTCAGAACAAATCCTGGGTACACAAAAGGTTACAGCAACGGGATATACGGCAGGTGTGGAGTCTACAGGAAAAGGACCAAAACATCCTCAATACGGAATTACGTATTCTGGTGTAAAAGTACGTCGTGATAAAGAAACAGTTTCCACGATTGCAGCTGATCCAAAATTATTCCCGATGGGTTCCATTCTGTACATACCGGGCTATGGTTACGGAATTGTTGCAGATACGGGTTCAGCGATCAAAGGCAATAAAATCGATCTGTATTTCCCGACAACCAAGCAAGTGTACAAAGAGTGGGGCAAAAAGGATGTGGAGGTACAGGTGATCAGGCAAGGCGCTGGGAAATGCACAGAAAAGATGCTCAGCGAGTTGGCCGATGCAATCGATGTGTACAAATCTGTACCGGATTCGTGGTTGGACAAGGCCATTTAATTTCACATGGTCACATGAATAACTGAAGTGCTCTCTCCACATAATACTGACTGGGGACGAACCCCGCGGTGCAGCAATGTATCGTAAATATGAAGAGAGAGGTGATTCGTTGTGGCTAAAAAATCACAAGGGTACCAAACGCCAAACGAGAAGTACAATGCAGAGTTTGGAGAAGAGAATGCAGCAGCAAAAGTGAAGCAATCTGCTCAAAACAAAGTACAAGATAATTTCCAAACACCTGATGAAAAATACAATGCCGAGTTCGGTGTAGAAAACACAGGCCAAACTGGCCAAGGCCAAGGCAAAGCATCAAAATACAAAAAATAATTGAAGATTCATTAATCAAATGATGATTCAGCACCCTGGAGCAGCAGCTCCGGGGTGTTTTACATATACGAAGTTTTTACATTAATATCCTCTGATCTCAGTCTCGAGACCGAGATGAATTCCACCTGCCGCCGCTGTTCTCATTGTCTTGTCTGAGTTACACTGGATACATAATACAGACAAAGGAGACATGAGCGATGAAACGATCGACGCGTGACCGCTGGTGGGTTGGCATACCTCTTATTGCTATTGGTGCGATGATCTTGTTCAGACAATTGGGATATGACATTGATGTAGGATATATTTTCAGAACATATTGGCCGTTATTTCTAATCTGGTGGGGGGTCAAAGGAATCTCCGAGATTCGTCGCAACGGGGGTTACGCCTTTATAGGACCGGTAATTGTACTGGCAATTGGTGGTTACTTTCTTGCCCGTAACCTGGGATGGATTGATTACTCCATGGGGGAGTTCATTCGTTATTTGATCCCGGTTATGCTGATTGGCGGAGGATTGTTCGTACTGATCGGGCCACGACGTCGTGATCGGAAACATCATGACAAGATGCAGCCACCTCCAGCACCTGAGCAACCTTATAAACCGTTGGCTCCGGAGGATCTGGAGATGCCGTCATCGTTTGACGAACAGTTCGAGAAAACATTTGGCAAACCAAAACAGGAACAGAAGAACGATGCACATGGCCCTCATTTCACAGGATCAACGGATTCATCATCACAAGGGCATCAATATAAGAAGAAACATCAATCGTATAACTCTAACGATACCGGATACGGAGAACATTATGATAATGGCTACGGAAATGGTTATGGGGATTATGGCAGTGGCAATACCATTAATAAATCGGCGTTCATCGGTGATCTGTACATGGGGCAGGAAGTGTTCTCGTTGAAACCAATGAACATCTCGGCTTTTATCGGAGATACTGTAATTGATTTGACGAAGGCACAGATTCCTTATGGGGAGACGAAGATTGTCATTTCTTCATTTATTGGGGATGTGAAAGTATTTGTTCCGGAAGATATGGATCTGGGTGTGACGGTGACGACAAATTCCTTCATTGGAGATATGTCACTGTTGAACCAGAAACGCGGCGGATTCCTGAGTAGTGCCCAGGCTGAAACTGCCCATTACCATGAAGCAAGCAAAAAAGTACGGATTATTGTAAGTGTGTTTATCGGAGACGTCAAAGTGAATAAGGTGGGTTAATGCATGATTCGAACAATTCTCAAGGCCAATAAATGGGAACTGATGATGTATTTTGCGCTAACTGGTCTGATTACGCTGGGCGGATTCTATCTATTGTATGGAGAGGTGTTGATGGGGGCTGGTCGTCAGCGGGCATGGACCTATGTTGCTGTTGTTGTGCTGGCCACCGTTATCACCGGATATATCGCTGCATTACGACTCCAACGCAAGATCGACCTGCTTGATCTCAACATGTTGAAAGTATCCAAGGGTAATCTGGCGGTGCGCATGCCTGAAGCGGATGACGCTTCGTTTGGTCGTGTCTATCAGGAGTTCAATGTCATGATGGATTCGATTGAGAAAAAGATGAGACTGCTTCAGCGCCTCGGTGAGCAGGAAGTCATTGAGAAGGAGCAAGCCTCGGAGCGGGCTGTGCTTGAAGAGCGCAAACGAATGGCAAGGGACCTCCATGACACGGTTAGCCAGCAGCTGTTTGCCATGCATATGTCGGCTTCGTCCTTACCGCGACTGCTGGAGATGAATCCGGAACATGGCGGTAAAGTACTGGACCAGTTAATCCAGATGTCGCATATTGCACAGCGTCAGATGCGAGGACTTATTGCCCAACTTCGACCGGTGGAGCTGGAAGGGCGTGACCTCACCGCAGCACTGGATAGTTGGTTTCCTGATTATTGCAGGCAGAATGGTCTTAAAGGTGTGAAAGAGCTGGAACTGGATGGCGGAATCTCGGATGCCATTGAGCACCAGCTGTTTCTTGTTATTCAGGAGGCAGTTGCCAATGTCGTGAAGCATGCAGAGGCTGGAGTGGTTAGTCTGTCCATACGGGAGAGTGAACATCAGATCAGCATGAGCATCAGCGATGATGGTCAGGGATTTTTACAGCAAGCGGAGCGTCCGGGTTCATACGGGTTATCTACCATGCGTGAACGGGCGGAGAAGCTTGGGGGGCAAGTTCAGATTATATCGAAACCGGGAGCGGGAACGACGGTACGGGTATTGATCCCGAAATTCCCGAACGTTCCTGAGTGAACCAGAGGGGGAGACGCAATGAGTGGTAAAGTAAACGTGATGATTGTGGATGACCATGATATGGTGCGCATGGGCTTGAAAACATATCTGATGCTGGAACCTACTTTTCATGTGATGGGAGAAGCGGGCCACGGGCAGGATGCGCTTGATCAGTTACGTAAGTTAAATGATAGTGAAATGCCGGACCTGATCCTGATGGATCTGATGATGCCTGTAATGAATGGCGCTGAAGCAACAAAAGCCATCATGACTGAATTTCCAGGGATGAAAATTGTGATGCTCACCAGTTTCCTGGAGGATGATCTGGTTGTGCAAGCGATTGAAGCGGGTGCGGTAAGTTATGTACTGAAGACAGTCTCTGCTGAAGAACTGATCTATGCTCTGCAAGGGGCATATAGAGGCATGCCTGTTATGACAGGTGATGTTTCGCAGGCGTTAACCCGGGGAATCAGACAACGTACAGCGAGAGAGAGTGAATCGGGTCTGACTGAACGGGAGAAGGAAGTGCTGCTGCTTATTGCAGAGGGAAAGACCAACAAAGACATTGGAGAAGAATTACATATCAGTATCAAAACCGTCAAAACACATGTAAGTAACCTGCTGATGAAATGTGAGATGGACGATCGTACACAGTTGGCCATCTATGCTCATCGTCAGGGATGGGTGAAAACGAAAGGGTAAAATGCCGTCGTGACGGGGAAAAGAGTCTATTCTTATGTGCTTTTATCTCCTTTTTAATTGTTTTTAAGGTACGGTTAAGGTTTAAAGTACAAAATAAGGACAGTTAAAGAATATCTCTTGGGAATAAGAGATTGGGAGGTAGAGAGGCATGGACGAACGCAACTATAGATCGAACCGTCAAGACGAGGAAAACGAAACCAAACAAACGGAGAATCGCAATTCTTCCGGAACGGACGAATCCTCCTATTATTATTCTTATGGACCTTTTCAGTCCGTGAATCAGGAAGATACAGCAAATCACATGGGAAGCACTAATCAGCGTGAAGAAGGAAATGTAGAGATTACAAAACCTGATCCGGTGAGACCCGTACCTACTTACTATAATAGTGAACCATCCGAACAAGCGAAAAGATCATCAGCAGGCGGCGGAAACGGCTCAGGTAACGGTGGAGATCAAGGGAATGGCGGCAAAGGCAACTGGAACTATAATAACCGCAAGCCACGTTCTTCCGTAAGATCACTTCTATTTTCCTTTATTGCCGGGATGCTGGTCATCACCGTTCTCATGTACACAGCTGATAGAACAAACATGTTCACACCGGAGACGGCACTTACGAACACAGACAATCAAAGTTCAGGACAGGAAGCGTCTACAAACACAGGCGGAGGCAACAATGTCACAGCGTCGTTACTGCCAACAGGCAAAGAAGATGTGTCTTCCGTAGTAACAAGTACAAGTCCGGCTGTCGTCAAAATCGAAACACTCGCGAAGCAGTCCTCACGTACAGGATTGGGTCAGGGTGGATCAAATACAAGTGATCCGCTGTACCAATACTTCTTTGGTAATGGGGGCGGAACGGAAGGCAATCAAGGCCAAAGCCAGCAACCACAAAGCGGTAATCAGCTTGTGCCTATGGGCATTGGTTCCGGGTTCATTTTTGACAAAGAAGGATATATCCTGACGAACCAACACGTTGTTCAGGGTGCAGATGTAATCCAGGTAACCCTGGAGAACAACAGCAAGCCTTATGAGGCTAAATTGCTGGGAAGCAGCTTTGATCTGGATTTGGCTGTATTGAAAATTGAGAAAAACAGTGGTGACGATGCGTTCCCTGTAGCTCCACTGGGTGATTCCAACAGTACTCAAGTCGGTGAATGGCTTGTAGCTATTGGTAATCCTGAAGGATTCGAACACACGGTTACAGCAGGTGTACTGAGTGCCAAAGAACGTACGATCAGCATTCCAGATGAAGAAACAGGAAAAACACGTGAGTACAGCCATTTGCTGCAAACAGATGCTTCGATTAATCCGGGTAACTCCGGTGGTCCGTTGCTTAACCTGAATGGGGAAGTTATCGGAATGAACGTTGCAGTAAGCGCAGATGCACAGGGAATTGGTTTTGCAATCCCGTCGAGCGTCATCTCTGAAGCCGTTAAATATCTTAAAGAGAACAAAGAAGTTCCCAAAGAGCCAGTACCCTTTATCGGTGCGTCTCTGATGGCTCTCACGCCTGAAGTTGCTAAACAAATGGGAACAGACGTTACCGAAGGTTCAGTTGTAGCCAGCACGATCTTCCAATCACCGGCTTACCAAGCAGATCTTCGTGCATATGACATCATCACAGGTGCCAATGGTACGCCGTACGCGACAAGTCAAGATCTGATTGATTTTATCAAGAAACAGGAAATCGGTAGTGAAGTTACACTGAACGTGGTGCGTGATGGTAAGAAGATGGATCTGAAAATCAAAATCGGCAACAAAAATGATTTTGATACTTCACAAACAACAGATACACAACAGCAGCAACCATAAATATCGGGCAAGGATTAACACAACGGAAGGGTTTGAAGGCCCTTCCGTTTTTTTGCCCTGATGAAGCAGGGTTACAATGGACCAGGACGGATTGGAGACGCCTACTTGAAGATGCAGATTGTGCTTCCGCCTGTTACAATGGGATAAAACGTTAGGATAAAGGAGAAAGACCACCATGCGCTCAACTATTTTGATTGTGGATGATGACGAAAAAATTGTATCCATGCTCCGCCGGGGGCTGGCTTTTGAAGGATATGAGGTACAGACGGCTTCCAATGGAGCCGAAGGCCTCAGCAAACTGATGGACAAGGAGCCGGACATCGTTGTGCTGGATGTGATGATGCCGCAGATTGACGGATTTGAGGTATGTCGCAGATTGAGAGAAGCAGGCAGCAAAGTGCCTGTGCTGATGCTTACGGCCAAGGATGAAGTACAGAGCCGGGTGACCGGACTGGACACAGGAGCCGATGACTACCTTGTAAAACCTTTTGCGCTGGAAGAATTATTGGCACGTGTCCGTGCATTGCTACGCCGCAAGTCAGATAGTGCGGGTACGCCGGACAACCGCTTAATGTATGAAGATATCATTTTGGACAATGACTCACGTGAAGTATTGCGAGATGGGCAGCGTCTGGAGCTGACTGCCAAAGAATTCGAACTGTTGAATCTGTTCATGCAAAATCCAAGACGGGTACTGTCCCGTGATCTGATTATGGATAAAATCTGGGGTTATGATTACAGCGGTGAGTCTAACGTGCTTGAAGTATACATTGCCATGCTCAGACAGAAGACTGAAGAATACGGTGGCAAACGTCTAATCCAGACCATCCGGGGAGCCGGTTATATTCTGAGAGGTGACTCCTGACATGTCCATTCGGTTAAGACTAACCGCATGGTATTCTGGTATTCTGGCCGCCGTGCTTATTTTTTGGGGCGTTGTCATCTATGCTTTTGTTTATTTTAATTCCTATCAGGAAGTCGAACAGCAATTAAAGGTGAAAAGTGCCCGGATTACGGATCAAATTGGTGTAAATCCTCTTTCGCAGTCGTTGGATCTGGACCCATTTACAGAGAGCCAGCTTCAGGAGGCACAAATTTACATTCAACTCTGGGATTATCAGAGTCGCTCAGGCATAATTTCCGGCAATATGAAAAAACTGGAGATTCAGTTTCCGGTATTAAAAGCCAATGAAATTCTTGAAAAGCGAGGCATATCCAAGATCTATGTGGATGGTACACCGTTTCTGGTGAATCAGCTTCCCCTTTCTCTTCAGGGTACCAATGAAGTACGTGGAATTCTTCAGGTTGGTG
Organism: Paenibacillus sp. FSL H8-0283; assembly: GCF_045040675.1. NCBI lineage: Bacteria > Bacillati > Bacillota > Bacilli > Caryophanales > Paenibacillaceae > Paenibacillus > Paenibacillus sp. FSL H8-0283. Next base: position 2,047,176 of record NZ_CP150295.1, read on the forward strand.
CGAATGTAAGTTCACAAGAGCGCTTGCTGGAAGCGTTGCTTAATATTTTGGTTTTTGGCTGGCTGGTAGCGATGGCCCTCGCTATTACCTCAGGTCTCGTCTTGGCTCGCAAGTCGATGCGTCCGCTCGTGACTGTCATTGATGCCGCCAATCAGATTCAATCTGGAGATGACTTAAGTGTACGTATTCAATATGCTGGGCCGAAGGATGAGATCGGGCGTCTGATTGAAACGGTGAATAATATGCTTGAACGTACAGAATTGTCATTCCGTGGTTTGGAGGAGACGAATGCTGCCCAGCGCCGCTTTGTATCCGATGCATCGCATGAACTGCGTACGCCGCTGACCACCATTCGCGGGAACGTAGACTTCTTGAAGAAGCTGTGGGATCAGGAAGGAAGCGACCGACCGAATCTGGATGAGGAGACTGTCAAACAAATGTCGCTGGAAGCCATTGAAGATATGGCGGACGAGGGAAAACGTATGAGCAGGCTGATCAGCGACATGTTATCGCTGGCGAGAGCGGATACGGGTCAGAAAATTGAACTGAATCCGATCCCGCTACAGATTCTCGTACAGGAAGTGGCACGCAGAGCACAATTTCTGGATCGTCAGGCAGACTGGCTTCCAGGAGATTTTTCCACCCTGAACGGCATTTATGTGAACGGTAGCAAGGACTATCTGCAACAGATGCTGTTTATTTTCATCGAAAATGCGTTTAAATACACACCTGAAGGCTCTGTGACGCTGGATGCCGTATTATACAAGGGCCAGGTGGGACTACGCATTAGCGACACCGGTATTGGGATGGATCGGGACGAAGTGCCGTTCATCTTTGATCGTTTTTATCGGGCAGATGAATCCCGCGGGGCTACACCGGGCATAGGTCTGGGACTTTCGATTGCGAAGTGGATTATTGAGGAACACCATGGATCGGTTGAGGTTGTGACCAGACGTGGAGAAGGAACCACCTTTATTATCTGGTTGCCGGTTGTCTTTGCTCCGCCTATCGAATAAAGGTATAATAGACAGGACTGCAATTACATCGGCAACGTTGCCGAGAAAGAAAGCGGGTGGCAACCAAGTGGAAGTACTACGAATTTCGCCGCGGGGATATTGTTACGGCGTTGTGGATGCGATGGTGCTCGCGCGTCAAGCGGCACGCAATCTGGATTTACCACGACCTATTTATATATTGGGTATGATTGTGCATAACCAACATGTGACGGATTCCTTTGAAGATGAAGGTATTATTACATTGGATGGTCCGAACCGGATGGATATTTTGAGCCAAGTGGAGAGTGGCACGATTATTTTCACAGCTCATGGTGTATCTCCTGAAGTGCGCAAGTTGGCACGAGACAAAGGATTGACAACAGTGGATGCAACATGCCCTGATGTCACCAAGACCCATGATCTCATTCGGGAGAAGACGGCAGAAGGTTATCAGATCATCTATATTGGTAAAAGGAATCACCCTGAACCAGAAGGTGCCGTAGGTGTTGCACCAGATCTCGTTCACCTGATCGAGAAGGAAGAAGAGATCGAAGAGCTGAACGTATCTCCAGGCAAAATCCTTATTACAAATCAGACAACGATGAGCCAGTGGGATATCAAACACATTATGAGCCGTCTGCTGGAGAAGTTTCCGGGCGCAGAGATTCATAATGAGATTTGCCTTGCAACTCAGGTTCGTCAGGAAGCTGTTGCGGAACAGGCAGGTCAGTCGGACCTGGTTATCGTGGTGGGTGATCCTCGCAGCAATAACTCTAACCGTCTGGCACAAGTGTCGGAGGAGATTGCGGGTGTTACGGCCTACCGTGTATCTGATGTTTCCGAGATTCAGCAAGAATGGCTGAAAGGTGTAAATAAGGTGGCGGTTACTTCGGGTGCATCAACACCAACACCGATCACGAAAGAAGTCATCCTTTACCTGGAACAGTATGAACATGACAAGCCGGAGACGTGGGAGATCAAACGTACCGTGAACATGAGCAAACTGTTGCCTCCAGTTAGAGAAAAAACACGTACACCTTAGGGCAAAGGAAATGTAAAAGTAAGTCTGAATTAAAAACGAGATGTGATTGAGAAGAATCCTGTTATGCAGATCCGAATGTCGGAGCCTGCGGAGCAGGATTCTTTTTGTATATGGATAAGGAATGTGTACCTTGACGCAATCAGATAACTATGGTATATTCACTTTAACGGATAAAAGCTTAAAAGCGAACAAGCGTTTAAGCGCGACAGAGTTTTTAAATTTAATCAGACGCACATTAAGAAATGATTGTGCTCTCATACAAGGAAGGATGGGAATTAATATGATCGTTATTGCAGGCAAAGCTACACCGGAGGAACAGATTCAGGATATCGTTGCAGTTATTGAAAAAGAAGGGCTTCAGGTGCATATCTCTCGCGGAGAGGATCGTACTATCATTGGTTTGATTGGTAAAGTTGAACCTAAAATGCAAGAGCATCTTCGCCAAATGAAAGGTGTCGAGAATGTCGTTAAAATCTCGAAGTCTTACAAATTGGCAAGTCGCGACTTCCATCCGGAAGATACGGTGATCTCCATCAAAGGTGTAGATATCGGCGGAAAAGAACTTGTTGTCATGGGCGGACCATGTGCGGTTGAATCCGCTGCACAGATTGATGAGATTGCAGGGCTTGTGAAAGCTGCTGGTGGGCAAGTGTTACGTGGTGGTGCATTTAAGCCTCGTACGGGTCCTTACAGCTTCCAGGGAACGGGTGTAGAAGGATTGATCATGATGGCGGAAGCAGGCAAGAAACATGATCTGCTGACCATTACAGAAGTCATGACACCTGAGTATGTGGATATTTGCGCCGAGTACGCAGATATTCTGCAAGTAGGTACACGTAACATGCAGAACTTTGACCTGCTCCGCAAATTGGGCGAGTGTGGCAAACCGGTATTGTTGAAACGTGGCTTCAGTGCGACATACGATGAATTGTTGAATGCGGCTGAATACATTCTTGCGGGTGGTAACCCAAATGTTATGCTGTGTGAACGTGGTATTCGTACGTTTGAATCCTACACACGGAATACGCTGGATCTGTCAGCAATCCCTGTTCTGCAGTCTCTGAGCCATTTGCCGGTTATTTCTGACCCGAGCCATGGTACTGGACGACGTGAACTGGTGGAACCGATGACAAAAGCTTCCGTTGCTGCGGGTGCCAATGGCCTGATCATTGAAATGCATACCGATCCGGATAACTCCATGACAGGAGATGGTGTGCAATCCTTGTTCCCTGACCAATTCGCTAACCTGTTGCAGGATCTGGAGAAATTGGCACCAATCGTGGGTAAATCATTCAGCACAGCCAAACAACCGGCAGAATTTTTCCCGGCACGTGTAGGCGTGTAATAAAAATTTCTATAGTCAAGGTCTGGATCATCATCCGGGCATCTCCTCTGATCTCGTTCATTGCAACGGAATCAGATAGATGCTCGGTTTTTTGCATATTTTGCAGTTTTGAACGTATTTATTAATCAATAGTGATAAGAAACATTTATGATGTGAAGTTTTTCCCATGATTTAGGTTAAAATAGGGGTCGCTTTACCGCATTAAACCAGTTAAATGTATATGAAAATAGTTGTTATATGAATTTATGCTATTTATAAAGTGTGAGTATATCTAACATCCCTTCAAAAAATACCTTACATAAGTATTGACGATGTCATGTTTTAAAATTTATAATGACGACAGAAAAAAATTCGAATTTAGACATTTTCTTAGTGGGGTTGTTTAATGTTCGGAATATTTGGGAGGACGAATACATGTCGGTTGAAAACGTATTGAAATCAATTCAAGAGAACAACATCGAGTGGGTAGATTTTCGTTTTGTAGATTTAGCTGGTCGTGCACATCACATCTCGTTGCCAGCTTCGGCTGTTGATGCAGACACGTTCGTAAATGGAGTAGCTTTTGACGGTTCTTCTATCCAAGGTTTCCGCGGAATTGAAGAGTCCGATATGGTTATGATGCCAGACCCTGAAGCGACTTATGTCGATCCGTTCACTGCACACCCTACATTGAATGTTATGTGTGACATCTTCACTCCGGATGGCGAGCGTTATGAGCGTGACCCACGCAGCATCGCTGTTAAAGCAGAAGCTTATTTGCAAGAGAGCGGTGTAGGTACAGCGGCATTCTTCGCACCTGAATCCGAGTTCTTCATCTTCGACGATGTACGTTATGAGAGCGGAACGAACAGCTCTTCCTACTATGTAGATTCCGAAGAAGCTTCATGGAACACTAACCGCAAAGAAGAAGGCGGTAACCTGGGCTTCAAAGTTCGCACTAAAGGTGGATATGTTCCAGTAGCGCCAGTGGATACACAACAAGATATTCGTAGCGAAATGTGTCGTCTATTGGAAGAAGCAGGCCTGTCGATCGAGCGTCATCACCATGAAGTGGCGACAGCGGGGCAAGCCGAAATCAACTTCCGTTTTGATACACTGAAGAAAACAGCAGATAACCTGCTTGCATACAAATACATCGTGCACAACACTGCACGTCAATATGGTAAAGTAGCAACATTCATGCCAAAACCATTGTTCGGTGATAATGGTAGCGGAATGCACGTTCACCAATCCATCTTTGATGGCGATTCCCCATTGTTCTATGACAAAGCGGGATATGCTAACCTGAGTGAAATGGCACTGCACTACATCGGAGGTATCTTGTACCATGCTCCGGCACTGATCGCTTTGACTAACCCTAGTACAAACTCGTTCAAACGTCTTGTACCTGGTTACGAAGCACCAGTAAACCTGGTTTACTCCAAAGGTAACCGTTCCGCAGCAGTTCGTATTCCGGTTGCAGCTGTGACACCGAAGGGTTGTCGTATCGAGTTCCGTACACCAGACTCCACAGCTAACCCTTACCTGGCATTCTCCGCAATGCTGATGGCGGGTCTGGACGGAATCAAACGTAAAATCAATCCAACTGAGCTTGGATATGGTCCGCTCGACAAAAACATCTATGACCTGTCTGATGCAGACAAAGAAAACATCCGCAGTGTGCCAGCTTCCCTGGAAGAAGCACTTGATGCTCTGGCAGCTGATAACGAGTTCTTGACTGAAGGCGGCGTATTCACGAAAGACTTCCTTGATAACTACATCAACCTCAAACGTGATGAAGCGAAAGCAGTAGCGATCCGCATTCATCCGCACGAGTACAGCCTCTACTTCGACTGCTAATCGGTCGGGGTCGGAACAGTTCTTCTTCCAACTTAAAGCCTCCGGGACACGCTCTCGGAGGCTTTTCCTTGAATTAAACAATGTAGTGCTTTAACTTTGCAGGGTGATAAAGGAATTTGATGACCTATATTCAACACTTCAGTGCATATTACCCTTGAAGCAGATAGAGAATACTGATATCATAGCGATAATATTCACTTTGAGTGCATTTTGCACAAATCCATAGAGCGACTTTCAATAAGTAAGATATAGATCAAAATGATTCAATTTGTCTATACGTTGGTTGGATCAGGATGCTTCTTCCTGTCCAACTCTTATACCCGTGAGCGATTCTAATCGAATTGTGCAAAATGCTGTTTGTATGTCAGAGTTACGGATGGAAAGGGCGGGGGATTTTGTGACAAAAAGAGCGTATAACTTTAATGCAGGACCTGCGGCGTTACCACTTGAGGTACTGGAGCGTGCACAGGCGGAATTTGTAGATTTTCGTAATACAGGCATGTCGATTATGGAGATGTCTCACCGTGGAGCGGTGTATGAGTCTGTACATAATGAAGCTCAGGAGCGGTTGTTGTCGCTTCTAGGCAGTCCAAAAGGATACAAGGTTCTCTTTCTGCAGGGCGGTGCAAGCACTCAGTTCGCGATGTTGCCAATGAACCTGCTCGGCGCAGGGCAGACTGCAAGTTACGTGATGACTGGCAGCTGGGCGAAGAAGGCTCTGTCTGAGGCGAAGTTGATCGGCGAGACACATGTTGCTGCATCTTCGGAAGCAGAGAAATTTATGAAATTGCCGGATGTTTCGAATCTGAGTTTGCCAGAACGTACGGCTTATGTGCATCTGACTTCGAACGAAACGATTGAAGGTACGCAATTCAAGTCGTTCCCGGATACCGGTTCAGTACCTCTGATTGCGGACATGTCGAGTGATATTTTCTGTAAACCATTTGATCTTAATCAGTTCGGCATGATCTACGCGGGTGCACAGAAGAACCTGGGTCCATCCGGAATTACGGTTGTAATTGCTCGTGAGGAACTAGTGAGCGAATCGCCTAAAACGATTCCAACCATGCTTCGTTACAGCACACATGTAGATAACAACTCCCTGTACAATACGCCACCTTCCTTCTCGGTCTATATGGTGAATGAAGTATTGAAATGGATTGAAGAACAGGGCGGACTGGCTGGTATTGAGCAAAAAAATACGAAAAAAGCGGAATTGCTCTATAACACAATTGATGCTTCCGGTGATTTCTACCGTGGTTGTGTTGAACAAGAAGATCGTTCCCTCATGAATGTAACCTTCCGTCTTGCTTCTGAAGAATTGGAGAAAAAGTTCATCAAGGCTTCGGAGGAAGAAGGATTTGTAGGTCTGAAAGGACATCGCAGTGTGGGTGGTCTCCGTGCCTCCATTTATAATGCTGCTCCTTATGAGAGTGTTAAGGCACTGACAGACTTCATGAGCCACTTCCAGAAGACAAATGGATAATTAAGTATAGGTACGGTGTAATGGACCTTTGTGTCTTATCCTGTGCCTTACCAGAGCCTTCCACATTGACGTGTGGAGGGCTTTTCTTTAAGATTAGAGGGTTGTCGTCAACATGAAATGAAAAGGAGATTGAACACATATGGCTTTACACATCGTTCTGGTTGAACCAGAAATTCCGGCGAACACAGGCAATATTTCGCGTACTTGTGCGGCAACCGGTACCCATCTGCATCTCGTACGTCCACTTGGATTTCGAACAGATGATGCTACATTGAAACGTGCAGGGCTGGATTACTGGCATGCTGTCCATATTGAATACCACGACTCATTTGCTGAGGTTCAGGAAAAATATCCGGAAGGTCGTTTCTTCTATGCAACTACGAAGGCCAAGAACCGATATAGTGATTTTAATTTTCAGGACGGGGACTTCCTCGTTTTTGGTAAAGAGACTAAAGGCCTGCCACCTGAATTAATTGCTGCGAATCCCGATACATGCATGAAAATGCCAATGACTGGTGACGTTAGATCATTAAATCTGTCCAATTCGGCAGCAATTATTGTATATGAAGCGTTACGCCAGCTCAATTTCCCGGGGTTAGAAGGATAAAATTTGGTTATAAATGACGGCTAGAATTCGGAAAAAAAACATTTTTCAAAAAAAAGGACAAAAAATGTTTATTTCCAGCAGGATTCGACAAAATCTTGGCGAATCTATAAACATAGTACAAATGTACCTAGAAATTTAGAGTAAGATAGGAGAGGTGTGCCGTAGCTATGAAGCCAGCTGGAGTAGTTCGCAAAGTTGACCAATTAGGTAGGATCGTATTGCCTAAATCTTTGCGTAAAAGGTATCAAATGAATGAGGGAGATCCTGTAGAAATCTTAGTACAAGGGGACCATATTATCTTGGAGAGATATCGTCCAAAATGTATTTTCTGCGGATCCATCGAGGAAGTCAACGAGTTCAAAGAGCGTTACATATGCGCACAATGTTTAGATGAAATGACTCAGCTTCCACAACACGGATAAGAAATAACGTCATGGGGTCCATTGACCCCGTGGCGTTATTTTTGTTTTATTCTCAATTGAATGGCATAATTGCAATTTGAAAAAAAGATAAAATACGTATACTAACGCTGGGTGTAAAGGGGTAAAACCTCATTCCACACGGCATTCAGGATGCCTTGCATATTTTCTTCCTCACTATTAATACATATGACAGCTTCCTTTGAGGGAATTATGATACACAACTGACCATAGGCACCATCGGCGCGGTAAGCGTCATGAGAACACATCCAGAACTGATACCCGTAACCTTTTCCCCAATCTCCTTCTCCAGTCGTTTCGATCTGCTGGGACGTAGCCTGTCGAATCCAATCCGCAGGTACAATCTGTCTGCCTTCCCAAAAGCCCTCCTGCAACAGTAACTGTCCAAATCGACTCAGTTCCTCATTGCTTATCCAAAGACCTGCACAGCCAAGCGTTACGCCGAGTGGAGAGGTTTCCCACTCTACATCATGGATGCCAAGCGGATCAAATAACCGTGGAGTCAGGTAATCTTTCACGGTTTGGCCGGTAGCAGCCTGTAGCATGGCTGAGATCATAAATGTATCCCCGCTGCTATATGTAAATTGTTCTCCAGGTACCCGGTCCAGAGGCAGAGACATATAATATTTCGCCCAGTCCTTTTCGGTCAATGAAGCTCGCTCATCAGCCCAAAGAGGGGGAGAGTCATGACCCGAAGACATTCGGAGAAGATCACTTAGTTTCAATTCCTGCGGCGATGGGAGATTGCGCTGTGCAGTCGGGACATGATCATAAGAGAAATAATCACCAAGTGTCGCATCCAGATGTATCAGACCTTCTTCAAGCGCAAGACCAACGGCCATACACGTGAAGGATTTACTGATGGAATGTTGTACTCTGCGCTGATCCTTATCCCGGTCCCAATGGGCAAGCAGATGCCCTTTTTGTAATATGCGAATGGAAAAAACGTTCAATTGTTGCTCCGTAATCGTATGAATGAAACCTTTGAGTTGCTCAGACATATTAACCTCCCTAATATCAGGTGAAACCTGAGTAAAATCGGTTGGTGAAACGTTTCCGTAATTCGAATGCAAAATCAGAACCCATGTTAGTATAAACCTGGTTTGGTGTCAATTAAAGTTGTAATAGTACTTACTAAATTTTCATTTTTTCGTAATAATAGTGTCTTTGGACGCAAATTTAGACTTAAAAGAGCATTTTTTCGAGAAAAAAACGCGAAATTTGTAAAAAGGTTATTGACAGGATTTACTCATCGGGCTTATGATTTATTCGAAACGATTCGAAGAAATCGCTTCCACATTAAAAGTGTTGTAATGAACTCCATGTGAATCAACGTTGGCTATGTTTTGAAACGATTCGAGAAAATCGTTTCGATAACCCATCGTAATACAAGGGAATCTACAACAGCCTGCAATCCAACGCCAGAGAAACGAATGAGTAAAGACAGCAGGCGATGATGAGAGGGGTTACATTTATGGCACATATAACGATCGAAACTGGATCGCCAACCTTATGCATGAATACCAGCATACATGTTGTGTCCAGTGACTCCGGAGAGACTTCAGGCGGTACACTATATCTGTTGCACGGGGCAGGCGATAATGCGAGTACCTGGCAGCGGTTAACCACAATTGAGATGTATGCAGCGCAATATGGCTGTACGATCATTATGCCGGAAGCGAATCGAAGCTATTACACCGATATGGAATACGGCCTGAATTACTTCCACTACATCACTCAGGAGTTACCTGAAATATGCAAGCGTCTGCTCAATCTGAATCCTGATCCGGAGAAAACATACGTCGCCGGTTTATCCATGGGTGGATATGGTGCACTGAAATGTGGACTAACTTATCCAGAGCGATATCGCAAAGTAGTGTCTCTATCCGGCGTAACGGATATCCAGACACGGCTTCATGATCCCCATATGCCAGCGACCATGATCAAGGAAATGAAAGCGGTTTTTGGAGAACGTTTACAGGTAAAAGCCGATCAGGATATTTACGCACTGTCGGCCAAGCTGCTGGAACAGGGTGTTCCTTTACCGGATATCCTCAGTTGCTGTGGCGATAGTGACCCCTTTGTAGAGATGAATCGCGACTATGCGAAATACATGCAGGGGACTGCCTTTGATTTTCGGTATGTGGAGACGCCGGGGGCTCATGAATGGAGATTTTGGGAGCACCACCTGAGAACGATGTTTGATTTTCTGTACAACGACAAGACCATAGTAGAGTGAGGAGATGCAATGTGAAACCTGCAGCCGAAGGACCTAGCAAAAAGCTGAAGGGAAACTTGAAGGGCAATTCGCTCTGGACTGAAATCTGGAAGCACCGAATGACATACACCCTGCTTATTCCGGGGCTTGTCTGGCTAATTCTGTTTGCCTACATGCCGATGGGTGGCCTGTCTCTGGCATTCAAAGATTACAAGGCCAACCTGGGCATCTGGGGAAGTCCATGGAGCGGATTCGAGAACTTCAAATATGTTTTCCGTGATCCAACCTTTATCGACGCAGTATGGCGTACGCTGTACATCAATATTCTGAAACTGATTATTCAGTTCCCGTTCCCAATTATTCTGGCACTGTTGCTGAATGAATTGCGGATGCGCAGAGGGAAAAAATTGTTCCAAACCGTTCTTACGTTCCCGCACTTCCTTTCCTGGATCATCGTATCCGGGGTAGTCATCAATGTGCTGGCATATGACGGACTGGTAAATAGCGCGCTCGGATTACTCGGATTGCCAACGATTAACTTCCTGGGGTCTGAATCCAACTTTGTACCCATGTTGCTGTTGACTGATATTTGGAAATCAAGTGGATGGGGCGCGATTATATTCCTGGCTGCCATTTCCGGTATTGATCAGGATCAGTATGAATCAGCACAGATTGACGGGGCTTCCCGTATGCAACAGATGTTCAAAATTACTTTGCCGAACATCCTTCCAACCATCACAATCATGTTTATTCTCTCGGTTGGTGGATTGATGTCTTCCGGGTTTGACCAGATCTTCAACTTGGCAAATGCCGCTACCAAAAATGTATCGGAAGTACTCGATGTATATATCTATCGGATTACGTTCCAGTCATCTACCGATTTCTCATTCTCGACAGCGGTCAGCTTGTTCCGTTCCCTGGTGAATATGGCCTTGCTGCTTCTTGCTGACAGATTTGCCAAGTGGCTTGGCGGAGACGGTTTGTTCCGATAAGAGAGGAGGAAAAATGAGATGAGCAAGAAAGCTAACAAAAAACCGAGAATTGGTACAGAAAAAATGACACTTCTCGATTACATTATTTTCGCCGTATTACTAGTGCTTGCCCTGATGATCCTGATTCCGTTCTGGAATGTCATCATGATTTCGTTTGCAACACAAAAAGAATATGCTGACAATCCATTTTTGATGTTCCCTAAAGAATGGACATTGGATTCCTACAAGGCATTGTTCGCTGACGGAACGATTCTGACGGGGTACAAAAATACAATTATATTGCTAGTCATCGGCTTGCCACTCAGCTTGTTCCTGACAACAAGCATGGCATATGGCCTTAGTCGCAACAAATTTCCGTTTAAGAAATTTCTCTTTTTCCTGGTACTGTTCACCATGATCTTTAATGGTGGTATCGTACCGCTGTACCTGATCATGAAATCACTTCATCTTACAGGTACGCTGTGGTCCGTTATCCTGGCGGGAAGCTTCAGTGCGTTTAACATGATTCTGATGATGAACTACTTCTACACCTTGCCTGAATCACTCATGGAATCGGCGAGACTGGATGGAGCCGGAGAGTGGAGAATTTTGTTCTCCGTTGTTCTTCCGCTGGCTACACCAATTATGGCTACAATCACGTTGTTCTACGGTGTAGCTTACTGGAACAGTTGGTATGATGCGATGATATTCCTTCGAAAAGCGGATCAGTTACCGCTCCAGAATGTACTCCGAAATATTATCGTGACATCTACGACGAATGCATCCAATGCATCCAGTGTGGATGCTGCCCAAGCAAGCAACTTCTCAATGGGTATGAAGATGGCGGCCGTATTTGTCACCATGGTACCAATTATGTGTTTCTTCCCAATGCTGCAAAAACACTTTGCCAAAGGGGTATTAACAGGGGCAATCAAGACCTGATATACGTATAGGATTTTGCAATAAAATTCTACTAAAAACATGGGGGTAAAACATGAAAACGAAAAAAAAGTTGTCAGTAAGAGCTCTCTTTGCCATCACGCTTAGTGTAGTTATGCTGATGGTGACCGCTTGTTCCAGTCAAGGAGCTTCAGGTGGTAACGAAAAAGATGCAGAGGGAAATTACAAAGACAACCTGACCATCTCTGTAGCTAACCTGACAGAAATCAAAAACGGGAACCTGGATAATGATTTCCACAAGTTCTGGACAGACAAATTTAATTTGACATGGGACTACAACTATATCGATTGGGATTCATGGGGCGAGAAGCTTCGTCTGTGGATCAACTCTGGCGACTTGCCGGATGTAGCGGTATGGAACTACGTACATGGCGATGCCATTAACAGCATTGAACAAGGTTTGTTCTACAAATTCCCGGATGACTGGAAAGAACGCTGGCCTAACGTGGCAGCAGCTTACAATTTGACGGGTCTTGGAGACAAGTTGGAAGAATTGACAGGTGGAACATATGTCCTGCCTAGACCAATCTATTTCGAGAACAAACCGGCTGACCCACTCACGAACCAAATTGGTGTCATTGCGCTTCGTAAAGACTGGGCTGAAGCGGTTGGTTTTGAACTGAAAGATGCTTATACAACAACCGAATTGAATGAATATGCTGCGCTAGTGAAAGAAAAAGATCCAGGCAAAGTGGGTAACAAACTTGTACCTCTGTCCTACAATGCGGCAGATGCTATGACAAACATGATTATGCCAAACAGTGTGCATGCCATGACTGACTCTCCGTTCTACAAAGGTGAAGATGGCCAATTCCACTGGGGACCAGCAGATCCTGAAACGCTGACAGGACTTAAATTGATGCAAAAAGCCTATAAAGATGGACTGCTCAATCCTGAGTTCTACACATGGAAAAACAATGAAGGTCAAAACAACTTCAAAGTAACAGGTACAGCTGCTGTAACAAGTCTGGGCGGACTGGCTTCCTACAGACAAGGTCTGGATTCCGATATGAAAAAAAATCTGGGTGTAGATAGTGATGAACTGGTACACACAGCAATCGTAGTAGGCGATGACGGTAAATACCGTAACATGGAACAAGCCAACTTCTGGTCTGCATTGATCTTCAATCCAGACATTAGTGACGAGAAATTCGAACGGATCATGGATCTGATCGATTACTCCGCAACAAAAGAAGGACAGTTGCTCATCAACATGGGCTTTGAAGGAAAAGATTGGAAATATGATGAAAACAACGAACTCGTTAGCTTGTTGCCAGAAGGAACGGTATTGGAAGATAAATATCCAGCTCGTTTCGAAGGTCTTTATCTGCTTGGTGACGACTTCAGTGTTGTAAACCCTGCAATCAAAAAAGATTACCGTGATAGAGCCGTGAAATTGTTCGAAGAAAAAGCAAAACTTGGTACAGAAGGCAAATCGCTTGCACCATACGATTGGGATGTCAACCTGTACGATTCCAAAGCTAAGAGTCAGGCTTCATTTGACTACCAGAATGAATATGCCAACTTGATCCTCAAAAACGGAGATCTAGAGGCAAACTGGAAAGAATGGGTAAACAGTAAAATGTCCCTGGTTCAACCTTATCTGGATGAGCTAAACGATAAATTCTAGTAATCATTCAGTAATTAATTTTGAACCCGGTGCGCGGTCTCTCCCCGAACGCAGCCGGGTTCTTTATTTCAACAACTTATAGTGGAGGATACGATTAGATGAATAACGAGCAGTTGCTAGATCTGGTAAGACAGATGACGTTGGAGGAAAAAACAGCTCAGCTTCTTCAGTTGACTGCCAACTTCTATGAAGGAACAAATGTTGAAGGTCAGATCACAGGGCCGATGGAAGAGATGGGAATTACGGAGCAGTCCGTAGATGCCAGTGGGTCCATTCTGGGGTTGTCCGGTGCGCAGGCCATCATTGATGTACAGCAAGCTTATATGCAAAAAAGCCGTTTGGGCATTCCGCTTTTGTTCATGGCTGACGTAGTTCATGGATTCAAAACCATTTTCCCGATTCCACTGGCGATCGGTTGTTCATGGGACACAGAACTGGCTGAGAAAAGTGCTGAAATTGCAGCACGTGAATCAGCTGTATCCGGTTTGCATGTTACCTTTGCACCTATGGTGGATCTGGTTCGTGACCCGCGCTGGGGCCGTGTGATGGAAACGACAGGAGAAGATCCTTATCTGAACAGTTTGTTCGCGGCTGCGTTTGTACGTGGATATCAGGGCGACAGCTTGAAGGGTGAGCCAGATCGTCTTGCAGCCTGTGTTAAACACTTTGCGGCTTATGGAGCGGCTGAGGGTGGTCGGGATTACAATACGGTGGACATGTCTGAGCGTAACCTGCGTGAGTACTATTTGCCAGCGTACAAAGCAGCGTTGGATGCGGGCGTGGAAATGGTCATGACTTCGTTCAATACGGTTGACGGTATTCCGGCAAGTGGCAATGAGAAGTTAATGCGCGGTATTTTGCGTGACGAGTGGGGCTTTGATGGTGTGTTAATCTCGGATTGGGCTTCCATTCGCGAGATGATTGCGCATGGTGCTGCAGAAGATGATCGTGAAGCGGCATATCGTGCCATTCGCGCAGGAGTAGATATGGAGATGATGACACCTTGTTATGTGCATCATTTGCCTGAACTGATTGAGAGTGGTGAAGTGGATGAGAAGCTCATTGATGAAGCCGTTCTGCGAATTCTGCAACTGAAAGAAAAGCTGGGATTGTTCGATAACCCACTTCGTGCAGCTGATCCTGAACGTGAACGTGAGATTGTATTCTCCAAAGAGCACCGTCAGGTATCGTATGAACTGGCAACGAAATCAGCTGTCCTGTTGAAGAATGATGACAGCGTGCTTCCACTTCAACCTGACGCTAATGTAGCCCTTATTGGTCCTTTTGCACAGAGTCCTGATATTTTGGGCTGGTGGTCCTGTGAAGGAGTTAAGGAAGATGCAGTTAAGTTGGGAACAGCTCTGCAAGAACGCCTGACGGGTGGGAAAGTTCAATTTGCTCAAGGCAGTAATGTTCATACGATTACAGCTGAGCAGATTGCCGAAGCCCTGGAAGTGGCAAGCAAAGCAGACCTGATTGTCCTTGCTCTTGGTGAAGACTCCGAGATGAGTGGAGAAGGTGGCTCGCGCACGGATATTCGTCTGCCAGCAGCCCAATTGGAATTGGTTAAACAGCTCAAAGCAGCGGGAAAACCGATTGCCAGCGTTATTTTTAACGGCCGTCCATTGGATCTGCATGGTGTAATCGATGAATCGGATGCCGTTCTTGAAGCCTGGTTCCCGGGTAGTGAAGGCGGAGCGGCGATTGCAGATGTTCTGACAGGTGGAGTGAATCCATCCGCACGTCTGACGATGTCCTTCCCGCAGTCCGTAGGTCAGATTCCGGTCTATTACAACCATTTCAATACAGGTCGTCCACTGAACCCGGAGAAGACGGAAGAACGTTATGTCTCCAAATACATTGACAGCCCGAATGAACCTTTGCTTCCGTTCGGTTATGGTCTCTCATACACTTCGTTCTCTTATGGTGATCTTGAAGTGTCAAGTAATGAGATGACTACCGAAGAGTCCCTGAGCATTCAAGTACATGTAACAAACACGGGTGAGCGCGCAGGCGTGGAGACCGTTCAGTTGTACGTTCGTGATGTAACGGGTGAAGTCGTTCGTCCTATGCGTGAGCTGAAAGGATATGTGAAGCTTGCACTGGCGCCAGGCGAGAGTGGTACAGCCACGTTTACGTTAAATGAAGAACAGCTTCGTTATCACCATTCTGACTTAAGCTACCGCAGTGATCGAGGCGAGTTCCATATTCTTGTGGGTGCAAACAGTCGGGATACTCAGAAGAAATCATTCAGACTTGTTTAATCTGATGAATGGAAAGAGTAATGTGTCAGGCCTTTTGTTATGGAAGGCCTGATGAACATAACAGGGGAGCGAAGAATGTGGTCAGTATCAAGGATATCGCCAAACAGGCGGGAGTTTCCATCTCTACTGTGTCATATGCGCTGAATGGCAGCAACAAAGTGACCGATGAGACGAGTTCCAAAATTTTGGCCATTGCCAAAGAACTGAACTATGTTCCAAATGCCGCAGCAAGAACACTGAAGAAGAGGGAATCCAAAATTCTAGGTGTATTCTTGACCGATTTTAGAGGAGATGTGTATGGAGACTTGCTGAGTGGCATGAAAGCCGTATGTAATGCTCAAGGTTATGACCTGATCGTGTGCAGTGGTAAACAATCCCATCGTATGCTTCCAGAGAGAATGATTGATGGTGCGATCATTCTGGATCATACGTTTGCAAGTGAGGAACTAATGCAGTATGCCGATCGTGGGCACAAAATCGTTGTATTGGACCGTGAGATGGATCATCCCAATATTAATCAGGTTCTGCTGGATAATAAAGCCGGGGCGACACTTGCGATGGAACATCTGATTGAACAGGGACATAAGAAAATCTACGTGGTGACAGGACCGGAAGGTTCGTTTGACTCTGTGCAGCGGTTAAAGGCTGTGAGACAGGTTGCAGAACGTGAAGCCGGTGTGGAATGGATTGAGATCACGGGAGATTTTGAGAAGAGTAGTGGAGAACAAGCCGCAGATCAGATTGTGCAGGTGTATGATGGACCTGCAGCGGTATTCTGCCTCAATGATGAGATGGCTATTGGCTTGTGTGATCGTCTGGCAGACAGTGCACTTGGCGTTGGTCAAGAGATTGATGTCATCGGATTCGACAATATTGAATTGAGCAAATACGTCCAGCCGAGATTGGCAAGCATTGATTATTCCAAGCGCAAGTGGGGATCGCTCGCTGCTGAACAATTGATCAAAATTATTGCTGGAGAACCCGTTGATCATGAACGAATTTATGTGACATTAGTTGAGGGTGGGTCGGTGAGTGGGCCTATTTCGGCTGATTCGGTTATATCTATGCGGAATGACCGGGCGGTTAGCTATTGATCCCGAATACAGCAAGAGACAAGGCTTAGAAGAATCGAATCATTCTTTTAAGCCTTGTCTCTTGTTATTTCGAGGATGAAGCAATAGAAAAAGCCTCTCCGGAGAGAGGCTTGGCCTTTACAAGCCTTTTGTTTTGTCATTGTTGTAGGATGAAGTGAGAATGCCTGTAATGAAGAGAGTCAATACGATTGCAATAATCCAGAATGTCAGTGAAAATGACATGCCCTTCGCACCTCCTGCACAAGCTCATTTTCTTCTATTATAACCATTATAGGTAGAAAAGAAATGCTTCACCCTATTATTTGTAAAATAAAAAGTGTGTGGGAACCGGTCTGAGGCTGCCATCTGAAGGGTTATTCACAACCCGATTATTCAGAATAAGCGAGGATGATCCACCGCCATCCAGATTATAGGCGTCAATCACCCCAAGCTTGTACAATCGCCCTTGCAACTCTTCAAGGGTAGCACCGGAACTTCCGCCCTCATTATATCCGTCAACTACAATAATCAATAACTGATCATCTTTATAATTGCCAATGACTGTACGTGGTGCTCGTTTGGGTGATACTTTCCACTTGTCGGGAATTGGGGGTTTCCGCCCATTCTGTAGCAGCACCGGAACAAACGTAGCCCCGAATTGTGGTTGCAGGCGATCCAGTGAGTTTTTGTCGAAGAACTTGCCTCCGACCAGTTTACCGGCATCGTTAAGTCCTACAAAAAACAGATCTTTGAAACTGGCCTGAAAACCGTTCACGTACTTCCCGTCCATGACGGTTGTGCTAAGTGGATAACGTTTGCCCCCACTGTCAGCAAATCCACCTGCGTTAATCCCGGCAATTGCGCCGTTACGCTTCACAGCCTGCATGGTCGTCTCAGAACGCCCAGGTTCACTGTCTAGAGCCATCTGCATGGCAGTAGGGTCTTTTAGCTTGATCTTCATGGCATAGCCCTTATAGCTGCCAGGATTCACTCTGTACATTTCAATCGTTAGCCGGTCACTGTCTACCCGTTCAAATGGAACGCCAAGCTTGGATGAAATCCGGTTGTTGTAAATCTTTTCCGGACGATCCGCTTGGGTGGAAGCCTTCTGCACAAGTGTAGACATCGTACTTGTTGTTTTATTATAGAGCTGTGTCGTTCTTTTAATAGAAGAAGAAGTCTGGACAGCAGCATCTTTTGCCCCCGCAAGCTCTTGGCTAATTGCTTGGGTCCGGGGTGTAATCGTATCCTCTGACGGTTCGGTAGGCATCAAACCTCCGGGTTCAAGTGGAGGACGAAGCAGCAGCAGGCATAATATCAATCCAACAAAAGGAGCGAGTGCAAGCATAAAAAAACGATTAACCTGTTTGACGGGTGTAATCATTTGAGCAGGTCCATCTTTTTCTGGAGTGTCTCCAGTTGTTTTTTGACTTCGCTCAGCTGGGTATACAGTTTGTTGCTGTTATCCGTTTTGTCACTTGCATTATCCTTGGTGAAAGTCAGCAATTCATTGAAGGATTGAACCTGTCCCTGCAGGTCTTCTACTTCCTTTGATATCGTTGTTAGCTGATTTTCGTAGTCGGTTTTTAGCGCTGCAATCTGCTGCTGATTATGGGCTTGAAGCTGGTTAATCATCTGTTGCTGGAGATGGTTACTATAATAGTAGGTTCCAACGACTCCTAGTGCAATGAGAACAATCCACATTACCAGAAACAGCTTGATTGAAGATCCAGCCTTGCCTTTGGCGCTCCGGGTGTGATGGATGTCAGAGGACGGGGCAGATGGTTTCATATCATCACTCCTGGTCATTTATAGGTACAAAAAAATTTCCAGTCCTCATTCTATCATGCCCCTATTGATTACGCAAAAATGAAATTCTTTACTTAATAGAGTAAAAAGAGATTGCATCGGAAGGAAGTCCTAGGATACAATTTCTTATAGATGCAATAAGTAGGAACTTTGGGCAGGTTTTTCGACTTTTTTAGATAGAAATGCAGGAAATTTATACTATATTTTGACCTTTCCGGGGATGGAAAGATGGACGTCATGGTGTTTTTATAACAAAATACAGTGAAAATAGAGCTTTTTTATCGGCTTCCTCCTGTATTTTTCTGTTTTTCGACATAATCCGACCTATGCTTCTTCTATACTCGGATTGTCGCATAGACGATGAAATCATCATGACAGAATTTAAAAGTTATTTGTCCAATACATAACAGGGGGAACAACAATGAAAAAAGTATGGCAGGTGGTCATCATAGATATCCACCCCACCAGCATGCTCGGTACAAAATTGATTTTGGAAGAGCAGCAAGATCTGACGGTACGTGGTATGACTTCGACCGGAACAGAAGGGCTCGATCTGGTGAATATTCACCAGCCTGATCTGATTCTGATGGATTATCGTCTTCCGGAAGGTCAGGCAGATCAATATATTGCCCAGATGAAGAATCTGTCAGCTCACAGTCACATCATTATTTTGACGGATGAAGACAATGTGAAGCTGTTTCGTCATCTGATGAGCCTTGGTGCAAGCGGCATGTTATCCAAACAGGCTTCCCCTAGCCAGCTGATTCATCTGATCTCTGGATTGCGTGAGGGCCATGTGTCCATTCCATTGTCGTGGTTAAACAGTGCGGAGTGGGCGCAACCTGTGGAGTCTCCGACAGAAGCACGTGTCATTGAATTAACAGAAACCGAAACTTTTATCATGGAAAGAATTGTTCAGGGTGTAACCTATGATAAAATAGCGAATGAGATCAACGTTAGCAGACGTTCCATTGATAATTACCTGCGTAAAATATACGTGAAGCTGGAAGTGAGCAGTAGAGCACAGGCCATTGAACGTTATGCCTTGCATGCAAGACAAGTGAAGACGGGATCCTGACGAAACAGGTCTGTTCTTCCCATGATCACAACAGTTCGGTATGCATCCGGTCATATTCGATGGTGAGCAGGAATAGGTTGTAGGGCTGCGGACTGCGAGTACAGTTTCGGAATAGGGACGAAAGGGGAACGGATCGATGAAATATTTCTTTGCTTCCCGTACCAACAGGCTTTTGTCATCACCACTGAGGGATATACGTGAGATGTCTGGCAGGGATTATTTCATTTCTCTGGCGGAAGAATTGCCTGCGGAGGAGTTGTTTCCTTTCAAATTGTTGGAAGAAGCGGCGGTGTCTGTCTTTAGTTCAGGCCCTTCCGCATTGCAATATGGAGAGCCAGCAGGCTACACACCCCTAAGAGAGTGGTTGAACAAAGACTGGAATGCACGCAAAGGCATACGAACGGTACCCGAGCAGATTCTGTTGACCACTGGTACCCAGCAGGCCATCGATCTGGTGATGCGTCTATTGCTTGAGCCAGGAGATTCTGTACTGGTTGAACATCCCACATCTCCAGGCTGTCTTGAGGTTCTGGAGATGCAAGGAGCCAAGATTGTGCCCGTAATGGGTGATCGGGACGGCATACTGCCAGACCTTTTAGAGCATCACATGCAGCAGGTTAGACCGAAGCTGCTTTTTGCTGCACCCAGTTTCTCGAATCCGACCGGTGCTTTGTGGAGTATGGAGCGGCGGGAGGCAGTCCTTGAGCTGTGTTCGCGCTATGGTGTACTGCTTGTGGAAGATGATTCTTACGGAGAGCTCCATTTCGATGGCCTTGAGCCAACGGAATTCTATCGTAAATATCCTTCACTCTTTGCACTGGATACTGCCGATCAGGGTGGACATGTTCTCTACATTGGTTCATTCAGCAAAACAGTAGCGCCCGCTCTTCGAACCGGATGGGCCGCTGGACATCCTGCGCTGATTCAGGCAATGGCCTCGGTTAAACGAATTGCAGATGGTCAGTCCAGTCCGATGAATCAGCGGCTGTTATATCAATTGCTTGCTCATTCCCCTTTTCGTTGGAGTGATCACTTATCCATGTTGAACCGGGAGTATAAGACAAGACTCAAACTGATGCTTGAACTGTTGAAGAGGCCGGGCTGGAAAGGGTGTCAGTACAATATCCCTGAGGGCGGAATGTATCTGTGGGTACAGTTGCCGGAAGGATTGGATAGTGGCGCTCTGCTTAAAGCGGCTTTGCCCAAAGGTGTATCCTTTCTTCCTGGATCACTATGCTCCACAGGTGTACAGGATCAACGTTACATCCGATTGAACTTTAGCCATCCGGGCCGTGATGAATTGCTACTTGGCATGAACCTGATCAGTGAAGCCATTTCCGAATTTACGGCTCGTAGCTAAGTCAGATCAAAATAGATTTTGTAGCAAAAATTAAAATTGGTTCATGACCAAAGTGATTACGTTATTGCATCCACTAACATTTTTATATATAATATGAATTAATGAGTTGTTGGTTTCTTTATATAAGCTACAATGGTGGCCAGTTCAGGAAAAGCACTCATATATTTTATTTAACGGGGGAAAATTCAACATGTCTAATATTTTATTTGTTAAAGCAAATGACCGTCCTGCAGATCAAGCAGTCAGCGTTAAATTGTACGATGCATTCTTGAGCGCATACAAAGAGTCCCACCCAGGTGACACAGTTACTGAGTTGGATCTCTACAATACAGAATTCCCATTCTATGGTAACACTGCTATCACAGGTACTTACAAAGCAGCTAACGGTTTTGAACTGACAGCTGACGAGCAAAAAGCAGCTTCACTTGCAGCACAATTGCAAGATCAATTCCTGGCAGCTGACAAAGTTGTATTTGCATTCCCACTGTGGAACTTCACTGTTCCAGCTCCATTGGTAAACTACATTGCTTACCTGAGCCAAGCTGGTAAAACATTCAAATACACTGCTGAAGGTCCTGTAGGACTTGCTGGCGACAAAAAAGTAGCTTTGCTTAACGCACGTGGTGGCGTTTATTCCGAAGGCCCAATGGCAGCTGCTGAAATGTCCCTGAACTTCCTGAAAACAGTTCTTGGCTTGTGGGGCATTCAAAACCCTGAAGTGGTTATCGTTGAAGGACATAACGCTTCTGCAGATCGTGCTGAAGAAATCGTTACTGCAGGTCTGAAATTGGCTTCCGAAGTAGCAGTAAAATTCTAATAACAATCTTCTATATAGAACACATCAAAACACCTGTAGTCTCCAGTGGAGATTACAGGTGTTTTTTTTGCATTCTCATTTTTCATATCACTTACTTCGAGTGATTCCATATCAGACATGGCCTGTATTTTTTAAGTAAGCTTCTGCTGCTTCAGCAATGTGTGCAAGGTCGTCCTTATTTTCACCAGATACAGAATACGTTACATCGAGTTCATTAATGGTTCGTTCAATCATATCATTATCCTCAAGCATGTGTGCATGCTCGGTTAACGCCTGTACTCCCTTAATCGTCAGAATATACTTTCCACGGGAGAGGCGTTCAAACCAGCCATAATAATTTTTTTGCAGAATTGCTGCGGCAGAACCTACGCCTGTCTGTCTGGCAAGGTTGGCCGGAGAGGCTTCTCCGTTCGTCCGTAGAGCGGATGCGACACGCAAAGCCTTCTCACGATATGCTGTGACCAGCTGTCTTCGTGTGCTGCCTCCCGTATTGTAGTCTCCGCTGCGTTCGTCGAATTCCTTGAGCAATCGTTTCCGCCGAACACCGCTTTTACGGGCAACCTGATTGGGGCCAGTGAGGGGGATCAGGGCGGAGGGCTCGCACAATACATCAATCAGGGGAGCTTTGGTTTTGTAAAATGTGACAGTCAGCAGCCCCAGACCGAGCTGTCTGCATAGTGCGGTCAGTTCGCTCCAGCGTTGGTTCACGGCTCCGCGTTTACTGCGATTGCGCTCGACGGCCAGATACACGAACGGGCTAAGTTTCAAGCGCTGCATGCCCTGCAGCAACAAGGAGAGGTTAAATGTTTTTTTCATCTCCACAATGAGTGGTTCGTCCTGGTCCGATCTGACTCCGACGAGGTCACAATGTCTGACTTCCGCCTTGACGTCGAAGCCACGTTGCTCGAAAAAAGCCTTCACAGGAGAATATAATTCGGTTTCGTATTTCACTGCCATCGTCCGTGCTCCTTTCCAGAAGTGGCCTGTCTCTGACCATGTGTTGTCCGGTTTCCTGAATTTAGAACCCTCATTATATCATATTCGTTCTTTTTTTTCTGAAGGCACAAGATGTCTGATAGAACAGGGAAAAGCCAAAATTCGAAGCGGTTGATTGAAAAAAAGAGGTCAACTTATCCGAATTGCCGCATAGGTATGTAATACACTTTTCACAACAAAACAAGACGTTTGGACAGAGGGTGGCGGGACTACACAGGACCGCAAGATTGGTATTCAAGCAGGAGCCGCAATTCTATTGATTTCTTCATACCATTCGGAATGGTTGACAATCACACTAAAGGAGCCATGGGAGGTACCAAGCATGAATATTTTTGAACGCGTTGCGGAACATCGGGCAGAGAGTGACCGTTTGACATGGAACGGAACATTTGAAGATTATATTGCACTGCTGAGAGAGGACCCGACTCCGGCAATGACGGCTCACGCCAGAGTGTATGAGATGATTGAATCGTTTGGGGTGGAAGAAGTAGGTGGGCATAAGCGGTACAAGTTTTTTGAACAGGAGATCTTTGGGCTGGACCGTTCGATTGAAAAGTTGGTTGAAGAATACTTTCACTCGGCTGCACGCCGTCTGGATGTACGGAAGCGGATCTTGCTCCTGATGGGTCCTGTAAGTGGAGGGAAATCGACGCTGGTGACGCTGCTGAAGCGGGGGCTTGAACAGTTCTCGCGGACAGAGAAAGGTGCCATATACGCCATTGATGGATGCCCGATGCATGAGGAACCGCTGCATTTGATTCCGCTGGAGCTTCGTCCTGAAGTGGAAAAGGAAATTGGAGTCCGTATTGAGGGTAACCTTTGCCCATCCTGCCAGATGAGACTCCGTACCGAATATGGTGGTGATATCAGCAAGGTACCGGTGGAACGGGTCATTGTTTCCGAAGATAATCGCGTGGGAATAGGAACGTTCAGTCCATCCGATCCGAAATCACAGGATATTGCCGATCTGACGGGGAGTATCGACTTCTCCACCATTACGGAGTTTGGTTCCGAATCCGATCCACGTGCCTATCGTTTTGATGGGGAGTTGAACAAGGCGAACCGTGGGTTAATGGAGTTCCAGGAGATGTTGAAATGTGATGAGAAATTCCTATGGAATCTCCTGTCGCTCACGCAGGAAGGAAATTTCAAAGCGGGACGTTTTGCCTTAATCAGTGCGGATGAAATGATTGTGGCGCATACGAATGAATCGGAGTATAAGTCTTTTATCTCCAACAAGAAGAATGAGGCACTGCAATCCCGGATGATTGTCATGCCGATTCCGTACAACTTGAAGGTATCCGAGGAAGAGAAAATCTATGCCAAGCTCATTCAGCAAAGTGACATGAAGCATGTTCATATTGCACCGCATGCACTGCGGACTGCAGCCATTTTTTCCATACTTACCCGCTTGAAGGAAACGAAGAAACAAGGCATGGATCTCGTTAAAAAAATGCGCATGTATGATGGTGAAGAAGTGGAAGGATACAAAGAAGCTGATCTGCGCGAGATGCAAAATGAGTATCTGGATGAAGGGATGTCCGGCATTGATCCACGGTATGTCATTAACCGGATCTCCAGTGCTTTGATTAAGCAAAATCTTCAGTGCATTAACGCGCTGGATATTCTGCGGGCGATCAAGGATGGTCTGGACCAACATGCCTCGATCACGAAGGAAGAGCGGGAGCGTTATCTGAACTTCATTGCTCTTGCACGCAAGGAGTATGATGAACTGGCCAAGAAGGAAGTGCAGAAAGCATTTGTTTACTCATTCGAGGAATCCGCAAGAACGTTATTTGAGAATTACCTCGATAACATTGAAGCATTCTGCAACTGGTCCAAGATGCGTGACCCGCTCACGGATGAAGAGATGGACCCGGATGAGCGTTTGATGCGTTCTATTGAGGAACAGATCGGGATTTCCGAGAATGCAAAGAAAGCGTTCAGAGAAGAGATTCTGATCCGAATCTCGGCATACTCCCGCAAGGAGCGCAAGTTCGAATACAGCAGCCATGACCGTTTGCGTGAAGCGATTGAGAAAAAGTTGTTCACCGATCTGAAAGATATTGTCAAGATCACAACCTCAACCAAAACACCGGATGCAACACAATTGAAACGTATGAATGAAGTCATTAAACGTTTAATTGAGGAACATGGATACACCGCAGCCAGCGCGAATGAACTGTTACGTTATGTGGGTAGTCTGCTTAATCGCTAATCGGCAACGAACCATTCCGGATCAGGCTCCTGATGCCTGTTGTGAGGCTCCTTCACAGCAGGGTCAGGGCCTTTTTAATTACATGAAGGTCATATTAGTCTAAAAAGCTGACAAATAAGGTTAATTTTAAAGAGAATTAGTTCTAATGGTATATGTATATTTAGGTATTTTAGTCTATAATCAATACATATATTTACAATTTAAAGTAATTTAGTGTTTATTAAGGAGCTGACTGAACCAGATATGAGCAGTATTTCCGCAACAAGACAGAAGCAACTTGATTACATGGGATTAACCGCAGGGGATCTAAAACTGCTTGCCGATCATCGGCCTGTTTTTAAAAAAGTCGTTAATGAAGTGGTGGATCATTTCTACAATCATGTGGGGAATTATCCTGAATTGGTAGATCTGATCGCTCGATTCTCTACCATTGATCGTCTAAAAGAAACACAGAAGATGTACTGGTTATCAATGACGGATGGAATCGTGGACGACGCATATATTGAGCAACGGATTGCGATTGGACTTGTGCATTCACGGATTGGTCTGTCTGAAGATTATTATCTGGGTACCTATATGGTCTACCTGGATATTGCAACGAGCATATTCCAACAGGTTATCCCTGATTCCTGGCATCTTGTCATTCAAGCGCTCAGCAAAATGTTTAATCTGGATTCACAGCTTGTCCTGGAAGCCTATGAGAAGAAAGAAAAAGAAAAGTTACATCAGCTTGCCGATGACCAACAACATACATTACAGGCAATTACGCAGATTACCCAAGAGCTTACAGGCATGATTAGTGAATTAAATGAAAGTGCAATGGCTATATCGAATGTTGCCAAAGAAACAGCGGCTTCTCAGGATCAGGCTCAGGTTATGCTTACCGAATTAACAGGAGAGATCCAGCAGATCGGAAAAATGGGTGAACTCATTCGCGAGATATCGGATCAGAGTCATCTTGTCGGCCTGAATGCAGCGATTGAAGCTGCTCATGCAGGAGAGTTTGGACGTGGCTTCGAAGTAGTTGCCAGTGAGGTGCGCAAGCTTGCAGCCAGTTCCCGGGATGCACAGGGTAAGATTCAGTCTAATCTGGAGAAGATCATGAAGAAACTGAGCAGTGTGCAGCAGGAGTCGGATCATACGTCTCGCGGAGCACGTAGCCAAGCTTCACGCTCGGCTGAACTCGCTGTATTTGCAACAACAATGGAGAAACTGTCTCTGGATTTGAAGAATCTGGAACAGCAGGAATAGAGCTTAAAAGCATTAGGAACCTTCCATACCGTTTCAGGCTGTTTTAAGCTATAATGGGTAGACAAACCTGCCGATGTTATAGAAAATGCAGCCGGAGACAGGGGATTCGAAAGAGGTTGAGGTGATCAGATGGCTTCTATCCATGATGTAGCCAAGGAAGCGGGAGTATCTGTTGCAACCGTTTCCAAAGTGATAAACGATTATCCTGATGTAAGTGAAAAAACACGCAAAAAAGTCAATATAGCCATCGAATTATTGAAATATCAACCCAATGTGGTCGCACGTGGACTTGTCAAACGCCGTTCATGGACGGTGGGAGTACTGTTAACAGTTCCGTTTACGAACCCTTTTGTGTCGGAGTTGCTGGAAGGGATCAAGACAGCGCTGGAGAACAGTGGATATGACCTGGTCCGGTTGTCTACTCGATTCGATGATCCGGCGTACTCGTTCATCAAACATTGCCGCAGTCGTAATGTGGATGGCGTAGTGGTATTCGGGGAAGGCAGAGAAAACGCGAGTATTCAGGAACTGGTGGATGCAGAGATTCCAACGATGTTTGTTGATACGGACATGTTGGGCAAACGTGCCGGTTACATTACTACGGATAACGCGAACGGGATCTCGATGGGTGTCAAACATCTGCATGAGCTTGGGCACCGCAAAATTGCCTATATCTCAGGGACACTTGGACCTGCTGTAGCCAATCTGCGATTGGAAGGATATCGGGAAGGGCTTCGAGAATGCGGCATCCCGTATTCTACGGTATATCTGGAGATCTGCGATTATTCCTTCGATGGAGGAAGCAAGGCTGCCCGACGATTGCTGGCACTTCAGGATCAACCAACGGGAATTGTCTGTGCATCAGACATGTCTGCCTTTGGTGCGATTCATGAAATTGAAAAGCATGGACTGAGTGTACCAGAAGATATCTCGGTTGTCGGGTTCGATAACACGTATTATGCTGAGGTATTCAAACCGGGGTTGACCACGGTGAATCAGAATATCTATTCCATTGGCATTAAGTCCATCGAATATCTGATTGCCATGATTGAGAATCCATCTTATTCTCCCCCTGTGGTGACGGAACCTTCCAATCTGGTCATCCGTCAGACGACAGCACCTTTAAAAGCTTAAAAACGTAAATAGTAAAGATGTTTACACGAAGCACAGCTAATAAGCTGTGCTTTTTGTCGTCCTTTATCTCATTTGGAAACATATGGATTAGGGAGTGGTACAAGTCCTATAGTTTAACGGGTAAACAAAGTTTACTGGCAATCGTATAATGAAAGTGCTTACAATTTTCTGTCCATTTGCATCTATCCATCCTGTATAACGATCTTGTAAAGGGCTGGCACATGGCAGAGCAAAGGTTATTCTTCACAAACAACGAACCAAGGAGGAGATCGGATGCATTTGAGAAAATGGTGGAGCTTGTGCTTGTCGGCTGTATTGATCTTCAGTTTGTTCCCAAGTGTGGGAACCGGAGGGGCACGTGCTTCGGCAGCGGACGTTAAGACTGGCGATGATGAAGTACTGTTCAAGGCTGATTTTGAAGATGGTGTGTTGGGACAATGGCGTCCACGTGCAAGTGAAAAGCTTGATATCGTAACGCAAGTAGGTCATGACAGTACACGCAGCCTGAGAACCTCTTCACGTACCGAAACGTTCCATGGACCCTTAGTTGAAGTGCTGGATCATGTACAGAAGGGTAGCACAGTTCATATTTCATTTTGGGCCATGTACGATGAAGGGCCGGACAGTCAGGTCCTTAACGGTGCACTCGAGAAAGAATACAATAAGGACGCTTCGAGTCTTGAATATGCTACCTTTGCCTCCGCTACCTTGAACAAAGGACAGTGGAAAAAAGTCGAGGCCGATGTGGTGATTCCCGAAGAAAATAGTGGCATCACCGGATTCCGCATGTATGTGGAGACACCATGGAAGACGTCAGAGGAAGTGACGCCGGCAGATACGATTTCATTTTACGTGGATGATGTTCTGATTACGGCTGCTCAGAAAATTGAAATTGAGAAGGATATTCCGAATCTGGTCGATATCGTGGGACAAAATTACGCAATGGGAGCTGCCATCAACCAGTCTGCACTAGACGCGGAAAACCAGCATTCCCAGTTGTTGACGAAACACTTTAATAGTATTACAGCGGACAATTTTATGAAAATGGATGCGATGCAGCCCAAGGAAGGAGAGTTTGTCTGGTCAGAGACAGATCGCCTGGTGAAGTTTGCCGAAGCAAATGACATGGAAATCAGAGGTCATACGCTGTTATGGCATAGTCAGGTGCCGAATTGGTTCTTTACAGATCCGAATGATGCATCGAAACCTGCCACGCGGGAACAGTTGCTTGCACGGATGAAAACCCATATTCAAACCATCGTGACCCGGTACAAAGGAAAGGTTCATACATGGGATGTCGTCAATGAAGTCATCTCAGACGGAGGCGGCTTGCGGAATGAGGCCAGTAATTCCAAGTGGAGAGATATTATTGGGGATGTAGATGGCGACGGAGATGACAGTGATTACATTGAGCTGGCTTTCCGTTATGCACGTGAGGCTGACCCCGATGCTGTACTGGTGATTAATGACTATGGAATGGAGGGCAATGGAAACAAGGTGAATGATATGGTGAAGCTTGTAGAGAAGCTGCTTGCCAAAGGAACACCGATTGATGCGGTTGGATTCCAGATGCATGTATCCATGTACGGACCGGATGTAAAGCTCATTCGTGAGGCTTTTGAGAAAGTGATCGCTCTTGGTGTAAATGTACAGGTTACAGAGCTGGACGTTTCGATCTATTCAAGTAATTCCGAGTTGGAGATGCCTGTAACAGATGAATTAATGCTGCAACAAGCCTATCGTTATCGTGAGCTATTCGACCTGTTCGACGAATTGGGAAAACGCGGCGTAATGGACAGTGTTACAGTATGGGGACTTGCGGATGATGGTACATGGCTTGACAATCATCCAGTCAAAGGACGCAAAGATGCACCATTGTTATTTGATCGTAAATTAAAAGCAAAGCCGGCATTTTGGGCACTGGTGGACCCTACGACTCTTCCGATCTATCGCAATGAATGGACAGCATTGAAGGCCAGCCCTTCTTTCCCGAATCACAAAGGACAGGAAGATATTCTTTGGGGTGCTGTGAAAGGACTCGAAATTAATCATCTGGCAGATGGTACATCTGCGGTTACGGGTGAGGCTCGTATGATGTGGGATGCCAAAAAGGTCAATTTACGAGTGGAAGTGAAGGATACCACACGTCGCAAAGGGGATCAGGTGCAGGTTTTCCTCGCGGAAGAAGTCAAGGGGACAGGCGCTGCAACTTCTGAAGCTGATCTGTCTGCCAAGAAGAAAAATCCGCCGTCTGCAAATGGTCAATATACATTTAAACGGGATGGCGGTAAAGGCAAAGATAAAAATACTTACAACGTACAGGAGACAAAAACCGGGTATGTTGTATACGCATCACTGCCTATGTCAGCTGCTTTACTTACCGAAGGCCAGGTCTTGTCTCTGGATTTTCGGATTACGGATGAATATGCTGCTGGAAAGACAGCGACCATTGTTTGGAATGATATTTCCAATCAACAGCCGGACAAACCAGCCAACCGGGGCAAACTGAAGCTCGGTTCTGTTTTGAAACAAACCAAGGTCACTTATGGCAAACCTGTCATTGATGCAAAAAAGGATAACGTCTGGAAAAAGGCTGCATCTGTTAAAACGGATGTCTGGGTAGTCGGAAACGCCGGTGCAACGGCGACTGCACAGCTGTTATGGGATGAGAAATACCTGTACGTATTGGCAGATGTGAAAGATCCTTTGCGAAGCAAATTAAGTTCTAATGCACATGAGCAGGATTCAATCGAGATTTTTATCGACCCGAGCAAAGATCAGACAACATTCTATCAGGAGGATGACGCCCAGTACCGGGTCAATTTTGATAATGAGGCTTCTTTTGGTGGAAATGCACGGAAAGAAAGTTTCAAATCAGCTACTCGATTAACAAGCGGAGGGTATACAGTTGAAGTGGCAATCCCACTAGACAGCGTTCGTGCTGAAGGGCAAAGATGGATTGGGTTTGACCTTCAAGTTAATGATGATGGCGCTGGGGATGGCAAGCGAAGCAGTGTGTCCATCTGGAGTGATTCATCAGGTAATTCTTATCAAGATACTTCCGGCTTTGGCAGTCTGTTACTGACTCGTAAATAGAATATTTAGTTGTGAATTAGAATATAAGAATGTTAGCTATTCAACATTGTATATCTGGAAATAAGTGTTGATTTTAAAGGCTGGGACGTTTAGACTATATACATTCATATAAACGGGTTCCAATGTATGACAACGGCTTCAACTAAGTCTGTTGTCACGAGTCAAATGATGCGGAGGGAGTGCCTGTCATCCAGACAGCGCACTCGCTTCTTTTTTACATTTTTGCATACATACAAGGCATTTCCCGGTTGAAAGGACAGAGTGAGTGGAGCACCTACATGGCACGTACAACTTAGAACTTGTTATTTTATCCTATATTATTGCATCGTTAGCTTCATACGCTGCCCTTGACCTTGCAGGCCGTGTAAGTCAGGCTAACGGGATGGCGAGGAATGTATGGCTTACCTGCGGTGCAGTATCGATGGGGCTAGGAATCTGGTCCATGCATTTCGTAGGTATGCTGGCTTTTGTTCTGCCTACGCAAGTCTCCTATTCCACCGGTAAGGTTGTTTTATCTGTTCTACTTGCTATTGTCGCATCGGGGGTGGCCTTGAACATTGCGGGTAGACAATCGGGCAGGATAAGCAAGCTCATGATTGCTGGAGTACTGATGACGGCAGGGATCAGCTCGATGCATTATGTGGGAATGGCAGCGATGTCAATTCCGGTTACGTATGAACCAGGCAGAGTGGTGTTATCTATTCTGATTGCAGCGCTTGCTTCATTTGCGGCATTGTGGCTCATGTTTTTCTTCCGTTATCATCAATCAAGACATACCTGGGTTTACAAGATGGGCAGCGGTCTCATTATGGGTATTGGAATCTCTGGCATGCATTATACCGGGATGTCAGCGGCACATTTCCATCATTCACATGGCTCGATGGTAAGTTCAGGTATGCAGATTGAGCCAGGTATTCTCGCCTACTTGATCGCATCGGGCACATTTATTGCTTTGGGTTTGACGTTGTTTGGCATATTTATCAATCAGCGAATGTCACAGAAAGATCGACGGATTCATGAGAATGAGCAATGGTATCAGGCCCTGTATCATAACCATTCGGATGCTATTATTTCAGTGAACAAGGAAGGTATTGTTAAAGGGATTAATGCTGCTGTAACAACAATCACTGGATATCCTGAAAAAGAGGTCATGGATCGTTCCATTGATGAGATCGCTCAGCAAATCGATATAGAGTGGATAAGTGAATTTGATTCCATCGATTGGGATGATCATGGGCTGGAGCAGGCGCACTACATGGCCAAAATGAGAGATGTGCAGGGTGAACTTCTGGACCTTAGTATTGTTGTAGTTCCTGTTGTCATTGATGGCAGACATGTGGGAAGTCACATTTTGATCAAAGACGTAACGGAGGAGAAACAGGCTCAGGAGAAGATTCGTCACCAAGCTTTGCATGATCCGTTGACGGGGCTGCCCAATCGGCGCAAGTTGGATGATGTGCTGGCTTGTACGATTAACGATTCAGCAGAAAAAGGGAACTCTTTTGCCGTTATGGTGATGGATATAGATCGTTTCAAGATGATTAATGACTCGCTGGGACATTCCATTGGAGATGTATTTCTAAGAGAAGTGAGCAACCGGATCATGAAAGCCATAGAAGCTTCTGATCCCTTGGCTATGGAGAATGTCATGCTGGCCCGGATGGGCGGGGACGAGTTCACACTCGTTGTGACCCAGGATCAAGCGACAGAAGTAAGAGTGGCAGAACTTGCAAAACAGATTGTTGAAGCCATTCAGTTACCTTATCGACTGAAGGAGAATGACTTTTACGTAACCGCCAGCATTGGAATTGCGATGTATCCGGATCATGGAGTGGGTGTGGATGCTTTGCTGAAACATGCGGACTCCGCCATGTATGAAGTGAAGAAAAACGGCAAAAATGGTTTCCAATTCTACACGGCCCAACTGGATTCGGAACTATATGAACGTATTGAGCTGGAGGGTTATCTTCGTAAAGCGTTGGAACGCGATGAGATGGTCCTGTACTATCAACCACAGATTCGTACCGAGGATAGCCGCATGATTGGTGTGGAGGCTCTTATACGTTGGAACCATCCACTCAAAGGTCTGCTCGCACCCAATGTGTTTATCCCGCTTGCAGAAGAGACAGGCATGATCTATGAGATTGGCAATTGGACGCTGCGGGAAGCATGCAGGCAGATGAAACTCTGGCATGCCAGTGGCGGACCACTCATTCCGGTATCGGTTAACTTGTCCAGCCAGCAGTTCCACCAATCCAACTTGGTAGAACAGGTCAAGAATGCACTCTTGGAGACAGGGCTGGATGCTCGATATCTGGAACTGGAAATAACAGAGAGCATGATGATGGATGCAGCCGTATCCACGGCGATTCTTAATGAACTGATAGCCCTGGGTGTGAAGATCAGCCTGGATGATTTCGGTACGGGATACAGCTCACTCAGTTATCTGAAGCATTTCCCGATTCACAAGCTCAAGATTGATCGTTCGTTTGTGACGGACATTACAGAGAGTCACAGCGATCAAGCCATTGTGGCGACCATTATATCGATGGCACAGAATCTCAAGATGGAAGTCATTGCTGAAGGCATTGAGACGAAAGGCCAACTGGATATTCTGATGCAGAATGATTGCCGCGAGATTCAGGGATATTATTTCAGTCGGCCACTGCCGGCAAGTGAAGTGGAGCATGATTTTTTTGTGCCGCTGCGATTGCAGGGTAATAGTACACCACCGGCACCATCCTAATTTTATGTATGCCAAGCGGCAAGTTCCCGTGTATGTCGGGAACTTGCCGCTTTTTATGTCTTATCTTTTATTAATCATTAATCTCACTCATGATAAGAGCATTTATCTTTTCGTTTCCAATAATGATAATCGAAAACCTTACATAAACTTGCGGTGGTGCTTCTTGCCATCATACGTAAACCAGATCGGTTTATCCTCGACACGTGTCTCCACATGTACCGTACGTCCCCAGAGGCGATACAGATAAGGCAGAGTGCGTTCCATATATTTCAAATCCAGCTCGATGCCTTCATATTGATGTTTCAGCACGAGTTCCCCTGTCCGCAGATAATCAGCATCTTGCACGACCAAGTAAGGGGAGCCCCCGTTGACACGTGAAAATACGAGCTGATCCCGTATGTTCTCCCAGGACTTGTCGGTGATTTTCCAGTCCGGGCCTTTTTTCTCAAATACGTAGAGGTCCAGATCCTCGGTTAATTGCTTGGTCATGTAATTGCGGATAAAGGAGGTATCGGAATCGAATTCACGCACCTCGAACATTTTGGCACGACCTTGCCCTGGTTTGCGGCCCCAACGTTCCTGTTCTTCACGGGTTGGGTTATCCCAGCGCCGTTCAATATCCTCAAAGATCTTCAGTCCCAAATAATATGGATTCAGACTTTGTTTGGATGGCTGCACCACGGAGGAGTTGAGCTTCGCAAATTCGATCGTATCCTCACTGTTCAGATCGAGCTCACGGATAATGCGTTGATGCCAGTAGGATGCCCAGCCTTCGTTCATGATTTTGGTTTCCATCTGTGGCCAGAAATATAACATCTCCTCACGCATCATACTCATGATATCCCGTTGCCAGTCGGTCAACACTTCGGAGAATTCCTGAATAAACCACATGACATCCTTCTCCGGTTCAGGCGGAAAATGATGAACCTGAATACCTTCAGCGGGTGCTTCTTCGGTCTGCACGTCATCAAGTGACCACAGATCATCATAGCGGCCTTCCGGCCGTGGTTTTTTCTCACCGCGCTGCTCCCGCATTTTCATCTCCATGTAGCGTTGTTTGTCCAAATGGCGGGGTTTAATCAGCTGTGGGTCCACATGTTCCTGAATTGCGATCACGGCATCGATAAATGCTTCAACCGCTTCGGTTCCGTATTCCATCTCATAATTGCTGATCCGATCCGCCGTAGCGGCCATACTTTCGACCATATTACGGTTGGATTTAGAGAAGCGGGCATTGTTTTTGAAAAAATCGCAGTGTGCCAATACGTGGGCTACGATCAATTTGTTCTGAATCAGGGAATTGCCATCCAGCAAGAAGGCATAACAAGGGTTGGAGTTGATGACAAGCTCATAAATTTTGCTGAGTCCAAAATCGTATTGCATTTTCATCTTATGAAATGTTTTGCCAAAGCTCCAGTGGCTGAATCTGGTCGGCATGCCGTAGGCTCCAAATGTATAAATAATATCCGATGGGCAGATTTCGTACCGCATGGGGTAATAATCCAGGCCAAAACCATTGGCAATCTCCATAATCTCGGCAATAGCGTATTCTAGGTCGCGGATCTCATCTGTCATCTAACGCTGCCTCCTTCCCGTTTCTGGAAAAAGCTGCGCAAAGCTTTGTACACTTCGCCTTTTTCTTTGATCACATAATACATGAACTGATCCATCTTGATATGACGATAAGCCGACATCAGTGTGCTGCTGCGGTTGTACTGATTCACTTCGCCGTATCCAAACATATTGCTACGCTTCATTAACTCACCGATTAGCTTCACACACCGTTCGTTATCCGAGGTCAGATTATCCCCGTCAGAGAAGTGGAAAGGGTAGATGTTGTAGCTGGAAGGTGGATACCGACTGTCAATAATATCCAGCGCCTTCATATATACAGAGGAGCAGATGGTGCCTCCGCTCTCGCCGCGGGTAAAGAACTCTTCTTCGGTTACTTCCTTGGCTTCCGTATGATGGGCGAGGAAAACAATCTCAACTTTCTCATACTGACGGCGTAGAAAACGGGTCATCCAGAAGAAAAAGCTGCGCGCGCAGTACTTCTCAAACGAACCCATGGACCCGGATGTATCCATCATGGCAATAATAACGGCATTGGATTGTGGAATGATTTTGTCTTCCCATGTCTTGTAGCGCAGGTCATCTGGACTGATGTGATGGATGCCTGGCGTACCAGTCGTTGCATTGCGACGCAGATTCTCCAGAATGGTACGTTTCTTGTCAATATTGGACTGCATGCCTTTTTTGCGAATATCGTTGAAAACTACCGTATGTGTCTCAATCAGGTCTTTGTCTTTCTGCTTCAGATCGGGTAATTCCAGCTCAGCGAAGAGCATATCTTCCAATTCCTCAATACTAACTTCGGCTTCCACAATATCATGACCAGGCTGATCACCAGCTTTTTCACCTTTGCCGGGTTTCTGCGAAGCAGAGGGATCACGACCGATGACGTCTCCGACCTGACTGTCACCGTCTCCTTGACCGACATGTTTTTGCTTCTGGTAGTTATACACAAAACGGTACTCATCCAGACTGCGGATTGGTACCTTGATGATTTGTTTTCCATCAGACATGATGATGTTTTCTTCCGTAATCAGATCAGGCAGATTCTGCTTGATGACATCTTTCACCTTTTGCTGATGGCGCTGTTGGTCCTGGTACCCTTTGCGGTGAAGCGACCAATCTTCCTTCGACACAACGAACGAGTAAGGCTGGTGTGAATTTGACATGTAGGCACCCCCCATTGATTACGCGGCACAGTTTGGCCTGTCGGTAATTAAGTATATTCACGGGCGAGGACGATATGTGATGAGAGTGGATATAAAATGATACAATTACGCAAGTTCACCTCAGAGGTAAGGTGAGTCGTAAGAACAGAACTGCACCATTTTTTACAGAAATAGTGAACAAGTGTGATATCCTTCCTTTACAATAGGAGAAAGACATCGATCTGGCATCTAATAGAGTTGTTCAAAAAGTCCACTTAGACTTGTTGAACTCGCACTAATATAGATGCATGTAAAGGAAGGATTCATGTGAATAAAAAGGCGATCAAGGCTTGGATTATGTACGATTGGGCTAACTCGGCTTACGCGACAACAGTACTGGCCGCAGTACTGCCTGTATTCTATGCTTCGGTGGCTGCAGCAACGCTGGATACGGATACCGCCGCCTCCTACCTGGCCTATACACACTCCATTGGCATGTTGTGCGTAGCTCTGCTAACACCGTTGCTAGGCACGCTAGCTGATTTGTCAGGACGGAAGGGCGACTTCCTGCGTGTATTTGCAATTATAGGCGTCCTTGCTACATTGGGATTCAGCGCAATCGGTGAAGGGGACTGGTTCCTTGCTTCCGCGTTGCTGGTCATATCTACAATCGGTTTTGCGGGTGGTAACACCTTTTACGATGCAATGCTGCCGGATCTGGTACCCGTGGAACGAAGGGACATGATATCCTCCAAAGGTTATGCCTATGGTTATATTGGAGGAGGCTTGTTGCTTGCAGTGAACCTGCTGATGATTCAGCAACCGGGCTGGTTCGGGATGAGCAGTACACTGGCAGGCACAAGACTTGCTTTCATCTCCGTCTCGTTGTGGTGGTTGCTGTTCTCGATACCGATCTTCCGCCATGCTCCGAGACGGCCTGCATCACCGGATCTGCCCGGAACGTGGACAGGGTACGTTGCGGTGGGCGTGCGCAGAATGCGGCAAACCTTTCGTCAGATGCGGCGTTTTCCCCAGTTAATCCGCATGTTGGTGGCTTTCTGGTTTTTTAATGACGGCATTAATACCATCATTCTAATGGCTACGATCTATGGGACAAGTATAGGCATAGGCACAGCCGACCTGATGCTCGCGCTACTGTTAACCCAGTTCATCGGGTTCCCGTGTACATTGTTACTGGGAGCATGGGCACAGCGTTGGGGAGCAAAGCAGGTATTAATCGTTAGCTTATCGGTCTACATATGTATTGTGATTCTCGGTTATTTCATGACACAAGCGATCCACTTCTATGTGCTCGCCGGGCTGGTTGGTGTCGTGCAGGGTGTGAGTCAATCCACAGCGCGCTCCCTGTTTAGCAATCTGATGCCAGCAGGCAGAACAGGAGAGTATTTTGGTTTTGTGAATATTACAGGCAAATTCTCTTCGATCTTTGGTCCATTTGTGTTTGGTTATGTTGGGCAGATCACGGGTTCCACACGTTGGGGTATTCTGTCGCTCATCTTCTTTTTCGTCGCGGGCATTGCTGTATTGTTAACCGTGAAGGTACAGAAGGGGTTGCAGGATGTTACACGGGCAGATCAGGAAGAAGAGCGAAATGGGAGCATTGGAGCTACTGGGAAAAGTTCAGATGTAAGATTTACCTGATGGTTGTTCACCCGTTTTCATATTAAGTTTCTCAACGGATTACGTATGGCTTCAGGCATTGTTCCTCACAGAACATGTCTGGAGCTTATTCGCGTTTGTGCAATCAGAACATAATTGATCCATGAATAAGTGCTTAAATGACAGACAGCAGAATACAGTGAAAGAGTATCAATTTATGAAAAGGTGAAAATAAAAGATTGACATGATACATTTTGTATCATAGAGTAAAACTATAAATACATATTGTATCTGAGAGTTGTCGAATGTAATCATGTGTTTTGCTTCATTCCCGGGTGAACTTCCGACGGAATATTGCAAAATGCTCACCTATAGCATGCATATTACTCGTTTTGCCAAACACAAAGGTAGAGTCTGGTCTATCCCAGCTACACATTTATACTAATGAACAGAGGAGAGGCTGCCATTGATCGATGCTCAAGGTAACGGACTTGTTTTCTTACTATGTGTTCCCCGCAGTGGTAGTTCCTTATCCACCGTAATGCTGCAAAATCATAGTCGTATATTTGCCACCCAGGAAATGTGGTTTCTGATGAATCTTGTCGATTTACCCAAGGCTGATTCACGTGCTTACGGTGGCAGCTCCATCATGCGCCAGTTCTACAATGCCATGGTATCTGAGGATGTCTTTGAGAAGGCGTGCAGAAGTTTTGCTCTTGAAATCTACAATGGATTCCTGGAGGGGAGCGGAGCAGACTTCATCGTTGATAAATCTCCACGGTACTATTACATGCTGGAATGGCTGGATCGTCTGTTCCCTCAGTCCAAGCGTATTCATCTCCAGCGTAATCCTCTGGCCGTAGCTGCATCATTCAAAAAGGTAAACCGCCACACAGGAGAAGGATTCGACCTGATTCATAGTCTGCAGAGCCCCAAATTAAATATGAAATCCGTAGATCTCACACTTGGGATGCTCCGCTTGAATGATTATTTTGCCAAACCCCATTCCAATGCGTATGAATTGCAATATGAACGATTGGTTTCCAATCCTCAGGAAGAACTTGAGAAACTATGCGCGTTTCTGGGAATTCGATATGAACAGGGAATGGAGCAGTATGGACAGTTTCTGGACAGTGCCAAGTCTGACATGTTCTACAGTATGGGCGTGGGTGATCCTTTCCTCTCTTCGCATCAAGAGGCACATCAAGGTTCTGTTAACAACTGGAAAAACATATTAGAACCACATGAAGTTGAACTGTATTGCCGTGTGATGGGGGCAGATCTGTTCCACCAGATGGGATACAGTGAACAGCTCGCAGAAGCCGAACAATGGACGGGTGTACATTATGATGCAAGTCCGGATCAAGAGGTCATTGACCGAATCACGCATCAGTTGACAGCAGCGACCGGTTGCCAGTGGCAACCACAATACCGAATGCAACCGGCAGATTCTGTCGTTCATGATCCGGTTGGGAATCTTAATGACCCAGTTGTCGAAGAACCGGAAAAGACAGACCCGACGCTAGCTGCACTGGTAACAATCAGACAGCTGCAAGCCGCATTACGTGCAGCAGATCATCGTCTGGAACGGGGTTACAGTGAGCGAGAACGCTTGAAGGTCCAGCTGGCTTCTGCTCAAAGCAAAATACAGCGTATCAAATCATGGGTACCATTTGGTCATCAGATCAGCGCCTGGGCTTCACAGCGCAAGATTCTACGGGGAGGCAAATCATGAGCGCCATAGCAGGAATTGTTCACAACGATGGTCAGCAGGCGCTATGGGAAGACAGCTGGCGTCTGTACGCAAGCCTGGGGCATGTCCCTGCGGATACAACAGGAGTATGGAAAGGCAATGAGGCGTTCCTCAGCTGTCATGCCCAATGGATTACACCGGAATCGGTTAGCGAGAAGTTGCCTTTATATGATGAGGAAAGTGGTCTGACCATCACGGCAGATGCCATTCTGGATAACCGGGAACAACTGGCAGATCAATTACAAATATCTAGAGCTGAACTGGGTATGTTGGCGGATAGTGAATTGATCTTGCGTGCCTATCAGCGCTGGGGAGACGATGTAGCCGTCCGATTGCTGGGGGATTTTGTATTCGCGATATGGGATGAGCGGAATCGAAAACTGTATGCAGCGAGAGACATTACAGGCATGAGAGCTTTTTATTACCGACATGATGGTTCACGTTTTGCTTTCTGCACACTGATGAATCCGTTGCTCGGGCTTGAAGGGGTACATAAAGAACTTGATGAGACCTGGCTGTCCGAATTCCTTGCCATTCCTGACATGCATGATTCAGCAGATATCAATTCAACTGTATATCGGGGAATAAGCCAGCTGCCTTCTGCACATACACTTGTCTTCCGGGATGGGAGACTGGAGCTGAAGCAATATCATCGCTGGAATGAAGTGGAACCTCTAAGGCTTAAATCCGATGGCGAGTATGTAGAAGCGTTTCGGGAGGTCTTTGGGCAGGCGGTTGGATCACGATTGCGAACGCACAGACAGGTGGCTGCTGCATTAAGTGGCGGACTGGACTCGGGAGCCGTGGTTGGTTTTGCTTCCGGAACACTGAGAAGTCAGGGCAAACGGCTGCAGGCCTATAGTTATGTTCCCGTACCCGATTTCACAGATTATACGTCGAAAACGTTGCTCGCAGACGAACGGCCCTTCATACGTTCCACGATTAATCATGTCGGCAATATCACAGAGAACTACCTCGATTTTGAAGGCAGAAGTCCACTCAGTGAAGTAGATACCTGGCTCGACATTATGGAAATGCCCTATAAATACTTTGAAAATTCATTCTGGATTCGCGGATTCTATGAAAAAGCGAGCCAGCAAGATGCAGGCATCCTGCTCACAGGGGCACGTGGTAATTTCACCATCTCCTGGGGACCGGCTCTGGATTATTACGCCAGTCTACTGAAAAGTGGCCGCTGGTACCGCTGGTTCCGTGAGATGCAGCAGTATAGTGAACGAACGGGCATGCCTTTCTCACGTATAGCCAAGATCACCGGGAAAAAGGCATATCCGGATTGGTTCAAGGCTCAGTCCAAAGGAGCCAGCCAGGCCGCATCCGTACAATTGATCCATCCTGACTTTGCGCAGAGAACGGGTGTACTGGAAAGACTCAAATCCATTATTGTTCTGCAGGGCGGTGCCCAGGCTGATGCACTCAAAGTACGTGCCGAGAAATTTAATAACCTGGCCATCGCCAACAAAAACGGTGCTGTAGCTACGAAATGTTCTCTGCGTTACCGCGCTTGGGAACGTGATCCGACAAGTGATGCCAGAGTCATCCGGTTCTGTCTGTCCGTTCCGATTGAACAATATGTGAAACAAGGGACGGATCGTTCATTGATTCGCCGGGCTACTTCACCGGAATTGCCTGACAAGGTCAGACTGAATCAGCGGGTACGGGGTGTGCAGCCTGCAGATTGGTTACATCGCATCATTCCGAATTGGGATGCTTTTACCGCCGAGTTACGTGCTTTGTGTTCTGACAGCAAGGTCGCTGGCATATTAAACACGGAGCGTATCAAGTCTGCCCTGGCCAATTTCCCGAGTCCAAGACCTGAACTTGCTTCGCATCCAGATCTGCGATTGATGATGCATAGTCTGATCGTCTATCGGTTCATTCGGAAATTCTGATATAGCCCGGTGAACTGTGGGCCCGGATTTTTCTTACAATTGACTCATGATAGGAGGTGAATACGATGCAAATGGAAAAAAAGGAATGGCAAGCACCAGCACTGGAAATATTGGAAGTCAACCAAACAATGGCGGGCACAGGTTACAAACATATCGACTGGGTTACGGTTCACGATGCGGATCTCTACGGAACTAGTTAGAAAGCTTTACCATATGCCATCATACTTAGAAGTGCGAAAAGGAGGTGAATACGATGCAAATGGAAAAAAAGGAATGGCAAGCACCAGCTCTTGAAGTGTTGGAAGTCAATCAAACAATGGCCGGTACTGGCTACAGACAAATTGACTGGATCACGGTTCACGATGCGGATCTGTACGATCCAACTTCCTAAGTTGTTTAGTTTTATGAAGTGTCATCATACTTAAAGGGCGGAAATGCAACAAATCCAGCTTTTCGCCTCCGCCCTTATATTGAGCAACATGAATATAAGGGCTTTTTTTTACATTTTATTACGAAGGAGGCGTCGTTCATTGTTGCCTTTGCATTATGTGGCGTATGGTCTGCGCTGGTCGAGTCAAATTCGAATGCCTGAACTACAGATCGCACCCAAGGATGCAGAGACTGATTTTGATGTCGTGGATGTGCACATCGAGTCTTCAGATCTGACCCTATTGTGGGAGGGTTGGGATGTAGGCAACGACAACTTTGTGGCACGAGAGGGCAGTCTTTTTTTCAAAATCGAAGATACAGGTCTGTTTCTAATGGAACAAGGAAAGCGCATTGTTGTATCCCCTCAGCCAGGAGCGGATGAGAAAAAGGTCAGATTATTCATCCTGGGCACCTGTATGGCGGTCATTATGATGCAGCGTGGCATTCTTCCATTGCATGGCAGTGCAGTGGTTATTGATGGCTGGGCTTACGCATTTGTCGGACATTCGGGAGCAGGCAAATCGACACTGTCGGCCGCACTGGCATCACGCGGATATCCACTTCTCACCGATGATGTTGTTGCACTGACCTGGGATGCCGGAGGAAGAGCTATCGTATCACCTGGTTACCCGCAACAGAAGTTATGGCAGCCCAGTCTGGACGGCTTCGGCATGAAGGAACAGGATTATGCAACGGTTCACGCAGAGATTACAAAGTATGCGATACCTGTTCAGCACTATTTTCATGAGATGGCCGTACCACTAGGTGGAATATTTGAACTTGCTCCACAACCGGAGGCAAACCATACATCTGTTCAACTGGTGGAAGTGACGGGGCTGGAACGACTGCATCTGTTATGCTCGCATACGTTCCGTGGTGGACTCGTTGCAAGACAGGGACTGGCACAATGGTTGTTTGAGACGGCTTCAAGACTTTCAGCAAGTGTGGAGATTGGCAGATTGGTCAGAACGGGTGCTGAGTTTACAGCATTTGAGATGGTGGATCGGATCACAGATCATATACGTAAAGGAGTGCATACAGGACAATGACAGCGACTACGCCGATGAATGTGGAAGACCGGGTAACCCGGAAGGAAGGCAATCTGGTCAGTGATATGGGCAGTGAGAAAGTCATGATGAGCATTAGCTCTGGAAAATACTATAATCTCGGGAGTACCGGTGGACGAATCTGGGATCTGATCGCAGAAGAACGCACGCTGGGTGAAGTTGTTGAGGTACTTGCTGCGGAGTATGAGATTGAGCCAGATGTATGTCGTGAGCAGGTAGTACAATTCCTGGAACATCTGTCCCGTGAAGGTTTAATCGACGTTACTCGCGGAGTGTAGAGTCATGTTGCGAAAAATAAAGGCTTATCTCTCGCTCCCGCGGTCGATGCGTCGACTGGTATGGGAGGCCTATATCCTCCTTGGCTGGGCACGCATACAGAAGGCTATG
Organism: Paenibacillus sp. FSL H8-0283; assembly: GCF_045040675.1. Lineage (NCBI taxonomy): Bacteria > Bacillati > Bacillota > Bacilli > Caryophanales > Paenibacillaceae > Paenibacillus > Paenibacillus sp. FSL H8-0283. The sequence continues at coordinate 2,090,437 of NZ_CP150295.1, forward strand.
CCATTCGCTAAAATCGCGCCAGGGCTGGGTACGCCTATGGTAGAAACACCGATGACAGGACTCGAACGCAGCGAGGTCATCACTATACGGAATATTTCCAAAGCGATTTCGCTTGCCAGCAAATATACGTTATGGGAAAGCCGCTGCCTTGTAATGGCGATTGCCGGGATGAAGATGCTTGAGCGACGCAAGATAGAGAGTACGTTATACATGGGGACTGCACGGAATAAGCAAGGACATATGATGGCTCATGCCTGGCTGCGAAGTGGTAAATTGATCGTGACCGGAGCTGATACTATGGACCAATATACGGTTGTCGGTGTGTTTGGCAAACGGTGTCCGGAGAAGGGATCTGGGGAGATTGTCTATGATACATGAAAGTGAACTCTATTCATCAGGGTTTCCGAAGGAGCTTAAGCTGATTTTGAGCATGATTAGAGGTGATCTGACGGCTCTATCCCCTGAAGAACTCAAGGCGGGTTTGCAAGGAACCGATTGGCAGCTTTTTCTGCGGCTTGTCTATCATCACCGCTTATACTCTGTCCTTTATGTGAAAATGAAAGAATTCAACTCTGCAATCATTCCTGCAGATGTTATGGAGAGTCTGAGACAACAATATACGGCCAATACGTTCCGCATGTTACATCTGACAGCTGAAATGGAGCAGGTGTGTGGAGCTTTTCGTGAACGCGGTATCCGCAATATTACACTAAAGGGACCAGCGCTCGCCCATGATCTCTATGGCGATGTATCGATGCGAACCTCCAAAGACCTGGATATCCTGATTCCGTTTGATGATGTGGAAGCGGCTGAAGGCATTCTGGCTACCCTCGGATATGTATCCAAGGAAGGGGAGCGGGCACCTACGGTGCGCAGCTGGAAATGGCGGGAACATCATATCTGTTACACCCATCCGGTCAAAAGGACTCAAGTGGAGATCCATTGGCGTCTGAACCCGGATTCGGGCAAAGAAACCGATTTTGAATTGCTGTGGAAACGAAGCCGGTTCAGTTCATACACACAGACACCTGTCCGTATGCTTGAACAAGAAGACCTATGGGCTTATCTCGTAACCCATGGTGCACGACACGGCTGGTTCAGACTGCGCTGGTTACTGGATATCGACCAGATGATCCGCAGCATGCCACTTGATGTGAAGAAATTAGAGAGACGTCTGAAAGCGGAGGGACGTTTATCCATTGGTTCACAGGCTCTTTATCTGGCCTCGGAGCTGCTGAATACGCCGCTGGATGTAGAGTACAGGTCCTTGATGTCCTTGAGTGACCGTACAGGCAAGCGATTAGCCAACGAAGGCGCAAAGTTCATGAACGACATGCTGGAAAGTCCGGCTGATATGAAGTCTTATCAATCGTATTTGTTTAAACTTCGAAGTACAAAACAGAAATGGTTTTTCTTTATTGAACGTTTATATCCAAGTACATGGGATGTGGATCAATTGCCGCTTCCGCGTTCTTTGTTTTTTCTGTACTTTCCGTTACGTCCGTTTCTCTGGTTCTGGCGGCGAATTAAAAGGTATACGGTGACGGAAAGGGGTAAAGTATGATCTCGGAATTAAGGTATTTCATGCGAAAGTTGCATCATGTCACGGGGCCCATTTTATATTGGAATCTGCTAGGGATGATCTGTATCAGTCTCATGGAAGGGATCGGTATCTACATGCTTGTTCCGATGCTGAGTCTGATTGGCATATTTGAGATGGGCTCCACAGGCTTAAACATTCCCTGGCTTGGCGACGTGTTGAATCGTTTTTCTGAAAATAGCCAATTGTTACTCGTATTGTTCACCTTTGTGTTGATTGTCTCCGGACAGGCCTGGATGCAGCGTCTCCAGACGATCCGTAATACTCGAATCCAACAGCAATTTGTACGAACGCTGCGCATGGAAACCTATGGTGCTATTATTATGGCGCAATGGTCATTTTTTCTCCAAAAACGAAAATCCGATTTTAACCATATATTAACGACTGAACTTGCACGTGTGAGCCAGGGAACGAGTATTATGCTGCAAATGGCAGCCTCTCTGATCTTTACGGGCATTCAGATCGGACTTGCTTTCTGGTTATCCGCCAAGCTGACGGCACTTGTGCTGGTCTGTGGATTGTTATTATTTTTTGTCTTGAGAAAATTCGTCAAGCGGGCCAAGCAGATCGGGGATCAGACCTCTGAATTCTCGCAAAGTTATTATAACGGCATTACCGAGCATTTCAACGGCATTAAGGATATTAAGAGTAACATGCTTGAGCGCTCACACATGAACTGGTTTGAGCGCATGTGCAGACAGATAGAACGCAATGTCATTCAGTTTAGCCAATTGAACAGTGGAACACAGCTGATTCACCGGATGTCCGCGGCAATCATTATTGCGGCATTCATCTATCTTTCTCTCCGTGTAATGACGGTGCCACCCGCAAGTCTGCTGCTCATCATCCTAATCTTTTCCCGCTTATGGCCAAGGTTTACGGCAATTCAGTCCAATCTGGAGTACATCAGCTCCATGCTGCCTGCATTTCGGGTAGTCAGAGAATTACAAGCGCAGACGGCGAAGAGTCGTGAGATTAGTGAAGAGATTGCTTCGGCAGGAGACGTTGGAACTGATGGGATTCAACCTATGGAACTGAAGGGATCTATCACCTGTGAGGATGTCTGCTATCGCTATGAGGGAAGTGATGCTTACTCATTGAGAAATGTGCAAGCTTCGATTCCAGCAAGGGGTATGACCGCAATTGTGGGGAAATCCGGAGCAGGCAAAAGCACGCTGATAGATCTGATTATGGGCCTTGTGAGGCCTGAAACTGGTCGTATTTTGATTGACGGTGTTCCTCTGTCAGAAGAACGATTATTGAGCTGGCGAAGTTCAATCGGATATGTCTCCCAAGATCCATTCCTGTTTCACACAAGTATTCGTGAGAATCTGCGTCTGGTTGATCCAAATGCAAGTGAAGAACAGATGTGGCAGGCTTTGCAATTTTCCTCCTCTGCAGCATTTGTACGGAAGTTGCCTCAGGGTCTGGATACGATTATTGGTGATCGGGGTATTCGTCTATCCGGGGGTGAACGTCAGCGATTGGTGCTTGCCCGGGCTATGCTGCGTAATCCTTCTGTATTGGTACTGGATGAAGCAACGAGTGCGCTGGACAGTGAGAATGAACAGTACATTCATGAGGCGCTGGAACGGTTAAAAGGACATGTGACCATTATCGTGATTGCACACCGATTGTCCACGATTCGGACGGCAGATCGTGTAATTGTACTTGATGAAGGTCGGGTGATTCAAGAGGGCGGGTACCAGCAGTTATCTACTGATCCGGTAGGGACGTTCAGCAAACTTTTGAACATGCAAGCGGGTGTTGTGGGGCAGTAAGTGAGTGAGTGGACATCAGAAGACATTCAAACGTGATGATAGAGTGTGTATCTTTTTCTCTTTATTCATTTATCTATGGTATAACCAGCAATGGGTTCACGTAAAGAGGCGCGCCACGATTGGTGCGCCTTTCATGTAAGTAGTTAGTATAATGAGCAAGAATTAATGAACGAGGGCTGTTTTCGTAGGAAGCGGCAGTTGAAGAGCACCGATCTGCTCCAAATGCTGTACGATCTCTTGCACGGCTTCCTCAATGGACCATTGCTCTGTATCGATGATAAATGAAGGAGATTTGGGTACATCATAGGGGGCGGAAATGCCTGTGAAATGCGGGATGTCACCATTGCGTGCTTTTTTGTATAGACCCTTGGGATCACGACGCTCACATTCTTGAATTGAACAGCGCACATAGATTTCAATGAAATCATCTGGTTCAAATAACTGTCTAACCATCTCCCGATCCTGTTCATGAGGAGAGATAAAAGCCGAAAGTACAAACAACCCGGCGTCTACCATTAACTTTGATACTTCACCAATTCGCCGCAGATTTTCTTGACGATCCCCTGCTGTAAAACCGAGATCACGGTTCAGTCCATGACGTACATTATCCCCGTCCAGAACATAACAGCGTACGCCTTGATCGTAGAGATACTGCTCCAGGGCAAATGCAAGGGATGACTTTCCTGCACCTGATAACCCGGTAAACCATATGGCACGACTATGGTGCCCATTATGCTTCTCCCGGTCTTGCCTGTTGATGCTGGATGATTGCCAGGTTATGTTGCGCTCTTCCTTCGACATGAGTATCCCGCCTTTTCCCTACCATGATATGTATAATATTTTAACATATTTACAAGATTATAGCACCTTACAGATTTCTTCAAAATAAGCGTGAATCGACAAAATATCGGGTATAGATGTAGTACATACATAAGCATTATGCATATATCCAAGGAGTATTTTGAATCGAATGATGCAAAATGCTCACATAGCAGGAGGAACAATGTCATGAACAAAAACATTCAAAACATACAAGTTGGGTTCAAATGCCCGGATTGCGAGCAGGATATCCGAGCGGAATTTATAGATGAACAGGTCAGCACGGTTCGTTGTAAAGGTTGTGACAGAGCGTATACACTTTTGAAGCCAACCATCGGTGATGAGATTCTACTGGATTGGGAGCAGGAGGCTTTGTATCACAAGCTGAGGGCAGAGCGGTCCGAACTGGATAATCACAATATGTCGGCCTTGATTATCAAAGTTATCGAGTTGCTTACATGGCGTGATCGGGGAGATGGACAGACCCGTGCCATACAGACCGTGAGGGAATGGCTTGCTTCCAGTGGCAAACCTCAGACCTTACTTGAATTGTTCCATCAATCTCCGCCACAACCTGAAAATAAACGTTTCGATCGTTAATGATTTACATACATTAGCCGTTCCTGTGGCATATTACCTGAAGGTGTTCGTGTGTGCAAACGACTAACCGAATTTTTCAGGAACAGGAGCGGATAGAATGAAGCGAATGGTTCTATATATACTGTTGGGACTGTTATCCATCAGTATGGTACCGGCACAGACTGAAGCATCACCGGTTACCGGAGCGTATCACTTTGGCTTCAAAAAAAGTCAAAACGGTCAACTGCCCTCCATTGATCAGGAAGGCTTCAAATCAATCTTACAACATAACGATGCCATTTTCCTGGGGGATACAAAACAGAAGGAATTGTATCTCACGTTTGATAACGGGTATGAGAATGGATTCACACCTGCCATACTGGATGTTTTGCGTACCAAGAAGGTGCCGGCGGCTTTCTTTGTGACAGGTCATTATCTGAAAGATCAGCCTGAGTTGGTCAAACGTATGGCGGCTGAAGGTCATATTGTCGGTAATCATTCATGGAGTCATCCGGATATGACCCGCATCTCCAATGAAAAGCTTAGAGAGGAACTTGAGAAGGTCAAGACGGAGGTCAATCGGCTGACCGGTCAACAAGCGACCTTTTTACGGCCACCGAGAGGAATTTTTAACAATCGTACGCTTGCAGAGAGTCATGCCCAAGGGTATGTGAATGTGTTCTGGTCTGTTGCTTATAAAGATTGGGATACCAATGTGCAGCGTGGCGCACAATATGCTCATCAACAGGTGTTGAAACAACTCCATCCGGGCGCTGTCATTTTGCTTCATTCAGTATCCAAAGATAACACGGAGGCTCTGGGTTCCATTATTGATGAGGCCCGCAAGCAAGGATATGCATTCAAAAGTCTGGATGATCTGCGGACCAAAAGTTATTGATCCATTATCATAATGAGCAATGGACCAAGTGTAGGTCATTCAAAAGTTTAGCAAAAATATTAAAGGGCATCCTGAGCGATTAAGCTCGGAATGCCCTTTTTAGTTTATAACGGTATGCCAGTCCAAGTATTGGATGTACCATATACAGATCCAGAAGAAAGGATTGGATTGGGTAATACGATACGATGTAACGTGTAATACTATAAAACAGTATTATAGATGATTCCAATCGTTTTCGGGCCGCAGTGACTGCATACTACACAACCAGCAGTGGTCAGTTCCACACGGGCACCCGTTTGTTCCTGCAGAGACTTCTGCAAGTCAAGCGCATCCTCTTCAGCCATGGTGTGCACAACAATCAGCAGGTCTGGATCGATCTGATCCTTCTGGCTGAGCGTATTATTCAACATTTGTTCCAGAGCTTTCTCCCGTTTGCCGCGCACTTTATAGGCAGGTGCCATCTTGCCATCTGTTACCCGGATGACAGGACGAATCTTCAACAGGCTTCCAATCAGGTTCTGCATGCCCGAACAGCGTCCGCCTTTATGCAGATACTCTAGTGTATCGATAACAAACTCCGTGCGTACATTTGATTTCATCGCCTCAATCAGGTGTGTAATCTGAGTCAGGTTTTGTCCTTTATCAGCAGCATGAACAGCTTTCATCACCATCAGTGCAATTCCTGATGAGAGATTCTGTGAGTCAATGACCGATATTCGACCTTCCGGGAACTCGGAACTCGCTAGTCGTGCATTTTGATAGGTAGAGGAAAGTTCAGAAGATAAGCTGATATATAAAATCTCATCCCCTTGATCTATGTAAGGTTGAAATGCCGTTATGAAATCAGCGGGGGAAGGTGCAGCTGTTTTGGGAAGACGCCCATCTTGGCTAACACGTTCATATAGCTGTTCAGGCTTAATCTCAGCACCGTCTTTCAGTGATTCTTCACCGAACACGACATATAAAGGGATGATACCGATATCGTGCTGCTGGATCCATTCTGGAGCCAGATCACTTGTGCTGTCCGCAAAAATTTTGATTCGTGACATGTCAATCTCCTTTGAAAACAATAATTTTGGCAAAAAATATAGATTATCCTTATGTGTAAACCCATTCATTTTAATTATAAGGAAACATGACGCTGATGCAAAGCGTTACATCAGCGTCATGCCTACCAAGATAAGTCCAACGAATAACAGAATCATGATCCCATTTAATATGGTTCCGATAATGGCAAAAACTTTCTTTCGATTCTTGAGGACAAGACCAATAATTCCGACGATGCCTCCGGCCAGATTGAGAATCAGGCAGACCAGGATGGCTAATGAAGCCAGAACCACTGCTGGATGCAAGGCGATCTCTTCTGTCTGCAACGGGGTGAGAACTCCGATGGATTCGTTTACAGCCATGGTGGCAATAAAGAATATCAGAATATAACCCAAGATTGCAACCAACCCAATGACAAAGCTGGCGATCCCAGGTCCGGAATGTTTCAGTGGTGCCATTGGTTGCCTCTCATGATCTGGCGGGTATGCTTCATACCCATTGTTATTGTATGGATCTGCATGGCCAGGATTCTGATCCGTGTTGTTATAACCTGAATTATAGGAATCGCGATTATCCATAATGTTGACTTGCCTCCCTTAATCATCGTACTGAGTGTTATCAACCTAATCGATGAGTAATGATTCTCCTTTTAGAGGTTGTTCAAAAAGTCCGCTTTTGATTACGAAAGATGCCTAACGGCATCATCATCATCGAATATGGGATTCACCCGAAATGTCCGTTGCTCACGTAGTTTTCCCTACGCTCCGCTACTCCATTTCTAGCTTCATCCCATCTTCTCGGTACTGAAAACCAATCTTTTTGAACTTGCACTTAAAATACAACGATTACATACCTGTTACTTTTCCATAATTATCGATAAAAATCAAGGATTTACGCTGGTTTCCTACAATTTATAGGGCAGGGATAGGATTGTTAAGTATAAACAGACATATGATCTTTGAAGCTCTGTCCCGACTGGTAAAGGAGGAGTGGATTCGCTACAATAATAGGAGTGAAGTGTAGTTGAATTAAGGGAGAGAACTTATATGCAACGTAGATGGATGATGCTTGGAGCTGTAATGACCATGCTATCGGTGGCGATTGGTGCGTTTGGTGCTCACATGCTCAAGGATACGATTGGGCCGGCGGCCATAGCTACATATGAGACAGGTGTGCAATATCACATGATTCATGCATTGGCCTTGCTCATTATTGGTTTGACGGCTGGTCAACTTGGAGCATCGACAAAACTGAAGTGGGCAGCGCGTCTGTTGTTTATCGGAATTATTGTGTTCTCAGGCAGCTTGTATGTGCTTAGTATTTCTGGCATTAAGATTCTGGGTGCCATCACACCGATTGGCGGGGTAGCCTTCATTGCCGGATGGTTGTTATTGACATTAGATGTATGGCAGCGAGGTAAGGATCGCTCCTGATCGGTCCAAACAAATCTCGGAGGGTTCAATCCTACATGAAACATAGAACTAAAAAAGCAACTTGCGTTAGAATGTACCGTCATTCTAACGCAAGTTGCTTTTTGTTTTAATCCGATGAAGTTAGTTACAGAAACTCATCGATTTCATTGGTTCGGAACGTATACACCTGTTTTTCATCGACATGGTAGATGCTCACAATACTGGTATCACGATCAAAATTCAGAATACGGCAAGGAATGCTCTGATGTTTACCGTTCTTGTTATTGACAACAATACGGGTGAGTTTATTCTCCTTGATGAGTGTGTCAATCCACGCGTCAAACGAGTTTCCATCGGATACATTAGATGTTTGGGTGGCAGGCTTTTTCTCACTAACCGGTTGTTCTTGTAGATTCTGTGTTTTGACTGGAGCAGGTGAGGCAGGTGTCTGAGCTGCAGTGGACGCCTTCTGTGCTGCGTTGGCTTTTTTGCGTTCGTTGTGAAGTGTGACGAAAGAGTCCTTCTTGGACTGGAGTGTCGCTTCAATAATTTTGCCTAGCTCTATGCCGGATTGAATCCGAAAGTCCGCAATTTGTTCTTCATTGTTTATGAACTCCAACAGGGACTGCAGTGCCAATGCATTTGAGCGGCTCTTAATAAGTATATCGACATTAAATAAAAAGCCGATGTCCTCTTGATTGGATAAGGTTTCTTTCATTCATCCCAGCCCCGTTAAAAATTATGTCAGCTCAAAAAAACGCTTCAATTCACTATATCATTAAAAAGGAAATTATCATAGTGCTAGAGACGCAGAAATATGCCGATTCGAGATGTATCTAGTCCCGGAGTGCCCCTTAATTTCTCCCCAGAATAGAACAAATATTCTTCTTTTTTCATCCCCTGATCGTCCTGTTTGCCTGCGCCAGTCGTGCGGGTCTACTCTATAATTTATTTAATCAGGACAGGAAGCAACAGGGGGAATCGGGAATGGGCAATGCATATCAGGATCGATTGAGATACGTTTATAAAATTACATCTTCCAGAATTAGAAAAGCGGATTATGATCTGCATCTTACTTATCAAGAAGCGACAGTAAATGGAGAAGTGGCATCTATTGGAAACCATCAGGTGTTTCGTTTTATCGATCGTATTCGAGGCTACAAAGAGAGGGAACAAGATCTGGCTAGAATCAAGCTGGAAATAGAGCGATTAAAAGCCTTGAAAACCAATGCTGAACATAAAAGAACAACGAAGAAATTGCATGAAGAACTGAAAAACCTGAAATTTGCCGATGATTACTTGCTGGTGGTCATTGAAAATAATAAAGACTATGATCGGCTGAATTCATCGAAAGCTTTCTCCATCAACGGCAAGAAATACAAGCGGTTATTGGCTACGACAGGTGGAGCCAAAAGTTCGACGGTCATCTATGTGAGTAAGGATATTCATTCGCTGTTGGAGAAAAGATTGAATAACGGCAGAGATCCCAATAAAGAACTGGTTCCTGCCAAACTGGAGGCATATAAGGCCTTGGCTTGCAGTACAAGCACGCCTGTGTCACATCCCGAGCGGGTATTGGTTGTTCATGATTGTATAACTGAATTTGGCGCAGACATAATTCAGATTGATGATACCGAGACAGAATACCCTCGCATAGAGAGTAGGAAAAATGAGCCTATTCAGATGAACATGAGTGATGGGTTCGGTCTTATCTCTCCTGCACTTAGTGAACGATGGGCAATCGAGCTGGGACATAAATATATCCCGAGTGGATTTTGTATTCGCAATAGCTTCTGTAAAGGGATGGTCTTTACATTTGATTATCACGAATTTGCTGATCGAGTTGCAGGTAATTATATGGTGGACGATGCCTGGGGTAATCCTGTGGATATTCGAGAGATAGACCTGATCATCACAACGTCTATGCTCAAACTATGGAGCTCATACAACAGTATCGACGATTACCTGTTATGTTGCGGTTATTATGGCTACACGTTTAGCGTAACGAAGGTTACACCTGAAGAGCTCGAGGACGAGCGTCATTTAAACTACCAGTTTATTCAGTCGCTCCAATTGGATGATAATGAGATTGGTGAACTTATTCGGCCTACGTTAGACTCGATTAAAAATGTGCTAGGTGAAGACTATCGCAAGGCACTGTTATTTCTCAAAGGAATTCACATCCATGAGAACGATTATAGAAATAGTCCAGATGATTATATTAAAGGGCTGATGGTAGACCCGCGACTTATAGATGATCCTTTTGTGCGCAACAAAATTCATACCTTATTACGTAAGCGAATGAATGAAGCCAAGATCGGAGTTCTAAGAGTGAAAGGCAATTTCAGCATTATATCTGGCGATCCCTATACATTGTGTCAGAGCATTTTTGGCTTGCCTTTAACAGGATTGCTGAGCTCGGGTGAGTTCTACTCCAGATATTGGAATGAACACCATGTGGACCGCGTAGCTTGCTTCAGAGCTCCGATGACTTGTCATAACAATATCAAGGTGCTTCGTTTTCAAAATACAGATGAGATGCAGCATTGGTATCGCTATATGAACACGGTCACGATCTTAAATTCATGGGATACGACGACGCATTCCTTAAATGGTGCAGATATGGATAGTGATCAGGTCTTAACTACAGACAACGACACAATTCTTGGGGCAATTCAGGAGCTTGATGCGATTGTATGTGTACAGAAAACCTCAGCCCAAAAAATTCCGGATGAGAAGGATCTGATTCAGGCTAACAAAGACAGCTTTGGTGATCTGATCGGTTTTACAACGAACAAAATCACGTCGATGTTTGATGTATTAGCCAATTATGAGGAGCATAGTGCAGGATATCAGGAAATGATGTACCGAATTCAATGTGGTCAGCATTATCAACAAAATGCCATTGATCAGGCTAAAGGTATTGAATGTAAAAAAATGCCGAAGCACTGGTATGATATTCGCGCTGCGGTAACCGACGAGTCTGCCTTGAAAATGGTAGCACACAAGAAACCTTATTTTTTCATATACAATGACCCGGAACAGAAAAAAGAATATACCACCTATGTAGAAAAAACGAGTCAGAAGTGCTTGCAGTTATTTGGCATGACTGTGGATGAGTTGTATTCGAATAAGGAGCTATCTCCGGATCAGGAACAGTTCCTGGCACAGTATGAACAGAGAATGCCTGTATCCACAGCACCATCTGTGATGAACCGGTTATGTCATCAAGTGGAAGACGAGTTCAACAAGTTAAAGTTAAAACAGACCGCAAGTTCGTTTGATCATACGATATTGATGAGTACCAAAAAATACTCACAAGCTCGTTATAAAGAGATTCAACGTTTATATCAGATGCATAACGAAGAGCTACGTAGCTATATGACTAACTTGCGCAAGAGTAAGGTGAAAAAGGAAGAAAGATCTGCCCGATGGCAGTTGTTTGTTTCACGCTTTAAGGAGCAGGCGCTGGAGATCTGTAATAACGAAGAAGATCTGTGCAATATGATTGTGGACATGTGTTATCGAAATGCGGAGAAATCAAAGCAATTTGTATGGGATGTGTCAGGAGATCAGATTATTCGCAATCTATTGGTTAGCAATGATCACATCATTCATTATCCGGTTAGAGACCGGGACGGCGATATTGAGTACGCGGGAAAAACCTTTAAAATGACCCAAATGCATGTGAAGGAGTAGCGCCCTTGAAAATCATTCTGAATGAACGTCATCATGCCGAGCAAGCAATTGCACATGGGAAAATGGATAAGAAGCCAACCAAAACGTTGATTTGTTTAGCTAAATACGGGCTTCAACAAGGGAAGAACGCCGAAGATGCATATGCGTTGTTAAATCAGTTTATGACCAAGTATTATCCAGACTACAATGCTGTCCAGTGGGATACATTTCTCAATCGTATCATTAAGCAGTCTCAGAAGTATATCAAGATAAGGGAGGAGGCAAGCAAGAGCACGCTAATCGAGATTGATCATGTACCTGTAACGCACGAAGAACTTCAAAAGATCAAACAACTTAAAAGTAAACGACTCGAGAAATTGGCCTTTGTTTTACTGGTCTACAGCAAGATTAATAATCGAATCAATGAAAATGATACGTACTGGATTAATCATGAATGGAAAGAAATCTACGGTGATAGTCAAATGGCCGTAAGCAAAAAAGATCAGGGGTTATTGGTGCACAAACTTATTCAGTTAGGGTATCTCAAAGAAAGTCAACGTGTCGATTCAACTAACGTACAGGTTTTGTTCGCTGCGGAGCATGGTGAGGTTGCCTTCCAGTTAGTTCGCTTCGATGACTTTGTGTTGGAGTATTCTCGCTGGAAAGGAGAAAACATCAAAAATTGTACCGTATGCGGAAAACGAATGCTGGCAAAATCGAATCGAATGAAATACTGCAAGGAGTGCAAAAAAGCTGGCATTAGTCTCATTAGAAAACCTCTCTAAAGCCAGACACAGCAATGCTGTGCATGGTTGTTCAAGAATTTCTTTAATGATAAGCCAGGGACAGGTTTCCTAGTTAAGGGGGAGGTATCAACTTGGAAGCCGTCTTATAAAGAAAATACGCTACATAACGCTTAGGTAGGTGAATTATGTCAAATGGGATAACTTTAGCACATGTAGAGTCTTTAATTAGAGAAGCGGTGAAACATAGCGGTCCGGGGCAGCCAGGAGATCCTGGCGAAACTGAACTCGCTATCAAGCGGGCACTGGAGGCTGCTGGCGAAGCCTTACAGGCTGCCGGAAAAGCAAAAGAGGCTTATCAGACGACTCGACTTGTGTACCAGAGTCCGGTTGCTGATTTTGAGGAGTTAAGTATGCAATACCCTTCTCCTGAAATAGGCTGGACGGTGCAGACGTATAAGGATGGTAAAAGATATCGTTTTGATGGACAGACATGGGTAGAGATTGATGTATTTGGTCAAAACCTTCAGGTGGTTAATTCCGATATGGATGGGCTCATGAGTACAGCTGAACACCTGAAATTAAATGAGATTCCGTTGGAAGTACAGGATCGGGTTATAGTCTTTTGCAAAGAATCACGGGTGTACCCGGAAGTACTGGGGATTTTAGCCCCCTTTCCATTCGATGGCGAGATTTTACATGTAAAGGGCTACTGTGGAGTTTCTGGAGATACCGCGACTGAAATAAGAATTGAACGATCCAAGGATCTCATTCACTGGCAGGATGTGATGGGGAGTCCACTGAAATTTGAAGCATTTCAACATCAAGATGATGGTGAGGCTACATTTGAGGTGAGAAAAGTGGAGGCTGGAGATATCTTCAGAATCAACATCATCGAAGCCGGTTCAAACACTCAACATCTTACGATTCAATTAACGATCAGAACATAAAAAAGGAGATGGATTATAATGACACAACCAATTATTACATGGATGGACGCAACACATAGTAAGGAGATTGTAGCACCGTTTGATTATGGTGTTATTGATGCAGATACCAAAAGTGAAATTCGTATTTTTAATGTGTGGAACAACAAAGGTGGTGCGACGGATGTGTCAAAAATGGAGGATTGCACTTTTACAACGCGGGATATGGACGGGGGCACTGGTGATACGGTTAAATACGATATTGAAGCTGTTAAAAACAACTGGTTTCATGTGCAAGTGGACTCACTTGGGGAGAACGATTTGGATGAAGAGAGCTCTCGTGTAGGCAAGGACTTTTCGAAGCCTATTGGAACTACGGGCAAAACTACGGTGGATCATACTGGAACACCTTATGCAACACCGCTAGTACCGGGTGCAAAAGAGATATTGGGAGTTAATAATAATGGAGATCAAGAAGACGCCGCAGGTAACTATGTAACGCTGTCTATTCAATGTGAAGTACCCTTGAATGCTCGTAGTGGTAAACAAGAGTTCAAGAAACGTATCTCCTATCGTTACGTTTAAGAAAAGTTAATGATGCAGACAGGCTATTGTAGCCTGTCTTTTTATTTATCTATGAGGAGGAAAAACTGTGATTTTAGGTCAGAAACAGTACTCTCGTTCACCTGTATCTCAAGCTTATATATGGATTGCCGATTATTATGATGGAACATATCTGAGTGAGTATGATCTTAAGACACAACATGCACACCGCTTTTATGACATCAACAAAGAGAAGTTGGTGTTATTCGGATTGATAGGTCAAGGATCCCAAGTTTATTACAATGTTGCCAATGGGGTCTTCCACATTAATGCTGATCGTTACTCCATATCTTATGAATGTGATGAGCAGGAGTACCCTTTAACCGGGAGAACGTTTGTATACAATGACATCATCCAATTCAAAAATGGATCCTCAGAAGCGAATATGGCTGGATTTTCAGGGCAAGGGAATTCAGGGGCTTTCAGAAATACGATTGAATGTTTTAACTTTGGTTACAAAAAAACAATGAACCTGAATGATGCACAAATTAATTTTCAATGCGTATGTTCCCTGCCTCTAAAGGAATCCGTATTCTTTCAAATAAAAATTTCTTCTAACCTGGACTTGCCTGGGCAACTCGTTATTCGTAAAAATGGCTTTGTCATAGATCAAATCGTAGCCCCTCTGAAGGCAAATCATGCAGGAATCATAAACTGGGACATTCGTTGAGTTGGATTTTGAGATGAGATAGGTGGTGAAAGTATGGCGATTCAAGAAATTGCACTGGATATAGATCTATCTATAGGTGTTTTCAAAGATACGATATATCAGGCTCAGAAGTTGAAATTAAGAGAGTTGAGCCAGGATGCGGACGGGAATTCAATCTATCCAGCTAATGGGTCTTGGGAGTCCACTCCCATTCGGATTCAGGATAAGATTGCTTCATTTAAAGGTGTGGCTGCAAGCGTAGATGTAGTAGGGGGAGCATCATACAAGATCTATTGGAGTACATCTGAGGATGGCTTTGAGTGGGGGGCGTATGAGGAAATTTTAGCAGATGTGACTGCTACTAAAGCTCCTGCAAAGTATATGAAGGTGAAAATTGAGATTGTTGCTGAGAAAGAATATTCGAATTTCTACATAGACGAATTTAAGGAGAATGGGAAATACAACAATTCCTTTGTCGAAAGTGACTCGGGTTCTCTAGGCTTAAAGAAAATATATCAATTGAACATGGAACGAGCATCGGACACTCCAGCAGGGATAGTGCTACGTCAGAAGGTTGAAAATACGAAATTTCAAAAAGTAGATGGAATCAGAGTGAGTAAGGGGTGATTTTATGGCAGTTCCAGCGACTACAGGCGTATTGAGATCAAATATAAGTGATATGGAGATTGGCGACTATATTGTATGGAGATATGATTCTTCTGGAGAGCAATTTATAGATGGCACTCTAGGAATAAACGAAATACCTGTAAATGGGTTGGTTGGTACTACAAGTTTAAACAACTACTACTGGTACGCTATTAAAGTAGACAAAGGTCTTTTAATCTCTGATCGCATTAGACATCATACTGTCACTTGGGATTCAATGAATGCAAATAAGATTATTGAAGGTTTGCCTAAAACCTTTGGTGGTGTCTCAGGAATTGTCCGTAGTATATCTGGTGGAGTAGGATATGCAGACAAAGATGGCAAACTGAGTATGAAGGACTTAGGATTGGGGGCATTTCCAAGTAATAATGAATATGACAAATATATTATGAAGTCCAACTTGGGTGGCAAGGCTAGACCCAATGTTGATAATGTTTGGCATCACCATAACATGTTTTGTTGGGCAAAGGAAACACCTGTTCTCGGCTCATGGACTACGAATAAAGGAACAGTCTTATCTGCACCCTCTTCAAGCAGAATAGTACGAGGATATGAACAGCGCGACGATAATAGAGGTGTTGCTTTTACAGGAAGTGCTTCGTCGCAGAATTATATTGGGTTTCGCCCAGTATTTGAATATAAGGAGGTGTAATGAATGGCAGTAATAGGACAACCATTGACAGCTCCTGAAGCAGGATGGAAAAGGTATGACGAAAGGGATTCAAGAATTAAGTTCAGCTCCCCTAATGCACTAAGGCAAGCATACACTACGTATGGAACTTATGCAGGAACACTATCATATATTGACTCTGGTATGGGAAACACAGCAGACACTATTTCATTTAAGTTCACTGGAACAAAGTTAATTATTGGCGTTTTGTATTGGAATACCAATGAACACTCTGGATTCTCAGTTGAGGTAGATGGTGTTAAATTAGGTGATTACGTGACTGGTCGTAAAAGCGCAATTGCTGGTAGTACAGTTGGATTCATAAAAACAGATTTTGAGGATAAAGAGCATTCTGTTGTTATAAAGAACTTAGATAAGAGTGTAGTAAGTGGAAGTAACAGCACATTTGCTCTTGATTTTATTGATATTGACTCAACAGGAAACCTTGTGACGGTGGTTGGACAACCATTGACATCGCCTGATACAGGATGGAGACGATATGATGATACACATGATTCCTTTATATATCTGGGAGAGAATTGGATATTTCAAGCTCAATCAGGAACGCCAACTCTCTACAATGCAACCCACCACTATTCTGCAAGAGGAATGGGCGGTAACGAAATTAGGTTTAAATTTTACGGAACCAAGATGAGACTAATATCAAGTATAGGTCCGACTTTTGCAGATGATATTTCAGTCGTCATTGATGGAGTAACTGAGAAGTTTAATCCAAGAATGCCAACAACAGCAGACGAAAGACAGCGGCTAACTTACGAAAAAACTAATCTGTCTTTAGGTATCCATGAAGTTAATCTTATCAACGGAACGAACGGAGATTGGAGATTGGATATAGATGCTGTAGATATTGATGACACAGGCTATATGGTGGCTCAGGTGGGACAACGTTTATTTGCACCAGAACCAGGTTGGAAGAGGTATGACAATAGTAATTCAGCTATTAAATACGAAGGAGTGGGTTGGATTTCAGCTACAGGTGATTCTAATACTTATGCAGGAACAGCCCACTATATTCCACTTAATGGAGCATCATCAAATAGCATTAAATTTAATTTTTATGGGACAAAATTGAGGATCATTGATCTGTATTGGACTAATAGAGTGGATAACGTGACCATAGAGATTGATGGAAAAGTCTCTACATGGAATCCCAACAATCCAGCAAATAAATATCAAATATTGGTCTTTGAAGTGTCAGGTTTGGAGAAAGCTTTACATAAAGTGAAGCTATCAACAACTAGTTTGAGTGGAACATTTTCACTTGATGCAATTGATATTGACCTTGATGGTAGATTATTTCATCCAGAGGAAGTAACAAGTATTGATGAACTTGAGATTGGCACACGTATCAGATGTAATTATGTTGCGAACACTTCTGGTGCGGCAGGAGAGTTTAAAAATATAGGAAAACAAACATCTGAATTCATATCAACATCATCTGTTCCAAGTGTACCTAATGGAGACTTCTATTTAATTGTTGCTGATGAATATAATGGCAAGAAAATTTTAATTGCAGACAGGAACATTCAATCTTCAATATCATGGGATGCATTAAATAGCAATGGTCTTGTGTTTGGTGTTCAAAAGGATTTAGGAGTGAAGAATTATACCTTAATTTATCGATTACTCACAGGCGGGATCAAAGCAACGGATAAGGATAATGAATGGGATAAATATATTGTTAACTCTACACTGAATGGAAAAATCATTGTTGGTGACAATAACGTGTGGAATTGGAGTGGTGTATACACTTGGACAAGCACTACAAATACTTACAATTCCAGTAATAGGACTTTAAGAGGTAACTCTAAGAACGACACTCTGACTTATACAATTTCTAATAATGTTTCGCATGGTTTCAGACCATTAGTAGAACTAGAAACTTTGCCAATGTTTAAATCCTTCGTTAAACATGATGGAGCGTATAAAAGGTTTGACACTGGAACTTTAGAGTGGAATACAATTTCGGCAACTTTACCTTCAGAAGACACTTTTATTAATGACGGAATGGATGATCTATCTGTTTTAGATAGAAAAAACGAAGGTTTCATTGCGAGTATGTCTGCCAATGGATCGCTAGGATCAGGCAAGATGTTCAAAGGAAGAATCGATCTGAAAAAGTATTTTGAAATAATTAATGTAAGTGTGAAGTAGAGTTTAATGCTCTACTTCTTTTTGTCTGTAAAATAATAATTTCACTTAGAAAGGAGTTGTGCTTATATGGCGATAAAAAAAGTTAGATTCGTAATACAAAAATCGAGTTTTGCGTATACAGCATTTGGTGGAGTAAGATTTTATAAGAGTGAAGTTGATATGGTAAATTCAGGAAGTCAAGTCTCTGCTAGTCCAACTAGTGGAGAAACACAAAATTTCTTAGCTACATCTGATGCTGGTTACCCTTCAACTAACGCTTATTATCTACCATACCTTGTTGACACCAACAAAAAACAAACAGGAGTTTATACAGATCTTTGTTATTGGCTTACAGACAGTGCAAATGCTACATATACAATAACTGTTGAGTTTAAAGTTCCGCTAGATAAGATTTATAAGATTGAATTTGTACCTCGTCCTGATACATCAACAATAGGTGCTAATAGAGGAATAGATAAGCCGTTTATGTTAGAGCTAATAGATGAAAACAATAAAGTTCTGATTCAACCTACAATTAATCCCACTACTCAATTAAACACAATTCAAACATGTCTAGTTCCACCACTAATAAAAAATAAAATCTTACTTTCATCAGGTGATGATAAGTATTATTCCATATTATCAGAAATTGCTACAGAGAATTACCTTCCTCCACTAACTGGAAATATAACGGAATATGCAGAGATAAGCGCAAGCAGTGTTGCGAATACAACGAACAACGATGCTTGGAAAGCATTTGATGGTGATAGTTCAACATTTTGGTCATCAGCAAGCGTAAAGACAGGAGCACTGGCTGTGAAGTTAAAGAGAAAGGTGTTTCTTGGACAATATGTTGTAGGGTTCGCTTCAAATGTCAGTGTAACTGCAACTCCTAAAGATTGGACTTTTGAGGGATCTAGTGATGGAGTCAATTGGACAGTAATAGATACACAGATTAATCAGACTTGGGGCGCTACAGAGAAAAGAGTTTTTAAGATTAATAGGCTTGAAGGTTACGATCATTATAGATTAAACATAACAGCTAATAATGGTAACACTTCTCTTATTCTTCACGAACTTTCGTTTAATGAAAGGAGATTTAAAGAAGTTGGAATCGACAATAGTACTGAAAATACTTTTTTAAAATATGGTGTTAACGACAAACTTCTACTCAATGCAAATCTGAGCGGATCTAAATTTTTGAAGAGTGCTAGTGCAACTCTAGGTTCAGGTAAATCCTGCGAGCACACAATTGATATGTCAAAACGCCGAGTAGATAAAATTACACTTGGCTAAATTTATGAGGAACACATCTATAAGGTGTGTTCTATTTGTTTTGAAAGGAGATGGATAAATGGTAGATGTTTTCGATGTAACATTAAATCCTAGCGACATGGGTTCTGGAAACATTTTAAGTAATGGGAATCTAACAGTTGTTAATACTGTCTCTGCCACATCTGTTAGAGCAACGCATGGTAGATCAAATTCAAGAAAATGTTATTTTGAAGTAAAATTTGACGCTGGAGCTATAAATTTGGGAATAGGTATAGCAAATAAAACCCTATCTATGACAGCAAATATTCTTACTAATACGAATCAAAGATCTATGTATGGTTCTAATGGGTTTAAATACCCAGAAGGACTTGCTTATACCTCAGTTTTTGTTATTGGAGATACAGTGGGAGTTTTAGTTGATCTTGATAATGGGTTCTTAGAGTTTCGAAAGAACAATGTAAGCTTAGGTGTAAGTCACACCGACATAAAAATTTTGGGAGAAGTATACCCATTCATTTTCTTTGGTACTGCAACTAGCAAGACAGCGACATTCAATTTTGGGGCATCTCCATTTGCATATCCACTACCAGTTGGTTATTACTCATACGATGGCAAACAAGCAAATGCAAGTAAATTCTTGATTTCATCAGAAGACGAAAGGCTTTCTATCTTTACTGAAAAAAAAAGCAATAATACATCTATACCGATAATGACATCTGATACATCACCATCTGGCAGAGCGTTTGCTAAAGATATGTATGGCACAGCCTATCCTCCATGGAAGGCATTCAATGGAATTGATGATAACGAAGGATATGTTTCTCTCAATGGTAGTGGTGGAGTGGGATATCTAGGATATGATTTTCTTGAAGCCATCTCTTTGTATAAGTATGCAGTTAGATCTCCTAACTCAAACCATCTAAACAAGATGCCTAAAAATTGGACATTTGAAGGTTCTAATGATGGATCACTATGGACTGTTTTAGATGGACAAATCGATCAGACTTGGATAACTGCATATACGGATAAAGAATATTTGTTAGATGTTTCTTTTCGTAATATGAAGTTTAAAATGTATCGTTTAAACTGGACTGCGAATAATGGTTACTCATTCTATACAGATGTAAATGAATTGAAAATGTTTGAAACAATCATAACAAAGCTTATAAAAGTTCCTTCGTTATCAGAGAGTGATTTTAACAAGTATGGAATGGGCAAAGATGTCGAAATAAATTTATATGACTATGTTACATCGATAAGTGATATAAATAATTCGTCAGAATTACTAGGATCAGGCAAAGTCTTTAAACAAAAAATTGATAGATCAAAGCATAAAGCGCACAAGATTATATAAGGTTAGATTTAGGAACACATCTATATGGTGTGTTCTATTTTATTTTGAAAGGAGACGATTATTATTTCATATAATTATAAATTTCCAACAGCAAACAATCAATGGAGTACAACAACAACTACATTGACAATGAAACTTAAATTCTCTAAGGCTACGATACTGTCATCTTTGTATTGGTACAGAGGAGTCACCAACTCCTCTCCTACGGCATCCCCGAGAATATACACTATGAGTGGACAACTTATAGGAAATGGCATTGGCATTTCCGAAGCAACTAGAGTTGTAGGATGGTATAGAGTAGACTTTTTTGCTCCTGTAAAGCTAGAAGCCAATACTGAATATTTAATCGGATTTCATTTTTTGAATGGTGCGCCTATTGGTAGCGGAAACACCCCTACTCCAACGGTTTTTCAGATAAGCGAAGGTTTAAGTCTTACTTACAATTCCATGTATTCTGGAACAACCGACATAATGCCGACTACAGTTAATAACAATGTACTTTTATCTATTGGTTTTGATTATATAACATATTCGAATAAATTCTTGATTTCATCAGAAGATCAGTATTACAGTTATGAGAGTATGTCTTCTAAGTCCCTTGTCGCCCCAATGACAAGCAATACATCAACCAATGGACAATCTTCCGCTAGTTCAATAGCGAGTACAAATTTTGACTCATGGAAAGCTTTTGATGGATTAGTGAATACACAAGGATGGTCTACATCTGTGAGTCTACCTCAGTGGATTCAATACAAATTCAATGAGCCAGTATTAATTGATCGCTACAGTTTATCTTCAAGTACACAAACAACAGCTCCCGTAGACTGGATGCTACAGGGGTCAAACGATGGATCATCTTGGACTGATTTAGATATTAGACAAAATGAAGTAAGTTGGAGCGATGCTACAACTAAAATCTTCAGCTTCACCAATGAAAAATCGTTTATATTTTTTAGAGTGTATATTATCAGAAACAATGGAGCGACAAACACTGCGCTGTCTGAAGTACAATTTTATTCTAAAGAGATTAACACTTTGGTAAGTCTTGATTATTCAGAAAATAACTTCCTAAGTCATGGAATAGAAAAATCCTCATTAATTAATTTATACTCAGACACCCATAAAAGGAAAGCGATTGTTCAGGACAATTCTCAATTAGGTGCAGGAAAAGTATTCAAACAAAAAATTGACACATCCAAAACGCCAATCAAGAAAGCGTCGATCACATAGCTATGTGAAATGATTGTTTGATTTAGAATTTAGAGAGGAGATGGGATTATGGCACTACTAGATGTTACTTTAAACCCCAATGACATGAATAATCCAGTAGGCATTAGGATATTAACTAACGGAAATTTAACAAGCGCGATAGATGTCGGGAATGTTTCTACAAACATACGTGCAACACATGGAAAGACATCTGGGAAATGGTATTGGGAAGTTAGATTAGATAGTGGCAATATTAACTTGATTGTTGGTGTTTCCTCTAAAGAGTATCCCATAACATCAGGAACTTATACTGGTACAACTGCTAATGCTCTTCAATTGAGATCTTACGATGGCAATGGTGGAAATAAATATCCTGAGAATGTGGCATATGGAACCTCTTGGGTGGTCGGGAATGTCATAGGTGTTGCTCTTGACTTAGATAATGGAAAACTTGAATTTTATAAAAATGGTGTAAGTATGGGTATAAGCCATACCAATGTAAAAGAACTTGGAGAAGTGCTCCCTCTATTTAAGGAAAGAGGAACGAATTCTCATATTTTCACAGTTAATTTTGGTGGTTCGCCATTTTTATATCCAGTACCATCAGGACATAAAGCATACGCTTATTATGACATAAATACAGTTTTTCTTTTTCATAATAGTCAATATAAGTACTATGATAATTCATGGAATACTATCGGAGCTGTTGCAACTGAGCAGGACTATATTTCACATGGTATGAAAGACATCTCCATCATACTTGAATCTGCATGGTCACAACTCACTGGCGAAGTCGAATTATGCTGCTATACCGACGATCCAACCAAAACAGAAGCATCCTTCAACATTGAAACTGATCTCTTCACCCTAGCCGAAGAGTGGGAAGACAAAGAGATCAAAATCATTGAATACACCGATGACCCAAATCAATCCGAATCAACGATTACAATCGAAACCGAACCTTTTACAATATATGACGAGTTGGGTGATAGTGTAGATGTTCTATACTATACAGACGATCCTTCCAAAACCTCAGCGGAACTGAATATCACGGCTAACTACTCCCCATTGGATGAACTTGAGGGAGATTTTGACGTGGTTACGTGGACCAACGACGAAGAGGTAATCGCCGGAAATCGGGACATAATGCTAACGTATAACGCGCTACCGTTTGAGCAATTAATTGTGCAACCAACAGACATAGCGTTATATGGAGACGTGAAAAAGGTTGTCGCTACGAAAGTAACGGAGAACAGTCCGGAAGGTATATTAAGAATGGTTGCTTCGTTCGACTCAGGGCTCACATGGAAGACATACCGTTTCAACAAGTGGCTTGATCTGGATATCCAGGATACAACGTTATTCAAAAGAAAAGGAATGAACCTGGACACACTCAACGCCATCCCTGAAAAGGATCTAATAGCTTTAACTCGAATTGCCTACTACTTCGATAGCAGTAAGCACTATGAAAACAGCTATTCGCTTGACGAAGTGAAAATGGTCGTTGATGCACCGCGACATGCAGTGGAGTTTAGAGATATGTCACTGCAACTGTTAAACACCACAGCCACAATCGACCTGACCTTCTCTGGTAACAAACTTACAGGTGTGCTGGATGATGCAGATCAGGGCAAGGTTAAATACCGCGTCTTGTTGAACGGTAAAACGTATTATCCGGCGGATGGCAATTTTACACGACTAGCAGCATCTCCATTCAATATTGAACTCAATATTGACGAGAGAAATGTTAATTTTGGCGAAGAGAATACATTGAAGGTTGAATTTCAGGATTATTGGGGTGCCGTAGACTCACGGGAAATCAAGTTTATCGGATCGTATTCAGGATTAATGTTTATGGACGAGTCTGGAGATTTTCTTTCAGATACCTTTGGTGGTATTTTGAAACAACTTGATTATGGGGTGATCATTGCCGGACAGACGACGTTAACAAAGAAAGTCAGAATCAAAAACTTGCTTGGTTATGCTGTGGATCATGTTTACCTGGAGATGGATAAGAAATTCGAAACGGATGGTGTTGAAGTCCAATTATCCAGACAGGCCGACCCGTTTCTTCCGATCGATTATCTGACCTATGGTCTGATTCAACCGGAGGATAGCATCGATTTTTATATTCGTATCGCAACGGATATTCATGCCAAGCCGAATCCTAATGGCAATTTTGAAATGAAAGTCACAGCAGACCGGGTGTAGCTCTCAATACAATGAGACAGGAAGTGAGTGGAATTAATAACGGGGAGACTCTATTAGATAGTTATATACATATTAAAAGTCCGGAAAATCGTTTTGCAGCAAAGTATATCCTGTACAATCAGGTGGATGAAGAACTGTCTTCAACCCTAATAGCTGCTACAAGAAAAGTGTCCGAGATCGTCTCTAGTGTATCCGTACGTGTCAGACGGTCACAGGAATTGAGCAATTCGCTATCGGTGATGTACAGGTCGCAAGGAGATCTGGGCGCAACCATTCAAGCGGCATCCAAAGTTGATCTTGAAGGCATGTTGTACGTTCGCCCACATAACCGTGCACACGGCAAATATGAATTACTGGAAGCACCGCGTGTAACTGTTAATCTTAAGCCTGTTGCTGATGCGACCACACGAAGCCAAACTCACCTGCAGACGCTCA
The DNA here is from genome assembly GCF_045040675.1 of Paenibacillus sp. FSL H8-0283. Classification (NCBI taxonomy): domain Bacteria; kingdom Bacillati; phylum Bacillota; class Bacilli; order Caryophanales; family Paenibacillaceae; genus Paenibacillus; species Paenibacillus sp. FSL H8-0283. Next base: position 2,115,146 of record NZ_CP150295.1, read on the forward strand.
ACTTTGGTGATACACAGCGTATGATGATCGGTAGAGACGAGATAGAGCAATTCGAATCGTTTATACATTTCGGTGATTTGGATACTAGAATACCTGATCTGTTATATCTGGAAGACGCTAAATTGAGGTTATATTACACAGGAACCCTGGCACCTGGAGCACACATTGAGCTGCATCAGCCTGATACGTTGTGGCGTGAGTACGGGATTACGTATGCGAACAGACCTCAGTCCATTCAGCTCTTATCGTCCAGTTATATTCTGGATACGACTGAACGTTATGTTGAGTTTGATATGATGGCATTGCTTCGAATGTGGAGAGAAGGTATTCTTTCGAATGTTGGACTGATTATTCAGTCTAGCGGTAACACGCCGATTTATTTCAACACTCGTGAGTCTTCCAAACCACCTGTTTTGCAGATCAAATATATCACTTCTCAAATCTATTCTATCGGTCGAACCGAAATTGAAAGTGAGATTTTTATTTATGGTGCAGGTCGCAAGGATATAGCTTCAACGTTAGTTGTACACAGTGATATTGGGCTGGACTGGCTCAAATCTCAGTTGTACGTCCACCGCTATGAGGATCATATGCATCATGATATACCTCAAGTAATCGCAGTCAGCCGTCCGGACCTGGATGTAGATCTGATAGTAGCTAAACGTATAGATGCGGAACTGGATTCGAACATTTCTATTGCTGAAAGTAGGACAGAAGAGAAGGAAACATGGGTTTCTATTTCTAAGCCCGAGCTTCATGCGCAGTTCATTACTACTATACGAACAACTAAGGATACAGACGGTAATCTTGCCGTTAGAACAGGTCTGGACGACGAAAAAACTGTAGAAATCGCAGTGTCTCATCCTGACTTGACTTCAGTCATTACGGTAGATAGACAAATGTCTCTAGTCAGTACGTTAACGATATCACAGCTGCTCGATGATGGACGGGATACGAGTTTAATTGTATCCGTACCAGATCTTCATGCTTCATTGGAAGTCTCCAATTATATAAAAGCAACTTCAACGTTGGGGTCTTTGCTTACGGTCATGTACGACGGTGATTCGACTGTGATTTCGGAGATTAGGGTTAATAACCCTGATCTGAATAGTGTTCTTCAAGTCAGAGCATTAGATCATGATGAGAGGGCAGGCAGTCTTGAGATTCCTTATTTGGAAGAACAGCTTGGGCAATTATATATTTCAAGACCTGATGTGCTTTCCAGCATTGAGGTCAAGTATATGGATGTTTTGGATGCACACATTAGTATCAAGGAAAGAGAATACTTGGATAGCTATCTTCAGGTGCGAGATTGGAAGGATATGCAGTCTACAGTAGATGTGAGACAGATTGTCGATATGGCTACTGAAGTGACAATTTCCAAGCCTGATCTGGCCGCGTATGTCTTACCAAGAGTTATTGCGAATGTAGAGTTAGATTCGATCACAAGTATCCGTAAACGGGATGCCGGTGATTTAGTGACCACAGTAATTGTGAAGAGTCCAGGAAATCAAGCGTATTTTTACATTTTATAAAATGAGTACATCATCAAAGAGGGCGTTGGCCCTCTTTTTTTTGCGTTTAGGCTCATGTCCATCCCTAAGCATCTGTACTTTATTGTGTAACAGTCGTCTTCTCGTTATGATACAATGTGTTCATCACACATTAAGGAATGAAGACCATGCATCAAGGGGACAGTGTATTTGAACAGATTATGAAGCAGAAAAGATTGAAGCCTATCAAGCCTGAAACTACAAAAGTTCTAGTTAAACCAATACATAAAAAGAAACTAGCTCAGGAGCAATTAAGTGATATGGATGTCCAGTTCAAAAAGTCGGTAGCTGAATCAATAGATCGAAGTGTACTTCATAGACGTGTACTAGGAATTAGAAGAGAGTTAACGGAGATAAGACGATTAAAGAATGATGAGCAAATGTTTTAAGGTAGGCTGGACACAATGACATACAGTTTTCACGGCTCAAATATGATTAGTGTACCTAAAAAGCATGTATGTTCAACATACTACCTGTTAAATTAAACCGAGTATAGGACTACTAAGTTTACTGCATAATTGCAGATTAAGTTTATGTTTTTGCTTAAAAACGACCTCTTTCAATTTCTAATATAGGTGCTAGTCACCGTCATTGTGACGGAGAACTTTAATTATCTCACGACAATCTTAACCAACGAGATTCGTCTTATATAAATATTGAAACTCTAGTGTTAATCTGAGAACAGGTATTCTTTTGTTAACTTTATGAAATCTACCTGAAAGTAATCGGACTCAAAAGTAACAACGAATGTATACTTTTAAATCCGAGTTGAGCTTACTATGGGTATAACCACAGGAATCATTTTTTTAATAAATAAATCAACTGCAATTATCCTTTTTATAAATGTCCTTGAAAGCGTGAGGAGGACATTTGAGAGAAATAAATTCAATGATCTCTTTTTCAAGCTATATCAGTAAAGATGTACATAATTGCTAGTATTACTATGACAGCAAGAACGGCCCATAGTAGGGTATATTTTTTCATATTATCCTCCACCTTCTTGATGATAATTTAGTATAAATGTTTCAAATCACCTAATTAATGGTAACATATATAAATCACCATGCCAATACTAATATATTAACCAAATGGGAGGAAATGATTCAATGTTAAGGAAATTCTCAAAGAGTGCTCTTGCACTAATTCTAGTAACAACGATATTTGCATCCATGGCATCTGCGAAAGATACTCCTGAACCTGAAGTATATACACCTGAGCAATATACAGAGTATTTGATACAACTTATTAATGATGGGGATACTGGAGCTATTCAGACATTAGAGCAGTTTAATAGTTTACCCACAACTAAACAAAAAGCTTTCTTAAGTTTTATTTTTTCAGAAGAATATGTAAATGCAATGAGCGAAATGTTGTCTGGTAACGAAACTTCATCGTATAAAAGCTCTAATCAAGAAATACCAATTGAAATAGAGTCCAGTTCTACTGATCAAGTTCAAGCAAATCAATTATCAGCTGGCGCTTTTGCGGCTAGAGCTAATCAAGCGGCATCGGTGAGCAGGTCAGAGAAATTGAGCATATTTGGTGTAGATACATCCACAATAACTTTGACAGTTAGTTGGGAGCACAATGGAAATGCAGCTGTTAAGCCTCTTCAAGTAATCCAAGGACATCTAAATCGGAATCCAGGATTCACTCTAAGTGAGACATCAAATAATAGTCCGGGGTACATTTCAGAGGGATACTTTAATACCACAGGGACTTGGACTATGCGAGCAACCGCATCTTTAGGTTTTGTTAGTGATACATTAGGAATTAACATTAAAGCTTCAACACCGTCTAATAAGTATTACTATACAACTTCTACTAAAAAAAATATGAATGCCACCAATGGTTGGGTGAAGTATTAATCATAGTTAAAATTTTTGGTATGGTGATGCGCAAGGGGGGGGAGTGCTCCCCTTGTATAATTTAAATTTATACTATCATCAAAAAATGATTGATCATGCTGTACGATATCAAGTCTTATTATTTAGAGGTTACAGTTAAACCTCAGGGTTTATTTTGCTTCCTCCTAGTCCTCTGGCCGCGGGCTTCCAATGAAAATCTGAATGGCTTGCTTCAGGAGTTTTTCATGAAAGGCACCGCTCTCTCAAATGGAGGATACAGATCTCGCCGGTTCACTGTTTCTTTAAAGTTTGGATATTTCCCTATGAAATTTCCCCATTCATTTTGAGCCATTTTATAGTCCGATAATCATGCTCATTCCCACTCTTAGGTAATACTTGGCAGTCAAAATATCAATTCCTCCATATTCTTCTATAATGTATCATGACAAACACTGTCTGAACTGTAAGTACCTACATTTTCTCAACCACGGCAGGTGTCCACACGACAATCCAGAATGAGGCATACAATTATCGTGACCTGTGGAAGAGGAGGTGGATCGGGAAATTATGGTGACGATGGAGCCTATTGTAGTTGGAGAACATGTATTAGTTGGGGTAGAAGTCAAACTGCCCAAAACAACTTTGCTGACTATTAACACATCCAAAGGATATATCATGTGCGGAGCACTCGACGTGGGATTACTTAATGAGAAGCTCGGGGATCGCAAAATTATTGCAGCTCGGGCGGTTGGTGTGCGTACACTGGAGCAATTGTTGCATGCACCTATGGAGTCGGTGACAACAGAAGCCGAGGCCATGGGCATTACGGTTGGCATGACGGGTGTAGAGGCTTTGTTGAAAATGATCTAAGCACTAACAAAAGGGCTCCCTATGGGAAGCCCTTATTTAACGCCGTAATACAGAGCCTGGCACATCGTAGCTCCCACCTCTATACACACGAACGCTTTCTATTAAATTAAGCTTCTTCCTTCGCGAACAAGGCAGCCAGGTTTTCTTGGAAAGGAGCGCGAACAACGCCTTTTTCCGTGATAATAGCTGTTACATATTCGTTAGGCGTTACATCAAATGCTGGATTGTATACTTTAACACCTTGCGGTGCTGTACGTTTCCCAAATCCTTCAGTGACTTCTTCCGCAGCACGTTCCTCAATTGGAATGAGGTCCCCGGATGGAGTGGACAAGTCGATGGTCGACAATGGGCTGGCTACATAGAACGGAATATTGTGAGCTTTGGCAAGCACAGCCACGCTGTATGTTCCGATTTTGTTAGCTACATCGCCATTCGCAGCAACACGATCAGTTCCGACGATAACGGCTTGAATCCAGCCTTTGGACATCACCATGCCTGCCATGTTATCACAGAGCAGCGTAACGTCAATGCCGGCTTGCTGTAACTCAAATGCTGTCAGGCGTGCACCTTGAAGTACGGGACGAGTTTCGTCTGCAAATACCTTCAGGTGAATGCCGCGTTCCTGCGCGAGATACATTGGAGCAGTTGCCGTACCGTATTTCGCCGTAGCCAGTCCGCCTGCGTTACAGTGAGTAAGTACACCCATACCATCTTCGAACAAAGGCAGTGCATTCTCGCCAATCATGCGGCATACTTCTTCGTCTTCCTTCTGAATCAACAGAGCTTCTACTTCAAGCGCATCATTGCCCTCATCCAGGCTCAGGCCGGATTCAACGACCTCATTTGCTTTTTGCATCATGCGATCCAATGCCCAGAACAGGTTCACCGCTGTTGGACGGGAAGTAGCCAGATGAGCACATATGGATTTTACGTGGTCCAACCAACCTTGAATGGTTGTTCCGTCGTATGATTTGGCACCCAATACAACACCAAATGCAGCAGCAATACCAATCGCCGGAGCACCGCGTACTTTCATGGAGTGGATGGATTCCCATACTTCCTCAGGTGTATACAATTTCAACATGAGGATCGTTTCGGGCAGCAGACGCTGGTCAAGCATTTCAAGCTTGTCCTTTTTCCAGATGAGAGAGGACAGAGGCTGATATTCAGGGGTTGTCATGGGTGGTTCCTCCGTTCCTTATGTTAAGCCTTAGTAGTAGTAACAGCTGTGGATACAATATCCAGTACTTCGCCGATGGTATTCAAGCGACGATTGTTCTTGATCAATGCTTTACCAATGGACAACGCTTTACGCTGAGCATGTTCACGTTCAGTTGCATTTGGAATCGTATCTATATCCGCCACGTGAGCGAGTCCCACGATACGACGAACCATTTTGGTACCTGCAAAGCCGATCGAATCTCTGAACAATTGTTGCACATACAGATCCTGATAGCCTGGCGTTTTTGCCATCGGATCAACGAGGTCGTTAACCCAGAGGGCACGGAAACGAGATTCGAATTCAGTCCATACATCACGAACCATATTCAGCAAAAGCGTCTCACGCTCACGCAAAGCAGTCTCATCCTGAATCCATCCTGGGAGGGATGCGTAATTCAAGAGCAGGTTCGCAAGGACTGCACCGACATCAAATCCCATGGGGCCGTAATATGCAAATTCGGGATCGATGACCTTGGTTGATTCAGGTGTAACAAAAATACTGCCTGTATGCAGATCTCCATGAAGCAATGCCTGCCCATGTGTCAGGAATTTTTCCCGCAGTAAGGCCACTTCAAGGTGAAGTTCTCCATCTGTGCGGAGGGCTTCAGCCTCGTCCTCAATGGAAACATCATAATTATTTTTCTCAGCGATCCGGTAGGGTTCATCAAAGATCAGATCCTCCGTTATTTTGCATTGGTCCGGATTAATGAATCTGCCCTGTTGTTCCTTCTTCAATTGCTGATCCATGCCCAAGTCTGATGTGAAGAACAACGTTCTTGCCATGAATTCCCCGATATGCTGTGCAAAAAGAGGATAGGAAACACCTTCGATCAGGCCTTTACGCATGATCACATGATCACTCAGATCTTCCATAACCGTTAACGCGAGGTCATCATCGTAATGATACACTTCGGGTACCATCCCTGGACACAGACGATACTCTTCCTGCAGAATCTCACGTTCAATGCGGGCACGTACCAGAGAGAGCGGCCATGATTCTCCAACCACTTTCGCATAAGGAAGCGCCTGTTTGATAATGATACTTTTATCGGAGTTCTGATCCGTGATGTGGAATACCAAATTCAGATTGCCATCGCCGATCTCGTGACAATCCAGATTCGCATCTGCCGCAAATGGACCCGGTAATGTTTTGGCCAGTTCAATTGCATCCTGGGGGGTAAACGGGCGATATTGGGACAAAGGTGCCACCTCCATATATATGAAGAAACAGGAAAACCCACTTCTTTGCTTGGTATATGTCAGTATATCGGAAATAACGCGGTTTTTGAACTTTTTTTTGAGACAAGTCAAGTCGATCCTGATTCGAACTTCCGGTTCAAGGGTAAAAACAAATAGGCCGGACGGTTGAGAGAAACGCCGTTAACAAGCCTCTCCACTACATGTGGTGACACATTATTAACTCTCTGTTATGCATTGCGGGACAACCTGCTTATCATGGCATGACAGACTAATTTTAAATAAAGGATGGGATTAATATGGCTACAAAAAACAAAACAGATCAAGCAAAATCGGTGGAACAAGTACTTAATCGTCAGGTAGCTAACCTGAACGTATTGTATGTTAAAATCCATAACTATCACTGGTACGTTAAAGGACCTAACTTCTTCACGTTGCATGTGAAATTCGAAGAGTTCTACAACGAAGTTACAGTACAAATGGATGAAATCGCAGAGCGTATCCTTACGCTGAAAGGTAGCCCGGCGGCTACAATGAAAGAGTATTTGGAGCTTTCCTCTATCCAGGAAGCAGCAGGCGGAGAAGACGCAAAAACAATGGTGCAAAACCTGATCGAGGACTTCGCTACACTTTCGAATGAATATCAGGAAGGTATCGAAGTTGCAGATGCAGCTGAAGATCAACCAACATCCGATATGCTGACAGGTTTCAAGGCTGACCTGGAGAAACACATGTGGATGCTTCGCTCTTTCCTGGGTTAATATAGGTAAGATTTTGCCTAATACAAATGGTCTCTTACGTAAGCTTTCTGAGCCCGGATCATGTTGTCAGAAACGCCCTGAGCGTCTATACTGCTGACAAGAACGATAGGGGAGGGGACCGCTTATGTTAGAACCAACGATACCGGCTTTAAAAGAATGGGCTTCTGCAATCAAAGCACTGGAAACGGGTCGCCAGATTATGGTGATGCGCAAAGGCGGGATTGTAGAGGAAACCCGACATTTTGAGCTGAAAAGTCCAGCGTTTTACCTGTATCCGACTTATGAACATCAGCGTAAAGAACTGATTAAGTCCTCGGATCAATCCTATGTTGAAGAATCACTGGCCGAATGGGTGCCCGAAGCTTCGACAATCCGTATTACTGCATATGCCGAAGTAACGCAGGATCTGGAGATACGAGATCAGGAGATGCTGGATCGACTTCTTGACTTTCATATGTGGACAGCGGATTTTGCCGAAGACCGTTTGAAATGGAAACGGAAAGATCCGCTCCATGTATTGATTTTACGTGTGTACCTTTTGAAAGAACCGATGGAAATCCCCGTACTGCCTGAATATAATGGTTGCCGTTCATGGATTTCTATTCCGAATGGTCCGGTGCCGCGCGAAATGACGCCGGTGGTGGACGTTGCGGATTTTGACGAACAGGTACAGAAGATTAACGAGATGCTCAAATTGTAAATAGTAACATTATTTAACGGAGGGACTTGTCCATAATATGGATGAGTCCTTTTTTTAGATTAGTGTACAGCAGATGGCATAAAAGCTTGAATTGCTGTGATTTTTCTCACTGTGCATTTGTGCTTAAGATGTTTTCTGATTTGATTCAATTTGTCTTTTACTATAGAATCAGAAAGAATAAGGTTTCATGCAATGGACAAAGGTTCTTAGGAAATGACTTGATTATCATTGAGAATCAGTTTAGAATTATTCTAAAGTGTTCTTGCTTTGAAGATTCGAGTACAGGAGAAATTCAGGGGAAGCCCTGTTCAGATATAATAGGCGCTTTTTCGTTTTCGACAACTAACATCAATTTAATCAATGGAGGGAAACAATACACATGGCTACGAATTTCGTCATTGAAGGTCTGAAAGCGACGATCGAAGGTAAGGAAATCCTGAAAGGCATCAACCTGGAAATGAAAGGTGGAGAAATCCACGCAATCATGGGGCCAAACGGAACAGGTAAATCCACTCTGGCTTCTGCATTGATGGGTCACCCTAAATATGAAGTAACAGACGGTAAAATTACACTTGATGGTGAAGATGTATTGGATATGGCTGTAGATGAGCGCGCACGTGCAGGTCTCTTCCTGGCTATGCAATACCCAAGTGAAATTGCAGGTGTTACTAACTCCGACTTCTTGCGTAGTGCAATTAACGCACGTCGTGGCGAAGGTAACGAGATCTCCCTGATCAAGTTCATTCGTCAAATGGAAGGTAAAATGAAAGAACTCGACATGAACCCTGAGTTTGCTCACCGTTACCTGAATGAAGGTTTCTCCGGTGGTGAGAAAAAACGTAACGAGATTCTGCAAATGATGCTGCTTGATCCGAAAATCGTAGTACTTGATGAAATTGACTCCGGTCTGGACATCGATGCTTTGAAAATTGTGGCTGACGGTGTGAACGCTATGAAGAGCGAAGACCGTGGCTTCCTGATCATCACTCACTACCAACGTCTGTTGAACTACATTACGCCTGACTATGTTCACGTAATGATGCAAGGTCGTATCGTGAAATCCGGCGGACCTGAATTGGCTCACCGTTTGGAAGCGGAAGGGTATGACTGGGTAAAGGCAGAGCTGGGAATTACAGACGAAACTGTAGGCCAAGAAGCGTAAAGACAAAACGGAGGAGGATTAATTAATGACTACACAAACAATTCTTCCGGTTGAATCTGAAGCGCTTCGCGCCTTGTCGGAAAGCAACAATGAACCCGGCTGGTTGACCGAACAGCGGCTTGAAGCTTTAAAGCTTGCGAGCGGGCTTGCGCTTCCTAAACTGGAAAAACAAAAAATCGAACGCTGGAATGTCAGCGAGTACGGAACATATAAAACAAGTGAAGCCATTTCTTCTTTGACAGAAGTACCTGCTTCTATCAAAGATCTGGTTCAGGATCAAGCTGAAGGCAGTCTGGTTATCCAGCGCAATTCCGGTACGGTATACTCCAAGGTGTCTGCTGATCTGGCAGCAAAAGGAGTTATCTTCACGGATCTGGCTACAGCGGTTCGCGAACATGGCGATCTGGTAAAACAATATCTGAACACAGCAGTGAAAGCGGATGAGCATTCCCTCGCTGCATTGCATGCGGCACTTTGGAATGGCGGGGTCTTCCTGTATGTTCCGAAAAATGTCGAAATCGAAGTACCACTGCAAGCAGTGTTGCTTACGGACGACGCATCTGCAACGTTTGCACCTCACGTGCTTGTTGTTGTAGAAGCAAACAGTTCAGTAACTTATGTTGATAACTATGTATCTGGCGAATTGTCCGCACCTGTTTTCCATAATGGTGTTGTGGAAGTATTCGCAAAATCCGGTGCTAAAGTACGTTTCGCATCGGTTCATCAACTGAGTGTGAATGTAACTGATGTTTCATTCCGTCGTGCAGTGTTGGAGAATGATGCTTCCATCGAGTGGATTGTAGGCGAAATGAACAATGGCGACACAGCGAGCAACACGATGACCGTGCTGAAAGGCAATGGATCAAGTTCTGATTCCAAAGTCATCGCTGTAGGTTCCGGTTCGCAGAAAATCAACTACACCACAGAAGCTCGTCACTTCGGCAAGAATACACCAAGCCAGATGATTACACGTGCAGTTATGCGTGAAGAAGCTTCTGCAATCATCAACGGCATCACGAAGATTGAGAAAGGCGCTACCAAAGCTGATGGACAGCAGACAGAGAAAGTATTGATGCTGAGCCCTAAAGCACGTGGAGACGCCAACCCAATCCTTCTTATTGATGAAGATGATGTAACAGCAGGTCACGCGGCTTCTGTTGGTCAAGTCAATGCCGAGCAGATTCATTACTTGATGTCGCGCGGAATTAACCGTACGGATGCCGAACGCCTGATCATCTATGGCTTCCTGGCTCCGGTGGTGGCGGATATTCCTCTGGAAGCACTGCGCACCCAATTGCAGTCCCTGATTGAGAAGAAGCTGGGACAATGAATCCGTCCATTCGCGAGCAGTTCCCGATCCTCCACCAGGAAATTAACGGACACCCGCTCGTATATTTAGATAGTGCTGCAACTTCACAGAAGCCTCATGCTGTGATTGAAGCAGTCAAACATTATTATGAGTATGAGAACTCCAACGTACACCGTGGTGTTCATACCCTTGGAAGCCGTGCAACGGACGCTTACGAAGGCGCACGTGAGAAGGTAGCCAAGTTTATCAATGCCCGCCGTACACAGGAGATTATCTTTACCCGCGGGACAACGACAGCCCTGAACCTGGTGGCTTCATCGTACGCCCGCGCCAATTGCAAAGAAGGCGATGAGATTGTTATCACGCAAATGGAGCACCATAGTAATCTGATTCCTTGGCAGCAAGTTGCCAAGGAGACAGGTGCAACATTGAAATACATTCCGCTTCAGCCTGACGGTCATATTGAATTGGCTGATGTTGAGAAGACGATTACGAACAATACTAAAATTGTAGCAATCGCTTATGTATCCAATGTTATGGGTCTGATCCATCCAGTGAAACAAATTGCTGAAATTGCACACCGCAATGGTGCTGTCATCGTTGTTGATGGCGCACAAAGCACACCTCACATGAAGGTGGACGTTCAGGATCTGGACTGTGATTTCTATGCATTATCCGGTCATAAAATGTGCGGACCAACCGGAATCGGTGCACTCTACGGCAAAAAGGCGCTGCTGGAGTCCATGGAACCCATTGAGTTCGGTGGTGAAATGATTGATGATGTGGGTCTGTACGAATCCAACTGGAAAGAGCTTCCCTGGAAGTTCGAAGGTGGAACCCCGATTATCGCAGGTGCGGTAGGGTTGGGAGCTGCCATTGATTTTCTGGAGCAGATTGGTATGGATGAGATCGCACATCATGAGAGTGTGCTGGCAGCTTATGCAACAGAACGACTGGCCGAGATCGATGGGTTAACCATCTATGGCCCAGCTAAGCGGCATGTGGGTGTTGTTACCTTTAATCTGGGGGATGTTCATCCACATGATGTGGCAACCGTGCTGGATGCGAGTGGCGTAGCCATTCGTGCCGGACACCATTGCTGTCAACCGCTAATGCGCTGGCTTGAAGTTAGCTCAACAGCTCGTGCCAGCTTCTATCTATACAATAACGAACAAGATGTAGATCGGCTTGTCAGCGCCTTAATCCAGACAAAGGAGTATTTTGGCGATGCAACTTGATGATCTGTACAGACGTGTTATAATGGACCACTACAAAAACCCGCGTAACCGCGGAACATTTGATAATGACGCTGTCACGGTGAATTTGAACAATCCAACGTGCGGCGACCGGATTTCACTGCAAATTTTGCTGAAAGACGGAATCGTCCAGGAAGCCAAATATACGGGTGAAGGCTGCTCCATCAGCATGTCCTCTGCATCGATGATGACAGAGGCCGTCAAAGGCAAAACGATGGAACAAGCACTCGATATCGCTAACCGTTTTTCCTCACTGATGAAAGGTGAAGAAGTCGATTTCGACGATTATGAAGATCTCGAAGCCCTATCCGGTGTGAACAAGTTCCCTGCACGCATCAAATGTGCCACTCTGGCCTGGAATGCATTACGCAAAGGGATTGACGAAGAGAACAAAGTACAATAACGATAGGGAGGTAGAGCAAGATGGCTAAAAAAGCACCAGAAATGGAAGAGTACAAATATGGTTTTCGCGACGAGCACAAATCCATCTTTCAAACCGGTAAAGGTCTGACTGCAGAAGTGGTTACCGAAATTTCCAAGATTAAGAACGAACCGGAATGGATGTTGGAATTCCGTTTGAAATCCCTGAAACAATTCGAAAAGATGCCAATGCCGAAATGGGGCGGAGATCTCGACGGATTGGATTTCAATGAAATTCAGTATTATGTGCGTGCTTCGGAGAAACAAGGTAAAACATGGGAGGAAGTTCCTTCCGAAATCAAGGAAACCTTTGATAAATTGGGTATCCCTGAAGCAGAGCAAAAGTTCCTTGCAGGTGTATCGGCTCAGTATGAGTCCGAGGTTGTATACCACAACATGCAAAAGGAATTGGAAGACCAAGGTGTAATCTTCATGGATACGGACACGGCTCTCAGAGAGCATCCCGAAATCCTGCGTGAATATTTTGCAACGGTTATTCCACCAGCAGATAATAAATTTGCTGCATTGAATAGTGCGGTATGGTCTGGAGGAAGCTTCATCTACGTGCCTAAGGGCGTTAAATGTGAAGTACCTCTGCAAGCCTACTTCCGGATTAACTCCGAGAACATGGGACAATTCGAGCGTACACTCATCATTGCGGACGAAGATAGCTTCGTTCACTATGTAGAGGGATGTACAGCTCCAATCTACAGCACGAACTCACTGCACAGTGCGGTTGTTGAGATCATCTGTAAGAAAAATGCTCGTGTTCGTTACACAACGATTCAAAACTGGGCACCAAACATCTACAACCTCGTTACGAAACGTGCGGTTGCTGAAGAAAATGCAACGATGGAATGGGTCGATGGTAACATCGGTTCCAAACTGACGATGAAATATCCAGCGGTTGTACTGAAAGGCCGTGGAGCTAAAGGTTCCGTACTCTCCATCGCTGTAGCTGGTAAAAACCAGCATCAGGATGCAGGTGCGAAAATGATCCACTTGGCTCCGGATACAACATCTACGATTGTATCCAAATCCATCAGTAAACATGGTGGTAAAGTAACGTACCGCGGTTTGGCTTCCTTTGGGCGTCAAGCTGAGGGCGCGAAATCCAACATCAAGTGTGATACACTCATTCTCGATAATGAGTCCACATCGGATACAATTCCTTACAATGAAATCATGAATGATAACATCATGCTGGAGCATGAAGCTACAGTATCCAAAGTGTCTGAGGATCAACTCTTCTACCTGATGAGCCGTGGTCTGACTGATGCAGAAGCAACACAGATGATTATCATGGGCTTCATTGAGCCATTCACGAAGGAATTGCCAATGGAATACGCCGTTGAGATGAATAGATTGATCAAATTCGAAATGGAAGGTTCCATTGGTTAATCTAATGCAGCGCCTTTCGAAGCCGTAAAGCTGAAGCTAGTTGCTGATGTTAAGCGGTAGATATCGTTTTATGTGATCGATTACCCCCTAGAACAGACTTTCTAAAAAGTCTCTCTAGGGGGTATTTTTATTCAAAAAATCTGGGGATAACAGTGATCAGAAGGTTATTCTGTTATCTGAGTGGCAAGCGGAAATATTCTTTAGTTCAAATTGTATATTTACAAATGAATAGACCAGCGTTATTCTTCCATTAACGAATATTACATATATTTGAATAGATTCTAATATGAGGAGGTATATGATGCGAAGAAGTATAGTTAAAAAAGGAGCAGCCTTGGTATTGTCTGCTGTTGTTGCCTTTACGAGCTCACCGTTATTTTTATCAACGGCGAGTGCTGCAGAAGGTGGATCAGTATCGGGTTCGTTCAAGGTACTTAGTTACAATGTAGGTGGTCTTCCGGACCTGGTATCCAGTTCCAACCCCAAGGAGTACACCGTTCAGATTTCCCCAAAATTAAATGACTATGACATCATTAATGTGCAAGAGGATTTTAATTATCATAATGAGTTGATATCCCAAGTCACTCTGCCGTATCTGACGACAACAAGCGGAATTGCGGGTTTTGGAAGTGGGTTGAACAGTCTGTCCCAATATCCATTCCGTGACTTGAAACGTATTACCTGGGATAAGCGATCTGGCCTTTTTGACAATGGAAGTGATGAATTGACTCCAAAAGGATTTACAGTAGCTACATATGAGATCACACCTCAGGTGAAAGTGGACGTGTACAACTTGCATGCGGACGCAGGTAGCGATGATAAATCGCTTGAGGCCAGACGAGATAATATCAGACAACTCTCCAATTACATAAAGGAGCACTCGGACGGGAACGCAGTTATCGTATTTGGGGATACCAATACACGGTACACACGTGCCGCTGACAATATAGAGCTACTCATGTCTGAGAATGGTTTAAGAGATCCGTGGATCGATTTGATTCGAGGTGGGAGTATTCCCGCTGATGGAGAAGCCCTTATGGATGCAAGCAATTTAAATGGACCCAACTATGAGATCGTGGACAAAATTTTGTATCGCGGAAGTAAAGCGTTGTCTCTGAATGCACAGAGCTATCGGTTAGAAAATCAAACATTTGTTGATCCGAGTGGGAAGCAACTCTCCGATCATTATCCGATTACAGCGGAATTTGTGTATAGCACATCTTCTCAGTACCAACTAAGTTCAACAATCGGAGGATCTGGAGGAAGTGGGTTTAATGATCTAAATCATATTCCGGAGTCCAGACCTAGTTCAGTGGTACTTAACTCGGGCAACCGTGTAGACGGCATTTCAACGTTGTACAGGGATGGAACGAACCTAGCACATGGTGGTCAATCCAACATTGTCACACTGAACCTGGCAGACGGAGAGTACTTAACTCAGGCTACAATTGGTCAGGGGACACGTAATGGAGATAAACGGATCTTTTACGTGGAGTTGTCCACCAATCTTGGAAATAAAGTTGAAGGCGGACAAAAGACCTCGGATCAAATCAAACTTGAGGCACCAGCGGGGTGGTACATTGCCGGATTTTATGGAAGAGCAGGACAGGAATTGGATCAGCTAGGCGTCATATACAGACCTCTGAATTAGAAGTGAGCAGTGGTTAAAATGAAATAATAATATATACATCTCATAGAGTGTTCATATTAGCACAGCGCCGCTTGGAATATACGTTGGAGAGAGACCATAAGGTTTCCCTAATGATATTCTGAGCGGTATTTTTGTGGAATAAAATAAGACCAATAGCACAAGCCATTTCATAGATTTAAGCATTTAATGATAGAAAAGGATGTGAGTGTATGAGCGTGAACCCTTTCGAGGGATATCGGATTACAAGTTCATTCGGCTATCGAATTCATCCTATTCATGGTGGACAGACATTTCACCGCGGAATTGATCTCGTGACAGAGCCTTGGAATGGCCCCGTCTATGCCTTTATGGAAGGTAGGGTACGTTTTGCTTCCGAAGGAGTTACAGGCTCCGGATTCGGCGGTTACGGGCTTACAGTTGCCCTTCAAGATCATCGCGGTTACTTGCATTGTTATGCTCACCTTTCGCGGATTGCCGTAAACGTTGGGCAGCGTGTGAAGCGAGGCCAGCTTATCGGGAATCAGGGAAGCACGGGTCAGAGTACCGGCCCGCATGTACATTATGAGATCCGGAAAACCAGCGCGCCATCTTACGGATATACTGCCAGCGAAGATGGTGTGACAGAACCGGGTGCGTATCTACAGGCCGAATACGGAACTGCATCTCAGGAACAGGAGGCTCCGCCGATGACGACTGAGCAGAAGAAAATGTTTGAAGCCATGCAGAAAACGCTGGAGATTCAAGGGGGATGGATTCAGCAACAGGAGCAACTTTCCAATATGGATTGTCCCGCATGGGCCAAGCAAGCGTTTGATTATTATCGACCGTTTATTATGAATGACAAAGGCAGTTATGAATTTTGGAGATTACTTGTTATCATGTACCGCAAGGAAAAAGGCATCCAAGTTCATTCGGATTCCGACATATAGATCCCTGCATAGGACAGGGAGTAACAAAAGGCTAATCCACTCAGGTAGATGCAGACAGACAACCATTTATCGAATGTTGCCTGTTCGCCCGGTTCATTCCAACGGAAACGTCATATGTTAGGGTATACCTGATGAAGAGGAGGCAATCACATGAGCGAAGTAGGATATGGCTGTGGTGGCAATGTAGGCGGAGTAGGCGGCGTTGGTGGATACAATATGTTCACAAACACTGGTGCAATCTTGGTACTGTTCATTCTGTTGGTTATCATCACAAAAGCATTCTGCGTGTAATCCAACATGATTGAATCGGAATAGACAAAAGGGAAGCCGATTATGGCTTCCCTTTTGTCATATGCCAACCTATAAGTTGGTTATTTCAGTTACTATGGGGTTCTTCGTATACATGCTGTGTACAATGAACAGTTATTGTACATAAATCTCAACGATAGCAATATCTCTTTCTTTCGCTAAATCGATAAAGGCCGTAGAGGTCTGAACGAGTGGTCGGAAATAATCCGCAGGATTATTCATGACAATGAGTCCCGTCTGACCCGTGGTGAGCAGAACCCTTTTACCGATAAAATTAGGTAGCATGTGCTTGATCAGTTCTTGTGTTGCTTCAGCATTTAACTGACCAAAGCTGAGGCTGTACAGTTCACACAGAACAGAGATCAGTTCCTGTTTGGTCTGGTACACCCGATTGGTCGTCATGGCGCTGTAAACGTCTGCTACAGCAGTTATACGGGAATAGGGGTGGATCTCGTCTCCTCGCAGTCCATGAGGATAACCACTTCCATCCTCGCGCTCATGATGTTGAAGTGCAACCGTTGCCAGAATTTCATCCTGCGTGGATTCTTTAATGATATCGTACCCATAGAATGTGTGTTTCTTCATTTCGTCAAATTCTTCCGTAGTCAATTTACCAGGTTTATGTAAAATCTCAGAAGGAATCTTGGACTTGCCGATATCATGAAGATATCCTGCTTTGGCTACCGTTAGACATTCCTCGGGGTTGTAACCCATCCAGCCGGCGATATAAAAAGCGAGCATTCCGACTTGCAATGAATGGTTGTACGTATAATCGCTATCCCCGTCCAGCATAAGCAACAAGGAGACAACATCTTTTTGTTTTTCCAACTGTTCTGTTAGGGTAAACAAAATCTCATCGACCTGTGTCTCATCAATAAAACCCTTCTCCATCGCTTGTTGAAATAGAGATTCAGTACCTTTGATCGTATCGTTAAACAAGTTAGTTAACAGACGGGATTGATCGGAAGGTAAGGTTTGTGCATCAGAGTGTAGGTCGGATGTTGTGTGTTCTACATCTGCGTACTCGATTCCATGTTGCAACAGTTTGGATAGGTCATCTTCACTGAGGGTGGAACCTTTCATCAGCATGTGGAGACCCGAACTGTTGTATACATCATTTTTTAACAGGTCACCCGGTTTAAGATCAGTAACATGCACTCTCACGTATAAACCACCTTTTCTCGACTAATATCGACACATATAATTATAATAACAAGAAAAAAATGGGTTGACAACGACTTATTTACTATTAACCCACTCTATCTAAAAGGTGTAAAGGCTCATTATTTAGTTCTCCATGGGGTTCCATGGTCCTAATTGATGTCCCTTCCATTCAGATCCATCTTCCCAAATTTCCTTTTTCCAGATCGGAACGGTCTGTTTCAGTCTCTCTATGGCGTAACGGCTTGCATCATAACAGTCGTTGCGATGAGGCGAGGAAACGGCAATGACTACACTAATCTCTGCCACATCTACTTTGCCGATTCGGTGACTGATTGCACATAACACACCAGGCCAGCGATCGGAGATTTCCACACCAATGGTTGCCATCTGAGAAAGAGCCATCGGCACATAGGCCTCGTATTCAAGATGAACGGTGCGCTGTTCACCGGTCATTTCACGAGTTGTACCTACAAAAGTAAGAGCTGCCCCGTGATTCGGGGTAATCACTAGCGCCGTTGTTGCTTCCACGGACAAGGTGGACTCTGTAATCAGAAATAAGCCATCTGCAGTCCGATGCTCTGGAACGGTAGAGCGAAGTTGTTCATCGGATATATCCGTACCATCGCCTCCAGAGACGGGAGGGATCAACGCAAGTTCATCTTCTGAGCTAAGTATAGTATCGGCAGGAGCGTACTGCTGGTTAACTGCCAAAAAGGATGTCCTTATCTGAGAAGCTGCCTCTGGGTAGGCCAGACTCAGTTTTTCTTTTAAATCGGCAGCGGTTGGAATGTCTCCAATGTACTCAAACTCCAGAAGGGATGTATTTAAACGTTCTGCAATGCCTGCAAATAGTTGAATTGTCAATTTCATGGATATGACTCACCTCTTTTTGATCTCTAAACCCTATAAATATATCATAACGACGCGGAAAATGTTATGCTTATCCATTAGAAGAATGAACGTTTATTGAAGAGCAGGGGAGGCGGTGTGATGAGCACCAGGGAGAACCAAACGTTAACGATTCTGCACACCAACGACATTCATAGCCACTTCGGCTCCATGAGCACCATCGCCGCTATGATCAATGAGGAACGTGACCAAGGTGGCAACTTCCTTGTATTGGATATCGGCGATCATATGGACCGTATGGCCGTTGAGACAGAAGGGACGCTGGGGACGGCTAATGTTGATGTTATTAACCTGACGGGCTACGATGCCATTACAATCGGCAACAACGAAGGACTAACCTTTACGCCAGATCAGCTCTCACAGTCCTACGCTGGACTTCTGTGTCCTGTGGTATGCAGCAATGTTGTGGAGCAAGATACTGGACTTGCGCCAGTGTGGATGAAACCTTCTCTGATTGTGGAGAAAGGTCCATTTCGCGTTGGTCTGCTGGGGGCAACGGCCCCTTTTACCACATTTTACGAATTGCTCGGGTGGGATGTTCTGGACCCTGTGGAGTCATTAAGAGCTCAAGTGGAAGCATTACGTGATGAAGTGGATGTGGTGGTTATTCTTTCACATCTGGGGCTTTCGACAGATCGGAGACTGGCAGAGCAGATTACGGGAATTGATGTTATTCTCGGTGGACATACCCATCATGTTCTCGAAGAACCCTTAGTCATTGGTCAGACCGTGTTGGGTGCAGCTGGAAAATTTGGCCAATGGCTTGGGAAAGTGGTTCTGGAACGAACAAGTGTTGGAGAGCCTCTCCAACTGGTAAGTAGCGGTTGTATGGCTGCCAAGAGTATATTACTAGATGATCAGGTCGCGCTGGCAATCGCTACGAATCGTACGGAGGCTGAAAGGACACTCAATCAGACGGCAGTGATAACGGATCGGGTGCTGCCCATCACGTACGACCGGGAATCCCCGTTTGCTACCTTGCTTGCACAAGCTGTTCGTCATTTCACGGGGGCACAGCTGTCTCTGGTGAATGCAGGTCAGCTTCTCGGAGATCTTCCACAAGGTAATATTACAAAAGGAATGTTGCATTCCCTATGTCCATCTCCTATAAATGCTTGTACAATATGCTTGAGTGGAAGTCATATTCGTGAAGCACTTGAGCAGTCCTTGTTGGACGAGTTTTCAGGTAAGCCCATTGTGGGATTTGGTTTTCGTGGTCATATTCTAGGCACGTTATGTATGGACGGAATGGAAGTTCAATACAATCCAGATGCGCCAGCCTATGAGAAGATCCAGACCATATCCATCAATGGGGAGCCTATGGACGAACAATGTGAGTATATCGTTGGGACACTGGACATGTTTACGTTCAATGTGGGGTATCCTCCTCTTGCTCATGGAACCCGTACGCTCTATCATCTTCCGGAATTCATACGCGATTTGCTGGAAACGGAAATAAAACGACCAGGGGCTCTGGACGACAGCCTGCGAGCCCGCTGGCATCAAAGCTAAATTTAAAGTACTTGCCTTCTGCTGAAGCGGCGGCTAGTGGTAATTACATCTACGGAGCGGGAGAGGATAGGCTGTGCGTTTAGTACATATAAACTTATTGCAGCCTGGCATGAAGCTGGGGAAACGTATTTATAGTGAAGAAGGCCTTGTATTACTTAGTGAAGATGTAGAGCTAACCAGTCGATTGATTGGACGCCTTAAGGATCTCGGAGTCGGTTATGTGTATATTAAAGATGCTGCGACAGAGGACATCATCGTTCCTGAAATGTTGCAGGAAGAGACCCGAAGGAAAGCACTGGTCGAGATCAAACAGCAATTTCAGAGCATGTCGGGAATGAAAACGAAGAATCGGATTCCTCATTTCGGTAAAGCGCTTAGTGGTGTGATGAATACCATTCTGGAGGACATCGGCAGCCAAAAGGAAGCCATGATTATGCTGATGGACATGAACTCCAGTGATTTTGACCTGTATAATCATTCGCTGAATGTATGTGTGTATACACTGGTTCTTGGTGTCGCTTCGGGTTACACACGCCAGCAATTAATGGAGATTGGTCTGGGTGCCTTATTGCATGATATTGGCAAGACACAGATTGCACCAGAAATTCTGCATAAGCCTTCCAGATTAAGTGACGAGGAATTTAAAATCATTCAGCAGCACACTACATATGGACATCGTATTCTCAAAGACGAACCAGGTATACCGCTTCTATCTGCACATTGTGCATTGCAGCACCATGAGCGAATTGATGGCAGCGGATATCCCTTTGGGCTGAAGGATAAAGAGATTCATGAGTATGCCAAGTGGATTGCTCTTGCTGATTCGTATGATGCCATGACAACGAATCGAGTCTACAAGCAAGCCTTGCTGCCACATCAGGCCGTAGAGGTGCTGTATACGGGCTCAGGAACGCTTTATGAACAACGAATGCTGGAGAGATTCAGGGATTGTGTAGCGATCTACCCCGTGGGTCTATCGGTCACGCTCAGTACGGGAGAGGTTGGGGTGGTCGCAGCGATTCATCCACGTGTTCCTCAACGTCCACTTATCCGGGTGCTCAAGGATGCCGACGGCCAGGCCTTATCTTCGCCCTACGAAATTAACCTGTCTACAGCACTGTCTGTGATGATCACAGGTGTAGAGGGTGTGGAGGATACACCTTCATCTGCCCAAAGTGAACGGTTGGAAAGCTGAACAAGCTTAGAAATGATTAGCGCTCATGTCGTAATATCGGGGCCGTTTCGTGATTCGGCCCGGAGTTACCTGAGTGTTTTTTGTCATGTAATGGACAGGGTCTACGTATGCCGGAGCATTCAAAATTGTGCTATGATAAAAGATAACTCCAAAAAGAGAAACACAAGGTATGATGTAAATAAAACTTTTTAGGTTAATAAAAGGAATAAGGTGAAGAACAATGACCATGCTAAACTCAGGATCGGTACAACCGATGCCTTTATCGCCAACGAATGATCCGTGGGATCCGATTGGCTCTCTGCGTACATATGGACGCCATGTGTTGACCAGTGTAGAAATGACTGTGACACATCTGTGCAACATGCGGTGTGAGCACTGTGCCGTAGGAGATATGCTTACGATGCGTGAAGCGCCGGCTCTTCCATTACCGCTGATGCTGAAACGATTGGATGAAGTGGAGCATCTGCAGACGATTAGTCTGACGGGTGGCGAGCCAAGCTTTAGCCAGAAAACAGTGGATGAGATGATCATCCCGCTGCTCAAATATGCCAAGGAACGTGGAATTCGTTCCCAGATCAATTCGAATTTAACGCTGGATATCAGCCGATATGAGCAACTTTTGCCGTATCTGGACGTTATGCATATCTCATTCAACTACCTGAATGCTGACGATTTCCATCAAGTCGGATTTGCGAATAGTGGCAGACCTGTGAAACGTGAAGTCGCGGTGAAGATGTATGAGAAAATGATTGAAAATTCCCGCAAATTAAGTGAAGCAGGCATGTTTATCTCTGCCGAGTCCATGATTAACTTCCGTACACACGACAAGCTGGATGGTATTCATCAATTGATTCGTGAGATGGGCTGTGTTCGTCACGAAGTGCATCCAATGTATAATTCGAACTTTGCTTCGTCGTTGCCCGTGTTATCACTGGACCATATGAGAGCAGCGATTCATCGTTTGCTTGATGCACGTGACAAAGATATGTGGATGCTCTTCGGTACTCTGCCATTCTTCGCGTGCAGTGCAGCAGAGCAGGATCGGGAACTGATCAACCGTTTATACAGCGAACCAAATGTGACGGTACGTAATGATCCGGACGGACGCAACCGCGTTAACGTCAACATGTTCACGGGTAATGTGTATGTGACCGATTTTGCGGACATCCCGGCGTTTGGCAACATTCGTGATCGTAAACTGGATGATGTGTTCCATGAATGGTCAGCTGAACATCCGTTGAATCAAACGGTAAACTGCCATTGTGATATCGCATCCTGTTGCGGACCAAACCTGCTGGTGGCAGATATGTATTACAAGGGTGTGGATTTCAAATCGAGAAAGGCAATCACACGTTGATATTCCAGGTGTATTCCTGAAATAGATAGAAAAGGGGAGTTTCAACTTGGATATTCATACCGAATTTCATCTTGGGCAGCTGGTATTTAATCTGGTCTGTGTCTTTTTGCTCGTATTTTTGAATGGCGTATTTGTCGCAGCGGAATTTTCCCTTGTGAAAGTAAGGCAGACACGCTTAACTCAATTGCAGAGTGAAGGAAATCGTATGGCTGGTTATGCACTGAAGGTGAATAGTAAACTGGATTCCTATCTATCGGCAACTCAGTTCGGGATTACGCTGACATCGCTTGGACTCGGGTGGCTGGGAGAACCGGCCATCTCTGAATTGCTCGTTGAGCCACTCATGTTTAAACTTGGTGTAGGAGATACAGGGCTTATTTCGACCGTGTCGGTCATTATCGGTTTTTGTATCATTACGTTTCTGCATATTGTGCTGGGTGAGCTTGCACCTAAATCGTTGGCAATTCAAAAAACAGACGGAGTGGCATTGTTTTTATCTGCGCCCTTGCTGTTGTTCTACAAAATCTTCTTCCCGTTCATCTGGGTACTGAATGTATCGGCCAATGCATTGCTGCGTCTGGCGGGTATCGAACCTGCCAGTGAAGGCGAAGCTCACTCGGAAGATGAACTTCGTATTCTGATGAAGCAGAGTGCCAAAAGTGGTGTCATCGATAAAGATGAGATCAAACTGATGGACAACATCTTTGATTTCTCCGATATGCTGGCACGTGAAGTGATGCTACCACGTACAGACATGGATTGTTTGTACACGCATATGTCTTTGGAAGAGAACTTGGAGATCATTAATGCAACCAAACATTCCCGGTATCCCGTAGCAGTAGAAGACAAGGATGAGATCATTGGATTTATACACATCACCGATCTGTTACTGGCTAAACCGGAGCAACAACATGATCTGGCTTCACTTGTTCGTCCAATCTTAAACGTTCCTGAATCCATGGAAATCAGCCATGTGCTGCGTCTCATGCAGAAGAAACATTCACAGATGACGCTGGTTGTGGATGAATATGGTGGCACAGCTGGATTGTTGACTGCGGAAGAAATTCTGGAAGAGATCGTTGGAGACTTGTATGACGAGTTTGAGGATGAGCGTCCGCATATGGAACGGAGTGGAGATTCATTTTCCATTGATGGTCGTTCGCTTATTGAAGAAGTTCATAAGTGGACCGGAGCCATCATTGAGGATGAAGAAGTGGATACCATCGGCGGATGGCTGTTTAAAGAGCTCGGGGGCAATCCATCCAAGGGGAAAACGCAGGAGCTGAATGGGTACGTTTTTGAAGTGGAAGAATCGACTCGCTTGCGAATTACCCGTGTTCGAGTGTACAAACAATCTGTCCCTCAAGACATGAATTCGGAACAAAAACCAGCAGAATAGAACTCGTTGCAGGAGTAAGATAAGACGAGCAAAAGTATAAAATGATGCAGATTACGAAGATCTGCCAGGATGTAAGACCTTTGGAAGTTACCTGAAAGGGGAACGAACCGAAGGTCTTTTTTTATTTTAAAGAAGAATTTGGAGAAATTCTGCACATAGTTGAAACGAATTTTGGATTAACTTCGGGGACAGCGTCATATGGATATAGAGACGGGAAACTGGAAGGACCTCAGTAATATTCAGTTGCACCAACGATGTATTATAGGAGGCGTTGTTCTGTGAAAGATCCGCAACTTCGTGCTTACGCCCCTTTTGTGGGGCCGTTTGATCCTTGTCCGCCAGTAGCAATTCGGACGTATCTGGTACCTCCGCAATTATTTATTCCATTTCAGCCTATGGGCTGGCCACAGTACAGTCCGGCAGAAGCATTAAGAGTGGGGACGTTATGGCCTGCATTATACAGCCCTTATACACCAGCCAGATCGAAGGGAAGGAAGGTGGATGTGGATGGAACCTGAAGGAGCAAAAGCGTGCGATACCCAATACTATGAACTGCTGGAGGAGCTTCAGGCTCTGGATTTTGTATTAGTGGAGCTGAATCTGTACCTGGACACCCATCCTGGGGATTATCAAAGCATAGAGCAATATAACAAATTCACGCAAGAACGTACGCGGGTGGCGCAGGAGTTTCAACAATTGTATGGACCACTGATGAACTTTGGTCATGCTTTCTCCAAGTATCCGTGGGAATGGTCTCAGACGCCCTGGCCATGGCAAGTGTGACACATCGCCTCAGGCTTCCTTGCAGGACTTTAGGGACAGGAAGCCCGAGGGTTAGAAGAAGGGCTGTATTTTAATAACGTAGAGGGAGGCGTCTTACATGTGGGTGTATGAGAAAAAACTGCAATATCCCGTAAGGGTTAGTAAATGTGATCCTCGTATGGCGAAATTGCTGATGGAACAATATGGCGGTGCCGATGGGGAGTTGGCCGCTGCCCTTCGATATCTGAATCAGCGTTATACGATTCCAGACAAGATTATCGGTCTGCTGACGGATATTGCTACAGAGGAATTTTCTCATCTGGAGATGATTGCGACCATGATCTACAAGTTGACCAAGGACGCGTCGGTGGATCAACTGGAAGAAGCGGGACTTGGGCCGAACTATGCTCAACGCGATTCTGCCTTGTTTTATACCAATTCCTCCGGTGTTCCCTTTACAGCTGCCTACATTGCTGCAAAGGGTGATCCAATTGCGGACCTTTACGAGGACATTGCAGCAGAAGAGAAAGCCCGGGCTACATATCAATGGTTGATCGACCTGACCGATGACGTGGATCTGCAGGATAGTCTGAAGTTTCTAAGGGAACGCGAGATTGTGCATTCCTTGCGTTTTCGGGAGGCTGTAGAGATCCTGAAAGACGATCGGGAGACAAAGAAGATTTTCTGAACATTTGGTATAAAGCAAAAAGCAGTCCAATAGGGCTGCTTTTTGCTTTGAAAAGATAGTATTATTAAATAATTAATTTTAAAGTAAACTGGTGTTGGTTAGTTATCATACTGTGGATGGAACTGCTACTTTTCACTTTAGAGCTTCTCTTTCAGATTAACGGATACTAAAGTTGAATGCTGACGGTTTCTTCACCAGGGCTTATATAATTAACACTTACTTTATTGGAAGGCACAGAGTGATATCCTCCGGTTTGTCCACTGCCCCAACTGTTATATATAAGATTGCTTCCTGAATAATAGCCTACAGTGATATCATGCCAGCGAACATTTTTAATGGTTGAACCTGTGTTCATGTTCTCGGGTTTTTGACCAATGGTGGTCATTCGTTTTACTCTCATCCCTATACCGCTTTTATCCCAGCCGCTTACTCCGCTTCTTACAATCGTCGTTGTTAGTTGTTCGCCAGTTGTCGTGATTCCTGATACAGCCAACGTACATTCATTGGGATTCGTCACATAAAATTTCATATAAATATCCTGACCTGATCGATAGCGCGTATTGCTAGGTACCATGGCTCCGTTGGCCAACGTCGTAGGTGACCAGTTATCAAACGCTGTGCTGTATTGCAAACCTGCATCTATCCCATTTCCGTTAGATCCCCAGCCTCCCAGGTATACATAAGGAACATCCGTCGAAACATTACCTTTTACGTATGGGGCACCTGGAATGGTTACATAAGTACTTAACCAGTTATATCCATTATTTGAGAAAACTCTTCGATAAGGACCGGAACCTCCGCTTGGATTAGGCACTTCGGCAGTGGGCGAAATTTGTGTATCATCTTTAACGGCAGATGCTGAAAAATCATTCGTGGATATTCCAGGACCGATAAGTTCTTTTCCGGATGCACTTTGATAGATGTTGTTCTCAACCAGATCATATACTTCTGTCGTCTCTTTGAGTTCCGTCTTGTTAGAGTAAATGGCACCGTCTTCTGCGACATAGATGACATTTCCTCGATCTTCTTCGTCAAGCCGGGCCATCACGTCAGCAATTACTTCTCGCTCATTTCCCGTGATTGATGAATCGATGTTGACTTCGATCCTTTTTTTTAGTTCATTGTTCATGGTGATCGTGTCCATATTACCATCTGCGAATACAAGATTTAATGGAGTTAATAACAAAGCTAAGGATAATAAAGAAGTTAGCGATTTTCTTATCTTCAATCTAAAAACTCCCTCTCTTAAATGGAATGTGTGTTGAATAATTACCAATGCAATTTCTAACTCCGTTTAATGCAGCAGCAACTCATGATAATAGATAGCATTTGAACATAAACATCTCCTTTTATGGGTTTTAATTACTTCTAAATCATAGTTTTTGTGTAATAATATGTAAGTGACTATTTTCACAATAAAAGGTAATAAATTTTCAATGAACGTTATAGGTGGAAAATGAAGAAACAAAAAACCATCTCCAGTAGTGGTACCAGAGATGGTTTTATTGGATTTTGAAGTGTATACCTAATATTCAACCACCATGGCAACATTTTGCCATCCGGCTCCAACGGTCCAGAACAACACTTTGTCACCACGCTGAATCTGACCGGTTGTAACCGCTCGATGTAATGCGATGAACGGACTGCTGGTTGAGGTATACCCGAACTCATCTCCGATATAGACGGCAATATCATCACCAATGCCGACGTTCGCGGATACAGCCCGAATGTTACTAATGGATAGCTGGGAGAAGCAGGCGGCTCTGATCTCGTCTGGTCCAATCTCGTTACGTATCAGCAAGGTACGAATGGACTCTGAAGCAGCATCCACACAGATGGAATCATCAAATGGGATGAATTTCACATGAAAGGCACCCGCATCTACACCCGTTTTGCCCAGCTTTGCCAAGCCTTGTGCAGGAAAAAGAGAATTACCATACACGCAGGTATCCGTCTGATAGATTGAATCAATGAAACCGACAGCATGTTCATCCCGCTCTACAATAACCGCCGCTGCTGCATCACCGAAATTGGCGAAGTATACGGGATCATCGGGACTGGCGTGAGGAGCCACGTAATCAGAGCCGATGATTAATGCGCGGCGAATTCGAGGATTGCCCAGCATCTGCCGGCTAACTTGTTCGAAAGCAGCAGTCATACCCGCGCAGTTGGCGTTGCTGTCAATACAGATCGTGTGAGAAGCTCCGTTAATCAGGCGATGGATCATCAGGGAATTCGTAGGAAAGATGTATTCTGGCGTTTGGCTTGCATAAGCAATCAGATCAATATCTGCACCGGTGAGTCCGGTTTTCTCCAGTAGGTTACTGGCTGCCTCATAGGCCATGCTTAGTGAATTTTCGTCATCGTTGTCAATTTTATAACGTGTATCACGACCAAGTGCCTGTAACAATCCACGAATATCTACACCTCTTGCATCAAAATGTTCAATATAAAAATCATTGTGCACCTTGGTTGCTGGATGATAGATATCGATATCTACAATACGAATTCCGGCCATCTTCATTCTCCTCTTGAGCGGAAGGGTGAATTCACAGCTTGTCCGCCTGGTTTATTAAGTGGTAACGGTAGATATGATTTCGAGATTGTCCAGACCGACTGATCGGCCGAGCCGGGACAATTGCATTTTTAGAATCGCGTTGTTCTCGAGGGTCAACACGACTTTTTTATATTCATCTTTTTTGAACAATTGAAGGCAGCCTTCCAGAAGAGGAACAATCTCCGGAGCAGTAACATTCAACTTTTTGCAATCGATGTTCAGGTCATACTCCTTGGTGTTAATAGAAGCGATCGTATCCTGATAGGCAGAGATGGAACGCAAACCGTCTTCTTGAGAGAAAGAACCCTCCAGTTCAATGTTTAACACCTTGTTTGGAACGTCAGTCTTCAGAATGAAATTTCCCATGTTTGATCTCTCTCCTTTAAATGAGTTAAGGCTATCCTGTTAGTGGATACACAGCCCCATAGGGCCTCTGCTGAAAGCTTCTAAGATGAGAGCTGGTTCGAAGGATAATTTAACCATATTATAAAGGTAGGAATGTAAAAAGATCAATAAAAAAGTCGAATCATGTATAAAAATGTAGAAAAGTGAATTACTGTATTTCGTCCAAGGTGGCAAGCAAAATATTAAATGCACTTATAATGCGTGGAGCACCCACACATGGCGCCAGATGTAGCAATATTCCCTTGAGCTGATCTACAGTTACCCCGACACTCAGAGCCATCGTGTAATGTACGCCCAATTGTTCATACTGTCCTTGGGTGATCAACGAAGAGATGATAGCAACTTCCTTCCATTGATCCGTAATCGTGGTGCGCTGAAAGATATCCCCGTACGCCGTCCCCATAATAAATTCCGACAATTCGGGAAAATGTTCTTTGATGGGTGCGAGAGCTCTTGCGCCGTACTCACCAGATAGTTTCGCGAAACGGTCTAGTCCCTGAGCTACATGTTCACTCATGATATGCTCCTCCTAATTCAAATTTACGGTGCGGTGAGCTGTGGGTGGAATTTCATCTCGATCGGTCAGAAGCTCAATAACAGTTACCTGATTCAACGTCTGGGCGGTGTTCAGCGCAGATGAGAATTCAGCAAGGGTTTCTGCTCGAAACGCAACCGCACCGAGAGATTCGGCAAATTTGGCAGCATCCATAGGAACTTCATATAATGTGCCATCAATTCTGCCTGTTGTTTTTTCCATTCCTTTGAGTGCCATGTCCAGTTGTTTGTTGTTAACGACAATGAAAATGACGTTCAGATTGTTGCATACCGCAGTATTGATCTCCGTCCCAAGCATCATGAAACATCCGTCACCGGTGATGCATACAACGGTCTCTCCGGGTGAAGCGGCTTTTGCACCTATCGCCATACCAATGGCGTTCCCCATGCAGGCAAAGTAAGCGTCAAACACAAAGCTGCCTGGTTTCTTGACTTTATATCGCTGAACCGCATGAAATCCATGGCTGCCATCATCAACAAACAGCTTATGATCATACGGAAGCAGATCGCTCATTCCATCTAGCACAGAAGCCAGAGACAGTTGGGGGAGATCTGGTAAAGGGACAGTGTAATCCATGGGTGCTGTGGTTCTCACAGGAGTAGGAAGGTCTTCTAATGTGCCCAGCAAATATTGCAGGTTGTCCTTCAAATCACCGGTGATATGTAAGGTTTGAGCGCTCAGAATCTTGCCTACAAATGTAGGATCAGCGTCAAATTGAATGAGGTGTGCCGGGTGATGTTCAGGCTTCAGATTGCAGAGGGTCATGTCACTTAGACGTGAACCGAGTACGATATAAAGGTCACTTTGGTTCAACATGTCGTCTGCATGCGGGAAACCTCCAACACCACAAGGTCCATGGTACAGGGGATGGTCCCACGCAATCGCTCCTTTTCCACCAGGAGTAGTAATGACGGGAATGTTGAACGATTCGGCCAATTGAAGCAATTCATCATGGGCTCTGGCGCGACTTACACCTTTACCAGCAATAATTAAAGGGCGGTTGGATTGTTGAATGAGAGGAAAAATGCGATTCAGATTAGATACGCTAAGCAGAGGTTCCGGTTCGGGAATGACAATCCGGCATTGGGATAACAATTCGGTCTGTACGTCAAAAGGAATACAGAGGTGAACAGGGCCTTTATTAGGGCCGAGTGCAATGGAAAGGGCATGATTCAACAGTGTGCCGAAGTGATCTCCACGCTCAACCAGTTTGCTGAATAGCGTAGCAGGCCTGAACATTTCAGCCAGATCAGCCAGATAGGAAGAGGAATCCTGACACTGGGGTAGCCCCAGTTCCTGAATGGATTGATGACCCGTAATAAACAGTACAGGCAGATTGTTGGCCTTTGCATGGGCTGCTGCAGTAAGCAAATTGGTTCCGCCTGGACCGGATGTGGCAAAGGCAACGCCGAGTTTACCTGTCTGTAATGCATAACCGGATGCGGCAAAACCTGAGCTGGATTCATGACGGCCTGGAATGAACTCTAATCCGTAATCCACCATTTTCAGTACAGCAGGACAGATGGATTTACCAATAATACCAAAGACATGAGTAACGCCTAGATTATGCAGAGTTTCTGCCAAATAGTCCGCAACTGTTCTCATGCGGGACACCTCGCTTCATGAAATAGGTTATTAGAACCATGCGCATATTCCATTTATTGATTGCAAGTTACAGTCTAAGGTTGTAAGAGGAAATATTCATTGTTATTAGGAAGAGTATCTTTTTTTGTGGTTTTTTGTCAACCTGTTTTTGTGAGTCTAAATTCCTGATTCTTAAGTTGGTAACGCTTTAAGTATTGCTGGATAAAGCAAAAATAATTGGTTATATATCCCTGCAACGAATTACCCAATCGCAACGGAGTTACAAATAATGTAAAAAAATGACTGTAAATGATGAATTTCAGCCTCTAATAGCGACTTGAAAGCTAGAGGTTTATTTTTTTCGTATCAATGCATCGCATTCGCAATTATTTGCTTTCTGCTATACTGGAAAGGAATTGGGAGGGGATGGAATGACAGTCATCAAGATGGCTCTGATTGGGCTGGGTAAAATGGGACTACATATGGTTCATCTAATCGAGAATACAAAGATGGATACTAAGATTGAGATTGTAGCGGTGTGTGATGCGAATGAGGAAGGTTTGGCGTCTTTTGCAGCTTCTCATCGGGGAGTTAGGACGTATACGGATTACAAGCAATTGATGAATGAACATCAGATTGATCTGCTGTATATTGCAGTTCCGCCGAAATTTCATTACCCGGTTGTCATGGAAGCACTGGAGCGCAAAATTCATGTTTTCTGCGAGAAACCGCTTGCCAATAGTGTAGAAGAAGCGAAAGAGATGCTGGATGCAGCAGAGCAGGCGGGCGTAGTTCACGCCATCCATTTCTCGATGCCGCATGAACCTTCCGTGCTGAAGTTGCAAGAGATGATTGAGCAGGGTACAGTGGGGACTATTCGCAAAATAGATCTCATTTTGCAATTCCCGCAGTGGCCACGATCATGGCAACAGAATGCATGGATTACGAGCCGGGAACAGGGTGGATTTATTCTTGAAGTGGGGATTCACTGGATTCATATGATTCAAAAGGTGTTTGGTGCCGTCCGGGTAGTAAGTACTCAGGTTCAATATCCTGAGAATGGAGAATGTGAACTTGAAGTACAGGCTGCAATGGAACTGGAAGACGGGACTCGAATTCACCTAAATGGCATCTCTCAATTTGCGGGGGAAGAACGTGTATCCATGGTGGTGTACGGTGCGAAGGGCACGATTGCCTTGGAAAATTGGGAAGAATTGAAGACGGGCCTGGTGGGACAGCCACTTTCTCCAGTGGAAGTGCTTGAATCCGCCAGTGAATTGCCGGTTCTTAAACATGTCATTGCCCGTATACAAGGCAAACCAGCTAAGATATATGATTTTAACGATGGGTATCAGGCACAATTGGTACTGGAAGCGTTGCGAAACTAAATAATGTGACTAACTCCATTAGCGTTTCCATTCCAATAGGAGGTTCTTTGTCATTAAATCAACAAGATAAGTTTTCAGAAGTGGATAGTTTCGCTCAACTACAATATAAATAATATACTTTCAAGAGAGTGAAGCAGATGGGGGCAAAAAAATGGCCTTTCTATATCATCATCCTACTCATTCTCTCCAATCTGGCTGTAACCTATATGCTCTGGAATTCGAACACTCAATATGATCGACTTCAGGACAAAATGAATCAATCTTTCACAACGTATGCGGAGAATATTCAGGATCAATTGCGAAAAAATGCTGAACGGGGTTTGGAGGAAGAAATATACCAGTATCAAGCGGAAGCTTCCAAATTAAATGCGGTAGCTACAGGTACAACCTATTACAGTGAGCAGCCGTTAGTACGCAATGTTTCTATGAATCTTGAACGATTTTTTAGAGATTATCCACGCTACCAGCATAGGTTGACTGTGTCAGAGGTAGAAACTTTACAGGGGTTGTTATCCGAGTGGATTACGAAGCCTGCAGATTCAGCCACGAATAACAAGCTTAATGATTTTCTTGTTTTGCAAAAATAAAAATAACGAGCATTCCTCTTCAAATACGCCCTTGGAGTTGAGGAGCGTTCACTCTGAGGGTGTTTCTATATGCTTCTGAAATGGAATGAAAAAAGATGATTTCTGTAAATACAGAAATCATCTTTTTCTTTCAACTCAGCCGTATCAGCAAGAGTTTTACTTAAGCTTGAATCGCTTAACCAGCTGATCAAGTGCATCGGACATTTCATTCAACTGCTTGGACGTGTCAGACATTTCCTGCAGAGAAGCAAGTTGTTCCTCCGTCATCGCAGATACTTCTTCCGTGGCTGATGCAGTGTCTTCCACTACAGCCGATACTTCATTAATGGACTTCATCACAGCCTCACTACCGGAAGTTAACTCCTCGACAACAGCAGATACCTCTAGAACTTCACCACTGAGGTTATGAATATGCTGAGTAATGGTTGAAAAAGCATTACCTGCATCCTCAATGGTCCGCAATCCTTCATTCACATGCAGAGTGCTCTCATCAACCACTTGCACCGTACTTTGAACACCTGCTACCACGGTTTCCAATATACTTGTAATCTCTTTGGCTGATGTTGCACTTTGGTCTGCAAGATTACGGATTTCCGCGGCAACGACAGCGAAGCCGCGTCCATTATCCCCAGCGCGGGCAGCTTCGATTCCGGCGTTAAGTGCAAGCAGATTGGTTTGTCTCGCAATACCCGACATTGAATCTGCAATGTTGATCACTTGATCAGACATCTTCGAAATTTCATTAATGGCTTCCTGTACAGAGAGGAAGGATTGCTCAATGGAACTCATTTTACCTACAGCATTATCAATGCGCTGTTGCCCATCCACAGCAATGGATTCGGTACGAACTGCACGGCCTGCCACATCACTTGCCGAGGAGGCGACACGATTAAGCCCGTTGAGGGATTGCTGCATCGCAGCTACCATGGTTTGCGTAAGAGCAACCTGTTCATCAGCGCCTTCAGCGACACGTTCCATGGCAGTGGCAACTTCTTTTCCTGCAAGATGGCTATCGGCCACCCCTTTATCCAATCGATCCGAAGCTGTGCTCAGAATCATGGCATTGCTCTGAACGTCCAGCATCATTTGCTGCAAACCAGTGAGCATTGTATTGGCCGCCTCCGCGAGTTCACGAGTTTCGTCTTTCATTGGCGTAGCGATTCTCAGTGTCAGGTCGCCATTGGAAGAACCGATGTCATTTAATGCCTGCTTTACGGTACGAATGTTTCTAACAATGGCACGTGACAGGACCAAAGCAGTGATGAACGAGATAATGGCCACAACGATAAGTGCCCCATACAGTTCCAAGTTCAGTATTGTGTTTTTTTGCTTCAGTGCTTTTGCACGGTTATCGGTTAACGTATGCTCGTTGGTTCGAAACGTATCGAGAGCAGTCCGAATCTGGTCCATGTCTCTTTTACCTGGATCATCTGCGAAAAAATCTCGAATGGCCTGTGTATTATTGGCTTGGCGAAGGGCGACCATAGGTTCACCAGCGACCTGGACCCAGTTCTCCATATTAGTATGTATGTCTTCCAAAAGTGCAAGTTGAGCCGGATTATCCGAAATTAAAGCAGCAAGTTCATCTCTGAGTGTAATAAGTTGCTCTTTTCCTTGGGTGTAGGGATCGAGATAGTTGTCCTGACCCGTGATGATGTATCCGCGTTGACCTGTTTCCATATCTACCATGTTTCTTTCGAGTTCATAGGTGAGGGCATGTACCCTCATATCGTGATCGACCAGAAAATCCAGTTCCCGTTGGAGCTGACTTGTGCTGTTCTGAATCAGCAGGATGCAACCAGCCAGTACAGCCAGTACGAGTAAATATCCTAATCCGATCTTATAAAAAATCTTAAAGGTCTTTCGCTTTTTCATGTTTGTTATTCCTCTCTATGGGGTATATGTAGTTGTCGAAAAAAACGGAAATGTGATAATTGTAGGTCTTTAGATTAGGTGTCTAAAGCACTATTTTTTAGTATTATACGTAAATAAACTTCTTTTGTATATAGTTTGTTTAACTACAATATAACGTTTGGTTAATGCTGTATAAGGTTGGGGTTGATGATGTTTTACAATCGTTGGTTTACACGTTCAAACGTTATGTTTATCATGGGAAGGGAACGATTCCAATTACATATACAATATCCCAATCCGAAAGGAACATTGGACATGAATAAAGAGAAGGTATTGCTCAAACCGGAAGCGATGATTTTTGACATGGATGGTACGCTGTTCCAGACAGAGACCCTGTTGTTGCCAGCTTACCAGCAACTATTTGATACATTGCGTGCCGAAGGGCACTTTGAAGGAGAAACTCCACCCGAGGAACGGATGCTGGGAAGTTTGGGCATGTTGCTCGAAGATATATGGAAAGTGGTTATGCCTGAGGCGTCGGAAGCGGCACATCGCCGGGCAGACGAACTGTTGCTTCAACTGGAGATTGAGGGGCTTGATCAAGGAAGTTCTCAATTGTATCCTGGGGTGAAAGAAACACTGCAATCATTAAAACAACAAGGAGTGCGTCTTTTTGTCGCAAGTAACGGGCTGGAGGACTATGTGAAGGGTGTGGCGTTTGCACACGAGATTATGCCTTTCTTTGAAGGGGTATACAGTGCAGGCCAGTACAAGACTCCTTCCAAGATTAATCTGGTGCAGATCCTGCTTGAGAAACATCGTATTCAGGACGCATGGATGGTGGGGGATCGCTCTTCTGATGTGGAAGCGGGTAAAATGAACGGTCAGGCGGTCATCGGCTGTGCCTATGCCGGGTTCGGTCGTGATGAGGAGCTTGCAGGCTCAGATGTGCTCATCTCTGATTTTACAGAACTGCTGCGTCTGTATGATGAAGCAGAGTAGCCTCTACGCTGTATACGTTTACTGAGATTTAAGATTACGAACCGCATGATATGAACCTGTAGACTCAACGGAAATTCGTTGAATACAGGTTTTTTTGTATGATCATGCAGTCACATTCTCCCCTGTAGAAAGTTGATTTCCCTATCCCGCTTTCCTCCATATTCCCTCTATACTTCATTCAAAAGCTATAGGGGGTCCGATTCTGGTGAAACCATCCAAAATACATGCCTATATGTTCATCTTTCCAAGTCTTTTTTTAACTGTTGTATTCGGGATCTATCCGCTGTTATGGGCGCTGCGTTACATGTTCTATGATTATCAAGGCATCGGGACGCCGGTCTTTATCGGGCTTGATAATTTTGGACGCATTTTGCGTGACGGGCAATTCTGGGATTCTGTAGGCAACACGGGTGTGTATGCCCTGGGCAAACTCGTCGTTACGATTCCACTGTCGTTAACTTTGGCGATTATTCTGAATCGCAAATGGAGAGGGCGATCCCTCTTTAGGGCGATCTATTATCTTCCCACTATTTTTAGCGCTTCGGTCATGGCGATTGTATTCTTTATTATTTTCAACTCCTATAACGGAATATTGAACCAATTGCTGCTTAAGTATCATGTGATCTCCGAACCTATTAGCTGGCTGGGGGCTGAACATGCCATGCTAACAACCATCATCATCGCCATCTGGGGGGCTGTGGGCAACTATATGTTGTTGTTCATTGCCGGTCTACAGAGCATTCCTGAAGAGTTATATGAGGCGGCATCGCTGGATGGAGCGAGTGAGTTTCAGAAACTGCGAAATGTAACGATTCCGTTGCTGGGTCCTGTCTTGCAGATGATCATCATGCTGGCAATTACCACGGCGCTGAAAGGTTACGAGAGTATTATGGTGCTGACCGAAGGGGGGCCGTATGGCAAAACAGAGGTGATGTATCTGTATTTGTTCAAACTGTTGTTTCCCGTGTCGGCTGACACACAATCACTCCAGCAGCTCGGTTATGGCAGTGCAGTCGGTTTTACAACGGCTCTCATCGTAGGGGCTGTGACGCTCATTTATTTCCGGATATCCAAAAAACTCAATGATGTCTATTAAAAGGTTGTTCAAAAAGTCCGCTTTTGATTACGAATCATGCTTAGCAGCATGATCAGCATCGAATATGAAATTCAGCCGAAATGTCCGTTGCTCACGTAGTTTTCCCTACGCTCCGCTACTCCATTTCTAGCTTCATTCCATCTTCTCGGTACTGAAAACCACCCTTTTTGAACACGTATAAAATGAATCAGGAGGAAACGATGATGACTCAAAACGTACTTGCGCCCTCAGGGTCTCCCCAACTCATTCGCTGGACCAAACGAACGGTACTTTGGTTGTTTTTGATCGCAATCGCTCTGCTGTCGCTGTTCCCCATCATACTTGTATTGCTCGGTTCCTTCAAAACAAACCAGGAATTGACCGGAGGAGCTACCATCTGGCCGAAGATTTGGCAGTTCTCCAACTATGCTCAGGCTTGGAAAAGCGCCAATTTTTCGGGTTTTACGATGAACAGCGTGTTTGTTAGCATCAGTACAACAGTTGGCACACTGCTGGTAGCTTCGATGTCTGCCTACGCTGTGGATCGAGTGAATTTCAAAGGGAAAAAGGGGTACACCCTGCTCATGGCATCTACTCTGTTTATTTCCATAGGCGCGGTTGTGCTGCGTCCGCAATTTGACCTCATGGTCAAGCTGGGGCTGAATACCACGTTGTGGGGCGTTATTATTATACTGATCAGCGCACACGCTGCCACATACTTTATTCTGATTGGTTTCTTCAAGAGCATTCCGCGCGAACTGGATGAAGCGGCGATGATTGATGGCTGTAATTTCTTCACCATATACTGGCGAATTATTCTTCCTCTCCTGCGCCCCGGACTCGCCGTTGCAGGTCTGGGTGTATTTCAGAGTTCATGGAATGAATATATTCTTCCTTTTGTGTTCACTATGAGCAATCCGGACTTGCAGACTTTGCCGGTTGGGCTGGCTAATCTGCGATATGGCATTGGAGCTGCAGCTGAGGTCCAACTGATGATGGCCGGAGCCTGTCTGTCCATTTTGCCGCTGCTCATCGTTTATATTTTTGCCAACAAATCATTCATGCAGGTGACCTTGGGAGCTGTGAAAGGATAGGCGTGAGCACAATCATGGAAACGGTTTTACGGGTTATTCCACTGTGCTATACTCATTTTAATTCACAGCGGACGGGCCAAGCCGTGTTCAAGGAGCGAACGCCGATGATATTCGACTTTTATAAAATGTCCCTGAAAAAAAGAATACAGCTGCTGTACATTTTTCTCGTTGTCTTATGCATCAGTGTGACCGGGATATGCTCTTATCTCTTTGCTGCACGAAGCATTGAGCAGAATGCACTTGAACTGAAACAAAGCATTCTGAACAAATCAGTGCAGGTTATGGATGAACATCTAAGGCACATTGTTGTATCCTCTTTTTCTTTTATGCTCAATGAAACGTTCACCCAGGTCATGAAGGACGTGGGAAAAAATAATACATCTCATTATTATCAGAATCTCTCGCTGTTGCAAACATCGTTTGCTCAATTGAAGCTCGTAGAGCCACTGATTGATACTGCATATCTGACAACACCCATCGGTGATTTTTTCTCGACCAAAGACTTTCCGAATCGCAATAACTCATTCGACAGGGAATACGGACGCTACGTGAAGCTGCAAGGCTGGAATACGATGTGGTTTGGTTCACATCAGAGTCAATTGTTCCAATCCCAAGGAAATGTGTTATCTCTGTTGCTCAAACCTATTGTGATCGATAATCATACCTATTCGAATGTATATATGGTCGTCAATATGAAGGAAGAGGCGATGCGAGACATTCTGACGCAGGATCTCATGAATAACCAGATTCAACTGTTTTTGTTGCACAAAAACGGAAATGAAGTCATTCGGCCCAGGTCCCGAAATTACGATTTCATTATGGAGTCTGACTTTACCCAACAGTTTAGCCGTGGCGATGCTGGGGATTTTACCTACAGGAACGATCAGGGGGAGGACATGCTTGTTAACTATTCGGCATTGTCGATGAACGAGGATTGGGTCATGGTAAGTGTACAGTCCAAGGCTGACTTGTTGTCCCCCCTCCAAAAGATACGCTGGCTGATTATCCTGATCATGTTGTTTTGCATTTTGCTTGCACTCGGGTTGTCCAGCCTGGTGGCCTCCGCTCTGCTGAAGCCACTTAACAAACTGCGACGCCTGATGGTTGAGGTGGAGTCCAATGACCTGGATGTACGGTTTCGCAGCAAGTATGACGATGAAGTTAGCGCTGTAGGGCATCGTTTCAATCGGATGTTGGACCAGATTCAGATTCTGTTTGAAGAAGTACGGACAACGGAGCAAGACAAACGGCGGTTTGAAGTCAAGGCGCTTCAGGCGCAGGTTGATCCTCATTTCCTCTACAATACCCTTAATACGATGTTCTGGAAGAGTGAGAGCGGAGAGAAGAAGGATGTAAGTGAGATGATCGTCTCCTTATCCTTATTATTCCGTTTGGGACTGAATGATGGGAAAGACATCACCAGTGTGGATCAGGAGATCAAACATGTCGAACAATACATGCAGCTTCAGCAAAAATGTTACGAGGATCTGTTTGTTTATCGGATTGAGGTGGGGGACCCCTCTTGTTACGCTGTTGATATTTTAAAAATATTACTCCAGCCCTTGGTGGAGAATTCCATCCTGCATGGATTCAATGACAAAGAAGATTTGGGCGTTATTCTGATCCGCATTGATCGTCAGGGTGACACACTACGGCTGGAGGTGGCTGACAATGGATGTGGTATGGATGTAGCCAGCATCTATGCTGAGGATGTTCCTGACGGGGGACGCAAAGGTTATGCCCTATCCAATCTCCATGGCAGATTAAGCCTGCACTACGGGGATGTGGCCTCAATTGTATTTCATAGCAGTACAGATGTGGGAACAACGGTTGTTATCACGATTCCGATCACCTGAGGAGGGGCAGTATGGGCCAATTGACGATGTGTGTTATGGATGATATCCAGGCAGTTGTAAAGGGCATATCTTCAACTATTCCGTGGGAAGATCACCAGGTTCGGATTGTAGGCACGGCGAGTAATGGAGAGCGCGGTTGGTCCTTGTTGCTGGAGCAGCAACCCGACATCGTGATTAGTGATATCAGGATGCCCAAGTTGAGCGGGCTGGAGCTAATGAAGCGGGCATTGGATGCCGGACTGCGAGCCAGATTTATTTTCATCAGTGGTTATTCGGATTTTCAATATGCACAGGAAGCCATCAAGATGGGTGCATCCGATTATTTACTCAAACCGTTTACCCCTGAAGAAATACTCGGTGCGGTGTTGAAGGTAAGACAGGTAATTACGGAAGAGCAGGCACAGTGCAAGCAGTTGGAACAGTTGGAGCAGAAGGTGGAGAGCAGTAGCCAGTATGAGCGTCACAGCTATCTACTGGGCTTGTTGCGTCATGAAATCGGGGGTTTCCTGAATGAAAGTCGCTGGAATGAGCTGCAGATTGATCTCGATTCCTCCAATCTTCTCGTCATGGTCATTGAGGTGGATGGTTATACGCGATATGGATACACGATGCATCTGGATGCCGAAATCGTTCCTTTTGCGGTCCAAAATATTGTGGGAGAAACCATAAACCGTTATACCAAGGGCGTTGTTTTACGGGAAAACCGATACCGGCTTGCAGCCATATTGAACACACCAAGCCAGATCGACGTCTCCGAGCTACTGGAGCAATGCCGCCAAAATGTGGAGCGATTCAGCAAAAAAACAGTCTCGATTGGTGTGGGTACGATTGCCCACAGACCACAGGAAATCTGGACGTCCTACGCACATGCAGATCAGGCGATATCCTATCGTTTTTACAGTGAAGGAAATTGCATCCTCCAGTATGCTGAACTGGAGAATCAGGCATGTGTGGCTCCGGTGTATCCTTTGGAGAAGGAGAAAGAGCTTTTTTACGCACTGAAATGTGGTAATGAGAGCACCTGTCACCGCATCATTGATGAAATTCTCGAAGAATGGCAGGTTTCCGAAGGTTTTCCCGAGCCGCTCACGATGATTCGTTTGCTGTCTGGACTGGCTTTTGCCATCTACCGTGCTTTTTGTGATGAGATTACAGCAGAGGAACGCTTGCGTCTGGAGGCCGACCTGACGGTGCTTGAGGCGATGCGATCCTTGACGTTTGAGGGCTGGAGGGGATATATCAAACATTTTAGCAGTATGGGTTGCGAGATTATGGACAAAAAACGTCTCACCGATGTCAAACAGGCCATTAGCAAAGCACAGGAATATATCAGTCTGAATCTTGCAGAAAATCTGACGCTGCATGCCTGTGCCCAATCCGTACATTTAAGTCCAAGTTACTTTGCCAATGCCTTCAAAAAGGAAACGGGCATAACGCCAATTCAATATATTACTAAGATGAGGATGGAAAAGGCCAAAGAATTGCTGGTTGCAGGTGTACAGGTGCAAGAGATCTGCCAGAGGCTGGGTTATGAGGACAGGCCTTATTTCAGCGGTTTGTTCAAGAAATATTGCGGCATGACGCCAACCTGCTTCAGGCAAATGTATGAGAACTGAAAACAGATACGGATCGTCATTTTTCCCACCATGCAAAGTCAGAATGTCCCTCACCTCCATGAAAGCGTAGCGATTATCATTACGTTAACGGATAACCAAACGGGTTGTCCAGACAAGCATAAGGGGGCATATCAATGGTTAAAAAGTGGATGGTGACTACGCTAAGTGCATTGCTGGCGCTAAGTTTGGCAGGTTGTTCTGCTGACAGTGGTACTTCGGCAAATAGCGAATCGGGGATCAGCGGGGAGAGTGCCGGAGGGAAAACCAAAATCATATATTGGACACCGGACCGCCATGATGCTGATTTTATGAAATCCAAGATCGATGAGTTCAACCGGACGAACAAGGACAACATTGAAGTGGAGATGACCGTGATGGGGGACAACTATCCACAGGCGGTCGATATTGCTTTTGCCAGCAAGCAGGCACCCGATGTGCTGCAAGTTAATGATTTTCAGACGTATTATCAGAAGGGGTATCTCGCCCCGATCGATGGATACATGAGTGATGAGATGAAGGCTGTATTTAAAGACAGCTTGATTGAAAATAAAAACACGATTGATGGAAAAATATATTCCCTCCCCAATACAGGGCAGGTCTGGCGGCTTGTGTATAACAAAGATATTTTCAAAAAGGCAGGGATCGAGAGTCCACCAAAAACGTTGGCTGAGATGGTTGCGGATGCCAAAAAAATTACCGAAGTTGGTAAAAGTGAAGGCATCTATGGCTTTGCCAGCCCATTCAAGAGCAGCAGCGGTTTCTGGAGAGCAGCCAATACGATTGCAGGTGCAAGCAATAATGTTGGTATTGATGGTTACAACTACAAGACTGGTCAATTTGATTTTGGGATGTACAAGGATATCGCAATGGCGCTTCGTCAGATGAATCAGGATGGCAGCATGCTGCCAGGGGTTGAAAGTCTGGATATCGATCCACTCAGAGCCCAGTTTGCTCAAGGCAAAATCGGAATGTACATTAACCACTCCGGTGAACCAGGTGTATATAAAGATCAGTTTCCTACAAAAGAAAATTGGGCAGCCGCTCCTGTACCAACTAATGATGGAACGATCAAGGGCGCTTCACAAGTCATCGGCGGCTCCTACATCGGCATCAATGCAGATTCTGCCAACAAGGAAGCGGCATGGAAGTTTATGGAGTATGTGTACAGCACAGATCTTCAGAGTGAGTATTACGAAAAAGGATACGGAATCTCACTGATTCCTGCTGTATTAAGCTCTGACAAAAAACCAAGCATTCCGGGCATTGAAGGTTTCCTGCCCAAACGATATGATGCCATTTTCCCTGCAAATCCAAGTGTAGTGACCGAGAGTTCACTGGAAGGCACCAAATGGAGTGAGGCTTTTTCAATCTTTGTATTCACGGGTGGCGATCTCGATGCTGTGATCAAGGATCTGGATACAAGGTACAATGTAGCTCTGGAGAAAACCAAAGCGGCAGGGCTGACCAACATAACTGCTGATCCTTCGTTTGATTCTTCCAAACTTCAGGGTAAATTGTCCACAGAAGACTAATAAACGTTCATAGCGGCCGTGGTTTAACTACTTCGGTCGCTTATTCACAAGGAAAGGGGAAAAGCAAAATGATTATTAATCATGCGTCTATCGATGCACATATCGTGAACGAAACGAGTTCCCGCAAGATCTTGGGTATGGGCGGTACATTAATGATGGTGGAGGTTACCTTTGCTAAAGGTGGTATTGGAGAAGTTCACTCCCATGATGCGCACGAGCAGGTCAGTTATATCGTCAAAGGTAGCTTTGAGGTTCAGGTCGGTGAAGAAACTCGCATCTTAAAAGCAGGGGACAGCTTTTATGCCGGTTTTAACGTCCCGCATGGGGTTAAGGCACTGGAGGACTCCGTCATTCTGGATGTGTTTACCCCGTTCCGTCAGGATTTTCTTGAGGCGTCCCAATGAGCGATTTTTACCTTTCGGCAACGGACCTGCAACGGGCTGCCCAATATTATGAAAAACATTTTCCGG
The DNA here is from genome assembly GCF_045040675.1 of Paenibacillus sp. FSL H8-0283. Classification (NCBI taxonomy): domain Bacteria; kingdom Bacillati; phylum Bacillota; class Bacilli; order Caryophanales; family Paenibacillaceae; genus Paenibacillus; species Paenibacillus sp. FSL H8-0283. The sequence goes on from NZ_CP150295.1 coordinate 2,158,294, forward strand.
AAGAAGCCCGAAATTCGCTCACGATTGCCAATCGTGCCATCCTGAATGAATTTATCGTTCCTTATACCAACGATCTGAATCGCTGGATTCCGATGGGGACACCCGTGGACTGGCTTCACAACCCGACCAATGATCTGGAGTTCACATGGGGCATCAATCGACACTGGCATATGCTCGATCTGGGCAAGGCGTATCTGATGAAGGGCAATCCGCTATATGTAACAGCATTTATTGACCACTTCCGTAGCTGGAGACAGCAAAACCCGGTACCTGTAAATCTGGTTTACGACGAGGCTGTGTTCTTTCAAAAACCCGGTCCGTGGCGCCTGCTGGAGACGGGACTACGTGTGCAGTCCTGGATATCGGCATATAAATATATGGAAGCGAGTTCACTGATAGACGAAGGCTTTCAGGCGGAGTTTCGACAAGGTCTGGACGAGCACGCCGAGTTTTTGAGCCGTTACCTCGGCAGCACGGAAATAAATCATGCCATTATGCATATGCAAGGGTTGTTCATGATCGCTACGTTCTACCACCAGCACCCGCGAAGTCCATACTGGCGTCAAGTGGCAATGGAACGTCTTGAGCTGTGTTTGTTGCATCAGTTGGGTGAAGAAGGGATACAGGTTGAACTGACAACACATTACCACAATGCCAGCATCGAAATGTTTGGCACCCCTTATCGATTGGGTGAGATTTCAGGACATCCTTTCTCGGCATGGTATGCCCGCTGTCTACGCCAAATGGCCGCATTTACTGAGGCGCTGATCCGACCAGATCATCAGTCTACCGGTATTGGTGATTCGGATTGGGTTGGCGATGGACGACAACGACTGACCCTGCTTGGAGCGATCCTGGACGATGATGATTTGATGGCTCGCGGAACGGATAGCTCGGAGTGTCTCTGGTTGCTGGGTGTAGAAAAATATGAGCGATGCCTCAGACTACAGGCTTCTTCTTCTCCGGTGTTGTCGAGCCGAGCCTTTCCGCAGACTGGATATTATGTCATGAGGGACAAGTATCAATATCTTTTTTTTGATGCGGCTGCCATGGGCGGAGCACACGGACATGCGGATGCGCTGAATGTGGAGTGGATGTGGAAGAACCAGCTTTTCTTCACGGACACCGGACGTTATACGTATGAAGAAGGGAAATGGCGTCGGTATTTCAAAAGTACGCGGGCGCACAATACCGTCACGGTGGATGGTCTGGATCAGACACCTTATCTCTCCACACAGCAATGGGGTGAACCGGAGGCTCAGGCCACAACGCTACGTTGGGAGAGCAATGACAGCTATCACTTCATTGATGCTTCACAGGATGGATATACACATTTGCCAGATCCAGTTACACATCGTCGGTGGATGCTGGCAGGGGTGGAGATCCCTATACTATTAATTGTGGATTGGCTGGAGGCAGAAGCAGAGCATACTCTGGAGCAACGTTTTCACCTGCATCCGCAAGCGGATATTGCGTTGAGAATGAATGAAGCTGGAGAAATGACGGCGGATATGAGCTATGAGGCATCTTCCATAACGCTGACGATGCAATGGGTTACGGCAGGCATCGGGAAGGGAGCCTTCGCGTTGACAGAGCAGCCCGGCTGGGTATCTGAGGTGTATGGTTCCAAGTCGGAAACATCGGTCATCCAGGGCAAGACTGATTTCTCGGGTAAAGTGGGTATTCTGACGTTGTGCCTCCCCGCGGATCATACAGACCAGGTTACACGTGTAACCACATGCCTACTGGAACCTGACCTGATGAGATTGGCATTATCTTATGTGCAAGGTGAGGAAAAAGGGTATATTGTGATTGACAACGACACGCTGCAATGGTCGAAAGAACAGAAATAAAAACAGTGAAGCAGGAGTCTATGCTCGCACTTGGCGAACATAGACTCCTGCTTTTTCTTCACTCACTTGGCTTTATTTTTTCTTTTTACTCTGGGTGATTTTTGCGTAACGGGCTTGGGACTGGCTGGCTTTCTGGCCGTTCCGGGAGGTCTGTTGCGATATACCCATAAGGCATACTCCAGCGGCTGAGTGATGGCTTTATAATAGATATCCCGCTCCCCGATGCGAGCGAATACTTCACGTGCAGGTTTGGGGTTAACTTCAAGCAGATAGATACGCCCGCTTCTGTCAATCGCCAAATCCAGTGCCAACTCACATAGGTCCCCATACGTATCTTCCAGAAACGAAGCAACATCAATGCCGAATTTCTCTGCAGTTGTGTTAATTTCTGCCCGGAGGTCGTCATCTTCGATCCATTGCTTCATGAGTCGGTCCATCGCTATTGCCTGACCGCCGCCATGCAGATTGGAGGTTACGCTTTTTTCTGCACCCATGCGTCCAGCACATCCAGTAAGCTCCCATTGTCCTTCTCCGTTCTTCTGAACGAGCATGCGATAATCATGCACACGTCCATTCGGAAGCTGAAGTTGAATACCCTTTTGTACAAGATACTTGTCTTTCATGTTCCAGTGCTGGAGCAACGCGCCAAGTCGTGATAAATGAACTTTACGTGGAGTGATGATACGACGCTTCTGATCCCGCCCTTGAACAAGCACTGTATTAGCCTCGCTACTGCTGCGTTCAATGCGCAGAATACCACGTCCGCCTGTTCCATTAATGGGTTTGAGATAGACCAGAGAAGAAACTTTAAGCATCCGGTTTACATCGGACATATCCTGAAATAGAGCGGTTTCCGGCAGGTGTTCACGAAAGTTGGCTTTTTGCAAAAGGGTCTGGTGGATGGTCCATTTATTGCGCAGTGGCCTGTTCAGAAAGAGCAGATGCCCATATTTCTCACGAAAAGCAAGCAATTGCTGGAACCTTCGGTTACGCTGAATCCGGCAACGATCAAAGATCAGGTCCGGGAATGATCGCCACTCCCTGGACCAGCCTTTTCCTTCATGAAAAACCATGGCTTCAATTTGTTTGCCGCCGGGGTGTACGTCGGCTGGTGTGAATACATAGATATCGAGTCCCCGCTTGCGCCCTTCAAGAATCATTCTGCGATAAACGCTTCGTTCTTCAAGAGCGCGATGTTCATTTAAGTACAACGTCATAATGCCCAGAACAGGTGAGGACACAAACAATCACCTTCTTTTTGCAGTATTCCTGTCTATCATCGTTTGGACTGACGGGCAAGATAAGCGCTGTAGTGAAATATACGTTCCAATGACCGCCGTCTGATCTGTGGTTCATCAAACTTCATGGGCTTTGCATTGGCTTCGAAGAACCAGAGTTCCCCCAGGTCATCAATGCCCAGATCCATGGACATTTCTCCGAGCGTGTAACCTGATCCCCGTTCTACCTGTCTTGCGATCATTAATGAAGTGGATTTCACACGTTTCATCAGGGTTGTTGACATTTCTTCGCCAAAAAGATCGGTCAGCAGCTTCTCAGGGTCTTCTACGCTCCCGCCGCGCGGCACATGAGTTGTAATGCTGCGGGAGCCAGCAAGTCTCGCTCCTACACCGGTTACGCTCCATTGGCCCTTGGTGTTCTTTTGTACAAGAACACGCAAATCGAAGGGGCGTTTACGAGAGGATGCCAGTTCAATGCCTTGTTGCATGATATAAGGCGTATGTCCGGTTTCTTTGCGAATTCGTGCCCATAACTTGGCAAGTGTAGATGCTTTATAGGTCGTGCTTCTACGTGTGGTTTGTATTTTGAGACGATAGGGAAGCCGTTCTTTTTCCTGAAATTTAAGCATCATGATTCCTTTGCCAGCTTTGCCGCTCTCGGGCTTGAGGTACAGATAGGGATACGCCCGTAGAACGGCACCCAGAGAAGAAGCACTTCTCATCCGCCGAGTATAAGGGATCAGTTGCTGAGTCGATTTGGATTTCCTGAGCCATTCGAACAGATCCCATTTGTTGAAAAAGAATGGGTTATACAGTTCGATTCCTGATTGCATGCATTCGTCAATTTTACGCTGCACGGAAGGTTTTCCTTCGTCTTCCCGGTTGGGAATACGATTGTACAGAACATGGGGAAGGGGGAAAGGTTGTGAAACCCACTTTCCACTCCCCTTGTTGTACGTATATCCTTTCACGGTGGGGCCACTCACGTTCAGATCCCGTACAGTTACAATGTACACCACGTATCCCATGCTCTCGCCTGTCTGTAAGATATCCTGAAAATTTTGATGATTTCCCCTGAACATACGCTGTTTATCATGCATGGTCAAAACAGCAATGACAGGTTTGAAATCATCATGAAGGGTCATCAAATCTCTTCCTTCTTCCGGAACTTGCTCAAATACAGGCAGTGTTCCAAGATGTGCTCCACCGACGATTTGCCCTCCACCCGGAGTGAAGGGTGACGGAAAATGGAGCGCCCGGGTTTGGCGTTCGCTTCGAACATCCATACATGTTCCTCCTGATCAATGCCCAGATCAAAGCCAATCTCACCAATCAGATGCTGGTGCTGGGTTTCAATCGCCTGGGCCAGTGTAATAGCGACGGATTTGGCATGCTGAAGAACTTCTCCCGCACGATCGCCGAAGTTGCGACTGAGCGCCTGCTCAGGAGTCATTAGGGAGCCGCCATTTTTGATGTGTGTTGTGACGCTGCCACGTCCTGCCTTTTTGGCTCCAATTCCGACAACAACCCATTGATTGTTACCATTTTTGTGCATGTGAAAACGGAAATCAATTGGACATTCATCAATCTCAATTAGGCGTATTCCCTGCTGAACTACATATCCGCGTAGCTGCTTACCATGTCTTCCCTGAAGCATGCGCATCAGACTGTTGAAGGACCCAAAACGCAGGAGTGCATTACCGCCTTTTTTGCGATAACGTGCGAAATATCCACGTTTGGGCGAATAAGTCAGGCGGTAGATCCCGTTCCCCAGACTTCCTGCAGTAGGCTTATAGTAGACGAACTGATGGCGTTCCAACATTTCCTTCATCTGTTCAACAGAAGGATTGGTAATCGATTCAGGGATATACCGTCCTGCTGCCGGCTCGTTCTCCAGCAACGTATAGATATCCGATTTGTTGAAGAAGCTCCAGTTGAAGAACGGAATTTTTCGGCGAACAAATCGTTCCCGCAGCTGGTTGATTGCTGGTGAGAAGTCTGAACGACGGCTTGGTAACCGGTTGTAGACAACATCGGGCAGAGGTACGGTTCTGCGGGTAAAGCTTCCGTTATCATTCAGGAAAAAACCCGATACAGTCTCGTTCTGCCAATTGATATCCCGAGGAGTAAATGCGTAAATGTAGGATTTACGGCTGCCTTCACGGAGTAACTGTTTGATGAAACCAGTACGGGAACCGAATGGATTCGTGCTCGTCGCAGGCCCATCAGAGAGTACGCCGATCAGTGGACCTAACTGGACCTCATCATTTTGCAAATTCCGGAGATAAATACTGCCCCGTTTGGGAACGTTCATCATATTACGGATACCTGAAGCGAGATACAGATGTTTACCTGCTTTTTTGATTGGTTTGATCGTTGCAGGTACCCGGTCACGCCCGAAGCGAAGGTGCACCGTTTTTTTGCCGGACAGGTTGAGGCTCTTCATTAAAGCGTTGGATACATAAACCACTTTATCCGGTTGCTTGGTGAAATGCAGATTGCAAAAGGTCAAACTCATGATTTATCCTCCTATCCTGAAAAGATCCTTGGGCTCCATGGCAAGCGGGCGCTGCGGGCCTCAGCCGCCGTGAATCGGGATGGGTTTCAGGCCAGCTTTGCTGGATGTATTCGGCAATTTCATTGGACGAAAGACGTCCGTGAGAACATGTTGTTGCAACAGATAACGGGCATAGGCAAGCGGCCGGGTATAAGTCAGGGTATGCATGCGTCGGTCGCCCGCTTCTGCAAATGAGGTGCGGCCTGGTTTGGAGTTGACTTCAATTAGCCAGAGTTGGCCCTCTGCATCTGCTCCGAAATCAAGCCCCAATTCGGCTAACCTGCCGAAACGGCTTTCCAGCAGGGTGGGGATAAGAGTAGCAGTCTGCCGGATGCTCTTCAGCAGAGTTTCCGTGCGGTTCGTTCCATATCGCTGGAGCAGATATGCGTGGGCAGGATATGCTTTACCCCCACCGTGAAGATTGGACGTGAGTGAACCTTCGGGTCCTTCCCGTACCATACATCCGGTAAGCGTCCAGCGACCTTGCCCATTCTTTTGCATTAGAGCCCGTATGTCGAATGCTCTTCCATGATGGCTAAGCTCCAGATATGGCTGCACGATCATCTTACGCTCAGCCTGATGTAATGCTAGCCAGGAAGATACAGCCTGGGTATGGTTGAATGTAAGAAAAAAGTTTTCATTGTCCTCGTTACGCCCCTCCACGACCCATGTTGATGGAGTCGCTCCCTGAGACAGGCGAAAGGTATTCTTGCCATGAGTTCCGGATACCGGTTTGAAGAACAGTCCTTTGGGCCAACGGTCCAGCCATGTTTCCCAAGGAATATGCGATCCGATCCGGGTTGTGGGAGCAAGTTGTGACCTCAATTCAGGATTTCGGGACAACACACGATGTACCTCCCATTTTCCTGGAAGGGAAGCAGACCAATAACGGTGTTGATCTGTGCCGTTGGTTGGTATCCATTCCTTAAGCTGTTGTCTGACGTACCTGGAGATAGGGCGAAGACAACGATCCATAATGAGATCGACTGCAGGAACAGGTACCGAATTCCACTTCCCTTGATGATAGACATATCCCCATTGAAGAGGGAGATGGACTGTATCATTTGATATCGGGATCACAATAATCTGAAGGGCGTATTTCATGCTCCCCAAACTGAGACGACGGCAGAAAAGTTCATCCGTAAAGGGAGGTGAGCCTTCGGTTGCACGTACCAGAATGGCCAGTGTCTTGGTCTGAGATGTTGGAAACATTACGCTGCACCTCTCCTCTATCAGATTTGTTTCCCATAGGGAATAACTTTTCAAAAACCCGCCAGGTACGTAGAATATTCGAGCATGGCTTTGACGGAAGGGCGGATCTTGCTCTCACTCAGTGGTGTATTATCATTCTTGGATGGTTTGGAGTTGACTTCGAGCAGCCATACGCGCCCAGTGGTGTCCAAGGCCAGATCAATACCAAGTTCACCAAAATGAGCAGGGATGGCACTCTCGATCCCTTTGGCGATATCCAATGCTGCGGTGTGCAATCCTGCATACGCGGAAGCTTTGGCTGATCCAGTCAACTGTGTTTTGGCAACAGCATCCTTGACGGTGCTGAGACTTCCACCCCGTGCCAGATTGGATACGTAGTGACTCCCGCCCGCAATCCGGGCGACGATGGAGGTTACACTCCATTTACCTGTACGGTTCTTTTGCACGAGCGCACGGAAATCCACGGGTCTGCCACTGTTGTCAATGAGAGTCAGCCCTTGTTGGATCTGATAACGCGTTGTTTTCATTTTCCCCGACATACTGGCATACAGTTTATCCAGAGAAGTATACGTTTGTTTCCGGGTGCCCCCGACGCCAGTCGCAAGAGTCAGAAAGCTTCCGTCAATCTGACGTGAGACCCGGATGATCCCTTTGCCCAAAGAACCGCGGACGGGCTTCAGAAATACAACCGGATGTCGGTTGCACATCGTCTTGAGCATGGCAGACGTCTTGAGCAAATGAGACTCGGGAAGAACTCGTTTAAGCGTTGAAATGGACTTGAGTGCGTCAAACACTTCGTTTTTGTCCAGAAACTTTTCATTGAAGGTTTGCGTGCCGTAGAGCGATTTTACTTCTTTCATAAAATGCTGTACGCTAGGTTTGTTCTCAAGCTTGCGGGACGTTAGCCGGTTATTGACGACGTCTGCTACAGGCAGAACAGTCTTTTTCCAGCCGTCATCATACACCCAGCCTTTCATATAACCCGTTACCGCTCCAATATCCTCCGGTGTGAAAAAGGATACATAGGCGCCTTGCTTACGGCAGGCGTTCACCAGTTCTTGACAGAACATCGTGATGGAGCCAAAGGGCCGATCGGGCTGATCGGGATAATCCTGGCTAACCAGTACACTGATGTAGGGTCCAAGGCGAAGCGTACGGCTGGCTGAACGATAGGATACCCTCAGGACCGAACGTGGAACGAGACCGGTCTTGCTGGCAACTGTCTGATTGATGCGCAGCCCGTCATACCTTGGTACCGGAATAACAGTGACTTCGCGGCGGAAAGAGCCAAATTGCAACTGAAGCGGCCTTCCTGAAGGGATTTTAAGCGCCTTAAGCACCCCTTCGCCCAGCATGATGACGTCGTCCTGCAGGATGCCCGAGCCGGTAACCTGAATCGTTACTTTTTTAGTGGACATCACGGATCTCCTTCCGGGCGGCAACTTGATGTCTGATCTCGAAGTTGAACGGCATCTGAACATGGCATGTGCTTCATCATATGAGGACATATAACCCTTGGTGATTGACCCATATGGATTAAATGCATTTGATTTCGAGGCAGGTTATGGATGGCCTGTTTCAGAGCGCCCTTGTTTGACAGGAGAGAAAAGCGTGTATTAACACGGATGAACAAACCAATCTGAGGAGGAATAATAGTGAACATTTATGACAAAGCCAATGATTTGGCCAAAGCACTGAGAGAAAGCAGCGAGGTGGAAGAGATTACTTCCGCGATGAAGCTGATTGAAGCTGATCCGGATGCAAAAGCAATGCTGGATAACTTCCGTGATCAACAAATGGAATTGCAACAACGTATGATGAGCGGGGATATGCCAGCTCCGGATGAGATGGAGAAAATGGAGAAGCTGTTTGAAGTACTGAGTTTGAATCTGAACATCCGTCGTTTGTTTGATGCGGAGCGTCGCCTCAGTGTCATCATTGAAGACGTGAATAAAATTATTGCTGACAGCCTGGGTCATCTGTACGGTGGCGCTGAAGCGTAAAAAGGTAGTTCAAAAAGTCCACTTTTGATTACGAAGGATGCCTAGCTTCATTCCATCTTCTCGGTACTGAAAACTGATCTATTTGAACACGTACTAAAAGGTTGTCTTGTTTTTTACCTGAACCTTTCATATTAGCTCCTTATCGTTCATAGACTAGACATATAGAGTCGATCAAGAACGAAGGAGCTGTGAATGGTGAAGAGGTTGAAAAAAGCAAAACATGTGATCTATCTGCTTATTGCGTTGTCGATGCTGGTCATTGCACTGCCGCGGATTTCCTTTGCTGGAGGAATGGACTGGGTTAATATTTTTGGCATCGTATGGGTGCTGTTCTCCTTATTAATCGTTGGTGCACATCTGCATTTTATTCTCGGTGTGGATGAAGAGAAGAAGCGTGCACTGGAAGCCGTTCGCCGGGCGAAGCTGCGGCAGTGGGAGATGAAACTGTTGGACAAGCAGGAGCGGAGCGAGTCTGTATAAGGTACAGTATGAGATCCAACATGGAAGACCGGAATCCCTTGGTACAAAGGGGCCCCGGTCTTTTTTGGTACATACAGAATTAGAGGTTAATGGGATGATTAAATTCAGATGGCGAACTTGCCTGTGAGAATGGGTAGGGGTGGGGTTATTTTCCTAAAGCCGTGTTATAATAGATACAGTATAGTACAGATGCATCTTCGGGGGTGGTACAGTTGGACGGACAGGAAGAGAACGTCACGAAGCATGAACAGTTACTTCAACATATTGAACAACTGAAGGTTGGCAGCAAAATATCAGTACGTGGACTTGCGCGGGAGCTGGGTGTAAGTGAAGGGACAGCGTATCGTGCGGTGAAAGAGGCGGAGAACTTCGGGCTGGTCGTGACCAAGGAACGAATTGGAACGGTGCGGATCGAGAAGAGACCTCGGGGCATGTCGGAACAGTTGACCTTTGCTGATGTCGTGACCATTGTGGAGGGCCATGTGCTGGGGGGGAACGAAGGTCTCGCCAAACCGCTGCACAAGTATGTGATTGGAGCGATGAAAGAACAGGCAATGGCCCGTTATATTGACGCTGGGAGTCTGCTGATTGTAGGTAACCGTGAAGATGCTCACTCGCTTGCCCTCGAACAGGGAGCGGGCGTGTTGATTACGGGTGGTTTTGGGACAAGTCGTGAAGTAAGAATTATGGCTGACGAGCTTGGGCTACCGATTATTTCATCCAGACATGATACATTCACGGTGGCTTCAATGATTAACCGTGCGATCTTCGACCGGCTGATTAAGAAAAAAATTATGCTTGTTGAGGATATCATTGGTCAGAAACCTCGCTTGCAGGTATTGAAGGTGACCAGTTCAGCCGCAGATTTTCATATGTTGGTTTCAGAGACGGGTGAACATCGCTTCCCGGTGGTGGATGAATGGAACCGGGTCATCGGGATTGTGAGTCTGAAGGATGTTAGTGAGCTGAAAGAAGATCAAAGTATTGAGAAATGTGTGATACGCCGCCCGATTACGGCCTCATTGCAGACATCTCTTGCTTCTGCTGCCCAGATTATGACCTGGGAGGGCATCGATTTTCTGCCAATTGTGGATCGGAATCGCAAACTGATTGCGTCCGTCACACGCAAGGAAGTGCTTCAGGCCATGCGGGATGCACAGAAGCAGCCACAACTGGGAGAGACGTTTGATCATCTGATCTGGAACGGGTTTGCTGAGGAGCGCGGTGAACAGAACGAATTGTTATTTCACGGATTCATCATTCCTCAGATGGCAACGGATCTGGGTACGATCTCCGAAGGTGTTCTGTTGAATGTGATGACACAGGCTGGCCGGCGGGCAGCGTGGGATGTTACAGGGAACGACCATGTGGTGGATAATGTAACAACTTATTTTGTTCGACCGGTACAGATTGAGGATCAGATCCTGGTTCGACCGTTAATTCTGGAAACCAGTCGTCGAACGTGCAAAATGGACATTGTGGTTACCCGTGAAGGCAGTGTGGTATGCAAAGCGGTAATGACATTGCAGTCGATTGACCATGCCTAGCAGGGTACGTTGCCTCGGGCATAGACAAAGAGAGTACTCCCTGATCAAGAAGCTCTGCCGGGTTGCGCTGTCGCGCGGTTCTGGCTTCGCTTAATGAAGGGGAAGTACTCTCTTTTTGCAGACACAACGATAGAGCTTCAACGAATCATGCAGATTGTCCGGAGGTTTTACCTGATCCATTACTGGACCGTTGTTGAAGCCGCGCATAATAACTGCGGTTACGTATTCCGGCAAATACATTATACGCACCCATAATCAGAAATAGCGCTTCCACAATCACAGATAAAGTGGAACCTGTGAAGACAAACATCAGAATCAGTGCAAGCACAACAAGCATGCCACCCATCCAGATATTTGTCCACGAACGGTACAGACCGGCGCTGGTAGCATCCGAGCTTCTGTGTGAACGAATACTGTTCAACGCTGCAAAAACCATGGCAACAGCAAAGATGGCGATTAGAGCATATTTGAGTACATCAATGAACACAAAGACGCAGCTCCTTTTCTGGAAAGCATTTACTGCCCTTATTGTACCATGCAGAGATGCAGACAAGGGCAGTTTTTTGCTGTTACGCAGGAACGTGCATGCGAATCTGTACCCAAACTTGCAGTACGCCTTCCATAACCAGCATCGTTTTGACCTGAACGGTGTACTCCTTTTCCCTGACCGAGTACACTTTCTGATTCAGCATGATTCGCGTCATTTTGCTATACTCATCGATGTTGAATACATCTCTGCCCCGAAGTACCTCAAGTTCGTCTCCGAGCTTCTGTAACATCACTTTCAGAGAAGCCTCGTCTGGCCCCTTGTCCGATTCTTCTGCACGGACTTTGATTTCCTTGATAACGGTTTGGCGTTTACTGTATTTTTTCAGCGTTTTGATATCCTCCTCATTCTGATGCAGCTGAAGCTGCAGCTCCTGATTGTTCAGCCACAACGCATTGTAACTCAGGTGAAATACGCCGTTGTAGACGACACATCCAGCGATCATTCCCAGAACAAACACAGCGGTCATTCGCATCAGCGGGCGGTAACGAGAAAATGGCGGAACTCTCATGAACGCTGTTCCTGTCTCATATTAGCTCCGGCCTCCGCCGCACACCCATTTCACCAGCTCGGTTCCCATATGCGCGCCCATAAAAGCAGAGATCAAATACAGGATTTGTTTGACCGCCGGAGACAGGTTACCATCCAGGAAATTGCTCTCGATGACACGCATGGGATCTATTGTGCCGCCGACAGCGGCTGCGAGTGCCCATATCTTTATTTTTCCAGAAATATCGAGCATCGTCTGTGTCGGAGGCTGAAGAGAGATCACTGCTCCAATACCTCCGATCATCGCGCCGCCCAGCACGATTCCAAACGCAATAAAGAAATCAAGAATGGCTTTGGACAAAAATGTGCTCACTGGCAACACCCCTTTCAGACCTAGCAGCACACCTCCTGTCTTCGGTCTGTCACAGGGGGAGCGGCTTGTACTTCTATTGTATGGGCGTGCCCCCAAACGTTATGATAGAATGTCGATAAAAATGTATCGAGCGATTAAAGTTACTCACAGTCTGGCAGGGGAGATAAAGATATGAACTTGGAGACGAAATACGGATTGTTATTCAGAGACTGGACCATGGTGCTGAAAGATGCCGTGCAGGTCAGCTTGCTCGCAGGGGAAAAGTATAACTTCGGCACAGGTGTAGCTGTGAGGTCTGCTGCCGTATCTGGCGTGGAGTTGGTTCTTGGAGTTAGCGGCGATGGAGAGGTTGAACTGGAAGAGGGCATCCAATCCATTCGTCCCCATGACTTGCTTTTAATCGAAAAAGGGCAGTCGCCCTTTCTGGTCAACCGGGGTTCAACTCCACTGGTCTGTTATATCATTCAATGTCATAGGGTTAGGCTGACGCAGGAGTTGGCGCCCACGGAAGATCCATGGGACAAGCAGCATGATGGGGACGTTCATGAGCTTGAGCAGAGCAACTTCGTTGCTCTTCAACATGCTGCTGTGGAGGATGTTAAGAAGATCGTGGAGGCATTTCAACATACTGACTTGCATGATCCAATGTGGTGTCATCTTCTTTTTCAACAATGGATATGTACAGTGGTCGAGCATATAAGAAGGGAAGCTGAATCTGAAGTTCACTCGAAACAGCCCGATCAGGCTGTACAAAGAACGATTGACTACCTAGATGAACATTACGACGAACCTGTCACGGTCCAGCAACTGGCGCAGATGGCTAATGTCAGCCGCAAATGGTACACCGTAAGGTTCAGGGAAATCACGAATCAAAATCCAAGTGATTATATCACCGAATTACGCATGAAACGGGCCAAGGAGTTATTGAATCTTACTGGAGACAGTGTCTATGAGATTGCCCGTAAGGTCGGTTATGAAGATGAGCATTATTTCAGCCGAAGATTCAAGCAAAAAGTAGGACGTTCCCCCCGTCTGTATCTGCATAATCGTCGATATTTAGGAACCACGATGACTGCACCTGAGCTGTTATATACACTTGGGATGACTCCAATAGCTGCCCAAGCGCCGTTTTGTGAATTTCCGCATTACCTGAAAGAATCGTTCAAGCAAGTTCGCAAGTGGGAGAGAAGTCATGTACTCAACCTGGAAGAAATTCGGAGGATGAAACCCGATCTGATCATTGCGTCCGCATGGCAGGACAGCATGAATTATGAGCAACTTAACCGAATTGCAACAACGGTGCTTCTACCTGAGCGCAGCAACTGGAGAGAGGAACTAAGAGATCTGGGAGAATTATTAGGAAAAAGCAAACAGGCGCTGCAAGTGATCAGCAATTTTGATGAGGGGCTGTACCAGGCAAGAGAACAGTTACAGACGCTTATTCCTGGTGAGACTATCGTCTACATTCGTCTGACCCGTGAGGGAATAACGCTTTATGGGGAACAGTCTTCAAGGGGGAGTATGCTGTACCGGGAGCTGGATTTGAACATGCCCAAGGCATCTCTTTTTTCTGGGGAGGGAACGCTGGTTGCCGTTGAACATCTCGCTGAAATTCAGCCTGATCATATTCTGCTTCAGATGGAGGATGGGGTAGATGCCCGGCTTCATCTTTATGATCACCCGATGTGGGATCGGCTTCTGGCTGTGCAGAATCATCAGGTGTATGTGCTTAGCAATACGGAGTGGTATAATTTCTCGTTTTCCCCACTTGCCACTCAATATGCCATTCATGAGATGTTAGATCTTTTGAAGAGGAAGAGACTGATAAGACGTATGACCTGAACTTGCCGACTTCGCAAAAATCCAAATCGGGACGCCCAAATATCCATTCATAAATATCTGGGTGTGTATATAATGAGAATGAGAATCGTTATTATTTAAACACCGAAGGGGATAAACAGATGAAACATTCGAACAAATGGTTTGGATTAGGAATGATCCTTACCTTGCTACTGGCTACAGCTTGCGCGTGGACGAATGGAGAGAAGGCGGAACCCAATGCGGGAACCGAACCTCAGACACAAGCACAGCGCGTGGTTGCGACTTCGGTGACATATCCTGATTTTTTGTATGTTCTTGGTGTGACTCCTGTGGCTGCAGAGAACTATCATTCGGATTATCCGGATTATTTGGAAGGCAAATTCGACAGCGTGCCTAAGTTAGGTAATGGTTCCAACATGGAGGGCATTCTCGCAACCGATCCGGATATCATTATCGCGCCGAAATGGCGGGATGAGAAATTATATGACCAGTACGCCAAGATTGCCAAAACAGTTCTTCTTCCCGATAGGGACAATTGGCGGGATGAATTGAAGGATATGGGTGAGGCGCTGGGCAAGCAGAAGGAAGCGGAGCAGGCTATACAGGATTATGATAAGAAAATTGCGACTGCTCGCGATGAGCTAAAAGCTCTTGTAGGAGACGAGACGTTTATTTACTTAAGAATCATGCCCAAAGAAAGCTATGTTATGGGTGAACTGTCCAACAGAGGTATGGTGATTCATAAAGAGCTTGGATTGAAAACGGTAGCAGCCTATCCTAAAAATGAAGGGAGTGTGCCGGTCTCGCTGGAACTGCTTACCGAATATCAGGCTGATCACATCATTCTCCAAATTGATGGTGGCGATGACAACACGAATGCCCAGAAATTATACGATGAAATGAAAGAAAGTAACATCTGGAAAGGAATGAAGGCAGTCAAGGAAGATCAGGTATATCTGGTTGGGGACAAGGAGTGGATGAACTTTGGGTACTCATCCGTCGCTACTTTGAATGCAGTCGAGGATATTGTTTCTGTAATTAGGGAGAGAAATCACTAAGATGAAGAATACACAATCTAATTCGGTGGAGCGCGTTATTCGTGAGCGAAGAACAGTACGGTCATTCAGCAACAGACCCGTATCTGAGGATAAGCTACTTGAATTGCTTGAGGCTGCGGTGTGGGCTCCGTATCATTCCAAACAAGAACCATGGCGCTTTATCGTTTTTATGAACGAGGGTCGTAAAATGTTCAGCAATGCTGTGCTATCGACATATACACCACAAGAACTCGAACAGTTTGGGCAGAGTGCAGCGAAGGACTATTGTGAAGACACGCCAGTGCATGTGTGCGTTGTGGTTCGACAGGGTACGGATCGTTGGAAAAATGAAGAGGCTTTGCTCGCAGCTGCTGGGCTGATTCAGAATTTGCAATTGCTCGCCTGGGAAGAACGCATCGGACTGGTATGGAAAACAAACGAATACAACCGGGAGGATACGTTTGCCGCGAAAATAGGCCTGAATTCCGGCGAACGGTTGGTGGGGACACTTCATCTTGGGTACCTTCGAGAAGATGCTGTTTCACGACCTGTAAGCAGAAAACCGGCAGAGCAACTCATTACCTGGATTCGTCATGAAGAGGGATAAGAAGGTTACACAGACTTGTAAAAAGAGATGTACAGATATTATGATATATCTGTTACCTCTCTTTTTTTTGTTCCCAGTCACACGTTTTTGCAAAGTTTAGCATACGTCTTTTATTTATAGATTTTTAATGGAATGTCTTTAGTGGGGAAAGGAAGAAAAAAACATGAGTTCTTTTGTGCATTTGCACGTTCACAGCGAATACAGTTTGCTGGACGGCGCTGCGCGTATTCCGGATCTCGTGAATAAGGCTGCAGATCTCGGAATGACGACACTTGCGCTGACCGACCATGGCGTGATGTATGGTGCAATTCCTTTTTATAAAGCCTGCGTTGAACGAGGTATCAAGCCGATTATAGGGTGCGAGGCATACATGACAGCAGGGTCCCGCAAAGAGCGGGGAAGCCGCAAGGATCAACCGATTCATCATTTGATTTTGCTAGCCAAAAATATGACGGGTTACCGAAATCTGATGAAATTGTGCTCGATTGGACATCTCGAAGGTTTTCATTACAAACCCCGTGTAGATATGGAAAGTCTGGCTGCCCATCACGAGGGCATTATCTGTCTAAGTGCGTGTCTTGGTGGTGAAGTACCACAACATTTACTGCATGGACGAGAAGAAGAGGCGAGACGTGCGGCGTTACGCTACAAAAATATCTTTGGTGACGACTTCTATCTGGAACTTCAGGATCACGGGCTGTCGGAGCAAAAAAGGGTAAATCCGCAGTTGATCAAACTGGCTGCCGAGCTGGAGATTCCGCTTGTAGCCACCAATGATGCACATTATCTGTCCGAAGAGGACGCGGAGCTTCAGGATGTACTGATCTGTATCGGAACAGGCAAGACCGTGGATGATGAGAATCGGCTCCGAATTGGAACCAATCAGCTCTATCTGAAAAGTGAAGAAGAGATGGCTCGTTTGTTTCCTCATGTACCGGAAGCTCTGGCAAACACCGTCCGCATTGCGGATTCCTGTGAGTTGAAGCTGGAATTCGGCAAATCGATTTTGCCGGAATACAGACCGCTTCCTGATGGACTCAGCCCTTCGGTGTATCTGCGTCAGCTGTGCGAAGAAGGAATGAAGGAGCGTTATGCCCAGTCCACACGTTGGACAGATGCAGAGCTTCGATCCGAACTCGAACAACGATTGGCGTATGAGCTGGGTATAATCGACAGCATGGGATTCTCGGATTATTTCCTGATTGTTTGGGATTTTATCGCCTATGCGCATAAACAAGGCATTGTTACTGGACCAGGCCGGGGCTCCTCGGCAGGTAGTCTGGTAGCGTACACTTTGCATATTACCGATGTTGATCCGATGAAATACAACCTGCTCTTCGAACGATTCCTGAATCCCGAGCGGATCTCCATGCCGGATATTGATATTGACTTCAGCGATGAGCGGCGGGATGAGGTCATTGATTATGTCGCGCATAAATATGGCAAAGCCCATGTCGCCCAGATCATTACGTTTGGAACGATGGCTGCCCGTGCCGCCGTACGTGATGTTGGGCGGGCCCTGAATGTGCCTTATGGCGAAGTGGACAAGGCTGCAAAGCTGATTCCGGCGCAACTTGGTATTAACATCGAGCGGGCTATGGAAGCTACACCTGAGCTGAAGGCGCTGTATGAAACCAAGCCTAAGACACGTGAGCTGTTGGATATGGCGATGAAGGTCGAGGGCATGCCACGTCATGCTTCGACCCATGCTGCGGGAGTGGTTATCTCCCGTGACCCGCTGACCGATGCGGTGCCACTTCAGGAGGGCAGTGAAGGGACAGCGTTAACCCAGTATTCCATGGAAAACCTGGAGTCTATTGGGCTGCTTAAGATGGACTTTCTTGGTTTGCGTACCCTCTCAATCATTGAGCGGTGTGTACGCTGGATTGGGGAACATGGAGAAATTCCGGATTTCCGCCTTATCCCCGATGATGATCCGTTAACGTACGAGATGCTTGGGCGAGGGGACACGATGGGCATATTCCAACTGGAATCTGCCGGGGTACGCCGTGTGCTGAAAGAGATGAAGCCAAGTAGTTTTGAAGATGTAATCTCTGTACTTGCCTTGTACCGTCCGGGTCCGATGGAGTTCATATCCAAATACATTCAGGGCAAGCATGGACAGATTGAAGTGGATTACCCCCATGTTGATCTGGAGCCTATCCTGAAAGATACGTACGGGATCATCGTGTATCAGGAACAGATCATGCAGATAGCCTCCCGGATGGCGGGTTTCTCGCTGGGTGAGGCAGATTTGCTCCGCAGAGCGGTCTCCAAGAAGAAACGGGAAGTGCTGGATCTGGAGCGTGGACACTTTGTACAAGGCAGCCTGAAACAAGGGTATAGCGAAGAAGAGGCAGATCTGGTCTATGATATGATCGTCAAGTTTGCCAACTATGGCTTCCCGCGTGCTCATGCCGCGGCATATGGTGTGCTTGCGTTCCAGACGGCTTATCTGAAGGCGCATTATCCGGTTCATTTTATGGCATCCATGTTAACAGCCGTAATGGGCAGTCATCGGAAAGTGGCAGAGTACGTAGTGGAATGTCGGCGTATGGACATGGAGGTGCTTCCGCCGGATGTGAATGAGAGCGGTATTCTGTTTACACCTGTATTTGTGCCGTCCGGCAGCGCAGGAGCCGGGGATCAGAGCAATACATCGCAGCAGACTGCGGGAGCAGATGCAGAGAATGACGCTGGAAGCCCTGCCGAAGAACATGCCACGAATGGTAACATGAGTTCCTTCAGGGAAGATCGCGTTCATGAGCATGATGGGGATTCGGGACAAGCTGAATATGGTGAAGCACCTTTGCCGGATGATCCCGGTCCTGGATCGGAAGACAGTGGCGGATATGAGTGGCAGGCAACAACATCCATGCCTGAGGCATCCGACAACCGGAAGGAACCGGGATTGGTGACGGCTGCTTCAACGGAAAATGGTAATGACCAGGGGAAAGAAGCGTCTTCTTCGCGTGCGGAGCAAGGGGAACTCTCTTCTGCGGAGAAGAACGTTGCAGTGTCTAATGATAATTCGGATGAGGAAAAATTAACGGGTGCAATACGATTTGGTCTGGCCGCTGTGAAAAATGTCGGTACCCAGGCAATGGAAAGCATTATGATCGTAAGGCAGGAGAGACCGTTCGACAGTTTGCTCGATTTTTGTCGTCGTGTGGATTTGCGTGTATGCAACAAACGTGTGATTGAATCGCTGATCCAGGCCGGAGCTTTTGACTCATTACCTGGGCACCGTGCCCAATTGCTGGCGATGCTGGATGAGACTGTTGAAGCAGCGTTGAAATGGCGCAAGGAACGTGAGGATCTGCAGATTCAATTGTTCGACTTTGTTGAGACGCCAAACTGGGAGATTGAATATCCGGAAATTCCTCCTTATTCCTCAGGGCAGCAACTGGAGCTAGAGCGAGAGTTGTTAGGTTTGTATCTCTCTGGGCATCCTCTGGATGACTATGAAGATGTGCTGGAATCGAGTGGGGCTGACCGGATCATGGAGCTGACCGAGGCGGCAGACGACACGATGACCGTCGCCGCGGGTATGGTTGTGTCTGTGAAGTCGATCACGACGAAACAGGGCAAGGCTATGGCGTTCATGGAGCTGGAAGACCAGATTGAACGCTGTGAAGTGGTTCTCTTTCCCGAGGTATGGCGGCGTAGCCAGCAACATGTCGGGAAAGGTGAACTGCTCGTCGTGCGTGCCAAAGTGCAGCAGCAGGACGAAGGGTTTAAGCTGCTGGCTGAGGAAGTGGTGCCGTTGTCACCGGCGGCACTGGAGCAGCAGCTGCGCAGCCGTGACCGGCGCGTCAAGCCCGGCAGCGGCAGCTCTTCGCGCCCGGCGCAGGCTGCTTCGCCGCGGCGACCAGCGGGCGCAGGAGCCGAAGCGCAGCGCAGCAGCGCAGGCGGGGATGCTTCCGCTGTGCGTAGCAACGGGAGCCAAGGCTCGGCAACGACGCGCAGCGATGCGGCGGGTATGGGCGCAACCACGGCGGCGGCTTCCCGGCCTGGCGGTGCCGCTGAGGCGGCAGGCAGCCCGGAGCAGAGCCGTGAACCGCGGGCTGTGGAGCAGCGGGTGTTCGTGAAGATTGCCCCGCATGCGGAGAAGCCTGAGCTTCTGGCACGTCTGAAGCAGTTGCTTCAGGAGCATCCCGGACCTGTGGCGACAGTGCTCTTCTATGAGCAACAGCAGAAGCTGCTTGCGCTGAGTGATGCCTACCGGATTAAGCCATCACCAACCTTGTTCTCCGAGATGGAGAAAATGCTGGGTGAAGGCACGGTCAAAATTAAATAAGAGGCTGTCCCGTAAGTGATAGCACTTATCCATAGTATGAAACCTGTTTGGCTCAATGCTGAACAGGTTTTTTTTGATTATTTTGGTGCGAGCTCGGTTCCCTGACGACAGGGTTTAAACAAACAAATTGCAGACTTGTTATAGGCCAGCTACAGACCAGAGCGGAATGTACAATCCTGAAACAGGTTTAGGCTGCGACTGGTCTTAACCATCCGCACATTTTATGAACATTTTAACAGGTTGTTGCATACACTTGAGAACACCGAAGGACCTCGTGGTCCTCGGGGGATTGATGCGGGAGGTCGAGATATGTCATATGAAATCGTAGAAGCCATGCTGGCCCGGCGGGGTGTACGGATTGATGCAATCGCAGCAATTGTATACCGTCTGCAAAAAGGGTACCACCCCGAACTGACCTTGGACGACTGTGTAACCAGCGTGAAATCCGTTCTGCAGAAACGAGAGGTGCAATATACGCTCTATACGGGTATTGCTCTCGACGAACTTGCGGAGAAAAAACTCTTGCCCCAACCGTTACAGGCTATTATGGAAGCGGATGAATCCCTGTATGGAGTGGACGAGACTCTGGCCCTCGGCATTACTCATGTGTATGGTATGATTGGTTTAACCAGCTTTGGTTACCTGGATAAAGAAAAAATAGGTGTAATTCATGATTTGAACGAACACACAACAGCCATTCATGTCTTTTTGGATGATCTGGTCGCAGGGGTGGCTGCTGCGGCTTCTGCCCGGATTGCACACAAAAATATTAAAGCCAAAAAATACCCCTCAGACCTTTAACCCCCTGTATTCCCATGCTTGTGTGTTATGGTCAATCTAATGGCTCATATGAAGGTCTTCAAGGGCGGCTGACGCTGCCCTGATAAGCTTGCGGCTGCTTATGGAAGAGGTATGAACAAGAAGATTTCGTCAACCATATGAGTTATTCGTGGGGGACTAATGTCCCTCATGATCCCAAATTCTCCCCAAAGGTCCCGAACCCTTTCTTGCAGAAAAAAAGTGAGGTATGTTATCATTAGTCCAATATACGGGCTCTGAACATTAGCTTAGGGGGCGGACAAGGCATGTGGACGGTGATTTACATTGCACCGACAGCAAAGGTTGCGGACAAGATCAAGACCAAGCTTTCGGAAGAAGGTTTTCTGGTACAGACCCGTCCCATCAGTTTATCCAAGCAGCAATTTGAGATTCGCGTCCCTTCTGGGGAATTGGAAGAGGTCCAGGAAGTGTTGAATTCCATTCTGCATTCCTGATTTGTTCGACATCAACGTGCCTTGGCAGATGAAGAAGTACCATCGGTACATAAGGGACTAATCGCGTAAGCGGAGAGAGGAATCGACTTGCATGTATTGTATGCTGCTGTCCTTCCTTCTTTTTTTGTTAGGACAAGGACCGACCTGGTTGCTCCCGGAGACCCTACCAAGATAGATTCAAACATCGGCGCAACAATCTTTCGGTTTTTGCAGGTAACATCAATCGTGCTGACAGAAGCCGGTGATCCTTGCCCTGTACCGGCGGATTTTTTTGTTGTGAATGCTGGACAAGGCCCATGGCAGCGTGTGGGTCGTAAGCGGTTTACCGTAACACGCGGATGAAGCTGCCACAAGCAGCGCTCTGCAGGTTGCGGCCATCAAATCAACGGCTGGAGAGGTGTAGTTGTGTTCAAAGATATATTCCAGAAGAAACGGAAGTACGCTACCATACCTTCCGAGCGTGCACTTCCCGGCGAAGGCCAGGAAGTCCTAGAACGCCCAAAACGTGAAATACCTGAAGGGCTTATGAACAAGTGCAGCAAATGCGGCACCATTCAATATAGCAAGGAATTGGAGAAAAATCTGAAAGTATGTCCTGCCTGCGGTTACCATATGCGTCTTAACGCTATGGAGCGCATTGCTATGGTACTTGATGATCAAGGATTTGTTGAGTTTGATGCTGATATGATATCGGTTGATCCACTTGGCTTTCCTGGATATAGCAACAAATTGGAACAACAGCGTCTGAAATCGGGCCTGAAGGAAGCGGTAATTACAGGGGAAGGAACCATTGATGGCCTGCCTGTAGTTGTTGCTGTCATGAGCTTTGATTTCTTCACAGGCAGCATGGGTTCTGTTGTAGGGGAGAAAATTACCCGTGCCATTGAGCATGCCACAGAGAAACGGTTACCATTGATTATTTTCTCAACATCAGGTGGTGCCCGGATGCAAGAGAGTATTCTTAGCCTCATGCAAATGGCTAAAACAAGCGCAGCTTTATCCCGTTTGGATGAACAGGGCGGGCTGTACATTTCGGTCATTACGGACCCAACGACAGGTGGAGTCTCGGCAAGTTTTGCGAGCTTGGGCGATATTAACATTGCCGAACCTGGCGCTGTATTTGGTTTTGCCGGCAGAATCGTTATCGAACAGACGATCCGTCAGAAGTTACCTGATGATTTCCAGACGGCTGAATTTAATATGCAACATGGTCAGTTGGACATGGTTGTGCACCGGAAAGAGCTTCGGGCCACTCTTGGCAAGCTTCTGGATATGCATAGTGAAAAAGGAGGGGTCTAAATGGCGGGTGAGTTGCCATATGAAGCGCCTCTGGTTGAGATGCGCAAAAAGATTGATGAACTCGTACAGTTTGGACAGGAAAAAGGGATCGACTTCACGGACGAGATTGCCCGCCTGGAAGAACGTTACCATAGACTTGAAGAAGAGATCTACACTGGCATAACAGCAGCTCAGAAGATGCATCTGGCCCGTCATCAGCAGCGCCCAACGGCGCTGGACCTGATCCAACTGATATTTACGGACTTCATTGAGTTGCACGGTGATCGCATGTTCGGAGACGATCTTGCGGTTGTTGGCGGACTTGCCAAGTTGAATGGAAAGACAGTAACGGTAATCGGACAACAGCGGGGGAAAGACACGAAGGATAATATCGCCCGCTTTTTCGGTAGCGCTCATCCAGAAGGTTTCCGAAAAGGACTGCGTCTGATGAAACAAGCGAACAAATTTGGCCGTCCTATTATTACGTTTATTGATACTAAAGGGGCGTATCCGGGTAATACTGCAGAAGAGAGAGGTCAATCGGAAGCGATTGCTCGCAACCTGATGGAAATGGCGAAGCTATCGGTTCCTGTTATTGTTGTGGTCATCGGCGAAGGTGGAAGCGGCGGTGCCCTCGCTATGGCTGTGGGTAATCGTGTGTTGATGCTGGAACATGCGATCTATTCTGCAATCTCTCCGAACGGCGCTGCTTCGATTCTCTGGAAGGATGCATCCAAGGCAGATCAGGCGGCTGAAGCAATGAAAATAACAGCCAAAGACCTGCTGGAGATGGAAGTCATTGAAGAGATTGTCCCTGAGCCACGCGGCGGTGCTCATCGGGATTATGAAGCGTCTGCTGCTTTCATCAGTGAAGCGTTGGTCCGTCATCTCGACGATATGAAGGGTTGGAGCGGGGATCAACTGAAACAGGATCGTTATGAGAAATTCCGTAAAATTGGATCGGTCACGTTTGAACCTCAAGCATCCATTGAAGCCCCTCAAGAGCTTGTAAAAGTCGATGTTGCGAGTAATTTGTCGGGAAATGCTGAATAATGTGACGAATTTCCTATACAAATGAGCAAAAGTATAGTAAATTTAATAGTTGGAAAAAGAAAATAGATAAAGAGTAATACCTTTAAAATCGGAGGAAACCCAAAATGCGTAAAACGAAAATTGTATGTACCATTGGTCCATCCAGTGAATCTCTGGAGAACACCAAAAAATTGATTATGGCCGGTATGAATGTGGCCCGTCTGAACTTCTCCCACGGTGATTTCGATGAGCACGGCGGACGGATCATTGCGATTCGCCAAGCATGCGAAGAATTGAACAAAACAGTAGCGATCCTGCTGGACACCAAAGGACCGGAAATTCGGACAGGTAAACTCGAAGTTGAACCGATCGAATTGGTTCAAGACGAGTACATCACTTTGACAACAGAAGAAATTCTGGGAACCAAAGAACGTCTTTCCATTACGTATACAGATCTTCCGAATGATGTTGAACCGGGATCTACAATTCTGATCGACGACGGTCTGATCGGACTGACTGTGGTGGAAGTGCAAGGCACCGAGATCAAATGCCGTATCGTTAACGGCGGATCGATCAAAAGCAAAAAAGGTGTTAACGTTCCGGGCGTTGCCATTTCTCTACCGGGTATCACCGAAAAAGACGCTAACGATATCGTATTTGGTATCGAACAAGGTGTCGATTTCATCGCGGCTTCTTTTGTACGTAAAGCAAGTGACGTACTTGAGATTCGTGAATTGCTTGAAAAACACAATGCTGGACATATCCAAATCATCTCCAAAATCGAAAACCAACAAGGTGTCGATAACCTCGACGAAATCCTTGAAGTGTCTGACGGCCTGATGGTTGCTCGTGGAGACCTGGGTGTTGAGATTCCTGCGGAAGAAGTACCATTGGTACAAAAACGCATGATCCAAAAATGTAACGTTGCAGGTAAACCGGTTATCACAGCTACACAAATGCTGGATTCCATGCAGCGTAACCCGCGTCCAACACGTGCGGAAGCAAGTGACGTGGCGAATGCGATCTTCGACGGTACGGACGCAATCATGTTGTCCGGTGAGACAGCTGCGGGTAAATACCCTGTTGAATCTGTTCTGACCATGTCCCGTATTGCTGAAAAAGCAGAATCTGCTCTGCCTTACCAAGAGTTGTACCTGAAACAACGTGTTGCTCAACAAACAACAGTTACAGAAGCAATCAGCCAATCGGTTGCTCTTCAAGCTCAAGATTTGAACGCAAAAGCGATCATTACTTCGACTGAATCAGGACATACTGCACGCATGATTTCCAAGTATCGTCCAGAATCTCCAATCATTGCTGTGACAACGGAAGATAGAACTTCCCGTCGTTTGGCTCTGGCTTGGGGTGTAACTCCTGTCAAAGGAAGACTGGTTGATTCCACGGATGCTTTGTTCGAAAATGCAATTGAAGGCGGCGTAAAATCCGGACTTGTTAAAGAAGGAGACCTGGTTGTGATCACAGCAGGTGTACCTTTGGGTCGTTCCGGTTCTACCAACCTGATTAAAGTAAGCCAAATTCCAAACAACGCTTAATAGCGTCTTGGATGGAGAAGCAACAGGAAAGAAGCAATGGGGCTTTATTGTCCCGTTGCTTTTTTTCCATCTTATTGACACTTTACAACGATGTAACACGTATGAATGATAGAGCGAAGGAGGCCGATAACGTGCGAGAACAGAGCAATGGTAACTGGTATGCGGCACGTCTTCGTGTACGCTATCAAGAAAGTGACCAGATGGGCGTGGTCTACCACGCGAACTATTTGAATTGGTTTGAAATCGGTCGAACTGAGATGATTCGCCAAATGGGGTATACATATCGTAAAATGGAGGAACAGGGGTTACTGATTCCCGTAACCGGACTGGATGTGAAGTATCACAAGCCTGCCCGATATGATGATGAGATTATCATTTTCACCCGTATTGCTGCATTTAGTGGTCTGCGACTGAATTATGAGTATGACGTAAGACGCATGTCTGAAGAACCTGATGAGCATATGGCGATTGGAGAACGGGTATGGTCAACTGATGAATCACTCCCCGGTGAACGGCTAGTTACAGGTTCTACCCAGCATGTATGGGTGAATGGGGACTGGAAGCCAGTTCGGCTGGATAAGGCAGCCTCTGAGTTATACAGCGCGCTTGAAAAGGTGTGGCTTTCGGGAAAGGGGTAATACGTCAATGCGAAAATGGATGTGGGCTTTACTCTTAATCATTCCGGTGATTGAATTATTTGGTTTTGTTCTGATGAGTGACTGGATCGGAGCCGGAAAGACATTGCTTCTCATGATTCTCACGTCCTTGATTGGTATAGCAATGTTGCAGTTTGAAGGGCGAAAAGTACTTGTGGATGCCAAATCCGAGATGGAGCGTGGCAAGGTACCAGGAAGAAAAATGGTCGATGGTCTTTTTATTTTTGTCGGTGGTTTCTTGCTTTTGATTCCAGGCTTTGTAACGGATCTGATCGGCTTTACACTGGTATTTCCATTAACACGTCCGGTGTACCGTCTGTTCTTCCTGGGGTGGCTGGAGAAAAAAATGAAAAGTGGCAAAATTACGTTTTATCGTCGTCCGAAATGAAACACCAGTTGTTTTGCATAATGAAAAGGCTCCGCTCAACAGATGATTTCTGTTGAACGAAGCCTTTTTCTATTTTTCCTGCGTGCTCATAAGGTCATGCCTCATCGGACACGTCCGTTGATGATATACGTTCTGAGGTCGCGTAATACGTTAGCCCGATTGAACGCATCGAGAATCACGAGACTGACAGGGCCAATAATCAAGCCCAGAACACCAAACAACTTCAAACCCACAAACATGCCAACCAGCGTGGCGAGTGGGTCGAGCCCTACACTGCTTGCAAGTACCTTCGGTTCAATAATCTGACGGGCGATCAATAAGATCAAATAGATAATACTAATCCCAATACCCAGATACAGATCCCCATTCATAAAGAGGTACGCTGCCCAAGGCACCATGATAAGGCCAACACCCAGATAAGGAAGCAGATCGACCAAACCAATCATCAGAGCGATGGTGAAGGCTGAATTGACTTGCAATATAAGCAGTCCAATCATGACGAATAGTGCTGTAATCGAGATCATGATCAATTGTGCTCTTGCGTATCCGAACAGTGCCTTCTTAAGGTCGGTCCAGATGTCGGATATCGGCTTGCGAATGGAAGAGGGTACCCATCCCGATACGGTGATGTTGTGCCTGGTCCAGCTTTTGCTAATGAAGAATGTAGACAACAGAACAACGATTAATACCGCGCCCATGTTCGGCAGAGAAGTCAGCAGACTCAGAATCATGTTGAAAAATCCGGTGACCAGATCTGTGACGGCTGTACCCACCGTTTCAGTTGTTTTACTAATATTGCTGTTGATGGTTTCCTGGTAGTTGGGATTTTCCTTGTAAAATTCATTGATCTGCGCAGTCAAACTTTGAATGGTGTCATTCTGGGTCCAGCGCACAAACGTGTCCTTGATCTCATCAACATGAAGATCAAAGCTTGTCGTAAGTGAAATGACTTCTTTTACCATGCGGGTAATCGCCGCAGACAGCACCACCGCAATGGCTCCAAAATAAAGGATCAATGAAAGAGTCACAGCCAGCCAGCGCGGGAATCGTGCTCGATGCTGAAGCAGTTTCACTAAAGGATTCATGGCATAGGCGATAATCCAAGCAATCGCAAAAGGGTACAAAAGCGGGAACAGCAAGTATATGGCAACGGCGATCAGAACGGCCGCAATGATAACCCATAAGCCACGGAGCAGGCGTTTCATTATTATTCTATCCAAGCATCAACTCTCCTTATTTCAATTAAGCCGACCTATGTATGATCCATGAAGCAGTATTAAAAATAGATGGCTATCTTAATTAATATAGAGCATTTACAAGGTTTTGAAACGCCGGGATGTTACCAGATCTTGTTCAAAAGCGGATTTTTGAACAAGATGTATGGGGATTCTTTCTTTTGCCTAGAGTATGCCTTAGTATTACAGAATATAGCAATAGAAAGTTCTCATACGACAGGATTGGTTAAAAAACATTAAATGTCAACCTTGTTTTTGTAAAGGCTTTCAAAAATGCTTTATCAGTCCGATAAAGAAGTTTGATGTGCGAATGAACTCTCATCATGTTCACATAAACGACAAAATCCAGTATGATGTTATAAGTAAATACCGATTGACAGATAGGAAAACCGTAGTTTGAAATATTTGTTAATTTTAAAATGAAAATGTTTACAAAAAGAGAATAGGTGCATTTTGGCACTTATATGACACTCTGGAATGGTTCCTGATTTCGCTTATTAAAGGAGAGATGTAATATGACAGCTACCAAAGGTCTGGAAGGCATCGTTGCGACAACCTCTTCGATCAGTTCTATTGTAGACGGTGTGCTCACATACCGTGGTTACGATATCGACGATTTGGCTGAACATGCCAGCTTTGAAGAAGTTGCCTATTTGTTGTGGTTCGGTAAATTGCCAACAACGGATGAACTGAAATCCCTTCGTAAAAGCCTGAGCGATTACGCGCCGATTCCGAGCGAGTTGATTGCACAAATCCAATTGTATCCGAAAAACGTCAGTACCATGGCAGCACTTCGTTCCGCTGTCTCTGCACTTGCACTGTACGACGAGCAAGCGGATGAGATGACAACGGAAGCGAATGAGAACAAAGCGGTTAAGTTGCAAGCACAGTTGCCAACGATTGTGGCAGCCATCGCCCGTATCCGTCAGGGCAAAGAACCTGTGGCTCCAAAAGAAGGCGCTTCCATCGCAGAGAACTTTTTATATATGATGACTGGTGAAGAACCATCCGAGACCGCAGTGAAAGCATTGGATCAAGCCCTTGTCCTGCATGCGGATCACGAGTTAAACGCGTCGACATTTGCAGCCCGTGTAACGGTTGCGACGCTGTCAGATATCTATTCCGGTGTAACTTCCGCCATTGGCGCACTGAAGGGACCACTGCATGGCGGTGCTAATGAAGCCGTTATGAAAATGTTGAATGAGATCGGTACGCCAGATCGTCTTGAAGCGGCAATTCAGGAAAAACTGAATAATCGTGAAAAAATCATGGGCTTTGGACATCGGGTGTACAAAAACGGTGATCCACGCGCCAAACATCTACAGAAGATGTCCAAGGAACTTGGCGAGATGAACAATGATACGCGTTTGTATGATATGTCTGTGAAGATCGAGGAACTGGTAACAGGACAAAAAGGACTGAAGCCTAACGTAGACTTCTATTCTGCTTCTGTATATACCCAACTGGAGATCGAACAGGAATTATTCACTCCGATCTTTGCCATCAGCCGGGTGTCTGGATGGACTGCGCATATTTTGGAACAGCTTGCGGACAATCGCATCATTCGTCCACGTGCGGAGTACACTGGTCCTACAGAACAGAAATACGTTTCTATTGAACTTCGCTAATAGCCGCAAAAACAGTATAATAATATGGACGAGGTGAAGGGTTGGAAAGCAGAGGCTTTACTGGCTTAAGCTCTCAGGACCCTTCTCTCAACAAGACTAGTGGTATGATGAATACTGCATATACGAAACCTAGGAGGAATTTTAACTATGAAATTAGAAAAATTTGCTCACCCAACTGAAGGCGAAAAAATCCAAATTGATAACGGTACACTTCAAGTACCTAGTAATCCAATCATTCCATTTATCGAAGGTGACGGTACAGGCCGTGATATCTGGAAAGCTTCCAAACGTGTATTGGATGCAGCTGTTGAAAAAGCTTATGATGGCAACAAAAAAATCGCATGGTATGAAGTGTTTGCTGGACAAAAAGCATTCGATACATACGGTGAGTGGTTGCCGAATGATACACTGGAAGCCATTCGCGAGTATATCGTAGCGATCAAAGGACCATTGACTACGCCAATCGGTGGCGGTATCCGTTCCCTGAACGTAGCCCTGCGTCAAGAGCTTGACCTGTACACATGCTTGCGTCCTGTTCGTTATTTCGACGGTGTACCTTCTCCGGTTAAACGTCCTGAGTTGGTAGACATGGTCATTTTCCGTGAGAATACGGAAGATATCTATGCAGGAATCGAGTATGCTGAAGGTTCTGAAGAAGTGAAAAAAGTGATCCAGTTCCTTCAACAGGAAATGGGTGCTAACAAAATCCGTTTCCCTGAGACTTCCGGTATTGGTATCAAACCAGTTTCTTCCGAAGGTTCGAAACGTCTGGTACGTGCAGCAGTGCAGTATGCAATTGACCATAACCGTAAGACGGTTACACTGGTACACAAAGGTAATATCATGAAATTCACAGAAGGTGCCTTCAAAAACTGGGGATATGAAGTGGCTGAAGAAGAGTTCGCTGACAAAGTATTCACATGGGCACAATACGACATCATCAAAGAAAACGAAGGTACAGATGCAGCGAATGCAGCACAAAAAGCTGCTGAAGATGCTGGTAAAATCATCGTAAAAGATGCGATTGCCGATATCGCTCTGCAACAAGTATTGACTCGTCCAGGCGAATTTGATGTTATCGCAACATTGAACCTGAACGGTGACTATCTGTCCGATGCACTTGCAGCGCAAGTTGGCGGAATTGGTATCGCTCCTGGAGCGAACATCAACTACGTAACAGGACATGCTATCTTCGAAGCAACTCACGGTACTGCACCTAAATACGCGGACAAAGATGTCGTGAACCCTGGTTCCGTTATTCTGTCCGGAGTAATGTTGCTTGAGCACTTGGGATGGCAAGAAGCAGCTAACCTGATCTACAAAGGTATGGAAACATCCATTAACAATAAAACAGTAACGTATGACTTTGCACGTCTGATGGACGGCGCTACTGAAGTGAAATGTTCTGAATTCGCGGATCAAATCATTAAAAACCTGTAAGGGGAGATGTGAATCTTGACTATTCAGCGCAAAAAAATCACAGTAGTCGGCGCCGGTTTTACCGGTGCTACGACCGCATTAATGCTTGCCCAAAAAGAACTCGGGGATGTTGTGCTGGTTGATATTCCTCAACTGGAGAACCCGACGAAGGGGAAAGCACTCGATATGATGGAAGCAAGTCCTGTTCAAGGATTTGACAGTCATATCGTCGGTACTTCCAACTACGAAGATACTGCAGGTTCTGAGATTGTAATCATCACCGCTGGCATCGCCCGTAAACCGGGTATGAGCCGCGACGATCTGGTCAATACGAATGCGGGTATCGTGAAGTCCGTTTGTGAAAATGTGAAAAAATATTGCCCTGATTCCATCGTCATTATTCTAAGCAACCCGGTGGATGCGATGACTTATGCAGCTTATCAGACCCTTGGTTTTCCTAAAAACCGTGTTATCGGTCAGTCAGGTGTTCTGGATACAGCACGTTATTGTACCTTCATTGCGCAAGAGTTGAACGTATCTGTTGAAGATGTTCGTGGATTCGTTCTTGGCGGCCACGGAGACGACATGGTGCCACTCGTTCGTTATTCGAGTGTAGGTGGTATTCCGATCGATACGTTGATTCCGGCAGACCGCATTGAGTCCATTGTTCAACGCACACGTGTTGGCGGAGGCGAGATTGTGAATTTGCTGGGTAACGGCAGTGCCTATTATGCACCAGCAGCTTCGCTTGTTCAGATGACCGAAGCGATTTTGAAGGACAAGAAACGTATCATTCCAGTGATCGCTTATCTTGAAGGTGAATATGGCTATAATAATCTGTTCCTCGGTGTACCAACCATTTTGGGTGGTAATGGCATTGAGAAAATATTCGAACTTGACCTGACAGCGGAAGAAAAAGCAGGATTGGATAAATCGGCTGATTCGGTTCGCAACGTCATTTCGGTAGTAAACCTGTAAGTTTGAAAACTTTTTGAACAGAAGCTAAAAGAAAACCTCCGGTAAACCCGGAGGTTTTCTTTTCTTTGGATAAGTTCCCCAGTATAATGGGATGTGATGTATAGCACACCGAAAATGTTGAGGAGGATGAAAATTTTGACAATGATTATGTATTTGCTCCATATTGTTGGAGCACTGGCGATGGGATTCTATTTGATTCTGCCATTTGTGGTCGGTAAAATCCGTACTTTGAATGCCGCAGCACAAGAGGGAGCCTTTGCATCACTTCGTTCTTTGAACAAAGTCGCGCAGTATGGACTTGTAATCCAACTTCTTACTGGTGGTTACCTGATGACCAAAGGTGAGTATTCTCATGTCTGGATGGCTGTCGTTGTTGTTCTGCTCTTGGCTATTGCGGCTATTGGAGGAATTATGGGTAAACCGCTGCGACTCGCTGCAGAAGGTGTGAAAAACAAACGTGATGTGGGTCCTGAGCAAAGCAAGATCCGTATGTTCAGTACACTTCTGGCTGTATTCTTGCTAATCATGGTGTACCTGATGGTGAATAATCAGGTGATCTAAATGCGTTGCGGACGGTTAATCCACCTTATGAAGATGTATTGTTAGTCGTTGGTTAAGCGTTTGCAGACGTACTTAGGACAAGCGGGATGAGATGTAAGATGGTGTTTCGTTGGAACAAACAAAAAATAGACAGCCTCATTGGCTGTCTATTTTTTGTTATTATCAAGATAAAATCAGTAGTCCGCGGTTTATTTGAACTGAAACTAGAGGGAATCACTACCATACACATAACAGCATGCATATTCCATCAGACGCGATCTACATTGGTTAGGTTGTACTCACAGTATACGCCCGCACTGCATTTCGACCATTGCGCTTGGATTCGTACAAGGCAGTATCAGCGTCGCGTAACAAGGACTCCAGCGAATCTGACCCTCCATTGTACTGGGCAATACCAAAGCTTGAGGTCAGCGTAATAGGCACTCCCTTAACATCCAGGGGGTCATTCAACAAGGCAACTCTCAGTTGTTCGGCAAGTTCCTCGGCTTCTTGAAGAGAGGTATTCGGAAGAGCGATGACAAACTCTTCTCCTCCATAACGGGCAAACAACATCTCAGGGCTTAAATATCGATTACAAACAGAGACCACATGAATGATGGCCTGATCGCCAACATCATGCCCGTACGTATCGTTGATGCGTTTAAAGTAATCAATATCAAATAAAATAAATGAAACAGGTTGCGGGTTAAGCTGAGCTTTACTCAAAATCTCCCGTCCTCTATGCAAAAATTGAGTGCGGTTATATATTTTGGTCAAACCATCGAAATAAGCCAGTTGTTTCAGCTGTTCTTGTAAAAAGCGTTGTTCCGTTATATCGATTAACATAATTAGACTGCCGACAGTCTGTGCATCCTTGTTATACACGTAAGATGTCCTGACCTGATAACAGACGGTCTCTCCATTTAACTGCCAGTACAGATCGGTTTGCAATCCTTCTCTTCCGTATTCAACGGGAAACGTCTTTTCAGCAAGATTAAGCCAGATATCATCCAAGGGTTGGCCAATCATGGTTGTATTAAGCTCTGGCAACATGTCACGCAGAGATCTGTTGTAATCGACCAGTCGATTGAAACTATCCAGTACAATAACACCTTCACGCATACTCTCGAAAATACTGTCTTTGGCGATGGGTACGATGGTCAGTAGACGTGAGGATAGAATCGCCCAGATATACATGGCAGATGTGATACACATGAGCACGGGGACGGGGTCCATCCCGCCGGGGGTCAAACCAAGCAAATACAGAAAAGCTGCGACCATAGGAATAATCTGTGAAGTAATGAGAGTAAGTAATTGACGACGGTACATCTTCTTGGTGTGTCTCCATTGTCCAATCAGAATGAGGCAGGCACATAACAGACAGGAGAAGGTAAATGCACCGTGTACAACATACCATTGACCCACTGCGATATCCATCAGAGGAACGGGACTATCTTCTCTCAGCCATACTTTTTTATAAAATAGATGATGAAAGTCATTGGTTGCAACCATACCTAGTGTAATGGAAGGGATTACAAACAGCGAGGCAGTTACCTTTTTGGATAACGTTTTTCCTGTGTACTTTATCATCAACATGAGGCCAAGAGATGCGGAGAAGGGCATACCTATATACTCCACGGTGGTCCAAAACATCATCTGTTCCAGCGTGTTGCTGGCTAGCTCAATCGCATAACCAAAAGTATATATGGAGAGTGCTGCTGTGTAGAGAATGAATATTTTGGAACTGGGAATCTCGGATCTTCTGAAATAGGTATATAAACACAAAAAGACATTCAGCACGGCTGAAGTAGCGACGAGTGTTATATATGAATTAATATGCGATTCCATTGTCAGGTCTCCATGTTAGGTTAGAATGATTAAACCAATAAAGATGAGAGTTAAAGCACATCAGTATACTGTACATTGTACATCAGCCCAAGCAGCATAGGAATACACTTTGTATCATGAAACAGTCTAATTTCGAATGAATTTCGAATTTTGGCCAAACAGGCATTGAAGCAAATTGGTTGTTTGATATCTATAGAGGGTGGTAAATAACGATTAGAGACAGCACGCTGAGGCTTAAGTTGCTGTTCATCGCAGAAGAATAATCTGAACTGTTCATGCCATCCTACAGAATGAGACTTTTTCAGAGAACGAAAGACAAGGAAGTATACAGTTAGGGTCCATGTCTTCTGTAATCCAAACATGTTCACATTTTGAGAGGAGAATGTTAGATGTCAACCAACACACAACAAAATCAAAAAACAATGCCAGCACAGCATCAGGATCAACGCCCCGGTATTGAATCAGAGATGCATCCCAGACCGGAATTTGAGAAGCCTGAATACAAGGCAGCAGGTAAACTGACGGGTAAGGTGGCCCTTATTACAGGGGGTGACAGCGGAATTGGACGTGCTGTTGCTGTTACGTATGCCAAGGAAGGCGCGGATGTAGCCATTGTATACCTGAGCGAGCACGAAGATGCCAAGGAAACGAAACGTCAGGTCGAACAAGAAGGACGCAAGTGCATCTTGATTGCAGGTGACATTGGTGATGATGCCTTTGCGAAGAAATCGGTTCAGCAGACAGTAGATGAACTGGGCAAACTGGACATTGTCGTGAATAACGCAGCAGAACAGCATCCACAGCAGAATCTGGAGGATATTACGCCAGAACAGTTGGAGCGTACATTCCGTACCAATATTTTTGGCATGTTCTATGTGACGCAAGCAGCCCTGCCACATCTGAAGAAGGGCAGTACAATTATTAATACAACCTCTATCACAGCTTATCGCGGAAGCCCAACCCTGCTTGACTATTCATCTACCAAAGGAGCAATCACTTCGTTCACTCGTTCGCTATCGATGAATGTGATTGAGAAGGGAATTCGTGTTAATGCCGTTGCACCAGGGCCGATCTGGACACCACTCATTCCATCCACATTTGATGAGAAAAAAGTAAGTGAGTTCGGCGCAACGCAGCCAATGAAGCGGCCAGGACAACCGGATGAACTGGCTCCCGCTTACGTATACCTTGCTTCGGACGACTCTTCGTATGTGAGCGGACAGGTGATGCATGTGAATGGTGGCGAAGTGGTGAACGGATAATACGTTAAGAACGTTTAGATTCAGGATAGGATTGATTATATAGAGAGGCGTATCGCTTTCAGCATGGCTGAGCGGTGCGTCTTTTTTATATCAGGTGAATATGTATGTCAAAGATGCGGTTAGCACCTGTTTACAAAAGTCGGCATCTCTGTTGATACAACTATGATATTTTATTATTAGCCTTGTCTCACTGCAGTTGATAGCGTATTGCAAAGTACTGACTGAAAAGATTGGGGGTCCCCTAATCTGTGATATGATAGATCGAGCAATTATACTCGGAGGGACAAGTCATATGAAAATGAGCAAACAGAATGCAACACATTATATATGGGGTGCACAGTGCGATGGTTGGCATCTCGTTCAAAATGAAACACTGAGCATTATTCATGAACGAATGCCCGCAGGAACGGCTGAAATACGACATTATCATTCGGTAAGCCGTCAGTTTTTTTTCATCCTCAGCGGTGAAGCGTGTATGGAACTTAATGGAGAGACGTTTGTGCTGGAAACCCATGAAGGAATAGAGATTGTACCCGGAATGCCGCATCAGATGATGAATCGGAGCGACGAAGAAGTGGAGTTTCTTGTGATTTCCAATCCGGGTACCCGTGGGGACCGAATTGAACTGGATTCAATGTAGAGCAATTCATAAGATATTAATCTGATCATAAAGGAAGAGATAGATGAGACCGTTCCGAATTCGCCTTGCCATCATTATGATGGTGCTGATCGGCGTATCCGTCATTGTGGCTGGATATACGATGGGCAGAGTGTTTAAGACTACGCATATAGCCGCATTGGAGCAAACCATGGTGCGCGAGATTAATTTGCTCAAAGCAACTTTTCCATTCCATGATGCAAGTGATCCAACCTCGGAAGCCACACGAAAGTATTATTCAGATCGGGCGCTGGAACTGGATCGTCTGACGGATTCCCGGGTAACCTTCATCAATAAAGACGGCATGGTCATTGGAGATTCCGAGAGTGATCCGGCATCCATGGATAATCACTTGAACCGTGAGGAGATTAAGGGTGCCGTCGGAGATGGATACGGGCAATCCATACGTTACAGTGAGACATTGGGACAAGACATGCTGTATGTAGCACTACCTGTGAATTCGGATCAAAGTGATATGATTGAAATACCTAGCGGCAAATTTGATGGCTACATTCGTCTATCCATGAGTCTACAGGCTGTGGATCAAGGGCTTCAGCGTGGTTGGATGATTATGTTTGCTGCACTTGGGCTATTGTTCTTAATTGTCGCGTTTGTCAGTTATCGGGTTGCACGTGGATTAACCTCCCCGATTGAGCATATTACAAAAGTGGCCCATCGGATCACCAAGCTGGAATACGATGCCAGAGTTGATGTAACGCGTAGAGATGAGATCGGACAGCTGGGGCTTGCCATAAACGGAATGGCAGACAGCTTGCAGTCCCAGCTGAAGACGATCCGTGACAATGAAGCGTTGTTACAGAGTGTCCTCGCGAACATGACCGGAGGTATTGTCATGATCGACGCAGGGCAATCCATTGCACTGGTCAATCGGGAAGCGGAGCGTATGCTTGGTATTCAGGCAGGAAAGGTTACGGGTAAGCCTTATACTGAATTGAAAAGACACTACGAATTAACACGTACCATTGAAGAGAGTGTTGCACTGAAAGAACGGATGCATGAAGAAGTAAGTGTGTTCAACCCGGAGGAAAAACTGATCCGTATTGATGGAGTACCGATGTCCGAAGATGATGGTGGATATCGAGGCATGTTGTTCCTGTTGCAGGACGTGACGGCGATTCGCCGATTGGAGTCCATGCGCAGTGAGTTTGTTGCAAATGTCTCTCATGAGCTCAAGACACCAGTCGCTGCGGTCAAAGGGTTTGCCGAAACGTTGCTCAGCGGCGGGGTACAGGATAAGGAGACAGAGCGATCATTCCTGAAAATCATCTATGATGAAGGAGATCGACTTAACCGATTAATCGGGGATATTCTGGAGTTATCCAAAATTGAATCGAAACGCGCACCGTTGCAATGCTCACCTGTGCATGTACACTCTTTCTTCGAAATGGTGCTGGGCACCTTGTCCAAGGTGGCGGAGAAAAAGCAAATTCGTCTGGAAATGCATGTTCCGGAGGAACTGTACATTGAAGCGGATGAGGACAAGATGAAGCAGATTTTCATCAATCTGTTATCCAACGGCATCAACTATACCCCCGATGGTGGACGAGTGAAGTTACAGGTGACGATGGATAATGATGATGAAGTTGTCTTTGCGGTGTCAGATACAGGAATTGGCATACCGAAAAAAGATTTGCCGCGAATCTTCGAGCGGTTCTATCGTGTTGATAAAGGCAGATCTCGTAATTCAGGGGGCACAGGCCTTGGACTTTCCATCGTTAAACATCTGGTGGAATTGCATCATGGCAAATTGTCTGTAGAGAGTGAACTGGGCATGGGGACAACGTTCCGTGTGATCCTTCCATTCATTCAAGACGAAGAGATGTAGGCGTCTAGTATCAAAATGTAAAAAGTGTGTATTGTTTTACACCGCGTTAACAAATTAGTGCTATGATAGAAAAAGTGTTGTGGCAACAGACAACCTATGAAGAGAGAAGGGGTATCATGGCACAGCGTTTACTAGTTATTGAAGATGAACCTACATTATCAAGATTACTCACGTATAACCTGACACAGGAAGGTTATGACGTTACGGCAGAGGATCACGGATCTGCAGGATATGATCGGGCCTTGTCCCAGGAATTTGATCTCATTTTGCTGGATTTGATGCTTCCGGGCATGAATGGTCTGGACATTCTGAGCAAGTTAAGAATACAGGGTGTTAGTACACCGGTTATCATTCTGACGGCCAAGAACGGTGAAGCCGAGGTTGTACAGGGACTGAAATCGGGTGCCGATGATTATATTACCAAACCGTTTGGTGTATCTGAGTTATTAGCCCGAGTGGATGCGGTATTAAGACGTTATTCCAATGGTGAAGATTTACCACAGCTTGAGGACAAAGATGGCTCACGAATTATTCTGGGCGAACTGGAGATCTATCCTTTGAAATATGAAGTGACACTGGGTGGACAATCCATCAGTCTGCGTCCAAAAGAGTTCGAAGTACTGCTATATTTGGCCAAAAAGCCGGGTGTGGTACTGACAAGGGATGATCTGATGAACGCTGTGTGGGGCTTCGATTATATCGGAGGTCAACGAACCGTGGATGTACACGTCAGCTCATTACGTAAAAAGCTGGAGCTGGACCCGGAATCGGTTCACATTGATTCGATTCGCGGTGTAGGTTATAAATTGGTTGTAAAAAGAAAAACTCCCCATCATTCAAGTTAGCAATGATCGGGGAGTTTTATTTTACGTTCATTTAACATAAAGGAAGATTTTTCTTTACGTAGAGGGAGTAGCATGGACTTATCTGAGTGATACTTTGTACCTACATAACCCACCTCAAGACGGAGGTATTACGTAAAGGAGATTGCGCATTTATGCCCATGTTGCTCGAAGTGAAACCTGACCAGCCTCATGTTGTTTTACATAATGAAGAATTAACTACACCCATAATGGAGCAAACTGAAGTAGCACTAGTTGCTGAAGAATCTGTGATCCATTTGCATGACTATTATCGTCAGGTACCTGTCGCCGGAGTCCATACCACCTGTGGAGAAGCAGCCACGATGATGAATCAGGATCAGGAACACCCATGTATCGTATTGTGTGATGAGCAGATGAAACCCACTGGATTGTTAATGAGAGAGACGTTATATCGGATGTTAAATGGCCGTTTTGCCGCAGATCTATTCTACCGTAAGCCGGTCATACAAGTAGTGAATACATCTCCGGTTATTGCAGATATTCATATGGAAGCCGCAACGATTATTGATATCGCACTTGGACGGAATGAACAGCATTTCTACGATTGTCTGTTGGTTACGGACCAAGGCAGACTGCTTGGTGTGTTGACGATGCGGGACGTAATGTCGCTATCTCGCAGATTACAACAGGCTGTTACGGAAGAGCGCATACGTACAGTAACCGAGAGCAGACAGGAGATATCCAGAATCAACAATGCGGTCACCAAGCTGGTGAATGCAGCGAATCAGACCGTTCATGAGGCCCGTGAGATCATGGCATTGTCCAAGCAGGGCGAAGAGAGTTTGAAGCACGTTGATGCTTCCTATAACCGGGTACATCAGCATATGGAAAGTCAAGGTCAACATGCGGATCACATGCTGAATTCGATCAAAACAGGCTCAGGCATGGCACAATCCATTCGCTCCCTGGCAGATCAAAGTGGTCTCCTCGCCCTGAATGCTTCCATTGAAGCAGCTCATGCCGGTGAATATGGACGAGGTTTTCAGATTGTTGCAGGCGAGATTCGAGCGCTCGCAAAACAGACCCGTGAGGTTGCGGGGAACATGTCTTCATTGCTAGAGAATATTGGTGGATTGACCCTTCAGACTGTTGAACTGGTTAAGGCAAGCGGAGCGGAGATTGACGACAGTTCGGTGCATGTCACCGCAGGGGGAGCAACGTTCCGACAACTGAACAGTGCGGTGAGAGATTTGTCTCGTATAGCAGAGGAGATCGCCATGGAAGGCGGGAAAGCTGGAGAAGTTGCAGAGCACATTCGTACGAAGCTGGATGAGATGGTTTCGAATGGAGAGTAAACTATAAGGTAGTCAATAAAGCAGGCATCAGCAATCAGATTGATCCATCAAGCAGATCATGAAGGTTAAGGATGTCTTTTTTACATTCCGTTAACATGAAAGTGATACTGTTTTTACAATGAAAGGGTAGGATATTAAAGATGGCCGAGCAGCGATGAAAGATTATCAGTATCGGTCTCAACGTAAAGGGAGTTTCCGTGTCCCTGCAGCGAAGGAGAAGTGAACATCCATGAAGGACCTCATTCACATTGAAAATCTTAATTTATATTATGATACGCATCACGCGCTTAAAAATATATCGATGGATCTGCCGGAAAAAACCGTTACTGCGTTCATCGGGCCGTCAGGTTGTGGTAAATCGACATTGCTTCGCACGTTAAACCGGATGAATGACATGATTCCGGGTGTTCGTGTGGAAGGACAGGTTATGCTGAACGGCTCCGATATCTACAGTAATGAGATTGAAGTGGAGACACTGCGCAAACGAGTTGGCATGGTGTTCCAACAACCGAACCCTTTTCCAAAATCCATATACGATAACGTGGCTTATGGACCTCGCTTGCACGGGGTAACCCAAAAGGCTGAACTGGATCAGTTGGTGGAACAAAGTCTTGTCCATGCTGCATTGTGGGATGAAGTGAAGGATGTATTGAAAAAGTCGGCACTTAGTTTGTCTGGTGGACAACAACAGCGTCTCTGTATTGCACGGGCGCTGGCTGTACAGCCTGACGTTCTGCTGATGGATGAAGCAACGTCTGCACTCGACCCGATCTCCACATTGAAGATTGAGGAACTGGTGAAGGAATTGCATCACAAGTACACGATCGTTATGGTTACCCACAATATGCACCAAGCGGCACGGGTATCTGGACGCACGGTATTTTTCCTGAATGGTGAAGTGGTGGAGGCAGCTGATACGGAGACGTTATTCTCCACACCGCAAGATTCCCGAACCGAGGATTATATATCTGGAAGGTTCGGTTAAGCGAGCTGAATTGGAATGATCCCGGCATACCCGGAGATGATGGATAAGGAGGACATGAAATCTATGATTCGCAGAAAAGAATTTGATCAGGAGCTTGAAGA
Source organism: Paenibacillus sp. FSL H8-0283 (assembly GCF_045040675.1). Lineage (NCBI taxonomy): Bacteria > Bacillati > Bacillota > Bacilli > Caryophanales > Paenibacillaceae > Paenibacillus > Paenibacillus sp. FSL H8-0283. The sequence continues at coordinate 2,199,218 of NZ_CP150295.1, forward strand.
GCTGCGTACCTTGCTCAAACAAATGGGTGAACATGTAGGAGCAGCATTGGATGGTGCTATTGAGAGTTTACAAACGATGAACGCGGAGAAAGCTCAGGTCATCATCAAGAATGATGCGAATCTGAATGCCCTTGAAGACAAAATTATGGAACTTGGCTCCAAACTGATCATCACACAACAGCCGGTGGCGAAGGATCTCAGACGTATTATCGTGGCATTCAAAATCTCCAGTGATCTGGAGCGTATGGGAGATCTTGCGCTCGACGTGGCGAAGGTGACACTCCGGATGGATGGACAGAAGCTGATTAAACCTCTGGTGGATATCCCGCAAATGGCAGAAATCGTGAAATCCATGATTGATGAATCCATCGAATCTTTCCTGAAAGAAAACACAGACCTGGCCTACAAAATGGCTCAGACAGACGATCAGGTCGATCAACTGTACAGCCACATGATCAGTGATCTCTACACGTTAATGTCAGAGCATCCTAATCAGGCTTCTCAGGCTATGCTGCTGATGATGGTTGGACGTTACATTGAACGAATTGGCGATCATGCAACCAACATTGGTGAGAGCACGGTATACCTGGTGACAGGTAAACGTCCGGATCTGAATCAATAGAAGAGCATTGCTTTGGAATTGGGGAATCAGTACTGATTAAGTAATGCAATCATATGAATGGAAAAGGACTTTCTCTCAGGTAGGCTGTGTACAGCTGTCTGTGGAGAAGGTTCTTTTTTGCGATTAAATGTGAAGTGAAAGAGGCTATTCTTTTTGATGTGACAGGTGGGTATGGTATCATGAGAGTAGATGTAATTTGAAGAGGTTGACCATATAATACGCGAGGTGCTGGAATGGACAAGTTTATTCTCATAGATGGAAATAGCATTATTTACAGGGCGTTTTTTGCAATGCCGCCTCTGACCAACTCGAAAGGTCTGCATACCAATGCGGTATATGGCTTCACTACGATGCTGCTGAGATTGCTTGAAGAGCATAAGCCTACACATGTCATGGTTGCATTTGATGCAGGCAAAATCACGTTCCGCCACGAAGGGTATCAGGAATACAAGGGTGGACGGGAGAAAACACCACCAGAGTTGTCAGAGCAATTCCCTTTGCTCAAAGAACTGCTGAAAGGACTTGGCATTGCTCAGTTTGAGCTAGCTGGATTTGAAGCGGATGACATCATCGGAACGTTAACCAAACGCGCAGATGAAGCGGGTAGACAGGTGCTCGTTGTATCGGGTGACAAAGATATGCTGCAGCTTGCTTCCGAACATGTACATATCGGGCTGACGCGTAAAGGGGTAACCGATATTGAGCTGTATGATCCTGCTCAGATTAAGGAGCGTTATGGTCTGTCGCCGCTGCAAATCATTGATCTCAAGGGTCTGATGGGCGATGCGTCCGATAACATTCCAGGTATTCCCGGGGTTGGAGAGAAAACAGCGTTGAAGCTGCTGCACCAGTTCGGATCGGTAGAGGATGTGCTGAACGGCACAAGTGAACTGAAAGGCAAGATGAAAGAAAAGATCGAGGCCCATGCCGAAGATGCCCGGATGAGCAAACAACTCGCGACGATTCACCGGGAAGTTCCGCTGGAGCAGACGTGGGAGGATATGCAATTCGCTGGATTAAAAGAAGAAAATGCGGGCCCTGCATTGGCCAAGCTGGAATTCAAATCCTTGCTCGAACGCCTGTCGTTCAGTGGCAGCATCGGTTCTGAACAGGAAGCGGTCCCTGCTGCCGAAGTTGAATCCTCCATTGCAACAGAGGACAACATCAGTGAGCTGTTCAGTTCCCTCGATTCCATTGATGTCCTCCACGTGGAGACACATGGGGATAACCCGCACCAAGCGAAATTGATTGGACTTGCTGTAGGTTCCGCTGGAACATATACGTTCATATCTCCCGAATTGCTTCATTCCGAAGCTGCGGCTCCAGTGCGGGCGTGGCTTGGTAATTCAGACCAGCCGAAGCGCGGTTATGATCTTCATCGTGTAGACCTGGCTCTTCATGCGCATGGTATTGAATTCGCTGGTGCGTCATTTGATGTACAACTAGCTGCGTATTTGCTTGATCCAACGGAATCCAACCAGACGATTAGTGGACTCACGACCAAGTATGGTTTGCCGTCACTTGTGGAGGATGACACGGTTATGGGCAAAGGGGCCAAGTACAAGGTGCCGGAAGTGGAGATCTTGGGCGATTTCCTATGTCGGAAGGCTGCTGCAGTAGCAGCCATTATTCCACTTCAGGAGCAGGTGTTGGAAACGGATGAGATGAATTCACTGTTCCATGAACTGGAGATGCCGTTGTCACGTATATTGGCAGACATGGAGAAACGGGGCATCAAGGCCAATACAGCCGATCTACAGGCTTTAGGCAGTGAGTTTGAAGAACAGATCAGCAGGTTGATGGCTGAGATTTACAAGCTGTCAGGAACGGAATTTAATCTGAATTCACCAAAGCAACTGGGTGAGATTTTATTTGATAGACTGGGCTTGCCAGTGGTGAAGAAAACAAAAACGGGTTATTCCACAGATGCGGAAGTATTGGAGAAATTGGCTCCTTATAATGATGTGGTCAAGCATATTCTACAATATCGTCAGCTTGCCAAGCTACAATCCACTTATGTGGAAGGATTGCTCAAAGAGATATCCAATCGGGATGGCAAGGTGCATACGTATTATCGTCAGACCATCGCCGCTACTGGACGACTTAGCAGTCAATTCCCGAACTTGCAGAACATTCCGATTCGGATGGAGGAAGGTCGCAAAATCCGGAAGGTATTTGTTCCTTCCGAGCCCGGATGGTCCATTTTGGCAGCGGACTATTCCCAGATTGAACTGCGTGTACTGGCACATATTTCGGACGATGAGCGCTTGAAGGAAGCATTTGTCAATGATATGGATATTCATACAAAGACCGCTTCGGATGTATTTGGCGTGAAGCCTGAGGATGTGGATGGGGATATGCGTCGTTCCGCCAAGGCAGTTAACTTTGGTATCGTGTATGGCATAAGTGATTATGGCTTATCACAGAACCTGCACATTACACGTAAAGAGGCCGCGCAGTTTATTGATCAGTATTTTGAAGTGTTCCAGGGTGTCCGCCGATACATGGATGACATTGTGAAGGAAGCTCGTCAGGATGGTTACGTCAAAACGCTGTTGGAACGTCGTCGCTACCTGCCAGAGATTAATGCCAGTAACTTCAATCTGCGTTCCTTCGCAGAGCGTACGGCGATGAATACACCGATTCAGGGAACAGCGGCAGATATCATCAAGCTGGCCATGGTACAGATGGATGAAGCGCTACGGGAACGCAAGTTGAAGAGCCGTATGTTGCTTCAGGTGCACGATGAACTTGTATTCGAAGTGCCTGCCGATGAATTGGAATTGATGAAGGAATTAGTGCCTTCTGTCATGGAAAAAGCATTGGAACTGTCGGTTCCGCTGAAAGCAGAAGTCAGCTTTGGTGATAACTGGTACGAAGCGAAATAAATCAAGTGCTACGCGGTTTTTCCGGTATTTTACAAAAGGCCCTTTCATGTTTGAGATATAAGAAAAGGGTCCCGCTGAGCGGCATCTTCCGTTATAATATAGGGGAGGTGAGAACATCATGCCGGAATTACCGGAAGTCGAAACAGTCAGAAGAACATTGAATCAACTTATTGTGGGCAAAACGATTGATCATGTTACCGTTAGCTTGCCGCGGATTATTCAGCGGCCGGACGACATAGATGCATTTGCAATGGAACTCGCGGGACATACCGTCATTGGGGTGGAGCGCCGCGGCAAGTTTTTGCGTATTTTGCTGGACGGGCTGGTGCTTGTCTCCCATCTGCGGATGGAAGGAAGATACGGTGTGTACGAGCAGCATGAAGATGTGGAGAAACATACACATGTGATCTTCCATTTTAATGATGGTACGGAATTGCGTTATAAGGATGTGCGTCAATTTGGTACGATGCATCTGTTCAATGCAGGTGAGGAACTGGTGTCCAAACCTCTGCTGAAGCTGGGACTGGAGCCGCTTGATCCAGCCTTTACGGTAACTGCATTCCGCGAGGCGGTTGGCAAGCGTACAACCAAAATCAAGGCTGTACTTTTAAATCAGGCATATGTGGTTGGTATCGGGAATATTTATGTGGACGAGGCTCTATTTCGCGCAGGTATCCATCCCGAGACCATCGCCAAGACACTGACCGAAGCTCAGTTAACGGTGCTCCATGAAGCGATTGTGGCTACGTTGCAAGATGCAGTGAATGCAGGTGGATCATCCATCAAGTCCTATGTGAATGGACAGGGTGAGATGGGGATGTTCCAGCATCAACTGAAAATCTATGGACGCAAATCAGAACCTTGTACAACTTGTGGTACGTTAATTGAAAAAACGGTGGTTGGTGGCCGTGGCACGCATTTTTGTCCGAACTGTCAGCTGCTGTAACATGAACTGAATGAACGAAATGATGAAATCATAGCACCCTTGGATTCCTCCCTCCATATACTGATATGGCAGAATTAAGCGGGCGTATACCCATACTGGCATCTTCAGTTGGCACGAGTACCGCACAGAGGAGGAGTCCGGGGTGCTGCATCATTTTATTTCATTGCTGGCGCTTGCTTTGGCGCTTAGTTTAGATGGTTTTGGAGTCGGGATTACATATGGGTTACGGAGGACTAAGATTCCCCTGTTATCTATCGCTGTTATTTCGATCTGTTCAGGATTGGTTATTGCCTTGTCGATGCAAGTAGGTGTGTTGTTGTCCCATGTGGTGTCACCGGATATCGCTTCGATCGTGGGAGCCGTTATATTGATAGGTATTGGTGCATGGTCACTGTTGCAACTAATTCGAAAGCAAGGCAAAGAACAGCTGGAAACAGACACTGGAATGGGTGAGGGAACAGAAGCAAAGGTAACTGGAGTGGGAGAAGCACAAGAGAGACTGTCGGATTCAAAGGGCAGGAATCAGGTGCTCGCACTGGATCTGGAGCAGTCGGCTTCAAATGGATCACTGGAACGAATGGTATTTACACTGGAGCTGCGCAAGCTGGGCGTTGTCATTCAGATCCTTCGCAGTCCCTCCAAGGCGGATATGGATAACTCGGGGAGTATATCTGCTCAAGAAGCGATGTGGCTGGGTATTGCCCTGTCTCTGGATGCGTTTGGAGCAGGTTTGGGAGCGGCACTTCTGGGATTCCCTACACTATGGACAGCACTCATTATTGCACTGTTTAGTGGGGCGTTTCTGTCACTCGGCATGAAGGTTGGCCTACGATTCTCAGCTCTGCGCTGGATGCGAAGACTGTCTGTATTGCCAGCGCTAATGTTAATGATTATGGGAATAATGAAGTTGTTATGAGGTGAAACGATGAATATAGGCTTAACCGGCGGGATCGCGACAGGCAAAAGCAGTGTTTCCGCCTATCTCGCCAGTAAGGGAGCGTTGCTCATCGATGCAGACGTTATTGCCCGGGAAGTTATGATGCCCGGGCATCCCGTGTTGGCCGCCGCTGTTAAGCGGTTTGGACAAGCCATACTGAACGAAGATGGAACACTGGATCGGAAAAAGCTTGGGAGTATTGTTTTTCAACAACCAGAGGAACGAAAGGCATTGGAGGCTATCACACATCCGGCGATCCGAAGAGAGATGCGCGAACGGGCTGCTGCATACGCGTTGCAACATCCGGATAAACTTGTGGTATCTGATATTCCTTTGCTCTACGAATCAGGTCTGGAGGACGGTTTCGAGGAAGTCATGGTTGTATATGTCCCGAGATCGGTGCAACGAGATCGCTTGATGAGTCGGGATGGAATGACTGCAGCACAGGCTGAGGCTCGAATGGATGTACAGATGGATATTGAGCGGAAAAAACAGCTGGCTGACATTGTCATCGATAACAGCGGCTTATGGCCTGAGACGGAACAGCAAATTGACTCGTATCTACAGCGTAAGGGTTTGTTATGAGAATATCGCGTAAGAAACGTGTATTGCTGTTGATGTTTGTTTCCTTTGTACTGGTGTTATTTCTGAATACAAACTGGATGGCATGGTTCTATCCCATACATTATAAGGAAGAGATCCGTGCCCAATCTCAGAGCTATGAGGTTGATCCGTTTCTAATTGCTTCCATTATCAAGGTGGAGACCAATTTCAAGACAAGCAAGGAATCCAAACGAGGTGCCATTGGGCTCATGCAACTGATGCCGGACACGGCGAACTGGATACTGGAACAAGCCAAAATTCCCGACACTTCGCTGGAGGAATTAAAGCACGAGCCAGAACGAAATATTCAATTAGGCACATGGTATCTGCGGAATCTGTCTGATCAATTCGATGGCAATGAAGCAGTTATGATCGCTGCCTATAATGCGGGGCCAGGCAAAGTGAACAGTTGGCTTAGAGATGGTGTATGGGATGGATCGTTTGATACGGTGAAAGATATTCCGTTTGGTGAGACGCGTCACTATGTACAAAGAGTCATTTACTATTATAATCAGTATGTAAAGATCTATAATACGTTCTAAGTATATAAGTAGAAGCACAGAGCAGGCCGGTTATTCACCGGCCGCTCCATGCTCCTCTGTGTAGCGTATTACGATGCAGATATTATTGGTATTGACCTGCCAATTGCTGTTCTGCAATTGTTACCAGACGCTTCGTGATGTATCCACCGATCGAACCGTTCTCGTAAGAAGTCATGTTACCTTGGTATCCGTCTTGTGGGATGCTGATTCCGAGTTCTTGAGCAACTTCATATTTCATTTGCTCGAGTGCTGCGGAAGCTTTAGTTACCACCAAGTTGTTGGAGTTACCATTGCTTTGTGCCATTGCTGTTCACCTCCTCGCGGGTTGGTAAAAGTATTATGTGTCGGCAATGCGTTTTTCATTACAAAATCAGTACAGGGAATATGTGGTAAAAAGTAAAACGTGGGAAGTGATCTGTTTTGAAGTGTCCTTATTGCGGTTATATGGGTACCAAAGTGCTTGATTCGCGTCCGGCCAACGAAGCAAAATCCATTCGTCGTCGCCGTGAGTGTGAGCAGTGTGCCCGAAGATTTACAACGTTTGAGATGATTGAGGAGACTCCACTGATCGTCATTAAGAAAGATGGCAGTCGTGAAGAGTTCAGCCGGGACAAAATTCTCCGCGGGCTTATTCGTGCCTGTGAGAAACGTCCAGTCTCCGTAGAGACCCTGGAGATGATGGTATCTGAAGTGGAGAAATCTCTGCGTAATACAGCCGATGCTGAAGTTGAGAGTCGCCAGATTGGTGAGCTGTTGATGGAACAGTTGTTTCCAGTCGATGAAGTGGCGTATGTCCGTTTTGCGTCGGTATACCGCCAGTTCAAAGATATCAATATGTTCATGAAAGAACTGAAATCCCTGTTGTCCAAAGACGATCTGGAGGATTAGTGAAGTTGGTAAAGGGAGAAGAGCAGTCTGGAGTTCCAGTCCGTGTGTACCAGAGAAATCGGTTGTTCTTCTCCAATCACTTTGGATCTTGAAAAAGTGATTGACAGCGAAAGCTGGATTTTATATGATATAGGAGTCGCCTGTGGAACGTAGCAGTGCTGGACAAGTTATCTATTTCATATCCTGGGGCCTTAGCTCAGCTGGGAGAGCGCATCGCTGGCAGCGATGAGGTCAGGGGTTCGATCCCCCTAGGCTCCATAATCAAGAATGCCATCACATTATTGTGATGGCGTTTTTTTGTGTGTGAAATAAATCAGAACATGCATTAATTAATTAGAATTTTTTGGACTTGGGGACGAATATTCTAGATGCAAAAATAGAGGGTTTAAAGTCCTGACTGTGGAGTTGTCAAAAAAATTACAGTTTGAAAACAAGGAGCCCCTTCCGGCTGGATATTGTTCAGCCGGAAGGGGCTTTATTTTTCTGTATACGCTTTCAGTTAGCCAGATATTCGATGAACCTTACAAAGATCGTGGCTACTTCGGCGCGGGTGGCGGTGGCTTTGGGAGCAAAAAAGTTGTCCGGCTTGCCTGCTACAATGCCGATGGCCCGCAGTGCCTGAACGGCCTCCAACGCCCAGGAGCTGATCTCACTCTCGTCCGTGAAGGACTTAGAGTGGTTTTCAGGTATCTCATAGCCTTTGTACTTCATGTAGTTGTACAGTATCACCAGCATCTGCTCGCGCGTCATTGGTGAATTGGGGTCAAACAGGTCTGCATTTGTACCGTTAACTATGCTTTTTTCGGCTGCCCACTCGGCTGCCGCGGTGTACCATTGTCCGTCCGTCACGTCGTTAAAGCGGGAACTCGTGTAGCTGGAGAGGTTTACGTTCTCAAGATTGGCCAGTACCTGCACGAACATTGCACGCGTCATTGCGGTGCCGGGTGAGAACGTCGTGGACGTCGTGCCGTTGAAAAGATCGTATGTGTAGGCGAAATTCATATAGTTGTAGAACCAGTCGTCCATGTTGGCATCCCTGAAAGGATTGCCCGATATCACGAGGAAGCCCAGTGGGGTGGCGTCATCGACCGCCAGCTCCGTACCCTCACGGATGTTCAGCGACATGCCGTTGTCTAAGCTAACTTTTGCGCCGCTCGGTCCTACCACAACCGCTCCGCCGCTTCGTATCTTCGATCCGCCGTGGATATCCACACGGTTGCCGTTTGGCAGGTTCACATGCGCGTCTTTGCCGCCTACTGTAACCGTACCGTCGCTCGCGATCGTCGAGCCTCCCGAAATGATCACTGTGCTGTTGCCGCCGGGTAGTGTCACTTCGGCGCTCTTGTCTGCCGGAATGGTTACCTTACCGTTTGAGTCTATCGTTGTGCCTTCGGGTACCTTAATCTTGGTCCCGCCTTTGGTCGCAATCTCGCCACCGCCGGGGAGGGTGGTGTTGCCGTTTTTGTCTGTGACCGCGGGTTTATCCTTCGGTGTATTCACTGTGTAGTTCGACTTCGACGTTCCAGCGTCTGTCCCGGTGCCCGTATTGTCAGTGTTGCCCGTATTACCGATGTTGCCGGTATTTCCGGTGTTGCCCGTATTGCCACCAGAATCAGGCACAGTGGGAGTCGTCGTCTTCATCGGCGTCGTCGTCGCACTGATCTCCGCGCCGTCGCCCTTTGCATTTACCGCGATGATGGTGAAGTTGTAGCCTTGGCCGTTTGTCAGGTTCTTGAAGGTATATTTGGTCTCCGTCGCATCCAGTGTGATCGGCGTCCCGTTGCCATACCATACCTTGTAGCCCAAGATCGCACTGCCACCGTCGTCAGCAGGGGCGGTCCAGTTCAATGTGACCTGTCCGTCACCGGCTGTCGCCTTGAAGCCGCTCGGAGCACCTGGCACGACCGGTTTTCTCTGCGCGAACATCCAATCAAAGACGTCTGTGTAGTCATTGTTCCAAGCCGGCAAGTTAGAGGACTGCGCCGTGGGAGCTATGCTCCAATCCCCCATAGTTATCTGGTTGTAAAGAACCGCCGCTTCAACTTCGTGCGCTATGTAATCAGCCAGAACAGGTGTGTTGGCCGGATTCGGCCTCAGATTCGGCTGATCAAATTGATTGTAGGGCCACGTAAGGACCTCATTACTCTCAAAGCGCGAAGCCCTCGCGTTGATCATTTTCGGCATATTGTTATTTATGAAATTATTGAGGTTAGTCTGGTAGCCTCCAACATTATGAGTATTTAAAAACATCCAATAGGCCAAGGTGTTGTGAGCGTCATTAGCATTAGCGTTCGGTGAACCGCTTACCGGGGCCATAGGTGCAGCGGCGGCGAAGAAGCCAGGATGGCTGTTAACTAAGTTGTTTGTATACTGGCCGCCCCATGAGAAGCCAGCCGCGTAAACACGGTTAGGGTCTACTTCGCCGCTGGCAATCAGGGCGTCTATGACATTCTTAACATTCTCTGTTGAGGGAACAGATACGCCATTATAGGAAATATTCAGTACATGACTGGCGTACTTGTCAGGATTTTCCTCCATCTTTTTCATTAGAGCGACTGAGCCGTTGGCGGATTTCATGGCCGCTTTTTGGTCTGTCGCAGCGTTTGTGCCGCCGCGTGACATGCCGTGGGTATAAACATACAGCGGCAATCCTTTGACCACTTTACCGTCTTCACCCTTGTGAAGGTAGAGCGAGCGATTGACCGAATTGTCCGTGAATGTTGTAAACTTGTCAAGGATAGGATTTACAACTTTTTCCTGTTCAAAAACCACGTTGAGAAGTGGACTCCCTTCTGTCAGTACGATCTCTCCGTTTGGGACGATGTTGTAAACCTGCTTTGTCGAGTTACTGCTGCCATCCAGCGTTGTATTGCCGCCGCTCGCTGAATAAAACTCAGACTCAACTACGATGTAACGGCCACTTGCCAATCCGTCCTGATAATCCGGTGAATTGCTGACCTGCCCCACATAGCCGCGTACCTTTGGCTCGTCATTAGCGTATACCCTTGTGATTTTGCGTGGTCCTTCAAAGGTCACCGCTTCGCCGTTCAGGGTTGTGTTCCTAGCTGACATGGTAAACAAGCCCGGATTAAGCTCGGAGCCTAACGCTGCCTTCCCCTCGCCTAAGTCAATGATCACAGCCGTTGTGTACTCGCCACTGGCGAAGTTGTCATTCCATACGATAAAGGGAAGTATCCCCGCGTCCGGATCGTTCTTGAATGTTACATGAATGGTATGGTTAGTCTCAATATTCGAAAAGGTATAAGTGCCAGCAGATAGAGTCACGGTCTCGCCGTCTACCGTTACAGTATCCACCATTTTGCCGGAATCGGGAGTAAACGTAATTTCTTTGTTAGAGCCCCGATCTACTCTCAGCACATCGCCGGGTGGGTTCGACATTATTGAGCCGCCCGGTCCGGCAGTGGCGGTAATTGATAATCTGGTGTCCACTTCATTGGCTGAGATGAGCTGCAGGCTGTCTGTAAATGAATCAGCGCTGGTATAAGCTGCGTCTGGAACTCCAAAAGAGGAAACGACTTCATAGCGGTCACCGCCCTTTCCCGTTGAGTTATTAATATAAACCTCAAAGGTAAGCTTTCCCTCCTCCAAGGTCAAGGTTCTTTTGGGTATTCTCATCTCCACGATATATCCTGTTTCCGTGATCTGGGTCCATGCAGCTCTGCCCGGAGCGGCCTGCCCTGAGAACACACCCGTCGCGCTGACGCGCCATTGGTTTGAGCCTCCGGTTCCGGTGCCGACATAAAACTCCAGGCTGTCGTACTGGTGATCTCCGCCAGCTCCCTGATATAGATTACTGTCATTCACAACTACTCGGGAATACAGGTAGTCATGGTCCCAAAGGATTTTGGCTGTGCCCGTGGCATGGGGTCTGGGATCGGCGGGCACAGTGCTTTTGTTGATGTGATGCTCCATGGTCTGGCCCCAGAGTGGGTCGTTTGACCCGAGTTCGGGAGTTCCAAAAATGGCGGTGGGTGTTTCATTCGCTTCTGCGTTCTCGATGTTGTCAGTGGCGGCGGCATAGCTGGTAGGCGATAGCGACGCCACCATTACCAAGCAACAGAGGAACGCGAGCATTCTGCTAAATCGTTTTGGCATAAATGAAAATCCTCCTTATTTTTCGATCCGGTGCGCCCACGGCTTACCGCATCGTTTTCGGACACGTTGTCCATATGACAAGCGCCCAACTATATATATTATGTATATCAGGCGTTCAATCCTTTAATTTAAACATAGAGTATATTTAGAATGAAAACGATTACTTCGAAGTACAGGGATAGTGTTGAAGTTTGCGTGAATTGCAATAAAAAAATCCACCTTATGAACAAGATAGTACATTGAATTGGAAGTGTTGAAGACGTAATATGAGAAGAAATGTAAGCGCATTCTTTTTTTTTAAAACGTATCTCTATTTCCTTGAGCGAGGTGGTCTGGTTTTAAAGGTGAGAGATATGGGTTGTATGCTTCTGAAAATTAATCGAAGGGGAGAATGCTATGCGGAAGCGAATATCAATCATAATGTTAGCTTTTCTTTTGACCTTTAGTAGCTGTTTTAGTCTTATTCTGCCATTTAGCAATCAAGCTTCAGCGGACACAATAACACCAACGATGTTGGCGCATTATCCATTGCTTGAGGATGTACAGGATATATCAGGTAATGAAAAGCATGGAACGGCGGTAGGAAACATTACGTACAAGGATGGTCTCACTTTACCTGGGGGAACAGATAGTAATACAAACTACGTTCAGCTTCCTACGGGTTTGTTTGATAATCAAGAAAATACAACGATATCTGTATGGATCAAGAGTAACACTGGAAGTGGGAACTACTCAGCGTTATTCTACGGTACTCCAGCAGCTGGCAATAACTTGCCAACGAATTACTGGATGTTTAATCCATCGAATCCAAGTGGTGATTTTAAGTCAGTATTTACGAATAACAATAATGTTGACCAGCCTTGGACGACTGAGGTAGGAGTATCAGGCACTTCTACGTCACCATACGAAGGTCAATGGGTTCACTATACAACGGTTATTACAGAAAGCTCTATTACAGGTTACATTAACGGTGTAAGTATAGGCACGACCGCCAAAGAGAAAACAACAGCAAGTTTTGGTACGGATTTGCATGCTTACATCGGGCGCTCCAATTATTTAGGGGATGCTACTTTTGCAGGCAGCTTTCAAGATTTAAGAATTTACGGAGAGGCACTAAATAATGAAGATATCGCTGTAGTATATGAACAATCGTTTAATGAAAAGCAAGTACAACAAGGCAAAATAGAGTTAACGTTAGGAGACATATCGGCAGTTACAGAATCTCTTGAACTGCCTACTCAAGATAAGAATGGCGCAATGATCTCATGGGCTTCTAGTGATGAGAGTGCGATCAGTCCAACTGGGGAAGTGTTCTTACGAGAAATGGAACAACAAGTCACGTTAACTGCAACCATTTCTTTGGGTGGAAGCCAGGCAACGAAGGAGTTCATGGTTACCTTACTACCTAAGGATTACTCTATTGAGCAGATTGCCGTTAAGAATGTTTCGCTTAATGAACCTACATTTATTTTATCAGTGGGGGACAGCGAGACATTAGTGGCTACTATTTCACCTTCAAATGCAACGAATAAAAGAGTTATCTGGACATCTAGTGACGCCAGTGTAGCGATTGTCAATTCAACGGGTAAAGTTACAGCTGTTAGTGAAGGTACAGCCACAATTACGGTACAGACTGAAGATGGAGAGTTTACAGCTACATCAGCCGTTACCGTTAAGGGAAAATCGCTAAAAGATGATCTTATTCTTCATTACAACATGAAGACAACTGAAGAAGTAGACGGTCAACTCGTACTGAAGGATGTTGCCAATAAGGCAGTTACATTTGACGGAATATTTAGAAATCCAAACAATGGACAATTCATTTCAAACAGTGAGGTTGGCTTTGTTTCCTTCAATGGTGGAAGCTCTACATCTAATAGTGGGCATGTTGAGATTCCTAAGGGCTCAAATGGACTAGATCTACTAAACGGTCTGAATGAGATTACAGTATCTTCAATCGTGAACTGGACGAATGATGGGACGAATCGCTGGATCTTCGGTTTGGGTACTGTATTAACACCAGAAACGAACAAATATTTCTTCGTAACACCACGTCACGGTAGTGGATCAGGTAATATGATTGCTACAGGTATCTCTAAAAATGGCTGGCCGAACGAAGCATTAGTTACAGGTAGCGCAAACTCAAACCTTATCGGTGGGCAGTGGAAGCATGTAACGGTGTCCTTGTCCGAAGCTAGAAATACGATAACGTTATTCGTGGATGGAGTTAAGGTTGCTGCGGGTAATGCAAAGGGACTAAAGCTGTCAGAAATTATTAATCCGGATGCTACTTTCTCTGGCTTTATCGGTAAATCAATCTTCTCAAACGATCCATATCTTCAAGGTAGCGTTGCTGATTTTCAAGTATATGATCGCGCGTTGACAGAGCAAGAAGTAGGCGAGTTATATCAACAAGAAGGAGCAACTCACATCTCCAAAATACGTCAGCTCACTGTTGATGATGCCGCGAATCAACTTGAAATCAGTCGTTACTTAGGTGAAGGCGATAAGAGTACCGATAAGATAACAAGAAACGTTACATTACCAACAAGCGGTAAAAACGGCGTGAGCATTACTTGGAGTTCTAGTCATCCTACTGTCATTTCTAACCATGGCACGGTACAACGTCCAGCTGTTCAAGCAGGTAATGTTCAGGCAGAGCTTACGGCTACTTTAACGTATCAAGGCGTATCAACTACAGCTGTATTCCCTGTTACGATCTTGAAGCAATTCGATGATCAGCAGAAGGTTGATCTGGACGCTGAACAAATAGAGATCTACAATGCTGACAACATTAAAGGTAACTTACGTCTTGTTGCTACAGGTGAACAAGGCTCCACAATTACATGGGTATCTAGCAGACCGGCAGTTATTAAAGGAACGGCTGAAGCGGCTGGTAACGCTACACAGCTAGGCTGGGTAAGCCGTCAAGCTACGGATACGCCCGTTACGCTAATAGCTACAATTACGAATGGTGCAGCTTCTAAAGAGCTTACGTTTAACGTTACGATTAAACAAGCAATTGCGCCAGTACAGCATGATGCTTACTTCTTTGCGTACTTTACAGGTGAATATGAGGGTGGTGAAGAGATATCCTTCGCTACAGCAGAAGATCCATTGTTCTGGAAAGGGCTGAATAATGGTAGGTCGATCCTTCAATCTGATATGGGTGAAAAAGGACTTCGGGATCCATTCGTTATACGGTCTCCAGAAGGGGATAAATTCTATATGCTGGCAACCGATTTGAAAATGGGCGAAAGTACAAATTTCGACCAAGCTCAAATTACGGGTAGTCATTACATGATGATTTGGGAGTCGGAGGATCTCGTTCATTGGAGCGAGCAGCGTATGATCGAGGTTGCTCCTAAGACTGGAGGAAATACGTGGGCACCAGAAGCGATCTATGATCCAGTAACTGGAGAGTATATCGTATTTTGGGCATCATCGATGAAAAACACAGAGACATATGGTGATTATAACGGAAGACCGGCAGGTCAGTACAATGTGATGTACTACGCAACAACAAGAGACTTCTACAACTTCTCTGAGCCAAAGGTCATGATTGATGAGTCACTTCCAACAATTGATACAACGTTTATTGAGCATAATGATATGTTGTACCGATTCACCAAATCAGAAGTGAATACTAAAGTGTATGTGGAGAAAGCACCAACTTTTTATTATGACAAGGACGGTATTGCAGCAAACGGCCTTCAATACGACGCTGTTCCAGGTACACGTGATAATAAACTTGGCTTGATCGGAAATAATGGAAACAACGAAGGGCAAACGATTTTTAAAGATAATAATAAAGACAAATGGTATCTGTTCCTTGATTCATGGCCATATCATGTTCGATATACAACAGATCTGGATAGTAGCACGCAATATATGAACAATGTATTAAGTAGTGATCAATATGCACTGCCGCCAGGACCACGACACGGGACGGTAATTCCAATCTCACGTGCAGAGTATGATGCTTTGCAAGAGAAGTATGCATGGAAAGGTCCGGCACCATCAACAGACCCGGTTGTACATTACTCATTCGATGCAAATACAGTGAATGGTACAACGGTGAATGACATTTCTGGCAACGGTCATCACGCAACACTAGTAGGTGGAGCAACGATTAATGAAGAGGATCGCATTGGTAAAACGGGTGGTGCACTAGAGCTTAATGGATCAACAGGATATGTGAAGCTGCCAGATAACTTGATTCAATCCTTGAATCTTGAGAAGGCTACGTTCTCTACATGGGTTCAAATGGACAGAAATCAAGCAAATCAAAGAATATTTGATTTTGCTTCCGAAACAGGCAGACAGGTTAACCGCAACACCATGTACTTGAGTACACAAGGTGATACAGGTAGTCTAGAGTTTGCTGTGGTAACACCTTTTACAGAGAAATTTAGCAATGACAGCACGCGACTAGGATCAGAATATAAATATGCGGTGAGAAATTCCGGGTTATTTCCAACGAAGACTTGGCAACATGTTGCAATTACAATGGATGAATTTGATGCCGTATTGTATGTGAATGGTCAAGAGGTTAAACGTAGCTCGACATTTAACGTTGAGCCGAGAATGTTACTGGAAACAACGATGAATTATATTGGTAAATCGAGAAACAGCTCTCATAGTTTATTTGATGGTAAATTGGATGATTTCCGTATTTATAATCGTGCATTATCCGTTGATGAGATTGCAACATTAGCTGATGAAGACGTTACTCCTCCAGTAGAGCAGCCATCTGGGGCAGAGCTCATTCTTCACTACAATATGGATGATATTGATGGTGCAACGGTTATTGACCAAACAGGAAACTTCAATGGAAAATGGATGAATCCGTCTAAAGCAGAATGGATTCGTACACAAGATGCTGGTGTACTAAGCTTTACTGGTGGCACAACGAACTCTTATGTAGAACTGCCACAAGGAGTTCTCGATGGATTAACGGATATGACCGTTTCATCCATTGTGAACTGGAGCGGTAAAAACGCTGCCGAGTGGTTATATGCATTAGGAAGACCAAACAATAATACCCACTATACGTATTTCACACCACGTTATAACGCTAACGGTCTAGCTCGCCTAGGTATCGCGACGAATGCTTGGAATAATGAGTCTTCAACTTCTACCACAGGCTTAAAGAATAATGAATGGAAAGTAATTACGACTGTTGTTTCAGGCACGGATGGTACACTAACGCTTTATATCGATGGTGTTGCTGTTGCATCAGGCTCGACGAATGGAATGACACTAGAACAAATAAAAAATACTTCAGGCAGTAGTGGAACCATCGGTAAGTCATTCTATACAGCTGATCCATACTTCGGCGGGTTGATTGCAGACTTCCAAATCTATGATGGTGCTATGACTGCGGCAGATATTACATCACTTAAGGCTCATTCAGATCAGAAGATTGCTTTGATGGAGGGCATGCTTGTATCAGCTGCGACAGAGAAATTAACGATTCATGATCTTCTTGCTTCTAATGCATCAAAAGATGCGATTATAAGCAATGTAACATTGCCAACATCAGGTGTTTATGGCACAACAATAAGCTGGACTTCAGATAAGGGGAATGTCATCTCAACTACAGGTGCCGTAACCAGACCAGCTAACGCAACAGGTGATCAAGTTGTAACGTTAACAGCAGTATTTACAGATGGTACAGAGACAGTTAACAAAACTTTTCAGTTGACGGTTAAGGCATTGCCAAACGATGTCACTTCTGTAGATGAAGCAAAAGCAGCGCTAGTCGTTCATAACATTAATGATGTAAGAGGTCATCTGGCATTACCAACATCTGGTCTATATGGAACAACGATTACTTGGGCTTCTGCACAACCAAACGTCGTTTCAGTTACTGGAGAAGTAAAACGTCCGGTAAACGGTAGTGGAAATGTAGATGTGAAGCTTACAGCCACGATTAAGTTGAATTCAGCATCCACTACGAAGGAATTCATTGCGAAGGTGAAGGAACTGCCTGCTGATGAAAATTATGCGGGATACTTTTTCACATATTTCACTGGAGAAGGTACTGCAACAGGTGAGCAAGTTTACTTTGCACTAAGTAACGGCAATGATCCGTTGAACTGGCGAGAATTGAATAATGGTAAACCTGTATTGATCTCTACCTTAGGGGAGAAGGGTGTACGTGATCCGTTCATTATTCGTTCGCCTGAAGGTGATAAGTTCTACATGATCGCTACCGATCTGAAAATTAACGGCAATGGTAACTGGGGTAGAGCACAGACATGGGGCAGTCGTTCCATTATGGTGTGGGAATCGAATGATCTAGTCAATTGGACAGATCAACGCATGGTAGAGGTTGCACCGGAAGAAGCGGGTAATACATGGGCACCAGAAATTATGTACGATAAGACAACAGGTGAATATATCGTATTTTGGGCATCAAGAATGTTTGATGATGCATCCCATACAGGCGATGCTTATCAAAAAATGATGTATAGCAAGACAAGAGATTTCTATACGTTTACTGAACCGCAAGTATATTTGGATTATGGATATTCAATCATTGACACAACGATGATTGAGCATGAAGGAAAAGTGTATCGCTTTACGAAAGATGAGCAAAACAACGGAGCTTCTGCACCATTTGGTAAGATGATCTTCCAAGAGGTGGGTGACTCGATCTTAGATCCAACCTTCAAGATGATTAATCAAGGCGTTGGTAACATCAAATGGGTTGAGGGTCCAACGATCTTCAAATCGAATACCGATGAAAAATGGTATTTATTCGTAGATGAGTTTGGTGGAAGAGGTTATGTTCCATTCGAGACAACAAATCTTGCATCAGGTGTCTGGACATTATCTTCTAACTACAACTTACCAGCTAGTCCGCGTCACGGAACGGTAATTCCAATTACACAAAGTGAGTATGATGCACTCAATGGGAAGAACGTACCCGTTAGCGGAATTAGTTTGGACAAAACGACGTTGTCAATCGTAGAAGGTCAATCAGGGCAATTGACAGCTACGGTAACACCAGCTAATGCAACGAAAAAAGCAGTAACATGGAGCTCTAGCGATACAGCTGTAGCGACTGTAAGTGCGACAGGTCAAGTAACAGCGGTGGCACCAGGAACAGCAAGGATTACAGTAACTACAGTGGATGGTGGTTTATCATCAAGCGCTACGGTAACGGTAACACCATTGGTTGAACCGGCTGCACCAAGCAGTGGTAATGGAAATGGTGGCGGTGACGGTAACATTCCTGCACCTACAGTACCAACAGCTCCAGGTGGAAGTGAGCCAGTGGTCATGGACAACGGCCAAATAAATATTAAACCAGTTGTAAATGAGAGCGGTACTTCTGAAGTGAAGTTAAGTGCGGATACAATGAAGCGTGCGCTTGATCAAACGACAGGCGGTAAGTTACACATGCAAGTTGAAGCTGATGCAAGCTTGAACGAGCTAACGATTGAGCTAGCAGTAGATCCGCGCTTAACAAGTGGAGCTTCTATGGTAGATCTCATCGAGATCAACACAGGCTCTGCAGTCGTAACCGTGGCAACCGAACTGCTTGGAACAGGAACAAGTGCAGGGAAAACGTTAGGATTGTCGATTAAGAAAATCGCAGCTAATCAACTGCCAGCTGGCGCACAAGCTCAGCTGAACGGTGAGGTCGTATACGATATTGAGCTAACGATTGATGGTAAGAAACTTACAGAGTTTGATGGCAGAGATGATCTCGTGATTGAATTGCCATACACACTAAAGGCTAACGAAAATCCAAACAACGTCGTTGTATACGATGTGAAGGACAACGGAGAGCTAAGAGTGGTGACGAATGGTAAATACAATGCAGCGACAGGAAAAGTAGAGTTCAAGCCAACGTATCTAAGCAAGTATACGGTAGCGTATGTTGCAACGAGCTTTAAGGATGTGACCCAAGATTGGGCGAAGGATGCGATCTCAGCATTGGGAGCAAGAGGCATTGTGAAGGGTGTAGGCAACGGCGAATTTAATCCGAATGGTCAAGTGACAAGAGCAGAATTCATCACCATGCTGATGAAGTTGTTTGAGTTATCGGATGAGAGCGCAACGACAAGTTTTAGTGATGTGAAGCAAGGAAAATGGTACCATGGAAATATCGCAACCGCGCAGAAGCTAGGGATTGTGAACGGGAAGCCAAATGGACGATTCGGAGTTCATGAGAACATTACGCGAGAAGATATGGCGGTTATGGTATACAAGGCTGTCCAAATTAAGCAACTGGCGTTAGCAAGTGGTGAAGCTACAGCCTTCAAGGATGAAGCAAACATCGCAAGTTATGCGAAGCAAGCGGTAGAGGCAATACAGGGAGCAGGCATAATAAACGGTGTAGGTAACGATGAGTTTGCACCGAAGAAGAATGCCAGCCGTGCAGAAGCAGCAGTGATGATCTATAATGTGTTGGGTTTGATGTAGACACGTTAATTATAAGGCAGTTGCTATTGATTCACTCAGATCATAAAGTTGGGCGGAAGAACTTGTTCCGTCCACTTTATTATCTGTTTAATCAGTGAGCAGGAAAAGCCGTTAGATCCTGGCCTAAAGAATTAGCTGTTAACTTTACCTTAATACGGGCTCAATTCTGCCCCTAAGATTATCGGTATAGGCCAGTTTTCCATCCGTCGTGATTACGGCAGCTTCGATATCCTTCATATTATTAACTTTATGAATAATGGAGACCGCATCTAACCCAAATAATTCTGTAGTATATATATCGCAGTCGAGCGATCGATCCGCAATAATCGTTAAAGAAGCGATATTACTTTCGATTGGATAGCCTGTTCCGCTGTTAAATATATGATGGTACTGACCCCCTTTCTTCTCTAAAACTCTCTCGTATATTCCTGATGTAACAACGGATTGCTCGCGTATACTAACGAGTGCTGCTGCATTTCCTCTAGGTAAAAAGGGATTTTGAATTCCAACTTTCCAGTGACTGGACCCGGTGGGAGAATCGCCATGAACCAGAACATTGCCGCCCATATCGACCATAGCTGATGTAGCTCCGTTTTTCTTGAAAAATGACATAACTTGATCAGCAAAATAACCTTTAGCGATCGCTCCAAGGTCGATTTCCATGCCTTTTTTGAATAAATGAACCGTTTGCAGCTCATCGTCAAGCTGTATATGCTCCGGATTCAAGAGCTCCAGCACTGCTTTAATCTCGGTATCCTCCGGCACATGTGCCTCGCGAAAACCAATTCTCCACAATTTGATCAAAGGCCCTATCGCTATATTTAAAAATGAATCTTTATTCAGGCTGTGTTCTTTGCCTATCTTAATAAGATCATACAGTTCCTTGTCTACTCTAAGCGGATGTGATGCGGCTTCTTTTTTTAGCATGGCAAGCTGCGATTGCTCACTGTTGGCACTAAACACTTGTTCATAATGGACAAGCATATTCACGGCTTGCTCGGCAAGCTCTTCAGCATCTGTCCCCTTGATATAGAGGGATATGTTAGTTCCCATAAGCGGTATCGTTCTCGTAAAAAATTTCATGATAGCCTCCTATATTGCACATTGTTGTCCGTGATTGAGAAAAGTATGGATGAGGTCATGATCCACACTATTCAGCTTTTTTGCTCCATGATGGGCTATAAAATAATCCAGACTCATCTTCTCTAGAGGGATTGGATAGATGTTGTATTCCGAAGGGCACTCCTTGATATGGATGCTTTCAGGCACAAAGGTCAAACCTAAATTATGCTTTGCAAGCTTGAGTACAGTGTAGATTTCATTACTTTCCATAACGATATTAGGCTGTACCTTGTAGACACTGAGCAATTGATCAATCTGTTTTCGGATTGCCGAACCCTTGGACGTTAGAATAAGCTTTTGATTCAAAATGGTGCTGATCTCAATCGTGCCCTCCGGGATGACTGCAACATTCTCTTGATATAATTCGCAGCAACGCGGAATGATGGCCTGGTAACTGTGCCTGCCCCAGTTAAAGGAGTTCAAGTTAGGGGAGATACTGCTTGAATTTTGCCCGATCCAGAAGTCCAGCTCATTATTTTGGAGACGTTTCTCATTTTTTTCAGGTAAATCCTCGACAAGATTAATTTTATAAGCAGGATGAAGCTCGAGAAAATCTGGTAAAAAAAGGGGCGTTAAGTACACACCGAGGCTCGGAAGAATGCCGATCCGTATCACCTTATTGCCAATATCCGATACATATGAGATTTCCCTAATAAGCTTGGCGTAGCTATTTTCGAGTGAAGTTAAGTATTGATAATATATTTTCCCCTGCTCGGTTAATCGGTACGGAAGTTTGTTGCGAGTGATTAGCTCACAGCCCAACTCAATTTCGATTTTTTTGATAACCTTTGTGAGGTAGGGCTGAGATATGTAAAGGGATTGTGCGGCCCTGCTATAGTTGCTGTATTTTAATAGGCTGTCAATGTAACACAAGATATCTTGAGATTCTAACTTAGACATGTTCCTCACCCCTTGTGAAAAAAGTAACAAACTTTGAATTTGAGGTGATTATAACAAATTAGTTATCAAACTGCAATGAATAACTATTAGATCATTTGAGCTTTGATATGTTAGAGTTAGGCCGAAAGATTGAGCCTGACAGTTACGAACATCATCTCGAATGACAGAGAGGGGATTACGATGAACTATTTAGCTATCGTGGGCACAAATTCGGATGTGTCAACTAACCGCATGCTGCTTCAATTTATGCAAAAGCATTTTGCTAGTGAAGCCAAGATTGACTTGTTTGAAATTAAGGATTTGCCTGCCTTTATTGAAAAAGATGAATTAGAGGATGCTGAAGTTGATATTCCTGTGAAGGTACAAGACTTATTAGATCAAATTTCTAAAGCGAAAGGTGTCATTATCGCTACTCCTGAGTATGACCATGCAATCCCTGCCGTTCTGAAAAGTGCGCTGGAATGGATCAGTTATACCACTCAAACCTTGAAAGACAAGCCTGTTCTGATTGTGGGTGCTTCACATGGTGCACTCGGTTCTTCCAGGGCACAAGCCCATCTTAGACAAATACTGGATTCGCCTGAGCTTGGTGCAAGAATGATGCCTAGTAGCGAGTTTCTTTTGGGAAAATCCCAGAGTGCATTTGATAACAGCGGCAATCTTATTGACGCTCAAAAAGTGGCCGAGCTTGACGAAATCTTCAATGAGTTTATTTTGTTTACGGAGATCACTACGGAACTGTTATCCAAAAGGACGTTGAAGAAAAAAACGAAAAAATTTTCCTGGCAAGAGTAGGGGGCTAATCACAATGAAAATCATAGCAATCGTTGGCACAAATGCAAAGAAATCGTATAATCGCAAGCTGCTTCAATTCATACAAAAGCATTTTGAGTCCAGAGCAGCCATTGAAATCCTCGATGTTACAGATGTTCCGATGTTTAATCAGTCCGATAACCAAACAAACAGTGCAATTCTACAATTGTTTAATGAAAAAATTATCGCAAGTGATGGTGTCATTATTGCGACTCCAGAATATAACCATTCCATCCCTTCATCCCTTAAAAGCCTGCTGGAATGGTTGAGCTTTGAAATCCATCCGCTGGCTGGAAAACCCGTGATGATCATAGGTGCGTCACAGGGAACACAAGGTTCCTCGCGTGCACAGCTGCATCTTCGTCAAATTCTGGATGCACCAGGTGTCGAAGCTAACGTGATGCCAGGGTATGAATTTTTGCTTGGCAGCGCACATAAAGCATTTGACGAATCAGGCAACCTGAACAATGAAGGAACGATCGATTTCCTGGAAACATGTTTCCTGCGGTTCCTTCGGTTTGCCAAAATTTCAAATCAGCTGAACGAAGAAGAAGAATTCACTTATAATCCCGGTGTGTATGAGATCAATGCTATAGGTCACAGTGGCAATCTGCCGATGAAGGTATCCTTTAGTGAAAATAGAATTGAAAGCATCGATATCGATTCGAAGGGTGAAACCGAAGGCATCGCCGATGTTGTTTTTGTAAGAATTCCGAATAAAATCATTGAGGGACAGACGCTGAATGTAGATGCTCTCTCAGGTGCTTCTGAAACCAGTAATGCTGTCATCAATGGTGTAGCCAAAGCGGTTAAGCTTGCCGGAGTGAATCCTGACATCCTGAAAAGACGTCCAAAACCTGCTAGCAGCCAGATGAAAGATGACGAAGAATACACTTGCGATGTGGTCGTTGTAGGTGGAGGTGGCGCAGGACTCAGTGCTGCTGCTACAGCTTTACAACAAGGAGCAAGTGCGATTGTACTTGAGAAATATCCTGCTGTTGGGGGGAATACGATCCGCTCAGGTGGTCCTGTCAATGCTGCAGATCCTGTATGGCAACAACAGTTCACTGAGAATCCAGGGGAAAGACAGACGATTGAGAATTTATTAAGTACCGATGAGAGCTTGATCCATCCAGAATATGTAGATGATTTCCATGCACTCAAAGAAGAGTTTACTGCATATCAGGATAAGTTCGGCACAGAAAAGGCTTATTTATTCGACTCCCCACTTCTTCACAGAATGCAAACGTATTTTGGGGGCAAACGTACAGACCTGAATGGGAGCATGATCTATGGACAATACGATTTGGTCAAAGTACTTACAGACCGTGCCTTGGAAAGTGTAACGTGGCTTGAGGATATCGGGGTTGAGTATGATAAGAGTATCGTATTTGCTCCAGTGGGTGCCCTTTGGCGTCGTGGCCATAAACCTGTCAAAAGTTATGGCTCTGCCTTTATCATTGCGCTTAGCAAATATGTAGAAGAGCATTCAGGAAAAATTATTACAGATAGCCCGGTCAAACAACTGATCATCGAAGATGGAAAAATAACAGGTGTTATCGCAACAGGTGTCAATGGTCAGAAAATAACCATTCATGCCAAAGCCGTTGTGCTTGCCAGCGGCGGTTTTGGTGCAAATACACAGATGCTCAAGGAATACAACACATACTGGAGCCATATTGACGATGATATCAAAACAACAAATTCCTATGCGATGACTGGTGATGGAATATCGCTAGGTAAAAGTGCAGGAGCAGCGCTGACAGGCATGGGCTTCACTCAAATGATGCCTGTAGCCGATCCGGATACGGGCGAACTCTTCAGTGGACTGCAAGTACCGCCTGAAAACTTTGTCATTGTTAACAAAAAGGGAGAACGATTTGTTAATGAATTCTCTGGACGAGATGTCTTAACGAAAGCTGCTATCGAGCAGGGAAGTTTATTTTACCTGATTGCGGATGACGAGATCAAGAAAACGGCAGCGAACACAAGCCAGGAAAAGATAGACCGTCAAGTCGAAGAAGGTACCTTGTTTAGAGCCGATACCATAGAAGAACTGGCAGTGAAAATCAATATGGAACCTGAAGTTCTTAGAAATACGATTGATAAGTATAACTCATATGTGGATGCGGGCTTTGATCCGGAGTTCCATAAGGATACGTTTAGTTTAAAAGTCGAGAAGTCTCCATTCTATGCCACACCTAGAAAACCGGCAGTTCACCATACAATGGGTGGTATCAAGATCGACACCCAAACTCGCGTATTGGATGAAAACGGTCAGCCGATTGCACATCTGTATGCCGCTGGGGAAGTTGCAGGAGGTATACATGCAGGCAACCGTTTAGGTGGTAATGCCTTGACGGATATATTTACTTTTGGACGAATCGCTGGTAAGACTGCTGTTGATGAGATGAATGATTAGAATGTAACCTAAGAAATATATATCACTCCAGGTTCCATATGTAAAGAACCCGCTTAACACAAGGATTTTCGAGTGTTTTGCGGGTTTTTTCGATGTGGAAATGGTTTGGTTTTGTGGTCGTGGTAATACGAATGTTCTCAGACCCCAAACCAAGCCCGGTGAAGGGCATATACACCTTCTGTAATATCCTCAATACTCAATCCACCAAAACCAATCTGAACCATGGATTGCTCCGCTTGAGCTGGTTGCGCCCAAAAGGGGGATACCGGGTAGACCTGAACACCTTCCTTCTCAGCAGTAGCAATCAGCTTGTGTTCATCCATTCCGTTATGTACACGCAACAAAATATGAAGTCCTGCATCCTCACCAATGATGGTAACTTGAGCACCCATCATCTTCTGAATCATTGAAATAAGTGTGAATTGCTTCTGTCGATATACCTTCCTCATCTTGCGAATGTGGGCTTCCCAATGTCCATTACTCATAAACAGCTCTAAGGTGTTCTGCTGAAAATGAGAGACCGTTTGATCATATAATCGGTAGTCTTGTTTACGGTGTAGCTCTAACATGGTCTGTGGTAGAACCATATATGCAATTCGTAATGAAGGAAGAAGGCACTTTGAAAATGTCCCCAGGTAAACGGTTCGCTGTTGAGTATCCAGGCTTTGCAGGGAAGGTATCGGTTTGCCGACATATCTGAACTCACTATCATAATCGTCCTCAATAATGATCCCATTCTGGTCTGTTGCCCATTTCAGTAATTGCATTCTCTTGGCGAGCGGCATGACCATTCCATAGGGGAACTGATGTGACGGTGTAATGTAGACGATGCGGGAATTGCTTTTGTATAACTTATGGATATGAAGACCATCTGCTTCCAGCGGAATAGGATGAATGTTTAGACCTTTATGTTGAAAAACCGTCCGAACCCCGTCATATCCCGGGTCTTCCATCGCGATACCATGACTAACGTTACCTATTAATCCAGATAACACACCGAGCAGGTATTGAACACCAGCTCCAATTATAATTTGATCAGGTGAACAATTTACTCCCCTAGAGCTGTGCAGGTAAATTGCAATTTCAGATCGAAGTCCCGGTTCTCCAAGAGGATCGCCATAAGAGAACAACTTCATTTGGTTCTGGAGCAAGCTCTGATTGGATAACTTGCGCCAAGTGGCAAATGGAAAATGCTCGGCATCTACGTCACCATAACGAAAATTGTATCGAATCTCTGGGCTATCCTGAATACTGTTTTCCAACCAATCCTTACTCACTACATGGGACAAGGGCAATGCTTCCAGCTTCAAATCCATTATGTATAAGCCACTTCTAGGTCTGCTCTGGACATAACCTTCGGCTAATAACTGTTGATAGGCCATATCGACTGTATTACGGCTAATGTGGAGGTGACTGGATAGTGAACGAATAGAGGGAAGACGACTATCGGCTGGTAACTTTCCGTTCAAAATCTCATTTTTAATATAGTGATAAAGCTGAGCGTATAACGGTTCTCCAGACTCTCTGTTCAACAATAATGTCAAATCAATCATGCTAATCCTCCTCGTTGCCAGAACTGACCCTGTTATTTTGTTGAGAGTTGTCACTACTTATGGGGTCAATCGATGGTTACAATTATATCAGTTCCGGTCGAATTGAAAAGATATCAGTGCACTGGATTACTATTGTTTTAGGAGGAGAAGAAATGAGCAAACCTATAGATGTTATGGAACAAATAGAAAATCCGTCAATACAAACGGTAGAAAACTTCAATCAACACCCTGGTTTCCGCCGTATGTTTGCCCCAGACCAATTAACAATAGGGCTGTTTTTACCACTAAAATTTTATAAAGGTCACATGGATGTTCTAAAAGGTCAAGCTGACCTCGTGGAAAGCATTGATCAACGAAATTTTGCAGCCGTGTGGGTGCGAGATGTCCCTCTATTTGATCCTGGATTTGGAGATGCCGGGCAGGTATTCGATCCATTTGTTTATCTGGCCTACCTTGCTGCAAGAACCCAAAACGTTTCCCTAGTAACAGGAAGTGCGATCTTCACGCTTCGCCATCCGATTGATTTAGCCAAGGCAGCCGCATCCATTGATGTACTTTCGGGCGGACGACTTGTACTAGGCATTGCATCAGGTGATCGTCCTGCTGAGTTTCCGGCGTATGGGATAGATGGAGAGCATCGTGATGTACGATTCCGGGAGACGGTGGAGTTTTTTCGTGAGCTTATACAGGATAGAACTGGCGCAATTCAATCTTCTCTTGGTCAATTGAAAGGGCTTGAATTGCTCCCGAAACCAGCAACTGGTGGTATTCCGCTCGTTGTGACAGGCTCAAGCAGGCAGTCTTTAGATTGGATTGCGAAGAACAGTGACGGCTGGCTCACGTATCCCGAAGCAACGGCAAACGAATCTGGTCCTCAGATGCTTGGCCATAAGATTAGTGCCTGGCGTGAAAAAATACCTAATGGCATGTTTAAGCCGCATATGACCAACGAATGGATTGATCTGGTGGAAGATGTCAATTATCCTCGAACACCGCTTCGAGGTGGGTACATATTACGTACAGGTCGGGCAGGTTTGATTCAGCTTTTGGAGGAATGGCGAACAGTCGGCGTTAATCATGCTGCACTAGGCATTCATTTTTCGAGTCGGCCTCCTGCTGAGGTGATTCAGGAGTTGGCAGAGGAGGTATTGCCTCTCTTTCCTACGCATGTGAGTCCGAAGCCATTGTTTACAGGGTGGTAGAGCATAAAATTATTGCCCGATGACACAGATGGCTTTTCTCCTCATTTCTGTTAACGATCAGAAGAGGATCGATCCGCTGGCAGCGATAAGGTCAGGGGTTCGATCCCCTAGGTACCATAACGAAAAAGACGTCATTACGAAATATATTATGGCGTTTTTTTCGTTATGGATTGTTCAGGTAGCGAATGCGTAGCTTAGTCCGCGTGCGTGCATGAAGCTGTAAATCGACTCGATACAGCAGATCAGGAATGATGCCAAAGGTATGACACAGTCTTCGTGTAAGCGCTTTAATTTAATATAGACAAGGGATGTCGACGGTGATAATATTGTTTCTATAAGAAACTATATTGTTCTTATCAAATATAATTATAAGGACTTCATTCTTAAGTATACGAATAACGCCCTGTGCTAAAGAATTTTAATTGTTTGGTGCTTGAGCGTAACGAGAGGGATGGGAAATATTATGAGTATAATTGAAACAACAATCGAATCTTTTGACGGTACTCGCCTATATTCTAGTAAAAATTTAGTTAGTGATGCAAAAGCCGCTGTAGTTATTGTTCACGGACTAGCTGAGCATGCAGGGCGCTACGATTATTTGACAGAGAAGCTGAATCAGCGCGGGTTTAGCGTGTATCGCTTCGACCATCGTGGTCATGCCAGATCTGAGGGACAGCGTACGTTCTATAAAAAGTTTGATCATCTTATTGAAGATGTTCATGTCATTGTCGAGGCGGCATTGCAAGAGAGCGGCGATCTTCCGCTGTTTGTCATCGGACATAGTATGGGCGGTTTTGCAACCTCGTCCTTTGGAACGAAATATTCAGGCAAGGTCAAGGGCATCGTACTATCCGGAGCGCTCACTCGTTACAATACAAAAGTTGCCGGAGAACTGCCGATGGAACTTCCTACAGGCACGTATTTCCCGAATGAGCTGGGCAGTGGCGTATGTAGTGATCCCGCAGTTGTATCCGCTTACGCCAAGGACCCACTGGTTGAAAAACAGATCTCTGTAGATTTATTTAATAGTCTTGGAAATGGCATAACATGGCTGAAGGAGAACGCCAAGCAATTTACAGATCCCGTACTTGTTCTGCATGGAGCAAATGATGGACTGGTCAGCGAAAAGGATTCCCGTGACTTTTACGGAGATATCGCTTCAACGGATAAAACACTTAAAATTTATGCTCATCTGATGCATGAGATATTTAATGAACCGACTCGTGATGATGTGATTGAAGAAGCAATTACATGGATTGAAAAACGAATCTGATTTCAGTAGAGTAAGAGAGAATCTGAATATGAAAGGGATTACGCATGAAATTAGATTGGATGGGCGACCATCGGGAACTGATTGAGAAAATTATCAAATACGGTAATGCGTACTCAAACACGTATAATCTGCAGCGAAGTTATGGTACAGACATGATGTTCTCGGCTTCACAGATTCAGACGCTGGAATACATTCTGGAAGCCGAGGACAAGGAAGAGAAGATGTCGGAAATGGCAGCACGCCTGGGCGTAAGCCGCAGTACATTTTCCAAGAACGTGAAGAATCTGACGGAAAAAGGTCTGCTCGAAAAATTTCATTTAAGCGGCAACCGCAAAGACATATACGTCAAACCTTCTGAGAAAGGTCGCGAGGTATATGCGAAGTATACCGAATTTGTAAGGGAACTTTGCTTTGATGAGATTTTCAAGTATGCAGATCAGATTTCAGAAGCGGATAAGCAGAACTTTGTTCGCATCATGGATTTGTTTGCTGACGTGCTCGTCTGGTATGGTGAAAAAGAACAGGAAGCGCGTAAGTTAATCAGAATTGATTCCTCTGAAACATGAACCTAGAAATTAAGGGCACCAGCCCATTCCCTCCGCGAATGTCCGTCATACAGTATAAAGTGCTTGATGTAGCAGAGGCTGTAGGACAATTATTCAGCAGGGAGTGGGACGTGTGAAATCATCAACAAAGCTTACCGGACGGGTTATTTATAAAGGAGATCCGGGATATGAAGCGGCGCGCAAGAACTGGGACCCGCATACGGACAAATTTCCCAAAGTGTTTGTATTTGCCCAACGGACGAAGGATGTATCCAATGCTATCCGATGGGCTCGTGAAAACAATGTACCGATCAGGCCGCGGAGCGGCAGACATGCGCTTGAAGTGAATCTTTCACAGGTGAATGGCGGTATCGTGATTGATGTGAGTGATCTGAATTCCATCAAGCTTGATAAAAAAAATGGAACGGTTGTTGTTGGAACAGGAAACCGAGTGGGAAGAATTGCAAATACCCTTGCCAAGCAAGGTTTCATAGCTCCTTTTGGTGACAGCCCTACTGTAGGGATCGGTGGAATTACATTAGGTGGGGGAATTGGGCCTCTCCAGCGTACGATCGGTCTCATCAGTGATAACCTGCTTGAGGTAGAGATGGTGGACGCCAAAGGAAAAGTGATTCGGGCTAATAAAAATCGTAATTCGGATCTCTTTTGGGCCTCGCGGGGAGGGGGCGGTGGTAACTTCGGAGTATACACCCGCTACAAATTCAAAGTGCGCCGTGCTCCAGCGAAAGCAACTGTATTTAAGATTACCTGGCCATGGGCTCAATTCGAAAAGGTGCTCAAAGTATGGCAGAGGTGGGCTCCCTCTGTGGATACAAGATTGGGTAGCGAATTATCCATCGGACCGAAAAAGGGTGGCAATGTTGTCATGGAGGGGCTGTTCCTAGGGTCAAAAACAGAGGCTCTCCGTCTATTGCAGCCCATTACGAGTGTTGGCACACCGACAAGTTCCATTGTTCGTTTGTTACCTTACACAGAAGTTGTGAAGTTCTTATTACAACCTGATCCGACCGAGACTCAACGGTATAGCAACCAGTTCTCGTCCGGTTTTGGACGAAAACCATTCCCCGACAAAGCGATTAAATCGATGCGATCATTTTTGGAGAACTTGGAAGAGGGACCAGGCGGGTTCTATTTCCTCAACTGGGGCGGAGCGGTAAGTCGCAAAGCGCCTAGATCAACCGCGTTCTTCTGGCGTAAAGAGAAGTTTTACGTGGAATGGACCAGTACGTGGCTCAAACCATCCCATGCCGCCAAAAATATCGCACTCGCTCGTAATACTCGCAAGAAATTGCAACCATACATTGTGGGTTCCTATATCAACGTTCCAGACCAAGGGATCAAGAATTCCGGTCCAGTGTACTATGGAGCCAATTATGCCAGACTGCGGAGAGTCAAAGCCAAGTATGATCCAAAAAATGTGTTCAACAATCCGCAAAGCATCACTCCTGCTCGGATCGTGTAGTCCATGTTCACTTGTCTAATACCTCTTCAATGAGTGAAGAAAACACGCCTTAATTGGCGTGTTTTTTGTTGAAGTGAACTTATTTTCAAAAGAAAACTAAAAAGCCGCCCTCGGTCATATGACCAAGAGCGGCTTCTTCACATGTTAAATACGCATGGCAGTTAAAGCGCTATTAAGCTTTAACTTGTTCTCCAGCAAATACTTCAACGTTCATTGGAGCGGCCATGAATGCTGCTGCTTGTTGAACAAAAGCTTGGAAATGCGCGCTTGTGTTGTGGGAAGCTGTAGCAGCTTCATCTTTCCACAGCTCGATCATCGTGTATTGTTGTTCGCGTTCTGTGCTTTTTGCCAAATCGTAGCTGATGTTACCTTCTTCTTGACGTGTTGCAGCAATCAGTTCTTTCGCAGCTACGAGGAATGTTTGCTCTTGGTCCGGTTTAACTTGCAGATGAGCGTGAATGATAATCATAATGTATAACCTCCATATTGTGTTTGTTTGGAATGTGTTAAGAAAGGGGAAACCGTCCCTGATATTATGCCCAAGTAGTGATTGTTTCTACAGGCAGACGGTAGGATGGGTGACCTTCTTTAGCCGATTTACCGATCGAGATCAACATAACTGGTTGATAACGCTCTTTATCCATGCCGAATGTTTCAGCAATTTGATCTTTTTCGTAACCACCAATTGGATTGGTATCATAACCATGGGCACGTGCAGCGAGCATCAATTGCATGGAAGCAAGACCTGCGTCAATCAAGTTTACGTCACGAAGAGCGGAAGCAGGAATGTTCTCATAATAAGGTTTAACCACATTGATTTGGGCATTCTTAACTTCTTCTGGCATATAACCATGCTCTACAGCTTTACCAAAAATCTCTTCCAAATATTCAGCATTGTTCATATCGATAAATACACCAATAACTGCGGAGGAAGTCAGCACTTGATTTTGATTGAACTTGGCAAGAGGAGCAAGCTTTTCTTTGCCTTCTGCTGTGTCCACAACCAGAAAACGCCATGGTTGCATATTGATTGAAGATGGTGCACGGGAAGCTTCTGACAGAATTTCAGTCATTTCTTCACGGCTGATTTTCACTTCAGGATCGTAAAGTTTAACAGAACGGCGACCGTAGGTAATTTCATTAAAATCATTGGTTTTTTGGAATTTGCTTTGAATTGTACTCATGCATGGATCTCTCCTCTATATATGGGTTTAGAAATTGTTCTGCATACGTTCCAGGAAATCGGCGAGTGATTGAACTTCGTCTTCACTGAAATCCTGTAAAATCTGGTTGATAAAATTGGTCTTCTCAGCTTTGTAGCCTTCAATCTGCTTCCGACCGTGGTCCGTCAAACGAACAAAAGTTACCCGATTATCATCGGGATTCTTACGTCTTGTAACCATCAGGTCCGCCTCAAGCTGTTTCAAGTGGCGTGTAATCGCAGCACTATCAATGTTAATGATTTTCTGCAGCATGGATTGGTTAATCTCATCGACCTGATCCAGCTCATGCAGAATTTCAAAGCGAGAGGAACTGATACCTGTACAGCGTTCGAACTTGGGACTGAGTTTGTTACCCAACACGTTCAACAGATTGATGATTTGTTCTTCTTTGGAAACAATACGTGTCATGACTAGACCTCCCGGGTGAATCTGAATCATGAACAACGGCGTATGTTAACCAATGATTAATGTTGCAGTATACAATGCCATTGCCTAATGATTATTTGGATGCTCTCGAATCATTGATGTATCAATATTTGATGCGTCAATCATTGATGGCTCAATTAATATATCATGCCTTTTATGATTTTGCAACAGGTTAGAAAATGTTGCTGATTCTAGCGTTATTATCCCGCTACGTATACATTGCAGTCCATATATGTTGTCCAAATGGGTAAGTTAATATTGATTGTGCATGTTATTGAGAATTGTTATCAATTGATTTATAATGAAATGAAATATACATACTGAGCGAAAATTACAGGCTCTTCATAAAGAGTAGCAAGAAGGTATGTCGATGTAATATGGCGGGAGGGAAAGTACAGCGGATATGAATTTGAATGATCACATCAGGTTGTGGAATCATGTTTTTGTCAAAATACTGGATGTACGCCAAAACGCTTTGCATCCTGGGGAGAAGTTGAAGAATTATCAACTACCAGCAAGTACCTATCTATATATCACCGACGGAAGTGCACGGATACGAATGGATCAACACAGATACATCGTGGAGGGATTCCACATCATTCATGGAGGCAAGCAGGCGTATTTAAATATGGAGACGGATTCGGGCGTGGCGTATTATATGATTTTGTACAAAGCCATCCCAGCCTTGCCCTGTGGGATGGAAATTCAGTATCTGATGGACCATGAACGTCCGTTTCAGGACCAATATGCACTTGTACCAACCCGTCCGCTACACATGTATCAGTGTATGGAGGAATTGAAACAGGAGTGGGAGCAGTCTACCAAGCTTGCAAAGTTACATGCCAAAACCTTATTTCATCAATGGGTATATCTTTTATTGACAGACTTACACGAACAATCCATTCAGCCACATAAACCGGATACGGTCACACAGGCTATTGAATATATGAATGCTCATCTCCATGAGCCCATAGCTCTTGACGTAATGGCAGAAGCAATGGAATGCAGTGTGGGGCACTTGTCGAGGCTGTTCAAACAAAAGTTAAACATCAGTCCCATCCAGTATCTTGGACAGATTCGAATGGAGAGGGCCGCACATCTTCTGGTGCATACCAGTGCAACGCTGCAACAGATTGCAGAACAGATCGGCTATCCGGATGCACATTCACTGAGCCGTAGCTTCAAAAAAATAAAAGGGCTTTCTCCAATTCGCTACAAAAAAGGAGTAAGCCAACGGTTAAACAAGTCGAAACACCCATTGGTATTGAACAACAAGCAAGATTTGCCCAGTGTAATGCAAGAAAATGCCCTTCATTCGTTACATTCCCATCTATATAATGATATTGATTATCAATATCAAAAGAGTGTTGGAGGGGAATTAATAATGCAAGGAAAATTCAAAATGACAGCACTAAGCATGATGTTGTGTCTCACGCTATTGCTCACGGCCTGTTCCAGTCCAGCGCCGTCTGCAAGTGGTACGCAAACAGAGACCAATGCGACTACTACACAATCGGGTAACCAGGCAACGGAGGCAGGGAAATCGACCGCACAGCCGGAGACGCGGACCGTCTCTACAATGAGGGGAGATGTGGTAATCCCGGCCAATCCGCAGCGTGTTGCTTCAGATCAATATATGGGGTACCTGCTGAAACTGGGCATAGTACCGGTTGGTGTAAGAACATTTATGCTGAACGAAGGATGGATTGAAAAGTCTGGCATTGCTACTGATGTTATAGCGGGTATTGAGGATTTGGGAGGAGAGTTCCCAATGAATCTGGAGAAGTTAGTGTCACTTGAGCCGGATCTCATCATCGGTTCCATTGATAAAAATATTGAGGATTACGAAAAAATTGCAACGACCGTCTTTTTACCTTATTGGGAAGGTGATAAAACTTCTGGCCCATTGGAAAAGCTGCGCCGGATTGCTGGTGTTTTTGGAAAAGAGAAGGAAGCAGAGCAATGGATCACGACATATGAAGAGAATATCGAAGAGACTAAGAAGCAGATTGATGGTGTAATTAAAGAAGGCGAGACCGTATCCATCATACAAATAGGGTACAAAGCGTTGTATGTACTTGGTGCAGAAGGCGGGAACTATGGTAGTTCCACGATCTATGAGATGCTGAAACTGCCTCCAACTCAGCAAGCACTCGAAATGAAGGATGGATTCGAGACGATCTCCCTTGAAGTACTGCCTGAGTATATGGGAGATCATATCTTCTTATATGGTTCGGGTAGTGAGGACGCCAAAGAGATCCTGAACAGCGAGGTTTGGAAACGTCTGCCTGCTGTGCAGAAAGGACAAGTCTACACCTATGGTTCCTTGGATGGTACAGAGGATGAGTTCGTCATGGAAGATCCCTATTCACTGGAGTTGCAGTTGGATAGTATAAAGAATTTACTATTGGGAGCTGAAAAATAGAGTGTAATCAGTTCACATAGAATCGGATCAGAACAGGGAGGGGACGTGAGCATGAAGGAAAATGATTGGATCAAACAACTGGAGCAACTACATTTCTCTGCTGTCCACGTCTGCCATTACTCTAGCAATCCGGGGGCTGTTCAGCGTCGGATCTGGAAAAGGTTCGCCATTTGCAGGGTCATCGCGGGCAAAGGATCTTTGTCTATGGATAACATTGTACATACGGTATCTCAAGACGAGTGGTTTTTGTTGAAGCCAGGAATGCATGTGGAGTTTCAGACGGATATGGAAGCACCTGTCCGATATCAGATCATTTTATTTTCCTGTGTTACACTTACCCGGCGTCGGAATGCTTGGCATACCGAGGCATTTGATCTCCCTGTGACGGGCAAGCTTAATGTTCCTTCCAATACACGTGATATTCAGGAGATGATGGATACCCTGATGAGTGGAAAACACTCGTTTACGAGTCTGGAAAAGACGCGCAGGAAACATCTTTTGCATCAGTTGTTGATTCAGTTAATGATGCATGTGAATGAAGCAACACCCCCTGTAGCGGGGATGGATTTGGCACTTGATTATATGACGCATCAGTATATGGAAGACATTCGAATTGATCAGATGGCCCGCGTGGCAGGGCTTAGTGTGAATCATTTTATAAGAACATTCAAACGGCAATTAAACATGACTCCGATTGAATATATATTGAAACTACGTATGGCAAAGGCCAAGCAGCTGTTATTTTCTTCAGATAAAATCAAGGATATTGCAGAGCAAGTGGGTTATAAGGACGAGCACTATTTCAGCAGAGTTTTCAAGAAAAACGAAGGAATCGCCCCAACGTTGTATATGAAAAATAAAGTGAATCGCATTGCCACCTTGTATTACGGGTTGGACGATTATGTGATAACGCTTGGTTTGAGGCCAGTATCGGCTTTATCCTATGGTCAGAGGGTGGCTCGACATGTTGCCATACCTGCGCTTCAAGCACACAGTCATCAGGGACTTATTCTGGATAGCTTCAATCAGAACTATGATGATTTGAGGCGAGTCCAACCGGACCTGATCATTACAAGTGATCGTTTGGAGCCAAATGACTCCCTGCATCGTATCGCGCCTACCACCATGCTGGAGCACACCAACCATTTTGGGGAGAGGCTTCTGTATATGGCGGACATTATGGGCCGCACCGAACAGGCCGTACAGTGGATAGAACAACATGCTGAACTGAGCCGGGTTCTTCGAGGGCGCATTCAATCGAGGTGGGGGAAACAGAGTGTCATGTTCATCCGGGTGACTTCTCATTTCTACCGAATGTATGGATTGAACAACCAGACAGGGGCCCTGTTGTATGATGATCTGGGATTTTATTTGCCTCGTGATTTTCCGGAACAACAGTGGGCTGTAGAGAGTAAAGTTTGCGATTTGCAGTTATACGACGCGGATCATGTGTTTGTAATGGTCGATCCCACAGAAGAGGCACGTGCTCAACTGAGGCAATTACAGCAATCCAGTGAATGGTTGGCATTAAAGGCTGTTCAAGAAGGACATGTATATAATGCAGGAGATATTTTTTTCAAAACGCTGGGTCCCACCGGACGCATGTGGGCCATGCGATATGTGGCAGAGCAACTTGGGGTTACCTTACGGTGATATTGTGCAAGAGAAGAGAGTGGAATAATCCATGGTAAGCCTGTATGCTTTTCCCTACTATAGTGATAATGATTATTATTATTAAATAGTAGAGGGGATTTACTACAAATGGTAAGACAGAGAGCAACAACGATGATACTGTTGGCCCTGCTTGTGCTCGTTCTGACGGCATGTAGCAAGGCATCAGAAGTAACAGAAGCAACGCCTCCGCAACAGGATACACCTGTGGAAGAGAGTGGTACGCAAACGATTGAGCATCTTAAAGGAACAACGGTTGTACCGCAAAAAATAGAGCGTATGGTGGTATTATCTGCTGCTTACATCGATCACATGTTGACGATTGGTGAGAAACCAGCAGGCGTTAATGTAGAAGTTCGTTACGGAGGAGATTATTTGCCTTACTTTGCAGATCAGCTTGCCGGCATTCCAACGGTAGGGTCTGCAGACAGTCCTAACCTGGAGGCTATCCTTCAGATTGATCCGGATGTCATCGTTATTGAGAGTCGAACTGCGGAGAGTACGTATGATCAGTTGGAGAAAATCGCTCCGACGATTGTACTTGGTACTGAATGGCTGGATTTTGTTGATGATACAACATATTGGACACAGGATCTGTTGACCATTGCCGGGATGTACAACAAAGTGGATCTGGCAAAAGAAAAGATAGCCGAGGTAGAGCAGCAGGCGAAGCAATTAAAAGCGAAGATCGAACAACTGGATCAAAAAAAGTTGGCTTATCTGCGTGTAAGAGAGAAGACCTTACAAATTTACGCGGCAAAAGGACATCCAACCAACACACTTTTGTATCATGATCTTGGATTTGTACCAACGACTGTGACACCTGCCGAACAACGTGAGGACCTGTCCATGGAGAAAATTGCAGATGTGGATGCTGATTTCGTAGTTCTGGAGATTGACCCGAATGCCGATGAGTATGTAAACAACATCAACGCAAGCTCACTCTGGAAGGCAGTGCCGGCTGTCGGTGCAGATCAGGTCTATACGACAGACTCGTTCTGGTTGTTTAAGGGCTGGGGAGCGATTGGGCGAAGCGAGATTATCAACGAAGTTGAAGAGATGATTCAATAGATGAGACATTATCCAAGACATGATTATTCAGAGATGTCGGAAGTGTTACAGCAATTTTTTGTGACGACGATCCAAGTGGACTGCGATGATTCCAAGTATCCTTTCCGTGTGAAGGATCTGCTGAATGAAGAGAAACGAAACTTGATATTGCGTGAACAGGCTATGCAGCAAGGGCTTCAATTGGGCGGAAGAGGAAGTGCGGCCGTCGGTACACTTTTTGCCAAACGTTACTCCGTATTCGTGATGTCCGTAATTTCAGCATTCAGTCTATACGATACTATACTTAGCGTTGCAGACGATGATGTGCGGTTTGAATTGAATGGTGCAGGTGGCATGCGATATGAGACTCTGCTGGAGAGAACCTCTCTGGAGGGTGAAGATCCTGTTCAGCGCAGGTCAGAGAGTGGCTTGCTCAAGAAAAGAGTGCTGCTACATCTGGAACCTGTCCTGCGAGCGGTAGCCGTCGCTACAAGAGCGAGCGATAAGGTCATGTGGTCTCTGGTTGCCCATAATGTGCAACAATTGTATGCACGTATGATCAATGATCAGAGCATTTGGAAGACAGATGAACGGCTTGCAAAGATTCAAGAAGATCAAAGCCTCTGGCTGGATCGGCAAAACGATAATGCATGTACATTTGCCAATGAGCTGCAGCGCTTCGAACATTCCGGGTGGCAGGGACCTCCGTTCCTGCTACGCCGATATTGTTGTTTGGCTTATCTGGTTGGAGACGGAAGTCATACACATGGGTATTGTGACAGTTGTCCGAAGCTGGATTCGGAATCCCGATTGCGTAAACTTCTTCAGCAGTGAACAGACACTCTTGTACCGCATGGTACGAATCTGTTTCAGACAAACCATGTTCTCTTCGGTTTCCAGTGGATAGAATCTATGATCTACAAGTTACACAACCTGCAGCGGCTTGAGCCAGCGTCTGCGGGTTTGTTGGCTTTGTACAAGGTCACGATACCTTTGCATCGAGGTATAGTATTCGTTATACTTCAAGTTATTGATCAATTAATCACTAACTATTGGAGGGCGGATTATCATGGCAAAGGATAAAGCAGCGTCGGTTAACCGGCGAAATGATATTATCTCTGCAGCAATTGACGTCTTCGCGGAAATTGGCTATTATCGTGCGACTACAGCCCAGGTGGCTGAACGGGCACAGATCTCACAGCCGTATATATTTCGTTTTTTCAAAACAAAAGAAGCTTTATTATTAACTGCAATTGAGGTCTCATGGACACGGGTGATTGATTCGTTTCGAATTGTGGTGGAGATGGCGACACCAGATCAGTTAGAGAATGATCTCATTGAAGCCTATGATAAAATTCTGGAATCGCACAAGAGCGAGATCTTGCTTCAGATGCAGGCGCAAACGATCCGGGAGGAAGTCATTCGTCAGGCTATGCAAAAAGGTATTAGTGATGTAAGAGCCATGGTACTGGAAGCTTTCACCGTTGCAGGAATTGCTGAACCGCTAAAAAGAACCATGATTTTTCTGGCAATCGGGATGTTGTGTAATGTATCTAATGCACTGGATATGCCAGAGTTGAAGGAACGATAGAGAGGGAGGTAAAGTCCCTTTTTATATTCTAGTTATTGATCAATCACTAAATATAATGGATGAAAGAGGATGATATATGATGAAAAAAGCTTTTGTGATTGGAGCCACAGGTGGAACAGGTGCAGCGATTACGGAGGAATTGATTAGACGAGGGATTTCTACGATCGCATTTGGGCGCTCACGTCAAAAACTGGAGCAACTTGCGGTAAAGTTGGGATCTCCAGATCACCTGCAAATCGCAGTGGGAGATGCATTTCGGTCGGATGATATTATCGTTGCTTCCCAGGAAGCGGATGTCCTGTTTCATTGTGCGAACGTCCCGTATAACGAGATGGAGAGCAAGCTGATTCCGCTAGGCGAATCCGTAATGGTAGCGGCAGAACACTTGGTTCTGAAAGTGGTGGTAATAGACGGAATTTACCCCTATGGCAGAAGACAAATGAACGAGGTAACCGAAGAACATCCGAAACAGCCACATACCCGTAAAGGCAAGATACGACTTGCCTATGAACAGATGTTATTCAGCACAAGTTGGAGCAGAGCTCAGGTGATGATCGTTCGTTTGCCAGATTATTATGGCCCATCGGCTAATCAAGCTTCCTATCTGGGTTCAACCCTTGAAGCGATAGCAAAAGGAAAGATGGCTTTTTTTATCGGGAATATGAACGTGCCGAGAGAGTATATTTATTTGCCGGATGCTGCGGTCATGGTGGTGGAGCTGGCAAGCAGAGAGATGACGTATGGACAGAACTGGAACATTCCTGGATCGGGGATCATCTCGGGTCATGACATCGTGCGATTGGCACAGAAGGCTGCAGGAAGAAGTAAACCTGTGATGGCGTTAGGAAGAGTGGGATTGTCTTTGATTGGACTAGGTGTACCCGTTATGAAAGAAATTGTAGAAATGTTATATCTGACTGAGGAACCCCTGATTCTGAGTAGACAGAAGTATGAGGAACGGATTGGCCCGGTTGTGGCAACATCTTTTGAGGAAGGAATTGCGTTGACGATTAAGGAGTTGGAGTTGCAGGGGGAGTAGAGGGGAATATATTTTTTGGAGAAAAGTAATTGATTGATCACTAACTGTGAAGGTTTCATAGGTATATTGAATAGGGGGGCGCACAAAGCTAGTCCAGGGCATAGAGTGTACTATTGTAAAATGCGGGGATTTGACGTGGTGTACAAGGAGGGGGGATTCTCTTGTGAGCGGTATATCCAAAAGGAAACGCAAAATTTCCTCAATCAGTACAGGTAAACGGAAAGCAAAAAAATCAAAAAAGCACTCTATCCCAAAGAAGAAGAGTAAGTCTTGTAAGAAAAGCAGACGTAAATGCAAAAAAAAGAAAAGTCACAGGATTCCTTTCCTTCGCGGCCCACGGGGTTATCAGGGAATGAGAGGATTCACTGGAGCAACAGGTGCTACTGGGTTAACTGGAGACCCTGGGTATCCCGGCATATGGGGAGCAACCATTTTAACAGGACGGACCGGAGTAACCGGAACCACGGGAAGTACCGGAATAACTGGAGTCACAGGTGCAACAGGAGCTACCGGACTGATGGGCACCACAGGTGTGACTGGAACTAGGGGAGTTACAGGTCTGACCGGTCAAACGGGTGAGGCGGGAGCAACTGGTTCTACAGGAAGTACAGGAGCTACAGGTGCAACTGGCACTGGATCAACTGGAGTCACAGGAACAACCGGCGCAACTGGAATTACCGGAATTGGTGTTACAGGCGTGACCGGTGCTACAGGAAATACCGGTATAACCGGCTTTACAGGTCCAACTGGAATTGGTGTGATGGGACTAACAGGATCTACTGGTGAAACAGGATTCACGGGAGTTACAGGTTCGATTGGCCCAACCGGAGCGACGGGTCTAATAGGTATTACGGGTGCGACTGGATTAACGGGAAGTACTGGCGAAATTGGAATCACAGGCCCGTCCGGAGCAACAGGAACAACTGGTATTACTGGAACCACAGGTACCACAGGTATCACAGGAGTCAGTGGCGTAACTGGAACGACAGGTACTACGGGCGCGACCGGCCCAACCGGTGAGACAGGTATCACCGGAGTTACAGGCGCTACAGGATTTACTGGGGCGATAGGAGCAACGGGAAGTACGGGTCCAACTGGAAATACTGGCATAACCGGCATGACAGGGATAACAGGTGCGATCGGCGCAACTGGTGCCACTGGGGAAACGGGACTTACTGGTACGACAGGCCCCACTGGGGGGATCGGGTCTACGGGAGTTACTGGTGTAACCGGAACTACAGGAAGTACTGGTGCGACCGGAGCGACTGGCGTCACTGGAGAGACGGGTCTAACAGGTATTACGGGTGAGACTGGAGTTACAGGAAGCACTGGTACTTCTGGAACAACAGGCACTACGGGGGCAACTGGATTAACAGGTGTGACGGGAGCAACCGGCGAAACAGGCACGACAGGCATCACTGGCGTTACTGGAAATACTGGTGCTTCAGGGATTACTGGATTTACGGGCAGTACAGGTGCGACCGGCACGACTGGTGTGACAGGACTCACTGGGGCCACTGGTATAAGTGGTGTCACTGGTGAAACAGGACCAACAGGTACAACCGGAGTAACTGGCGTTACTGGAATTGCGGGCACAACAGGAACGACTGGAATAACAGGTGCAACAGGTATTACTGGATTTCAAGGCAGTACAGGTGCGATCGGAGCAACTGGTGCCACTGGCACAACCGGAGTCACAGGTACGACTGGTGTGTCAGGACCCACCGGGGATACAGGAGTAACGGGAACTACCGGTACCACAGGAATAACTGGCGTTACCGGAGCAACTGGCGCCACTGGAGAGACGGGTTTAACTGGGAACACCGGCACGACAGGTGTGATAGGACCGACTGGGGCGACTGGAGCGACCGGGCCCACTGGTGTCATTGGAGAGACGGGTCTAACAGGAGGTACAGGTGCAACTGGTATTACAGGTCCTACGGGTGCGACTGGTATCACAGGAATCACGGGTACAGCTGGTGTAACTGGCCCAACAGGTGCGACTGGAGAAACAGGAAGTACAGGTTCCATTGGAGTAACCGGCGCAACCGGAACAACTGGTGCAACTGGAGAGACGGGGCTAACAGGAGTCACAGGTGTCACCGGGGAA
This sequence comes from Paenibacillus sp. FSL H8-0283, assembly GCF_045040675.1. Classification (NCBI taxonomy): domain Bacteria; kingdom Bacillati; phylum Bacillota; class Bacilli; order Caryophanales; family Paenibacillaceae; genus Paenibacillus; species Paenibacillus sp. FSL H8-0283. The sequence continues at coordinate 2,242,047 of NZ_CP150295.1, forward strand.
ACGGGTCTAACTGGGGCTACAGGTGTAACGGGCTCAACCGGTTCGACTGGCCCAACAGGAGAGACAGGACTAACAGGTATAACTGGAAGTACGGGTGCGACGGGAACAACTGGTGTTACAGGTGCAACCGGAGTTAGTGGCACAACAGGAATTGCTGGTGTAACTGGCGCGACAGGACTCACCGGGGCTACTGGTTCAACTGGTAATACCGGAGCTACTGGCATAACCGGGGTCACCGGCGAAACAGGGCCAACCGGCACAACTGGCTTAACTGGCGTTACGGGTACAATTGGTGTGACCGGAGCAACAGGCGTCACTGGAGAGACAGGAGCTACAGGTCTGACGGGAAATACAGGACCAACGGGTGTCACCGGATTTACGGGTCCAACAGGTGAAACAGGAATCACTGGAGTTACAGGCCCTACTGGAGCAACCGGCTCAATCGGAACTCCTGGAGATACAGGTTCAACAGGGGTCACAGGTACGACTGGTGTGACGGGATCGACCGGTGCAACTGGAGAAACGGGAATTACAGGTGCGGCTGGACTAACTGGCATTACCGGAACCACGGGCGTCACAGGAGGTACCGGAGCTACAGGAATTACGGGAGCGACCGGAACCACGGGCGTTACTGGGGAGACTGGTCTAACAGGGAACACAGGTGTAACGGGACCAACCGGCACGACTGGTTTAACTGGCGTAACGGGACTTACTGGTGTGACCGGAACTACTGGCACTAGTGGCATAACGGGAACAACTGGTATTACGGGAGTAACCGGAGCAACAGGTGTCACTGGAGAGACGGGTCTAACAGGAGTCACTGGTGTCACCGGGGAAACGGGTATAACTGGGGCCACAGGTGTAACAGGCCCTACCGGATCGACTGGCCTTACAGGAGAGACGGGGTTAACCGGGGTCACAGGTCCAACTGGTGTGACGGGACTGAACGGTGCAACTGGAGAAACTGGAATTACAGGTACAACTGGACTAACTGGCATTACTGGAACCACGGGTATCACAGGCGTGACCGGAGTTACCGGACTGACTGGTGTCACTGGGGAAACGGGTCTAACAGGATTCACAGGCGCGACGGGACCGACGGGATCGACTGGGGCGACAGGAGCAACCGGAATTACAGGTATCTCGGGAGTGACTGGCGTAACCGGAACGACAGGTGTTACTGGAGAAACAGGGTTCACAGGACTGACGGGAGTGACCGGGGCCACTGGTGTTACTGGGGAGACCGGTCTAACAGGAAACACAGGTGTAACGGGCCCTACCGGTTCGATTGGCCCAACTGGTGAAATAGGACCAACCGGCACGACTGGCTTAACTGGCGTTACGGGTACAATTGGTGCGACCGGAGCAACAGGCGTCACTGGAGAGACGGGTCTAACTGGGAGCACAGGAGCCACAGGAATTACCGGAGCTACCGGAACTACGGGGGCTACAGGAAACACCGGAACGACAGGTGTTACTGGAGAAACAGGGTTCACAGGAATAACGGGAATTACTGGAACGACGGGAGCAACTGGCGTCACTGGAGAGACAGGAGCAACCGGCTCAATCGGAACTACTGGAGATACAGGTTCAACAGGGGTCACAGGTCCGACTGGTGTGACGGGCCCTACCGGTTCGACTGGCCAAACTGGTGAAACAGGACCAACAGGCACAACGGGTGCAACTGGTATTACAGGTCCTACGGGTTTGACTGGAGAAACAGGAAGTACAGGTGCCACGGGAGTAACCGGCGCAACCGGAACAACTGGTGCAACTGGGCTAACAGGAGTCACTGGTGTCACCGGGGCTACAGGTGTAACGGGATCTACCGGTTTGAATGGCCCAACAGGAGAGACAGGACTAACAGGTATAACTGGAAGTACGGGTACGACGGGAACAACTGGTGTTACAGGTGCAACCGGAGTTAGTGGCATAACAGGAATTGCTGGTGTAACTGGCACGACAGGACTCACCGGGGCTACTGGTTCAACTGGTAATACCGGAGCTACTGGCATAACCGGGGTCACCGGTGAAACAGGGCCAACTGGCACGACTGGCTTAACTGGCGTTACGGGTACAATTGGTGTGACAGGAGCAACAGGCGTCACTGGAGAGACGGGTCTAACTGGGAGCACAGGTACGACTGGAGTTACTGGTATAACTGGTCCGACAGGCACTACAGGACTAACAGGGAATACTGGTGAAACAGGACCAATAGGTACGACTGGAGCTACAGGTCCAACAGGGGTGACAGGTACGACTGGTGTGACGGGATCAACTGGAGAAACAGGGTTCACAGGACCAACGGGAAGTACGGGTACTACGGGAGCTACTGGTGTAGCAGGCACAACTGGTATCACAGGGGAAACAGGTCTAACAGGAATTACTGGTCCAGCTGGTGTTACGGGATTAACTGGAGCCACGGGCACGACAGGACCAACAGGACCAACCGGACCAACCGGAGCCACTGGTGTGACTGGCATAACCGGAGTCACAGGTACGACTGGAGTTACAGGAGCAACGGGGAGTACGGGTTCCACAGGAATAACTGGCGTATCCGGGCCGACTGGTGCTACTGGAATTACTGGCCAAACTGGTGTGACAGGATCAACCGGAGTTACGGGAGTAACTGGACTTACTGGATTAACTGGGGAGACGGGTCTAACCGGGATTACAGGTGCGACTGGTGCTACTGGAATTACCGGCGCCACCGGCACAACTGGCCAAACTGGTGAGACGGGAGTAACTGGACTTACTGGGGTTACAGGTAATACAGGATTTACTGGAACGACGGGAGCAACTGGTGCCACAGGAGAGACGGGTCTAACAGGGGTCACAGGTACGACTGGTGTGACGGGACCCACTGGGATCACAGGTGTGACTGGAGCAACAGGAACCACGGGTATTACAGGAGAGACGGGTGTAACAGGCGTTACAGGTACGACCGGTGTAACGGGACCGACCGGCGCGACTGGAACAACAGGAACCACGGGTATTACTGGCGCGACCGGAGAAACTGGGGCTACAGGGCTCACAGGTGTATCAGGAGCCACAGGCACAACAGGAGTTACGGGTATCACAGGTGTGACCGGTGCTTTAGGAACTACAGGTACAACGGGTGTAACAGGAGCCACCGGAAGTACTGGGACAACAGGAACTACAGGTGCAACGGGCACCACCGGAAGTACCGGCACAACAGGAGTAACTGGACTTACTGGGGCTACAGGTAATACAGGATTTACTGGAACGACGGGAGCAACTGGTGCCACAGGAACCACGGGTATTACAGGAGAGACGGGTGTAACAGGCGTTACCGGCCCGACAGGTGTGACGGGACCCACCGGGGCTACTGGAGCAACGGGAACTACGGGAGTTACTGGTGTAACCGGCGTGACTGGTGCCACTGGCATAACTGGCACAACTGGCGTAACTGGTGTTACGGGTACAACAGGACCAACCGGAGCCACTGGTGCGACTGGCATAACCGGAGTCACAGGTACGACTGGTGCTACAGGGGCAACCGGTCCAACGGGTATTACTGGTGAAACAGGGCCAACCGGCACGACTGGCTTAACTGGTGTTACGGGCACAATTGGTGCGACCGGAGCAACAGGCGTCACTGGAGAGACGGGTCTAACTGGGAGCACAGGAGCCACAGGAATTACTGGTGCTACAGGTCCAACAGGGGTCACAGGACCGACAGGTGAGACGGGTCTAACCGGGATTACAGGTGCGACTGGTGCTACTGGAATTACTGGGGTAACTGGATTTACAGGTGTTACAGGAGCCACTGGCACAACTGGCCAAACTGGAACGACAGGTACAACAGGTACGACTGGAGCCACTGGGATCACAGGTGTGACTGGAGCAACAGGAACCACGGGTATTACAGGAGAGACGGGTGTAACAGGCGTTACAGGCACGACCGGCGCGACGGGAACAACAGGAAGTACGGGAACAACAGGAACCACGGGTATTACTGGCGTGACCGGAGCAGCTGGGGCTACAGGGCTCACAGGTGTATCAGGAGCCACAGGCACAACAGGAATTACGGGTATTGCGGGTGTGACCGGTGCTACAGGAACTACAGGTACAACGGGTGTAACAGGTGCCACCGGAAGTACTGGTTCAACAGGAGTTACAGGTATAACTGGCGCGACCGGAACAACTGGAGAAACAGGAATAACGGGAGCTACAGGACTAACTGGTGTAACTGGGACAACAGGAACTACAGGTGCAACTGGGGTTACAGGCATCACAGGAGCAACCGGCCCGACTGGACCAACTGGGGCTAATGGAATTACGGGGGTAACCGGTGTAACGAGTGCAACCGGAGCTACGGGTGCCACTGGAGCAACAGGCATAACAGGAACTACCGGTGCGACTGGGGCAACGGGGCAGACAGGAGCCACGGGCCCAACCGGCCCCAATTTTGCAACACAAGGGTTCTCGGCATTCCTGGCTACACTTTCGACAGCAACCAGCACTCAGTTAACCAACTGGACGACCACGGCTCCTTATTACGGTAATGCCAACTTCAATGCAACAACAGGAAACTATACCGTCCCGGTAACCGGAAGATACTCTATTGTGGCCACGATCAATTATGCAACGACTGCAGCGATTGCCCTATCTCTGGGTGCTGGGGTTAACCCAGCCTTTCTTGTACAGAGAACATCACCTACGGTAACGACACTTGTCAGTGGTTTGTTGCCCGTCCTAAATGTCGCGATTACGTTACTTACACTGCGGGCAGTGCTGGGAAGTGGTTCGGTGACTTTGGCGGTAGAAGTGGCATTAAATGCGGGAGATGTGATTGGACTGTTCTATGCTGCAAATGGGTTGACGATTACATTGAACCTGGGCAGTGGTGCTACAAATGGAATTGTGTGGTCTGTGCATGAGATCACCTAAACACTTCTCAACGGATTGCGCCTATGGACAAATTCGTAAAGTTGTAATAAGTTAGTTTGAAGATATTCGAAGTATCTTTCGAAATTTGGACTAACAAGTGAGGTGGATTGCATGATTCCTATTTTGGGACGCATTAACGAATTAAGTCGAAAACAACGCAGCAGCGTCGGCTTGACAAAAGCAGAACAAAGCGAGCAGCAAGAGCTTAGAAAACAATATTTGCAGGCTATTCGAGGTCAGGTGCTGACAACCATGCTGGCAGTATCCGTTGTGGACCCACTGGGTCATGATGTGACCCCTGAGAAATTAACCAATGAAAAATTGCAGCGCCGTGAACAAGCCGGCCAATAGCATTCCTTTAAAAAGACAGACCAAGGTTACATCTTGGTCTGTCTTTTTTTATTTTCTGCAATCATCCGCTCAGCAGGAACTGCATTAATAATCCAGATAGAGTTTCGTAGGAATTAACAAGCATGTTAGATATTTTTAGTATTGATGACAATAAATCTACCGCGAACTTCAAAAAATCCCCGATAACTCATATAATAACGCTAATATATTTCAGAAACACAAAGAAAAAGCACAATTACTCTCAATATAACTGACAACAAACTTACATCAAATAATCAAAGAAAGATTAGTTCATATATGTATCTCGAAAGGGTTGATGAATCATGAGCCTGGAAGCATTGAATGAACGTGTGAAGAATGATCTGGCTTATTTGTCATTTGGTGGCGCGAACTGGGTACGTCCAAGAGAACATGCGGATGGTCATGTCTATGATGTCGTCATTGTGGGTGGAGGCCAGAGTGGATTAGGAGCGGCATTTGGACTTCTTCGTGAACGGATCTCCAATATTGTGGTCATTGACGAGAATGCATCGGGGCTTGAAGGACCTTGGGAGACTTATGCACGTATGGTTACTTTGCGCACACCCAAGCATCTGACTTCCATCGATCTGGGTATCCCCTCGTTAACCTTTCGCTCATGGTGGGAAGCACAGGTAGGGCCCGAAGGTTGGGAAGAGGTAGATAAAATCCCGCGTGGAGACTGGATGAATTATTTACGCTGGTATCGGAAAGTGCTGAATCTGCCTGTGCTTAATGAGGTAGAATTGACGCTGGTTGAGCCTATGGAGAACGGAATACATCGACTTCATGTGAACAAGGCTGGATCTCAGATGGATGTTATACTTGCTCGCAAAGTAGTGTTTGCTACGGGAATACAAGGTGGTGGAGAGTGGCATGTGCCATCCATGATTGCGGATAGATTACCTCGGGATCGGTATGCACATACGTCGGAAGCAATTGATTTTGATCGGTTAAAAGGTAAAAGGGTTGCTGTACTTGGCGGCGGCGCTTCTGCATTCGATAATGCGAGCTATGCACTTGCCACAGGTGTGGCAGAAGCTCATGTATTTGTCCGGCGGGAACAGCTGCCTAGTGTTAATCCCATTCGTCAGATGGAACAATCTGGTATGATTGAGCGGTACCACGCTCTTCCGGTTGCTGATAAATATGAAGTGATCTCTCATTTCTTCAAATTCAATCAACCCCCAACCAATGATACGTTTAATCGTGCGGCAGCCTGGCCAGGATTCGAACTACATTTGAATTCGCCTTGGCTGAGTGTAGAAGCAACAGACCAAGGCGCGATTGTGCATACCGCACAGGGTGCATATGAGTTTGATTTTCTAATTATTAGCACAGGTCTTCTCAGTGATCCGGCACTCCGTCCTGAACTGAAGCTTGTGGAGCCATACATCGCACGTTGGGAGGATTGTTACCAGGCTCCGCCAGAGCTTCGCAATGCGTTGCTGGACGCACATCCATACCTGAGTTCCGGGTTTGCAATGACAAGCAGGAGTGAACAGGGTGAGAAACCGTTGCACGGACTGTTTGTATTCAACTACTCTGCACTTGCCAGCTGTGGTCTGTCGGCATCGGCAATATCGGGGACCAAGAGCGCGGTGCCGAAACTGGTCTCTGCCATAGCGGATCAATTGTTCCTCGATGATCGGGAGATTATTTTGCAACAATTCTATGCGTATGAAGAACAGGAATTTACGGCTACGTGGGTGAAAAGTGGTGCCCTCGCTGAGTAATCGCACTCTATAATATTGTGAACGTGTGGCATCTGATGCTGCACGTTTTTTCGTTTTTCATATGATGAAGGTTACACTTGCCTTTAATTTGTTGTAAAATGTCGGTTGGAACATGTTAAAGGCAGGGATAATAGATGAATGAAATGAACTATGAACAATTTAGAGCCCATTTGAAGAAAGCGTCGCGTAAACGAAATGTACCTTTGATTAAGATCGTAGCATTTCAAGAGAAATACATGAAGATTGAAGAAGTTCAATTTTACGATGTGGAACAAAATCATATGAGTGTTCGGGCCTGCAATACGTTGTGGATGCATCTGGAGAATAAATCTTTCCGTAATATGGTGTCCCAACATTTGCAGTTTTATAGAGATATGGAGAACCTGGGTCGGCATTCCTTTGAGAATCTGATCAAAGAACTATATGATACGTCTGTTCCTGTGCTGCTCGATTACAATCCCGCTCACTATTACACTTCGGGGCAGCTCGCTGAGATTCTGGTCATGGACGAGGAGAGGTTAATTGAACAATTGGAGATGGGCCGCTTCAAGGGTGCTTTTATTAATGAAGATGGCAAATGGCTTAAACCCAAACCGGATGCTATGGTTGTAGAGTCATAAACGTCATGCAGTTCCCATGAACAGCAAAATCCTGCAACGCCGCGCATCCAGCGCTGGAGGCTGCAGGATTTTTAATGAAGATTTGAAGGGCACGGAATTCCAACTTTAAGAACATGAAGTAAGGGAAAGGGACAATTGGACAAGAAAATAAGTCGAAAGATGCGGGTTTTTGAATGTTTTTAAATTATTTTGAATGAAAGTGGTTGTTTTTTGAGTGAATTATGATACTATAGAAGCAGTTGGAGGAATGAAGATGCTGACTGAAGAACGATATGCTGCAATTATAGAGCGCTTACATTTACAGGGAATTGTGAAATTGCAAGAGCTTGTTGATGTGTTGGGTGCTTCTGAATCAACGATTAGGCGTGACTTGATCGATCTGGAGAGTCGTCAGATGCTCAAACGCATCCACGGCGGTGCCGCACTGGTGAATGAAAAAACGCTGGAACCGGGCATGGAAGAAAAAACGTTCAAAAACATTCAACAAAAAACGACAATTGCCCGTTTGGCTGCACAGGAGATCGAAAATGGCGAATGCATTTATCTGGATGCAGGAACGACAACGTTAGCCATGATTCCTTTTATTGAAGCTAAAGACGTAACGGTTGTTACCAATGGACTTTCACATGTTGAGGCTTTGGTAAGCAAGCGTATTCGCAGTTATTTGCTCGGAGGTATGATGAAAATTCATACAAAAGCAGTCATTGGCAGTATCGCATTACAGAACATGGATAATTTCCGTTTTGATAAATGTTTTCTTGGAAGCAACGGAGTTGATCCCGAAATGGGGTATACAACACCGGATCCGGAGGAAGCCTTGATTAAAAGGCGTGCACATCAATTGTCGGGAAAATCTTATGTGCTGGCTGATTCCAGCAAAATAGGGGAAATTACTTTTGCCAAATTGTTTGATTTGGAGGAGGCCGATTTGATTACCGAGCAGATGCCAGAACATTGGCGGCCTGGAATCGCCCAGAAAACTAAAATAATTGAGGGATAACGATGATATATACGATAACACTTAACCCGTCCATTGATTACATCGTGGAAGTGGATGAGCTGAAGCTTGGCGGATTGAATCGAATGAATCGGGATTTGAAGCTCCCTGGCGGCAAAGGCATTAATGTCTCTCGCATACTGAATCAACTTGGAGCAGATAACACGGCTATTGGTTTCCTTGGTGGATTCACGGGACGTTTCATTAATGAAAAGTTGCAAGAAGATAACATTCGGACAGACTTTGTTACGATTGCAGACGATACTCGCATTAACATCAAGCTGAAGCATGGAGAAGAGACAGAGATTAATGGTCTTGGACCTGCAATAAGTGCCGAAGAGGCGGAGCAGTTGCTTCACAAATTGTCCTCATTGCAAAAAGGAGATATTGTCATTCTCTCCGGAAGTGTACCTCCTTCACTCGGAACGGATTTTTATGATCGTCTCATTAAAGTGTGCAAGCAAACGGGTGCCGAATTTGTGATTGATACAACTGGCCCTGCGTTAATGGAAGCTCTTGAACATGCACCGTTGCTGGTGAAGCCAAATCATCATGAACTGGCCGAACTGTTCGGTGTAACGATTAATACTCGCGAGGAACTGGTGTTATACGGGCGTAAGTTGCTGGAAGCCGGTGCCAAACATGTGTTGATCTCCATGGCAGGCGAGGGTGCATTATTCATTACCAAAGCGGAAGTTCATCATGCGAATGTGCCAAAAGGTACTGTGAAAAACTCGGTTGGTGCCGGTGACTCCATGATTGGCGGATTCGTAGGTACCTATGTACAGAGCGGAAATTTGCTGGAAGCTTTCCGCACAGGGGTTGCATCTGGAAGCGCAACTGCGTTCTCGGATGATCTGGCAACACGTGAATTGATTGATGAATTGCGTAATCAAGTGACCATTACGACAATCTAGTCTAACGGTCTTATAGAAGGTCTTTATTGTAATTGTAATGTAGTGAGGCCTGCCTATGCAGGCCGACTGAACTTAAGGGAGTGTACCAAGATGAGAATAACAGACTTGATGATCCAAGAAACGATGATCATGGACCTGCAAGCCACAACCAAAGATGAGGCTATTGATGAACTAATTGCAAGCCTGAACCGAAGCGGACGAATCAATGATCCGGTCCTGTTCAAGGAAATGATCTATAAAAGAGAAGCTGAATCCAGCACAGGTATCGGTGGCGGAATTGCAATGCCACATGCCAAAACAACAGCGGTGAACGAACCAACAGTTGTATTTGCCAAGAGTAGAAAAGGACTTGATTTTGAAGCGTTGGATGATCAGCCAGCTCATGTGTTCTTCATGATTGCGGCTCCAGAAGGCGCAGGTAATACCCATCTGCGTACGCTTGCAGCTCTTTCCAGGTTGTTGATTGATAGCGATTTCATCTCACAATTGATGAGTACAGATACACCAGCCGAAGTTAGTGCATTGTTTGATGCCAAACAGGCTGAAGCAGCTGAGAAGGAAGCAGCCAAAGAAAAAGCTAAAGCTGAAAAAGCAGCAAATGCCGCATCCACTTCTACTACTGATCAGCAACAGAATACTTCTGGTGTGATTGTAGGTAACGCCAATTCGGAAGATTTTGTTGTTGCGGTTACTGCTTGTCCAACCGGTATAGCTCATACGTTTATGGCTGAAGATGCACTTAAAAAGAAAGCTCAGGAAATGGGCATTAATATTCGCGTAGAGACAAACGGCTCTGAAGGAGCGCAGAATGTTCTCACTGCTGATGAGATCGCTCGTGCTAAAGGGGTTATCGTTGCCGCAGACAAAAATGTGGAGATGGCACGTTTCGATGGCAAACCGGTATTACAAAGACCGGTGAGTGATGGAATCCGTAAATCCGAAGAGCTGATTCGCAAGGCCGTTAACGGTGATGCACCGATCTATCGCAGCCAAGGCGGAAATGCCAAGGAAGAGGGTGCAAGCACTGGCAAGATTAGTGTAGGTAGCAAAATCTATAAAGATCTGATGAATGGTATCTCGCATATGCTACCATTCGTTGTAGGTGGCGGTATACTGCTAGCAATCTCCTTCTTGTTCGAACAGCTTGCTAGCCCTGAGAATCCGATTGTGCAACTGCTTCAAACGATCGGTGGCGGAACAGGTGCGTTCCACTTCCTGATTCCGGTACTTGCCGGATTTATCGCGATGAGCATTGGTGATCGCCCAGCCCTGATGCCTGGTATGGTCGGTGGATTGATGGCGGTTAACTCAAATGCCGGTTTCCTTGGTGGTTTGGCTGCCGGTTTCCTGGCGGGTTATGTAGTTATTGGTCTCCGTAAGTTGTTCAAAGGATTGCCAAAAGCGATTGATGGCTTGAAACCAATCTTGCTGTATCCGGTATTTGGTTTACTGATCGTGGGTGCCATCAGTTTCTATGTCTTTGATCCAATCTTTGGTTCCCTGAACACCTGGCTTGTAGATGCACTGGGTAATCTGGGTACAGGTAATGCGGTATTGTTGGGCTTGCTGCTTGGCGGTATGATGTCCATCGATATGGGTGGACCGTTCAACAAAGCAGCTTACACGTTCGCCATTGGTGTATTCACATCCAGTGGTAACACAGACGGTGCATGGATGGCAGCGGTAATGGCAGGCGGTATGGTGCCTCCTCTGGCGATTGCACTTGCAACAACATTCTTCAAATCCAAATTTACAGAGCAAGAACGTAAATCAGGCCTGACTAACTATGTACTTGGATTCTCTTTCATTACAGAAGGTGCAATTCCATTTGCTGCGGCTGATCCATTACGTGTATTGACTTCTTGTATTCTGGGTTCCGCTGTTGCTGGCGGATTGACACAACTGTGGAGCATTAATGTACCAGCTCCGCACGGCGGGATCTTTGTTGCAGCACTGGCGAACCACGCATTATTGTTCCTGCTCGCTGTTGCGATTGGTTCTGTGATCTCCGGTCTGATTCTGGGACTGTGGAAGAAGTCACCAACGCTTGTGAAGTAATAAATATAAGAAACATCTCCTGGGTGAAATTCACTTGGGGGATGTTTTTTATTTCAGCTTTTTGGTTAGGTAGTGGAAAGTTGCCTCCGGATTTGTGTAAAATGCTTATTTAGCTTTTACATTCATCTATGGTAAAATAAATATAATTATATTTTGAAACTATGTTTCGTCTAATGAAACTTATGCAGGAGGAATTGGAATGTCTGATGTAATCAAAAGTCAGGTGCAGAAGCAGTTTGCGAAAAATGCAGGTAAATATGTGACGAGTTCGGGGCATGCCAAAGGTGAGGATCTCGCGTTGCTCGTGGCTTCATCTCAAGCCACTCCGGATATGAACGTGCTGGATATCGCCACTGGAGGAGGGCATGTCGCTAATGCATTGGCTCCACTTGTTCAGCGGGTGACAGCCCTCGATCTAACGGAAGAAATGCTTCAGGTAGCTGAAGCATTTATCCAGGGCAATGGACACCGTAATGTAGATTTTGTTGCCGGGGATGCAGAGAAGCTGCCATTCGATGATGATATCTATGACCTTGTAACCTGCCGAATCGCTGCTCACCATTTTCCGGATGTTTCTTCGTTTGTTCATGAGGCATTACGAGTTATGAAGCCTGGTGGAAGGTTGTTATTCATTGACAACGTGGCACCTGAACGTGATGAGAATGACCAGTTTTACAATGAAGTGGAGAAGTGCCGGGATGCAAGCCATGTTCGAGCATGGCGCAAGACGGAATGGATTCATATGCTGGAGTATGCGGGCTTCCGAATGGAAACGATGGTTTCCTTCCAGAAGCGCTTTAAGTTTGAAGAGTGGTGTAACCGTGCGGCACTGCCGGAACGGGAGAGAGGGGAACTTGAAGCAAGTATGTTGAGTGCACCGTCCATCATCAGAAAATTTTTCAATTTTGAAGTGACAACGAACGGGAAGCTCGACAGCTTCCAAGGAGAAAGTGTGTATATCCAAGCGACTAAACCGACTCATGTCTGATTAGGTACAGACCATTTAGCTGGCTGAGCAGTTTATGCAACGGTAACAGGATGAATGTCGATAAAATAAAACAAGCAGAGTACCTTGAACAGGTAGTTCTGCTTGTTTTATTTTGCATATTTATAATCAAAGCGACGGTTCAGGGTTTTAGTATAACTTTGGTACATTCGTCTTCATGATCGTTGAAAATGCGGTATGCATCGCTTGCATTCTCCAGTGAAATCCGATGGGAGATGATCTCCGTTGGATCAAATTCACCAGCAGTGATTTTGCGGAACAATTCAGGCATGTAATGTATAACAGGAGCTTGTCCCATTTTAAGATTGATATTGCGTTCAAACAAATTACCTAACGGAAACATGTTGTAGGAAGAGCCATATACACCCGTAAGTTGGAGTGTACCGAATTTGCGGATCGCTTTCATGCCGATTTCGATCGCACTCAGTGAACCGCCATGAAGTTTCAGCTTCTGTCCGATCTCCTCCAGCGTGGTTTTTTTACCATCCATACCTACACAGTCGATAACAACGTCGGTTCCGCCTTGTGTAATCTCACGAATGTGCTCACCCATATCATCGTAATCTTCGAAATTAAAGATCTCTGCATCGTTCAAACGTTTGGCTTTCTCCAGTCGATAGGGCAGGCGATCCACAGCAATAACACGTTTGGCACCTTTCATCCAGGCGAACTTCTGCGTCATCAGCCCAATGGGTCCACTACCGAGTACAGTGACCGTATCTCCCGGTTTAACTCCGGCATTCTCCACGCTCCAATATGCGGTTGGAAGAACATCGGACAGGAATAATAAAGCTTCATCTTCCAGTTCACAGGATTCAGGAATCACAAACGGAGTGAAGTTCCCGTAGGGAACACGCAATAATTCTGCCTGACCTCCGGGGTGGTTTCCGTAACGTTCGGTGAATCCAAAATATCCACCTGTATGAATATCCGGATTGCCATTGGAATTATCGCACTGGCTCTCCATGTCATGATTGCAATAGAAGCATTCACCACAAGCGATGTTAAAAGGCAGGACCACACGGTCCCCCTTCTTCACACGTGTCACTTCTGGACCTACTTCTTCTACAATGCCCATCGGTTCATGACCGATAACATAATCTTTGGCAGCAGGCAAGGCTCCCTGATAAATATGCAAATCGGATCCACATATAGCTGTGGAAGTAATACGAACGATAATGTCATCCTTCTGTTGCAGTTTGGGATCTTCAACTTCTTTGACTTGAATGTCCTTGATTCCCTGATACGTAACGGCTCTCATCTTTCATATTCCTCCTTATATAGTGGGATTCTCTGACAATTACCCCATTTCAGCTTAAATGATAGATATACATACTAAATTAAACGACAGGCCATTTTACTTTACGCAAGGCATCGAGCAACTCAGGCGGCGCATTCAGATTGTCACGGACCAGATCCCGCGGGGTTAACGCCATCCACTGATTCAGCGATACATCCTCGAATCGATCACTTCGGAATATCTCCAAAAACCATAAAGTGTCTGTGCCGGTATTTTGTATATAGTGTCCCATTGCGACAGGAACATATCCGACATCTCCAGCCCGATAGTCAAATGTGCGAGCAATGCCATTGCCTCCAAAGACAGTCATTCTCCCTTGTCCTGTCAGATAGTATTGCCATTCATCTGCATTGGGATGCCAGTGCAGTTCACGCATGGCGCCAGGTCGGATCTCAACGAGTGCGGCTGCAACGGTAGTTGAGATGGGGAAGTTGGTGGAGTCGACAATCCGGACGCTTCCGCCGGGGGTAATGAGTGGTTCCTGGGCCAGCAATCGGTGTTTGAATGTGAGAGGAACGGTACCATATGGCGACTGAACTTCTTGGCTCTCGATGGAACCCGGGACGGTATCTTGGAAAATGTAGACCTGTTCCTTCGGTATTGACTGAAAAGCGGATTCGGGCACGCCGAAATTGACAGACAATACCTCTGGTGGGGTATGGGCAAACCAATCAGATATCGATAACGTATTCAGATCGGAGAAGGACCCGTCATCAAACACAAGCAGAAATTCACAACCATCCTCCAGTCCCTGAATGGAATGGGGTAGACCCTTGGGGAAAAACCAAAGATCGCCAGGCCCGACATCCGCAATAAAATTACGTCCATTCTGATCTACCGAAGTAATTCTTGCCGTTCCCCAGATCATATAGGCCCACTCGGATTGTTGATGCCAGTGCAATTCCCTTACACCTCCCGGTGTCAGGCTCATGTTCACACCGGCCAGTGTAGTGGCAATAGGGAGATCCCGTACGGTGATTTCACGTGACCAACCCCCATGGTTCAATTGCATATGTGTATCGGAAAAGGACATTCTCAGATTGGGCAATAACCCGTTATCGGTTGCCGGAGGTACCAGCATATCGGGGTTTTGTATATCTCTCATGACGTCTCTGGGTCCCAGATCAGGTCCACCAGCGCCATCACTGCGAATGGGTTGCGGGATAATAAATGGTTTTTCGTTAGGTTGCTGTCCTTTGGTCATTGAGTGATCCCTCCAGATTCAATAACATGTCACGCGCGACATTGTATCGTTATGTTTACACCTATGAATCAGGGCCTGGATAATATGAGGGACAAACGACAAAAAAAGACGTGACCGCATGTGGTCACGTCTTTATTCCAGACTACATTGTACGAAAACGCTGCTCGTAGATCTCGTTTACCCGCTTTAAAACAGCAGGGCCTTGCTCTGTGAAACGAAGCACTGCCGCTTTATTTTTAACCAGGAATGCACCGGATTCGTGTCTGGTTGGGGATAAGGCCGCATTGTAGAGCAGCGAAGCGCCATGGCTTGGATGAGGAAAGAACCATTTCATGATAGGTTTGATATAGAAGGGCAGGCCGGATGTTTTGTTGCCCCTTAGCGTATTATTTCCACCGGGATCTACGCTTAGTAATTGCATGCCATCCGCATTGGCAGACTTGGCAACCTCGCGTGTCCATAGGGATAAGCCGAGCTTCGAGGTGGCATAAGGACCAAACAGCTTTTTGAATTCGGCTGGACGTTCCAGAATGTTCATATCAAATTGTCTGACCATATTGAACGAGGTGGTGGAAGTATTAATAACTGTTTTCATCTGTCCTTTGAGCAATAGCTCAACTAATTCCATGTAGATGATGTAAGGGACTACCGTCTGAAGTTCAAAGTGTAGTTCATGCCCCTGATCAGAGAAACGAAGTTCGGCAGCGCTGCCTCCGGCATTGTTAAACAAGACATCAATTGAATCGGTATCGGATTTAATCTGATCCAGTGCAGTTCTCAAACTGTCGTAGTTGGTCAGATTAGCCTGAACCCAACGGAGCTGGCCTGTACGTAAGGCGTTCTGAATATCGTTATCCTCGGATGGGAAAGCAGAGCGGTTGAGACCGATTACCTGCCATCCTTCAGCCAGTAACTGGCGTGTCAGTTCAAGACCAATTCCTGACGTTGACCCTGTGATGAGAGCTGTGCGAAGTTGATTTTGTATATTCATATATACCTCCAGAAGAATGGGATTACAGAACGAATCTGTATGCTGCGCTCATTCTATAACTTGGAGTCGACTCCAAGTCAAGGGGTGTTGGGATGGAATGGATCATGCTTGACTTGGAGTCAGCTCCAAGTTGTAATATGGAGAGAAATGAATGTGGAGGAGGCCCATATGATGAGTGAGAATGAAGTGTTCTCCATTAAAGAAACGTCAGAACAGGCCGGATTATCAGAAGATACAATTCGTTATTATGAGAAGATTGGGCTGCTTCCCCGAGCGGAACGCAAGGCCAATCGCCATCGGGTATATCGCTCGGAGGATATCCATACGATGAAGTTGATCACTTGCCTGAAAAAAACAGGAATGTCTCTGGAGGAAATGAAGCCTTATTTACAAATGTCCATGGATTCCGATCTCTCAGATTTCCCGGATGAATGGGAGATGCTGGTGAATCACCGGAAGAAAGTTGAAGCACAGATTGCTTCGCTACAGCAGGTGGTTGATTTTATCGACGAGAAGTTGGAGAAACGAAGTATGTATCCTGATGAATGTCCTATTACCGGGGAGAACCAGATGTCTGTTTTTGAAAAACAGAACCTATTCTCTTGATGGCACTGCTGCCTATATGAATCCGAAAACCCACGTCATGATGACGCGGGTCTTTTTGTTGTTTCTAGTTTTTAATATCGAGTGTAAGACGAAGTCGTTTGATATCGCTTTTGGGAGGGAGACCATACATGCGTGCATACTCCCGGCTGAATTGAGACGGACTTTCATAGCCAACCTGGAACGCAGCGTCGGCGGCATCGGTTGAACCTGCTAGCAGCATTCGCCGGGCTTCATGCAATCGAATTTGTTTCTGGAATTGCAAAGGGCTCATGGCAGTAATCGCTTTGAAATGATGATGTAATGAGGAAGAACTCATGTTGATCATGGCAGCAAGTTGTTCAATCCGAAGTGGCTTAGCGTAATCAGATTGGATGACTTCGATCACCTCGGCGATGTGTTGTGCATGACTGTCCTGAATAGCAAACTGCTTGATGGAATGTCCATGTTCATCCTGGATAATACGATATAGAATTTCGCGGATAAACAGAGGGGCAAGGACAGGAATGTCTTCAGGTGTATCCAGCAGCCGAACCAATCGGATCACGGCTTCAAGAAGGGAAGGTTTGGTTGAGCTAACAAACAATCCTCTTTGTGTTGTATGGTCAGGTTTGGGTTGTGCAGAAGGCGTATCCTGAATCAGATCGAAAATCTGCCCTGAATCAAAATCCAGTCGAATACATAGATAGGGATGTTCGGTTGTAGCCTTTATAACCTGCCCTGAAATAGGCAAGTTTACGGAAGCTACCAAATATTGTGACAGGTCGTAGGTGTAGCTCTCGCGGCCGAGTATAACTAATTTGGAACCTTGGGCGACAATGCAGAGGGAAGGCTGATAAACGGAATATATGGGTTGTGAGATCTCGGAGGCACGGATTAAGGCAAGGGATGGAATTGCTGTTGGATGTATCCCGTCACTTGGGGTGAAATGCTCAATAAGTTGAGCCAATTGTTGCTGCTGCTCCGTGATGCTCGTATCCGTTTCATTTGTTTTGATAAGCATGAATTGCAGCCCCCCTTGTAAACCACGATTACTATTATTTTAAAATGCTCTGGAGGAATAGGCAAGAATATTGCGGGATTTTTCTATCGTACAACGACTGATCCTCTACATAATGGAGATAAGCAATGGAATCTTTTTGAAGCAGAGAGGAGTGAGAGACAATGGAGCTCAGTTCAATGGGCGACCAACAAGAACCAAAACACCCGTATGTGGGAAACATATAGAATACGTGGATGATACGGGATTTACAGCGGATGGAGACTTCAGGGACGGCGTTTTGTACCATGCAGGCATGGTTTTGTATCGAGAAAATGTACAATAACAACCAAATAAGGAGCGATTTAATATGTCCAATGTAAAAGGGAAAGTTGTTGTCATTACCGGTGCGAGTAGTGGAATTGGTGAGTCAACAGCTCGATTGCTTGCACAGCATGGAGCACATGTAGTTATTGGAGCTAGACGTAAGGAACGTTTGGAGGCATTGGCCTCCGCCATTCGTTTGGAGGGCGGATCGGTGGAGTATCATTCACTGGATGTTACCAGATTGGAAGAGATGCAAACCATCGTTGACCACGCTCAAACTCGCTATGGACGTATCGATGTTATTTTAAATAACGCTGGAGTTATGCCGCTATCTCCCCTTGAATCGTTAAAAGTAGATGAGTGGAATCGCATGATAGATGTTAACATTCGTGGTGTTCTGCATGGCATTGCGGCTGGACTGCCCGTCATGAAAAAGCAGGGTTTCGGCCAGTTTATTAATATCGCCTCTATTGGAGCCTATGCTGTGTCACCAACGGCAGCGGTGTATTGTGCAACCAAATACGCGGTCCGCGCCATTTCGGAGGGGTTGCGACAGGAAGTAGGCGGAGATATCCGTGTAACCCTTGTATCACCGGGCGTGACGGAATCGGAACTCGCGGATACGATTTCTGATGAAGAAGCACGTGATCTCATGAAAGAGTATCGGCGCATATCGATTCCCGCCTCGGCAATTGCGCAAAGTATCTTGTATGCCATTAGCCAGCCGGCAGAGGTGGACGTAAATGAGATTGTAGTTAGACCGACAGCAAGCATGGCTTAAGTTCGGATCCTCTTTTGGTATATAATAGATTCAATTGATACGAAAAGAGGAATAGTGCAGTGACATTACAACAACTAAAATATGTGATCGAAGTTGCCACGCGCGGTTCCATGAATGAAGCAGCCAAAAGGTTGTTTATCTCGCAACCCAGCCTTTCGAATGCCATTCGGGATCTGGAGCAGGAGTTGCGAATTACTATTTTTGAACGTACCAATAAGGGAATATCTCTGTCTAAAGAAGGCGTTGAGTTTCTGAGTTATGCACGTCAGGTGGTAGAACAAGCTGAATTGCTGGAGAATCGTTATCTGAACGCCAAGCCATCCCCGCAGCACTTCTCTGTATCGACGCAGCATTATGCGTTTGCAGTGAATGCCTTTGTTCGTCTGGTACAGCAGTATGGTCAGGATGAATACGAGTTGGCGCTTCGGGAGACAAAGACCTACGAGATTATTCAGGACGTGAAAAGCCTGCGTAGTGAAATTGGCATTCTGTATTTGAATGAGTTCAATGCCAAGGTGATTAACAAATTGTTAAAAGATGCGGGATTGGTTTTCACGAGTTTGTTTACAGCCAAGCCCCATATCTTTATCAGTGTGAAGAACCCGCTGGCGAAACAAGAGTCGGTTGCAATCGAGCAACTGCAAGATTATCCGTACTTGTCATTTGATCAGGGAGAGTACAATTCCTTTCACTTTTCCGAAGAGATCCTAAGTACGTTATCTCACCCCAAAAGCATACAGGTCAATGACCGCGCAACATTGTTTAACCTGTTGATTGGTCTGAATGGTTATACGATCTCTACAGGTGTACTTAGCGCTGATCTGAACGGAGACGAGATCATTCCTGTACCGCTGGAATGTGAGGAATCCATTAATGTAGGGTGGATAAGCCACAAGAGCACTTCTCTCTCTAATCTGGGTGTAGCATATGTCCAGGCTCTGCATGAGGCCATAGGGTCTTAGAAGTGTTAAATGGTTCATCAAAAGGCCGTTTCCGAATGAGTCGGAACGGTTTTTTGTTGTACTATGATCTTTAAAGTATAGGGTGGTATGTTGTCATCCCGTGTAATAGAATGAAGGTATATGTCGAATGTGTGCAATAGATTGAAGGGAGAACGGTTAGTGAGAGTTCTGTATCGGAATAAAAGTGAACAGCATGAGCTGACGGTATATGATACCAAAAAGCTTTATGGAGAGAAGGGCCAGTTTCGTGTATTAGAATTCTCCAACGCAGCTGTGCAGGGAGCCATGGATCTGGATGAGCCTAACCGGATGGTGTTGGAGTATCCGAGAGCGATGGTGCATCTAATGGAACGGAATGATCCTGAGTTTGATACCGTATTTGTGGTGGGACATGGTATTGGCACATTGCCAACCTACTTGTCTGATCGTCAGGTAAAAGTGGCTGAGCTTGACGCAGAGGTCGTGGAGTTGAGCCGGACCTTTTTTGGATATGAGGGAAGCCCTGTGCTCATTGGGGATGGTCGTGAAATATTAGGTCAGGAACCTGCTGCGACATATGATTATATTATTATTGATGCCTTTACGGCAACGGGTACACCCGAGCAGTTTATATCCAGTGATTTTTTTGCCATGGTCAAGGACAAGCTGGACTCGGACGGAGCTGTGATCCTTAATGTGTTCGGGCGTGCGGGCAATGATCGGCTTGTCAATGCGATCTATACGACACTTCAGGCAGAGTTTGCCTATACACGTGCATTCGCATTACCTACAGAAACAGCGGATGAAGTTCAAAATCGCATTTTAATGGGTAGTCATCACCCGATCGAATTTCAGGTTCGTCAGATGGCAGGGTTTGTTGAACAAGAGCCAGAAGAAGGATATATCATTGTCGATTAGGGCGATCCTGAACAGTGATTCTTCCAGGGAAAGTAAAATGTCATTAAATCGTCAATCTTACGATGTAATTGTTAAGATTTCTCAGTCTCTTTATTTGATCTTAACAACTTTCGTATAAGATAGAAGGAATATGCTTTTTCATGAAAATCCGGGGGAAGTAAACGATGATTGCACAGATCAAGAGATCTAGAAGATTACGAAGAAAAATAAAAAACATCAAGAAGATCAGCCTCACGGCTTTACTCGGCGGGTTGGTCACTATTTCAGTTTTAATGACATTGACCCTCATGGTCATCTCATCTTATACATCTCAGAAACAGTCACTCATTGATAACACCCTGTCCCTAAACTATGCAAGCGCTGTGCAAATGAGCCAAACGCTGGATTCGCTTTTTTATTCCATGCAGGAGAGCTTGAAATATGCAGCCACATATTTCCCGGATATGGATCACTCCAATACAAAAGAGTTGAATTCCACATTGGATTTGGTTCGCAATAGCAGTAATTTTTTCAATTCCGTTTCTTTGGTAGATAAAGCGGGAGTAATCAGGTCTACCTCACCGTACTCACAGGCTAGTGTAGGTCACCATGTTAGTTCCAATGCAGCAAAAGAAGCGGTTAAATTGAGGGCTTCGTATATCTCCGAAGCGTACCAGACACCCAGAACCAAACGCAGAATTGTATTTGTCAGTGAACCGATCTTTGATTCGGCAGGGGAGTACCAAGGAACGATTGGTGGAAATATCTTTTTGCAGGAAAATAATATATTGAGTCTGTCTTTTGGCAGTCAGCTCAAGACAAGTAATGGGTCCTACTTTTTTATTGTGGATAAGAAGGGCACTTTGTTATTTCACCCAAACACCAACCGAATTGGTGAAAATGTCAGTAAAAATGAAGTGGTGCAAAAGCTGCTAGTAAACAAGCACGGTAAAGAACAATACAAAAACCTGGCAGGTGTGGATTCGCTTGCAGGTTATTACAAAGTTCCATCAACAGATTGGGGCGTCGTAATCGTGTCTCCAACCCAAACGGTGTACGATCAGTTGAATCATCATATCCGTATGTTGTTGCTGTACACCTCAGTGCCTTTCCTGATCCTGACCCTTATTGTGGTTCGGGTGGCACGCAAGCTGGCCAGTCCTTTTGCTATGCTGGCTGATTTGGTGAATCAGGTCGATAAGGGACAAGTGGATCTGCCTGTGATGAAACCTCACTGGAATAGAGAGGCAGACCTTCTAACAAGAGCAGTTGTTGGCGCATTGGCGAACTTTAGGAAACAGACAAACCAGCTTGTCTATGATGCCAGAACCGATGTTTTAACAGGCATGAACAATCGCAGAACCTTCGAAGAAGTCATTCAGGAATGGATTCAGGATGAGGCGCCATTCTCCATTATTGTTCTGGATATCGACCGCTTCAAGTCCATTAATGATACATTCGGGCATCATGCTGGGGATGAAGTATTAAAACACATTGCCAATATCATTCAATTGTCTGTTCGACCAGAAGATGTCTGCGCCAGGTTTGGTGGAGAGGAATTTGTAGTCTTGTTAAGAAATTCCGAGTCTAACGTCGCTTTTGAGATTGCTGAACGTATCCGAATAACGGTCGAAGAAAGCGTATTGCCTATAGATCGTTCCGTGACCATCTCGGCTGGAATTGCTGAATATCCGAAGCACTCCACAACATCCACAGAACTGTTTCACTTGGCGGATAATGCACTGTATCAAGCGAAGGAAGAGGGACGTAACCGTACGGTTACGATCCAATCGGTTATTAAATAAGTGAGCAAAGAAGCTGTTCCCTAAAAACCAGGGACAGCTTCTTTTGTGTACTATACCTCTTGTGAGGATCTGGCCAGAACCTCATTTGTATACGTTTCTCCCCAATCTCGCATGCTGAAGATAATCGGCCTTAACGTTTCACCGAATGGTGTGAGGGAATACTCCACTTTAGGTGGGATCTGGGGGTATATTTCACGATGAACAATTCCGCTACCTTCCAACTCTCGAAGTTGCAGGGTGAGCATACGCTGGGTAATGTCAGGAAACAATTTTCGGATCTCGTTAAATCTCAAAGGACCAGAGAATAAATGATACAAAATGGCACCTTTCCATTTGCCTCCGATCACACTGAGGGTAACTTCCACGGAACAGCCGTATGGCGCGGGACATAGCTTGGTCGCGTCCTTTTTCATTATAAGTACACCTCCACTTTACGGTGATTTTCTATAGTATCTATTTGGGTGGTTATATTACATAACGTACGTATAGTTCATGAAAGAGCATATCACTTATGATGCAGATTATAAACCCTAATTATAGTCGAAGGCAGATGTGTTGATGTCTATAAGATAAAAAAAGAGCCCGGGTTTCAGGCTCTTCGCTGGATGTATAAAATATGATGATGAGCGTATATACGCTACTTCAGTGACGATAGAATGGAGTCACATAGAGCCATCGTTGCAATATTATCCCTGGCGCTGGAATGTGGGACAGTCTGATTCTGGCAACACGCGATGAAGTGCGCCATTTCACCAACAAACCCGCGTAGATAAAGGTCCCGATAAGCTCCGGACATGGGAGATCCGGAAGGTGTAAATACAGTATCTTGCTCCTCGAGAGATTTCCAAGGAAGGCTGGTCGAGCTTCGGGATTGATGAACAGTAAGTGTGTTGATCTCTTCAGCTGACGCAAATCCGTTGTCAAAGGTGACGAGTACACTTTCACTTTCCCGTGACCAAGCACTCATGCCGGTAAAATAAGCGCTACCTACTACGCTATTCTCAAATACAAGGGAAATACTTTGATTAATGTGTTCCCCGTCCTTCACGGTTGTGCCTGTAACTCGTATTGCTTCTCCGAATAAGTAACGCATCAGATCGACCATATGAATGGCAGCGAGCTTCATGAACTGTTCCTCATCCTTGCAAAATGGGGTACTGTCTACAGCAAATTTCATCTGGAATGAACGTACCTTACCTAGCGAACCACTATCAATTAGCTCCTTCAGCTTCATGTATATGGGGGCATAACGTTTCATAAAACCGACCATGACAACGACGCCAGCCTGCTCGGCAGCTTCTGCTACAGTGGCGGCTTCCGCTGCGTTCCATCCGAGCGGCTTATCCACGTATACATTCTTGCCAGCCCGAATGCATTCGAGAACAAGAGCGGTCTGATCAACAGGCTGGGCGACCACAACGACTCCGTCACAGAGTTCCTGCTGCAACATAAGCTGAGCATTGTCATACGCTTGTCCGTTGCTGCCAAATCGCAGCAGAGTTGCTTCAGAGCGTTCCATACTGCGTGTGGCAATGGCCTGGATCTGCGCTCCGGCTTCAACAACAGAAGGGTAAATATTCGTGGATGCATGAAACCCGGCACCGATAAAGCACAGATGGGTTGTTTTCAAGGTGGATCTCTCCTTCATTTTTGCATTCTTATGGATGGTATATTTGTTGTTTAATGCTACGATAGGGTGTTTGAAGTTGAGAAAAAAGGACATATGTCCTTTTCGTGAATGAATAAAAAAAGAAGTTGCATTTTTATTTTGGAGCATGTATACTCTGAATTACGGTAAAACAAGGAATTGTTTCACCGGAACGCTTTTCATCGATGGATGAGGAGATACATATTATGCGGTCGTGGCGGAATTGGCAGACGCGCACGGTTCAGGTCCGTGTGGGCTAACCCCCGTGGAGGTTCGAGTCCTCTCGACCGCATCTAACAAAAAAAGGTTCGTGAGTTGCTCTAGGGCAATTCACGAACCTTTTTTTGTTTTGTGGATCATTCGTGTGAAGCCTACATTTTGCTACCAGCATGCTAATGCTAATGTTGCCGCTGGCGCAGAATGACTGCCGTGATGATCCCGGCAATGGCTCCTGCAATACCAAATAGCGTTACACTGGCAACCACTTCAACCGACTGGAGACGAAACAAAAAAGCGATACCGCTGCCAAAAGTGGTTCCAGCGAGAAATCCGAGCGAAATTCCTAATTCTTTCGTTAATTTCATTGCTTCACCTACTTGGAAATGTGAGATATGGATTTGCAAATATTGGGTACAGGCAGTAAAGTGTGATCAGGAAAATCATCACATTTTATTTCCTTTTTTATCTTGTGGTTTTAACCCGTTAATTATGCATGATATCTCATATGGGAGGGTAAGAGCGAATGAATATGAACGAACGAATTGCAGCATGGAATGAGGAAGCACAACAGTGTGCTTGCGGTCATCAACACCGAGTGGTGGATATGCTGATACATCTGGAAGCTGGGGCCATTCAGAGGTTACCGGGTTATTTGTCTGAGCAAGGATATCGTCAAGTGACGGTTGTTTATGATCGACATACGTTTCGGGCCGCCGGATCTGATGTGCTGAGTAGTATTCGCGAAGCGGGAATGCATGTGGATGAGATCGCTCTACCGGAGAATCGCACGGGGGATATCATTGCGGATGAAGCAGCTATTGTGCAGGTTATGTTGGGTGTGAGACTCGAAAGTCAGGCTGTAATTGCGGTGGGTTCAGGTACCATTCATGATCTGGTGAGATTTGTTTGTTCCAAAATGAATAAGCCCTTTCTGTCGATACCGACAGCGGCTTCAGTAGATGGCTTTACCTCTGCTGGTGCACCCTTAATTGTAAGCGGAATCAAACAGACATTTCAGGCTGTTCCGCCTGAAGCCATTTTTGCCGATATGAATATCCTGGAGCAAGCTCCCCAAGTGATGACGGCTGCCGGATTCGGAGATATGCTTGGCAAATATACTTCCCTTGCAGATTGGATTGTTTCTCGTGATCTGGGCGGGGAACCGTTCTGTCCGGTTGCTTATCGGATGACAGAAGAAGCGCTGAATACCTGCATAGATCATGTACAAGCGATTGCGGAGGGGCGAGCAGAGGGAGTAGCTGTATTAATGGACGCCTTAATTGTTTCCGGTATCTCCATGCTGATCATTGACCATTCCCGTTCGGCATCCGGAGGTGAGCATCATCTGTCCCATATTTTGGAGATGGATCTGATGCAAGCGGGAGAAAGGACGGTTCTGCATGGTGCCAAAGTTGGCGTAGCTTGTGCATTGCTTACGGTGAAATATAAAGAACTTGCACAGACATCGGGTGAACCGGTGTTTGGGATATATGATCAATTGCCGGAGGCTTCTCAGCTCATCGCATGGTTGGAACAAGTAGGTGGCCCTGTGACTACTGAGCAACTCGGTGTAACCCCGGAGATGGTGGAACATGCATTCAACACAGCGCATACGCTTCGTCCTCGATATACCGGATTGAGATATATTAATGAAGTGTTAAACACGAGATTAGGATGACCTTTTAGAGAGAATGATCATGATGAAATGCATTAACTTCACTTGTAGCGGGCTGTGATGGCTCTCCTTGGGAGCAAAAGACGAAAAAGGGTAGGTTATCTGACATTTCTGATGGAATAGCCAGAACAGTGCTTCAAGTCCGAGAGAGAAGGCATGCATTTTATTTTAAAAAAGGCTCTGGCCTCCCTATGGGGAGATCAGAGCCTTTGGCTGTTCGCTTATTTAGTTGTTGCGACGATCTTTCAAGATGACATCTGCGAACAAAATAGTTTTCGGGATACGGAAAAATTGCTCCGCTTGTTCCTGAAATGCAGCAGAAGGCAGTGTTCCCTGATGCAGCCATTTGCGGAAAGTGCCGGGATGAACCCCGATCCAGTGGCTGACATCTGTCACCGACAGATCATGGACCATACACAAGCCTGTCAAAATACGGTTACTAACCGGAGAACGGGTCACCGTACGCTTCATGAAGCGAGATGACTCGGGTTGACATATGACAGGGCTATTACGCACAACTTCTTCATTGAAGAGAATATGACGCGGGTAGCCGAGTAATTGGCAAGTCTTGTCCAAATTGGTACTGCCGGGTATCCGTCCTTCATATACCCACGCACTGACACTGCGTGAAGAGATGGAGAGGTCTTCAGCAAGCTGGGACAACTTGATATCATTGGCCATCAGCACGGCAAGAAGAACACGATTGCGGATTTGACAGCGTGTCGGTTTTCGGAATCGTTTAACACGGACGCCTTTTCCCAAGTATTTACGGTTGATCAGAGACCACGCCTGGATGGAATGTTGTTCTGGTTGATTAGGCATATTTCCTCCGATTTTTTTTAACCAAATACTACAATAAACAACGGGGTACTTTCAAGTGCCGGGATTACCGGTTACAAATGCGTCAATGCGTCAATTCACGATAAAGAGGGAACTACGAACTAGACCATGCGCAATTCACATCCTAGTATATTCCTAGATTACAATGTTTCACTAAAAATGAGGGAAGAAAATGTACAGGAATAAAAATAATATAGTTCCAATTACTTATTACTAGGTCTAAAGAACTTTTATCTGTTTTTTGTTGATATGATGCGGTTTATTTCCCTGAATTCCCCAAAAGCATGTGATTTTCATTCCCCTGTTGCGAAGAGGATGTGCACAAATCTGAAATGATAAATCCGCATGTTCAGCATGACATGTGACCTGTCAAATCTCTTACTTTTACATATATTGTATGATACTCAAGTGTAAAGGAGAGGTGAGGAACGTGCATCTATCTGTGAATACCTTTGCTGTCATCTCGGGAGCATTTGTTACGTTTGCTTTTGGCGGATGGGATCAATTGCTGAGCCTGCTCGCGGTCGCGATGGCTGTGGATTATATAACAGGTTTGGCAGCGGCGGTAAGAACAGGTACCGGCTTGAATAGCAATATTGGATTCTGGGGGATTGCTCGCAAAGGGCTCATGCTGACGGTTGTTTTGCTTGCTCATCGAATTGATCTGATCATGGGAACCGATTTTATCAAAGGCGGAGCTATTTATTTCTATCTGGTGAATGAACTCATTTCGATTACAGAGAATTATGCCAAAATCGGTCTTCCATTGCCTGCAAAGCTCAGACAGGCCATTGCAGTGTTGAAGAAACAGGAGGATCAGGAGTATCTGACGAATCGTGAATGGTCCAAACCGCAGCAAACCCCGGACGACATCAAACAGCAGGCTGAAACAGGACAAACTTTGCAGGATGACTCCGCGAAACAGACGGAGGATGGATCGCAAAAGAAATCCGAATCGAAAGGAAACGGTTCGGATTAGTTTTTCTTAATCAAGAGAACGTTTCCAAGTATCCTTTCGTAATAGAGAACGTTATGATATATTTTGGATACATGAAAATTCATTCATTTCTACTATTATATTAAACGAGGTGTTTGCCCAGATGATAAAACATATTGTCCTGTTCAAAATGAAAGATCGCTCAGCAGAAAGTATTGAAGCTGCAGCTCAGGTGCTTCGCAATCTGGAAGGTAAAATTGATGTCCTGGTTTCACTTGAAATCGGGATTGATGTGCTTCGCTCGGAGAGATCGTTCGACATTTCACTCACAGCAGAGTTTGCATCACTGGAGGATCTCCAGGCGTATCAGGTACACCCGCTTCATCAGGAAGTTATCAAGTACATGAACGAAGTCAGAGAACAGTCAATTGCAGTGGACTACGAAATCTGATCTATCATTCAAACTACGTTGAGATAAAGGGGACTCTGCATGAGCGATTTAAGAGACGTTATGGAATTTCTATATATTTTTGTTGTGTTTCTAATCGCATGTCCTGTGATGATATTCTGGCTTAAGCGAAGAGGGAAACGGAACCGATAACTCACTGAACGGGAAGTGAACGAATGTATTATGTGAACAGAGAACAGATTGCCCGCCGGCTTGCTACTGTACCGGAAGTAGCTGAAGGGCTTCGCGGGGCAGCAGAAGCTTGGGATGGCAGTCTCATGCTGGGTATGGTACAGGAACGTTGTCTTCACCTGGCGATCGAGATTGTTACCGATGTGGGAAGTTATCTGATCGACGGCTTCATCATGAGAGATGCAAGCAGCTATGATGATATTATTCAGATTAATTATGAAGAAAAGGTTTTTGATAATCCGACCTATGAGATATTGCGTCAGCTTGTCACGTTACGCAAGCCACTGGTGCAGGATTATTACACTTGGGAGCGGTCTGAGCTCCATCCACTTAGCGTAGAGTTGCCGAGTATACTTGAACATTTTACTACTCAGGTTAGCGCCTACGTGGAAAAAGAACTTGGTCCTTTCAATACGGCACAAGCCGAGGGACAGCGTAAGGAATGAGGGAAATCGCATGACAAATGAATCAAAAGAATTCAATGAAGTAAATACTGAAAGTAACGAAACAAATGAAACACCTTCCGGATTCCATCCGGTGTATATGGTTGAACTTTTGTTCCGGGAACGTCCAGAGGTGGATCGCCTGCGTTTGCAGGAAGCTATGATCCGTCATACAGGACAAGTCCGACTGGATGTGAAACAAGAGAGCGGAGGGCAAAAGCATGAGATGCTTGTCTTCTATCATCTGGACCACAAGGTATCCTTCCAGGAAGGGGATATCCCTGCTCAGACTTGTATGCTTCCTGTGAATGAAATCGCAGATCGTGCTCGCTTTGGCGGTGCTCTGCAACAAGCATGGCATTGGCCGGATGCAGGACAAGCTGTGGAAGCTGCGCGTTACTCCATTCGGATACATGATATGTTCACGGCTGCCATGCCTCGTAAACAGCGCCTGGAGCTGTTTCAGAAGACTGTACTGGCAATCATGGAGAGTGTGACCTGTGACGCGCTGTATTGGTATGGCAGTGATAAGCTGGTTGAACCGGAAGCATATACGCAAGCTCAGGAACGTGAGGAACATCTGTATGCAGCCATGAATGTTCGAATGTATCAAGCCGGAGGTACAGAGGAACAGCGCGGGTTGGTCATGGATACCGTGGGATTATCTGCGCTGGGTGTACCTGATGTCCAGTGTCACTTCGTCGGTCTTGATCCCGATACGGTGGCTCAGACCTTACTGGGTGCAGCGTATTACATATTTGATCAGGGGGATGTTCTGCAAGATGGACAGACGCTGGGTTCTTCAGGTGGACGTCGCTGGCGTTGTGAACATCAGGCGGCATTGATTGCACCTGGACGATATGTCATTGATTTGGACCCGGGGGATGAGCATGCCGCGGCTGATCTCGAGCCGGCTCGTCAGAACTGAGTTTAAGCCAAGTCATTTGCATCCATTCAAAAAGGGCGTTCAGATTATTTTTAACATCTGGAGTGTCAAGTCAAGCCTGTGCTGCTTATAATGCATCAACAGAGTAGGCATTCGCCCGGATGGCTGAGCGACAGACCGTTGCTTCTAGTCCGGTACTTAAACAATAGTAAAGGGAGAGATGTGACGTGAAGGATTCTAACAAAAGTTTGTTGTGGGGAGCTCTTATTGGCTCCGTGGTTGGTTCAGTAACGGCATTATTGCTGGCACCAAAATCGGGCCGTGAACTTCGTCAGGATATTACAGAAGGTGCTCGTCAGGTATCGGAGAAAGGTCAGGAACTGGCTGGTATCGTGGGAGAACAAAGTTCACAGATCGTATCCAAAGTTAAAGAGACCGCAGATGTCGTGATTCAGGATATTCAATCCTGGCGCAATTGCGCTGAAGGGAAAGAAATTCGCATATCGGCAGCCATTGTGGATAATGATATCGATAAAACAGTGGATGAACCCGGAATTGACATCGTAGCGAAGCTTCCTGCGGATGAGTCCAAGGACGACAACTAAGCAAAGCTTGATAAGCAGGCTTTCCTCTAAATTAGAGGAGAGCCTGCTTTGTTGCGTGTCCACACATAGATGACGTAGCGCGTGGATTTAATTTGAACCCTGCGATGAAATCGGGTAAGATGTAGGTACCTTTTTGCCGGAATGTTCATACGGTAGGAAGAAAGCTCTGAGAAACAATCGTTTTGAGAACCAATTCAATGAAGAAGGAAGCGGTGTGTTCGTGCAGCAAGCAATCGCTATATTAGACTCCGGTGTGGGGGGATTGACCGTCGCCAAGGAAGTGATGCGTCAGCTCCCGCGGGAAAAGATCATTTATTTTGGGGATACTGCCCGGACACCGTACGGACCCCGTTCGTCCGAACAAGTAAAACAATTTACGGAACAAATCGTTGATTTCTTGATCCAATTCGATCCGAAGGTTATCGTTATCGCCTGTAACACAGCAACAGCAGCCGCGTTGGAGTATATCCGTGGCAAGGTGAATATGCCTGTCATTGGTGTTATACATCCAGGTGCGCGGGCCGCAATCACAGCGACACGTACAGGACGTATTGGTGTGATTGGTACCACAGGTACCATAGGTAGTGGGGCTTATACATCGGCACTCAAGCAGTTGTCCCCCTATATTGATGTGGTCAGTCAGGCTTGTCCGGCGCTGGTGCCGTTGGTGGAACAAGGTGAATTTCGTTCCGAGCACACGACACATACGGTGGAACAATCATTGGGCGAGATCAAACAACAGCCAATTGATTGTCTTATTCTGGGTTGTACGCATTATCCCTTTCTCATGGACACGATTCAGGAAGTTATGGGACAGGAAGTGAAGTTAATCAGTTCAGCAGATGAAACGGCACGTGAAATCAGTACGATTTTATATGATAAACGAAAGCTGGCCAGTGGGGATGAGACTCCGGTGCATCAATTTTTCTGCACGGGTGACCCGAGAATGTTCCAGAATATCACCCGTCGATGGTTGGGGGAGCAGATCTCCAAGACCCCTGTTGTCTGGCAAGTTACGCAATTATCATAGTTATACTCAAATTATGCATGAATAAGACTTTTAATTAATGTAATTTGGTTGTGGACTATCCCGGAACTGTGAAGTTCCGGGATTTTTTGTCGTCATTATGCATTAACCGGAGATAAACATGATTCTTGTCACATGACGGACAACCTGACCTGCATACATATGTTACAGACACGAAATTGGTCAGAACTGGACAGGAGACCTGTCTTTTCCTGTGGAAAGGAGAACAACATGGATCTGCAGTGGATTATCGTTCAGCGGGGAGATACATTGCCGCGAATTGCGTCAGCACACCATATGACCAAAGAGTTACTTGCTGCACTAAACCCGGAAGTGGCTTCCCAGCCATACTTGCTGGCAGGTCAGATGCTGCGTATTGTCCCCGGGACAGATCGCAGATACGCTGTACCGCCTGGAGAAAGTGTAGGGGAGATTGCAGGGAGATTTGGTCTGGACGAAGAGTTGTTGCGCCAGGCCAATCCTGAAATTACCAATATAACCGACTGGGTTGGTCGCTGTATTCATATTCCGGCTTCGAATGGAAAAACTATTGTAAAGATTCAGGGAGAGTATGGTTATCGAGAATTAATCAGGGATATAGACAAGCTGGAGAATCAATACCCGTTTATTGAAACGGGTTCAATCGGAACAAGTGTCATGGGCAAGTCGCTGCCTTATTTGCGTATTGGGCAAGGGGCGAGACATATCCATGTTAACGCTTCCGTTCATGCGAATGAGTGGTTGACAACAGCAGTTCTGATGAAGTTTATTGAAGAGTATGCCGAGGCGTATGGTGCGCATAGGGCATGGCATCAATACCAGACAGAACGCTGGATGCAAGAGACGACACTCTGGGCCGTGCCGATGGTTAATCCGGACGGGGTCGAACTGGTTCAGGAAGGTGTGGTCAATCAGCATCCACATGCACAGCAGTTGTTGGCCTGGAATGCCGACAGATCACATTTCACCCATTGGAAGGCCAACATCAGAGGGGTGGATCTGAATGATCAATTTCCAGCCCATTGGGATGAAGAGGCAGCGAGAAGAGGTATAACCTCACCGGGCCCCAGGGATTATGCGGGGACAGCGCCATTGACAGAACCGGAGGCACAGGCGCTTGCGCAGTGGACGCAGCAACATACATTTGATGCGGTTGTATCCCTGCATAGTCAGGGACAGGAGATCTATTGGAACTACCGTGACCTGGAACCCAGGGAGAGTGGACCGCTGTCGCGTAGACTCGCCAAAGCTTCCGGCTACAAGGCGGTGAAGCTCGGTGGCAGTGATGCCGGATACAAGGACTGGTTTATTCAAGATTTCGGTAGACCGGGCTTCACGGTAGAAGTTGGATTGGGTGTTAATCCGCTTCCCGTAGAACAGTTTGATGATATTTGTATAGAAGTGGGAATGTTGCTGGCTGAACTGTTATCCAATGGACAATGAGGCAAGACCCTGAATTATGATGGTGTGAAACTTAACAGTAGATCATTCGTATAACAGGAACGGACGCTATGAGCGACGTTCCGTTTTTATTATTTTTTATAATGGCATGTTACGTCATTCGTTCTGAATGGTTTTCGAACGGGTAATGATGGATGTGCCTTTTCGGCGACATATATAATTATACGGAGGGATTCAAATGAAGTGGAGAAGACTACTGTCGTTCAAACGATGGACACAAGTTTTCAAAAGGCTCCCCCGGCTGCTCCGGGCTCCGCAGATTCCTTTGGGAGAAAAGCTGTTGTTTATTATTCCAGCGCTGTTGTACTGGGTACTTCCTGACGTAATGCCGTTTATGCCCATCGATGATATCGGGGTCACTTTGATTCTGATGAACTGGTTTGTAAGCCGGGCAGAACGTAAATATCCTGTGCTTCAGGAGGGGGCACCTTCTTAATTTGCGGCCCAATGGATCATATTGACATTGAATTCGCATCAATGTTATTGCGAAGAGCGGTAACTTTCTTTACAATAGATGCTGTAGTTTAAGAATGCTGAAATTGTTGAAATCTGCAATTACAATATAGGAGATGAAGAGAATGAACTGCAAAATTACGCGTAATGCTGCTAAAGTATTGAAGCTTGAATTGGACAAGCCGGAGAACGAAGGAAAAAAACTGCGCGTTGTCATCACCCATGCACATGGTGACCATGCTCACTACGGCCTGGATATCGACACACCAAAAGAAAATGATACAGTTGTATCTACCGATAAAGAGATTGATGTCATTCTCGCGAATGATCAGCCTTTGTTAAACGGTGTTAAAATTGACTACCTCTACTTCCCGGAAGAGGGATTTGTTATTACGAATCCGTCCCAGGGTAATCACGGCGACCACTAAGGGCGCGAAGAAGGGGAACTCATGGCTAACGATATCCGCGTATGCGAAAAGTGTAATCATGTCCGACTGAAATCGATTGTGCCCAAGTTGCAGAAAATGGCTCCAGACACGGAGATCAAGATTGGGTGCAAATCCTATTGCGGTCCTTGCGCGAAACGTGCATTTGTCTTTATTAATGGTCGGTATATCAGTGCGCCGACAGAAGAAGAAGTGCTCGCCAAAGTCGCAAAGTTTGTGAAGTAGTAGGATATAACAAGGTGAGTGAACGAAAAGTTCAAACATCCGCAAGGAGGGGCTATGTGCCTCTCCTTTTTTGCGTTTGGATAATAGTGAGTGGCTGCTTCAAAATGCGGCATCCTCTATCATTTCAGTAATTTGGAAGGTATCTTCTCGAATTTCAATAGCAATGACCGTATTATCCTTTTTCAGAAAATGTACATGCCCCAGTCGTTCTTCCTCCAATTCGACCCAACCTGTATCCGCTAACTTCTGAAAATAATCCATTGGCGGGTAAAGTCCTTGTTCACCCCCAATATGTTTCAGTTCATACTTAGCCCCTTTTTTAAGATTGGGATCATCGGAATAAGCTATGTTTTCAATGAGCTTTGAATTGGTTGGAACCGGGATGTCTGGGTTCATGGATGACGCTGTATATCCTTCTATCTCGTATGTTGCAGGAGCGCAGCCTTGTACCCAAATGAGCAAGGGCAACATGCAGAGTGTCAATATTATTTTCTTCAAATGAATTCCTCCTGATTTGGCATGATTATCTAATAAACGTAGCCAAATCAACTAAAGTTACGATAAAAACACAAAAGAAGAATAAGAAAGCTTGTGTTATCCATCCTAAAGGGGTAACAGGAACCTGATAATCCCAAGGAGGAATACTCATGCCGAAGCGTTATGATTCCAGTTTGCAAGCCGATACCACTGTATCTCAGGCGCAAAATGCGGTGAACAAGCTTCATTATGCTGTATCTCAGGCCATGTCTCATCCGACGGCACAGACCATTGTACAGGCGGAACGACGTCTGGCACACACGGAGCAGGCGATGCGACAAGCAGAGCTTTCACTCGGAGGGCAAGGTGTTGAGTTGGCAGAGGAAATGTTCATCGAGGAGAAGAGAAGATTGAATTCAATCCAGAGTCAGCACGGTCAAGGGGATTTATAACGTTCCTGTCACATCAGAACCCGCAGGGCAGCAATGCTTTGCGGGTTTTTCATATCTTTTGCAAAGACTCTGGGTCCATGGGTTTACTCCGACAGTATGTCGAATGGTCGCTTAAAATTCTGTGAGAAGGTTAATAGAACAAGAGCAGGCAAAATTCCATACGGGAGGTACAGAATGACAAAACATATTACAGATTGTACGATTCTGAACAACGGAGTAACGATGCCATGGCTAGGATTTGGAACATATAAAGCAAAAGGTAAGGAAGTACAACAGGCGGTTGAGACCGCTTTGGAGGTTGGATATCGCAGTATTGATACCGCGTCCATCTATGGCAATGAAGAAGAAGTGGGACAAGCTATTGCAAGCAGTGGTGTTGCCCGTAACGAACTGTTTGTGACGACAAAGCTCTGGAACGAGGATCAGGGATTTGATTCAACGTTGAGAGCATTTGAAGCCAGTCAGAAGGCACTTGGACTGAATGTGATTGATCTTTATTTAATTCACTGGCCTGGCAGAGACCAGTACAAGGAGACGTGGAGAGCATTCGAACGTCTATATAGCGAAGGAAGCATCCGTGCGATTGGTGTGAGTAACTTTCAAGTTCACCATTTGCAAGATATTATAGATGAGGGCGGAACGGTGCCTGCGGTTAATCAGGTAGAGCTGCATCCGGGTCTGATCCAGCAGGAACTGCAGGATTTCTGCGGGGCGCAGGGAATTCAACTGGAGGCATGGAGTCCTATTATGAAAGGTAAGCTGAACCAAGAGTCTACCCTCAAAGCGCTGGCCCAGAAATATGGGAAAACGCCAGCACAGATCATTCTGCGCTGGGACATTCAGAATCAGATTGTGACGATTCCGAAGTCGGTTACCCCAGAGCGTATTCGTGAGAATGCGGACATCTTTGACTTTGAATTGACACCGGATGAGTTGAGACAGATTGATGCACTGGATTCCGATAAGCGGACGGGTCCACATCCGGATCAACTGTTTTGGGATTAAGTGGGTAGACGCTAATTGAATATAATTGTTTGATGAACTACTGGTGGTTGTTCCGGTTACGTAATCGTTCTTTTGATCGCTGTTGTCTCCAAATTTTTTTAATTCCTCTTTTCAGAGGATAAAATTTGGATACAAAGGCGCACGCTTCGCTTCTTCAGAATCGATTCCGTCCCCTCCACAGTAACTGTCCATCAAACACAAAAATATACAATGAGCTAGAATGGTGTGTAGTATATAAAAAAAAGCAGCCGGATCGGGAAATATCCCTGATCCGGCTGCTTTTTGTGTTTGAATTGGCTTAATTTTTTTTCGGGACTTCGCATCCGTCATCTGTGCAGATGCCACTGCCGTCTGTTTCTGTTGTGTTGGATTCAACCATGGTGAATGGGGAACGCTCGTCCCATGCTTTTTGAATGGCATCCAGGAACACCTCGTCAGGTTGAGCACCCGATACGGCGAACTTGCGGTCGAATACAAAGAACGGTACACCGCGGATACCAAGTTGCTCGCCTTCTGCTTGGTCAGCACGGACATTGTCGGTGAATTGATCACTGGACAGCACTGCCGTAGCTGCATCTCGATCCAAGCCGACTTCTTCTGCTAACTGAGCCAACACTTCAGTGTCGCCGGAGTGTTTACCTTCAATAAACACAGCTTGGAAGATTCGTTCACTCAGTTCAAGCGCTTTGCCTTGTGTATCTGCCCAGTGTGTCAAGCGGTGAGCTGAGAAGGAGTTTGTAGGGATCATGGCATCGATATTGTATTCCAGTCCTGCCGTACGAGCATTGGCATTCATCTGGGCATTCATACCTTTGGCTTGTTCCGCGCTCATATTATATTTGGCAGCCAAATATTCCGAATTGGTTTTGCCTGGGTTCAATGCAGCGTTTGGATCAAGCTCGAAGCTTTTGAATTGCAGCTTCACTTCATCACGGTGTGGGAACTGTTCCAGTACATTCTCCAGGCGGCGTTTGCCGATATAACAGAAAGGGCACAGAAAATCAGACCATATCTCAATATTCATTTTATTAAAACCTCCATCATCCTTTTAGTTGAAACTAATATGGTTACAATTATAAAGCCACTTTCTATAATTCGCAAGGAGATTACTTTTTATCCCGATATGCCTTGGACCAATGGTAAGGTTGAATCTCATCCAGTCTCTTGAAGGCCAGTTTACCAGAAGGATCGTATACGGCAGCTTTGACTTCTTCGCCCCAGTAAAATAATCGTTCCTGGCATACACCGCAAGGTGTAAGGACCTTGAATTCTGAATGCTCGTCATCACGAGCGATACAGAGGGAGTGGGTGACACGTTCGTTCAATTTGTGGGCTTCCAGATAAGCTCCTGTTTCCATACATAGATGCGTCGCATCGTTGATGACCTCTGGAGCTACACTAATCAGCAGCGATCCAGCTTCGGTATAGACGGCACCCGCGCCGCCCCATCCCTGAGGATAACGTTGCTTCACAAATTTTGCGGCTGCATTGAACAATTGCTGTTCAATATTGAGTGGTTCAGTGTGTGATGTCATGTAATGCAAGTTCCCCTTTTCAAATCCAATTTAATTCATTTCGTGTTTTTGTTTAGCTTGTCATTACGGTATTGTTCATTGCGATGTTGCTGCTCCACTGTCTTCCTCTCGAAAGCGCTGAATCAAATCATAAGTAATGACCGTGTCCGAGACATGCAATCGTTTGGTTGCTTCATCATGACTGGGGCGGCAAGCATTGATGTCCGTTTTGTCGCGTGTGGACAGGTCATAACAAGCACCGCTCTCATAGATATAATCATCCGATGGAATATAGAATACAGAACCATCCGAGAATGTGCCATTACGCAGCACAACCGTACGCCCAGACCCGTCATATACGTCGTTACCCATGTGATAATAGGACTGGTCGGATAAGCCTAGCAAATGCAGTACGGAAGGCGTGATGTCCAGTTGTCCCGAAGGTTCGTTGATGGTTCCGGCAGCTGCTCCGTCCGGTAAATGCACGAGCAGGGGGACCTCGTTCATGATCTGTGCCATATCCAGTTCGTTCAGTGAACGTCCCAGGAACTGTTCGTATTGTGATTGTTCCTTAATCGAGTTGTCGTGATCCCCGTAGAACATAAAGATGGTATTTTCCCATAAGCCCCGATTTTTCAGATCCTCGACCATCTTACCCAGTGCCGAATCCACGTAATGAACGGACTGCAGATAGTTACCAAACATGGTTCCCTGGAACTCGCCTACATCCAGTTGCTGCTTCTCTTTTGGCAAGGCATACGGATGGTGACTGGTAAGAGTGATTAGGAAGGAATAAAATGGTTCGGTCACCTCACTACTCATTTTCTCAACGGATTGCCGGAAAAAGGATTCATCAGACAGGGACCAGCCAAGCGGGTCATCCTGTGCAAAATCATTTTTACTATAAAACTTGTCGTACTTCATGTTCTGATACATTGTATACCGATTCCAGAAGCCACTCTCATAAGCGTGAAATACGTTGGTGCTGTAACCGTTATCCTTCAGGATGGAAGGAAGGGAGTCATACGTATGGTCTGCATAACGTACAAACGCTGATCCAACCGGAAGTGGATGCAGGGAAATATTTGCGCCAAAATCGGCATCTGACGTTCTGCCCTGACCGGTCTGGTGGTAAAAGTGACTATAATACTGACTTTCCTTCATCAGTTCATTAAAATGCGGTGTGATCTCCTGACCGCCAATGCTCTGGCCAATCATGAAGTTCATAAAAGCCTCACCCTGAACAATGATGACATTGCTGTCTTTATATTTGCCAAACAAGGCATCATTCTGCGGGGCAGTTCCTTGCCTTTCAGCAAAGAACGCTTTTGCTTGCTCAACATCAGCGGGATCAGCCTGCGGCCCGGAGCCGATATGGTCTTTGGCGAAGTTGTACAGATCATAACCGTGAAAAGCGAGCAGTCCGGTCACATTATACATGGATACATTCCACCAGTTGTTATCGAACAGGCCTTTGGCCCATGTTTTGCTGTAGAAATAAATCGGGCCAACCGCGAGGCCGAGTCCCAGCACAAGGGTGATGCTGCCAGCCGTGAGACGGCGGCGCAACCGTGCCTTGCCATCGTTATACGAATAACTCCCGTAACCAGTAACAGACGTACTGGAGTGCTTCGAACGGTAACGTCTGCTGAACAGTACGATAGCTGCGAACGGAATGACGACAAGCCAGTCGGCAAAGAACCAGAGATCACTTGTGTAGATCAGTGTAGCGATGCTGTCACCCAATGCGTCAACTTGTCTCGCCTGCAACAATACCGGGATGGTCAAGAAATCCTGGAAATAGCGATAATACACCATATCGGCGTAGATTAGTGCGGTAAGCAGCAGGTTAAGTACGGCGAGAGACAAGATCATGCCTCTACGTGGCAGCAACCAGGTCCAGAAGGACAAGAGTAGTAAAGATCCAATAGCAATGACTTTATCCAGCAGTCCCATCGTAATGTTATAAGCGTGAAGATTGTGATGGAGCCACATGAGTTTGAGCAGCATGAGCACAAGAAAAATAAGATATAACGTTAATGGATGATTTAGAAGCCCGCGTGGCATGGCACTGCGCGTAGGCCGAGTGACAACCATATGTATGTCCCCCTTGCTTTTGTTGTTTTGTAATCGGAGTGTAAAATAGGGCTCCATCCATTATAGCGTGGCCTCATGTGTTTTCAACTATGCCTCAGGGAGAATTGAATCTTGTCCAGCCGAAGACCGAAGTCGGTGAATTCTTATGACCAGAAAAGGGCACAAAAAAAGCGCCCCGGCCATGGATGGCAGGAGCACTTTAGATTCGTTACAATTATGAAGATTGTGGTGTTTTATTTCGTGGGGGCAGTGGGCCCAAATACTGATAGTACTGGGTTTCAATTCGTCCGTTGAACAACTTGCGACGTTTGTCTGCCTTATGACCGAAATACTCTTCGAAAGCTTTGGTCGACGTGATTGCAAAAAAGGACCATGTTGGCATGTCGAGGTAACTGCGCCCTAATGAGCGGAGCAACTTCTGAACTTCTTTTTCTTCACTCAAACGTTCACCATATGGGGGATTGGTAATGATGACACCATATTCACCCTGCGGTCTTGCGCGATGAGCGGGCAGGACGCTGACTTCAATATCTTTGGCGAACCCAGCACTTTTGATCGCTGCCATAGCCACTTCAATTGCTTCCGGATCAATATCGCTACCTGAAATCTGTAACGGGACATCGTCGCGTACAGCATCAAATGCTTCTTCGCGCGCCTGTTCCCATAATTCTTCAGGAATAACAGCCCAGTCCTCGGAGTTGAAGGTCCGACGAAGTCCCGGTGCAATGTTCCAGCCGATCATAGCGGCTTCGATCAGCATTGTGCCTGATCCACAGCATGGATCATAGAATGGACGAGATACATTCCAGCGGCTGAGCTGAATAAGAGCTGCAGCAAGTGTTTCTTTGAGTGGCGCTTCGGTGACGAGTTTACGATAACCCCGTTTATGCAGACCTGGTCCCGTCGTATCTAAAGTAAGCAGGGCGCGATCGTTCAGCAGAATGACCTCAATCACATAACGAGACCCATCCTCTGGGAACCACTCTGTGTCATAAGTCAGCTTCAGTTTCTCTACGATTGCTTTTTTCACGATCCCTTGTGATGCAGGCACACTGCTTAACTGGGATTTTTGAGAACGACCCTCTACAGGGAATTCGCCGTCGGCTGGAATCCACTCTTCCCAAGGCAGTGCTTTGGTGCCTTCAAACAATTCGTCGAAAGTCGTGGCAGGGAATTCACCCATTTTCACCAATACGCGATCCGAACTTCTCAGCCACAGATTACACCGGCATATATCAATATAATCTCCTGTAAAGAAAACCCGGCCGTTGTCGATCGTAACATCTTCATACCCCAGTTGCTTCAGTTCCCGGGCAACAACAGCCTCGAGTCCCATCGCCGAGGTTGCAATCAATTGCAATTGAGCCATGTGATTCATTTCAACTCCATTTCAAGCTGGAGAAGGATATCCTTCTCTCTGCTGTATAGTAACGGTGCGGCCTTGCCGCTTTCCGTGAAAAAACTTACAATGAGAAATGCGGTGAACGTATGCATTCCTCTTTCGAGGTGATGCACCAGTCAACCGCCTGTGTTGATAACAAACATTTATTATAGAACATTGGCATCCATATGGAAAGCAGTCCAAGTGTCCAAGGAGGATTTTAGTGGTGAATCTGACCCCTGATGAATATGTAAATCAATTATTTCAAGAGGATGATCTTTTGCTGAAAGTGAAAGAGGCCATCCGTTCGAACGGTATGCCGGAAGTTTCCGTTGCGGCTGCGTATGGACGATTGCTCACGTTTCTCGCCAAGACATCCAAAGCAGAAGCTGCCCTCGAAATCGGCGTGTTGGGCGGTTACAGTGGGATCTGCATTGTGCGCGGTTTGCGTGAGAATGGGACCCTGACTTCGCTGGAACTGAAAGAGGAATATGCGGCAATGGCGCGTGGTCATCTGGAAGAAGGCGGTTTTGGCGAAAAGGTGGAGTACCGCATTGGCCCGGCGGCAGACAGCCTGGAGCAATTGGAGCAGGAAGGTCGCACATTTGATTTCTTCTTTATTGACGCAGATAAGGAGAATTATCCGGTATATCTCGATTATGCCATTAAGCTGGCCCGGCCAGGTGCTGTTATTGTTGGTGATAACTGTTTCCTGCGTGGTCGTACACTGAATCCGGACAAGCAGGGCCCGGCCGTGCTTGCTGTTCGTCGTTTCAATGAACAGATGGCAAGTGACCCGCGCCTGGTGACGACCATGTTGCCGGATTACGATGGGCTGGTACTTGCCTGGGTGAAGTGAAAGGGAAAATTTCCTAAAGATAAAACTCCGATGGAGCACGATCTCACGCTTTTGTGTTTGTGAGGGGATCGTGATTCTGTACGGAGTTTTCTGAAAACAAAAAGAAGAGACGACACACCTTGAATCACAGGGAGTATCGTCTCTTTCTTTATATTTACAGATGTTGTAGTAGTTCGATTTATACTTCAGGTGTTCCGTACGTTTCAAACCATTTTTTGATGGTGTCAAAATCATCACTGAAGGACAAGCCCAGCATCAATAATACACGAGCTTGTTGTGGACTCAGGTTGTCGCCTGCAATGATACCTTTGCCGCCACCGTACACACTTCCTGAACCCGTCCGAGTGGTGGTCACAAAGATGACACCTTCTTCAATGGCTTTGGTACGAGCTTGTCCCATAGCTCTGGAGATACCGCCAGCTCCGGTACCGGAAGTCACAATTCCTTTGGC
Organism: Paenibacillus sp. FSL H8-0283; assembly: GCF_045040675.1. Classification (NCBI taxonomy): domain Bacteria; kingdom Bacillati; phylum Bacillota; class Bacilli; order Caryophanales; family Paenibacillaceae; genus Paenibacillus; species Paenibacillus sp. FSL H8-0283. The sequence goes on from NZ_CP150295.1 coordinate 2,284,233, forward strand.
ACCGCTGCTCACGAATCCTTCAATGGCTCCGCCGCCAGCTTCTTGATACGAGATCGCAATTTCTACTTTGGCCAGATCTGCCTTTGTGATTTTACTTAGATCAAATACGGGCTTTGCTGTGCCTTCAGGTTTCAAGGCACGTGCAGGAGCACGGTAGATTCGGATATTTTCTTCATCAATATATCCTACAGCGCCGAGCATCGGCGTTTCAAACGTATCTGTCCGATAATCATTTGTCTTGGTTACACCACGAGCAAGCTGGATTGTATCATTCAACATGAGTACTGTGCCAAATGAAGTGGTACGACCACTGCCTGCAAGTTTGATGGCGTTGTACAGATTGGCTTGAGCGTCAGAACCGATGACGGTCCATGGACGCATGGAGCCTGTGATCACGACAGGTTTGTCACTCTGAACAGTCATATCGAGGAAATAAGCGATTTCTTCCATTGTATCTGTACCCGTGGTAACGACAACACTGTCATACGTTGCCAGAGCTTTGTCTACCGTCTGCGACAAGTCATAGAGGTCGGTCATGCTATAGGAACCTGAACCTGAGTTTCCGAATTGGAGCGTGCTAACATCGGCAATCTTCTGTTTATCCGGTAAGGCGTCTACCATCTCTCCAATGGGAAGTGTACCTGCCTTGTAATTCTGGAAGCTGGTGGCATCCTCGGATTGACCGGCAATCGTTCCGCCAGTTCCAATCACCAATACATTAGGAAGTGCAGATTGTTTGGAAGAGTCTGGTATTGCAGGAATGGAAGTATTGCGAGCCGGAGTAGTAGTTGCTGTCTGAACAGCACCTGTTGTGCCTTTCACCTCTACCGTAGCTGCGTGCGCGGCGTAGGTTCCAAGGGGGGACAACGAGATGGTCAATGCTGTTAAAGCTGCGGTACTCCATACGGCCCAGGGACGAAGATTGGATGTTTTACTCATGAATAGCACTCTCCTTCAAGTAAGTGTGATGTTAAGTTTGTTAAGAAGAATATGTATACCATTTCAAATTGATTGTATTTCATGTTAAGTAATATGACAAATATAGATAATGGTAGAGTAATCGGTTACATTAATAGATAATAAGAGTAAAATGATTGTTTATAAGGAATTATGAAAGATTATTCATTTTGGTTAGAGATAGAAAAGAAGCGGTTTTAGTATTTTTGAAGGAAAATAAGCCCTTTTAATGTTAGTTAATATTACATAATGAGTCTTTTGTCCTGATAAAATGAAGCATTTTAATAAAAGAATGTCGAATTGGGACTTATATCAGAAGTAGGTAACAGAATGAGAGGATGATAGTAACGCATATTAGGTAATGGGGATCAATTACGGTCTAAAGAGTGGTTTCGTAATAGAGTTATGTTTATAATAGGGGTGATCACCATATGTAAATAAATATATAATATTGATTGGAGGAGAAACGATGAAACAGGCACCGAGAAAGTATGCAAATTACATTCCGATTCGGGAACTGGAGACTTTGGAAGAGAGGTTATCTCCCTTCAAGGTGTATGCAGAACTTCGTGATAACACTCCAGTCCGCTATGATGAGCATCGAGAATGTTGGGATGTTTTTGGTTATGAAGATGTGAAGTATGTTCTGAAAAATCCGAAACTATTCTCTTCTGCACGTGATCGTGCCAATACGAGCATGTTGACGACAGACCCTCCCAAACACAAACAGCTGCGTGATCTGGTGAACCAGGCGTTTACACCCAAGGCAATTGAAGCATTGGCTCCGCGTATTCAGGAAATCACAGATGAGTTAATTGCTCCACACCTGTCAGAAGGACATATGGAACTTATTGATGACCTTGCAACACCATTGCCCGTCATTGTCATTGCGGAATTGATCGGAGTCCCTGCAGCGGATCGTCAAAAGTTCAAAGACTGGTCTGATGTATTGGTGAAAGGCGCGCGTGATGATAGTGAGCAGGCCTTCCAGGAGTTATTGGAGGAGAAAAAAAGAAATATGCAGGAGTTGCATATCTATTTCACTGGCATTATGGAAGAACGTCGGTTGCAGCCAAAGGATGATCTGATCTCATTACTGCTTGCTGCGGAGATTGATGGTCAGCAATTGACTTCAGATGAAGTGGTAGGCTTCTGTATTCTATTACTTGCTGCCGGTAATGAAACAACAACCAACCTGATTACCAATGCGGTTCGTATTCTGTCTGAACAACCCGAGCTACAACAGGAGTTGCGCGAACAGCCTGAACGGATTACTTCTGCGATTGAAGAGACGCTGAGATATTATCCGCCAATTGTCGCGATTGGGCGGGTCGCCAAGGAAACTGTAGAGTTGAAGGGTCAGACGATTCAAGCTGGAGAGCAGGTGATTTCCTGGGTTGGAGCAGCCAATCGGGACAGTGCCCAATTTGAAAACCCGGAAGATTTCATCTCTGATCGCAAGCCGAACAGGCATATGGGTTTTGGTTTTGGCATTCATTTTTGTTTGGGTGCACCACTCGCTCGATTGGAGGCAAGGGTAGTTCTTCATACATTGCTTCAGCACATGGGAAACATTCAACTTGTGTCTGGAACGGCTCTGCAACCGATACAAAGTGCTTTTGTATTTGGTGTGAAACATTATCCGATAGAATTCAATCTAATAAATAAATAAATAAATGATGAATGGCGCATGAATGACAAAAGCCGCTCTCAGGCCAATTAGGCGCTGGAAGCGGCTTTTTCAAATGAAAAATTAAGATGGACTATTTAAGAAATGGATAGGGAATCAGGATTCCCGAATAGAAGCAGGTTTGTTATACAATTTGAATCGGACCCAAACCATATTGAGTAGTAACAGTCCACCAGAGACGATAAACAGACCTTCGATCCCGATGAATCCTGCCATAAAACCTCCAATGATCGCTCCAAGCATGTTGCCCAGCGCCAGAGTACTCGTATTAAAACTGAATGCACGGCTGATCATGCTATCGGATGTATAGGAACGTATCAGGGCATTAACGCTTGGAAGCAGGCCACCCATGAACACACCCATCATGAAACGAACTATAATGAGCTGCCACACGGTCTGAACAAATGCCTGCGGAATAAGCATGAGTCCTGTTCCTATGAGAGAGAACGTCAGCACCTTGTGAGGACCAATCCGGTCACTCAGCTTCCCGAGAATCGGAGACATGGCCATATTGGATAGTCCCGTAACTGCACCGACAAGTCCTGCCCAGAAGGCCACATTTACATCCGAAGCATGCAATTTTTGCACATACAGCGGCAAGAGTGACATGGGGCTGATCATTGCAAACTGCAACAGAAACGTTACAGCGAACAGTGCAGGCAGTTGAGGTGACTTGTTCAATTCCTTCAGACCGGACAATACGGATTGTGCCGGCAGTTTGGCTGCTTCTTGACGGTCGAACTTCTCTCTCACCAGGAACATGGCGAGCATGGAAGCAACAAAGATCAGTCCACCTGTAATGTAGAAAATGGGGCGGAAGCCTACCGCATCCGCTAACAAGCCACCAATGAGTGGACCCAGGATGGTGCCGGCAACCTGCCCGGACTGACTGATTCCCATGGCAAAACCCATGCGGTCTTTCGGTGTGGTACCCGATATCAACGCAACAGCTGCAGGATTGAAACCGGAGATGGTACCATTAAGCAAACGCAATAAGAGAAGCTGCCAAGGATTCTGTGCCAGACCCATAAGGGCAATTACGATGGCCATCCCGAATCCCGACCGCAGCAGCATAACTTTACGGCCATACTTGTCCGATAACTTGCCCCAGAGCGGTTGGAACAAAAATGAGGTGAGGAAATTGGCTGCAAAAATAAAGCCCGCCCAAATGCCAATTTCATGTTCGCCAACAACACCCAGATCTCTTGCGAGATAAAGAGACAAAAATGGGGTAATCATGGTCATGCCCGAATTGACCAAAAATTGTCCGAACCAAAGCACAATGAGGTTTACTTTCCACGTTTTCAAAGTGCTTTCACTTCCTTTCAAAGATATTTCTGTAATTCTCAAAAAAACACCATTCTTTCATTATAACATAATTGGCATATGAGGGATGGGTGTAAGGAATGTCATAGTATTGTCACGTAGAACGCATCTGCATGTGGTTGTTACGGCTGTTTAAAAAGGGCATAATGGTAATTATGAGTCCAAAAACTATTGGAGGCTTCTTACATGAGCTATAATGATCGACTGATTCGGGCAAGTTTTAAACAACAGGTAGACCGTGTCCCGGTATGGTACATGCGTCAAGCTGGACGTTACGATCCTGAATATCGCAAAATTAAAGAAAAGTACTCCTTGCTAGAAATCTGCAAACAACCCGAGCTGGCGGCTGAAGTTACACTCATGCCGGTACGCAAACTTGGTGTAGATGCGGCTATTTTGTATTCCGATATTATGAATCCGGTTGCCTCTCTGGGCATTGATTTTGACATTGTAAAAAATATTGGTCCAGTTATCGATAATCCTATTCGGTCCGCTGCAGATGTGGATCGGCTGCGTCCCATCGACGTAGAAGGAGATCTGTCACATATTCTGGAAACCATTCGAATTCTGGATAAGGAGCTTGATGTGCCTCTTATTACGTTTGCGGGCGCACCATTCACGATTGCGAGTTATCTGATTGAAGGACGACCTTCGAAAGGTTATATCCGCACCAAAACGATGATGTACAGCGAGCCTGAGGTTTGGCACAAGTTGATGCAGAAGCTTGGTGATATGGTTATTACATATGTCCGTGCGCATATTGCGAATGGCGGTAAGGCATTCCAGTTGTTTGACAGCTGGGTTGGAGCACTTTCTCCCAAAGACTTCAGAACATATGTGTTGCCTACGATTACCCGTATCTTTACCGAATTATCGGATTTGAATGTACCGAAGATTTATTTCCCTGGTGTTGCATCCGGTGAGTTGTTGCCAGCCCTGCATAATTTGCAAGCCGATGTGATTGGACTGGACTGGAGAGTATCCATTTCGGAAGGGCGTCAACGTCTTGGCGGCAAATTTGCAGTACAGGGTAACCTGGACCCATATTTGCTGACTGCCCCGATGGAACTGATTAAAGAGCAAGCCAAAGTGATTATTGACGAAGGAATCAAGGAGCCGGGTTATATTTTCAACCTCGGACACGGATTATTTCCTGAAGCATCGCTAGAGAAGCTCAGAGAACTAACGGCGTATATTCATGAATATTCTGCCGAAGCAATGAAGAGTGGGGTGACGGTAACCAATGACTAATACTGTAGGTGTACTGGTGATGTCGTATGGCACACCGGAAAATATGGAGAGTGTTGAAGCGTATTACACACATATCCGCAGAGGACGTCCGCCTGAACCAGAGCAATTGAAAGAACTGACGGATCGTTATGAAGCCATTGTTGGCGGTGTTTTCCCACTTCGGGAGAACACAGACAATCAGGTCAAGGCCCTTCAAGAGACATTAAACCGCGATGAGCGTGGCACTGATGTGGAATTCCGTTGTTATCAAGGACTGAAGCATGCCTATCCGTTTATTGAGGATGGCGTGGAGCAGATGGCGAAGGATGGAATTCAGACAGCGATTGGTATTGTACTGGCTCCTCATTTTTCCACGATGAGTGTAGGCAGTTATATCAAACGTGCGCGTGAAAAAGCAGAAGAGCTGGGCGTTCATATGTCCTTTATTGAGAGTTATCATCTGCATCCGAAGTTAATTCAGGCGTTGTCCACACGTGTCAGTGCCAAGTTGGATGCGTTCGAAGAAGCTGGAGCAAAACGCGGAGATGTGAAGGTGTTGTTTAGTGCGCACAGTCTGCCGGCGCGTATTGTGGAGATGGGTGATCCATACCCGCAACAATTGCTGGAGACTTCGGAAGTGATTGCATCACGTGTAGGCATAACCAATTGGCAATTTACGTGGCAGAGTGCCGGACGAACAGCTGAGCCTTGGCTTGGACCGGATATTCTGGATACGTTACAGGAGCTTTCTCGTGAACAGGTAGAGGATGTGCTTGTGGCACCAATCGGGTTTGTCTCGGATCATCTCGAAGTGCTCTATGATCTTGATATTGAGGCCAAATCGATTGCCAAAGAGATCGACATGCGCCTGATGCGTATTGATTCTCTCAATAGCGATCCTCTATACATGGAGACGTTAAGCGACGTTATTATAAGCCAATGGCAGCAAGGGTCGGATGAGTAATGGATGATAAGAAACGCCGTGTTGTTGTTGTCGGCGGTGGCCTTACCGGCCTCAGCGCGGCATTTTATATCCGCAAGCATTACCGGGAAGCAGGAGTTGAACCTGTGATTACTTTGGTCGAGAAAAGCTCGTCCATGGGAGGCATGATTGAGACACTGCACCGGGATGGATTTGTGATTGAAAAAGGGCCCGATTCTTTCCTGGCTCGCAAAACAGCAATGATTGATCTTGCCAAAGAATTGGAGATTGATCATGAATTGGTCAGTCAGAATCCGGAGTCGAAGAAAACGTATATCATGCAGCGTGGCAAGCTTCATCCTATGCCAGCAGGACTTGTGCTCGGTATCCCGACAGAACTAAGACCATTCTTGAGAAGTGGACTGGTCTCTCCGGCAGGCAAACTGCGGGCGTTGATGGATTTTGTCATCCCGCCGCGTCGTACAACAGAGGATGAATCGCTCGGTTATATGATTGAACGCCGTCTTGGAGCAGAAGTGCTGGAGAACTTGACGGAACCACTGCTCGCGGGAATCTATGCAGGTGATATGCGGCGATTGAGCCTCCAGGCTACCTTCCCGCAGTTCGGAGAAGTAGAGCGCGATTACGGCAGCTTGATCCGGGGCATGATGACGGGGCGCAAACCGGCTGAGACGCATACCGGAACAAAACGAAGTGCCTTTCTGAACTTTCGCCAGGGGTTGCAGAGCCTTGTTCACGCCCTCGTACATGAACTGCAGGATGTGGATCAGCGTCTGAACACCGCAGTGAAGTCGTTGCAACGTCTTGACGAAGCGGAGACCAGATATCGTGTTGAACTGGGGAATGGCGAAATGCTTGAAGCCGATGATGTAGTGGTTACTGTGCCAACATATGTTGCGTCGGAGCTGTTGAAGCCTCACGTGGACACAGCGGCACTGGATGCGATTAACTATGTGTCTGTAGCCAATGTAGTGCTCGCTTTTGAGAAAAAAGAGGTGGAGCATGTATTCGACGGGTCGGGTTTCCTCGTTCCGCGGAAAGAGGGCCGGAATATTACGGCTTGTACGTGGACATCGACGAAATGGCTGCATACCAGCCCGGATGATAAAGTACTGCTCCGCTGTTATGTTGGTCGCTCCGGTGACGAACAGAACGTAGAGCTTCCGGATGAAGCGCTGACGAATCTGGTTCTCAAGGATCTGAGAGAGACGATGGGTATTGAAGCAGTGCCGATCTTCTCCGAGATTACTAGGCTACGTAAATCCATGCCACAGTATCCGGTGGGACACCTCCAACATATTGCCGCCCTCCGTGAGGAGCTTGGCAGCAAATTACCGGGTGTGTACATTGCAGGTGCAGGTTATGAGGGCGTAGGCTTGCCTGATTGCATCAGACAAGCGAAGGAAATGTCTGTTCAGGCTACACAAGAGCTTGCAGCAGATTAAGTACAGCAAGAGAGCTGTCTCAAACGTAGAATTATCTACTGGAGAGATGGCTTTTTTTATGTGAAGATCTGGAAGCTAACTGAGTTCATACCCTTTCAATCGATACAGTTCCAAGGAATGATGGAAATCCAGAATATGCCTGATATAATGGTATGTATGGCTGTGAAGAAGAGGAGTTGCTTATGTATCCCCCAAGATCAGATCGAAGTGTAGAGAGAAAAAAAAGAAAGCGCACCCGCGATAGAATCATCTGGACAGTTAATCTTGTATTGATCATGGCAATTGGTCTGATAGGCATTTTTTATGTTATTAATACACGTCAGCAACAGGCAGACCAGCCAGTGAAACAAGAAATCGTCGATCAGGATCAGCCTTCCATTGGAGATGATGCCAAAGGCGGGGATCAAGTAAGTTCTCCAGACTCGGAATCCGATGAGACTTCGGAAGAAGAGCCCAAAGCTACGGATGAAGAGACAACAGCGGATGCAGATAAGACATCTGGAGTAGCGACACCTGACACTTCAAGCAATACCAATAGTGAGAAAACAGAATCCGGAACGAAAAAACCTACGGCAGATTCGACACCGTCCGGTACCAAGGGAAATGCAGGTGTGGATCAGGAATCAGGGACGTCGAAACCTTCCAATTCAGCGAAGGATGTCACAATTAACTTTGTTGGTGATATTCAATTTTCGGGCAAAGTTGCTGAACTGCTGGATAAAAACGGTTATGATTATCCCTTTGCCAAACTCGGCAGGTTATTCAAGGATGATGATCTTACCATCGGTAACCTGGAGACACCAATAACTCATGGTGGTACCAGTGCAGCTGACAAAACCTATGTGTACAAATCTTCGCCCAAAGCATTGGCGGCAATGGCCTCTGCGGGTTTTGATGCTGTCAATTTGGCTAACAATCATATTTTGGATCAGGGCGTAGAGGGCTTGGTGGATACGTTAACTTATCTCAAGGAATATGGCATAGCTCACACCGGGGCAGGTATGAACAGGGATGAGGCCTATGCACCAGCATATCTGGAACGCAAAGGCATGAAGATTGCATTGCTTGGGTTCTCCCGAGTTGTACCGGAAACGAGTTGGAAGGCGGAAGGCAATCGGGCTGGCGTGGCTGAAGCCTATGATTCCACAGGAGCAGTCAAAGCGATCCAGGAGGCCCGTAAGAAGGCTGATCTGGTGATCGTGGTTGCACATTGGGGAGAAGAACGTGTAAGTACTCCGAATAGTGACCAGACCAGATTGGCTCATGAGTTTGTAGATGCTGGCGCTGATCTGGTCATAGGTGGTCATCCTCATGTGTTGCAAGGGTTGGAGTACTATAAGGGGAAGTGGATTGCATACAGTACGGGAAATTTCATTTTCTCCAGATCAACAACCGAAGAGACTTGGAAAACGGCGGTATTTCAGGCTCGCTGTAGTCAAGATGCAGCTTGTAGCATGAAAGTTATCCCTTATGAGGCCGGGCTAGGTCAGGCCATTCCAATGATTGATGAGGCGAACAAACTGCTGTTGGAACAGATGGCAAAGCTCTCCCCGGGTATTCGATATGATGGGAATGGAGTCGCTTCGCCTAATTAAAAACCTTTTTGAGGAGGGAATCGAATGAACAACCTTTGTGTAGCACACCGTGGATTTTCTTCTATTGCACCAGAGAATACGATGGCTGCATTCCTGATGGCCATGGAGCGGCCTGAAGTTCAGTGGATGGAGCTGGATGTGCAGTTGTCGCGTGATGGTGTACCAGTGGTCATTCATGATTTTACAGTGGATCGCACGACGAATGGCAAGGGTCTGGTTCGGGAAACTGATTGGGCTGATCTGCAACGTCTGGATGCCGGAGCATGGAAAAACAAGTCTTACAAAGGCGAACGGATTCCGGCGCTAAGTGAATTGTTAGATCGCTCGTGCGGCAGAGTACGTTTGAACATTGAACTGAAAACGCAGGGAGACATGTACCCGGGTCTGCCTGCGGCTGTTATACATGAAGTGAGAAAAAGACATATGCAAAATGATGTTGTGATCACCTCATTTGAACCAGCCGCTCTGATCGAAGTGAAGAAACTTGCACCGGAGATCCAGACGGGGCTAATTATCGATGCACGACCAGGTGATCTGTTAACCGCGTTGCGGCAGATGAATTGTACATTCCTATCGATTGGATACACCAATGTAGACAAATCCTTAATGAACGAGATGCGGAGTGCAGGTATTCGGGTGATGGCTTGGACAGTGGATGACAAGACCATTATGAAGAAACTGGCGGCAGTTGATCCAGAACTCATGTTATGTACGAACCGTCCTGACGTATGGGAGCTGGCATTTCAGGAGACGAGCAGCCGATTTTTCAGACCTTAACTTTACTATATGCACTAATGAATCCGATAAAGGTGGTAATATACCCATGTTGACTAACATTCGCAATGTATACTGTGTAGGACGCAATTATAAACTTCATGCGGAAGAATTGGGTAACGCGGTTCCGGATGAACCAATGATCTTTATGAAACCTTCCCATGCAGTCGTGCCCTTGAATGGTGAAACCCTTGGATTGCCTGCTACCAAGGGTGAAGTTCACTATGAAGCTGAATTGGTCGTGCAAATCGGCCGGAGTTATGAGCCAGGTATGGCGGTAGATGAGCTGGTGGATGCGTATGCATTTGGTATTGATTTTACGTTACGTGACGTACAGACCGTGATTAAGAAAAAAGGCCACCCGTGGACAGCGGCCAAAGGGTTCAAAAATTCCGCTCCGGTTACTGCATTTCAGGCATTCCCGGGTGCGGCAGCATTACTGGAGAAAGACTTTACATTGACCAAAAATGGTGAGGAAGTCCAGCGTGGTAATATTCGTAACATGATCTTTAGTTTACAGGATATTGTGGATTATGTAGGTCATCATTACGGCTTGGGGCCGGGCGATGTCATTTTTACAGGAACACCGGAAGGTGTTGGACCAACACAAGCAGGAGATGTGCTCGAACTGGCATGGGACGGCGAATCCTTGGGTGCCTGCACGATTGGGGCAGTGCAATAAGGATTACACATCATACCTGCTTGAAATGAATAGGTTACAAGAAAGGGGCGTGTATACGCTCCTTTTTGTCGTGCTATCGTGGATATATGTTTATACCTTCATCGTACGGATACGCTACTAATTTACGCCAAGCTGTATGCTGTATTTGCGCTCTGTGTGACCAACTCTTCCAGTTCAGCTTGTTGTGCAGCATGTTGCTCCGAGCTGATACTTCCATTTGCGAGCCGTTCATCCAACTGCTCTCTGAGCAGTCTTACTTGTATAGCAATGACCTCATCCAAATTCCCGTTATTTTCTTCCGTAATTGTCCTCAGTGATTTGCTGCTGTACAGTTCCTGATACAGATCCGCTTCTGAAACCTGATTCAGAGCGTCGAGCAGCTCATCACTGCTTCCCTCACGAGTGTCCAAGTCAACGATGGACCATTTAGCAGTAGGTATGGGAGAGATGGCAGACTGGCCCCAGGCTGTTCCAGCGAAGGACATAGTGACAATCATTGTGCCTATAATAATGACTCTTTTCATATTCATATGGATAATCCTCATTTCTGTAGTTGAGTACGAACTGAATCGTAGCTTGTCGTTGATGTAGTTATAGATGTTTCGATCTGAGAATAGTGTAAACGGGAAACCTGAAGTGAAACTTAAAACAGGATAAGTAATTTCAAACCGGCGGGTAATGACTGTAAAAGTAGATCTATATTTTAATTCTCACTTGACAGGTTGGGTTAGTTGGTTATATGATAATCTCAATTATTTTAATACTCATTAAATGAACAGTGAACTAATTTGAATTGAAAACTGCATTGAGCTGATTGGACCACCAAAGGCTCCCGGGACTACTCCTCTAAGGAATGTCCTCGGGGGCCTTTTTTCGTATCTTTATTGAAGCTTCAAACGATCAAGGAGGTTATGAAATGAGTGATAGAGACTGGGAAGCGTTGGAGCGGACGGATTGGTTATTTCGCAAAATGGTCAGACGATTTGTCAAAGAGCGGGATCGCATCTCTGTAGAAGGTATCAGCCTGCCAGGCATGCTTATCCTGCACAAAATCATTCGTGAGGGAGAACAGCGGCTTGGAGATCTGGCAGAACAGTTGGACTTTACATCCGGTGCCATTACTGCTCTAACCGATAAGTTGGAAAAAAAGGGACTCACCATCCGCAGACGAAAGGAAGACGATCGCCGGACGGTTTTACTGGACATCACATCCAGCGGGCGGGAGATGTATGCGAGAAACAGCAACATCGGTGCCCGATGTATCACGCTTCTGTTTGAGGGTTTTACGAGTGAGGAACTGGAGCAACAAAGTCAATTCTACGAGCGGGTAGTAGCGAATCTGGAGGGATTCTCGGACACGGTGCTGGAATTGGCGGAGAGCAACGGGATACAAGAACATAATCGGTCCTCCACAAGTGACCTTGAGCAGAAGCAGCGGGACAATGCCGGGAAGAGGAACTATCTCAGTTATTGAGGTTGGGTCAATGTAACGACATTTGATATACCACAAACATTCTAGGGAGAGATGATCAATGGGACACTCAACAATATATCCAACTGGAGCGACGTTATACAATCCGGATAAGGCTTGGGGCGGTTATACCGTTTATCAGGCAGGTGAAGAAGGCGTAGTATTGATCGATATGAATGGCAAGGAGGTTCACCTGTGGAAAGGATTGTTAGGTTTTCCGGCCAAAATATTACCTGGCGGCTACGTGCTGGGCAGCACGGGTCGGAGAGATCCGAAGTTCGGTATTCAGGATAATGTCGATCTGGTCCAAGTGGATTGGGACGGCAACATTGTATGGAAATACAATAGCTACGAACACATCGAAGATCCGGGGTATGAGCCACTATGGTATGCCCGCCAGCATCATGATTATCAGCGTGAGGGGAATCCGGTAGGTTATTATGCACCTGGCCTTGCGCCAAAGACGAAGAATGGTAAAACCCTTATTCTGGCACACAAAAATGTGAGTAACCCGCAAATTTCAGATAAGCCATTGCTTGATGATGCCATTATCGAAGTGGATTGGGAAGGGAAGGTACTCTGGGAGTGGCTGCCTAACGAACATTTTGAAGAATTAGGTTTTGATGAAGCTGCTCGAAATGTCCTGTTCCGTGATCCGAATACACGCTCTTTCGGTCATCTTGGCGGTGGAGTCGGTGACTGGTTACATATTAATTCTGCTTCTTATGTCGGACCCAACCGCTTCTATGAAGACGGAGACGAACGGTTCCACCCCGACAATATTATCTGGGATGCCAGAGAGGCCAACATTATTGCCATTACAGACAGACAGAGTGGAAAGATCGTGTGGAGACTAGGACCAGACTATACTTCAACTGAAGCGAAACACATTGGCACAATTATCGGACAGCATCATGCACATATCATTCCCCAAGGTCTACCAGGAGAAGGCAATTTGCTCGTATTCGACAATGGCGGCTGGGCAGGTTACGGCCTTCCCAATCCGGCTTCTCCATTTGGATTGAAACATGCGATTCGGGATCACTCCCGTGTACTGGAGATTAACCCGGTCACCCTGGAGATTGTCTGGCAGTATACATCGGCAGAAGCAGGTTTCTCAGTTCCGACGGATTCTTATAAATTTTATAGCCCATACATCAGTTCCGCCCAGCGTTTACCTAACGGCAACACCCTAATAACCGAGGGTTCCAATGGCAGATTGTTCGAAGTGACAGCGGAGCATGAGCTGGTCTGGGAGTATGTCTCCCCGTACACAGATGGGCGGAATACCAATATGGTCTATCGCTCATATCGAGTTCCTTATCAGTGGGTTCCACAGTTGGAGAAACCGCAGGAAGTTGCCATCGAAGCCATTGATGTCTCCACCTACAGGGTCCCGGGAGCAGCACCCAAAGGTTCTGCATCCATCGTGAGCGTAGAGACAACTCTTCCATTTGTGGAGGGTGCAGCCTGTGTGGCAACGTCGGATGAAGGCAAGTCAGGCGGTTAAGCGTCAAGAATCATGACTAGATCGAATGGGGTGTATATTGTGAGAAAACCATCCATAGTAACCGGCATATTGATATTATTTCTGGCTACGGCACTCCTATTATCCGGATGCAGTTCAAACGCAGCAGGATCTGGAGCAAAAGACGCTACCGGCAAGAATACCGATAATGTAAAAATTCGAATTGCAGATACAAGTACGAACCCAACGTTCAGGGTAGCCATTGCCAAAGGTTTTTTTGAAAACAGGGGCATTGATGCAGAGAGTATTACGTTTGGCTCGCCGGCTGAAGGTGTAAATGCACTATTTATCAAACAGGTAGATATTGCGTACGGGGCAGACTTCCCTGTATTAAATGCTTTGTCTAAAGGGGAATATTCAGTCATCGCTTCTGCAGGCCAGACTACGGATGAAGCGGCAGCCGCCTGGAAGCTGTATGCAAGGGAGGATATTCAGAGTGGAGCGGATTTGAAGGGCAAGAAAGTGAGTTTCATTCGAGGCACATTTATTCCGTATCTATGGGATGAATATTTGAAAGATCAGGGGGTGGCGCTGAGTGATGTGACGCAAATTGGTCAGGGGGCTTTTGATGAAGCCTACATCGCACTGAAACAGGGAGATCTTGATGCCGCTTGGGTTATAGGTTCCGCGTTAACCGATAAATTCGATGCACTCGAAGGAGTGCATCAGCTGACGGATATGTCTCAGACCCCTATACGCCTTGGTATGGGACTGGTATCGAGTAATGAATTCATCCAGGCAAACCCTGAAAAGATCAGTGACTTCCTTGCGGCGCTGGATGAAGCATCCACGTATGCTCAAGCGCATCCTGAAGAAGTTGCGGATCTGATGTATCAAGAGACCAAACAGCCTAAAGATGCCACGTTGAAAGACCTTCCGATCAATCCATGGGAAGTTGGATTTACGCAGGCTGCTTATGATAGTTTGGCAGGTCAGAAGCAATATATGGTGGACACTGGAATCATCGAACAGGATTTTGATCTCGACTCCAAACTCGATCTGACTTCTCTCCAGCAGGCTCTGCCGGATAAAGTGACATATAGTAAATAATTTATATTCAAATGGGAGGTGTCCGTTATGTCCTTACCTGCAACTCAGCATACCATTCATATTGAACAGCTTCGGAAAACGTATCATGCCCCGACCAATGGGGATGTGCATTATATCATTAAGGATGTCGATCTGGTTATCAAGGGAGGAGAGTTCTTTGTCCTGCTTGGTCCCAGTGGGTGTGGCAAGTCAACGTTACTGAATATGATTGCGGGTTTTATCTCCAAGTCGGGCGGACAGCTCAAGGTGGATAACAAGGAGATCGACAGACCGGGCAGGGATCGGGCAATGGTATTCCAGCAGGCGGATTCTTCTCTCTTTCCATGGCTAACTGTGAGGGAAAATGTTGAATTCGGACTTCGAATGTCCAAGGTGCCTAAGACACAACGACGTGAGATCTCTGATCGTTACATCCAGCTTGTTGGACTGAGTGCTCATGAGGGGAAATTTCCGAAAGAACTCTCGGGTGGCATGAAGCAGCGGGTTCAATTGGCCCGGGTACTTGCGAATGACTCGGCGATCTTGCTGATGGATGAGCCATTCGGTGCGCTGGACGCCATGACGAGACGAACCATGCAGAAAGAACTGGTGAATATCTGGAAAGAAACCCATAAAACCGTTATCTTTGTCACACACGATATTCAGGAGGCGTTATTGCTTGGTGAGCGCATAGGCATTATGTCTGTAGGTCCATCTTCGAATATAACGGATATTTACCACAACAACTTACCTTACCCGAGGAACATCGCCTCGTCTGAGTTCAACACCCTGTATGACCGAATTCAAGGCCACTTTGAAGAATAACTGAGGTGATATGTAAGATGAAATGGTTGGAGAAAAAACGGGTGTCTATCCCGCTTCTATGGGTAACGGTCATCTTAATCTGGCAGCTTGGTGCCCTCATCTATGGGCCTGACGTAATCCCTGGTCCGTGGCACACGATCCTGGGAGCACGCGAACTGATTGCTGACGGTACGCTAATGGAGTATATCGGAATCAGCTTCACTCGTGTACTGGCAGGCTGGGTACTCGGAAGCATCATTGCTATTCCGGTAGGGCTGATTATTGGTAAAGTTCATCTCATCCGGCTGTTCGCGGAACCGTTCCTTAACTTTATACGTTTTATCCCGCCGATCGCCTTTATTACCTTATTTCTGGTGTGGTTCGGAATTGGTGAGCAATCCAAGATCGCGCTCATTATGTACGCAACTTTCTTCATTGTTGTATTGAATACACTGACAGGTGTGCTCTCCGTTGAAGAAGATAAAATCCGGTCGGCCCGCAGTATGGGAGCCAATGAACGGCAGATTCTGCTGCATGTGATTGTTCCGGCGACAACCCCGTATATCTTTACAGGTGTGCGACTGGCGATGGGAACCTCGTATATGGCCATAATCGGTGCTGAGATGATTGCCTCGAATGAGGGGGTGGGTTACTTAATCTGGAATTCCAGACTCTTTTTCCGAACAGATTGGATCTTTGTCGGACTGATTTCCCTGGGTTTTATGGGATTTCTGACGGATCGTTTGTTCAACTGGTTTGGTCGCAAAGTACTCTACCGATATGGGGTCATTGGCGGAGCGAAGCGGGTCTAAATTAGGATATAGGAACATTGAATTACAGACGTTACTTGAAGAGGGAAGGTATCTTGTTTTAACGTTTGATCAATAACCTGTTTTGGCACTTCTACACGAGGCCGAAACAGGTTTTTTGTGTGCTGGCGTAAGGAGTTTCGGCATTGAGATCAAACCGTGGTATAATTGAATTTCAAAAATACAATAAACGTCATGCGGGCTGTACATACGCTGCATGCAGGAGACATTATGGATTGGATTATTGGCGCCGTATGCGCTTCTATGGTGGCAGGTGCTGCCTATGCGAAAAAGTCGCTAACCTTGTCTGGCTGCCTGGCAGCCATCATGATGGGAACGATATATTACGGAGCGGGTAACCTGTTCTGGTTTGGCACGTTATTGTTGTTTTTCATTACTTCAACGTTGCTCTCCAGGTTTCGTAAAGATCGGAAGCAGGAGCTGGAGAAATCCTATGCCAAGTCAGGAAATCGGGATGCCGGACAAGTGATGGCTAATGGTGGAATGGGCATGTTCCTATGTCTGGGATACTGGATATTTCCACATCCGGCATGGGTATATGCTTTCATTGGTGTAATGGCTACCGTTACATCGGATACATGGGCAACCGAAATTGGGAGTCTCAGTCGAAAGCCGCCGCGCTCTGTTCTCACGTGGAAGGTACTTACGCCAGGTGCTTCAGGAGGTGTTTCACTTCTTGGCACCGTGGCTGCAGCCGTAGGCGGGGCTCTGATTGGTGCGGGAGCATTCTTGTTTTCCTGGATCGCCGGGATAGAAGGGCTTAGTCTGTTTAGTTGGACTTTTGTCGGTCTTGCAGGCGGGTTGGCAGGTGCTTTTGCCGATTCCTATCTGGGCGCAACGGTGCAGATGATGTATCGTTGTACTGTGTGTGGCCGTGAAGTTGAGGTACATGAACATTGCGGGCATCCAACGGTTCGGGCTCGTGGCTGGGCATGGATGAGTAACGACCTGGTGAACGTGCTTAGCTCGGTGATCGGCGGATGTGTGGCGATTGGTTTAGGTAACATTTTGGCGTTGTAGGGGGGAGTACATTTTGAGCACTGTACAGGGAGACAAATCGGAGGCTATTTTGGATGCGGCCTATGGTATTTTTGGCTCGAAAGGTTTTTATGAGACCAAAATGTCTGATATTGCAGACGAAGCCGGCATCGCAAAAGGCACCATTTATTTATATTTCAAAAGCAAGGAACAATTATTTATCGCAGTATCCAAGCGGGATTGTAACAGTTTTATCAGTCGTCTTGAATATGCTTTGAACTCGCATGAGAACACAGGTGATAAACTTGGAGCAATAGCCAAGACGCACCTTACGTATTATTATGAGCGTCGCAATCATACCAAGCTCTTTTTTATGGCACCCAATAATGATCCGGATCTGATGAAATTCATGAAGGCATTCATGAATCAATACATGAGTATGGTGTGTGAGGTACTGGAGAGTGCAAGTGTACCTGAGCCTGTATTGCTCGCTGAAGCATATATCGGAATTCTGGACCGGCTGAAGATGGATATCATGTTGAATCCGGAGTTTAATGAGGAACATCTGAACAAACGAATTGCTTTTGCAGCAGCTTTGTTTCTGGACGGATGCCGTTCTTTTTTACAAGTTTAAAGTAAGTGCGCGGATGTACGTAATATTGAATTTTAATTCACAGAGAAGTGGGTACGAGCAATGAACATAATGACGGTAGAGCAAATTGCAAAAAGTTATGGCGAAAAAATATTGTTCAAGGATGCTTCATTTGGTATGGCTGATCAGGACAAGATTGGTGTCGTTGGGGTAAATGGAACCGGTAAATCCACGTTTTTGCGTGTGATATCGGGTATGGAACCTGCAGACGCGGGACAGATCTCGATCGGTAATGACGTACGTATTCAGTTCCTGGCGCAAAATCCGGACTTCAATCCGGATAATACGGTACTGCAACAAGTATTTGAAGGTGACAGCATGGAAATGAAAACCGTGCGTGAATATACGGAAACGATGGAATTATTGGAACTGAATTCGTCCGATCCAGCGTTGCAAGAGCGATTATTACGTTTGAATCAGCAAATGGAGCAGCTTCAGCTCTGGCAGATGGAGAGTGAAGCGAAGAGCATTTTGTCCAAATTGGGTATTCGTCAATTCGATGCACTGATGGGCACATTGTCTGGTGGACAACGCAAAAGGGTAGCACTTGCTGCTGCACTGATTCATCCTTGCGAACTGCTCATTCTGGATGAGCCGACGAACCATATTGATAACGATTCGGTCGTTTGGTTGGAGCAGTACTTGCAGAAGCGCCGCGGCGCACTGCTTATGATTACGCATGATCGGTATTTCCTGGATCGTGTGGCGAATGTCATGCTGGAATTGGATCATGGACGTTTGTTCCGATACGAAGCGAACTATACACGTTTCCTGGAACTTAAGGCGGAGCGCGAAGAACGGGAAGCTTCTTCGGAACAGAAGCGTAAGAACTTGCTTCGGACGGAGCTTGCATGGATTCGTCGTGGTGCCAAGGCACGGACGACGAAACAAAAAGCGAGAATTGATCGCTTCGAACAACTTAAAGACCAGCAAGGAGTCCAGCGCTCGGGTTCATTGGAAGTATCGGTTGGCTCCACTCGTTTGGGGAAAAAGATTCTGGAGATCGAGCATCTTTCCAAATCCGTGGGTGGCCGCACGCTGATCGAAGATCTGAGTTATATTGCCGTACCTGGAGATCGGGTAGGGATTGTCGGACCGAACGGTAGTGGTAAGTCCACGTTGCTTCAGATGATATCTGGCAAGCTGGAACCCGATGCAGGTGTGGTTGACGTTGGTCCTACGGTCAATCTGGGTTATTTCACACAGGAACATCAGGAGATGGACGAATCTCTTCGTGTGATTGAGTATATTAAAGAAGTGGCCGAGAATGTGAAAACAGCTGATGGCTCTCTGATTACAGCATCCCAGATGCTGGAGCGGTTCCTGTTTACCCCGGCATCCCAGTGGACGCCAATCTCGCGTCTGTCTGGTGGAGAGAAGCGTCGCCTGTATCTGCTGCGTGTGCTGATGGCTGCGCCGAATGTATTGCTGCTGGATGAGCCGACGAATGATCTGGACATCCAGACACTCGCTGTACTGGAAGACTACCTGGATGATTTTCCCGGTGTTGTCTTTGTCGTATCCCATGATCGCTATTTCCTTGATCGTACTGTGGATAAAGTTTTGTCTTTTGAGGGCAACGGTGCTGTACGTGTGCACGTCGGCGACTACAGTGAGTATGCGGAATGGATGCTGAAAAATGCGCCTGGAGCTAATCAAGAGAGTGATACAGGAGCGGCAAAGGTGAAGCAGTCATCGGAGAAAACGACGCCTGCTGTGTCAGCGGCTAAACCGAAGTTGAAATTCAGCTTTAAGGAGCAACGTGAATACGACCAGATTGATGAAAATATTGAGAAGGCTGAAGCCAATCTTGTCCGGATTAACAAAGAGATGGAAGAGTCATTTAGTGATTCTGCCCGTCTGCAGGAGTTGATGGCGGAGCAGGTTGAGGCTGAGCGTCATCTGGATGAATTGATGGAACGCTGGACCGTTCTGAATGAACTTGCAGAGCAGATTGAACAGAGCAAGTCTTAATTTATAACTAAACATCGCCCTTTTTTCCTTCGTGACATTATGTTGCATAGGAGGAGAGGGCGTTTTTTGTCTGCAAATTTGCGCATTAAAGTGAAACGTTCTGTATGTTCATAACGTTTTATAAGTAAAGAATTCCATAGAAGGGAGAGAACACCACACTTATGTATAAGGAAATTAATGAACAATTGGCAGTGCTCAAGGAAAAGGGGAGAATTTACGAGAAATGGACCAAACGTCTGGAGAAGCTTCAAACGGAGGAAAGCGAATGGGAAGCAAAGGTAAAAAGTCGTCTGGAGCATCTCCAGAAGGAGCAGAAGGACGTTGATCGACTGAACAGTATGACATTGTCAGCATTTTTCTATCAATTGATTGGCAAGAAGACAGAACGGCTGGAGAAGGAAGAACTGGAACTCATGGAGAGCAAGGCTGCATACGACACCGCTTGTCGCATGTTACAAGACGTACAGGAGCAACGAATTCATGTGGAGCAGGAGTTGGAGGGCGGGCGGCAGTATCAGTACTGGCAGAGCGATTACAACGCGCTGTGGGGGAAGAAGGAAGGTCGTCTGCTGGACCAGGATGCGGAATTGCAACAGATGGCTGAGAATCGGGAACATCTGGCGAGCGAGCTACAGGAACTGGATGAAGCTTTCCGGGAGGGAGAATATCTGCTCTTTGCTCTTGAACGTGCCGAGAAGGCTTTGTCTTCGGCAGGTAATTGGGGGATATATGACATGATGGGCGGTGGAGTCATCTCCACGCATATCAAGCGAGGAAGAATGGATGACGCTCAGGTCGCCATCATGGATGCAGGTAAGCGTCTACGACGTTTTCAGAAGGAACTGGAGGATGTAGAGATGGCTGTACACGCGGATCTGCATCTGGGAGGTCTGCTTTCATTCGCAGACTATTTCTTCGATAACCTCTTCGTGGACTGGATGGTTCAGGACAAAATTCGCAAAGCCGAACGTCAGGTGAAGGATGGACTAAGCGCGGTTAGGAAGACCATGCAAGTGCTAAGAAATGAAATGCGTGACCATAAGGCAGAGTTAGAAATATTGGATAGTAAATATCATGCATATGTGGAACAGGCAGATTAAGAGATATGACAACAAAGGCCCCTTCCAAGCACAACAATTCAGTGTGCTTGGAAGGGGCCTTTTTGATTAGACAAGACATATGAATGTCACCATAATGATTTCGTAGAAAAATGATTCTGTTTTACTTGGTTGTAATGTAGGCTGCGAGCAATCGTGCCGTATTCAGGACAGCATCCTTATGTGTACGCTCCATGGAATGAGATGCATGAACTCCAGGACCGATCAGTGCTGCACGGATATTGTTTCCTCCGCGTAATGCTGCACTGCCATCTGAGCCATAGTGGGGATAAATGTCGACGACGTAATTCATCCCATCTTGTTTGGCCAGTTCAATGAGACGACTGGTCATATCGTAGTCATACGGGCCAGAAGAATCTTTGGCACATATAGAAACGTCGGTTTCTTTACAGCTCAGGTCATCACCCATAGCTCCCATGTCTACAGCGATCATTTCACTGATTTCCGCAGGGATATACGATGCGCCATGTCCAACTTCTTCATAGTTCGAGATAAGCAGAGAGACGTTATGTAATGGTTTCCAGCCTTCACGATGTGCAGACTCAAGGATGCCAAAGAGGGCAGCCACGCTGGCTTTGTCGTCCAGATGACGTGATTTGATATAACCACTCGGCGTGATGACTGCGCGAGCATCAAAGGAGATAAAGTCGCCGACAGAGATCCCGAGTTTCAACACATCTTCCTTGGAGGAGACGACCTCATCGATTCGAACTTCCATATGGCTCTCGGACCGTTCAAAGGTACGTGCATCCGGATAGACGTGGACAGACGGATGAAGGGAGAGAATGGTGCCCGTGTATGTTCTTCCATCCCGAGTATGGATGCTGCAATATTCGTTTTCGATACTTTGCATGGAAAATCCACCGACAGAAGTAAGCTTCAATGTGCCATAGGATGTAACCGAGCGTACCATGGCCCCTAGCGTATCCACGTGAGCGCTTAAAGCGATTGTCTTGGAAGAGTCCTGTCCGGGCAATGTAAGCACCGCACCGCCCTTGTTATTCAGCTCACAGGCGATGCCCAGTGCGGCTGCTTCCTTCCGGATCATCTCGATAATATGATGTGTGTAACCACTTGGGCTTGGTGTATCCAGCAATTTTTTCAGGAAAGACAGAACGTATGATTCATCAATTGTAAAACTCATTGTGTAATTTCCTCCTCGGATCATGGGTGTGGTGTGAAACAAAATACAGCCTGTCTGGGGGAGAGAATGTGATACTACCATTCCTGACTCGCCAGCAGGCTGTCTCTGATTGGTTACAGTGTTCCCGTAGGGTTTCCTTTGCGCTGACTCTGGATCGAATCATTCTCCAATAGGCTGTCGGATTCATTTGAGTCAAGCGAATCCATCGATTTGAAAGAGTCCAACGTAGATTTGCTTGTCGCGGAGCTTTCCAATTCAGATACACGCAATTTCAATTGTTTATTCTCACGTTGCAGTCTGTATTGGCGATAGATGCCATATGACCCTACAATAATTCCACCGATCAGGGTACAGCCGAGAATCAGCAAGATCAGCGGGATTTGTACCGTGTTAAATAACAGGTTGACTTGTACGGAATCCACATTAATAACCGCAAAGATTCCCGTGAGCAGTGCAAAAACAAGACCTGCTATGAGTGCCCATTGCATTTTCATGGTGTTGCCTCCTTGTTGAACAATTGAGAACTAGATATGCATTACCCATATTCGGGTATGTTGCATCTTGCAATGATGATAAAATCCCCTGCCCGAACGGGCAAGGGATGCAGGTCACATGGAAAGACAACCTTATTTGGTTAGTTGCTCCATCTGTTCAATCAGTTCCTTGAAGACACTCATAGCTTCACGAATTGGCTGTGGTGTAGACATATCCACACCTGCTTTTTTCAGAATGTTGATGGAGTAATCACTGCCACCGCTCTTCAGGAAGCCAAGATATCGGTCAACAGCCGGTTGGCCTTCTTCCAGGATTTGCTTGGAAAAGCTTGTTGCTGCGGAGAAGCCTGTAGCATATTTGTAAACGTAGAAGCTGTTATAGAAGTGGGGAATACGAGCCCATTCCATTTCAATTTCTTTGTCAACAGCCATGCCTTCTCCGTGATATTTAACGTTCAGATCATAATAGATCTCGGATAACAATTGTGGTGTTAATGCGTCACCTTGTTCCGCACGTTCATGAATGATTTTCTCGAATTCAGCAAACATGGTCTGACGGAATACCGTTGTACGGAATTGGTCGGCATAATACGTCAACAGATACAATTTTTCCTTTGGATCTGTTGATTTGTTAAGCAGATAATCCATCAGCAACGCTTCGTTGGTTGTGGATGCAACCTCAGCCAAGAAGATGGTGTACTGTGCATCACGATACGGAAGTGTTGTATCCGAGTAATGTGAATGCAGAGCGTGACCCATTTCATGTGCGAGTGTGAACATACTGTTTAGGTTATCTTTGTGATTCAACAAGACATACGGGTGAGTGCCGTAAGCGCCCCAGGCATATGCGCCTGAACGTTTATTTTCATTCTCATATATATCGATCCAGCGGTTATCATATCCATTCTGCAATGCGTTAGCATAGTCCTTGCCGAGTGGTTTCAGACCGTCTTTAACCGTTTGTTTCGCTTCCTCATAGGTAATATCCATTTTGTATTCGTCTACGAGTGGAGCGAACAGATCGTACATGTGCAATTGATCCACACCCAGCAACTTTTTGCGTAAGTCCATATAACGATGCAATAACGGAAGGCTCTCATGAATAGTGTCTACCAGATTGGTATACACATCCGTTGGGATGTTATCTCCATATAGGGACATTTCCATCACGGAAGGGTACTTCCGAACATTAGCATAGAACATATTTTTGGTTACATTTGCATTCAGGGCAGCCGCAATTGTGTTCTTCTGTTTGGCATAGGTTTCGTATACCGCTTTGAAGGCACGTTCGCGAACTTCACGGTTAGGGTTCTCCAGGAACTGAATGTAGCTGCCGTGTGTCAGCTCAACTTCGTTACCATGTTCATCCTTGATTTTTGGGAACTTGAGATCGGCGTTATTCAGCATGCTGAAAATTGTCTGTGGTGCTTGTGAAAGGTTGCCTACCTGTGCAAGCAAAGCCTCTTCTGCTTGGCTAAGAACGTGGGCTTTTTCGCGTTTCATCTCTTCCAGCGTAAATGTGTAAGCAGAAAGTTTTTCGTTCGCAATAAATGCGTCCAACTGATCATCCGGCAGGGAAAGAATCTCTGGTGTGACAAAAGAAAGTGCTTCACCAACTCGTACGCCTAATTTCTGGGCTTTTTGGGACAGGTTTTGATATGTAGGATTCGCTGTGTCTTCATCTTGATGCATACGTGCGTACACAAAGAGGCGTTCTATTTTGAGGCTGATCTCATCTTCGAATTCGAAGCAAGATTTGAGTACATCAGGTTGATTCAGTTTGCCTTGGAATTCGGAGGCCTTCTTGGTCAAAGACGATACTTCTTCATATTCTTGATCCCAGGCTTTCTGATCGGCAAATAAATCTTCCAGTTTCCAGCTATGTTCAGCCGGCACCTCGGAACGTTTCAATAATTGACTCATGGAAATCCTCCTTTGATGATCTGATGAATGTATGGACGAAGCTGCCTTCGTCTCGCTTGCCTGTGCGGAGAGAGACGAAGGAATCAGACTAAGTACCAGGATAACAGATAGCGATTTCTGGTATTTCAACGGCCTTCCTCCTTACGATACGAATAATCTCGTATAGTATGACCTTAGGCACGTTGAAATATTTGAGCATCTGGGTCCCCGTGATTAGGCTCCCATGTTATACAGAAAATAAACGATCAGGAAAAAGGCGAAACAAATGAGCAGGGTAGCAATAAGCGCCATTCCCCGTCTTAATCGATCCGGGATGGAATTGCGTCCCAGAATAAGCACAATACCAAGGGAGAAGGCAAGGATAATAAAGATGACGACATTGCTTGAGTCAAGCTGCATGGGTTAGACCCCTTTGAAGGCAGCCATCAATTGACGCCATTCATCCTCACGGTTCTCAAAATCTGCTTTTGGAAAACGGCGTTCAGCCCAGTGCATTAATGCAGGACGGCTAAGGAATGTATGGCATTCTTCGCCCCACTCTTCCGAAATTTCTCGTAGTACGAGATATTTGCCTTGAACTTCTACGGTCATCATATTCCACTTGTCTGTTTTGTATATTTCATGTTTTTTTATCATAGGTAGTCTCCAAACTAACGGTTTTGGTAAAATGATACCGTACCCTACGATTCAAAGCAAATTTTTTCGACATTTATGGAAAGATAAATTGCAAAATGGAAGCCCATACAGTATAATAAGGGTATTCGCCATAGATGGCGATATTTTTAGGAGGTTTTTCATTTGAAAGGTACAGTTAAATGGTTTAACGCAGAAAAAGGCTATGGCTTTATTTCAGTTGAAGGCGGCGAGGACGTATTCGTACATTTCTCCGCAATCCAAGGAGATGGCTTCAAAACATTGGAAGAAGGTCAAGCGGTAGAATTCGAAATCACTGATGGAAACCGTGGTCCTCAAGCAGCTAACGTAAACAAACTGTAAGAATTTATCCGGCTAACGGACTTCTTATATATTATAAATTTATAGCTGAATATTAAGAACCTAAGCACAGTCCCCCATGGGAGGCTGTGCTTTTTTTGATTCTAAAATTTTTAGTGTATATAACGGTTGAATACGATGTAAGTTTCCCTGTGTGTTCACGAGACACGATTGGTCATGCTGGACCATAACTTCAATCCGAAACCGATTAGTGCAGCCAGGGAGAAAGCCATAGCGGTGAGATAGAAGGTTTGTCTGCCTGCATGTTCCAGCAGCAGTCCGCCCAACGTTCCACTAAGAAGTCCCGAAGCACTGGACCAGACAATGGTGAACAAAGCCATACCTGTAGCTCTGTAGCCGTCCGGAACTAGGCGAATGATGTAGCGGACCGCCGTAACGTAGAAAATACCAAAGGTAACACTGTGCATCGTCTGAATCGCAACAACAGCTGCAGGTGTATCGGAGACAGACATGAGAAGCAAACGAACCGTATACATCAGTGCAGCAAAAGCAATTAGCGGCAGTTCTTTATAACGGTTTCCATACTTGCTGAGCAATAGAAATATGGGGATTTCACTTACGGAAGAGATCAGCAAAGACCAGCCGATCAGCCCCTCGCTGGCACCCAGATCTTTTAGCGTGATGGTAAGGAATGCTTCGTTCATGCGATGTCCCATGGCAAGCAAAAATACACAGCCAAAAAAGGTGAGCACATCTCTGCGTTTCAAAATAGCCCATAACCCCGATAGATCCATTTTGCTACTGCTTCCCGAAGGTTGATCCTTCAATTGAAAACTGATCAATAGTGTAGTTGCAGCAAGACCAACGCAGACCCAAATCGTCCATGCTGGACCAAAAGATCCAAGGAAATACCCGATACTTAATGCAAAGAAGGCATAACCGATCGATCCGAAGACTCGAATGGAAGTGAAATTTCGGCCGTACTTGCTGGCCGTTGTAATAGCCATCGTATCGGAGAGTGGATAGACCGGATAATAGAAAAAGTAAAACAGGGTCACGAGTACAAATACCTGACCGAAAGTTGTTGCATTGGCGAGCATGATCCCTGTGATCAATTGACCACCAAGCAGAATGATCATCACTTTGCGTACCGTTTGGTAGCGGTCGCTGGCCATGCTCCAGAACATATTGGAGAACACAGAGATGAGGGGGCCAATTCCGTAGAGATATCCAATCTCAGCTCGACTGAAGCCCAGATGACTGAAGTAAAGCTGGAAGTAGGATACCACCAGAACGGTGGAACCAAAGATGGTGAACATGAGAGCCCGCAGCCAGTTCTGATCCGGGCGGGCGTTGTGACTTAATTTCATGATGAGAGACTCCAATCCTGATAACATTCAATGATTTTATTACCCTTTCAGGGATGTTGATTTATGGGCTTTCGGCACGGACATCGTAGGTTCTTGTTTCGTGCGCCGGATGACAAGCCAGACAATGATAAGTTCGGCGAGCAGGCCAAGGGATTGGGCTACAGCGCCAATCATGCCGTTCCACGCAGGAAAAATACTAACCAGTATAAGCAGCACAATTACCGTGCAGATTGCATTCGCCGTTTGCGAACGAAACATCGTTTTTGTCTGACCGCGAAGCAGAATGAGGCCATTGCTGAAATCCAGAAAAGGGAAGATCAGCGGAAATAAGACGAACGCACGCAGTGTCCACAGACTTTGTTGCAAAAGTTCGCCCTGAACGCTCATGACATTTTCGAGTACCCATGGTCCCAAGGGGGTATAGGCAATCGACACCATCATCGCAAACGGAATAAATCCGGTGACAAGTGCGAATTTTCGTACCAGTTTGGCGTCCACAAGGTAGAAATTCAGCACGATCTGATGGATGTATGTAAAGAAGCTTAGCATCAACTGCATCAGACTGCTTGCTATGGCAAAGGATGAAATGGCTAGTGCGATCCCGGTCGTTTTGCCAAGTACGATGTTAATAACCGGTCCTATGAACAGCGCTACAAAGCTGGATAACAGCAGCGGCTTATAAAAGCGAAATACGTCTCCCTTGCTCTCGACGGGATGATCCTCAAGCTTGGCTGGCATCTTGCGCTTGATGCTGTTTCCCTCGAGAAAGCTGACGAGCGCTTCAATCATCATGCCAGTAGCAAAAATGATAGCGCCTACACGTCCACTGTCAATGCTGTCTGTGTATATGAAATAGAGGGATAGGCCGTACATTCCGGCTAAACGGAATACCATCCCGATGGTTAACCACTTGGTGCGGTTATTCGTAATGATGATCCCCTGATAGATGTTGCGGATCACTGAAAAGATACTTACATACATGAGAATTTCATATACGTCGATGACTTTGTTCAGCAGATCCGGACTTACACCAAACAAGTATTTGAACACCCCGGTACCAACGGGAGAGTATACGATAAGAAACCCAATGAGAAGCACACAGGCAAGAAATATTTTGGTCACAAACGTGAGGGCCTGAAAGGAAAGGCGATCGCGAACCAGTGCGGAACAGGTTTGCCGCAGCAGGGTGGAGGGGCGTTCCGTGAGGGTTAACAAGCTACCGGCGATTGCATAGCTGGCAATAACCGTCTCGGGATGAGCGGAACGTGCTAATGTGCTGTTTATGATGACGTGAGAAATGGTGACGAGAGAGGCGGAAATGCCAAGTGGCACAAAAAAAGAAAATAACCGTCTCCACGAAAGTGATTCACTTGACGACATGTCAACGACTCCTTTGATGGATGAAATATGCCTAGTATATCACAAAGCTTTGGGCGCGGATGCGATTTTTTATGCGGAATATGCGGCAGATCATTTGTACAATTAAGGGGATCATATTATAATAGGAATGGTTAAAAATCGCTCTAATACGTATTCAACCAAGTGGAGGCACATTTATTTTGAGCCAATCAAATCGAAAACGTCATCAATATCCGCGTGGACCGCTGGCATTGATGAGAGGGGTGTACAAATACACCATTCCGGAAACACGGAAGGCACTGAATGGATGGCGTGCTCAAGCTGAGGCGATTCCGAATGAGGAGTTGCGTACACAGGCACTTGCCAGTCTGAAGGATAAACAGTTTCACTGTGAAGGCGGAACCGTCTACGCATTGGCTGATTTGCCCAACAGGCACATTCTGATTCCGCTGATCGTTTCATATCAAACTATTAGTGATTATTTGGACAATCTGTGCGACCGCAGCACGTCGATGGACCCGGATGACTTTCGTCTACTCCATCAATCCATGCTTGATGCGGTAGATCCCGAAGCAATTCCCGTCAATTATTATGCCCTCCGTGAGGAGCAGGATGACGGCGGATATCTGCGGAATCTGGTGACAACATGTCAGGAACTGACCCGTCAGTTACCAGGCTATACGTCCGCCAAGCCCCAAATTCAGGATCTGGCAGGCCTATACACGGACCTGCAGGTATATAAGCATATCAAGCCGGAACTGAGAGAAACGGCACTGCTCGAATGGTGGTCGGAGCATCGTCATCGCACACCTCAGTTTCGTTGGAACGAATTTGCTGCTGCAACTGGCTCTACACTGGGCGTTTTCATGCTGTTTCTGGCTGCGAGTGACGATCAGTTGACTGAAGAGCAAGCGGCCTCGATCCACACGGCCTATTTCCCACATGTATGCGCATTGCACATTATGCTCGATTATTTAATTGATCAGGATGAGGACCGCATCGGGGGAGATCTCAACTTCTGCAACTATTATGAGAATGTGGAGACAATGCTGGACCGAATTGCTTTTATTGTGGAGATGGCACGCAGCGATGTACAGAAGATTCCGGGAAGCTCCTTTCACCGGATGATCATCGAAGGACTGATTGCCATTTACCTGTCTGATCCCAAAGTCAGCGAACAACAGGAAGTTCGCGTTGTATCCAAACGTCTGCTGAAAAATAGTCCGATCACAAGAATATTTTTCTTCATTTTCAGTCGCTGGATACGGAAAAATATGTAAGTCAGGTGTGATATTGCGGAGCCTGAAGTGAAACTAGAGGAGGAAGAAACATCATGACAGCAGTAAAGAAAATCGCAGTATTAACGAGCGGTGGTGATTCACAGGGGATGAACGCGGCTGTTCGTGCGGTTGTTCGCAGCGGACTGTTTCACGGTCTCGAAGTATTTGGAGTTCAACGTGGATACCAGGGTCTTTTGAATAATGACATTTTCCCAATGGATTTGCGGAGTGTAGGGGATATCATCCAACGTGGGGGAACGGTTCTTCAATCGGCACGTTGCAAGGAGTTCTATACCGCTGAAGGTCAGCAAAAAGGTGCGGACATTCTGCGTGCGCGTGGCATTGACGGTCTGGTTGTTATCGGTGGGGATGGTTCCTACAACGGAGCAAACAAACTGAGCAAGCTGGGCATTAACACCATGGGTCTGCCAGGAACGATTGATAACGATGTTTCATTCACCGACTATACCATCGGATTTGATACAGCTGTAAGCATAGTAGTTGATGCAGTAAACAAATTACGTGATACGATGTCTTCACACGAACGTTCTTCCATCGTTGAAGTTATGGGTCGTCACTGTGGGGATATCGCTCTGCATGCCGGACTTGCTTCGGGTGCTGAAACGATTCTTGTCCCAGAAGTTCCATTTGATATGGACGAAGTAGCAGATCGGATGAAAGCTAACTTTGCACATGGCAAACGTCACAGTATTATCATCGTTGCAGAAGGCGTAGGCAAAGGTGAGGATGTAGCAAAAGAACTGATGGAACGTTGCCCAACGTATGAGCCACGTGTAACCGTTCTAGGTCACATTCAGCGTGGGGGTACGCCAACACCTTTCGACCGTAACCTGGCAAGCCGTCTTGGCGACTTCGCTGTTCGCAGTCTGATTGCAGGCGAGACAGACAAAGGTTGTGGCATTATCAAGGGTGAACTTACCCTGACGGATATTGATAAAGTGGTTAACACAAAAAAAGATTTCGATATGGTGACTTACGAGCTTGCACAACGTTTGTCCCAATAATTCGATTCATACGCAAAGAGCACAATCCCGCTTTAACGTGGATTGTGCTCTTTTTGTTGTTTCACGGAGTGAGTATATCAATGTTACCCCTTGCGGAGTGCGGCTTGTTTTTGTACTAGGAAGAGTCTCCAGAGAAGCGCTGTTGCTCCTACAGCAAGGCCGGCAATGAGGCCGATCCAGTATCCGAAGGCACCGAGTGAAGTATACGTAGCAGTTAGATAACCTACAGGCAAGCCAATGATCCAATACGCTACAAACGTAATGATCAATGCCGGATTAACATCTTTGTAGCCACGTAATGCTCCTTGGGTCGGTGTAGCAATCGCATCCGAGATCTGAAAGAAAATGGCGTAGATGAGGAAATGCTGCGTAAGTGCAATGACCTCTCGATCGTTTGAATACACGCCTGCAATCTGTTCGCCGAACACAATCAACACGATCGCTGTCAGCAGTGAGAGCCCGATGGCTCCACCAATTCCAAGCAGACTGTATTGTCTGGCATCTCTCAGACGCCCCGCACCTGCCTCAAAGCCCACAAGGATCGTAAGAGCCATACATATGCTCACAGGCAGCATGTAGAGCGTAGAAGCGAAATTCAGCGCCGCCTGGTGTGCAGCAATTGTTGTGGTATCGAAACGGCTCATCATTAAAGTCACAGCAGCGAAGATGGACGTTTCGAAAAAAGTCGCAAATCCGATGGGCACTCCAATCTTGAGTAACTCTTTCCATTTGGAGAATGAGACACGGGTCCATTGACGGTAAATGCCATACTGGGCGAAAGGTTCGACCCGATGGACAAAAAAGAGACTAATAAGAAAGATCAGCCAGTATGTACATGCTGTAGCAACACCAGCACCAACACCGCCCAATTGTGGAAAGCCCCAGCGACCGAATATCAGCAGATAATTTAGAAAGATGTTAACGGGCAGGGAAACCAACGTAATGAACATCGTAGTCCGTGTCTGGCCAAGTGCATCCATGAAGCTGCGCAGCACTGTATATCCAAAGAGCGGGATAATGCCAAAAGCAAGTGCACACAAAAAATAGAAGGCAACTTGGGCAACCCGGGGCTCCAGAGGCATTCCGTTCAGTATAGGGCCAAGTAACAACGCCCCGGCTCCGATAACGACGAGACTGACAGCAA
This sequence comes from Paenibacillus sp. FSL H8-0283, assembly GCF_045040675.1. NCBI lineage: Bacteria > Bacillati > Bacillota > Bacilli > Caryophanales > Paenibacillaceae > Paenibacillus > Paenibacillus sp. FSL H8-0283. Next base: position 2,315,952 of record NZ_CP150295.1, read on the forward strand.
TTCCAAGATACAATGCCTGGATGACGTTATACCCGATCTGATCATTACGTTTGGAACCCAGCAGATGGGAAACGACAGGTGTAATACCGATCAGAATCCCGCTTAGTCCAGTTTGAACTGGCATCCAAAGACTTGTGCCGATTGCGACGCCTGCAAGGTCGGCCGGAGAAAACTTGCCTGACATATTGGTGTCGAAGAACGACATGGCAGAGAGGGCGATTTGAGTGGTGAAGATGGGCAAAAATATAATCAGGAATTTCTTCACTTTTTGGGAAAAACTTGTTGTGTTCATGTTCACTGGCAGTGCCTCGCTATTCTAAAGAGATGTCATCCAAGTGTCATATCTGGACAGCTATTTATTGTAGTGGATTTTGTTCAATTTGAATAGGGACAGAACCAGAGTAGGGGGGGAGAGAAAAATGAACACCAAAAAACCTCGCTCCGCTTCAAGCAGAACGAGGTTGGATGAAATGAGAAGTATGAAAGAGTGCGGATTACTTATATTGTACACCTGATGTATAACGGTTGGACGCATTCCAGAGCAGATATTCATGTACATCCATGTCTTTCATTGCTCTAATCTGGTCTTCCACTTGTTTCTTGCCATACTTGACATAATGCCCACTGCCCAGCCAGCTTGCTGTGAAGTCCTGAATCCACGGACGAATGACGGGTTTGAGTTCTTTGGTAGGGTCTAGTTTCTTGTGTGTATCTTCCATTGAACCCTTGATGGTTGTGTAAGGATCTTTGTCAGGGTCCTTGACCCCATACCAGCCAGTAGAATAGTGACTCGGGTATACCATCGGTGAGATGACGTCCACGTTTTCGGATATCTTAACAAAATCCTGTCCAATGCCTTCAGCCGCAGGTACAGAAGCGGCATAACCAAAAATATCAACCGAGACACGGACCCCTAGCGGGGCCAACTCCTTGCGTGCATATTGCACGAATTCAGCCACAACATCCACTCGTGACTTGTCAGATTTGGTATATTTCAGTACATCGGCTCGAGTTTCGAAACCTTCCGGGAAACGAACGTAGTCAAATTGAATCTCTTTAAATCCAAGCTTGGCTGCTTCCTTTGCAATCTCAATGTTGTAGTCCCATACTTCCTTGCTATACGGATTCACAAAGCTGTCGCCTTTGCCATTTGCCCATACAGATCCATCCTTGTTTCGAAAGGAGAGCTCCGGATTTTTCTTGGCAAGAATCGTATCTTTGAATACAACGACACGTGCAATCGGGTAGACCTCATGTTTTTGCAATCGTTTCATCAAGGCATCGATATCCCGAATAAAAGGTTGGGATTTACCCATTTTCTGAAGCGCTTTGTTTTCTGTGGGATAAGTTATGTATCCGAGATCGTCTTTGATATCAATGACCATGGCATTCAGTTCTGTACTGTCTGTCAGTTCCAACAATTCTTTCATACGTGCGCCGCCTGCGCTGTAGGCCGTTACATAAATACCTTTGACCACAGGTGCATCAGGTTGAGGATCAATTTTGGCAGGTGGGTTATCGGCATCAATAACAACCTGATCTTTTTGAGATTGGATAATTGCGGTGTTAAAACTGTTGGTTAACGATTGGAATTGAGGGGTTCCCTGGTCCGCCACTGCGGGGGCACCACCAAAGCTTCCAAAGGCCATAGCCATTAAAGCCCAAAACATGTTCATTCATTTCCACTCCCTTATGTGTGCATTCCATGTATGAATTATACATTAAAGCCTCTGGGCTTTTAACCATATTAATCAAGTAATGAAACACATGGAAAAAATGAAAACCGCTTCCTGCTGAGGAAATCCCCTGCAAGAAGCGGCGTGATCAATCTGAAAAAAATTATTGAATGTAAATCTCATTTTGATGCTCACAAATACTGTACTGAATGATTTCCATTGCGTCTCCCTGTTCCAGGATGCCCAGCCCATCCCGGAGGACAATCAGTGAGTCGAGTTCATTCGGTTTCAAGAAAGGGAGCATTTCCGGGCACCATCTGTTGACAATCTCAAACAGTTTTACCGTTTCCATATCCACAATAATCACCCTTTCCTACTCGAATTCCAAAATGGTAAGTCATTCGGCGCGATTCGGGAAAGCATATGGCCTGTGAAATTGAAGGGTTGAACCTGCTATACAACATATTTAGGAGCCGTACACCGTTATTATACCACAATGTTGTGAATTGTTAACCGTACAGGTGTCTCAACTTCTGCGAAATGAACCCATAACACCAACCGTTTCCACAATGTTAACAAAAGCGTTTGGATCTGTATCCTTGATAATACGTTTAATTTCAACCAACTCGTAGCGGGTGGTGACGGTCATGAGCATGTCCTTCTCAATATCCGTGTATGCTCCCTGAGTCTTAATTTTGGTAACTCCACGAGGCCGAACAAGTAATTTTTTTAACATGGCTTCGGTTTCGTTTGTAATAATGTACAGTGTTACTTTGACGTGACTGATATGGATCAGATCAAGCACTTTGCCTGTAATGTAGATGGATACCATCGAGGCCAAGGCTGTATTCCAATTGTCACTCAGGTAACCTGCAAGCATAATGATCGTACCGTTCATACCGGCCATCACTGTACCAATCGGAAAGTCTCGTTTACGCGTGAAAATGGACCCAACAATGTCGAGTCCTCCTGTGGAGCCGCCGACTCGGAAGGAAACGCCAGTACCCATTCCAATAAGCACACCGCCAAATACAGAACTAAGTAAAGGATCTGTAGCCACAGCAAAAACAGGCAGAAGCGCAATGAACCAGGAAGTGGCTGCTACCGAAAGAATACTTAATGTAATGAAGCGTCGTCCAAGAATAAACCAACCTGCAATGAGCAGGGGAATGTTAAGAACAAAATACATTATACTAAGATTCAACGTTGTAAAATAACCCAGAAGCATTGAAATACCGGACACCCCGCCGCTTAAAAGCTGATGGGGGACCAAAAACCAGTTGAAGCCGCAGGCAATAGCTGCAGCACCCAAAATGATCACTAAAGAGTGCCAAATTATTTTGGGCAATTTAATCACCTCATTTATATTTAAAACCAGATTGCTGGTAATCTTGAATTGTTTTGTGATATAATAATTTGTGGATATTCTTGAGTAGGAAACTTTTCCTAAATGGAGCAATAAAATTTTGAAATGTTTCAAACACATGTATGTAGTTTTAGTCTTATGTTGGGGACCCATTCATGGAATTATATTCGTTAGTGAAAATAATTCGTCCCGTTGGGATACCCTATAAATATTAACGCTACTTAAGAATACAGACAACAAAGTGGATTGTCCACCATGTCCACCATATAAAAGGAGCATGAATAATTTTGACAAATTTAAACTTTACAGATTTCAATCTTGAACCACTGGTGCTGCAAGCCATCACTGAGCTCGGGTTTGAAGAAGCAACACCGATCCAATCCAAAGCGATTCCTTTGGCACTCGAAGGCAGAGACTTGATTGGTCAAGCTCAAACAGGTACGGGTAAAACAGCTGCATTCGGTATTCCGTTGATCAGCAAAATCTCAAAAAGTGACGAGAAAATCCGCGCCCTTATTATGGCACCTACACGTGAACTTGCAATTCAAGTTGCTGAAGAGATCGAAAAACTCACTCGCTTCAAAGGTCTGCGCTCCCTGCCAATCTACGGCGGACAAGATATCGTGCGTCAAATCCGTGCACTGAAAAGAAAACCACAGATCATCATTGGTACACCTGGACGTCTCCTTGACCACATCAACCGCAAAACAATCAAACTAGATGATGTACAAACTGTTGTACTGGATGAAGCAGATGAAATGCTCGACATGGGTTTCATGGAGGATATCCAATCCATCCTGAAACAAGTTCCAGACGAGCGCCAAACTATGCTGTTCTCAGCAACAATGCCTCCTAACATTCAAAAATTGGCACAACAATTCTTGAACAATCCTGAACACATTTCTGTGATTCCGAAACATGTTAGTGCACCATTGATTGACCAATCCTATATCGAAGTACCTGAGCGTCAAAAATTCGAAGCATTGAGCCGTTTGTTGGATATGGAATCTCCTGAACTGGCGATCGTATTCGGACGTACAAAACGTCGTGTTGACGAATTGGCTGAAGCTTTGCAAAAACGTGGATATTCTGCAGACGGTCTTCATGGTGACTTGTCCCAGAATCAACGTGATGCGGTAATGCGTAAGTTCCGTGACGGCAGCATTGACGTACTCGTTGCAACAGACGTGGCTGCACGTGGTCTCGACGTATCTGGCGTAACTCACGTTGTTAACTTTGACCTTCCGCAAGATCCGGAGAGCTATGTTCACCGTATCGGTCGTACAGGTCGTGCGGGTAAAGAGGGTGCTGCTTGGTCCTTCGTTACACCGCGTGAGATTGATCACTTGCACTTCATCGAGCGTGTAACACGTCACCGTATTCCACGTAAACCACTGCCAACAATGGCAGAAGCGGTTGAAGGTAAACAACGTTTGACGGCAGAGCGCTTGCTGGAAATCGTACAATCAGGCGAACTGAACGAATACAAAGGTATTGCGATTCAAATGCTTGAGCAATATGATTCTGTTCAACTGTTGTCGGCTGCACTGAAGCTCCTGACAGGTGACAAGAAAGATGCTCAAGTTGATCTGACTCCTGAAGATCCAATCCGTGCAAAACGTCGTAAACCTGATGTTCGCTCTGGCGGACGTAAACCATCGGGTTACAGCGGTAACCGCACAAGTGGTAGCGGCGGCAGTGGTGGTGGTTACAACCGCGATCGCAACAGCAGTGGCAGCGGACGTGGCGGTTACAACCGTGATCGTAACAGCGGCAGCAGCACTGGCGGTGGAAGCAGAGAAGGTGGTTACAACCGTGACCGCAAACCGCGTCCAAGCAGTAACGAAGGACGTCGTCCAGCGAAAGATTCTTCTTTCGAGTAATATAAACGTATGATCTGAAAAATGGAGCGGGCAACTGCTCCATTTTTTTTATTTTCAAAGTGACTGCATCATTTTATTTCACTGCCAGAAGCGGCCAGAAGCGCTAGCTAAGGATAATGACGATCTCTTTTCGGGAAGTACTGGCTTTTCCTATCTATAATAAGGTATATTAATATTAGACTTCAGGTAATTCGCAAGGCTGCAGAGGAGGAGAAATGTTTGGAATTTAAAGGAGCTATGGGTGGGATCTACCGGCTTACAGAGTGGATTACGAGACTGGCCGCAACCAATCTGTTGTGGGCTATTTGTTCGTCTCCGTTCTTGTTTTTCTTGATTATGAAACTGCTCGTGATGCAGCAGAACCTGGCAAACGAATCATTGCAAATGAACTGGGCTATAGCTATTGTGGCACCGCTTACACTGTTCCCGGCGACTTCGGCGCTGTTTACGGTTGTTCGTAAATGGAATATGGGCGATACGGATGTACCGATCTTCCGTACTTTCTTTGTAGGTTACAAGGAAAACTACAAGCAAAGTTTAATTGGGGGTATTTTTTACACACTGCTATTCGCGATTATGTATCTGGATTATACAGTGTACATGACGCAGTTCCGCAATATGCAGCTCGTGGGAATCATCATGTTAGTACTGCTTCTCTTGTTATTTGTATCACTCTTTAACTTTTTCTCGATGGTTGTACATTATCATATGTCCATCGGACTCATTATCAAAAACGCGGTATTGCTTACGCTGATCAGACCATTCCGTGTATTTTCCACATTGCTGGGAAGTGGATTGCTGTTCTACATCGGTTTCCGTTATCCGGTCTTGTTTGTTTTCTTCATTATCAGCATCATTGCCTGGTTTGCTTTCTTTAACTTCTACGCAACCTTCAATAAGATGCAGGAGCAGATGGAGAAGATGCAACTCAAGAAGGAAGAAGAGGAAGCTGCTGCACTGGCTGAACAATCAGCAGAGAATGGTGAAACACCTGAGCCATCAGACGACAAAAACATTACATTGCAAAAATAAAACATGATGAATCGCCATTTACTTTTTACACAGTTAGGGATATAATAATTGTACATCCTGCGATGTACGTTTCGGTTATTCGTTGTTTTGAACCAATGATGATGTCTTCGGGAGATCAACACAGAATGTTGCTGAAAAGCCCTGTCTATACGACATGGGGACTTCAAAAAGCATTTTTGCGGTCACCCACCTGCCAAGCAGGTTCATAAGACAATGTAGCCGGACGGCATAGGCGGGTTCCTAAATCTTCATGTACAGCACCCTGACTTTTCCTCTACAAAAGGAATTTCAGGGTGTTTTTAAGTTGTGATGAATGTTTTTGATTGGTTTTATGATAAATATGATGCTTGCCCTTTTGTTACTACTTGAACAATGTTACACTAAGATACATAAATGGAACGGTTACAATCAAAGGAGGAAGGGTCTTGACCTTAAAGAGAACGCTCGTCGGTATCATCCGCAGCATGGAGGGGACCAGCGATCGAGCCAAGGATCCCAAATTAAAAACACGGTATTATAACTTATCCAAAGACAGAGCCTGGGAAGAGGTCTCTTCGACACTCAAAAAGATTCCGGGTTATAAAGTGCTGCATGAAGTGCCTTCTGTTGGAGAAGTTATTCTGGAGAAGCGGACTACCTTTGGACGGACGATGGATATTACAGTTTCCATTATCTCAGTAAGTCCTGTTCGCAGTGCGGTGGATATGTATTCAGCTTCACGTGGTTCACTTGGAGACTTGGGTTCCAATTATCGCACGATTATGAACTTATTCTCTGTACTGGATAAAAAGCTAAGCAAGTATAAAGCAAATGATTGAAATAGATGATAAATAACAAAAAGCGAGTGAAGGTTAACCTTCCTCGCTTTTGTTCTGAACGTATGATAACTTCTACAGCAAAGCTTTTACAGCAGCAATCGCTTGTTCGAAGTTAGGGGAGTCTGTCATTTCAGGCAAATACTCCACATATGTAATCCGGTCTTCGGCATCCAAAACAAAAATGGAGCGCATGTCGAGTTGGAATTCTTTGATCAGAACGCCGTAGTCTTCACCGAAAGAACGTGTTTTGTAGTCTGACAATGTAACTACGCGGTCAACACCAGCTGCTCCACACCAACGAGCCTGAGCAAACGGAAGGTCAACACTGACTGTCAAGACAACAACATTGTCTCCGAGTTCTCCAGCTTCCACGTTGAAACGACGAGTTTGCGCATCGCATACGCCAGTATCCAGGGAAGGAACAACGCTGATTAATTTGATTTTGCCTGCGAAGTCTTTCAGGGAAGCATCCTCAACCAGGTTCTTGCTCAGTGTAAAATCAGGTGCTTGATCGCCCACTTTCAGTTCGGGTCCGATCAATGTAATAGGGTTGCCTTTAAATGTGGCTGCGCCTGTACGTTCTTGTGTCATAATAATGTTCCTCCTTATAAATTGGTGATCCGTGCCAAAATCCATTATAATCTTTTATGAAAGGCATTGTCCAATTCGGGCATGTACCATTACGATGGATCAGAGATGTGAGTCCGATCTGAACAGGGTGGAGTGAAAGAAGAAATTTATGATATTTATTCGCTATGAGAACTGGAAAGGTTATTTGAAGTATTTCCCTTTGACGTCGCTTTTTTTAATTGCCAATGTAGTCATGTTTATTGTGTTAACGGTGAACGGTGGATCAACGAACAATATGGTGTTGCTGAAATTTGGGGCACTTACGAATCATGAACTGTTCGCGCATGAATGGTGGCGTTACATTACATCCATGTTCCTGCATGCGGGCTTCGGTCATTTATTGTTTAACAGCTTTGCGTTAATTGTATTTGCTCCACCGATGGAGCGTTTGCTCGGGTCGGTAAGGTATGGTGTATTGTACCTGGGTGGTGGTGTATTGGGTAATATTCTTGCTGTTGCGTGGTACAACTCGGTTGGGAGTATTACCATCTCGGTAGGTGCTTCAGGAGCGATCTATGCCGTCTATGGTGCATTCCTGTATGTAGCGCTGTTCCAGCGAACGATGATGGACGAGGCTTCGCGCAAAACGATGTACACATTGCTTTTGTTCGGGATCATATTCTCCTTCGCCATGTCAGGCATCAACTGGATGGCTCACCTTGGCGGATTGTTGGGTGGATTCTTTATTTACGGACTGTTGATCAGATTGTGGAAACCCCGCAGCTTAAAGCGGTAGTCAGAACGTTCTCAAGATGGAATACAGTCAAGGATAAGTAGGGTATAACAGATTGGAGCGATCAGGCGAGTGGAATTAAGACAGTTGCATTACTTTTTGAAAGTGGCACAGAAGGAACATGTAACACAGGCTGCTGAAGAGTTGCATGTGGCACAGTCGGCGGTGAGTCGTCAGATTCATCAGCTGGAAGAAGAACTGGGCGTGGACCTTTTTATGCAAAAGGGACGAAACCTGCAGTTGACTGCAGTGGGGCAGCTTTTTTGCAAACGAATTGAAGGTATATTAAAAGATTTGGACAAGGCAGTTGGGGAAGTTCATGAGTTTCTGGACCCGGAGCATGGAGAGATTCGAATTGGGTTTCCGCATAGCCTGGGAATTCATCTCATTCCTTCCGTGGTGGCTGCTTTCCGTCAGCGCTACCCCAACGTGAAATTCAGATTCAAGCAGGGGATGTTCCCTACGCTGATTCGTGATGTGTTATCCGGAGAGGTAGACTTGGCATTCATTTCTCCTTTTCCAGAGAAGCATGATCAAGTAGATGGCGATATTGTACTCACGGAAGAATTACATGCGATCCTTCCTCCTAATCACCCGTTAGCTGGTGAAGAGACAATTGCGCTTGAACAGCTCAAGGATGATAAATTTGTATTGTTTAGCAAAGGTTATTCTCTTCGTCCTATTGTGTGGCATGCCTGTCTGGAAGCTGGTTTTACACCCAAGATCGCTTTTGAAGGGGAAGAGACCGACACCATCCGCGGATTGGTCGCTGCGGGCATGGGGGTCAGTCTGCTGCCTGAGATGGCGTTATTCCAGACGAATCCGTTGCAACCGGCACATGTGGCTATCTCCCATCCAAAAGTAACGCGAACTATCGGGTTAATTCATCGTGCTCATGATAAACTGCCGCTGGTTGCTCAGTCCTTTCGTTCATTCTTGCTTGATTATTTCGGTTTACAACAAAACAATACCCCATCCGATTAACGGTGGGGTATTGTTTTTTGTTTTTGTTGTATTAAGTATCCAATTAATCGCGGCTGTTGAAGATTCCGATGTAACGAATCAACTCAAGCAGTGAAATCAACGCTGCAGCAACGTAAGTCAAGGCTGCGGCATTCAGAACTTTTGCAACACCTTTTTCTTCTTCATTACGGATGTACCCTTCGGATACCATAATCTCTCTAGCGCGATTACTTGCATTGAACTCAACCGGTAAAGTGATGAGTTGGAATGCTACAGTTACGGAGAAGAAGATGATACCGATACCTACAAGGTTCATGGCATTGAAGATGAATCCTGCAATTAACAGGAATGGAGCTAATCCGGATGCAAAGTTCACAATTGGGAAGATCCGGTGACGCAGTGCCAGCATCGGATAACTTTCTTTATGCTGAATGGCGTGGCCAACTTCGTGACACGCTACCGAAACAGCTGAGATTGAGTTTTCGTAATATACTGGTTCTGATAAACGTACAACCCGATTGATCGGATCATAGTGATCAGAGAGTGTACCACGTACAGGTTCAATTGGAACATCATGCAGGCCGTTAGCATCAAGCATCTGGCGAGCGGCATCGTAACCAGTCATTCCGTTCTGGTTCGGTACCTCCGACCAACGTCTAAACGTACCTTTAACGCGAAATTGCGCCCATAAAGAGAGCAAAAAGGCGATAATGATCAATACGAACATACCGTTATTAAAACTCATATTCATTCCTCCGCTTTCTAAGAATAAGCTACATCATGGTGTTCTCAAGCAAGATTTTTAGTGCCTCCATTGTACCGGCACTTTTGGTGAGGAGTCCTGCCATCATTTTACGTGCTTGTACAGGTTTCATCTCTCCAAGTAGCGGTTTGAGTTCGTTAACCTCTCGCTCAAGTTGTTGTACGTGAAGTTCCAATGTTGTCAATTTGCTGGCAACTTGTTCTTCTGTACTAACCAGACGCCACTTCTCAAGAGATTGTTTAATCTCGTCGAGACTATACTTCTCTTGTTTCATCTGTACAATACGTTCAAGCCTCGTTAAAGTTTCATTACTATAGAGACGATAATTTTTTTGTGTACGTTCTTCGGGAGCGATTAGTCCAAGCTTTGTGTAATAATCAATCGTCCGTTCACTAACACCAGCGGTCTTGGCAAGTTCGCCAATCCGAAAAAGTTTCATATCCCCAATGATATTCACCTCGCTTGCAAGTTCAAATGTAGGGAATTGTAGTTTCCACTTGTGAATTTCTAGACTACGCCCAATTTTTCTTACTAATAAGTATGATACATGATCTTTAACCGTACAGTCAAACGTTATGCTTTGGTAATCAGCACACTGCATTTCTATATCTATGTACTCATAGAATGTGATTATGTACTTAAGTGCAAGAAAAAGACGTAAGACTTTATTCCCAGAAATAATTTTCAGTTTTGATGAAAATACTCTTGTCAACTTTCCTCTCTTCTGCTTATAATGACATTAAGAGTTTCACGTTATGTGAAGAAACTTAACATAAGAGGGAGTGGGGTATATGAGAAAGAAATGGTTGGTTTCCATGTTAGTAATGCTTACTTTGTTCGCTTTTCCGGTTAGCGCATTTGCGGCTGCGGAGGGTCCGACTAACATTGAACTTCAAAGTGGTTTGAACTCAGCCTTTACGTTTCTGGCTGTTGTACTCGTGTTCTTGATGCAAGGGGGATTTGCTTTACTTGAAGCGGGTTCAACACGAATGAAGAATGCAGGACACATTGCGGGTAAGACCATCCTGACATTGGGAATTTCAGTTATTGCCTTCTGGGCTTTGGGTTTCGGTCTTGGTTTCGGTAATGGTAACAGCTTCTTTGGAACAACAGGATTTTTCCTGAGCGGTGACAAGATGGCTGCTTCCTTCGAATCACTGGCTTTCTCCGATGTTCCACTGACTGTTAAATTCGTTTTCCACCTCGCTTTTGCGGCGGTATCTCTGGCCATTGCCTGCGGTGGTATGGCTGAACGTGCAAAAATGAGCGTATATATTGTATTCGGTACACTTTATACCATTATCATGTATCCGGTTGTTGCTCACTGGGTATGGGGCGGCGGCTGGTTGGCTGAGCTGGGTATGCAAGACTTTGCAGGATCGACGGTTGTTCACTTGACTGGTGCGACTGCAGCATTGGTAGCGACCATCTTGTTGAAACCACGTATTGGTAAATACAACAAAGACGGCAAACCTAACATCATTCCAGGTCACAACCAAGTGTATTCCGTACTCGGGGTTATTATCCTCTGGATCGGTTGGTTCGGTTTCAACCCAGGTAGTACGTTAACGGCCTTGGATGACGGATTCTTTGGTTATGTTGCATTAACTACTAACGTAGCTGCTGCAGCTGGTGGTGTTGCTGCACTGTTGATTTCTTGGGCAGTTCTTGGCAAGTCCGATATTCCTAGCATGTTGAACGGTGTGCTTGCGGCACTCGTTGCAATTACAGGTGCTTGTGCCTTTGTAGAACCTTGGGCAGCTTTGGTTATCGGTGCTTTGGCTGGTGTTATCACATTCTTCACAGCACAGTACTTCGATCGTAAAGGAATTGACGATCCAATCTACGCTTTCTCCGTACACGGTGTTGCTGGTATGTGGGGAGCAATCTCCACAGGTTTGTTCGCTACACCAGAACTTGCTGAGCATGCGGGTGTAGGTCAAGCGGGTCTGTTCTATGGCGGTGGATTCCACCAATTGGGCGTACAGCTTCTCGGTCTGGTAGGTGCTTTTGCCTTCGTACTGGTAATGTCCTTCATTATTCTGGGCGGTATGAAAGCGATCATGGGCATCCGTGTTACTGAAGAAGAAGAAACAATGGGTCTGGATATCAGTGAGCACGGTACTTACGGATACCCTGAACAAATGAAAAATGTAGATTCTAAATCCAATGGTGGTACGTTCAGCTCCTGAGGTGAATGATGCTGAATCATGCTTCAAGGAGGCTGGACATGATGGAACCCATCTCGTATACAAACTATTCCTGGTCTTATCAGGGAATCGATGGTGCGGTGTCTTCTCAAGAACTGCGCCAGGCACGTGTGATATTACAGAACGAGCTCCAGGGATTGTTGTCCGCTTCCTTGTCGCCGATCGAGTGGTACCAAACGGTAAATGAACTGCATGACCGGATTGCACGGAAAGCAGTAGAGTTATGCATTCAGGGGATGGTTGAGGAAGGCTTCGGCCAACCTCCCGTCCCCTATGCCTTTATCGTATTTGGCAGTTCCGGCAGGGAAGAAGCAACGTTATGGAGTGATCAGGATAATGGTATGATCATTAGCGATACTCCGCATGAAGGTAAAGAGGAATATTTTGCTCAGCTCGGACAGCGAATGACGGATGTGTTAGAAGAGCTTGGTTACGCCAAGTGCGAAGGTAAAGTCATGTGCTCTGAGCCACTCTGGAGAAAAACGCTGGCGTCATGGAAACAACAATTAGCAGATTGGAGCTCGGATCTGAATTGGGAGCCCGTTCGTAATCTGATTATTGCTTCAGACATGCGTTTTGTTGCAGGTGAGCAAAGTCTGGCGGAGGAATGGATCACGAGTTTTTATGAACAGTTCAGACTGATTCCTGAACTTTCGGATGCGGTTCTTCGCAATACGGTTAAACATAAAGCTACATTAAATGTACTTGGACGTGTGGTCACAGAACGATTTGGTGAACATGCAGGCGGATTTGATGTCAAGTATGGTTTGTACATTCCGCTGGTGAACAGTGCTCGTTATTTGGCTTTGCAACATGGAATCAAGGAGTCATCTACGTTAAAAAGAATGGAGAGACTGACTTCACTTGAAGCTGTTCCATTTACATTACTGGATGCATGCCAGCGGGCCTTCTTTGCCGCTTTGAAATTTCGCCGAAGTACACCGGTTGTCATCCAAGGGGATTTGCAACATAGCAGTGGGTTCCTGGATGAGAAACAGATGAAACAAAAGCAAATTCATTATGAGCTCAGGGATACGCTCGGGTTGGTACGACGAGTGCATCGTGCTTTGCAAAGACAGTTGCGTTTTGCAGAAAGGAGACGTCCATGAGAGAGCCGGCAAGGGGCAATACAGGATTCTGGAATTCGCTGCGTCAGGGAGGGGTTCCTTCCGCCATCGCTTCCATTATGGGAGCCCCTACGGCGCAACACATGGCGTTTATCCGCTCTATGATGAGAGAACAGCGCAGACCTGAGGTTCTGCATACACCTCTAAATGAGTTGGACGCAGTTGTATTTGATCTGGAAACGACGGGATTTTCGCCCCAGCATGGGGATGAGATTATCTCATTTGGTGCGGTCCGTATACATGGTGGTGTGGTACTGGAAGGGGAGCAGTTCTACACGGTGGTGCAGTCCAAGACTGCGGTTCCGGAACATATTACTGAACTTACAGGTATTACACAGGAGATGACGTTGGACGCACCAACTTTGCTGGAAGGGTTGCATGATTTCATGTCTTTTGTAGGTGGAAATGTTCTGATTGCACACGCAAGTGCGCATGACCGAGCCTTTCTGAATGCAGCTCTGTGGCGGACTTCAAAGGTAAGGCTGACGCATCGTTTAATCGATACGATGATGTTGGCCCGCTGGCTTGAACCAAGCAGGCCGGGGTATGGTCTGGATGAATTGCTGGAATCCAGAGGGATTCCGATCTATGGACGTCACCATGCACTGGAAGATTCAAAAATGACTGCACAGTTATGGTCCTGCTACTTGGAGGACATGACTCGTAAAAATGTGGAGACCTTGGGTGATCTGTATACCCAGCTAAGTCACGCATAACGGAACGGGAAGCAGATTGTATGAAGGCACAACGTGTTGTGCCGGATCCTGCGATTCCTTCGAAGATTCAATCAGATAACCGTTCAGATGCATATGAGATCGCGACCCGCTTGTAAGGTCGGGTGAGCCGATGAGGTACATCTGAAGCAAACCGGCGAAGGCCGGAAGAGCTTGCAAGTCCTCTAAGGAAGGAACAGGCCTGGTCTGGGGATGAGAATGGAAGATACCGATGAGCTTGGGCTCGGAGAATACGCACCGAATCCATTCGGCATCGTCCAGAGTAAAATGGTGCAGCGGGTCAGGTGCTACGTTACGAATGGGCTGAAACCGACTGATTCGTATACCGCCCGCTGTGGTTTCACCCAGCATAACCCCGCAGGCTTCTTGTGGTAGCGAAAGGAACATGTGCTTTGACATCTCTTGTTCTACGGAAGAAGGGATGTAGAAGGCGTTTTGCTGCCCGTGAAGTGCTGCCATTTGTATTCACCCCTCTCTCTTTGGCTCCTGCTACGGCAGGAGTCCTTTTTCATTTTATTTTCTGTGATGCGGATTGTAAAATTTTAAAGGAAAAGGGTACAATAATAAAGAGAACATTTGGGAATCATGTTCTGGTGAACTATGATAGAGCGTGATAAACACTTAGCATGTGCAGAAATTACGGTTTCAGTTTCAATGTGCTAATTATATAAAAGGGTGGCGGGTTATGAAACGAAACATATACATACTCCTTGGTGCTGTCTTGCTGGTTGGTATTGCACTGGCCCAGAATGCGGGTGACGGCATTGCAGCCGTCTTTAAGCAGGAAGAACCGATGCCTACTGAGACGGGACCACGTGCGGGTCTTCTGGCACCTGCTTTTTCTCTGACAGCAATGGATGGAGAGACGTACAGTGTGGGCGGTGCCAAAGATAAGGCCACGTTCGTCAGTTTCTGGGCATCCTGGTGTGAGCCGTGTAAGCAGGAAGCACCAGAGCTGAACAGAATGGCTGCGAAATACAAGGATAAGCTTGACATGTATGGGGTTAATGTAACGTCATACGATAAACTCAAAGATGCCAAAGCTTTTGTAGATGAGTACCAGCTGACATTCCCTATTCCCTTGGATGAGAAGGGGACTGTGTATGCTCAATACAATGGGGTGGCTTTTCCAACGAATGTTCTGATTGACTCCAGAGGAGTTATACAGGAGATTGTTCTGGGCATATTGCCTGAGAAAGAGTTGGAACGTAAGATTAAAAAGTTAATTGCGAATTAATTTTCATGTAAACAAAGAAGCCTTTGCATCCATGAATCATGGGTACAGAGGCTTCTTTATATTTTCCGGGAAATAAGCGTTATTAGTGGTTGCTTATCCCATGAGCAGGAATAGGGAGTGTGCCCGGCTCATCCTGTAATTTTTCTTGAAGCAAAGCATAGCGGAAACTGTGAACAAGCGCTTCCCAACTTGCTTCAATCACGTTCTCGGATACACCAACAGTGTTCCATGTGTTCTCCGTATTTTTGGATTCGATCAATACGCGAACTTTAGCAGCTGTGGCATCCTTCTCATCCAGAACACGCACTTTGTAGTCCGACAGATGCATGTTGGCAAGTGAAGGGAAATATTGCACCAGCGCTTTCCGAAGGGCGTTATCGAGTGCGTTAACCGGACCATTGCCCTCAGCAGCGGTATAAGCGCTTGTTCCAGCGATATTCACTTTGACAAAAGCTTCAGAAACAACGGATTTACCCGCCGTTTTCTCCACAAGCATTTTGAATGATTCAAACGTGAACAATTCTTTCATGTCACCGTTCGCTTCACGAATTAACAATTCAAGCGAAGCATCTGCACCTTCGAACTGGTAACCCTGATGTTCCAGGTCTTTGATCTTCTCAATAATCTGACGTGAATTGGCACTGCTTGGATCGAACTCAAGCCCCAGTTCCTGTGCTTTGGATACAATGTTACTTTGTCCGGCAAGTTCAGAGACCAGCACACGTTGTTTGTTACCAACCAGTTCAGGCACGATGTGTTCATAGGTACGTGAATCCCGCAGGATGGCAGAGACGTGAATTCCACCTTTATGAGCAAAAGCAGCATTGCCGACATAAGGCTGATTAATCGGCATATTCACATTGGCAATCTCGCTAACATAACGAGCCACGTTTGTAAGTTGTCTCATGGAATCATCAGTAACACATTCATAGCCAAGTTTCAGTTGCAGGTTCGGGATAATGGATGCGAGATTGGCGTTACCGCAACGCTCTCCATAACCGTTCATCGTTCCTTGCACTTGACGGGCTCCGGCTTGTACAGCGCTGAGTGTGTTGGCCACAGCCAGTTCACAATCATTATGTGTATGGATCCCGAGATGTGCATGAGGCAGGCTTCTATGCAATGTGGATACGATCTCGTGCACCTCGTTTGGCATCGTCCCGCCGTTGGTATCACACATAACGAGCCAGTCCGCTCCAGCTTCGTGGGCCTTGGTCAAGACCGCTTGAGCATACTCCGGGTTATGTTTGAATCCGTCAAAGAAGTGTTCTGCATCAAAGATCACTTCCATTCCATTCTGTTTCAGATAGGCGATGGAATCATAGATCATGGACAAATTTTCTTCCAAAGTAGTCTGCAAAGCGGTATGCACATGGAAGTCCCATGATTTACCGACCAAGGTTGCAGCCTGAGCACCAGATTCGATCATGCGCTTCAGGTTGGCGTCTTCACTAGCAACACTGCCTTTTCGGCGGGTACTGCCAAAAGCAACAACCTTTGCGTTCAGGTTTAATTCCTTGACTCTTTTGAAAAACTCAATGTCCTTGGTATTGCTGCCGGGAATTCCGCCTTCAATATAATGGACACCCAGGTCATCAAGCTTCTTGGCAATTTTGAGTTTGTCGTCTGCCGATAAGCTGACACCCTCCCCTTGTGTGCCGTCACGTAAAGTCGTATCGAAGATGGAAATGGCCTTTGACATGAAGATCCTCCTTTGAGATAAAGCGCTCTTTTAAAAGTTTGGATTTTAAGTTAGGAAAAGCTGTTAAGTACGTTAGTGGACGAATCCTTCGATTCGGCAACGCTACACTGTGTTAAACTCAATGCGCTGATTTGTCCTAAAGTCGTCAATTTGTATAATTAATTATTATAGCACCATTATAGCCAAATGCTACATAGAAATCGCAGTTTCATGTAACAATTAACGTATTTTAGAGAAAAAAGAAGGATGTTAATCATAAACCGGATGTATGTTATAATCTATTATTGAGTTTTAATTGGAATATATGGAAGAAAAGGAGGGTTAATTTTGACTTTTGTATGGGAAAATACGATTATTGCTCTGATCACTTTGATACTTTTTGTGAGTGTAGGCTGGTTAATTATTCGGTCTCTGATCAGATCTCGCAGAAAATAAATGCTCATGACTGAATTAACATAACGGGTTTGATATACTATAGAAGAAAGAAATTCGTTTCATTAATTAGTGTGCAAGAAAGGGCGGGGGTTCATGATGTCTTCAGGCGGCAATCCTCCAGCAAATGTGGATCAATATTACCCTGCAGCCGGACGGGTAATTCTGCATGTCGATATGAATGCTTTCTACTGCTCTGTACATGAAGCCGAGGAACCAGATTTATATAGAGGAAAAGCAACGGCCGTCGCGGGCAGCAGTGAACTGCGAAAGGGTGTAATTGTAACCTGCTCATATGCCGCTCGTAATCGAGGCATCTCAACAGGTATGGTTGTGCACCAAGCCATGAAAAAGTGCCCTGATCTCATTGTGATACGTCCTGATTTTCATTTATATCGTCAATATTCAAGAGCCTTCATGCAGATTGCGTATAGTTATACGCCTCAACTTGAGGCGACATCCATTGATGAATGTTATCTTGATATTACAGGTTCAAGGCAATTCGGGAATCCAATGGAGATTGCGGAGAGCATTCAGCGGAGAATCAAGGATGAATTGGGGCTGCCATGTTCCATAGGCATTGCGCCCAACAAATTACTGGCGAAAATGGCTTCGGATCTGAAAAAACCGAACGGTATCTCCATTTTACGCATGAGGGATGTACCCCGGATTCTTTGGCACAGACCATGCAACGAGATGTTTGGCATTGGCAAAAAAACGGCCGAAAAGTTGAAAAAACTGGGCATTGAAACGATTGGTCAATTGGCCAAGTCGGATGAGAACATGTTGACCGAACTATTTGGAGTTAATGGAGCATGGCTCAAAAATTCCGCGAATGGCATTAACCATTCCGCAGTTCACGCGGAACGTGAGGCCAATAAATCCATTGGGCATACAACCACTTTACCGGCGGATGTATCGGATATGAATGAGATTCATCGGGTGTTCCTCAATATAAGTGACCAGGTAGCCAGAAGGTTGCGCAAGCACGAAATGTTCAGTCAGGGTATTCAGATTACAATCCGGACACCGGATATGAAGACAATCACCCGATCACGTCTAATGGAAGTTCCTACGGAGGATGCAACGGTCATTTACCGTGAGGCCTGTAAACTATTTGAGAAGCATTGGGGTAGTGGCAAACCTGTACGCATGCTGGGTGTGACACTTCAAAACCTGATTCCAAGAGAGGAATCCGCTGTACAGATGGACTTGTTCGAATATGAGCAGAAGCCCAAGAAGGACAATCTGATTCGGATTATGGATCAGTTACGTGATAAATTTGGTGAGAATGCTGTTGTGACCGCGGGCATGCTTGGAGACGATCCTTCCGTGCTGCTTCGTAATCATAAAGTGCGCGGTACTTCCCTGCAAAAAGATAACTTGCAAAGTCTTGATTAAATAAGGGATAATAGAGACTTGTGGTTGCAAAATGTTTGTAATTATCCTTACTTTGTATTAATATGTTTCTAGATAAAAACACTGTACGTTTTGAATTTTAGGAGGAGAGAATGTAAATGAGTAAATATACTTGGGTTGAAAAAGACACATGCATCGCATGTGGCGCTTGTGGAGCAACGGCTCCAGACATCTACGATTATGATGATGAAGGTTTGGCTGAAGTTATCTTTGACGGCGATGCTAACCATGGTGTCAAAGCTATTCCAGACGACTTGTTTGACGATATGCAGGATGCATGCGATGGCTGCCCTACAGATTCAATCAAAGTAGCGGACGAGCCTTTCAATAAAGAAGGCTAAGTATCTCTCACATGAACATAGAGCACTTTCTTTTGTCGTAACGACAAGGGAAGGTGCTTTTTTTGCATTCATTTAACTGTGATTATCTGACTATGGATCAAGGACGAACATTGTCGAACCCCCTTTTTTCCACCGGGTACTCAAGTCCTATGGATTCAACGCCTGGTTATGCCGATATATAATGATATACGGAAAAAGGCGAAATAGTGGAGGATCGGATGCAAAATACTCATCTAAGAACATATGTTAAGAAACATCCCGACAATAAAATGGCTTGGTACTTGCTCGGAAAGGAGTATTTGGGCGAAGGACAGGAGGCCAAAGCCAACTATTGTTTTCAGCAAGCGGGCGAGGTTTATGAGGCATTTGAACGCAGTAAAGCTCCTGCGGACATCTGGGTAGACTATCAGGAGAAACTGGTGGAGATGTCTGAGCAAAAAGAGAAAAAACAACGTAGACGCAAAATGTGGCTCACGTTGCTCATGCTGCTTGTGCTGGCAGGTCTGCCACCTGCGGACGCTCCGGGTTTCAGTCGGGAAGCGGCCGACGCACTGTCAGCAACACTGGAATCCACAGATGACATCGAAGCGCCTGTAGAAGCGGATAAACAGGTTGGAACTGCATCCATTGCGCCAAGCAATGTGTTCACTGCTGCGGCATTTGGTGGAGGTAATCATGGCGAGGCTGCGCTCGCAGCTGCCTGGTCCGGGTCTGGCCCAAAAGTAGAGACCTCTGCTGTACTGGGTATGCAAACCTCGGATGACTGGTCTTTATGGAAGCGAAATATGCCTGTGAAATACATAGTACAAACCAATACAAGCGGGAAATTAACTGCACAGAGTTATGATGCCAAGCAATGTAACTGTGAACCTCCTGAAATTACACCGAAAATCAAAAAGATGGCCTTGGCGTGGACCGCCAAGCAGGAAGCAGCTGCATCATTATCAAGTGCAATCGTTGCCTATCGCAAAAAAAATGACGCTTGGCCCAAGAGTGTAACGCAAATGGCTCAGCCATTTCCGAACAATATTCTGGGAGAGACTGCGTCAGGGATGACCGAGATGTTTCCGAAGCTGCTAGCTTTGCATCAAGGAAAGGTACAGGAAGGAAAGAACGATTCGAGTGGTAAAGAGAATGGTTCAACATCTTCGAATTTGTCTCAAGGCAACAATGCCGCTTTTGCAGATACGCTGGGAGGTCAGCCTTTTTTGCAGGAACCGCTGGAGATTGTCATTGATAAGGATAAACATAAACTTGCATTAATCAGTGGGGATACCATTGTTCGTATGTATGATGTGGGACTTGGCGGTGATCGAACACCGGAGGGGTCATTTGTCATTACAGATAAAGTGGTCAATCCGAATGGACGCTCGAACGGGGAGTTTGGAAGCAGAGGTATGCAACTCTCGAATACGAATTATGCCATCCACGGGACCAACGAGCCAGACAGTATCGGACTGGATGAGTCCCTTGGATGTGTGAGAATGCGCACAGGAGATGTAGAAGAGTTATTCGCTCTTGCTCCGCAAGGCACTCCGATACGCATTGGAGAAGATGTACTGCCAGATCTGACGCTTGTTCCAGAAGCAAAGCAGCGTTATCAGCATACACTTGTTCCAAAGCAAAATAATCCGAACAAAACGTATCACTGGCTGAATTGATCTGTTTGATATGTAGAATCAGATGGATTCAGCCTGAATCATCTACATGTTGGCAATAATGATAAGAGCACCAATGATGATGATCAAGCCGCCTACACTGGCTGCTGTCCATGCAATGGCTTTGCGATTCACTTCTTCTTTCTTTTGCTGTAATGCAGGTGGTTTACGTTTGGGAGCCATGAGTTATTCCTCCTTATTTGGAATAGAACTGGTGTAGAGTAACCATGTTCTCATTGTAAAGAATTCAACTCGTCATTTCCAGTGGGCGGGTGGATTTCTTGTGAGCATTTTGTATTATTCGATTTGTGCTGTCTATGCGCAAACTACTTTCCTTTTTAATAAGAAACAGATAAACTTGTGAGTAGAGTGTTTTTTTACATATGAAAAGACGGACAACGGCTTTTTGGCGTACCGGACCAGAACGGAGTGAGTGATTTGTTATACAGAAGTCTTGCTAAACCTTTGTTGTTCAAAATGGACCCTGAACAGGCCCATCATCTGATTATTGGCGGCCTTAGTGGCGTGGGTAGCATCCGTCCGGTTCCTTCCGGACTGCGTGTGATGTACGGCGTTCGTGAAACGTCTGATCTGGCTGTTGACATGTTTGGGTGTCATTTCCCTACACCTGTTGGTCTGGCTGCGGGTCTGGACAAAAACGGGCAGGCCGTAACGGGCTTTTCTTCCATCGGATTTGGATTCATGGAAGTGGGAACCGTGACACCACTTGCACAACCTGGTAACGATCAACCACGGCTGTTCCGTTTGCCTCCAGATGAGGCGTTGGTGAACCGAATGGGCTTCAACAATCTTGGTGCGGAAGCCATGGCAGGTGAATTGGCACGTCTACAGGATCGGCGTATTCCAGTGGCTGTTAACATCGGCAAAAATAAGGCAACTTCTAATGAGGAAGCTCACCTGGACTATTCGAAGTGCATTCAGGCACTATACAATTATGCTGATCTATTCGTGGTTAATATCAGTTCACCAAATACACCGGATTTGCGTAATCTGCAACATGGGAATGAATTGAAGGAACTGCTCGCTGCGGTTATGAACGAGATGAACGTGCAACATGCACGAGCGGGCGGAGCGACCAAATCCGTTCTGGTGAAGATTGCACCGGATGTGAATGATCAGGAACTTGAATATATGGTTCGCACAATTGCAGACAGCGGTGTTGCTGGTATTATTGCAACGAACACAACCATCAGTCGTACAGGACTTTCCCACCAACATGCGAAGGAAACAGGCGGTCTGAGCGGTAAACCTCTACGTGATCGTTCGACGGAGATTATTCGCCAGATCTATCGCCAGACCGAAGGCAAACTTCCGATTATCGGTTCAGGTGGCATTTTCACAAGTGAGGATGCTTACGAGAAAATTAAAGCCGGAGCAAGCTTGGTCGAAATATATACAGCATTGATCTATGAAGGACCTGAGGTGAATCGGCGCATTCATGCCGGACTGCGTGAGTTGCTGCGCAAGGACGGTTATCGTCATATCTCTGAAGCGGTTGGTGCGGAGCATCGTTAAGAAGGAATGTGAATCCCCGGAATGAAAATATAGAAGCATGGGAAGAGCGTAAAATGGTTCGGGACTCTTCCCCCCACCAAACATCATGTATAATGGAATAGAACAGGGGACGCTATAGAGACAGGAGGCATAAGCATGGACGGTAGAGACTGGGGTACATTTTTACTTCCTTATGAACAAGCGGTAGAGGAATTGAAAGTCAAGTTTAAGACAATGCGAGCGGAACTGAAGAAACGGGAAGAGTATGCCCCGATTGAATTCGTTACCGGTCGTGTCAAAAAAATATCCAGTATTCTGGAGAAATCCAGACGACTGAATGTGTCGCTTGATGACGTGGAAACAGGCATTGAGGATATTGCAGGTATCCGCATTATGTGCCAGTTCGTGGATGATATCCGTCGGGTTGCCGAGTATATTCGAGGCCGTAAGGATCTCACGGTACTCATTGAGAAAGATTACATTACGAATTTCAAAGAGAGCGGCTACCGAAGCTTCCATATGATTATTGAGTATCCCGTTCAGACGGCTCTGGGACAAAAGAAAGTTTTGGCCGAGATACAGATCCGGACACTTGCCATGAATTTCTGGGCTACCATTGAACATTCGCTGAGTTACAAGTTTCGCGAAGGGTTACCTGATGAGATGAGAACCAGGCTGAAAAAAACGGCTGAGGCCGCGTTTATACTGGACAACGAGATGTCTGCTATTCGTCTACAGATTTTGGAGGCGCAGAAGGCATTTGAGGATGATTCCAATATCGTGTCAAGAACATTGAATATCATTCATCAATTATACTTCTACCACCTTGTCAGTGAAGCAATTGAAGCACAGAAGCGATTTAACGATTACTGGGAACGGCATGATATGGAAGGGCTCAAAGACTTGCTGGATGACGTGAAGAAACTTCTGAACAACGCCAGAAAGGGCGAAAACCCGGATGAGCATCTATGAGCCACTGTACGTTGACTACTTAATCTACTTCAATCGGGATCAGGATTATTTCGAGTGCCATGAGGTGTTGGAAGAATTGTGGCTGGAACGTAACCGGGATTCTCTCTATAAAGGGTTGTTGCAAATTGCAGTTGGTTTATACCACTTCAGGAATGGCAATCTCCGCGGAGGAACGATGATGTTACAGAGCTCACTTGATCTTCTGGAACCTTATCCTGCTACGATTCTGGGCATTGACCTAGGGGCTTTGGTACGGGATGTACAGGAAATCGTGAAGCAACTGTCCCAATCAGATGTTCAGTCTGTAACTTACAGGGATTTGTCCATACGAATTGTTGATGAGGTCTTAGAACAAGAGATATCTAGAAGATCGCTTGAGCTAAAACCTAATATTCCGCAGCGCCGGAGTCCTACCAGAGGGCGAATATACGAAGAGAAGATGAAGGCGATGGATCAGAGTAAAAGTTGAACCGTAATCACGTTAACATTCAAATGAGCATCCCATGGATATGAAGTTCCATGTATATGAAACACCCCGACGATTCCTGTAAAGGGAACGATCGGGGTGTTTTTGAATGTTGCGTCATATTCAGATGATTGCAGGTGGCGGAGCCTGTCCTTCAACAGAACAGTGTCTGGTGATACAAGTGCCTGATTGTAGATACTTGTGGAAACGGATCTATCAGTTAGCTTGCCGAAGGAGCGGCACTGCCTTTATATTTTTGGAAAAATTGTTTGTAATCATCCAGCGTGTAGCCCTGGTCACTACCATTCTCTTGCAGTCCGCCAACCATACGGTCTTTCTCGACACCAGCCTCATAATAGACGAGTG
This sequence comes from Paenibacillus sp. FSL H8-0283, assembly GCF_045040675.1. Classification (NCBI taxonomy): domain Bacteria; kingdom Bacillati; phylum Bacillota; class Bacilli; order Caryophanales; family Paenibacillaceae; genus Paenibacillus; species Paenibacillus sp. FSL H8-0283. The sequence goes on from NZ_CP150295.1 coordinate 2,339,995, forward strand.
TAGGCGTGAACTCGATATTGTAATCGGTCCATCCTGCTTCGAATTCACGCAGATTGAACTGTGGAAGCTCAATACCTTCACTGTCAACCAGTGGCATCAACTGAGGTGTTGTGGCACGGCAGTGCGAGCAATCGGAAGCAAAGAAATAAACGAAAAAGCTGTCTTTGTTATCGATTTTGGCTTTGAGATCAGTGGGTACAATAATTTGTTGATAGTTGGGATCACTAAGTAGCTCCCGTGTAGCTGGATTAAGCTTGGAAGCAGCGATGCCATAAGCATTTTCCACTGAATCCATCTGTTTCTTGGATTGCTGGTCTACGACAACCAGTGCTGCAATCATAATGATTAAAATACCCAGGAAAATAAGGATCGCAGCACTTTTCTTTTTCTTCTTGGATTTCATTGGACATCCCCCATCGATCATATCGAAATATAGTTTGGGCAAAAATAAAGGTTGGGATAATATGCATAAACACCCGAATTTTTGCTCAGGAATCAATCTACTTGCCATTATACTACATTACACGCTGTAGTGGAATAGATACGATATGATAGGAAAGCAAAGCTTGGATATGATAAAATAAAACGATATTGCAATCTTACCAAGACAGGATGAGTGGGAATATGGGTGTAAAGTTACCTTTGATATTTGCTGAGCGAATGAAAAGTTTGCTGGGTGATGAGTTTGAACAATTTATGAAATCGTATGAACAGTCTCCTCATGCGGGACTGAGAGTGAATACGCTGAAAATATCGATGGAACAATTCGATGAGATTGCTCCGTTTGATCTAAGACCTATTCCGTGGTGTGAGACAGGATTCTATGTACCTCATGGTGTTAAACCGGGGCTGCACCCTTATTATCATGCAGGCTTGTATTATATACAGGAACCAAGTGCAATGGCTCCAGTTGAATTATTGCAGGTGGAGCCTGGAGATCGCGTGCTAGATCTATGTGCTGCTCCGGGAGGAAAAACAACACAGATTGCTGCAAAGCTGCAAGGCAAGGGTGTACTTATGACGAACGATATCCATGCTGAACGCACAAAAGCGCTAGCCAAGAACGTGGAATTGTACGGGGTGCGTAACGCCATTGTTTTGAATGAGTCGCCAGAGCGGATTGCAAATGCATTTCCTCATTATTTTGACAAAGTATTAATAGATGCGCCCTGTTCAGGTGAAGGCATGTTCCGCAAGGATGAAGACATGGTGAAATCGTGGGAACATCATTCGGTGGAAAAATGTGTGCTCATGCAGCGGGATATCTTGGAGACTGCGGCACGGTTACTGGCCCCGGGAGGAACCATCGTATATTCGACATGTACCTTTGCGCCGGAGGAAAATGAAGCGATGATTGCGGAGTTCCTGAATGTAAACCGTGATTTCGTAGTAATGGACATTCCTGAAGAGACAGGGTTTGCTCCAGGACGTCCGGAATGGGTACGTCAGATGATGCCAGAGAAGGCAGAAGAGACGGAAGCTGTACTGAATCAAACGCGTGGCACCGCAAGATTGTGGCCTCACCTTTTGGAAGGAGAGGGACATTATGTCGCTGTGTTGCAGCATTGTGCAGGGCAAGAATTAGAAACAGATCAACCTGGAGTAGTTAAAGAAGGAGCAATGGAGTATGGACAGGTCGTGGATGTGTCCAGGATTGAAGCAGAGGGGAACAAGGATCACTCTATTGCTGCTTCTTCAATTGCTATGACCAAGGCTGATCGTAAAAAGGAACGTTTATTGCGAATCGAATCCCGAGAGTCCCATGACAGACAGGCTGGCGGCGGCAAGAATTCGGGAAAACAGGGCAAAAAAGGTAAAGATCACGGTGGTCGTAAATCGGAACGGGGTCATGGACGCGGAGCTGATTCGGCAAGTATTGATCCGGTTGCGATCTACAGTCAGTTTATGAAAGAACAATTGGAGATTGAGTTAACTGGAGAGACGGTATGTTATGGAGATCGGGTGTATCAATCATCGGTTGGTGCAGCTCGATTGGAGGGACTGAAAGTCATTCGTCCAGGCTGGTTTATGGGAACGATCAAGAATGGGCGATTTGTTCCGTCCCACCCGCTTGCCTGTGCTCTGAATGCATCTGAAGCACGGAGAAGCGTAAATCTGTCATCCGCTGATGGCGAAGCCGTGAGATACCTCAAGGGTGAAACGTTAAATATTGAAGAAGAACGAGTGGTGCTCAAGGCGGATACGTTTGCCAAAGGGTATGTTCTTGTATGTGTAGATGGTTATGCCGCTGGCTGGGGAAAATGGCTGGATGGTGTACTGAAGAATGAATATCCGGCAGGGTGGAGGTGGACATCGGTATGAGTGGAAAAGGCAAAAAAACGTTGCGTCTGGACAAAATATTAAGCCATATGGGTGTGGGAACACGAAGTGAACTCAAAAAGATGGTGAAACAAGGCAGAATCCATGTGGACGGCAAAGCGGTGAAAGATAGTGGTGTACAGGTGAATCCCGAGGTCAACGTCATTGAAGCTGATGGGGAGCGGATTGTGTATCGGGAGATGATCTATCTGATGCTGCATAAACCTCCGGGTGTTGTGTCTGCTACCGAGGATAACAGAGATAAGACGGTACTGGATCTGCTGCGCAAAGAGGATCGGGAGTTCAATCCTTTTCCTGTGGGACGACTGGATAAGGATACGGAGGGACTGCTCATTCTTACGAATGACGGTCCACTTGCCCATGATCTGTTATCTCCACGCAAGCATGTGCCCAAAACCTATGAAGCCCGTGTGCTTGGAAACGTGGATGAAGCGGATGTGCAACGTTTCAATGCGGGCATTCAATTGGATGACGGGTACAAGACGCTGCCGGCTGAACTGACTATACTCGGTCAGGAAGAAACGGAAGAAGGCACGGTCTCGTCGATCTCGCTTATTATTCACGAAGGGAAGTTTCACCAAGTGAAACGTATGTTTCAGGCGGTAGGCAAGCGTGTGGTCTATCTGAAACGCGTAGCCATGGGTGAGCTGGAACTAGCTTCCGATCTTGCGATCGGAAGCTATCGTGAACTAACCGCAGATGAGTTGAGCCTTCTGCGGAAGTAAAAGCTCCCGTCCTTTGCGAAGCGGAGCAGGGAGTCGTGGAGGGAAGCGAAGCCCCGATACTAAACGCCGAAGGCGGAAAAAGCTCCCGATCTTCACGAAGTGAAGCAGGGAGTTGAGGAGGGAAGCGAAGCCCAGATACTAAACGCCGAAGGCGAGAAAGCTCCCGACCTTCACGAAGTGAAGCAGGGAGTTGTGGGGGGAAGCGGAGCCCCGATACTAACCGCCGCAGGCGAAAAAGCTCCCGATCTTCACGAAGTGAAGCAGGGAGCCGGGCAGGGAGCGAAGCCCTGCCCGTTATGGTCCCGGTTAAGCTTGGGCGGGACCGCCGCTGACCAGCGGTGTGCCCGGCAACAAGCGTTCCTACGACAACCGTGACATAGCAAGACCCGACCTAACACCGGTGAGCAAGACGGGAGTCCAGAGGGCAGAGCCCTCTGGGGCCCTCCCTCGGAAGGGAGGGTTTGGGTGGGTGCGACTACTAACAGATGAGGATGAAGCCAGATGACTTATAAATTAATTGCACTTGATGTAGATGGAACACTGCTGAATGATCATCATGAACTTACCGAATGGACTCAGGAGACCTTGATCCAAGCTTCCCGTCAGGGAGCAGAGATTGTCCTGTGTTCAGGTAGAGGTCCTGCCAACACGATTCCTTTTATGGAGCAGATGGGACTGGATGGATATGTGATTACGCATAACGGCGCCGTTACCGCACAAGTCGATACCCGTGAGGTAGTTCATCATTTTGCATTAGATGGACAAGGACTGGAGCCGATCATATCCTACTGTCGAACCAATGGAGTACATTTTGACATCAATACGGCATTTGGTCTGTATGTGGATCAACCGGAAGGTTTGGGGTTGCAGGTGCGTGAGATGTATTACAACTTTATGGCCGAGCCACTGAAGTTACCCAAGTGGGTTGACATGACAGAACCGCTGGCGAAGTTCACTGCATTTGGTCCGATTGAACAGATGGATGCAGTACTTCAGGAATGGTCTACTTGGAATCTGCCGTATTATATGACACGGAGTGGTGACTTTTTTATTGATCTGATGCATCCCGAAGCGTCCAAAGGCGCTGCGCTGAAAAGGCTTGCCGAATCGAAAGGAATCATGCCTTCGGAGATTATGGCGATTGGTAACTACTTCAATGATATTACGATGCTGACTTTTGCGGGAAAAGGCATTGCCATGGATAACTCACCGGACGAGGTGAAAGCTGCTGCGGACGAGGTTACACTTTCCAATAACGAGCAGGGTGTGGCACATGCAATCCAAAAATATGTGTTATCCGTCTAACCCTACATCCTATACTTAAAATGCACGCTTTCCTCATAATCTACCGTCCTCGGGGCATCCTAAGAGAATAACGTTAGGAATGGAGGAGGATACGTGATGAAATATGATGTGGAATTGGTTGCAGACCTGCGGACATCAGGTGGAGAAGTACAGGACGTGATGGTCAATGGTCAATATGCAGGATCACTTTTCCTTGTGTACAGAGAAGGAGATCGTTTATCTGGTAGTCTTCAGATCGAGCAGGAGTCTCTGCCAGATGATACAGAGCAACGTATCGTGGAAAAAGTGCATGCCTATGTCCGATCTCTTGCAGATGCGTTGGAAGCTGCGTATTATGAAGTGCTGGTTAGTTGTGGCTCATTACATACGGTTCTGCATATGCCTGAGTCAGAGACAGTGTGGCCGTCTGAAGAGATGAATCATGACGAAGGCAGCTATGACGATATAGACAGCAGTGGAAGTAAGGTAATCCCTGTTTCACAAGCCGAATCGTTTACATATGAAGATCGGGATCAGGTTCTGGAGATGGAAATGGTAAGCGCAGGACGCAGCATATCGACGTATATATTCAATGATGTCGAAGGGCAGGAACTTGCAGAAGCTTCCTTAAAACAATATGGCGCTGATGTACAAGGTGAAATACACTGGTATGACGAGCCGGAAGAGAATCAATTGGAAGCTGCGGCAGAGTTACTGGTCAGAGAGCTGGATGAAGATATCATCGATACGATTACGATCCGCATGTGGCATCAGGGCAATGAACTCGAAACGTTAGAGTGGGTACATCGCGATTTCTCCGAGGAATTTGAGGATACCGATGAATCGGATCTGGATGAGCTTGAAGCTGCTGAAGAAACATGTTATGTCATGCTAAAGCGTAAGGATCGGGAGTTCCGGGTATATGAGCTGTTTCTTCAGGAACGAGGTGGATTGCCTGTGGGAACAGCAACTATAGACACTTCTCATTCCGATCTGACGGGATACATTGATTACGAGGTTCCTGGTACCAGCATTCAGCGAAAAAGCCTGGTCGAAGTGTTGATGCAGGAGTTGGACAAGGAAATGGAGTTTGACACCTTGCACCTGACGATGTTGTATCGAAATCAGATTATTGATGAAGCCAGAATAGATGGGTAAAGGGCAACCGCCTTTTACCTTTTTTTGTTCTCGTTTTGACGAAAAATCCATTTCCCGGTATAGTACCATTAGTTTAAAAGAGATCAGGAAGCGGAGGAGAACAATGATGCACTCATTCAGGATCAGTAGCGAATATATTAACGATGGTTTTCAAGCGGTTCAGGCGAAGCCGGAAGATACGGAGGATGTGATGTCGCTGCTGGTGGAGACAGCCGAATGGTTACAGAGCCAAGGTTCTTCCCAATGGAACGCTTTGCTTAAAGGTGAAGATTCACATGATACGGCAGGGGCGATTCGCCGTGGGGATGTGTTTGTATTCAAAAAAGGGGCGGACGTAGCGGGGATGGTCATCCTTTTGGTTCAGCCAAGTCCTTGGGATATTCATCTTTGGGGTTCAAAAGCTCATGCCGAGGATGGCGCAATTTATCTGCATCGGCTAGCGATTCGAAGAAAATATGCTCAGAGCGGTTTAGGACGGTCCATTTTGCAATGGTCCAGCAGCGGCATACATTTTGAAGGCAAACATAATCTTCGGTTAGATTGCGGAGCGAGTAATGCTACGTTGAACGCCTTTTACGCGCGGAACGGGTATACTTTTTTGGGAGTGACCGATGGTTACAGTACATATGAGAAGCCCGTGGAGCCACTGAGCTGAGAATTTTGACTATCCTATGAATATGTTGACGACAACCGCAAGCGATGGACTGCTGAATTAAAGCTTTTGCTTCTGAGGGGAACGTTTCATGAATATGTTGTATATACGAGTTATCGTAATATAGATGTTCCGGCTTCCCTATGTCATAATGGATAGTAGAGCAGTACGTAAGTTAGAAAGGGGGAAACTAACGGTGAAATTGCTGCAGGCGCTTTTCTTTCCTCCGGAGCAGCCCGGAGGTGTATCCTCTATGATTCCGTATATGCAAGAGAGATTTACAACCCCGAGGTGGGAAATGGATCTGTTCTCGTTGCCAAAGCGAATTCGCAATAAGGGCAGAGAGGATGTTCAGTTCGAAACGTTTGACTGGACTGAATATCAGGATAGTCCTGTTGTCCAAAAATATATTCAAACATATCGTGATTATCTTTGGTGGACCAAACTGCGTATTCAGAAGCCCTATGATCTGATCCATGCCCACCACCCAATTACAGGACTTGCGATGAAAACAGTTTTCCCGGATACACCCCTCATTCAGACGATTCACTCCAGTTATGAACGAGAATTAATCCTTAATGGACGCATTGAAACGGATGGACCGGAGCATCGATTCCTGCTTGCGATATATGGTGAGCTGGAACACCAGGCAGAGCGCCTTTTGACGGTGTCGGATTCGTTCCGCCGTTATCTGGCTCCCTACGTGAAGGAACCTGATGTCATCGGTGTGATTCCCAATGGATTTGATGAGAAGCGCTTTAAGCCGATCCCTCATGATAATGCGATACCACAGCTGGTCACGGTATGTCGACTTGTTCCGGCAAAAGGGTTGGATATTCTTTTCAAAGCTTGTGCGGAACTGAAGGGTCGAGGTCATGATTATGTGTTACATATTATTGGAGATGGACCGATTCGTCCTGACCTGGAAGAATTGGCGCAGCGACTGGGGATCTATAATGAGACCATTTTCTATGGTTACACACTGCACCCTGAGGAATTCATGCCATTCTTTGATATTTTTGTACTTCCTTCACGGGCAGAAGCATTTGGTTCCGTCTTTGCTGAAGCGGCTCTGAGTTGTCTTGCCCTTGTGGGTACGGATGTAGGTGGTATACCGGAACAGATCGAGAACGGTAGCAATGGGTTGCTTGTACCGGCAGAAGATCCTTCTGCATTGGCTGAAGCGCTTGAAAAGGTGATGCTGGACCCGGCTTATCGTTATGAACTTGCCCGTTCAGCGTGTGAAAAAGCCAAGACACATTACTCGCTCGGCAGATCAGTCAATGAGCTGAAAAAGATATATCTACAGTTTCCTAGCCAAGCCTAAAACGTAGAGCAAAAAGTGCGAGCCGCTGTGATAAACAGCGGCCTTTTGTCATGTTTAAGGAAAGAGTACCCGCGGTGAATTGTGGTTAGAAGGCAAACGGATGCTCATATTCATGAAATACATGGACCGTGAGATTTATATATTGTTGCGTTTACGAAAGGTGCCCCATCGGTTCAGTACCAATTTGGCAGCCCAGATTAATGCCATAGTTCCAAAGATGGGGTAAAGGATGGACAGCAGGGAACTGAATCCAAACTGGCTGAGTGAGTAACACAATAGCATAATGGTTAATGTAATGAAACGGGGGTGGACACGTATATGTTGTCTCAGTTGCAAGGTCATTCCATAGATATCGGCTACAAAGGTAGTGAATATTTCCATGAAAATAAGGGATACATATACAGATTGCACTGCCCATCCAAGTTGAAAGGCAATGCTGCCCATCGGGATTTCGAATTGGATGATGCCGGGCATCTGAGCTGACATGGCAAAATGAGCTGCCATCAGCATGAAACCAACGCCAATTCCACCCAATACTCCACCCCACTTCAGCACATTCCGACTACGAATCTGGTTACCTACAGGCACAAGAACAGCTTGAGCCAACACCAGATTGAATGAAGTATACAATAGTGGAGACAGCCACACTTGAATAGGGTTTGAGTCTGTCGTCAGTGTGATGAATCGGGAAGCACCTGGATGATGGATCGTACTGGTGATCATGAGCAGAGATAACAGGAGCATCATGGGCACAACGATGCTATTCATTTGTAGGATGGCTTGAATGCCCCGACCGAGAAGCAGATATGTCCCTACAAGTGTGACGATCAGACCTGTCTGATAATGCAAACCCAGATGCTCGACAAAAACGGAGCCTGCTCCGGCAAGCATGACACTGTTCACGCCAATGAGAATGAGAAGGGTCACCCAGGTGATCCATTTGCCCGCCTTATGGCCGAATAAATGTTTGTTCAGATCCTCATAAGAGCGGGACCCGGTATCGTGAGCGATCAGCATCATTTTGGTACCTAACCAGACAAAGAGCATGGTGGATAAGCCTATGGTGATGGTGGCCCATTTGCCATACTGGGTAAAAAACTGCAAAATTTCCTGCCCTGTAGCGAAGCCGGCTCCAACAACCGTTCCAATGTATGTAAATGCGATCTGCAGCACCCGAAATGCCTGTTTCATGTGTTTCCCCTCTCAGGCCCCTGTATAGTTTGGACATGCGGGTACCATGGTACAAGGTATGCTTGACCCACGAAAGTCATGACAATCGATAATGAGCTTTGGCTTGAAATGCGTCCCAAGGACAGCGTCAAGGCAATTTCGCTTGAACTTATAGATAGATATATGATACTTTTACCTCATAGGATAGGCTTGGGAGGTCAAATCATGGAATTATTGAAACAACGAATTTTACAAGAAGGTGTGGTTATCTCGGATCAAGTATTAAAGCTGGATGGTCTGTTGAACCACCAGATTGATCCTGCATTAACGATGGAGATGGGACGTGAGTTCGCTGCCCGTTTTCGTGAAAGTGGAGTAACTCGGGTAATCACGGTAGAATCCTCAGGGATTCCGGTTGCGTTTGCCGCAGCCTATGAACTGGGGGTGCCACTTGTATTCGCCCGTCGCAAAAAAACACTTCTGGCTGATCCTGATGCTTACTGTGAACGTGTACCGTCCTTTACCAAAGGAATTGTAACTGACATTATGGTATCTCGCGAGTTCATTCATGAGAATGACCGCATTTTGTTCATTGATGATATTATTGCCAATGGAGATGCCGCTCGTGGCGTCATCAAAATTATCGAGCGTTCCGGTGCGGAACTCGTCGGATTCGGCGTTGTGGTCGAGAAAAGTTTCCAGGCAGGGGCACGCACGATTCGTGAACAGGGTATTCCGGTGGAAGCCTTGGTACGCATTCGTTCCCTGAACGATGGAACAGTACAATTTGACGATAACGAAATGTGACATTTTAAAGGAATAGGGCCTATTTTTTGAACTATGCCTTTGCATGACCGCCGATTTCATTTATAATGGGGTTATGTTAGGGAGAGGAGGCAACACCATGGGGAACCAACCGGCAACAGAACAATTTTTTAATGATAAGCTGGCGGAATCGAAAGTTCATTTTGAACGTGCCCTGGATTGTAAACATACGGAATTCGATGACCTTTATCCCTATATGATTGAACATCCTCAATTTTTCTGGTACAAACGCTATGTTGCCTGGTCAGAATTACTGACGATTGTAGGCTTGTGCGAAGAGTTGTCCTTCTCTTGGAAAGAACAATTTACACCGCATCAAGTGGAGTACCTTGAAGAACGTGTGATGTCCGCCAAAGTGCTTGATTTTTGGTTCGAGAAGAACGACAGCAAAGAGCACGCGCAGCGGTAACTTTCAGTCGGGACATAATTTCGAATGACATGACAGTCCAATACAGTCACGTGAGACCTAAATGACTTTTCATTTAGGTCTCTTTTTGTAAATAAATTTGAAATATAGGAGCCATGAAGATGATTAGTGATACAGAATTGGACGCCCTGCGTCTGTCAGGTGAGAAAGTTAGAGTCGTACGGGACGAGCTGGAATCGAACGACGTGAAGGGGATTGTGGTTGCCTGGGATGGCGAGCAGGTACTTATCCGTCGTCAGAATCGACGTGTCGTTAAGCTGGACCGAGGTTACAGCTATCAGCTGTTCAGCGAGCCGCGCCAGAGTCCACTTAGTGAGTAACAGCTTATAATTATGGCAGTGGCCATGAGCGTTAAATGTTTGGAATTACCATGATTTCTTGGCATAATTGGCTCACTCGGGAGAGAAGATAGGTACAGTGAGGAAGATCTGTAACTATAGCCGAGAGGGTGTGCTACAAGCCATGACATTGATGAATGATAAAGTTCATGCCTACAAGGATCAGATTGGAGCATTAAGCGATGTACTGCCAGGTGTGGTGAAGTCGTATCATGAGTTTACCGGAGAATGTTTCCAACCTGGTGTGATTGATGCGAAGACAAAACAGCTAATTGCGCTTGGCATTGGATTATTCGCCAACAATGAGGTATGTACCTTCTACCATGTAGAAGAAGCCCGTGCTAAGGGCGCAACAGATCAGGAGATTATGGAGACCGTAGCCGTGGCTGGAGCTGTTGGTGGAGGACATGCCCTGTCTCAGGGTGCGATGCGAGTGCAGAAGGCGCTGCATTAGTAAGCAATGCAACATACATTTTTAAGTGCAAAAAAGGCATCCGGTTAATAACCGATGCCTTTTTGTATGTGAATCACATTTTACCTAACATTTTATCATACATAAACTGTCCAGTTACCCGACGTGCTGTTACATAACGATCATTGAAGTATGGATTCGATAACTTCGTGATGCTTACACCTTTACTGCTGGAGGCATGAGCGAATTGTCCGCCGCCGATATATACACCTGTATGTGAAATGCCTTTGCCTGTTGTATTAAAGAACACCAGATCACCTGTCCGAACATTGCTCTTGGATACGGGAGTACCTGCTTTGGCTTGCTGCTGCGAAGTACGTGGTAATTCAATGCTGTATTTGTTGAAAAGATATCTCATAAAACCAGAACAGTCGAAGCCGGCTACAGTAGTGCCACCCCATTTGTAAGGAATACCTGTCATGTTGTTCACTACGGAGTTGATACTGCTTGCCTCTGTGCTTGTTGCCCCGGATGTAAATAATACAGCTGCTCCAAAAATGGAGATAATCAGTTTTTTCAAAATCAATGTTCTCCCTTCGATGCCTACGGAGTTAGCTAAGGGTTCGGTAGAAGGTTCCCTATATTTCCTATGTATAAGAATAATTCACCCAAATTGGTTCCCCCGTTTTCAAACATGAAACTCGGCAATGAATAATTAAGTTTTTGTAACTATTTGAAACTATATTGCATAAATGCGTAATTGTCAAACCCATTTAAAACCCTTCGTAATACCTCAATGTTAGCGGAATTAAGGTTTTTATATGAAAGAAGGGATCAAGTTTGGGTATCATTCATGACAAAAACGTCATTATTGGTTCGTTTAAGACGAATTTGGATAAATAAATAGGTTTGTCATGAGTTAAAAGAACTATCCCGTTATGTAGAATTAGAGAGATTATATTCATTAAGTTGCATATATTGACAAAAATCGATTTTTTGCATATTATCTGATTATCCAATCCACATATTGGATTAAAATTGATTTTATTATGCGATAAATACAAATAAAGGAGGTTTGGGGCGTATATCATACGTAAAGTAGAAGTGGAAGATTTATAAAAACGAACATAGGAGAGTGTTACATTTGAAAGCGAAGAAAATAATTACTTTTGTCCTGGCATGTACGATGGTGTTCTCAGTAGTTGGAATGGCAGTTCTCCCTGTAGGGACGGTATCTGCTGCAGATGCGTCGGGTACTACAGCGAGTATTTCTGATATTTTGAAGAACCAGCTGCCGGATGGAGGTTGGAGAAAAGATTATAAACAGACAAGTGGAGAGTGGGCAAAGTCCACGATAGACAACAAGGCTACATACTCAGAAATTAGAAGATTGGCGAAGGAATTTAAAAAGACGAATGATCCGCGTTACTCCACAGCTGCAATCAAAGGAATTAACTTTTTGATCAACATGCAGTATTCAAACGGCGGGTGGCCACAAGTTTACCAAAGCTCCGGATACCACAAGCACATCACTTACAATGATGATGCCATGATTAATGTAATGATCATGCTGGATGAAGTAGCAGCACGAAAAGGTGATTTCTCATTTATCGACAGCACACTTGCTAACCGCAGTAAAAATTCAGTTGCCAAAGGTGTGGAGGCGATTCTGAATACACAGGTCGTTTCAGGTGGTAAGCTGACAGCATGGGGACAACAACATGATTCCAGCTCTCTTAAACCAGCGAGCGCAAGAATCTACGAAGTGCCATCACTGACAGCTGGAGAGAGTGTAACGATTGTTAAATTTCTGAAAACCAGACCTGCTAACGCTAAAATTACCGCATCCATTAAAGGAGCGGAGGCTTGGTTTAACAAAGTGAAAATTACGGGTTACAAGTATGAAAGAGCTAATGGAGATAGTAAAATTATCGCTGATTCCAAAGCTGCACCAATTTGGGCACGCTTCTATGAGATCGGAACGGATAAACCAATCTTTATTGGTCGTGACGGGGTAGTTAAATACAAATTAAGTGATATTGATAAAGAAAGAAGAGGCGGTTATGCATGGTATGGCAACTGGCCTTCCAAGCTGTAATTTGTAGTATGCTTCCGTTTTAATGAACCAAACTATTAACAGCAGTTAAAGGTAAAGCCCGAATCGACATGGACGTCTGATTCGGGCTTTATTGTTATTACTTTCAGTGTTGACATGATAGATTACGCATGATATATTATTTCTTGTCGCCGATATTGATGACGGAGATACAATATGCGGTCGTGGCGGAATTGGCAGACGCGCACGGTTCAGGTCCGTGTGGGCTAACCCCCGTGGAGGTTCGAGTCCTCTCGACCGCATCTAATAAAAAGACTCCTTAAGCTAACGCTTAAGGAGTCTTTTTTTGCATTTTTTGATATAACACTAACTTTAGTGATGAGTATTCAAGAGGTTAGTGCTTAGCTGCACGTACAGCAAATGTCTTCCATCAGCCATACGGAACGTTTATTGTGCTGCGGTAACATTAACGCTGTCAATATTCGGTCCTTCCGATCCGGTGGTAACTACTTTCAATGTATTGGTCCCCGTGTTCATGGGAACCTGTATTGTTTTTTCAACCCAAGTGGACCAGCTTCCCGTAGCCGGAAAGGGCTCGTTGCTAATGACTTTGGTTCCGTTCACAAAAATGTCGAGGTTCCGAGTGCCGCTTTCCAGCGCATAACGAAACTTTACGTTTTTGGTACCTGTTGTCGTGTTATTAATGCCGTTCCATTGAATGGCCGAACCAGTCATCGCATTGAAGTTAACATACCCGGACCCAGTGTAACCGGTGTAGATTGTTTCAATGGTAGCTTCCGTAAGTGACGTTCCGGTCTCGGCTTCATACGTAGTGCCACTGCCTGTATTCCCGCCGCTATTTCCGCCAGTAACGTTGGCAACAAACGTTGTTACGCTCTGAGGCGGGAGCTGTGCCGTGAAGGCTCCATTGGATACGTTAAGCGAGGTTCCGCTTGCCAGATTTCGACTGCTGTCCGTAATCCATGAGGACACAGTAGAGGCATTACCATTTTGCAGAACGAATTTTTGGCTTGTGGCTGAAGTTCCACGGTTAATTGCCACGACGACGACTTTGTTATCACCTTTATAGGCTGAGACAAATGTGTTTGTATCCGGATTTTTCGTTGCATCGACTCGCAGGTAGCCTGGACGCACGAATTTAGAGAAATGAGCCATATTATACCCGCGTTTGCTTATGGTACCGTCCTCTTTCATCGGACCATACTGTCTGCGGATGTACCACCACACGTAGGCCTGGAAATCACCTTCTACCATGGCATTGTGCATGTGATAGGAAACGTCTAATGCTTCAGGCCAGCGGTCTGCTGAGTTGTTGTCACTGTTTGGAACATACACTTCAGTCATCCACAGTTCTTTACCGGCTCCTTTTTGCTTAAAGAGAGGGTAGGCAAAATTTGAAATCTGGGTTCCATACGTATGTGCTCCCAGAATGTCCATGTTGGCAAGTGCCTGCGGATCATTCAGGATTGGGTCGGATATGTTCTTTAAGTACTGGAAGGATTCAGGCGCCATGACTTTGGTACCTTGGATGGACCCGGCATTTTCTTTCATGAATCGAAGGATCTCTTGTGGAGTCCACCAAGTCCAGTCATGAGCATAATCCGGTTCGTTTTGTACAGAAATGGCATACAGATCTACGCCGTTATTTTTCATGTAGGTTACAAAGTCGTTCAGATGTTGCGCATATGCGGTATATTTGTCGTATTTCAGACGTTTGGCATTTGTGTCCCCATTGCGGTTGAACGTTTCAACCATGCTGCTTGGAGGATTCCATGGGGATGCAAATACAATAGCACCCTTTTCGATAGCTCGTTTGGCTGTGGCAACTTCACGATACCAGTTATTGGAATCTGGATCAACGTAGATCCTTAGAATGGAGAAGCCTAATTGATTCTGGTCATTACCAAAAGCAGTTTCACGTTGAGCGGGAGTCAGATCACCAATCCAGGCAGGAAGGTTAATGCCCCCAAAGCCCTTGATCAGCTGTTTTTCCGAGGACAAATTAATGTTGGCATCGCTGGCTGCTGACACATTTGTCGGGGTTAACATCAAAGGCAGGGCTGTTAAACAGGCCAAAAGAACATTAATCGTCTTTTTTAGTTTGAATTTCACTACTTTCATCCTCCTCGATAATAGTAAGTTACATAGAGAAACCGCAACCAGGAATAACAAACAAGAATAGCGGATTGTCTGGCATTTATTTTATGTAAACCCTTTCAAAACCTCCTTCCATAAATCATAGGATAGAAATGAAGCATAGAACCTCTTTCATTTGTTGATTCTACTAAATAATTCCTAAACTGAAAACCTGACAAATTACAGTATTTTTTCTAATTAATCTCTATTTTCCAACTGTTCAATGACAGTTATTGTCTGAATGCTAAGGAGAAAACTGGAATGATGGAGATCTTCACTTGAGATAGAGGTCTTCAATGGCGGGGATATGATCATTAAGGAAGGCTTTGGCTTACATAATCCTCCCTTCATTATCAAACAATGAGATCACAGAAGTTACAGGGAGGGTATCATGATGAAGGTACAGAGAAAGAATTATCGATTCATTGCAGGTATCATGGCATTATTGATTGTGTTTTACGCAGGCATATCGGCAGGAGGGCCTACAGCGGCAGCTTCAGAGTCCACATCGAATCACAAACGGTTAGCGATTATCATCGATGATGTTGGTAATGACATGAAGGGTACGGCAGAGATCCTGGCGATGCCAGTTAAACTAACGGTAGCGGTCATGCCTTTTTTGCCAACAACGAAGAAAGATGCGATGGCTGCACATGAAAAGGGAATGGATGTGATTGTGCACATGCCCATGGAACCCAAGAAAGGACGACCTGAATGGCTGGGCCCGGGTGCAATCACATCCAATCTAACAGATGAAGAAGTACGGGAACGTGTGGAGAAAGCGATTGATGATGTGCCACACGCCATTGGCATGAACAATCATATGGGTTCCAAAATTACTTCGGACAAACGCATCATGTCCATTGTGCTCGATGTATGCAAGGAGCGGGGCCTCTTCTTTGTAGACAGCCGTACGAACTTTCGCTCTGTGGTGGGGGAACTGGCCGTATCCAAAAATATGCCACCTGTAGGTAATGACATTTTCCTGGATGATCAAAACTCCAAGCAACACATTCGCAAGCAACTGGATCTGGCTGCTCAGCGTGCGATCGATAAGGATATCTGTGTTGTCATTGGTCATGTCGGCCATTCGGGGATGAACACATCCGCAGTAATTCGTGAATCTGTCTCCCGTCTGCAAAATCAGGTTCAATTTGTAGGGATCGGTGATCTGGTTCGAGATGTGTGGCAATGGCATTCTGCTCCTACACTACCGACAGATAATAAATAATGCCATTGGCAATGGACTGGGCGATTCGTTTTTGCTCAGTGGGGTCACTCATTCTGGTTCGATCTGCCGCATTGCTCAAAAATCCGGTTTCGACGATGACGGCAGGTTGCTTCACGTAATTCAATATATAAAAGGGCTTGCCCCATACGACCCCGTGCTCCGTTTCGTATAACTCGTTCATGGCGTCCTGAATGGATTGGGCCAGCAAATAACTCCTGCCTTCTTTCTGGTGCAGTACCACCGGGCCGTGTGCTGTCGATCGGGGACTCCAGTTCGCATGAATGCTGACCACGATATCTGTACTTACTTCTTCGCTAAGGCTTTTACGTTGGGCAAGATCTCTGGTATGACGGGAGCGGCTGTTCAGCCAGCGGTTCTCATCACTAAGTGCATAATCACCAAGTCGATTGATGATAACGGCATAACCTTTGCTGCGAAGCAGGAGATAGACCTTTTGGCTAATGGCCAGGTTGATATCTTTTTCCAGCACACCTTGGGCTGACGTACCACCGTCAATACCCCCATGGCCTACGTCGAGCAGGATAACGGGTGCTGCAAAGGCATGATGACTTGAGCGATAAGCATCTCCATCGGTCACTGGCAGCATGGATGGACTGTTCTGGGACGGGGCTGCTTTTCCATGCGCGACATGGTGGGGCAGGATGGGAAGACAATGGAAGCTAATGAGCAAGGCCACCGAAGCGGTCAGTAGCTTATACATGGGAATACACACTCCTTCATGAAATAGGTACCGGATGCAGATTAAAGACTGTATGGATACCTTTGGCATTAGACTGTGCATTTTGAGGGTTTTCATACTCCTTTCAATAAAAAAATGTTTAACCATTGCACATCCTGCACACAATAGAACTATCGTAAGCTCCGTGAAAGTGCAGGAGCGAAGGAGGCAGAGGTTATGGCCAAAAGTGATGAGTTGGTAAAATACATTACGCAACGTGTAGTACATTATATCGATACGCCGAAGGATGAGCGGAAAGGTCGCACCAAAAGGAAAGAGCCGTGGGCGATGAAGTGGTTTGGTATGATCCCTTTCGCTGTATCCCTGTGGGTGGGGAAAAAGGAAAAAGAATTCGATACACAGTCTCATAAACGAAGTTCTTCGGGAAAAGGGTGACTATCCCTTACCTATTTCACTAATGGTAAACCAAAAGACGCAATCCCTTAATAAAATGGGAAGGCGTCTTATTTGTTGTGGATGTTTGTTGTTTTTACAGGTTATCTGACTGTATGTTAAGAATTTGCTGATGATCAAGGATTTACGAGGTAAAAATGGCCATCTTGCTGCAATGTGCTTAAAGGGACAAAGCGTTGAATGGATGATTTTCCACCTAGCGATACATATAGAATGGACTCTGCTTCCTGATCTGCATGCCATAGCTGATAACCGCTAACGGGTAGAGGACCACCGTATACGGCATTACGATCACCCGCTGAGAAAACAATCTCTTGATTCTCCCCGTGTTGTATCACATCCTGTGCCCGGTCGGCAGCAACAGGTTTGGAGGTAATCCACAACAGATTGTCAGCCGGATTGAAGACGGGGCGGAGATGAAGTGGATCGACTGATAAAGGTAGCGTTGTGGATAAATCAGTTATGCTGGCAGAGGCATGTTTGGAATCAGCCTCCAGCAGCTTCAGGAACTCTGACGGTAGTACATCTCCGTTCGTAGCATCAATATAAAGTGCAGGATGATTAGGTTGCTCCACTTTCCAATAAGCCAGTAGAGGAAGAGCATAACCAAGATGAAGCTCTCCTCCGCCAGCAAGTAATGCCTTAAGGTTCACATGTTGTCGATCCAAGGCTTGTCCAAGAAGTTCATTGTTGTATGGTGACTGTTCTCCATGACCATATTCACTAAGCATCAACTGACCCTGCTCTGTGGCCGTAATAATCATATATCCGATAGGTTTGCCTTCAAACTCAGCTTGTACAAGCCAGCTATGTAAACCCGGCCCCAGAGGGTAGAAGTCCAGGTCGGCGTTCTTCCAATGCACTTCGCCGTTAGCTGTACCAAGTGTAACAGCTTGTTGCTCTGCAAACTGTTGCACAGCAGCGGGAGCTAGCTTTTCATTCTGAATGGCATGATGTTTGGGGCTATACTCTGTTGATGATGCGGGGGATAGCGAAGACATTTTTAGTTCCTCTGCATTGGCTATCGACCAAAAAGAGAATAGGGCAAGCCAACTGAGCAAGCCTAAGGTTATACAGGTTGTTTTCCGAGCGTTGTTCCAACACGTATGAAAGAATCGTTTCAAATTTACACCTACTTTTTCATTTATCCGTTACCTGAGCGGGTCCTAGTTTCATTCTAGGGGACAGGCTATGCAAAGGTTGCTGCAACCTGTCGGGTAGCTGATCATAAATAAACACTACTTTTGCCAGCATTTGCAGGAAAAGTAGTGTCTTCGTCTATCTTAAGTGAAACATGCCGCTACTAATGGCAGTCACTTTCACTTTAGGTTCATATTGCCAGATCATCTCGGTCCGGCGTGTCTCATACTGCAGTTTCATAGCCTCACGATCGATTACCGCCTGTTTTGCTTTCTCTTCTTCGGCATCTGTCTCGGAGTCGATCGGTACTGCGGCCTCTGCCGCCAGTTCTACATCTGCTCCAATGGGTTTAGCGTTAGTTATATCCACAACTTTTATCAGTGGTACAGGTGGCGTGCGGTCAGAAGTGACATTCTCTGTGTCTGAGGTTATGTTACCTGGTGATTCTACCTCAGGGGTATCTTCCCGAAGTACCGCCTCATAGTAGGTGTCCAACACGTCCAGCTCCAGATCAAGTCGCTCTTGAGCTTTCTCTGCCCAGCTGTAATCGAGTTTCTGCAAGTGGTTCGTCAAATGAGATTCCAAAGCAGCCCCTGCATCGGATAACGAAACTTTAGCTGTCTGCACATGCATGTTCTCCGCGAGCCTCGGACTGAGGTCACGTCGATTCAGCTTCGTGCCGAATTTCTCTATAATTTCACCTGAGCGAAGGGAGATGCCGAGAAAATGCAGTTCCTCCCGTTTCAAATCACAGGCGAATTCCACCTTGAAACAGACACCAAGCCAAGGCTCATATACGGCTGGCGCTGTAGCCCGCAATTGCCGTTTGGCCGCCTGTTCGAACAGGTTCACGAAGGCACCGCCTTCACGGGCAGCGCCGAAAATCTGCTGCAGTCTGCGACTGCCGTACACCACTTCTTCACGCAATATTCGTCCTGGCCCCAGCTGTGGCAGCGATGGCGTAATTCCGAAGTAACGGCCTAGAATAGTTTCTTTTGGTGGATCGCCTTGAGGACTACCGTTGGTTACGCCATTCGTTCCATCAGGGTTAGGAACAGCAGGAGGTGATGCTTGCGCAACTGTGGCTTCTGCTGCTTCAATGGCCTGCTGATAACTGTCAGGATCAAATATAAATGTAAAGGACATTGTCTCAGCGGGTGCTCCGGTTCGTTCCACGAACCCCCAATAATAGGGGCGATTGGTCAACGCTTTGTCCGCCTCAGGCGAGAGTTTGACTGTAACATGGGCAGGGGAACGCTCCATAATCTGACAATCCAGTGCTTCCAGATAGGTGAGAACATAAGCCTGCACTTCATGGGGAGTCATGGTCATGAGTTAGCTACCTCCTTTGCGAAGATCTAACAACCCGGATACGGCAGGCCCTTCATCTGAAACCTCACGTTGAATAGAGTTCAGCGATTGTCCAAGTGAATCCATTTTACGGCGAATATCTTCATCAGTTTGTGATTCCAGCATGATTTTGTACAAACTTTTCTCAATAGACTCCTTTTTCTCCAGCCGTTCCAGAATGACATCCAGCCCGCCGATCACCATCTCAAACATATTGATCTTCTCATGCAGCAGATTCAGAATATGTTCCTCTATGGTTCCCGTCGTAGATAAATTGAAAATGTTCACGTCATTCTGCTGTCCCAGCCGGTGTACCCGACCGATCCGCTGCTCAACCCGCATAGGGTTCCAAGGCAAATCAAAGTTGATCATATGATGGCAAAATTGCAGATTGATGCCCTCACCACCTGCTTCGGTTGCAATCATGGCCTGCACACGCCCGCGGAAGAGATCCATCATCCAGTCTTTTTTGCCTCGATTCATGCCACCCCGATAGGGTACAGCCGTAAGCCCATTGTTGCGGAAATAGTTTAGCAGATACTCCTGCGTGGCCCGGTATTCAGTGAAGATAATTACTTTTTCATTCATGTTCCGAACCAGTTCCATCGTTTTCTCCGCTTTGGTATTCTCCTTGATCGCTTTAATATGGGCAACGAGTTCCCAAATCTTGTCCCGAAGGGGAGAGTCCAGCGGAAGTTTCTTCGACAGATTAACCAGCGTCACGAATACAGCATCCCGACTGCTGCACACTTCACGCTGCAATGTAACCAGGGAGAGCATGCTGCTCAGGTTGCCGCCAGCTTCCTGGTACTGGTCTTTAACAAAGGAAGTCACGCCATCATAAAGCGCTTGTTCTTCGGGCGATAGTTGCAGATTCACGTTGGAGACGTTCCGTTTGGTAAATTGAACAGGGCCTTCGCCGCGGCGGTTACGAATCATGACTTTGGATAACTCGTTCTTAAGCTGTTCCTGATTTTTCGGAACCCGTTTGTCTACAACAAAGTTGGCCGCAAAGTCACCCTGACGACCTAGTTGACCGGGCTTCAGTAGGTTGATCAGATTGAACAATTCACTCATATCGTTCTGCACAGGTGTAGCTGTGAGCAGCAGACAATACTTTTTGCGCAATTTCAGCATGAATTGATAGTTGGTTGTTTTCTTGTTTTTGAGTTTATGAGCCTCGTCAATAATAATCATGTCGTAGTCGGTATCCAGCAGCATATCTTTATGCGGGTCACGTTTGGCTGTATCCATGGAAGCAACAACCACTTCATTCTGCCAGGAATAGGCCTTTTTCTGGGCAATAGCAGGGATGCCAAATTTTGAATTCAACTCCCGTACCCATTGCAACACAAGAGAGGCTGGCACGAGAATGAGTACCTTGGATACGAGACCCCGAACCATATATTCTTTCAGAATGAGACCGGCTTCAATGGTTTTGCCCAGACCCACCTCATCGGCGAGAATGGCCCGGCCTGACATTTCAAATAATACTCTGCGTGCAGTGTCCATCTGGTGAGGGAGTGGGGTAAGGCCTTGTAGATGCTTGAGACATTGGATCTCGTCAAAATTGGGAATAAGGTTGGTCTCTTCGGCTTGAATGCCGAGTTGAAAGAGTCGGTAATCCCCCCAAGGACCTCCTTTATCCAGTCGTGATTCCAATTGATTAATCCAGGTCCGATCAAATTCCAACGGAACGGGCAGCTCGGCTACAGGTTGATTCATGTGGTGCGGGTTTTTCCGGTTCATGGTGTTTCCTCCCCTGCCATACGTGATGACGTTTTATTCGTAGGTAATAGTATGGACGAATGAGAGTCAGTTCATAACTATATAAGTTGAACTACATTTTATTTGCACGAACACTACGATGACAGAACAACCTTCCAATCGCTGTTATCCCCAGATTTTTTGTGTCCCAAAAAATTCACTGATGTCGTATTCATGCGTATGAGGGTGTGTGAAGAAGTTTGTCCGAGCAGGGGGGTCTATAAAATAAGGCCTGTGATAAAAGTCGCATGGAAAATCAATATATGGTGTAATATACTGTTTTTATATCACTATATGTGGTGTTTGGTCATAATTTATTCTTATAGTTAAAATGGAGCTTTATACCGGGGAGGTTGAACGTAGCGATGAAATCGAACCAACGATCGTACCAATTAGAAGGACTTAGCGAAAAAATATTTCTGGACCGATACGCCTGGAAGGACGCTGATTCGAATCATGCCAAGGTCGGAGATGTGGTATTGGTATTAACGAAGGATGATCCGAAGTTCCCAACCAAGGAAGTGGGCGAAATCATAGAACGCCAGGGTCAGCTTGTACAGGTAAGAACTCGAAGCGGAGAGATGATCGAGACAAGTGTGGAGAAATTGACACTCAACATAGAAAAAACACCGGAAGAGATGTGGGACCGTCTTGCCAAAGCGATGGCTTCTGTCGAATCCACAGCCGATAAGCGGGCAACGTGGGAGTCCAAGTTCCGCTCTGTGTTGGAAGATTGGAAGTTAGTACCCGGAGGCCGAATTGCTGCGGGTGCGGGGGCAAGCGATGAGTTGACACTCTTCAATTGTTATGTCATTCCATCTCCGCAAGACAGTCGGGGTGGCATCATGAGAACCTTGACCGAGATGACGGAGATTATGGCACGTGGGGGAGGCGTAGGCATTAATTTGTCCTCTTTGCGTCCTCGCCGAGCGGTGGTGAAAGGTGTCAACGGATCATCCAGCGGTTCCGTATCGTGGGGCGGATTGTTCAGTTATACGACTGGACTGATTGAACAGGGCGGAAGCCGCCGGGGTGCGCTCATGCTGATGATGAATGACTGGCATCCGGATGTGCTTGATTTTATTACTGTGAAACAAACGATGGGGCAGGTGACCAATGCCAATCTGTCTGTATGTGTGAGCAACGCATTTATGGAGGCTGTCAAGCAGGACGGAGATTGGGACTTGGTTTTCCCCGATACGAACGATCCGGACTACGACATCGAGTGGAACGGGGATATGCAGCAATGGAAAGCCGCAGGTCATTCGGTGGTGCACTATCGTACACTGAAGGCTCGCAAAATCTGGCATACCATTATTGAATCAGCCTGGAAATCGGCAGAGCCCGGTGTGGTATTCATGGAGTACTACAACCAGATGTCCAACAGCTGGTACTTCAATCCGATCATCTGTACTAATCCTTGCGCGGAACAGGGTCTGCCTGCCTGGGGTGTATGTAATCTGTCTGCGATCAATCTGTCCAAATTCTACGATGAAACAAATCATGATGTGGCATGGGATGAACTGGCGGAAACCACTCGTATCTCGGCTAGATTTTTGGATAATGTCATCGATGCAACACCATATCATTTTGAGGAAAATAGACTGAATCAGCAGCGTGAACGCCGGGTTGGGCTTGGCACAATGGGACTGGCAGAGCTGATGATTAAGCTGCGTATTCGATACGGCAGTCCTGAATCTCTTGTTTTTCTGGATAAACTGTATGGATTCATGGCGAAGGAGGCCTATCTGGCATCGGCAGAGATTGCAACAGAGAAGGGAGCTTTTCCAGCTTTCGAAGCTGAACCGTATTTACAGAGTGGATTCATGAAAAACATGGTTGCGACGTACCCTGAAGTGGGAGAGGCCATCCGTAAACAGGGCATTCGAAATGTCACACTGATCACACAAGCGCCAACGGGAAGTACAGGTACGATGGTGGGCACATCAACAGGTATTGAGCCGTATTTCGCCTTCAAGTATTTCCGTCAAAGCCGTCTAGGTTATGATGAACAGTTCGTACCGATCGCACAAGATTGGCTGGATGAACATCCTGGTGAAGCTTTACCAGACTATTATGTGACGGCGATGGATTTGTCGGCTGAGAATCACATACGGGTGCAGGCAACGATTCAGCAATGGGTGGATAGTTCGATCTCGAAGACGGCCAACTGTCCGGCTGATTTTACAGTGGAGGATACGGCTGAGCTGTACGAACTGGCCTTCGACCTTGGCTGCAAAGGAGTAACGATATACCGTGATGGCAGCAGGGATGTGCAGGTGTTGTCCACGTCGAAGAAGGAAGAGACTCAAGGTGAAGATCAGAACACGGCGGAAGCTGAAGAGAAGACAGTCGTATCTGCTATAGAAAACCCGAATAATGCTGAAGTACAGGCAAGTGATGGAACTTCGAATAGCCAGGTTGGTGTTAGAACGCATTCTTCCGATCAAGCCCCGTCCTCTTCTACAGTGCTGGATAAACAATACAGAAGCCGTCCTCAAGTACTGCGCGGTGCGACATACAAAATCAATACGCCATTCGGGATGGCTTACATTACGATCAATGATCTGGAGGGAACGCCGGGTGAGATCTTCCTGAACGTGGGCAAAGCGGGATCGGACGTGTTTGCCATGGCTGAGGCACTCGGTCGAGTATGCTCTCTGTTCCTTCGATACGGAGATCATGGGCACAAGGTTGAACTGTTGATCAAACATCTCAAGGGAATCGGTGGTTCGGGAGCGATTGGCTTCGGGGCCAACCGGGTGGAATCGATTGCTGATGCAGTCGCCAAAGCATTGGAAAGTCATGTACAGAGCGATGTGCAGGAGAACGAACCTGGAGCATTACAAAAACAGAATCAAGTGGAGAGCACGTATCCAAAAGTAGAGGATCAGAAAACCTTTATCGAATCGAGAGATTTATGTCCTTCATGCGGCTCGGCATCCCTGATGAATGTGGAAGGTTGCAAAACATGCAGCAACTGTGGGTACAGTAAATGCAATTAAATATCTTTTGAAAAAAAGAGAAAAAGAAAGGCACTCCTGACTCCATTACGAAGTCAGGAATGCCTTTTTGTCATTTAGCTAACTAACACCAATCTTGGCATCGATCTGCAAGTGATTTCAATTCATTAAATACAACACCAGCATGGTAGCCGTCGCACACGGCGTGATGTAACTGAACGGATAAGGGAAGATATACTTTATCGTTCTGTTGAACATATTTCCCCATCGTGAAAATAGGCAACAAGTAGGTTCCCTCATTGTAAATATTCAGATTAAATCCCGTAAAGTTCACCCAAGGAATACTGGAAACGGGAAAAGTATTTGGCGGTTCATTGGGTTTGGCAACAAATTGTTTGTGATCTTTGTAATTCTTCATATCTTCCAGATAACGAATGTGGAACGTCTCAAAATCTTCATGGAATGCTGTCCAGATCGTTGAGAAACTTTTGTTGTCCTCATGAAAAATTGTATAACTCGGAGACATTTCGTCCCAGTAGCCCAATCTGCCCTCGGCGTCAAAACAAGTTCGAAATTCCCTGTGTGCATTGACAACCGTAGAGATCATGTGAATAAGAGCGGGATAGAACTTCAATCCTTTAAGCTTCAGTTCGTTGATCAATAGAGTGATATCCAGATTAGCAGTTATGCTGTAGGTACATCTGACCTGATTCAAGTAGTGGTCAAAGTATGGCTTTCGATCCCACTGATCTAACACGATTAAATTAAACATAAGTTATAACCTCCTAAATTTGAATAATGGATTTATTTAGGAGGTATATTTGACTGATTTGACCATATCCTATCACATTCCCAGTATCGTATTTTTAGAAATTGACCATTTCAGTATACCATGATAGTGAATATGTCGCTTATAGCGAAATCGTCTGCAAAACGCTTTTTCAACCTGTTTCTTTCCTTTATAATTAAAATTGTCTTTATAACGAAGAAGAGAGGGGATTAGATGCGTCAGCCGATAGAAGAACCTAAATTTTATTCTTATCCTGGAATGGTAGCGGTGGTGACTTCACGTCATGAGGGAGTCCAGAATGTGATGGCGTCCGGATGGCATACATACATCGGATCATCACCAGGCGTATACGGCATCTCCCTTCGTAAGGAAACATACTCCTATGAACTCATTGAGAAGAGTGGCGTATTCGGTGTTCATTTCCTGCCAGGTCATCGATCGGAGTGGATTCAAGCTGCAGGAACGTTCAGTGGGAGAGATACGGATAAATTCACAAGATTCGGCATTCCGTATGAGGAAGGAATCAAGGTAAGTGTACCCATTTTGACAGATGCTTATTTTGCTTATGAATGCAAGGTTATGGAGATTACGACATATGGTGACCATGAATGGATTGCAGGCGAAGTGTTGCAGCGATATCAGGATCAGAAGTACTTTCTGGAGAATGGAATGGTTGATCTGGAGAAGTTGCAAATCCCAATGTACACAGGGCGTTCAGCATACCGGATCATGGATGCGAGGACAGAAGAAAAGATTCACCCGTTCCACCTCTAGGGTCCTAGGCAAGAAGAAGCAATTATGAGCAAAACTTTCAATCCGGTCTGACATAGGTTTATAATGGATATTGGCTGCTGAGCAAGTCGGCAGCCTTTTGTTATGAATTCAATTGTTTCAATCGATGTGTGCGTGGGTATGCTGGTTTGCGCAAGCGGGACAGGTAATTTTAGCCACTCGATGAAAAGTACTATATTTAACGACAAAATTAGAGTATGATTTTACAGCTATATGAGCTGGCAGGAAAGGTTACATCGGTTTAATCGTTTGTAACTATTCCTGTAAAGTATAAGGCTTAATACGGGCGTATAATGCTAAACGTGAACTCACGAATGAATATAAAGAATATTTTAATAATTAAACTTAATGGACAGGCAACTCGTCTTCTTTAAGATTATAGAATTCACACAGAATGTCGCATCATCGGATCGTGCTTCTAACAGAAGCTTTTCTTATGTTGTAAATGAAAGATGGAAGGTGCAATACGTATGTTAATGACAACCAGAACGATCAGGAGTTCCTTTATGCCCCCAACACCGATGTTGTTGACTCACAGTAACAAGGAGGGGCATGCATGTCACAATCGTTAAATCGTAAGAGACATATGAACGGACTTGACGGCTTGCGAGCCATCGCTGTACTTGCGGTAATTGCGTATCATCTGAATTTGGATTTTATTCCGGGCGGACTGCTCGGTGTAGGTATATTTTTTGTTCTCTCGGGATATTTAATTACAGATATTCTCGTGTCACAGTGGCAGGAACATGGACGCATTTCACTCGGTGATTTCTGGGTAAGACGGGTAAGGCGTTTGCTTCCAGGCATGCTGACTATGACAGCTGTGGTGATGATCTGGTTGGCTTGTACAGATCCATCCCGGCTTGCTGCACTTCGTGGTGATATCGTTTCGGGTGTATTATACATAAGCAATTGGTGGTATATCTTTCACAACGTTTCCTATTTCGAAAGTTTTGGCCCTCCATCACCGTTTGGACATTTCTGGTCACTGGCTGTGGAAGAGCAATTTTATCTTATATGGCCTCTTCTACTGATCGCAGCAATCGTAGTGTTCAAAAGAAAGGGATGGCTGGTCGTTTTCATTGTCGTCGCAGCTGAATTATCTGCTGGCGCAATGGCCATCATGTATAATCCGGATTTGGACCCGAGCCGTGTATATTATGGAACAGACACGCGGGCATTTGCACTGCTTGCTGGTGCTGCTCTTGCCGTGGTGTGGCCTAGTCGCAAGCTATCGAACTCTCTGTCTGGCATGAACCGGCTTGTGCTCGATGTGTCGGGACTTGCTGCGCTCGCTTTGTTAATCTACATGATGCTGAACAGCAGTGAATACGATCCGTTTCTGTATCAAGGGGGCATGGTGCTTCAGGCTATCGCAACAACGTTGCTGGTAGCGGTGTTGGCTCACCCATCGTCTTTCCTGGCACGTATCATTGGCGCGAAGCCATTACGCTGGATCGGAGAGCGATCCTACGGATTATATCTGTGGCATTATCCTGTCATTATTTTAACCAATCCCGCGGTGGATACGGGAGGAGCACATCCTGTACGCATCATTTTACAGGTTGCTGTAACGGTTGTACTGGCCTCATTGTCCCTTAAATATATTGAAAATCCGATTCGGTACAATGGATTCCGTGATTCTTGGTCCCGATTATGGGGAAGAGGGCGTTCATCAATCGGTATACGTAACGTATGGTGGAAGCGGGCAGGTCTGTTGATGACGATTCTGCTGTTGTCCTATACGGTATCTCAGATAATGGTCTCCCATGCAGCGAACTCCGATTACCATTCGGTATCGATGTCCAACACATTGAATGGAGAGAATTCCGTAGCGGAGGAACAGGGACAGGATGTGTTGCCAGCTATTACAGGAACGTCAGGCTCTGGCCAAAAGAACGATGCTCATACCCATAAACCGGAAGCAGGAACGAAAGATGATCCGGGGAAAAATGAGAAGCCAACAGGAGAGCCTGCTCCAGACTCAAAACCTGACGACCAAGACAATTCAGTGAATGCTGGCAAGGACGGTCAGTCTGAAGATAAGCCGGCTGATGACTCCGTGACGAACGAGAATGATACACCGGATGACGCCGGATCGAATCAATCCGATAATACGGATCATACGGATGATGCACCTGATTCATCTCAGGACAATGAAGAAACGGCTCCTCCTGTTCAGGATGGCAAGGTTCATTATACCGTCATTGGAGATTCGGTGATTTTGGATGCAAAACCGTATCTGGAGCAAAGTATATCGGGAGTGTATGTGGACGGACATGTCGGTCGTCAGATGTGGCAGGCAGGCGATGTATTGGAAGGTCTGAAGCAAAACAACCAAATGGGCAGCAAAGTGGTGCTGGAGCTCGGGACGAATGGTTCCTTTAACTCCAAAAACTTGAATGCTGTGCTTGATTATCTGAAGGATGAGGATCGGGTATATCTGGTTACTGTGCGCGTACCTCGTCCATGGGAACGAACGGTAAACAGGGCGTTGAATGAGGCAGCATCCAAATACAGTAATGTCTCGTTGATTGACTGGAACAGTGCAAGTGAGGGACATGACGAATATTTTGAAAAAGATGGCGTACATCTCACTACGCAAGGGTCCGAAGCTTTTGCAGAACTGGTGAAGAACAGTATCCAATAATACGCAATCCATATTTAATACGATTTAGCACTTATTCATTATATATAGCCTGGGGTGAAGCTACCGACGGCTGCAACAAGAAAGAGCTCTCATTGTGAGGGCTCTTTTTATATGTTATGAACAAATAAGTCAGCAAAGTAAATTCCAAACATGGGAACCGATATTTTTCACCCCTGCATCCGTGGATCGTCACCTTACGGTATGATAGCGTTAACATTTACAATAAGTGTATTCAAATCGCCGAGGGGGATTATAGAGATGTTGAAAAAATGGCTTTCGGGTTTCCTGGCAATAACATTGTTCTCCATTATTCTGGCTGGCTGTGCTGGCGGGGACACTTCAGAAGGAGGCAGCGGCAATGACAAAGTAACCGTCACACTCTGGCACAACTGGACCGGACAGGATGCAAAGGCGGTTGCGATGCGCAAAATAATTGAAGATTTCCGCGCGGCGCATCCAGATATTGAAGTTGTGGATGAAGGCCTGCCAACAGATGGTCTCAAAACCCGGCTTCGTACGGTGGCCGCTGCCAACGAGATGCCAGACCTGTTCGTGATGTGGCCGGATGCCATGACGAAGGAATTTGTCAAAGGGGATCTGTTACAGCCCATTAATGCAGAGCTGGACGCAAAGCCGGAGTGGAAAGATAACTTTATCCCGAATGCACTGGACGGATACACCGTAGACGGGAATATCTACTCCGTGCCGATGAATCTGGCGCCAAGTTCCTTCATTTATTACAATGAAGCTCTTTTCAAACAGTACAACGTAAAAGTGCCTGAGACCTGGGCGGAACTGGAACAAGCGATTGCTACTTTTAATCAAAATAAAGTCATTCCCATGGCACTTGGCAACAAAGCCAACTGGGTAGCTCAATCAACGATATTCAGTACACTGGCTGATCGAATTACCGGCACAGACTGGTTCTTGAAAGCGGCAGCACAAGAGGGTGCAAGCTTTACCGATCCACAATTTATTGAAGCCTTGAACAAGATGCAGGAGCTTGGCAACACCAAAGCATTCCAAGATGGATTCAACAGTATCGATGAGACACAGATGATGCAGCTTTATTTCCAAGGTAAGGCAGCGATGGTCATGAACGGCGGATGGGCCTTGGCAAATCTGGTGAACAATGCACCTGAAGAGGTGTTGAACAACACACATATTACGATTCTTCCTCCAGTGGACGGAGGTCAGGGTGAACCAAGAACAACATCCGGTGTAGTAGGAACCGGGTTGGGTGTAAGTAAAAAGCTGAGCGGTGCACAAAAAGAGGCAGCGATGGAGCTGTTCTATGCGCTGGCAGGACCTGATGGTCAGAAGGCCACATTGGATAGCAGCACATTGGTGAGTTACAAGATTGATCTGGACAAAACCAAAGCACATCCATTGTTCGTAGAATTATATGATCTGATGCAGGAAGTGAAGATCACGCCAGTATACGATTCCAAGCTGGGATCGGCAACGGTTGAGGTTATTAATAATGCATTGCAAGAGTTGCTTATGGGCGGCAAGGCCGAAGACATTGCAGCCAAAATTCAGGCGGCTCAAGCCAATGCAGTTAGTCAGTAACCATTCGTTAAAACCCCTTCCCGGCAGGGGAGGGGTTTTAAGTATGAATGGGACAGTCAGTTACAAGTTGGTAAAGGCATTTATGGAAGGGAAGTGAACAGATGAACGCACTGCGCAGTCGGCGTTTTATTATGCTGGGGCTGGCCCCGGCAGTCATCATTTATGCATTGTTTGTATTTGTACCGGTCGTGTGGTCGGCATACTACGGTTTCTTCAACTGGTCCGGCATTGGCGCATCCAAATATATTGGTGTGGATAATTACATTGAGATCTGGCATGATCCTGTGTTCTGGCGAGCACTGAAAAATAACGTTATTTTTGTGTTGGCATCGGTATTTGGACAAATTCCATTAGCGCTGATGTTGGCGGTCATCTTACACAAAAGTAATCCGTTACAGCGGTTTCTGCGCTCAGCCGTATTTCTGCCGATGGTGTTATCCACTGTCGTTATCGGTATGATCTGGCAGTATATCTATCATCCGCAGATCGGGATATTGAACTTTCTGCTGGACGCACTGGGGCTGGAAAGTTGGAAGCTGCAATGGCTTTCCGATGACAAGATTGCCATTTTCTCATTGGTACCGCCGCTGCTCTGGAGCTTTGTCGGGTTGTATCTGATTATCTTCATCTCGGCGTTGCAGAATATTCCCGGCGAGATTCATGATGCTGCCAAAATAGACGGTGCTTCAGGAATTCGGAAACTGGTATCGGTCTCTTTGCCCATAATCTGGGGTACGGTT
Source organism: Paenibacillus sp. FSL H8-0283 (assembly GCF_045040675.1). Classification (NCBI taxonomy): domain Bacteria; kingdom Bacillati; phylum Bacillota; class Bacilli; order Caryophanales; family Paenibacillaceae; genus Paenibacillus; species Paenibacillus sp. FSL H8-0283. The sequence goes on from NZ_CP150295.1 coordinate 2,371,014, forward strand.
CAGGTAGCGATCATTCTATGTATTTCGGGTAGTCTGAAATCATTCGATCTGGTCTACATCATGACCAAGGGTGGTCCGGCACATGCGACGGAACTGCTTGCAACGTATATGTACAATTCAACCTTTACAACATACCGATATGGTTTTGGTAGTGCGATCTCCACAACCATCGTACTGATCTCCCTGCTGCTGATCGGAACAAGCCAGTGGCTAACTAGTCGCAAACGAAAAGAGAATCAATAGAGAGGAGGAGTTATCATGCGCGTGACACCTGTATCCATGCCATCACCTCGAAGCAGCTCGGGCCATCCGATTCGCCGTCTACGTAGCGGAATTGTTTGGACGCTGCTAACGGTCTATGGTATTTTAACATTGTATCCTTTCTACTGGCTCGTGATTAGTGCATTCAAAACAAATGAAGATTTCTATAGCAGGCCCTTTGGTCTTCCGGAAAACTGGAATGTTGCCAATTTCAGCAATGCATGGGAAAGCTCCAGGCTAGGGACCGCTTTTGGCAATTCACTAATCGTATCGGTGGGGTCACTTATTCTGACGCTGTTTATTGCAGCGCTGGCTTCATTCATCCTGGCTCGTTTCCAGTTTCGCTGGAAAGGGTTAATCATGACCTTCTTTGTTGTTGGTATGCTCATTCCGATCCATAGTACGCTTGTCCCCTTATTTATTCTAATGAAACAGATGTCCTTGCTAAATACGTACTGGGCCTTAATATTACCTTATACGGCTTTTGCATTGCCTACGGCCATTTTTGTGCTTACGGCTTATCTGACAAGTGTTCCACGTGATATTGAAGAGGCAGCTTTCATTGATGGAACAGGACTTTGGGGGCTGTTTACCCGGATCATGTTACCCATGTCTGTACCTGCGTTGTCAACGGTTACGATCCTGAGTTTCCTGCATGCGTGGAATGACTTTTCATTTGCGCTTGTATTCATCAACAAAACCGGATTGAAAACGTTACCGCTGTCCATTGCGAACTTTGCGGATGGGTATCAAACCGATTACGGATTAACGCTTGCTGCCATGACACTATCGGTCATTCCAACCATTATCTTGTATCTCATATTCCAGGAACAAGTTATGAAAGGCATGACAGCAGGAGCTGTCAAAGGATAAGCGAAAGCGCATCCAGAGGAGGAGAAACGTTTGGCACGCTGGCTCACATCTTCGTTACAAAGGAAGCTATCGGTCGTCGTGACGGCTTCAATGATTGTGCCATTGCTGGCGTTGGGTCTGTTCGCCTTTCTGATCTCTTCCCGCATTACAGAGCAAAAAACAAAGCTGTCCGGCATGGATACGCTGAAACAGGTGGAAGCGAATCTTCGTTATATGTTACAAGATGCCGAGAACCTATCGATTTTTCTGATTGGAGAACGGGACATCCAGCAGTATCTTAGCCACAATGAAGATCATGAGCTGGACCGGGTGGATATCCTGGGCAGGATGACCAATCTGGCTGCTTCCAAGAAATATATTGCGAACATCGCCATATATCCAAGCCGATTCGATGCCACATTGTCTACGGCTACCTGGTATGAATCCAATAATTCAAGCTTATCTTATCCACCAGTGCCGAGCGGTGAAGCAGTGAAAAAATGGACGGGGGTATACCCGGTGCAGAATTACGCGGGTATTCAAAATGTGATCACATTGGTTCGGCCAATCCGTAGTATCCATGATTATCGACCCATCGGCTGGTTAGCCATTAGTCTGGATGAGAAGGCCATATCCAAGGGATGGGCGGCTCTGGGATTAGGCAGAGGGCAAGGCAGACTGGAGCTCATCGGCAGTTCTGGAGAGATTCTGTCTTCGATGGACAAATCTCGGCTTGGACTTAAGCTGGAAGGTGTCGAACCAGGGATTTCGACGTTAATTCAGGATGGCGGTAACGGAACCACCACGTATGGCAGTGGTGACGATAAACGGACGTTGCTCTATTATCCGGAAGAATTGACGGGGTGGACGTTGGTTGGAACAGTCCCATACGACCAGTACAAGTCCGAGAATCGGTACATTCTTATTCTAACCGGCTGCGCCGTTGCCATGTCTGCTGTGATCAGTGCTGGCTTGGTCTGGTTTACGGTGCGGCGTGTGACGAGGCCGCTTCGTGTGCTTACCCGGCATCTGTCCCGAATTGATCCGGAACGCCCGCTTCCTCTGTTTCGATCTGAAAGTGATGACGAGATTGGCAGGCTTGGGGAGAGTTACAATCTGCTCGGTGCACATATTCAGTTATTAAAGGAAGAGGTTATTCGAGGTGAAGCTCGCAAAAAAGAAGCGGATCTTCGGGTGCTTCAGGCGCAGATTAATCCGCACTTCCTATATAACACGCTCTCTTCCATTCACTGGATTGCCTTAATGTCTGAAGAGAAGAGAATTGCGGATATGGTTGAGGGCCTGAGTGATTTTCTGCGTATCAGCTTGAATAATGGTCAGGATTACTGCCCTGTGGAACAGGAGATTGCTCATATTCGCCATTATGTGCGTGTGCAGTCGATTCGTTTCCCTGATCAATTTGTGTTGCATTATATCGTAGATCCAGCGCTTGAGAAGCGAATGATGCTGAAGTTATTGCTACAACCGCTTGTTGAGAACGCCATGATTCATGGCATTCAGCCCAAAGCAGGCGTGGGTACCATCACCATAATGATTCGTAAGGACCCGGATAATGAACAGATGAATGTGCTGGTGCTGGATGATGGTGTTGGCATGGAGCCGGACAGACTGGAACAATTAAGGATAAGTATTAGGGAATGGAAGGGAAAACAGCCGGAAAAACAGCTAAACCAAGGCGGTTATGGGCTCTGCAATGTAAATGAGAGACTGCTGCTCCATTATGGAGCGGATGCACAGCTTGAAGTAGACAGCAGGGTTGGGGGAGGTACCCGGATTTCGTTTTCCATTCCAATCTTGGAGGGTTCGCCATGAGACTATTAATTGTTGATGACGAAGTCATTATCCGTACAGGGCTTGCCAGCGTTATCGCGTGGCATGAACTCGGAATTGAGCTTCTTCAACCTGCTGCCTCGGCAGAGGAGGCGTTAACACGCATGGCTGAGGAACGTCCGAATATCCTGATGACGGATATTCGGATGACAGGCAGATCGGGGCTGGAACTGGCAGAAGAGGGACTACGATTGTTACCTGAGCTGGAGGTCATTATTTTGTCTGGATACGATGACTTTTCTTATGCCCAACAGGCCATTCGCCAAGGCGTTACAGATTATCTGCTCAAAACAAGCAAACCGGAAGAGATCATCAAAACCGTATTACAGGCCAAACAGCGAATCACGGAACGTTGGGCAGAGAAGTCCAGAGAGGGCCAGCTTATGCGGGAGAATCGAGAGCGGTTATTTGCTGGATGGATCATTGATGGTGACACCGCTTCGGGCCATTTTCCTTCATTCTTGCGATCTGATGCTGGAAAAGAGGCAGGGGTTGTTGGCCTTGATGATGAACAGATTCTCAGACAAGTCATTATTCTTCGAGCAGAGGGTTGGGATCAATCCTCGGATGCGCTATTACGATTTGCGGTGCAGAATACCCTGGAGGATATGTTACCTGGTGCCATTGCTCATGTAGAGAAACAGCAAATTATCTGTGTAGTTTCATGGCCGCCTGTGGAACATGAAACTACGTTCAGGCTGGAGAGTGCACTACGTCGGGTGGAGCAATTACTGAAGTGCACCCTCCGCGCAGCGGTAGGTCTGCCTATGCGTGGATATGCAGATCTGCACGAAAGCTATAGAACTGCTTCAGTTGCCTTCCGATATCGGGGTTTGATGGATTATAAAGTATGGCATTATGAGCACGTTCAGGATCGCCAAGGTGGTAAAACTGTACTTACGCACGAAGAGGAGACCAGACTTGGTACAATATTGCTGGATAATGATTCAGTCACGTTAACGACATGGACGCGGGAACTTGTGGCTAATCTGATTACAGAACCGGAGGTCACACCAGAATCGTTCAATGCTTGTTTGCACTCGGCTGTCATTGCAGGTCATCGCTGGCTGACTCGCACAATGCGAGCCACAGGCCGTGAAGAACCCGCAAGGCTCGAGCCCTGGTTGCCGGAACCGGATGCCGAAGCTGCGGAGCTCGGGGATATGCTGTTCCATCATCTGTATGGTCTGATGCATGTCTATCATAGCCGAATGGGTCAGGGACAGGCTGCCCATGTGCAGAAGGCTATCGGTTATATTGAATCATCATTGGCACAGGATATTAATCTGCAGCAGGTAGCTGGACATGTTCATTTGCATCCGGGTCACCTCAGTGAACTGTTTAAAAAAGAAATGGGTGTGACCTTCGTAGATTTTGTCACCGATATGCGTATACGAAGAGCGATGGATATGCTCGCGGTGTCTCCAGCGAAGGTCAGTGAAGTCGCTGCAATCAGCGGCTACGAGGACGTGAAATATTTTAGCAGACTGTTCAAAAAACATACCGGCAAGACCCCGAGTGAATATCGCGAAGAGGCTTTGTCGTTCAAGCCTTCGGGAAGTTAGAAATGAGCAGATTAGGAAACATGTCTTGCCTTTCTGCAAACGTTTTCGATATGGTATTACTCAGGGTTATTGGAGAGTGAGGGCATACTGATGAAGACCTATAGTTCAAGTCAGGATTTATCGGGACAATGGAAGATACAGCATTTTGAAGTTGGAGAGAAGCGGGCAATGGATGTGGCAGCTGCTGCACTGGATGACCGTTTCTGGATCGGGGCTGAAGTGCCTGGCGATGTACATGCTGCATTGGTTGAGCGCAGTATCATTGATCCGCCCTATTACGGACATAATGATGCCAAAAGTCGCTGGATTGAACAAAAGGAATGGTGGTACCGCACAACCTTCAATCTGGTAAGAGATGCAGAGACGGAGGAGCACTTTGAATTAGTGTTCGAAGGATTGGATACGTTTGCAACGATATATGTCAACGGCCATGAAGTCGGGAAAACGGCCAATATGCTTATGTCACATGCATTTGATGTAACATCTCTGGTACGTAGCGGTTGGAATGCGATTGCTGTCAAGTTTGATCCGCTTCACCTGCATCACCGGGACAAAGAAACCTTTGACTGGTCCTCGTATACGAAGGAACGGCCATGGTTGCGCAAAGCAGCGATGAACTTTGGCTGGGACTGGGGTCCACGCATGGTTACGGTGGGGATCTGGGGTACAGTAAGGCTGGAAAAACGAACAATCGCCAAGCTGGAAAATGTGTATGCTCGTACGGAATCAGTCAGTTCAGAGTTGGCAGTCTTACATGTCACGGCGGATGTGAAGTCGGTCTTGTCTTACCGTAGCAGACAGAAACGTGAGCAGGCTGTGGTTGTGACCTGTAATGTTCGTCTGTTGGATCGCAGTGGACACGAGGTGGCAGGTGTCACTGAACTACCCGTAGAGGGTGGTATAGCAGATACCACATTAAACGTTACGTCACCTCAGTTATGGTGGACTCATGATCTGGGTGAGCCGTATCTGTATACGCTGGAGGTTACATTATTCGCCGATGGCGTTGAGGTGGATCGTTATAGCGAGCCTTATGGGTTACGAACGATTGAGCTGGCTCTTCACAATGAACGGGGTGAAGATGCATTTACTTTTATTCTGAACGGAGTCAAAGTATATGCCAAGGGTGCCAACTGGATTCCGGCTGATCATCTGATTGGCGCCATCCCGAACTCTCGATATCGTGAGCTTGTCGAGCTGTCGGTGGAAGGGCATATGAACATGTTGCGTGTCTGGGCTGGTGGTATATATGAGAAGGATGTCTTCTACGATGAGTGTGATCGGCAAGGAGTGTTGGTGTGGCAGGATTTTGCATTTGCAAACGCATTATTCCCGGATTTCAATCGTGATTTCATGGATAATGTACGGCAAGAGGTAGAAAACAATGTCCTGCGCCTGCGTAACCGTGCCTCGCTTGCCCTCTGGTGTGGTAATAACGAGATTGACTGGCTCTATGATATGAAGTCTGCAAGTGGAGATATTACCAGCCCGTTCTACGGTGAACTTATCTATCATGAGCTGATCCCTGAAGTGCTGGAGCGATTGGATCTGTCTCGTCCGTACTGGCCTTCTTCGCCGTTCGGGGACAGTAACGGTCAGGATGCGAATGACCCGGATGTGGGGGATCGCCACAACTGGCAGGTATGGCATGGTTCGGTCTATCCAAGGAAGCATGGAGAGCCACCACTGCTGGACTACAGTATTGAAGGTGTAACGTTCAAAAATTACAAAAACGACCATGCATTGTTCAGTAGTGAATTTGGTATGCACGCCTCGGCCAATCGTTACACACTGGAGAAAAATATGCCCGCAGGTCAGTTTTACTGGGGCAGTCCGGAGATGGCCTATCGTAACAAAGATACCAACCACCAGAAAGGTATTTTGTTGATGGAGGGTTACACAGGGATTCCGCAAGATATAGAAGAGTATATGAACTACTCCATGCTTACTCAAGCAGAAGGGCTACGATATGGAATTGAACATTTCCGGCGCATCAATCACCGCAACAGCGGAGCGCTTGTATGGCAATTGAACGATAGTTGGCCAGGAACAAGCTGGTCCATGATTGATTATGAACTGCTGCCGAAGGCATCCTTTTATTATGGGAAAATATTCTTTCATCCTGTCCTGTTGTCACTGGAGCATGAGCCGGGTGAGCCGCTTGCGTTGTGGGTTGTGAACGATACACGTGACGTCTTGAAAGGGGAGCTTCGACTCAATGTCTATGCATTGGATGGAGAGAAGATCTACTCCAGCTCACATGCTGTTGAAGTAACATCCCAATCCTCACGGTGTATTGTTGAATTAACTGAAGTAGAGGTGTTACAGGGTAGACGCGCGGAGGAAGTAATGGTTGAGTTGATATCCGAAGGATTTGCGGCACCGAGTAATCGTTACTTCTTGCGCGATCCTAAGGATGTGACGTTACCAGAGTCGCAATTGAGCGTACATGTGAACGAGGAGGAGCAGTCTGTTACGGTTACGGCCAGTGGTGGGATTGCACGATTGGTGAAGTTGGAGCTTCCCCTTGGGCGTGTCCGATTCAGTGACAATTATTTCGATCTGCTCCCCGGTGAGAGCCGAACAGTGAGACTACTTCACCCAGAGCAAACGTCTCTGCCACTGACAGAACTTCGAGTTAGTGCCATGAACGGCAGAGAAGGATAAAATAATAATCACAGACTTCGAATCTTATTCGAGGTTCAAGGTGGTAATCCTGATCAGGGATGCCACCTTTTTTACTTTTGCAGCAGGGTGAGTTCATGTCGTTGTGTCAGGTAATTTAGTCCTTATTCCACAAGCGAAACTTCCAATCGGGTTCACATCTTGAATCATTAAGGTTAGAATGATATAGAGAAATCGTTTTCAAAGGAGGTGGATTCATGTCATTTGTCTTTTACCCGGAGATGGTTATATTCATTCTGATGTTGATCCTGCTGATTATTGGTATCGTATATATCGTTCGTAAAAGCAAACAAGTATTGCGCCGCTTAAGCAATCTGGAGAAAGCAGTATATGAAAAAGATAACATCTCATCCTATCCGAAGGACGTTGATACTGTACAAGAAGGAGCACCCAGAGAAGACACGTTTGCTCCACGCAAACGAAAATGAAGAAGGATACGGAATTACATAAAAAAGATAAACCAACAAACCAAACAGCCGATTCTTCTCTATGAGGAAGTGATCGGCTGTTTGGGCATATAGGCATTTTATCTGTATTAACTGGGTTTAGAGAAAGGATTCATACCGCTGTTGGAAAGAGGATTCCATCTCCACTTGTCGTGCCAGTTGCTGCTGTACCTTTGCACCGCGAATCGTCTGAAGTTCCTGAAGTTGTGCAGTGGAACTGAATTGATCTGCAGCCATTTGGACAAGTAATTCGGAGAGCACATCCGCATCTTCGAGCGCGGCATTAAGTCCAAACGCACCGGTTGGTGTCATGGTATGAGCGGCATCACCGATGAGTACAACATTGTCCTGTGCCCACGACTGGCAATAGCTGCTTTCAACAGATAACAGAACAAAATCACTCCAGCTCTGAATGTTGGCAGCTACTGAATCAGACAGGCAAGGAAAAGCAGATACAAGTTTATCTACAAAAGGAGCAATCGGCTGCTCTCGCAGCTTGGAGTAAGCTCCTTCGGGAATGTTCCATCCAATCTGAACATAACCGCCGAACTGTGAGAACAGTGCGAGCTGTTGACCATCCATGCTGGCCATTCGAACAGCGGGTTCCCAACCTACGGGTGCCGGAATGCGTGCCCAGAGCAGATCATACCCATGCTTACGAATCTCCGGGGTCATACCGGAATGTTTGCGTACAGCAGAGTATCTGCCATCAGCACCAACAATTACAGATGCTTCAATGGAGGCAGGAACACCCTTCTGCCGAATGTTAATACCCACGACCTGGCCGTTCTTGTCTCGTAACAAACCGGTCATAATCGTATTGAATAGTACTTGTTCGTTTGAATTGTGCTGCTGAGCATGCGACACGATGGCTTCCAGGAGATGATCTTGGGGTACATGAATACCAACATGAGATTCTCCATTGCCTGGTGATACCGTATGAATAATCTGCCCATTTTCCCAATACTGAATCTGTTCCAAGAGCAGCGCTCCGCGTTGCTGAATGAGGGAATAGAGGCCATGTTTATTTAAAATGGCTTCGCCGTCCACATTAAGCAACTCCCCGCGAAACGACTTGTGCAGGTGGGGCTGCCGCTCAATGAGCATCGTGGAGATTCCTTTTTGATTCAGTAAATAAGAAAGCAAAGCACCGCCAGGTCCAGCGCCCACGATGCAAACATCCGTTTTGAGTTGTGATTGTGTATTCTGATTCATGTGCATAAGTCCCTTGCATTATAATGGTGACGCTTTATTTACTTTATAACAACAGATTTATTAAAATCATTAAGTAACTAAAAGTAACTTTAAAGATATAGGTTATTATAAACAAACCCGTTGCCATAATGCAATAGGCGAAACCCAAAATAAAACAAGAGTCTTGCAGTCAACGATAAGGTGTCGGATACAAGCGCATTTTTCACAAACATCATAGTGTAAATATGTTACAATATAAGGTAGGTTATGATGAAAGGCGGAGGAACGTTTATGAGCCCGGATACGGAGCGAAACTCTCAATTGGCAAACGTAGATCAATTGTTGGAGGCCTTCTTCAGATATAAAAATAAAGTATTGGATCAGCAACAGAAGACCGAAACCAACTGTAAACTGAATCCGACAAAAAGTCATATATTGGGCATGATTTTACGTGAAAAACGCTGCATGGCGGTTGATGTGGCTAGACAACTCAGTTTGTCTTCCGGCGCAACCACCATTGTACTGAATCAACTGGAGACGGAAGGGTTGATCCAGCGGGTGCGCAGTGAAGAAGACCGGAGAATTGTGTGGCTGTCCTTAACGGATGAAGGCGCGCAGCTTGCCAAGACACTTAATGCGAATCGCGGCCGAATGACGTGGGAATTGTTGCAAGCACTTTCCGAAGAGGAGCAACAGCAGATGTTTGGCATGCTGAAGAAAATTGAACTGAAACTGCTGGAGAACATGAAGTCGTTTGAGCAGATCCACCGGTAGTCCATAATATGACTTGATTCCTTTAAGACGTCAGTCCTCATGAGTTCGTCCCTAATTGCGGGGGGATGAACCTTGAAGACTGGCGTTTTTGAGTTGGTTTACAAATGAAAGCGAACCACATGATCTGTCATGCCTTCTTGGATCAAAATTTCTTTTTGTTTGCTGCCCATCAGGTCAAAGTGGGGAAAGGGTTGCCGCCGATGAATGTATCGCGGGTCCAACCCATGATCGTTGCACCAACGTTCGAGACGTTCCAGATCTGCACAGCCAACTTTGGTGACACTGGTGATACCGGGGAATCGGTTGTCAATCCAGAAATGAGTGAGGTACGCAATTTCACCCCGAGCCACTTGTTCCTTCCACGCAGCAAGCTCTTGTCGTTTAATTCCAAATGCCATAGATGCAAGTTCCTTTCCAAACGGGTATTGTCCTGAGCATATTGTAACATCTTATATACAGAATCCATCAGAAATCTTTCATTCAGACTAGTCTGAGGCGAGTTGATTGGGTATATGAATATGACAACATTTTTATAATAAAGTCTGGATTATGTTAAAATAAACCTATACAACAAAGGTTTCACCACTTCTATAGCGGAAAGGGATTGTCATCATGGAAATATTTATTGCCGTACTTGTGTTACTGGTACTGATTGGTTTATCCAATATTTTAAACCGGTTTGTACCCTTTATTCCCATTCCGCTCATTCAAATCGTGCTTGGTGTAGCTATAGCTTTGCTTCCCGCAGGTGTTCACCTGCCGTTGAATCCGGAATTGTTCTTTGTACTGTTCATCGCACCTTTGTTATACAACGATGGTAAGCGAACACCAAGGAATGAATTATGGAATCTGCGTGCACCGATACTTCTACTTGCATTAGGGCTTGTATTCGTGACAGTAGTCGTGGCGGGATATGCCATTCACTGGCTGATTCCTTCGATTCCGTTACCTGCTGCTTTTGCTCTTGCAGCCATACTGTCCCCGACAGATGCTGTGGCCGTTGGCGCCATGGCGGGCCGGGTACATCTGCCTAAAGGCATACATAGGCTTCTTGAAGGTGAAGCATTAATGAATGATGCATCTGGCCTCGTGGCCTTCAAATTCGCAATTGCAGCCACAGTTACAGGTGTATTTTCCCTGGCGAATGCAACCTTCAGTTTTATTCTGATTGCGATTGGCGGACTTCTTGTCGGGGCATTGTTATCTTTTCTGTTAATCAGGCTAGGGGTATGGATCCGTAGATTGGGCATGGAAGATGTGACCATTCACATGCTGCTGCAAATCCTGACGCCATTTATCATCTATCTGGTAAGTGAAGAAATTGGGGTATCAGGTATTCTTGCGGTAGTGGCAGGCGGTATTATCCACGCCATAGAGCGTGACCGCGCTGAATCGGTTCAGTTGAAAATGCAGGTGGTATCTGCGAGCACATGGTCAGTCATTTTATTTATACTAAATGGTCTGGTGTTTGTTATATTGGGTGTACAGGTACCGGATGTGTTGAGTACCATCTTTGAAAATGTTTCGTTTAATAATCTGCAGGTGTTGGGATATGTGGGCTTGATCTCGGTGCTACTGCTGGTTCTGCGTTTTCTCTGGATCTATCTGTTCTGGCAAGGGAATGAATTGCTGCGTACCAAATCCTCTATTGGCAGGCCCAGATTCAAGGATATTACGATCATTTCCCTCTCTGGAGTGCGTGGGGCTGTAACATTGGCGGGTGCGTTCTCCATTCCTTATGTGCTTCAGGATGGATCACCTTTCCCTGAACGGGATCTGATTATTTTCCTCGCGGCAGGAGTTATCCTCTTCTCCCTGATTGCGGCGAGCGTGTTTCTTCCAGTTCTGGCCAAGGACGATGGGAAATCTACAGAAGAAACACCGCAGAAGTCAGAACGAAAAGCACATGACATTATGCTGAATGCGGCAATACGAGCTGTCAAATCCGAAATGAACGATGAGAACAAAGCTGCGGCACTCGCGGTTGTCTCCGACTTGTCCAAGTACATCAGACAGGCCGCAGGTCAGCTTACCGCCGATAAACGCAAAGATATTCAGAAACAAGAAACGGCGATTAACCTGATTGCCACCCGGGCGGAGCGTAAAGAAGTTGAAGTAATGTTAGACGAAAATGCAATTGCTTCTGATGCGGCCTTCAAATGTGACAGCTGGCTGGATCGCAAGGAAATGATGCTGGCGAATCGTGCAAACACTCAGTTCATGACCTCGATCAGCGAGATCGGTCGTGTGTTAGGACATCTGTTCACGAACCGGTCCCAGAAGCCGAATCAACCATTTATGCTTGAAAATGCAGAACTGTTCCGTCAGGTAAAGTTGCGCACCTCTGAAGCGGCAATTAAGGCTATTCGTGCCCATATGAATGATGGGAATCGAGTCGTCGCACTGTCGGTCATTGCCAAGTATGAGCGTGTAATTGCCAAATTGCGCACCTGGAACCAGGGTAAAACGGAAGATCCGTTTAATCAGGAGAAATTGGAGTTGCAGATGGTGGCGATTCAGGAACAGCGCAATACAGTGCAACAACTGTATGAAAACGGCGAAATCACCCGTGATGTGGCTGCGAAACTGCGCCGGTTTATTAACGACGTGGAAGCAACTGCGCTGAAAAACACCTAATCCGATAAATCCGATATTTTAAATATGCTAAATGGTTTGATATAATATGGGACAAGAAAGACGCATCATTACAGAAATGTACTTATATCGATCAGTGAAGGAGAGATGAGACATGGCAGAACAACAAATTCGATTGGGCAAGACGGATCTGATCGTGAATCCCATTGGACTGGGTGCGAATGCAGTAGGCGGACATAATATCTATCCGGACATGCTGAAGGATGAGACGGGTAAGGAAGTGGTTCGTACAGCTTTGAAACAAGGTATTAACTTTCTGGATACGGCATACATCTATGGACCGGAGCATTCCGAACGACTGATTGGTGAAGTACTGAAGGAAACTGGTCAGCGGCAGAATACCATCATTGCAACCAAGGCAGCTCATAAATTTGTGGATGGCAAGATTGTCATAGATAACTCATCTGCTTTTCTGAAAACAGCCGTGGATGAGGCGTTGAAACGTCTGCAAACCGATTACATTGATCTGTTCTACATCCACTTTCCGGATGAACATACGCCTAAGGATGAAGCGGTAGATACGTTAAAACAATTAAAAGACGCTGGCAAAATTCGTGCCATTGGCGTATCTAATTTCTCCATTGATCAGTTGCGTGAAGCCAACAAGGACGGGCATGTAGATGTACTGCAATCTGAATATAATCTGTTCAAAAGAGATGCGGAGAAAGAGCTGTTGCCGTATACGGCTGAGCATAACATTTCTTTTGTTCCTTACTTCCCTCTGGCAGCGGGACTGCTGGGCGGGAAATATAATCGTGATACAACCTTTCAGGATGGACGGGCAAAGAACCCGCTGTTTACAGGTGAAGCTTTCATTGAAAATCTCGATAAAGTTGAGCAACTGCGCAGCATAGCACAATCCAAAGATGTTGAGGTTGCGCATCTGGTTCTGGCCTGGTACCTAACTCAGCCTTCTATTGATGCATTGATTCCGGGTGCCAAGCGACCTGAGCAGGTCATTAACAATCTGCAAACATTAAATGTGGAATTAACTGCTGAGGAAATTGCAGTCGTGGATCAGATCTTTCGTTAATGAGTTCGGGTGAATCGGGAAATGCTAACAGGGAGTTTACGTATGAAGACAAAGTGAGGACACCATATGAACCTGAAGGCAGCCCGAGTCATCGGAATGTTCACGCTAATTATTTTGCTGGGTAGCAGTTCTGCCTATGCAAAGCCTGTACAGAAGAACCGTCAGTATTATGAGGAACGAGGAGAGATTGTGTGGGAAGTTCCCACACAGGATAAACTCATCGCCCTTACCTTTGATGATGGACCAGATCCGATTCAGACTCCGCAGATCCTGGCTTTGTTACAGCAGTATCATGCTAAAGGAACTTTTTTTGTACTTGGCAAATGGGCAGATAAATTTCCTAAACTGATTAAGCAGGAACAGCTCGAAGGGCATGAAATCGCCAACCATACGTATGCGCACACGTATGCAGTTCGATCAACTAGTGCGGACAAGTACATGAAGGATATGAACGAAGCGGAAAGTTCCATCATTAAAGCTGGCGCGGAGCGTCCCCTGTTGTTCAGACCACCGGGCGGCTATTACAATGACATGGTCATCCAGGCTGCCAAACAAAAAGGGTATACCATTGTACTCTGGTCTTGGCATCAGGATACACGGGACTGGGCTTCTCCAGGTGTATCGGCTATCGTTAACAAAGTGTTGAAGAACGCACGTAATGGGGATATTGTACTTTTTCACGATAAGGTGGAAGGCAAGTCGCATACGGTAGCAGCACTCAAAACGATTCTGCCGAAACTGCAGCAGCAGGGGTACCAATTCGTTACGGTGTCTGAGCTACTTGCTGTAAAGGCACGCGAAGCCGCGAAGGATGGGACTTCACCTTCTTCTTCGTTGAAGCATGTGCAGCCCTGAACATGGTAATCCAATTAGAAACCGTAGGTCTCAGTTGAAGAGACCTGCGGTTTCTTTATCTTGGTCTTCATATCAACCATGGAATCAGGCGTAGGAGGTTATTGCCGTGTCCCTTTTGTTTTGAAACCAAAACGTCTACAATAGATGGAGCTTTGTATTTAAGGGTTAGCTAGTATACAAGATATGAATTACGACATAGAGGAGAGTGAACATAATGAATGGACAACAACGCGTAAATATTAAGCCAGGTCTGGAAGTGGACATTGTGCTGAAGCAGGATCAAGCTACAGGTAAGCTGACACGTGGCATTGTGAAGGATCTGTTAACCAAATCACCTACGCATCCACACGGAATCAAAGTACGACTGACGAGTGGTCAAGTAGGACGTGTGAAACAGGTCATTACAGGAGGCTCGAACTAACTGTGGTCCAAGGCGGGGAGATGAGTACTACCGCAGAAGTAATGGCACATCTGGCTTCAGGTAATGCACGTCAGCAGGACGCATATCATATGTTACAGAGCAGTGGATTGCTCGATATATTAGCTGACTATCACCCCTATCCAGCAGGAACGGTACCAATTGATATTGATATTCCGGGCAGTGATTTGGATCTGCTGTGTTATGCAGAGGATCTGGACTTGTTTGAAGCCGAGATACACAATCGAATTGGAGCCGTTGCTGAGTATGAATGTGTACGTGGTGGGGATCTTCCAGACCAACGTCCTTATGTGACTTGTAATTTGCAAGTGGGACATTGGCCTGTGGAGATTTTTGCCCAATCCGTGCCAGTTTACAGGCAGAATGCATACTTACATATGATCGTAGAGTGGAGATTGTTGCAACTGTGGGGAGACGCGGGACACCGTGAGATCCGCAGATTGAAACAGGCAGGGTGGAAGACGGAGCCTGCATTTGCTTCTGTACTTGGACTACAGGGAGATCCATATGTGGACATGCTGCATCTGGCAGAGATGAAACGTGAAGATCTCTGGAACTGGGCGCGTTCGCGCACGTCTTTTTAAAATGTCTATTTGAGATGAACTAATCATTTACACGATAACGGAGAGGACAGAAAAAACCTGAAAAAGCGAAGCGGTCGCCTTTATTACCGGATTTCCCCTTGAGAAAGGGGATCAAAAAAATCTGGGAATAACAGCGATTGGAAGGTGCTTCTGTCATCGTAGTGTCAGTGTAAATAACCTTTGGTCAGATCAGAAAGATGGCTACAATTGTTGTTACCGTGAGTCCCAGCAGTACAGGCTTCAGGTTGCGTCTTGCCAGTTCAAAAGGATTGACTCCGCAGATTGCAGCAGCAGGAATCAATGCCCATGGAATCAAGGTTCCACCACCTACCCATATGGCTGCAACCTGACCTAATGCTGTCAGCACAGGTGCGGAATCTGCCGAACCTGCAAACATGGACGCAATCGAGCCAACCAGGGATATCCCCGAGAACCCCGAACCATCCATTCCGGTCACTGCTCCGGTTACCGTCATTGTAATGGCGCCCACCGTATCATTTAATGGTACCAGTCCAGCAAGTGCGACCCCTAGATCATTCACAATCCCGTGTGAACCTTCAGGAAGAGGGTTGATGAACAACTCCGTAATCGCAGCATCTCCCAGATAAAAAAATGCGGCTATGGGAATAACCGGTCCAAACACCTTGAAACCAAACTGAAATCCTTCTATTAAATAATTGGTCGTTTCCTCTGGTCCCGCATATCGGTGTGCGGCAAGGGTAACGGCGATCAGTATAACCACAGCGGTTCCGCCAATCAGAGCTGTTGCGTCGCCGCCTTGCAATTTCAATACAAACATCAGAATCACATCAACTGCGAATAACAGAGGGATAAGCAGAGCGAATGCTTTTTGCAAACGGAGTGACATGGCTTGACGTTCAACAGGCTGATCAGTGGGTAGGGAGGTGGACACAGCCTCTGATGAAGAAGAAGGTTCCGTGCTCACGGTACCTGATGTAACGTTTGGGGAATGAACAGGTGAACCTGATTTCATCTCTTTGCGCAGCATCCAGAAGGCTGTAAGTGTAGATACGGTGCCCATGACAATGACCAAAGGAATGCTGGCCGTCATGACGGAAGTGACTGGTAGACCCGCCGCATCAGCTGTAAGTTTGGGAGCCCCCTGAATAATGTAATCTCCCGACAGTGCAATCCCATGTCCAAACAGGTTCATCGCAATAGCAGCTCCAATCGGAGGAAGGCCTACACGCACGGCTACTGGAAGCAGTACAGCACCGACCAAAGCTACTGCTGGGGATGGCCAGAAAAATAGTGATACTACCATCATGATCAATCCGATACCCCAATACGCGACCTGAGGAGAACGGATAAACCTTGTGACGGGTGTTACCATGACCTCATTAATACCTGTTCTGATCAGAACACGGCTCATTGCCACAATAATCGAGATGATAAAGATCGTACTCAGCAATTCTTTTGTTGCATAGATAAAACTGCTGAAGATCCCAGCAACTGACCCGCTTAAGGTTTCGGTTGCCAGAAGTCCAATGGTCATAATACCCGCAACACAGATGATCGTGGTGTCCCTGCGCCGGATCATTACCGCAATAATCAAGACGATAAATGCCAGATAGACATAGTGTAACGCAGTGAGTTGAATATTCATCGAACAGGCCTCCCTACATCCTGGTGACTAACCCGAGGAGTGATATATCGTATGCATGTCAAGATCGGGCGTTCGTGGAGTCCGGGGCTTGCCGCAGCATTTATTTTTAGGGAGAAGCTTCTGAGTAATAATGAAGGATTTTTTTTACAACTGGAGAATTTATTACTACATGAAGCTTGTTACTTTTGAAATTGGAGCGGATGGAAGTCACCAGAATTGATATGTGAAGGTCACGGGACCCCATAGACAATGGCAAGCAGGGGTGATTACAATAAACATGCCATCATAAGGAAGAAAATAGAAAAACTATGTTGAAATAAAGTGTGCGTTCAAAAAGTCTGGTTTTCAGTACAGCGGACTTTTTGAACTACCTCTAAAAGGGCGGGAATCCATAATCCATGAATTTGATCCGTTCACTTCGTTTTAAATTTATAGTGGGTCTTACATTGATCATGCTGCCATTATTCATGCTGCTTTATTACAACAATGTCTACGCCATGAAAGTTGTACGTGACAAAGTATCCCTCACCAATATGAATCATCTCGCCAAGAGTGTGGAGCAGAATGAACGTGTGTTACAGGAGACGAATCGGTATTTGTATAGTCTGGGCGAGCGGGACCCGGATATTATCTCTCTGTTTTTTCTGAAATACGGCAGCGGCGATTATATCATTGCAAAGCAACGGATTATGAACAAATTCATGACAGATATCGGTTTTTATAATCTAATCGATTCTTTTTTTCTATATGATGCCGTGAATGATGATTTGCTGCTCGCGACTTCAGGCAATTATGATGTCAAAAAGTCGGTTGTGCAGGAGAGTATGCCAGTCCAGATGCAGCAATTGGAAGGGGATATCCAGAAGCCGGAATGGAGCATCGTGCGTGGCGGGACGTGGAATGCGCTGGTGAAAACGGTGCGAATCAACCAGCAGTTCTATGCAGGTGCACTTGTTGATATGAATGCACTGAATCATACACAACAATTCACTGAATCCGGAGATCGGGGAGGCGCAGTCATTGTTGGAACAGACGGTGGGGCACTATCGGATTCCACATTAAATACTGCACAGATTCAGCTGGCTGCAGCGCATCTTCCCGGCCTGAAGAATCCGTATCAGGTGATCTCTGAAGTTGTGAACAAGGGAGAAGCACGTCAATATTTGATGTTGGGTACTGCCTCGGCCATGTCCGAGATGAATTATATCGTGCTGCTTCCTGAGGAAGACATGATGCGTAACCTCCCGTTTTTCCAGCAGATCATTCGTCTGCTTCCCATTGGCGCGGCAGTAATTCTGGTTACTGCACTGATCTTTTTGCGGCATCTGTTATTCCGCCCGATGAATGCGTTAATCCGAGGCATGAGAAGGGTGAGCCGTGGAGATCTCGATGTGAAGCTGGACCCGCCATCTTCTTCGGAGCTTGAATTTATGACACGAAGTTTCAATCAAATGACCAGTGAGATCCGGCATCTGAAGATTGATGTGTATGAGGAACAGTTGCGGACGCGGGAGGCAGAGTTCAAACAACTGCAGATGCAGATCAATCCTCACTTTTACCTGAATTCACTCAATATTATTCATAGTCTGGCTTCCTTGCAAAAGCATGAGTTGGTGCAGCAGATGGCTGGTCATCTGGCCGATTATTTTCGATTCAGTCTGCGTGCAGGCAAACGTGTTATTCGTCTGGATGAAGAGCTGGAGCACATTCGTCATTACTTAGAAATTCAAAAGCTGAGGTTTCCAAGCAGATTCGATTTTGAACTGGATATCGAACCGAATCTGGGACATTATGTGATTCCGCCATTAACCATTCAGCCTTTTGTGGAGAATGCCATTATTCATGGATTTCAGCGCCGGACACAAGCATTTGTCATTCGGATCGTGGCGCGCCTCGGTGAGAAGTCGTCCGGTCAGGTCGATGGGACGGTGCTTCAACTGATGATTGTGGACAATGGTGTTGGATTTGAAGAGGAATTGTTGGGGCGTCTGCAACATGGACAATACGCTGAAGATCCGAGTGGACAGCATATCGGTATATGGAACGTGGCCCATCGGCTTTTAGTGAAGTATGGTGATCAAGCCAGTTTGCAGTTTGGCAATGAGGTGGATCATGGCGCCAAAGTCATCATTGATTTACCCGCTCAGACCGAAGAGGAAGAAGGGGGAGCCTATGCGGAACCTGTTGATCGTGGATGATGAAGTGTATGCATTACAAGCAATGGTGGAAGGAGTCGATTGGCAAGCAGCAGGCATTGACCAGGTATACAGTGCTGGTGATGCCGAAGAGGCAAGAAAGATTTTAAAGGCTAATGCTATTGATATCATGATCTGTGATATCGAGATGCCTGGTGAAACAGGGCTTGACCTGCAAAGTTGGGTGTTAAAACATGATCCACGCATACTGACCATTTTCCTGACAGGGCATGCTTTATTCGATTATGCACAGACAGCCATTAAGCTAAACAGCTTTGATTATGTGTTGAAGCCGGCTCCAGCGGATCAATTGATTAAGGTAGTCACCCAGGCGGTGGAGAAGATCAAGGATGGAGAGCAGCGTACCCGTACCAACGAAGTTTATGAGACCGTATACAAACGCTGGAAAACCCATAAACCGCTACTGACGGAACGCTTTTGGAAAGATGCCATCTCTCAGCGTATCACGTTAACCGAACAACGGTTGCAAGAGCTCGCAGAACTGTATGGTGCCGAGATTGATCCGCAGGCTCGTGTGTTACCCATTGTAATATCGGTAGAGGAATGGGTGCGTGATTTTGATTTGCGTGACGAAGAGGTATTAGAATATGCCCTTCGTAATGCAGCCAAAGAGATGCTGCTTGACGACAAGCCCGGTGAGGTGTTTCAGGATCAAAGTGGATTAAATATTGTGCTTGCTTATGAGCAAGATGGCATCATTCCGAGTGCGAGCGAAGTGGCACAACGTTGTCAGGGGTATATTCAGGAATGTGGTACGTATTTCTACTGTCGGTTGTCCTGTTATGTTGGTGCCCCGGTTGCTGTGACTGAGCTGCAAGGCATGTTAAATGAACTGATGGATATGGAGCGGCGCAATATTAAGGAGCTTGAAGAAGTTTTTGTCTATGATGAGCGGGGAAGAGATCAGGAAGATCGCTTTTTGCCTATTCCATGGTTTTCGGAATTATCTATTCTTTTTGAGACAGGTAAAGTAGGGGATTTGCGAGAACGTGTGGATGAGATTTTTGAGTTGCTTGCTGCCCAAGAGGGTTTATCTCCTGAAATGCTGCATCTCTACTATCATGCCATGCTGCATGTGGTCTATCCGCTGCTTCATCAGAAAAACGTGTCAATACGCAGTCTGTATCCGGGTGAACGGGAGCCGGAGGAGAGTATGGTGACAAGGTCGTTGCCGCAGTTGAAGCAGTGGACGGCTGATCTGATTGATCGTGTTATCCCGGTGTTGTACCCGGACGATCATAGCCCTATGACCATTGTGGATCAGTTGTGCGTTTATATTGAAACTCATATTGGTGAAGAACTTATGCGAGAGGAACTTGCAGCTTTTGCCGGATTCAATCCCGCTTATCTATCACGTCTGTTTCGGAAAGAGAAGGGGATGTCCCTATCTGAGTTTATTCTGCAGGGCAGAGTAGCCAAAGCGAAGACATTGTTGTCCCAGTCCACCGTCAAAGTGACGGATATCGCTGGCAAGGTGGGGTACTACAATTACTCGCATTTCACCAAAATGTTCAAAAAGTGCACGGGTATAACGCCACAGGAGTTTCGAAAACAGTCACGTACCGTATAGTTCAGGGCGCAGCATGCTGCGTCTTTTGTTTTTTTTGGATCTAAAGTCATAATTTGATAAGTCAACAGGTCACCACAGCAGATAGAGGTCTTACTCGCCCCGCCGTATACTTGAACCACAGGAGCCGCAACGGAGCTTCATCCTGAGGAAGAATTCAAGAGGAGTGAGGGAGAACAAGTTATGAAGACACAACCCCAGGCGGGTAAGGGAGTACGGATATCGGAAATACCGGGAGAAACAGTCCGAAAGCGCAAGTCTGTGTGGCACAATCTTGGCAAATTCAAGGTGCTGTATCTCATGTTCTTGCCAGGTGTCCTGTTTCTACTGGTGAACAACTATATGCCGATGTTCGGCGTTCTGATCGCATTCAAAAATGTAAACTATGCTGATGGTATTTGGGGTAGCCCATGGAGTGGATGGGACAATTTTAAATATTTGTTCTCAACCAGTGATGCATGGGAAATTACCCGAAATACACTCGCGTATAACACGGTGTTTATTGCACTAAATCTCTTAGTAGGTGTCGGGCTTGCTATTCTGCTCAATGAAGTGAAGAACAAGGCAATGTCCAAGTTATATCAATCACTTATGTTATTACCGTATTTCTTGTCCATGATTGTGGTCAGTTATCTGGTACTGGCTTTCCTGGGCAAGGATTCAGGCTTCATGAACTCAACGGTTCTGCAGATGTTCGGCGGTCAGCCGATCGACTGGTATTCAGAGCCGAAGTATTGGCCGTATATTTTGCCACTGGTGAACACATGGAAAAATATTGGATATTATGCCGTCATTTATCTGGCAGCTGTCGTGGGTATCGATGAAGAATATTATGAAGCAGCTGTGCTCGATGGCGCAACCAAATGGCATCAGATCCGTTTCATTACCATTCCGTTTCTCATCCCATTAATCGTCATTATGACTTTATTGCAAATTGGCCGTATATTCTATGCAGACTTCAGTCTGTTCTACCAGGTTCCATTGGAATCGGGGGCGCTGTTCCCTGTAACGAATGTACTGGATACCTACGTATATCGTACGTTCCTTATCGGTGGAGATATCGGGATGTCATCAGCAGCCGGTCTATACCAAGCAATCGTTGGATTTGTGCTGGTTCTTGTATCCAATACCATCGTAAGGCGAATAGATAAAGATAATGCATTATTTTGAGAGGAGGCAAGTCAGCTGTGAAATCACGTGATCCACTAGCCGTATCGAAGCGTTCCGCATCCGTTATTCATGCGATGTTTCTATTCTATGCCATTGCCTGTATCGTGCCGATCCTGCTTGTCTTCGCCATCTCATTTTCGGACGAGACAACAGTAATTGCCAATGGATATAAGCTTATTCCAGAGAAATTCAGCCTGACGGCTTATGAGTTTCTGTTCAGAGATATGGATCAGATCATTCACTCGTATGGTATATCCTTTATCGTTACCGTTGTAGGTACCATTACAAGTGTTGCACTGACCGCATTGTATGCGTATCCGCTCTCACGGAGAGATCTGCCTTACCGGGGCTGGTTCGCCTTTTTCATCTTCTTCACAATGTTGTTCAATGGGGGGCTGGTACCTTGGTACCTGGTCTATGTCAACGTATTGGATCTGAAAAACTCCCTACTGGCACTCATTATGCCGCTACTGCTATCCCCATTCTTTGTACTGGTCATGCGTACATTCTTCGCGAACTCCATTCCGGTGTCTATTCTGGAATCGGCTCGGATTGATGGTGCGGGAGAATTGAGAACGTTTGCACGTATCGTGCTTCCGCTCTCTCTCCCCGTAATGGCAACCGTCGCGTTGTTCAGTACATTGAATTACTGGAATGACTGGTACCTTAGTATGATTTTTATATCAGATAACCGGACGATCAGCCTTCAGTACCTTATGTACCGGACGCTGCTCGATATTCAATATTTAACAACCAACTCCAACGTCTCTTCACAGATTTCGTCGCAGGGTGGATTACTGAATCTGCCTAACAAAACTCTGCAAATGGCGATGGCTGTAGTCGGTATTGGTCCAATTGTACTGGCATATCCGTTCTTCCAGCGTTATTTCATCAAAGGTCTTACGGTTGGCGCTGTGAAGGGATAACTCTGAACCGGTTAGCGGAGTGGGCAAGGTAAATGAAGATGGACTGAAAGGGCATATACAGAAGTAGTTATCGGTTTAATTGTGAATTGGGGAATTCGGTTGTATGGTTCAACACATGACAGGAGGGGTTCAATTGGTTAGATCATTAAAGGTATGGTCACGCATGATGGCAACGGTTATGGCGCTGAGCCTGGTGCTGGTTGCTTGCTCATCAGACAAGGGTGGAACAACAACACCTGGCGCAGAAGGCGGAGGAGCAAGTGAAGGTGGGGGCAAACCCTATGAAGTGACACTGTTCTACCCAGGGACACCACAGAAGGATGTCGCTCTGGTGGAAGCCGAGATTAACAAAAAGATGGAACCAAAGATCGGAGCCACGCTTAAGATCAATGCAATTGACTGGGGACAGTGGGATAACAAGCTGAATCTCATGATTTCCTCAGGTGAAAAATCAGACATTATCTTCACAGCGGCTTGGCAGAACTACACGGTGAATGTAGCTAAAGGCGCATTCTTGCCCTTGAATGATCTGCTTGATGCACATGGTCAGGATATTAAGAAAAACCTGGACCCTGCCTTTCTGGAAGGTTCCCAGGTGGACGGCGTGAATTACGGCGTTCCTACGAATAAGGAACTCGCTGCGACACGTGGTGTGTTGGTACGTAAAGATCTGGCTGACAAGTATAAACTGGACCTGACAGCTGTAAAAACTTGGGCTGATCTGGAGCCACTTCTCAAAACAATCAAGGAAAACGAGCCAGCCATCACACCATTCTATATGTCCAATACCAATGGTAACGGGCTGTTAGAGAATCTGGATTGGGATTATCTCGGTGATGCTTCCGTACCTGGAGTTATCTCCAAAACAGCAGGCGGAACAACGGTGCTGAATGAAGTGGAGACCCCAGAATTCAAAGAAGCGGCTGAACTTGCTCGCAAGTGGTATCAAGCGGGATATATCAACAGTGATGCTGCTACGTCTAATGTGTTCCCGAAAGACCAGGCGAAGGCTGGAAAAGCGTTTCTCTGGACGGATGGCATGAAGCCAGGCAAGGATAAAGAAGAAGAAGGGTATGTGGGTTTCCCACTGACTCAGATTGAGATGACACAGCCAACAATCACGACGGGTGATGCGTCTGGAGCGATGCTTGCAATCTCCCGTTCTTCCGAGCAACCGGAGAAAGCGATGCAGGTCATTAACCTGCTGCATTCCGACAAGGAAATTAACAACTTGTTAAACTTCGGAATTGAAGGTACACATTATGTGAAAAAAGACGGACAGGATAATATCATTGCTCTCCCTGATGGTGTAGATGCCAACAGTCGTACCTACAATCCAGGTGCACAATGGCAACTGGGTAACCAATTCCTGAACTTCCTCTGGGATAATGAAGATCCACAGAAATGGGAGAAGTTCAAAGAGTTTAACGCCAAAGGTGTGAAGTCGCCAGCACTGGGCTTTACGTTCAACAGCCAATCTGTCAAAAATGAAATTGCTGCGGTCAACAACGTGAACAAACAGTTCAAGCCGGGTATGACATCGGGCGCAGTTGATCCAAATGAGATGATTCCGAAATATCTGGAGAAATTGAAAGCAGCGGGAATTGATAAAATTATTGCAGCCAAACAGGAACAACTCGATGCATTTTTGGCTAAGCAATAAATGATCGTCAGCCATGACAGAGAGACCTGTGTTATTACAAGCTCTTGTCAGCGGTGAAAATGGAGGACGTTTTCGGTGAACAACCGAAGACGTTCTTTTTATTGTTGTTTTTTTGATTTGGATTGTTAATCATAAATAGGAAAAATATGATATAATAAGGTGGTTGATTAGGGGGTGTTCGTGTGTCGAGAACCAGACTTGTGTTCTCAGGGGCTTTATTGCTATTTGCTATCATCTTTACATTTAACCATCATCTTGGTTTTTCTGTTGGAGATACCATGCTGTCAGCAATAGGTATATCACCGTATACTACATCTTACTTGAGTGGAGTTCATATCACACTTTTCCTCGGATTGGGGATATTCGCGTGTGGATTCTACCTTACTCGCAAAGAGATTGGGAAATCATTTCCCGGTCTTGCAAAAGGGTTATGGATCGTAGTTATCGCTATCGTTCTCAGTTATTCGTACATGACGGATAAATTCATGTATGTAGCCAAGTGGGGAGCTTCAGGCATTAATGCGGTATCCTATGTACAGAATGCAAGTTCTTGTACCTTTAACGTGCTGAAAACGGGTGAGACCCGAGCAACCTGTGACCTGACACTCAAAAATTACGGCAGAGATTCCGTATCCGCCGTGTTATTGCCTGATCTCGCACGCAGTTATAAGTTTAAGGACGATCCACTATTGGAAGCCTTGCAGTCTGTCCAATTAAGGCCCGTACATGTTGAGATTGAACGCCATGGAACGTTTACAGGTAAGTTGGAGTTTTACGGGAAAGCGGAATCCCCTCTGTTCGTCAATGGGAAACTTATGGATATTGTGCTGGATGTAGGCGTGGATGGAGCGAATACGGTATTTGATTATGATATTCCATAGTTGATATTTTTATAGAAAAAAAGAATAATTACATAAACAGAAGTGGAATAAGGTTTGAGTTGAATAGAACGATTAAAGATATATACTGAAATTAGATAGAGAGCTGGCTAATCGCTGGCTCTTTTTGTGCGTGGAAGTTGCATTTAGTGCAGAAATATTGGTTTTATCTCCTTTCACCTTGAATTGGTAACGCTTACGCTAGATAATGAATCGGTTTGTCTCAAAAAAATAGTTTGTCTTTAGCGCTTACATCATTACAATTAATGTCACGACAAATTAAGACAAGGTGAGATGAAAAAATGTCATATCGGACAAACCTGTTTTCCAAAATGGTCATTCTTATTTTGATTATGCTGATTCCTGTAGTGCTTTTGTACTGGTACTCCAATCACAAAACAACAGCTGTTCTCAGAGATGAGTTGAATCGATCGAATAGTAACCAGCTTGAATTTTTCCAAAATCAAGTGAACACACACATCGAACTGTTATCCTCATGGCCTAATCTGCTCATACATGATCCTGATATTGGCAGCTTCCGGCGAATCTATGCGGACAGTAACTACTTTGATCTGGATGCGATCAACCTGGTCAAACGTATTCAGAATAAGCTGAGTATTCAGGAAAGCTCATCCAATTGGGCCACGAAATTATATCTGTATTCTCCTTCGCTGGGCAGGGTGGTTTCCGAAAGGGACGCACGTTCTTACGATAAAGAAGCGCTAAGGGAAAATATCATTTCCGGCTGGGATGTACGCAAAATTCAGGATGGGGAAGATGATCGGTTCATGTTTAGCTGGATTACGGTATCTCCATACGGTATTAAAGACCCGGCTAATAATGCGGAAACGATTATTAAACTGGAGTTTGATAGTGATAACATTCGGGATATGCTGGACAAATTCAAGGACGATGGCAGGCATGACCCCTTCTATTTCCGTGAAGAATCGGGGGTTATCTATAACCGGACTTCAGATCGTTCATTAACGAATCAGTTGATAGAAGAACTGTCCATCCATAAACTTCAGGACGTTGATAATCGTACAGTGGTGATCGGGAACGAGCCTTACATGATCAACACGGTGAAATCCAGCACAACAGGCTGGTATTTGGTGGACTATATGCCGCTATCAGATATTCTGAAGCCCATTCATCAATCCAATATGCTGTTCTATTCTTCCATGATTTGTTTGTTGTTAATGAGTTTTGGTGTGGCGTATTTGTTCTATGTTCAGGTGCAGGTACCAGTGAAACAACTCATTCGCGGGTTCCAGCGGTTGAAGCAGGAGGATTATTCCGTGAGGATTAAGCCAAAGGGCCGCAATGAATTCAGTTTCCTGTCCGAACGTTTCAACTTGATGGTGGAGCAGATCCAGCAGTTATTTGAACACGTTTACCTGGAACAGATTCATGTACGTGAAGCTCGGTTGAAGCAGCTGCAATCGCAGATTAACCCGCACTTTTTCTATAATTGTTTCTCCTTCATTACAAGTATGGCGAAACTCAAGCGTATGGACGCTGTTGTAGCGATGTCACATAATCTATCGCGATATTATCGGTATACGACAAGACAGGAGCGGGACGTGGTACCGTTGACAGAAGAAATTGAATTTGTCAGCTGTTATCTGGAGATCCAACGGATGCGTATGGACCGCATTCATTACAAGATTGATCTGTCTGATGAGATGTTAAGACAGGAGGTACCGCCACTCATCGTGCAACCACTAGTGGAGAATGCGGTGATTCACGGTATCGAAGCGGACGCGGAGGCAGGAGAAATAAGAGTATCCGGGGAAAAACAGGGCAGTGTCATGGTTCTTGTGGTTGAAGATGATGGGCAAGGCATGACGCAGGAGGCACGTGAGGCGCTTCTGAATAAGCTCAGGGGAACGATGGATCAGGAGATGGGCTGCGGCCTGTGGAATGTGAATCAGAGACTCCAGCTTCGATATGGGGAGCAGGCAGGACTGGATGTAACGGAATCGGAACTTGGTGGATTACGCGTTACGCTGTCATGGCCTGCCGAACAGGAGTTTCTTCTGGAGAATGAAGGATAAGCACTTGGGATGTGTAGCGCAAGATGAACGATGGAATCCATTTGCAGAATGAACGAAATAGGGAGTGAATCACTTGATTGATATATTACTGGTAGATGATGAGACATACGTAACAGAAAGTCTGGAACTTACGATCCCCTGGGGAGAGCTTGGAGTAACGACCGTGCTGCGTGCCGCATCTGGTAAGGAAGCGTTGGAGATTATGGAGGAAAATGCAGTAGACATCGTAGTTACCGATATTCGCATGCCTGGCATGTCAGGACTGGATCTCATTGCAGAGGTAAGCAAGCGCTGGTCTCATATCCGCTGTATTTTACTAACGGGTCACAGTGATTTTGATTATGCTAAAAAAGCCATTCAATTGCAGGCAACGGATTATATCCTGAAGCCCGTAAACGATGATGAGTTTATGGGATCGGTGTCAGCAGCTATCACGTCTCTTCGCGATGAGTGGGATGAATTCGATAAATATCACCGGCTTTTATACAGTCGGAAGTCTGACTATAAGATTTTACGGGAAAATCTTATGCATGATCTGTTGCTGGGGCGTGAGATCACGGCGCGGGCACTTCGGGAACAACTGCAACAATATGAGATTCATATCGATCCGGAACAATCGGCTGTAATGATGCTGATTCGCCTTACAGGACGCTTCTCATCGATGGACCAGCAGTCTCTGGATCTGATGGATTTTGCGGTAGGTAATATTGCAGAGGAAGTACTTGGAGAGCAATTTAACGTGTGGTTTGGTCGGGGACCCCATGAGTGTCTGGTTATGTTCTTGCAGAATCAAGATCAGATCGAAGCTCCGCAGATGGACTTGGAGACGTTGAGAATCTCAGCTGAAACTTTCCGTGAGCATGTCATTCGATATTTACAGGGAGATCTGTCCATGGTAGTTACACCGTCATTTCCCTTTAATGAGTTAACAGCAGCTTATCGGAAAAGTCTGGGTTCGCTTGTCCTTTCAGGACCAGAAGAACACAAGATTATATATATGGACATGGATCAGGCACTCAGCAAAAGACCGGAGAATGATGCAACGCAGGCGATCGAAGAGCTGTACAAACCGCCTGTACTTCCGCAATTGCTTGAGACCAAGCAATGGGAAGCGGCAGCCCGTAAGCTGAACACGGTCTTTGACGCGGCAGAACAGGTACGATTGTCCAGAGAACATGTGTATGAGATGTATCTGTCGGTAACTAATGCATTTATGTATATCGCCCATAAACAGGGGCATCTGGTGCATGAGATTGATCATGCGGGATTCGATCTGCTCCTTGCTCATCAGTTGATTCAATCCCCCGAGAAGCTGCGGCGTTGGGCTACCGAGATGCTGGCGAAGCTTCAGGAAGAGTTGTCCGATCAGGAAGGTGTGCAGAGCCGCAGACATGTGATCAAGCAGGTTCAGGAGCTGGTGACAAGAGATACAGGACAGGATCTGTCAGTGAAGATGATTGCGGACAAGGTATATTTACACCCCGTATATCTATCGAAAATTTACAAGGCAGAGACTGGGGAAGGTCTTGGGGACTACATGATTCGTATGCGCATGGAACGTGCTCTATATCTGCTTAAGAATAGCAACAAAAAAATATACGAGATTACGAGTGAACTTGGCTATCAAAATCCGCAATATTTCAGCAAAATGTTCAAAAAACATTATGGTATGACACCAAATGAATTTCGGGATCAGGCATAATTTCAACAACATTCCAGAATATAGGTTGGCAAAGGTGCAGAAATCTTGATTTCGTATCATAGGCTCAAAGGCCTGGTCAGCCTATAATGAAAGGGTAACCAAAATGATTTAAGGGGGAACAACATGAGAGCGCAATCAACGAAAAAGAGATTCTTGACGCTTCTCGCTACAACGCTGAGTCTAACTGTCGTTCTTGCAGGATGTTCAGGAGGCAGTGGGGGCGGAGATAGTGCAACACCAAGTACATCTGGAACCCAAAACGAATACAAAGAAAAGTATGATCCGGCAGTTACCATTACTACAGCATGGGGAATCGATCCTGAGCTGAAATTTAAAAATGGCGAATCCATGGAAAATAACGTGGCAACCAAGTGGGCCAAGGACAAATTCGGAATTGAAATCAAATCCTTGTGGTCCGTGACAGATACGAACAGTGCATTTGCGACCAAGCTTCGTCTCGCTATGTCCTCCGGCCAAGAAATGCCGGATATTGTGACAATAGGGCAGCCGGATAATTTAGTTGCTCAAGATTTAATTGACTCCGGTATGTATCAGGAAGTGGGACCACTGTTCGACAAATACGCTTCCGACACATGGAAAAAAGCAATGGAGCAGGACCCTAATGTATGGAACCCGTACAGTCGTGATGGCAAAAGAATGGGTGTCCCTGTTCTGGACTATGCCTACAACAATGACTACCTTCTCTGGATTCGTCAGGACTGGCTGGACAAGCTGAACATGAAGGCACCAAAAACCATCGACGAACTGGAAGCAGTGATGGAAGCATTTAAGAATAATAACCCTGACGGCTTGGCTCCAGATAAAGTCACTCCGCTCAGCGTTGGCTTCAAAACATCCATGAATACATGGATGGGAGATGTATCCTGGATCTTTGGTGCATATGGCACCTTACCTCAACAATGGAATCTGGCTGCGGATGGCAAGCTGGAGTATGGTTCTATCAATCCAGGTATGAAGCCAGGTTTGACCAAATTGAGCGAATGGCTCACAAAAGGTTATATCCCGCAGGAAGCAGCGTTGTGGGATGAAAACAAAACGGCAGAGCCAGCAGTTGCAGGCACAGCCGGCATTATCCCGGGTCCATACTGGATGAGTGGATGGCCGCTGAAGGATACGGTAAAAAATGTCCCAGGTGCGGTTTGGAAACCGATTGAAATTCCAACTGGCCCTGAAGGCAAAGCGATGCGTCATGGTACACATTTTGTTAATGGTGTAACATTGATCAAGAAAGATATGAAAAATCCGGAAGCATTCTTTACTTACCAAAACTATCTTTATGATAATTACGCAGATCCGCAACCAGGAAGTGAATATGATAACGGTCTATTTGCAGGCTATGACTATCAATTGGATGGTAATGGTAAACAAATGCCGATTGAAGAAATTGATGGCGGGTATGTAAACGTTGTGCGTTATTTGCTCGTGCGTGATGGCGCTCGTATTCCGGACGCTCAGATGAAAGCTCTGATGAATCTGGCAGATGGCAAAGAGCCTGAAACCAAGCTCGAAAAAGATGTTGCCGTGAACTATGGTAAGGAAACCCCTGCTGCTGCGAAAGTATTGCTGAGCCAAGAAGAAATTTCCTTCAAAAACATGTTCACAGGTCCAACAACGCAGACGATGAAATCGAAGCTGGACTATCTGAACAAAATCGAGAATCAAGCATTTAACGAAATTATCTATGGCAAAAATCCAGCGGATGCGTTTGATACTTTTGTACAAACGTGGAAATCCGGTGGCGGTGACCAGATCACTCAAGAGGTCAACGAATGGTATGACGGTGTGAAAAAATAGTTTTTAACTGCGCACAGACGGTACTCGTCTGTGCGCTTTTTTTTGTTTATTCAAGCTGAGGCAAAGTGGTTGAATTTGTGCCATTTATATTGCTTTTATGTGCTGTTTGGACCCCGTAAAAGGTTGATATAATCGCATTATAAGCCACTCAGGGAGTACTTGAGTAGGAAGAAATACAGGGGGAGCAATCATGAGAACTTTGAAACGCACTTGGCCATTCCACGTTATGCTGTTGCCAGCCATTATCTTTCTGATCATCTTCAGTTATGTGCCTATGGGCGGGATCGTTATGGCATTCCAGAACTACAAGCCATGGCTTGGGATTAGCGGTTCTGAATGGGTTGGACTGGACAACTTTAGATATTTGTTTGAACGTGAAGACAGCTTACAGGTCATCTGGAACACATTGATTATTGCTGTACTTAAACTGATTTTCAATTTATTTGTTCCATTTGTTTTTGCCATTCTTTTGAATGAGGTTCGCAAGATGGCTATACAGCGAACAATTCAAACACTCGTATATTTACCTCACTTCTTGTCCTGGGTCATTCTGGGCGGGATTTTGATAGATCTGTTGTCAACAGGCGGCTTGGTTAACCGGGTTCTGGGAACCTTTGGACTCGGGCCATATTTCTTCCTGGGAGACAACAGTTGGTTCCGATCTACGGTCATTCTGAC
Organism: Paenibacillus sp. FSL H8-0283; assembly: GCF_045040675.1. Lineage (NCBI taxonomy): Bacteria > Bacillati > Bacillota > Bacilli > Caryophanales > Paenibacillaceae > Paenibacillus > Paenibacillus sp. FSL H8-0283. Next base: position 2,402,507 of record NZ_CP150295.1, read on the forward strand.
AGATGTGTGGAAAGAATTTGGCTATAACATGATTGTCTTTCTGGCTGCCCTTGCCGGAATTAATCCAGCATTGTACGAAGCAGCTGAAATTGACGGAGCAGGACGCTGGAAACAGACACTGCACATTACAATCCCTTCGCTTGTGCCGATGCTGATGGTTGTAGGGACACTGGCGCTTGGTAACGTACTGAATGCCGGATTTGACCAGATATTCAACTTGTATAACCCGCTCGTATATCAAACGGGTGACATCATTGATACATTCGTATACCGTTCCGCAATGCAGAATGGTGAGATGGGCTTTGCAACCGCGATCGGATTATTTAAATCGGTTATTAGTATGATCTTGATTCTTGTATCGTACAGCTTAGCCAAAAAATACGCTGGATATCGCATATTCTAAACGAATGAACAGAGAAAGAAGGGACCACGATGTATCATAAATCATTGCCTTATCGCGTGTTTAATATAGTCAATACCTGCTTTCTGATTTTGATCGCCATTATGTGTATCATACCGATGGTTCATGTACTGGCTGTATCCTTTAGTACAAAGGCAGCTGCCGACGCCAATCTGGTCAATCTCTGGCCCGTAGGATTTTCACTTGAGGCTTACAAAAAAACGATGAACAATCCAATTTTCTTGAACTCGCTCTGGATTTCACTTCTACGTACAGTGATCGGTACAGCTATTACCTTGCTGATTACGTTCCTGGCGGCGTATCCGTTGTCCAAAGAGAATAGTGAATTCAAAGGCAGAACGATCTACTCCTGGATTTTTGTATTCAGTATGATTTTCAACGGGGGACTGGTGCCGTTCTACATGGTTATCCAGAAGATCGGGTTGATGGATTCCTTCTGGGTACTGGTGCTCCCAGGAGCAGTTAACACATTCCTTGTCATTCTGATGCTGAACTTCTTCCGCGGTATTCCAAAAGAGCTGGAGGAAGCGGCGCTCATGGATGGAGCTAACCATTTCAGAACATTGTTCAGGATCTTCCTTCCCATTTCGATGCCGTCCATTGCAACAATTGCATTGTTCAGTATGGTGTTCCACTGGAATTCCTGGTTTGATGGATTGCTCTACATGAATAACGCCAAGGATTACCCACTTGCTACATTTATGCAAACGGTCATTATTGGACGTGATATGAGTAGCATGAGCATGAATCCAAAAGAAATGGAAGCCCTCTCTCAAACTACGGTAAGGGCAGCTCAGATCTTCATCGGAAGTGCACCAATCTTGATTGTGTATCCTTTCCTGCAACGTTTCTTTGTCAAAGGTATGACGTTGGGCTCAGTTAAAGGCTGAGCCTGTACCCCAAATTAATGGAGGTTGATACAGTGAGCAACTTGACGGAAAAGACATTCATTCTGGGAATGGATGTGTCCTTTATGGATGAAATCGAACAGCATGGCGGGAGTTATAGTGATGTGGATGGCAAGGAACAAGACTTGCTGTCCATCCTGAAGATTAATGACGCTAACGCGATACGACTTCGAATCTGGAATGATCCTGTTGGTGGATTCTGCAATCTGGAACGGACGGTGGAGATAGCCAAACGGATCAAGGAACAGGGCTTGAAATTTTTGCTTGATTTCCATTATTCTGATCGCTGGGCTGATCCAGCCAATCAATGGAAGCCGAAAGCATGGGAGAATCTGTCCTATGAAGAGCTTCAACGTGCGGTATGCATGTATACGGCTGACGTTCTGAGAACGTTGAAGGAACACGATGCGCTTCCGGACATGGTGCAGGTGGGCAACGAGATTACACCAGGCATGTTATGGAATGAGGGACGTGTTGGTGGAGAAGAGCATGATACGGATGAACAGTGGGAGCGCTTTGCAGGCCTTGTGAAGTACGGAATTGCTGCGGTCAAATCCGTTGACGCGGATATTCAGATTATGATACATATTGATCGTGGGGGAGATAACGCCGAGAGCCGCAAGTTTTACGATCGCTTTGAAGCACTGGGTGTGGAGTTTGATGTCATTGGTCTCTCGTATTACCCTTGGTGGCATGGCACACTCGACGCATTACGTGACAATCTTCATGATCTGGCTGAGCGTTATGGCAAACCGATCAATGTAGTTGAAACCGCTTATCCATGGACGCTGGAGCAGCCGGAAGGCATTGAATGGATATTGAATCAGGAAGATATGTTGTTACCAGGATACCCTGCAAGTGTAGAGGGACAGACCAAATACCTGAAGGATCTATTGCAGATTATTCGCGAAGTTCCTGGTGGTTTGGGGCACGGATTCTATTATTGGGAACCTGCCTGGATACCAAGTAAAGAAGAATGGTCCGTCGGTCATCCGAATAACTGGGGCAACCTCACCATGTTTGATTTTAAAGGTCGCAAGTTGGAATCGTTTACAGCACTTGCTGCTGTTGAAGAATCAGATGTCGTGACATACGTGTAATCTAGCGTAATACGTATCGTCTGTGAAGTCGTTGTTATCGTTATCGTTATCATATATAAACTAAAAAAACAGTAATTAAAGCAAGGGAGTTGTCCTTATGACATACAAATTTCCACCTGTAAGTTCCAAAGCCCCGCACATGTTGCATGGCGCAGACTATAACCCGGAGCAATGGCTCCGCTATCCTGAAGTTCTGGAAGAAGATATTCGCTTGATGAAGCTTGCCAAGTGTAACGTGATGTCCATTGGTATCTTCTCGTGGGTATCCCTTGAGCCGGAAGAGGGTGTATACACGTTTGAATGGCTGGATCAGGTGTTGGATCGTTTTGCAGCAAACGGTATCTATGCATTCCTCGCTACACCAAGTGGTGCTAGACCTGCTTGGATGTCCGCGAAGTACCCGGAAGTGCTCCGTGTATCCGAGAAGCGTGTCCGCAATCTGCATGGTTTCCGTCACAACCATTGTTATACTTCCCCGGTATACCGTGAGAAGGTTACTGCGATTAACACAAAACTGGCAGAACGTTATTCGGATCATCCGGCTGTAATCGGCTGGCATATCTCAAACGAGTTCGGCGGAGATTGTCATTGTGATTATTGTCAGGAAGCATTCCGTGGTTGGGTTCAGAAGAAGTATAAAACACTCGATGAACTGAATCATTCCTGGTGGACGACATTCTGGAGCCATACGGTTACAGACTGGAGTCAAGTGGAATCTCCGGCTCCACACGGTGAGACACAGGTACACGCGATGAATCTGGACTGGCGCCGTTTCGTTACGGATCAGACAGCTGATTTTATAGTGCATGAAACGAAACCATTAAAAGCTCAGAATCCTGATCTGCCAGTCACAACGAACCTGATGGAATTCTATGGCGGTCTGAACTATTGGAAGTTCGCTGATATTCTGGATTTCCTCTCTTGGGACAGTTATCCGACTTGGCATGATGCAGATGACGACGCGAAACAGGCATCCCGTATCGCCATGATGCATGATATCGTTCGTTCCATCAAAGGCGGTCAGCCGTTCTTGCTGATGGAGAGTACTCCAAGTTCGACGAATTGGCAAGATGTAAGCAAGCTGAAAAAACCTGGCATGCATCTGCTCTCTTCTCTCCAGGCTGTGGCACATGGTTCCGATAGTGTTCAGTACTTCCAATGGAGAAAGAGCCGTGGGTCCAGTGAGAAACTTCATGGTGCGGTGGTAGACCACGTAGGAACGGAACACACTCGAGTGTTCCAAGATGTCACCGACGTAGGAACGGCTCTTGAAGGCATGGAAGCTATTGTAGGAACAGCGGTTCCGGCAGAAGTTGCAATCATATTTGATTGGGAAAACCGCTGGGCCGTTAATGATTCTCAGGGTCCGCGTAATATCGGTGTGAAGTATGAGCAGACGGTGGAAGAGCATTACGAAGCGTTTTGGAAAAAGGGAGTCGCTGTAGACGTTATTGATATGGATGCAGATCTGTCCAAGTATAAGTTGCTGATTGCTCCAATGCTCTATCTGGTACGTGAAGGTGTCGGGGAACGTATTGAGAAGTTTGTAGAACAAGGTGGTACGTTTGTAGCAACTTACTGGTCTGGTATTGTTAACGAAAACGATCTGTGTTTCCTGGGTGGATTCCCAGGCCCGCTGCGTAAGACACTTGGCATCTGGTCCGAGGAAATTGACGGACTGCATGATCGTGATCTGAACGGAATTATCCCTGAGAAGGGCAATGAGCTTCAGCTCAATACAGCGTATGATGCAATTGAACTGTGTGATCTGATTCATCTCGAAGGCGCGAAGTCCTTGGCTACGTACCGTTCTGACTTTTATGCCGGACGTCCGGCATTGACGGTTAACCAGTTGGGTTCAGGAAAAGCATATTACGTAGCGACACGTCTGAAAGCACCATTCTATGATGATTTCTATGCGAAGCTTATCGCTGACCTGAACATTGAGCGTGGACTTGAAACCGAGCTGCCTGCCGGAACAACGGCACATACACGTACAGATGGTACAGCAGATTATGTGTTTGTACAGAACTACACGCCAGATGAGAAGCTGATTGAACTAGATGGACAGTCCTATACTGATCTGCTCAGTGGTGATGCTGTGGAAGCAAGTCTCAGCTTGAAGCCATATGACATTTGTGTTCTGCGCAGACCGGCTGCCCGGAAATAATGTAGATTCTATATGTTACTAAATAAATGAAGTTAGTAATTAGAAGAGAGTGCCCTGAACGCCTGCATTGGTGTTCAGGGCATCTTTTTTTATTTATGCATTTGGCTGTTGAACCACTTTTTCTGGACAAGATAAAGGATAAACGTGTCCGCGTAGCGAAGACAAACACGTAACATGTAACTCAAGACTTTCAGTCTGGGAGGAATGGAAATGAATCAAAGAAATTTGGATGGTAACAGCATTATTATTCGACTGGAAATGACAACTAAGGATATCAAGTTTGGCGAAGTGGCTTCGGCCATCTCGGAAGCTGGGGGAGACATCATTGCCATCGACGTGATTTCCACCAATCAGGATGTAAGCGTGCGCGACTTGACGGTCGCAGTTACGGATGCACAAGATAACAGTAAAATTATAGAAGGGGTGCGCCAGCTTAAAGGTGTGTCCATTATTAACGTATCGGATCGGACGTTCCTGCTTCATCTGGGCGGTAAGATCGAAGTAACACCAAAGACCCCGATTCAAAACCGGGAAGATCTGTCACGTGTGTACACTCCGGATGTTGCTCGTGTATGTTCAGCCATTTCAGAAGAACCCGGCAAAGCCTTCTCATTGACAATTAAACGGAATACAGTGGCCGTCGTATCTGATGGCAGTGCAGTGCTTGGGCTTGGTAATATTGGGCCTCGTGCAGCGATGCCTGTCATGGAAGGTAAAGCGATGTTATTCAAACAGTTTGCAGGTGTGGATGCTTTCCCAATCTGCCTGGACACACAGGATACCGAGGAAATCATACGTACTGTGAAAGCGATATCACCTGGTTTTGGCGGCATTAATCTGGAGGATATCTCGTCACCGCGTTGTTTCGAAATTGAGCGTCGTCTGAATGAGGAATTGGACATTCCTGTATTTCATGATGACCAGCATGGCACAGCGGTTGTGTTATATGCTGGTCTGATCAATGCGCTCAAACTGGTGGGCAAGTCCATTGAAGATGTGAAGATTGTGGTCTGTGGCATCGGTGCAGCAGGTGTAGCGTGCAGCAATATATTATTGTCCGCGGGAGCCAGCCGGCTTATAGGTGTCGATCGTGAGGGTGCAATTGTACGGACACAAACCTATGAGAATGAAGTCTGGAGTGATTATGCAGCTCGTACTAATCCCGAACTGGAGACTGGTTCGCTGCGTGATGTCATTCGTGGAGCCGATGTGTTCATTGGCCTATCCCGCGGGAATCTGTTAACTCGCGAAGATGTACAGACCATGGCAGAAGATCCAATCGTGTTTGCAATGGCAAACCCGGTACCTGAGATTATGCCTGCCTTGGTGGAAGACATTGTGGCTGTAATGGCAACAGGACGATCCGATTATCCGAATCAGATTAACAATGTGTTATGTTTCCCGGGCATCTTCAGAGCAGTTCTGGATTGCCGAGCCACCGAAATTAATGAAGAAATGAAGCTGGCAGCCGCTCAAGCGATTGCTTCGGCCATTACGGACGAAGAGCGTACACGTTATTACATTATTCCGAGTGTGTTCAATGATAAAGTAGTCAAATCGATGCGCAGTCGCGTAATTGAAGCAGCTGTTAAGACGGGTGTAGCTCGACGTATTCCTCGTGAACAGGCCCGTGAAGGCGGGGAATCGTAAGATGTCAGAGAACCCTCTTCAACCTAGTGGGAATCTGCAAGAATTAGGGCACATGCATAATATAGATGGAATAACGGCAGGAGAGGCTGTTCTGCGCGCCGCCCGATCCTTTGTTCAAGGGGACTCATCCAAGCATAGTGATGGTCATGACTGGCCGCACATTGAACGGGTAACCGCACTTGCGGTTGAACTCGCTCACCGTATGGGTGCAGATCCATTTGTCTGCGAACTGGCTGCATTATTACATGATGTACCGGATGAGAAGCTGAATGAGAGCTTGGAAGCCGGGATGGCCAAACTGAATGACTGGCTGGATACCCAGCCTCTTGACCCGGATATACGTAATAAGGTTGTGGGTATTATTAGCACCATCTCATATGCGGGAGGACAGCGTCCTGCAGTCAGCTCGCTTGAAGCACAGGTTGTACAGGATGCGGATCGACTGGATGCATTGGGTGCGATTGGGATCGCGCGAACCTTTGCCTTTTCAGGCGCCAGAGGGCGCGAGATGTACGATCCGTCCCTTCCCCCACGGGAGCAGATGACCCGTGAGGAATATCGCAATGGGCGCAGCACAACGATAAATCACTTTTACGAGAAGTTGTTCAAGCTCAAGGATCTGATGAATACCTCCTATGGCAAGGAGCTGGCGGAACAGCGTCATGATTATATGGTGCAGTTTGTGGACCAGTTCAAAAGGGAATGGGAGGGCACGGACCGATAGGCAGGCATAATAAGCATGAGCATTCCACAGAGGTATCATAAGTAACAGAGGCGAATCTTTGAAGTGGTGAAAATCCATTTTGAAGATTTGCTTCTTTTTGGGTTAATAATGTGTATTAACATACATAAAGGAATCAATTTCACAATACCTCTGACTTATGACATGGCAACGGAAGACCTTACATGGTACAATAAATCGTTCTCCTGAATGAATTCAGGCAAAAAAAGAAATATGGGGTAATAATGAACATGATTATCAAATGTAAAATTTCAGGTTCGGTAAAGAGGAGGGGTCATCACCATGTCGTTTGGTGCGCGTGTACTTAAGACGGGGATCGCGGTCACGCTTGCCTTGTACCTAAGCAGCCTGTTCTTGAACCCGCAATCTCCCGTGCCTGCCGCAATCGCGGCTATATTCGCCATGCAGCCTTCCATCTATCGTTCCTGGAAATACTTCTTGGATCAATTGCAAACGACCACGCTGGGAGCTATTGTCGCCCTGGTGGGGGGCATGGTGTTGTCCAATGAGCCAATCGCCGTTGGATTAATTATTGTACTTGTCATCATGATCTGTCTTAAATTGAATATGGGTGAGACGGTTGGCCTGACACTGGTCACGGTTGTATCCATTATGGAAGCCTCGGGTGATTGGCATTTTGCACTCAATCGTTTTCTGTTGACATTGGTTGGTATTGTATCGGCGTTTCTCATCAACATTACGGTATTTCCTCCGAAACCGAAGGTTCAGTTCGTGAAGCAGATCCATAGTGTATTCAGCGGTATGTCATTGCTTCTGCGAACTTCGATCTCGGATGAGATCAAGGAAGTTGTATTCCGGGAGGAGAAAAGTAACCTGGGCGGTTCCATTAAGTCTTTGTCCGACAAGTATAACTTGTTCGAAGAGGAACAGAAAAAGATGAAACGTTCGAAATTCAGCGAAACTCGTCAGATGGTGGTCTACAAACAAATGCTGCTGAGTTTGCAAAAAGGGTACGAGGTGCTGGATTCGGTGGAACGCCACTATTTCCAGGCACCGCGGACAACGGCCATGGACCAGTTTTTTGACTCACATCTTGAACTGGTTATCAAATTCCATGAGCATGCACTGCTCAAGTTCGAGGATAAGCTGAAGCCTAATGGGGAAGAGGCCGCACAGTTTGTATTGGATAATGACCGTTTCATGGAGCAGGCGATCACCCAGTTTGATATCGACAAGGAAGGGATGTTACGATTGTCCATCGTGGCTGCTGCCATTTATGATTATGGATATCAGTTGGAACGTCTGAATCGACTTGCCGAACATGTGCATAGCGCCAGTGAAGACAAAGAATCACAGGACAAAATTTTGAATTGGCTTAAGTGGCCTTAAATTCAAGTTCAAAAAGTCTGGTTTTCAGTACCAAGAAGATGGAATGAAGATAGAAATGGAGTAGCGGAGCGTAGGAAAACTACGTGAGCAACGGACATTTCGGCTGAATTTCATATTCGATGCTGATGATGCCGTTAGGCATGATTCGTAATCAAAATTAGACTTTTTGAACAACCTCTAAGTGCGAATTGCGCACCTGCTTGGCGATCATATACAATGTAGTTACAACATAGCCCGGACAATCGTGTCCGGGTTGTTTTGTCATACATACGGCTGAAGCGCATGAATGAATATTAACGAACTGAGGGATAGAGACATGATTATAGAGGAATTGGACGCTGAACTAATGGAATGGTTGAGTGGGACAAATCTGGAGCATAAACAGCATGAAGCCATGCAACTGCTAACTGTATCTGAGGATCAGTGGCCGCATCAGGCGATGATTAGTATGGGGGAAGTGATTGCGATAAATCCGCATCAGCTTAGACTGGCTCTATGGCAAGGTACACAGACCAGTATGAACATGAGCAAAACAGGCAAGGCTACCTTGATTGCGGTTCAAGGACATCGATTGTTGCATATCCGTATAGAAGTAGAACGGCTGCCTGAGATGAAGGGGGCTATCCATCCGAGAGATCGTTTTGAAGCACAAGTGCTCCAGGTACGTGTGGATCACGCGCCATATGCGGAGATCACTTCAGGAATAACCTTTCAATTAAAAGATGAACTTGGAGCAATTACACGCTGGAAAGAGACGATTGAAGAATTACGAAAGTAGGCAGGGGTAGCTAAGTCAGTTGAGGACCTGGTGATTGGGTAATAATGAAGAAGAAAACAACAAAAAACGCCTCCGCTTGCATCGGGACGTTGTCACTGGTACAATAAAAAATGGTTTTCAGAAAATTAGAACTAATTAACATATAATTAAAATGTTTACTTTCTAATAATTATACCATTGCCATTTCGGGCTTGTCAAATGGGATTTTGAGGACACAATCCGGGGAAAGAGGGGCTATTAACATATGAGTACAGATCAGCAATGGAATGTGGAACAACAACGGGTCAACACCGTGACCGATCAGATTGAACGCAAGATCTCAACGCTGGAAGATGAAGTTGGTTCCTTCCGTGACGAAGTGGTTGGCATGAGAAAAGACTTCTGGGACGAAGTCACGATGAACTTTAGCGAAGCGGATGATGTCGGGGAGACTTCAACCAGCATGCGGCAGCAGTCACAGGTATTGTCCGATCGGGAGCGCAGCCATCTCAATACAGCGGCTGCGTTGAATAAAATGAAACGACTGCATCATTCACCGTATTTTGGACGCATTGATTTTAAGGAAGATGGATATCCAAATGCAGAACGCATTTATCTCGGCATTGCATCGTTGCTGGATGAGAAGGAAGAATCTTTTCTGGTCTACGACTGGCGTGCGCCAATCTCCAACCTGTATTATGACGGAGCACCGGGTCCAATCACGTATCATACACCCAGTGGGGAGATCAGCGGTGATATAGAGATGAAGCGACAGTTTGTCATTCGGGATGGTCGTATCCGGTTTATGTTTGACACAGGGGTCACGATTGGTGATGAGTTGTTGCAGGCCGTGCTCAGTCGAACTTCGGATGCACAGATGAAGAGTATTGTAGCGACCATTCAGAAGGAGCAGAACCGGATTATCCGTAATGACCGGACACGTATGCTCATTGTGCAAGGCGCAGCCGGCAGTGGCAAAACATCCGCGGCGCTCCAGCGTGTGGCATATCTTCTCTATAAATACCGCGAGCATCTGCAAGCGGATCAGATGGTTCTTTTTTCACCAAATCCAATGTTCAACAGTTATGTCTCCACGGTACTGCCTGAGCTTGGGGAGGAAAACATGTTGCAAACGACCTTCCAGGAGTATCTGGAGCGCCGTTTGGGTCGTGAATATCAACTGGAAGATCCGTTTATTCAGCTTGAATATGTACTTACGGGGACGGAAGATCCCGATTACGATGTTCGCATGTCCAGCATTCGCTTCAAGTCGTCCGAAACGTTCCTCAAGGTGATTACACGTTATAAGGAAAGTATGTTGTCAGGTGGCATGAAATTCAAGCCGGTTCGCTTCCAGGGCCGAGCGATTGTCACGTCAGAGGCTATGGCTGAGAAATTCTACAGTTTCGAGTCATCCGTTAAGCTGGTGAGTCGACTGGAGATGTTACGGGACTGGATGCTGAAAGAACTGTCTGCCTTTGGTAAAGGTGAACTGGATGCGCCTTGGGTTGATCAGCAGCTTGATCTGATGGAGCCGGAGGATCTGCAACGTGCGTATCAACGGTTGAAGCGCAAGCAAAAAGGAAAGACCCATACGTTTAATGACTTCGAGCAGGAAAGAGGGATTCTGGCACGTATGGTGGTCAGTGACCGACTCAAACCGTTGCGAAAATGGATTAAGTCCTTACGATTCGTTGATATAAGACAATTATATGCACATCTATTTAACGATCAGGCTCAGATGGAACGATTACTGGGTGATGAAGCGCTGCCTGCTCAATGGGATGAAATCTGTAAGATGACTTTACGCAGATTGAAGCTTCAGGAGTTGGCATATGAAGATATTACGCCATACTTGTACTTGCGTGAGCTTATGCTTGGATTCCATATTAACTCGAATATTCGACATGTCATTATTGATGAAGCCCAGGATTATTCTGCGTTTCAGTTGGCATTTATGAAGAGATTGTTCCCACGGGCGAAAATAACAGCACTTGGTGACTTTAATCAGGCAATCTATGCCCACTCTTCAGTACTTAGTGGAACAGGACCCTTGACTAACCTGTACGGTCCAGACAATACAGAGGTCATTGAGCTGACCAGAAGTTATCGATCTACCCGGGAGATCGTGGAGTTTACACGTGGCATGGTGCCTGGGGGGGGAGAGATTATTCCATTTAACCGCAGCGGTGAGAAACCTAAAGTGATCGTTTCTTCTGATTCAGAGCGTCATATGAATGTCATCACGACAGACCTCAAGTACTTGATTAAGGAAGGGTACGAATCGGTTGCAGTTATCTGCAAAACCGCCGAAGAGAGCAGAGACATACATGCTGCATTGAGTAAGGCGCTGCCCACAGCACCGAAGTTAATCAAAAAAACGACGCTGGCTTTTGAGCAGGGTGTTCATGTCATCCCAGCGTATCTGGCCAAAGGTGTGGAATTCGATGCAGTCCTGATCTATGACGGCTCTGCGGAGCAGTATGCTCAGGAGCATGAACGCAAGTTGTTCTATACGGCTTGCACACGAGCGATGCATCTGCTGCACGTTTACTGCGTGGGCACACTTAGTCCGTTCATTACCGCCCAGTCGGAAGAAAAGTATGATCTTGGCAAGGTGTCTGCTGCGCAAGTGGACTGACATAACACTTCATATGCATGAAGAAGGCTTCCGTTCAATGGAACGGGAGTTTTTCTGTATATGATACATATATCGGGAAGAAGCTAGCTTAGCGAGGGAATTATACGTGATGAGGTTACAGCCATATAGGTGATCGTATTGATAAAAATACCTAACTTGAATTCGTAAGGATTGGGTCCCGTGGATAAATACGTCTGCATAATTTGTATTTAAGCACAATCGATGTGATTTTTCTTTACACATGAAGTCCGGACTCATATAATCGTAACAATATATTTTTTTTGGATCGTTTATTAAAGGAGGCAACAAAATGAACAAATCATCTTTTGAACGGCCACTTATGGCCGATTGTGTACCGGATCTGGTCGCTACAGCACGGGGAGATTTGCCAGCGACTTTGGTCATTCGGGGAGGTACGCTGGTAAACGTGATATCGGGTGAGATTTTGCCTGAGATGTCCATAGTTGTACAGGGAGCTCGAATCGCTTATGTCGGTAAAGATGTAAGCCACACCATCGGAGAACATACCCGGATCATTGAAGCAAACGGTAAGTATATCGCTCCTGGTCTGTTGGATGGACACTGCCATATCGAAAGTACACAGATGAAAGTAACCGAGTTTGCGAGAGCGGTATTGCCTTCAGGCACGACCGGAGGTTTCTTTGACCCACATGAGATCTCCAACGTGCTTGGTCTGAAAGGTCTGAGACTAATGCTAGATGAAGCACGGACCACACCGATGGCAGCTTATATGCAGGTGGCTTCCTGTGTGCCTTCCGCGCATCCAGGATTGGAGACAACAGGTGCTTATATCGGGCCTGAAGAGGTAGCTGAGGCTCTTTCCTGGGGTCCGGACATGATTGGTCTTGGTGAAGTGATGAACTTCCCTGGAGTGGTCTATGGGGATGAGACGATGATTGGTGAGATACAGGCAACGCTCCGGGCAGGTAAAGTGGCAGACGGTCATTTCACCTGGGCTGCAGATGACTGGCGTCTGCCAGCCTACGCAGCGAGTGGTGTTACAGGGGATCATGAATGTGTGACCAAGGAAGATGTGGTTGAACGTCTGCGACTCGGAATGTACGCGAAGATGCGTCAAGGTTCGGCATGGCATGATGTGGCTGAGACGATCAAAGCCTGCACTGAGCTTGGTCTGGATACACGCCGGATGATGCTGGTGACCGATGACCGAAGCTCTGAATCGCTGCTCAAAGAAGGACATATGGATTTTGTTGTTCGTCTCGCAATCTCCCAAGGGGTGAAGCCGGTTACGGCTTTCCAGATGGCAACCATTAACACGGCTGAGCGCTTTGGTGTTGCGCGCGACATTGGTGCGATTATTCCGGGCAATATAGCCGATATTATTCTGCTGGACGGCCGGTTGGCGGATGTACGTGTGGGCATGACGATTGCTGCCGGGCAAGTTGTAGCCGAGAATGGGAAAATGACGGCGGTCTGGGACAGCTTCACGTATCCGACAGAAGCACTGAACACGGTGAAGTTAGAAGCTAATATTCAGCCGGAAGATCTGGAGTTGGCTGCACCGATTGCAGAGGGGACGATTGGTGCCAAAATCATTCATGTGACAGAGAACCATGTGGATACAAAGGAGAAACACTTGCCTGTTACCGTAGAGAACGGCAAGGTTGTGGTTTCAACTTCAGGGGAAGTATGCAAAATTGCGGTATTGGAGCGTCACAAACAAACCGGGAATCGAGCGGTAGCGCTTGTTGGAGGCATCGGCTTCACATCACCTGCAGCGATTGCGATGACAGTTGCTCATGATAGTCACAACCTGTTGATTATCGGTAATGATGATGCGCTAATGGCCGAAGCCGGTAATCGCGTCATTCGTATGCAGGGCGGGGTCGCCGTGGTAACGGCAGCAGGTGTAACCGAATTCCCGCTACGGATTGCAGGTTTGATGTCAACCGAGCCATTCGAAGTCGTTGCAGCCCAATCGGCAGCAATCAGTGAAGCTTTACAGTCCGCAGGATGTACGTTGAATAATGCGTTCATGACGCTTTCGTTGCTCGCGCTGGTTGTGATTCCAGAATTACGTTTGTCCGACAAGGGGCTTGTGCGGATCTCGGCAGAAGGTATTGAACTGGTGTCTCTTTTCGATGAAGTGGTTGATAATACACCTGTAGCTCCATCGGGTAATGAATGAACGGGAATGTCGACTAGACATCATTAAATAGGGTTCCAATATAAAGCCGCCTTAGGGCGGTTTTTTGGTGTGTTTTGAGAGAAAACGCTTTCTAGGTCTTCTGGAGCTTGGTGTACATATGGCAATAATGACTGAAGTCATGCTGGAATAAGGATTGAATTTGAAAATAATAAATAATTGTGACTTTTGAACTATACATACAGAACTACGAATTCCCGAAATATAGTTATATGATTCTTTCGTCGTAAGTCTTAAAGATGATATTGCATATAAAAGCAATCCGAATTCGTCGTACCTAATAAGTATCCATTAAATGAATATGAAACGACACAATTTCATCCAGATTTGCACGTCAGAGCTGATAACTTCAGAGGGAGTGTACAAATATGAAAAGCAAAAGGGGTTACCGTTTTATCTTATTACTGAGTTGTTTGATCTTGTGTGCGAGTACAGCCTGTTCTTCGAAAGCCGTTGCCATTGGTTCTGTGGATAGTTATGAAACGATTCATGGTAACCTTGATGTGCCGGTAAGAGCGACGTGGGTGTGGGACACAACCCAGATTCGAAGCAATCCTCAAGAGGTGTTAAATTACGCTACAGCGAATAAGATCAATACGATCTATCTGCAGATGAACCGGGATGTAAAAATTCCTGATTATAAAAGTTTTATCCGTCAGGCCAGAGCCAAGAACATTGCGGTTGACGTCATGGATGGAAGATCAGCGTGGGGATTGACGGAAAGCCGGGAGCAGATTGCATCTTTCCTGGACTGGATCGAGGCATATCAGGCGCAGGCGTTGTCCAATGAAAAGTTTGCTGGTATTCATCTGGATATTGAGCCACATGTGCACCCGCAATGGAAAATCAATCAAGCCAGTGTGATTACGCAGTGGCAAGGCAATGTGGAGTACATTGTTGAGCGAGCATCACGGATGAAGATGCCAGTAGCGGCTGATCTGCCTTTCTGGCTTGATAACTACAAGATTCCGGGTTCCACGATGGCCGTAAGCAGTTGGATGATTCGCAAGTTTGATTCCATCACCATTATGGCTTACCGCGATACAGCTGCTGCAATCTATAGTGTAGCGAAGGATGAACTTGCAGAAGCAGCTCTGCTTGGCAAGACGATCTCAATCGCCGTGGAAACAAAGCAAAGCAAGGAAGGTGACTTCATTACTTTTTATGAAGAGGGATCTGCTTATATGGAAACACAATTAAAATTGGTCGAAAAAATGGCTTCAGTACATGCGTCCTTTAACGGTTTCTCCGTACATGAGTACACTTCATGGAAGACACTGAAAAAGTGAGGCCAATGTTAAGCTTAAAAGCGTAAGGCTGATAGCAGCGAGTGAGATGAGTTCTAACTAAGCCAGTGTGGCTCAGATCAGAGCGTTATCTTATTCATTGGCTGGAAAGTTGATAAAGAAGATAAAGAAGGTGTTTGCAGCTGAATGCTGTGAGCACCTTCTTCTTTTACACCCTTTTACACCTGAACCAGGGCAGACTCCATTCCTACGTTCTCATAGAACATTTTGCGATACTGTGAAGGTGTAGTGGCTTTATGCTTTTTAAATGTAGTGATGAAGTAGCTTAGATGCTCGAAACCCACATCCATGGCGATATCAACAATTTTGTGATCTGTATTCTCAAGCTGAGCGCAGGCCTGCTGAACACGGTAATAGTTAATGTAATCAACAGGTGTTTTCTGCACCATTTGTTTGAAGAAACGACAGAAGTGTCCTTCACTCATATTGGCCTCATCGGCCAGTTCTTTCAGCTTTAATGGTTCAGGATACCGTTTGTGAATATAACTGAGCACGGATTTCAGGCGCTCTACCTTGTCATGACTGCCTGTAGCTACAGTGCCTTTGAGCGGAGCAGGTCTCATATGTTCGAACATTCGGGCAAATATGAGGTACAGGTACGCTTTTGTTGACATTTCACACGTTTCGGTTCGGGTAGCATGGTCTGCAAATATACGTTTCAGGAGATCCAGAATTTCTTGTCCCCAATCCTCATCTGCCTTGATATGACTGGGGGGAATCACCGTTTTGCGTACCAGTGGACCGATGAATTTCTCTTGGACCGTATCGAAGGTACGGCTGCCAAGCAGTTCGGGATTAAATACAATGGAAGAGAATACGCAGGGCACATCGCCCTTCAGATACCCCGCATGAATCTCACCTCGATTGATGAAAATGGCTTCTCCAGCTTGAACCTCAATGGTGTTCATATCAATCTGAAAGACGGCGCAACCCTGGGTCACCATGGTGAACTCCATCTCATCATGCCAGTGGCAATCGAGAATGCTATCCCCGTTCAGTTGTTGAATATCCGGGTACACACTGACGGGATACATGGCATTGCCGTGAATCCGGTCTTCCCGTAATCGTTCACGTTCCATATCAGATTCTCCTTTTGTATCATTATTAATGTAATCGTTTCCATAGATTGGTGATGATGTTCAAGAATCGGATGTTTATTATCAAAATCGTGATATATTTGGTCAAAATAAGAGAAGAAATTCGTTATTAATATCAATATTATTATAATATAACCAAAGGGGGAAAGAAAACATGAAATTTACTGATGGATTCTGGATGACTCGTGAAGGGTACCAGATTCAAAACCCGACTGACATTCGTGATATTGTGCAAAAAGATAATTCTGTGACCGTATATGCGGCAACTAAATATATTCGCAGCAAAGGCGACACGTTGAACGGTACATTGCTGAAAGCAACGTACAGCTCACCAATGCCTAACGTTATTCGTGTAACCTTGAATCACCATAAGGGCGGCGTGAAAAAAGGGCCTGTATTTGAGCTTAACACACAAGAAGCCAACGTTGAGATCTCAAAAAATGAACAAGGTGCTGTTTTGAAAAGTGGCAACCTGGAAGTTCAAATCGACAAAACAAACGGTTGGGACGTTAGCTTCCTATATGGAGGAAAACGCATTACAGGTAGCGGTCAAAGAGCAGCTGGTTATATTACAGGTCCAAGTAAGGAAGCATACTTCCGCGAGCAACTTGATCTCGGTATTGGTGAATACGTTTACGGACTCGGTGAGCGCTTCACGCCGTTTGTTAAGAATGGTCAAATCGTCGATACCTGGAATGAGGACGGCGGTACAAGCAGTGAGCAGTCCTATAAAAACATTCCGTTCTACCTGTCCAATAAAGGATATGGCGTATTTGTAAACCATCCTGAACGCGTATCATATGAGATTGCATCCGAGAATGTATCTAAAGTTCAGTTCAGCGTAGAAGGCGAGACGTTGGAGTACTTCATTATCGGCGGTGACAATCCAAAGGATGTACTTGATAATTATACGAAATTAACAGGTAAACCAGCGCTTCCACCGGCATGGACTTTTGGTCTGTGGCTGACAACATCATTCACAACGGATTATGATGAAGAAACGGTTAACCATTTCGTAGATGGCATGGCTGAACGTGATCTTCCGCTGTCTGTATTCCATTTTGACTGCTTCTGGATGAAGGAATACCAATGGTCTGATTTTGTATGGGATGAAGCGATGTTCCCGGATCCGGAAGGCATGCTTGCACGACTGAAAGAAAAGGGCCTTAAAATCTGTGCTTGGATCAATCCATATATTGCAGAAAAATCCTACTTGTTCGATGAAGGTATGGAGAACGGTTACCTGGTCAAAACAGCCGATGGTAGCGTATGGCAATGGGATATGTGGCAAGCAGGTATGGCTCTGGTTGACTTCACGAATCCGGATGCTGTGAACTGGTATAAGAGTAAGCTGGAAGTCCTGCTGGATCAAGGTGTAGATTCCTTCAAGACCGACTTCGGCGAAAGAATTCCGACAGATGTTGTGTACTTCGATGGTTCTGATCCGGTTAAAATGCACAACTATTATACACAGCTCTATAACAAAGCTGTATTTGAATTGCTCGAAGAGAAGATTGGCAAAAACGAAGCTGCCCTGTTTGCACGCTCTGCAACAGCAGGTGGTCAACAGTTCCCGGTTCACTGGGGCGGTGACTGCTCTTCCACGTATGAATCCATGGCTGAATCACTTCGTGGTGGCCTCTCGCTCGGACTTTCCGGTTTCGGATTCTGGAGCCATGATATCAGTGGTTTTGAAAGCACAGCGAGCCCTGACGTATACAAACGTTGGGTACAATTCGGACTGTTATCTTCACACAGTCGCCTGCACGGAAGCACTTCCTATCGTGTGCCTTGGCTGTTTGACGAGGAATCCGTGGACGTTGTTCGTGACTTTACCAAACTCAAAATCAGCCTGATGCCGTACCTGTACAATTCTGCGGTAGAGTCAACGGTAAAAGGTATTCCGATGATGCGCGCTATGCTGCTGGACTTCCCAGAGGACCCAACAACATACAGCCTGGATACGCAATATATGTTTGGTGACTCGATTCTGGTGGCTCCAATCTTCAATAAGGAGGGTGATGTGCGTTATTACCTGCCTGAAGGAACTTGGACGAACTATCTGACAGGAGCGAAAGTACAAGGTGGACGCTGGATCAGTGAAAACCATGACTTCAAAACACTGCCAATGATGATTAAGCCAAACAGTCTGATCGCTGTCGGTGCTGTGGATAGTAAACCGGATTACGACTTTGCAAATGATGTGTCCTTGCACTTGTTCGAACTGGTTGATGGTCAAACGGCTCAAGCGGTCGTTGTGAACCAAGCGGCTGAACAGGAGCTGACAGTTAACGTTACACGTAAGGGATCAGTGCTGGATGTTCGTGCTGAAGGTGCAGGTAAACCTTGGAACATCGTACTTCGCGGTATTGAAAGTGTATCCAGCGTTGAAGGTGGTTCCCAAGTGTCTGGTGCAAATGGTGTTGTCGTTACAGCAGCAACAGGCGCAAGCGCGCTTACAATCCAACTGTAACATGATATAGTAAAAGAAAAGGACGGTGCCGAAAGGTGCCGTCTGTTTGTCTACGATGATAGGAGATTGAATGAAATGAGTACAATGAATTCCGGTTTGCATTGCACGATATCAGCAGAGATGCTACATCAACTGGTAGAAATTCATTTTGGAAGCGATACCAAAGTGAAGGAGTTTGGTCTCCTGCAAGGTGGACTTTTTAATACAACCTATCGGATTCACCTTGAACATACATCCTATACGGATGTGATTTTACGATTGGCTCCAGAGCGGGGAGAGATGGCGGCTGGTTCTGCGAGTGATCCCCTATTTTCGTTTGAACGTACGATGATGGCGGCTGAACCGATTGTGTATGAATATTACCGTAAGGCAGGCATTCCTGCTCCCAACATTATCGCTTGTGATGACAGCGGATCGATCATTCCAAGAACGTACATGTTTATGGAGTTTATCCCGAGTAAGCAGCTGGATCACGCATCGATTTCAGATATAAACAAAGAGCGATTGTACCATCAGCTTGGCGCCTATACCGCCATCATGCATCAGGTCGAGGGTGCTTCGTTTGGCTGGCCGCAGGGTGATGGGACGATTAGAGGCTCGGATCAATGGTCCGAGGTGTTGCACTCTTTTGCAGAAGAAACGGCACTTAAAGCGGCACAAGTCGATTATATGTCAGGTGTGGGAGAAGATATCGCTGCTATTTTCATCAAAAATAAAGACTTATTTGATCAAGTGACCCGTCCGGTACTCGTTCATAATGACCTGTGGGAAGCAAATGTACTTGTTCATCAGGAAAACGGTGAGCTGAACATTGCGGCCATCATTGACGGAGATCGTTCCATGTTTGCCGACAGGGAGTTTGAAGCCATATTGTCGTCAGAATCAGCGGCTTTTCATGAAGGATATGATCGTCCATTGGACTCATCCGCTGAAGGACAGGCACGCAGGCTTGCCTATCGAATACTGTCTTCGTATTTTAATGCCTACGTTCATGAACATCAGGTCAATCAACCTGAAGATGGTCAGAAGTATCGCCAGCGCACGCTGGATTTACTGGAGCAATGGAAGCAACTTGGACTTAACTAATTCGCAGGGGGAATGAAGGATGAAGGAGTATCATCAATACCCGATGTGGGATGCGTCACTTTCACTTGGGGAAAGGTTGGATGACCTGATTGCACGATTGACAACGGAGGAGAAGATCAGACTAATTCCTACACGCGAAGCAGCTGTACCAAGACTGGGCATTCCAGCCTACAACGTTGGGGGCGAAGCTGCTCACGGGGTTGCATGGAAAGGGGAGGCAACGGTATTTCCACAACCGCTCGGTCTATCAAGTACCTGGAATACGAGACTTATGCGGGAGATTGGTTCAGTCATTGGCGATGAAGCGAGGGCATATCATCACCGTGATCCTGAAGTTCACGGGTTAACTTTGTGGGCACCAACGGTTGATCTGGAACGTGACCCACGCTGGGGCAGAACGGAAGAGGGATATGGCGAGGACCCGGTCCTCACGGGAGAAATGTCAGCGGCTCTCGTCAAAGGTATGCAGGGAAATGATCCTTTTTATCTGAAAATGGTCGCGACATTGAAACACTTTTTTGCCAATAATAATGAGAAAGATCGGCTGAATTGTTCATCCAGCATCGATCCGCGCAATCTGCGGGAATATTATTTGAAAGCATTTGAGACACCATTTGTGGATGGTGGAGCCTTGTCCATGATGACAGCTTACAATTCTATCAATGGTACACCTGCCATTGAAAGTCCATATGTGAATGATGTGGTTAAGGGTGAGTGGACGATGCCAGGTTTCATTGTATGTGATGGTGGAGACCTGTCACAGACGGTGAACTATCATGGTTATCACACCAGTCATGCCGAATCAGCAGCAGGTGCGTTGAAGGCAGGAGTGGATTGTCTTACAGATGAAGTTGATCTTGTTGTATCTGCTCTGGAGGAGGCTCTTGACCGGAATCTGTTGGAAATAGTTGATTTGGACAGAGCGATCCGGAACATCTTTGGTGTGCGAATGCGACTTGGACAACTCGATCAGTCCGGGCTCAATCCATATGCGTGTATTCCCGAGTCGGTATTATGTGCACCGGAACATGCCAAACTTAGTTATCGTGCCGCTGCCGAATCGATTGTTTTGCTCCAAAATGATGGATTGCTTCCGTTGCAGCCAGAAGTGTTGCAGAAAATCAGTGTGATTGGGCCACTTGCGGATGTTGTCTATACCGATTGGTACAGTGGCACATTGCCTTATCGTGTATCCGTCCTAAATGGATTGCGCAATCGCCTACCTGAAGCAGACGTGACCTATGTGGATGGGAATGACCGTATTCAGCTGAAGACAACAAACGGACAAGTTGTAACTCTTGGTGCGCAAGGTACACTCGTCGCTGTACCGGAGGGCAGTGCATACACAGCCGCCGAATTTGAACATCAGGATTGGGGTTGGGGAAGTCATACGCTGAGAAGTGTAAACAATAATCGATACGTTAGTTTAACCGAGCAAGGCATATATCAGGCAAACGCACCGGAGATTGGTGGCTGGTTTGTGAAGGAAGTTGTTCGTATAGATCCTCTAACGGATGGAAGTAACACCTTGCGGACGTGGAACGGTATCCCTGTTGGACTGAGCGAATATCAGG
Source organism: Paenibacillus sp. FSL H8-0283 (assembly GCF_045040675.1). Taxonomy (NCBI): domain Bacteria; kingdom Bacillati; phylum Bacillota; class Bacilli; order Caryophanales; family Paenibacillaceae; genus Paenibacillus; species Paenibacillus sp. FSL H8-0283. The sequence goes on from NZ_CP150295.1 coordinate 2,423,971, forward strand.
GACAGTCTGCTGTATCACCACTCCGGCCACAAGGAGAAAAAACTACAGCTACAGGTACAACTCAGGGTAATGTGAGTGCCTCTGGACACGCAATTCAATCACCAGGTAATACACAGAGACCTTCTGCATTCAATATTGATATTGTGAAACGCGGAATACAACAAGCCGTAGAAGCTGCACGTGGCAGTCAGGCATCTGTCGTTGTTGTTGGCAACAGCCCATATATCAACGGCAAAGAAGAAATTGACCGCCCAAGTCTGCTGCTTCCGCCGAGTCAGGTCGAGCTTGTCAAAGCCGTGTGTGAAGCCAATCCCAATACAGTGGTTGTCATTATGGGCAGTTATCCATTTGCCTTGCAGGAGTTGAAAGGTATTGCCCGCGCAATCGTTTATATGACACATGCAGGTCAGGAATTGGGGAACGCGCTTGCAGATGTGCTGTTAGGTTATTATGCCCCGGCAGGCAGATTGAATATGACATGGTATGAAGACGAATCACAGCTTCCTGACATGATGGATTATGACATCATTCAGAATGGCATGACTTATATGTATCATGAAGGACCAGTTCAATATGCATTTGGTCATGGCCTGACGTATTCCGAATTCGAATACGAAGCGATTCGTGTAAGTCGAAGTGCTCCGGAGGAATCCACCACCACAGATCAATTGAAGATTGAAGTGGAGGTACACAATAAGGGTGAACGTGACAGTGATGAAGTTGTTCAGATCTATGGATCTTCATATACCTCCCGAGTGAAACGTGCTCAGAAGCAACTGCTTGCTTTCCGTCGTGTTCATGTCAAAGCAGGGACGCGTGTTACGATAAGTTTCGAGGTTCCTGTTCAGAAGCTTGCGCTATGGGATGTTACCCGAGATCGATACTGCCTGGAGACAGCGACCTGGGCCATCCTGGCAGGGCGTTCTTCCGCAGATATACGTCAGTCGGCTGATATTAAAATTGAAGGTGAGACGATTCCTGATCGCCCGCTGCACTTGCTTACCTTTGCCGAGAATTACGATGCTTGTGCAGGTGTTCTACTGGATGAATGTCTGGAAGGACGTTCGGCAGTTCGGGCAATCACTCCGGAGGAACCTTTATATCGAGAGGAGCAGTCGTCTTGGATCGTTTTCAACCATAATGCTGTTCAAGAAGTACAAGGATTTGAAGCCAGAGTGGCAGCTTTTGGGGAAGAGGGCAGACTGGAGATTCGTTCCGAAGAACTGGAGGGCGAACTGCTCGGTGTGTGTGAAGTTTCTGGACCTGGAGGCAGTGTGAATGGGAAAGATATCAAGTGGACAACAGTTCAGTGTTTGCTCGAGGCGCCGCATAAGGTGAATGAGCTATATATTGTCTTCAAAGGTGGAGCAGCGTTACGGCACTTTAGATTGTTGTAGTTGTAGCGTGTCCTGAATAATCAACCTCCGAAACAAGCACAATAATGCTGTTGTGTGTAGAATCTGTAAAGGTGGTTGTGGTATGAACGATAAAAAGTGGGACCTCGTCGCACTTGCTTCCATCCCTTTAATTATGACCTTGGGTAATTCCATGCTTATACCGATCCTGCCACAGATTGAACGTGAGTTGAAGGTATCTGCATTTAAGGTCAGTATGCTCATTACAGTCTACGCTGTAGTTGCCATCCTGCTTATTCCTCTTGCAGGGTACTTGTCGGATCGTTTTGGCAGAAAAGCAGTTATCATTCCCAGCCTCGTTATTGCAGCCGTCGGAGGTGCTGTCGCTGGTGTGGCAGCATGGATGCTGAACGGAAACATAGCCTACTGGACCATTCTGGGTGGCAGGTTATTGCAGGGAATAGGTGCTGCGGGCGCATTTCCTATTGTTATCCCGTTGGTTGGGGACATGTTTAATGATGAGAATGAAGTAAGCAAAAGTCTGGGTATCATTGAGACCTCGAATACGTTTGGTAAAGTCATAAGTCCGATTCTGGGTGCAGCGCTGGCAGTCTGGTTCTGGTATGCGCCATTCATGGCTATTCCCATCCTTTGTGTGCTTTCGCTGGTTCTTGTTATTTTCCTGGTGAAGACTCCTAGGAAAAAAGAAAAGCCTCCCACCTTTACGGAATTTGTGGCTTCCATTCGTGACGTATTAAAAGAAAAGGGACGCTGGTTGTATGCGTTGTTTGCAATCGGCGGTATTTGCATGTTTGTCATCTTTGGTGTGTTATATTATCTATCCGAGACGCTGGAGAGCGAATTTGCCCTGAAAGGTGTACTTAAAGGACTTGTCCTTGCGATTCCGCTGGCAGCGTTATGTCTTTCTTCTTTCCTGGCAGGGAAGTGGATTGGAAAGAACAAAACGCGAATGAAATGGCTTGGCTTCACAGGACTTGCGCTTCTGACGGTATCCCTTGGCGTTATAGGTTTATTCGATAATATCTATGTTGTAGTAGGTCTTTTCACATTGGGAAGTGCCGGAATAGGTGCAACGTTACCATGTCTGGATGCATTGATTACAGAAGGCGTGGATAAAAAACAGCGGGGCACAATCACGGCTCTGTTCAGCAGCATGCGATTCATTGGGGTATCTCTCGGTCCGCCTGTCGTTTCTTTGCTGATCGGTTCTCATCATTTCCTGCTTTTTGGTGTGCTCGCTGCGTCTGGCGCAGTGGGCGGATTGCTAACCTTATTTGCAGTTAAACCGGATAAGGGAGATCAACCTACTTCAGGAAGCAAGCAGAAACAGGATGAAACATTTAATGATGTGATTGAGACGAGTAGAGGGTATGCTCCCATAGGTCGCAAGAAAAGTCCATTTTAGATAGACGGTGCTGAATGCTACGTTCATATCCATGCTGTCTTAAGTTTAACATTCAGAGCTGTTCCAATAAAAAACGCGTTTACGCCTAAGAAAGCGGATAGATTTGCTTTCTCGGTGTAAACGCGTTTCTCGTTTCTATGAGCAGAATGACTTTAAGCAATCATTCGTGTTTGCTCTTATTCGACTGGCTAGTTTCGGTGTTGCCGGCTCCAGATTCTGAATTCTTGGATTGATCTTGAGGTGATTCCGTTGCAGTAATATGCGTATGAGCGAGCAGCGCATGAGGTTCAATGGAGAAGCTGCCGCTTCGTTTTCCCTGAATCAGATATATAAGCAAGAACAGAATCATAAACATCACGGAATATCGATACATATCGGTATAACTGGTTATGGCCGCAATGGCGCCAAGAAGAAGGGCACCGGTCGCAATACCCAGATCCAGCGAGTTCAAAAACATGCCATTAGCCATACCCCGTTGAGTAGGAGATACAACTTGAATCATCCAGGTCTGCAGAGACGACTGCATGGAACCATAACCGATTCCGTAGATAAAGGCAGCAATGAACAGGAGGGACATGGAGGTTGCATACGAGAGCAGAATGAGGCCGACAGCAACGAATATTGCCCCTGGAATGAGCAGTGCTTTTGGACCTTTATTGTCATAGATCCGTCCTGCAAATGGTCTAACCAATAACACGGCGAGTGCATTGAACAAAAAGAACAGCGCAGGATTGGCCAGATTGGCTTCCTTACCATACAAAACGATGAATCCGACAAGCCCACCATAGGTGATGGATAATAGGCAATTCAGCACACTGGGAAGAATCAGCTTGCGGTTGAAAGGTGTCTTCTGTTTTGGGTTGGACCCTGAAGCACTTGTTGTGGCTTGTGGCATGATGGTTGTACTGTTATCGGTTCTGACTGCTTTTTTGCGTGTCAGCGAATAACTCAGTGGATAGATCACAGCGAGAACACCCGCAGTACATAACATCAGGGTTACAAAACCTGCACCCTGGAGCAGAGTGACCCCAATGATTGGACCCATAGACATAGCCAGGCTAGTCGATAGACCAAAGTAACCCATACCTTCACCCATTCGTTTCACGGGCACAATGTCCGAGGCCATCGTTGGAAAAGCGGTACTGCTCATACCAAACCCGATACCAAACAACATTCTGAGCAACAAGAGCACAGCTATTCCTGCAGCAAAATAATAGCCGAGCGTTGCCAGCAGGGCTACGGACAGGCCTATATAGATCATGGCGTTACGAAGACCCTTCTCCAGTGCTTTCGCGGAATAGAGACGGGCTGCAATGGCGCTGAGTGCAAACAGACAGGTAAATAAACTTACTTCAAACGCATTCGCGTGAAATCGATCCTGAACGTAGGACGGAAGCGGAGAGACAATCATGTGCAGTTGCAAGAACAACAAGAAGTTGCACAGCATCAGCAGTATAAAATCGGTAGTCCATAGTCTAACTTGTTGTGTAGATTGTTCTTTCATGATGATGTATTCCCCCTGAGTTGTGATTCATTACAAGTTGCGGTTAATGAGGGAAAGAGTATGTTTAAATGCTTCCATCTGGTCTTCGGATATACCTTCAGCAAGTTCTTTATTCATTTCTCTTTCAATCGGAACGAGGATATCAATTAACGCTTTGCCTTCCGTGGTGAGATATAACAGATAGGCTCTGCGATCCTGTTCGCTGGTCCGGCGTTCTACCCAGCCTTTTTTCTCAAGCAGATCAATAATCCGCGCAGTGGTGGGTTGGTCTTTGAAGACTCGTGCAGCGAGCTCCTTCTGATTCACACCTTCACCGCGGTCAACATTAAAGAGAACAGAAAATTGCTCTGTCGTAATATCATAAGGTTTGAATCTTGTCGCAAGTAAAGCTACAGCTTTACGATGTGTGAAACCCAGCATGAATCCAACAGATTGTTCCAGTGTATAGTCCATGTGATTGCTAGACCTCGCTTCCATAATAAAATGTCCCAATTAATTAGTTGTTACAACAACTATATGTCAAACAAGTATTTTTGTCAAAATGAAATATTCTCATATCGAACTTACATGTGCGCTGTGCAATGATCCAAAAATACTGTTAGAATAGTAATGAAACCGCTTTTATATAATCCATGTCTAGCGTGCTTGAAGAATGGAGAAAACCAATTTGCTCTAACTGATGTTGGAGATGAACAAGGAGAGCTGTGTATGCTAAAGAATATACCCGCAATAATACCTCCAGAGTTACTCAAAATCATGTCCGAAATGGGTCATGGAGACGAGTTGGTTCTGGCGGATGGCAATTTCCCCGCAGCCAGTCATGCCAAGCGACTAGTACGTTGTGATGCACTGGGAGTTGTTGAACTGTTGGATGCCATCCTGCAATTATATCCACTGGATACCTATGCTGAGCGTCCCGCTGCTGTCATGCAGGTTGTGAAAGGGGATCAGGTGATCCCGATCATATGGGAAGACTACCGCCGGTTGATTGAAGAATATGAAGGCATCACGGATGCTTTTGATCATGAAGAACGATTTGATTTTTATAAACGCGCTTCGAATGCCTATGTGATTGTTGCAACTGGTGAGCGAGCGCAATACGCCAATCTGATTTTGAAGAAAGGCGTCATTTTCCCCGATGCTGATCCTGGTCAGGAACAGCAGAATGCTGAATCGAACTGAATAATTACGGCGACGGAGCAGTGGATGCTTTGGTCGCCTTTTTATTTTTACCATTGCGGAGCCAGTATACCAGAACGTACAGAATGGGCATGGATTCGATAAGTACCGTGTACAAAGGTACAGCGTAAGAGCGGATAGCCAACTCGTAAGAAGCGGCATCTCTGGCATATTGAAGCACAATGGCGGCAGCCGTTCCCCCAATTAGATACACAACAGATTTTTGCTGCCTGATCCCGCTGAGTTTGGAGAGACAGACGGAAGCGACATACAACAAAAATGAGCTGCGAGAGAACATCGTTGTTGACCAAATTGCGATCAGAACAGGGTCCAGATTATCCAGAAAATCTCCGTATCGCGCAAAGCGCACCATCTCAAGTAAAGGATAGCGAAGCCCGGCGGCAACATACGGACCAAAATTCATCAAGATGAATATCCAGAATACAACGATGAATATAACAACGGTGATGCCGGCAAATAACATGCTTTTCAGCATAGGACGCCTGAAAGCAACGACCGGTGCGAGGAAGAGGAAAAACATCCATTCGGAGAACCATGGCATGGTGGACAAAGAACCCATCATGATCTCACCCAGATCATGATGGGTTGCCATCGCAAGCAGTATGCCAGGATTGCCCCCACCCCCAACCGCCGGAATAAGTAAGCCGGAAGTGAGAAGCTGTACCACAAAAATACCTTCCGACATAAATACAATGGTAACCAATCCTGAACGCGCAGTCAGGCAGATGCACAGCAAAGTCAGGGTGGATGTTAACCATATCGGAGTCTGTGGCAGATACATCGATTGCAGGAAGATAATGAAATTCTCCACATCAATGGACAACAAGTAGATACATAACATTACAATTAACCCGATATAAAAGCGATGCACAACCTTGCCCACGATATCTTCTCCATAGGAAATCCAGGGTTTGTCAGGGTTAATGGAACCCAAACGGTATGTAAAGAACAGAAAAATCAGACTGATTAAAAATCCGCCGATCGTGGATAACCATCCCTGATAACCACTCATTTTGAATAAACGTTGCAGAAGAAAGGCAATGGGTTCGGAATACAGGTAAACAAACATGAAGCGGTAAGCCTGCCCCGCAGTCAGATGGTTCATGGTTAATCTCCTTTCTTAATCATGTGATCAGCCCAGCCAAAGACCAACTGGATTGCATCATTGGGATTAGGCCATGCTGACCAGCTTACAGCGAGTGTGTTCCATACGAGAAATAGGCCGAGCAGTATGAAATAGGCACGTCTGATTGCTTTTTTGCTTGTTTTTACAGATGACCAATCCAGTAAATACAGTCCCGCAAATACTAAAACGGCTAACACGTATGTAACCTCCTTAAAAAGCATTCCCTTGCAAGCTAGAAGCTTGACTCCGAGCCAACAAATTGAATGTTGATATTTGTGTTGACAGAAAACCGAAGATCATTCTTTACATAATTGATCCATGTAGGCCGCAGCTTCTTCCATACCTTTGGATATCTCCATTCGAGCCGATATCCAAGCATGAGTATGTCGGAGCCTCGGTGTTTCGCGGTTTGGATGGCCTGAGTAAGATGAGCACTCACTTTTTCATTGGCTGCTTGTTCAATGTCCTTAATACCAACGATATCTTCAGCTTTCAGAACAGGAATGACCGAATTCAACTCAGCTTTTCCTGTCAGGTTGATAACAAAATGTGGTTCACCATTCTGGAGCTTTACATGTATATCCGAGTGCATACGGTATAACTTCATGCTTGCTTTTTGTTTTTTGGTTTTAACGGAAATGATCATTGAATCGAGGTTTTGTCCTGCCCAGGCAACAGCACGTGCTTCATCGGCCGAGAGAGTCCCAACCATTCGCATCTGTCTGAAGATCGTTCCACCGATTTGACTGACCCACTTTTTGGATTCTCCCTCTTCACTGACCATGTTGGTTTTTTTGCTGCCTAACATCGATGAGGCAAATCCCTGATTCATTTTATCCGATGTAAATACGCTTAACACCTGGGTTTTTAGCAGATTTTCCTCTGTGGAGAACTCCCGCAGAACGTCACTTGGGGTTTCTTCGAATACTGGAGTTAGATCAGAAACGTCCTTGGCTTTGCCATTCGCAACCATTACGTAGCTGCTCAGGTGGAAAAGGGGTTGCCGTGCAATCCATTCCATCGTGTCTTCAATCCCCTCACGTGCGTAAGCTTGGCCAAAGACAATCATTCGCGTATGTCCCCAGGATATTTTACGTGTCAGGTCTGTCTGTATACGCTCTATCGCATCTGCAATTGTCGGTGCCGTTGCTGAAACTGCTGCATAAGGATCTTTGCCTGTACCACCACCTTCAGGAGAGAGACGATTGGGTAGCGGCATGCTAAGGGTGACCTCGATCTCTCCAGGGGTATCCGCTTTGTCAACGTACATGGCCGTAATAAAAGTGCGCTCATTAATCTCGACTTTCGACCAGCATCCGGTACATAACAGACAACTAATAATGACGACCATAAGTGGAAGGGGAGGCCTTCGAAATATCATGGTGTGTCCTGCCTCCTTTCATTATCGGTCGCATAGGCTTTGGTTCGTTTTTTCATCATGAACCAAGGTACCCGAATAAACGTATCTTTGAAATCACGCAGGACGAGCGGGGCAAAAGGCTGCATGTACGGAACACCAAATGAACGCATGCTGACCATATACCAATACAACAGGTAGATAGAAATGACTACACCGAATAAGCCTAGTGTTCCACCCATCAACAGAACAGGAAAGCGGAGCAGTCGGAAGGCCAGACCTAACTCGAAATGCGGAATAATAAAGGCTGCAATGCCTGTAATGGACACCACAATAACCAATGGAGCAGAGACAATACCTGCCTGTACAGCGGCTTGTCCAATGACAATACCGCCAATAATAGAAACCGTCTGTCCAAGCGGCTTGGGAATACGTATTCCAGCTTCACGTAATCCTTCAAAGGTAATCTCCATGATGAAGGCTTCAATTAATGCCGGAAAAGGAATGTTCTCTCTCGCGGAGGCAATTGTTATGAGCAGATTGGTTGGAATGATCTCGGGATGAAATGTAGTGACTGCTACATATACGGAGGGCAGCAGGAAAGCAATGACGGCAAACAGCAAACGGATAATCCGTATAAATGAAGCCGAATGGAACCGCTGATAATAGTCCTCGGACGACTGCATCAAAGAGAAAAATGTGACTGGAATAAGCAGTGAGAAGGGCGTTCCATCCTGCATGACCCCGATCCTTCCTTCTACAAGAGCAGCTGCAACGGTATCGGGTCTTTCGGTATATTGATACTGTGGAAAAGGAGAGAGCGGATGATCTTCCAGAAATTCTGATAGATAGCTGACACCCAGACTGCTGTCCATATCAATCTCACCCAGACTGATTAATACGTTTTCCAAAATCTCAGGTTTGCATAATCCTTGAATATAAATGACAAAAACTTCAGTTTTGGTATATTTGCCGATGGTGAATTTGATCATTTTAAAATCAGGATGTTTGATTTTGTGTCGCAGTAGAGACATATTTACATTAATATCTTCGATAAACGCTTCCTGGGGGCCAACAACGACGACTTCATTTGTTGATTCAGGTACGGAGCGTTTCTGATAATTTTGAATTGAAAAAATGATCATGCCGGACATGCCTTCGATATAGAGTGCTGCATTACCGGTTACGATATCATCTACCAACGTTTCCGCTGAATCCCTGTGCTGGTTTTGGAGAGAAAAAAAGGTTCCACTCACAACTTGCGTTATGAAATCGGGACCGACCTCGTTCCGTGCAGCCTCCTCTAGCATGGGCTTAACAATAGCTTCACGCATGATCTGTGTATCAACTATGGATTGAATATAGAGCAAAGTGCAATGGAGCGGCCCGATCTGAAGGGGCTGATAGATCATATCTGCCACGCCGACTAGACGTGATTGCACCTGTATCAGAATGCTTTCTTTCATAGATCCCTTCCTCCTAAATCAATGAATGGTTCGGTTTCCTGTCCGTTATTAGTGATACTATAGTGTGCAACGCTTCGACTGAAATATACTCCGAACGATGAATGTTCGGTATCTTTAGGGAAAAGTTCCTGGATACTACAAACTTTGATGCAGATGATGAATGGGGAAAAGGAAAGGACTGTTTTACAATTGAAAGAAATACAAAGGAGGAGACGATGCTCTCCATCCCAGAGGAGTGAGTGAAATGCAGCACCGAATCAGACAAGCGGGTCTTCTTGATAGTAACGAAGTGGGACGTTTGTTCAATGAGTACAGGATGTTCTACAACCAAAATGCTGACATTGAGGCAGCACGTCAGTATATTAGAGAACGAATGGAAGGCCATGAATCGGTGATTTTGGTAGCAGAAACAGATGCGGAAAGTGATCATGGGACAGATGAAAATAACGGTAGATCACTCTCGAATAGCTTTATTTGTACTGGATTCGTTCAGCTATATCCCAGTTTCAGTTCGGTATCGATGGGGCCTGTCTGGGTGCTTAATGATCTATATGTGCATCCGGATTATCGTCAGCAAGGCATTGCCAGGAAGCTCTTGCAAGCAGCCAAGCAATTGGCATCTGAGCGAGGAGTTCTTCGTATATCACTCTCAACTGAGTTAAGTAACAAACAAGCGCAAGCTTTATATGAATCCGAAGGATATGCACAGGATACCAAATTCATGTATTATGAACTTAATGTATAAGAGTTTGCTCCAAAAGATGGACTATATGAATGAATGGCACACTCGTGTCGTCGGCAACAAGGGAGGGGAGTCGCAACATGATGCAGTGGATTGCCATGATCACGATGTTAATTGATCATATAGGGGCTGTCTTTTTTCCACATATTATAGAGTTGAGGATCATAGGTCGTATCGCTTTTCCAATCTATGCTTTTGCAGTGTATGTCGGTTATAAACATACACGAGACGTACAAAAATACATATGGCGTCTGTTCTGGATTGCGATCATATCACAGGTGCCGTTCATGGCTGCGTTTAATCATTATTCTCTGAACGTGGTGTGGACATTGTGGTCAGCCCTGTTGGTATTATTCGTTATCGATAAATTGCCACCCAAACTACTAGGGATTCCGATTGTAATTGGAGCAGGGTGGTTCATGGAAATTAGCCAAATGGATTACGGGATGTACGGGTTGTTATTGGTTCTGTTATTCCGTTATTTCCAGGGTCCTGTACTTGTCGTGGCACATGTCTTGTTAAATGCACTGTATCTTCTGCTGCATAACAGCTCAGTTCAAATGTATAGTGTGCTCGCAACCGCCGGCATTGCTATTGCTCAGTATTATCAAGCGGGATTCCGTATGAAGGGGCCACGTTGGGTCTGGCGTTATTTCTATCCAGCTCATCTTGCCATCATTGCAATTATCCGATGGGTCTAAAAAATGATCCGGAATGAAGCCAAAAACAAAGAAGCCACTTTCATCGTCATTTACTGACGAGAAGGTGGCTTCTTTGTTTTCATTTTTGTTATTTATGATTATTGCTAATGTACGAAGTGTTGAAAATAAAGAACTTACTCCATTGCTGTAGAAGTGCCGTTATGGCGCCGGATTGCAGACGGGAAATATCCAATCTGAACGGCGTAGTCTAACATGACGGAGATGAAGCGATCATCTGTTTTTGCACATGAGATGCCAGCAGGTTCCACATAAGCCGTTGTCACAGGGCAAGCATAGACATATGCTGAATCCTTCGCACCGTCGCCTTCAAGCTGTGCAATAGCCAACTGAAGAGCTTCCGGCTCTTTGCTGATGCTCGCATCGAACAACCAACGTGTGTAATCGGCGAAAGGTAGCGTTTCGACTTCGTAACCAGCCCGATTCACAGAACGGATCAGCTCATCATAACGGATGGGCTCCGGATTACAGATGTGGAATACACGACCGGCGGTATCCTGACGTAAGGCCAGATGAACGATAGCTTCACTTGCATAGTTTATCGGTGTAAAATCAACCATCCAGTCAGCCGCAGGAGCCTTGCCGAGCAATAACATTGCTTTGATCATACGATAGAAGGCGTTGCTATCAATATTGGACTGGAAGCGTCCAGTTTCGGAGTGACAAGTGAGATTACCTGCACGATAGATGCTGACAGGCACACCTTGCTCGGCGGCAATCATGAGCAGTTTCTCGGCTTCAAGCTTGCTGTCCGAATACAGGTTGTCCACATGCAAGTCAGCCGGGAACCGATCATATTGCAGGGAAGATTCCCATTGTCCGCTGAGTGCCAGATCTTCCGGAATACCCATTGTGGATACATGGTGGAAGGAAGCACCTGGTTTGCTGCGAATCAAGTCTAGCAATGCGACCGTTCCTTCCACGTTTGTTTTGGCGAACTGATCGGCATCGCCGAAATGACGTACGTCTGCAGCGCAGTGGATGACACGGTCAATTCGATCCTGAACATAAGCCCTTTGTTCAGCTGACAGGCCGAGATGAGGTTGTTCGAGATCCCCTTCAATAATCTCCACGCGACTGGAGAGTTGGTCAGTCAGTTGTTTGCCGAAATAACCTTCCAACACGTTAGTCAAACGTTCCATTGCAGTTATTCCATTGGATGGTCGACGAACAAGGGTGTAGATCCGTGTACTGGAATTCAGAATTAACTGTTGCAACACATGAGAGCCTAGATAACCTGTTGCTCCAGTCAGCAACACATGCTCAGGTTCACGAATGAGCGGGTACCCCAACTGGGGCGTTAGCTCCACAGGATGTTCGGATAATTGTGTAATCATGCCATCGGTTACCACTGAATCCGTAACTACTGCTGCACTGAGAGACAATACTTCCACACGACGAGCGAGAGCACGGACTGTTTTCTCGGCAAAGAAGTCGGCAATGTTCAGTTGCGGATAATGTGGTTTCAGAATAACCAGTACATGAATAACCCGGAGTGAATCCCCACCGATATTGAAGAAGCTGTCTTCGACACCGAAGTCATCGTGCTGAAGGATTTCTTTCCATGCGTCCAGGATAATGGATTCCGTCTCCGTCTCAGGCATGACCCGGTCAGGGCGATCTTCATGTCGTTCCACATGAGGCAGGGATACCATCGCTTTGCGATTGATTTTTCCAGTTGGTGCAATCGGCATTTCATCCAGCTGACAGATCCACTTTGGTACAAAATAAGAAGGAAGTTTCTCCGTCAGTTCTGCCTTGATGTCCGAAACAGAAAGAGTACTGCCATCTTTCGATGTAAAGTAACCAACCAGCATATTTTGTCCATCGGATTCTTTCTTCGGAATGACGGCAACGTTCTGGATCTGATCAAGCCGTGCAAAGTGATCTTCAATCTCCCCGATCTCAATCCGGTGACCACGAATTTTTAGCTGAGAGTCACTGCGACCAACATATTCCAGCAACCCGGTATCCAGCAATTTGGCAATATCGCCAGACTTGTAGATTTTCTCACCTATCGCAAACGGGTTCTCAATGAATGCTTGCGCTGTACGTTCTGGCTGATTCAGATAACCTTTGGCCAATGCAGGGGTAGCAATATATACCTCACCAGGTACACCTGCCGGACAGAGCTGTTGTTCTTCATTCACAATGTATACTTTGTAGTTATGAATCGGTTTACCGATAGGGATGTTCACCACATGTTCGGGAACCTGCTCACTGATGCGGTGAGTAGTTGTGGCTACTGTACATTCGGTAGGTCCGTACACATTAACAATATCAATCTGGTTTCCGAATTTGCGCTGGAAGGCACGAACCTGTTCACCATATAACGCTTCTCCGGCTACAGTAATGATTCTGACTTTGGCCAGCTTGTGGAAACCTTCATCGGATAAGTAGGAAGCAAGCTGATTGAAGAAAATCGTAGGCAGTATCGTAATGATGGTTGTTCCTGTCCGTTCAATTGCACTTGCGAATTCTTCAACGGATACACGTTCTTCCGCAGACAACAGATATAATTCTGCTCCATAGAACAAGGCGCCAATGGTATCCCACACGGATGCATCAAAGCTGTATGTAGCAAACTGAGTTAATACATCACCTGGTTGAATGTCACAATCACGCTGAACCACACTGCCAAGATTGATTACACCCCGGTGGGCAATCAGTGCACCTTTGGGTTTACCGGTCGACCCTGACGTGTAGATAATATACGCAAGATCATCGGGCTGAATATCCAGATTGGGGTTACTTGCTGCAAATCCGGCCAAACGACCATCCACAGCGAGAATCTGACGGACCGTAGCTATACTGGAGAACAAGCTGGAAGCTTGGGCATAAGAAGCCTCCGTTGTCAGCACGAAGGAGGATGCCGTATCTTCCACGATATAACTGTTACGTTCTTGTGGATGCTCAGGGTCGATCGGAACATACGCGCCACCTGCCTTCAGAATACCAAGCAGGGAGATGATCGTCTCCAGACTTCGATCCATAAAGATACTGACGAATTCACCTTTCTGCAATCCATTGGATAACAGAACACGTGCAACCTGATTAGCTCGTTCATTCAATTCCCTGTACGTATAACTTTTGGATGGCGATGTTATCGCCGGTGAATCCGGATATGCCGCTGCCGTTGCTTCGAACCAGCCATGAACCGTTTGATTTTCTGGTTCGAGAACAGAAGTATCATTCATTTCACGGTAAAGCAATCGATCTGAGGCGGAAAGAATATCTACCGTACCGATTGCTTTCTCACCGTCACGCACAAGGGCGAGTAGAAGAGTCTGATAATATTCTGCATATCTCAGCACGGTAGACTCTTTCAATAGTGAACTATCATAGAACAGATCGAGGATGAGCATGTTCTGATCATCTCGAACGTTCCAATTTAATATTTGAGGAGCTTGAGGCAACTGTACACTATTCAGCATAAAAAACGATTCAGGGTATCCACCGTTTTGCAACGTGTATTCAATCTTGAGCTGCTCTGAAACCTGATGACATAGTTGGCTGAAGGTCAATTTCCCCTGAATCTGTAATGAAAGATAAGAAGCTGCCTGATCCGGGGAAAGTATACCTATGGCAAGTTCCTGTTCAGCTGACAATCGGAATAACAAGGCTGCATAAGCTGAGAGGAGTACCGGGTACACCATCTGTTCTCCATACTTCTGTTTAAGTTCAGGGCTCAGAGAAGCATGTAATGTGATTTGAGCAGACTGATAAGAGAATGATTGTTGACGTCGCCCAAAATCCAGTGGAATCTGCAGAACTGGCAAACTAGATTCCATGGAATGGGAAGAAGATGGTTGGTTTTCAATCACTTCAGTTATTCCTCCTTGGTTCAAACCGAATGTTTGTGGATTTGAATTATTGTTTGCTTACATTGAAATGAGAGATCAATTCTTGGAGTTCCTCAGACATGCTGTTAAGGCGTGTGGAGGAGTCTACCAGTGTAATCAAAGATGCTTTTTGCTCATCAACAGATGAGGAAATTTGTTCACTGCTGTTTGCTGTCTTGCTTACGCTTGAAGACAAGTCGTCTGCTGTAGCGGTCATTTCCTCCGTACTCGCAGAGATTTCTTCCGTCGCGCTTGATACTTCCTGAATCTGATTAGATACTTTTTTCGCTGCTTCCAAAATATCTTCGAACAATTGTCCTGTTTGATCGGCTACGCTGAGTCCTGTATCTACTTCTGACGTACCTTGTTCCATTGCACGTACAGCTTGTTTAATTCCAGCTTGAATCTCTTGGATCAATACGCCAACCTGGCTGGTTGCTTGTTCAGACTGCTCGGCAAGTTTGCGTACTTCACCTGCAACAACTGCAAATCCTCTTCCTTCTTCACCAACACGAGCTGCTTCAATGGAAGCATTAAGAGCAAGCAAGTTGGTCTGGCTGGAGATACCCGAGATGATATTGAGAATATCGCCGATTTCCTGTGAACGACTCTCCAGAACCTCAATGGCAGAAGCGGTATTCTTAACCGATTCCGTAATCAGATTCATCTGTTCAGATACCTGACGTACAACGCTGTTACCTTGTTGCGAACGACGTTCCATCTCATAGGCTTCATCCGCTACACTTGCCGAGCTGCTGGCAATCGTCTGGATTACGGTAGCCATCTCGGACATGGCACGTGCACTATCCCGGGTTGCCTGTTCCTGTGAACGAATGTTGGAAGTGATTTGAGTCACATTATTATTGATAGAATCTGCATTCTCACTGTTGCGCTCGGAAACTTCATATAGCTCTTTGGCAGACTGATTTACTTCTTGTGATGTGATTTGCACTTTAACGATAGTATCGTTGATTTTGCGAACCATGGTGTTGAACTTCTCGTTAACGAGCCCCAGATCGTCTTTGCCTGTCGGAATGTTGACATTCAAATTACCCCGACTTACGTCATCAATTCCTTTGATCAAGTGACGGATAGGGGAAAGAGTGTTTTTAACTACAAGGTATTGGATAATCAGGAATAATAGCAAGAAGGCCACAAGGATGATAATTCCGTTTTTGAGCAAGGAGTTTAGTCCCGCGGGTACGGCTGATGCATCTGCATCAACGGCAAAATATGAGAAAATCTTTCCGTTGCTGTCTTTGATTGGATATGCAATGGTTGTCCATGTTCCGAAATCATCGGAATAAAATGTTGTGAATGTTGGGCGATCCGTATTAAGCATTTCTTTCAGTGCATTGGCTACAACGACCGGCTGCTCATACATGTCACCAATATTTACGTTCTCACTTTGAAAAGCCTCTCTTAGGTTGGTTGGCATCGCTACAAGGGAAGTTAATCTCTTGTTATCGCCACCGAGCTCAACACCGAAGATGTAGGCTTGTGCAATGTTAGGATAATATTGTTGCATCTCATCGAAATACGCTCGTAATTTCGTTTGTGTTGCTCCATCATAGCTACCTTCCGTAATAGCAGCTTGTACCTCGGCAGGATTGATATCTTCAGCCCATTTTTTGGTAATTTGTTCCACCTGTCCATGCAACTGTTCAACAAGAACTGTTTTTTGAAAATAGTAACTGCTTGCGATAAGTGCTACCCCGATGATAACGATATTGGTAAATGAGAGTAACAAATTTTTGGAGAAAAACGACATGCTTTTCCAACTTAATGATTTCACTAAATTCCACTCCTGATCTTCTTTAAATTAAGAAACTTTAGGGTTGCATTGGTACAGTGAACTAGATCATTCCGTGATCCCCTCCAAAGGAAATTTATGCGACCATGGTCTTGGTTTATCAGTCGCTTTCGTAGAGACTTATGTACCGTATGAACCATAGGTGTCTAATTATTAAAACACATCTATAATTAATATGTCGTATAAAATGTCGTTAAATTGAATAGTATCGTTAAATTTTTTTTAATATTTTACGTATTTATGGACATATCAGATGGTTTATAGGTATTTAGAACTGTTTATTTTAAAATTTCCCATTTTTTAGCTTCATTCTGTATTCTATAACATGGTGGGTAAAAATACATCCTTCAACAAAACAAAAATATGATGGCAAAGATGCAACAGAAGGCACGGATATACATCGGAAGCGGTTTTATCTATAATAACTACATATGCATTTCTCAAATTATGAGCAGCGGGGGTTTATAGATGAATCTTAAACAGATAGCAGCAGAGCGTGCGGCAGAATATGTTGAAGATGGAATGAAGGTTGGATTGGGAACAGGTTCAACAGCTTATTATGCCATCTGCCGGATCGGTGAGCGGGTACGTGATGGATTGAACATTCAAGCGGTTGCCACTTCAGAGGCTTCGGACAAGCTTGCCCGTGAATGGGGGATTCCCATCGTCCCATTTGACCAGATTGGACGTCTGGATCTGACCATTGATGGCGCTGATGAAGTAGATCCCGAATTTAACCTGATTAAAGGGGGGGGCGGGGCTCTTTTGCGTGAGAAAATCGTGGCTGCCAATAGTGACAAATTGATTATTGTAGCGGATGGCAGCAAAGCCGTGCAAAAGTTGGGTAAATTCCCGCTTCCAGTTGAGGTGGTTCCATTTGCTTCTGAGTGGACCTTCCAGGCGCTCGAACAATTGGGGTGTCAACCACAGTGGCGGATGGATGGACAGCAACGTTATCTGACAGACAACGGAAACCTGATAGCAGATTGCCACTTGGAGGCGATTGATCACGCTGCGGACCTTAATGTTCAATTGAACATGTTACCAGGTGTTGTTGATAACGGACTATTTGTGGATATGGCTAGTACAGTCATTCTTGCCAATGCGGACGGAAGTATCGAAGAGCTTCATCGTTCTTAATATGGAAGAGGGTGCTTTTCATCGTATGAAAGAACTGCCAATCGTTGATGGGGAACTTGTACTCAGGTGTGTGGAGAAACAGGATCTGAAAGAACTCTATGAATTGATCTACAGTGATGATGTACCTGAATGGAAGCAATGGGATGCACCTTATTACCCACTTAAACACGAAAGTTATGAAAGTTTTGAACAAGGTATGCTCAAACGTATGGAAGTAGGTCCAGGCGATTCCAAACCCGTATCAATCCGTATTATTGAATCCGACAGACAAATTGTGGGTACAATCAGCTATTACATAGAAGATGAGTTATCCATGTGGCTGGAAATGGGGATTGTAATATACAGATCTGTCCAGTGGGGACGCGGGGTTGGCACACGCTCACTTGTCATGTGGTCAAGTCATTTGTTCGAACAGATGCCTTTGGTTCGGGTTGGATTGACTACTTGGTCTGGTAATGAACGTATGATGCGTGCGGCTGTGAAAGCCGGATTACAGGTGGAGGGTCGAATGCGGAAGTGTCGTATCGTTCGCGGGCAATATTATGATTCAATTCGTATGGGGATGCTCCGTGAGGAGTGGGAGCAGAAGCTGGCCCCTCATACGAGCCGAAATGTAAACAACTGATGGAGGATTATTGAAATGCTGAACACGGAGGACAACCGGGAACTGTCTTTACAATTATTCGTGGTTCTTGTTCGGGCCTACAATTCTGTGACCTCACGTTCCAATCGGGACATCCAGAGTCACGGACTGAATACGACAGAATTTGGTGTGCTTGATTTGTTATATCATAAGGGACCACAGGCATTGCAAAAGATTGGTGAAAAGGTGTTAATGTCCAGTGGTAATATTACGTATGTTGTAGATAAGTTGCAAAATAAAAATCTGCTGTTTCGTCGACCATCCAAGGAAGATCGGCGTGTCATTTACGCTGAGTTAACCGAGGAAGGAAGAGAACTGTTCACACAGATATTTCCACAACACCATCAGGTCATCATTGATGCTTTGGAAGGACTTGACCCTTCCGAGAAAGTAGCTGCGATTAAGATGTTGAAGAAGCTGGGACTGGCGGCAGAAGGGAAAACTGACTTGCGTTCATAACGCAGGTCAGTTTTTTTGTGGATCTCGAAAAGTACAGGTATATACTGGCTGACTGACTTGCAAGGCCCTCCATAATATAGGAAGATTGTTCTATACATTCATCGTGTGTAAAACATGATTATCGAAAGTTCATGTATAATGGAACATAACGATTTAAGAGCGGAATGGATGGATTGGATCAAGTAGAAGAACCTATCCCGATTGCAAGTCAGCTAACATCAATCTCATTCTGGATTAGTCACGAATGAAGATTGAGTAGGATGCGGGTATGAGGAGGGGTGCATCTATTAGTCATCAAGAAGCAGGAGAACGTTTGCTCCAGGAATCTGCGAACTTAGCTGATAAAATAACGGAGAAACAGTATCTCAGACAGCCCGATTTACTTGAGCGATTTGGCGAGAATGGAAAAATGCGAACCAAACAGGATTCGGAGTATAGCTTGAACTATTTGGCAGAAAGTGCGCTCGTACAGAGTCCAGGTCTGTTTACTCATTATATTGCCTGGCTGAAAGTTCTACTTGAGGGTTATAAGGTATCACCAGAAGACCTGGCGATTAATCTCAATCTGATCAAAGAGACATTGGAAGAAGAATTTGACCATCCGTCAAAGTCACTTCTGCTCGAGTATCTGGAGATGGGAATATATAGAACAACACACTTGGAGTCACAGGCGGGTTACATCAACGAATCCATGCCATATGGAGATGCTGCGCAATCTTACTTACAGTGTTTGCTAGAGAATAAACGGAAAGAAGCCTTTGAGATCATTGAAGCTCAGTTAGAAGCTGGGGTGACGATTCGTGATATTTATCGATATATCTTTCAGCCCACCCAATATGAAATTGGACGATTGTGGCAATGCCATCGTATTAGTGTGGGGCAAGAACACTTTTGTACGGCAGCGACCCAGTCATTTATGTCACGTCTGTATTCCCTCTGGTTGAATCATACGGGTCAGGATAAAAAACTAGTGGCTACCTGTGTAGGCAGTGAACAACATGAGATCGGGCTGCGTATGCTCACAGATGTGTTCGAGATGGAAGGTTGGGATACGCACTATCTGGGAGCCAATGTTCCCAATGGAAGTGTAATAGAGGCTATAGAGCGGCATCAGGGCGATGTTGTTGCGATATCGGTTACGATGACGTATCACCTTCATCTGGCCAAAGAGTTGATTCATCTGATCCGTCATCATCCGGCAACGGCACATGTGAAGATTATGGTTGGGGGATATCCCTTCAATATTGATCAGGAGTTGTGGAAAACGATAGGAGCTGACGGTTATGCTCCAGGAGCCGATGAAGCGGTAGCGGTTGCAGAACAATTACTGGCTCAGCCAGCTACATGTAATCAGCTTGATATGGTTAGGGATTAAGAGAGGGATGATGTGATGTCTAATGAGAGCGGAGAGATACAGAGGCTACGCAGAACGATTGAGCAGTTATCGGATCAGATGATCCGGAGTAAAGAGCAAGAGGAACGGACACTCTCGGAATTCTCGGATATGAATAATGAACTGGTGACACTCCAGCGTTTGCTTGCTAAGAACAATAACAGTCTTGAAGCTGCACGTCAGCAAGCAGTAGATGCAGGTGATTCAAAAATCGCATTTATTGCAGGCATCAGTCATGATTTTCGTACGCCATTAAATGGCATATTGGGGATGGCTGAGATGCTGAAGCTGTCTCCATTGTCTGAAGAACAGGAGAATTCCGTTTCCGTTATACAGGATGCTGCCAAACTGCTGCTTAAGCTGATTCAGGATCTTCTGGATCTGTCCAAACTTGAGGCGGGTCAGATGCGACTTGAACTGGGAGAAGTGGATCTGCAAGAGACGATAAACTATATTGTTCGTTTGCTCGAACCCCAAGTCAGAAAGAACGGAAATCAGTTATCGATAGACTGTGACCCCAGAATCTCTACTCTTCTTGAAGGGGATCCAACGAGGATTACACAGATACTGATCAATCTAATTCAGAATGCGAACAAATTCACATCAGAAGGTACGGTGCGGATACGAGTCACCCTTGTGGAAGATGATGAAGTTACACAAATGATCCGATTTGAAGTCGAAGACACGGGGATTGGTATCTCGGAAGAAGATCAGAACCAGTTATTTCAACCCTACATGCAGACTGAACGAGGACGCTCAAGTGAGTATGGAGGAACGGGCCTTGGATTATCGATCTGCAGGTCGCTCGTTACACTGATGGAAGGTCGGATTGGAGTAGACAGTCAGGAGGGTGAAGGATCAACATTCTGGTTCGAACTTACACTTGGTAAGAAAGACGGTAACCAGTCCGCTAACCAGTCTGTTGCTTCCGCTCAAGAGCAACAGGGGCAGGATATGGATGATGAAGCTCCTTCTGTATCTGTATTGCTGGCCGATGATAATGTCATCAACCGACAGCTTGTTATGTTGCAGCTCAAGAAACTGGGAATAACCCAAGTGGACGCTGTAGTGAATGGGGAAGAGGCAATAGCTGCTTTTCTCAGCAAAAAATACAGTTTGATTCTCATGGATTATATGATGCCAGTGATGGACGGTTTGGAGGCAACACGCAAAATCCGCTCGATAGAAATGGATGAAATGCGCCATACCACACCAATCATTGCAATGACAGGTAATGTCATGCAGGGAGAGAAAGACAAGTGTATGGAAGCCGGGATGAATGACTTTATTGGCAAACCCTTCACGCTGGAAATTCTGAGTAAGATGATCGAGAAGTGGCAGCAATCCTCCGAACCGACCGAGGTACTAAATATGAGCATCGTACATGAGATCGCGGAATTAAACACCGATGGCGATCGTACACTCCTTGGTATGTTGTTGGACATGTATCGTACCGATACACCTGGCAAGATTGAGGTGCTGCGCAGGCATATTGTGTCCGGTGACCATGTTGCTGCAACCGAGGTAGCCCATGATCTGAAATCAGGGAGTTTGAGCCTAGGGATTCGTTATTTATCAACTTTGTTTGCCAAGATAGAACAATTCGCGAAGGAAGGTCAATCATGGAAAGCAGAACCTTTGCTGGATGCTTTGTTACCCGCCTATCAAGCAGCATGTGCAGCACTGCAACGAGTAAGTAAAGATTGAATTTATCTTAATGAGGAAAGAGGGTAGGGCTCGTTCATGTTATTCTACGTACTTGCAGCACTGGTACTGATCGTTCTTGCTCTTCTGTGGGCAGGAGGGCTTTATTTTTTCAAAACGGCCATTCGCCGTACAGCAAAAACGTTTTTGGTAGATAATCCAAATCTGATGCCTGAACCGGACAATGAAATCATTAGCAGTGCTTCTGACCTGAAGTGGCTGGATGCTCAGCCTACAGAAGAGATATCTCTTCAATCACATGATGGATTAAAACTGTATGGCACATGGCTCGGTTCCAATAAAGGGTCGGATCAGACGGTTATTCTGGCACATGGTTATTCGGGTAGAGGCAGAGAAATGGCTGGATTTGCCCGGTTTTATGCGGAAAAGCACGGTTATAACGTACTCATGCCAGATGATCGAGGTCATGGACAGAGTGAAGGTGATATCATTGGTTTTGGTTGGTTAGATCGGAAGGATTATGTCCAGTGGACCAACTGGGTGCTTGAAAAAGTGGGTACACAAGGGGAAATCATATTGCACGGCATATCCATGGGAGGAGCAACCGTACTGATGACAGGTGGTGAAGTTCTGCCGATTCAGGTTAAAGCGATTGTATCTGATTGTGCGTATACATCCGTGGAAGAAGAACTGACGTTCCAGTTAAAGCAATTATACAAGCTTCCTGCATTTCCGTTTATACCTGTCACAAGTCTGATCTCCCGGTGGAAAGCAGGGTATTCCTTTAGAGAGGCTTCGGCTCTCAAGCAGCTTGCCAAAGTTAACATTCCCGTGTTATTCATCCACGGAGAGGCTGATACGTTTGTACCAACGGAAATGGTGTACAGGTTGTATGAAGCCTGCCCAACCAAAAAGGAATTGCTGACCGTCCCCCGTGCCGGTCATGGCACAGCGTTTCAAGTCGATCGCACCGGATATGAGGCGGCGCTGGAATCCTTTATGAAGAAAAATCTGTCACCTGCTTTTAATTGATTTTTTTGTGACAATTTGGTATTAAGTAGAAGATGCAAATCATTTTCTAAACGATGGGGGTATCTTGATGGGAAACGAACAATTTGAGGCTGCGCGAAAAGCAGAGGCAGGTTATCATTCCAATTTCTATCAGAATAATGAATTATTCGCCTCTGGTACCTGGATGTCGAGGCCCATGCCTATGGTGATGGATATGCTGGAACGTCTACTTGCTCACAAGGAGGAATTGCGTGTCCTCGATCTGGGATGCGGAGTGGGAAGGCATACGATACCAATTGCACAGCACCTTGCAAAAACGAAAAGTGAAGTCATCGGTGTGGATTTGCTGGATGAGGCCATAGACGGACTTCGCAAGTATGCGAAAGAATATCAGGTTGATCATATCGTACAGGCAGTGAGAGCAGATGTTGAACATTATGCTGTGGAGCCAAACTATTTTGATTTTATTGCTGCATGTTCTTGTCTGGAACATGTCTCAAATAAGCAAGCCTTCATGGAAGCGATAGACCGGTTACAGGCCGGAACTCGTACAGGGGGCATTCATTGTATTACGATGAGCACCAATGTGGAGGAAAAAGAAATCAATACAGGCAAGGAGATTGAACCATTAATTGAGCTGAACCTGCCCACAGCCGAGGCGATTGCTATACTGGAGGATGCCTACAAAGGCTGGAATATTCTGCTTCAGGAGCATGTTACACAGACGATTGAAGAGGAAAAGTATGATGAACCGACACAATTCCGTTGTGAACTGCTTCGTTTTGCTGTACAAAAGCAATAAATTCTCTGCCGGGACCTGACAATGGACCCGGCACTCTTAATGTGTGGTCTGAAGGGAGATCGTTATCGGAGCTGAATCGGCACACGACTTGAACTTTTAGAGGCTAACGACTACAATACGATAACGGAAACAAGCAAGGTATAGGAGGAATCAAGGTGTTAATTAATCTGAAATCACGCATACAGGAGCCGGAAGTACAGGAGCTATTGTCCTACTCGGTTTTTCCTGATCCGGATCACTTGAACCGTGCGTTGCAACAATATGTAGAGAAAGACGAATTGCAAATGGGCGGTTACGAAGATGAGGGACAATTGATCGGTCTGATTGGATATGAGAAGACAGGAACAAGTGAGGTTACCATTCATCATATCTCGGTTTTGCCTGAAAACCGCTTTAAAAATTATGGACGTGGTATGATCTCACAACTGTTGGCAACATACAACCCTGATAGACTGATTGCGGAGACCGAGCTGGAAGCCGTCGAGTTTTATCGGAATACGGGGTTTGTGGTATATAGTCTGGGTGAATTATACCCAGGTGTGGAGCGATTCCGTTGTGTGCTTGAAAAAGAGGAAGATACGGACGAAGAGTAGCACAGAGACCTTTTATTACTTTAAGAAATATATGGATTATCATCAGTACAGGATGTTGGATTTGGCAATGAGCTGAGTCGGACGTCCTGTTTTTTTGTCGTTTTCGTCTAAAAAGCAGGAAAAAAGTATTGCTTTGTAAGATTGTTTCATTATAGAATAGTTTCACAGAAGAATAGTTCGTTAAGTGAACTATATAGATTTGGGAAAGGAGAATGAAGAATGAGTACACCGGATGCAAAAAGTTTGGTGAACCGCTATTTGGATGCTTCCTTTATGGTCAATAAGCGGTTTGATACGCGGATACGTGAACAAGTGGGGCAGACCATAACGACCGATCAGTTCTGCGCACTTCGTCTGATTGAAGAGAAACCTTTCTGCACGCCCTCTGATCTTGCAGAGCTTCTGTGTATAGGTAAGAGTAGCATTACCGCTTTGGTCAACAAGCTGGTGGATCGCGATCTGGTCCATCGGGCCGGGGATGAACGTGACCGCCGCGTTGTATATCTGACACTGACGGATACCGGACGACAGGTATACAGGGAAACAGAACAGGAAATACAGCAGATTCTGGAGCCGTATCTGGTTCATTTTAAACCGGAAGAAGTCCGGATTTTCATTGAATCTTTTGAGAAGCTTGCAGCTTTGCTATCGCATGAAGGAGGACGGGAGAACGAATGAGAACGATACTAAAAGCAAGATGGTGGTTAATGGGGCTATGGGTTGTTGTAGCTGCCGTGTTGATGTTTACCGCCCCTAACATGAGTGAACTGATTCGGGAAAAGGGACAGTTTTCGGTTCCGGAAGGGTACTCTTCCACCCAGGCAGCAGCGATTCTGAATGAAGCTGCAGCACAAAAAGGAGAACAACAGGGGAGCCAGATCGCCCTTGTATTCTATAATCCCGATGGGCTGGGCACCACGGGGAAACAAGAGGCAGAGAAGGCCGTTAAGCAATTGGAGGCCGACAAGGAGAAGCTCGGTATTCTGTCCATTCTGGAACCTTTCTCTCAGCCTGAACTGTCCGAGAAGATGATCTCAGCTGACGGAAAAACGATTCTAACATCGCTATCCATTGATCAGGGAGATCGTACGGTCAAGGAAATGCGGGAAGACCTGAATGAAGCATTGAAGTCCGTCAATGTGGAGCACTACATAACCGGTAAAGGTCTGATTGATGAGGACACCATTGAAAGTTCCCAAGAGGGGCTTAAGAAATCGGAATATATTACCGTTGTCTTTATTTTACTCATTCTGTTCCTGGTCTTCCGTTCGTTTGTAGCTCCGTTTGTCCCGCTACTGACGGTGGGGATCAGTTACATTGTATCGCAACAGATTGTTGCGTTCCTGGTGGATGGGATGGACTTCCCGATATCCACATTTACACAGATCTTTATGGTCGCCGTCATGTTTGGGATTGGTACGGATTACTGCATCCTGTTGATAAGTCGGTTCAAGGAAGAACTGGCTCATCATGAGAATACGTGGGATGCCATCATTGCTACCTATCGTACTGCCGGTAAAACGGTACTCTTCTCAGCACTAGCTGTGCTGGTTGGATTCATTGCGATTGGCTTTGCCCAGTTTATGTTGTACCGTTCTGCGGTTGCCGTAGCTGTAGGTATTGCAGTGATGATGCTTGCCTTAGTGACCATCGTACCATTCTTCATGGCGGTGTTAGGCAAGAAGTTATTCTGGCCGTCGAAGGGTTCACTTGAACATGCCGAGAGCAAGATCTATGGTGCAGCTGGTCGCTTTTCACTTAAACGTCCATGGGCTGCGCTGCTCATCGTTGCAACTGTCTGTGTGCCTCTTCTGGCAACCTACGATGGCAAACTGTCGTTCAACAGTCTCGATGAGATTGGCGAGAAATATGATTCCGTAAAAGCATTTAACATTATCTCTGACAGCTTCGGTCCGGGTGAATCACTGCCGGGTCAGATCGTCATCCAGAACGATGAAGAGATGGATAATGCAAAGTATATGGCCGTTGCCGAGAAAATTAGCCGGGAAGTAGAGAAAGTAGCCGGAGTCTCTGGTGTCCGTAGTATGACACGACCTACGGGTGATGAGATTAAAGATTTTGAAGTTACACAGCAAGTGGGAACATTATCGGATGGACTGGGTGAAGGCAAGACGGGTCTGGACAAAATCCGTGATGGCCTGAGTGAAGCCAGCAGTCAGCTAAGTAAAAATGAACCACAGTTAAAAGAAGCTGCTGATGGAGCAGGTGAACTTACCAAAGGAACCTCCCAGTTGCAATCGGGTATCACGCAACTCAGTCAGGGACTTGGGCAGATTGAAAAAGGTATTCGAGATGGTTCCGCAGGTGCAGGGGATCTGAAAGCCGGACTTCAGCAAGCCAAAACGAGTGCAGATCAACTTGCGCAGGCAAACAATCAGTTGCTTGAAGCCTATCGTCAGGCGGGAGCAGGGGTCGCTGCACTGGGGGATGGGACCCGCGAACTGGAACAACAGCTGAACGGGGTTTCAACAGCTCTAACCAGTCTGTCCGAATCCTTCACAGCACTTGAAGAGCGTTATCCTGAATTGCAGCAAGATGCTGATTACCAGCGTATCAAAGGTACGATTGGAGAAACAGGTTCTGGCACAGCGCAGCTTGCTCAAGGTTTGGGTCAGATTAAGACCAAACTTGGGGAAGCCGCTGCTGGAATTAATCAGGCCAATGAAGGGTTTGCCTCCGCAGCAGCCGGACAAAAGGCGCTTGCCGATGGCCTGGGCCAGATTGTAACGGGAATCGGTCAGTTGCAATCCGGTCTCAAACAGGCTGCGGATGGTCAGGGTAAAGTGATTAGTGAAATTCCTTCCATTCAGGATGGACTTGGCCAGCTTCAGGGTGGTCAGGAGAAAATCCAACAAGGCTTCTCGGATCTGAGTGGTCAGCTGACACAACTGACAGATGGACTGAATCAAAGTGTCGATGGTATTAAACAGGTATCCGGTGGACTGGATTCAGCGCAGGACTACCTGACGCAATTGCAAAATTCACCAGATTCCGATCTTGCAGGTTGGTACGTTCCTGATGAAGCACTGAACAGCAAAGACTTCACACAGGTATTTGATACGTATCTGTCTGAAGATCGGAAAACGATGACGATTGATGTTATTTTCGCCGAAAATCCATACGGAACAGAAGCCATTGATCGTGTTCCTGACATTGAGGCGGCAGTACATCGCGCGGTACAAGGCAGTACACTTGAAAAAGCAGATATCGCCATAGGTGGCGTTACCAGCACGTTTGCAGATTTGCAGGAGATCTCGAATAACGACTATACACGTACTGTAATGCTGATGCTGGCAGGCACATTTATTATTCTGGTCGTACTGCTTCGCTCGGTCATTATGCCATTGTATCTGATTGTTTCCTTATTACTGGCTTATTTCACATCGATGGCGTTAACCGAAGTGATCTTTGTTAATATCCTCGGATTCGCAGGCATTAGCTGGGTTACTCCGTTCTTCGGATTTGTTATGCTGATTGCACTTGGTGTGGATTATAGCATCTTCCTGATGGACCGTTTCAATGAGAACAAAGGTATGAAAGTACAGGATGCGATGTTGTACGCGATGAAGAACATGGGCACCGTTATTCTATCTGCCGCAGTCATTCTGAGCGGTACATTTGCTGCGATGTATCCATCCGGTGTTCTCTCGATGATGCAGATTGCCACAGTAGTCCTTAGCGGACTGATCTTGTACTCTCTGCTGTTCCTGCCATTCTTCGTCCCAGTGATGGTGAAGATGTTTGGCCGGGCCAACTGGTGGCCGTTCCCGAACAAGGAACAATCAGATTCCGTTGATTCGGATCGGACCATAGGCATGTAATGCATTGCAATGAATCAGGCTCTGCCGCGTTATGCGGCAGGGTTTTTTTCTTTTTTTACTTCTAAAAGAAAACTACAATCTTGTGCAAAAGAAAGGTGCATGCCTAAGGACACCATCCCGCGCCTTGTCTTGCCACTCATCATAAGATATAGAGCAGTTCATTATTGTTCAGAGAAATCACAGCAGAGAGGGGCGACGGGATGGTATATCGATATGTGGCTATAGGAGATTCATTAACGGTAGGTACAGGAGCGTTGCTGGGCACCGGCTTTGTTCCTTTATATCGGCGAATGGCAGAAATGAATGTTCGTACGTTTGTATCCATGGAAAATATGGGCGTGAATGGACTGACGTCGGGGGAAATGTTGCAGATGATCTCTTCGCATCCCCGAGTGCGGCAATCGCTCCGTGAAGCGGATATCATTACCATATCCATTGGCGGGAATGATCTGATTCGTACGTTTAAAGCAAGTAATGGCATTCCAAATGCCAGCAAAATGACACAGGTGCTCGGAGAAACCCGCAGTAATGTATCTCAGATCATGCGGCACATTCGGCAGTTAAAGGGCAACCATGAGTATATGGTCCGATCCATCGGATTGTACAACCCATATCCACAAGCGACGGAAGCTGCATACTGGGTGCGCCAATATAATTCGTTTTTGAATGGAGCCGGATCAGGCAACTATGCGTGTGCTCAGGTCTATGACAGGTTCGAAGGTCGTGAACGTGAACTGTTGTTCTGGGATAGAGTACATCCTAATGCAAGAGGGTATCGTGTCATTGCGGAGCAGCTTAATCGGACGGGATATTACCCGTTCTCTTGATCACTTTGGAACAGAACTAGACCAAGCGATGGACTTCCTTTAAGATAAATAAAAGACAGTTCCATTTTGTGAGATAAAGGGGTTAATTTTTGGTGCAAAACATCGATTCCGGTTCCCTCCATCCTTCAGAGCAGCAGCGTATATCCGAAGTGTTGGCCTTATATGGTTTCACATCGGACTGGAAAGGCGAGCGTGGAAAGGGTGGGATGAATAATTCTACTTACATGCTCCATGTAGACGGGACTAATTACGTCATGAGACAATATGAAACACATAATGATCCGATGAAAATCACCTTTGAACACGAGGTGCTGGCAGCCCTTCAACGTTCGAACTTTAAGCTTGATACACCTTCACCTGTAAGGCGGTTATCTGGTGAGGGAGGTACATTCCTTCCTGTAAAAGATACCCTCACTGGTCTTACCAAAATAGTGACTCTGTTTCATTATAGGGAAGGCGTCAATCCCATCTGGCACACACCAGATCATTTGATAGGGCTCGGTAAAGCGGCGGGGGCCCTGTCTTCTGTTATGGCTACGCTGGATATACCACTTGAACCTGTGTATCCACCATACTATCGAATTCAGGATGCGTATCCGCTCTGTTCACCAGAACGATTATTACAGCTATGCACATCGCCGCCGGAGCAATTGGCCTCATGTGCAAATGAGTTGAAGCAACTGAGAGATGCGCTGCCAGATCTGTTTGAAGCCCTGCGGGGAATGGAACATCTGCCGCATCAATTGGTTCATGGGGACTTGAATGCCTCGAATGTATTGGTAGATCAGCAGGATGGTGAAATCTGTGCCATTTTGGATTTTGAATTTGCGACATGGGATTTGCGGGTAATGGAGCTGGCTGTTCCGATGTCTGACCTCCTTACCATGGACAAGAGTGAAGATTGGATGTGGCAGGCACAGGAGGGACTGATCAGGGGATTTCGGGAACAGGTCAGCCTGAAACCGGAAGAGTTGCTGGCCATACCTCGATTGATTTTGCTGCGTAGTCTGGATGTGGTCATGCATTTCATCAGTCGGATGTTCGAGGGTACAGATGAGCCGGAAGTGGCTGTGGAGCAGATTGTGAAGCTCAAACAGCGGATTGACTGGATGCGTCTTCATGAAGAACGACTGTGTGAGATATTGGTGTATTAATATCGTTGTTAAGAATAAAGTGCACTGGTTCTGCTCTTACGAGGGCAGAGATCAGTGCACTTTTATTGGTTAGAAAAGTGATATATGAAGATTACGGTGTATAGCGGATGACATTACAATCCACGTTTGCGGAACCAACTGCGGACAGCCCAGCGGCGCTCCTGACGTTTTTTGTATTTGGGTAACGAACGATAAACGTTCAAAGATTGCTCGTATGCCTGTTTTGCATCAGCATTGCGCCCAAGGGAACGGTGAACCGAGCCGAGCAGATAATAAGCTTCACTGGAAGAGGAATGAATCTCCTGAAACTGATGCACATAATCCAG
Source organism: Paenibacillus sp. FSL H8-0283 (assembly GCF_045040675.1). NCBI lineage: Bacteria > Bacillati > Bacillota > Bacilli > Caryophanales > Paenibacillaceae > Paenibacillus > Paenibacillus sp. FSL H8-0283. The sequence continues at coordinate 2,454,376 of NZ_CP150295.1, forward strand.
CGCTTTGTCTTCATGCGTATCTTTGAAAGCTCCGGCAAGGGTTAGGTACGGGCGTCCGTACTTGACTCTGGGGTTGATCTCGAGGGCTTGCAAAATATGACGTTCGCCTTTTTCGATGTTGCCCAAATGAAGCTCAGTTGTCCCCAGTGCCTCCCAGTACTCAGCCGATTGTTCGTATGGGCGCTCCAGTTCAAGCAATAACGCATGTGCCTCACTGTAACGCTTGCGCTCAATTAACAGGCGAGCCAGTTCCAGCTTGGAAGAAACTTCATTAGGACTCATGGCAAGCTGTTGCCGAAGCCGTGAGATGTTACGCATACGTTTGAGAGGTTTCGTGAAGCTTGGGAACACCCCAACGTAACGACGATCCAGGAAATACAGTATAACGAGTAAAATGAGGACGGCAATGAACGGATTACCTACAATCCGCCATAAAAGGCCAAAGATAAGAAATTTAATAAGCACAGGTTCAACTCCATTTATGATGTAATCGCGTTTCGTACACTTAAAATATATTTCGACTGATCCAGCGGGTTAACTCCTCTGCGTTTGCAAGTATGATTCACACCCGCAGGACAATCTTGGTATCCGGCAAACGAAGTCGTAAGCACTCCGCGGCCGCTTGTCTCGGAACGCAGTTTCACCGGATAATCCATTGAGGTGGCAAGAGGCATAACTCCTTCAATGATACAACGTCCGCTACCAATGACGGGGGCTTCGAAGGTTGCCCGCATATGTACCAGATCACTAAGGGCCTTACCGCCGTATTCCTCCGGGACCGTCAGCCGGAACTGAAGAAGGGGTTCCAGCAACGTGGTACCTGTTCTCGACAATCCATCCATGATTCCCATAGGTGTGGCTACAACAAAATCCAGCGGATGTGTATGCCAGACATGATGTTCCCCTTCCACCAGCGTGATGCGCAGATCGGTTACTTCCCAACCGAGCATACCTTGAGACAAGGCTTCCGGAATTCGTCGTTCAACTTCATTCTGATAACGTAACAGCAGATCTTCTGTCCTTACGGTTGAGGCATAGATCAGACCGCTTCCGCGAGGCAAAGGTTCAATCTTGAAGCGAAGGATGGCCCAGCAGGGCTTAGGCATCGTATAAGCGATGTAACCTTCTCCGGCTGTACGTGGTGTCTCCTTATAGATGACGGATGGCGGATCAAACACGACATCCAATCCGAAACGACTCAGCAACAGGCTGGATAAAATCTCAAGCTGAATGGTTCCCATGACCTTGAGATGCAGTTCTCGTTCCTCCGGCAACCATTGCAGGTCGAGTAAGGGGTCTTCATCCGTCAACTCTTGCAATGCTGCGACAAGATCGGGGTAACGTGCCGGGTCCTTGCCATGTACTTGTACGGTCAGCAAAGGCACAGCCATCTGTGGCAGAGGAGGTACACCTTCAGGATTGCCGATAATGTCACCCACATGTGTGTCACTCAGTCCATACAGCGCAGCAATCTGCCCCGCGTGAACGGCACCGGTATCCGCCCATTTCCGTCCATCCATACGGCGAATCTGCGTCACTTTCTCTTCAAGCTCCCGCGTCGAATTATGGATGGTATCCCGATTGTGTAAGCTGCCACCATACATACGGACGTATGCCGTGCGGCCCATCGTACGGTCACGTTCAATTTTGAACACAACGCCGGATACGGGAGAGTCCACTGGTTGTGCAGGTGGAGGCAGAAATGTAAGGACCGTGTCCAGCAATGCCGTGACGCCAATTCCTTTGCCGGAAGCCCCATAACACACAGGGAACATCTCACCCTGATGCACATACCGCAGGAATGCTTCATTCAGATCCCTTTGTGATAACGGAGTCTCCTGGATGTAGGCTTCCATGACCTTTTCGTCCAGCTCGGCAAGTATCTCGACCAGACCTGGAATGGAAGGTGTGCCATCTGACAGAGAATCTTGATTCGGGTTCCATAGCGAGTCGATGCCATGAAATGAATCTTCGTGGAACTGATACGTTTGGATTTCGCATGCGAAAGGGGACAGGGTGGAACAAATCTGCTCCATTACCGCTGGGGCAGACGCACCAATCCGATCCATTTTATTAATATAAATGATGGTTGGGATGCGAAGTGAACGAAGGGCATGCCAGATGGCTTCACTCTGGGACTGAATGCCTTCTACTGCCGACAGAATGAGAATAGCTCCATCCATTACCCGTAGCGTTCGCTCTACTTCGGAGCTAAAATCAATGTGACCAGGCGTATCAATGAGGTCAATGATGGTGTTCTTCCAGATCAGAGAGGTCATGGCTGCCTGAACGGATATGCCACGTTCTTTCTCAATGTCCAGGGAGTCTGTGGCTGTTGTTCCGTCATCTACACGTCCCGGACTGCGGACGACACCACTCTCAAATAACATATGCTCGGTGGTGGTTGTTTTCCCCGCATCCACATGGGCGAAGATACCAATATTCCTGCGATTCAATTCGTTTAACATGGAATGCTAAGCTCCTCTGACAACGGAATGCAATGTTTCCAACAAGTAATAATCCAGATTATCATACCACATCTTCCATATGGAAGAATATGTGGATATATATGATTAGGCCCAGGCACCTATGTTCCAGTCTGGTTCTATTTTAACGAGAACTGTTCATGGTTCTGCGGTATGCTGCGGGTGTTGTACCGGTTAATTTTTTGAATTGACGGTAAAAGTGGGGCAGGCTGTCGAACCCGCAAGCATCGGCAACGGCTGCCATCGTCTCATCACCTTGCACCAGATGCTCTTTCGCCATAATGACCCTTCGTGCTAATGCGTAATCCGTTAGAGTCATTCCCGTGTATCGTTTGAAGGCACGACTGAAATGGGCAGGGGATACAGAGGCGTGCTGCGCCAGTTCAGGGAGGGACAGGCCATTCCGAAGGTTATCGTCAATATGAGAGATCGTAGAAGAGAGCCATGAGGGACCTGGAGCGGATTTACCCGGATTCGCAGGTCCCGCAGCTTCCAGACGTTCCAGAAAAATGAGCAACAGTTGCAGCCTTAACAGGGCCGCATGTGCGCTTAGATGATGACCGAGCTGGAATTCGGTCTGAATATTATCAATGAGGGCGGCCACCTGTGATTGCTCCTCTGTGTTCAGATGCCTCTTATACACGCGTTGTTTACGACAACGTTCAAACAGGCTTAGCAAGGAAGAAGCAGCGCCTCCAGCGGTCGATGCCAGCAAGCCCGGGCTGAAGAACAATGCGGAAGATGTGACAGGATTGCCTGCATCCGGCAAGGCTCGGTGAACCGTGCTGCCCGGTATAATGAACAGATCTCCTTCTTGCATATTCTCAAGTCCCGTATCAATAAAGATGCTTCCCTGACCCCGATATACATAGATAATTTCATGCCAGTCGTGAAGGTGATCTGGCAATTCGTTCTGAGGGGATTTGGTATCGCTGTACACCAGGCGGAACGGAATACCGGATTCTGCTTGAATAGTCGTACGAACAGGTGAACGTTCCATAAAGACTCCTTTCCAGACGATCGTCTTCAACGAGATGTTATACCTGGTCATGAGAGAGTATATTTACCGCAATATAAGCAATTTAATTTCCTTTTATTGATGATACAATGAATTTAAAGCGTTTACAATAAAAGGGTGCAGAGCCTTCGAGCTGCATTCCGACAGTACAAATAATCGATGAGGTGAGTGTCCATGTCGGCAAGCACGAAACGGCCAAGGTTGAAGCTGAATTTACTGGGGAGCGATGGTCAGCGCAAGTGCAAGGAGATTATGGAGCGTCCCGTGAAGGTTTTGCAGATTGGAGAAGGTAATTTCTTGCGGGGATTTGCAGACTGGATGCTTCATGAGAGTGCCAGACAAGGCAAATTCCATGGAAGTGTAGCTGTTACCCAACCACGACCGGGAGGCAAAGCCAAGCTGGAGCAGATTCGTGATCAGGATGGATTATATACGATGATTACGCGTGGGCTGTCTCAAGGAAAGCCGGTTGAGCGGACAGAGTTGATCTCCATTTTCTCACAGTGTATCAATCCGTATGAGGAATGGGATGCCTTTCTGAACTTGGCGGAACTGCCTTCACTTGAGTTCGTTATTTCCAATACAACCGAATCAGGATTGAAATATACGTATGCGGACTATATCGAGGGTGAACCCGTCCAATCATTTCCGGGGAAATTAACGGTTTTCCTGCATCAGCGATATTTGAAATTTGATGGTGATCCATCCAGAGGTTTGATTCATCTGCCATGCGAGCTGCTTGAAGGCAATGGTGATGTGCTGCGCAGTTGTGTCCTCCGTCATAGTAAGGATTATGGGTATTCGGATGGCTTCCGTTCATGGATCGAGAACCATAATCACTTCCTGAACAATCTGGTAGATCGAATCGTAACAGGTGCGCCGACCCAGGAGGAAGCCGATTCCCTGACGAATCGCTGGGGGTATGAGGACCAGTTGATTAATACGGCAGAGCCATATCATTTCTGGGCCATTCAGGGTGATGAATCATTGGACAAAAAACTTCCTCTCAAGCAGGCAGGTCTCAATGTACATTGGGTGAAAGATCTGAAGCCTTTTCAGGTACGCAAAGTTCGTATTTTGAATGGGGCGCATACCTTAATGTCATCTCTAGGCATTCTGCAAGGCAAGCAACATGTGAGAGAAACGATGGAAGATCCACATTTTGGCACATGGATCAGGGAAGCTGTGCATCAGGAGATCGTACCTGCTCTGGATATGCCCGATCATCAGCTGGACCAGTATGCAGAAGAAGTGTTCGAACGGTTCCTTAACCCATATATTGATCACAAATTGCAAGATATTGCTTTGAATACGATCGGAAAATTCAAGGTGCGTGTGCTGCCAACACTATTGTCTTACGAGCAAAATCAGGGAAGTTGGCCAGAACGTTTAATTCAAGGGTTTGCTGGATTATTGTGTCTCTATCGTCCGGTAAATACGCCAGAAGGTTACAAGGCACAAAGACTGAATGGAGAGGACATTCTGCTGCGGGATGACCCGGATGTCCTAGCTGCTTTGGCTGCACACTGGGACGGTTATGACACGCTTAACAGGAATCAGAACCAACTGGATGACCGGGTAGCGGCTGTGTTGTCGGATACCTTGATCTGGGGCGAAAATCTGGATGCAAGAGAAGGGCTGCGTGCAGCACTTGTTCGTGAAATCGGATTGTTGGAAGGTGAAGGGAAATGAACACAACAAGTACAATCAATGACTGGATTGCCATTCAACCACAGGATGATGTCATTATAGCGCTTCGGGATTATGCGAAAGGAGAATGCATTACCCTGCCAGACGGTGTTTCTTTTACCTTGCTGGATGACGTGCCCAAAGGGCATAAGATTGCTGTGCATACCCTGGCACCGGGTGATGATGTGATGAAGTATGGTTTCTCCATCGGGATTGCCCAAGAGCAGATTGAGCAGGGAAGCTGGATTCATAGTCACAACCTGAAGACAGGTCTGCACGGATTGCTTGAATATGAGTATCAGCCGGGCGCGCAGGTTCAGACGGACATGCCTCCGGAACATCTGCGCTCATTTGATGGATATTTGCGCCCCAATGGTGACGCAGGTATTCGTAATGAGATCTGGATTGTGAATACGGTTGGATGTATTAATAAAGTTTGTGAAGCTTTGGCACGTATGGGGCAGTCCCAGTTTGGAAGCCGGGTCGATGGTGTATTTCACTTTCCGCATCCATTCGGGTGTTCACAGCTTGGTGATGATCTGAAGTATACACAACAGTTGCTGGCCTCCTTGGTGGAGCATCCGAATGCAGGAGGCGTGCTCGTCATCGGTCTGGGCTGTGAGAACAATCAGGTCGATGAATTCCGTGAGTGTATTGCTCCGGAATACCGCGGTAAAGTACGGTTTCTCAAAGCACAGGAAACGGATGACGAGCTTGAGGAAGGGCTTCGACTGATGGAAGAACTTGTGGAGATCGTTGAACATGAACAACGGCAGCCGCTTCCGCTCAGTAAACTCAAAATTGGGTTGAAGTGTGGCGGTTCCGATGGTTTATCCGGCATTACAGCCAATCCACTGGTCGGTGCAGTTGCTGATATGCTGGTTGCTGCCGGGGGTACGGCTATTCTGACGGAAGTTCCGGAGATGTTTGGTGCGGAGACGATCTTAATGAACCGGGCTGCCAATGAGCAGGTGTTTCACGATTTGGTGGACCTCGTGAACGGCTTCAAGCAATATTTTGTGAACCATGGCCAGAACATCTATGAGAATCCTTCACCTGGGAATAAGGCTGGTGGCATCACAACGCTAGAGGAAAAGTCACTTGGATGTACGCAAAAGGGAGGACGTTCTTCCGTAGTCGACGTTCTACGTTATGGCAAACGTGTAACTCAAACCGGTCTGAACATTGTAGAAGCACCGGGTAATGACCTGGTATCTGTAACGGCACTGTCTGCGGCGGGTGCACATATTGTGCTCTTCACAACAGGGCGGGGGACTCCCTTCGGAGGTCCGGTACCTACCGTCAAGATTGCGACCCAATCCGATCTGGCGAATCGCAAAAAACACTGGATTGACTTCAACGCAGGCCAGCTGTTGGAGGGGCAGACGATGGATGAGGTGAAAGTGCAGCTGTTCAGCCAGCTGATTGACATTGCTTCAGGACGGTCACACACACTCAGTGAGCAGCATGGATTCCGGGAGATTGCCATATTCAAGGATGGCGTAATTCTCTAAATCCATTGTCGATGGGGGCTGTTGATCGTCTGGGTTACATTATATGGTGAACCACAGCCAATTCCGGTTGAAATTTGCACTACAACCGGGATTGGCTTTATTTAGATTCCACGGATGCCAAGCGCTTTGGAGATGCTTGATAATGCTGCAGGTGAAGCATGTTGTTGTAGTTGCACAATCAATAGTTCACGTGCCTCTTCTATGCTGCCTTCATATGGCTTAATGCCGTGACGTTCCATCCAGTGACCAGCAGTCTCGTATGCGGAGCTGTTCCAGGCGACTTTGCCTTCTGCGAGCCCTTCTTTTTCTTTGGTGCCACTGATCACAATGGCTGCACAGCCCTGAAGGTCCAGAAGTCCACGGTCAAATGTTTTTTTGTCCTCTTTTGCCCCGAAACCGGCTTGTGATCGCAAGGCACGTCCATCGATGCCTTCTTGTTCTGCAACTAACGCATGGAGTTTGAACGCTTCACGGGAGAGTAGACCCGCTTCATACTGTTCCTTGATAGTTCTGGAATCGGCAAGCAGTCGGTGTACCCAAGGGAAGTATTCAGATGAGACAAGAAGCGCTTTCTTTTTGACAAATTTTCCATATGCAGCAATGCCCTCTTCAGCCAGGCGTGAACGCCATAACCAAGGATCGAATTCATCATCCTTGTGCCAATGTTCTTTGGGGGTTAGCGATGACAGAGAAGGATAATCGGCAAATAGTGGTGCCAGAGGCAGCAGCCCTATAGACTGGATACGCTGTACTGCTTCTTCGTACGTTATAACGGCTTCATATGTCATGATATCAGTAGGCTCCTTTTTGTGTGTAGTCAAGCTACGACTTGGTTGAAGCAAGGTATCTCCGGCTCACTTCCTCGGCATGCTGACGAATCTCACTGCGAAGTTGGAGAGGTTCAATCACTTCGGCTTCACCTCCTAATCGGTAAAAGAATCGTACGGCCCAGCCCCATTCCCCTGGTGGACAAAGGAATGATAATTCCCAGAGATCCGGGGCAATTTCAGTCATCTTTTCACCAATATGCTCGTCCTGTTCAGCTTCAATCATTCCCCGATAACTCAGTTGTACCTTAACCAGGATTGGCGGCTGTTCTGGAGGGATCGGCTTACTCTGCTGTTGCTCTGCCTGTTCATTAAGCATCTGTGCATCCTGTGGTTCGATCGCTTTGACTTCGATAATTCGGTCAACCCGGAACAGACGTTGTTCAACATGTTCGAGGGAATATGCTTCACAGTACCAGAAGCCAGAGGAAGCATATACCCGTGTGGGACAGATATGCAACCAACGCTGACGTGATGCGGAGCGATACAGCACACTAAGCCACCCGTGTTCGGGTATACATGCCAGCAGTGCGTCCAGATGAGGAAGAATGTAATTGCGGTCTGGAATATGATGATGCAGTTGTTTGAGCATGGGATCAATTCGCGACATAATATCATCCGGAATGATAGCCTTAACTTTGTTCATCAGGGTCCAGCGTTTCTCATGAAAGGGTGTGTCGGCGTAGCGACTTAGACCTTCAAGAGCGAATAAGAGCGTCGCTGCTTCTACCGGGTCCAGCTGTAATGGGGGTAATACGTAACCCTCCATAAGACTGAAACCGCCTCCCGGACCGGAAATGGCAATAATGGGCACATTCATCTCGGAGAGGGATTGAATATCCCGAAGAATCGTGCGACGGGAAACCTCAAATTTCTCACCTAATGAGTGTGCCGTTTCGTGACCATGCTGTAATGCCATTACAATGGCAGCAAGCCGATTTGTTCTGTTCATGTCAGCCACTCCGTTTCGATCTGCGCCGCCGGAAGTTGATGTCGTAGTTATATTTCAATTGTAACAACGAATAAGTGACATCATGAGTGTCACCAATTTTTCAACTGTTCATTATTTTATAATGGATCAGCATCAGGATTCACAAGCATGTTCCGGCAGGCGTTGTTAAAATGTGTTTCTCGTCCAATTCGCTTTGCATACTGATATTTCCTTCTATCAAAAAGACCACAGATCATGCCAAAAACCCGTATCCGGTGTAGACGGATACGGGAAGTAGCAGCTTTTGGCTTACAGAAGACGATAAAGGTCTGAAATCTATACCAATATCCTCGCTGAAGACAATAACAAGTATAAAAGGAATGAATATGTGACACTTTGTATCGCGGGAATTTCTATCACATTATATTATTCCGAATGATTTCAATTAAGCGAAATCGCTTATTTCATTTCGAGCAGTTGCACTCCACGGGCTTCAATATCAACACTTCCCGAAAGCTCACGATTGGTGAGCAGATCATGTGCCTTAGCTGTTCCCAGATCATAGGATTGTGTGGTTGCGTTATGGTTCATGACAAACAGGTAGGGTTTGCCGTCTTTGGTTCGTGCGCTTACTTCAACACCTTCTGGTGTCTCAAGCAAAGACTTTACTTTCTTGGCTGCTGCGAGCTGTCCCAGCAAACCGTCCAGGAAGCGCTCATCCGGATCGGATGCAACGTACCAGGCTTCACCTTGGCCAAAGGTATTACGTGTCACAACAGGCATGCCTTTATAAAAGTCGTCTCCATACTCCGCGATGACTTCGGCTCCTTCACTGTGCAGCAGGTCACACAGCATGCCGCAGCCATACTCTCCTTGAAGATCACCGTAGGTTTCTTTGAGGACAATGCGGTTCTTTTGCTCAGGTAGCAGAGCATCAATCTCTTCCACCCAGATTCCGAGCAGTTTACGAAGTTCTCCCGGATATCCACCTGTGGTCACGAGATCGTTCTCGTTGACAATGCCGCTGAAGAAGGTCGTCAGGAATGTTCCACCTGCTTCAACATACTTCTCCAGTTTGGCGGCAAACCCTGGTTTAACCATGTAAAGAACAGGGGCAAGGACAATGTCGTATTTGCTCATATCCGTATCCACACTGATGATATCTACTTGTATGTTGCGGCGGAAGAAGGCTGCGTAGTATTTATGGATCTGATCCACATAGTTCAGGGCAACCGTAGGTCCGCTTGATTTTTCGATGGCCCACCAGTTATCCCAGTCGAACACAATGGCTACTTTGGATTCAACAGATGCATCCAGCGTGGTATCTCCAAGGATCTGCAATTCCTTGCCCAGCTCAGCGACTTCGCGGAATACACGTGTATTCTCATGCCCAGCATGCTCAATAACTGCACCGTGATACTTCTCACAGGCACCGATGGAGCGACGAAGCTGGAAGAACATGATGGTATCGGCTCCGTGCGCAACAGATTGATAACTCCACAGACGCATGACACCTGGACGTTTCAGAGAGTTGTATGGCTGCCAGTTCTGCTGACTTGGTGTTTGCTCCATCAGCATGAACGGTTGACCATCCTTCAATCCGCGCATAAGGTCATGAGCCATTGCCGTGAAGCTGACAGGAGTGGCGAGACCAGGATAACTGTCCCAGGAGACGATATCCAAATATTTTGCCCATTTGAAATAGTCCAATTGCTTGAAAAATCCCATCAGATTGGTAGTAACGACGGAGTCCGGAATATGTTTTTTGATTGCATCGTATTCCAACAGATAACAATCCAGCATGCTGTCGGAGTTGAAGCGGGAGTAGTCCAGCGAGATTCCCTGGAACGTTGAATTGTTGTTACCCCAATGTTCGCTCAGGTTACTCGGTAATACAATCTCGTCCCAATCGTAGAAGGTATGCCCCCAGAAATTCGTGTTCCATGCTTTGTTGACCTGTTCCAGAGTCTGATAGCGTTCTTTCAGATACACGCGGAACGCTTTCTCACAGTTGTCACAGTAGCACTCACCGCCATATTCGTTGGAGATGTGCCATACGAGAACCGCGGGGTGATCCTGGTATCGTTCGGCCAGTTTATCTGCAATCTTCTCAGCGTATTTGCGATAGGTCGGGCTGTTGGGACAGGAATTATGGCGCCCACCGAATTTGCGTTTGCGTCCATCGGCATCAACACGAAGCACGTCTGGATATTTCTTTGCCATCCAAGCCGGATGGGCAGCAGTGCTTGTTGCAAGGCATATATAGACACCATTTTCATATAAACGATTAATTAGTTGGTCGAGTTCTTCAAAACGGTAAGTAACTTCATCAGGCTGAATCAGTGCCCATGAAAATACGTTGATTGTGGCAATATCAATGCCTGCCAATTGGAACATGCGCAGGTCTTCAAGGTGGGTTTCGTGATCCCACTGTTCCGGGTTATAATCGCCCCCGTAGAACATTTTGGGCAGTTTGTTACTAATCAATGTGTTCACCTCTTGTATAAGAATAATCCTATACTATATGATACATATGACTTTTAAAATATAATAAAAGTAATGACTCATATAAGAATACGGAAGTTTACTTCAACTTATACCCAAGGAGGCATCCCATGTTTATCTCCCCCCGACATCAACGATATTTCATGACGTCACGTGATCAGCCGTTGCCCCTTTATATTGAGAGCCTAGGTTATAACGGCAATCAGGAGAAGGTGTCCAGACCTGTGGGGTATCCCTGTTACCATTGGCTTCAGACAGTAAAGGGAGCCGGAGAATTCAAGTTTGCCGGGTCCACGGTCGTACTGGGGGAAGCATCAGGTATTTTGCTGCCGCCAAATGAACCGCATGAATATGTGCGCGCCCAAGGAGAGTGGGAGACATTCTATATTACATTTGGCGGTTCCCAGTGTCCGGCAATCTTGGAGTCACTTAGTCTGGGTGAAGCAGCATTGCATCAGTGGGAGCAGAGCAGTTCGTTCAATGATTACGGCCAGGAAGTGCTGGATTCGATCAGAAGTGATCAGGATTTGTCGGGACTCGAGGCGTCAGCGGATATATATCGATTTCTGATTTTGCTCAAAAAACATGGCATGACCGGCAATCGCTCTTCGATCTCTCATGCCGTGGAGAGACTCGCTCCGCTCATTGCATTCATGGAACAGCATTATGCGAATCCTGAGATTGGTCTCGAACATATGGCTGACGTCACGGGGATCTCATCCAGACATCTGAACACCTTGTTCAAGCAGTCCTTTGGCATGACAGCCTACAGTTATTTCATTTTGCTGCGCATTCGCAAAGCCAAGGAAATCATGACAGGGGATACCGCCCTGACGATTAGGGAGACTGCGATTAGGGTAGGGTTTCGAGATGCTAGCCATTTTGTAGCAACTTTTCGCAGGATTGAGGGGGTGACTCCTGAACAGTTCCGTAATTTGTACTAACATGTACCCAAATGATCAAAAAGTGATGCCAGGAAGGTATTGATGCGTTAGGGTCATTACCGTTATGATGGTATCGATTCCTGAGATTCGAAAACGTTTAAACGGACCCATGTATCCGTTCTACTTGGAGAGGATGATTGAAGATGACAACAACTATACCCTTATGGGATCATGCTGCACCTTATGCAGCCCAGGGTCATGAAGACGAGATGCCACATTTGATTCCATTTATTCAGCCCGGTTCCGAGAGCGCTGTCATTGTATGTCCAGGGGGCGGCTATGGATTTTTGGCTGATCATGAAGGTGCTCCAATAGCGGAATTGTTGAAACGTGCAGGTATAAGTGCATTTGTCCTGAATTATCGGGTGGCGCCTCACCAGCATCCTGCACCGATAACAGATGGTCAGCGTGCCATACGTTATGTTCGTGCTCATGCTGAGCAGTATGGCATCAACCCTGCCAAGATTGCAGTACTTGGTTTCTCCGCAGGCGGACATCTCACAGCAACACTGGGAACGCTGTATGACGAGGGACAACCGGATCATGAGGACCTCATCGAACGCCAGAGTTCACGTCCGGACCGAGTTATTCTCTGTTATCCGGTCATTACGATGGAGTCCTATGGACATGCCGGTTCCCGTGAGAATTTGCTTGGGTCGGACGCCTCTGCCGAGCAGATCAAGGCTTTCAGTGCGGAGAAGCAGGTAAGAGCGGATGCTCCTGAAGCGTTCATCTGGCATACCAGCGATGACCAGGCAGTGCCTGTAGAGAATAGCTTGCGTTACGCACTTGCATTGGGTGCGCATGGCATCCCCTATGACTTGCACGTTTTTGAGAAAGGGTCACATGGACTTGGATTGGCTGAGGACAACCACGCGGTTCGGGTATGGTCAGATCTGTGTCTCACATGGCTCAAGAATCAAGGCTGGTAATCACTGATTGGATAACAACTTAACGGTCTGATTAATCAATTATTCTTATATTAGCGCCTTGGAGCGAAGGAGAAAATAACGATGAAATTGCAAAAAAATGACAAGCTTCTGTTTATCGGGGATTCGATTACAGATTGTGGTCGGGAACATCCTGTAGGCGAAGGCAGTTCAGGTCTGGGCCATGGTTACGTAGCGCAAGTCTATGCCCTCTTGCGGTCCATCTATCCGGAATTGATGTTGCGTGTCCAGAATGTGGGTAATGGTGGAAATACGATTCGTGATCTGAAACAGCGTTGGGATCGTGATGTGCTTGACCTTAAACCGGACTGGCTGACGATCATGATCGGCATTAATGATGTATGGCGTCAGTTCGACAACCCATTGTCAACAGACTCACATGTGTTTCTTGAAGAATACGAATCCACATTGCGTGAACTGGTGGCTTCGGTTCGTCCCAACCTGAAAGGTCTGGTACTGATGACACCTTATTATCTTGAGGCCAATCCGGAAGACCCGATGCGGGCAACGATGGATATCTACGGAGAAGCGGTACGCAGGGTAGCGAGTGAGTATGATGCGGTGTATGTGGATACACAGGCTGCATTTGCTCCATTTTGGGATCATTTCTATACGTCTGTGCTGACTTATGACCGGGTACATCCGGATGCAACGGGCCATATGGTATTGTCCAAAGCATTCTTGGATGCCATCGGATTCGAATGGTCAGGCGGCGTCAAATCTGAATAAGGACGTGAGGGCATGAGCGACGTAACTGTAGCAGTACAAACCCCGGCATTACTGGGGGAAGGTCCAAGCTGGGATGCGGAGAACAATCGATTGTTGTGGGTAGATATTGAAAGCTTCAAGGTGCATGTGTATGATCCAGCTACAGGGCAGGATCAGACTTATGATGTCGGTGAACATGTCGGGGCTGTTGTTCCCTATCGTGGTGATGAAGTTGTGGTTGCTTTACGCAGTGGATTCCATACGTATCACTTGCTTACGGGTGAGCTGCAAGCCATTGAGGACCCTGAACAAGGTAAGGATACCAATCGTTTTAATGATGGAAAATGTGATGCGAAGGGCCGCTTCTGGGCAGGCACGATGAGCATGAATAATGAGAGCAAAGCCGGATCATTGTATTGTTTGGAGCAAGGGCAACCCGTTCGCACAATGGTACAAGGTGTGTCTACATCCAACGGTCTGGGCTGGAGTCCGGATCGGCAGACCATGTATTACATTGATACCCCGACACGTTCTATTGACCGGTTTGATTTTGATCTGACGGCAGGTACGATACAAAATCGTACAAGTATCATTCACATACCGGAGGAATTCGGTTTTCCGGATGGGATGACGGTTGATGGTGAGGGCATGCTGTGGGTTGCACACTGGGGCGGTGGAAGAGTCACTCGTTGGAACCCGCATACATCAGAATTGTTGCAACAGATCGAGGTGCCGGCAGATCAGGTAACATCCTGCTGTTTTGGTGGACCGGATCTCGAAGAGTTATACATTACAACAGCACGTATAGGGATTAAGGAAGAACGTCTAAAAGAGACACCGGATGCGGGCTCACTTTTTGTCATCAGACCGGGCGTTAAAGGGCAGGAGACTCACGCTTATGGTAGCCAGCAATAAACAGGTGCCAATTATGTAGTGAACCTTAGTGAACCTCTGCCTGGTTTGCCAGGAAAGAAACGATTCCATTTTTTACTCTTATATAAAATGTCGAAAGGTGCTGTTCTAACAGCATCTTTTTTTGTTGTATAAACCAGTTTAAACACTGAAAATATTTTACAAAAATCGGAATTTCGACAGAGGGGTTTGGAGATTGCCAGCGAATGTTATTTATTGAAAGTATTATCCAGATAACCGCGAATCAAGAACAATTATGTAAGCGCTTAACAATATGACTGGAAGGGGGTGAGGCTTCTTGTATCAAGGGATGCATTGATTCGTCTGGCACGCCATCATCAGCACGATGAGACAGCGGGGATAGACCGAAATGCAGTAACGAAGTAGAAGAGGAGGATAAGTTGATATGAGAACGTTTATGGGGAAATTGCGAATGATGAGCTTGACGGTTGCTGTAGTAACCGCCTCACTGGGAGGACTTGCTGGAACAACAGCGGCGGCACCAAGTGAAGCCTATGAGTGGAAAAATGTGGTGACGGGTGCAGGAGGCGGGTTTGTACCGGGCATTATTTTCAACGAGTCGGAAAAGGATCTGATCTATGCCCGTACAGATATCGGGGGAGCCTATCGCTGGAATGGGGCAGACGAGAGGTGGATACCCTTAACGGATTTTGTCGGCTGGGATGACTGGAACAAGAATGGTGTGGACGCACTGGCTACGGACTCGGTTGATCCCGATCGGGTGTATATGGCAGTTGGGACGTATACGAATTCGTGGGACCAAAATAATGGCTCCATCTTGCGCTCTACGGACCGGGGAGATACATGGCAAACCACAACACTTCCGTTCAAAGTGGGCGGCAACATGCCAGGACGTTCAATGGGAGAACGCCTGACCGTGGACCCAAATGATAACAGTATTCTGTATTTCGGTGCACGAAGTGGTCATGGGCTATGGAAAAGTACCGATTACGGTGTGACCTGGAACGAAGTCACAAGCTTCCCGAATCCGGGAAATTATGTGCAAGACCCTTCGAATGAATATACCAGTGACATCGTAGGTCTGGCATGGATTACATTTGACAAAACAACAGGTTCGGCAGGGCAAGCAACCCAGACAATCTATGTGGGTGTTGCAGATAAAGCTCAAAGCGTATATCGCAGCACAAATGGCGGCCTGACCTGGTCAGCTGTTGCTGGTCAACCTACAGGTTATATTCCGCATCATGGTGTGTTTGATTCAGACGGAAGCCTCTATATTACGTACAGCGATGGTGTTGGACCCTATGATGGGGCAAAAGGTGACGTGTGGAAACTGAATACGTCGACAGGTGTCTGGACCAACATCAGCCCTGTTCCAAGCAGCAGCACGGATAATTATTTTGGATATGGCGGATTGGCTGTTGATGCACAGAATCCCGGTACATTGATGGTTGCGACATTAAATTCCTGGTGGCCGGATGCCACCTTGTTCCGCAGTACAGATGGCGGAGCGACTTGGACACGCATATGGGAATTTGAAGGATATCCGAATCGGAAGTTACGTTATACACAGGATATTTCGGCAGCGCCATGGCTCACATTTGGCACCAATCCTGCCCCACCCGAAACAACCCCAAAACTGGGCTGGATGATCGGTGATCTGGAGATTGATCCGTTTGATTCGGATCGCATGATGTATGGAACGGGTGCTACGATCTATGGAACGAAGAACCTGACAGACTGGGATGATGATGAAAAAATCAATATTTCAGTGATGGCGAAGGGGGTTGAGGAGATTGCCGTGCTGGATCTGGTCAGCCCGCCAAGTGGTGCACATTTGATAAGCGGATTGGGAGATGTCTCCGGATTCCGTCATAACAATCTGGACCAGGCTCCAGCTACCATATTTACGAGCCCGAACTATCCTTCCACAGAAAGTCTGGATTTTGCAGAGTTAAGTCCAAATACGATGGTTCGCGTAGGTAAAGCAGATTATGCTGCTGATCCAAATGCAAAATCCATTGGTTTGTCCAGTGACGGAGGCACTACGTGGTATAAGGCCAATGCAGAACCTGCCGGCACAACCGGAGGGGGGACCGTAGCCATCTCTGCGAATGGTAACCGACTCGTATGGAGCACATCAGATAAAGGCGTACATTATTCGACTGACGGCAATTCATGGACGGCAAGTACGGGCATACCTGCACAGGCAAAAGTGATTTCGGATCGTGTCAATCCAAACAAATTTTATGGATTTGCAGCGGGTAAAATCTATGTGAGTGTGAATGGTGGTGCTACTTTCACGGCAACATCTGCGACCGGACTTCCGATGGAAGGAAATGCCGATCTGGATGCCGTTCCAGGTGTTGAAGGTGAACTCTGGTTTGCAGGTGGTAGTGAGGAAGAAGGTCCTTACGGATTATGGCATTCCACGGATTCAGGAGCGACATTCACAAAGCTTGCCAATGTAGAGGAAGCAGACAGTATCGGATTTGGTAAAGCCGCCCCGGGGCAGAGCGTTGTTGCGTTATACACGGTTGCGCAGATCGATGGAACACGTGGATTCTTCCGCTCCGATGACGGTGGCGCCAATTGGGTTCGTATCAATGATGATCAGCATCAGTATGCTCGTGTAACCACAATTACGGGTGATCCGCGTCTGTATGGAAGAGTATATCTCGGAACAAATGGCCGCGGAATTTTGTATGCTGACCGTGTTGGAGGTAACAATGGCGGAGGAGACGGCGGGGGTACACCAGTGACCAACTCTGCGATTACACCGGTTACAGCCGAATTTGATCGCAAAGCAGGGAATCAGGTTAATATTCCAGTCACGTTAACACTTAACGGGAATACACTAGCATCCATTCGCAACGGGAATGCAACGCTGGTTTCAGGTACAGATTACACGTTGACAGGCAATGAGGTCGTATTAAGTAAAAACTACCTGGCTTCACTGCCAAATGGCGCAGCGACGCTAACCTTTCAATTCAGCGCAGGCGCTCCTGCGACCTTGAATCTGCTCATTAAAGACACGACAGCTGCACCTGTTGGAACCATACGCATTGAGATGTTTAACAGTAACACTTCAGCGACGGGCAGCTCGATTAGTCCCAAATTCAAACTGACAAACACAGATACTACAGCCTTGAATCTGTCTGATGTGAAAATCAGATACTATTACACGATAAACGGTGAACAGCCTCAGAACTTCTTCGCTGACTGGGCGACTGCTGGCAGTGCGAATGTAACAGGCACGTTCAGTGCACTCAATCCAGTTCGGACAGGTGCTGACCACGTGCTTGAGATTGGATTCACAGCTTCCGCTGGAACTCTGAATGCAGGACAAAGCACAGAAATCCATACGCGCATCTCCAAGAACAATTGGACCAACTATACGCAAACGGATGATTATTCTTTTGCAGGTAGTCAGACTTCCTATACGGACTGGTCCAAAGTCACTGGTTATATCGCGGGAAGTCTCCAATGGGGAATTGAACCATAAGTGAGTGATTTAACGAAATAAAGGATTGAAATAGGGGTCCTGATTCGCCAGATGATCAAATGGCGAGTCGGGGCTTCTTATTTTGTCGAAATATAGTGTAAACTATAGATAGTTACCATTGCTTAAAGGATCGTTTTAGGATATAAAAAGATGTACAATTAATTTAGAATTAATGTAACCGCTAACACTGGAAAGTGTTTATAACCGATATATAATAGTTGGTATAGCCTGTACAGATATAGAGGAAAGATTAGACAAGGGGGTCGCGATCATGAACCGGTTGTGCAAGGTGCTGATTGTTGACGATGAGTTTCTGGTAAGACAGGGCATAAAGCACCATATGAACTGGGAAGCGGAAGGATTTATCATTGTGGGTGAAGCTTCCAACGGTGAAGAAGGATTACAGCAGGTGAACCTGTTAAAACCGGATATTGTGATCACCGACATTGTCATGCCTGTCATGGATGGGGAAACGTTTGTCCGTACACTAAAAGCCAGTAATCCGCAGATTGAAGTTATTGTACTTAGCAGCTTCAGTGAATTCGAGTATGTACGTTCAACGCTTCAGCACGGGGCAGCCGATTATATACTGAAACCCAAGCTGGATACAAATGAATTATTGCAGGTCCTTCAACGAACAGCGGGTAAAATTCCGGAGCTACAGTTCGAGCCGTCGCACGATGGCTGGAGACTTGGGCAACTGATGGAGAAGATGCTGTCCGGATTTACACTGGATGAAGATAGCGAAATGCCGATCATTCGAGATACCTTTCCGTATGAATCCTTTCGCTTGCTTGTGTATAAACCCGTGGGTGCTGGAGGGAATCCACTGAAGATGGATCAGGAGCAGATTGAGTCCAAGCTCCGCTGTGATCTGCCTGAAGTAGAATGTGCAATGGTTCCCGCAGAGGGTACATTACCTGTGATGCTTCTTAATGTCGATCCTGCGAGAGATGAATGGATGCTTGAACGGATCAGACAGTTGGCCAGTGAAAATGCAACAGGAGAAGACAGTCCTGGTTGGGTGCTTAGTGAAAGCTTTACTTCATTTGAACAGATGGGTGTTGTTTACCGGGAACGCCTGATTAAGCTGATTGAATATCGCTTCTATTATAAGAATCGACCAATCCTGGTGTATGGTGAACTGCCTCCAATGCATCCCGCAGGTTACCAGTTTAATGTGAATATGTTTTTGCAGCATGTGAAGCGTAACCGGGTCGAAGCGGCAAGGGAGTATTTACAGGATCATGCAAAAACACTTGGACGGGATTATATTGCCGACGTGTTTGAGATCAAATCATTTCTCGGTAACTTGATCTTCAACGTGACTATTACCCTCGCGGATATGGATGTTCAGTCTGCCGGGCTGGAAGAGAGCAAATATACGTATTTTAAAAATGTGGACGGCGCTTCGAGTCTGGACGAAGTCATGACTGTGCTTGACCAATTCATGACGGAAGTTCAGGAGTGTACCGTTGGTGCGGGTGGAAAACGAAGTGATCCCAACATGAAGATGCTGCTGGATTACATGCATGAGCACTTTGATCAGCCGCTCGGGCTTGCTGAAGTAGCCAAGCATTTTCATTTTAATCCATCGTATTTATCCAGTTATTTCTCATCTCACAAAAAAGAAGGATTTAATGAATACTTAAATAAAATTCGGATTGAAAAAGCCGAGGAATTGCTCCGATCCGATGATGTAACGATCTCTGAGATTAGCAGTATGGTAGGCTATTCCGATCATAGTTACTTTTGCAAAGTATTCAAAAAATTCACCGGATTATCACCAAGCCGATACCGGCGCAAATTCTGGGCATAAAGTCAGAAGGATAAGATCATGAAGAAATGGATGAACCAATTATCTCGTCTCGGATTGTTTCCCAAGTTGTTTCTGGTTATGGTGGTCAGTATTGTCCTCGTTTCTGTACTCATCTTATGGACGACCATTCACATGTCAACCAATCTGTTTACTGAGACGTTCAGTATCACCAACTCCAAGGTGCTTAATCAGATCAAAACAAATTTTGAATCCTTTAATGAGGCCATTGCTGCCGTATCGAATAATGTGACGCAGAGTGGATCGATCCGAGGATTCCTGTCCGAAGGAGATGCCGATTCCCTCACGATGGCCAAATCCTTCTATAATATGAGGGAAACGATGGATCGAATTCAATCCATCACAGAATCCTACGAAGTCGGGATAACAATTATCGGGATTAATGGACGGAGCTATTCCACGAATCGTGCTCACCTTCAGTTGTCCGTGGATGAATTGAAGCAGGAGCCAATTACGATGGAAGCCGCTGAGACGCCGAGTCGTCTTATCTTTGATGTTTACCAAAACGAGGCAACGCTTGGGAGTCAGCAGATGATCTCTGCGACGAAAGCGTTGACGGACCGAACACGCAGCCGGATATACGGTACGCTTTATGTCACGATGAGAGAAGACATATTCCGGCAATTTTACAGCAGTTTTACAAGTCGTGGCAATGATGTGGTCATTATGAATGAAAAAGGTGAGATTGTATCATCGAATCGTGAAGACTGGATCGGAACAACTCAGCTGGATTTGCTATCGTATGCCCGGGATATGAACAACAACTCTCCGAGAAGTATTAATGCTCGTGTGATGGATCAGGATAGCGTTGTGTTATCCGAGTATTTACCGTTCTATCGGTTTTATATTGTCAATGTAGTGGATAAGGATCTGGCGATGGGTCAACTTATCGACATGAAGACGGTTGCCCTGATCTGTGCTGCTATCGTTGTGGGGGCACTCATCCTCGTGTTTCTCATCACCAGCCAGATTACCAAGTCACTGCGCAGACTTGTGAAGCAGATGTCCAACATTACAAAAAGTGATCTGGACAACTATATTCCGGTGAGCGGAAGCTACGAGAGCAGGCAGCTTGGTCATGCTTACAATTACATGCTTGATGAACTGCATGATTATGTGGATCAGTTAGTACAGACACAGCATGAACAACGGAATGCAGAGCTTGCGGCATTACAGAGTCAGATTAATCCTCACTTCTTGTACAATACACTTGCATCTGTCAAAGTTCTGGTGCAACAAGGCAACAAAGACAGGGCTGCGGAGACGATTAATGCATTAATTGGATTGCTGCAAAATACGATCAGTGATGTGAGTCAGACTGTTACAGTGGAACAAGAAATCGAGAATTTGAAAAATTATGTCTTCATTAATCACGTCAGATATGGTGGCCGGATTAAAGCAGCTTTCTACGTGGCTCCGGATTGTACACACTATCATGTACCCAAACTGGTGATCCAGCCGTTTATCGAGAATGCATTTTTCCATGGATTCATCAAGAAAGAAACGGGTACGATTCATGTCATGGTTTCCAGAGCGGGAGAATCACTCATCTGTGAGATTATGGACAACGGGGATGGAATTGAAGGACTTGTCATGGGAGAAACGTTGCCCAATCCAAAGAACAATCGTCAACTATTCAGTGGGATCGGTATTCGCAATGTCCATGACCGTATTGAGTTATTATATGGTTCACCTTATGGGGTCACCATTATGAGTACGGTTGGGGAAGGAACGAGAGTCACTGTTACACTGCCTTTAATCACGAGTTGAATCGAACCCCGATTCGATTAAATACACTTAAAATCGAGATCCCTCGCTTCTGTTTTCTACAGAGTCGGGGGATTTTTACGTGCCAGAGGTAAAGCGGGTGAAATCATTTTTGTACTATTTCAAGATCAAGAAATTACAAAATCAAAAGAAATTACAAAAAACCAAATTTAATGCAAACGGTTTCTGTAAAGGTTTTCATTGTGGCAATAAGATGACAAATCCGTACAAAATTATTACTAACGAATGGAGATATGGGAATGATAAGATGAATACATCGAAAGCAACCGCTTTCAGAAAACGCAAACAAATTACACACAAAGAGGTCGAAGGGGAGTTGAATGTTTTGAAAAAAATGTGGGTATTGATGCTCGTTACAGTACTGCTGTTGTCCGCATGTTCGTCCGGTGGCGGAGGTAAATCCGCTAGTGGTGGTGACGAAAAAACAAACGAAATCACGGTCTGGGCTTGGGACAAAGCTTTTAACGTAGCTGCAATGGAAACAGCAAAAGAAGCATATCAAAAAGCAAATCCTGATGTGAAAATTAACATCATTGAATACGCTCAAGCTGATATCATTCAGAAACTGAACACAGGTCTTAACTCCGGAACTGCCAGTGGTCTTCCAAACGTAGTTCTGATTGAAGACTATCGTTCACAAAGCTTCCTGAATGCATATCCTGATGCGTTCAAAGATCTGTCTTCCAGTATCACGGCTTCCGATTTTGCAGATTACAAACTCGGACCAACAGCGTTTGATGGCAAACAATACGGAGTACCATTTGACTCCGGCGTTGCTGGTTTGTACTACAGAACAGATCTGCTGGAGCAAGCTGGCTACAAAGCAGCTGACCTGCAAGACATCACTTGGGATGACTACATCCAAATTGGTAAAGACGTAAAAGCTAAAACAGGTAAAGAGCTTCTTTCTCTTGACCCGAATGACCTTGGTTTGATTCGTATGATGATCCAAACTGCAGGTAAATGGTATTCCGCAGAAGATGGTAAAACACCTGACATTGCTAATAATGCTGCTCTGAAAGAAGCGTTTATTACTTACAAAGCAATGATGGATGCGAACATTGTTAAATTGCACTCTGACTGGAGTCAATTCGTTGCCAACGCCAATAACGGTAGCGTAGCAACAATTCCTACAGGTAACTGGTTCTCACCATCTGTACGTCAAGAAGCTTCCCAATCCGGTAAATGGGCTGTAGCTCCAATACCGAAAATGGCTGGTCAATCAAACTCTGTTCACGCATCCAACTTGGGTGGTAGCTCTTGGTATGTTATGAACAACGTTCCTGGTGCAGATCAAGCAGCTGATTTTGTAGCAAAAACATTTGGTTCTGACAAACAATTGTATCAAGATCTGTTGAACAACATCGGCGCAATTGGTACGTACAAACCAGCAGTTGATGGTGACGCGTATGCCAAAGCAGACGAGTACTTCGGCGGACAAAAAATCTTCACAGACTTTGCAAATTGGACGAAAGAAATTCCAAGCGTAAACTATGGTATCAACACATATGCCATTGAAGATATTCTCGTTGTAGAAATGCAAGCATTCCTGAACGGTAAATCAATCGATGACGTTCTGGCTGATGCACAAAAACAAGCTGAAGCACAATTAAACTAAGATACCCAAGGTAACTTATAGAACCCTAGGAAACATCGGAGCCGTCTCCCACGTCCGGCGCAAGTCGAACCGGATATGGCGAGAGGCTCCGTGGGTTCTACCCATGTTCCATGGAGAGAGAGGAGCCATACTGTGAAAGCCATGAATACAGGAGACAGTCTCCAAAAGAAAAATAATTTGACTGGATGGGCTTTTGTTTTGCTGGCTGTTGTCGGGATTGTTGCATTTTACTTCTACCCGATGATTCAAGCGCTGCTCTTATCGTTCAAGTCTGGTGTAGGAGCCAATCTTGAATTTTCGGGCCTTTCTAACTACAAAAGATTGTTAGTTGATACAACGTTCCGTACAGCATTATCGAATACTTTTATCTACTTGATTATTCAAGTGCCTGTAATGATTATTCTTGGTTTGTTTATTTCCGTATTGCTGAATGACAGCACACTACGTTTCCGGAGCTTCTTCCGTACAGCGATTTTCTTGCCTTGTGTAACTTCATTGGTAGCGTACTCTGTTGTATTCAAATATTTGTTCGCACCAGATGGAATGGTGAATCAATTCCTGATGGGCTTGCACATTATTGGCGATCCAATTCAATGGATCACAGACCCGTTCTGGGCTAAAATTACGATCATAATCGCCGTTACTTGGCGTTGGACCGGATATAACATGATTTTCTATCTGTCATCCCTGCAAAACATCGATCAATCGATCTATGAAGCTGCAAGAATTGACGGAGCGAATGCTTTTACACAATTCTTCAAAATCACTGTACCTTTGCTTAAACCGATTATCCTTTTCACGTCCATCACATCAACGATTGGTACATTGCAAATCTTCGATGAGATCATGAATATTACCAAAGGTGGTCCAGGTAATGCGACCATGTCGATTTCACAATACATCTACAACCTTTCGTTCAAATATTCACCGGACTTCGGTTATGCAGCAACAGTGTCGTATTCCATCGTAATCTTGATTATTGTATTGTCCATCATCCAGTTTAAAGTGGCAGGTGATAATAAAAATGGCTAAAGCTAAAGCAAAACGGATTTTCACGTATGTGTTCCTATCCATCGTCGCCTTTGTATCCATTTTCCCTTTCTTCTGGATGCTGGTCAGTTCAACGAATGCATCTGTCGATGTAACGAAAGGCAGATTGTTACCGGGTTCAGCTTTCATTGATAACTTCAACAAACTGATTGATTCGACAAATCTGGTACAGGCTCTCGGAAACTCGGCGATTATCTCTGTAGTCTCCACTCTCTTGGCACTGTTTATTGGTTCCATGGCAGGTTATGGTTTCGAGGTATATCGGACGAAGTCTCGTGACATTGTGTTTAATATCCTGTTGTTATCGATGATGATCCCGTTTGCAGCGATTATGGTACCACTGTATCGTATGTTCGCAACAATCTCGGGAGTTGCACCGGTTATCGGAATCAACACGATGGCAGCAGTGATCCTGCCAACCATCGCAACAGCGTTCCTGATCTTTTTCTTCCGTCAGAACACCAAAATGTTCCCGAAAGACTTGCTAGAAGCTGGACGTATTGATGGTTTGAGTGAACTCGGCATCTTCTTGAAGATCTATATGCCAACCATGAAAACAACATATGCAGCGGCAGCAATCATTACATTCATGAGTAGCTGGAACAACTATCTGTGGCCACTCATTGTATTGCAAACACCTGACCAACAAACGATTCCACTGTTGATCTCAAATCTGGGTGCTGGTTATTCTCCGGATTACGGAGTAATCATGACAGCAATCGTGATTGCAACACTGCCTACAGCAATCGTTTTCTTCATCATGCAGAAACATTTTGTTGCAGGTATGGTAGGTTCCGTGAAGTAATGAAAACAGCATAATCCGTGCAAATGACGGATGCAAGAAAGAAGAGAGGGCGCTGTTATGGCGTACCTCTGTCTTTTTTGTTTATGTAAAGCAAAAGGAAATCCAGCGTAAACCTTGAATAAGTCAAACTATAACGTTTTAAAGGGAGAGAGAGCCGATGAAAGCAACAAAGGCAGATATCAACTGGTTGGGGGACGTAAGTGTATTTGAGGTGAACCGTCTTCATGCCTATTCCGATCACCGTTACTACCAAACAATGGACGAGGCTGTAGGTTCAGGCGCGATGTCCATGCGTTATGATCTGAATGGTACGTGGAAATTCAACTATGCAATTCGTCCAGACAGCCGTTCTGAGTTTTTCTATACATCCGATTTTTCCAGTGAAGGCTGGGATGATATTGAAGTTCCGGGGCATATCCAACTACAAGGATACGGACAGATTCAATATGTAAATACACAATATCCTTGGGATGGACTGAACGAAATTCGTCCGCCGGCATTGCCGCAGGATAAAAATCCGGTTGGAAGTTACATTCGCACATTCCACCTGCCGACAGGTTGGGAGTCGAATCCGGTATATATTTCTTTCCAAGGTGTAGAGTCTGCATTCTATGTATGGCTTAATGGACAATTTGTAGGATACGGGGAAGACAGCTTCACGCCATCTGATTTTGACCTGACGCCATTCCTTCAGGATGGAGAGAACAAACTCGCAGTTGAGGTGTATCAACGCAGCACAGGCAGCTGGCTGGAAGATCAGGATTTCTGGCGTTTCTCCGGCATTTTCAGAGACGTGTATCTGTATACGGTCCCTACTGCACACGTACGTGATGTTCATGTGCGCACTGATCTGGACAAGTCCTATACGAACGGTACACTGCAACTAGATTTGAAACTGGAAGGAAAAGCGGTTGCTGGAGCACGTGTAGAGGCTGAACTTCGTGATCGTGAAGGTAATACCGTTAAAACGTTTGAATCCAAAGTTAACGATGGACAAGTAAGTCTTCGGGAAGATATTGGTACAGTGAATCTGTGGAGCGCAGAGATTCCATACTTGTACCGTCTCTATATTCGTGTATATGATGCTGCGGGTACACTGGTTGAGGTTGTTCCTCAAGCCGTTGGTTTCCGTACATTTGAAATGATCGATAAAGTGATGCACATCAACGGTAAACGTATCGTATTCAAAGGTGTGAATCGTCATGAGTTCAACCCGCGTCGTGGACGTGCAGTTACGAAGGAAGATATGCTGTGGGATGTTCGTACGATCAAACAGAATAATATGAATGCTGTACGTACGTCACACTATCCAAACCAAAGTCTGTGGTATGAGCTGTGTGATGAATATGGATTGTATGTTATTGACGAGATGAACCTGGAGACACACGGATCTTGGCAGAAACTTGGTGCTGTTGAGCCTTCATGGGTTATTCCAGGTGACAAACCGGAATGGCATGATATCGTTATGGACCGCGCTGTATCCATGGTGGAGCGTGACAAAAACCATCCGTCCATTCTGATCTGGTCTTGTGGTAATGAATCACACGGTGGTGAAGTCATCTACAAAGTATCCCAATACTTCAAATCAGCTGATCCAACACGTCTGGTACATTACGAAGGTGTATTCCATGATCGCCGTTTCGATGAAACAAGTGATATGGAGACTCGCATGTATGCCAAACCGGCGGACATCGAGGAATTCCTGAATGCAAACCCGACGAAACCTTATATTAGCTGTGAGTACATGCATGCCATGGGTAACTCTATTGGCGGTATGCACAAATATACAGAGTTGGAAGACAAATATCCGATGTATCAAGGTGGATTCATCTGGGATTACATCGACCAATCCATTTATAAAAAAGATCGTTACGGCAAAGAATTCCTCGCTTATGGCGGAGATTTTGGTGATCGTCCATCAGACTATTCGTTCTGTGGTAACGGGATCGTCCATGCTGACCGTACAGTAACTGCGAAAATGCAGGAGGTTAAATTCCTTTACCAGAACATCAAGCTGTTCCCGGATCGTGAAGGTGTTAAAATTGTGAACGATAATCTGTTCGCAGATACATCTGCGCTGGAACTGGTATACAGCCTGGAGCGCGAGGGACATGAAGTGCTGCGTGGAACATTGGAAGTGAACGTGGATGCCCAAAGCGAGACGGTAGTGAAACTTCCGCTGGGTGCAGAAGCTCTGGCGGGCGGCGAGTATGCTGTGAACACTGCATTTGTGTTAAAAGAAGCTACACTGTGGGCTGACAAAGGCGAAGAAGTGGCATTTGGACAGTTTATTTTCACCCAGGATCAGGTCAATGATGCAGTTGAAGTCGACTTGAACCTTGTAAGTGATGTACACGTTATCGAAGGTGACGTTAACATTGGTGTTCGTGCCGGCAAGACACATGCGCTGTTCTCCAAACAGTTTGGGACACTGGTTTCCCTGAAATTGTCCGGTCGTGAGACGATTGCTGTGCCACCTGCACCACTCTTCTGGCGTGCAATGACGGATAATGACAAAGGTATGGCGATGGGCTTCGAACTGGGCGCCTGGTATGCAGCGAGTCTGATGCCACGTTCTGTAGAGTGGAAAGCGGAACAGAAACCGGATCAATACCGGATCGAGTTCACGTACAAGCTCAACATTTCGGAGGATGTACAAGTGAAAGTGGTATATACCGTTCATGCAGATGGAAGCGTGCGTGTGCATAATGCGTACAAAGGTACAGCTGGATTGCCAAACTTGCCAATTCATGCATTGTCCTTCAGAACATCACCTGACTTCGAAAACGTGGAATGGCTGGCGATGGGACCCGAAGAAAACTATGCAGACCGCGCATTTGGCGCACGTCTCGGTATCCACGGCAGCAAGGTAGCTGATACCATGGCTCCATATCTGGTACCACAGGAATCAGGCAACCGTACGGGCGTACGTTGGGCCAAATTGACAGACAACGCGGGACGTGGCTTCAAAATTGAAGCATCCGGAACCCCGGTTGAGCTGAATGTTTCACCATATACGGCATTTGAGCTGGAGAACGCACAACATGCGTACGAATTGCCTCCTGTACACTATACGGTCGTGACTGTAGCAGGTAAACAAATGGGTGTTGGCGGTGATGACAGCTGGGGTGCTCCGGTTCATCCGGAATACCTGATCCCTTCAGACGGCGAACTGACATTTGAATTTGTCATTCGAGCACTGTAAGTAAAAGGATCATACAGAATAAAGAATGTATTCTATAAAGAACAGAGGTCTTCGCTATCGGAGGCCTCTGTTTTGTTATGTCAACGAACAGCTTGGGAGGCTTGGTATGAAACCGTTCTCTCTCCAACCTCGTAATGTACGAGACAGGAAACATAAGAGGGGGGTTCAAGATGAGTAAAAAAGCAAAGACAGGTATATGGGTGACGGTGTTGGTCTTCTTGGGCATCATAGTTGGATGTTTCATATGGTATTTCAATACCGCTTCAGGTGAACGTGCACTCAAAACAATGAGGTCCAATAACTCGGGTGGCCTGGAGAGGGTTGTTAAAGTGTACAGCAATAATGGTGAATTGATTCAGACCTATGATGGCAAAATTGACGTGGAAGATACGGAATACGGGAATAAAGTATTATTTGATCTCAATGGGAAACGTGTTGTGATCTATAATGCAACGATTGTTGTTGAAGAGAAGTAAGCGTAATTTGCCAGTCTTGACGAAGCGCTGGTTTGGAATTTGGAATGACACCTTATCTCTTATATGGTAAAATAAAGGAAATGATATAAGGGTCGGGTGAGATTTTTATGGTGGATATGTACCTCATAATCTTAGTTGCTATCTTGGGAATGATCCTGTTCTATAGCTTGATCGCATATTTCTTGATTCGTTTCATTTCGAGAAAAGCATTCAAGCTGACGTTAACCAAATATGAAATGATGGAGATTATGACTTGGCTCGCCGTGTTGTTTATTACCTTCATGATGATTAAGAATGGTTCGATGAATCTTCTTTTGCCGGTTGTTTTACTTATCATTCCATTGATCAATTTGCGACTTTCCAATCGGAAACATAGAGAGCTGAACTCGTAAGCTCTTGCTACGTTGGGGTAAGGCACAAGAAGGATGAACATAGGAAAGGTTGACGGAGGTTACATCACTAATCAACCTTTTCTAGTTGTATGATTATGAATGGTGAAAATGAACGGGAGGATTTCAATAATGATCTTCGGAAAATCAACGGATACTTCAGGTGTAACGCAGGTTGCCAATCTTTCGGATGAGTTGCAGTCTGTTTTTGATCAAGCAGAAAGCAAATATCAAGTAGTTGATATTGAACTATTCTTTGTCTTCAGGTGCCTTCCTGAGGAATACGAGAGAAGGTCCACGGTCAGGCATGTGAAGAAGGAGAATGTCATCTATTTTGATCTGGTGGTCAGCGAGGATCGTTATAAGACACTAAGCAAAAGCAAACAACGGTATGTCTTAAGCCATGAGTTTTATGCTTTTTTAAGTGAAAAGATCCAGAAATACAAGATTGAACATTTAAAAGTGAATGAGTTTATTGCAGATATGGGCATGTGGCTGAGGGAGATCGGATGGTTGCAGACTGAAGAAGAAGCAGAAATAAGTGAATTTGAAGAAAAATATAACTAGCAAAATAAATTAAAACATAAACAACAAAAAGAAGCCCTCTTTCGAGAGCTTCTTTTTCATGGGAGAGGAGAAACCGGACGAAGAGCTTATGGGGAAACGTAAGTCTTCTCCGCGGTTGTCTACGACACTTGTGATGTCGATAATTATAGAATCGCCCGATTGTTTCCTTTTTATACATATGCGTCAACAATTCGTCAACAATTTTCCAAGGGAAATGAAGACCGCACATTTTTCAAACTGAACCCGAGTGTGGTACGATAGTCGTATCAATAAACTTACATAGAGAAAAGGTGACTCGTCAAGTGAGAGTGGTATCTGGGAGTGCAAAAGGCAGGCCGCTGAAGGCTGTTCCTGGCACGGGTACGCGGCCGACCACCGACAAGGTGAAGGAAGCGTTATTTAGCATGGTTGGTCCTTATTTTGAGGGCGGCACAGCATTGGATCTGTTTGCAGGCAGTGGAGGTCTCGGTATTGAGGCGCTGAGCCGCGGCATGGACAAGGCTGTTTTTGTTGATTTGGAATCGAAAAGTATTGAAGTTATCCGCATGAATCTGAAGGCGACCAAGCTGGAAGACCAGGCGGCCGTATATCGTAATGATGCAGGTCGGGCATTGAAGGCACTCGCCAAACGAGGCACAACATTTGATCTGGTGTTTCTCGACCCGCCATATCGCATGAAGAACGGGCACGAGTTGATGTTAACCATGCACGAACTGGAACTTCTGGAACCCGAAGCAACCATCGTGCTTGAATATGAATCCAAACATGATTACCCTGAGCAATTCGGCCCGTTTGAACAAACGCGCAAGGCTTTGTATGGGGAGACGGCAGTATCCATCTATTATTATGCGCCAGAAGCAGTTGAAGATGGAGAATCCATTACACCGGAAGAGGAGGCTCCTCATGACTGAAATGATACATCGACAGGAACGGATCGCCGTATATCCTGGAAGTTTTGATCCCGTAACGATGGGGCATCTGGATATTATCGCCAGAGCGTCGAAGCAATTTGATCGCGTCATTGTGGCTGTGTTGAACAATATGAGCAAAAATCCGCTGTTTACGGTGGAGGAACGCAAGGAACTGATTACGGAAGTAACCCGCCATCTACCGAATGTCGAAGTGGACAGTTTCCGCGATCTGACAGCCAATTACGTCCGGCAAAAGGAAGCTCAGGTCATCGTTCGTGGTATACGCTCGGTAACTGATTTTGAATACGAGTTGCAATTGGCGTCGACCAATAGCAAGTTGAACCCGGATGCGGAAACCATATTTATGATGACAAATCCGAAGTATTCCTATTTAAGTTCCAGCATCGTCAAAGAAATCGCTCATTATCATGGAGATGTTACAGATCTTGTCTCACCTGAAGTGGAAGCTGCGCTCCGTCAGAAAATCAGCGAGAAAACCGGCGGTTAAACCAGAAGGTAAGACCTGATAGACTAATCATGACTGCAAGAAGTAACGCAAGTCCCATGCATGCAGCAGGGAAGATGCTCCAAATGGTGTTGATCGTGTATGTGTTACCTGGACTATGTATGAGTAGCCAACCAAATGGTGTCGAGAGGTCTTGCTCTGCATTCGTCTGTAATGTGGTCCAGACTTCTGTGCTATAACGGCTGAACGGCATCCATAGGAACAGACTGATGAAAAAGGCGATTAATCCATGAGTCAGACGAACTCCGGCAAAGTACAACATCGATTTGCTGCCCGGACCAGTTGTTTTCAAGACAGCAGAGACTTGCAGATGGGAGCATAAACCACCCCATCCCAGAACGGCTGCAAGTAGAGACATGAGCAGCATGGGTGTTAATGAAGTCTGGCTCAAATGATAGGTGCCGAGGTGAAGCTCGAAGAAGGCTGGCCACAGCGCAGCAGAGGACCCAGGAGTTAGATAAAGGGAGACCAACCGGATAAATACGGCAAAACCGATCATGTATCCCCCAGTCATCATTAAGGTCTGCACAGCTTGGGATACAGTGTCACCTAACAGTTTGCCAAATCCTCTTCCATCACGACTATGGGCTTCTCTGGCTGCAATCATCATATCAGACCATATACTGCGTCGTTTGTTCGTAGCATGGTGGGGGGCAGATGAGCGACTTGTGGAACTTGCAGGACTTGCAGGCTGAGAATCAAGAGAGTTCTTATCTGCTTGTAAGGCTGTCGAGCCAACCCTGTCTTTCTGTTTACCCGGTGCTGGCAGGAGACGTGTGGCAAGAATGGCAGCAATCCAGCCGCTGATCCAGTGGACCACGAGTAGAAAATATCCGGCCGCTGGCTGGTGGAGAAAAGCAGCACCAACGACCAGTATGATCATCATTGGATTGGCAAAATGAGATGCCGCCGCAAGGACAACCGCCTGCTTGGCGGTAATTTGTCTATCCTGAAATAAACGGGATACCGCATCTGCTCCTGCGGGGAATCCGCCGCACATGCCAACGGCAATTGCCAGACCTGCGTTGCCTGGGAGTCTAAACCAGCGTTGCATTAACGGTCCGAGCAAGGCGCCGATCGCGTGGGTGAAGCCAAACGCAGTGAGCATTTGGGATAACATGAGGAACGGGAGCATGGCAGGGAAGATGATTTTCCACCATATATCCAGACCTTGAATAGAGGCATCAAACGCTTCTTTGGGGGAAGCAACTACTGCAATGACCAACATTAAAGCGCCGGTACTTAGAATTATCGTTCGTAACGGGCCAGAATCTCTAACCTCGCTCTGTAATGTCATCGTTTCACCTCATATCAGATAACGCCGATTCGGCATCTGAATCGTTATGGACGGCCGAATGACGCCCGAAGGGCGGTTCGGCCTTGACCGGACAGGCTATTGTATACAGCGGCCTATCCGGCCTGTACCATTGTATGCACAAGGACCAGAGTGTTAGACTTGAAAAAAATGATTAAACAAGATGGAATTACGATTGCTGATTAGTGTAGAGTTCAGCTTATATAGAGATACAAAGAACGGAGGCTCATGCGATGAATCGGATTCGGAAATCTGGCGGATTCAGAGCTTCGATCTTTGTGATCGTGGTGGCTCTGGTCGTCTATGTTGCCGTGTACATGCCAACGCCGTATATCATATATATGCCTGGCAGTGCAGATGAAGTAAAACCAATGGTAACCGTTAAGGGTGGAGACCAGGAAGAACGCGGTGTGTTCATGATGACAACTGTGTCGGCAACATATGCCAATGTGTTTTTGCTAGGAACCTCTCTGTTCAATAAAAATGCTCAAGTGGATAAAAAGGAAGACCGACTGCGCGGCAAAAGCGAAGCGGAATACTCTGCCGAACAGGTGTGGTTCATGAGTGACTCACAATCCTCCGCAATGGAGGCTGCATATGAGCAGGCTGGTGTGACTTACTCTATTGTACCTGAACATATCTTTGTATTTGGACTGTCCGAAGATCCAAAACCGGAAGGAGACATTGCTCCGGGAGATATCATTCTGGGAGTGAACGGAACAGCTACGCCGGATAATACGGTGCTTTCTGCCCAGTTAAAAGATAAAAAGGTCGGAGATACGGTTGAAATGCAACTGGAACGTGGAGGAGAGACCATTAGCCGGGACGTGAAACTGATTCAGGTAAAAGACAATAAAACAGGTGAAAACCGCCCGGGACTTGGAGTAATGATTGGTACGGTTCAGAAGGTGAAAGCTGAAGAGCCGGACAAACAGATCTCCTTTACCGACACTCAGGTTGGTGGTCCGTCTGCCGGTTTGATGTTTACGTTGGAGATCTATAACCAGTTAACACCTGGAGATCTGACCAAGGGGCATCGAATTGCGGGTACAGGTACCATTACCAAGGAGGGTGTGGTGGGTGCCATTGGTGGTGTAGTACACAAGATTGTAGCCGCTGATCGAAAAGAAGCGGAGATCTTCTTTGTACCGAAGGATAACTATAAGGAAGCAGCAGCCAAGGCTGAACAGATCGGCACCAAAATGAAACTTGTGCCTGTGAGCACGGTGGATGATGCGCTGGCTTATTTGAAAACCTTGTCCGTGAAATCATAGGTTATAATCGGGCGGGAAGAGATCGATTTGAGTTGAACCGGATGGATAAAGAACGGATGAAATCGGAATAATTGATTACAGTGGAATGAAATGTGATCAAGAGATTTGAGAAGATCAACAGACTCACTAGACCCAAAGGGGTAGAGATACCCAAAAGATTTAAGAGAACGAGAATTAAGAGAATAAGAGAAGTGAATAAGAAAATCCCCTTGTTGCGAGGTGCCTGAGAGGCGCGCAACAAGGGGATTTTTTAATTGTATAGTTGAGTGTGGAACAGTGGATGTCAATGATCTGTTTGATGATGGAATAAAAAGCTCCATAGAGATGAAGCCTTATGGTCAAAAGCGGATTACAGTCTCACAGGCGACTCATAGTAGTCACTGAACATCCTACGTGTGTCCCTGTGCTCGCAAGCGAGCCCATACGCAACCTGAGCTTGTATATCCAGTTCCAGCTGATTGTGTGTGAACGTCGATGGTTTCAGCACAACAGGCAGTGACGCGGTTTTCTTCATTTGTTTAAGCAGGCTCTGCCCTTGAGCCTTAAATCCGAGGACTCGGAGATATCCGGGTCCGGCAGCCAATTGCTCTGGTGAACACTCGGCTTTGGTGTGATTCAGGAGCAAGTGGGCGAGCATACGCTGGAGCTTGGTGCGTGTGTATCGTTTGGTCTTCATTGCATTCAGGAGTGTTTCGACTGAAGGCTCCGGGAGCTGAGTGAGTGTACGGCTCAGCCGGTGTTCCAGGCCTTCCGTGACTTCGGCGATGCGTTCCAGCTCGGAGGCACGGCGGGTGGCCGCGAGGTGCAACAGCGGCTGTGCAAAGCGCTCCCAGTGTATGGGAGCGCGCCCTTCCTGCCATTCGCGATGCAGAATGGCAAGGGTTGCCGCCGGCACGTATGGCGCGGCGGCGTTGGGGCCGTCCGCCATCAGAAGGCGGCGGACGGCTGTTGCACTGGCGATCGCCCCCGGCCCGGGCGTCGCCTCATGATACGCGGCACCGGTACGCGCCGCCGTATAGGGCTGGATCGCGCTGCCAAGTCGTTGCAGCGCGATCAGGTAGTGCAGCCCAAGCGAATTGTTGGGCTGCTCCAGCAGTGCAGCGGCGTCGTGAGCATCGACGCCGCCAGGCGCCAGCGCTGCCGCCGCGCCTGCGTACGCGGCGGGGTAGCTGGCGCCTTCCCGCAGGCGGCGCGCGATGTCCTCGCGCATCCCTGCGGGCTCCACAGCCAGCACGCGCGCAATGCGCTGCAGGCTGTCCAGGTCGCCGGACTCGCTGCCAAAGCAGAGCGAGTCCACAACGCCGGTGCGGTGCAGCAGCGAGACCGCACCGAAGGCAAACCACTCTGCCGGTTGGACCGCGTACGCAACCGGCAGTTCAAGCACGAGATCCGCGCCTGCGTGTAGCGCCATCTCGGTGCGTGCCCTTTTACCCACGATGGCGGGTTCGCCACGCTGGAGAAAAGGGCCGCTCATGACCGCAACAACGGCGTCTGCGCCGCTTAGCCGCCGAGCTTCCTGCAAATGATAGACATGCCCATTGTGCAAGGGGTTATATTCAACAATAACGCCTACGGCTTTCATGATTAGACGTACTCCTTTCGATTGGATAACCGAGTATGTATAACATCCATTCCATCATAGGGGATGTCATGTATTAGATCAAATCATGCACCAATTCAGACAAGAAAAAGGCACAAATCCAACATCAGCAGATGTCAGACTGTGCCTGCAAATCTATTGTATATTACAGATTTTCGATAATCGGAGAACGGCTTCTTCATCTTAATAAATCATCGTAGTAGTACACTTACCTATACACTTATACATGTAGGAAGAAGTTAGGCTAATCACATCTCACAATCTCAGCACGCTTAGACACTTTCCGACGCGGGAGATAAACTTGCTTTCGGCCCAAAAAATTCATAATGAATGTTGTCCGCGGCAACACCAAGCGCCTGAAGTTCCGTATACACTGCCCGCATGAACGAAACCGGTCCACACAGATAATACGTGGAATCCAGTTCATCGATCACTTGACGAAGCCAGATCGCATCTATATAACCTTCCTTATGAAAATACTCATTTTCACGATCAGCATCCTCAGGTTGAGTATAACAATAATAAGCTTTAACGCCCTGATTACGTTTTGCCAGACTGTCCACATAATCACGGAACGCGTGCGATTGACCATTGGGACTTGCGTGCAAAAATGTAATGTTGCGATTTTCATTCAAGTTAACCAGCGTATTTAACATACTGATCATGGGCGTTAAGCCAACACCACCACTCAGGAGAACAACAGGCCGCTTATCGTCTGCAATCAGCGTGAAGTCCCCAGCAGGAGCGGATAGCTCCACCAGACTACCTTCTTCAATGTGATCGTGGAGATACGTTGAGATAACTCCGTCAGGACGCTCTAATACACCTCGCTCACGCTTAACGGAAATGCGATAGTGGGGTTTACCCGGGGTATCTGAAAGGCTATACTGACGAATCTGGGTAAATGACTGTGCCTCTGGTTTGATTTTGATACTGATGTATTGTCCCGGTTCATAACTAGCAATGGGCTGGCCATCGTCTGGAACGAGGTAAAAGGACGTGATGATTTCACTTTCCTGCACTTTCTTGGCAACCTTGAAGGTACGGAACCCTTCCCAGCCACCCGTTTGGTTTTCCGCTTCCGTATACATATCCTGTTCAATCCCGATAAAGGCGTCTGCAATGACATTATAGGCTTCGCCCCACGCCGTGATAATTTCATCCGTTGCCGCGTCTCCAAGTACATCTTTGATGGCTTGAAGCAGATAGGTGCCAACAATCACATATTGCTCGGGAACGATACCCAGGCTGCGATGTTTATGTGCAACTTGCCGGACGGCAGGCAGGATGGAGGACAGATTATCGATATGCAGGGCAGCGGTGTATACCATATTGGCGAGGGCGGCTTGCTGTCGTCCCTGTTTCTGATTTGCGTGATTGAAAATATTCAGTAGTTCCGGATGAGCTGTGAACATCGTTTCATAGAAATGGCGTGTGATCGCTTCGCCGTGGACTTCAAGTACAGGTACTGTAGATTTAATGACTCTAATGGTGTGCTCGCTTAACATACATTTTCCCTCCCGATATAATATGAAATAGTTGGATAATAAATCGGTCATGGAGCTGATCATGCTTCGGTTTATAGCAAGTATAGATAGGGAGCAAGCGGGTCTGTGTGACATAGATCACACTAAACGTTAACGAAATGTGACCGCTATTTGCAAGGAACTACAATTAAAATGACGACTTGTAGTTTATCTTAAAGTGAGTCTATAATAGACCAGATGGAGTAAACGGTTCTGGGCCATTGGTTTTAAAATAGGGTGTAAAGTTAAAAGTGTTGACAAACGTCTTGAAAAATCGGTATAATGATTTTTGTTTGTTAAGTCAATTTCATAATACTTTTAACGAAGATTCGTCAGAATACATACAGTCAGGATTTATTGCTTTACAAAAGCAGGCTTGACCTGTATAACTGTCGTGATACGTTTGATACGAATTATGAAATTGGTTTCGTTTGGAGTGATGGAAATGTTAATGCCATTTCGCAAAGTGGCTACCAGTGATGGTCCCCTGAAGTTTAACGAACAGTGGGAGATCAAGGAACTGGTTTCTAACCGACAAGATATCACAGCCGTTACCCCGCTGACTGCGGACTTATCTGCAGAATTCAGAGAAGGTGACGTTGTGGATGTTCATGGCAAGCTGACTGTAGGAGTGGACATGTTGTGCTCCCGTTGTCTTAAGCCAATCAATGAACATTTTCATATTGATTTTCATGAGCAATTCAAGCAGGGAAAACAGCCAGAGGGATTACACGAAGACGATGATACGCTCTATGTGGATGGAGATAGCGTTGATCTGAAGGGTTATGCCGAGGAAGCTTTTCTGCTGGATCTTCCGTTTATACCGCTATGTAGCGATACATGCAAAGGGTTATGCCCCAAGTGTGGCCATGAGCTGAACGAAGGTGACTGCGGTTGTGATAACGAGGTTATTGATCCGCGGCTTGCAGGGCTCAAGGATTTTTTTAAATGAGCATGATTGAAAATCGAACATTTTAAGACTACCTGCAAAGGTTGATTTTGATAAGGAGGTGGGAATAATGGCAGTACCTCAACGGAGAACGTCCAAGACGCGTCGCGACAAACGTCGCACTCACTTTAAATTGGCTGTACCGGGCATGGTGAAATGTGAACAATGTGGCGAACTTAAACTTAGTCACCACGTGTGCAAAGTGTGCGGAACGTACAAAGCAAGAGAGATCATCTCTCAATAATAGTTGGACATTAAGTAGCACTTCATTTCGATGAGGTGCTACTTTTTTTGGATTAGAGAGTGTAGGTAGAGTGAGCTAACAAGCATGAAATCCTTGCACCAGAAGGGTGAATTGTTTTTGTTAGGCCAGTCTTTCTTTTTGACACGGGATGAGATATACTATAGTTTAGTACCAGGTTCTAAGATTTGACGTTACATATAGATGAACCATAATCCGTTTGAGAACGACCCTGGTGACCAGGGATGCAACTATAGAAGCAACACGAAAGAATGGTTGAACTGGCCGGACGGGACGGTTCCGTAAACGATACAGCGGGGGGTGTCAGGCATCGAACGTGTACCGAAGAGACAGAGGCAACAGCAGTTAACCAGAATGATAGAAGAGAACCCGTTTGTGACGGATCAGGAACTTACACGCCAATTGAAGGTGAGTATTCAGACGATTCGTCTTGACAGGCTGGAACTTGGAATACCCGAACTTCGGGAGCGGATGAAACTGATGGCAGAGCTCTCGTATGATCAGGTACGCTCGTTGCCCTTGCATGAGATTATCGGTGATATTGTGGATCTGCAACTGGATAAGAGCGGGATTTCCCTGTTTGAGATTAAGGAAGAACACGTGTTTTCCAGAACAGGGATTGCACGCGGACACTATGTCTTTGCACAGGCCAACTCCTTGGCTGTAGCGATTATTAATGACGAGATCGCGTTGACTGCATCAGCAGACATTCGCTTTGTCCGTTCG
Organism: Paenibacillus sp. FSL H8-0283; assembly: GCF_045040675.1. Lineage (NCBI taxonomy): Bacteria > Bacillati > Bacillota > Bacilli > Caryophanales > Paenibacillaceae > Paenibacillus > Paenibacillus sp. FSL H8-0283. Next base: position 2,493,171 of record NZ_CP150295.1, read on the forward strand.
GTTCATTTGGGAGAGAAATGTATTGCAAAGGCTTATGTGAGATCGATCCCGGGTCAAAAGGGCAAAGCCAAAGTGGAAGTATTCACTTATGTAGGTGAAGAAATGGTGTTTCAAGGCAACTTTGTAATCTACCATTCAGGTGGAGAAGACAGCGGAGAAGGAGGTCATTTGGAATGAAAATCGTCATTGATGCCATGGGAGGCGACAATGCACCTGCATCAACGGTACAAGGTGCGATTGCCGCAGCCACGGAATGGGCGGATACACAGATCGTCCTGATCGGCGATGAAGCCAAGCTGGAACCTCTTTTGAGTCAGTCAGGTGTGAGACCTGCCAATCTTACGGTCCGGCATGCTTCCGAAGTTATTGGTTCGGATGATGAACCCGTCAAAGCAGTGCGTCGCAAGAAGGATGCCTCCATGGTGGTCGCAGGCCGCATGCTGAAAGAGGGCGAAGCGGACGCGATGATCTCGGCGGGCAATACTGGAGCGCTCATGACAGCGGGTTTGCTTGTTGTAGGTCGCATGGAAGGCATTGAACGTCCGGCGCTTGCGCCTATGATTCCAACGATTGATGATGTAGGTGTGCTTGCGCTGGATCTAGGAGCGAATATGGATGCCAAACCGGAGCACCTTGCACAATATGGCTTGATGGGCAGTTTGTATCGGCAAAAAGTACAGGGCATTGAGTCCCCACGAGTGGGCTTGCTCAATGTAGGAACAGAGCCAGGCAAAGGAAATGAGTTGACCAAACATGCATACCCTTTACTGGAACAACTCCCAATTCGTTTTGTCGGTAATGTTGAGGCACGTGATGTACTGACTGGTGCTTGTGATGTGCTTGTATGTGACGGTTTTGCAGGGAATATCCTGCTGAAGTCGCTGGAAGGCACAGCAGGTGCCATTTTCGCCTTGCTTAAGGAACAATTTTCATCTTCTCTCAAAAGTAAACTGGCTGCAGCTGTACTAATGCCTGAGCTGCGTGGGTTGAAACGAAAGCTGGATTATACGGAGCATGGCGGAGCGCCACTCCTCGGTTTGAGCAGACTAGTTGTGAAAAGTCATGGATCTGCTGATGGCAATGCCATCAAAAATGCTGTGCGCCAAGCTCGGATTGCAGTGCAGAATCACCTGGTAGAGAGCATATCTAAGGAAATTAGCGGGAAGTGAGTGACGATATGAATAATTTGCGCCCAGTAGGGATTATTGGTACAGGGAAATATGTGCCTGAGAAAATTTTGACAAATAGCGATCTGGAGAAAATGGTCGATACCAATGACGAGTGGATCGTCAGTCGTACAGGAATCAAAGAGCGTCACATCGCTGCACCCGATCAGGCAACTTCTGATCTGGCATACGAAGCGGCGATTAAAGCCCTTGAATCTGCAGGGATGACAGGCAGTGATCTTGATCTGATCATTGTTGCAACCATTACACCGGATTCTTCGTTCCCATCGACAGCCTGCATCTTGCAGGACAAATTGGGTGCAAAAGGTGCCGCGGCATTTGATCTGTCGGCTGCTTGTTCCGGATTTGTATACGGTTTGGCTAGTGCTACGAGCTTCATCCAAAGCGGTATGTACAACAATGCACTTGTCATTGGTGCGGACTGCTTGTCTCGTATTACGGATTATACAGACCGTAACACTTGTGTCCTCTTTGGTGATGGAGCAGGGGCGGTAGTCGTTGGTGAAGTTCCGGAAGGTCGCGGATTCAAAGCGTTCGATCTCGGTGCCGAAGGTGCTGGCGGTAGTCTTCTTCAGATGGAAGGCGGCGGTTCCCGTCTGCCTGCTACTGCAGAGACCGTTGAAAATAAAAAACATTACATCAACATGAACGGTCGTGAAGTGTTTAAGTTTGCGGTACGTGTCATGGGGACGGCTACCATTGAGGTATTACGCAAAGCTGGTATGGAGCGTACGGATGTGGATCTGTTTGTTCCTCACCAAGCGAATATTCGGATTATCCAATCTGCGATGCAACGCCTTGAACTTCCTGAAGAAAAGGTTGTAGTCAACGTGGATAAGTATGCAAACACATCTGCTGCTTCCATCCCGCTGGCTCTGGTAGAAGCAGCAGAGGAAGGTCGCATGAAAGCCGGAGATACCGTTCTGATGGTTGGATTCGGTGGCGGTTTGACATGGGGTGCATCGGTACTCATTTGGTAAAATAGACATCTGGGAGATGAATGAGATGGGTAAAATAGCATTTGTATTTCCCGGACAGGGATCACAGGCTGTAGGCATGGCCAAGGACGCGTATGAGTCCGTGCCTGCGGCAACCGAAATTTTTCGCACAGCAGATGAAACATTGGGTTTCTCTCTGAGCAACCTTGTATTTGAAGGACCGGAGACCGAGTTGAAACAGACATCAAATACACAACCGGCTCTGTTGACAGCAAGTATTGCCTTGCTGGAAGCTTTCAAAGAAAAAGGAATTCAGCCTGACTATACGGCTGGACACAGTCTGGGAGAATACAGTGCACTGGTGGCAGCGGGCGTTCTTTCGTTTGCTGACGCAGTGAGCACTGTGCGGGCACGTGGTCAGTATATGGAACAGGCAGTACCGGGTGGACAAGGAGCGATGGCTGCTGTGTTGGGTGCGGATCGGGAAGCGCTGGGGGTGCTTTGCCGTGACGTATCTGAAAGTGGTCATGCGGTTGAACTTGCCAACATTAATTGTCCGGGACAAATCGTCATTTCTGGTGTGAAGGAAGGCGTAGCTGCTGTTGCGGAACGAGTGAAAGAAGCAGGAGGTAAACGCGCCATTGCATTGGAAGTAAGCGGTCCGTTCCACTCTTCATTGATGAAGGGTGCAGCTGAGAAGCTGGCAGAGAAACTGAAAACCGTTACGTTCTCACCGGCAGCGATCCCTGTAGTCGCTAATGTGACTGCAAGACCTGCAGAGGATGGACAGGTTCAGGATTTGTTGACAGCTCAGGTCTATTCTCCTGTATTATGGGAAGACAGTGTGACATGGCTTATTGAGCAAGGCGTGGATACGTTCATCGAGATTGGATCTGGCAGTGTATTGACCGGTTTGATTAAAAAAACAGATAAAACCGTAAAACTGTACAATGTGAACAGTCTTGAAACGCTCGAAGCAACGGCAATTGCGTTGAAGTGATTAGCAGGGATTAGATTTGGGGAAAGGAGGAATGATTATGTCTAAACCATTAGAAGGTAAAAATGCACTCGTTACCGGGGCATCCCGGGGCATTGGGCGCAGTATTGCACTGGCACTTGCAGAAGCTGGAGCGAACGTAGCCGTGAATTATGCGGGTAGCCAAGCGGCAGCTGAGGAAGTGGCGGAAGCGATTCGTGCCAAAGGAGTCAAGGCAATTACACTCCAAGCCAATGTTGGCCTGATGGATGAAGCTGAACAAATGGTCAAAGCCACACTCGAAGCATGGGGCAACGTTGATATTCTGGTGAACAATGCCGGAATTACCCGTGATAATCTGATCATGCGTATGAAAGAGGAAGAATTCGATCAGGTTATTGAAACCAATCTCAAAGGTGTGTTTAACTGCCTTAAGGCGGTTACACGTCCAATGATGAAACAACGGTCGGGAAGAATTATCAATATCTCCTCGGTTGTAGGTGTGCTCGGTAATGCTGGACAAGCGAACTATGTTGCTGCCAAGGCAGGAGTCATTGGCCTGACAAAGGCATCTGCTCGTGAACTGGCTTCTCGTGGAATCACAGTTAACTGTGTTGCACCAGGTTTCATTGAGACAGATATGACAAAAGAGTTGTCCCAGGAGCTGGTGGACGGTATGCTAAGTGGTATTCCGTTGTCCCGTTTGGGTCAGCCGGATGAAATCGCCGGTGTAGTCACGTTCCTGGCTTCACAGGCTTCATCTTATATGACAGGGCAGACGCTGCATGTGGATGGTGGCATGTACATGTAATTCTTCCCGGACTTGAACAATAGTCGGGGAACAGGCGCTGGACGATCCGAAATGCCGGAAAAAGGCCGGGTTCCCCGGCCGGGAGCCGCATATGTCTTCTATGGCATTTTGCCTGCGATTCTCGTATAATACCAAAGAAGGAGGTGAACCGGATGTCCGATGTATTGGAGCGTGTAAAACGCATCGTCGTCGACCGCTTGGGAGCAGACGAAGCTGAAGTTACACTTGAAGCATCTTTCAAAGAAGATTTGGGTGCTGATTCTTTGGATGTAGTGGAATTGGTCATGGAATTGGAAGATGAATTTGATTTGGAAATCTCTGATGAAGATGCAGAAAAAATCACGACCGTAGGTGAAGTTGTAAACTACATACAATCTCATACCTAAAGTCATTTTTAGTCCCGCACATGTTTTCGAACAGGCGGGACTTCTCATCATTCATTGGTTTTTCTCATTCCGCAAGCAGCTCTACTCAAGCAAGCCTATCTTGGTTGAGTAGATGTCTGTTTGCGGATATTCCCACAAAATACTTGCGTAATGCAGTCGATATAGAGGTGACTCGGTTTGAAACAAAGAGTAGTAATTACCGGAATGGGCGTAATGACATCGCTCGGAAAAGATTTGGAAACGTTCTGGGGCAGTTTAATGGCAGGAAAGTCCGGAATTTCTCAGATTGAGGCGTTTGATGTTAGTGAATACACGACACAGATTGCAGCCGAGATCAAGGATTTCAACCCGGAAGAATATATGGATCGCAAGGATGCTCGCAAAATGGATCGTTTTGTACAGTTCGCTGTGGCAGCCGGCTTCAAAGCCGTTGAAGACAGTGGTCTGAAAATTAACGAGAATATTGATGCAGAGCGTTTCGGTGTATCCATCGGATCAGGTATTGGTGGATTGGGTACGTGGGAGGACCAACATAATGCATTGTTGCAAAAAGGTCCAAAACGGGTAAGCCCATTCTTTATTCCCATGATGATCTCCAACATGGCTTCAGGCCAAATGTCCATTTCTCTTGGTGCCAAAGGTCCTAACATTAACGTTGTTACCGCTTGTGCAACAGGTACACACTCCATCGGAGATTCTTTCAAGCTGATTGCCAATGGTGATGCAGATGCCATGATCTGTGGTGGTGCGGAAGCAACAATCAGACCAACGGGTCTTGCAGGGTTCTGTGCGATGCGCGCAATGTCTACACGTAATGATGATCCTGCGAAGTCAAGCCGTCCTTTTGATACAGAACGTGATGGTTTTGTTATGGGCGAAGGCGCTGGTGTTATGATTCTGGAATCCCTGGAACATGCTCAAAAACGTGGTGCACGCATTTATGGTGAAGTGATCGGTTACGGTCTGACAGGCGATGCACATCACATGACAGAACCAGATCCGGACGGAGCAGCACGTTGCATGAAGATGGCACTTCGTAATGCGGGCATTGAGCCTGAAGAAGTGGACTACATTAATGCACACGGAACTTCGACGCCTGTAGGCGACAGATCCGAAACGCTTGCGATCAAAAAGGCGTTTGGTGATCATGCGTACAAGCTCGCTGTGAGTTCCACTAAATCCATGACGGGCCACATGCTTGGCGCTGCTGGTGGTGTAGAAGCGGTTATCTGCGGATTGTCACTGACACATCAGACACTGGCTCCAACGATTAACCTGGAAAATCAGGACCCGGAATGTGATCTGGATTATGTACCAAATGTTCCACGTCAAACCAAAGTTAATATTGCCATGTCCAATTCATTTGGATTCGGCGGTCACAATGCCACCATTATTCTCAAAAAATTTGAAGCATAAGGGGCTAGTTCGTTTGAGTGAAGATCTGAAGCAGTTACAACATAAACTTCAAATCAAATTTGACAACAGGCAGCTTTTAAAACAAGCGTTTACCCATGCTTCTTATGTAAACGAACACCGGTTCAGTCAGCATCAGGACAACGAGCGTCTGGAGTTTCTGGGCGATGCCGTGCTGGAACTGACTGTATCGGAGTACTTGTATCATTTGTATCCTAACCGTCCGGAAGGTGAATTAACTAAGCTGCGGGCATCCATTGTCTGTGAGCCTTCCCTCGTCAAATTTGCTGAAGCGTTGGGTTTTGGGCAGTATGTACTTCTTGGTAAAGGTGAGGAACTAACTGGAGGACGGACACGGCCGGCTCTGCTGGCAGATGTGTTTGAATCTTTCATTGGTGCATTGTATCTGGATCAGGGGCTTGCGCCTGTTCGGACATTTCTTGATCAGCATGTCTTCCCATTAATCGTATTGGGCAGCAAGCTGCAAATGAGTGATTACAAAACGGAACTGCAGGAACTTACTCAGCATCACAATATGGGAGCTTTGGAATACCGTATCGTTGAGGAACGGGGACCTGCCCATGAACGTGAGTTTGTCTCGGAGGTCCATATGGGTCAAGAAAGGCTTGGCAGAGGTACAGGACGTTCCAAAAAGGAAGCGGAACAACAGGCTGCATCTGCAGCACTTGATCGACTGAAGCTTCCGGAAGCCGGAGCTTAACCGATAGCGCATAGACAAACGAAGAGCAAAGAGCAGCCCGCGGGTCCGCCCCGGCGGAAGTAATCGGCCGGACTGCTTTTTGCTCTTTTTTTTGTAAAGAGGTTCAGGGGGAGTTAGCCTGATCGTTAACTAAATAAGTGAACTTTATTTTGGTTCAATTTATTTAGGCGCTGGAATGCAATACTTGAAATTTGCAAGAGGAGGTGACGAGAAACCCTATGTTTTTAAAACGGATTGAATTGGGTGGATTCAAGTCATTCGCCGACAAAACGGAGATGGAGTTCGTTCGTGGCATTACGGCTGTTGTAGGTCCGAACGGAAGTGGAAAGAGTAATATATCGGACGGAATTCGCTGGGTTCTGGGGGAACAAAGTGCTAAGTCGCTGCGTGGTGGCAAAATGGAAGATATCATCTTTGCAGGTAGTGACGCACGGAAAGCCGTTAATTTCGGTGAGGTGTCGCTTACACTTGATAACGAGGATCACGCACTTGCATTGGATTTTGGTGAGGTGACGGTGACTCGTCGTGTACATCGCAGCGGAGATAGTGAATATTTTATTAACAAACAATCTTGTCGTTTGAAGGATATCACGGAGTTGTTTATGGATACCGGCATCGGTAAGGAGGCCTACTCGATTATTGGACAGGGGCGAATCGAAGAGATTCTGAGTACCCGTTCAGAGGATCGCAGAGGTATCTTTGAAGAAGCTTCAGGTATCGTTAAATATAAATCCCGCAAGCGGGATGCGACGCGCAAACTGGATGAGACAGAGCAAAATTTGCTGCGTATTCATGATCTGGTGACTGAACTGGAAGATCAGATTGGCCCGCTAAAGGAACAATCGGAGAAAGCGATCCACTATAAGGAACTTCGTTCTCAGCTCAAATCGCAGGAAATTTCCATGTATGTGTACCAGATCGAACAGATTCATGCTTCCTGGAGTAAGGCAAATGAGCGCCTGCAATCGCTAAAACAGGAAGAGGTTGGACTGGCGGCGATTGTCTCTACGCATGATGCCAAGCTGGAAAATGATCGGAATGCGCTGCGTATCCTGGAAACAGAGACAGAGCAACTGCAAGCCGCTTTATTGCAATTCAGTGAAGCGACAGAGAAAAGTGAAGGGCTTGGAGAATTGCTCAAGGAGCGCTCGCACCATCTGCAAACAAATCAGGAGCAGCTCAAAGTAACGCTTGCCGCCAGTGAAGAGAGACATCGCGAACGGGAAACCGAGCTGCTTGCACTGCGTGAGAAGTTTGGCAAGCTTGAGCATGAACTGAATGATGTGAGAAATCAGTTGTCTCAAGAAGAAGCCAAACTCATCGGTGTCACAGGTGGCATTAGTCAGCAGCAAGAGGAAAGCCTCAAAGGCAATTTGCTGGAACTGATGAATCAGATGGCTCAGACACGCAATGAAATTCGTTATGTGGATCAGCAGAAAGAAACGCTGGAGCGCAGAATGAATCGCGCGGCTGAAGAATCAGGCAAATGGGAAGAGCAGAAAGAGACACTGGAGAGTCGCAAAACGGACATTGAGAAAAAAGTTGTTCGTTTGGGCAAAGAAATCAGCGATCTACGTGGTGGATACATTACGGAAAGTGAACGACTCCAGTCGCTGCAGAAGCTGCTTGAAGAAAGTCGGGGTACGGTCCGTAAATGGGAACAGAAGCGTGAAGCTCAAGTTTCCCGCCGCGATACGATGAAAGAGATGCAGGATGATTTTGACGGATTCATGCTGGGTGTCAAGGAGGTTCTCAAGGCTTCACGTAAAGGTACGCTGAGCGGTGTTCATGGAGCTGTGGCTGAACTCGTAAAAGTTCCCGAGAAGATCGAACTTGCGGTAGAAACAGCAATGGGAGCATCCTTGCAGCATGTGGTCATGGAAAATGAATCAGTTTCCAGACAGGCAATTGCTTTTCTGAAGCAACGCCAGTTGGGGCGTGCAACGTTCCTGCCTCTGGATGTCATTCGTCCTCGTGCCATTGGAGCGGCTGAACGTTCTATGATTGAAGGTATGGAGGGTTTTGTGGGGATCGGTGCTGATCTTGTACAATTCGAATCCAAATATGCTTCAATCATTGGCAGCTTGCTCGGTAATGTTATTATTGCCGAAACGTTGGAGGTCGCCAATAAAATTGCGGCTCGCTGTCAGTATCGTTTCCGGGTTGTGACGCTTGAAGGTGACGTGGTCAATGCGGGTGGTTCCATGACAGGTGGTAGCCAGCACAAGAAAAATGTGAGTCTGCTCAGCCGGAAACGGCAGCTGGACCAGCTCGACCAGGATATTTTGGATACGGAAAATCAAATCGTGAAACTGCATCGCAGTGTGGATGATGTAAAAGTCCAACTGGAACAGTGTCAGGACAAACTGGATGAACTTCGTCAGTCCGGTGATGATACCCGAAATGCAGAACAGCAGGCTTCGATGGAAATGAAACAGGTAGAGCATGAGCTTCGCCATGTGCTTGAACAGGTTGCCGTTGCCGGGCAGGAGAAGAGTGGCTTTACCGAAGAGATCAAAGAGCTGGATACGGCTCGGATCGTCGCTGTGAAGAAGCTGGAGCAGCTTGAAGAGGAAGAAAAAGCGACTCATCGTGCCATTCATGCAGCCGAGTTTGCTCGGAAAGCCAATGAATCCGCGAAGGAAGAATTGCAGAGCCAACTCACCGAATTGAAAGTGCGCGAAGGCAAGCTTGATCAGGAGCGATTCTCCAATGGAGAACAATTGCGACGTCTGGAACGGGAAGTAGAGTCTCTGGTGAAAGATCTTCGTCAGAATCGCACGTTGCTGGCTTCGATGGAAGCAGATCTCAAGAAAACACAGACCGAGAGTGTTAAACAGATTGAAGATCTGAACCAGTATAAGCTGAAAAAAGCGGAAGCTTCCCAGGAGCTGGACTTCAAACGTGCTGCCCGAAGTGAGTTGTCGAAAAAGCTTGAGCTTGCCGAGAGCGAAACGAAGGAACAGCGCACGCAGTTAAAAGCTGTGGAAGAGCAGATGCGACAGACGGAAATTTCCGTGAACCGGCTGGATGTTGAGCTGGAAAATATACTGCGAAAACTGACGGATGAATACGAACTGGGCTATGAACTGGCCAAAGAGCGTTATCCTGTGCCGGAAGACGTGGAGCATACACAGGCAGAGGTACAGAAGCTGAAGCGCAGTATATCCGCCCTGGGTGATGTGAACCTGGGAGCGATTGAGGAGTTCCAGCGAGTCAATGAGCGATACGAGTTCCTGAGTGAACAGAAGAATGACCTGGTTGAAGCTAAAACAACGTTGTATCAGGTTATTCGGGAAATGGAAGACGAGATGGCGAAGCGATTCAAGATCACGTTTGATGCCATCCGCCGTGAGTTCGGTACCGTGTTTAGCAAGCTGTTTGGCGGGGGACGTGCTGACCTTGTTCTGATGGACCCGGAGCGCTTGCTTGAAACGGGAATAGATATCGTGGCTCAGCCACCAGGCAAGAAACTGCAAAACCTGCAACTGTTATCCGGTGGGGAGCGGGCTTTGACGGCGATGGCTTTATTATTTGCTATTCTGCATGTCAAACCGGTACCATTCTGCGTGTTGGATGAAGTAGAGGCAGCACTGGACGAAGCTAACGTGGTACGTTTTGCCCAGTACTTGCGTGAATTCTCCGAACAGACACAGTTTATCGTTGTTACCCATCGTAAAGGTACGATGGAAGAGGCAGATGTGCTGTACGGTGTTACAATGGAAGAGGGCGGAGTATCCAAGCTTGTTTCGGTTAAACTGGAAGATGAGGAAGCAGTAATTGCCTGATCTGATCCAAACCTGAGAGACAAACGAACTCATTGTAATCATTGAAAATCATTCAGATTGAGCATTTTTGCAAAACCGCTTAGATTATGTACACGATGGAGGGGCTTTATGAGTTTTTTTAAAAAGCTTAGAGACAGCATTGCAAGCAAAACGGAGTCGGTCACCAAACAGTTTAAGGATGGATTGGAAAAGACACGTAAAGGGTTAGTGGAAAAAGTATCGGATCTCGTAATCCGCCGCAAAAAAATCGATGAAGAGTTCTATGAAGAACTGGAAGAGATTTTGATCGGAGCAGACGTTGGTGTGAATACAGTCATGAATCTGATCGAAGACCTGCGCGTTGAGGTGAAAAAACGCAAAATTGAGGATGCGGCTGAGCTACAGCCTGTATTGTCCGAGAAACTGACGGGTCTTCTTCGCGGTGAACAGAATAACGAATTGAAAATGAACCCGGATGGCATTACCGTCATTTTGTTCGTTGGTGTTAACGGTGTTGGTAAAACAACAACGATTGGCAAGCTGGCACATCGATTTAAACAACAAGGTAAAAAAGTCATCATGGCAGCTGGAGATACGTTCCGTGCCGGAGCCATTGAACAGCTGGAAGTATGGGGGCAACGTGCCGGTGTCGATGTGATCAAACAGCAATCTGGTTCTGATCCAGCAGCGGTTATGTATGATGCGGTACAGGCAGCGAAACAACGGGGTGCGGATGTTCTGCTCTGTGATACAGCAGGTCGTCTGCAAAACAAATCTAACCTGATGGACGAGCTTAACAAGATCTATCGTGTCATTCAACGTGAAATTCCGGATGCTCCGCATGAAGTACTGATGGTACTGGATGCAACAACAGGTCAAAATGCTTTAAACCAGGCTAAACTTTTCGGTGAGAAAAGCGGTGTAACAGGCCTCGTACTGACGAAACTGGATGGAACAGCCAAAGGGGGGATCGTTGTTGCGATCCGTCAGGAGCTGGACTTGCCTGTGAAGCTCGTAGGACTTGGTGAAAAAATTGATGATCTGCAGCCGTTTGATTCGGAGCAATTTGTGCATGCTTTGTTCGCCGGATTGATCCAGGAACAGCCAGCGGAAAGTGCTGAAGAAGAGGAAGCTAATTCCTAGAATCATTAATAATAGGATGAATTAATAATGTTAACCGTATTGCCAGTGATATACGTGATAAGTGTCACGTGTAATGTCACTGGCAATACGTGTATAATGGAGGAATAAAGCAGGTAATGTCAAAGGGTTAGAAAGGACGGTTGAAAATGGCCAATACGTATACCTATTCTCGCCGTGAAGAAGTCGCCAATGCGGTGACACATGGAATCGGCGCTGCACTCAGTGTAGCTGCACTGGTGATATTGATTGTATTTTCAAGTATGAAAGGCACGGCTTGGCATGTGGTCAGTTTCACGATCTACGGAATCACCATGCTGTTGCTCTATACAAGTTCTACACTCGTGCATGCATGGAAAGATGGAAAAGTGAAAGATTTATTTGAGATTTTCGACCATTCTTCCATTTATTTATTTATTGCGGGATCGTACACTCCGCTTTTGTTTATTGCTGTTCGCGGTACACTTGGATGGACCCTGTTTGGTATAATCTGGGGTATCGCATTATTCGGTGTGATCTTTAAGGCATTTTTTACGAAAAAGTTTCTATTCATGTCCACGATTTTCTATATTGCGATGGGCTGGCTGATCGTTATTGCCTGGCAACCTCTTATGGCGGCCATTCCTACAGGCGGCATTGTGTTGCTGGTTGCTGGAGGCCTGATGTATACACTTGGTACGCTCTTTTATGTATGGCGTGGATTTCCGTACCACCATGCGATTTGGCATCTCTTTGTGTTAGCAGGCAGTATTCTTCATTTCTTTATGGTACTGCTGTACCTGACACCACTTCGTTAGAACACCATAGACGGATGCATCTCCACGGACTGAGACGCATTCGTTTTTTCTTCTACATAGAGGTGGGTCGCAGGGACACAGATAGAATTTGCTTGTAGTGAAGAAGGGGATAAAGCACCCGTTAAACATCGAAATAACGTATCATCAGAGCTGTTTTTATTGTGACAAGTATTTTTGCTTGACAACCTGATTTGTTTTAGGTATTATTAGGAACGTTGCAAGAGTGTAAAGTGTTTTTCCTTGACGAAGGGAGTGCCCCGATGTGAGTCAAGAAAATCGGCTTGAGAAGACAAACCGGATTAACTTGCTGTTTGCTTTTTATGAATTGTTACTTACCGAGAAACAGCAGACTTTTCTAAAGTATTACTTTCATGACGATTTCTCACTTGGTGAAATTGCAGCCGAGTTTGAGATCAGCCGCCAGGCGGTATACGAGCATATCAAGCGTGCCGAACAAGTGCTGGAAAATTACGAAAGCAAGCTGGGCTTGCTGGAAAAGCATGAACGGCGTAATCGCAATCTTGAAGATTTGCAAAATGCATTGGAACGCGCAGGCGTCTCCATTGATAACAACAAACAAATACACGATATCGTTGCTCAGCTTAGTGAATGAAATATTGGCTGAGCGGAACGGATCGGTCTTGAAAACAGTATTAAAGCTTAAGGAGGTGGGATCATGGCATTTGAAGGATTAACGACCCGATTACAGAATGTGTTCAGCAAGCTGCGCGGCAAAGGCAAGGTGTCTGATGAAGATGTAGCCGAGGCTATGCGCGAGGTACGTCTGGCATTGCTCGAAGCGGATGTAAACTTCAAAGTGGTCAAGGAATTCATCGCCAAGGTGAAAGAGAAGGCTGTTGGCAAAGAAGTGATGGAGAGCTTCACGCCAGGAATGGTCATCATCGACATCGTTAACAAGGAACTAACGGATTTGATGGGTGGAAGCCAAGCGAAACTGGCTAAAGCGAACAAACCGCCTACGGTGCTGATGATGGTTGGTTTGCAGGGTGCTGGTAAAACAACCACATCGGGTAAACTGGCTAAAATGCTGCAAAAGCAAAACAGCAGACCATTGCTTGTTGCAGGAGATATTTATCGTCCCGCAGCGATCAAACAGTTGCAAGTACTTGGCGAGCAGATCAAAGCGCCGGTATTCACACTGGGAGATCAGACAAGCCCTGTTGAGATCGCACGTCAAGGTCTTCAACATGCGAAGGATAACGGTAATGACTATGTTATTATCGATACAGCTGGACGTCTGCATGTTGATGAAGAACTGATGGAAGAACTTCGCCAGATTCACAGCGTAGTGAATCCGGATGAAGTACTGCTTGTCGTAGACAGCATGACAGGTCAGGATGCGGTTAACGTAGCAGAACACTTTAACCAGCAGCTTAATCTGACCGGGGTTGTCCTGACAAAGCTGGATGGAGATACTCGTGGTGGTGCTGCGCTTTCCGTCAAAGCAGTTACGGGTTGTCCAATCAAGTTTGCTTCTCTTGGAGAGAAACTTGACGCTTTGGAGCCGTTCCACCCGGAACGTATGGCTTCACGGATCCTCGGTATGGGTGATATGTTATCTCTGATTGAGAAAGCACAATTAAACATTGATACCGATAAAGCCAAGGAAATGGAACGGAAGATGCGTAATGCAGAATTCACGTTTGAAGATTTCCTGGAGCAGATGGATCAAGTGAAAAAGCTGGGACCAATCGATCAGATCATGGATATGATCCCCGGCATGGGCAAGATGAAACAAGCCAAGGATCTGAAGGTTGATGATAAACAGATGGGCCGGATCGAAGCGATCGTTTACTCAATGACGACCGAAGAGAAACGTAACCCGGACATGATCAACCATAGCCGCCGGAAGCGTATTGCTACCGGAAGCGGAACATCTCTGGCTGAAGTAAATCGTCTGATCAAGCAATTTGATGAGATGCGCCGCATGATGAAACAGTTCTCGGATATGATGGGACCTAAAGGCGGCGGTAAAAATAAAGCGATGAAGCAGCTTAAAGGTATGGGTAAAGGAATGAAGTTTCCTTTCCGTTGATTTAAGCGAAGCTGGATCATATACAGATTTCATTGAAGGAGGTGAATTTTCAAATGGCAGTTCGTATTCGTCTGAAACGTATGGGTGCTCACAAAGCTCCTTTCTACCGCGTAGTGGTATCGGATTCCCGTTCCCCACGTGACGGTCGTTTTATCGAGGAGATCGGTTACTACAACCCGGTTGAACAACCGGCTGTTGTTAAGATCGATGAAGATAAAGCATTGGCATGGCTTCAAAACGGTGCACAAGCATCTGACACTGTCCGCAACTTGCTTAGCAAAGCGGGCGTGATGAAGAAGTTCCACGAGTCTAAATTATCTAAATAAAGTGCTGATTCGGAGGGTCATCTATGGAAGAATTAGTAAGCATAATTGCTAAGGCTTTAGTCGATCATCCGGAAGATGTGACGGTTCGGACGGTTGAGAAAGACCGGCTTGTCGTTTATGAGTTAACCGTTCATCCTGACGATGTCGGGAAGGTAATTGGTAAACAAGGACGAATCGCGAAATCACTTCGTACGGTCGTCACATCAGCAGCAGTTAAGATGGATAAACGGGTTACCGTTGATATCATATCTTAAAGATATACGAAAGGGGGTTAGGATGCATGTCCTAGCCCCTTTTCGTGCATGCTGAACTTAATATGTTGAATTAGATATTGAATTAAAATATTTTGGGTATGAGTGACTTCGGAGCAGTGCAGGGGACGGGATCGATTCTGGAGAAGCGTCAGCGTTCGCCTTTATCACCTCATTTTCGTCTTTTAAAGTAAGTTCGAAAAATGAGGGGGTAACAGCGATCGAAAGAACGAACCGTCGCCGGAACGACCGTACGAGAGTCGAAGTAGCTGTTTAGTTTGATTTAATTTCGTAGGAGGAACGTATGGCAGAGTTTATGAATGTAGGTAAAATCGTTAATACGCATGGAATTCGCGGTGAGGTGAGAATCATGCCTATAACCGATTTCCCAGAAGTGCGTTTCGCGAAAAATGCAGAGTTGTTTTTCTTTACACCAGATAATCATCCCGTCATGGTTAACGTGGAATCTGCACGTTTGCATAAAAATATGTATATTCTTCGTCTGAAAGAGTATGGCAATATTAATGAAGTAGAGAAGTTTAAAGGCGGTATGGCCAAAGTGTTAAAAGAGAACCTCGCTGAGCTGGAGGAAGGTGAATACTACTTCCATCAAATCGTTGGGTGTTCGGTTATCACCGAAGAGGGTGAAACGCTTGGAACCATTTCTGAAATTTTGACTCCGGGTGCCAATGATGTATGGGTTGTCAAAACGCCAGCAGGTAAAGAAGTGCTGATTCCCGTTATTGATGATGTAGTACTTGATGTGGACATCGAACAGCAGCAAGTGAAGATTCACCTGATGGAAGGGCTGCTGTAACATGAAAGTGGATGTATTAACACTATTCCCGGAGATGTTTGATGGCGTATTCGGAGCAAGCATTCTGGGTAAAGCCCAAACGAAGGGGCTGGTGTCCCTCGGTGCAACCAACTTCCGTAATTATGCGACCAATAAGCACAATACGGTCGATGATGCTCCTTACGGTGGGGGTGGAGGCATGGTGCTGAAACCAGATCCGATCTTTGCTGCTGTTGAAGATGTACTGGAGCAACGCGGAGAAGCCGCGGCAACCATGAAAGCTCCACGTATCATTTTAATGTGTCCGCAAGGTGAGACGTTTACACAGAAAAAAGCAGAAGAACTTGTACAGGAAGATCATCTGATTTTTATATGTGGACATTATGAAGGTTACGATGAGCGAATTCGCGAATTTCTCGTGACGGATGAACTATCCATTGGTGATTACGTGCTCACTGGTGGGGAATTGCCTGCTATGGTTGCGATCGACAGCATCGTACGCCTTATTCCCGGTGTGCTTGGCAATGAGACAAGTGCTGTGACGGATTCATTCAGTACTGGACTCCTCGAATATCCACACTACACACGTCCACCCGAGTTTAGGGGCATGAAAGTACCGGATATGCTGTTGTCGGGACATCATCTGAACATTGAGGCATGGCGCAGAGAACAGTCGTTGCTTCGTACGCTGGAGCGCAGACCGGAGATGTTGGAAACGGCTGATCTGACGGATAAAGAACGTATTTGGTTGAAAAAGATACGCTCAAACCGTAAACATAGCACAGAATAAGTATATGTATCGTATAAACACGTAAATATATCTTTTTATAGAGTTTGAAAAAGCCAACCTTGATACCAAAGGTTGGCTTTTCTTATGTGTTTTGTAAAGAAAGCTGGATATTCATTGGGTAATTCTATAAAATGGAGGTATATTTTAAAACTAAGTTTCACTAAATGAAACCAAAGGCGGTGTAAGAATGAATTACAATATTATTGGTCTTGATCATATTCAGCTCGCAGCACCAGAAGGCTGTGAAGAGGAGGCACGTCATTTTTTCAATAAAGTTCTGGGCTGGACGGAGATTCCCAAACCTGAAATTCTGAGAAAACGGGGTGGTGTATGGTTCGAGTGTGGCAGACACCAAGTGCATATTGGGGTACAAAAAGATTTTATTCCCGCCACAAAAGCTCATCCGGCATTTCATGTACAACATTTGGATCAGTTACGTGATCATCTCATTCATAACCAAATTCATATTGTCGATGACGAAGCAAGAGTAGATGAAGGTGTAAGACGTTTTTATATAAATGATCCTTTTGGCAATCGTCTTGAGTTTTTAGAGTGGGCTTAAAATCATTCGTTTAAATCGTTTATTACGTAGGCACTTTTTTGCAACTTTGAACATTTTTGCATGACCACATAATAGGGTTGTAAAAAATAGGGGTTTTCTTTATGGTGAACTCAGCTGGATTTGAATAACAACGATAAGCTGAGGAGGAAGATGATGAGCATTCAGCCTTATGAAATCGCCAGACTAAATATTAGCCAAGCCGGAGAACGCTGCAAAATGCTTTTAGGAGATCTAAACGGGGATGGCAGACTTGAAATGTTGCTGGTACAGGCAGATGGGGGTATAGACGATCGGTATGTCCCGCATCAGGTATGTTGTTTGACTGCGTTTGATCTGGAAGGAACATTACTATGGCAGGTCGGAACTCCTGATCCCGATGCAGGGGGTCCGGGTTCAGACTATCCCGCTCAGGTCGCAGATTGGGATGGAGATGGAAATAATGAAGTATTGTGTGTGATGGACAAACAATTTCTCGTGTTGGATGGCCGGACCGGAGAGATCAAAGAAACACGTGATCTGCCAGGTGATGAAGCACATGACTGCATTATTCTCGCCAACCTGACGGGTAACCAGCATAGAATGGACATTATACTGAAAGACCGCTATAAGACGTTGTGGGCACTCGACCATGATTTTAATTTGTTATGGAAGCATGAAGGGAATCCAGGACATTTTCCATGGGTATACGATATCGATGGAGATGGGAAAGATGAAGTGATGGCCGGATATGACATGCTGGATCATGATGGGACATTATTATGGTCTTGTCAGAATCTCGATGATCATGCTGACTGTATATGGTTTGGCGACGTTGACGGTGATGGGCAAGTCGAGGTTGTCATTGGTGGCAGTGTTACGGTCATGATGGACCGCTACGGAAATGAGAAATGGCGTTATGAAGATTCAATTGAATCACAGCATATTGCGTTAGGCCATTTTTGTACTGGAATGGAAGGTTTACAGATTGCAGGTCTGGACCGGATTGTCCGGGGGGATGAGCATGGTAAGGATGGAATGTTCATGCTGGATAGCGCTGGTAAAGAAATTTGGAAAGAAAACCGCACAACTCGGGGCTGGTTAACCATTATAGAGCCTGTGTGTAACTGGGATGAGGGTGGACTCGATTATATTTTGGCGTATCGCCGAGGGGGAGATGTGTTGCCTTCTTTGGTAGATGGAGATATGAAAACGGTTACTGAATTCCCGAAAGAGGGATATGCGGTACATGCAGACCTGGTTCAGACGGGGAAAGAGCAGATCATCATCTATGACGCAGAGGAAGCAGTGATTTATTCCAGCTCTCCGATGACATTATCACTTACCGATGCAAAAAGAGCCAAGCCTCAGCTCAAAAGGCTGTATAGCTCGACTCTGTATCCGGGCGGTGAAGTTAAAATCTAGATTTTACTGATCATTCTCCGATGCAGGTAATTCGTTCTGCGGATTGGATTTGGGTTGAAGCAACGTCGCCAAATCAGTACCTGTCGTGACCGTCAAGCGAGGCAGCCTCATGGGATGATCTCCTGGATGCACAAATCCAGACTTTACGGTAAAGGCCATGCGATATCCATGTTGTTGTAACTTGTAGATCATCTGTGTGCTGGTATAACCAAAAGGATAGGCCAAATAAGGTGTGTCTATTCCGATTTCCTTCATTTGCTGGATATCATCATCCAGAAGACTGGTGTCCAGACCGACAGGTACGCTGGTCCCACAGCGCATAAATCCCTTATGATGCAGGTTATAGGTATGGCTGTTGTACTCAAATACGTCGGTTGCTGCCTGCATCTCTGGCTTGGAGATGAAACTGTTGATGGCGGGCTCAAATACCGAAGGTTGATCCTGAATTTTACTGCCTATGACAAACAGCGAGGCATGAAAATTATATTTCTGAAGCACAGGGTAAGCTAAAGTATAATTGTTCTGGTATCCGTCATCAAAGGTAATCACAATGGACTTCTGTGGCAGGGAAATCTTCCCGCTAACATATTGTTCAAGCTGATTCAATGTAATCGAGCGGTAGCCTTCATCATGCAGGTATTTCATATTTTGCTCAAAATCCTCCAGATTAATGATGGATTTATTATCTGTCTCGTGATTATTCAGTTTGGGCTCTATGTAATGATACATCAGCACAGGAACTTCTGTAGCGGTACCTTGTTCAATCCTAAAGTTAGAACGATCCAGCGCAGATTGGCTAGAGAAGTCAGTGTGTGACAGCTCGAATGCTTTGCGTTTGACTATGTCCCAGGATGTGCAGGCTTTGTGTGACAGTGCATTCGTTGGGTGAGTTACGGCATATGAATATAGTGTAATGGAGCATGTGAGCATGGCGAGTAGGGCAAGTGTGATCTTTTTCCAATATTTCATAAGTCTTGGGATTCTCCTTTTAAAGTGGTCAATAAGTTATATCATAGACGATATTACTACACTGGAAGTTACAGTATTTTTTCCTGTATTAGGTTGACTTGCAGATGAGAGCGTTGATTCACTTTCCATACGGGAGAATGTATTTTAGAATGAAGTTAACATGTGATGGATGAGTTTCAGAGTGGCAGATTGAACAATAGGCATTTGTTTAATTTCTCTTGTGTTTTGATATGCTGCGTGATACAATAAGTCTGTTATGTGGAATACGGCGGTCCTCTATGGATGATGAAGGAGACAAGGTGATCTCTGGAAGAAGTATGAACGCCTGTATGGAAGGAGGGAGTCATAGATGAATATCGTTCAAGCGATTACACAAGAACAACTTCGCAAGGATCTTCCGAGTTTTCGTCCTGGTGACACTTTGAAAGTGCACGTTAAGGTAATCGAGGGAACTCGCGAGCGTATCCAATTGTTCGAAGGTGTTGTGATTAAACGCCGTGGTGGTGGAATCAGTGAGACTTTTACAGTTCGTAAAATTTCTTACGGTGTAGGTGTGGAAAGAGCTTTCCCGCTTCATTCCCCTAAAATCGATAGAATCGAAGTGGCTCGCCGTGGTAAAGTTCGTCGTGCGAAGCTTTATTATCTTCGTGAACTACGCGGTAAAGCAGCGAGAATTAAAGAAATTCGTTAATATAACGGATACCGGGAAGGGCTTGGAGACAAGCCCTTTTCGTTTTTGTCCGGGAAAAGTTGAACCGGAGGTACACTTCCGAGTAAAATGGTATGGCAACACATGCGGGGAATAGTCCGGGAGGCTTGTAAAATCAGTTATTGATAACATTTGAATTGTGGATTAAATGTACTGTAATGCTTGGTGTAAGATTACATAACTGATGTGAATGTTTTGTATCCATCCATTGAGTTATTGGAACGATACAGAATGCTGGATGTGTGTACTGCTATAAACATGTACTGTGAAGAGAGGAAGATCTTGAATGGAACAAGAAGTTCAACATGACCGGGGCAATCCTGCCGAAGAGAAAGACAGTCGATCCAAAAAAGCCAAAAATGAAATTGTTGAATGGCTTAAAGCCATTGTTATTGCATTAGTTCTCGTCATTCTGATTCGGTGGTTGCTCTTCAAACCGTTTGTTGTGGACGGTCCGTCCATGCAGCCGAACTTTGAAACGGGTGAACGTGTGATCGTCAACGAAATCTTATATGATATCAGAGAACCGAAGCGCGGTGAAGTTATCGTCTTCCACGTACCATCCGAAGGTCGAGATTTCATTAAACGTGTTATTGCTGTAGAAGGTGATACCGTTGAGGTTCAAGACGATACTGTGATGGTTAACGGTAAAAAGGTTGATGAAACGTATATTCAAGGAGCCATTGATGCAGCTGAAGCAAATGGTGGAACCTATAACGTGAAGGATTTCCCGAATGAACAGTTCCCTGATGGCAAAGTGCCGGCAGGTCATGTGTTTGTCATGGGAGATAACCGTCCGAATAGTACAGACAGCCGTATGATCGGTTATGTTTCTTTAAAAGATATTATTGGTCGTGCAGATGTGATTTTCTGGCCGATCGGTGAGATTAAGTGGATCAACCACTGAATTTGAAGTAAATAATGAGGTGAAGACAAGTTGACGATACAATGGTTTCCAGGTCATATGACTCGAGCCAGACGCCAGATTCAGGATAAGTTAAAGCTCATCGACGTGGTCATCGAACTATTGGATGCCCGTCTGCCTGTCTCCAGCCGTAATCCAATGATCGACGAAATATTGCTGGATAAACCCCGGATGATTTTGTTGAACAAATCCGATTTGGCAGATGCAAAAGTGACGCAAGAATGGATTGAATATTTCAAAAAAGAAGGAATTACCGCTTTTCCTGTAGATGCTTCGACGGGAACCAATGTTAAAGATATTCCCGTGCAGGCCAAGCTTCTTCTTAAAGAAAAAATTGACCGTCAAATTGCTAAAGGGATTAATCCTCGTGCGGTTCGCGGATTGATCGTAGGGATTCCCAATGTAGGTAAATCAACACTGATTAACCGACTGGCTGGACGGAGTATTGCGTTAACAGGAGATCGTCCTGGTGTGACGAAGGGGCAACAGTGGATCAAGGTAGGCAAAGAAATGGAGTTATTGGATACTCCAGGTATTCTTTGGCCTAAGTTCGAAGATCAAAATGTAGGTTATCGTCTTGCCGTAACTGGTGCGATCAAAGAGGAAATTTTGAATGCAGAGGATATCGCCTTTTTTGGAATCAGTTACCTGATGCGTTATTACTGGGACGCTTTGGAAGAGAGATACGGACTTCAGGATTTCTCCAAGGATGCAGATGATTCAGATAGTGTTATTGCAATTATGGAACAAGTCGGCCGTATACGTGGTTGCATTGTAAGCGGTGGACGTATTGATCTGGAAAAGGCATCACGAGCATTTCTGCGTGAACTGCGAGCGGGTAAAA
This sequence comes from Paenibacillus sp. FSL H8-0283, assembly GCF_045040675.1. Lineage (NCBI taxonomy): Bacteria > Bacillati > Bacillota > Bacilli > Caryophanales > Paenibacillaceae > Paenibacillus > Paenibacillus sp. FSL H8-0283. The sequence continues at coordinate 2,514,936 of NZ_CP150295.1, forward strand.
TGGGACGTTTCTCTATGGAAGCTCCTTATTAAAAAATGGACTCTACACGATGAAGATCATTATCTTCATTTGTTCATTTCATATATACAAGTGCCGAAAGAAGCGGCCGTTACCGGATTACCGGGAGCGGTCGTTTTTTGTGTATACAAACGCGGAAGTAGAGCTGGAACATACGTCGAAAACGATAAAATGGAAGAGGATTGAAGAACAGTACGCTTTATGGAATTGGCTGACCTATATATCAGGTGCATCAAAATCGTGCTATGATAAATGGTGGTGCAATTTAAATTAGACGAGGTCTGATATATTCAATTTAAACCATCAAATACCGATAAATGAAGACATCACTATCTTTATATTATAAATCTCAAGGAAAAGTTTTACTGAGAGAGACAGGTTGTACAGAACAAAAGACAGAGGATCTACGTCTATATTATAAAAAGTTGTAAGTGATACGTATGCTGAAAAAGCGTGGGTAGAGGAGATGAGCGTTATGGTTGAAAATAATGAAGAGATCGGGTTGAATCTACTGGATACTCCGATTGGACCAAAGAAGAAAAAAGAAGTCAGTGAACCTCGAGATCTGTTGCTCTATGAGCGGGAGTATTGGGACAGTGGATTTGAACGTATTGCTGGTATTGATGAGGTGGGACGGGGCTGTTTGTTTGGGGATGTTGTGGCAGCGGCGGTTATTTTACCGAAGGATCTCATCCTGGAAGGCGTGAATGACTCCAAGAAATTAACGGAGAAAAAACGTGATGCATTATATGACATCATTATGGAAAAAGCGCTGGCGGTAGGTATCGGGTATGCGGATGCAGAGACAATTGATCGGCTTAACATCAAACAGGCTGCGAGACTTGCGATGAAACGTGCGGTTGAAGCATTGGGAGAAACTCCTGATTATATGCTGGTGGATGCCGAGAAGGTGGATGTGAATGTACCTCAACTGTCCATTATTAAAGGGGATGCTAATAGTCAATCGATCGCAGCGGCATCTATTATTGCCAAGGTAACGCGAGATCGGCTGTGTAAGGAAGAATGGGATACGTTATATCCGGAATATGGTTTGTCGATACATAAAGGATATGCAACAAAAGTTCATCGGGAGCAAATTATGGCATTGGGGGCAACCCCGATGCATCGGCGCAGTTTTCTGGGCAACCTGCTTGGAGAGCAGCAATCTTTGTTTTAACACAGGTTTGAAGAAAGGAGGGGGAGAGATTTGAATATCGGTTCCATGATAAAGGGGTTAATGGGAGACAGTAAGCCCGGCAATGCCAAACCGCTTGAATTAAAGGAAGGTCAGGTGGTTCGTGGCTCCGTCGTTAGTGTATCCGATGATGGGGGAGAAGCAGTTCTGCAGATTCAAGGTGTGCAAGTGCGCGCCAAGTTGGAGACTCCACTCCGTCCGGGTGAGACCACGTTGCTTCAAGTGCAACCTCCAGGTGAAAATGGCATAACGGTAATGAAACCTATGACGGGTACACTTGCTGAGCTGCCACAAGCTTCGCTGAACAACCTGCTTAAGGATGTAGGACTGCCGGATACAAAAGGGAACCGGGAACTGTTACTTGCCATGCAGCGTAGCGGATTGCCGCTAACGAAGGATAATGTGGCTATGGTCCAGAATATGATGACTGCTAAACCTGCACAGGTACCTGTGGAAGAATGGGTGCAGGCGACGGGAATTGCTTTTCAGCGTGGTCTTCCGGTTACGGCGGAAACAGTAAAAGGATTACACCAGACGGTGTTTGGCCCCCCTCTGCACCAGTTGTTAAGCGGGTTGGCTGACCAGTTGGAAACGATGCTGACTCAAACAACAGGTAAACCACTATTGCCTGGCGAACAATCTGCTACGTTGAAACCAGCAGTCATGGTTGGTGTACCTGTTGTATCGAATGCATCACAGACGGAAGAAGGATTGGCTGCATCAGGCAATGGTCGTCAGGTGACTGGAACCGGAACACCTGCTTTGTCAACGCAACAAGGACACGGGGCGTTGGCAGGAGCTATATCCATGACGGATGGCGGGGCAGAGGATGCAGGTACTGCGGTGAAAGGAAATGTGCAGACCGGCGGAGGCACAGGGAATGCTGAAGCCGGGGCCAAGGCAGTTGCCAGCAACGTTGAAACGGCTGGCAAAGGGGGCGCAGGTATTCCGTCTGGAACCGGAATACCCGCAGAGGGCCCGCGCGGGGCTGACGCGGGCCAAGCTGGGAGCCGTCCGGGTACATCTGGGGCGGCTACTGAATCTGTGGCTGGCCGTGCAAGTGCAGGCCAGCCTGAAACAGGCGCGGCCGGGCGGACTGACGGCCGCGCTGAAACGCCTGCTGCTGCGGGGACGCCGTCCGCAGCAGGCCAGGCGGCGCCAGCAGCGCCTACGGCAGCGCAGCTGGCGCCCAAGCTGCTGGCGCTGCTGGACGCCCTGCGCAGCGCGTCCACTGCCGCACCGGCACAGCCTGGTGCGGCAGCACAGGCCGCCCCTGCATCGCAGGGCGGCCAGGCGGCTGCGGCTGCCGGAGGCGTGCCGCAGCCGTTGCCAGCCGGCGCTGATGCGCCGCCGGCTGGCGGTAGTGCCGCAGCACCTGCGGGAGCTGCGGCACTACCCGCGCCTGTCACCCACGAGGGGGACCCGTGGGTGGGGCGCGTGCTGAAGCTGCTCGGTGCGGAGCACGAGCAGCAGGCCGTTCACGGCGCGGCAGCGCAGCCGCGCGTGGGGGATGCGGCGAGTCCGGCAAATGCGGACACGCTGAAGGGCTTGCTGCTGCAACTTGCCAGCAGCGAAGGTGCACCGGCGGCGCTTAAGGATGCCGCCGGACAGGCGGTGCAGTATCTGACAGGTCAGCAGTTATTGCTGACAACAGATCGCAGTGCTACATTTGCACAGATGCACTGGTTTATTCCGATCACTGGACCGGACGGGGAAGAAACGGCGTCTGTTCAGATTCAATCACGTCGTGGATCTCGTGGAGAGCTGGATGCGTCCAACTGCCGTCTATGGTTTGATCTGGACATGAAAAGTCTTGGGCCTACTCTGGTAGATGTCCATGTGGTTAATAACATTGTCAGTCTGCGTGTATTAAATGATCGCGAAGGAATGGGAGCGCTCCTGGAGAGCGGACGAGAGGTAATCCATCATGCATTGGACAAGCTGGGCTATCAACTGCTGACCTTCAAGGCGGAACCGTGGCCTGCGGGCCAGGAGCCGGGCGCGGAACGAAAAACGCGGGCCTCGGACTATAGTCCTGAACGATACAAAGGGGTGGACTTGAAGGTATGAAAGACGAGTCGTCACAACCGGACCTGCTTTCCAAAAAGGCGGTTGCCCTAAAGTATGTCCCTGGAGAGAGCGAAGCACCTGTTGTTGTAGCCAAGGGGCGCGGCAAAGTGGCAGAAGCCATTCTGGATAAAGCCAGAGAAAACGGCGTGGCTGTTCAGGAGGATGCAGCACTTGTGGAGGTGCTCTCCAAGTTGGATCTGGATGAACAGATTCCGGCAGAACTGTATCAACTGGTCGCAGAGGTGCTAACGTACGTCTACCGTGCAGATCGAATGGCCTCAGGACGTGAGGAAAATGAGCCATGGTAGAACGTAGATTGGGTCAGGAGCCAGGATTAAAGCTCACACGACAGCAGAAAGGCCGATTAGGTGAAGAGGCTGCCTGTCAATGGTTGCGAGAGCACGATTATCGAATCATTAGACAGAACTGGCGTTGCCGTAGCGGTGAGATTGACATCATTGCTTCCTACGAGGGCTTGCTTGTCTTTGTAGAAGTAAGAAGCAGAAGTGGAGCTGCTCAGTACGGTACACCTCAGGAATCGGTTGATATGCGTAAAATGGAGCAGGTGCGTTCAACCGCATCCGTATATTTGCAAATGACGGGAGAGACGGAACTTCAGATCCGTTTTGATGTAATTGCCGTAATGCTTGATCAAGCAGGAGAAATTGTCTCTGTGAATCATATTGTTAATGCTTTTTAAGAATTACAATCGAAGTTATTGTTGTATTATGTGATACGAAATGTATCTTTTTAATGTGAGTTGGTCAGTGATTTCGAAGTACAAGTTTAATTATGTCTTATCTTTGCATTCGTTTTAGTTTTAAAATTAGTTAATATACTAAAGCCGTAGTTCCTCTTTATACAGGAGCTGCGGCTTTTTTTGATTTAACTATGAAATCACTAAACAGAGGATAGAGCATTGATAATAAAATCATTGTATTTCAGAAATTTATAGATACAAAATGTATCACTTGTAATAAACTAAGAAAGTTGAAATTTAAAGAGAGGTTGGTGGGATGTATGAAAGAGCTTCAGAATACTTCGAACAACACAGTAAAACAAGTATGGGAGTGCCCTCGGATGGAAGTGCTGGATATCAGCGAGACCATGAACGGTGGACAGGGGATTTGGCAATATGTTTGGGACGGAGAATTCTGGAAGCTTGAACTTATGGTCAGTTAATTTAAGAGGTTAAAGAGGAATGTTTGATCAATAAAATAAATGGTGAGGTGTAGTGAGAAGATGCAGACAAGTATCAAATGGATCATTCGACTAAGTACACTATCTTTATGTTTCATTTTGTTTGGAATCATGTATTCCGGAGTTTCTTATGCAACCGATCCGTCTACACAGGCAAGTGTATCAGGTAAAGTTATTGATCGTCAGGGATTACCTGTCAAGGACGCTACTGTCAAGTATTTGCTTAATTATCGTGGAGATACGTCAGAGAAAAGTGTGAAGACGGATGGGAATGGACGGTATCGTATTATAGAGTCCGTTGAAGACAATACGGACATTACTTTTGTAGTTGAAGCAGAGGGTTATGTGACGTACAGACACTATAGCTCCTACGGATTGTCCGGGGGAGAGCAAATACAGCTTGATTTTCATATTTATGAGCCATCCACGATTGTAGGAACAGTCAAAGATCAGGCAGGCAGACCTGTTCCAGATGCTCGTATAAAAGTAACAAGTGTCTTTGATCGTATAGTGAAAACTGATCAGCAAGGTCGATATGCGGTTACAGGAATTGATTACGCCTATAATCCGAACATTGCAATATGGGTAGATGCCGATGATTATATGTTATATGAACAGGATCGCTTGGGTGTCCGGGAGGGAGGAACCTTGAGAATGGATGTTGTTTTGGCAGAGGCGGCACACGTGCGAGGAAAAGTTGTAGATGAGTCGGGCAATCCAGTAAGTGGGGCTAAAGTTAATGCTGGAGGTTCGGCAACAACAGATGCTCAAGGCAACTATTTAATAAAGCGCGTACCAACAGGGGTTAGAACGATAACGGGAGAAGCAGCAGGATATCTAAAAATGAGCCTGAGCGTTACTCTTGTAAAAGGAGATCATAATACGTTTAATATCGTACTTAAGAAGGATGCAGATATTACACCTCCAGTAACCAAGTACAGATTAGTTCCTATTACAGATACTGTGAACGGGAAAATATACATCAAAGGATTTACATTCAGACTTCAGGCAACAGACGAAGTCAAAGGTTCGGGCGTAAAAACAACGCAATATCGAATCAACGGGGGAGAATGGAAGAACTATGAAGGACCCGTCAAGTTTTATGCCCCTGATGTCAAGGTGGTAGAGTACTATAGTACAGATGTTGCAGGTAACCAGGAGAAGTACAACAAAATGGATTTTATTAATGGCACATTTGAAGGGAATGGCACGTTTGAAGGGGAGAGTTACGACGATTGATTACTCGTTGATATGATATGTGAATAAATAACATGAGAATAAAAGACGGTTCTGACTTTATGATCCCTCGTGGTGAATCAAGATTCAGAGTCGTCTTTTCTGTTGGAATGACCCTAACGGTACTGACCTTTGCCTCCCCTTTGAATCTCGTGATCAGATGGGTGTATAATCAAGAAGGTAAACTGGTATTTTATTATGTCATAAAGAAATTATATTGAATGTACAAGGCCGCGAATCACTATTGCGGTTGCAAATGATTTTATAAACAGGAGGTACGGCCGATGAGTAAAGCTACGAAAACAACAAATGAAGTCAGAAATGCGATTCAAAACCGTCGTACGGTGAAAAAATTCAAAAAAGAAGCTGTTCCTACACAGCAGATTATAGAATTGCTGGATACGGCAGTCTGGGCTCCTAACCATAAACTGCGTGAACCTTGGAGATTTTTGTTATTTACCGGGAATGGACGGAAGAAACTGGCTGAGGCTATTGACGCAGAAATGGGAGAAGACAACAAATTCTCACCCAATATTATGCAAGTTCCATCCGTTATGCTTGTCGTGCTGGAAGAAGATCCAAGACAGAATATCTGGGACGAAGACTTCGCTGCGGTCAGTGCATTGGTTCAAAACTTTATGCTTGCAGCCTGGAGTGAAGACATTGGAACGTTCTGGGTGACCAAGCCATTTTTATACGCTCCCAAATTCCGCAAACCGCTTGGAATAGAGGCGGGAGAGAAGATTGTAGGCATGATTTATATGGGTTACCCTGATGTTATTCCTTCTGCCAAAGAACGCACACCAGCTAAGGACAAACTCACTCTTTTTGAATAATAAATTGTTGCAGACCTTAGCTATATACGATCCCCATACGTTTACAGGGAAATCGACGTACAAGTACCTTTCTTCACAGAAGAGAAGGGCTTGTACGTTTTTTTGTCATGTTGGAGTATCCGCATTGTAGAATCTGCATAAGGAATCCTTCTCGATTTTCCTCTGATGTCTGCAGTTTCATGCCCATTTCACTGCCTTTGGGTAAATAGGCCTGTTCTTTCCTCCATATGCTTCTAAAATAGCTTCAAAATAAATTAAGATCCAATTGACGATACTGGATGGCTTCAGCCACATGAGCTGTCACAATTTCACCTTCATGGTCCAGATCGGCAATTGTCTGTGCCATCTTGATAATCCGATCATGTGCACGCATGCTCAGGTTTAACGTTTGCAGCGTTTGCTCTAACAGTTGCTCTGCCTCTTGGGGGAGATGGATCGTTCGTCGCAAAAGCGTGCCCGAAAGCTGGCTATTCCAACGGACTGAACTTTTGGCATAACGTGTAGCCTGAATTTGATGAGCGTGGATCACTTTTGCCTGCATTTCTTCAGAGGAAGGGGAAGCAGCAGACTTGCGCCACTCGCCTGGTGGAGGAACCTCAACCTGAAGATCAATGCGGTCCAGCAGTGGTCCTGAAATTTTGGCTCGGTACGCGGCAACACGGGCTGGACTACATATGCAGCGTTGCTCCTCCGAATGAGCGGACAAATATCCGCAGGGACAGGGATTCATGGAACATGCAAGCATAAACTGGGCCGGAAAGGTGAAAGCAGCCCGTGCCCGACTAATTGTCACTGTGCGATCCTCTAACGGTTGCCTTAATACCTCCAGCACTTGGCGCTGGAATTCAGGTAATTCATCCAGAAACAATATGCCCCGGTGGGCAAGGCTCACTTCACCCGGTTTTGGGATACCACCGCCTCCAATCAGACCAGAGGTGGATATCGTGTGGTGAGGAGAGCGAAAAGGTCTGTCTGCAATCAGGCCTTGAGGCGCTTCTTTCAACTTGCCTGCGGCACTTAATACTTTGGTGACTTCCAACGCTTCATCTTCTGACAAAGGAGGAAGGATGGAGGGTAGACGTTTGATTAACATCGTTTTGCCCGTGCCTGGGGGTCCAACGAGCAGTATATTATGCATGCCGGCTGCAGCAATCATAAGCGCGCGTTTTACATGATGCTGCCCTAGAACATCACTATAGTCGTCTGCAAATAATGGTGTTTGTCTCGTCTTCCTATCCGCCATCTTATGAGTCTTATCAGTTATAGGAGCAGCGAGGTGTGCATAATTTTTCAACACGACTGGTCCTGCATTCGAATTATTTGGTATTCCCACTGAATTAGAGGGTTGATCTGGGTTTTCCGGAGCAATATCCTGTAAATGACGAATGCCAAAAACCTGGATACCTCGAATCAGTGACGCTTCCTCCACGTTATCCAAAGGTAGGAGCACGGACGTAAAGCCTTGCCGTTTGGCCAGATCCACCATGGATAAAATGCCCGGCACGGACCTGATCGAACCGTCCAACGCCAGTTCGCCAACCAATAGTGTCCGTTCCTGGGGAGGAAGTACAAGCTGGCCGCTTGTCATAAGTAAACCAATAGCAATGGCTAGATCAAAGGAAGATCCTTCCTTGCGCAGATCAGCGGGGGCCAGATTGATTGTGATTCGCTGTAAAGGATACTGATATCCGCAGTTTTTAATCGCTGCACGAACACGTTCAACGGCCTCACGAATGGCTGAATCCGGTAAACCGATGATGGATGTCTGTGGTAGACCATTGGATAAATCGGTTTCCACCTCGATCAGAACACCATCGATTCCGTACAAACACGCACTGTGTAATTTTCCGTACATAACAAAGAAACACCTCACTCGATTCTTGACTCCGCATAATACGGGCCAGTCTACGAATTAAGGTGCTTCCTCAGCTTCTATTAAGCATTTTATATAAAAGGAATCATGGAGTCAACCTGTCATTATCATTGCTGTAGTCATCTTTCCTGATCCCTGAATTTTATTTCTGGAAGGAAATCATTAAATTGCTTTGGCGAAAATGGTCGTATAAACTTTCATTATGGTAATTAAATTTGACCTGAGAAAGCGTGAATCTGTTCGTCGGACTTATCTATTATTGTTGTTAAACCATGGGGATGAACTGCTGATTATCTAATTATATTTATGTTTTACACAATCTAATTTATCATAATTAAATTGAATAGTAAAATCATTTGTGCTCAATTATTCTGTTTTTTTTCTATTTTGTGATAGTATAGATCTATAGTTCCCGTCTTATTAGGAATAGATTGCACAATAGGCAGGTGAGAAAGACATATGCAGACTGACAGTTTGAAGCTGGATAACCAATTATGCTTTGCCATATATGCTTGTTCACGTGAGATTACGAAGATGTACCAGCCTTATCTGGAGGTACTTGGCGTAACGTATTCCCAGTATTTGGTGTTGATGGTTTTATGGGAACGTGAAGAATGTACGGTTAAGGAGATCGGGGAGGCTCTCTATCTCGATTCGGGAACGTTGACACCACTTCTCAAACGTTTGCAGTCAGCAGGACTTATTAATCGCGAACGCTCGGCTCAGGACGAACGAAAAGTATTAATTACACTAACCGACTCGGGTCGTGAGTTGCGGAACAAGGCATTATCCATACCTGAATCCATTCAGGGAGATGCGTGTTTGAACAGTACAGAGTTTGAAACATTGCTGGGTCAGTTCAAAGGATTGCTGGAGAAAGTTCACGAAACCAACACCAACGCAGCCAAAAAATAAAATGTAGTTTTACATCAAGGAAACCTCAGTTTTTAGCTGAGGTTTTTTCCATATATACCCAAGCATTCACAATATGGGATCATACTCATATCAAAATACTGTCTATTAACCATTAGTTTTTTAAGGAAAGCGTTTTAAAAACGTGTTACAATGAATTGGGCTTGAGTGAAAATAGTCAACATTTGTCTTTTGTTAGTCTACCAACCCGCCTTGTTGCAGTCATGTTGATAGGAGGATTCGAGAATGAATATCCATGAATATCAAGGAAAAGAAGTACTGAAACAGTATGGAGTTACCGTTCCAAACGGAAAGGTTGCTTATACAGTCGATGAAGCGGTCGCGGCCGCTGAGGCATTGGGCAGTCCAGTGACTGTTGTCAAAGCACAGATTCACGCAGGTGGCCGGGGTAAAGCCGGCGGCGTAAAAGTGGCAAAGAGTACGGATGAAGTTCGTGCCTATGCTTCTGAAATTCTGGGCAAAGTATTGGTAACACACCAGACTGGACCAGAAGGTAAAGAAGTGAAACGTCTTCTGATTGAAGAAGGATGCGATATCCGCAAAGAGTATTATGTGGGTGTTGTTGTGGACCGTGCCACAGGCCGTGTAGTTATGATGGCTTCCGAAGAAGGCGGTACTGAGATTGAAGAAGTAGCTGAAGCTACACCTGAGAAAATTTTCAAAGAAATCATTGACCCTGCCATTGGATTGCAAGTGTTCCAGGCCCGTAAACTGGCTTACAGCATTAAGATTCCGAATGAACTGGTGAACAAAGCTGTTAAGTTCATGCTCGCGCTGTACACTGCATTTGTCGAAAAAGATTGCTCTATTGCCGAGATCAATCCTCTCGTTGTTACCGGAGATGGAAACGTTATCGCGCTAGATGCGAAATTGAACTTTGACTCCAACGCCCTGTTCCGACACAAAGACATTTTGGAACTGCGTGACCTGGATGAAGAGGATGAAAAAGAAATCGAAGCTTCCAAATACGACCTCAGCTACATAGCACTTGATGGCAACATCGGCTGTATGGTCAATGGTGCGGGACTTGCGATGGCAACGATGGACATTATCAAATACTACGGTGGAGACCCGGCCAACTTCCTTGACGTTGGGGGCGGTGCGACAACGGAGAAGGTGACTGAAGCATTTAAGATCATCTTGTCCGATGCCAAAGTAGCTGGGATCTTTGTTAACATCTTCGGTGGCATCATGCGCTGTGATGTTATCGCCAATGGTGTTGTTGAAGCCGCGAAGCAGCTTGGCCTGACCAAACCGCTGGTTGTTCGTCTTGAAGGAACTAACGTGGAGCTTGGCAAACGTATTCTGGGTGAATCTGGCCTGAATATCGTTCCTGCTGATTCCATGGCCGATGGTGCACAGAAAATTGTTGCCCTCGTAAAATAAGCTCATTCCTTAGTACCGGAGCTGTCCGGGAATTGAAAAATAACCGTAAGGATGTGAAGCAACGTGAGTATTTTGATCGATAAAAATACAAAAGTCATTACGCAAGGCATTACGGGTTCAACGGGAATGTTCCACACGAAGGGCGCATTGGACTACGGAACCCAGATGGTAGGCGGAGTTACACCGGGTAAAGGCGGAACTAATGTGGATATCACGTTGGAAGACGGCACAGTAGCTAGTCTGCCGGTGTTCAACACTGTGCAGGAAGCGAAGGAAGCTACAGGCGCAACAGCGAGCGTCATTTACGTTCCTCCTGCATTTGCAGCAGATTCCATTATGGAAGCTGTTGATGCTGAGCTGGACCTCGTAATCTGTATTACAGAAGGTATTCCGGTTCTTGACATGATCAAGGTTGACCGCTTTATGGAAGGTAAAGATACTGTCCTGATCGGACCAAACTGTCCAGGTGTCATTACACCAGGAGAATGTAAAATCGGTATCATGCCTGGTTATATCCATATGGCAGGGCACGTAGGCGTTGTTTCCCGTAGTGGAACACTTACCTATGAAGCCGTTCATCAACTGACGACACGTGGCATTGGACAATCTTCTGCTGTAGGAATCGGGGGAGACCCTGTAAAAGGCTCCGAGTTCATTGATATTCTCAAACGGTTCAATGAAGATCCACAGACTCATGCGGTCATCATGATTGGTGAGATTGGTGGTACAGCTGAAGAGGATGCTGCAGATTGGGTACGTGAAAACATGACCAAACCGGTTGTTGGCTTTATCGGTGGCGTAACAGCGCCTCCAGGCAAACGGATGGGCCATGCTGGCGCTATTATCTCTGGCGGTAAAGGTACAGCCAAAGAGAAAATTGCGAAGCTGGAATCATGTGGAATCAAAGTAGCACCAACTCCTGCTGAGATGGGTTCGACTTTGGTGAGTGTACTTGAGGAACGCGGTATTTTGAATTTGTGCACGACACATTAATTCTTTTTCGTTATAATAGAAGAAACGGCTCGGAAATGATTTATTTCTGGTAGACCGACTATTATGGTTACGGAAAAGGTAAGCAACCTTTTGTCCTTGAACAGGGCGAAGGGTTGCTTTTTTGCGTTTTTTTTTACGGGAAAAGGAGGAGGAATTGTCTCTCATCTGCGTAAACGCTTGCATTCCGTGGTCACTTAACACACAATATGAGGGAAGATCTCTTCCCGCTTTGGGAGGTTTATGGTATGAAAGAAAGATGGATCTTGTTTGGGTTACATGAGATGGAGGGCATTGGCAAGAAAACAATCTCGAAACTGATTCTGGGACAACATGAATTACCCGAACTATTGAATTATGGGGAAAGCGACTGGGTCGCAGCAGGCTTGCGGAAAGATCAGGCTGCACGTTTGGCTAGCCAATTTACTATCGACTGGATTGAGAGTAAAAGAGAACACGTTTACAATCAGGGGATAGAGGTTATTACTTATCTGGATCAGAATTATCCCATATTAATGAAGGAAACCGTTCAGCCTCCCTGGGTAATGTATGCTCGAGGGGATGTTAGTTTGCTACACAATTCGTCTATTGCCATGGTGGGAACTCGTATGCCAACCGTGTATGGGCGCAAAGTTGGAGAAAAGCTGGCAGAGCAATTATGCAATGCAGGACTGACGATTGTAAGCGGGCTTGCCCGTGGTATTGATAGCGTATGTCATGAGGCAGTACTACGTGCCAAAGGAAAAACGATTGCAGTATTCGGAACAGGGATTGATAATATATACCCACCCGAAAATACAAGCCTCGCTGAACGAATCGCGGAGACGGGGCTGCTTTTGTCGGAATATCCACCAGGTACGAGAGCGCGCCAGGGATTATTTCCGGAACGGAATCGAATCATTGCCGGTCTGACACTGGGAACATTGGTTGTTGAGGCTGACATTCGCAGTGGTTCACTCATTACAGCAGATGCTGCGCTTGAAGCAGGCAGGGATGTATTTGCAGTCCCTGGACCTATTACATCGCCGAAAAGTCGGGGAGCACACAATCTTATCCGTCAAGGGGCCAAATTGGTCACTTGTGCAGCAGATGTATTGGAAGAGTATCGATTGGGCTTGCCAAATGCAGAACAACTTCCTTACAATAGAGGACGTTCGACCGAAACAACCGAGCCTTCCGGGCGAGGGATATTCGCTGAGGTTAAGCTCTCTCCAGATGAACAACGTGTGATTTATCTGTTGGAACAGGGAGAACAATCATTGGATCAACTGGTTGAGCTGCTTGGTTGGGATTTTGGACATTTGCATTCAGTTCTGTTATCTTTAATCATAAAAAAGCAGATTAGCCAATTACCAGGCACTAAATACGCGAGGGTATGACGAAGCTACAACCTACGTAGTGCGTGGAAATATATAATTAGCAGAAGTTATTAACTATGCATAAGCTTACAGAAACAGTTTCATGACAGTTTCATGACTGAGAGGAGGATGAACCTATGGCGGATGCACTCGTAATCGTGGAGTCGCCCTCAAAGGCGAAGACGATAGGCAAATATTTAGGCAGCAAGTTCATCGTAAAAGCTTCGATGGGGCATATTCGCGATTTGCCAAAGAGTCAGATCGGCGTTGAGGTAGAGAATGATTTTAATCCGAAATATATTACGATCCGCGGCAAAGGTTCAATTTTGAAAGAACTGAAGGATGCACGGAAGAAAGTGAAAAAAGTGTATCTCGCAGCTGACCCGGATCGCGAAGGTGAGGCTATCGCATGGCATTTGGCCCATGCTCTTGAACTGGATGATACGGCAGATTGCCGGGTAGTATTTAATGAAATTACAAAACAGGCGGTCAAAGATGCGTTCAAAACGCCGCGGAAAATCAATATGGATTTGGTTAACGCGCAGCAGGCAAGACGTATTCTGGATCGACTCGTTGGATATAAAATTAGTCCGTTATTATGGAAGAAAGTGAAAAAAGGTTTGTCTGCAGGCCGGGTTCAGTCCGTGGCTGTTAAAATCATTTTAGATCGTGAAAATGAAATTGATGATTTTGAGCCGGAAGAATACTGGAGCATTACCGCCAAACTGACAGCAGACGGCAATCCGTTTGAAGCCAAGTTTCATAAACTGAACGGGGCCAAAACAGAGCTGGGCAGTGAAGCGGAAGTGCAAGCGATCCTGAAACAGATCGAAGGTGCAGACTTTACGATCAAGGAAGTTAAAGAGAAAGAACGGAGCCGTAACCCCTCCGCCCCGTTTACGACGAGTTCTCTGCAACAGGAAGCGGCACGTAAATTGAATTTCAGAGCTTCCAAGACGATGTCGGTCGCCCAACAACTATATGAAGGTGTAGACCTTGGAAAAGAAGGCACAGTAGGTCTCATCACGTATATGCGTACGGACTCCACACGAATTGCGGCATCTGCACAAGAAGAAGCCAAAGAATATATCGTTGGTAAGTATGGTGAGCCATTTGCACCTGAGACTCCACGAAACTATTCCAAAAAAGCAGCTAATGCTCAGGATGCGCATGAAGCGATTCGTCCAACTTCAATTCTGCGTGACCCTGACTCAATCAAGTCATTCATGAGTCGCGATCAGTTCCGGTTGTACAAACTGGTATGGGAACGTTTTGTTGCGAGCCAGATGTCTTCGGCTATCCTGGATACACTCTCTGTAGATATTGCTGCGGGGGACACCATTTTCCGTGCAGCAGGTTCGAAGGTACGATTCCAAGGTTTCATGAAGGTATATGTTGAAGGAAACGACGATGGTACAACCGATGAAGACCGTCTGCTGCCCCCGTTGAAAAGTGGAGATGTACTTGAGAAGCAGGAGATTGAGCCAAAACAGCATTTTACACAACCGCCACCCCGATATACGGAGGCAAGGTTGGTTAAGACGCTTGAGGAATTGGGTATAGGGCGTCCGAGTACATATGCGCCAACACTGGAGACCATTCAGAAGCGCGGATATGTTGCAATTGAGGAAAAGAAATTCATGCCGACCGAGCTGGGTGAACTGGTCATCGAACAGATGGAAGAGTTTTTCCCGGAAATTCTGAATGTAGAGTTCACCGCAAACATGGAAGGTGATCTTGACCATGTGGAGGAAGGTTCGGAGGATTGGGTCAAAGTACTCGCAGAATTCTATGAATCTTTTGAGAAACGCCTTGAGTTTGCGGAAGAAGAAATGAAAGAAATCGAGATTGAAGACGAAGTGTCGGATGAGATCTGTGAGAAGTGTGGCAAACCGCTGGTTTATAAACTCGGACGTTTTGGCAAGTTTCTTGCGTGCTCGGGCTTCCCTGATTGCCGGAATACCAAACCGATTATCAAGGATATCGGCGTGACTTGTCCGAAGTGTAAGGAAGGTCATGTTGTTGAGCGTCGTAGCAAAAAAGGACGTATTTTCTACGGTTGTGACAAATATCCTGAATGTGATTTTGTCTCATGGGACAGACCTTCAGCCAAACCATGTCCAAGTTGCGGATCGCTAATGATTGAAAAGCGGAACAAAAAGGGAGCACGATTGCAGTGTACTTCATGTGATCATCAGGAGCCGGTGGATGAACCGGATGACGAATCAGCAGATTAGTATATATGTGAATCAATTATAGTGAAATATGAAATTGCTTTATGGGGGTAAATGATTTTGACGAATGAACAACAAGTAACCGTTATTGGTGCCGGGCTGGCAGGAACAGAAGCGGCCTGGCAGATTGCAAGTCGCGGCGTACGCGTAAAATTATACGAGATGAGACCTGTTGTGAAAACACCAGCCCATCATACGGATAAATTTGCAGAACTGGTATGTAGCAACTCGCTGCGTGCGAATGGATTGACCAATGCAGTGGGTGTGTTAAAAGAAGAAATGAGAATGCTCAATTCTCTCGTATTGTCAGCAGCAGACAAACATGCAGTTCCCGCAGGTGGGGCGCTTGCTGTGGACCGGGATGGATTTTCAGGTGAGATTACATCCACGTTGCACCAGCATCCGCTTATCGAAGTGGTGAATGAGGAATTAACTTCTCTGCCGGAAGAGGGCATCGTTGTTGTTGCAACGGGGCCGCTGACCTCACCTGCATTGTCTGAGCAAATCAAGGCACTAATGGGGGAAGAGTATTTCTACTTCTATGATGCAGCTGCACCGATCATCGAAAAAGATTCAATTGATATGAATAAAGTGTATCTGGCTTCCCGTTATGATAAGGGTGAAGCGGCATATCTGAACTGTCCGATGACAGAAGAAGAGTTTGATGTCTTCTATGAAGCTCTCATTACTGCTGAAGTCGCTCAATTGAAAGAGTTCGAGAAAGAAATCTACTTTGAAGGTTGTATGCCAATCGAAGTGATGATGAAACGCGGAAAACAGACGGCTCTGTTTGGTCCAATGAAACCGGTAGGTCTGGTTAACCCTCATACAGGAGAGTTGCCACATGCGGTTGTTCAGCTTAGACAGGACAATGCAGCTGGAACCCTGTATAACTTGGTGGGTTTCCAGACGCATCTGAAATGGGGAGAACAGAAACGTGTCTTTTCCCTTATTCCTGGACTTGAAAATGCAGAGTTCGTTCGTTATGGCGTAATGCACCGTAATACATTTATTAACTCTCCTAAACTGCTTCTTCCGACGTATCAGTTTAAAGAGCGTCCAAACCTGTTCTTTGCAGGTCAGATGACGGGTGTAGAAGGATATGTGGAATCTGCTGCATCAGGGCTTATTGCCGGCATGAACGCAGCCAAAGCAGCACTTGGGCAGGAACTGGTGGTATTGCCGGTAGAAACAACACTTGGCAGTATGGCTCAGTATATTACAACTGCTGACTTCAAGCACTTCCAACCAATGAACGCAAACTTTGGTTTGTTGCCGAAGCTTGAAACAAAGATTCGTAACAAAAAGGAAAAAAATGAAGCTCTTGCACAGCGTGCACTGGATGGCATTACTAGTTTTGCTGCGGCAGAAGGTCTAACTGTTCCGGAACGCGTATAAATTATTCGTGGGAGGATGCTGATATCATGGATATGTCATTTCATGCTACAACGATCTGTGCTGTTCGTCATAATGGTAAGGCTGCAATCGCAGGAGATGGTCAGGTGACCATGGGCCAAAGTGTTGTGATGAAGAATACAGCCAAGAAGGTAAGACGTTTGTACCGCGGACAGGTTGTTGCTGGCTTTGCTGGTTCTGTGGCGGATGCGATCACCCTGTTTGAGAAATTCGAAGGTAAGCTCGAGGAGCACCATGGTAACTTGCAACGTGCTGCTGTAGAGCTTGCCAAGGATTGGCGTCAGGATCGGATCTTGCGTAAGCTTGAGGCGCTGTTGATTGTGATGGACAAATCAGGTATGCTGCTCATTTCAGGCGGCGGGGAGATAATTGAACCAGATGATGACGTTATTGCTATCGGATCAGGTGGAAACTTCGCCTTATCTGCTGCGCGTGCGTTGAAACGTCATGCAGTAAATCTGGAAGCCAAAGATATTGCGCGTGAATCACTTCAGATTGCCTCGGAGCTATGTGTATATACCAATAATAATATTATTGTAGAAGAGTTATAAGCCAAAGAAATCTCCCGTAGTGGAGCATGATTCTGTAATCTGCTCCAGGACGTCTAGGGGATTCTTTGTCCTTGTTAGGAAAAATAAATTCAACATACTGGTAGGAGGGAAGCAATATGAATACTCAAGCGTTAACACCTAGACAGATTGTTGCAGAGCTTGACAAGTATATTGTAGGTCAAAAGAAAGCTAAAAAATCGGTAGCGGTAGCTCTTCGTAATCGTTATCGGCGTAGCCTTTTGCCTGAGCACACTCAGGACGACATTGTGCCTAAAAATATCTTGATGATTGGACCTACCGGTGTGGGTAAAACGGAAATCGCCCGTCGCCTTGCTAAACTGGTAGGTGCGCCATTTGTGAAAGTGGAAGCTACCAAGTTCACTGAAGTAGGTTACGTTGGCCGTGACGTTGAATCGATGGTGCGTGATCTGATTGAGACATCACTGCGGATGGTGAAGTTGGAGCGGACTGAAAAAGTGAAGGACAAAGCTGAAGAAGCTGCCAATGAGCGAATTGTACATATTTTGGCTCCTTCACAGTCCAAGTCCAAGAGTCAGCGTAATCCCTTTGAGATGATCTTTGGTAATAATGGCAACAACGTTCAGGAACAGGATGAGCCAGAACCGGATACTGGGGTTGCCGAACGCCGCCGTAAGATCAAGTTTGATCTGTTGTCCGGCAAGTTGGAGGATGACATCATTGAGATTGATGTCGAAGACACTGCGCCTAACATGATGGACATGTTTGCTGGACAAGGTAATGATCAGATGGGCATGAATATGCAGGAGATGTTTGGTAGCCTCTTACCTCGTCGTACGAAAAAGCGCAAGCTCGCCATCAAAGAAGCGCGCAAAGTGTTGACCCAGGAAGAAGCAGGCAAATTGATCGATATGGATGATGTTACACAAGAATCCATTCGTCGAGCAGAGCAGACAGGTATCATTTTCATAGATGAAATTGACAAGGTCGCCAGTCAAGGGCGCGGTAGTGGTCCTGATGTATCCCGTGAAGGTGTGCAACGTGACATACTGCCTATCGTAGAGGGCTCTACAGTAATGACGAAATATGGTCCTGTCAAAACGGATTATATTCTGTTTATGGCAGCTGGCGCATTCCATGTCGCCAAACCCTCTGATTTGATTCCTGAGCTTCAGGGACGCTTCCCAATTCGTGTGGAACTAAGCAGTCTAACACTGGAGGAGTTTGTTTCCATTCTGACTGAACCCCAAAATGCACTGACCAAGCAGTATGTTGATCTGTTGCGGACAGAGAATATTGAGATTGAGTTCTCGGATGAGGCCATTCGCGAGATTGCCAAATTGGCTGAATCCGTCAATCAAAATACAGAAAATATAGGTGCTCGTCGATTGCATACGATTCTTGAAAAGCTTTTGGAGGATTTATCCTTTGAGGCACCTGAGCTTACACTGGAACGTATGGTGATCACTCCGGAGTATGTTCGGGAGAAATTAAATGATATTGCGCTTGATCGTGATTTGAGCCAGTATATCCTGTAACATGCGGCTAGCAATGCAGTTGTTAAAATGATGCTATAAATGAACGGTATGCAAGAGAGTAGAGAACATTTGTGTGATCGACAAAGGGAAGCAATCCTTTAATGAATCACAAAGGCCCTCTTACTTGGCGCATATCGTTTATTTTTGTTTCTATCTAAAGGATTTTGATGTTACAACCGATAAAAGATGTGTGGTTGTTATACGGATCGACAAAACCTAGGACTTGTGCCGCATGTATCCGGAGTTAAAACCTATCGGAGTGGTAGTTATTCTTCCATTCCATACCCAATGATTCCCATTAAAAGAATTTTCCTTATTCCAAGTCTGGTCATCGGTTTAGTCGACAGATTGGTAAATGTTGCGTAAATGCGCAAAATGATGAATTATTGAAAAGTTTGAAGTCACTAATTGTTTTCTTAAAATTAAAATATATAGACCCCACTTAATTGTTAAGAAAGTGTTGTGTGGGCAAGACGAGTTTTCTTTATTCTTGAAAGATAATTTGTCAATTGATTAATATACAGCTTTGTATGTATACCTATCATATTGTCCTTAAACCCTTAGTGTAACGGCAAAAAATTCTAACATTATCAACTATGAAATATTCGGAAATATACATAATTACGGGCGTTATAAGCTCATGTTGAGACTCGAAATTTTTTTTTTATTTTAAGAATGTTAAAGAACAATAAGGGAGAGTATTAACATACTTTTGTTTTGGGCCCGAACATTTACGAAAAAATTCATAATTTGCAGAAAATACACAAAAAGCCCCGTCTTTCAGAAAAGATAGGGCTTTTTTCTTATTGTAATAAATCCCAAACTCGAAGAAACTTATGTTATACGACAACATCAGAGTTAATTCTACTTAAGTCCTAGAAAACCGTGTAAAGACGAATGTTTTTGTCGAAAAAAACATAAGAATTTTCAAGGGAAAAGATACAATCTTTTTCCATAACTTCTAAAGAGAGGAGGGAGATTGTGAATCTTTTAAACGATATCAGCTTTAAAAGATTGCAAGGTGCACTCGATGCGTCCAATATCAGACAACGAACAATTGCTGACAACATCGCGAACGCCGATACTCCGTATTTCAAGCGCTCGGACGTTTCTTTTGAAGAAATGTTGCAAGGGCAAATGAATGGAGATATGCCTGTTCTTAAGGGTAAATTAACTGATGCAAGGCATTTTGTCATAGGTCCTTCCTCTTCCGTACCCACGCCAGTAGTTAATATGGACCAGTCAACCTCCATGAATAACAACGAAAACAATGTCGATATAGACAGAGAAATGAGTCTTCTGGCGGAGAATCAGTTACGTTATAACGCTTATATTCAGCAAGTGAACGAACAAATTAAAATCATGCGTGTTGGCGTGGAAGGGAGATAACCTAAATTGAACATTAGTAATAGTTTTAGTATCAGTAGCTCAGCTCTGACAGCCCAACGGTTGCGGATGGACGTAATATCTTCCAACATTGCCAACGCAGAGACTACGCGCGCGAGCGTATCCAATGGTGAGGCGGTCCCTTACAAACGTAAAATGGTTGTGCTTGAGCCGAATAAAACGTCATTTGGTACGATGCTGCAAAATCAGATGAGAGGTAGCGGTTCAGGAGATGGCGTAAGAGTAACGGAGATTCGCGAGGATCAGTCACCTCTGAAGCCTGTGTATGACCCTTCTCATCCGGATGCAAACGCAGAAGGATATGTATTTATGCCTAATGTGGATATTGCGAAAGAAATGGTCGACATGATCTCTGCTTCGCGTTCATATGAAGCAAACGTAACAGCACTGAATTCAACCAAAGCGATGATCTCCAAAGCTTTGGAGATTGGAAGATAATCTGCTTAAAAATGAAAATAAGAAAAATACAAACCAGGGATGAAGGGGAGGGACATTAATGATTCAGAACAACATGTTTAGCACACAGGGGATACAACCGCTACAGATGAAGAGTGCAACCGAAAGTAAGCCTTCTACACCAGCCGAAACCATTCAGAGCTTCGGTACATACTTACAGAATGCATTAGGGTCCGTTGCAGCACAGGAGGCTCAATCGCATGAAATGTCGAATCAATTTTTGGTCGGCAAAGCGAATGTGGATCAAGTGATGATTGCTTCAGAACAGGCCTTGTTAAGTCTACAACTCACAACTCAAGTCCGAAACAAAGTGGTCGAAGCATACCAAGAAGTTATGCGAACGCAGTTATAAAATAACCTACTTGCGCTTCGATAATAGCGCTGATCATTACAACAAAGCAGCTGCGATGCTGCTCCTGATCGTCAACCTATGAAACGGCTAGGGTTGAGTAAGGACAGACTAAGCAAAGTTTCGGATGGGGTGACAGAGTGAATGAGAGAATCGCCCAGTACAGGGATAAGGCATCCCAGTATTGGAATAGTTTTAGCAAAAAGCAAAAAGTATTATTTATATCTACCTTCCTGTTTCTGATTTTGGCTGCAGTTGTACTCACGATGCAATTGTCCAAAACGGAATATGAAGTTGCTTTTACAGATTTGAATGCAAGTGATTCAGCGGGCGTGATCAGTTATCTCGATTCATCTAGCATTCCATACAAATTAAGTTCAGATGGCAAGACCATATCCGTACCGAGTACAAGTGTTGCAATTGCAAAGGTGAATGTTGGATCTCAAGGGATTATTCAGAATGGTTCATTAGGGTATAAGTCATTCGAGGAGTCATCATCCCCCATCGGGATGACGGATAAAGAGTTTGATGTAAAGTACAACAACGCTATAAACGGAGAAGTTGAACAGTTACTTCAGCGGATGCAAGGGATACAGGATGCTAAAGTACTGGTTAATATGCCGAAAGATAACATCTTTGCTGGTTTGGAAGAACAAGACAAAGCATCAGCA
Organism: Paenibacillus sp. FSL H8-0283; assembly: GCF_045040675.1. Classification (NCBI taxonomy): domain Bacteria; kingdom Bacillati; phylum Bacillota; class Bacilli; order Caryophanales; family Paenibacillaceae; genus Paenibacillus; species Paenibacillus sp. FSL H8-0283. The sequence continues at coordinate 2,536,632 of NZ_CP150295.1, forward strand.
TCGGTAGCTCTCCAATTCAAACCGGGTTATCACCCAAATCAGGCAGCGGTAGATGGCTACTTTAACTTGGTTAAGACTGCAATTCCTAATCTGCCTGTTGAGAACATCACAATTACAAACACAGATGAAGCAGAATTGATTCCAACTGCCCGAGGTGGCAGTGGCGGGTTGTCTTCCGAAGTTCAAGAGAACATGGCACTACAGAAAAAGTTTGAAAACGATGTCCGTAATAACGTAAAGCAATTCCTTTCCCAGATTGTAGGCGAAGACAAAGTTAATGTTTTGGTAGCCTCCAAGCTTAATTTTGACAAAGAAACACGTAAGGAAAATCTGGTCACACCTGTTGATGTAGATAATATGAAAGGCATCGAGATCAGTGTGCAGGAGATTCAAAAGAGCTACACTGGCGCAAGCAATCCAACAGGTGGTGTTGCTGGCACAGGACAAGAGGAAGTTCCGGGTTACCCATCATCTGATGCAACCGGTAACTCTACCTCCGAAGAATCATCAAGCACTATAAACTACGATGTTAATCGAATTGCCAAGGATATCATTTCCAGTCCGTATACTGTAAAAGACTTAACCATTAACGTTGCGGTTGAACCACCGAATGGAGAAACAGAATTACAGGGACCGGTTCAGGACGCAATTGAGAACATTTTGGTTAACATTGTTCGTGCTTCACTGGCAGACTCAGGCACTGTAATAAGTGACGCCGATCTGACAAAGAAAGTTTCAGTCATGTCACAAGGCTTCCAGACTGCCTCTGCAGACAATACAGGTTTCCAACTTTCCTCAACGATGATGTGGGGTGGAGGCGCACTCATAGCGGCATTGATCGTAGCGGTAGTTATTTTGTTAGTACGCCGTCGCCGCAAACAAAACGAAGTCGAAGAAGAAGAGATTCCTCTTCCAATAGCAACAGAGTTCCCGTCCATTACGCTGGACAGTGTAACGAACGAAAGTCAGGTGCGCAAACAATTGGAGAGTTTGGCCAAGAAAAAGCCAGACGAATTCGTCAATCTGCTGCGTACATGGCTGGCTGACGAATAGAGGTGAGCGCATTGGCAAAGGCAAGCAGTCAAGGTTTGACTGGCAAACAAAAAGCAGCAATATTGTTGATTACATTAGGTCCGGAAGTATCGGCTCAGATATTCAAACATCTGCGTGATGAGGAGATTGAGCAACTTACGTTGGAGATTGCCAACGTTCGCAAAGTTGATTCTTCTGAAAAGGATATGATCATGGCCGAGTTTCACCAGATCTGTCTGGCGCAGGAATATATCTCTCAGGGCGGTATCAATTACGCCAGAGAAATCCTGGAAAAAGCTCTGGGTTCATCAAAAGCACTTGAAGTCATTAATCGTTTGACAGCTACGCTGCAAGTCAGACCATTTGACTTTGCGCGCAAAGCAGATCCGAATCAAATTTTGAACTTTATTCAGAATGAAAGCCCGCAAACGATTGCCCTGGTTCTGTCTTACCTGCAATTCGAACAGGCGGCAGCGATTCTATCATCCTTGCCACAAGAGAAACAGGCAGATGTCGCTCGCCGGGTGGCTGTTATGGATAGTACTTCGCCAGAAGTTATCTCTCAAGTGGAGCGGGTTCTGGAACAGAAGTTATCCTCTACCGTAACGCAGGATTACACCAATGCAGGTGGTATCGAATCGATCGTTCAGATTCTGAACGGAGTCGATCGGGGTACAGAACGTACCATTTTGGACTCGCTTGAAATTCAGGATCCAGAGCTTGCAGAGGAAATCAAAAAACGCATGTTTGTATTCGAAGATATCGTCAATGTGGATGATCGTTCGATTCAGCGCATTATTCGGGATATCGACAACGCAGATTTGCAGCTGGCACTCAAAGTGGCAAGCGAAGAAGTTCGGGATGCCGTGTTCCGGAATATGTCGAAACGGATGTCCGAGACATTCAAAGAAGAGATGGAATTCATGGGACCTGTGCGATTGCGTGATGTTGAGGAAGCTCAGACACGTATCGTAGGAACGATACGCAGATTGGAAGAAGCCGGTGAGATCATTATCGCACGCGGTGGAGGAGATGATATCATTGTCTAATTTGATTAAATCTTTCCAGTATGTACCGGTTGATGACCGTAAAAAACTTGAAAATCATCATCATTATGGTGGTGCTGAGGAGTCTGAAACGGAATTAAATGGTGTGAGTGCTGAAGGTTCTGAAGTTGAGACACTTCAAGCACGCGTGGACGAAGAAACACAACGTCTTACCGCAGAAATGCTGGAAGATGCCAAGGAGTTTGCAGAAAAGCAAGTACGTGAAGCTTCAGAAGAGGCAGAGCGCATGCTTCAAGAGGCCCGTGAACAGATCGACAGCTGGTGGCAGGAACAACGACAACAGGATGAACATCTGACTGAAGCGCTTCGTTCACAAGGTTTCCAACAGGGTTTTGAAGAAGGCAAAGTACAAGCTGAACTGGATCTCCAGGTGCAAATCGAAAAGATGATGATTGAAGCCCAGGAAGTGCTCAAGGAAGCTTATGTAGCTAAAGATCAGATCATTCAGGAAGCCGAACCGTTCCTCGTGGAGCTCGCTTGCGGGATCGCTGAGAAAGTCATTGATAAGCAACTTACCATTGAACCCGATCATACATTGGAACTGATTCGTCAGAGTTTGTCACGTAAACGGGAACAGGGTTTGATCACACTCTGTGTGGCACCTGATCAGTTTACATTTGTACAGGCAGCTCGTGAAGAATTGTCTCTGTCTATTGACTCTCAGGCAGAATTGCAGATTTTGCCTGATTCAACGGTCAAAGATAAGGGATGTGTCATTCGTTCTTCGTTCGGAAGTGTAGATGCGAGAATTGATACACAGCTTGCTGAGATTAAAAAAGAACTGGTCCGCATAGCACTTGAGGATGAGGAGCGAAAAAATCAACATGAAGGTTCTTAGTTCACAGCGATATATGGAACATTTGCGCCAATTCGATCCTGTTCGTATTAACGGCAAAGTTACTCAGGTCATTGGTCTTATGGTGGAGTCAGAAGGGCCAGATGCAAGTATCGGTGACGTATGTTATATCTATCCTGGGAAATCGGCCAAGCCTCTTCAGGCCGAAGTTGTTGGGTTTCGAGATAACAAAGTGCTGCTTATGCCACTGGGTGAACTTCAATCCATCGGTCCTGGCTGCGATGTAGTAGGTACGGGTAAACCACTCGGCGTTCAGGTAGGCTCCGAATTGCTCGGTAAAGTATTGGACGGACTTGGACAACCGCTGGACGGTTCCCTCCTTCCATCCAGAATGCCGATGTACTCTACCTCCAATACACCGGTTAATCCAATGGATCGTCCACGTGTACTTGAAACGATGGGTGTTGGTGTAAGAGCTATCGACGGATTGTTGACCGTAGGTAAGGGACAGCGTGTAGGTATTTTTGCCGGTTCTGGTGTTGGTAAGAGTACATTGATGGGCATGATTGCTCGTAATACAGCAGCAGATGTCAATGTCATCGCGCTTGTGGGTGAGCGTGGACGTGAGGTACGCGACTTTATTGAACGGGATCTGGGTCCGGAAGGACTGGAACGTTCCGTAGTCATTGTTGCAACATCAGATCAGCCTGCCCTGATTCGGATTAAGGGAGCAGTTATTGCGACCACTATTGCAGAGTATTTCCGAGATCGTGGAATGAACGTGATGCTCATGATGGATTCGGTAACCCGATATGCGATGGCACAAAGGGAAGTGGGTCTGGCTGTAGGCGAACCTCCGGCAATGAGAGGATATACGCCATCGGTTTTTGCAAGTTTGCCCAAACTGCTTGAACGGGCGGGTACAGGACCTACTGGTTCGATTACAGCCTTTTACACCGTTCTGGTCGATGGGGATGACATGAATGAACCGATCGCGGATGCGGTAAGGGGTATTCTGGATGGACACATTGTGTTAAATCGATCCATTGCAAATAAAGGTCATTTTCCAGCGATTGATGTGTTAGCCAGCATAAGCCGTGTTATGAAGGATATTGCTCCAGAAGAGCAGTTGGAAGCCGTTAATAATATGAAACGTTTGATGGCTGTGTACAAAGAATCGGAAGATTTGATCAATATTGGAGCTTACCAGCGGGGATCAAATGCAGCCATAGATGAATCGATAGACCAGATTGATAGTATATGGAACTTTACCAAGCAGAAAGTCGACGAGAAAGTCACTTTAAGTGAAGTACAGGAACGTTTGATTCTTGAATTTGCAAGGAGATGAATGGGTAAACGATGAAATTTCGATATCATTTCCAGAAAGTTGTTGACCTGAAGAGTAATGAAAAAACACAGGCAGAGTGGATGTTATCCACAGCGATCGGTAAACTTCAGACGGAGGAAGAACATCTGATACAACTTCTTAATGATAGAAGTAATCTGATCGGCATTATCCAATCTGCTACGAAAAATACAGCGTCTGTAAACAGTCTGCAGGAGATGCAGCGTTATGTACATCACCTTGACGAGTGCATTTCACGCAAAAACAGTGATGTTAAACATGCTCAGGTCAATGTGCAACGGAATCAGACGTTTCTGAACGGTAAGATGGTTGATGAAAAAGTATGGCTTGGAGCGAGAGACAAGGCAAAAATCAAATTTCAGCAGGAGATGCTCCTCCGGGAACAGAACGATCTGGACGAGATGGCTACTGTACGCTTCGCTGCCAAAGCCGGACGCGCGAATTGATGTGAGCCGGACGCGAAGTTGTCTCGTGAAGGAGGAATAAACGATGGCTGTTAAAGATGATAGCGACATGGAAAAAGAGTCGGGAGGCGGTTGGGAAAAGTTTCTCATGATTTCTATCCCGATTGTATTCACCGTGGTATTGCTAGGTGTACTACTTACGCTATTTAATGTAGATATTCGTAATAATTTGTTTGAATTTGCCAACAAGATACCGGTAGTTAAGGAATGGGTACCTGATCCTGTACTGGATCCGGAGAAGGAGAAGCTGGAGAAGAGTGAGCAGCAGGTTGAAAGTGCTGAAGCCACAATCGAAAAGCTGAAATCCCAAGTAACTGCCAAAGAAACAGAGCTCAAGGCAGCACAGGAAGCGACAACAACTGAAGCAAAGAAGGCCACGGACCTTCAGAAGAAGTTGGATGATGCGGAAAAAGCGGCTGAAACGGCTACAGCAGCAACGCCCGAAACGGAATCTGATTATCAGAAACAAATCAAAGATTTGGCTAAAATGTATGCGGACATGAGCCCAAGCAAAGCTGCACCGATTTTGCAAAATATGACGAATGAGGAAATGGTATTGTTGTTGAATGCCATGCAGTCATCTGCTCGGACCAAGGTGCTTGAAAAGATGGACCCGAAAACGGCAGCCGATGTCACCATGATGATGAAGGATGCCAAACCGTCCGGGGATCTGGCGCTGGATGCGCTGCAATCCAGATTGAAGAAAGAAACCACAGCAACTTCAACTGCATCCACAACCACAAGCAAAAACCTGGATAAAAACCAGCTTAGTCAAACATTTGCTTCGATGTCTGCTTCAAGTGGTGCCAAGCTATTATTGGAAACATACAAGTTAAGTCCTGACAAAACATTGACCATCCTGAATTCAGTAGATGATGCAACACGCTCTCAATTGCTTGAGAACATGTCTTCAGAGGATTCGGTTGAAACTGCAAAAATTTTGAACAGATTAATGGGTAACAAGTAGAACTGATTACTCTGTATAACCGAGAGGAGGTGAAAATAAATGTCGATTGTATATCAAATGGCATCCACAGCATCTGCAAAAGCAACGGGGACAGGTCAGACAACCGGAGCACAATCGAAAGGTTCAGCTGTAGGTGCTAGCGGTGAATTTCTCCAAACTCTTGCACAATCGCTATCTGGAGGAAACACAGAAGGTGACAGTTCAAGCGCTACTGGAAGTTTAACTGCCAATCCGTTGTTGTTTTCCTTTGCTACAAGTGAAGAAGGAGAAGCGGCATCAATCACAGATATACTGAATTCGTTGTTCACGGACTTGGATTCACTTGACGAAGCTTTGGAAAATGACCCAGCTCTACTTGCAGGTTTGCAAACTCTGATTCAACAGATGTATACACAATTAAGTGATCCTTCAGGTACTAATGCAGAAGGTTCCGACGAGTCTTCGAACGGAGCGGAAAGTGTAAAAACAGTACCCGCAATTGAACTGTCGCAGCATCCTGCAGCAGTACGTTTTGTTCTGCAAGATATGCTTACACAATTAGTAGCTGGAATGAATGATCCTGAGAGTAACGTTGCGAAGAACGCTCCTGAATTCAAACATTTGTTACAATCTCTGCAGAGTCAGCTTCAAGAGGCTGGAGTGGATACCACTAGTAACAAAGGATGGACTGAACTGAAATCCATACTGGATACATTGACTGCAGTTAAGGATCAGACTGCACAGGTCGCTCCAAGTACTAGGCTTCAAACATCCAAACAGGATTTGGTCGTACCACAAGTTCTTGTTGCGGCAGTGGCGAATTCTGGAACCCAAGTGAAAGCTGAGGTTGAGACAACATCTACTTCAAATGCAGGTGGAGAAGTGGAACACTCAACCATCATTACTGCAGGAGAGCTGTCCTTGCGTTCATCAGGTACTACAGCAGGAAAACCGGCTGAACCTGTAATGCAAACATCACAGTTTGCCAAGGAAATGACACAGTTTGTTGTTAACAAGCTGGATATTGTCCAGCAAAAAGGATTTTCCGAGGCGACCATCTCACTTCGGCCTGAGCATCTAGGTAAGTTGGATGTTCAAATTACCTTGCAGAACGGGCAGCTGGTTGCACGGTTTATGACTGAACATACGATGGCTAAAGACATGCTTGAACAACAAATGACGCAACTGCGTTCTTCACTTCAAGCCCAGGGAATTCAAGTGGAACGACTTGAGGTTACCCAGAACAGTTCAATCGGATCACAGATGTATCAGGACGGAGGCCGTCAGCCGGGAAGTAACTCTCAACAACAACGCCGTTCGCGTGAGCGTGAGGAACAATCGGATGATGCTATAGCTACAGCAGGGATTCAAGAAGAATTGCGTAACTGGCGTAGCGAGCAAGTCGAAGGAAATGAATTACAGAGAGATACGTTTAGTGCTGAGGCTTAAACAGAAATGAGGTGAGCATATGGCTAATGAAATTGTTTCAACGAATAATACCTGGCCGAACTATTCGGCAGCTAATAAAGCAACCACAAGTGCTGCAACAAAAGAATTGGGTAAAGATCAGTTTCTAAAAATCCTGATTACCCAGCTACAAAATCAAGACCCGATGCAGCCGATGGAGGATAAGGAATTTATCGCTCAAATGGCACAGTTCAGCTCAGTGGAACAACTGGTCAATATTTCTACGCAACTTAAAACATTGAACCAGTCCCTTGGTGCTGTATCCGGCATGATTGGCATGGAGGTAAGTTGGCTTTCTTCTAATAAAGATGATAACGGAACTCTTCGTCAGGGTATTGTAGATTCCATCATTGTAAGAGATAGCGTTCAATACGCAAAAGTAGGCAACGACGAGATTAAGCTGGATGAGATCATTCAGGTGAATTATCCAAAAAAGGCAGAAGAGAGTCAAACTCCGGTACAGAACGTTCAGGATGTAGCCCCTGAAACGAACGAGAGCCAAGAAGTTGAATCATCCGCTGAAACGGGTGATACGGAAGATAGCGGGAAAACGATATGAGTGATCGCATAACGGTTGGACAATTATACGCAGGCCCGATTACACCGAATATGCTTCAAAGACCCAAAACGGGAGAAGCTTCGGCTATACCCGAAAAACCTTTTGCAAAAGTGCTGGAAGATAATCTTCTGAAATTGAGCAATCATGCTGCCAAACGATTGGAACAGCGTGGTATTGAACTCAAGACTGAGCAAATGGAACAGATTGGTTCTGCTTTGGACAAAGCTGCTGCCAAAGGAGCCAAAGAGTCATTGATTTTAATGCAGGATATGGCTTTTATCGTCAATGTCAAAAATCGTACTGTGGTTACAGCTATGGATAGTGAGAGCATGAAGGATAATGTGTTCACTCAGATTGATAGTGCTGTAATCATTTCTTAACCGGCTGGCCCTTCTCGGGAGCCGGAATGCCGCTGACCGACTGATGCGGTAACCAAATGAAGACTGGGAGGATTTTTAAAAATGATAAAATCAATGTACTCAGGCGTTTCCGGGATGCGGGGTTTCCAAACAAAACTCGACGTAATTGGTAACAATATTGCGAACGTAAACACGGTTGGCTTCAAAGGCAGTCGGGTTATGTTCAAAGATATTATGAGCCAAACTACGGCAGGGGTAACTGCCCCTGGCGATGCAAGTGGTGGTGTCAATGCGAAACAAATCGGTCTTGGTGTAACGGTAGGTTCAATTGATACGTTGCATCTGGCAGGTAGCCCAATGACAACGAATAATCCAACAGATCTTCGGATTAATGGAGATGGATTCTTCTTGGTACGTTTGAGTGAAGATCAGGAAGTACCTTACCTGACTCGTGCAGGAGATTTCCATGTGGATGCTGCACGTAACCTTTTGACTTCGGATGGATTGTTTGTTCTGGATAACGGTGGTGGAAATATTACGATACCGGATGATGTTGTTTCCTTCACGATAGGTCAGGATGGAACAATCAACCAAACCATGGCAGACGGAACCATCGAAGCGGGTCCACAGCTTGGAATAGGTAAAGTTGTCAATCCAGAAGGTCTTGAGAAAATTGGGGGCAACTTGTATCGTATGACAGCAAACGCGAATCCGGATGGGGCGTTGGAACCATTAACAGCGAACAGTGCTGAGGACGGAACAGGAGCAATCGTTGCTGGACAGCTCGAGATGTCTAACGTGGATCTGACTGGAGAGTTTACTGAGATGATCGTAGCTCAGCGTGGATTCCAGGCCAACTCCCGGATCATTACAACGTCGGATGAAATACTTCAGGAAGTTGTTAACCTGAAACGTTAATAGCTGATTAGTGATTTTTAAAATGTGGAGGAGCTTGCTCCTCCCACTCTGATCGAGGGGGCTTAGCATGATTTCGGTTACGCGGTTAAATGGTTCTCCCATGTGGTTAAATGCGCTGATGGTTGAGATTGTGGAAGAGACGCCTGACACGTATGTTACTCTGGTGACTGGAAAGAGATTGATTGTGCTTGAGAAAGCCGATGAAGTTATTTCCAAAATTAAAGATTACAACCGTGAAATCGGGGTTCAGGCAGCCACTATTAAAGTGCAGCAAACGGAGGAATCCTGATGAAAAAAATGATGCCCTGGCTTGCAACAATGTTGCTGGCAATAACACTCATTGTGGTGGTTGTGTTTGTATTTATGCAAGGACAGACCGGGAATAAGAACGACACACATACGGCGGCAGCTGCTGAAGAAAAAAAAATGACTGCGGATGAAATTGTAGAGGTATCCTCAGAGCTTGCACAGATTAAAACGAATATGGCCGATCCGGATCGTATTATTATGGTTAGTTTTTCTTTCATTTTATCTGATAAAACAGCCAAAGAAGATTTTGAGAAAATTAAAAGCATTACGGTGAAGCCTATTATTATTCAGGCACTTGCAGACACCAAGGCTGAGGAACTGAGTTCGGCCAAGGGTATGAAACAATTCAATGAGAAACTGACAGGTCTGATTAATGAGGCATTGCCTGAGCCGAAATTGAAAAGCACTAGTTTTTCAGACATTGTTATAGCGCCAATGTAAATGAACAGAACACGCTGTAGACCTGTAAGGGGGTGAGAACATGGTGGATGTATTATCACAGAATGAGATTGATGCCCTATTAGCAGCCCTTTCTTCTGGTGAGATGGACGCAGAAGAATTGAAGAAGGAAGATACTCAGAAGAAAATTAGATCATACGATTTTAAGCGGGCAGTGCGTTTCTCCAAAGACCATATCAGAAGCTTGACTCGTATTCACGAAAACTTTGCACGCTTTCTCACCACTTATTTTTCAGCCCAACTGCGGACGTTCGTTCAAATCAATGTCGTTCAGGTCGAACAGTTGCCTTATGATGAGTTTATCCGTTCTATTCCTAAGATGACGATATTGAACATTTTTGAAGCGGAGCCACTACAGGGACGAATGGTGATGGAAGTCCATCCGAACGTGGGATATGCGATGTTGGATCGCCTGCTTGGTGGAACCGGAACTGCTCCAACCAAGATCGCATCGATGACGGAGATTGAGACGACCATCATGGAGCGGATATTCAGCCGAGCATTTGAAAGTTTGCAAGAAGCATGGAAGACCGTGTTGGATATTTCCCCAAGGATGGAAGCGCTCGAGACCAATCCGCAATTTATGCAGATTGTATCTCCCAATGAGACCATTGCTCTGATCTCGCTCAGTACCAAAATTGGTGACACGACAGGCATGATCAATCTATGTATACCGCATGTCGTTCTTGAACCTATTATGTCACGGTTGTCAACTCATCAGTGGTTTGTTTCGGAGAAGAAAACGAGAGCTCCGGAGGAGTATGATGCTCTAAAAGAGCGTGTGAACAAAGCCAAGTTACCAATCGTTGCGGAATTGGGAGAATCGAGAATTTCAATTGCAGAATTTCTGGGTCTGTCCGTTGGCGATGTCATTACGTTGAACAAACCAGTTGATGAGGGACTTTCCATTAAAGTGGGTGACAAACTGAAATACATGGGCAGTCCGGGGACAATCAAAGACCGTGTGGCTGTGCAAATAGACAAGATTGTCACCGAAGGAGTTGAAGAATTTGACGAGTAAGGATTATTTATCCCAAGAAGAAATCGATGCTTTGCTCAGGCAATCGGAATCGATAAACAGCTCGGAACCCGCTGAAAAGACGGTTGATGATTTTTTGACCGAGCTGGAGCAGGATGCCTTGGGGGAGATTGGTAACATTACATTTGGTAGCGCGGCAACAGCCTTGTCCACGCTATTAGGCCTCAAAGTAGATATTACAACACCTAAAGTTTCTATCATTAGTCGAACGCAGTTTGAAGAAGCTTTTCCTAAGCCACATGTTGCCGTTCATGTGAATTACGTGGATGGATTCGAAGGTATTAACTCACTTGTTATCAAGAAGAGAGATGCTCAAGTCATCGCTGATTTGATGTTGGGTGGCGAAGGAAATCCGGTCGATGAAGAACTGAATGAAATCCATATTAGTGCAGTACAGGAAGCGATGAACCAGATGATGGGTTCCTCTGCAACCTCAATGTCCACCATTTTTAATCGTTTTGTGAATATTTCCCCTCCGGGAATTGATATTCTCAATCTGGAGAGTGGAGAGGGTGTAAGTAATCTTCCAGCAGATGAGACCCTTATCCAAGTTTCATTTCGTTTGTTAATCGGGGATCTGATCGATTCCAATCTGATGCAGTTGCTTCCAGTACATTTTGCCAAAAACATGGTAGATATGCTGATTGGAGGCGCTCAGGAGTCAACAGCCAGCGCACCAGTGGCATCAACACCTGAACCTGCGCCAGCAGCTGTACCAGCAACGCCACCACCGGTTGCGGAGCAACCGCCCGTTCAGCACCAACAGGCTCCACAGGCTCCACAACAGCCTGCTCAGGACTATAACGGATATGGACAGGCCCCGATGGGTATGCCTCAAGGAATGCCGCCACAGCAGCCGTATGGCATGCCACCGCAGCAACCTTATGGTGCACCTCAACATTACGGTGGAATGCCAAATAGGAATGTTAACGTACAACCAGTTCAATTCGCCAATTTGCAAAATGGGGCGTATGGTCAGGTAGACGAAAACAATTTGAATTTATTGATGGACATTCCCCTTAAGGTCACCGTAGAATTAGGAAGGACCCAGAAGCAAATTAAAGATATTTTGGAACTGTCACAGGGTTCGATTGTCGAACTGGATAAGTTAGCCGGGGAACCTGTCGATATTTTGGTGAATAACAAACTGATCGCCAAGGGAGAAGTTGTCGTTATTGACGAAAACTTTGGTGTTCGTGTTATAGATATCGTTAGCCAATGGGACCGAATTCAGAAATTACAATAAGCACAATTTAGGGAGGACTTAAATCAAGATGGCAAACCGAATTTTAGTCGTAGACGACGCTGCATTTATGAGAATGATGATCCGGGACATTTTGTCCAAAAATGGATATGAGGTTGTTGGTGAGGCACAGGATGGCTCACAAGCAATTGAGAAATTTAAAGAGCTTCGTCCGGATCTAATCACAATGGATATTACGATGCCTGAGATGGACGGCATTGCAGCTTTGAAAGAAATCAAGAAGATTGATGCTAACGCTAAAGTAATTATGTGCTCCGCGATGGGTCAACAAGCGATGGTAATCGACGCTATTCAAGCAGGTGCTAAAGACTTTATCGTTAAACCGTTCCAATCTGACCGGGTTATCGAAGCGATCAGCAAGACACTGGGCGTTTAAGAGACATGATGATGGCTCAGGGTGATATTCCAGGAGGAGCTGGCGTGGGAAGTAATTATTATTTACAGCTTGTATGGGTGATTGTTGTCCTGGCCGTCATCCTGGCCCTTATTGTTTATCTGATCCGTTTTCTAAACAAAAGGAATCAGCAAATGTTCCGGCACGGCACAATTCGTACCCTGGGCGGAGTTGGACTGGGGCAAAACAAGTCGTTGCAAATTATGGAAATTGGTGGGTGTGTATATCTGCTTGGTGTAGGTGAAGACATCCAGTTGATAGATAAGGTTTCGGATTTGGAAGAGGCCCAAAGAATCATTGATTCCTTCGAACGAGATGCTGCTGCACAACAAGGAAATCTCTCACCTCTCATTGCCAAGCTCACAAAACGTTTCCGTAAAGAAGAACCGCCGCGGGAAATGGAACTAGAGGACACAACTTCTTTTCACGAAATGTTTGAATCCAAACTTCGGCAGATGCCTAACCGTAAAGAGAAGATGGAAAAGCTCCTGGATAAAGACAATACTACAGATCGGTCGAGGGATTCATGAAGAAAAAGATTTGGTTAGCGTGTTGTTTATTAGGACTTATCAGTCTGGCATCTGTAACGGTTGCCTTTGCCGAACCCATTCCGAATATTGATATTCAGATTGGAAACGGTGATGGAGGGACACCAAGCACGAGTTCACTGTCCATCATTCTGTTAATTACAGTGCTTAGTATTGCTCCAGCAATGCTTGTACTGATGACCAGTTTTACCCGGATTGTAATTGTGCTCGGTTTTATACGTACATCTTTGGGTACACAACAAATGCCACCCAATCAGGTGCTGGTCGGTTTGGCGCTATTTCTGACACTTTTCATTATGTCGCCGACGTTGTCTTCCATAAATCAGGTAGCGCTTCAGCCCTATCTCCAGGGAGAGCTTACGCAAACCGAGGCACTTGAAAAAGCAGCGGATCCCATGAAGAAATTTATGTTTAGTCACACCAGAGAAAAAGATCTTCTGCTGTTTATGAAGTACAATCAGACTGAACAACCAAAGACCTATCAGGATATCCCAATTACTGTTATGGTGCCGGCATATGTAATCAGTGAGTTGAAGACAGCATTCCAAATGGGGTTTATGATTTTTATTCCGTTTCTGGTTATAGACATTGTTGTCGCGAGTACACTCATGGCAATGGGGATGATGATGCTTCCGCCGGTCATGATCTCATTACCTTTCAAAATACTGCTCTTTGTCCTTGTGGACGGGTGGTATCTGGTTGTCAAGTCACTGTTACTGAGTTTTAATACTTGATCCGGAAAGTTAAAGGAGGACGGTCATGACTTCGGAATTTATTATCGGTCTGGCCGGGAAAGCGGTATACACGTCATTGCTGGCCAGCGCACCTATGCTTATACTAGCTCTGGTTGTAGGACTTGCAATCAGTATTTTTCAAGCGACAACTCAAATTCAGGAACAAACATTAGCTTTTGTGCCCAAGATTGTTGCCGTACTTCTGTCAGTACTTTTGTTTGGACCTTGGATCTTAAATATCTTGGTCGATTTCACGTTTAACATTCTCGATAATCTATACAGATACATAGGGTAGGCTTTAGCAGATGGAGACATTGTTGCAAAGTTTCCCTGTCGCTCTGCTTATGTTTTGTCGAATCACATCATTTTTTGTAACTGCGCCAGTTTTTTCGGCTCGAAATGTGCCGGCTTCAGTTAAAATAGGTATCTCTGCATTTGTCACATTATCTGTCTATCTGATTTACGGAATAGACCAGACCGTACCCACAGACCTGAGTTATGTCTTATTGATCATCAGAGAGATTCTAATTGGCCTGCTTTTAGGTTTTGTGGCTTATCTGTTGATGACGGCTGTTCAGACTGCGGGGACCTTTATCGATCTACAGATCGGTTTTGGTATGGCCAATGTATACGATCCAATGACAGGTGCTTCAGCTCCACTTACGGGTAACTTGAAGTATGCATTTGCTATGCTTCTGTTTCTGACAATGAATGGTCACCATTATTTGCTGGATGCGATAGTTTACAGTTACCGGTGGGTACCATTATCTAATGTGTTTTTCCTACGGTTGGCAGATGGAAGTATTGCTGAATTTTTGATTCAGACCTTAGGTCAATCATTTATGCTGGCTTTTCAGATGTCGGCTCCGATTGTAGTTGCGTTGTTTTTGACGGATGTTGGATTGGGTTTTTTGGCCAAAACTGCTCCTCAATTTAATGTATTTGCAGTTGGGTTGCCGCTTAAGTTACTCGTTGGTCTTGCTATTTTGCTTTTGCTGGTTCCCAGTTTCTCCTTTGTATTTAGTCAATTGTTCGAAGCGATATTCAGATCGATGGAAAAATTGCTTGGAACCATTGGACAAAGGCCCGGCTGAGTGAAACGGAGGAAAAGACACGGATGAAACTTCAACTCGACCTCCAGTTGTTTTCAGGGGAGAAGACGGAGAAAGCTACCCCGAAAAAGAGACAGGATACACGAAAAAAAGGACAGGTTGTAAAAAGCGCTGAACTATCTGGCGCATCCATTCTCCTAATCGTGTTTTTGATCATGATGGTATTCAGCAATTTCTATAAAGAACGTATAGTTCGTCTGTTTACAGATATCTTCATCAATCGATTGAGTATGGATATCACCGGAGAGAATGTGATGGCGCTTATGATGCGCTATGGCATTGAAGTTTTGTTATTGATCGCTCCCGTTTTGCTGGGTGCGTTACTGGTTGCTTTAATCGTTAACTACATGCAAGTTGGTTTTCTTCTTGTAGGGGAAGGTTTGAAGCCAAAACTTGAGAAACTGGACCCGATTAAAGGTTTCAAAAATATATTCTCTCTCCGCTCATTAGTGGAATTTGCTAAATCCATTTTGAAAATGTCGCTTATCGGTTATCTCGTTTACAGTACAATTAAAGGCTACCAGTCAGATATTGCTTCACTTTCTCATTTTTCATTGGATGCTATTTTACATTTCGCTGCGTCGATCACTTTAAGTCTTGGTATCAAGATTGCAGTGGCATTAATGATACTTGCGATATTTGATTACATGTATCAGAAGTATGACCATGAGAAGAAGATTCGTATGTCCAAGCAAGACATCAAAGACGAGTACAAGAAAATGGAAGGTGATCCGCTGATCAAAGGTAAAATCCGGGAACGCCAGCGTCGTATGGCTATGCAGCGTATGATGCAGGAAGTGCCAAATGCGGATGTAATCATCACGAACCCGACCCACTTTGCGGTTGCGCTAAAGTATGAAGGTTCCGAGATGGAGGCACCACAGATTATTGCCAAAGGTCAGGATTATGTCGCCTTGCGTATTAAGGAAATAGCCAAAGAAAACGGTGTTATTACGATGGAAAACAAGCCGCTGGCACGGGCATTGTTCCAGAGAGCCGAGATTGGTGACGCTATACCGGCCGATTTGTTTCAAGCGGTAGCTGAAGTGCTGGCTTATGTATATAAACTAAAGGGCAGAACGAAATAAAAGGGGATCGGAGGCCGTACATTCATTGAAGATTAAAGATATAGCTGTCCTTGCGGGTATCATTGGCATTGTGTTGATGATGATTCTTCCGATCCCAACCTGGCTGTTGGACTTGTTGCTGGTCGTCAATATTTCAATTGCACTGATGATACTCCTTGTTGCAATGAACAGCAAAGAAGCGTTGCAGTTTTCTATTTTTCCAGCTTTGCTGTTGATCACTACACTATTCCGACTGGCTCTGAACATTTCGACTACCAAGCTAATTCTTGGTGAAGGGGATGCTGGAGCTGTAGTTGCTACCTTTGGTAGCTGGATTGCTGGAGGACAGATTGCAATTGGATTTATCGTGTTTTTGATCCTCGTTGTCGTTCAGTTTATCGTTATTACAAAGGGGTCTGAGCGCGTAGCTGAAGTTGCTGCCCGATTCACCCTTGATGCGATGCCTGGTAAACAAATGAGTATTGATGCGGATCTGAATGCGGGTCTGATCAACGAGCAACAAGCTCGTGAGCGTCGTTCCAAAATTGAACGTGAAGCCGATTTCTATGGAGCGATGGATGGAGCAAGTAAATTCGTAAAAGGTGACGCAATTGCAAGTATTATCATCCTCCTGATCAATCTCATTGGTGGATTTATAATCGGTATGACTGTGCATGGGATGGCTTTTGCAGATGCAATGTCAACGTACTCTGTACTGACTATCGGAGATGGATTGGTAAGCCAAATCCCTGCTCTGCTTATTTCCACAGCAGCAGGACTTATCGTCACCAGAGCGTCTTCAGAAGGAAACCTGGCAGATGATATTACGGGGCAACTGTTTACATATCCAATACTAATTTATATCGTAGCTTTCGTTATTGCCATGCTCGGTTTCTTCACACCAATTCATGTTATTACTACGCTTCCGTTGGCAGGTGTGTTGGCATATGCCGCGTGGCGTATGCAGAATAATCTGAATTTGAAACAAGTAGCGGAAGAACAGTTGGAAGAAGAACAGCAGATTGAAGAGGTTAGAAGTCCTGAAAGTGTAATTAACCTGCTTCAGGTGGACCCTATTGAGTTTGAATTTGGTTATGGTTTAATCCCGCTTGCTGATAATCAGCAGGGTGGGGACTTATTGGATCGGATCATTATGATTCGGAGGCAGTGTGCTCTTGAACTGGGGTTGGTCGTTCCGGTTATACGGATTCGAGATAATATCCAGCTCAGACCCAATGAGTATGTTATCAAAATCAAGGGTAATGTGGTAGGTGGCGGAGAACTGTTGTTGAATCATTACCTTGCCATGAGTCCTGGCTATGATGAGGAGTCTGTGACAGGTATTGAAACGACGGAGCCTGCTTTTGGGCTTCCAGCACTATGGATAGATGAAGTGACCAAAGACAGAGCCGAACTTGCAGGATATACGGTTGTTGACCCGCCTTCCGTTGTGGCTACACATCTGACGGAACTGATTAAGAAACATGCGCATGAGTTACTTGGAAGACAAGAGACAAAAGCACTTGTGGATAATCTCAGAGAGAACTACTCTGCCCTTGTGGATGAACTGATCCCTTCTCTACTTTCCATTGGTGATGTACAGAAAGTGCTTGCCAAGTTATTGCGTGAGAAAATATCTATTCGAGATATGGTGACCATCTTCGAGACACTGGCTGACTATGGTACGTATACGAAAGATCCTGATGTGCTGACTGAATACGTCAGACAATCCCTCTCACGTCAGATTACTCAGCAGTTCTCACAGAAAGGTGAGACACTTCGAGTGATTACGGTTGGACCTGGTCTTGAGAAGAAAATTGCTGAAAGTGTGCAACAATCGGATCAAGGCAGTTATCTTGCGCTAGACCCCGTATCTACACAAAGTGTATATCAGAAGCTCAGTGAACAAGTGAACCGTTTGATTCAATCAGGTCAACAACCTGTTGTATTAACTTCTCCAACCATTCGGATGTATCTGCGTCAGGTTATTGAACGTACTATGCAGGACATTCCTGTGCTTTCCTACAGCGAGTTGGAGCCGAATGTTGAAATTCAAAGTATCGGGGTGGTGAACTTATGAGAGTAAAACAATACGTTGTTGAGACCATGCCCGAAGCTATGCTTCAAATTCGCAAAGACCTGGGAAGTGATGCCGTTATTCTGTCCACCAAAGAGATTAAGGTGGGCGGTGTGATGGGAATGTTTCGCAAAAAACGGATCGAAGTTGTAGCTGCAGTGGATAAGGAAGAAAACAAGCAAACAACAAAGCCAGTACAAAATCAATTCACACCTGTACCTCGTGCATTTGTACCTGAGGCTTATCGGCAAACAGCTCGTTCGTTTGTTGCGGCTTCTGATGAGTCGGTGGCAACGAATACAGCTGATCAAAGTGTACAGGACCAATCTGCGGCTGCACCGTCTGTGTTTGAATCGCGTAATATCGGTTCAAACATAGACAGCGGCTCAGGTTCTTCGAGCACGGATCATAAACCGCGACCGCAAGGGGCGGATTTTTCGGGTTCAACAACTGGTCCGAAGCCAACAGGTTCAGACCTGCAGCAGGATAAGTTGATGACTGAATTGCAGGATCTTAAACAGATGGTGACCAGGCTTTCAAAGCAAGGTACTTCTGCAGACCCTGTGCCAGAGGAACTGCATACGATCCGAGAACGTTTGACAGAACAAGATGTTTGGCCTGAAGTGTGGGAATCCTGGTTTGATTCAATTCAAGCAAAACGGTCTGAGGATGGATTAAAAGAACAGGGTGTAGAGCAAATAGTGAAGCTTGAGGTTATGCACTTTTTGGAGCAACGTATTGAAGAAGGCATTCTTCCTACCACGCGAATCGTCTATGTAGCTGGACCAACCGGTGTAGGGAAAACTACGACAATTGCAAAATTGGCTGCTGAACAAATGTTCAAAAAACAGCGTAAAGTGGGATTCATTACATCAGATACGTATCGGATCTCGGCGGTAGAACAGCTTAGAACGTATGCATCTATACTGAATGTTCCACTTGAGGTTGTACAATCGCCCGGGGATACACAACGTGCCATTTCTCGATTAGAGAATTGTGATTTGATCTTTATGGATACAGCGGGTAGAAACTACAGAAATGAATTACTTGTTTCAGAACTGCAAAGTTTGCTTGCTCCTGTAGAGAATAGCGAAACCTTTCTGGTCATGAGTATGACTTCCAAAAGTGCTGATATGGTGCAGATCACTGAACATTTCAGTAAATATGGACTGGATAAGGTGATTTTCACCAAAATGGATGAGACTGGGAGCTGCGGTCCGCTATTTAACTTGTTACACCGTTTTCCACTCAAGCTCGCATATGTGGCAAATGGACAAAATGTTCCGGACGATTTGTTGAAACCAGATGCAGATTCGTTGTCCAAACAGTTGCTGGGAGAATGGTCACAATGAAGGATCAGGCAGCTGCACTTCGAAGTATGGTCTCCGCGCCATTGGAAATGGAAGGCATTGAGCGAGATATTCGATCCTCGAAAATCATTACTGTGGCCAGTGGTAAGGGAGGTGTTGGCAAATCCAATTTCACACTGAACTTTGCCTTGGCATTGCAGGCTTTGGGGCAAAAGGTACTTGTATTTGATGCCGATATTGGAATGGCTAATATTGATGTTCTTATGGGTACGTCTTCTTCCTATAATCTTTACCACCTGTTGTACCGACAAAAATCCATAAGGGAAATCATACAACTGGGTGCCAGTGGCTTGCCTTACATTGCTGGAGGATCGGGCATGAAAGAGTTGTTCTCATTGTCTGATCGTGATCTGGAGTTTTTCGCTAGTCAAGTCGAGGATATTGCCCAGGAAATGGATTATGTCATCTTTGACACTGGGGCAGGACTCTCCAGAGAGAATATGAAGTTCATCGGTGCTGCTGATGAATGCCTGATTATAACTACACCTGAACCGACTTCAATAACCGATGCTTATGCTTTAGTCAAAGTTATGCACGGCCAGGAAAATGCTACGCCCTTTCGGATGATCGTTAACCGGGTGGAAGACGAACGAGAAGCGGAACGGGTGGCAGAAAAAATAGCTGGAGTGGCGAGGCGGTTTTTGCAGACGGATATTCCGCTGCTTGGGTATATTTCAGAAGACGCTCAGGTAGTCAAGGCGGTTAAAAGGCAAATGCCCTATAGTCTGGCTTATCCCAATGCCAAAGCCTCTAAAGATATAGAGAAACTTGCTCTTCGTTATCTGGCTGTACCTGCAACTCCGGGATCCGGAACCTTGACAGGAATCAGGGGATTTATGAATAAGTGGCTTAAACGGACAACATGATTTCTGAATAAAGGAAACAGGGGTGACACAACATGGCGGCGTATCAAGTATTGGTTGTCGATGATTCCGCTTTTATGCGTAAGATTGTTACGGATTTGATCCAAGCGGATCCAGAATTCAAGGTTACAGCAACGGCATCAAACGGTAGAGAAGCGATTCAAAAATCACTAGAATTGAAACCCGATATTATTACAATGGACGTTGAGATGCCCGAAATGAATGGGTTGGATGCATTAAAATCAATTATGAAGGAATCTTTCGTTCCTGTGATTATGCTCTCTGGTATCAATGAACAAGGCATGAAAGAAACCATTATGGCGCTTGAAGCTGGGGCATTTGACTTCATTCGCAAACCATCTATTTCACATGACCAGGATATTGCTCAAGTTGGTAAAGCCTTGGTTGAGCGCATGCGAGCTGCGATGAATGAGATTAAAAGAAAAGCTGATCGTGAGTTATCCATGAAAAATAGAGACATGTTGCGAGGAGCAGTTGCTCCCCCAACTCAGCCAGTGCAGAAAGAACTGCCGGCTAGGGATCGAGCGGAGCCTGTGAAAAAAACGATCGAACCTGTCGAGACGATCCAACGCTCTCTTCGAGAGCGGACTGAAGCCTTTCAGGCCAAAGCAAAGAAACCAATTGAACCATTGTCACCTTCAAAACCAGGTCGCGTAGAGAATAAACCAGAGCCTTTGCCAAAGGCTGAGCGTAATTTGGGTACGAAGGCAGAAAAAGCAGTGAGGTCAGCTAATCCAGTACAGACTCCAAAGGAAGTTCGACTACCTAATGCAGCTAGAGTGGCAGCTGATCAAATAGCGGCAACTTCTGCCTCTGCAAAAGCCAAGGATGTAATCAAGCCTAATCCTGTTCCCAAAGGTGGAGGGGGACTGGAAGGACCATTCAACAAACTTGTGGCAATAGGTTGTTCTACGGGTGGACCGAGGGCTCTCAAGACATTGCTCGAGCAGTTGCCTGCTGATTTGCCTGCACCGGTCATTATTGTGCAGCATATGCCGCCCAATTTCACACGTTCTCTGGCTCAACGATTGAATACATTCAGTCCACTGCATGTGGTTGAAGCTGAAGAGGGCATGGTTCTGAAAAAAGGAACCGCCTATATAGCACCCGGCGGATTCCATGTGAAAGTTAACAAAACAGCAGACGGGAAGTTTATCGTGAAGTTGACTGAAGATCAACCAGTGAATGGCCATAGACCTTCAGTGGATACGATGTTTGAGTCACTTCTGCCGTTTACATCTTTACAAAGGCATCTTGTTTTGCTAACGGGAATGGGAAGTGATGGAGCACGTATGATGAAGAGATTATACGAAGCCGGAGTTACATCAACCTTTGCCGAGAATGAAGAAACATGTGTTGTATATGGTATGCCGCGTTCTGCTGTAGAGCTGCAATGCGTTCGTCATCTTCTGCCATTGCAGGAGATTGCTTCTAAACTTGTTCAAGCAGTGAAATAACGGAGTGTAACTCACGGAGGAGGTGCCTCACAATGGACATGAACCAATATTTATCCATGTTTATTGATGAGTCTAATGATCATCTGCAATCGCTTAACGAAAACATGCTTCAACTTGAAGGCAATCCGGAAGACCTGGGCATAGTTCAGGTTATATTCCGCTCTGCTCATACCTTGAAGGGTATGGCAGCAACTATGGGCTTTGAAGATTTGGCATCACTGACACATAAAATGGAAAATGTGTTGGATCTGGTTCGTAATGAGAAGTTGAAAATGCAGGATTACATTTTTGATACCATGTTCAAGAGTCTGGACGCTTTGGAAACTATGGTTCAGGATATTACCGAAGGTGGACAAGGTAAAGCAGATGTATCGTCGATCGTAGCTTCACTTCAAGCCATTGAAAATGGTGAAATGACAAACGGAAATGGACCTGCTACAGAAACAAACAAGCCGGCTAACGCTTCAATCTCTTCGGCTGTGGAGCTGGATGAATTCCAATATTCAGTGCTGGATCAGTCGATCGCCGAAGGTCATCGTGTGTTCTACGTGGATGTGCTTGTTAGCGAGCATAGCCAGTTAAAAGGTGTACGGGCTTATATGGTCTTTGATATGCTGGAACGTTCAGGTGAAGTCGTTAAGGCTTACCCATCCGTTCAGGATATTGAGCAGGAGAAGTTTGAGCGCAGTTTCTCGTTGTATTACATAACAACTAAAGAAGCGCACGAACTGGAAGAAGGCATCATGAGTATCTCTGAAATTGAAAGTGCAAAGCTCATTCAACTGGATCAGGAGACTCTTCAGCAGATGGCCAATCAGGTAGCAGCTACAGTTGAAGCGCCACCCGCACCAACAGCTGTAGCTGAGGTTGCTTCGCCGGATAAGAATTCTGTACCCAAAGAAGAAACCACAACGGCACCAGCTAAAACAGCTGCACCGAAGCAAGCTGCTGCACCTTCACGTACCATTCGTGTGGATATTGAACGTCTCGACGTATTGATGAACCTGTTCAGTGAATTGTTGATTGACCGTTCACGTCTGGAGCAACTGGCCAGTGAAACAGGCAACAATGATTTATCCGATACAGTAGCTCATTTAAGTCGAGTTAGCACAGATTTGCAAAATATTGTACTGAAATTGCGAATGGTTCCGGTAGATACCGTATTTAATCGATTCCCGCGCATGATCCGTGATCTGGCTAAGACACTTGATAAAAAAATCGATCTGGTGATTACAGGTGCTGAGACGGAACTGGATCGTACGGTAATTGATGAGATTGGTGATCCGCTTGTGCATTTACTGCGTAACGCGGTTGACCATGGTGTGGAATCCATTGCAGAGCGTGTAGCTGCAGGTAAACCAGAGATGGGTACAGTAAACCTGCGTGCCTTCCACAGTGGAAATCACGTATTTATCGAAATTGAAGATGATGGTAAAGGTATCTATCGCGACAAGCTTTTGAAAACCGCGATCAAACGTGGTGTTGTAACCGAAGAACAAGGTGCCAAAATGAGTGATGATGAAGTGAATCAGCTGTTGTTCGCACCTGGTTTTAGTACTGCTGATATTATCTCGGATATCTCTGGCCGGGGTGTTGGCTTGGATGTAGTAAAATCGAAGATCACTTCGCTTGGCGGTAATGTAACGATTCATTCAACTCCAGGCAAAGGCACGAACTTCTCTGTTCAGCTTCCGTTGACACTATCCATTATTGCTGCAATGCTTGTACGACTTGGTTCTGAGAAATATGCTGTTCCGTTGTCTTCCATTGTAGAGACGGCCATTGTACAGCGTGAGCAAGTTCGTAATATTCACGGCAATAAAATGATCACGTTCCGTGAGTCACTTATTCCGTACTTGTCTTTGAGCGAAGTATTCTCTGTACCGGATTTCAATGACGCTGATGAGCAAGAAACAGAAATTGTCGTGATTCGCAAAGGCGACCGTCTTGCAGCCGTAGCTGTTGAAGAATTTATTGGACAAAGTGAGATTGTTCTCAAATCAATGGGAACCTATCTTCCTGCTATTGAAGGAATCTCTGGAGCAACCATTCTCGGAGATGGGCAAGTAGCCCTGATTCTTGATCCTAATGCATTTATTAAATAAGCATAGAGCTAAGTCTTACATTTAATAGGGAGGTTTTTTACATGGAAGAAGAGTTGAAAGTCATCGTCTTTAAATTGGGTTCCGAAGAGTATGGTATTGAGGTAGACAAGGTTCAGACGATTGAGCGCATGATGCCAATTACCCGTGTTCCCAAGACACTTTCCTTTGTAAAAGGAGTTATTAATCTACGCGGTGTTGTAATTCCGGTCATTGATCTACGCGGTCGTTTCTCCCTTCCGGAAACGGAATACACGGATCAGACTCGTATTGTTATCGTAGGTGTAGACGACATGCAAGTTGGCTTTATCGTAGATTCTGCCAATGATGTTATTGATATCAAGAGCAGTGCGATCGATAGCCCACCAGAAGTGGTTGGCGGCGTCAAAGCGAGATACCTGCGAGGTGTTGCTAAATTGGAAGATTCACGCTTGTTGATCATGCTCAACCTAAACGAAGTATTAAATAAAAGCGAGATTGTACAGCTGGAAAGTGTTGAGGGCTAGTACCGTGGAGATGTTCAACCGATTTGAGGTATTCCAGATGGATGTGCTCAAAGAGGTCGGTAACATTGGAGCAGGCAACGCCGCAACGGCGTTGTCTCAACTCCTCAACAGACCGATTGACATGGGTGTACCTACAGTACAAATGCTCCCTTTTGAAGAAGTTGCCGAAAAAGTGGGCGGAGATGAACGCATCGTGGTTACCGTGTTTCTTCGTGTAGAAGGCGAGGCACCGGGAAATCTTTTCTTTATGATGACACCAGAGGCTGCTAAAATGTTGTTAAATAGACTTGCCGGGTTTGATCTGAAAGAAGGACTTGATTTTACAGATATGGAACAATCAGCGCTTTCCGAGATTGGAAATATTTTGGCTGGATCCTATCTTTCTTCTCTGGCAGATTTCACGAAGTTGTCTATGTATCCAACTGTCCCTGGACTTGCCATCGACATGGCAGGTGCCATTCTAAGTTATGGCTTGCTGCAATTTGGCGAGATGGGTGACGCTGCATTGTTGATTGACACATCTTTCTTTGAAGGTGAAGATCAAGTTGAGGGTCAGTTTTTCCTCATTCCGGATCCACCATCCTTTGCAAAGATATTTGAATCGCTAGGGGTGCCACTGAGCTATGATTGAGGACAAAAGCGTCGTTAAAGTCGGTATGGCGGATTTAAACATCGCTCATCTTCCTGGTGTAATCCGTACGACTGGCTTGGGTTCGTGTGTGGGATTAACAATGTATGACCCACATTTGAAGCTGGCTGGAATGGCGCATGTCATGCTTCCTACTTCAGAGATCGCCCGTGAAGGGAAACTGAACACTGCGAAATATGCGGACACGGCGTTGCCTGAGCTTTTGGAAAAGATGATTAAACTAGGCGCTTCTCGCTCACGTATTGTGTCTAAAATGGCCGGAGGCTCTCAGATGTTTGCCTTTGCTGGCGCTGGAGATACAATGCGTATTGGACCAAGGAATGCAGATTCTTGTCGAGAGTGGCTTCAAAAACTCAATATCCCTCTTCTAGCAGAAGATACGGGTGGGAATTATGGACGAACGATTGAGATGGATTGTGAAACTGGACTTTTGACTATTCGAAGCGTACAAATGGGTGTAAAGGAACTATAAGACTATGATAGGAAACTACCGCATTAATCTTGGAGCAGGCATCGTTGGGTTTATTCTTACTTTTTTTGTAGCATACAGCAGCAATGTGCTGACGACCAGTTTAATTCGCGGATTGATCGGATTCGTAGCCTGGTTTGTCCTTGCATATGGTTTACGCTGGGGATTGGGATTGCTGCTGAACCCTCAGATCGAGGGAAATGGGTATGGTTATGATTCACCAAGTGCTCGAGATCAAAGAGGTTCACAGGTGGACATTAAAATCGAAGACGATGGACAAGAGCTGAATGATTTGCTCAAGAGTGGACAGAACGCTTCATCTGGGGACGATCTTCCGCCATCTGAGACGAAAGCTCCAACGGGATTCGCCCCTTTGGATCCGCCTAAACTTGTCCGGACCAAGGATCCGGAGGAATTGGCGCAGGCCGTTCGTCACCTGACAGACAAACAAGGAGGGTGAAAGTAATTGAACGAGCGTAAAGCTTCACATTTGAACCATTCAGATCTGTGGGAAAAGTGGAAAGAACATGGAGATCTTGAAGCCAAGAAAACGTTGATTGAAAAGTATCTTCATATTGTAAATTATGTATCCGGTCGACTGGCTGTTGGTTTACCCAAAAATGTTCCCAAGGATGACTTGGAGAGCAATGGCGTTATGGGGTTAATTGATGCATTGGAGAAGTTCGACTATGAACGTGGTCTGCAATTTGAAACTTATGCATCATGGAGGGTCCGCGGAGCCATTCTTGACGGTCTGCGTCAAGGTGATTGGGTTCCGCGTTCTGTGCGTGAGAAGGCCAAGCGAATTGAAGACGCCTACCAACAGCTGGAACAAAGTTACCTCAGGTCTGTTAGTGATGAGGAAATGAGCGAGTACTTGGACGTATCCACTAAAGACTTTCAACATATGCTTCAGGAAGTGGCAGTCATGTCACTTTGCTCGTTGGAGGACCCAATTCGTGAGGAAGAGTCTGAGACTCGTCTGTCTTTGATGGTGGATGAGAAAGCCAAAAATCCGGATTATAAAGTGAATGAGTTTTATTTGAAGGAAGCTTTGGTGCAAGGGCTTGACAAGTTGACGGTAAAAGAGAGAACGGTTGTTTCACTCTTGTATTACGAAGATCTTTCTCTTAGTGAAATTGCTGAGGTTATGTCTCTTTCTCCGTCTCGTATATCCCAGTTACATTCCAAGGCAATATTACGATTACGCGGCACGTTGGACAAACAGAAAGATTTGTTGATGCGTAAAGATTAATAGAGAGAAGTAATATCACTGGAGTTTGGGGAGTGGAAAGTCTAAAAGGGGGAAGAATTGCGGTGACACAGCGGACTGCTTTGGAACAATGTTTAAACATTGTTTTATCGGACGACAAATGCACAGCCTACCTTGAATTTTCCAAAGAGGAAGAAGGCTTTGCCTGCACGATCGATGAACTTGAACAATTTGTGGCAAACAAGGGCATCAAACAAGGTGTATCGCGAGAGGCACTATTACTTTTTGTGAACAACCCTGAAACCTATTTGAAAGATAAATATAAGATTGCAGAAGGTGTCGCTCCCATTCAAGGAACAGATGGCTTCATCAAGGTCCTGGTTGGAATGGACGATACGAATGAACGACGACCACTGGAATCGGAAGATGGAACTGTCGATTACAAAGAAGTGACCCGATTAAACAATGTCCGTAGTGGTCAGATCATTGCAGAGCGGATCGCTCCTAGCGATGGCATACCAGGCAGGGCAGTAACGGGTGAGGAAATTCCTTATCGTCCGGGAAAAGAAGCTCGGTTTAAAGTTGGGAAAAACGTTGTGATTAACCCGGATGGTTCTGCGATGTATGCTGCACTGGATGGGCTGGTTACCAAAACGGACGGTAACAAACTGAATGTGTTTCCGGTTTATGAAGTCAATGGTGACGTTGACTACAATAACGGTAATATCGACTTTGTAGGCACAGTTGTCATACGAGGCAATGTACTTACCGGATTTAAAGTAAAAGCAGCAGGGGACATTCGTGTCGTCGGAGGTGTCGAAGGAGCTGAACTGGAAGCAGGCGGCTCAATCGAAATTACCGGTGGTATTATTGGTTATAACAAAGGACTGGTACAAGCAGGCCATAATGTTAAATGTACTTTCATTCAAGAAGGCAACGTAGATGCCGGTGAAGATGTTCTGGTTTCCCAAAGTATTATGCATTCTAATATTCGTGCTGGCCACGGTGTCATCTGTGCGGGAACCAAGGGTCTTATTGTTGGTGGCTCGATCCAGGCTGGTCAGAACGTCTCAGCGCGTGTTGTGGGCAACAGCATGTCCACGGTCACTTCCATTGAAGTTGGTGTGCTACCAAAGCTGCGTAACGAACTCAATGATTTGCGCAAGGAAGTCAGAGAGCAGATGGATTCCTTGGACAAAACGAAGAAAGCTTTGACATTGCTGGATCAATTAGCTGCCGCTGGACAACTAACTCCAGATAAGATGTCGATGCGAATCAAGCTGAATGCTACGCAGAAATCTGCTCTTCGTATAAGTGAAGAAACGAAAATGCGTATCTTTGAAATTGAAAAGGCACTTGAAGATACAAGTAATGCTCGTGTTGATATTCTGAAGATGATTTATGGAGGCTCTAAAATAGTTATCGGCAGATACACGAAATTTATTAAAGATCCAGTGAGTCGAATTTCATTTTATTATCACGATGGTGATATTACGATGGTTCCATACGTTTAAGTACAGCATTCAGGCACAGGAAGAAATCCATTCGAAACCGTGAGGTGAGCGTATGAGTTTCAAAGCAGTGGAGTTGCAGATTGCGGTACCACGAACAAGTGAAGCGGGACGTTATCAAAGTGAAGCCCAGCAGCGACCGATTACGGATCAGAATCTTTTGGCAGAGCAAACGTCGAAAGAAGCAAATGAAGCAAGGCAACGAAGTGAAGCAATGGACGAAACTTCACAGACTTCGGTGCGTGATGGTCATAACCATGATGGGGATCAGCAGAGTGGTTCCGATGGACAGGAGACGGCTCAGGCTCTAGAAACTGTCAAACCTGCAGAGCACCCTTACAAGGGAAAACACATAGATCTGTCTTTATAATAAATGGTTGTTATGGACATGCAGTCTTGCGCACCGATGGTTGAATCAGAAGGAGAGAACCCAATTTGTCACCATGGATCATTATTGTCATATTAGGGGCCTGCGCCATCGCCTACGCTTGTATTATGCCTCGGAAAAACAAGGCGCAAGAGCCTGGGCATCAACTGGTGCAGGAGATGGAATCTACGCTTGAACACTACATGACCGAGATCGAAAATGATAATGATGCTCTTATTCAACGTGTGGCTGAAATGAAGGGAGAAGCGACAGCAGCCGATCAACGTATGCAAATGCAACTTCAGGAATTACAGCAGCGGTTGGATCAGCTGGAACAAAGCAAAAAGAATGAACCTGTCGCATCACCTGTTTCACACTCCGGTAATGTATCCGTACAATCTTCCGAAGGTTTGCAAGCACAAGCGCTCGTGAAAAGTGTACAAGCAGAGGCGGCCCAGCAGGCGTTAGAAGCAGACCTACAGACCAGTGAAGTCGAATCTTTGCCTGGGCGTGAGTCGATTAAAGATCGATATGCGGAACTCTTTAATCTACATGCTGAAGGTAAGTCGATGGATGCCATATCCAAGCAGACAGGCATTCAGCGTGGTGAGGTACAGTTAATACTGCAACTTGCAGAACGGGAGGAAAGCTAAGTCATGGACAAGCGATCCTTATGGATTGGTCTGGGGAGCGGCATGATTATTGGTGCGGTTTTGCTTCAACTGGCCACAGTTGGACAAAATGCATTGTCGGATAGTAATCTGGACCCCGAGCAGACTGCCAATATGACCAAAGAACAGCTTGAAACGGCCGCGAAAACCTTGGATATGAAGTTGGTCGGTTCTGAAGAGGAACTATACACAGAAGCAGAGTGGGTGGCAAAGAAAAAGCAGGAGAGCAGTGAGTTGCAGGGGAGTACAGCAACACCGCCAGAGACAGCAACCTCTACGGAAACACCTACCGAGCCTGAGAAGCCACAAGAGCCTGCTACAAGTGAAGTTGAAGGGCAGAAAGAGATAACTGAGCCGAAAACAACAGAACCTGTAACGCCGAGCAATCCGAAAGGCGCAACAGTATCATTCAAAGTACGTTCAGGCAATAGTCTGGCGATCGTTGCAGCAAACCTAAAAACTGCGGGAATCGTAGATGATGCTCAAGCATTCATAAAGGCTGGCAAGGCTGAGCGAATCAATACCAAAATCCAGGTGGGTACCTATGCGCTTGAAAAAGGCGAAAGTTTCAAATCCATTATCGCAAAAATCACGAAAGAACCGTCAAACTGAGCATGCTCGGACAGGACGGTTTTTGCGTATTAAACGGTACATTTTCAAAGCTTGATAATAATTAGCGCCTGAGTTACATATCAAGTTTAAAATGATTCGATACTAGCAAAAAACGAAAAGTAGATTTTAGCTTCAAAGACTGTTGCATCGGACAGTCAGTTATGCTATATTAGATAACGGTGTTAAAACACACGCATGTGCTAATTTTGTTGAGGGTGCTTTCCTTATGGAGAGTCTTGGCGAAAAATGATGCCGGCGGAGGACACAATAAAAACCATATTAGGAGGTGTGTGAAGATGGCAGTAATCTCCATGAAGCAGCTTCTCGAAGCTGGGGTACACTTCGGTCACCAAACTCGTCGTTGGAACCCAAAAATGGATCGTTATATCTTCACTGAAAGAAACGGAATTTACATCATCGATTTGCAAAAAACGGTGAAAAAAGTCGAAGAGGCTTACAATTTCGTTAAAGGAATCGCAGGAGAGAATGGTAAAATTCTTTTCGTGGGCACTAAGAAACAAGCTCAAGATTCCGTTAAAGAAGAAGCTGAACGTGCTGGTCAATTCTACATTAACCAACGCTGGCTCGGCGGTACCCTGACTAACTTCCAAACTATTCAAAAACGTATTGATCGTTTGAAACAGTTGGAAGCTTGGGAAGAAGACGGTACATTCGCTGTATTGCCTAAAAAAGAAGTAATCTTGCTTCGCAAAGAAAAAGATCGTCTGGAGAAATTCTTGGGCGGTATTAAAAATATGAAAGGCCTGCCAAGCGCCCTGTTCATCATCGATCCACGCAAAGAGCGTATCGCTGTTGCGGAAGCTCGCAAATTGGGTATCCCAATTGTAGGTATCGTTGATACTAACTGCGATCCGGATGAGATCGATTATGTTATCCCAGGTAATGACGACGCGATCCGCGCTGTTAAATTGCTGACAGGTAAAATGGCTGATGCTGTAATCGAAGCTAACCAAGGCGAAGAAACTTCCGCTTAATAGATTCGAACATATGTTATAAACTAAATTAAAAGGGTGGTTGGCAGGTGGATAACCTCTCACTGCCCTTTTTTTAGAGTGAACGTACAATACTTAATGTTGGAGGGAATTTATAATGGCAGTTAATGCGAGTGCAGTAAAAGAACTTCGCGAAAGAACGGGCGCTGGTATGCTCGATTGCAAAAAAGCACTGGAAGAAGCAAACGGTGATGTAACAAAAGCGGCTGAATTGTTGCGTGAGAAAGGTCTTTCTGCAGCAGCAAGCAAAGCAGGCCGTGCAGCAACTGAAGGCGTTGTAGAATCTTACATCCACGCTGGTGGACGCATTGGTGTCTTGGTTGAAGTTAACTGTGAAACTGACTTCGTTGGTAAAACGGATCAATTTAAGGATTTCGTTAAAGATGTAGCTATGCAAATCGCTGCAGCTAATCCTAAATTCGTTAAACGCGAAGAAGTTCCTACAGATGAGCTGGAAAAAGAAAAAGAAATCCTGAAAGCTCAAGCTCTTAACGAAGGCAAACCAGAGAAAATCATTGAAAAAATGGTTGAAGGCCGTATCGGTAAATACTACGAAGAGTACTGCCTGATGGAACAAACTTTCGTTAAAGATCCAGACAAAACGATTTCCCAATTGCTGAACGAAAAAATCAGCCAAATTGGTGAAAACATCTCCATCCGTCGTTTCGTTCGTTACGAACTGGGTGAAGGTCTTGAGAAAAAAGTAGACAACTTTGTAGAAGAAGTAATGTCCCAAGTAAACAAATAAGACGGTTTCTATAGACCGGCGAGCAGAATTGATTTTCGAAGATATAAGAATGATGAAACTTCGAAGCGTAAACTCCCTTATATCTCAGGAAAACAGTGACTTACCGGTTAAACGTTTTTCCTAAAAGAGCGGAACACAACTGTGTTCCTTTCTTTTTAAGCAGGAGGCCATGCGCGAGAAGTTTTGTTGGTTGAACACCAAGCGTGTTCGATTCAAAGTGGAGGGTGAATAATTGGAACAGCCAGTATTTAAACGTGTTGTCTTAAAGGTCAGCGGAGAGTCTCTTTCCGGTCAAAACGGCTACGGTATTGATGCAGATACGATCTCGTCGATTGCCCAACAGGTAAAAGAGGTTGTTGCACTTGGTGTACAGGTTGCTATTGTATGTGGCGGCGGAAACATCTGGCGTGGAATTGCCGGTAGCGAAAACGGCATCGATCGTGCAACTGCCGATTATATGGGTATGCTGGCGACAGTAATGAACTCGCTGGCACTGCAAGATGCTTTGGAACAGATTGAAGTGCCTACGCGTGTACAGACATCTATTGCAATGCAACAGATTGCAGAGCCTTATATTCGTCGTAGAGCTATTCGCCATCTGGAGAAAGGCCGGGTCGTTATTTTTGCAGCAGGTACAGGTAACCCGTTCTTTTCCACGGATACAACAGCAGCACTGCGCGCAGCGGAGATTGAAGCAGAAGTTATCTTGATGGCCAAAAATAAAGTTGATGGTGTATACTCAGCAGATCCGTTTAAGGACAGTACAGCTGTGAAATTTGATCAGTTGACTTACATGGATATTCTTAACAAAGACCTTGGTGTAATGGATTCGACGGCATCCTCGCTTTGTAAGGACAACAACATTCCGTTGATCGTATTTGCCATTACGGAACAAGGTAACATCAAACGTGTTGTTCTGGGCGAACGTATCGGAACAATCGTTAAAGGGAGTGTAGATTAATGCCACAAGCGGTTAAACAACATGCCGAAGAGCGTATGGAAAAAGCAATTCAAGCATTGCGTCGTGATCTGGCTACTTTGCGTGCAGGCCGCGCAACTCCAGCTCTTCTGGACCGAATTCAGGTAGAGTATTATGGGGCAATGACGCCATTGAATCAACTCGCTAATATCAGTACTCCGGATTCCCGTACACTGATGATTCAGCCTTGGGACAAATCCTCCATGGGTGACATTGAGCGTGCCATCATGAAATCGGATCTGGGTCTTACTCCAGCCAATGATGGTAGCATGATCCGTTTGTCTATTCCGGCATTGACGGAAGAACGTAGAGCGGAACTTGTTAAGCTGACGAAGAGGTTCGGTGAAGAAGGTAAAGTAGCGATTCGTAACATTCGCCGTGATGCGAATGATGACATCAAGAAACTGGAAAAGTCAGATATTTCTGAGGATGAATCCCGGAGACATCAAGATGATATCCAAAAATCGACCGACAAGTTTATTGCTGAAGTCGATAAGGTACTCGCTGCCAAAGAAAAAGAAATCATGGAAGTGTAAGACAAGCGCAGCCCCTCCAATACGGTGGGGTTTTGTCTCTTTTTCCAAGCTTCAGATAAAGAAACTTCAGGGATTTTGGAGGAACAGGAATGATCAAACGGGTTCGGTCGTGGTGGAATGGGGCTGACAAGCAGGAAACGCTGACTATATCCGAGGACAATATCCCGCAGCACGTCGCCATCATCATGGACGGCAATGGACGATGGGCCAAACGTTTGGGACTCCCGCGTATAGCCGGGCACCAAAATGGCATGAAGGCGGTCAAACGTGCGACCATCGCGGCGGATGAACTGGGCATCAAATATCTGACGATGTACGCTTTTTCGACAGAAAACTGGACGCGTCCAAAAGAAGAAGTGGATTTTCTGATGCGACTTCCGCAAGAATTTCTAGCCATAGAGCTGGATGAACTTATAGAAAAAAATGTGCGCATTCGCATGATGGGTCAAGAGGAACATTTACCTTCTCATACCATTAATGCCTTGCGGGAAGCCATTCGTCTTACGGAACATAATACAGGTCTCGTTTTGAACTTTGCAATGAACTATGGAAGTCGTCGTGAAATGACGGACTGTGTTAAACAGATCGCTCTGCAGGTGAAATCGGGGGAACTATCGGCAGAGGACATAACACCTGAACTCATTGATAGACATATGCTGACGGTTGACATGCCTGATCCGGATCTGCTGATCCGGACGAGCGGAGAGTTGAGATTAAGCAACTTTATGCTTTGGCAGCTTGCATATAGTGAATTATGGTTTACGGATATATACTGGCCCGAATTTGGCAAAAAGCATTTGCTTGAAGCAGTAGCCGAATATCAGCGCAGAACAAGGCGTTACGGCGGTTTGAAATAGATGGAGGATGAAGCCGTTGAAACAGCGACTAACGACAGGAATCATAGCAGGTGTGTTGTTTTTAGGTTTTTGCATGCTGGGCGGACCCTGGTACCATGGTTTGGTATTGCTTATGGCTCTCATCGGTTATTATGAATTTGTTAAAATGACCGGGGTGATGCCTTTTTCAGGTGTGGCCCTGATTGGATATGCTGGTGTGTTTGCCATTGTGTTTCCTTGGGAAATGTTTTGGGAGGCAAGACCGCTATCCTTATTTCAGGTCATCTGGATAGTAATGCTTGTACTGATGACAGCTTCGGTTGTCACCAAAAATAAGGTTCCCGTGAATACAGTGGCCATGCTTTTCCTCGGCGTGTTGTATATAGGGATCGGTTTCTATTACATTGCAGAATCCAGACATCTGCATCATGGGTTGTTCTGGACGTTCCTGTTGCTGGGCTCCATATGGGCCAGTGATGCAGGAGCTTATTTTGTAGGGAAACTCATTGGTAAAAACAAACTGTGGCCTTCCATCAGTCCAAACAAGACTATAGAGGGCGCACTGGGTGGCATCGTAATTGCAATTGTTACTTCTGTTATTTTTGCATTAGTATCAGATGGTTTGCTTTCCTGGCAGAGAGCGATTGTGATCGGAATTGCCTGTGCAGTTGTAGGTCAGATGGGTGACTTGATCCAGTCTGCATACAAACGTGTATATAATATCAAGGATTCAGGCAGTCTTCTCCCAGGGCATGGAGGCATTCTTGATCGGTGCGACAGCTGGATTGTTGTTTTTCCATTCGTACATATACTAATGCTACTGCCCTACTAAAGAAGAACATGAGTCTGAGATAACAGCATTGTTCGCCGTAGGCATTGGATAATTAAAGATGAGGTGCAGCATGAAAAAAATTGCGATTCTTGGGTCAACCGGTTCCATTGGAACCCAGACACTGGATGTAGTTGACATGCATCCAGAACTCTTTCAAGTGGAGGGACTGGCTGCCGGAGGCAATACAGACCTGCTGATCGAACAAACCAAACGTTACCGGCCGAAGAAAGTATCAGTGGGGTCCAAAGAACTGGCGGAGAAGGTAGCTCCACATTTGCCAGCAGGAACGCAACTATTTTATGGCAACGAAGGACTCGTAGAAGTTGCGGCAGGAACCGATGCGCATACGGTTGTTACAGCGGTGGTGGGCAGTGTTGGATTGGAGTCAACGCTGGCTGCCATAGACGCAGGCAAACAGATCGGACTGGCTAACAAGGAGACATTGGTTACAGCGGGGCATATTGTTACGACAAGAGCGGCTGCCAAAGGAGTCTCTTTACTGCCCGTTGATAGTGAGCACTCTGCGATATTCCAATGTTTAAATGGTGAAAACAGAGAACGCCTGACAGGCATCACGCTCACCGCTTCAGGTGGATCATTCCGTGATCTTACCCGTGAACAGTTGAAGAACGTGACTATAGAGGATGCGCTTAAACATCCGAATTGGTCAATGGGCTCCAAAATCACGATAGACTCGGCAACGATGGTTAACAAGGGTCTTGAGGTCATTGAAGCACATTGGTTATTTGGTCTTCGATATGATCAGATTAATGTATTGCTTCACCCAGAGAGTGTTATTCATTCATATGTGGAATTTGATGACACAAGCATCATCGCACAACTGGGGAATCCGGATATGCGAGTTCCAATTCAATATGCACTGACTTACCCTGACCGCTTGCCATCACCGGCACAGCGTCTGTCTCTTGCTCAAGCTGGGAAATTACATTTCCGTGATATGGATATGGAACGGTTCCCGTGTTTAAGAATGGCGTATGAGTGTGGTAAAATGGGAGGAACCGCAACAACGGCGTTTAATGCAGCCAACGAGGTTGCTGTAGCCCGTTTCTTGCGTAAAGAGATTTCATTCCTTAAAATAGAAGATATTATTGCTTCTGTGCTGGAAGCACACCACAATGTGGACGAGCCTGATCTGCAGGAGATCGCGCGTTGTGATCAGGAGAGCCGTAAGCTTGCGGCGAGTCTGTAATCTCTTTTTTCATAACAAATTGGAAGAAGTGATTCTCTTGTGCGGCATCAGAGAATAATGATAATCTAGAGGGACAGACTGCGGTATGTGCCGTGAAGGAGGATGGATAGGGATTGGAAACCATACAAGTGGTATTTCTAACGGTGCTCATGTTCTTTGTCATCGTGACGGTTCATGAATGGGGGCATTATTATTTTGCCAAACGCGCCGGTATTCTTGTACGGGAGTTTGCGATCGGTTTTGGTCCCAAATTGTTCTCATATAAAAGAAACGAAACCCAGTTTACATTGCGTTTGTTGCCTTTTGGTGGATATGCACGGATGGCAGGGGAAGATCCGGAACTGGTAGAGATCCAGGAAGGACAGACCATTGCGGTAAGATCAGCGGATGACCAGGTGAAGATGATCTATCTGGACCAGCTGGATAACCGTAAAAATGTAATACGTGGTGAAGTCATCTCCATTGATATGGAGAGAGCGCTGAAGCTTCAACTCGATGTAGATGGAGAGATTCAGGAGTATCGTATTCATCCTCAAGCAATGTTGGTAAGTCGTGGTAAACAAACGCAGATTGCACCGAAAGATCGTCAATTCGGCAGCAAAACTGTTGGACAGCGTGCATTGGCTATTTTTGCGGGCCCACTCATGAACTTTATCTTGGCCTTTGTGC
Source organism: Paenibacillus sp. FSL H8-0283 (assembly GCF_045040675.1). Lineage (NCBI taxonomy): Bacteria > Bacillati > Bacillota > Bacilli > Caryophanales > Paenibacillaceae > Paenibacillus > Paenibacillus sp. FSL H8-0283. The sequence continues at coordinate 2,573,243 of NZ_CP150295.1, forward strand.
TGTTTGCTGTATATGCGCAGATGGCAGGAGTTCCAGTGGAAAATCCAAAAAATCTTGTAATTGGTGAAGTGGTTGAAGGTGGGGCAGCCGATCAGGCAAACCTGCAAAAGGGCGATATTATCGAAACAATCAATGGTACTGCAATTGGTACGGATTCACAAAAAATGGTGTCGATGATTGCCGATTCCAAAGACAAGCCGATGGAATGGACGCTGCGCCGGGGTTCGGATACGTTTAATATAACGATTACTCCACGTGCTGTAGAAGGACAAGAGGGCGGTAAAGTGGGAATCGTACCTACGTTACCAACCCGATCTGTTGGATTTGTAGAGACATTTAAAGTCTCAGGCGTGGCCATGGTTGATACAACCAAAATAATATTTGAAGGATTTAAACATCTGATCAATCAGTTCAACATGGATGATATCGGTGGTCCAGTTCGCACATTTGAAGTGACAGGACAAATTGCTAAACAAGGGATTGAACAGTTAACGAGATGGGCAGCGATTTTGAGTCTTTACCTTGGGATTTTCAACCTGCTACCAATACCTGCACTGGACGGCAGTCGTCTGGTATTTTTGGGAATTGAAGCGCTGCGCGGCAGACCTGTTGATCCCAATCGCGAAGGCATGGTGCATTTCGTCGGATTTGCGATGTTGTTTGTGTTGATGCTGGCAGTAACTTACAATGATATATTACGTTTAATTAACGGATAATTACGGTTGGACTACGCTCTGTACATTCAGAGATAGTCGTTATGGGAGGACGCTGGAGTCTTATGTCAAAGGAAAATGATAAACAGTTCGTGACTGAAATCACACCACAGGGTGAGGATTTCTCACGCTGGTACATTGATGTTATCAAAAAAGCTGATCTCATGGACTATGCACCCGTACGCGGTTGTATTGTGTTCAAACCAGACGGATTTGAAATCTGGGAACATATTAAGGATGAGTTGGATCGTCGTTTCCGGGAAACGGGTCATCGCAACGCATACTTCCCGATGTTCATTCCTGAGAGCTTCTTTCAAAAGGAAAAAGAGCACGTGGAAGGTTTTAACCCTGAATTACCATGGGTAACGGAAGCTGGCGGAGAGAAGCTGGAAGAACGTCTGGCAATCCGTCCTACATCCGAAACGATTATTGGTCACATGTATTCCAAGTGGATTCAGTCTTATCGTGATCTTCCGGTACTGATCAACCAGTGGGCTAACGTAGTTCGTTGGGAAAAAAGAACGTTGCCTTTCCTTCGCACAAGTGAGTTCCTGTGGCAGGAAGGTCATACAGCGCATGAGACGGAAGAAGAAGCACGTGAAGAAACGATGAAAATGCTGGAGATTTATCGTGAAGTGGTTGAGGAATACTTGGCTATTCCTGTAATTGTGGGTCAGAAAACCAAGTCCGAGAAGTTTGCGGGTGCGGTGGATACCTACTCGATCGAAGCCATGATGAAGGATGGACGTGCAGTACAAGCAGGTACATCTCACTACATGGGGACGAACTTTGCAAAAGCATTTGAAATCCAGTATCTTAGCCGGAATAATGTGCTGGAGCTGGCTTACACTACTTCATGGGGAGTAAGCACACGTTTGATCGGTGCATTAATTATGGTTCATGGAGATGACCGTGGTCTCGTACTTCCTCCTAAAGTCGCACCTACTCAAGTGGTCATGATTCCAATTGGACCTCCTAAAACACGTGATGCTGTTGTTGGGCGTGCAGATGAGTTGTTCACTGAGTTGAAAAAAGCTGGAGTCCGTGTGAAAATGGATGATCGCAGCGATGTTCGCCCAGGTTGGAAATTCAATGAATACGAGATGCGCGGTGTTCCGATTCGTCTGGAGATTGGTCCACGTGATATGGAAAATGGCGTTTGTGTACTCGTATCACGGATCACAGGTGAGAAGAAAGTGGTAGAACAAGCAAACTTGGTAGAAGAGATCCAGGCTATGCTGACACAGATCCAGGTAGATATGTTAGAGCGTGCTCGCACATTTATGTCGGATAACTTCTACTCCGTGGATACACTCGATGAGATGAAAGAACTGATGGAAAATAAACGCGGGTTTACACTGGCCGGATGGTGCGGTTCGGAAACTTGCGAAGATAAAGTAAGAGAAGTCACAGGTGCAACAAGCCGGAACATTCCGTTCCAGCCTGCGGAAGAAAAGCATACGTGCCTGGCTTGTGGTGAACAGGCAGAACACACGGTTGTGTTTGCAAGAGCATACTAAGTCAGGATCACTTGACTATATACATTGAACTAAACATTTACATGAGAACGTAGAGAACAGAAATAACCTGAAGAAGCGGAGCTAAAAGCTTTCTGAAAGAAAGCTACATCGGAAGCATACACTGCGCCTTTATCCCCGGATTTTCCCCTTTGTAAATGGGAATCAAAAAATCTGGGGGTAACAGCGATCGGAAGGTTGTTCTGTTATCGGAGTGGTAAGTGTAAATATCTTTTTGTTCAATGTATATAATGGCACGTACGGACTGTAAGAGTAATGAATGGAGAGCTTCTGTCGGATAAAATGAGTCGGTGCGAGTTCGGATCGGTGACATTTTTGAATGCAGGGGCTTTTCATGCTTTAAGGGGGTACAAGGAGGAACACGATGAGCGGATTCGAGGAGAAAAGAAAACGGTTTGAGTTGTTGATGAAACAGGCAGAGCTTCCGGCTGGTCTGTTAGAGCCCTATTTTTTGGATGGATGGATTGAACAAGTAGAGACCAATCGAAGTAATCGGGATTGGAATATTCTGATTGCAAAGGATACGTTGGTACCCGCTCCAATCTATCGCACATTTTGCCTGCATATCCAAGAGAAAATGAATCATATCGCCAAAATTTCATTTGGCTTCAAATACACGGACCAAGTACAAAATGGTGATATCGTCAGTGAATATTGGAATCTCTTTCTGGAGTGGGTTACCCGTGAGATTCCATCTGTAAATGGTTGGATGAACCGGACAACCTTTGAATGTGAAGAGGATCTCCTACAACTGACAATGAGTGATGCAACGTCGATGGAATTGGCTCGTAAGAAACAGATTGATCAGGCTATTACGAAATTCTATGAAAAATACTTTCATCTACCTCTTCGCATCAAGATGCAAGTGGGTGAAGTGGGAAGCAATAAAGAGGCCATGGAACAGTTCCAAGCCCAAAAACGTGTAGAAGAACTTGAGGTCATCGAGAAGATGATGAGTGAAGTGGACACAGAAATCCCGGTGGATGAGGAGCAGGGTGATCTGCGATTACAAATGGGTTATGACATCAAGGAACCTGCAGTACCCATGCAGGAAATCCAGGATGAAGAGAAAAAGGTCACGCTTCAAGGTTCGGTCTTTGGTCTGGATCGTAAAGAACTGCGAAACGGAAATACGTTGTTTACCTTCTACCTGACCGACTTCACGGACTCCATGCAAATGAAGATGTTTGCCAAAACAAAAGAGGACGTTAAAATTCTTAGTTTGCTGGCTAACGGTAAATGGGTGAAAGTGCGTGGTCGTGTAGAGTATGACCGGTTTATGCAAATTCCTGAACTGGCCATGATTCCATCGGACCTGATTGAAGTTAAAGCACCCCCGTCTCGTAAAGATAATGCACCAGAGAAGCGGGTGGAGTTCCATTTGCACTCTACGATGAGTACGATGGATGCTGTAACTTCAATCGACAAATACGTGAAAATGGCAGCAGAGTGGGGACATAAGGCGATTGCAGTCACTGATCATGGTGGGGTGCAGGTATATCCCGAGGCTTCCAAGGCTGCTAAGAAAAACGGGATTAAAATGATCTACGGCCTCGAGGCCAATGTCGTGAATGACTCTGTTGCCGTTGTAATGGCTCCTCAGCCATTGGATCTCCAAACAGCAACATACATCGTATTTGATATCGAGACCACAGGTTTGTCGGTAACACAGAACAAAATCATTGAGATTGCAGCAGTGAAGATGCAAGATGGTAAAGAAATCGACCGGTTTGCAACATTTGTGAATCCGCATGAACGCATTCCCTACAACATTCAGCAGTTGACCAATATTAATGATGACATGGTAAAAGACGCACCTGAGCTGGAGCCTGTCATTCGTGAGTTTGTGCAGTTTGCTGGTGATGGTGTGCTTGTTGCGCATAATGCACGTTTTGATATGGGCTTTATCCAGGCTTCCCTGAAGCAAATTGGAATGCCAGAGCTTCCTAACCCTGTCCTTGACACGTTGGAACTGGCGCGATTGTTATTTCCAAAAAATAAGAACCACCGTCTGAATACGATGGCAGATAAATATAAGGTTGGACTTGAAAGTCATCACCGTGCCATTGATGATACGATTGCACTCGCGGGTATACTGATCGGATTATTAAATGATGCTGCTCAGATGAAAGGTTTAACGAGGCTTGATCGCTTGAACGATTATGTAGGTGTCGACTTGTCGAATACAAGACCTTTCCATTGTGGAATCTATGCATTGAATGATGTCGGTAAGAAAAATCTATACAAGCTGGTATCTCTCTCTCATACGGAACATTTCAAGCGGGTACCGTGCATTCCCAAATCGAAACTGATTAATTTGCGTGAAGGCCTTGTTATTATATCGGGCTGTGAAAAAGGGGAGTTTTTCGAAGCGGTGCTTAACAAATCGCTCGAAGAAGCGGAAGAGATCGCTGAGTTTTATGACATACTGGAGATTCAACCACTTACCATGTATATGCATTTGGTGGATAAAGGGTTGGTGGCTACACCCGAAGAAATCAAAACAGCGATCCGTAAAGTCATTGATATAGGCGCAAAATTTAATAAACCAGTTATAGCCACAGGTAACGTGCACTATTTGGAACCGCGTGACAAGTTATATAGGGATATCACCATTCACGGAATTACAGGTTTTAGTCCACTCAAAGATCAACGTAAACCGGATGCACATTTCAGAACGACAGAGGAAATGCTGGAAGAGTTCCAGTTCCTGGGCCAAGATAAAGCTTACGAAGTCGTTGTTACAAATACGGTGGAGTTATCTGATCGTTTTGAGGAAATTAAGTTATTCCCGGACAAACTGTTTACTCCGATTCTGGAAGGTGCGGACGAAGAAATCCGTAATACCTGTTATGACACTGCAAAGTCCATCTATGGCGAGGAATTACCAGAAGTAATCGTGGCACGACTAGAAAAAGAGCTCATTCCAATTATTAAATACGGTTTTTCTGCCAACTATCTGATCTCGGAACGCTTGGTTAAAAAATCGAATCAGGATGGTTATCTCGTAGGTTCGCGGGGATCGGTAGGCTCCTCTGTTGTTGCTACATTTTTGGGTATATCCGAGGTTAATCCACTACCTGCTCATTATATTTGTGTGAATTCAGAATGCAAACACAGCGAGTGGTTCCTGGACGGCAGTGTTCGGAGTGGATTTGACCTTCCAGAGAAAGAGTGTCCGGATTGTGGTGGCACACTTAAAGGAGAAGGCCAGGATATTCCGTTTGAGACCTTCCTTGGATTTAAGGGAGATAAAGTTCCCGATATTGACTTGAACTTCTCTGGTGATTATCAGCCTCATGCTCATAACTATACGAAAGTACTATTTAGTGAGAAGAGTGTTTTCCGTGCGGGGACCATCGGTACGGTGGCTGAGAAAACAGCATTTGGTTTTGCCAAGAAGTACGAGGAACATCATCAGAAGAAATGGCGTGGAGCTGAATTGAATCGTTTGGCCTCTGGCTGTACTGGGGTGAAACGGAGTACTGGACAGCATCCCGGCGGTATTGTCGTAGTACCTGATTATATCGAGGTCGAAGATGTTACACCTGTTCAGTTTCCGGCTGACGACGTTAATGCGGAGTGGAAAACCACACACTTTGATTATCATGCTTTTGAAGAAAACTTGCTGAAACTTGATATTCTGGGGCACGATGATCCAACTATGATGCGGATGTTACAGGATTTGACAGGGGTCGATCCAACGACCATTCCGATGAATGATCCCAAAGTCATGAGCATGTTTAACTCAACCGACGCTCTGGGTGTTACACCGGAACAGATTAGGTCGCCAGTCGCGACGTTTGGCGTGCCAGAGATGGGAACGAAGTTTGTACGTCAGATGCTTGTTGAATCCCAGCCGACGTCTTTTGCCGATTTACTGCAGATTTCCGGATTGTCCCATGGTACAGGGGTATGGCTTGGAAACGCTCAGGATCTGATTAAGAACGGAACGTGTAACATTAAGACGGTAATTGGTTGTCGGGATGATATCATGTTATTTCTGATCTATAAAACGGGAATGGACGCAAGTCTGGCATTTAAGATTACCGAGAGTGTTCGTAAGGGACGGGGCCTACCACAGGAATGGATTGACGAGATGAAGAATTGTAAAGTGCCTCAATGGTACATTGATTCGTGTCTCAAAATCCAGTACATGTTCCCGAAGGCTCACGCGGCCGCTTATGTTATTTCGGCAGTACGTACGGCGTTCTTCAAGCTGTATCATCCGATTGAATATTACGCAACTTACTTTACCGTTCGGGCGGATGAGATTGATATCGAACTGATGTGTCAGGGATATGACGCGATCTATCGCAAAATTACGGAAATTGAGCAATTAGGTTTCCAGGCACCTCCAAAAGAGAAAAACATGTTACCTGTTCTGGAAATGGGTCTGGAAATGGCAGCACGCGGATTCTCGCTGAAATCCATTGACTTATACCGTTCGGAAGCGACAAAGTTCATCGTTGACGGAAAAACACTAATCCCTCCATTTTCAGCTTTGGCAGGAATCGGGGATAATGCTGCTCGCAATATCGCTGCGGCAAGAGATCATGGTGAATTCCTGTCGGTGGAAGACTTCCAGCAGAAGTCGAAAGCAAGTAAGACCATTGTTGAACTCCTGTCGAATATGGGATGTTTCCGTGGCTTGCCAGAGAGCAATCAGCTTTCCCTTTTCTAGGATTGAATTTGGATCTAACCATAGCGATTGTTGGGGGAACGTAATTTTTCCTTCATTAGTAAGTAAATTGCCTGAAGCATCGCTTACTTGTCACTATTACCAGACTATGTTATAATTTTTGAAGTGAACGAGATAGTACGAATTTCTAAAGAGTGGGGAAACCCACTCTTTAGTCTTTGGTATACAAGAATCTTGGGTATTGAATAATCTGCCAGTGCTTTTTTGCTGGTGTAACCTAAGTTGGAGGTTATTGGTTTTGAGCACAACGAACATTAAATCTACCGTGGAAGAAATGATCCAACCCTACTTGAACGAACAAGGCTTCGAGCTGGTTGACATCGAATACGTCAAAGAAGGCAGCAACTGGTTTTTACGGGTGTATGTCGACAAAGAGGGTGGCATCGACATCGACGATTGTGTCTTGATCAGCGAAAAGCTGAGCGCCAAGCTGGATGAGAACGATCCGATTCCAACCATCTATTTCCTTGAAGTGTCTTCTCCCGGTGCGGAGCGTCCACTGAAAAAACCTGAGGACGTTACCAAAGCTGTAGGCAAAAATGTTTTTGTTACAACCTACGAGCCGGTGAACGGATTGAAGGAATTTGAAGGCAAGCTGCTTTCCTTTGATGACGAGGAACTCGTGATTGAAGCAGGTAAAAAACAGCATGCCATTTCTTATGATAAGGTTGCCAGTGCGCGCCTAGCTATTTTGTTTTAAGTGCCTTGTTCACTTTATTAATGAAAAAGACACATCTCACGATAACGGCAAGGTGCTCATGAGTTCAGAGCCTTTCGCCGTTTTACGTATGAGATGCCATGTTTGAAAGGGGGATCAACATTCATGAGTATGGATTTTATTGAAGCAATGAATGAATTGGAACGGGAAAAAGGGATCAGCAAGGATGTGCTGTTTGAAGCGATCGAGGCTGCACTAATTTCCAGCTACAAGCGGAATTTCAACACGGCCCAGAATGTGCGTGTTGACATGAACCGTAATACGGGAGTTATTCGGGTGTATGCCCGTAAATTGATCGTGGAAGAAGTCCTGGATTCACGTACCGAAATTTCATTGCCTGCTGCACGAGAAATCAACCCACACTTCCAGTTGGAAGATATTGCGGAGATTGAAGTTACGCCGCGTGATTTCGGACGTATCGCGGCACAAACTGCCAAACAGGTAGTGACCCAGCGGATTCGTGAAGCCGAACGCGGCCTGATCTACAACGCTTTCGTAGATAAGGAAGAAGATATCGTTACGGGAGTGGTGCAGCGTCAGGATTTGCGCAATATCTACATCGATCTGGGCAAAATCGAAGCGGCTTTACCGCTGACCGAATTGATGCCGAACGAGAAGTTTGTTCATGGTGACCGTATTAAGGCGTATATCACCAAGGTCGAGAATACGACAAAAGGGCCGCAAATCATTTTGTCCCGTACCCATCCGGGCCTCTTGAAACGTCTCTTTGAACTGGAAGTGCCTGAGATCTTTGACGGTGTAGTTGAAATTCGCTCCGTCGCTCGCGAAGCAGGGTTCCGCTCCAAGATTGCCGTTCACTCCCGCAACGAGGAAGTTGATCCAGTTGGATCTTGTGTAGGTCCTAGGGGAATGCGCGTGCAGACCATTGTGGGTGAGCTGCGCGGTGAAAAAATCGACATCGTTCGTTTCTCCGATCAGGTAGACGAATATGTTGCTAATGCACTGAGTCCTTCCAAAGTATTGGAAGTTCATGTATTTGAGGAAGAAAAGATGGCTCGGGTTATCGTTCCGGACTATCAACTGTCCCTCGCAATTGGTATCAAAGGCCAAAATGCCAGATTGGCAGCCAAATTAACCGGCTGGAAAATCGACATTAAGAGCGAGAGCCAGGCGGAACAGGAATTCGGCAGAGAAAAAGATTCTTCTTCTGAAATGCATCAGGATTCCGTCTCCGTCGACTAAAGTAAAGTACGGGGGGCGCTGACGTATGAAACCAAAAAAAGTGCCGCTGCGCAAATGTGTGGCATGCCAAGAAATGATGCCCAAAAAGCAGCTGATTCGCATTGTTAAAACGCCAGAGGATGAAGTGCTGATCGATTTGACTGGCAAAAAATCCGGACGTGGTGCCTATTTATGCGGCAAAGAGTCCTGTTTTAAGCTCGCACTCAAAAACCGGGCTTTGGATCGGGCGTTAAAAGGCAAAGTCTCACCTGAAATTTACGAGCAATTAGCAGCTGACTTCATCGCGGTTGAGGATGAATTCAAAGCAGCACAGGAGCGTGAACATGACTAATATTAAAACGCTGTCTTATTTGGGACTCTCTATGCGTGCAGGTAAACTTGTAACAGGTGAAGAAATTGTACTTAAAGCGATCCGTTCTTCCGAAGCTAAAATGGTTATTGTTGCGGGTGACGCCTCAGCCAATACACAAAAGAAATTTCGCGATAAATGCGGAACTTATAAGGTTCCTCTGTTGATCGGATTTGACCGGGATAGTCTGGGTTCAAGTATCGGTAAAGACACGCGTGTTGTTCTTGCAGTAACGGATCGAGGGTTTGCAAAAATGATCTCCAAGCAAGTCGGTATAATGTCGGAGGTGGAGTATATTGAGTAAACAGGAAAACAAGGATAAATTGCGAGTTTATGAATATGCGAAGTCCCTTAATATGAGTAGTAAAGAAATTATAACCATTCTTAAAAAGCTGGAAATTCCCGTAAACAATCATATGAGTGTCATGGAGAATGGTTCAGTCGGTAAGGTGGAACAATTTTTTAAAGATATAAAATCCACTGCTGCTTCGAAACAAGGCAACGATGCAAAACCAGTTGTTACTTCGGCAGTGCGCAGTGACAAACCAGTGGACAGCAACAAGCCGGCCGGCGGAGTGAACACGCCGAAGAGCAGTAACCCATCCGGTAGTCCCGTACAAACAAAAATACAACAGGAAAAGCAGGTAGGTATGAACAATAGACCAAATTCCAACAATAACAATGGCACCCAAAGACCCAGCGGCCAAGATAGCCGCAACAGAACGAACTCTTCCCAAGGCTCAAGCCAAGGAGGACAATCAACTAACCGTCCAAGACCAGCTCAAGGTGGACAAAGCAGTACTGCATCCCGTCCGCAAGGAACGGGTCAACGTCCGAATAACAGCGGTGGCGGTCAAGTAAGAACTTCAGGCCCTAACAGCGGTGGTAATACAGGTACTGCTGGCAACCGTAGCGGTGGTCAAGGTCAGAGCCAAGGACAAGGCCAACGTAGAAGCGGCCCAGGTGGTACTACTGGTAGCAACAACAATAGTGGTAACCGTTCGAACAGCGGTGGCGGTGGACGTCGTTATGATGACAACCGTGGCGGCAACTTCCGTGGTAACCGTGGTGGCAAGAACAACCGCAACAGAAATCAACAACAGTACCAACAACGTGAGAAAATTGATAACACACCTAAGAAAATCATCGTTCGTGGTGATATGACCGTTGGTGAAACAGCGAAGTTGCTCCATAAGGATGCTTCTGAAGTTATCAAAAAGCTCATCGCTATGGGTGTTATGGCAACAATCAACCAAGAGCTTGATATCGAAACGATCCTTCTGCTTTCAGGTGAATTCGGTGTTGAGGTTGAAGTGAAGATTGTGCTTGAAGATGACCGTTTCGAAACACTGGAAGAGAATGATGATGCTGCTGACTTGCAGGCTCGTCCACCAGTAGTTACGATCATGGGTCACGTTGACCATGGTAAAACTACTTTGCTGGATGCGATTCGTTCCACGAATGTATCCGATGGCGAAGCCGGCGGAATCACGCAACATATCGGTGCATATCAAGTTGAAATTAACAACAAAAAGATCACGTTCCTGGATACTCCGGGTCACGAAGCGTTTACAGCGATGCGTGCACGTGGCGCACAAGTTACGGATATGACGATTATTGTCGTAGCTGCGGATGACGGTGTTATGCCACAGACCATTGAGGCGATTAACCATGCCAAAGCTGCCGGGCTACCAATCATCGTGGCTGTCAACAAAATTGACAAGCCGGGCGCTGATCCAGATAAAGTGAAACAAGAACTAACCAGCTATGAACTCGTTCCTGAAGAGTGGGGCGGAGATACCATCTTTGTTAACGTGTCAGCGAAACAAAGAATGGGTCTGGAAGGTCTGCTTGAAATGATTCTGCTCGTTGCAGAAGTGAACGAATACAAAGCGAACCCGGACAAACGTGCCCGTGGTACAGTGATTGAAGCCGAGCTGGATAAAGGACGTGGCCCAGTTGCACGTATCCTCGTACAGCACGGTACATTGAAAGTCGGCGATGCTTTCGTAGCAGGTAACTGCTTCGGTCGTGTTCGTGCGATGGTCAATGACAAAGGTCGCAAATTGAAAGAAGCTGGACCTTCAACACCTGTAGAAATCACAGGTCTGACTGAAGTTCCAGGTGCGGGAGATCCATTCATGGTGTTTGAAGATGAGCGCAAAGCGCGTTCCATCGCTGACAAACGTTCTATCACGCAACGTGAATCCGATCTGGGTACGCATACTCGTGTGACGTTGGACGATCTGTTCCAGCACATCAAAGATGGCGAGATCAAAGATCTGAACGTAATCATCAAAGGTGATGTACAAGGTTCGGTTGAAGCATTGAAAGGTTCCCTTGCGAAGATCGAAGTTGAAGGTGTACGCGTGAAAATCATTCATAGCGGCGCTGGTGCAATCACAGAATCCGACATCATTTTAGCTGCAGCATCCAATGCTATCGTGATCGGTTTCAACGTTCGTCCTGATAACCAGGCGAAATCAACTGCAGATCAAGAGCAAGTAGACATTCGTCTGCATCGTGTGATCTACAGTGTTATTGAAGAAATTGAACAAGCGATGAAAGGTATGCTTGATCCGATCTACAAAGAAAAAGTTATCGGTCATGCTGAAGTTCGGAGCACGTTCTCCATCAGTAAAGTGGGTACCATCGCTGGTTGTATGGTTACCTCGGGTAAAATTACGCGTTCTGCGGAAGCACGCCTGATTCGTGATGGCATTGTCCTTTACGAAGGTAAGCTGGATTCCCTGAAACGTTATAAAGATGATGCCAAAGAAGTAGCACAAGGTTACGAGTGCGGTATCACACTTGATAAATATAATGATCTCAAAGAAGGCGACGTTATCGAAGCTTTCATTATGGAGACAGTACAACGATAAGCAAGGAAGCATGAGGTGAACAACAATGGCTAAGATTCGTACAGGTAGAGTGGGCGAGCAGATCAAGAAAGAAATAAGTCTGCTCATCCAGTCTGAACTGAAAGATCCACGTATCGGCTTTATTACGGTAACGGGAGTCGAAGTGACAGGAGACTTGTCGCAAGCCAAAGTTTATCTGAGTGTCTTCGGTGAACAGGAACAAAAAGATAACACGCTGAAAGCTCTGGCAAAAGCAAATGGATTTTTGCGTTCGGAGCTGGGCAAACGTATCCGGTTCCGGCATGTTCCCGAGTTGATATTTAAGATTGACGAATCCATCGCTTATGGCAGCCGAATTGAGAAGCTGCTTGGCGATATTGGTTCCGACAAGAACGAATCCCAGTAACAGAATAGAGGAGACGGCAATGCACACTTATGAACAGGCGCTCCAGGCCGGAAAGCAATTTCTGCTGGAGCATGATGATTACCTGGTCGTGTCGCATGTACAGCCGGACGGTGACGCAGTCAGCTCGACGGTAACGGTGGGCTGGCTGCTGTCATGTCTGGGTAAGACATTCACGATGATTAATGAAGGTGAAATCCCCGGGCGCATGCAATTTTTGTGGGAAGCAGGTAACATTGTGAACATGACCGAACAACCACCGCAGCGAAAATATAAAGCTGTTATCTGTGTGGATTGTGCAGACTTTGCCAGAGTAGGTTTGACACGTCATTATTTCGAAGATGATGCTGTTATCTTGAATATTGATCATCACCCTACAAATGACGGTTATGGTACAGTCAACATCATTAAGTCAGATGCTGCTGCTACGGCTGAAATCTTGTTCGATTTTCTTAACCTGTTCCAAGTAACATGGGATCAAGATGTTGCGACGGCAGTTTATACAGGATTGCTTACCGATACAGGTGGATTCCGCTATGCCAACACCAGCCCAAATGTAATGAAAACGGCCTCCAGACTGCTTGAGCATGGCGTGAATGGACCCTATCTCGCCCAGGCCTTGTTGGAGCAGGTGACTCTTCCGCAAGTTCGGATTTTGAATCAGGCACTATCAAGCCTGCAGATGACAGATGATGGAAAGATAGCCTGGGTTGTTATTACACCAGATGATATGGTGGCTTGTGGAGCAGCTAATGAAGATCTTGAAGGGGTAGTGAACTATCCGCGCAACATTCAGGGCGTGGAAGTTGGTATCTTTTTCAAAGTCATCAACGAGAATGCAGTCAAGGTTTCTTTGCGTTCAGCTGGTAAAATTGATGTTGCTGCACTAGCACAGACCTTTGGCGGAGGCGGGCATGTGCTCGCAGCCGGATGTCGTCTGGAAGGCAGACTTGATGATATTATCGCAAAAGTACTGAAGCAGGTGAATTCACAATGGTAAAGCTATTTGAAGGTGTACTTCCGGTATATAAACCGGCGGGTTTTACTTCTCATGATGTTGTAGCCAAAATGCGTCTAATTCTCAAAATGAAGCGCATTGGGCATACGGGCACACTTGACCCACAAGTTACAGGCGTTCTGCCGCTCTGTCTTGGACGGGCGACACGTGTGGTAGAGTACATGCAGGAGCTTCCGAAGGAATATCTGGCTACGCTCAGACTGGGACTGTCTACCGACACAGAGGATATGACAGGGGAAGTCATCGAGCGGGCTGAAACGACTGTGGAAGTAACACAGGAACAGGTTCAACAGGTGCTTGAGCAGTTTCTGGGCACGATCTCACAGGTACCACCCATGTATTCTGCGGTAAAGGTAGACGGCAAACGTCTTTATGAGCTTGCTCGTGAAGGTAAGACGGTAGAGCGTAAGAGCCGTGAGGTTACAATCTATGAGCTCGAACTTACAGGGATTGAGACTCAGGGTGAGACCACCGATATATCCTTCAGGGCCTTATGTTCAAAAGGTACTTATATTCGGACATTGTGTGTAGACATTGGCCGGCAACTCGGATATCCATCAACCATGGTTCAACTGGAGCGTACGATATCGGCAGGTATCTCTGCAGATCGTTGTCTTCGTATTGAAGAAGTGGAACAACTTATGGCTGACGGGACTTTGGCGGAGGCGCTGATTCCTGTTGACGAGGCTATTGCTTCAATTCCGGCCCATAAGGTTGGAGAAGAACTGACCAAAGGAGCACTGCAAGGTCAGAAACTGTCTGCGCGTCTTCTGGAACCGCCTGTGGAGCAACCTGGTTTGCTGCGGTTGTATGCTCAGGATGGTACGTTTCTGGGGATATTTGAGCGGGATGAACTAAAACCAACGGTGAGGGCAGTTAAAGTCTTTTTGCCGGAATAAAGAGGTTTCGGGCTTGGAGTTGTGGTGATGCTCTAGCTTGGCCTATCTAGTGAAATGCAGGTGAATGATTGTGAAAACCGTAATGCTAACCTATCCGCAGACGTTACATTCGACTGAGCTGAGCACACTGCCCCAAGTGCTTGCGATTGGTCAATTCGACGGACTGCATCTCGGACATGCAAGTGTCATTTTATCAGCTGTCCGCATTGCGCGGGAAACGGGCATGCAGGCAGCGGTCATGACCTTTCATCCACATCCGAAGGAAGTTATGCGCAAAGGGGATTACGAGGGTTATTTAACTCCCTTGAGAGATAAAGAAGAGATCTTGGCAGGAATGGGCGTTGATGTACTCTATGTGGTGGAGTTCAATGAAGATTTCTCACGGTTGACGCCGCAACAATTCGTACACGACTTGTTGATTCCTCTTCAGACACGAACAGCGGTGGTGGGTTTTGACTTCCGTTTTGGTCACAAGGGTGCAGGGGATGAACAACTTCTTCGTACTTTGGGAGAAGGAGAGATGATGGTGGAAACCGTTCCTCCTTTCTTGTTGAATGGTGAAAAAGTGAGCAGTTCTCTCATTCGTGGCCTGTTGAAGCGTGGGGAGATGGATGAGGCCAGTCAGTGGCTTGGCCGACCTTACAGCATCAGAGGAACCGTCATTCACGGGGAGAAGCGTGGACGAACGATTGGATTTCCTACAGCCAACCTTGAACTCACGGATCATTACGTTACCCCGTCGAAGGGTGTTTACGCTGTTCGTGTGCAGTATGGCGAACAGGAACTGCATGGCGTAATGAATCTCGGTGTGAAACCTACGTTTCACGAAAGTGGGATGAAACCTACGTTTGAAGTGCACCTGCTTGATTTTGATGGACACTTGTATGACCAGGAACTAAAGGTTGAGCTCGTTCACTATATTCGTGCAGAACGAAAGTTTGACTCCATTGAGGCATTGATTAGCCAGATTCGTGAAGATGCATTAACTGCCGGCCGCCTGTTATCTTAAAGGTTCAGGATTAAATGCATGTTTACATTTACTTTAACTAGGCAATTATGATATACTGTACTACGTTGTCGATTGAGGCAACATTAACCTTGGCTTGGTTGCTTGCTCTCACCGGCGGTGACGAGGCTAATGGCGATTATATTGAAGGAGGTGAACAGGATGGCATTGACTCAAGAACGTAAACAACAACTGATCGACGAGCACAAAACTCACGAGTCCGATACAGGATCTCCAGAGGTGCAAGTTGCTATCCTTACGGAAAACATCACAAGTTTGACAAACCACTTGCGTACGCATAAGAAAGACCACCACTCACGTCGTGGACTTTTGAAAATGGTAGGTCAACGTCGTAAGCTTTTGGCTTACGTGAAAAACAAAGATGTTAAACGTTACAGCGCACTGATCGAAAAACTCGGATTGCGTCGTTAATTATCGTACATGTTTTCAAAATCAACCTGGCTGTTATCCGTCATTCTTTTGTCTAAAAGGACAAGCGGAACTTACAGCCGGGTTGTTTTGTAGATGAACATGTTGCCATATATTTGTAGATGGGGCTCCGTGAGGAGCTTTTGTTGTGCAGGTTAGCATGTTGAAAGTTCCATACATAGCTAATGAATGCAGGACAAGCAGGAAATACTGTGAATATGCAGAATCCATTGAATTAGGAACGAATAAAAGGAGGGGTTTCATGGAACAGCGTGTTGAAATGCAGCTTGGTGGAAGAAAGCTTACGCTTGAGACCGGGCGTTTGGCCAAGCAGGCTAATGCTGCCGTTAAGGTAACATACGGGGATACCGTGGTATTGTGTACCGTGACAGCATCAAGTGAGCCGAAAGATCTGGACTTTTTCCCATTAACGGTGAACTATGAAGAAAGATTGTACGCCGTAGGTAAAATCCCGGGAGGATTTATTAAACGTGAAGGCAGACCGAGTGAGAAAGCCATTCTTTCAAGCCGTCTGACAGACCGTCCAATTCGTCCTTTGTTCCCGGAAGGCTTCCGGAATGATGTACAAGTTCTGAATATCGTTATGAGTGTGGATCAGGATTGCGAACCGCAAATCGCTGCAATGATTGGTACATCAGCAGCATTGAGCATTTCGGATGTTCCATTCAGCGGACCGATTGGTGGCGTGAAAGTTGGACGTATTGATGGCGAGTTCATCATTAACCCAACGATTGCACAGCTTGAAGTCAGTGATATTGAACTGGTCGTTGCAGGAACCAAAGATGCCATCATGATGGTTGAGGCCGAAGCAAACGAAGTGCCGGAAGAAGTGATGCTCGAAGCAATTATGTTTGGACATGATGAGATCCAAAATATTATTGCTGTAATCGAACAACTTGTGCAAGTTGCTGGAAAAGAAAAAATGGCTGTTAAGTTGCGTACCGTTAATGCTGAAGTTAACAGCAGTGTGCGTGAATTCGCCAGCGCTCGTCTGGTCGAAGCGGTTAAAATCGCCGAGAAACATGCTCGTCAAGATGCAATCGATGTAGTGAATGACGAAACCGTTGCTCACTTTGAAGAGAAATATATTGAAAGTCCGGAATTGTTCAAAGACGTGAAGGAAGTTCTGCACGATATCGTCAAAGAAGAAGTGCGTCGTCTGATCACGCATGATAAAGTTCGTCCGGATGGACGTGGACTTGCTGAAATTCGCCCAATTGAATGTGATACATCTCTGTTGCCACGTGCACATGGTACAGGACTGTTTACGCGCGGTCAAACGCAAGCACTTAGCGTTTGTACACTGGGTGCACTGGGTGATGTTCAGATTTTGGACGGAATCAGTCTTGAAGAAACGAAACGATTCATGCATCACTATAACTTCCCACCATTCAGCGTAGGTGAAGCTCGTCCATTACGTGCTCCAGGCCGTCGTGAAATCGGACATGGTGCTCTGGGTGAGCGTGCGCTTTCCAAAGTGATTCCTTCCGAAACGGATTTCCCATACACGATTCGTTTGGTATCTGAAGTTCTGGAATCCAACGGTTCATCATCTCAGGCAAGTATCTGTGCCAGCACTTTAGCTATGATGGATGCAGGTGTACCAATCAAAGCTCCAGTTGCGGGTGTAGCTATGGGTCTGATCAAAGATGGAGATCATGTATCCATTCTGAGTGATATTCAAGGTATGGAAGATCACCTCGGTGACATGGACTTTAAAGTAGCTGGAACACCTGAAGGTGTAACTGCAATCCAAATGGACATCAAAATTGCTGGTATTAATCGTCAAATTTTGTCTGATGCATTGGCGCAAGCCAAAGAAGGCCGTATGCACATTTTGGGCAAAATGAACGAAATTTTGAAAACTCCACGTGAGCAGTTATCACAATATGCGCCTAAAATTACAACGATGCATATCAATCCGGACAAAATCCGTGATGTTATTGGTGCAGGTGGTAAAATTATCAATAAAATCATCGAAGAAACCGGTGTTAAAATTGATATTGAACAGGATGGACGTGTCTTTATCGCTTCTTCCAACCAGGAGATGAATGATAAAGCCAAAGCGATTATCGAAGGTATTGTACGCGAAGTATTGGTCGGCGAGATTTATGTCGGCAAAGTAAAACGCGTAGAAAAATTCGGTGCATTTGTTGAAGTACTTCCGAACAAAGAAGGTCTGGTACACATCTCGCAACTGTCAACTGAACGTGTTGCCAAAGTGGAAGATGTTGTAGCTATCGGTGATTCCATTACGGTAAAAGTAACGGAAATTGACCCACAAGGTCGAATCAACTTGTCCCGTAAAGCAGTTTTGACTGCTGAAGCTCCGGCTCAATCCTAGGATACCGAAGCGACAGGTTATAAATGGATAGATTGAATGAAGAGACAGAATGTGAATTTCTGGCTCTTTTTTTAACGTTTAAATACGTAAAGCAAGGATGAAACCATGGCTTAGCATTCATATTTTTGCCCTTGTCCTCATATGATGGGGACAAAGACGGCGGGAGGATGGAGCTGTGGGAAACCAATCCAAAAAGCTGGCGGCTGTTCTGGCGGGTGTGACTGCGGTCATATTGATCGGACAAGTTGGCAGTGTACGTACATACATTACGGAGATCCGTGATGGGCCAGGTACGCAAAATGCTTTTGACATGTTTAAGGAGGCAACTGGAGAAGATGCGCTGTTGTCTGCGATTCGGGATAAAGCGGCTGAAACGAAAATTGCTCCGGTAAATGCCAGAGTGGATCGGGTATGGAAAGCGATTCCTGGTTATAATGGCATGGAGATTGATGTGGAAGCGACATACCGTAAGGCGCTGAGTGGAACGTTGAATACCAAAATAGCGTATGTCTACCGTCAGATTGAGCCGGAGATCCAGCTTAAGGATTTGGGTGCACATCCGATCTATCGGGGGAATGCAAACAAACCGATGGTTTCTTTTATGATTAATGTGGCCTGGGGGAACGAATACATCAAACCGATGCTGGATACGCTCGATGCCGAGAAAGTGAAGGCTACTTTTTTTCTGGATGGAAGTTGGTTAAGCAAAAATGTTGAACTGGCCAAAGAAATTCAGAAGCGTGGGCATGAGATGTCCAACCATGCATATTCTCACCCTAATATGAGTCGATTGAGCGCAGAACGGGCCAAGCTGGAAATTAGCAAAACCCAGGATCTGCTCCATAAAACACTGGGCGTAGAGAATCGTTGGTTTGCTCCGCCATCCGGTGACTTTAATCAGAAGACCGTTGACATTGCTTCATCCATGGGACTGCACACCGTGTTATGGACAGTAGATACTGTGGATTGGCGTAAGCCAAGCCCGGATGCCGTTGTTGCCAAAATTGCTAAAAATACCGAGGCTGGAACGTTAATTCTAATGCACCCTACAGCTGCTTCTTCGGGAGCTTTAAAGGGCATGATTCAATCCATACGGGCCAAAGGTTTGGTGCTCGGAACAGTAAGTGAGACGCTGTCTTCGGAACGTGTAAATACGTCTGCGGTTGAGTGAACGTTGTTTTTTTGTTAATATCAAACAGTTGGAACCAAATGTCGATTTCAATTTTAAGGTTGAGATCAAGGCAATTATAGAGATGTAGGAGGGCCAACCATGAAAAAAATTCAGCTGGGCAATGGCCTCAGAGTTGTCATGGAACAGATACCGACCTGCCGTTCTGTGTCTTTCGGAATATGGGTCAAGACAGGTTCGCGCAATGAGCAACCTGCAAGTAACGGAGTATCACATTTTATTGAACACATGTTATTCAAGGGAACAGATCGTTATGATGCCAAGGCGATTGCGGAGCAGTTCGATGCGATTGGCGGTAACGTGAATGCATTCACTTCCAAAGAATATACGTGTTATTATGCTAAAGTGTTGGATGAACATTTGCCGATTGCGGTTGATGTATTGTCTGATATGTTTTTCCGCTCCAAAATGGATGATGGTGAATTGATCAAGGAGAAAAACGTCATTCTGGAAGAAATCTCGATGTATGAAGATACGCCTGATGATATGGTTCATGATCTGATGGCCTTGGCCGCCTATGGTGAGCATCCACTCGCATACCCAATCCTGGGTACGGAAGAACGTCTCAAAGCGATGGATTCCAGCCATCTGCGTGCATATATGAAGGAGCACTACACGATTGAGAACACGGTCATTAGTATCGCGGGTAATATTGATGACAGTGTAATCGATCTGATGGAGAAGCATTTTGGTGCTTTTGATGTAAATGGAGTATCGGAAGCAGTCACGATGCCAGCCTTCCAAAGCGGACAGCTCTTTCACAAAAAGAAAACGGAACAGAATCATATCTGTATTTCGTTCCCGGGCTGTAAAATCGGAGATCCGTTGCAATTCGCTATGGTTGTTCTGAATAACGCCATTGGTGGAGGCATGAGCTCCAGGCTGTTCCAGGAAATTCGTGAGAAACGGGGGCTTGCGTACTCCGTGTATTCCTATCATAGCTCTCATGCGGACAGCGGACTTTTCACGATATACGCAGGTACAGCACCGAAACAGACCAAAGAAGTGCTAGATCTGACCAAAGAGGTTCTACGCGACCTGGCTGTTAACGGCTTGTCCGAAGATGAACTTCGTAAAGGAAAAGAACAGCTGAAAGGCAGCTTGATTCTAAGCTTGGAAAGCACAGGCAGTCGCATGAATCGTCTGGGTAAAAACGAGCTCATGCTGGGCAGACACCATACACTGGATGAGATGATTGCCAAAATTGAGCAAGTTACCATGGACGATATTAACGCGGTACTAGATCTGATGTTTGCTGAACCTTTTGCACTTGCTATGGTTGGCGCTTCAGATAAGACGATCGCTGGATTGAGAAGGGATGATTTTGTTGCATTACGTTCAAATACAGAAACTGCCGGGCAATGAAGATATTAAACTGCCTCAAAAAATGTCGGAGCTGGCATCCGGCTTTGATGTAGTAGCTGCACTTCAGGAAGACGTTGTATTGCAGCCGGGTCAGCGTACGCTGATTCCTACCGGACTTGCGATGGCAATGCCAGCTGGATTGGAAGCACAGATCCGTCCTCGGAGCGGACTGGCTTTCAAACATGGTATTACCTGCCTCAATACACCGGGGACCATTGATGCGGATTATCGCGGAGAAGTTAAAGTTCTGTTGATTAATCTGGGTCAGGAACCGTTCACGATTGTACGGGGAGAGCGCATCGCACAGATCGTCTTCCAGACCGTGCCTGCGGTTGAATTGACGGAAGTGAATGAACTTTCGGAAACGGTACGTGGTGAAGGTGGATTCGGTCATACTGGGAAATAAGCAGCGTAAATATACCTATTCTTTAGAGTCGTCCCTGACAGGGGCGGCTCTTTTTTACATTTGAGAAACGGACGGTGGAATGCAATTATTGTTTTCACCCCCCTGTGGGCCCCTGCATACGATAAGGCATACATGTGGTGAAAGGAGTGACGTCCCGATGCTGACCGGAGTCCGGATTGTAGTCCTGGGCGGAGATGCGCGGCAGCTTGAAGTCATTCAAAAGTGCGCTGAGCTGGATGCAACGGTAAGTGTGGTGGGTTTCGATAAAATAGAGCGTTCCATTCCAGGGATCGAGCACCAGGAACTGGAGGATGAAGTGTTTGCTTCCGCAGATGTACTCGTACTGCCAGTTGTCGGTTGCGATGAGCAGGGAAAAGTAAGTACTTCATTTAGTGACACACCGATCTATCTGAAAAAGGAACATATTGCAGCATTACCAGAGCATTGTATTGTGTTCACGGGTATGGCAAAGCCATTCTTGCGCGAACTTTGTCTTGAAAATGGGCTGCGACTTGTTGAAGTACTTGATCGTGATGATATTGCACTTTATAACTCTATTCCAACAGCTGAGGGAGCCATCGCCATAGCTATTCGGGAGACGGACTTCACAATCCATGGTTCGGAATGCATTGTGCTTGGCATTGGTCGAACAGGATTCACAATGGCCAAAACACTGCAGGGACTTGGAGCAAATGTACGGGTGGGAATCAGGCGGGAAGAGGATGTTGCCCGCGCTACAATAATGGGCTGGAAGCCTTTCATAACAACGGATTTGGCCGCTCAGACCGGGGAAGTTGACTTGCTTTTTAATACGATACCGACTATGATAATCACAGCACAAATCCTGTCCAGAATGCCGCAAAAGGCTGTCATTATCGACCTCGCATCCGCTCCTGGCGGCTGTGATTTCAGGTATGCCGACAAACGCGGTATTAAAGCGCTACTTGCGCCAGGCCTCCCCGGCATTGTTGCTCCCAAAACGGCTGGCGGCATTATTGCCGACGCGTTGATCCGTTTGCTTTTGGAAGAACAGAACGCACGGGAGGTTAAATCATGAACTGGCAGGGAAAAACGGTAGGTTATGCAATTACGGGTTCTCATTGTACGTTTGAAGAGGTTATGCCGGTAATTAGCCGCTTCGTAGCTGAAGGTGCCAACGTCATTCCAATTATTTCGAATTCGGTTCTGACGACGGATACACGCTTCGGTACGGCGCAAAATTGGCAAAAACAGTTGAAAGATATAACAGGTAATGATATCATTTCTACAATTGTTGAAGCGGAGCCATTAGGGCCTTCCAAGCTGCTTGATGTGCTGGTTATTGCTCCATGCACAGGGAATACAACAAGCAAGCTGGCTAATGCGATGACCGACAGTCCAGTGCTAATGGCAGCCAAAGCGCAGATGCGCAATCAGCGTCCACTTGTGCTCGCGATTTCCACGAATGACGGTCTGGGCTTGAATGCTGCGAATATCGCCAAATTGCTCGTGGCTAAATACTTGTATTTTGTGCCATTTGGGCAGGACGATCCAGTGAAAAAACCAAACTCGTTAGTCGCCAAAATGGAATTGATTCCAGAGGCTTGCTGGAGTGCTCTTGAGGGCAAACAGTTGCAGCCGATGATTGTGGAGCGTTCTTCACAGGCTTGATGGAACAATGATTCGGTGACAACGTTTATGCGCTTGGAGAAATGAAGAAGGGTTCGAGAGACAAAGAAAATCATGGGGGACAATATGCTGGATTGAACAGCTACTATGTCCACGTTCCTGTCTATAAGGCATTCCTGCTTGCGGGCAGTACAGGTTAAGCAAGCGGGAGAGGTCTATTGTGAATGTATGCATCATGACCTCGATAACAACCGCGACCTTTGATTTGCAATTGTCCCAGACAATTACAAAAAATAAGGAGCGGCATGGAATGCCGTATAAAATGCTGAAATTATCGCATCAGAACGCTCCCTAGAGTGATCCATTTGTTGATTTGACCCGTGTCCAGTCTTCTTGCGTACACAAATGGAGGAATAAAGATGCGTATCATGGTACAGAAATTCGGAGGCACGTCTCTCTCCACTGTTCAGGCGAGAGAGCATGTGCTCCGTCATGTTAAACGTGAACTTGAAGCAGGATTGAGTCTGGTCATCGTTGTGTCTGCGATGGGGCGCCGCGGCGAGCCATATGCGACCGATACGTTGCTGGACTGGGCTGCACAGAACGGAAACGCACTATCCGCACGCGAAAAGGATTTACTGCTGTGCTGTGGTGAAATCATATCGGCGACAACGTTGAGCAGTTTACTCGAACATGAAGGCATTCCAACTACAGTGCTGACCGGTGCACAAGCAGGTTTTGTGACGGACGACAATTTCGGGAATGCCCGGATATTGGATGTCCGTCCTGTTCGTGTGTTGGAGCAGCTTCAGCTTGGCCGTGTCGTTGTTGTAACCGGATTCCAGGGGCAAACAGAGAACGGAGACTTCACGACACTGGGTCGTGGGGGAAGCGATACGTCTGCTACAGCTCTCGGTGCAGCATTACGTGCTGAAATGGTGGATATATACACAGATGTGAACGGGATACTCACCGCTGATCCGCGAATTGTTGAGGATGCACGTCCACTGACTGTTGTGAGTTATGCAGAGATCTGTAACATGGCCCACCACGGGGCCAAGGTAATCCATCCACGAGCAGTTGAGATTGCGATGCAATCCCAGATTCCAGTGCGGGTAAGATCTACTTTTGCAGACACGGAAGGAACGCTGGTTACGCATCCGGAAGGATTCCAGGATGTGCAGACAGGCATTGTTGACCGTTATGTAACAGGCATCGCCTACGTGAGCAATGTAACGCAAATTACGGTGGATGTGCCTGGTGGTGCAGATCGATTGCAACTAAAAGTGTTCAAAACCATGGCTGAGAATTCAATCAGCGTTGATTTTATTAATGTTACCCCCTCGGGAGTTGTCTATACGGTATTTGACAGTGATTCCGAGAAAGCCATACAGGTATTGCAGGAGATAGGTCTCAAGCCACAAAGTCTGTCCGGTTGTGCCAAAGTGTCCGTCATTGGCGGAGGCATTAATGGTGTACCTGGAATCATGGCTCGAATCGTGGAGTCCTTGACACTGGCAGACATTCAGATCCTGCAATCGGCAGATTCGAATACAACGATCTGGGTACTCGTAAAAAAAGAAGATATGGTTCAGGCCCTGAGGGCACTTCACGCCTCATTCGAACTTCATTTGTAAATAACTGAAGTTAGAGGAGCCAAACCTGTTTTGAAGGAGGAATCGAATTGGACTTTGGAAGATTGATTACAGCAATGGTCACTCCGTTCAATGAACAAGGAGAGATTCATTGGGAGGAAACGGCACGTCTAATCGACTATCTGATTGTAGATCAAAAGTCGGAGACGCTTGTGGTTTCTGGAACAACAGGGGAGTCTCCAACACTTAGTGATACTGAGAAAGTTCAATTATTCGAATTTGCAGTGAAACATGCGGCCGGTCGGTGCAAAATTATAGCCGGAACAGGAAGCAATAACACTGCACATTCCATCCATTTGACACAGGAAGCTGAACGTGCCGGAGTGGATGGCGTTTTGTTGGTTGTTCCGTATTACAACAAACCTAGCCAAGAAGGTTTGTTCAAACATTTTGAAGCGATTGCAGGCTCCACCAAGCTGCCAATTATGCTCTACAACGTGCCTGGGCGTACAGTAACCAGCCTGTCAGCAGAGACAACGCTTCGTCTTGCACAGATTCCTAACATCGTCGCTACGAAGGAATGTGCGTCTATGGAGCAGGTTACGCTGATTGCAGCAAGTGCTCCAGAAAATTTCAGAGTTTATTCCGGGGATGATGCTTCAGGCTTACCAGCGATTGCAGTTGGAGCACATGGAATTGTCAGTGTGGCCAGTCATGTCGTAGGGGCAGAAATGAAGAAAATGATTGACGCCTTCTATGGCGGAGCACCTCTTCAGGCTGCTCAGATTCATCAGCAGTTGTTCCCGGTGTTCAAAGGCCTGTTTGAGTGTCCACAGCCTCTACCAAACCCCGTAGCGGTGAAATATGCGCTGACATTGCGTGGTCTAGACGTTGGTTCCGTACGGTTGCCCCTTATTCCGCCAACGGAAGAGGAGCAGGTTTATATCAAAGGTTTGCTTAATTTGTAATCATTTTGGTTGTATATGGACTATTTTATTAATCATGGGAATATCCTTCAGATCAGCAAAAGAACCGCTCCTCTTCGTAGAGGCTGCGGTTCTTTTTTTTACGAGTAATGTAAGGTTTCTTTTCCACTGCTAAGGGGAAACCTACAGGTTAACGAGAGAGTGACTTGTTTTTTTTGTTTTTAATCATGTATAATGATGTCAAGTGACTGGGTGCGGTATTTTTTTGAAATTGAAAGCGACATCGCTTCGTGGTGTAGCTTTGCGGTG
Source organism: Paenibacillus sp. FSL H8-0283 (assembly GCF_045040675.1). Lineage (NCBI taxonomy): Bacteria > Bacillati > Bacillota > Bacilli > Caryophanales > Paenibacillaceae > Paenibacillus > Paenibacillus sp. FSL H8-0283. The sequence goes on from NZ_CP150295.1 coordinate 2,598,845, forward strand.
AAAAAGGAAGGAACGGCTAAGAGGGAATTTCAATTCCAACTTGTTGGTCAAAGGGAATAACTTCGAAGAACTTCTTCCAAATATCGTGAATAAAGGTGTTCTTTTGCATTCATCCCGATAGGTGGGTATGTGATGTATGGACTACTTTTCTTAACTTACAATAAATAATAAGGTACGACGTCCAACTACCATAGGAGGTTTAGATTCATTTGTCTAAGAAAAATAATAACGATAAACTGATGATTTTTGCTTTGGGCGGCGTAGGCGAGATTGGTAAAAACATGTACGTCATCCAATACGCCAACGACATTGTAGTCGTAGATGCTGGTCTTAAATTCCCGGAAGAAGATATGCTTGGTATTGATATTGTCATCCCTGACATTTCTTACCTGACTGAGAACCGTGACAAAGTAAGAGGAATCATCCTTACTCACGGACATGAGGATCACATTGGTGGTCTGCCATATGTTCTCAAACATCTGAATGTTCCTGTATACGGAACAAGACTTACGCTTGGACTTGTAGAAAACAAGTTGAAAGAAGCGAATTTGCTGGGTGATACAAAACGTATTCTGATTGATGCTGATTCCGAGATCCAACTTGGATCTGTTCTGAAAGCATCGTTCTTCGCTACTAACCATAGTATTCCGGATTCTGTTGGTGTATGTGTCGAAACACCGGAAGGTGCAGTTGTTCACACAGGTGACTTCAAATTCGACCATACTCCAGTCAATGGTCAATATGCAGATCTTCAGCGTATGGCACAGATCGGAACAAATGGCGTGTTAGCGCTGTTGTCCGATAGTACAAACGCTGAGAAACCTGGATTCACACCATCGGAGAAAAATGTGGGTATCGTGCTGGAAGATATCTTCCGTAAAGCAAGTCAACGTGTTGTTGTGGCGACATTTGCTTCCAACGTACACCGTATCCAACAGGTGATCAATGCAGCAGAAGTGACTGGACGTAAAGTTGCAGTTATCGGACGCAGCATGGTGAACGTGGTTGGTATTGCTTCAGAACTGGGTTATCTTGAGATTCCGGATGGCATGATCATTGAGCCTGAAGAAGTAGGCAAGATGGCAGCTGATCGTGTCGTGATTCTCTGCACAGGAAGTCAAGGAGAGCCAATGTCAGCACTGACACGTATGGCTCGTTCCACACACCGTAAAGTGGACATCCTGCCAGGTGACACCGTCATTATCGCAGCAACACCGGTTCCAGGTAATGAAAAATATGTAGGCCGTACGATTGATGAACTGTTCCGTCTGGGCGCTAACGTGCATTACAGCGGTGCTAACAGTGGCGTCCACGTATCTGGTCACGGTAGCCAGGAAGAGCTGAAACTGATGCTCAACCTGATGAAACCGAAATTCTTCTTGCCAATTCACGGTGAATTCCGTATGCAGCGTCGCCACGCGGTTCTTGCTGAATCTGTAGGGGTAGAACCTGAGAACATTTTCATCACGGATATCGGTGAAGTGATTGAAATTCAAGGTGGAGTAGCACGTAGAGCAGGTAAAGTTACTGCAGGTAATGTGTTGATCGATGGCTTGGGTGTAGGCGATGTGGGTAACATTGTACTTCGTGACCGCAAATTGTTGTCACAAGATGGTATCCTTGTTGTTGTGGTAACACTGAGCAAACAGGATGGAAAAATTGTTTCCGGTCCTGACATCATCTCTCGCGGATTTGTGTATGTACGTGAATCGGAAGGACTATTGGATGAGGCCAACCGGATCGTTAGCAGCACATTGCAGAAATTGATGAGTGAGAACGTTAACGAGTGGGCTTCACTCAAAACAAATGTTAAAGATGCACTGGGACGCTTCCTGTATGAGCAAACTCGTCGTAGACCGATGATTTTGCCAATCATTATGGAAGTTTAAAATAAGCTAAACAAAAACATATATTCAGGCACACAGTCGCCCCTTCTCTACGAGTAATATTGGACGGTTCCTCGTAGAGAAGGGGCTTTTTTTGCGTTTTCAGGAAGATCTGCAATAAGTCAATACGTGAAGCAATTTGATGCTAGCGGGTATAAGGAGGTTGGAAAAATCCCCATACTAAGGAAATACATTAAATGTTTCTGGAGAAGGGGATTATTGAAATGAATGAACGTATGAATGGCAAGCAGGCATCAAGGTCCAATCAACCGGAAGTTGAAGCGCCGGAAATTCCGATTCAGGAGGAAAAGGCCATCTCTCCCGTGACAGAGACTATTCAGCAATTTGGGCAGACACAGTCGCCTGCAGGTGAATCGAACATCTTCTGTATGACCATTATTGGACAGGTCGAAGGGCATTTGATTTTGCCACCACAAAATAAAACAACAAAGTATGAACATATCATTCCACAGCTGGTGGCCGCAGAACAGAATCAGCGTATTGAAGGTATTCTGATCATTTTGAACACGGTAGGTGGAGATGTAGAGGCGGGTCTAGCCATTGCAGAGATGATTGCTTCTCTGAGCAAACCTACGGTGACTGTGGTCATTGGAGGCGGGCATAGCATTGGAGTACCGATTGCTGTAGCTTCAACATATTCCCTGATTGCCGGAAGTGCAACGATGACGATCCATCCAATTCGGATGAACGGCCTTGTCATTGGTGTACCTCAAACGTTTGAGTATATGGAGAAAATGCAGGAACGAGTTGTTCGGTTCGTGACTTCTCATTCGAATATCTCTGAAGAGATGTTCAAAGAACTAATGTTTAAGACTGGTGAGTTGAATCGGGATATTGGTACAGCTGTAGGAAGCGCAGATGCAGTGAAACATGGATTAATGGATGCAGTGGGCGGGATTGGACAGGCTATTACTCAGTTAAATCAGCTCATAGGAGACAAGAGACAGACCCTGCAGGCGGGAGGTTATACCCAATGACACTATATACCGTGATGCCTCCTGAACAACTCTGGTCGGGAATGTGGAAAGAGGGCGAAGATACGAGGGAGATCAAGATGAATGGTTTATTGATGCAGGTGAGACCTGTTAATGACAATGAAGCCGTTATCGTACGTTTGCTGGATTGTCCACTTGAAGCCTATCTCAATCCTGCTAATATGCCTGGTTCGACCATTCCGATTTCAGGTAACTTGGGATCAGCATAACGCGACGAATTCAGACAAATTGAGCAGAAAAAGAACATATGTACGGAATATATTTGTATGGTATAATATTCTTCTGGGGGTGACCTGATTTTGGCCAGAAGAAAAAAGAGGAAAAAAAAGGGCGCTGGTTTTAGCGGCGTTTTAAAATATGAAATTTACGGGATTGTGCTTATTACCCTTGCTGTCATAGCATTATCGGGTGAAGCCACCGTTGGACGTTCGCTTTCCAAGATGTTCGGACTGATGCTTGGTAAGTTTTATTTTGCGATTCCACTTGTTGGTATTTATTATGGTCTCATGGTGATGATTCACCGGAAATGGCCGAGTGGCTGGACCACACGCAAAACAGGACTGGTATTGCTGGTCTTTGCTTTAACCCTGATGAGCACCGTCTCTGCAATGCACCAGAAGCTCATTCCGGTAGGTGCGCTTGAGCCTGGAGCTGTGATTACACAGGTACATAATGATATGCAAACCGAGTTGCTAACCCCTGCTACGCCAGGCGAGAGGGACTCCATGCTTAACAAGGACATCAGCGGTGGTTATCTCGGAGCTGGGCAATTTGCTCTTTTCCTGTGGCTGTTCGGCAGTCTTGGGGCGAGACTCATCATGATTGTCATGTTTATCATCAGTTTTATGCTGATTACGAATCTCTCTTATGTAGATCTGATTCGAATATTCAGAACCAAGGTCTGGGATGCCGGAAGTACAATGTACAAGAAGTTGGAGTCCAGAACTGCTGCGCGCTCTGCTTCAGTTGCTGATGACAGGAAAAAGGCGAATGCTCGTAAAGTGGTACCTGTTCCTGTTGAAGATGACGAAGACGAGTATGAGGATGAATTAGAGGAACAGCATCTGCCAAAACGAAACTCGCCCATATTCTTCCAACTTTTCGGAAAATGGGGAGCTAAACGGGAACAGGCGACATCAGGACGTGAAATGGATGAGGTCGATTTCGCAGAAACAGAACAGATTGTGTACCGCGCCGAACAAGATCACAATCTAGAGGCGTGGCAGGATGCAACCGAAGACGTAACTAACAAATCAGCTTCATCACGTGTTCCTGTTCAGGCTAAACCTAACTCAGCGCCGATCATTCGAGACTTTTTTGAGCATGTCAGAACAGAAGAGGCAAGCATTGAAGATGATCTGGACGATGCTTATCCTTTCCCGGATAATCTGGCCGATCCAAACGTAGTACAACAGGGCGAGCATACCATTAAAATAACGGATGAACTGGTAGAGACAGAGTGGTCTGCATCCGATGCGGGTACAAACGGGATGAATGTTGTGGAAGAGATTCAGAGTGGAGAAGAAGTATCTAATGATGCAATGCAGGGAACAGATACTCCAACTCCTGAAGGGCAGGACACACAACCGGTGAAACCACCACCGCCACCTCCTAAGCCGTACAAGCTGCCATCATTCCGTCTACTTGCCAAGCCAAACAATGGGGGCAAGGCGGGTGACCAGAAGGATTATATGCAAACAGCACGTAAGCTGGAAGCCACACTGGAAAGCTTCGGTGTTCGTGCCAAAGTACTTGAAGTGGTTCGGGGTCCTGCCGTTACAAGATATGAAATTCAACCTGACATTGGCGTCAAGGTCAGCAGAATTGTCAGCCTAACTGATGATATCGCGTTGGCTCTGGCGGCAAAAGATATTCGGATGGAAGCACCGATCCCCGGAAAGTCTGCTATTGGTATCGAAGTACCTAATGGTGAAGTATCGGTTGTAACGATGCGTGAAGTAATGGAGACAGCAACGTTCCAGGATGCAGAATCCAAAGTGACCATTGCATTTGGCCGAGATATCTCGGGACAGACGATTATTGGTAACTTGGCTCGTATGCCCCATTTGCTCGTTGCGGGAGCTACAGGTTCAGGTAAGTCGGTGTGTATTAACGGAATTATTACCAGCATATTGTACAAAGCCAAGCCAGATGAAGTGAAGTTCCTGATGGTCGATCCCAAGATGGTTGAGTTGAACGTATATAACGGGATTCCCCATTTGCTGGCACCGGTAGTAACTGATCCTAAGAGAGCGTCACTTGCTCTCAAAAAGATTGTGGTTGAGATGGAGAAACGATATGAACTGTTCTCCAAATCAGGCACTCGTAACGTTGAAGGTTACAATAATCTGATGAAAGATAATCCTGCGGCTGTTCTGCCTTATATTGTTGTCATTGTGGATGAGCTTGCAGATCTCATGATGGTTGCAGCCGGAGATGTTGAAGATGCGATTGCTCGGCTTGCCCAGATGGCTCGTGCAGCTGGTATCCATCTGATTATTGCTACACAGCGGCCTTCTGTGGATGTTATTACTGGCGTAATCAAAGCCAACATACCTTCTCGTATCGCCTTCGGTGTATCCTCACAGGTGGATTCTCGAACCATTCTGGATATGGGTGGGGCCGAGAAACTGTTGGGTCGCGGAGACATGTTATTCATGCCAATGGGCGCATCGAAACCGGTTCGTGTACAAGGTGCTTTTATGAGTGATGAAGAAGTGGAAAATATTGTGAATTATGTACGTGGTCAAGGTGAAGCACAGTATGATGAGTCCCTTGTACCTGAGGTGGACGACTCTATCCAGGCTGAAGATGAAGTACAGGACGAGTTATACGAAAAGGCAGTACAGATTATTCTGGAGGCCAAGCAAGCGTCTGTTTCTCTGCTACAACGTCGAATGCGAGTAGGATACACCCGTGCCGCACGTTTGATTGACTCCATGGAATCCCGGGGCGTGATTGGTCCTTACGAGGGTAGCAAACCACGGGAAGTGTTGGTCTCGCTTGAAGAGTACCAACAAAACAAAATAAGCTCGTAGCTTGTAATGCACATGAATATTCAGGCGATTCGAGCCCTCAACCTTAATGGTTGGGGGCTTTTTTCATACAATTTGACTGAAGTTTTACCATGATGTCCAATGATCGGATGATTTGGTGCATAGGAAGCAAGCAGGCTTGTCATAATAACCTTAGCGATTCTGTTAATCCCACAAGAGAAAGGTAGAGCACAGTCGATGCGAAAAATGAACATATGGCTTTTCACTGCTATTTTGCTGATGTCCGCATTGGGAATCCGCTATTTGCTTCCTGAGAATGCAGCAACCGAAAGTTCGAATCAAAGCACACCACAAGTTGAAGAGAAAGCCTTGCCTACTTTCAGCAACAACGCTGTGAAATATGGAAGTTACGGTCAGGATGTGTATGAGCTTCAAGGCCGGCTCAAGTATTTGGGATTTTACAATGGTAAAATCGATAGCAATTTTGGCAACAGCACGCTGAAATCCGTCAAATGGTTTCAATCCGAATTTGGTATGAAAGCCGATGGTGTCGTTGGAGCTGAAACCAAACTGAAATTGTACAATGCGTCAACCAAATGGTCGCCAACAGAGCCGCCGCTACACAAGGAATCCTCAGGTGGAGGTGGAGGTAGCAACAATACGGCAGATAAAGAGCAAGACAATATGGGATCTGCCAATGCCCTTGGTCTCTCAGAGAATGAACTCAAGATTATGGCTAACGCTGTATATGGTGAAGCCCGGGGTGAACCGTTTGAAGGTCAAGTCGCAGTAGCAGCAGTAATTATGAATCGCGTGAAATCACCAAGCTTTCCAAATACGCCTTCTGGCGTGATCTTTCAACCAGGTGCATTTACGGCTGTAGCGGACGGGCAGATCTATCTGGAACCAAACGCACAAGCCAAAAAGGCAGTTGAGCAGGCCCTGAATGGATGGGATCCGTCCGGTGGATGTCTCTATTATTTTAACCCGAAGACAGCAACATCCAAATGGATCTGGACCCGCCCACAAGTGAAAACAATCGGACAGCATATCTTTTGTATGTGATGATGTTGGAAGCAACCAGAAGGCGTGACTTCGGTTGCTTCTTGCCTTTTGAATGGGTTAAAATGGTTGTTACGTTTAGCTTAATACGATTGCATGATAAATGACGCCGTAAAGGGGTTTTGACATTTGAATACATCAGGATTCGAACGAGGTAGCAAGAGAGAATTTCGTATACATGTGCTTCCGACTAAACGTTTCAAAACGTTTGCTATATCGTTATATGCAGGAGTTCCCTTACGGGAAGATATAGTAACCAAAGTAGCGCTGACACCTTTTGTTCTGCGACGCGGCACGGAGTCCTATCCGGAAACAACGCAATTTCGTGAGCAACTGGAGCATCTGTATGGAGCAGGTTTTGGTTTTGACGTCTATAAACGCGGGGATTACCAGATTGTACAGTTCCGAATGGATACCATTAATGATTCCTTTGTTGGAGGCGATGAGCAGCTACTCGATCGTTCATTTGCCTTCCTTGGAGAGGTTCTTACCCGACCTGCACAGGAGAATGGACATTTCAGGACGTCTTATGTACAAGCAGAGCGAGAGACTGTTCGTAAAAAGCTGGAGTCCATCGTGAATGATAAAATGCGCTATGCTGCTGAACGCAGTATCGAGGAAATGTGCAAGAACGAGCCATACCGTCTTCATCCATTGGGTGAGCGAAAGGATCTGCCTGGGATTGAGCCCGACACACTGACTGCGTCTTATCAGGAGTGGCTGCAGCAGGCGAGTATGGATCTGTACGTGGTAGGGGATACGACACTGGAGGAGGTCGAGAACCTTGTTCAGCGTCATTTCAATGTAGATCGAACGTCCTCCTCTGATTACAAGACACAGGCAGCGGTTCGAGGAGATAAGGAAGTGGAGACCGTTGTTGAGCGACTGAATGTGAGTCAGGGAAAACTCAATATGGGACTCCGTACATCTATCACTTATGGAGATCCTCAGTATGCCGCAGCACTAATGTACAACGGGATTCTCGGTGGTTATCCTCATTCCAAACTGTTTGTCAATGTTCGTGAAAAAGAAAGCCTGGCGTATTACGCGTCTTCGCGTTATGACGGACATAAGGGCATTGCAACGATTCAATCCGGGATTGAAATCCCTAATTATGAGAAGGCCGTTACTATCATCAAGCAGCAGCTGGAAGAAATGAAAAGCGGTACAATCAGTGATCTGGAAATGTCCCAGACCAAAGCAATGATCCGTAACCTGCTTAAGGAAATGCAGGATTCTGCTTTTGAGATGATCGCTTATGACTTCAATCGACAGTTGTCTGGCAAAGAAAGAACCGCTGAAGAACTGTTGGCTCAGGTAGAACATATTAGCAAGGAAGATGTACGTGAGGCGGCAGAACAATTCCGTCTGGATACGATTTATTTCTTGCGGGACGAGAAGGAGGAATAATCGGTGGAGAGCATTCGGTATGAGCATTTGCAGGAGACACTATATTACGAAGTAATGGATAACGGACTGCATGTCTATATTTTGCCTAAACCGGGATTCCAGAAAACGTATGCTACGTTTGCAACCAAGTATGGATCGGTGGATAATCATTTTCAGGTTGAAGGGCAGGAAGCAGTGAAGGTCCCGGATGGGATTGCTCATTTCCTGGAGCATAAAATGTTTGAAGAACCAACAGGCGATATTTTTGCAACATTTGCGTCTCACGGTGCCTCAGCTAATGCGTTTACGAGCTTTGATCAGACGGTTTATTTGTTTTCAGCGACTGAATATGTGAATGAAAATATACAAACATTAGTCAACTTTGTGCAAAATCCTTACTTCACGGATCAAAATGTGGAAAAGGAAAAAGGCATTATTGGACAGGAAATTGACATGTATGCTGATAATCCGGATTGGCGTGTTTATTTTGGATTGATCGAAGCCATGTATCAGAAACATCCGGTGCATATCGATATTGCAGGAACGGTGGAATCCATCCGTACGATTACCAAAGAGATGTTATATGAGTGTTATAACACCTTCTATCACCCGAGTAATATGCTCTTGTTTGTGGTGGGTGGTGTAGATCCACAAGAAGTCATTGATATGGTTCGATCGAACCAGGAGCAGAAGGATTATAAGCCACAGGGGAGCATTCAACGTTTCTTCGAATCGGAGCCCGAGCAGGTAGGAGAAGCCAGACGGGAAGCGAAACTGGCTGTTTCACTGCCCAAATGTCTGTTTGGATTCAAGGAGACGGACGTTGGACTTACCGGGGAACAATTGTTACGGCGAGATATGACAACGCAGCTTATGATGGATCTTTTGTTTGGCTCAAGCACACGATTATTTCAGAAGCTCTACGATGAAGATCTGATCTCGGACAGCTTTGGACATGAGTATAACAGTTCGCCGCAATATGCGTTTTCAGCCATTGGTGGTGATACAAAAGACCCGGATCAACTGCTCGCGCGTATACGTGAAGAAGTGGATGCCATTGTAGAAAAAGGGTTCGAATCCACGGATTTTGAACGTGCACGCAAAAAGAAAATAGGCGGATATTTGCGTATGCTCAATTCTCCGGAGAACATTGCGCATGAATTTACACGTCAGCAATTCCGTGGCGGTGATTTTTTCAATATGCTGCCGCTCTATGAATCGATTACACTGGAAGATGTAAATCTCAGACTGAGAGAGCATATTCGCTGGGATCAACTGGCTGTATCGCTAGTCGTGAGTCCTTGATATGGAGAGGGGAACAGGACAATTGAAGGCAATCGGGGAAATGACTGTACTGGTAACTGGTGCAAGTGGTGGTATTGGAGCGGCTATCGCAGAACGCTTCGCCAGAGTGGGAATGAATGTTGTTATACACTATATGAAATCGCATGAAGCAGCGAATGAAGCCGCTAGACGGTGCATGGAACAGGGCAGTGGAAAAATCATGACCGTGTCTGCGGATCTTCGCAGCCGGGATCAGATTGAGCGCATGCGTGAGAAGCTCGAGTCGCATAATCTCATGCCTGATATTCTTGTGAACAATGCAGGAATCTCACACTACGGAATGTTGGCTGATGTTACAGAGGAGATCTGGGATGAAGTGATGGCGATTAACCTGAAAGGCACGTTTATGTGTACACAGGAAATGATGCCTCACATGATCTCCCAAAGGTATGGCCGAATCATTAATGTATCGTCGATCTGGGGACTGTCTGGTGCTTCTTGTGAGGTGCTGTATTCCACAACCAAGGGTGGGGTGAATGCATTCACCAAAGCGCTTGCGAAAGAACTCGCACCTTCCGGAGTAACCGTAAATGCCGTTGCTCCTGGCGCCGTTCAGACATCCATGCTGAACCATCTGGATCAGAGTGAACTGAAGATGCTGGAAGAGGAAATTCCGGCAGGAAGACTTGCTCAACCTGATGAAATCTCATCACTGGTTTATTTTCTGGCCCTCCCTGAATCGGGTTATATCAATGGGCAGATTATCAGTCCAAATGGCGGTTGGTTAACGTAAAAAAAGCAAGAAAACTTGACTGGCTGTGAACGAAACAGGTAAAGGTTGCTGAGAAGCAGTCGTCTTCCGGATTATTTTCAAAATGCTCGTATATAAAATGCCTCGAAAGCACATATTACAACTGTTGATTTTAAATCTCATGCGTCATCTAAGGAGGATTTATCATGTCAACAGAAAAAACAGTGCTCTCCAGTTTTGACACATGGAAGAAGTTCCTGGGTGACCGCGTACTGCAAGCAGAGAAGATGGGGATGAGTGAAGAAACCATCAACAAACTTGCGTATGAAATCGGCGACTTCCTTGATGAGAAAGTCGATCCGGCGAACCATTCCAACCGGGCATTGAAAGAGTTATGGGATGTCGGCGATGCAGATGAGCGTCGTACGATTGCGTGCCTGATGGTCAAATTGGCCAAACAAAACGCATAAGATTACAGATGAAGAGCTCCCGCAAGGGGGCTTTTCTCTAATGATTACAAACGGATTACAGAGCTGTTCTTGTAATTCATTTTCATTTTATATATCATTAACGTGACCCATTTGTAGAAGATGTCTCAGATTGTTGTCCAGTGGACACGTTCTGTTGCTGTCGAATAATGTGGAATAATGCATTACGGGGTGTTGAAATGGAATCTAAACAATGGTATATGGAATATAAAATACATAAGAACAGACCCGGTTTGTTAGGCGATATTGCCTCTATGCTGGGGATGCTTGAAGTGAATATATTGACCATTAACGGTGTTGAAGGCAAAACTCGAGGCATGCTGCTTGAATCGGATGATGATGAAAAAATCCGTTTGCTCGGTGAAATGCTTGGCAAAGTAAACAGCATCACCGTATCGGCTTTGCGGCAACCTAAATTGGTGGATATTCTGGCCGTGCGTCATGGCAGATACATTGACCGTGACTCGGATGATCGCAAGACATTTCGTTTTACACGAGATGAACTTGGGTTACTTGTGGACTTTTTGGGTGAAGTATTTAAGAGGGAAGGCAATCAGGTCATCGGTTTGCGCGGAATGCCTCGTGTTGGCAAAACGGAGTCTATTATTGCGGGCAGCGTATGTGCAATGAAGCGATGGACGTTTGTTTCCTCCACACTTCTTCGTCAGACGATAAGGAGTCAAATGTCCGAAGACGAATTGAACCCGAACAATGTCTTCATCATTGACGGAATTGTAAGCACGATTCGTTCCAGTGAGCGGCATTACAATTTGTTGCAGGATATTATGTCCATGCCTAGCACCAAAGTTATTGAACATCCGGATATTTTTGTGCAGGAATCCGAATATGATTTTAATGATTTTGATATTATTATTGAACTTCGCAACAATCCGAATGAAGAAATTATTTATGATACGTTTACGGCTAGCTACACCGACGAATTGTAAGGAACCGTACGGAATCATGAAATAGATTAGCAACAACTCAAGAGATAAACATAAGGAGGAGATGGCATGTCTGAACTGGGTCAGCAGTTAAGGGAGGCCCGGCTGCAAAAAGGGATGAGTCTTGACGATGTACAGGAAATGACAAAAATTCGCAAGAGGTATCTGGAGGCCATAGAAGCAGGAGACTACAAAGTGCTGCCGGGTAGCTTCTATGTGCGTGCTTTCATCAAAACCTATGCGGAGACCGTGGGACTGAACCCTGATGAGCTGCTGGAGGGACACAAAAAAGACGTACCCGCAGAAGAGACGGAAGCAACGATGGAACCGGTTATTCAGAAGCGTTCCAGCCGTCCGGTTGAGCGTAGTAATCGATGGATGTCTGTCGCGTTGATGTGGACATTCCCTGTTTTGATCGTAGTACTGTTGTATGTATACGTGGTGTATAACAATGGTGATGAATCAGATAATCCGGGTCTTGATCAGGTCAAAATTACAGACAGTCAACAACAGCCTGAGGATAAACCGGATCCACCTGCCGACAACGGACAGGCATCTAATCCGCCTGCGACAGATTCAGGTACTGACGGTACTGGTGAGGGCGACGCTGGGGGTAATGGTGGCGGTACAGACACTGAAGGACAGACGGACGGTCAAACTGATGGCCAAACTGATGGCCAAACGGACGGACAGACGGATGAAACTGAGGAAAAACCAACTGACAATTCACCGTCTAATGTGACTGTTGCAGAAGATGGGAAATCAGGGAATATTACGAACTTTAAAGTTAACGGTAGTGCAGGGCAACCTGTAACGGTTACGATCAAAGCAACAGGTCATAGCTGGCTGGAAGTGTATAAAGGCGAAAACTCCAGTGGAGAGAAGTTGGAGTATGGTAACACAGCCGAAGGTGACAGCTATACCTTTGAGTTAGATAGTACAGGCATGTATATTAAGTCCGGTTACGCTGCAGCGACCACGATTGAAGTTGGCGGGCAAGTTGTAACGGATGGCAAGGCGACCAATCGGATCCGTTTGAAGCTTGGTGAAGACAGTAGTAGTACTACTTCCACAGGTGTCGAAAATGGATCAACGGACGGTACAGGAGGTACCACGGGTAGCGAATAACCGGGTCAACTGCAGGAGACAATAATCGTGTCTTAACTTGCAGTTAACTTTTGGTGAAGTGAGGTGGATGGCTGTGACAGTCAGCTGGATCGTAACAGGTTTAGGGATCATTGTCAGCCTCCTGGGTTATTACCTGACTCCAAGTGCTTGGGGTTACGGAATATTGGGTTTTGGACTTGCACATGTACTTTTGGGTGTGCTCGATATGTTCAGACAGCCCAACCGTAGCCGCTATTAGGTTGGAAGCTGGACCAGCGAGCATTTTTGGCAGCCACTAGAAGTGGAAGCCAAAAATGCTTTTTTCTTTGTGTAAAACAGCTTGAAATTAGACTTTTGCTTAAGGTATCCTCTATAATGTTACAGAACATACGATTAACTGAAAGGGTGACTGGTTTGAGCTCAGAAAATTCATTTGATATCGTGTCCAAAATGGACTTGCAAGAACTGACAAATGCCGTTACACAAACCGAGAAAGAAATTGGCGCTCGTTATGACTTCAAGGGCAGCAAGAGCAGCCTGAAACTGGATAAGGATGCGTTAACGATCGTATCTGATGATGAGACCAAACTCAAGGCTGTCATTGACGTGCTTCAATCCAAAATGGCGAAGCGTGGTCTACCATTGAAAAACATTGATTACGCAAAGGTAGAGCCAGCGTCTTCTGGTACAGTCCGCCAGCGTTTAAATTTTAAACAGGGGATTGATCAGGACATCGCCAAGAAAATCAATATCCTGATTCGGGATTCCAAGATGAAGGTGAAGAGTCAGATTCAGGGAGATCAACTTCGGGTAACTGGTAAGAGTAAAAATGATTTGCAAGCTGTCATGCAGTTGCTAAATGGTGCTAACCTGCCTCTGGATTTGCAATATACAAATTTCAAGTAATAAGGCCTTTTTGTAGCAAAAGTGTTTTTTGACACGGTATTGGGCGTATATTATACTAAGTGTGCATTGCTGGCAGTCAAGCATCAAGTCCAGTCCTCATCGTTTGCTGACTTTGTGAAAAGCAGTACATCTTCTGGAAGTCACCGGAACGTTTAAAGCGTTTTGCTTTTGAGCGGTTGACTTTATTTTTTGCGTTTCTACATAGTGGGATCATGTTAATATGGATTGACATTGAAACTGTACATTTCATGTTCCGGATGATGATAACGGGATTATGATGATTGTTTGGAGTAATGGAGGATATGAGGGAGGGCGTCTTGTGAATTTACCCAACCGGATTACGCTTGCACGAATTTGCTTAATCCCTTTTTTGATGGTGTTCCTGCTCGTGGATTTTCCATTTTATCCAGAGCCGTTGCAACTTGGAAGCTTGTCGCTTCCGTATAATCAACTGATTGCTGCTGTTATTTTTATCATCGCCGCAAGCACAGATGGAATTGACGGATACCTTGCGCGGAAAAATAACATGGTTACCAATCTGGGGAAGCTGCTCGATCCACTCGCAGACAAGTTGCTGGTTACTGCAGTTTTGATCTCGCTTGTGGAGATGGGCAAGCTGGATTCCTGGATTGCAGTTGTCATTATTAGTCGTGAATTTGCAGTTACCGGCTTGCGTCAAATTGCATTGCTGGATGGTTCGGTTGTTGCCGCCAGTGCTTGGGGCAAGCTGAAGACTGTAGTGCAGATTGTGGCGATTGTGCTGTTGCTGTTGAACAATTTCCCGTTTTCATACACGGGTATTCACGTCGATATTATCGCGGTTTGGGCAGCAGCGCTTATTACCATCTGGTCGGGTGTTGATTACTTTATCAAAAACAAAAATTTGCTTCATTTAACAAAAGCATAATGGTTTGTTCTTAAATGGGTAATCATGAAGGAAGCATTGGGTCAGGGGCAATAGGAAATTATCCTATTGCCCTTTGATCACTCACCACGTGTACAGGAGGATGCTCAATGAAGGCAGAAATCATTGCAGTTGGCACAGAGCTACTGCTTGGACAAATCGTCAATACCAATGCCAGATACCTATCCCGTGAATTGGCTGCGATGGGGATCGATGTATATTTCCAAACGGTGGTTGGGGATAACCTGAACCGACTTAGTGAAGCTATTCGCATTGCGCAGAGCCGTGCAGACGTTATTTTATTTTCCGGTGGCATCGGACCTACCCAAGATGATCTGACCAAGGATGCGCTCGCAGCTGTTCTTAACCGGAAACTGCATACAGATCGAATGGCAATGGACAAAATTGAGAGCTTTTTCAGAGATCGTAATGTGGATATGACAGAGAATAACCGACGTCAGGCGATCGTTATTGATGGCGGAACACCTCTGGCCAATGAAACGGGCCTTGCGGCAGGAAATGCGATTTCTGACAATGACAAATATTATGTTGTGATGCCTGGACCACCTAAAGAGTTGATTCCAATGTTTGAACAGGAAGTCAAACCTTGGCTGTTCCAGCATGTACTCACAGAAGAGATGCCGATCTATTCCCGAATGCTCAAATTCGCAGGTATTGGTGAATCTGCTCTTGAAGATCGACTTCTGGATCTGATTGACGCGCAGACAGACCCTACGATTGCTCCTTACGCGAGCGAAGGCGAAGTTACGGTACGTGTCTCCACAAAGGCTGCGAGTGAGGGAGAGGCGAAGCTGAAGCTGGATGCGATGGAGGTTCAGATTCGGGAACGTTTGACAGAACATCTCTACGCGAACGAGGATGTGCCTATAGAGTACACGATTGTAACTATGATGTCTGACATGGGGCTGACGCTCAGCGCTGCTGAGAGCTGTACAGGAGGGCTTGTCATGCAGAGTCTGACCTCTGTACCCGGAAGTGCATCAATGCTCAAAGGTGGTATTGTTTGTTACTCCAATGAAATTAAAGAAAAGCTGCTGAATGTGCCTCATGATTATCTGGAGGGTGAAGATGCACCTGGGGCGGTAAGTCCTGAGGTTGCAAAAGTGCTTGCTGAGCAGATCCGCATGATTGGCGATGCTGATTTTGGCTTGGCTGTTACCGGTGTAGCTGGACCGGGATATTCGGAACGCAAACCACCCGGACTTGTCTTCATCGCTCTTGCAGAACGTGGAAAAGAGACGGAAATCCATGAGCTACGTATTAATGGTAATCGCGAGACTGTTCGCATTCGTTCAGCCAAAGCAATTCTCTATCGCTTATGGCAAAAACTTGTGGCGATGGATTGATTAGTTAATAGCTTCGATTGCATTTACAGTTCCAAGCAAGTATAATTAAGGAAGACGGAAGAACCGTAGAATTAGGCTTTACAGCCTTGTTTACGGTTCTTTTTTCTGTTTAATGGAAAGTTTCCTTGAGGAAGAGGCGCCTCGGCCTTTACAAAAAAAACGAATGTATGTTCGAAAAAAAGCTTGGCAAACGTGTTAAAACAAGGTATCATTATCTTATAAACAGTAAAGGGTGTGAGCTTATTGTCAGACCGTCGTGCCGCGCTTGATATGGCGCTCCGTCAAATAGAGAAGCAATTTGGTAAAGGATCCATCATGAAACTGGGTGAGTCCACTCATATGAATGTGGAAATTATTCCCAGTGGTTCCTTGGCTTTGGATATTGCATTAGGAACAGGCGGCTTGCCTAAAGGCCGTATTGTTGAAATATATGGACCTGAATCCTCTGGTAAAACAACCGTAGCATTGCATGCTATCGCTGAAGTACAAAGAGCGGGTGGACAAGCTGCATTTATCGATGCCGAGCATGCTCTTGACCCACAGTACGCAAGCAAACTTGGTGTTAATATTGATGAATTGCTTCTGTCTCAGCCAGATACGGGTGAGCAAGGGTTGGAAATTGCAGAAGCTCTTGTACGCAGTGGTGCAGTAGATATCGTCGTTATTGACTCTGTAGCCGCATTGGTTCCAAAAGCAGAGATTGAAGGCGAAATGGGCGATTCACACGTTGGTTTGCAAGCGCGTTTGATGTCTCAGGCGCTGCGTAAACTGTCTGGTGCAATCAGCAAATCCAAAACAATCGCAATCTTCATTAACCAGCTTCGTGAGAAAGTCGGCGTTATGTTTGGTAACCCGGAAACAACACCTGGTGGTCGTGCTCTGAAGTTTTATTCCACAGTACGTCTGGATGTGCGTCGTATTGAGAGTATCAAATCAGGCAATGACATGATTGGTAACCGTACTCGTATTAAAGTTGTGAAAAACAAAGTGGCAC
The DNA here is from genome assembly GCF_045040675.1 of Paenibacillus sp. FSL H8-0283. NCBI lineage: Bacteria > Bacillati > Bacillota > Bacilli > Caryophanales > Paenibacillaceae > Paenibacillus > Paenibacillus sp. FSL H8-0283. Next base: position 2,615,939 of record NZ_CP150295.1, read on the forward strand.
CTCCGTTTAAACAAGCGGAAGTGGATATCATGTATGGCGAGGGTATTTCGAGAGAAGGCAGTATCATTGACATTGGTACAGAGCTGGACATCGTTAATAAAAGTGGTGCTTGGTACTCCTACGAAGGCGAGCGTTTAGGACAAGGTCGTGAGAACGCAAAGCAGTTCATGAAAGAGCATAAAGATATTGCTGACATCATTGAACAAAAAATTCGTGTAGCCAGTAACTTGGTTACTGCAGTTCCTGCGCCAACGAGTGAAGAGCAACAAAAAGAAGCAGCAGAAGAACAAGAATTGTTTGAAATCAACGAGTAATCTCTCAAAACCTCCCTTGTAGGGAGGACCCTGAGGGTGTTCCCCACTGGACTCCGTAAACTTATCTGATTGAGCTTGGATCAATCTGGATAATGGATTGTAGTGGGAGTACTCGTGCTGTCTAACAGCCCCTGTCCCAATGGACAGGGGCTGTTAGCACGCTAACTATGGAGTAAAGGCCGGGCAGAGTTCCCGGTCTTTTGTATTATTGGTGTTCTTTGTGTTATGTGAAGATGTGCTTGGCGTAGTCAGAATGAAAATGTTATGAAAGGGGAGACCAGAATGGATCAACATGACGAGGATTTATATGAAGAAGCAGAACAGGATGGCCTATCCCAATTTCCGGACAACGAAGAACTTATTATTACACGTGTAGAACGAACGAAGAGCAGGCAAGCTCGTTATCGAATCACTTTTGGCATCCACTCCATTACGGTTCTTGAAGATGTGATGATTAAATACAGGATGACTCAAGGTAATACGTTTATGAAGAAGGATCTGGAAGATATCATTCTAGCTGATGAGCGACAGCGGACGTATGCACAGTCTCTGCGTTTTTTGGAGCATAAGCCACGTACGCGCCATGAATTAAGTCAGAAACTTCGTCAGAAGGAGTTTGCTGCACCTTTGATTGAAGAGGCGCTGGATCGGCTTGAGCGGGAGAACCTGGTGGATGACGATCTATTTGCGAAGGAATGGACAAGACAGCGTATGGAGGGCAAGCGGAAGGGAAAACTGTGGATAAGGCAAGAGCTGCGTCAAAAGGGCATTGCCAATGATCTCATTGTTGAGGCACTAGAAGGGATCAGTACAGATGCGGAATTTGAGACTGCCTTGAGTGCCGGACGCAAAAAATGGAATCAGGTCAAAGGGGACGTCAAAGAGAAGAAAAATAAAACGCTTCCCTTCCTAATGAGACGTGGTTTTTCAATGGATATGGTGCGCCGGGTCGTGAATTGTTTAATTGAAGAAGATGAGGCTGGGGACCCTGAAGATGACGAAGCGTTGTTATGGGATTAGCAGACTAGAGTCTCTATACTGCATTCTCTTGACAATTTCTTTCGTCAAATACTAAAATGGACATGAGTCTGTAAGAAATGGACAACCCTTTTTCCTTCCAAAAAAGCGGTTTCGGTTTCTTAAGATTTATACCATTCTTAATTATGGGTTCGCTGGAAACAGTGAATAGTACGTGGAAACATGTACATGTGAAATGAAAATCGGCGGGGGATCGCCGTGAGTATTCGTTATTCCCAAACATATGTAAGGTTTGAAAACTGCAAATTGACCCAAGGAATGCCTTGGAGGAACCAACGAGGAGGTGAACAGTATGGAAATTGCAATCACGATCGCTCTCGTTGCAGCCGCGCTATTCATTGGGTTCGGAGTAGGATATTTTATTCGCAAATCTCTTGCAGAGGCTAAAATCTCTAGTGCGGAACAAGCTGCCGTACAAATCGTGGAGAACGCGAAGAAAGAGGCAGAAGCACTGAAGAAAGAAACGGTGCTGGAAGCGAAGGATGAAATCCATCGCATTCGCGCTGAAGCTGAAAAAGACACTCGTGAACGTCGGAATGAAATTCAACGACAAGAAAGACGATTGTTGCAAAAAGAAGAGTCGCTGGATAAAAAATTGGAATCACTCGAACGTAAAGAAGAGCAAGTGGCTAACAAAGAGAAACGAATTGATGAGACTCAGCAGCAGATCGAAATGATTTACAAAAACCAGGTGACAGAGTTGGAACGTATATCCAACCTCACCATGGAAGACGCACGCAGTATCATACTGTCCAACGTAGAACAGGAAGTTCGTCATGAGACGGCTCAAATGATCAAGGACATTGAACAACAAGCGAAGGAAGAAGCGGACAAAAAGTCCCGCGAGATTATTACACTCGCCATCCAACGCTGTGCGGCTGACCACGTAGCGGAAACAACGGTATCTGTTGTTACCCTGCCAAATGAAGAAATGAAAGGCCGGATTATCGGTCGTGAAGGACGTAACATCCGTGCGCTTGAAACCCTTACAGGGATTGACCTCATTATCGATGATACGCCAGAAGCTGTTATTCTGTCGGGCTTTGACCCGATTCGCCGTGAAATCGCCCGTACTGCCCTGGAGAAACTGGTGGCTGATGGACGTATTCACCCGGCACGGATTGAAGAGATGGTTGAGAAATCCCGTAAAGAAGTGGATGAGCGCATCCGTGAATACGGTGAGCAAGCTACCTTTGAAGTGGGCGTGCATGGTCTGCATCCGGATCTGATCAAAATTTTGGGCCGGTTGAAGTTCCGTACAAGTTACGGTCAGAACGTCTTGAAACATTCCATGGAAGTCGCTTATCTGGCTGGACTGATGGCTGGCGAACTGGGAGAAGACGTAACTCTGGCAAGACGTGCAGGTCTATTGCATGACATCGGTAAAGCGCTGGATCACGAAGTGGAAGGATCACACGTCGAAATTGGCGTGGAACTGGCGAAGAAATACAAAGAACATCCGGTTGTAATCAACAGTATCGCGTCCCATCACGGAGATTGCGAAGCGACTTCGGTCATTGCCATGTTGGTTGGCGCAGCAGATGCGCTCTCCGCAGCAAGACCAGGCGCACGCCGCGAAACGCTGGAAACGTATATCAAACGACTGGAGAAGCTGGAAGAAATCTCAGAATCCTTCGAAGGTGTCGAGAAATCGTACGCCATTCAGGCCGGACGCGAAGTTCGCGTTATGGTACAGCCTGAGAAGATCGATGATGCTGAAGCTTTCCGCTTAGCCCGTGACATCACGAAGATGATTGAGAATGAACTCGACTATCCGGGTCACATCAAAGTCACCGTCATCCGGGAAACCCGTGCGGTTGAATACGCAAAATAGAGCATTACGGAAAAGTGGCCGCAGTAGTGGGCCACTTTTCCTGTTGATAGCCTGTTAAAGGCAACTACACATCATGGAGCATGAGATAGAGTCCTGCAAAGGTTCAACATTTGAAGTAAGAGGACTTTGCAGGAATTGAGGAGGCAGTAATCAATGAAAGTTTTGTTTATTGGTGACATTGTAGGTAACGTGGGACGTAAGGCATTAAAGGAAAATTTACCGTACTTGAAATCGAAGTATAAGCCACATGTAGTGATTGTGAATGGTGAAAATGCGGCAGCAGGTCGTGGCATTACCGGTGCAATCGCAAATGAGTTTTTCAACTGGGGTGTACATGGTATTACACTTGGTAATCATACTTGGGACAATAAGGATATTTTTGATTTTATAGATGATGAGCCCCGCATGATTCGTCCAGCGAACTTTCCACCAGGCACACCAGGACGAGGGTACACGGTTGTCAAAGGCGAAGGGAAAGAGCTAGCGATTGTCAATCTTCAAGGAAGAACGTTCCTGCCTGCTCTGGATTGTCCATTCCGTGTAGCTGATGAAATTGTAGATGAGCTGCGCCAAGACCATAAATGTATTTTGGTCGATATGCATGCTGAAGCGACGTCAGAAAAGATTGCCATGGGATGGCATCTGGATGGACGTGCGTCTCTTGTTGTAGGTACACATACGCATGTACAGAGTAATGATGATCGGATTTTGCCTGGAGGAACAGCTTACTTGACGGATGCGGGCATGGTAGGACCTCGTGACGGCATATTGGGTATGGAGCGTGAGGCCGTGCTGCGTAAGTTCTACACCCAGCTACCTGTACGTTTTGTTGTAGATGATGGCAAATGGCACTTCCACGGTGTTTTTGTTGAAATTGATGAAGCCACAGGTGCGGCAACACGCATCGAAAAAATTCGTCTGACGGAGGACGAGTGGCGCATGGAATAGGGGTATTGTCCCAATTTGCAGGGAAACCCGTCTAAAAAGAAGGAATTTTTTTGCCTCCCGCGAATAACATCTAGTAAGTGGAAACAAACTTTCAACATTCCCAGGGAGGTACTTACCATGGATGTATTAAAAGTTTCAGCAAAGTCCAATCCTAATTCTGTAGCCGGCGCTCTTGCAGGGGTTCTTCGTGAACGTGGAAATGCTGAACTGCAGGCAATTGGAGCGGGAGCACTGAACCAAGCCATTAAAGCGGTAGCGATAGCCCGGGGATTTGTAGCACCAAGCGGAGTTGACCTGATTTGTATTCCAGCTTTTACAGACATTGTGATCGACGGCGAGGACCGAACGGCCATTAAGCTGATTGTGGAGCCCAGATAATACATGCAGTATGCATTGAACCTGTTTACGATGTAGACAGGTTTTTTTGCGTTTTTTTACAATAACATATGGAGGAGGGTTTAAGATGTCCATGTCTGATTGGCGTGTAGCTGATTTTCACTGTGATGCACTGAGCAAAATTTTGATGCAGCCTGCTCTTTCATTCCAAGATGCTCCACAACTGGATGTGAACTTGCAACGTTTGAAAGAGGGGAATGTAGAATTGCAGGCGTTCGCCATCTATTTACCCGAAGTGCTTGGCAGAGGCAAGTTTGAACATGTGATGGGGCAGTTGGAGATTTATCGTAGACGTGTGGAGAGAAGTCAGGAGCGGCCTGGCGGCACACAGACGTTGTTATGGCGTGAACAGGTGGCTCAGGTGGGGCAAACAGGGGGGCCGTGGGGATTAATCACACTGGAGGGTGTGGATGGCCTGGAGGGCAACCTGTTCTATCTGGAGTTATGTTATCAGATGGGCGTTCGAATTATTGGACTAACGTGGAATTATGCCAATTGGGCGGCTGACGGAGTAATGGAGAAGCGTGGAGCAGGTCTGACCGAGAAGGGGAAGGAACTGGTGCGCCAGTGTAATGAAATCGGAATGCTGCTCGACGTGTCACATCTGACAGAGAAAGGTTTCTGGGAACTGGCTGACTTGAGTAAACGTCCTTTTATCGCCTCCCACTCCAACAGCTACAGCGTATGTCCCCATGTGCGTAATCTGAAAGATGATCAGATTCAGGCTATCATTGCCCGGGAAGGGCGGATCGGACTGACGTTTGTACCCTGGTTTGTAAAGCAGGAGGGTGAGGTACGTATAAAAGATCTGCTGCCTCATATTGAGGAGATTTGTTCTCTCGGCGGGCAGCATCATCTGATGATGGGGTCTGATTTTGATGGAATTTCAACGTATATTCAGAGACTTGAACATTCAGGACATTATCCGAGACTGACGGAAATCCTGCTCAAGCATTATGATGAACATTTAGTGCGCGGCTGGTTGTGGGGGAATGCGATGAGTTATCTGGGGGAACACTTGCCAGAGAGCAATCCGAAGATGCAGATGAAGGGGAATTCCATGAAATAGTGAACTGGTGTGTGTTTTGAATGTGTTGAATTGAAACTTGCTTTCCAAATAAAGGAGGGGAATGATGGTGAAATAAGTGTATTTCATGAATTTTCACCAGTTCGTTTTCATTTCACTCCAAAAAGGGGTATAATACCATTGGATTGTTAAGAGCCTGAGTACAGGCCATAGATAAACAAGGAGTGAATTTACAATGAGTAAAACAGTACCTGTGGGCGTATCTGCCCGTCACATTCATGTATCCCAAGAGCACGTTGAAATTTTGTTTGGCAAAGGTTATGAACTGACTGAATTTAAACCTCTGTCCCAGCCTGGCCAATACGCTGCTAACGAAACTGTAGCGGTAATTGGTTCGAAAGGACAGTTTGATAAAGTGCGTATCCTTGGACCTGTTCGCCCTGAAACGCAACTGGAGATCTCCATGACAGATTCATTTGCGATTGGTGTTAAAGCACCTGTACGTGAATCTGGAAGCATTGAAGGTACACCAGGAATCACAATTAAAGGTCCTGCTGGCGAAGTTACGATTGATAAAGGTGTTATCGTTGCTGCTCGTCACATTCACTTCCATACTTCTGATGCTGCTAAATGGGGTATCGAGGACAAACAAATGTTGAAAGTTCGTCTGGGTGGAGATCGTGGTCTGGTACTGGAAAATGTACTGGCTCGAGTATCCGATTCTTTTGCACTGGACATGCATATTGATACAGATGAAGCTAACGCTGCTGGCGCTCGTAATGGCGACACTGCTGAAATCATCGATTAATTACATGTAATAGCCTCAGCCCCCAATTATGGCGGTCTGAATAACAGTTAAACCTGAGCACAGCCAACAGGGGCCGGTTAATTCCAGCCCTGATGGCAAGGCTCAGGTTTTTGTGTTTTCTGAGTGTTCTTCTGAGCATGGCATGTTTCGGATTAGACGAAGGGAGATGCGCTTTGGATGTGGAACTACAGCCCAATTCATGCTATAATTTGCTGTAATGCTCTTTTAATGTTCCAAGCAAGATATTCATGTGGAACAGGGATGAATGAACGATTTTTTATTAATAGAGGCTGTAAGGAGTGACCGAAGGAAATGGCTAAAGACTCAAAAAAGGATTACTCCCAATATTTTGATTTTTCCGATGCCAAAGTAATTTCGCAAGATGAATTCAGCAAAAAGATAAGAATCCGGGGCCGTGAGATTAACATCAAATCGGAACCCAATCATCGTCAGGAGAAACAGCGGGGCAAGGAAGACGTCCAGGTGCTTTACGAAAATGCCGTTCCCGATGAACTGAAAAACATAGGGAAAGGTAAACACTATATTGTATATACGTATGGATGTCAGATGAACGAGCATGACTCGGAGACCATCAAAGGACTCCTTGAGTCTATGGGATATCAGGCTACAGAGAATCGCAAAGAAGCTGATATTATTCTGCTCAATACGTGTGCCATACGAGAAAATGCGGAAGATAAAGTATTTGGTGAGCTTGGTCACCTCAAAACGCTAAAACTCGAACGTCCGGGATTGTTACTTGGCGTATGCGGTTGTATGTCCCAAGAAGAAGGCGTCGTCAACCGAATCATGCAGAAGCATGGCTTTGTGGATATGATCTTTGGTACACATAACGTGCATCGACTGCCACATCTAATCCAGGAAGCGTTGTTCAGCAAAGAAATGGTTGTTGAGGTATGGTCCAAGGAAGGCGACATCATTGAGAACCTGCCGAAGAAACGTGAGGGTATGCGCGGCTGGGTGAACATTATGTATGGCTGCGACAAATTCTGTACATATTGCATCGTTCCGTTTACGCGGGGCAAAGAACGCAGTCGTCGTCCGGAAGATGTCATTGCCGAAGTACGTGATTTGGCACGACAAGGCTTTAAGGAGATCACGCTGCTTGGTCAAAATGTGAATGCGTACGGCAAGGACTTCACCGACCTGAACTACAGTTTTGGTGACTTGATGGATGCCATTCGCCAAATTGATATTCCAAGAGTACGTTTTACAACCAGTCACCCACGTGACTTTGATGACCACTTGATTGAAGTGCTGGCCAAGGGCGGAAATCTGGTGGAGCACATTCATCTTCCGGTGCAATCTGGCAGTTCAGAAGTACTCAAACGTATGAGCCGCAAGTATAACCGGGAACACTATCTGAAGCTGGCTGACAAAATTAAAAAGGCCATCCCGGATGTTGTGTTAACAACGGATATTATTGTTGGTTTTCCGGGGGAAACGGAAGAACAGTTTGAAGATACACTTTCCCTTGTCCGTGAAGTAGGGTATGATTTTGCCTATACCTTTATTTATTCCCCGCGTGAAGGTACACCGGCTGCAGTGATGGAAGACAACGTACCGATGGAAGTGAAGAAGGAACGTTTGAAGCGCTTGAACGAAACGATCAACGAATACAGCCACCGAAGCAATGAAGAGCAACGCGGCAAAATCGTTGAAGTGCTCGTTGAAGGCGAGAGCAAACGGAATTCCGAAGTTCTGGCAGGACGTACACGCAGCAACAAGCTGGTGCATTTTGAAGGACCTAAAGATTTGATCGGTACTTTCGTACAAGTGGAAATCACCGATCCGATGACTTTTTATATTAGGGGCAACCTGCTCTCCGAGCCGGTAGCTGCCAATCAGTAATACACACACACACATAAGATGAATGATTTTTTGCACTTAGCGGGGTTACGCCGAGCGTAGCGAAGGTGACGGAATCGATTCTGTAGAAGCGAAGCGTTCGCCTTTGTCTCCGAATTTTAACCTTGAACAATCTTAATCGAAAAAATTCGGAGACAACAGCGATCAAAAGAACGATCCGACACCGCAGCGGTCACTCAGCAGTCGACTGAGCTTAATGCAACATTGAGTTTTCATCTTATATCATCTCATAGAATGGAGCGATTTCAGTGGCGCAGGAAGAAGTGCAGTACAACCATTATGGAATGCCAACCTACGATACGCGCAATCTGGTCATACGCGACGACATTATGGGAAAAGCCAAAGAATTGGCTGATATGCTCGGAACGAGTGAGGAAGTTAGACAGTTTCAACAGGCTGAAACCAAAATTCGGGATCATGAGCGCATCCAGCAGTTGATTGCAACGATCAAGAAAAAACAAAAAGAGATTGTTGCTTTTGAAAGCTTCAAAAATGTGGAGATGGTCAGCAAAATTGAACAGGAAATTGAAGATCTGCAAAGCGAACTGGACAGTATTCCATTGGTTACGGAATTCCAGCAGAGCCAGAGCGACATCAACTACTTGCTTCAACTAGTGATCTCTGTAATCCGGGATACGGTTTCTGAAAAAGTAAACGTGGAGGCTGGAACGGATTCACCTCCGACCAGTTGCGGTTAAATGACGGAAGGGTGCGGACGCTGTCCGCGCCTTTTTTGACATTACATAACCGTTAATGTGGAGTGGCTATCGCCAAGTACTCGGAATATAATTCCAAGCAAAGCTCCACGCTGTGGGGTTATTTTGTGTGGCGCGGCTGATTTTTAATGATAAAGGCACATGACATCAAGAGAGCTTGATACGTACAGTGAATAAAGGAGAAATGAATAATGAGTATTTTGGACAAAATGGTGGAAGACGGAGACGGACGATTCTGGGGATTTCTCGGCTGTCGTTATATTAAAGGAGACGGAAAAGAAGTACAGATTGCGTTGACAGCAGGCGAACATCATACCAACTCCATGGGGATTATTCATGGGGGTGTATTGACTTCACTGATGGACCAGGCGATGGGTATGGTTGCAACAGCAGCAATGGAAGTAGACGGCTGTGTGACAACAAATCTGAACGTACATTTTCTTGCACCCATGAAACAAGGGGAATTAACGGTGACAGCTACGGTACTGCATCAAGCAGGACGCAGTGTTACGACTCAATCGGAGGTTCGTGATGCATCGGGCACGTTGGGATGTATGGCTACGGCGACATTCCGCATAGCACGCCCGAGAACGTAATGCATGAATCCTGCGGTTGACAAAAGATATTATTATGTCATAATGAAATTATCAAAATGAAAATAGTCGGTGGTGCCCATGAGCGAAAACTACGAACACTTCAATGCAGAGAGCGACGAACAAGCAGCACGTGCTTATAGTTCCCAAAAATATCGTACCCCCGATGGTGTTCCTGCGGATATCGTTATGTTCACCTTAACCAAGCGGGAGCGCAAGACGGTGACGAAGACACTTCCCATTCGGGAACTGAAAGTGATGCTGATCAAGCGCAAAGGCTGGCCTTTTGCAGGTAGATGGGCATTACCCGGTGGATTTTGTCAGGAGAATGAATCCATCTACGGTGCAGCTAAGCGTGAGTTGATGGAAGAGACAGGTGTAGACGGTGGACATCTGGAATACTTGAATGTATACAGTCAGCCGGGTCGTGACCCGAGGGGCTGGATTATCTCACACGCATTTTTCGCGCTTGTAGAAGAATGGATGCTGGATCAACGCCAAGCGGCAGATGATGCTGAGGATGTTGGGTTGTTCACGATTCAGGAGGCGCTACAAGAACTGGAACTGGCCTTTGATCACAGAACAATCATTGAAGATGCTTATCGACGTATTCAACAGCAGATGCTGGAAACGACGATTGCTCGTCAGTTCCTGCCACGTGATTTTACATTAAGTGAATTATATCAGGTTATTCAAAGTGTTGTACCGGATTTTGAAGAACCAAACTTCATTCGCAAGATTACGTCAACCCGCAGCCGTAAAGGCATTGTGGAAGAAGTAAGAGATGAAGAGGGGAACCTGGTGAGTTCCAACCAGTACTCGCAGCGTCCGGCGCAGTTATATCGTTTTACAGAACTCGTACCACGCCTGTCCATCTACACGTAATAAGGTGTAGATGTGTCAATCTGATTGAATCAGGATCAACCATTTCTGGGCTAAGGGAGTGTTGACGATGAAAGCACTGATTGTCATTGATTTTACGAAGGATTTTGTGACAGGTTCTTTGCCTGTAGGTCAGCCAGCAGTAGAGATCGAAGAGACGATTGCAGCTGTAACCGAGGCCTATTGTAAGAACAAACATGAGGTAATCATGGCTGTGGATCTGCACGAAGAGAATGATCCGTATCACCCGGAGACTGTACTTTTCCCACCTCATAACATCAGAAATACGGAGGGAAGACAGTTATATGGTCGTCTTGCCCAAGTGATGGAAGAACGGAAAACAGATATACAGTGGATGGATAAGACGAGATATAGTGCATTCTGTGGGACCGATCTGGAACTCAGACTGCGTGCACGTGGTATTACGGATATTGCACTGATTGGGGTATGCACGGATATTTGCATATTGCATACCGCAGTGGACGCTTACAATAAAGGTTTTCATATTACGGTATACGAAGATGCCGTTGCCAGCTTCAATCCGGCAGGGCATGAGTGGGCACTTGGACATTTTCGTTCCAGCCTTGGTGCTTCGGTGGTTAAGGCGAGCGAGACAGTCTTGGCTTAATTTACTCCATAGTCATGTTTGGTTGACTCCATGTTAGGAACCGGATGAATGTGGTGAATGGTGTATAGAGTTTTTTACGGGAGACTTGTTTGTTTAATACGGATGAACAGAATCATGAAGAATGAGTCTCCATATGTTAACCCGTGTTCACAGATGAAATCTGGGGGCACGAGCGGAAGTCAGAGAGGATGAGACAAATGCAGACAACTAGCCTGGCTTTACATACGGATAAATATCAGATCAATATGATGTACGCCCATTGGGTGAATGGTACTCACAAGCGGAAGGCGGTATTTGAAGCCTATTTCCGTAAACTTCCTTTTGGTAACGGATATGCGGTATTTGCCGGATTGGAACGTATTGTGAACTATATCAGCCAGCTTCGGTTTACGATGGACGACATCAAATTTTTATCCAAACAAGAGGAAAATTACGATCCGGTCTTTCTGGAAGAGTTGCTCCAGTTTTCATTTCAGGGGACGATTCATTCCATGAAGGAGGGTGCAATTGTTTTCCCTGACGAACCGCTCATTCGGGTAGAAGGCTCCATTATGGAGACTCAATTGGTGGAGACGGCGATACTTAACTTCATGAATTATCAGACGTTGATTGCAACCAAGGCTTCGCGGATCAAACAGGTAGCACAACAGGATACGTTGCTCGAATTCGGCACACGGCGTGCGCAGGAAGCGGATGCTGCCATCTGGGGCGCACGTGCCTCGTATGTAGCAGGCTTCGATGCAACGTCTAATATGCTGGCCGGAGAGCGCTTTGGGATCCCAACAGCAGGTACACATGCCCATTCCTGGGTACAGAGCTTTATGAGCGAACAGGAGGCCTTTGACGTGTATGCCAAAGTGTTGCCTGATCAGGTTACACTGTTGGTTGATACCTTTGACACATTGAACAGTGGAGTACCTCACGCCATCAAAACAGCCAAGAAGTTGGAGAGCCAAGGCAAAAAGATGAATGCGATTCGTCTCGACAGTGGTGACCTAGCGTACTTGTCGATTCAGGCACGTCAGATGTTGGATGAGGCTGGGCTGGATTATGTGAAAATTGTAGCATCCAATGATTTGGATGAAAATACGATTTTCAACCTGAAGGCTCAAGGAGCACGGATTGATACATGGGGTGTTGGTACACAGTTGATTACCGCTTCTGACCAGCCATCTTTGGGTGGAGTGTACAAATTGGTGGAGCGTGAAGTGGACGGTGCCATGTTGCCTACGATCAAAATATCTGCCAATCCTGAAAAGGTGTCCACTCCAGGTAAAAAGGAAGTGTTCCGGATCATTGATCCGAAACATGGCAAAGCGATTGCAGATTATATCTGCTATCCAGAGGAAGAGCAGCCGCTACAGGGCGGACCGCTCAAGCTGTTCAACCCGCTACACCCTTACCTGAAAAAGACGGTTACCCGCTACGAAGCAGTCAATATGCTGGAGCCAATCTTTGTGAATGGACGTAAAGTGTATGAACTGCCTAATCTGGATGAGATTCGTGCGTATCACCGGGAACAGATGAACCTCTTCTGGCCTGAATACCAACGGAAGCTCAACCCGGAGATCTACCGTGTGAACATCAGCCCTGCGGCATGGAATATGAAGCAGAAGCTCATTGCGGAACATGTGAAATCCACAGAGGAATAATTCACACATAAGAATTACAGAGAGGCATAACCAGTGAGGTATACTGGCTTATGCCTTTTTGCTGCCTATAGAATGTATACGTTCTTAGCGGAGTTGAACGATTCGATGATTGCAAGCAAAATTTCCGCTATACGCGTTCTGTCTTCTGTGAAAGTACGTCGATAGTTGATAGACGTTATTCTTATATGATCCCGATGAGGTGGACCAGTGATGTAAGAAATCTCATGGACAGACTGCCAAGGTAGCAGGCTATACTGGAAATAGTCATGCCCAATTCAAGAGGTTGTAGGGGAAAAGCAGTAATTATTTCTTGGGAAAGCGCACGAGACGCCAAATTCTGCATCGCATTGTTTCAATCCCGCAGCTGTAGGGGATGAAAGTAAGAGGAGGTGCAGACATGAGATGGATATTAGGACTGGTCTGGATCGCTTTTATTGCCTATGCAGTGTTGTTGGCACCAGGGCAGTCACCTGGAAGTGATCCGATATTCAAAGAACTGATCACCCTGCAAAGCAAAGAGCCTTGGTTACTTACGGTATTTTCGTGGTTAGGTATTTTCCCGGCAGTTTATGTCTGTATGCTGTTAAGAACATCTGTGAAAGAACGAGGTGGCCGTGTACCGGCTTGGCCTTTTGTCATACTTTCTTTTGGACTGGGTGCTTTTGCCCTGCTTCCCTATTATGCATGGTCATCATCCGCAAATAGAGCTTCGGGTTACGCAAACTTACATTTTGGTCATCAGCGGGAGTCGGGAATTGGACGGGTAGCAGCCCACAAACTGACGCATGTCGTCCTTCTGCTGTTAACGCTGGGGGCAACATTCTATGCCGTGACGCAAGGTCATCCGGCTGTATATATGGAAGCATTCAATCAATCTGCCTTTGTACATATCATGACGATTGATTTTGTACTGCTGACCTTACTTTCCATGATTGCGATATACAGGGATACTAAAGTGAGTCGACGTTCAGCAGCTTGGACCGCGGCAGGCATCATCCCTATTGTGGGTCCACTAATCTATCTGTTGACGCTCAGGAGAGACAGAGTTTGATCATCAATATTTGAAGGATTCCATAGGTAAACGGAGCCGTTAAGCCTGAATGCGAACAATTCATGTGCTTAATGGAAAAATATATAAAATCCAAAAGAGGAGTGGCTATAGATGAAAAACCATTTTAACGCATATGTTGTCCGTAAAGAAGAACAGGGCGGAGTGAAAGCTGCTATAGAGCAATTGAAGAAGGAAGATCTGCCAAATGGAGATGTAACGGTACAGGTGCAGTATTCCAGTGTCAATTATAAAGACGGACTCGCTACCCTTGACAAAGGCGGTGTCGTTCGTGAGTACCCGATGGTACCGGGAATTGATCTGGCCGGAACGGTAGAAGAGTCGGTCAGTGGACGTTTTGCACCAGGAGATCGGGTGATCAGTACAGGATTTGAACCTGGCGTATCCCATTACGGAGGGTACAGCGAGTATGCGCGTCTGCGCAGTGAATGGCTGGTACCTCTGCCACCAGGTCTCAGTGAGAAAGAGGCCATGGCAATTGGAACCGCAGGATTTACGGCTGCACTTTCGGTAGATGCGCTGTTACAGGCTGGAGTGACACCGGAGATGGGCAAGGTTCTGGTTACGGGTGCAACGGGTGGTGTTGGCAGTATGGCAGTAGCGATTCTGGCGAAGCTTGGCTTTGAAGTAACAGCCAGCACAGGCAAGAAGGAGCAGGAGGAGCCATTGCTTAGAAACTTGGGAGCCTCAGAGGTCATTACTCGTGAAGAAGCTGATACTCCAGCTAAAGGAGCGATGGGGAAACAGCTATGGGCGGGAGTTGTTGATCCAACAGGAGGACCGGCTCTTGCGGAGCGATTAAAACAGATTCAATACGGAGGTGCGGTAGCGGTATCCGGGTTAACTGGAGGCACTGCTTTTGAATCCACGGTACTTCCGTTTATTTTGCGTGGCATCCAGCTTATTGGTATAGACTCTGTATATTGTCCGATGGAACGTCGGGAACGATTGTGGAAACTGCTCGGCGGAGAATGGAAACCGGAGCGCGCGCTGGAACTGGGAATCCGGGAGATTTCTCTAGATCAATTGTCTCATACGCTAGAGACGATACTCCAAGGTGGTGCAGTAGGTCGTACGGTGGTCAATACAATATCAGATCTGCCATCCGCATAAGATTCTAAGTCCTTAGACATGCTAATTCTACCTGATTGGGTCACAGTACACGTGGCTGGAAAGGAAGGATTGGCATGTGGTTTGGTAGAAAAGGCCGAAGTCTGGTTGGAAGAACAATGAAGTCGGTACTTGTAAGTGGCGTGTTGATCACGAGTGTCTGGTCCCTGGTGGCTTGTTCGGCATCATCCATTGAACAGGAGCGGAAGGTCTACACCCGCGAAGCGACAGATGAAGGAAATGTGCGGGCACAGAGTCAAGGACACGGATTAAACGGTGAATTGGTGAGTGAGATCAGTAAGAGTTTTGAAGCAAAAGGCATTCAACTTATGAATAACATGTCTGCCGATGACGACCATGGCGGGATCTCTTATATGTATTTGTTGAATGGAAGTGGCAGACACATCGTGAAAGTCCATATTTTCAGTGATGCGACAACCCGGGCGGCCAGCATGAAACAAATGTATAGTGAGAATCGTGATGAGGCTGTCTTGGAGAATGCGCTTGGCCGGACAACGATTCGTAGCAAAGGGTACGTCTCACTCGTTTATACAGCTTCCGGTGGGGAAAAGGACAAGTATGAACAGGATGTTATGCAGGTGTTCCAACATGTGTTGGGGCAACTAAGGTAAGAGAAGATGGGAGCACAGAAAACTTTCAATCCTTACCGTACAGCTGAAAATAAACCCGAAAAACCCGTCTGATCTTTCAGACGGGTTTATATATTTCACGCATGACATGCCGCAACTCGGGCAGAATGAGTTTTTCCATGGCCAATTTGACAGCTCCTTTGGAACCCGGCATGGAGAATACGGCTGTGCGTCCAATCGTTCCAGCGACGGCTCTGCTCAGGATGGCAGCGGAACCGATATCTTCAGTGTAACTGAGAAAACGGAAGATCTCACCAAAGCCCGGGAGTTCCTTGTCGAGTAGTGAGGATACTGCTTCATAAGTTGTATCTCGGGGTGCAATCCCTGTACCGCCGCTCAGCAGCACGGCTTCAATATCATCACGAACAGCTGCATCTTGCAGGATGCTTCGAATGTTCTCCGTTTCATCTGGTGTGATGATGTATTCAACAATCTGATAACCCGCTTCATTCATAAGCTGGTGCATGAGCTGGCCACTGGTATCGGTGTCTTTAGTACGTGTGTCAGACACTGTAACAATCATGCACGATACCGTGTCAGGGGCTTCCTGGCGATGTTGTTCCACTGAATTAGTCATGAAACTTCCTCCTTCAATCAACATGTCCTCATAGCATAGACCATCCGTTAGAATCAGGCAATGTACTGGGGAAGAGTTGAACGTTATTGCACAACGAATGCGGGATGGTGTACACTCGCTAGATATAGATAGACTAGGTTACAAGAAGGACAATCAGAGAGGTGTATACGCATGAATGAAACGATTATAAAAGAACAATCCATACCTGTATATATACTGTCAGGTTTTTTGGGGAGTGGCAAAACAACACTGCTTGTTCAGTTGATTGAACATTGGCAACAGCAGGGTTTGCGCCCCGCAGTGGTTATGAATGAGTTAGGCGAAGTCAATCTTGATGGTCAGATTGTGGATTCCACCGTTCCGATGACAGAGATGTTAGGTGGATGCATCTGTTGTACCGTACGTGGTGACTTGGGATTGCAACTTGCCGATCTCGTTCAGGAGGAATCACCTGATGTGATCATCATTGAAGCAACCGGTGCGGCGAATCCAATGGAGATTCTGGATGCAGTAACAGAGACTTCACTTTACATGCGATTGGAACTGAAAAGTCTCATTACCGTTGTGGATGCAGCACATCTATCTGGTCTGTATCAGGAGCAGAAGGGGCAGACCTTCAAGCTAATGCAGGAGCAGATTCGTTGTGCGTCTGTGCTTCTCTTGAATAAAACGGATCGGGTGAGTGCACAGGAACTGAAGGATCTGGAGCAGCTTTTGGCAAAATGGAATGGCTTCGCACCTGTAATTCCTACAGTGAAATGTGAGGTGGAGATGGATCTGCTGCTTCGCAGCGGGGCAGACGTGCATGTACGTGATTCAGCTTCTGAAGCAGGCAAGCCGGCTCACCAAGAGCATCATGTGCATACGGAAACCTGTGGTACACATGGCTGCAATCATGGACATGAGCATACAGATCATACAGTCCAAGGCGATGCTACGAATACTGACGCATCTCATAGCTATAGTCATGACCACGGACACGAGCATTCTGCTCCTCATGCCTCACACGAACATGTTATGGTGTATACACATTATTTCAGTCATCCGGTGAACAGTGAGGCGTTTGAACAATTTGTATCTGCTTTGCCACGGGACGTGTATCGAGCAAAAGGCATCTTATCGTTTAGTGACACGGCGAGCCGTTTCTGGTTCCAGTATGCCTACCGTGAATCGGATTACATGAAGATCACACCTCAGGGAGAGGTCCCTAATGTTGCTGTGTTTATAGGTGAACATTTTGACCAAACTGTCATTCGTGACCAATTACTGGAATTGGAAGCGATAAAGTAGGTTAGATGATTCAATATTCCTCCGAACTGGGTATTAAGATGCATAGCAAACTTTGCCTGGGAGGTAACTTTAAATGACACAACAACAATATCAACAATGTATCGATGCTTGCCTGGAGTGCATGAATGCATGCAACGTATGTTACATATCGAGTCTGAAAGAATATGATCTGGCGATGTTGCGTGATTGCATTCGTTTGAATCGGGAATGTGCGGAGATCTGCAGTTTTGCTGCACAAGCGATGACACGTGGAAGTGATTTCATTGCTGAAATATGCGAATTGTGTGTGAAAGCTTGTGAAGCTTGCGCCGCTGAGTGTGGCAAACACCACCATGATCACTGCCAAGCATGTGCAGAGGCTTGCCGCAGATGTGCAGAAGCTTGCCGGTTGATGGCAGCAGTAGCGTAAATATTATTTCACTGGAATATATAACCAAACCGATAATGACCGTTGTCCCCTAAGGGAAGGCAGTGAACACAAGCATCTGAGACGATGTGCCTATGTGTTGCCTTTCAGTAGGGGATTTTTAATGCAGGTTGCCAAGTCTGATCATGGTATGTATAATGATGGCAATGAATTGAAACGAAGAATATCAATGATCGGGAGAGTAGCCAGATCCATACATGACAGCGAGCCGGGAGAGGTGGAAGCCGGTATGACATGACCTGAGTGAACCGCACCCGTGAGATGGTTATCCGAAAAGATGTACGTATCCCGATCGGGATAGACCATATCTGTCTGAGGGTAACCCGGCTTGCGACCGTTATACGCATGGAGCGGAACAGTTTTACTGGTATGCATGTTGATGCATATTAGGAGTAGCCTGTTCACCTAGAGTGGTACCGCGGGAACTGTTAATTCAGCTCTCGTCTCTTATTTAGAGACGAGAGCTTTTTTGTGTTTAATTTCAGCCAATAATGAATGAATAAGGAGTGTTTGACATGTTGATGAAGCAGGCTGCGGCCGATATTACCCCTTTAACGGGTTTGAATGAAGAAGAGGTTCTGAGATTACTGGAAGTCCCACCACAGGCGGAGATGGGTGATGCAGCATTCCCTTGTTTTGTATTAGCGAAGTCATTAAAAAAAGCACCGGCAGTCATTGCGACCGAGCTCGCAACGGGATTGCAGGCATCTGGAATTGAAGCGACTCCCGCCGGGCCGTATGTAAATATCCGTTTCAATCGGGAGAAGCTCGCGCCGAATCTGCTGAAAGAACTGGGGAATGCGGCATTTGGTAAGCTTCAGCTTGGTCAAGGTTCACGTGTTGTAATTGATATGTCTTCCCCTAACATCGCAAAACCCTTCGGAATTGGACATTTGCGTTCTACTGTAATCGGTGCAGCACTGTATCGGCTGTATAACGAAGCGGGTTATACCTCCGTAAGTGTAAATCACTTGGGAGACTGGGGAACCCAGTTTGGCAAGCAGATCGCAGCGTACAAACGGTGGGGCAATGATGAAGCGTTGCAGGCAGACCCGATCCGTACGTCACTGGAACTGTATGTGCGCTTCCACGATGAGGCGGAGAACGATCCTTCACTTGAGATTGAGGCACGCGACTGGTTCCGCAAGCTGGAGCAAGGGGATGATGAAGCACAGCGGTTATGGGCGTTCTTTGTGGAAGTGAGCATGAAGGAATTCAACCGGATGTATGAACGTCTGAATGTACAGTTCGACCATACGCTGGGAGAAAGCTTTTACAATGACAAGATGGGTGCAGTGGTTGAAGAACTGAAGGAAAAAGGTTTACTTGAAGAGAGTGATGGAGCACTCGTGGTACGTCTGGAAGATGAGAACATGCCCCCGTGCCTGATTATCAAAAAAGATGGAACAACAATTTATCCTACTCGGGATTTAGCTACGGCAGTCTATCGTCATGAGGTGATGAAGGCAGATCGGTTGTTATACGTGGTCGGAGGCGAGCAGAAGTTACATTTCCGGCAGGTATTTGCGGTCCTATCCCGGATGGGTCATGAATGGTCTGCGAAGTGTGAACATATCCCGTTTGGATTAATGCGTTTTGAGGGACGGAAAATGTCTACCCGCCGCGGTAAAGTCGTCTTTTTGCAGGAAGTGTTGGATGAGGCAGTCGCTCGTGCTTTGCAGATTATTCAGGAGAAAAACCCGAATCTGGAGAACCCTCAGAAGGTGGCTGAGGCTGTTGGTGTAGGTGCCATTGTCTTCGGTGATCTGCGTAATAGTCGGTTAAACGATGTGGACTTCTCCTTGGAGGATGCGGTGAGTTTTGAAGGAGAGACCGGACCTTATGTGCAGTATACCCATGCCCGGATTCAAAGTGTGCTTGCCAAGGCAGAAGAGGCGATCCGCGTGGAAAATGAAAACCCTTTGACTAAACCCAACCTTGCGGAAGGTGAGAATAACACAGTAACCACTCTATCCCCTATCGGAGATACCTCATGGGCATTGCTGAAACTGCTTGGTGATTATCCCGAGTATTTGGAAAAAGCGATTCATCGGAATGAGCCTTCGGTCATTGCCAAATATACTATAGATGTCGCTCAAGCATTCAACCGTTTCTATCACGCCGAACGCATTGCGGATGCGTCATCTGATGTAAGATCCTTCAGAGTGGCATTGGCCAAACGGACTGCCGAACGCCTCGCGTACAGTTTACATTTGCTAGGTGTGCAAGCTCCAGAGCGGATGTGATCCCAGGTGATAAGGAGTACACGTGGACTTTTCAAAAAAGCCGATCAAGATTTACGAGACTCATTAGGTCGAGGTATGTTGCTTCAACGAGTGAGCAAGCGATTAGGTAATGCTCAAGTACTTGATGAAATTAATCTGGAAGTGAAGCAGGGAGAATGTGCTGTACTTATTGGCAGAAACGGTTCTGGCAAAAGTACGTTGCTACGTATGTTGGCAGGTATTTTGTTACCCGATACAGGATCGATCCAGCGCACAATGAAGGGTTCTGATGGGTATGCAGTAGATGGCCTGCCACGTTTGCCCTTTACCTCTGGAGAGTATTTGTGGGACATGGGTCGGATTCGGGGCATTCGCCCCGAAGTACTGCGTGAGCGGATTAGAGAACTTAGTGAACTTTTATATCTGGATACCGCGATCGATCAGAAGTTACCCTTATTATCGAAGGGCACACTGCAAAAAGTGAATTTGATTCAGGCCCTGTTACCTGGACCGGGTGGACTTTTGTTGCTGGATGAACCGTTGTCAGGCTTGGATATTCCAGCTCAAGAGGGCATTGTATCCTTGTTGGGGCAATGGAAGGATGAAGGGACATCCATCGTTACAGCTTGTCATGAACCGTTGCTTATTGAACGTTTGGCAGACCAGGTGATTGTGTTGAAAAAAGGCGGCGTGCTCCGCTACTGGAGTCGTGAAGATATACTTCAAGCTGGCGAACCCGTTGTACGTATTCAAAGTCTGATGGAAGCTGGAGAGGATCTGGCTAACGATCTATCCGATATACAACAACCGGGAGTACTGTCTTTAGTTTGTAATACAAGCTCGGAGATTTCCAATGCTTGGTTGTGGGATTGGAAAGTAGTTCAACAATCAACAGATGATGTCCTCAGAATGATCCTGGCATCCGGAGGTTCGGTTGTGTCTGTACAACAGGAAGAGAGTCAATTACATATGGAAAGTCTGCTGGAAGGACAACATCCAGCTGTACATGCGAGTCGTGAAGGTGTCACAGAATCTGTGGACTTAAGCTCTTCCATGGATGATGCGGGGGGAGAAGTCAAATGATCTATCTGACCCGATATTTGTTAAGGCATCACATTCGCTCACAGAAATATTTTGCACCGGTTATCTTTTATATCATCGCCATGCTGCTGATCTATTCCTACAAACCCAACCCTATTGCGGACAGTTACAGTGTTACGGCTATGCTGTTATTTCTGGCAGCTGCTTGGCTCGGAGTAATGGTGATGAATACCGAACCTGCTAAGCAGTGTCAATTACTTGTCCTTCATACAGGAAGCAGGCGTAAGGTTGTAACAAGTCAACTCATCTGTGCCTGGATAATGCAATTCATGCTCACCGTAATCACTGTGCTGTATCCCGTGTTCGCGGGAATGTTCGAGAAACAACCTACAGGTGAGGAGTGGATGATGACTTGGTTAGGACATCTGGGGTTATCGTTGCTGGGATTGGGCATCAGTGTATTTTTTCAAAAATCGTACATTCCCTTGCTTAGTCGAAGTATGCCTGCTCTCATTATTGTATTATTACTATCGTTTATCCAAGGTTCCTTAAGTGAACGTTTGCCTGAATCGTTAGAATGGCTTGGCCGCATTCTTCCGCCAGCTTTTTATCTGGTTCGTGAGATGATGTTATTTGATGAATCAAAGATGGACTCTTTTGTTTCGGTTATGCTGTGGACTGTGCTCTATGCATTAGGGTTACTAATCATCCATGTGTGGCTGTCCGGAAGAAGAGATCTGCGGAGTTAGAAGACGCGCTTCCCGATAACTTGAATGTTGCTCTTGGTTTGGTTAGGATAGAGGGACATGGAATGGTTAACATTGTACGGTTGAAGGGGGCGCTCGCATATGCAAAATACAGATATCCAGAATGGTGACATGCTGGACAGCGAACACTCCAGGGAATTGTTTGCCTATTACGGATTGGCAGTGTACTACGGGCAGGCGCTTGAACAGCAGCTGGTCAATCTGATTTTATTAATGAAAATGTCTCAGGGCGAAGCCGTGTCTGAAGAGGATCTGGAAGATCTGTACGAACGAAAGATGAGCAGTTCACTGGGGCAGCTCATTCACGAAGTGCGCCATCATTTTACATTCTCCGAGGAAGAGACTCTTCAATTGAATGAGTTATGGCAGCAACGTAACCGTATCGTACATCATTATTTCAAGGAACGAATTCACGAGACATTCAGTCCGGAAGGACGATCACGCATGATTAAGGAATTGGAGGATTTCAAAGACCGTGCACAGGAGTTGGAGATCCGTCTTCAGCAATATACGGGTGCCTGGATCGCAGAGCTTGGTCTGGATGCCGAATCCGCAGCAGCTCTGCAAACGCTGGAGCGGATGCATACCGAGAGTATGCAAGCAAGGGCTTTGGAAGAGGATGAATGACAAGCAAACGGATAACGAAACGCTGGATATTAAAGACGGTTCTGGCTGTAGTGTTGGTTGGAATCCTGTGGACTGTGGTTACCGCAATCCGTATATCTACATATACGGATGAGGATTCATCCAGGATATCGGATGCAGCAATCATTCTGGGCGCAGCCGTGGCGGGGGATAACCCTTCACCTGTATTTCGCGAACGTATTGAACACGGGATTGAGTTATACCGTCAGGGTACCGTTCGTAATCTGCTTTTCACAGGTGGATCAGGTGATGATGGAGAACATACGGAAGCTGAAGTGGGTCAGAAGTATGCCATTGCACATGGAGTAGATCCTGCGGACATTCGCATCGAGACCAAATCCAGAATTACCGAGGAGAATCTGATCAATTCAATTCCAATTGGTGAACAGGCCGGTTATCAAACCTATACGATTGTGAGTGATCCATTACATATGAAACGGGCCATGAAGCTGGCTCTCGGACTGGGTATGGATGCCGTACCTTCTCCGACACGAACAACGGCTTATCGAACCTGGCGCAGCAAGTTTCCTTTTCTCGCAAGAGAGACCGTGATGTACATGGGATATACGATCAAAGGATGGATAGACAATCCGCAGCAGCCATGAGGTTGCACGCGGATTGTTTTTTTTGTCTGGCCGAAATAAACAGTAACCGAACATGCCTTCAGATGAAAATACAAAAAAACCGATCTACACCGCAAACCCTGAGGTAGCTGTGTAGATCGGTTTTTGTTTTGCCCTCGAGTACATCATTTTGATTGGTTACTTAAAGAGCTATCTGTTTTACTCTGTTATGCATTGCCTCCGGCAAAGGAGGTTGAGGTTGGAATGATCTCACCCGACGGATTCTCGCTGGTTGCACTCGCTGCTGCTTGCGCACCTTGCTGGAGCTGATACATTTTATAATAGCGGCCTTTAAGCTCCATCAGTTCATCATGTGCACCTTGCTCAACGATACGCCCGCGATGCAAAACCAGAATCTGATCTGCCGAACGAATAGTGGACAGACGGTGAGCAATGATGAAGGTGGTACGTCCTTTTTTGAGGACTTCGAGTGCGTTCTGAATCAAAGCTTCTGTTTCCGTATCGATATTGGCTGTCGCTTCATCCAAAATGAGGATGGCCGGATCAAACGCCAGTGCACGAGCAAAGGAGATCAACTGACGCTGTCCAGCAGACAATGTGCTTCCTTTTTCGATGACGGGTTCGTCAAAGCCTTGAGGCAAATGAGCCAGGATACGTTCAGCGCCTACATCACGCAGCGCCTGTTCAATTCGTTCACGGGAGATCTTCTCATCGCCGAGACTGACGTTGGAAGCAATGGTGCCTGTGAACAGATACGGGTCCTGCAATACAATCCCCATATGTTCGCGAATCCACTGTTTAGGCAGATCTTTGACATTCTGACCGTCAATCGTGATCTTGCCTTTTTGCGGGTCATAGAACCGGAATAGCAGGTTGATAATTGAGCTTTTACCCGAACCGGTATGACCGACCAGAGCGACCGTCTGACCTTGGGATGCTTTGAATGAGATATTGTGAAGCACGTAATCTTTTTTATAGGCAAAGGATACATCGTCGAAAACAACATTCCCCTTGTATCTTGGCATGGAGCCATCGGTTACAGCTTCTCCCTTTTCATCCATCAGCTCAAAGACGCGACCAGCGGATACGAGGGAGGAGTCCAGGTTGGCGAGTTGATTCACCATGCCGGTAATCGGCTGGAACAAGCGGCCCAGGACATCAACGAAGGCATACAGAACACCTAATGAGATAATACTTGTGCCATCCAGCACACTGGAACCGAAGTACCACAGGACAACCGCAAAGGCGATATTCCGTAATACGTTAACCAGGTTGTGTGAGGTGAAGGCATTCAGGTTCAGCATTTTGTTCTGGTGTTTCATATAGTCATCATTCAGATCTTCGAATTCCTGTTTGGTTTGTTTCTGATGGCGGAATACGCGGATAATGGACATCCCCTGAATGGACTCGTTAATGATTGCATTGATCTCACTCAGTCGGGATCGAATGATCGTGTTGTAGCGAGTAGCGAATTTGCGATAGAGCACAATCCATGTAATGAGCATCGGCACAACGAATAATGAGATTAGACCCAGGCGAACATCAAGCAGGAAGAGTGCAACATACACACCTGTAATCGTGATGATTCCTGAGAAAAAGTTCGAAAGAACAGCAACGAACAGATCTTTTACGGCTTCTGTATCGTTTGTGACCCGAGATACAACTTTACCTGCGGGCAGGTTATCAAAAAAGTGCACCGGCAGTCGCTGAATATGGGCATACACATCGTTACGCAGTCTTTGAATGACCTTGTTGGCCGAGGATTGCAGCCAGAAAGTTTTACCAAACTCCATAATGACCGAGATCACGAGGAAGATCATGTAATACACAATTAATTGATAGATGCTGGGCATCTCCGGTTTGTAAAAAGCAAACAGTTCACCAGCGGACAGGGGTGTTGCCGCATATTGGCCTGTTACCTCACCTGCGCGTGTAACCGTGAGGGTTCCATCCGTATATGTGCGGTCCCCGTCAGGTGCGCTTACCGGTTCGTTTACAAAATAAAAACTTCTGCCGGCTTGTAATACCCGCACTTCGGAACCTTTGTTTTCATCCGGTTCGAACAAGCCTTCGCGTTTGTAATTCTTACCGTTGTAGACTGCGGCTTCATCAGAAGCTGTTGTCTCATAGAAAGGCTGCTCAATCGCGAGCAAGTGATTATCGATCATGGATTTGGCGATGAACGGCCCGGCAAGCTCGGCCGCAACACCAATGGTAAGCATAATTAATGCAGCGATAAATGTTCCTTTGGCTTTCAAGGCGTAATCAAGCAGCCTTTTGCCTGTATTAGACTTCAATGAATTGACCTCCTACGTGGACAGATTGGACTCGACCTGTTGCCGTTCATACTGTTCACGGTACCAGCCGTTCATGGCTAACAATTCCTGGTGAGTGCCTTCTTCCGTAATTTTCCCGTGCTCCAGTACGATGATTCGGTCAGCATGTTCAATAGCAGACAGGCGATGAGTCGAGATCAGCGTGGTTTTGCCCGAGCGTTTGTTGCGTATATTTTCAATGATTTTGGCTTCAGTACGTGCATCGACAGCAGATAAGGCATCATCGAGGATCAGAATATCAGGATTAGCAATAAAGGCACGTGCCAGCGATACCCGCTGTTTCTGTCCACCGGACAGAGAGATTCCTTTTTCACCAACGAGTGTATCCAGTCCATCGGACAAAGTCCCCAGATCCCCGTCAAAAGCGGCGGTACGAATGGCTTCCATGATGACTTCATCACTGGCCCCAGGTTGACCAAATTGAATGTTTTGACGAACTGATTTGGAGAACAGAACTTGTTCCTGTGGTACGTACCCAATCCAGCTGTGCAAGTCATCTTTGGCGATATCCTGAATCGGATGACCCGAGATGCTTAATGTGCCCGAACCGGCAGGGTATTCATGAAGCAGTTGTTTGAGCAAAGTAGACTTACCGCTACCCGTACGACCCACAACACCCAATGTTTGACCCCGTCGTAGCGAAAAGCTGATATGACTGAGATTGTCGACAGTGGAACTTGGGTAACGGAATGTAACATCCTGCATCGCAATTTCTTCCGGATTCGTAACGTGAGCAGGTTGCTCCACATCTTGTACGGCAGGTTCTACTGATAAAGTCTCGTTGACCCGATCAAGCGAAGCGCTACCACGTTGCATCAGGTTAATTAATTCGCCGATGGCAAACATGGGCCAGATCATCATCCCCAGGTACATGTTAAACGATACGAGATCCCCCAGGGTAATTTCATTATGAAATACAAGATATATGCCGTAGGCAAGTGCAATCACATAACTGAGTCCAACGAAGAGGCGGATGGTGGGTTCAAATAGGGCATCCATTCTGGCAACAGCCAGATTTTTACGATACACATCTTCGGTCACGTCGGCGAACCGTTTCTCGTCCAGACGTTCCTGCACATAAGCACGCACGACACGAATCCCGGCGATGGATTCCAGCACCTGGTCGTTCATATCTCCGAATGCATCCTGTGCCAGGGTGTAACGTTGATGTACAGCTTTACCATAGATCATCATGGCAATGGCGATAAAAGGTAATGGCAGGATTGCCGCCAAGGTCAGTTTCCAACTAACCAGGAAACCCATGGCGAACAATACGGTGGCCAGAAAGGCTGTAGAGTCTGTTAAGGTCAGCATGCCGAAGCCTGCTGTAGTGGCAATGGAACGAAGATCATTGGTGGCCCGAGCCATCAGATCTCCTGTTCTGTTTTTCTCAAAAAAGGGAGGAGTCATCCGTAACAAGTGGTCCATAAAGCGTGAACGAAGCAGCCGCTCCACCAGATTGGCACCACCAAACAGTTTGTGCATCCAAACGTATGTAACCAGATAGATAATGATGACCGTTCCTAGAATAAGCAAAATATAACGCGTAAGTGAGGTGCCGGTAATGGAACCGCGCACAATCTCGTCGATGGCATTACCAAGAAGACGAGGAGGCAGCAGTTCGGCAATGCCCACCAGAATAAGCAAAATGACACCGGTTAGGTATCGTTTGCGTTCCAGCCGGAAGAACCAGGCCAGGTTTTTAAGTACAGAGAACAAGTGTTATCCCTTCCTTTCGATGTCCGAGAAATGCAAATTCCGTTCATGAATGCCGAAATGTACCCACAAAAAAAGACATACCGCACGCAGGCGGTATGTCTTCATATAATCATACGGCAGCATGGCTCAGAGAACAGAGCCGTCACCATATATAAGTTCGATTGTGAGTATACATCACAGAGGTTCTAATGAAAGATCGCCTGTCATGCCGACTTATGAACGGAATAATGATTTCGGGTGTGCTCCGGTATTTAGTTGTGTACTGAATTGACCTATCATATATTTGTTAAACACCGTAATCACCCTTTCTTTTTTTGGAAATAAATACAATGTAGACCTCGTATGTTTGCATCTTAACACCGGCTTTTACAATCTGTCAAACATTTTTCACAACTTATTTTGTCTTTATGTCGTCACTCGGGTTTGTATTCAAGTCCCTGTCGAGATATGATGGAACATATATATACAGAAGGAGCTGACACCAAATGAGTACCATACATGTATCCGATCAAGCTGCTCGCTGGTACAAGGAAGAGCTGAATTTGAACGAGGGAGACAGCATTCGATTTTTTGCACGTTATAGCTCTGGCGGAGGTCTTCACCCTGGATTTTCGCTAGGTATTGCTGTAGAGAAACCAAGACATCCTGCGGATCAAACCGAAGTTTCGGGGATTCAATTCTTTATGGAAGATCACGATTATTGGTATCTGAAAGGGCACCAACTGCATGTGGATATCGTTGATGAAGGTCAGGATATCGAATATCGTTACACGGAAGTCTAAGCAATAGATGGATTACAGGTCGCCACCGGCTTCCGAGTAGGAGGAGGGGATAAGCAGTGAATCTGCCACCACGAGATTTGGCCCAGTATATCGCAAAACGCTCTCATATTGTTGTAAAAGCGGCGGTGCGGGCTGAGAACGAACAAGGTGAATTACTGCTGATTCAGCATGCTGAACATGGTCACTGGCGGTTGCCAGCAGGTGAGATGCGCCCGGGTGAGGCTATTGAAGATGCTGCACATCGGGAGTTATGGGAAGAGACAGGTTGGACTGCTGATACCATGACACTGGAAGGTCTCTATTCGGGGCCTGACCTTCGGCATCTGCATTCAAGCGGAGATGAAGAGTATTATGTCATTGCCCTGTTTCGGACAGTGATCATTCAGGATGACCTTGTGGAGTCGCGTGTAAATAGTGATGCAGGTCTGAAGTTTTTTGCGCTGGAGTCGTTACCACCTCTGAATCAGATTAGCCGAATCCTGTTAGCGCGGGATATTGCAGAATAAAATAAGTGTTGACCGCAAAAAAATGACCTTGGCATGCACGATAAAGTGGATGCCAAGGTCATTTTTTTAAAAATCCGATTCTGGTGCTCAGAGCATGAATTACACCTGATCCAGTGGTTCATCATCCATCGCAAAATCAAAATCATCAATATCAAATACCTGTACAGGTGATTCAGACTCAATTATGCGTGCAATCAGTTCAACCTGATCGGTGAGAATCGGGATACTCAGGCGCTGAGATGTCAGCAGCAGTTCGGTCTCAATGGGATCGAAATACTCCCCGTACTGTGCCGTATCTATTGCATTGATAATGGCAATGGATACTTGGTCACCAAATAAAATGGAGGGGCTTTTGGCCCATGGAACAAGTAACGCACGCTCTATTTTTTTCTTATTCAGCGGTTCCTCGAAATAAGAAATCATTTCATTGATTTTGGATTTCACATGCTGATCATCTGCCGGGTTATCCATCATGGGATCAGGACTGGTCTGGAATTCATATAGCTCAAGGATGGTGGTATAAGGAACAATATATTCAACAGGCGCGGGCGGCGCTAGCAATTGACCGTAAATGGCCACCATCACGGCTTCTGTAATAAACTGACGTGACATGGTTCCTTAATCCTCCTGCGCCATTAATAGTTGCAAAGTGAATCTATACGTTTATGCAACAGCATAACCACAATATGGATTATTCTGCTGTAGACTCGTGTACATAATTTGCATGAATAGAAGTATATCACACAACGGTGGGAAATACAGCCAATCTGCATAGCATGTCAGGTCACAACCTTCACAACTTGAATCAGGATTTGCCCAGCAGCAATGATAAAATTCCCGCCGCAATCAATGGACCCACAGGTACACCCTTGAACAGGGCAACCCCAAGTACCGTTCCGATTAACAGCCCGGCAACGACAGTTGGCTGTGTACCCATCAACGTAGCGCCACGTCCTCCGAGATATGCCACCAGTAATCCTACGCCAATAGCGAGCAGTGACTTCCAGTGCAGGAAAGACTCACCGATCGTCTGCAGACTCATCTTGCCACTGGCAAGAGGTGCCATCACGCCAATGGTCAGAATGATAATGCCCAGTGTAAGTCCGTATTTTTCAAGCCATGGAAATGCCTGATTCAGGTTCAGGACTCGTAGCAACAACAGAAATACCATCGCTACGGTCACAGGTGTGTTGCTGCTGATAATCCCGAGAGCCGCAAATACGAGCAACAGCAGGGAAGTCATATCCATTGTTTTCATTTCCCTTCAGTCTGTCCACGTTGTTTGCTAACGATATGTTCCGCAATGTAACGTCCATGCCAGCGTCCGGATTCAATAAAGACTTCATTGGCATTACGCCCCGAAGCGATGACTCCGCCCACATATACACCAGGTACGCTGCTTTCCATCGTTTGTGCATCATATAGAGGTTTATCCATATCATCAGACATCTCCACACCTACCGACGTGAGTAGTTGACGATCTGGACGGAAACCGGTCATTGCCAGTACGAAGTCATTATCCAGTTCCCGAGTGGAACCATCCGTGTGTATCAGACGAATCGAATCATCGAGTATTTCATTCACGCGTGATTCCAGGTGGAGTGTGATATGACCTTTTGTCACCATGCTCTCGAATAGCGGGCGTACCCATGGTTTAATATGCTGGGACAGACCACTACCGCGATAAACCATATCAATATGTGCTCCGACCCGAACCAGTTCCATGGCCGCATCCACGGCTGAGTTGCTTCCGCCAATAATGGCGACACGTGTACGGGTATAAGGGTGGGCTTCCCGGAAGTAGTGGGTTACCTTATCTTTATCTTCTCCAGGGATGCCCAAATAGTTAGGATGGTCAAAATAACCGGTAGCTACAACTACATTGCGTCCAACATGTATGATGGCTTCCCCGCGGCGGTTGAGCGTATGTACCTCAAACGTACCATCATCCTTGCGTTTAATTTCACGGGCTTCCTCATAGTTATGAACACGCAGACCAAAATGTTCGGCTACCCTGCGATAATAGGCAAGTGCTTCATAACGAAACGGTTTATCATTAGGTGTGCTGAACGGAACGTTTCCGATCTCAAGCAGCGGGGCTGTGCTGAAAAACTGCATATGGGTTGGATACAGATAAATAGATTGAACGATATTGTATTTCTCAACGATCACAGCGGACAGTCCCAGCCGCTCACATTCAATGGCAGCAGACAGACCGCATGGGCCTCCGCCGATAATAATGACATCTTCCATGTTCTTAATCCTCCTTATTTCAAGCAATATAATCCTACCGTAAATAACGAGCCAATGCCAGTTCAAGCGTGGAGTTTAATTAGACAAGCTTACTTGAAACCAAAGGAGTTGACGTGTAGAGGAGAAAAGACTAATATCGAATTAGATATATATCTAATTGAAAGCGAGATGAACGATGATGCAGCTGGAGAAAATTGTGGCTTATCATAAAGCGTTGGCTGACCCGACCCGGCTTCGCATGCTGCTGTTGTTGGCACAGGGTGAACTGCACGGACAGGCACTTGCCGAGCGGCTGAATCTGTCACAGCCAACCGTGACACATCATGCATCCAAGCTGAGAGAGGCGGCGCTGATTAAGGAACGACGGGAGAAAAATACAGTGTATTTCACACTCAATCCTTCGTTTATCCGCGAGAATGCACAGGCTTCGGTTGATTTTATCTTTGATCGAGAGGAGGTTACGGATATGAGTGATGTGAACGAAACATTGAAAGCGTCGGTCATGAGAAATTTTTTCTCCAAAGATGGACGACTGCGTCAGATTCCGGCTCAATACAAGAAAAAACTGATTGTACTTGGTCATCTGGTCGAGCAGCTTGAATTTGGTCGGAAGTATACAGAAAAAGAAATCAATACATTTATAAAGCAATACCATGAAGACTTTGCCACGATTCGGCGGGAATTTATCATGCATCAGTTCATGTATCGGGAAGAGGATATCTATGAATTGAATCCGAAGGAAATGTGGACACGCTGGGATCAGGTTAAATAGAGTAGCTGGTGGTAAAAAAAAGTTTGGGCTTGACAACTGTTAAGCTCAGTGTGTAACATAATGGATAATTCTACAAGGGAGGCGATTGTTTATGACAAATTTAAATGCAGTATACGTTAATTTGAATATGAACAGCGTCTCCGGAACGGATCAAAGCATGTAATTTTGCGTTAGCTGGATAGCAGTATCCATTGTAACGTGAAGTATCGCATGCTCAGATGAAGCCACGGGTGACGCACCCGTGGCTTTTTTGTTTGCCGATAAAAGGGTGTTCCTGAATTGTTTATATCGGAGGGTTAAGTATTCTATCCGGTAGATCTACAAGAAGGGATGATCTTTGATTCGGCTAACTACTTATTGCCACGGGGGTATTTCTACTCGTGGTTTTTTGTTTTGATCTGAACCGGAGATGATTGTTCACTCGGCTTGAACGAAGTAAACAACTTATTTTGGGAGGAATTTTTATTTTAGATAACCATATTGAGAAGTACGGCTGGTCTGCAAAGTGGCAGGAACTGTGGCAAGAGACAGGGATGGAAGAGCAGGAGAAAAAGCCAGCCAGAATTATCGCAGACCATGGACATCTGCAACGTTTGATTACAGAAGAGGGCGAATGCTGGGGAAGAATTTCGGGCCGAATGCGTCATGATAGTCTGGAGACCAGCTTGGCACCAGCGGTTGGAGATTGGGTGGCCATTACAGGTCAGGCAGGTGAAGAAGCAATTATTCACAATCTGGTGCCACGTCGGAGCAGGGTATCGAGACAGGCGGCAGGTCCAGTGACCAAGGAACAATTAATCGCCGCAAACGTAGATACACTGTTGATCGTGGCAGCACTTAATCATGATTTCAACCTTAGAAGGCTCGAAAGATACGTGCTGATGGCTTGGAATGGTGGCGTAAGGCCAGTCATTGTCTTGAGCAAAAGTGATCTGTGCAACAATGTGGAAGAACAGATCCGAAGTGTAGAGGGAATTGCTCCAGGCGTTGAAGTGCTTGCGATATCTGCAGTGGAGGGTCAAGGTAAATCCTTACTGGAACGATATTTGCAGCCAGGGCTGACTGTTGCGCTCACAGGATCTTCTGGCAGTGGCAAGTCTACGCTGGTGAACTGGATGATGGGTGAGGATGTGCAGCTTACACAATCCGTCCGCGAGGGAGACAGCCGTGGGAGACATACGACAACACACCGGGAGATGTTTGTACTTCCACAGGGAGCCGTATTGATCGATACTCCAGGAATGCGCGAGCTTAATCTCTGGGATGAGGGCAATGATGGGCTGTCGCATGCGTTTGGAGAAATTGAAGAACTTGCCGCCACGTGCCGATTTCTGGATTGCAGTCATACACGGGAAGCTGGATGTGCAGTGAAAGAAGCCATACAGGATGGTTCATTGGATGAAAAAAGATTGAATAATTATCTGAAAATGCAGAAGGAATTGCAATATCAGCAGCGCAAGGAAGAAGTGGCATCCAGAAGGCGTACCGCTTCCAGTAAACCGGCCAATAGTCGCAAACCCAAGCACTCCCGTAGTGTGAAAGAGTGGGAGGAAGCCTGAAATCAGGCGGGCATCATCCGGTATCTTGCATAAGATAGGTCAGGAGGGATGTCATTATGCCAGATTACAGGATTATTGTAGATCTGTCTGACCACATGTTATATCTTCTGGACGGCAATCAGGTGATTAAGGGCTATCCTGTGGCCACCGGCAAGATGCTCACGCAGACTCCAAATGGGGAGTTCACTATTATTAACAAACAATCGAATCCAGGTGGGCCATTTGGCGTGTTGTGGATGGGGCTGTCTGCTCCCCATTATGGCATACACGGAACCAATGAGCCTTGGTCTATTGGCAAATCTGTCTCCCACGGTTGTATACGCATGTACAACTCGGATGTACTGGATCTGTCTTCCAAGGTATCTGTAGGCACGAGAGTAACGATCCGGCCGTAGGGCCGGATTTTACTTTTATAAGAGGTAGTTCAGTGGATGAATTTGGAATTATAGAAAGAAGAACATATAATATGGTAAAGTTGCGGCAGTTACGAGAGAAAGCGAGTGATAGCTATGCTGATCAGGCCAGCGCGTGAAGGGGATGCGCAGGGGATAGCTCATGTACATACGGAGAGTTGGAAAACAACATATCGGGGAATTGTGCCTGACGATTTTTTGGATCATTTGACTATAGAATCAAGATTGTCCCAGTGGGAGAAGACCATTCGTTCTAGCGAAAAGGATCAGATCCTGGTGGTAGCTGAACAGGATGATGGGAACATTGTCGGATTTGCTTGTGGGGGTAAGGAGCGTGAAGGCAAATTACCTTATGATGGAGAGTTGTATGCTATATATTTGCTGAAGGAAGTGCAACAAACGGGGATAGGTCAGCAACTCGCGACACATGTCGTTCATCATCTGCAGACCCACAATATGAAACGTTTGATCATATGGGCTTTGGAGCGTAATTCAGCTTGTCGCTTCTATGAAAAGATGGGAGGCACTCCAGTCCAGACACAGTCCCTCCGCATTGGTGGTCAAGATCTGATCGAAGTTGGCTACGGATGGGAGGACTTGAGCCTCTTTGGAGAGAAGAGCCTGCCCGACTGTTGAAAGACGTCCAGATGCTGAGAGAATAGTGGGGGTTGTATTGTTTCCCTTAAGCTTAAAGAATGGAAGAGCTAATTCAGGTCTTCACGTTTGCGTAATTCTGAACAAGGTTAATGATGTATTACACCGTTGTGCAGGTGTGACATTTAATCTTGATCAGGAGGCGTATTCACATGACTTTAATGGACACTGAACATACAACATGGACGAAACAATATATTAATGGCAGCTGGGTAGATGGCTCCGGTGAGAAAACAATGGAGAATATCAATCCTTATACGGGAGAAGTTATTGCCACATGGCGCTCTTCCAATAAGAAAGACATAGATAAGGCTTATGAGTCAGCTCAGAAAAATTCGATTGAATGGGCGAAGTCTTTGCCCGCTGCGAAAGAAGAGGTGTTGCGTAAAGTTTCATCCCTGATGGCGGAGCGCAAAGAGGAGATCATTCAACTGTTGATCACGGAATCCGGGAGTACCCGGATCAAATCGGAGGCGGAGTTTGCAGCGGCTAAACGCATTGTGGATGAAGTAGCATCTTTTCCTTATCGTATGAAGGGTGAGATCATCCCGTCCAATACCCCTGGCAAAGAGAACCGTGTGGTTCGTGAGCCTAAGGGAGTGATTGGTGTTATCGGGCCATGGAACTTCCCTTTGCATCTATGCCTGCGATCTGTAGCTCCAGCGATTGCCCTTGGTAATGGTGTGGTGATTAAACCAGCATCAGACACTCCGATTACGGCAGGTTGGCTCATTGCCGATTTGTTTGAACAAGCCGGTCTGCCTGAGGGCGTGCTGAATGTCGTCGCGGGAAGTGGCAGTGAAATCGGGGATTACTTTGTCGCTCATCCGGTTCCCAAAGTAATTTCATTCACGGGTTCCACAGAAGTTGGACAAGGGATCGGTAAACTGGCGGGGGAACATTTAAAAGAAACGGCACTGGAACTTGGCGGCAACAACGCGATGGTTGTGCTGGAAGATGCTGACATTGAACGTGCTAGCGAAGCGGCGGTCTTTGGCAAGTTTCTGCATCAGGGACAGATCTGCATGGCTCTGAATCGTATCATTGTGCATGCCGATATTTACGACCAATTCGTCGAATCATTTGTTGCCAAAACGAAGAATGTTCAGGCAGGTGATCCGGCGGATGCTAACACACTCGTGGGTCCTCTCATTCGGGAAAAAGAGGTAGAACGATTGCTGGAGCTTGTGGACAAAACCAAGGCCGAAGGTGCACGGTTATTGCTCGGAGGGACCAGTAAAGGCAGTGTGCTGTCTCCTACTGTACTTGCCGATGTTAAACCTGAACAAGATATCGTGCAGCAGGAATTGTTTGGCCCAGTGGCAGTGATCATGAAAGCTCATGATGAGCAGGAAGCTGTACGTTTGGCGAATGATACTCCTTATGGACTTAGTGGTTCCGTATTCACCCAAGATCTGAATCGAGGATATCAGGTTGCCCAGCGCATTGAATCAGGTATGGTGCATGTAAATGATCAGTCTGTGAACGATGAAGCGCATGTGATGTTTGGCGGTGAAAAAGCTTCAGGGATTGGACGTTTCGGTGGGGATTGGGCGATTGAGAAGTTTACACGTACGCGTTGGATCAGCATTCAGCACCAATATCGGGAATATCCGGGAGTGAAATAAGTCGAAAAAGAGTAAATTAGCAGGGGCATTTATGAATGATTAGAGTGGGTTACAAAAAGATCGACAAATCATGCGAAAGTCCGTCTCCAGCTTGGTGGGACGGGCTTTTTGCACAATATTACACCTTGGCAAAATACGGCTTAATATAAGAGTGGAAAAGCTGTTTGGGGCTGAGGCTATCTGGTTATTTATGGATACACGGAAGAATCGATCCGTAAATCCAATGGCAAAGGGGCTTTAAATTCATGTCCATTGACCGCTTTATTCTGAGGAAACTGAATACCTGTCAGGAAGAACATACACGTGCCAATTTGGTTCGGCTGTTTGTCATTCGTATTCGTAAAGCCGAGATTGCGGAAGAACATGATGCCGCCTATGTCCTGAGCAAACTGCACTGAGCGATGGCTGATAATAATTGCGATCCGCTGTTAACGTGTATACAACTCAAAAAAGGAAGCTTGTCTATGACGACAGCTTCCTTTTTCATGTCTTGTAATGAATGTGTCTTGGTTGACTCCTTTTAATATAACGATAAAGCAAGGGAGTCGTTTTCACTTCGACTGTGGAGAATGGCTTCTCCATTAACAATCTCAATACTAATTAAAGAATGCAGACATTTTTGAATGGCGCGTTTACCGTTGCTAATTTTATGCTCAAGAGCACTGCTAAGCAATCTTAATGTCTTCTGCATAGGTTGTTTGTTTTCTTGATTAAAATATACAGGGATTGATTTGTTTTGAAAGGTTATTAGGGTTCTCACTTGAAATCACCTCACGGTTGTTATTTCATACAGCTAATATTAAATTCCAATGCTTAAAATTACCTTAAAATCAGCTTATGAAAACATAAAGGTGGGTAATGTTTGAAAAGTGTTCACAATTCAATTGTGAGCGAAGGAATAAAAGTCCTGAAAAACGTAACTTAATTACCATTTAAATGGAACAAAAAACGATGATTTTCGTATCCTCGCAATATTAAATTGCATAACTGCCACAAAAGTTCTGAGTCGAATGTACGATATTTTAATATATACGTGGGTCATATGTAACAAAATTACAGGTGGTACATTGCAAACAGGGTGTTTATGTAAGAAAATAGGGTTGATATAACGATTCATTCTCTTTTTTTTGATTTAATCTGACATTAGGACAATTTACATATGAGACCATGGGAGGGATTCGGATGATTCTAACCGTGTATTCCGGCCGCGAGGAAGGAGAATGGTTCGACATCGATGTTCCGGACGAATGTACCATTGAACATTTGAAGACATTACTCGGCGTTCGCATTTTTGGACAGGCACCGGGAGACGGCATTCAGTACATCCTTGAAGCCAAGTTTCCGGAAGGTCTGTGGTTCTCTCCGCAGAACGCACAGCAGTTAATGGAAACGGGGCTACGACAAGGCAGTTGCGTACGTGTCCAGCGGGCTTTTTCAACAACTTCGGAAGAAGCGCCTGTATATGGAAGACGTTCATTGTTCCAACAGGACAGCAACGAATAGGGCTTTTGAACGTATACATTCATTATTGAACGAACTAAAGGAGGTCTTCTCTTCGTGAATGTGTTATATCAGCGTTCTCCAAGAATGACACCGGTTCTCAAGGAAGAGAGACTCGAAATACTCAGGCCTCCAACAGAACCGAGCAAACCCACGTTTTCCATGATATCCATTATTGTGCCGATCATGATGACTATGGTCAGCATTGGTTTCTACGTATATATCAATATGACCGGCAAAATGAATAACAGCAGTTATATGATGTTTCAGATGATGACGGTCATGATGATGCTTACTTCTTACACCATTCCATTCTTCGTGTATCTGAGCAACAAGAAATCATATCGCAAAAAATTGGAAGAACGAAAAATAATGTATCTTGCCCAACTGGACAAACACCGGGAAGAACTGAAAGAAGCTCAGGCGGAGCAAGTGAAGAGCCTATACGAAATTCATGGTGATCCGGGTGTGTGTCTTCAAGTGGTGAAGAACCGGAACAGTTCCTTGTGGGAGCGTTCACCAGAGGATGATGATTTCCTTCAGGTGCGCATTGGTACGGGAGAGATTCCATTCCGCATCAAACTTCAGGTTCCGCGAA
The DNA here is from genome assembly GCF_045040675.1 of Paenibacillus sp. FSL H8-0283. Taxonomy (NCBI): domain Bacteria; kingdom Bacillati; phylum Bacillota; class Bacilli; order Caryophanales; family Paenibacillaceae; genus Paenibacillus; species Paenibacillus sp. FSL H8-0283. The sequence goes on from NZ_CP150295.1 coordinate 2,653,767, forward strand.
TTGATGGTTACGAGAAGGATGAGCTGATTGAAGCGGCCCATGAACTTGCGGCTGAATTCCAGACGGTACCGGATGCTTCCATTACATTGCCTTTGTTCCAATCGAAGGTTATGGGACTTGTCGGTGATCGGGAGGAAGTACTTGCTTCCCTGCGAGTCATCATCTCACAACTGACGGTACGCCATTCCCCGGATGAACTGAAGCTTGCTGCTTTCTATGAAGAAAAGGACAGCAAAGAATGGGACTGGCTTCGCTGGATGCCCCACATCTGGGATGAAGACCAAGGACAACGCTATATGGCCGACAGGCACAGCGGTGCGCATCAATTGGCGGACAGCTTGTTTTCCGTGTTGAACCGGCGTCGTAACAATAAAGAAGACCGCTACAAGAAAAGCGTACAAACGCCATGTTACGTTGTAATTCTCTCCGATACGCAATTAATTGAAGAAGAACCGTTGCTTCCGTTGCTGCTGGAGTCGGCTCACGAGATTGATGTATGCACCATCATACTGGCTAATCGCAAGGAGTCTCTACCGATGCATTGTCAGTTGATTATGGATGCCTCCAAAGGCAAAGGGGTGTATATCAAAAAAACGGAAGATGCGGATGTTATTCAACAAACGTACAAGCCTGATGTGATCTCGAAGGAGATGGCAGAGGCGCTTTCCCGTTATATGTCACCGATCCGGTTGAAGCGGTCATCTGCTTCAGATATCCCGCAAGTGCTTCCGTTATTCGATATGCTGAGTACATCACGCGTGGAAGATCTGGATGTGGTGTCCAGGTGGGGACAGACGAGATATCCTGATACGCTGCCTGTACCAATGGGTGTACGCGCTGGCGGCAAAAAAATTGCGATAAACCTGCATGACAAAATTGAACGTCAGGGTCATGGTCCCCATGGTCTGATTGCAGGTACAACTGGTTCAGGTAAAAGTGAAGTTATCCAGTCCATCGTAGCTTCACTCGCTGCAGAATTCCATCCACATGATCTGGCCTTCATGCTGATTGACTATAAAGGTGGCGGTATGTCCAATACATTTGTTGATCTGCCTCATGTGGTAGGGACGATCACCAATCTGGATGGGAATCTGATCGAGCGGGCGAATATTTCACTTCGTGCCGAACTGGTCAGAAGGCAAAAAATATTAAATGATGCGGGAAACCTCCAGCATATTGATGAATATTACAAGATTCTGCGTTCCAGACATGAACAGCCACTGCCACATCTGGTTATTATCATTGACGAGTTTGCTCAATTGAAGCGGGACCAGCCGGAGTTCATGGATGAATTGATCAGTATCGCGGCGATTGGCCGGACACTTGGGGTTCATCTAATTCTGGCAACCCAAAAGCCAGCTGGTGTTGTAGACGATAAAATATGGAGTAATTCTCGTTTCCGGATCTGCCTTCGCGTACAGAGTGAGGGAGATAGCAGGGATATGATCAAGATTCCAAATGCTGCCTGGATTACAAAGCCTGGTCGCGGATATTTCCAGGTTGGTAGTGATGAAGTGTTTGAAGAAATGCAATTCGCCTGGAGTGGTGCACCTTATAACCAGCAGGAGGATTCAACAACGGTATTACCTGTTATGGAAGTGCGCCTGAACGGTAAGCGGGAGCCTCTGTTAACTGGAGAGCGCAGAGCCGTTCTCAAAGGTGAAGATGTTCCGAAACAGCTTCAGGTATTTATTGATTATGTTGCGCAGTCTGCAGCGGATGCGGGTATCCGTCGTTTGCCAGGACCATGGTTGCCACCTTTACCAGAGACACTGGAATGGGAAGGTCTTCAGGACTGGCAGGAAGAAGAGAATCGGGATCTGCTGCTTGATGGCGGGGCGAATGGTCTGAAACCACTGGTTGGTTTGCTGGATGATCTCCCTAATCAGCGCCAACAACCGCTCGCATTGCCTGTGGATCAAGGACATCTGGTCGTGTACGGCATGCCAGGACTGGGCAAAACAACATTTGTTCAGACCTTGCTTATGTCTTTGGCCCGTTCCCATAGAACTGAACCTTGGCATGGTTACATTATCGATATGGGCCGTATGATGAAAGACTTTGCAGCACTACCTCAGATCGGTGGCGTGATGATGGCTGAAGAGGAAGACCGGATCAAGCGGTTATTCCGCTATATTCTCAAGCTGTCAGCACAACGCAAAGATATCATCTCGGAGGCGGGGGTTAAAACGATTTCGGCGTATCGCCGGACAGCTCACGCGGCTGTCCCGCAGGTTGTGGTCGTTATCGATGGTTATCTTTCATTCCGCAATGCCTATCCGGAAGAGAATGAACTTCTGGAGACGATCCTGCGTGAAGGCGGAAGTCTGGGTATCACCTTTGTGCTCACAGCCAATCGGGTAACAGATGTATTTGAAAAATTCAGAAGCAATATTCCCAATGCGGTTTCATTTGAGTTATCCGATCCAAGCGATTATTATTATGCCGTGGGAAGACCTTCCAAGGCGCCAAGCCAACTTCCGCCAGGAAGAGGCCTGGTCAAAGGGCAAGTGCCTCCATTAATGTTCCAGGCGGCATTACCTTCTTCAGGGGCAGATGAGGGCAAGCGTTCATCGGCACTGCGCCGTACGATTGCTGAGATTCGCCAAGGCTGGACAGGGGAAGAAGCGCCGCAGATTGCTCCACTTCCGGAAGAGATCAAACTGAAGGATCTGCTCATTCGGACAGGATCATATGGTCAGGCTTGGGATACATCGTCTGTAACTGTCCCTGTGGGACTGCTTACGGATGATCTGGAACCATTCGAGCTTAATCTGCGTGAAGGTCCGCATTTCATGGTAACGAGTCCGATGGAAGGCGGCAAAACGACATTTTTATTGACATGGATGTTATCACTGGCTTATCATGCTTCTCCGGAAGATGTGCAAATATACACAGTAGATATGCGTTATGGCTCAGGTGGGCTGGGGGAAATCAGCAGTTTGCCCCATGTCCGTGGACATGTATCGCGAGAAGAACAGCTTGCACCTGTCATTCAACAGTTGTACGATGAAGTTCTGAAAAGAGGCGAGATTTCCGGTGGACCGGAACTTGTGCTCGTCATCGACGATGCGGACACCTTGTCCAAGCAGTTAAACGATTTTAATGTGAAAGATCAATTGGGAGCGATTGTTCGTCAAGGAAGGGATCGCGGTGTACACGTGATTCTATCCGGAGTTCCGGCAGACTTCCCAACCTTTGGTTCTGACTGGGTAACGGATGTGAAGGCTTCCCAGAGTGGAATGCTGTTCGGGACTTTAGACCCTAACGATCTCTCGTTCTTCCGTATACCTTATTCCGAATCTGGAGGTAGTTCAGGTGGGCTGAAGGTACTGCCTCCAGGTCAAGGTTATTATGTAAAACGTAAATATTCCAGGGTTAAAGGTGCAGTTCCATGTGATGACAGCTGGAAAATGACCGATTGGATTTCTGAAATTCGTGACCGATGGCATGTTGTAGTTTGAGGGGAGGTGGCTCATAATGTTGACGGTTCATGATTCTAAGCAAAAGGTAGTCACGTTGCAAACAAAGGAACTTTTTTTCCTGGCTGGTATTCTCGGTTCAGACCGACTGCTTGGTGTGGAAGATCCGTTTCGCGGCTATATGGCTGAGGATATCGCGATGGAGTGGGAGCGTGTCAAAACCTCCTTGCTTGACAAAGGATATCTGATTCGGGATCAGGATACCGATGAGCTGATCATGACACCGACCGTTTTCTCCAGGGTAGCCATTGCCGGATTGTCCGACAGAGCTTGTTGGATTCGCTACACGATCAACGGCAAGTCGTATGAGAGTTATATACATTGCACGGATGAGCGGGTCGTTGAAGTTTCCCGTGTTGACGACGTACCGGACTCGTTCCGGCTCAGCGATCTGGGAAGTGTTCGTGAAGCCATTGATGTTCTGATAGAGCGGATGAAATGGAGCGGCCATTCTCCTGCGGAGAAACCGGCCCTAATGTGCTCCAAGAAAAAATTTTATGATGTCATGAATGAGCTCGAAAACAGCGGAGTACAGACCGTAGCAGCGGAACTCGAACAGGAGACAAGTGATCCTGAGGGCTCACTTGCACTGGCACGCTGTCTGGTGGGTAAGGAGTCAGACGGGGAGCTTAGGTTGCTTGTATGGAATGAAGACGGGTGGAAGTCGCAGTCGGCAGCATTTGCTGCAAGTGCTGTATCCAACTGGTTGTTCCGGATGAGCACTGCGGCTTCAGATGATTGGCTTGTTGCAGCACTAACGACTAGAGAACAGTTTCACGAGATGCTGCTGGACTGGCTTAAACAGCCTGCAGGGGAAGAGGAAAGGTGATGGTAAATGCGCATTCGTGTGGAACCGGATGTGCTTCGGGCACTGAGCAAGCAGATTCAGTATGCAGCGGAGCAAATACAGCAAAAGATGACAGTGTTGGATCAGGCGATTCATTCGCTGGAGTGGGAGGTTGAATCCCGCGCAGCGGTGATGAATGAATGGAATCACAGTAAACGACTGGGCGAGGATGCGCTGCGTCGATTAATGGACTTAAGCGTACAGCTGGGACGCAAAGCGTTGTTATTCCAGCAGGCAGACATGGAGTATCGTTCCGTGCTGAGTCATGTGAACACAGCCTATGGTAATGCGGTCAATATGCTGAATGTTCTTCAGAACAATCGTACAGGAGAAATCATGCCTGCACATTCTGCAACTGTAGCTGTAGTATCCGATCCCCTTTCCGCCATGGCGGCCGTATATCGTGTACAGGATGCCGCTCCGCCTGATGGCTCCCCGGCTACACTGGTGCAGGCTATGCAGCCTGAGCCTGTAGCATGGAGATTCACAGATCCTTCCTTTCGGGGAAGAAGAGGGACCGAGCCTGTTGTTTCCTGAACAGGGTGAATAAAAGTAACAGCAGAAAGTGAATATTTTTTTGTAAATAGGCTGTTAGGAGAAGTTTCAAGTGCTGAAAATGGGGTAAATAGGATTAGGTCCTTCGGCTTTTGTCCGATCGATCCTGGTATAGTACAATTTGAACAAGTAAAAATTTAATTGCACAAACCAAGGAGGAATTTACAAATGGCAGGACGTATTTTAGTTACCCCAGAGCAGCTTGATCAGGTTTCCAACCAATTTAAACAAAGCGGTGAGCAAAGTCAGCAAATCGTATCTACATTGACTCAATCCATCACAAGCATGGAAGGACAATGGGAAGGTATGACAAAGCAACGCTTCTTCCAAGAGTTCCAAGAAGCTAGCAAACAAATGCAATCATTCGTTCAAACGCTGAACAGCATCAGCGCTGAACTTACAGCTATTGCTAACAAATTCCGTACAGCTGACCAAGCTCGTTAATCTGCTTTACATAGATCAGGCCGATGTGAAGTCTGAATTCGTCCTGAATTATAGGTGGATAGCAAGCTGAAGATGTACAACTACAGCAAAAACCGGGCGTTTTCACAACACCCGGTTTTTGTTGCAACTATGACACTAGGACAGAGAGAGGGATAAGCATGTCTTTTCAACCAAATCCCGGGGATGAAGTGGTGATTAACGACATTGCCTATACGATTGGGCAACATCCGGCTGCGCCGGGTCTGGCTTATGCCCAAGCCGGAAGGCAGGGGATTGTTTATCAGTTGTTACCCCGAAATGGTTCCATTCATGGGGCTAAAGCACTAAAAGTATTTTTTCCTAAATTCCGTATTCCGGCTATGGTATATCAGTCTGAGCATATGGAGTCTTATAGTGAACTGCCAGGTTTGCAGGTATGCAAGCGTGATGTGCTCACTCCGGAAAGAAACGGAGCGCTCATTGGAAAACATCCCGATCTGTTATATGCGGTGTTGATGCCATGGGTGCAAGGTCAGACCTGGTTCGATGTGATCAGTGATCAGAGACAGTTGACGGCTGAGGTGAGCCTGAAGCTGGCTAGAGCGCTTGCTGGAACAGGTTCGGCTATGGAACAACGTGGACTGGCTCATTGCGATATGTCCGCTCCCAATGTAATGATTCCGTTTTTTTCCGAAGTGGAGAACCTGGGGAAGATGTCTGCGGTAGAACTTGTGGATGTCGAGCAGATGTACGGTTCCAAGATGGATCGTCCGGATGCCCTGCTTGCCGGGTCACCCGGTTATGCAGCCCATCGAACAGTGCACAGCGGGCTGTGGAGTTCATATGCTGACCGATTTGCCGGAGCGGTTATCATTGCTGAAATGTTAAGCTGGTCCGACCCTGTGATTGTAGAGAAAGCGTGGGGCGAAAGTTATTTTGATCAGCATGAAATGCAAACGGTGAGTGAACGGTATTATGCGATGCGGGAGTCCCTTGAGAAGCGCTGGGGTTCCAAACTGTCCGATCTGTTTATTCGAGCTTGGGAAAGTCACGATCTGAGCAGTTGTCCGACGTTTGGTGAGTGGTATGTTGCATTGGCTGCGGTAGACGTGGATCAGGCCAATGCAGCGGCTGCTGTGACAGCGGAAGAAGAAGCCGCCAATTCGTCCGAAGCTGATGTGAATCTGAAAAAGAGCTCAGAACCAGTAAGTGAACCGGTGAATACGCAAGACGGGAACCGTCCTCAAACGCCGCACTCTCCCGATCAGGAAGCGGTTGTGAACCGTCTGTTCCTGCAAGCAAGAGCCCTGGAGGATGAAGATAAACCGGCTGCAGCACTGGAAGTGTACCGCTCGCTTTATCATTTTATTCCTCATAACAGCGCGATGCAGATGGAAGTCGAGGCTGCAATTAAGGAACTGGATGCAAAGCTTAATCCAAAAGAAGACACAGACAAACCTGTACCTGTGCCATTCTACAGATCCAAAAAGTTCATGATTTCCTCCGCTGTACTTATTGTATTGCTGGCAGGTGGCGTGCCAACGGTCAAAATACTCGCCGATCAGGCAGAGGTGAAACAGAAAGAACAGCAGGAAGCCACACGACTGGCAGATATCAAAGCTGCGGAAGAGGCTGAAGCAGCAAAGGCAGCTGCGCTCAAACAGCAGGAAGAACAAGAGAAACAAAAGGCCGCAGATGCTGCAAAACTGGACGCGGAGGAAAAGAAAAAACTTGCTGAAGCCAAGCAGAAGGCAGCTGAAGCAAAGAAAAAAGAAGAAGAACGTAAGGCGTTACAGGCCAAGTACGACAAACAGGCGAAATATGAGGCCTTTCTGGTGAAGCAGGAACAGCAGAAGAAAGAAGCGGCTAAGAGAGCGGAGCAGGAAAAATACGATAAACAGGCGAAATATGAAGCTTATCTGGTCTGGAAAAAAGAGAATGATGCCAAGCTTGCAAAACAGGAAGCGGAGCGTAAAGCGGCAGCTGAAGTTAAACGTCAACAGGAGATTGCTCAGAAAGCAGCTCTGAAGAAAAAACGTGCCCAGAATGTGGTCACGCTGATTGCTCATTACAATAAAACGTATAACGCGCAAAAAGGCAGAAAAATTGAAAATGCGGAAGCGTATGCCCGTGATTTCAAAAATCTTTACAATACCGATGCTTCCTATTTCAAAGGTGTTGGCAAAGTAGCCGCTCGAATGAGTGCCATTAACAAATTTCTGAGCAACAACAGTTACAAGTTGCCCAACTTATAAATTAATGTGAATGATGGAGGTGACTCACCCTAGATGAACTACACGATTCAAGCATCACAGCGTACACCTGCACTTATTATATATTTAATTGATATTAGCGCCTCCATGAACATGGTTCTGGAAAATCGCCGACGGATTGACGTCGTCTATGATGCCTTATCTCTCGCGATCCGCCAAATGGTGTTTCGGTCTACCAAGGGAAATCGTCTGACACCTCGCTATCGTATAGCCATATTGGCTTACAGCGATGATGTATATGACTTGTTGAACGGAATCAAAGGAATTGATGAGATCGCTGCCGTTGGTTCTTTGCCTGACCTGACTCCGAGACGGTTTTCAGATTCTGCGAAGGCTTTCCTGCAGGCGGAAAAGATTCTACAGGCCGAAATTCCAAATATGCAGGATTGTCCTGCGCCACTTGTATGCCACATGACGGATGGGGTAGCCACAGGTGAAGATCCCGAACCTATTGCAAAAAGAATTATGGGTATGAGTGTACCTGACGGCAATGTACTGGTGGAGAATATTTTTATATCGGATCATTTGCTTGAAGGACCAATTGCTGAGCCTAGAAGATGGAAGGGAATCTCTTCGGAAACGAATCTACAGGATGAGCATGGAGAGAAGCTGCGGAATATGTCATCCATCCTGCCCGAAAGTTATCGGGAAATGCTTGTTGAAGCTGATTATTTGCTTGCACCCGGTGCACTCATGATGCTGCCAGGTACATGTGCAGAATTGGTATCAATCGGGTTCCAGATGTCCGCTGCTACGCCTGTGAGATAGGAGGGGAATCATGAGAGCGATGCGTTTGGCAACATTGTCTGCTGGAGATAAGGGGGGCCATGCCGAGCAACGGCATGGCAACTTTCGCTATGTGAGTGTACAGACCGGGGAACAGCCGCTAACTCGCTATCAAGGCACATTCAAGTGCAGATATGGTTATGGCAGAGCGGCTGAGACGGTACATCAGGGAGATACCGGACAGGACTTTGCTGCGGTACGTATGAAAGGGAATATCTGTAATTTTGTTTTGTGTGATGGCGTAGGCATGAGTTACCTGGGCGATTTTGCAGCGCGTTTCCTAGGGAATGCTTTGCTGGATTGGTTGGAAACGACGCAACACACAACGGTAGAGGGTGTTGAGCGTCTTCTCCATGATCTTACCCTTCCCGCATCGGAGCAATTGGAGAAATTGCAGCCACTGGAAAGTTCCCCTTTGTTGCTGCGTGAAGTGTTGATGGAAAAGCGAAGTCGGGGCAGTCAGACCATGTATGTCTGTGGGCGGATTGAGCTCACGGGAGGCGGCCGCAAAAGTCGGGTGTGGCTTGCGTGGCAAGGAGATTCCCGTATTCGCCTGTGGCGTAATGGTCAGGAACAGTCTGAATTATTTCAGACTCACTGCAAAACAAATGAGCGTTGGTCTACCCTTGAAGGACCTGTTGGTGGTAAGCCGCACATCTGCGAGATGAAAGGGTCCGCAGGAGATTCACTGCGTCTTCAGTTATATACGGATGGACTGAACGACCTGGATGCCATTCAAGCCTATGTCCCGGATGAACACATTCAGGTATTGCTGGATGCGACACATACCGGCGGTCTTGAAGATGATGCCGCTTTCATTGAGCTGGAATGGTGAGTGCGGGATATCAAGTTGTGGATCGATCCTGATGAAGCTGTGACAGCGGCGAAGATCAACTGTGAAAAAACTTGTTGGTGTTGATTTAAAAGACACTCTTTTTGGGTAATCTTGTGAAGAATTGGCTTTCACGATGAGTATGAACGTACATTCTTACATAATTGCTAAAATGAAGGAGTGGAATGGATAATGACACAACATAACGGCAAGTCACGGTTCCAGGGTAAGGTTGCGATTATTACCGGAGCAGGCTCCGGGATTGGGAAGGCCACTGCGGTCAAGCTGGCTAAAGAGGGTGCACATGTTGCTTTGTTTGATCTGGTGAATGATCGGATCTCGGAAACGGAAGCAGAGATTAATGCGCTGCACCCCGGTGCGGCAAGAGCATTTGATGTAGACATTTCCGACCCGGCACGTGTGGAAAAGGCTGTACTGGAAACCGTTGAGTTATTCGGCGGTTTGGATATTGTTTTTGCCAATGCGGGCATTAACGGTGTATCGGCACCGATTGAGGAAATTCAGGTTGAAGATTGGCAACAGATTATTACAACCAACCTGAATGGTACGTTTTTCACGATTAAATATGCATTGCCTCACGTGAAAAAACGGGGTGGCGGCAGTATTATCATCACGAGTTCGATTAATGGCAATCAACGCTTCTCAAGCTTTGGCATGTCGGCATACAGCACGTCCAAGGCAGGACAGGTTGCTTTTGCCAAGATGGCTGCGCTTGAGCTGGCGAAGTTCAAGATACGTGTGAACGTGATCTGTCCAGGAGCGATTGCAACAAATATCGATCAAAGTACGGTCAAAACGGATGATCTACAGCAGATCATCATTCCGATGGAGTTCCCGGAAGGACAGCAGCCGCTGGCGGACGGGCCGGGTCAGCCGGAACATGTTGCCGATCTGGTAAGTTTCCTCGCATCGTCCGAATCCAGACATATTACCGGAGCAGAGATCGTTATTGATGGTGCCGAATCATTGCTCAGCTAAGTGAGTATCCTGGATAAATTTCATTTTTGCTAAGGCGTGTCTTAGGGTGTGTCTGCGATAGTCGTTCCTCTGGAACGGCTTTTTTTGTTATAATGCTAACATTCGAATAGAGATACTGAAGAGCAGTAGGGTACATTCATTAGGAGCGATTATATGCATATAGAGTTACCGATACAAGAGGTTATTCCTGAGTTAAGACAGTTATTTCGGGATCAAGATACAGGTGTGTTAATTGCAGAGCCAGGAGCGGGAAAAACGACTGTTGTTCCGCTGGCTTTGCTGGAGGAGCCGTGGGTTGCTGGACGGAAAATCATTATGCTGGAACCCCGAAGGCTGGCTGCGCGTTCGGCTGCATCGAGACTGGCGGCTACGCTTGGAGAAAAAGCGGGTCAGACCGTAGGATATCGTGTACGCATGGATACCAGGGTGAGTCAGGCGACGCGTATTGAAGTTGTGACGGAAGGGGTATTGACCCGGATGTTGCAGCAGGACCAGGGTCTTGAGGATACGGCGATGATTATATTTGATGAATTCCATGAGCGGCATCTACACGGGGACTTGGGCTTGGCCCTGGCATTAGAATCGCGAGCGATGTTACGTCCAGATCTAAAATTGCTGGTGATGTCGGCTACCCTAGATCCTGTTCCCGTCTGTGCATTGCTTGGCGAAGGTACAAGATCAATTCACTGTCCCGGACGCACGTTTCCGGTGGAAACTCGATATGTACCGAGACCGGCAGCTATGCAGTTGGAACAATTCACGGCTCAGACGGTGACCAGGGCATTAGCTGAACAGGAGGGAGACGTGCTTGTTTTCCTTCCTGGCGCAAGAGAGATACACCGTACAGAGCGAGAGTTATTAAACGGTTCTCTTCCTGCGCACGTGAAAGTTCATTCCCTGTATGGCAGTATGCCGATGGAACAACAGGATGAGGCCATACGGCCGGCGGCTGAGGGGTCGCGCAAAGTTGTGCTGTCCACTTCCATTGCGGAATCCAGTCTCACACTCGCTGGAGTTAAGATTGTGGTGGATGCAGGGCTGAGTCGTGCATCGGCATTTTCGCCGCGCACGGGAATGAGTCGGCTTGTCACTCTGCCGGTGTCCAAGGCGTCAGCCGATCAACGGCAGGGTCGTGCAGGGCGAATTGCCCCGGGGGTGTGTTACCGGCTATGGAGCGAAGAGGTTCATGGGGGACTGCCTGAGGCAGCTCGCCCGGAGATCACCTCCGCGGATCTTGCGCCGCTGGCGCTGGAGCTTGCCGTCTGGGGTGTCCAGTCCCCAGCAGAGCTACAATGGCTGGACACCCCGCCTGACGCCGCCTACGGCCAGGCACAGGCGCTGCTGCGCCAGCTGGGCGGCCTGGACGACGCAGGCCGCATCACGCCCTTCGGGCGGCGGATGAACACGCTTGGCGTGCATCCGCGACTGGCCAGCATGTTGCTCCGCGCAGCGGAGCTTGGGCTGGCCAGCTACGCCAGCATGCTGGCGGCACTGCTGCAGGAGCCTGCCGGCCTCCGCAGCAGTGGCAGTGCAGGCGCGGGCACGGACCTCCGCCCGCGCGTAGAGGCGCTGCTGACCGCGGACAGTAGCGGCATGCCGCAAGCGGCAACGGCTGTCGCAGACGGCGCGGCCGTGCGGCGCATGCTCCAGGAGAGCCGCCAGCTGCGCTCGGCGCTCGGCCCGGCGGCCGATCCGGTGCGGCCGGATGAGGACAGCTGCGGATTGTTGCTGTCCTTCGCCTATCCGGACCGGATCGGGCAACGCCGGGAGGACGGCCGCTATCTGCTGAGCAGCGGCCGCGGCGTACGGCTCGCAGCGACAGAATCGCTGAGCCGTGCAGCGTATCTGGTCGCAGCCGAGGCAGACGACCAGGGCGCAGATGCGCGCATCCTGCTGGCTGCGCCGTTGCAGGAGCAGACCTTGTTGCAGGCAGGTCAGCACTTGCTGCGCGATGAAGTGCAAGTGGCTTGGGATTCCAATACCCGCAGCGTGCGGGCACATAAGAGACTTCGTATTGGAGCCCTTGTGATTAAAGAGAGCAGTATTGCACAGCCGCCTGAAGATCAGGTGCTGGAAGCACTATTATCCGGGATACGGATGGAAGGGCTGGATTGTCTGCCCTGGACAAAAACATCCAGACAACTTGCGGACAGGCTACGGTTCCTGCATCTCCATTTACCTGAGTGGCCTGACCTGATCGAAGATGATCTGACCGAAGAGTTGGCAGAACATCTTACCCCTTATCTGACAGGCATGCGATCGGCAGCCGACCTGAAGAGATTGTCAATGCAGGATGTATTACTGGGTGGATTGAGCTGGGCTCAACGACAACAACTGGACGATGAAGCTCCGACGCATATACAGGTGCCCAGTGGTTCTCGTATTCCCGTGGACTACAGTCGTCCAGAGGACCCGGCGCTGGCAGTAAGATTACAGGAGATGTTTGGACAACAGGAGACACCGCGTATAGCGGGTGGGCGAGTCCCGTTGACCATCCACCTATTATCACCGGCTCAGCGACCTGTACAGGTCACACGAGACTTGGCCAATTTCTGGCGAGAGACGTATTTTGACGTCAAAAAAGATCTGAAAGGTCGTTATCCGAAGCACTACTGGCCGGATAATCCACTTGAAGCGGTCGCCACAAATCGAGCCAAACCACGGGGCAAATAGTTGAATTACTTCATTTTTAAAGACATCAACGATTTGGCTCCCAAAGGGCGCTCTTCATCAGGCTCAGACTCTGCTGAACAACAGTCAGTTTTGTAGCTGATCGAATCATTCTCTGTCTTAAAGAATCACCCTTTAACCAGGACGTGTCTCCAAACTCGCTAACGTGCATCTTCTACTATCTTTTCGCTCCATGTTACGTCACTTTGCCTTTTCGTCCCATGCTGCGTCACTTTCCCTTGACGTGCCCCGGCACGCCTGCCGAAAACTTCCGGCATGGGACGAGAATTCGGCAAAATCTGCTTCTTTAGAGGTTGAAGGTACACCCCAGAGCGTATCTTCAAACCTGCCGAAGCCGAAGCGTAACTGCACGTGCCTGGGGAGCTGAACATGGAGCAGAACCATGGAGCGGAGCGCTAACGAACTTGTGACGTCTTATTCAGCGATTTGAAGCGCCCACAGTAACCTAAGGAATCTAAAACACGTTATATTTGAATAACCAGCCATTTACAACGGGTTTGTCAGGTGATTTTGGTAAATAACGTGTCTCATGTTCCTTACAAAATATAAGGAGGGCCCGAAGGATAAATAAGACGTCCTCGGTTCCTTAGAAAATCGTCTGGGACAATCCGCTAGGATCAGCCAGTCTGGACTTCAAGATGTTTTGGACCCTAACATCCTTTAACGTAGAACATGCCTGACAACGTATCACATACCTGAGTTTGAAGGCACACCTTGATGAGGATTAATAAGGAATGAACTTCAGCAATTTTTTACTATCAACACATAGTATATTGACTTGCAAACGTTTAAAAGAAACTTAGGCGGGTAATAACATAGCGAACCACTCAATAATATGAGGAGGGATTCACTATGCAGAAGAAAATCGTAGGTGTGTTTAATACAGAACGTGAAGCATCGCAGGCTATCGAGGGTTTGAAAGCACAAGGATTCACTTCAGACGAAATCTCCGTTGTTACACAGGATCGGGATGAACTGAAGGCAATTCGGGAAGAGACAGGTACCAAAGCCCCTGAAGGCGTGGCTGCGGGTGCAGCAACAGGTGGTGTCCTTGGTGGCGTAGCCGGTCTGCTCGCAGGTATCGGTGCACTAGCCATACCCGGCATAGGACCGATTCTGGCCGCAGGCCCTATCGCAGCAGCATTTACCGGTGCAGCTGTGGGTGCAGGAGCTGGCGGATTGGTGGGTGGACTTGTGGGTCTTGGTATTCCGGAAGAGGACGCTAAACAGTATGAGGAGTATGTACAGAATGGTAAAATCCTGCTGCTCGTAGATTCTACGGATCGGGACTCCGATGTGTACGATGTGTTCAGTGGCAACAGCCAGCTTAACCGAGACAGAGCCGAAGCAGCTCATCGCGGAGATGTGCCAGCCGAACGTCCGGATCTGGATATGGAAGAACGCAGATTGGAAGCCCAAAACAAGGCAGCGCGATTCGGTAACAATACATTCCTGTAATCTTGCCGCGAATTTAATCGATATGAAATAAACCCAAGGACTTATTATCTGCAAAATGGAATGACATATATGATCCACCAGATGGTCATTAGCCGGTTTCCTTAAGGGAAGCCGGCTTTTGTCCCTGTGTTGCATATAGGTGGGTGTCAATAATGTCGGATGGTGTTTTTACCCAGTCAAGCAGGGAATAACAATACATATAACAGTACAGCCAAAGCGAGTCCAATCACCAGTAGCATCATGGTAAGAAACCGGATTAATCCGGTCGATGCCTGAAACGTCTGTTCATTGATTTGTGCACGCTTCCGATGATACGCTGCTGCCGAATACACAATGATGGATATGCCGCCAATCAGAGAAGTGATACCCGTAATAATCGCCGCAACATGTGCAAGTTGATCATACGCCGACGAATTGAAACCAAATCCGGCAGCAAGAAAGCCTATGCCCGCCATGGCAATACCCGTGCGCACCCAGGCCAGAAAAGTTCGCTCGTTAGCCAGATGTTGCTGGACATACTTGGAATCGGTAGTGGTTACGTCTTTGTCTGTTAAAGAAATGTGAATCAACTCCGTTCAATAAATATACGGCTTCATTGTACTTTGTTTTTATCGCAAAACCAAGAAAGGATGGCTGAATATATGCCTCGCAAAGAACGAATTACAGAAATAGAGAGCTTAAGGGGAATTGCCTTTGGAGCGGTGGTTCTCCAGCATTCCATCGCACATTACTCTTTGGTCCCGGAAACGAGACTGGAGGATGGCGTGTTACTGGCCATACTGCTGATGCTCTCCAAATTTGCAGTTCCTTTATTCATATTCATAACAGGTATGGTGCTCTTCTATAACACGGGAGACAAGCTGAATTACGGCAAGTTTATGAGAAAAAGAGTAAACGACGTGATCGTGCCTTACCTGATCTGGTCACTCATTTATTTTACACTGGCACCGAGGGGCTGGACCGGATTTGGATGGAATGACATCCCGGACATAGGCCTGAAGTTGCTTACGGGCAAAACGACTTCACACTTTTGGTACATCATTATGTTGATTCAGTTTTATCTGTTATTTCCGCTCTTCTTGCGAGCCATTCGTTATGTATATAACCGATATGAGGCCAAGGGGCGCTTGATCGCATTATTGATTTCTGGTGTGGTGTATCTGGTGCTTGCGGATCAATTAAGAAACATTGCCAAGTTCATGGAACGGCTGAATATCCCGGTGCTGACAGATGCTTTTACAACGTATGCAGACCGCAATTTCCTCTATTTTTTTATTTATTTTGTACTTGGTGCAGCAGCGGGGTTATCCGTCCAGCACTGGAATGAATGGATTCATCGATTGCGCTGGATATACTGGACAGTGTTTATTGTTCTGGGTCTGCGGTTTACTTATTTATTAATGCTGGAGTTTCAAAAGCCGGAGGGAATCAAAATTACGTTCTACACGGTCAGCTTGATCCGCCCTGATATGGCACTCTATCTGATCGCTTCCATTATGGTCATGTACCAGCTGGCCGGAAAACTTCATAACCTCAGGGCTACACGATTGCTGGGATGGATTGGTGGTGTATCGTATGGCGGTTATCTGATGCATATGTTGATGCTGCGGTATAGCTACATTCCGGATGAGTTGTTTTACGTTGCTATGGGCTGGAACCCTGTCGTTCGAATGATCTTCACCTGGTTGTTGGCTCTTACATTATCCTGTGTAGTGACATGGCTTATCTCGC
This sequence comes from Paenibacillus sp. FSL H8-0283, assembly GCF_045040675.1. NCBI lineage: Bacteria > Bacillati > Bacillota > Bacilli > Caryophanales > Paenibacillaceae > Paenibacillus > Paenibacillus sp. FSL H8-0283. The sequence continues at coordinate 2,669,844 of NZ_CP150295.1, forward strand.
GTGTAAGCTGGGGCAAATGGATTGTGGGAGCCGTACCGAAATCTGTCCGCGATAAATGAATCCATCAACATATGAAAAATTCATAATAGATCACCACAGCCGCATAGAAGTGTACGGGAGTACGAGAGTATATGAACACAAGATACAGGAGCACAGGTATTACAGCTTTTACAGCTTTTGCACAGACTTTCTTGTCATTAAAATTCGATCTCACGACACCCTGAGCCCTGAAATAAACAACTTTTGAATCAATTTCATAACTCACTAAAAATGGATTTCTGTAACTGGATATAGACAAATTGAACCGTTTCGATCGATATCCAGCCTTGATTGAAGCAGCTAAAGGTATTATGAAATTGATTCGTTTGAATAAAAATTAAAATTTCATTACATGAAAAATTCACAACAGGAAACCTTTTTCCGTGCTTACCTAGGTTAACGCGTATCCTCACGATTTCTTGCTCACCTTTTTTAAAGATAGATAAAAGGGAGGCAAAGCGGAGAAAGATGGCAGAACCCGAACATAAGTTTTATAATACTAGATATATAGGTTCTGACAGGAGGGGAATGAACGTGGCTTTTATGATTGCACAGCGGGCATTTATCAAGCTGTATCTGATTACGATGGTTGAACAGCACAGGGGGTATGGTTACGAGATGCTGGAGGCGATGAAGCAGGAATTCAAAGACTACGGTTATGTACCACCCCAGAGCGAGGTATATCGGGCATTACATGAATTGGTACAACAGGGTGTATTTTATCGCACGAAGAAGCTGAAGGGTAACGATCCAAAGGTCGATTTTCAGGAAATCGTTTTATATCATTTCACGGATGATGGTGCGGAAAAAGCTGAGTTATACAAGAAACAGGTCAAAACGGATCTGGATCGTTGTCTCGGCATGTTACACAAAGCAGAAGAGGACAATTACGGTACGAAAGGAAGATGAGCATGAACAGACAGTTACAGTGGGGTGTACTCGGTACGTCAACCATTGCCAAAAATGCAGTCATTCCAGCGATCCAGCAGTCCGAACGTGGTGAGGTGTTGGCAATTGCCAGCCGTAGCAAGGAAAAAGCGAGAACCCTTGCCGAAGAACTCGGTATTGCCAGATCGTATGGCAGTTATGAAGAGCTCATCGCTGATCCGGACATTGAAGCCGTCTATATTCCTTTGCCTAACCATATGCACAAAGAATGGACCATCAAAGCGGCACAGGCTGGCAAACACGTGTTGTGTGAGAAACCGGCTGCCCTGAATGCTGATGAATCGGCAGAAATGATTGAGGTATGTCATCAGCAAGGCGTTCTTTTTGCAGAAGCAATTATGTATCGATATCATCCCAAGCACAGACGTGTGCAAGAGATTATAGCTAGTGGAGAGATTGGCATCGTCAGAGCCATCCATGGTAACTTTACCTGTAATACCGCTGATGATAAGGAGAATGTAAGGTTCAAAAGAGAGATGGGCGGCGGATCATTATTTGATCTTGGCGTGTATCCCATCTCCGCGGCCCGGATGTATCTGGGACAGGAACCGGAAGCGGTGACAGTTCACGCTCTATTCTCGGACGAGCATGATGGCGTGGATATGATGGCGTCGGGACTGGTAGAATTTCCGAATTCGGTAGCTTTAACTTTTGACTGTGGTATGTGGGCTTCAGGTCGAGCGGAGATGGAGATTCTCGGGACGGAAGGGCGGATTGAACTGCCAAAAGTGTTTGGCTGGGAGAACAGTGATATTCCACCTCAGATTATTGTACACACGGATTCGGTCAGCCGTGAGGAACGTGTATCCGTGTCGAATTCCTATGTGCTTCAGGTGGAGACGTTTGCAACGGCTGTGCTTGAAGGAGAGGCCTTACCTTTCAGTCCGGAAAATACCATTCAAAACATGCGCGTTATTGATGCGTGCCTGGAATCGGCTCGAACTCGTCAACGTGTGCAATTGATCGGTTAGATTAGGTCAGGTCATATTAAACATACTAGAAAAGTAGACTCCATCTTCAGGGATGAGAGTCTTTTTTTCTGTCTTAAAATGTTACCATTATAATATTTTACAATTTAAACGTCTTTATTTGATATTTCTACCAAATTGATGTGATATAAATAGTCATGAGATGACTTGTTTACTATAATCTAGCAGAACATACAACTAGACCATTACAGCTTACAGAACGCATATCGTGACCACGTTCATCTACTTTGAAGATTTGGGAGGCCGGATTGATGAAAAAGTTGATATCCACCGCATTACTGGCATTGTTGTTAACGTTTGTTTTCCTCACAGGTTCACAGTTCACTCCAGTCGGACAGCAGAAGGCATCTGCTGCAACATGTACCATCATCAATACGTTTACGGGTGTAGCAAATTATTTGAGTGCAAACGGAACGTTGCCATGTAACTTTATTACCAAATCACAGGCAACAGGACTTGGCTGGGTAGCGTCAAAAGGAAACTTGGCTGTAGTTGCTCCTGGCAAAAGCATCGGTGGGGATACATTTGGCAATCGGGAGGGGCTTCTGCCTTCGGCCAGCGGACGTACATGGCGCGAAGCGGATATTAACTATACTTCCGGCTTCCGTAATTCGGATCGAATTGTGTACTCCAATGATGGACTCATCTACAAAACGACAGATCATTATGCATCCTTTACACGTTTGAAATAGAGGAAGGAGCAGCCATGAATACCGTGATTCTGGATGGAGAAGACTTTGCTAGTAGCGTTGAACTTCATCAACAATTAAGGGTTAAGCTTAAACTGCCGGATTTTTATGGCGGTAATCTCGACGCTCTGTGGGATTGCCTGACGGGTACAATTGAACTTCCACTAGAGTTAAAATGGACCAACTACCAAATCAGCGAAGAACGACTGGGGAATGAAGCAGGCCGGGTACGTGATTTGATGTTGGAGGTACAGGCTGAACAGGCTGGATTTCAATTGCTTGTTGAGAAGTAGGTAGCAAATAAAGACAGTTCAAATACAATACGTCCAGCCGAGCAGACCACATGTGGTCTGTTTTTTTGTGTTATAGGAGGTTGTTCAAAAAGTCTTTGTGTTGATTACGAATCATCTGAAAGAAGAGCGAGATTTTACTTTTCTTCCTTGTCGTTAAAATTATTTTCACGGAGGTATTGATTTCTGCATGACTTACGTTAAAATAAAATTAACATGAAAAATATTTTAACGTTGAGGAGTGAAAAGGGATGAGCGATAACACAGCAGTTGGCAAGCAAGGTATGGGTGAGTTAATACGAATCAGACCGTACATGCAATTTATGCTTAGTAAAGTTGTATCCAGATTTGGTGATTCGATTGATTCAATTGCCTACAGTTGGATGGTTTACATTCTAACCGGTTCGAAAGTGTTGATGGGTACGTTGCTGGCGGTGAATTTTTTGCCCAATATCCTTCTGGGTCTGTTCGCCGGGGCTTTGGTTGATCGCATGTCTCCCAAAAAAGTGATTGTGATTACGAATACGGGTCGCGGGTTGTTGGTGGGTATTACAGCTTTGCTGTTTGGTTTGGGCCAACTTGAAGTCTGGCATCTGTTTGTCATCACGATTCTGAATTCTTTGCTGGAATGTTTCACTACGCCTGCGGAAGTGTCCAGTGTCCCCAGATTGCTTCCCACATCGATGCTGCTTTCGGGTAATGCCATGTCCTCTTCCGCAACCAGAGTGGCCGAACTCGCAGGACTTGCAGTGGCGGGTGCCCTTATTGCTACAATAGGGATTGCCTGGACGATCTTGATTGATGCGGGGTTGTTTGCGCTAAGTGCTTTAATGATGAGCCGAGTAGGCTACCCTGAAGTCTCAACATCTGCTAACAATGAAGATAAAACATGCCTTACTTTTAATTCTCTTTCATCCGACAAAAGTAGTATATTCTCCGAAATGGCGGAAGCTTTTCATTTTCTTCGTAAACATGCCTTACTTTTAATTGTCTCCATCCTGTTTGCTTTCGTTAATTTCTGCCTGATGCCGTTTAATGTTCTTCGTACACCCTATGTCATTGAAACGCTGAATGCTGGCGCTGGGGGATTAAGTCTGCTTAGTGGGCTGATGGTGGGAGGTATGTTGCTCAGTGGAGTATGGTTGACACAAAGGGGAGCGAATTATCGTAAAAGTGTGCTGGTCATCAGCGGTATTGTCATGTTGGGTCTCAGCTATGCGATGACGGCACTACCCGCTTACATGACTTCCTTCCAACTGCCGGTTGCAGCGGCCTTTTGTCTACTGATGGGTATGGGGATTCCGCTGGCTACAACACCGCTGGCCACCTATCTTATGGAAGTTACCCCTTCGGAGATGCTGGGTAGAGTGTATGCCCTTCAGAGTATGCTTGTCGTGAGTGTTGCACCCCTTGGGAGTCTGGCTTCGGGAGCACTTGCGGATTGGATGACCATGCCTGTTCTGTTTATTGTCTTCGGTATTATGCTTGCCATGTCAGCAGGTATGTTGTTATTTAGCAAAAGTTTTCGAAGTGCTCTGTGAAGATATTCAGAAGTGATCATTAGCCAATTTTCTGTATCAAGTCATTTCTCGCTCGTTTTGACCGAAGTCCTGACGCAACGTTATAATAGAGATATCGATGGACAACAGGTACCCCGGAAATGAGGATACAGGGATGGCGCACAAGGTTCTTTCAACAATTGAAGAAATTAAAATCTACTCCGATCCGTATCGGATACAGATCATGAATATGTTTAACAAGCAGGGCAGACCATCCACTGTCAAAGAGATCGCCGACCAGATGGGTGAGGTGCCAGCCAAAGTTCACTATCATGTGAAAAAGCTGGAGAAAATTGGTCTGCTGACCATCGTTTCTACACGTGAGATTAATGGGATTATCGCAAAATACTACGAACCATTCACCGGAGAGATCCATCTCCGTCACGAAGATGAAGACAAGGAAAACTCTCCATTGAAACAGGTGTTTCGGTCCGAGACGCTCAAATTATTAAATGAGATGTTCGAACAAAGTCGTCAGCGATTCATGCATCAGGCGGAAAACGAAGATCGGATGTTTCTCTCGGACATCACGCTGTATGCAACCCGTGAGGAAGTAGAGCAGTTGTATAAAAACATCATAAAACTCTGTGAACCCTATACAACAAAAGAGAATCGGCAAGGGGAACATGAGGTCTTTCAGTTATTCTCTGCTCTCTCTAAACCTATAGTGAAAATACCTGCTTCTAAGACAGATGCAAAAGAGAAAAAGAAAGCTACGTCTGATAAGGATAAAGCAACTCCGAAAACGTCTCGATCTGTGTCTAAGCGGCAGGAATCTGCATCATCTGGTAGTGAGTCGGAAGAATAAACGGATGGAATACATGGGTTCAGCCTTATTGATGGAAGCAAGTAACCGCAAACGTGAGAGACTGCTATGGAGAAAACTAGAAAAAGCCGCCCAATGGCGGCTTTTTAATGCGTGATAAGGAAGGCTAATGGTAGAGCAACCTATGGAATCAATCAATTTTGACGCTTAACGTTTCAGTTCATAACAAAGTTACATGTTCTCATCGTAGCCCTTCACATCACGTTTGGCTGCGGTTGCGGGGGAGTTGGATGTACCATATTCTTCGACCGCTTCCCAGGCATCTGCGTGGTCGAACTTGCCGGCCCGCTGCTGTCTTCCTTCCCCAGCACCACTCGGAGGCATGGTCATTACTTCTTCTTCAACGGGCCGATCGTTGCTGATCTCCCGATTAGGTGTGTCGTCAATACAGTAAGCGGTATAAGAGATAGCCTCAAGTCGTTCGAAAGGAATATCTTCTCCGCACGTTACACAGGTTCCGTATGTACCTTGTTCCATACGTTCCAATGCGTCGTTCACTTGATTGAATTCGTCTGTTAATGTATCGTCAATCGCCAGATCACGGCTGCGTTCAAATGTTTCCGTACCGGCATCTGCCGGATGATTATCATAGGAGGACAGCTCACCGGTTGAATCTTTCAGCGACTCGACTGGAGCACCGTCTTCCATGCTGGATTCAAAATGACGCTGCAAGTTTTCACGTTGCTCCAAAAGGGCATTTTTCAGTATTTGATGTTGATCTTTAGTTAATGTACTCATAAGGACATGCTCCTTTCCCGTTGTGGGGTGTAGTGAGTCTTTACCCGAATTGGATGAAAAGCAATCATTTTCGTGAGGAATGGGGCTGTATCGTTTTATATCTGACGGATTATGTGTTATAAAAAATAGAGAGAGAAATTGCCGTGTGTTCTTCCCAGGAAATAGAACTACGGCTTGGCTTATAATGGAGGTTGTCAATATGGATGAACATATGAAACGAAGATTGGATAAACAAAGACAATTGTTCAAACAATTGGGTGTGCAGCTAGATGCGTTATCGATACATGAAAAACAATTTAATTATAAACTTCGTGGTTATGATCCGGATGAGGTAGATGCTTATCTTGACCTAGTCATCAAAGATTACGAACGTTTCTATGCCAATATTGCAGATCTGATGGACAAATGGCAAGAACAGCAGTTAACGATCCGCGATCTCAAGTCGTCCGCGAAACCGGTGGAAGATCCAACCAAGATTGATCGCAAACAACTGGATGATATTGTGAAACAACTGGAATACAGTGTGCGACAGCTCAAGATCAGAGCACGTCCCGAAAAGGATCTGTTCTCTGAATAAGGTCGGCATGTCCTGGATTATATTAAATAAAGGTGGTTAATCATGAGTACTCATTTTTCGGTCAGTGTGCATTGTTTGTTGTTATTGTCACTCAGCGCGCCTGAACGAATCACGTCTGCACACATTGCAGGTAGCGTGAATACCAACCCTGTCGTCGTTAGACGTATTCTGGGCGGGCTGAAAAAGGCAGGATTGGTGAACTCCTCTCCTGGAACAAGAGGTTTCTACTTAGCGAAGCCATCAAGTGAAATCACATTAGCCATGATCTATCAGGCTGCCAAGGACGAAGGTCCATTGTTCCCGATTCATGGCAATTGTAACCCGGATTGTGAGGTAGGCTTGCATATAGACGGCTTGCTGACTAATCTGTATCAGGTTGCCGAGGCGAAGGTGGAGCAGTTCTTTGCATCCATTACACTCGAAGATATGGAACGTTCATGTACTCAGATGCAAGCTGTTCCATCGCAGACAGAATAGATTGTAATAAGACGAAGGAAAGGTGGGTTGTTATATGAAAATTGTAGTAATCTCCGACACACATTTATCACGTAAATCACGGAAGTTACCGACTAGGCTCCTGGATGTATTGCCGAGTGCCGATCTCATTCTTCATGCCGGTGACTGGTCGGATTGGAGTGTGTACCCATTGCTTAGTGAGTATGCACCAGTTGAAGGGGTAGCGGGTAATACGGACCCGTCCGAAATCGCTGAAAAACTGGGATATTCCCGTATTGTTGAAGTGGAAGGACTTCGTCTGGGGCTAGTGCACGGTCATCTGGGATCAAAGGGTACGGAGCAGAATGCAATTCATACCTTTGCAGGCCAGCATGTGGATGCTGTGATCTACGGACACTCACATATCCCGGTGATGCATACCGTGGACAACACACTGGTATTTAATCCGGGGTCGCCTACGGATCGGCGTTTTCAGAAACAATACTCATTTGGCATCATGACAATAGATCAGGGGAAAATACAGGCTGAACATGTGTTCTTTGATCGGGATTAGAGAGATAAGCGCTGGTTGCAAGTTGGACGAGTACAAGAGCCAGAACCAGAACCAGCTACTGAAGTGGCGACTTGATAACTGAGAGGGAACCTTCTCCTTAAATTTCATCTTATATATATGATTATTGTACAAGGCATCTTTGAGCAGAATTCAAATCTGTTCCAGGGATGTCTTTTTTGATTTTTGATCACATCATTCTCTTGGAAGTTATCTCTGAATGGGGAATGTGCTCTGTTCGTTATCTGTCATTCATCTGTTGGCGTTTTCCCCTATGGTGACGTTCAGTGGAGTGATACAATGCCTTTACGACATGAAATGAATACGTTTACATAAGGAGATGGATCATGATGAAACTGTCTGTATTCACGGTGGCTACCCCTGATCTGAATGCAGAAGAACTGGCATCTGCTGCGGCAGCAGCGGGAATTGATGGAATTGAGTGGAGATTCCGTGGAATTCCTGAAGATGCTATATCTGAAGAGCCTTCTTACTGGAGAAATAATCGATGCTCGGTAGATCCGAGCCGCTGGGAGGAACAGGTTCCTGTTTTTCGTGAAGCAGCGTTAGGGAAAGGTAGAAAATCGATCGCACTTGTACCGTATCTGAACTGTGGGGATTTGTCTGCCACCGAGCAGGCGTTTCAGGCTGCGGCTGGATTAGGAGCATCTATGATGCGTGTGGGTGTTCCAGGATATGATCGCAAAACCAGTTATCCTGAGTTGTATCGTAAAGCCGTTGATTACCTGAATGAAGTGCAAGATCTGGCCAAACAATACAACATCAAGGCGATTGTAGAGACGCATCATCAGACGATTGCACCCACGGCATCACTGGCCTATCGGCTTGTGCAATCGCTCGACCCGCAGCATGTGGGTGTATTGTACGATCCAGGCAATATGGTGCATGAAGGATATGAGAATCATCGAATGGGACTTGAGTTGTTGGGTCCTTACCTGGCTCATGTACATGTAAAAAATGCCGGGTGGTTTGAACCAGAAGGGAAAGATTCACAAAAGGCTAATGTGACTGAGAAGAGCAGCGGAGTGGCTCTGAATACAGCCTGGAAATGTCACTGGACGCCGCTGACTGAAGGCATGGTCGATTGGGTACAGATGGTGCGGGATCTTCGTGCCGTTGGGTATGACGGATACTACGGAATTGAGGACTTTAGTGGTGCCTTGGAATCCAAGGCGATGTTACAGCATTTTGCAGACGTTTTCGCCGAAATTGAGCGTCGTGTGGACGAGGAGGAGCAGTCATGAGTATCGTACGAGTAGCGGTGATTGGTATAGGAAACATGGGAGCAGCACATGCCAGAACGTTGGTGGCTGGAGAAGTACCCGGTGCAGAGCTGGTCGCCGTATGTGATGTAAGAAGAGAGATGGAGAGCTGGGTATCCAGTCACCTTCCGGCAACGGTCACCTATTGGCAGGATGCAGAGCAGATGATGGCTTCGGGTACGATTGATGCAGTCATTATTGCAACGCCGCATTATGATCATCCGGAACAGGCCATTCAGGCTTTCAAGCATGGCTTGCATGTCATGATCGAGAAGCCGGCCGGTGTGTATACAAAACAGGTACGCAAGATGAATGAAGCGGCCGCAGCCAGTGGCAAAGTCTTTTCCATGATGTACAACCAGCGAACCAATCCACTCTACATTAAGCTGAGAGACTTGATTGCTTCGGGCGAACTGGGTGAAGTACGGCGTACCAACTGGATTATTACGAACTGGTATCGATCCCAAAGTTACTATGATTCCGGCGGCTGGCGGGCAACATGGGCAGGTGAAGGGGGCGGTGTACTGATTAACCAGGACCCCCATCAACTGGATCTGTGGCAGTGGACCATCGGCATGATGCCGGTACGAATGCGTGCGTTCTGTTCGTTTGGCAAGTATCGGAACATTGAAGTGGAAGATGATGTAACAGCTTATGTGGAGTATGAAAATGGAGCAACGGGTGTCTTCGTAACGACTACTGGAGAAGCACCAGGTACCAATCGATTCGAGGTCAACGGAGACCGGGGTAAAATCGTGATCGAAGATGGAAAACTTACGTTCTGGCGACTTCGGGAATCTGAGCCTGAATTCAATCAGCGGTTTACCGGAGGTTTTGGACAGCCAGAATGCTGGAAATGCGAGATTCCGATTACAGGTGTGGAAACGGGTCACCCGGGTCTGATTCGTAACTGGGTTGATGCGATTCGTACAGGCGTACCACTTATTGCTCCCGGTGAGGATGGTATACACGGATTGACGTTATCGAACGCTATGTTGCTGTCCACCTGGACGGATAACTGGGTGGATCTGCCGATCGATGAGGATCTGTTCTATGAGCATCTGCAGGAACGCATTGCTGGATCAACGACGAAGAAAGACAAGGCATTCAGTGGCAGTCAACCTGCTGATTTGAGTCAGACGTTTAAATGAAGACGATTTGTTATGTAAGACGAGTTCATTGTAATCAACATTTTATAAAAAGGATGGGATGACATGGCTAAAGACGGGATGTTTTATGCACCAAAAAGTGTTACAAAAGAGGTCGTATGTGGTCCGGGTGAGTTCACGATTGCTGCTGTTGCGCTGGATCACGGACACATCTACGGCATGATTGGGGCATTGTTGGAGGCTGGAGCTACTCTCAAGTGGGTGTATGATCCGGACCCGGCGAAGGTAGAGGCATTTCGGAAGCAGTTCCCACAGGCTCAAGTCGCTGGATCTGAAGCAGAGGTGCTTGCAGATGATGAGGTGTTATTGGTGGCAAGTGCAGCGATCCCTTCAGATCGTGCGCCGCTTGGCATGAGGGTTCTGGCCGCGGGCAAGGATTATTTTACAGACAAAGCCCCATTTACCACGCTGGAGCAATTAAAGCTTGCACGAGAAGAAGTGAAGCGAACGGGCAAAAAGTACATGGTGTATTACAGTGAACGACTGCATGTAGAAAGTGCGATCTATGCGGGGCAGCTCATTGAACAAGGGGCAATCGGCAAAGTAGTGCAAGTTATGGGTACAGGCCCGCATCGCTTGAATGCTGGAGGAAGACCCGACTGGTTCTTTAAGCATGAGCAGTATGGCGGCATTCTATGTGATATCGGGAGTCACCAGATCGAACAATTTCTGACGTTTGCATCATGTACGGACGCTGAGGTAGGTTTCAGTCGTGTGCATAACTTCAATCACCCACAGTTCCCGGAATTGGAAGACTTCGGCGAAGCTTCTCTGATCGGGGACAACGGAGCGTCCGGTTACTTCCGAGTGGATTGGTTCACACCCGATGGTCTGGGCACATGGGGCGATGGGCGTACAGTTATTCTGGGAACGGACGGTTATATTGAGCTGCGGAAGTATATCGACATCGCAAGGGAACCTCAGGGGGATCAGGTGTACCTGGTCAATCATGAAGGGGAGTACCGTTACAATGTAAAAGGCAAGGTCGGCTACCCGTTCTTCGGTCAGCTCATCCGCGATTGCCTGGACCGGACCGAGACAGCCATGACACAAGAACATGCATTCAAAGCGGCAGAACTCTGTCTGATTGCACAGCACAAAGCCATGAGCGAGCGCGTGGTGTGGAGTAGCGGGGCGAAGTAAATGTTTTAGGTGAAGGAGAGCAAAGGTTGATTACTAAAGGTTATCCTTAATTCTTCTATTGTTGAGTGAAGAAAGAGCAGCCCAAATGTTAAACTGGATCCAAATGGTTAGTCTTTTCTAACAAATGGAGCAGTTCGCACTGGGCTGCTTTTTTTGAGTATGTTCGTGACTTCGCAGATGGATTAATATGGGTTATATTATATGTAGTTCGGATATTGTTTGAAAAGAGAAGTGTTTACGAAGTTCGTATATATGATGTTATAGGAAATCCATGCGAAGTTAATTCAGGAGGGACTAAAGAAGATGAACAAGAAACTATTAGAGCAGTTTGAACATTTCAATAAATTTGTAAAATCAATTGATGATGTGACTTGGCAAAAGTCGATTGCTCCTGGAAAGTGGACGGTGAAGGAAGTCGTGACCCATCTATGGAATTGGGATAAATATACTTTAAATACAATGCTCCCACACATAAAAGACCAAGTGAAACTCCCAGGATTCGTCGATCATGATACCCATAACTTAAAAGCAATAGAGAAGGCTAAAGAATTTACAGACAGAGAAAGTATGATTAAAACCTTTATTGAAACTCGAACCCATTTAGTCAACCAATTCCGTGAGGTAGATCATTCAGAAATTCACTTTTTTATAGGCAATGATAAACGACCTTATACCTATGAAAGATATCTAAAAATATTCGTACACCATGATGAACATCATAAGAAACAAATCGAAAACCTAACCTATTAGCGTGATTCAGAGAAGACATGGACATCCTATAACATCATATTCACGCTGCGGACATTCGTCCTGGGTCCGGCATACGCCGGACACTCGACATGCGTCGAGTCGTGAATACAGGAACGTTATAGGAAATCACTTGAAATCCATTAAATAAAGGAGAGGCTATGACCGAATTGCCAAGAAGAATTCACATCATTGGCTCTACTGGAAGTGGTAAAACATACCTAGCTAAAAATTTATCTAAGCAATTGGACATTCCTTACTATGAATTAGACAAGGTAATGTGGAGTAGTTCAGTAGAAATGGCAGGAAAAAATTCTCCTGAAGTCCGTGACAAACTATTAAATGAAATAATAATAAAAGACTCTTGGATTGTAGAAGGAGTTTATTACAAGTGGCTGGCTGAGAGTTTTGATTTAGCGGATAAAATTATATTTTTAACACCAAACACTTTTGTAAGAGACTTAAGAATAATTAATAGATTTATTAAACAAAGAATAGGCATTGAAAAATCTAATTATAGACAAACACTAAAAGGACTATTGGAAATGATTAAATGGAATCATGGATTTGAAGCGCAGACAAAGAAGGAGATCTTAGAAATATTAAAACCGTATGATTACAAATTAGAAATATTAAAGAATAATAATGACATAATCAATGAGAGTAGTTCAAAGAAGCTAAGTGACCTCACATAACATAATATTCAAGCAGCGGCTCCGATTGAGCCTTGGTCTGCTGAATGGATTTCGTGGAGGCAATTTAGCAGACAACCCCTTCGGGGTTCATGAATACAAGAACGTTATATGCAATTGAGGCAATGTTTTTTTTGCAAATCAATGAAGAAAGGATGAAAAATTTGAATATTTCTGAAGTGATTATAAATCCTGTATTCAATCATTTATTTCTAACAATTGAACATCCTGAAGGGCAGTACCAGTACATAGGTGATGCTTTAGGTAGAGATTGCATGATCACCAGATTCAAAGATGGATGGATGCGAATGTATGATGGTGACGGTAGGCTCAATGAGGATTGGTATACATGGGGTGCTGATGTACTAGCTCCATTTGATGGAGTTGTGAAATCTATATTTACAAATCGAATAACTAATAATCCCGGGACTTTTATACCGGGAAGGGCGAGTTCTATAGTATTTGCAAGAGAAGATGGTGTTCTTGTTACTTATGCCCATGTAATGGATATAAGTGTTGAAGAAGGTGACATCATTACGACTGGTCAAGTAGTTGCGAAAGCTGGGAACAATGGATATTCCAGAAATCCACATATTCATGTGGGTGCATGGATTGGTGATACTCCATTACAAATCCGATTTGACTTGCAGAGAATGGGAACACAGATGAAGGAAATTGGAGAAAGACTTTATTTATGTTAACTCAAAGATGGCTCCAACAGTATATAACAACGTATTCACGCATTAGGGCATCCGCCCCTCGGTCCGGCAGAGGAATTTCGGGGAAGTGATGGCAGCCGGACAACCCTGCACTGGCTAAGTCCGTCGGACCCGCGCTTACGCGCTTAAGCCAGTGAGGGTTCATGAATACAGGAACGTTATCAGAAAGTTATAAAATACAAAAGAAATAGGTAAAAATTAATGAATGTGGGAAGAAATGTTGTCGTATTGAATGATAAATCTAGAAAAGATCCCTTTTCTAACGATGAGGAGCGAGCAATTATAACTAGTATTTATTATCCTACTGATGATAAAAATACTCAGATTAATGTTAGTAATTATATGGACTTATTTGATCCATCTAAAGACAAGGCAATTAACATACAAAAGACTTGGGAGTAGACATTGAATATTTGAATACCATAGAAACACATATATATAACAATTATAATCCGAAATATTCCAATGCAAAATCTGATGTTATTTTATATTCTCCTGGATTTGGAGTTTCTAGGGATATGTATACCTATCATATTAAATATTTGGTGGATTGTGGATATATAGTAGTATCCATTGGTGCGACATACGAATCTGTTTTTTCAATCTTTCCTGATGGGCGTGTTGTTAATCAAACTGCTCAATTAACTAATATCAAAAGTACAGATTTTATATTGTGGAGGGAATTGTTAGATACAAGAGTAGAAGATATCTTGTATGTTATTAATCATCTTGATTTACTATTTTCTCAATCATTGCTCGAAGGATTTAGTTATAGAAGCATAGGAATAGTGGGTCATTCTTTGGGAGGCGCTGCTGCATTTGAGGTGGCTAAAAGAGACAATAGAATTCGAGCAGGAGTAATGTTTGATGCTAGTTTCCATCTTTTAGACTTAGAAAAAAACGAAAAAATAGATACTCCGTTTTTAATTATGAGACAAGAAAAGTGTACTTACGATGAATTACTTACTGAGTTATCTGAAGGGATAATCAATCCTTTTATTAGTGGATTTGAAAAGCTCTATAAACAATTAAATGGTTATAAAGCTGCTGTAAAAGTCCAAGGAGCTCACCACATGACATTTAGTGATGTTCCAATACATTTTAAAGATATTGAAGCAATAAATAAACATGAAATTATTAGTGATTATTCAACTGCTTTCTTAAGTGAATTTATTCAAGGAAAATCATATACTTTACAGAATTCATTTAATCATAAACGATCGGCTGATATCGTTGAGATTAATATTAAGGGGCAAACAGTTAGTGTGTAGTTCAAGTAGTTGTCACCATCTGATAACACAGTATTCATGCAGCGGCTACGCCTTGGTCAATGGTGATGCTTCTGGCAGAGTAGTAGATTCATGTGACAACTTCCTGCGGAAGTTCGTGAATACCTGAACGTTATCGGAAATGACCTGAAAAGGAGAATAGAAAAATGAAGAACCTTGATATCAATTTGTGGAGAAGTACATTGTTGAATCATTTTAAGTATAATCTTGAGAAGTTTGCAACAACAACTGAAAATAAAGATGTGTACTGCTTGATTTTGGACTGTCATGCTACATATGGGAATGTTAATTTGAAGTGGAATACCTTTGATTCGTTTAAAAAACATGTTAAAAAACACTATAGTTCTTATACTTCAGACAAACTACTCGGCTTTAGGGGGCTAGAATACAATGTTGGGGATTTTTCATACGAAGACACAAAACAACCAGAATTAATAAATGAATTCGAACAATTATATGAAGAAAAACTTTCGGAGTTTTTCGATGATGAAGATGAAGAATCATCGAATGAGCTGACACAAAAGTTTATTAATGCTTTAGTGGAAATAATCTTTGAACTTAGACCTACTTTTTCTAAACTAAATAAAACGGGTCACTTTATTTCATTTATTGTAGAGCATGACTCTGAATATTATGAATACATAAAAAAGACGGTAACAATAGAAGACTATTATAAAGCATTTCCTGAGGTTAAAGAGTATGAACAATATTTAAGCATAATTTCTTCAACGTCTAAAGAAGAGCAAGTCACACATTGGTCTAATTTGTTATATGAATTTATTATTGGCAATGAAACAGAAGGTACAAGATCACTTAAACAAATGTACCGCCATAAGTACGATGTTGAGGAAGAAATAATTAAATTAGGTGTGATTGCATCAAGGGAAGTTGTCACACTCTTCGAGGTGTTTTCAGGTTACACTCCATCAATTGATGGCCAAATTATTCAAAGCGATAGTCACACGCGATGGATGTTTTTAAGTATTTTAATAGATATTAATAATGCTAATGAGGAGACAATTAATCGATTAAAGCAAATTTTAATAAGAAAATATGAAGTTGATAATGAAGTGCAAGAATGTATAAATATAGCAAGAACACTTCATACTCTTGATTCTGTACGATTCCCAGAAGAAATGCATGATGAAGGAAGACTTAGCTTATTAAACTACGAAGAATACAAGAACAATTAGTAGGTATATCTAAGAAGTTAGTCACTTCCGATAACATCATATCCACTCTCCTTCTGGCGGCTCCTCGGTCCGCCAGAAGGAGAGTGGCAGGGAAGTGAATTCAGGCGGACACATCCGCACCGACTAACCGCATTGCGGCCGCTCCCGTTGATCGCTTAAGTTGGTGGCACGTCGTGGATACAGGAACGTAATCGGAAATAACATGAATATATAAAATTAGAGCGGAGAACATCAAATGAAATTTGAAATAATTCAAGCAAACAAAGAATGTAAGGAAGTTTTGGCGAATTTGATGCAGTTTTATATTTATGACTTTTCAGAATTTATAAAATGCGATGTAGAAGAAAATGGGCTATACGGAGCGTATCCATTAGAAGATTACTGGATAGAAAAGAATCATAGATTTCCGTATTTAATTAAACAAAATGATAAGCATGTGGGTTTTGTATTGGTAAGGTTAATTGAAACGGCTGAACGTGATTACTATTCAATTGCTGAGTTTTTTATATTAAAGAAATATAGACGAGAAGGGATTGGCAAAGCTGTAGCTGCTCGTATTTTTGATTTATATAAAGGACAATGGGAAGTCTATCAGATCGAAGGAAACAAATCGGCTCAGATATTTTGGAATAAAACCATTGATGAATATACAAAAGGGCAATTTAAAGAACGGATAGAGAATGGAAGAAGAATACAGGATTTTATTAGTTGATTCAAGGGGTCATGTTACATCCGATAATATTGCATTCCCACATCGGTCGCTACGCTCCCTTGGTCACCAAGAAGAGTTTTCGTAGAAGCTGAATCAGGTGACACATCCAATCGGCTACAGGAACGTTAAGCGCAACTTCTGGAAGAGCGCATTTAAGACGGTTCAAAGTCGAGGAATTACTAAGATCGACGAAGTGATTCGAACAAGAGGTGTGATTACCGAGGAGCAAACCTATAAAGCAAACACTTTACAGGTTTTAGGCCTATTAAACGTTAACGTGGACTCGAAGATTTATCGTGGAGGGAATATATGAAATTTGGAAATAATTCTCAAGAGAATCGTGAAATAAAGATCTCAAAAGATTCAAAGACATTTTTAGAACTAAGAGAAATCGTTAACAGATTTGATCCTGTGAATCTAGTTGAAGGTGGTGCTCCTGATGACGAACATGATCGTTTAACTACGGAAATATTAATGTTGCTTTCTCAAGAGTCGATGGATGAGATTCGGGATCTTTTAATCAATTGTGAGATATGGTATGGATATGATCCCAACGATATTAAAGAAGAGTACAAAGAACGATTTAACAGCAAGATTGATAGAACGCATAAAGAGATCTTAAATTGGCATACCAAGAATAAGAACCAAGAAAATTAGATTTATGTCAGTACAGGATCAATGAAGTCAACTCAGGAAGACAGAAGCAACGCTTAACATAATATTTAAGCATCGGCTCCATTGGAGCCTTGGTCTGTGAAAAGGATTTCAGGGGGCATTTCAGCAGACAACCCTTTGGGGTTCATGAATACAGGAACGTTATGTGACATACCACAAATCATTTCTTTAAGAGGGTGAAACCATGCAACAAATCGATCTAACCAAAACCCTTGAAGAGCTTGAAAACGACTATTGGGACGAACCGAATTTTGCTTCCTCATTAGTAATACAAGTACATCAATTAAGGAAAAAACCTCTTTGCGAATTAAATAATGAAGACTTAAGACTTTTGATCGGGCAACAAATGAATCTAGATTATCTTTTGCGAATAGCCTTAGAAAAATTAATACAGAACCCATTCGGATCAGGAGATTTATATATTGGAGATTTATTTTGTTCGGTACTCAAAGTAGAGAAAGAATATTGGAACGAACATCAAGAATTAAAGAACGAATTGAATGAAGTGATTAGAATCTATGAAGAAGTGAGAAGGACATTAGACGAGCAGATAAATAAATACAGGAGCAATTTGTAAGTCGATTCCACATAACATAATATTCACGCTTCGGGCATACGCCTTTGGTCCGGCATTCGCCAGACACCCGGCATACGCTAGGTCGTTAATACAGGAACGTTATACGACAATACTGAAGAATAGGCTTAGAGAGTTTAATCAAAGGAGACGGGATGATGATGAGTATTAAAGCAATATTTCTGGACTTTTATGGAACCTTGGTTCATGAGGATGACGATATCATCCCATTGATCTGTAAGGAAATACAAGAAAATAGTGTGGAAGAATACGAAGTAAGTGATATAGGTAGATACTGGTGGAACATATTTTCGAACATGTTTAAAAACAGCTATGGTGAGACATTTAAATCCCAGCGCGAACTCGGGATTTTATCATTATCTGAGACGATTTCTAAATATAGATCAAACTGTGATGTAAATGAGATCATCCAGAAGCAATTCGATCACTGGAGTGAGCCTAAAATATTTAGTGATACAATTCCATTTCTAGAAACTCTTCAAGGATATGAAGTCTACATATTATCGAATATTGACACAGCCGATGTAAAAGCCGCAATAGCTTATCATGGGATAAAGGTAAATGAAATAATTACAAGTGAAGACGTTAAATCATATAAACCAAGACCAGAATTATTTATTGAAGCCTTAGAAAGACACAATCTGTCTCCTAAAGAGGTGCTACATATCGGGGATTCTTTAATGAGCGATGTCGGTGGAGCAGGTATTTTAGGAATAGCGACAGTCTGGTTAAATCGGTTAAATAAGATTAAAACAGATATTGCAGAACCCAACTTTATATGTAGAGATCTAAAAGAAGTAAGAGATATTATTAGTGGAATCGAAGAAGGAAGTATCGTCGTATAACAACGCATTTCTACCGTGAGCATTCGTCCTTGATCGCTTAGAAGAATTTCAAAGAAGCGGTATCAGGCGATACATGCAACAGGCTAAGTCCATCGACCCGTTCCTTCGGTCATTTAAGCCGCTTGAACGTCAGGAATGCAACAACGTTTTCCGAAAGGCAAGCGAGAAGGGGAGTTCATCGGCAACGATGGCAAAACTCAATACGAATGAGTATGTGTCGTTAGACGTAATCGATAAATTATGTACGGCATTGGGATACCAGCCTGGAGATTTATTGGAGCATATAGCAGATCAATGATGGGATGAAAATATCTGCTGATTATTTGAAGATGAGATCCGTCGCTTAACATAATATTCAAGCAGCGACTCTTCATGGAGTCTTGGTCTGTTGGAGGGATTTCGTGGAAGCAGATTCAGCAGACACACCCAGCATTCACTTAGTCGTGAATACAGGAGCGTTATCTGAAAGAGCTTGAAACATAATTAATGAGGGTGAATTCGATGGAGTTGTACAACACAAAGAATGAACTAGATCGCATTGATTTTCATGATTGCATAGTTGAATCAATTTACTTAGAAGAGAATAAGATTACTTTCAATATAGAATCAGTTAATGTATTGGTTGGTCATATGTTAAATCCATATGATGTTGCTAAAAACACTGACCAATGCACTTTAGAATTTATCAATGTTGAGAGATATGAGTCAGGGTATTTTGAACGGGAGAAGGATACAAGGATAGATATTGAATTAATTCATAATAATGATTTTGAAATACTTAAATTTGATATCCTTGCAGAAGAGGGTATGAACCTATATAAGCTATTTGGAATGGCGTCAAACTTTAATAATGAATTTTCTGAAATAATTATAAGAGCTGAATATACAAACATTAAGTGGAATAAGTACGTTTCTAATGCTTGGTTTGTCAATTGGCCAAAGACTAAATAGCTTTTTATATCGCATATTCGAACAAAAATTCCCCTTAGATAACAACGTATTCACGCGGGAAGCCCATGGCGGCCCTTAAGCCAGTAAGGGTTCGTGAATACAAGAGAGTTATATGAAATCAGCAAACATATACAACGTATTTATTTGGGTGCATATAATTTTGTCAGGAAGTGATTGAGTGAATAAAGAAATTCTACTTGAATGGGATAACCAGTATAATTCGATGAAACGCACGAAAGAAAATTACTGGAAAACCTATAGGAAGTGGCGTGACGAGAACAAAAGCGATTATCATGATACTTTTATGGGAAAGTTATATGATGAATTTATAAGTCTTGAAGAGCGTGCCATATACCTAAAATATAGTTTTAATACAACAGAAGCAGTGGTATTTTGCTCAATTAATATCTTTTACATAGAAGAGCAAATAGGCACTTATGATATAGAGTTCTTTTTGAACGGTGAGATCGCTGATGATTACCTGGATTTTGGAGACGTATTACTTAAAGATCGGATGATTAAAGTAAAGCATAATTTGAAGACTGCAAGAAGCGCTTTAAAACTGGGATTTGAAGTATCAGACATTTTGAAAATCTCAGAAATCCCACTCAATTATATAGAAATATTAAAAGGAAAATATAGTTGATATAAAGGGAATGGTATAAGAGAAATAAGTGATTCGAAGAAGCAGATGACATCCTATAACATTATATTCACACTGCGGACATTCGTCCTTGGCCCGGCATTCGCCGAACACCCGACATACGTCGGGTCGTGAATACAGGAACGTTATACGCAACCCCTTAAGAATGTTAAACCATGCAACCAATTAATAACAAATAATAAATATAGGTGAAAGAATACATTTACAACGTAGCAGTTGAAAACCAGGATGAACGGAATATTAGAAGGTGTACCATATAACAATAAATTTCCACATCGTTAGTTATGCTCCTTGGTCATCAAGAGGAATACCAGCGAAGCGGATTCATAATAAAGTGCAAACTAAAGAATATTTCTATTATGCGAAAGAGAGGATCAAATGAATTATCATTTTGGTTTTTCATGGAAGGGTCTGATCATCTTTTTATTGCCAATGATACCAAATATATTTTATTTTTTAATTCCTGCGTCAGATATATCAGGAAACAATGCAAATAGCCATTTGATTTTAGATGTTTTGGAGCACGGAAGTCAGGCGATATTTTTCTTTCTTCTGATATTTGTTGTAAGAAAACAAGCATCTGAAATGCGATGTCCGTATATAATTGGTATGGCAATAATGTTGATTTTTTATTATGGGCTATGGATATTGTATTTTACAGGCAACGCAAACTCGATTATTTTTTTGGGGATGGCCTTTCTCCCGGTAGTATATTTTATATTAGCTGAGATTTGGCTTCAAAATTATCTGCCTATTATACCAACAGTACTTTTTGGTATTGTGCATGTCATTAATACATATTTGTCTATTGCGAATTAAAGGGAGGACAACAATCCTCTTAAATTTTGATTGTGCGTTCAGCATCCATTCTATATCAAGGATTAAGTCTCGAATGGTGAGGTTAGAAGTTAGCCATAGCTTAAGGCAGGGGTGTCCAACGTGAGCAGGAATCTGAATGAAGTCATCGGCAAATCTCCGGTCCGAGGAACACGAGCCTCTTATAAGGCTAGCGTTCATTGGATGAAGTTACTACACAAACCAAAGTTGATACTGCTGAAGGCGTACGAGAGTAAATGAGGGGATCTTTCCTATGCGGAAACGGATTTGATAGGAGCAAAAGATAGAACCAAAAGATAAAACACGTAAAGACATATTAAATACATAAAACACACAAGACATATAAGGATGTGGAATCGAAGAAGAAGGGGCAGCGTATAACAATGCATTTTTGCTTCGTCGCTGACGCTCCTCGATCTTCAAGAGGGATTTCGGAAAAGTGGAATCAGGCGACATATAAGTGGCAAAGCCACCCGGAGCTCCGGTCCTTAAGCCGTTTGGACGTCAGAAATGCGCAACGTTATGCGTAATACCCTAAAATTAAGAAGAAACTAAAGAACAATAAAAGAAGAAACATAATAAAACTTACATTGAAGGTGATAATTATGAAAGAATGGGACTACAGTAAGCCTTGGTTTCATGGCTCGCCATTATTTCTAAATGAATTACTAGTCGGAAGCACAATAACTCAAGATCGAGAGTTAGCAAGAATCTTTTCGCAGAAACCATCTATTGTTTCTTTTGATGAGAATGGCGCAAGATTTCATAATGGTAAGTTATGTGGATACATTTACATAATTGATGAGGAAATTATAAGTGAGGATGTATATCCACATCCAGCAACTACCATGAAACCTGGTGAAGAATGGCTCATAAAAAGAGGATTAAAAGTACGAAAGATAGATGAAACAAAAACAAGAGCGGAAGAACAACTTTCAGAGGAAGAGGAGTTAGAATTATTGGAAAAGTTAAATAACAAATAGCCCATAGCTTGGTCACAGAAGAGGGTGCTGTGTATAACAACATATTCACGCATCGTTCCATCCGGCTCTCGGTCCAGAAGGGGCATTTCGGGGAAGTGGGGACAGCCGGATAATCCTGCACTAGCTAAGGCCCTCTGACTCGGGGTATTTGCCCCTTAAGCCAGTGAGAGTTCGTGAATACAGGAACGTTATGCAAACTTAACAAAGAACTATTAAAACAGTATTCTGTCATGGGAGTGAAATCTTTGATTGAAAACAATATCCAAATTCGAAGAGCAGAAGCAAAAGATGCAAAGTATCTCGCTAAACTTAACGTTGAATTTAACGGAGTGGGAATTTCAGAGGAAGAAATTATTGAAGGCTTATCTTATTCAAATGAGATTGTTGTAATAGCCTTAATCAATGATCTACCCGTTGGATTCGCATGTGCTCAGTATTTTAAATCAATCTGTTATTCAGAACCGTATGCAGAAGTAACCGAATTGTATATTATGGGGGACGCTAGAAGGAAGGGAATTGCTACAAAGGTATTAGACTTTGTTGAGAAAGAACTTATATTAAAAGGCGTTAGATCGGTGAAAGTGCTGACAGGTAAAAAGAATGAAACAGCGATAAAAACATATGAAAAATCAAATTATATAAAGAAAGAAGAGCGAGTACTACAAAAGAAAATATAGATGAAATAGAACAATAAAGATGTATAGAACCTAAAGGTTATAAAGAATGTGAAAGTAAGTCAAGAGGTCGTTAACAACGGATAACATAATATTCAAGCTACGGCTCCTTCGGAGCCTGGGTCTGTAGGATAGAATACGAAGAGGAATATCAGAAGATAACCCCTTCGGGGTTCATGAATACAAGAATGTTATATGCAATTGCCGAAATGCTAATCAAAACTTTATAGGGGCTGGGGGATTTCATCGGCAACGATGGCAAAGCTCAATCCGAATGAGTATGTATCTTTAGAAGTAATTAATAAATTATGTACGGCATTGGAATGCCAGACTGGAGATCTTTTGGAACATCTAACAGACTAATGAAAGAATAAAATATAAGAGGATGTTGGCTAACTGGAAGAAATGATTCCGTCGTATAACATAATATTCAAGCAACGGCTCCTTACGGAGCCTGGGTCTGCAGGATGGATTTCGAAGAGGCATTTCAGCAGACAAGCCCGTTGGGGTTCATGAATACAGGAACGTTATCTGACATAAACCTATTACATTTAGGAGCAAATAATGAAGATCACTTTCTCGAAATGGGTTCAATATTATCGAAGAAATAATCAAAATCTCAAATATATTCATTGGGATGACAACTATAAATTAACAACTAATGAAAAAGAAATAATCATTAAGTCACTTCAACAGTTTCAATTAGGAGAAAACTCTGAAGGTAAATATCTAATTAAACGTGCACAAGAATATGTACATCAGACACAAGATCAGGATTACTATGAAGCGCTTATAGAATTCATTAAAGAAGAACAAAGGCACGCTAGAGATCTGGGCAGATTTATGAAGGTACAGGGAATCCCACTCCTTCGTAGACATTGGGTGGACAATGTATTTAGAAGATTACGTCGATATGCGAGTTTAGAACAATCAGTCATTGTTCTATTAACCGCTGAGATCATTGCTAAGTTGTACTATAAAGCTTTGCAAAAATCTACAAAGTCAGAAGTATTAATCGATTTATGTAATCAGATTTTAAGTGATGAGGAGAAACATGTTCAGTTTCAATCTGAAACACTTCATAAATTTGCTCAAAATAGAAACGTTCTCTTTAACAGAATAGTTTATATCCTTCGTAGAATCCTTTTTGAAGGAACGCTAATTGTAGTGTGGTATCAACATAAGCCTGTATTTAAAGCAGGGGGATATAAATACAAAAGTTATTACTATGAATGCCGCCATGAGTTTAACTTAACAAAGAAGATTATAGCTAATTTACAGTAGAGGTTTACGTCAGATAACATTATATCCATACTTTAGGTCCTGACGCTCCCTCGGTCATCCCGAAGGGAATTGGCAGGGAAGTGGAATCAGGCGGACACATCCGCACCGACTAACCGCATCGCGTTCGCCCCTAACGTGACTTAAGTCGGTGGGGCGTCGTGGATACAGTAACCTTATAGGAAATCTGCGTATAAAAATACAAAATAAATTATTCAAACTCTGAATAGGAGTGAAATCATGCTGGAAGCGGTTATTTTCGATATGGATGGTACACTATTTCAAACAAACAAAATCTTAGAGTTATCGTTAGAAGAAACGTTTTCTGTCTTGAGGTCTCGTAATGAATGGTCGAGTGAAACTCCGACTCAAAAATATCGTGAAATTATGGGAGTTCCTCTACCAGTAGTTTGGGAAACGTTACTACCGAACCATTCAACTGAAATCAGACAAATTGTGGACGAGATCTTCCTAGAGAAGCTAATTGCAAATATTAATAATGGCAATGGCGCCCTATATCCTCATGTCAACGAAATCTTTGATTTTTTAAAACAGGAAGGCTGCTTAATTTTTATTGCAAGTAATGGACTAATCGAATACCTCAATGCTATTGTTAACTGTTACAAGTTAAATAATTGGGTGACAGAAACCTTTAGCATCCAACAAATAGAGACTCAGAATAAGGATGACTTAGTTAGATCTATCCTTATGAAATATCACATCAACAATGCTGCTGTAGTTGGCGACAGGATCTCTGATATCAAAGCAGCAAAAAACAATGGATTGAAGGCTTTCGGTGTTCGATTTGACTTTGCCCAAGAATGGGAGCTTAAACAAGCGGATTATATTATTGATGATTTACTTGAATTGAAAAAATATATTTAACATCATGGGAAGTGGAATATTTGTGTAAGTGTTTTGGAAGAAGACGCTGACATCATATAACATAATATTCAAGCAGCGGCTCCTCACGGAGCCTTGGTCTGCTGGAAGGGTTCCGATGAGGCAATTTCGGCAGACAACCCCTTTGAGATTCATGAATAAAGGAACTTTAGCAGAAATTCCTTAAATCGATATAAAAAATTAAGTAGGTGGAGTTCAAGATGTCTTATATGAAACCAGTAATTCGTGAACCTTATTACGATAAACCAATATGGATTGAAAATGAAGTGACTCGAAAGGAGTTCACTTTTTTATCCTCGAATAGCAGTGAAGCTGAAGTAGAATTGTTTTTATTGCATTTATTTGGATATAACAGAATTGATGCCTCAATTTCTTTTGAAGAATCTTTTAAAGTGCTATTAAAGGAAGATGAAGTAGCGATATTAGGTGGGGTTGCTTTTTTACAGGATGATGAGACATTTATCATGCCTAGCTGCTGTTGTGGACTTGAAGAAATACAATCAATAGATTATTCAATTAAAGCTAAACAAAGTCCATGGCTTGGACATGACCCATCGCCTGGAGCCTAGAGAAATGCAAAAAGGACTTATTAGGGTTTATAGAAGAACCATTATATAAATGGATTAAGGTAAGAGATGTAGAAATAGCAAATCGAATGAGGCAAAAAATGCTTCACTGGTTTTTGAAAGACGAATATTTATGTATGCATTTCAGGAAGTCAGGAGCTTCAGCTAACATTATATCCACGCTTCGGAGCCAGGCGGTTCCTCGGTCCGCAAGAAGAGGATTGCAGGGAGTAGATTCAGGCGTACACATCTTGCACCGACTAACCGCATCGCGGCCGGCTCTTGGCGGAGCCTTAAGTCGGTGGGACATCGTGGATACAGGAACGTTAGGCGAAATCACTGCAAAATCAATATTTTGAGGGAACTATTACGTGGAGATCAACCAAGAAATAATAAAAATGCTATATCAAATTCAGTGGTTTAGTAAATGTGGAATAAGAGATTATCAAAGTGATACCGTAATATATACTAATTCTTGGGTTGAAGCGTCTGAACATTATAATTCTCGAGAATGGGAAGAAACAACTTTGAAGGCCAGGAATCAGTTGACTTTGTATTTACATAATAATTTTTCGAAAGAGTATTTACATTGGAATGCCATAGTCAAAGAAGCAAAGATAATTATCAATACGATGTTAAGCGAGCAACTGGATAGAACTCGAAATGAGTTCCAACTAGAGGATGTATTCAGTGAATGTGTTAGATGGGATATCTTAAATATAATTATGGAATACAGTTATTTAAGTAAGATGAGAAAAAAATATAATAGATTTTACTCGGAACAAATAATATATATCTATTCTATAGGTCATCTGCCTTGTGGATGGGAAGGGAAATGGCCTTCAGGTAAGTTAGTGATTTTTTAAATATTGTTGAAAGCTTCTCGGGAAGGCAGTGACATCAGCTAACATAATATTCACGCTGCGGACATTCGTCCTTGGCCCGGCATTCGCCGGACACCTAGCGTTCGCTAGGTCGTGAATACAGGAACGTTATACGAAATACTTCGAAAGCAGGAAAAACATGAAAACAAATAAGGCGATGAGAAATTTATTGAATGAGCTTGCTCAATCAAACGAATCGATCAGTTCGAAGTTATTTAACCCTACTTTTCATGAATGGGACAATTGCATTGTAGTTGATGCTTCAAGTTTAAGAGAGACATATTCTATTGAAGAAACCATTTATCAAGATCGAACGGATTTAGAAGCCTCAATTAATCATTACCATATAGAGGATTTAAGGACTGGACTAAAACTCATTTCGAATTGGAAAGAGAATATAAAGTTGAACTACTCTGAAAAAGACTTTATTTTAATTTTAAGTTCTACAATTGAAGGAGAAGATGTGGTCATTAGATTCTATCAATTTAGACATGATGAACCTGAATGGATTAAATTAAATGACCTTGAAGGTTATAAAGAAGAAGCTATATTAATAATTGAGATTTTAAATGCAGTTCAATGATGCGAAATGCTTCGTATAACATAATATTCAAGCAGCGGCTCTTAACAGAGCCTTGTTCTGCTGGATGAATTTCGTGGGAGCGTTTCAACAGACACATACGACTAAGTCGGACATCGTGAATACAGGAACGTTATCTGAAAGATTGAAAAATGATTAAAACTGTTAAAAGAACAAGTACATACTTTCTAATTATAGAGTTAATTCAATTGCAACGTTTTGTTGCTAGAGGGGGAAGTGATCAAGGTGCTAATTTTGATTCTGCTTATAATTATTGTTATCGGAGTAGCAATTATAGAAGGGAGATTAAAAAAGAAACTTGAAAATGATGAAAGAATTATTGAAAAATTAGATGTGTTAATTAATGAAGTGAGAGATATACGTAAGGAATAGAGAAATAATAATCACAAAAGAAAATAAAGGCTTATTGTTAATAGTAAATCGCTGAAACCTATCAAATTCAAATCTGGATCGGCTACAGCTGCTAATTATCTTGATAAGATTCTCAATGAAGGCTCCAACATCTTATAACAAAGTATTCACTCGGCGGGCCGGCTGACGCCATCCCTATGTCCGCCAGGGCAGTTCGAGGAGCGGAGTCAGGCGGACAACCCTGCGAACCTAACCGCAGTCACGGCAGTCAGCTAAAGCTGCCTTAAGGATAGTATTCGTGAATACAGGAACGTTTTAGAAAATCAGCGCAAAACGAAAAATAAAAGCAAATTATTATCAGTTAATTTAACTAACAGACAGTATAGTTAATCATTCTTACGAATAAAATTCACTTATTTTCCAGTCAGCAAACCGTAAGAAATAATGATTGTTAAGAAGAATCTAGAAAATGTTGAATAGATGAAAGGAGAAATTTTGATGCAATTTAAATTGTATATGGATGTGCATGAGTTTTATAGAGATACCTACGAAGTGCTGATGCGTCATGAGGCACAAAATATGATTCCTCTGGGAAATATCATAATTGGACATCAAGGAAAAGACAAAACAGATTGGCGTGACCCTGTAAATTGGCTCATGGTCACTATTTCGGATGCTACGGGCATACAACTTACTGCAATAATGACACCGCCACACAATATTACACTTTATGCAACGGACAACATCCTTAACCCGGAGGCTGTACGCTGTTTGATAGCCGGGCTCAATGACCGTGAAATTCCGGGTGTGACGACGGAAAAAAAATTGGCGGAGTGTTTTGCCGAAGAATATGTCTTGCGCAAGGGTATAACTATTCATACAACCATGCGCCAATGTATATATGAACTTACAGCGGTAAACCCGGACATTCCAAAGATCGGTACCGTTCGGCTGCTGGATAAAAAGGATCTTCACTTCTTTCCCTACTGGTCTGAAGCTTTTTCTGCAGCGTCAAGTTATGGCAAAACAGAAATGTTCATACCGCAAGAGGCAGAGCCTTATCTCTACCGGATCGCATCGAAAAAACTCTATATTTTAGAGGACGACAAAGGAATGCCTGTTTCCATGGCCGGATATACAAGGGAGATGCAAACGGCTATCGGCGTGGCCTTTGTCTATACGCCTCCCTATGAGCGCGGAAAGGGCTACGCGACTTCGATCGTGGCACACATTAGCCAACTTGCATTGGAGAAGGGATTTACTAAGTGCGTTTTATATACAGACTTAGAAAATCCCACATCAAATAGCATCTACCGAAAGATAGGCTATATGCCAATTTGTGATTCACTTCAACTAGAATTTGAATATTAGAATGATGTGGATAGGACTTCTAACAAGGTGAAATGAGAGCATCATATAAAGTAAAGATACAGCGGTAAATATGGAGAGACCGCCGTTTTTGTGAATCAAAATAGTTAAATACGTGTGGTTCTGTATATACCCGTTGATGCATCAATAGAACATTACTATAAATTTTACTACGGTGCTCCATATTTAGACTGGGCTTGGTCTTCATTTCCCGAATACTATTTCGAAATTGTAAAACTATTAATTGATAATGGAGCAAATTTAAATGACAAGGATTTCCCATCGATAGTGAGTGCTGCCAGGCATGGAAAGAGAGAAGATTTTGAATATATTATTAATCGTGGAGCCGATATCAATTTAGTTAGCTTAGTATGATGCCGACCCATTTCCTCCAGGTTACCTTGTAACAATCAGAAATGGCTTCATTAAAGCACTGAAGCGAAAGGAATATATATAAACATGAACAATTCCCTCCTGAAACTTCGAAAGAAATTTATCTTGATAATAGTGATTATAAATATAATTTGGTTATTTTCATCTATCATCAATTATGATATTACTATATTCAAAAAAAGTAACTTTGTAATTCCTATCGTACTACACATCATTTTATTTCTTTGGTTAGGCTATAAAAGTAAAGGAAGAAAGCTAATTCTTTTTGTTGTTTTGATTATTTTTTCTTCTCTTCTTTTGATTAAGTATTCATTGGCTCCAGTATTTGATCCATACAGCTACGAACATCTGCATATCCCTGGCCCTGGGCATTATAGTGAAGTTATAGTTGAACATCGAGCTAATCTGCTGGATCAAGGCATTACACAGTATCGTGTCTACCAAACGAAGTTTTGGGGTTTATTCTTAACTGAGTTAACGACTAAGGAAGTTGTGATAGAAGAACCACATGACTTATATCTTTCCCAAGAAGATATTTTTGATTACTCTGCTCCAAAATGGACGAGAGGGACAGTTAGCTTTGATACCTATAAAGGAAAACTTACTCTCAAGCTCAAATGACTGAACATAAAACCCAAAATATTTATGAATTGGATTTACTTCAAGAAGGTTATGGAAAGGCATTAGGATAGGGACATAAGGACGATTTTAAATGAGAACTCAAAGAAGCGCCCGACATCACCTACCATAATATTCATGCTGCGGACATTCGTCCTTTGTCCGGCATTTGCCAGACACTCAGCATACGCCGAGTCCTGAATACAGGAACGTTAGCAGAAACCAAGGGATTCCTTAATCAAATTATAAAGATTAGATATACTATTATTAAAGGACGGGGATTTCAATGAGTAGCTTGTTATTAACTTCTTGTGGTTTTTATACTGATGATATTAAAAATCAATTTCTGGATTTTATTGATGGAGATATTTCTCAATTAAAAGTCTCAATTATTACAACAGCATCCCCTAGAAAAGAAACTAATAGATATGCACAAAGAGCAATGCAAGAGTTTAAGGATATGGGATTTCAACAAATCAATTTTATAGATATTGAATTTGATGACCCGCAAATTCTCTTACATAGAGATGTTATATATATCAATGGTGGAAATCCATTTACACTATTGTATTACGCGAAGAAAAGTGGTGCTGATGAAATTATCAGAACACTGGCCGCACAGAATGTAATTATAGTTGGAGTAAGTGCAGGAACGTTATTACTGGGGCCGAATATTAACATTGTGGATTTCTTTACTCCACAGATGAACACAATGAATTTAAAGGATTTTAAGGCATTAGGTGTAACCGACAAGCTTGTTTTTCCTCACTATGATCGAGAGGATATATTTAAAGATAGTACTAATAAAACAATTGAAGAGAAGATTGTAAAATTTGAATCCAATGAGAACTGTAAAGTGACAAGACTTAAAGATGAAGAATATATCTCAATCTTAATGAACCAAGCACATTGAATCGAAGAAGCCCCTGAAATCTTGCTAACACCGTATTCACGCTGGGGCTACGCCCTTTGGTCTGCCAGTGGGGTTCGAGGAAGTAGTATCCAGCAGACAACTCCTGTGAGGATAAGTCTTCGACCCAGTCGCTCCTTTAAGTCTCTCGGGTTCGTGAATACAACAACGGTAGATAAAATAACGAAGAAGTTTATATCGGGAGTTGATTCATTGAAGTATTCAACGGTAGTTCTTGACTTGGACGGAACATTATTAAATTCAAAAAAAGAAGTATCTAAAAGAAACGTAGATGCGGTCTTATCCTGTTATCAGAAAGGAATGAGAATAATATTTGCAACAGCTCGACTGCCCAGGGCGGTTAATTGGTTGCTTCCACAAGGATTAGTAGATATCGGGGCTTTTGTGTATTACAACGGAGCTCAAGTGATATGTAAGGAAACCAAGATAGAAATTAATGAATCAATCCCTGCTCATGTAACTACAGAAATTCTTGATTACTGTTTGAAGTGTGACTCTCAAATTGAGCTGACTATGGAAGTGAAGGATGAGTGGTTTAGTTTAAGAGAGCTTGATTATATTAGCTCAATGAACACACAATCAAACCCCATAGTAAAACCCTTAAAAGAATTAAAGAAATATGATGCTACGAAGATACTTCTGACTGGCAATAATCACAATTCTGGATTGTTTGAAAAATTCGAGGGTAGAGTGAATATACTAATTACGGATAATAATAAATTAGTACAAATCATGCCTCTTCTGGCATCTAAGGAAATGGCAATTACTAAACTCTGTGAATTATATAATGTAGAATTGGATTCCGTTATTGTATTTGGTGATGATCATAATGATGTAGGCCTCTTTAAGATGGCGGGATATTCTATTGCTATGGGAAATGCGATTAGGGAATTGAAGGAAATCGCTGATGAAATAACCGTTAATAATGATGAAAACGGTGTTGCTGTAAGTTTAGAAAGATTTTGTGGGTAACTCAAGGTTACTTTAACAGTGCATTCATAGATCGTCGCACTTAATCCTCGGTCCCCAAGAGGGATATCGGAGAAAGTTGATTAAGGCGACACGTTCAATCAGCAAAGTGTACTGACCCGTTCCCTACGGTAAGCTGCTTGAAAGTCAGGAATACAACAACGTTAGATGAAATTACCAGAGCAAAGTGATGTGAACCCATGAAAAGGATTCGAATACACAAATGGATAATTGAATATGATTTTAATAAAACCAAAGAGTTATATAAATCTTATCATTTAATTACTGAGGGGTGCGATTGTTTAAATTGTAAGAACTTTGTTGAGGCAATTCCATTCCTACCGAAGGATGTTGTAACCTTTTTTGATAGTTTAGGAATAGATCCAAGAAAAGAAGGAGAAGTATCTGAATACTGTGAGAATGAAGATGGAACGCATTTATATGGTGGGTTCTTTCATATAGTTGGTAGATTGATTAGTGGACCTGATGTATGGAACGAAAATGATGAATCAGGAACAATAACTTCATTAGACAAAGATTTATATAAAATCGATAACTTCAGATTTGGATTTACGAATGAGATAAATTTAGTGCGTGATGGATTTCCAGAGCCAATATTACAAATTGAATTCGAAGGGATAGTTCCGTGGGTAATTTCGGAGTAGTCTGGTAACATCATCTAACATTATATCTGCGCATCGGAGCCTGGCGGCTCCTCGGTTCGTCCGAAGGATATAAGCAGAGGATCCGCACAGCCTAGCATCGCGGCCGCTTAAGTCGGTGGGACGACGTGGATACAGGAAGGTTAAATGAAATTACTAAAAGCATAAGATTAGAAAGGATGCGAGTCATTATAATAGATTTCAATGATAATAAATTAAATGCTTTTTTCCAACAACTCGAAAATATTAAACAGAGTTATAATGATTTATCTTCTTCGTGCTTACATAAGAACTCACAAATGCCGTGGACTGAATTTAAAAAAGAATATGAAAGCATTGGGGAAGTAATTAATGAGGAAAAGTTCAATCATATCCAAGCAGAATTAATAGAAGAAGTTATGTATTCAATATTAGAAATGCTGGATGGTTATAGTAATTTAGGATTTGATCTTGATGTGATAGACAAACAAACAGGGGAATCTATAAAAAATGGAATACAACTACATGATAGATATAGAGATTTTATAGATAAGAGTAAGTAGTGGAAGCGATCAGGAAGACAGTATATCTTCATAATATTCGCGTAACGGGCATGTGCTCTTTTTACGGCAAAAGCCGAACATCCTAGCATTCGCTAGGATCGAAGATACAGGAACGTTAGCAGAAATCAGGGGAATGCTTAATTAAATTATAAAAATTAGATAAACTATTATTTAAGGATGGGGGATTTCAATGAGTAGCTTGTTATTAACCTCTTGTGGTTTTTATACTGAAGATATTAAAAATCAATTTCTGGATTTTATTGATGGAGATATTTCTCAATTAAAAGTCTCAATTATTACAACAGCATCCCTAGAAAAGAAACTAATAGATATGCACAAAGAGCATTGCAAGAGTTTAAGGACATGGGATTTCAGCATATCAATTTTGTAGATATTGAATTTGATGATCCGCAGATTCTCTTACATAAAGATGTTATATATATCAATGGTGGAAATCCATTTACACTATTGTATTACGCGAAGAAAAGTGGTGCTGATGAAATTATCAGAACACTGGCCGCACAGAATGTAATTATAGTTGGAGTAAGTGCAGGAACGTTATTACTGGGGCCGAATATTAACATTGTGGATTTCTTTACTCCACAGATGAACACAATGAATTTAAAGGATTTTAAGGCATTAGGTGTAACCGACAAGCTTGTTTTTCCTCACTATGATCGAGAGGACATATTTAAAGATAGTACTAATAAAACA
Source organism: Paenibacillus sp. FSL H8-0283 (assembly GCF_045040675.1). Classification (NCBI taxonomy): domain Bacteria; kingdom Bacillati; phylum Bacillota; class Bacilli; order Caryophanales; family Paenibacillaceae; genus Paenibacillus; species Paenibacillus sp. FSL H8-0283. The sequence continues at coordinate 2,703,459 of NZ_CP150295.1, forward strand.
ATTGAAGAGAGAATAGTAGAATTTGAATGCAATGAGAAATGTAAGGTGACAAGGCTTAAAGATGAAGAATATATCTCAATCTTAATGAACCAAGCACATTGAATCGAAGAAGCCCCTGAAATCTTGCTCACACCGCATTCACGCTGGGGGCTACGCCCCTTGGTCTGCCAGTGGGGTTCGAGGAAGTAGTATCCAGCAGACAACTCCTGTGAGGATAAGTCTTCGACCCAGTCGCTCTTGTAAGTCTCTCGTGAATACAACAACGTTATAGGAAATCAGAGCAAAACAATTATCAAATAATACATAGAGGTTGAGTAACCATAAGTAATGGTTGTCTAAACAACTCGTTGGAGGTTTGCACATGGAAATTGCAAATGAAGTAATCGAAAGTATGTTGATTAAGTTTAACTCTGAGAGGAAATGGACTCTCCAAGCGATAGAACAATTGTCAGATGAAGATATAACATGGGCGCCTAACTCTGAAAGTAATAGTATCACAAACCTAGTCGCTCATATTCGAGGCTGTGTTCATTCGAGAATAGAAACAATTTTTTATGATACTCCAGACACTAGGGACAGAGAAAAGGAATTTGAACGTGGACTTAAATATTCTAAAGAGCAAGTTTACAACATGACAAAAGAAGCATTTGATATAATCATTCTCTATCTCGAACACCTCCAATCAAACCCTGAATTGTTGTTATCACAACCGTTTATCAATCGTCCACCTCTCACATATAGCCAGGTAAACAATGAGACAACGGTTCTTAATCTAATGATAGCAATGATTAGAGAAATGCATTATCACACCGGACAAATAGTATATGTAGCAAAGATTAGAAAGGGACAACTTGTATGGAATTATGACTAGTATAAAGGTGCCTAAATGTGAAAGTGTTTCAATGAGGGCTCTGACATCCTATAGCAGCATATCTACGTTGCGGACCGTTCCGCCCTTGGTTCGCAAGATGTGAGATGCGAAGAAGTGGATTCAGCTTACAACCCTGCGAGGCTAATCTTCGACCCAGTCGCTCCTGTAAGTCTCTCGGGTTCGTGAATACAACAATGTTAGCCGAAAGAAGTTCTTATTTTAGGAGGAGTCTATATGATATTAGAAAAAGTTATAAATAGAATTGAAATACAAAGTGAATATAAGGATCTGGTTGATAAGTATATAGATCATATACTTAACGAATTTAAAGGTAAGATTCATAGCATTTATATGTGTGGCTCGATTCCAAAAGGAACAGCTAAACCTTTTAAGTCAGATGCAGACTTTACTATTGTATGTGCAAATCCCAAAGATATTGATTACGAAAGATTGTCAATGATTAAAGACAGGCTTTTGGAAGAATATCCATTCGTCACTAAGATGGATACGATCATTTGCTCGATTGATGATGTATTAAGTAGACCGAATGATTGGGGTTTTTGGATTAAGATTATTTGTGTTTGCATACATGGGGAAGACATTGGTGAAAAAGTACCCCCGATCATAATTTCTCCAGAATTCATTTTAGACTTAAATACAGATACCAAGGAGGAAGTAGATCGTGTACATCGATCACTTTCTAATGTTAGTGATCACTCAATGAAAACTAGATATATTAAAGGTTACTCTAAGAGATTAATTCGTGCATTATATTCTTTGGTTTTAGAAGATACAGGGGTATGGGAAGATGAAATCATTAAGATGAAGAATGCCATATTAAACTATTTTGAGATTAACGCCGCTTTAGTTGAGTATCTATATGCTTGTTACTTGGATAGCGATGTATCTGTTGAAGAGTTTCTGGAAACCGCAGATGAAGTATATAGCTATTTTGAGAACGCCTTAAATAAAATGGCTGCTTCCAGAAATTCATTTGGCTAACAATATATTGAAGAGTTTTAGAATGTAATTCAATGATGCCGGCAACAGCGGATAACATTGTTTTCACCCATCGTACTCTAATACTGTCCTTCGGTCACCAGAAGGTAAGGAACCAGGAAGCGGTGTCAGGCGATCACCCCTGCACTGGCAAAGTGGCGGAGCCACTCGGCCTACCTACCTTAAGCCATTGAGGCGTCGTGAATGCACGAACGTTATGCGAAAGGCCGAAGAACGTATAAACCATGAAAATTTAAAGGATGAAAGAAATGAGTAAGAAGACATATCTTGTGAATATAGCTTATCTAATTGACTTAACTGACGAAGAATATAAAGAAATCGATGGGGATTTGACTCCTGTACTAGAAAATGAAATTACAATAAGGAGAGATTTGAAATTACATTGGGAGAGCAGTTCCTCTGTATATCTCGATCCAGAAGCAATGAATTGCGGAAGATGCGCAAAATGTAATTCATGGGCAACTGATAGAGAAAAGCCAAATCATATTGATGAACTCAATAACGGAGCTGTTGTTGAAGGGCAATTACTTTGTGATGAGTGTTTGCCAGAGGAGCATAGATGGGCCTTCTAAAAATGGATAATGGTTAGTAATTCGCAGAAGTCTGATCCATCTCACTCTTCGAGTCATTCGGAGCTCGGTCCGGCCAAAGTAAGATGAGGATTCGGAGAAGTATTTGGTAGCTGCAGGGAAGTGGAATCAGCCGTACACATCCGCACCGACTAAGCGCATCACGCCCAGCGACTTCGTCTCTTAAAGTCGGTGGGACGTCGTGAATACAAGAACATTAGCAAAAACCTCTGTTAAGAACTGTGTTAAAGAACAGAATCAAATACAAAAATTTTCAGACTTGCGTCATCGTAATTCAAAGACAGTTTATACAGAGGAGTGGGGATTCATGATTAAAAAATCGGAGGAATTTTTAAAGATGATGTTAAATTTCTTCCCTTCCACTAGTACTGATTATAAAAAATCAATTGAGAATCACGGTATGGTATTAGAAACTGTCATAATTGAGGGAATATTCATGCCGGAGATTATTAAGTTATTAAGCGAGAATAGAAATAACAAGCTTCTAGAAAGTATTTTTGATTATTTTGAAGAAGTATCTAATTGCAAAGATGATTACTTAATTGATAGCATTTTTTCAGTTACGGTATTGGAAATATTGGGTAACGACGAAAAGATTCTTCGGGCTGCACAAGAGTATATGGGACCTAAAACCATGCAACTTCAATTAGAGGCTGATAGAGGATTAGGTAGGATTAGATAGAAGCTGATTAACGTGGTGGGACATCGTGGATATAAGAACGGTTATCCAATACTACCAATCAAAACAACAAGCATAGGAGCAATATTATGACAATTATTTTCAAAGAAATAAAAGACATTGATACACAGGCAATTCAAGAACTGTTTCATTCGGTGGACTGGAAATCAGGAGATTTTCCAGAAGATCTTAGACAAGCAATAAACAACTCGCATACGGTTATTACTGCATGGGATGATAACAAATTAGTTGGTTTAATAAATGCATTGTCTGACGGCGTGATGACAGTATATTTTCATTACATGTTAGTACACAAAGAATATCAATCATTAGGAATTGGTAAGAGAATGATGGAACAAATGCTTAGTCGATATTCTAATATCAAAACAAAAGTGCTTATATCCTATGATAGTGCAGAAAAATTCTATGAAATATTTGGATTTAAGCCAGAAGAAGGAACTAAAGCCATGTTTATTTCAGATATGGTATAGCATTGAAGTAAAGATTCCGATCAGACGTGAAATGATTATAGATGAAGTTGTTTTTAAGAAGGTCGCTATATAAAGCTTCAATTCGGATATTCCGACGTATAACATTATATTCATGTTATGGCTCCTAACGGAGCCATAGTCTACTGGAAATGTATTTTATGGAAGCGTTCCAGATTACATATTTAAAAATGAACGTCGTGAGTACGGGAACGTTTTGTGAGATTATCGCTAATGTTAGAAGCAGGGAGGAATAACAGTGGTTTGAAGACAAACTTTAGCTAGATTTAGAATCAATTCTTAGATGTTTTCCAAGAGATAATCTTAATGTTGGTTTCGAGTGGTGATTACAGAAACATTATCGTAAAGCTTAGTGAAGGTGTATTTATAAATGATCAAAATCCGATAATTGGAGGTTAATTATGAGAGCATTCACTGTTGAAGCAGTTTTTATCGATCGTGATGGAACGATCGGTGGTTCAGATGAAGTCCTTTACCCGGGGGAATTTGAATTATTTCCATACACTAAAAAATCTCTGGAAAAATTAAAAGCACTTGGAATTAAACTGTACGGATTTACGAATCAGCCCGGTATTTCAAGAGGTGAAGCTACAAAAGAAGCATTTGTAAGAGAAATGATAGAATTTGGCTTTGATAATGTTTTTATATGTCCGCATCAACATACTGAGAGATGTGAATGCCGCAAACCGAACCCAGGAATGTTACTTGACGCTGCTAAGAAAAACAATTTAGATTTAAGTAAATGTATTGTAATTGGGGATCGATGGTCTGATATTTTAGCAGGTCATCATGCTGGATGCAAAAAGATATTAGTTTTGACTGGAGCAGGGAATGAAGCTTTAAATAAATACAGACATAAATGGTCAAACACAGAAGCGGATTTTATTGCAAATGATTTCGAAGAAGCAGTTAATTATATTATTAGTCTGGAAGAAACGATTGAAGCGGACCTAAGATAGGAACTATCTAAGATAAGATATATTTTAAAAAAAATAAATATAACAGGAGGAATTAGCATGAAATTTATTGTTTCTGCTAGCGTAATCGTTCTCAATGAACATAATGAGATTTTACTCATGAAAGGTCGAAGAGGTTGGGAAATGCCTCAAGGTTGTGTTGAAGAAGGAGAGACTATTAGGCAGGCAGCAGTTCGAGAAGTGAAAGAGGAAACAGGGATTGACATCGAATTAATTAAATTTTGTGGTTTGTATCAGAACATAACGCGAGGCGTATGCAACAATATATTTACTGGAAAACCGATTGGAGGAGCTTTAACTACCAGTGATGAAAGTGAAGAGGTGGGCTACTTTACTTTAGAAGAAGCTGGGCAAATGATAACATGGGGAAATTTCTATAACAGAATTCATAATGCATTAGATGAGAAAAGCCATCCTTTTTTGATTGAATTTTCAGAATAAGGACATCTATCAGATCACAATATATTCACGTATCGGACATTCGTCCTTGGTCCGGCATTCTCTGGACACCCTGCGTAAGCTGGTTAGTGAATACAGGAACGTTCGATGAAACACTCCGAAACTCACACTTGAATGAAATAACATTGAAGTAGAAAAGGAGAATCATTTTGGTTGGTAATGAAATACTTTCTCAAGCAGCTAATTCATTTGGATTTGATACTAATACGTTAAAGTTCGTAAGCAACTCTTGTAATGAAGTATACAGGTTTAATAAAGGGAATAAGGAATATTTCTTACGTTTATCTGAAAAACCAGTTGAATTTGAGCTTAATATTAAGGCAGAAGTCCATTGGGTACGGTATTTAGTTGAAAGAGGCATTCATGCAGCTTTGCCAATCCAGACTATAGAAGGTGAATTAACTGCTGTATGTAAGGACTATGAAAAGTGCTATATTGCGACTGTGTTCGAAGGAGCTCCTGGCCTTTTTTTCGATAGCGATCCACAATTATGGGGACAGAGCTTGTTTAAAACATGGGGCGAAACAATGGGGTCAATGCATCGGTTGACAAAATCTTATGATCCTGGCGATTTGAAAAACAAAAGGATGGAATGGAATGTAGCGGAAATAAACAATTCACATTTACATTTTGGTAATTATCAAATACTCCTCAATAAACTCAGAACAATTGAAAAGGAAATGAAAAACCTGCCTAAAAACAAAGAATCATACGGTCTGATTCATTATGACTTTCATCCTTATAATTTTCTTATCGATCAAGGGAAGATAACTGTTTTTGATTTTGATGATTCATTGTATGGGTGGTTTGCACTTGATATTGGAATCGCAGCTACTCACGCTGTTTGGTGGGGTTCACATTATAAGGCTTGGAGATCGAAACATGAATTTGCAAAGCACTTCTTAAATGAATTTCTAGAAGGTTATATCAAGCAGAACAGCATTGAGCAAGAATGGATCCATAGGATCCCTTTGTTTATGGAATATAGAAATATTAGTTCCTTCTTTTGGTGGCTTAACAATTGGAATGGGAATGAAGAGAATCTTACTGATTTTCAAAAGAGTGCTATTATTGAAACGGTAAAACTTATTGAAAGTGACAAACCTCTTGATGGATGTAATATCAAATTATAGGATATAAGGGCTGATGTAAAGAAGAAGATGAGAGTCGTCTAACAATAAATTAACGTATTGGATTTACTTCCTCGGCCCGAAGACGAGACCTCAATAAATCGGAGAGAAAACTACTCCTTATGACACTCCATAACCTCTGCATTATGATAGACTCCACCTTAAAGTTGCTCCTATCTTGGTTGGTGTTGTTCTAGACAAACACCATTCGACCCAAGATAGGGGTTGCTTCTTTTTGCTTTTACACTTCGCAAATGGAACATTGTGGGTTATATTGGATATGATTTGGTTCTATAGTAGAGAAATGGAGAGGTGGTCAACCTTGGATGAAAATGTACGCTTTCCGATAGGACACTTTGAGCCAAGTTCTAAATTCTCTAATGAGGACCGAATTCACATTATAGATCAAATTCCCGGAATTACGAAGACCTTAAGAGAGATTACACAACGTCTCAATGATGATCAACTTTGTACTCCTTATCGTGATGGCGGTTGGACAATCACACAGATTGTGCACCATCTTGCGGATAATGACATGAACGCTTATATCAGATTTAAGAGAGCCTTGACTGAAGATGAACCGATGGCAAGCTCATATCGAGAGGATTTATGGGCATCATTACATGATTACAGGAATACGCTCATCGAAGATTCAATTTTGCTGATGGAAATACTACACAAGCGATTTCTCACTCTGCTGCTTGGTTTACATCCCGATCAGTTTAGACGAACACTCCGAACAGAAGTGTTAGGTACAATTACATTGGATATCGCGATTCAAAGATTTGTATGGCACGGGCAGCATCATATTGCTCAAATTAAATCTTGTATAACATCGCAGAGGTGGTAGGGTCTTATCTCAGGTGTGGAGGTAACATAATGGGAAATTGTGAATTGAATTTCTGAGGAGCCTTGGTTTGCTGCTACCACTTACTGAGCATTTGTATGTAAACGAATTCAGAACTAGATGAGTGACTACGTTTTAAATATAAATTCAAATAGAAGTAATCTTGATTTAGGGGGATACGGATATTGATTGAAGACGAAAAAGTATACCCTGACTGTTCAGTTGAAATAAGAACGGTAGACGTTGGCGGTTTAACAAAGCCAGAGCTTATTCAGAAACTGGACCAATACTCTATTTTATTGAATAAATATGGAGAACAGTTGTTAAATGATGAGAGATTTGTAGTTTCCGGTACAAAGCAAAGCTTGCAAACGGTTGAGTTGACCGTCAGACAACTTGGATTTTCGGATGGTGCTACGACTTTTCAGCTCTTTCGAAGAGCAAATGATCTTGGGCTAGAATGTTGTCCGGTTGAGTTAGGACCTTATCTAAGAATGCAATGTTTGGATCAGCCTGAGATATGTTCTACCAATATTTCAGAGGGTAACAAAGCTCCGTCCGGCTCCATTACCATAGCATCTGCAGCCCTTACGGAGGATAATGAATTTCCAAAAGGTTTTTATCTCAGACGAATAAACGACAAGTTATGGTTACGAGGATATCTTGCCGACGATTTGCATATTTGGAGTCCTCATGATCGTTTTATCTTCTGTAGGTCTCAGCTTTCTATAGCATGAAGATCAGAAAGGTATTTTTGAAAACAAAGGAGTGAAAGACCAATGGATATCAAAAACAAAAGCGGAGATGTGCTTGGAAAAATTCAAATTGAATCCTTACGCAATGATCATGCGATTGACCGAATCGTCTTTGACTTAAAGCCTGGTGAGGGGAAGGCGATTTATACCGCAGATGTTATAGAAAATCAATTCACGCAACAGACCAATTATGCACCCATTCCATGGGAAGACGGTTTGAAACAATTGCAGAAACATTATTCTCCATGGCAGCCGAAATTTCCGATTGATTCTGATATAGATGCCATTCATGTATTTTATGGATTTGATAATTTAACTCCGCAAGAAATTGATGAAATGATTGAAGAAAGTAACAGGTCAGGCAGAAATGTAGTGATACGCGACTTGAAGCCCAATAAGAGGGTTGTGGGCATCAGCATCACCTATAAAGAATACGGTGGTTATAAACTTAATATTTTCGGGACAACAAAGAGCCGGATCGCATTGTCTGATCATGATGGTACTAAGGTTAAACAAGCAGCCGTACGTGGTGTACAAGCATTTTATATTTTCAATAACGAAACTTCCCAATTGATATGGATCGAAGAGGATGTGCATGGGAAGGCGTTGCAATACGAGATCATTGGCGGAAACATGTCAGAAGATCTTGTGATGAAGATTGCGAAGTCAATGAACGGATAAATTTTATATTATAACTGTTCTAAAAGGAGTTTCTATGAATCGGACGATAATGATTAGCGATATTCATGGCTGCATTGATCCATTTAATCAGTTATTGCATGATATCAATTACAATTCGAAATATGATCAACTAATTTTGCTCGGTGACTATGTGGATCGAGGTCCTAACAGTAAAGAAGTGGTCAAAGAGGTTATCAGATTAGTTCATGAACATCATGCGATTGCATTAAGAGGCAATCATGATCAACGGTTAGTTGATTTAATAAATGAGGGAAGTTCTGTAATTAAAGCGAAGTTTATTGAACACGGCGGTATTCAAACACTTCAGAGCTATTGTAATGTTAAAGGCGAAATTTCTGATGGAATGTTGGAGCATGCGAGAGAGTCAATAAAAATAGATTACGGTCATCATATTGATTTTTTGAGTGAATTACCTCTATACCATGAGGATGAAGCTCATATTTACGTTCATGCCGGATTAAATCCTAATTACATAGAATGGAGGAAACAATCAGATCATGATTTTATGTACATGAGAGATGAATTTATCCGACATACGTTTACAAATTTACACAGAAACATTATTTTTGGACATACAAAAACGATAGATATCCACGGGACAGCCAATATTTGGTTTGGTGAAGATAAGATAGGCATTGATGGTGGATGTGCCTATGGAATGCAACTTAATGGTTTAATTTACCAAAATGGTTCTTACGTAACTTCTGATTCAAAGTTTAATCTGAGTGAGGTGCAACGATGAGTTACAAAACTATTCTCATAGACCAATTAAACGCCTGTTATCATGACAAGAGCTGGTTTATACCGCTTCATGATATTTTGACAGACCTCAATGCGGCGGAGGCCGCTTATGTAAAGAATGAGGGGGAGCACTCCATCTGGGCGATCGTCAATCATCTTATTTTCTGGAATGAGAAGTGGCTTGAGAGATATATTGCCGAACAGGTCGACGGGCAGCATTCAGTGAATAATGAGGATACATTCGAGATAGATCCGTCTAACCTGAATGATGTGGAGTGGGGCAAGACATTACATAGACTAAAAACCGTCTTTGGTGATTGGAACAGGGCACTTGAAGATAGCGAAGAACATAAATTGACCCGTGAAATCCCTTCCTATTTCAACGCGCCATGGTGGGGAGTTGTATCAAATCTATGTATTCATAATGCCTATCATATTGGCCAGATCATGCTGCTCAAAAAATCAATGAAACACACGTAGGACACGCTGTATTACGTTTATAAAATTATACTTAAGCAAAGGAAGATGAACATCATGGAAAAAGGCAAAATTATATTTTTGAACGGTGTAACCAGCTCTGGTAAAACTTCAATTGTCGAGGCGATGCAATCATACGATGATCCGTTTTTCTATGTTGTGGCTAATGATTTATTTGAAAATACGATTGGTGATAAACATCTTCAGACGGATTACTGGAAGTATCTGAGTGAAGCGATTGTAATGATGTATCATACGGCAAAAGTATTTTCAGACCATGGAAAGCATGTTCTGATTGATGGCATTCTTGTGGAAAGACCGGAGCTCGCGCCGCATTATGAACAAGTCAAACAGATTTTTGAAGGGTATCCACTGGATATCGTTGAGTTATATTGCCCCCTCGACATCTGCCGTCAGCGGAACATCGAACGTGGGGATCGAAGAGAAGAGCAATCGGATGAGCAACATCAAATCATGGCTTCCGACATTCAGTATAGCTACTCGGTGGATACGAGTCTGCATACACCTGAGGAATGTGCCGAGATGATTATAAATACGCTGTTTAAAAGTGAATAGGGGTTCACTGTATGAATTGAAGAGAATGTAAAAAGAAGCTGGGGGTGTGGATGACATTGCTTTCTGCATACTGGAGGTACTTTTTATATGTAACTGAACATAAATTGAATGTTTTAATCGAGTGCTGGCATGAAGGTTTATATGTACAAGGGCTGCTTCATGATTTATCCAAGTTTTGTCCTCAAGAATTTATCCCTTATGCAATCAAGTTTTATGCGGGCCGTAAAGATGAAGATACAGAACTAAGATGGAAGAACGCATGGTTACATCACCAGAATCATAATAAACATCATTGGGAGTATTGGATTGTAAACAGAACTACAAAAGAAGCTTTGCCTATGCCAAAAAAATATTTTATAGAAATGGTATGTGACTGGAGATCTTTTTCAAGAAAATGGGGCCGCAGAGTCAAAGATTCCAATTTGGCAGAACGTATGATGAACTCGGAAGATGTTATTCTGCATCCAATGACGAGAGAAGCGCTTATGCAGTACTTATTAGAGAGGTGAATAATGATGATCCAAAATGATATGCGGTTTTTGGAATTGGCCATAGGAGAGCGGGCTGCCGTAAAACGAAAAAAGCTGAAAGAATGGAATGTTAGACTGGGAATTATCAATACAGCATGGGATGAAAAGTTCATATGATAACAGGTGGAATTACAAAAAGTACGCTCATTAATGATTTAAGAGGCTTAGGTGTTAAGAAGGGCATGACGATAATCGTTCATTCCTCCTTCAAAGCAATAGGTAAGGTTATAGGTGGCCCGGTAAGTGTTATTTTAGCTCTGGAAGAAGCCGTTGGAACCAATGGAACCATTGTCATGCCCACTCAAACAGAACATCTTTGTGAACCTTCAGAGCATGACGCGAACCTGTCTTCAGAGGAAATTGAGTTCATCAAAGACAACATGCCTATTTATTATCCTGATTTAACACCAACCTCGTATATGGGCATCATTCCTGAGGTGTTTCGGAGGCAAGATGGTGTGTTTCGAAGCTCACATCCGCACATGTCTTTTGCTGCCTGGGGGAAAGAGGCCAAACGGATAATGGAAGATCACAACTTGCATTATGCATTAAATGAGAAATCTCCGTTAGGAAAAATCTATGATTTGAGTGGATACATTCTGTTACTTGGTGCGCCTACAAATAGTAACACCTCCTTGCACCTGGCCGAATATAAACAGCAGAATTCATTTGTTAAGCCAAAAGTCTGGGGAGTAAAAATGCTGGTGGATGGAATTGAGCAATGGACTACATACGATGATATTAACAATGAATCAGATGATTTTGAATTGATTTTTAATGAGTTTAAGATCCAGACTAACGCTGTTACCGAAGGAATGGTAGGGGAATCTGTGAGTTATCTGATACCCCAAAGAGAGATGATTGATTATGCTTTGGGATGGATGAATCGTAACCGAAGAGAACATATCGAGCAGTGAATCATTTCAAAAAAGATAGAAGGGGGAAATGTAATCATGACTAAAGAGATTGAACATTTGCTTCAAACTTTTGAAGAATGGGCGTTGTTTGTCAAGACGATGAATCATCTTGAAGAGAAGACCTGGAATTCCAGCATGGAAGAAGGGAAATGGACGATAAAATCCATCGTCAGTCATATCATGTTATGGGACCGATATTTTTACAAGGAAGCGATTGAGAAGATTGCTCTGAAGCAGCCAGTTACGTTGAAACATATGAATTTTGAAGAGTTTAATCGCAAAGCTATTGAATTTGGTAACCGCACAGAGACGTCCGAAATCGTAAACAAGGCTATCACGTACCGCCATAAAATTATGAATGACATTCGAGGGTTATCGGAGGAACAGCTTCATCAGACGTATTTGGACGCAGAGGGGAACGTATTTTATATTCCCCAATACCTTAAAGATTTTATATGGCATGACCAGCATCATATGGAACCGTTGAAGAAATATCTTGCCAACCTTGAAGCATAAAGGATTTAGCAGGCAGGGGATGACACGGAACACAGCATGTTGCTTGCTTTGAATATAATATGTATCCCAAACCAGGGAGGGATTGTAGTGAGTAGTCATACAATTGAATTAACTCAGGAAAATCTGATCGGTTCATTTACTAATGAGGTAACCCCCATTTTGAGCGTGAAATCTGGTGATTCCATTCGTTTTCAGACGCTAGATGCGGGCTGGGGAACAGGTGTGAGTTATGTGGAACGCATTAAACCTTTTGATCGTCAAGGTGAAAAAGATGGAGGTCATGCCTTAATCGGTCCGATCTATATCGATGAGGCGAAGCAAGGACAGACGTTGGAGATTGTTTTTAATGAGATCGTACCCGGGAGTTACGGGTTTACTTCCGCCGGCGGATATCCGAACTGGCAGAACCATAAGTTACATCTAACAGAGGTTGAAGAACTGTCGCTGAACTGGACACTTGATCGCCAAACGATGAATGGAACCTGTGAAATAAAAGGAAAGTCCTTCACTGTATCTCTCTCGCCGTTTATGGGTGTAGTGGGCATGCCGCCAGAGTCAGGTGGGATTCATACGACTTGGCCACCTCGCTATTGTGGAGGAAACATCGACTGCAAGGAACTGGTGCAGGGAAGTAAATTATATTTACCTATCCCCGTAGACGGGGGTTATCTCGCGATTGGTGATGGTCATGCACGGCAGGGGGACGGTGAAGTCAGCTGTCAGGCCATTGAATGTCCGATGGAAGTGGTGGATGTCACGCTTAATGTGATTGATGATATGATTTTGACCAATCCTCGTGCACATACGCCATCCGGCTGGATTACCTTCGGTTTTCATGAAGATCTGAATGAGGCTACGGTTCAAGCATTAGACGGGATGCTCAATCTGATGGGTGAGTTGTACGGACTAGATCGAGTGGAAGCGATTGCACTTGGAAGCGCGGTAATTGACCTGCGTATCACCCAAATTGTGAATGGCGTTAAGGGTGTGCATGCTGTCCTTCCGCATGACGCTTTTAAGTGAATTAAGGCCTGTTATACGTCGTATTAGAACTTGGGGGTCGATAAAATGAAAGGCAGACCACAGATCGTTTTAGATATCGCAGGGGTTTTGTTAAGTAATATGTCGTTGACGTGCTGGAAAGATATGAGTGAGGAAACCAACCTATCGGCAGAATCTTTGAAAGTACATTTTTCAGGAATCAAACGAAAGCTCTGGACAGGAATGATGAGGGAAGAAGAGTTCTGGCAATCGTTGAAGGAGATGTATCCTGAATTATCAATAAGCCGAGCGAAGGACATCTTATACAATTCGATTGTTCCCTTACCAGCCGCTCAATACCTTGAGCGATGGAGTGAGTTCGCAGATATCCATCTACTCAGCAATCATTGTAAGGAATGGATTGAGCCGAATCTGAGCCGTTTATTCTCATTTACCAAAAGTGTAACCATCTCTAATCAAGTGGGTTTATGCAAACCTGAGATTGAGATATACCAACGGGTCAAAACCCTCCTGGCAGCTGGAGAAGAGGTTCTATTTATAGATGATCAAGAGAAAAATTTACATTCTGCTAAGCTACTTGGTTGGAGGACTTTACTGGCTGACGAAGAAGGAGATTGGGTTAATGAAGTTGAGACATTGCTAATTTAGACTGTAATCCAGAAACAGTAATAGAACAGCATGCATAACTGGCACACCGTGCATAACCGCTAAACTCCAAATTGCTTTAGATGGTGATCTAAATGCTTGTATATGCCTTTACCCCATTGCTCGGCTGTTAATTTTCCGAAGAAGGGATGGGGGTGGCGGGAGAATTTATCTGAAGCACCTTGTTGAAAGATATTAATCTGCTGCTCAATCTTTTCTTTTTCTTCCATAAACTGTCGTTGATTATCAATAATGATTGTCGGGATTGTAGACATATTATGGGGCAAGGGCTTGTCATTATAAAACATTGGTTTTGCGAACCGTCCTATAAGTCTCCCAAGTAATCCTCTAGGTGGAAAAGCATTTCCTAAGGGGATATCATGAAATGCTGAACAGTGAGCCAGCATTTGAGAGACCTGCATCGTGCCCCATTCAGGGATGGATTTTTCACTAAGTTGAGCCATGCGCTCTGTAATTTCAGCAGCATTGATCGTATCAAATATACTTTTCACAAGAACACCTCAGTCCTCTAGGATATAAAATTTGAACTTAAACTATCATCATTCTCTTATTGAAAGGTTCATCCTCTTACTATCAAGAATAATAAGATATGGTAAGTTTAGTCAATGTATTATAGGAAAACCACAATTGAAATCGGAGGATGCGAACTTGGAAAATAAGGAAACGTTTAATCTCGTAGCAGATGAATATGAACGATATAGACCCGTCTATCCGAGTGAAATGTTTGATGATATTTTTACATATCTGAATCTTAATAAAGAGGATTCCATTCTTGAGATTGGCTGCGGAACGGGGCAGGCCACTGGCGGATTGGTGAGCAAGGATTATAGAAACATCACGTGTATTGAATTAGGCAGCAACTTGGCTGGAGCGAATCAAACATTCCATTGATGCTGCAGGTGGAACGATAGAGAAACAACATAAGGTTGCTCTTTTTCTAGGGAAGAAAAAGGTCTAAAAATATATGTTTTTATTATTCTACTTAAGAACAGGAGAGAATATATGAGTGATCCGCGTTCAACATACAGTATCCAAACGGCAGTGTTAAGTTTACAAGAGGAATTAGAGAGGTTAAAGATGCAGGCGATAATGGGGTGGTCCAAAGAATTCCGAAATCTAGAGTGGTATGGGATGAAAAATGGAATGCGTGTATTGGAAGTCGGAAGCGGACCAGGTTACATTACAGAGCGATTATTGAAAAGTCTGCCGGACAGCGAGCTTACCTCGCTTGAGATTGATCGTTCACTGCAAGCACAAGCCAAAGAACGGCTGAAAGATATTCCTCCCAAGCGATTACAATTTGTAGAGTCTTCCATCTACCAGATGGATCTGCCGGATGATTCTTTTGATTTTGTCGTGGCAAGACTTACCTTTCTTCATTTGAACAATCCTGACGAAGCTGCAAAAGAGATATATCGTGTACTGAAGCCTGGCGGCCGTCTTGCCATTATTGATGTGGATGATGGCGTTTTTGGAGCAGTGAATCCTGATGTTCCTGCTTTGCATACGGTATTAATGAAAATTTCGGACTATGTGGCACAACACGGCGGTAATCGTTTAATTGGTAGAAGTCTGCCGCGTCTCCTTTCTGAGAGCGGATACATCGATGTTGACATTGATTCTGTCCTTCAACATAGTGATCTGTTAGGCATAGAAGGGTTTAAGCACCAGTTTAATCTTAATCGTTTTGTACATTTTGCTGAAAAAGGTGTGATCAGTTCGGAGGAATTTGCTCAGCTGCAACAAGCATCTGAAGCGATAAATCATTCGCCGGAAGCCTATGCCATGATGAATTTCATTACAGCTTGCGGGACGAAGCCATTGACATAGCTGGGTTGAAACTAATAGGGACGGAGGATGGGGATGAATATCGTTCAATCTTTTCAGGAATTAGTAGTTCGAGGGGATCATCAGGGTATGATTGAGTTACTGAAAAACTTCGAACAATCCAGGGAATTGTCTGTCCATGAACAAGGCTGGGTCTACTGGAATGTTTCAGATGGTTATGCCTTATTAAGAGAGCCGGAACCGCTTTATGCCAATCACCGGGAATTCTTCAAATGGGGGAAAGAAAATCTCGCCTCGGAGCAGTTACACTGGATTGTTTCGGATTCAACACAAGCGTTGTCGTTATCTCTGGGGAACTACTTTGATGATTGGATGGATTGGTACCAATATGCTTGCAAGTATGCCCCGAAGTTGGATACCAACCGAGGTGCTCGATTCGAGAGTCATCGGGCTTTAGGTGGTTCGCTTTGGGTTTTGGAGAGATACAGTGAAATGGACAGTGTGCTTGAAAATATGAACCAGCTTATACAAGAAGATGAGACATGGTCCAATATTCTTTTTGCCCGAATTACATACAACAAACAGCGTCTGGCCTATCTGCATCATGTTGGGGAGGTTAGAGAAGTAAATCTGCTTCTGGATGAAACGCTGAATTTGATAAACAAGATCGACTGGTCAGCATTAGATCAAATAAAAAATCAGGAAGTTGTAGGTAGCTGGAGACAATTGAATTCATCCAGTAACTCACAGAGAGATGTTCACATCGCGATGAACAATCTGGCATGTATTTTGACAGATATTGAAAAGGTAGAGGAAAGTGTGGGGTTATTCAGACGGCTACAGGACAATGGATATGCTTTGAATGGGTATGCTTTTTCTAAATATGTCTGTTCGGTCTGGAAGTCAGAGGGGGTTGAAGCTGTTAGGGAAGTGTTAGGTGCCAATAAATCTTTTAAAATCGCTGAACTGATTAAACATAGCCCTATGCTTTCAGAGATCGAAGATTAGGTTTGAGGTTGTCTAAATGAGGACTGAACTTCAAGGACTAAGAAAGAAGGAATGCATGAAGTGAACCATGACATCTTGTTAAACAGATTTCCGAATGTGAACATTGTTAAACTAACAGGTGGTTATACCAATACGACCCTTTTACTTGAGGGAACTGATCCGCAGATGATTGCTAAAATCTATCATGTAGAAAATACAGATGCAAGGACAGAAATAAGCGCGCTAAGGTTGTTAAATCATTCTGGCGTGACTCCGCGAGTGCATGATTGCTTTGAAAAAGAAAACTGGCTGTTTGTTATGATGGATTATGTTCCAGGAATAAACGCACAGAGGCTGCTGGATCAAGATGGACGTGACCAAGGCAGGAAAATTTATGAGCAACTTGGTATATATCTCGCCAGAGACGTGCACACAATCAAACGAGGTGACTGCGAAGCAGAGCTGCCAGTCATAACGAAGTCCGCTAATGATGTGGAGGAACTTGAGTTTGTACCCTCCGGAATCAAAAGCATGGTAAAAGAAGTGTTGGACATTTCCGATCATGGGGAGCAAACTCTGATTCACGGAGATTACGGACCACATAATGTCATCTTATCCAACGATTCAATGTTCATTTTGGACTGGGAGTGGGCAGGATGGGGCAATCCGTTGTTTGATATCGCATGGGTGGTCTGGTTTGTGCATCTTCATTACCCTCACATGGCAAAGGATCTGTCAGAAGTCTTCTTAAATGCATATACAGAACGTACAAATATTGATGTAACAAATGATCTAATTCGGGCATATTCCACATCCAAAGTAATACAGATCATGAACCGAATCAAGAATGCTCATCCAGATGTACATAGGGAATGGCTCCGCAGATTAGAATGGACACTGCAAGCGAGCTTTAA
Organism: Paenibacillus sp. FSL H8-0283; assembly: GCF_045040675.1. Taxonomy (NCBI): domain Bacteria; kingdom Bacillati; phylum Bacillota; class Bacilli; order Caryophanales; family Paenibacillaceae; genus Paenibacillus; species Paenibacillus sp. FSL H8-0283. Next base: position 2,721,112 of record NZ_CP150295.1, read on the forward strand.
CAAGTCTTAATCGTGAAATTTCGTTGAAACGCTGAAATATACGTGAGAGGAGTGATGTGATATGAGAAACAATACAAATCTGAGTAGAAGAAATGAAGTTGCAAGAGGTGTTTTTGTCTAGCGCAGAGGACCCAGGGAAGGGTATCGAGGGATTCCTCTGTGTAATTTTCACTAGGAGGAATTTCAAACTATGATTCATTTAAAACGTGTGTCGGTGGATAATTGGTATGCTTGCACCCAACTGGATGTAACTGAAGAGCAGAGAAAAAGTTTTCCCGCGCCAGTTGTATATTGGATTGCTGAATCCAAGGTCGTGACCGATTTTCGACCCATGGCCATCTATTATGATTCGGATCTGGTTGGTTTTGCTGTGTACTCAGATAAGCTCGATCATGAGGATAACTACTGGCTTCTTGCTCTAATGATAGATACAAAATATCAGGGCAGAGGTTATGGAAGAGAAGCGCTTAGGAAGTTGATTGATCTAATGAAAGAATCGCTGAATTGCAAACGCATCATGATTGGACACAGGCCGGAAAATGGTATCGCCGGAAATCTGTATGAATCATTTGGTTTTCACAGCGTAAGTGAAGGGCTGATTGATGGCGAAGTCGTTCGGCTTCTAAGATGCAAGTAGTGCCAAAACACACGCGATTTGGATTGTAAAGGAGGTAGCTTGTCTTTGAAGCATATACACATTATTTTCTCATTACTCTTTATCATGCTGGGAATTATGATTATTACAATCTCGAAAATGATTGAAGAGGTGATTCCTAAGCTAGGGTATGCAGCATTCCAGTCAGCAGCAGCTGGCAGCTATACTCCGAGTGATTATCAAGTGAATTTTGTACTGAATTATTGGATAGGCGCGATATGCATTTTGGGTGGAGTTATCTGTTTAATTAGTACAATGAATGTTGTCAGAAACTACATTCATGAAATGAATATAAGAAACAGAGCGTTTGATGAAACTCATAATTATGACGACACAAGAGAACTGAAATAGGTTATGATATGACATAAAAAAGAAAGGGCGGATATACATGATTACATTCCAATACTTTGAACCGGAAGATTTTGATCAACTGATCGAATGGAGTGGGGATGAAGCATTTTTGCTCCAGTGGGCCGGCCCTCAGTTCCAATATCCACTTTCCAGAGAGCAACTATCGGATTATTTGCAGGGTGCCAATGATAAGAACACTTCAAATAAGTTCATTTATAAAGTGATGGATGAATCAACTCAGGAGATTGTGGGTCATATTGCTCTTGGCGGTATCGATCGATATAATCGTTCAGGGCGTATCGGTAAGGTGCTACTTGGCGAGCCGTATCAGGGTAAAGGTTATGGGAAGCAAATGATCGATGAGGCACTTCGAATTGGATTTGAAGAGGAGAAGTTGCACCGGATCAGTCTGGGCGTATTTGATTTTAATGTCTCAGCCATCCGATGTTATGAAAAAGCGGGCTTTGTACAAGAGGGACTTATTCGTGATGCGAGAAGATATGAAGATACATTCTGGAATCTAATCGAAATGAGCATATTAGAAAACGAATGGAAAAAATGACTTTTTAAAAAGGATCATCATACTTGAGAGTCATCTTTCTTGATAAACACTTCGATGAACGGATGTAATAACTACGTGTACGAAAATTAAAAGGGGATGTCCGCCTGTCATCAGAATGACAGGCGGACATCCCCTTAATTGCTTTCTTTCTGATTTATTTCAATGATCCCCGTATCAATAAATTCCTTCACAGGCACACTGTCGCTAGCGAGTAACAGGGTCTCCATCATTTTGGCACCCCAGACTCCTTCATTCTGCGAAATAACGGCAGACAATTGACCGTTGAGCAACCCGTTTTCACTAGTCGGGCTATCACCGAACGCGATTAAATGCCGGTTAAGGCCTTTTGCTTTCCAGATCAGGGTAGAGGCAGAGACAGAAACAAAATCGAGCCCGATAATGGCATTGAAGTGAGGGTGAGCCTGAATCATGTTCTCCATATCGGACATGGCTTGATCTTCATTCCCTTGATGATAACGAACTTCCAAGATCTCGATGTCTGTTTCACTGCGGATGTAATCAATGAATCCATTAAGCCGCTGCTGCAAACCTTGCATCTCCTCCAAACCATTCTCGACAAGAATCATGCCTTGATTATGCAGAAGTCTTGTAGTCGTCATCGCGAACTGCTGGCCAGTGCGATAGTTATCGGCGCCCACATAAGCGATTCGATGACTGGATGGGACATCTGACTCAAATGTAATGACAGGAATACCTGCAGCTTGGGCTGCATCAATAACGGGTGTAAGTGCAGCAGCATCCACAGGAGATATAGCTATCCCGTCCACATGCTGTTTGATCATATTCTCCATGATACGTATCTGTTGTTCGGTATTGGCTTCATCAGGTGCGTTTACAATTAATGTAATATCGTGTTTCTCTGCATACTCCGTTGCATCCTTCGTGATCATCTCATAGGTTGGATACGTCATTGGATAAATAATACCGAAAGTTTTGCTCGCTGCAAATTTCTCTACAGGTGAAGTCGCAGGAAGTGTTGCAGCCATCTGCTGTGGGCGAATGTGTGCCGAACCGGATGAAATGATCATCGGGAGCAGAAGGATTAGTGTAAGTAAAAGTGCAAATCTGGCTTTATTCATACATTGGCTCTTTTCTCGTATCTGATGATCTGGCCTGCGATTCCTCGGTTCCTTGAGTGCGGTATTCTCTTGGCGTAAAACCTGTTGTTTTCTTGAATATATTAGAAAAATAGTGAGAGTCATTGTAACCAACTTTGTAAGCAATCTCAAAGGTTTTGCTGTTGGTTGTTTTCAGCAGCTCCTTGGCTTTGCCGATTCGAATCTGGGTTAGATACTCTGTTATCGTTTGACCAGTTTCCTGACTGAAAATCTTGCTTAGATGACTTGGACTGATTCTGACGTGTGCAGAAATCATCTTCAACGAGACTTGTTCGTTATTGTATTCACGGGATACATAGGCTTTCACCTGATCAATGACATCACTGTATTTTCCAGAGCACGCTGCTCTTCTCTGCCATAACAGGTTAAGCAGGGAACACAGATATTGGGTACAATCCTCCCAGCACGTAATCTTCCGAATCGTCTGTTGTAGGGAAGTAATGTTCTCATCCGAATGGTCACTCATGCGGAACAACTGATTCGCGAGCCGAAACGACTCCAGCGTAAGATCATTCAACAGATAGAAGCCATACGAGGAGGACTTCCAGTCGAAGGACTGTAATGGAGCGGCAAACTCTTGCAAAAAATGGTCACGCAGATTGGGGCTGCCGATTTTGAGAAATTCAAGAAACGAATTCCTGTCGAGAAAAAGAGTCGTTTGCTCATCCAGGTTAATGTCATGTAGAGAAGCTCTGTTCTGAAGGGTGAGTCGATTAATATATTTATCCTCCTCCGCTTCCAGATACGAGACATGAATTCCTTGCAGCCGCTCCTGTTGACTGCCAATGCCCAGAATAATATTACATTTGAACGTATGCTCAAGTTCCATACGAACCCGCCCGCGAAGCTGCTCCAGATATACGGATATGCTGTCATCGGAGTGATACTTGAGCAGAAGCACCAACTCGGTCCGGCTTCGAATATAAGGAAGAAGTTCGACGTGGGGATCACGAGTTTCCTCCAGTATGGGAAGCAGCTTCTTCATCAGGGATTCCGGGTCCCGGGAGTCATCTGTTAATCGAACGTCGATAATGACAATTGTATAATACCGGGCCGAGAGTGGAAGTGAGAGTTGTTTGGCTGATTCAATCGCATCGGTTGTACCGATGAGTCCTCCGCACAGATCGGCCAGCAGTTTTTCTTTGGTGATCGTTCGGTTTGTCATGCGTTGATGTTCTTCATCCATTTGTTTGCTGACCTTATGAAGCATTTGGATTAGCTCTGCTGCACTAATGGGCTTTAGACAGTACTCGGTCACACCAAGTCGGATAGCCTCCTGGGCATAACTGAATTCATCATGACCGCTCATGATAATGATTTTGATATCAGGTTGTTGAGTGCGAACGATGGAGGTCAGTTCCAATCCGTTCATAAATGGCATTTTGATATCCGTAATCAGAATATCCGGAGCCCATTCATGAATTAAAGGTAACGCAAGCTCGCCGTCGGGTGCATCCCCGCAATAGTGAAAACCTTCCTTTTCCCAATCGATGCAGCTCCGTATATTCTCCCGAATTCCAATTTCGTCATCCACAATCATCACCTTTTTCAACGGTTAACCTCCTTGCTTTTGGGGATACGAATCATAAATGTGCTGCCTTCCATATAGGTACTTTCCATTTCAACGCCATAAGCTGGTCCAAAATAGAGTCGAATCCGGTGATGTACATTGAGCAGACCAAATCCGCCTTCCTGCTCGTCATCTTGGGGTGAACGGGAACCGGCCGGCTTCTCCAGCTCTTCACGTAATTGTGCCAATCGATCCGCAGACATGCCAATTCCGTTGTCCTGTACGGTGAGAATGATGCTATTGTCCTCTACATATCCGTGTATGGATATCAGCCCTTGACCGCGTTTGTTCTTGATCCCATGGTAGAGCGCGTTTTCAATCAGGGGCTGCAGCGTCATCTTCAAAATGGGATAATCCTGAAGCTCACGATCAACGCTGATCTCGTAGGTGAGAATATCGTGGTACCTCATCTGTTGAATAACCAAGTAACTCCGCGCATGTTCAAGCTCGGTTTGAATGGATACCCAGTCGAATCCTTTGTTCAGACTCAAACGAAAGAACTTCGAGAGGGCCTGCACAAGTTTGATTACATTTTCTTTTTTCTCTGCTTCAGCCATCCATAGGATGGATTCCAACGTGTTATACAGGAAATGAGGGTTGATTTGAGCTTGCAACGTACGTAGTTCAGCTATTTTCACCTGTTCATTCTCTCGAATGCTCTTTTCGATTAGCATTTTGAGCTTATCCAGCATCACATTGAAACTTTTGCCCAGATCAGCAATTTCGTCTGAGCCATGTGGTGTGACTTTGGCTTCCAAGTAACCGTTTGCAGCTTTACGCATCTTGTTCATCAGAATTCGGATGGGAAGAATCAGTCGGTTATTCAGGAAAAAATATAACGATATCGCAAAGAAAGCACTTAACAAAACCGTAATGATGATCAATTGGCGAATGCTATTGGCCTCTGCAATGATTTCCTGATAAGGAGCTACCCCGATCATTTTCCATCCGGTCTGTTTTGAGGTGCTGTATACAACAAACTGGGGTTTGGATCCTGCAGACAGGATAAAGCTGTCGTGCTGTAGATGTAAAGGGACCGATCGGATCTGATCCATCATGGTTATGGATGCCGGGGTGACATCCGGCCTGAAGAGTGTATTTCCGTATTGATCACTAATATAGAAAAAACCGGAATCCTTAATGGGGGTATTCGTCAAAAAATCATCAATGAATGAATCATTCAAATCAATCACTATGAACCCGATGACCTCATGCGTAATTCGCTCTTTGACCGTGGTTATAATTGAAAGCGCATTCTGTTTAGGGTAAGCAAACCCATCCAGCCTGTTATATTCGGCATAGGCTGCAGAATGAGGGATGCGCAGAATGGCATCCGGATACTGTATCAGATACTTGAAGTACGGGTTACGCAGCGGATTTCGTTCCAGCTTGAACACGCCTTTTCGTTCACTTATGCCTTTTCCATAGAAATTCACGAATGAGATATTAAGTACCTTGTCATACTTGTAGGTTTCCCGATAAAGATTGTATGTCTGAAGGATGGCTTTGGCTTCCGGGTAGGACTCCGATTGAGAATACAAGTATTGAAGCACTTGCGGGTTCTTGCCCAGTTCGAGTAGCCGTTCCGTATCCTCAAACAAGATGTCAATGTTCCTAGCAAGCTGGTCGGCAACCAGCTGTGTCGAGGCCTTGTTATGATTGGATACGACCGTATAGGATTTGTGGTAAGAAATCAATCCAACCACGATCAGTGGTACTGAACTGAGGATGATAAACATGCTGAGTAATTTAAGCCTGAGGCTTGAAGCAATCCATTGAATGAGTTTCAACGTTTTCCACTCCATCTGAAGGGATCAAAAATGTATCATTAGTATAACATGATTTTCTAATATGTAAGAGAATCGCTAAATACTACACAATTAAACAAAGAAATTACACTTTTTAAACTTCATTCTTTGAAATTACTAAATTATTACATAAATAAAGTATGAGACTCCATATAAGCTTGGAATGAAAGCGTTCTATAATGTGGTCACACCACAAGGTGAAACGAAAAAAGGGAGGATCACAACATGCGAACCAAAAAAAAGTGGGGACTTGCCATAACATTGGCTATGGTGATGCTGGTCAGCACGGCATGTAGCAGTACCAATGGAGGAGCAGGCTCCGATAATGAAACTTCAACGAGTGGGAATGGCAGTACACCTGCCAGCGCCAAAACAATTACGCTTGGTTTTTCGCAGGTTGGTGCGGAGAGTGGCTGGCGTTCGGCGAATACCAAGTCGATTCAGGATTCAGCCAAAGAAGCGGGTTATGATTTGAAATTCTCCGATGCGCAGCAGAAGCAGGAAAATCAAATTAAAGCTTTGCGATCCTTCATACAACAGAAGGTGACGGTGATTGCTTTTTCCCCTGTTGTAGAATCCGGTTGGGATACCGTATTGAAGGAAGCGAAGGATGCAGGAATTCCCGTGATTTTGACGGACCGTGCTGTGGATTCGCCGGATAAAACCCTCTACAAAACCTTTATTGGTTCCGACTTTGTAGAAGAAGGACGCAAAGCAGGTCAGTGGCTTAGTGACCAATACAAGGACACACAAGACGAAATCAACATTGTTGAGCTGCAGGGTACAACAGGCTCCGCACCAGCGAATGACCGTCAAGAGGGCTTTATGGAATTGATTGCTTCCAATTCGAAGCTTAAAGTGATTGCTTCACAATCGGGTGACTTTACACGTGCCAAAGGCAAAGAAGTCATGCAAGCTTTCCTCAAAGCACATAAAAAAATAGATGTTCTCTATGCACATAATGACGATATGGCACTTGGGGCAATCCAGGCCATTGAAGCGGCAGGATTGAAACCAGGCGTAGATATTACCATTATCTCTGTGGATGCCGTGAAGGATGGTATGCAGGCTGCTGCTGATGGCAAAATCAACTTTATCGTTGAATGTAATCCGTTGTTAGGACCTCAATTAATGGAAGCGGTTCAATCGGTAGTGGACGGGAAAGACATCGAACCCCGAATCGTTACGGATGAGACGACCTTCACATCGGAGCAAGCCAAAGAAGCATTGCCAACACGTGAATATTAAAGCAGATTCGTATAACACCGAAAAGTCATTTTTCGACCAGGCTGTCGCTAAATGACTTTTTTCCATAACAAAGGAGAGGGTTATATGGCCGAGCAAGCACCCATTTTGCAAATGACAGGCATCACCAAACAATTTCCCGGGGTTAAAGCGCTATCCAGCGTCAGCTTTCGCTTGTTTCCGGGCGAGATTCATGCCTTGATGGGTGAGAATGGAGCGGGGAAGTCGACGCTTATTAAAGTTCTGACTGGCGTTTATTCCATTGATGAAGGAACGGTAACCATGGATAACCGGCATCTTTCGATCTCCGGTCCGCTTGAAGCGCAAAAGGCGGGAATCAGTACCGTTTATCAAGAGGTCAATCTTTGTCCGAACTTAACGGTCGCTGAGAATATTTTCATCGGGCGGGAGCCGATGCGATTTGGCAAAATCAATTGGAAGCAAATGAACAAAGATGCGGAGAACATTCTGCGAGACAGATTACATCTGTCCATAGACGTTAAGGCTCCTTTACAGACTTACTCGGTCGCGATGCAACAACTGATTGCAATTGCAAGAGCACTCAGCATCTCGGCAAAAGTGCTCATATTGGATGAACCCACATCCAGTCTGGACAAAAACGAGGTTCAGCAACTGTTTCGTATTATGCACAAATTAAAGAGTGAAGGTCTCGCAATTCTTTTTGTTACTCATTTTCTTGATCAGGTATACGAAATGTCGGATCGTCTAACGGTGCTCCGTAACGGGGAATTGGAAGGAGAGTACATAGCCGCAGAACTTCCACGCATGGAACTGGTTCTCAAGATGATCGGCAAGGAACTCGAGGTGCTTGAGGAGCTTCCGAAGGAAGCGGATGCTGCCCAGGCGGAGTCGGGAGAACTGTTAATTACCGCTAAGGCACTTGGACGCAAAGGAGCAATTGAGCCATTTGATCTGGACATTCGCAAAGGAGAAGTCGTGGGCTTGGCTGGGTTATTGGGGTCTGGTCGTACCGAGATCGCTCGCCTTTTCTTTGGTGCAGATCGTTCAGATGTAGGCAAGCTGCTCGTTGTAGATACAGGAAGTACGGTCAAGTCGCCGCGTCATGCAATTGATCAGAATATTGCTTTTTGCTCCGAGAACCGTAAAACCGAAGGCATAATCGATGATTTGACCATTCGGGAGAACATTATTCTGGCTTTACAAGCGACACGAGGCTGGTCCAAACCCATCTCACGCAAGAAACAGGATGAGATCGCCGAAAAGTACATCAACCTGTTAAATATCCATCCGAAAAACCCGGAGCATTTAATTAAAAATCTGAGCGGCGGTAATCAGCAAAAGGTGTTGCTTGCACGGTGGTTGCTGATGAACCCCGATCTGTTGATTCTCGATGAACCTACGCGTGGAATTGATATCGGTGCCAAGACTGAAATACAGAAGCTGGTGCTCTCTCTGTCGAAGCAGGGCATGGCCGTGCTGTTCATTTCGTCCGAGCTGGAAGAAGTGATTCGTGTCAGCCACCGGATTGCCGTAATCCGGGACCGCAAAAAAGTGCAAGAACTTAGCGGGGATCAGATCCATCAACAGCAAATCATGAAAGCAATGGCAGGAGGTTAAAGAGATGGCGGGCAAGATGCGTAAACATCATTTGTTTTGGCCGTTATGTATGCTTGGTTTACTTTTAATCTTTAATTTGCTGTACTCTCCGGATTTCTTCTCCCTCGTCATGCGTGAAGGGAATCTGTATGGCAGCTTGATTGATATTCTCAATTTTGGAGCGCCCTTAATTCTGGTATCGATCGGTATGACACTTGTGATTGCGACCGGAGGTATCGATTTGTCCGTGGGCTCCATTGTAGCGATCTCCGGTGCCGTGGCTTGTATGAGCATCAGCAGAGGAGTGGATCAGAATTCGCTCGGGCTTATGTTGGGCGCACTTGGATTATCTATAGGTCTCTCACTGATCTTGGGCATATGGAATGGGGCGCTGGTTTCGGTTGCCCGAATCCAACCCATTATTGCAACGCTTATTCTGATGGTAGCTGGACGTGGGATTGCGCAATTGATTACGAGTGGACAGATTATTACTGTATCCAACGCAAACTATGCCTATATCGGGGCAGGTTCGCTTGCAGCATTGCCTTTTTCCATCTTCATCGTATTAACTGTACTGCTTGTTGCCTCACTGTTGACGAGAAAAACGGCACTGGGACTGTTTATTGAATCGGTTGGAAGTAACGCAAACGCGAGCCAACTGGCAGGTATTCGTTCAAAAACGGTTATTCTCACGGTATATGTCTTCTGTGGTCTGTGTGCCGGCATTGCCGGGCTTATTCTCAGCTCGAATGTATCCAGTGCGGATGGCAATAACGCAGGTCTGTGGTATGAACTTGATGCCATTCTTGCTGTAGTCATCGGGGGTACTTCGCTCAATGGTGGTCGTTTCTATCTAATGGGTACCGTCGTTGGAGCACTCATTATCCAAACCTTAACAACGACGATCTATATGATTGGAGTCCCGCCAGAAGTTACGTTGGTTGTCAAAGCCTTTGTAGTACTGGCCGTATGTTTGATTCAATCCGATTCATTCCGCAATTCCATGGTGATCCGTTGGAAAAAACGGAAGTTTCCAGCCGAACAGGGGGTTAACCGCCATGTTTCTTAATCGTAAGTATCTCCCGGTCTTTGTCACCTTCGGTTTGCTGGCCGTGATGTTTGCCATAGGCTCTTTCCGGTATACGGGGTTCTTTTCCACACAGGTACTGCTTAATCTTCTCATTGATAACGCATTTCTGATTATCACGGCAATTGGCATGACTTTTGTGATTGTATCGGGAGGAATCGACCTGTCGGTAGGATCTGTCATTGCGCTGACGACCATCATTAGCGCAAGTCTGGTCGAGAAGCAAGGATGGTCGCCTGCGATCGTTATACCTATGGTGCTTGTCATGGGTGCGTTGTTTGGCACAGTCATGGGGGCGATCATCCACTATTTTAAAATTCAGCCTTTCATCGTGACACTGGCAGGCATGTTTTTGGCGCGGGGGCTGTGTTATGTCATCAGTCTCGACACCATTACCATTACGAATCCATTTTACACACAGGTTGCGCAGGCGAAGATTTCCCTGCCAGGGGGCAGCTTTGTCTCCATTAATGTGATTATTGCTCTGGTCATTGTACTACTCGCGATCTACCTGGCACATTACACCCGGTTTGGGCGCAACGTTTACGCCATCGGCGGAAGCGAGCAATCCGCGTTGCTCATGGGACTGCCGGTTGCACGTACCAAAATCCTGGTGTACACGTTCAGCGGTTTGTGTTCCGCGCTTGCCGGTGTTGTCTTTACCTTCTATATGTTATCCGGTTATGGATTACACGCCATGGGTCTTGAACTCGATACCATTGCCGCTGTTGTAATAGGAGGCACCTTGTTAACAGGTGGTGTAGGATATGTGGCGGGAACCTTTATTGGTGTATTGATCCAGGGGGCTATCCAAACTATAATTAGCTTCGAAGGTACGCTCAGCTCATGGTGGACCAAGATTGTGATTGGCCTGATGCTGTTTGTTTTTATTTTGTTCCAACGACTTCTTAGCGGGCGGCGAGTATCCTCGAAATCACTGCATTAAGTTGATCGAATTAAATGATATTGAACACGGATACCGAAACAATGATATAACAATATGCGCTCTGCATTGGTGAATGTTGAGCGTAACATGGAGATGGGGGATATGTGAGTGAGAAGACATGTGAACTGGTTGTGTTTGTTCATTCTACTGCTGCTTGTCGGCTGCACAACCCCTGAGTCTGAATCTGTTCCTCCTCTCATCTCGTCTAACAACTTAGAAACTCTTCCCTCCGTTGAGGAATGGATGGAATCAGCGGTAGCAAGGGATACCTCAACGAAACCGATTGTCTTGGGTTTTTCACAACTGGGCAGAGAGAGTGCCTGGCGTCTGGCAAACTCCACGTCTATTCGCAATGCTGCGGCTGAATCGGGAATCTCCCTTGTCATAAAAAATGCAGAACAGTCTCAGACGAAACAGTTCGAGGCTGTTCGGTCGTTCATCAGGCAAAAGGTGGATGTCATTGCCATTGCACCGGTCGTGGAATCGGGCTGGGATGGTATCCTACAGGAGGCCAGGGATGCAGGTATACCCGTGATTATCGTAGACCGGTCAGTTGATGTCAAAGACACTTCACTTTTTGTGACAACGATTGGATCGGACTTTTATGAGGAAGGTGTGAAGGCCGGAAAGTACATTCAGGATCGGATGCGAAATCATCCGGGTTTGATACGGATTGCCGAACTGCAAGGCACGAGTGGTTCTACACCCTCTATCCAGCGTGGCGAGGGCTTTAGAAGCATTTTCGAAACCAGAGCAGATATCATCTTCTCACAAAGTGCTCCTGCCGATTTTACGGAGGACAATGGGAAACAAGTGATGAAAGAATTCCTTCAGGTCCCGGAAGACGAACGGCCGCAGGTTCTTTTTGCCCATAATGATGAAATGGCTTTTGGCGCCATACAAGCGATAGAAGAAGTTGGGCTGAAGCCGGGAGAGGACATTATCATTGTCTCGGTGGACGGCTCCCGCAAAGCACTTGAAATTTTGGCGAGTGGGAAAATCAACGCTGTGGTGGAATGTAACCCGCTGCTTGGTCCTCAGCTTATGCAGGCTACAAAAGAAATTATTGCAGGGCGTACACTCCCGAAGCGCATGGTGCCCCCGGAGGATATTTTTACAAAGGAGAGTGCTGGACGGGAGATGTACAACAGGCGATTCTAGAATTCGTGAAAAATTAGAACATTTTGGATAAAATTCAATTTACTTTAAATAGAGGTATCGTTTATACTGAACTCACCTTGAACTAAAAGCTCTTCTCTATGAGAAAGGACGTAGCGGATTACATACTTTTGAAAGCGCTTTTTTTCGAGGGGTGAGAGTTCGATAAAGAGAGGGAGTGTAGAAGGTAGTATGCTGTGAATATATTATGAGGAGGTAATTTTATGTTCAAAGTTAAGCTGGCAAAGGCGGTAATATCTCTCGCACTTTTCGGTACCTTGTTTTCTATTCCGGGGGTGCCTGATGCTCGTGCTGCAGATGCAAGTTGCCCGAATGGTTATGTAGGTCTGACGTTTGATGATGGCCCATCTGGAAATACAACAAACATGCTTAACGCGTTGAAGCAGGCTGGCTTACGGGCAACGATGTTCAATGTTGGACAAAATGCACAAAATAATAAATCTCTGGTTTCTGCACAAGTAGCAGCTGGTATGTGGATTGGCAATCATTCCTATACACATCCAAACATGACTACATTGAACAGTTCTCAGATGTCGTCAGAGATTACTCGGACACAACAGACGATCCAGTCTATTACCGGAAGTTCACCTAAACTGTTCAGACCTCCTTACGGTGCGACAAATGCGACCTTGAAATCCGTTGTGAGCCAAAACGGTCTGAAGGAAGTACTGTGGAACGTAGATTCCCAAGACTGGAATGGTGCCAGCGCAACCCAGATTGTAGCAGCTGTGAATACGATGAAAAGTGGTGACGTCATACTAATGCATGATCAGTACCAGACGACACTTCAGGCCATTCCGCAGATTGCACAAAATCTGAAGAATCGCGGCCTTTGCTCCGGCATGATCTCATCAACTACCGGTCGGGCAGTCGCACCCGATAATAGCACTACTAATCCCCCGAGTAACGGAACAAAAGTGGAAGCTGAGAACATGATCAAAGGTGGACAATACACCGGCAATATCAGTTCTCCTTTCAATGGTGTGGTCCTTTATGCCAACAATGATTTGGTTAAATACACTCAGAATTTTGCAACGAGCACTCATAATTTCTCGCTTCGTGGAGCTTCAAACAATGCCAACATGGCTAGAGTTGATTTGAAGATTGGCGGACAGACGAAGGGAACCTTTTACTTTGGCGGAAGCGCTCCAGCGGTTTATACCCTGAATAATATCAGCCATGGGACGGGAAATCAGGTCATTGAGTTGGTTGTAACAGCCGATGATGGGACATGGGATATATATATCGATTACTTGGAAATACATTAACAAGCTTAGGTTGATTGAAAAATAATGCACTATAATGAAATCCCGTTGGGTTGACCCAATGGGATTTCATTATGTTTTTTTCCATTTTGTAACACAAAAGTGGAAGGAAAACATTTATAATGGATGAAATTGTATGTGAAGAATCTGGTTTCTATTGAAAATTTCATTGAATGGGAGTGAAATCATCAAATGATCATCATGATTAATGGAGCGTTTGGTTCGGGAAAAACTTCTGCAGCAGAAGCACTTCAGCCCTTAATTGCAAACAGCATGATCTACGATCCTGAAGAAATAGGTTATATGCTCAGAAAACTTCTTCCGGAGAATTGTAGAGAGGAAAGGGAACGTACGGATGATTTTCAAGATATCGATTTATGGAAAATTCTAACCGTAAAGACGGCTAAAGAAGTAAAGCAGAAATACAACAGACACTTAATTATCCCCATGACCATCTATAAAATGGAAAACTTTCATTACATCTATAACGGGTTGAAAGAGATCGATCAGGACATTCATCATTTTTGCCTTACGGCTACAGAAGAGACGATTTATCATCGTTTGGCTAAACGTGGAGATGAATATGGAGGCTGGCAGTATCAACAAGCACCAAAGTGTGTTGAAGCTTTCAAAGATGAAAAATTTCAAACTCGCATTATTACCGATCATCTGGAGACTAGTGAAATCATAGAACTCATATTGAGGAAGGTCCTATCCAAATAATTATCATTTTTTATTAAGGAGGATTTTAGGATGATGATTGTACATGTACTCTTAAGAAAAGAGTGGGAAGCCGCGTTGATTAATGGGATTCTAAAATAAAGTCAGAAGCTATATGGGAAGATCTGTATAATGAAGGCAGGGAATATCCTCATATTTACGGTGAATTAAATCTAGACGCGGTATTTCATACATATGATGAAGACATGAACAGAAGAGGATGGAACCTAATTGACGACAGTGACTTTTGAAGAGGTAACCGAACAGCACCTCCCTGAAATTAGAGAGATTTATAACTATTATGTAATGAATACAACGATTTCGTTTCATACGGAGGAATTAGATATTGATCAGATTAAATCCTCTGTGATGAACAAGGATACGCGGTATAAAACTTATGTAATTCTTGAAAACAATCAAATGATGGGTTATGTTCTGATCACCCAATATAAGAGTAAACAGGCATATGACATTTGCGGTGAAGTCACCATATATTTGAAGCCCGATATTTTGGGAAAAGGCTTGGGGAAACAAGCACTACGTTTTATTGAGAAGATTGCAAAAGAACAAGGATTCCATACCTTAATTGCGACGATTTGCATGGAGAATACAAGAAGTAAATCATTATTTGAGAGAAATGGTTATGAACAATGTGCTCTGTTTAAAGAGATTGGATATAAATTCGATAGAAAACTGGATATTGGAAGTTTCCAAAAGATATTGTAAGGAGAATACGAAATGAGTAGAAACCTATATATTATATCTGGCCCCCCTGGAGTAGGGAAATCTACAACTTCCAAGCTGCTGGTTCAGACTTTAGATAAAAGTGCCTACATTTCTGGAGATGAGGTTAGTCACTTTCCGGTCAAAGGGCGAGGTAAACCCTGGCTTGATAAGGATACAAACGACTTAACTTGGAAAAATATATCTAGTCTAGTGAAAAACTTATTGGATTATAAATACGATGTTGTTCTGGACTATGTGGCCCTTCCGGAAGACATTGATGGATTAATGACAGAATTGGAAGACTATCATGTTCGCATAATCTATGTTGTACTCATGGTTGATCGTCAAACGATTATTCGTAGAGACCGTCTAAGAGCGGAAGAATATCAAATGAAAGAAAGAAGTATAATTCTGCTGGATGAGTTTGAAAATCATCCCGATCTGAGAGTAGATAACAAGCTGTATACTAATCATTTTACAGAAGCACAATTACCTGAAATAGTAAGTGGAATTATAAATAATGAGAAGTATCGATTGAAATAACTGTACTGTTATTATGCTTCGAATTGAAAATGATAAGAGGGTGAACAGATGAACAGAGGAATACGTTTTGAAATACCAAATGCCTATGGTCGCTTTCTTGGGGAGATTTTAAAACCAATGGAAGTATCTAATTTCGATTGGTTTATTGGTGAGGAGGAGTCCTATTTCGTTGTTGATGATACGTTAGGGGATGATCTTTTTCCGGATGTGATTATGGGTATGAATGGAGAAGAATTACAGAAGATTATTGATGACAACGAGTATTATTTAATATTTGCGAATTTAAAAGCATTTCCAAAAGGCTCACAAATAACAGATGTAATCACCTATGAAGATTATGTGGAGAGTGAGTGTCAGATGGTTCTTCTTGTGATCGATAGTATCTACGTCACGGTTTATTGTAAAGATCTAGAGAAAGTCGAGGAATTATATAATCATATAAATAGACAGGGATTTGAATCTCTCGCATATTTAACAGATGAGAATGATGCTAGGACAAAACTATCGGTCTGGTGATAAAGGAGCATGGGATTAACTGCTAAGGTTTGATAGAACTTCCCATGCTTTCGTTGTTATGCATTAGCATAGCGTTGAGTTTAGTGTTAGGGGTTAAATGCTAACGAACCTGACACGTCTTATTCGGGAATTTGAAACGCCCTCCGAAATCTAAGACACGCTATACCAGAAAAAATAGCCTTTTGTAGCGTTTTTGTAAGATGATTTTGAGAAATAAGATGTCCTGTGTTCCTTAGAAAATCGCCTGGCGATTCGCCAGCATCAGCCACCCTGAATTTTAGGGATTTTCGGACGGTAAGCTGGCACCCATCATCGTTTAACTTGCCTGAGTATGAAAACAGACTCTAGTCCGTTTCCCCATGATATTTGAATGTTTATGAATACGATTACATCTTATGAATGAAAAAGGAGTTGAGAGAAAGATGGAGACAGAACGACTTATATTTCGGAAATACACCAAATATGATTTCGATTTACTTTTTGAGATGACACGTGAGCCAAATATGATGAAATTTATAAGACATGGAGGACCCTGGACGAAGGAAGAAACCATGCAAAGCCTGGAAAAGTTCATCAACTGGAATAAAGACGATAAAGGGCTGTTCCTCGCATTTAATAAAGAGGATAACAAGTTAATTGGAACCTCTGGACTGATTCCTCAAATCATTGAAGGCAATGATGAGCTTGAAGTTGGTTACTGGGTTGTAGAGCAATACTGGGGAATGGGTTATGGTTATGAACAAGCAAAAGCGTGGAAAGAATATGGCATGGATCACTTGAAGCAGAAAAGATTAATATCGTTAATTCAACATGGCAATGTGGGTTCTATGAAAGTCGCGCAAAAGAATGGTATGAAACACGAGAAGGACGTAGATATAATTGGGAAAAATGTAGCAGTATACTCGATTGAGGTGAAGTGAATATGACTCCATTTCCTGAACTAGAAACCAAAAGATTGCTGTTAAGAGAGATTAAACAGAGTGATTCCCAAGACATATTTCATATTTTTTCTTCAGATGAAGTTACAAGATTCTACGATGTAGAAAGTTTCACAACTATAAAACAAGCAGAAGTACTTATACAAAGGTGGAAAGAACGATTCGAAAATGGTCAGGTGATCCGCTGGGGAATTGCTTTGAAATCGGACAACAGAATTATTGGAACATGCGGATTTCATGGTTGGATGAAACAACATCATAAAGCTGTGTTGGGATATGAGTTAGCACCAGAGTTCTGGCGGCAGGGTTACATGACCGAGGTAACTCAGAAAATCGTTGAATATGGATTCAAGAATCTTGAATTAAACAGAATTGAAGCATTTGTCGAGCCAGAGAACGCGGGATCAAGGAAGTTACTTGAGAAAATTGGGTTCAGTGAAGAAGGCATATTGAAAGAACATTATTATTGGAAAAATCGATTTGTTGATAATGTCATCTATGCATTTTTGAAGAAAGAATATGTATGAGAATACGAATTATTGGATCTTGCGGTAGTGGGAAATCAACATTAGCCAAAGAATTGTCGGATAAATACGGTATTCCTTGCTATGAATTAGACAATCTCATCTGGGACAGAAGTGCCGAAAATCTGAGATATCCTGAACATGTTAGGGATGAATCAGTCCAGTCTATTGTCAGTTCAGAAGCTTGGATCATAGAAGGAGTACATTGCAAAGATTGGACAATAGCGTCCATCCAGGAAGCGGATTTGATTTTTGTATTAGCTCCAAATGTTCTCATTAGAGATTATCGAATTATAAAGAGGTTTGTATTGTCCAGAATGGGCTTGCAACCGTGGAATTACAAGCAGTCATTTAAGAACTTATGCAAGATGATTGTGAAATGGAACCATCAATATAATATAGAAGAAGTTATATGTACAATTAACAAAAACCATAAGACTGCAACAATCACGAAGAATAAAAAACAAGTGATACAGTTGATTGAACATCATTTGGAAGTGGTTGTAAGTGAGAGTAAAAGACCCTTAGAGGTAATCAAAGATTATCGAAAGAGGAGATACAGTGGTGAATATAAAGATACAACCAGTCACACGGGAGAATTGGGAAGAGGCGCTGAAGATCTCTTTGTATGAACACCAAGTCTCATTAGTTCCATCTGTTATTGAGGGGATCGCTTACGCCTATATAAAACCGTGGGATGAAGCATTTGATCCTTACGTACTTGAGATTGATGGGAAGGTATTTGGTTTCTTTTATCTAAGTTATACGCCAGATAGTACAGATAATTACTGGATTGGTGGTTTTCAAATCGATCAATCCTATCAAGGCAAAGGAATGGGAAAGCGCGCTATAAGAGCCATTCTAGATTACATTACAAAACAGCATCCGGAATGCAAGGTTATTTCATTAACGGTTGAACGGGATAACGAAATAGCACAGAATTTGTATAAGAGCATGTCCTTCATTAGTGAGAACAGAACCAATTCAGATGATGAAGTGATCTACAGGTTGGAAATAAAATGATAGACTCAACATTTCAGAGGGCAATATATCTTTGTTAACCAAAAGCGAGGATTGATTGCGGTATTCACAACGATTATATCCGATGATAGCTTGTTACCACTTCAATGGTTTAACAATTATATATTGCAAGAATAGTTGTTTATGGGAGAGATAACATGAGCCACTGGTTTGATCTAGATGAACTTGATCCGGAGTTAATCAAATTTGCAGTTGTGATCGCTATGAGTTACCTGAAATTAAAATAAGCTAGTTTTAGTTGGAGGAACTCTGTTTTGAAACTAAAGGAGATGAAAAGAACTAGTGAATAAGAATAAGGGACTCATCATGTCACTATTACTTTTATTGCTTTTAATTTTGTTATGGAATTCCTTTCGAACTTCAATTTTTGAAGCAGTTACTGTTCAAAAGATTAGTGAAAATGAAATGACTGTAATTAATTTTAATAATCTTGAAAGAACAATAGCCGTTCCAATGGATATGTCAAAACTAATTGAAGAGAACAAGGAATACACTATTTTGTACGATAAAAGGGTCTTTGATAAATACAGACTTCGATCAATAAAGCCATAGGATCTTAGAAATAACATGGGGAAGGAGAGATGGCAACAATCATGATAACGTATAGAACGTTGACCCTTGATGATATGAATCAGCTGCAGGAAATAGATCGCTCGGAACATATTGATCTCATTTATGAAATGAGAGAGAACCGATTGGTTGAACTTGAACAAAATCATGAATGCTCAAACTGGGATGAGATGCTTTTGAAAGAGATTCAAAATCGATATGTGTACGAATTAGAACAAGGTGGCATGGCATATGGCGCGTTTGCTGGCGATCAATTAATCGGATTTGGAGTACTGGCACATCAATATAGAGGAAAAGAACGAAATCAATTACAAGTTGACTTGATGTATGTCTCACGCGGGTACAGAAGACAAGGCGTTGGAAAACGTATTCTAAACGAGTTAGGTGAAGAGGCTAAGAAACGTGGTGCACAGTATCTGTATATCTCCTCCACAGAGACGAAATCAGCGGTATCCTTTTATAGAAGTCAGGGCAGTCAGATTGCAAGTGAGATTGATCAAGAACTCTATGACAAAGAGCCGAAAGATATACACATGATAAAGGAGCTGGGCACATGACAACGGTTGGGATACTCGGAACCATTCATAATCCAGAACTCAGAGAGCGATATCATTGTTCTCTTTCCCTTTACAAGAATGTGATTACTGAGTTTAAACCAGATCTCATTTGTGGTGAAGTTCATCCGCAGAGTTGGTTGAGGTATCTGAAGGACAAACATGATAGAGGATACTGGGGAGAACCAGCCAGTGAGTATTGGGAATTGGTCTTCCCTTTATGCGAGGAGCATAACATCCTATTTGTCCCTATTGACTGGTTTGAATTGGATGTGTGGAATGCTTTTGATCCATTCAACGGTTATTCGGACGTGGAACGCAAAGAACTTGAACAACGGGATGATCATTGGTTTGCAGAGCAAATGGAGACGTATCAGTTTGGCGAGATTCCTTTTAATTCAAAGGAGTTCGATCGTGTAACCAGACAAAAATATGAATGGTTGCATCAGGTAAACGCGAAGGCACAGAACTTTCGCTGGGTGGTCCGTAATCAGATTATGATTCAAAGAGTCAAAAATACAATTGAAGCTCATCCAGGAAAACGAATCCTCTGTATCGTTGGAGCCGATCACAATTACATCTTCCAAGAAGAGCTGATGATAGAACCCGTTGAATTGTTGTATCCGTTACGATAAAGGAACCGTTGGTAGAATTACAAATGAAACTTATTATTTAAGGAGCATTACATGCGCAAAAAAATACGTAAAACACTCAAGTACAGCATATTCAGTATTATTTTAATAGTTATAGTAGCTCTGATATTTCCCACATGGACACCCAAAATTAAAGGTGAAAACAGCATCAGCATGTTAGAACAGGTCGAAATTAACGGTACAGGACATGAAGTCATGATCAGGGGTGTTGATCGGACTAACCCTATCCTGATTTTTGTGCATGGCGGGCCGGGATGCTCGGAGATTCCATACGTAAGGAAGTATCAGAAAGAGCTTGAGCAACACTTCACGGTGGTGCATTACGATCAACGTGGGAGTGGGAAGTCCTATCACTTTTTTGAAGATTACTCGAATCTCACAACAGATGTATTAGTAGATGATTTGTTAGCGTTAAGGGATTATGTATCTAAGGAGTTAGGTCAAGAGAAGGTTATATTAATCGGTCATTCATTTGGTACATACATCGGGATGAAAGCTGCGGCTAAAGCACCTACTCAGTTTCACGCTTATATAGGCATTGGACAGATGGCTAATACACTTCAGAGCGAACTGGAAAGTTTGGAGTACACGTACGAGCAAGCGAAACAAGCCGGTAATGAAGATGATGTTAAAAAACTGGAGCTAATCCGCAGCTCGATCGAGCAAGGAAAGGAACTTACGCCTAGAATTTTGTTGCAAAAGTACGGTGGTGCAGCCAGACTCATCAACGAGAATAGAGATTATATTTCAGGATTCCTTTTAAATCCCGAATATAATGGGCTGGATATGATTCGCTTTTATTCAGGGATGTTCAGTTCACAAGACATCTTACTGAGGGAAGCATTTGATCAAAATTTACCTGATATTGTTGATCATCTGGAGATTCCTACCTATTTTGTAACGGGTAAATATGATTATATGACCACTGCAAATGCAGCACGTGATTATTTTGACGTATTGGATGCACCGATCAAAGACTTCATTGTACTCAACGAGTCGGCGCATTACCCACAGTTTGAAGAGAAAGAAAAATTCGTAAAGTGGTTAATTGAGCTATTTTAATATGCATTGAGAGGAGCAAGATCATATTGTTAAATGAATTCATTGAGCTTGAAGAAGAGAGTGATGAGAGTTACCGGTGTTACACTCTGCAAAATACTGTGCAAATATTTAAACATTGCATACAGGATGAGGATTTAAATGACTTTCGAATATATGTGTCCACTAATACACCGTTAGATTCAATTGTTCATAAAATTGAAGATTACATTAAGTGGTTTTCAACTTGTGAGACTGTCTTTCGAGATTATTATGAGAATGAACTTCAGGAAAAAGTACATCACAATTGGTTTAATGAGATTGAAGTCTATCGTGTGGATATCACATTTAACAGTATAGCCGATTACGGCGCAACAATATCTTGCGGAGATCATATTTTGCGCGATCACATTATGATTATTGATTTTAATAGAGAACAAATCCAAGCAATTCACTTAAACGGATAGATGGATTATTTTGTAGTAAATAGTCACAAAAAACAATAAAGATATAGATTTATTTTCCATAAATGTGTTATTATGTTGTTGTTGGACGAAGAATTCATTTGTTTGATCGATAGAGAGAGGAGGCACGTATTCTCGAATCATTCAATCTGTATGCATAGATTAACTGCACTGCTTGTTAAAAATAATAGAATAAGCGGAGGTATGGTTATGTTCAAAAAATGGAAGAAATTTGGCATCAGCAGCTTGGCACTGGTATTAGTGGCTGCGGTAGCCTTTACGGGATGGAGCGCTAAAGCATCAGCAGCGGACGCTTCGCAAATAGTGTCTGAGATGGGTGCAGGATGGAATCTCGGCAATCAGCTGGAAGCAGCGGTGAACGGTACACCGAATGAGACAGCTTGGGGCAATCCTACGGTAACTCCAGAGTTAATCAAAAAGGTAAAAGCGGCAGGATTCAAATCCATTCGTATTCCCGTTTCCTATTTGAGTAACATTGGAAGCGCTCCCAATTATACAATCAATGCGGCATGGCTGAATCGAATTCAGCAAGTCGTGGATTATGCGTACAATGAAGGTCTGTATGTGATCATCAATATTCATGGTGATGGGTTTAATTCCGTACAGGGTGGATGGCTACTCGTGAATGGTGGCAATCAGACTGCCATTAAGGAAAAATATAAGAAGGTGTGGCAGCAGATTGCCACCAAGTTTAGCAACTACAATGACCGTCTTATTTTCGAATCCATGAACGAAGTATTCGATGGTACCTATGGCAATCCAAACTCGGCCTATTACGCCAATCTGAACGCATACAATCAAATCTTCGTGGATACGGTTCGTCAGACTGGAGGTAACAACAATGCCAGATGGTTGCTGATTCCAGGCTGGAATACCAATATTGACTACACTGTTGGTAATTATGGCTTTGCTCTTCCGACAGATAATTACAGATCCTCGGCTATTCCTAGTTCGCAGAAGAGAATCATGATCTCGGCACATTATTACTCTCCGTGGGATTTTGCAGGTGAGGAAAACGGTAATATCACACAGTGGGGTGCAACTTCTACGAATCCTGCCAAGAAGTCTACTTGGGGACAAGAGGATTATCTTGAATCGCAGTTCAAGTCCATGTACGACAAATTTGTGACTCAGGGCTATCCCGTAGTGATTGGTGAGTTCGGTTCCATTGATAAAACGTCCTATGATTCCAGCAACAATGTATATCGTGCTGCATACGCCAAAGCAGTTACCGCAAAAGCTAAAAAATACAAAATGGTTCCTGTTTATTGGGATAACGGGCATAACGGTCAACATGGATTCGCATTGTTTAACCGTTCAAACAAAACCGTGACGCAGCAAAATATCATTAATGCCATCATGCAAGGTATGCAATAAATTACTGTCTGGCTGTATCCGTGTAAACGGCGTGTTCCTGTAAAAGGGACATGCCGTTTTTTTGTGCTACTGGAGATGAAGATGAACAACATTTACCAATGCATTTTACATAAGCCACATACAGAATTCATTAAATCCCACACTAGCTTTTATATACTTAATTTGCTTGATATAGCGAACTAAAAGGACTAGGTGGTAGACAGAATGTTAAAAAAACGTGATTTGCAGGAATGCCTTTCACTGTACAGCTTAATGATGGACCCCGCAGTTTCTCCTTACGTTCGTTATCAATGCCAATCGTATGAAGAATATCTATTCCTGACCAAACAATTGATGGTCGAAGAAGAGCAAAAGACAGTGATTTCCCGAACGATTTTGAATGAAACAGGGCAGCCTATTGGAACCATTGATCTATATCATATTGAGCATCAAAGCGGTTTTTTAGCCACTTGGATTGGTTCACCGTTTTTTGGAAACGGGTATAGCCAAAGAGCCAAATCAGCCTTTTTTGTTGAATTGTTTCTGGAACATGGGATTGAAACGGTATTTATGAAGATACGCAAGCAGAATATAAGATCCAGAAAAGCGGTACAAAAACTGCCTTATGTGAAGTTAGCCAATGATGTGTATCCAGATGTATATCAACGGATTAATTTGAATGAACAGATGTATGATCTGTATTATGTTGAACGGTCAGCCTTTTTCGAAAATAGTATGGATCTGCACCAAGTGGTAGCTACGTAACTTATTCAGAGAGCGTCAACAGCGGCGTCAGTGATGACGCCGCTATTTGATATGATGATATAGGAACGGACCGTTAATATAACATGCAGGAATATGGACTAGAGAATCGAAAGACATTAAGTAGATAACCTCATAAAAAGTGGACGGTTAATCAAGGAGGCATGAAATGAATAATATTAACAAGATTTTGGGTGTAGTCCTCATGCTTGGCAGTGTGTTTATTTCAACGATGGACAGAATTTCAATACGAGTCTCTGTCGCTATAGTAGAAGCAGGATATGCGTCAGGAGGGACGAACGTACCCCAGTTTGCTCAGATGAACGAGCATCCAACAGGTTTACTCGTATACTTCATGTTTTTTGTTGGATTCATACTATTGGTGGCGGGATTCCCGGGGAGTTATAAGAAAAATCGTAATCATGGGTATAACAAGGAAGTTTAGCTTGAGGAGGGATGAAAGTGGCCCAACAGGAGGAAGTGTTATCAGGAGGTAATGTGAATCAGGTCGTCAGAATAGGTGAGACGGTTCGCCGGCATGTGAAGCCAAATCCATATGTGGTTGAACTGCTTTTACATCTCGAAAAAGTTGGTTATGATCATGCCCCTCGATTTCTGGGAATAGATGAACAGGGGAGAGAAACGCTCTCTTACCTCGAAGGCATCGTTCCAGGCAATGACTACCCTGATCTAGAAGAGTATATGTGGTCAGACGAATCTTTGATTGAAGTAGCAAAACTGTTGAGAAGTTACCATGATGCGACCATTGGATTTACAACAACATCAGTATCAACGAACAGATATCCAGGCATAACAGAAGATGAAGTTGTATGTCATAACGATTTTGCGCCGTATAATGTGGTGTACAAGGATGGCCGTCCTCAAGGCATTATTGATTTTGATATGGCGGGTCCGGGTCCGCGAATGTGGGATATCGCCTATGTCTTGTATACGTCCGTTCCACTCGCAAATTTCTCACCAGAGATGGACGGAAAGGGTGTAATGCCATACGTCAGCCAGGCACACGGAACTGTTCGAAAAGAACGGATTGCCTTATTCATGGCTACGTACGGGCTGAGTGTTCCAGCAGATTTGAAGGATTGGGTCATATCACGTATCCGTTTCATGTGTAAAACACTGACTGATCGTGCGGCTGATGGAGATGTCGCTTTTATGAAGATGGTCGAAGAGGGGCATCTGGCCCACTATGAGAAAGAAGTCATTTTTCTTGAAAACCATTGGGATGAATGGGTTTGAAATGTAATGCTAATGGACCGCGTGATAGCCTACGGGCTGGACAGCGGTTTTTTTGTTTTCATCTTTCAAATCCCTATAAATTCCTTTCTAATCATTTTCAACAATTGTGATCAACAATACAGCAATATAGTTCAGATTAGATCGAAATAACTGTGATACAATTCATTGTAAAGCGCTATCATTGTAAATTATTAAACTATATTGCTTTTTATATTCTGGGAAGGGAGATCTTACTGATGCTAACCATACACACCCCGACGAATATTGCTTTGCAGGAAAATGAAGTTTATGTGCGATCAGAAGCAGATAATTTTCAGGATGAATGGCCTGTTCATACGCATAATGGGTATGAGATACATTATTTTATTCAAGGAGATGCAACCTTTTTAATCGGTGACCGAATATATAAGCCGCTGCCTGGAGATATGTTTATATTCAGAGGCGGTGTGCCCCACCGAATCAATCCTTCAAGAGAAATGGTGTACAAGCGAAGTTTTGTCAATTTCACGGAATTATTGCTTTTGGACATGCTTGCTGTCAGTCAGTTGGAGAATCTGATGTCCATATTCCGTCATCCCAATGGGTTATTGGTGCATTGGCCTCCGGAGGAGCGTGAGTATATCACAGCTATATTTAAGGGAATCAAGGAGGAGATGGGGGCAGGAAATACAGGGTACAAAACAATGGTCAAATTAAGTCTTACCCAATTGCTACTGCGGATTTACCGGAAAACAACCAGTGAGCAATCCGCCAATCCTATCTTATGTTCTTCCCAGAAGCAAACAAGCGTAAGCCGGGTTCTTCATTATTTAAACCAGAACTACACGGAGAATGTTTCATTGGATGAACTGTCCAAAACGCTCCATTTGAATAAATACTACATTTGTCATTCTTTCAAAGAGACGACGGGATATACCATAAGCAACTATGTTATACGGAAAAGAGTTGCAGAGGCCAAAAAATTGTTGCTGTCTACGGATGCACCGATTTTGTCCATATCTGAGACGCTAGGTTTTAACACACCTGTATATTTTAGCAGGGCCTTTAAACAATATGTGGGTGTATCACCACAGTTATTCCGTAAAAGTGAATTGCTCAACGAAGCCAAAATTCATTAGAACCTTCCAAGGAGATGTTGATATGACAAGAAGAACAACGTTTAAGCTCATCACTAGCATGGTATTGGTCATGTTACTCATCGTATTGACTGCTTGCGGAAATTCAGGTACCAATGCTAATCCAAAACAAACAACCCTGGATTTCCTGTGGTTCTCTGACGGAAAAGAAGGAGAAGTCATCAAGGAAATCATTAAAGATTATGAGCAGACCAATACCAAGGTTAAAATCAACCTGATTGAAGTTGGCTTCAAGGATATCCAAACCAAATTAAAAACAATGTTATCCGGTGGAAAGCCACCTGCCCTGAGCCGGGTCACGGATACCGGATCATTTGCTAATCAGGCGGTTGATCTGACACCTTACGTGGACAATGCGGACCAATTCGAGGATCAATTTATTGACTCACTTAAACCTTATTATGTTATTAATGACAAGCTGGTAGCGGCGCCTATGGATGTTACAGCGAATGGGCTTATTTATAACAAAACCTTATTTGATAAAGCGGGCGTCAAAGTACCGACCTCTCCTGACCAGGTATGGACGTGGGATGAATACACAGCTGCGTTAAAAGAGGTTATGGACAAAGGCGGAGCACGTTATGGCATGGTATGGGATGTCACACCGCATAGATGGTCCACTCTTTTGTATCAGAATGGCGGAAGCATCTTAACAGAGGATGGCACTGTAGCAGCGATTAACAGTGAAGCCGGAATCCGTAGCATGGAGCAGTTCAAGCAGCTTCATCAAGAAGGGATCATGCCCGAATCCGTATGGCTCGGAGGGGAAAATCCGAACAACCTGTTCCGTTCCGGGACGGTGGCTACCCACTGGGCTGGCAACTGGATGATCAGCAATTACAAGGATATCACCGATTTTGAATGGGGAGTCACCTATATGCCAAAAGGAACACAACGTTCTTCAGTACCAGGCGGGAAGTTTCTGATGGCTTTCAAAGGCAGCGGATATGAGCAGGAGGCGGCAGAATTTATTGAATACTTAACGTCCAAAGAAGTAAATTCAAAATATAACCAAGAATCATTGTTTATGAGTCCACGGAAGGACAGCTCTGTATTGAATTATGAATTCGGCAAGGAAATGTTTGAAATTTTCGCGGATGAACTGAAGAACAGTTCGCCTCTTGCAGCTAATGACTGGTCCAGACAGACCATTATATCCAAAATTTCAACGGACCTGAAAAATAATATTGTTGAGGTTTTATCCGATAAGGCAACTCCGCAGGAGGCATTGGATCGAACAGCCAAACTGATTAACGAGGCTATTGGCAGTCAATAAACGTAAAGCGCTTTGGTTAATTCGTATACGGGGGCTTACCGATTCCTGTGAAGCCTCCCTTTCGAATAACGCATAAGGAAGGGGCAAGCAGATGAGTGAAGGACAACGATTAAACAAAAATACGCTGGCAAAACAGAACAGGAAGCTCGTTATTGCTCCTTATCTGTTTATACTACCCAACCTCCTGATCTTTGGAACTTTTATCGTATTTCCTTCTTTATTGGGCCTCTATTATTCCTTCCATGTCTATGATGGATTGAACCCAATGAAGTTTAACGGGCTGGATAATTATATCAAAATTATAGGGGATCGGGAATTTTGGTCGACCATCGGACGAACGGGGATTTATGCAGCGATTGTTGTTCCGCTAATATATGCAGCAGCGTTAGGCATTGCTTTGTTGCTTGCGCGCGAGATTAGAATGCGCGGGTTCTTCAGGGCCGTATTTTACTGGCCGACCATGATTTCTTACATTATTGTAGGATTGACCTGGAAGTGGATTTTCGGAGATTCATTTGGCATCTTGAATCATCTGTTAACCGTGGTTGGTGTGGAACCTGTTGGTTTTTTAACTTCTTCCTTTTGGGCAAATACGGCTGTAATCATCGCGACGGTATGGTCACGTGCAGGCTTTTTCATGGTCATTTTTATCGCGGGTTTGCAGGCTATACCTACGGATTATTATGAGGCTGCCCGCTTGGACGGGGCAACGGGAATAAAGGTGTTTCGATATATTACGCTCCCGTTGTTGAAGCCCACAAGTTTGCTTGTTGTTATGCTGACTCTGATTGACGCGTTCAAAGCATTCCCACTTATGTTTGCGCTTACAGGTGGTGGGCCGGGCAAAGATACCACCTATATTGTTCAATATATTTATGAGATTGGCTTTAACAGACAGGAACTCGGTCTGGCCAGTGCCATGTCGGTGATACTGTTTATCCTTATTGGTGGATTCTCGGCTCTGCAATTCCGTCTATCGAAAGGAGGGGCTACGTAATGGTAATGAAGCCTATGGTCAAAATCTTCATCTACAGTCTGTTAAGTGTTGCCGCAGTGGTGTGGCTCCTGCCTGTCCTGTGGGTCGTGATTTCTTCTCTAAAAACGAATAGCGATCTGTACAGCTTCCCTCCCAAGTTATGGCCGCAGCCAATCACCTTCGAGCATTTCAAGGAGGCATTCAGTAAAGGCGATTTTGGCTTGTATTTTATGAATAGTACGATCGTAACTGTAAGCTCAACGCTGCTACTGTTATTGATTAACTCCATGGCAGGTTTTGCATTGGCGAAATATCGCTTCCGCGGAAGCGCGATCATATTAATTGCTTTTGTCTCAACACTCATGATTCCGATTGAGGTAATTATGATCCCTATATTCAAAGTGCTGAGTGCACTGGGGTTGTATAATAGCCTACTCGCGATTATTATCCCGCCAGCAGCAACCCCAACAGGTGTGTTCCTTATGCGGCAGTATTTGTTGTCCGTACCGGACGAGCTGTTGGAAGCTGCCCGGATGGATGGAGCGGGCGAATGGAAAATTTACTGGAGCATTATTCTTCCGATAGCGAAGCCGATTCTTGCGGTGCTCGCAATCTTCTCCTTCATGTGGAGATGGGATGATTTTGTATGGCCATTAATTGCGATTAGTGATCCATCGAAATATACGATTCAGCTTGCGCTCTCTAATTTTATTGGTGAATACAACGTGGATTGGGGAAGTTTGCTTGCGATGTCCGTCATCACGATGCTTCCGGTACTGATTGTTTTTATGGTTTTCCAGCGGTATTTTGTCAGCGGTATGATTACTTCAGGAATGAAAGGATGAGTTGAATGTCAGATACCACCCGGAGTGGGATGGATACCTTGAATTATAAACCTATGAAATTAGGTCACAATCAGGTCATTAATCATTGGATGATCAGCGGCATATATACAAAGCCTGTTGCCTTTGTTCCAACAACGATGGAGGGAGATATTAATGATTGGCTTATCGATGGTTTTGCCATTCATGAGAATCCATGCAGAAAGGAATTTGTAGAACATAGGAGAACGCAGCCTGTGAAGCGATTTTTTGATCAATGGAGCGAGTTTCCTAGCCCGGGAGACGACTTCGTTGGAGAAGAGAACGGAATGCCTTGGGCACTGTATTCTCCTTGGAATAATCCACGTGTGGAGCAATCAGGATTTTGGTTTGTACCGACACATCTGCGCAGTTACGCGGCGACAAGACTCATTTCTCCGACTGCTCATACCGCCTCTTTGCGGATTAAGACCTATGGCAGTCTGACGTTGTGGGTGAATGGGGAAATGGTAACGGATTTTGCGCCACTCATGCGTAACAAGGAGCAGGAAATCGTAATTAAAGCTGAACTTTTAGCTGGAATTAATGAGATCTATGCCTGCTGGGAGGATCTGGCTGAGCGGGATACCATGTATGCCTTTGCGTTGGAATATCTGGGAGACGAGGAATTGGTGATTTCCCTGCCTATTGCTCCTCATTTGGCTGAGTCTGTAAAATCCGCAGAGCAAGCCCTCGAACAGGCTTATTTTCCTTCGGATCTCTTCAGAGGTGAGCAGATTAAGCTCAAGCTGCCGCTTCCCTTGCCGGATATCGTTAGAGAGGTTGATATTCAGTATGGCAATTTTTTTGACGGTACCGAAAACAAGACGATACACATCGCCGAAAAGGAAACGGACTTGGTCCTGGCACATACGAATCAACTCGGTCATCATTACGTATATTTCACGCTGGCTATTTCAGTTTCAAATGTTGTACTAACCAAGAAGTTTGGCTGCCAATCCTATGATACGAGCTATGATGAGGCAGCTCAGCAAGCTGCGGATATTGAAGCCCGCAAATCCTTGGCTCTGCGATGTATTGCCGAGAAGGGCAGTCCCAATATTCATAAGGCCATTGCCATGCTCAAAACAGGAGGTAATCTGCAAGAAGCGGAGAACATTTTGCTTGAGGGTGTGGAAGGGATTGAGCAACGGAAGGATTGCAGTGACTTCTATCTGGTGGGACTGTTCCGTCTTTGGAGAGATGAGCGAAATAGCGGTCTGTTTAGTGAATCGTTCTGGGATCGGGTGAAAGCAAGTATTCTGGGCTATCGGTATTGGATTGATGAACCTGGCGATGATGTGATGTGGTTCTTCAGTGAGAACCATGCCTTGTTGTTCCATACCAATGAACTGTTAGCCGGACAGCTGTTTGGAGATGAAACGTTCAGCAACAGTGGTGAATCCGGTGAAGTACACCGTCAAAAAGCAGAGCAGAGGCTTGCATTATGGTTTGAGCGCTTTTTGGATGAAGGATTGGCAGAATGGAATTCGAGTGCATACATTCCGATTGATGCGGTTGGGTTGTTGCATATCTATGAATTTGCCCATAATGAACAGCTCAGACAGCAAGCCAAAAAGGCAATGGACCTATTATTCTATTATATTACCGTTCAGATGCATCAAGGAGTCTTGTCCACAACGTTTGGGCGCAGCTATGAGAAGGAACTGCTGGGTGGTTATGCAGCGGGAACCACTTCAATGTGCTGGATCGCTTATGGCGTTGGCAATGTAAACAATTATTCAATAAGCAATGTTGCCTTGAGTTTATCGGATTACAGCCCTCCAGCAGCATATCAGGAGCATCTGTTGCTTGGGGACAATCAGCAGTTGGTGTTCGCTAATCAGCAGGGCAAGGGAGGTTACGCCAAGCTCTATCATTGTCGGACCAGGGAATACTCCTTATCCTCAATCATTCGCTTTCGTCCAGGCAAGCCAGGTTATCAGGAGCATGTCCAGCATTTATCTCTGTCACCTGAGGCGCTGATCTGGGTGAATCATCCGGCAGAAATATACAAGCATGGGGATGGTCGACCTTGCTTCTGGGCTGGGAATGGGATATTGCCCGATGTTGTTCAGCATGAGGGGATCGCTTTGATGATGTTTGATATTCCTGCGGATAACAACTCTGACTGGACACATGCTTATTTTCCTACTCACTCCTTCACGGAATGGGTAAGGCATGAGAACTGGCACTTTGCCCGTTTGGATAAGGGTTATGCAGCTATATATGCGGCCAACGGGACGAGTATGGAGAGCAGCGGGGTGACAAGAAAACGTGAGCTTATTTCACCTGGCTTGCGTAACGCCTGGATTATAAGAGCAGGAAGCGAACAGCAATTCGGGTCATTTGACGCTTTTATCAACCAAGTTCGTTCTGCAAGCCCGCAATTCGATAATCAAGCTTTAACTCTCACTCTAACAGACCCGGTATATGGTCCAATTCAATGGGGAATGAACAAGCCTTTTCTTATTAAAGAAGAGGAAATTATACATGAAGGTTATGGAGTGAAGGGACAACTGAAGTTACTGGACATGTAGCGCTGAATCATTTGCAAGAAACCAAGGGAGTGATAACCAACATGCCGAATCAAATGGTGCTGCAGGAGAGAATAAGCAAGGTATCCCAAGCGATGGAGTCTATGAAAAACACAAGTATCAATGAACAGTTTCCCATCGGACTAATCGACATACATCTATGGGAATGGCCGCAAGGTGTCGGTCTGTATGGCTTGCTTCAACTCCATGAGGCAACGAAAGATCCTAAAGTGCTGGAATTTCTCGAATCATGGTACAATGCAAGGCTGATGGAAGGGTTACCGGAAAAAAATGTGAACACCTGCGCTCCGCTCCTTACTTTGATCTCACTATGCGAGCTGACCGAAAACAGGGAGTACGAACAGGTCTGTGAGGAGTGGAGCAGTTGGATCATGGATGGACTGTTGCGAACCGGAGATGGTGCGTTTCAACATATGATTACGGGAGATGCCAATGATGGTCAAATTCTGATTGATACCCTGTTTATGACGGTGCTATTTTTGGCCAAGGCAGGGGTATACTTCAAGAAACCCGACATGGTGGAAGAAGCCAAACGACAGTTCCTTGTGCATATCAAATATCTATATAACAAGAAAACCGGATTGTTCTATCATGGCTGGGATTTCAATGAAAATCATAACTATGGTGCTGTTCATTGGGGAAGAGGCAATGCATGGTATACGGCGGGAGTTATGGATTTCCTGAATATCATTCCGATCGAAGACGGGTTAAAGGCCTATCTGCTGGATACAGCAACCGCTCAAGTCAGAGCACTGAGCAAGCTTCAAGGTGAGGATGGCATGTGGCACACTGTGCTGGATGATCCAACCTCTTACAAAGAAACCTCGGCAACAGCAGCGATTGGATACGGCATTCTCAAGGGAATCCGGTATGGATACCTGGATGAATCCTATCGCCAGAATGGCTTGAGTGCGCTTGAAGCGGTGTTGAAACAAATTGATGATCACGGAGTTGTACAGCAGGTGTCCTATGGTACTCCTGTGGGGCAGGATGCTCAGTTTTATAAAGATATAGCGATCAGTCCAATGGGTTATGGACAAGCACTTACGTTGTTTATTCTGATTGAGGGCTTGCGGGTCCCAACCGCCGACTAGAATAAGGTGGACTTTGTGTGGAGGATAGGGGATATATTTTCCTGTATCCTCCTTTTTGTTTTAGTAAGCTCGAATCTCGATTAATTGGGCATATCTGCTGCCATTTGTGGCATCAATTATGATTCTCAGAGCCTGAGCTGACACAGGGACATCCAGGGAATGAATAACTTTTCTTTTGTGATTTTCTTGAACACTTGCGACTTGTGTCCATTCGCCAGCAGGAGTCAGTACCTCCACGTGATAATCACGCACCAGCTCAGGCATCACACGGAATGTTGTGTGATGGTGATGTAAATTAACCAGATCCTCGTTTACATCATCATTAAACGTCAAGTGCAACTCAGCCAAGGTTTGTGGCTCTTCCCATGTCAGTTGCACCCATTCAGGATTGCCAGACTGCATCGGCTGCGACATCCACTGTTGCGGCCCACCGTAAGGGCGATGATAACCGTTAATCGTGTTGTCCGCTGAATATGCCGAAGTCTCAGAGAGGGTACGACAGCAGAATGGCTGACGCGCCAACCCCTGCATGGACCATAATACGACAGGCTGATTCGTGGCATGATCCTCCAGATTTTTGGACACGTGGTTTTCTTCTGTTTTGAAGAAGATCAGCACTCCGCTGTGTGCTTCTGTCGAATGGTAGAGTGAGACGGCTTTATTGGAGCGGATGATTATAAAAGCATTCTGCGGTTCTTCCGGTCGCCATTCGAGCGGCAGCTTCACCCACTGCGCATTTCCTGTTGTAACGTTAACAGTCGCCGTAACTTGTAACGAATGCGGGACGTAGTTCTCCTTACGCCCCGTATCCCACAGCTCTACCGTCAGTGCGGTATCGCTGGATGCATCCAGCAGTAGCTCCAGGCCGCTGAGCACTGGATGCACAGGCAGCAACAGGGCGACATCTGTACCCAGCGGGTACGTCTCGCCAGGCTGCTCAAGGGCGATGCCCGTCAGCGTGCTGGAGGCTGTAACCTGTGCACGCCGGGCCAGATCCAGCTCATCGTGGCTGCGCACCCCGATGATGGAAGCGTCCTGCCGCAGCAACGTCTGCTGCAGGACCGCCAGATGCCTCGCGTGTAGCTCGCGCGGCGACACCCCCATGGACGCGCAGAGCGCCGCGCCCGTACCCGCGGCTTCGCCGATGACCGCGCATGTTGCCATGACGCGCGTTGTGCCGAAGGCGACATGTGATGCACTGATGTCGCGCCCGGCCATGAGCATATTCCGCACATTTGCGGAATACAGCGAGCGGAACGGCACGTGATATACGCCATCGGCATGCATATGCTTCGAGCCACTCGCTTCGGCGTACATGCCCTGCGGAGGATGCAGGTCAATGGACCAGCCGCCAAAGGCAACGGCATCCGGGAACTCCCGCTGGCTGATAATATCATTCTGGGTGAGCACATAGTCACCCGTGAAGCGACGGTACTCCCTTTTGCCAGGCAGAGAACCAATCCACTCCAGCGTCATATGATCTGCATCAAACTTGCAGGAGTTCTTGATATAGTCCCAGATCCCGTAGATCACGGACCACAGTTCATCACGGATCAGCTCATTGTCATGAACGGTGTCATGTTCACCGCCCCATTCAATCCACCAATAATGACAACCGGAATCCCCGCTGCGAATGACCCGGCGAATCGGAATGCTGGTCTGTGTAATATCCTTGGCAAAAGAAGGCGGGATATAACGGACAGGCGCACCAGCATCCTTGGTATAAAAGAGGAGTGTACTGCCCAGCGTGATCTGATCAGCCACCTCTGGTGCCCACTCTTCGCCATACTCGCTGCGGGCTTCCCGGCCGAGTGCAAACTTGGCTCCAGCCAGAAAGCCTACCAATCCATCACCCGTACAGTCCAGATAGATCTGACTTTCGATTCGGATTTTGCGCTCAGAACCCATCATCCAGCCAGTGACAGAGGTGATCTTTCGTTCATCCCCATCGCCAGTAGCCTCGACTTCATGTACATCCGTGTTCAGGTACAGGCTGATGTTGGATTCAGCTCGAACGGCTTCCAGAATGATTAAGTCCCAGAGATAGGGATTGCCCTCCGGATTACGATACTGATTCTCTACAAACAATTCCCCCATAATACCCGTTTCCCGGGCATAACGGTTAATCCCGTGGGCGGTGGCACCGCACACCCAGACCCGAACCTCGCTGCTGGAATTGCCGCCAAGCACGGGGCGGTTCTGCACCAGCGCAACCTGTTGCCCCATGCGGGCAGCGGCTATCGCGGCGCATACACCAGCAAGTCCTCCGCCGATGACGGTGATGTCGTATTGTACATGCTCTTGTTTCATATCTGTGACCTCCTTAACTGAAGTTAGATCCACCTTGACTCCAATTACATATCTATAATTTCATCTTAGATTTATATATTCACTTTTTAAATGCACTATACTATCATCAAACATATACTTTATTTCACAGAAAGGGTGGTCAAGTCATGGAGCTGCTTAACCACATCTACTGGAAGCAAAAAGGGGAATTTGCTCTTACGGAAGATATCTATACGACTTGGGTGGCTTTTGCCGTCGAAGAGGGAATATTCCATTATGAGATTGGGGGTCAGATCGGAGAAGCGAGTTTTGGCGATCTGGTGCTGTGCCCCCCGGCGGTTCCTTTTCGGCGGACAGTCATTACCCCGCTGACATTTCACTATTTACAGTTTAGCAGTAGCCTGGAGGAGGAGGAGTTTCTGCCACCAGCCGGAAAATCGCTGATTAATGACACGAAGCGGTTAGCCTCGACGTACGCTTATTTACGCCAGGACAGTGAGGAGAATAAGGGGGAAGTTGCCCGTTGGAAGACACATTTTATGATGGATTTGTGGCAATTGTATCAGGTGGAACGCAGACAGAATCGCTTAAAGGAGCGGAGATTTACCGAAGACGCACGAATGGCTGAAGCGGCAGCGCTGCTGGAGGAGCGGGCGGAAGAGGAGATCAGCCTTCAGGAATTGGCACAGCGACTGGCCTTGAGTCCGGTGCAGTTGACAAGGCGTTTCCGGGAAGCTTTTCAGGAGACGCCATCAGGCTATCTCAAACGGGTCCGTCTGAAAAAAGCGCAGAACCTCTTGGCTGACAGCAGCCTGACCCTTAACCAAATTGCCGAGCGATGCGGATATGAGAACGGTTTTTATCTAAGTAGAGTGTTCTCCAAAACGTTGGGCATAAGTCCATCTGAGTATCGCAGGAGACACAGGGTGTAGGCTGAAAGAAGTAAGCAGAAAGCTTTGAAGACCACTTTAAAGACAACTTTTGAAGCCAGCGGAGCACCAGGTATACACCTTCGTTACGGGTTGCCCAGATTATGGAGGAGCTGGTGCGAATGAGTGCAGAAGCAACGGATACTGCATTTCTAACCGAAATTAGAGGGGAAGTACATTTCAGTTGTAGATCATGGACGATTTATACTATAATTTACCATATGGAGTCCTTATCCGAACGTATGCCCCCCGTATCCGTTTGAATGAGGACTCTGATTTTATAATTAAAACCAAGGAGGTGGATATGGCCTTAGCCTTTGGAATAAGGAATTCATCCTAATATTCGATAAAGGAGAATGGAAGCGATGAGAAAAATGATATTTTTGAAAGCGCTTAAATTTGTTTTGATGATAACTTTGTTAGTTCCTTTGTATTGGGTAGCTCCATCTGTTCATGCGGCAGAAGAGGAGAATACCTTGATTCTGAGTCATGATTTTGAAGATGGCACGGTCCAGAACTGGAGCGGACGCGGTGAAGTAGAAACGCTTCATGCAAGCGCCGTTGCAGCGCGTACTGGAGATTATGGACTGGAGGTGAGCGGGCGTGCTATGACATGGCATGGGCCAGCGCTGGATGTGACAGAACTTTTGGAGGTGGGACAGACGTATGTGTTCACTGGCTGGGTGAAGCTTCCGGCGGGAGCGTCCAACACAAACCTTAATATGTCTTTACAGCGTACCCTGCCAGATACAACACATTATGAAAATTTAACATTCGGTACCGCATCCGCAGGCGGATGGACCAAGCTTACTGCACAGTTTAAAATGCTGGAACCAGCGAATCAGTTATCGGTTTATTTTGAAGTGCCAGACCGTGCCACAGCTTCTTTTTATGTGGATGATTTCCGATTGGAGAAGTTGCCGGATCTCGGACCCATTGTGATCGAAGAAGACATTCCTTCCCTACAGGATGCTTTTGCGGGCAAGTTTCGAATTGGGACGGCCTTCACGAACAATGAACTGCTGACCGAACCGGACAAGCAACTGCTTACGAAGCATTTTGATAGTCTGACACCAGGCAATGTTCTGAAATGGGACAGTACCGAGCCGCAAGAGGGTATGTATAATTTCAGCGGGTCGGATGCCGCAGTCGCTTTTGCAGCAACGAACGGACAAGAGATACGCGGGCATACCCTCGTTTGGCATACACAAACTCCGGATTGGGTATTCCACGATGCCAACGGCAATCTGGTGAGCAAAACGGTGCTGTATGAACGGATGCAGCAGCATATTGAGACGGTAATGGAGCGTTATCAAGGCCAGATCTACGCTTGGGACGTTGTGAATGAAGTCATTGATGCCTCCGAGCCGGATGGCCTGCGGCGCAGTCTGTGGTACCAGATTGCCGGGGAAGAATATATTGAGAAAGCATTTGAATTCGCCCATGCAGCCGACCCGGATGCCAAGTTGTTTATTAATGACTACAATACCCATGAGCCGGCCAAAAGCCAGGCCCTCTACAATCTGATCACTCGCCTTCAAGCCAAGGGTGTGCCTATTGACGGAGTCGGCCATCAAACACACATCAGCCTCTTTTATCCAACCCTTTCGGAAATTGAGAGTTCCATTGTCAAATTTAAGGCGCTGGGCCTCGAAACACATATTACTGAGCTTGATGTAAGTGTATATTCCAATGATTCGCAATCTTATGATATCTTCCCGGAAGAACTGAAGACACAGCAGGCGGCGCTGTACAAGTCCCTGTTCCAGATCTTCCTGAGGCATACGGACACAGTCAAAAATGTTACCCTGTGGGGCAAGGATGATGCCAATACCTGGCTACGAACCTTCCCGGTCGCTCGCAACAACTGGCCGCTGCTTTTCGACGAGCGACTCCAGTCCAAGCCAGCCTATTGGTCCGTATTAGAGACGGTCCAGGTCGAGGCAGTACCAGCCGCTCCCCAGAATCTGACCGCCACTGCGGTTAGCGACAAAAGCATCAATCTAAGCTGGAGTGCATCTGCAAGTGCGACCTCCTATACGGTAAACAGGTCGCTGACAGCAGCCGGACCGTATACATCTGTGGCCGCTGTATCGGGAACAAGCTATAAGGATATGGCGGTATCTGCTGGAACCACCTACTACTATGTGGTGAATGCTGTTAACAGCGTTGGGAAGAGTGTGAACTCCGTTCAAGCTTCCGCAAAGGTCCAGGGTGGAGGGCCGCCAGAGCCTGCTGGCAATCTGACTCTAGCCTATCGTGCAGGGGATACAAATCTGCTCGATAACCAAATGAAACCGCAGTTTGTCATTCACAACAACGGTACCTCCGCAGTTAGCCTGAATGAACTGACAATTCGTTACTGGTATACAGTGGACGGGGAGAAACCACAATCCTTTTTCTGTGATTATGCACAGCTTGGAGGCAGTCAGATCAGCGGCAGCATTGTGAAACTGCCTGCACCTGTTCCTGGAGCGGACCATTATCTGGAACTGAAGTTCGGTACCGGAGCAGGCCTGATCCCGATCGGAGGAACCTCTGGGGAGATACATACCCGGTTGCACAAAGCAGACTGGTCCAATTACAGCGAAGGGGATGATTATTCCTTTAACCCGCTGCAGACCTCTTTTGCCGATTGGACCAAGGTAACTCTTTACCGGAACGGCGAGCTTGTCTGGGGAGTGGAGCCTATATCCTAATTTGCTAAGTCGTTATATCTAGCCTAGCCGGAGATCCCAGATCTCCGGTTTTTTTAATGCAATAGAACAAATCTGTGTATCTCTATCCCTTCCCTGGCAACTGGTATCACATATCCATGCGAATGAGCCCGGCCCCGGCCGAAGCGGGGGAACTGATGGTATAATGATCTCAATAATTGCAGGAGGAGCGCTGAGGGGATGACAAAGCCCGACTGGAAGACCTTTTTGCCGCATAAGCTCAGGTATCGGCTGTTTGGTGCGTTTGTGGTGTTGATTCTGCTGCCATTCAGCGTACTTAATGTCTACAACTATGGACAGATCGAATCTCTGGTTGAGCAAAAAATCAGCGAACAGAGCCACGAGCAACTGGTGCAGATGTATGGTTCTCTGGAGGACCAGATGAGTATTGCATTTAAAACCCTGATTTTTCTGGAACAGGATTCAGCCGTAAGAAACGCCCTGACTTCTCCAGACAATCGTTCTCCGCTTGAGAATAAGTCGTTGGTGGAAGAGAAGTTCAAGATGATCAACAACAGTTTTTTTCTATATAATCCTTCCGTGTACTTCACGCTGTTAGATTTTCATGATAACGTTTACACTTCGTATTTGCCCAAAAAAGCTCTGGCCTATGGCCCTTATCGGGAACAATTTCGCAAGCATCTTGGAGAAATGACCTTCATCAAGGGCAACACTGATTCAAACTCATATCCATCAGAAGAGTTGCTCTACCGCTGGGATGCCCGGGATACCAACCATGTCCTGCGGGAGTTATCCTCCAGCCCGTATCTCTTGTCCCTCTATGCGTATATGAAGGACAGTGGCGGCAAAAGGTACGGAATGGCACGGATCAGCATCGATTATTCGTACTGGTTTCAGTCTATGCTGAAGGATTCGCAGAGCAATCAGGAGTATTTCCTGATTACTGGCAATGGGGAAACGATTGCCCGCTCGTCCGAAAAAGCGGTACTTTCCCCAGACGTGACCCGGGAAATTGCACTTCATCCGGCAGAGGCCTATCTGACGGATAATGATTCAGATACGCTGATTAACTACGTATACATCGAGTCACTGGACTGGTACATGGTAAATCGTATTCCACTAGCTGTGTTGTTTACGGAGATATCGGGGCTTAAGCAGCGCTATTTTTTAACGTTTTTTGGCTTCACAGCAGCATTTGTGCTCATGGCCTTTATGATCTCGGCGACGTTCACTCGGCCTTTATCACATCTGCAGAACCAGATGAAGGAGGTTGTACGCAAAAACCTCAAGGTCCGTATCCCTGAAGGCCGCAGCCGCGGAGAAGTGCTGGAACTGACCCGTACGTTCAATACGATGCTGGATGATGCCAATCAGATGATCAACAGACTCAAGGCGGAGGAACGCCAGAAGGAAGCGGTACATTTTCATATGCTCCTGGCCCAGATGAATCCGCACTTTCTCCTGAATACATTGAATACAATGAAATGGAGTGCGATCCGCAGCGGGAATGAAGAGATCTCCGAGATGTGTGTTTCCTTGGGCAAATTACTGGAGGTCAGCCTGAATTCACAGGTCGAATTGGTATACCTGAAGGACGAGATTGAGTTGGTTCA
This sequence comes from Paenibacillus sp. FSL H8-0283, assembly GCF_045040675.1. Classification (NCBI taxonomy): domain Bacteria; kingdom Bacillati; phylum Bacillota; class Bacilli; order Caryophanales; family Paenibacillaceae; genus Paenibacillus; species Paenibacillus sp. FSL H8-0283. The sequence continues at coordinate 2,761,589 of NZ_CP150295.1, forward strand.
AGCCTACCTTCATATCCAGCGGATTCGTTACCGTGATAGCTTTGAGGTGACTTGTGAATTTGACGAAAAACTTGAGTATGCGCTCGTGCCCAAGCTGAGCTTGCAGCCACTGGTGGAGAATGCCATTCACCACGGTGTCGGGCCACTGGAGCAGCTTGGTCAGATCCGCATCGGAATTTACAGGCAAGACACAGGAAAGCTGATGCTGGAGGTGGCAGACAACGGAATTGGAATGGAGGAATCCCGGCGTCAGCAGATGACCCGCACACGTCCGGGAATTGGTCTGTCTAACCTTAAGGAACGATTGCGATTATTGTTCAAAGGCCAAAGTGAACTTGAAGTGATTGATACCAAGCCGGGGACATTAGTGAGGTTCAGCATTCCTTTTTTATTGTCGACGCCTTACTTACAGAAGCGATCAGACTAGGGCGTGTCTGAAAACTCCGAAGGAAGCAGATTTTGCTGAATTTTCGTTCCGAGCAAGGAAGTTTTCCGCAGGCGTGTCGAGGCACGTCAAGGGAAAGTGACGAAGCATGGGGCGAAAAGGCGGTAAAAGATGCACTTCGCGAGTTTTGAGAAACGCCCTACGACTGGAGAGGGGAATCTGGCATGTGGAAGGTATTGCTTGTAGAAGATGAGGTATTCGTACGTGAGTCGGTGAGAGAGATTATTTCCTGGGAAGAGCTGGGCTTCACGGTCATTGGGGAATCCGGTAATGGGACCGAAGCGCTGGCGATGATTATACAGGATACACCGGATCTGGTACTGACCGATATTGTCATGCCAGGTATGGATGGTCTGGAATTACTCAAACAGACCCGTCAGGCCGGGTTAAAAACCAAATTTGTCATGCTCACCTGTATGGGGGAGTTCGAATATGTACGCCGTGCAATGGAATACGGGGCTTCCAATTATATTTTGAAACTGTCCATGAGTGTGAATTCACTGCGTGATACACTCCGTAAAGTAAGTGCAGAACTGGGAGCTTCGACTGAAGCCCGGACAGAGACAGATCATCATCAAGTGCCACCTTCCACACCGGTTCTCACATCAACGCCTGTTTCGCCTGATTCTCTTACGGTCTCTTCTGCGCCCCCGTCTGATACGGATCTTCCATTTACACCTGTTCGTGAGCCGATTGTGAAACATCCGGAGATTAGCAAAATAATTCAGTATATCGGACAGCATTACGACCAGGACATTACCGTCAAATCCATGTCACGATATGTGATGATGGGCGAGAATTATGTGAGTGCTCTGTTTAAAAAGAAAACCGGCCATACCCTGATTCATTACTTGCATGGGGTACGGATGGAGAAAGCTGCTGAATACTTGCGCGAGACGGACCTTCCTGTACAGGAGATTGGTTACCGGGTAGGGTTCGGAAGTGATAATTATTTCATTAAAATATTCAAGCGTTGGACCGGTTGCACGCCCAGCCAGTATCGCCATCGTTCGTGACTCACAGGATGAGTAGAAGGAATATGTGTACCGAGTGCTCAGGCAAGCACAAGTAAATCCGTATTTTTGTTCAATCCGAATCATGGATATGTATCTTATGAACCCAGCAAGGTCCCTGCTACGATGTAACGGAAGGTACACTTCAATTCAGGGAGGTCATGTGACCAGATGAGAATCAAAAAAGGATTAACGGGATTAATCGTAGGTGCGCTGATGCTGGGCTTGCTTGCCGGCTGTGTAGGTAAAAATGAGACGAACGGTGGAGATAACGGAGGTGGAGCGGCAGGGGGAAAAGTGAAGCTCACTATGTGGGGCGCGGTGCCGCCCGAGAATGGTCCACAGGAAGTGGTGGATACCTGGAATGCGGAGCATCCTGATATTCAGGTGGAATATGTGCGGTTTGTGAATGATGATGATGGCAACCTGAAGCTGGATACGGCGCTGTCCACCGGGCAGAACGTTGACCTGTATGTCAACTATACCCTCACAAATCTGGATAAACGCATCAAGGGCGGTACAGCACTGGATCTGGGCGAGTTCACCGACTACAACATTGATGAGAAAATGGGTGAAGATGCGGCTTCCTGGAAAGTGGACGGAAAATATTACGGGATGCCAACCAAGAAAAACGCTGCCTTCTTCGCTTTAAATATGAAAGCGCTTGATCAAGCGGGACTGAGCGTACCAACAGCCTGGACTTGGGATGAAGCCCGTGAATATGCACTCAAACTGAAGACAGCTGGCTTCAAGTACGGATTGGTGCAGCATACCGCTTCCTATGTAGACCCGCTCGATTCCGTTCTGGTGAAGAACGGTTATGTTAAGGCAGACGGCACTTCCAACCTAGATGATCCGCTTGTCACTAAATGGCTGGAGACGTTGAACGGAATGATGAAGGAGGATGCAACCACCCCTCCGCTCGGAGAGCAGCTGACTTCCAAAATGCCGGTAGAGAACATGTTCCTTGGCGGTGAGTCTGCCATGATTAATATCGGCGAATGGCTGATCCGCACATCAAACAATATGACCGAGTTCCCGCGGGATTGGAAAATTGCCTTTGCCCCTGTACCGAGACTGGCTGCACAAGAAGCAGATATGGTGAAGAGTGGAGGACTTGGTGACTTTATTGCGATCAATTCCAAGTCGAAAAATAAAGAAGCCGCATGGGAGTTCCTGAAATGGTACGCCGATGGGGGAATGATGCCGATGGCTGCGGGTGGACGTTTGCCTTCCTCCAATGCGGTTGATCAACAGACTGCGATCGATCATCTGCTGGGCGATTATGCCGATTCTTATGATAAAGAGTCTCTGGAATTTGTGTTGTACGGTGACGAGACACCTACGTTTGTCCGCAGCATTGCGCAGGAAGTGGTCGATCTTCGTGCACAGGAGTATGAAAAGTTCTTCCTCGGTAACCAGACTGCCGAAGTAACGGTACAGAACATGGTCAAACGCCATAATGACTGGCTGAAGCAGAATCAATAGATTGCAAAAGCAATGAGTCCAAAGGCCGTCCCAATGGGGCGGTTTTTTCTATATAAGCAATAGAACAATTCCATGTTATTTCTCTCCCGAAAGTCACTGCCGAAATACATATATCTGTGATATCAGGTACAGGGTTATGTTCCTTAAATGTTAGAGGACATCTTGTTATGCTTAATTCCAGAACAGATGTTAAGGAGTGGGGGAGCATATGCATAAATCCTGGATGAAACGGCAGAGCAGGCTCGGGTATCTGTTTATTGGGCCCAATATGATTGGCGTGCTGTTGTTTTTTATTATACCGGCTGTCTATTCGTTCTATCTCATGTTCACTGATTACAAATTCATGAGCCCGGAGACGAATTTCGTCGGGCTGGACAATATCCGCCGGATGTTGAATGATGATCTGTTTGGCGTGGCGCTGCGAAATACATTTGTATTTCTGTTAGCGGTTCCGGTATCAATGGGGTTGGCTTTTATCGTGGCGGTGGCGCTGAACAAGTCGGTGTATTGGCAAAAAACGCTGCGTGCCCTCTATTTCATGCCCTATATCACCAGCGGCGTTGCCATCGCTTTTGTCTGGATGCTACTGTTCCAGCCAACATCGGGGCCCATTAATGGCTTCTTGCGGGGGATCGGTATTACGAATCCACCCGGATGGTTATCAACAACCGAATGGTCCATGTATGCGATTGATATCATCTGGATCTGGTTCATGTTGGGTTACAACATGATTATTTATCTAGCAGCTTTGCAGGAAATTCCGGAGGAATTGGTTGAGGCTGCACGGATAGATGGAGCCCGTCCTTGGCAGACGATACGCCAAGTGATCTGGCCGCTTGTGAGTCCAACGACCTTTTTGCTGCTGATCACTGGGCTGATTATGACGATCAAAAACTTTGGTATCATTCAAGCGATTACCCAGGGTGGGCCGGGGAACAGCACAACCGTGCTGTCACTTTTTATCTACCAGAATGCCTTCCGATATTACGAGATGGGATACGCTGCCGCCATAAGCTGGGCACTCTTTGCCATCATCATGATATTCACTGTTTTGCAGTGGCTCGGTCAGAAACGTTGGGTTCACTATTAAGGAGGGGAGGGATCGCTATGGAGAAACAAATTGCCGCGAATGCGAAGCCCACAGCTCCACATTCACCTAAAGTTAAAGTCCGCATGGAGTCCTTGAGCCAGATTCGAAAAATCATACTGACACTTCTGATGTCCGGGTTTGCCCTGCTGATGGTTATGCCGTTCATCTGGATGATCAGCACGTCGTTCAAATCTCCTGCGGACGTATTCACCTATCCCATCCAGTGGATACCCTCCAGCCTGAACTGGGAGCATCACATTAAGGTCTGGAGCGGAGCGGATACCTTTGCGACGTATTATCTGAACTCGTTGAAAATATCGCTAATTAGCACGGTCGGAGCTGTATTTCTCTCGGCTTTTGCAGCCTATGGCTTCGCACGGATTCAATTCAAAGGCCGGGAGACACTGTTTCTGATCTATCTCTCGATGATGATGGTGCCACCGCAGGTACTCTTTGTACCGAAGTTCCTGATGTTTGAATGGGTAGGCATATATAATACGCATTGGGCATTGATCCTGCCCGGAATGTTCACGATCTTTGGGGTGTTTATGCTGCGGCAATTCTTCCTGTCCGTGCCTTCAGAGATCTCGGAAGCGGCGTTCATCGACGGTGCCGGTCACCTGCGCATATTCTTCAGGCTGATTCTGCCCTTGGCGAAGCCAGCGCTGGCTACACTGGCCATTATTGATTTCTCCTGGCACTGGAATGACTATGAGAATGCGCTTGTGTTCCTGATCGACAAAGACTTGTACACCGTTCCGCTCGGACTGCAGAACTTTATTCTGGAGAATAATGTGGATTACAACGGCATGATGGCCGCTGCCACGGCAGGCATTATTCCGATGATCATCGTTTTCCTCGTGGGTCAGCATTATATCATTCAGGGCGTGGCCGGAAGTGCCGTGAAGGGCTGAAGCTGCTGTCACTGTGATCCCATATAATAACCCTTTTGCTGAACGAAGAGATTTTCGCGGCAGAAGGGTTTTCTGTTGAAAGGGAGAGTAACTTATCTTGCGCGATACAATAGTTCAAACTTCGTATATAATTAACAATGACATATGATGCTGTATGACTACATAACTATCGCGAGGTGCACTAGACTTATGCCAACCATCTACGACTTTACCGTAACCAGAACCAGTGGAGAGCGTTTCCCGCTCTATCAATATGAAGGAAAACCTGTGCTCATCGTAAACACGGCAAGTAAATGTAAATATACGCACCAGTTTGATGACATGCAGAAGCTGTATGACCAGTACAAGGATCAAGGACTTCAGATTATTGGTTTCCCGTGTAACCAGTTTGCAGAGCAAGAGCCTGGAAGCAGTTCGGAAGCGGAGTCCTTTTGTCAGATTAACTATGGTGTGAAATTTCCGATGTTTTCCAAACTGGATGTGAATGGAGAAGCGGCGCACCCGCTCTACGACTTTTTGAAAAGATCAGGGCCTTTTGCTGGCTTTGATGAAACAGATATACAGGCCAAATTATTGAAATTAATGGTGGCTGAGAAGGCACCGGAATGGTTACACGGCGATGCAATCAAATGGAATTTCACGAAATTCCTGATTGATGCAGAGGGTCGTGTGGTCAAACGCTTCGAACCTATCGACTCCATCGACGAGATTCAAGAAAGTATTAAACAGATTCTATAATTTCACTTTCATATATCCTACAGGGGCATGACACAAATCGTTTCCCTCTTCCGAACAGGAGGTGCATGAATGTGCCGAGCATGATGCAATTTAGTGCTTCACTGGAGTATAGTTACCGATCCACCAGCATATTTAACCCAGGCAAGTCAGATGGATTCCACTCACATCCACATTATGAGATTTATTATTTTCATGATGGAGAATGTACCTACATCATAGGAGACCGGGTATATAACCTGGAGCCGGGTGATCTGGTGTTAATGCATGGCTTGACTCTTCATCGACCACATCCGAAGCCAGGCAGTGCTTATGAGCGAAGCACACTGCATTTTGATCCGTCTGCCATTCGCAGCAGCCTGCATCCGGACCGTATGGCTGAGGTCCTGAGACCATTTGAAGAACTCAGAAATTGCCGGGTCAATCTGAAGGGAGATAACCGCTCTGAATTCGAAGCTCTATTGCATGATCTTCATCGTCTGTCTCAAAGTCAGAGCAATTTCAGGCAAGAGCGAATGAATGTCAGACTGTGTGATCTGTTGTATTTTGTAGCAGAGATCTGCCAGGGTGATGTCCAGGAACAACTTCCCTCATCGGAGAGGGAGCGGCATGTCCAACACATTATTCGTTATGTGGATACCCATTATATGAAGGACATTGGTCTGGATGATCTGGCACTGGAATTACATCTGTCCAAGCCATATCTGGCAGGCATGTTTAAGGAAATGACAGGTTTGACGATATTTAAATACCTGTATGACCGTCGCATCAATCAGGCGAAGCTTTTGTTTCAGTTTCAGCCTGAGATCACCGTGACAGAAGCAAGTCGATTGTCCGGTTTCAAACGCCTTTCGCATTTTAGTCGGATGTTCAAACAAAGTGTGGGATGTTCGCCTGATCTGTACCGTACCCAATTGCATCGCCAATCATAGAAGTCGTCTTTGAGCTGACCAGCTTGTCTGGTTGGCTTTTTTTGTTGATTATCGTTTGAGGAATGCATACCACTGTGTTTAGAGGACACGCAGAACAGGTAAAGAAAGGTAATGAACCCAGAGGAGGCGAATATGAATGAAACAGCGCACACCGGATCAGAATAACAGCGATACCCATCAGGAACAATCCCTTGACAATCCTGAACAATATAAGACAGAGCACGAAAGTCTGCTGGACCGACATGAAGAAGAACAGACTGTAGATCCAATTCCGATGGAAGATCTGAATATGGAAGCTCAGGAAGAGAAGAATAAAGATCAGACAAAAAGTAACTCGTCTACGGAAGAGAAATACCGGGCGGATTATCGCAAAAAGACGGGCGAAGGATAATTCCAATTGCTGTGTTGGGCAAACTTGTTGAAATGTTTTCGGTGAATGTATATTTAGTGAAAATAAATTAGTTTGTTGACTAATGTAGGTTACTATATTATAGTTACTGTGTTGGCAATTGAAAAAAAATTTTGGGAGGCGAATAAGAATGACAACTTTTTTTGATGCGTTGAAAAACAGAAGATCTTATTATGGAATCAGCAAGGAATCTACAATTTCGGATGCTAAAATCCAGGAAATCGTAGAAGAAGCGGTGAAATATACACCAACTTCCTTTAACTCACAAACATCCCGTGCCGTTGTATTGCTCGGTGAACAACATGATAAATTGTGGAATCACACAGAAGAAATTTTGCGTGAAGTCGTAGGCAATGAAGAAGCCTTCAAATCCACAGCAGAAAAAATGACTGGATTCCGCAGCGGATATGGTACGGTTCTCTTCTTCGAAGATAACAATGCGATCGCACAGCTTCAACAAAATTTTGCAGCTTATGCAGATAACTTCCCAATCTGGGCTAACCAATCCAATGGTATGTTGCAACTGGTAATCTGGACTGCTCTGGAACAAGAAGGTCTGGGTGCATCTTTGCAGCACTACAACCCGTTGATTGACGAGAAAGTGAAGCAAGAATGGAGCATTCCTGAGAACTGGAGATTGATCGCTCAAATGCCATTTGGTAAACCAACGGCAGCACCGGGTGAGAAAGAATTCCAACCAATTGAAGAGCGCGTAAAAGTACACAAGTAAGCTTCGCATTTCCCAACATTTAACCACATACGGCCTCGCTTCAATTTGATACGATGATAGTTGATCGTAATCCAATGAAGCGAGGCTTTTTAATGTGAATAATAGATTAAAAGACATAACGAACCAACGGATATGGAAAACGGTTTTATGCGGGTTATTAACACTTGGATCGGTGGCTGGATACAGCTCTACCGTTCAGGCCGCAACCGTGCAGCAACAGTTTCAGGATACGCACACCAGTTACGCCAAGGATGCCATTACACATCTGGTGGCAAAAGGCATTGCTGCCGGTACGTCAGAGACTACGTTTGAACCGAAGAAAGCCGTTACTCGTGCAGAATTTGCGACGTTTGCGGTGAGATTACTAGGTTTGAAGCCCGTTAAAAATAATATTAATCCCTATCAGGATATAAGCATGAATGCTTGGTATTACGGCAATGTTGCCGCCATGACGAATCTTTTTATTCTGGAGGGTAAGGGTCAGGGAACGTTCCAGCCTAATGCTTCTATTACGCGCGAAGAAGCGGCTGCCCTTCTTGTTCGAATGTTAAAACAACAACCCGTAGAGACATCACTCTTATCTTCAACGTATTTTGACGCAGCGGATATCTCGGACTGGGCACGTCCTTATGTTCAGACGGTATATCAACTTGGACTAATGCGGGGAAGCGGAGGCGTGTTTCGACCACATGACCAGGTAACGCGAGAAGAAGCAGCCGTAATGCTCGATGCCATTTTACAAAAGAAAACATGGTCTGAGCAGTTACAACGTGGGGATGAACTTGGCGTTCAGCTGGGCTGGCAATATAACTCCACTACAACTGAATTCAAGAAACAAGTGGAACAGTCTGAGGTCAACACACTTGTCCCACGCTGGTTTTTCCTGAACAGCAGTATGAAAGTAACAGATCACGCGGACCCTGCATTGATCTCCTGGGCATCAGCCACCGACAGGCAGCTATGGCCATTACTTGGGAATCGTTCCGATTCGGCACTTACCCATCAGATGTTATCCAGCTCAGCCAACCGAGCGGCAGTGATTTCACAGGTAGCCGCTTATGTCAAAACCTATAAATTGGACGGCATTAATGTGGACTTCGAGAATGTTGATCCTGCGGATCGTGAAGGGCTGACGGCATTTGTGACCTCTTTGACGGCTACGTTGCACGCCCTCGGTGCTGTGGTGTCCGTGGACGTTTCACCCGACCTGGGTACTGATTGGACGGATGCATTTGATTATGCCAAACTGGGCGCTGTATCAGATTATATGGTGCTGATGGGATACGAGGAACACTGGAACGGTGATCCGAAAGCAGGATCAGTGGCGTCTCTTCCATGGGTAGAAAAGGCTTTGGATACCATGCTCTCCGAGGTGGTACGTGCCAAAACAATTTTGGCCCTTCCGTTATATACACGAGACTGGTCTTCCGTGAATCCGGCAACCAGTTCTTGGGACATTACACTGGCAGACCAGGGAATGCGTGCGCATGCTACGGGATCTGTAAGACGATGGGATGCAAGTCTGGTTCAATATATTATCGGGTACAACAGTAATGGTAAGCCAAGATATATATGGGCAGAGGACAGTCGTTCGTTATCAGCCAAAGTGTTAATGAGTGAGCAACGGCAAATTGCTGGACTGGCTTACTGGTATATGGGCGGCGAAACAGCGGATGTATGGAACGCCATCTCGAATGCATCGCGATTTGAATCTTATAACTTCTAAGTAATCATAAATCTTATAGGCCCAAACTCACCGTGATTCCTACGTATGGTTTGGGCCTGTTTATTTTGGTATAAGATAAGGAATATGAGGAATCGTTTAAGCTTGGCTGAACGGTTTAATGTATAAAAGGACAAAATATATATATATTGAGCTAAACATTTACACAATAACGGAGAGGACAGAAAGAACCTGAAGAAGCGAAGCGTGCGCCTTTATCCCCGGATTTACCCTTTGTAAAAGGTATTAAAAAAATCTGGGGATAACAGCGATCGGAAGGTTGTTCTGTCATCGGAGTGACCCAGTGTAAATATTCTTTAGTTCAATGTATATAGTTCAGGAGGAGAAGGAGCATGCGAGAGGTTGATTGCATAATTGTAGGTGGAGGGCTCGCAGGGCTTCAGGCAGCCATTCAGCTTGGACGTTATTCAGCTCATCAGGTGTTGGTAATCGACGCGGGAGAAGGCAGATCGACGTTATGCCGGACTTATCATAATATCCTCGGTTTCCCCGATGGGGTATCCGGTGAAGAGCTTAGAGAACGAGGCAGGATGCAGGCAGAGCGGACCGGTGTATCTTTTGAGAAAGACCGTATTGTTAAAGCAGGACGTCATGGAGAGATGATCCAATTGTTCGGTACTTCAGGAACTGAATATAGGAGCAAAATCGTGTTATTGGCAACGGGGCTCACGGATAGAGTTCCGGACATTCCGGGACTAACCCCTACGCTGGGCCGAACGGTGTATGTCTGCCCTGATTGCGATGGTTATGAGATTCAGGATCAACGTACGGTACTATTGGGATCTGGCGAACCAGGTGCCAATATGGCGATGATTTTAATTCAGCGTACGAATGATCTGTTATATATCAATCATGAGCAGGCTCCCATATCTGCAGAGCTGCATCGGAGCATGAAAGAGGCGGGAGTTCGTTATCTGGAAGCGGCTGTTCAGGAAGTACAACAGATTGAGGATGGCCATATCACCGGTGTTCTGACCGAAGATGGACAGATCTTTGAGTCGGAGCGTGGATTTATCGCATTTGGAGGCAACCGGGTACACTATGAACTGGCGGAGCAGCTGGGAGCTGTGATTGCAGATAACAAACATGTAGAAGCTGATCCGCGCAGCTTGCAGGCAGCGAATAATGTATGGATAGCCGGGGATCTGGGCCTGCACGCAGAACAAGCAACCGTTGCGATGGGTGAAGGTTCCATTGCCGCGATCTGGATTCATAAGGCGTTACAGCAGATGACCAAGGATTCACGATGAATTTCACCTCCAACTATGAGGTTGATTATTCCATTGCTCATTACCAAAAAAGTCCTCCCAAGCCATGCATGTGGCAGGAGGACTTTTTGAGCTATCTTTTGCTAGGGAGAAAAGGATTACGCTTGTTTATCCGATGAATCCGTTGACTTGGAAGAAGACGTCTTGTCCTTCGAGTCATGGGAGAAGTCTTTGCGAATGTTGTCCACGATATCACCAACCACGCCTTCGATCATATCGGTTGGTCCGGGATTATTTTTGTCTGGATGGATAACGGTATTCACTCCTGGTTCAAGTTCATCATTTGTCTTCTCATGTTTGGTTTTATCACGCATGGGGAATCCCTCCTGGTTCGATATTGTATAAGGTGTTCATTAACATATCCAAACACCGTTACGTATATGTAAACGATTAACCGCTGTAGTTCTTTTGAAACGTGTACTTGCACATATATAGAAGATATATACAGAATTGAACGTACTGATTAAACTTCAGCAATACGTTTATATTATAGATAACCAATGAGTATTAAGTTTAAAGCTTGAAACCAATAAACAACTATTATGCAGGAGGTTATTCAGATGAATGAAGAAAATCATGTAATCCATAAAGATGGCCAAGTATCAACTGACAAGGTGGACAATGCAATTGAGAAGATTGCGCCGGAAGAAAGAGAACAGATTTTACAGAACTTTGATGCATTCAAAGAATACCTGGGTAAGCGAATTGCCATGGGAGAATCGATTGGACTAAGTGAGGAGCAGATGGCCAAAATTGCCGAGAAAGTAGCGGATTATCTGGCAGCTCGGGAGGAACCCCGTAATCGTGAAGAAAAACTGCTGCAGGAGCTGTGGAATGTCGGCAAGGAAGATGAACGTCACATGTTGGCTCATATGCTCGTTCGTTTGGCACAAAGCTCCACACCCAATCATTAAGATTAGTAAGTTAATAACCTCTGAATGGCGATGCCTTCAGGGGTTATTGCCGTTTACGGAGACTACAGACAGGAGTGATGACGCACATTGTAACTATTTTTAATCTGGCTGATACTTTTATAATCCCTGTTCCAAGTATGATAGGAAAAGAAAGAACGTTGGAATCGATAGTTCACATGAGCGTTTGAGAAGCAAGACTTCCGGTTAAGGAATAGTAACGTTCATATTAAGGAGAGATGTTACCTATGAAGAACGCGACAAAACAATGGAAACTAGGAATGATCGGTGCAGTTGTTGCTTTACTTGGTATGATTGTGCTGACTACATATTTACTTACCCCTGCGAATGCTCAAGGTAGTACGGACGCTCAACAAACTTCTGCGAAAGAAGCTCAAGTTGCAAACTCCGAGATGTTTACAGCCTATGTTGAAGGTATGCATATAGAAGACGGCAAATTGTTTATGACAGTGGACAAGATTGGATGGTATCAGGGTGAAGAAGCTGATGCGATTTTTGCACAGCGCAATCCGGAAGCAGGTATAGACGGTGCTCCAGATGGTTACTATATTGTCAATGACAGCAAAGAGCAGGAGCAGGTTGAGGTTAGTGCCAATGCTGAAGTGTTGATGCAGTTGTATGATCGGGATGGTACGATCCAGGGCGCAGACATTCAGTGGAATGAACCTGTGACATTATCCAAGTTCGAATCTTTGTATGAGAATACCCGTATTCTTGATCTATCCGTATTCCCGTATCACCTGACGGTGCAGGACGGAAAAGTTACTAAAATTGTGCAACAATACATCCCATAAAATAAGATGAAATTCATCATCAAGCATTCCTCCTGTTCATTGGAACGGTGAGGGATGCTTTTTGGTTATGACAAATTCATGAAAGCGATTGTAATTAATGGTAGGTACATGTATCATTATTGGAATGGCGTTTTTACATAGTTCAGGAGGAGCCTCATGCTTAAAGACATGATTGCATTAACTAAGCCCGGACTTCTAAGGTTAAATGTGTTTGCGGTGGCGGTAGGATTCTGGGTAGCTTCAAAATGGGATATCAACTGGTTATCTCTGCTCATGGTCGTGATTGGATCAACCTTGGTTATTGCTTCAGCTTGTGTAATCAACAATTATTGGGATCGTGAATTGGACCAAAAGATGGAGCGCACCAAAAAAAGGATGGATTACATTAACCATCTGAAGCCAGGGTTTGTACTTGGCTATGGCATTATCCTTGGTGTTGTGGGACTAGCAGTACTATTTTTCCTGGTGAATCCGTTATCAGGGTGGATGGCACTGCTTGGGTGGTTCGCTTACATCGTGATTTACACGATGTGGTTGAAACGCAGTTCAACGTGGAGCACGTCGCTGGGTGGAATTGCAGGAGCAATGCCGCCTGTCATCGGTTATACGTCTGTAACCAATGAGATTGATGCAGGTGCCTGGTTGCTGTTTGCACTATTATTCATGTGGCAACCACCACACTTCTGGTCATTGGGTATTCGCCGGGTAGAGGAGTATCGTGCTGCGGGCTTCCCGTTGTTGCCAGTGGTTAAAGGGGTGAAACGCACCAAGTTTCAGATGATTCCTTATGTTTTTCTGCTGCTTCCTGCCGTATTCCTGTTGTATTATTACAACTACGTAGGTCTGGTATTTCTGATTGTATCTTTGGTCGGTGGACTGATCTGGTTTGTGCATACACTTAGCGGACTGAAGACACAGGATGATGAGAAATGGGCAAAAGTGAACTTTCTGATCTCGGTTAATTATCTCATGCTCGTATTTATTGTTATGGTAGCGAATACGGTATGGTCTTAATTAGACGATGAACAGATCATTTTCAGAGAGATTTCAGCTTATGCTAGCTGGCTGCATCGAATGAAAAAGCACACTATGGAATAGCGTTTGAACAACCTTGAGTTGTTACAACATATTCTCTAGGGTGCTTTTTTGGTATAATAAAACAATTGAATTATATATGTGGAAATTATAATGCAAGATGGGAAGTGACAGCATGAGTAATTTGGAACAGGGCGTGCAATGGAGACAGGAAGGCAAGGTGCAGGAAGCGATTGAACTTTTGCAAGAGATTACAGTCCAGGAACCCGAGAATGCGAATGTCTGGTATCAGCTGGCTTGGGCACATGATTCGCTTGGATTGGAGCGGGAAGCTGTCCCGCATTATGAGAAGGCACTAAGTCTTGGTCTTTCTGATGAGGACAGAGCAGGGGCAATACTCGGGCTGGGCAGCACATATCGAACGCTTGGACAGTATGAGCAGGCAAAGGTTTGGTTTGAAAAAGGGATGAAAGAATTCCCGGCGTACCGGGAATTTGAAGTTTTCTATGCCATGGTGCTCTACAATCTGGGTGAACATGCAGAAGCGATGCAACGACTGCTCGTGCAACTTGCGGACACATCAAGTGACAAGAGAATCAATGACTATAACAGAGCCATCCGTTACTACGCAGATCAGCTCGATCGGGTGTGGGAATAGATCGAATACACAGAAAAGGGAGATGGATGAATGAACTCCAATCAAGATCTGAAACAGGTAAATGAAAGGTTGGATCAAATTGAGCGAAAATTGGATAACCTGGGAGGCAGCCATCAGAACAAACGCTCACCTGGCGTGCGCTTCCTGATTGGTTTTGGCATCACGATTGGGATTATATCTGTACTGATATTGACCCTCGGCGTTATCCAATTTGTGACTATCGGTTAGGAGAAATCGATCTTAACAACAGAGGTAGTGAGTTCTCCAAATTTACATTACCTGGCCGAGCCACTGTTGTACCTCTTCAATGAAACGCCGCGTAGCTGGCGATAGATTGCCCAAAGATGGGCAGGCCATGCCAATTGTACGATAAGGATCTCCAGAGAGTGGCACGAGCGCGAGTGAATCGGTATGATTTTGAAGAACCATTTCCGGAAGCAGGCTGATACCGAGGCCATTACGGACCATCGCCATAATGGCTTGATCTTCTGCGACTTCATAGACGACATTGAGCTTGGCTGCATGCTGCCGGATCAGTCGTTCAATCTCGTTATCTCCACCCCACTTGGGCAGAATAAAGGGTTGTTCCAGTAAAACATCAAACGAAACAGACTCCTCTGAGGCGAGAGGATGATCCAGAGGCAGGATACACATCATCCTGTCTTTTTGTAATGGGATCGTCTCAAAAGGTGATGAATCGCCGAGGGATAGAAATCCGAGATCGATGGCACCTCCAGCTAGCCAGCCCTCAATCTCAGCATAATCGCCTTCCCAAAGCTTAATCTCAATTCCAGGATGACGCAGGCGAAATTGTTTCAGGATGCCCGGCAACCATTGTGTGGAGACACTTGCGAAGGTACCAATACGCACCGTACCAATCTCAGCGCCGCGAATGAGGGAGATTTCCTGGTTCATGAGTTCCGTCCAGCGCAGAATCTCACGTGTGTATCCCAGAATGCGTTCCCCTTCAGCGGTAACCCGCACACCGGAGCGGTTGCGATGGAGCAGGGAAAAACCACATTCTGTCTCCAGACTGGCGATGGCATGGCTGACTGCGGATTGGGTGATGTTCAACGCTTCTGCCGCTTTGGTGAGACTGCCATATTCCACAACGGTATTCAAAATTTCGTATTTGATCAGTGACATGAATGGTTCCGTTCCTTCCCATTTTTGATGCATGAGTTTATTTCATATAATTCATTATAAATATTCATTTTAATAATGCAAAGAGATCGTTTATACTTGCCAAGGCGAGTTAGTTTGACGCACGATCCCACAGATCAGAATACATAGAATGAAGGTTGAAGCAAGATGAATGGTGTACAGGTTAATCAAGGTCAGACAACAAGAAGAGCGGACATACAGATGCTGCTCGCAACGGTTATATGGGGATCTTCCTATCTGTTTATGAAATCGGGTCTGGAGTCCATGCAAGAATTGAATCTGGTCGCATTTCGTTTTGGAATTGCCTTTATTGCGGCAGGACTTCTTTTTCATCGGCGGTTGTTTAAGATGGATCGCAGAACACTTGTGGCAGGAGCCATTATGGGAACGGCTTTATTCGCTGCATTTGTATTTATCACCTATGGTGTGCAACGAACCACGACATCCCAAGCGGGATTCCTAATAAGTTTGGCCGTTATTTTTGTACCGATCCTGACGACGATCCAGCATCGTCGTATGCCGGATAAACGATTGACGCTCAGTATCCTGGTTGCAGTTACCGGTCTTGGCTTGCTGACGCTTCAACATCAGCTTAGTCTGCACACGGGAGATATTCTCTGCATACTAGCAGCACTTGTGTATGCCATCTATATAATGATTGCTGGCAAGTTCACACCGAAGCATGATCCGTTAACATTGGGGACAGTTCAATTGGGTGTTGCAGCGATGTGGGGAATTGCAGCTACATTTATGCTGGAAACGCCACGTATGCCCGATACGGCTGAATCCTGGGCAGCCATTCTCGGGTTAGGTGTGTTGTGTAGCGGCTTGGGGTATATTCTGCAGACACTCGCGCAGCGTCATGCCTCTCCCACAAGAACAAGTCTGATTTTTTCACTCGAACCACTGTTTGCAGCAGCCTTTGCATTTACCTTTCAAGGGGAATCGCTAACGTTGCAAGGGTATGCGGGAGCAGCTTTGATGCTGGTTGGTGTTCTGATCACAGAGATCAAACTTCCACAGCCTATCTTCTGGCGCAGAAAACGCTCGGTTTTACAGTCGGAACTCGGCGATCAGGGAGCACCAGGCGTATAATTGGCGGACAAAGGGTCCTTTCGTCATCTTCTATGGAAGGTGGAGAGAGGGCCTTTTTTTGGTTATGTCGCACACCTTGTGAAACAGATAAACAACTACCTAACAAAAACAGAATAACATAACCTTGTTTTGTTGATTTTTGTTTTTTATGCTACACTGAATGGAAAATCAGGAAAAACGGGTGAGTAGGATGGCCAAAAGAGTAACGATGCAGCAAATTGCGGATGCTGCGGGGGTATCCAAATTCGCAGTCTCCCGTGCGCTGACGGGCAAGCCTGGTGTGAGTGAGCATACACGCGAGATGATTGTCAGAACAGCGGGGCAGCTCGGGTATTTCAGAACTGAGCCTAAGCGTTATCCGGGGGAGACACAGATATCAACGGAGATGAAGCCAGAAGCGGAGCGACAAGGCACCATATTGATTTTGTTTCCCAACATTCGTTCTCAGAATCGAGCTTCCTTATACTGGGGGCCTGTGTTTGATGGCATTTCTGAGAGGTTGAATGAGAAGGGGATGGATATTTTAACGCTGACAGAACCCTCTTCAGATCGAATGTTCTCGGTCCTTAATCCCGAAGCAATCAGCGGAGTCATAACCGTGGGCACCATCTCGACATCGGTATTGCTGGAGATTTACAGACTGCGTATTCCGCTTGTCATGGTGGATCATGAAGACCCTGCCATATACGCAGACTCGGTTTTTACGGACAATATGAAATGTATGAAAGAACTGGTTCTCATGCTCGTTGGTAAAGGGTATAGAAGGTTCCAGTTTGCCGGGCAACTGCCCGATGCAGCAAGTTTTAGAGAACGCTGGCTTGGATATCGTATGGTGCTGGAAGAGAAACAGTTGGAGGGGGGACAGCAAGACGGCTTGCTGGGACCAGAGTATGATCAGATCCAGAGATCCATTGCTGAAATGGAGCTGGAGGATATCCCTGAAGTTATCGTGTGTGCAAATGACCATACAGCTGTTATTGTCATTCAGGCACTCCAAAGTCGAGGCATTCAGGTGCCCGAACGTTGTGCCGTAACCGGATTTGACAATACGCAGACGGATGAACCCATTCTTGCTTCGGTACATATTAACAAAGAGAATCTGGGAACGAGAGCAGTAGACCAGCTATTGTGGCGGATCAAACACCTGGATGAACCTTATGAACGCAAGCTGATCTATTCGGAATTAATTATTCGTGATGAATATAACGCCAGTATACTGTAACGGGATATGAATTTACGGACTCATTTTAACAATGATCATACGGGTAAATGAAATCAGGTGAAAGACATGGAGAGGTTAGAGCTTCATGTCTTTTTGTTATGCAGAGATTGTTTAACAAATTAAATCACAAAACAGATTGACTATAAGAAGCATATCGTGTTAATTTTGTTTTGTAAGTTATTTGTTTTTATAATAACAAAACCTAACAAAATAATATTTACCAACTCTAACAACAATGGAGGCTGTCATGAGCACAATACAATCACATGTTTTTCAGAATTGGACGTTCAAGGCTTGCGAAGATCAAGAGTGGATGCCGGCTCAGGTGCCCGGCTGTGTGCATACAGATTTGCTGAAGCTGGGCAAGATTCCAGATCCTTTTTATGGAACAAACGAGAAGGAAGTACAATGGATTGATAAGATAAATTGGGAATATCAGACGGAATTTGACGTTGCCGAAGGGTTGTTCTCCCAAGAACATCTGGAACTGGTGTTTGATGGTCTGGATACATATGCGGATGTGTATGTGAATGATGTGCATGTGTTATCAGCAGATAATATGTTCCGGGTATGGAAGGCAGATGTAAAGTCTGTATTGAAGGGGAACGGCAACATTCTTCGAATACGTTTTCGGTCACCAATTCAGGAAGATCTGCCGAAGCTGGAGAAGCTCGGATATGCATTACCTGCATCGAATGATCAGTCCGATGTTGGTGGACTTGGCGACAAGAGAGTAAGTATTTTTGCACGTAAAGCCCCGTATCACTATGGTTGGGACTGGGGGCCGCGTTTTGTAACCAGTGGGATCTGGCGTGAAGCACGTCTTGAAGGTTGGACACAGGTACGAATCAATGATGTGTATATCCAGCAAAATGAAGTAAGCGCTACCTCAGCTTCATTAACTGCTGTTGTGGAAGTCGAGACATCACAAGCAGTAGATACGATTATTCGTATCGGCGCAGATGGACAGAGATGGGAAAGATCCGTATCACTACAACCCGGAACTCAGACTGTGGAGATTCCAATCTCTATTGATGAACCGAAACTGTGGTGGAGCCGTGGGCTTGGTGATCCGCATATGTACACCTTCCTTACCGAAGTGCTTCAAGGTGAGCGAGCTGTGGCTGAATCTACAGTGAAGACGGGGCTTCGTTCCATTCGGCTGGTACGTGACAAAGATGAAGCAGGAGCATCCTTTTACTTTGAACTAAATGGTGTTGCGGTCTTTGCCAAAGGGGCCAATCACATTCCAAATGATAGCTTCATCACTGAAATTACTCATGAACGTTATCGTCATGAGATCGTATCCGCAGCCGAGTCTAATATGAATATGCTACGCGTGTGGGGTGGCGGAATCTATGAGCAGGATGTGTTCTACGAACTGTGTGATGAATACGGAATCCTGGTATGGCAAGACTTCATGTTTGCATGCAGCATGTATCCAGGAGATGAAGCGTTCCTGAACAGTGTGAGACATGAGGCGATTGATAATGTGAAACGTCTGCGCAACCATCCAAGTATTGCACTCTGGTGTGGGAATAACGAGATTGATTCGGCTTGGGCTCACTATGTTGAGAATGGTGGCTGGGGTTGGAAAAAGGAATTTACTGCCGAGCAGCGTGAAAGCATCTGGGCCGATTACGAAGCCATCTTCCATGATTTGCTGCCAGAAGTCGTTGAAGCGTATGCGCCAGGTGTGGATTACTGGCCTTCCTCACCACTGGTATCACTGACAGGGGATGAGACGCAGCATGCGCACCCATCCACAGCTGAAGGGGATATCCACTACTGGGGCGTGTGGCACAATGTAGAACCGTTCGAGAACTACAACGTGCATGTGGGTCGTTTCATGAGTGAATACGGATTCCAGTCTTTCCCGGAGTACAAGTCAGTACGCACTTACGCAGAAGAAGAGGATCTGGCTCTGGAGTCGGAAGTCATGCTGGCTCATCAAAAGAATGGGGCAGGTAATCGTCTGATCAAACAGTACATGGATATGTACATGCATGAATCGAAGGACTTCCCATCGTTCCTGTATATGAGTCAGGTGCTTCAAGCGGAAGCGATGAAGACAGCCATTGAAGCGCACCGTCGCCGCAAACCATTCTGCATGGGCACACTTTACTGGCAAATGAATGACTGCTGGCCAGTGGCTTCATGGGCAGGTATGGACTACCTTGGTCGTTGGAAAGCATTGCAATATTATGCGAAACGCAGCTTCAGCGATGTGTTGGTATCGGTAGATGGAACAAAAGAAGATACAACAGATATATATATCATCTCGGATCAATTACAACCTGTTAAAGGGCAGTTACAGATTCGTTTGCTCGGGTTCGATGGAACGGTGCATCGTGATGAAACACATGACGTGACCTTGGCACCTAATACAGGTGATCGAGTGCTGTCATTACGTAACGTGGAATGGCTTGAAGGTCATGATACAGCTAACACGCTGCTACGCCTGGATCTGAAACAGGAAGGTGCTGCGAATATCGTACAGGAACACTATTTTGTACCGTCCAAAGACCTTGCTTTGCAGCCTGCAAACATCAATGTAAGCGGAGGAGCGGATGAAAACGGCGTTCATCTGGTACTGGAAAGTGACGTGCTTGCTAAACAGGTATGGCTATCTTCGGATGTGGAGGGTGTCTTCTCAGATAACTTCTTCGACTTGATTCCTGGCATTCCGGTGAAGGTGCAGTTCACTTCCAGAGAGGGATTGCAGTCTAATGATGTGATATCAAATCCGGGACCGATCGAGGTTCGATCCATGATTGATTTTATTCGTTTGACCTAGAAGACACGGTTGGAGTCTCTCATAAGAGAGATTTCAACCGTTTTTTTATTGAAAACTGACCTCATTTATATATCGTAATGGTTTCGTAATACTTCGCTTAGAGAATCGTAAGCTGTCTTGCTTATTGTAATCCATGTAAGTAATAAACGAATGGAGAGTGATAAGAATTATGAAAACAAATAAGAGCAAAAAAGTGATGGTAGCAGCGGTATTGGTGATGTCTATGGCCTTTTCTGGATTGGCAAGTGCTGCAGATATGAAAACGATTAAAAAGGATGGCATGGAGCTTGTTCAATTGAGACAGGCGGCGAAAATGTATGATTACAGCATTATGTGGGACAGCAAGGACAGATCTGTAACTTTGATGTATATGGGCAAAATGGACGACATGAAGATGAAAGACGACAACATGATGGAAGACGACATGAAGATGAAAGACGACAACATGATGGAAGACGACATGAAGATGAAAGACGACAAGATGATGAAAGACGACAAAATGATGGAAGATGACATGATGATGAAAGACGATAAGATGATGAAAGACGACATGATGATGGAAGAAACGATGATGCCTGCCGGAAAAACGATTAAATTGTGGATTGGATCGAAAAAAATTATGGTAGACGGTATGCAAGTTAACTTGAAATCGATGCCTGTCATCCATGAAGGGAATTCGTATGCGGCTGAGTCTGTAATTAAACAATACATGATGCCAGCCATGGGAATGAAGTAATTTAAGTGCTAAGCATCGCCATCACCATATGATATGATTGGCTCAAATGTATTTTCTGGAATATGGGGTGGGTTCGTTTGAATGAATGTGTACTGGTTGCTGATGATGATACAAATATTACGGACGTTTGTCGCAGGTATTTGGAACGGGAAGGTTATCTTGTCGTGACGGCCAAGGACGGTTTGGAGGCTATTGAGCTGTGGCACAGCCAAACGCCAAGCTTGATTGTGCTCGACCTGATGATGCCACATAAGAATGGTTGGGAAGTTTGCAACGAGATTCGGCAAACTGAGGATGTGCCCATTGTAATGCTGACGGCCCGGGGGGAGGAGCAGGACCGTCTGATGGGACTGACGATGGGGGCGGATGATTATCTGACCAAACCATTCAGTCCGAGAGAACTTGTTTTGCGTGTGAAGGCAATCCTGCGGAGAATGCGAATTGCGCAGGCATCACCTGTTACAACATCTGAATATACGATCAATTATGAAGGGCTTACCATTGATTTTACCAAGCGTGAAGTGCATATCAGCGGGCAGGTAATTGAATTGACCGTTACAGAGTTTGAGATGTTGTATTTGCTGGCAAGTCACCCGGGTCAGGTGTTCTCCCGTAACCAGATGTTAAGCAAGATTTGGGATTTTAGCTATGAGGGAGATACAACAACGGTGACTGTACATGTTCGGAGATTACGAGAGAAGATCGAACAGAATCCTTCTGATCCAAAATATATTAAAACAGTTTGGGGCATAGGATACAAGTTTGCGGGTGGTAGTTCATGAAACTTCGCACATACTTGGTGTTGTCCAGTCTCACGGGAATTGGCGTATTATTAATTTGTTTGTTCATCAGTTATTCCAAAATGCTGCTTACGATCGAACAATTGTATTGGTTATCGGCTATAACGGCAGGGGTAGGCTTACTTTCGTTTATTCTTCAATATTTGCTGACTAAGCCATTGGAGAAATCAATTGCGCGAATTACACAGCAGACAATACGAATTGCCGAAGGGGATTTCCATACGGAAGTCCCTCTCATCGGTACGCAGGAATTTAAGCTCCTGGCACAGCAATTTAATGAAATGAGTTCCAAGCTGAAGGAAAGCTTTGATCATCTGCATCACTCAGAAACCGCGAGACGAGAGTTGATCGCCAATGTATCCCATGATTTACGAACTCCCTTGGCATCCATTCAGTCATTCGTCGAAGCGTTGGAGGATGATGTCATTAAGGATAAAGAAACCTTTCAACGTTACCTGAACACGATACGACTTGAGACGAAGCGTTTGGGAGGGCTTATTCAAGACTTGTTTGAATTATCCAGCCTGGAAGCGCAAGGGGAGGTATTTGACCCTCAGCCTTGTCACGTCGATGAGTTGCTGCTCAGTACATTGGAGAGTTTTTCGTTTCACCTCGCCGAGAAAACGCTGAACGTTGAAATCGATTTGCCCGATAAATTACCAGCCGCGGTCATGATGCCTGCACAAATGAAGCGGGTCCTTTCCAATTTGCTGCAAAATGCCATTCAATACTCTCCTGTTGAAGGAAAAATCATTCTGGCTGCCGACGAAAAGGGGCCGTTTATACGAATTTCAGTTACGGATGAAGGGGAAGGCATTGAAGCGGAGGAGACTTCGCGTATATTTGAACGTTTTTATCGAATTGACAAATCACGCAGCAAGAGTAATGGGGGGGCCGGGCTTGGGCTTGCCATCGCTCAATCAATTGTGGAACTCCATGGTGGCGAGATCGGGGTTCAGAGTACAAAAGGAGAAGGAAGCTGCTTCTGGTTCACGCTTCCGATCTACGTCAGTCGTTAACCTTGGTTAATCAAACGTAGTATTTATTCAGGTGGTGAATGACTTGACCAGTGATTTGGTTTTTCTTTTCGGGGTTTTTGGTGCAGGATTGTTATCGTTTTTTGCGCCATGTATTCTGCCGCTGATCCCGGTATACGTGTCTTATCTATCCGGAAGCATGGTCAACGGTACGAATCAGCAGCAGCCTGACACCAATTCGGTTCGGTTGCGGTCCACACTTGTTTTGCGGACATTTTTATTTGTTCTTGGGCTGTCCCTGGTATTTGTTTTACTCGGTTTTGGTTCCGGCATGGTTGGTAATTTGATCTCAAGTCCTGTGTTTATTGCGATTTGCGGAGGCATCGTGGTGCTTTTTGGGATTTATCAAACCGGGTTGATTCGGCTATCCTGGCTGGAACGGGAGAGAAAGCTGTCAAACGATCAAGCCAAACGGGGAGGGTATGTCGGAGCGTTTCTGTTGGGTCTAACGTTTAGTTTTGGCTGGACGCCTTGTATCGGGCCTGTGCTGGCGGCCATTCTTGGTATCGCTGCAGGAGAAGGCTCTCCACTGTATGGCGGGTTTCTCATGTTCCTGTATACCCTTGGATTGGCGATTCCTTTCCTGATTCTGTCCGTTTTTTCGGAATATGTTATGAAGCGGATACGTCGTTTATACAAGTACATGGGCGTCATCAAAATAACTTCCGGCTGTATTCTTATTGTCATGGGACTATTGTTAATGACAGACCGACTAAACAGCTTAGTGACCTGGTTTCAATAATCATTGGAGGAATTTGGTATGAAGACGGCACGGAAATGGATGGTATCTGTAATCGTATTTGCTGGAACCCTGTTGATCTTGAGCGCATGTGGATCACAGCAAACTGAATCAAAACAAACGGGGTCATCATCAGCCCCAGCATCAACATCCGATATGAGTTCGTCAACCATGATGAACAAGGGCGAGACGGCTCCTGAATTTTCATTGCGTGATTTGAAAGGAAACACGGTTGGACTTTCTGATGTTCAAGGCAAGAAAGTGTATGTGAAATACTGGGCTTCCTGGTGTTCCATCTGCCTTGCGGGTTTGGAAGACCTGAACAATCTGGCTGGTCAAAACAATGATTTTCAAGTCATTACGATTGTGACGCCGGACTACAAAGGAGAGAAATCCTCCCAAGAGTTTACCGAATGGTTTGACCAACAGCCATATGATAACATAACTGTTCTTTTGGATGAGAAAGGTGTATGGGCCAAGAAATTTGGCGTAAGAGCATATCCTAGTTCCTTTTATATTGGCTCTGATGGTATTTTAACGAAATCGCAGCCAGGGCATGCATCCAATGAACAGATCATGGAGTCATTACAAGAGATTTTGTGAGAAAGGAGGAAGTGTCATGAAAAGGACGTTGCTGGGCCTGTGCCTCCTTGTTATAGCGATAGTTGTGTCTGCTTGTGGAAACAGGGCTGAGAGCCATTCAGCTCCATCTTCGATATCCACTCAACCTGTCAAGGCATCGAGTGTCTCCGAGGAAAACCTGAGTAACCTGTACTTGGCAGGAGGCTGTTTCTGGGGTGTGGAGGCATATATGGCTCGTATTCCGGGGGTTCAGGATGTGACTTCCGGTTATGCCAACGGTGAAGGAAAGAATCCAACCTATGAGGATGTTATTCGCGGGGACCAGGGGTTTGCGGAGACTGTTCATGTAAAATATGATCCGCAGCAAGTATCTTTACAGAAATTGCTTGAATCTTATTTTCGAGTTATTGATCCTACCAGCTTGAATAAGCAGGGCAATGATCGTGGAGTTCAGTATCGGACTGGCATATATTATACGTTGCCTGAAGATGCCAAAATTATCGAGCAGGCTGTAGAGGCAGAGCAAGAAAAATATGACCAACCCATTGTAACGGAAGTAATGCCTCTGCAGAATTATTATTTGGCGGAGGAGTACCATCAGGATTATTTGGAAAAAAATCCGAACGGATATTGTCACATTGATATGACTGTTTTGGATGACCTGGAGATTGGAATTGATCCCGCTCAATATCCACGTCCAACAGATGAACAATTAAAGGAACGTTTAACAGACGAACAGTATGCGGTCACGGTAAACAATGATACGGAGCATGCGTTCAGTAACGAATACTGGGATAATGAGGAGCCCGGTCTGTATGTGGATATTGCAACGGGAGAGCCGTTATTCACCAGTCGAGATAAGTATGATTCCGGTTGCGGGTGGCCGAGTTTTACAAAACCGATTGTACCTGAGGTTGTTACCTATACAACGGATACGAGCTTTGGTATGGACCGCACGGAGGTACGAAGCCGGGCAGGTGACATCCACCTCGGGCATGTGTTCGATGATGGTCCCGAAGATCGTGGTGGCAAACGTTACTGCATTAACAGTGCATCGATCCGCTTTATTCCGCTAGACAAGATGGAGGAAGAACGATACGGATATTTATTGTCTATTGTCGAGTAGAGAAGGGCAGCTGACTTTATCAAAACATAATAAGGCCATAATCTTAGAACGGTTGAGATCTCTCTATGAGGGATTTCGACCGTTTTTTATTTTGCAGCATCTAACAAAAACGAAGGTAGGCTTCAAAGATGGTTGCATCATTGTTATAATTGATAATCATTATCAATTATAGGTGGATTTTTAGTCACAATGCTAAGGTATTGTGTGTGTTTGATCGTTTAGGAGAGGGAGTTTATATGGGAATTCAGAATGACATCAAGCTGTGGGATCAGGTCCAGGTTCGCGTGCTTGATGTGCGTCTTATATCACTCGCAACACACGAGTTCATACGCAATTATGTGTTACCGACGAGTGCATTTGTGTATGTTCAAGGCAGGGGGCAGGTCTGGCTTGATGAAGAGGTATGGACTACAAACCAGTTCTTGTTGCTGCATGGGGGAAAAGGAAGACGTCTAACACTTGAAGCGACAGGGGTAATGGAGGTACATCTGATTTTGTACAAATCAACCTTGCCCTCCAACGTGCTTGTGGAGTACCGAATGATGTTGAACCAGCGTAATCCGTTTGAAGAGTCCTGGGCGACAGTGCCGGATCATACACTTGAGCTGCGTGAGCTTGTGCGGAATATACATGAATGCTGGTCAGGGCAGGTGCGAGTGAGCAAAATTCAGGTCAAAGTGTATTTTTTTCAACTGGTACAGCTTGTCTTGTTACAGCGGAGTCGCATGTCTAACGAATTTCAACAGCCTTCGCTTACCGATCAGGTTTTGCGATATATCAAAGCTCATTACCGGGAATCCATCTCACTTGATTTGCTTGCCCAGTCCTTGAGTTACAGTCCGCAATATTTATCACGCAAATTCAAGGAACAGACGGGATGTACACCGACAGAATATGTAATTCGGTTACGAATGGGTGAGGCAAGGAGTCTGCTTGCGTCCACAGAAGCTTCATTACAGGAGATTGCTGCGTATGTGGGTTATATGGACCCGTTTTATTTCAATCGTATATTCAAAAAAGAGATCGGTATCACACCGGGGCAATATCGGTTGAAGCAGCAGGAAAACTCGAAATCAGTTTCAAAAAGTACATTAAATGCAACAAATGAATCCATTGTAACAGGAGGGGATGAACGTTATCCTTTAATTGATGATGATAATCATTATCAATATAAGGGAGATGAGGAAATCAACATGTTTAACCATTTTAAATCAGCGATTATGTCGCTTGCGCTTGTACTCACATTGAGTGCTTGTGGAACAACTCAGCAGGGGGCAGAAACATCCGAAGTTGCGGCTGAACCCGAACAACCGGCAGTCGTGGAGACCCAAATGGTAAATACGACCTTTGGTGAGGTAGAGATTCCTGCACATCCGGAGCGAGTTGCTGCCATAGATTATCTGGGAACGGTACTTGCTCTTGGTGTCAAACCGATTGGTGGAGGCCAATTTCTAATGAACAGTCCTTATCTGGAAGGTCACATGGATGGTCTTGAAACGATAGGGGATTCCGTTGAACAATTGATGGAGCTGGAACCTGATCTCATTATTACATTGAATCCGGACAAGGCGGCTTATGAGAAATATAGCAAGATTGCTCCGACCGTTTCGATCGCATCCATCACTTTTCCGACACTGAAGGACGAAGTGAACTATTTCGGTAAAGTCCTTGGCAAAGAAGCGGAAGCAGAGAAGTGGCTGGCTGATTTTGATGAGGAGATTGCCAAAATCAAGCAGGAGGTGCAGAGTGTTGTTCCAGCTGATGCTACATTCTCCGTTATGCAGGAATATGATCGCCAAGTCTTCATTTTTGGCAATCAGTCGGGCCGGGGAGGGCGTAACATCTACGAATTGCTTGGTTTGCAAGCACCAAAGAACATTCCATCCGAGTTGATGCAGGGCGCCTATCATGAATTCTCCATAGAACTGCTCTCCAAATACGCTGGAGATTACATTGTGCTGACCAGCAAGTCTCAGTTGAAAGACCTTCAGGCAGATCCGATCTGGGGTTCATTGCCTGCTATCAAAAATGGAAAAGTGTACATATGGACGGAAGAACAATCCTGGTTCCGTGACCCTATTGCCTTGTTGAAACAGACACAGGATCTGGCTGAATGGATTATTGGACTTAATACACCGTCTAAATAAGGAACTTCAAAAAACCGTGCCGCCCAGTTTGCTGAGCAGCACGGTTTTCATTTCTTATGTAGGACTGAACAGTAGAGGGGATTAGGGCCTGTACGGAGATGAAATAATAGTGTGGTGTGATTACCGTATAAGAGTTTATTCGCTCTTTTGTTCGTTCTGAATTTCTTGCAGATCCTCCAGTTGCAGTGTGAGGTCATTCTCGGGGTTTGCGCTCACAATGACTTCTGACTGTGATTGTTGCTGACCAGGCTGATTCGACTTGGCGGCAGGTTTAATCACGTAGAGACTTTGAACGGAGTTGAGCAGGCTGGCAGGGGTGTCTTCATACGTTTCCAGGAAGAGTACATAGTCTTTGGTAGGAATCAGCTTGAGGTTGTCATCATTAATAATCTCGGTGTTACCAAGTTGTCCCCCAAGTTGCTTCACTTCAAGTTTTTCCCCGGCAGTGTAACCGCCTTTATAGGATTCAGCGACCTGAATCGTGTGGATCGTATAGATTTTGTCAAAAGAAGCTGGCTCTCCGCCCGGATCGGACGCAGGGTTTAACTCGTTTTCATTGGCAGCATCAGTAACTTGTACGATATCGTTTAAAGCTTCCACACGAGTCTCAACAACACTGCCTTTCACAATGGTATTTGCTCTCTCGGACAGGTCGCCAATGCTGCCATAACTCGGGTGATCTTCAGAAGCAATAATGGTCATGGGTGCATCGGATGGGGACGCGGTAGGTGTAACAGAAGAACATCCAACAGCAGATAAAATGAAAATGGAAGAGAGAAGCAGCGTTAATACTCGATTTTTGTTCATGGACAGGAATCCTCCTTGGATTTTTGGGATAAGTTCGTAGCGGATTAGTACTTGGATTTTACGTTATTGATATCAAAAGTTTGGGGTTGGGTCATGGAATTGCGGTTACGGGAGTAAGACATAATGGAAGGACTACTTGTTGTCGGGTTGTCACCGAGCCAGATGGAGTGTCCGAGTTCGTGGACAAATACGCTTTGAATGAAGTTGGATAAGTTGGTCGCGTCAGGGGTGATTGTGGATGCATTGAGTTCGATGCGGAAGCTTACGACTTGACTGCCGGATACGGAGGCGTAGTTGACACCATATGCTGTATTATTGAAGTTTCCTGCGGTGATGATGTTTGGGGAGTTACTTGTTTTGGTGAATTTAACTTTGGCACCTGCATTGTTCCAGTTGGTAAGGGAAGTGTCCATGGGAGTCTGCCATGCGGCGGCGTAATTATACGTACGAATGGGGATGGTGGTGCTGGGATAACCGTAGGTCAGAAAGGTTGCCGCATAGATGGTACTGCCAAACATCGCAATCGCTGAGAACAACATGATGCTCATCAAAAACTTCCTTTTCATACTTAAAACCTCCAATAAATGTATTTTATTCTCTATATATAGTAACAAGTAATATTGGAGTTGAAATGAGTCCGAGGTCGTTGTTTTTGTCGTGAAAAACATGAAATATATCTTGATCCGACCCTAATGGTGTCAAAATAAGTCATTTCCTGTTCAATGTTCATGAATAATTTCCCTAAAATTACAAACAATACGTTCAACTTCTCATAGGGAAAGGTAGTGCTTGAACATGTGCAACCGTTTTTCATTGGCAGCCGATTTGGACGATGTCAGAGATCATTTCAAGATTCAGCGAGTGATGTATTATTACAAAAACCGATACAATATCAGCCCAACCCAGCATACGCCGATTATTTTGCATCAGGATGGTGAGCGTGTACTCGATGAGTTCCGGTGGGGGTTCATTCCATTCTGGGGGCGTGATGCCGTTAACGCAAATCTTATGACAGTACATGAGAATCCTTCCTATTACAAACTGGTAGAGACCAAACGCTGCGTCATTCCTTGCAACGGATTATATTACTGGCGGCAAGAGGGCAAAAAAAGTTATGCGGTTCGTGTTGTCATGCCAGATCGCGGTCTGTTCGGCATTGCCGGGTTATACGAGGTGTGGAGAGATACACGGAAAGAGCCGCTTCGTACCTGCACGATGCTTATGACAGGCGCAAACATGGTTACACGAGAATTTGGCAGTAAAATGCCGGCCATCCTCTCCGAAGAAGAAATCAACACCTGGCTTGATCCGGCTAATACACGGGTGACTCAGTTGTTACCGCTATTGAAATCGTATAACAGTACAGAGATGAATCTGTATCCAGTCACCCCAATGGTCGCCAACGATGAACACGATTGTTACGAATGCGTGGAAGAGATGGATCAGAAGCTGGCTTACGTTCGGAGTTTCTGAATATCCTTTGCATGATGTGAAGAAGATGAAGAGGGCTGAGAGTCTGGAGACACTCTGCCCTTTTTTTCCTTTCAGAAAATGAAAAGTTGCAATTGCAATGAAACGTAACTATAATCATTACAGTAAGTGAACGCATATATTCATATATCTATTAAAAGAGATATTTATAATCAGGAGGGAACCACGAATGAATCCAAAGTTTAACCAGATGTTTGAACAAGTTTCACTACCGACTGGCATTACACTGAAAAACCGTATCGTGCTCGCTCCCATGACTCATATGTCCTCGAATGCAGATGGTACAATATCCGACGCTGAACTTGCTTATTATGCACGTCGCACCGGTGGTGCGGGCATGTCAATTACGGCTGTAGGGCATGTAACAGAGACAGGCATTGGTTTCCCGGCTCAATTTGGCGTATATGACGACCGCTTCATTCCTGGTCTGAAAAAACTGGCTGATACCATGAAACAACAGGGCTCCGTAGCCGTATTGCAAATTTTCCATGCGGGCCGTCTGACGCCTGAACAAGCTGTACCTGCGGGTCAAGTGGTTGCTCCTAGTGCGGTTGCAAGTGAGCGTCCAGGATCTCCTGAACCAAGAGAATTGACGGATGCCGAGATTACTTCGATTATCAAAGACTTTGGTGAAGCGACACGTCGTGCAATCAAAGCCGGCTTTGATGGTGTTGAGATTCACGGTGCTAATGGTTACTTGATCCAACAATTCTTCTCCCCGCATTCCAACCGACGTGAAGACCGTTGGGGTGGTAGTGTCGAGAAACGTCTGACATTCCCACTTGCTGTAGTGGATGAGATTCAGAAAGTGGTTGCCGAACATACCAAACTGCCGTTCATCATTGGTTACCGTTTCTCCCCGGAAGAACCGGAAACACCGGGACTCACAATGGAAGATACGTATGCACTGGTGGATTCGCTGAAAGATAAAAATCTGGATTACCTTCATGTCTCTGTGAACGAATTCTGGTCCAAGCCAAGACGTGGCGGAGCAGACACGCGTTCGAGAATGGAATTCATCCTGGATCGTGTGAATGGCAAATTGCCTGTAATCGGCGTAGGTTCAATTCATACTGCTGATCAGGCCGCTGAGGCGCTCCAAACGGGAGTACCTCTGCTAGCCATTGGACGTGAACTGATTATCGAACCGGATTGGGTCGAGAAAATCGAGAGCGGACGTGAAGAAGATATCGAGACGATTCTGACCAAATCCGATCAGGAACGTCTGGTTATCCCTGACGGATTGTGGAATGCAATCATCCACACACCGGGCTGGTTCCCTATGGCAGAAGATAAATAAGATACACTTCAGAACTGGAATGGAGGGGGCGAAAGCTCCCTCTTTTTGCACATGGTCCAAATTCTCCTTGTCATCGCTCTGTGGTATGATGGATAAACAGGATCAACTGGATAATCAACGGTTTGGAGTGAAGGAATATGCTCGTAGCTGAACGGTATGAGAAAATAGTGGAATGGGTGGATACGCAAGGTAGCATGCGTGTGACCGAACTTAGTGAGCGCTGCGGGGTGACGGAAGAGACGATTCGTCGTGATCTGGACAAGCTCGAACAGGCGGGCAGGCTCAGACGGTCCCATGGCGGGGCGGTCAGCGTAAAATACAAGGATGAGTTACAGTCGGAGATTCCATATCCGGAACGGGCTGTAGCCCATGCAGAAGAGAAGCGCAGAATTGCAAGCGAAGCGGTGAAAATGGTGGAATCCGGCGACCGGATCGCCCTGGATGCAAGTACAACGGCGTGGTATATGGCGGCAGGATTGCCGAACATTCCACTGACGGTATTAACCAACTCGATTAAGGTCGCCGCTGAACTGAGTAACAAGGAACAGATTCGAGTTATTGCCACAGGTGGGCAACTGGCTTCGAAGTCACTGTCTTTTGTAGGACCGCTCGCGGAACGTTCGCTTGACGCCTATCATGTGGATAAAGTATTTCTGTCTTGCAAAGGAGTGCATCTGACCAAAGGCATCAGTGAATCCAATGAATTACAAGCCTTGGTGAAGCAGAAAATGATCCATATTGCGGATGAGGTCATTCTACTTGCAGATTCCAGCAAATTTAACATACAGGCGTTTACCAGAGTTGCTGAGATGAGCAGTGTGGGCAAAGTGATTACAGATCAGGGTGTAGATGAAGAGCACGTTAGCGCATTGATTGAGCAGAATATTACGTGTATACGTGTGTAAACAAGAAAGGAATGAATGTCATGAAACATCCTTTTTATCTGAAAGCGGTATGGAATGGTGGGCGTAACAGTGAGGGAACAATCGATGCAGGTGGATTAAAAACGGTCATATCGATTCCGCAGGAGATGGGCGGACCCGGTACGGGAACTAACCCGGACGAGATGCTGCTGGGTGCAGCCTCCACCTGTTACCTGATCACGCTGGCAGCGATGCTGGAGCGTTCGGATATTACGCCAGATGAATTAACGCTTGAATCGGAAGCAATGGTAGATGTTACGAATAACGTATTTACGTACGAACGGATCGTACATAGACCTCGGATTGTGCTCAGCGCAGATGCTTCAGAGGCGGATCTGACCAAGGCTGAGCGCTTGGCGCATAAGGCTGAATCCTCCTGTATGATCTCCCGAGCGGTGGCAGGTAATGTCCAGATGGAGACACAACCGGTCATTGTTACTACAGGTGCTAACGCGGTGTGATATACTGAAGAGTAGACGATTCAAGTTGTCATTTGTGTAAAATAAGGAGTAATTCGGTATGAACACACAGAAGCGCAAGACTAACCGCTGGGTACGTTTAACACGTGTTATGAAGCTGAATTTTCTCAAATTGTTACGTGCTCCCGGAGGTGCCCATAAAGTATCTACCGGATTTGCCATAGGGTTCGGACTGGAACTGATCGTGATCTCGACGGCTTCCCTGATCTATCTCGTATTTTATCCGATTGTGCGACTGTCTGGGGGTTCGGTGCCAGCAGCCATTGTTGGTAATGTGATCGGGAAACTTACGTTTTTACCTATTATCCTGATGCCGCTCGCGAAACAAATTGGCTCATGGATATTGCCTGCACACAGCATGGGACAGGGACCGGTACATGAGAGTGCATTCATGGAGCTGTTTCGCGGGAACTGGTCGGCCGTGAGTGAATTGTTGCTTGGTGGACTGGATATTCTGGCAGGCATGTCCGTGTTTGGTGTCATTCTGGGTGTGATTTCGTACTTTGTCGTAAAATTCTTCTACGTCAGAGCGCTCAACCGGCGTTATGAACGCCGGCTGGAGAAACGCCGACAAGCGGATATCGCTTCGGTATCACCTCCGGTATTAATCAGGAAGCCATCACAATCATAACGGGTAGCATCAACATAGATGCAGCGGTGGTCCACAGAATGCAGCGGGATACAAACTGCGGAGAAGCATTGAACTGTTCAGCCAAAATAACGGCGTTCACTGCGGTCGGCATCGATGCGAGGATCAGCAGCACACTGAACAGCGTACCTTCGACCTGAAGGGCGGTCAGTATCAGCCAGGACAGGATTGGCGCAGCTGCGAGACGGACTACAAGTCCAGTCCAGAAAGCTCGGCGTACATTGGGCAACCAAGGCACCGTTGCACCTTTTGGTCTGAGCATCTGTGCTCCCAGAATAGCGAGAACGACAGGAGAGTAGCCCGCAGCCAGCATGGAGATCCCTCCATCGAGCGCTTCAGGCAGGCTCAGATTGGACGCATGCAGCGCAATGGCGATGCCAGCAGCATAGATGGATGGCATACGGAAAACGGAAAGGATCGCATCTTTCACCGTGAATTCGGATCTCGCGGCAAAAAAGATACCTACCGTATTAACAATGATCATCTGTCCAATGACGTAGACCGAAGCCTTGTCCAGTCCAAGCTGACCAAAGGCAAGCAGTACAAGCGGGAGCCCGTAATTCACGCAGTTCGTAAACGTGGAGACGAGGGTGAGACCCGCTTTTTCGCTTGCACCCAGACGGAAAATCCGGCTTAACAGCTCGGCGAGGGCCCACAGAGCAATCAGATTAATAATAGAGAACGAGAACGTGCTGGTGACATCCGTCCAGGTAATCTCTGCATGCAGCAATGTATTGAAGATGAGCGCAGGGCTCAAAATATAAAGGGAAAAGGTCGAGAGCGACCGGGTATCCCAATTCTTGAAGCGTTTTAACAGAATACCTCCGATTACGGGAAGTGATATCGGCAAGAACACATGGTATAAGGTGAGTAAAAATGAGTGAAGCAATGCAATTCAGTCCCTTCTGGATGAAAAACCTATCTTATCATAGCAGAAGATGCACCTCATATGAATGGATTTCAGTATGATGATGTGTAGTAATCGCCTTGCTTAACTAAGGATTTCCCTGATGTGCAGCGACAGCGGATTGCTATTTTGATATGGCAGATTTATTATAGAAGAGGTGCAACAAGATTACATACACATAGAGGAGGAAACTGTAATGAGTGAATCAAAACGCTTGCTCGTACTTGCCGGCTCTTACGCCGAAGCGGAAAATGAGGGCATTTATGCATATGAATTGAATGAGGATACAGGCAGCTTGTCCAAGCTTGACGGCATCGCGGGCGTGAAAAACCCAACGTTTGTCAACGTGGATGCTGAGGGTAATAAACTGTATGCGATTGGTGAAACAGCGTCAGCTGAAGGCAATAAAATGTCTGAAGCTGTAGCTCTGAGCATTGATCCTTCTACAGGAAAATTAACGTTGCTGAACCGGAATGACTCCATTTCAGCTCCACCATGTCATATCCAGCGTGATCCTTCCGGAAAATACTTGATCCTCTCCAGCTACCACGGTGGTCTGGTAGGTCTGCAAGCCTTGACGGATAACGGTGAAGTTGGAGTGCTTCTGGACGAGAAGAAACATGATGGACAAGGTGCGCATCCTGAACGTCAGGACAAGCCACATGTTCACTCCGCATTCTTCAGCCCAGATGGTAAATACATGATGGTACAGGATCTGGGCGCAGATAACATCGCGATCTATTCTATTGATGCAGACAAAAATGAACTTGTGCTGCACAGTGAAACCAAAACACATCCGGGAGCAGGCCCACGTCACTTGGCGTTCCACCCGAATGGTCAGTTCGCATATGTCATCAATGAAGTGGATTCTTCCATTACTTCGTTCAAATATGATGCAGCAGCGGGCACGTTGACTGAATTGTCTACTGTATCCACACTGCCTGATGGATATGATGGCAAAGAGAATACAACAGCCGAAATCACGGTTTCCAATGATGGACGTTATGTATATGGTTCTAACCGTGGACATGACAGCATCGTTGTATTTGCAGTAGATGCAGACAAAGGTCACCTGACACTGGTTGAGCATGTATCTGCAGAAGGTGAGCACCCGCGTCACTTTGCGCTGACACCTAACGGCAAATTGCTGATCGCAGCTAACCGCGATACCAACAACCTCGTGACATTCGCGGTAGATCAGGAAAGCGGACGTCTGAAATACACTGGTCACAGCACAGGTGTATCCAAGCCGGTATGCGTGAAACCTGTATATCTGTAATTCAGTCATTTCAACCTAAGTTGAAATTAGCGAAGAGTGAGACCTAGTCGTATGGCTAGGTCTTTTGATATTTAGGATAAATAAAATTATGAATTTGATCCCATTATTATTTTGATACCTAACTTACATACTTAATTAGTAACTATAAAATTAGAGGGACACTATCCCTCCTAACATTTCCAATTCCGCTACTTACTAAAATACGGATGTGAGTCTTTATTTACTCCAGGTGGTATAGTTTTTGTTTTTGAGAATTAAACATTCACTTAACTTTAAAATGTGAAGAAAAAGTATAAGGGAAAAATTATGTTGTTTGAGATTACATTAAACCTTATGATTAATAGGACTTTTAATTCATTAAGTGACATATAGAGTAGGTTCAAAGACTCATTTAAGGAGGCGCATAATTTAATTTAATTGAATGGAAGTAATTATTATACATATAGAATAGGTTTAGAAAGGGGTAGCAAGCGTTGATGGAAGTGTTAGGTTGAGGTTAATAAAAGTTAATATGCAATATTTTTAAAGGCGAATTATTGTGATATGGGGAGGCTAAATTAAGTTGAGAAAGTTATTAAGTTTGGTTTTAACTATAAGCTTGGTTTGTAGCAGTATAGTAATTTGGGGTGAAAATAGTGTAGAAGCGTTCGCCCAATCAGATTTGGCTTCGAAGAATAAACCTTTAAACACTTTGTTTAAATCAACACAGCCCTTTACAGGAACTGTAACAAGCGTTCAATTACCTAAAGAAATATTGGCTTTGAACAATGTTCTTACAGCACAAATGCCATTAGAGAAACCAGCAAATATCTTGGTCGATGCAGGAGAAGATAGCATTAGTTTATCGTGGGATGAAGTTCCTAGAGCGGACAAATATTACGTAACGATAGATGAAGTCACTGTTTATGAAGGTACAAATACTACATACACTCAATACAATCTGACACCAGCGACTGTCTATAATATTTCTGTAATAGCGGAGTCAGAAAATATTAAAGGGAGACATGGAACAATTATCGCTTCGACTAAAGCTGTCTCAATTTACAATTCATCCTATAAAGCATCTGGCGATCTGGGAGCTACTAGTGGTTTTGATTATTTAAAATGGAGTCTTTTAAACAGTACTAAGATTATGATGTTCTATAAGGTAAAGATTCCCCTTGACATCTCGGGTACTGTGTATGTGAATGATAACTTTAGCAATTATTTGAGTAGTGCGTCTGATTCATATGTTTTTCTCGAAAACCTTAGGCCTGGAGAAGCAAACCATATTAGAGTGGAATGGGAGAATTGGAAAGATGCAACTATGAATGGATCGTTAGAATTTATTGTAACTCCTCCTGCTAGTAAGTCTTTGACTCTCGGTAATATAAAAGCTAGTTATGGAGATGTAATAGATTTATTTTCTGAAAAGTGGTATGTCGTTGATAACAATATGGTTATATCAACGAATTCTACTTCTAGTTACATTGATGTACCTAGTGAACAAGCAAAGTGGAAAGTAGATTTAAAATCAACAGATAGTAATAGTTTAGGGAATACCCTAAGGATATTAAAAAAATCATCGGAAGATCAATTGACAACAGGAATTGCATTTATGCCTCATACTTGGAAAGTCAATACATTTAACGAAGGTAAGTTTGCTTATCAGTACAGTTCAGTGATGGGTGTTATTGGTAAAGAGGATTTAGAAGATTTTCGAGGTATGTTATTGTACTCAGATTTACCTACAGACTATGGAGCGACTGTAAACAGTCTGGCATTCATCAATCCAAACACACTAGAAGATATCAGTAAACCGTCTGGTAATCAAGGTTCGGCATATACAGGGGATACAAGGAAAGAAAATGCTCCACCTAGTCGTCAAATTAGCCCTACCTCTGCTGAAAAGATTCAAAATTTCAAATTTAAAGGATATTTGCAACCCAATGCCATTGTAAGGGGCAACGGAACAAAGGCCAATCCATATTATGTAGTATCATTGCCAATGGTTTTGGATGAGCTTCAAAAACCCAACGATCCTATCGTAAGAGATCGTAAGGCAGGACAAGTAAGGATAAGTTGGGATCTTACCAGGGCAGCACAAATTTACAAGATCTTTAGAGATGGTATAGAGATTGCGCAGGTCTCAGCAAAAGGGATCACTGAATATACGGATAAGGATACTGTAGCCGGGAGGACTTATAGTTATTATCTCATCGCCTCCGATGGTAGTAAGGATAGTAATCTTTCAGGGGTTGTCAGCGTGAGTGTTTCGGATGGGTCCCCTGTTGAGAACCCTGGGCCAGAGGTTGTGGAAAAGCCCTTGAATTTCAAGGTGAACTCCGTAGAAATAGATGCTATAACCCTTTCCTGGGACGCAGTGCTTGGTGCAGAGCGATATACGCTGAGGAGAGGAAATCTCATTATTTATGAAGGAGAAAAACTTTCGTTTAAGGACAATGAGCTTTTTTCCAATACTACCTTTAACTATTCTATTGAAGCTAGTAAAGGTTATGTGAATAGTGATCGGGCTCTAATTTCTGGAAAAACACGGGCTGATTTAACTTACCCGCCTAACTTGAAAGTAGAGGATCTGAAATACAACAATGTTAATTTAACTTGGGATTCGGTAAAAGACGCACATTACTATGTGCTGACCAGGAACAATGAACCAATTACAGAAACAACATCTACATGGTTCAGTGATCTAAGCGTAACCCCTGGTGAGACATATATGTATAAGTTAGTTGCCATCAATGGTGATGAGCGAAGCACAGCAACAGAGACAACAATTACCGTGCCAATTGAGCCCCGTGTCGGCGAGGCACCACAGGGTAACATTACCCTTAAAACCACTCGTGTATACCATGACAAAGTGGACTTACAATGGAACATTGTGCAAGGAGCTACATCTTATGAGGTCTACCAAGATAGTACGAGAAAAATTTGGACAGGCACTATAAATAAGATGACAGATTATCAAGTGGGTCCACGAGAAGATCACACTTATAAAGTAGTAGCTGTCAATGACTATGGTCGTATTGAATCTAACATAGCGCAGGTATTTACATCCGATCTGCCTACGTTGATAATCATCACGCCAAGTCAACCTTTACAAGGAGCAGTTACGTTTGAGTATCAAGCAGTAGAGGGGGCTGTTCATTATGTTGAGCGTAATCCTCAAACAAAGTACCAGCCACTTGGTAACG
Organism: Paenibacillus sp. FSL H8-0283; assembly: GCF_045040675.1. Lineage (NCBI taxonomy): Bacteria > Bacillati > Bacillota > Bacilli > Caryophanales > Paenibacillaceae > Paenibacillus > Paenibacillus sp. FSL H8-0283. The sequence goes on from NZ_CP150295.1 coordinate 2,800,247, forward strand.
GTACATACCGAAAAACATATTACAATTCGGCTACAGGAGAAACTCGTGACGAAGGCATTGTGACAACTGTAAACGGAAAGTTACAATTTACTGAAATCGGTATTAGTCCAAATATGAATTATCGTTATGATGTAATTGCAGTTGTGGTGAGAGCAGATGGTACGGAACAGGTAATTGCTAAAGATTCGTTGGAAGTAACAACACCATTAGATGGAAGTGGTGCCACTATTCCTGATCCGTATATAGCTCCTTGGAGTGGAGGTGTGATAGCACCTTATACTGGAAGCAACAATGGAACGAATAGTTCACCAAGTGTAAGTGTTCCAGGGACTACAACAGTGGTCGACCCTAACGTTGTAGAACCTCAAGAGGAATTAATGTCGAAATTTTCAGATATTCAAAAAAGTTATGCTAAAGAAGCCATTATAAAACTTTCGAATAACAGGGTAGTCAATGGCTATGCTGATGGCACTTTCAAGGGAAATAAAAAAGTAACAAGAGCGGAGTTCGCGATTTTTTTGAATCGTGCTCTGGGTTACAACTTGTCAAGTCCTCTGGATGGAACTTTGAAGGATTTAGATCCAAAAGCTTGGTATGCTGCAGAACTTTATTCTGCATTCCAGCATGGAATCATAAAAGGATTTGATGGTGGATTTCTTCATCCAACAGCGTATGTGACCCGAGAACAGGCGGCAAGTATGCTTTCAAATGTGTTGTTGAACAAAGGTGCTGTAGTATCCTCCTATACTCCATACCAAGATAATAATGAGGTTTCTCTTTGGGCATGGACTGGTGTGGATTTGGTATCTCAAGAATCGATTATGAAAGGATATCCTAATCAAAAGTTTATGCCGAAGAGAGATCTAACTCGGGAAGAAGCAGCGATGATTATTTATAATTTAACCCAATGGAATAAATAGTCTTATAGCAGAGACAAAAAACAATTTAATTTAGGTCACTTTGCGTATAATAAACTAAGGATGTTCTCGAATGAAACCGTTAATCCGTAAAAAGGATAACGGTTTTTTCTTTGAGAAGGGCTTCGTGTGGCTAAAAAAAAGAAATTAATTCAAATATATTCACCTAACAACGAATAATTATCAATAGTATCCCCCAAGTAACTACCCCACTTCAAAGTGCGTACTTCCTGAATGGATAGTCAGGGTCTACAATGAGTGAGTAGCCAAAACAAACACTGCATGCATCTGAACAGACCAATTGGTGCAGGCTAAATATCTGATTATTATTTTTTCAGGAACGAATCATACTTGAACAACAAAGGAGAAATAAATGATGAAATTGCAATTGGCGCTTGACTTGGTAAATATCCCTGAAGGTATCGCATTGGTTAAAGAGGTTGAACAATATATTGATATCGTTGAGATTGGTACTCCAATCGTTATTAATGAAGGTTTGCACGCGGTAAAAGCGATGAAAGAAGCATTCCCTAATCTGCAAGTTCTTGCAGACCTTAAAATCATGGACGCTGGTGGTTATGAAATCATGAAAGCAGCTGAAGCTGGTGCGGATCTGATCACTGTGCTTGGGGCAACCAATGACAGTACGATCAAAGGTGCAGTAGCAGAAGCGAAGAAACAAAACAAACAAGTTCTTGTAGACATGATCAACGTGCCTAACCTGGAACAACGTGCTCGTGAAATTGATGCGCTTGGCGTAGATTACATCTGTGTACACACAGGTTATGATCTACAAGCTGAAGGACAAAGCCCGTTCGAAGATCTGCAAACGATCAAAGCTGCTGTGAAAAATGCTAAAACGGCTGTCGCTGGTGGAATTAAGCTGGAAACATTGCCAGAAGTAATCAAAGCACAACCGGATCTGGTTATTGTAGGCGGCGGTATCACAGGACAAGCAGACAAAGCGGCAGTTGCAGCTGAAATGCAACGTCTCGTTAAACAAGGGTAAGCAGATGAGCAAAACACAGTACGCAGCTGACATCTTGAAGGAGCTGGAACGTACGTTAAGCCAGATCGACGATGCAGAGATGCAAGCGATGGCTGAGCACATTCTGGCTGCGGAACAGATTTTTGTAGCAGGAGCAGGTCGGTCAGGACTTATGGGGAAGGCTTTTGCCATGAGACTGATGCAGATGGGGCTTCGTGTATATGTGGTGGGCGAGACCGTAACACCTGGGATCAGCTCTAAGGATTTCCTCTTGCTGTGCTCTGGCTCAGGAGAGACAGGCAGTCTGGTAGCCATGGCTGAAAAGGCTAGTCAAGCTGGTGCGCCTGTAGGTCTCATTACGATTAAGCCAGAGTCCACGATTGGGAAATTGGCAACTACGGTAGTGCGCCTTCCGGCTTCAGCCAAAGAGGACACAGCAACTTCCGGAGCGGCACTAACCATTCAGCCGATGGGTTCGTTGTTCGAACAAGGACTGTTAATCGGCATGGATGCTCTCATTCTTACGATGATGGAAATGAAGGGTATGACCGGAGCGGATATGTTTGGCCGCCACGCGAACCTGGAATAGTGAATAGATGAAAGACCGGAATCCTTTGATTATGAAGGGTTCTGGTCTTTTCTGCGATACATAGTCATTCATCTGTATAGGTTTTATCCGTGATTTTCAGTTAAACTTTGCATCCCGACCAGGCTGTAGTAGAATTAATAGATAGCTGTATCGAATGAATGTACTTATTACATCATGCATGGAGCGGAAAACTTACCTCGTGTGAAGTGTCCCCGTGATATGTGTAATATACCCGATATAAGATTGAAGATGAGGGGGCTCGGAGCCATGGCGTCCGAAGTGAAGGAACGGATTAATCTGAAGGAAATCAACTGTGAGAAGGAATTGACCCTTGCGGTGATCGGTGGCAAGTGGAAACTGATTATTTTGTGGCACTTGGGCCTGGAAGGCACCAAACGTTTCAGTGAGCTGAAACGCCTAATCCCTCATATTACCCAGAAGATGCTGACCAACCAGCTTCGTGAGCTGGAGGAAGACAAACTGATTGAACGCAAGGTGTATGCAGAGGTACCACCTCGGGTGGAGTATACGTTGACCGATCACGGTCAAAGCCTGATGCCCGTCCTGCACGCGATGTATAACTGGGGTAAAAACTATGGTGAAAATGTAATTTGGAAAGAAAGCTAAATAAGTTATAGTTAGAACGACCGCTAGGTAAATGGATTCTTCCATAAACCAGCGGTTTTTTAGTTACTTTTAAATTTTGGACAGTGGATCAATAGTTTACTCCAAACGCAGCGGGCAGAAATAGACTTAAGAAGCGAAGCGTTCGCCTTTATCACCGGATTTTCACCTTTGAAAAAGGGGAATCAAAAAATCTGGGGATAACAGCGATCGAAAGGCTATTCTGCCAGCGGAGTAATAAGGAGTAATCATTGTCATGTATAGATGAGCAGAATATGATACGATGAGAGATATTGGAAAATGCAAGGAGGATGACAACTAAAGATGGAAAAAATACGTACACGTGCTGAGGTAAACCCAGAAACGACTTGGGATCTGAAAGACTTGTTTGTAACCGATGTAGAGTGGGAGCAGGAGCTTCGATCACTTCCTCTGGCTGCTGCCCAGATCGAAACGTTCAAAGGACGTCTGGGCGAAGGGGCTGAACAATTACTGGCTTGTCTGGATGCGCGTGAAGCTTTGCAGGAGCGAATCAGCAAGACGGCGTCTTATGCTCGACTGAAGCAGTCAGAGGACAGCACCAATCCGGTTAATATTGAGAATTCAGCCAAGGCAGGAGATATCCTATCAAATCTGTCGTCGTCCTTGTCTTTTGTCAATTCGGAGATCGTTGATCTGCCGGAGGGAACAGTTGAGCGTTATCTTGAAGAGCTTCCGGAATTGGAGCCGTATGCGCGCAGTTTGGAGCGTTTGATTCGAGAAAAAGCACATCGGCTTACGCCTGAGACCGAGAAGGTACTCGCTTCATTAGGAGAGGTACTGGATTCGCCATATCGTATCTATCTGCGCGGTAAACTGGCAGACATGACGTTTGACGATGCTCTTGATGGAGAGGACAATAATCGTCCACTGTCCTGGTCATTCTATGAAAATAATTATGAGATGTCGTCTGATACAAAGCTGCGCCGTTCTGCTTATGCTGCATTCAGCTCGACATTAAATGATTACAAAAATACGTTCGCAGAAGGTTATGCAACCGAAGTGAAGAAACAGGTTGTTTTATCCAGGCTGCGTGGTTACGACGATGTTACAGATATGCTTCTCAGCCCACAGCAAGTGAGCAAAGAGATGTACAATAATATTCTGGATATTATCCAGCAGGAACTCGCACCTCATATGCGCAGACTGGCGGCTCTCAAGAAACGTGAGCTGGGTCTGGACAAACTGATGTTTTGTGATCTGAAGGCGCCGCTTGATCCTGAATTTAGCCCTGCCATTACATATGATGAGGCGTGCATACTCATTCGAGAAGCACTTGATGTGCTTGGGCCGGAGTACGGCGAGATCGTAGAGCGCGCATTCAGTGATCGCTGGGTGGATTACGCAGATAACGCAGGCAAATCCACAGGGGCATTTTGCTCCTCTATATATGGTTCACACTCTTATATCTTAATTTCATGGGCGAACAATATGCGCGGAGCATTTACACTTGCCCATGAAGTGGGGCACGCAGGCCACTTCATGCTTGCGGGACGTTACCAACGGCTCACGAATACACGGCCATCTCTTTATTTCATTGAGGCGCCGTCGACCATGAATGAAATGCTTCTGGCCGATCATCTATTGAAGCGTTCCGATAATCCGAGAATGCGTCGCTGGGTCATTTTGCAATTGTTGAACACGTATTACCATAACTTCGTTACACATCTGCTGGAAGGTGAATTACAGCGCAGGGTGTACGCACGCGCAACCAATGATGAGCCCATTACGGCGAAGACGTTAAGTCAACTCAAGGGAGACATCCTTTCCGAATTCTGGGGACCTGATCTGGTAATTGATGAAGGGGCCAAGCTCACGTGGATGAGACAGCCTCATTATTATATGGGACTATATCCGTATACCTATGCGGCAGGCTTGACGGCTTCCACAGCGGCTGCACAGCAGATTCGTGAAGAAGGACAGCCTGCGGTAGATCGCTGGCTTGATGCACTCAAAGCTGGTGGAAGTCTCACACCACAGGAGTTAATGAAGCTTGCGGGTGTGGATATGTCCGGACCTGAGCCGATTCGCTCTGCGGTTGCTTATGTCGGCAGTCTGGTCGACGAACTTGAACGTCTGTATTCCTGATCTGGTTCATATAGTATATGGACAAGGCAGAACGGGTTGTCTGCATGCACCGCCTTCCTTGCGTGGGGGGCGGTGCATCTTATTTTTGCAAGGGGAAAGGAACGATGATGAATGGCGTTAACGAGCGTGTCCTCATCGATGGGCCGATTAAGCGTAGACGGCTTTGGTGTGTTTGACGACATGAATGGAGTTCCAGGTTTTGAAGGCAATCAGGGTGGTTTTTTTTCGGGATTTAATGAGTTTGCTACAATGAATGCATTTGCTTCGATTTTCATTGGCGCCATATTTCTCATCATTGCGGGAGTCATTGTTTTTGTTATTATTTCAGGCATACGCTCAGGGATGTCAAATAACGCGGCAGCCTTGTTAACCCTGCACTCAACAGTGGTAGCCAAACGAACGGAAGTCTCAGGTGGAAGCGGCGATAGCAGTGCGACTACCCGGTATTATGTTACATTTGAATTCGACAATGGGGAGCGCACTGAACTGATTGTTGGCGGAAACCATTATGGTATGATGGTGGAAAATGATCGAGGGATGCTGACGTATCAGGGGACACGTTTCAAGCATTTTGAGAGAGATGTACAACCCCAGTCGGGGGAAAGCAAAGGTCAATTTTATACGTAAAAAAAGAACTGCGGCTCCTCCCAGCTGGGAGAGAGTCGTTTTTGGTATACCCAAAAGAAAGAAAAACTGAAGGGTATTCAAACGCTTACATTGGTGATATACTCGTAAAATAAAGTAAAACAGTATTAAACAAAAACAAACAAACAATAAATACAGAATAAAGTACAGAGTTACGGTCTGAATCAAGGGATACCGTTTGGAAAATAGGATGGGTTCGAAAGGTTGGTGAAGCGCGGTGAGTGTGCTGGCTTATGATTTGGGCGCTGGGAGCGGGAGAGCGCTACTGGGACATCTGAATGATCGAGGGATCGAAACAAGCGAAATTCATCGGTTCAAGAATGAACCAGTGAAGATTGGCGAGCGGATGCACTGGGATATTCTGCGATTGCATCATGAATTGTTGCAGGGGCTTACCCTTGTGAAACAGCAGGGAGAACAGCCGGAGAGCCTGGGGATCGATTCCTGGGGCGTTGATTTTGGTTTGCTTGGCAGTAATGGTGAGTTGCTTGGTAACCCGTATCATTACCGTGATACACAGTTTAACGGCATGATGGATCAGGTACGCCAAGAGCTGAGCTCTCAGCGAATCTTCGAACGTACAGGGATACAGTTTCTTAGCTTTAATACCCTGTATCAATTGGCAACGCTTCAACGCAGCGGTTCCCCGTTGCTTCATGAAGCAGAGCGTTTTCTCATGATTCCGGATTTGCTACGTTATTTCCTGACAGGGGAAGCGGTGAATGAGTTCACCAATGCAACCACAACACAATTATACAATCCATCAGCGGGGCAGTGGGATAGTGAGTTGCTGGCGCATATTCGTATTTCGGAGAAACTGTTTGGTAAAGCCGTGCTGCCAGGTACCCGTGTTGGACAATTGCGAAGCAGTATCTGTAACGATCTGGGATTGTCCCCGATTCCCGTGATCGCTGTTGCGGAGCATGATACGGGTTCAGCCGTTGTGGCTGTTCCTGCAACGGAACGTTCATTTGCTTATCTGAGCTGTGGAACCTGGTCCCTGATGGGTACGGAGATAGATCATCCTGCAATTAGTACCGAGAGTCTGGCCTTGAACTTCACGAATGAAGGCGGGGCGGGCGGAACATTCCGTCTGCTGAAGAACATTATGGGTTTATGGATTTTGCAGGAAAGCATGCGCGAGTGGGAGCGCCAGGGGCAGGGAATTAGCTATGATGCGTTATTGGCGCAGGCGGAACAAGCACCTCCATTTGCCAGTTTGTTTGATCCGGATGATGAACTATTCATGCCAGCAGGAGATATGACGACCCGTATACGTCAGTATTGCCGTGATACAGGGCAAGTGGTACCAGAGGATCAGGGGGCTATTGCCCGGGCAATTCTGGAGAGTCTTGCATTGAAGTATAGAAGAGTTCTGGAATGGACGGAGCAATTGTCGGGTCAGGCGTTCAACGGATTGCATATGGTCGGTGGAGGCATCCAGAACCGCCTGTTATGTCAGTGGACTGCAAATTCCATTGGTAAGCCGGTATGGGCGGGTCCAGCAGAGGGAAGTGCCATCGGGAATATGGCTGTGCAATGGATGGCGAGCGGAGCTTTTAAAGATATCTGGGAAGCGCGTAAGGCCATTCGTGATTCATTTCCGGTAACTGTGTATGAGCCGCAGGACAGGTCAATCTGGGAAGATGCTTATGGCAGATTTCTGCGTGTGACGGCTTCATCTAATTCACAAGCGGGGAGTGAGGTGTAACATGCTGGCAGCCGAGCGGTATGACCGGATTGTGGAGATGGTGAATGTAAAGGGCAGTATGCGTGTATCCGAGCTTAGTGAGCGCTGCCGGGTGACGGAGGAAACCATCCGGCGTGACCTGGATCGGCTGGAACACGCAGGACGACTACGCCGATCTCACGGTGGTGCAGTGAGTGTGAAGGAAGATCAACCGGAGATCCCTTACCGGATCAGGGAGACAACCCATGCGGAAGAGAAAAAGCGGATTGCACAAGCGGCTCTGACGATGATTAATCCGGGTGATCGCATTCTGTTGGATGCGAGCACAACGGCAGGTTATATGGCAGCGAACATGCCGGATTTTCCGCTGACGGTCTTAACCAACTCGATCCAAATCGCTACTGAACTCAGCAACCGTGACAAGGTTGAGGTCATCTCAACAGGGGGCCAGCTGGCATCGCGCTCGTTATCTTTTGTTGGGCCGCTGGCGGAGCGTTCTTTGGAAACGTATCACGTGGATAAAATGTTTATGTCGTGCAAAGGTGTACATCTCGAAGGTGGCGGAATCAGTGAATCCAATGAACTCCAGGCAAGGCTGAAGCAGAAGATGGTTGGCATATCAGATCAAGTCATCTTACTTGCAGATGCCAGTAAATTTGGTGTACGTGCTTTTGCCCGAGTATCCGGGTTAAATGCAGTCCATATGATCGTTACCGATCAGCCATTGGAGGCTGAACAGACAGAACGTTTGAGCGGATACGATATTGGTATCATCACGGTTTAATCTTTCAGATTTTATCTATATAAAATGAACTAAACATTTACACGAAACGGAGTGTCCAGTGTAAATATTCTTAGTCAATTCATCTACTAATCAGTTAATAGGAGCGTGTAATTATGAAGGTCTCCTTATTCATTACCTGCCTCAGCGATGCCATCTATCCCCGAGTGGGGGAGGCCATGGTCAGATTGCTCGCCGCTCATGGCGTTCGGCTGGATTTCCCGCCGGTGCAGACCTGCTGCGGTCAGCCTTCCTACAATAGCGGGTACTGGGATGAGACTCGGGTAGCGGCCAAGACCATTCTTGAAGCGTTTGATGACAGTGATTTTGTAGTCTGTCCATCCGGATCGTGTACGTATATGATTCATCATTATCCCGAGCTGTTCGCGGATGAACCAGTATGGTTGGAGAAGGCAAAACGATTGGAAGCCAAAGCTTATGAGTTTACTCAATTCCTCGTTCAGGTACTCGGGATAACCGATCTGGGCGCACATTTTCCGCACAAAGTAACCTATCATCCATCCTGTCATGGCAGCCGTCTGCTTGGTGTGAAGGATGAGCCGATGGCGCTACTCTCTCAAGTAAAAGGTCTGGAATTGGTTCCGCTCCCATTTGCTGAGGATTGCTGCGGGTTCGGGGGCACGTTTGCCATCAAAATGTCCGATATTTCAGGAGCGATGGTGACGGAGAAGGTCGATCATGTCAAAGAGACACAAGCCGAAGTATTGGTGGGGCTGGACATGGCCTGTCTGATGAATATCGCAGGTAATCTGCGTTATCGGAATGAACCGGTGCGTGTGATGCATCTGGCGGAACTACTGTATGAGGGGGTGCGAACAGGATGAGCCAACCGGGAGTTATGGATACTACGGTCAAAGAACGTGCCGGACTGGCCTTGAATGATGATTTTCTGCGAAAAGCAGTCAAATTCACGACAGAACGTTTGCGTAACGGGAAGAAATCTGCCTCAGAAGAACATGGGAATTGGGATGAATGGCGGGAGCGTGGCCGTCAGATTCGTCTGCATACGATTGCGTATCTGGATTATTACCTGAATGAATTTGTTAATAACGCCCGTGCGAACGGGGTTCATATTCATTTTGCAGATACATCGGTGGAAGCAGCGGCGATTGCGCTGGATATTGCGGCGCACAAGCAGGCTTCTACGGTGGTGAAGTCCAAATCGATGGTGTCGGAGGAAGTGCACCTGAATCATGTATTGGAGTCGGCGGGCATTGAAGCCATTGAGACCGATCTGGGTGAATACATCATACAGTTGGCAGGTGAAGCCCCTTCTCATATTGTCATTCCAGCCATCCATAAGAACCGCTACCAGATTGCAGAGTTGTTATCGAAGGAAGCGGGTGAAATTCTGGAGCCGGACACAACGGTACTTGCCGGATTTGTTCGCAAAAAGCTGCGTGAGAAGTTCCTCGAAGCAGATATCGGCATGACCGGCTGCAATTTTGCGATTGCAGAGACAGGTTCCATGGTTTTGTTCGAAAATGAAGGCAATGCCCGTATGGTATCCACTGTTCCAAAAACGCAGATTACACTGATGGGCATGGAGCGGATCATCCCGTCGTGGACGGATCTGGAGGTCATGGCAACCTTGTTGCCACGCTCCGCAACAGGTCAGAAATTAACGATGTACATGTCAGGCATCACAGGTCCTCGCCGCACAGCGGATGCGGATGGACCGGATGAAATGCACATTATTATCGTGGACAACGGTCGATCCTTACAGCTCGGTGATCCTGAATTCCAGGAGTTGCTGAATTGTATTCGCTGTGGTGCTTGTCTGAATGCTTGCCCGGTATATCGTCATATTGGAGGTCATGCCTACGGTGGAACATACAGTGGTCCGATTGGCGCAGTACTGACTCCTGCACTTAATGGCAACATTGATGAATGGAACGATATTGCGGGTGCTTCGAGTCTGTGCGGAGCCTGTTATGAAGCATGTCCAGTTAAAATTCCATTGCATGATATGCTCGTTTATTTACGTAGGCGTAAAGTGGAAGACGGCCATGGAAACAAAATGGAAAGCATGGGCATGAAGGGATTTGCCGCTGTTGTATCCAATTCCAAACGTTTCAGTGCGGCCATACGTCTCGGACAGATCGGGCAGAAGGCAGTTGTACGCAACAACGGCATTTCACTCAAATTGGGTCCACTTAAAGGCTGGAACAATTATCGGGTTGCGCCAAGCCTCGCCAAGAAATCCTTCCGGCAACAATGGAACAAGCTGGATCAGGAACTGAACCAGAAGCAATCGGCCATGGATTCTTCCGTTCGCAGTCGTATGGAGCAGATTATTCGTGAACGAGAAGAAGGGGAGGATAAGCATGGTCACTGAACATCAGCAATGGCTCGCGCAATTGGAGAAGAAGTCCATGGAGAAACAGGAGCAGTTCATGAATGATATTGCTTCGAAATTGAGGAGACCAAGGCAACGCCATGCGCCGACCCAACCTTTTCGGGGAGCACCCGACTTTTGGACTGAGCTGGAATGGGATGAAGAGAAGCGTATTCAAGCATTTACGGATAACTTTGTGAGTGTAGGCGCACACATCGCCCGGGTTCAGAACATGGAAGAAGTATCTCAATTTATTGCCAACAAATCTCATGAACTGAGTGCCAGATATATCATTCGTCAGAATGAACAGGCGTTACAGGATCTCGGATTGGAAGAGCAACTTCCGGATGTACAGATCTCAGTGTGGAATAGTCAGGCGGATGAGAACTGGAAGGCTCGGGCAGCTGAGGCTGATATCGGTGTGGTCATGGCGGATTATGCAACAGCATACACAGGCTCGGTTACTGTGCTTTCTTCACCTGAAAAAGGTCGTTCAGTCAGTCTACTGCCTACGGTACTCATCATCATTATTCCAGTAGATCGACTGTACACCAGACTGGGTGAGACGCTGGATCGATTTGACGAAGCGGGGAGAGAGAATCTTCCAGCAGGCATCCACTTTATTTCCGGGCCAAGCCGCTCTTCCGATATTGAAAATGATTTAACCATTGGGGTACACGGACCAGGCATTGTATATGGTTTAATTATGGGTTAACGATGTGTTTAGCGTGATGGCACATCATGATTTTGATAACTGTCCGAGATGCAGTGTGTGACTGCTAAGGGCAGTTTTTTATTTTGTATACTATAGTTAAAAACTATTAAAATTATATTTATTATATATTTCACCTATTAATAATGGAGGTGTATAATCCATCTCAAGAGAGAGTTCATATGAGATACAAAAGAGAAAGAGGAGGATGAATACAGATGAGTATATTTTCTTACCAAGTTCCGTTTATGGATAAACACAAGGGTGATTTTTCTGCTTTTAAAGGGAAGGTGCTACTTATTGTGAATACAGCAAGTCGGTGCAGCTACTCCCGGCAATTCAGTGAACTTCAGCAGATGTATGAGAAATATCGTGATCAGGGGCTGGAGATTCTGGCGTTCCCGTGCAACCAGTTTAACGACAAAGAACCTGGTAGTAGCGCTGAGGTAGCTGAGTATTGCAGAAGTCAGTTTCAGATATCCTTTCCGATTTTGGAGAAGGTTGAGGTCGTTGGGCAATCGATGCATCCTGTGTTTCGTTATCTGACTACAGAAGCGCCATTTCAAGGTTATGATCTGGACACGAAGGAAGGAGAGTGGATGGACACCTTTGTGAAAGAGAAGCATCCAGAATTGTATCAAGGTGACGGCATCAAATGGAATTTCACCAAATTCCTGATTGACCGTAGTGGGAACGTCCATGGCCGTTATGAAACGACAGTAGCTCCATTAGAGATGGAGTCTGTTATTCAGGTTCTGTTAAAGAATTCATAATTATACCTTAATCCCTGTCCTGAGGTCCTATGACTTTGGGACTGTTGAAGATTAGAACTGGAAATGTTAGGGTAAAAGAAGATAACGAAGGGCTCCATTTTTTTTAATCAAAAATGACCAATATACCATTTTGGTCAGTTAGTTCTATTGTGGTTTTATCGTTATCTGGATGAAATATGAAAATTTGCAAAAAATAACTTGAATCTGTTGATCTGAAGAGTAAGTGTAATCGCGTCTGTAAATCAAGTCATTATTTTTTAGTTGTAGAACTCTTAACTTGGAAAGAAGGAGTGAGTGTCATGCCACCAATTTCAGTGCCTCAACCAAAAACATTTGGCCCACTGGGCAATTTGCCGCAATTGAACTTTGAAGAGCCGGTGCAATCCTTGGTGAAACTGGCTGAAGAATACGGACCGATCTTTCGTATGGAGTACCCCGGACGAAGTGAATTGTATATTTCCGGTCACGAACTGGTCGCCGAGGTAACAGATGAATCCAAATTCGACAAACGTGTTTGGGCACCCCTTGCGAAGGTTCGTGCTTTTGCAGGAGATGGACTATTTACGAGTTGGACCGAGGAGCCGAATTGGAAAAAAGCCCATAACGTACTGCTGCCAAGTTTCAGTCAACGTGCGATGCAGGGATATCACAACAAAATGATTGATCTGGCTGTGCAGCTGGTTCAGAAATGGTCACGATTGAACCCGGATGAGACGGTTAACGTTCCGGATGATATGACACGTCTTACGCTCGACACGATTGGTCTGTGTGGGTTCAACTATCGGTTTAACAGCTTCTATCGGGAAGAACCACATCCATTCATTACGAGTATGGTTCGTGCGTTGGATGAATCCATGAGTTCATTGCAACGACTGCGTCTGCAAGACAAGCTGATGATCACCAAAAAGAAACAGTTTGAACAGGATATCCGTTCCATGTTCTCTTTGGTGGATCACATTATTGCCGAGCGCAAAGAGAAACCGCAGGAAGGCGCAGATGATCTGTTGTCCCACATGCTCAGCGGCAAGGACCCGGAAACAGGAGAAACGCTGGATGATGAGAACATCCGTTATCAGATTATTACATTCCTGATTGCTGGACATGAGACCACAAGTGGACTGTTATCCTTCGCCGTTTATTATCTGATGAAGAATCCGGATACGCTGGCTAAAGCACAAGCTGAGGTGGATCAGATTCTGAAAGATCCGGTTCCCACGTACAACCAGGTTCGCAATCTGAAGTATGTTCGCATGGTTTTGAATGAAGCACTGCGGTTATGGCCTACGGCCCCGGCATTTTCCCTGTATGCAAAAGAGGACACGGTACTTGCGGGTCAATATCCTTTGCAAAAAGGAGACAGTGTCAGTGTACTTATTCCCAAGCTGCATCGTGACCGCGAAGCATGGGGAGACGACGTAGAGGAATTCCGCCCGGAACGGTTCGAAGATCCGAGCAAAGTGCCGCATGATGCCTATAAACCTTTTGGTAATGGTCAACGGGCCTGTATTGGTCAGCAGTTTGCACTTCAGGAAGCAACGCTGGTACTGGGCATGGTGTTGAAGCATTTTGACTTCATAGATCATTCTGATTATCAGTTAAAAGTGAAAGAAACGCTGACGCTCAAACCGGATAACTTCACAATTCGTGTACGTGCGCGTGGCGGGCAGCCAGTCATGGCCGTTCCGGGTGTAGCGGTTGAAGAACCAAAGCCGGTTGCCAAAAGAACGGAGCCGGATGCAGCCAATGCCCACCACACACCGATGCTTGTTCTGTACGGTTCCAATCTGGGTACCGCTGAAGGCATTGCACGTGAAATTGCAGATACCGCCAGATATCAGGGTTTCCGGAGTGAGGTTGCTACGCTGGATGATCGTGTTGGCAAACTGCCAAAGGAGGGTGCCGTCATTATTGTCAGTGCATCCTATAATGGTCAGCCGCCAAGTAATGCCAAGATGTTTGTCGAGTGGATCGAACATGCAGATGCGAATGAATTCAAGGGTGTGCGTTTCGCCGTTCTTGGATGCGGTGACCACAACTGGGCCAGCACCTATCAGCGTATTCCGCGTTTAATAGATGAACAGTTATCTTCCAGAGGAGCAGAGCGGTTATCACCGCTGGGTGAGTCCGATGCCAGTGGAGATTTCGAGAAACAGGTGGGGGATTGGACAGAGCAATTATGGCCAGATCTCGCACGAACGATGGGACTGAAACTGAACACAAGCTCCAATAGCGAACGCAGTTCCCTATCTGTACAGTTTGTCAGTGGGCTCGCCGTAACACCGCTTGCGGATACGTATGATGCCCATGTGGCAGAAGTACTTGAGAACAGAGAGCTTCACGACGCGGGCAGTGAACGAAGCACACGTCACCTGGAGATTAAATTGCCTGAAGGCATAACCTACAAGGAAGGGGATCATCTGGGCATTCTGCCACAGAATCCACCGGAACTTGTGGAACTTGTATTGCGTCGTTATGGATTCACCGGAACGGAGCATCTTGTTCTGGATGCATCCGGTCGGAGTGCCGCGCATCTGCCGCTGCAACAACCAGTGAACCTCTATGATCTGCTCAGTCATAGCGTTGAGCTTCAGGAGGCGGCAACTCGTGCGCAGTTGAGAGAAATGGCAGCATACACCGTATGTCCACCGCATAAGAAAGAACTTGAAGCGCTGCTGGATGAATCTGTGTATATGGATGAAGTGCGGAATAAACGGATCTCCATGCTGGATTATCTGGTGAAATATGAGGCATGTGAACTGCCGTTTGAGCGTTTCCTTGAATTATTGCCTTCACTAAAAGCCAGATATTATTCGATCTCCAGTTCACCGCGTGTTCAGCCCGATCAAGCGAGTATTACGGTCAGTGTTGTGCGCGCCCCAGCATGGAGTGGACAGGGAGAATACAAAGGCATTGCGTCCAACTATCTGGCAAACCTGAAACCGGGTGACGAGATCGTCATGTTCACGCGGACACCGGAATCCGGCTTCCAACTGCCGGAGGATGCACAGGTTCCCGTTATCATGGTAGGTCCGGGTACAGGTGTTGCTCCATTCCGAGGTTTCTTGCAGGCAAGGCACGTATTGAAGGAACAAGGTCGTGAGGTTGGCGAAGCCCACCTGTACTTTGGATGCCGGAATCCCGAGCATGATTATCTGTACAAAAATGAATTGGAAGCAGCCCAGCAAGAAGGGCTTGTGAAGCTTCATACGGCCTTCTCCCGTGTAGACGGGGAGGAGAAATGTTATGTACAGCATCTGATGAGAGACGATGCCCGTCATCTGATTCCTTTGTTTGAAGAGGGAGCGCATCTGTATATCTGCGGTGATGGCAGCAAGATGGCACCTGATGTGGAAGCCACACTCCAGCAGGCATACGCTGATATTCATGGCAAATCCGCGAAGGAAGCAGAAGATTGGCTTAATCAGCTTCAGCAGGAAGGTCGTTATGCCAAGGACGTATGGACAGGCATCTGATGTACACATGTGAAGGGTCAGCTTGATCCGTAACTGGCTGAGCGGTGAGATACAGAAGCAGTTCTGTTCTCACCGCTTTTTGACATAAAATGATTCTTCAGCAGATAAGTGGTTGCATGGGTTATAATTATATATTGGAAGGGAGCACCCGTATGCAGACATTTGGGAACCATTGTATGGCTTGCGAAAAGAACCAGCTTTACTTCCGGGTACACGGCCGTTTCAGTTTTTTTCTTCCGGCGGTTGGCCGATAGATCGACTCGACGCTGGAAAGAGGAAATAATATACGGGAAGGGACTCTGCCTTTTCCCTGGAGTTCAAGATAATCCAGTCCCACGCCCACAAGTCTGATATTGTTAAATGCATTCCTGGAAGGGAAAGTCGTACGGATTCCCACTCTGACGCCTCGCCGTGTTCGAGGAATATCGAATACCCGAATGGAATTCAGACTAAGTGGAATGAATAACTGCCGGTTTACTTTGATAAACTGCCTTGGATAGACACGACGAATACGTCCCGGTTCCAACCCGGAGAGTGGAGTATTCAGTTCTGCAAGGTGCCCCTGGAGTTCTGCCAGACGCTGCTGAAGTGTTTTTCCAGTATGGAGATGCTGCCAGCTCATAAGTATTCCTCCGTTCGCCATTTGTACCTAGTATATGAAGGAACGGGGTAGGAAGGTGTACGTTTGATAGCCCATGTTCGTTAAGGCTAACGGGGTTTCTTTTATAATAGAGGAGTGATTCACATGATCGTAGAGATGTATAAAGACCTCATTAAGGATGAGCGTGGCAATTATTATATGGCAGTGCAGATCGAGGGCAATGAGCTTACGCTCGTTAATGCTTTCGTTGAAGCGGCATTCACGCCTGAACTGATCTACAATGAAGAGTTCCGTGCCAAGCATAAGGAGATGGAAGGCGGATTTGTAGGCAAAATTGCGATGGACCTGCTAAGGCATGATGTGGTCATGGGGATGAAGCAAATCGACCGAAAACTGTTGAACCTGTCGGATGTGGAACAGCAGTTCACGGTAAATTATATTGATACGATTGAATTTTATCGTCACCCGGCGTGGAACCGGAAGGTGTAAGGTGAAACTCATCTCCTCTGTAACCAGAGAGAGAATGATTTCCGCAGTGGTAGTCAATTTCTAAATCTTGTGTCCTTATGAATAAGAAATAAAGGAATATAAACGCGCAAAGGGGAAAAGCGCAAGTGCAGGGGAAGTATACCTCGGCAACTTGCGCTTTTTTGCATACAAACAAATTATCGATACGTAGGATGGATGATGCCAATATCGCGTTCGGTGCTCAAACTTCCATCAGCGTAACGCTGCATTTCATTTCCTTTGACCCGAATCGGAATGCGCTCTCCTTGATAGAAGAGCTCTCCCTCGACTGTGCGAACGCTCATTCCAATAACGCCTTCCAGATGTCCACTATGATCCGTCACCAGTCGAATCCCTGACGGGCCATCCAGATGAACCTTGCCTTCCAGATATACCGTCATGCGATCAGGCGTGTTGACCAATTCATATCCTACTTTGTTGACTTTTCGGCTATAAGCCGTGTTGCCAGATACGATCTCACCATGATCTATGTCGATGGGGAGCAGTCCGGTAAACCAGAGCTGATTCGATCCAACAGGCATAATTCCGCATAGTCGCTCCACATAATCGAGGAGACAGAGGATGGAGGGTGAGTACGTCTCGGTAAAACCTTGTTCTCCGGTCCATGGGCTTAGTACCTGACCAAATCGCTTATCTTTGGATAGGGCGGACAAGATAGGCTGCATTACCCAGGTTAGCTCCACATATCGATGATGATACTCGAATGCGTGTGGCGCCCGAATCAGACTCAGGAAATTGGATGCCCCTCCCCAGCTGTTATAGGAGGAAAAGGGATCAAATCTGGGATCATCCATTGAAATCGATGTAAACGGGTATTTAGCGAAAAACTTGCTTGTATTCAACAGGTACCGACGCAGTAGGTTATCGAACAATTCACGGTCACCCACCTCGCAGGCCATTACGCGGAGCAACACATCAGATTGGACTCTGACCAATTCGTCATTACGATCCCGATCATAGAAGAACATATCCTGTTCGTCGTAACAATAACGGAAAAGACTTTCCAGGCTAGACTCGGCTTTTGCTTTCCAATCCGTTCCCGATTCTCCCAGTTCTTCAGCCATACGGGACAGATACATGCGCTGACAATAGATATTGGCAGTCAGATCAGGTGCCAGAAAAGGCAGAATCGGAGAATCCGGGTGATAGGCAGAAGCATCATTCATATAAGGTGTATCCGGAACATGCCAGAATCGCGGGGATAAGTCATGTCCGGTGTCAAACGTACTGAAGGCCTCTACACAGCCAGTTCCTCGGGTATTACGGTTGTGGGCAATCCACTCATCGTAACGAACCATAGCCTTATACATCGTGTTCAGGAAAGGCGACTGCTTGCCATGATTGATATGAAGCTGATAGTGGTTCCATACACTGCGTGCCAGCGGAGTGACCAACTGGATTTGCCGGAAAGAGGGTCCGTTTGCCGTGAGTTTATACGGGAGCAATCCATCATCTCTTTGCTGCTTGGCAAATGCGAGGTACGTTGTTTCGGACACAGATGGAAGCAGGCGAGACAGCAGCTCCGCATTGATGGTACCTGTACTCTCTAACCAACAACCCAGATAGATGCCACCTTCTTGTAAAATAGGATCGCTGTCTCCCATGGGCAGGATACAAGCAAGCAAATTCCCCACCGCTGCATAATACGTAGCTTCCAGTTGTCCGCCTGATGCCGCAAACCGGATACCCGACGCATGCCATTCTTGTAATAACTGCTGATCTTCCGGTTTAACTGGCTGAACTTGATCCATAATCGAAATGTTGCGCAGCCGATTCAGTAACTCTTCTGTCATATGTTCCTCCTCACAGTGTCTGGTTTCTGGTTATTGATTCAATTCAAAAATACGAACGGTCCCGTTATAGAAGTCGGAGACAGCTTGCTCCACACTTTTTCGTCCAAATCCGATCTCTTGATTTGTCTTCTGAGCTAACTTGGAGAACTCTGCAAATCCCGGAGGATTGTAACTCACCTCAAAAGGTTCAGTTTTCGTAGCTTCAGAGACAAGGTTTTTACCGAGTCGACTTGCAGATTAGGCACAATAATATAAAAAAGACTGCGTGATATGCGCAGCCTTTAAATGAAATTAATAATGTAGTGCAGACCTGGGGGACTTAGAAACGAACCAGATTATTGACGTTGACAGGCAAACCCGTCGCGATGGCGCGATTGGCAGCAATACCCGTCAGAATGGATCTGGCACCGTCCACGTGGTTAGCAGCGCGATGGAACGGATCTTCAACAGGCTCTCCAAACAGATCATTCAGCAGAACCGGGTCACCTCCGCCATGTCCACCTGCTTTCTCTTCCACTTCAACCTCATATGGCGCATCAAACATTGGAAGAACCCGCAACGTTTTACCGATTAAAGCACCTTCTTTACTTTTGTCACCCAATGAATTGACATAGGATTGCTCCACAATGTTCATTTCAATCCGGCCTTTGGTGCCATTAATGGCAATGCGATAACCCTCCCATGGCTGGTAGGCAACGAGGGAGTAGGTCAGAATGGCTTTGTTCCGATACTTCACAAGAACACCCATTGTATCCTCAATGTTGATGCCATCCCCAAATACACTCTGATCGCGCTGGTAACCATCTTCCGATTCGGCATCCAGATACATGGACTTCATATGTGCGTCTGAATCCAAATGCAGTGCAAAAGGGTCATCCTTTGCGATCGGGTTGCCGGTTGCCCGGTTGTAGAATTGCGTTACACCGCGTTCTTCTGCGTTTTCTCTGCCGTAATACATCAGATCACCAAATGCAAACACGGTATCCGGTTGCGAGCCAATCCAGAAATTCACCAAATCGAAGTGATGGGTGGATTTGTGCACGAGTAATCCGCCGCTATTACGCTTGTCCCGATGCCAACGGCGGAAATAATCTGCCCCGTGGCGAGTATTCAGCAGCCATTCAAAGTGAACGGAAGTGACTTTCCCGATGGTATCATTCAGAATGAGTTCTCGAATCTTAGTATGGTGCGGTGCATAACGGTAGTTAAAGGTGACTCTTACGTTCTGGCCAGTCCGCTTGACAGCATCCAGAATCTCCTGACATTTCTCCTCATCGATGGTCATCGGTTTTTCGGTGACAACGTCACAACCCAGTTCCATCGCACGAATGATGTACTTGTGATGGGTGCGGTCAACACTCGTTACGATGACATAGTCAGGCTTCTCGTTCTCAATCATCTGATCAAACTGATCTGCAGGATAAGTGGGTACCTCAGGATACTCGTACTTTTCCTTCAATAGTTGATTCGCGTAGTTCATGCGGACTTGATTTATATCACAAAAGCCGACAAGCTCGGATGTATCCTTGTAATCCCGGGTCAAAGCACCATAAAAAAATTCGGCGCGGCCGCCGGTTCCAACTAATACATAACGTTTCTTGTTACTCATGTCTATCGCCTCCTTGAATATAGCTCTAGACTATAACAAGGGAGTACTTCTTTCGCCGCATTTTATGCGTAACCGCTCTCAAATGCCGCATATTTTGCTATAATTTATGGAAAGGAGAGAGGGCGATATGACAGAACCTTTCAGTGCAGATTTTCATGATCCCTCGGATTTACTGCACATCGAATATGATCGTCGCATTGGATATTTCTCGATGACGGATGACCATCTGCATGATCATTATGAGTTATATTACCTGTTGTCTGGTGAGCGTATCTATTTCATTAAGGACCGGACCTACCGGGTAAAGGCTGGTGATCTGGTGTTTGTTGACCGCAATACGGTTCATAAAACATTGGAGAGCGGTATGCCTGACCATGAGCGGATGGTGCTGTATTTGAAGCCTGAGCTTTTTGCAGCCATAGCTATTTCCGCGGAGTTAGTTGAAGGCTTGAAGGAACCCTTCTGCTGGGACATTCCTATTGTAAGGTTTCCTTCACAGGTCACTGAGGTTCTAGAACGGATGGTTAGCGAAATGGTGGATGAAATGCTTCGTCCTCAACCTGGAAGCAACCTGTTGCTCCGTCACCGGGCTATTGAATTGTTGCTGCATGCCTATCGTAATCAACACTTGGGCAGGTTAAGCTCCGATGATCGTGAGCCGGTTCTTCATCCCAAGACACAGGCAGTTGTACGTCACCTGAATGAGAACTATCAGAAACCACTGACATTACCGGAGGTGGCGGGCATGTTTCGCATTAGTCCGCATTATCTGAGTCGATTGTTCAAACAAACGACGGGGTTTACCTTCAGTGATTATCTGAATCTGTTACGGGTAAAGGAAGCACAACGTTTACTGCGAGAAAGTGAGGAATCCGTTACGGATATCGCCTGGCTTGCGGGATTCAGTAACTTCTCTCATTTTGGCAAGATGTTCAAACGTACCGTTCAGGTATCACCAAGAGTTTATAGGCAGGAATACAAGGAATCGGGTTCCGTGAGGACCCTAAAAGAGGGAGAGAATATACGATGATTGAAGCGAGATTAAATGAACTGGGGATCATTTTGCCACAGGCAAGCGCCCCCGCAGCGAAATACGCTAATGCCGTTATTGTGAATGGAATCATGTATGTATCCGGGAAAGGACCGGATACCTCCGAACGCGGCAAACTGGGATCAGACTTCACAACAGAGCAGGGGTATGATTTTGCCCGGAATGCTGGACTGGAGGTGCTTGCTGTCGTTCGAGATGTGTTGGGTTCACTGGATCGGGTGAAGAGAGTGGTTAAAGTGCAGGGATTCATTAATGCGTCCGCTTCGTATCAGGAGCATCATAAAGTGCTGAATGGATTCTCGGATCTGATGATGGAGGTATTTGGGGATCAGGGGGTACACGCTCGTTCAGTATTCGGTGCAGTGTCCGTAAGAGATAATTTGCCGTTGATCATTGATTCTATTTTTCAAGTGGAGGAGTAGGTATAACGATGACAGAATCGTCTTCATTTAATCCAATTATGCTAACGATTCCCGAGAGCTTCCATACGAAACGCCTCTCGATTCGAGCACCACAGTGGGGGGATGGCGTAGCCGTTAATGAAGCGGTCCGTGAGAGTGCGGAGCAGCTACGGTTGTGGTTACCTTTTGCCGAGAAAATCCCTTCATTGGAAGAGTCTGAAGTGACTGTTCGCAAAGCAAGGTTGCAATATCTGGAACGTACCGACATGATGTTACATTTGCGTGATAGACATACGGATGAATTCGTAGGCAGCAGCGGGTTACATCGTATTGACTGGAATGCACGCTGTTTTGAGATCGGTTACTGGATTCGAACATCGCGAACTGGTGAGGGTTTGATGACAGAAGCGGTGAAAGGCATTGAGCAATTTGCCATTACTCATCTGGGGGCGAATCGGCTGGAGATCCGCTGTGACGCCCGCAATGTGCGAAGTGCCAAAGTAGCCGAACGAGCGGGTTATACACTGGAAGGTGTACTGCGCAAGATGAGACGTGACAGCACAGGTACGCTGGTCGATTGTATGGTTTTCTCCAAAATCAGAGGCAGTGAGTTCGAGTAAAGGGAGGGTAGATATGGAGCGAATCGGTCAAGGAAGAACTGCGGAAATCTATGCGTATTCGAACGAGCACATTATGAAGTTATATCGAATGGATTTTCCTCACGAAGCCGTCCAGAATGAATTTAGAATAAGTGAGTTGGCATTCAAAAAAGGACTCCCCGTCCCACAGGCAGTATCCTTAATAGAACATACTACATCGCGAGCAGGCATCGTTTTTGAGCGAATCCAGGGGATTACCCTGTTATCACTTATCATTCAGCAACCGGAGTTACTAGAGCAGCTGGCGTTTAAAATGGCTGACTGCCATTACAGACTTCATTGCGAGCGAGATGATGAAGGAACACTCCCCTCCCAGAAGCAGATTTTATCTGGAGCGATTCACAATGTTCAATTATTGTCGGAGGACGATCAAGCGCGAGTCCTTTCTTACTTAACAACATTGCCTGATCAGCAACAGATCTGTCATGGCGATTTTCACCCTGATAATGTTATGCTCAGTGAGGCTGGCGATCAATACTGGGTCATTGATTGGATGACTGGTATGTCGGGTGATCCTGCGGGTGATGTGGCTCGAAGCTGGGTAATATTAATGAGTGCCACATTGCCGGAAGATATAGATCCTGCTATACGAATGGGGTTTGAAACGGCTCGTGAATCGCTGGTCGAATTTTACATCCATCATTATATGCAACTTTCCGGGATTACACGTGAAGCAATAGAGTCCTGGATGCTGCCAGTTGCTGCCGCGCGTCTTGACGAGGATTTGCCCGCTCAAGAGGTGGAACAGCTGCTCAAGTTTGTTCAGGAACGAATTCGTCGGTTAGACGAATCTAATGATTTTTATATATAAGGGTAGAGAAAGAGAGGGGACATATTTATGCTGCATTCATTAAAGGCCATACAATCATACAAGTCAGGTAATACGCCGGAAGCCCAGCAGCTATGGCTGCAACTGCTGGCAGCAGCGGAGAAACCCCATATTAACCTCGAACGCATTCATTCCATTGCCGAACTTGAGGGAACAAATCCAGTACTGGACTACACCGAGCGTACACTGCATGTGTTGGAGGAGCTTCAGGTTTCTTTTTGGGTGCGAGAAATTCTGGAAGACGTATTAACCTGGTCAGAGACGGCGAAGGCCGGATCACGGGAGCAACGGCGGGTATGGCAAAAGCAGGGCGTTAACTTGTTTGTACACAATGTGGGGTCCGCTCAGTTATATGACTTATACGCAGTGGCAGAGCACCTGGATAATGACATCGATAAGACCAAGGAGACGAGTATATATCAACTTGGTTCTCCGAGTGGTGCTCTAAGTAACAATGCGGATATAAGCGAGCATGATGCGCTGAATACACACACTCCAAGGCATGAGATTATACGTACTCTAATTGCTACACATGGACTTATTGGTCAATACATACGGGGTGAGATTCCATTTGCCGAAAATGCTCCGCTTCACGGCTTGATCGTCAAAGGATGGCTTACTACAGATGAATTGCACACCATACTGATGGCATTAAATGAGTGCATTATTGCAGGCGTTGATCGAGCGTTATGGAATCAGGTTCAGGCTGAGGTACAGCGAATTGTAGGCTGGATTATCACCGGACCGAATCATGAGGACTGGAGCGTGAAGGAACGGTTATCCCGCTTAAGAAGTTCATCCATTCGGCAAGGAGAAGCTATGGATACGGCTTATGCCAGGCTCCAAACGGAACTGGATGTAGAACAGGCGCTGGCTCCGCTGGCTCATCGCACATTATGGTATGTGGAGTCGGCCATGCAGGATTTTTCGTTGCAGGAGATGGTGAAAGTGTTCCTGTTGACACTTCGCAGCGAGAGAATGCATCCAACATCCATGGAGAGTCGATCTGAAATCGTTCGCCATATCAGCTTTGAACCATTGATGAATACGATGTATTACGACTATAAGGGCGTCAAGAAGCTCAATATTTACAAGAAACGAATGATTGAAAAATATTTGGAACAGTATTCGTGGGAACAGATTGTGGCAGGGGAGCAGATCGTCTATCCCCATCTAACCCATCGCATTGAACGTCATACGGATCTGCCGGATACATTATTCGTGACCTTCGAATTTTCTCCGGCTGCCGAGAAGCTGATTGCATTCTGTATTGAAGCGGAGAAGTCGCCGTTATACGAGAAGGCTGTACTGCTGTTATTTGACCTGTTCGGATTACGCCGGGATGCGTATGATCGTTTCCACAACGAAGAGACGTATTTGTCCGATATGAACAGCTCCGGTGATTACAAAAAAGTACTGCTCGACTATATCGTTGGTAAACGAGTACTGGATATTGGTCCAGGTGGAGGAATTCTGCTGGATCTGATTGAGCAGGAAAAACCGGAAGTGGAGCCGATTGGTATCGATATCTCAGCCAATGTCATTGAAGCGCTGGAACGCAAAAAACAACGTGAGGGACATCGCTGGCAAGTGATGAAGGGCGATGCCCTACAACTGGAGCAATATGTGCAGCCGGGCACAGTGGATACGGTTATTTTTTCATCCATTCTGCATGAATTATATTCATATATTGAACTGGACGGTCGAAGATTTAATTCCGATACGGTTGTAGCAGCGCTGAGAAGTTCATTCCGTGTGCTGTCACCTGGAGGAAGAATTCTGATTCGGGATGGGATCATGAGTGAGCCGGAGGCGCAGAAGCGCCGGATTCGTTTCCTGGAACCGGATGGGATGCGCTGGCTGGAGCGGTATGCAGAGGATTTTCAGGGACGTGCAATTCAATATGAGCGGGTCTCAGACAATGAGGTCGTATTGCCGATCAACGATGCAATGGAGTTTCTCTACACCTATACGTGGGGCGAAGAGGCATACGTGCATGAAATTCAGGAACAGTTCGGTATATTCACGCCGACAGCCTATGAGAACTGTATTCGAGAAGCGCTGGGTGAACAAGCCGAGATGATTACGTTCCGACATTTTCTCCAGGAGGGGTACACGGAAGCACTTGGAGAACGAATGATCTTCATGAAGGAAAATGGTGAGCCTGCGCCTTTGCCAGACAGTACCTGCCTGATTGTCATTGAGAAGAAAAAAGGGGTGGCGGATGGATGATGAGTGAGGCCAGTACGTTTTTATATTTTGTCAGACATGCGGAGTCTCGATATGTTGAAGGACAGGAACGCGAGCGTGGACTGACAGAGCAAGGTCATCAAGATGCGGGAACGGTTGCCAGTCTGCTCCATGGGGAGCAGATTCAACTGTTTTATTCTAGCCCCTACAGGCGAGCGGTAGATACGATTCAGATTCTGGCAGATTGGTCAGATGGAATTGTGGTGACAGAGGAAGATTTGCGTGAACGCCAGTTGTCGAGTTCAGATGTGAAGCATGCTAATTTTCGTGAAGCCAAGCAGCAGTTGTACCGTGATCCTACGTATGCGTATTCAGGTGGGGAGTCTGGTGAACAGGCTCGCTCAAGGGCAGTAGCGGTAATTGAGAAAATTTTGGATAAACATGTGGGTCACAAGGTAGTCATCGGAACCCATGGAGATGTAATGACACTTATTTTACAACACTATGATTCTTCCTACGGGTATGACTTTTGGGAGAGTACTACGATGCCGGATATTTTTAAATTGCAGTTTGATGGAACGCGCAAGTTGGTCCAGGTCACCCGATTGTGGGAGTGACAGAGTTATATATGAGAAATGCATTTGCCAGAATGATAGTGGGGAGGAGTGAGTTGGCGGATGAAAATTACGCTTTTGCCTGATACATACTTTATTGAAAATCTAAGCGTATCTCCATTACAGGATAGAATGTACTGCATATTTGATCTCGAAGGTACAGGCATTAATCCTGTGGTGGAGAGTGTGACTCAATTTGGTGCGATGCATTACCAAAGAGGTCAACAATGCAAGACAACATTTTCTTCACTAACACGCGCGAACAAACCAATACCAGAACCTGTGGCGAAATTAACAGGAATTTCGAATGAGGAAATGTTGGAGGCTCCGTCGTTCGTAGAAGCATTTCAGGAATTTCAGAAATTTATTGGTGATAACGTTCTTGTGACACAAGCTGGATATGAGTATGACCTACCCATCTTGAAGCGGCATTGTGATGAGTATGGGCTTCCGATGTTGACCAACCCGGTGCTCGATACAAAAGCGATGTTCACCTACATTCATCCTGAGATTAACGAGGTCGTTTCTACAGATTTTCTGATTCGGTATTACGATCTGAATACAGATGGAATTCACAGGCACAATGCTTTGGCAGATTGTGGTGTGATCGCTGGTATCTTTGAAAGTATCCTTAGCGAATATGAGGAACTTCAATTGGATCATTTTACAGCCGATCCAAAGCAGATGATGAAACGTTTCGTTATACCAGAGATGTATCTGACTTGACGAGGAACTGGAGGAGAGATCAATGAGCAAAACGGATGTGGAGAAGCTACTGTTGGATCTTAACGAGGGACAGATTCTGACCCAGCAGACATTCGAAGGATTGGATGTGGAAATTTACTTGGATGAAAGGGATGCTTCTGCATTTGCTGACGAGTGGATGCAAGCTTTTGTACGATGGGCTCAAGATACCGCGGTAGCTGAAGAAGAGGTGCTGCGCGCATGCAGGGAACAGGCGTTTAAACAAACCTTGGCTCTCACCGGCGAACCTGAGTTAGCGGGGTATGTGAGTGATGATATGGGTTTAATTGGTGCTGCATTGTTACAGGGTACGGCGAACGATTTCTTTGTGGATCAGTTGTTGGAAAGTTACCGTCAAGGCAGGTTGCCCCTGCGATAAGCGGGGGAGGACCAACAGGGTTGTTTTCGTTTGTATAAAAAAACAGCATCAAATGTACATTGTGGGTCGGCTGAGGCATAAGGTACAATTCACCTAAGCAATCGATGAGAATGATAATCATTATATGTGAGATATTCTCACGGTTACATCAACAGATCACATAGGGGTGAAGGGTAACATGGTAGGTTTAGTTAAAGGTTTCAAAGGGTGGACGATTACATTACTGCTCATGGGTCTGGTTATTTCAGGATGTAGTACAAATACCGCTACGAATGCGGAACAGACTCCTGCAACTGCAACTGAAAGTGCGGCTTCTGGAGAAAATACTTCTGGAACCGAGACAGAGCCTGCGACACGAGTTGTACAGGATGAATTTGGAGATGTGACAATTCCGGTTCAACCACAGCGGATTGCTGGAATATATGTGGAAGATTATTTGAAGGCGCTTGATATTACACCTGTAGTGCAGTGGTATAACCCGATGTGGGGTGTACAGGATTATTTAGGACTGGATGTTCCTCAATTTGATACTACGGGGAGTATTGAAGCTTTGTTGGAATATGATCCGGATCTCATCATTGTAGATGGTGGGGTAGATATGGAGAAATATGAGATGTACTCCAAGGTGGCACCGACATATCGTCTGCCTGAGAGCGTACTGCAGGATTCGAATCAAATTTTGAAAACCATTGCCGATGTTGTAGGGAAACCGGACAAGGGTGAAGAAGTTGCTGCGGCATTTAAGGCCAAGATTGCAGATGCTAAGGCGAAGTTGCAGGAAGCGGTTGGAGACGAGACTGTCGCAGTTGTCCGACTGAATGTTAACGATGATACACTGGCACTGTTCGGTGTGAAAAATCGGTTCACCGGATTTATTTATTCGGAGCTTGGCCTAACACCTCATCCTCTGGTTAACAAGATGGAAGAATACCAGGAAATTCTGTCTGAAGAGGCCGTGCCGCAACTTGATGCAGATCATCTTATTGTGTTCCCTTCCAATGGTGAATGGTCTTCTCCTGAGAACAAGGAAGCCTTGAAGGTACTTGACAGCAAATTGTGGAAATCTCTTCCGGCCGTTAAGAACAATCAGGTATATATTATGGAAAGATCACATTGGCAATCAGGTGCGATTACAGCAAATTCCATGAAAATTGATGATCTCTTGGAAAAATTGACTCCATAATTGAATCGATTACTTAAAGAAAGTTCTTCAGCCAGGGTTGAAGAGCTTTCTTTTTTCGTATACACTATTTTAAATGATAATAATTCTCAGTTAAGGACGATGAACATGTGCCCTACGATAATACAACTGATCCCCAAGCCCTGGCTATGCTCACTTCAGCATATGGAATACGTAGATCACCATCAATCTCATATCGATAAACGTTTGTTATACAGAACGTCGTCTTCACACGCTATTTTTGTTGTAACGTCTGGGAAGGGTTCAATAGTTTGCTCAGATCGGGAATCTCATTTGGAAAAAGGAATGATTATGTTTGTTCCGGCTGGAACATCCGTTAAAATAGAAGGTTCGCCTTGGACAGAAAGTGAATTGCAGTATTATAAGCTTGATCTGATGGTGGCTGAGTTAAGCGAAGATATTTCGAACGCTTTGTCTAGAAGAAACACGGAGGAGCAGCAGGAACTTTTCCAAAGTTCAGATTCTTCGACATTTTTACCTCTTATGCAACTCAGCTTCAGTCCGTGGAGTTCTTGTCTGGAAGCCTTGGAACAAATACTGCGTCAACAGGTCACTGGCGATTGGCTGGAGCAATGGGAGGTACAGCTTCGTTTCCAAGAGTGGTTCCGTGCCTTAATTCGCCAGAGTGCCCCCGAAACAGAAGTACCCGATGATCGTGCCCGTCTTCAAAGTTCAATTCGTTATATTGGCGACCACTATGATCAGACGATAACCGTGGATGAGCTCGCGGCAGATATTGGTCTTACCAGAGCCAGCTACACTCGGCAATTCAAAAAAATTACGGGCAAACTCCCGCTTGAATATGTAAATGCGGTTCGGCTTGAACGCTCGAAGCAACTATTGCAGCTCACAGATGATCGCATCCATGAAATTGCACAGAATGTGGGATTTAGCAGCGAGTATTATTTTGGCCGCCGATTTAAGCAATATGCTGGTATTTCACCTGGACTATACCGCCGTCATCACCGTCAAGAGGTTCGTGTCTTTGCTCCGTATCTGGAGGACTTTGTGTTGGCTCTTGGCGTAAAACCCGTATTGCAATGTTCGCATCACTCCTGGGGTAGACAGCATTATTTGGGATTGGATGACGTACCTGAATTTGATGTGAGCCAGATGGATGCGCAGTTTAATCTATGCAATGTACCTGATTTTATCATGCTGGATAAGGGATATGATCGATGGAATCTGGACCGCTTTGAGCAGGTAGCACCTACATTTTACGTAGATCATCTGGGGGAGGATTGGCGCTCTATTTTGAGATCGACCGCCGATGTATTGGGAAAAGTGAATCGGGTTCAAGATGTAATTGGTGCGTATGAGGACAAGGCAATGGAAGCTAAGAGCCGGTTAGCACGTTATATGCGTGGTCAGACGGTAGCTTTTTTGCGTATATCTGCTTCGGATATTACTCTCTATGGGGATCAGCAGGGTTACGTTGGGCCTGTAATTTATCAGGATCTTGGACTGACTCCGCACTCCCGTGTACAGCAATGGACAAGACACGAGCGGAGGATTTTCATTGGATTGGACCAGTTAAGTCAGCTTCATGCGGATCACTTGTTGATTACATTTGACACTGGAAATTCTGCCAAACCTGGAGATGAGCGCGAACTACTCGAAAGGGATGAATGGAAACGTCTGCCTGCGGTGAAGAGCGGCAATGTGTATGAAGTGGATTTCATGTCGTGGATGAACTACGGTGTGATCTCTCATGGGAAGAAGATTGAGGATATATTGCGGTTTATGGCTTGAGGGATCGCATCCTGGTGCACCAATTTAAGATGGAAGAAATGTCATAGGGTTAAGACGCTATTTCTTAGCAGTGTTCCGCGAGGTAAATGGAGACATGAGAGACCCGAAAGCAGAAGGATAAGTGTGGTAGTTTGGGAAAAATAATTCCGAAGACAATGGTAAAAGGGGTTGTCAGTATTTTGATGGCGGCCCTCTTATTTTGTTTGAAAGGATGAGTTTATGGATGTTGTATCTGAAGTTTTTACTCAAATAGGTCAAACTGCAGTGATAGTGGGTGGGGCTGGTTGGCTTACAAAGTCCATATTTTCTAGTTGGCTCAATAAAAATGTTGAATCCCACAAATCCGAATTAAATAAATCAGTGGAGCAATATAAGTATGAAATTCAAAGAGAGTTGCAGTTGCATCAAATTAGAAATATTAAATTGCATAATGATCGGGCAGAAGTGATAAAAATTATGTATAGCCATTTAGTGAAAATGGAGCATTGGTTGGTGCAAACTTTTTGGCCAAAAGAGTACATAGGGCCATTATACCTTGAAGATAGAGCAAAAGAGGCATACAAAGCTGTTGGAGAATTTCTGAGGTTTTATCAGCTTAATAAGATATTTTTCGGTAAGTCTACTTGCGAAAGTATAGATATGCTAATTAAGGAGTCCTTGCGTATTATAGAAGCTATGAGAGATTCACATTAATAGACGGCACTGAAGACTCGCAAGTAAGACAAAAAGATGTATGGCACGATGCATGGAACTCTATAAATGCATCCATACCTCATTGAAAGAAGAGTTAGAGAATGATTTCAGACAATTAATGGGGGTACTTTAACTTCAATTATACATAAGGCTTTTTTTTTCGTATCTCTATGTATCTTATTAGATGCAATGTAATTAAACTCAGTTTTTATGAATAGAAACGAGTATTTTGTGAAGTGTAAAATCCAATAAAAAATAAAATTTCAAGAAATTAGCTGATATTTATAGATCAGCAAGTTTATGTTTAGACGTTAATCTGGAAGGTCGCTATAGTTAGTTCAAGAATAATGAATAAGGAGATTAACGATGAAAAAAAATTGTTTGGCGTTTATGACTGTTTTGCTTATAGTACTGTTGTTTTCTCAGTCGACAACAAGAGCGGCATCTCCATTGAGTAATAAGGTAGATGGCATGCTTGGATTTTCTCCACCTACAGGAACTGAAGTTAAGGCAAGTAGTGAGTATTCTATTTACGTTGCGAAAAATGTAATTGATAGGAAATTAAAAAACGAATGGAATGCTGGTACATATAATGGTAGCATAGAGCTTAAATTTCCCGAGCCAACTGAGTTAAACTTTGTTCATATTAGCACTGCAGCAGAGCCTATTAGAGCGGTTTCATATCAAATATATGGTCTAAAGGATGGAAAATGGACCGCTATAAGTCAAAAAGAAACACAATCATTATCAGAAAGGTTCAACACACCTCCGCCAATTAAAGTTACACAAGGAAAATACGAAGGAATAAAGATTGATGGAGAAGGCGGGTCTTCTTGGTTGGCAATTGATGAGATAACTTTAGGTATTTTAGAAGATATTAGATTAAATGGTTCCGTTAAAGGAACGACTGCCACCTTAAATTGGAATACAATAAATGATGCAACAGGATATAAACTGCAATATGGTACTGATTCAGGGAGTTATAAAGATTCGGTTACAATTGAAGGGAAAGAAAGTTCAGTTTACCAAGTGCCTAATTTAGAATACGGTAAAACTTACTACTTTCAAATTGTTGCCATATTTAATGGAGTGGAAACCGTAATTTCCAATGAAGTTGTATTAGCTGTGAATGAGAAGGAGACCGACACTCCAACACCAGAACAACCTCCTGGCGACCGTGCGATTCTCGTCGTTACCATGACAACAGGTTTGGAGAAAGAATTCGACCTAAGCATGAAAGAAGTAAATGATTTCATCAACTGGTATGAAGCCAAGCAAGCGGGAAGCGGAAAAGCATCGTATGCGATCAATAAACACGACAACAACAAAGGGCCATTTAAGAGTCGGAAGGATTATATCCTGTTTGATCGGGTGTTGACGTTTGAGGTAAGTGAATACTAAAAAATGTGAAGTTCCTCCAGCTTAGCTGAAGGGGCTTCTTTTTGCTTCCCAGTGATGAATGAGCCAATACAATTACCCGAAAGGCTTGTTTCATCTTATTTTAGTGTAGCGTTTACAAAAAAACAGGATAACGAGCACAAAATGCAAAAGCGGATGTCCTTGACTGAACGATTGTGACATACCATTAGAGTGAAGGCTGATCTGTAACGCAGGGATTGAAGCCTTCAAGCATAGCCATGAATGGCGGATGGGAGAGCTGTAATGACAAAACGGGTAATTCTGTTGGAAGAAGGTACGGCAGAGATGAAAGGGCTAATGGGCAGTAAAGGGGCTGATCTTGCAGAACTTATCCATGCAGGGTGGTCTGTCCCAGCCGGATTTGTGGTCACAACGGAATGCTGTCGCGAGTTCTGTACCCGTCTTGGACATCTTTCCGGTGAAGGAGAGGAAGAGATTATTAACGCGATCCGGCATCTGGAACAGCAAACCGGGAAGTTCTTCGGACATTCGGTGAACCCGCTACTACTCGCGGTACGTACGGACCAGGATCGAACCTCAGCAACTGCGACACAATCACTGCTCAATGTTGGTCTGAATGATGTTACTGTGGAAGGACTCGCACGTCAAACTGGTGATCGGTTGTATGCACTCCAATGTTATCTAGATTACTTAGAGGAATATGGACAGCTGGTATATGCAATTCCGTCTGAATCTTTCACAGAAATATCGAGTCACGTCAAGGGTCGGGATGAAACGGAACTTGAATTAACCATTACCGAGTTTAAATATTTGATCGAAGGGGAGGGGCGTAACCCTTTTCCTCAAGATGTTCAAATTCAATTCAAAGAAGCAGTACGTGCGGTATATCATTCACAGCGTATTAAAGCATCCAGATCTCAGGACGAGATCATGCGTAAATCATATTACATCTCTTCGGAGCAAAGCGCTCCTGTTCTTATACAGACGATGATGCATGGAAAATGTGGAGAATCAAGCGGGATCGGAACAATATATACGTGTAACCCACTTACAGGAGAAAAGGGAATTACAGGACAATATGTCCCAACCGGGAACGCGAGCCAGACAGATCACAGCCTGGAGCGTTTACGGAATGACGAACCTGAGCTGTACACAAGTTTGCTGGAGATAGGTAGCCAGCTGGAGACGCATAAGGGAGAAGTGCAGGAAATCACCTTTGTGATTGAATCCGGCGCGTTGTATGTTGTGCAGACCCAGCCCGCACGATTATCCTCAACAGCCACACTGAGGAGTACTGTGGATTTTGTCCATGAAGGACTCCTCACCAAGGAGGATGCACTTCTTCGCATCGAACCTGCGCATATCACGGAAGTGTTGAAGCAACACTACACAGATTCTAACAGCGAAGCGAGCAATGGACATCTGCCCATACAGATCCAGCCAGTAACTAATGATGAATGTCCAGCTTATAACAACTCAGATTCACTTTTATCAGCAGATCTGCAACTACTGTTCAAGTGGGCTGATGAAGTGAAAGAGCTGAAGGTACTGGCCAATGTAGATCATCCACAGGATGCCATGACAGCACGGCTACAAGGGGCCGAGGGAATAGGTCTATGCCGGACGGAGAACATGCTGTTATCACCTGCGCGGTTACCATTTGTACAAAAAATGATTCTGGCTGACAGCGAATCCGAGCGCAGGCGTGGTTTGGAGCGTCTGTTGCCGATGCAGCAGTCTGATTTTGAACAAATATTCGAAGCGATGGATGGATACCCGGTAACGATACGTTTGCTCGATTCGCCGTTGCATGAACTGTTACCGGATCTGGGAGTGTTGGAGAAACGACGTGAGTGGTTACAAGCAGAGGAGTGGCAGGAGCAAAAAGACCATCAGGTTGAACTGGAGGAACTGGAGCGTGTCATTCGCAGAGTCTCTGAATTGCATGAACATAATCCGACATTGGGGCAACAGGCTTGTCGGCTGAGTACGGTATTCCCGGAAATCGTTGATATGCAGCTGGAAGCGATATTCCGCGCAGCGGTGAAAGGCATCCGGGAAGGCTGGTGGGTACGTCCCGAGATTATGATCCCGCAGATCGGTCATGTGCATGAACTTCAGGTGATGAGAGACCTGGTGGATCATGTGGCTGACCAAGTGCTGGGTGAAGAAAAGCGGCATTGTCTCTATAGAGTAGGGGCGATGATCGAAGCTCCGAGAGCGGCGCTGACGGCGACTCATATTGCACGCCAGGCTGACTTTTTCTCGTTTGGCACGGATGAGCTGACAGAGATGACATTTGGATATAGCCGTCATGAAGCTGAGAAGCGGCTCCTTCTCCTTCAACGTGATACGGACTCTCGTACGGTAACGAATAATCCATTTCATGTGTTAGACATTGAGGGAGTCGGACAACTGATTGAGATGGCGGTAGTCCAAGGTCGAATTCGAAAACCTCATCTGAAGACAGGGATCTGTGGGGAAAATGTTGTGGACCTGGAGTCGATTACGTTCTGCCACCGCATTGGACTGGATTACGTAAGCTGTTTGCCTGAACAGATCCCTTATGCACGAATTGCTGCTGCACAAGCAGCCATTAAGGCACAGAGAGAGGGAGCAGACACGCAGAACACGGATATTTCTACAATTGCGTAACGCTCACCCTGTCCTACACGGAACTTCCATGGAATAGCAACCAGAAAACTGTTATACTGAAATATGCGTTTTGTAAAATGAACGTAAAATTTCAGGGTAAGGGTTGAAAGCGACCATGTATAATTCCAAAAATGAACGAACTTCATCACGGACCTTATTCGCCGTGTTATTCATTCTTATGCTGCTGAAGCTGTCACTGCTGCGGTATTTCTTTTTCCAGGGTCTGTCCGGCATCGGTCTGTTAACTGACGCATTAGGCGCACTAACCGTGGTATGCCTGCTGGATCTGATCGTGCCCAAAGGCTGGAAGCGAGCAGTATACGGAGGATTCAATATTCTGTTTTCTCTGGTGTTGTTCGCGGCTACGCTGTATAACGTTCATTTCAGTTCGGTACCCACATATACCGCGCTAAGTGAGTTGGGGCAAGTTGCCCAAGTACGGGGAAGTATCGGACCACTGGTACGACCGGAGCACTTTCTGTTTTTTGCAGACATCGTACTGGCATTGCCAATATGGTTGATTATGCGCAAACGTGCTGGCGGGCGTAACCACAGTAGTTACCGCGATAGCGGTTTGACGTTTGGCAGAATTCGCAGACGTTACTGGGGCAAGCTCGGCGTTGCGCTTACTGCTGCATTCTGCATCGTGCTGTCTGGCAGTTTTATTGTCAAAGGTGAAACGATTGATAACGAGTTGGTGCGAGCCGAGAATCTCGGTTTCCTGAACTACCAGGTATCGTCTGCCATTCTGACGAGCAAAGAAAATGAGGCCATTGCCAATGGCAACATTAACGAAACCATTGCCAAGATCAATGAGCTGGTTAGCCAGTATCCGTATCAGGATAAACCAAGTGACGGTACAGCCGTGAAAGCCAAATATTTTGGTCAGGCCAAAGGTAGTAACCTGATTGTACTGCAACTGGAGTCCTTTCAGAATTTCCCGATTAATGCTTCATTGGATGGTCAGGAGTTAACACCGGTACTGAATGATCTGGCCAAAGAAAGCTATTATTTCTCTCATTTTTTCCAACAGATCGGACAGGGAAACACATCAGATGCGGAGTTCATGTCGAACACGTCTATCTATCCAACCGGAGTTGTTCCCATGTCAGCAGGGTATAGTGACCGTGAACTGCCGAGTCTTCCCAAGTTATTAGGTAAAGAAGGATATGAGTCCGAGACGTATCACGTTAATGACGTCACCTTCTGGAACCGGAACAAAATGTATCCGGCACTCGGATTCACTCGTTACTTCGACAAGCCCAGCTTCGAGAACGACAGATTCAATGACTTTGGACCATCGGATGAAGAGCTGTACCGTGTAGGTGTGGAAAAAATGACTGCGCATCAGGCTGCGACTCAGCCGTTCTATGCTCAGTTCATAACGGCATCGAGCCACTCGCCGTTTACGGTTCCCGCTGATCGTGCACGGATCACGATTCCTGCGACCATCACGAACAAGCTGCTTCACGATTATCTGCAAGCGATCAACTATACGGATTATGCCATCGGTCAACTCATTAATGAGTTGAAGGCGAACGGATTATGGGATAATACTACTTTAGTTCTCTACGGAGACCACTTTGGTCTGCCTGCTGACGAAGAGATTACACAGCAGATTCAGGCCAATCTGGGCGTTGCTTATGACGGCAAAGTAAGTCGATTCAACATCCCGTTTATGATCCACACGCCGAAACAGACCAAAGGACAATTGATCGAGCAGCCTGGCGGTCAGCTGGATATGCTGCCAACGATCATGAATCTGATGGGAGTTTCGCTCCAGGATGAGAAATTCACTGCCTTCGGACATGATCTGCTCAACATGGACCACAATGCCTTTGGTATCCGGTATTACTTGCCAACGGGTTCATTTGTCAACGATGACATTATGTTTATCCCGGGTGCGGGCTTTGACGATGGAACAGCCTATTCGCTGAAGACATACGAGACGGTAACGGATTTGGAACCGTATCGTGCCGATTATGAACATGTGCTCAGCCTCATGAAACTGTCTGACGAGTATGTGAAGTTGTTACCGAAACGTGCACCATAAATTAATTTTCTGCAATAGGTCAGATCAAAAACGTCACCAGTTCAGAAGCTGGTGGCGTTTTTTTGCATGTTTCTTGCACAAGTGTGGTAATAAAGAGGATAACTAAAGTTTGAAACTGTAATAATTAATGTTACAATGGAATGAGCAAGAATGAAGTGAGCAAAAGCGCGTAATATTCGCAGATCTCATATTCACAGAACTTATGAACCTAACAGACGAGAGGATTGAATATATATGAAACTGAGTGTACTCGAACATGGACATATCAATGAAGGACGAAGTGTACAGGATACGTTGCAGGAAACGGTGAAACTCGCACAACATGCGGATCAATTGGGGTACTCCCGGTTCTGGATGTCGGAGCATCACGGTAGTGGTGCGCTGTCATTCTCCAGTCCTGAAGTTATGATTGCACATGTGGCTGCACATACGGATCGGATTCGCGTAGGTTCCGGTGGCGTTATGTTACCTCATTATAGTGCTTATAAGGTTGCGGAGAATTTCCGTCTGCTGGAAGCTTTGCATCCGGGGCGGATTGACCTGGGGATTGGCAGAGCACCAGGCGGCATGCCGATTGCCAGCAGAGCTCTGAATGAAGGGAAATCATCGAATGTACAATTCTTTCCGCAACAGATTGCGGATCTGGGTGGATACTTCCATGAGCAATTGCCCGAGGATCATCGGTTTGCATCTCTGGTAGCCGGACCATCGGTTCTCACGGTACCAGAAGTGTGGTTGCTGGGTTCCAGCTCCGAAGGTGCAAGAATTGCTGCGGCACAAGGGACGTCGTATGCGTTTGCCCAATTCTTTGGAACACCAGGCGGCGAAGAAGCGATGAAACATTACCGCAGACATTTCAAACCGTCCATCCTGAATGACAAACCACATTCAATGATTGCTGTCTCGGCATTCTGCGCGGAGACAGAGGAAGAAGCTGCTGAACTTGCACGCAGCAATGAACTTTTCTTCTTACGCCTTGGACGAGGTCTTGAACAAAGTTCATTCCCATCTCTGGAGACGGTGAACAACTATCCATACACAGCGATGGAGATGGAACAGATTCGTCAACGTCGTTCTTTTTCCATCGTGGGAACACCGGATCAGGTGAAAGACAAAATTACCGCAATGGCTGAACGCCATGAAGCAGATGAAGTCATTATTGCATCAGCGGTCCATTCGTTTGAAGCACGTCTGCGCTCATTCGGCTTGATTGCAGAAGCCTTTGGACTCAAGCAGGACTAATGGTAAGCAAGCGGGAATAACTACTCTGAACAGACTGGAATCTTGCTCATGCAAGGTTCCAGTTATACTCTTGCGTGATCAGGGAGAGGAGAGATTCACATGCGCAGATGTGTCATTAGTGATATTCATGGCTGTTACGATGAATTTAATGCACTGCTTAAGCTTGCAGATTATAATCCGCAGCAGGATGAATTGATTTTACTCGGTGATTATGTGGATCGCGGTCCAAGCAGCAAACAGGTCATCGAACAGATTATGCAGCTTCAGCAACAGCACGATATTATGGTGATTAAAGGCAATCACGATGCCATGATGGTCAAGGCGTTAACCCAGGATGTTGAGCAATATGATCAACACTGGATTCGTAATGGCGGATTACAGACGATGGCAAGTTATCTGGATCTGGAACTTACTTATGATGAGCAACAGATAGATTGGGAAGCTTATGCTGAAGCCAAAAAGTGGATACGTACACACTATGAACACCATCTTCGTTTTCTGGAACAGCTTCCGCTGGTGTACGAGATTCCGGGTTATATTTTTGTGCATGCCGGGATCAACCCGGATATCGAGGATTGGAGAAGCCAGTCCGAGCGGGACTTCATTTGGATTCGTGAATCATTCTATTCCAGACCAACAACGATTAGAGAGACGGTCGTATTTGGACACACCCCCGTGAAGCATTTGCATGATGAGACAGGCATTTGGTTTGACCCAAGCGGAGACAAAATTGGCATTGATGGTGGTTGTGCCTACGGAGCACAACTGAACCTGCTGGAGATTAGCGAGGACGGCAGTCTACAGACCTTTTTTGTACGGCAAGGGCAGAGCGCGGAAGAGCCTGAGATTTAATGTTTTCGTTGCGTATCAGAGTTTCGTATGCTAATTTATAAGGTTGTACGATGGAATAAATAGGATACATACCATATCGACTTGAGGGGAATGAACCAAGTTTGGCTATTTTCCAAAATGACTTGCCTGAGAATGATTTGCAATTAATTCGCTGTAAAGGGATTGGAATTTAGCCTTATTAGCGCTATAATCAGTAGGGTATGATTGAAATATGACATATATTTTCTATATAAGTTCAACTAAACTTTTTACACGAGAACGGAGAGGACAGAAAAAAGCTGGAGAAGCGGAGCGTTCGCCTTTATCACCGGATTTTCCCTTTAAAAGGGAATCAAAAAATCTGGGGATAACAGCGATCGGAAGGTTATTCTGTCATCGGAGTGGCAAGTGTAAACATTCTTTGGTTAAACTTATATAAATCAGAATTGACGGAGGGCTATGAATATGGAAAAAGCGTTAATCTTCGGTCACAAAAATCCCGACACGGATACGATCTGTTCGGCAATCGCCTATGCGGATCTCAAAACAAAATTGGGTCAGGACGTTGAAGCAGTTCGTCTCGGCGAAGTCAATGGTGAAACCCAGTTTGCACTGGATCAATTCAAAATTGCAGCACCGCGTCTGATTAAAACCGCTGCAAATGAAGTAAACAAAGTTATTCTGGTTGACCACAACGAGCGTCAGCAAAGTGTAAGCGATATTGAGGAAGTGACTGTTGTTGAAGTTATCGACCATCACCGTATTGCTAACTTTGAGACAAGCGGACCTCTGTATTTCCGTGCAGAGCCTGTAGG
Organism: Paenibacillus sp. FSL H8-0283; assembly: GCF_045040675.1. NCBI lineage: Bacteria > Bacillati > Bacillota > Bacilli > Caryophanales > Paenibacillaceae > Paenibacillus > Paenibacillus sp. FSL H8-0283. Next base: position 2,839,945 of record NZ_CP150295.1, read on the forward strand.
TTGTACAGCAACCATTCTGAATAAAATGTACAAAGAAAATGGCATCGAAGTGAGTGCACCGATTGCTGGCCTGATGTTGTCTGCCATTATCTCCGATTCCCTGTTGTTCAAATCCCCGACTTGCACAGAGCAGGACGTAGCCGCTGCGCGTGAACTGGCTGCCATTGCTGGTGTAGATGCAGACAGCTATGGTCTGGACATGCTGAAAGCCGGTGCGGATCTGAGCCAAAAAACAATTGCTGAACTGATTTCCCTGGATGCCAAAGAATTCGTAATGGGTCAATCCAAAGTGGAAATTGCACAGGTTAATGCTGTTGACGTGAATGATGTTCTCGTGAAGCAACCTGAGCTTGAAGCAGCTATTGATGCGATCATTTCCAGCAAAGGTCTCGACCTGTTTGTATTTGTCGTAACAGACATTCTGAACAACGATTCCGTAGCTTTGGCATACGGTACATCCACTAAAGCAGTGGAGAAAGCCTACAATGTGACGCTGTCTGATAGCAGAGCTATCTTGAAAGGCGTAGTATCACGCAAATCACAAATTGTACCGGTTCTGACGGAAGCATTCAACACGCTGTAAATCAAACCGATTGGCATATTCATACGCTGATATGTATTACAAATAAGTAGCAACACCATCCTAGCCTGCTCTGATCCGTAAATGGTCAGGACAGGCTTTTGATGTAGAGGAGGTAGAATCATGATCAAAAATGAAAAGATCAAAGCAACCGAAGTGCAACTGACCGGCCTGAATGGTGAAGATCTGGGTGTGATGTCCACGCAGGAAGCACTTCTACTTGCAAAGCAGCATAAAGTGGATCTGGTGTGCTTGTCCTTGATGACGAGTCCACCACCATGCAAGCTGATTGGAGCTGGAGCAGCCAAAGCAGAAGCGCAACAGGCGAAGAAAAAAGCGAGTAAATCTCCCGATAAACGTAAAGTCAAGGAAATTCGCTTGAACCTTGCGATGGAAGATCATGACCGGGAGACGAAGCAGTCTCAGGCGGAGCGCATTCTGAAGAAGGGTGATTCGGTAAAACTCGTCATCCAGGTGCATGGAGCCAAAGAAGGAGTTGCAGGCAAGGAGTGGGCTGAGCAACTGAGCAAATCGCTGGCTGAATTCGGTAGCAAAACGACAGGTGTTCAGGTAAGTGGTAAACAGGTTGTTGTGCAACTGGACCCGAATGCGTAAACTGCCAGAGCGATCCTCGATGTAGCACAAAGGTAAAGCGAATGTCGATATAGTAATGATTTTTTTTTGGATGTAAAAAAGCCCAATGAGGTGGCAGGTTAACTGCTACTGTATTGGGCTTGTTTGTCATCACTTGGATTGAGGTATTGTTCGCAATTGAATGCAAAATCCGTTTCCGTTTCAGTAGTTCAGCTGCGTAAATAACGGCTGCCACCAAGTCGTACATATAACTGTCCGGGTAATACGGGCGTAGAACCAGCGGCAATATTATTCTGGCTGTTTTTGGCGAATCGGGATAAATAAAAGAAGTCCGGATAGATCACCATATCCATTAAGTAGGCGGAGACTCGGCTACCTGGAACGCGGAACTGATTCAGGGTACGTATAATCTCTTCGCCACTTGCAATACCAATGCCATGACCATAATACAAGTTCTCGCGCAGCATGAACGTATTCTCTCCCTGCCACTCGGGGGTTTCCGGAGAAACATCCGGATTTTTGAAATACAGCACATCTCCTGGCAGGGCGGTTTCGCTACCGTTTTTTTCGGTTAATCGCAGGTCACTGTCATAATGCCAGTCAAAGAGTAACAGATTGCGAAACAGGGAATTAAAGGCGTCTTCGCGAATGCTTCCCAGCACTCCACCATACAGCACAATAACGGTAGCTGTTGCACATTCAAAAGCATATAAGTGTCCATTCCTCCAGATATCCCGGATGCCGTCGGCGGGGGTCACGTTTGATCTTAGCTCAAACCCACCTTCCGCATTACGATTCCAGTAGGCAGGATTACATCTGGATTTTTCAAAGGATGCAAAACTCACACCGCTTCGATCCAGTCCTTCCGCGGCCTCCACGAGAGAGCCCCTCAAGTCCCATTCAAATCGAAGATGATCCATGGATTGGTACACATACCTCGTTGGACGATTCTGGAGTTGCTGTAACCAATACCATTCAAAATCAGACCATTCCGAGCGGTTCAGCTGGACGGGTTGATTAGCAACAATGATCATGATCCATAACCTCCGTTCCTATTCGAATATTCAACATTGTATAATCGGGAGAGCACGGGTATTGTGTAGTATATGTCGATTCATGCAGGGATTTTGCCCGATCTCGTTTATCAATCATGGCATTTGGGGTAGTACTCTATAGATGAAGTTATGTTCAGGTCTATCTATTCATACGGAATACATTCAGATTCTCATAAAGGAGGACATGTAATGTCGAAATCCATTACAGAGAGCCGATCTCTGTTCGAACAATTGTATACGCACGCACCAATCGGCATTGCTGTCGCATCGCATGTAAATGGACGGTGGTTGCAGCTTAATCCTGCATTTTGCGAGATGCTTGCATACAGTGAAGATGAACTGATCGATACTTCGGTCATACATATGATCTACGAAGAAGATCTGCATATGGAGGAATTCCGCAGCAAGTTCTGGGAAATGACTCATGAAACAAGTCCGATGTACGAGACGGAGGTTCGTCTGAAACGAAAGGACGGTTCGTTATTATGGGCAACCATTAGAGCTTGCATTGTTAGGGATGAAACAAATGGTGAGCCATTGTATCTGTTGGTACAGGCTGCTGACATTACGAAACAAAAAGATGCAGAGGAAATCCTCATTGTGCAACGTAAGCAATTGGAAGAGAGCAGTCGCATCTCTCGCCTGCTGGCGGAGTCTTCACTAGACCTGATTGCAATACATGATGCCGATTCAAGTCGTACATTTAAATATGTATCGAATGCATGTAAAACCATGTTGGGCTATGAGTTGGAAGAAGTTATAGGTAAGCCGGGAACATTTGTTATCTATCCGGAGGATGTGCCTTTGGTTGAAGCGTACGTAGAAGAGCAGAGAAAGGGTCTGGCTCCCAAACGGCTCAATTATCGCCTGTTACATAAGGATGGATCTACGGTATGGGCAGATACGATTACGCACTATGTATATGACGATTCAGGTGAATTAATGGAGATGGTCGCCGTAACCCGCGATATCACAGCCAGCCAGCAACAACAGTTAAGCATGCAGGAGTACAGATCGTTATTTGACTGTAATCCCCTAGGTGTGGCTTCTCTTGATCTGGAAGGCAATCTGCTGAAAGCCAATATGGGTCAGGAACAGTTGACAGGACACACCAAGGAGGAGCTGCTGAGTCGGCCTTTTGATCACCTCATTGATCCTGTGGATCTGGAGAAGACTCGATATCATTTTGAGGAAACGGTGAAAGGCAATGCACAGAGCTACGAGATAGGTTTAATTCACAAAAATGGGCAGCGGATTGAAACAAATGTGATTAATGTTCCTATTATACTTGAGGACAAAGTTGTTGGGATCTACGGGATTACGAGTGACATTACTGAGTCCAAACGTTACGTCGAGGAAATCGAGAATCTTAGTTATGAACGGGCATTGATTTTGAATGGCATGTCTGAAGGTGTTATTGGACTGGACCTGGAAGGGAATCTGAACTTTGCCAATCCGGCCGCTGCGGAGATCATGAACTTCTGTCCAAGTGAATTGAATGGCAGACCATTAGAGCAGATGATGATCCAAATGCAGAGCGAAGGCATCCCCTACCCATCCAAGGATACACCAATTCTACAGGCTGTTCGTGAGGGACGAGGTCTGCCACGTACCGAATCCGTATTCTGGAGACAGGATGGGTCCAGTTTCCTGGCGGAGTTCCAATTGAAGCCGATTATGGATCAGGGTAGAACCCGCGGAGCAGTGTTGGTTTTCCGTGATATGACATCTGTTAAGGACATCATACGTGCCAAGGAAGCAGCAGAGCATGCAGACCGGGCCAAGTCCGAGTTTCTCGCCATCATGAGTCATGAGCTTCGTACGCCATTAAACGGCATCATGGGCATGGCCCATCTGTTAATGGAAACCGAGCTGGATGATGAACAGAAAGGTTTTGCGGAAATCATGATTGATAGCGGCGAATCCCTTTTGTACATTTTGAACGAAATTTTGGATTTCAGCAAAATCGAAGCAGGCAAAATGGATCTTGAGCGCGCACCTGTTGATATTAAGGCGATGCTGGGTGGGGTGATCGAGCTGTTTGCACTGAAGGCATCAGAAAAAAATATTGAACTCTATTGTGAAGTGTCGGACCATATTCCTGAACGCATTCGAGGGGATGAGACACGAATCCGGCAGATTTTGATTAATCTGGTGGGTAATGCCGTTAAATTCACAGAGCAGGGCCGTATTATGGTGAGCGTAGGTGCTGATTTCTCAGATGAGCATGGTCAGGATAACCTGATGTTGACCTTTAAGGTAAGAGATACGGGCATTGGCATTCCAATAGAAAAGCAGCATCAGTTGTTCCAATCCTTCTCACAGCTTGATCCGGCCATCAATCGTAAGTTTGGCGGGACAGGTCTGGGGCTTGCGATCAGCAAAAAACTGGTGGAGTTAATGGGCGGAGCGATTGGCGTACAGAGTGAGATCGGTGAGGGGGCAGAATTCCAGTTCACCCTCGTAGTGGAGCGGTGGTTGGAGGAAAGTAATGACCCGATTGAAGTCACCACGAATGATGAACTGCAATTGGATCGAGCGAGTCTTGCCCATGACATCAAAATTTTGATTGCTGAGGATCAAGCGGTCAACAGTCATCTGTTGGAGGAGATGCTGCGCAAGTTTGGCGGAGTCTGTGATATCGTTGAGAATGGTGCACAGGCCGTCGACATATTGAACAAGGTTCAATATGACCTGGTGTTTATGGATATTCAAATGCCAGTTATGGATGGGATTGAAGCGACCTGCCACATCAGACAGAGCCACCCAGAAATACCGGTTATTGCAGCGATTACAGCTTTTGCAGGCGCCGGTGACCGTGAGGAGTGTCTGAAATGCGGGATGCAGGACTTTATCAGCAAACCGTTTCATTCCACGGAGATTAGCCGCGTACTGAATACATGGGTTCCATATATTCGCTCTCAAAGGGTGACGTAACAGAAAAATAACCTGTACCTTGAATTCAAGGTACAGGTTATTCTGTCATTTACGACCAGCCTCCGATTAAACCGGAGAGGGTTACGCATTCGTCATCTTCCAAATCTGCAATCAGAGTGAGTTCTTCGTTGTCTTGTGGATCAACAGAGAATAATTCACGGCGTCCGTCCTCATGCACAATAATGACTAACTGATGGCCGCCCTTTGTATCAAACTGGTACTTAACTCCGATACCAGGTAGTGGGCATTCGCGGATATTCATGAAACCTGTCACCTCTTTAGCTTTGCTTAATAAAAAATTAACCGTTCACACAGTACGGATGTATTCTACTATCCATAACACCGTTTGGCAAGTCACAAATAAAATTGGTGTGAAGAATTAATTTTTTCCCCGATGTGATCTTGCACTATGGCGCTGTCTGGCCCGTCTGCGACGAACAAAAAACCAAATGAGCAGAGCAGCGATACATAATAGGCCAATGACTGCAATTATGATGATATTCCGGATATTTGGGACCTGTACAGTCAGATCCAGTTTATTCATCTGGAGGGGTGAAACGTGCCAAATGAGCGTTTTTCCGCCATCCTCCACTTGATCCGCATTCGAATCGGCTGCCTTGATGGGCAAAGACAACTTGAAGTTAAAGTTAACATCTTTTAACAATAGGTTTTTAAGAAAGCTAGGCACCTTGTTAATTTGATTTTTGATCTCACCATCGGGCATGGACTCCATGAGATCGGCTTCTGCTGTAATGTGCATCTTGGAAGTGAAGAAGCCGGGGGAAGTTGTTTGTTCAACCTTGATCCCTTGTGGTAACTTGGACGTATCAAAGCTGGTTTTATTGCTTTTTTCATAATGGGTGGTCGCTGTGAGCTGCTTCTGATCTCCCTGTTCCGAAACCTCTGCCTGGAAGTTATTTCGATTCAATGCATCTGCGATCAGAGGCATGAGATTGTCTTGTCCAATTTTTCCAAGAGCGGAGTTCTTTACGTTGAGATTGAGATCCAGATCCGTTGATCCATCCATATTTACCGTTAGATGGGCTTCTCCATCAGCACAGGCGGTCAAAACAGATAACATAAGGGCTAATAAAACAGTAAGAAATAGCTGACGTAAGGGAATGCGAGTTGACATGTCTTTCAACCTTTCTGCGTAAAAATCCAAATTCCATTTCATAGAAGTATAGTATACACCGTAAGCATGGCGGATGAAACTTTGCACCGTGTAGCGAGGTACGTATGATTTAGTGTGATCGGGGAAATAATCCATTTATTAAAATTAAAGATTTCGTATTTTTGTCAATGTTCGGTCAATTCAAACGGCGATTCACCGTGTACACTAGTAGTAGTGTGATTAATATACGGAAGCAGGGAGGTTACATTCATGACATATATCATTATTATGGCCGTTATTATGGTCGTGGGCATGGTCGGAATGGGCTGGTTCTATCAGATTATGGATAAAGACCAAAGCTAGTATTGTTTAAATGTGAAAAGAAGAGAGACAACCTATAAGCTGGCTTCGCTAACGCGAGGCGGGCTTATTTGTGTGGGGAAAAATTTTGAGGCACTGACCTTACATAAGTAAGTAATATTTGTAACCATTCATGTTGCACAATTTGACCGATGGACAAATATTTTTCGTAATTATGGGATTTTTTAGCTGCTCTTTTGTATAATAGGGGGTAGTTTAACTCGGGATACTCCCGAAATTCTGCCAAACAGGAAAGGGTGTACATAAATGAAATTTAGTGAGTATACGTATACACGTCCGAATCTGGAACACATCAAGACATCTTTCCGTGAGCTGTTGAGCGGTTTTGAAGCTGCGGCAACGGTTGAAGAACAGAGTGGGTTCATGGATCAGATTAACGCGCTGCGCAGTGATTTTGAGACACAAGCCCAATTGGTCTACATCCGTCATTCCATTGATACCAATGATGAGTTTTACAAGGCGGAGAACGAATTTCTGGATGAGAATGCACCAATTGTACAGGAATACATTACGGATTTTTACCGTGCATTGGTTAACTCCAAATTCCGCAACGAGTTGGAACAAAAATGGGGTTCACAGCTGTTCCAACTGGCGGATCTTTCACTGAAAACATTCAGCCCGGAAATTATTGAAGAGCTCCAGAAGGAGAACAAACTTTCCACAGAATACAATCAGTTGATCGCATCGGCCAAAATTCCGTTCGAAGGTGAAGAGCGCACGTTGCCACAGCTTCATCCATTTGAACTGTCCACGGATCGCTCCATGCGGGAGCGTGCTTCGGAAGCCAGATACACTTTCATGGCTGAACATGAAGCTGAATTTGATCGCATTTACGATGAACTGGTTAAAGTGCGTACACAGATCGCGAAGAAACTGGGTTATCCAAGCTATGTGGAACTCGGCTATGATCGCATGAATCGCACGGATTACAACGCAGAGATGGTTGCTAACTTCCGGGCGCAAGTTCGTGATTATATCGTACCTGTGGCGACCAAGCTCAGAGAGCGTCAGCGTAATCGGATTGATGTGGATACGCTGTATTATTACGATCAGGGCTTCAGCTTCAAGACGGGTAACCCGACACCTAAGGGTGACGCGGACTGGATTATCGATAATGGAAAAAAAATGTACGCTGAATTATCACCAGAGACGGATGCATTTTTCCAGATGATGACCGAAAACGAGCTTATGGATCTGGTAAGCAAAAAAGGTAAACAGGGCGGCGGATATTGTACGTTCCTGAACGATTACAAAGTGCCGTTTATCTTCTCCAACTTCAACGGTACATCCGGTGATATTGATGTATTAACGCATGAAGCAGGTCATGCTTTCCAGGTGTATGAAAGCCGTGATTTTGCAGTGCCTGAATACAACTGGCCGACATATGAATCGGCTGAGATCCATTCCATGAGTATGGAGTTCTTCACATGGCCGTGGATGCAGTTGTTCTTCAAGGAAGATACGGACAAGTACAAGTTTGATCACCTGTCTTCCGGTCTGTTGTTCATTCCGTATGGTGTAGCTGTGGATGAATTCCAGCATTTTGTGTATGCGAACCCGGATGCAACTCCAACGGAGCGTAAGCAGGCATGGCGCAACATTGAGAAGACCTATCTGCCACACATCAATTACAAAGATAATGCGTATTTGGAGCAGGGTGGTTTCTGGCATAAGCAAGGTCACATTTTCTCATCGCCATTCTATTACATTGACTATACGTTGGCACAAATCTGTGCATTCCAGTTCTGGAAACGCAGCAATGAGGACATGAAGTCCGCATGGGCCGATTATCTGACATTGTGCAAAGCGGGAGGAAGCCTGTCCTTCACCGGATTGGTTGAACTGGCTGGATTGAACTCTCCATTCGAGGATGGCTGTGTATCCTCCGTAATTGGTGAGATTGAGGCATGGCTTGACGGCGTGAACGATAAGGCGCTGTAAGCCTTCGTAAGGATGCTTTTAGTGTAAGTACCTTCGGTAAGGTATAAGTAGTGGATAAAGCTTTAAGATAGATAAGTAAGACGACTTGGAGACCTTCGGGTGTCTGGGTCGTCTTTTTCATTACGGGGAAAAATCAATCTCAAGTGTAACATTTATCGGATTCATTGTGATTTATTTCACTATATCTGAAAACGGATTCAGTTACAATGAAGATAGTAAATCAGGGGTTACAGGAGGCTGGTTCAAATGGCAACACATGCATATTATGTTCCGCCCGTGAACTTGATGGGTAGAGGCTGTTTACAGGAAGCAGGTCAGATGATTGAACAGATGGGTATCCGCAAGGCGCTGGTTGTAAGCGATCGCCAATTGATTACTTCAGGCGTTGCTGAACAGGTACTGTCTATACTAAGAAAATCAGGGTTAGACTATGTAGTATATATATGATGAGGTTCAGCCTAATCCAACATGTCAGAATGTACATGATGGACTACAAGTATTCCAGGATCATGGCTGTGACGCCATTATATCGATAGGCGGAGGTTCACCGCAGGATGCTGCCAAAGGCATTGGCATTGTAGCTACGAACGGTGGGCATATCCGTGAATATGAAGGATTTCATCAATCAAAACATAAGTCCGTGCCACTTGTGGCGGTTAACACAACGGCTGGCACATCGAGCGAGGTGACAATTAACTACGTGATTACAGATGAGGAACGTAAAGTGAAGATGGTGATGGTGGACCGCAACAGTCTGGTCTCCCTGTCGGTTAATGATCCGGAGCTGATGCTCAGCAAACCTGCAAGTCTCACAGCGGCCACAGGAATGGATGCGTTGACACATGCCGTAGAAGCGATGGTTACACCCGGTGGATTTACAGTGACAAGTGCGACAGCTGCAGCAGCTGTTGAACTGATCTTTGAATACTTGCCAAGAGCCGTGAGAGACGGCAGTGATCTGGAAGCGCGGGAACATATGACGTATGCGTGTTTCCTTGGCGGGATTGCTTTTAATAATGCGGGCCTGGGTTATGTCCATGCGATGGCGCATCAACTGGGTGGCGTATATGATCTGCCGCACGGTGTCTGTAACGCAATGTTACTCCCCTATGTGGAAGAGTTGAACGCCAAGCATGTACCCGGCAAATTCCGTCATATCGCTAAGGCAATTGGTATGAATGTGAAGGGTAGAAGTGATGAGGAGTGTTCCGATTACGTCATTAAGGCCATACGTCAGCTATCGAAGGAAGTCGGCATTCCTGAGAAACTGTCTGAACTGGGTGTAAAAGATCCCGATGTGGAACTGCTTGCCGATAACGCGATGAAAGATGCCTGTGCACCAGGCAATCCCTATCAACCGTCCAAGGATGAGGTGATGGAGCTGTTCCGCAAAATTATATAGACTGTTTCAGGAACGGATACACCAAAATAACAGACAAAATGAGCCGGGATCGAAAGTCGGCTTTTTTGTCATGTGAACTCATTCTTTTTACTTATTTTTCCACTTAATGTTTGCACAAAAACTAAAGGATTTTGCTTCTCTATTATCGAATACAATATGAATAACAGCGGCAAGAGAAAGGGTAATCTTACCCGCAACTTGATGTCGATGTTTTCCAGTAAGATTCCCCAGTCCGTTTCGTGTTTAATGTTAAATAGGAGTAGACTATTTCATTGTTCACGAGCTACACCTTAAGTTCTGCATCTAACATTCACCTCTGTAAGACAGTCAAGCAATTCTACACCAGCATCATCTCTATTTCAGGCTTTACAATCCAAGAAGTTCAACTGCAACAAAGATTCACCGGTTACACATCTGTACAGCAAGCTCCTAATCAAGACAACAGTGTCCACACAACAGAATATCGATTATGGGCTCTGAAATGAATCAGAACGAATGCACGTGGAGGAGGCTGTAATGATGGCGAAAAAAGAAGTTGTAGCGATGCTACTTGCCGGAGGGCAAGGTAAGAGGTTAAAAGGATTGACCAAATCACTGGCTAAGCCAGCTGTATATTTTGGGGGCACGTACCGAATCATTGATTTCCCGCTGAGTAACTGCTCTAATTCTGGTATTGATACAGTGGGTGTATTGACCCAATATGAACCACTTGTCTTACATTCCTATATTGGCATTGGCAGTGACTGGGATCTGGATCGGAAAAACGGCGGGGTATATGTACTTCCTCCACATGAACGTGAAGACGGTAGCAACTGGTACCGGGGTACAGCGGATGCGATCTTCCGGAACCTGAACTTTATTGAACAATTCGATCCTGAGCATGTGCTCATTCTGTCAGGGGATCATATCTATAAGATGGACTACGAAAAAATGCTCCAGTATCACAAAGAAAAAGATGCGGATTGCACCATATCGGTCATTGATGTCTCATTGGAAGAAGCCAGCCGGTTCGGAGTGCTGAACACCAACGATGACTATAGCATCTATGAATTTGAAGAAAAACCTCCTGAGCCCAAGAGCACACTGGCTTCCATGGGTATCTATCTCTTCAAGTGGGATGTACTGAAACGTTTCCTGATCCAGGATGAACAACAGGCATCCACCTCCTATGATTTTGGTAAAGATATTATTCCTTTATTGCTTGAAAATGAAAAATCCTTATATGCGTATCCATTTGAAGGTTATTGGAAAGACGTTGGTACCATTCGCAGTCTGTGGGAATCCAATATGGACCTTTTGGACGAAGACACACCGTTTAATCTGAATGATCCGGACTGGCGTATTTTCACACGTAATCCAAACCAACCTGCACAATACATCTCACCTTCGGGCAAGGTGCGGAATTGTATTATTAGTGAAGGTACTGTAGTGCATGGTGAGGTCAATCATTCTGTGCTGTTCTATGGAATTGAAGTTGGTGAGAACAGTGCGGTCATCGATTCGGTGATCATGCCAAGAGTGAAAATCGGGCAAAATGTGCGCATTTACCGAGCTATTATCGCAGAAGGATTGGTTATTCCGGATGGAACACAGATTTCGCCTGCACCGGAAGATGAGAGTGATATATTGCTCGTGGATCAGGAAGAACTGGAACGTCAGCTTCGCCAAGGAATAACCAGCAAGGCCTAATTGAAGTCAAAAGGACGGTGCATGCGATGAAACAATTGATCGGAGTTATTAACCTTGACCATGAACTTGAAGAATTGAAGGAATTGACGTATTTTCGCTGCGGAGCCGCGGTGCCTTATGCCGGACGTTACCGTCTGATCGATTTTGTTCTATCCAATATGATGAATGCAGGCATTGAGAGTATTGGTGTATTTGTACGGCGAAAATATCGCTCGTTGATGGACCATCTTGGTGACGGTAAACCTTGGGATTTGGATCGCAAGCATGGTGGCATGTTTATTTTGCCACCAGACTGGAACGATCCAACAGATACATCACAAGGGGATTTGCAACATTTCCATAACAATTTGGACTTTTTCCACAGAGGGGCAGGACAATATGTTGTGCATGCGGGCAGTCGCCATGTGACCAAAGCAGACTTCCAGGATGTCTACAGGTATCACATCAGTAAAGGAGCGGACGTTACACTGGTCTGCAAAAAAGTAGATCAGCTGCTGCCTGAGCATGACGCCTGTGTCAAAGTTGAACATGACGGGGACGGTAACGTGGTGGACATTCACCAAAGCGCTAATCACCCGAATATATATACAGAAATTTTCATCATGGAAAAAGAATTGTTCCTGCGCCAGGTGCAACGCTGCATCGATCATGGCGAGAGCCATTTCTTCCGGGATGTGATTCAAAAAAATCCGGATGGATTGAATATCGCTGCGTATGCATATGATGGCTATCACGCAGTCATCAATTCCATTGACAGTTATTATCGCAACAGTATGGATCTGCTGAACACAGGGCAATATGAACAACTTTTCAAGGAAGATCCGATCCAGACCAAAATTAAATACGAAGCGCCTGCCAAATACCTGGATACCGCCGATGTTAAACATTCACTTCTCGCGAATGGCTGCATTGTTGGTGGAGAGGTGGAGGACAGCATTCTGTTCCGTGGGGTACAGGTGGCCAAGGGTGCCAAAATAAAAGGTTCCATCATCATGCAGAAATGTTACATTGGTGAGGGGACGGTACTTGAGAACGTCATTCTCGATAAAGACGTGAAGCTGACCGGAGGACAGACGCTGATCGGCGACCCGTCGAATCCATACATTTTAGCGAAAAGTACTATTATCTAATGCCCCCACGTAACCGATATCTTCTATAAATATATATAAAATAAAAATCCTGTAGGATGGATTTTAGGTTCATACACTTACTAAGCATCGGGTGCCACTGTTAGAGCTCCTTCATACGTGCAAACGTAGTGGAGGGGACGAAATCGATTCTGAAGAAGCGAAGCGCTCGCCTTTATCACTGTATTTTCACATCTAAATAATAAATTCAAGAAAATACAGGGGTAACAGCGATCATAAGAACGATTCGTAACCGTAACGGCCACTTTGCACAATGTTGAGCAATTGAGTATATGAACCGCCACCATCCTGCAGGATTTCCCCGGGAGGAACCTACTTTTGTTTGACAACAAGGAAACGTTCAAGAGTATCTTTACACGGAATCTGGTCAGCAAATTGGGCAAACCGATTGAAGAAGCAACACAGGAAGACGTGTACCATGTACTGGGAAGCATGATTCGTGAATATGCAGGCCAGGATTGGGCAGCGTCGAATCAGGGGTTCAAGCAGCGCCAGGATAAACAGGTCTATTACTTCTCGCTGGAATTCCTGATTGGACGTCTGCTCGGCAACAATCTGTTGAATGTGAATGAATTGGAATTGGTGCGTGACAGTTTAGCTGAGCTGGGCTTCTCCTTGGAGGAGATAGAAGAACAGGAGGCGGATGCAGGACTCGGTAATGGAGGTCTGGGACGACTCGCTGCTTGTTTCCTGGATTCACTCGCATCACTACGATATGCAGGACATGGTTGCGGGATTCGATATAAATACGGGTTGTTTGAGCAAAAAATCATCAATGGTAATCAGGTAGAGTTACCCGACAATTGGCTGGATAAGGGCAATGAATGGGAAGTCCGCCGTCCAGACAAAAAGGTGGAAGTACAGTTCTGGGGCCGGGTAGAAGCTCATGAGCAGGATGGAGAATATCAGTTTGTTACAAAAGATGCCGAATCGGTTGTCGCCATTCCCTATGACGTGCCTGTCATCGGTTATGGTCAAACTCATGTGAATACATTGCGTCTCTGGAGTGCCGAGCCAAAGCGCGAGACTTCACTCGACACCCCTTCGAACTATTACGGTTATCTGGATTATAGCCGATCGGTTGAATCGATCTCGGAGTTTCTATATCCAGATGATTCCCAGTATGAAGGAAAGCTGCTGCGATTGAAGCAGCAATACTTCATGTGCTCGGCAGGTGTACAGAGCGCTTTGCGTACGTTCAACAAACTGGAACTACCGTATGATCGTTTGCCTGATAAAGTGGCCTTCCACATTAACGACACGCATCCAACCTTGGTTATACCAGAACTGATGCGCATCCTGATTGATGTGAAGGGGTACGGCTGGGATGAAGCATGGGATATCACAACCCGTACTGTATCGTATACCAATCATACAACGCTTAGTGAGGCTCTTGAGAAATGGCCTGTATCCATGATCAGCAGACTGCTGCCACGAATCTACATGATCATTGAAGAGATCAACAAACGTTTCTGTGGCATGCTGCTGGACCGGTATCCGGGAGATCAGGATCGCATAGGGCATTTGGCGATTGTTGCAAACGATCAGGTACGGATGGCACATTTGGCGATTGTAGGCAGTCATAGCGTGAATGGTGTTGCTGCTCTGCACACCGAGATTTTGAAAGAGCGCGAGATGGCTCCGTTCTATGAACTGTATCCAGAGCGTTTCAATAACAAAACGAATGGTATCACCCATCGCCGCTGGTTGATGCATGCCAATCCGAAACTGTCGGATCTCATCACGGATACAATCGGTAACGAATGGATAACAGAGCCGGGCAAGCTGGACCAGTTGGCTGGTTTTGCGGATAATACATCATTCCAGGAGCAGTTCCGTTCAATTAAGCGGGATAACAAAGAGCGGCTTGCTGCGTATATTCTGGATCATACCGGGACAGCAGTGAATCCGGATTCCATCTTTGATGTACAGGTGAAGAGACTACACGGGTACAAACGTCAACTGTTGAACATTCTGCATGTTATGCATCTGTATAACCGGCTTAAGAATGATGCTTCGTTTGATATGGTGCCACGTACGTTCATCTTTGGTGCCAAGGCAGCGCCGAGTTATTATTTTGCCAAGAAAATTATCAAGCTGATCAACAACGTGGCTGACACGGTGAATCGGGATGCGGCCGTGAATGACCGCTTGAAGGTATTTTTCCTCGAAAATTATTCCGTCTCTCTTGCAGAGAAGATCATTCCCGCTGCGGATGTTAGTGAACAGATCTCAACCGCAGGTAAGGAAGCTTCCGGTACGGGCAACATGAAATTTATGATGAACGGTGCTTTAACGATTGGCACGATGGATGGAGCCAACGTGGAGATGGCGGAGCAGGTTGGGGAAGAAAATATGTTCATCTATGGTCTGCGTGCAGACGAAGTACTTGAGTATTATCGTTCCGGCAGCTATCGTCCGAATGAGATTGTGCAGCAAGATGAACGCATTCGCGAGGTTGTGGAGCAACTGGTACATCCAGGTGCATTCTGTTATCGTGACGGGGAGTTCTGGGATATCTATGACTCCTTGCTGGCCCATGGTGACGAATACTTTGTATTGCGTGATTTTGCTGCTTATGCAGACGCCCATGCTGCGATTGACCAGGCGTATCGGGATATTCCGGGCTGGACTCGGAAAGCGATATTAAACACGGCACATTCCGGCATATTCTCCAGTGATCGTACCATTAGTGAGTATGCGACAGATATCTGGGGTATTCATCCCGTGTCCGGGAACTGGAAAGGTTAAGCATAGATTGTTAAACAAACAAGTCCCCTTGTTCACAAGAGCTATCTCTGTTGGTAAATCAACCAGCGTAGAGAGCATCTCCTTGTAGAACAAGGGGTTTTTGGCATACAGTGTATCATAGTGTCATTCAACTTGAAGAGAATCGGAACTCACGTATCTTTCGTCATACAAGTTCGCACACAAAATCAAAAAAAAGATCTGGATCTCAGTCATACTACATAAGAAATCGTTTGATATTTTGAATTAGATAGGGGAGCCGTCACTATGGATCATTACACACGAATTCAGCTTGCTATTGAGTATTTGGAGCAGCATTTGCAAGATGATTTTAATATCAGAGAGACGTCCGCTGCTGCGAGCTTTTCGGCGTTTCATTTTCAGCGTTTATTTCAGGCGATCACGGGATTCACGGTACTGGAGTACGTGCGCAGACGCAGATTAACGGAAGCTGTAGGGATGCTGCGGGGCACATCGGAAGGCATACTGGACATTGCGATGAGCTTTGGCTATCAATCTCAAGAGGCATTTACCCGTGCATTTTCAGCCTACTTTGGAATGACACCGGCGAAGCTGCGTAAGCTGGAAGTGGATCAGTTGTCTCTTCTGAAGATGCAACAGAGCATTGATTTTAACGATTATCGAACTCGGCTTGATGGAACTTTCCACATGAACACACCCCGTCTGGTCACACGGGAACCGAACTGGATTGTCGGCTATGAATATAAGACCAACCTGAATGACAATCAGCATTATGCTGAAATACCCGGATTTTATCACGATTTTGGCATGGAACAGAAATTCATGGCGATCCCGGAGAGGAAACGCCCTGATATGGCTTATGGTGTGGCCTGTCATTTTGAAGAGGATGGAGCATTTTCTTTTATTGTGGGTGAAGAAAGCAGTGGAGCATCGCAGGTACTTGAACCCGGTTTTACTTCGATTGAAATTCCGGGCGGCTTGTATGCAGAGTTCACCGTGGAAGGCTCCGGGCAGGATATTCGGAAAATGATCTATGGCAGCTGGTTGCCGCAGTCGAACTATGAACGGAGGGAAGGACCAGACTTTGAAGTGACGGATGTCTGGAAATCGACCCCTGAACAACTGGACATGAAGATATATATCCCGTTAAAATAGACCTTACCGCTTCGCGGAATTCAAGGTCGGAGGACGGGATGAATGAGCGAAAAGTCGTGGCTCCACTCCAAGTGGACGCTGACCATTGTTGCTTGCATGGCACTGCTTTACATACTGATTATGGGTATTTTACTGTTTGTCAGTGGACGAACACCTAGCATGTATTATCAATATAATCTCGTACCCTTCGAGACGATTCGTCCACTTCTTATGGAGAGGGAGAGGTACAATACAGATACCTGGGTCAAAAACCTGTTTGGCAATATCGTATTGTTCATTCCGCTGGGTATCTGGATCCCATGGTTGTTTCGAAGGTGCCGTACGTTCCTGACCTTTACATCTACAGTTGTTTTGCTTCTGCTGGGTGTTGAGGTCACACAATTGATTACACGTGTAGGTTCGTTTGATGTGGATGACATTATTCTGAACACGATCGGTGCCTGGATAGGTTACGCTGGATTTAAGTTAGTCTTATATTCACAAAAAAAGACTCGGAATTGAACCGCAGATCGCGGTCCATGACCGGGTCTTTTTGCATAAGATACCTTTCAAATGTTTACAAGGGAATCATTTCGGATAAAACATATTAACGGCTTAATACAATGAGCAGAGATTATATATAAGTTTAACTAAACATTTACACGAAACGGAGAGGACAGAAATAACCTGAAGAAGCGAAAGCGTTCGCCTAAAAGCTTTCTGAAAGAAAGCTGCATCGGAAGCATAAGCTATCACCGGATTTTCCCCTTATAAGGGGAATTCATAAAATCTGGGGATAACAGCGATCGGAAGGTTGTTCTGTCATCGGAGTGTCTAGTGTAAATATTCTTTCGTTCAATTTATATATTGAACAATGATGAGAGCGAGGTGGGCGATATCGTTTGGTGGAAAGAGAGTGTGGTATACCAGATTTACCCGAGCAGCTTTAAGGATTCGGACGGAGATGGATATGGCGACTTGCAGGGGATCTATGAGAAGCTCGATTATTTGGAGAATTTGGGCGTAGATGTGATCTGGCTCTGTCCCATTTACGATTCACCAGGACATGATAACGGATATGATATCCGGGATTATTACGGCATTTTACGCAAGTATGGCACGATGGAGGATTTTGATCGATTATTGGCAGAGGCCCACAAGCGTGGTCTCAAGATCATGATGGACCTGGTGCTGAATCATACGTCAGATGAACATGCGTGGTTTGCCGAATCACGTTCATCAAAGATGAATCCGAAGCGGGACTATTATATTTGGCGTTCAGGAAAAAATGGGCAGGTGCCAAATAATTGGGAGTCCTATTTTGGGGGTTCAGTGTGGAAGCATGATCCTGAGACAAATGAATATTATCTGCATTTGTATTCCGAACAGCAACCGGATCTCAACTGGAACAATGCACAGATGGCAGAAGAGATGTATGAGATGGTGCATTGGTGGCTGGAAAAAGGGGTCGACGGATTCCGTTTCGATGCAGTGGCGCATATCGCCAAGGCAGAGGGTCTGCCAAGTGCCCACAACCCGCATAATCTGCCGGTGGTTCCAGCGTATCAGCTCTTTTCCAACCTGGAACAGGTACACTCCATCCTGAAGAAACTGAATAACATGATCCTGAAACCCTACGGACCCATGACAGTTGGCGAGACTTCAGGACTTGGACCTGAGCAGGCCTTGGCTTATGTGGGGACGGATCGTGATGAGCTTAATATGGTATTCCAGTTTGAGCATATGTTTATCGATGCCAAATCCTCCGGAATTGGTAAATGGAACTATAAGGAATGGAAATTGACCGATCTCAAAGAAATCATGAGCCGATGGCAAACGGTTTTACATGGTAGAGGCTGGAACGCCAATTATATGGGGAACCATGATCAGCCACGTCCGGTTTCCCGTTTTGGTGATGATGGTAAATATCGGGTGCGTTCTGCTCAGATGCTGGCGACATGGATGCTTACACTCGAAGGGACCCCCTACATCTATCAAGGAGAAGAGATCGGCATGACCAATGTCGCTTTCCCGAATATCGAACAATACCGGGACATCGAGACCAAAAATTATTTCAATCATTATATTGGTCAAGGTAAATCAAAGCATGAAGTCATGCAGGCGATCTGGCTGAAGAGTCGCGATAATGCCCGCACGCCTATGCAATGGGATGAGACGGAACACGCAGGTTTTACCCAGGGTCAGCCGTGGATTCAGGTGAATGATAATTATCTTGAAATTAATGTAGCTGATGCCGAAAGTGATCCGCAATCCATTTTGCATTATTACCGTAAGTTAATTGCGCTTCGCAAACAACATAAAGTGCTTATCTATGGCGCGTATGAATTGCTGTTGCCGGATGATCCGGATATCTATACCTATACCCGAACGCTGGATGATGAGCAGATGCTGGTCATTCTGAATTTCCGTGGGCATGAACCTGAGATGCACTGGCCGGAAGGTTGGACTTCCGAGCATGCCAAGCTGATCATCAGCAATGTGAGCAGACGTTATTCTACCGATGAAGGTGCGATTCAGCTTCAGCCGTATGAAGCAAGAGTATATCGTAAGCAGCGGTGACACGGAGGCTAGCGTGATTTTGCGTTGGTGAAGAGGTATGATTTATAATAAATAGTGGTTTTCAAAATAATCAAAACATATGTCGGGAGGAATCCAAGTTGTTGAATATTACGTTCCACGGTCACTCCAGTGTACAGCTGAGCACAGAAGAAAAGTCTCTGATCATTGATCCCTTCCTGCGTGGCAACGAGCTTGCCGTCACGAAGCCTGAAGATATTAAGACCGATGTTGTGTTGCTGACACATGCACATATGGATCACATCCTCGATGCTGAGCCTATTGCCAAAGCAAATAACGCCAAAGTTGTGGCTATTGTGGAATTGGCTACATATATGTCTTGGAAGGGTCTGGATACACTCGGCATGAACATGGGCGGAACGGTAGATCTTGATTTTGCTCAAGCTAAAATGATTCAGGCGTTCCACACTTCCGGGATTGTGCTCGAAGAAGAACAACGGATCATGTATGCAGGTATGCCTGCTGGATATATCATTAATATTGGTGGTAAAACGATTTTGCATGCCGGAGACACAAGTCTCTTCGGGGATATGAAAATGATCGGTGATCGTCATGATATTGATGTAGCTTTCTTGCCGATTGGTGGACACTTCACCATGGGACCTGAGGATGCGCTGCAAGCGGCCGAATGGTTTAATGCCAAACTGACGATTCCGGTCCATTATGATACGTTCCCGGTAATTCGTCAGGATGCGGAACACTTTGTGCAGCAGCTGGCTGCAAAAGGGTTGGAAGGACGTGTGCTGGCCCCGGGAGAATCGATTACCCTGTGATGCACATTTAACCCCTGTTCAATAATAAATGGATTTATGGATAAAGACGAATATCACGTCAAGATAACTGACGCGATATTCGTCTTTTTTCGGTTCCAGGTTCAATTTTCACCGATAGAGTTGGTACAAATGACAAAAACATTGAAATTCCATTGTTGAACTCCCTTTTAGAATGATATAAAAAGTTACACGGAAACCAAACGGAAATCCGAATTGACCGCAAACAGGGGGAGCGTTCATGTCATTTATGAAATCATTATTTTTTCAAATTATTGTAGCGGTAATCATCGGGATTGGCGTAGGCATCCTGTGGCCGGATCTGGGTAGCCTGCTGCAACCGCTCGGAACAGGTTTCATCAAATTGATCAAGATGATCATCGCACCACTGATTTTCATGGTGATTGTGACAGGTATTGCCAAGATCGGTGATCTGAAGTCGGTAGGTCGCATCGGACTGAAAGCCATCGTGTGGTTCGAGATTGCAACTACAGTGGCGCTGGTACTTGGATTGGGAACAGCCAATCTGCTTCGCCCCGGTGCCGGAATGAACGTGGACCCTTCAACCATAGATGCAAGCGGCATTGAAGCAAAAACCAATGGTTCCGAGTTACCGCATACGGTAGACTTTATCATGAATGTTATTCCGACAAGTGTTGTAGATGCCTTTGCACAAAATGCGCTTCTGCAAGTACTGCTCGTGGCCTGCCTGTTCGGGGTTGCCCTGGCAGCAACGGAGAGTAAGGCAAAAGAGAATGTACTGACGCTGATTGAGAACTTGCTCGGCATTGTGTTTCGTATCATCGGTTATATCATGAAACTCGCACCAATTGGTGCATTTGGAGCCATGGCTTACACGGTAGGTGCCTATGGGGCATCCACATTGTCGTCCTTTGGTCTGCTGATTCTGGCCTGTTACGGCGCAGCACTGCTGTTTTTGGTCATGTTGGCATTGGCTGCCTGGTGGATTACCGGGCTAAATTTCCTGCAATTTGTGAAATATACCCGTTCTGAAGTGATGCTGGCGATTGGAACCGGATCATCAGAAGTGGTGATGCCTCGCATGATGGACAAACTAACCAAGGCGGGTTGTGATCGTGCTGTTGTGGGTCTTGTGGTGCCAACGGGGTACTCGTTTAATCTGGATGGCGCTTCGATCTACTTATCCTTGGCCACGGTTTTTGTTGCTCAGGCCGTAGGGATTGAACTGACATTGATGCAGCAAATTACGATTTTGCTGGTGTTGATGTTAAGTTCCAAAGGCATGGCAGGAGTACCTGGCTCCGCATTCTTGGCCCTGTCCGCAACGGCAGTGGCTGTCAATGCTTTTCCGGTAGCAGCGGTTGCTCTGCTGCTTGGTGCAGATCGATTCATGGATACAATGCGTGTATTCACCAACCTGATGGGCAACTGTGTCGCAGCATTTGTGGTGGCAAAATGGGAAGGTCTGCTGGATCAAAAGCGAATGCGTGCCGTACTCTCTGGTGAGATCAGTGCTGCTGAATTGGAAAGGGAAGAGCAAGCTGCACTATCTCTATTGAAGTTGAATATGCAGGAAAAACAAGGGATAACCGTAGTTTCACCGGAGATGTCGTAAGAGGCGTTTTTGAAAAATTCAACCAAGTTCAACCAAATTAGACCGTCTGTTGCCCGCACCAATGGTGGGGAGAACAGACGGTTTCTTGTTGTCCCAATACAGATATCATTGGGTTCACGAACGCAGGTTCCAAAATAAATGTTACAGAGGAAAGATTTATGGGGAATGTGTAGAAGAGGCGGAGAATATACATATTATAGTTTCAACTTGTATATACATGTTTACTTATGTAATATAGATATGAAGTTAGCCGAGAACATCACATAAGAGCATTACAATTTATTGGAGGCGTTAACATGAGTTCTAATAACACAACTCCGTCATCTTGGTGGAAGACATCAACGGTGTATCAGGTATATCCGAAGAGTTTTAATGATACAACCGGATCGGGTACTGGAGATATTCGTGGATTAACCGAGAAGCTTGATTATTTGCAACATCTGGGTATCGATATTGTGTGGTTGCAGCCGGTATATATATCTCCGCAGCATGATAATGGGTATGACGTAGCGGACTATTATCGGATTAATCCGGATTATGGAACGATGGAGGATTTTGACGAACTGCTGAAAGGTCTGAAGGCTCGTGATATGAAACTGATGATTGATATCGTGGTGAATCACTCCTCGACCGATCATGAGTGGTTCCAGCAATCCCGTTCTTCCAAGGATAATCCGTATCGGGATTATTATATTTGGAAAGATCCTGCTCCGGATGGCGGTGTGCCAAACAACTGGCAATCCAAGTTCGGTGGGCCTGCTTGGCAGTTCGATGAACAGACGGGACAATATTTCCTGACTTTATTTGATAAAACGCAGGCAGATCTCAATTGGGAGAATGAAGAAGTACGCAAAGCTGTGCGGGATATGATCAAGTTCTGGGCCGAAAAAGGTGTGGATGGTTTCCGTATGGACGTGATCAACCTGATCTCCAAAGACCAGCGGTTCCCTGATGATGATGGTAGCGTGTCACCGGGTGATGGACGCAAATACTACACGGATGGACCGCGTGTGCATGAGTACATCACCGAGATGTACGATGAAGTATTCGGGCCTTACAACATGGTGACCGTAGGGGAAATGTCCTCCACAACACTGGAACATTGTATCCAATATTCGAACCCGGCTTCCCGGGAGTTTTCGATGACGTTTAACTTCCATCACCTGAAAGTAGATTATCCGAATGGTCAGAAGTGGGAACTGATGCCGTATGATTTCGAAGCGATGAAGCAGCTCTTTAGTGAGTGGCAGACAGGCATGCAAGCTGGTGGTGGCTGGAACGCGCTGTTCCTTAATAACCATGATCAGCCTCGGGCACTGTCCAGATTCGCCGATGATGGTGACTATCGTGCCGAGAGTGCGAAGATGCTTGCAACAACGATACACGGCATGCAAGGTACGCCTTATGTCTACCAGGGAGAAGAGATCGGCATGCCGAATCCGGTCTGGAATGACGTTAGCGAGTTCCGCGATATCGAATCAACGAATATGTACCGTTTGCTTCAGGAAGAACGAGGCAAATCCGCTGAAGAAGCATTCAACATTGTAAAAGAGCGTTCCCGGGACAACTCTCGGACACCGATGCAGTGGAATGGAAGTAAGAACGCCGGATTTACTACCGGAACACCTTGGCTGAAGGTGGATGAGCGGTATCCTTCCATTCACGTGGAACAGCAGCTGGCTGATCCAGATTCGATCTACTACCACTACCGCAAATTGATTGCCCTACGTAAACAGGTTAACGTGCTGATCGACGGTCTGTATGAACGATTGGACGATGCACATCCGGATGTATTCGCGTACGCACGGACCAATGGAAATGAAACCCTGATTGTTGTATCCAACTTCAGTAAACGAGACGTCACGGTCTCGCTTCCGGAAGCGGTCTGGAATGATCACATTGCAGGCAAATCAGCAGAGTTACTCATAGGAAATACGGAGGCAGCACCTGTGCTGACGCAGGAAATCTCTCTCAGTCCGTATGCATCCTATATGTGGCTTGTGCCACAACAGGACTAATCACATTTTATAAATAGGAAGTGACACTATGGCAATCGATAAAAAACAGGTTGAGGAGATCGTCCGGGCTGTCGGTGGCAAAGAGAATATTGAAGCTGCTACACACTGTGTTACACGACTCCGGTTTGCCTTGTACGATGAGAGTAAAGTGGATACTGAAAGTCTGGATCAGAATGATCTGGTCAAAGGACAGTTCTCTTCCCAAGGACAATTCCAGGTCGTTATTGGGCCTGGTCTGGTGGATAAAGTCTATGATGAGATGATTCAGATTACCGGGGGAGATCGTTCTTCCAAGGATGATGTGAAGGCGGCTGCTGGTAAAAAGCAAAATCCAATCCAGCGAGCGATCAAAACACTCTCGGATATTTTCATTCCGATCTTGCCTGCAATCATTACGGCAGGTCTTTTGCTCGGGATTAACAATATTCTGACAGGTCCAGGCATTTTCTTTGATGGAAAATCATTAGTGGATGTTTATCCAGCCTGGAAGGATCTTGCGTCCATTATTAATACGATCGCAAGTACAGCCTTTACGTTCCTGCCGGCTCTAATTGGTTGGGCAGCTGTAAAAAGGTTCGGCGGCAGTCCGCTGCTCGGGATCGTGCTTGGTCTCATTCTGGTACATCCCGATCTGCTGAGTGCATATGGTTACGCTGATGCCGTGAATAATGGCACGGTGCCAACATGGAATCTGTTCGGTTGGGAGATTGAGAAGATCGGTTATCAAGGGCAGGTCCTGCCGGTACTGGTATCGGCGTATCTGCTTGCGAAGATGGAGATTTTCCTGAACAAAAGGGTACATGATTCAATTAAACTGCTGGTCGTTGCACCGGTCACGTTGCTGATTACCGGATTCCTGGCCTTCACGATCATTGGACCAGTTACATTTGCCATTGCAAATGCAATTACTTCCGGCTTGATCTATGTTTACGATTCATACGCGGCGCTGGGTGGTCTGATCTACGGTGGTCTATACGCTTTGCTTGTTATCACCGGTATGCATCACACGTTCCTCGCGGTAGATGTTCAGCTCATTGGTAGTCAGGGCGGTACGTTCCTATGGCCGATGCTGGCATTGTCCAATATTGCACAAGGTTCAGCGGCACTTGCGATGATGCTTGTCCTGCGTGAAAAGAAAATGAGAGGACTTGCGGCAACGTCCTCGGTATCGGCCTTCCTCGGGGTAACCGAGCCGGCGATCTTTGGTGTTAACATTCGTTACCGTTATCCGTTTATCTTTGGTATGATCGGTTCCGCGATTGGTGGTGTGCTGCTGACGATGAATAATGTTCAGGCAACCTCCATCGGTGTAGGTGGCGTGCCGGGATTCCTGTCGATTTTCCCTAACAAATGGGGTGTCTTCTTCATCGGCATGGCGATTGTCCTGGTTGTACCATTTGTACTGACGGTCCTTTTTGGCAGAGCCAAACTGAGAAAAGAAGATCGTAGTGCAAGCAATGAAACCGTTAATGAGCCTAAAGCGGCTACATCGCAGTCTGCTTCGGGTGTTACCTCTTCAACTGCAAAAACAGATCCAAACCAGCTCACACGTAGTGCAGCTCAAGTAGGGGACGAAGCCGTGAATACACTGGAAATCATGGCGCCATTAACCGGCCAGGCCGTGTCACTGGAGCAAGTACCTGATCCAGCTTTTGCCGAGAAACAGATGGGTGAAGGTGTAGCGATTGAACCTTCCGGCAACGTTGTTGTGGCTCCGTTTGATGCTCAGGTGGCTCATGTGATCAAAAGTAAACATGCGGTGATTCTTGAACACGCGAGTGGATTACAAGTTCTGATCCATGTCGGGATTAATACGGTATCCCTCAAGGGTGAAGGCTTCAACATGCATGTGGAAGCCGGCGAACATGTAAAAGCTGGACAAAAGCTGTTGGAGTTTGATCGTAAGGTAATTGAAGATGCGGGATACCCGCTGATTACACCGATTATCATTCCAGATGGTCAAGATATGGTTGAGCGGGTGGAAGTCACGACAGGTGATGTTACATCTAATCAAAATGGTGTGTTGAAGGTTCACCTGAAAGGTTAATTGAATACAACAACAAGAAGGGGCTGCGTGATGTGCAGCTCCTTTTTGCTGTATGATCGTTATTTTCATGACGATCATGGTAAACTGTATATAAAATGGAAGAATCACATTTTTAAAATAATGGTGGTTGGAAAGGTTCTTCTGACAAAGCAAGCTTCAGGCATGTTCGAGTCGTGGCGTTCATATGGTGGAGAAAGAGTTCCTAGATCGATGAGGAGGAGAGCCATGACACGTATTGCGGTGATGGTCATTCATGGGCTGGGTATGCGGAAGGATGGGTACGCGGATAAGCTGATTGCTTGTTTGCATAAGGAATTGGACAAGGTAATGGTCTTGCCTGGAGCCTCCAAACAGATGCTGGATATCGAACCTGTATATTGGGCGGATGTATTTGAGGAGCGGGAAGAGGCGCTTTTTCAACAGCTCGTCAGCTCACCGGGATTGAACTTTCAGGCGTTGCGCCGATTTGTCATCCATTACCTGGCTGATGCGGTTGCTTATCAACCGGTGGAAAATCAAGGCCATAACTACGATGCCGTACATCGAACGTTGAATCAGGCGATGCATACCCTTGCACAGCGTAATGGACCGGAAGCTCCGCTCTGTGTGGTTGCCCATAGTTTGGGTGCCGTAATCGCCAGTAACTTCTTCTACGATCTGCAATATCCGTCCAGTCGTATTCCTGAGGTTGTGGATGTGAACTCGGCTCTGGAGCGGGGGGACACGCTGACCCATTTTTACTCGTTTGGTACAACCCTGCCCTTATGGAGTTTGCGTTACCATGACTTTAGTTGTCCAATTCAGGTGCCCTCTTCCCATGTGAATCAGTACTATGCTGGGCTGGAAGGGGAGTGGGTGAACTTCTACGATCGGGATGATATTCTGGGTTATCCATTACGCCCCATTGATCCCGCTTATGAGAAAGCGGTCAAAGAAGACATTGAAGTGAACTCTGGCGGCGTGGCTATGAGTTGGAACCCGCTAAGTCATGGAGGGTATTTTTCCAATCGAAGTATGAATCGGAGAATTGCTCAGGGGCTCGCTCGAACCTGGACTTGGATAAATCGTTCATAATTAAGAGGTAGTTCAAAAAGTCCGCTTTTGATTACGAAGGATGCCTAATGGCATCATCAGTATCGAAGATGGAATTCATCCCATCTTCTTGGTATTGAAAACCGGTCTTTTTGAACACGTATTGTCAGTACTATAAGTATTGAAATTAGGAGGGAATATGTATGGAATGCAGGACAGGCTGTGCCGCATGTTGTATCGCGATTTCCATATCATCACCGATACCGGGCATGGCTCATGGCAAGCCGGCAGGTGTACGTTGTGTGCAACTTACGGATGATAATCGCTGCGGAATTTTTGGCCAAAAAGATCGTCCTGCGGTATGCAGTGGATTGCAAGCTGAGGAAGAGATGTGTGGTAGCACCGATCAGGAAGCATTTGATATTCTAACCTGGTTGGAGCAAGAAACTGCACCAAAGGTAATATGAGTAGGTTGTTTTAATGAATTGGGATAATTATACTTAATAGGGAAGAAGTTTGATTAGAGAGAGGAGACGCGAATACAATGGGGCTTGTTAAACGTTTTGTATTGGTTGTAGTGAATATGATCGGAGAGTTATGGATGGGGTTTTACCGACGTAACTCGGATTATTATGACCATCAGACTTCGGAGTCCAAAAGTAAGATTGGCTATTATGCATTTATTATTGGGGCAACAGTGGTTACGGTGGGCATTGTAGGCTGGATGTACAACCGAATTTATTCATAAGTAGTCATTATGCTTAAAATTGAATGAAGCCAAATGCTGAAGTTAAGTCTGTACAAATAAAAGAGAGTATCCGCAGGATGTGGCAACAAATGGATACTCTCTTTGGCATGGGATCAGACAAAATATGATCATTGAAGTGAGGGCTCTGCTTTCTTTTCTTTTAACATATGTACAAGAATCATCTTCAGTACGGAAGAGACGATGAAAAAGATAAACAGGATGCGGAACAATTGATACCCGGATACAACCGAAAGATCGGCATTCACTTCATGTGCCATGATACTCATCTGATCCATGCCGCCAGGGGCCATACTGAGTAGTGAGGTTGCCGCGGAGAGGGAGAACACATTCATTAACAGATAACTCAATCCAAGCGCACCAGCAATGAGAAGTACACTGCTAATCACGGCTAGGGTCACCGTCTGTGTCTTACGTTGCAACTGTTCCGGCTTGAGCATCAGTCCAACGTGACTGCCAATCATCAATTGCGATACGTTTAAGAGGGAGGTTGGCAGACTGGGCGTATGCATCGTTGTGCTTAATTGAACGACACACATGACAATCATGGGGCCAAGCATAAAGGCCGTCGGAAATCGGAGTTTGCGTGCAACCCATGCACCAGCTACACAGAGCGGAGCATAGACAAGAATCTCCGGGAAAAGGGAACCCCACGTTGTTACGTCAATGAACGGATGATCCAAACCTCCACCTGCGGTACCTCCAATCCACGGACTGAACAGTAGGAACGGAACACAGAAGACAATCATGATCAGCCGAGTCACCTGCAAAAAGGTAACTAGCGTCAGATTGATAGATTTCATTTCTTCTGCAAGGGACACCATCTGGGACAGTCCTCCTGGAATGCTGCCAACCAGCAGGGAGGGGAAGTCAAAGTCGGTTATCTTTGAAGCGATGTAGGCCGTAATTACACACAATCCGATTAACAGCAGGGTCATCAGAAGCATCATAGGAAGTTGTTGCAAAATGCCGTGCAGTGCCTCTTTTGTTAAGGTGAGTCCAATCGAATAACCTACAATCAGAATGCCATAGTCCCGAATGGAGGCAGGCCACATGAGGGGCCATTTGGCGACTTGGGAGCCAAGCAGCATAAATACCATTGGCCCGAGCAACCACGGGATTGGTGTATGAATGGCTGTGAACAGCAATCCGCCAAGAACAGAGACACCCAGACTAAGAAAAAACCGAAAGACAACGTGGGAACCAAGCTTGCGCATCAGTTCCATCCGTTTAGCCTACCGGTTGAATGAGGTGGTATGAGATTCAGGTATGCATTCAGGTTTAATGAAGGATTCATGTTCATGTGTGATCACTCCTGATGATGAGATACGTTGCGTTATCTGCGGAACAACCAGACTGCTACTGTTCAACTCATTAAGATCCTGCGAGAGCCGTAGCGGAAGGTTTGGGTTCTCTGAACATTACAAAGTACATCAGTGATGAAATAACATATAGACAGCCTGTGATGCTGAAAGTGATCGCGTAACCCCAATACGTTCCGTACGTGGTGACCAGATAGGATTGAACGGGTCCCATGGTCGCCCATCCAATCATGAACGAGGTCTGCATCAGTGAATTGGCAATGCCGCGGCGTTTGTCCGAGATCCGATCCACCAGTATCGCTGAATGAATGGGATTGGCTGCGTTCATCAATGCTTGTCTGAATAAGAAACTGAGCGAAGCGATGAACAACAGATTGGTGAAGCCTGTTAATAGAAGGAAGGGTAGCGACATGACCTGGAAAATGACAACGGCTCTTACGCTTCCGACCTTTGCCGCCAAGGTAGGACCAATCAGCATGGATACAATCGTCATAATCTGACCAAGTGCAATCAGTAAGCTCATGCCACTCAGAGAAACCGAGAACCGATTGGTGAAATACAGATTCAGATACGGTACAACCAGTCCGGAACCTAATCCAATTAACAACTGAGTCACTATAAACTGACCAATCAGTCGGGAATCTTTTTTCTTCGTGATCGAATCGTCCGTGCTTGGGGTAATCGTTGAACTTTCTTTTAGATCCGTATTGGGTTGAAGAACGGGTTGCGCCGGAATCGTGGTCTGCGGAGCAGCCTTGCCTTCGGTTACAAATAACAGTGGAATAAATGCAGCTAGTGTTGCTGCACCACCAACAAATAAAACCGTCTGCAATCCGGTCACTTTGGCGAGTCCTGCCGTATGTAACAAATCTGCGAATACGCCGCCACCCAGGCTACCAAGAACCTGGGAAGCGAGCACAAGAGATGAATAATAACTGAACATCTTCAGCCGCTGGCTTTTCTTGACGTTTTCCGCCAGATAAGGAATGGCCAGTACTTGGAACACCCCAGCGAAAAGGCCAGAGAATACCGCGAACCAGATCAGTCCTGTAGCCGAATAATCGAAGGAGCGTCCGATCAGAAAGATTCCGCTGAATAACGCCCCGGTAATGAGTAATCGCTTGCGGCTGAACAGATCACCGCATAGACCGATAGGAACAAACATAATGGCTGTTGCGAGTGATTGAATACTTACAATCTGGCCGTTCATTGTATCATTATAGCCCAGACCCTGAATGTACAGATTGTACAGGACAGAGAACATGCCATTTCCGATCTGATACAGAATGCTAGCCAGGAAAAACAGTTGAATATTGCGGGACCAGCCGCGAATTTCATCATTAATATGTTGTAAAACTCTCAAGTGGTTCCCCCCAGTCTGCCTGTGCAGTGATTCCAGTTTAACAGGAAAGGGGAATTTGCGGAAGAATTGACCACTGTTTATTTTGGTTCAGGGGCATCAATCACACGAGCAATGACGAATCCATCGTAACCTTTGCTACCGACCGTTTGCAGTGCTGTAGCTTCAAGTCGAGGGTGATCCGCGATCAACTGCAGGAATGATCGAACGCCCTGAACTCTGGGGTCTGTGCTGTCTGTGCGGATCACTTCACCGTCCCTGACGATATTATCACCAATAATAAGACTCCCCGTCCGAGTCAGTCGCAGGGCCCATCTCAGATAATCGGGATTACTTGGTTTGTCAGCATCGATGAAGATCATATCAAACGGTTCCCTGTATTCTTCCTGAACATCGGGAAGGGTGGTTAGGGCAGGACCAACTCTCAGGTCAACCTTGTGCATCAGTCCTGCTCGTGTGAGATTGGCTCGGGCCAAGTCTGCATGATGTGATTCCGATTCCAGTGAGACGATGCGTCCGTGTTCAGGCAGCGCTCTTGCCATCCAGATGGTACTGTATCCACCCAATGTGCCTATTTCAAGTACACGGGATGCGCCTTGGATTTGCAGCAGGAGCTGAAGTAACTTTCCTTGATTTGGTGTTACGTCATGAGCAGGGAGTCCAGCTTCGGCATTGCTTTGCAGTGTATGTTCCAGCAGGGAATCTGATGGAATCAGCAGATCATTCATGTAGTCGTCGACTTGAGTCCAGGTATGCTGTAGGTTCGTCGTATTTATATTTTTCATGTTCACATGTTCCTTTCCTTGTTCCTTGTATTGGATTTCATATTTCAACTATAAATGGAGCAGATATATAAATAAAATATATATTATGTATGATAATATAACTTTAGATTATGTAATTTGACGTGGAAGAGGTGTAAACATGAATCTGCATGGATTACGATTATTTCATGCCATCGTGAGATATGGCGGGGTCACTCGTGCCGCAGAGGAACTAAATATTAGTCAACCTGCGGTATCTTCTCAGGTGAAGAAGTTTGAACGTGAATTGGGAATCCAGCTTTTTGTTTCGGAGGGAAGAAGACTAGTGCTTACGGATGCGGGGATACAGTTGACAGGTTATGCGGAACGTCTGTTCATGCTGGAGCAGGATGTCGAGAATTTTGTGCAGGATTTTCGGGAGGGCAAGAAAGGACTGATCCGTCTTACGGCAACCTACTTGCCTTCAAATTTTCTGTTGCCGGGCTGGATTGCGCGGTTTAAGCAAATGCACGAGGATGTGGAGATTGTTGTGAGCACAACCAACACCCGGATGGCTTTTGACCAATTACTTCGTTATGAGGCAGAGATTGCAGTGTATGGTGGAAGTGGCATTACACATGCAGGTGTCCAATGGGATGAATTGTTTGACGATGAGATGTGGTTTGTTGTGCACCCTGACCATCCGTATGCGGGCAAAGAAATCGAGCTACATGAGATGATGGCAGAACCGTTCATCATGCGCGAAGAAGGCAGTGCCACGCGTGAGCGACTCGTTTCCCTTTGCACAACAAATAACCTGGCCGCTCCCCGCATTGCGCTTCAGTTCAACGGGCTGAACGAAACGATTAGTGCGGTGAAGGCAGGTTATGGGGCCAACTTTATATCTTCTTTGGTTGTGAACGAAGATGTGCAGCAAGGCAGGCTGGCACGTGTGTTTGTTCGAGGTGTACAGCTGAGAAATACGGTTGCCGTATGTACACGAGCCGGGGAGGTATTATCACCTGCTGCACAGCATCTGGTCAAGCTTATCCGCCAAGAAGCTGCTTTGATGAAATAAATAGCGTGATTGTACTTAAAATAACTTAAAGTCCATATTCAAAAAGACCAGTTTTCAGTATCCTAAAGCGGACTTTTGAACAGCCACTTGAACATGGACAGGTTACTTCTTCTACTATTCACTTTTATTAACTTTCGCTTTGTTGTGAAGTTCCCCATGCATGTAATCGGGCGTATAGGGTTACGCCGCCAATGATCAGGACAGGAATCCAGACTGCAATCATGGGCACACGGTGGAATAACAATGCGGCTGCAATGACGCCGATCAAATAGATGACAACAGCACCTGCACGAAGGTAGGAATCTGTGGACAAGGCTTTGGTTAACGATCGGATATTGGCATGTCGCAGCTTTTTGAGGATGTTTACGGTATCCTCAACCACAGCGGCCAAATTATTGGTGAGCACGGTTGTTGAGATGCCAGCAATGCCAATGCGGCGTGCCGCAGTTGTTTGCATCCCCATTGCAACGGCTAGGATGACAATTAACAGATAGGACAGTTGTTCTGAAAATGGACTAATCATGGCGATCGCGAACAGCAGGAGCAATATGCTTTCAACAGTAAATACAGCTGTGACCTTAGAAGACCAGCCATTTTTGGTCTGCACAGGTCCAACCATATGTGCTGCAATGGCATTGCCGGCAATAAAACCGATGAGAGCAAGCAATGACCGCAGCACGACAAATTCCTGAGCACGGGCAATGGCAATACCCAACAAAACAATATTTCCCGTCATATTGGCTGTGAGCACATGCCCCAGTCCCAGATATCCGATCAGGTCCACCATTCCGGCAGACATACAGAGAAGCAACATGGCGTATTTTTGGAGGGTGCTTTGATTCATCCTATCCGTCCTTTCAAAAAACGTAGCCCCTCCAGTATACAGCCATAACCCATGCATCTTCAAAATGAAATTCATCGCGCAAGACTTAAGGTGCAGCGAGCCAATCAAACATATTGATAACCGCTGACTGATGTATTTTCTCGTGAAAATGATGATCCTGCCCGCCATAAGCGTGAAATGTGACGTCTGCACCTCGCCGCTTAAGCCAGTGATACATTCGGGTTCCGTGACTATAATTCACTTGTGTATCTGATGTACCATGCATGATTAGCACGGGACAAGATAGTTTGTTCGCTTTCGACAAGGGAGAACGGGCGAGATAAGCTTCTGGAACCGTGCGTGGGGAACCACCTAGCACCCGTTTCAATGTGCGCCTCAGGTCGGTTCGCTCATGGTAAGTGCGTTCCACATCGGCGACACCGCTCCAAAGAATTAACTTATGTACTCTGTCCGGTCCCTCATTATAGGTCGTTGCGGTATGTACAGCATTAATGGCCCCACGGGAGAACCCCATTAACGATATCCGAGTCGGATCGACAAAGGGTAAACGCTGTATCAACCGGTAAGCGGCATGCACATCTTCGGCATCTTTCCCGCCATACTCGTCACGGCCCTCACCTCCTTCGTTGCCACGATAGGATGGGGCGAACACGATATAACCTTTATGTACAAATTGCTCAAGCCAAACGGTATTTACCCCGCCATAGCTACCAAGTCCGCCGCGGCAATAGATCAAAACCGGCCACTGTTCCGGTAAGTTATCCGTATCATGTATTGTTGCAGCAGGGTAATGGCTGGCGAGCGGTTGCAGATGAAGATGTAGAGGCTTATGTATGGAAGCGAAGTCTGGAAAGGCAGAGGAGATAGAGCCGGGATGAGAAGTTTCATATGTTTTGATATCAGGTAATGAACAACCTTGTGGCAGGTATAAATAAGCTTTAACCCGAAGTGTATCGGATGAATACGTCACTTGATAGAGCAGGAAAATCCACCTCTTTTATTAATATTTGCGGGCCAAATGAAAGGGATGCTTCTATAGGATGCGCGTAAAATAAGTTCCCATACCTTCCAGGCTGAATCGCCAGCCCAAATGTGAGAAATTCGTTTATTGGCTCCATATGATTTATAATGGTTCAGGAGACATGTGGATTGACCGCTTGTTCTCATATTCATAAAACTAATTTTAGTGTGCAGAAAGAAAGGGAGAAAGCCATGATGAACGCTCCACATCCAATTGATCAATTCAAGAAATTCAAATATGAAATTACCAGATTTATGATGATCTATAAATTTGCTCTGGATCAAATGGAGACCAAGATTGAAGTCCTGAAGGAAGAATTCCAGTCTTTGCATGATTACAGTCCAATTGAGCATACAAAGTCCAGACTGAAATCTCCTGAGAGCATTATGAACAAGATGTTCCGCAAAAATCATGAGTTAACGTTTGAGAGCATTAAGCAAAATATCAAGGATATCGCCGGGGTACGGATTACATGTTCCTTTATCTCGGATATCTATCGCATTAAGGATATGCTGTGCAACCAGAGTGATCTGCGTGTACTGGAGGTCAAAGACTACATCGAGAATCCAAAGCCAAACGGCTACCAAAGCCTTCACCTTCTGGTGGAAGTGCCTGTGTACATGTCCAATGGTGAGGAACGAGCATGTGTGGAGATCCAGATCCGTACAATCGCGATGGATTTCTGGGCGAGTCTGGAGCATAAGATTTTTTATAAATACAATAAGGATGTTCCCGAGCATTTGACGAGAGAGTTAAAGAGTGCGGCAGATTCGGCAAATGCGCTGGATCAACAGATGGAGCGACTTCACCGGGAAATTCAGGAGATTAAGGACGCCGATAATGAGCGGGATGAAGAAGAACTGCGCCGTATTATTATTAACAATCAACAGTTCACACTGCCGTCCAACCTGCTCAAGCTGCTGGGTAGCGGGGAGTAGTATTTGATGAAAAGTACAACAGCTTCATTGAACACAAACTCCACATCTCGTGTACGAATGGCTTTAATTCTGGGGACATTGTCGGCCTTCGGGCCGTTGTCCCTAGATATGTATTTACCCGCATTGCCCACGCTGGCTGATGAGTTTGGTTCATCTACATCGTATGCTCAACTCAGTCTGACGGCGTGTATGATTGGACTTGCGGTTGGACAGTTGCTTGCTGGACCTCTAAGTGATGTGCGTGGTCGGCGAACACCGCTCATTGCAGGGCTTGTGCTCTATACGATCGCCTCCATACTTTGCCTGGTTAGCCCGACGATGGGCTCTTTTGTTGTGCTGCGGTTCATTCAAGGTGTAGCTGGAGCGGCAGGGATTGTCATCTCGCGCGCAATCGTCAGAGACGTATATTCGGGCCCGGAACTGACACGGTTCTTCTCTCTGTTAATGCTGATTAACGGCGTAGCCCCGATTGCTGCACCAATCATTGGTGGACAATTGTTGACGTATACATCGTGGCGCGGCGTATTTATTTTGCTTAGCCTCATCGGTATACTGACGTTGTTGGCTGTCATTTTCGGTCTTGGAGAGACATTACCTTCCAATCGCAGATCAAGCGGAGGATTGAAGCAGACATTACTTACGTTTCGCCAAATCGCGGGGGATCGTCAGTTTATGGGTTATGCGTTAACCCAAGGGTTTGTAGCTGCTGGCATGTTTGCGTACATATCAGGTTCACCGTTTGTGCTTCAGAAAATATACGGGGTATCCCCGCAAATGTTCAGTGTATGCTTCGCCATTAACGGGTTAGGCATTATTCTGGCCAGTCAGATTGCCGGTAGACTTGCAGGAAAGGTATCAGAGAATCGCCTGTTAATCGCGGGGCTGCTAACCGCGGCGCTCGGAGGAACTTCATTGCTCATCGCCATTCTGGCTGGAGGTAATCTAATCTCTGTACTGATTCCGCTATTTTTGGTGGTATCCAGTGTTGGGTTGGTCAATACCGCGTCCTTCGCTTTGGCGATGGCCAATCAGGAGAAATCGGCAGGCAGTGCGTCTGCGCTAATTGGTGTGATGACGTTCCTGTTCGGAGGTATTGTCGCTCCCCTCGTAGGTCTCGGGGGAGAAGGAACAGCCGTGCCAATGGGAATCGTTATCGCGTGTGCTGATCTCGGTGCCTTGGTGATTTACTTCCTAATGGTCAGTAGAGGCGGGAAGCGCCAGAACGATCAAGTGTTGAGTTAAAGGTACTGATTCTGTACACCTTGCGTTTATGGAGTCTTAGTAATGTAAAGGTACATCTGGATAAAAGGACGAAAAAGAGCCTCACTTGGAAGGAATTATGCTTCCAAGTGGGGCTCTTGCTGTAGGTAAGGAGAGGTTTAGCAGAGCGCAAACAAAATCTGTGTATTGGACAGTATACCTGGCGTGAGGAATGGATAGAAGTACCCCACCACAAAACCAAACAGATTAATTGCAGGCCACATCAGGTAGACATCATTGTATGTGAAGACAAGGGACCACCGGTTATAGCAAAAGTTGGGCAGCGCACGTTCTTCGTTATCTCGTGGTGCCGCTGCACCAGTCTGTGCAAATTGCACAGCTTGAGTGAGACTTTGCGGCTGTTGCTGGAGGAAAAGCGGAAGCAGACCCGGGCTGCTTTTGATCAGGTTATACAGAAAAAGCATTTCTGCCGGAGGCTGACCTACCGGACGAGGATAGGCACTAAGTAGGGTGGGCAGGTTGCCTTGAGTCAGTTGCGCAGG
The DNA here is from genome assembly GCF_045040675.1 of Paenibacillus sp. FSL H8-0283. Taxonomy (NCBI): domain Bacteria; kingdom Bacillati; phylum Bacillota; class Bacilli; order Caryophanales; family Paenibacillaceae; genus Paenibacillus; species Paenibacillus sp. FSL H8-0283. The sequence goes on from NZ_CP150295.1 coordinate 2,876,547, forward strand.
TACGCCCGGTGCTGTACCCGGAATTGTACCTGGAATGCCTCCAGGGATATATGGACCGGGTCCTCCGCTTGGAATGTATGGAGGATAGGCGCCTTGACCGCCAGGGATACCAGGAAACGTCGGACCACCCGGTGTGCCGCCACCGCCACCTCCTGGGAACAGTGGAGGCAATTGAAAGGAACGGTCTTCTCCATAACTTAGATAAGGGTTATATTCGTAATACATGTACAGAACATCCTTCCTGTCGTCGTATTCTGCATTCAGCATATGGCGGCATCCGCCTATAGGTGAATGCCGTCAAGAAGATTTTAAATGATCTATATAGTTGAACTAATCATTTACACCAAACGGAGAAGATAAAAAAAACCTGAAAAAGCGAAGCGCTCGCATTTATCACCGGATTTTCCCTTAGAGAAAGGGGAATCGAAAAAATCTGGGGATAACAGCGATTGGAAGGTTGTTCTATCATCGTAGTGTCAGTGTAAATAAATTTTAGTTCAACTGTATAGCGCAGAATATAATCGAATTGACAACTGAACTGATAACAATTATCATTGTCAATGGAATCAGACAAATGTACATACGGATATTATATGTATCAATAATAGTGTCAATATTTTTGAACATTGAAATCTGTCACAATAACGCCGAATAAGGTTTTTATAATGAATTGAAAGGGGATATATCAAGTGTTTAAGAGAAATAAAAAGATGATCATGCTTCTAATGACGGTGATGGTTATGTCCATCTGGTTGGCCGCGTGTGGAGCGAAGCCTGCAGAGAATGGAGCAGCAGGATTGAACGATACAAAAACGGAGACTGAGACACAAACAGAAGCTGCTACAGAGCGCACATTAACAGATGCAATGGGACACGAAGTAACAATTCCCGCAAATCCGGAGCGCATTATCGCTTCTTATCTGGAAGACCATCTTGTTACACTCGGTGTTAAGCCAGCAGCACAATGGGCCATCAACAACGGCAGTGGTTTGCAGGATTATCTGCAAACCGATCTGAATGGTATACCTGGTATTGCAAGTGATCTACCTTTTGAAGCCATGGCCAGTTTCTCACCAGACCTGATTATTATGGGTTCTGAAAGTACAGTGGAAGGGGAGAAATACGAACAGTACAACAAAATTGCCCCTACTTATGTACTCGGAGATGAGGTCAACAAGGACTCGCGTCAGGCTCTGCTCAAGATCGGCGAGCTTCTGAACAAATCGGATGTAGCGCAGAAGGCGCTTGACGATTATGATGCCAAGGCAAAGGAAATCAAAGAAAAAGTAACTGCTGTTACTGGAGGAACAAAGTCGGCCGCAGCGTTGTGGTTGTTCAATAACAAGTTTTATGTTGTAAGCAACAATGTTTCCAGTGGTGAAGTGATGTACAACGAACTTGGACTTGCAGAGCCTAATGTTGTGAAGGAAGCATCTGCGAAGGCAACGGGTAACTGGTCTGAGATTTCATTGGAGAAGATCGCGGAAATGGACACAGACTATCTATTCCTGGTGAACAGTGACAAGGGAGCAGGCTCAGAAGCGCTGAAAGATGCCGTATGGCAGAGCATTCCTGCTGTAAAGACAGGTAATGTCTTTGAATTCACCCGGTCCAGTAGCTGGTTGTACAGCGGAGTTCAAGCGAACCTTCAAATTATGGAAGACATTCTGAACAGCATTGTTAAATAAGAAATAGTCGGTATGAAAAAGCATGTTCGTACTTCCTGGTGCAATCGCACCAGGGAGTTTTTTTGTTAATTCAGCATTTTACGTTATATAATAAATATGAGTGTGTTATCGTGTCCTGAAGTGAAATTGACACTTGTTACACGAGCATGGAAGGGGATATTTACATATGTATACATTGGATCCGCGTGAAATAACGGGAAGAGACAACTATAAACTGATGAGTGGTTCGGTGGTACCACGTCCAATTGCTTTTGTGACGACACTTTCAGATAAGAATGGTGTAATTAATGCAGCGCCTTTTAGTTTCTTTAATGTGGTTAGTTCGGACCCGCCGCTGTTATCCATATCTATTGCACGTAAAGACGGTATCATGAAAGATACTGCACGAAATGTGCTTGCTCATCAAGAACTGGTCGTGCATATCTGTGATGAAGCAATCATAACAGAAGTGAATGAGACAGCAGCCATACTGGAACCCCACGAAAGTGAGCTTGAGCGGACAAAACTGACTACAGTGCCAAGTACCAAGGTTGCTGTGCCAGGAATTCAGGAAGCACTCATTCGGATGGAGTGTGAGCTGTATCAACACATTCCGATCACGAATGATGAGGGCAAACCAGTGAGTGACCTGCTGCTGGTACGCATTGTACAGTATCATTTCAGTGAACAAGTCTACAATCCGGACAAGGGCTATATCCTGATGGACCATTTGAAACCAGTAAGTCGACTGGCAGGTAATGATTATGCCAAGCTTGGGGAGAGATTCACGATAATTCGGCCTGAATAGTTCTGACAGATCGAATATGTAATATAGGAACGGGTTTAATCCGGTATCAAAGGCGGACAGCACGTGCGAAACTCGCATAAGTTGTCCGCCTTTGCTTGTTAATATGAACATAAACAGGACAGGTAGTGAATAGACTTGTACTATATCCTGCACACATGTCATATGAACCTATTTTATATATAGGTTGTTTAAAAAGCCTACTTTTGAACACGTACTATAAGGGGGTTAAGCCGATGAACCAGCTTGAGGCAAATACTGGGGCAAGTATTATGGGAATAGGAACGGCGTGGCCTGCCCACCGTATTGAGCAAAAGGATGTGTCTGCCCGTCTCGCGCAAGCGCTGGAACATGAGCCGGATGCGAGAAGGTGGGCCAAACGAATCTTTAATCAGTGCGGTGTGGAGACTCGGTATACGTGTGAACCGAATCTGCTTGAGCCTGTTGATTCTTGCCGATATTTACCCTTTACCAATGCGGACGAGGTTCCGACTACATCCGAGCGTATGGGCAAATACAAAGCTGCTGCTGTTCCACTTGGTCTCGAGGCGGCCGGACAGGCCATTCAGGATGCAGACGTAACCTCCTCGGAAATTACACATCTCATTACGGTGAGTTGCACGGGGCAATTCCTGCCCGGACTTGATGTTCGGCTGATCCAACAGCTTGAACTGTCACCGCAGATCAACCGGATTCCACTGGTGTTTCAAGGATGTGCAGCCGGTCTGAAGGCGATCCAACTGGCGAATTCCATTGTAACGACAGATCAGAAGGCTACGGTTCTCATCGTGTGTGTGGAACTATGTACACTTCACTTTCAGCCATCTGCCAAACGGGACGACCTGTATGCTGCATCTTTCTTCGGAGACGGTGCCTCTGCCTGTGTTATTGGTGGGTCCGGTACAGACCGCAATGAATGTTTTCGACTAGGCCGAGGGCACTCAACGCTGCTCCCGGATTGTGCAGAAGAAATGATCTGGGAAGTCGGCAATACAGGCTTTGATCTCTACCTGTCACCACAGATTCCGAAGCTGCTTGGTTTGCATCTCGGTCCAGAGGTAGAACGGTTGCTAGAGGGGAGCGGTTTACCGGAAATATGGGCGATCCATCCGGGAGGCAGAGGCATCGTGGATGCCGTTCAGAAGCTGTATCAGTTGACAGATGAGCAGGTCTCCTACAGCCGAAACATCCTGCGGGATTATGGCAACCTGTCGTCCGTGACGATTCTTTTTGTTCTTCAAGCCATCCGCGAGGATTACAGACAGAAGGAAGAGCATTCCAGTGGGATAGCGCTGGCCTTTGGCCCGGGACTGACAGCAGAGTTACTTCCTTTTACATACATCCCTGCCCCCATAGCGAACAGAACACCTGTGAATCATGGCATCCAATAGTTCGCGGACCCGAGTGAAGGAGATATACACCGCAAGTGTATGAATGTGCTTATGATCTTACCCTTACCGATGAATATAATCGAATGACTAATCTGATCGCAGAGGAGCTTAGGTATGGGTTATCGCAGACTTGCTGCCTTCATCAGCCGATATCCGCGGTTCATTATTCTCTGCTGGGTATTTATCATCGGGATGTCAACGGTCTGGGCGTGGAAGTTACCTGACATTGTTCAGGATCACGGATTAAAACGGGTTCACGGGGATGCGCAAGCGGTTGAACTTGTTCTGGAGGATGAATTCGGATCTCCCGCTGATCCGGTTATTCTGGTGTTTGAGAAAAAGGAAAATACCTCGCCGTTACAGTTCAGGCAGTGGATCAAGGATCGTTTGACACAGGTTCAAGTGTTGCCTGCGGTAACCTCTATCACGTCCCCTTTGGATGCTAGCGAAAGGGTGACGCTTAAAGACCATAGGGCATATTCCCTTGTGAAAATGGATGTGCCCGCGCATCAGATGGGTCCCCCACTGGAGCAGCTACGCGCCGTGCTGGAAACAGACGGTCCAGGTACGGTGCAATTGACGGGGAAGGCAGTCGTGCAGCAGGATGTCAATCATCTGAGCTTTCGTGATCTGGAACGGGCAGAGATGGTGGGCCTACCGATTGCCCTGATCGTTTTGTGTTTTGCATTCAGGGGGCTATATGCCGCGTTGATTGCTGTCATGATGGGGATCAGTGCTGTGATTACTGCGATGGGAGTCACGTCACTCCTTGGTTATCATCTGGAAATGTCCAACTTTATCATTAATGTGATTCCCATGGTGGGCATGGCACTGAGTATAGACTTTGCCCTGATCATCCTGAGCAGGTACAGGGAAGAAGTTCAGCGGGCCTATGAAGATGAAGGCGAAGTTAACTTTACAGGCAGCAGTCTGGATATGCAGAGCGAGGTTCTTCGGAGCGAGATTCTTCAGCGAACATTGCGTACAGCAGGCAGAGCGGTGTTATTCTCGGCAGCCTGCGTGCTCCTTGGGCTACTGGGTCTGCTCTGGATCAGACTGCCGATGTTTCTGAGTGTCTCCTTGGGTGCCATTATTGTTCTGCTCCTATCGCTACTGTTAAATGTTACGCTGCTGCCAGCTCTGCTGTCACTGTCTGCGGGTCGGGTCTTCAGGCGAAAGTTAGTCCATTCGTTACCCAGAAGCTCGGTCTGGCATAGATGGTCTGCAATGGTTATGAAACGACCAGTCAGTATGGCCATTGGAGGTACGGTTGTGCTGCTCCTGTGTGTTTATCCAGTGACACGGCTGGAACTGTCCGTCCCGGATGCCTCTTCACTGCCAGAGAGAATGGAGTCCCGCCAGGCAGCCGAGCAGTTGCAACATGATTTGGGGCAAAAGAGTACCTCCGCCATCGAGATCCTGATTGGCGGACAGCAGGAACTGTTGACTGCCTCTCACTGGCAGTTGGCCCACAACAAAGCCCGTCAACTACTGCAGGACTCAGACGTATTGAGCATTGTTTCACCATGGGGCCTATTACAGCCGAATCAAAATGGCTCGCAGAGCCTTTTTCAAATTCCACCGTCCTTATTGACTCCTTCCATAGAAGGCAAGGAGTCAACCAGGACGGCATGGCTGCGTTCAACGGTCTCTGATCATTCCATACGCTTAATAGCCGCCGTGCACGGGGAGCCTGGGTCGGAACAGGTTGCAGACTGGCTGGAACGAATAAGGAATAGCGATCATGCACCAGGTTTCAATAACGTAAAACTACGTTATGGTGGGGAAGCTGCCAAGCAGTATGAAATAATGCAGGAAGTCACAAGTCAACTGCCCAAAGTGCTGGTATTTGTAGTGGTCACCAATTATCTTGTGTTACTGGCGGCATTCCGATCGATGCTCATTCCAATTAAGGCAATTCTGATGAATCTGCTCAGCTTAGCCGCTTCATTTGGCATATTGGTGTGGGTGTTCAATGAAGGACATCTAGGTATGGAGCCGTCAGCCATTGCCATTATGATTCCTGTATTCATTGCAGGATTGGTGTTTGGCATATCCATGGATTATGGTGTGTTTATGCTGAGCCGTATTCAGGAAGTGTATAGACGAACCGGAGACAGTGATGTGGCTGTCCAACAGGGATTGGCTTCTACAGGTCGTCTGGTCACCTCCGCAGCGGCCATTCTGCTTGCGGTGACCGTGCCGTTTGCCTTTGCTGAAGTCGCAGGTGTGAGGCAGTTAGGGATCGGAATCACGGCAGCGGTGTTGATTGACGTTACATTAATCCGTCTAATACTGGTACCTGCATTGATGAAATTAATGGGCAGGTGGAACTGGTGGCTGCCAGGTCAGATGAAATGAAGGGTATTTCCGTAACCTGTCTTCCGGTTGGAGATATCCTTTTTTTGGCTAGAAATCGTGTGATTCTATTCAAAACAGGCAAACATGTTCAATTCATGGGTGACATAGATGTTCTATAATGGATGGAATTAATTCCATATCACAGTCTTATATCTACGTTATCCTATGAAAAACAGGAGGGACACAGGCCCATGTCTGATATTGAAGCCTATCTACAACAACAAACGAATCTTCGTGGTCGTTCCGCGTATCATGCAGATCAACCCCTGGAGTTATGGCGCAGTCAGTTACGTACACGTGTGAAAGAACGGCTGGGAGGTTTTCCCACGATGGCGGCAGCACTGAATCCTGTCTTACTGGAGCGCATTACATGTGACGGATATATTCGGGAGCGGATTGAAATCACGACCTATGCAGGACTTCGCATGCCAGTGTATTTATTAATTCCGGGTGATGGAAGCATTACCGAAAACAAGAGACCTGCTATCGTTGCTTGTCATGGGCATGGCTACGGTAGCCGAGAGATATCGGGTATGGAACCGGATGGGTCACTACGGACAGGCGAGCCCGGATTACACAAGGACTTTGCAGTAGCTCTTGTGAAGCGTGGTTATGTGGTTGCGGCTCCAGAGTTGCTCGGATTTGGTGATCGAAGACTGGAAGAGGACCGCGATGCGCCACCAGGGGTAAGCTCCTGTACGAAGATTGCTGCGCATCTGCTCATGGTGGGGAAGACCCTCGCCGGTCATAGGGTGTATGAAACAACACGTGTATTGGATTATGTATCGACTCGGCCAGAAGTGGATTTGGAGCGAATTGGAAGCATGGGTATCTCGGGCGGTGGGCTGGTGACCGCATTTACAGCCGCGTTGGATGAACGGTTCAGGGCAACTGTGGTAAGCGGTTATGCAAATACATTCCAGGGTAGCATATTGGATCGGAACCATTGTCTCGACAACTATGTGCCAGGTATCCTGCGTGAAGCGGAGTTGCCGGATCTCATCGGCCTGATTGTGCCTAGGCCACTTTTTATTGAAGCTGGAAGTGATGATCAGGTGTTCCCAATCTATGCAGCGAGAGAGGCGTATGCCCGTTTGACACACATATATGAGCAGGCGGGAGCAGCAGAATCACTGGATGCGGATTTCTTTACCGGTGGACATGAGATTAGCGGAGCGAAGGCTTATGGCTGGCTTGATCAAGTTCTGTGAAGCTGTGGATCTTCAACTAATATAATTCTGATTCGAGAGGAGAAATTAGTGATGAAATGGTCAATATCGGTTAAGCTTCTGCTCTGTTTTGTTCTGTTTGCAAGTACAATGGGCATCGGTTTGGGAAGCAGTGGAGGGCAAGTCGCCGAAGCGGCAACGGACAATTACAGATTTGATTTTGGTTCGGGTGCTGTTGAGAACGGTTACACAGGCGTGTCCGCAGGAGATGCCTATACGCCTACGAAAGGTTATGGCTTCAACACACCTGCCAATATGAGAAATGTGCCTGCATCAGGAAGCGGGGTTAAGAGTGACGCTGTGCAGTTTCTGACTTACGGCACCAAGAGTACCAATACCTTCAATGTGAATCTGTCCAATGGCCTATATGAAGTTAAAGTGGTCCTGGGCAATACTGCCAGAGCGAGTGTGGCTGCAGAAGGTGTCTACCAGATCATTAATATGACGGGCAACGGGGCAACGGACCAGTTTCAAATTCCGGTGACTGACGGGCAATTAAACCTGCTGGTTACAGAAGGAAAGACAGGCACCGCCTTCACACTTAGTGCACTTGAAATCCGGAAGTTATCCAATCAAACCGTTACCAACCGCACGATCTACATAGGTGGTGACTCAACAGTTTGTAATTACTATCCGCTGGGTAGCAGTGTACAAGGAGGTTGGGGACAGTTGTTTCCGTCCTATGTGAACAATGCCACCTTCCAGGTTCGAAATATGGCGGCAAGTGGTCAATTTGCGAGAGGTTTCCGCGATGATGGTCAGATGGAAGCGATTCTGAAGTATATCAAGCCGGGAGATTATTTTATTTTGCAATTCGGAATTAACGATACCAATGCCAAGAATAATACAACGGAGGCGCAGTTCAAAGAGATTATGCGGGATATGGTACGTAAGGCGAAGAACAAAGGAGCAACGGTTATCCTCTCCACGCCTCAGGGCCGGGCAACAGATTTTAATACAGCCAATGTGCATCAAGCGGAGAACCGCTGGTACAATCAATCAACCCGTGCACTCGCTCAGGAAGAGGGAGTCACCCTGGTTGAACTGAATAAGTTAAGTTCTGCTTATTTCACGTCCATTGGTCCTGCGGCAACACTTGCTCTATATATGACAGGGGATAGTCTGCATCCGAATCGTCAAGGGGCTGCGGAGCTTGCGCGTATTGTGGCTGCGGACCTGAGAAGACAGGGACTGAATGGATTCTGACTTTACTACTTAATCAGTCTGCATAATCAGTGCTTGATATGATCCGTGTATGCAAAATAAAAAAATACCCCCGGGAACAACCCGCGAAACGGGCGGCTGATCCTCGGGGGATTTGTTATGCCTAGGCTGGGGATTACTCCATCATATCCTTGGCTTCATGGTTCACTTTTTTTCCTTTTAACAAGGGTTCCAGTTCATCTTGCACGCTCTGCTCCCACAGTGGTACATCTGTGCGATAGGCGGCCCGTCCGTTCAGATGTCCGGCGACCGGAGCCGTGATGAATACAAACAGGATACCTAACAACAAGCGGGCACTGATATAGTTATCGAAATACCAGAAGTAGAAAAATGTAGCGCTTAATACACAGAACACTCCAAGTGTCATACTTTTGGTTGCGGCATGGGCACGTAGATATACATCAGGCAGACGAATAAGTCCGAATGCACTGAGTGCACTGAGTAGTGCACCGAGCAGTACGAGTAGACCTATAGCGGTTTCAGCGGCTACTTTAACGATCTCCATCATTTTTGAATACCGCCCCCCGTTCAATATAACGTGCAAATGCCACTGTACTTAGAAAAGCCAAAATGCCAATCAGCAAGATAATATCCAGATAGGCTTGAGTTTGCAGCATCATCGACAGAACGGCAACGATGGCAATCACATTGATACCGATGGTATCCAGTGCCGTGATCCGGTCAGCCATGGATGGTCCCCGAAGCACCCTGTACAAGCAACCCAGAATGGCTAAGGAGAGAATGAGCAATGAGATGAACAACAGTGAGGATAACATTAACGCGTCACCTCCATAATTGCTTTTTCGAATGTATTTTGGATATCATCTCTCATTTTCTGTTCATCCTTGATATCCAGTGCGTGAATAAACAGTTTACGTTGATTACCCGAGATCTCAAGCGGCAGAGAACCTGGTGTCAATGAGATGAGTAAGCAGAGCAGAGTAACTTCCCAATCCGAGGACAATTGAGTTTTATACGTAAAAATACCGGGCCTTATATCTAACTTGGGCTTGATAATCTGGCGTATAACCTCAATGCTGGCTCGCACCAGTTCCTTGAACAGCAGTGTAATTAGTTTGAAAATGGCCCAGACTCGCACAATATAGAAGCGCTGGGGGAAGAATCTGCGCATCCCCCCGATGAGAAGCAGTCCGAGCAGGTAACCTATGAGAAAACCAACACCATTCCAGGCGTTGTTCAGAAACATCCATACAAAAGCAATGATAAGATTCAGTACAATCTGAAAGGCCATAGACATCTACTCCTTCAATACGGCATCAATATAAATATTGGGATGCAGTAGAATATCGCCTGCGCGGGAGGTCAATTGGAACATGCCTTCAGCCCCCACACCCATTACGATGATGAATACAAACAGAATTCCGGCAGGAATCAGCAGGCCGTTCACCGCGTAAGGGCGTCTTGTAACCCCGGCAGGTGGTTCGCCCCAGAACGCTTGTATGAAGATGCGTAGTACCGAATATAACATCAACAAGCTCGAAAGCACCGCAATGCCGGTAAGACCATACAAGCCTGCCTGCAAGCCTCCTTCAAAGAGAAGCAACTTCCCTGGAAATCCACTAAATGGCGGCAAACCTGCCAAGGCAAGTGCACTAATGAAGAACATCCAGCCTAGCAGCGGATAGCGATGGATTAACCCGCCCATGTTGTCGAGTTTGGATGTTCCGGCAACAGCGATCAAGGCACCGCCGAGCAGGAAGAGCAATGTTTTGATCAACATATCATGCAGCATATAGAAGAGCAGACCTTCCAGTGCAGGGCGACTGGCCGCAGCCATACCAAAAGCGACAAACCCTACACCTGCGACCACGTTGTAGATGAGAATCTTGTTTACATCGCGGTATGAGATCGCACCGATGACACCCAGGACCATCGTTGCTCCAGCCATCCATCCGATTAGTGCATGGAAGAAATCAGGATCATGATAGAAGATCAGTGTGAATGTTCGCACAATCGCGTACAAGCCAACCTTTGTAAGCAATCCTGCGAACAATGCAGTGACAACAGCAGGTGGTGCCGCATAAGAGCCCGACAACCAGAAGAACAGGAACAGTCCGGCCTTGATGCTAAATACGATCAGAAAGAGAACAGCAATTAAGGTAATGACTCCGCTCTGTCCCACTTCAGCAATTTTGACGGACAAATCTGCCATGTTCAGTGTGCCAGTTATGGAGTAGAGGAAGCCGATGGAAGCGACAAAAAGAGCTGAAGAAACGATGTTAATCAAGACATATTTGATCGTTTCCCGAAGCTGTCTTTCCGTACCTCCCAATACGATCAGTGCATAGGAAGAGATGAGCATCAGTTCAAAGCTGACAAACAAATTGAACAGATCTCCGGTTAGGAATGAACCGTTAACGCCCGCGATCAGAAAATGAAAGAACGGATAGAAGTGGTGCTCTTCCCGCTCCTTGTTCACACTGCGGAACGCATACAGCAGACACGCCAGTGCAATGATGGAAGCGGCAACGACAAGTAGCGCCGATACCATGTCCGCAACAAGCACAATACCATAGGGAGGTGCCCATCCACCCATATTAAGCGTTAGAACTCCAGTCTGAGCTACCCGCGTAATGAGTATCGTTGAGACCGCTGCTGTAAACAAAAGTCCAATGACACTAATGATCCGCTGGATATTCGTTTTCCGGAAAAATAGCAGAGCCAGAACACCTGTAATCAAAGGCAACAGAATGGGCAGAACGACGAGATTATTCATATGGGCGCCCCCTTACTTCTTCCATATCGTCTGTTCTCAGCTTCAGATAAGAACGATAGGAGAGAACAAAGAAAAACGCAGTGAGTCCAAAATTGATAACAATCGAAGTTAGTATCAAAGCCTGAGGAAGAGGATCGACATAACGTTCAGCCATCTCCCCAAGCAGTGGTGGTGCCCCAGTTTTGAGACGTGACATGGTGATCAAGAGCAGATGCACACCATGGGTTAGTATGGACATGCCAAGTACGATGCGGAGCAGGCTCCGCGACAAGATTAAAAAGACGGCAACCGCAAACAGAATGCCAACGGCTACACACATCAATATTTCCATATCAGCGATCCTCCCCGATCTGTAGAATGATGGTCATGGTGACACCCAGGACAGCGAGATACACGCCAAGATCAAACAGCATGGCTGTAGCGAGTTCTGTCTCTCCCAGCAAAGGAAGTTCGAAATAGCCGAAGGTTTGACTTAGGAACGGGACTCCGAATATAAATGAACCCGCACCCGTGAGTAAAGCTATACCCAATCCGATTCCTGTTAGCATACGGAAGTCAACCGGTAACGCTTTGCGTATCGTATCTGTACTGAATGCCAGGGCAATCAATACGAGCGCTGCCGCTGTGACCAAGCCGCCGATGAAACCTCCGCCCGGATTGTGGTGACCTGCAAAGAAGAGGTGCATGGCAAACGTCAGTATGATGAACACAACAACCTTGGTGGTCGTTTGTAGCAATACATCATTACTCTGCAAGGGGACAGTATCCCACGAGGATGAGCTGCGTTCCCGGTTACCATACTTTTTCGTATTGTCCGCTTCATCATCCAGAGCAGGTTCGGAATCCTGACTCTCGTCCTTCTTACGGAACTTCAAGCGGGCTCCAAGATCTTTTGCTTCGAGGTTCAGATTAATCATGGAGTAGATAGATAACGAAGCAACGCCAAGCACCATAATCTCCAATAACGTATCGAAGCCACGGAAATCTACCAGCAACACGTTCACGACATTTTTACCACCAGCTGAGTCATAGGCTTCCTGAAGGAAGAAAGTAGAAATGCTGTCCAGTGAGGCTGTTCCGCTTGCGGCCAATGCAACAAAAGTCATCACGATTCCGACTGCAATCGCTACGATCATATTTACCGTGAGATAACTGCGGCTTGATTTGCCACGTTGAAGCTCAGGCAGATGGTAGAAGCAGAGCAGGAACAATGCAACGGATACCGTCTCAACAATCATCTGTGTCAACGCCAGATCCGGCGCCCGGAAGAGTACGAATAGCAGAGTTACAAGGTAACCAACTGCTCCAGTCATAATGACTGCCGATAGTCTGTTCTTGGCAAAAGGAATCGAAACTGCAGCACCGATGAGCGTGACTAGTAGTACCACCTCATAAAATGAGTAAGGTGCATTGCCTTGCAGATTCCAGGTAATATTTTCTCCTGAACGGAAGAAGGCATAGACCAGCAACGCGACCGTGAATGAGAAAATGTAAACGAGATAATTACGAACCGAGCCATTCATATAGGCTTCCGTCCATTTGCGTGCATAATGCTGAAGATTATCAAGCACGACATGGTACATATTGTTAATTGTTAATCCTTGTGGATAATGCTCATAAATATTCCTCCATCGTGGCAACAGCTTGTAGAGAGTGATTCCGAGAATCACAACTCCGATTGTCATAATCAGTTCCGGAGTCCATCCATGCCACAGGGAGAAATGTACATCGAAGCGCTCATTCCCATTCAAGAGGGATGGAAGCACAGCGGCCATTGCCGGTTCAATCAGTGATCCGGCCAGCAGATTCGGGAAGAGTCCGAATACAACGACAAGAACACCTAGAACAACAGGCGGAATGAGCATGCCAGCGGGCGCTTCGTGCAGCTTCTCGGCAGGGATCTCGCTTTGGCTACGACCGAGGAATGTTTTGAACACGATAATAAGCGCATAGATCAGGGTAAACACACTTGCAAGCCAAGCGAATACCGGCAATAGAACACTCCAGGACCCAAGTCCAAAGATTCGTAGATGCGTGACTTCCACCATCGCCTGGAAGAATAACTCCTTGCTCAGGAATCCGTTGAAGGGCGGAATACCCGCCATGGCAAGTGAGCCGATCAATGCCACGGTGAATGTGATTGGCATGAATGAAGCAAGTCCACCGAGCTTCCGTATGTCACGTGTACCCGTTTCATGATCAACAATCCCTACGACCATGAACAGAGCGGCCTTGAAGGTTGCATGATTAAACAGGTGAAGCAGCGCAGCGGTTATTGCAACAGTGTACATCGCAGAGGATTCGCCATATCCGAAGTAGAGAGCAGCAGATCCAACCCCTAAGAGGGACATGATCAGACCAAGTTGAGAGATGGTCGAATAGGCAAGAATCGCTTTGAGATCGTTTTTTTTCACCGCCAGGAATGATCCATAACACAAAGTCAGAAGACCAACGCCGGTAACGAGCCAGAACCAGAGTCCCTGTCCACCGAAGATTGGTGTAAACCGTGCTACAACGTACAGTCCGGCCTTGACCATGGTGGCTGAGTGAAGATAGGCACTCACAGGTGTCGGAGCTTCCATGGCATCCGGCAACCAGATATGGAACGGGAACTGAGCTGACTTGGTGAAAGCTCCAATCAGGATCAAGATAAGTGCGGGTAGAAATAGTGCGCTTTCCTGAAACTGACCCAATCCTGTAATGGTTGCACGAATACTGAATGTTCCGGTAATGAGATACATCATCATGAATCCGGTAAGCATGGCGAAACCGCCAAATACCGTAATCAGGAATGATTTTTGTGCTCCTGAAGTTGAGGCTTTACGTTTGTAATGGAATGCAATCAACAGGAATGACGTAATACTGGTCAATTCCCAGAATCCGTAGAGCACGATCATATTATCAGACAGTACCACGCCCAACATGGCTCCCATGAACATCAACAGATACAGGTAGAAACGGTTCAGCGCTTCTTTCATATCCATGTAGAAGATGGAGTAGAGAACAACGAGGACACCGATTCCGGTGATTAGCAGTGTCAACATGAGGCTCAGACCGTCCAGATACAGATTGAATCCAATGTCCAATGAAGGGATCCACGGGATATTTCCGGATACGGTATTGCGCTGTGACACAGCGGGTATGAGACTCGCAAAGTATACAAATAATAGTGCCGGGACAAGGAGAACCGGCCATCCCAAATGTAATTTACGGAAGAAACGATGCAGCATGGCAAGAAGAATGCCAGCGGCAAAAGGCAGAATAACAGCAACATGAAGCAGGCTCAACATTACACCCCCAATGTTTAGAATTTCGACTTCTCTCTGTGTGACATACAGGCGCATGATCCTTTGAAGGATATGCTTGCTCTCTATATTCATAACCCAAGTATGTATATACAGAATCGTGTCTATTCTTTGAATGGAAGAAACACGGTGAAGATTTCAGTATAATATTGTATGGGCATGTATAATAAAAAAACACACAAGTTCCGATAAATATGAAAACGATTAGGGCGTGTCTGAAACTCCGAAGAAGCAGATTTTGCCGAATTTTCGTTCCAAGCCAGGAAGTTTTCCGCAGGCGTGCCGGGGCACGTCAAGGGAAAGTGACGCAGCAGGGGGCGAAAAGGCGGTAAAAGATGCACTTCAGCGAGTTTTGAGACACGTCCGAGGTGACATTCCGTGTACTCTTTACAGCATAGTTATGTTGAGAAGCAAGATGGTTTCACCGTGTAATGGAGGAAGTAATGTCATTCAAAATTAGAACTGTGCTTACAGTCATCTTTGCTGTGTTATCCTTGCTGGTTACCCTGACGATTGGGTCTATTTTTAGCCAAAAGTCATTTGTTGCTGTAGAGACTGAGATTGGTCACTCGCTTACAGGCACGGCCTCACAGGCTTCGGACAAGCTGGATCGATTCATGTCCGCTCGTGCGGGTGAACTGGACCTGCTGGGCCAAATGGCTTCGTTGGAAGATGAATTCCAACCTGATGAGATTCAGATGCTGCTGGATCAGTTACAAGATAGCTTTCCCTCATTCTCATGGGTTGGATTCATGGACCCGAAGGGAAAAGTGTTAGCTGCTACGGATGGTATCTTGCTTGGGGAAAATTTATCAGAGCGACCTGTGTATCAGGAGGGAATCAAGGGTAAATTCATTGGAGATGTGCATAATGCAGTACTTCTTGCCAAGCTGCTTCCGAATCCAACGGGAGAGCCGTTGCAATTTGTCGATATCAGTTTTCCGCTGAAGGATAGCAAAGGAATGATTCAAGGTGTGCTCGCTGCACATTTAAGCTGGGAATGGGCGAAGGAAGTCGAGGAATCTGTACTTGCCCCATTGGAAAGGGAAGAAAAGGACATTGAGTTTTTTATCGTAAGCAAAAAGGAACATACAGTGTTGCTCGGGCCGAAGGAATGGGTCGGTAAACCGTTGGTGTTGCCTGGCATCGAAGAGGCCCAGCTCAACAAGAGCAGTTGGTCCATTGAAAAGTGGCCTGACGGTAATGAATATGTGACAGGGTTTGCCTACAGCCAGGGTCATCTGGATTATCCCGGATTAGGCTGGACCGTTGTCATTCGTCAAGTCAAGTCATCTGCTTTTGCTTCTGTGTTTGACCTGATGTGGTTTAATGTGTGGTCTGGACTCGCCGTTACCGTGCTGTTTGCACTGATTGGCTGGGTTGTCTCACGTCTGATCTCTGCCCCGCTTGTGCGTCTTACCAGAGTAGCCAATCGACTGCGTGCAGGGGAAGAGCTTGAGATTCCTGCGATTAAGGGGATTAAGGAGATTGAAGTGTTGTCCCGTTCGCTTCGGGATATGCTGACCTCTCTTATGAATAAAAACTCAGAGCTGGTCGTGATGCAGAATCTGGCGCATTTTGATCAGTTGACTAGACTGCCAAATCGCACTGCCCTTGAAGTGTATCTGGAGGAGTCTCTGGAGACCGAAAGTGAAAATCACACGCTGACTTTTCTCTATCTGGATCTCGATGGATTCAAACGGGTCAACGATACACTTGGACATCAGACTGGAGATGTGCTGTTACAGAAAGTGGCCCAGCGACTGTCTGCTCTTGGTCAGGTGAAGGGGATAACTGTCCGATTGGGCGGAGATGAATTCCTGATTGTACTTCAGTCTGTTGGAAGTCATCCGAGGGAAGAAGCCATGGCTTATGCAGAAGCCATCATTCAAAGCCTGAACAAGCCGTTTATTATCGAATACGAGCGAATTCGAATTGGATGTAGTATTGGAGGAGCTGAATATCCAACCAACAGCGACAACCCAAGTGAGATTATCCGGATGGCGGACGAAGCTTTGTATGAGTCCAAACGTGCAGGCAAGAACAGAATGACATTTTATTCCGAGTTGAAGCAGGATCGTTAGCGTATAATAACATTAGCGGGGTTATCCCAATTACCTTTGTGCGAATAAGCGTATAGACAAGGAGGGGTGAAATTGTCTGGAAAATATACAACTGTACCTTATGGTTATGAGCCACCTGCGGCCAGCCGCAAAGGTACACTGACTTTTTATGACTCGTTTGAACATGTGACCGATGAGCAACTCGAGCGAGCCGCTGCAACGGTAGATACCCGTTCATTCATACAGCTTGTGCTGTATCCTTTACACGAGAGCACGTTTAAACGAATGAGCAAGGATACGATACAGGCATATTACAAAAGAGAAGACCGCCTGCATGATTGGCGGCGGGAACATCCAACTTCACGTATACGTGTGGAGGGGCTTGAGGGTAAGAGAAAGAAATATACACCTGTGGATAGCGCGCTGCGCCATATCACTGCGGAATATCCAGCCCCTCACTTTCTTTATTTGACGATAGAGATGGCGAATATGTTTGCTTCATTTGATTCCTTCAAGGATTGGATCAAAGAGCTGCGTCTCATCATTGACGGATCGTCCGAATACCTGCATCCTAGGCTGGAGCAAAATCGTCATCGCTGGGAATGGGCGGAATGAAAACATAGACGTATGAAGAAGATCAGCCTGCTGATCGTATTCAAACCCAAAAAAAGTTGTGTTGTACAAACCGGAATTCCGGTGTACAGCACAACTTTTTTAGTTATATTTTCTCTGACAAGGACGAAGTCAGATCAAGTGATGTTACGGTTTTATTTTTACCTGTTCGTTTCGCGGCATACAGACAGGCATCCACTTCCTCGAACAATTTGTCTTTGGTTAGATTAGGGCTGTAGCTTTTGAGACCGATACTCACCGTGATGGAAGCTCCTTCAAGTTCCAGATGACCCATCAGGGCAATCTTCTGACGAATCTGTTCCACCAAGGCATAGGCCTGCTTGAAAGATTGCTCAAACATCAATAAGGCGAACTCTTCGCCCCCGTACCGTGCTGCAATATCACTTGAGGTAATGGTTTCCTGAATGATCAGGGACACTTTCTCCAGAATGATGTCTCCAACCCGATGACCATACGTATCATTAATGGATTTGAAGTCATCAATATCGATCAGGGCCAGATGCAGACTCATGCCACTGTTGGCATACTCAAATGCTTTTTCATAATAATCCTTGAATGAGCTTTGATTATAAAGGTTGGTTAGACCGTCTGTTTTGGACTGTTTGGTCATAATGGCATTTCGCACAATAAGGTCCTGCTTGGCAAGCATGCTGGCATGAAGATCATCGAGCACCTCAACGCCGCTGGTTACGATAACCTGTGCTACATATGTACCTAGGATTAGAAAAGCAGGAATGGATACCATGTCAAATGAAGACAGGTACAACCTGTAGGCCGGATCGAACAAAACCAAAAAGTAACCAGTCATCTGCATCAGAAAGACAATCCAGACTCTCTTTTTACTGAAAAACAGCACCGAAGCAAAGATGGGCAACAGACAGATTGCTAATATAATTCGGATGTCATAATTGACATGAATAATCGTCCAGGCGATAACCGTGCTGGCTATAGACATGGTGTAAAAGGAATATGAACTGAAGCGCCGATCAACCCAACTTGCGAACAAAATGCATGAACAGCTGACGGCCGTAGGCCAGAAGAGGACATTCATCAAGAAATCTGTAGGTGTGCGATCATACTCCAGAAACAGGAAACAGCCAATCTGAATGGCGAAATGTGCAATGATAACAATCCAGTAGGCATGGAGCATTTTTTGGATCCATTTGGAATGTTTGAACTCGTACTCTGTTGGAATGTGGCTATTATGCGTATGGAAACCTTTCATATATCACCGCTGACTGCATCATAATGGTACGACAGAATTACTCTCGTATATGATAATTATAAATCACAATGAACAAAACGCAAATGTATTTAACTGTTATGTGAGAACAAGACTCACAGAAGTTTCGAGTTGTCACAAACTTTTTATGGAGGACAAACAAAACTCAACAATACACTCATAGACTATATACATGGCTCCGTTCCATATGTAGGAAATCATTGATGAAGGGGAGGTGATCTTCATTCCTCTTGTCGTTCGTTCAACCGTTAATGCTACGGGAGCAATTACATTTACAGGAAATACGCTTGGACTGAGTCGTTCGGAAACAGCGGGAGTACCCGGAACACAGGACAGTATTGGAGGTTTTATCACAACCAACACCAGCCTCCAGTACGGCACCTATCCACTGGGAACGACAAGCCTGTATCAGAGCAACAGTTCAGCAGCCATTCTTACACTACCTGCTGGAAGTAGCGTTCTGTATGCAGAATTGATCTGGGGCGGCAGTTACATCAATGGTACAGTCAATCTGAGTGCTGCCATCAACAATCCGGTTACGTTTATTACACCCGCAGGGACTTCCAGTGTTACCCCTGATCCACTTACCTACAATCAATTTGATCTGGGGGGCGGTGCTGCTGGCTATGTACGTTCCGCCAACGTAACCACACTTGTACAAAATGGGGGAGCAGGTACATATATCACCGGTGCAGTGGTAGGGACTATAGTTATTACAAATGATTCCACGGCCAATCATGCGGGGTGGACACTTGGAGTCATTTATCAGAATCCTAATCTGCCTTTTCGCAACATGTCTTTGCGTGCAGGCGGCGTACTCGTTCAATCCACTTCACCACCTGTTGTTACCACACTGACTGGATTTGCAACGCCCCTTTCCGGTGTATTGGGAGGAAGAATACTGTTCAGTGCGCAGGAGGGAGACGCAAACCGGACCGGTGACCAGGCATTATTCGGGCCAACCTCAGCTACATCGGTTGCTTTGTCCGGGCCCAATAATCTAGCTGCGAACTTTTTTGCTTCTCAGATTAACGGAGATACCGGAGCGCTTAATACAACAGGAACGTTTGGGACACGAAATCAGATCAACGGAGCTCCAGGTACAAATATTATCGGTGGACGTCAAGGCTGGGATATTACCAATGTGGATGTTTCAGCAAGACTGATCAATAACCAGTCATCTGCGGTGTTGACATTAACGACCTCGGGGGATGCCTACATTGTCAACGCCAATGCAATTCAAGTTGATATTAATGCACCCAAAATCACATTGGCTAAGGCAACGGTCGCCGCCGGTGCAGTTGCCGGGGATAGTATTCTATATTCGGTCACCGTTACCAATGCAGGCACTGCGAGTGCGGCCAGTGTTGTTTTATCCGATTCACTTCCTGCAGGTCTTACCTTTATTCCAGGCAGTGTCACGGTTGCAGGTGTATCCCGTCCAACACTTGATGTGACGGCAGGCATTCCGTTGGGTTCGTTAACTTTATCCAGCAGTGTTGTTGTAACCTATCGAGCACTCATCGGTCAGGATGCAAGCATCCTGCAACTGGTGAATTCGGCCAATGCAGCCTTTACATTTCAAAGTGTAGCAGGGGGGCCGGTCATTACCGGAGTTATTCCTTCCAACAACTCCACCCTTACGGTTTATTCGCCAAACCTGTCCATTGTGAAATCGGCGAGTACCACCAATGCCACGGTGGGTGACCTGGTAACCTATACACTGCAGGTGAACAACGGAGGGAATGTTGCTGCCAACGTTACATTGAGGGATAACATTCCAAGTGGTAGCTCATATGTAGCAGGCAGCTTTCGTCTGAATGGAAATGTGATTGCTGGCGCCAATCCGGTTACCGGCGTAAATCTGGGGAGCCTCGCGGCAGGAAGTGCCAATACCGTGACTTTTCAGGTACTTGTAACAAGCTTGCCAACACCGCCGACTCTTGTGGATCAGGCTACAGCTTCTTATTCCTTCAATTCACCTGATGGTCGGACGATCACGGGAAACATCGCCTCGAATACCTTAACGATTCCGGTAACATTGCCCAATGTGACCACGGTAAAATCAGCATCCGTTACCGATGTTGCTGTCGGGGAAACCTTCACGTACACCGTAGTTACGACCAACAGCGGTATTCAGGTGATTAATAATGTGGTACTTACAGATGCGATCCCTGCTGGAATAGCTTTTGTTCCCGGCAGTGCAACCGTAAGGGGAACTGTCGTACCGTCTGCGAATCCGAGCAGTGGTATCTCTATTGGGACATTGGCGGCCGGAAGTTCTGCGACGGTGACGTTTCAGGTGAATGTGCAGTCTTTGCCTGCTTCAGGTTCGTTAGTTAATCGAGCGGTAGTGTCCTATAGCTCTGGTTCGTTCACGGGCATTTCCAACTCCAATTCCATTACAACCCCTGTATACCAAGCTGTTGTTGGTATCAACAAGTCGGCAAGCCAAACCAATGCGACACTGGGGGATCAGATTGCATACACACTTGTGGTCACGAACAGTGGGAATATAGCGAATCAAGTGAATGTGACGGATACGATTCCAGCGGGGCTGACGTTTGTCCCGAATTCGGTAACTGTGAATGGTACTGCACGTCCTGGAACAAGCCCATTAACCGGAATAACACTGGGAAGCCTCCTGCCGGGAGTTGCGGCTACGGTGGTGTTTCGCGCTACACTCACCACACTTCCGACTCCCCCGACACTGGAGAATCAAGGGACAGCAAGTTATACGTACCAGCTTCCAAGTGGAAGGAATCTCTCAGGCAGCAGCTTATCCAATATCGTTCGTATATCTGCATCGGCTCCCAATATTTCTATTAGTAAAACAGTAAACACACCGGATGCGACAGTTGGAGATGTGCTTACGTATACCGTTGTTGCAACAAACGCAGGAATTAGTGCAGTACAAAATCTGGTGATTTCGGATGCACCATCCGGCTCTGAATTTGTCCCGGGTAGTGTCACGATTAATGGATCTGCTGTTCCCAGCGCAAGCCCCGTTGCGGGAATCGCAGTGGGTTCATTGAATAGCTCAAGCAGTGTAACTGTGACCTATCAGACCCGAGTGAATTCCGTTCCATCTACGGGTTTGGTTAGTAACCAGGCCAATGCAGCATTTACATCAGGCAGTTTTAACGGTGTTTCTTCTTCAATATCAGTAAATACTCCCATATTTCTTCCAATGATCCAAGTGGTGAAGTCAGCAAGTACAACAAGTTTGACGGTAGGCGATACGTTTAATTACACCATCCAAATTAACAATACAGGTAACATAGCTGCAACGGTTACCTTGACAGATCCCATTCCAGCAGGAGCAGTATTCAGCACAAATAGTGTCATTATTAATGGCGTACCTACACCTGGATTCAGCCCGGAGTCGGGTATCAGTCTAGGAGAGATTGCAGCGGGCTCAGGTGCAACGGTCACCTTTGTTGCGACGGTTACCAGTTTGCCAGATGCAAGGCAGTTAATTAATCAGGCGGTTGCTTCATTTGCCTACACACTCCCAAGCGGGAGAACGATTGCCGGTCTCTCGTCATCAAACACCATCACTATTCCAGTGTCTCTGCCCAATGTTACGATTGTCAACAGTGACAATGTAGAGTATGGCGTAGTCGGAAATGTCATTCGATACACATCTGTTATTCGTAATAACGGCACAGTAGCCGTTAATAATGTGGTATATGTCAATCCTCTTCCTTCGAATACCCCATTTGTACCCGGAAGTGTCATTGTGAACGGGACTTCGTTCCCGCTCTCCAATCCGACCGCCGGCATTCCAATCGGTACGTTGGCTCCAGGAGCCGAGGTTACCGTAACTTTTGAGGTGACGATTACCATGCCGATTCCTTCGCAGATTAACAATCAGTCGACGGTCAGCTTCACGTCCGGTTCATTTTCAGGGTCATCATCGTCCAATACCACTCAGACTCCGGTCATACAACCGCAGATTTCACTTGTCAAAACAGCAAATACCGTAAATGCAACTGTAGGTGATACGGTTGTATACACGGTGACGGTCAGCAATGCTGGCAATCTGGAAGCAAATGTTACTCTCACAGACAATATTCCTTCTGCGACTACTTTTGTACCCAACAGTGTGGTTGTATCCGGTGTGCCAGAGCCGGGAGTAACACCAGCAACAGGTATTCCGGTAGGCATTGTAGCAGCAGGGGCGACGGCTGTTGTCACGTTTGCCGTTGTTGTGGATTCACTTCCATCCCCACAGCAGCTTAGCAATTTTGCTACATCATCCTTTACATTTACACCTCCAGATGGGCGGACGTTGACTGGCTCAGCCACTTCGAATACACTCACGTTCCCGGTCTCGTCACCAAACGTCGCTGTTGTCAAAAGCACAGCTTCCACTGCGGCTACGGTAGGCGATACGGTGACCTATTCCATTCTGGTGACCAACAGCGGAATTGCACCGGTGAACAATATTCAGTTTTCAGACCCGATTCCAGCTGGAGCCTCCTTTGTTACAGGGAGTGTCACAGTGAATGGGGTTGCGCAACCCGGAGCCAATCCGGCAGGTGGGGTACCCCTTGGTACATTGGGGCCAGGAACGTCCGCGACGGTCACATTCAGTATCCGTATCGACGCGATCCCGCCAAGTGATCAGTTGAGCAATCGCTCTACGGTCAGTTTTACCTCAGGTACATTCTCAAGCACAACCTTTTCAAATACCGTGGTCACTCCGGTGTACCAGCCTATTCTTTCAGCGCAAAAAACAGCCAGTACACAAAATGCTACCGTT
The DNA here is from genome assembly GCF_045040675.1 of Paenibacillus sp. FSL H8-0283. NCBI lineage: Bacteria > Bacillati > Bacillota > Bacilli > Caryophanales > Paenibacillaceae > Paenibacillus > Paenibacillus sp. FSL H8-0283. The sequence goes on from NZ_CP150295.1 coordinate 2,899,973, forward strand.
GGGGATACAGTCAGCTACACGATAACTGTGAACAATCAGGGAAACTTTGGAGCCCAGATTAACCTGACAGATAACCTTCCAGCCGGAACCATCCTTGTTCCAAATAGCGTTATTGTGAACGGTCAACCGCTGCCAGCAGGAAATCCAGCAACGGGCATCCCCGCAGGCACTGTGGCTCCCGGAGCTACGACCACCATTACCTTTTCAGTAGTTGTTGATACGCTGCCAAGTCCGCAACAACTGGTGAATCAGGCTTCGGTAGCTCTATCATATACATTGCCGGATGGGCGGAACATCACGGAGTCTGTTCTATCCAATGTGTTGACCATTACCGTATCGGCACCGGATGTCGATGTCGTCAAATCCACAACTTCAACGGCGGTATCAGTTGGTGATATCGTAACGTATAGCATCGCTGTAACCAATAACGGAATTGCAACGGTGAACAATGTGGTTTTCACGGATGCAGTGCCGACAAGTACCGTTCTTGCGCCAACCGGCGTGTTTGTCGATGGTGTTCTGCGCCCTGGTGCCAATCCTTCTACGGGAATAACCCTTGGTTCCATCGCACCTGGCGTAACGGTAACCGTTGTATTTAGTGTGCAGGTCACGGCGCTTCCGGCAAGTGCAGTGTTAAACAATCAGTCCACGGTCAGCTTTACATCAGGGGCTTTCTCAGCGACCACATTCTCCAATACGGTTACAACTCCGGTCTTTCAACCTATTCTGGCGGCAGTCAAAACGGGAGATCAGACGATAGCAACGGTAGGGGATACCGTTGTGTACAGCATCGCCATTTCCAATACCGGGAACTATGGCGCATCTGTCACGTTAACGGATACCATTCCGGCAGGAACAGAGTTTGTTCCTAATAGCGTTATTATTAACGGGGCTTCTGCACCAGGTGCAGATCCAGCTTCGGGTATTCCGCTTGGTGTCGTTTCCACAACAACTCTAGTTACCTTCTCCGTTGTGATTGTGACGTTACCTTTGAGCCAGTCCATTACCAATCAGGCTTCTGCGACATTTTCGTATACATTACCTGATGGAAGAACACTTGGAGGCACGATTACGTCCAACGCACTCAACATTCAAGTATCTGCTCCGAACGTCAGTGTAGTTAAGACAGCTTCGGTAGTTGATGCCGTGGTAGGCGACACGATTGTGTATGAAATGGTTGTGACCAATGAAGGAATTGACCCTGTAAACAATATTGTGTTAACCGATCCCATCAGTCCGGCCGTAACATTTGTTGCTGGGAGCGTCCTGGTAGATGGCGTTCCACGGGCCTTGGCAAACCCGGCGCTGGGCATAGCCCTTGGTAGTTTAGCCCCTGGAGCATCGATAACGGTATCGTATGCAGTTCGGGTCAATACACTGCCAACACCACCGGAAGTAAGCAGTCAGTCTTCCGTAAGTTTCACATCGGGTGTTTTCTCGGGAGCAGCGTATTCCAATACGGTTGTAACACCAATCTATCAGCCGATTATTGCCGTAACCAAAACAGGGAGCACCTCCAATGCAACGATTGGTGACACCATCACGTATTCTTTTGCAATTATCAATAGTGGGAATCTTGCTGTTAATTTAACATTAATCGACAGTATACCAAACGGAGCGGTACTGCTTCCCAACAGTGTTCTGATTGATGGTGTTCCACAGCCAGGTGCCAATCCGGAGACGGGTATCGTTGTGGGTACCATACCGTCCGGAGGTACGGTTACTGTAACGGTTACCCTCGAAGTGACTGTGGATTCGTTGCCACAGGATCAGCAACTGGTTAACCAGGCGGTGGCCAACTATACATTTAGTCCACCCGATGGCCGTCTGTTGACGGGGAGCGTATCTTCGAATGTTCTGGTTATCCCGGTATCTGCACCAAATGTTGTTGTTGCCAAAAGCACAAGTGCCATTGATGCTGTTGTTGGTGATGTAATCACCTATACCGTTGTAGTAACCAATAGCGGCATTGAAGTGGTGAATAATGTGGTCATGGTTGACCCGGTACCTGTCGGTACAGTATTTGTGCCAGGAAGTGTTACGGTGGATGGTGTGCCAAGACCAACAGGGAATCCGAATACAGGCATCACGCTTGGTTCGATTGTTGCGGGTGCTTCCGTTACGGTTACATTCAGAGTAGAGGTTGTGGTGATATGAGCCAATCTTCCGGTCCGTTGTCCCACTGGCTAAAGAATCAGTCCCTGGTTCGATTCAGCTCGGGTGCGACTGAACTGGAACAGGTATCTTATTCGAATACGGTTGTAACACCGTGGATCGGCCCCAGGCTTGAAGTCAGAAAAGTCTGCAATATCACGGAGGCTGCCTTGGGGCAGTCTCTTATCTACCGTGTTGAAATTGTTAACACCGGAAATCTTACGGCCCTAGTGTACCTATTGGATCAGCTATCTGCAGAGACGGCACTGCTTCCCAACAGTGTACTGCGTGATGGTATTCCGTTACCGGGAGCATCACCGGAGAGAGGATTGCCTCCAGCCGAAATCGCGCCTGGAGCCACGTTGCGATACCACTTCCAAGTTGTAATCTTGCGTTTACCTGAGACACTGAAGCTGCTGAATCAGGCACAGGTTAACTATGAGTTTTTGACACCAGAAGGCAGATCGGTTACGGGTATGGAACAATCCAATATCGTTGAGGTCAATCTGGTCTCATCCCGGCTGGAGATTTCCTTTCAGGCGGATCACATCTATACCTTCTCAGGGGATATTGTCATGTACACCGTCATCGTGAGCAATCCGGGTTTTATTGCAGCCCCGAATGCCCAAGTAACGATTTCTTTGCCACAAGGTATTGTTTTTATACCTGCGAGTGTCATCGTAGATGAAATGTTTGCGCCACAAGTAACGCCTGATACGGGCATACAACTTGGAGAGATTTTACCCGGAAGCTCAATTAGAATACAATATCGGGTTCAGGTTACGGGGGGAAGCGATGCAAAGGGAATATCAAGTGTAGCTGTACTGGCGTATATCTCGGCAGGACAGCAGGAGATGGTCTACTCCAATCAGGTTACTCTGGAAGTGATACAGCCCCAGGTCTCTGTGGTGAAAAGTGTGCTCCCGGTAACGGCCACATTGGGTGATGCCGTCCAATATAATATTACCGTCTCCAATGCAAGCAGTTATGCGGTGGATGGAACTCTCCTGGATGTACTGCCAACAGGTATGACATTTGTCGAAGGCAGTCTGCGCTGGAATGGGGTTAAACGTCCCGGAACCAACCTGGCTAAAGGTCTTAATCTGGGGACGTTGACAGCCCGGTCGGTTCTGAATATTCAGTTCGAAGCGAAACTTCCAGATCGAGATGAATCGATGCCTGATGACTACAGGTATGTGAATCATGCTAGCCTGATGTATACATTTCGATTGCCGGATTCACGGTCAGTGCAGCGGATGATTACATCTAATGAGGCTGTGGTCGAATTGAAAGCGCCGATAATTCAGGCTTATGTTCAAGTGACACCCACATTGGTCGAGCAGGGAGGTACCGTCACTTTTCAGGTACGTGTGGGGAATACGGGGAATTTGCCGGCACGTGTACAACTTGGGAGCATTTTACCTGAGGGTGCCAGATGGCTTGGTCAAGCTACGGGTCAGCTCCAATTGAGCATATCAGAGTATTCCACACCACGGGTTCTGCATGTGGGCGTGATTGAGCCTGGAACGGAAAAGAACATCTCGTATGTAGCGAAGTTAGCTTCTGAGAAGGTGGGGACGCTGCAAGGAGACTTGATTGCCAGGTACACGTATGAATGGAATGGACAAAAACGGGCTGGCGAAACCCGATCGAATGAGTACAGCATCATTGTGGAGTATAGAGAAGAATAGGAGGTATCACGGTTAACGGTAACTTGCCTGAGGAATTTGCTCATTCTGGTGGCCATGAGATTACACGAACGTAAATGAATGGTATACTAATTGAATATGAACTCGGCAATCAACCCGTGGAATCGGGACGTCGGAGTAGAGGAGGCAGCCACATTGGCAAAAGCAAAAGTAGCAAAAAGACCTACACGGGATGAGTTTGAACTCGAAGAGTTGGGAAACCAGCTGGTTGAAGCTTTTCGGGAACGTTCGGAAGTACTGTTGACGGTATGGGGCAAAGAAGATCAGGTGCAAGGAGTCATCGTCAAAATGGACTCCCGTACACGACTCGTGCATGTAGAGTATACCGAAGAAGAGTTCACAGCGAAGGTACCTTTTCTGGATATCATGCGTGTGCAATCTCCCCGGTACTGAACGAAAAAAACAGCAATCTGAATAATTAGGGCATCCGCCCTGTCAAAGTCGTTCTTCCTGCATAAGATAACCCATACCTGTTGCAGAGGAGGTACGGTCAATGAGCGAAGTATTAGGTGGAGAAACAAGAGGCTACGGATACGGAGGTTTCACTTCTGTAGGTGCCATTCTGGTTCTGTTCATCCTGTTGGTTATCATCTCCAAAGCGTTCTTGGTATAATTGCATATCTCTAAAGAATGAAAGAAGCTCTGCCATCGCGGCAGAGCTTTTTTGTTCGTTCAGTCCTTGGCGAATTTTGTAGAAAATCGGTGTAAGTCCTGCTTACGTTATGTTAGAATATAACCATCCCTAGAGAAAGAAAGAGGTGTTTTGATTATGAGCCAAACGTTAACAGAATCTTTAAATGAACAGATGAACTTTGAGTTTTATTCCGCTCATGTATATCTGGCTATGGCAGCCTATTGTTCCAGCAAAAGTCTGGATGGATTTGCGAACTTCTTCATCGTGCAAGCGGAAGAAGAGCGATTCCATGGCATGAAAATATACAAATTCCTGAATGATCGTGGGCAACGTGCGACACTTGAGGCTTTGCCAGAACCGAAGAATGAATATGCTTCGATGCTGGATGTGTTTGAGCATGGTTATGCTCATGAACAGCAAAACACGAAAAAATTCTACAATCTGGCTGACATCGCTCTGAATGAACGTGAACATGCAACGATGTATTTCCTGAAATGGTTCATTGATGAGCAGGTTGAAGAGGAAGCTTTGTTTGACAATATTATTCAGAAGCTGCGCCGCATTGAAAAAGACAGCAATGCCTTCTACATGCTGGATGCCGAGTTTGGCAAACGTTCGTTCACTGCTCCAACTGAATAAATTGCACGTAGGGAGTCGAGAAGATTCCAGCGTCAAAACACCATTTACATACAGCATGAGGTAATGATCCTGAAAGCAATGGGGGCAATCCCCTTGCATGGGATGATGGTTTGATGCCATATGCTGATTGAAGACAAAGAAGCCTGCACTTGTGCAGGTTTTTTTGCATGCAACGATATTTATAGATTGTATTGATTTACTTGAATTGGAGTAAAGGTCTATCAAAATTCTGAATGTGGGTAATAGAGGATATGTCACAATTGATCTATCCTGCCGGGATCTTATTTTGCGCAAATCTATCAAATTCGTATTAAATTTTAGGTTTATCTGACAAAAGTGTAACTCTACCGTAGCCTTTGGAGCGAGAACAGGAGCCACTATCTTTGATAGTATTAGGATTAATCGCCAAGGGATGAAGGTAGAAAAACATGGACACCCGGGGAAATATAACACATAAGGGAGACTTTTAATTATGCTACATATTCGTAAATCTATCATGGTCACACTTGCTATTTTATTAATCATTCCACTATTATTGCCGCAGTCGGTATCTGCCAAATCAGCTGCATCCAAGGATGGTGCAAGCAAAGCAAATTCCAAAATCATATACCTGACGTTTGATGATGGGCCAACCGCTCATACGGGTCAGTTACTGGATATTCTGGATCAATATCATGCGAAGGCAACGTTTTTCATGCTGGGACCTCAGATGGAGCAATTTCAGAAGGCTACCAAACGTATCGTAGCTGACGGACATGGATTGGGTCTGCATGGTGTGACTCACGTTCCAGGCAAATTCTATAAATCTGCATATAGCGGATTGAAAGAGATGCAACAGGCCAATGCAAGTCTGAACAAGGTTGCCGGAGTTAAAACAAGTCTCGTGCGGACGCCATATGGTAGTAAACCTTATCTCAAACCGGCATTCCGTAATGTACTGCTGGGCCAGGGTGGATTCCATCTATGGGATTGGAATGTCGACTCGGAAGACTGGAAATACAAGAAGGATCACCAGAAAGTCTATAACAGTGTAATGAAGCAAATCCACAATGTGCAAAAGAGCGGAACAACACCTGTTGTGCTTATGCACGACCAGGAAGCAACGCTGAAAGTATTACCGCAAGTATTGAAAACATTGAAGGCAGAAGGGTATCGTTTTGAAGTATTAAGCAAAAAAGTACAGCCGGTTAACTTCTGGAACGACAAGCGTTAATCTTTTGAATTTTTAGATTGGCTACAACGAAGGAGGTACACATCATGAAGAAACAGCCATTATGGATCACGATTCCAGTAACGACAGCCGTTTTACTTGCTTTGGCAGGATGTGGCGGACCGGATTCAAATACAGCATCATCAGAGAATAGTTCTTCACCAACGACAACAGTGGGGGAGCAGACCGAGACCGGCAGCGGTGGTGCTGATTTCTCTAATGAAAATGAAACAGGAACCAAAGAGAATACGGGCACAACAGATAATGAAGACACATCAGGATCGAAGGCAAATGACAACCAAGTTGCCACTGGTCATTCAGGTGTGAATGATGTGATCAAGCAAGTTCGCAACCAGTTGAAAATGAAGGATGCAGCGTTACCCACTTCATTCACATTGGACAAGGGTACATCTTTGGGGGCGGCAATACTGTCCAATACTGCGGATGCATTTAAGGTAAACTTCTACGCTACCACTCAGTCTGTTGCCATTAATGATCAATCTTTAACTGCATCCGACAGTAAGATACCTGTACTGGCTTCCTATGAAGTGAAAACCTACAAGGACCCGGATCAGCCAGAAATATTCCCTGAGACGGACCTTAAAGATATTCCAGCAGATATGGCTGTGGATCTAGGACATGGCATCAAAGGTATGAGTGAAGGTGCCGCAGGCAGTCAATATCTGACTTGGCAAGAAGGTAGATGGACGCTGGAAATTCGTTCGGTATCCGAAGATGAAATGAATAATCCGGGCATAGCGAAAAAAATGGTGGAGTACCTGGAGTTACATACCTTGCCTGTACCTAAAGATAAAGGGTATATCAAGGTTGAATATCCAAGTGGTGGACAGTCTGTTCATGTAACGATCTCATGGCAGGACGGTAACCAAATTCATCAGCTTAAGACCGATCAAGTGCCATTAGAAGCTCTTGGTATGGTTGTATCTGTGAAATCTTAAGTATTCTACGGTTATCCTGCAATGTAGAAGAAATGAGTTTGGGATTGTTACGATACACCTAAAAAAAGCTTGGCCCAGGAAGAAATTGCTGGGCCAAGCTTTTTATTTTGAGCATGTTATCGCAGCTTATGCAGCCGGGGTACATGCTATTTTTGTTTCAATAGGTTAAAGCGGTGCTTTCATTTGAACCACCCTTTTTCCTTGGAGCGAGTGATGGCCTCAATGCGGTTACTGGCATTTAACTTGTTGAGAATAATGGAGATGTAGTTACGCACCGTGCCCGTTGTGATGAACAGATGCCCGGCGATTTCCTTGGTGTTTTTCCCATCTGCCATGAGGCCTAGTACGGCATTTTCCCGTTCTGTCAGGGGGTTTTCTTCTACATAAGCTTCATCTACCAAGTCGGGAGCGAAGATGCGTCTGCCATTCATAACTTGGCGGATCGATTCGGCCAGTTCTTCAATTGGACTATCTTTGAGCAGGTAACCACGGACACCGCCCTTTAGGGCACGTTCGAAATATCCGGTCCGGGCAAAAGTGGTCAGGATAATGACCTTACAGCTCATTCCTTTGAGTTCTTCTGCAGCTTCAAGGCCGCTTTTCACGGGCATTTCTATATCCATCAGACAGATGTCTGGTGCAAGCTCTTGGACAAGGGCAAGGGCTTCCTGGCCGTTGCTGGCACGTCCGACGACTTCCATATCTTCCTCCAGATTGAGGAGGGAGGACAAGGCGCCGAGCATCATGCGCTGATCTTCCGCGATTACAATTCTAATCATGATTCTGCCTCCTTTATCGGTTTGCGAACGAGTTTCGGAACATGAATAATGATCGCTGTACCCGGGATGTCTGTCGCAGAGCGAATATCCAGACAACCGTTCACAAATTCAAGTCGTTCCTTCATGCCCAAAATTCCTGTTCCGCGCCGATCCTGTTTGCGAGTTCGTTCTATTCCAACACCGTTATCTTGAACGGTTACTACATTATCCGCTAGTGTTTCCTTAATGATGATAGTACAGGTTGTTGCCTGACTGTGTTTGACGACATTCGTGACAGCTTCTTTCAAGCACATACCGAGCACATTTTCATTCAATTGTGACGTATCCTGTAACTTCGGATTACCTTCCAGCACAAATTCAATCGAAGCGGCCTTCAGAATCTGCTCCGCCCGGAACAGTTCATCGACCAATTGTGTACCACGCATGGTGGTGACCATTTCCCGGACTTCCTTCAGAGCTGTACTTGCCGTTTGTCTGAGGTCGTTCAATTCAATCTCGGCCTGATCGGGATTATTGCGGAGCAACCGTCTCGCCAGATCGGTTTTCAGACCGATCAGAGAGAGCTTCTGTCCAAGTGTATCGTGCAGGTCACGAGCAATACGCTGGCGTTCTTCCATTTTTACGAGATCATCAAGTCGCTTGTTCGCATTCTCCAATTGGCCTTCCAAATGTTCAGTTTTGTTTTTGTTATACGTACTGATTGGGAGCAGGATGGAGGCCATTAAGCTGATGAATACAAACGGGAGTTGGCTCACCAACAGAGAACTCTGATTAATGAAACCGTAATTAATGGTTACGAAACTGGCTCCCAGGTTCACCGAGTAGAGGGTGAAGAAACCAGCTTTATTTTTAATATTCCCAATAAAGAAAGCAAGAAACAATGAGAAGTAGGCATAATCATAGGCGATCGTCATCGTAATGGATATGGCAATAAGCATTCCAATCCACATGTACACCTGCCAGCCCTTGGTGATGAAGGCGAGCAGGTAACAGACGAAGAAGACGAGGATAATGATGATGCCGGTTACCATCGTCCATAATTTAGAATATTGCGATATAAAATAGAATGGCAGGATGAAAAAGGCGAGCCATACATAAAGGTTCAACCCTGTTTTTTTATAAAAATTTTGCATCCACTTTTGAATGGAATTCTCCTCCTCAAACTTGTACTCAACTTTAGCATGACTGTAGCATGACTATGGCTTGAACACAAGAAAACGAATCCGACAGAGTTAAGGCTTCTCTGTCAGACCCGCTGGATTGGTTACTCGGATAGGCGGTTGAACATACGGCTTGCGGGATAGCTTTTTGAGCTGTCTGAAGCTAATAAACTGTTTAGAATCTTCATCCCACAGACGGAAGCGCAGGGCAACCAGACTGGAACGTAGTGTAATAGTCGTTGCTTTTTGCAAAGGTGGTGTTGCGTTATGTGCTTCTTCCAAGAAATAGTTAGGTACACGTGGGCTCAAGTGATGCACATGGTGGAACCCGATATTACCACTGATCCATTGCAATAATTTTGGTAATTTGTAATAAGAACTGCCTTCAACAGCTGCTTTTACATAACTCCACTCATCTTCATGTTCAAAATAAGTCTCTTCGAACTGATGTTGGACGTAGAACAACCAGATACCAAAGAAACCGGAGAAGAAGAAGATAGGTGCCTGCACCATTACAAAAGCCTGCCATCCGACTAACCAGGACATGAATGCATAGAGCACTACGATTAATACGGTAGTCAGGTGTGTATTGATACGTTCTTTACGTCTAGCACCTTTGCGGTTAAAACGGTAAGCCAACAGAAACACGTAAATGGGTCCGATACAAAACAATACAAACGGGTTACGATAAATCCGATAGAAGAGACGACCCCAAGGAGAAGCTTCTTTATATTCGTCAACTGTCATAACCCAGATATCACCTACACCACGTTTGTCAAGATTACTGCTTGTTGCGTGATGGATAGAATGCTCGTTTTTCCACTGCTGATAGGGTGTCACTGTTAATACACCAGTAATGGTACCGAGAATATCATTGGCGCGTTTGCTCTTGAAGAATGAACCATGGCAGCAGTCATGGAAAATAATAAAGGTCCGCAGTACAAATCCGGATGCCACCAAGGCAATCGGGAAGGTCAGCCAGTAGGAAACCGATAAGCTAAAGTAAGCTGCAGCCCATAACAAGAAGAGCGGGAGCAATGTATTGATTAACTGGCGGATACTTAGTCTGAGATCATTTTTTTCGTAAGGGGTAACTTCTTTTTTTAAGGCCATTTCTTTTGATCTGTTCATAAAATTGTGTCCTCCTTCAATCGTTATAACTGTAATCAGCTACAACTTGGCGTTTCCCGCTAGACTTTCCTGTAGGAAGCGTTTTTATCATTGTAAAACAATCCGAACATGACAGTAAGTCATAAACGTCAGCCTTCTGTAATGATGAATATCAATGATGGACCATGACATTTGTCATGGGTGTATGATACTCAATAGCTCTGCAGAAGACAGAAGAGCAGGTTTTACTAATTCCTTTGCACAAATTACGCAACAATTTGTATTATGTATACAAATTTTGTTGTGAGCATGGTAAAATCTATCCTTGAGTGATTATGACAACTTATGAGACGGGTCGATTAGGTTGATTTCTGATGGATTGGATGGAATGCATAATGAAGAAACGAATTACGGATATCCTATTTATTATGGCAGGTGCATTTCTGTTTGCACTGGCGGTGAACCTGTTTGTCATCCCGAACGATTTGGCTGAAGGCGGCGTCACGGGTATCACGATTATTTTGTATTACCTGTTTGAATGGTCCCCTGGACTGATGAACTTGATCCTGAACGGTATTTTGTTAATTGTGGGATATCGGTTTCTTGATAAAACGACTACGGTATATACGATTATTGCAGTGGTATTCAATTCGTTGTTCCTGCATCTGACGGAGAGTTGGACGATTGCATCGGATGAACTCTGGATCAATACCATTTTTGCCGGATTATTTGCCGGTCTTGGTATTGGCTTGATTGTTAGAGTAGGAGGCACAACGGCGGGAACAGTGATCCTGGCCCGACTTGCCAACAAATATCTGGATTGGAATATCAGTTACGGACTTCTGTTCTTCGATCTGATTGTGGCTTTCTCCTCATACTTCATCATTGGACCGCAAGGATTAATGTGTACAATTGTCTTGCTGTTTGTTGGAACCAAAACAATGGAGTTCATTATTGAAGGGCTCAATCCGAAAAAAGCCGTTATGATTATCTCTTCCAAACAGGATGAAATCGCGAAGCAAGTCATTGAGAAGATGGATCGCGGAGTAACCGTCCTGTCCGGTCATGGCTATTACACAAAAAATAAGAAAGAAATTCTATACATTGTGATTAGCAAGCAGGAAGTTTCTATGCTCAAGAAGATTGTACGAGCAGAAGATGAGATTGCTTTTATCACCATTCATGACGTGCGTGATGTTTTCGGTGAAGGATTTATTGAACTCTCTAAAACTTGATGAATATATGTATATAAGGAAGAAAGGAGTTGCGGTGAAATATCACCGCAACTTTTTTTGATAGGTTAATGGTATCCGGTATTAATCTAGTTCAATAAGAAAGAACCCTTCTCCGAAGAGAAGGGCAAAAGAGTATTAGTAATGTCTTCTTTTTTTGACTCCACAATATTCAACAGTGACATGACAGTGTTTTTTACACTTTGTAGGGACATATTTAACTTTGGTAACACAAGTTTTCGTAATTTTTTTGTAAAAACACTTTGGTCTTGGATGATGACATTTATGATGTTTTCTATACATATTAAAACCTCCCTGATCGTGATAAGGTATTCTATGAGCGTGTCACTGTTTCGGAAATGTATAAACGTCTATTATTGTATAATAATTCCTTTATTAGGCTTCTGTGTTACAGGTGAAGGTTGGTTCTTTCTAGTAAAACTTTCTACTAAAAGAGTGCAATGACAAAAAGCTGTACACCTACCAAACACGATGATATATTGAATTTAATCAATTTGTTAATAAACCTAACTAACTAAGCATTTAGCATAATTTCCAAGAGCGTTTTACAATCAGCAAAATATAGATCGAAACGGTGTTATTCGTCTATATTTTGTACCCGAGAGCGACTTTAATCGAATTATGAAAAATGCTAACTATAAGAGGAGGCGATAACATGGCTGGCACACCGCAGTATATCCGCAATCTGAATGAAAATCTTATCATGGATGCCCTCATAACTCAGGGAACCATGTCGAGAGCGGATATCAGCCGTCAGACCGGACTTAGTAAACCAACGGTGTCTTTGGCGGTCGAACATCTGATTGACCGTAATCTGGTTAGGGAAATGGGGCCAGCTGACAACGCTCAGGGTCGAAAAGCAACCCTCATTCGTTTCAACGAAACGGCTTATTATGTCTGTGGTATAGATATCGGCGCAACTCGTATTCGGATTGCATTATCCGATCTGAATGGAGAGATCATTGCCTATCGAACATATCCCATGGTTGTTCAAGAAACTTATGAGCGAGCGGAAGCGACGATGTTGGAGCTTCTTCGAAGCCATATGAACGAACTGCTTGATGAGAATCATCTGAACTGGGATCAGATTCAGTGCATCGGGTTCGGTATACCAGGCGTAGTGCTGCCTGATTCAGGGCGTATCAATCGTATTGTGGACCCGTTAGCGGGTCTGGAAGAAGCTTTCTCTCTAGAATCGTTGTCAGGAGCTTTTCCCTGTGAAGTAATTCTGGAAAATGATGTGAATCTTGCAGCCCTTGGGGAGTATCGGAGTGGTGCAGCAGCAGGATATCCCTTGTTTGTTTTTTTCTCCATCGGTACAGGGACGGGCGCTGGAATCATGGTACATGGCCAACTACTTCGAGGTTTAGGTGGCTTAACTGGAGAGATCGCGGAGATGCTGGTGGACGATGGCCGACGTCTGGAGGAAGTGCTGTCCGCTGATGGTCTGATGCAACTGGCGAAAGATTATCTAGATCAGCATGATGAACTATTATTGGAGGCTGCTGATTCGGGCGCAGATGATCTTCACAGACACCTGACTCCCGAGAAGTTATTTGAAGCTGCGCGCAGTGGAGAAGTAGAGGCGTTAGACATTCTACAACAATACAGCCAGAAGATTGCTTCCGCTCTGCGTCAGATTAGCGTTGTGCTTGCTCCAGATCTCATTGTGCTTGGCGGAGGGGTAGGAGGGAACGGTGATGTGTTATTGCCTTTACTGAGGCAGATCATCTCTGAGCAATTCCCTGTGCAACCACAGTTAATCTGTTCCAAGCTTGGTGAGCAGGCTGTTGTCACTGGCGCGGTACAGGTGGCCATACAACAAACGATGCTGAACCTTCAGCAGGAAGCCATGGAATAAGAGATTGGATATACAACATGTGAGGAGGAAAAAGGCATGACAGAATCCGTGAAAAACGTAAGTAATAATGATCAGACCAATCAGAATGGTACGGTTGGAGGTGATCTATCCGGCTGGATTGCAGGTATTGACATTGGAGGCACCAAAACATTAATGCTCTTGTCATCACAACAGGCTGGAAATGAAGTTCATGAACGTATCTTGCCTACGCTTGCCAGTGATCAGCCGGATGAGTTCTTCCGATGGTTATTCACTGAATTGGAAATATTCTGCCGCGAAGTTGGATGCAGTCTGGATCAACTTAAAGGTGCAGGCTTGGGATTCCCTGGTGTGATTCTGCAAGAGGAGGGGATACTGCGAAATGCTCCCGCTTTTCAGTGGCCTGAGCTAGATATTCGCCCTGTTATTGCGAAGTACTACAGCGGGAATATCATGTTGGATAATGATGTGAATATGGCCGCAATGGGAGAGTATGATCAAGGGGCAGCACAGGGACATCAACACTGTGTAATGGTCACGGTTGGAACAGGCATTGGATCTGCTCTTATCCTGAATGGACAGCTCTATAGCGGCCAGAATGGAGCAGCAGGTGAGATTGGGCATTTCATTGCAGGAGACGAAGGGCTTTATACCGGTTACGTTGCGGATGCGGATTCCTTTGGCGTATTTGAGCAAGTGACCTCAGGTACGGGAATTACCGAACAGGCGAGGCGTTATTTTGCTGCTGGAAAGGGGAGTTCCTTATCCCTGATCATGAGTCTGGCAGGAGGGGAAGCGGAACAGATTGAAGCCAGGCATGTATTCAAAGCAGCGGAGTCGGGTGATCTTGCTGCCCTGGAGATTCTGGAACTACCCATGCGTTATATGGCGAGAGGTCTGGCGAATATTACGGCTTTACTCAATCCTTCCATTATAGTGATCGGTGGTGGCGTGGCTGCATCCAACCCATCCTATTATCTAAATGAAGTGCGCACACGCCTCCAACGTTACACTGTTCTGCCTACACTTCTAGCTGTAGCTGAACTGGGGAACAAAGCAGGAGCAATCGGTGCATTGGCTGCAATCAAGTCCAGTCTGACACGCACTTAAAAATAGAGAATAGGCGAAGCAACTACAGAAATAAAGGATGGAGATCCGTGTGTGAGCGCAATGATCCAACGTCCAATTGGAATTTGTGTACAGCCAAAGCTTGGATTGGCGAGGAGCGCATGATCGGGGCCATGTTGGGAAATGTGAATACCAACGGCCAGATGCATCCAGCTATGATTCACTGGCAGACGGAGACGGGGGAGCGTTAGTATCTTCGCTTGATCCGTCGTGAGGTGGGCGAGGGGTGGAATAGTCATCTGCGCGGAATAACGTTCGATGCGGATCTCACGCCTGATTCGATAAACATTGATGTGGAGTTGGATACGACGGAAGAAGCATGATGATGGATCGAATGGGGCTGTACGATAATGTACGTGAGGCTAACGCGTTGATTTATCACGTGGTTGGCGTGCATATTCATGAAACTGTAGGGTTGGCAGATCATTGGTGTCCATACATCCATAGTAAAGACATGACCTTTTTTGATTCATTTTTGGATATCATTGAACGTTCGCCAGTGAAAGTATATGAGCTGAAAGCCGCGTGCACACCGGAAGAGATTGATGAGAGTCATGGAATAATCACGGCTCGTATTGCTGAACGTCATGCGGCGCGTCAGCGCGGGTAAAGGAGCAGACGTATCAAGCATGAATGCTCCTTATAGGAAAACCTCATAGTAAAGTAAATCAACAAATAGAGCGGTTCAGAACAAACCTCAGGTTGCGTTAGAGGGTGTTCTACTGCTCTTTTGTTGTTCTTTTAAACGGGTACATGTTTTTACCGTTTCTCAGGGAGTGTTACGTCACCGAGAATCCCTGCCTGATAGCCTTTGACTACAGCACCAATTCTGGACTTCACACCAAATTTCTGCGTAATAGAAGTTATATGATACTCCACTGTACGTTGACTGATCGCCAGATCCTGTGCAATTTCCTTATTGGTCATCTCCAGTGCAATACGATTAAGCACTTCCCGTTCTGTTGCCGTGAGTGATTCCTCCAGATTAGGGGATAACATGGTCTCTGGAATAAGAACATGACCCAACATACTCTGGTGAATGGCGTTGATAATCTGTCCATACGTTGCTTGTTTCGACAAGTAGGCATGAACGCCCAGATCATAAGCTTTTAACTGGAATTCGTGATAGTTGTATCCGGATAACAGTATGATTTTAACGGATAACCCGTATTGATCTTTCAATCTTCTCACAACCTCGAACCCGTCAAGCTGGGGCATGCGGATATCCATCACAACAACATCTGGTCGCAACGCCTCTACTTCGGATAAAAAAAGCAATGGATCGCTGAATGTTTTCAGTACATCTATGCCGGATTCGCGGTTTAAGCGGTTGTTGAGACCTTCCATGACCAGGGGGTGATCATCAAGCAGTACGACTGTAATGGGTTCGCTCATTGTTCAGTTGCTCCTTTGGTTAAAGGCAAACGGATGTTGATTGAGGTTCCTTTGCCAAGGTTGGAATGTATGGTGAATTCTCCACCGAGATGCTGAATGCTGCTCTGTATGGATATCAAACCGAAGTGCCCTGTTGCAGTATCAAATGTGGTATGAACATTAAATCCCAAGCCATCATCCTCTACTTGGAGAATCAAGTCAGTATCCCTTGTATGTACCTGAATAGAGCAGAACGACGCCTGTGCGTGCTTCATCACATTCATGATGAGTTCACGGATCGTCCGAAAGACGGTGGACTTCAGAGGTTCGTACTTCAACTCTTCAGAGAGGGCGTTGTAGTTTAGTTCCATGCTGATGCCACTTTGCATTTGAAGTGTACGGATGAGCCATTGCAACGCTTCTTCAAGATCACTTCGATCCATAATATGAGGGTAGAGATCATCACACAATTGACGTATATCTCTCTGGGAAGCATACAGGCACTCCAGCCAAACAGCCGTTTGATCCTTATGTGTCTCTCCGGTATCGTGTAATTCCTCCAAATCTCGAGACAGGAAAATCAGGTTTTGTAGCAGTTGATCATGAAGGAAATATGAGGTTTTCATACGCTCTGCCTGTTGGGCTTCCATCATAATATCATTGAACTGCTGATGACGGCGTATCTGGTGTTCATGAAAAGCTGTCTGGTCTACACGGTGTTCATATCGCTTCTGCAGATCGGATAAGAGTCTGCCATTGACGAGCATTCGAATTGCTTCCAGCCTGCCTTTATCAATGATATCCTGTTCCTCTGCTGAAAAAAGGGTGCGATTTTCTTTGTGACCAATGCCCAGAAATCCTATCGTCTCCGTAGTGGGCTCACCCGACAGCTCCCAAACCTGTGCCAAATCATATTTTTGTCGTAAAACTTTAATATCCAACGCCTGGTTATCTATATTCTGAATGGAAGCAAAAACCCCTGTACCTTCCTGAGAATATCTGTGCTTATCATCAATCCATATGACAATTACACCTTCAATATCCAGCATCTTGTGGAACATCTCGGCAAACACGTGAATCATGTCCCGCATGTTTTGCTGCTCAGCCATTCGCACAGTCAACCGGAGTTGCTGGTGTTCCAACCAGTCTTTGTTAAGTTTGTTTTTCTTGCGTGAGCGTGTGAGCGTGTACTGATACACCCAAGTGATCAGCAAAAACGAGACAAACAGCAAGCTGATATGAATTAACGAATGCAGGTGAGAAGCAGCCAGAAACAGTAAAAATACGATTAAAGCATATAGTCCATGAATCATCAATCTTGGCATAACCAGTTTGAGGTCAAGCATACTCCGTTGTACAAGTACATAAGTGAACATCCATGATAAAGGCAGAAATCCAATTAATGTGTACTCTACAGGCAATAATGGTTCACCTTGAAGCAGGGTTGGAATAGCAAAACAGATGATGAAGGGAATCAGGCTAACAAGTATTCCTGTTAACATGAGCAATAGCTGGTTCTGCTCCTTGCGATTGTAGCTTTTACGATAAACCCATGTCATCCAGATTAAGATCAGAAGGGTTGCACAAAGAATAAAGTTAAGCAGATTGGTTGGACCAGACGGTGCAACAGGAGTACTGACGGTAGTAATGCCTTGATTGAACTGAACATCGGTCATCATCCACTGCTTGATGTACAGAAAGGCAAGGCCGGTAGAGTAGGCAACGGCAATACATCTGCTGATGATTAATAACCATCGGAAACGATGCAGACGGGTACGGAATACAAAAGACACATAAAAAGCAGTTAGACAGTAAGGTAACCATGCCGCACAAAAGGCCAGAATATAATTAGATAAAGGCAACTGGGATGTGTATATCGTCAGTATACATATGGCCATGGACAGGTTAAGGAGGTAGAACAGGCGCATCACTCGTGAACCGGGTTGGTTAAAGAAGGCATAGGTTCCGGTCAACAATAGCAATAATTCCACTATGGATGAGAAGCCGATGTTGAACCATTCACGTGGTCCAGGCTTCATGGTATGTTCGGATGCCTGACCGTGAGAATTCTCAACGCCGATGGTGTAGGCTTCAGTCACTAAGAATACACCTTTTTGATGGAGTAACCGGACTCCTCCTTTGGGTTCCAGCGAGATAATGGTGTCACCCGATCTTATTCCGGATGTATATGCTAAACCTTGCGGATCTACATCATGTACTGCCCAAGAATTGGAGGCATTTGGCGTTAACGAAAGTCCGATATAAGGATTCATAAATGAAGAGATATGGATATACGTGGCTGTCAGTATAAAGCACAACATCGTTACAAACCACACGAAATTAAATTTAGTTTTCATGAATCTATGTAATGAGAGTTTTAGTCGCATGGTAAAATCATCCGTTCTTATAAAATGCATCATTGGTAAAATGAAGTGGAAAAACAAGCCATGTAGCAATGACATGGCTTGCCGAGCATCACTCTATGTTAATGTAGCAGAGTGCCTAACATTTTGTACATCAAAACTGATGATTCCTGCCTGAGCATAGGTTGCTTCGATCTATAATCCACAGCACCAGTGCTGGATACAGATACTTCCGGACCGTAGAGACCTAGAGCAACCACAAACTGGACACCTTCTTCAGCCCAACGATCCTGTGAACCGATGAGATCGGCAGTTACGGCAGGTGCGCCAAGGAGTTGTTGTGCCGTTCTCGATATGATCACCGCGGCCTCTTGCCTTGTTATGGCTTGGTCAGGATGGAACAATCCACGGGTATTACCTTGCACAATACCCAGTTCAAGGGCTGTTTGAATGTAGGCGGCATAGGGACTTGATTGGGTATCTTTAAATTTTGGTGATTGAGCTGAAATGGACATTCCGCTTACGCCCACAACCTGTGCTACAAAATCCCCACGACTTACTGGCTTCTCTGGTTCAAATAGGGATTGATCCTGTGGATACAGACCAATCTGTGTTAAGCGATAGATGTACGGAGCATAGGGATGGTTTTCTGGCACATCTTCATAAGGTCTGGCTTCTGGCAATTTCTCGGACCAGCTATCTGACTTGTTGTAATAGAAATACGTGATTTCACCTGACTGATTTTTTTTGAAACCAGCGAGCTTGCCTTCCTCATCCATGAACAGCATGTCCTTAACAGGTGTTAAAGTGTGAGTGCCATAAGCATCTATAACCTGAAGACCTTTCTCTGTTGCTGAAATATCATATAACCATGCAGGCAAACGGATATCCCGATATAGTCCCTCATAGGTACGGAGTGAAGACTTGGGTACGCTATAATTGACATCTTGGACCTCATTACTCGGATAAAAATGATCCATAAATGCTTGAAAAAGCGCTTCTCGCACATCTGGTCCATCACTGTTGGAGACGATAAATAGTCCAGTCTTCTCGTTAGGCAACAGCCACAGATTGGAGTGGAATCCGTCAAGATCACCTGCTTTACTCACGACTTTACGTCCATGATTATACTGCGAATAGGTGGATTCGAATCCGTAACCTGTGCCAGGTATATCCGGGTGTATGGACACATCCAACGTTTGCATCGCTTGGACGGATGACGGTTCGAGTATACGTGTACTCTGGTATGAACCTTGATTGAGCTGCGCAAGCATAAAGTGAGCCATATCCCGTCCAGTTGTAATTAATCCGCCCTCAGGGGAGCTGTCCGGTATATTGGGATATTGCGGAAGCTCCTGCCCTTCAGCGCCATAAGGAGTTGCGAGTTTACTCAGCGTGTCTTTGCTTAGTGTAAAATGGCTATCCGACATATCAAGAGGGTTGAATATATGCTGTTGTACATAAGTTTCAAACGGAAGTTTGGACTGTTTCTGAACAATGTAGCCCAAGAGTGCATAGCCGTAGTTGTCGTAACGGAAAACTTCTCCTGGATTGCGAACAACGGACGGTTTGTTGTCTTGGATGAATTGCTGAAGCGGATAAGAACTTTCCAGTACTCTGTCTGTAGCTGCTACATCTGTGAAATCAAACCCGCTGGTGTGGGTCATCAGATGATCCAATGTTAACGCTGTTCCGGTATGGTTGGTCAGATGCAAAGCGTCTGTGTATGCGCTGATATCCTGATCAAGCTTTACGTTACCTTGCTCCGCCAATTGCATAATAGCGGTTGCTGTCAGCGTTTTGGAGATGGAGGCTACACGGAATAGAGTGGAGTCGGCGTCGACGGGGATTTGTTTTTCCACATTGGCATAACCATATCCTTTATTCAAAACGATCTGTTGATCGTGAACAACGGTGACTACGGCACCTTTCAGAGCAGACTTCACTTCAGGTTGGGCGAAGAATTGATTGATGAACGATTCAGTTTCCTGAGGACTTACCTGATGAAGGGGGAGACTGCTTTCAGCTGATACACTGGTCATCGTGGTGAAACTTAGAGATGCAACCAGGAGGATGTTGGCTACGGCACGTTTCCAATTAGGATTTGATTTGTAGCTGTGTTGTTGTCGAGTTGGACATGTTGCTACGTGAGATTTCATGAAATTCTCCTTTGAGTTGGGATATGTTCGTTCTCTTACATTCAAGTACATCTATAATCTATCAGTTCAAATGTGATGGCGATTCCGTAGTACGCGCTTATTACGGCAGGACTTCCGCAAACCTTTTTGCGTGATCTCGCAATTGTGGAGGATGAAGAGTGAGTTTGGAATGATCTTGAATATATGAAAAGAGGTATTTGTCATGATGGACCCAACAGGGATCTCGACAAATACCTCTCTTTGTTTCGTCTTTATATTTTCCATGCGAAGCGACATAGCGCAAAGGAATTGGGAAGTAGATTTTATAAAACTACTCGTACATCCGTCGTTCAAGTTCAGCATAGGCAATCGCAGGATCATCACTGGAATTATCAATATAACCGACGGATGAAGCAGGGAGGGGCCAGGCTATTTCTTTACGGACGAGAGAAGCTGTGAAGGCATCCCAGTTGGCTAACTTCCATTCATCTAGTGGGGATTGTCTTGCTGTGATCCGCTTGTGATACAACGCTTCATTCTCTAGATAAATATAGGCAACACGCACATCCGTATCATCCAGGGTATGTCCGATTCGTGCAAGTTCCTGAGCAATCCAATCCGGGGTACCGATTTCTTTGGTAAATGGCCCCACAACGATCGTATCGATACCCAACTGAACGTTATCCAGAGCGGCGTCCATCGTAATGCGGTACCCAAGATCACGGCATAACCTTTTGTATTCAGGCGAATCCCGGTCGGATGGATCAAGTCCCTGAAGGGTCATGATCGCCTCAGCCGCGGGACGAAGCAGAATATCCATATCAAAGAAAGCCGCTTTATGTTTACGTGAAAGGGCTTTGGCAAGGGTGGTCTTGCCGCTTCCGGCCCCGCCGAGAAAGAAAATTAGTTTGCTCATGAATGTAATGCCTCCTTAAATGTATTAAAAAAATAGTATATGTAATTGAAAAATACACGAATATATAGAGTCATCATTAGAGTTCGTGAATGAGAGGACTTGTTTATTTTAACATAAATAAAGAGGTTTTTTGGCTAGACAGAAAAGGAAGGGTAAGGTAATATCATACCTAGTTGTTCTATGCATAGGTTTCCGATGTATATAAAAAGAAGAGATTTTAAAAGTGTATTTTTCAAAATCTAAAAATTCTTGCTAAATGAATTGTAAAGGAAGGAGTGAGCGCGTTGCAGGTTAACAAACAAATGATTAAAGGCAGTACCGAAACATTGATTCTGACCCTGCTTCAGGAACGACCGTTGTACGGATATGAATTAATTAAGGAATTACATCGTCAATCCGAGGGTGTGTTTAATCTGAAAGAGGGCACGTTATATCCTATTTTGCATGCCATGGAGATTGAAGGATGGGTAGAGTCGTACTGGATGGAGGTTGAAGGCCGTAAACGGAAATATTATTCAATTCGTGACAAGGGGATGGAGGCCTTACAAAGTAAAAAAGCAGAATGGAATATGTTCCGTAGAGCTGTGGATCGGGTTCTTGGGGAAGGAGGCCTGACATGACAAATCGAGATGAGCGAATTCAGCATTATCTTGATCACATGTGTGTTGAGGTTAAAGCTCGCGAAGTACATAACGACCTGCGTGATGAGTTGGGAAACCACATGGAAGAGATGATTTTGGATAAAGAACAAGAAGGTTACACAGAGGAAGAAGCAATTGCATATGCCATTGAACAGATGGGCGATCCTACTGTCGTAGGCAAGAGTATGCACCGATTGCATCGCCATCGTATGCATTGGGGGTTGCTAACGGGACTTGCCAGTTTGCTAATCATTAGCCTGCTGCTGACATGGATTTATACGACAAATATCTCGGTTGAAAGATTTCAGTTTTTGTATAAAAGTCATTTGCTCTACACTATTGTTGGTTTAGTGCTGATGGTATTTTTGATGTATTTTGATTATCAAAAATGGAAAAAATCTGCCTGGTGGATCTATATTTTGTTAAGTGGTATGTTGTGGATTAATCCGCTGGTATCACCGTTTGATTATGGTGTACAACGGTTCTGGAGCATATTTGGGTTAACAATTGATCTTACGACGATATCCATGTGGGTATTGCCCCTTGCCATAGGTGCGATTATGATGGATAAGCTGCGTACTAAGTGCGATGTACAATCTGTCTCCACGTATATTCTTCTTGTTGCTTTGCCGTCTTTTAGCCTGTTTCAGGCTTCAGATTGGGTGCGATTGTTTCCATTCGGAATGGCAACTATTATCTTGTTTGCCTGGATCACACGAAAATGGTTTTATACGTTTGTGGGTGCTGCAATTACGGGAAGTGTCACTATGATACAGTTGTTTTTGAGTGGTGAATACAGGCGGTTTGAGAGACTCTCTGTTGTGTTGGATCTCCAGAATGATCCGCTAGGAAACGGTTACTATAACCAAACGATTATGAATATTCTTCATTCTGCCGGATGGTGGGGAAACGGTTCTGACACGTCTTTGGACCACTTTACAGGATTTTATATGGACTATCCCGGTGTAATGCTTATTGATGTATTTGGTTGGTTAGCAGGCATAATGCTGTTGCTTGGAATCGTATGGTTTCTTACTAGTATGCTGAAAATGCTACCTCGTGTACTCGATGAATTTGGTCGTATGATCGTGTTCAGTATTACAATGATGTTCGCATTGCAAATGCTTTACTCGCTGGCTATGACTACCGGAAAGGTTCCGATTGTTAGCGTTACTTTCCCTTTTATTGGATTTGGTTCTCATGTGATCTTAGAATACGCCATGATGGGTTTACTACTTGGAGTATATCGACGTAAAGATACTATTTCATTGAGAAGCAAACAGGGAGAGCCGATCACGACAATGTCAAAATAAAAAAGATACGTGATCGGATGGTATAAGTCATATAATACGATGTTTAATCAGATTGATGTCCTCGTGCGTCAGAAGGAAACCAGATATGACGCAGGTTCACCCAGCCCTGGCTGTTGAAAGATAGACCACGTACCGAAGGCAGATAAGCCGTCTCTACCGGTTTTTCTGATAAATGGAACAGTAAATTCTGATCAACCAAAAATTGCTCAATTCGATCTAATTCACAAGTTCGATCCGCAGCGATGGGAGAGGCAACGATGGTTTGCAAGATCTCATGGATCGTTATACGAGTAGAATCTTCCAGATGCTCAGACAACGTGGAGTAAAGATCATACCTGCGCAGTTCTTCATCCCTGTCCCGAATGAGAGAGAAGAGAATCAGATCAGACTCCAGCCGGAGATTTCCTTTGAACTGCTCCATCGTAGCGGTTCGGACGGTACAGGAGAAACCGCACTGCTCCAGTATGGACGCCAGATGTTGGGCATCCCTGCGATACTGTGGGATGGTCGCAATTTGCAGTGAGATGGGAGTAGACGAAGTAAGTCGTTTAGTAATATCTCTAATTCCCTCCGGGTCAACCATCCCGGTATTCACCGCACTAAAATCAGTCTCCATGACTTCAGAGTCATCTGCTTGTCCGTCATCTCTATACATTCCAGCAAGGCATGACTGAAGGTGTGCTCTTACTTCCGGATCGTTTAACGGTCCGGTTTTTTGTGTATTACACGTGAGTAATTTATGAACCATCACACCTGCACTAATCTGTGTCCAATCTGCACCCGCAGACAAAGACGGATTATGAACAAGATGAAAGAACGGAGTTTCGATATCTTGGCTATCGTCCATTTTTGCCGAGGCACTCCACGGAATTTGCAGGATATCTACCCGGTCCATATGGGCTCTACCCTGAAAATACGATGAAAAGGCTTCAAGTCTGCACAAGTGATCATCCCAGGCGGTGACCTTGAACGGTCCCGTCCCAACAGGTTTTTGCATCCCATGCACATCACCCGAATGCTTCATCTTATGTTCGTTTGTCCCTGGTGAAGGTACAATCGCTGCACGACTTGTTGTCAGGAAGGACAAAAACAATTCATGAGGATCTTTAAGCTGGAAACACACGGTTAAGGAATCGACCGCTTCAATAGATAGAATCTGTTTACTTACATCACGGTACAGTGTCCGGCGATCTGTAGATTGCAGCCGTTCAAACGTATGCACTATATCATGGGCCGTCAACAACTGACCATCGTGAAATGTAATACCTTTTCGCAAATAAAAGATCCAGGTCTTTCGGTCTGCACTGACATCCCAGGTATGAGCGAGACATGGGAGGATCTCTCCCTGTTCACCCCGCTGAACCAACCCGTCAAAGACATGGCTGGTAACAAAGGATTCAGCTAATAGATTAATGTACAGCGGATCAAGCGCATGAAGCTGTTGGCGGAGGGGCAACCGAAGCGTATCAATCTGCTCATTATTGGTGCCGGCTTCCGTATGATGTCCTGAATATCCAAGCAACCACTGGTTTAGATGATCCTGCATGATTGTTGAACTGGAGAATGCGCTCACCTGCTCGGCAGCTTCCTGTAACTCCCGGCGATTCATGGCCTGCATCATATATTCTGCGGCGATTTGATCAGCCGGAACAAGCAAAGTCAGTGAAGAACGCCGACCCCGGCCACGCTGGGAAACCCAACGAATCCAATCATGGGCAACCATCTTTTTGACAATTGTTAACGTATTGCGGTGTGTACAATTTAGCAACTCAGCGAGATCGGCGAGTGTAAGTTCATGTTCTGTATGGTGACCGTAATGACGATGTAACAGCAGATATTGCTGATGTAATTTCAAGTGTTGATTCCCTCCTGGAGGTGAACTCTGACGTATTCCTCTAAAATAAGAAGTTTTGTCGATTTTAATTTCTATTTATATTCCTATTTTATCATCTAGAATATAGCATAGAAAGGTTAATGGAGGTTTTTCCCATGATTGATAAAATAATGGCTTCACCGCAACGCGCTCTAATCACGCTACTGTCTGCATGGATGCTGGCGATCATTCACCAGTATTTATTCTATGGTAATGAGATTGGCGTATCGTATCCTATCTTTGTAATTCTCTTTTATGTGTTCATGTATCTGTTTGCAAGGGATCGCATGAGGTCTTTCAAGTTCATTGATGCTTTTGTAGCGGCTGTAGTGCTATTGTTGTCGCTAACGTTTCTGTTATACGACAATGAACTGCTGTATGTTCTTAATTTTCTGGTCATACCTGGCGTAGTTATCTTACATATGACGTATCTGATGGGCAGAAAACAGAAGCAGTGGTGGGAGATTGGCTTGATTGGTACGGCTATTGACCACTTGCTACCTCAAGCCATACGTCATTGGGGGACTGTTGCTGCTATTGCTGTGAGAGCAGGCGGGCGTGGCATGGGCAAATCCCAGAAAACAGTTGTTTTCAAAGTACTCATTGGTCTTGTGGCGTCCTTGCCTATCCTCATTGTAGTCGTTGCATTACTGTCCTCTGCTGACGGGGTCTTTGATCAGTATTTAGCCGGTTTTCCGGAGTGGCTGAATCAATTGGCTTTTACTCCAGGGATACCAAGAATCATCTGGATTGTCATCGCAGGTGTATTGCTGTTCGGTTATGTATGGGGATTTGTACAGCCAATGCAATATGAGGCAGAGAAGAGAGCGAACGCACATTGGAAAAATGGAGCAGTATCCACGGTTGATAAGCGTGATCACACCTATATATTCTCTCCTGTGGACCCGGCCACTGAAGGTAAGGTTACAAATAAGATTACACCGGAGCCCGAACGCACTCCGATTCAGCGGGAACCATTCAGATTGGACCCCATCATTGTGGGGACGATGCTGATTGTCATTAACTGTGTGTACGTTTTGTTTGTACTTGTACAGTTTTCGTATCTGTTTGGTGCAGGAGAGGGGCATCTTCCGGTAGATCTGTCTTACGCAGATTATGCGAGAAGTGGATTCGCAGAGTTAATTCTCGTCACTGGTATTAACTTCTTTATTCTTATTGTTGCTTTGCAGTATACCCGTTCGAGTGGCAAAACGGGTTCCATCGTGCATCAGGTACTTCTCTTGATTCTGGTCAGTTGTTCAGCAATTATGTTGTATTCCGCGTTTATGCGCCTAAATCTGTATGAGCAGGCATATGGATATACGTACATCCGCTTCCTGGTACACGCATTCATGATCTTCCTCGCACTCCTGTTGCTGATTGCTGGCCTTCGTATACGGTACACATCAATACCGCTGATCCGCTGGTATATCGTGCTGGCGCTCACAGCTTATGTTGCTGTCAATTATGTGGGCATGGATAAACGGATTGCCGAGCTGAATATTGAACGTTATCATCAGACTGGCAATATTGATGCAACCTATCTTGCAAGTCTGTCGGCAGATGCAGTTCCGTTACTTCGAGAGTTTGCTCAGGAGGAGTATCCGGATCTTAAGAGGGAAATGCTGGAACGTCAAGCCTACCTGGACGAGGATGCATCAGATCGTTCATGGCCTTCTTATAACGTGGCGAGACACCGAGCTGAGCTAGAAATGTCCAAATTGAGAACGGAATAGCTGAATAGTCGTTGTTTTCACGTACGGATTTATGCAAAAACAATATGTAAGTGTTATAATATAAAAACTAACCTATAAAGGGGGTGAATCCCTTGTTTGAACTGCAGGAGTTATTACCATATTTATTTTCGATTGGACTCATCTTCACCGTCAGTTATGCCTATATTGCCCATCTTCACTGTGGCATGACGGAGTACTGGATGGAAGGTGGCGCCGGTGGTGGACTTGAACCTGTTCTTCCCGCCCTGTGTTTGGACAGACAGCATAGACAGGAAGACTGGAGCCGCATGATTAGACGAAGAGAAGCGCCCGATGAAGATGAACCAGATTGTCATTCCTCGTTGAACGATTGGTCAACAAATCAACGAGGAGGATATATATGGAACATAAGACCAACAAGGGATTCACTTTTACTTCGGGCAAGGGACGGATCTATGGCCTGATTGCCATTTTGTTTGCAGTCATGCTGCTTGCCGGATGCAGTAACAACGTGTCGGAGATTACTTCATCGACACCGGGATTTTTTAATCACTACATTGTATTTCCACTGTCGTACCTGATTCAGCACATTGCCACCATATTTAGTGGAAGCTACGGGATCGCGATTATTGTAATTACGCTTGTCATTCGTCTGGCACTGTTGCCATTGATGATGCGTCAAGCCAAGTCCCAGCAGGGAACACGAGTCATCATGAACGCCATGAAACCCGAGATGGATGCGCTCAAGAAAAAATATGAGGGCAAAAATGATCCTGCTGATAAGCAAAAGCTGTCTCAGGAAACTATGGAGCTATACAAGAAACATAAGTTCAATCCGCTGAACATTGGTTGCTTGCCGATGCTCATTCAGTTGCCTATACTTTCAGGTATTTACACAGCCATCCGACTTACACCGGAGTTGTCCTCCCACTCGTTCCTGTGGTTCAAACTGGGAGCGCCGGACTACGTACTCGCTGTGGTGGTCGCGGTCATATATCTGATTCAAGCCAAGGTATCACAAGCCAATATGGCGCCTGAGCAGCGAAAACAGTTCGCCATTATGGGTTATCTCTCCCCATTGATGATGGCATTCTTTTCTCTTACAGCTCCGGCAGCGATGCCGCTCTACTGGACAGTTGGGGGTTCATTCCTGGTACTACAGACATTATTGTTCCGTAAAATGTACCCGGTGGAGCACCCACAGGAGCCTGTGGTTGTGGAAGTAAGTAAGAAAAAGAATAAAAAATCCAGCTCCGCCAAACCTTCTCGGAAACCTGCAAAGTCTTAATAAATTTGGTTGCAGGTGACAAGAGAAACATGGTGACTACGTAATCTTGTTAAATACAATAAACATAATGAAGAAGCCTGATCCATATGGAGCAGGCTTCTTTTTTGTACTATCAGGTGTTCCTTTTTAGTTTTTTACGAAAGCGGATGGAAAGCATAACGTCCACTGCCTGTTCCCCAATATCACTTAATGATATATACTTACCTGATCAAATGTGATATTGATAATCAATATCAATTATTGAGTGATGTATACATTGGAAAAAGTGAAACGAGGAGTGCGGGTAGATGCAAGAGGAAGAAGCAAGACAGGGATTTACACCAGAGATGATTGATATGATGGCCAGTATCTGGACACGTTCGATTATTACATTAATAGATGTACGCTTTCAGAATGTAGCGTCACAATACCCGTTGGAGCAATATAAAATGCCTAGTAGCATGTTTATCTATTCATATGGGGGTGAAGCGCAAATCCAACTGAATGAAACCACATTTGCAATGGAACGCTTCGGTTTAGTTCACGGCGGGAAGGGGAGCCTGCTCAGTATTACGCCTAAAGAGGAGATGGTGAAGACCTTTATGGTGTTTTATAGAGCAGAATCACCTCTCTTTTTCAAGAAACATCTGCAACAATTACTGGAGCAAGTAAATCCATTTGTTCAACAGTTTGGTTATACGCCAAGTAATCCCATCTTGCTACGTGATTGGTTCCAACGAATGATGAATGGCTGGAAACGTGGCAAAGCGATGGATCAGCTACAGGCCAAAAGTTTTCTATATCAATTGATTCATGAGGTGTACAGGGATTTGGAGGGTGGTGAGATTCGGTATCTCCAGCCAGATCCAGCCTGTTCTGCCAAGGTATATCTCGATAAACATTACAGGGAGCCGATTATGTTTCAACAAATTGCCGATATGTTTGGGATCAGTGGTGGACAATTGACGCGTTTGTTCAAAAAAAGGGAAGGGATGAACTTACAGGAGTATCTCATTCAGAGAAGGATTGAAGCTGCCTGTCATGACTTGAAACATACAGAAGCGACGGTTAAAGAAATCGCAACAGGAGCTGGTTTCACAGATGAGAAAAACCTGTTCCGTATGTTTAAGAAGCATTACAAGATGACACCAAGTGATTATCGGAAAATAAACGCACTATCCATGCAGGTTGATGGTATTGATAATGATTCTCATCTCCCTTACGATGAGAGGGAACTAGCGAGTCTAGTCAAGTCTTATAGAGATGGGGAATCAACGATGTTTGGATCTTTAAGAAGTAAAGAAATGATTTTGGCGGCGGCGATAAGCATGATGCTGTTATTGACGGCATGTACGTCGGGGACGCCAGCGAATAATGGGGGAACGGCAAATACAACACCTGCTCAGACACAGCAAACGACACAACAGGAAGGGTCGGAGACAAAAGCTTCAGAAGCAGTCTCGCAGACCAGAACGATATCCACAGTTAAGGGTGATGTTGAGGTACCTGATAACCCTCAGCGAGTTGTAGTCGATTATTTGGTTGGTGATGTGGTAGCCCTAGGTGTAACTCCTTTAGGTGTGGCTAGAGCTGCACGGGGAGAGACAGAGCCTGTTTATGCTAACCAGATTACAGACTCGATAAAAGTAGCCATGGAGCCGGAAGATATCATGACGCTTGAGCCGGATCTTATCATTTTGGCATGGAGTGATGAGTCGTATGATGATTTATCCAAAATTGCCCCGACCATTTATGTTCCCTATGGTGATATGACTACAGAAGAGCGGATACAATTTATTAGCGATGTTTTGAACAAACAGGAAGAGGCTAAGGATGTTTTGAATGCTTATACCGGAAAAATTGAAGAAGCAAAGCTAGCTTTTCAGAATGCGGGCCTATCCGATGTAACCATTACGGTTGGAGAATTCAGTGATAAAAGTAACTACATAGCTGGAGCCAAGCATGCTGTTGGCGAGCTTGTTTACGATGAACTTCAATTGCAGGCACCTTCAAAAGTCCAAACGGATATTATCGATGCAGATAAATATTGGGGCGATGTCTCCATGGAAGTATTACCCGCTTACTCTGGGGATTATATGATCTTCTTAGGAGATGGAAACGTTGCTTCTGATAATGCAGTGTGGAATGCCATACCTGCTGTGCAACATGATCGGATCGTAAAGGTAGATTCTTCGCTATCTTGGTCCACCGACGTAATGACTTCCAGTGCATTGATTGATTATATTGTTAGTCAATTGCTAGCATTAGCTAAATAAGAGTTAGAACGAAATTTTAATTGAGCACTCCAAATTTTCAAACATGACCAGTCGAATTTATGGACGTTCATATCCATATTCGTTTGGATTGTAAATAGGTGATGAAAGGGAAACGAGATGAAAAGCAAGCCTGAACAAAAACGCCGTGGGGCGATGAACTTCACCATGTATATGGTAATAGGGCTTGGATTAACGGTTCTCATGTCGGCGGCATCCATTATGTTTGGTGCTGCTGATATGAGGTTAGCAACGGTATGGGAGGCTATTTTCCGATTTGATCCAATGCTCACTGAACATCAAATTATTCAAACCATGCGTCTCCCGCGTACCGTAGCTGATCTGATCGTTGGGTGCAGCCTTGCGGTATGTGGCGCTATCATGCAGGGGACAACGCGTAATCCGCTGGCCGACTCCGGGCTGATGGGGATTAGCTCTGGCGCAGCATTTGCAATTGCACTATGCCTGGCCTTTCTGCCGGGTTATTCGTATTGGCAGATGATGTTGTCCGCTTGTCTGGGAGCAGCGATCGCCACCGGTATGACTTACTTTACCGCGTCACTGGGCAATCGCGGAATGACGCCTCAGCGGCTTGTACTGGCAGGTCTGTCTATTTCAATGTTGTTTGGCGCACTCAGTCAGTACTTGGCAATCAATTATGATTTGGGACGAGCATTGACATTCTGGACGGCGGGTAGCACAGCGGGGGTCAAATGGGGAGAATTGCTGATTATCTCACCGCTCTTTGTTGCTGGTATACTGCTGGCACTGGCGCTGTCCCCTTCCGTTACATTGCTCAGTTTGGGAGATGATGTGGCAAGTGGACTCGGCATTCGTAGCGGACTGGTCAAGATTTTGTCGACAATTATTGTACTTGTACTGACTGGATTGGCTGTTGTTGTGGTTGGCCCGGTTGGTTTTGTGGGTCTGATTACCCCGCATATTGTGCGATATATGGTAGGTGTCGACTATCGATACATTATTCCTGCAGCGGCATTATATGGTGCGTTGCTGACCGTATCGGCCGATTTGGCTGGACGTTTAATCAATAAACCGTTCGAAACGCCGATTGCCATTATATTTTCTATCATTGGTGTGCCGTATTTTCTCTTCTTGGCTCGAAGACAAAGGAGGGAATATGAATGATCAAGCGGCGTTATACGATGAAACGAGGCATTATCATCAATGTAGTGCTTATGGTGCTCATCCTTGTGTTTGCGATCATTAGCATGAATTCTGGCAAAATGAATCTTTCACCGCTAGAAGTGCTGAACGTTCTCATAGGAAACGGTACCGATAAGCAAAATCTGATTGTGTTTGATTTTCGTTTGCCACGAATTGTACTTTCGATTTTGGTAGGTCTGGGAATGGGAGCGGCGGGGGTCGTGATGCAGAGTTTGCTGCGTAATGACATGGCTAGTCCGGGAACACTGGGAATTAGTTCGGGATCGGGTTTGTTTGTCCTGTTCTTCGTTGTATTCATTGCATCCACAGGCAAGAGTTCCTTTATTGCTCTGCCTCTGTTGGCTTTTGTAGGCGGACTATTGGCAGCGGGTTTGATCTTCTTATTATCGTATCGCCGCGGACGAGACATCTCGCCAATCGGTTTGATCTTGACCGGGGTCGCGTTAGGAAGCGGGTACGGGGCGCTGACGACCTTCTTGACACTCAAGCTGGATGATTCGCAGATGAACTTCATGCTGTATTGGCTGGCGGGGAGCCTATGGGGCGATGATTGGGGTTATATCTCCATACTGACACCATGGGTCTTGATCTTACTCGGCTATATTTTTTACAAGGCTCGCATACTGGATGCCCTCCATCTGGGCAATCAGACAGCACAGGGGCTTGGTGTTTCCGTAAAGCGGCAGTTTTTGGGGTTGTCAATCGCTGCTGTTGCTTTATCCTCTGGCAGTGTAGCTGTGGGAGGCAGCTTCTTTTTCGTTGGATTGATCGCTCCGCATATGGCCAGAAAACTGGTCGGTCCCGATCACAAATTGCTCATTCCGGCTGCCAGCTTGGCTGGGGGACTAGTCGTGGTGTTGGCTGACACGATTACGCGCACGGTTAGCCTCGTAGGAGATGTGCCAACAGGAATCGTTATTACAGTTATTAGTGTTCCATATTTTCTTTATTTACTAGCAAAAGCCAAATAACACAATCAATAATATAGTCGGAATTTTTTGTGGAAAACGGCTTGGCAGGACTGTGCGCTGCATTTTAAAGCAGAATGCACGATATCAAAAGTTCAAACATCGAAGTTACCCTGTATTACCGCTATGCTTTTTAAACAATAGCTATAGAAAAAGATGCCATTACGAGGATATCGTATTGGCATCTTTTGATTTTTTCTCATTTGATAGTTAATTTGATACTGGAGAATTATTCAAGATTTATATGGCAGGTTCATCCGACAGCTGAAAACGGGAAACGAAATACCAGATGAGCTCGCGACGTGAGGATACCTTGGTCTTGGCGAAAATGGATTTTAAATGATCCTGAACCGTGTAGACGGAAATATGCATCGCAGCAGCAATTTCCTTGGACGAATAGCTGCGGAGCACATATCCGAGCAGTTCCCGCTCTCGACTGGATAATCCATGGCTTTCGGCGAGCAAGGGCAGTAAATCCTGTGGCATCGCCTGCTCCAAACGGATAGCAATCTGATCCGGCCCTGTAAGCTGTTGCATGAGACTGGCATGAAGTATGAGGTAACGCCCATCCGGAAGTTGGATGCAAACTTTGGAGGGTGATTCGGGAGCGATCTGAGTATCCACGACCAGTTCTGCCCGATTCTTGCGCTGCAGGTGGGAACTCACTGCACGTACCGGACGGGGCAGAACATCAGGCCCTACATGTTCCAGCATGCGCAATTGGGACAGCCAATATTGAGCGGAGGCGTTCAGGGATAAGAGCTGGAACGTGTCTGAGGTGATCAAAATTCCGGGTTCCTCGGGACTTTCACTCGTGATCTCATCGATCAGTGTCAAGCTCGTGGACCGTAGCATCGATGCAATAGAAGCGGTCCAGGACTGAATCACCAACCGCTCCCCCTCTGTAAAGACAGCACTTTCTGTCTTACGATACAGGGTCAGATATCCCCAGCAAGCGTCTCCACTAACCAATACAGCACGTAGTTCATCACCGAACCCCGCTGGCTGAAGAATGTTGATATATCGAGGGCTTTGTTCAAGCTGTAAGTTGGACGAATGAAGTGTAGCTGTATGCTCACCGCTGCGAATTAATTCAGCGTATTTATGTATATCTTCTTCCATGTATTCATTGATGAATAACCGATCATGAATGGCCTCAATACCATCTTCTGTCACGGCTCCTGTGGAGAGAAGAGTCAGAGGATCAACGGTAGTGAAACAGTATGCATCGTAAGGTAACACCGTATGGATCTGCTTGAGAACAGCTTCCCGATAGGTATATGAGGTCCAGGTTCCTTTTTCAAGAGAAGTGATAAGTCTGTGGTTCCGATCAATACGTGATGTCAACAAGATTACTCCTCTCTCTGTGCGCATATCCCAATGTTCTGGGATTGTAGGCTCGCCGTATCCTTCTATAATGAAATTAGACGAACAACGAGTCAAGTCTAACTTCAATTCAAGAGGAGTGCGGTGTCCATGAATCACAATCTATCACCGATGAGCTGGGAAACAGCAGATGTTCATCGTTACGAACAATCGATAGCCCTGAAAATTCCGGGTTATTCACATATGCATGATCTAATGGAAAGGCTGCTTACAGCGTCTTTTGCGAATAACAACGATATTCATATCCTTGTTGCCGGAGCGGGAGGGGGAAAAGAGATTGCTCTGCTCGGATCACGTCATGCCGGTTGGACATTGACTGGAGTAGATCCTTCGCAGCCCATGCTGCAACTTGCTGAGAAACGAGTCGCGGAAGCAGGCATCGGTTCCAGAGTGAAGCTGCAACCTGTCACGGTTGAAGAATTGCCGGAGGATATTGTATATGATGGGGCGACAAGCATGCTCATGGTACATTTCCTTCAGGGGATGGAGGCCAAGAGAACGTTTCTGACCAGCCTCGCAGCTAGACTTAAACCGGGTGCACCACTGATCATTGCGGCTGTAAATGCCGATCTTCGTTCACCTGCACATCCAATCATGATGCAAGCTTGGAAGGATCACATGTTGAGTGTGGGCGTCCTTCCTGAAGAGTGGGAGCGCTTTGCTGCTTCCCTGGGCCGTGAATCCGATCCAATATCCTCTGAAGAGATGACTCAGCTACTGACCGAATGCGGTTTCTCACATATTACACGTTACTTCGGGGCGTTCTGGGTGGAGGGGTATTATGCAATTCGAAACTAACGTGAAGCCTATGAAAGATCAGATCTGGGTGGTTGGCGGTTATGGTCAAGTGGGGCAGATGATATGTACTCAACTGGGGAAATTGTTCCCGGGTAAAGTATGGGCTGCGGGTACACGCATGAATCGTGCGGAAGAATTCAGCAGGTCTACAGGTGGTGCTGTGCTACCACTTCAACTGGATGTAACACGACCTGTAGAGCCATCCATGTTAAGGCCTGTTAAGCTGGTCATTATGTGTGTGGATCAGAGCGATACCCGGTTTGTTGAAGCCTGTGCACAAGCCGGAACCGATTATATTGATATTTCTGCAAAATATGATTTTCTCGCTCAGGTTGAACAGCTGCACACCAAAATACAACGTTCCCAATCGACCGCGATCCTCAGCGTTGGATTATCACCCGGAGTGACTAATTTGCTTGTGCGCGAAGCGACCATGCATATGGATCAGGTGGAGGAAGCAGACATTACCGTAATGCTGGGACTTGGAGAGAAGCACGGAAAAGCTGCCGTGGAGTGGACCCTTGATCAGATGAATGCCACTTACCAAGTGATGCAAAAGGGCAAACCTGCTGAGGTACAAAGTTTCGGAGATGGCAAACGTATTGATTTTGGAGCAAAACTTGGGCAGCGGAAGGCCTATCGATTTAACTTTTCGGATCAGCATGTGGTTGCTCGGACGTTGCGTATTCCAACCGTATCTACCAGACTCTGTCTGGACTCCCGCTGGATCACAAGATCCATGGCAATCTCCAAACGTGCAGGGTTGTTTTCGTTGCTGCGTATCCCGTCTATTCGGAATGGAACGGTTAAGGCATTTGGCCTTATTCCCGGAGGAGAGCCGATGTATGCGGTCAAGGTCGATGCCGTAGGATGGGAAAATGGTGAGCAAATCCGCGTCGAACAACTACTGGTCGGCGCAAAGGAAGCAGATGCAACAGCAGCGGTAGCTGCAGCCGTGGCAGAACGCGTGTATAAAACAGAATTGCCACATGGTGTGTTTCATATTGAACAGTGTCTCTCTCTGCAAGACATTCAGGATGCACTTCCTACGCCGCTAAGCGTGATGACCACGATTACCTGAGTTCATGTTCTTTTGTTAGGACCCTCCGATCTGCTATGATGGAACAATAATCATGGCATGAATGGAGGGAGATCATGAACTGCGTTGCTGTATTACCTTATTACAAAGTACAGAGAGAAGTGACGGGTCTCGCCCAAGAGATTGAGATGAATGCCCGCTCCATGATTCTGTATTCAGATAAAATCGTGACCAAATACCGCGAGTTCAACATCACGGAAGTGTTTGATATGTCATTTCGCCGTATGGGTGATGAAGGTGGATTTTTCTATTTGCACACAAGCACAGGAGTATATCCATATATGGTCGAGATCGACCCCAAACCTTTTATACAAAGTTTCAGAAAGATGACGATTCAAAAATTAAAATGACTTGACCTTGCCGTTACGTGAAGGCTTACCCTCGGATATGGAAAGAACCATAACCAATTCAGAGGAGCCGTGAATGTAATGAGTATACTGATTCAGCAAGCTACGATCCTAACGATGAAAGATGCCGATGCCCCCTTTACGGGGGATATTCGTGTTGAGGGTGATCGCATTACGCAGATTGCTGATCACATTGTGCCTCACCCCCAAGATGAGATTATCGATGGACGCAATAAGGTTGCCATGCCAGGACTGATTAATGCCCACCAACATACACCGATGAGTCTGCTCCGGGGATTTTCGGATGATCTGAAGCTGATGGACTGGCTCGAACGCAAAATGCTGCCTGCTGAAGCACGGATGAACCCGGAAGACATCTATTGGGGTGCCAAGTTATCCATCGCCGAGATGATCCGTTCGGGTACCACTGCGTTTGCGGATATGTACATTCATATGAATGAGATTGCAGAAGCGGTTAAGCAAACGGGCATGCGGGCATCACTTACACGTGGGATGGTATTCATGGAGGATGATGGGGGACGCAGGTTGCAGGAAGCGATCGATCTTGTACAACGCTGGTCTGGAGCGGCCGATGGACGGATTACAACCATGTATGGGCCCCACTCACCCTACACTTGTCCCATGGAGCCGCTTCGTGAAGTCATTGCCATGGCTGTCACAGAGGATATCCCGCTACATATTCATCTGGCTGAGACAAAGGAAGAAGTTGTGAAGATTCGTGAGCGCTATGGCATGACACCGACAGAGTATCTGGAAGAGGCGGGGATGTTCGAACAGGCACATGTGTTGCTTGCACATGGTGTGCAACTCAATCGCAGGGACATCGGCAGATTGAAGGGCATGCGCGGCGGTGTAGCACACAATCCAGTCAGCAATCTGAAGCTGGGGTGTGGAATTGCTCCAATTACCGAGATGTTGGCTCAGGGAATTAATGTGGGAATCGGAACGGATGGAGCGGGAAGTGCCACAACCGTGGATATGTTCGAGGAGATCAAAGCCGCGACCTGGCTGCAAAAGCTGGACTATGGTGATCCCACTCGCTTGCCAGCCAAGGACGTACTAAGCATGGCTACACGTGGAAGTGCTAGTCTGCTTGGTCTACAGGATGAAGTGGGTATGCTTGAGGTGGGGTGCAAAGCTGATCTGATCCTGATCGATCTGGCGAAACCACATCTTCAACCGGTACATGAGGTAGAATCGTTACTGGCTTACAGCGTAAATGGGGCGGACGTGGACACCACGATCGTGAATGGTCAGATCCTCATGAGAGGCAGAAAGCTGCTCACGATTGATGAGGATGAACTTTACCGTGAGGTGAAGGTTAGAGCCAAACGGATTGTTGAGGGAATTTAATTTTAGGTGAATATGATCCGAACTGGAAAATGATTTGTGTTCAAAACGCTATGGAGGCATACTCCATGGCGTTTTTTGTCGAATTACAACTGGAAATAGTTCCATGGTCCTGTTCAGAATCGGTTCAGAATGACTCGTTATACTGAGCATGTAGTTGTTCAAATTTGAAATGTACACGAGGAGGAACATGAATTGAAGGGGAAACAAAACAAAAAACGGCTTAAGCCGATATTGAAAAAAAGCATGTTGACTGCGCTCGGATTGGGCATTGCATTGCCTATAGGTGGAACGCTCCCGCAGGCTAACGCAGGAGTCATTGGTCCGGAGATTAAGATTTCACAACCTGTTCTTAACGATGGCATTAACTGGTTAAGTTATTCATCGGCACAAGATAATCCTTCTTTTGTGCCCGAAGTGCCTATTGAGGTAACCACCAATAATATCATCAGAATCAATCTAAGTACACAATTTCGATCCGATGAGTATAGCCCGCCTACAGCCAGCTCAAGTGATAACAGCATCGCTGAGGCGTATGTAGAAACGAGACAGGATGAGAATATGACAACGCCTGTCAGTACATTGGTGGTTATTCCTCGCCAAAGCGGCAAAATCAACATCGAATTGAAAGCGAATTATATGATCTCTGGTGCACCAGAGACTGTTACGGATAACATTGAACTTTACATTAGTAAAAAAGGGGATGTAAATGCAGACGGAAAAGTGAATTCTTTGGATGCCGTAGACCTTTTCAATTATATTCGTAACATGATGACTCGCCGCAGCTTTTCTTATGTAGAGATGAACCGAATGGATGTAGATCGTAATACGGAACCCACTCTGGGGGACATGGATGCTTTGTTAATAGGATACAAAGGCAAAACACTTGGTGGAAAAAACAATGACTATGTGTTGACCTTTAAGCAAGTAGATGATGCGCCGTATGTACTAAATGGTGAATTGAAGAATGCCATGTTAATTGGAAATGAAATTGGCTTTAGTCATTATATAATGGATATTGATTACAATGATTACATTAATACTCCTTCTTACCAGTGGTACCGCGCAACAGAAGCTTCGAGAGAAGATATGGTGCCAATCGAGGGGGAAACAGGAGCAAAGTATACCGTTAAAGATGAGGACGAAGGTTATTATCTTGTGCTCGAAGTTATTACTCAGTCCACTTGGGACTCGAATACGGAGCCTAGAAAAGTATACATTGTTGGAAAAGAAAAAATACAACGCCTTGATTAATTCAATTTTTTATTTTAGATAACGAATAACAATACATTTTCTATCTTTACCATACGATCTATCAATTGATACAGACATGGAGGCTATCACATGTTTCAACCGAAAAAGAAACGTCCTAGAATCAGAAAAACAATGTCAGGTCTGATCGCACTGACATTACTCTCTTCACTCATATTGCCAAATGTAGCTGGAGCAGAACCGGCAGAACCATCACAGGTGCAGTTTGCAAATGTTAGTGTACAGGCAGGGCAGACCGTTCATGTACCTGTTGCATTGAAGAAGTCCTATTTCGGGGTGAAAGCTTATAATATGCAGATTGATTATGATACGTCTGCACTGGAAATTGTTCGGATCACGCCTAAATCTGTCAACGTCATCAGCACATCCCCAAATGAAGATGGTGTAGCAGACTTCCAGTACCAAATTAATAATGCGGAAGGCTGGGTACGGATCATCTGGGTTGATTTTACTGGGGGTGACCACTCAATTGTAGATGAAACCCAATTATTTGATATGGAAATCAAAGCCAAAAGCAATGCGGCGCCTGGAACGAAACAGCTATCCGTAGATCAAACTGATTCAGAACATTGGCATTTTACAAATGTAGAACACAATAGTGGCGCTCAGTTGTTTGGTGGAACAATCACAATAACAGCAGCAAACTCAGGTGGCGACAATTCTGGTTCGACACCTACACCGAATCCTGGTAACTCTTCAGGTGGAGGAGGAGGAAGTGTATCACCAACTTCACCAGTCGTTACCCCAGTTCCATCGACTCCGGCAGTAACCAAAGGCGTAGACATCTATGTGAACGGTCAGAAACAGGAACAGTCTGCTACGGCTAGCACATCAACGGTAAACAATCAGGTTACCACCACGGTTCATGTGGATAATGACAAAGTCATCAATCAGATTGGAAGTGGACTAAAAACGCTTCTGCTGCCTATTACAGGTACTGGCAAGGGTGCGGTCGTTGGTGAACTGAACGGCAAGTTGGTCAAAACAATGGAAGGAAGTAATGCCGAAGTTGTCATTCAGACTGATAGCGGTACGTACACACTTCCAGCTAACCAGATTCAGGTGGATCAGATTCTGAACCAATTCGGAAGCACGGTTCCATTGGAAGATATCACAATCCAAATCGCTATTGTGCCTAGTGCCACATCTAAACAAACAGCAATTCAGGCTGCAGCGGATAAGCTGGAGAACACAACGGTGATCGCAGCTCCGATTGATTTTGAAGTAAAAGCGATCTGGAATGGACAGCAAGTTAATGTAGATCGTTTCAACTCTTATGTAGAGCGCTCCATTACTTTGCCAGAAGGTGTCGATGGTTCAAAGATCACGACAGGAGTTGTGCTTCAGCCAGATGGCAGCCTTCTGCATGTACCGACAAAGGTTATCAAAGGTAACGTGCAAGATTCTGCTATTATTAACAGCTTGACGAACAGCACTTACGCTCTGATCTATCATCCGGCAACATTCAGCGATGTATCAAGTCACTGGAGTCGGGATGACGTACAGGATCTGGCATCCCGTCTGATCGTACAAGGTACCGGTGAGAACGTGTTTGCGCCAGACCGGAGTATTACACGGGCAGAGTTTACGGCTGTTCTGTTAAGAGGTTTGGGGCTGCACTCCCCGCGCAGTACAGAAGCGGCGTCGTTCACAGATGTGAAGACTGGTAGCTGGTATGAGGATGAGGTTCAGACGGCTGTGTCCTACGGCCTAATCTCAGGTTATGCTGACGACAGCTTCCGTCCGAATAGCGAAATTTCTCGTGCTGAAGCGCTGACTATTGTGTCACGTGCGATGAAACTGGTCGGTCTGGCACAGGCCGACGCGTCAGAGACAACAAGTCTGCTTAGCACATATAGCGATAGCGCTAAAGTACAGGCTTGGGCAGCAGAGCCAGTTGCATCCGCGATTAAACAAGAGCTGGTACAAGGTGCTGATGGCAAACTGATGTCCGATGCAGACATTAGTCGTGCGCAGTCGGCAGCGATTGTGAAAAGGCTGCTGGCAAAAGCGGGATTAATCTAAACTTTATAAGTTGAACTAAAGATTATTTACACTGACACTACGACGACAGAATAACCTTCCAATCGCTGTTATCCCCAGATTTTTTGAATCCCTTTTCCGAAGGTGAAAATCCGGGGATAAAGGCGAACGCTTCGCTTTTTCAGGTTTTTTCTGTCTTCTCCGTTATCGTGTAAATGATTAGTTTAACTTATATTATCAAATGCAATAACGAAATAAGACAACCCGAATCCTTATATCTAAGGATTCGGTTTTTTTGTATATAGTTCTTTCGAACAACCTCTTATAGGTGCAATGGTCCAGTTCATTATCAGTTCATACTGATTTGTTACGATATAAACATCAAATAGATAGATATCGTGCATGATCAGGAGAGGAAGAGATCCATATGAAAATACTAGAAGTTAAAAATGTGAAGAAATCATACACCTTATATGGAAAAGAAAGAGTTCCGGTACTCCACGGTTTGAACTTAAGTTTTGAGACAGGGGAATTTGTCTCCATCCTCGGCGAATCTGGCTGTGGTAAGTCGACACTGATGAATATCATTGGTGGCATGGACTCCGATTATGAAGGGGACGTCGTTGTTCGTGGCAAGAACTTAAGTGCCATGACAGAGAAGGAAATGGATGATTATCGGAAGAATAATATCGGCTTTGTCTTTCAAAATTTCAATCTGATCCCGCATCTGTCTGTCCTCGAAAATGTAACGATTGCGATGCAAATGACGGATACCAATGAGAAGGATCGCAACCAACGTGCTGTTGATATATTGACAGAGGTGGGACTGAAGGATCATCTGAACAAACGTCCCAACCAGTTATCTGGCGGTCAGAAGCAACGCGTTTCCATCGCACGGGCGTTATCCAACAATCCGGATATTATTCTTGCAGATGAACCGACGGGTGCTCTGGATAGGGAAAACGGAGATCAAATCCTCGCTTTGCTCGACAGTATAGCCAAAAAGGGAATGCTGGTGATTGCCGTAACTCACTCGCAGAAAGTCGCTGACTCCGGTACACGGATTGTGAAGGTTGAAGAGGGGCGTATTAGTGACGATATTCACCTGAAAGATCCTTCTACGGCTGTTTACGAGAGTGGTCAGGATTCTTCCCGAAGCCTGAGCTTGCTTGCTTCATTCAAGATGGCACTTAAAAATATGAAACTCAACGGCAAGCGTAATGTACTGGTCGCTTTGGGTGGATCTATAGGTATATTAAGTGTACTGCTGATGCTCTCCTTGGGGAATGGTATAACGACGTATATGAATGACGAAATCAATTCAAGTATGGACCCTTTGCTTGTGGATATAACAAAGCCGAGTGAAGAAGCCAAGGATATGCAAGGTCCCGAGGCCTTGATGGCACCAGGTGAACCGTTCACCGAAGCTGATGTTGAGACGATTCGCAATTTTCCTAATGTAGATCATGTAGAGACAATTACGACCATTACAGGCAAATCCACTATGGTGAATGAAAAACAAAGTGTAGGACTCACACAGTTAACAACGTTAACGGATGCTTTTGATCCAGCATTGATGACAACTGGTGTTCTGCCGGTAGAAAATCAGATGCTGTTACCTCTCGATACAGCGAAACAATTAAGCGGAAATGATCAAGCTGAAACCATGATCGGCAAGTCCGTGTTTCTATATATCAATGAGATGGATAGTAATAATAAACCAGTGACTTTGGAGAAAGAAGTAACGATCTCAGGGATCTATGAAGCCGCAGATCAACGATCTCCAATGCAACAATCGCCGGGATACATTTCATCAGAGACGTTGGAGCAAATGTATACAGACGAAGGAATAACAATCGGGCCGATTCAAGTTAACGCCTATGCGACCGATATGAAATATGTAAATGATATCAATGAAGCTGCAGTGGATGCTGGCTTCGCAGGCTCCCAAATGGCCAAGGTCATGGAGAATATCACCACATATGTAAGTATGGCTTCCATTGTACTCGCGGGTATTGCAGGCATTTCGTTGATCGTATCCGGTATTATGATACTGGTAGTACTCTATATTAGTGTCGTGGAACGGACGAAGGAGATTGGAATACTTCGGGCAATTGGAGCAAGAAAGAAAGATATCAAGCGAATATTCTTCTCCGAATCTGCCTTATTAGGCGTATTTAGTGGTATTATTGCGGTAATCTTTGCAGTGATCATTAGTTATGTGTTAAACATTCTTTTGGACAATGCGTTTGGAGCCAAACTCATTAATCTCTCGGGATATTATATCTTGTTTGGGATCGTGGTAAGTACAGCGATTAGTATTGTTGCCGGTTTGATGCCATCATCAAAAGCAGCGAAGCTGGACCCGATGGAATCCTTACGATACGAATAAATATCAATTTTGGAAAGGATAATGGCTACATGAACACAATTCTGGTGGTGGACGATGATTCCCATATCCGCAAATTGATCCGAATCTATCTTGAAAAGAATCAATTTTCCGTGCTGGAAGCACCAGACGGTCA
This sequence comes from Paenibacillus sp. FSL H8-0283, assembly GCF_045040675.1. NCBI lineage: Bacteria > Bacillati > Bacillota > Bacilli > Caryophanales > Paenibacillaceae > Paenibacillus > Paenibacillus sp. FSL H8-0283. The sequence goes on from NZ_CP150295.1 coordinate 2,943,355, forward strand.
AGAGGCGTTAGATATCCTCTCGCATACAAAAGTTGATCTGGCGATTGTGGATGTGATGATGCCGCGAATAGACGGTATTGAACTGACGGAAGATATCCGGTCTTATCTGGATATTCCCATCCTGATGGTGACTGCCAAGGGAGAATCCAAGGACAAAGTCAGAGGATTTAATGCCGGGTCAGACGATTACCTGGTTAAACCGTTTGATCCTGTGGAGTTAATCCTGCGTGTAAAATCATTATTGAAACGATATAACAAAAGTGCATCAAACATGATTCAGATCAGCGGTGTTACGATTGATTTGGGCAACCTGATGGTCATCGCGGATGGACAATCTATCGAATTGAAAAAGAAGGAATGTGAATTGTTATTTTCTCTGGCGAGTTCGCCAGGGAAAATATTCACACGTACACAGCTTATAGATGACATATGGGGCATCGATTACGAAGGAGATGAGCGTACGGTTGATGTACATATCAAACGGTTAAGGGAACGCCTTGAACATGTTCCTGAGTTAGTGATCTCAACGATAAGAGGACTCGGTTATCGGCTGGAGCGGGTATGAAAATGTTTAGGAAAAGCCTGCGACTTCGTATCGTAGCTACGTTTATCGGGATTGTTCTGGTGAGTTTAATTCTCTCCTTTATGATAAATAACGGGTCCCAGGAAAAGACACCGAATCGTTTTATGGTTACTTTTGCTCAAGATCTCGCTACACTGATTAACCTGATTGATGATCCGGAAAAAGTGAAATCAAGCTTGGATATTTTTGCTCGCTACGGCTTAAATATCACTCCCGTGAATGAACAAAGTGAAGTGTTATCTTCCTTGCCAGAGGACAAAGTGCATTCGTTATTCGAGGCGGGTACAACGGATGCCATTTTTCTGTCCAGTAAAGATGGAATCGCGACCATAGGTGTTCCCGGAACAAACGAGGGGATCGGCACATTTCTGATTCAAAGTGATTTCTCATCTCTTTTTCATACACTGCGAAACACACTCTTAACCTCACTGTTAACGGTTCTGGTCATTGGCAGCTTATTAATCCTGTTCATGTCCGGGTATATTGTGAAACCGATTAAGAGATTAACGGTTGCGGCGAAGGAGATGTCATCAGGTGACCTGTCGGTCCGCTTGAAACATAATAATCAGGATGAGTTTGGCGAACTGATGGAGAGCTTTAATCATATGGCCAGTGAGTTGCAAAAAATCGATTCGGTTCGTGATGACTTTGTCAGCAACGTCTCTCATGAAATGCAATCTCCGCTCACATCAATTAGAGGATTCACCAGAGCACTACAAGATGGTGTTATTCCATTAGAAGAGCAGAAAGAGCATTTGGATATTATATATGAAGAAACGCTGCGCTTATCGAGGCTCAGTGATAATCTGCTTCGGCTAGCCTCGCTGGATTCAGAGCATCATCCGGTTCATTTCACCACATTCCAGGTAGATGAACAATTAAGAAGGGCGATCTTACTGGCAGAGCCGCAGTGGGCTCAGAAGGACATACAGATCGAATTGGATTTGTTGCCCTGCGAGATCACAGTGGACAAAGATTTGTTTGATCAGGTCTGGCAAAATTTAATAAACAATGCGATCAAATACACCGGTCCACAAGGTGCCATTCATGTTGAAATTGAGAAGTCATCTTCATTTGTGAAGGTATTGATTAGAGATTCTGGACAAGGAATACCTGAGGAAGCACTCCCGTATATCTTTGATCGATTCTACATGGTGGACAAAGCGCGAAGCAGCTCGCTTCGAGGGAATGGATTGGGTTTGTCCATTGTGATTAAAATATTGAAATTGCATCAATGTACAATTGATGTAGAGAGCGAAGTAGGAAAAGGTACACAGTTTATTGTCACGATCCCCAGATCGACCATTACACCTACATCTTAAGGCAACCCAGAACAGAGAGAGCAGTATGGAAACAATTGGTCCCTGTGCGTTCAGGATTCAGATTGCTGCCAGATTGCTTTTTTTTTGATATCTGTATTTGCGACAAAATTTCACATATAGTTTTGTTTAGCAGTGGATCATTTGATAAAATAGAAGAGACGTTATGTGAATCTATGAACTTAATCAATTTATCATACAGAGAATGGAGCCATCCAATGAAATATCGCAATATGGAAGATTGTATTAACGATCTGGAGCAGCACGGTCATTTGATTCGGGTCAAAGAAGAGGTTGATCCTCATTTGGAGATGGCAGCGATCCACATGAAAGTGCACGAGGCTAAAGGCCCTGCTTTGTTATTTGAAAATGTAAAAGGCTCAAAGTTCCAGGCCGTATCCAATCTGTTCGGCACGGTGGAACGAAGCAAGTTCATGTTCCGCGGTACGCTGGAAGGCGTACAACGGGTCATGGCAGTTCGTGACGATCCTATGAAGGCGCTTAAGACGCCATTTCAGCATGTCCAAACAGGTCTTGCTGCGTGGCAGGCGCTGCCAAAACAGAAATCTATAAGCTTGCCGGTGTCCGCGCAAGAGATTCAAATCTCGGATCTGCCACTCGTCAAACACTGGCCTATGGACGGTGGGGCATTTGTGACGTTACCACAGGTTTATTCGGAAGATCCGGACAAACCAGGAATTATGAATTCAAACTTGGGGATGTACCGGGTTCAACTGGATGGCAATGATTTTGAAATGAACAAGGAAATAGGGTTACACTATCAGATTCATCGCGGAATTGGTATACATCAAGCCAAAGCTGTCAAAAAGGGAGAACCACTGAAAGTTAGTATTTTCATTGGTGGTCCACCTGCACATACACTTTCAGCGGTTATGCCTTTGCCTGAAGGACTAAGTGAGATGACATTTGCCGGTTTGCTCGCTGGACGTCGCTTCCGGTACAGTTACAAGGACGGATATTGCATCAGTAATGATGCTGATTTTGTCATCACGGGTGATATCTACCCAGGTGAGACAAAACCCGAAGGCCCGTTCGGTGATCATCTGGGTTATTACAGTCTGACACATGAATTCCCACTAATGCGTGTGCATAAAGTCTATGCCAAACCTAATGCCATATGGCCGTTTACGGTTGTTGGTCGTCCACCGCAAGAGGATACGGCTTTTGGTGATTTGATTCATGAGATTACTGGAGACGCGATCAAACAGGAGATTCCAGGTGTCAAAGAAGTGCATGCGGTCGATGCGGCAGGGGTACATCCATTACTGTTTGCCATCGGCAGTGAACGTTACACCCCATATCAGGCGGTGAAGCAGCCGACAGAGTTGCTTACGATTGCCAATCGTATTTTGGGTACCGGTCAGCTCAGTCTGGCGAAGTACCTGTTTATTACTGCTGAGGATCAGCAACCTCTGGATACCCACAAGGAAGTTGAATTCCTGACCTATATTTTGGAACGTATGGATATGCAGCGGGATATTCATTTCCATACCCATACGACGATTGATACACTGGATTATTCGGGTACAGGACTGAACAGCGGCAGCAAGGTCGTTTTTGCAGCGTATGGCGACAAGATTCGGGAGCTGTGTTCGGAAGTGCCAGAGTCTTTGAAAAACATTCGTGGTTATGAGAATCCACAGCTCATCATGCCGGGTATCGTTTCGATCCAGACATCGGCCTTTACGAGTTATGCGGATACAGCACAGGAGATGCAAGCATTCACGTCTCTATTGAAAGAACAGGGAGGTCTGGACTCGTGTCCGATGATCATTCTATGTGACGACAGTTCGTTCCTGAGTGCTAACCTCAGCAACTTCTTATGGGCAACCTTTACTCGCAGCAACCCTTCACATGACATGTACGGGGTTAATAGCGGATATGACCACAAGCATTGGGGCTGTGATCAAGTGATTATTGATGCACGTACCAAACCCCATCAGGCACCGCCGCTGATTCCCGATGCTTCGGTCGAGAAGAGCATTGAACGATTTTTTGTTAAAGGTGCTAGTCTGGGTTCGATCAAAATCTAATTTGAGATGTCTTGAAGAAGTTCAAACGGAGCGTTTGAACTTCTTTGGCTTACTCTGATACGGCAATGAGGCACAAAAGTGTGTAAAAGTTTAAAACCGGGACTAATTTGGATGTTGGAGTGAGGATAAAGTCTTAGGCGTTCGTATTTACCATTGTGATTAAGGTCGTTTGAACTATGTATGAAATGAAGAATTATAACGATATAAAGAAGTATAGGTATTTTTGTGGCCCCGTTCCGTTGGGTGCTGTTACTATAATGAATTGTTCAGGGGGAATACCGATTTGAGAATCCATATTATGAACCTGCAAGACGGAGACCGTCTAACTGCGGATACATTCAGCGATGCAGGATTACACGTTCTCGGGAAGGGAACTGTGATCAAAGGTGAGGATATCACCTTGCTTATGCAGCACCGTGTAGATTATGTAGATATTGAATCACGCGAAGAGGAAATCACTGAAGCAGAATTTTTTGCAGCAGCCGCAAAGCATGCTTCGGGGATAACTACGAAGGAAGAACCGCCTGAAGAAGAGCTGAAGTCCCAATTTATTCAGACTGTACATAATTATCAAAATGCTTTTCTCGAAGCTCTGACCGTTGGCAAGTTCAACGCCACCATGGTGGATGATGCACTGCAACCGATGGTTGAAGGACTGGATGAGCAGAAAGATGTCGTTCATCTCCTGATGATGCTGGAGCGGGATGATGTCAATAACTATACACATTCAATCCAGGTAGGATTGTTGTCCTTCTACCTTGCGAATTGGCTTGGATATTCTCAGAAGGAGAGTTATCAGATTAGTCGCGGTGGTTATCTGCATGACATTGGAAAGTGCAAAGTTTCCCACCGGATTCGGAACAAAACAGAACCGTTGACGGCTGATGAGCAGCTTGAAATGCAGCGTCACACTATATATGGCCATGAAATTATCAAAAATTCGATGACGGATGAAGCGACAGCACTGGTTGCTCTGCAACATCACGAGCGGGAAGATGGGTCGGGTTATCCGATGCAACTTGAGAAAAGTGAAATTCATCCATATACACAGATTGTATCTGTAGCGGATATCTATATAGGCATGAGATCCGGGAACCACGGAGGAAGCAATCCAAATCTGATCAATAACCTTAGAGATATCTATGGAATGGGATTTGGTAAATTGAATGAAAAACCGGTTCAGGCATTGATGCAACATTTGCTTCCTAATTTCATCGGGAAACAGGTACTGCTCAGCAATGGAGAAAAGGGTGTTATTGTCATGAACAATACATCTGATATTTTCAAACCACTCATCAAAGTGGAGTCTGAAGAATATCGCGATCTCTCCAAAGAGCGTACGCTTGCCATTGATGAATTGCTTATTTAATCTAAATATGATCTGTATTCCTTACTTATATTGAGGACGGGCCTCCTGTACGAAGACAGGGGACCCGTTTTTTGTTATATCATCCTAGATGTGTTGTTCGACCAAGGAAGCAAGCGTATACTTTGCAAAGACATTATTTTTCCTGCCAAGGAGCGATCGCCATGATTGAAGTGACAACCGAGATTACGATACATGCCTCGATTGAACGGTGCTTTGACTATGCTCGGGATATTGATGTACATACTCAGACCGTCTGGCAACATACAAGAGAGCGAGCAGTTGCAGGAGTAACAACAGGAAGAATTGGAGCAGGTGATACCGTTACATTTCAGGCTACTCATTTTGGGGTCAGACAGAAGTTGAAGTCCCGAATTGTGCAGTTTGAACGACCGTATGTATTTGTGGATCAGATGGAGAAAGGGGCTTTCAAGAGCATGCGACATGAACATCATTTCAGCGTAATTGGGGATCAGATGACTTGCATGAGAGACACACTTCGATTCGAAGCTCCACTTGGATTACAGGGATGGGCAACGGAGCGACTTGTGCTAAAGAGATACATGCAGGCATTTCTGGAGGATCGTAATCGTAAGCTCAAAGATATGCTTGAGCAGTAGCCAGAATTGAAGGGATAGAGGAGAGAAGACATTTGATGGATAATGAATATTTTGTAGGGTGGGGCACACTTGCCTTGATTAATGCCGGACTGGCTCAGGGAAAAAACAGAAGTGGTCGGAACTGGTTTCTGATTTCCCTGTTATTTGGTCCGTTGGCAACTCTTTTTATTGTGGTGTGGGATAAACTGGACTAATTCAACGATCGTGATTCCAATGCATATAACGATCGATTATCCAGAATACAAGGGCTGCTGCACTAACGCCAGCACCTAACCAGCAAACGGCTGTCCAGCCTGCCCATGCATACACTTGGGTAGAAACGATGGAGCCGGTTGCACTGCCGATGGAATAAAAGATCATATAAGCTGCCGTCAGGCGGCTCTGCGCTTCGGGACGAACTTCGTAGATCAGGCTCTGGTTGGTAACATGTACGGCCTGCACGGCGAGATCGAGCAGGATAACACCCAGGATCAGAAACCAGAGAGAATGATGGACATAACCGATGGGTAGCCAGGACAAGAGCAGAATGACAAGGGCGACACCGGTTGTTTTCTGCCCAAGGCCCCGGTCGGCAAGTTTACCTGCACGGGCAGCAGCCAATGCTCCCGCCGCTCCTGCGAGACCGAATGCACCTATGACTGTATGAGACAGGGACAGTGGAGGGCTACTTAGTGGCAGTACCATAGAAGTCCATAAGATGCTGAAGGCTGTAAAAATCAGCATGGCCAGCACACCTCGTACTCTTAACACACGCAACTCACGGTACAGTTGCAAGACGGAACCGAGTAATTGGAAGTAGCTTTGTTTTACTTGTGGGGATTGTTGCCTTGGGAGAACAAAAAATAAGGCGACAATTCCGAGTAATGTAAGGCTGGCGGAGAAGAGATATACCGATCTCCACCCGAACCAATCGTTCAGCGTACCTGCAACCGTTCGTGCAAGTAAAATGCCAATGACGATCCCGCTGGTTACCAACCCGACAATGCGACCACGTTCGGAAGGGGCTGCCAAGTGTGCAGCAAAGGCAACGAGCGTTTGCGTAATGACGGCTAATAAACCAACGACAGCCATGCCCGCGAATAAAAGTGAGCTGGATTGTGCGGTTCCTACGAGAACCAGTGCAAGCACGGATAAGAGCATTTGAATGATGATCAACTTGCAACGATTTAAGAGGTCACCAAGCGGAACAAGAAGGAACAGCCCCAAGGCATAACATATTTGAGTCACTGTGATGACAATCCCTATGGATGATGGAGAGAGGCTGAATTCTTGAGCGATGGAGTCCAGCAAAGGCTGAGCATAATAGATATTGGCGACCGCAAGTCCACTGCACACGGCAAAAAGAAGAGCAACTAACCGTGACATGGCAGGACGATCCTTATTGGATAATTGTGCATCTGGAGAAGAAGTTTGCATAAATGGATGTCACCTTTCTATTCTGTACTGATCGGTATGTTATGTTTCGGGATAACCATACTTTATTTGCGTGAATTTTGTCAACAGAGAAATGGGTGAGGGTTAAATTGAAGATTATTTACCAGAGAATACGACGATAAATAACGATGCGATCGCTTCTATTCCAGATTTTTCGATTCATTTATAGCTAAAAACTCCTTTCCGGTTATTAGGTTTTGACTTTGTAATAAGAGTGAGGTTAAAATATATAAACATACTGATCGATACATAAAGAGGTGAATTGTATGGTTAGACAACGGGAATTTGATACGGATAAAGCACTTGATGCAGCGATGCATACGTTTTGGGACAAAGGGTTCGAAGCGGCGTCTTTAAATGATTTGACGACCGCAATGGGCATACAACGTCCCAGTCTGTATGCGGCTTTTGGCGATAAAAAGGAATTATTTGAAACAGCACTTCGCAGGTATACCACTCAGCACGCGGCTCAAGTCAGAGCCAGACTTCAACAGGGCTCCTCCGTGCGGGAAGCCTTTCGTGGATTGTTTGAACATATTGGAGCAGAGGGGAGTGTGACCGAGCCTAGTCACGGCTGTTTTTGCATTAATACGATGGTTGAGCTGGCTCCACATGATCCCAAATTCGCTGTCCTTACACGGGAGCATCAGATGTACCTGGGTGTTCTTTTCAAAGAAACGATAGAACGAGGGCAACAGAGCGGGGAGTTGTCTACTGACATGAACGCGAGTGCGGTCGCACAGTCTCTGGTTGTATCCATGATTGGACTGACTGTTCTGATGAAATCAGGACCAGACCGCTTATTTGTAGAGCAGAGCATCCAAGTTACGCTGTCTTTGTTACATTAATAGGGAATTATTCTGTTTAAAGTGATGCGGAGTTGCTACAATATATACAAGAATTGAGCAGATATAGGAGGAGATCAGAAATGAATACGAAGTTGCGTTGTGCCGTTTTGGATGATTATCAGAACGTTGCGCTGACGTCGGCGGACTGGGGGCCGTTGATGGATCAGGTGGAGATTCAGACATTCAACAACTATATGGGCTCGGAAGAAAAAGTCATTCAGGAATTGCAGGATTTTGATATTGTGGTCCTGATGCGGGAGCGTACACCGTTTCCAGAGAAGGTCATTTCGCAGCTCCCTAAGCTAAAACTTCTGATTACAAGTGGTATGCGCAACGCTTCGATAGATCTCAAGGCTGCAGAGCAGAACGGGATCATTGTGTGTGGAACTGAGGGAAGCTCTAATCCGCCGACGGAGCTTACATGGGCACTGATTCTGGGGCTGTCCAGACAACTGGTTACGGAAAATAATGCACTTCGCTCCAATCGTAACTGGCAGAGCACAGTAGGATTGGATTTGCATGGGAGAACACTTGGATTGCTTGGTTTGGGCAAAATAGGCACTCGCATGGCTGAGATCGCACAAGCATTTGGTATGAATGTGATGGCCTGGAGCGAGAATCTGACACAAGAGAAAGCCGAAAAACATGGTGTGATCTGGTCCGAGACCAAGGAGCAATTGCTTGCACAGAGCGACATCGTATCCATTCATCTAGTATTGAGTGATCGTACGCGGAATCTGATCGGACAAGCCGAGTTTCAACTAATGAAATCGAGTGCGCTACTCATCAATACGTCGCGAGCGGGCATTGTCGATCAGGAAGCTATGGTAGAGGCACTGCAGCGTGGTGTGATTGCTGGTGCAGGTCTGGATGTATATGAGCAGGAACCGTTACCAGTTAACCATGTGATGCGAACATTACCCAACGTCCTGGCAACACCGCATCTGGGTTATGTGACTCGTGGCAATTATGAGATCTATTATAATCATACCGTAGAGAATATAGCGATGTTCCTGAAGGGAACACCGATCAGACAACTGCTTTCTTAGAATGAACGTATGCGGAGTATGACTCTGCTATAGTTATATAGAATCAACGACAAATAAGGTGCTGCCAGGAAAGAGTTAGACCTGAGCAACACCTTATTAGTATATCTGTGTAGTAGAACAAATGAAGGAATAGCTTAACTGTGTGGTCCTCGCTGGGAGGAATGAATCATGGCGACGCTTGATTCACGAACGATTAAGCGTGGTTCAAATTGGATGTGTTCGTAATCGGTCGTGCTCATCTCCCGAATTCGTTTTAACAACAGCTCAGTAGCAAGTCTGGCGACTTCTTCGCCCATAATGGACACAGAACTAATCTGAGGAGACGTGACGGTTGTCCATTGATTGTTATCCACACCCACAACAGCCACATCTTCAGGTACACGAACCCCTAACTCCTTGAACCGATTAACCAATCCGATGGCAACCATATCATTAATGGCATAGACAGCATCTGGCATATGCGTAAGTCCATAGAAATAATCTGCAGCATTGGCACCTGTATTCAATGAAAAGTCCTCACCAAAGTATACGAGAGAAATGTCCACATGGCCTACGGCTTGCTCATACGCACGAAAGCGTTCTTCAATAATGTCCTTCGGTGCTCCCGCATATGCAATTCGAGTTCGACCGATCTTGAACAGATGTTCCATTACCAATTTGCCTTCAGGTTGAGAGAGAGAGACGATATCTGCCTTCATGCCCGGTTCCAGTTTTTTGCCGTAATTAATCATGGAGATAGGGAGCGGCGCTTTATCAATCAGTCCGGGTAACGTTTTGGGGTACGCCAGAGGCATGAAGATTAGTCCGTCCACATGCAATTTTTTGACATTACGAATGGTTTCAAGCTCCGTTCTGGCATTGCCTGCCGTATTGATCTGCACGACATGGTACCCATGCTGCTTCGCCGTTTGCTCTACAGACCAGGAGATTTCCGGAATGATGGCGTTACGTATGTCGGGTACAACAAGCGCGATCTGGTGCGTTTGCCGGATTTTCAGACTCTGTGCCGAGGTGTTGGGTACAAACCCCAGTTCTTCAATGGCCAGCATCACTTTATCTCGTGTTTTACTGCTGATACCTTCTGAATTGTTGATGGCCCGGGATACGGTAGCGATGCCCACGCCGGCACGCTCTGCAACGTCCTTGATCGTAAGTTTCTGTTCTTTCCTCAATGTACGGTTACCTCACTTTATCGGAAACGATTCCGAATTATTAGGAATATGTATGAACTTCACGATAGTTATATAACTTGATTATAACATTTGAACAATGAAGTATCCCGTGAATGGGCCAGATTTATGGCAACGCCTGATTAAATTTCAATGGGACTACAATAATATTTGCCATGATATATGTTAATAACAAGGATTACATCGTTTGTAATACCCCTAAGATCACTTGAATTAAAGTGCGAGCATTCTTAAGTGAACTCGATATGATCATGAAATAGCCATATTAGTGGAGAAATATGTTTGACAGCGTATCTAAAATGTGACATATTTAATTTACGGAAACGTTTCCGATTATATCACAAATTATGATCTGGGAGATGAAATGAATGAAAGCATTACGTTGGCATGGAGTCAAAGATTTACGTCTCGAAAATATTAATGAACCTCACCCTGAAGAAGGAAAGGTCAAAATAAAAGTGGAATGGTGCGGTATCTGCGGCAGTGATTTGCACGAGTACACAGCAGGTCCAATCTTCATTCCCGCTCAAGCACCGCATCCGTTAACAGGGGAACAAGCTCCTATAGTTATGGGGCATGAATTCTCAGGACAGGTGGTTGAAGTAGGGGAAGGTGTTACGCGTTTCAAGGCGGGCGATCGTGTTGTGGTAGAACCCATCTATGCATGTGGACACTGCGAAGCTTGTAAACAGGGCAGATACAATCTGTGCGATCAGATGGGTTTCCTTGGACTCGCTGGAGGCGGAGGAGGATTCTCCGAGTATGTAACTGCTGCAGAAAACATGGTACATGCCATTCCGGATTCAATCTCGTATGAGCAAGGTGCGTTGGTTGAACCTTCAGCTGTAGCACTTCACGCTGTGCGCCAAAGCAAGCTGAAAGTGGGAGATACGGCAGCCGTGTTTGGCGCAGGCCCAATCGGGTTACTGGTCATCGAAGCGCTTAAAGCTTCGGGAGCGTCGGATATTTATGTGGTGGAGTTATCGGATGAACGGAAAGCAAAAGCCGAAGAGCTCGGTGCCATTGTGATTGATCCAATGCAGTTTAATGTCGTGGAAGAGATCCATCAACGTACACAAGGCGGCGTTAACGTAGCCTATGAAGTAACTGGTGTTCCACGTGTTCTGCAACAAGCCATCGATTCAACACGTATTGGTGGAGAGTTGATGATCGTCAGCATTTTTGAACAGGAAGCACCGATTCACCCGAACTCAATTGTCATGAAAGAGCGTACGGTCAATGGCATTATCGGTTATCGCGATGTGTTCCCGGCGGTGATCAGTCTGATGGATAAAGGTTTCTTCCCGGCTGACAAGCTGGTGACCAAACGAATTTCGTTGGATGAAGTGGTAGAGCATGGATTTGAAGCACTGTTGAAAGAGAAAAATCAGGTTAAGATTTTGGTAAAAGCTGAATAGAAATCACAGACAGTAAGAACAAGTAGACAGCACATCAACAGATGTGATTGTCTACTTTTTTTGTATAAATAGGGCGGAATTTGTTGCATGTGCGGGTGGTTTTACATAGTATAAAAAGATACAAATTGTATCATCTTGGTGTGAAGGTAATGATGATGAAAAAATGAAGGAGGAAGCGGACATGCAGAGACATACAAAATGGACAGCCGTAATTTTGACCATTGTCGCAGGAATGAGCTGGATGCTTATGGGGAACTCCAAGCCGAAAAACACCACGTCAACGAGTCAACCCCCTGCGACGGAACGTGGGCTTGCCAAGGTGTCGAATGCACCAATCAGTTCAGCGGATGTAACATCGAAGATCGAACTGCTAGGCAGACCTTTTACCAAAACACCATATGCTAATAACGTCTGGGACATGCAACTGTACAACGGCAAAATATATTTGGGCCACGGAAATAGTAGCAATCTGGGCGTAGCTCCTAATTCAGGCCCTATTCCAGTCATTTATTATGATACAGCGAATGCAAAATTCAAGACCCAGTCAGTGACTAATAGCAACCCGAGCATCTTGCCATCAACGAAGATGTATGTGGATGAGGAACAGATTGATATCTACAGAGTACTAAACGACAAGTTATATATTCCTGGCAATGATTCCGATAGTGAACAGTGGGAACTGGGTAACTTCTATCGTCTGGATGGAGAGGTGTGGACCAAATATCGCAATCTGCCGCTGGGTGTACACGTATACGATTTGGCATCTTATCAGGGTAAAATGTTTGCCGCGCTGGGTACAGAGTCCAAACCAACCATTCTAATCTCTCATAATGAAGGTGAAACTTGGCAAAAATATGCGACCATTAATACGTTTGGTTTCCGGGCTTATACCATGTTCCATCTTAATGGCAAGTTATATGCATCTGGCATGATGTATCCTGCCAATAAAATATGGAATGACAAAACTAATATTTTGGAGATTAATGAAAAGCTTGAGAAACGGGATGTTGTCATCTATGGTAACAAAATGCTGCCTGGACTAACCTATCAAACGGGCACGATTCCTTATAATAAAATAGGCAAAAATGTTAACTTCAATAACAAGTTGCTCTATATAGCGGGAGGCGTGTTCAATGATGGGCAGTTGCTGCCCAAATCTTTGAATGTCATGACCGACATCAATCAGGCAAGGCGAGTTAATCTCCCGGATGCCAAGGCGCTCCCAACCGATGTGCTGTTGCGTGATGGCAAGGTGTATGTGCTTACGTACACTCGCCAAAGTGCCAATCTGTATATCAATCGGGTCTACCAATCCACTGATCTGACCACATGGAATGAGATTTTACGTTTTAACCAGGACACCTATGCCAAGTCTTTCGAAGAGAACGAGGGTGACTTCTACTTTGGTCTGGGTACCGATCCGGATGTGTTATCAACTTCATCAGGGAAATTGCTTCGAGTGAATCGCAGTGATATCCCCGTGAATGCTAATTAAATTGGAAGGAAGATTATGGATTATATACTATGCTACATCCACATTATTGGTGACCGGGAAAATACTTTAAGATGTAGTAGAGTGCATGTCAGACTGCTTCGGTAGTGTGATCCAACAGAGGCTGCCGTAAGGTAGCTTTCTTTTTTTTCTATAAGAGTAGTTTGAACGCCCAACTTCGAAAATTTGAAAATAAAATTAAGAAACTATAAAATGGATAGAGAAATAATCCTAAACCAGTCAACTGGATTACACGTGTTACAATATACAAAAGCATGTCGCATTTCATGTGGATGCGGAGTTCCACACTTCCAATTGCAAAGGAGCAATGTACTATGAACGTACCTTCAGCATTATTCAAACCTTTCACCTCGGACAAGCTAACATTGTCTAATCGAATCGTTATGGCACCCATGACTCGCGGATTCTCACCGGAGGGTGTACCTGGACCAGAAGTTGCTGAATACTATCGTCGCAGAGCAGCAGGTGGAGTGGGGCTCATCATAACGGAAGGTACAGGCATTAATCATCCATCTTCGATTAGTGGAGCGAGTATTCCATTATTCCATGGTGAAGATTCGTTGCAAGGATGGGCTAATGTAGTGAAAGCAGTACATGAAGCGGGTGGCAAAATTATGCCACAATTGTGGCATGTGGGTACAGCACGTCGTTCCGGTGACTTGCCTAACGCAGAAGCTGATCCTGTAAGTCCGTCAGGGGTTAGCATGGCAGGTGAACCATCACGTGAACCATTAACGGAAGAGGAGATTCAAGGTCTTGTACAGGCATTTGCCCAAGCGGCAGCGGATGCACAGCGAATCGGGTTTGACGGCATTGAACTGCACGGAGCCCATGGATACCTGATTGACCAATTCTTCTGGGAGCAGACGAATCGACGGACCGACAATTATGGTGGTGATTTGGTACGGCGAACTCAATTTGCAGTTGAAGTGATTGAAGCTTGTCGTGCGGCGGTTGGTCCTGATTTCCCAATTGTGCTCCGGTTCTCCCAATGGAAGATGGGGAATTATGAGGCACGTCTGGTGGAGACGCCAGAACAATTGGAGCAATTCTTGGCCCCGCTCAGTGCTGCTGGCGTGGATATATTCCATTGTTCTACACGCCGGTTCTGGTTACCGGAATTCGAAGGATCTGAGCTGAATCTTGCGGGTTGGACACAGAAAATCACGGGCAAACCAGCTATTTCAGTTGGATCGGTAGGGCTTGAAGCTGAATTTGTAGACAGAGCAACCGAGAACCAAGGAACAGGGGATGCCCATTTGGATCAATTAAATGAGAAGTTGGAGAACAATGAATTTGACTTGATCGCCTTGGGTCGTGTTCTGCTTAGTGATCCCGAATGGCCTGCCAAAGTTCGTGAAGATCGCATATCCGAAATCATTCCATTTACAACGGAAGTGTTGCAAACACTCCATTAATAGAAGCCTAATAACGTTTGGTGAAAGGTGAACTAACATTGAACGGCAACGATTTACAACGAAAAGTAAAACAAAAACGAACAAATAGGCCGCCTTTGGGCGGCTTTTCAATTTGTCTATACTAATAATTTCAACATATGAAAAATTCACAATAGAAAATCGTTTTCTGCACCGGTACTCCTTTTTATTCTCCACATACATCGCACACGCGCCTAGTCACAACACCATTAAGTTCCACATCTCAGGTTCCAGTGCAACCACTTTTTTTACCACTTAAGTGTCTGAACAACGATTCAATCTTCAGTACGACTTATTTTGAAAATCCACCACCTTATGATAAGGTTAGGCCTGAACCCAAGGGTTGCCAAGATGACATTACATAAGGAGGATGAATATCCTTGCACAACTATAGGTACAACTCGAACAATAAATGGAGAAAACCACTGCATATGATGTGTCTTCTGCTGGGGATCGTTCTGCTTTTATCGGCATGTGGCCAAGCACAGAAACCTTCCTCCGCGACGGACTCGAATACCGGATCGAACGCTGGCTCCAACTCAGGGCAATCTTCCTCATCGCCGGAGCAGAATACCGCGCCACCGCAAGAAGAAGTCGATCCGGTGCAGGAGCAACTTAGTTCATTAACGTTAGAAGAGAAGATTGGACAGATGATACTGGCCGGTGTTCAAGGGACAACGTTGGATGATCAAGCCAAACAGATGATTACCGATCAAAAGGTAGGGGGCATTATTTTCTATGCCAACAATGTATCGACACTCGAGGGAACAGCCAAGTTTGTACAATCCATCAAGGAAGCGAATCAGTCCAACCCGGTACCGATCTTCATGAGTGTGGATCAGGAGGGCGGCAAAGTGAGCCGTATGCCGGAGACGGTGGAATCCATTCCTTCCAGTAGAAAAGTAGGGGAGACGAAAGATAGCGCGCTTGCTGAAACGATGGGCGAATTACTGGCCAGACAAGTTCAGCTTGCGGGCTTTAATGTGGACTTTGCTCCTGTGTTGGATGTGAATAGTAACCCGAAGAACCCGGTGATTGGAGATCGTTCATTCGGCAGCTCGGCAGAACTGGTGTCACGTATGGGGATTGCAGAGATGAAGGGACTACGTAATGAAGGCATTATTCCGGTAGTGAAACATTTTCCGGGTCATGGTGATACGTCCGTGGACTCCCATCTCGATCTCCCTGTCGTGAATAAAACGGAAAAACAACTGGCCGAGCTTGAATGGATTCCGTTCCAGGCCGCAGTGAAGGAGCAGGTAGAGGCGGTCATGGTTGCACACATTTTGTTCCCGAAGCTGGACCCGGATCATCCGGCTTCCTTATCGGATGTCATTATAGGTGAACATTTGCGCGGGAAGTTCAATTATGATGGTGTCGTCATCACAGATGACCTGAGTATGGGTGCAATCGCGAAGAACTACAAGTTGGACCAGGCAACCCTAGCAACTGTTAAAGCAGGAAGTGACATTCTGTTGGTAGCTCACAGTTATGAGAGTGCCAAGACGATTTTTGATACGCTAATAAGTGCAGTAAAGTCAGGCAAAATCACCGAGTCCCGAATTGATGAAAGTGTATATCGTATCCTGGCATTGAAGCAACAATACAAGTTATCCGATGATCAGAAAGCTTCCGGAGACCTGAAGCAATTGAATGCAGATATTGTGGATTGGCGTAAGCAAATCGATGCTAGATAATAAATCCTGTGTTATGATTTTGCCAGAGGTGAGATCCAATAATGTATACCATTATGATAATAGAGGACGATCCCAAGATTGCGGGATTATTGAAATCACATATTGAACGCTACGGGGACCGGGCCGTACTGGTCGAGGATTTTGAGATGATTGTGCAACAGTTTGAGCAGGTACAGCCACATGTGGTACTTCTGGATATCAACTTGCCCAGTTACGATGGTTTCTATTGGTGCCGCCAGATTCGTACGCTGTCTACATGCCCCATTTTGTTTATCTCCGCACGGAGTGGGAAGATGGATCAGGTCATGGCACTGGAGAACGGGGCGGATGATTATATTACGAAGCCATTTGAGCATGAGATTGTTATAGCAAAAATTCGAAGTCAGCTGCGCCGGGTATATGGGGACTATGCTGCTCGTGATGAAGAACGCAAGGTGGAACTGGACGGTTTGGTCGTGTACTTGGAAAGACTGGAGATTCAGCTTGGTGATCGCAAAGTACAGCTGACGAAGAAGGAAACGATTCTGCTGGAAACGTTACTCCGCCGCAGTCCCAAGCTGGTGAGCAGAGAGACAATCTTGGAGAAGCTGTGGGATGACTCTTTTGTGGATGACAATACACTCAGCGTAAACGTTACTCGGGTGCGTAAACGATTAGCCGAACTTGGTATTACGGACGCACTGGAAACGGTCAGAGGTTCGGGTTACCGATTGAACAATACCTGGAAGGCCTCATCACCATCATGAGATTGTTTATACGAGAACATCTCGCTTTAACGTGCTGGGTTGTTGCCATCTTGTTCACCGTTGTTGCAGTGTTCTGGTATGACGGTTACAACGATTGGGTCACGGCTGCTTATGCCGTAGCGTTGGGATTATTTTTATACATCGGATATTTGGTGTATCGTTATTATTCACATCGCTCATTTTATACCCGGATGTCACGGTCGATGGATTCGCTGAAGGAATTTGTACCATTGAACGAAACAAGTCCTTTATCACTGGCGCTGGAAAAGCTGCTGGATTCACAATACGGACAGTACCATGCTCATCTCCATCGGCTGGAACAACGGCAGCAAGAATATCTGACATTCATGAACCAGTGGGTCCATCAGATGAAGACACCGTTATCCGTTATTGAGTTGACCGTGGAAGGTCAGGAAGATGATGATCCTCGGCTCGTAAGCATTCGGGAGGAAGCGGACCAGATGAGGCGAGGCTTGGAGACTGTGCTGTATGTGGCCCGGTTGGATACCTTCGAACAGGATTTCAGTGTCGAACCTGTGATACTGAAGACCGCTGGGGAAGAAGCGATCCATGAGCTCAAGCGATTCTTTATTCGCAATCACGTCTATCCAGAGATGCATATCGATTCTGCGCTGGTTGTGCAATCCGATGCCAAGTGGATTCGTTTTGTCTTGGTACAGTTACTGTCCAATGCAATCAAATACTCCGCGGGCAGCGGGCAAAAGATCTATGTGCGTGCGTATGAAGCCGAACGCTCCATCATACTGGAAGTGCAGGATCAGGGCATCGGAATTCCGAAGTCTGATCTAAACCGGGTATTCCAGCCTTTCTTCACCGGGGAGAACGGGCGGCATTTCAAAGAGTCCACAGGCATGGGGCTGTATATTGTAAAAGAAGTGTTAACACGGATGAACCATAGGATTGATCTTGAATCTGTGTACGGCGAAGGAACGACTGTCCGAATTACATTCAACTCTTGAAGTGACAGGTTGAAGATAAGATTGGGACGTGAGTTCTGTATTTTTGTTGAAGAAGTGTGAGTGGAGTATATATTACAGTGTAAGTGTAAGTATAGACGTCTATTGCCTGATCGGGGCGAAGGCGTCTTTTTGATTTTCATGATGCAACCTTACAACATTGTCATGTTGATGAAAGGTTAAACCATAGGAGAATGGCCGAAACTTCGATAGACTATAGTCATAAGAGTACAGGAAAGGCCACGCACAATACGCATGCATACAGCATGAAAAGTAACTTGATTTTGAATTCATATATCACTAAGGAGTTGTAACCATGGAGATTTGTTCTGTGAAACAGATCAGTAAAATCTACAAAGGCATCTTATCTTATGAAGCGTTATCAGGTATTGACCTCAGTATTCAGGAAGGTGAGTTTGTTGGCATCATGGGACCATCCGGTAGTGGCAAAACAACACTGCTGAACATGATCTCAACCATTGATCATCCAACATCAGGCGAACTGCGGATTGCAGGGAAGAATCCGTTTGAATTGAATCAGGACGAACTCGCGCTGTTTCGGCGCAAAGAGCTTGGATTCGTTTTTCAATCGTTCAATCTGTTAAATACCCTGACAGTCAAGGAAAACATTGTGTTGCCACTGACTCTTGACGGTGTTTCGCTAGCAGAGATGAACACTCGTGTTGAACATCTGGCAAGCAAGCTGGGGATCGAGGGTATTCTGAACAAACGGACATATGAGATATCAGGAGGACAGGCACAGCGTACGGCCATTGCCAGAGCGCTTATCCATTCCCCGAAGCTGATTCTGGCCGATGAACCAACAGGCAACCTGGATTCGAAGGCGGCAAGAGATGTGATGGAGATTCTCGAAACCCGCAATCAGGAGGATCAGGCTACGATGTTGCTGGTCACTCATGATGCAGTAGCTGCAAGTTATTGCAGTCGGGTTGTCTTTATCAAGGATGGCAAACTGTATAATGAAATTCACTACGGCGATAATCGCGCAGCCTTTTACCAGAAGATTATTAATGTATTATCCCTAATGGGAGGTTCAGGACATGAATTTTCGCCAGTTCGCCATTAATAACGTTGTTCGCAACAAACGAATTTATCTGGCTCATTTTCTGAGCAGTACATTTTCCGTTATGATCTTTTTTACTTATGCATTGCTCCTGTTCCATCCTGATTTGAAAGCGGGGTTAAAGGGATCAAGTGGAACGGTTACGTTGCTTGCAAATCAGGGGTTTGTGATTGCAGAGATCATTATATTCATCTTTTCATTCCTGTTCCTGCTCTACTCCGTTGGTTCATTTCTGAAGACGCGCAAGAAGGAATTTGGTATTTTCCTGATCATAGGCATGACACGTAAGCAGATGAACAGACTTCTGTTTATGGAGAACATGTGTATCGGATTAGCTTCCATCATTACCGGGATTGGACTCGGAATTATTTTCGGCAAATTGATTCTGCTGATCTGTGGCTCCATGCTGGCTGTTGAGAACAGTCTTCGATTCTATTTTCCGCTAAAAAGCATTGCCCTGACGGCAGGTGCATTTCTGCTGCTGTTTGTTGTGATCGCGATGTCCTCATCCTTGCTCATTCGCAAAGGAACTCTCATTGACCTTGTGAAATCAGAGGAAAAACCGAAACCGGAACCCAAAGCCTCACGTCTACTCGCCTTGTTATCCGTATTGTTGATTGGTGGGGGTTATGCAGGAGTATTCACTTTTGTATGGATAAGCTTCTCCTTTCCGTTATTACTCGCAAGTGTCGTGGTTGTTATTGCAGGTACGTACTTTCTGTTCACGCAGCTCAGTGTATACATCATTCGGGCACTGAAAAGAAATCCAAGGTTGTTTTTCCGTAAAACCAATCTGCTCTTCCTATCTGAACTTACCTATAGAATGAAAGATAACGCCATCATGTTTTTCATGGTAAGTATCATCTCGGCTTCTTCATTTACGGGAATTGGCACCATGCTTGCTATTGCTGACCCGGGGTTGTCGTCCATGTCGAATCCGTACGCATTCAGTTATATGAATAACTGGTATACTCCAAACTCCGAGCGACATATTCGGCAGATTGAAGAAACGTTGATTGATAATCAAGTTCCCTACGTGAAGGGCAGTTATGCTCCTATAGGTGAAAATAATAATGGGAATATTATCAAACTGAGTGATTATAACCGTCTTGCGAAGGCACTGGGGTATGAAGAACGTACGTTGAAACAAATCGATGAGTCATTTATGACACCAAGCAATTTGGCGATGCGCAAGGAGTACCGTGAACAGGTTGAAAAAGGAGCCTCGGGAGGAAAGATCAATCTGGAGGTTGATAATCAGCACATACCTGTCCAGCTATCGACACCTGGTACCGATATTGTGATTCCTTTTCAATATGAAATTTATCTCTACGTCGTAACCGACGAATTGTTTAATAAGATGAGACCTGCGTACAACGAGGAAGTTGGCATGCCTGAAGGTTTCTATTCGAGTCGAACGATACAATTTATCGTGAAAGATTGGATGGGTACACGCAGCTTTGCTCCTGAATTGATCAAATCCATTCAAGATGATCATTCCGAAAAAGGTTATTACGAGGTCAGCGCGCTTGTGGTGGACTGGCTTAATTCCAAGCAGACCAATGGCATCATTCTAATTTTGAGCGGCCTGATCGGCATTGTTTTCTTCACCTTTGCAGCAAGTTTCACGTATTTCAGACTTTACGCAGATCTAGAACGGGATGAAGCGCAGTATCGCATGATTGGCAAAATGGGACTGAGTCGTCCCGAACTCCGTAAGATCGTAACAAGGCAGCTATTGCTTATGTTCTTCCTGCCGATTCTGGTGGCGGTCATCCACAGTTCGGTTGCCTTTGTAGCGTTGCAGCAACTGGTTGATTTCTCGGTCTTTGGATACAGCCTGCGCATCTTCTTGGTGTTTGCTTCCATGCAGATTTTGTATTTTGCACTCGTGCGCTGGCGGTATCTGCGTCACATGTATTCCAAATTAGTCTAAAATAGCATGGCCCAACAGACACCGGACTCATCGTTCGGTGTCTGTTGACTTTTCTAGCTAAGGCACAGTACTATTTCATTAGATACAGAATGTATCATTACATAGTTTCTCAAGCAGTTAGAAGGATGGAGTTACAGAAATGTCAGGCCGGTGCCTGAGAGGGAGGACATATCATGAGTATCACGATGTCTCGTGGACAAGCTTACATTCAACGTTTGAATGATGAGCGGAATGTATGGCTGGACGGAGAGCGTATCCAGGTAACTGGGCATCAGGCCTTTCAGGGAACACTTCAAACCATAGAAGGATTGTTCAATCTGGTGGATGACCCGGAGACAAGAGAAACCGTGGCCTACTGGGACGAACAGACGGGAAGTTACGTGCATCGCTCCTTTCTTGTGCCCCGTTCACTTCCTGACGTGAAGAGCAGGGCAGATGCTTTTCAATTATGGGCCGATCGGACGTACGGGGTGATGAGCCGATTGTCTGATTATGCCCGATCCCGCCTGACCGGTTGGTATGCAACACGACATGAGATGACAGCGCATGACCCGGCATTTGCAGACAAAATATCGGATTATTTTGCACAAGCCAAACGAAAAGATGCATTCCTGACAATTGTCCAGCGGGACCCACAGATTAATCGTTCCTTGCCTGTTGGTGAAGATGAGGATTCCATGCTACGGATTATCAAAAGTAATACGGAGGGCGTAGTCATTCGCGGGGCCAAAATGGTGGCAACAGCAGCGCCTTATGCCGATGATATCATTGCTTATCCCGTTCAACGAATTCCGGACCACTTGCCAGAGCTGGCCCATATGGTAATTGTAGCCGCGGACAGTCCGGGCTTGCACATGATGTGTCGTGAATCTTTTGCCACAAAAGATACAGATAAATCACATCCACTTAGTGGGCAGTATGATGAGATGGATGCTGTGTTATTTTTTGATGATGTATTCGTGCCCTGGGAACGTGTATTACTGCACAATAACCCTGAAGCCGTATGGCAGATTCGCTGCAATACAGCTTCGGCCAGTCTAGCCTACCATCAGAGTGTCATTCGATTACACTCGAAACTGGAGTTTATTACAGCCGTGACCTCATCCATTGGAAAGGAGATTGGGGTGGACTCTTTCCTGAATGTGCAGGAACAACTTGGAGAGCTGATCAGTCAGATGCAGACTATCGAGGGACTGATTATTGCTGCTGAAGCACAGTCCAAGCGGGACGCATTTGGCAACTGGCTGCCGGAATTGAAATATATTGAAACCGCACGTAATCTGGGCAATCGCTATTATCCCCGCGCGGTGGAGATTTTGAAGACCATTGCTGCGGGTGGTCTGATTCAGATTCCTTCTGGTACGTTTGAGATGAATGAAATGATGGGTTCCATGATTGGCAAATATCTTGGTGGAGTAACGATGCAAGCCCCGGAGAAGATTCGACTCTTTCAACTCGCATGGGAGCTGACCGGAAGTCCACTCGGAGCAAGGCATGATCTATATGAACGTTTCTACGCGGGTGATCCCGTGCGCAATCGGGCGAACCAATATGTGCAGTATGACAAGGAACGTTTATTGGGGAAAGTTGAGCCGTGGCTTCGTTCGCTTAAGGACTGATCTGATGATCTAATACAAATGCTCCGAATGAAGATTGAAAAGCCTGAATGAAGAACGAAAAGCTTGAATGTAGGCTGAAAACAGCCCTTTTTTAGTTAATGCCTTGGCATGAGCCAGGGCTCTATTTCTATTTATTTAGATTATCTTTAGAAATGATTTAGGTTGAATTAAGAGACGTAGTATATAGTAATAATGTAGAGATAGGCATAGAGTATAGGAAATGAGAGGAATATCATGAGATACACCGTATTAATTGCAGATGACGAACCAGAGATTGTTGAACTGCTTCAACTATATCTGGAGAAGGACTATACCATTAAAACTGCGGTGAATGGAGCCGAGGCATTACAATGCATACGTTCAACACAGATCGATCTGGTCATACTGGACATCATGATGCCTGTAATGGATGGATTGCAGTTGATCAAACAGATCAGAGCCACATATCACATGCCTGTACTGTTCCTATCCGCTAAAAGTCAGGATCACGATAAAATCCTTGGACTTGGACTTGGGGCAGACGATTATATAGCGAAGCCGTTCAACCCGCTTGAGATTGTCGCCAGAGTAGAGGCGTTGCTCAGAAGAGTTAATCAATTTGATGCAGCGGAGATCCCCGAAGCGAAAGAACAGAATCTGGTATTAGGTGAGCTGACGCTGGATCGATCCCAATGTATCCTTTTTCGTTCAGGAAGTCCTGTAACATTGACCTCTACAGAGTATAAAATTATGGAATTGTTGCTCGATCAACCTGGCCGAGTGTTCACCCGTAAAAAAATATACGAAGCGGTCTGGGGCGATTATTATGCGCACGAGGACAGTACTATCATGGTACATATCAGCAACATTCGGGAGAAGATCGAGCGTGACTCCAGACAACCGGAATATCTCAAAACGATAAGGGGACTGGGATACAAAATTGAAGCGCCCATGGAAAGCTAGAGAAAAGCGACTTTTACAGACATCCCTGACACTGGACTTCTTGTTGTTCAACTTCTTTTTGCTGTTACTGGTATTGATTGTGTACCTTATGGTTTCACTTGATGTCGTGGATTTTCGCATTTCGGATCAGGTGGTAGACCCGAATCTGAATGTTGAAGCCCACGTGTATGTGGAGGAGCTGGAGAACGAATTTTATTCCGGTGGAGGTTCGGTGTCGAAAGGCAAAGACACAGAGATTCAACGTCTCAAGGATAGCGGTGGCTGGATTGAGATTCTGGATGCGAATCGCAATGTCATTCGTCATGTGGGAGACAAGCAAGATGCGTTCACACAATACAGTGAAGCCGATCTGTATGATGGATTGGAAAATCGGAGTGACCAGGAATACTATTATTCGATCACTCCTCTCTCGACAGAAGGAGCGGTAGCGTATGTATTGCTCAAAATCCCGCGTGATCTGGTCAGCGTGCGGATTAATGATAATCAGTTGATTACTAATCTGAAACATCCATTATCCTTTTACATTATGATTGGCATAGGTTTAGTATTGTTATTGATCTTTGTATATAGCTATTGGGTCGCACGGAGAATCAAAAAACCACTCAGTATCCTCTCCTCGGGTCTTACGCAGATGATACAGGGAAATTATAGTACACGGATGTCGATCTCAGCCGAGAGGGAATTTGTCCAGATAGGTGAGACTTTCAACTACATGGCGGATGTCATTGAGAACACCTCTGCGGAGAAACGTTACGCCGAAGAGAGCAAACAGCGACTGATTGTAGACTTATCACATGATCTGAAGACACCGATAACATCCATACAGGGATATGCGCAGGCATTGGTGGAAGGACGTGGGGAGGACAAGGATAGGCAGCAAAGATATCTGGGATACATCTATAACAAGTCTGTTCAAGTTGCACGCATGATACAGAATATGCTGGAGCTGCTCAAGGTGGATTCGCCCGATTTTCGCATGCATATTCAGAGAAGAGAGATTGGAGAATTCCTGCGCGAGATTATGGCAGATACCTATGGGGAGATTGAACAGAAACAGTTTGTCCTTCATGTACTTGTTCCTGATGAGGTGATCTACGCGAGGTACGATCCGGAGCTGTTATCCAGAGTCATTCAGAATCTGATTACCAATGCTCTGTCTTATAATCCAATCGGGACCGAACTGCGCGTCGAACTCATTCCGCTTCATACCCATGTGGTGATAGAGGTGGCAGATAACGGAGTGGGTATACCTCAAGAACTATGGTCAACGATCTTTGACCCGTTTGTACGAGGGGATGAGGCGCGGACAGCGACCGGAGGCACCGGACTTGGTTTGTCCATCGCACGACGTAATACGGAGAAAATGGGCGGACGGCTGATCCTTTCCCGGCGTGGGCGAGAAACCACCGTGTTTAGCATTGAGATTCCAAATTAAATAAGAGAAGAAATGTCCATGTGGGGGGAAATATTTTGTTCAAAGTAAATACGTTTGTCCGGTTCAGTATTGCACTGGCGCTGATATTGGTTAATATCTATTTATTATCACGTGTAAGCTTCATCTTTCAGCCGCTCGTCACCATGATCACGGTCATTACCGTGCCGATGATGTTGTCGGTGTTCTTTTATTATCTGCTAAGGCCGCTTGTGAATTATATGGAGAAAAAGAAAATAAATCGCACGCTAAGTATTTTGCTAATCTATCTGGTTATTGCTATTCTGGGAGTGTTCTTCATCATTGGTTTATGGCCTTCGTTACGTGAGCAACTGTTCAATCTGGTCGATAACGCACCAAGTTTAATTAATTCATTAAGTGACCAGCTGAGAGAGCTGGAGCAAAATGGTGCCATTCAGGCCTTGTTCCCTGAGGGCTCGACACCTTTCTCCCAGATCACGGAGTATATCAACAAAGGATTTAACTTTGTGACCAACTACGTAAGTGGATTCTTCTCACTTGTTTCCAGTTTTGCGATCATCTTGTTTACACTACCGATCCTTTTGTTCTATATGCTGTTACAAGGCGAGAAATTTGGTCGTAAATTGGCACATATCGCTCCAAAACGTTTCCAAAATGACAGCCGTGATGTTGTAATTGAGATTGATCAGGCGTTGAGTGGTTTTATCGTGGGAAGAGTTTTGGTCAATCTGGCGCTGGGTGTACTTATGTATATCGGTTTCCTCATCATTGGACTGCCGTACGCATTACTGCTCACGGTAATTGCGGTCATCATGAATTTTGTTCCGTTTATCGGAGCGATTGTGTCGTCCGTCCCGATTGTGATCATGGGTCTCGTGGTATCACCATCGGTTGCCATCTGGTCTCTGATTATTATTCTTGTCGCTCAGCAGATTCAGGACAACCTGGTTGCACCGTACGTATTCGGCAAAAAGCTGGATATTCACCCGCTCACGACCATCATTCTGGTGTTGGGTGCAGGCGACCTGGGTGGAATTATTGCCATCCTGATTATTATCCCGGTTTATATGATCGTTAAAATTCTTTTGGTTCGAATCTATAACATGTTCTTTAAGGACAAATGGCAGAATGCATAGAATTTAATTATTCGAAGGAGTGGAGCACATGTCTGAAATTATCGAAAAACAATACAATGAACCTGAATATATCGCACCTCAATCTGTTCAAATGGGTACCATTCATATTTCGAATGATGTGCTGTCCAAGATTGTAGGGATGGCGGCTCAATCAACGGCTGGCGTATCTTCCATGTCCGTTGGACTGACTGAAGGGATTGCCAAGAGTATCAGCGGCAAGAGTCTGCAAAAAGGGATTGACGTACACGTCAAAGACGATCAGGCAACCATCCAGCTGCGCATCAACATTCAATATGGCAACAAGATGCACGAGGTCTGCCGTGAACTTCAACATAATGTTCAACAGGCTGTAGAACAATTAGCCGGCGTCATGGTAGATGAAATCAAAGTGCAAGTTGTTGGCATATCCATGCCGGAGATGGTATAAACCAATGAAAAGAATGTAAGGAATAACGTTTGTAAGGATAAACGATTAACAAAAACAGCACCTTCCCAATTAACAACTTAACTGGGAGGGTGCTGTTTTATGTTTGCGATAATAGGTGGGTGCTTCGCCCATCACTTTTTTGAACATTTTGGAGAAAAGCAATTGATCGGTGTAGCCCACAGAACGGGCAATATCGCCAATGGTCAGGCCGGGATCAAGCGTCAGTTCGGCTGCCCTGCGCATCCGATAATGGACCAGATACGACTGAATACTGCTTCCCATCTGATCCTTGAACAGAGAGCACAGATAACTGCGCTGCAAACCGACATGGGCCGCGATGGACTGAACGGTAATGGCATTGGCATAGTTCATTTCAATGAAGTCCATTACCTGCGTAACGTACGTTTCCTTCGAATAATCCTGCATCGGTTGAAGATGCTCGGAATTAGCCTGATCAATCAAAATAGAGAAGAATTGATACAGCAAACCAGTCATGCTAATCTCCCAGCCTTTATGCGTATTGCGGGAATTGATCATTCGGTGCAGGCAGGATCGCATCTCGTCATCCTCATTACCCAATTCAAAGATCGGGTGATGCTCGGACAGACAGGCCTGCTGTAAAAAGGAAGAACTATTGCTGCCTTGAAAAGCAACCCAGCTGTATTCCCATGGATCATCCTGATCTGCTTCGTAATGCACGACAGAATGCGGAACAATCAGAAATCCTTGTCCTTTGTGCAGGGTATACGTTTTGCCACCAACTTCGAAGGTGCCTTTGCCATTCAAAATATAATGAATTTTGTAATAGTCTCGCATAGCAGGGCCAAAGTGGTGACCTGGTGTACATGCTTCCGTACCATAATGAAGGAGCTGTAGCTCCTGAAAATGATTGTTTTTGAACATATACGTAATCAAGGGTATTCACTCCTGTACGATTTCGTCTCATCTTGCATTTTAACATACTACATAGCTGAAAAGATTAATTATTTAACATTAGTATATATAGATAACAATCATTATTCCATATGTTCAAAGTGAAATGCCATATCGTTTATCCAGGAAAATGTCTAAGATGAAAAGGAATTCAACAAACCTTACAGGAAAGTGAGAATAACGATGCCCTATACTGCGAGTGAACAACGATATGATGAGATGAAATATGTACGTTCCGGCAAATCCGGAATCAGATTGCCACAAATTGCGCTGGGATTATGGCAGAACTTTGGTGGCAACCGTACATTGGATATTCAGGAAGAAATGATTTTGCGTGCCTTTGACCTCGGAATTAACCATTTCGATCTGGCGAATAACTATGGTCCACCTCCAGGATCAGCGGAAGAGAACTTTGGTGTGATTTATAAAAAACATCTGCGTCCTTACCGGGATGAACTGCTTATCTCATCGAAGGCAGGTTACCATATGTGGAATGGACCTTACGGCGAGTGGGGCTCCCGCAAAAACCTGATTGCCAGTCTGGATCAAAGTCTTGGTCGGATGGGACTGGATTATGTAGACATTTTCTATCATCACCGTCCAGATCCGGATACGCCATTGGAAGAAACGATGACGGCATTGGATCACATCGTGCGGCAAGGTAAGGCACTCTATGTGGGCTTATCCAATTATAATGCAGAACAGACGCAAGAAGCGGTAACCATTCTTCGTCGTCTGGGTACGCCATGTCTGGTTCATCAGCCAAACTACTCGATGTTGAATCGCTGGATTGAAGACGGTTTGCAGGACGTACTGGATGAGCAGGGCGTAGGTTCCATTGCATTCTGTCCACTCGGCCGCGGTCAGTTGACCAATAAATATGTCGACAAAATCAAGGAAGAACGAGCCAATCCAACAGGCAATTTGAAAAAAGAAGCACACACGGACGAACGGATTGCCAAGTTCGATGCGCTTCAGGCGGTTGCCGAGCGAAGAGGGCAGACGATCTCCCAACTGGCTCTGAACTGGATCTTGCGCGGTAACCGTGTAACTTCTGCATTGATTGGTGCAAGCCGTGTGTCCCAGATTGAAGAAAACGTGGCTGCCCTCCAGGCACCTGTCCTGACAACGGAAGAGTTGAATGAGATCGAAAGCATTTTGGACGGCATGGGTAATTATCCTTGGTAAATTGACAGTCTGGACTGTTATACATTTTTTATTGAATTTGAAGTATTGAGTTTTTAAAAGTATGTGAATTTTAGGGAATAAGCTGAATGAGCATTATCTTTAAATGAGATGGGACTTTATCCCTATTCCAAATATTACAATAAAAGTTTATTGTGAGAAAAAAAGAAAGAGGTGGTTGACTTGCACAAAAAGAATTTATTTTTAGTTACTATAACAGGGATTTTATTGTTTACATCTTCATTTTTAATAACCCAGAATGTTTTGGCTAGATCTTTGGGATATACGTGGTATGTTGCTTCAACTCCGATTCGTTATGATACAATTTTAAACCCCACTTGGAAAACAATTATTCAGAAGGGTATGAATACGTGGAATGATGTAAGCACTAAAAAGCAATTTCAGTTTAATAGCAGCAGTACTAATGCTACAGGGGATATCAGTGCATCCAATAGACCAGCTGATACCTGGATTGGTAAAATGTTTCCCACTACAGGTAGTTTTTCAGGTAAAACCTATATGACTAGAGCAGATATAATATTTAATACTAAGTATGAATTCGCTGATGGTGCTGTTGCGGGTGCATATGATATACAAAGTGTTGCTACTCATGAATTGGGGCATGCTCTGGGTATAGCACACTGCCATGATGCTGACTCTCAACATAGCTCTGGGGATCAAGACTATACTATGTATAATTACTCTTTCACAAATGAAACAAAAGCAAGGAGTTTAACCCAATACGATAAAGATGCTAAAAACTCTTTGTATTAAAAAATAAAGAAAGAGGTGATTGTATTGAAAAGAAACAAAAAAGTGACTTATACTTTGTTCACCATTTCATTTCTAGGTATTAGTATTTTGTCAGGATTTCTAGTAGCGAGTTCAATATTTAAACCTACTATTGAGTATAGTGCTACATATCCCAATTACACTTTAGATGAGTTATCCAAGGTAGCGGATAACATTGTTTATGGAAAAGTGGAGGCCAGAGGGGAGACGGTTTCAGAAAAAATATATTTACCAAAAACCAATAATGAACTAATTTCTAATTCTAGTGAGCAGTCTTCTTACAATTTGGATTTCACAAAGCAAGAGGAAGTAACCTACGTTGAAGATTTATATACAGATATATCAGTAAAAATTATTACTCCAATTAAAATGGATGGGAAGATCGCTGGTGCAGGATATCGAATGACGATGGAAGAACAAACGATATTGTATAAAGAAGAAGGAGGAGAAACTGAGAATTTGAGAATTGTTCCTGATGGAGGAGAATTAAATGAAGGTGATGAGGTTATATTATTTACAAATCATGTGGGTAAATCATGGGGCCCTCAAAGTGTATTGAAAGTTATTGACGGAGCGGTTTATGACAAAAATGGAACGAAATATAATGTTGAAGAATTAATTAGTAGATTGAATGATGATATATAAATTAACGAAAATATGTATTATTATATTCCCGTTGTTAATTCTCATTTCATCCTGTGCGAATGAATCCGACCAGAGTTACCCTGCGGCATTTATGTGGGATGAACAATTATATCTAATTGAAGGACCCAATTATGATTCATCGAAAGTCGGTGATCAGGTGGGAGAAATATCTAAACAAGTCTCGCCTTTTCCTCAGAATCATGGAGAATCTAATGTTGCAGGTCAAGGAAGTGACATCTTCTATGTAAAGGATAGCAGAGTCAAAGACGTGCTCGTTATATTTTTTGATAATAATTATCATGTTGCATATAAGACTGATTCTTTCAAGTAAGAAGGACTAAAAGTAAGTTTCAGTTTAGTGGAACGAAGGTTTTTGAAATAGTCGCCAATAATGGCGGCTATTTTTGCTATTCATTTTATATCATAGCACCTGGTCCTAGGATTTAGGGTATAATATATAGAAGCTATACAATTGAACTACGAAGGAGAGGCTCCATTTGAACTTTGAACAGTGGATTTCGCCTGAAAGCTATAACCTGACATCCGAGATGGAGAATCATCCATCAGACCGGATTGCACTTAGATGGCTCAGCGATCAACGAGAATTGGAAGAGATCACGTATGGTGATTTGTTTAAGCAGGCGAATCGTCTTGCTGGAGGTCTGCGTGAACTTGGATTAGAGAAGGGTGATCGGGTGTTGGTCATGGTACCACGCCGTATTATTGCCTATGTCATTTATATTGCTTGTCTGAAATTGGGGATTGCCGTTATTCCTTCCTCCGAGATGTTACGGGCAAAAGATCTGGAATATCGTCTGCGTCACTCTGAGGCGCGGGCTGTTATTGTATGGTCCGAGACGACCTCAGAAGTAGAAAAGATGGACGCGGATCTGCCGTCACTGGCACATCGAATCGTGGCATCACCGAATGGAGAAGTTAGCGTACCTGCTGAAGGTTGGGTCAATGTGCATCAGTTAATGCAGAATCAACCCGAAGAGATGGTTGCGGTGGAGACTCATCGTGATGATACGGCCATCCTTGCTTATACTTCGGGCACAACAGGTAATCCCAAAGGAGTTGTACATAGCCACGGTTGGGGATATGCCCACCTGCGGATTGCTTCTTCATTATGGCTGGATATTCAACCTTCGGATACCGTATGGGCAACGGCTGCACCTGGCTGGCAAAAATGGATCTGGAGCCCGTTCCTGTCGGTACTCGGAAGAGGCGCGACTGGACTGGTCTACAATGGATCATTCCAGCCCAAGCGTTATCTGGAACTGATGCAGGAACATCAGATTAATGTCCTTTGCTGTACACCAACGGAATATCGGTTGATGGCCAAAGCCGATGATCTTGGACATTATGACCTGTCTCATCTGCGCAGTGCTGTTTCAGCGGGCGAACCGCTCAATCAGGAAGTCATTGAAATCTTCCAGCGTCACTTCGACCTGACTATTCGAGACGGATATGGACAGACCGAGAGCACGTTGTTAATCGGCAGTCTCAAAGATGCGCCTGTACGCATTGGCTCCATGGGTCAGTCGATTACACCTGGATTGATTGAAATTATTGACGATGAGGGACAACCTGTGCCTCCGGGTGAAGTAGGAGATATCGCGGTACACAAAGAGATGCCAGCTTTGTTCCGGTCCTATTATCAGGATGAGGGACGGAAGGAAGCGAGTCAGCGTGGCGATTATTTTGTAACAGGGGACCGTGCACGCAAAGACGAAGAAGGATACTTCTGGTTTGAAGGTCGCAGTGACGATATCATCATCAGTTCGGGTTATACGATTGGACCATTTGAAGTGGAAGAAGCACTTATGAAACACGCCAGTGTGAAGGAATGTGCGGTGGTTGCAAGTCCGGATGAGATCCGTGGCAATATTGTCAAAGCTTTTGTCGTGTTGAGAGACGATTCACTGGCTTCACCGGAACTGATGCGTGAACTGCAACACCACGTCAAGGAAATTACAGCACCTTATAAATATCCACGCAAGATCGAATTTGTCACGGATCTGCCGAAGACCAACTCTGGTAAAATCCGCCGGATCGAACTGCGCGAACAAGAAAAACGTAATGGTTAAATGAGATTAGGTAACGAATGATGGACATTAATAGCATACGTAGTGAAAGAGAAGGAGTCGATTCTACAGAAGCGAAAGCGGTCGTATTTGTCTCCGAATTTTAACCTTTGAAAAATACGATGAAGAAAATTTGGAGACAACGACGATCTAAAGAACGATCCTTCGCTGTAACGGCCACTCAACAGATCCCAAGTTTGCAAACCATGCCATAATATATGAAACAGGAGTGAACACAACCATGAGTCAATTTGAACAGACCTTTGAAAAGTCATTGAAACAATACGCAGAACTAGTTGTTAAAGTTGGCGTGAATATTCAAAAAGGACAGGATCTGCTCGTCACTGCACCGATCGAAACGCTTGAATTCACACGTCTGATTGTGCAAAAAGCCTATGCGGCTGGTGCAAACTATGTACAAGTGGACTTCGATGATGACAACATTACCCGCAGTCGTTTTGAACATGGTTCCAATGACAGCTTTGACTACTATCCAGCCTGGAAAGCGGATATGATGGAGAAGTTTGCGGAAGCAGGCGGCGCTACCTTGACGATCAAAGTTCCAGATCCTGAACTGTATAACGGAATTGACTCCGACAGCGTTTCCCGTGCTACCAAGGCAGCTGCACACGCACGTCGCGGATATGCCAAATACACACGCAACCATGAAATTAGCTGGTGTCTGATCAAGGCCCCAACCAAAGCTTGGGCGAACAAAGTATTTGCCGACATCCCGGAAGAAGACCGAATCAACGTGATGTGGGAAACGATCTTCAAAATGAACCGTGTAGATGGCGGAGACGCCGTACAAAATTGGAGAGAACATCTGGATACCCTGAATACCATGAGTGATCTCCTGAATAAAAAGAACTATAAGAGCCTGCATTACCGTGCGCCAGGTACAGATTTGAAAATTGAATTGGTCCACAACCACATCTGGGGTGGCGGTGGTAGCGAAAATAAACAAGGTGTATACACCGTTGCCAATATGCCAACTGAAGAAGTATTCACCATGCCTAAACGCAGCGGAGTGAATGGATATGTCAGCAGTACCATGCCTTTGAACCTGAACGGACAACTTGTAGACCAGATGAGAATCACATTCAAGGATGGACAGGTTGTAGCGTTTACGGCAGCATCCGGTGAAGAGCATTTGAAGAACCTGTTTGCCACCGATGAAGGAGCACGTTATCTGGGTGAGGTCGCACTAGTACCACATGACTCCCCAATCTCCAACCTGAATCGTATTTTCTACAACACGGGTATTGACGAAAATGCATCCTGCCACTTGGCTGTGGGAAGTGCGTATCCATTCAACATGAAAGATGGCACAACCATGTCGAATGAAGAGTTACTGAAGCATGAGTGCAATGTGAGCTTGACTCACGTTGATTTCATGATCGGTTCTGCTGAACTGGATATCGATGGTGAGTTACAAGACGGTACAATCGAGCCGGTATTCCGTAAAGGCAACTGGGCATTTTAATTTCTAATCTAGTTAGTAGCAGTAATAGTGCTGAACGAAAAAGTGACTTCAACTTGAAGTCACTTTTTTTTCCTCGTAACATGGATTACACGGGTCTTACAGGTACACATATCTCGCAATAATGCTGATTAAGCAGTTCCCAACGATATCTTTCTATAACCGGCTTGTTGTCCATCTGATAACCACTTGTTTGTAAATGAGGGATGATCACATTCCATGCCTGCTGAATAGCTTCTGCCGTATGTCTCACCTTACAGATGAGATAATCTCCGCCTAATAACTCGCCAATCTCAACAAACTCATCTTCCAGACGTTCAGATTCAGTGATAACAATACAAGCATCATATCTGCAGTTCTGAGGAGGTGTGGTAGTTGGGTCATTTTGTGGAATGCCGAATAAAATTGCTGATTCATGAAGCAGTTGGTTTTTGTCTGCCCATTGTTTCAGCGTATTCATCGCTTGAGCATTGGCTGGACCGTAAGGACCGACTTGTCGAACATAGGCGATACGATACGATGGGAGGTTTTCGATAACCATTTCCATGAAAATCTTCCTCTCTGTACGATTTCTCTTACATATTGGATGCTAACATGGTATAAAAGAATTTGCTTAGGTAATTGTTGAATCCCGGCGACGAAACTCATAGAATAGTGATAATATGTTGGAAGACTGTTCCAATAGAGCAAAACGAGAGGGGGAGGCGTTAGACATGGATATTACTTATGCCTTCACGGATGAACATTTCAGGAAAGTTGTGTTGGATCGTTTTTGTGAGCAGCGGGATTTCATTCAGGAGAGTGACGTTTGTGAGGTTGAGATATTAGAACTCTCAAATCACAATATTAGCAATCTTGATGGAATCGAGTATTTCTGGGGTCTTCAAGAGCTGGATTGTGCCTATAATCAATTGACCAGTTTGGATCTGGCTCAGAATCACAAGCTGAGGACGTTACGTTGCAGAGAGAATCAGCTTCTTACACTGGACCTCCGTTCCAATTCGGATTTGCAGGTGCTGGATTGCAGTTTTAATCGACTTCGCAAATTGGATCTTTCTCATAATTCCAAACTTATAACGGTGGAGTGTCATTGGAATATGTTGTCGGAGCTGGCTTCAGAGCCCCTTGAGCAGTTGGAGGAACTTAGTTGCAGTTATAACGCTCTTTTCTCACTTGAACTTGAACACAATAAACAACTGCGGCGACTTGATTGCGCCAACAATTACATGCTGGAACTTGATGTAACCGGTTGTCCAAACTTGATTGAACTTCGTTGTAACCACAATCATATTAAACAGTTGGATTTTCGTTCAAATATGGTTTTAGAGAGTATCCGTTGTTTTAACAACCATATTAGCAAGCTGGATATTCGCCATAACGTACAACTAAAAGAGTTGTACTGTTCCGAGAACAAATTAACCGAGTTGGATTATAGCGCTAATCCCAAGCTGGAAAGACTGCAGTATGCAGATAATCTAATGTTTGAATCCAATCATGAAGTTCCGGGTATGGGGTTGTTTCAGTATGACGTCTCGATGTCCAACTATCAGATGAGCTTACTTATTCAGGATAAAGAACTGGTATTCACTGCACAGGTTTCAACCAAGACAGAGATGGAAATATTGTCCCCATATATGGAAGAGACGTGGAAACGGTGGGACATGCTAGGTGAGCAGGCACTTAAAACCATTGCCGAGGCTCATCCGGACGAAGATATCAATACATTGATTTTGGCTGATGCAGAATTTCAGGGAGATCAATATTTCCGATTGGGTTATGATGCGGGGGATACACCTGCTGGTCGACTGTACATATATGCGGAGTTTGACGATGAATTTCACATGTTGGATACGTTGATCTATGAAACGTATTAAAGCCACGAGATCGTGGCTTTTTTGTTGTGTTGAACTAAAGATTATTTACACTGACACTACGATGACAGAACAACCTTCCAATCGCTGTTATCCCCAGATTTTAATTCCATTCCTTTTCTAAAGGGGAAAATCCGGGGATAGCGTTTGCTTCCGATGCAGCTTTCTTTCAGAAAGCTTTTAGGCGAACGCTTCGCTTTTTCAGGTTTTTTCTGTCCTCTCCGTTATCGTGTAAATGTTAGTTCAACTTATATAATTTGTTATATTATATGTTATTCAGCGTGCATTTTGTTAAAGCTAACATATTCGTTAATCGGTTTACGGTAACCGCGTGGGCGCTGTTTGGCTTCCGACTTTTTGCCGATGGTGATCAGCATAACGGGTACGTAATGGTTAGGGATTTCCAGACTCCGTTGCAGTTCTTCCGAGTCAAAGCCAATCATTGGACAAGTATCCCAACCGCGATCCTGAGCGATCAGCATCAATTGCATGGCAGACAGGCTGGCATTGCGAATCGCATCCTCACGTTGGAAGAATCTGCCGCGAGATTCGTAAAATTCGGTGACACTTTGGGATTCCTGCTCGTATTGGAACGGAGTAAGAGCGCCCAGGTTCAGCAGGCCTTCGTTAATCGTGCGGATATGATGATGCGCGTTGACGTCGCCCAATACCACGATGACTGCAGAAGCTGTTTTTACCTTATATTGCTGGGAAGCCTCATAGACTTTCTCTTTCTGTTCCTCGTCTTTAATCACAAGATAGTGCGTGTGTTGCAGGTTAAAGGCAGATGGTGCAAATTTGTTCAGGGCAAACATTTCTTGCAGTTCCAAATCCGAAATTTCAATTCCTTCTTCAAAAATAACGGCCGATCTACGGTTTTTGACTAGATTCTCCAACTCACTCATGGTAGTTTCCCTCGCTTATGTATGATTTATGAACCGACTATAACACACTTAGTTACTTTATGTAAGTATTATTTTAGAATAAGACAAGGATCGTCTGCCATACGCTAAAATAAAACACTAGAGGTGATTCATGAAAGCATT
Source organism: Paenibacillus sp. FSL H8-0283 (assembly GCF_045040675.1). Lineage (NCBI taxonomy): Bacteria > Bacillati > Bacillota > Bacilli > Caryophanales > Paenibacillaceae > Paenibacillus > Paenibacillus sp. FSL H8-0283. The sequence goes on from NZ_CP150295.1 coordinate 2,980,205, forward strand.
GATCGCAAGGTATATGGGAGGACATGACCCTCATGAATTTCGGGTATATGTGATCCAATCTTCGACGTTAAAACGTTTTGTAGTCGTGGAGATTATTCTAGGCCCTATCGTGTACAATGTCGCACTTTATTTGTGCCATAATGTAATACTTGCAGGAGTAGGCTCTTGGGCTGGAACAGAAGGTCTGAAGAGACTGCCACTGGTCTTTAGAAAAATCGTTGGGACATGATGAAGTGTGTAAATGAAAAATTGAAGCAGAAGAGGGCCAGTTGCGGCCCCATCTTCTCCTTCAGTCATGTTATCTATAGTCACGCTTCTTTTATCTAAACACATAATTATAACTGTCTAAGCTTTGGGTTCAAACTTGCCTTATTTGGCACGTTCCAAATACTGCTCCAGCGTAAGTTTCTGGTTGGTAATCTCACCAGCAATATATACTCCGACATAACGTACATGCCATGGCTCATAGGAGTAACCAGTCAATTTCTCCTGATCTTTGCCATAACGGATGATGAAGCCGTACTTGTGGGCATTGGCTTTCAGCCATTTGCCTTCTTTGGTGTTGCCAAAGCTTTGCTGAAGATCATAACCAGCCGAAGCGCTGGAGATATCCATAGCTAGACCGGTCTGATGTTCGCTTTGTCCTGGCCGAGCACTTGTTTTATTGGCAACAGCTTCGCCTTTGATGCTGGCATTACGGTCAAAGATTGATTTCTGAGTCGCATACGAGCGATAGCCAGACACCGCTTTGATATCGATGCCGTCTTTTTTGGCAGCCGCAAATAATTTCTCTATCGCGGTTGCGGCCACTTTACGCATCTGTTTCTTCGGACTGGAACCTGAGAAGCTAAAAGGAATATTAGGTACAACCAAATCTTGAGGTGCATAAGTTGAAGGCAGATTTCTCTTTTTATTGACAAGCACAACTGTACTGGACACATTGGTCACAGTTGCCACATTTTTAATCGTTTTGATCGTACGACCAGGTGCATTATCATGCAGAAATTGAGTGAAGCTAGAGCTTGCAGCAGACGCGACGGGATTCAGGCTTGAAGTGATGGGAAACGTAGTAAATGCAGAACCTGCTACAACAGAGCCTACGAGAATTGTAGATATGATGGATTTACGAGTAAAAGGTTTCATGATGTGTGTTCCTCCTCGGAATATATGAATCTATATACCGAGTATACTAGAGGATTATATCCATAGGTTCTCCAATTGTTTCCGAGTTGTAAACAAAGTTTGCTATAAAATCTAACTAGAGGATATTTACCTTGCCACTTCGATGACAGAACAACCTTCCGATCGCTGTTATCCCCTGATTTTTTTGATTCAATTTTATAATGGTGAAAATCTTGGGATAAAGGCGAACACTTCGTTTCTTCAGGTTTTTTCTGTCCTCTCCGTTTCGTGTAAATGTTTAGTTCATCTTTTATAGAGTCTTTTTTGCAACTCTGATAGAGGCATATAAGGAAAAGAACGGTAAAAAAGCCGTTGCATTAGATGCAACGGCTTTTTGTTGTAAAGAGAGTGTTGTTAATCCATGCTGGAGACTGTGTTACAGCATGCAGGCGTCGGATCCACCGGAGCTTCCTGCAGTTACTGCACGGGTGTCACGAACGCGAACGTTGGCGCTGAGCACACCAGAATCACTGCTTAGTTTAAAAGAAGGATAATTTTCTTCCGTATCCAGCTTCATGTGTTGTTCTAGGTTCAGCTGCTGCTTCGGATCAACATAGAACGGAACCAGATTGGTTTCAATCTGCGCGTCGAGAGCCGCAAGTTCATCAACAATGATAATAGCGATAACTCCGTTACATCCGCAACCTTCCAAGTCATAGATCACTTTGAAATATCCGGGTTGGTCATTCAAGCTTTCCGTCAATCGTTTTGCAGCCAAATCTGTAATTTGAATATACATATAGGTACACTCCTTTATATGTGGTCATGGTTGGTAAATGGTAAAAGAATTCATTCAGCTTCTATTCCCATTATACCACTTTGGCAAAAATCAAAGCATTTATTTTCTTGACTGATCAGTCTGGAAAAGGTATTCTTTAGTTAATGAATAGGGAGGTGAGGTCTTAAATTGGGAAGAGCCAAGGAGTTCGACACGGAGAGCGTTCTAAGAAAAGCAACGTCTGTATTTGGAGCGTACGGTTATGAAGGTACATCTTTGAGCTTACTGCTGAGTGAACTTGGCATTGCGCGGCAAAGCCTGTATGACACCTACGGAACTAAACATGATTTATTTGTCTCTGCTCTTAAATTCTATATTCAGCAGAAGACAGAGGCGGGGATCAGACTATTAAACGGATGCACAAGTGTGAGGCAAGGCGTGACCGAGTTGTTCAACGAAGCGGTTAACGTGTTGACAGACAACGAACGTCGTAATGAATGTTTCATCATTAATAGCGCGGTTGAACAGGCACCACAAAATCACGAAATCGCGGTCTTTATTCAAACCACTAACCAACAAATGGAAGATGTTTTCCATACTGCGCTGTTACGAGGCCAGAGGAGTGGCGAATTGAGGCACGCTGAGGAAGAATTGCCCGGGCTTGCCCGTTTTCTAAATTATTCCCGACTCTCATTGACCTTTACAGCGAAGAGCGGTGCAAGCGCAGAAGCGCTACGAGATTTTGTACAGATGACCCTAAGGGCTTTGGATTAGCGTTTTACATGATTCGAGTAAGAATTCTTTACGTTTTCTTGAAAATGGACGCTTAAGGCGTTTATTTTTTGACTATTATAGACCGATTGGTCTGGAAAAAGAACACGAAACAAACTGAAGGAGGAAATAAGGATGACACAATCTCAGCAGTTGGAAGCGGGCAATAGTATACCGTATCGGATCATGCATGGATTTACTCAATTGCTACTGGAGGGAAAACTAGAACAATGGTTGGAGCTATATACATCTGACGCTATTTTCGAATTCCCATATGCACCAGCAGGATATCCTCAGAAACTGGAAGGCAAAGCCGCAATTACGAATCATCTTCATAATTTACTGGGGATGATTGAAATTCAGCAGTTTTCTGAACCGGTGATCTTGGCTGATTCCACGAAACAACAGTTTGTGGCTGAATTTACTTGTAAAGGGCGTTCATTAGTTACAGGCAAGCCATACAACCAAACGTACATCTCTGTAGTGAGCCACTCTAATGGAAAAATTACACATTATAAAGACTATTGGAATCCGATGGTCGTACTCGAATCGGACTTAGGAGGAAACAAGCATGATTAATGATAAACCGTTGACACTTATTACCGGAGCTAATGGAAAGACAGGAAGCCGTGTTGGGGCCATACTTCAAAAGCATCATTATCCGGTGCGTTTGGCAGGAAGAACTAAACCATCTCTTTCTGGTTCTGCCGATAATTATGTCTATTTTGATTGGTATGATTCCGAGACATATGCGCCGGCGCTGAAAAATGTGAATCAGGTGTACCTTGTTGTGCCAGCAATGGATATGAGCCCAGAAGACGTCATGAATCCATTCATCAAGGAAGCATTATGGAGCGGCATTAAGCGATTTGTCTTGCTTGGCAGTGCTTCAATTGATGGAAATGGTCCTATTTTTGGCAAAGTACATCAGTATATAAAAGCCCATGCTCCTGAGTGGGCTGTATTGCAGCCTTCCTATTTTATGGAGAACTTTACGGAGGGACCGCATCGGGAGACGACGAAACAACTCGGGAAAATATACAGTGCTACGGGTGAAGGGAAAATTGGATTTGTTAGTGCAGATGATATCGCGGCAGTTGCGTTCCATGCTCTGACAGATGTTGTTCCTCATAATACGGAGCATATCATTACAGGGCCGGAGACGTTGTCCTATGGACAGGTTGCAGACGTCTTGAGCCATGTACTGGGTCAGTCCATTCAACATGAATCTTTGTCCGATGATGAATTGAGGAACAGCATGATTCGCGCAGGAATGTCAGAAGAATACGCTGCTGCCCTCGCAGGACTGGATGTGCCTATCCGGGAGGAGGGGAGAGAAGATCAAACGACGGATACGGTGAAAAAATTAACGGGGAATAACCCGATTTCATTCGAGCAATTTATTCAGAATCATATGGAAGTATGGAAATAATGGAAGAAACATTTTCATATTATGAGAAGACGGTGCCTAGTGCCCGTCTTTTTGCATGTCTACAAGCATGTTGACATCGTTGATTCGAATATGGATCTCTCCCTAACAAGGGACACTAAGGAAAGCAGTGATTATACGAACACACTTTTGGGGAAATAGATGAAGATGAATGTTAGGGCGTGTCTGAAACACGCCCTAGATAAAGGGGCGAAGAGAGCGAATGATTCAGTTCGAAAATGTATCGAAACAATATCCTGATGGAACAACGGCTTTGCGTCAGGTTAACCTCAACATTAACAAGGGAGAATTGTTCGTCATGATTGGTCCGAGTGGATGTGGCAAAACCACCATGCTCAAAATGATCAATCGCCTGATTGAACGAACAGATGGAACAGTGCGCATTAATGAACGCCCAATCGATGAATACAACATTCACGAGTTGCGCTGGAATATCGGATATGTACTGCAACAGATTGCACTATTCCCGCATATGACCATTGCCGAAAATATCGCAGTTGTTCCTGAACTGCGAAAGTGGAAGTCAGATCAAATCAAGGAGCGTGTACATACGTTACTGGACATGGTTGGTTTGCACGGAGATACATACAGTGAGCGTAAACCGTCCGAGTTATCCGGAGGACAACAGCAGAGAATTGGTGTGTTGCGTGCACTCGCTGCCGATCCCGAGATAGTTTTGATGGATGAACCGTTCAGTGCACTCGATCCAATGAGTCGGGAGAAATTACAGGACGATATTCTGGATATCCAGCGTCAGATGAAAAAAACAATTGTGTTTGTCACCCATGATATTCAGGAAGCGATGAAGCTGGGGGATCGCATCTGCATTATGAAGGATGGACAGGTTTTGCAGGTAGGCACCCCGGAAGAACTGATCCGACAGCCAGCTAATGACTTCGTACGTGAATTTGTTGGAAGTCCTAACACCGATACGAGTTCACAATCTGATTTTGATCTCGAATCCATCATGTCACCACTCTCACCGGGTCATGTGCCGAAATCAGCCAAAACTGCCGTTCCTGTATCCATTACGTTAACGGAATTAGTTGATATCATGGCTTCCCATGACCATCTGCTGGTTGAACGTAACCGCCAGATTATTGGCGAGATCAGTCGAGTTGATCTGATGAAATACTGGTCTGGTCAGTTACAGGAACGAGGTGAAGGACATGAGTAGGTTCACGGAGGTGTTCAGTGAGCGCAAAGGTCAGTTGTTGTCTGCTCTGCTGGAACATATTCAGATCTCATTTATCGCATTGTTCTTTGCTGTCGTCATCGCTATTCCGCTAGGTATATACCTTACACGCAAACCAAAAGTAGCTGAACCAATTATCGGGGTTACAGCTGTGTTGCAGACGATACCGTCCTTGGCGCTTCTCGGATTGCTCATTCCGTTATTCGGCATAGGCACACTTCCTGCAATCATTGCACTGGTGGTGTATGCACTGCTTCCCGTACTCCGCAACACGTACACAGGCATATCCGAAGTTGATCCTTCCATGGTGGAAGCAGCGAATGCGATGGGCATGAATAGTTGGCAACGTCTAATCAAAGTGGAACTGCCACTGGCGATGCCTGTTATTATGGCCGGAATTCGGACTGCGATGGTGCTTATTGTAGGAACGGCGACACTTGCCGCCTTGATTGGCGCAGGAGGTTTGGGTGCATTAATCTTGCTGGGCATTGATCGGAACGATACGGCATTGATCATCCTTGGAGCCATTCCGGCCGCATTGCTGGCGATTTTGTTTGATGTACTATTACGTCAGTTCCAGCGGTTATCCTTTAAGAAAACATTGGTTACCCTTGGTTCGCTGGCAATAATCGCGATACTTGTGATTACCATTCCCTTCGTGGCACGTGGTGGACAGAAGGATCTCGTCATTTCCGGGAAATTGGGGGCGGAACCCGAAATTCTCATTAATATGTACAAATTGTTAATCGAAAAAGATACAGACCTGACCGTTGAACTAAAACCCGGATTAGGCAAAACACCATTCCTTTTCAATGCACTCAAGTCGGGTGATATTGACATCTATCCCGAATTCACGGGGACAGCGATCTCCGAATTTATGAAGGAAACGGCTGTGAGTACGGATCGAACAGAGGTCTACGAACAAGCAAGAGATGGAATGCTGAGCCAGTTCAACATGGTGCTGCTGAACCCTATGGATTACAACAATACGTATACGTTGGCCGTTCCAAAGAACATCGCAGATCAATACAATCTCAAGACCATTTCGGATCTCAAACCGGTGGAACAGCAGATAAAGGCAGGATTCACGCTGGAATTCTCGGATCGGGAAGACGGATACCTTGGCATACAGAAAAAGTATGGGATTGAATTCCCGAACGTTGCAACAATGGAACCCAAGCTTCGCTATGGTGCTCTTCAGCGCGGAGATATCAATCTCGTTGATGCTTACTCCACAGACAGTGAGTTGAGACAGTATGAACTCGTTGTGCTGGAGGATGATCAGGAGTTATTCCCACCGTATCAAGGTGCGCCGATGCTTCGTCAAGAAACGGCAGATCAATATCCACAACTGGTTGAGGTGCTGAATCAGCTTGCTGGCAAAATTACGGATGACGAGATGCGTCAAATGAACTATGACGTGAACGTAGAGGGAGAGAATCCTGAACAGGTGGCAAGAGAATACCTTAAACAAGCTGGATTGCTGTAACTTCAGGCATCCCTGCAATAGATGTACCAAAAGGATGAGGAGGAACCATGATGACACAAGAAACGTATGACTTGATTGCGATTGGCACAGGAAGCGCGGCAAGTTCTGTAATCACCCGTTGCGCTGAAGCTGGCTGGAAAATCGCTGTAATTGATGAACGTGAGTTCGGCGGAACGTGTGCACTGCGCGGCTGTGATCCCAAGAAAGTGCTGGCTGGAGCGGCTGAGCTGATTGACTGGAATGAACGGATGCAAGGGAAAGGAATTCAGGGACAGGCGACCATCAACTGGTCTGAACTTATGGCCTTTAAACGCACCTTTACCGAGAGCATACCTAGAGCAAGTGAAGATCAATTCAAACAGGCCGGAATGGATACGTTCCATGGTAAAGCTTCATTTGTCGATGAAAATCATATTCGAGTTGGTGAAGAAGTTCTCCATGGGAAACACATTCTGATTGCTACCGGTGCAAGACCTGCGCCACTTGAGATTGAGGGCTCGGAGCATCTTATATATAGTGATGACTTTCTGGATCTGGAACAGTTGCCGGATCGTTTAGTTCTGGTAGGCGGCGGATACATTGCATTTGAGTTTGCGCATATTGCGGCCAGAGCCGGGACGGAAGTCCATATCCTGCATCGGAGTGAACAGCCTCTGAAGTCGTTTGATGTGGAGCTTGTAGAATCTTTGTTGCAAAAATCAAAAGAGATCGGCATTCATGTTCACTTGAACGCGGAGGTGAAGTCCATACGGCAAGAGGGGAACGCCTATGTCGTTCATGGCACACGTAATGGTGCAGATCACCAGTGGCAGTGCGGACTTGTCGTTCATGGAGCCGGGCGTGTTCCTAATGTGGATGGGCTGGAATTGGAGAAAGCCAACGTCAGCTACAGCAAAAAGGGGATTACGGTGAACGAGTACTTGCAAAGTGAAAGTAATCCGAGAGTGTATGCTGCTGGCGATGTAACGGATACTAAAGGGTTGCCTTTAACCCCGTTAGCAGGTCAGGAATCCCGGGCTGTATCGTTCAATTTGTTGGAGGGAAATCAACACAAACCTAATTATAAGGTGATGCCTTCCATTGTGTTTACTGTCCCTGCCCTTGGAGCTGTAGGTATGAGCACGGAACAAGCCAAAAAAGAGGGCTACGAGGTGCAGGTAAATGATATGTCGAAATGGTATACTTACAAGCGAACTCATGAAAAATTTGCCATGGCCAAAGTGGTGATCGATAAATCAACCGGGCGTATTCTGGGCGCGCATGTGCTCGGGAGCAAAACAGAAGAATTGATTAACCTTTTTGCAATGGCGATTCAGTTCAATCTGACTATCAATCAGTTAAACACCATGAATTTTGCATATCCTACTGCTGCATCGGATCTGGGTTCTTTAATTTAGAAGTGATGAAGTGAGGATGAACCCCCCTTTGGGACGGAAGAAAGGATGAAAATAACGATGTCATCGGATTTTATTGGGCTTCATGAAGGCAAGTGGACTAAGGAACCCGTTGCTGCACGGATGAATGGGGATCGTTTCGTTGTGGAAGCTAGGGAAGGCAGTGACTTTTGGGAGAACACATTCTACGGGTTCTGTCATCGGGATGGACACGCCATGCTTGCTCCATGGGACGGAACGGAAGCGATTGAGGTATCGTTTGATCTAAGCTCATTCACCGAATTATATGACCAGGCGGGATTAATGTTATGGTACGGAGAAGACCAATGGATCAAGGCCGGAGTTGAGGTCAATGATGGTGTGGCACATGTTGGAGCCGTCGTGACGGATACGTATTCCGATTGGTCACTCTCTCCTGTGCCAGAGTGGGGTGGACGAATCGTAACAATCAGAGCCTCCTACAGTAATGAGGCTGTTGTCATTCGTGCACGCACAGATGAGCATCCTTGGCGTACGATTCGGGTTGCACGGTTTGCCTATCCAACGAACAAACATGCAGGTCCATTTCTGTGTTCACCAAAGCGAGCAGGGTTTGAGGTAGCCTTTACCAAGTGGAGATCCACGACACCCGATCAAGACTTGCATACAGATCCGCCGATTACAGATTAAAACAAGTTAAGATGCACGATAAACAATAAAACATGAACAGGTGTATCTGGCTTAGAAAGCAAGACAACACAAATAAGCAAGTCTTCCATTAACGGAGGACTTGCTTATTTGTGTGTTTAAACTTTGGACTGTGAAAAGTCTCCAGTTACTCATTTCATCATTCACCGGGTACAGTGAGTTCTTTTCGCACATACAACAGAGTGCTTGCGAACTTTACTTGAGTTTAACGTTTATTTACTCGTGTCCGTATCCAGGGAATGGGGTTCAGTCTCTTTTTCACCCTCATCATCATTGGACTTATTGAACTCCAGCATACGCTCCTCGTAATCGTCCAGGAACCATAACGGGTCCATGCTGTCTTCCTCACCGTTGTAATTGATTACGATTTCGTCGCCAGCTTTGATGTCTGTATACGCGTAGAAGTCAAAGGTGTGGTTATCAAAATTGATATCGTAAGTAGCGTTAGGTTCATAAGAGTGGTTGATCAGACTGCCGTAACCGAGCAGAATTGCGGTATGATTCGCCCCATATTCGAACACGTAATCTTCCAAAATCGTTTTTTCGACATGCTCATGATCTTCATTTGGGTAAGGCACAACGGGTGCCTGATGGATAAGCGTTCCTTTGGCAATATCAACGGTAGCAAATACCCCGCGGTTAAACTCACCACCATCACCCAACTTGGATTGTTTCACTTCAATCATAATCTTCACCTGATGCTCTTCGAAGAGCTCCGTTCTATATAATAGTAATTCGTTAAGGCAAAATTTTAACCCATACTTTCATATAAGGCAAATTTCAGACAAAAAGGTGGAATAATTTTTAATATGGCGTTGAGTTGTGCAGGATATAACGCTTATAATATACAAAGAATTAAGTCTATATAGAAAAGGTGTCATGAATGAGCATATTAAATGTAGAAAAATTAAGTCACGGTTTTGGTGACCGTGCTATCTTTAACGACGTTTCATTCCGCCTGTTGAAGGGCGAACATATTGGTCTGATCGGGGCCAATGGTGAAGGTAAATCCACCTTCATGAACATTATCACAGGAAAACTTCAGCCGGATGAAGGCAAGGTGGAGTGGTCCAAACGGATGCGGGTTGGTTATCTGGACCAGCATGCTGTATTGAATAAAGGCCAATCGATCCGTGACGTACTTCGCGGCGCGTTCCAGTATTTGTTTGACATGGAACAGGAAATGAATGATATGTATGGCAAAATGGGCGATGTTACCCCGGAGGAGCTTGAACAACTGCTTGAAGACGTAGGTACGATTCAGGATACGCTGACAAACCAGGATTTCTACATGATCGATGCCAAAGTGGATGAAACTGCACGTGGTCTGGGCCTGACGGATATCGGTCTGGATAAAGACGTCAATGACCTGAGTGGTGGACAACGTACCAAAGTACTGCTTGCCAAGCTGCTGCTGGAAAAACCCGATATTTTGCTCCTGGATGAGCCTACGAACTATCTGGATGAATTGCATATCGAATGGCTGAAACGTTATTTGCAGGAATATGAGAATGCTTTTATTCTGATCTCTCACGATATTCCGTTCCTGAACAGTGTTATCAACTTGATCTATCACATGGAGAACCAGAATCTAACTCGTTATGTGGGCGATTATGATCACTTCCAGGAAGTGCATGAGATGAGAAAACAGCAGCTGGAGTCGGCGTACAAACGCCAACAACAAGAGATTGCTGACCTCAAGGATTTTGTAGCGCGGAACAAAGCAAGTGTTGCTACACGTAATATGGCGATGTCCAGACAGAAGAAACTCGACAAGATGGATGTCATCGAGATCGCCAAGGAGAAACCGAAACCGCAGTTCAACTTCCGTGATGCAAGAACATCCGGCAAGCTCATTTTCGAAACCAAAGGTCTTGTAATTGGATACAACGAACCGTTGTCCAGACCACTGGATCTGCGTATGGAGCGCGGACAGAAGATTGCCCTTGTTGGTGCGAACGGAATCGGTAAAACAACGCTGATGCGCAGTATTCTGGGTGAAATTCAAGCTCTGGAAGGAACCGTTCAACGTGGTGAACATCTGGAGATTGGTTACTTCCAGCAAGAGATGAAGGATGCCAACTACAATACATGTATTGAAGAGATCTGGCAGGAGTTCCCTTCCTATACCCAATTCGAGGTGCGCGCTGCACTTGCAAAATGTGGTTTGACTACAAAACACATTGAGAGCAAGGTAGCTGTACTGAGTGGTGGCGAGAAAGCTAAAGTGCGTCTCTGTAAGCTGATCAATAATGAAACCAACCTGCTTGTGCTCGATGAGCCGACGAACCATCTGGACGTTGATGCCAAGGAAGAGTTGAAACGTGCGCTCAAGGCTTACAAAGGCAGTATTCTTCTGATTTCCCACGAACCGGAATTCTACCGTGATGTCGTTACGGAGACGTGGAACTGTGAGTCGTGGACAACAAAAGTATTCTAAATAGAGGTTGTTCAAAAAGTCCGCTTTTGATTACGAATCATGTGCGAGCTTGCGAACAAGCTCGAAGCGTGAGAAAAGGCGCGAATTTTGCTTGCAAAACAGGCAGAACTCGCGCCTTTTTTGCGTGGTTTTAACGAAAAATGTTTGAGCCCAATTCACAGTTGACAGCTTGAATAAGGCAATAATATAATTCAGGAAAGCGATTACATTTATATATTAAAAACCTGTTTCACTGCATAGGGGCAAAGAAAACACGGTATTCCGTATGGGTATCATTGCACTTAGAAGGGAAGAAGGGTCTTTTTTTTGCACTCCAATGAAACCGGTTCCATTAAAATAAGGAGGTGGACAAAAGCTCGTTACTGACCACTGGTTGCTGAGGATAGGCTGAACAACAACACCGCGCATACATGAACCATGCTTTCATCTTTCATGCCAAAGGAGAGAATGAACATTGGATAAACTCAGGAAACCCATGATATTTATGTTATCAGCAACACTTGCGCTGTCTTCGGGACCGTTGATGCTACCGAGTAAGGCGTATGCCGATCTGAGCAGTATACCCGCCACGTTGTTGCAGGACGATTTTTCGGATGGGAATTTCACGGAATCACCCGCGTGGAACGTAAGCTCAGGCAACTGGGAAGTGTTCGCTGACCCGACAGATGCGTCCAACTTTACGCTTTTCCAGAGCGATACCAATGAAGGCATCATCTCTACTGGAGACTCCATGTCGGACATGACCGTGTCCATGCGCTTTTACACGGGAGCCGGTCAGGGGTATCCGGGAATATTGCCGCGGTTTCAGGATAAGAGCAACTTTTACTATTTTCAAATGCAGGTTCCCAATAATAAACTCGTTTTCTCCAAACGGGTGAACGGATCAGACACAACTTTGAAAACGGTGGACTATGCTTTTGCCAAAGATACATGGTACACGCTCAAAGTGGTGTTATCAGGTACCACCATTCGCGGGTATATCGCGGAAAACGGCTCCGATCGGTTGGTATTTGATCTGGTCGATCCTACATACGGGTCAGGTACTGTGGGCATTCGGAATAAGTGGCAGTCGGTACATGCAGATGACGTGACCATTGCCGAGCAACCGCCTGGGAACGATATTCAGCTCTCTATTGCTGAGCAGACGGCTTCTTCGGTTTCACTGCAATGGTCTGAAATCGCGGGAGCATCAGCCTATCGCTTGTACCGTTCCTCTACGCCTGAAGGCGGTTATTCTCTGGTAACCAGTACCGGAACTTTGGAACACATGGATGAAGGATTGAGCGGGGATACGGTGTATTATTACAGGCTCGCTTATGAATACGGAGGCCTAACCGAATCATTATGGACTGCTCCGCTGGAAGTTCGGACGACAGCCGCAGCACCACAGGCTCCGGGCGAATTAAAGGCCGAAGCACTCAATGCCACGAGTGTGAAGCTATCTTGGCCCGCCGTGGACAAGTCAACTGGTTATCGCGTGGTTCGGGCCGAATCTGGCAGTGAGCAATACGAGCAGATATACGAAGGGAAAGGGCTCACATTCACGGATAATGCACTTGAGCCGGGCACCAGCTACAGCTATCGCGTAACAGCCTATAACGCAGCTGGTGAGTCAGCATTCACTGTTGCAGAAGCCACGACATACTCCATTGACTCTCCAGCAGAGTTCGCTGCCACAGCTGTGACGGACACATCAATCTCTCTGGGGTGGAATGTCTTGCCTGGATCTGATGTAACGTATACCGTGTCTCGTGCAACCAGTGCTACGGGTACGTATCAACAGGTCTATAGTGGCATTGAAAACACGTTTAACGATAGCGGTCTGACGATGGGCACAGGATATTTCTACATCATTCAGGCGACCGTGGATGGCATAACTTCTCCAGCATCCGCACCGCTGGGTGTTGCCACAGTTCGCACAAGCATTACACCAGGACAATTGTGGCCAGATCTGGACGGGAAGCCGATTGATGCGCATGGGGCTGGCTTTTTCTATGATGAACAGACGGAGACGTATTACTGGTATGGCGAATATCATAAGGGCGGCTGGCCAGCTGTTGGTGTGCGTGTGTATTCATCCAAGGATCTGATGAACTGGACGGACCGAGGCATGGCTCTAACGACACTTCAATCCATGGATGATTTTGACAATGACCCGTTGATCTCCGAATTGTATGCGGGGCGTGAGGACCGCGTGGATATCTGGGCAGATATCCGCAAAGGACGGATCATTGAGCGGCCTAAGGTCATCTATAACGACAAAACGAAGAAATACGTGATGTGGGCTCATATGGACGGAGACAAGGACCCGTACAACAATAATGCGAACTACGGAAAAGCACGGGCTGGCTACGCTATCAGTGACTCTCCAACAGGACCTTTTGTATATCAGAAGAGTTACCGGATGGACAGAGCTCCCGAAGGGGAGAAAGATTTCTTCCCAACCGATAAGGGTATGGCACGTGATATGACGTTGTTCAAGGATGATGACGGCACCGGCTATCTGATCTATTCCAGCGAAGAAAACCTGACGCTCTATATCTCCAAACTGAATGAAGACTACAGTGACGTAACAGGGTGGCATAAGGAAGGACGAACGGATGACAAAGGCAATCCGGTACGAGATTCCACCTATCAGGCGGAATACGGCGTCGATTACGTGCGTGTGTTCCCGGGAGGGCAACGCGAAGCACCAGCGATGTTCAAGTATCAGGGGAAATATTATATTTTGACTTCCGGAGCTTCTGGCTGGGCCCCTAACGAAAACAAAGTGACGGTTGCGGATAACATTTTTGGCCCGTGGTCAACGCAGACCAATCCGTTCGTGCGTACGTTGCCGAGTGATCCCGATCCAGGCAAAGCATTTGGCACACAGACCACTTCCGTCATTCCGGTCGACCCGGAAAAAGGCAAATTCATTTACGTGGGGGATACGTGGAATGGTGGCAATTTCTCGAATGATGCTGCAAAATACGTGTTCTTGCCAATTGAGTTTGGAATAGGCTCCGACATCGCGATCAAGTGGTATAACAGCTGGACACCTGATCTGCTGAATTCGATGGGCAAGGTTGATATTGCTGATCCGTTGCCAGAAGCCGTGGCGCTAGGCAAAGTCCCATCCCTGCCAACAACATTGAATGTGCGCGAGGGTGGAGCACTGGTATCAACGCCAGCAGTATGGACGATTGATAACCGGGCCATGACGGCAGAAGATTTTGCTAAGCCAGGACCGCTCACATTACAGGTAACCACACCGGAATATAACAACAAAAAGCAGGCAGTTCACGTAAACGTCATTCCGGAGAATACACTATATTTCGTGAACAGCGGAGGTTACGAAACGGCTGATTACAGCCTCATGGGTGCTTATATGAAAGGAACGCTTGCCAACCCGGGAACGGCCGATCAGATGTACGCTCCGGCTGAGGGACGTAATTGGGGTTATGTCAGCGCAGATGCACTGGCATCCGGTTCGAATGGCGGGGATATATTCTCGACCGTACGTTATCTGAACGGTGGAAATGTCAGCAATTCACCTAAAGGCACGGACTTAACCTACAGATTTGATGTGCCAAACGGGACATACGACGTATACGCCGGATTCAACGATCCGTGGACCAATGCATCGCGCAGAGCGAATTTCATCATCAATGGCACCAATACCGGTGCAGTTTCTTTTACACCTGCCAGCGTTAGAGCCCACAAAGACATCAGCGTGTCGGACAACAAGCTGGAGTTGACCGTGCGCAATACGGCATCGCAGGACCCGATGATTAGCTGGATTATGATCGTTAAACCTGACGCGGCGCCACCTGCAAATGATAGTGCTGGCCTTAATGCTGATGCGTTAGATTCAACGAGCGCAACGCTTCGCTGGGATGCTCATCTTGGTGCAGCAAGCTACAAGCTCTACCGCTCAGATCGTGAGCAAGGAGAGTATAAGGTGGTCTATAACGGCAATGGAAGGGAGTATACGGACAGTGAACTGAACCCCGGCACAGAATATTATTACAAAGTGGAAGCTTTGGATGCGACGGGGCAATCGGTGCGAGGTGAATCTTCCGCTTATCAGGTGCACACGGTTCAGCAGAGCGCTGCCAATGTAGCTTCAGGCATTGCAGCATTGGAACAGCCTTCCGCAGGTGCAAAAAAACTGAAGTTCCCTTCCGTGCCGCAAGGTTTCACGGTGAAGATCGCTTCCAGTTCGGTACCGTCGGTCATTCAAACTGATGGAACGATTGTCCCACCATCTAAGGAAACAACAGTAACCCTGGAGTTGGAAATTACTCGAACTTCTGACGACAGTAAAGCCTTGACTGCACCGTTGACGGTGAAGGTGTTGCCATCTGTGCCTTCCCCCGGAAGCAACCCTGGTTCGGGCGGTAGTCCAGGCGGCAATTCCGGTGGAAATCCAGGAGATGGTTCTAGTTCATCCAGCAATGGCGGACAATCAGGAAGTGGTAACCCAAGTGCAAAGAATGCGGTACCACAACCTAAACCGGAAAAGGACCGTTCTGTTCTGGAGTTGCAGGGACAGTCAGATCAGAAGGGTGTAGTGCAGTCCAACGTGGATGTTTCAACGATTAAAGATGCTTTTAAAGTTGCCCCCTCAACAGATGCGGGCCAGCGCTTGGTCGAACTTCGGCTGAAGCCGGTTTCGGGAGCAACGGCATATGAATTGTCTCTGCCTGCCGCTGCCTTGATAGATCAGGGTGAGTCACATGTGTTCAACATTGTTACAGAGCTGGGAACGTTGGAGCTTCCTGCGACACTGTTAACAAAGGATATCGTTGGTGATGGGATTGCATCAATCCGATTGGTCAGAACGGAGCTGCCAAAAACAGTCTCAGATCAGCTTGGCACGCAATATGGAGTCCAGCTTGAACTTCAACTGGATGGTCAACCATGGCCATCGGAAAGCCAGTTAATACTTTGTCTGCCTTTCCAATCCTCACAAAATGCTCAGCAGGATCGGATTGTAGCATTTGCCATTGGCGGGAACGGTGTGGCAACCCCATTGCCGCAAAGTTACTACGATCAAAAAAGCGGGCAGCTTGTATTTTCCGTCACATCACTCACAGGAAATTATGCTGTTGTGCCTGTGGAGCAGACATTCGCAGATCTTGCAGAAGTGCAGTGGGCCAAGAAAGCAATGGAGGCTTTGGCTGTCCGAGGTGTAATTGATGCTGAGGCAAGCGGTGATTCCACCCAGTTACATCCAAAACAGGAGATGACCCGCGGCCAATACATGCAATGGTTGATGACTGCGCTGGGTTTGAATGCTTCTTCCGGGAATGCGTTCTCTGATGTAAACGAAAATGCTCCGTACTACGAAGCAGTTGCAGCTTCGCGTTCGCTAGGTATCACGAGTGGTACCGGTGACGGGCGCTTCTTGCCAGAGTCCACGATCACTCGTCAAGAGATGATGACGTTGACAGTGAGGGCACTTGCGGTGGCTGGACTGGTTGACTCCGAGACGGCTGCAACAGATAACCTTACTCGTTTCCGCGATGCTTCCGAGATTCGCTCCTATGCCCGGGACAGTGTGGCATTACTTGTGGATCTGGGCATCGCCCACGGGTACAATGGTGAGGTGAAACCACTTGCCGAAGCGACCCGAGCCGAATCGGCTACGTTGTTATATGCGTTGATGAGCAAACTGGTATGGAATAAATGATGATACACCAGAATCGTAGCGTGTGAAAAAGAAGGCTTACTCTGAACTGAAACCCAGGTTGGAGTAAGCCTTCTTGATTGTACGCCAGCCATAGGCGAAAAGTCATTTACTCAACGAACGAGTAACCTCCTATCGTTCTGCAGTTGTTATCTGTAATGTCTTCGAATTGTTAATTGTAATGTTTGCCGATTTGATACGCTTGTTCCAACAAGCCTTCGATATGTTCTTTGGATTCTGATATGGTTTCATAGAGGAATTCGACTCGGGATTCCTGCATTCTTGCATAACCCGCGATCCCGTTATTCAGATAATTGGAAATCATGTTGTAATAGTCGTATTTATGGAATGAAGCCTCCGTTCCTCCAGCTAGTGCAATCCACAGTGCCTTTTTGGAGTTTGCCTTGTTCAGCAGCCCCATGTTCCATACCTTGTCCAGATAAGCTTTGAGCATGGAGGGAACGTTGTACCACCAGATCGGGAAAACAAATACAATGGCATCAGCCGCAAGCACACGATCCAGCTCTTTGCGAATCACAGGAGCATGCTGTTTATCGGGATTTTGCCAGTCTCGCTCATCTTCTACACGATATAGGGGATCGAATCCGTCATGATATAGATCGAGGATATCGATTTCATGGGAATTCTCCTGCATACCTTCTATAAAACGATTCATCACGGCAAATGTTAGGGAATCCTGTCTTGGGTGAGTAACGACCAGTTTAACTTTCATGTAGGAGTAACCATCCTTTTTTCTTTTTATTTTGGTTAAACATTCTGACCAATGTTATTATAAGTTTCATGACATCTTCTTGAGAAGTACGCACCTGAGAGTGCTGTAGATACTTTGGGGTTCTTCGGTTACTTTTAATAACGGATATACATATATGTGAATTATGGGGGAGTACAAGTGGAACAAGAAATGAAAAAATATGAGAGTGGTGTGCAGGCGATGCTGGAATTGGTCGGTGGAAAATGGAGGATTCTTATTCTACATCAGCTGATATCAGGTAAAAAACGAACAAGCGAACTTCGCAGAGCCATTCCTGGCATTACCCAGAAGGTCTTAACCCAGCAGCTGCGTGAACTGGAAAAGAATGAAATCATCCATCGGATCATTCATCCTCAGATTCCGCCCAAGGTAGAGTATGAGCTGACAGAGTACGGCTTGACTCTACAGGACATCATTGACCGCATATGTCTATGGGGAGAGAATCACTTGGACAGAGTATACGGAGATAAAAGCAGAGTGCTAGGAGATCATTTTAGTGACTATATTCCACTTTCAACTTCAACTTGAGCTGGCCGCCAAATTAAAAATAAAACAAAACCTTCCTTGATTTAAAAAGGAGGGTTTTTGTTGTTTTTTGTCCTTTATCAGCGAAACTGATAAATGCTATAAAATCATTGAAATTGACCCTCAACACCCGGTGTGTTAGGTTTTAGAGAGAAGAAATTAAATTAATGTGATGATTTTAGTCGGAATTAAAATCGAAGCAATGCGCGAGGTGGCAAACAGTGGAACTTCAAGTGACAAACAGCCCTTTTAATCAAGAACAAGTTGAACTGCTTAATCGTCTTATTCCTACATTGACCGATGGACAACGTACTTGGTTGAGCGGATATATTGCAGCAATTCAGACAAGCGCGACTATAACAGCTCCAGCTAACCTGGTACAGGCTGCACCAACTACAGGTATTGCACCTGTCAGTGCTCCGCCAGTATCCCGGGAAGTTACCGTGCTTTTTGGTTCACAAACCGGGAATTCCAGTGGCCTATCGAAAAAGCTGGCCAAGAAACTTGAAGAGCAAGGTCTTCAGGTAACGTTGTCATCGATGGGAGATTTCAAACCGAACGGACTCAAGAAAATTGAAAATCTCCTCATCATCGTCAGTACGCATGGCGAAGGCGAACCACCGGATAATGCGATTCCGCTGCATGAATTCCTGAACAGCAAACGGGCTCCGAAGCTTGAAGGACTTCGTTACTCGGTGTTGGCTCTGGGAGATACCTCCTATGAGTTCTTTTGTCAGACAGGTAAGGACTTCGATAAACGATTGCAGGAATTGGGTGGTACAGCCCTTGTACCGCGTGTGGACTGTGATGTTGATTTTGATGAAGCAGCTGCAGAGTGGATGAATGAAGTACTGGCATCCTTAAGCAGTACATCTGCTGCTGCGAGTACGGTAACCACGGAGGCTGTTACAGCTGCGGTGAGCGGCGGGGAATCCGAATATGATCGCACGAATCCATTCAAGGCTGAAGTGTTGGAGAATCTCAATCTGAATGGCAGAGGATCGGACCGTGAAACACGCCACATTGAGTTGTCTTTGGAAGGTTCCAGCCTGGATTACGAGCCAGGTGACAGCCTTGGGGTATTCCCTGAGAATCATCCGCGCCTTGTAGATGAATTGATTGCAGCCATGGGATGGAATGCCGATGAACGCGTGACCGTGAATAAAAATGGCGATCAGGCATCTGTGCAAGAAGCGTTGCTGCGTTATTTTGAAATTACAGCTGTGACGAAACCGGTCGTGGAACAACTTGCGAAACTGAATCCTGGGAGTGGCCTGACAGCGTTACTCGCAGATGATTCCGAATTCCGCACGGTCATGAATAGCTGTGATCTGCTGGATCTGGTTCATGATTATAGTCTGAAAGGGATTCCTGCCGGAGAATTTGTAGCTGCTCTTCGCAAAATTCCGGCACGTCTATACTCCATAGCGAGTAGTTCGAAGTCTTTCCCGGATGAAGTTCATCTTACTGTTCGTTCGGTACGTTATGAAGCACGTGGCAGAGAACGTTACGGTGTATGCTCGGTACATCTGGCTGAACGAATCGAAGCTGGCGACACCTTGCCTGTATATATACAGCATAACCCGAATTTTAAGATGCCTGAGAACCCGGATACACCGATCATCATGGTTGGCCCAGGTACAGGTGTGGCGCCGTTCAGATCTTTCCTTGGTGAGCGTGAAGAGACAGGAGCAGAGGGCAAGACATGGCTGTTCTACGGAGATCAGCATTTCGCCACGGACTTCTTGTACCAGACGGAATGGCAACGTTGGCTCAAAGATGGTGTGCTCACGAAGATGGATGTAGCCTTTTCACGTGATACGGAACAGAAAGTGTATGTACAACATCGCATGCTGGAACACAGCAAAGAACTGTACCAGTGGCTTCAGGAAGGTGCAAGCGTATATATCTGTGGTGACGAGAAAAAAATGGCACATGATGTGCATGCTGCGCTCACCACGATTCTTGAACAAGAAGGCGGTTTATCGCCTGAGCAGGCATCGGAATATCTGACACGGTTACAGCAGGAGAAACGTTATCAGCGGGACGTCTATTAATCACCGGCCCAGCCGGATTGCACCATCCCGCAGAGACGAGAGGAGAAAGCAGCATGGTTTATAATAACTTACTTAACCCACAGCGCACGAATAGCGATGTGGAAGATATAAAGATCAAAAGTGATTACTTGCGCGGAAGTCTGACCGAAACGTTGGCTGATCGTATCACGGGGGCTATTCCAGAGGACGACAACCGTCTGATGAAACACCACGGTAGTTATATGCAGGATGACCGTGACCTGCGTAACGAGCGTCACAAATCCAAGCTGGAGCCTGCATACCAATTCATGTTACGTGTGCGTGCTTCCGGTGGGATTGTAACCCCGGAGCAGTGGTTGATGATGGATCGGGTAGCGCATAAATATGCGAATGAGACGATTCGTCTGACTACACGTCAGTCTTTCCAACTGCATGGCGTACTGAAGTGGGATCTTAAAAACACCATTCGCGAAGTGAACGATTCGTTGTTAAGCACACTGGCTGCATGTGGTGACGTAAACCGTAACGTGATGTGTAACCCGAATCCGAATCAATCTGATGTGCATGCTGAAGTGTATGAGTGGGCATGTCAGGTGAGCAATCATTTGGACCCTCGCACCCGGGCTTATCATGAGCTGTGGCTGGACGGAGAGAAAGTGGTTGATTCCCAGGACTCGGACGAAGAAGTTGAACCAATCTATGGCAAAGTGTATTTGCCACGGAAGTTCAAAATCGGTATTGCTGTACCACCATCCAATGATGTGGACGTCTATTCACAGGATCTTGGCTTTATTGCTATTGTGGAGAACGGCAAGTTGCAAGGCTTCAACGTTTCCGTAGGAGGCGGCATGGGGATGTCTCATGGTGACGCCAAAACGTATCCTCAGGTGTCCAAAGTCATTGGTTTCTGTACGCCGGAGCAAATGATTGATGTTGCAGAGAAAACAGTTATGATTCAGCGTGATTATGGAGATCGTGCAGTTCGTAAACATGCTCGTTTCAAATATACGCTGGATGATCGTGGTGTGGAGTGGTTTGTCGAAGAGCTGACCACCCGTCTGGGATGGAAACTGGATGCGGCACGTCCATATCATTTTGAGACTAACGGAGATCGATATGGTTGGGTAAAAGGTAATAATGGCAGATGGCACTACACGCTGTTCATTCAGAATGGTCGTGTAAAGGATGTTGATGGTTATCCGCTCATGACGGGTTTACGTGAAATTGCCAAAGTGCATACGGGTGATTTCCGTCTGACTGCGAACCAAAATCTAATCATCGGTAATATTAGTAGCCAGAAAAAGAAAAAGATTGAAGCACTGATTCAGCAATATAACTTGACTGATGGGGCACATTACTCTGCGCTGCGCAGAAGTTCGATGGCTTGTGTTGCGTTTCCGACCTGCGGCCTTGCAATGGCTGAGTCCGAACGTTACTTGCCGTCCCTGATCGACAAACTGGAGCCTGTACTGGACGAAGCCGGGCTGAGAGACAAAGAGATTGTCATTCGCATGACCGGTTGCCCGAACGGATGCGCAAGACCGATGCTGGCAGAGATTTCATTTATCGGTAAAGCACCAGGGAAATACAATATGTATCTCGGTGGCAGCTTCACTGGACATCGCTTGAATAAGCTGTACAAAGAAAACATTGGTGAAACTGAGATTCTGGACACGTTAACTCCAATGGTGAATCAGTATGCCAAGGAGCGCAATGAAGGGGAACATTTCGGAGACTTTGTCATTCGTGCGGGTTATGTTCCTGAAGTGTTGGATGGTCGACAATTTCACGCTTAATTGACCGAGTAAGATAACTGAAATTAGGACTGATTTAGGGCGGAAGCATTCCTTTATGGGGTGCTTCTTGTCTGCTATATATGGAGTGAATAGAGGTAACGTTAGTTGCTGCTGAGAGATTTATGAGAGGATAAACTGAAGCTAATCTTCAAATGGAGATGGATAATCACCGCAGTTATTCCCATTATTTCGTGTGTATTAACTTGTTGAAGTACGCTCAACAAGATATAATGGCATAGTAGAAAGCAGATTAAATGTTGAAAGTGAGCGGAAACGATATGGGTCGTAAGTGGAATAATATCAAGGAAAAGAAAGCTTCAAAAGATGCAAACACGAGCCGGGTCTACGCTAAATTCGGCGTTGAGATCTATGTAGCTGCCAAGAAGGGCGAACCGGACCCGGAAGCGAACCGTGCACTGAAAGTCGTGCTGGAACGTGCCAAAACGTATAATGTACCCAAAGCCATCATTGATCGTGCGATGGAAAAAGCAAAAGGTAGCGGGGATGAGAACTATGAAGAGTTGCGTTATGAAGGCTTCGGACCGAATGGTGCGATGGTCATCGTTGATGCACTCACTAACAATGTGAATCGTACAGCGCCTGAAGTGCGCTCTGCGTTTAACAAAAACGCTGGCAACATGGGTGTCAGTGGTTCTGTTGCTTACATGTTTGATCCAACAGCGGTTATCGGTATAGAAGGCAAAAACTCCGAGGAAGTACTGGAACTTCTGCTTGAAGCAGATGTGGATGTACGTGATATTGTGGACGAAGACGAAGCTGTAATTGTATATGCAGAACCGGATCAATTCCACGCTGTACAGGAAGCATTCAAAGCTGCGGGTGTTACTGAGTTCACAGTAGCCGAGCTGACCATGCTTGCGCAAAACCATATTGAACTTCCAGAGGATGCACAAGCTCAGTTCGAGAAACTGATCGATGCGCTTGAGGACCTTGAAGATGTTCAGCAAGTCTACCATAACGTAGAGTTCGTTTAAGATAACGAAACGATATGTGGTTTGATTGTATAAAAAGAGTGTCTGACCAATCTACGGGATTGGACGGACACTCTTTTTTTGTTTGTTTATGAGTCAGACTGAAGTGTTCCAGGGGACTGCTCTGATTTTTCCGATTTACTTCCACCGAACTTGAATAACACAATTCCGCCGACAATGACAACTACACCTAGCAGTTGATTCCACGAAAAAGGAATTTGCTCCAGACCGAGCCATCCCATGGAATCAAACAATAGGGCAAAGCTCAGTTGGGATGTTAGCACGATCGAGATGGCATATGTGGGACCAAGCAGCTTCATCCCTTGCACGAGACAGAAGACCACGCCAACGCCGATGGCTCCGCTGAGCCAGTACCAGGGCTGCATATGCTGAAAGCTGAATGTATTCTTGCCCTCTACCAGCAGAGAGATTAGGAAAGATGCAATAAATCCGGTGAAAAGCACCATCGTTGTTGTGGACCATGAACCGGTGCGTTCATTGACTTTGCTATTAAAAATCGTTTGCAGACTGACAAGTGCACCTGCCAGTAGTGCAAGCGAAATACCTGTGATTAACATGGTTGTCAAACTCCTTATTCATAAATGTTGTGACCTGCTATTTCCCTTAGACCCACTCGATCCTTGATCATAATCAATCCCTGATGTCGTTCAATTAACCCGTCTGCACAGAGCTTCTGGATGACCCGGTTCAGGTGTCGGTAACTGGTGCCGATCAGATTCGCGATGTCGGTCAGATTGAACGCGTCCAGCTCTTCATGAACGACGTTGCCCGCTTCTTCTGTTGAGATGGAGAGCAGGTAGCTGACTAGACGAACCTCAACGGGATACATCAGGTTGAAATTGGAAAAGTTCGAGTCAATGTAAAATTTGTGAGAGATGATTTTAAGCAAAAATTTAAGTAAAGGTGCATAATCGCTGGCAAGCTCAGCGAGCCATTGATAATGAATGCGAAGCATCACCACAGGTGACACGGCCTGAACCGTATTAACAATATCGCTTTCACGGACATACTCTATGTCACCGACAACTTCAAGCGGTGTTTTGAAACAAAGCACCAGCGTTTTGTCCTGAGCGGAGGTGGTGAAAATCTTGATTTTACCCTCGACCAGTACGTACAAATATTCGGAAGTTTCCCCTTCACGACAGATCAGTTCACACTTCTCAAAGTGGCATAACGTCATATGTGTACGCAGGGACTCGTGAAATACAGTTTCGAGTTGATATTGCTTCAGATACTGCATTAATTGTTGCTCGTTATGGATCTCTTGCACGCTGTTATTCACCCCCGACGATATGTTCAATCCTTCTCCAAAAACTATAGTTTCATAATAATGACACCAGTCACCATTAAGGCAATGCCCAGAAATTGCGGCAGTTTCATCTTTTGTTTCACCACGCCGAACCATCCGTTACTATCTACCAGAAAAGTCAGGAACAGCTGAGCAATCAACAGGGCCGAGATCGTGAATGTAACCCCAATTTGCTGAATTGCTGTCACTTCGCTGAAAATAATGACGGCGCCAAAAGCACCTCCAGCCAAGTACATAGGTTTTACTTGTTTGAGTCCTTGAAGGTTGGTGTCTCTAACAAAGATTAGGATCAGCGCCGCTAAGATGAATCCCGTCAGTTGTGTAATCGTAGCGGCCTGCCATGTGCCCATGTCGGTGCTAATCCGAGTATTGGCAACACCTTGGAGCGTGATACACGCGCCGCCCAGTAATGCAAAAATAATTCCTCTCATATGTACGCTCCTTATTCAATCACTTCGACTTCTATTATTAAATGATAAATTGACTCTGAACGCCAAGGACAAATGTCCTGAGCTTTGAAGTCACAGCATTTAGAGTACAATAAAGAACTCGGGAAATCCAGATGGGGGGCATGAAAAGATGCGTGGCATATGTGCTCAGTACTCATTTTTCATCATAATCTAACGAACTAGTGACACCTTGTTGTACTGATTCGATTGAATTGAGAAATCTAACAAATCTCAGCGACGTTAAATGGGCTATGTTGGGTAGAAATGGGCGGTAAAACAGGGGGAATGGAGGCATAGGGTGTCAACGATTCATTACTTTTGAAAATCGGCAAATATTCGCTAAATAGAGTGTGTCAGGTTCGGTAGCTGTCCAAGAAATGAAACGAGAGTCTGCCCAGCGTACCCCGGAGCATAGAAAGTAGCCAAAGCTCCGGGGTAGGAAAGGCAATGAGATTAGAAGCAATCAGCTAGAAGATCCTCTCCATACAAATCCAATGATCCTATTAGATCACGGTGTACACAGGCTTCTCGTTTACAAAACGAACAGACAATTTGGGAAAACGTTCTGCCAACCTGTCTGCTAATAGCTTCATTCCCGAAGCCTCGCTCTCGGCATGTCCCATCATGATCAGTGCCTTGGACTTGCCTTGTTGCACAGCATCACGGATATATTCCGGTGTCTCCCATTCGAATCCTTCTCCTGCAATGATGAGATCCAATTGCTCATTCTGAATCAAAGGAATCGTCACATGTCCATTACCACGAAAACCTACCAGTACCGCTGCGCGTCTACAGACTATTTCCGCATTGCCTGCAACCCGTACATAATCGATGCCCAGGGAACTTTTCACATGGTGAGCAATAGCTTGGGCGGTGCGTCCTTCCGGAAAAGAAAGAATGTCTGCTTCCGCTAGTCGTTGTTCCACATATGAGGACCACCCCAAGGCCTGAATCAGTCCTTCGGTAATGCCATCTGGTTGGAAGCGGTGGATGATATCATGACATCGATAGATGGAAATGCCTGCTTCGTTGATCAAGCTTTTTTTAGTTTCATAAACTGGATCATTGGCTAACCAATCGGTATGACTGTGATGGTTGTAGAAGGGGGATTCATGAGCGATAATTAGATTGGCCCCACGTTGTATGGCATGTTCAATGACATGTTGAGTGGGCATAAAAGTAACAAACACACCTGTGACCGTTTGGTCGGACGAGCCAGTAATCAGCCGATCTACCGTGTTCTCCGGTAACTCTACATGGGCTGTGAGATACTGTATAATGTCTTGAATGGTTATATTCATGAACATAAGTCCTCCAAAATAATAGATTTTATTGTTATTGTATCATTTTGAAGAATAAACAGTAGAATAGAAAGGTCTTGCTTGAAGTGACAAAAGGAGTTATACTAATCAAACATAACGGAATGAACGTTCATTCCTATATAAAGGAGGGATAGCCACATGGCTAAAAGCAGCAAAAAAGATGATATTTTTGCAGCTGCTTTAACGCTTTTTGCCCAGCGGGGATTCGATGCAACAACCATGCCGATGATTGCTGATTCGGCTCAGGTGGGGGCAGGCACTATTTACCGTTATTTTACAAACAAGGAAGTATTGTTGAATGAACTTTTTCAGAAAAGTATCAGGGAGTTTCTTGATGCCTTAAAACAGGGATTTCCGAATGAGCCGATACCTGTACGAGACCAGTTTCATCATATTTTTCGTGGATTGTTCAAGTTCGCAGAGTCCGACCCGGATCGCCTAAAGTTTATTAATTCTACGGGTAATGCATTGCATTTTCACGATGAAAGCAAGGAAAGTGTCAATGAATTTATGGGGTTTCTGAATGAATGCATACATAAGGGGCAGCAGCAAGGAGCCATTCTTATACTGCCTACAGAAGCTTTAATGAATATAGTTTACGGTGCTTTCATACATTTGTTTGAACACTTTAACAAAGGTCTCCTGGAAGCGACGCCGGAGCTAATGAACCAGCTTGAGGAGTGCCTGTGGAATGCCATTAGAGTCCATTGATTCTATTGGCCTTTTTTACAACATAAACGGAATGAATATTCATTCCTATACTAGACATAAGGTGTGTGAAGATAAATCATGAATAAACTTAGGAATCCCAGAACGATTTCCCTGATTTTTTGGATACTCATTACTCTCGTTTCTGTAGTGGCGATGCCTGATTTTGGTCAACTGGTAAAAGAAAAAGGACAGATTTCAATTCCTGAAACGGCACAAAGCCAGGTTGCTGCGATTATGTTGAAAGATATGGATAAGGATAGCGGGAATACTTATTCCATCATTGCTGTATTTAATAGTGGAGAAGATACACAAGCATTAACGAACCAGCAAAAGACGGAGATCGAATCCGTTTTATCCAACCTGAAAAATCAGAAAAAGCAACTGAATATTGAGACGATCACAAGCCATCTGGATGGTGAAGAGCAAGCCGATCGGCTTATATCCGAGGACCAAACCACGATCCTGACTCAAATCACCGTCACTATAGATGAGAATATTCCTCTTTCGGAAGTGATTAGTCTATTAAAA
Source organism: Paenibacillus sp. FSL H8-0283 (assembly GCF_045040675.1). Taxonomy (NCBI): domain Bacteria; kingdom Bacillati; phylum Bacillota; class Bacilli; order Caryophanales; family Paenibacillaceae; genus Paenibacillus; species Paenibacillus sp. FSL H8-0283. The sequence continues at coordinate 3,007,666 of NZ_CP150295.1, forward strand.
GAATCTACAGCCATCCCTGATGTGGATACATATCTGACGGGAGCTGACCTGATCGATGATGATTTTGGTAAATCGATTGAAGACGGTGTGCAGAAAACAGAGATTATCGCGATCATTTTCATCCTCGTTATCCTGATTATTATTTTTAGATCGCCGATCATACCTGTTATTTCACTGCTCACGGTAGGTATATCTTACGTTGTTTCATTAGCTATTGTGGGATATCTTGTAGATTGGTTTAACTTTCCGTTCTCGAACTTTACTCAGATATTTATGGTCGTTATCCTCTTTGGTATTGGGACGGATTATAATATCCTGTTATATACCAGATTCAAGGAGGAACTAAGTAGACAAGATGGCGATGTGATTCTTGCGACCAAAACGACATTTAAAACAGCAGGCAGAACCGTATTGTATAGCGGCATCGCTGTATTCATCGGGTTTCTTGCACTCATGCTTGCCAAGTTTCAGTTATATCAGGCAACCTCAGCGGTGGCGATCGCAGTAGCGGTTCTCATTATCGTCCTCAATACGTTGAACCCGTTCTTCATGGTTGTCATGGGCAAAAAAATGTTCTGGCCATCGAAAAAATTCGAAGGCCATGCGGACAGCCGACTGTGGGGATTTTTATCCCGCCAATCGGTACGAAGACCTTTCCTGGCAATCATTCTGGTTGCGGTGATTAGTGTTCCTTTATTATTCAGTTACAGTAATCGACTAAGTTATAATGACCTGTTTGAAGTCAATAATGACTACAATTCCAAACAGGGGATTAATCTTATTATGGAGCATTATGCACCAGGATTCTCAGCGCCAACAACATTGGTTGTGCAATCCGAGCAGGCAATGGACAATCAGGCATTGCTGAAGGCACTGGATGATCTGACGGATAAGATGTCCAAGGTGGAAGGTGTCTCTGAGGTTTACAGTGTCACTCGACCAACTGGAGTCCAAATTAAAGAGTTGTATATTAACGATCAAGCAGAGGAGCTTAATCAGGGTATTGGTAAAGCAAACGATGGTGTGGGCGAAATTAAGGAAGGTTTGTCCTCTGCAGCTGGACAGCTTCAATCATCAAATGATTTAAGTAACGTACAGCTGTTGATTGACGGGACAAGCCGGTTGCAAGTTGGAGTAAATGCATTGGGAGACGCCATGAATCAGGTATCTGATGGGCTGAATAATGGGAAAGAAGGGGCAGAGACGTTGAAAAACGGACTTACTACCCTTAAAGAAAAGGTTGGAGTCCTGTCTAAAGGTGCCAGTGATCTGCAAAAAGGGTATACGCAACTTGAACAGGGATTTGGTTCCTTTAGTGGTACTTTCACAAGCATCAAGACAGCCATTAAGGGAGCGCTTGATGCCTATGCTCAGATCGAAGGCAGCATGACCCGTCTAATTGCGAATCATCCTGAGTTACAACAAGAAGAAGATGCTGTACAAGTGATTAGTATTTCTCAAGCGGCTCAAACCGAACTGAACGCGTTATACACACAGTTGGACCCGTTGATGCAGCAGTACAATGGGGCTATGGTTTCTTTCAAGGAAGCCAACGAGTCAATGGCTCAAATTAGTGGCGGTCTGACTCAGGTTGCTGTAGGTGTCGATCAGCTTGAAGACGGTGCTGGCGAGCTATCCAAAGGTTTGGCGACTGGAGCCAATGGAACCAAGCAGATAGCGGGTAAAACATTGGAAGTGAAAGATGGGCTGGGTCAGATTAATGAAGGACAGAGTCAGTTGTTAAGCGGTCTGAACGATTTGCAGGACAAAATGGGTGAGTTGAAATCCGGATTGACCGAAAGTACAAAAGGACTCTCAGATGTGTCGAAGGGTCTTGGTGATGCCGAAGATTATTTGGGTCATCTTGGCCAGTCTGATGCTGCGAAAAGCTTCTACATTCCAGAAGAGGTATTAAAAGGAGAAGAGTTTCTAAGTTCGCTCGACATGTATATGTCTTCGGATCGGAAGACAGCGGAAATCTCCATCATTTTGACCGATAATCCATATTCGAAAGAAGCGATGGATGTTGTTCAAAATCTTAACAAGCAGTTGGAAACGGCTTTGGTTGGCACGGATTTGAGTGAGGCGAAAGTGGCATTGGGCGGCATACCGTCACAGAACCTGGATATGAAAGAATTATCCGGAGGTGATCTGATTCGGACATCCATGATCATGCTGATTGGAATTGGATTGATACTTTTGTTCATTATTCGTTCGTTTTGGCAGACTGTAATCATTATAGGTGCGTTATTCCTGACGTATTATGTGGCCCTTGGTCTGAATGAATTGCTGATGGTTGGCCCGCTTGGCGTTGACTATCTGAGCTGGAACGTTCCTTTCTTCAGTCTGATCATGATTGTTACACTTGGTGTGGACTACAGTATCTTCCTCATGATGAAATATCGTGAGATTGAAGGAGATCCAATTCATAAAATTACGGAAGCTTCCCGTAATATAGGAGGGGTCGTGATCTCCGCGGCAGTAATATTGGGAGGTACCTTCGCCGCACTAATTCCTTCCGGTGTTGTTACACTGATTGAAGTAGCTATTTCTGTCATCATCGGATTGGTTTTGCTAAGTTTTGTCATGCTTCCAATCTTGCTTCCGGCTCTAATCAGTCTATTACACAAGTTAAAAAACTGGGGTTCGGGGTCCGATCCCATAAACAAATAAACAAATAAATCATCTTTATATCAAACGATTCCTGACAAACATGACGTCAGGGGTCGTTTTTTATTTTTTTATCCTATGAATTATAACTAGTTATCATAACAATGCGGGAAATAATCTAACGTGAAACAATGACGGATTCATATAGTTTTCTCAAACAAGAATAAGTATACTTACATAGAGCCTTGTTTGTATTAAATGGAGCTGAGTGCAGCGCAAGTAGTTCTATTTTAAGGCACAATGAGAATTAATTGAGGATAAGCATTCATTTGCAACAATAAAACAGATTGTGAAAGGGGATAACTAGGGATGACAGCAACAACTATTATGGAACGTCTGAAGAGCGAGACAGCTCATTATCACAGACAAGTAGAACAGAACCCTTATGCAAAAGCCATTATGAATCAAACTGTGACTATAGAAGAATATAGAACATATTTAGAGAAATTTTATGGATTCCTGAAACCGCTGGAGGATCAGGCTGTACAACAGCCTTTCTGGGAAAGTACGGGACTGGATATTGAGATTAGAGGCAAGGCTGGACTGTTGGAAAAAGATTTACGAAATCTGGGTGCCAGTGAAGAAGAGATCAGCCAACTTCCGCTCTGTGAAGAACTGCCGGATATTTCAACACCTGCCCGTTTGTTTGGATACCTGTATGTAATTGAGGGGTCCACGAACGGTGGACAAATCATGACCAAGCGTTTGTCGCAGTTCCTGCCCATTGAGGCTGATCGTGGATTGGAATATTTCAATGCTTACGGCTCAGAGACAAGAACAAGATGGAGCGAGTTTACGGGGGTGCTGCAGCAGTCCATCAGTGCTCCAGAAGATCATGACAACATGGTGCATAGTGCATCAGAGACTTTCCGACTATTAGATCAATGGATTAATACGTAGGGCGGACTTTTTTCATATATTAAAAGGAACCTATATAAGTTGAAACAATACATTTACACCTAACGGAGAGGACGGAGAAAAGTTAAATAGACATGATGAAAAGAGGGCAGAAATGCCTTCTTTTTTGTGTCCAGGAATGTCTAAATTTCGTCACCGCAGACACAGGACAAGTGATATAATGATCCCTATGGATACACTTGTTCGTATTCTGTCTTGGAGGAGGGTGAGATAACGTTCTATGAAAGACAACTCAAGACAATTGGAATTTATGGAGATAGATCTGAGTGAAGAACCTGAAACAGCAGCGGTTCCGGTTCCCGATCGTTCAACCATTGTGCAGTCTGCACATGATACGATGCAGCATCGTGGAGGGATATTGTCCTCAGAGAAACGTTTTGTAGAGGAAGCAAAGCAGTGGGCAGAGGTGGAGGGGGATGTATCCCCGTGGGTTCCCTTTATGAGTTACTGGCCAACGTATGGCGTGATGAATGAAGCCCAGCGCAAGTGGTATATGTTTTGGAGGAAGGAAGTACGTCAGGGGAGATACCCGGATACCGATCTGTCCTATCTATTTGTTCATATATACGAGTTAATTAACGGCATTGGCTGGCAGAATCCTCAGGATGGTTATGATCAATTAAAGCAGCTATGGGTGAACTACCGTGAACGGCTGCCCCAATTAAATATATATATGCAAGAGTGGATGGTCGATTATGTGCTGGTCCATCAGATGGAGATGTCCTTATCCGAGGTCATGGGCCTTTCGGGCGGATACCTGCCAGCAGAGATGCTGGATAGGGAGCTGCAACGTATTTTACAGGATAATGTATCGGATATATCGCTGAATATGCTCCAAAGATACTATGATTACGATATTACGCTCAGTAAATTCTACAGAGATGGCGGCAAAGAAGTGATGGAGCAGTACATCCCGCGGGTCGTGGCCTTGGTTGATTCGTACCTGGAACGTACGCGACAAGTTGGACTGTTGCCTGAGTGTGATCCTAACGATGAACGCACGATGGAGCGCATTCTGTTTCGCAAAGCAGTCTATGATGATTCGATCTATGGAAGATCGGTATCGTTCAGATATATGCCCATAGGTGAACAGGCTGAATTTGTGCAGATGGTTACGCGGATCTATCGATGTACTGAAAATAAACTTCGTGAACTGCTCGGATTCAGAGGCAGATTGCGAGGACAGACTCTTGAACCCGAACTTGCAAATCTGATTGAGCGATACCTGGACAAAACATACGCGATCGAACAGGCGAAGTCCGTGGAACAACCGATGATTCGGATTGATACAGAGAAATTGGCATCGTTACAGCAGGAAAGTGAGTACGTGCGATTGGCGCTTACAATTGAGGATGATCACCCTTCTGAAGTGAAGGATGAAGAGGTTAATAGCGCAAATGTTACAAGTAATCCATTCGATGTACTGGAAGCAAGGAATGAGATCACTCCAACTGAAGGTTCTATGGAGTCGGAGCCATGCGCAGTAGAGATTGCAACAGGAGCTCAAGTAGAATCGATTAGGTTGCAGTGGGACGAGTCTGCTGAGGCTGATCTTGATGAAGAATGGCTGCTCTTTGCCAAGGAACTCTCCCCTCAACAGGTGCAAACGATTCATGTTCTACTTGGCGCAAGTCCAGATACGGAGCTGATGAGTCTGGCTGAGCAATATGGAACGATGCCTACGCTTCTGCTGGATGAAATTAATGATGTGGCTATGGAAACGATCGGTGATCTTCTGATTGATGGTGATCGGATTGTTCCTGATTATATAGATGTGTTCGAACATGTGAAGAGGTGATACGCAGTGACAGAACTTAAAATACCAAAGCGGCTGACCACCGCGCTTGTAAATTCATTGACAGCTGGTGTTGTCCCACGAATTGGACTGGAGCAGATTGCTGTTGGTCGGAAACCGGAAGTGGAAGCCATCTTGCGGGATATGGATAATATCGCCGAGGGAGGCGCTGCGTTTAAACTCATTACGGGTCGTTACGGCAGCGGTAAAAGCTTTCTTTTGCAAATGATTCGTAACTATGCGATGGATCGTGACTTCGTTGTTGCGGATGCGGATCTGTCACCTGAGCGTCGATTGGTGGGAACCAAAGGGCAGGGACTTGCGACATATCGCGAACTGATGACTCGTCTGTCTACACGCACACGCCCGGATGGGGGAGCGTTGGAGCCGATTTTGCAAAAATGGATCGCAGGGTTGCAACAGTCCACGATGCAGAGTCAGAACTTGCGCCCGGATGATCCCGCTCTGCCGCTGGAAGTAGAGAAGCAGATCTATGCGGTGACGGGGGAGATGCAGAATCTGGTTCACGGCTTTGATTTTGCCAAAGTACTGGCGTCGTACTGGAACGGGTACAAGCTGGCTGATGATGATCGCAAACAGGCGGCGCTTCGCTGGCTTCGAGGAGAATTTGCAACCAAAACGGAAGCGAAAAAAGAACTCGCTGTTGGGGTCATTATTGACGATGATAACTGGTATGACTACTTCAAATTGTGGTCTGAATTCACAGCGCGCATTGGTTACAAAGGATTGTTGTTGTTCATTGATGAAGCGGTGAATCTGTACAAAATTACAAACAGTATCTCCCGTCAAAGCAACTATGAGAAATTGCTGACCATGTTCAATGATACGATGCAGGGCAAGGCGGAGCACCTGGGCATATTTGTAGGTGGTACGCCGCAATTTGTGGAGGATGAACGGCGCGGATTATACAGCTATGAAGCGCTTCGCTCCAGGCTTATTGATGGTCGTTATGCAGCCAAAGCGTATGCGAATTACACAGGTCCGATCCTGAAGCTGGCGATGTTATCGCATGAAGAGATTCTGATTTTACTTCAGAAGCTGCGGCAGATTCATGCCCTACATTTTGGATACAGCGCAAGTCTGACGGATGAACAATTGGTTGATTTTATGCAAACGGCGGTGAACCGGCTGGGTGCGGATGAATTGCTGACCACGCGTGAAGTGGTACGCGACTTTATGGATGTGCTGCATACGTTACACCAGAATCCTGAAGTGACTTATACTCAATTACTTGGCGAGCGGGTTGCCAAACCTCAGGAAACGGGTAAAGGGACAGATGCTTCCGCGAATACAGATGATCTGGACGACTTTCTGGCGGAGTTTGAATTATGAGTGATAATCCGTTCTATCGGCTGGCTCCGTTTGTTCAGGAATTTATATATAAAAAAAGATGGGAATCTCTTCGTCCTGCTCAGATTGAGGCCTGCAATATCTGTTTTCATACCCCGCATCATATGCTGATTGCGGCGGGAACGGCCTCCGGCAAAACGGAGGCGGCTTTTTTTCCTGCATTGACCGAGCTGTATGAACGGCCTTCCAAGTCGGTTGGTATTTTGTACATTGGACCTCTGAAAGCCCTGATTAATGATCAATTCGAACGTCTTAAGGATCTGTTATCCGAAGGAAATATTCCGGTTTGGCATTGGCACGGGGACGTACCTCAGGCGGAGAAAACAAAACTGATGAAAAATCCGTCCGGTGTGCTCCAGATAACGCCAGAATCGCTGGAAGGTCTGCTCATGAATCGACCGAATGCAATCCCGGCGCTGTTTCATGACTTGCGATATGTCATCATCGATGAGGTGCATGCCTTTATGGGAGCAGATCGAGGTATTCAAGTACTCAGCGAACTTGCCAGAATCGAGCGTATGGCTGGCTGTGCACCGCGAAGAGTGGGCTTGTCCGCTACACTTAGTGACTATGATGCGGCTACTTCTTGGCTTGCTGCGGGAACGCAGCAGGGGGTGGATGTGGTCTCTTCCCCGGGCGGTCGCAAGCTGCGACTGCGGGTGGAACATTTCTCTTTTCCAGATGCACAGGATGAGGAACAGGCGGAGCAGCTTCATAACGCACGTAAAGCGTACTACGACTTCATCTATGAGAGCACACATCGTAAAAAAGCGTTGATCTTCACCAACAGCCGAACGGATGCTGAAGTCACCATTCTTGAGATGCGGCGGGTCGCGGCTCGCAGGCAAGAGCGTGATGTGTTCCATGTGCATCATGGAAGTATCTCGGCTATGCTGAGGGAAGAGACGGAAGCTGCCCTACGCACTGGATCGGGGCCTGCGGTTGCTGCGGCAACGGTCACGCTTGAACTGGGCATCGATCTGGGCGAACTGGAACGTGTGGTTCAGCTCGGTGCACCGTATAGTGCGTCCAGCTTTGTACAGCGTCTGGGACGTTCAGGGAGACGAGAGGACATGGCATCGGAGATGCTTTTTGTATGTCCGGAGGAAGAGGATGAGGAAGCGCAATTGCCAGCACGTATGCCGTGGACGTTGATGCGTGCGATTGCTGTTATCGAACTGTATGTAAAAACCAAATGGGTCGAGCCGCTTGAAGCCCGCAAAATGCCCATAGGTGTGCTCTATCATCAGACGATGAGCATGTTGAAAAGTATGGGGGAGGCGGAGCCGAGAGATCTTGCGGAAGCCATCCTTTCGCTGGCTCCATTTGCGTTGATTAGACCTGATCAATATCAGGTATTCCTGAATTACCTCATTGAGACGGATCATCTGCAATGGACAGAGGATCGAACATTGATCATCGGTCTGACAGGTGAGAAAATTGTGAATAATTATCGCTTCTACGCCGTGTTTAAAGACGATGAGGAACATAAAGTACTAAACGGCTCGGAAGAGATTGGTTCGATTACAACCGTGCCCCCACCTGGCTATTGCTTCTCGCTCGCAGGCAAACTGTGGAAAGTGGAAGAGGTCGATCACAAGCACAAGGCTGTGTATGTGAAGTCTGCAAAAGGTAAGGTAGATACGTTATGGCTTGGAGCGGGAGGAGATATTCATACGTCGGTAGTACAGAAAATGCGTGAAGTGTTGTCCGACTCGACCATCTATCCCTACTTGTCACCGCAAGCCGTCAATCGACTTGAACGGGCACGCCGCCTAGCTCGTGAAAGTGGACTGTTGAAGCAAGTCGTGATTCCGGCAGGGGGAGATTCGATGTATGTTCTTCCTTGGGTTGGAAGTAAATCATTCCGTACATTGGAGCGCCTGATGAAGCATAATCTGTCCAAGAAACTTGCCTTGCGTTCAGTTGTACCCATGGAGCCATATTATTTTGTAGTGTCGGGCAAGGTCGATGAACGAACATTGTTAGCCGAGATTATGAGTGAGTGTCGGGCGGCTGAAGACGCATCTGCGTTACTGGCTGAAGATGAAGCACCTTATCTGGGCAAGTATGATGAATTTGTCGCGCCGCCTTTGATCCGTGAGGCTTTTGCCGTAGATGGGCTGGATCTGGATGGATTGAAGGCAGGTTTACAACAAACATTGGAGTGGGACTCCTCAAGCTCCAATCGGACATGATGTTTTTACGTAATCAGAATACTCGAAGTATAGTACAGCGATCGAAGCGACTCGGTGTAATAATTTAGTTCAACTTTTTATACGGAATAGGGTTGACACCATCTCACCTCCCATGTAATATATGAAAAGTCGTCACACACGAATTACATCAAATTGCATATATCATTTCGTATAACCTCGCAGGCCGAAAGTGTACACAGGGCGAGGGTCTCTACGGGAAGCCTATACTTCCTAACTACGATGCCAAGGAATCAATGTATTCCTTGCTCGTAGTTAGGATTTTTTGCATTTAGATGGTGTCTGTGACCTTGGCATGAACCAACATGCGGGCGTATTTTTCTTATCATCAGGAGGTTTATTCACAATGAAATATTATCTGTCCGTTCTCGCGGGAGCGATGAGCTATGGCATATTATCCACGATTGTGGTTCTGGCGTACGGCGAAGGATATAAACTTGGAGAGGTTGTGGGAGCACAGCTGATCACGGGTTTTCTTCTATCCTGGATGCTCGCGCTATACACAAAATTTAGAACAAAACGTAAGTCACAGGCAAATGGCAAAGCATCAGGAGCCGTGGCACAGGTATTCAAGCGGTTGACGTGGAAACAACGTCTGATATTGATGGCTGCTGGAACACCAACGGTAATAACAGGTCTCGTGTATTATCAGTCTTTGCGTTACATTCCGGCTTCACTTGCCATTATCCTGTTGTTCCAGTTCACTTGGATTAGTGTATTGATTCAGGCGATAAGCAAACGTCAACGTCCAGACAAAGTCACATTCCTGACGTTGATCATTCTGTTTGGCGGAACTTTGCTGGCAGCCGGTTTCCTGGAACAGGGACTGGGTGAGTTCAACGGTCTGGGTATTGCACTTGGATTAATGGCAGCCGTAAGTTATTCCCTGTTTGTATTGTTCAGCGGCAAAGCGGTTCCTTCAGCACATCCAGCCTTCCGCAGTGCGTGGATGGTTACAGGCGGATTGATCCTGCTGTGCATTTTGTTCCCACCGACATTCCTCTTTAACGGATTGATCTGGAGCCAGTTGCTTGTATTTGGATTGCTGCTTGGATTCTTCGGGGCATTCATTCCACCAGTACTGTTCGCCATCGGCGTTCCTCATATTGGTGGTGACATGGCCGGAATCCTGGGTGCAGTGGAGCTTCCAATTGCAGTTTTGTTATCCTCAATCGTGCTCCATGAGCATGTCAGCGGATTGCAATGGTTCGGAGTTATTATTGTGCTCATTGGTGTAGCCCTGCCAGAGTTGTATAAATTACGCATGAGACGAAGTCGGAATACACCGATCTATTCCTGAGTTATACAAAAAGGGATATTGCGAAGCATGAACGGGAATACCCGTAGATAAGCCTGAGAAATCAGGCTTTTTCTATTGAAATATTTTTGCTCAATCGCAATAGCCCAGAGGGGTCATTTTCATTGTCATGCGAATCAGGTATGCTTAATGAATACATCCGTCTGTTGATTGAATATTGATGGGACATCGAATGAGGAGTGTTTATATGAAAAGCTGGTTTGGAAAAACATGGCCTTGGTTAACGCTGGGTCTGACCGTTGTTGTACTGCTTGGATCATTTTTGGTTTATTTTATGGGCAAAGACGTATCCCCCGGATCGGGAAGTGCGGTAACAGCACAAGCTGAGACTCCGGAGGATTTGAAGGGATATGAAGTCATTGATGTGGACGTGAGCAACGATGGTTTTGGACCAGACGTTATCGAGGTGAAAGCTGGTGTACCGACCAAAATCAACTTTATTCTGACCCGGTCGGTGACACATGTGAAATCAGTGGGATCACAAAAGCTTGGCATGGATCTATACATGCAAAAGGGACCCAATTATTATACGGTCGACAAAGATCTGCCCAAGGGAGAATATGAGATCCATTGCGGCATGTACATGATATATGCAACGATTAAGGTCGTATAAGCAGAAGGCGCAAGGTTTCGGGTCACCGAGCTTTGCTCCTTTTTTTGGTGCGTGATATCATGGGAATGTGGGTAAAATCGATCAGGAGGTGGCGAAATGAAAGCGCTATTTATTGGAGGGACAGGCACCATCAGTACGGCGATTACGGAGATGCTTGCACAGCAAGGCTGTGAACTGTATTTAATTAATCGTGGCAATCATAACGATGACTTACCTAGTGAGGTCAACGTACTTCAAGCCGATATTAATGACGAGGCACGTGTAGCGGAACTGATAGCTGATCTGGAATTTGATGTTGTGGCGGATTTTATCGCTTTTGTACCGTCTCAATTGGAGCGAGATTACCGTTTGTTCAAGGATAAAACCAAGCAGTTTATATTTATAAGTTCAGCATCAGCGTATCAGACTCCTCTGGCCGATTACCGGATCACGGAAGGCACGCCCTTATCGAATCCATACTGGGAGTATTCTCGCAACAAGATTGCCTGTGAAGACTATCTGATGAAACAATACCGCGAGCATGGGTTTCCTGTGACCATCGTGCGTCCGAGCCATACGTATGGCGACAAATCGGTACCTCTCGGTGTTCATGGTGCTCAAGGCAGCTGGCAGGTTCTCAAGCGTATCCGTGAAGGAAAACCCGTTATCATCCACGGAGATGGCACCTCACTGTGGACCATTACGCACAATACTGATTTTGCCAAAGGGTTTATCGGGCTTATGGGAAATATCCATGCCATTGGTGAATCGGTACATATCACCTCGGATGAATCCGTCACCTGGAATCAGATTCATGAGATTATAGCTGGCGTGTTGGGCGTTAAGCTTCATGCGGTACATGTACCCTCTGAGTTCTTGGCCGCATGCAGTGATCAGGATCTTCGCGGCGGATTGCTGGGTGACAAAGCCAATACCGTTGTCTTTGATAACAGCAAGCTGAAGCGGCTTGTTCCGGAATTTGTAGCAACGACAAGAGCTGATCAGGGCATTCGACGTACGATTGAGCACATTCTGGCGCATCCTGAATTACAGACCGAAGATCCGGAATTTGATGTATGGTGTGACAAGGTCGTTGGCGCACTAGACGAAGCGTTATTAAAGATCAGAGATGAGAAATGAGAAGTAAGGCGTTCATGATCAAGTGTTTACATTCATGCGCTTAATCGTTATAATCAAGAAAAAATGACACTTGTTAGGGGAGGCACCCCAACTTAGGACATCGTTCCTTTGTTGGGGTGCCTCCTTTTTTTGTGTGCCAAAAAGGAGAGTAGACGTTGAAGAAATCAGGAAAACGTGTGAAGAAACAAGCGGAACAATTAACCAAAGTGGTACTGGCATTTGCGTTATTATCACCTCAAGCCCTGTTGCTTGAATGGGGCGCAACGACGGTAATGGCTGAAACGGTTGAAACCATCGGGATTGTATCCGATACGTCCAGCATGAAGGCTGTACAGTCCTCCAAGGTGAAAGTGGAGATGAACAGTGATGGTAAATACAGAATTGTATTACTACCAAACACAAATGTATTTTACGGTGGTTATACAGGGAATGTATCCACCATTATCGACCATAATGGATCACCCGTGAACTTCAAAACATTGCCGCTTAATTATTACCGAATTAACAATAATGTGATTGAAATGTCCCGGCAAAAGGACAATGTCGAATATATTTTGCGTGTATCTATCGTTAATGCTACCTCACAAGGTGGATACATGAAGGTTGAACTGGAAGCCATCAACCGCAGTGGATCGGCACTGAATTTGGGTGGAACATTTTATTGGGATACGATGGTGAATGGCAATGATGCATCTCCGTTTGAAGTCATCGAGAATGGATGGCGCAATTACAGCGGCGGCGTTCAGGTCACGGCTTTTTATGCGAATACGTACAATGTTGTGAATGCAGATCGCATATACATGGGACAGTACAGCGGTCCGGACAATGCGCAGCTAACAGGGGGTTCTTCACCTTCGTCATTCACTACAGGGCAGACCGTTACGGCGAGTGATACAGCTGCGCAATTCTGGTGGAATGCCAAAGCAACAGCGAATCAGGCTTCACGCAAATTTTCAACGATCGTGGGAATCGGCCCTCAGAACGTTCCGCCTTCATTTACACTAACGGCTCCTTCTTCGGGGCAAACGTATTACAAAGGCGAGCAACTTCAGATCTCTGGTACAACGCGAGATACGGATGTAGGAGACCTGTTGACCGTGAAATGGTCCATTGATGGTGGGTCTGAGAACATTTTGACCCAGATGACCGCGACGGGTTCAAATCAGTCTTTCAACACTAACTACACATTGCCTGACACCCTGCCAGATGGTACACACACATTGCAAGTATGGGTCATGGATGACAAAGGTGGAGTATCCTCGGCAGGAACCGTTAACTTTACAGTAAGAAGTTTTGTTGTGCCCGGAACACCGACATACACATTGGTTAATTCTAATAACTTGACGGTCAACTGGGATAAGAAGGCCAATGACGCCTCTGTTACATATGAGCTGAAGAATATGACCACGAATCAGATCGTGGATACAGGTGCGTCAAACAGTCGGCAGGTGACAGGGCTCACTCCGAATACCAGTTATTCTTTTGCTGTACGTGCCAAAAATTCAAGTGGTTCCTTCACGGGGTACTCCAGTCCATCCACCAAATATACATTGGCGAATCCACCCGCTGCTGCGGCTGTGACACAATCAGGCAACTCTGTTACAGCGAGTTGGAATAATAATAGCAATCCTGCGGGCACTCATTACAAAACGGAAATACGCAGTCCAGGTGGGCAAGTCCTCGCAACGGGAACAACAACGTCCACACGTACAGAATTCGCCCTGACCGGACTCGCGGATGGAAAATATGAAGTATTTGTGGCGGCACTGAATGGAGAAGGGATACAGACCCCATTTATATCCGCTGGAGAGATGATTAAAGATACAACGGGTCCAACTGCACCTGCTGTTACAGTTACTCCATCCTCATGGACCAAGGAAGATGTTCTCGTCACGGTTGAAGAAGGAAAGGATGCTTTGAGCGGAACTCAGAAGACTGAAGTTAAAGTCGGTCCGGCAGGAGAATGGCGTGAATATAGCGATCCGTTTACCGTAAACAGTGAAGGCAACACAACTGTTATGGCACGCAGTATTGATGCGTTTGGTAATACAGGACAGGAAACGGCTGTGACAGCCAGAGTAGATCGGACGGCACCAACGCCACCTGTCATCTCGCTGAATCCGCCCGATTGGACAAAAGCGGCGGTAATCGTGACATTAACGGAGGGTACGGACGAAGCAAGTGGCATTGGTCTGACACAATATAAGCTGGGAAGTGAGGGAGAATGGATCGACTTTAAGGCTCCTCTTACACTAAGTGAAGAAGGGATAAGTGAGATTTACGCACGAAGTGTTGATCGGGCCGCCAATGTCAGTGCTTCCACTTCGGCAACAGCCAGAATCGACAAGACTGGGCCTGAGCAACCAACGATTACGTTAAATGAAGAGAATTGGACGAATCAGGATGTAACTTTTGCAATAAACAGTGGTGATGATGCGGGCAGTGGGCTTGCCAAGAGCCAATATCGACTTAACAAAGAAGGTCCCTGGATCGATTACACGGGCGAAGTGACGGTTACCGATGAGGGAGAAACGATCGTATATGCACGTTCACTTGACCGTGTAGGGAATATAAGCACGTCCGCTCAGGCTACAGTTCGAATTGACAAGACAGCTCCAACCGAGCCGGTGATTAGTTTAAGTCCTTCTGGATGGAGTAAAGAGCATGTGCAATTCACCATAGCTGGAAGTGTGGATGAACAAGCGATTTCCTATGAATACAGCATGAACGATGCTCCTTATATTGCAGGCAATACGGGTACAGTAAGCACAAACGGCGCTACCACCATTCGGGCTAGAGCAAGGGATACTGTTGGCAATGTAAGCAAGGAAGTGAGTCGAATCGCCTATGTGGATCAGATGGCTCCAACGATTACATTTGCACCGAACGGAGATAGCTGGACGGACATGGATATATCCACTACCATTCAGTATGCCGACGCCCACTCAGGCATTCAAGAACTGGAACAATTCTATCAAGTTACGAACAGTGCAGAATCACCGGAGCATTGGCTTGAAGCCCGCTCTGACCAGCATAAAATATCCATCGAATCGGAAGGTATATGGTACATCCATGCGAAAACCATGGACAGAGCAGGGAATACATATGAGACAACATCATCACCTTACCTTATTCAACGCAAGCCCCAGCAACCGACTCATGTGAAAACGACACAGATCGCTGAGACTTCAGCTGAACTTACAGTGGATTTGCCAACTGGGGAAAGGTATACCGATGGATATCAGTATGAGATAACGAACAAAACTACAGGGCAGTCATGGACACTCGATTATCCTAACCACAGTATAATCGATCACTCCCTAAGTGGTGGTCAGGTCTATGAATATGAAGTTAGAGTGAGAAACCATACCGGAGTAAGTGATGCAGTAAGCGTTCAAGTATTAACTACCCCGGCAGCCCCCGGGACGTTGCACGTTCGAAAAGTAGATTCACAGCCCAATTTGGCCGAAATTCATTTTGATTCAGTACGAGGAGCAGATGCTTACCGCATCATTGCTGCAACTGCGGACGGTGTCACCGTGTTTGACCAGACGGTATCTGATCCGAGTAGCCTTCCCTATGTCAGCAACCTCGTTCCAGGTACCATTCATAACATTTCGGTAACGGCAATGAATGAAAGTGGAGCAGGTGGTAGCAGTAGAACCGGATTCCTCACACTGCCGGCAATGCCCGGAGAATTTATGGCCGTTCAAATTCAGGAGCATGATATTTCATTAGAATGGCAGACAGTGACTTCTGCAACGTATTATGGTCTTTCACGTGATGGAGCAGCCATATATGAAGGAGAGCAGACGGAGTATCTGGACTCGGGTCTGGATAACGGAACGGAGTACAGCTATACGTTAATTGCCGGAAATGAGACAGGAACAGGACCGTTGGCAGGATTACCTTTGCTCAAGACTTTACCTGGGCAAGTGTCCGGCTTACAGGTATCCGATGCTTCCACAGCGAGCCTTCGTCTGAATTGGGAAGCAGTACGAGGAGCCGATCGTTATGAGTTATGGTTGAATGGAGAGATGTCGGGAACGGTTTCTGCCGGAACCCAAGAATGGGTCTATGCGGGACTGAGTTCAGGAACATCTTATCAACTGGATGTACAAGCAGTGAACGGAAGTGGTCAGGGGATGCGCAGTTCGGTATCAGGAACAACGTTACCAGAAAGCCCGTCGGGACTTTACGTTGTTCAAGTAACTGAACAGGGAGCAATCTTGAGCTGGGAGCCTGTAGCTGGGGCAACGAAATATCGGGTGGTCATCGATGGACAGAACCATGAGATGTCAGATACACAACTCGCAGTTCACCACCTGTCAAGCAGTCATGAGTATACCTATGAAGTACAGGCGGGCAATGCTGCCGGGTACGGTGTATCTACCAGTAGTACAATTCTTACGCTACCTAGCAGGCCGGAAGGACTTAATGTCACATCGACTGGTGAGACAAGTATGGGACTTGCATGGCAAGCTGTAGATACGGCGAATCTCTATATTGTGAAAATCAATGGAACAGAAATGGGCAGAACATCAGAACTGGCCTACATGCTTGAGGGATTGTTGCCAGGTACAGAGTACGCTTTGGAAGTTCAGGCTGTGAATGCTTCTGGATCAGGTGAAACAGCTCAGCTCATCCGATTGTCCAAACCTGTGTCGCCTGCCGAAGTACTTGTTGATTCAGGAGTACATCATGCAAAAGTTTCCTGGACTGTCGTGGAAGGTGCCGCTGAATACGTGATTGAGCAGAATGGTAAGGAGATCTATAGAGGAATGGAGAATGAAGCAACGATTACAGGACTCAAGGATGGAACGTGGCATCGCTATCAACTATGGGCGGTCAACAGACAGGGAACTCGTTCTGAAGCGACGGATGTATCTCTGCTGACTTTGCCTGAGAAACCCGTTAAGATTGCGGTATATGATGTGGCAAAAAACAGCCTTGGTCTGGATTTCAGTAACACAGGTGTCCAAGGGGCCGATCATTATGTCATTGAACGGGATGGAAGAGAGATCACTCAGATGGATTCAAGTGAAACCCAATTTGTAGACAAGGATCTGTTGCCAGGAACGAAATACACTTATGTGATTCGGGCAGTCAATGCGAGTGGAACGAGTGCACCGCTTACTTTGGGTATAATGACTCAAACGTTGCCATTGGTTGCAGAAAGTATCACAGTGAAAGCTGGAACACATATGGTGGATCTGGCTTGGGATGTTGTTAAGGGAGCGGCTGCATATGAAATTCGTAATCAGGTAACGGGAGATGTACAAAGCGTGTCTGAACCGTCTGTACATCTCAATAGCATGCTGGATGGCACAGCATATGAATTCGAACTTGTTGCGATTAATGAAGATGGTCATCGGTCAGAGCCTATTCAGATTCAGGTTTTAACGAAACCCATAGCACCTCAGACGGCAGGCATAACACACATCACAGATCAGACTGCGGTATTGGACCTGACTGGAAGCTCAACACGGGGAGCAGAGCAATTCATCATTATGCGGGATGGTGTTGAAGTCGCTAAGGTTCCAGCAGATCAAGCTTCATTTGAAGATGATGGACTGACACCAGGCGAGCATTACACGTATACCATCAAAACATCCAATGCAACGGGAGAGAGTGATTCCGGTTTCGAAGTTCACTTGCGAACGTTGCCTGCGACCATTCATGAACCTTTACATGCAAGCAAGATTGGGGAAAAAGAGGGATTGACCTCTTGGCCAAAGGTACAAGGTGCGGAGGGATATACCATACGTATCGGAGATCAGATGTTCACCACGATTGAAGAAGGTGATATCACAGAGGTGAAATTAACTCATCTGGAGAGTGCAACCCGATATGATCAGGTACAGATTATTCCTTATAATACGGCTGGTTCAGGAAGCCCAATGACCGTGGCTCCTTTTTACACCTTGCCTCATGTTGATTCACTGGAAATGAAGATATATCCGGAGACAGATCACGCCAAACTGGAATGGGACTTCCCTTATGGGAACGAAACTTTCGTTATGTTACTGGATGGTACAGAAGTATACCGAGGCAAAACAAAAGAGTTTATTGTTGATCAACTGGATGCAGGCAAACAGTACTCGATTGAAATCTACACAGAGAATGATCAGGGAGATGCATCGGAGAAGCTGGCGTATTCCGTTCTGACCAAACCAGTAGCTCCTGTCAAAGTAGAGTTTAACTCAGCGAAAGATCACATTCGTCTTCTATTGGAACAGAGCCGGGTCGAAGGTGCCGAGCAGTTTATCATTGAGCGTGATGGTGTAGAGATTGCTCGTGTTCCTGCAGACGAACTGTTCTATGACGACAAGGAACTCGAACCGGGCGTGAACTATATCTATACAGTGAAGGCCATGAATGCCTCCGGCAGTAGTGATGGTGGTTATTACCTTCATGCAATGACTTTGCCCGGTAGTGCTGCTTCATCTCCTGTAGTAGAGGGGCGTTCCATGTATGGTGCAGACATTGTATGGGAACTGATTCCTGGTGCTGGGGGTTATCGAGTTTATCGAAACGAAGAGCTTGTGGGAACAACAACGGAGACATCCATACATGTGTCTGAATTAAACAGTGCCGAGCGTTATACTGACATTGCAATCGTTCCATTTAATGAGGCAGGTGAGGGTGAGGCGCTCCAGGTTCCGGAATTCGAGACGTTGCCTTCCGAGGATCTGACAGTTGCAGCCGTAGCGCAAGGCACAAGTGCGATTCAGCTAACTTGGGAACTGGATTCAATGAATGAAGTGATTGTGATCACCCATAAAGATCGTGAGATCTACCGTGGCACGCAGCGCAGTCATGTATGGACAGGACTGAATGCCGAGCAGCATTATGAGGTGGAAGTATGGACGGAGAATTCAGCAGGTGAAAAAAGTGAAAGAAAACGGGCAGCAGCCATGACTTTTCCGTATCCACCATCCTCCTGGAGCGGTGGCGGTGCAACCCCGAGTCCAAACGGTACATCGGAACAAGCCGATGAGGTGAGTTCACAACCAGAACCGTCTGAGCAGCCTGATGTACCTGTGAAAAAAATTATCAAATTTATTGATATCAGCCAAACATTCAATAAAGATCAGATCACCTGGCTGGCGGAACAAAATATCATTCAAGGTGTAAGTGAAACTCGTTTCGAGCCACGCCGTCCGATCACCCGTGCGGAGTTCACTGCATTAATCCTGCGTCTGATGGGTGTGGACACAACAGTTAATGAACAACATGGATTTCAGGATGTGAACGATGAGGATTGGTTTGCTCCTGAGATTAAGGCAGCCGTTCATCATGAGATGGTTCAAGGCATGGGGAACGGCAAATTCGCTCCACATGCGCTGGTGACACGGGAACAGGCATCCAAGATTATAGCAAATGTTGTTCGTAAAATCAGACCGGAACCGCTGACTTCCCCAAGAGCGTTTACCGACCAGACTGATGTATCTGATTGGGCCAAAGAAGAAGTGCAGGAACTTGCAGGTTTGTACATGATTACCGGATATGAAGACGGCAGCTTCCGTCCCATGCAGCACTTAAGCAGATCCGAAGCTGCCGCGCTGATCTTCCGTTTAAATAAGCTGATTCAAGTTATGGATGCGAACCGTACAGATCAAGTGGAGAAAGCGTCAGCGTTTGATCGTCATATCTAGATTGAATTGATTCTTACATGTGATACTGCAATCATCGGCAGTAACGACATTACCGCTTGATTGGTTTTTAATGCTATAATGGTTGCCAATATGATAAAAAAAGGGTAATGAACAATGGTGATGAATAATGAATAATAAATTTATCCGGATATATGAAGATATTGCAGATCGTATTCGGACCGGAGAGATTGAGGCAGGGACGTTACTTCAATCGGAACTGGATCTATCGGAAAGTTATCAAACGTCTCGAGAGACTATTCGCAAAGCATTGAAAATGTTGTATGAAGAAGGTTATATTCAGAAGATTCAAGGCAAGGGCTCGATTGTACTAGATATACGCAAGATCGATTTTCCCATCTCAGGTCTGGTTAGCTTCAAGGAATTGGCCAAAAAAATGGGACATCGTGCTCAAACGTATGTGAAGGTTTTCGAGGAGCAACAGGTGGATCAGGCGTTGCACAAAAAAATTAACTTTGGCCTGAATGAACAGGTCTGGGAGATCAGACGTGTGCGCAAAGTGGATGGAGAGCATGTCATACTGGACAAAGATTATATTAGCCAGCGGCTTGTTCCTGGGCTCAGCAAAGAGATCTGTAATGATTCCATCTATCAGTACATTGAGCAAGAGCTGGGGCTTTCGATTTCGTTTGCCAAAAAAGAGATTTTGGTGGAAGAACCCACCGCAGAGGACAGGGAACTACTTGACCTTGAAGGTTTCCACAATGTAGTTGTGGTGAGGAGCCAGGTGTACCTGGAGGATGCCAGTCAATTTCAGTATACGGAGTCGAGGCACAGACCGGACAAGTTCAGATTTGTGGATTTTGCACGTCGCAGATAAGTTAATCAAGATCGATTAGAGAGTACCTTTCACTGCTTTATTGAGTGGATAGGTGCTCTCTTTGGTTATGGGGGAATCCGAAGATCGTCCATCAAGAACCGCTTAATGTCAATGTTCTTCCTGCATGTCGGAGCGTATGATCACAATATATACGAGGCCGAGGAGTGAGGGAATTGAATCACGTGACAGCGAAATCAAATGTTCGCATATGGGAAGAAACCAGAGATATTCCAACCTATGGTACAGGTAAACCGGACAAAAATCCGATGTTTCTTGAAAAGAGAATCTACCAGGGGAGTTCGGGTAAGGTGTACCCGCATCCCGTGATCGACAGCATTGAAGATGAGGCCAAAATGAAGTCGTATCGATTAGTTATTCTCGAAAATGAATATGTACGTATCGAGATGATGCCCGAACTGGGTGGACGGATCTATCGTGCGCTGGATCGGACCAACAACTACGATTTTGTATATTATAACCGGGTGATTAAACCTGCGCTCGTGGGTCTGGCAGGGCCATGGATTTCCGGAGGAATTGAATTCAACTGGCCACAGCATCATCGGCCCAACACGTTTGGTCCAGTCGATTATACATTTGGCAGTAATCAAGATGGGAGCGCTACCGTGTGGGTGGGTGAGATTGACCGCATGTATGGTACCAAAATGACCGCTGGCTTCACATTACATCCCGGCAAAGCCTATCTTGAAATCCATGCCGAGGTATACAATCGCACCAGCGCACCTCAAACTTTTCTATGGTGGGCCAACCCGGCTGTAGCTGTCAACGATCATACGCAATCCGTGTTTCCACCTGATGTAACGGCTGTGCTGGACCATGGAAAACGGGACGTATCCCGCTTTCCCATCGCAACCGGCACCTATTACAAGATGGACTATTCCGAAGGTGTGGATATCTCGCGATACAAAAACATACCGGTTCCAACATCCTATATGGCGTATAAGTCGGATTATAATTTTGTAGGGGGTTATGACCATGGGATTCAGGCAGGTTTGTTGCATGTAGCCAATCATCATATTTCTCCGGGCAAGAAGCAATGGACCTGGGGGAACGGGGAATTCGGGCAAGCCTGGGATCGTCAGTTAACGGACGAGGATGGACCTTATATTGAATTAATGACCGGGATCTATACCGATAATCAACCTGATTTTACGTGGTTACAGCCCTATGAAGCGAAATCATTCTCGCAGTATTTTATGCCGTATAAAGGAATTGGTATGGTCAAAAATGCAACGATTGATGCAGCGGTTAATCTGGAAATGGACGAAACGACCGGAATGGTAACCGTAATGGTATATGCGACGTCGGTTTTTGAACAAGTGACCGTTGAAGCGATAGGTCCAACCACGGTATATCTCCATGAGAGATGTAATATCTCACCTACGGAACTATATAAATCTTCATTCCCGTGGAGCGGACAAGATGAATGGCATCAGTTGAAGTTAAGTGTTCGAACTGCGGAAGGAAAAGTACTTGTAGCCTATCAACCTGAACGTTCTGAGATTCAGGAAGTGCCCGATCCGGCCACACCACTTCCGCTACCATCCGAGATTCGTACGAATGAACAACTATATCTGGCTGGTCTTCATTTGGAGCAATATCGGCATGCCACGTATGAACCGGAACCTTATTATGTGGAAGGTTTGAAGCGTGATGCAACGGATATTCGTCTAAACATAGCGTATGGCACATTGCTGCTGCGTAGAGGGCTGTTTCATGATGCAGAGAAGCATTTCAGACAGGCAGTACAATCGCTGACATGGAAAAACACGAATCCATATGATAGTGAAGCTTTTTACCAACTCGGTCTAAGTTTGAAATTACAGGGGAAACAGGAAGAAGCCTACGCAGCACTGTATAAAGCCGTATGGTCTGCACAGTATCAGGATACAGGTTATTACATGCTTGCTCAGATCGATACGGGGCAACATCGGTACATCGAAGCTTTGGATCACATCGAACGTTCGCTGATTCGTAACACCAGAAATTATAAGGCTCGCCATCTGAAGGTGGCTCTGTTACGTAGATTGGGTCAAAATAAACAGGCCATTCAATATGCGCGTGAGACATTGGAACTGGACCCGGTTGAATTTGGAGCTGCACATGAATTAGTCCTGATCTACAGCGGAGCAACTGCACCTTCAGAGAGAGAACAAGCGGGGCGAACACGTGAGCATTTCCATCGTCTGATGCGAGGAGACGTTTATAATTATCTGAATCTAGCCGCAGACTACGCGGATTGTGGATTGTGGGAAGAAGCACTGACGGTACTCTCTTATGTTGAATCCGAAATTGCACAGCCGTATCCTATGGTTGGTTATGTTCAGGCTTACTTGTATCGTCAGCTGGGGGATGTGGAGCAGGCCCGAGAATGTAAAAAGCAGGGAAAAGCTGCTCCAACGGATTATTGTTTTCCTAATACGTTATTTGAATTCATGGTGCTTCAGGATGCATTGGCAGTGGATTCGAATGATGCGCGTGCTCACTATTACCTGGGAAATTGGTTATATGATCATAAACGCTACGAGGAAGCAATTACCCATTGGGAAACTTCACGCGAGGTGGATGCTGCATATTCGACTGTACATCGGAATCTGGGACTGGCTTATTATAACAAGCTGAATCGCCCCGATCTTGCACTGGCATCATTAGAGGAAGCTTTCCGGTTGGATTCACAGGATGCCCGAATCTTCTACGAGTTGGATCAATTGCACAAGAAGATAGGGTATTCCTGCGAGAATCGAGTCAAATTGCTGGAACAACATATGGAGTTGGTTCACCACCGTGATGATCTGTATATCGAGTGGGTGACTTTACTGAATATGCAAGGTAGTCATCAAGAAGCATGGAATGCCCTTCAGACCCGGCGGTTTCATCCATGGGAGGGTGGAGAAGGCAAGGTAACAGGACAATATGTTACGGCACTGACAGAACTGGCGAAGCGAAAACTGGAGAAACAACAACCTGAACTAGCAATGGAATTGTTGAAGAAGGCTTTGGTTTACCCGGAGAACTTAGGTGAAGGTAAATTGGAGGGAGCCAGAGACAACCCAGTTTACTTTTATCTTGGCTGTGCCTACCAGCAACTGAAGAGTAATCAGGCGGCAGAGGAAAGTTTCCACAAAGCATCCATCGGTTTGAATGAACCGGCAAGCGCGATGTTTTATAATGATCAACCGCCGGAATCCATATATTATCAGGGTCTGGCCTGGCAGAAACTTGGCAATGTGAAGGAAGCAAACCGACGCTTTAACAAACTCATAGACTATGCGGAAAGACATATGCATGATCACATCCGAATGGATTATTTTGCGGTATCTCTGCCCGATTTTCTAGTGTTTGACGACGATCTCAATCAGCGAAATGAAGAACATTGCAGGTATATGCGGGCATTGGGTCTTCTGGGGCTGGGGCGGACAAGTGAAGCCAAACTTGAGTTGGAGCGGATATTGGAGAAAAACCCGAATCATCAAGGGGCAATCATCCATCGATAATTGATAATCGTTTCAACACATCCCATTTATATCGAAGGAGTTATATAATCCATGAATGATACTATAGCAGGTAGCCAGATTCGTTTCATATTGGATGCGGAAGATAAAGAGATTCGTGCGGGTCGCATGACTGGCAGTGGCGGCAAAAGCCCACGAGGGGAATCGTATGATTTTACAAACTATTATATGACTCGTAATGCTAAACCCCATATTCCTGTGGTAGGTGAGTTTCATTACTCCAGATTCGCTTACTTGCAGTGGGAAGAAGAATTACTGAAGATGAAGGCAGGCGGGGTGAGCATTATCGCTTCCTATGTTTTCTGGAATTTTCACGAGGAGCAGGAAGGCGAATTTAATTGGTCAGGAAATCTGAATTTGCGGCACTTTGTGGATCTGTGTGGCAAACATGAGTTGCCTCTGATCGTACGAATTGGTCCATTCTGTCATGGGGAAGTGCGTAATGGTGGAATGCCGGATTGGTTATTCAGTTATCCATTTGAAGTCAGGTCGAACGATGAAGGATATCTGTATTACGCTAAGCGATTATATCGGGAGATTGCCCGTCAGCTCAACGGCTGCTTTTATCAGGAGGGTGGCCCTGTTATCGGGGTACAGTTGGAAAATGAGTATATGCACGCTGGCGCACCCATGGATGCCTGGGGATATACCCGCGAAAAATACATTTCCTCCGGCCGGGACGGGCGAGAACATCTGAAGATGCTTCGCCATATTGCCGAAGAAGTCGGTATGAAGCCGATGTTCTATACTGCCACGGCCTGGGGCAATGCTGCGGTGCCGGAAGAAGGAACATTGCCTATGCTAGCGGGGTATGCGTACACACCATGGATTCCCAATCAGCCTCCAAGCCGGGAGTATTTATTCCGGGATCTGCATATGAATCCTGTGGAAGAAGTGGATTATGACAGTCTGGAGTACCCTGCTGCGTATTGCGAGCTTGGTGGAGGCATGCAGGTCAGTTATCACGCTCGGCCGGTTGTTGATGCGGACAGTGTCGAGGCGATGACCATTGTGAAGCTGGCGAATGGCAGTAATCTAGTCGGATATTATATGTATCACGGGGGGACCAATCCGATAGGCAAAAATTCATATATGAACGAGCAGGCATTGCCGAAAATGACGTATGATTACCAATCGCCACTCGGGGAATTTGGGCGTGTTGGTGAATCGTATGACCGCATTCGTACCTTGTCCATGTTCCTGGAAGGATACGGTGAGTTACTTGCACCAATGGGCTGTGTTGTACCGGATGGTCAACATGCGATAACACCGGAGAACACGATGGATATGCGTTGGTCTGTTCGCCAACAAGATGGCTCGGGATTCCTGTTCATGAATAATTATCAGGATCATGTGGCGATGCCTGATCGTGATATACAATTGGAGCTGCATACCAGCAAAGGGACTGTTTTATATCCAAGAGAAGGAACGATGCAACTGAAATCCGGCATGGCAGCCATTCTGCCTTTCCATATGAATCTGAGTGGAATGAAGATCATTAGTGCTACCGTTCAGCCACTGACCCGATTTATGGTAAATCAGGAGCTTACGGCTGTCTTTTATGCCCATGAAGGCATGGCGCCTGAGTATGTTGTTGATGCATCATCTGTTACAAATGTGGAGATGCCCGAAGGTACAATATCAGAGCAGGGGAATGAAGTTGTGATACATCCGATTGCCGGCAAGGACCATCATCTGGGGATTACAACATCGGACGGTATAGCCATACGTATCATTACATTAACCCGTGAAGAGGCATTACATGCCTACCGTTTCCGTGTGGGCGGAGAAGAAAGGCTTGTAATTAGCAGCAGTCATCTGTATGTACAGAATGAGATGCTCCTATGTACATCTGTGGAGCAACCAGAGATGGAGGTATCCTTTTATCCGGCTCCAGAGCATGTTTCAGCTTCGAAATATGCTGTGTCATCCCAGTCGAAGCAGGGAATATTCGGTACGTATACATTCCAAGTTTCTCCTTACGAGCCTGCTGTAGAGGTTGATTATCCGAAAGAGTATGCAGCAACACTGAGATTGGACACAGCGTGGCCGGAACAAGTAGATGACGTGTGGATTGAGATTGATTATGAAGGAGACGTTGCAACAGCACATATTCATCATCAGATGTTAACGGATCATATTCACTATGGACACAGCTGGATGCTTGGTTTGAAGCAATCCCGTCATTTGTTGGCTGATCACGCGCTTCGTCTGTCTATAACCCCAATTCGAAAAGGGACGACTGAGAGTTATGTGAATCAGGCTTATGTGGAGCGGTTTGAGGGCGTGGAGATTGGAAAGTTTAATGAAATTCGGGTGAGACCACAGTATCGGGTTGGTTTGGTATTGGCGGGAGTTAGAGAAGACGCTTAGTCTAAATCAGGAGTTAAACAAAATAACAGATAAACAAGATTTAAACAAGAGTTAACTTTAGTTAATAATACAGAGGGTTCTTTCTCCGAACGATTGTGAGGGGAAAGAGCCTTTTTTGCTGTGTTATTTAAAAACAAAATGATTCCTAATCATGGAAAAAAGATCTTGACTGGTAAGCGTTTTCAATTTATTATAACTTCATAACCTTAACGATAAAGTTTATTTAAACTAAATAACGTAACTTAGATAAAGTTAATTATTATTTATTTAATAATAAAAAAACTTCTATTACCAACGATTTTAGTTAACTTCTTGCCTAGAGCAGGGTTAATTGAAATAAAAAAAACAAATACAGGAGGTTCCAAACGAATGGTTAATCTGAAAAAGTGTACAATCTTCACGGTTATTGCTACACTCATGTTCATGGTATTAGGGAGTGCAGCACCCAAAGCATCTGCTGCTACAGGATTTTATGTAAGCGGTAACAAGTTATACGATTCCACAGGCAAGGCTTTTGTCATGAGAGGTGTTAATCACGGACATTCCTGGTTCAAAAATGATTTGAATACCGCTATCCCTGCAATCGCCAAAACAGGTGCCAATACGGTACGCATTGTTCTTTCGAATGGTAGCCTGTACACCAAAGATGATCTGAACGCTGTTAAAAATATTATTAATGTGGTTAACCAAAATAAAATGATAGCTGTACTCGAGGTGCATGACGCCACAGGGAAAGATGACTATAATTCGTTGGATGCGGCAGTGAACTACTGGATTAGCATTAAGGAAGCTTTGATTGGCAAAGAAGATCGGGTCATCGTCAATATCGCCAATGAATGGTATGGAACGTGGAATGGAAGTGCGTGGGCTGATGGTTACAAAAAAGCCATTCCGAAACTCCGAAATGCGGGAATTAAAAATACGCTAATTGTGGATGCAGCCGGATGGGGACAGTTCCCTCAATCCATCGTGGATTATGGACAAAGTGTATTTGCAACCGATTCTCAGAAAAATACGGTCTTCTCCATTCATATGTATGAGTATGCTGGCAAAGATGCTGCAACCGTCAAAGCCAATATGGAAAATGTGCTGAACAAAGGATTGGCTCTGATCATTGGTGAGTTCGGGGGATACCACACAAACGGTGATGTGGACGAGTATGCCATCATGAGATATAGTCAGGAAAAAGGGGTGGGCTGGCTGGCCTGGTCCTGGTATGGAAACAGTTCTGGTCTGAACTACCTGGACATGGCTACAGGTCCGAACGGAAGTTTGACGAGCTTCGGCAACACCGTAGTGAATGATACCTATGGAATTAAAAAAACTTCTCAAAAAGCGGGGATTTTCTAATCCGCCGTTGAAACAGGAACACTCTGACGGTTACGTCAGGGTGTTTTTTTAATAAAATAGTTCAATCTATAATGACTTTTGAATATTTCCGTTTGGTTTTAAAATATTTTGTTTTCAAAATAAAACAAAGATGTTAAACTCGGATTAGGAATAAAACAAACATTATCGGAGGGAAACAAATGGTACAGAGTTTATGGAATGCATCGCAGGCATCTGAGAAAACAACAGGACTTGAGCAGTTGGTTTACCGATCCAATCTGATTGGAACTGATCGCAGTGTATGTAACATCTACGGTGGCAATACATCTACCAAAACGACAGTGAAGGATTTTCGTGGTCGTGATGTAGAAGTAATGTATGTGAAGGGAAGCGGCTCTGATCTGGGTTCCATGGAAGCGAAACATTTTACCGGACTTGGGCTCGAAGACATTCGACCATTAATTGAACGTGAATCCATGTCGGATGAAGAGATGGTTGAATATCTGGGACATTGCATGATTGATGCCAAGCACCCACGTGCATCTATCGAGACTCTGCTGCATGCATTCCTTCCATATAAACATGTTGATCATACGCACCCGGATGCCATTATCAGCTTGTGCTGTGCACATAACGGCAAGGAATTGGCGAGAGAGATCTACGGTGATCGTTTTGTATGGGTACCTTATGTACGTCCAGGGTTTACGTTATCTAAGATGATTGCTGAAAGCGTATTCTCGAATCCCAATGCCGAACTCGTACTGATGGAAAAACACGGACTTGTGACGTGGGGAGAAACATCCGAGGAATGTTACGCTCAAACGATCAAGATCATCAATGAAGCAGAAGCTTTCATCGAAGCACAAGTGAACGAAGAAAGTTTGTTTGGTGGTGTGAAACACCCTGCACTCGCCGCTGATGTTCGTCGTCAGATCGTATCACGTGTGATGCCAACAATTCGTGGAGCGGTGTCGGATAGCAAAAAAATGATTTTGTCCTTTGACGATCAAGAGGACGTACTTGCTTTTGTGGGCGGAGCAGATTCACCAGAATTGTCACAGGTGGGTGCAGCTTGCCCGGATCATCTGGTACATACCAAAGTGGTACCTCTGTTCATCGATTGGACACCGAATGCGGAAGATATTGAAGGTTTAAAAGCCAAGTTGGTAGAAGGTGTGGCTGCCTACAAAGAGCAGTATCAACAGTATTTTGAGAGCAACAAAAACGAAGGTGATGTCATGTTCGAAGCGGCACCACGCGTTATCCTCATTCCAGGTGTGGGCATGATCAACACAGGCAAGAGCTGGGCGTTTTCCCAAGTAAGCGGAGCGTTGTATCACAGAGCGATTGCCGTTATGCGTGGGGCTACTAGCTTGGGCCAATTCGTATCACTTAGTGCAAACGAGTCTTACAATGTGGAGTACTGGCCGCTGGAATTGTACAAATTGTCCCTGGCTCCAGCAGAAACCGAATTCTCCCGTAAAGTGGCGTTTATTACAGGCGGCGCAGGTGGTATCGGAAGTGAAACAGCACGCAGATTGGTATCTGAAGGCGCACATGTGGTGCTTGCTGATCTCAACCTGGAGGGCGCACAGAAAGTAGCACAGGAAATTAATGATCAGTACGGTGCGAATCGTGCTTATGCGCTGAAAATGGACGTAACCGATGAGGAAGCCGTTCAATCTGCTTATGCAGATGTTGCTGTGCAATATGGCGGAGTGGATATCATCGTGAACAATGCCGGATTGGCGACATCCAGCCCATTTGACGAAACGTCCCTGAAAGAATGGAACCTGAATATGAATGTTCTGGGTACAGGGTATTTCCTCGTGGCTCGTGAAGCGTTCAAGCTGATGAAACAGCAGGGTATTGGGGGAAGCATGGTATTTATCGGGTCCAAGAACTCGGTGTATGCAGGTAAGAGTGCTTCTGCTTACAGTTCAGCGAAAGCGCTGGAAGCGCATCTGGCACGTTGTATTGCAGCAGAAGGTGGAGAGTATGGCATTCGTGTCAACACGATTCTTCCAGATGCCATTCTACAGGGTTCAGCGATCTGGAACGGTTCCTGGAGAAACGAACGTGCAGCGGCATATGGAATTGAACCGGATCAATTGGAAGAGTATTATCGCAAACGGACGACATTGCTCGTGAATATCTATCCAAGAGATATTGCGGAAGGAATCGCATTCTTTGCTTCTTCGAAATCCGAAAAAACAACCGGTTGTATGATGACCATTGATGGCGGAGTACCGGCAGCATTTACACGTTAAAATAGGGGGTTCTTGCGGATGGATAACCAAGTCAAGCAAGCGTATGAAGCAGCCAAGGCATTGTATGCCCAGCACGGAATTGATACGGACGAGGTACTGAACAAACTCGCGGAGATCAAAGTTTCCGTACACTGCTGGCAAGGCGACGATGTCAAAGGATTTCTGAATAAAGATGGGGAGTTAACAGGTGGTATTTCCGTTACAGGTCAATATCCGGGGGCTGCGACCACACCTGTAGAGCTTCGTAACGATCTGGAGCAAGCTTTTGCTCTGATTCCCGGCAAACATAAGGTCAATCTACACGCGATCTACACGGATACAGACGAGCAGGTTGAACTGGATCAGATTGAGCCAAAGCATTATGAGAACTGGGTAAAATGGGCTAAAGAACAAGGACTCGGTCTGGACTTCAACCCAACATGTTTTTCCCATGAAAAATCAAGTGACGGGTTCACGCTCAGTCATCCAGACCCTGAAATTCGCAAGTTCTGGATTGAGCACTGCAAGGCGTCCCGCCGGATTGGTGCTTATTTCGGGGAACAGCTTGGTCAGACTTGTGTAACCAATGTATGGGTACCGGACGGATTCAAGGATAATCCGGTTGATCGGTTGACACCACGCAAACGTCTCAAAGAATCGCTGGATGAAGTATTCGGCGAACCACTTAACCCGGAGCACAACCTGGACGCGGTAGAGAGTAAGCTGTTTGGTCTCGGTTCGGAAGCATATGTGGTGGGTTCTCATGAATTCTATATGGGTTACGGTTTGCAAAATGATACGTTAATCTGCCTAGATGCGGGTCATTTCCATCCAACAGAGGTTATTTCTAATAAACTGTCGTCCTTGTCTTTGTTTACAAGTGGAATTCTGCTTCACGTAAGCCGCCCGATGCGTTGGGATAGTGACCATGTGGTAATTATGGACGATGAGTTGCTGGAAATTGCTCGTGAACTGGTTCGACATGATCTGCTTGCGACCACACATATTGGATTGGATTTCTTTGATGCAAGCATTAACCGTGTAGCTGCATGGGTTGTGGGGACTCGCAACACGATCAAAGCCCTTCTCCGAGCGATGCTCGAACCAGTGGATGCCTTGAAACAAGCCGAATTGGAAGGGGATTACACGTTGCGTCTTGCCTTAACGGAAGAGTTCAAATCCTATCCGTTTGGCGCGATCTGGGACTACTATTGTGCTCAGCAAGGCGTTCCAGTTCGTGAGAAGTGGATCACCGATATCAAATCCTATGAACAAGACGTATTACTACAGCGTGATAAATCATTGGTGTAACTGTATTTACGTTTCGTATAAACCACTATGGAATGAAAATTCCATGGTGGTTTTTTGGCATAATCACGCTGAAATGCATAACTGAGGCGATTGCTTCCATACTAGGAATATAGATCCGTATCGTATACGATTGCCACGCAGAGGAGGAATAATAGAGTTGAATCTAGCCTACAACAAACTGTATATCGCTGCACTTGGCGGCGTGAATGAAATAGGAAAGAATATGTATTTCATCCAGTACCATCAGGACATCATCGTGATTGACTGTGGTTCGAAGTTTCCTGATGAGACATTGCCTGGTATTGATCTGATCATTCCGGATGTAACGTATCTGCTGGAGAATCTGGATAAAGTAAGGGGTCTTGTAGTTACCCATGGACATGAAGATCACATCGGTGGCATTCCCTATTTGTTAAAACAAATGAACATCCCGGTGTATGCATCCAGGCTCACGCGTGGGCTGATCGAACTTAAACTGAAAGAGCATGGGCTGCTGCGCAAGGCGGACCTGCATACGATCGATGCGCATTCCAGCATTACGCTGGGAGGGATCGAGGTTTCCTTTTTTGCAACCAGTCATAGTATACCGGATTGTCTTGGTATCTTTTTTCAGACCCCAGCAGGCAATGTTGTGCATACCGGAGATTTCAAATTTGATATGTCGCCTGTACATGGACCTTTCCCAGATTTGCACCGTATGGCCGAGATTGGCAAACAGGGTGTCCATATTTTGCTCTCCGAGAGTACCAATGCAGAAAGACCCGGATTTACACCTTCTGAGCGTGTTGTGGGAGACCACATTCTGGATGCCTTTATCCGTGCAAAACAAAAAGTATTTATCTCCACCTTTGCGTCGAATGTCAGCAGGGTACAGCAGATTGTGAATGCAGCATTCGAGACGGGTCGCAAACTGGCACTGTTGGGCAGAAGTATGGTGAATGTGGTATCGGTGGCCAGTGAATTGGGGTATTTGCAAGTTCCTGACGGATTGTTGATTGAAGCTATCGATTCGGATCAGTTTCCACCAGAACAAGTTGTTGTATTATGCACCGGTAGCCAGGGAGAAGCGATGGCAGCATTGTCACGTTTGGCATCCGGTAAACATCCTCACGTAAGAATTAACGCCGGGGACACGGTCATTATTGCTGCCGGAGCCATTCCGGGCAATGAACGAAATCTTGCACATGTAATTGATAACCTGTATGTTCTCGGAGCACGTGTGATATATGGTTCAAGTGGTGCTGCTGGGATGCATGTATCCGGACACGGCAGTCAGGAAGAACTCAAATTGATGTTAACCCTGATGAAACCGGATTATCTGATTCCGATCCACGGTGAGTTTCGCATGTTGTATCAACACAGACTGCTTGCTGAATCCGTAGGTATAGAGCGTGATCATGTGTTCATCGTGAATAATGGGGATATGGTCCAGTACAAAGACGGCATTGCTTCGCTGGGTCCCAAAATTGCATCAGGAAATAGTCTCGTAGACGGTCTGATCATGGGTGATGTCGGCAATATTGTACTGCGTGACCGCAGGCAACTATCCTCCGATGGCATGCTCGTGATAGTGACTACACTGAGCAAAACGGAGAAACAAATGGTCACGTCACCCGAGATTATCTCCAGAGGGTTTGTGTTCGTTAAGGATTCGGAAGAATTCATGCATGAGATTCATGAGCTGGTTCTAAACCGGATGGGTGAGTTGACCGGGGCTGGGGTGAATCAGTGGAATGTGATCAAAAGAAAGCTGAAAGACGAGATCGGTCACTATATTTACGCTCAAACAAAGAGAAGACCAATGATCTTGCCGATCATTATTGAGGTCTGAGTCAGCAGGGATAGGGATGATCCTTGCCCTACTGGTCTGTGCAAACATGTATATGGAAGCTTAACAGCCTGATGAATGTCGGATCATACTTCTGTATGAACGTCACATTGATATCGGGCTTTTGCTATTACATCAGGAATGTACCATAGACGTGCGATAAATGGAGTTGAATCAAATTCGCCATAGGTTTGCGATTCGAAGTATAATAAAAGGTAAACTAGTTAAAGAAACAAGAGGAGTCTTTATGAATAAAACGATTTCTGATATCGCTCAGATGGCAGGTGTGGCAAAAAGCACGGTCTCTCGCTTCCTGAATGGCGGATCGGTTAGTGAGGATACACGCCAGAAGATTGAGCGTATTATCAAACAATACAACTATGTTCCCAATACATTTGCACAGAGTCTGAAGGCTAAGAAGACCAGTATCATCGGTACGGTTGTGCCACGTCTTGATTCTTTTGCAACATCCCAGACATTGATTGGAATTGATGAAGAACTGCGGAGTAATCAGTATCAGATGCTGATCGCAAATACAAGTCAGGACATGCAGCGCGAGATTGATGCCATCTATGATTTTGCACGACAGAAGGTTTCGGGTATTATTCTGCTGGCTGCTGAAGTGACTGAAGCACATCTGAAGGCCGTTGAGGATATACGGATTCCGGTGTTATTGGTGGGACAGCAGCATGAGCAACTGCACAGTCTGGTTCACAATGATGATCAGGCAGGTTATGAGATGGGCAGATATGTCGTCGAACAGGGTCACCGCAAGATCGTGTATATGGGGGTTAGCGAGAGGGATCGGGCGGTAGGAATCTATCGTAAACAAGGGTTCCAGCGAGCAATCGCCGAGTGTGGTGGATGTGAAGTGAAGTATTATGAGACAAGCTTCAAGATGTCGGAAGCCATCGTTACTGCTGAAGCCATTCTGAAAGAAATCACACCAACGATCATCGTAGGGGCCACGGATAATATCGCACTGGGTGTGATGAAGATTGCGTTCTCCAATAAAATCCGCATACCGCAGGATTTGTCTGTTACCGGATTTGGCGGATATGATATTACGGAGATGATTCACCCCACGCTGACGACTGTGAAATATCATTATTTACAGGCAGGGAAAGTAGCGGCGAATCACATTATTCGACTGGTCAAAGGCGAGTCGGTGGAGGAACGAACAACACTGGACGTAGAACTAATTCCTCGAGAAAGCGTTGACAAATTATAAAAACATCCTTTATGATAATTCCATCGAACCGGTTCCATTGTGAATATCCAATACGGATATGCGAATACGGGCAGGCATTAGTGCCATATGGAATTATTTTTTTGCGCCTAATGGAACCGGTTCCTATATTTTGAATGGAGAACAGCTATGAAAATGACTAGAGAGCAACGCTACAGACGAATTGAGCAAGCAGAGCCTGGAGAGATTGCGAAGCTTGAAGCACAGATATCCGTATGTCCTTGGAGACAAAGTTATCACATTCAGCCGATAACAGGTCTACTTAATGATCCTAACGGCTTTGCATATTATCAAGGCTATTATCATCTGTTCTATCAGTGGTTTCCACTTGGGACAGAACATGGCATGAAATACTGGTATCATACCCGCTCGAAGAATCTGGTGAACTGGGAAAATGTCGGGATTGGAATCGAACCGGGTGGCAGGTATGACTCACACGGAGCTTATTCCGGTAGCGCAATTGAAAAAGACGGCAAGCTGCACTTGCTGTACACGGGCAATACCAGAGATGAGGATTGGGTCAGACATCCGTATCAATGCTTGGCAGTTATGGATGAAAGCGGTTCAGTAACCAAACTGAATGATCCCGTGATCTCGTCTGTGCCAGCCGGATACACGGAACACTTCAGAGATCCCAAGGTGTGGAAACAAGGAGACACGTATTATTGTGTAATTGGTGCGCAGAGATCAGACGAGACGGGATGTACAGTGCTGTATCGCTCCATTGATGTGAACAACTGGGAGTTCCTTGGTGAAATTCGTACGCAATTAACCTCCTTTGGTTACATGTGGGAGTGCCCGGATTATATGGAGATGGACGGGAAAGGTGTACTTGTCTTTTCCCCGCAAGGCTTAGATGCAGCGGGAGATCATTATCAGAATATTTTTCAATCCGGTTATCTGATCGGTGAGCCGCTCAATCTTCAGACGAGAGAGTTCAATCATGATGAATTTCAGGAGTTGGATCGTGGATTCGACTTCTATGCGCCGCAGACGATGCAGGGCCCGGACGGAAGACGTATTCTGGTTGGATGGATGGGACTTCCCGATCTGGAATATCCAACAGACGATAGTGGCTGGGCTCATTGCCTGACCGTTCCTCGGCAATTGTCATTCCGTGACGGCAAGTTAATTCAACAACCGGTTGAAGAGATGGTCCAATTACGTCAGCAGGATAAAGGTACACATGTTCGCGCAACAATTGATAATGAGAGTCGATCTTTCACTGGTTTTAATGGGATTGCCTATGAACTGATATGTGAGATAGGCCATATAGAAGCAGAGGTTGTAGGCATCGAATTCCGGGCAAATGGAACTGAAAAAACGGTTCTTCTGTATGATCGGATTCAGCAGAAAGTTGTTTTGGATCGGACGATGTCTGGTACTGAGCTGGCAGAGCAGAATGGCGTTGTACGGCAGTGCACACTTACTGCGGAAGTGATTAAGTTCCATCTGTTCGTAGATTCGTCCTCGGTCGAGATCTTTGTGAACGATGGGGAAGAGGTCTTTACCAGCCGCATTTTCCCAAGCCGGGACAGCGTGGACATTCGTTTCTTTGCACGCGGAGGCAAAGCTGATTTTGAAGCAACTCAATGGAATTATTAAGTATTACGTGAGAGGAATGAGATAACATGTCGGAGAATCAACGGATTGCCCAAGAAGTCATTCATGCCATCGGGGGCAAAGAGAATATCGCATCATTTGCACATTGTGCAACACGTCTTCGCATCATGGTGAAAGATAAAGAAAAGATTGATCAGAAAACGGTCGAGAATATCGAGAAGGTGAAAGGCGCCTTTTTCAACTCAGGTCAATATCAGATTATCTTTGGTACGGGAACAGTGAATCGAATCTTTGAAGAGGTTGAGAAGCTGGGCATCGAAGGAACGTCCAAGGAAGAGGTGAAGAGTCAGGGGAAAAAAGAAGGAAATGCTTTTCAACGGGCTATCCGCACGTTTGGTGACGTATTTGTACCCATCATTCCCGTACTGGTAGCTACAGGACTGTTCATGGGATTGCGCGGATTACTTACCCAGAATGAAATTCTGGCGTTATTCGGTGCAACACCGGATGATATCTCGGCCAATTTCCTGTTGTTCACTCAAATCCTGACGGATACGGCATTTGCATTTCTACCTGCACTTGTAGCGTGGTCCGCATTCCGCGTATTTGGCGGAAGTCCAGTACTTGGTATCGTACTGGGGCTAATGCTGGTCAATCCTGCATTACCCAATGCTTACGCGGTGGCAGATGGATCAGCACAGCCGCTACATATGTTCGGTTTTATACCTGTCGTGGGTTATCAAGGTTCGGTTCTGCCCGCGTTCTTTGTAGGTTTGATTGGAGCCAAGTTTGAGAAGGTACTAAGAAGACGGGTGCCTGAGGCATTGGACTTAATTCTGACTCCTTTTATTACGTTGACAGTCATGATTACGCTTGGACTATTCGCGATTGGTCCCGTGTTCCATTCCCTGGAAGAGTGGGTGCTGCATGGAACAACTGCCGTATTGGATCTTCCGTTTGGCATCGCAGGTATTATCATTGGATTCTTCCATCAGATTATTGTTGTTACCGGTGTACATCACATCTTTAATTTCCTGGAGATTCAGCTACTGGAGAAAACGGGATTCAATCCGTTCAACGCCATCATTACCTGTGCCATGGCAGCACAAGGAGCGGCTTGTCTCGCAGTCGGTCTGAAGACCAAAAATATGAAACTCAAAGCACTCGCATTACCTTCTTCCTTGTCCGCATTTCTGGGCATTACGGAGCCAGCGATCTTCGGAGTTAACTTGCGTTATATGAAACCATTTATTATGGGACTTGTTGGTGGTGGTGTAGGTGGTTTCATCGCTTCCTTGTTCCATCTGCAGGGTACAGGCATGGCTGTAACGGTTATTCCCGGTACACTGCTCTATCTGAACAGCCAACTGCCGTTGTATATCTTGTCCAACGTGGTTGCCATGGCGATTGCATTTGCACTTACCTGGTTCTTCGGATATAAGGATCAACCGGTCGCAGAAGAATCGGTGAGCCATGAGAACAGTGGAGTAACATCAACTGAAGTTAAAGCAGAGGAATCTAATCCGCGTATTAATTCAGTTACCGAAGCCGTTACAAGCAATCGTCCTAAGGTAGATTTTCTCGAAATCGCTTCGCCAATGAACGGTACCGTCGTTTCTCTGGAGCAGGTTCCTGACCCGGCGTTCTCGGAAAAACACATGGGTGAGGGCGTTGGCATCGAGCCATCAGAAGGCAAAGTATATGCACCGTTTGATGGTGTCATCGCACATGTCATGAACAAGAGTAAACATGCGGTGATTCTGGAGCATGAGACAGGTGTACAGATGTTGGTTCATATCGGAATTAATACGGTTGGACTGAAAGGAAACGGTTTTACCGCACATGTGAATAGCGGAGATCGTGTAACTGCAGGTCAATTGTTGATCGAATTTGACATGGATGTCATTCAGGCTGCGGGTCTACCTTTGATTACACCTGTGTTGATCCCAAGTGGAAACGAAGCGATAGCAACTGTTACAGCAGCCTCAACCGGTCGTGTGCAAGCCAATGGGGAAACGGTGCTGGTAGTGAAATTTACTGAGCCACAATAGAGGCGTGTAAAGTGGGAAGCGGGGAGAGATGTATCTCCCCCGTTTCCCTTTTTTGTGTGCGCCATAAGAAATCAAAGAAACAGATCATCAATAATCTAATTAAACAAAGAGTTCCAGCACACAAGGTAGCACCAGTTTACGGTTATCCAATCGACGCCCATGAAAAACAAACGTTGATCGTGATCCTACAGACCAGCGTGACGTTTCAGTCGCTCGGCAATCTGCATTAGATCTTCCGCGGATATCCCTGGCGCAAATTCTTCCGGCAGATCAGGTAGCTCAGGCACTGGCCCTCCATACCCCGGCAAGCCTGCAAAAGCCTCCAGTTTACCACCATCGGTTGGGTGTGTCCCTTTCCAGATCTGGGCAATGCCCTGATAATCCTTGTCGCTGAACGTGTACAACCTGCGGTGCTCACCCTTCGCTTCCCACTTACGTGTCGTTTCAAAAGCTTTATTATCCAGTCGCGGAATAGGGAACATCTTTGTTACATCAACGCCCGTTGCAATTTCCAGTGCCTTGGCATACGCCAGAACGTGCACACCGCCGCGAACAAGCAGATAACCTGTCATTTCTCGGGCTGTTTTGTTGTCCGTCATTTCGTAGACTCTCATTTTGTGAGTCCTGGCTCCGCATTCAAGAAAGAAATTATGCAGCAGATCAAAGATCAGATTGCCACTGCTCACAACATATGAACCATTCCAGGGTCTTCCCATGGAGTCATACGGGAGCGCTGTCTGGGCCGATTCGATAAAGTGTGAAGTCATCCGTGCGTCTTTACCAACACGCAGTGGTGTGGAGTCTGGGTCACCTGGTGATGTTGAACCTTCAAGCATGAGGTTAATCGTATTGGCGACAAGTTCGACATGGCCGAATTCCTCCGCAGTAATACTTGCAACAATGTCATAAAATGGACGCAGCTTGGATCTACCTCTGAAATTAAATGACTGAAACATATAGTTATTTAATGTTGACATTTCCCCGAACTTTCCACCAAGCAACTCCTGAACTGCACTAGCTCCATTAGGGTCCGGATTATTGGATATGGGTAGTTCGATGGCAAGACGGTCTACACGTTTAAACATGACATTTCCCCCTCAATCCTAGTTAGTGTAAAGGTATGAAGGGCCACTTGTACGTTATTCAATCAATTGTGAAACAAAAACAAAACGTTCTGCCAGAGCTTAAAGCTCTGTACAGAACGTTAGATGAGTTCTTATTTGGAAGTTACACCAACAACGCTGGTTCCATTTTTCGTGATTTTGTACGTCAGCACATCTCCGTTCCAGAAATGGAACTTAAGCGTAACTTCGCCATCATTGGTTTCATTGAAGAAGTTAGGTTTCAGCTCAATCACATTACGTTCGTAATCTGGGCTAAATGTGTAGGAGAATTCTTTGAACGAAGTCCAGTTCTGTGGACCGGCGTTTTCTCCGTTTGCATATGTTGCTTCCATCGTTGCCAGTTGGTTCCCGTTAAACGTAGTCGGAATGGCAAATGCACTGGTTGTACCAGTTGCATCGTTCAACTTAGGTGTGTCATATTTAATGATATTGAAGTTCCAGTCAGCACCTTCATTGAATCCAGCCGTGAGTGTGGCATTTACGCCCAAATCACCAGAGGTTGTCAATTTGGTTAACAGATTGGATTTTAACGTAAGCACATCTTTTTTGATCGTATAGTCTTTACCTCTTACAAGAGGGGTAGTGCCATTTTTCAACGAATTGAATTTGTTCCCATTCAGATTGAGTTTTACCTTCTTATCTTGAATGGCTTCATTTTGTTTAAGATATACGAGATCCGTTTCGGCTGTGGATGAGCGACCTGTCCAGCTGGCTTTCATGGTATCAAACAATTCCTGATCAGACCAAGTAAAACTTGTGCGACCGAAGTGTTGTCCGTTATCCCACAACATCGTTGTCATCTGTTTTTGACGCAGATATTGTCCAACAAATTCGAAGAATTTCAGTTTTTCGCCTTGCTCAATGACACCTGTGTGTTGATCAAAACCAAGCAAGCCATACTCACCAACGATAACCGGAATGCCTTTCGCTGTAAAAGCATTGTATACCCGATCAAAAGTGTCGGTAACGTCCTTCTGTACTTCCTCGTTATACTTGGTGTAACCTGCGATGTTCACACTGAATGGCCAGAACCCGTAGTAGTGAACGGTTGCAATAATATTGCTGTCATTCAATTTTTGAATGGTCTTATTCAGTTCATCCAGATCAGGTTGAGCGGAAGAGGTATGCATCGTTGGAAGTACAAGAGGACGTGTCTCGTTGTTTCCACCCGAAGTTCTTACGATCTTGTGAAAAGAAGTATTCAATTCGTCCAGCATGCGATATCCAATCGCTGCATCTGTTGTGCCGCCTTCGGAGAAACGTGGTTCGTTAACACTTTCGAACATGAGTTTATCGGATGCATCTTTGAATTTGTCCGCAATCTGAGTCCAAGCAGCGTTATAACGTGCAAGCACGTTGTCATGGTCTTTCTCCATGTAACTGATCCAGCGCCAGGAATCATGGTGAAGATTGATCATGACGTAGAGATCCGCATCAAGGGCCCAGTTTACTACTTCTTGAACCCGATTCATGTAAGCGGAATCAATTGTGTAGTCGGGTGCGTCACCGATATGGGCTTCCCAGGTTACAGGAATACGGATACTGTTGTAGCCCTCATCTGCGATCGACTGAATTAGTTCCTTCGTAATGCGTGGGTTGCCCCAGGCAGTTTCATCTTCACCAACGGCGTCCAGAGAGTTACCCAGATTCCAGCCAGGCTCCATGGCGTTTACATAGGTCTGCATTTTGCTTGGAGCGGGTGATGCATTGGCCTGTTCGCTGTTGTCAGTTGCAGCTGAAGCCATAGCCGAGGAGAATAGAGATAGAATCATGGCAGTCACAAGCGTAAGAGAAAGGACTG
Source organism: Paenibacillus sp. FSL H8-0283 (assembly GCF_045040675.1). Taxonomy (NCBI): domain Bacteria; kingdom Bacillati; phylum Bacillota; class Bacilli; order Caryophanales; family Paenibacillaceae; genus Paenibacillus; species Paenibacillus sp. FSL H8-0283. The sequence goes on from NZ_CP150295.1 coordinate 3,048,590, forward strand.
ATTTGCGGTTTTTTTTCATTAATATAGTCTCCTTCGAATAGAGAATGGTTAAACGTGAATAGCGGTTAAGCAGGGTGGAAATAGAGCTCAACGCAAACAAAAATTCACTTCTTTAATACTAGAATCACCACCGATTTATGTACTGAAAGCGTTTTCGTAATTTACTATATCATGATTTAATATTGGACAATACCTGCACAATTGGAATAAAAACCATGTGAAAATCAGTGATTTTGTCATATGAATAGATTGTGTAGTAAGCGTTTATTTCATTGGAAATGAAAATCATATGGTTGCTTTTGAATGATAATTAGATTTAAATACCCTGGGAGGGATCTAATATGAAGCTGGATGCACATCAACATTTCTGGGAATACAATGTCGCCGAGTACGGATGGATTGGCGAAGAGATGAAAACCATTCGTCAATCTTTTCTTCCGGAAAATCTTGAACCTTTATTGGTCCAATCAGGACTGGATGGATGTATTGCGGTACAAGCCAGACAATCACTGACAGAAACCAAGTGGCTTCTGCAGTTGGCAGATCGGCATGAATGTATCAAAGGTGTTGTCGGATGGGTGGACCTTTGTTCGGATGAAGTTCGGAATCAGCTTGAATTGTTCACGTCCAATCCATATCTGAAGGGCGTACGTCATGTCATACAGGATGAACCTGATCTGAAGTATGTATTGAGAGAAGACTTTCAGCGCGGAATTTCATTGCTTAAAGAGTATAATTTGGCCTATGATCTGTTGGTATCCAAGGAGCAACTGCCTTATGCTGTGGAACTGGTTAAGGCGTTTCCTGAACAGCGATTTGTACTTGATCATCTAGCCAAACCCGACATAAAATCAGGTATAATCTCACCGTGGAAAGAAGCACTTGAGTCATTGGCCGCACAACCTAATGCGTACTGTAAACTTTCAGGAATGGTGACGGAAGCAGACTGGGCAAATTGGACTCCAAAGGATTTTACAGCCTATCTGAATATCGCCATTGAAGCCTTTGGTGCGGAACGGTTAATGTTCGGGTCCGACTGGCCTGTGAGCAACGTTTCAGCTACGTATTCTGAAGTATACGGTCTCATTAATTCTCACATTAATGCCTTACCTATACTAGATCAACAGATGATTCTTGGCGGCACATGTGCTGCGTTCTATCAAATATCGTAGTGGGCAATCCGAAGCTAAACCGGTTTCAAGAAGTTGACAACTGTTCTGATTCTTGCTAAAGTTTTATCCAATCCGCATAATCATGATCTGGGAATGTTACCGATATGGGCATAACCTGAGCTGGCTTGTTTACACGTAATCGTGTACCCAGGCTGGTTCGGGTTTTTTCTATTTTGTCTTTTTAATATTTTTCAGGATTTGAGCGGGTAGCTGAATTACATATTTGGAAGGAGAATGATGATGACGAATTTTAAATTTCCCAAAGACTTTCTGTGGGGTGGAGCCATTGCTGCCAATCAGGCGGAGGGCGCGTATCTGGAAGATGGCAAAGGGCTGAGTATCGTTGACTTGCTGCCAACAGGAGAGAACCGCAGAAGTATTATGAAAGGCAATGTTCCAGCTTTTACGCCGCTTGCTACCGAGTTCTATCCTTCACATGAAGCGATCGATTTTTATCACCGTTACCCTGAAGACATTGCTCTATTTGCAGAAATGGGATTCAAAGCACTGCGTGTCTCCATTGCCTGGGCACGGATTTTCCCGACAGGAGAAGATGCACAGCCAAATGAAGCCGGATTACAATTTTACGATAACCTGTTTGATGAATTGTTGAAAAACGGCATTGAACCTGTAGTTACATTAGCTCACTTTGATGTGCCTGTGCATCTGATCGAGAAGTATGGCAGCTGGAGAAGTCGTGAACTGGTAACTCTTTTCGAGACTTACGCTACAACGGTATTCACTCGGTACAAAGACAAGGTGAAATACTGGATGACATTTAATGAGATCAACATGCTGTTACATCTTCCGTTCCTTGGGGCGGGGCTGGCGTTTAATGAAGGGGATAACATCAAGGAAATTCAATATCAGGCTGCTCACCACCAACTGGTTGCAAGTGCACTGGCAGTCAAGGCATGTCATGAGATTATTCCTGGTGCCATGATTGGGTGTATGCTCGCCGCAGGAAGCTTCTATCCGTATACTTGTAATCCGGAGGATGTGTTCCAGGGCATGGAAAAAGATAGAGAGTCCTATTTCTTCATCGATGTGCAGTCACGTGGTGAATATCCGGGTTATGCCAAACGTTTCTTCAAAGATCACGAGTTGAACATTGTTATGCAGCCGGGTGATGCGGAAATCTTGAAGAATCATACCGTAGATTATATCGGATTCAGTTATTATTCAAGTCGTACAACCAGTACCGATCCGGAAGTTATCAAAAATATGACCAGTGGTAATGTATTTGGCTCGGTAGCCAATCCATATCTGGCGAAGTCCGAGTGGGGCTGGACGATTGATCCCAAAGGATTCCGTATAACCGCCAATCAACTACATGATCGTTATCAGAAGCCGCTGTTTGTTGTTGAGAATGGATTTGGTGCCAATGACGAGGTTACACCGGAAGGTGAAGTGGATGATGCGTACCGGATTGACTACTTGAAACGACATGTAGCTGAAATGGGTGAGGCCATTCAGGATGGAGTGAACATCATCGGTTACACCAGCTGGGGACCTATTGATATTGTAAGTGCCTCCTCAGGTGAGATGAGAAAACGTTATGGCTACATTTACGTGGATCGTAATAATGAAGGTCAAGGTGAGCTGACACGACTGAAGAAGAAGAGTTTTGAGTGGTACAAAAATGTGATCGAATCCAACGGAACAAACCTGGGTGACGCGTAATTTATATTTTTCTGAATTAAAATGGTCTTTTACGGCAATAAAACATCGGAAGTTTCATCTATATAAATTGAACTAAACATTTACACAAAACGGAGAGGACAGAAAAAAGCTGGGGATAACAGCGATCGGAAGGTTGTTCTGTCATCGGAGTAGCTAGTGTAAATATTATCTAGTTCAATTTATATAACCATGGGACTTCCGTTTGTCCCCACATTGAAAGCGTTGACATATAGTCAGGTTCGCGCTATACTTGACGCAATTATATCGTTTCTGGGATTGTTACTACTCGAAGTAGGCAAAACCTAAGCACCAAAAAAAGCAGACCACCATGTCTTGTTTATTTTGTGATGCTTCAGGTTTTTTTTGTATGCCCAAAAGACGATGTATAACTGCCAAGAGAGTGGAACGTGACGGGGGGATTGAAGTGAAAATAGCAAAGGTTATCAACAATAACGTCATTAGCATCTATCAGGCGGATGGAGCAGAGCTTGTGGTGATGGGACGTGGGATTGCCTTTAAGAAAAAGCCGGGGGATAAAGTAGACGAGACCCGCATCCAGAAAGTATTTGCATTGAAAAACAAACAAACTTCCGATAATTTCAAAATGCTGCTGCGGGAAGTTCCGATGGAACTGATTGAAATTGTGGAAGAGATTATCACGTATGCATGTGAGAATCTGGGCCGAAAGCTGAATGAGAACATCTATGTATCTCTTACAGATCATATTAACTTCGCCATCGAACGTTATCGGGAAGGCGTGGAGATCAAGAACGCATTAATGTGGGAGATCAAACAGTTGTACAAGTCCGAATTCGAACTCGGCCTGAGGACGCTGGAACAGATCAACACCCGAATGAATATTGAGCTTCCACCCGATGAAGCCGCTTTTATTGCTCTTCATATTGTTAACGCAGAGATGAACGAAGAAGTTATTACAACGATGAACATTACGAAGTTTATCCAGCAGATTATTAATATAGCGAAATATCATTTCAAAATGGAATTTGATGAGGACTCTCTCAGTTATTTTCGCTTTATCACACATCTGAAGTTCTTCTCCCAGCGTGTGCTCAGTGGTACGCATTACGACAACAACTATGATCATTTCTATGACATGATTAAGGAGAAACATCCAGATGCCGCAGCGTGTACGGAGAAAATTGAGTTGTTTGTCAAAAAGGAATACAACCATGAGTTGACCAATGAAGAAAAATTGTATCTGACGGTTCATATCGAACGAGTGGTTAATCGATAATATTTAAATGTTGACAAAAATGGTTTTATTATAATAATATGTGATTAACAGGAATTGAATACGATTTAACTGGGATTGTTACTGGTTATGCAGGCAAAACCTAAGTCATGAGAAGGTCAGGACCATTGTGTCCCCTTGCTCAAGGCTTAGGTTTTTTGCGTGCAAAAAAATCGGTAAAGGGCCTGTTTGAGAAAAAGTGGGGGTGCAGATCATGAGTCAAGAGAAACTGGCCAAAGAGATTGTAGAACTGGTTGGCGGTGAGAAAAATGTGGAATCGCTGGTTCATTGTGCAACACGATTACGGTTTGTATTGAAGGACGATGCCAAGGCAGACAAAGCCAAACTTGAGAAAACAGAAGGCATCATCGCAGTCAAAGAAAACGGAGGACAGTTCCAGGTGGTTGTTGGTAACAAGGTGCCTGAAGTCTATAGTGCCATTGGACAGATCAGTAACATTCTGGACGATTCGACTGATAAAGAAAAACCTCGCAAAGCAGCCAAAGGGCTCGGGGGTATTATCGATATCATATCCAGCATCTTTGCACCACTTCTGGGTGTTATGGCGGGAGCCGGTATTCTAAAAGGGTTATTGTTGATTGCAAGCAATATTGGATGGCTGGAAACGACAGAAACAACATATACGATCTTGTATGCAGCAGCAGATAGTCTCTTCTATTTCCTGCCTCTGTTGTTAGCGGTTACAACAGCACGTAAATTCCAGGGAAATATGTTTGTCGCGATGACGATTGCAGGAGCACTGATCTATCCGTCCATCGTTGCGTTGAAATCAGAGGGAACACCAACGGATTTCTTCGGTATCCCTGTCATCTTGATGAACTATTCATCTACTGTTATTCCTATTATTTTAGCTGTCATTGTTATGAGCAAGTTGGAGAAATTCTTTAATAAAACACTTCACGATAGTGTGAAAAACTTTGTTACGCCATTATTTTTGCTAGTGATTATGGTACCTCTGACATTGCTTGTATTTGGACCATTTGGCGTATACGTTGGTAATGGAATTGCAGCTGGACTGGTTGCCGCATTTGGATTCAGTCCATTGCTCGCAGGAGCTGTTATGGGTGCAAGCTGGCAGCTGCTCGTTATTTTCGGAATACACTGGGGTCTGATTCCAGTATTTATTAATAACGTTGCAGTGTATGGACAGGATGGTGTTAAACCAGCTGCCACGGCTTCGATCTTTGCCCAAACGGGTGCTGCTTTTGGGGTTATGTTGAAAACCAAGAACAAAAAACTGAAAACATTGGCGGGATCATCCACGTTGACGGCTCTGTTCGGTATTACGGAACCGGCTATCTATGGGGTAACATTACCACTGAAACGCCCATTCATTGCAGGAGTAATCGGTGGTGCAGTTGGTGGAGCTATCATTGGTCAAGCGGGCACATTGGCATTTGCATCTGGCGCACCGGGACTACTGACCTTGCCAATCTTCTACGGACCAGGCGGACAAGGTTTCCCAGGATTGATTCTGGGTATCGTAGTATCGTTTGTTGTTTCGGCTGTACTGACGTACATCATGGGCTTCAAAGATCCGGTTGAAGAAGAAACAAAATCCGAATCTACGACATCCGCTCAGCAATCTGTTCGTGCAACGAATGCTTCGGACGAAAATGTATTTAGCCCAATCGAAGGAACGATTGTTGAATTGTCGGAAGTTCCAGATCCGGCCTTTGCATCGGGAGCAATGGGTAAAGGGATTGCGATTGAGCCAACTGTGGGCAGAGTTGTAGCGCCTTTTGACGGCACAGTTACCGTTGCATTCAAGAAAAAACATGCCTTGGCTGTAGTATCAGACACCGGTGCTGAGATATTGGTTCACGTGGGAGTTGATACCGTTAAATTGGACGGACAGCATTTTGTGTCCCATATCAAGGAAGGCGATCGGGTCCAAGCGGGAGATCTGTTGCTTGAGTTCGATATTGCACAGATTAAGGCTGCTGGTTATCACACGGTAACGCCGATTATCGTAACGAATTCCGCCAACTACGAGGAAGTAATTCCACAGGCTACAGGTCAGGTTCATAGCCAGGAACTTCTATTGAAATTAAGTAGCGGTAATGACCAGGAACAAAAGTAGTTTGATGTACTAATCTGATGGTGTAGTGTTTTCATCGTTCCGTTGACATGGTGGAATTGGAAAATTATAATTAGAATTGTACATCTATACATGATAATGAAAGGTGGATTATTGAATATGACACATGCAATGAGACTGCGCTTCCTTCCTTTGAATCGGTAATTGAATACGTTCAAAGGCTCTGACTATTGGTTCAGAGTAAACGGGATCAGTCTGTCATTTTCAATCATCCTGACCTAAAAATAAGTGTTATACTCGCTTTCCCGTTTACGTTGAATCACAGGCCGTGGCCTGTGATTCTTTGTTTTTTCTTCTGATTATCTTAATCAGGTAAATAATTAGGTAAAGGCGCTCAATACAGACTACTGGAGGTAGCCGCTATGATGACGTTACTGTTCTATTGATACGAGCTGGCACGATAAGCTCGTATCGATAGAAGCGTGCTTCGCTATCGATACGAAATAAATCTTATTTCGGAGGTAGCGAATATGGAAAAGATATGTTTTGAATTAGAACAGGTTGAGATGACCTATATGGATAAAGTAATACTGAACATTGAGCGACTGGCTGTGCATCAACTGGATCGCATTGGTGTAGTGGGTGGTAATGGTCAGGGTAAAAGTACATTGTTGAAACTCATTGCGGGACAGATCCAGCCAACAGTCGGAAAGGTAAAACGTTTTGCAGAGTTTGGTTATTTGGAACAAGTGGAACCGCCCCAGTCTAACGAAAGTATCGAAGTTGACGGGGCTTTACTCAGTAAATTAGCGATACCTCAACACGATCAGCCATGGAGTGGTGGAGAACAGACCCGTCTAAAACTGGCTCAAATGTTCACTCATTATCATGAAGTACTGTTACTGGATGAACCAACGACACACCTGGATCAAGAGGGCATTACATTTTTGCTGGATGAATTGCGTTATTATTATGGGGCGCTTGTGCTGATCAGTCATGATCGTGTGGTTCTGGATGAACTGGTGACCACGATCTGGGAAATCCATCAAGGTGAGGTTCGCGTATATTCCGGCAACTATAGTGATTATCAGGCACAGAAGAGGCTGGAGCGTGAACAACAAAACCAGGCCCATGAGCAGTTTTCCAAGGAGAAAAGACGATTGGAGCTGGCCGCCCGTGAAAAAATGAAGAAAGCCGAGAAAATAACGCAGGCCGGAAGCATGTCCAAAAAAGAATCCAAGGCAAAAACAAACCGTATGGTTGAAACCAAATCCAAAGGCACCAGTCAAAAAGCGGTGCACCGCGCAGCCAAAGCGATTGAACAGCGGATGCAACAACTTCACGAGGTAAAAGCGGTGCAAGAGGATCGGCCTATGATCTTCCGTCAGCCAAAGACACTGGAGCTGCACAATCGATTTCCGATTATGGCAGATCGCCTTACACTTGAGGTGGATGGAAACATATTGTTGGAGGATGTAAGTTTTCAAATTCCATTAAAACAAAAAATAGCGATAACCGGAGCCAATGGCAGTGGCAAAAGCACATTGCTTAACCATGTTTTCCATGTGGGAGATCAGATCACAATGTCTCCAAAAGCAAAGCTCGGTTATTTTCAGCAAATGAGCTATCGTTTCACGACAAAAGAGACCGTATTACAATTCCTGAAAAATCGTTCGGAATATGAGGAATCAGAGCTCAGAAGTGCGTTGCATGCGATGCAGTTTACAGGTAATGACTTGCTGAAGAATGTTGGGACATTAAGCGGAGGAGAAGCGATTCGTCTTCAATTATGTCACTTGTTTCTTGGACAATATAACATTCTATTGTTGGATGAGCCGACGAACTTTCTTGATATGCATGCATTGGAAGCGTTGGAGCGTTTTATTAAGGCGTATGAAGGAACGATTCTGTATGTATCTCATGATCAGAGGTTTATTGAAAATACAGCGGATCAACAATTTCATATTACAGAGCGTCAATTAATTCAGGTGAATATATAAGTTGAACTAAAGAAGATTTACACGTATCACTCCGATGACAGAACAATCTTAGAGGAAGAGAAGTAACGAAAACCGCCAAAGTGATTTTGGCGGTTTCGTCGTTTTCAAAGATAGGCAGATTAGTTACCTTATGTAGCTTCTATTAAGAATCCGCCTTTAAAACCGTGAAATGCATGTTACCTGTGAGACGTTGAGGTGGGAAAACCATGCGCACTGGCGCAATGATGATGGCAGCAAATACAGCTTTGATCAGATCCCCAATAATGTAAGGATAAAACCCTTGAATCATGGCCTCAGGTATGTCCATTTTGTAAGCATAGGCAAGCCAAGGGACCCCCGAGACATACACGAGCAGTGAACCAAATAGTTCAAATACAACAAAAGCGAGTATGAATCCTGTTACACCTTTGATGTTGATTCGTGCAAGCAACAATCCAATCAATAATGCGGAGAACGGCCACATCATCACATATCCTCCGGTAGGTCCAAGAAGTACCGCAAGTCCTCCGGTCCCGTGTAGCAAGGGGAAACCAAGAGCGGTGAGCAGAACAACCATGGTAACGCTCAGAAAACCATATAGTGGACCAAGTAATCCTCCGGCCAGCATGACAGCCAAAGTTTGTAATGTTATCGGTACTGGGGAGAAGCCAATGGGAATGCTTATGTAACCAAAAAGTACTAAAATTGCGGCCATAAGTGCGCTGAATACAATGCCTCGCAAAGATAATTTCATGTTTGAACAATCCTCTCCATTTTGGTAATATGATTGTTAACCAATTATATAAATGTGGTTAACGATTAGGATCGTACCACATAACAATAGAAAGGGAAAGGACTAATTTACGATGCAAGGCAACCTGCCTATAATTACATTAGAAGATGTTCGAGTGCATTATGCTTCCGAAGGTAGTCAGGTGAGAAAAGCACTGGATGGGGTCTCACTTACGCTTCACCAAGGAGAATGGATTAGTATTGTAGGAGCGAATGGCAGTGGGAAAAGCACACTTGCTGGACTACTGATCGGATTCATTCCGCTATCGGGAGGGGTACGGAATATTTCGGATGAACTTACTGTTCGGGGTGTACTGCAGCAACCGGATGCTCAGGTACTTGGCGATACGTTTGAAGAGGAGTTTCATTTTGCGCTGTCACCATTGATGGAATCTGTAGAAGAGCAATTGGAGCGCAGGCAGGATGCATTACATACCGTAGGACTTCAATATCCCCCGGAGAAGGCTGTCTCACAATTATCCGGTGGACAGAAACAACTGCTTAATATTGCTGTAGCGCTCGCAGCCAAACCGGATATATTGATTCTGGATGAGCCAACAGCCATGCTTGATCCGGGAGCAAGAGACCGTATCGAGGCCATCGTTCAGAAGATTACCCAGCGGGGCACAACGGTGATCTGGATTACACACCATCTGGAGGAAGCAACCCTGTGTAATCGAATTATTGCTATGGAGAGGGGACGTTGTGTGTACAACGGGGCGCCTGAGTCCTTTTTCTATGAAACAGAGTTGAATGAGAAGGCTACTTGGGAAAATGTACAGCTATCTCCCTGTGAACGGTTAGGGTTGGACCCTCCTTTTACTGTAAAAACTGCGTTATTGCTCAAGCAAAAAGGTATGATGCCAGAAGCCATGCCACTGCGACCTGAGCAACTGGCCAAGGAGGTCGCACGTTGGAGATCAAGCTAACCAATATACGTATAGAAGCATCGGAATCGGGCAAACGTGCACTGCTTGAAGATGTGAGTGTACAGTTGAACAGTGGGGAAATCACCTTGATGCTGGGCTGCACCGGTTCAGGAAAAACGACTTTATTACAGACGTTGGCTGGTCTGAGACCGCCCGATGCAGGAAGTATCACATTGGATGGCACACCTTTCTGGAAAGAAGGAAAAGTGCCGCAGTCGATTTTATTGCAAATGGGACTATTGTTTCAATTTCCGGAACAACAACTGTTTGCCCGAAGTATTCAGCGTGAATTCTCATATTCTCTGCGTCCCTATCGTCTTTCAGAGAAACAGCAACAAGAGCAGATCACAAAAGCACTGAACCAATGGGACCCGCCAGTGTCCTCGGAGTTGGACCGGCGTTTTCATCTTGACAGGTCGCCATTTGCTCTAAGTGGGGGAGAGAAGCGCAGGCTTGGACTTGCTCTCGGAAGTGTGACCAACCCACACTGGCTTCTGCTGGATGAGCCGAGCGCAGGGTTGGAAGCGCAAAGTGTCGGGCTTTTGCTGGATGTATTGGAGCAACATCGTCTGGCAGGTGGTGGGGGCGTGGTAGCAACCCATGATCTGGATACATTTTTGCCTTGTGCGGATCGAGTATTATTGTTGCAGGAAGGCCGTCTAATCGCCGATCTTACGCCGAGAGAACTTCACAAAAGGCCTGAACTGCTGGAGCAAACAGGGATTGGACTGCCACCATCGATGAGACTGGCACAGCAGTTAAGAGAAGCGGGTCTTGAGCTGTCTTTGACCGCGATGACGCCAGAGGAGATGGCTGAAAGTATTGTTCAGTCCACGTCAGTTGAGGTGGGGATTCAGAACGGATCGAAAGAAGCATCAGGGACGGTAACGATGGAAGTCAAGAGCGATGTAATGAAGTATGAAAAAAAAGCACTGAAGCTGTCGTCCGTTGAAACTGAAGATGATCCAAAGCTTCTTCCGAACACCTTGACTCATTCAGGCGGATTATATGGCGTTATGGACCCGCGTCTGAAATGGATTTTGTATATTTTGCTGGTCACCGCAGCTATGCTTCAACAGCGATGGCTGGGATTGACTTTAACACTGGTGCCGGTAGTAGCAGCACTTGCCGTGCTCCCGCGTCAGACTTTGGCTGGATGTATGAAGTTAATGAAGCCATTATTATTCTTTTTCATCATCTCAACGGCGTTATCTGGGACAACCCTTTCAACAGAGGGAGGCGGTCTGCACTTTGGCTTTTCCCTGATGCAGGCGGAGGGCACTTTGCTGAATGTGTATCGTTTGTTTATCGTCACATTGGCAAGCCTTTGGTTTTCGTTGACGACACCTTATGGGCGAATGGTAGAAGGGCTTAACTGGGTACTCGGTATCGGTAAAAAGATCAGGTTGCCCGTAGCTTCGTTTGCTCTTGCTGTATCGTTAATCTTTCGGTTTATCCCGATGATCTGGAGTGAGTGGCAGCGATTCTCACTGATCGTGCGGGCACGTGGAAAGGCGGCTTTAAGACCAAATACCGTTCGAATTCGTGACCTGGGTCCGATGGTGATTCCCTTGTTAATGGCACTGTTCCAACGTGCAGAGGATATGACCATTGCGATGGAAATGCGTAAAGTTAGAGAGCACTCTACGCTCGGAGGACGTTCATCATTATTGGTATGGTCCAAACGTGATACCTGGATTAGCATGGCTGGCCTCATTGTTTTTGTACTTTTAATATGGATTCGCTAATTGTGATGGCGATGATTAACGTGATTAATCCGGTGATGAATAAGACGATGGATTAGAACCTTAAACGCAGTGTTTTCCAAAGATCATGCATAAATGCGTTTGTCCTCGCTCACAATAAGTGGACGTTGATCATCTGAAGTGGATCAGGAGGGATAAACGATGAAAGATAAGTTTTTGCGTGAAGAACGGCAAGAATATACCGATGTGTCTACGGTGGAGTCGCAGCGAAACGATATCACACTCGAAGAATTCCCGGAGGGTCCTTACGGTTCATCGCTGTTATCCGAGTCTCTTGGGAAAAGTTCACCGTGGCGCGTGGACCAGCGGTCTGCACATCGTTTTGATTATGAAAATCATGAGCTTCACGAGGGAGAAGTACGGGATTATCCAGGTCAGGATGTTTTTGACGAAACGGTTCCGGATAACGTGTCCAAGCCTCAATATACGGAAGAATCGTAAAGGGATTCTGATATAAATTAGAGCGTAGCCTCCGACAGGTTTTATCCTGTTCGGGGGTTATTTTCGTTGTGTTTAATGAAAACAAATCTCCTCTAATTCCACATTATGGGTTATTATGTTTGTAGCTCGAAGTAAAAATCTGGTTGAATATGCGGGGGGACTTGGAATGAGAGAGATCGATTATAGTCAATATTTCTGGCAGGATGACAAGGTTAGATTGCGTGCTTTGCGTGGGGAAGATTGGGAAGATCATTATTATAACCGCTTTGATACACCCGCCCGTCGGTTATTAGAGTGTGCAGTAGAGTTGCCGCCAACCCATGTTGAAGCGAAGAGTTTCACGGAAAACTTCTCTGATTTTTCTTTAGCCAAAGGACGGATCATGTTTACAATTGTAAATATGGATGGTGAAAATGTCGGAGGTGTGAATCTGAACAGCATTGATGAAAGGAACGGTACCTTTAGCATTGGCATTCAAATTGACAGGGATCATCGAGGAAAAGGATACGGGACCAGAGCCGTACGAATCTTACTGAAGTATGCCTTCTTCGAGCGTAGGCTCAACAAATTCAATGATTCTGTACTCGAAGGAAATGAACCTTCTGCAGCCATGATGAGAAAACTTGGATGTATTCAGGAAGGTGTGCGTCGCCAGGTGATCTACACCGATGGAAAATACCAGGATATGATCCTCTTTGGATTAACCAAAGATGAGTTTATGGAAAAAGAGGGCCTTGTATGATTCTAGTATAAATAAGATCGCCAGAGAGCTCGAAATCTGCCGATTTTAGTTGGATGAATGATAATGTACTTTAAGCGGAAGGCGAGAGAGTATTCTAATGATATCAAATCTGAGGTGATCGTGTGGATAGAGCAATACCCGATCCGACATGGAAAAGGTTAGGTTTTGCTGAACAACCTGATTTTCATACTTCTGGTCTGGGTGTGGGGATTGTAATTATCGATTCAATTAAACAACATCATCTCGTAAATCACTTAAATACACGAATCAAATGTGTTGCCGTACATGAAAATATGACTGTCTCTGTGCAAGACATTTCATCTATGAACAGGGAGGAGGATAATCGGAAAGGTGAACATGGCCTTATGAGTACACTGGCTTTAGCCCATGAACCTATTCTGTTAGAGGAACAAATTCACGTCGGGATTGCACCAGCAGCAACATTTATAGTTTTAGATCATGGCGCATTTACAACTGGAGAAGGAGAACGTCTGAAAAAAGGAATGGAATGGATTCTTGAACATGGGGTCGAATGGAATATTAAAATTATTTTAAGTACTGGTTGGCAGGCATTAGATAATGAAGTTTATCTTAAAAATACGAGTGAAAACTCAACGGTTAAAGCATTGGCGACAGCTGTGCAACAGGGCATTTTGGTTATTTGTTCGAATGGAAATACACGTTTGAATAACATCATGCCTCCAATACAATATCTAGCAGTAGGAGGCTACGTTGATCGTGGAAAGGCCGATCGTTCATTACACGTTCCTTTCCCTGATGAACCTTATGGTAGAAATGGAGATGGCCACTTTAGGCCAGATATATTAGCGCCCAGACTACACCTTACAATCCCCTCTTATGAAACTGAAGATTCTGGTCAGCGCGTATCTTTTTATGGGGGCACCTCTGGATCGGCTGCGCTTGTGGCTGGTGTTGCGGCCCATTTGTTCTCCCAATTTCCGAGTCTAAGTGCGGAGATGCTAAGACACTTGTTAGTCGAGCATGGAGAACCACTTGAGGGTAATGATAACCTGGCTCCTCGAATTAATGTTGAGAATACAATTCGTTATATGAACAGGGCAGATAAGCCAAGGTACATAAAAAAAACTTTACCCATGATAAGTATAAAAAATCAAAATCTCTATAGCGCAATTCATTCAATCGATGATACCGAAAGAGCGCTCTCTTTAACAGTTTTAGTTGAGAGGGACGAATTATCACGTGAAGAGTTATGGAGTTTCACGAAAGATTCATCCGCTATTGTTCGTAAAATTGCAGTATCGACCCTCGGCGAACCGATGAATGAACAAGAGCGAAAGTTGTATTGGGTGCATTTAAAGCATGAAACAGAAGGAGGAGTGCGTGGATGGTATATGCATGGATTATTGCAAAATGCTCCAAAGGAGGAAATACACAATTGGATAAAATGGTCAACAGATATTAACTGGTCGGTTCGATGGTGTGTTAGCGAATATTTGGCTCAATATCCAGAGTATTTTCCCCAACTCGAAAAAACCCAAGACCCTGACGCTATACATATCAAGGCATTGCCTTTAAGGGAATGGTACACGGCTCTATAATGATGTAATGTAAATTAAAATGTGGAGGCAACCTTATGAACCAACCTATACAAACTGATGAATTAATCATCGATTGCAAGGATATTTATTTACGTGAGTATCGACTCGAGGATTTGAAGAAACTGCAAGAAATTACGTGGCAACCCGAGGTGTATGAATTCTTACCGGGATGGAACGCTACGATTGAAGATAGGAGCCTGTGGCTCACCGAATATGAAATTCCTGAGAATCAGCGTTTTAAACAAGCTGTGGTGGCGGGAGGAGACATCGGAGATTTATGCTTACGTATGGCTATCGTACTCAAAGAAAATGATGAGTTTATAGGATGGTGTTGCTCAGGGATTAAGGACGAACTGCCAGCATCCAATCGGGAGATTATGTACGGTATTTCGAAACACTTCAGAAATCGTGGTTACACCACGCAGGCGCTCAAAGGAATGACGGAGTATTTGTTTGAATATACAAACGTGGAAGTGTTAAATGCCATCGCTTTGACTACCAATCCAGCATCTAATAAGGTGATACAGAAATGTAATTTTGAACGGGTCAGCTCGATCGAGATCGAGGATGAAAAGTATAACCATTACCACCTGCGTAAGCAACAAGGCCAATTTTAATAGAACGTAGTCCCATAGTGAAGGGCTATAAAATGAAAGTTTCGGATCAGGTTGGACAGTTATTGCTCTGGCTGTCTGATCTTTTTTGTATTTATTTTAAGAAGCTACTGAGGAAACCTTGTTAGGATACGTGCTCCCTTACATAAATGCAAAAGGTTAATCTATAGCATAAGGCTTATATTAATAATTTTCTCCTCGATAATAGCGCTCCAGTTTGTTATCCAAATGAACAAGCTGCGCTTTTTTCTCCTCTATATCATTCAGCAACTTTTGCTTTTGATCCTCAATCAGCTTGGTTCTTTCCTTCAGCGTGGAGGTTCCTTCGTTGACCTGATCATAATATTTTTTGATGTCTTCCACACTCATCCCGGTTTCGCGAAGGCATTTGATAAAAACCAGCCAGTTCAGATCATCCTCCAAATAAAGACGGTTATTCTGCTCATTTCGTGCAGCAGGTTTTAGCAGTCCCTTTCTTTCATAAAAGCGGATCGCTCCAATGGAGATTTCAACTTTTTTTGCTACTTCTCCAATCGTTAACATGTTAATCCCCCTTTTTATAAAAATAATTTGACCTACACTAAGTGTAGCATAGTAACTTATACATTGTTCAATATAAATCAAATTATGGAAAGAAGGATTCGCATGAAACAGACTGTTTTTGTAACCGGAGCAAATAAAGGAATTGGATATGAAATCGTAAAGCAGTTGGGTGAAGCAGGTTGGAAAGTTATCCTTGGCGCACGTAGTGTTGAACGGGGCGAAAGAGCTGTTTCAGAGTTAACTTCCAGGGGGTTAGATGTAGAATTTGTACAGATCGACATGTGCGACCTGAAGAGCATTGAGCAGGCAGCCGATACGATTCACAAGAGTTATCCTGCAATAAATCTTCTGATCAATAACGCGGGTATGCCGGGTGCTTTCTCTCATTCCTTTACGGATACAAAAGAGGAAGATCTACGGAACGCCTTTGAAGTGAACTTTTTCGGCACCTTCCGTTTGAATCAGCGATTGTTCCCGTTAATCAAAGATAATGAAGGCACAATCATTAATGTATCAACTGACATGGCTTCTCTGGACCATATGCAAAATGCGGAATTTACTTTAAATTCCTTCGACTATAATTCATCCAAAACGGCCAACAGTGCCATGACACTTTCGATGGCTTATGAAGTCAAAAACAGCAGGGCGCAAGTCTTTGCAGTAACGCCCGGATTCACATCAACAGATCTTAACGGCAATGCCGAAGGTGGTAAATCAAAAGAAGCCGGCGCTGCGATTATCGTGGGCTATGCAACGGATGGTAAACGTCATAATGGGGAGTTCCTAGATGAAAATGGTGTATACCCTTGGTAATCCACCGTTGCCAAAAGCAACGATAGAACGGGATGAATTTTAGCGTGTATCTTCAAACTCAAACTCAAACTCATATTCAAATTTAGGCAAGCTATACGATGATGGATACCATTGTCTCAAAAGTCTTGAGGTCCAAGATAGCTGATCCTGGCTAATCTTAGTGAATGCCTAGACGATTTTCTAACGAACTCAGAACGTCTTATTCGGCCTCTAGGTACGCTTCTTAAATTGTAAGGAACATCAGACACGCTATTTTCCGAAATCCCCTGAGAAAAACGCAGTAAACGGTTGTTTATTCTAATATAACGTGGCTCAGGTTCATTAGATCTCTGCGGACGCTTCAAATGCTCGAATAAGACGCCTCAGATTCGTTAGCCCGAAAGCCATTGGGCTACCACTCTACCATTGGATACAAAAACGAATCCCCCCACTCATTTCTTAACCGAAATGAGAGGGGGGATTCGTCATGCAATGAAAAGCCGGAATTAAAATGGAAGATGAGCATCGTTTGGAGAGCCTGCCTAGAGCTTGCGTAATGATCAAGTAGATCTTACGTAGAGCTACTTATAGCCAACTTATCTTACGTAGAGCCGACGCTTAACTTAGACATCTGCCTTAGACAGCGGCAGCAAAATCATAAAGTCAGTTCCCAAGCCTACCTGACTTTGTACGGTAATATTCCCACCATGCGACTCCACAATCGAGCGGGTAATGGCGAGACCGAGACCTGCGCCACCTTGTTTGCGCGAACGAGAACTGCTTGTGCGGTAAAATCGCTCAAAGATATGGGGCAGATGTTCAGGTTCAATGCCTGTGCCGTTATCTTTCACTGATAATTCAGCCTTATGATACGTGGCATATGACGTTATGGAGATGGCTCCATGCTCAGGATCGGTATGCTGCACCGCGTTATGGAACAGATTCAGCACAACCTGTTTCAGCTTGTAAGGGTCAGCCAGTACATATACTTCAGCCGTCAAATCGAGATGAATGGATCTTTGTTGAGCCATCATGGCAAGTTGTGGTTGCATTTCGAGCAGCAGACTATCCAGCTGAATGACCTCCCGCTCCTGCTTTGGGGCCTGATCCAGCTTGGTTAGTAACAGCAAATCTTCAACCAGCTTGTTAATTCGCACCGATTCGCCGTGCATGCTGTCCAGTGCTTTATACAATTGATCTTGATTGGTCGCTGCACCCCGCTGTAGAACTTCAATGAAACCGTGAATGGAGGTGAGCGGGGTACGAAGCTCATGAGAAGCATCAGACAAGAAACGTTGCATCTGCTCTTTCGATTCCCGCTCCGCTTCAAACGAATTCTCCAGTCTTTCAAGCATGCCATTAAATGAAACTGCGAGCTGATCCACTTCTTCTTGTCCCTGAATGACGGGAAGCCGTTCTGCGAGGCTGCCTGCATCTATCTGCTGTACTTTATTCACCATGTTGGACAGGGGAACCAGCGTCCGGCGTAATACCTTAGTGTATAGAACAAGACCGGCTACCATGGCCAACAGCGATAACATGATGAAGATCAGAAGCTGTTTAATAATCAAGTCTCTCAGTGGCTTTGTAGCCGTGCCCATCTGCACCATTGGTAAACCACGATTGCGTGGACCGGGTGAAGCGAATACAATCAATTGCTCATTCCCTTGGCTATCCGTGACGATCTCGTAGGGAATGTGTTTTTGTTCTTTCAACTCATCTGTAATGTCCTGATATTCAGCGGATGATAGTTGAGGGGCTTTCAGACCGTCTTCCCCAAAAACATCCTCGAACGTACCTTCGTTATCAAACAGGGCTAGTGAACGGTCAGGAATAAACAACACCCGATTACCAGACCCGTTTCCTACCTGTCCACCAAAAGGATTGTTGGAAGAGCCGTTACGTGACTGGATACCGAGCCAAACCGGGGGCATGGACATGAGCTGTTCTTCCATGGTTTTTGCCTGATTCCGGTAGAGAAAGCTTTCCATGATCCAGAATTGCAGAATACCGATTAACAATAACAGCCCAGCAAGTACGAACAGAGAACGTGAGAGCAATTGAGAACGTAATGAACGAGGCCATATCCAGTGGTGGAGACGTCTGATACGAAGTTTATTTTTCTTAGGCAGCGAGTTCATCAGAGATCCAGCCTGTACCCGACACCCCGAAGCGTACGAATGAGTTTATGCTCTTTATCCCCGAGTTTGTCGCGCAAGGAACGAACGTAAACCTCCACAATATTTTCTTCCCCGCCAAAATCATACCCCCAAACCCGGCTCAGAATGGTCGCTTTGCTAAGTACAATTCCATGATTAAGCACAATAAATTTTAACAGTTCGTATTCGGTAGGAGATAACTCCAAGACCTGATTCTGATAGGTGATTTCTTTGCGCTGATCATCAATTCGGAAGGGACCGTGGGTGACGGCTCCTATTAATAAAGGAAATTGATTCCGCAGTCTGGCCTGAATCCGGGCGAGCAGCTCATCAAAGGCAAAGGGTTTGATCATGTAATCATCAGCACCTAGCCAAAGGCCCTTAACCCGATTCTCGACCTCGTCCTTCGCTGTCAGCATAATTACGCCAACCTCGGTACCGGTCTTACGCAGACGCTCGACCACTTCGAATCCATCCATCTCAGGCATCATGACATCCAGAATAGCCATATGTGGCTTGAATTCAAGCGCCAACTCAAGCGCAGCCACTCCATCCGGTGCGGTGCGCACATCGAAGCCCTCATTGCTTAATCCAAGCTCCAGAAATTGCAAAATATGCGGTTCATCGTCAGCCAATAGTATTTTAATTCCGCTGCTAAGCTTCATAATGCGGTGTTCCTCCTTGCTTGCTTCCATCTATAGCTCTCCCTTAATTGAGAGGGACTGTATGTTGTATTATCGCTTGCCAAACTGAAATTTAGCTGAAAGGATTGTGAATTATCCTCAGACAACATTCAGCGGGCACTCATCCCAGTTTTATTTTGGCATGTCACAATACTAGACATGAAGAACTTTGAAGGAGTGATCAACATTGAATAACACCAAAAGAAGGATGGATTTTGTCCTTCTTCCGATTGTATTACTGGCGGCATTTCTCAATGGGTACGGTATCTGGAACGATCAATATGCCAATTCCTATTATACGACTGCCGTTGGGAGTATGCTCAGCAACTTCCATAACTTTTTCTATGCGTCACTAGACTCAGCAGGCTCGGTCACTGTAGATAAACCACCCGTTGTCTTCTGGATTCAGACGGCCTTTGCCTATGTCTTCGGACTGCACGGTTGGAGCGTTATTTTGCCGCAGGTATTAGCGGGAATCGGTTCGGTACTCCTGATCTATTTCATGGTGAAACCTACATATGGTCTTGCAGCAGCACGAATCTCGGCACTTGCGATGGCAACTGTGCCTGTCGTGGCGGCAGTCAGCCGGACCAACAATATTGACAGCATGCTGGTGTTTACACTACTGCTGGGTTCATGGTTTTTGTTCAAAGGTAGCAAACAAGGCAGTACTTGGCGCATTCTGGTTGCTTTTGGGTTAATAGGCGTAGCATTTAATATGAAAATGCTTCAAGCCTACATGATTCTCCCGGCTTTTTACTTGTTTTATCTGATTGCATTTCAGGCGAAATGGAGAAGGAAGATCATCCTGCTGATCGGCAGCACAGCGGTTCTGGCGGTGGTTTCCTTATCCTGGGCGGTCACTGTGGATTCTATACCCGAAGACGAGCGGCCTTATATCGGCAGCAGTGAAACAAACTCGGTCATGGAACTCGCCTTTGGATACAATGGTCTGGCTCGCCTAACGGGTCAGCAGAATACTGCAGGTAACGCAGGTATGCCAAATGGTATGGGACAGGGAGATAATCGTGGCAATCGAGGAGACTCGTCTTCAGGTCCTAAGCAGACAGGCAGTGATGTTCCTGGCGTTGGGCAAGATGTCAATGCACCGGATAACGATAACATGAATGGTTCGAATGGCAATTTCCCGAACAGGCAGATGCCAAATGATATGGAAATGCCAAACGGAAGAGATTTCGGCGGAGGCATGGGCGGAATGTTTGGTACGGGGGAGAAAGGTCCTCTGCGTCTGTTCCAGACTGAACTGTCAGGCCAAGCTAGCTGGCTTCTGCCAGTTGTGCTGCTTGGATGCATTGCCATATTTGCAGGATTAAGACGGAGAAATATAACCAACAAGCACAAGGAAGCCTTGTTCTGGCTGACCTGGCTGCTTCCCGTTGCTGCCTTTTTCAGTGTGGCAGGTTTCTTCCATCAGTATTATCTGATTATGCTTGCACCTCCAATTGCGGCGCTGACTGGCGCAGGATTTGTAGCGATGTGGAAGTCATATCGTGATCGCAATGGCTGGCAGGCATGGTTGCTTCCGGTGTCCGTGTTGCTGACGACTCTGTTCGGCTGGTATATCATGCAGGTGTATAACGGTACGATTGGTGCAGGCTGGTCCATTAGTGAATTGATCGCAGGCATTCTGGTCACGGTCATCCTAATCGTTATGCTTCATCGCACACATCAATGGAAACAGGGCTTCATTATCGCGGGATTCATAGTGATGCTGATCGGTCCAATCTACTGGGCATTCACCCCAATAACTTATGGTGGCAACAGCATGATTCCGGCAGCAGGACCTACTGGTTCCAATGGTATGTTTGGTGGAGCAGGAATGGGCATGCCGATGGGTAACGGTGCAGGAGACACAGAAATGCCTACAATGGGTGGCCGTGGCGGAATGGGCAACCGTAACGAAGAAGTGGATACAGTCACACTGAATTATCTGAAAGAGCACAATACAGGCGAAACGTATCTCTTTGCCACTACGGACTATAATCAGGCAGCACCTTATATCATCGATGAAAGAGCAGCGGTCATTACACTTGGAGGGTTCTCCGGCTCAGACCCGGTGTACACAACAGATGAACTTGAGCAACTCGTCAAGAGCGGGCAAGTGAAATACTTCATGGTTGGTGGCATGGGTGGCCGCGGAGGAAACTCGGATATTAGCGATTGGATCAAAGAGCACGGAACCGAGATTCCAACGTCAGAATGGAAGACAGGCACGGACAGCGGATCCATGGATAACGGTGATACGGAGAGTGAAGCTGGATTTGGATTCGGATTCGGATTTGGCGGACAGACCACCTTGTACGAAGTGAAATTATAACTGTAATGAAAATCTCGAACGAACGAAGTCCATTGGAAAAGGGAGGGGACAAACATGGCTCACGCGTACCGATACAGCATTATTATTCCCATGTATAACGAGGAAGCGGTGATCGAGGAGACTTATCGGCGTCTGAAGAAGGTCATGGGCAGCACAGGAGAGAGTTATGAACTGTTGTTTGTTAATGATGGTAGCGTGGATCGAAGTGCACAGATGATCCGTGATTACGCCCGTTGGGACGAGAGTGTGAAGCTGATAGATTTTGCCCGTAACTTCGGACATCAGATTGCGATAACAGCTGGTATGGATTATGCAGTGGGGGATGCGGTGGTTATTATTGATGCGGATCTGCAGGACCCTCCCGAACTGATACTGGATATGATCGCCAAATGGAAAGAGGGCTATGAAGTCGTATATGCCCGTCGCACCAGACGAAGTGGGGAAACTCGCTTTAAGAAATGGTCGGCGAGTCTGTTCTATCGTGTACTTCGTGCTTCAACGGATACGGATATCCCGGTAGACACCGGAGATTTTCGCCTGATTGACCGCAAAGTATGTGATGAGATGAAACGTCTTCCGGAGAAAAACCGATTTGTGCGGGGGTTGGTCAGTTGGGTCGGATTTCGTCAGACTGCGATTGAATATGAACGTGATGAACGTCTGGCAGGTGAAACAAAATATCCGCTGAAACGCATGTTGAAACTAAGCCTGGACGGCATTACTTCATTTTCGTATAAACCGCTCAAGCTCGCAGGTTATGTAGGTGCGATCCTGTCGGTTGGCGGATTCATCTATATGTTAACGGTTATTGTTTCGGCCATCTTTACGGATTCAACGATTAAGGGATGGCCATCCATTGTAAGTATCATGCTGATCTTTAACGGATTCATCCTGATCATGCTGGGCATTCTGGGCGAGTACGTGGGCCGCATCTATGATGAGACCAAGGCGCGTCCGCTATACATTGTGAGAGATGTGGTGCAGGCCGAGGGCCAGCAAGCAAAATCCCAATTGACAGTTCGAGTTGCTCATCATGACTAAGCGTCTGGTGACACTCTTCAAGTTCGGTATTGTGGGTGTTGCGAATACGGCAGTAGATGCGGTGGTGTTTGCTTTGCTTGCAGTGGGCGGTGTACCGGTTCTGATGGCTCAAGTAATCTCGTACAGCTGCGGTGTTGCGAACAGTTATTGGCTGAACGGCAGGTGGACTTTTCGAGATACGGCACGAGGGGGCGGCGATAGAGCGAAACTTGTTCGTTTTCTAATCACCAATCTCATCGTTCTTGCGTTATCCGCTCTCATTCTGATGACTTTGCAAGACATGCTGGGTTGGAGTCTCGTGATGAGTAAAATCCTGGCGACCTTGATGGGGATGGTTCTGAACTATATAGCCAGCAGATATTGGGTGTTTCGTATCGCTACTTAGCTGCCCACAGCGTGCATTATTGGTTATAAGAAGCAAATGAAAGGAGTCTATGATGATATGCGAATTAAAAAAGCAGTTATTCCGGCAGCGGGTCTCGGAACCCGTTTCCTGCCAGCGACCAAAGCACAGCCCAAAGAGATGTTACCGATTGTAGACAAACCGGCCATCCAATACATTGTTGAAGAAGCAGTGCAATCAGGAATTGAGAATATCCTCATTGTGACTGGACGCAACAAAAAATCCATAGAGGACCATTTTGATAAATCGGTTGAACTTGAACACTCTTTATATGCCAAGGGCAAACAGTCTTTACTGGAAGAGGTGCAGGCCATCAGCGAGATGGCAAATATTCATTTTATTCGTCAAAAGGAACCACTGGGTCTGGGGCATGCCATTGGGTGTGCACGGCAATTTGTAGGGGATGATGCCTTCGCTGTACTGCTGGGAGATGACATAATGGTGTCTGATCCGCCTGCACTTGCACAGATGGTTCATCTCTACGAAAAGACAGGCAACCAGATCATTGGTGTTCGTAAGGTAGACGCGGCAAATGTGAGCAAATATGGCATTATTGATTCGAATGGTGCAGAGGACCGGGTTCACCGGGTCACCAATCTGGTCGAAAAACCTTCTCTTGCAGAAGCGCCATCCCGAACAGCCGTAATGGGACGATACATTCTGAAACCTTCCATCTTTTCTATTCTGGATCAGATCGAGAGAGGTGCTGGAGGGGAATATCAGTTAACGGATGCCTTGAAAGAAGTAAGTCAGGTGGAGGAACTGTTGGCCCTTGAACTGGAGGGGCGTCGCTACGATATAGGCGATCAATTCGGATATATTCAGGCGATCTTGGAGATCGGACTGTTGCGCAAGGAATTACAGCCCATGCTGACACCCTATCTTCAGAAGCTTGCAACTCAGTTGGCATAGGAATTGATATGTAGCAGAGGTTTAGATCTGCTAAAGGACGAGTTCTCCTCCGTGCCATGGTTCTGTCATAGACTCCAGTGTTGTACAATTATTCCAGTAACGCTACAATTAGCAAGAAGTTCGAGTTGCTCTTTGAGGAGTGAGGAATCATGAATGAATCTATCATCAGGGACCTTATTAAGTATATGGACGTGGAGGACAACGCCGCCATTCAGTACATTCAGACCGAGCATCGGATGAAACTGGGACTCTTTTGGGGGATACAGGAAGGCAGCCGGGTTTTGGAAATCGGGTGTGGTCAGGGAGATACAACGGCCGTGCTTGCACATCTGGTGGGGGAGCACGGGTACGTTCATGGTGTAGATATTGCACCGGAGGATTATGGTACACCGCTGACCGTAGGCGAAGCGGCAGCCAAGCTGCGGAGATCTCCACTGGGTGATCGAATTCGAATGGATTATGATTTTGATATTCTGAGTGATCAGACTCAATTCGCCGAGAATGAGTTTGATGTTATTGTACTTTCCCATTGTTCTTGGTACTTGAAATCGTTTGACGAACTCGCCCAGATTCTTAGCAAGGTCAGGACGTGGGGACATCAGTTATGTTTTGCTGAATGGGATGCACGAGTAACAGATGTGAGCCAGCTCTCACATTGGTTATCCGTTCTGATTCAGTCTCAGGTTGAATGTTACAAGGAGAACAGCTTCTCCAATGTGCGCACGCTTTTTACACCGGAGGATATCCAAGAGCTTGTCTTTGCGGCAGGCTGGACGATTAAGGAAGAGACTTCGACCCATTCTCCTGAGCTGCAGGACGGTCGCTGGGAAACCGAAATGACACTGGCAGAAGCGCCTGTGGAACTGAAACTGCTTCCGATCCCGGACAAAGTAAAGACACTTCTTCTTTCCGAACTGAAATTACTTAAGACACATCATGCCTCGGGGCCCGGGAGCCCACTGGGAACGTATGCGATGGTTGCCAAAAAGCAGTAAGGAAATAGCTATTTGTAGTATGTTATAAGAAAAAAGTCCATCACGTACTTTTTACAGAAGACAGACCGTTTAGCTGAAGTTTTTCTTGCGATAATTGAATAGTTCAGCTCCGCTGGAAACATATAAATTCCAAGATCTAAAAAAATGTGTTTACTTCATCACAGTAATTTTGATATTATAATCGCAATATCAAATGCGACGAAGAGACGAGTAGATAAAAATCATTCTTTCAAAGAGAGCTCCGGCAGCTGAAAAGGAGTAAGGAACTTTTTATTGAATAAAGACTCAGAGCAGCACATCGGAACTTAACATTTAGGGGATGGTGTGACAGGAGCTCCTGTTACAGAGCTAGAGTATGAACGGTCTACAGCTTTCAACATGGTTGTAAACCTTTACTTGAAGAGGCGGATATGGTGACATATTGGCGAATCTGGGTGGTACCACGAGAGTTCAATCTCGTCCCTGAGACTATTGTCTTGGGGATGGGATTTTTTGGTTTTTCCGGGGTGTGACTACACGCTTTGGAATTGCCTGAATAGTGTTAATTAGGAAGTCAATTTCATAATACGTTTTTAGTGAGTTATGAAATTGATTTGAAGAGAAGAATCACTTAAACCGAAAGGAAATGATGATTGAATGTCAGCAAAATTGAAAGTTGGTATCGTCGGAGGAACGGGAATGGTGGGTCAGCGTTTTGTGGACCTGCTTGATCAACATCCATGGTTTGAAGTAACAGCTATTTCTGCAAGCGCCAATTCGGCAGGTAAAACATATGAAGAATCCGTACAAGGCAGATGGAAACTCGCAGTTCCTATTCCGGAAGCTGTGAAGAAAATCGTTGTTCAGGATGCTTCCCAAGTTGAGGCTTTTGCCAGCCAGGTTGATTTTATTTTCTGCGCGGTTGATATGAAAAAGAATGAAATTCAAGCGCTCGAAGAAGCTTACGCTAGAACAGGCACACCTGTCGTGTCCAACAACTCAGCTCACCGCTGGACAGCAGATGTACCAATGGTAATCCCTGAGATTAACCCGGGACATCTAGACGTGATTGAAGCTCAACGCAAACGTCTGGGCACAAAAACCGGATTCATTGCTGTAAAGCCAAACTGCTCGATTCAGAGCTATGTACCTGCACTGCACGCCTTGCGTGAGTTCAACCCGACTCAGGTTGTTGCTTCCACGTATCAAGCAATCTCCGGAGCAGGTAAAAACTTTACGGACTGGCCTGATATGCTTGATAATGTCATTCCATACATCGGTGGCGAAGAAGAGAAGAGTGAGCAGGAACCACTGCGGATCTGGGGTAGCATCGAAAATAATGAGATCGTCAAAGCATCGGCTCCATTAATTACAACACAATGTATTCGTGTTCCAGTAACGGATGGACATCTGGCGACCGTGTTTGTAAACTTCGAGAAAAAACCAAGCAAAGACGAAATTCTGGAACGTTGGTTGCAGTTCAAAGGCCGTCCGCAGGAACTGGCTCTCCCAAGTGCACCAAAACAGTTCATTACGTATTTTGAAGAAGAGAACAGACCACAGACAAAACTGGATCGTGACATCGAACGCGGAATGGGTGTCTCCACAGGCCGACTGCGCGAAGATTCACTCTATGATTACAAATTCGTTGGATTGTCCCACAACACGCTCCGCGGAGCGGCAGGTGGTGCGGTTCTGATCGCAGAACTGCTTAAAGCTGAAGGATATATTCAACCGAAATAAGCATAAGGCATTATAAGCAACAACAGATTTCTGAAAAGAATGAACAGATGAAAACCATCACTCGTTGATGGTTTTTTTCTATTGTGGGCAGGGAGCGTATAATGGGTAGGATTAGATTAAAGTAATTACAGAGACTACGGCAGAAATTACAGTAGAGGGTTATAGTGACGAAAAACGCCGACATGATTGTCGGCGTTTTTTAATCATCCAATATTTTGTTAGGCCGCAGATGTCTTATCCGACTTATGCAGAAGCTGAGAGCGACGACCGAGCAGATAACCTGTAAGTGAAGCGAGCATCTGCTGGAATACCATGCCAAGCACGACCGGGACAGCAACTGGTGGTGGAAAATACGAAACAGCGAGTACTGCACCTGCGCTGATATTACGCATGCCTCCATTGAACACCAGAGCGACCTGATCAGCCTCGTTCCAGCCCAGCAATCGGGCGATGAAGTAACTTAGTGCATAACCGAATGATGCCAAGAAAATAATGATGACCGCAAGACCAGCCAACTTCCAGTTGAAATCAGCCAAGTAGGGCGCAACGACAGATCCGTTAATCGCAACGACAGATGCCATGAACAATTTGGATAACGGATTCAACCTTGGTCCCCAGACCGGGACAATGCCGCCTTTGGTCCACTCATTCAGCAACATACCGAGCAGGGATGGTACAACAATCATCCAGAACAGACTGCTCATCATGGCTGCTGTGTCCAGTGTGACACTGGTTCCGATTAACAGGGATAACACTCCGGGCACTACAAAAGGAGCAAGCATGGTATCAATCAGGATGATGGATAGCGTAAGTGCGATATTGCCCCGATAGATACTGACCCAGATGAAGCTGCTTATTCCTGTCGGAATCACGGCTGCCAGAACAAGGCCCGTTATGGTGTACGCATCTGTAGGGAAAACCAGATGACCCATACCAAGAGCAATTAGAGGCATCGCCAAATGCAAAATAAACAGACATACAAACAGGGGGAACGGCTTTTTCAGCACGTTCACAAAATCCCGTATCCCAAGACTGATACTTCCAGCGAACGTCATGAACGCAAAAAGCCAAGGGGATAAAAAGGTATAAGAAGAAAGAAAACTCCCGCATAACACGCCAATAATAATGCTGATTGGGGTAATCAGTGGCATGATGCGGTTCAAGCGTTGGTTCAAGGCTTGAAGCATAATCATGACATCCCTTTACCGTGTGATTTTACTATTATACATCTTAATAACGTTGGCTGCAGACCCATTTGCAAAGAAGCAGTCTGAACAGGTATCATGGACTTTGAACAAGGATTCCGATTAGGAGAAGGGGAGATGATCATGTTCATAAGAAAAAGAAAGCACACATTAATGATGACAGGCCTAATTGCATCAAGTATTCTGCTGATTTCGGCCTGTTCTGTCGTGGAACAAGCTAATCAAAGTTTAAATTATGTGAGTGGGGCTACTGATTATATAGAACAGGTATCAAACGCCGGAGCTGATCTGCAAGAGCTCGCATCGGGTGCGGTGAATAATCCGGAGATAACAACGCAGATTCAGGAGAAAATCGATCTGATCCAAGCAGAGGCAAGCGAATTTTCTCAGTTGACTGCTCCTGCAATAGGAGAGAGTATTCATGAAAATCTGGTCAGTTACAATACTCAATTAACAGAAGTTGTAGACAATTTCGAGAAAACAATTGTAGAGCAAGGTTTTACGGCAGAGAATTGGGAGAAGACAGGCATTCCTGAACTGATCACCAATATCAATAATTTGAAAGATCCGCTTAGCGGACTTCAGGGTGAATAAAATTAATTTTCAATATGGAAGACAACACAGTTTGAAATTCTCATATTTTATAAGGGCGAGATATCGGAATGATTGAATTACCGTTATGCTCGTTTTTTTATTTTCCGAAAACGGATGCATATTTAATATCACAGGAGCTAGACTATATCATGTAAATAGGAGATGTATATGACATTTATCTCTTATTTATGTGAAGATGATCTATGGTTTGACAAGGTTGGGACAGAGGCGTATGATAAGTATATAATTTAATAAAATATAGTTACTTACTATAAGTTTAGAACTACACCTAAATATATTTTGCCAAAGGAGAACAGAGTCATGACTCAACACAATGGAAAAGTAATCATTATTACAGGTGGAGCAAGTGGTATTGGTAAAGAGACAGCACTTCAACTTTCGGATCAAGGTGCGACTATTGTTGTCGCTGACTATAATGAAGACGGAGCGAAGAAGCTTGCGGCAGAGATTGAAGCAGCAGGCGGAACAGCGGGCGCGTACAAAGTGGATGTATCCAAAGGGGACGAGATCAAAGCCCTGATCGACTGGACCGTAGAGCAATATGGTACGTTAAGCGGTATTTTCAATAACGCAGGCATTGGACTTGTGAAGCCATTTCTGGAGATGGACCCGGAATCCTATCACAGAGTCATTGATGTAGATCAGCACAGTGTATATTATGGTATGTATTATGGCGCGAAAAAAATGGTTGAATTGAACGTACAGGGTACCATTGTAAATACAGCTTCGATCTATGGAAGTGTTGCTGCAGTAGGTAGCTTCAACTACAACGCAGCCAAGGCTGCTGTTGTTATGATGTCCAAATCCGGTGCATTGGAACTTGCTGAGCATGGAATTCGTGTAGTTGGTGTAGCACCTGGCTTTATCGAAACACCGATTCTGGGTGATGACCAAGCCATGAAGGATGCGCTTGCTACTCAACATATGCGTGGAGAGCTTATTCAACCCGAGAAAGTAGCCAGTGTGGTTACATTCCTGTTCAGTGATGCAGCCAGTGCAGTTAATGGTACAACCGTAGCCGTAGATGATGGATTCCTCAGCTTCAAAACTAAATAAGTACCCTTTTATAATTAAGACAACTCATCTCAAAAAAAGAAAAACAGAAAAAAACGGTGCAGAACGATTTATTCGTTTTGCACCGTTTTTGTATTTTCATTATAAAGTAATCGTGGCATATGAGATGGAAATAAGTTTGTCGAATCATCCCGAAATTTCAGAGATCGTGATACAATTAGCAAGGTTGTATCTTTTTATCATTTTGTGGTGTGTCATATACAATTCGAACTCCGAGAGAGCCATAACTCTCTTCTTTGTAATGACATTGAGAACAGGTTTTGGTCGAGCATAACGCATCGTTATGAACTTGTAATTTTTCGTTGCACTGTGGACATTTATTTTCAAAAAGAGTCTTCAACACGTTAAACATGCTTAATCACTCATTTCGGATTAATTTACTTGGTTTTTATTATAACGGATAATTTTCGCTGTGTATAGCACTTTTGAGTGATATCGAAATGAGATTTATATAGCACGAAAGGAAGCGCATAACCGATGGATCTTCTGCTTTTTGTCATCATGTTTATACTGGGTCTGGTCGGTTCATTCTTCTCCGGTTTGTTGGGTATTGGTGGGGCCATTATCAATTATCCGCTACTGTTATATGTTCCATCCTGGGTGGGATTGGAGCCGTTCTCAGCACATCAGGTATCGTCGATTAGTATGTTTCAAGTGTTTTTCGCTTCACTTGCTGGTGTGATTGCATTCCGCAGAAAAGTAAAAACGGGTAGAAGCGGTGGGGCGATCGTTCACCGAGGTTTGGTGCTATACATGGGCTCCAGCATTCTTGCTGGCAGTCTGATCGGCGGGTTCATATCCGGTCATCTGGACGGAAGAGTTATTAATCTGATCTATGGCATTCTGGCGATCATAGCAATTGTGCTTATGCTGATTCCCGGAAAGGGAAAGCTTGATACCTCAGCTCCACTGGTGTTTAACCGATGGATTGCAGCAGGCACTGCTTTTGCAGTAGGTATTGTATCAGGAATTGTTGGTGCGGGTGGTGCCTTTATCCTTATTCCGATCATGCTGACGATTCTCAACATCCCCGTACGAACAACGATTGCTTCTTCACTGGCGATTGTATTTATCTCCGCAATCGGCGGCGTTATAGGTAAAATTACGGGTGGAGACATTCCGATGGAACCCATTATCTATACGGTGATCGGCAGTCTGCTCGGGGCATCCCTTGGTTCACGGGTTAGTTCGATGATTAATGTGAGGGTACTTCGATATGCATTAATCGTACTTATCGCCATCACAGCGGTCAAAGTCTGGTCATCCATTCTGTAAAATCACGTATATGGGAATGAACAATGACGATTTCGTAACCAAACGGTTGGATCGCCGTATAAAGGTTATGAACATGAGCTGAAGCGTTGGATACACGATCAAATGAGTTCAGTTTTCGTCCATGGAGCACCTCATCTCCTTTCATGGATACATGTTTAACATTAATAGAATTTGAGGTATCCACCCTATGAATAACGTACTTACAGAACAGGCTGATGCAGGATATCGGCTAGCTGAGCAGAAAGCATCTCAGTATTTTACTTCTCTTAGGCAGCAACTTATGGATAATACGTATACCACAGCACTTACCCAAGATATTCATGTATGGCAAAAGAAACATATTCATCGTTTTGCCTGGCTTTCTCTTTTATCACCTAGCAAAAGAAAACCGGATCCTCGGGATGTTCATAGATATATCCACTGGCTGAATACGACAGGAAAGCTGGATGATTACCTGGATCGGAGTATCTCCTATATTTATATGCGAGATCTGGGGCAAGCCCTTGATTCTCCGGGTACGCAGGCCCGAATTCAGAACGTTGTCCAGAATACTAAAAAATACTTTATGGGCTCAGCTACTGGGCGAAAAGGACAGCCTGATTATATCAGTCTGGCTGCGTTGTACCGATGGGGACAGAAGGAGCACACTGAAACGGCTGTCATCTGGGTGATGAACAAATTAAAGAATGTAGCATCCAACATCCCGAAGGAGCTGGATGCAGAGCAGGCGCAACGGAAGCTCATCAAGATCATTCTTGGCGTGGTCCTTCATGTGGACGATGAGATGAATGAGCAGACACCACCTGAAGAACGTGCCCGGAGATTTGATGCGGCGATCCGACTTGGTTATTCGTACGGTTTGACGTATCCATTTGTGGATGATCTGCTGGATTCTCAAGCTTTGACTGTTCAAGAAAAAGAACAATATTCCCTGATGATACGCGATGCACTTCTTACCGGGGTCGTACCTGATCTGGGAGATTGGAAAGGCAGCAATCTTGAAGTAATTGAATATGTACATTCCGAGCTTCGGGAAGCATTTGAGTACATCAAGAACTACCAGCATCCAGAGAAACAGCGCACGTTTTTAGAGCAATCCTATGTGTTCTTTCAGTCTCAGGAGATCGATCGCAACAAGAAATTAGCCAATGCGAATTATAGCAATGAAGAACTGTACATTCCGATTATTATCAAATCTTCTTCTTCCCGATTAATCGTCCGGTCTGTTCTCAGTGCACCGGTGGATGAAGGATTTGATCTGCGAACATTCTATTACGGGATATATAATCAGTTGGCTGATGATTTTGCCGATATGTTTGACGATATGGAAGAAGGGGCAGTAACTCCATATACGTACTATTTGAAGTATCGAGATTTGCGTCCCGATTTGATTAATCCATATGAATTGTATT
This sequence comes from Paenibacillus sp. FSL H8-0283, assembly GCF_045040675.1. Classification (NCBI taxonomy): domain Bacteria; kingdom Bacillati; phylum Bacillota; class Bacilli; order Caryophanales; family Paenibacillaceae; genus Paenibacillus; species Paenibacillus sp. FSL H8-0283. The sequence goes on from NZ_CP150295.1 coordinate 3,080,771, forward strand.
GGGCAGTCATCTCTCATCTAATCCATGATGTTTACAACTCGGATGCCAAGACCCGTGAGGTCATACTGGATCGTGCCATTAACGGGCTGAAGCGTTGTAAAGAACGGTTGGGGCAGCAAAAATATGATGAAGTGATGACGATCTTTGCCTCTGGGCAGCCTGAATTCAATCAACTGGTTCAACAGATGGTGCGAAAAGCAGATGACGTTGATTTCCTTGATAAATTGTTACGGGATCAGGTTGTGCTTCAATTGAAAAATGACAAGCAGGAGAAAGAGGAGTTCAAACAGACCATTCGAACGGTTCGCGAACAGATTAATGTGGAGTTGCAGATTGCGAAGCCCGGTGGCCTTCATGAGATGAAAGAAACACTAATCGATGCAGCCAATTACAGCTTGCAGGGAGACGGAAAAAGGCTACGTCCGATATTAACTTGGGTTATGGGCGTGCGCGAGTATGGTCTACCTGAGTCATCCATCGTTCCGCTGCTAAGATCGCTGGAGTACATGCACACCGCTTCCCTGATCTTTGATGATCTGCCAACGCAGGATAATGCTTCAACAAGACGTGGACGTTCAACGCTGCACCATGTGCACAATAGTGCCACAGCAGAGCTAACCGGTCTATTTCTTATCCAGAAGGCGATTGGAGAGCAATCCTCATTGGATCGTTTTGATGCGGCGACCGTGCTCAGACTCATCCAGTATTCGGCTGAAAAAGCAGAGGATATGTGTATGGGGCAGGCCATGGATCTGAATTCCAAAGGCAAGGCATTGACGCTGGAGCAGTTGAACATGATCTGTTTTTACAAAACAGGCATTGCCTTCGAAGCTGCCCTGGTCATGCCAGCGATACTTGCCCAAGTGAAGGAACCGGAGATGGCTACGCTGAAAAAGTTTGCTTATCATGCGGGGATCGCCTTCCAGATCAAGGACGACTTGCTGGATTTCGAGGGAAATCACCTCATTCTTGGGAAACCTGCAGGTCAGGATGAGCGGAACAACAATTCAACCTTTGTGTCTATTCTGGGTGATGAAGGCGCGAAGAAAGCGATGTGGGAGCATTATTGTCTTGCTACAGATGCATTGAACGAGATGCCGAAACCTATTCCATTTTTGAGACATTTATTGGATTATCTTATTGGTCGCGAGCGCTAATTCATTTTTCTAATGATTCCGTGTTGCCTATGACTCATAATGATATATAATGACAAAGTTCGGGATTCCATGTGGATGGATTCCGGGCCTTGTTTGGTTTAAAGACACAAATCTCTTAAAAAGATTTGTTTCAACGGTTGAAATTCTGGGTATTAAGCAGGTACTGTTGTTTTAAAACTGACTAATTCTTATAGAACATCTTATATCAGTAAAAATTTTAGATTTCGACAAAATTTACATGGAGTCTATGCCAAAAGGAGAACTTACAATGCAGGTTCAAAAGGTCGATCATCACGAATTGTTCGAGCAGATCTATAACCAAGCGCCTATTGGGATTGCACTCGTTGCTCCAACAGGGCAATGGATGAAAGTGAACCCTGCTTTTTGTTGTATGCTAGGTTATACAGGTGATGTATTAATGAATCTCACGTATCAGGATATTACACATCCGGATGATTCCTCACAAGATATGATCTGTAGTTATGAGCTATTTGAAGGTAAATCAAAAGAAAATCAATACGAAAAACGTTACATTAATAAAAATGGTGACATCTTATGGTGTTCAATACATGTTTCCTTGGTTCGAAGCGAAATTACAGATGAACCGCTTTATTCCGTTTGCCATATTGTTGATATTTCCAATCGTAAACTGTCTGAACAAAAACTCCTCCATCGTGAAGAAATGTTCAAACTTATTACGGATCATGCTCAGGAGATCATCTATATTGCCGATTCAGAGGGAGTTTGTCGGTTCTGCTCACCGTCAGTCCAACAAATATTAGGTTATTCCCCGGAAGAAGTCATTGGCCAAAACAATAATGCTTCCTTTCACCCACAAGATCTGGAACGGATCTCACAGATGGATTTGACTAAAGGTAATCTGTTGAATATTAGAGTCCGCCATAAAGACGGGCATTATCTTTGGTTTGAAACCACATACAAGGTCTTTGGTGATGCGGAGCATGAACAGCAGATTTTTACAATTGGACGAGATATATCAGAGCGAAAAAAACAAAAGGATATCAGTGCAGAGGCTGAACGTATCGCCTTGATCGGTAGTTGGGAATGGGATATGGTCTTAGACCATATTACATTTTCAGATCAGATCTTTGAGATTTTTGAACTTGAACGCACCTGCAAACCATATCGGATAAGTGATGTTTTTAATGTTATGGATGCTGAAGATATAACCTCTTTACAAAAACATATTGCAGGGGTAAAACAGGGTGAACCGCTCGATTTTGAATACAAACACATCAGCTCTGATGGGAATGAGAAGTATCTTCACTTGCGTGGATTAATTACGCTTGATGAGCATGGTCAGCCAGTTCAGCTGAACGGAACACTACAGGATATCACTGAACGCAAACGCATCGAATTTAAATTGCAGGAATCTGTCGAGCGATACACTTCGCTTAAGAAATACAATCATGACGCCATTATCTCGTTTAACATGGATGGTAATATTATGAATGCAAATCCAGTAGCGGTGAAAATGACGGGTTGTCCCGTGGCTGAAATGATCGGTACAAGCATAAGCAGATTTATCGGAGCCGGTAATCTGGGTCTGATTCTGGGCAGTAACTATGAGATGGCTGAAAAGGAGATCAACGCTGTTCGGCACACGGATGGATCTGAGACAGAAGTCTTGGCTACGCTTGCTCCAATTATTATTAATACATCGAATGTCGGGTTTTACCTGATTGCGAAGGATATTACGGAGCAGAAAAAACTGCTGGTAGCCAAAGAGACAGCGGAGAGAATGAATAAGGCCAAAAGTGAATTTTTGGCGATGATGAGTCATGAAATCCGCACACCTATGAACGGTGTAATTGGGATGACGGATTTGCTTTTGGATACTCCTGGACTTAGCGGGGAACAAAAGGAATATATCGAAATCATCCAGAAGAGTGGAGATTCCTTGCTGGCCATCATTAATGATATTCTTGATTTTTCCAAAATCGAATCAGGCAAAACCGATCTGGTAGAAGATCCTTTTGATCTCGTAGAGATCGTGACCGAGACGGTGCAAATCGTAAAACCGCTGGCTCGTGAAAAGAAGCTGGATGTTCGCATGTGCGTAGAAGATGTCATTCCAACTCCGGTGTATGGTGATGCTTATCGTCTTAAACAGGTACTTACCAATATCATCGGCAACGCGGTCAAATTCACTTCAGAAGGCGGCGTAGAAGTTAAAGTGGGAGTTAAGGAGCAGTGCGGCAATAACGTGCAGCTTTATTTTCAGGTAAAAGATTCGGGCATTGGCATTCCGGCTGAGAGGAAACAACAATTATTTGAACCTTTCTACCAACTGGAGAATTTTATGACCCGCAAACCTCAAGGTACCGGTCTTGGCCTTGCCATTAGCAAGAAACTGGTGGAACTTATGCAGGGTGAGATCTGGATCGAGGAATCGGATGATCCGGGTACAATCTTTATATTTACCGCCCAATTTAAATTAAATAACGGTGAAGAGAGTAACAGGTTGGATCAACAGCAGAAGAAGAGCAGAACATCAGCCTTGCGGATTTTAATTGCAGAAGACAATGAGGTGAATCAACTCGTCCTTAGCAGGATCGTTGAGAAAAAAGGGCACTTCGTGGATCACGTGGCGGACGGTGTTGAGGCAGTCGAGGCGGTCAAACACACTTCATATGATATTGTCTTCATGGATGTGCATATGCCAAGGCTTAATGGATTTGAAGCGACAAAAGCGATTAAAAATGCTTTGCCCCCCGAGAGTTGTCCATTCATTATTGCGGTAACTGCAAATGCCGTAAGAGGAGACATGGAAAACTGCTTGAAGGCAGGCATGGATACGTATGTCAGCAAACCGATCAAAATCGAGTCCATTATGCAAGCATTGGAAACCTATTACATCAAAAATAATCTCTAAATATTCATCTCTGATTGAACTAAAAAACGGATCGGCAACAGAGCCGCTAGCTTATCGTCAATAGGCTACCGGCTTTTTTTGCTGTTCCATGATTTGGTCCACTCCTGTATGCCGCATATACGACTAAGGACAAATCTCTAAGGATTTTTGATCCACAATTTGGAGATGTCCATATATCCGAATTCTGCGATCTGCATGCCGAAGATGCTCTGATCCAGTTCAGCCTGCTTGTTCATGTGACAGCCATGCAAGATCCAGCAGTGATCACGTAGCAAGGCTTCAGCTTCATCCAGGAGCGCAGTACGGTCTGCCCGATGAAGCTTTGCAAAATGATCCAGTTTGTCATCCAATAGAGACTGGAATGCAGGAGACATACACATATGAAAATGGTTGGACAGGTTTTTGAAAAAATGAATCATGCCGTACTGCCAATCTTCCTCCAGTATCTCTTCAGCCAGAATCAATTGTGCGTTTGTGGTTTCTTCTGAGTTGAAATAATCCACAACGGCCTGCATGCTGATGTTCATTCCGATGGACTGCGCACGACATTGAAACCACTCCGCAACGTCTGCATCTTTATTATGCTTATATGATAATGTTATCGTCTCACCTTGGTACCCACAGTTATGCAACAATTCACGAGCATGCTCAAGAGAGGCAGCGGTCCAGTCTTGGGCTGCACTTCTCCAAGGCAGAAAGCTGCTGGCAGGTGTAATCCGATTCCCGCCGAGATCTCGGACAAGTGCGACCGAATCATAGACGATACGCAGGGCTTGTCGAAATAAGGGATGATGATGGATGCCTTCCTTGTGAAAATTGAACAGCATATACTGACAACCAAGCGCCGGATAATTGATACTGTTCGTCTGATCACAGCCTGTTGCCAGACTCAATCGATCTGTACCGGGTAGCTCATAATAGCGATCATTTGGACTCAGGTCAGGCACAAACCAGAAATGCACTTGATCCAGATGTGGCCGGATGCCGTAGTACGCATCAAAAGCGGTAAGCTCCAGCACATCTTCATTCAGCTCAGAGATCTGAAAAGGACCGGTACCTACCAATGTATTGGCTACATTGTAATCGTAGGGCAGGATTGTCATCCGAATACAACTGAACAGATGCAAGAAAAACCGATTAGGACGATGTAGAACAAACTTGATACAGTAATCACCAGCTACTTCCGCACGTTCGATATCCCGATATAACCAGATGGAGGGACTATGTAGATCAATCAATCGTTGCAATGTCGCTTGAACATCCTGGGACGTCATGATACGTCCGTTGTGGAAACGTACACCTTTCCGGAGATAGAAGGTCCATAAGCGATGGTCCTCGCTACACTCCCACATGTGCGCCAGTGCTGGCAGGAATGATTCTGTCTTGGCGTCATAAGTGATCAATGTATTACAGACCTGGCTTAATAGGTAGGTTTCAAATGCAGTATAAACAAAGGCTGGGTCCAAACCACCTAACTGGCGTGACCTCATGATGCGCAGGATATCCTGACCAGAGGCAGTTTCATCGTGGCCGTGAAACCCCATCTGTTGATGAAGGGAGAGCATGAGCTGTTCTCGCAATGTATCATCCATCTGAACGGTTCCGATGAGTTCAATGGCATCTTTCATTTTGCCTTTACCCAAAAGTTCGGTAAAACTCGCTTCCAACGCTTCATTCATGCTACGCAGCATCGTTAACTCCGAATGATGTCCACGACCACGCCCAGGCTGCCAATGGATAAAGCCTTGTTCCTCCAATTTTCTGAGAATGAATTTCACATTACGAGGGGTGCAGCACAAGGCAGCGGACAGGCTATCAATCGTTACCGCTACAGGTTCATGAAGTTTGAATGAAAGTTGTTCGGCCCCGGCGAGCCTTATAAAGTGTGTGTGCAGGGTATCCATGGTCATGACTCCTCTATTAAAGGTGAAAAGTGTGATCATATGTTTACACTTTTACTTCCCCCTTTTATCCTTACAATTATACATTAGTAGAAGTTGTTCAAAAAGTCCGCTTTTGATTACGAAAGATGCCTAAAGGCATCATCAGCATCGAATATGGAATTCAGCCGAAATGTCCGTTGCTCACGTAGTTTTCCCTACGCTCCGCTACTCCATTTCTAGCTTCATCCCATCTTCTCGGTACTGAAAACCGAACTTTTTGAACACGTATTAGAAGAGGTAGTTCAAAAAGTTCACTTTTGAAGCATTTAGAAAGAATAGGAGAAGTTCGCATGAAGCAATATTTAAGGCAAATTCACCCCTTGGCATGGACGATCATTATCGGAACCATGTTTGGACGTCTTGTGACGTCAATGAGTATCCCGTTTCTATCCATCTATCTGACACGTGTGTTAGATGCTACACCGACCCAGACCGGTATTACTGTGGCGGTTAGCTCGCTGGCAGGTGTAATGGTCAGCTTTTATGGAGGTTATATTTCGGACCGGATCGGGCGCAAAATCGTGATGTTAATCTCGGTATTTAGTTGGGCAGGTGTGTTTTTTATCTTTTCAGCAGCAGAGCATCTATGGGTGTTCTTTGTTGCCAATACGTTAAACGGATTATGCCGCGCAGTATTTGAGCCCACCTCCAGAGCGCTGTTATCGGATATTACTTCTCCGGAGAACAAATTGCTGGTGTTCAACCTCAGATATGCTGCAGTTAATCTTGGTGTGGTCTTTGGGCCAATTATCGGATTTCAGCTGGGATCATCTGAATCAACGTTCCCATTTGTGATTTCCGGCTTGATATACATAGCCTATGGACTTGTATTATTTCTTCAATTCAAGCTGCAGCATGCCAATCTGCCAGAGCGTCATCAGGCAACAGCACCACGTTTGCGTGAAGCACTCATAACCACCGGTCGCGACCGGGTGTTTCTGCCAGTATTAATCGGTACCACATTTTGTGTTCTGGGTTACGGGCACTTTAGTTCTACGTTGGCACAGTACTTGGCGAGGAGCCCGATCTTTGAAAATGGAAGTCAGATGTTCTCGTACATGCTATCCCTGAATGCCGTGACGGTACTGATTATTCAGTATCCTCTTGTGAGAACCTTCCGAAACTTCCCACCGCTTGTTCCTCTGATTGTGGGTAACTTGCTGGTGGCAACCAGTCTGATGATGGTTGGAATCGCTGAAGGTGTGCTCATGATGATGATGAGTGTCATACTATTTACCATTGGGGAAGTGTTGTTGTTCACCATGATGGATATGCTCATTGACCGGATTGCGAAGCCGGAATGGAAAGGGACGTATTTCGGTACCATCGGATTCAATAATATCGGTAGTGTCATTGCTCCTGTCATGGGCGGGGTGTTATTAAGTCAATTTGGAGCGGAGAATGGTTTCGCTGTTTTTCTACCGATTGCACTGACGACTGCCCTGGGAGTACCTTTTCTTCTGATCGCACATAGACGTCTTGTTGTTAGAGAAAAACAAACAGAGCCTACATCATTAAGTATGTAGCGAGAATTGAAAAGTTTAATGGCATGAATTAAATAACAATTCAGTTAAAATTATCTTGACGGATGTTAGTCCAGCGAATACAATAAACAACAAATATGTGAAACGGGTGGGATGTTGATTATGTTTATGCCTATACAGATTTCGAATCGATAACTGAATACGCATGAGCATAGTGACATTAATCCAATTTTTTTGCAATGATCGCGTTGGGACAGTCATGTTTGTGCACCTCTGTCGTGGACGCTCATCATTATTGCGATGCAGAGGAGATACGGGAAATGCTTTGCATTTCATTCGATCTCTTTTGGCTACAAGCTGTAGATGAACATTAGTTCATCTATGGCTTTTTGGCATGCATTCCACCCAATTTGTTCACATGGAAAGGAGCGTTTGGAGCGTTATTTTATAAAAACTAACTTATTAAAAGGAGAATGTACAATGGTCAACTTACGTTCTACATATCAATTATGGGCGGGAAATCCCGATTTTAATGTCATTATGTATGACTCATCCTAGTGATCGCAAATTTGCTGTCGTTAAGATCATCAACAAATATGAATAGCCAAGAACAATTAAATAAACCGATAAAGAGGTGGGACCTGTGCCCAAAACAGAGAAAATCTCCATGTCATGGCTACTGCGTTATCTAAAACCCGTTAAAGGACGGCTGGCCTTACTTTTAATCATGTTGCTCACATCAACGGGGCTTCAGCTTTTGAATCCACAGATTATTAAACGATTTATTGATACAGCAGCAAGTGGGGGAGTCCTCACCAATCTTGTTCAGCTCGCAGGAATATTTCTGGTTGTTGCCGTGTTTAATCAACTCATCACGGTAGCGGTCAGTTATTTGGGGAACGACGTGGCCTGGCGGGCCACGAATCAACTGCGCGGAGATTTGCTGAAGCACTGCCTGCGTCTTGATATGCGTTTTCATAATGTGAAAACACCTGGAGAGATGATTGAACGTGTGGATGGTGACGTAACAAGTATCTCCAATTTTTTCGCGATGTTCATTGTGCAAGTGATCGGGAGTTTTGTACTGCTGGCCGGAATTCTCGGGTTCATGTTCAGTGTTAATGTGCCCATTGCTTTGGTCATGACCGTGTTCACATTATTATCGATCCTTTTCATGGTCTTTATCCGAAATCTAGGCGTGGACTCTTCCAAAAATGAACGTGCGGCAAGTGCCTCTCTGTTCGGATTAATTGAAGAACGCATTGCCGGGATTGAAGATGTGCAAGCAAATGGTCATGTGCCCTATGTGATGAACCGCTTTTACCGCTCGATGCGCACGGTATTCCGTAAGGGGAGAAAAGCCTGGCTGCTACGGGTTATTCCGTGGAATACCACAGTAGTTCTGTTCGCACTGGCGGTCACTGCGGTGCTTTTGCTGGGTGTGCATTATTATATGGAAGGTCTAATTAGTATCGGAACATTATTTCTGATCTACCAATATACGCAGATGCTGAATGATCCGATTGAGATGCTTGGAGATCAGGTGCAGGAGTTCCAAAAAGCAAAATCAGGCATGCTGCGCTCCAGAGAGCTGTTGTCCATGCAGAGTGAGATTGAAGAGGGCACAGAGGAGCAATTGCCGGAAGGACCTCTTGGTCTGGAATTCAGTCAGGTGAACTTCAGTTATAACCAGGATAAACCGGTATTGCAGGACATTACTTTTGCCATTAAGCCTGGTGAACGTCTAGGAATCATCGGTCGCACAGGTAGCGGTAAATCGAGTCTTAGTCGTGTTCTTCTCCGGCTGTACAATCTGGATCGGGGTACGATCCGTGTGGGTGGAACGGATATCACAAAGCTTTCATTACAAGCGCTCTATCGCAGGGTGGGAATGGTGACACAGGATGTGCAGTTGTTTGATGGCACGCTGCGTGATAACCTGACCCTGTTCAATGGAGATGTATCGGATCAGATGATCAAGGAGACGACGGATCGCCTTGGACTTAGCCAATGGATTAATTCACAACCAGAAGGACTTAATACGTATTTGGCTGCAGGCGGAGCTTCATTGTCGGCAGGGGAAGCACAGTTATTTGCCTTAACCCGCGTATTCCTGACCGAACCGAGTCTGGTTATTCTGGATGAGCCTTCATCGCGTCTAGATGCTGCGACCGAAGGTATGTTGCAATCTGCAATTGACCAGTTAATGAAACAATCCACAGGAGTGATTATTGCTCACCGACTGGCTACGCTGGAGAAAGTTGACCGGATTATGGTGCTCGGTGATGGGAAGGTACTGGAGTTTGGAGCGAGAGAAGAACTTGCCAGTAACCCTGCATCTCACTATGCCAGACTGCTGATTACAGGCAGAGAGGAGGAATTGGCATGACTGTAGCAGGATTTATAGGCCGTTTGTTTCGATTCAGGCCTTTGTTATTTGTAATCAACGGATTGTTATGGTGTATATTTCATTCCTTGCCGCTAGCCATTGGTATTGGAATGCAATGGTTTTTTGATCGCACAACAGTGGGCTCCAATGACTACATGTGGCTTGCTGTGCCGCTTATCTTTATTGCTTTGGTCCGAATGGCACGGGTGGGCACATTTTTTGTAGCCTTCTATGCATGGGTTACGTATCTGTATCATGTTCAGGCGATTTTACGAACCAACATGCTCGCAGCGATCATGCGCTGGCCTGGGCGTAATCTTCCGGCTTCACCAGGGGAGGCGATGAGTCGCTTTCGGGATGATGTCGATGAAGTCGTCGAGTATGTAGAATCATGGGTGGACTTCTGGGGACGGCTCGTATTTGCTGTTGTGTCCATCGTCATTATGGCGAACATTAATTGGCAGATCACATTGGTTGCCGTGCTGCCATTGGTGGTCGTTACCTTACTTAACAACCTGTCCGGAAATCGGGCTCGGAAGTATGCACAGGTTAATCGTGAAGCGACTGGGCGAATTACCAGTTTTATTGCGGAAACGTTTGGAGCAGTGCAAGCCCTGAAACTGGGTCAGGCCGAAGAGAATGTCTCTTCACGTTTCAACCAGTTGAATGAAGATCGTCGCCAGGCTGCACTTCGAGACAATCTGTTCAAGCAGTGGATGAGATCGATGAATCAGCATGTTCTAAGTATCTGTACCGGATTGATTCTACTGATGTGTGCAGCTGAGATGAAAGCAGGGAATTTTACCGTAGGTGATTTTGCCTTATTCACCAGTTATCTGGCCAATATCGGATTTAGCATTTCACTGTTTGGTTATATGGTGTTTCAGCATAAAAGGCTCAAGGTATCCTATGATCGTATGCGTAAGCTATTCCGCCCAGGGGAAGAAGACCAGATCATGGATTCGAGGGAAATCTATCTGTATGAAGATCCGCCGGAACTTGTAAGTGAACAGAGGGACCCTAAGGAGAAGTTGCAATCTCTTGAGGTGAATAAGCTGACTTATCAATATCCGAATTCTGAAAATGGCATAGAAGAGATCAGTTTTCGTCTGAAACGCGGACAATTTCTTGTGATTACGGGACGGATCGGATCAGGTAAATCAACGCTTGTACGAACACTTCTTGGACTGTTACCCAAACAAAAAGGGGACATTCACTGGAATGGAGCGGCTGTTGATCCAGCCACATTCCTGATGCCGCCTAGAGCCGCGTATACCCCTCAAGTGCCAAGATTGTTCAGTGATACGTTGAAAGAAAATATCGTCCAGGGCAAACAGGGTAACACCGAGCAAGCCCTTGAAAAAGCCATTCGTCTGGCTGTGATGGAGAAGGATATCAAACATCTGGATCAGGGGCTTGAGACCCCGGTTGGTCCAAGAGGGGTGATGCTGTCAGGCGGGCAGATTCAGCGCGCGGCCACAGGACGCATGTTAATGACGGAGGCGGACCTGTTTATCTTTGATGACCTGTCCAGTGCACTGGATGTGGAGACAGAACAACAAGTATGGGAAGGGTTGTTCCAAGAGCCGGATGTCACCTGCATTGCAGTTTCTCACCGCAGGGCAGCACTTTCCAAAGCAGATCACATTATCGTGATGAAAGATGGACGCATTGAAGCCGAGGGAAGTTTGGCCGAATTGCTTGCCACCAATGAAGAGATGCAGCTGCTGTGGCAAGGGGAACAAACCCCCGCCAAAGTTGGATAGCTTAAAAAATTTAGAAAAGATAATAAAAAAACAAAAAAGCCTTACAGACGACTCCTTGAAAGAGGACAGTCTGTAAGGCTTTTTATCGTTATAACGAGTGGAAAGATGGAATATTATTATCTCATCATCTGAGCAATCAAGGAATACGCAATGATGACCAGGAAGATAATAGTGATATGGTTAATGGAGAAGATAAACATCCGTTTGGACCATTTCTCTGTTTCTTTCTTGTCAAAGGTAGCCACACTGAGAATGAGCCAAGCCAAGCTAACCAGAAATGCCACAATAGCGACAAATGGACTCATCGGCCAGAATAAAAAGCTGGAGATCAGTAACAGTACCAGATACACATTTGTTTGAATGTATGTCCGTCTGATGCCTTTAACAACGGGTAGCATGGGAACACCAGCAGCTTTGTATTCGTCAAAACGACGAATCGCAATCCCGTAGAAGTGAGGCATTTGCCATAAGAGCATCGTAACGACCAATGCCCAGATCTCAAAATGACCCAGTTCCGGTGAAATGGCTGCCCAACCGATGAGTGGAGGCACAGCACCCGAAAGACTTCCCACTTCCGTGTTGTAGATCGTTGTACGTTTGGTCCACATCGTGTAAGGGAACACGTAAAGCAACAGACCCAAAATACCAAATACAGCAGCGGATGGGGAAGCGATGTACAACATGATGCCCCCGATGATGGTGATTGCAATACCGAGAATTAGACCCGACTTGGTATCTACGCGTCCCGTAACGGTAGGACGTTTCTTCGTACGTTCCATGATCGCATCAATATCACGATCATACAAGTTGTTAAACACCCCTGCAGCTCCAATAATGAGAGAAGATCCAATAAAGGAAAGGATGATTGGTACAATATTAGCTAAGATTGAAGCATCAAATACATATAAAGCCAAACTTAAACCCGCAAACATGGCGATCAGGTTGGACTTAATGATTCCGATTTTGATCGTATCGAAGAATACTTTCGGAATCGAGCTATACTCCAGGCTGATATTGGTCTGTGAACCATTGTTCAATGTTTTCAAGAACTCACTTCCTATATCTATACTTGTATATTATGTCGCTATTATACCATTCAATACACTATGTGATTTAATTAACGTTTTAGTATTTAAAATAATGTCATTTGATTGTGAACAATTTAAAAACAAGGTTGTTTTTAATTGTTAAATAATTATTTCTGTGTTACAGGAGAGAAATCAAAAATCCGAGTATAACAGTGATCCAAAGTTTGTTCTGTCATTGTAGTGTAAGTGTAAATAATCTTTTATTCAACTCACACAGGCTGGATTGAAGAACGTAGTTAAAGATATATGTTGCAAAATGGTTAGGTTTTGTTTATTGTAGATATAAGATATCTTTAATAGTATTTTTTAAAATGTGTTCTTGTAAATCTCCGATATTACTTTCTTAAGAGAAAGCGGAGGTTATTTTTAAAACTTAATTAGAGATATTAAATGTCTGGAAAGGGTGTATAGTATGAGTAATATGAATCAACTCTTGGATGTACTTATTATTGGTGGAGGACCAGCGGGGCTTAATGCAGCCCTAGTACTTGGCAGGGCCCGCAAGAACGTTGTGGTCATTGATGATGAGACACCGCGTAACTGGGTTACAAGGGAGACTCATGGGTTTGTGACAAGAGATGGGGCAAGTCCACGTGAATTCCGGAAAGCTGCCAAAGATCAGATTGCAGCGTATCCCTCAGTTCAATTTGCATCCGATACGGCAACTGCGATAACAGGTAGCGATGGTGATTTTGTAGTTAAGACTACTCAGGGGGCAAGTTATCGCACGAAAAAGATTTTGTTTGCGGTAGGCAAGAAAGACCTTCCCTTGGATATTAACGGATTAACAGAAGTTTACGGTAAAAGTGCGTTTGTGTGTCCATATTGTGATGGATGGGAGTTAAGAGACCAAGCGCTGGTCATCATCGTTAGTGGAGTTAACGCATTACATATGGCAAAAGTCATATCCGGCTGGACAGAACGTTATACGATCTGTACGAATGGATCAGATTCCTTAACCGATGAGCACCGTGAAGAGCTGAAGCAGCATCATGTTACTGTATTCGATGCACCGATTCAATCCATTAATTCTGAAGAAGGGATGGTACAGCAAGTTGTACTAAATGACGGTACAGCGATTCCTTGCACAGGAGTTTTCTTCCAACCGAAACTGTTTACCGGATCAGAACTGCCAAAGGCCATCGGTTGTGAAATTACAGAATCAGGAACGGTTATAGTTGATGCTTCAGGCAAAACATCTGTAGCGGGTGTATACAGTGCTGGTGATGCAGCATCCGAGATATATCAGGCAATCACGGCTGCGTCTCTGGGGGCATTGTCTGCGGTAAGCATTAATAATGAATTGAATTTCGAGAAGTGGGATGAGTCAAGACATCATTAGAATACATTAAAAAGCGTCATAGAATCATAACGTCATTGGTTCATACAGTAGGGGATTGCATATGCATTCCTCTATTTGTTGTTATTCAATTTAAACGTTGAACGGTTCAATTAAAAGTAATTCAGCCGGAAGAAAATTTGATATTAAATCAATTATGGTTTATTGTATTATCAAATGATACATATTACTATCATTTATATAATCTTCAAAGGAGAGATCACTTATGAATGAAAGCAGAGCAGCCATCATATGGCTAACGAATACCTTGCTCCACGGCGTAGAGATAAGAGGTGATCATCATGAGTGATGCAACTTACATTCCACAGCCCAAAATGTATGGGCCACTTGGCAATCTGCCCTTAATTGATAAAGATAAACCCACGCTGTCGCTAGGCGTTCTGGCTGAACAGCATGGACCGATATATCGACTTACCGTTCCCGGTTATTCCGGTTTAATCGTATCTGGACCAGATCTTGTCGCTGAGTTGTGCGATGTGTCCCGGTTTGACAAATATGTATACAATGAACTCGAAAATGTACGTGCCTTTGGAGGCGATGGTTTATTTACAAGCAGAACATCGGAGCCCAATTGGAAAAAGGCCCACAACATTCTGCTTCCCACCTTCAGCAAACAGGCCATGAAAGGTTATCATCCGATGATGGTTGATATTGCCGAACAGTTGATCAACAAATGGGCACGCCTCAATTCCAACGATACGATTGATGTTGCGGACGATATGACACGCCTTACGTTGGATACCATTGGACTATGTGGATTCAATTATCGATTTAACAGTTTTTACAGACAGGATCACAGTCCTTTTATTGAAAGCATGGTTCGGGCATTAAATGAAGCTATGCAAAAGAGCTCACGTTTGAAAATTCAGAATCTGCTTATGGTGAAAACCAAACGACAGTTCCAAGCGGATATTCAGACGATGTTCTCTCTGGTAGATCAGATTATAGAGGAACGTAAAGCGAGTTCAGCACCCGAAGAGGTCGACTTGCTCGCACGTATGTTGAATGGCAAAGATCCGGAGACTGGCGAAATGTTGGATGATGAGAACATCCGTTATCAGATTATTACGTTTCTCATTGCCGGACATGAAACCACGAGTGGTCTATTATCTTTTGCTCTTTACTTTCTACTGAAAAATCCGGAATCGCTTCAAAAGGCGTATGACGAGGTGGATCAGATATTGGTCAGTGACTCACCGCAGTACGAGGAAATTCTTCAGCTTCCATACATTCGCATGATTCTCAGTGAATCGTTACGTCTCTGGCCAACCGCTCCGGGATTTGACGTATATGCGAAAGAAGACACCGTCATAGGTGGCAAATACCCCTTGAAGAAAGGCGAAAGTTGCAGTATTCTCCTGCCCCAGCTACACCGTGACAGAGAGGCATGGGGAGAGGATGCAGAGCTTTTCCGTCCAGAGCGATTTGAAGATACGGCGAAAGTGCCTCATCATGCGTATAAACCTTTTGGTAATGGGGAGAGAGCGTGTATCGGGATGCAGTTTGCTTTATATGAAGCAACACTTGTGCTTGGCATGGTCCTTAAACATTTTGAACTGATCGATTATAGCAACTATGAGTTGGATGTTAAACAGACGCTGACATTGAAGCCGGGAGACTTCCGGATTCAGGTGAAAGCCCGCGTGGCTTCGCAAACAAGGAATAAGTCGACGGTATCTGCGAAAGAGAAACCTGCTCCTGTTGTTCATAAAAATGTAGCAAGTGATAGCCAGACGAGAGAAATGTTGTCCGTTGAAGCAGACGGTAACCCATCGCTCCTGGTGTTATATGGTTCCAATCTGGGAACGGCAGAAGGCATTGCCCGAGAGCTTGCGGAGAAAGGCCATTCTTATGGAATCCCAAGTGAAGCAGCCCCTCTGAATGAGTGGGTTGGCCGCATTCCCCGCCAAGGTGTCGTTCTCATCGTCACTGCTTCGTATAACGGAAAACCTCCGCAAAATGCTACGGCATTTGTAGAATGGTTAAAGGGAGCAGAGTCAGAGGAAGCAAGGGATGTAAATTATACCGTTCTGGGCTGTGGAGATCGGAGTTGGTCCGGGACGTACCAGAGCATTCCTCGATTAATAGATGAGAGGCTTGAAGAATTGGGAGGTAAAAGACTGTTATCCCGTGGAGAAGCCGATGCTGGAGGTGATATGGAGAAACAAGTCGAGGCGTGGCAGCAGATGTTGTGGCCACAGGTGTTGAGTGTCTTGGGGATTAGCGAGGAAGCAATCAAATCCTCCAAGCCAAGCGCCAGCAGACTTCAAATGGAGTTTGTCCGCGAGAAAACGGATAGGCCACTTGCACGAACTTATGATGCCAGCTATGCCACGGTTGTAGTTAATAAAGAGCTTCAGGCGCTGGGAAGTGGAAGAAGCACACGTCACATCGAAGTGTTATTGCCTGAAGGCATGAGTTATAGAGAAGGTGACCATCTCGGCGTGTTGCCTAGTAATCAGAAGCAGAATGTGGATCGGATACTCAGTCGGTTCGGACTACGTGGGGATACTCCGATCCAATTAACTTCGGACGTCAGCCATCTTACACACCTACCACTGAACAGACCCGTCAAGATTCATGAGTTGCTCGCTTATTGTGTGGAATTGCAGACACCAGTCTCCAGAACACAGTTGCAGGAGTTAGCTAATCATACGGTATGTCCACCTCATAAGCGTGAACTGGAAGGTATGTTGGACGAAAACAGCTACAGGGATGATATTCTTGCCAATCGTATCACCATGTTGGACCTGCTAGAAAAGTATGAGGCGTGTGAGCTGCCATTCGAAAGGTTCCTTGAACTATTGCCTCCGCTTAAGCCCAGATATTATTCAATATCCAGCTCGCCAAGCCTGAATTTCGAGCAAGCGAGTATAACCGTATCGGTAGTAAGAGAACCTGCATGGAGTGGTAAGGGCGAATATCTGGGAGTTGCTTCATCGTACCTTGCCGGTTGTCCATCCGGAGAACGTATTCTGATGTTTGTACGTACGCCGGAATCCGAATTTTGTTTGCCGAAAGAGGCTGACGTACCCATGATCATGGTGGGACCGGGGACGGGTGTTGCGCCGTTCAGAGGTTTCCTTCAGGCGAGAGCGGTCATGAAACAGAGAGGTTTGCCACTGAGTGATGCGCATTTGTTCTTTGGGTGCAGGAATGATTCAGATTTCATATATCGTCAAGAGCTTGAACAATACGAGCGAGAAGGGATCGTTAAACTACACACTGCTTTTTCTCGTGCGGATGGCAAGCCCAAAACGTATGTACAGCATCTGATGAAGGAGAATTCCGAACAGTTGATTCACATGCTGATGAGCAAAGGAAAACTCTACGTATGTGGGGATGGAAGCCAGATGGCCCCTGCGGTAGAAGAGACTTTGCAACAAGCGTATCAGAAGGTGCAGGGAGCAACGGTGCAGCAAGCGAAGGACTGGCTCATTCAGCTTCAGGCCGAAGGACGCTACGTGCAAGACGTGTGGGCAGGTAATAAACGAACAGGTGAAACTCCTAAAACTGTGCATGAGGAGGTACATTAAGACGGAGATGACTCCAATATCTACTAATATACAGTCCTTAATATACTCAAGCTAACAAACAGCCGCTTAATCTGGAGCTTTGTCTCCAAATTAGCGGCTGTTATCATGATCTGACCATGAGCCGTCGCTCGGTTCATTTTCTCACTCCTGAACTGTTAGCGTTTACATTAAAATTTGAAATAAAAATGATTGACAGTCCTTATCTGAACGAGTTTAATTATATAGACCGATTGTTATAATTATTTGAAGGAAGTGGCTTTCGTTGAGTGAAAAGTCTAATGCTAGAGAGTCTATTGTCAGCACAGCAGCGAGACTGTTTTTTTCACAAGGATATCATGCGACCGGTCTGAATCAGATCATCAAAGAGAGTAGTACGCCGAAAGGGTCGTTGTATCATTATTTCCCGCAAGGCAAGGAAGAGCTCGCGCACGAGTGTATTCAAAAAGCCAATGAACATATCTTGCAGACATTTGAGAAAACATTTGCAGCCCACGACAATACGGGGGATGCCATTCAGAGATTTATTCATGATTTGGCTCATGAAACAGAAGCAGCCGGGTTTACCGGATTTCTGCCATTCAGCTTCTGGGCAGCTGTGGAGACATCGTGTATTAGTCAGCAGTTGCGTATTGCATGTCAGGGTGTATTTGCAGATTGGCAGGATGTCATTAAGAAACATATGATTCTGGATGGCGTTGGTGAAGAGAAGGCGCGGGAGACGGCACTTCTGATCATTTCTTTGATGGAGGGAGCACTGATTATCAGCCTGACGAATCAGGATAAACAGCCTCTGCTGACGGCTGCTGAGTATTTGTCGGTTGTGACGAAGAACGCCAAACAGATTCAATAATTTATACCAAGAGACAGAGAAAAAGAAAGTTCGATACGTTTGAGGAGGATGGGATCGTGGAGGTTTCCATGAAGGCTGGTTCTGCACAGAATCAACAAGAAACAAAGCAATACAAGGTATTTCCGATTTTGTTCGCAATGCTGCTGAGCGGCTTTATTGGTCTGTTTGGAGAAACGGCATTAAACGTGGCATTGACGCCACTTATGGCTCTACTGGAAGTAGGTCCTACAACGATTCAATGGTTAACTACAGGTTACTTGCTTGTGTTGGGAATCCTGGTACCGGTATCCGGTATGCTGTTGCAGTGGTTTACCACAAGACAGCTGTTTACAACATCTTTGATTTTCTCGATTGCAGGAACATTTGTTGCTGCACTTGCACCTAGCTTCGAAATTCTGTTGGTGGCACGAGTACTGCAGGCGATAGGTACAGCGCTATTGTTGCCACTGATGTTTAACACCATATTGGTTATTTTCCCGATTGAAAAACGTGGAGCGGCCATGGGATTGATCGGTTTGGTTATCATGTTTGCACCAGCAAGTGGTCCGAGTATCTCCGGTCTGATTCTGGCTAATCTGAGCTGGCATTGGATCTTCTGGATCTCCTTGCCGTTCTTCATTATCTCACTGGTATGCGGCTTGTTGTTCTTGCCAAATATTTCGAAATTGACCAAGCCCAAAATTGACGTACTGTCCATTATCCTTTCTACCCTTGGTTTTGGTGGTATCGTATACGGATTCAGTAGTGCAGGGGGACATGGAGAAACTGGCGGAGGCTGGACGAGTCCGGTCGTTGTTGCCACTCTCGTTATTGGTGTGTTGTCCTTGCTGTTATTCAGTATCCGTCAGTTGAGAATGAAACAGCCAATGATGGATTTGCGAGCGTTCAAATATCCGATGTTTACGATTGGCTTGATCCTGATATTCATCTGTATGATGATGATGCTGTCATCCATGCTGATCCTGCCAATGTATCTGCAACAAGGTATGGCCGTTACAGCGTTAACTGCCGGACTGGTTCTATTGCCGGGTAGTCTGCTGAATGGTTTACTGTCTCCGGTCATGGGCCGACTGTTTGACAAGTTTGGTCCGAAGTGGCTTGTGATTATTGGTCTGGCTGTCGTAACGGTTGTACTCTTCATGTACACTGGAATTACACCTACAACAACACTGGCCAAAATTATTACGCTGCATGTGTTCATGATGGTCGGAATCTCGATGATTATGATGCCTGCACAGACGAATGGTCTGAACCAATTGCCACGTGAGTATTATCCTCACGGTACTGCCATCATGAATACGTTGCAACAGGTATCCGGAGCGATCGGTACGGCTGTTGCGGTAAGTATACTGAGCGCAGGACAATCCCGCTTTTTGAGCGGAGTGGCGAACCCGGAAAGTCCAGAAAATCAACTGGCAGGTTTCACGTCAGGTGTACAGAATGCGTTTGTATTCGCATTAGTTCTGTCGATTATCGGTCTGATTACTTCACTCTTCGTGAAACGGGTCAAAGTAGGATCAACGCCAGGACAACAAGGTCCTATGCATTAATCCATTAACTAACAATAATAATTAGATATTGTATAAGAGCGATGTATCCTTAACTTTAGGGACGCATCGCTTTTTTGCGTATTTATTCTATCTTTTTTGGTGTTGACGTGAAACGGGTTACAGCCTTTAGAGTAAAAATGTAGCCGGAATACAGCGGTTTAAAGAATGAATTTCAGAGCAAATACTTCATGTTCCGGCAAAATTGTATATGTTCATACTAATATAAAAGGGTAATATAGAATGTAATAGTACAACTTTTAACCAATTCGAAAACGGTTTATATTTTATTTTTAATCAAGGAGACTTCATTATGATCATCATCAATCCCATTGGTAATAACATTGAACAGATGCTGTTGCACTACGAAAAAAACGGCCATCTCACTCTACAGGCATCGCTTATTAGTAATAGCTCGGTTGTATATAGATTGCAAGACTATTGTCTCAAGGTATATGCTTCACGGGCAAGATTGGATGGGGAGATGGAAAGTGAGGCACTTAGGGCATTGCAGAGTAATTCTTATGCACCTAAATTGTATGCGTATTCACCAGGGGAGTACACCCTGACAGAGTGGATTGAAGCATTCAAACTGAAAGAGTACCGTGTAACCTATGGACACATTCCTCCCAACTTGATATACGATATGTTTACGACGGAACTTCAGCAGATTCATGCTGGATATTGGGACTGGGATGTCATCCGTTATGAGAATCTGCTCTGGACCAAGACAGGTGATGTGAAAAGAACGAACTTTTGGTTGTGTGAGCCTGTAAACTCCAGACGTGAGAACTTATATAACCAGGTCATTCGAAGAATTGATAACATCTACAATGGCGATTGTACCGAAATGGAGGCGATGAAACAGTACTTTTATCGTCACCAGTTGACTTCATTAGAGATCGAACAAGCTTTCAGCGATTTCAGGTCCCAACGGCCAAGACTAGCGATAGCACAATAAATCATAAAAGAAACCCCAAAGATATTAGAGAATCTTTGGGGTTTCTTTTATGATATAACATAGCCTTACTTTAGCAGGGTGTACGTTACTTCTTCACCAGGGCCAATATCTCATCCGCAACGATATCAGGGCGATATTGATGGATGTAATGATCGGTATCTTTAATAGTTACCTGTTTAGATTCATCTGACCAAGATTTGAATTCTACTTGGGATTTATCCCATTCGGGTTCACTTGCACCAAGGTAATCAGCCGTCAGTATGGTGAGTGGAAACGGTAAGGTTTGTTTGTGATCTACAACCACTTTGGCATTGGCAGCTATTTCACGTAATTCATCCAACGTGTTCACATTACCATAGTTGTGCAACAGCGCAGTTGTATCCAATTTTTTCAGATCATCGGGTACAAGTTTCAGTTCATTACGATTGGCATTAGAAGTTTCGACAACCATGTCAGATTGCATGGAGAGGCGGAATAGTCCGGTTTGGATACGGAATTTATTCGCAAAACCACCAATTGTGTCTGCCAAAGAGTCATCGTCATTCGAATAATATTCGGGGCTTCCGCCATCAATCATGACGATACCCTTGACGAGATCAGGGTATTTTTGTGCGAAACGGATGGTTTCCAGCGAGCCGAGCGAATGTCCAACTAATACATAAGGTGGCTTCTGTCCAGATACCTGCAACAACTCGTGTAATTCTTCAGCTACGGTATCGACATCACGTTTTTTATCGGTCTGATCGCTATATCCATAGCCAAATCGGTCATATACAGCGAATTTTGTGTTGGGAGCAAGCTTTTCATATAATGGATAATAATCTACATAGGGATTAGCGGTCCCCCAGCCAGAGGCGAGTACGACTGTTACATCGCCTTCTCCACCAGTATATAGATGCATATTGTCTCCATGGACTTCGTACAGCTTACCAGGGGGGACGAGTGTTTTGGCATCCTGCCTTAAACCCACTTGTTGGTAGATCACGCCAGTACCCAGAAGCAACAGAATTACCGCGAGGTCAAATATCAAAAACTTAACTAATCTTTTGCGCCATTTCTTCATGTTCTCTCACATACTCTCCATGTATTTTCTCTATCATATATGCCCAATCTTATAGGAGAGAAAACAGAGTCTTAATTCTATCTTAATTGAATTTATTTCCGATCATGGGGAATGGGCGTGTTCTAGTGAAAATTGTATATCAACGGCCAATGAATTAATATATAGCTACGATATAAGTTGAACTAAAGAATATTTACACTGCTCACTCCGATGACAGAATAACCTTCCGATCGCTGTTATCCCCAGATTTTTTTGATTCACTTTTATAAAGGTGAAAATCTGGTGATAAAGGCGAACGCTCCGCTTCTTCAGGTAATTTCTGTCCTCTACGTTCTAGTGTTAATGTGTAGTTCAACTGATATAGTTGAATATATCTTAATCAAAAGTTGAACCATAGATTGATTATATAGAACAGAAGGTATGCACAATGACAAAATACGAAAACCAGATTCCGACATCTGCCGGAATGAACTTCAAGTCCCTGATCAGTATATTGAGAGATTCCATGCGTGGAAATGTAGAGCGGAGGCCAGTGGGCGTAATGCCTATGGAGATATGTGAACCTGCTGAAACCTTTAGTGCATCCGATAATCCACAGGTTACATGGTTCGGACATTCGGCTTTTTTGCTTGGAATTGAAGGGCACAGGTTACTCTTTGATCCGATGCTGGGTAATCGTCCATCTCCCGTATCCTGGGTGGGTACCAAACGATACAGCACCAATCTACCGATTCAACCGGAGGATTTCCCAACGCTGGATGCAATCATTATATCGCATGACCATTATGATCATCTGGATTATGACTCCATTCGCAGATTGAAGGATAAAACAAAGCGATTTATCGTACCGCTTGGGGTACGTCGGCGACTGATTCAACTGGGTGTGCCTTCGGAACAGATTACCGAGCATAACTGGTGGGATGAGTTATCGTTCAAAGGTCTAACATTGGCTTGCACGCCAGCGCGCCATTTCTCGGGCAGAGGATTATTCGACCGAAATTCTACCTTATGGTGTTCCTGGGTTATCGCTGGACAACATACAAAGGTGTTCTTTAGTGGTGACAGCGGATACGGTCCTCATTTCAAAGAAATTGGCAGTAAATACGGTCCATTTGACCTCACCTTGATGGAATGTGGGCAATATGACGAGCGGTGGTCCAACATTCACATGATGCCGGAAGAGACGGTGCAAGCGCATTTGGATGTAGGGGGTAAGTTGCTTATCCCGATTCATTGGGCCGCATTTACGCTGGCCTATCATGCCTGGAATGAACCGGTTGAACGAATCACGAAGGCTGCACATGCTTTGAACGTAAAGATTGCAACTCCCAAAATCGGCGAGAAGGTTGTGCTTCATACGGAGGATTATCCTACACATCCATGGTGGAGACCGGAATTAGGATAAAAAAATAAAAGCGTTCAGCTCATTGAATGAGTGGACGCTTTTTCTATTGCATTTTACATCAGTATTGATAGTGCACTGTAAATTAACAACATACCCATGACGATATTAACAGGACGCTCGTATCTTAATAAAAAGCTCTGGAATAACATGCCCCCAAACGCCCAGGTCATATTGGCACTAATACCGATGAAGGTGAGCAGCAAGGAATATACAATTAATTGTACATGGGACTGCCCAAGAGGCAGAACAAAAACGGATATGGCAGTAAGCCCATACAGAATGACTTTGGGATTGATGAATTGCAGGGTGAACCCAAATAGAAATGAATAATGATTAACCTTGTTTTCTTGCGAATCTGCAGGTTTACTTCGCATGATTTTGAGAGCCAGATAGAGCATATACACACACCCTAACACGTTCAATAAGGGTGCGATCTTGGGAATATATTGATGAAGAATAAGGTTGAAATAACTGGACAGAAACATAATAAGCAGGCAGCCGGTTGCAACTCCACTAATAAAAGGAAGGGTCTTGAGGAACCCCTGATTTCTGGCATGCGTCATGGAAATGATGTTGTTGGGTCCGGGTGTAAATGAAGCAATGATGGCATAGGTCACTAAAGGTATAATGTTCATGGTTCCTCCACGTTTTCTTAGTTGTGTGATATAATGAACTCAAATGTACGTTATAGCGTACGATCTTTATTATTGTACAACATGTACGTTATATAGCACAACAAAATTATGAAATGAGGAGGATGGATTTTTGAAAAACATTAATAGTATTCTTGCTCAGAACCTGAAACAGCTTAGGGAACAAAGAAAACTCAGTCTGGACAAGGTCGCCGAAATGTCTGGTATTAGCAAGACCATGCTTGGTCAGATTGAACGTGGTGAATCCAATCCATCCATTGCAACCGTATGGAAGATTGCTAATGGCCTGAAAACTTCCTTTACTGCTTTGATTCACGAGCCGAAGTCAGATACAACCGTTGTAACGGGGGATGATATTCAAGTATTGATGGAGGATGAGGGAAGGGTTCGGATTTATCCGCATTTTCCTTTTGAAGAAGGACGCCGCTTTGAAATATATATGATGGAGATGGACCCCAAGTCTGAGTTGAAAGCTGAACCGCATATCGAAGGTACGGAAGAGTTTATTACGGTCTTTGAAGGTGAAGTTACGATTAGAGTAGGGGCGGAAGATTATACGGTGAGTTCAGGGGAGTCGATCCGTTTTGGAGCGGACAAGCCTCACGCCTACGTTAACTCCGGTGCTAAGACGAACAAATTCAACATGGTCATTCATTATTCGAAGTGAGATGCAAAGATCCATCTGTGAATGTAACGAACGATGAACGAATAAATGCATACATGAAAGGAATGACAATAAAGCAGCCTGATGTAATGAACTGCAACTCCCTCGTTAGTCGTGTCGTGTCTCACAAAGGGTTCAGTTCAAAACATTGGCTGCTTTATAGGTTTGTTCGCTATGGAGTCCAACGCCTATGATAGGACTCTAACTTATGGCTTTTCTTTAGCCTGACGCTGTATTTCCTTGGCTGTTAATGCTTTATCATACACTCTTACGTTATCCAGACTGCCTTTGTAGAACGGATCAGACGTATAACGACTCTTGCCTACATAAGCTTCCGTTACCTGCAGATCTTTCGGGTTAAAAGTAATCTCAGAGCTGCTTGCAACCGATGTACCATTCACATACAGAGTACCCACATCACCCTGAAGGGTTACAGCGACATGAACCCACTCTTTGGAAGGCAGTGGATTTGATGCAATCAGGCTCTGATCCCGTCCCTCATTATGAATGGTGAATTGTAATGCTCCATTATGCTGGGAGGGCGTGAGGAACATATGCCTCGTTAAACCATTTCCAAAGTCGAAAATACGCTGCCAGGACCCGCCGCCATCCCAATTGACCCAGGCGCTAAACGTGAAATCCGTTGTATCTGTAATGAGTCCAGGTAACTGAATGTAACTGTCTGTCCCATTGAATGTAGCAGCCTGATTTTTGCCACTAGTAGCAGAACTGACCACGTTAAAGGCTTGTCCGTGATATTCGTTTTTGCTGTAATCCTGTGCGACTTTGCCAATTTTCTTGTGTTCAAAAGTATACTCCCCGAGCAATGGGCTTACCGCTTGCTGTGGAATGATAACGTTAAACGTTTTGGAGCTTACCGCAGTTCCTTTACGAATCGTTGCGGTTAATTTCACTTTGGCATCGCCCTTACCGGCGCGAGGTCGCTGTACTACACCTGTAGTGGATAGAACCGAAGCATTGGAGCTTTTCCACGTAATCTCTGCATCACTTGTTCCCTTGGTAGGCAGAGATAGGTTGAAGAACACATGATCCGTACTGCTAATGCTCAGATCCTTCTTTACCGCATCTACAATGTCCTGATCACTCCGTTCAACACCTTGACTTCCCCAGATGGCTATCCCGGAGGAGGAGAGGGCGCTAAAGGTCAGAAGCGTACTTTGAGATTCCGAATTCCATTCATGTGTGAAAACGCCTTTGTACACAACGTTATTCGAAGTGATCTGAACCTTGTTGTCTGTACCAAGACTCCATGTTCCTGTCACGGCACCATGAATCTGCCCATCTGCCGTGAACTGAACCGTCTGGGATGGCTTGATGTCCGCCGTGATGTCCTTACCATGATTCACCCATTGGTACTGACCAGCGATATCCTGAGTTGTCAGTTGCGTTGTATCCTCTCCCAAAGCCGCATAGCGATATGGAGAAACAACGGGCCAACCATCTGCATTCATCTGCATCTCATGTACGCGAACTTCATGCTCTTCGCCACGCCCAGGAAAGCGAGTATGGAAGATGAGAAATTGTTTGCCAGTCTCCGGATCAACATAAGCAGAGTTATGCCCTGGCGATACGTAACCGCTACCTAGGCCTGTGCCCGGATCACCGATCTGTCTCTCGAACAGGAAGTTCCCCATTAATTTGACTCCAAAAGGCTCAATAGAACGATCATCAAACAACGGTTTATCCTTGTCCGCTTTAACGTTGATCATATCGTTTCCTTCCGCATCGAGGAAAGGTCCATCCGGTGTTTGGGAGCGAGCAACACGAATGTTGTATCCTCCATCAGCACCTAGTCCACCGTAAGACAGGTACAGATAATAATAATCGGTTTCGGGACTGTAGAGCATATAAGGTGCTTCAATACGACTATGATTGCCTCCGGTCAGCTTTTTGCCATAACCTTGATTCGACAGTGGTTTACCTGTCGTTACATCCATCTCCAGAATGAAAATCCCTCCGGAATACGAGCCATACACCATCCATAACTTGCCGTTTTTATCATAAAAGACATCCGGATCGACCACATTGGGATGAATCGTTGCATCGTAAATGGTACCATCCTCACTGATCTGATCCCACATGCCGGATTTCAACAGAATGCCTTGATCCTTATAAGGGCCTTCGATATTGTCTGCGACAGCAATGCCGAGCGCTGATCGCGGAGAGTCCCCTTTACAAGCATTGTAGTACATATAAAACTTGCCATCCGCCAATTGAATGACATCTGCTGCCCATAACGTATCCGTCTGCGCCCACTCCAACGCTTCAGCGAATTCCTTGGTTACATTGGGGACAACAGGGTTGTTATCTGTAACGCCGGAGGCGACCAGATCCCAGTTCAGAAAGTCTTTGGACTTAGCCACCTGCAGATGTGAACCAAAAATATAAAACGTATCATCCACCTTAATGACAGAAGGGTCATGAACGGAAACATTTTTAAATGTTGGAGCAGGATTAGCGATAGGTGTGGTGGAACTCTGCGAGTTACCCACGGTTTCCCCTGAACCATTTGCGAACACCGAGACTGGCGCCAAAGTTGTTGCAGTAAGTAAAGTGGTGCTTAGTACAGAAATGTTAAGTACGCGAACCCAATAACGTTTCATACGTTTCCCCTTTCCTATTCCCCGGAATGAAAAATCAACCGATACTTGGCAACACACGATAAAAGGTTCGGCAGACCTCCTTTGAGTATTTCATTATATCAAGCGCTTTCATTTGTTATATTATCAATTGATTTATATGTTTGTAAACCATAAATGTAATGTTTATAAGAGTAAAAATAAATATAAATAAGAGACGGGAAGAGCCGATAAAGGTCATTACATTCAAATAAACCAGTTGTCTTTCTCAAATTTAGGATTGAAATGGGGATCGATGATGCGATATTATTACGTTTAAGAAATGTGTTTAACTATTTATCAATCATTTTATATTAATGCGAATCAAAAGCGTGAACCGACAATTTCCAACTACATAGGAGGTAAGAACATGAGCACATATCAAAATCAATTAATTGCACAATACACGTTTGAAGATACCGTTCAGATCGGGAAGGACAGCTCCGGTAAGGGCCATGATGGTATAACCAAAGGCGAGATCCCGCCTGTGATATCCGAGTTGAAAGGCAGAACGGCGGTGACTTTCAACGGGGGAGCGAATGGAACTTCTTATCTGCAATTACCCTCGAATCTGCTTCGTGATGTAAGCGATAACACGGGAATCACGATTGCCACTTGGGTGTTTCTGGGCAAGGGGTCTAATGTGTGGGAACGCATTTTTGACTTTGGCAAAGGGGAGAAGGGGCCGTATTTGTTTCTGACACGTCAGCTCTTGGGAACGTTATATGCCGGCGATAATCTGGTTGTCCACCCAAGTGGAGGAGTTGCAAGTGGAGAATGGCTGCATATTGCGCTCTCCGTGGCAGGTAGCCAAGGGGGAACGTTGAGCAGTGCGGGTCCAATTGTATATGTGAACGGGGAGAAGGCCGCAGACGGCTCGATCAGTCAGACGTCGAGTGGCAATTATGCCAAATTGCGCGAATGGTTTGATTCGTTCACCGATCCTGAGAATTATAGCCAGAATTATATTGGACGTTCCCAGTATGCAGCGGATGTGGACTTTGCAGGTTCGTTATCCGACTTTCGGATCTATGGGGCAGCGCTCACCATGGATGAAGTCATTGAAGTGATGTGTGAATCACTGACAGATGAAGCGATTGTGAAGCTTGCGGCGGACAAGTACTTGTCCTTCCCCAACCGAATCATCACCAAGGATGTATCATTACCTGCAGACTTGCTGGGTGGTAAAGTGTCTGTTGAATGGATCTCCAGTAAGCCGGAAGTCTTGTCCGAGAGCGGAGAAGTTCAGGTGATCACATCAGCACAAGAGGTTACGCTCCGTGCGCTTCTGAACAGAGGTGATCGTAAGCTGAGCCAAAGCTTTGACGTGTCTGTTGTGCCAGCACATGTAGCTCCCTATACCGTCACCATCCATGGAGATCAGAAGGTGGCTGATATCAGTGAAGTCATGTATGGACTTTTTTACGAGGATATTAACAACGCGGCAGATGGCGGAATCTATGCAGAGCTTGTTCAGAATCGATCATTTGAATCTTTTGCATTTGATACGTACTCGCATGACTCTGGAGAATGTGGTTGTTCGACAGGTCGAAATCGTGAACCTTTGTTTGCCTGGTCAGGCGATACGGAGAAGATGCTTGTAAAGTATACGGATGGACTGAACGTTCACTTTAACGTGGAAGACCCTGAAGTAAATGCTTATTATGTAACGGTTCAGGATGGGGCGACGATTCGGAATCGTGGATTCTCCGACTCCAACCAGCATTGTGCCATGTCCATCAAGCAGGCTGAAACATATGACTTTACAGTATGGGCAAAAGCAGAATCGGCAGGAACGATCACTGTTCAATTGCAGGATGGAAGTGACACTTCCATCAGTGATTCGGTAACGCTGCATGTTGAAGGTGGGAACACATGGAAGAAATACGGTCTGTCTCTGATCGGAACGGAGACTGTACTTGGTCAACTGGCACTTACGTTTGCAGGTGACATCTCCATCGATATGGTGTCCTTAGTCCCTCAGAATGTATGGGGAGCTGATCCGACAGAAGAGGGAATATCGACTACAGCACATGCCAACTACACAGGTAATCCGAACTATCGATTGAGAAAAGATCTAATCCAGGCACTCGCAGATCTGCATCCAAAGTTCTTGCGTTTTCCGGGAGGATGTATCTCGGAGGGATCTTTTATCTGGGATAACGTATACGACTGGAAGGATTCTGTGGGTCCGGTTGAGCTCCGCAAAGAAAATTACAATGTCTGGGGTTACATGATGACGATGGGCCTCGGTTATATGGAGTACTTCCAACTGGCGGAAGATCTCAATGCCGCTCCAGTTCCAGTCATGGCTTGCGGTGTGTTGTGTCAGGCACGCTCGGATTATGCTCACCCTGCGGGTGGCGCTTTAAGAGATTATTATATCCGCAACTTTACAGATCTGATTGACTTTGCGCTCAGTACAGACTTTGAACACAACGAATGGGCAGCGGTACGAAGCGAGATGGGACATCCTGAACCGTTTGATCTTCGTTATCTGGGCGTAGGCAATGAGAACTGGGGCACTGAATTTTTTGTCAACTTCGAAGTATTCAAACGTTCGATAGATGAGTACATGAAACAGAACTATCCTGATCATGAGCTGCACATTATCTCGACGGTTGGAGCTCAGGCGGATGATGATGCGTACCAAGAAGGATGGAAATTCCTCAGTGGGAACCTCACCGGGTCAGCTCAGGTTGCTTTTGCAGATGGTGCTGAGGTGATTGAGGAGACGGTAACCTGGTATGAGAATCAGGACAATTATATGGACACCATTGCAGATGAGCACTACTACCGCTCCAATGAATATTTGCTGAATAACGCGGATCGATACAACTACTGTGACCGGGCTTATCTTGAAGACGGAAGTATCGATTGGAAAGAAACATCCAAAGTATTTGTTGGAGAATATGCTTCCACGGACAAAAACACGCTGGCAGGAGCGGTCGCAGAAGCTGCGATCATGACTGGATTTGAAAATAATGCAGACGTTGTTCGTTTGGCTGCCTATGCGCCATTGTTCAACAAAGTACTAACGGACGGTACTTACCGCTGGACGCCAGACTGCATCTGGTTTGATGATGAAACCGTGTGGTATACACCGAATTATTATGTACAGCAGCTTTTTGCAAAATATGTAGGGGATCAGGTGCTTGAGACTTCATTCTCCACCTATAGCAAAGGCAAACCGTTGAATCTCATTCCTCGTGGAGGTATCGAGATTGCAACGGGTCATGCAGACATCGTGGTGAAACGAGTTACAGTGACGTCCAATGTGGATGGCAGTTTGATGTTTGATGAAGATTTCAGGGAACGTACAGAGCCTAGTGAGGCATGGAGACAGATTCCCGGATCGGAAGGATATGCGTTAACCGCAGGAAAAGGACTCATTTTGAAGGCACAATCAAGTGGATTGAATGGATTGTATCTGCTGAATGACGAATGGACCAATTACAAAGTTCACGTTGAGGCTGAAAGAATTTCAGGTGAGGATGGTTTTTACATCGGTGTGGGACTGACGGATATCTCGCCTGAGAACAAGGATGTTATCGAGTACGCAATTAGTTACGGCGGGAACGCAACAGGCGTGAAGGTGTACAAACAAGGGATTGAGGGTTATACACTGGGAGACTATTCATCCAGCTCGGCAGCAGGTAACCTGAGAGCGGCCAACTATGAACCACTCGAGAATGGAACCCATTATACAATCACGGTTAACTATGGTGGAGATACAGGAAAGAATCTGGTTTGCTCCTATACAGACGGACGTAATACCAGCAAGGTTCTGGATTACAAGCTGGAAGCTTACAACCGGGAAGTATTCCACTCTGTTACGAAGGACACAGGGCATGTGTATGTGAAACTGGTGAATGCAGATGGTGTGGATAAATCAACCCGGATTTGCCTTCAGGATCTGAAGGTTAATGCTTCAGCCAGACTGATCACACTTACTGGAGAAGATCATTTGGTGCATATTCCGAATGTGAATCAGAAGAATGATGAGAAAGTGGTTCCCCAAGAACAGGAGATTACACTGTCGGATACATCGGTGGTCGTTAACTTAACAGCTCATTCAGTGAATGTATTGGTGATGGATATTCTGAATTAAATTCATATCGTGAACAAGAGACCGCGTTTATCGCGGTTTTTTGACGTTCCAGGGGTGAGAGTCAACAAAAGATACCCAAAGTAAATAGCCCACACTATTGCCGTGATCTGGCTGCTCCTATAATAAATGTTGAAGGAGGAGTCAGCTTATGCGTTCCAACTACAAACAATTTATCCGAAACGTTCCGCTTCATCTCATGATTCTGCCTGGCCTGCTCATTATTATTGTATTCGGTTACATTCCGATGGCGGGGCTCTCTATTGCCTTTCAGAATTTCTCTCCCATTGCCGGATTCAAAAATATGAATTGGGTGGGTTTGGACAATTTCAGGTACCTGTTCGATCTGCCGGGGTTCTCGCAGGTTGTATGGAATACGGTATTTATATCAACGATGAAAATTGTGTCCGGCTTGGTAATTCCCGTACTTGTGGCCTTATTGCTCAATGAGGTTCGCAAGACAGGGTTTAAACGAACGATCCAGACCGTGATCTATATGCCTCATTTTTTCTCATGGGTTATTCTGGCGGGAATCATCGTGGATGTGTTATCTCCAAGCACCGGTATCGTTAATATGTTGCTGAAAGCCGTAGGGATTGACCCAATTCAATTCCTGGCCAGTAACGAGTGGTTCCCTTACATACTTGTCATCACAGACCAATGGAAAGAGTTCGGATTCGGGACCATTATCTATCTGGCTGCCCTCACGAATATTGATAAATCTCTGTATGAGGCCTCTGTTATGGATGGTGCGGGAAGATGGAAACAGACATGGCATATTACACTGCCAGGCATTCGCCCGATCGTGATTTTGATGGTAACGCTTAGTCTGGGAAACGTACTTAATGGTGGCTTTGACCAAGTGTTCAACCTCTATAACCCATTGGTATATGAATCAGGAGATATCCTGGATACGATGATCTACCGGATCGGATTGCAGGATGCACAGTATTCCGTATCGACAGCGTTGGGTCTAATCAAATCCGTCGTGTCTTTCATTTTTATCGGACTTGGTTATTTCTTGGCCTATCGGTTCGCGAATTATCGGATATTCTAGAAAGGAGGCAGAGTCATGCACCATGCTTCAAGAGCCTATCGGTGGTTCCTAGGGTTTAACTACGTCATCCTGACGATTCTTGCCTTGTTGTGCCTGTTCCCGATTGTGAATATATTAGCGATTTCATTTAGTTCGAGTGATGCGGTCAAAGCGGGCAGTGTCACATTCTGGCCTGTGGATTTCACATTGTCTTCTTATCAATACATTCTGGAAAATCAGCAATTCCTGAACTCATTCGGTACAAGCCTTCTTCGTGTAGTTCTGGGAGTTACGACCAATCTGATCTTTACCATTCTCGTAGCTTATCCGCTCTCCAAAGAGGCTGCCAAATTCCGTTCAAGAACGTTCTATGCCTGGATATTCGTATTCACCATGTTATTCAGTGGAGGACTGATTCCGGGTTATCTGGTGGTTAAGGAAGCGGGGCTGCTGGATTCCATCTGGGCTTTGATTTTGCCAGGCGCTGTTCCGATCTTTAATGTACTTTTAATGCTTAACTTCTTCCGAGGACTGCCGAAGGAGCTTGAAGAAGCTTCCTGGATGGATGGGGCAGGACATTTCCGAACCCTATGCAGCATTTACCTTCCTATTTCACTTCCCAGTATCGCGACCATTACGTTGTTCGCCATGGTGGGTCACTGGAATGCCTGGTTCGATGGCATGATCTACATGAAGAGTCCGGAAGGTTATCCGCTGGCCACATATCTTCAGTCCATGTTACAGCAGGTGACGATGATTCAGAGCGAGATGATGACGCTGGAGGATGCGACGCTCTTAAGTCAGGTATCGGATAGAACCACTCAAGCTTCCCAGATCTTTTTGTCCGTTATTCCGATCCTGCTTGTGTATCCGTTCCTGCAGCGGTATTTCGTTCATGGGCTTGTCGTTGGAAGTGTAAAGGGATAAGATCGGTAGGAGGAAAACCGATCGATGGAAGGAGCCGATTTCTGGCTCCTTTTTTGCTATTGAGGAGAGAGCGTGAGGAGAGGAGGAGGGGAATATTGCGAATCATCCGGGGGAGATGGAGAGAGTCATCCATTGTTGTCAAACTGATGATTGCTTTTGTACTGGTCATTCTACCCTTGTATGGGATAAGCATTATGATTACGCAACTTAGCTCCAAACAAATGCAGACGGAGGTGGAGAAGGCACATAAGTCCAAATTGTACTTCTACCATAATCATCTGCAATTCGAATTGGAACGAATGAGTGCGCTGGTTACCGAGTTTTCATTTGATGAAACCATGTCCACGCTAAGTACACGAGCCGCGATTATGAGCAGGTATGAAGTCATGTCCAGTCTGAACAATATCCACAATAAGCTGGGTCAGATCATGGTGACAAGTCCCTACATTAGTGATGTGGTGTACTATGTTCCTGCTCTGCACAAACGGGTCAGTGCTGCGGACGGGATTCGGGACGTAGAGGATAACGAGTGGCAGAATCTGCTCGCCACGATGGGGAATCTAAATGGCGAATTATCACATTTCAATAACGATCTCTATTTCCTGAAAAGTAATCCATATAACATGAACCATGAGGAACCACCCAATTTCATATTAGGGATACGCTTGTCTGCTGAAGAACTGAAACATCGTTTGCAGCAGCTATCGGAAACGGGCGAAAGTGAGATTACACTGAGTTTTGGTGAACAGCAACATGTAGTGATCTCTTCTTCCGAGCAGCCAGCACCTGTTAAACCGATTCGAAAAGTTTCGCCAGAACCGTCCGAGTCCATGCAAGTTACGAAGTTTCAATCCGATCCATATCTCTATTATTCGTTACATGATAAGGAGCACTCGTTCACGCTGACAGCCACTATACCGCAAGATGTGCTGAGGGCACCGCTGGAACAATACAACGTATGGTTATGGATGGTCACCTTCATGTCGGTTGTGATCATTATTGTCTTCTCGTTTTCGATCTACAGATCGATTCACCAACCCTTATCAGTGCTCATTCGAGGATTCAGGATGGCAGAGCAGGGCCAGACAAGCGTACATATTCCTTCATCCAGAAGGGATGAATTCGGCTATTTATACTCTCGATTCAACCATATGATAGAGCGCTTACATATTTTGATCGATGAGAATTATGTTGCACGGATTCGAACAAGTGAAGCGGAACTTAAACATCTACAATCCCAGATTCAACCTCATTTTTTATACAACAGTCTGTTCAGTATCAAGCAGATGGCAGAGGTGGAGAATGTGGAGCTCATTCAGGAATTCACCGACTATCTGGGTCAATATTTCAAGTACATGTCTCGGGATTCTCATACAGAGGTGTCATTGGGGGCTGAAATTGACCATTCGCTGGTCTATGCATCCATTCAGAAAATCCGATTTGGTTCGAGGATTCAATTGGAATTAGAGGATCTGGATGCGAGGTACAAAATGATTTCGATTCCCAGAGTTATTATCCAGCCGATCGTGGAAAATGTGTTCGAGCATGCACTAGCCAAGCGTAGTCAGGGAGGCATTTTACAGCTTTCATACCAACAGGAGCAGGGTTACTTGTCCATTCGTATTGAGGATGATGGGGATCAGTTATCAGACGAAACCTTGAATTACCTGCAATCTGCCTTTGAGGAAATTGAGCGGATACATGGAAACGAAGAGATAACCGGACTCATGAATGTGAATCAGCGATTAAGAATCAAATTCGGGGCCGCCTATGGTCTTACAGCGCAGCGAAGTGAGTTCGGTGGGTTGTGCATTATAGTGAAGATTCCATGGAAAGGGGAGTAGTGTTATGCAGCGGATGCTTATTGTAGATGATGAACCCGTTATTTTAGATGGACTGTATGCTTTCTTTCAAAAGGCGAACTTTCAGGATATGGAGATTATTAAAGCATACTCTGCCTTTGAAGCCATCGATTGGCTGAACTCGGTCAAGATTGATATTGTACTCAGTGACATCTGTATGCCTGGTATGGATGGCATGCAATTGATTGAGCAGATTATGGATCGGTGGCCACGATGCAAAGTTCTCTTGCTGACCGGTCATAACGAATTCGATTATGCACACCAAGCCATCCGAAATCCGTGCGTTGTTGATTACCTGTTAAAAACAGAGGGAATGAATCACATTCGGGCTGCGGTAGAACGGGCGTTAACACAGATCTCGGAAGAGAATGATTTTCGCTACCAAGCTGCCTGGTTTCGCAGTAAATTGCCACGAGCACTGCCCCAGTTACAGCGTCAATTGCTACTGGATGTGCTTAAGCGAACGGATAGACATGATATTGTTTCACTTCAAGAAGAGCTGGATGCTGTGCAGTTACCTTTCGAATCCGATCAACTCGTTATTCCTGTGATCATCCGGGTAGAGGAGTGGAACAACTATCAATCTCAGGCGGATCGCAGTCTCATCCGTTATGCCGTTGCCAATGTTGCGGAGGAGCTGCTGCAAGACAAGGCTAAGGTGAGGGCGATTGATCTGGACACTCAGGTCATCGCGTGTTTTATTCAATCGCAAGAGACATATCCGTCACACGTATCTGATACACAAGGGGAACGAGGGAGTCAGCTGGATAACTGCCTTCGTTTTGTCTATGGCACTTTGGAGTCTGTGCAGCAATCCTGTGCGGACTGCTTGAACCTGTCTGTATCCATCATGGTCAGCGAGCAGGCGGTAGAGTGGAGCAGGGTTAATCAGGCAATCGGGCAGTTACGCCTGTCGATTCATGAGAGTCCCGGGCTTGGGATGGAGAAGCTGTTGCGTGTAAATATCCAGGATGAATTGCCCGACACCCCTAGCATTATGAATCAACAGGGTGTTGTAACACTGCATCTGGATCAGATCAAACAGCGAATAACCGCCGGGGATCGGGAATGGATGGAGCCTTTCCATAAATGGACCGAGGCTGCGAAGGAGGGACTTCCAGATCCGTTCTTCCGCATGAAAACGTATACGGGTGCAGCCAATGTGCTCATTGAAGTTCTGCACGAACTGGGATTGTATGAGTCAGCAATGGAAGAAATATCGCTTTCCCGAATGTTGCATTTTGACATCCATACCGCATGGACCGATCTGGTCATCTTTTATCAATCGGCATACGAATGGATGATCTCCAAACGAAGCGATGCCCGCCTGAATGACCAATCACAGATTCTGATCACGATCCATCATTATATCAAGCACCATCTCGAGGACGACCTCTCACTCACACGGATCGCACAGGAAGTTTCTCTTAACCCTTCTTATCTGTCGCGTTGGTACAAACGGATTACCGGCAAAGGCATATCCGACTATATCCATGACCGTAGAGTGGAGCGAAGCAAAGAGTTGCTTCTGGGTTCTTCCTGCAAGATGCATGAAATATCGGCGAAAGTTGGATTTAGTGATCAGCATTATTTTTATCGTTTCTTCAAAAAAGCGACAGGTTGCACCCCTCAAGAGTATCGGGATCAGAAAAGTTAGATGATATCTCAAATGGTAAATCAAAGATACCAGATGTCAACGGGATACACTCGAAGTGATAGCGCTTTCTTTATAAAATGAAATTATACCTCACGGGAGGAGAAAAAAGGGGGATTCGCATGAATATATCATTCAAGAAGTTCTCATTATTAACATTAACCATGGTACTGGCCACCACACTTGCTGCCTGTTCATCCGGTGCGGGAAGTGCCGATAATGAAGCTGAGTCGAACACACAGCAGGATGCGGGAGGACCACTTACGAAATATGACCCACCCATTAAATTGACTTCCACCATGAATGAAACGGGGAAAGAATCGCTTGCCCAAGGAGATACACACGCCAATAACATTTGGACCAGAGGGTACAAGGATGAACTTGGTATTGATGTAACGTACGAATGGATTGTTCCAGATGCCAATTATAACGATAAGATGAATGTCACGCTGGCGAGTGGTGATCTGCCGGATGTACTGAAAGTGAGTGCTGTTCAATTCGAACAACTGCATGAAGCGGGAATGTTGGAGGATCTGACCGAAGTATATGACAAGTATGCATCCGAACTGGTGAAGGAGTTCATGTCTGCTGAAGATGGAGCAGGTCTGAAGCCGGTAACGAAGGATGGCAAAATATACGCCATGGTGAGTTTCCCAGGCTCGCTGGATTCCTCGGATATGATCTGGATTCGTCAGGATTGGTTAAAAGAGGTTGGTCTTGAAGCGCCCAAATCCATGCAGGATGTCATCCAGATTGCGGAAGCCTTTACCTTCGAAGATCCAGACGGAAATGGCAAAGATGATACGTATGGCATTGCCTTGAACAAGGATTTGCCTATCAATGCGTTCTTGCTCGGCTATCATGGTTATCTCGAAACCTGGATTAAGGATGCTTCAGGTCAAGTCGTGAACGGAACGATCCAAGCGGAAGTGAAAGAAGGATTGCGTGAGCTTCAGACTCTGTATCAGAAGGGTGTGCTTGATCCCGAATTTGGCGTGAAGGATTTTGCTAAAATGATGGAGGATGTGAATGCAGGCAAATCAGGCATGTTTTTCCTGCCACAATGGGCTCCTTTTCAGGTTAGTAGCATGATTAAAAAAGACAAAAACATCGACTGGATGGCTTACCCGGTTCAATCAATTGATGATCAACCAGCCAAAACACAGAATCATCTTAGTCTGGGCGGTATATTTGCCGTTCGTAAAGGCTACGAGCACCCGGAAGCGCTAATCAAGTTGCTCAATTTCCAGGCTGAAAAAATGTTCGGTGAGTCTGCCAAGGAAGAACGGGCTGCTTATTTGAATGGACTGACAGGTCTTGGTTTTCATAATGCAACGGTCTCCAACCTGCCAGCCAACAAAAATGTGAAGGCACAGGATGAAGTAGAGCAGGCGCTCAAAACAGGAGATACGTCCGGATTGGAACTTGAAGCGAAGCTGTTCTATGACGATATTATGGATTATCGAAATGGGAATCTCGACAAGTGGCATATGGAGCGTATCTTTGGCCCAGAGAGTTCACAAGGTGTGATTAAATATTATCGAGATAATGACCTCATTGTCATGAATGAATTCATCTATGCACCGACGAGAACAATGAATACGAAGCAAGCTACACTGGATAAACTGAGAGCCGAGACATTTCTGAAAATCATCTATGGTAACTTGTCGATTGACGAGTTTGATAATTTCGTAGCCAATTGGAAGAAACTTGGCGGGGATCAGATCACACAAGAAGTGAATGATACCATCGCAGCTAACCAATAGAAGATTGATTATATAATCAAGAATGAAAAATGAAAAAATGGTGCGCTCTCTAAAGGGAGGCACCATTTTTTGATGCTGATCATTTGCGTTTCAATAACAGAACTCCGCTGATTTCTGACGTTTTGTAGCGGTATACCACTTTGAATCCAATATCATTGTCCAGCAAGCAATTCAGTGCATTGATCAACCGTGCACCAGGAACCAGTGTGAAAGTACATGGAGACGTATTACCAATTACACGTACACTTTGGATTCTGCGCGCAGAACCGGGAATGAGCGGATTTCTAGACCAGTAGATTAATACCAGATCTGGTTGTGGAACAGCATTGACACGAGCCATACTAATCATCTCTTTTCTATTAAAGGTTCTTAATAGTAGATGAAAAGTAGAGGAAAGGGTGTTAGACGGAAGACATGATGTTTAATAAATAGACTCTACTTATTCGTTGAGTGCTGTTTGGAGGGCAACTTGTCCCCTGGCGTTCCCTTGCCGTTGTTTTTATTGTGACGCTCTTTTTCGGCATTTTCGTTAACTTTTTTCACAAAATCTTGAGTACTTTCCATTTTAAATTACAGCTCCTTCCACAAGCAAAATGTGTATTCCCGATTGTTAATATAACCACTGGAAAGTGATTTTATTTTGGGGACATCGCTAAATTTAATTTTGATTCTACATTCCTAGGTCAGTTGGGACATACTGGACATGGGAAGTTCATGCGTCTAAACTAGATAGACCAGACACACTAAGAAGGGATGCGCCGATCCAAACCATGTTGCAGAAATTCGGGTTTACACAATATGAAAGTCAGGTATACGAGGCTATATTCGCGCAGGATGAACCACTTGATGCCACATCGATTGTAAATTACTCCAACGTTCCCAAAGCCAAAATCTATGAAGTGCTCAATCGCCTGATCGACAAGGGAACGGTGCTGACAACGATGGATGGGAAGAAAAAACTATATATGGCTGTGGATCTTCAGTCTATTATTCATAAGATCAAGGCTGATTTTGAGAAAGATATTGAGGAATTGAAGAGTTACAAAATCAAACGTACATTTACAGATGAGCATATCTGGACGTTAAAAGATGAGTCATCCATCGCGTCGAATATAGAACAGCTTATCGAAGAAGCAGATTCATCGATTCTTTTTCTGGCGTGGAATGAGCGAATGGAGAAATATCGTGAACTGCTGGAGCAGAAGGAAAAGCAGGGCGTGTACGTTGAAGTGCTTGCCGTTGGGGGAATGGAGACATCCTTAAACCGGATATACTCGTTGATTCCATTGCTTGATGCGCCAGAACCTTCACAGCTGCTTATTGTGGATCATGCGTATTTGCTGTTTGCCGGTGTGGAGCACGATTCATGGCGAGCGATCAAGACGATGTCCAAACCGATTGTCAAAGCGATGACTGATTATTTCTACCATGATGTTGCCCTTACTCAAATTACCAAAAAATACGGTGACCAACTGTTACAGGATGCTGAAATCGAGAAACTGCTCACCAGGTTGATCTATTAAAACTATTCTCTCGGAGGATAGTTTTTTTTGTTATATCTTTGTTTGAAAACAATCATGAAAATAACTATTGAAACTTTCATTCTTATGGGTTACTATCGTAGTTGTAACTTTTTGAGGAGGATTCAAAAATGAATAAGAAAGTATATGTGCTCGCTATCGCAGCATTCGTGGTAGGAACCGTTGAACTGATTTTGGGCGGAATTCTGGACCTGATTGCTACGGATCTTCATCTTTCCCTGGCGAAAGCCGGGTATTTAATCTCTATTTTCTCACTTGTCTATGCGTTGTCTGCGCCGATTTTATTAAATATGACGGCCAGATTCGAGCGTAAAAAAGTATATATGTGTACGCTGTTTGTATTTCTGATCAGTAATCTGATCTCTGCATTTAGTTCCAGCTTTTATATGCTGATGGCGGGCAGAGCACTCGGAGCCGCCACGGGTTCACTTATTTTTGTGCTCTCCCTGACCCTTGCAGCACGTATTGTGGAACCACAATATAAAGGACGCGCCGTGGGGATTATTACCATGGGAGGCAGTGCATCACTTATCCTAGGTGTACCTCTTGGAATCTTTGTAGGTAACTTGGCAGGCTGGCGTGAGGTGTTTATGTTGATCGCTATTCTCACAGCAGTCGTTATGGTGGCCATCTGGATTGCGATGGATCGTGTGCAGCCTATTCCTGCTGTATCCCTGAAGAAACAGCTTACGGCTCTGTGGAATCCAAAAATGTTGGCAATCCATGCTACAACTTTGCTTGTGCTTGCGGGTCATTTGACTTTATATGCGTATTTCACGCCATTCTTGCAAGAGACGTTGGGAGCAAGCTCAACGATGGTCACCTTTATCTATATGATGTTTGGAATCGCCGCTGTTGCAGGTGGAGGAATCGGGGGCATGTTATCCGATCGTCTGCATCCTGCTAAAGCCATTATCATTGTGCTGATTCCCTTTATCGTGAGTATGGCTGTCATTCCGTTCAGTGTAGGATTGCCTTTGATCGCCTTCTTGTTATTGTTAAGCATCTGGAGTGCACTGAGTTGGACCGTTACGCCTGTACAAAATAGTCTCATTATCAAAACGTCGCCGGAAACAGCCGAAACGCTAATTAGCACTAACTCAGGTATTGCACATGCAGGTATTGCACTGGGTACCTATATCGGCGGCATGGTGATCGATCATTCATCGATTCTGAACACCGGATGGGTTGGTTCTGTTCTGATTCTGCTTGGTTTGGTGTCTGCCATCTATGCCATTAGCGTTAAGGAAAAAACCGTTCAGGCGGTTGCTTAGAATAAAGAAATTGGACAAAAGCTTGAACCTCTGCATTCCCATAGTCTAATGGGTGTAGAGGTTTTTTTGCTGTTTCGCTAGAGTACGCGTCAGTAGAATAAACCATTTTCATATCGAGCAAAACTTGCTTTATTCATCCTAATCTATATAATTAAAAGAGTTTTTAAAAGTATTACTTAATGTTTAATTACATGATGTGTATTGAGGGAGCGGTGATCATGACTACGAAGACGGAAAAACAAAAAATGCTGGATGGCGAGCTGTACATGGCTTCGGATCTTCAATTGTCTGAGGACAGAGAGTATGCAAGGAAAATGACGCGAATGTTCAATCAAACGACGGAAACGGACGGTGAGCTTCGCACCAAGTTATTGAAGGAACTGTTGGGATCTACAGGTGAACACCTGGGCATGGAACCTAATATTCATGTGGATTATGGATATAACATTCATGTAGGCAATCATTTTTATACCAATTTTAACTGTACGATATTAGATGTGTGTGAAGTTCGTATTGGAGACCATTGCTTAATGGGACCAGATGTACATATCTATACGGCTACTCATCCACTCCATCCGCATGAACGCAATACGGGTGCAGAATATGGCAAGCCAGTCACGATTGGCAATAATGTATGGATTGGTGGCAGAGCCGTTATTAATCCAGGGGTTATCATTGGAGACAACGTGGTCATTGCTTCCGGGTCTGTGGTTACAAAGGATGTTCCCGATAATATGATCGTTGGCGGCAATCCTGCTAGAATCATTAGAGAGATTGAGCTTTAATTTATTTTAGATAGAAGATGGGAAGTGCTTACGAAATGATGACTGAAAAAGAAAAATCTCAATTAGGGCTCTTGTATAACGCCAATTATGATCAAGAGTTAATTGAAGAGCGTTTACATGCCAAAGGGCTTTGTTACGATTATAACCAGCTCCATCCAGCCAAGATCAATGAAAGAGAAGAGTTAATCAAGAAACTGCTGGGGAAAACGACGGATCGTTTCCTGATTGAACAGCCATTTGTATGTGATTACGGCTATAATATTGAAATTGGTGAGAACTTCTACAGCAATCATAATATTGTCATGCTGGATGGAGGAAAAATCAGTTTTGGAGATAACGTTTTTGTTGCTCCCAATTGCGGATTTTATACAGCAGGCCACCCTTATGATGTTGAGCAGCGCAATGAAGGTCTGGAGATCGTTGGACCCATCACGGTGGGCAATAATGTGTGGATCGGTGGCGGTGTGACAGTTCTTGCCGGTGTGACGATTGGAGATAATACGATCATCGGTGCAGGGAGCGTAGTGACCAAGAGTATACCTTCTGGTGTGATTGCTGCGGGTAATCCTTGCAGAATCATTCGCAAGATAACAGAAGAAGACAAAACAAAGTACAGCATGGATGTGTGAAGTGTCGAGGGACAAGAACATATTCCCATTGAAGTCGCTATTTTAGCGGCTTTTTTTATGTTATCGGTACAAGAACATGTTCCTATTTCCGATTAGACATATAACTAATCTTTATTTTCCCCTTAATTCATTAAACTAACGGAATCGATAGCGTTATGAAACAAAAAAAGCAGTCGATTTACGAGATCGGTTGCTTTTTTCAACTAACGGCCATTTCTCGTGAAAGATCGGGTACATAGAAGGAGCACTTATTTTCTTAAATGGAAACGATGGTATGCGTTATGTTAATCTGTCTAATAGTGGACACCATTCAGAGAGAGGGATGTTACTTGAGAAGAAACTTATTATACATCGAAGATAATGAGAAGATAGGCAAATTGGTAAAGGAGGAATTAGAACAGCGAGGCTTTTCGGTTCAATGGCTACTTAGTGGTGAGGGAGCTGAAAAAGATGTGCATCAGTATGAAGTCGTTATTTTGGATATCATGTTACCTGGCTTAGACGGATTTACTGTGGGAAAACGATTAAAAAAGGCAGCTCCTGATGTTCCGATATTGCTGTTATCTGCTCGAACATCGATTGATGATAAGGTAGATGGTTTACAATTTGCCGATGACTATGTAACGAAACCATTCCATACAGATGAATTAGTTGCAAGATTAGAAGTACTAATCCGGCGAAGTGGCGGAATACATTCCAAACGCATTTCATTAGGAAATCATATTGAAGTAGATCTAGGAGTCAAAATGATATTTGATAAACGCACAGGTGAAGAAATTATATTGACAGGGAAACAACATCGAATATTAATGTACTTCTTACGCCACCCTAATCAAGTTCTGCCAAAAGAACAAATCTATGAGGCTATTTGGGAAGAAGCTTATATTACTGGTGATAAAACATTAATGGTACATATCCGTCGGCTGCGTCAGAAGTTGGAACGTAATCCAAATTCCCCGGAGATTATAGAAACGTTGAAGGGAATAGGATATCGGGTGAAATTATGAGACAGAATAGGTCATTATTTCGCCGTTTTCTAAAAGTACATTTTCTATTTATCTTTTTTCCTCCCATAGTGCTTATTTTCTTCAGTGCGTTTGTTGGGTTTGCGGGTAGTATCCATGAAGAAGATCTGAATACGTTGAATTTATTTTATATCACTGTTCTATTATTTAGTTTTATC
This sequence comes from Paenibacillus sp. FSL H8-0283, assembly GCF_045040675.1. NCBI lineage: Bacteria > Bacillati > Bacillota > Bacilli > Caryophanales > Paenibacillaceae > Paenibacillus > Paenibacillus sp. FSL H8-0283. The sequence continues at coordinate 3,124,937 of NZ_CP150295.1, forward strand.
ATGGTTGCATTTGTTGTTTTGTCTTGGTTGTTCTTCTTGAAACTTCGCAAACGTCTCACCTACTTACAAGAATTCATGTCGTTTTCAGCTACAAATCACTCATTTCCTAAACCAATATCGGTTCAGAGTGATCGCATGGATGAAATAGACCAGTTAGGGAGTTCCTTTAATTGGATGATTCAGCAGCTTGAGGACAGCCGCAAGCGGGAAAATGAAGAGGAATCATTAAGACATCGGCTCATCGCGAATTTATCTCACGACTTACGAACGCCACTTACTATTTTGAGAGGACATGTCACCAGGTTAAATGAGGAATCAATTAGTTTGGAAGGACAAAACTCATTAACGGAAATGAACCATACAATTACAAGAGTCGGAGAGCTAATGGATGATTTACTTTCTTATACCTTGATTACATCAGGGAAATATCCTTTTCATCCGACTTCAACAGATATTGGACGCTTAGTAAGAGCATCAGTTGCTGCGTGGTATCCTGCATTTGAAGAACAAGCAATTCGGATCGATGTTGATTTACCGGTAGAGAAGACTTTTTATTGGGAAGTAGATCCTAAATGGATGACACGAGTTCTGGATAACTTATTTCAGAATGTTCTTCGGCATGCAGCAAAGGGGGAATATGCAAACATTGTAGTTGATATAGAAAATGAACAGATTATTATTGAAGACAGAGGTCCGGGTATGAATAACTCATCCGATGAGCGCGGGGTGGGGATTGGCTTATCGGCTTCAAAATATATGTTGAAAAAAATGAAGTTGAAAGCTGTCTTTACATCCAATAAAAATGGCACAAGAATAGCTATTGGCAGGGCTTAACCTAAAGTTAACCCAGAAGTAAACAACATGATATCCGAGATGCAACTTTGCTTCTTTATAATTACAACCATAACAGAAGAAGGGATGTGTTATGGTTGATTACCATTAATAACTTAGTCAAACACCGAGGAACCCAAAAAATCTTATCAGGTATCAGTTTCAAAGCCAGACCAGGTAGAGTCACCGGTTTTTTAGGTCCAAATGGGGCAGGGAAAAGTTCTACACTTCGTATCCTGCTTGGATTAGATCGTGCCTCCTCAGGGAGTGCACTAATTAATGAAAAGCCATTTGCAGAATTACATAATCCTTTAGTAACTGTAGGCGCTGCAATGGATGGATCGGGAGCTCATGGCATGCGAACAGGACGGGCGCACTTACGTTGGATTGCTCGTGCCGCAGGCTTGCCTCTCTCACGTGTCGAGGAAGTTTTGGAAATAGTAGGTCTTACTACTGCGGCGGGCAAAAGAGTCGGGAGTTATTCACTTGGTATGGGGAAAAGACTTGGGATGGCAGCTGCACTACTTGGCGATCCAAAAATATTGATTTTGGACGAACCCGTAAACGGGCTCGACCCGGAAGGGATTCGCTGGATTCGGACATTTTTACGTGAACGTGCCGCGTCTGGAAACACCGTGTTACTATCCAGTCATCTAATGGGAGAGCTTGCAGAGACGGTTGATGATGTGGTGATTATTAAGCATGGGAAAATCGTTGCAGATGGAACATTGGAAGAAGTCATAGGTACCCATTCCACGCTAGAGGAATCCTTTTTTGCCCTGACATCTGAACGTGCAGGGAATGCTCTATGAGAGCAATCAACGCTGAACTGTCTAAATTACTTTCCCTGCCGGGCATTTGGCTTGCTCTTTTTATTGGAGCATTTGCTCCAGCGATCTTTGCTGCATTGGATAGTCTAACACAAAAAGCGGACATTATAGCTGGAATCAGCACACGCCTAGCGGAAGTCGGCTATATTGGATTAGGTTTTGGGGTACAAGGAGTCATCATCCTTGGTGTGCTTGCTGTAAGCAGTGAGTATTTGACAGAGAGCAGTGAATCTGGTGGAGGACAACAGATGACAACCAGTTTATCTGTTGTTTCATCCCGACTTTATGTTTTGTTGGCAAAAGGAGGCGCCGTGACAGTAATTAGCGCATTGCTTTGTATGGTTGCTATTATAATAATGGTGCCAACAACGCATCTTATTCTTGATGAATATGCTCCTGCATTTGAATGGTCCAGACTGTTCGGTGCCCTTTGTTACTGGATATTTACCGCTCTTTTAGCAGTTGGGTTCACTGTTCTAACTAAAAATAGCGTTATACCTCTTGCTGTGCTCATGATCAACTCATCCATCGTATCATTTAGTGTTCTGCTTTCTAAGATTACGACGTTGGCGATGTACTTACCCGATCGGGCTGGCATTGATATGTTTATGTCTATGAGTGACAGATTCCACACTCCGTTCATAGGCGGTTTAGTCATGTTTGCTTGGGTATTTGTTCTCTTCATTATTGCAGCTATTGTATTCTATAGGAGGGACGTTGCAGCATGAGTGTCTCTTCTAGTAAAAAGATAACACCAATTCTCAGTGCTGAACTGGGCAAACTCGTTACATTACCATGGATATGGTTCACTCTTACGGGAGCGTTCATTATCAATTTAGTTCTAGCTGTAGCGTTTACTTCTATTGGCCAACAAGGGGCTGCAGGAACTCAAAGGATGGTGGATACAGGACTTGCGTCTATGGGATATCTTCAAGCAGGGTTCATTATTCTTGGAATCTTAACAACTTGTTCGGAGTATACCGGCGGACAGATTCGAACCACTTTAACTGTGACACCTTGGCGTGGGTTTCAATTATCCGCGAAGCTTCTGGCATTGGCTATTATAGCTATTCCCGCGGCGTTTATTATGGTTGCATCAGGTGTGCTATATGCTTTTGTTATGACGAGAGACACAAAAGTGATTGAGATGAACACATTAATTAAAACATTAGTAGGTGCAACAGGCTATTTAACAATGACTAGTCTTCTCAGTGCAGCTATAGGTGCTTTAATTAGACGAACGACTCCTGTACTAGTCATTCTGCTTGGGTATTATTTTGTTGTCAGTCCGTTGGCAAGAAATTATCTGCCAGGTATTAAACATGTTTTTCCGGATACGGCAGGATATTATATGTATAGGTCGCTTTCCTCTGATGAAATGAATGTCCTTACACCAATGCAAGGGACAGGCATTTCAATGTTATGGACACTGATCTTTATTATATTTTCTGTTGTATTATACCGTAAGCGAGATGCCTAAGCGATCAATGGTCAGAGATAATCATAAAACAAAGGTAACCAAAAACTTGTTTTTGTATAATCATGGTAAACACAGATATGTGAGGAGAGAGTTTGCACAGAAAAAGGTTTTTTTAAGGATGCTGAAGAGGTCATAGCAAGAATAAGTAATTATGTAACTTTTGCTGCGTTTGGTATCGTGTGTTTTTACAAGAGGAATGGAAGTCAAGAATCAAAATGAAGAATGATTTAAGCAATAAACGAGATGGAGGTGAAATTGTCCAGTAGCTACCGTTCGAATTAATCATAGCCCAAAAACTAGACGTTAAAGATAGCACGATGAATGTGTCAACAGTAAATCATTACGCTAACGGGAAACGATAGCTCTATAATACAAAGAAAGCAGCTGATTAATGTGATCAGCTGCTTTTGTACAGAATAGTTAAGTACCCATCACGACACAGTTGGAAATCGAAGGATATTTAAAGTCGATTTCAATTGTCCAAGGCAAGAACATTGTGTCATCGCGGATTAAATTGTTATCTAAATATTATCTTGAGATAAATTATGTGGTGGGATAAGGCTCAAATCATTCTCTGAAGGCAAAATCTCCGTTCCACTTCTGAATAGAGTGGGAACTTCAAACTGTCGAGTGGGATATTTAATCTGTTTCATTAAGCTAATAGCAGGTTAGCTTACCTAAATGTAAGTCAAGAGGGAACAGAACTTGTTCTCTTTATCGATTAGATAAATGTCAAAACAAAAAAATCATTTACTTAAAAAAAACATATAGTGAAGAATATCATTATCATATTAGCCATTAAAAATACCCGATGTTTATCATCGGGTATTTTTAATAAAATCCCCAGACAGAAAACATGCCAAGGTATCGTATAACCGACACTCTTTCATGTGATATGTCTGGGGGATAGAAGAATGTATCTGTTACATTTGCTTAAAGAACCTTAACGTTGCAAACTTTTCCCGTTACTGCTGATCACTTCTTTGTACCAATGGAAGGATTTCTTGCGATAACGTTCGAGTGTTCCTGATCCATCGTCATGACGATCCACATAGATATAGCCATAACGTTTTTTCAACTGGGCAGAAGACGCACTGACAACATCAATACAACCCCATGATGTATAACCCATAATTTCAACGCCATCTTCAATAGCTTCACCAACCTGAACCAGATGATCATTCAGATACTGGATGCGGTAGTCATCTTCAACTGTTTTCTCGCCGTCCGCACCCGTGATCAACTCATCGACAGCACCAAGACCATTTTCAACAATAAACAGTGGTTTTTGATAACGGTCATAGAACATGTTAAGCACATAACGCAATCCTTGCGGGTCAATCTGCCATCCCCATTCACTTGCTGGCAGATAAGGGTTAGGTACACCCCCAAGCAGGTTACCTTCACCTGCGATTTGTTTCTCCGGGTCTGCTGTCTGACAGATACTCATGTAATAACTGAAAGAGATAAAGTCTACCGTATTCAGCAACATTTCCTCGTCGCCAGCTTCCATCTGAATCTCGATTCCATTTTCACGGAAGTAACGTTTCATATAACCAGGGTAACGACCTCTTACGTGTACATCGCCGAAGAAATAGTTGCTATGTTCGAATTCCATGACTTTGATCATATCGTCTGGATTCGGTGTCAGCGGGTAGGTAGGCATACTGAGCATCATACAACCAATCTGTGCCGTAGGAATAATCTCATGACAGAGCTTCACAGCGGAAGCACTGGCTACAAACTCATGATGGATCGCCTGATAGAGATCTTGCTTGCTAAGCTTTTCCTTCGGCGTGTAGATGCCTCCGCTCATGAAGGGTGCTTCAAGAATCGAATTGATTTCGTTAAAGGTAAGCCAGTATTTTACTTTGTTTTTATAACGTTTAAATACGGCAGTTACATAACGCTCATAGAATCCAACCATTTTCCGATTAACCCAGCCGTCGTATTCTTTGGACAAGTGAAGAGGTGTCTCATAGTGGGACAGCGTAACCAGTGGTTCGATCCCGTATTTGCGACACTCGTCAAACAGATCGTCGTAGAACTGCAATCCTTCTTCATTTGGTTCCAGCTCGTCCCCTTTTGGGAAAATCCGGGACCAGGCGATGGAAGTACGGAATACCTTGAAGCCCATCTCGGCAAACAGTTTTACATCTTCCTTGTAGCGATGATACAGATCGATACCGATCAGTTTCATGTTATCTTCGGTTGGTTCTTCCGTGATTGGCCCCATGATGCCTTTGGGAGCTACATCCTGAGTAGATAATCCTTTGCCACCTTGATTGTATGCACCTTCAGCCTGATTGGCTGCAATTGCGCCACCCCACAGGAAATTTTCCGGGAATTGATAAGTATGATTTTGAGAGTTGCTCATGTGTATCGCTCCATTCATCAAATTGATATTAAGAGGTTGTTCATATATGACATAAAAAAAGCTTAAACGTTGTAACGGGTTACACGTCAAGTTTTACTTTTGACCCCAAATTAAGGCATACTATTATTCTAAATAAGTTCAACTAAAATTTACACGAAAACGGAGAGGACAGAAATAACCAGAAGAAGCGAAGCGGTCGTCTTTATCCCCGGATTTTCCCGTTTAGATATGGGAATCAAAAAATCTGGGGATAACAGCGATCGGAAGGTTGTTCTGTCATCGAAGTGCCAGTGTAAATAACCTTAGTTGAACTTATATAGTTCGTTAGCAAGAAGGGAGTCTCCGATGTCCAAGTTTGATGAAATTATGAAGCGGTCCGGTTACTCAAAAGCGACGGTGTCACGAGTGATTAATCATTCTCCGCATGTTAGTGATGAAGCAAGACAGATCATAACGGATATTATGAAACAGTTGAATTATATTCCCAACCGGAATGCGGTATCGTTATCTACAGGGCAGACAAAGCAGATTGGAATTGTGACCTCTACCACAGGTGAGATCATTCTTACATTCATGAATCAATTCATTGATACAGCCATGGATTTTGGGTTTCAGACGATTATCTATACATCCCGTGGAGATCCGGAGATTGAATTGCAGGCTTTCGAAGATCTGCGCAGTAAACGAGTCGATGGGCTAGTTATTATTGCTTGTGTTAATGATCCTCGGAAATTAAAGGCGTATATGGAATACGGTCCGATTGTCTCCTGGCAGCGAATGGGGAATGACGAGATTCCGTCTGTTGCTATGGATCAGGCAGAAGGGTATAAGTTAGCTCTGGAGCATCTGGTTTCGAGAGGATACACCCGAATTGCAAATGCATTTGGCAGGGCTGAAAGTTTGAATACCCAGAGCCGCTGTGAAGCCTATGAATCTTTCATGAAGAGCAGAGGGTTGCATGTGTGGACTGAAGCATATCAATATTCCGTATTTAGCTCCTCCGATGGCGAAGAAGCGATGCGAAGAATGGCTGAGGGGCCAGAACTTCCACAGGCCGTATTATGTTCAAATGATTATGCAGCCATCGGCATTCTTAGTGAAGCACGCAGAAGGAAAATTCAGGTACCGGAACAACTCGCCATTGTGGGGTTTGATGATATCGAGCTTTCCCGTGTTCTTGGAATCACGACCATACACAATCCGATTGCGGAGCAAGCCACTCAGGCTTTCCATCAATTGTGGGCCGTATTGGGTAAAACGGAGTTACAGACCGAACAGCTAACATACCAGCTGATTGAGCGTGAGACGACTTGAATCCGTAAGACTTGATGTGGGAATCTGGTTTTATGGATTCAATAATTATTCAAATTTGAAACATCTTTGAATCGGAGTCATACGTTATACTGAATATGAGCTTCAGAACGACATATCTGTACGGAGATGTGGCGTGAGGTTTTTGTATCATGTTACAAGTTACATATTTCACAAACGATTAGCAGGAAAGGTGAGAATGGACTTTATGAAAACAGTGACAGGCCGATTCAGAATTGCGGGCATATGGGAGGGCGTATCCTTACTTCTGTTGATTTTTATTGCTATGCCTCTGAAATATTTTGCAGATATCTCTTCCGCTGTAGCAGTAATGGGCATGATTCATGGTATTTTATTTCCTTTGTACCTTATTGCCCTTGTGCATTTGGCTCTGGTCAAAAAGTGGAAGATAACACGCTGGTTAATGGGTGGACTCGCCGGTCTACTGCCGTTTGGTACTTTTGTATTCGAATCTTATCTTCGAAAGAGAGATTGGAAATAAAAATCAATATGACTAAATGAAAGCAGGCGACTAATTCAGATGTTATCCGAATTGTCGCCTGTTACTTTCTGTACAAGTTCTACTTTACTGTACCTTGCTGACGATCGGACAATAAACTGACTCCAATATCGCCAGAGGCATTTGACACAGGTGTATACGCCGAGAAGGAAGTAACAACAACCAGGGCAGTGAACAGAAATAAGAATGATTTTTTCATACCATAACCTCTTTCATATGGGGATATATTCCATTTGATTCTAACGCACATAGGCTATACTTGAAAAGAAAAAGTTTAAATGAGCAAGCTATTGAATGATTGAAAGGGTTGAGCTGCTATGAAAGATATTCATGAGTTAACATCCATAGAAATGGTTGAAGAAGTTATTCAACAACATGAATTGGTTTTTTTGTATGTATCTCGTCCAGAGTGCAGTGTATGTCACGCTTTACTCCCCAAGATCAGGGCATTGCTTGAACCTTATCCATCAATATACCTCGGTCACATTAATGCTAACGACGTGGAAGAAGTTGCTTCCAAGTTTCTTATTTTTACCGTTCCAACAATGATCATGCTTGTGGAGCAGAAGGAATATATTCGAGCGGATCGTTTTGTCCGCTTGGAACGTCTGGAAGAGCAGCTGCAACAGATTCACTCCATGTATATCCAGGATGAGGAATAGAAAGCTAAAGCTTCATGAACGGCGGCTCATACATGAGCCGTTTTTTTGCGCCCGCAGTGGCATATAGCTATGAATAAAGTACATGATGCCTGAACTCGCAAATTAAAGTGTTGCCATGAAAACGGTTTTATGATAATTTAAACATTATAAAAACGTTTTTATAGTAAAGGAACAAAACTTATGGCAAAGATAACGATTAAAGATGTAGCAAGGGAAGCGGGCGTATCCATATCTACGGTCTCCAACGCCTTAAATGGTGTGGATGTCTTAAACCCGGAGACAAAATCACATGTTCTTAAGGTGGCAGAGCGTTTAAATTATGTGCCCAATCTGAATGGCAAGCTGTTGAAGTCCGGTCAAACCAAAATGCTTGGTTTTTTCACTACAAGTGTATCGGGTCCGTATTTCTATAAGCTGGTTGAGTCAATGTCTCGTGAATGTGATCGTCTTGGGTATGGTTTGAATGTATTTGTGACCAAGGATAAACACGTTATTATGAGTAATATCCTTGGTCGGCGGGTGGATGGTGTCATTATCTACGAAGAGCTTCGGATTGATGAGCAAGATATTATCGCCATGGAGAAAGACAAGATCAAGGCGGTTTTTCTGGATCGGGTTTATCAGAGTGATACGATGGGAAGTGTCATTTTTGACTCGTACGTGGCGGCTTATGAAGCTACCAAGTATTTAATTGGGCTGGGGCACAAGAAAATTGCTTATATTTCGGGTGTGGACACGATGTTTGACAGTGTGCAGCGTAGAGACGGCTATCTGGCTGCCTTGCGTGAATACCAGCTTCCAGTCGATGAAGATTACATTATACAAGGGTATTTTGAGGAGGAGAGCACGTATAGTGCGATAAAATCTTTTCTTCATTTGCACCCCGGCAAGCGGCCTGATGCATTTCTTGCAGGGAATGACTTGAGTGCAATTGGCTGTATGCATGCGTTGAAGTCTGAGGGCTTTGAAGTGCCTCAAGATGTTAGTGTCGTGGGTTTTGACGATATTGATATCGCACAGTATTTTTCTCCACCGCTTACAACGGTAAGAAATCAAATTGCAAGACAGGGTATCCTGGCAATCAATCAACTGGTGGGTATGATTAAGGAGAAAGAACAAGGGGCTGCGCAAAAATTGGCGGGTGAGCTGGTGGTTAGAGGTTCAAGCCATGTGAAGATCGACCGGAAAGACTACCGTACATAAGTTGACTCAGCTTCTTCTCCGGTCTTTTTTTACATAAATAAAAACAAAGGGGTTTTTTATGTCCAAAAATAAAAACGTTTTTATATAAATGTATGCATGATGGAGGGGAGTAAAAAAACGTGGATAAATTAGCCGTAGAGACTTCAACCGGTAAAAATGCGATCAGTCCCAATGGGAAGAAACCCATCGGGCAACGGATTAAAGAATTCATAGTCGATTATCGGAGACAATGGGAGATTCAATCGATGATTATCCCAGGCATTATCTTTATGATTATTTTCTGTTACATCCCGATTTATGGTTTGACAATTGCCTTCAAAAATTACACGGTCATTGATACGCTTGCTACCGCTCCTTGGGTAGGGCTCGATAATTTCAGAATCATTTTATCAGATAAATACTTCTGGGATGCAGTTGTGAATACGCTGGGGATCAGTTTTTTGAAATTAGGTATCGGGTTTGTCATTCCGATCATTCTCGCAATCATGATCTACGAGTTAAACAGCGGACGCTTCAAGAAGTTTGTGCAAACGGTTTCATATTTACCTCACTTTTTGTCTTGGATCGTACTTGGGGGAATGCTGATCACCTGGTTTTCGACAACGGGCTTATTTAATCAGTTGTTACTTAGCCTGGGAGTGATCTCGCAACCGCAGAACATCTTGCTGGATGCAGGAAAGTATTGGTGGATTGCTACGTTATCGGATATTTGGAAAGAAGCAGGTTGGGGAACGATTCTGTATCTGGCGATCATGGCAAAGATTGATCCTACGTATTATGAAGCTGCCAAAATTGATGGTGCAAGCCGTCTTAGACAGATCTGGAATATCACATTGCCCAACATGAAATCAATCATAAGCCTAAATCTGATTTTAACTGTAAGCGGTTTATTAGGGTCGAATCTGGATCAGACCTTGGTTCTCATGAACTCCCAGAACCGCGACAAAGCGGAAGTTATCAATTCTTATGTGTATCGTATGGGGATGTCTCAGGGTGACTTTTCATATGCAACGGCCGTTGGCTTGGGTGTCTCCATCATCTCTGTCATTCTGCTCGTCACTGCAAACAAAATCACAAGCAAATTAAACGATAATCAATCTGTGTTGTAGAAGGAGGCATCCCGCGTGAATGGAAAGGTGGCAAAAGAAGATCTCGATAGTCGGATCTTTGATACCTTAAATATAGTTTTGTTAATCATCTGTACGATCGTTATTCTGGTTCCGCTCTGGAATGTCATCATCTCTTCCTTTAGCTCAGGCAAAGCGTTAGCGGAAGGTGGGTTCATCTTCTGGTCACCGGAATTCTCGCTGGAGAATTACAGAGCTGTATTCAATGATCAGGGCATCTGGCAGGCCTTCTTCATATCGGTGTCCAAAACAACGATTGGCGTTGTTACACATGTGTTCTTTTGTGCCATGGTTGGTTACGGTCTGAGCAAAAAGTACATAAGAGGCCGTAAATTATACGTTGCCATGGGTGTTATTACAATGTTCTTCTCCGGTGGCATGATCCCGACGTATCTGTTAATCAAATCACTTGGCCTGCTTAACAGCTTCTGGGTGTACATTATCCCGGCGTTATTCAGCTTCTATGATGTCGTGATTCTGATGAATTTCTTCCGGAATGTCCCGGATTCTCTGGAAGAATCGGCCAAGATTGACGGCGCAGGCGATTGGCATATTTTCCTGAAAATCTTCATTCCACTCTCCATGCCTGCCATGGCTACAATTGCGCTATTTAATGGGGTGGGGCAATGGAACGACTTCATGACAACCAAGTTATACATTACCGATCAGTCACTGTATCCACTCCAGATGATGTTGTACGAGATTATCGTACAGTCACAGACACAATCCATGCAAAATGTCGGGGGTTCAGCTGTTATTGAAACAACGACCAAAGGCGTGCAGTTAGCCACCATTGTCATTACAACACTCCCTATCGTGCTGATCTATCCCATCGTTCAGAGATACTTTATCTCGGGAATGATGCTCGGAGCAGTCAAGGAATAGGAGCAACCAATACCCCATTTTGAGGAGGAACAAAAATATGTTGAAGTTGAACAAGACATCAGGCAAAAAAGGGATTAGATTGCTCGCAACACTGCTCACAGCCGTACTTATGATTACAGGTTGCAGCGGTGGATCGGGTGGCTCCAGTGAAGGGAATTGGGTATCCATTGAAGATCGTTATACGGTTGACCCGGAAAAGCCGGCTTGGCAGTTGGATAAAAAGGAAGAGGCTACCGACCTGACATGGTACGTCAATGCCGACTGGTGGAACACTGATTTTGGTAAGGACATTGTTACCAAGAAAATCAAAGAGGATCTGAACATCAATATCAAATTCATTACGGGTGATGATACCAAGTTAAATACCTTTTTCGCTGGTGGGGATATGCCTGACTTGTTGACGGTGTTTGACTCCAATTCTCCTGTGGTACAAAAAGCAGCAACCTGGGCGATGCCGCTGAACGATCTGGCGGAAAAATATGATCCTTACTTTAATAAAGTTGCAGCTGCCGATACATTGAACTGGTTCCAATTGGCGGATGGTAAAACCTATGGTTACCCGAACTATTCCAATACACAAGAGGATTATGATAGCGGTAACATTCCTGCCAAAACGGCATTTATCATTCGTAAAGATGTGTACGAAGCTTTGGGTAGTCCGGTCATTGGAACGCCAGAAGAATTCCAGAGTGTGATGAAACGAATTAAGCAAGAGTTCCCTGCGCTGATCCCGTTTGGATTCAACTCCATTGGTGAAGGAACAGGTTCACTCGGGGATACGTTACAAGATTTCATCGGCGTTCCGTTGGAGACCGAATCAGGAGAATTCTATGATCGCAATCTGGATGAAGATTACCTCACGTGGTTGAAAACATTGAACACCGTGTATAGAGACGGCAATATCAGTGATGACAGTTTTGCCGATGATGGAACCGCTTTTGAAGAAAAAGTGAAGTCCGGTAAATATGCGACGATGCTGCTTGACGGTACACCTCAACAAGGAGGAAACTTGCAAATCTACATGAGTGCGAATCCAGGCAAAGAATATGTTGCTATCGATGGACCACAGAGCACCAAAGGTAATGCACCAACATTGAATCAATCCGGAATAACCGGGTGGATGATCAACTTCATTTCCAAGGACTGTAAAGATCCGGCCAAGGCCATTCAGATATTCACATATTTGCTGAGTGAAGAAGGACAGACGCTTATGAATTACGGGATCGAGGGGGAAACCTACCAAACCAAAGCCGACGGTAGTGTAGAATTACTGCCAGCAGTGAAAGACCTGCAACTCAATAACGCGGATCAATTCAAAAAAGATTATCGGATGGGTGAATTTATGTTCTTTGGTCATGACCGCCACAAAGCACTCAGTGCAGATGCTTTTCCTGAAGCGATTAAACAGATGCAGGAGTGGGGCAAAGGCAAGCTGAAACCACACTTTATTCTGGAGAATATTAGCCCGGATCAAGGTACACCTGAGGCTCGTGCGTTGTCAGCAATCAATACGAAGTGGAATACAACGCTGGTCAGTATGGTACGGTCCAAGGATGATGCCTCGTATGACAATGCACTGGCTTCTTACAAGTCATTTTTAGGTGAGAACCGTTGGGAAGAGATTGTGAAGGTACGCAGTGAAAAGATGAAATTGAACAAAGAGAAACTAGGCATTCAATAATTGAAATACAAAGGAGAATCCTATGACTACATTCAAAATGTACAAATCCACGGGTGAAGAAGAGTTATTCGTATCTCTATCCCAGGAGCAATTGAAACCACTGGATGCTGATAAGGAGACAACGACCATCCATCTGGATGATCAGTTAACGTATCAGGAGATGGACGGATTTGGTGCTTCTTTTACCGATTCTTCCGCCTATCTGATTAATCAAATCTTGAATGAGGAACAGCGGGATGAGGTCATGACCCGGCTGTTCCATCCAGAGAAAGGGATTGGGCTGTCAGTCATCCGTAATCCAATGGGGGCTTCGGACTATGCGAGAACGGTATATAGTTATAACGATATGCCCGAACAGCAGACGGACCCGGAATTAACCCAATTTAGTATTGCACATGATGAAGGGGACCTTATTCCTTTAACGCAAAAGGCGTTGGCATTGAATCCTGAACTGAAGCTGTTTGCTTCACCCTGGAGTGCACCCGGCTGGATGAAAACGAGTGGATCTATGATTACCGGACAATTAAAGACTGAATGGTATCCCGTTTATGCTGAATATTTCGTGAAATACATTCAAGCGTATGGCAAGCATGGATTACCGATTCATGCCATCACACCACAGAATGAGGCCCTCTATGAACCCGGGCACTATCCCGGAATGTTGATGCCAGCCGAAGCGCAAGCAGATTTTATCAAAAATCATCTCAAACCAGCCTTTGTGCAAAATGATATTCAAACCAAGATTCTCTGTTACGATCACAACTGGGATCAACCGGACTATCCCCTGACCGTACTTGAACAAGCGGGAGAGGAAGTGGATGGTGTAGCCTGGCATTGGTACGGGGGCGATGCTTCTGCTCAAACGAAGGTTTATGAAGCTTTTGCAGGTAAAGAAGTGCATTTCACTGAAGGTTCGGGTGGAGAGTGGATCCCGCCATTTGAGCAAGCCTTCTCGAATGTGATGCGAACGGGAATTCAGATTCTTCGCAATTACAGCAAGTCCTTTGTACTTTGGAATATGGCACTTGATGAGAACAACGGGCCAGCCGTTCCGGGATTTGGCCGCAGTACGTGTCGTGGGATCGTACAGGTGAATCAGCAAACAAAGGAACTTACGTATACACTTGATTATTATGCTCTGGCTCATTTCAGTGCTGTGATCCGCCCGAAGGCTGTTCGGATCGAATCAACATCCAGTGGTGATGGAATTTGTTCTGTGGCTTGTAAAAATGCCGATGGTTCCGTAGCGTTAGTCCTCTTCAATGATGGGGAGAAAACGGGCAACATACAGGTTAAGCTGCGCGACGATGTATTGATGAAGTTCCAGCTGGAAAGCAAGAGTGTCTTGTCCGTATTGATCACAGATTTATAAAAGGATGGAGTTATAACCAGGCTTCATCAGAAAAGAAACCAAAAGAAGCGATATCCGGAGTGTACACGGATATCGCTTCTTTTGGTGAAACTCATCTGATTAGGCTTATCTTATACGGGTTGAATGGCGAGATGGGGTGTCCCGCTACTTTCATCAACGAACAGTATATATTGATTGCCAGCAGTCCCTGTTAAGACCAGACCGGGTTGACCTGCAACACCAGGATTGTAATATCTGAGTTGTTGCAAAACGGGTAGGGAGAGTGGAAGAGTAGGTTGATTAAGTGCCATTAATTGTGTAGCGGCCTTAACGCTATCTCCAGCTTCAATCACTCCGCCTACACCCAAATGGTTGACAATCGAGGAGCTGGCGTTGATTTGAAGACTGCCTGTTATGGTCTGACTGCCATTGACGTTTAGATCGACACCAACGGTTTGATTACCATTGACCTGCAGATTCTGATTAATCGTCTGATTGCCTGTGACAAGGATGTTATCAAATGTTGGCAAAGATATCATCTCCTATATAGTATTCATATATTCTATGAGGACAAGATCTGGAATGATCCGGGTGGCCACACATTATATACCTGGGATAAAGCCCCTTTTGCAAAAAAAGAGTTAGCGAAACACTATTTCGTGCATATTGTAGGCAGAGAATGTTTTCGCATGGAACAGGAGGGTTTGTTATCCAAAAGAAGTCAAGAACGCAGGTTAAGTCCACAAAAAAGAAACGTTCAGTTCATGATGCGAACCGGTTATTCCTGAGACAGATGAATGTGGTTCTGAACAGGAAACTCAAATCCATGCGTAAACATATGGAAGTACAGCAATTGGAACTGAATCAGCAATGGCTGAAAATGATGCAGGTGGGGAGCATACCTACCCGAGAAGTGCCAAAAGTGATCTATAAGGAGTTAAATGTGCTTCTTATCACTCCTTGTAATGACCGAGAAATGTCATCACATTGCGTCCTGATTGAACAGAGTTTGAAACATCTCGTGAGAAATGTGAATGAGATTAAATATATCGAATCCGTGTCAGCCTGTTTGTCTTCCTATGATGTTGACCTGATTATGGTTATCGGAAGCGGTGAAAACTTGCCGGATGAGAATATTACAGCATTAAGGACATCCACCGTGAAAAAGGCCATCTGGTTGTCTGCCGATCAACAAGTGAACCAAAGCGAAACTATTCTACCGATTTTTGATCATGTGTTTACACAACAATCAACCCAAATAAGCGATGATCAGCATCATATGGGAAGCACTGGTAGTCATGAACTGTTCATGCCGCCTGATCCACATATATTCTGTCCGCAAGTTGTTCCCCCGGAGTACGAATCGGATGTTTATATCATCGGGGATGCAGAACCGGATGACATCGTCACCGCTGTTGCCAAAGCGGGTCTTTTGGATAACAAAAAGGTTCGGGTAGATGGAAAGGGTTGGGCACAGATCAGGGATTTCAATCCTGTTCATACGAATGAAGCTCGTCAGATGTTATATAACGGAAGCAAACTGGTTATTCATCGTGGCGAATCAATCAAAAACGTGATGGAAATTGCCGCATGTGGGACGTTTCAACTCATAGGACCATCTGTGAATCAGAGCAACGCGATTGACCTTAGTAACTTTCAACAATACAACTCTTGTGAAGAACTCACTCAGAAGTTTGAACATTACTGGCAGAGTGTTGATGCAAGGAGACTGGCCGCTAGCCATGCTCTGGCATATATGAAATATAATCAATCCCATCTACAAAAAACATTGCGACTGCTGGATATCATTTTCATATAAATCATCCCAAAAATCACAGGAGCGTAGGCTGCATCATGTTGCTGCATTGGAGGAGTTCTGATTGAAGGTAATTGCTCTGCATCTGCCCCAATTTCACCGGATTGAGGAGAACGACCGATGGTGGGGGGACGGTTTTACCGAATGGACGAATGTAAAAAAAGCCGCGCCTTTATATTCGGGTCATCATCAGCCTAAACAGCCATTTCAGGGGAAATATTATGACCTTTCCGATCCAGATGTACGAAAGTGGCAAGCGGAAACGGCTAAACAGCATGGCATTTATGGATTTTGTTATTATCATTATTGGTTCAAAGGCAAGCGTTTGCTGGAAAAACCAGTGAATGAAATTTTGGATAGTGGGGAGCCTGATTTTCCTTTTTGCTTGTCCTGGGCCAATGAGACATGGACAAGAAAATGGGATGGGCAAGAATCCGATATTCTCATGGCCCAGAACTATGGGGATCGAGAGGATTGGGAAGAACATTTTAATTATCTGGTAAAAGTATTTAAGGACAAACGATATATTCGAGTGCAAGGTAAGCCATTATTTCTGATCTATCGACCAGCCAGTATTCCGCAATGTGAGGAAATGATTCAGTTTTGGCGTGAATTGGCTTTGAAACATGGCCTGAAAGGGATTCATTTTGTGCAGACCATTGGTGGATTCCCTACATTTAATGGTCAGATCTTTGATGCGAGTATGGAATTTGAACCGCATTATACGTTTGCACATGGACATATGAATGGAATCTGGATCGAAATGAACATCAAGGGACAGCAACATATTGCTGTGAATTACGACAAGGTATGGTCCTCCATTCTCGAACGAACACCACACCGTAACGGAGAAATTGTCTATCCAGGTGCTTTTGTCAATTGGGATAATACACCGCGGAGAGGTGTTGACGGACAGAGTACGCTCGGGGCCACCCCAGAGAAGTTTGGGCTATATCTATCCAGACAGATGGAACGAGCGAGGACGCTGTACAAAAGTCAGTATCTTTTTGTTAATGCCTGGAACGAGTGGGCGGAAGGGGCTTATCTTGAGCCAGATCAAAACTATGGTTATGCTTATTTGAGCGAACTCAAGAAAGTAACTCAGCATGAATCGAACAGTAACAAATCTATAGGAGGGAGTTCCGAATGAGGGAACTCTCTCTTTGCTTTGAGTTTATTTATAGACCATGTTTCGTTGTAAGTCCCGTTTTTTGTTTGCGGTACTCCGTTGGAGTTAACCCTGTATGCTTTTTGAACTGTCTGGAAAAATAGTACAAATCACTGAAACCGAGATGCTCGGCGATGGTGGTTATTGTGTTCGGGGTGCACGCCAGCAACTCCTTGGCCTTATCGATTTTTTTGCCAGTAATATAGAGGATCGGAGGAACTCCGATCTGCTGCTTGAAGAATCGAATGAAATAATTCGGATGCATGTAGGCGATCTGGGCCAGATCCTGAACCGAAATATTCTCTTCGATGTTGGAATCAATATAAGCCAGAATGGTGGACAGTTTCTCCATGACAGGCACGTTAATAAAAGAGATCTGATCCAGATCCAGATTCATTATATAGTGAGACAGTAGCTCGGTTAGTTTGCTCTTGGCCATCATATGGCCATAGACTTCATCGGATTTTGCATATGTAAGGATACTGCTGAAGATTGCTTGAATCAACTCAGGTTGATCTATCGTACAGATGTTTGGGAATTTCAGAATTTGGAACAAATTGATTCCCCCAACCTTTGCGCTAAAGTGACACCAATATTTGAGAAAAGGACGGTCATTAATGGCAGAGTAAGACTGTTGGATCCCCTCTGGCATTAAAATAAGCTGATTAGGCGCAGGATAATACTCCTCATCCCCAATTTTGAGCCAACCTTCACCCTCGCATATGAAATAAAACTTGCTGTAATCGGGCGTGTAATCCAGATCCCGCCAATCCGTATCGCACCGATTGTAATTGACCATGAATAATTCGACTTGGAGATTGGACAGGTAGTTCGTAAGCAAAGTTTGATGATTCATACTTTTCATCTCCATACAAGGTTATTATTGTCCATCTAAAAGTTAGTGTTCTGCATGTCTATCTTTCAGCCGTAGCACTACAATACAACTACAGACAATAACAGAAGGGATGAGAACATCTCATGGACAAAAACGAATATTTGCAACATATTGAAGCAACGATTGAGAGCGGTAAATTCAAGGACAACTGGAGTTCGCTTAGCACCTTCCAAGTTCCAGAATGGTACCCAAAAGCGAAATTCGGCATATTCATTCACTGGGGGCTATATTCTGTACCGGCCTATGATAGCGAATGGTATTCGAGAAATATGTACATACAAGGCACCAAAGCTTATGAACATCACCTTGAGGTGTATGGACCTCATAAGGACTTTGGATATAAAGACTTCATTCCGATGTTTCGTGCAGAGAAGTTCGATGCAGACGAATGGGCAACGTTATTCAAACAGGCTGGAGCCAGATATGTTATGCCTGTGGCAGAGCACCATGATGGTTTTCAGATGTACAAAAGCTCTATCTCTCACTATAACACATATGAAATGGGCCCCAAACGGGATCTTCTGGGTGAAATGAAGGTTGCATACGAGAAGCAGGGGCTGACATTATGTGTTTCGTCTCACCGCGCCGAGCACTGGTTCTTCATGTCTCATGGGAAGGAGTTTGATTCAGATATTAAGGAACCTCTGGAGCGTGGGGATTTCTATTGGCCTGCCATGCCTGAACCCAAGGATCACTTCGACTTGTATGACTCACCTCCAACCGAGGAGTATCTGGAGGACTGGTTGATTCGCTGCTGTGAACTGGTCGATCAATATCAGCCAAAGGTCTTTTATTTTGATTGGTGGATTCAAACGGTTGCGTTCAAACCCTATCTTAAAAAATTTGCTGCCTATTATTATAACAAAGGCGAAGAATGGGGCGAGCCTGTAGCTATTAATTATAAACACGAGGCCTACATGTTTGGTAGTGCCGTTCCGGATGTGGAGCGGGGACAGTTCGCTGAGCTCAAGCCCTATTTTTGGCAAACGGATACAGCTGTCGCTAAAAACTCATGGTGTTATACGGAAAATAATAACTATAAAACGGCTGAAGAGATCATTCGGGATCTCGTCGATATTGTAAGCAAAAACGGAAATTTACTGCTGAACATTGGGCCCAAAGCAGACGGCAGCATACCGGAAGAAGATCGTGAGATTTTGCTGAGCATTGGCAAGTGGCTGGAAGTGAATGGGGAAGCGATCTATGACACGTCATTCTGGCGTACGTTTGGCGAGGGTCCGACAGAGGTGAAGGAAGGGCAATTCACGGATGGGGATACGAAGATATTTACGAGTGAAGATATACGGTTTACGTTAAAAGAAAGCGATCTGTATGCCACGGTTCTTGCCTATCCAGATAACGGGGTGGTGCAGATTAAATCCCTGAAGGAAAATTCTCATCATTTTCAAGGGGTCATTCAAGATATTCAGGTACTTGGTTACGAGGAACAACCGAAATGGGAGAGAACAGCGGACGCACTGATGATCACAACGACAACTGTGAAAAGTAATGCGCCTATTGTTTTCAAAATTAAATTGGACTAACCAACAAAGATAAATTAAATACTGTAAATATAAAAAGGGCGCATCCAGGAGTATTGTACTCATCGGATAGCGCTCTTTTGGTTGGGCTATATATAGGGCTGACTTCCATGCAAAATCCTCTCCATGATAATGGAGGTTCCTCCAAGCTGAAAACTGTAATTCGGAAATTTACTTATATAATAATCACGAAATTCTTGCTTGCTAATATACTGATATCATCAAACCAGTGATGTTCGCCTGTAATGGATTGATTGAGACTCACTAAGGAGGATCTGCAAAAAGATGAAACCAAAGAAACGCATCAGATATGGTTGGAGCGGATTTAAGAAAAAAAAAGCTGAGGACTGTGACCATCCCCAAGAGCAGCACAAAGAACACCACCACGAGCACCATCATAACCACCACAATCATCATCACAATAACCACCATCATAAGTGTTTTGACAAAGAAGCCGAATTCCTTCTCAAATTAATTGGTGAGTTGAAGGGAGCAATTGTACAGGTTTTTGCCAATCCCACGCCTCACAATGTTTCACTTCTGATTGAGGTACTGCGTAAATTACTGGCTCTGGTTCATTGCTCGGATTTGAAAAAGGGAACCAAGGCAGATCTCGAAGCGGTCTTGGAGCTTACCATTGTATCTGCAGAGGCTGTTCCATTTTCTCCGATCAGTGTGGGAACCAATTTGCAGCAATTGCTGGATGTGCTCCTATCTGTCATTTTACAGGGGAATATCGATTCGGCTGAGAAAGATCAACTGGTCATTTTGATCCGGGCGACCGAATTGGCTATCACAACAGGGCTTAGAAACATAGGCAGTCAAGGTCCGGCAGGACCTGCAGGACCAGCGGGTCCTCAGGGCGTACCTGGTCCACAAGGCCCGGCTGGCGCTGCTGGTGCTCAGGGTGGTGTAGGTCCAGCTGGTACACCGGGAGCTGCTGGTGCCCAGGGACCAGCAGGTGCAACAGGTGTTACTGGAGCAACGGGTGCGGCAGGCCCAGCAGGTGGCGCAACAGGAGCGACAGGTGCAACGGGGAGTACAGGAGCTGTTGGGGCAGCTGGCGTTACAGGAGCGACAGGTGATCCTGGCGTAGCAGGAGTCACCGGGGCTACCGGGGCAACAGGTGTGACAGGAGATACGGGTGCAGCCGGAATTGCAGGGGTAACCGGGGCGACCGGTGCAACTGGGATTGCGGGAGTAACTGGCAGCACTGGTGTTACTGGGGCTACGGGTTCTGGCGCCATCATACCGTTTGCTTCTGGCGGACCTGCCATATTAACAACGATTCTTGGTGGACTGGTGGGAACGACAAGCCTTATCGGTTTCGGCAGCTCGGCAACAGGAGTCAGCATTCTGGGTGGCACGATTGATTTAACGGGAACGATTGTCGGACCACTCATTAACTTTGCGTTCTCTGTCCCACGGGATGGCGTTATAACTTCGATTGCTGCCTATTTCAGTACCACAGCAGCCTTGGCCTTGGTTGGTTCAACGGTGACCATCACTGCGCAATTATTCAGTTCACCTACTCCGAATAATGCATTTACTGCGGTTCCGGGGGCGGTCGTTACACTGGCACCTCCACTCACCGGTATTATTGCATTGGGTAGTATCTCCAATGGCATAACAACCGGATTGACTATACCTGTGACTGCACAGACACGTCTGCTGCTGGTGTTCTCGGCAACGGCAGCCGGACTCACACTTGTGAATACGGTTGTCGGGTATGCAAGTGGCGGCGTGAACATTACATGATGAGATATAAATTTTGATCTGAGGCTGACTCAATCGTTTCTATAAAAATCATAAAGTAACCCCATGACTCATATGAGCCATGGGGTTAGAACTTTTTATAAATAATTGTGATATCTATTACTACCAATCATTAGTAGTAAATGTCATAGCTTCCACCATAACCATTGGGTGAGTAAGCTACAATTTTATGATAACCATACAAGTTCTCAAGAGTGATGCTTTTCGTTCCATAATCAGACACGATTACTCTTCCATCTCCCTTCAGGGTTCCACTCATATCTTCAACTTTAAACACATATTCCCCTGTTGTAAGAGGGTTAAACCTAAAGGTGACTTTTCCACTCAAGTAAATATCGGTACTATATCCACCATTGAAATATTCTCTTAAGGGATTTGGGGCAAAAATATTAATTTCTTGTGCTTGGGACTGTTGTTGTGTCTGAACTTCCTGGGAGGAAGGGTTAGTTAGCGTAAGAGCTTCATCAGCGAATACCGCAGGAACAGATGCTAAAAGCATCGCCATGGAAGAAAGAGCTGCAATTGCTGTTTTTTGATATTTTTTCACAATCAAACATCTCCTTTTGGTATATAAAATTTAAATTAGATTAGAGTTCGTACTGTTCACAAAAAGACAAAAGATCAATAGAGCAGTAGCTTTCCTCACAGTCATTTCCTAGGATGAGAGTGAGGTTGATCTGGCGCCAAATGTATGTTACAAGATAATCCTACATTTAATTCCAAATATATACAATACAGTTTTCATGATTTTCTGTGCTATTTTTGTTAAATATATACTTTATTCATATATAGTTCACAAATTAACATTTATAAGCTCAGACGATTACGGAGAGGGAATACACGATTCGAACACGCCATTAAACGAAAATTGACACAGAAGGATGAGCCTCTGTTTTGCCACTTTGTTTGAATAGTAACCTTGAACATCAAGTCGTAGTTTCATAGAACTACTACATTTGTTCATTAAGCGAAATGAAATACATAAATGCGAAATGAGAGTATGAATACGTAAGCGACATGAGACACATAAAAGCATTAAATAGACTTATTTTCTATATTTTTCAATATAGTGCTTGTGTATATCGAATAATGACTTTATACTATACCAATAAAATCCAATTAAATTCCTAATCGACTATTATATGTAATTAAAATGTTTAACTACTCACTCGAATTACGATCGAAAGTCATATCCACCACTCCTTAGCAAGCGTTCTGCTAACGCTCCAGATTACCCTTCCACATGAATGCTTATAGACATTCACTCTCATTGCATTATTCAAACACCCAAACTATTCACTCACATGGTTTAATCCGATTCATTCAATCTCCTAAACTTTCAAGTAAAAAATCATAGACTGATCTGTTATCTCTTCTGACTCATATTGTTCCCTAACCAGACCTGTAAAGGAGGTGAGGCTTTATGTGAAATCCAGGGTATCTATTTCGTACGCAATAAAGGTTATTTTACCGTTTCATTCTGCAGAGAAGGGCATATGTACCAGACTAAATTAAAAAACCGGGTAAAAGGAGTGGAAAAGTTTGATAAAGATTAATCGGTTACGCAAGCCCATCTCCATGGGGCTCTCGCTTCTCCTTGCATTTTCGATCATTCATCCGGTTTCAGCTGAAAACTCCACATCATCCAAATTGGATATGAAATCAGGACTTGCCAAAGTTACGGAGTCCAAAGTAAACGCCAAGCTGACCAAAGAATTTGATGGTAGTGAATATGTGACCTATCTGGTGAAAATGAAGGAACAGGTGGATACAGCTGCAGTCTCCAAACAGGCCCTTGAAAAGGCGACCATAGCCAAACAAACGGCTTCAGCCACAAAGCTGTCCGTTCGTAATTCGGTTGTCAGCTCGCTGCGAGAAACGGCCTCGCGTACACAATATCCATTGGAAACTTATCTGGAAAAGGAAGTTGACCTGGGTAAGGTCAAAGAATATAAAAGCTATTTTATTGTCAATTCATTGGCAGTAACGAGTACCAAAGAAGTCATGGAACAGATTGCGCTGCTGCCTGAGGTGGAGAAGATTCTACCGAATGAGACACGATACTTACAGAAAGCCGAAGTGAGTAAAGAACCAGCGAATGCGGCATCAGGCAAAGATGTTGTCCAAACGCCAACTAAAGACTCTTCAGTCGGTGTCAAAGACAAAGACAAAGAGCCTGCTGCAAAGGACAAGCTTGCGACAGAGAACGTGGAATGGAACTTGGATTACATCAATGCGCCAGCCGTGTGGGATCGGGGCATCGATGGAACAGGGATTGTTGTTGCCAATCTGGACAGTGGTGTGGATTATACTCACCCTGCGCTTCGCAGCAAATGGCGGGGATTGGATGCCTCGGGCAATATCGTTGATCCCGAACTGAGCTGGTATGATCCGCACAGTAATGCTTCCCTCCCTGCGGACGAAGACGGACATGGTACGCACACGATGGGTACGATGGTTGGCTCGGAAGCAGATGGCACCAATCAGATCGGGGTTGCTCCCGGTGCGAAATGGATTGGTGTGCGGATATTCAATCCGGAAACAACGGATGCCATTATTCTCGATGGCGGACAATGGTTGATCGCTCCGGTGGATGCGGAAGGCAATCTGCAT
Source organism: Paenibacillus sp. FSL H8-0283 (assembly GCF_045040675.1). Classification (NCBI taxonomy): domain Bacteria; kingdom Bacillati; phylum Bacillota; class Bacilli; order Caryophanales; family Paenibacillaceae; genus Paenibacillus; species Paenibacillus sp. FSL H8-0283. The sequence goes on from NZ_CP150295.1 coordinate 3,149,004, forward strand.
CCTGAACTTGCACCGGATGTCGTTAACAACTCGTGGGGCGGAGGCGCAGGATTGGATGAATGGTTCCGTCCTATGGTCCAAGCTTGGCGTGATGCTCAGATTTTCCCGGAATTCTCCGCAGGAAATGTGAGACTGGGTAACCCGGGCGGACCTGGTTCTGTTGCTAACCCAGCCAACTATCCTGAAAGTTTTGCTACAGGAGCAACCGATATCAACGGAAATCTGGCTTCGTTCTCCCTGCTGGGCCCATCCCCGTATGGTGAGATCAAACCGGAAGTATCTGCCCCGGGTGTGAATATCCGTTCATCGGTTCCGGGCGGAGTATATGAGGGAGGCTGGAACGGGACATCCATGGCAGGCCCGCATACAACTGCGCTTGCTGCACTGCTGCTTCAGGCCAATCATTCCCTTACAGTGGATCAGCTGGAGCAGATCATTACAGATACAGCCACGCCGAGAACCGATAGCCAGTATCCGACATCTCCTAATAACGGCTACGGTCACGGCATTATTAATGCCCTTGATGCTGTGGGTTCTGTACTCGAAGGGATCGGCACAGTATCCGGCAGAGTGGTTACAGCCGGAGATGATCTAGAAGAGCCAGTACTGGCACATACCCCTGTTAATTCTGCCTTTACAGGCATTGATATACCATTAACCGCTCATGTGACAGATAACGTCGCAGTAGTCTCCGTCGAGGCTTTTGCCAAAACGACAGGCACCAACCAGTACGTTTATCTACCGATGAACCGGATTGCTGGAGATAACAAAGATGGGACATATACAGCGACAATCCCTGCTTTTCTTATTGAACCGCAAGGTGTGGAGTATTATATCCGCGTGAACGACTACGGCAACAACGGATTCGAAAGTCAGGTATATAAAGTGGCTGTCTCCAATGGTGTTCAGCCAGGATATCTTCAGGATTTTGAAGAAGATCAACTGGGCTTCACCACTGGTGGGACCGGAAGTACTTGGGTATGGGGAGCACCAATCAGTGGTCCTGGAAGTGCATACTCCGGTGACAAGGTGATTGCAACCAATCTGCAAGGAACTTATGTGGCGAATAGCAATGCATATCTGCTTGCGCCGCCTATTGATCTAACCGAGAGTCCAGAAGGGGCGTTATTATCCTTCAAGCACTGGTATGACCTGGAGAATAACATCGACTTCGGCAAGGTATACATCGCTTCCGAGGATAGCGATTATGTGTTCCAAGAACTGTTAACCTTCACGGGTACAGGTGGCAATTGGAAGACACAATATGTGGATCTTCGCGAATACGCGGGACAGCAGGTGTTCATCAAATTCAATCTGACGAGCGATAATTCATTGCAAAAGGCTGGCTGGTACATTGATGATTTCGCTGTAGAAGAACTGGATGAGATTGCTCCGGGCGCTCCTGCCGGATTGTCTGCGACGGCCGATATTCTTGGTAATGTAGCCTTGAGCTGGACGGGTCCGAGCGATGAGGATCTCGAATCCTATGTGGTATATCGCTCCACAACCGCAGGTGCAGGTTATGAATCGATTGGAACTGCAACAGGAACAACGTTTACAGATACGGCTACGGTGACAGATTCGACGTATTACTATACCGTTGCCGCACTTGATTATAGTGGCAATGAAAGCGACAAATCGAATGAGGTCTCCATTACAGTAGAGGTGCCTCAGGATATCTACATCGATCATTTCGATGGCAGTGATGATAATGGCTGGACTCATTCGGGAACCAAAGATGAGTGGGAACGCGGTATTCCGTTAACGGGACCTGCCACCGCGGTTTCTCCACCGAATGTCTGGGCGACTGATCTCGACAATACGTACGAGAGTGGCTCCAACTATTCACTCGTATCTCCGGTCATTGATTTGACGGATGTGTCCGAAGGAACACTCACGTTTAATCATTGGTACGAGATTGAGAGTGGATACGACTACGGGTATGTGGAAGTCACCAAGGATGGTGGAACCACATGGTCAGAACTGGGCAAATTCTCACATAGTACAAACGGTAAACAATGGGCACCGGTATTCTATGACCTGGATGCACTTACCGGCAATGAAGTACAATTCCGGTTCCGTCTGACCTCAGACAACAGTGTTGTGAAGACAGGCTGGTTCATTGATGATTTCCGAGTACTGGGTGTTGCTGCGGAGACGGTCACGGAGGACAATGCGGTTGTGCTTAACAGTGACAAACCTAAACCGTCCTATGATAATCCATGGTACAAAATTTCGCGGACAGACAAAGCGGAATTTAACAAAACGAAACAGCAACAACCGGAAGTTGAAAAACCAGAAACAGGTTCGGTTAATCCACAAAGCCTGCCTGCAAGTGCAACGGTTACCGTACTTGAAACCGGACGTTCGGTGAAGACAGATCCAGCTACAGGCAAGTATAACTTCACACACGTAGCAGGTGATTACACGTTAAAAGCTGAAGCATATGGCTATTATCCTCTAACTCAGCGGGTAACGATCACCGATGGCAGTGGAGCCAAAGCCAACTTTAATCTGGAGGCAATCCCGCATGGACAGATAGAAGGTGTAGTAACGGATGAGCGTACAGGACAACCACTGGCTGATGCTTCCGTTCTCGTGGTCGAAGATGCCAATGTAGGTGAAGTTCGCACAGGTTCAGATGGCAGCTTCGATATTCAGGTATTGGAAGGAAGTTATACCCTGTCCATCCGGGCTGCTGATTATTACAGTAAAACCGTAACTATAACTGTACCTGGTAATGGGACAGCAGAGGCAAATATTGCCTTGAAACCATTCATCGGTTTCCCAGGGGAAATTGCTTATGATGATGGATCAGCAGAGAACGCACGAGCTTTTAATGCTGCGGATAACGCTTGGGCAGTTCGAATGACACCAGAGCTGGAGACCGCTCAACTGACAGGTGCATCGTTCCGATTCTGGAACACCGAATGGCCTGTACCTGGAGGCACAGCGTTCCAATATGCCGTCTATGATGCTTCGGGTGCGGGCGGAGCTCCGGGACGACAACTGGCTGGACCATTTGACGGTACTGCACTTCGTAACGATCAATGGACAACTGTTGAATTCCCGGAACCGGTCATTGTAACGGGTGATTTCTATATCGTGTATGTACAGAGCTTAGCTGGAACTAGCGCTCCGGGACTCGCTACCGATGAGGATGGTCCAAATGCAGGTCGAAGCTGGCAGCGAGTAGGTGGAGCGTGGAGCACTTCACCTGATGAAGAAGGTAACTACATGATTCGTGCAGTTGTGAGATATCCGGTAAATGCACCTGTGCTCACAGCACCTGCGAACACGTATACGAATCAATCAACCTTCACTGTGTCGGGAACGTCTCCGGCATCTGGAGCTCAGATCAAGATCTACAACGGCAAGGATCTGGCTGCCACCACAACGGTGGCAAATGGGAAGTTCTCATACGGTGTGAAACTCCGTTCTGGCATTAATGCGATTACTGCCGAGGCAGTGGTGGACGGGAAAACGACCGACCGCTCACTCCCCGTCGTCATTATTCTGGATCAGACCAAACCGCAGTTGACCATTGTTACGCCAACTCAAGGAGATCGCATCAATGCGGAAGTTGTTCACGTAACGGGTAATGTCGTGGAACAATTCCTCGATAAGGTAACCGTTAACGGACAAACCGTACAAGTGGGCAAAGACAGAAGCTTCAGTCATCGCGTATTGGTTAACGAAGGCGAGAACACAATTACCATTACAGCAACCGATCTCGCTGGCAACAAAACAACGGTAACCCGCACCGTATACGTGGAAACGGCGTTGCCAGAACTTACGAATATTACGCCAGCTGAAGATGTTCGAATCACATCAGGAGAAAGTGTCACCGTATCTTTTGACAGTAAACCTGGTCTGCAAGCATCTTTCCGGATTCAGTTACCTTTGAATCTGAATGCCCAGGGGGCAGGAGAGGTTCCATTGGTGGAGACTGAACCTGGTCGTTACACGGGTACGTACGCAACACCTTCATCCCTTGTTCTGGATGGTGGAGTCATTGTAATTCGAGCTCAGGATGCAGCAGGCAACAAAGTAGAGGCGGAAGCAGCTGGGCGATTGTTCGTCAGCGCAGCACAAGAACAACCAGTTCCAGAACCAGATTCGAGCCCTGAAGAGACTGAAACGGAAGTGGGTCCATCGTCCGCTGAGGGTCTTCAACCTTAATTATGCAAAGTGTGACATGGATGTTAACTACGTTTTGACCATCTAAGCAAGAAGCCGATAAGCCGACGTATCAGGGCTTGTCGGCTTTTTGTTGTATCTCGATTCACATCTGACGCCTAAGATTAATGAAGCATCCATTGGAATGCTTTTTATTTTGCTCTCACATGTCAGCAGGTGAGTTGCCTCTTTCTTCACATTAATGATATAACATGATATATTAGGATGTAGAACATGAGAAGTATGGGTATTTATGGAGGTGCTTGTATTGGGGAAAGATTCGGCATCCAAGCCGATGTATGAACAGATCTTTGAATCCTTGCGCGAACGGATACAGCTTCATCAATACCAAGTTGGTGAGCGAGTTCCTTCGGAGAAGGAATTATGTGATGAATTCGGAGTGAGCCGGATTACAACTAAAAAAGCGCTTGAGATGCTGGCGAGTGAACAATTAATTGTTCGTCAGCCGGGACGGGGTTCTTTTGTAGCCGACACAGCAGATATGTTACAAGAAAGACCTAACAGACCTGCTCCGCGTGCTTCGGTTAAAGATCCAGAGAAGAAGCTGCTCATTGGTCTGGTCATCACTAACTTCAGTGACATGTATGGTACAGAACTGTTATATGGCATGGAAGAAGCTTCGCGAGAGCATGATTGTTTTCTCGTACTTAGACGTTCCTTCGGGATTCCTGAGCAGGAGGAACAGAGCATTCAGGAACTGCTGGAACTGGGTGTGGATGGATTGGTTATTTTCCCGGCACAGGGTGAATATTTCAGCGATGAGATTTTAAAACTGGTCGTTAATAAATTCCCGTTTGTCCTGATTGACCGGTACTTGAAAGGAATTCCGGCTTCATCTGTCAGTACGGATAATGTAGGCGCGGCGCGAGAAGGGACGAATTATCTGTTCAACCTCGGTCACCGACACATCGCTTTTCTGACGCAGCCTCCGGCGAACACTACACCGATTGAAGAACGAATTGAAGGAATCATTGAGGCTCATCATGATCAAGGGGTGCTGGTGAACAGGGAACTGTGGTTAGAATCTTTTCTTTCGACACTGCCAAGTGTGTTTGATCCTCAAGTCGAGGTCCGTGATGTGGAGACATTGGTGGAACATTTACAGAAATACCCCCAGATTACTGCACTCTTTGCTGCGGAGTATCATATTGCTTTACTTGCAGAACAGGCAGCGGATCGGCTTGGTCTGAGAATCCCGGAAGATATGTCCATCATTTGCTTTGACAGTCCAAATGCTGCCGAAGGAAGCCGTGTAACCCATATGAGACAAAGCCAGTTTGATATGGGAAAACAGGCATTCGAGATGGTGCTTCAAAGTATGCAGAACAACGAAATGACAGTGAACAGAGTTGTTTTACCTGCCCGATTGGTGAAGGGTAAGTCAACGAGTATGGTGAAACAAAAGGGTTAATTATAACAACTTAATATTCATTGTGTTCAATCAGGGGCTTCGTATAAACGAGGCCTCTTTTTGGTGCGGATAAAATGGGGAGAATTGCTTTAAATGGTATATTATTTGGTGTCGTTAAATTAAAACAACATGCTAATATACAAATAAATATATTGACATAACATTATATTCGTTTTAGGATGATGAAAGCGGTTAACAAACTGGATTACATAAGGAGGACAACATGCTGACACCCAGAGATGATCAAGAAATTTCCCCCTCGATATACGACATGATTGATCGGGTTAACAAACGTATGCCGGATTATCCGGAACTCAACCAAATGTTTAAAAATTGTTTTACCAATACGATGGCAACCACAATTCAGCGCAAAGAAGATGGAACAACTTTTGTGATTACGGGAGATATCCCTGCCATGTGGTTACGTGATTCTGCCGCTCAGGTCAGACCTTATCTGGTTCTCGCTTCAGAGGATGAAGATATCGCTGACATGATCGCTGGACTGGTTGAACGTCAACTGAAATATATTCTCCTGGACCCTTATGCAAACGCTTTTAATGAGACGGAGAGTGGAAAAGGACATCAGGAAGACCTGACGCAGATGAATGATTGGATCTGGGAACGGAAGTATGAGATCGACTCACTGGCTTATCCGATTCAGCTCAGTTATCTCTTGTGGAAGAACACGGGAAGAACAACTCAATTCAATGATACGTTCCGTAAAGCAGCCCAGATCATCATGCAGTTATGGCAAGTGGAGCAACATCATGAGACGAAATCACCCTACACGTTCCAACGTCTGGATGCTCCCGAAACCGATACGCTCAGCCGAGAAGGGCGAGGTACTGAAACAGCTTACACAGGCATGACCTGGTCGGGATTCCGTCCCAGTGACGATCGTTGTGAATATGGTTATCTGATTCCTTCCAATATGTTCGCTGTTGTGGCGCTTCGATATCTACAGGAAATTGCTGAAGCTGTGTTCGAGGATGAAACGCTTGCAGCGAATGCTCAGCAGTTGGAGGAACAGATCAACAAAGGTATTCAGGATTATGGCACCGTTGAACATCCGGAATATGGAACCATATATGCGTACGAAACGGATGGGAAAGGCAATCACAAACTGATGGATGATGCCAATGTGCCAAGTCTGCTGTCTTTACCTTATCTCGGATATGTGGAGGAGAACGACGAGGTGTATCAGAATACACGCCGTTTCATTCTTTCCTCGCACAACCCGTATTTTTATGAGGGAACAGCAGCAGCAGGAATCGGGAGTCCGCATACACCGGAAGGGTACATCTGGCATATCGCTTTATCGATGCAGGGGCTGACTACAGAGGATCGCAATGAAAAACTACGATTGCTTCAGCTTATCCATAAGACGGATGCGGATACCGGACTGACCCATGAAGGTTTTTCGGCCAACAACCCACATGAATATACACGTCCTTGGTTTTCATGGTCCAATATGCTATTTAGTGAACTGATTATGGATTATTGCGGATTCCGCGTTCAGAAATAGGATAGGAAAGTAAGATATAACCTGCGAGTATATCATAACGTTCGGAGTTCGTTGAATTCCGACAAGAGGAGAGCGAATCATGAGAAAAATATCATTGAAAATGCCGGTTGCAGCAGTTATGACATCCTTGCTCATTCTTACTACAGCCTGTTCGGGTGGAAGTTCAAGTACAGGCACAACCAGTGATGGCAAGAAGGAAGTAACCGTATCGTTCCGTTCTTCAGGATCTGAAGATACGCTTACGAAGTTTTTCCAATCAGGCTTGGTGGATCAATTTGAGAAAGAAAACCCGGATATCAAAATCAACATTGCGCCTGTACTGGCAAGTGAAGGCGATTATACATCCAAAATGGTTCTGCAAATGAAATCCCCGGATACGGCACCGGATGTCATTGCCGAAGATACATCCATCATCAAATCCGATGCTGCTGCGGGATATCTGGAGCCGCTGGATACACAGGTTCAGGGATGGCCCGATTGGGAAGAACACATCATCGACAACCTGAAGGCAGGGGTTACCGGAGAAGACGGCAAAGTGTACGGCGTTCCGGCTACCTCGGATACACGCGGAATCTGGTACAACAAGGAACTGTTTCAACAGGCAGGACTTGAAGTTCCGTTCAAACCTGCAAGCTGGGCAGAAGTGCTCGAAGCAGCACGTACGATCAAGCAAAAACTGCCGGGTGTGACACCACTTAATATGATCGTGGGCAAAGCAAACGGTGAAGGTGTCACCATGCAAACACTGGAAATGCTGCTCTATGGTACGGCGGACACGCTGTATAACGACACCAGCAAGAAATGGGTCGTGAACAGCCCGGGGCTGCTGGATTCCTTCAAATTCATAGATCAAGTGTTTAACACGGATAAAACAGGTCCAACCATGCAGGTTGCCCTGAATGGACAAGCTGGCAGTATTGCCTTCCAGCAACAGTTCCCGCAAGACAAACTGGCGATGGCTGTAGATGGTAGCTGGGCAGGTTCGACATGGGCCGAGAACGGTGCTGCTCCAATCGCCAACGTTGAAGAAAAAATAGGTTTTGCACCATTCCCAACACAAAATGGGGAAGAACCTGGAGCAACTACGATGTCTGGAGGATGGGCTTGGTCTGTTCCTGCACAAGCGAAGAACAAGGAAGAAGCTTGGAAATTTATCGAGTTTCTGATGAATAAGGAAAATGCGACTGCTCGTGTAGTAGCGGAAGGCAGCCTCAGCCCACGTAATGATTCCACAGAAGTTGAAGGTTATACGGATCGTCCTTATACCAAAGAAGCACAGGAACTCTTGAATGTGGCCCACTTCCGTCCAGCGAACGATCAATATGCAGCGGTATCCGCACAATTGCAAAGCATTGTTGAGAGTATTGCCTCTGGCAAGCTGACGCCGGAAGAGGGAGTTACACAATTGAAGGACAACGTATCCCGTTCCCTTGGCGCGGACAGCATCGAAGAGAAATAAGGATATCGATATATTCGGAGGGGGAGGCACAATCTCCCCTTTTTCCGGTTCGAATGGAGAGTGACTTATGAAAAGGAAAGCACCAGGCTCATTTCTGTTTCTAATGCCTTCCGTACTATTATTACTTGTGTTTTTCATTGTTCCCATCATTCTGACGATCTGTTTTGCCTTTACGAATATGGCTCTGACCGGTGCGGCAGCCAAGAGTTTGGAGTTTGTCGGATTCCAGAATTTCATTAATATGTTTCATGATCCGGACTTCCGGATTAGTGTCTGGCGCACGCTGGTTTTTCTCATCTTCTCCGCAGTGATTGGTCAGGTGTTGCTTGGGTTCATTCTGGCCCTTCTAATGAAAGAGAAAAATGTGACGTTCCGCCGGGTCATCGGGATCATCGTCATTGCCGGTTGGGTAACACCTGAGATTGTTGTGGCATTCTGTATGGTCGCCTTTTTCAGTGACAATGGTTCATTGAATCAGATCCTCGGCTGGTTTGGAGCGAATCCAGTCTCCTGGTTGTTCAGTTTCCCTATGGTGAGTGTAATTATCGCAAATATCTGGCACGGCACAGCCTTTTCGATGATGGTCTATCAGTCGGCACTGGATGATATCCCGAAGGAAGTTGAAGAAGCTGCGATTATTGACAGTGCCACCGGGTTCCAGATTGTCAGACACATTACGATTCCAATGGTAAAAGGGTCCATCGTGACCAACATGATGTTGGTTACTCTACAGACACTGGGTGTTTTCACGCTGATCTATACGATGACCGGTGGTGGCCCGGGTACTTCGACACAAACCTTGCCGATCTTCATGTACAATCAGGCCTTTGTGAACTATCAGTTTGGATACGGCACAGCCATATCTCTGGTTCTGTTGTTCATCGGTATTGTCGCCAGCCTGTTCTACATGCGATCCATGAAAGTGAAAGTGTAACCATGAAGGAGGTTCGATCCCTATGGTCAAACATGGGCTTCAACGCAAAATCCAGTACGGGATTCTAGTTTTTCTAGGGCTCTGTTTTTTATTGCCGCTGCTCTGGATCATTCTGGCTTCATTTGACCCGAACGCGCAACAGGGTATCAAAATGCCCAGTACCTGGACCATTCAAAATTTCAAGGATGTACTCGGGGATTCGAGCAATCTTCGTTCATTCGGTGTAGGCCTGATTCTGTCGGGAGGGCAAGCGATATTGGTTGTACTGGTATCTGTTCTTGCTGCTTATCCTTTATCCCGTTATGAGATGAGATTCAAAAAAAGCTTCCTGTTATCGATTCTGTTCATGACAGCTCTTCCGATTACTGCCGTGATGGTTCCGGTATTTCAAATGTTTCTGTTCTTCAAAATGCAAAATAGCATCATTGCCACGATGCTGTTCCTGACTGCATCCTCACTTCCTTACGGCATCTGGATGATGAAAAACTTCATGGATTCGGTGCCAATCGATTTGGAAGAATCGGCATGGATTGACGGAGCGTCCGTGTGGAGTAGTTTGAGACGAATCGTGGCGCCATTGATGTTGCCTGGTATTGCAACGATAGCGATATTTACGTTTTCGGGAAGTTGGGGCAACTTCTTCGTGCCATACATCCTGCTCCAGACACCGGAGAAACTTCCGGCATCGGTCACGATTTATCAATTTTTCGGCAGCCACGGTATGGTTGAATACGGCAGGTTGGCTGCATTTTCACTACTTTATACAATGCCTTCGGTTGTGCTATATATCTTCTCCCAGCGTTACATGTCCAAGGGCTTCAGCATGGGCGGGGCAACTAAAGGTTAATGACAGGAGGTACGCAAAATGACAACCAAAAAGACGGCACATCTCATCTCGCATACCCATTGGGACCGCGAATGGTATATGCCTTATGAACACCATCATGTACTGCTCATTGAGCTGATGGATAAACTGCTGGACACGCTTGATCAGGACCCGGAATATCGCTATTTCCATCTGGATGGGCAGACGATTATTCGTGAAGATTATTTGCAGGTTCGGCCCGAACAGCAGGAGAGGCTCGACCGTTATATTCGTGAAGGACGCATTCATTTTGGTCCATGGTATGTGTTACAGGATGAGTTTCTGACCAGCAGCGAGGCCAACTTGCGTAATCTGCTCATCGGTCATCGTGATGCTCGACCCTTGGGTGTGGTATCCAAGACGGGATACTTCCCAGACTCGTTTGGAAATATGGGACAAGCACCGCAGATTCTGCAACAGGCGGACATTCATAACGCGATCTTCGGGCGCGGGGTAAAGCCTACCGGATTCAATAATGCTGTGGTTGATGCAGACAGTTATGAATCTCCCTATTCCGAGATGATCTGGCGTTCGCCGGATGGTTCGGAAGTGCTCGGCATTTTGTTCGCGAATTGGTACTGCAATGGGATGGAGGTTCCGGTTGATCCGGGGAAAGCCCGAGTATATTGGGATAAAAATCTGGAGGATGCCGAGAAGTTTGCCTCGACTCCACATCTGTTGTTCATGAATGGTTGTGATCACCAGCCGATCCAGACGGATCTGCCCGAGGCTTTACGTACGGCGGCTGCGTTGTATCCTGATGTAGAATTTATCCACTCCAATTTTGACGATTACATTGAGGCGGTTACGAAGGAAGTGCCTGAACATCTGGCGACCATTGAGGGCGAGCTTCGCAGTCAGCACACGGATGGTTGGGGAACACTGGTGAATACGGCATCTGCCAGGGTTTATCTGAAACAGTTGAATCAGCAGGGGCAGATGTTGCTTGAAAAAGTAGCCGAACCACTCGCCGCCATGGCCCATATAGCTGGGGTAAAGGATTATCCGCACCATCTGTTGACACATGCATGGAAGATGCTGATGCAGAACCACCCGCATGATAGCATCTGCGGATGCAGTGTGGATGAGGTTCACCGTGAGATGGTGACCCGCTTTGCCAAGAGCAGACAGCTTGCAGAGAAATTGGTTTCCCAGAGTGCGCAGGCGATTGCTGAGTCCATTCATGTGCAACCTGCTGAGGCTTGGGGAGAGGAAGCGGTGCCGTTCACTGTGTTCAACACGAGTGGTTGGAATCGAAATGGAATCATTGAGATGGACCTGATTGTGGACAAAGCATTTTTCCCGGAAGGTCCTAACCCTCAGGCGCTTGCGCAGAAGGTGGAGAAAGATGCACTGCCAGTGTATCAGCTGGTCGATTCGGATGGACGCACATACTCGGCAGAAATCAAGGATCTGGGTGCGCATTTCGGCTATGAACTTCCGAAGGATCGTTTCCGACAGCCTTATATGGCTCGTAAAGTAAGAGTGACTTTCCAGGCGGTGGATGTACCTTCGCTGGGATATAAGACATATGCTCTCATTCCAGTAGAGAAGCAAGCAGAGATTGCTGAAGTGCCCGATATGAGCGAACTCATCCAGGTTCAGGGAATGAAGATGGAGAACGGTCATTTGCGGGTGACCGTTGAAGAGAATGGTACGGCTACAATTGAAGATAAGGTCTCCGGTGCTGTATACAGGGGATTGAATTCATATGAAAATACCGGCGATATCGGCAATGAATATGTCTATCGTCAACCCGAGGGAGAGACAACGCTGACCACGGAGCATCTGAAGGCAGACCTGCGGATTGTGGAGCAGTCTCCGTATCGGGCAGTTATGGAAAGTGTATTACGCTGGGATATTCCTGCTGGAGCAGATGAACTGTTCGAGCTGGAGAAGCGCCAAATGGTTCCTTTTACAGAACGGAAGGCACAGCGAGTCAAGAACACTGTTCCGTTGGTGATTACGACAACGTATACGTTGGAAGCGGGTAGTAATATGGTCAAGGTAAAATCTGACTTTAACAATCAGGCCAAGGATCATCGACTGCGCGCACTCTTTCCATCCGGACTGGTGACAGAGGATCATTATGCAGATTCCATCTTTGAAATTGCCAAACGTTCCAATACACCGGCCAAAGAATGGGTGAATCCGAGTAATGCGCAGCATCAGCAAGCGTTTGTACATGTGACCGATGGTGATCATGGCTTGATGATTGCAAACAAAGGGCTGAATGAGTACGAGATTTTACAGCATGAAGAGGGCAGTACGATTGCGGTTACGCTGCTGCGTGCCTCTTCGGAACTGGGAGATTGGGGTGTGTTTGAAACACCAGAAGCCCAATGTCTGGGACCTCAGAGTGTGGAATATGCTATTATTCCATTTGCGGGCGATGCGGCACAGTCAGGTGCATGTGCATCCGCATACGTGTATCCGATTCCGTGGACGACTGTACAGCTAGGGGCACTTGCGTATACATTTGAGCGAGAAAGTCATGCCGGTGCCGATGGGAAAAAGGTTGAACTGCCTCTGTCGAAGCAATGGCTGGCATGGAATGCACAAGGTTCGTCACTAGCCTTCTCCACATTGAAGATCGCAGAGGAAACCGGAGATTTGATTGCTCGCTGGTATAATCTAAACTCCGAACCCGTTGAGTTGAACGTGCAAACTGGATTCGAAACTGCCTCCGTTTATGAGAGCGATGTGCTGGAACGGGTTAAGGGCAAGTTGGAGGGGCATAGCCAGACGGTATCGGGGTACAAGATTGTTACACAAGGGTATACGTTACGTTGAGTTGATTATTGAACATCATAACTATAGAAACCTCCTGTTCACGGTAGCGTGGACAGGGGGTTTTTGTTAGTCAAACATTGTCTTATTGAAGGCTATAGTAACTTTATTGCACGGTACAAGTTCTTTTTATCCAATAAAATAATTAATTTCCAATATAGAAAAATGTGGTATTATTGTGCTAGTTTGTTGTAATGGAGGTAGACCTAATGATCTATATTTTATTTGTATTCATCGTTGTAGTGATTATTACACTTAGCCTTTGGGTTCTGAGTTTAGTACGTAAACAAAAGAAATCAGTGCTGCTTTTTGAGGAGAATTACGACTTAAAAGCCATTACTATCGCAGATATAGACAGGATGGAGGATGGCTCTGGCTTCGAGATGTACTTGTACAGATTGTTAATTGAGTTGGGTTATTCAGGGGTCTATAAAACGTTAGGAAGTCGCGATTTTGGTGCTGACGTAGTTTTCACTGATCGGGAAGGTGATAGAAATGTCATTCAAGCAAAACGATACTCAACAGAGTATCCAGTTGGCATCAGCGCTGTACAAGAGGTGTTTTCTTGCATGAGATATTATAAGGCTAAGAAAGCAATCGTAATTACTTCATCCCACTTCACAGAGTCGTGTGAGACATTAGCAGGTATTAACTTTGTAAAGTTGATTGATCGAACTGACTTAATTCATGTGATTGAGGCTTTTAGAGACGGTGATATGATTGAGGCGCGTGATATTATTGAAGCGGAACCGAGGATGATCCTTGAATCCTGGTCGGAAGCGAATAACAATACGCTACATGAGGTTCGAAAAGATTACAAGGCAGAAAAGTATGTGAAAAAAGTGATGAGTAAGTGAACATACATATTATTTAATAGAAAAATGATTTATTCCGTTGACTGTTCATACATAACTTAAGTGGAGAGAGAGTCTGTAAAATATATTGTGTAAACTCTCAAACCCATTAAAATGGAAGTAAGAGAAAGGTTGGGAGAACACTTGGGAATTTGGACAAAACAACAATTGCGGGAATTTATTTTTGAGAACAATCTGGTCTCTGCACAAGATGCACAAAATGTCTTAAAAAACCTATTCGCAGAGACGATTTCCGACAGACGAAGCCTTGCTAAAGATGCTCTACCTGGCAACGATTGACGTCACTCGGAAATGGACAGGACGTGTCCAAAACTGGGGGCAAATGCTGCTCCAACTTTCCGTCTTTTCCCAGATAGGGTCGGTCTACACTTGCGGTAAATTCGCTATCCCCCCGGGGGAATCTATGACTAAAAGAGTTTACACAAAATTATTGACAGACCCCCAGTCTTTCATACAAAAAAGACTCCTTTTAATTAGAAAGGAAGCCTTTTTTTTGTTGATTAATTTAAATCATATTTATCGAGTATTGAGTCAAAAAGTTTTTGGTAGAGTGTTTTTTCTTGAGTAGTGAATGTTCTCATTGCGTCACTGTTGCTTTCCAGGCTGAATTTTCCCATGCTTCCGTTTATTAAACCGTAATCCCCAAAAGTGTTTTGAGCCAGGAAAATAATATTATTATCACCTTTCTCTAGCTCGGTGTAGCCATCAGCCGTAAATTTTTTATCTTCTCTTAAACTTAAAGGTTCTAGAATAGTTATTTCCTTCGAGTTTTCTGGGAAATCGTCAGGTTTTTTTATGATCTGATCAATAATAATATCTGTCTTAGTGTAGAAATCTTGAAGAGCACCGTCTTCATAACTGCTGATTATATGTTCTCTGTTTTCAAAGTCATCTTTAGCGTATCCCACAATGATTAGATCTGAGAACTGGTCCAGCCTATCTACATCTTCAAAAGTAAGTGAATTAGTTGAAATATCAATTACTTCATTGATTTGCATTTGTTCTTTTTCTTGAAGAAAATAGTACAAACCTGTCGATATAATAAATAAACTTAAAATTGATAAACCTATTATGAGAGATCGAGATTTAAACATAAGATACCTCCCTAAAAATTAATTGCCACGCTTTAATCTGATTTCAGTTATGTCATAGGTTGTAGGGCCGATATTTTGAATACCAGATCTCATAATCGAATTTGCACCATCTGATGGAGTGTGATCAAGACCAATAGAATGCCCAATCTCATGACCTGCATTCGAGATTACCTCGTCTGTTTTAAAGTCGGCGCGCTCCATGTTATTATAATATATTGATACGTTACTAAAAGCCCAAGTATCACTGTGATTTGCTTCAACATAGCCACCTGAACTAGATAATTTATAAGGAGTGTAGTAACCAAAACGGTAAGGTATGCTGGTTACACCAACATAGTATTTATCAGGAGTCCCACTTGATGAGAGTACTCTTTTTAAATTAACTTTGCTTGATGTTTCATTCCACCTAAATCGAGCTTCATCAAATGCTGAAACATATCCATAAGAAGAAACTGAATCTGAGTACCATACATCATTGATGGCGGTGGATCTGCCTCCAGAATATCGAACCGCGTTAGCATCCGTTTGTAGTAAACCTAGACTCAAAGGAACAACGAAAAACCCTAAAAGAACTATTTTTTTAAACGTTTTAGAAATTCTCATCAGTTTAGGCACCTTCCTATGTAATATTGATTTAGCCCTAAAAAAGTATTTATAGATTTAACACCAGCACCTCCTTAGTTCATTTATACCAAATTAGGGAATAATTAAACTATAAGTGGAAATGATAGCGAATTCAATAGACAACTTTGGTAGCACTATAAAACAAGACTTTTACATAGACAAACAGGAGTCTGCAATTAAGCATCTCCTTTAGGGATTACTTGATTTTCTCATAAAATAACATATAAATAAGTCATCATTTTAAATAACCCTGTTACTATACGATTGATAATTTAAAATAGAGGGGGTTCAATTTTAGTGAAAAAAATGAGCTGGATTGCTTTGATTTTAGTCCTGATTTTGTACTTTGTTTCGATGTACTCACTATATTCTCATATGAATAATAAATGGCTAGTTAGTCCTCCCAACTATGTAATTCTAATTCTTTCTATTTTAGTATTAGCTATAGCTATACTTGGTTTCAAAGAAAATTTGAACAAGTCTACGAAGGTAAGAAGTTGGATCTCAACGGTTCTATCCTTAGCATTGATCTTCATCCTTTTGGGTGCTTTGTCATTTACATCGATATTTTCTGGGTACAAACAATTACTTACGACTACACATTCACCAGATAAGCACTATACTATAAGTTTCTATAAAACTGACGCTGGAGCCATGGGATCGTTTGGAGTTATGGGGGAATTAAAAGGCCCACTTTGGTTTAAAAGAGTATTTTATTATGAGGGAAAGACGGATCAGGTAGACTTGGAATGGGTTGATAACCATACAATTTCAATTAATGATCAAAAAGTTAATTTATTAAATGGTGAAACTGTACGCCGTAGCCCTTAATTTTATAAGATTTTTTTCTTAACTGATAGCTAAAGTGAAATTCCTTTACGGAGTTTCGCTTTTTTTTGCGTTTCGAGAAAAAGATGGATAGAAGAGAAAGTGATCATCATCAAAAATCCTTTGAGGTTTTATATGAATGAGTAGAAGAAGTTAAACATGTCGTGATTTTATACATTTATTGTCGTGAGTTTCTATTAAAAATAGATTAAGTCTGTGATAACTTATAGATAAATGTCAGAATATTATATAAGATGAATGTAACATTTACACGCAAACGAAGAGTGCAGAACCAATCTGTAGAAGCGAAGCGTTCACCTAAAAGCTTTCTGAAAGAAAGCTACATCGGAAGCATACGCTATCCCCGGATTTTCTCCATTAAGAAAGGATTCAAAAAATACGGGGATAACAGTGATCGTAAGATGGTACTGCAATCGGAGTGGCTGAGTGTAAATTTTACAGATTCACCTTATATCCTATGGAGGTAAGACAACAGTGACCATTCGAATTGGAAAAATTAGCTTGTGGCATGTTCACGCATGGGATTACATCAAGCAGGCACAGGAACATGAGGATACAGTCATCGCCGCTGTGTGGGATGAAGATGCAAAGCGCGGACAGGAAGCGGCTGAACGCTTAAACGTACCATTCTATGCTTCACTCGAAGATATGCTGGCCAAGGATGACATCGATGCCGTTATTGTAGATGCGCCAACTCGCATCCATGAAGATGTGATCACCGCTGCTGCAAAAGCAGGTAAACACATTTTCACGGAGAAAGTTATTGCCTCGACACAGGCGGAATCCAATAGAATCTTTAATGAGGTAAAGGCAAACAACGTCAAGATGACAGTATCCTTACCTCGACTGAATGCAGGGTATACGTTAACGATTCAGGATGTCCTTAACCAGGGATTACTTGGTAAAGTAACTTATGTTAGAGCGCGTTTATCACATGATGGAGCGATTTCCAACTGGTTACCTGAACACTTCTATGATCTGAAGGACTGTCAGGGCGGTGCGCTGATTGATCTGGGTTGCCATCCAATGTATCTCGCCAAACTGTTTCTGGGTCAGGAAGTAACAGCGGTTAATGCGAACTTTGGATATATTACAGGCAAAGAAGTGGAAGATAATGCCGTTGCAACCTTGTTTACGGATTCTGGAGCAGTCGGCGTTGTTGAAGCTGGTTTTGTGAACAGCCATTCTCCATTTACGATTGAGGTTCACGGTACGGAAGGTACACTTCTGTATGGAACACCTGATGAAAAGTTATTGATTCGCACGAAAGCAGCAGAGGGACAATATGATGACTGGACTGAACTTCCTTTGGTAGACCAAAGAGAAAGCGCATTCAATCAATGGGTTGCACATATACAGAATGATACGGATGCAACTGAAAACGTGCAGATCGCTATGGAGCTGACCCGTTTGATGGAAGCAGCGAATCTCTCTGCCAAAGAAGGGCGCAGAATCACTCTGAATGAGTTGAAGGGTTAGGTTTACTTAAGGAGGTGTGCAATCTTGAGCCTGTATCCTTATGAGAAAATGCTTGAACGGCAGGATCTCCTGGAGAGACTGGATATTTCAATGGTTTGGGGACATTATGAGATTCGCGTGATGCGATTTCATCTGACTTCTTTTCCAGCGGGCCGAGTTGTGGATTTCCATAATCATGCAGAGTTTGAGTTTCATTTTATCCCGAGAGGTAAAGGCAAAGTTATTCTGGATGATCAGACACATGCACTCTCGGAAGGTATGCTGTATTTGACTGGACCAGGTGTCGTTCATTATCAGGAGGCTGATGCCAAAGAGGACATGGATGAACTATGTCTTCATGTGGATATCGTTCACAAGCCAAGGGAACATGTCGATCCCTGGGAAGCAGCAGAATCCGAGGAAACGATGGAAAAGCTGAGAACGCTTCCGCTTACTCCGGTGAATGATTATCATCGGGCGATGCATTGTTTTTTGGAAGCTTATGAGGCCTGTGATCAGAAATTGTTAGGTTATTATACATCGATCAAGCAACTGGTTATCAGCATATTACTCAAAACCGTGCGAGCATACGACACCGGGGGGAATCGACCGGAAGCCCCTGTGCGGGATATGTCGGTGTATCGCTATGAGTATGCAGTGCAGTATATGGAGGCGAATCACCCTACCGTGGTCACGCTGGAGCATGTAGCTGAGAAACTTCATATTAGCAGCAGACAATTGCAGCGAATCTTCTACCAAGTACAGCCGGAGATGCCGTTCAGCCGTGTACTGGAGGATATTCGTCTGCGCGCCGTGTGCCGCAATCTGGAGGAAAGTAACGTATCCATTGAACAGATCGCACTTGCTTCAGGATTCAATAATGCCAACTATTTGCATGCTGTATTTCGCAAACGTCTGGGGATGACCCCGTCGGCTTTTCGTAAAATGAAACAACCAATACTTAAGTGAGGGTGAATATATATATGAGTAAAGCATATCGTATCGGAATTATTGGCTGTGGTGGAATCGCGAATGGTAAACATCTGCCGAGTCTGAGTAAACTGGATAATGTTGAACTGGTGGCTTTCTGTGATATCGTTCAGGAACGTGCGGATGAAGCCAAACAGAAATATGGCACTACTGAAGCCGAAGTCTACACGGATTATCAGGAATTGCTTAAGGATGAGTCTTTGGACATTGTACATGTACTTACCCCGAATATTTCTCATGCCGAGATTTCTATTGCTGCCCTGGAAGCGGGGAAACATGTCATGTGTGAGAAGCCAATGGCGAAGACATCTGCTGAAGCACAGCTCATGCTGGAAGCGGCAGAACGTACCGGTAAAAAACTGACTATCGGATACAACAACCGTTTCAGAGAAGACAGTCAGTATTTGAAGAAGGTCTGCGAAGCGGGTGACCTGGGTAATATTTATTTTGCCAAAGCACATGCAATTAGACGTAGAGCAGTACCAACATGGGGTGTTTTCCTGGATGAGGAGAAACAAGGTGGCGGTCCATTGATTGACATTGGTACGCACGCACTTGATCTGACGCTCTGGATGATGGATAACTATCAACCAAAAGTTGTGCTGGGTACGACCTATCATGAGCTTTCACAACGTGAAAATGCGGCCAATGCCTGGGGCCCGTGGGACCCAAAACAATTCTCCGTAGAAGACTCGGCCTTTGGCATGATTGTAATGGAGAATGGGGCAACGATTATGCTGGAATCCAGTTGGGCACTGAACTCACTGGATGTGGATGAGGCGAAATGTAGCTTGAGCGGTAGCGAAGCGGGTGCGGATATGAAGAACGGACTGCGCATCAATGGTGAGAAATTCAGCCGTCTATACACCAATGAGATTGAACTGAGTGCAGGCGGGGTAGCTTTCTACGATGGTAAGAGCGAGAGCGCACCGGATGTTGAGATGAGAAAGTGGATTGAAGCGATTGAGAACGATCAAGAGCCAGTCGTTACACCGAAACAAGCGCTGGTTGTATCTCAAATCCTGGAAGCGCTCTATGAATCTGCTCGCACAGGTAAGGCTGTGTACTTGAATAACGGTAGCGAAGCATAGAAAAGGCTTAAAACAATAGATTACAAAACCCTTTGTCCTGTTATTTGGGGCAGAGGGTTTTTGGTGTTTTAGATACTAGCTATTGGTCCATACCAGACTCTGTTTCGGCACATATGATGAGAGAAAAATGAGCTGAAAAGAGGGTATGTCTTGACTAAACACAAAATGGGTCATGGTGTTTCCATTGTTGTATGTACCAATCGGCCGCAATTTTTTGATAACATCCTGCAAAATTACAGTCGGCAGCGTTATAAAAGCAAAGAGCTGATCATTGTCCTGAATCATGACAGTATGAATCTGGCATTATACCAAAACCGGGTTCGAAATCTTGACAATGTTCATGTATATCAAGTTCCGGAGAGCATTTCCCTAGGACAAAGCCTGAACGCTGGCATGACAAGGGCACGCTTTTCGTTGATTGCCAAATTTGATGATGATGACTACTATTCGCCGTATTATTTAACAGAGCAGGTGAGAGAACTTAGACGGACCAAAAGTGATATTGTGGGTAAACATTCGTGCCTGGTCTATTTGGGCGCATCCAAGACATTGTTGGTCAGATCTCCAGCTGAAAAAAATAAACCGGTTGAATTTGTACAAGGGGGTACTATTTTATTCAAAAGAGAGATCTTGAAAAAAGTCCGCTTCACGGACCGTTCCATAGGGGAAGATGTGACCTTCCTGAGACAATGCAGGAAAAGAGGGTTCAAAGCGTATGCAACCTCTCCTTACAATTATGTCTATCACCGCAGACAGAACAAAAAGAGTCATACCTGGAGAGCGGATGACAGCTTTTACCTGAGGGGAAGCAAAAAACTTGCGGTTACAGAGGATTTCAGACCCTTTGCCAATAAGAAGTTATAGAGGAGAATAACGAAAGCGAAGATGCATCTGCTGCGTGTAGATGCGTCTTTTTTGTGCCAAAATGCTTCAATTTGGAGGTGGTTAGAAAAAAAATATGAATTTACTTGAAAAAAAGTATTGCATATAAGTTTAGTCGGAATTATATTAATGGTATAAGGTCTAGACCATATACAGATCGGAGTGTTTAGATGTCCAGTACGTTTTCATTTCGTTTTGAGAAAGTATCTACCAAAAAGGTTAGTGAATTCATTAGGGAACAACTGGAAGAAGCCATTATTTTGAAAGAATTAATGAGTGAAGAACAGCTTCCAGCCGAGCGAGATCTGGCAGAGATTTTTAACGTAAGCCGGATTACTGTTCGCGAGGCACTCTCTTCACTGGAAGAGAAAGGCTTGATAGAGAAAAGGGTGGGTGCCAAAGGCGGAACATTTGTACTGCCTCTGACAGCCAATTCGCATAAACGGACCAGAGAAGAAATTAAACGGGATTGGTCACAGATGCTGAAGGTGTTCGAATATCGAACCATCATCGAGCCAGAGGGAGCTTTTCTCGCTGCTGAGCGGATCACCGCAGGCGAACTGGAGTTGCTTGAGGGTTACATGGAGCAAAGTATAGAGCCAGACTGCACAAGGGAATGGTTCAGGGCGCTGGATGTGAAATTTCATCTAACCATCGCCAAGGCTTCGGGGAATCCATACTGCGAGAGAGCCGTCAGACAGATCCGGACGAAAATTAATCCGGCGCTTGACTTGATGCCTTATGATGACCGGATACGTACCGTCAACCACGGTGTACATATGGAGATTCTTGAAGCATTGAAAGCCCATGATAGCACTAAGTCTAAGGAGACGATGAAAAGGCATATCGAATTCTCAGCGGATGCAATCTATGCCCGTTTGGTTTCTGAATCGGACAAAAATGAAGGGAATGACAGCAAATGAATCGTTCAGAACTAATACAGCTGGCTCAGCCACTACAAGCCCAGTTAAGTGCTTGGCGCAGAGATTTACATGAGCATCCGGAGATCGGTTATGAGGAGCATCGCACATCTGCTATCGTAGCTGAGCATCTGGAAAGCCTGGGGTTGGAAGTTACACGCAATGTCGGACAGACCGGGGTTACAGGCCTGCTTCGCGGAGAGACCGACGGACCAACCTTTGCTTTGCGCGCAGACATGGATGCCTTGCCAATCCAGGATCAGAAAGCGGTGGAATACCGTTCGCAAGTAGAAGGCAAAGCGCATCTGTGTGGGCATGACGCTCACACCTCCATCCTGATGGGAGCCGCCCAACTGCTTACTGGTCTTGGAAGACCGAAGTCAGGCAACATCAAATTTATTTTCCAGCCAGCAGAAGAGGGACTTGCAGGTGCAAGAGCCATGATCCAGGACGGCGTTCTGGAGAATCCAAAGGTTGATGCCATCGCAGGATTACACATGACACCTGGACAGGACACGGGAACCTTGGGCGTAAGTCAGGGCGTTGCTTTTGCATCAGCTGATCCCTTGATTATCAAGGTGTTTGGCAAGGGTGGGCACGCAGCTCGTCCGCATGAGGGTATTGATGCGATCGCGGTATCCGCTCAGGTCATCACCGCATTGCAAAATATCGTCAGTCGGATGGTTGATCCACTTGAACCGGCAGTAGTCACGATTGGCAAAATCACGGGAGGTTATATGGGAACAGCCATCGCCCCCGAAGTGGAGATGATCGGTACGGTTCGTACACTCTCACCTGCCATTCGTGAGCGGATGCCAGCTTTGATCGAGCAGGTTGTTAAAGGGGTCTGTGATTCTTTTGGAGCTGGATGCGAAGTTGTCTACGGCGATGGATACCCTGTTGTCGTGAATGATCTCGGCATGGTTGACCTGCTAACAGAGACTTGTGATCAGGTTAATGCGGAGAAGGGATGGACTTATATCAAACCTTCTACAGGGGGCGAGGATTTCGCGTTTTATTGTGAACAGGTTCCGGGTGTGTTTTTCAGACTAGGATCTGGGAATGATGAGGAACGTACTCGCTATCCACTCCACCATCCCATGTTTGATCTTGATGAGACAGCGATGCCTTATGGTGTGGGCATGTTGTCCGCAGTAGCACTTGAATTTTTGGCACGGAATACAACTTCTGAGGGGGAGCAATCACAATGAAAAAAAGACAATGGACAGGCTTGTGGATCACGTTACTGGCAGTCGTAATGGTACTCAGCGCTTGCGGAGGAAAATCGACAAGCACAAATGATGGTTCCGCAACAGAAGGAACGGGCAGTGGAAGCGCAAGTACAACACTGACCGTTGCTGCGGTAACCGATATTGAGAGTTTTGATCCGCACAACAACAACAATACTTCCAGTGAGGCGGTTCTGGTCAACGTTTTTGATTATCTGATCAAAAATGACAGTGAACAGAAAAAAGTTGCGGGACTTGCGACATCATGGGATCAAGTCGATGATACAACGTGGAGATTTAAGCTGCGTGAAGGTGTTACCTTCCATAATGGCGATCCATTCACTTCAGCAGATGTAAAATACACGCTGGAGCGCGTAGCCAAGGACGAGACACTGAAACAAAACAGTTATTTCAAAAATATCGTAGAAGTTAAAGTGGTGGATGACTATACCGTAGATATCATCACAGATGGTCCAGATCCGTTGCTCCTGAATCGTCTGTCCAAAATGGGAGCAGGCATTCTGCCAGCAAAATATATTGCAGATAAAGGATTCGATGCTTTCCTGAAACAACCAGTAGGCACAGGCCCTTATAAGTTCAGTAAATGGACCAAAGATGATCGTGTGGAACTGGTAAAAAACGAGAACTACTTTGACGGTGAACCAAAATGGAATGAAGTGGTATTCCGCGTTATTCCTGAAGCCTCCACACGTGTATCCGAATTGCTTGCTGGTGGTGTAGATGTGGCGTCTTCCATTCCCTCCACTGACATTGCCCGGATCGAAGGCGAAGCAGATAAGAAGATTGTCAAAGCGCCAATCCAGCGTGTGCTTCAGTTGATATTCCGTCAGACAGAAGGTAGCATCACAGCTGATCCGAAAGTACGTGAAGCGATTGACCTGGCTATCGACAAACAAGGGATCGTGGACAGCATTGCCGGCGGAGCAGGTATCGTAACCCGCACATCCGTAACACCAGGCAACTTCGGTGCTGATCCTTCATTGTACAAAACATCACTTTATGATCAAGCAAAAGCCAAACAGTTGCTGCAAGAAGCTGGCTATGCGGAAGGTGAAGCCGAGATGACTATCTCCGTTTCCGCACAATACAAAGAACAGGCTGAAGTTGTTGCAGCAATGCTGGAACAAGCCGGATTCAAAATCAATCTGGATGTCCTGGAAGCAAGTGCATTCAGTGAACGTTACAGCTCCAAATCATTCAAAGAAATCTTCATGATTGGTATTGGTAACTCCTTGTTCGATGCTTCGAATAACTACAATCGTTATATGTTGGAAGAAGCAAAAGGCGAGTCGGATTACAACAACCCTGAAGTAGAGAAACTGCTTCAATCGGCATTGGTGAACATGGACCCTGCGTCTCGTGAGAAAGAGTATCAGCAAGTACAACAGATCTTCTCTGAAGAACGCCCAGCCGTATATCTGTACCAAATGGAAGGTGTCTACGGAACAAATGCTAAAGTGAACTTCGCGCCACGCAGTGACGAGATGTTCTATGCTGACGAGATTACACCTGTTGCACAGTAACATCGGGTATAACAACCGGTCATTGAAAAGATAGGCCGTGAACGGCAGGGACTGGATAACCATGTTCCTGCCGTTCTTTTTTAAAAGGGAGGTGAACAAGGAATGGGCAAATACGTACTTAAGTCACTACTGCAGATCATTCCGGTGCTGTTCATTGTTTCATTAATTGTGTTCATTTTGGTTCGAGTCACCGGTGATCCGGTTGCGCTAATGTTGCCTGAAACGGCTACCGCTGAAGATCGTGCTGTCTTGACGCAGGCACTTGGTTTGGACCAGCCTTTATATACGCAATACGTGAAGTTTCTGGGCAGTGCGATACAGGGAGACTTTGGTCAATCTTTTCGCTACAATCAGCCTGCGTTAGAGCTTGTGCTGGAGAGATTGCCTGCCAGCTTTGAACTGGCTGTAGCCGCCATGTTTTTTGCTGTACTTATGGCTGTGCCACTTGGAGTCATTTCAGCTGTCAAACGCAATACGTTTACCGATCTCATTATTTCAGGAATATCCGTCATTGGTAAGGCGATGCCAAACTTCTGGATGGGGATTATGCTTA
The DNA here is from genome assembly GCF_045040675.1 of Paenibacillus sp. FSL H8-0283. NCBI lineage: Bacteria > Bacillati > Bacillota > Bacilli > Caryophanales > Paenibacillaceae > Paenibacillus > Paenibacillus sp. FSL H8-0283. The sequence continues at coordinate 3,174,297 of NZ_CP150295.1, forward strand.
TCCTCTTGTTCTCCGTCATGCTGGGCGTATTGCCGGTATCTGGTCGCGGAGGATTGTCACATCTGATCTTGCCGGCCTTTACACTTGGTGTTGGACTGGCTGCGCAGATGACCCGACTGATTCGCTCCAGCATGCTGGAGATTCTCAACCAGGACTATATTCGAACAGCTCGCAGCAAGGGGCTTGGCCGGATAGTTGTCATTGTAAAACATGCATTTCGGAACGGATTGATTCCGGTCGTGACAATTATGAGTTTGCAGTTTACAAGTCTGATCGGGGGCACTTTGATTACGGAAACGGTATTCTCCTGGCCTGGACTGGGTCAGTTGCTGGTCGTTGCAGTCAACACACATGATATGGCGATTGTACAGGCAGCGGTGTTTGTCATTGCCTTTATCGTTGTAGTAATCAACATCTTGACGGATGTAGCTTACAGGCTACTTGATCCGCGCATCAAATACGACTAGAAGGAGGTGCAATCATATGACAGGCAGCAATGAAATGCCAATTCCGGGTACAGAACAGGAACAAGACAATGGGCGTGCACCAACGGGATTTCGTTATATCTGGCAACAACTGATCATCAGCAAGACCGGAATGTTTGGTGCTGTGCTTGTATTGTTGGTTGTGTTAATTGCCATAGGTGCACCTCTATTGACGAGTCATGATCCGGCAGCGGTGAATCCGCTGGGCCGACTTAAACCACCAGCATGGCTTGAGGGCGGAACGGCCGAATACTGGCTGGGCACCGATAATCTCGGCAGAGACATGTGGAGTCGAATTGTATATGGTGCCCGAGTTTCCTTAATCGTGGGGATGGGTGCCGTGATTGTGTCAGGAATTATTGGCGCGATTCTGGGGCTGGTATCCGGATTCTACGGGAAATGGCTGGATGCTGTTATCATGCGTGTAGGTGATGCATTCATGGCGATTCCAACCATTCTGTTCATGCTTGTTGTGATGGCAATTGTTGGCCCGGGTATTACAACGTTGATCTTTGTCATCGGGGTGACGAACTGGGTTCCATTCACCCGTGTGGTAAGAAGTGAGGTTCTTAGTATCAAAGAGCGTGATTTTGTTCATGCGGCCAGATCGATTGGCGCGAAGAATGGAAGATTGATTCTGAAACACATTCTGCCGAATATCCTTTCATCTTTTATCGTCATCTGCGGTATGAATGTCGGCACAACGATTATTATGGAAGCTTCACTCAGTTTCCTGGGCCTGGGTATCAAACCACCTGATGTATCCTGGGGAGGGATGCTCAGTGATGGCAGACAATACGTTGCTACAAGCTGGTGGGTCGCTACATTCCCGGGACTAGCGATCACATTTACCGTACTCGGTGTTATTTTCCTTGGAGATTGGCTGCGTGATGTGCTTGATCCACGTACGGAGACAACCCATAAATAAACGGAGAAGGGAGCCATCATTATGAATCAAAGACCAATTATGCCGGAGGATCTGAGTCACTACCGTTGGATAAGTCAGCCGGTGATCAGTCCTAACGGACAAGTGGCTTATGTGGAACAGACCATAGATCAGGATAAAAACGAATATAATACACAAATTCGAGGGATTTCGCTCGATGGTGATGAAGATATTGCACTTTCGGATGGAACAAAAGATTCCTCACCTGCTTGGTCGCCGGATGGCACACAGCTCACATTCATTCGCTCAGTGGATGGTGGCAAAGGACTATGGACGCTCCATTCAGATCAAAAAGAGCCGGTCATGCTGATATCTCCCGCACGTAAAATATTGAGTTATATCTGGTCGCCGAACGGGCAGTACATTGCGTTTACCAGCAAAGTACAACCGGAGGACCAACAGAAGAAAGCAGACGTCCAACAGGAGTCTGTACCTGAGCTGCGAGGTAAAGTCTTCGAGCGTACAACGCCGAAGGCGGAAGGGGCTGGCTGGTGGGACGGTCAATACAGCCAGTTGTTTGTATATGAGATCAAAAGCGGGGAGATCACACAGGTGACTTCCGGGCTATGGAATATCAGCGCTCCGGCATGGTCGCCAGATAGCCAGCAGCTTTCTTTCATTTCGAAGCAAGTAGAGGACGAGGAACTTGATGCGGATCTGCTTTACTTTACCGATGTATACAGCATTCGATTGGGAGAAAGTGATCTGTTCAAAGTGACGGATTCCAGTCTGGCGATAAGCCAATTCTCCTATTCGTCCGACGGGCAGCAGCTGATCCTGATCGCCAGTGATCGTGAGTATGGAAGCGGGAGCCACAACAGCTTATACGCTGTTCCCGTTCATCGAGGTATACCCAGGCCAATCGCACCTCAATTAGATATGCAGATTGGTAACGCGGCGCTTGGAGATATGAAGTCGGCAGGTGCGTCACCTTCTCCTATCTCGGATGCCCATCATCCGGAACGCGGTGTATATGTACTCGGAACACATAACGGGAATGTGGACGTGTACCGTATTCAAGAAGATGGGGCGTGTCAATCCGTTACGGGCGCTGGTGAAAAGGATGTGTATCAGTATACCTTAACGTCAGATGGTACGTCGCTGGTTATCGCTGCGTTGACGGATGAACACCCTGGAGAGTTATATCGCGTGGATATCGACAGTGGTGAAATGTTCAGACTCACCCGGCGAAATGATGAATTCTTGGCTGAATTAGCTGTTAATGTGCCTCTACGTGTAGAGTTTAAGTCTTCCGATGGATGGCCGCTTCAAGGTTGGTTAGCCACACCGGCAATACGTGACACCAATGGGAAACTGCCACTGATTTTGCAGATTCATGGTGGACCCCACGCGATGTATACGGGTACATACAGTCATGAAATGCAGACACTCGTTGCGCAAGGGTACGCTGTTCTGTGGATCAATCCTCGCGGAAGTATGGGATACGGTCAGGAGTTTGCCAGAGCTTGCCGTGGTGACTTTGCCGGAGGGGATTACCGGGATCTGATGGAAGCTGTTGATTATGCCTTGGCTACATATGATTTCCTTGATGCATCACGTCTGGGTGTAGCGGGTGGCAGTTATGGCGGAGTGATGACCAACTGGATTGTAGCGCATACCCACCGTTTCAAGGCGGCTGTAACCCAGCGTTGTATCTCCAACTGGTTGTCCATGTATGGAACGAGTGATATCGGAATTTCCTATGTTGAGGGAGTCATTAGTGGTAATCCGGCGGAAAACGCTGAATTCCTGTGGTCTCGCTCACCTCTTGCCCATGCACATCACATTGAGACGCCACTTCTGATCATGCACGGAGAGCAGGACTATCGGACACCGATTGCACAAGCGGAGGAATTATATACTACGCTAAAACGTTACGGCAAAAAGACCAAACTGATTCGTTACCCGGGTTCCAACCACAGTTTACTCAAAAGCGGTAAACCTTCATTACGTATCGATAGCTTCGAACAGGTGAATGCCTGGTTCAATCAGTACCTGGGGAATGAGGAGGGCGAGCGATGAGTCGGACTCAGCTGTCCATTCCTGTAGGGCTTCTTGTAGAGAATGTTCTGACAAGTGGGGTGCCGGGAGACGTGATTATTGAATGGTTACAACGTCGAGACTTTTCCCGGTTGTTGCCTCTGGTTAAGGAATCCGCGATGGATTTTGATGAAAGACTACAGACAGCAGTTGATATCGGAGACGATTGGGAAAAGGCGATACGTCAGGGTTATGAGTTCAAGTTTTTGCATATTAACGGGTTGAAACGATTGCTCGATTTCCGGTTTGACCGTAAGGTGGATCGGGATTACGTTCAAGATGAGTTGTCTCTGAAGCATATTGAACTGACCGCAGAAGAGATTGAACTGCTACAATCGTTAATTGGCAGGCAGTGGATCGTGCAAGCAGAAGAAGTAGAGGCAGCAGCAGAAGGCAGAACAGAGAGCAGAACAGAGAGCCAGTCATCCTCTCACATTCCTGTCCGTATTCAATTGAAATTCCCATAGTATGACTAGAAGAAGCCGCGATGATCGCGGTTTTTTTGCTATGTACAGGTAGAAATGAGGATGACTGAATTCAAAAGTTGAAATCGGACTCTGTATGATTTATATTTATATTAAATGATATTATTATCTATCAAAAATGCAGGTATAAAGAGGGGGACCTAGGATGTCCATTCAAAATGTTTTGGGAAAAATTCAAATATCGGATGATGTGATCTCCAAAATTGTCGGCAAGATCGCAAATACTACCAGTGAGATTTCCTCCATGTCGACAGGACTTATAGAAGGGGTCACCAAAAAGTGGAGCGGGAAAAGTCTACAAAATGGCATAGATATCCGCAAGGTAGAATCAAGACTGGAGATAAACGTAAAGGTTGTCGTTTGTTATGGAACAAAAGTGCATGAAGTCTGCAGGGAATTGCAAAACAATGTGAGATTACATGTGGAACAGCTGACCGGATTAACCATTGATACGGTGAATGTGATCGTTGAGGGGTTATCATTCAACCAACCTGCTACGAGGTTTTAGTCCAATTTCAGCTACCTAGAGGAGTGACAGCGATGAATAAGATTTCCATAACAAAAGCCAGTCCACAATCATTAGTCGGCGGGCAACTAAATCAGATGGCACTTGAATATATGGCCTATTCGCTTGCAGGTACCAAGGACAAAGGCATTATAGAGAAAACATTTAACAAGTTATGGCGTTCAAATCAGAACCGATTCAGTCACCAATATGCTTATGAAGCTAAAATGGGTAACCAAACGCTGGGCATGATCATGTGTTATCCGACCACTATAATGAACAAACTTGCTTTGCCAACGTTCTCCAAACTGTTTGAACTTCGTAAATGGAGCCTGATTAAGTATAATCTCCAACATTGGAAAGAGTTCTACTCCATGGTAACATTAAAAGAAGCGGAGAACGACGAGTACCACATCGGAACATTGGCTACGTTGCCTGAAAGCAGAGGACTTGGTGTAGGGACACAGCTCATTCATTTTGCCGAGGAGCAAGCTATAACACAAGGTCTGTCCAAATCCTCACTTACGGTTAAAAAGGAAAACCTACTAGCTATTAAACTCTACGAGCGTTTGGGATACCAGAGAGTAGGAGAAATCAATAAACCTTCGTTATTCCTGTACAGGATGTCCAAAAAACTGGTGTAATGTTTTCTGATAGGAATAGAACAAGCAGCTAACTGGAGAGTTTCATATATATAAGCCCACATTGGAACAGTTAAAAGTGTGAGCTGGAGGGGCGCTTTATGCGTTCCTTTTTTAGTTTTCAGATTTTTCTCATAAAAAAAGTAACTTGACTTTTGTGGGTGTTTAAGCAGGTACTTGACAGGGGTGTGGTATAGTATAAAAAGTTCTTTTAATGAAGAAAGACGGAGAAATATACAATGTGGGGTGTAACCAGTGTATCAATATAAGGATCAGGAATATGAAGCAGTACACTTTGAGGGACGTGATCTGCGCTATGGAGAACTCATAAGCTGTGTTTTCAAGCAGTGTACATTTATGAACGCTTCTATGGAAGAAATCGAAACGAGTAACTGTCGTTTTATCGAGTGTGACTTCAAAGGGGCTTCCATGAATGGTTCGATTCATACGGAATCGGCTTTTGAAAACTGCACCTTCTTTGGTGCGAATCTCTTTGCTTCCAAATTCAGCTCCTGCAAGATGACAGGCTCAGACTTTTCAGGTGCGCAAATGGATGGCATCACACTAAGTCACGGCGATTGGTCCTATACAAATCTGAGACATACACGTTTGGGGAAACAGGATCTGCGAGGAATTCGTTTCTTTGAGGCTGACTTTACGGACACGGATTTCACCAAAGCGGATTTGAGAGACTGTGATCTTACCCGAGTTGTATTAAGCAGAGCCAAGCTTCAAGGGGCAGATCTAAGAGGGGCTAACCTGGAAGGAATTGATCTGAAATCACTGGATATCAAAGGTGTACGTTTGGATCGCGAACAAGCCGTTCTGTTTGTACGCTCGTATGGTGCGAAAGTAGACTAAGTTGAGTTGAACATACACAGCATGAAGCCGCCCTTAAGGCGGCTTTTTTGACTTTGAGGTTTTCCGATTCAGAGAGAATAGGCAGGAAAAAGAGATCTAAACAAGAAGTAGTTAACATAAGTTTCAACTAAAAGGAGGTTATCATGACCGTCACATTAATTATTATTGTTGCTATTATTGTCTTTGGGCTTATAACAGGCACAATCACTACGATTATGGCATTTAAACTGTTACGTAACAATAAAGAGAAATATTACCTTCGCAAGAGCATTCTGATGGACGGAATTCCAACAGAAGCAATAATTCATGATATTGTACAGACATCATCCAGTATGGATGGAAGGCCTGGCGTGCGATTGGATCTGACTGTAACCCAAGTTGACGGCCGCACCTTCCCAACAATTGTAGAGACTTATATTCCAATCACACATATTCCCCATTTTCAGAAAGGAAATGTCATTAACGTAAGATACATTGCGATGGGGAATGAACGAAAAGTTGAGGTAGAGGATGCTTACCTTCCGTGAGGTGCCACATGGTGGTAAGCTTCGGTTATCAGGCATATCAAAAACCATTACCTGAAACAACTCAGGTAATGGTTTTTGACGTTAATTTAATTGAGTTAATCCTCTTCTTTTGACATATTTCGTATATACCTCGCTTTGTTTCATGAAGTGAATTTCATTACGTTTTAACGCTGTGCTTTGGGGCTCGTTTCAACCGCACAGCAACCCAACTCATAATCAGAGCAGCAATGAACAGAAATACGGTCACACCTGCAATGACAACAAAGAAGGATTGGTCAAATGCAGCAAAGGCGGCATTTTTGAGCGATTCAGCAGACGCAACAGGCAAGCTTTCGGCAGCAATAAGCGCTTCATCCAGACTGTCCTTCGCATTGGCTGGCACACTAATCCCCGCAGGAATCTTCATAGCGAGTGTGTAGAAAAGGGTCGACATGCTTCCGATGATTGCAATACCGGATGCTCCGCCCAGCTCATAACCCACTTCCTCAATGGAAGCGGCCATACCCGCTTTGTGTGGTGGGGCATAACTCATAATGGAATGTGATGCAGCGGTCATGCCTGATCCAAGACCTGCACCAAGCAGTGCCAAACCGAGAATCTGCCCAGTGAACCCAGCATTGAAATACATCAGATACGTACCCATGCCAAGGGCAGAGATGAAGAGAGTGAAGCTTTTGATATATACAACATCCACACGGTGCATAATGGCCCCCGTAACAGGTCCGGCGATGAGTGCTGCAACAGGTATGGATACGGTGAATAGTCCAGCCTGAAGAGGTGACATGCCTTCCACCAGCTGAAGCCGCTGAGTGACCATATATTGCACACCCATTTGTGCAAACAAGCCAACCAGTGCGGTAATAAAGCCGGTGCTGAATCTTGGGATTTTGAATAAGGACAGATCCAGCAGCGGATTGGGACTGTTATTCTGACGGCGAATAAAGATGATCAGGGACAGAACACCGATCACAGCAGCTATGATAGCGAGTGTCAGAGATCCTTCGCGTCTTGTGAATTCCTTAATGGAATAGATAATTCCGACCATGGCAATCATGATCTGAATGGAACTGGTGAAATCCCACTTTTTCGACGCATCCCCTTGATGTTTAGGGATTATTTTCAAGGCGAATACAAACGCGATAATGGCTATGGGCAGGTTAATCAGAAACACAGAACCCCACCAGAAGTGTTGAAGAAGCAGTCCACCAACAATCGGTCCCAATCCAGCACCACCTGATGCAATGGAACCCCAGATGCCGATTGCCAGTGCGAGTTCTCGCTCATTCGTAAACGTAACTCTGATAATCGACAATGTCGCTGGCATCATCATGGAGGCACCTACGGCTAGAAGAATTCTGCTCATGACCAGCATAGCCGGTACTGGAGAAAAGGCAGCAGCAAGAGAAGCAGCAGAAAAGACGAGCAAGCCCAGGGTGAATATTTTTTTATGACCAAGACGGTCCCCGAGTGTTCCCATTGCAGGAAGAAGACCCGCCATGACAAGGGAGTAACCGTTCAGAATCCATAATTTCTCCGAAGCAGATGCACCGAGATCATAGGTCAAGCTGGGTAGGGCTGTGTACAAGATGGTCATATCCATCACAATGAGTAATAGTGCACTTGAGACAATAACAAGAATCATCCAACGTTTGAATTTAGACATGTTTCCCTCCGACGATATGAATAACTTACAATTCAAGACTAAACTATCGGGTAACCCTATAGTCAAACTTTTCTTTACACACTATAATGCATTTATATTGATAAAACTTAGACTACATATGTACATGGAGGGCCCATAGATGGCTGGACATCACGCACAACATTTTACCACCAGTGAATTTGCCAAGATCTGCGGAGTGACCAAACATACCTTGTTTCATTATGACGAGATTGGGCTGTTAAAGCCTGAATATACCAATGCCAAGGGCTACCGCTATTATGGTATGCAACAAACGTATGTGCTGGATGTCATACATGTGCTGAAGAAGGCAGGAAGCTCACTCCAAGAGATTAAGTCGTTTATTCAAAATCAGAATACACCATTGTTAATTGAGCTGTTTGAACAGAAATTAAAGGCACTTGAGTTGGAGCAACAACGAATCAAACGTATGCAAAAGCTGCTAAGTGGTGCCATTGAAATGACGAAACAAGCCACGGATGCTTCTCCTGAAGGGCTACATATCGAACAATGTGAGCTGGAGTATTTTATTGCTGTACAACTGGAGCAAGGGGATGGGGATAAGGAATTCTTCCGTAAGTTCATTGAATACAGGACCCATTGTGATGAACAGATGATCGACTATGAGTTTCCGGTATGGACGATCTTAACTCAGGAGCACTATGAGGCAGGAGAATACTATCCGGATTACTTTGGCAACAAAATAAAAGCTCCCATTCCAGGGGAAACGATATGGATTAAGCCAAAAGGGATGTATGCCGTCATGAATCATCGAGGTTCATACGAAAGCATGCCGGAGACGTATTCCCTCATGAAAGAGGAGATAGAAAAAGAGGGACTGCAAGTCTGTGGACATGTGTATGCACTGGACCTGCTCACTTATTTTGCAGAAAGTAATCCCGATGAGTACATCATCAAAATTTACGTAGAGGTGTGTAAGGCTGATAATACGGTGGATTGAAGGAGGAAGCGGAAAGACGCGGAGGAAGTGATTGAGGTTGCCGTGTCTTGACCCATGTCGTATTCCATGTTAAGTTTTCTGTATTAAATTTTGAACTTTCAAAGGGGGGATAGAGTCATGACTGAATTAGAGGTTGTGGATGTTTATGTGGACCTGTCAACAAACATGAACAGTGGCATGGTTCACAATATGACTAATCAGAATCCGACACTTTGTCCTCCTATGCATAGATCTACTTGGCGCTGAGTGGTTTATCGCCAGGTTTCTTTATTGTATAAGCGAATCTAAATTCTGATTATGTTCAAATATTAAAGTGAGGGAATCCATGCCATGTTCTATGGTGAAATCCCGTCAGTTTACTTTTATATTTCACATAAAAAGGATGATATGCATGTCTTTAATCAACGTTACCAACCTGACCTTTGCTTATGAAGGCAGTTACGATAATATATTTGAAAATGTTAGTTTTCAGTTGGACTCCGATTGGAAATTGGGTTTTACCGGAAGGAACGGCAGAGGCAAAACGACTTTCCTCAATCTGTTGCTTGGCAAATATGAATACAGCGGACATATCTCTGCGAATGTTAGCTTTGAATACTTTCCTTTCCAGGTAGAAAATAAGGGAGCCATGACCGTTGATGTCATCGGCGAGATTCATTCTGAATATCTACACTGGCAAGTTGTGCGCGAGTTTAACCTGTTGAAAGTGTCAGAAGATGTGTTGTATCGGCCTTTTGATACGTTATCCAACGGAGAACAAACAAAGGTGATGCTGGCTGCTTTGTTCCTGAAGGATAATCGATTTCTGCTCATTGATGAACCTACCAATCATCTTGATCTTCATGCAAGACAAATCGTCAGTAATTATCTTGGCAGCAAGAGTGGATTTATTTTGGTATCTCACGATCGGGCGTTTCTGGATCACAGCGTGGACCATATCCTTTCCATCAATAAGAGTAACATCGAGATTCAGAAAGGCAATTTCTCCGCTTGGTGGGAAAATAAAAGAAGGCAAGATCAGTTTGAACTTGCGAGTAATGAGAAATTAATAAAGGATATCAAGCGTTTATCCGATTCAGCCAAACGGACCGGTGGATGGTCGCATGAAGTTGAAAAAACCAAAAATGGTACGAGAAATTCCGGTTCCAAGGTGGATAAAGGATATATTGGGCACAAGGCTGCCAAAATGATGAAACGTTCCAAAAATATCGAACAAAGGCAGCAATCTGCGATTCAAGAGAAATCCAAACTTCTCAAAAACATCGAGAGTGCAGAACGTTTACAGATTCATCAGCTGGATTTTCACAAGCAGGAACTTGTTGAATTGGAACATGTGTCGATATCATACGGCTCCAATACGGTGTGTAAGAATGTCAGTATCACGGTTGAAAACGGGGGTCGTATTGCCCTGTACGGTAAAAATGGATCTGGCAAATCAAGCATTCTTAAACTGATCTGTGGTGAAGATATCCCTTATACAGGTCTTTTCCGAAAGGATCATCAGCTTAAAATCTCGTATGTGTCGCAGGACACGTCCGATCTCGGAGGGCATTTATCTGAGTATGCGGCCACACAGGGGATTGATGAAAGCCTGTTTAAATCGATACTTCGAAAGTTGGATTTTTCCAGACTGCAATTGGAGAAAGATATCTCAACGTTTAGCGCAGGTCAAAAAAAGAAAGTGCTCATTGCTAAAAGTCTTAGTGAGAAAGCTCATCTGCATATTTGGGATGAACCACTCAACTTTGTAGATGTCATTTCACGTATGCAGATCGAAGATTTACTCTTGGAATACTCGCCAACCCTGCTTTTTGTAGAGCATGATCGTGAATTTTGTACAAATATTGCAACGAGAATCATCGAACTGTAAGTAACGTATGAGATAAAAGATGACCATGCTAAGAGCCGCCAAATGGCGGCTTTTAAGCTTTATATTTACAGTACATATATAAGGTGACTTGTTACGTTCAAAATGCGATATCGTGAGAATATATGCTATAATTTTATAATCTCATCCAATCATTTGATGGATGACTAGATCAATTGTAGACTAATTCGCCAAGAGGTGTAATACCAATGAAAAAGGAAATGACAACAATCAAACAAACCAGGCTCCATTCCATTTTGGACGAGGCCACCAAGTTGCTGATTGAAAAACCGAATGCTTCCATGAATGAAATTGCAGAATCTGCAAAAATCGGGATTGCTACGTTACATCGATACGTGGAAAGCCGTGAACAGCTCATGGTATATCTCGGATTACGCGCGATAGAGGTGGTCAGTGAGACCATGAGAGAAATCCAACTGGATGAGGAGCACTGTGAAAAGTACATACCTGAGCTGATCGAGGCGCTGATTCCATTAGGCGACAAAATTTATTTTCTGGCTCATGACACCACCATTAACTATAATCCCGAGATTGAGGGAGCAGATCTGAAACTGAGAGAACCTGTATTACACGCGGTCGGTCTGTTACAACAGAAAGGTTATTTCCGCTCCGATCTCGATAAAACCTGGATTGTCGATGTGTTGTATTCCATCATGTTCCTGACGTGGCAGCAGGTTGTAAGTGGTCATATCGCGAGAAAAGCAGCCCCTGCGCTTGTGGTGGATACGTTTTATCATGGATTTAAGCAGAGATGAAAATAGGGGTGAGATTAACTCAACAGCATCAGCTCGTTACTCGATGACCAAATGATTTCATAAAGTCGCTAATTTAGCGGCTTTTTTTGCTTGTTTACATGTATATAGACCTGTTCAAGCAGAGACATTGAACTAATCTATTCTAGGTATCCGAGAACTTAGCAAAACCAACTATAAACAAAATGAACGATTACATAACATTATTTGTCTTATTAATGAGAACACGGCAAAGGGGGGGATAGAATGACTGACAGAGAAATTTTTGAATTGTACAAAGAGCAAGTTTATTACTTCTGTTATTATCTGATGAAGAATCAAGCAGATGCCGAGGACATTTGCCAAGAAGTATTTGTCAAAGTTATTTTGGCTGACAGAACTAAGGTAAGGAATATGAAATCATGGATATTGCGAATTGCTTCAAATGAGTGTCATAACGTTATGAGAAGACGGAAATCTGGATGGTTGAAAGAAATGCGGCATTATTTGTTGTCCAAATCCCAGAGTTATAACCCTGTGGAAGAGGGTGTGTACCATAGGGAAACAAAAGAAGAGCTACGAGGATTATATAGTGGGCTTCCTGACAAGATTAGGATGGTTGTTGTCCTTCGATTTATCAATGATTTGACTGTACCTGAGATATCTAAAGTTATGAACATACCTGAAGGGACTGCAAAATCCAGATTAAACAAAGGGTTAAAACTTCTCAATAAAATGGTTGAACCTCAACTAAAGGAGATGAGTAATAATGAATCAGTATTCTAATAAGGAAAAAAACATATCTCCTCCGGATTATGACTTGATGTGGACAACCATTGAAAAAGAAGCACATAAACGACGAGTCAATCTGAATTCTTCACAAAAGCCTGCTGGATATCGAGCTAAAGCAATTCCTATAAGCATCATTTTTACTTTTTTCTTACTTGTTGCTATTCCTGTATTCGCCAGTATGACGATTGATTGGGATCGAATCGGAGGCCGGGGCGTTGCAAGCGCAATAAATAATGGTATCGGTCAGCAATATGATCTTCAGTCCGCTAGTTCAGGTGTGACAATGAATTTAAGCGGTGTTGTAACAGATGGAGAAAAAATGAAAATGCTCATATCTCTGGACACATCAATCGATCTTTCTCCATATAGTGAATTTGCGACTGAGGAAAATACTATAATAGGAGAATCCGATGCGAGAGCGAACGTATATGGTTATTTGGGGCACGATCCTGATAGTCAGAAACTCATTGGGATCTATGAAACAGCTGATACTTTAAAAGGTGGTACCAAAGAGTTTACATTCGAAGCAAAGAATCTTATCCTTTATCGGGATAGGGATATTTTTCTGAAATCTAATCAACATACTGGAGAATCAATGGTTACTGGTGTTTCACAGTTTCCGGCGATTCATATTGAATCGGTTAGACATGCAGATAATCAAACGGTCATCCGTTATAAAGTCGAGGTAGCAGCATCAGATTTGGAAAGCGTCAAACCTCACTTGAGAGTTCATACCGGGTCCCAGGTTGTAGATGCTATTCCGACCATCTTGCCTAACGAAGAAAAAGGATTGTTGATTGAACAGGTATTTGATATATCGGAAGCGGATTGGGCGAATGCGAACCTTCATTTCAATTATGTTGAAGCAGCAAAACGATTGACAGGTACTTGGAAATTCGATTTTGTCGCAAATGGGAAAAAAGCAAGTGAGGCGATATATACGAAAAAACTGTATACCAATCCTGAATTCCAAGCAAAAACCGGTGTTACTTTAGATCAACTTGTGATTACTCCATTGAATCTTCAGATTTTAATTGATGAAGAAGGTTCATATACAGAAGGTATTGTTCAATATAAATCGATTCAGATGATTATAGATGATAAAACAATCACAGGGGTGCAAGCCACGAAAGGGGGGCGTTCTGAAAATAATCAGCAATTGTTTGATTTTGAATCTCCTGAGTGGTATCAAAACTGGTCTGATGTTCCAATGAAACTCATCTTAAAAGATGCCATTGTTCAGAAACGAGATACAACTAAAAACTGGATTCATTTAAATGAACCCAAGAAACAAAAGCAATACACCAAACTCACTGTCGATGGACTTGAAATACAATTTTCTTATTATAGGGATGGGGAGAAATTAATTGTAGAGTCATATTCCAAAACGCCTAGTTTCAGAGGTATTAACCAAACAATGCTTCGGATCAATGGCAAAGAAGTCTTTCCTGAAATTAACCCCCAAGGGATGACACCTGCAAAAATTCATATAGATACCTACAAAGATATTCCATTTGATGGACATATTGAACTGAATCCGGGCATCTATAAATACAGCGATCCGGACAAAAATGTAGAGATTCAACTGTAGATAAAGTAATTCATAATTTGAGCTTGATGAACAATATAACACCTTCAGAGAGAATCCGTTACATGAGGAACGGAGACTCTTTGAGGGTGTTTTTTTGCGTTCACAAAAGCGTTTCTCAGTGCGCAAGCTGCAAAAACTTGATTTTCTCACATATTCAAATATTAACAGAGTTCAGAATTTAAGATTTTCAGTTTACAAAAAATGATATAAATTTCTAGTAGATTCAAATCATTACCAAATAAAGACAAAATATTCAAGTGAGGGGGCCGGACAGAAACACCAGCAATTGTGCAGTTCGAATCAGCTTATGTACTCATTCCATCAACCCAAATCAGGAGGGATTCCATGCTTTACACCATTATTGTGCCAGTCAACCAGGACTATAACATTTTGAACCTGTTCACAGATTCGCTACTCCGGACGGTAAGCCCATCCACTCAGATTATTTTCATCAACGATGGTTCCGGCTCAGCAGTCTTTCAACATCTGGATAAACTGAAGCAAGAAGTAAGAGAAGGTGTGACCATCGAGATTCTTCAGCATGATTTTCCACTCGGTTGCGCCGTGTCGATTAATAGCGCACTGAGCCTAGCCAAGGGAGAGTACATTTTCTTCCTGGATTCTGACACCATTCTTCAACCGAACTGGCAACCGATGATGAAAGAGACACTGGATAGCGATATTACAATCGGCATGATTGGAGGGGTTCTGTTGTATCCGCAAACAGGAGGCGTGCAGCATTGCGGCATTGCTTTTGCGGACACCATCGGCCGACACCTGTTCCTGAACGCATCTCCTGATGATATCCCAAAAGAAACCTTCTCTGTTCAACTGGTGGTGTTTGCCATGTTTGGCATGAAGCGGGAGGTGTATGAGACGATCGGCAACCTCGATGAGAAGTTCTTTAACGGATACGAGGACTTTGATTATCAGATGCGGGCACGAGCAGCCGGATACGATACAGTCATTAATCCGAATATTCAAGCATATCACTGGGAACGCAGCAGCGGCATTCACCGCAACTTCAACCGGAAGAACAATCTGGCACGATTCTGGAAAAAGTGGGGCGGTCAAATCGAGGCTGATGTGTGGCCATTCGTTTTCAGTCATCTGAAAGCACAACTGGAAAGCCAAGAGGAATACCAGCATCTGCCGATTGTCGGGATTGACCTTGCCGAGGTTCGAAGTGATGCCGATACATTCTGGAACAAGCTGGAGGAAGCCGAATTTGCAAATGTAGCCGAAGTACGGGACTATTCAAACCGCTTTAATTCCAACGGGGCCATCTGGCTGCCACAGGTACTGGGCAAGGAATTGATTCATAGTGAGAACCGGTTACTGTTTTTGGTGGACAATTTCGCCCGTTTGCTGGAGAACCGCTACTGGATTGAGATGAGACATGCTCATCGAGCCAAGGATCTGATCATCGATCTGTATGGCAATGTGATCACAATGGATCGCATATACGATGGATGCTGGCCTGGAACCAAAGTTCGGTAATACACTCACAACGAAAATAAACAGGGAGGTACTTAAGGTGAAAGAAAAAGAGAGCACGCTCGATCGTGCCGTACGGTTTACCCGTAATCTGGAGTGGTTGGAACAAGTCGAGAAGGTAATTCCGAGCGGATGCAGCACTTTAGCCAAAGCACCTGAACGTTTATTTCCGGGCCATACACCCGTATGTTGTGCAGAGGCTTATAACTCCCGATTTACAGATATCGACGGAAATGAATGGCTGGATTGCGAAATGGCCATGGGTACGGCGCCATGGGGCCATGCCAGACATGAAGTCCAATTAACCGTCATTCACCAGTTGAAAAAAGGGACAAGCTTTTCTTTACCTGCCGACATCGAGCTTGAATGTGCCGAGTTGATTCTGGAGCGGTTCGAGGGGCGTTATCCATCGCTGCGCTTCACCAAGAGTGGTGCCGATGCAGTGAGCGGGGCCGTGCGTCTGGCCCGTGCCGCTAGTGGCAAAAGCAAGGTTATTGCGACAGCTTATCATGGGTGGCACGACTGGTCTGCCTACGGTTATTATGGTGGCCAGACAAAAGAACGTGGCATACCGGTGGATATCGAGCGTTCAACGATCTGGGTTAACAAGCCTACTACGGAGCGAATTGAGGCTCAGATTACCGCGTCTCCCGAGGATATCGCATGTATTGTTCTATGCCCCAACGAGTGGAAAAAGGACGCGCTGGAGCAAGCCGTAAACCTATGTCGGTCTCTGGACATCATTATCATATTCGATGAGGTAACTTCCGGTATTCGAATGGGCAAGCAGGCTACAGCAGGAGAATATGACATCTGGCCTGATCTGCTCTGTATCTCTAAAGGTATGGCCAACGGTTTACCGCTCGCAGCGGTTATGGGGCCTGAGCACTTGATGTCTTTGTCAGGACAGGTCAGATTCAGTAATGCCCATTCCAGTGAAACGACAGCGCTCGCAGCAGCCATTGCCTGTGAACGATTAATGAAAAATGCGAAAGTATGGCCGACTTGGCGTGATCCGGCAACCCGGATCATGGATCGTCTGGAATCTGAACTTGTATTACTCGGATTGACGGATCAATTGGAAGTGAGAGGGACGTATGCAAGCTTCTGCATTCAATCCCTGGCTGAAGATAACTTCCAGACAGACCCTTTCCGCGAGTTCATGGTGAAGAGAATGGCTCACTTCGGCATTTTCACCAAGGGTTACTTTATTTTCTCTGATGCCCATACACGGGAAGAATTGCTGTGGGTCGAGGAAGCGCTGTTACAGATCCTGTCAGACTGGAAAGAGATTCAGAAGCAGGAACATCTTCATGCGATGCAACTTTCGAAAACGTTTGAAGCTTAATCCATAGATCATAATCGACAATCTACTAGGAGGAATTATTCAATGAAAGCACTCGTATATCAGGATCTCAAACAGGTGACTTACCAGGAGATTGAGGAGCCAACCATTCAAAAGCCAAACCAGGTAAAAATTAAAATCTATGGTTCCGGCATCTGCGGGACAGATCTGAATATTGTCAAAGGCAAAGTGCCGGCGAATAAAGGAACGATCATTGGTCATGAAGGCGTAGGCACAGTGGTTGAGGTGGGCGACGACGTTCGTGGTTTCAAGATCGGTGATCGGGTATTGGTTGATCCCACGCAATCTTGCGGTACCTGCTCATACTGCCGTGAGGGTCTGTTCATCTACTGCGAGAATTTTGATGACTATCAAGTAGGGATGACGACACACGGAACCTTTGCTGAATATTTTGTTGGGGACGAAAAGTATATCTATGCCATTCCGGATTCCATGAGTTGGGAAACGGCCATGATGATCGAACCACTGGGATGTGTACTTCAGACGTTCATGAAAGCAGGGACTAAGCCAAGTGACTCCGTACTGGTCCTCGGTTCTGGTGCAATCGGTTCCCTGTGTCAGCTTGTTAGCAAACGATTGGCAAGGCTTACTGTAGGTACGGAAGTTGATCCATACCGCAAAGAGTTCGCTTCAGGAATCGCGGATCATGTGTTTTATCCTCAGGATCTGACACTGGATAAAGTATACGAGATCAATAATAACAAAAAGTTTGATATTGTAGTGGACGCGGTTGGTAACCAACTTCATGTAGGGTTTGAGTTGATTGCCAAAGGCGGCAAAATTATTCCTATGGGATATGACGACAGCTATGAGGTGACGTTCAAATCAACAGCCGTGATTAATGATGGTATTAGTATCATCGGTGCAGTTGCTAATCACTCGATGATCAGTACGGCACTGAAATTTGCCCAAAGCATCCCGGAACTGGAACAGATGGTGACAGCCAAGGAACTGCTGAGTGATTATGAACAGGCCTTTAATGGAACGATTGGTTATGACATGCATACTGGAGAGAAGTTGCCGATGAATTCGGTCAAAACAGCTCTTATCCTATAAGAGGTACGATAAGCATGTAGACATTAGCGGGTTTGCCGCTGCGAGAAGTTTGAATTCGCAGCGGTGAGAACCGCAGAAGGAAGGGATATCGATTGAAATTGCTTCAAGATTTGCCGAAGAATCCACGCTACTCCATTTTACTCGAACCGGTATGGGCCATTCCGGGCACGATCGTTCTCTTTTACGCTCCTTTATATATGAAGGAAGCCGGACTTTCGGACATAGAAATCGGTTTAATCAATTCGGTGAATCTTTATTTTGCCTTTATCTTTCAATTGTTTGCGGGTTCCATTACGAATAAGCTGGGCCGGAAACGAACAACACTGATTTTTGATCTGCTTGCCTGGAGTGTTCCCATGTTCATCTGGGCCTTCTCCCAGAACTTCTGGCTGTTCCTGATCGCTTATTTACTGAATGCAACATCCAAGTTTGTAACGGTCGCCTTTAACTGTCTGATCATAGAGGATGTGGAGGAACACAAACGATCGAAGGTGTTTGCCATTCTCAACATGATTATTACAGGGGCAGGTGTACTCACGCCTATTGCCGGGGTGGTCATTGCTGATTATGGTATTGTGCCTACACTCGCCAGCATTTACTTTGTCGGAGGCATCCTCATGACCGCCATGTTTTTCATTCGTAACCGATACACGGATGAGACCGAGGTCGGCAAGGAACTTATGGGATTGCATAGTAAAACCCGCGTGCTTCAGAGCTTGGGTTCCAGTCTGCGCCTGTTTGGAAAATCGTTCTACAAACGGAGACTTTTTCCGATTATTCTGATCACGGTGTTGTCCAATCTGATTTTACAGCTGAATTTCTTCCAGGTCATTTTCTTCAAGGAACAGTTGAAATTTGATGACCGTGTTATTTCGTTTATCCCAGTAGTGACTGCGGTAACCGTCATGCTGCTCTATCTGGTCATCATTCCGCGATTGAAAAGGCGTTCGGAAGAAAAGTATGTTGGTTTTTCCATCGTGCTTAGCACGGCCGGAGCCATTCTGTTTCTGTTGATCCCTGTGGGGAATATAGGGATGTTGTTTCTCACGCTAATCGTGCTCGCTGCGGGTAACTTCATTTTGCAGACGTACCGGGATTCCCTGCTGATGAACCGATTGGGTACGCATGAGAAAGCCGATATGTTCTCGGCCGTGCAGACCGTCATGACGCTTACAGCCATTCCATCCGGTTACCTGACGGGCCTGCTCTACCATCACAATCCAACACTGTTATTCAGCGTCATTCTTGGTCTATATGTTGTACTCATGGTCATTATGTTTTTCCTGCCAGATCCACAAAAGCACTCCCAAGTGCTGGAGACTTACAAAAATATGTAGAAAAAGGTGTTTACTGTATCTGGAGCGAATATGTAGTACAGAAAAAAATAGAACTACCTCTAGAACATATTTTAACTTGGGAGGCTGCTAACAAATGACTAACGTAATGACAACAGAAGCACGGAAGCAATGGAGTTGGATGAACGAGCCCGAAATCTGGTCCTACACGGATCAGGGAGGTGTGCTGGTGGAAGCGAAGGCGGACACCGACTTTTTCCAAGACCCTGCGGGCAAGCATATTCGTGCAACCGCACCATTTCTGTCCATACCTGTGCCTGAGGACTTCGAAATCACAACCCAATTAACCGTTGATATGAAAAATCAATATGATTCCGGATGTCTGATGGTGATGGCGGATGATCGTAACTGGTGCAAAATTTGTTTTGAATATGATGGAAAAGCGCCTACCATCGTGTCGGTGGTGACACGTGATGGTTCATCCGATGATTGTAATTCGGTTGAAGTCTCCGTACCTAATCCCTATCTGCGTATACGCAAAGTAGAGGGCTGCATATCATTCTTTTATTCACCCGATGGGGATGAGTGGAAACTAATTCGTTATTTCGGCATGCCGATACAAGGGGAACTTCGAGCTGGATTAGTTGTTCAGTCGCCAACTGGAACGGGCTGTACGTGTCACTTTTTATCGGTGAACGTTACTCATCCGGACTTGACCGCACGTTTCTAATCCGCTCCCCTGGAGGGAGAACAGGTTCATGGTAAAAGCATTTATATTTGATTTTGATGGACTCATTGTTGATACAGAGACACCTTGGTATTATGCGTTTCGGGATATTTATGAAGAGCACGGAGTTGAACTTGGTCTGGAGCTATGGTCGAAAAATGTGGGGACATCCTTTGAGGAATTTCATCCATTTCTGTATCTGGAGCAAGCGCTCCAAAAAAAGATAGATCATGATCATATCAAACTTCTCTCTGAACAGAAATACGAAGTCTATTTGGGACAGGCTGCCATTCTTCCGGGGGTATATGAATTGCTTCAGTCTGCGAGGGAAAAGGGGATTCAGCTAGCGGTTGCTTCCAGCTCCACACGGGACTGGGTGCATGGTTACTTGCAGAAATTAGGCATTTTCGATTATTTCACAGTCGTTCATACATCCGAGGATGTGAAACGAGTGAAACCGGACCCTGAACTGTACCTTCTTGCTCTCCAGAGTCTTGGGATCGAGGCTTCCGAAGCGATTGTGTTCGAAGACTCACCTAATGGCTTGAAGGCAGCCAATGCGGCAGGTATTCGTTGTATCATCGTACCTAACGAGGTAACGCGTGGTCTGGAATTCGCCATGCATGAACTGCGGTTATCCTCGCTGGCCGAGATCGATATGGAGGCGCTTTAATCCAGATACTGCTTGCGTAGCTCGATAGGGGAGATCCCTTCGTATTTTTTGAACACTGATCCAAAGTAACTGGCACTGTTGAAACCAACGGCTTTGGCTATTTCATGAGCGGTCGTAGCGTTATTTTCGATGAGCATTTCCTTGGCTTTCAACAACCGATATCGCATCAGATACTCTAGTGGAGTCATTTGAAATTCTTTTTTGAATATCCGATTGAGGTGTTGCTCGGTAACGTCCATCTGCTCAGCCAACATGGGGAGAGAAATATCCTGATGATAATTTTGTTTGATAAAAGTAATGATTTCATCCAATCTTAATCGGGCATCAGAACGTTCGTAAGCACTATAGCGTTCACCTTCAATGGTTAATCTGACCAAAAGCATGTACAGTAATGCGGATACGTGCCAGATCTGATCCTTGTGCCGGGACTGCAGCGCCAACGTAATTTCACGCAACAGGATATGAAGCATTCCATCCGGCTTGAAGGCGCGCAGCTCCCCGATCTGCAAGGTATGCAAGAACCGTGGCAATAAATAGCCATTGAAAGACAGACAATCAAATCGTAATGAATCACTCAGATTGTGGTAACGGTAGGTTACCTCCGGGAACAAAATGAGAGCGGTCCCTTTTTTGATCGAAAATTCATGATTCTTTGCTGCGATTCGCCCTGTTCCTCCGATGCACTGTACAATGCTGTAATCCCGTGAATGGTCGCTCCAATTCATCAATTCATCAACGGTCAACTGGTTTTGCCCTGTAATCATGAGCGGCATATCGGTATCCAGTGGATTCCCCATACTAGGTTTCGGCATCGTCGTGTTATTCCTCTTTTCGTTAAAGGATCATGTGCGTAAGTGGCGTGGTTACAGCGTTAAAAGAAACCTAGAAAGAATTATATTACATAAATGGAATAATTTTAATTTAATGACGGGCAATATATAAAACGTTTTCATATAAATGCTTCAACAATTATTAATTGGATGAATGAGTATGAACTGTGGTCTGATCAGCCTTTGATTTATGGATCTAAAAGTACGCCCGCCTTGCCAACAGAATGCGAAACGGTATACGCTATAACGAATGAGTGATTAAGGAAAGGGATGCAAACATGAAGAAAGTCATCGTAGTCGGATCGGGTATTCTGGGGGCATCAACAGCCTATCAATTAGCCAAACATGGCGCAGAGGTCATCATCGTAGATCGAAAAGATATAGGACAGGCAACGGATGCAGCTGCCGGTATCATCTGTCCATGGCTGTCACAGCGACGTAATCAGGATTGGTATCAGCTCGCCAAGGCTGGTGCGCGGTTCTATCCTGGCATCATAGCGGAGCTTAAAGCCGAAGGAGAAACGGAAACCGGTTATGCTCAAGTGGGCGCGCTTAGTATTCATACGGACGTGGACAAAATCAACAAGATGGAAGAGCGGGCCCGTCTTCGCAAAACAGATGCGCCGGAGATTGGCGACATTACACCTCTAGATGACAAAGAAACCCGTGAACGTTTTCCATTGCTGGATGAACGTTATCAATCGGTACATATCAGTGGTGCTGCACGTATAGATGGAAGAGCGCTGCGCGATGCATTGATCCGGTCTGCACAGCGAAATGGAGCGGAAGTGATCCATGGAGACGCCACGCTTCAATTCGAAGCAGATCGGGTCATTGGTGTGAGTGTTAATGATCAGAGTTTCCTGGCAGATGAAGTCGTTGTCTGTGCAGGTGCATGGGCCAACGAACTGCTGAAGCCACTCGGCATACACTTTAAAGTGCATTATCAAAAGGCACAAATTATGCATCTACATGTCACGGATGGGGAGGATACAGGCCGCTGGCCTGTGATCATGCCACCTTCTGATCAATATCTGCTGGCCTTTGATCAACAGAAGATTGTGATTGGTGCCACTCATGAAAGTGATGTGGAGGGTTATGATACAAGAGTAACTGCAGGGGGCATGCAGGAAGTTTTGAATAAAGGTCTGGAACTGGCGCCGGGGCTAGCCAATAGCACATTCCAGGAGGTAAGAGTTGGGTTCCGTCCGTTCACACCTGGCTTTCTGCCAGTAATGGGGGCTGTCCCAGGCTGGCAAGGTCTGATTACCGCGAATGGACTTGGAGCCTCTGGATTGACCATGGGTCCTTTTATCGGGAGTCAACTGGCGAAACTAGCTCTCGGCATGGAGCTGGATATCGATATTGAGCCCTACACTGTTGGCAAAGCAATGGATGAAATTGAAAGAGGTGAGTCATGACATATTCACAACGTGTATCCGATGGAGCGAACTCGTCCGATATCGTATATCTGGAGCATCAGATCGGTACGACAAAAGAAAAACTGCGCATAGCTTTGGAGAAAAAAGAAACATACAAAAGCGAATTGTCGGAATTGAAGTCATCACCAATCAGGAATGCATCCGAAGACAATTCTGAAGAGCAAGTCTTAATGGAGAAGGCAAGCCAAACGAAGAACTTGATTGAAACCCTGTCTGAACAACTGGAGCAACTACAGGAAGCATTAGCGAGACTAGGCGATTGATCGGCTCGTATGGCTTATCTCTCTGAGACATCGACAGAAATAATATACGATACGTATAAAACGAAAACCCCTTATATTAAGGGGTTTTTCTGATTTTGTTCAAATGGTTTATATCAATAAGTGAACATATGGTATAAAATGGAATCAGGTGCTGAACTGTCAATTCAGATACCCATGTAACCAATCACGAAACTATGCTGAGAGGTGGATTCCAAATGTATAAAGAAGTGATACGTGTTGAGGACATTACGGGGTTTCAGTCGAGATCTGAAGAGTTTTTCCCACTTCACTGGTTTCGAAAAATGCTGTCTGAGCAACCAGTGTACTATCACGAAGATACAGACACATGGAATGTGTTCAGATACGATGATGTGAAGCAGGTTCTCAGTAATCATGAGTATTTTTCGGCCGAAGGAACCCGGACGACCATTGCCGTTGGAGCAAAGAACAATGAAGGCACACCTCCAGACAAATTAAACATATCAAGTATCGATCCTCCCCGTCATCAAAAAAGTCGTTCGTTGTTATCCGCTGCTTTTACACCGCGTAGTCTGAAAAACTGGGAGCCACGAATTCGCAACATTGCAGAGCAGCTGGTAGCCGATATTGAGCCAAATACGACCATTGATATTGTTCAAGCATTGGCCGCTCCGCTACCTTCGATGGTTATGGCCGATCTGCTTGGCATCCCTCTTACAGACAGCCATCGCTTCAAAAACTGGGTAGATATTCTGTTTCAACCCATCAATCCCAAGACGGCTGAGGAGAGTGAACTGAAAAAGCAAACTGCCGCTCAAGAGTATTATCAATTCCTGTATCCTATTGTGGTTCATAAACGGACTCATCCTGGTGAGGATATCATTACCGATCTGTTGAACGTGGATGTTGAGGGGGAGAAGTTCACGGAGGATGAGGTTGTTCGCACGACCATGCTTCTGCTTGGAGCCGGTATAGAGACAACGAGTCATATGGTTTCAAATACGTTCTATTCCTTCCTCTACGATGACCCGAGCTTGTATGGCCAACTCAGGCAGAACCCCGAATGGGTTCCGCTCGCAGTGGAAGAAATGCTTCGTTATAGGTTCCATAATGCCAAGCGGCATCGGACAGTAAAGCAGGATAATCAACTGCTCGGAGTGGATTTGAAAAAAGGAGATGTTGTCATCTCCTGGATGAGTGCAGCCAATATGGATGAGCAGATGTTTGAAGACCCCTTTGAGCTGAATATTCATCGTCGTAATAACAAAAGACATCTTACCTTTGGTAATGGCCCACACTTTTGTCTAGGGGCCCCGCTGGCAAGAATGGAACTAAGCATTGCCTTGACAGCATTTGTGGAGAAGATTGCTCGGATTGAACCGGTGGAGTCCTTTGATCTGGAGAATAATCTGGCCACTTCAGCTCCGGGACAGTCATTGACCCATCTGCCAGTGAAGATCGTTGCGGAGTGAGAAGGAATCATACGGGACACAACCTAAAAAGCGGCAGATCAGACGTAAACGTCTTGATCTGCCGCTTTGTTATGCAAGCAAGTATGAGGTTGGACACCTTAATTTGAATTCATAGAAACTTTTTGTCTTACCACCTGTTTGATTTCTTCCTCTTTGGCTTGTTTGGTGCGTTTGATAAAGAAGGAAAGGACCAATCCCACAACAGCGATACCGATGATAACAACATAAGCATCATTGATACCCTGGATCATGGATTCTGTAGCAAGCTGTTTTTGACTGAGACCATTGGCTGCACCAGTCGCCATCATATCCTGTACGTGCGCTGTTGTACGGGAGGTCATGACACTTACGAGTAATGAAGTACCTACAGCACCAGCCACTTGTCTGACGGTGTTGGAGATAGCTGTACCGTGTGCACCAAGTCTTGGTGGCAGTTGGTTAAGTCCCGCAGTCTGAATCGGCATCATGAGCAGAGCCATACCAATTCGGCGGCCGGTAGACATTAATACCAGGTAACCATAACTGGTTGAATCCGTTAAGTCGATGAAACCAATTGTTGTCACGATGGTGATCACCATCCCGATAACAGCGAGCCATTTCGCTCCAAATCGGTCAAACAATTTTCCGGCTACTGGCATCAGGAAGCCCATGACAAGAGCACCCGGAAGGAGTAATAATCCGGACTCCAGTGCAGTGTAACCACGTGCGTTCTGGAGATACAAGGGAAGCAACATCATGTCAGCATACATGATCATTGTAATCGCGATACTAATGACCGTGGTCAAGGAGAACATGTTGTATTTGAATGCCCGCAGATCAAGCAGCGGAGTTTCAGAAACGAGCTGTCTCCATGTAAACAGGGCAAGAGAAACAATTCCAGCCCCAATGCAGATAAGAACTTCTGCACTTGACCATCCCA
The DNA here is from genome assembly GCF_045040675.1 of Paenibacillus sp. FSL H8-0283. NCBI lineage: Bacteria > Bacillati > Bacillota > Bacilli > Caryophanales > Paenibacillaceae > Paenibacillus > Paenibacillus sp. FSL H8-0283. The sequence continues at coordinate 3,199,950 of NZ_CP150295.1, forward strand.
GACTTCCTGCTCTGCTGAAACCATAGAGCAATGCGCCAAATCCGATCGTGGAGAGCACCACACTGATTGTGTCGAACTTTGTGTTGACCCGTTCGGATACATTCTTCAGGTATACAAACGCAAAAGCAATGACAATAAGAGTTAATGGAATCATGCCGTAGAACATCGTTTGCCAAGAGTAGTTCTCGAGGATATAACCGGCAAGGGTAGGCCCGATTGCAGGGGCAAAAATGATGGCAAAACCAACCATACCCATTGCAGATCCTCGTTTTTCAGGAGCAAACAAGGTCAAAATAACGTGCATTAAGAGCGGCATGATAATGCCAGCACCCGCTGCCTGAATCATACGTCCTGTCAGCAGTGTGCCAAAGTTATCTGCAAGAGCAGATACGATAGTACCAATCAGGAAAATAAACATGGAAGCTTGGAATAATTGCTTGGTTGAAAAGCGTTGCATGAAGTAGGCCGTGATCGGGATAAGCACCCCGTTCACCAGCATGTAACCTGTCGTTAACCATTGTGCTGTTGCGGCGGAGATGTTAAAATCACCCATCAGTTCCGGTGTAGCGACACTCATGATCGTTTGATTCAACGTTGCAAGGAAGGCTCCCAAAATCATGATAAACAGGATGGGGCCTTTCTTTACGGATAATTCTTCTTGTACTCTAGCCTGACTCAATCCTTTTCATCCTTTCAATCCACACGTGACTAAATTTACAACGTGTTGTATAGTTTACATTGTATTTATTGAATTATATACATATTCGGACAGATTACAATTTACGTTATGACGTGTTTTCGTTGTTTATTTTACAAATAAAATGAATTTGTTGTGTAAATCAAAAATAAACGACTGTTTGTTTAAAATTGTAATGTTTAAAATTTGATGGGAGGGATACACGTGAAAGACGAGAAGAAATCAGCCGTGGACCCAAGAATATTGCGAACACGTCAGTTAATTCGAGGTGCATTTGTTGAATTGCTGCAGGAAATGGATATTGAGAAGTTGTCAGTCAACAAAATTGCCGAACGAGCGACGATCAATCGGGTAACCTTCTACCTGCACTATCGTGATATTACGGATATGATGGAGAAGATGGCGGATGAGATGATTGAGAATATTGAACGGATCGTGGATGAATATGCCCCTCATTTTGAGAAACAAAGAACGGAAGAGGCTTGGCCTGTTCTAGTCAAGTTACTGGAGCATTTTGCAGAGAACGCCTCGTTCTATCAAGTGGTTCTTGCTACAAAGCGCACACCGATTTTTACCGAACGACTGCTTAAATTGTTGAGTACGCTGGTCAAAGCCAAAATTGATCGGGTAGAGATGGAAGATGAACTCGAAGAATCCGGCATTCACAAAGAAATCGCAATATGGTACGGTTCTTCGGCTCTGATTGGAACCATCGTTGCCTGGTTGCGTAATGATATGCCATATTCCCCGCATTTTCTGGCGAAACAATTCTCGTTGATCCGCTCGTACTCTTATAATGACCTGATATAATCATGCTACAATTGCACCTAACGTTAATAGAGGAGGAATAATGTGATGAAATATAGTGCAGAACGTATCTATGTGAGATTTTGGAATGTGGATGATGCCGCATTGCTTCTGGATCTACAGGTTCGCAACCGTGGGGAAATAGAGAACATATCAGCAAGTGATCGGGACGAGTCTTTCTACAGCTTGGAAGGGCAAAGGTCACTCATTGAGAGCTGGAACAAGAAGAGAGAAGAAGGAAATCGCTATTCTTTTGGTATTTTTCTACATACAACGGATGAACTCGTCGGTGAAATTTCTTTGTTCGAGATCATACTGGATTCTACCCCAAAATGGATCGTTGGTTATGTGACGGATACTCTGCATCAAGGAAAAGGATATATGAGCGAAGCCCTGCAATGTGTACTGGAATTTGCCAAACACGAAACTGAAATTACTCGAATCGAAGCTGGCGCTGTACCCGATAATACAGGTTCCATTCGTGTCCTTCAAAAAGCAGGATTCAAGGAGAATGGGTCACAGCCTGTGCCAATCCAGGGAACGTTGAAAGAACATACGATGTTTGCTGTGGATATACTATAAGCAAGATGTTTTAATATTTACTATACAAGTTGGACTATATATTTAAACGTAACGGAGAGGACAGAAAAAACATATGGCTACTATACTCGTTGCAGACGACGATGCGAACATTCGTGAACTCGTCTGTCTATTTCTCAAAAACGATGGATTCACAACAGTGGAAGCTGCGGACGGTAAGGAAGCTCTCACTATATATGGCGAAACTCCAGTGGATCTGGTCGTCCTTGATATTATGATGCCTGTCATGGATGGTTGGGCACTGTGCAAAGAACTCCGAAGAGCCAATCCCGACCTCCCGTTACTCATGCTGACGGCGAGAGGAGAGACTTGGGAGAAGGTGAAAGGATTCGAACTGGGTACGGATGATTATTTGACCAAACCGTTTGATCCATTAGAGCTGACCGCTCGTGTCCGAGCATTACTGAAACGATACAAAATCGGCTCCACACACACAATCCAGTTTGGCAACGTCATTCTGGACCGTCAGACGTATAAGGTGATGAGAGGCACGGAGTCGCTTACGTTACCACTTAAGGAGTTCGAATTGCTGTATAAGCTTGCTGGAACACCAGGACAAGTCTATACACGGGAGCAATTAATCGATCAGATATGGGGTATTGATTACGCGGGAGATGATCGAACAATAGACGTACATATTAAACGCCTGCGCGAACGATTCGCGACAACACCTGATTTTCGGATTGAAACGGTGCGTGGGCTAGGGTACAGACTTGAGGTCTATGAATGATCAGATCCTTATATATTCGTGTTGTTCTGACCTTTCTGGTGTCAGTCATCACAGGCACGATTATTTCATTTTTTATGTCAACCTGGATGTTCGAAGATCAATTGAATGAAAATGCTCAAATTAACATACGCAATTTTGGCCAGGACGTTGTGCAGATTTATAAGACGCTGCCTGCTGATGAAGCAGAATCATTCGTTAGTAGAATGAAACAACTTGATTCGTATCATATTCGAATTTATGATGCAACGGGCAATTTCAAGTCTTATGGGAAGCTCAACGAACATAAATCATCCCCCGTATCGACGGATCAACTCAAGAAGGTGTTAAACGGAGGGGTTGTGCAGGACACACCTAAAGGTATCGCTACCGTTCTTTTGGGGCTACCGATCAAGACGGAAACGGGTACAAGAGCGATGTTTCTAGAAACACTCTCACCCCCCTCAGCCTCTTTTGTGGTCCAGTTTGGGTTGATTTTTGCAAGCTGTTCCTTGATTGTAGGAAGTTTGTTGATTGTGGTTGCTTCTGTATATCTGGTTAGACCGATCAAAAAATTGACCAAAGCGACCAAACGGATTGCAGCTGGAGACTTCAACGTCAAGCTGAACATTAAACAAACGACGGAGATTGGTACATTGGCCCGCAGCTTTGAAGAAATGATGCATGATCTTCAGCAGTTGGAGCAGATGCGCAGGGAATTCGTTACCAATGTTTCGCATGAGGTTCAGTCTCCGCTCACCTCGATATCCGGTTACGCTTCGGCACTGAAGCAAGTAAATCTCTCAGAACAAGAACGAAACCGTTACCTGGATATTATCATCTCAGAAGCAAAAAGAATGTCCAAAATGAGCGATAGCCTGCTGAAGCTGAGTTTGCTTGAATCGCAGTCACAGCAACTACGGCTCACCACCTTAAGCCTTGATGAACAGATCAGGCGGGTCATCGTGGCGCTTCAGCCGCAATGGTCTGGGCGCAACATTCATTTCGAGCTTGATTTGGAGAACGTGAAGGTAACGGCTGATCACGATCAGTTAAATCAGGTATGGACAAACATCATCGGAAATAGCATCAAGTTTTCCGAGGATGGCGGTATGATTAAAGTCAGTATCGAAGAGGACTTCAAAAATGTGACTGTTCGAATATCCGACACGGGCATTGGAATTCCCCTGGAAGATCAGAAGCGTATATTCGACCGTTTTTTCAAGGCAGATCGTTCCCACAGCCGCAAATATGACGGGAGTGGTATGGGACTTGCTATCGTTAAACAGATCGTGTCCCTTCATCAGGGTGACATCCGAGTGGAAAGCGAACCTGGTCAAGGCACGACCTTTATTGTCACGTTGCCCATCCATCCACCAACGGATAGTTAGGCTCACAGGATAGGGTCAATGAATAGAATATCCATCGGATTATCTAAACCAAATGTTCATGTCCTATGTAACATGCAAGCTTCCTTGTATGTTACATAGGACATTTTTTTTTGCTTGTTCATACTCCGTTCATATTCCGGTCATGGGGAGTACATCTTTCTTGATTAGGATTTCTTAAGCAGCCTGCCAGGCCAATATACAGATGAGGATAGGAGCAGATGAATGTGAAACTACAAGCAGACAGAGGAGTCCAGAGTAAAAGCAAAACCAAGAAAGTGTTAGGTATTTTGTTTAAAGTACTATGCGCAATCATTATAGCAATCTTACTTTTTGTAGCTATCGTATATACCGTCAATAAAATCAGCAGTTATTCGGAGCAAAAAAGAATGGAGCCGTATGGTCAACATGTATCCGTAGACGGAAAAAATATGAATGTGTTCATTCAAGGCGAAGGCGAGGAAACGATTGTGCTTCTGCCTGGTTTTGGAACAGCGGCACCAGCGCTTGATTTTAAACCTCTTATCTCCGAGTTATCTCCATATTATAAAGTTGTCGTTGTTGAGCCCTTTGGTTACGGATTGAGCGATCAGACCAAAAAGGAACGCAGCACAGCAAATATCGTCAGTGAAATTCATGAAGCGTTACAGCGTCTACATATTGATCGTTATATCCTCATGGGTCATTCCATTTCGGGGATCTATAGCCTGGATTACGTGAACAAGTATGCAGATGAAATAAGTGCATATGTTGGGCTGGATAGCAGTGTTCCAGCGATAAGTGAACAGAAGATTGATTCATCAGATACACAACCGATTAAATGGTTCCGCAACTTGGGTTTCGCCCGAGTGCAACTGAAACTGAGTGCTGACCCTTATGATGGACTGCCTTATGATGAGCAAACGAAAGAACAATTGAACATTCTGATACGCAAAAATATGTATAATACCACGCAATTAAATGAGGCAGAAAGTATGTATTCCAACTTTAAAGCATCTGAACAACTAACTTTCCCTGTTAATCTTCCGGTTCTTTTCTTTGTTCAAAAGAATCATCCGGCAGCAGACAATTGGGTTCCGGAACACGAGAAGTTAATAGAGAACTCTGTGCGTGGTGAAGTGGTGTTGCTGGAAGCAAATCATTATTTGTATCGTTCCCATGCCAAAGAAATTGCTGAAAAATTCAGGGGATTTATGACGCAGCAGTAAATATAAATGAATTGGCTTGTTCATATTCAGTTCATATTGACGTCACGGGGAGTACATTTTCATTGGATAAGATTTCATTAGTAGCAAAAAAGAAAATCGAACTATCAGTTCAAGACAGGAGAAGATAACACTGACGACGCAGCCTGCGGAAAAGAAAACAAAGAATAGATCAAAGGCCAAAAAAGTGAGAAACATGATACTGAAAATAGTAGGAGCAATCGTAATCGCCATTATTCTATTTCTAGGTATTGTTTATATCACCAATGTGATCAGTAGTAATTCAGAGGCCAAGAAAATCGATTCCTATGGTCAGCATGTATCTGTAGACGGGAAAAATATGAATGTACTCATTCAAGGTGAAGGCAAGGAAACGATTGTACTTCTGCCTGGTTTTGGAACAGCAGCACCAGCGCTTGATTTTAAGATGCTCATTGACGAACTATCACCATATTACAAAGTTGTGGCGGTTGAGCCATTCGGTTATGGATTAAGTGATGCTACTGAAAAAGAACGAACCACAGAGAATATCGTAAGTGAAGTTCATGAAGCTCTGCAGCAACTCGATATTCATCAGTACATGCTCATGGGTCACTCCATTGCAGGCATTTATGGCATTGATTATGTGAACAAATATCCGGATGAGGTCACGGCATTTGTCGGAATTGATAGCAGTGTTTCAACACAACCGGGTATGGATGCCAAATTACCTACTAAAACGTTCGCATTTCTTAAAAAATCAGGTCTCCAAAGATTGGTGGTCAAATTTAGTAGTGACCCCTATGCTGGACTCGCATTTGATGAACATACCGTAGAGCAGATGAACATGCTGTCGAATAAAAACTCGAACAGTTCCACGACTTTGAATGAGATGGACCATATTGCTTCCAATTTTAAAGGAGCCCAAGGTTTAACCTTCCCTAAAGACCTGCCACTTCTTCTCTTTGTACAAGCGAATAATGAAGGTGTAGAAGGATGGATACCGCTGCATGAAGGGCAGATCAAAGATTCAGTACATGGGAAAGTAATCACCATGGATGGCGAACATTACTTGCACCATACGTTATTCAAAGAAATAGCTGAAGATGTTAGAGCATTCATGAACGAAGCGAAATAATAATTCTGTAAAAGTCCGTGATGAGAGAGAGGAATTCAATTGAGATTATTTGAGATACTGTTAGTTCTATCCTGTTTCGCGTTACTCATAGACCTACTATTTATTAAAAGAAGTGCAAAGAAAATAGGTTTGGGTTTGGGTATAGGAAGTAGCGTTATATTATTAGTTCAATTGTTTGTTGAGGGATACAGATGGCAGTTGCTTTTGGTATATATCATGACGGCTCTATTCATAATCATCGTTTTATTCAGACATTCCGATAAGATGGCGAATCTTAAAATAGGGAAGTTCTTGAAATATAGTTTATCTTCCTTAATCGTTATTCTGCTTGTTGGTTCTACCGTCTTGTCTGTATACTTACCTGTTTTTAATCTGCCGAAGCTTGATGGTCCAGAGAAGGTGGGTACTCAAACATTTCATTTAACAGACCAGAACAGAGACGAAATCTTCACTGAAGATCAAAGCGATAAGAGAGAACTAATGGTTCAAGTTTGGTACCCAACTGAAAACAGCAATAATAACAAGCGTGACACGCTGTTTCCAAAAGATAAAGAAATGTTCAAAAAGTATATTCAGAGCTTCTCTAATTCTTTAAAACTGCCCGAATTTTTGCTCGACTACTTGAAGTATAGTCAAACCAACTCTTATGAAAATGTTGAAATATTACCTTCTACAAGTCCTTATCCCGTGGTACTACTATCTCATGGTATGGGAACCAGTAGAGTTCTACATGTATCACAGGCCGAGAATCTGGCCAGTCATGGGTATATCGTGGTCACCATCGATCATACGTATAGCACCTTTGCTACTCTTTTTCCAGATGGCCGTGTAACGGATTATAAAAAAAGCACGACTACACTAGATGAACGTACAAAAACAGGGAGTATATGGACGAAAGATGTGGAGTTTGTAATCGATCAAATCGAAAAGCTGAATTCAGGTGCAATCGAAAGTCAGTTTAAAGGGAAAATCGATCTAGATCACATCGGCGCGATGGGGCATTCTTTTGGGGGTGCAACCGCGTTTAATGCAACGTATTTAGATCAGAGAATCAAGGCCGGGGTTAATATGGATGGGTCACTATATGAAGTGGAAAATAGAGATGATATAAACAAGCCGTTTATGTTCATCCGATCGGGAAGTTTTGAAGACTGGTTTGCCAACTTTGAAATAGATAGAAATTCGGATGATGAAGTAACTAAATCTCTTTCAGATGAGCTGCACATTATGAAAAATGTTATGAATCATGGGGGAAAAGTGATCTATGTAGAAGGAACCCAGCACTTCAATTTCACGGACCTTCAGTTCTATTCAGAGCTGGTTAAACTGTCCGGTATCACAGGAGATATCAATGGTAAAAGAGGATCAAACATCGTAAATCAATATGTACTCGATTTCTTTAACAAGCAACTGAAAGGAACGGGTGGAGATCTCATTCAGGGACCAAACGACTTGTATCCGGAGGTGAAATTTGTAGACCCAGAAGAAATCAAATAACCAAAACACTTAAAATTCAGGAGATGATGTGAATGGGACGACAAAAGGGAAAACGCACTTCAATCGCCGTGTTAACGCTGGCATTAACCATGTTAGCTCCAATGTCTGCAATGGCTGCGCCTACTACAAGTAGCAGTGATCATACGTATGAACCAACCAAGAAAACGGTGATGGAGAAAGCCAAGTTACTCACTGAGAAACATGGAATCACAAGCCTGCAATATGCCCTTATCGATGGTGGCGAGATTGTGGTGTCCGGTCAGACGGGCAAAAACGATAAAAACAACAAGGTGCCTCTTACGCCGGATACGATCTATGGCATAGGATCAACGAGTAAAATGTTCCTCACAGCTTCTGTTATGAAGTTAGTTGACGAAGGCAAGGTGGATTTGGATCTGCCTGTTGTGAACTATATACCTGATTTTCAGATGAAAGATCATCGCTACAAACAAATCACACCACGCATGCTGTTGAATCATTCTTCCGGTCTGCTGGGAGGCACGGGCAGTAATGCCACATTGTACGGGGATAATGATACGTACTCACATGATACGTTTCTGGACCAATTGGCAAGTCAAAACCTGAAGGCAGATCCCGGCGAGTTCTCGGTGTATAGTAACGATGGGTTTACGTTATCCGAGATTATGGTTGAACGTGTTAGCGGCATGAGTTTTACAGCTTTTATACACCAATATTTTACGGAACCTTTGGACATGAAACATACCAAAACACCACAGGATGTGGTTGACACGGCAGCAATGGCGGGAATCTATTCTCCTATGTATGAGGGTCAGCTTCCACAAGAGAATTATAATGTTATCGCTACTGGAGGCATTTATTCCACCGCTGAAGATCTTGCGAAGTTTTCACAAATCTTCACGGGAGAGGTCCAAGGCATTCTTACCGATAAGTCTGTAGAAGCCATGGCGCAAGAAGAATACAAAAAAGGCATGTGGCCAGAGGGTGGCGATACGTCTATATCTTACGGATTAGGGTGGGATAGTGTAAATCTGTACCCATTCAGTGAATATGGTATCAAGGCAGTAACAAAAGGTGGAGATACCATATCGTATCACTCATCATTAGTCGTACTGCCGGAATATAATCTGGCTGCATCCGTTACCTCATCAGGTGGGACAAGTGCCAAAGATCAGTTCATTGCGAGTGAATTATTACTCAGCGCACTTGAGGAAAAGGGCATTATTACAGAACGGAAGCCGGAAAAATCGTTTGGTGTTCCAGTGAAGGCAGATATACCTAAAGAAATAGCCACGAATGCAGGTATATATGGCGGCAATAATTCAGTTAAGAAGATCGAAATGAATACGGCTGGACAAATGACTGTATCCACACCTTCAGCTCCAAGTGATCCGGTTCAAAAATACACCTATACAGCAGATGGTACTTTTGTTAACGATGAAGGCACGGAAAAGTTGAAATTTGTTAAGGAGAAGAATGGAAGGACTTATCTGTGGTATCGATCTTATATATCCTTACCAGGACTTGGACAATTGGCTTTCTCCGAATATAAAATGGAAAAGCTGGAAGCCAATGAATTATCCCAGGATATTACGGCCTCATGGGAGCAACGTGAAGGTAAAAAATATTACCTTCTGAATGAGAAATATACATCAACGGTTTATCTCAATTCGGTACCAATTCTCCCTATTCATTTGGACAAAGAGACGCCTGGGTATGTATCCAATACTAAGATTATTGGAGCAAACGAAGCAGTCACGGAGCTGCAAATCCCTGGCCTGGCTGGACGTGATACAAAGGAGATTTATTTTGCTAAAAAGAACGGAGTAGAGTACATTACAGCCGTTGGTAGCATATACGCCAGTGAGGAAATGGTACAACCACTCTATTCGGGTAAACAATCTCTAGCAACGATTCAAGCAGATGGATATGCCAGATGGTTTTCGTTACCAGCAACGGTGAAAGGAAAAGTCATGACGGTTAAAATGCCTGCAACTGGCGCCTTTGCCGTATATGATCAGAAGGGGATTTGTATTAATCACACCGTAGTCAGCGGTCAGAATGAGGTTGTATTACCAGAAAACGGCCGCATTGTATTTGCAGGTGACGTGGATTCCACATTTGAAATTACATTAAAATAGACGGTCTGTAACCCCTTTAAGTAGACACTTAAAGGGGTTATTTTTATGGCAAAAAAGGACCATGGATCGTGAATCATCATGTACTCAAACATTATTTTGCCTGTTCATATTCGGTTCATATAGACGTCACGAGCAGTCCATTTACATGGGTTAAGCTTATTTTAACAACGAAGCAAGAGTACTGGAGGTCTGTATTCCACCGCTGAAGATCTGGTCAAATTTTCAAGAATCTTCACGGGAGAAGTTGATGGTATTCTTTCCAGTAAGTCTGTAGAAGCTATGGCGCAAGAAGAGTATAAAAGAGGCATGTGGCCAGAGGATAGCGATACGCTGATGTCTTACGGGTTGGGGTGGGATAGTGTGAACTTGTTCCCATTCAACGAATACGGCATTAAGGCCGTTATGAAAGGTGGAGATACTTTATCTTATCAGTCCTCATTAGTGGTACTCCCGGAATATAACATGGCTGCAGCCGTTATCTCTTCAGGCGGGTCAAGCTTAACCAATAATTTCATTGCGAATGAATTATTACTCAGCGCACTTGAGGAAAAGGACATCATTACAGAACGGAAGCCAGAAAAAACATTTGGCGTACCTGTGAAGGCCAATATGCCTAAGGAAGTCTCCAAGTATGCAGGTATATATGGCGGCAATAATTCGGTTATGAAGATCAAAATAAATAAGGCTGGACAAATGACTGTATCTTCACTTACTGCTCCGAGTAATCCGGCTCAAGAATACACCTATACAGCGGATGGTACTTTTGTTAATAACGAAGGTACAGACAAGTTGAAATTCGTTGTGGAGAAAAATGGGAAAACCTACTTGTGGTCACGATCTTATGTATCCGTTCCAGGACTCGGACAGCTGGCTTTCTCAGAATATAATGGGGAGAAGCTTGAAGCCAATAAATTATCCAAGGAGATTAACGCTGCATGGGCAAAGCGTGATGGTAAAAAATATTATCTGGTGAATGAGAAATACACATCAATGCTCTATCTTAATGCTACATCGATCCTGCCTATTCAGTTGAATAAAGAGAATCCGGGATATATGTCCAATAATAAGATTATTGGAGCCAACGAAGCAGCCAATCAATTGCAGATTCCGGGTACTGCCGGACGTGATACGATGGACATTCATTTCTCCAAAAAGAACGGAGGAGAGTATCTTACATTTTCAGGTTATGTATACGCTAGTGAGGAAATGGTGAAACCAATCTATTCGGGTAAACAATCTGCAACAACCATTCAAGCAGATGGATATGCCAAATGGTTTTCGGTACCAGCTACTGCGAAAGGAAAAGTCATGACAGTGAAGTTGCCTGCAAAGGGAGCCTTTGCTGTCTATGATCAGACCGGAATTTGTATTAATCACACCGTGGTCAGCGGTAAAAATGAAGTTGTTTTACCAGAAAACGGTCGTATTGTATTTGCAGGTGAGGCTGGTTCTCAATTTGAAATTACATTAAAAAAGTAAAATGAATAGCGTTTCAAACGGCTGTACAACAAACGAACTCAACAGGAGAACACCATCATGATGAAAAAAATATTAATCATTTTGCTCAAAATATTCGGAGCCATCGTTATCGCTTTTGCATTATTTATTGCCACTGTTTTTATTGTTAATGTATTTAGCAACAAATCAGAGGAAGGGAAAATAAAACCCTATGGTCAGTTTGTAGCAGTTGACGGGAAAAACATGAATGTGTTGATTCAAGGAAAAGGCAAAGAAACGGTGGTATTGCTTCCTGGATACGGAACACCTGCCCCAGCCCTTGATTTCAAACCGCTCATCGATGAGTTATCTTCATTTTACAAAGTTGTTGTCATTGAACCTTTCGGTTATGGATTAAGTGATATTACTGAAAAAGAGCGTACCACTGAAAATATGGTTAGTGAAATTCATGAAGCGTTACAGCAACTTGGTATTCATAATTACACGCTCATGGCTCACTCCATTTCAGGGATATACGGCCTGGATTATGTGAACAAATATCCAAACGAAGTAAGTTCATTTGTCGGAATTGAGAGTAGTGTCCCAACGCAGGGAGGTAATGATGATCCATTTCCAACCGAAACGTACAAACTGCTTAAAAAATCAGGGTTCTACCGATTGTTAATGAAACTGGCCCCTGATCAACTGATTGCACCCGATGTTGATGATGAGACCAGAGAACAAATTAGAATACTTTCACTCAAAAATACGTTTAATCCGAACAACCTGAATGAAGGTGAGAACTTTGGTCCTAATTTCAAAGTAGCTGAGAACCTGTCCTTCCCCAAAGATCTTCCTGTGATTTTCTTTTTACAAGCAAATGATACGGAAACAGAAGGCTGGATACCCTTGCATGAAGAGCAAGTCAAAGATTCTGTGCATGGAAAAGTGATGACATTTGAGGGAGAACATTATTTGCATCACACCCGATCCAAAGAAATGGTTCAAGAATATAGAAAGTTTATGAGTGAGATAAAATAGTGTCGCCAACAAAAAAAGTCGCGAAATCGCGGCTTTTTTCTGTTAAGAAGATGGTGAATATACAAGCGTAGTTACTTTATTGGAAAATTTAGGTTGACACTTCTTTTTATCGCGTATACAATCGTATACATGAATATGCTGTATACATATGTATACACGTTATGGGGGTGGCAAATATGAGAGATCGTCCTATCGAAGAGATGGATGGAAGTGTACGTCAAGTTGAGCGTCCAAGACGTGATATGAGTGACAATGAGCAACGTGGTGAACGTTCCAGACGTGGAAGAGGTCATGGTGAACATGAGGGAAAACGGGGCCGTGGTGCGCAGACATTCCGTCGCGGCCGAATTCTTGTATTTCTGGAACAAATGCAGAATCGAAGAACAACGCTCGCCAGACAACTTGGTCAGGAGGAGTATGAACATATTCGCCCGATAATCAGTGGGGAGTTGAAAGCCATTGATCAGGTCATCGACGAGTATATCCATCTTTTCGAGCTGCAAAATGAAGATGTAAACCCCAATAAGGATCTGGAGAGTGAGAGTGAATAAGTATGATTCGTCGTTTTTTTTCGTATTATCGTCCCTATAAAAAACTGTTTTTGATTGATTTTGGATGCGCTGTACTCGCAGGTCTTCTGGAGTTGGCTTTCCCCCTTGCCGTCAGCAAATTCATTAATGAATTGTTGCCAGGTCAGGATTGGCCTCTCATTATGCTTGCCTGCGTCGTGCTGTTATCCATCTATGCACTTAATACCGTATTGAACTATGTAGTTACATATTGGGGACATATGCTGGGCATTAACATTGAGACCAACATGCGTGAGAAGATGTTCGCTCACTTGCAGAAGCTGTCCTTCCGGTTCTTTGATAATCGTAAAACAGGCCACTTAATTGGTCATCTTACGAATGATCTGAATGATATCGGCGAGGTTGCTCACCATGGACCTGAAGATGTGTTCATCGCAATAATGACATTAATCGGATCGTTCTGGCTGATGGCTAACATTAATCTGGAGCTTGCGCTACTTACCTTTATCATTATCCCAATTATGGCTTGGGTCATTATCGTATTTGGTGGTCGCATGACAAAGACGTATCGGCGACTTTTCGGAGACGTCGGCAATTTCAATGCGCGTATTGAAGACAACGTCGGCGGTATGCGTGTTGTGCAATCGTTCGCCAACGAAGAACATGAGAAAGAACTTTTTGCAGTGGACAATCAGAATTTCCGTAAAACCAAACTGCTTGCCTACAAAACGATGGCAAAAAGTATCTCGGTCAGTTATATGATGATGCGACTGGTTACGGTGTTTGTCATGATCAGTGGGGCTTGGTTTTATATCGATGGCAGAATCAATATGGGTGACTTTATGGCCTTCCTGCTTCTGTCCAATATCTTCTTCCGCCCGATCGAGAAAATCAATGCCGTCATTGAAAGTTATCCAAAGGGCATTGCTGGTTTCAAGCGTTATCTGGAGATCATTGATACAGAACCTGAGATTGCGGATAGCAAAAACGCCGTTGAATTCGAAAGTGTGAAGGGTGATATTCGCTTTGAGAACGTCTCGTTTGGTTATGAATCCAGTCGGCGTATTCTAAGTGATATCAGTCTGTCTGTTCGACCAGGGGAAACCGTTGCTTTTGTTGGACCTTCGGGTGCAGGCAAAACGACAATCTGTAGCCTGTTGCCCCGATTCTATGAGGTAGAAGAGGGACGTATCACTGTGGATGGCGTCGACATTCGTAACGTTAAGCTTCAATCCTTGCGCAAGCATATCGGAATCGTTCAACAGGATGTATTTTTGTTCTCGGGTACCATTAAGGAGAATATTGCTTATGGTGATCTGAGTGCAACGGATGAACAAATCTGGGATGCCGCCCGTCGTGCCTCATTGGAGGAACTGATTCTCACGTTGCCTGATGGCATGGATACGGTCATTGGCGAGCGTGGAGTCAAGCTATCCGGAGGACAGAAGCAACGGTTATCTATTGCTCGTATGTTCTTGAAAAATCCACCCATTCTTATTCTGGATGAGGCGACCTCAGCGCTGGATACGGAAACGGAAGCACTGATCCAGCAATCACTCGCAGAGTTGTCGGTGGGTAGAACTACACTTGTGATTGCACACAGACTGACAACTATCAAGAATGCAGATCGAATTATCGTAGTAAACACAGATGGTATCGCGGAGCAGGGTAACCACGAGGAGTTGGTCGCCGCTGGAGGGATATACAGCCGTCTTCATCAGGTGCAATATAGTCACTCTTAATCCATGTAAATTGAATTTACACTAGCCACTCCGATGACAGAACAACCTTGCCGCGCATATGCGCGGCTTTTTTTATTGATTGGATATTAAAAATGAAGTTATAAAATGCTATGTAAAATATAATGTTGACAACGTCCACTAACGTGATTATTATAATGTTGACAATGTCCACTAAAAAGGAGGGTTTGACATCGACTCTCAGTACATAAATCCAGATATACTGGCTGACATGCGACGTTTTAACCGTTTTTATACCAACATACTTGGTGTACTCGATAAGCATATTCTTGGAACAGGGTATTCGTTTGCAGAAGTACGAGTCATTATTGAGATTGGAATTCGGGGAGAGAGCATTGCGAACAATCTGGTAGATACACTGACCATTGATCGCAGTTACATGAGCCGAATTGTGAACAAGCTGTCCAAGGAAGGACTGCTGGTGAAAGTGGATTCTGCGGCCGACAGCCGGGTCAGTCTGATTCGTCTGACAGCCAAGGGTGAGGAACTGTATGCCCAATTGAATGACCGATCCGATCAACAGATCCTGAAGCTGATGCAAGAATTGAATGAAGAAGAGATTCAAGAGGTATACACCTCCATGATGAACATACAAGAGAAGTTGAACAAGAAGGCAGGAGAGACAACACGATGATACGATTTGAATGTGATTATAACGAAGGTGCGCATGAACGCATTTTACAAAGACTGATGGAAACCAATATGGAACAGACGAGCGGGTATGGCACGGATGGACACTGCGAACGGGCGAGAATGCTTATTCGTCAGGCTTGTGACAATGAGCAAGCTGATGTTCATTTCCTGGTTGGTGGTACACAGACAAATACAACGGTGATTGCCTCTATTTTGCGTCCATATCAAGGTGTGATTGCTGCGTCCTCGGGACACATTGCGGTTCATGAAACCGGAGCTATTGAAGCTACGGGACATAAGGTACTCACAGTTCCAAGCGAGGACGGAAAGATCACGCCTGAGCAGGTTAGAGCAGTCTACGATGCGCACATGAATGAGTCGTCGCCGGAACACTGTGTTCAACCAGGAATGGTCTACATATCCCAACCAACGGAGAATGGAACGATGTACAGCAAGGCAGAACTGCAAGCATTGCATACAGTGAGCAGAGCATGTGGTCTTCCATTTTTCGTGGATGGAGCACGCCTTGGATATGCACTTGCCTCCCGAGATTGCGATATGACACTTGCTGACCTTGCACGTTTGTGTGATGTATTTTACATCGGGGGAACCAAGATTGGCGCATTGATGGGAGAGGCGGTTGTTATCCTGAATGATGCACTGAAACCTGATTTTCGTTATATGATCAAACAAAAAGGTGGCCTGCTTGCCAAAGGCAGATTGCTAGGTATCCAATTCGAAACGTTGTTCGAAGATGGTCTGTACCTCGATATTTCTCGCCATGCCGTAGATATGGCCTTGAGAATTCATGACTCACTCGAACAGCAGGGGGTACGCTTCCTGTACGATTCACCAACCAACCAGCAGTTTCCGATTCTGCCTGATCGTTTGCTTGAGAAATTACGCAACGGTTATACGTTCACCTTCTGGGAAAAGGTTGACGATACACATAGTGCGGTGCGCTTCTGTACCAGCTGGGCAACGCAGCAGGAAAATGTGGATGCACTGACTCGTGACATCACTCAATTATTGCACGAAGAGATCCACGTGCCAGAACGGGTCGAAGCATTGGTCTAATCTTGTTCATTAATTAAGGAGAACAGCTCCGATTTCCTTTCATGAATACGAGTATTTTTAAAAAATCCAAAAGATATTACGCAGAATTTTGATACTGAAAAAAGGACAACTCATTGTGGTTGTCCTTTTTTGGTTTGCCTTTTGTGTGATAGTTGTGAGATAGAGAGTACATACTAGGTTACTCACTCAAGGCCATGTCATATTTCTCTTTCAGCCGTCGGATATCGGCTCTTGGCGGGGCACCGAACATGCGTGCATATTCGCGGCTAAATTGAGAAGCACTCTCGTAACCAACCCGGAACGCTACATCTGCCGCATCGGCAGATTCGGCCATCAGAAGTCGCCGGGCTTCCTGTAATCTTAATTGTTTCTGGAATTGTAATGGGCTCATAGCTGTGATCTCTTTGAAGTGACGATGGAATGAAGAGACGCTCATGCTGGCGGTCTCAGCCAGATCTTCAATGCGAAATGGCTGTTCCCAATGATGAACGATGTACTCAATCGCTTCTCTGATCCGATAAGTGCTGCTACCTTCAACCGCAATCTGCGCCAGTTCTCCTCCGTAAGGCCCTTGAAGGAGACGGAACAGGATTTCTTTAACGTACAACGGAGCCAGAAACGGAATCTCTCCCGGCGTATCCAGCAATCGAACAAGTCGGAGTACAGCGTCCTGAATGGACGATTCCATCTGACCTACAAACATGGCTCGTCTGGCGTTTTCGTTGAATGTTACCTTGATATTGCATTCGTTAAGTACTTCGAGAATTTGGTTCGGTGTGAATTCGAGTTTGAGACTTAAGTAGGGTGCATCGGCGGATGCCTTGATAATCTGCCCGATGACCGGGAGATTCATGGAAGCAATCAGGTAATTGGAAGAGGGCCTGAGAGGATCAGGCAATCAATTAAGACGATTGATATACCGCTTGCAGCCCATGACTCGGCATACTAAGAGTATGTTAACAGAGCCAAGCGATTAAAGTTTATTTAAAAAGTTGGGTGAACAAGGTGATGAAGTGGTTATCAAACCATGTGAGGCAAATATTAATTGACAGGCTCGAATCACAAATTAAGTATGAAGAAAATTCCGTACATCGAGAGATATACTTTACATGCTGGTTAGAGCTAGTTACCGAAGAGGTCGAGACAACATCAGTTTACAGAACAAATTCAAGGAGAGTGTGAAATATGGAATATGTGGGCTAACAAAATCTCAGTTGATCCGAATTCTTAATGTTAAAGTCGCCATTCGGCGGCTTTTTTTATAGTGATCTGATAAGTGAATTGACAGTTCCTTTATATTAAAGTTATTATAGGTACATTAGATCCTTAATTGAGAAGGAGATTATAATCTATGAATAACGGACATTCATCCGGTCAAGTGAACGAATCATCGAGTGGTCATTCCGCTCCTTTTGCTACGTTACAGGGCACACCTATCTTATCATTGCTCCAGCCATCCCAAGGTGAACGTATTCTTGATGTAGGTTGCGGTAATGGCGAACTGACAGCCAAAATTGCAGCCGCAGGAGCGCTGCCAACAGGTATAGATTTTTCAGAAGAGACGATTAGGCAAGCTAAACAGAAATACCCTGATATGAATATTCAAGTAGCAAATGCTTGTCATTATCGGACAGAAGAACCGTTTGATGCGGTCTTCTCTCATGCCGTTCTGCATTGGATAAAGGATGCTCCAGCTGTAGTACAATCAATACAGTTAGCGCTCAAGAGGGGCGGGCGATTCGTGGTTGAGTTTGCTGCAAATGGTAACACGGCTATATTAATTACAGCGGTACAGGAAGAACTGGATGCCCGTGGATACAAATGGGAAGGACGGAATCCGTGGTATCACCCGACCATTGGCGAATATGCTAATCTTCTGGAGCAACACGGATTTCGAGTTAGTCTGGCTCAGCATGTGGATCAATTTACCCCGTTCAAGCCAGGTGCCAGAAAGTGGTTGACCAGCTTCGCGGAGTATTTATTCAGTGGTATCACACCTGCGGAACAGGATGTTATTATGGAAGCAGTTGAGAAAAAAGTACAGCCACAACTGATGCGGGATGGACAGTGGTATCTGGACAGAAGCCGACTGCGAGTTGTAGCTATTAAGGAATAGGGGAATACGGGATGAAAATGGACAAACCCAAGATTCAGGAGCAGTTGCTCGAACCGGAAACGATTGCATTCCTGGAATCCAAAGTGGAGTACAAACACAAACTGATCGAGAACATTACATTGGATCAACAGGAAGCGAGTAAGGTTTCCTTTGAAAATGTTGTATTTAGACATGTGACCATCTCGGAGTCTACCTTGGAACAATTTGAATTCACAGATGTTCGCTTTGAACACTGCGACTTCTCCAATGTCAATCTCTCAAGTGCCTTCATGCACCGGATCGAATGGCATAACTGCAAGTTTGTCGGAACGGATTTTTCCAATAGCCGATTGCAAAATGTCAGTTTCCTTCATGGTCTAGGCGACTACAGCAATTTCCGTTTTGCCCATCTGAAACAGGTCTCCTTCTCGGAATGTACATTGATTGGTGCGGACTTTGCCTATCTGGCACTGCAAAAAATGGAGTTCAGTCAATGTAACATCGACCAAGCTTCCTTAACGGGGACCAAAATGAAGGATTTGGATCTTAGCGATTGCGAATTTGACTCCTTGGTGCTGACCATGGAAGATCTCAACGGTTGTGTGATTTCACCACATCAAGCCGCCACATTTGTAGGATTAATGGGTTTGATTATCAAATAAATGGCGTGATCACACTTACGGGGTTGCCAAGATAGTGGAAGTGTGTATAATTGGAGACACATTAGAATAAAAACAGGTTTTCTAGGGTTCCGCGATGGATATGTCGGTCTGGTCCGAGAGAAAACCCGCAACCTGTTGGTTGTGCCACGGAGGGATAAAAGCCTGGGAGATGAACTGCTACATGCAGTTTGTTTCCCGGGCTTTTTTTGTTTTTTCGCTAATGTACCTTACGGGTTGTACAAAAAATGTAGTAGAGAAGGAGTGTTACAAGAATGAATAAAACGTGGATGTCGGTTGTAATTGCTGCGTTGTTTGAAGTGGGTTGGGTCATTGGATTGAAACATGCCAGTGGTCTGCTGGAATGGGGGTTTACGTTGGTTGCAATTATCATTAGTTTCTCCTTGATGATTGCAGCTTCGCGGACACTGCCTGTGGGAACCGTGTATGCCGTATTTGTTGGCCTGGGTACCGCTGGCACGGTACTTGCAGAGATTGTTCTGTTTAATGCGACTGTTCAAACCGGAAAAATGGTACTCATTGGTGTACTTTTACTTGGCGTAATTGGTCTTAAAATGCTGAGCAAAGAGAAGAATAAGGAGGTGCAGCTATAATGAACTGGGTATTTCTTATCTTGGCAGGTATATTTGAGATGATCGGAGTGCTGATGATAAACAAGTTGCACAAAGACCGTAATCTCATTTCACTGGTTCTATTGGTAGTCGGGTTTGGTTTAAGCTTCATGTTCCTGTCCATTGCAATGGAAACTCTTCCGATGGGGACAGCATATGCCGTATGGACGGGAATCGGAGCCTCCGGTGGTGCCATTCTGGGCATGGTGTTTTATGGAGAACCTCGAAATGCCCTAAGAATTCTGTTTATCGCTATGGTGCTCGGATCGGCAGTTGGTCTTAAATTGGTCAGTTAAACAAAGTGATTTTAAAAAGATAATGTACAAATTGCGTTTTTAATGGTATCCTTATACGTTACGTGTGAAATAAAAGATGCGTCTTATTGATAGATGTGCGTAAATGAAGGAGACAACATGACATTTAAGGACTTAAATATTATCCCCTCTATTATGGAAGGGTTAAGCAAAGCAAACTATACTAATCCTACCCCTATACAGGAACAGGCCATACCAGCTGTATTAGCTGGCAGAGATCTGCTGGGATGTGCACAGACAGGAACAGGCAAGACGGCAGCATTTTCAGTGCCGATCATTCAATTATTAAGCGAAAGATCCAAAGGGCAAGGATCGAAGTCCGCACGACATATTCGCTCATTAATTTTGACACCAACACGAGAACTGGCTATTCAGATCGCGGATAATATCAAGGTATATAGCCGGTATACGGACATTCGTTGTACGGCAATCGTTGGCGGCGTTTCGCAAAAAGTGCAAGAGCGTGCGTTGAATCAAGGTGCAGATATTATTATCGCAACGCCTGGTAGATTGAACGATCTGATTAACCAGAAACGTATTGATCTGAAGATGGTTGAGATTCTCGTTCTGGATGAAGCAGACCGGATGTTAGACATGGGCTTCATTCATGATGTGAAAAGAATCATTGCCAAAATGCCGAACAAAAAGCAGACGCTGTTCTTCTCAGCTACGATGCCTCCTGAAATCACCAAAATGGTTAAAACCCTGCTGGTTGATCCAGTCAAAGTAGAAATCACACCGGTATCTTCAACGGTAGACCGCATTGAGCAGTCTATTTATTTGCTGGAGAACGGCAAGAAGCAACATATGTTGAACCAAATTTTGGAGGATAAATCCATCGTCACGGCATTGGTGTTCACACGCACGAAGCGCGGCGCTGACCGGGTTACACGTGATTTGGCCAAAGCGAATGTTACGGCACAGGCTATTCATGGCAACAAGTCTCAGAACGAGAGACAACGGGCACTGAACAACTTCAAGAGTGGTGCAACACGTGTATTAGTTGCGACGGATATCGCGGCAAGAGGAATTGACGTAGAGGAACTTTCACATGTCATTAACTTTAACCTGCCTAACATTCCGGAAACGTATGTTCACCGTATTGGCCGTACAGGTCGAGCAGGCAAAAGCGGGATGGCCATCTCGTTCTGCGAGAAGGACGAACTTCCATTCCTGAAGGATATCGAGAAAGTAATCAAAAAGACGATTCCTGAAGTGAAAGGTCATCCGTATCCAATGACAGGTGTACCTGTGTTTGATAAAACCAGCAAAGCATCAGGCAGTAAACCTTCGTTCAACAAATCGGCTGCAGGCAAACCGGCGAAGTCCAAAGCTAACCCGGCACGCAAGCCCAAATCCGAATGGTTTGCCAAGAGTGGTAAATCAAACAGTAGTCGTTCAAACGACGGTAGACCCAATAGCAGTAGATCAAACAGTAGTAGCAGTAAATCTAACCATGGCTCATTCAGCCGCAGCAGCAAAACTAGGAATGATAGAGCCAATTAAGATCTAAATAAATCCAGATAAAACCTTCTCCATTCATTTGGAGGAGGTTTTATTATGTGCTTTATGTGCAACGAGCTTATTTACATACGAACTTGCATTCGGTATCATTATATCGTCCACTGGTGAAAGGGAGGTACTGACTTGAAGGATACGATGATTGAATACAGTTTGAAGAAGAAAGGTGCGACCAAGGATTATCCATTTGGGCCTGATCCAGTCGCGATGAAGGTCGGAGGGAAAATATTCGCATTACTTTTCGAAGACAAAGAAGAAAATGGGATATTAAACTTAAAATGTGATCCCATTATTGCAGAGAACCTGAGAGAGCAGCATGAAGCGGTTCGACCAGGATATCATATGAACAAAAAACACTGGAATACCATTACGCTGGATGGTTCATTGTCCGATGAAGATGTCTATGTCATGATCGATCACTCGTATGATATGGTTGTCAAATCCCTTCCAAAAAGCGTTCGGGAGTCTTTGGCCGAATGAGGAGAACATATACCACTTTCTCTACACCTCATTCATCATGTTATTGACATTTAAGAGGTAGGTGAAAAGGCTAATGGTCTGCTTCTCTAACAGAATGAATATCCTATGAAAATGAAGACATATTTGAAGTCCATTTGGTTCCATTACCTTGGAAATAAACAAGATCGAACGGCCTTGTTTAATGTGGCTTCCCTTGTTATCAATGCTGTAACAGGGATAGGCAAGTTAATCCTGGGCATATATCTGCTTTCGGGATGGTTCATTACAAATGCTGTATATTATCTGATTCTGTGTGTGGCAAAAGGACAAGTGCTCCATAAATATACAGTTACCAAGAGAATGGACTCTCCCGAAGAAAGATATAGATTAGAACTTACGGTATATAAGCGCGGAGGTCTGTTCCTGTGTTTACTAGGCGTGTCCTATTCGATGGTCTGCCTGCGAATGTATCTAATCGGCGATGCCTTCATATATGAGGGTAACATCGTGTATATCGTATCTACAGTTGCTTTTACCAAGCTGGTTTTTGCCGTGTATGGTACCTGGGCGAACCGTCATCTCCATAACCCGATCATATCTACATTGAAAATGATTAACTTCACCGATGCGATGGTATCCATCGTGGTGACCCAAGCGACGTTACTTACCATGCAAGGCTCACCTCTTGCATTAAAAACCAGTAGCTTGTTTGGCATGGGGTGCAGCGTTTTATTTTGTTTGATGGGGGTCTGGATGATGTTCCACAAAAAAAAGGAAACAAGCACGGACCCAAACCAATCTCCTGGCACTGAATGTTAACATTGAAGCATTAAGAGCAGGGGAAGGTAATTTTGGTTGACGTTTCAGCATGTTGATCAATACATATCAAATGATTTGCACATGACGGAATAGACAAGTGTCATCTATACTTAAAGTGACAACGGAAGAAGGCGTATTGGCAATCCACTAAAGGAGTGATATCTATGGATCAACAACAACAATTGGCAATGGTACAACGTATGCGTCAAAATGTCGTCGGTACAGGTGCAGCTCTTCAACCCAGTTCCACGTATGCGGTCACAGTAAAAGAAGTCATGATTCCTACAACTAAAGGGGATACACGTGTACTTGTGTATACACCGGATAGGGAGCATTCCGCGCCTCTGCCGGTCTTTTTTAATATGCATGGGGGTGGTTTCATCTTGGGACAAGCAGAGATGGATGATCCATGGTGTCGCTTGATTGCTGATCGATCTGATTGTGTGGTCGTTAATATCGATTACAGTCTTGCACCAGAGCACAAGTTCCCAACGGCGGTTCATGAATGTTACGACGTTGTACAGTGGGTCCATGCCAACCCGCAATCCTTCTCGGTTAACCCGTCTCTATTCGCTATTGGGGGACATAGCGCTGGTGGTAATCTTGCTGCAGCAGTGTGTTTACTGAATCAGCAACGAGGTAGCGAGCTGCCAATTGTTCTGCAAATTATGGATTATGCCGTATTGGATGTGGCTACAGATCCGGCCGAGAAACCGAGTTTTGCAGAAGCCATTCCAGCCGATATCGCCAGAACGTTCAATGCTATGTACCTTGAAACGTCAGAAGAGGCGCAAGACCCGTGGGCTTCACCTGTGCTTGCAACATCAGTAGAGGGACTTCCAGAAGCATTGATCATTACCGCGGAGAAAGATTCACTGGCCCAAGAAGCAAGAACATATGCAGCAAGGCTGGAAGCAAGCGGTGTGAAGGTGACACTTAAGGAGTATAAGGGAGCCGCTCATGGATTTACGCATTTTGGCGATCTCCAGATGGCTGAGGATGCCTGGTACCTGATGAGTGACAAGATCAGAGAAGCATTTTCCAAATAACGTGTATCAGAATGACGCTTAGAAGGAATATAGTTACCTTGAAGTCGCCTAATGGCGGCTTTTTTCGTTCATTGGTGTGATTGCTTCAATGGCTTGGAGAAACCAAGCTTCTGAGCTTGCGAATGTGTTAATAAACTAGATTAGGAGCCCTATTGAGATTATAACGATATCGTTAAGGGTAAGAGTTGTTAAATTAGAGGAAATAATGACCAATACCAGGAGGTTTATTATGAACCAATATAACAGTCCATCCGATATCGCGATTCTTGGCATGGGAACGGCTCTACCTGCTCACCCCGTAGCACAGTCAGATATTGCAGAACTAATCGCTTCTTCTCTTCAGGATCGGCCAGATTTGGCCCGTTTTGCCAGACGAATATTCAAGTCCTGTGGTGTTGAAACACGATATACCGTGGAACCGAGCTATCTGGGTTCACTCGAAGAATGCCGTTATCTGCCCTCTGGTGAGCGATCAGACATCCCGACAACCGAAGAACGAATGAATACATACAAGCGAGAGGCGCTTCCGCTCGGGGTTGAGGCTGCAGAGAAAGCCCTGGAGGATTCAGGCGTATCTCCAAAGAGCATCACACATATCATCACGGTCAGCTGCACAGGTCAATATCTGCCGGGTCTTGATGTTATGCTCATCCGTCATTTGGGTTTGTCTGCCCGAGTTAATCGACTGCCGCTAATCTTTCAGGGTTGTGCCGCAGGGCTGAAAGCCGTTCAGATGGCACGAGATGTGGTGCAGGGAGCTCCCGGATCACAGGTCCTTGTGGTCTGTGTAGAGTTGTGCACCATTCATTTTCAGCCCGTACAAGATCGGGAAGCGCTGTTTGCAGCTTCATTCTTCGGAGACGCTGCTTCTTCTTGTGTAGTGGGCACACCAGAATCTCAGCACAAGAATTATTTGAGTCTGGGAACGGGTTATTCTGTGCTTCTTCCGGATTCGACTGAAGATATGACCTGGGAGGTGGGGAATCTGGGGTATGACCTGTATCTATCCCCTCGTATTCCGAAGCTGTTAGGTGTTCATCTGGAAGAGGAACTGCGTCTCTTATTGCAAAGTGAACAGCTTCCTGAACTATGGGCCATTCATCCGGGAGGACGCGGGATTGTGGACTCTGTGCAGAATGTAATGAAGTTGCGAGACGAGCAAACGAAGTATAGCAGGGATGTCCTCAGAACGTATGGTAACTTATCTTCCAATACCATTCTGTTTGTACTGAACGCGATGCGTGAGGACATGAAGGCACAGGGTCAATCCTCCACAGATGGTGTAGCCATGGCATTTGGACCGGGACTCACCGCAGAGTTGATGAAATTCACTTATGTCCCCTCATTATCTTCAGTGATGGAGGAGCACGATCATGTCCTTTTTTAGAACATTGTCCATTCGAGCCAAGGAAGATGAACTGATGGATGACTTCTCTCTGGGAGGGGAGGAGCTGCGTGAAGCGCTTAGACATCTGAGACGTCTTAACAAAATATTTGCAGCACCTGGCCCAACTCTGGCTGGTGTAGAGAAGTTGTGGAACTCAGTCGGTAAGCCGAATAAGCTGACCTTGCTGGATGTGGGGGCAGGTTCAGGAGATGTGAACCAGAAACTACTGCAATGGGCAGATCGTCAGGGTGTTCAGCTTGAAATTACGCTGGTTGATCTGACGGAAGAAGCGTGTGATGAAGCGAGACAACTATTCCGTGACGAATCCCGAGTCCGGGTACAACGTGCCGATCTTACACAACTGCCGGATGCTTCAGCAGATATTGTGACAGGTTCCCAGTTTGTACATCATTTTGACGGAGATCAGCTGGTTGATATGGTTTCTCATATGCTAAGAGCATCCAGATACGGTGTCGTTATTAATGATATTCACCGCCACCCCGTATCCTATAAGGCGGTCTGGATTACTACACGGATGATCTCGCGCAATCGTTATATTCGTCATGATGGGCCTCTTTCCGTAGCCAAAGGTTTTACAGGGAGGGATTGGAAGGAACTTAAACAACGTCTCAATCATGATACGATGACCTATGAATGGAAGCCCTTATTCCGTTATTCTGTTGTAATTCCCACGAAAGGCAGGTGATCTTACGTGTCGAAATCGATAGATGTGATTGTCATCGGAGCCGGAATTGCCGGCAGTACATGTGCAATGCAACTGGCAGGGAAAGGACATCGGACCCTTCTGCTGGATCGCCAGGAGTTCCCGCGGCACAAAACCTGCGGTGAGTTCATGTCACCCGAAACCAAGGAGATGTTAGAAGTTCTGGACATTCACCTACTGGACCAGTCGAAGAAACCTAGCACGATGGATCATGCCAAAATCGTTATGCCACAAGGCGGAGTGATCGAAGCACCGCTGCCGGGATTCGCATATGGCATAAGTCGATATGAGCTGGACCAGATTTTGCATCAGAAGGCGCTGGAGGCCGGAGCCCAGATTGTGACCAAAGCGACCTTAACGAGCATCGAGCAGCTTGAGGATGCCAGTTATGAGGTTCAGGTGAAACAGGGAGATGAGCGGATCAGCTACAGAGCCAAAGCCGTTATCGGGGCACATGGGACCAAAAAGCCGCGCGGGATGGCTTCCGCACCTGATCTGCGGGACCAAACCGTATACGTTGGCGTTAAGTCCCACTTCAGCGGGATAGAGATTCCCGCACGGGTAGAGTTATATTTTTGCGAGGGTGGTTACGTGGGCATTTCTCCGATTGAGGATGGTATTGTGAATGTCGCCGCATTGTTGACACTGGATACCGTCCAGGGAAGTGGCAAGTCTGTAAACGATATTTTACAGGCGGCATCCCTGACAAACGTGAGCTTGGCAGCCCGTTTAGCCGAGGGAAAACCTGTAGATGGAACGCAAGTGTCGATTGCGCCCTTGCATCTGTCCAACGTTCCTGAGCCGTGGTCCCAATATCCGCATATTGGGGATGCCATGCTGATGATACCACCCTTATGTGGAGACGGAATGTCCATTGCTCTTCGCTCCTCACTCCTGTGTGCAAGGTGGACTGACAAGTACCTGCAAGGTGACATTGAACATGCCGATTGGCAGAGTAATTACACGCTGGAAGCAAGCCGGGAATTCACTCAATTGCTCAGACGCGCAAGAAGAATTCAAAAGCTGGCTTTTGCCAAAACCAATAAATTCTATCCTGGTCTGGCTCGGATGATCCCCGGTCTAGCCGCTTATGTTGTGAAGGCCACACGGCTATCCGAGATGAACGCAGCGCGCTAACAGGCTGAATGTTTGCTCAATACTTATGCGAAAGAGGTTGCTGACGGCGGCCTCTTTTTTGGCGTACAAGCATTAATTTTGTGGAGACAGTTTGGAAATTCGGGAAATGCTCGTATAATAGAATCTAATGTAATGATAGAGAGTTAATTCAGATGAAATGTCGGGAGGCACTATTTAAGATGAACTATTCATTTTCCAATCGTATCGCAGCACTGCAACCATCCATTATTCGTGAGATTCTGAAGGCTTCTTCGGGGCAAAATGTGATTCCATTCTCCGCGGGAAATCCTGCTCCGGAAACCTTTCCTATTGAGGCGATTCGCACATTCACTCAATCCATTCTGGAGCATGACCCCGTCACAGCTCTGCAATATGGGATTACGGAAGGATATGTTCCCCTCAGGGAAGCATTGACTCAACATTTGAAGACAGGTTTTGATACAGGTAAACCATCCGATCAATTGTTCATTGTATCTGGAGCGCAGCAGGGGATTGAACTGGCCTGTAAAGTATTCTGTAATGAAGGGGACACGATTATCTGTGAGAGCCCGAGCTTTATTGGTTCCCTGAACTCCTTCCGGGCATCTGGTGCAAAGCTTGCAGGTGTTCCGATGGAGATGGACGGTATGGATATCGAGAAGCTGGAACAGGCGCTGCAAACGGAGCCTAATGTGAAAATGATCTACGTGATCCCAAGTTTCCAGAATCCTACCGGTGTAACAACGAGTCTTGCAAAACGTAAGGCCATATACGAGCTGGCTAAGAAGTATGGCGTTATGATTTTGGAAGATAACCCGTACGGAGAACTTCGATTCAATGGAGACGATGTGCCAACCATCAAGTCTATGGATGATGAGGGTCTGGTCATCTATGTTGGATCATTCTCCAAAATTTTGTCGGCAGGACTGCGCGTTGGTTTTGTACAAGCGCCCCATGAAGTCGTGGAGAAGATGGTTGTTGCCAAACAGGGAGAAGACGTACATACGGCCATGCTTCCACAGATTCTGGCATATAAGTTCATGACAGAGTATGATTACGCGGGGCACATTAACAGCATTCGTGAGGTCTATCGGAGAAAAGCAACATTGATGATGGACAAGCTGCAAGAGCATATGGGTGAGTCCATTACCTATACCCAACCGGATGGTGGACTGTTCCTCTGGTGTGATCTGCCAGCACATGTGCCAATGCTTGATTATGCCAAGACAGCGGCAGCACAAGGGGTTGCGGTTGTACCGGGAAATGCATTCCTGGTGAACGAGCAAGACCCTTGTAATGCCATCAGACTTAATTTCTCAACCCCTTCAGACGAACAGATTGTCAAGGGTGTAGAGATTTTGGGGCAGGTATTGAAAGGATATAACGCTTAAAAATGCTTCAATGTGATATATCTACGAAAAGCCGCCAATTGGCGGCTTTTTTGAGCTTTTTCTCAGCCTTAATTATCGATTAAAGCACTTAATTCTGCCTGAAATACCTTTTGATTCTTCTGATTGAAAGTACTCAGCAGCACTGTAACAATCCCATTTCCTTTTCGTCTGGGAGTCAGCCCAATGACTTCTGCAATGACATGAAGTTCATCATCCGGAAAGACCGGTTTCAGGAATTGAATGTTATTCATTCCAGTGCCCGCCACGACATGCTCTCCATAGACCCCAACCTCAATCCATAATTTAAAGGAGATATTCATCGTTTGCATGCCAGAAGCAATTAAACTGCCGAATCGGCCTTGTTTGGCCTTTTCCTCATCCAAATGCATGTACTGTGGATCATAGATTGTGGCAAACTCAATAATATCACTCTTGGATAATGCCAAAGATGTGGTTTCGTAACGCTGACCTATTACATATTCATTAAATCTCATGAAGGCACCTCGGTTTCTTTAATATGTTTTATCGTAGTTGATGTTTTGCTAAGAGACATGACTGGACTGACGTGTTAAAATGCTAGTGAACTATCCCGTGTGTATTGCTGTGTTACTGCCATAATGAACTAAACAGATGAAACTGTTTTTGAGGAGTATATATGATGACAACGATTAAAGATGTAGCCAAGATGGCTGGTGTAGCCAGTTCGACCGTATCTTGCGTACTCAACGATAAAGGGAATGTAAGTGAGCCGACAAGACTTCGAGTGCTTGAGGCAGCGAGTCAACTCAATTATGTTAGGCATGGTCCTGCATCGGAATTAAAACGAAATAGTACACAAACCATTGGTATTATTGTCCATGACATGTCCAGCCCGTATTTCTCGGATTTGGTGAACGGAATAGAAACCGTCGTTATGAGTCATGGATACGATATGATCGTATGTAGTTCGTTGGGTGGAGAGAAGTCGACAGCCCATCGTTACATTCGTGAACGAAGAATTGACGGAGCTATTGTTATTGCTCAGAATATTCAAGATCAGTTGCTGATTGAAGCATCTGAAGCAGGGTTTCCGATTGTTGTCATGGATCGGGATCTGGATGCTCAACATATTGTAAAGGTTTTGATGAGTGATACGCAAGGTGGTTACTTGGCTACCCGTTATCTGATCGATAAAGGGCATCGGACTATAGCTTATATTAGTGGCCCATCACAATCGGAATGTAATCTCCATCGTTATCAAGGTTATTTGAAAGCCTTGAAGGAGGCAGGCATTGAAGAGAACCCCGAATGGAAAATTGGCGGACAATACATGAAGCAAGATGGGTACGATGCAGCCAAGAAACTGCTTGAAGGAGAGTTGCCATCCGCTGTATTTTTTGCAAATGATGAGATGGCGATCGGCGGCTTGGAAGCCTTCAGGGAGCATGATATCTCAATACCTGAGCAGTTATCCGTAATTGGCTTTGACAATATACCTGCATCTCAGTACATGAATCCACCTCTAACCACATTTCGTCAGCCGAAGAGGGATGCAGGCCAGCTTGCAGGTCATGTTCTCTTCCAACTGCTGAATGGAGAGAGCGTAGAGACGTTATATACACTGGACATCCAATGCGTGGAACGTGATTCTGTTCGGCTCCTCAACCTGAGTTGAGGAGTTTTTTTGCATTCTATAGAATTTTAAATTCTTAAAAAGAAAGGAGAGTAGCCATTAATGCATAATATAAAGATGAGGAGTATTTTGCATTGGAAATAAATGGAGGTTGATACGATGGGCGTACCCACTTTTTTGGAGACAGGCCATATGCAAGAAGGTTTTCCCATTCGGGTAATTCATACAGGAAATCAGTTCAATTATGCTGCACACTGGCATGATGAGGTTGAACTGGTTCTCGTCAATGGTAAGAGCGCCAGAATTGGCGTGAACGACCACGTGTGTGAGTTAGAAAAGGGGGATGTGTTACTGATCAAACCAGGGGATGTGCACTGCTTTTTGCCGGGGACCGAACATTTGACCATTATTTTGTTCCGACTCGAATTATTAACCGGGAGTTTCACGACCGAAGCCGAAATTCAGGATCTCGGACAACTTTTCAACAAAACAACAGTTATTCCCTCGAATACGGGAAGTCAGAGCAATCTGACTCTATATATAGATGACATCATTACCGAGAAGAAAAATCAGAAGCCGGGATACCGATGGTTAATGGTATCTAGGTTGTATGATCTCATCATACTTTTATTACGTACCAAAGTACCGGTTACCACCGATGAATCTTCATCTTCAGGATGGGCATGTACTTCTTCCAAAAAATTTGAATTCCTTGAATCGGTCTGTGAATACCTGGAGGAGCACTATGCTGAGCCAATTAAGCTGGAACAGGTGGCAGAACATATTAAATTCAGCAAGTTCCATGTCTGCAAGCTGTTTAAAGAGATCAAGGGAGTAACACTGATGGAATACTTGAATCATTTTCGAATTATCAAGTCCGAGTGGGCTTTATTGTTCCGTCAGGATACGATTCTGGAGATTGCGATCGGACACGGATTTAACAATGTTAACTCCTATAATCGTCTTTTCAAAAAATATAATGACTGCACACCCTCCGAATTTCGTAAGAAACATCGTACGAATATCACAAAATATGGAGGGTAATGCACAATATTTGTGGAGAAAGCCCTCTCCAAAATCAATATAATCTAATAAATTGTAAGCGTTTCCTTTTTGAAGGAGGGGGCCTATGAAGAAGTGGTTTAAGCCAACTATTGTATTAGTATGTGCAGCGATGTTGTTAGCTGGTTGTCAGTTCAGTCCATCGAGTCAAACCAAGCAACAGGAGATTACCGTGTGGAGTTTTACGGATGAAGCAGGGTACGCCATCGAGAAATTCGAACAGAAATATCCTGACATCAAAGTGAACTTTGTCAACATCCCCGGTAATTTCTATATCACCAAGCTGAAATCTGCGCTACAGACAACCTCGAAGGCTCCAGATGTATTTATGATTGAAAATGCGAATATTCGAGAGCTGATTGACGTTCCATATCTGGAGAATTTATCAGCTTCGCCGTATAACGCCAATGAACTTATCCAGGAACAATATGCTTTTGTTCAGGCCAATGAACAGGACAGTGAGGGAAATGTCAGAGCGATAGGTTATCAGGGAACACCAGGGGGCATCTACTATCGTCGGGATCTGGCGAAGAAATATCTGGGCACCGATGATCCTGAGAAGGTGGGTTCACAGATCGATACATGGGAGAAGATCTTCGAGATTGGAGAGAAGGTACAGCAACTTAGCGGGAATAAAGTACATGCATTGGCGAATTGGAATGCTATATCGAATTCATATGATGGTATACCTTGGGTGAAGGACGGCAAACTTGTCATCGATCCAACGTACTTGGAAGTGCTTGATCTTGTACGTGAAGCACGTGAGCGGAATGTACTTGCCGAGTATGAAGATGGAAGTGCCGGTTACGCTGCATCCATGCAAAAAGGAGAGGTCATGTTTTATCCCGGGGCAACCTGGGGTTTGCAATATACGTTCAAGGCAAACGCTCCGGATACCGAAGGCATGTGGGGTTTAGCCCAGGGACCGTCAGCCTTTAGTTCAGGTGGAACCTATATCGCGATGTACAGTAAAAGTGAGAAAAAGGATTTGGCCTGGAAGTTTATTGAGTTTTATAATTTTGACCACGATTTTCTATCCGAGTTAGCGAAAGAGCAGGATTATTTCACCAGCAACATGGTTGTGAATGATGAACTTGCCCCGTCTCTCTCATCATCTTATTTGGGAGGACAAAAGCATTTCGAGTTTTTCTCGGAGGCCGCAAAACGGGTACCTGTATACGAACGCACCAAATATGATGCCACGATTAACAATGATATCTACAAGATTGTACTCCAGTTATATCTCAACAAGGACATTCAGACCAAGGAAGAAGTCGTAAAGCGAATCAAACGTGATGTTACCTTGAGATTTCCGGAGCTGGAGGTGGATTAGCTTAGGACGTGTCTCAAAACTCGCTGAAGTGCATCTTTTACCGCCTTTTCGCCCCCTGCTGCGTCACTTTCCCTTGACGTGCCCCGGCACGCCTGCGGAAAACTTTCTTGCTTGGAACGAAAATTCGGCAAAATCTGCTTCCTTCGGAGTTCTCAGACACGCCCTAGAAGTAAGCGATTGAATATACACATCCGATGATAACTGGGGGGATAGAACATGTTTGCCAAAACGATTCGCAAGGACCATTACGGCTACTATTTCATTGCTCCGTTTTTTATTATTTTCACCACTTTTGGGCTGTATCCCATTTTATATTCCCTCTACATCAGTTTCACCAACTTTGATGGGATCACGACACCTGACTTTGTAGGGCTCGGTAACTACGTTGCCGTATTACAAGATCCGTTGTTCTACAAAACCTTGTTTAATACGTTATTCATCTGGGGCGTATCTGTAGTTCCACAGCTCACAATCTCACTTGTGTTGGCTTTTATCTTGAATGATAAGATGCTCAAAGGACGGGACTTTTTCAGAGCCGTATACTTTTTTCCCAACATCGTTACGGCGGCATCACTTGGATTGCTTGTGAGCTTGATTTTTGACTGGCAGTCTGGCGGACTGAATCATTTTTTGGTGCAGACCGGTATAATACAAGATCCAATTAACTGGAAAAATGATCCCTGGTTTATGCGTCTGATTGTATCATCCATTTTGTTTTTTCAATACTTCGGCTATTCCATGGTCATCTACCTTGCAGGTCTTCAGGGCATTGATCCTTCATTGCTGGAAGCTGCACAGATGGATGGCGCGAAAAAGAAACATATTTTCATTCATATTATCGTGCCGATGCTCCGTCCAATTATTCTGTTTCAGATGATTACATCCATTATTGGTGGCATCCAGATTTTCGATCAGCCATTTACACTAACCAACGGCAATGGCGGTCCTGACCGAGCAGCCATGACGAGCATTATGTATCTCTATAATGTAGCATTTCAGAGCACACGATTTGGTTACGGCGCTGCCATCGCATTTTGCCTGTTTATTATCATCATATTGTTGTCCGTTGCATCCTTCATCATGACCAAGCGGAAGAGCCGTTCATAGGGAGGGGAGTTCTTATGCAAACTGCAAAATCAGTTGAACAACCAAATGCGGCGATTCAGCAATATGCCAATACAAGGGGCCTGACGGCAGGCAAAATCATCATCTATCTGTTGCTGACAGGTCTTGCCGTGCTCTGCATTATTCCATTTTATCTGATGCTTATCTATTCCACACATAACAATGCAACGATTGCTTCAACGTTCACATTTCTTCCCGGATCATTCTTGATTGATAACTATCTGAACATGGTATCCAAAATCAACATATGGCGTGGGTTTGCCAACAGCATATTTATTGCCGGAACATCGACCGTATTATCTCTGTATATTGGGGCCTTAACTGCGTATGGATTTGCCAAATTTAAATTCAAAGGACGAAACGGGTTGTTCCTGTTTCTGTTAGCAACCATGATGGTACCGGGTCAACTGGCTCTGATTGGCGTATATCGACTATTCAGCATGATGGGACTTCTGGATAGTTATGCCGCAATTATTTTGCCTGCTGCGGCTAACGCGTTTAATGTATTTTTTATCAAACAGTTCATGGAGAGCAGCATCCCGGATGAGATTATTGAATCTGCGCGGGTGGACAGTGCCGGTGAGTTCCGGACGTTCAATCAGATTGTACTGCCTATTCTGGGGCCGGCAATCGCCGCCCTTGGCA
This sequence comes from Paenibacillus sp. FSL H8-0283, assembly GCF_045040675.1. Classification (NCBI taxonomy): domain Bacteria; kingdom Bacillati; phylum Bacillota; class Bacilli; order Caryophanales; family Paenibacillaceae; genus Paenibacillus; species Paenibacillus sp. FSL H8-0283. Next base: position 3,234,508 of record NZ_CP150295.1, read on the forward strand.
TATTCACGTTTATCGGATCATGGAATAATTTCCTAACACCGCTGGTGCTATTTTTCTCCCTGGATAAATATCCACTTCCGGTATTGGTTGCGCTAGTGCAGGGGTACTATGGGATGGATTATGGACTCTTGTATTTGGGTGTAGCGATCTCAATCCTGCCTATTATCATTGTATTCTCTATATTTTCCAAACAGATTATAGGGAGTGTTGCTTTGGGTGCTGTGAAAGGATAGGGATAAATAGAAAATAGGGAATTGCAAAGAGCAAGATCAACGAATTCATAGGAATGAATAGTGGTCTTTATCATCAGAGTCGCTCATGAGGGCGGCTTTTTTGGCATTCTATATTTTGCGTATATATCCCATCTGATAAGTAAAGGATACCTTTAACTGAGAATATCTGGACGGAGCGTTTACGGAAAGGGGAGGCGTCATGGACACATCAGCGATAACACAACAGGACCTGCCATTAACCGGACAACTTGTTATTGATCAAGAAATGTTACGCTCCGTTTTTGCGGGTTGCTCGGACGTTGTATTTCATACATTCCAAACCGCGTGTCTTACTTCAGCATTATGCGTATATTGTGTTGGTGTATGCGATACGGAACGGCTGGAACGACAGGTACTAACGCCCCTTCAGGAAATGGGAATCGAAGCTGCGCAAGTTCCCCTAGCTTCTGTTAAGCAAGTTGAAACGACTACTCAAGCAGTACAGGCCATATTTGAAGGAGAAGCTCTGTTACTGCTGGACGGTTCAATAGGAGGAACTACATACCCTCTATACCAAGCTGCAAATCGTTCAACGGAAGAACCGTTAGCTGAATCGACCGTGCGTGGTGCACGGGATGGGTTCACAGAGTCGTTGACCATGAATATGTCTTTACTGCGCAAACGTCTCAAGACACCTGCATTGAAGATTCATACACGTAACATGGGAGATCGTACAAACACCAGTATTTCACTTGTATACATGGAAGGGATTATTGATCCCAAACTTGTTAAGGAAGTGGAGACACGACTTGGCGATTTAAAGCTCCGAGACGTACTGGAGAGTCAGTACATTGAAGAAGGCATTGTTGATCAGCGATATTCACCATTTCCACAGATGATTGCGACGGAGCGTCCGGATGTCGTTGTTTCCAACTTGCTGGAAGGTCGTTTTGCTATTCTCGTTGACGGAACGCCGTTTACCCTTATCGCACCAGTGACCATTTTTTCCATGTTACAATCCCCCGAAGATTATTATCAAAATGTGTTCATGAGTGTTTTTGTACGCTGGCTGCGATACATTTTTTTTGTTTTATCCATGCTGCTTCCATCGGCTTATGTAGCGATTACGACGTTTCATCAGGAGATGATTCCTACCGTATTACTTCTCAGTATTGCTCGGGCGAGAGAAGAGATCCCTTTTCCTGCCCTGGTGGAAGCACTCATTATGGAAATTGCCTTTGAAGCATTGCGTGAGGCTGGCGTCCGATTGCCCAAGCAGGTCGGATCAGCGGTCAGTATTGTGGGGGCCTTAATTATTGGGCAAGCGGCGACGAGTGCCGGAATTGTCTCAGCCCCCATGATTATCATTGTAGCGATTACCGGTATCGCTTCTTTCATGATCCCTCGCTATGCTGCCAGCATCGCGACCCGTCTACTACGTTTTCCCATGATGTTTCTTGCAGGAACGTTGGGACTCACGGGTGTCATGCTGGGAGTCATCTTGGTTGTCATTCATCTAAGCAGTCTTCGTTCATTTGGAACACCTTATCTTTCACCGGTAGCACCTACGATGGCTAAGGAACTTAAGGATGTATGGTGGCGTCCATCTCCAAGGAACAAACCACACTAGAACAATCTACATTTCGAGCACAAACAAGGGAGCGGGATTACATATGTTGACTGACAAAGGGAAAATATCGGTGACTCAATTGGCATTTATGGTCTTTCCCGCCATTCTCGCGACGGCTATCCTGTCTGTGCCTGGAATTACAATGCACTATGCAGGACATGACATGTGGATGACCCCAATTATAGGTTCGATCGTTGGGTTGGCTGCCATTGGTATTTCCGTTGGACTTGATCGTCTGTACCCTGGAAAAACGCTCATTCAATCCAGTGTATTGATTATTGGTCGGATTCCCGGCAAGTTATTTGGCCTGATATATATCGCTTTTTTGCCCCACCTGACGGGCTTGATTATTCGGGAGTACGGTGAATTCATTGTTAATAATGCACTTCCGCGTACACCTTTGTTTGTTGTGATGGGTACGATGGTTGTTGTATGTGCGATTAATGTCAGACTTGGGATTGAAGTTGTCGGACGAACCGCTCAGGTGTTTGTTACCCTGTTGATCGTTCTGCTGGCTTTGATCTTTATATTGCTGATTGGTGAACTGAATCCTGCCGAGCTGTTTCCTTTTATGGAGAAGGGTCCAATTCCCATTATTACGGGGGCTGCTGCACCTGCTGCATGGTTTAGTGAATATATCGTGCTGGCTTTTCTGCTACCTTATGTGAATGAAAAAAAACGAATAACCCGGGTCATGCTTGGATCCCTTGTATTTACGACAACTGCAATGACGGTTACCAATCTGTTTTGCCTGTTTTTAATTGGTGATTTGACGGATACATTTGTATTTCCGGTCATGATCGCAGCAAGATACATAACCATTGCGGACTTTCTACAGCATATCGAATCCCTTATTATTGCTATCTGGATTTTCGGTATTTTCGTTAAAATTTCCGTTTTTCTATATATCTTTGCTACATCAACCGCGGAATGGTTTGGTTTGCGAGACTACAAACCTGTGGTTGGTCCACTTTCGTTCCTGTGCATGATATTTGCTTACTGGGTTGTGTCCGGTGGATCCGGTATTTCCAGTTTGGTTAGCGCTTCAGCCAACTTGTATACGATCAGCATTTTATTAATCCTTCCGGCTATGATCTACGGTGTCGCATGGCTGAAGAAAGGGTGGGCACATTTTCGGAAGAATCGAGCGAACACCTGATTGATGGGGGAGGAGCACTTGCGAATATATAGAGTACTACTAATGCCAATATTGTGTTGTGTGCTTTTAAGTGGATGCTGGGATCGCATCGAGATTAACGATTTGGCTATCGTGCTGGCTACAGGGATAGATTATGAAGATGGTGAAGTACATTTGACTTCACAGATTTTCATTCCGCGGAAGGCGAGTGCAGGAGATAGTAGTGGGAGTGGAGGCAGTCCAAGCGGGGTAACAATGATTCGAACAGCGGAAGGACGTACAATTGCAGAGGCATTGAATCGGTTACAACGTAAAGTTCCCCGGAATATGTTCTGGGGCCACTGCGAAGTCATAATCATCAGTGAGCAAGCAGGCAAACGCGGTATCCGCGAGTATATCGATTTCTTCCTGCGTTACCCTCAGTTCAGGGAGCATGCATATGTCTTTTCCAGCGAAAAGGCTGCGAAAGATATCCTTGCGTTACTTGATCCACTGGAGCGAAGTTCTGCTGAATCGCTACGTGAGATGGCCAATCTGAAGTTAGGTACACGTGTTACTGCGCTTGAACTGGCTAAATCTATTGAAGGTCCGAGCAGTTCAGCCATTTTGTCTCGCATGTTAATCTTACCCCCGGAGCCCGATCAGGATAAACTGACGACTACGCCATATGTGAAAGGTCTGAGTATGTATAAGAAGGATCGTTATGTCAAGACGGTCAAAGAACCACTAAGCGTAGGTGTATTACTACTTGCAAAAGAACTGAACAGCATTATCATGCCCGTTGAGTTTGAGCCGTTAAAGGGTTCTTTTTCGATAAGACTCATTGAAAATAAAACCTCCTTGAAGCCGCGAATTGTAAACAAACAGTGGAGTATGAAGGTCGACATCCAAACCAGGGGAGAAGTGGTGTTAAATACGACGGATGCCAATCTGACTGATCCCGCTGTATTAACTAAACTGGAAAAGGAATGGTCGGCTAAACTCACATCTTTGGCTCATGATGCTTTAGTCATGTCCCAGAAAGAGCTGCGCTCCGATTTCTTCAAATTTGCAGTTGAATTTCGCAGATATTACCCGCATCAATGGAAAGCGCAGGAGAAGAACTGGGAAACCATCTATCCTGATATGGACGTGGAAGTCAACGTAGATGCACATGTAGTACGTACCGGAAAATCAACAGGACCACAGGGGATACCTAATGAGGACGAAAGTTGAACAGAATCGGCTCCTGTACAAGCCTGGAAGAGAGGTGATTGAATGAAACTAGGCTCAATCCTTGGAATATTGATGCTGGCGACTGCGATAGTGTATGGAGAGTGGAAGAGCAGCAAAGAGAAGCGAGCCAGAATAGTGAGCGCGGGATTTACTGCTGTGGCGGCAGTAATTGGGATCATTCTTCTCTTTCAGCCCCGTTTGCCTGGTCCTACCCAGTTTGTGAAGCTTATATTTGGAAGTGTGGATAAATTTATAAAATAAGATGATGGGAAAAAGAAGGACCAAGTCTCTGCGTACCAGAGGCGCGGTCCTTCTTTTATTTAAGTTGTAGCCAGTTAGAAAGTTTACTCTTTGATCACAGAAGCATTTACGGCATCTTCCATTTTCGTATTGTAGGAACGGAACAGACCCAGACGCCAGAACGCGGCTCCTTTGAGGTCATAACGTTTGGCGAGACCCAGCTTATCATCAACAGAGGACGGCGTTTCACTGCTTAGACTGATACCGAGCAGAAGTTTACTCTTTGGGACACCGGCCTGTATGGCTAATTGAATTGCCTGATCTACAAGACTATTTGGCTCAGGTACCTGAGATTTGGTGCCAACCGGATTATACTGATAGGCCATAATGATAAGATCATCTGCAATAGAGGCAAGTGTTTTGTAATCATAACCTTTATAAGCACTATTTAGCGGCGGTACCGCTAGAGATAAAGCTGTGTCCTGGGGCAAGGAACTCTTTAGTTGTTTCACGTAAGCATTGAGCAGCTTCTGTTGTTCTACCGCATCCAGTTTAAAGCCCAGTCCCTCAAAATCCAGAACAACTCCGCCAAAACCATGCTCCGTGACAGCAGCAGTTATACCTTCAATCGATTTCAGCCGCAGGCTCTTGTCGCTCAGAACTTTGGTCAGTTCGCCATTTCCGTCCAATGCATACACCATGAGCTGTGGTTGGATCTGTTGATCTGCTGCGTCATCAACGATGGACTGCGGTGTAATATCACCCGCAGCAGCAGGGAGGCGGTACTCATCCCCTTGGAGCGTAAACTGACCTTCACGATCAATGCGGCTCCAGCCAAAGGCTACGGAATTCAAGGAAGTAATAAGGTCCTTTTCTTGAAAGGATTGCAATGCATAGAAGGCTCTCAGGTGCATCTCGCGTTGTGGGGAGACAAGGGAGACCGTCTTGGTTGCTTGATTCCAGCTTACTTGTACACCGAATTGGTTACTGAACGAACTTAGTGGAATAAGTACGCGGCCCTCCCGCTGAACGGGTGCAGCTGAGAGTGTAACTTTTTTTCCATTTACGGTCGCTGTGGTGCTGCTAACTTGTAATAGTACCTCGGTAGTTTGTCCTTTCACCGTGTTCGTTGCTTTTACAGTCTGTGATTTGCTGTTCCAGGTAATATCAATACCTAGGGCTTCACCGACCGTCCGAAACGGAACATAAGTGACACCTTTATCAACTCGTGGAGCTGCATCAAATTTCAGGGGCACATCATCCAATTGAACTGAGATGGCCGGGGCAGCATAGGCTCCACCGATATTGGGGGTACTTCCAAGAATAGAGAGAGCAATTACAGTAACCGCAGCGATTTTTCCTGCTCTTTTAATAAGCATCGTTTGTGTCCTCCAACTCCGTACATAATAGTAGAATCGTGTTTTGAACAGAATCTAGTAATCTAACATATGTAGCATAACAAAATTTTCATATCGTTCCAATATAAGAGTCCGGAATGTAGTCATATATACCATATCGCTGTTTAATAGGTTCTTCCTACAATAGTGTAATTAAATGATAGCTTTGGTGAGTTGTTGGCTAGAAGTCCAAACACAATAGTACGCTACGAATATACTATCCTATCCCAACATTAGGAGGTAGATTGATGAGCACATTTCTGGATGCAAGAACATCACAAAATGCCAGTTTGGCCAACTCAATAGCTATTCCAATATTATTACTGAACACCCCACAGCTCTTTGGTCAAATCGGTCTGCAAACTGCCGGAGCAGGAGCGAATCCCAGAGTTCAATTTAAAGGAACGGTTTCTGTACAATTACCTTTAGCTCTTGCGGGAATAACGATTACCGTTGTAAGAGGTACCTTGTCAACGGACCCGGTTATTTACTCCGCAACGTCCACATTTGGTTTAAGTGTATTGGCACCACAAGTAATAACATTCTCTGGAAATGATTTTAATCCACCGATTTTACCACAATTAACTTACACTGCTTTTATAAGCTCCAACTTGCTGGGAACAGTCCGTGTTGGTCCCGAGAATTTTGATGGATTTGTGGTCTCTGATTAATAGCTCTCTCTAAAAAAAGTTATGTTAATCGTAAAAACAACCCCATACCACTAATCTACGGGAAACCGATTAGAGGTATGGGGTTGTACGTGTTTTTTTAATCTGAAACGACAAATCCGTCGAAACTCTCGGGTCCCACCCGAGTAGTACCGAGCAGGTTTGTGCTGATAAATGCGGTATAGGTTAATTGGGGCATGAGCGGTGGGTTATAGTCAGTGGAAGAGAAGACAATCACTTCAGGGTTAAGCAGACCATTCAGACCATATGTGTGGTTTCCCGAGTATACAATTGGATCGGTTGCGATGGTTCCTCTTACCACAGTAATCCTCACTATAAAAAGTGCACGCGGCAATTGCACCGTGATGGTTCCTTTTAATGAAACTCTTAGATTGGTTCCGGCTCCAGCGGTGATGAGACCAATCTGGCCGAATAATTGTGGCGTAAAAATCACTGGAATCGGTATGGAAATGGAATTAAACAACGCAGCATTTTGCGATGATCTTGCATCCAGAAATTGAGTCAACGTATATACCTCCTATCTGTTTCAGATAGAATAATATATTCATCATTCAGATATTCGTATGGACGTTGGGTGAAGCGCTGGAAATATTAAAGACAAACCGACTGCCCATAGGACTGGACTCTTTAAGCCATACAATGCCACCCATTAATTCGGCGAGTTGTTTACAGATGGACAGGCCAAGCCCTGCTCCGCCATACTTTCCTGAATTACCATGAATCTGGGAGTAGGATTTGAACAACAGATCCTGACGATCCTGTGGGATGCCGATGCCCGTATCCTTTATTTCGTAGGATGCATGGAGAGTACCTTTGGTATCAGCAGATACCTCAGTAGAGATGCATACTTCACCTTTCTCCGTAAATTTAAGTGCATTCCCAACGAGATTGATTAAAATCTGACGAACTTTGTGCTGATCGCCCATAAGCATCAGATGATCATTAATATTATATTCTGCGTACAACCTAATTCCTTTTTTCTGTGCTTCAGAAGAGAATAATTGTAATACATGTTCAACTGTGTCAGAGACACTATAGGGCTTGATCTCCAGAGAGATCGCACCAGCTTCTGCTTTGGAGTAGTCCAGAATTTGATCCATCATCGACAGAAGGCTGGCGCCACTTGACTCAATGACATTAACATATAACGATTGATCCTCACTTAGCCTGGTCGATTGTAACAGATTGGCCATTGCAAGAACACCATTCATTGGCGTCCGGATTTCATGGCTGAGAACGGCCAGCAAATTTTTCTTTTCTTCAAGCACTTTTGCAGCGGTCTCTTCCGCCTGTTTTAACTGTTGCAGAGTTGTTTCCATCTCAAGAAGACTCGTGAAAAAGGAAGACAAGGAGAGAAGCAGATCCACGTCCTTTTGTTGATAGGAATAGAAATCCTGATCAAATGAGCAAAGGGAGCCGTAAATTTCTCCGTTCTCATTATGTATAGGCACACCAACAAATGAACACCCACCTACGAATTCGGTTGCGTCCATATGTCTGGTTAATGGATGTGTTAGATTATTATTGATTACTAACGGGCCTTGGGAATGTTCAGTCACAAGTGCACAGTATGACTCGGCGTTATCAACGACCAGCCCCTCACCCAGAATGAGTTTGTCACGATTATATACGTTCAGAACTTTGGTGGATAGATGATCCAACTGGGCAATACAAAACGTATTTGCAGGAATTAACCTGCTTGCCGTGTCCATGACATTAGCAGCCGAATCATATAATTTATGTGAGACAAGGGATAGTACATCAATGAATTCTGTTTTTAACATATTGATTTGACTCCTCCTGATTGTAGAAATTCGTTGTGCACTGTATTCAGTATATATGAATTTGAAGAATCGATCATGTATGGTTTTGACAGTGGAAGACGGAAATGAGAAAATATAATGCTGTGTAACATGTATATATTAATAAAGTTTTGGAGGCAAATCAATGAATCAGCGTTTTCGAATTACCCGATCCATGCAAGATAGTAATGCCGAACAATCCATCTCGCTGGAAGAGTGCAAACTCTACTTCGAATCCCAACCCGATTTTACCTATTCACCGGTTCTTAACATTGTAGGAGCAGAGAGCACCATGACCATTGAGGGGGACTTTTTTATGTGGGACCTTGAGGGTGCACAGATTGCTTTTCGTTTGTACATGGGGGATCTGTATGTAGCTATTTCTAACGAAGCTATTGTACCCAAAATGATTGAGATTGCAACAGATCTACGTGCAGATATCGTTGAAGGATAAGAAGTAGAGAACTAGAGTTTGATAAAATGTAATGATGTTAGTTGTAGTATACTTTAGACATCCCTGTAAAAATGAGACTAAAGATTCATTTATATTCCATATGTTAGATTGTAATATATGGAATATAAAACATTTTACAGGAGGGTAATGAAGTGAAAAAGACCAAATTAATACTTGTTGTATTCCTGAGCATGATCCTTGCCTTATCAATAACTGGAATAGGATCGAGTTCAAAGGCTTCTGCAGCTACGGCACGTACACCCATTGTATTGGTACATGGATTGACCGGTTCAGATAGCAATTTTACAGCAATTGAGAGTTATTTGCGTAGCCAAGGGTGGACCAGAGACGAATTATTCGCGATTGACCTTCCTAGCAAACAAGGAAACCAGCTGTTGAACTCCGCAGCAATTAGTCGATTCGTAGATGATGTTCTACGCCAAACGGGTCATACAAAAGTCAATATTATAGCTCATAGCATGGGTGGAGCTAATAGTCTCTATTACATACTTAACCGTGGAGGCGCTTCCAAAGTGGATAAGTTGATTACCCTTGGCGGGGCTAATCGATTGACCACAACGACAGCTCCGAGTGGAATAAAGGTGACTTCCATCTATTCCACCAGTGACACGATTGTGTCCCCGGTACTTTCCCGGTTGAACGGGGCGAACAACGTTTCGGTTTCCCTCGTATCCCATATCGGTCTGCTGTTTAACTCGCGGGTGAATGCCCTGATCAAAACTGCGTTGAATGAGTAGCTGAACATACAAAATGTGCATTTTTTCATTGATATACAATGATTGACTTGAACACGACTGGCCATTTATGGGCAGTCGTGTTTTCGTATTACCCGGAAATGGCTCGCTGAGGTAAGTTTCAAAAATAGGTACATCCGTTCTATAATTAGAAATCAGAATTAAAAATGGAACAAGTTAAAGGAGTCTATATACATGCAACTTCTACCGAATGATCGAATTAAAGTTCATCCAGGTTTCTGGGCTGGTTTACATCAATTAGGGATTGGTGCTCACGACGTAGCTCGCACTGCACAATTGCCTCTTGAAGTAATCACTCAACCTGTAGTGACCCAATCTCAATACTTCGCAATCTGGCAGGCCTACTCTGATCTCAATGGGGACACCGCCGAGGGCATCATCAAACTTGCAACCGGATATGCAATATCGAAGTATCCTCCGCCTGTACTGGCGATGTACCATGCTCGTGATTATCGTGATGCGTTGAATCGCATGGTGCGTTACAAGCAAATGTGTCCTCCCGAGAGTTTGCAGATTACCGAAGCAGGGGAGGAATGGTTCATTGAACTCGAATGGTTACATAAGGAGCAACAAGGTCCGCCATTGCTGGTTGGTATTACGCTGGCATTTCTGATCGAACTTGGACGGAGGGGCACAGGACAACCTTTGACTGCCAAAAGGGTTGAGTTCTCCCAACCGATGGGTGACGTAGCCACCCTTGAGGCTTACTTCGGCTGCCGAGTTGATACGAATTCTAACCATAATCGGCTGACGCTGGAACGGAAAGATCTGAGTCTTCCATTTCTATCGTATAACGAGGAGTTACTGGAGATTCTGACCCCGGCACTGGATCGGTCGCTGGACGAACAAGAGAGCAATCGTTCCATTACTGAAGTGGTCAAATGGATTATGAAACGCAGCCTCACAGGAAAGCGCCCTGACATCCAGACAGTCGCCAAAGAGCTTCGCATGAGTGATCGTACCTTGCAGCGGCGACTGACGGAGGAGAACACAAACTTCAAGCAATTATTAACCGAGGCCAGACGTGAGCAGGCCCGAGCGTACCTTGCAGATCTTTCGCTCGATATCAAAGAAGTGGCATTTCTGGTTGGATATGAAGACCAGAATTCGTTCTATCGTGCTTTCAAAACCTGGGAAGGGGATACACCTTCAAATTGGCGTGTAAGGCAATAACTCTGGCGCAAAATGCTAGTTACTAGGTCCTTCAGACTGCGTAATATTATACCTATCCGGTGCATGAAGCTATTGGCAATGTCCAGAAGAAGCAGCCGGATAGTTGTAATCATGAAGGAGAAATGCAGGATGGATATGGGACTAAAAGAGAAAACAGCCTTAGTTACAGGATCGACAAAAGGGATCGGCAAAGCGATTGCTATAGAACTCGCTCGAGAGGGTGTTCATGTTCTGATTAATGGACGTAATGATGAAGAGGTGGAACAAACCGTTCGTGAAATCAAGTCCACTTTTCCGGAGACCTCTCCGCAAAAGGCTACCGCTGATCTTGTGGATCTGGCGCAACGGCAAGCTTTATTCGAGAAATTTCCTGAAGTTGATATATTAATCAATAACATGGGGATATATGAAATCATGAGTTATGAAGACATAAATGATGAAGTGTGGGAGAAATATTTCCGGACTAATGTACTTGCTGCCAATGGCTTGTCCCAATTTTATTTACCTAAAATGGTGAAGAACAATGACGGGCGTATTATTTTCATCGCAAGTGAAGAAGCCCTTATGCCTTCAGGCCAGATGCCCCAGTATTGCATGACCAAGTCAATGCTGCTGTCATTATCCAAAAGTTTGTCCAAACTGACAGCAGGGAGCGAGGTTACGATCAATACGATCCTGCCAGGTCCAACACTGTCCGAAAACGTACAAGAAATCATTGAGGGCATATACCCTGATGAGGCACTGACTTTTGAGGAAAAAGAGAAAGACTTTATGAAGAGTAATCTGCCACAGTCCGAATTACAGCGATTCATCAAGCCAAGTGAAATAGGCAGACTCGCTGCATTTGTATGCAGCCCATATGCTTCAGCCTTCAGAGGCTCTCCCATCCGAATGGACGGGGGTATGGTTCCCACCATATTTTAAAATTGTTCAGGATACAGGATAGGTATCCATAAGATGTCGCCAGTATTGGCGACTTTTTTATTTGTAAATGATCTATGCGAGGGCGTCAATCGAGTTTATAATACAGGTATGTTTTTCGAAAACGATTTCTGTTCATTGGAAGCGATTACTTTTATCTAAAGGGGACACTATCATGATAGCTGCAATAAATCTGGAAGGCATATGGAAACTCCAACTTGATGAACATAAGGTGGAACGTGGTCTGAATTTCTCAGACGTTATTACATTGCCAAATACTACATCTCATGCGGCCAAGGGCAAGAAAAACGAGAATGTGTTAATCGGTGCGCTGACGGATGAGTACTTATTTGAGGGTTATGCCTGGTTTTCACGAGAGATTGAAATTCCCGAACACTTGGCTGGAAAATGTTGCTTCTTGCATTTGGAACGAACACGAGTAACCACAGTTTGGATCGATGGGGTGGAATGCGGAACACAAAACAGTCTGAACACACCTCACCGTTACAAGATTGAGGCAGGGCTAACCGCTGGGACTCATACAATTACCATTCGAGTGGACAATACCAATTATCCAACCAAAGGTGGTCACCTTACATCCGAAGACACGCAGACGAATTGGAACGGCATCACCGGGAAATTGGAACTTCAATTTTTCGAGCGTGTTTTCCTGGATAATGTTCAGGTCTATCCCGATCTTGCGACTCGATCTTTCGATATCAAGGCAGCACTTGTTGGTGACCTGCAAGAAGTACGAATCGTGGTTTCAGCTGTTGCAGTCAGTGCAGATCCGGTGTATACGACCGAGGAACAGATTTTCGCCCCGGATTCGCAGGAAATCCAGCTGACGTACAAGATTGGTGAAGATGCGATGTTATGGAGTGATGATGAACCTAACCTGTACCAACTTCATATTCATCTGCAAGATCAGGACGGCGAAGTGCTGGATTCCACCGAAGTATGGACGGGATTACGGGAATTCCGGGCTGCAGGAGACAAATTCACCATTAATGGTCGCAAAACGTTTCTTCGAGGCAAACATGACGGGCTGATCTTTCCGCTCACCGGATACGCGCCAACAGATGTGGATGAATGGGTTCGTATTCTCGCTATCTCCAAGTCCTACGGTATCAATCACTACCGTTTCCATACCTGTTGTCCTCCGGAGGCTGCTTTTATTGCAGCGGATCTGCTCGGCATCTACATGGAGCCTGAGCTTCCGTTCTGGGGAACGATTACGGATGAATCTTCGGATGGGCATAATCAAGCCGAGCAGGATTACTTGATTAGCGAAGGATTTGCGATGCTGCGTGCTTTTGGTAATCATCCTTCGTTTGTCATGATGTCCATGGGGAATGAACTATGGGGAAGCAAGGACAGATTGAATTCGATCCTGAAGGCATACAAAGCATATGATCATCGTCATCTATACACCGAAGGTTCGAATAACTTTCAGTTTGTGCCGGACATTCTGGAGGAAAGTGAATTCTTCTGCGGGGTTCGTTTCTCCAAAGAGCGCCTGTTCAGAGGTTCATATGCGATGTGTGATGCTCCGCTCGGTCACGTGCAGACCGACCTGCCAAATACATTGAAAGATTACGATTCAAACATTGTACCTGAGCAAGGCAGCGATGCTGACCCTTCTGGTCAGACTGGGGACAAAGAGATTCAGATTCAGTATGGGACAGGTTCCAAAACAGTGCAGGCCGAAGCTGGAAGTGACCAACTTGTCTCACACGTACCAATCATCTCGCATGAAATTGGACAGTACGCCACGTTTCCTAATTTCGAGGAGATCAACAAGTATACGGGTTCACTCAAAGCCAAGAATTTCGAAGTGTTTCGAGAGCGTCTGAATGCCAAAGGGCTGGGACATCTGGCGGAAGCATACTTCAGAGCCTCTGGTAAACTCGCGGTCGCATGTTACAAGGAAGAACTGGAAGCTGCTTTTCGTTCGCAGCAACTAGCCGGGTTCCAGCTGCTGGATCTTCAGGATTTCAGTGGTCAGGGAACGGCGCTGGTGGGTGTACTGGACGCATTCATGGATTCCAAAGGCATGATTACACCTGAGGAGTGGAGAACGTTTTGTTCCGACGCTGTGTTGTTGGCGAGATTCCCCAAATATAATTATCAAGCGGGTGAATTGTTCGAAGCACGCATTGAACTAAGTTACTTCCGCAGACAGGCATTGGACGGACGTCATCTGAAGTGGGAAATTCAAAGCGAGCAGATCGAAGGAAGCGTCCTATTGGAAGGGAAAGCAGACCTGCCAGCGACCCATGGAGAACATTATGTGAATGTCGCGGATCTCAGCATTCGCATTCCTGAAGTCTCCAATATGACCAAAGTGGAGCTTAGACTGTCCATTCCGGGCACGGATATCCGTAAGTCTTACGACCTGTGGATCTACCCGAGACAGGAGGAAGTGGACCTGAGCGGTTTGAATCTATTTACCGAACTCTCGGAACAGGCGTTGGCGCTGCTTGAGCAGGGCGAGGATATTTTACTTTTCCCGAATCCCAATGAGCTTCAACACGCGATCCAAGGTTTCTATAGCACCGATTTCTGGTCTTACCCTATGTTCCGATCCATCTCGGAGAATATGAAAAGAGAAGTTCCTGTGGGCACAATGGGCTTGTTAATTCAACAGGATCATCCGGCCTTCGAACATTTTGTCACAGAGGAGCACTCAACTTATCCGTGGTGGAGCATCGTGTCCGAGTCGTCATCGATCATCTTGGATGAGTTGGATAAAGACTTGAATCCGATCGTGCAGACCATTGACAATTTTGAGCGAAACCACAAGCTCGGCCTGTTGATGGAGTGTCGGGTTCGGAAGGGGAGAGTGCTGATGGGAGCGCTGAATCTGGAGCGTCTGATGACTACATTGGAGGGCAGACAGTTGTTATACAGCTTCCAGCGTTATGTACAAAGTTCCGCTTACCAGCCAGTTGCACGTCTGGAAGTAGAGGAACTTCGCAAGTTGTTTAACTAAGATATAGGGAGAAGAAGTGTCAGGTTTCCCTTAATTATGCCAATGAGCCCCTTCCGCGAATGGAAGGGGCTATAAGACACGCAGATTGAACCGGTTCATTCTATCATTATGCGTTAAATGAACCTGCACTTTTTAGGATTACATTCCAATCTTTTTCTTCAAAAAGTATGTTGTCTTTCTCCTCTGTTACTCCGATCCGGACCTCAAGGATCACCATCCTGGTTTCAGCCAGAATAGAAAAGAGACTCTCCTTGGTAATCGCGAACTGATTGCCCATACTCACTTGCATGACCTTTCCGTTGACAAGCATTTGCCCACTGCCTGCAAGCACGGTCCATGCTCTACACCCAGTTCTATGCCAGTTCAACCCGATATGTTTGCCCGGTAGAACCGTTATGTTTAATGTGGTTACAGTTGTATTCTCATTGTCTAACGAACTCTCAATGACACGATAACTGCCCCAGGTTGCTTCACCATACATCGGTTTTAATGGCAAGTTACCCAATTGCGCTTTAATTTCATTTGAATTATTTTTGTTGGCAATGAGAATGCCATCCGGACTTGCGGCAGCGATAATACCTGGCACGCCAATGACTTGGATGGGGTAGGGAAGCTCGTTAATAATATAGGAATCGGAGGAAGAACCCGAGATTCCGCCATGTCCGATTACATGGGTATCTAACTGTGCGCACAGCGTATCCCAGCTTCCAATATCCTGCCATACTCCCTCATAAGGCAGGACTACGGCTCGCTGTGCCTTTTCTGCAACATGCTTGTCAAAACTCCGTTCAGGCAACGCTTCATACAGGGACGACAATTGATCATAATGAACCGGAAGCCCCATTTTTTTAATATGGGATATCATAAACGCGACAGTGAACGCGTACACACCGCAGTTCCATAGTGCCCCACGTTGTAGCAGCGTTTCAGCAATGGAGGCTTCGGGTTTTTCTATAAATTGTGTTATGGGCGCATAAGCATTACGTTCTTCCCCATCCGGCAGGATGTATCCATACTGTTCTGAAGCATGTGTAGGCCTTGTCCCAATTAAAGCGATATCGGCTTGAGAGTGTTTCAGTATATCCGGCAGTAATTGGAAGTTGCTGAAAAAATCTTCACCTGCGAACACATCAGCTGGCGCGATACAGATCACATCGTCATCTTTGGCCATTCGGAAGGATTGCAGATATAACGTCGCTAAGGCCGCCGCAGTAAAAGTGCCTCGTTTATAAGGTTCCCCAATGACTGGTATTTTGCCTTGAGTATGTCGTGCCGTAATATTAGCCTGATCTTGATGTGAAATAATGAGTGTTGAATCCGTTAGGGATGAACTGTCAAGCTGGCGGCATACTCTGCTGATCATGGATTCCCTACCTCCAGCGGGTGATGGAAGTATATCTATGAACAGCTTGGAGCGAAGCTCATTGGATAACGGCCAGAGCCTTTTGCCAGAGCCGCCGCACAGCATTACGATATGCATGGGCTTCCTCCTTAAGCTCAGGGAGCTTTACTATAGATTTTCCGTTTATGAAAGGAAAGAGAACGATATTTAAGAGCCAGCTTGCGGATTTGTTGCTCTTTTAACGAAGAAGCGTTCACATTCAGACTTTTATTCTTGGAACTTCTAAGGACCATGCTGCCTGGGTTTTTCGTATACATAAAATTGGCATACGTTTCATATTCGGAGAAACCAAACTGTTTCTTCTTATTGATATTGGAGATGATCGCTTTGTACCATGGCAGCTTATGAACCGCTTCAATTTTCTGTTTTAAGGCAGCGAGTTTTGATTTGTCGAACAGCATATAATGGGTGACAAAAGAGCGGGGGCGCGGAGCTTTCATGCCTAACAACTTGCGGTAGGTATTGAAATATTCCGGCTGGCTCCAGTCACGGCAGTAAAAGACTGTTTTGCCTTCTACAAGAAATGAATGAGGTTTAATCAGTACGGTATCTGCATCCATGACTAGAAAGTACTTTGCCTTCACAATGGAATCTCCGTTCATTTTGAGCAACTGCTGATATAACCAGCCTGACCGATTCCATCGGGAGGACTGGTAGTGTATGTCGTTTTTGGTTATAGGCAGGACGGATCGCTCATTAACAAAAATGCAGTTTTTAAGGGAACAGAGTTTTCTGATCTTGGTGCTGACCGGAGAAACAATATATATGCTTCCAATGGGATGTTTTACATAACGGCGAATGTTATCGATGACGAGGGGTAGGGTAGCCAAATCTTTCTCGATCGCTGGTATAAGAACATCAATCTTAGGCGCATTGTTCAACCGGATTCCAGGCTGGACAGACATCTTCTCAACTCCTTGCACAAATCGTGATGACTCATTATATGGTATGTGTGCAAAAGTGTTTTGGTCAGGGCATGTGCAAATATACATTTTTACGAATAGGGGCTTTTGTTGAGGGTTCCTTTATCGGTATTACATATAATGCTTGCAGGATCTTGATCAAACAGCAGGCTTTGATGCGGTTGCTGAAGGGAGAGTTTACGACATGGGAGTTGATAAGTTGCAGCCGTTAAGAAGCAAGTGGTTAAAAACAAAATTGATCATTAATAATGAATTAATTAAACCGTTCATCCCCGACACACAGAAATATAACAAAACGAATCTGAAATCCATGATCAGCAAATATGGGATGGTCTATGTCAAACCCGAGAGAGGTACTTTCGGGATGGGTGTTATTAAGGCGGAGATGGAAAGTCAGCAACATTTTGTCTATCAGATAGAGCAAAAACGTCTGACGTTTGACAGTTTTGAATCGTTTTATAACAGTCTGACTCGTCTGGTGAATAAAAGAAGTTATCTGATTCAGAGAGGAATCCATCTGCTTAAGCACAATAACAGACGTTTTGACATTCGAGTCATGATACAGCTAAGCCCGACCAAACATTGGGAAGCCACCGGAATCATCGGGCGACTGGGTCATCCAAAGAAAATCGTAACCAATTATCATAGTGGTGGTACACCGATGGATATTCACAAGCTGCTAAAATCATATGCATCCACCAAACGCAGAAATGAACTGATTCAAGAGATGAATGAGCTTAGCCTGCGCATAGCTCGTCATATGAAAAAAAAGTACCCGCATCTTAAGCAAATCGGTGTAGATATCGGCCTTGACCACAGTCTGAAACCCTGGATTATTGAAGTGAATGTCAAACCTGACCCATATATATTCAATCAATTAAAGGACAAGACGATGTATCGCAAGGTAATACGATATTACCGTCATGCTGTGCCCAAAAAAACAAAATAACAGACCGGACTTTTCATAGGAATGCTGGAGAAGGTTACAAGCTCAAGAGTCGCCAATGTGGCGACTTTTTTTGTTGATCTGCGTTTTAGGGTCGGAATAATGCATTTCATCCCCATTCGACTCCGAAACCTATGCTAAAATAGTATATTCGAGAGTGAAATTCAGAGTCGATGTCGATGAAAGGCGGATGTTCCCCCATGTTCAATATTGCAATCTGTGATGATGAGGAGCAGCAACGAGAACGTGTGAAATCCATGCTGGTCTCCTTATCTCTAAAAACCAATTTTGATTTTCAAATTAGCTTATTCACATCTGGTGAACAATTGCTCTCACACTACAGAGAGGTTGGGGATACATTCAATATTCTCATCTTGGATGTGGAGATGGGCGGAATGAACGGGATTCAGACCGCTAAAGAGATCAGGAACATGAAGTTTCTGGATGTACAGATTATGTTTCTGACCAGTTACCCGGAATATATGGTGGAGAGCTTTGATGTCATCACCTTTCAATATCTGATCAAGCCAATCCAGCCGCAAGTTTTCGAGGAAAAGATGATTAAGCTGTGTCAATATTTTCAAGCATTGGACAAAAAGTATGTACTAATCAAATCAGACTATGATGAATTGCTGCTGAAATATGATGATATTCTCTGGATTGAGGTCGTCAAAAGTTTAACAATCAAGAACAAGTTGAATTTTGTAACACAGGAAAATGTACATGAGACCAAAGGCATTCTATCTAGTTACGCATCTGGTTTGAAAGACCATGGTTTTTTGCAGATCCATCGCTCGATTATCATTAACCTTATGCATGTTCAGAAGTTTTCCGGTACCCAAGTCATTATGTTGAATGGAACGGAACTGCCCATAGGTCGATCCAAGGTCAAAGAAATCAAGGATGCCTACACCAAATATATGATCATGAGGATTCAATGATATGGGTACCTATATGATCTTTTCCATCATTTTTGTGACCTTACTTATGGCATTTCAGGCGAATTTTTATTTTGATTCTGTGTTGGGCAAGTCCAGGCGTAAGCCGCGCAGAGCGATCTATTTCATGGTATTTCTCATGTTGGGTTATTTTTATTTGGTCTCTTCCTTCTCTGATATCGTTTCTACTGCTGTTGCTCTGCTGTTAATCTTCAGTCTGGCACAGTCCTATGAAGTGGAGTTCAAAATCAAGCTTGTTTTTACTATCCTGTATGCGGTTCTGATTACAATGGCAAATACGATAGCTGTATATATTCTCGGAGTTTTGGAATCCACAGAATTCATCTCATGGGAACAGTTCAACGGAGAAAACCACTGGATTCTCTCCAAGGTGATGCTGGTTGGTTGCAGTATCATGTTCATTGTTATTCAAATTGTGCGTCTAGTGGCTAAACGCAGAAGTTTTGCCGTGCATTATCGTTATTATTTGCTGTTTCTCATCGTACCCATTATTACGATCTATCAGATCAATGTGGCCTCCATATATAGTGAAAAAAACATATTCTACGTCTTTTCCGTACTAGGCTCTCTATTTCTCAACGTGTTCATTGTATATGTATTCGACAACATGGTGGAAAAGGTACAGCTTGCGCATGAAAATACCCAGTTACAGCGTCAGATGGACTACCAGGATGCCAACTATGAGAAGACCGTTCACAGTTTCAAAAACATTAAATCCATCATCCATGATATCAATCAGCAGTTTCTGTATATTGATGAATGTATCCAACGTAACGAACTGGCAGCGGCAGGTGACCATATTAAGTCTACATTAAATACCATTGAAGGTGCGTATCAGCGGGTGAACTCCGGCAATCTGGTCATTGATGCACTCGTTACAAATACCTTGGCTATGGGGCAGGCAAACGGGATCAAAATCGACACCAAAATCCAGCTCCACTCACAACATATTCAGATCGATCGGTACGATCTGTGTGTGGTGCTGGGTAACATGCTTGATAACGCAATTGAGGCCTCCAAGAAGGTTAGACAGGCTGAGGATCGATATATCCTGATTGCCATCCACTCCACATCATCTACACTGGTCATCCAGATTATGAATCATGTGGAGCAACCGATCGTTGACTTGAAAAGTGACAAGCCCAATCCGGAGTACCATGGGATCGGTCTAACCAATATATCGCGAATGTGCGAGAAATATGGTGGACATATGAGTATTGAGCATCAGCATCGGAAATTTAACAACATGGTTGTGCTTCCGTTCCACACCGACAATCCCTGAACCTGCCGTTCAGGGGTTGTTTTTTTCCATTCAGGGTCCGTTTGCGTTTGATCAGTCTCTTCCCGGATATGATGAATTCATTCATAAGAACATTTGAGGGAGGACATAGGATGAAGAAACTAATTAGTCTTTTATGTACAGCGGTGCTTGTAATTACACCGCTGGCAGATGTCAGAGCAGAGGCGAATAACAGCGGTACGATTGAGGCACGGGCGGAGCAGATCGCCAAGGAGATGGTGCAAAACTACGGTGTCACCAGTGTGCAATATGCGATCATGGATGAAGGGGAATATATTTTATCAGATAGTGTCGGACTGCACGATAATGCATCACAGAAGCCAATAGACAAGGATAGCATGTATGGCATAGGCTCGGTTAGCAAAATGGTTGTTACGGCAGCCACCATGAAGCTGGTTGATTCCGGTAAAATAGATCTGGATGAGCCGCTTACTTCGTATATCAAGGACTTTAAAATGGCAGATGCGCGCTATACTCAAATCACACCGCGCATGTTGATGAATCATTCATCCGGTCTTTACGGTACACATTATGGAAACAGCATGTTGTTTGAAGATAATGACACCCGCAATCATGATGAGTTATTGCTCAAACTTCAGTCCGAAAAACTGAAATCCAAACCTGGCGCATACTCCGTCTACGCCAATGACGGTTTTCAATTGCTTGAAATTCTGGTTGAACGGGTGAGTGGATTAAGCTACAGCGAATATATCGCCAAGTTCATCAGCGAGCCGTTGAAGTTGGAATCAACGAAGACACCACTAGATTCCTTTGACAGAGCGCAATTATCCGAAACCTATTGGCCTACACTTGAGATGAAGATGCCTACCGAAAATGCAAACATTATCGGCACAGGCGGAGTGTACTCTACCGCAGAAGAATTGAGTCAATTCGGAGAGGTTTTAATGGGGAACAGACCGGATATTCTGTCCGAATCTGCTGTGAAGGCCATGCAATCTCATGAATATCGTAAGGGCATATGGGTATCTGATGAGCAAAATACGATCAATTATGGCTTGGGATGGGATTCGGTTGACCTTGCACCTTTCAGCGATTATGGGGTTACCGCGCTTGCCAAAGGCGGGGATACCATGTTGTACCATGCCGTGTTAATCACTATACCTGAACATGATATTTCAATGGCGGTTCTATCATCTGGCGGATCTTCCATCTACAATCAGATGTTTGCCAGCAAAGTGCTGCTGGAAGTTCTGGCGGATCAAGGCATCATTGACAAGGTTAAACCCGATCAGACCTTCTCGTCACCCGACAAAGTGAAGATGCCAACAGAATTAAGCGCGTACTCCGGTCTCTATGGTACGGTAGGAGAGACATTGGATATAACGATTAAGGATGGTGAGATGCAACTGCCAGCCTTGTTGGGTGGAATTATTCCAGAGCAGAAATATGTGTACACAGGCGACGAACATTTTACAAGTGCGGATGGCAGTGTGAAAGCTAGTTTTGTGAAGGAACGTAATGACAAGGTATATGTTAAAATTCAGGGTATGATTACGTTACCCGGCATAGGTCAAACGGTAATGAACACGTATGATTATCAAAAACTGGATCATAATGCGCTTGACGCAGCAACGAAAGAGAAATGGACAGCTCGTGACGGCTCGAAATATTACGCGTTGGATGAAAAAATAACATCGATCTTTTATCTGCTTCCATCGATGCTGATCAAGAACCTGTCTGTTGATGCCAAAAATGGCTATGCTAATGGCACGCAAATCATGGATGCAAACAACGCAGAGAATATCGCCGAGATTCCTGTAATGAATGGAAGAGACGCGTTTGATCTGCAATTTTACACAAAGAATGGCGCCGAGATTTTGCTCCAGGATGGGCAGGAATACATTGCCGAGGATGCGATTACTCCAATCTTTGGTGGAAAAAAAGGAATTACGACTATTCCGGCAAACGGTCAAGCCCGGTGGTATGCGATCGACGCCCGATCGGGTAACAAATCCATCACGGTGGATTCTCCCAAGACCGGAGGTTATGCAGTGTATAATGATAAAGGGGAAATGGTTGACTTCTCTGTAGCAACCAATCAGGAATCGACGAAACTCCCGAAAAGTGGTTTTATCGTTTTTGGTGGGGACTCCGGTGATGTATTCCAGATTCAACTAAAGTAAAGTAGAAACTTCATTAATGAGTCACGTTCGCAACTTATCTCCGAAAAAATACAGTTATCAAGAAGTCGCCTAGTGGCGGCTTTTTTGATATTTTCTTTGAATAATTTAACAATCCGGTAACTATTTGGACCCATCACACGTTATGTTTATGTAGTTATATCTCAGGATTTTAATAACAGGAGGAATTCATTTACCATGGTCAATATACATAAACGTCAAATGAATAAGGAATGGAAAAGAAGAGCAAGAAGACCCATCATTGCAGGCATTACTGCCGGAATGCTGATGGTTCACGGCGTTATCGGCGTGTTGCCATCGCAGGCACATGCTGAAGCATCGGATGTATCCATCCGTAACTGGTATTCGTATCAACGAATCACTGTACCTGAACTGAAACCTTCTTGGACAGCGAAAGTAGATAACTATCTGAATATGAACGAGACGTATGTTGGAGTTAATGCCATCGCAGAAGAAGGCAAAGTATTCACGTTTGCTGGATCGAAGCTGATTGCACTTGATGCGACAACAGGTAAACGGTTGTGGACTTACGGCAAAGAACTGACTCCTTATATTACCTATCAAAGCGGGATTCTCTACGGACTGACCATTGATCACAAGCCATATGCCTTGAATGCGAAGACAGGCAAAGCAAAATGGCAGTCAGGCACATCCACCTGGATTGATACGTATAACCGTACGGAAGCTCTGATTCCAACGGTGGATACCCTCTACGTGATTAAGGGGAGTACAACGTTTGCACTGGACATCCAGTCAGGCAAACTGCGCTGGGAAGCAGATGAACCATTAGGTGAAGGTAATGGTACTGAGTATCTGAGAGAATCTAATGGTGTGGTGCTGAGAACCTTTTTTGTCCAAGGGGCACTTACATCCTTACAGCTTAATGCATATGACAAGAAAACGGGCAAGAAGCTATGGGGTCATTTTGGTCAGGGGGAAGCTATTCAGATCAAAGATGGTCTTGTTTACTCAGCGGACTACTATTCTTCGATGTTGGAAAATGACGAGTCTTCACCAGAACGCAAATGGAAAGTTAATGCGTACAACTTGAAGACCGGTGTGTTAAAAGGAAGTCAGGAGTATAAGTGGACCATGCCGGGGGATCCACCGTATGTGAATGGGTATGGAGGGATATTTTCCAATAAAGACAAACTATACATTCTACAAGGGGATAAGATAGCGGAGTATTCGTTGACCTCAACCAAGCTGGGTCCCGCGCCACTTCGAACTTTTCAGCGCCCTTACGGAGAAAATATGGTGTGGCTTGGCATTACACAGGAAAGGTTGATCTTCAAAAACGGAAACACGGGAGAACTTACAGGCATCAAGCTGGCTAATAGTCAAGAGGTCCAGTGGCATGGTGATGCCCCCGTTTCTCAGATTGATGTTTACGGCAAAGGGATGTATCGAGCACAACGTAACGGCACACTGCTTGTCCTCAACATGATGTCGGGTCAGTCGGTCTTCCGCGTCTCCACCGGTGGAGATCTGCATAACACGACGTTAAAGACAAACGGAATGATCATCATCCAAACCGAAGGCAAACTTCTCGGCGTTAAGCTGCCAGCATCGCTGAAATAAGTGATTTAAGATGAAAAATATGTGAGAAGACTGGATTACGGCATAGCTTGCTTATAATCCGGTCTTTTTTTATTTTTGCGCATAAAACACTGCAAAGTCCAAGTATTTTTACATGCAATCTGCCACACGAAACCCCGCTTCCTCCAACCACATCAATTGATCCTCCAGCGTGGCATTGATATCCACCTTGCGTCTTTCGATCGATGCCGAGGTGTCCGTATCAAGGGTTGTTCCCTGACCCTAGGGAAATACCGATTATGGATAAACTCATAGGTTGGACCTATGGATTCCGAGTCTCTGCTATGGGTAATAACATGTAAGCACAGAATATAGACAGGGGGAATGAACCTGATGTTTCAACCACGTTCTATTATGATGAGTATCTCGTTAATCGTTATAGTTCTAACACTTGCAGCTTGCTCTGGTAGTAATGAACCTTTGCCTAGCCCTCAACCATCAATGCCAGTAGGTGAACCTGCTCCAGCACCTTCAACAGAAAATGAACAACCATCTGAAACAGATGGAACAGAAGAAGCAAATGAAACGGAGCGTCCACAGACCTCAAGTTTTGAAATGTTGACCGCAGATGGCAATCAATCACTAGAGGCGACCTTGCAACAAGGAGAAGGATTTTCCTTGTACGTATTCGAGAAATTCACATTTGATGCTGCTCAAGGCCGTCTGTCACTGACTAGTAACGCTGACTATTATGTAGATATTGAACCACTGCCTTCGGATTATAATCTGGCAGAACTGGAGACAGCGGGTAAAGAAGAATTAGAAAAAGCCGGTAAGGTATCTGATTATAGTGGAGAACTGGTAGAACACCCGCTTGGTCATGCCGAGCTTTATCTTCAGGCCTCTGGTGAAGAAGGCATTAGCGATTATATGGTCTGGAAATCAGAAGAAGAGGAAGCATTTCTATTCCGTCTTCATAATCCAAAAGGAGAAGAGGCCTCTGATTTCGCCAGTCCGGTCCTTGTTTCGTTATCCACCGTTCAGGGTGATTCGTAACGTGGATGACTATAATCATTTCAACGAAAGTCGCCAACTGGCGGCTTTTTTTACTTTTGCAGATTGCACGGAGAAGTTGCAGGTGATGTATTCACTTCTATTTGACTTAGAGTACGCTCTAGGGTGTAGACTTTGAAAAAGTAGAAATATTACTAAGGAGATGAACAGAATGACACAGGAAAATAATACTAGAACTTTACAACTTAAAATGGACTCTGGCTTCAACCATAATAGTACAGCGGAGGATGTATTGAGGGATCTGGACTTGTCCGGACAGCTTGCTATTGTAACGGGTGGATATTCCGGCCTGGGGTTGGAGACGACACGTGCGCTTGTTAATGCGGGAGCCCGTGTAGTGGTGACTGCACGTCGTCCAGCGGTTGCGAAGGAAGCACTTTCGGGTCTGGAAGGTGTCGAAATAGATGAATTGGACCTCGCTGATTTATCCAGCGTTCGTGCTTTTGCGGAGCGGTTTCTGGCGAGTGATCGGAACATTGATATGCTGATTCTTAATGCGGGCATCATGGCTTGCCCGGAGACGCGGGTTGGTCCTGGCTGGGAAGCTCAATTTGCAACCAATCATCTGGGCCACTTTGCCCTGACTAATCTGTTATGGCCAGCACTTGCAAGTCAGGGGGGAGCACGTGTTGTTTCCTTGGCATCAGCGGGACATCATTTCTCACCGATTCGTTGGGATGACATCCAATTTGAACATGGATATGAGAAATTCCCTGCCTATGGACAGTCCAAAACAGCAACGATTTTATTCAGCGTTGAGCTGGATCGTCGAGGTGCAGAGCACGGCGTACGGGCTTTCTCAGTTCATCCAGGCGGAATTATGACACCACTACAGCGTCATATGCCAAAAGAGGAAATGATTGCTCTGGGCTGGATTGATGAATCTGGACAAGTGGCCAACCCTGCGTTCAAAACACCTGAGCAGGGGGCAGCGACGCAGGTCTGGGCAGCAACCTCTCCTCAGCTTGAGGGAAAAGGCGGTGTCTACTGCGAGGATTGTGACATCAGTGAAATGGCTCCAGAGGATGGAGGTTTCTATGGGGTCAAGAAGTATGCCATCGACCCTGAGCAAGCTATTCGTTTATGGGAGCTATCAGCCAAGCTGACTCAAACAGACATAGAATTCTCATAATCATGTAGTTGCGGCAACAGAGCAACAGCTTGCTTCCATGCAGGGACTCACGGAAAAGTTCAAAATCTAAAGAGAATGTGATTAATTATAATGAAAACAACATAATTTCAAACAAAATCTCCTATTTAGCATATAATAAAGAAGGAGCATCTCATTTTCGCGATGGTGCAATCATTTCTTTATGAATTCAGGGAGAGAAAATCATGAATATTTTTGAGCATCAGATACCTTTGGAAAAAGTGAAATTCAATGAACCACTAAAAAATCACACGTTTATTAAAATAGGTGGCAACGCAGATATTCTCATCCATCCAACAACGATAGACGAAATCACTAAAATCGTGGAAATTGCCAACTTACATCAGTTACCTCTGACGGTCATTGGAAAAGGCTCAAACGTCATTATTAAAGACGGGGGTATCCGGGGAGTAACGATTTCTCTTAGCCACTTTGATCAAATTAAAGTGAATGAGGAGAGCATGATTGCGCAAAGCGGCGTTGATATCATTGAGGTATCCAGACTTGCTTTGGGGCATAGCTTGACCGGTTTGGAGTTTGCTTGTGGCATTCCTGGCAGCACGGGGGGCGCACTTTACATGAATGCGGGTGCTTATGGCGGTCAGATCGCCGATGTTGTGGAACGTGCGACTGTGATCACCAAAGACGGCGCAGTGTTGGAGATTCCGCGAGAAGAGATGAAGTTTGGTTATCGAAATAGTCTCTTCAAGATGGATCACTATATCATACTGGAGGCCGAATTCGGGCTCAAAAAAGGAAACAAGGAAGATATTGCAAGCAAAATGAAGGAATTAACGTTCCTAAGAGAATCCAAGCAGCCGCTTGAATTCCCCTCTTGTGGAAGTGTATTTAAACGACCCGAAGGACATTTTGCCGGTAAACTGATTCAGGATTGTAACTTGCAGGGCACTCGCATCGGAGGCGCTGAAATCTCCATGAAGCATGCAGGTTTCATCGTAAATGTGGATCACGCTACTGCCCAGGATTATATGGATCTGATTCAATTTATTCAGAAGAAAGTATATGATACGTTCCAAGTTGAATTGGAAACCGAAGTAATCTTTCTGGGAGAATAGCTTCGATGAATGACTTGAAAGGTCGCCAATGGCGGCCTTTTTTGATTGTCCGAATTATATTTAAACAAGAACTAATATGCTAATTATGGTAATATCAGAGTGATTGTATTTAATATTTCATCGTTATCATAAGGAGTGTACATGGAGATGTTCAAGCGTAACAGGAGAATTTTGCTAATCACTGCAATGGTAATTTTACTATCGCCCCTGTCAATCTTGGCATATATGTATATGAATGAACGAGCTGGCGGGCTAGCCGATCAACGGATATCCAAAGTTTGGGGATTGAATGAACCTATACATATTCCTATAGCGAACAGTCCTCAAGGGGCCGTTCAAGAATTTAGAGGTGAATCTTATACCTCCCAATTCATTCATCAGGAGGCTGTGGACGGGGGCATGATTTTGTTTACACAAAAAAAGGGTCGGGAAAATAACAGTAATCTTCAGATGGAGTATACCCGCAAGAACATTTTCGGATGGAAATGGGTATGGGGTGGAGGATATTCCATTAATGAATCAGTTGAATCCAAGTTTGCGTTGAATTATATGAGCATACCGAAATTAGAAAAAGTCTCGGCCCCGTTACCGATGTTATTTGGTGACATCATAGACTCCACTATCAGACGTGTAACTGTTGAAATCAAGCAAAATGGAAAGCCTGAAACTTTCGATGCGAAGCTGGTTGAGGCAGGTGAGAACCAACAAATCTGGTATGCATTCCTGCCTTCATCAGCTACTCCTCCTTATACAATCAAAGCATATGATGAAAAGGAGAGCCTCTTAATCAACAAAGACATTGAAGAGGCAGATGGCTTTGGCTCATTTTTTATTGAATAATCTCAAATAGAACTCCAGTAAAAAACAGCGGCATTCGAAGACTTTAGGTACGAGTCTAAGATTGTTGCTGTTTTACGGTTAGAGAATAAATAGTTACCTGGACTTTGGATCATCTGCGGTTCGATTGGCCTTCACATATTTGAGCTGCGCAACGATGATGACACTGATGATGACCAGCAGGAACCACGAACTAATTTTGCTAAAGCTAACCAGTTGCCAGGCATCATGCTGATCAGGGTATTTCCAGGCATTGAAAAATGTAGCGATGTTCTCAGCAGTCCAAATGAAGAAACCAACGATGATAAAAGCAAGAGATAAGGGCATTCGATAGGTCGTTGCTCTTACCCGGTAAATAATCCAGGTTTTCCAGAAGACAATAAATACAAGCGCCGTCAGCCACCAGCGAAAATCGGGCATAAAATGATGAGTGAAAAAGTTAATATAGATGGCTGCTCCGAGCAGCATCGAAGGTGCAAAACCAGGCCATCCGGTCATGTCCATCCGCAGTCTTCGCCACACCTGACACATAAAACTGGCTACACTTGCATACATGAATCCACTATAAAGAGGGACACCCAGGATTTTGCTGTATGCTTGCTCAGGGTATGACCATGATTCCATCCATACTTTATAGATTTCTAGCACCAGGCCAATAATGTGAAATACACAGATGACCTTGATTTCATCCTTGGTTTCCAAGCCGCTTCGATACATTAGGTACTGCACAGCAAGCAATACGAGCAGAATGGCATCATATCGATGAAGGTAAGGAATAGGAACTACGCTGGACAGTGCCAGTGTTCCAAAGATCGCTACGGGAAATATGCAACTCATGGCCTGATGATAGCCAAAATGAAGTAGTTGTATTAGAGATTTCAAGTCGAGTTAAACTCCTTTCCAAACATGTTGGAGCAAGATTCATTTAAAATTTAAGGTTCTTCATCACGGGCGTTTTTGCCTACACTTCATAATATAGATATGATCGATGAATAAAAAGAGAAAAAACCACGCAAATCTGTTCTTGTTTTCAAACTGGAATCATCATGAGAGGGCTCTATGAGAGGTCGACAGGGTCACTCCATGTATATTCTCTTGTGGTTATGTTAAAATGAAATTTGTACAATTACATTAGACAAGGAGGCCGCTATGCAACCGATTAAACCTCAAGACATTCAGCTCCGGATCAATAATCTTGCTGATCAGGACTTATACGTACATCTAGAACTTACGTCAGGTGCTTACGCACAACATATGGACAGTACAAAACATCCAGCATCGGCATTCATTACTAATGCGGCCATACGATATACGCAGGGGTCCATTTCAGGTACAGGTCCATACCGTGTTGGTCTGAAAACAACGCAGGGATGGCTTTACGCCGAAGGACTTACACATATTGATGAGCAGGAACAAGAAAGACTGATTCTCGCCGGTCACGACAGCCAAGGTAAACTAGTTGTGGCGTTACAATTAAGCCGAGAGATGTTCTGATGAAAGCGGAGGATTGAATAATCATGAATACTACACACAACGAGCATGAGCGCATCTTGGTGGTATATCCACATCCAGATGATGAAGCTTTCTCTGTATCGGGAACGTTAGCCAAATACATAGATGGCGGTGCCCATGTAACCTATGCTTGTCTAACACTTGGCGAGATGGGGCGCAATATGGGGATTCCTCCATTTGCCAACCGAGTGACATTGCCTGGCATCCGTAAACAGGAACTCATCGAAGCTTCTGAAGCGATTGGTATTCAGGACTTGAGAATGCTGGGTTTCCACGATAAAATGCTGGAGTTCGAAGATCCAGAGTTACTGGAAGACACCATCATGTCGCTACTTAAAGAGTTGAACCCTACGCTGGTCATAACGTTCTATCCGGGGTACAGTGTTCATCCCGATCATGATGCAACGGGAGCCGCTGTTATACGTACAATCACTAAACTTCCTGTGGATGAACGTCCGATTGTTCATTGCGTTGCGTTCGCTAATAATCAGGAACAGTACATTGGCAAACCGGATGTATTTGTTGACGTATCCGAATTTTTGGATCGAAAAATGGCGTCCATTCGTGCCCATCGTTCACAATTCCAGGCAGCAGAGCTTGTAGGAAATAGTGAGCTGAATAATGAAGAAATCAAAAAACGTTTTGGCAGAGAAACATTTTGGACCTATCCATTTGAATAATATATTACTTAGAAGTCGCCTATATGGCGGCTTTTTTTGATTTACATCACAATATCGACACAAAAATGTAGCGTCTATAGCCTAATTGAGCTATATGGAATAAATATCATTTTAAGTACACTATGATCAGGATTGTGATAACGCTTCATTTATTGCGTTGCTTCAATGGATGAGGAACATGGAGAGTTGATTTTAAGTGGAATGGAGGGATGGTGTGTACAACCAACGTATATTTTGGATTAACGTAAGACCCGTTGAATACATTGCCACAGCAATAAGCAACTGTAATAAGAAGCCGGAATTGCGCGGTTTGAATCATGAGTAATCCTTGGGCAGGCTTGAGTGCATTCAACAGTTGTAAGAAGAGTCGGGTTACAGGTTTAATTTTTCTAATCGGAATGATGATGCTCCTACTATCCCTTCCGCACGGTGTAGTCATGGCCTCTTCCGGACATCGTGATCTCATTCCCCTTCAGCCTATGATTGACCGCACTGCACCTGGAGAAGTCATTGAACTTGCATCAGGTCGTTATTCTGGACCCGTGACGATTGACAAAAACATCACCATTCAGGGTGATCCTACGGTCATAGTTGTTAATGCGGAAGCCACCTCTACGATAATGATTCGCTCGGATGGGGTGAAACTGAGCGGTTTTACAATTGAACATGATACGAATGAACAGACTGCAGCGATTCAGGTTGAAGGGAAAAACAGTGAAATCACGGATCTGCATATTCAGACCCAGGGGTATGGAATGATCATCCGGAATTCGAGTCAGGCAACGATTCAGCGGAACAACATCACGTGGGCGGGGTCTGATTCTGCTTCCAGTGGCCAGAAGGGCAATGGCATTGATCTGTACAACTCCCATGATAGCTTCATTGAAGCCAATGAGATCACCGGCATGAGGGATGGAATCTATCTGGAGAACAGTCGCAAGTCTATCGTGCAAAATAACAGGCTGTTACATACGAGGTATGGCATCCATTGCATGTATATTGACGGCTCTTCTGTCATGGATAATACCGGAGAAGAGAACATGACAGGTGCCATGATCATGGGCGTCAAGAATACGGTTATATCGGGCAATTCTTTTCGCAAACAGAGTACTAATGTTCATTCTCAAGGGATTTTGTTGTATGACGTGCATCAATCCTCAATTCACAACAATGTGGTGGAGGGTAATCGTGTCGGCATGAATATTGCAGAGTCATCGGGCAATGAGATCCATGACAATGCGGTGCTTCGGAATTTTGTTGGCATACAGCTTGTTCTGGCAGAAGCTAATGAGTTTACACGTAACCAATTGGTGTCTAATGTCATTGAAGCTTCGGCGCTGGAGAGCCCGAATAATGTCCTGATGGAGAATTACTGGGACTCCTTCCAGGGGCTCGATCTGAATCGGGATGGGATCAGTGAAATATCCTATGCCATCAATCCTTTTTATGAGCAACTGGTCAGTCGAAATTCAGCGTATCAGCTCTTTTTCCAATCACCGGGTATGGTCTTTCTGAGTGAGTTGTTTACAGAAGGCAGAGAACAATGGACTACCGACAAATCGCCACGAATGAGCATGGATACGAAATCTGATCTGCACATGTCAGTAGAAAGTGCTACAGATTCCAATGTGGTGTGGTTGTTCGGGTTAATTCTGTTGGGTATGGCAACTTTTATAATCATCTATATGGGGGTATTACGAAAATGAACAAAAGCTTGAACAGAAGATGGACATTCCTCATGGTACTTATGTTTGGCATGGTGCTGTTAACCGCTTGCGGAACAAAATACGCGGCATTGCCGATCAATGAAGACGTGGATATCTGTGCGATCTGTAAAATGCAGGTGAAGGACGATGCATATGCAACACAGCTCACTACGAAAGACGGCCAAAATTACAAGTTCGATGATATCGGCTGCATGAACCAGTGGAAAACAGAAAATGGCACGGATAACATCGGCATGGACTATGTACGTGACTATAATGACAAGGAATGGATTGAATACAGCAAAGCCACGTATGTATACGACGCTTCATTGCGTACACCTATGGCCTATGGAATTCTTAACTTTAAGGACAAGCCCTCGGCTGAAGCTTTCATTGCAGAGCAAGGTGTAGGAACCATTATGACCGCTGAGGATCTTGCCTCTCATGACTGGAAACAGAACACAGAGAATATGGACATGATGGGTGAACATGGGCATGATGAGCACGGACATGGTGAAGAAGGAGACGGTAATGAAATGCATCAGGAAGGTGAGATGAAAGAAGAGTCAGGCCACTAAGTATGACAATAGAAAATGGTGATCAATGATGTCAGATATGATACAGATTGCAAGACGAGAAGTGAAAATGGGATTTCGCAATCCTTGGGCGTATTCGTTTCTGATCCTTTTTTGCACATTTAGCTTAAGCTTGTTACTTCTGAATTCGCAGAATCTGGTTGAAGGATATTCGGGCACAACAGGTTCGATGTTGAATCTCATTCTTTACCTCTTACCATTAATGACGCTGTTCCTCGGTTCCTTCTCACTAACATCCGAAAAGGAAGACGGTAGCTGGCAACTGCTGTCCACGTATCCCATTGGCACGATGTCTTTTATTGTGGGCAAGTATCTTGGGCTGTCGATTGTTTTAATTACCATTGTTGCGTTTGGATACGGCCTGATGGGGGTTATTAGCGGAGTAATCGGGAATCCACTGGATGCCGTGACATATCTTCTCTTTCTGGCATTTTCTTGTGGACTGGTGTTGTTATTCCTGACGTTGGCGCTATTTATCGGTTCGTTGTCGCGCAATCGGTGGCAGGCGTTAACCATATCCGTGACCGTATGGTTTTTCGCAGTCATTGGATGGCCGACCTTATTGCTCTCTGTGCTGGGACTGATGCCTTATCTATGGGTGAAACCGCTGCTGATTATACTAACGCTCATCAATCCGGCCGAGCTGGTGCGATTGTTTGTAGTCATCAAACTGGGAGGCGGCTCCATTCTTGGACCAGAATATTATCGATGGGTGGAGTGGGTGCAACAACCAAGTGGCAGTTGGATCTTCATCGGGATATG
Source organism: Paenibacillus sp. FSL H8-0283 (assembly GCF_045040675.1). Lineage (NCBI taxonomy): Bacteria > Bacillati > Bacillota > Bacilli > Caryophanales > Paenibacillaceae > Paenibacillus > Paenibacillus sp. FSL H8-0283. The sequence goes on from NZ_CP150295.1 coordinate 3,267,774, forward strand.
CCTATTCTGGATTGCCTTCTCTGTCCTGGCGGTATACGCGATCTGGGAGAGGGGGCGTTCTCATGGATAAAGTGGGACTCGAAGTGATGGGATTGTGCAAATCCATTAAAAAGCAACCAATTGTTGAGGATATCTCCTTTCGCATTACTTCAGGCCAAGTGCTTGCCCTCTGTGGAGGGAATGGTGCAGGAAAGAGCACGGTACTGCGTATGATCGCAGGAATTCTTCGGCCTACCTCCGGTGAGGTTGCGGTGAACAATGTGCGATGGTTGAAGGAGCGCAAGCGTTATTCAGAGCAGATTGGATATATGCCGGACGATTATCAATTTAATCAAGGACTGAGTGCGGAGGAAATGCTTCTGTTCTGGGCTTCTCTGAGGAAAGTTCCCAAGGAGAGAGTACAGGAAGTACTGACCATGGTAGGTTTGGAGGATCAAAAGAAAAACCGGGTTACGACCTTCTCCAAAGGCATGCGCCAACGTGTGTTATTCGCCCAGGCTGTGCTGTCGAAACCTCCACTGCTCATCATGGATGAGCCAACGAATGGATTGGACCCATTCTGGATGCAGGAATTAACTCAGCTGCTCAAGGGCATCAAACAGGAAGGCCACATGGTCGTGTTCTCGACCCATCAGCTGGAGATCGCAGACGATATTGCGGATCAGGTGATATTCATGAACCATGGACGTAATGTTGGAGAGGGCTCTACTCACGACTTTTGTGATCAATTCGGTTCGCTCCATGCAGCATTTCATCAAAGTCTTGGTTTAAAGTGAAGGTGAGTATATTGCAGAAAAAGAGTTTTAAAAGCAGACGTACACTTACAATTTTGATTGGTGTGATCGCATTGTTAGTAGGTACATGGGCCATTTTCGAAAATGTCTCGACACCCGAGTCTGAGCGAGGTAACGCCATTGAAGCTGGTGCCGTGGCTCCTGAGTTCACAGCGGTTAATTCAGCAGGCGAACAAGTCAAGCTGTCGGATTATCGGGGCAAAGCCGTGATGATTAACTTTTGGGCTTCATGGTGCACACCTTGTGTAAGGGAGATGCCGCTCGTTCACCAGATTGCTCAGGACTATCAGAACGACGTGGAAACCCTGTTTGTTAACGTGGGAGAATCGAAGGGTACGATTCGTGAGTTTATGGATAAGCAGGCGTTTGATTTTCCAGTGATCATTGATGTGACGGGCAACATATCAGGTATGTATCGTATAACGGGTTTGCCCGCAACAATGGTCATTGATAGGGATGGGGAGTTCCGTCACATACTGCTCGGTGAACTGACCGAAGATACACCGTTGCAGCAATGGCTGAAAGATAGTATCTAGTTGTAAGCGTTGGATGGTGAGAAAAGGGGTAGGAACGCCAGAAATTTCCATGTTACAAGTGAAATGAATTTGCGTTAAAAGTAACTACAAAAAGTAACCAGATAAAAAGCCGGACACCCATTTAACGAAGGGGTATCCGGCTTTACTTTTGAAGTTATGCTGCTTCGCAGCCGATTACAATACAGCAGCTGAAGCGTGATTGTTACGAGCGATTCTGGTTGCGTCAACCATGTTACGCAGGGAAGCTACCGTTTCTTCCTGTCCACGGGTTTTTAATCCGCAGTCCGGGTTAATCCAGAACAACTTCGGATCAAGAACACGCAGGGCACGTTCAATCATGCTGCTCATTTCATCTACACTCGGAACTCGTGGGCTATGGATGTCATATACGCCAAGACCGATACCGAGCTCATACGTATTTTCTTCAAAGCTATGAATCAGTTCACCGTGACTACGGGATGTTTCAATGGAGATAACATCCGCATCCATAGCTTCAATGGAATCAATCATGTCATGGAATTCGCAATAGCACATATGCGTATGGATTTGAGTCGTTTCATGCACCGTGCACGTAGAGATACGGAACGCTTTGACCGCCCAAGCCAGGTAATCGGCTTGTTCATTTTCTTTCAGCGGAAGCCCTTCACGAACAGCCGGCTCGTCAACCTGGATCATACCAATGCCTGCCTGTTCAAGTGCCTCGACTTCCTGTCTCAACGCATACGCCAATTGATAGGCAATCTGCTCACGAGCAATGTCTTCGCGTACGAATGACCAGTTCATGATGGTAATCGGGCCAGTCAGCATGCCTTTGACAGGACGTTCTGTCTGCGATTGGGCATATTTCGTTTCTTCCACTGTCATTTCACCCGTAAATGCAACATCACCGAAGATAATAGGTGGCTTCACACAACGTGAACCATACGATTGAACCCAGCCGAACTGTGTAAAGGCAAAGCCTGCCAGTTTCTCGCCAAAGAATTCAACCATGTCGGTACGCTCAAACTCGCCATGTACCAATACGTCAATTCCGATCTCTTCCTGAATCTTAATCCAGATATCAATTTGCTCCCGGATGAAGGCAACATACTGTTCGTTGTTCAACTCACCCTTGCGCCACAACTGACGTGCTTTTCTGACTTCGGCAGATTGTGGGAAACTACCAATCGTTGTTGTCGGGAAGAGTGGCAATTGCCATTTGGCCTGTTGAGCTTCATGACGCTCTGCAAAAGGACGGGAGCGCTCCGGCTGTTGAACACTGATGGAAGCAACGGCTTTCTGTACAGCGGTACGGTTTCGATCTTCGGATTGCTGAAGCGCTTGAAGGGTAAGCTCTGCTTCGTCTATTTTGGCGGTAATCTCTGCACTTGGTGAAGATAAGGCTGTAGTCAAAAGAACAATCTCATCCAGCTTTTCATCTGCAAATGCAAGTGCATTTTTCAGTTCAGATGAAAGTTTTGCCTCACGGTCTGTGGTTACTGGCACATGCAGCAGGCTGCAAGATGATTGCACGATGATACGTTCAGGTGTCACGAACTCAGTTAATTCATTCAGCAAATTCAGTTTTGTCTGAAGGGAAGCTTTCCAGATCCCACGTCCATCAATAATACCTGCACCGAGCACTTTGTCTGCCGGGAAACCGGATGTCCGAATAGATTGTGTATTACCAGAGAGTCCGTGTACAAAATCAAGTCCTACACCTTGAACTGGCAGTGCAACAATGTCGTTGTAGTTTTCAACAGATTCAAAGTACGTTTGCAGCATGATATTCAGGCCTGGAACGGCTGCTGCAAATGTTTCATATATTTTATTCAGACGCTGTACGTCTTCATCGCTTAATTTGGTTACCAAAATAGGTTCGTCGACCTGTACCCACTGAACGCCTTCGCTTGCAAGTTCTTGAAGCAATTGAGTGTAAAGTGGAAGCAAGCGGTCCAACCAAGCGTCTGTCTCGGATTTATCATAGCCTTTGGAGAGCTTCAGGAAGGTTAACGGTCCAACGATAACCGGCTTGCCTTCAATGCCGAGTTTTTCTTTTGCTTCACGATAAGCGAGAAGTGGTTTGTTCTCCGTCAGAGTTGGGGAAGCCCCGTCCAGTTCAGGTACAATGTAGTGATAGTTCGTGTTGAACCATTTTGTCATTTCACTTGCTGCGGCATCTTTCGTTCCCCGTGCAATGCCATAATATACGGACAACGGAACGGAACCACCATCATAAGCAAATCGTTTAGGAATAATCCCAAACATCACGGCCGTATCCAAGATATGATCATAATAGCTAAAGTCATTAACTGGAATGATGTCGATTCCTTTTGCTTGTTGCTTGCGCAAATGATCGATACGAATCTCCTGCAAACGTGCGTGAAATTCTGATTCCTCCAGCTTACCTGCCCAGAACGCTTCCAACGCTTTCTTCCATTCCCGATCAGCACCAATACGCGGATATCCCAATACACTACTTTTTGTCATCGTTTAAAACCCCTCTGCTTTTATGTTACACAAAATTTATCACAGATCCGGAGTTATAATGTAATTCCATTAAATTATACCTAGTTATAGCCTGAGGCTATATCCAAAGGTGTGTGCTATATAAGTTGAACTAACGAGTATTTACACTTGCCACTCCGATGACAGAATAACCTTCCAACTCAGCTAAGGATAAATACTAGATCATAATCATATTTTGTATGCTTTTGCATTCACTCGGAATAATAGAAATTAAAAAAGGTTGATGAGTATGGTAATTCAGAAACGTCTTTTTCACTTTATACTTGCAACAACATTAATGATAAATAGTATTTCCCTATACACAGATGTTACATATGCAGATCCTGAGAGCGAACAGGAAGGAAACTATAAGCCATTAGCACTTACGATGCTCAACCCATACATTTACCATGAGATTACCAACTATTATCAGGCAAATCATATGCCGGTCCCTAGCTATGGGCTATATGATATCCATGTATTGGAACTTAAAAGGCGCACAAAAGGTGGTTATAATTTTCGAACGGTTCTGGAAGTCAGAACGTTTTACGGTCCACATAACCCGCCATATGGGAAAGAGATTATTACGTTTGAAATAGACCCCACTAATGTTACAATGGTGAGCTATGTTCATACGAATGATTGAAAGGAAGGCGGTACGCATGAATCTGTATCATATCCAGTCCACCGTGCACGGAATCAACAGGGTAACATCCTTTTTGGAAGACAATTATATTGGTATTGCTTGGTCAGGTACAGGGGATCTAGAGCAAACGCCTCCGGAGCTATGGAAGGAACAGTTGGTTCAACACTATCCCTTGGATGAAGCAGAATTGGCGAGCACACTCGCGACACTACATATGTTTGGTAACCTCATGCAGGATGGAGATTATGTATTAATTAGCGATGATGAATGGACGTATGTTGGGGATATCGGGGATTATTATTACGACGATTCCGCTGGCACAGAAAACGACTTGATCTGTCACCGTCGGGGAGTTACATGGTTGGGTCGTATTCCTCTCGCTGAGCTGAATGACAGAGTGCAGGCACTGCAAAATGATTCAGCCATCCTTGCGAAATTTGAGTATCCTATATCACAAGCACAGCTGGATCGAGGTCTTGCAGTCAGCATAACAGCCGAAGCAACGAACTCTCTCTCAACAGGGGTAGATGAAGCCACGATTCAAACAGCTCTTAATGTGCTGAGAGAAGCGTTACACAGTGAAGAAGAAGAGCTGCGAATCCGTGCGGCTACAGCCATTTTGCAGTATGCCAAACAATAGGAAGACTATGCATAATTATAGAGAATTATAGTGGCATATACAGGATTTATTCGCTAAACAACCAATTGAAATATTATTAAGAAGCAGAGCGTTCGCCTACAAGCTTTCTGCAAGAAAGCTACATCGGAAGCATGCGCTATCCTCGGATTTCCCCTTTTAAAGACGGAATAAAAAAATCTGGGGATAACAGCGATCGGAAGGTTGTTCTGTCATCGGAGTGTCCAGTGTAAATATTCGTTAGTTCATTTTATATAGCTCTGAGATCTGTTCATTTACATTCCTATGAGTTAGTCCTCCGTGATAACAAACCACAGATGAAATGTCGAGTTCGATATACTTTTTCAAAGAGATTCGAGCAGTCTCTGTATCCAGCGTAGTAGGTTCATGAATGCCTCCAAGCATGCCGTCTACACTGTACATTGAATCTCCGGCGATGAGCGTCTTGCTGTCCATCAAATATAGACTGATATGACCTGGCGTATGACCAGGTGTATGAATAACGCGAATTCCACCGCAAAACGGCAGTTCCTGACCATCAGTAACCGTTTCATCTACTTTTCCCATTGGAGGATGTTCAAGGTGACCATCTTTGAGAAGAGGGAGCTGCCCCTCAATATATGGTTTATCCAGCTCATGCGCATATATCTTGACTTGTGAGCCACACTCCTGCAAAATCTCGGGAAGACACCCAATATGGTCCACATCCTGATGCGTCAAAATCACTGCTTTAAGTTGGCTGATCGGCACACCAATCTTTTCGAGTGCGATACACAAATCGTCATATTGTCCAGGGAATCCGGTATCAATTAACACAACCATTTCTTCATCCCATAGCAACACAGGGTGAATTATATTCCCCTCAAAATCAAGCTGAAGCATCGTTATTCCCTTTGAAATTTCCATAATATCAGACCTCCGAGAGTTGAATTTCATATACATCGTTGCTCGTTATATTTCTTATGTAAACGAATAAAGACTGCAAAAAGATACGTTGGGGTGTTTATAGGGTGTACTTATAGAAATATTCAATGAATGGGGGGATTGACGCTTGCTGTTGGGAATGATAATTTAGATATATCATTTAAACCAATAAGTCCAATAAGATAAAGGGGGTATGTGGAATGACACATATCGTGCATGCAGCAGCTGAAGATATTCGGAGCGAGGAATCGCTACTATTGATCAAGGAACTGAGTGAAGAACTCGGTTTGTTATATGGTGGTGATGGAACTGCAGGATTTCAACTGTCAGACGTTGAGGTGCCCCGTGCGGCTTTTATCGTTGCCAGGATCGACGGGTATCCGGTTGGTTGCGGAGCACTTAGACCCCTTGATGAAACATCTGTAGAAGTTAAACGCATGTATACACGCAATGGTTACCGCCGTAAGGGGATTGCCCAGGCTATATTGGCCGAGGCAGAGCGTCTTGCGAACGAACTTGGTTATACCAATCTGAAACTGCAAACAGGTCCATTGCAACCAGAAGCTGCAGCGCTGTATGAGCGTGTAGGGTATTATCGAATTCCTGTTTTCAGTGGCAATTGGGACAGAGTGTTGGCCTATCAGAAAGATCTGGTACACGAAAAAGTATAATTCTACGAATCACAGCTTTTATTTGCTGAACGTACAGAGGAACACAAGATAAAAGTAAAAAAGTCGCCGATTGGCGACTTTTTGCATTTTAACATGCTGCATTTACTCCAATTATCTCATCTGAAAATATAGACAAAAGCGTTCAATCCATTGCGCTATTATTGATCGAAGGTTCCTGATGTTGGATACCCCATTCGCATAGTCCTTCCAAAACGGGCAATAACGTTTCAGCTTTGGCTGTCAGACGGTACTCGACTTTAGGAGGGACTTGGGGATACTCTTTCCGTTCGACCATACCATCTGCTTCTAATTCTTTGAGTTGTGAACTCAGCGTTTTATACGTGATAGCGCCGATCTGTCTTTTTAGTTCATTGAAACGGACAGGTGGGTTTTCTGCCAGAAGATACAAAATCACCATTTTCCATTTACCACCAATAACAGACAACGTATATCCAAAAGGGGTATCTTGAATGTTTTTAACTTTACCGTGGTATTCAGCCATACTCATCATTTACACTATCCTTCCGGGTAGTACCTATCATAAAAGACCGTACTATTTATTTGTTTGGGCTCAGTTTATACTAACCTTACTTTGAAGTAAAGGAGATTTACGATGACTCAAAAAACAATACGTCTGCTTATGCCACAATGGCAAGGTGGAGATAATCCTAACTACTCTTTTGGAGCGGAGCTGCTTGCATGGCTTGCACCTGACAATGATCAACCTCTCATTCATGTTCCTGTTGAGGCTTATGATGGAACATCTCTGGTAAGCGAGAACGGGATAAAGGGCAGAACACATCTACTTCAGCAATTGCAGGCTGCCCAGCATATTATTCAAGCTCACCAGCCCGATCGCATTGTCATGTTTGGCGGTGACTGTTTGGTTGAACAAGCCCCGTTTGCTTATTTAAATGCACGATATGGCGGAGAACTTGGTTTGATATGGATTGATGCACATGGTGATCTGGTTAGATACGAGGGCTATGACAACGGTCATACTTTACCGCTCGGAAACCTTCTTGGGGAAGGCGATCCGGAGTTTGCCAAACATGTGAGTGTCCCCTTGAAGCCCGAACATGTCTTCATGGCCGGGTTGACAACCCCCACGGAACAGGAAACCGAACTGATTCAAAGATTGGGTATCCGAACGGCTGGAACTGAAGAATTAACCCATGGCATGGATTCGATTAAGAAGTGGATTAAAGAGACTGGTATCAAACACCTGGCAATTCATCTTGATCTGGATGTGCTTGATCCTAACATGTTCCGTTCATTGTTATTCGCTAAACCAGGGGAACCTTATGTTTTTTCACCAGCGGGAACCATGCAAATACCTCACTTGCTTCGTCTGATCAAAGAACTGTCTGAAGAAACAGATGTAGTTGGATTAGGGATAACTGAGCATATGCCGTGGGATGCCATTAACTTGAAGAATTTGCTTGGAGAAATACCTATCCTGAACCAGTGATATAGGTAATAAGTCGCCAGAATATATCAGAATACTGATATAAGGAGTCAAAATATAGGAAGATTACAGATAGAAATATCAATATTATTATATGGGTGGTTCGACGAGAATCAGAAATTAAACAAACTGAGGAGAGACACCCAGATGGTCACGTTATTGTTAATCATTATTTATCTCGCATTTATAGGGCTGGGATTACCTGATGCTTTACTTGGCAGTGCCTGGTCCGTTATGAAAAACGATATACATGCGACAACAGAAATGGCTGGTTACATATCGCTAATCATTTCATTTAGTACAGTAGTGTCCAGTCTAACGGCCAGCCGATTGTTACACCGGTTCGGAACGGGTAAAGTCACAGTATTCAGTATCCTCTCAACAACGATCGCGCTGTTGGGATTCTCATTTTCTGAGAATTTTGTGTTTTTACTGATTCTGGCGATCCCTCTCGGCTTAGGTGCAGGTTCGGTGGATGCGGCACTAAGTAATTATGTAGCATTGCATTTCAAGGCCAAGCATATGAACTGGTTGCATTGTTTCTGGGGAATTGGCGCAGTGACAGGCCCACTCGTTATGGCATATTGGCTGAATCAAGCAAACAACTGGCGTGCAGGATACGTTACTGTGGCGTTGATTTTGCTTGGGATCGTGGTGGTCTTATTATCAACTTTGTCTCTATGGAAGATTTTTGAGAAGGGAAGAGTAGAGGGTTCAGGCGATGAGAAGAAACGCGTAAGCAACCGTGAGGCCTTACGTATCCCCGGCGTGAAAATGTCGATGATTGCGATGCTCTGTTACAACGGTTCCGAAACTGCTGCCGGTCTGTGGATGGCTTCATTCTTCATCGGAAGCAAAGGAGTTTCCCCAGGCACTGCCGCAGCACTATCCTCTCTATTTTTCATTGGCATTATCTTGGGCCGTGTAATCTCAGGCTTTCTTTCGACTCATGTATCCAGCAAAAATCTCATCAGATATGGTGGAATCGTCGGATGCTTCGGATTAGTTATCCTGGTTATGCCGATTCCTTACTGGATTGCCGCAGGGGCTTTATTTATCGTGGGATTGGGCGGAGCACCGATCTATCCGAGTATTGTTCATGCGACACCGGAACGCTTCGGTGAGAAGGCATCCCCAAGTGTAATTGGACTTGAAATGGCCAGTGCCTATACAGGTTCAACACTCATCCCGTTAGGTATGGGACTCCTAGCCAGCCAATGGGGAATGTCAATGGTACCCCTGATCCTGCTGATTCTGTTCAGTGTTATGTTCGCGGCTACAGAGCTGGTTAACAGAAGCAACAAGGCTACGCGCCTGACCGTCTAGCTCTTGCTATAGGTCATTAAGGTTCTGCCACTATACAACAAAGGAACAACCATCGCTGGTTGTTCCTTTTGGTGTGTAGACTATTTTTTATAAGAAGATCAGTAACAATGTTCCTGCAGCAAAACAGTAATACGAAAAGTATTTCAGATTGCCTTTGGCCATAATGCCCATAAACCATCTCATGGAGAAATACGTGACAAAGAGTGTCGTGATGAATGCGATCAGATAAGGGATAGCCAGTTGTGATCGATTCGGATCATTGGCAATGTCGGATACCCCCATGATAAGTCCGCCAATACTGATGGGAATGTACAGCATAAAGGAGAACTTCAAAGCTGTTTCCTGTTTCATGCCAACAGCGATGGACGCAATTACAGTTGCCCCTGAGCGGCTAATCCCCGGAATAAGAGCGACCGCCTGAGCCAGACCTACCAACAATGCATCTTTCGTAGACAGATCACCGTCTTGCTTGCGACCACGAAGATTACGAATAAGCCACAAGGCAACCCCGGTGATTAATAGCGCGATGGAAACGGTATATACGGATGAGAAGATTTCTTCAATCCGGTCCTTGAACAGGACTGCAACGACAGCAGCAGGGATCGTACCAATAATTATGTATAAGCAAAACATGAAGTCTGCTCGATATTCTTCTTTACGAGTACGCAGGTAACCTAATGCACCAATAATCAACTTTTTGATATCTTCCCGGAAAATAAAAATAATAGCGATAAGTGATGCTGTGTTTGTTAAAATCTCAAATGACAATCCATTCTGCTTGATGCCCATAAGTTTCTGGGCGATGATCAGATGACCGCTTGAGGAGACGGGGATTGGCTCCGTCGCACCTTGAACAATACCTAAAAACAAATACTTTAACCACAATATAATCTCTTCCATGTTGTCCTCCTTGATTACGTTTCATTGGCTTTTCAAAACTCTCTTTTTTAAAAAAAGTGAATGGTTTACTCTATTGATGATAGCTGTTTAACTTGGTGACTTGCAAGTTAGAGTTCATAGAGGGGGTGAAGTAAACATAGCTTGTCAAATCCTGCATAGCATGATATCGTTGATAACGATTATCAATATCAACGAAAAGGTGGGTTTATTTTGTGTAAACAGATAAAATCAATATGGATCATGATGGCACTTATCTTGCTGATTGTACTTAGTGCATGTGGTCAGTCTGCTACGACCAATAGTACAAACGGGGACAGCACGAATGCGGCTACGGAAACAGAAACCAAGACGGACTCGGATTCAGCTTCTTCCGCTGAATCAACGGCAACTGCCGAAGAGGAACTTGTTACATATCAATCGGATGCAGGCGAAGTACAGGTACCGAAGAATCCTAAGCGTATTATTGATTTGACATCATTTTCGACAGGCTACTTTGTTACCTTGGATGCACCGGTAGTCGGCGCTTTATCAGGAGCGATGAACAACAAATATATCAAGGATCAACTTGCAGCAGCGGGCACCAGTGATCTGGGTCAAGAGCCTACACCAGAGAAACTAATCAGTTTAAAACCTGACTTATTTATCGTGTACACTGGAACAGAGGGCATCGACAAGCTGGAGCAGATTGCGCCTGTTGTACAGATTGCATATGGTAAGCGCAATTTCAAGGATCTAATGCTTGAAATGGGTAAGCTCACCAATAGAGAAGACGCAGCGAAAGCTTGGAATGCTAAATGGGAAGCGAAGATCAACGAACTGAAGCCCAAGGTTCAGGAAGCTGTAGGCGATCGTACTGTTTCCATACTGAATCCATACGCCAAAGGATTATTTGTATTCGGTCATAACTATGGTCGAGGTGGTGAAATTATTTACGGGGAGTTTGATCTCAAGGCACCAGCCAAGGCCCAAGCTGAAGCGATTGACAGCGGAACTGGATGGGCTTCAATCTCCATGGAACTATTACCGGAGTATGCGGGGGATATCATCTTCACCAGCCCGTGGTCGGGAGATACAACCGATCCCAAGATCGTATATGACAATACATTATGGAAGAACTTGCCTGCGGTGAAGGCAAATCATGTGTTCCAGCTTGATCCAACTTCAGACTCGTACAACGATCCGTTAACGTTGGAAGGTCAGCTTCAATTTATTTCCGATAGCCTGCTTACCGCGAAGTAAGATTAGACTGCATAAATGGTAATACTGGAGCATTTCTAAACGTCGGTACAAGACGGGGAAATGCTCTTCTTATGAGCTTAGGATGTTATATACGTCGAACTTGGATGGGTTTTGACCAATGTAATTAAGCTTGATACAATAGGATAACAGCTGATGAAAATTAAATATCAAGTGGGGTGATCTAGATTGCAGCAAAAGAGTGAACGTTTGAATGTTTGGTTGGCTTTCTCTAACATTCATACCCATCTGAACGAGAAGCTGGAACAAGCTCTGCTTCAACAATATGACTTATCTTTGAAGGAATTTTATGTGTTAAACTTCATATATAATGCGGAGGGTAAGGAATTACGCCTACAGCAACTTCAAGAACTAGTAGGCTTGAGCCAAAGTGCTACTTCCAGGCTCGTCGTTAGGATGGAAGCCAAAGACTGTGGGGCTCTGGAAAGACATGCATGTGAAGATGACCGACGTGGCATTTACACTCGTATTACGGAGCTTGGAGAGAATAAATACAAGAAAGCACTTCAAACGTTTAATCAGGTCTTGCAAACTGAATTGGAACAGGATGGATTTGAGACTCGATTAGAGAACCTCACTAAAGAATTGTTCTAAGGCTAGGGGAAATATAGGGTAATGTAGTCATTTACCCTATAAGAAGACTTGACACTCATTAATATATCCGTTAAATTAAATGCATGCGCATGAATTTAATATGGGTGCGGTGATTTTGTATAAAGGAGGTATTGAACATGAAGGTGTTCGTCGTGGGATCAAATGGACAGATTGGTCAACAGCTTATTCATCTTTTGAAGAATAGTGAAGAACACACCGTTCTTGCCATGGTACGAAAACAAGAACAGGTAGATTCATTTGCAGCACAGGGTGTGGAAACGGTGCTTGCCGACTTGGAAGGTACGGTTGACTCACTTGTAGCTGCTGCAACGGGTTGTGATGCCATTGTATTTGCGGCTGGTTCTGGCGGTACAACGGGATATGATAAAACACTCCTGATTGATCTGGATGGTGCCGGGAAAACCATTGAAGCGGCTCAAAAAGCGGGTATTGATCGATTTATCATGGTGAGTGCGATCCAAGCCAATAATCGTGAGAACTGGCATGATAACATCCTTCCATATTATGCAGCGAAACACTATGCTGATAAATTGTTAGAGATCAGTGGATTAACATATACCATTATACGTCCAGGGATTCTAATGAATGAACCGGGAACAGGTAAAGTTACTGTTGCTGAGAATATAACAACCGGTAACATAGCTCGTGAAGATGTAGCTCATGTGATTTTGGCCAGTTTGAGTGAGAAGAATACCTACAAGCGTTCATTTGATCTAATCGCTGGTGAGGATACAATATCTGAGGCATTGAGTGGGCTCTGATCCGAAACAAAATTTTCGACGATATCTGATGAGTTAAGAGAGGGCTATACAATGATTATGTTGATGCTTTTGACCTTCATATTAGGTATCTTCATCGTTGTACGTCAATTTTGGCCAGTGCGCAATCTTGAATATATAGATTATCAAGTATTTCTCAGACAAGAGCGTGATTTTCGGCAGTATAAAGTGATTGATATTCGAGATGCGACGGATTATATGGCTAATCCTACTCCGGATACGATTAACATCTCATTGGGGCGTCTTGCTTTCACATGGGAAAAATACCTTCTTCGAGAAGATAACGTAATTATAATGTCACCTGGTATGCTTCAATCCAAAAAGGCTGTTCGTATTTTGCAAAAGCATGGATTTGAAAGTCTTTATGTGATGAAGTAAAAGATATATGTGAGTTCTAAATCATACGGAGTTATTAATTGTAGGCATTGATTTGATGCTTGCGCATGCATTTTTATTAGACATGATTCATGAAAAGGGGAGTTTTATTTTGATGACAGATTTGTTTAGTCCATATTCTTTTAAAAGCCTAGAGCTTAAAAACCGTGTTGTAATGGCTCCAATGTGCCAATATTCAGTTGAGCAAAAAGATGGTATTGCAACAGATTGGCATTATATGCACTACGTTAGTCGTGCCGTGGGAGGAACAGGTCTCATTATCATTGAAATGACAGATGTGGAGCCGGATGGCCGGATCTCAGATTATGATCTTGGGTTATGGTCAGATGAACAGATCCCAGCTCTGAAGCGGATCGTAGATGCGTGTCACAGTTATGGGGCCAAGGTTGGCATTCAGATTGCTCATGCGGGCCGCAAAGCAGAAGATGCCGAAGTTCCAGTTGCTCCGTCCGCGATCGCCTTTGATGAGAATTCCAAGCAACCTCGAGCGCTTACAACGGACGAAGTAAAAGGAATGGTTGAAAAATTCCGGAGTGCTGTAGCTCGTGCTGTAAAAGCTGGTTTTGATGCGATTGAGCTTCATGGTGCACATGGTTACTTAATTCATCAATTCCATTCTCCACTAACAAACAAGCGAGAAGACGAATATGGTCAAGATTTAACGTTATTTGGCCGGGAGATCATTCAGGCTGCAAAGGCAGAGATGCCCGAAGATATGCCTTTGATGATGCGTATTTCGGCTAAGGAATACGTCGAAGGTGGCTATGGCATTAACGAAAGTTCCGAGTTTGCCAAGGCATATAAAGAGGCAGGCGTTGACGTATTTGACATCTCATCTGGTGGCGAGGGACCTATTGCTGCATGGGGCAGACCAGGAACTCACGCAGCTTATCAAGTGCCTCTCGCTAAAGCAATCAAAGAGACTCTTGATGTGCCCGTGATCGCTGTTGGAAGACTCGATGATCCTACGTTGGCGAATGCAGTCATCGGAAATGAAGAAGCCGATCTCGTTGCAGTCGGCAGAGGTCTGTTAAGAAATCCTTACTGGGCCTTGGAAGCTGCGACTGCTTTGCGCAAGACAACGGACGTTCCAAAACAATATACAACTGGTTTTTAATGTATTAATAATTTAACGATTAAATGATCTTCATTAATACAGAAATAAGAAAGGACTCCTCTAATAAAACAGAAGGAGTCCTTTTTGAGGTTAAACTAGACAAGGTAAAGGAACGATATCAGCCAGTAACCAGTCAAGAGATGGTAGTCGGCTCATCGCTTCCGCCTCTCAAGCGTTTAATATCTTCTCTGGGCGGAAATCCGAACATGCGAGAATATTCACGGCTGAATTGGGAAGGGCTCTCGTAACCTACCTGAAATGCTACATCTGCTGCATCGGTGGACTTGGATAATAACAAGCGGCGCGCTTCTTGCAGCCTCAATTGTTTTTGAAACTGAATCGGACTCATGGCAGTCACTTCTTTAAAGTGTCTGTGTAGCGAGGCAGTACTCATATTTGCCAAATCCGCCAATTCCTCAACCCGAAAATTTTGCTCAGAGTGATTCATAATATATTCAATAACGTTTCTGATTCGATAGGTATGGCTGCCTTCCATGGTAGCTTGTTCTAGTGCAATCCCATGTGGGCCTTTCAGAACTTTATAGAGAATTTCCTTTTTGAACAAAGGTGCGAGTAGTGGGATATCTTCCGAATGATCTTCCAACAAACGTGCTAATCTGACGACTGCATCCAGCAGAGACGGCTCAGCTTGGCTGACAAACATCGCACGTCTCGTTGTTTTCCGCGGTCTTGCTGGGAAATCGGAATGGTTCAATACCTCCAGAATCTCACTGGATGTGAATTCAAGCTTCAGGGCCAGATAGGGAGCCTCAGACGAGGCTTGAATTACTTGTCCACTAACCGGCAAGTCAACGGTTGCCACGATATAACTTCCTGGACCATACCGGAAACGATCCTGTCCCAGCAGGACCTCTTTTTCACCCTGAACGATAATGCAAAAGGATGGTTCATTCACTCTAAATATAGGTTCAGTAACGACCGATTCACGGATTAGAAATAATGAAGGGATTGCCGTAGGATGTACCCCATCCTTGTCAGAATAACGATCAATGAGTGTGGCTAATTCGTTTTGTTGTTCATGTATTTGATCAGACATGCAAAGTTCTCCTTTTTTCCTCACAACATAATAATCACATTCTATCGTATATTGACCGAAGGCGGTAGAAAACGGATAGGAATAGGCAAACATTTGATGTGAATGGATAAGACATTCTGATTGCTGGTTACATAATCACAAGTACACAGGTCATGATATACAACAAGTACAGAAGATATACACTTACGGTTCAGCTAATACATGCTAAGATGAGAATGAGAAGGGTATCTGCATCTTTTATTTACTGATCGTTCCCGATGTGTTAGATTGATTTTGGGAGGGAAGTCGAATGGCTAGAAGTAAAGAGTTTGAAGTGAATGAAGTATTGGATAAAGCAATGAAGATCTTCTGGGAACAAGGTTACGAGAAAACGTCGATGAGTGACCTGGTTGAGCATATGGGAATTCATCGCAGAAGTATATATGATACATTTGACGACAAACATTCGCTGTTTTTGCAGGCAATGGATCGTTACAGAGGTAAGGTCAGCACCACATTACTTGCAGAAATCAAGGCATCCAAGACGGCAGTGGAAGCACTGCATAAAATCTTCGAAGTTATGATCAGTGAAGTAGAGGATACGCCATCGGGATGCTTGATCGTGAACTCCGCCGTAGAGCTAGGCACACGCGATCCGGACGTGGATACGCGATCTCTTGATTCATTTAATGAAGCAGAGCAGATGTTTGAGCAACTCATTCAATGGGGGCAGCGGGAGGGAGAATTCTCCTCTGATCATGATGCAAAGGAAATGGCAGAGTACCTGCACAATATTTCTGTCGGCATTAGAGCCATGGCAAGAACCTCGACGGATAAGGAAAAATTAAACCGTATTATCCATGTAACGATGAAACTTTTGGAAAAATGATGAGTAGAGACATACCCAAAAAAGTAGCTTGAAATCCGTTAGAGGACTTCAAGCTACTTTTTTTTTGCGCTAATTTTAGAAAATAGAAAGCATGAACCATCAATTGGTGATGGCATTTTCCATCGGTTTAATTTTGTGAATCTCTTCGGTCCCAGCCTCCAAAGCTGTTTCGTAGTAGGAGCGTTTGTGCTCGATGACTTCCATGGTTCTTCTTAGTTCCTCCATTTGTGCTTCCACAATAGCTTTTCGCTCCGTAAACATGTCATATCTTTGCTTCAGCGAGGAGTCCCCCTCAGAGCACCATTCAATAAAGTCCTTAATGTCTTTAATAGGCATGCCGGTCAGCTTCAGACATTGGATGATCTTTAGAAAGTCAATGTCGGAGTCTTTGAACAAACGTGTTCCACTCGTGGTACGTTCCACAAAAGGCATGAGTCCTTCCTTGTCGTAGTAACGCAATGTATATACCGTAAGGTCTAATTTTTTGGCAACTTCACCGATTGAATAGGTCATTTAGAATGAATTCCTTTCTACTAGGGGTAGACTTCGAGTTAGCTCTAGGATTGATCCGAGTGAATTCTAACATGTTGGATTACTGGATGTCAAAGTACATTGGAGATAAAAAAAATAAGATAAACATTTGACCTAGAGTTAACTAGAGGGGGTAAGATTATTTTGAACTTTAAATTACTAGGAGGTTATCCCATTGATTATAGCTAAAGCCAGAGCCGTTGACGGACCAGACCAACAATTCAGAAGTGCTGAAATTAAACGACGTGATCTGGATACTAATGATGTATTAATCGAGATTAAATATGCCGGTATCTGCCATTCTGACATCCATACTGCCCACGGTGAATGGGGCCCTGTGAATTATCCACTTGTTCCTGGACACGAGATTGCCGGGATTGTAACCGATGTAGGAACAGGGGTCTCCAAATATAAAGTCGGTGATCGAGTAGGAGTCGGATGTATGGTTGACTCTTGTGGCGAGTGTGATAACTGCCGCAAAGGTGAAGAGCAATACTGTCTCAAAGGAAATATTCCTACTTACGCTGGTGTAGACAAATACGGTGAGCCTACGCAAGGTGGATATTCAACTCATATTGTTGTCGTAGAGAATTTCGTCGTTCGCATCCCTGATAACATTGCACTTGATGCTGCTGCACCTTTGCTGTGTGCCGGTATTACGACGTATTCACCACTTCATCACTGGGGAGCTGGCCCAGGTAAGAAGGTTGCCGTTGTAGGTATGGGTGGTCTAGGTCATATGGCTGTCAAAATTGCACATGCGATGGGTGCCGAAGTAACGGTTCTCTCCCAATCCTTGAGCAAAAAAGAAGATGGACTGCAATTTGGTGCAGATCACTACTTTGCCACAAGTGAACCGGAAACATTCGAGAAACTTGCAGGCACATTTGATCTGATGATTAACACGGTAAGTGCGAATATTGACATTAACGCTTATTTCTCACTGCTCACACTGGATGGTACTCTGGTGAACGTGGGTGCTCCTGCAGAGCCTTTAGCTGTTAACGTATTCTCACTCATCGGCCATCGCCGTTCATTCGCGGGTTCCATGATTGGTGGCATTCGTGAGACACAGGAAATGCTTGATTTCTGTGCAGAACATGATATTGCACCTAACATTGAGGTCATCTCCGCTGACCAGATTGACGAAGCTTACAAACGTGTACTGGCTTCCGACGTGAAATATCGCTTTGTTATTGATATCAGCACCATGTAATTGTGAAGTGTGCAATAGTGATAGTTAAAGATAGAAAAAAGCAGCTGCCGCCAAGGTCAGCTGCTTTTTGCTTTTCAGTTTGTTAATTGCTGATCATTCTACAACCCGTGCTCTTTTCGCAACGAACAGAAGATACCTGCGTCTAATAACTAGTGAAGTAAACATGAAAGGAGTGGAATGAGAAAGATGACAGTATCATTTTCACATCAGCCTGAAGGGTACGAATGTCCATTTTGTCGTATTTGGGGTATCGAGCGACCTGATCAGGGAACAAAACAAAGGGATATCATCTATCAGAATGAAATGGTAACGGCATTTATAGCGGGCAAATGGTGGCCAAACAACAAAGGACATGTTCTTATTGTTCCGAATCAACATTTCGAGAACATCTTTGAACTCCCTGCGGATTACGCTGTTGAAATTCACCTCGCGGCTCAGCTTACAGCATTTGCAATGAAAAGTACATATGAATGTGATGGGATTTCGACACGGCAACATAATGAACCTGCTGGCAATCAAGACGTCTGGCATTATCATCTCCATGTTTACCCTAGATACGTAAATGATCAACTTTATCTGACAAACGGTTCGCAGTCCGATCCAGATGAACGCGCTTTCTATGCGGATAAGTTGCGTTCTTGGATAAAGGAAAACATTTAAGGTCTAGAAGGAGATGAATCTGAGACCCTATGTTATATTTGATCAGAAGTAAGCTACATTAGGATATTCTTTGTAACGAAAAAATCATAAGATAAGAGAAGGGCTGTGCCAGTATTGAAAGGTAAGATATCTAAAAGGTTGATAGCAATTTTCGTAGTTTTCACATTGTATTTAGCCAGTACAAATCAGATGTACGCAGAATTCACCGAATTAAGCTTAGAGGAGCACGGAGGGCTACAGCAGGAATGGGTACATACTTTTCCTAAAGAAATTGATTATCTGAGCTTTGAACTAGGTTACACTCCACAAGACCATATTAATCGTCTTGCTCAGCTTGTTATGTTAAACCCCGCCACTGTGTCTGGTAATAACTTCAGCCTATATACGATAAATATTAAGACAGGGAAACTTGCCTGGACGTATGACATCAAAAATAAAGTGAAAAACTTTTATCCGTTGAATCATACATGGTTTTATAACGAGAGCGGTAATATATTTTATCAGTATTCTACTAATCACGGGAAAACGTTCAACATTCTTAGTTTAGATGCAAAAGGAAAGCGTTTATTCGAAAAGAAGGATTTAAGTTTCTCAAATATCTATCCGTATAAAAATGGAATTGTTCTGCAACAAACGGATAGTCTTAAAAATCAGTCCCGTTCTATCACACTAAATTCCAAAGGAATAACGACAAGCGAGACTGTGTTAGGTTATAAAACTGAAGTACTGACTTCTGGTTATGTACTCCATTTTGTAGGTGAGAATAAAATCGAGGTTTTTAAAGATGTAACCTCTTTGAAAAAGCCGTTATTTACGATTAACTCCAAAAAGTTTGGTGGTTTCTACGTTGCGGGTTATCATCAACTAAATGGCGGTACACTAATTGTAGAATATGCAAGATCCAATTCATATGGTGGACAGAAATTAATGGCCTATGGAGTTAATGGTAAACTCAAATGGGACACCGTGCTTGATAGAAACACGAATATTTCTATGCATTCAACCGGAAGTAAACTATTAATTGATAACAAATCTGAACACATTATCACTTTATATGATCATAACTTCAAAAAGCTGTTTTCTCGTACGTATGAAGGAGAGCTTAATTTTAATGGTTTAATGAGATCCTATCGAAACGATAGCTATATTGAGTATACTAGCTTTGGGACCATTGATGACAAATGGGGAGAGAGGTATACCTTAATGAAAGATAATGGAGACATTATACTTAGTAAATACTTTGTTTTAGATGATGTGCATAAGAGTAACTTTGCATATGACTCGTCCGAAAATGTGGTCTATCGCACCGTGATTAGCGACCACCGATATAATCTGATTAAATACAAGGTAACTAAATAATAGTTGGAGTGCCGTTGATAACAACAATCAACGGCTTTTTATATTCTATGAAGGTTCAATATATTTGGAAGCAGGTTTGCAATCCAATCTTAAATTTCTTAAACTGTTGAATACAACGTAAAAAACGCCTATTAAAGAGAACTTTGTTGTTACAAATTCTTTTTGTATTAAAACAACCGACAGGTGTTTATGAATTTGATATTCATGATAGAATGAGTTTGAATTGGACAATATAAGTAGTATATTTCATGATATAGGGGGGAACTAATGGAGACCTTTGCAGAATTTATAGCACGCATCGATAACCCGGAACACCAGGCACGAACGGAAGAAGTTTTGAACTGGGTCACTGAAAAATTCCCGAATTTAAAACAAAAAATAGCCTGGAATCAACCGATGTTTACCGACCATGAGACCTTTATTATTGGCTTTAGTGTATCCAAGCAACACTTGGCTGTTGCTCCCGAGAAGGCAGGAATTAATCGTTTTTCGGAAGAGATCACACAGGCGGGTTATGATCACACCAAAGAGTTGGTGCGGATGAAGTGGAAACAGGAGATTGATTTTTCGTTACTTGAGAGAATGATTGAGTTCAATATAGCGGATAAGGCAGAATGTTCAACATTCTGGCGTAAATAAATCGCGATATAAAAAGAAGACCCCCAACTTCCGGATGCGGAAAGAGGAGGTCTTCTGTACTTTAAGCTTAAGCGATTATTGAGCACCTACTACGGGGTGAGGTACATAAGGCTCTTCAAGGAATGAGACGTCTTCTGAGGTCAACTTAACGGAAAGAGCACCTACAGCATCTTCCAGATGCGATATTTTGGTGGCACCGATAATTGGAGCCGCTACAGTGTCTTTTTGCAGCAACCACGCAAGTGCAATGTGTGTACGAGGGACACCGTATTTTTCTGCAATGGATGCAACTCGTTCAACAACAAGCCGATCCGCATCACTTGTCGCATTGTACTTGGATTTCTGAATTTTGTCTGTCTCGGATCGCAGTGTTGATACGGACCAGTCACGGGTTAACCTGCCTGAAGCAAGAGGACTGTAGGGAGTCACACCAATCTTTTCTTCCTTGCATAAAGGCAACATTTCTCGTTCCTCTTCACGGTAGATGAGATTCAGGTGGTTTTGCATGGAGACAAACTTGGTCCAACCATTTTTCTCTGCTACATGTAATGCTTTTTGGAACTGCCATGCAAACATGGCCGAAGCGCCAATATATCTCACTTTACCGGACTTCACCACATCATGTAAGGCTTCCATGGTTTCTTCAATAGGCGTATTGTAGTCCCAACGATGGATGATATACAGATCCACATAATCGGTTTCCAATCGTTTCAGGCTTTTATCAATCTCACTCAGGATGGCTTTTCTGGAAAGACCAGAACCGTTGGGTCCTTGATGCATTTGTCCGTGTACTTTGGTAGCAATGACAACCTCATCCCGATTTGCATAATCTTTTAACGCCCGACCAAGATACTCCTCGCTTGTACCCAGAGAGTATACATTCGCTGTATCGAAGAAATTAATGCCTAGATCCAGCGCTTTCTTTATCACCGGGCGAGAATTTTCTTCATTCAGTACCCATTCATGAACCCATTTACTGGCATCCCCAAATCCCATACATCCTAGGCAAAATCGAGATACGTCCAAGCCTGTATTACCAAGTTTAGTATATTCCATGTCATGTTCAAATCCTTTCTAATGTTTATTATTGCCACCTGTAGGGTGATCTATATACACATTATTATGTCATAACGAAGGGAACAACCTGTACCACATTTCTATCAAAGTTTTGCCTAATCCTATCAGAGTCTCTGAATTTGAATCAGTTGAGCCCATTAAAGTTCTCATATAAAAAGAACAAGCCACTCGTTTCTCCGTTGGAGATTCAAATGGCTTGTTCATAAAATATTATTTAATCATTGTTTGATGAATCCAATCGCTTATTTTGGTTAATTTAAGATTGGCTTTGATATTATCATCTAACTCTTCATACCGTGGAAGAAGATCTGTATGCCCATCAATCCATTGGTACAATCCTTTAAGACCTGCTGCTGTCTCACTTCCCAACAAAGGCTGAATCGCTGCTTCAAAATGATCAAAAGGTAGAGACATGAAGCTGATCTTTTCACCTAATACAGCACTGAATTGTTCCGCTAATTGTTCACCTGTCAGGGCTTCTAATCCGGGTGCTGGGATAATGCTTCCTGCCAATTCCGAATGAGTCAAGGCATAATAGTGGAATTGAGCTGCATCGTTTAAGCTAATCCAGGAGATCGGCCTGTCTGCTGGTACCGGGTAGGCCAAAACGCCATTGTTCAGTATTCCGGGAATCAGGAAGTTTTCCAAGTATACAATGGGTTCCACAATGATATATGGAAGACCACTTTGCTGCAATTCATGGATAACTTCACGTTTCAATTCAATTCCTTTGGAATGGGTGATAGGGTCAGGAACATAGGTACCCGTGTTAACTACAATCAATTTAACGTTTGCCTGTATAGCAGCATCAATTGCATTTTTGGTATATTGTCTGATCTTATCCGAATTGAACTCCACCGGCAGGTTCAGGAAGACTTTACTTACACCTTCATGCGCCGTATGAAGCTGTTCCACATCTGATAGATCCCCGATGAAAGCTTCAATGTTTTGTTCCTTTAGTGTTTTGGCTGTTGCCTCATTTCGAGTAATCGTGCGAACCTCACAACCTTGTTGAACGAGTAATTGAGCGACAGCGCCGCCTTGGGAGCCCGATGCCCCATATACTAAAAATCGATCATTCTGTGTCATAGTGGTCAATAACTTCCTTTCAATATGTGATTGGAATGAATGAGTTAACACTCAGCATTGACCTCAGCATAACGGATTTAGAATAGGAGCGTAAGTACGCACATTAATGATATAAAGTATCCCTTGGGATACTATGGGAAGGCGTTTTACATATGTTTCGATCCCCAATCACCTAACTGAAACAAGATCGAAGTCAGGCTTTGTCCTTTTTCTGTAAGGGAATATTCGACTTTAGGCGGAACTACAGGGTGGGTAACACGGTTTATCAAACCAGCTTCTTCAAGTTCTCGTAATTGCCTGGTTAACGTGCGATGCGTAATGGGGTCCAGCATTTTCTGTAATTCATTGAATCGAATTGTTGAATGGCGGATGAGACGATTTATAATTAATAACTTCCATTTCCCACCAATCATATTGACTGCAAACTCAACAGGACACCGGTCCTCCACAGGTTCTATATTCATATTTATGTATCCCTCCCAAAAGCATCAACTCATGTTTCATGTTTCGTTCATTTTATCGAATTTATAAAGGGGTGTATAGCTTACAGCGCATTCAGGGTATGAACCATGCCCAGGACACAAAAAAAGATGCCCCAGTGTAGCTCGAGGGACACCTTATATAATATAAATTATTGTTCAACTCAGACAGAACGAAAAAAAGCATTGAACGTGAAAAAAAGCCATGATATAATCTATAGCGCAATTGACATTTATATTGAATGTAAAGGTTGAATCATTATTTCTCCTAATTTAATTTTACATCCGACATTCCGATTTGTCAATGCTCTTTTTTTGGTCCTAATAAATGGAAAAGGGAGTGGACTCATTCATGGATAAAACAAACGAATGGAAGTTGGAAGAGGAAAGACTAGTGCAGGTGAGGAACAAACTTCAGGCACGACTCGACGAGTTAGAACCGAAGGTTGCCGGACTGCATGAACAGGCTGCCGAAATACGTAAACGGTTCTGGGAAGAAGTAACGATTAATACGGGTTCGTACACGGATTTTGAAGATGCATTCTATACCATTAATCAGCAGTCGAGAGTGTTGGCCGAGAGGGAGCGCGGGCACAAGCTGTTAACACAACAATGGAAAAATACAAAGAGACTGCTTCCAACGCCGTATTTTGGCCGTTTCGACTATAAGGAAAAAGGCATGACATTGACTGAACAGATCTACATCGGCGTATCATCCTTCATGGATGAAGATGGTTTGAACTTTCTAATCTATGACTGGCGTACGCCAATTGCGAGTCTGTACTATGATCACTCTCCCGGGCCAGCAAGTTATGACACACCTTCAGGACGAATCGAAGGAAAGATGGAGCTCAAGCGTCAATTCCAGATTCAACATGGGCAACTTCATAGCATGTTTGATTCAACTGAGACGATTGGTGACGAATTGTTGCAGCAAGTGCTCGCCAATGGTGCAGACTCACAAATGAAGAGTATTGTAGCAACTATCCAGAAGGAACAAAACGCCATCATCCGTGATGACCGAAGCCGAATGCTTATCGTTCAGGGGGCAGCTGGCAGTGGCAAGACGTCGGCTGCGTTACAGCGAGTCGCTTACTTACTATATAAACACCGCCAGACAGTTAAAGCAGATCAGATTGTACTTTTCTCGCCGAATCCGATGTTTACCAGTTATATCTCGACTGTGCTCCCGGAACTTGGGGAAGAGAATATGCAGCAGACGACTTTCCAGGAATATCTGAATTATTGGCTGGATTCCTCCATCCAACCAGAGGATGCCTTTGATCAGATTGAATATGTGCTGACAGCTCAGAATGATCCGGGATATGAAGCTCGTATGGAGGCGATCAAGTACAAAGCTTCCGAGACATTCCTGCAAGTGCTCCAAAACTACGGTAAGTGGTTAGGAAGAGAGGGGATGCGGTTTAACGGCATTCAATTTCGGGGACGTGAATTCATCAGTTCAGACCAAATCAAGACCCAATTTTACAGTTTGGATCAGAATCTTACCTTGTCCAACCGTATACTTCTTTTGCAGGAATGGTTGCTGAGAGAACTTGTTTCGCTGGAACGTCTGGAACGGGAAGCAGACTGGGTTCTGGAGGAGTTGAATTATCTGGACACGGATGAGTATGTGGAAGCTTTCCGCATGTTGCACAAAGAAAAGCCTGTGTTCGATGTAGCGGAAAAATACGCAGCACGAGATAACGGTAATGACAGCGCAGTGCAAGATGAGGGTGCCTTTAACTTTGCAGTGCGAGAAGAGGAGCTGCTTCGTCAGAAACTGGTGAAAGACATGTTTAAACCTTTAAGAAAGAGTGTGCGGAAATTCCAGTTCGTGGATGTGAAAGGTATATACGAACAACTATTTATAGATGAATCCGCTTATCAGGAACAAACGAATGGGGCAATCCCCCCACAGCACTGGCCTGAGATTTGTAAACAGACCAAGGCCATGATCCTTCAGAACAAGCTGTTCCATGAGGATGCTACTCCGTATTTATATGTAAAAGAGATGATCGAAGGCGTACGGACGAACACAGAGATTCGTTATGTCTTTGTCGATGAAGGCCAGGATTATTCGGCGTTTCAATACGAATATCTCAAGAAACTGTTTCCTCGTGCCCGCATGACGGTGCTGGGGGATTTCGGGCAAGCCATCTTTATGCAGGCTACGGATTTGGCAGCATCCAACTCGCCACTGGTTCACCTTTACGGAGAAGGCGAAACTACTTTGATACGGCTCGTACGCAGTTATCGTTCAACCAAAGAGATTGTTGAATTCACGAGACAGATGTTACCAGGGGGAGAAGAGATTAGACCGTTTGAAAGGGGAGATCAGAAGCCTCTTTTAACAGGATTGAAGGACGAAAAGCTGCGTGGTGCGCAGATTCTCGCAGACATCGCCGCGCTTAAGGCGGAGGGGTTCGATTCCATCGCTGTGATTACGAAAACCGCGGCTGAAAGCCGTGACGCCTATGAAAGGTTGCAAAGTCAAGGCGGCGAAGGGTTGCAGCTCATAACAAAGGACACACAGATTTTCGAAAAAGGAATCATGGTTATTCCTGTGTATCTCGCCAAAGGCGTTGAGTTCGATGCTGTCCTGGTCTATGATGCTTCACCCGTTGCTTACAGCCAGGAATATGATCGCAAGCTTCTGTATACGGCATGCACACGGGCCATGCACCGACTTCATCTATATACAGTGAGTGACTGGTCACCATTTGTGCAGGCGTTCCCTGCGAATCTATATGACATAAGAACGTAATTCATATGTAAATCCGTTTTCAATAAAGGACCAAAGAAAGATGCTCGGAGCCTTATTTCAAAGGTTATCGGGCATCTTCTTTTATTAAAGACATGAATCATAAAAGTTATTCTTTACTGATCGTTCCCGATGTGATAGATTGTTATTAGAGATTATGAGAATGATCGTTCCCATAACAACTCGAAAATGAATACATTCTCAATGAGAGGGAGTAATAATAAATGAATATTTCCAAACAAGTTGCTATTGTAAGTGGGGCTAATCGAGGGTTGGGTAAGGAACTTGCTCTTGAACTGCTGGCGAGGGGAACCAAAGTGTATGCTGGGGCGCGAAACCCTGAATCCATTGATCTGCCCGGGGCTATTCCACTGCAACTCGATATTACGGATCCACAATCTGTCATGGCTGCAGCTGAGGTAGCTAGTGATGTAACCCTTCTAATTAATAATGCTGGTTCCGCTACGGGTGCTTCTCTGCTCAGAGGTGAGCTGAACGATATTCACTTGGAATTCAATACACATGTATTCGGTACGCTTTCAATGATTCGTGCGTTTGCACCGGTAATAGAGAAGAATGGGGGCGGTTCGATACTGAATATTCTGTCTGCTCTATCTTGGCTCAGCCTTGGTAACTCAGGTGCATATTCAGCTGCAAAATCCGCTCAGTGGGGAATTACGAATGCATTACGTCTCGAATTAGCCCCTAAGAACGTTAGCGTTGCCGGATTGCACGTGGCGTTCATGGATACGGATATGACGGCAGGTATCGATGCACCAAAAACGAGCCCAACGGATATTGCCAAAATTGCAATAGATTCCATCGAAGCGGATCTCTACGAGATTATTGCTGATGATACCAGTCGGAATGTACAACAGGGTCTTGCTGGTGGTGTTGCTGCCCTTTACCCGCAATTGTTTCAAAAATAGAGAGGTGTAGATACATTTCTCGCTATAAATAAAACAACCCCCGCCAGATCTGGTGGGGGTTAAGTCTGTCATGAATTCTCTAATTCCATTCCTTCAAGAACGGTGAGAATATGAGGTTTAACCTTTAACTGCACCGGCAGTAAGGCCGCTGACGATATATTTTTGCCCGAATAGATACAGGATGAATACAGGCAGGGAAGTAAGCACGAGATTGGCGAAGATCAGGTTCCAGTCCCGGCTATATTTGCCGTAGAAATTGTAGATCGACAGTGGCATCGTCCATGTGGAACTGTCTGTCAGGAAGTACACCGGAATTGTAATGTCATTCCAGACGGACATGAACACCATGATCGCTACCGTTGCGTTAACGGGCAGGATGAGCGGTGTGACGATGCGGAAGAACACCCCGAACACACTTGCTCCTTCCAGAAATGCCACTTCGTCCAGCGCTCGTGGAATGGTTTTGATGAATCCACTATACAAGAATACACTGAAGGCTGTATTTAACGCGGCGTAGATCAGGATGACACTTGTGATGCTGCCGTAGAATCCCAATCCCTGTACAACCCGTATGGTCGTAATAATCGACATTGGCGCAATCAGTCCCATGAAGAAATACATGTAGATCGTGCCGGATAGTTTGGTTTCCCGACGTGCCAGAATGAATGCCGCTGCCGAAGAGGCAACGATATTAATGATGGAAGATACGCCAGTAATCAAAATGCTGTTGAAGAACGCTCGCGACAGTCCGCCTTCCTGGAAGACACGAACATAGTTCGAGAACTGCCATGTTTCCGGAAAACTCAGGGAGAAACTAAGCACTTCGGCACTGGTTTTGAATGAACCAAAGATCAGAATGACAAGCGGCAACAGAACGATAAGAGAGGCCAGAATCAGGAAACCTTCCACGATATAGTTGCGGATGGCGAGTTTGCGTGTATAGCCCATGTTATTCCGTAACCTCCTTACGCCGCATGAAGATCAATAGCGGTATAGCAATAATGGTAACGACCACGAAGAGAAGTGTGTTGACCGCGGTACCAAGTCCCCAGTTGCCTTCGCCGAAAGATCGCAGAATGATCGTACCTACGACCTGGGAAGCGTTACCCGGGCCACCACCGGTCATGACATATACTTCGGAGAATACTTTGAGTCCACCGATCAATGTCAGCATCAGGTTAATGTTAATCGCGGGCAGCAAGAGTGGAAGTGTGATTTTGAAAAAACTTCTCCACGAACTTGCGCCATCAATCTTGGCTGCCTCATAATACTCTTGAGAAATGGACTGCAGGCCCGCCAGATAGATGGCCATCTGGAACCCGGCACTCTGCCAGATCGAGACGATGGCAATCGTCCAGATCACAATCGATGGGTTGGTCAGCCAAGCTTGGCTTAAAGAATGTAATCCTACAGATTCCAACAAATTGTTGATTGTACCTTCGGTACGCAACATGGGAGTGAACAGAATGCTGATCACAAGGATGCTGAGAATAGAAGGGGAGTAGAAGATCGCGCGTAGCAGGTTCTTTGTTCTTAATCGCATGTTAAGTCCTACGGCCAGCAATAGGCCGATAACGTTTTTGCCAACTACAGTGACGATTGCAAATATCGCCGTGTTTTTCAGCGCCAGAATAAGCGTTTTGTCCGAGAAAATTTTCTGGAAATTATCCCACCCGATGAACTTCAGCTCCAGCCGGTCCAGCCGCCAATCCGTGAACGAATAATAGAAAGCGGCGAGAGCAGGCACAACAAAAAAGATGGAGTAGATAATCAGTGCGGGAAATATCATGTAATACGAGTACAGATTTTTAGTCCTTTTCATGTCTCACACTCCGTTATAGCCAGGCAGCATAACGGTCGATCCTGTTATGCTGCCTTATATTTCACTCTTTAGAAACCTTCTACACCTTTATCCTGCATCAGCTGACTGAACTTCTCATCCCAGGATTTCAGTACTTCTTCCGGTGACAAACCACCCGCGAATTGATCCTGTAACAACCGATACAGTTCGCTGCGATCAACCAGCATGTATGCATCCGTTGTCAGCACAGTTTTCTTCGGCGTAATATAATTATCTACAATATCCTGTTTGTAAGCCGGCAATTCTGGTGTGGTGACGTCACTGAAATTGGATACGTACCCTTTGGAGTCCACGATCTGTTGTGCAACTTCCTTGGAGGCGATGTAGTCCAAGAATTGTTTAGCTTCTTCCAAATGTTTGGATTTCTTCGGAATGAACAGTTGTCCGCCGAGTGGACTTGCACCCAGACTGGCATTGTCTGACGATGGAATCGGGAATACGCCCAGTTCCATATTTGGATCTTGCTCGGCCACGCCTTCAATTAACCAATCGCCCATAAACATCATGGCAACTTCCTTGTTCAGGAATTTACCTACGGCCATGTCATAGCTGTCGCTAAGCACATCCGTGTTGGTGTAACCTTTAGTGTAAATCTCATATTGTTGTTCCAGGAATGTTTTGAATTCCGGGATATCAGACCATTTTTTCTTGTTGCTGTTCAACTCATCAAAAAAAGTCGGTTCATTTTTGGCTACAAAATCGGCAAAAGCTGCAGCAGGCCAGATGTTGGCAGCCCAGGCATCTTTGTAAGGCATGAATACAGGTGTAATGCCACTCGCTTTGATTTTTTCACAGATCGCCAGGAATTCTTCGTAGTTGGTTGGAAGCGACAACCCGAGTTCTTCAAAGATTTGTTTGTTATAAACGACCCCTTGCATCCCCGTATCTTGGCTGACATGGAAGCTGTAGAGATGACCACCAGAAGAGAGGACGTCTTTGTTCACAATTCTGCTTGCCCAAGGCTCGTTATCCAGAATCTCGAAGTTACGTTCAAGGTTCAGGTCTGTGACTGCGCTCGCCAGATTGTACTGAATAATGTCAGGCGTTTCATCTACAGCCAGTTTGGTTTGCAGTACAGTTGTCGTTTGTTCCGCTGGAATCAGCTGCAAATTGACACGAATGTTCGTTTGTTTTTCGAATGCATCGAGAATGTCCTGCTGGATGAAAGCAGAGTCCTGAGAACTTTTAGAGATTGCCAGCTCCAATGTGACTTTGCCACTCTTGCTGTCCCCGCCAGCAGCTGTGCCGGAATCCGTACCTCCTGATCCACAAGCCGTTAATGAGACCGATAATAAACTGGCCAGAATAATGGAAAACACCTTTTTTCTTTTTATTGTTTTCAATGCAAATCCCCCTCTGAAACGTGTAGTGAATCCGTTTACAAGTCCGATTATAGATTCTTTTCTCGCCCCGGTACATGTCTGTGCTTGAACGTTGATGTGTAAAATCCTGAACTTGAAATCGCTATCATTTCATGAAATACCGTGATAGAGTAGACATGAATATAAGGGATTTCACATCATGTCAGAACAGGAGGGCATCTCTGAGAATGGCAAAGCTCATACATAAAGCAACTCAATTCAGTTTGCAGACAAAGGTGTTTTTGACATTTCTGGCTCTGCTTTTGTTTGTGCTTGGCTGTTTTATCGTTTATGTGAATGTGATCGTTGTCCGCCCGCTCAAACTGAAAACAGAGCAGGATACGCTCGTTACAGCTACGAAGGTAAGAGAGCAAGTTGATCTATACGTAGAACAACAGAACCAGATGTCGCAGCGAATATTATCCAGCAAAAATATATTTGCAGCCATGGACAAGAGCTCCTCAGCTCATAGTAACTATGAAAGACTGAAGCAAATTCGGATCATCAAAGACATCATGTTTCAGGCCATCGGGCCGAGCATGAATATCAAGGACATGTCCATCTACGACAATCACGGGGTTCTCCTGACATCATATCTGGGTTCGGGTAATCCTCCCGCAATCCTGAACACCATGATGGAGAGTAGTCAGGTCGGACGAGATTGGACGGAAAGTGGTTTTGTTCTGCTGCGTCAAGACGATACGATCTCATTTGTGCGCACGATCAATGATCAGAACGGCAAGGTGTACGGTTATCTTAGCATCCAGATGGAACAGGCCTATATACAGAACCTAACAGAGGGTATTACCGCTGGCGAAGTCTATATTCTGAATGAACAAGGCGAGCAGATGACAGGTTCGGAAGCGGGTGTGACATTTACCAATTGGACAAAGCCTGCATCAGACGAGGGACTGGATGTGGACAAAAACGACAATTATATCACGCATTCCACTTCACCCAGTACAGGCTGGATCACGTATATCATAACGCCCAAAAAATCTGTTCTAGGCTCGATCCATTCGGTTCAGACGATGTCCATTCTGCTGATTACAGCACTGATGCTGGTTTCATTTGTGTATATCTTCCTGTCGACACGTAACCTGCTGCTGCCTATCCGCAAGCTACGCGGTCAGATCTGGCGCATGAACTACAGCAATATGAATCTGAAAGTGGATGAAACGCCGAAGAATAACGATCTCTTATTACTTAACGAAGCCTTTCAGGATCTGATGGAGAGGCTGCAGCAATCCATTGACCGGGAAAAATCGGCGCTTCATGAAGAAGTAAAGGCGCGTAATTCGGCGCTGCAAGCCCAGATTGCACCTCATTTTATTCATAATGTCTTATACCTGATCAGTATTGCCGCCCAAGAGGGGAAGACCAAAGTTGTATCGGATATGTGCAAACATCTTTCAGACAGTCTGCGTTATATTGTCTCTTCACCATACGCGCATGTGACTTTGGCTGAGGAGCTTCAACATACGAGACATTATCTGTCCCTTGTACAACAAAAGTACGAAGAGGATCTGGAGTGGGACATCTGTGCAGACGAGCTGGCGAACGAAATCCGATTGCCACGGTTGGTCATTCAGCCGTTTGTGGAAAACTGCATTGAACATGCCTTTGCCAACACCGCGCCGCCTTGGCGTATCCAGATTACCGTGAAACAATATAACGGATTATGGGCTTTGGAGATCAAAGATAACGGAGAGGGCTTTTCACCGGATAAGATCCAGGAGATTTTAGCCAATATTCAGGCATCGGGTTCCGGAATGAACCAGACTGCTGATCGTGGAACAGCCCTTGGTAACATGGGGATTATCAATAGTGTCAATCGACTCAAACTAATGTATAACAACCGGCTTTTTATTAATATATTTAACAATCATGCGGAAGAGCAACATGGAGCAACGATTCAAATCATCGGCTCACTGACGAGAGATTTTTACTAGCAAGGGGGTATAGGCGATGTATAACGTTATGATCGTTGAGGATAGCAAACCGATATTACGTAATATTAAAATGCTCTTGGAAACGCTGAGCTTCCCGATTCGTGTAGCGGCTACGGCAACGAATGGCGAGGAAGCCTTGGCAGCGTTAAAGCAGGAACCGATTGATCTGCTGTTGACAGATATACGAATGCCAAAAATGGATGGACTGTCCTTGATCGAGCAAGCCAAAATTGCCAACCCGGATCTGAAGGTCATCTTGATTAGCGGTTATAGCGATTTTGAATACACAAGAAAAGCATTGAACCTGCAAGTGTTTGACTATTTGTTAAAACCCGTCGAGCGAGAGGCGCTTGAAGAAGTCATGGGTCGGGTAATTGACCAACTTGATCAACAGATGTCCAAGGAACTGCTGGATTTGCAGGAAATCATTCATCCCCAATGTGAGATTACGTCGAAACAAGGGGAGGAGTTTCCGCCTTTATTCAGCCAGATGATGATCATTATGAGCAAACAGCCTTTTACCGCAGGGCATGAACGATGGGTGCAGGTGGAACTTGAGGGTTTAGTGCAGGATTTTTTTGCATTCCATCCTTGTCGTGTTTACACCAGTCAAACTTCATATCAATTTATCGCTTTTGTCAACAAGAGTGCACTTGAGGTTTACTCTTCCGTACATGAATGTCTTGAATCGATGCGACGGCATTTGGTTGCGCATGACATCGATGCAATCATTGGAGGACAACTTCTATTCGCTGAGTCTGGTAATCTGCCGGAGCTCTATCACCGCATGTCGTCCATTTTGTCTGAGCAGCAACGGTTGAAACAAGGAATAGTGTTGGATACCGGGAATCCGGTGTCGATGGCCAGATCTGAGACAGGCTGTCTGGATCCGGTGCAGGAATCAGCTTTTGTACAGATGATACAGGCTCGGCAGAAAGAACGGTTTGCTTTTAAGTTATCCGAATTGTTGAATCGATGGGCAGAGGAAAATGTACATATGAGCGAGGTGGAGCGGTTTATTGGATTGATTGTAGACACGTTTGCTCATCTGTACGAGGAACAGGGGTCGGGCATGAGATTGGGTCTGGAGCTTCGGTCAAGACAATTCGCCCAGGCACAGTCCTATGCCGATTTTTGCCGGGAACTGGCGGAATGGACGGGACAGTGCTTCGATATGCTGCAATCCCACGTTCGAAAAAGCAAGGCGATCCTGTTCGAACAGATTGACGATTACGTAAAACTAAATAAATACTCTCAATTATCTATCAACGACATTGCCATGAAGTTTCACGTTAGCCCGTCGTACGTCAGCAGAGTGATCAAAAATGCAACACAAATTACGTTTGTCCAGTATTACACCCGGCTTCGCATTCAGGAGGCATGCAGACTGATGGAAAGTCAACCCGACATGAAGTTTAAGGAAGTTTCCGATTTGCTGTCGTTTAGCGATCAGCACTATTTCTCGAAGGTGTTCAAAGAGTATACGGGGCTAAATCCTACGGATTATAAACAACAGATGTCTGGTATAAAGACCCAATCATAGTTAACAAACCCTTTTTACTTATGCTATAATACTAACAAATACGGCTTGTTACTGAATTCATTCAGGCAATACCTATGTATATACATGCTCAAAGTTTCTTTGGGTATGCATATATATGGGTTTTTTTGCGTTTACTTGCCGATTGGTTTTACCAAAAATGGATAAAGAGAGGAAGATTCACTTTGGAAAAGAAAAAGAAAAAAAGGTCATTTTATAAGAAAGGAGGAGCCAGTTTACGATTAATGAGCACTCGACTCATTGCAGCTTTCCTTGCGGTGCTTATTATCCCCACTGCACTTATCGGATATTTCTCGTATCATAGTGCCAAAGATCAAGTACAACAAAAAATGACAGAGCCCATCAATACCATATTAACGATGACCGGACAGCATATTAACAATCTGGTAGGGGAAAAAGCAGCATTATTGAGTTATATAGACAGTATGTATGGCTCCGACCCCAGTCAGGCGAACAACGAAGCACTACAAGTAGGAATCGACCAGTTAGCTGATACATATCCTGATATTCTTGCCATAACCGTGGGCAATGACCAAGGCAGTGTTATTTCTTCTCCCGCAATTGTGGATGCAACATACGATCCACGCAGCACAGAATGGTACACCAATGGTACAAGTAACAATGGATCACTCTATTTTTCGAGTATTATGAAAGATCCGGTATCCGGGAAGATTTATGTAGAGATTTCAAAAGCTCTGTCAAATGAACAAGGTGTAGCAAGTATTAAACTTGATCTGGAGCGATTAGCAAATGAAATATCGATTGTGGATGTCGGAGGTAATGGAAGTCTGATTGTGGTGGACTCCAATCGAACCATCGCGGCTTGGTCCGGTGCCATTGTAAAAGGTGGGGGAGGAGAGCTCGGTGGAGCACTCATCGAGGGAATTCCAGTCCATCCAAATACGGCTTCAAGTTCCGATGAACCGATGGCATTTTCCCAATTTGTTAGAACGGATCTGGCGTATGATCTGGAGGTATATAACGGTGTTAATGCTTTGACGGGATGGAATGTCATTGCTTTGATGGGCCATGAAGATTTTATCGCCGCAGCGAAACCCATTATGGTGTCGAGTCTAACGGTCATTGCTGTATCTGTATTGATTGCCAGTGTAATTATTTTCTTCATTCTGAGATCTTTTATCGTACCTATGCAAAACCTGCGAAAGGCCACCCGTAGTGTAAGCGAAGGGAATCTGTCGGAACGAGTGAATCTTAAAACCGAAAACGAATTTGGTATATTGGCAAATGATTTTGACCAAATGACCATCTCCCTTCAATCAGTGGTTGCTGAACTTCACCAGACGTCATCGTTGTTAAGTCACTCTTCCCAGATGATTCAGGAAAGTACAGAACAAACCACCCAATCGGTTCAACATGTGGCTGAAACCATGCAACAGACTGCGGAATCAGCTATCGTTGGGGCGGAGAATTCGGAACAAACCGCGAATGCCGTAGAAGAGATGGCGAGAGGCATCAGTACAATTGCAGAATCTGCGAGTGCGATTGTGGATTCGGCTGAAGAGACGGAGCGCGCTGTTGCTAACGGTGGGAAAACGATAAACCAGGTCGGAGAACAAATGGAACACATTCTCGGAGCTGTTGAAGAAACCTCGGCATTGATTAATGAGCTGTCCAGTCTCTCCACCGAAGCTAATCGAATGAATGAAGCGATTGCGGATATCTCTCGGCAAACCAATCTTCTGTCACTGAATGCCTCTATTGAGGCATCAAGAGCAGGAGAACACGGAAAAGGTTTTGCTGTCGTTGCTGGTGAGGTGCGCACGTTATCGATGCAATCCAAACAAAGTGCGGACGACATTGGCGCTACCATTGGTAAAATGCTCGATCTGATTGCCAAATCCACGTCTCTTATGAATGATAAAGTTCGTAATCAAGTCGGTGAAGGAATGCGGATCAGCCAAGAAGCTTCTGCAACCATATCGAACATTGAACAATATACAACGCATATCGTGGATCAAATTCAGGATATTTCCGCTGTCTCAGAACAGTTGTCAGCCAGTACGGAAGAAGTCTCGGCTACCGTTGCCGCGATGAGTCATATCTCTAAAGTGTCGGCTGATAGTGCTCAGACAACTTCAGCAGCAGCCCAAGAACAAATGGCGGCGATGCAGGAGATATCGGCATCATCTGCACAGCTCTCCAAAACAGCTGAGAACATGCAAGAATTGGTTCGCCGCTTTAAGCTTTAGAGTAGAAGTAAGTAAATGTGTAAAGAAATATGTAAAGAGATATGTAAAGCACCAGGCGCTCCCCCAATGGAGCGCCTTTTTGCATGTAGTAAGATTAGTAAGAATGTGACACCTCATCCCCGAACATATCCTTTTGATTCTTTTTTCGGAAACTTCGTGGTGATTCACCAACCGTTTTGGTAAATAAAATCGTAAAGTAATTGGGGTTATCGTAACCGACCAGTTTGGCGATTTCCCATATTTTTTTGTTGGTTGAGACTAATAATCGGGTGGCTTCACCCATTCTTCGTTGAATCAGGTAATGATAAGGAGAAGTGCCAAAGTGATTTTTATACATATGAATTAAGTAATAAAAATCGATATGAAATTGATCTGCCAATTCTTTGAGTTTAATGTTCTGCCGATAGTTGGTATCCAAATAGTCTTTAATGCTCTCAGCAAGGGTGTTGCTCCCAACGCTCTCCCCACTAGGAAGCTGTTGACGGGACTGCCGATCGATGATCAGAAGTATTGCTTTCAGGACATGCCCAGAGATCGACTCGTATCCATGTTCCCGGATTGAAAATTCATTGAAGAGAGTCTGCATTAACGAATGGAGCTCATCGGAATATCGGTTGGCTCGAATGATCGGATTGTTAGAGGGAGGGATGACCCAATCCTCAAGGGTCTGGGTGCCTTCTGCAAAACGAAAGCCGCAATAAAAGGTGGATAACGGGAATTCAGGATTGGACTTCTCCTCGTGAAGAGTACCCTTGTTATAAATGAGCATGTCCCCTTTTTGGGCCCAGTGTTTGGTACCGTCAATGGTGAACAATCCTTTGCCTTCAGTTACGTAGATAATCTCATGCAGATCGTCATGTTTATGCGTCGGAAAACTCCAATGGGGATTGTCGGCCAGTTTTCCTACATAAATAATGGTGCAATCTCGATTTGGATGCCGTTGGCCGAATTCGTGGTGTGTATTCATCTATGTCTTCCCTTCAGAATCAGTAATGAAAGTCTGTATTGAAATGACAACATATATAATGTTTTGCAATAAAACCACAACAACCTTGATTGTCGCCATGGTATATCTGACAGTACAATTTCACTATCCAAAATGTACTATATATCGAAAGTGAAGGGATGGGAAAGCAGAAAATACATGAATTAATGATCGTAGACAGAATTGAAGCGCTTGCAACAATAGAAAGGATTAGTGAGTATTGATTTATGACTAGAAATAGAGAGAACCTACTTATTTTAACGCTTACGCTTGTTAGCTTTGTACTGGGAACAACCGAGTATGTCATTGTGGGTGTGTTGAAGGAAATTGAAAGTTATATGAAAATATCACTTGCTGCCGCGGGTATGCTTGTCTCCGGTTTTGCGATTGCATACGCAGTCGGTACACCATTTGCCGTAGCCTTCTTGGCCAAAATATCCAGAAGAAGTTCCATATTGATTGGATTTGCAATCGTGTTAGCATTAAATCTATTAACCGTGTTCTCAACAACGTTTTATTCGTTGATGGCCATTCGCATCGTGTCGGCCGTTGCTTGTGGACTTACGATATCGCTTTCGATCTCGATCGTAAGCGACGCAGTGAACCGGGAGCGAAGAGGGGAAGCTATCGCCTGGATTCTGGGCGGGTTTTCAATCGCTAATGTGCTAGGTGTTCCGCTCGGTACATTTATCGGACAACATCTAAGCTGGTCCATGACGTTTGTTGTTACAGCATGCATAGGTGTTGTGCCGCTGGTGTTCATGTTCCGTATTCTGCCACGCCAAACAACAACGATTGCAGGTTCGTTCAGTGATCAGATGTCTCTCTTTTTAAAACCACGGATATTGCTGGCCTGTCTGATCCCTGTACTGGGAAACAGCTGTATTTTCGTCGTTTTTACGTACATTACGCCACTCCTGAGTGAGACGATGGGTGTGCCAGTACAATGGATTAGTGCCATACTCCTGATCTATGGCGCCTGCAGCATACTGAGTAACTGGATTGGTGCCAAAATAGCCAGGGGTGACTTCCTGCCCAAGCTCAAGCGGCTTTTCGTCATCCAAGCCATCCTGTTCCTTGGCATGAGTTTTACCGTTTCTAATGTGTGGCTCGGCTTGGCGTTTCTGTTCCTGATTGGATGTCTGTCATCCTCCATGAGCGCGGCATCCCAGTTATATTTGTTTGATGTGTCAGGATCGATCGCGCCGGGGTCCAAAGCATTTGCATCTACACTCCTGCCTGTGGCGGCCAATGTGGGTATAGCGCTAGGCTCTGGTGTCGGGGGAATTGCCGTTAATATGGGTGGTCTCCAGTGGGTGCCTCCAGTTGCTGTGATGCTTGCCTTGCTGGCTTTTGTCGTTACCCTGATATGCCAGCGTTCCATCCAGTTGAATTCAGACGAAGCAGCCATTGTAAAAGCAGCTTAGATGAGATGCTGTCTAGACTAAACGGATGAATGCATATATATGGTATATGAACTACAAACAAAGTCGCTGTTAAGCGGCTTTGTTTGTTTTTTAGTTTTCCAGCATTCCGGATGTAACGGGTTCGTAGATGATAG
Organism: Paenibacillus sp. FSL H8-0283; assembly: GCF_045040675.1. Lineage (NCBI taxonomy): Bacteria > Bacillati > Bacillota > Bacilli > Caryophanales > Paenibacillaceae > Paenibacillus > Paenibacillus sp. FSL H8-0283. The sequence continues at coordinate 3,306,486 of NZ_CP150295.1, forward strand.
AGGTAGGATAATGCAATAATTCAGTGAATTTATATATGAAGAGATCTGATAAAATGAATGAAAAGCTTGGAGGTAATGCCATGAAAAAGCCGATGATCGGTGTTCTGCCTTTGTATGATACAGACAAAAAAAGTTACTGGATGCTTCCAGATTATATGAACGCCATAGAAGGAGCAGGTGGGATTCCACTTATGCTACCTTTGACAACGGATATCGAGATCATAGCAACGCTGGCTAATCAGTTCGATGGGTTCCTGTTCACCGGGGGACATGATCTCAATCCTGAGCTGTATCATGAGCATGCAGAGGTTACCTGTGGAGAGTCGTGTATTGAACGCGATATGATGGAGTCGATATTATTACAAAAGGTAATTGAGCTTGATAAACCTACCTTTGGCATATGCCGTGGACTGCAGCTATTTAACGTTATGTTGGGTGGAACTTTATATCAAGACATTCCCACTAGCCTTCAACTTCATGGGAACAAGATCGTTAATCATAAGCAAAGTCCGCCGTATACGGATCTTGTACATGATGTACATATTGAGAAAAATAATATCCTATACGATATTTTGCAAACCGATACGATAAAAGTGAACAGCTACCACCATCAGGGAATCAAAATGTTATCGGATAAGTTAACTGCTGTGGCCGTCGCTGAAGATGGACTCGTTGAATCCGTGGTCATGCCAAACCGCTCGTTTGTTTTGGCTGTGCAGTGGCATCCAGAGTACAGCTATAAAGTAGATGACTACAGTCAGAAGTTATTTGCGGCGTTTGTTAATGCTGCTAAATCCCCACGCTATACTATCCATATTGAAGACATCACCGCATAAAATGTGAAAAAGAAAAAAGACCTCCTGTTTATAAAAACAGAGGAGGTCTTTGTATTGGTGAATTTAGTCGTAATAGTAATCATGGTATCGCCGTTCTATTGGCAGAATTATTTTGATCCAGACTTCGTGTTGGCATGCTCTTCAGCATTCAGGGAAGCAATCAGCTTCTCGCCTTCAACATCCAGGTTTGGTAGAATGCGATCCAGCCATTTTGGAAGTGCCCAAGCTTTGTCTCCGAAAATAGCCATGATGGCAGGGACCAAGCCCATACGGATGATAAAAGCATCAATCAGAATGCCTACCGCCAAAGTGAAACCAATCTGCTTGATCATGACATCGTCAGTGAATATAAATCCTGCAAATACAGAGACCATAATCACTGCTGCGGCAACAACCACGCGACTTACCTGATTGTACCCATGAACAACGGATTCGGTCCCGCGATGACCATGCACATAGGATTCCCGCATGGAGCTCACAAGGAAGACTTGATAGTCCATCGCAAGGCCATACAGGATACCTGTCACGATGATTGGCATAAAGCTCAGCAGCGGGCCACCTGTATCGAAACCAAAGAGCGAGTGCAGCCAGCCCCATTGGAATACAGCAGTGGTGATCCCGAATGTAGCCAGGATACTAAGCAGGAAGCCAATTGTTGCTTTGATGGGAACGATGATCGAACGGAATACGAGTAACAGAATGATCAGTGACAACAGGATGATGATGCCTACATAGATAGGGAACACCTGCGCCAGTTTGGCTGACATATCGATGTTAACAGCTGTGAGTCCAGTAACTCCGAGTTTCACATCATAGGTCTGTGCGATGCGGGAATCAGCCGCGCGTAGATCAGTGACCAGTGTTTTAGTGAGATTATCGTTTGGACCCGTTTTTGGAATGAGACTGAAAATAGCTAAATCTTCTGTCATACCAAGCGGTGTGACTTGTGCAACGTTATTCTGACCTTGGAGTTCCATCACCAGACCACCCAAGAGTTCTGGTGTAACTTTTGCGGAAGACGGATTAGGCTCTGCGACCAGAATAAGGGGTCCGTTGAATCCTTCTCCGAAACCTTCGGAGATGGCATCGTAGCTTTGTCTTGCAGTTGTATCCAGATTCGCTGAGGAAGCTCCGGGGATACCCATTTCCATTTTCGCGATAGGTGTCGCGGCAAAACCAAGAATGACGATGATGGCGATAATGGTAGCCCAACGATTTTTGATAACGAATTTCACCCATCTGTTCGCGACTCCGTGGTTAGTGGCTTTAGGATGTTTCGCGCTTTTCTCACGAGCTTTGGCGGAACAGATGCGTTCTCCTACCAATCCCAGTAAAGCCGGCAACAGGGTTAAAGCAACAAATACGTTGATGAGCACGGTGGCAGCTGCGACCAAAGCCATCGTAGACAAGAATGTAAGACCGATGACAAGCATACCGCACAGTGCAATAATGACGGTTAATCCGGCAAAAAATACTGCGCTACCCGATGTACCAATGGCTCTGGCCGTTGCTTCTTTTGCGCTCAAGCCTTGATCAATGATCATTCGACGCTGGCGATTAACAATGAAGAGCGCATAGTCGATTCCAACAGCCAATCCAACCATTAGAGCTAGAACGGAAGTGACACTAGGCATTTCGATGAATTTGGAGATGGAGAACGCACCACCAACTCCAATGGCAACTCCTAGGAGTGCAGTGATCAGAGGCAGACCTGCTGCAACAACGGAGCCAAGGGTGATCAGCAATACAATGACAGCAATGACCAGTCCAACAATCTCTGCCGAGCCGACTCCAATCGATACCGTTTTGAGCGTTTCGCCCGGCAACACCTTAATATTGGTTCCTTGCTCTACCGTCATAATGGACTGAATAACGGAATCAAATACATCCTGTGTTATGGCAGACTGTTCAATTGTAAATTGGAACTGGAACAGTGCAATGCTGCCGTCCGAAGAGATCAGCATTCCAGGTACAGGAACACCATCCACCATCAAAGGTCCATAGGGAGGAGGCGTGGTTGTTGCGGATTGCGCCATATCAGTAGCCTGAGCATTCTGAGCCATCTCCGCCTGAGCACCCGAATTACCCGCTTCAGCTGCATAGTCCGCAGGGTTAATGACTTTGTCTAATCCGTAAACTTCATTAACACCTTTCATCATGGCCGCCAAACGTTCAGGCGTATCCAAACGCTCGTTGTCTGGAGCTTTGAAGACAACACTTCCTTGACCGCCGGAGGCGGCAGGCAGTTCTTTTGCCAATTGATCCAGAACCTTCTGTGACTCTGTGCCTTCAATCTTCATTTCGGAACTGATGTGAATACCATTGATGCTGATCATGGAGATGACAATTCCCAGAATTAAAACCCAGCCAATGATGAAATAGGCAGGTTTGCTAAAAGCGGTTTTCCCCACTCTGTATAATAATGTAGACATTTCTCTATTTTACACTCCTCTATGATGAATGTGGATGGTTGGCATGTTCAAATCCTGCCCGTAAATGATTAAACGTGGTTTCCAAAAATTGATCGAATGTTAAAACACCGGGCTTGGTATCTTCAGTAATGACTTGTCCGGGCAGTAACACATTGAGTCTTCCATCAATTAATGGCAGTATTGTTCCATATAGTGCGTTGATCAAAAGATAAGTATAGATCTCGTCATACTTCCCGTTAGATAAGTCTAATAAGGTATCTTGTGCCTGCGTCTGCATCCGATGCATGGCTCCAAGGTAATGCGGTTCAAGCACGGGATAGGTCTGGGATAGCGATAGTAGCTGATGAAGTCTTCCTATTAGTTCTGTTGTAAGCTGCATCTTGATCAGGTTATACAGTACGTCAAGCAAGGAGACGTTGTCGGGCAATTCGGTAAGCAACTCTTCGAGTTCCGTTGTATTCTGAACGGATATTGCGCCTCTGGCTACTGCCTCTTCCTTACATGTGAAGTAGTTTGCAAATGTTCTGCGGGAACAACCCACCTGATGCACGATATCTTCGACCGTAAAGCCATCAAGCCCATGTTCAAGGGTAAGTTCAAATGCAGCACTAGCAAGTGCTTTTTCAGTTGCTTCTTTCTTCAAATGTCGCAAGTTTCGTTTGATCATTATTCTCCGCTTATGCGTTCACCTCCAACACCAATGACTATGGTTTAAATCTTTTAAGAAGAGCACACTTACTTAATATGCACTTTGTGAGGTTTATCATAACAAACAAGTTGCCCATTGTGCAAATTTACTCATTGTGCAATTATTTTATATGACAGCTATACTGCGAATCAATGCTTCAACTCCTGAGGAATGAATGTTAAAATCAATAGAAAAACTTGGGGCGATAACGAGATATGAGTAGTCGTAAACAAAGTTTATTGGAAACAGCACTTGCACTATTTTTAGAGCACAGCTATGCAAATACAACAATCCAGATGATCTTGGATCAATCGGGTGTATCCAAAGGCACATTCTACAAATTCTTCAGTTCCAAAGAAGACTGTTTATATTCTATTATTGATCAGCGTATGCAAGAGGATGTTTTCATTCGTAAAGAGCTTGAACAAAATCACTATACATCGGATTATGACCTGCTCGTAGATCAGATTGCGATTCCTATGTCTGTACCTAATAAAGAGCGAGTATGGGAATTATATTGGACGGGTTTTTATTCCGGGGAGATCAACTCAGCCAAACTGGCTACAGTTCACCTAAAATGGCTGTCCACACGCTTGATTCAGGTTTACGGGAACGATATTAGCTTATATGCCAACGAAGGGGCCATATTGTGCTACGGCATATTACATCAGATTGCCAACACATCAAGAAGTCTAAATACGCAAAAACCGGTATGGAGCGAAGTGGTTCCCAAAGTATTAACGTACATTGAAGTGATCCTAAGAACAATGCATCAGAGAAATGAACATATTTTCGACTTTCAGTCTCTCTATTTCCTGAATGCCGATGAGCGTAACCATGATATGGGTCTGGACATCGATAATATATTGATCGAATTTGATGAGTTCAACAACCGTGTACAAAAATCCAAGGAATCTGCATCATTCAAGCAACTTTCGAAGGGGCTCTTAGCGCTATTACAAGATCAAGAGGATTTAAATATTCCTGTAATCGAAGTGGTGCTGCAAGCGTTTCACAAAGAGTACAAATCTAGTGCGTTTCAATCTGAAGCCAATAGACTGACCGAAGCCTGTTGGTGGTATTTGGAACTAGTGAAGCAACGTAATTAATATGGGGGTTGGCTCGTAGCCGACCTCTTTTTTTGTTTTTTTATGTCTCTGGTTATTATTAATATACTATTAGTATATTGATAATTTGTTGTTATAACAGTTGTTTTTTTCTGTTCAAACTATGAGATTTGAAATTAATTATACGAGTAGTATATAATCGGAATGAACATATATTTCCATAGATTTGAATAACTTCACTTCGAAAGGAAGATTTATATGAATAACTCGAATAACCAGACATCAGAAAAAGTAGAATTTAATTTGTTTAGCGAAGAAAATAGTAAAGATCCATTTGCCATGTTTGCACAGATGCGTGCCAAAGGTTCCGTTGTCCCTATTCCTAATCCAATGGGTGGAGCAGGGCAAACCTGGATTGTAACTCGGATGGACGTCGCCATGGAAGTGCTGAAAGATCACTCTCGATTTACGGTAGATATGAACTCTATTGATAGTGGCAATGATATTCGAAAGAATCTCTCAGGTGAGCTTGGTTCATCGGAACCCCAGACCTTTTTTACCGGAAAGTCGATGCTCTTTGTTGATGAACCGGATCACCGAAGACTGCGTAGCCTGGTTTCCAAAGCGTTCACGCCAAGATATATGGAAAGCCTGCGTCCACGCGTCCAGGAAATTGCCGATGAGTTGATTGACCAATTCGAAGGAAAAGGAGAGATGGATCTTGTAAAAGACTATGCCTATCCTTTCCCAATCAACGTTATTTCCGAGATGTTGGGTATACCTCAGGAAGACCGACCTCAGATCCATGTATGGTCTGAAGCCATTGCAAAAGGTCTTGGTTTTGGTAAACAGGACCCTGCCGTTGCGCAGCACTTGCGATCATTCGCAGAGTACACCTCACAGCTTGTGGCGAACAAACGAATAGAACCTTCAGATGACCTCATCAGTCAATTGATTGCGATTGAGGAAGAGGGGGATCGACTGAATGAAGATGAATTAATATCCATGATCACGTTATTGATATTTGCTGGACATGAGACTACTTCCAATCTGATTGCAACTGGTTCTTATCTTCTTCTGACCCATCCCGAACAACTGGAACAACTGAAACAAGATCTGAACCTGGTTCCTTCTGCGGTGGAGGAGTTGTTACGATATAACGGACCCGCGACTTCCTCAGGTCCTCGTTATGCAACACAGGACACGGAGCTGGATGGACAATTGATTCAAAAGGGAGATGTTGTGATTCCCCTTCTGAAATCAGCGAATCGGGACGAGCAGCAGTTCACTGACCCCGAAGAGTTGGATATCGAACGCAAAATAAAACGGCATTTGGCCTTTGGACACGGCATTCATATGTGTCTTGGCGCTCCGCTTGCTCGTGTAGAAGGGGACGTGGCGTTTACTACGCTTTTACGTCGGCTACCGGATATTCAGCTCAGTATTCCTCAGGAAGAGATTCATTGGCACTCTGCTTTGTCATCCCAGGGATTGGCAACATTGCCCGTAAAATTTTAATAGATAAACTTAGTGTAACCCATTGGAGTATGACGAATTTTCGTCATACTCTTTATTTGTATAGATGATAGAATGGAATGAACAAGAAACATATTAATGGATTGAACACTGCTTAATGTAAAAGATAAAGTGGGGTACATAATTTTTGTGGTGGAGGTAAACCTTATGAATAAAGATGAACAATTCATGCATAAAGCCATTGAGATTGCTCTGCAAGCTCGCAAAGAAGGAAACGAACCATTCGGCCCATGATCAATTAGCGGAAATTGCTGGCGGCAACATCATGATCTCGTGTGAAGAAGTATTCGACAAAAGTCCTCAAAAGCCTGAAGTAACAGGGAAATTACTTAACACAGAAGGCTTAAAAGTTTTCGAAGGATATCAATTTCATTCCAACGCGTAATCAGATCAAAAAATTAATTTTAAATTATTGCTTGATTTTTTTTTCGACGTCTGATAGTGTAAGACCTGTGATTTTGGGAAGTTAATTTATCAATATGAATTAGAGCTTTCCAGCAGATAATTTTGACCACTTCACCAGGAAGTTAAGGCCATACGGACAGCCGGGTCAAACGCCGATTGGCAACTTATGTTGCTTTATTGATTGAGTTCAAAGCTCAAATTTTATAAGTTGGTTACTTTACAACCAGTGCAATTGCACATCAACTTGTGAAACGGTCAATAAGAGTGGTAAAGGCGAATTATTTGCTATATAGACTCTGATCCAATATTGATATACATGAAGAAGCTTTCCGCCAAAGGAGTTCTTGTGAACTTTTTTGGTCATGGAGACTTCACGTCTTTTTTATGATGTATATCGATAAGCAAGTGTGATGATGCGCGATTGCGAGCATTTTTCACCTTGCTTTTTTTGTTGTCTTGTTGTCACCGTATTAAACCAATTTAAAAAAATACATATTGGGATAGGAGAATGTAAAATGGGAAAAGCACTAATCATCGGCGCCGGCGGCGTTGCTTCCGTGGCAGTACACAAATGCGTTCAAAACAGCGAAGTTTTTGAGGAAATCTGCATCGCGAGTCGTACAAAATCCAAATGTGATGAACTCAAAGCCAAGCTGGACGGCGGAAAAACAAAAATTACAACAGCACAAGTTGATGCTGACAATGTTGACGAACTGATCGCTCTGATCAACGAAGTTAAACCGGATATCGTTATGAACCTTGCTTTGCCGTATCAAGATCTGACAATCATGGATGCTTGTCTTGCAACTAAAACAAATTACATGGACACAGCGAACTATGAGCCACATGATACAGCGAAGTTTGAATACAGCTGGCAATGGGATTACAAAGAGCGTTTTGAACAAGCAGGCATCACTGCATTGCTCGGTAGTGGATTTGACCCAGGTGTGACTGGCGTATTCTCCGCTTATGCCCTGAAGCACTACTTTGACGAAATTGAGTACATCGACATCCTGGACTGCAACGGCGGCGACCATGGCTATCCGTTCGCAACCAACTTCAACCCTGAGATCAACATTCGCGAAGTATCTGCGAACGGAAAATATTGGGAAAATGGTGAATGGATCGAAACGAAGCCGATGGAAATCAAACGTGTCTACGACTTCAAAGAAGTTGGCGAGAAAGACATGTACCTGTTGTATCATGAGGAACTGGAATCTTTGGCAAAAAACATGCCAGGTCTGAAACGTATCCGTTTCTTCATGACATTTGGTCAAAGCTACCTGACTCACTTGAAAGCTCTTGAAAATGTAGGCATGACTTCAATCGAGCCTATTGAATATGAAGGTAAACAAATTATTCCACTGCAATTCCTGAAAGCAGTACTGCCTGATCCAGCATCCCTTGGACCACGTACTGTAGGTAAAACAAACATCGGTTGTATTTTCAAAGGTAAAAAAGACGGAAAAGACAAAACATATTATGTTTACAATATCTGTGATCACCAAGAATGTTATAAAGAAGTGGGTTCCCAAGCGATCTCTTACACAACAGGCGTTCCAGCAATGATCGGTGCAGCAATGGTCATGACAGGCAAATGGAACAAACCAGGCGTGTATAATGTAGAAGAGTTCAACCCAGATCCATTCATGGAAGAGTTGAACAAATGGGGTCTCCCATGGGTAGAAGACTTCAACCCGGTACTCGTTGATGAGCTGCCAGAAGAAGTTAAAGAATCGGAGCTTGTTCGCTAAAATGCGGTTCGAGCAATTACCGACACCATGTTTTGTTGTTGACGAGGCGCTTATTGAGAAAAACCTGAAAATCCTGAACGGTGTTATGCAGCGTACAGGTGCCAAAATCGTGCTGGCTCAAAAAGCATTCTCCATGACTGCGATGTATCCGCTGATTGGAGAATACCTGAGCGGTGCAACGGCAAGCGGTTTGTATGAAGCGCGTCTGGGCCATGAGGAAATGGGCAAAGAGAATCATGTCTTTGCTCCAGCATACCGCGCAGAAGAGATCGACGAGATTATCTCCATCTGCGACCACATTATTTTCAACTCATTTTCGCAGCTTGCAAAATTCAAGAATAAGGCGCTTCAAGCTGGCCGTAAGGTCGGCTTGCGCGTCAACCCTGAATGCTCCACCCAAGAAGGACATGAGATCTACGATCCGTGTTCTCCAGGTTCGCGTTTTGGCGCGAAACTGGAGGATTTCGATGCAGACTTGTTGGAAGGCGTCTCCGGACTTCACTTCCACACACTGTGTCAGCAAAACTCCGATGATCTGGAGACTACGCTGAATGCAGTGGTCGAGAAGTTCGGACAATGGTTGCCACAAATGGAATGGATCAACTTCGGCGGTGGGCACCATATCACACGTGAAGATTATGATATTCCAAGACTGGAAGCATGCATCAAACGTATGCAGAACGACTATGGTCTGGAAGTATATCTGGAGCCGGGAGAAGCTGTTGCGCTGAATGCGGGTTATCTGGTGACTTCTGTGCTGGACTTCCATAAAAACGGTATGGACATTGCCATTCTGGATACTTCAGCTACATGCCATATGCCGGATGTGCTGGAAATGCCATATCGCCCGCCGCTGATCGGTTCGGGAGAAGTGGGCGAGAAGGCTCATCTGTATCGCTTAGGTGGACAAACCTGTCTATCTGGTGACGTAATTGGGGATTATTCATTCGACCAGCCTTTGCAAGAAGGCGACCGTCTGGTATTCGAGGACATGGCGATTTACTCCATGGTGAAAACCAATACGTTCAACGGCATGCCGCTTCCAGCGATTGCAGTCAAAAGAAAAGACGGCAATTGCGAAGTTGTTCGCGAATTCGGATATCAGGATTTCAAAATGAGGCTGGCATAATTACTTCATTATATAGTAAGTATTAATATAGAATTGAAAATAAATACAAAGAAGGGAACCTGGAGACAGGTTCCCTTTTTAACGTTAACTGATGTTTAACGATTAGATTTAATGATGTTTATCAGTGAGGTTAGGTGAATGTTTACCGGTATTGAGCCGACTTAGCTTCGACTTCAGTTTTCGGGTTAATTTTTCGGTTTAGAGGCTGCTCGTGCAGCGTAGGGAAAAATCGGTTCTCTTAGTTCAAAATCATACGTCAACCCATCCACAATGCCGACTACACTTTCACTGTCATACAACTCTAGCAAAAATCCAGCCATTTGTTCCGCCGTATGGAACTTGGGAACTCTGCCTTCATATTCAAACTCGTCTACATTAAAGGAATGTTTCGCAAACTCAGTCTCGGTTGCAGCCGGTGCGAGAACTTTGGCTTGCATCGCTGCGTTCTTACCTTTTAACTCTTGCGCAAGTCCTTCGGTAAAGGCACTTACATAGAACTTGGTTGCGCAGTAGGTTACTGCATCGGCTACAATCGTATATCCACCACCAGAGGAGATATTAATGATCTGTGTGCCATCAACATCTGCATAATCACGTACATACAGGGAAGAAAGAATCGTAAGAGCTTCTATATTTAGATGAAGCATCTGTTCAATCTTGGGCAGATGTTGTTCGCCCACGGAAGCAAAATTTCCGAATCCGGCGTTGTTAATCCACGTCTCAATGGAGTAAGCCTGAAGACTCTCATAGAATTCATGCACATTAGCGGCAATGGACAAATCCACTGTACGAATGACAACATCCAGAGCAGGATTGATTTCAGCTACTTTTGCTTTTAACTTGTTCAATTCATCGGTTCTGCGCGCTGCCAGAATTATATTTTTGCCACGAGTTGCAAAAGCTAAAGCCGCTTCATATCCAATGCCTGAACTGGCACCGGTAATCACTGTATATTTCATGGGAATTCCTCCTGGATCTGATTTCATTTTTTATTGTGATGTGACCACGAGTTGATTATACTGATTAGAGCTTACTCTAAGTCAAGCGGGAAAATGGAGGGGAGGTTAACCATGCATACCATTGGTGAAGTGGCAGAATTACTCCATATCAGTGCACATACGTTGCGTTATTATGAGAAGGAACAGATTGTAACTCCTCTCCGAGATGCCAGTGGAGACAGGCGATACAACGAGTCACACCTGAAGTGGCTGCAATTTGTGATCAAATTAAAAGAGACTCAAATGCCCATTGCTATTATTAAGAAATATGCGTCCTTGTTTCAGGAAGGGGAGCATACGGCGGCGGATCGTTTAAAGCTGCTGGAGGAGCATAAAGAGTCGATTCAAAAACAGATGCACATACTTAACACAGCAGATGAGATGCTTGAGCATAAAATTTCGTCGTATCGAACGCTCATCGGACTATGAAGTAACACACACAAATGACGATCTATTGCCAAAACAGTGATTTTTATTATAGACTGTTTTTTATCGGTTGTTCATCAAGGGGGAAATGCAATGCATCAAAACAGAAAACAAAAGTCAAACAAGTTAAAGATCCTCTCCAAAGTATTATTGATTATCATAGGGGGATTTATAACGGCATATGGCCTGGAAGCCATATTGATCCCGAATAATGTCTCAGATGGTGGTGTCACAGGTCTGAGTATCGTAGGATCACAGCTGTTCGGATTACCACTGGGGATGCTCATCGGGATTATTAACATTCCATTTGTGTGGCTCGGGTACAAGCAAATCGGAAAAAGCTTTGCGTTATATTCGATCATCGGTATTGCTTCACTCGCAATCAGCACCAGTCTGATGCACCATATACCAACCATCATTGAAGGTGATACCTTGCTTGTTACGGTTGTCGGCGGGATTATCATCGGTTTTGGTATGGGACTTGCATTACGTAATGGCGGGGCATTGGATGGGATAGATATGCTGGCTGTACTCCTTTCGCGAAAAGTACCTTTTGGAACCAGTGATCTCATCCTGTTCCTCAACATGTTTGTATTTATTGTCGTTTCTACCGTGTTTGGTCTGCAAGGAGCGATCTTGTCAGGACTTGCGTATTTTATTGCTTCTAAAGTAATACATATTGTTGAAGAGGGCTTGAGCGGCTCCAAAACGTTTAAAATTATTACGAATCAACCTGAGATTATGGTTGAAACCATTCGGGACCGCTTAGGCCGTGGAGCAACGTATACCGAGGCTTACGGTGGTTACTCTAATGAGCAATTCAAGGAAATTACTTGTGTCATTAACCGGATGGAAGAGAGTAAAATTAAAGATATCATTCACGAAATTGACCCAACTGCTTTTGTAGTCGTATACGATGTAGCTGAAGTGAGAGGCGGCAATTTCAAAAAGAAAGATATTCACTGATTCCGAAAAACAAAATTAACTTATACGTAGTTGGTCAACCAGGAACTTCTGGTTGGCTTTTTTTGTATGTCCACAGCGGAACTTAGAGTTTTAACAGGCGGATTTTCTTATTAGTTTGATACGAATATTTAAATTTGCAAATAAAATAAAGATGGTTTATTATTATATCAAATGATACAAATTACTATCATTATTGAATGTGAATGTTGATTACAAAACAACAACATGAATGCAGAAGAGGAGAATGTTTTATGGCGTGGTTATTCCTTATTCTTGGAGGGATTTTAGAGGTAGGTTGGGCATTAGGTTTGTCATTCTCCGATGGTTTTTCGAAAATCGAGATCGTAATCCCCACGGTTATTTTAATGATTGGCAGCTTCTACTTCTTTGCAAAATCCACTAAAGTACTTCCTGTATCAACGGCTTATGCGGTGTTTACCGGACTTGGTTCATTTGGAACCGCAATTGTGGGAATGATTTTTTTGGGGGACTCCGTAAGTGCAATCAAAATCGTGCTGGTCATGATATTAATCAGTTGCATCATCGGTCTGAAATTTGTATCCAATGAACCTAAACCAAAGGCAGGTGTATAGAATATGAGTTGGCTTTTCTTGATCTTAGCTGGTTTATTTGAAGTTGGCGGTGTAATATTTCTGAAACTTTCAGATGGATTCACCAAATTGAAACATACATTGATGTTCGCTATGTTTCTGGGATTAAGTTTCATTTTTCTTTCCCTGTCTTTGAGAGAGATACCAATGAGCATTGGTTATGGAATCTGGACAGGTATTGGGGCATCGGGCAGTGTACTATTAGGGATGTATGTATTCAAAGAGCCCAAAAATGCAAAGAAATTGGCTATCGTTAGTGGGATTATTGTCAGTATTGTGGGATTGAAACTAGTCTCTTAACTGGATAAATTAGCTGTACTAACAACGGAACGATATCCATCTCATCTATATTCATGCATAAGTACAGCTCTCTTATGGAAAACTTCTGTAGTACGAATTAATTGCATGACTTCAAGTATGTATGGGAGGTTAGCATAGTGACAAAGCAGGACCCGCAAGAGCTTTTGAAGCAAAAACATGAACTGGATGATCAAAAAAGACAGTTCACTAATTTTTCCCGAAATATTTCAGGTCATGGTGAGGTTGAAGCTGGTCAAGAGTTCAGTGTTGACCGAGTGCCAGATGACCAAAACCGTATGAAATCGGTTGAGAACAGACGCGGCGAAGTCTAAAACGTTACAACATAAGCCGATCCTTTCATGGATCGGCTTATTCGTGCGTAGCATTTTATCGAATAGGAAGATATATGTTGTAGTTGAGAATGATTATCGATAGAATGGAGAAAAGTGAAAATATCCGCTGATTTTGCTGATGTTTTGCTAACTTAATGGGTTGTGGAAGGTGAAGGAAGAGATGCACGTAGAAGAGCATGTGAAGTTATGGAATCTGGCCTCAATTAAAATATGGGAAGTGCGTCACGTCGTCGTGCGCGCTGGCGAACCCATCCATGCCTATCGATTTCCAATTAGCGGTTTTATATATACAGTTCGCGGCAATGCAACGATTACGCTGGATGACACGATGTACGCGATCGATCAGATGCAAGTCTTACATGGAGGCAAGGGGGTATGGATGAATATCTCCCTGAACGAGGATTCATTCGAATTTTATTTGATGTTTTATCGGGCTAATTTGTCGTTATCCAATACTCGTGAGAATCAAGCTCTGCTCAGGCAACATGGCCCGTTTCACGTGCAATATGCTTTCGCCCCAAGCTATCCCATTGACTTATATGATAAAGTCCAAAGAATAGAGCAACATTGGGAACGGACGGATGCGTTCTCGAAATTTCAGGTAAAGACGTTATTTTATCAATTTATTAATGAATTAATGAGGCAGTTAAGTGCACAAGGAATTGAGACTGCCAAGCCCGATCTGGTAGCTCAAGCCGTTCGTTATCTTCAAGAGAATTACATGTTGCCCGTTATGGTCGATCCGCTCGCAGAACTTCTGGATTGCAGTGCAGGGCATCTATCGAGAACGTTCAAGAAAGAGACAGGCAGCAGTCTGATTACCTATTTAACTCGGATACGGATGTACAAAGCCAAGGAGTTGCTGTTGCACACAGATGCATCTCTTCAGAAGATTGCCGAGGCAATCGGCATTCCAGATGTGATCTATTTTAATCGTTTATTTAAAAAGCATGTTGGCCTTTCACCAGGTCGGTTCAAACAAAAATGTATCGCCCTGCCAACCGGTCAGAATAATGCTATCCAAGAATCAGAATTGTCCATTGTCAGTCCCATGCATCGCGGTTATGATCCTATTGATGATGATAATTATTATCAATACAACTCAAAAGGAGAATCACTTACATCTATGAGATCGAGAAAACCCGTTGCATTGCTTTTGATGCTCAGCCTTACATTATTAATATCAGCCTGTTCCCCTTCTCAGGGCAGTTCAGCAACAAGCAGTAATGGAACAAGCGGTAACAATGCTCCAACCACCGAAGTCGCGCAATCCAACGAATCAGCAGTACAGGAGCGTGTTGTTAAACATCCTTGGGGAGAAACTGTCATCAAAGGTGATCCTCAGCATATTATTTCGTTGTTCCCGGCTGCAACTGACTATTTGTTAGCACTCGGTATTGAACCCCAGGCAGCATCCAGTAATGAGGAGGGGAGTGATCAGTTTCCTACCTACCTGTCCGATCAACTACAAGGAAAAGAAAATCTGGGCTGGCAGGTTGATCCCAACTACGAAAGCATATTGGCGGCAGAGCCAGACCTGATTATCGGTCAGGATTTCATGAGTGATGCCTATGACAGCCTCAGCAAAATTGCCCCTACCTTGCTGGCAGAGAAGCTGCAGGACGAGCAAGGTATTATTCGTATGAAGACAAGCCTGTTACATATGGGAGATATGTTAGGGAAGACGGATCAGGCCAAACAGGTCATTGAAGAATACGAAAAGAAGGCCGCAGAAGCCCGTGAGAAAATCAAGCAATCCATCGGAGACGAGACCGTGATGTTCCTGCGTTTATCCGATAAAGAAGTGCGTTATTACAGTAAAAGAAACTATGAGGTTCTGTATGACGATCTAGGCCTGACACCTCCTGTATCCATACCTGACCCGACAGATTCAATGAAAGTAATCTCCATGGAGTCGTTACCATCGATTAATCCGGATCATATTTTCCTGTTGTCATCAGACGAAAATGAAACGACAGAATTGCAAAAAACAGCAGTGTGGAAAAGCCTGAATGCTGTTAAAAACAACAATGTCTACATCGTTGACTACGGCTTGTGGTTCCAAGGTCCGGGAGGACCCATCGGACAGACCAAGATTATCGACGAAGCGGTAAATTTCCTTACCCAATAAATAAGGAAACTAGACAGGAGGATTAATGCATATGGAAACGTCCGTCGTAGAGAAGCTCATTCGTGAACGAAGAACCATTCGTCAGTTCAATGGCAAACCGCTGGCGAAAGAAACGATCATGCACTTGCTGGAAGCGGCCGTGTGGGCACCTGTTCATTCCCGTAAAGAGCCATGGCGCTTCATATTATTTGTAGAAGAAGGTCGGAAGCAATTTGCTGATGCGGTGCTAAATACGTTTTCAAAAGATGAGCGGGAGCGCTGGACAGAGAAGCTACAAAAGGACTATTGCGAATCTATCCAAGCCCATCTGCTGATTGTGATTGAGGCTGATCCGAGACAACGGGTATGGGAAGATGCTGTGGGGGCTAGTGCTGCCCTTATTCAAAATATTCAACTCCTGGCATGGGAGCAGGATATCGGGGTAGTGTGGAAGACGAATGAATATAATTTTGACCCTGATTTCTACGCCAAGACAGGTGTAAAAGCAGGGGAGAGAATCATTGGCACACTTCATCTGGGGTATTTTGATACAAACAAGGCTCCGAAACCTCGTCCTCGTACACCCGTAGAAGAATTGATGACCTTTGTCTCTACGGCAAGAGCAGAAGTACAGTAGTAGTGATACTTCATACGGTTCCGAGCTGTGAAACGAACTCATTGTAAGCCGCGAACATAGCGGCTTTTTTGCATAATTGAATATCGATGTTGATTGGATGTCAGACATTGAGGAGTTCAAACTGTTTCTGATTAACGTTATCTCACACTGCCTGCCAAATCATGAACGAAATGAAATACAAATTCGGCGGTCAATAAATGGATGGTTGAGGCCATATAGGTGGTAGTCAATCGTTGTAAAAGGTCGTATATTAATAATATGTCGATTGGGGGAGTGAACATGTACCACATCGCAAAATGATAAACGATTTTACATAGAAGGACGGGAAAAAATGGACTTTAAACCGCTTGCTTCATTTATTGACCGCATTACATCCTGGCGTATACCGTGGGCAGAGGTGCTGGTGATGCATCGAAATGATACCGTTTTCCATTATCGTAATGGATACGCCAATCTGGAAGAGAAAACACCTATCGGTGATGGAGCGATCTTCAATCTATACTCCATGACCAAAATTATGACCTGCGTGGCAGGATTGCAACTGGTGGAGAGAGGCGAAATGCTGCTAAGCGACCCACTGTCTGATTATCTGCCAGAGTATGCTGAGATGACGGTAAAGAAAACGATGGCGAACGGCGAGATCCGGCTGGAAAAGGCGACAAAAGCCATTACAGTACGTGATTTGTTCACCATGACTGCCGGGTTCTCGTATGACGTGGGTAGTCCAAGCATTCAAGAAGCTGTAAAAAGCACCGACGGAACATTGCCAACACGTGACTTCGCGAGAGCGCTTGCGAAGGAACCACTGCTGTTTGAACCAGGGACACACTGGAATTACAGCATGTGCCATGATGTGCTAGGAGCCTTGGTGGAAGTGGTAAGTGGCAAACGCTTTGGTACGTATCTGCGGGACGAAATTACCGGACCCCTTGGCATGAACGATACAGCGTTTAATCTGAACGATGAGCAGCAGACACGCCTGATTCCACAGTATGCTTATAATGATGAGCTTGAAAAGGCTGTACGTTTTGACGGCAATGGATTCCGTGTGGGTACGGAGCTGGAAAGCGGCGGTGCAGGGTTGCTATCAACCGTTAGCGATTATTCACGTTTTCTGAACGCGCTTACTGGGCATGGTACGAGTCCCCAAGGCGTGCGCATTCTGTCACAAGCTTCAGTGGAACTGATGCGAACGGACCACCTGAACGAGATGACTCGTGCTGATTATTCCTGGGATCATATGTATGGATACGGCTATGGACTGGGTGTTCGCACACATATCTCCAAAGCAGCAAGCGGCTCACTGAGTCCAATTGGCGAATTTGGATGGAGCGGCGCTGCTGGTTGTATGGCTATTATTGATCCGGATTCAGAGCTTACAGTTATGTATGCACAGCACCTGCTGAACAGTCAGGAGCCATACGTTCAACGACGCTTACGTAATGTGGTTTACTCCTGTCTATAAATCATATCGTATTCGAAGTTACTTGAAGAGCCGCTAAATAGCGGCTTTTTTATGTTATATGGATCGAAATCTATTAATTAGATTGTTATTTCTTTATTAGAAAGGGTATGTTATCATTCTTAGGAAAATAGTACTAGTAGGAGGATATGCTTATTGAACATGAACTTAAATTAATTACATAGTTTGATCAAGATTACACGCTAGCAAGTACCTGTTTGAATGTTGAGATTGTGAACGATTCTTAATTAGAAAAAGCTGTTAGATTTTATTTTTTTACTCAAAGGAGATTCATCGATGATACACCCTAAACACAATGCAAAATGGGCTTCTCTGGCCGTACTTACCTTAATCGCCTATGTTCTGAGCGCATTGCTTCTGCTACCACCCAATGCTGCTGCCAAAGGAGAGCAAATCTCCGCCAAACAGCTCGAAAGTATGAGCCGGCTTTCATTTACGCTTCGTGATGCCAAACAAACGGCTTACACCGTTTATATTTTCGCTTATGATGAACAGAAGAGAACGCTGACCGAAGAAAATGGCTGGACCAACAATAAAAAAGGCGACAAGAGTTATTCAGGCACTTATCGTGCAGCCTTGCTGAAAAAAGGTGCAGCATACGGAACTGTTCAGGCAGCAAAACTGGATCTGAATACGATTATTTTGCCTCAAACCTGGAACTTTGTTGTGAAGAGCAAAGAGGCTAGTACACCAGACATGCTGATGATCACCGATTGGGGAACTTCTAATTTTAATGAGGTGAAAACGTATATTGTTCGTTCCGGGGAATTGCGCCATGTAACATATGTCGATAATAAGGGGAGAAAAATCGACGATTCCTACTCTGCAAGCAGAGATGATGGAATCCGTACTCTTTCAGGTGCCCGAGTGCAGTTCAAAAATTACAACAACCTTCAATTTGTCTATGGAGTTGATACGTTTAAGCTGAATGTGAACAAATTGGAATTACGCTTGGAAGATACGCGAAACCTTCGTTCAGAAGCTTGGCCAAACTCGGGTGTTGGCGATCGCGCTTACCTGAAAAGCCTAAAGGAAGCCGCTTTAAAGGGTGTGCTGCCAGGCCGGACGGACATCAAGATTGGTATGACGCTTCAAAATGCGCAAAAAAAGCTGGGGAAACCCAATTCTCGTTCAAACGGGGAATGGGGAGCGTACTATTTTTATTCTAAATTCGGCGTCGGGTTTGATTCATATATGCACGAGCTTACCAATAAATCACGTATTGCCGTTTTTGATTTGTACAATGAAAAGCAGAATCTTTCACCACGGAATGTGAAAATATGGATGGGAAAACCTTCCTCAGAATATTACAATGAAGTCGTGGTTGGTTATGAGATGGTATACCAATTGGGTAATCACGCCATTGTATTCACTTATGAGGAAGAAGAGGACTTGATTGATTTTACGAGTATATATTAAGGTATAACATTCATCGTAAAGAAATGAAAGCATAGCTTAATCACATTTACATGAAAAGCCGCTAATTAGCGGCTTTTTTGGTTGTCCATGGAAGTGGACGGGTAGTCTATTTCATTGGAGTGTTATTAGAGCTTTGCACAGAACGTACACGATTGACTAAATAAATGCCGACTGACACGAACAGTAATGCGACCAGATTTTTCAGTTCCAAGATCGTTTCCCCCAGGAATAACGCTGATAATAAAGCTCCAAATACAGGGATTAGGAAGTTATAGACAGACACTCTTCCGACCTTGTTGTACTTGAGAAGCATATTCCATAGACAAAATGCGACGGATGACAGCAAAGCCAGGTAGATTAGGTTACTGGTGGATTCCAAGGTGAAATGAGAAACTCGACCGCCGAGTGATAGACCTAACAGCGTAAGTACCAGTCCCCCGACGAATAAGCTGACACCTGTTATGATCAGAACATCGATGGTGGCGGTGAGACGTTTTGCGTAAAGGGCCGTAACGGAAAAAACAAGTGCCGCTATAATAACGAAGCCTTCGCCTGTGAATGAAAAGGAAAAAGCAAGCAGATCCGTATGGAAGTTTACGATGATTACGCCAACGAATCCGAGCAAGCAACCAACGATTTTATTTCTGCTTAATTTGTCGTTTTTATAGATGAAATGGGCCAGAACAACACTGAAAAAGGTCGTAGTTGCATTCATAATGGAGCCTTTGACACCTGTCGTATTGGCTACGCCAACGTAGAAAAACATATATTGCAAACCCGTTTGCAATATACCTAACATAATGAGGCCTGTCCACTGTGGCTTGGTTAATTGGAGCTTCTGTTTTCTAACGATACGAGACAGGAGCAAGAGCAGCATACCCGCCAGTGTAAACCGGTATCCGGCAAATACATACTTGGAAGCAATATCTTCCGGCAGAATGTCAAACGCGATATATCCAAGTTTAATGGATGGGTACGCGCTTCCCCATAACAAGCAACACAGGCTTGCCACGAGCATGACAAAAATGGGATCACTAAATTTACTTCGTTTCTCAAGGGTATTTCTCTCTATCACTTTCGATCTTCTCCTCACATTTCATGTACATATGTATGTATGAATCTATTAACATCCTCACTGACCATATCACATATCGCTAATCTTTGTAATGATAATTAATAAACCGCTCTTCAATTGGTCAGATTAAAAGAAGGAACGGTTCATGAGGAGTCTATGTTATAGATTCCTTTCTAATAAAATCCCTATTTGTTCTGCGACAATATGAGGTTGCCGGGGTAATCCATTCGTGAAATAGGATTCCACGATACCCACGATTGCTGTACCAAAGAACGTGAGAATCACTTCTTTTGTTAGTCCTTTATTTTTTCCCTCCGTCACATTCACCTCATCTTCCAGTTCTTCAATGACAAGAGCCAGGAAGCGAATGCGGAAAAAAGGGGCTCCTTTACTCAGTAACATAGCCGAGAAGAATGAATAGTGAACTTCAAAATAATCGAACCAAAGTACATTGCTTTCTATAAAATCCAGATCGGATGCTTCCTTGCACAATCTTCTTAGTTCATCGATATGTTCTTCAATTAATTTATCCAGCAAGTCAAATTTGTCCGAATAGTGATGGTATATCGTTCTGCGGCCGACATTTGCATGATCAGAGATATCTTGCATTGTAATGGTATCAAAAGGTTTCTCGTTCATGAGTTTGATAAAAGCGGATTTGATCGCTTCCTGAGACTTAAGTATTCTTCGATCTGTGATAGAAACGATAGTAATCACCATTCTTTCCAGAGAGTAATTGCACAAATGTTGTTCCTTTGCGCCATAAGGCACAGATCGGGTTCATTTGATCCTTGCAGAGGCAGTGCAATTATTTTATATTATACACAAATGTGCGATATCGCACGTATGTGTGTAATCATATTTAGGTCAACATAGGAGCAGGAAGCATTAATCAATAAGATCACATTGGAGGAAATAAAATGGCTAAATATGAAGAAGTTAAAGATGGAGTGATATTCCCGGTAGGAGAAAAAAACGAAGCATTTTCCCAATATTTCATAGGGCAAAGTTATCTCCAATCCTTGGTTGCTGATCCCAAAGTGAATGTGGGTGTTGGGAATGTAACGTTTGAACCGGGATGCAGAAATAACTGGCATATCCATCGCGGTGGATTTCAGCTGTTGTTAGTGACTGGTGGGGAAGGTTGGTATCAGGAAGAAGGAAAACCTGCTCAATTCCTCAAAGCCGGCGATGTTATTGTGACTCATGATGGTGTAAAACACTGGCATGGGGCCGCTAAAGATAGTTGGTTTGAACACATTGCGATCACTGCAGGTACACCGGAATGGTTGGAACCCGTGACAGATGAAGTTTACGGGGAGTTATAAAATAAACGCTATGAATTGATTTATTCGAAAATGTTATTATCTAATTAGGCTAATTAAGTTCAGGAGATTGCTGATTCTTATGTTGATCCGGGTGCCATCACTCTGAGTTTTAATCGAGTGATGGCTCTTTACATCTATGAAGTATCAATCTCTCTGGCAGGAAGAAACCATGATATAGATGAATTCTAGTGCTCTTTATGTATACTTGGAGAAATTTCCAGAATGAAAACGCTTGTCAAATTGAAAATAATATGATAATTTAATGTCTGTAACCGGTTACACATAGAGGAGAGCAACTTATGACAACAATTAAAGACGTAGCTCAACTGGCTGGCGTATCTGTTGCCACCGTATCCAGAGTCATTAATGATAGAGGTTATGTTCATGCCGACACACGCAAAAAAGTGGAAGATGCTGTGAAGGCGCTTAACTTTTCACCAAATGAAGTGGCACGCTCATTATATAAACGCAAGTCCAAACTGATTGGCCTGTTGTTGCCGGATATTACGAACCCTTATTTCCCGCAGTTAGCCCGCGGCGTAGAGGATCGGATGCAGGAGCAGGATTACAGACTGATATTTGGAAATAGTGACGAGGAAGAACGGAAGGAGCAGGATTACATCCAGACGTTTATCCAGAACAACGTGGTTGGTGTGATCTCTTCAACGAACTACCCTCATTCTTCGATATATGAAAAACTAAAGATTCCCGTTGTGTTTCTGGACAGAACTTCACTGGATCGTCCATCCGTGTATGCGGATGGCAGGGAAGGTGGAAGACTAGCTGCAAGGGAGATTATCAAACGCGGCAGTCGCCGGATCACAGTTATGCAGGGACCGTCACAGATCAGACCCGCTCAAGATCGTTTTGAAGGGGCGATTGAAATCATCCGTGATGCTGGGTTAGACTACCGGGTGATCCAGACGACCTCATTTTCAATTAACGAGGCAGGTGTATGGGCTGAAGAATTATTCAGGAAATATGCGGACACAGACGGGGTCATTGCCAGCAATGACATCGCAGCCATGGCAGTACTGCATGAGGCATCACGAATCGGAAGAAAGGTTCCTGATGACGTACAAGTGATTGGTTTCGATGATATTCCGATGAGCAGCCTGTTATCGCCGGCATTGTCCACCATCCGTCAGCCAGCATACGAGATGGGAAGAGAAGCGGCGGGATTACTTATCCAGCTTGTGGAACAAGCTGCAATAGAGAATAAAAACATACAGTTGCCCGTAAGTTTCATCGAACGGGGCACTACGAGAAAGGTGAGATCAGATGGCTAAAATATGTGTAATTGGAAGCAGTTCAATGGATCTGGTTGTTACTTCGTCAAGACGGCCGGGAGCGGGGGAAACCGTTCTTGGTGATAGCTTCAAAACAGTTCCTGGTGGCAAAGGAGCCAATCAGGCTGTTGCCGCTGCACGACTGGGTGCCGAGGTTGCGATGATCGGCCGGGTAGGCGACGATGCTTTTGGCAAAGATATTGTAGAGAACTTTAGAGCAAATGCTGTAAATACGCAAAATGTGAAACCGGTTACACATTTAGAAAGTGGTACGGCTCATATCATTCTGGCAGAAGGTGATAATAGTATCGTAGTGGTTGAAGCGGCGAATCGGGAAGTCACTCCTGCATATGTCGATGAAGCAGCTGAAGTGATCCGCGATGCAGATATCGTATTAATTCAGCAGGAAATTCCGGAGGAAACGGTTGTGCATGTGAGTGCATTATGTGCAGAATTCGGAACACCGCTGCTGCTTAATCCCGCACCGGCGAGAACATTGCCGCAAGAAGTGATCGACAACGCTGCATATATCACACCGAACGAGCATGAAGCCGAGATTTTGTTTCAGGGCATGAGTCCTGCACAGGCATTACGTCAGTATCCTAACAAGTTGTTCATTACGGAGGGCAGTAAAGGTGTACGGTACTTTGATGGCACTGACGAAATTCTAGTCCCAACTTATAAAGTTGAGGCTGTTGATACTACGGGGGCAGGGGATACGTTCAACGCCGCATTTGCAGTCGCTTTGGCTGAAGGAAAAGCGTTACAAGAGAGTATACGCTTCGCCAATCGGGCTGCATCGTTGTCCGTCACCAAGTTCGGAGCGCAGGGCGGCATGCCGATGCGTGATGAAGTAGAGGAGAGCTTGTAATGAAAAGAAATGGCATGTTGAATAGTCACATTTCCAAGATTTTGTCTGATCTGGGCCATACGGACATGATTGCGATTGCGGATGCAGGTCTGCCGGTACCGGACGGGGTACTCAAAATTGATCTGGCCCTTAAACTGGGAACACCAAGTTTTCGCGAAGTGGTGGAAGCGATCGCAGAAGATATGGTCATTGAGAAAGTCATTGTGGCTGAAGAGATTTGCGAAGGCAATCCCGTAGCGATGCAATTCATCACAGAGAAATTTGGGGTAGAAGCAATCGATGCTTCCGTCAGCCACGAACAATTCAAAGCATTAACACGGCAGGTGAAAGTGGTCATCCGCACAGGTGAAGCCACACCTTATGCCAATTGCATTTTACAATCGGGAGTCCATTTCGGTTAAAAGGAGGTTGCGTAATGCACATTCAGATGCAAGACATTCATAAAGCGTTTGGAACGAATCAGGTGCTGAGCGGAGTGGATTTTGAACTAAAAGATGGTGAAGTTCATGCCCTGATGGGGGAGAATGGAGCCGGCAAATCCACACTGATGAACATCCTGATTGGTCTTCATCAGCGTGATCAGGGAACCATCACCATAGACGGAGAAGAAAACTATTTTGCAAGTCCGAAGGAAGCCGAGAAACTGGGTATCACATTCATACATCAGGAACTGAATGTATGGCCTGAAATGACGGTGCTGGATAATCTCTTTATTGGTAAGGAAATGACATCATCATTCGGATTGCTTAACACAAGACAAATGAAAGCGCTTGCCAAAGAACAGTTCGCCAAGCTTTCCGTAGACATACCACTTGAACGTCCTGCGGGAGAGTGCTCTGTCGGGCAGCAACAGATGATCGAGATTGCCAAAGCGCTAATGACAGATGCCAAGGTCATCATTATGGATGAGCCAACAGCAGCACTTACGGAGCGTGAGATCCAGAAGCTGTTTGGTGTAATCAGCTCGCTGAAGAAGGAAGGCGTATCCATCGTCTATATTTCTCACCGAATGGAGGAGATATTCACGATCTGTGACCGGATTACCATCATGCGTGACGGAAGAACGGTAGACACACAAGCTATTCCGCAGACAAGCTTTGATGAAGTGGTGCGGAAAATGGTAGGTCGTGAACTTACCGAGCGTTATCCTGTCCGGAATCCTTCTTATGGTGAAGTTGTCCTCGAAGTAAGGAATGCAAGTAGCAAAGGTCTATTCGAGAATATTAACTTCACCGTGAGAGCGGGGGAAATACTCGGTTTCTCAGGACTCATGGGTTCTGGACGAACAGAGATCATGAGAACCATCTTTGGTTTGGATACGTTGGATAGCGGTGAAATCTTCATCCGCGGCAAAAAAGCGAACATTCGTAAACCGGCAGATGCAGTGAAACATGGAATCGGGTTTATTACAGAAGACCGCAAGGATGAAGGGCTGGTATTAGACTTCTCTATTCGCGAGAATATGGCGTTGCCAAATCTGTTCAGTTTCTCAAGCAAAGGTTTCATCTCAACTTCAAAGGAACAAGACTTCGTAGATACACTGATCAAACGTCTACAGATCAAAACGCAATCCTCCGAGACGGCGGCAAGGAATCTATCCGGGGGTAACCAGCAGAAGGTGGTTATTGCGAAATGGGTTGGTATCGGACCAAGCGTGCTTATCCTGGATGAACCTACCCGCGGAGTGGATGTCGGGGCGAAGCGTGAAATCTATGAATTGATGAATGAACTGACTGACCGCGGCGTTGCAATCATCATGGTATCGTCGGAGCTGCCTGAAGTGCTTGGCATGAGTGACCGGATCGCGGTTGTGCATGAGGGACACATCAGTGGCGAGGTTGCAAGGGAAGTAGCCACACAAGAACACATTATGACATTGGCCACAGGGGGACAGTGATATGACAACAATGCAGGAAAACAAAACGGCTAAAAGCGGATTCCGTTTCTCAAACGTGATACAAAAATTGGGACCGCTGCTTGGCTTAATCATTCTTATTCTCATCGTATCGGTGTTGAATCCAAGTTTCTTGGAACCGCTCAATATCTTGAATTTATTGCGTCAAGTCTCGATTAATGCGCTGATTGCCTTTGGTATGACGTTTGTTATCCTGACGGGTGGAATTGATCTGTCGGTCGGCTCAATCCTGGCTTTATCCAGTGCTTTTGTAGCAAATATGATGTTGTCTGGTCTCGATCCGATCTTGTCCATCATCATTGGTGTAGCACTCGGTGGTGTCCTGGGTATGGTGAACGGACTAATGATTACCAAAGGTAAAATGGCTCCGTTTATCGCTACATTGGCAACCATGACGATATTCAGAGGACTGACATTGGTGTACACCAATGGTAATCCAATTACAGGACTCGGGGATAACCTGTTATTCCAACTGTTTGGCCGCGGTTACCTGCTGGGCATTCCGGTACCTGCAATCACGATGCTGATTACCTTCATGATTCTGTGGATTGTTTTGCATAAAACGGCTTTTGGTCGTAAAACGTACGCCATCGGCGGTAATGAGAAAGCTTCCATTATCTCGGGTATCAAAGTTAATCGCGTGAAAATTATGATCTACTCCCTGACAGGTATGCTCGCTGCTCTGGCAGGTGCAATTCTGACATCGCGTTTGAATTCAGCGCAACCAACGGCAGGTACATCCTACGAGCTGGATGCAATCGCAGCAGTTGTATTGGGTGGTACAAGTCTTGCTGGAGGACGCGGACGCATCGTTGGTACACTGATCGGTGTTCTGATTATCGGCGTGTTGAATAATGGATTGAACTTGCTTGAAGTAAACTCATTTTATCAAATGGTTGTAAAAGGTATCGTCATTGCCATTGCCGTCCTGCTGGACCGCAAGAAAACAGCATAAGGAGAGAAGCGAATATGAAAAAGTGGACTGTAACACTCATAAGTATGCTGATGATCATCGTTCTGGCCGGGTGCTCTCTGGAGCCACCGGAATGGGCGAAACCTAACCCAAACAAA
Organism: Paenibacillus sp. FSL H8-0283; assembly: GCF_045040675.1. Classification (NCBI taxonomy): domain Bacteria; kingdom Bacillati; phylum Bacillota; class Bacilli; order Caryophanales; family Paenibacillaceae; genus Paenibacillus; species Paenibacillus sp. FSL H8-0283. The sequence continues at coordinate 3,333,185 of NZ_CP150295.1, forward strand.
AGTAACGGACAGAAGAAAATAGGTTTGTCGATATCTACACTAAACAATCCATTCTTTGTATCACTGAAGGATGGGGTAATGGCTGAAGCCAAAAAACAGGGAATACAGGTCATCGTGGTGGATGCGCAGAACGATTCGGCGAAACAAACCAATGATGTGGATGATCTCATTCAGCAAGGTGTTAGTGCACTTCTGATTAACCCCGCGGACTCTGCAGCGATCTCCACAGCGGTTCAATCCGCTAATAGTGTGGGCATTCCTGTGATCACGCTGGATCGCTCCGCAGATAAAGGCGAAGTGGCGGCACTAGTGGCATCTGATAACGTTAAAGGTGGACGCATGGCAGCTGAATATTTTGTGGAACAACTGGGTGAGGGAGCAAAAGTCATTGAACTTGAGGGTGTGCCTGGTGCTTCCGCAACAAGAGAACGGGGTAAAGGTTTCCATGAAGTGGCTGACAAGCAACTTGATGTGGTTTCCAAACAATCTGCTGATTTCGATCGGTCCAAAGGATTAAATGTCATGGAGAACTTGCTACAAGGTAATCCAGACGTACAAGCGGTATTTGCCCATAATGACGAGATGGCACTTGGTGCAATTGAAGCGATTCAAAGCTCAGGTAAAGACATTCCGGTCATCGGATTTGATGGTAATGATGATGCAATCAAATCCATTCAGGATGGGAAATTGACGGCAACAGTCGCTCAGCAGCCTATACTGATTGGCCAACTGGCGCTGCAAGCAGCTCTGGATGTGCTCAGTGGCAAGCAGGTGGAGTCATCGATTCCCGCTGAATTGAAGCTGGTAACCAAGGAAAATGTGAATGAGTAAATCATCATAAAACATGTATTTTCGTTTTGGACATGAACATAGAACTAAACCAAGCCGCTAATTTAGCGGCTTTTTTCATTTTGGAAGAAGCGTGCGGGCATCACATCAATCAGATTATTGACTTTTAAAAGCGTATTAAAGGAACCCCAATTGAATTAATGTCTACTTTGTCGTTTTGGACTGTTCCAAAATAGCATTTTTGGATATGTATATCCAATCCATGCGTTGCTATACTAGCATGACGTTCCACACAGTCTTCACAATACATAAGGAGGAGCTAATCTCATTGATTCATTCCTGTTCGGAATAGAAAGAAGGTGGCTGACATGAAACATCTAGTAGAAGAAAATCTTCAAGCTGTAAGACAGCAAATGGCATTGGCCTGCCAGGCTTCAGGTCGCAACATAGAGGACATCAAGTTGTTGCTCGCGACCAAAACGGTACCGCTAGAGAAATTACAAATAGCTATTCAAGCAGGTGAGGTCTTGTTTGGAGAAAACAAAGCTCAAGAACTCCGAGACAAATTCCCACTCATGGAACAAAGCAAGCAGGTGGAATGGCATTTTATCGGACATCTGCAAACAAATAAAGTAAAGGACGTAGTTAAATATGTTACTCTCATCCATTCCGTAGATCGTCTGAAACTGGGTCAAGCGTTACATAACCAGCTTCTCAAAGAGAATAAGAGCTTAGACATTCTTGTGCAAATTAATACGTCCTACGAAGAAAGTAAATTTGGTGCCTCTCCAGAAACAGCCGTTGAGCTTGTAGAACAGTTGTCTCAATTCGAGACATTAAACGTGAAAGGTTTAATGACCATTGGAAAACTGAATGCGACAAACGAAGAAACACGACATTGTTTTCGATTGTTAAACCAGATCCGTACACAGATTAAAGAGAAAAATATTCCACGCGTAGAAATGGATATTTTATCGATGGGTATGTCTGGTGACTTCCAAGTCGCCATTGAAGAAGGAGCTACACTGATACGTGTAGGGACAAGTGTATTTGGTCAACGCTATTTACCGGACGAGTATTACTGGAATGAAAACACACGCATCGATGATTAAGTGAGAGGTAGTGTTAAATATGAAGACAGCATCCCCTTCGTTACGCGGCCGTGATTTGATATCTCCGGTGATCGCCGCTTTAATATCCGTAATTGTTAATTACGGGGGTACGTTTATCCTTGTTTTTCAAGCTGCAAAAGTGGCTGGTTTAAGCCCGGAAATGACCGCTTCCTGGATTTGGTCCATCTCGATTGGGGTAGGCGTAACGGGAATTTGGCTCAGTTATCGATATAAGGAACCGATTATTACAGCCTGGTCTACACCTGGTGTGGCGTTTCTCGTTTCAGCATTAGCGGTAACCCCTTATCCAGAAGCTATTGGCGCTTACATGATTTCAGCAGTCGGATTTATTATTTTAGGTTTGTCAGGCATGTTTGAACGTTTCGTTCGACTTATTCCCCCAGGCATCGCTTCCGGATTGTTAGCCGGTATTTTACTACAGTTTGGTATTTCGGCCTTTGGAGGGGCGAAGGTAGATCCTTTGCTTGTGATTGTACTGTTTGCAGGCTATATCGTGCTAAGAAGGTTTACTTCCCGTTACGCCATTGTTGGCATATTGGCAATCGGTTTGATTTATTTGATATGCATGGGGAAAACAGACTTCAGTACAATCCAATTGGCTGTAGCATCGCCTGTATTTGTTGTTCCAGCATTTTCGTTAAATGCTTTACTTGGCGTTGCGCTACCGCTGTTCATTATTACCTTGACAGGGCAGTATATGCCCGGAATGCTTGTTTTGCGTAATGATGGATTCAAGACAAGTGCCAATCCTATTTTAGCTGTAACAGGTTTGGGTTCGCTTCTTGCAGCCCCATTCGGATCACATGCTTTTAATGTGGCAGCTATTACAGCAGCGATTTGTACAGGAAAGGATGCACATGAGGATTCAACCAAACGTTATATTGCAGGTATTGCTTGTGGTGTTTTTTATATTTTTGTCGGCATTTTTGGCGTAACATTGGCTGCTCTGTTTTTGATTCTTCCTGCTACCTTTATTGCAACATTAGCGGGATTAGCCTTACTTGGAACGATCGGTGGCAGTCTTGCCAATGCATTAACGGACCCTAAGGGACGTGAAACTGCATTGATTACGTTTTTGGCGACAGCAGCAAATGTGACTTTGCTTGGTGTGGGTGGTGCATTTTGGGGACTGTTTGCAGGAATGATGGCACATCTACTGATGAATAGTAAATTTCCCAAAAAACAACTTGGAACGAATAAATAACCGTAATATGGAGAGGAAGATGTTCATGAAACATTTGGAGAAGCAAGATAAAGTAATAGGAATGGCTGTCCAGCAAGAGCTTGGAAGGCAGCGGGATAAGATAGAACTGATTGCATCAGAGAATTTTGTAAGTCAAGCTGTGATGGAAGCAACAGGTTCGGTATTGACCAATAAATATGCGGAGGGGTATCCGGGCAGAAGATATTATGGCGGGTGTGAGCATGTCGATACAGTCGAAGAGATAGCAAATAGCCGCCTTAAAGCACTTTTTGGCGCTGAACATGCGAATGTGCAGCCTCACTCCGGTTCTCAGGCCAACATGGCAGTATATTTTGCCTCAGTTGAGATTGGGGACACAATACTTGGCATGAATCTATCCCAGGGTGGTCATCTAACACACGGAAGTACTGTTAATTTTTCAGGTAGGTTTTACAATTTTGTTTCATATGGTGTCGATGCACAGACGGGCCGCATTGACTTTGACGAAGTACGTAAACTTGCTTATAAGTATCGTCCACGCATGATTGTTGCAGGTGGAAGTGCATACCCGCGGACCATTGAGTTTGAATTATTTGCCCAGATTGCCGCCGAAGTGGGAGCTCTTTTCTTTGTAGATATGGCGCATATAGCAGGAATTGTTGCGGCAGGTTTGCATCCTAACCCGGTACCACATGCCCATTTTGTTTCAACCACCACACACAAGACCTTACGAGGACCACGAGGGGGAGCCATTTTGTGCCGGGAGTCCTGGGCAAAGGCGATCGACAAAGCTGTATTCCCGGGGACTCAGGGCGGGCCATTCATGCACGTTATCGCGGGGAAAGCGGTGGCATTAGGCGAGGCATTGCAAACCGAGTTCACAACATATATTGAAGGTGTTCTGGATAACGCCAACGTATTGGCAGATACTTTAATAAATGAAGGACTTACCCTTGTATCGGGAGGAACAGATAATCATATCGTGTTGGTTGACTTACGAACTATGGGCCTTACAGGCAAAGAAGCCGAAGCTTTATTGGATGAAGTAGGGATTACGGCGAATAAAAATGCAATTCCTCACGATACGGCAAGTCCTTTGGTTACAAGCGGTATTCGTTTTGGAACTCCGGCTATGACTTCAAGAGGGCTTGGAGCCAGGGAAATGAAAGAAATTGCTCAGCTGATAGGGCTTGCTTTTAAAAATCCAAAGAACACGGATGTGAAAAATCAAATATTAGGTAGTGTCCGTGAAATCACTTCGCAATTTCCTCTATATGAAGGGCTTAAATAGCTCAACAGCAGACACAAATAGAGCCTGCAATTGTTCCTAATGGATAACAATTGCAGGCTCGTAATGTGCTTGTTTATATTGAAACTTAAGACAGCCCTAGTAGGCTATACCTACACGAGACTGTACATACTCATCAGACATTAATTGCTGATAAGCAAACTCCGCAGTATCGATTACAGATATAGAAGTTCCACCGTCAGGCAAATAGTCGCGCTCAACCCGGTACTTACCAAGAGATTCTCCATCAAATAAGTAGGTAGGACACACGATGGTCCATTCTAACTCTGAAGCCTTGAGAATGTTGTACATCTCCAGATGCTCCTCAGCGGCTCGCGTGGACTTACGTTTGGACTCAGGGGATTGAAAACGAAGCAAGCCAGGATCCGTTCGACTTTCCAATATTCCTGCAGTACCAATGGTAATGACTCTTTTGATACGCTCCTGAGCCATAGCCTCAACAATATGTCCCATGGATTGCGATAATGTAGTTGTTCCATCGGTACTTAAGGAACTAACAACGAGATCCACACCCTGTATGGCGTGATGAATATCCTCTTTGACTAAAGCGTTTCCTTGATGTAGAACGAAATTGTCATCGTTGATTTGTACCTTTTCCGGGCTTCTAACCAGTGCAGTTACATGATGATTGGAACGTAGGGCATTAGAGACGAAATGACCTCCAACCCGTCCGGTGGCTCCTAACACTAAAATTTTCATTACAAAAAACATCCTTTCGAATCCGATTGGAGAGCATGTTCTCCATCATAATACAATCTTTGCAAGCCGATGTATGCCTTCCTCAATCTGCTCCTCATCCACTTTCGCAAAACCTAATATCCATCCTTTTCGATGACTCTCCAAGCAATATCTACTAAGCGGATACACGCGTACACCTTGATCAAGAGCAGCATTTGTCACCGCTTCTTCGTCAAATGACGTTTCAGATTCTAGAAGCATATGTAATCCCGTTTCCACACCACTTAATGTAAATCGTGAGCCTAACCCAGAAGCAACAATGGCTTTGGTCATGACTTCGTGTCTGCGTCGATATATGTTCCGAACTCTTCTCATATGGCGCATAAAATGACCACGCTCAATAAAATGAGTTAGCGTTAATTGTTCCATAATCGGCAGATGACGATAGGTTAATTCATGAACTTGGGTAAGGCGATCGATGGCTATTTTGGGGCCGATGATAGCGGATAGTCGAATGCCAGGTGCAACCATTTTGGAAAAACTCATCATATAAAGCGTATTCTGAGGTTGCTGACTAAATATAGTTGGAAGTGGATCTCCACGGTACCTAAATTCGCTATCGTAGTCATCCTCAACAATCCAATATCGATGATGAGTTGCCAAGTGCATCAATTGTTGCCTGCGTGGCTCCGACATAATAACACCAACGGCGCATTGATGAGAAGGTGTGACAAATACGAGTTTCGTCTGTGGGTGAATATGATCTACACATAATCCATACTCATCAACCGGAACGGGATCGACTTGCATCCGGCGGTATTTCATCGCCATCCAAGCGGCAGGGAAGCCGGGATCTTCAACCGAAACTCTGTCTCCCTCACTTAAGAGAGCCTGGGCAATTAAATCAATGCTATGTTGTGCACCTGAGGTTAACAAGATTTGATCAACATCGATATGAATGCCTCGTTCAAGTGACAAATAACGTTGAATCTGCTCTCTTAATCCCAATAACCCTCTGGCATCACCATAAGCCCAAAGATCCAGATTGGGTTCAGTAGAAGCTTGTAAAAAAGATTGCCTCCAGGCTTTTGTGAAACTTTCATCCAGATAAGGCTCGTGGGGATTAAAATCAATTTCTATTTTGCGATTGTCTCTATTGCCAAACCAACTATGCAGATGACCAATCGATTCGTTTAGTGTAGGCAGATCGGGCGGAATAGGCCCTTGCATCGTGACGCCTTCTGATGAACGAGGTGCATATGTCCAATCACTAACTCTTGTCCCGGCTCGTCGGGAGGTTACCGTATACCCTCGGCTGAATAATTCCTCGTACACAATCTGTATGGTTGAGCGTGAAACACCAATTAATTGAGCAAGTTCACGTGAAGGGAGTAGCAGTTCGCCTGGTTGCCATTTCCCGGTTGTGATATTATGGATCGCTTGATCCAAAAGTTGCTGCCAGATCGGGCGTTGGTCATTCCGATTAACTTTTAGCATTGCTTCAACTCCATTACTCATGGTGAATTATGGATTGCATTTATTTATGTGCTTAGCCATCTTACTGGCACTCCATTGATTGATATACCATTATAGCAAAAGTTTAATTTGCAAACAAAACAAAGCTGAACTAAAGCGATTTTTACCGTGTGTCCAACCTATTTTGGTCGGTCCTGCTTGGTTCATACTCGATTCATATTCAAGCCACAGACAGTTCATCTTCTTCGGTTACACTACGGGAGTACGAACACAGAGATTCCTAATCCATAGACTAGACAGGAGAAGATGAGATTGACACGAAAGAAACGAACGTCTATCGCCGCCATAACTTTGGTGTTTGCAATGATGTCCCCAATGTCGGCCATGGCCACACCCGCTACCAGTAACGGTAGTAGCTCTACGTATGATCTAACTAAAAAGGCAGTAAGTGCAAAGGCCAAGGTACTCACTGAATCATACGCTACGACAAGTGTGCAGTACGCACTGATGGATGAGGGTGAGATTGTGATCTCCGGTCAGGCAGGAAAAAGCGACCTGAAAAACAACATCCCGCTTTCTTCAGATACCATGTATGGCATTGGTTCAACCAGCAAAATGATGCTCACAACCGCCGTAATGAAGCTAGTGGACCAGGGCAAGATCGATCTTGATGAGCCTGTCGTGAAGTATATTCCGGACTTTAAAATGAAAGACAAGCGTTACCAACAGATTACACCACGCATGTTACTGAATCATTCATCCGGGCTTCTAGGAACGTCAAGTAACAGTGCAATACTGTTTGGAGATAATGATACCTATGCACATGATACGTTACTGGAACAATTGGCGACGCAACATCTGAAGGCCGATCCTGGCGCATACTCGGTGTATAGTAATGACGGTTTTACATTAGCTGAAATTTTGGTTGAGCGGGTCAGTGGCATGGACTTCACAACTTTCATGCACCGGTACATAACCGAGCCTCTTGGTATGGAGCATACCAAAACACCGCAGGATATTGTAGAGCTTAGCAAGATGGCAGCAACATATGCCCCTTCGGATGAGGAGAAACTTCCATTAGAGACTACAAATATGATTGCCTCGGGAGGCATCTATTCCACCGCTGAAGATCTGGTTCAGTTCTCGAAAATCTTTACAGGTGAGGTTGAAGGTGTTCTTTCGGAGGAATCCGTAGAGGCCATGGAGCAAGAAGAATACAAGAGAGGCATGTGGCCGGAAGAAGGCGATTCTTCTATTGGTTACGGCCTGGGCTGGGACAGCGTGAACCTGTTTCCTTTTAATGATTACGGCATCCAGGCAGTAAGCAAAGGTGGCAATACAATAACCTATCATTCCTCCTTGATTGTGTTACCGGAATATAATATGGCTGTTGCCGTAACCTCTTCGGGTGGTCATAGCTCAACGGATCAATTGCTGGCAACTGAGCTGTTGCTTGGCGCGCTTGAGGAGAAGAATATCATTCCAGATCGTAAGCCGGAGAAGTCACATGATGCACCTGTGAAAACAACTATGCCAACAGAACTTTCACAGCATACAGGCATGTACGCTGGTGGGGCAAACATGTTAATGAAGCTGGACGTAAAAGATGATGGGCAATTAACGTTATCTAATCTGTCGTCTCCTAACAATCCTGCTCAGACCTATACGTACACCACTGATGGCTCATTTGTTAATAATTCAGGTACGGAAAAGCTGAAGTTCGTTCAGGAAGTCAATGGGAACACATATTTGTGGTCTCGCTCGTATCAGTCTGTTCCTGGGCTTGGGCAAGTTGCTTCCTCTGAATATAAGGCAGAAAAGCTTGAAACCAATGAATTGTCGGAAGAAGTAAAGGCCGCATGGCAGAAACGGGAAGGCAAAGCGTATGTGTTAGTCAATGAAAAATACACATCAACACTGTACAACGCAGCGATGCCGATGATTCCCATTCATACTTTTAATGAGCTACCGGGTTATGTCTACACGAATAAAATCGTTGGAGCTAACCAAGCTGTGAACCAATTGCAAATTCCTGGATTAGCGGGCCGTGACACGATGGAGTTTAATTTCTATGAGGAAAATGGCGTGGAATATGTTACAGCTGGAGGCAACGTTTATGCTGCTCAAGACATCATCAAACCGATCTATGCGGGAAAACAATCAAAGACAACGATTCAGGCGAATGGTCATGCCACATGGTATTCGATTCCTGCATCAGCTGCAGGTAAAGAAATGACGGTCAAGATGTCTGCAAACAGCGCATTTGCTGTATATAACCAAGCTGGCATAGGCATTAATCATACAGTGGTCAGTGGACAAAACGAAATTGTGTTGCCTGAGAACGGAACTATTGTATTCGCGGGTGAAGCTGGTTCGAAGTTCGAGATTGTATTGACAACCAGAGCAAATTAATAGATTATAAAAAACTGTACAATAAAAAGTCGCGGAAATCGCGGCTTTTTTTGAGTTTTAAATTTTAAATAATACGTTTTAAAGTAAATGTACCTTTTTTCAGATTCACAATGTAATATTGGGTTTCGCGAAGCTTACCTAAAGGGTAAGTATTAAAAGGACTTTTACTGGTTGGAAAAAAATGATGCAGGAAAATGTTGCAAGTGGAAAGGCAAAGCATTGATTGTTAATATACAGTAAATAATAACAATCAAATGGGCAGAAGATCGACAAAAAGCATAACCGTAATACCGATTCCAAAGAAAATAATGATTATTCGGACAATACCGAGACGGGGAGGACACATGAAAACAACGAAGATCTCATTTTTTATACTTTCACTGATGCTGCTCCTGGTGAGCGGTCTATCAGGATGGGTAGGGAACGCTGCCGCAGCGTCCGATTCCGGTAAAACCTATGTTATCGGAACTGATGTCACATTTGCTCCATTCGAATATGAAGATGAGAATGGTGATTTTGTTGGTATCGACATGGATTTGCTGGATGCCATCGCCAAAGATCAAAATTTCAAGTATCAAATCAAATCCCTGGGATTTAACGCAGCTGTACAGGCACTTGAGGCGAATCAAGTCGATGGTGTGATCGCAGGGATGAGTATTACGGATGAGCGAAAAGCAAAATTTGATTTTTCAGTGCCATATTATGATTCAGGCGTTGTTATGGGGATTAGTTCCAATAATGATACCATTAAAAGTTACGAAGATCTTCGTGGTAAAAAGGTCGCTGTAAAAACGGGAACAGAAGGGTACAGCTTTGCTGAGTCCATCGCCTCAAAATATGGCTTTACCATTGTTCCATTCGATGAATCATATCAAATGTATGATGATGTAAAGACCGGTAATTCGGTGGCCTGTTTTGAAGATGAACCCGTTCTAAGATATGGGGTAAAGCAGAATAATGGTTTGAAAATCGTTACCGCCAAAGAAGACGGGGCTTCCTACGGATTTGCGGTAAGTAAGGGTAAAAATCAGGAACTTCTGGAGATGTTCAATGCTGGTCTTGTGAATATCAAAGCAAACGGTGAGTACAAGCGCATTATCGAAGAATATGTTGGAGAGAATTCCCAAGTCGCAAATCTGGGGCGTTGGGAGTTAATACAGAAATCTCTTCCTGCACTTTTTAAAGGTCTGGGAAAAACACTTTTATACACGATTGTATCCCTGTTCTTCGCGTTTATCATCGGTCTGATTTTCGGATTCATGAAGGTGGGACAGAACAAATTCCTTCGAGTTGTTGCCACCGTATTTGTGGATATCTTCCGCGGTATTCCGCTGATTGTCCTGGCATTCTTTATCTATTTCGGGATTCCACAGGCGATGGGCTTCACGATGCCATTGTTCCTGGCGGCTATTCTGACACTTAGTCTGAATGCAGGGGCGTACGTAACCGAGATTATCCGAGGCGGGATTCAATCGATTGATCGTGGTCAGATGGAAGCTGCCCGTTCATTGGGCATTCCTTATCGCAAAGCGATGATAAAGATCGTTATTCCGCAGGCAGTGCGGGTTATGATTCCGTCCTTCATTAACCAGATGGTTATCACGTTGAAGGATACGTCAATCTTATCCGTTATTGGTCTCGTAGAGTTGACACAATCGGGTAAAATTGTTATTGCAAGAACGTTCTCCTCTTTTGACATTTGGTTAACGGTTGCGGTTATGTACCTGATTGTCATTATCACATTGACCAAAATTGCTGATTATCTGGAGGTGAAGGTTCGTCGTGGCTAAAATAAAAGTTGAAGGTTTGAAGAAAAGTTTCGGCTCGAATCAGGTCCTCAAGGGAATTGATGTGGCGGTCAACGAAGGAGAAGTTGTCTGTGTCATCGGGCCTTCCGGTTCGGGAAAAAGTACCTTCTTGCGCTGCATTAACCAATTAGATGTGATTACGGCAGGCCGGGTTATTGTGGATGATCAGGATCTGAATGACCCTAAAACCAATCTGAACAAAGCTCGCGAAAATATTGGAATGGTATTTCAACATTTTAACTTGTTCCCTCATTTTAGTGTGCTTAAAAACATCATGTTTGCGCCCAGAGAACTCGGGATATTAAATGCACAGCAGGCTCGTGATACAGCACTCAAATTACTTGAGCGTGTGGGGCTGTCTGATAAAGCAGAGAGCTTCCCAACACAACTGTCAGGTGGACAAAAACAACGTGTAGCTATCGCTCGTGCGCTTGCTATGAATCCGGATGTTATGTTATTTGATGAACCGACGTCGGCGCTTGACCCTGAGATGGTAGGAGAAGTTCTCGGTGTTATGAAGGACCTCGCGAGCGAAGGCATGACGATGATGATTGTTACCCATGAGATGGGTTTTGCTCGTGAAGTAGCTGATCGTGTGATCTTCATGGACGGTGGTTATATTGTCGAGCAGGGCACTCCTGAAGAGATATTTGGAAATCCGAAGAATGAACGGACGATCAGCTTTTTGGAAAAGGTACTCTAGCACTGAATCGAGAATGAATACATTGAAAGTCGCTATTTTAGCGGCTTTTTTTGTTATATTTATGAGGTGATTTAATAGAAAGACCGAACAAACTAAGCCAAGAAAGTGAGGTCTATACTCTATGGAAAACGTGTCACAAGAAGATCAACTGCAATCCATTAAAGCCTTTCAATCAACCATCCGCAAATCGGAAAATGCCTTAGTGAATATGACTCAGAAAAGGAATAACACAACATTGTTACAGAAACGTCTCCAAGCTTTATACATCGGCCTAGCACTGTTGGAAAAGGTATGGAATCAGAAATCTCATCCCTACACGGAGGAAGATATCGCAGAAGCTCGTCTTGTCTTGATGGGATTGTTCCCATCTCTAGAGAGCATGTATGCCAATTCCAAAGAAGGTAGCCCACAAAAGACCCTTCTAGAAAGAAGGATTAAAGCATTTCATCTGGCCGTTCAAGCCATGGATACATACTGATGAAATGAGAGAGAGGTCTGTCTAATGAACGACAGACCTCTCTTTTTCTTTTGCAAGCTTAGGAAAACCGATAGAGACGCACACCGTGCACAGGTACAGTAGTAACTAAGGAATTCTCTGTTAATTGAGCTGCTTCTTGGCTCCACAATTCGGTACCTTCGGTAATGCCGGACAGTCCAACCTCATCAATGGACAGATCCACAGGTAGAGCATTCTCGCCGATGTTAAACACAGCGACGTAAGAGGAACCATCCGTATGCTGGGCAGTCCACACAATAAGATCTTCTTTGTGTAAGGCTTCTCTGGCTCCGTAACTCTCGCGATGCATTCGCAGAACCTCACGATTAGTTAGCAGGGATAGTGTCCAGTCATCGTTATCTCGCAGTTCACCACCAAAGATGAGCGGGGAACGGAAGATGCTCCACAGTGACATCATCGTCAACTGCTCGTCAGGTGTGAACCGAGTCCAGCGATCTGCTCCACCACCGTCTACAGAACGGATACCGATATGACCCAAAGGCAACATATCACAGTCTGGCCAGCAACCTGCTTTGGGAACGCTCTGCCACGTCCGGCAGCGGTCGAACATATCCAATAACAGTGGCCAGAGGTCCCAGAAGTCGTCCGTGACACGCCACATGTTGGCATGATCAGCCAAGAATTCTGAGTATTCTACTGGAGCAGGGCCAGGAGAGAGACTTAGTACCATGGGCCGACCGGAGCGCTCAATCGCTTTGAATATCATTTCGATCTCAGGCTGATGGGTGTCATAGAGCCTTGAAGCAGCAATATCGTCAACCTTCACCAAGTCAACGCCCCATTGTGCATACAGTTCAAAAAGCGAATCGTAGTAGGCTTGTGCGCCTTCTTTTGAGCTATCAACACCATACATATCTGTATTCCACGGACAGATGGAGTTAGGATGAGCAATATCGCGCGCAGTGGCGGTTGTTCCCAGAATCGGAGTAGCCGCATGTGCAGCTTGACGTGGAATACCACGCATGATGTGAATGCCGAATTGCAGCCCCAGACTATGAACGTAGTCGGATAATGGCTTGAATCCCTGTCCACCTGCAGCGGAGGGAAACCGATTCTCGGCAGGCATAAGTCGCGAATATTCATCCATGATGAGTGGAACGAACGGACGATATTGCGAAGAATTGGCCAAAGGCTCGTACCATTGAATGTCGACCGTAATATAGCTCCAGCCGAAGTCTTTAAGATGTTCTTCCATGTACTCAGCGTTGCCACGAATTTCGTCTTCCGTAACGGCTGCGCCGTAACAATCCCAGCTGTTCCAGCCAAGCGGTGGAGTTGATGCTGCAAGTGTATGATTCATGGGAATGCTCCTTTATGGATTAATTATTGCTCTCGCTCAATTCATCATAATAAAGGATTTTATTAATATCTATAGTAATGTTGAGTGTCGAATAGCAAAATATTGCGGTTAGTCGAAGAACAATTTACGGTACACAAGGCTTTCTCCGCCACTACGAAATTCACCTGGCGTAACGCCTGTTATGCTGCGAAAGGCTTTGATAAAATAACTTCCGCTGGAATACCCAACTTGCTCGGCGATGACTTCAATGCTAAGAGAAGTTCTGCGCAGCAGTTCCATTGCTTTCTCGGTACGTACACGGGTTAGATAAGAACCAGGCGTCAAGCCCGTACTGGAGGAAAAGCGACGTATAAAGTGATATTTGGAAAGGGAAACATGCTCCGCTAGGTGATCGATACTGATCATCTTGGAGTAGTTGTTTTCTATGTATTCAACGGCTATTTGAATGTTTTCAGACCAATTCTCCCTGTTGTGCAATGTTGTTTTCTGTAATCGAGTCAATTCTGTCATGAACTGATATACGCTGGATGATGCGATCAGAGGATCAGTGATTCTGCCTGCCGCCGCATCAGTCACGATCATCCGCAACAGTCGGATGGGTGTACAATCAGCGGGAAGATAGGGAACTTCTCCCGCTTCACGAAGAAATTTTCTCCAATGGGGCAGAATAAGAGTGGGCCTGAAAAGCAGGAACAGAAACTCCCAAGGTTCTTTTGATACTGAATGGTAGTAATAGCGATGTGGCCCTGGAATTTCTGCCAAAAAAGCTTGTCCTGCGGTAACATGATGAATGCGATTATTCGACTCAAATACACCTTCACCCGAGACTGTATATTGGAATAACAGAAGAGGCCCGTCCGAACGTTCGAGTCCATCCCAATGATAAGAAGGATCGGTTATTGAATCACATCCAGCCGCATACAGTACACACAATTGGAGCTCCTTGTCTTCCGCGAATCGAAACCCATAGGTTCCTCTAGGGATATTCATGTCAGCTCTCCTTGTTGCCCTGAATTTTTACTGCGCTCCGCGAATGAAAATATCTACTAGCTTTTGGCCTAATGAAAGATTGGAACCATATTTATGCAGGTTATCTTCCCGGTTACCCATTAACATCAATGTCGAGAAAGTCTCTGCGAGGAAAAATGGATCGTCCGTTCGCAGTCCGTTTTCATCCATTGCCCGTTGGAAATGGGAGGCTAACACTTCATGAATCTGATGCTCCGCGTTGCGTATATCCTGAATTTGAGCTGGTTCAAGAAAAGGCTCAGCTTCTCTGAGCATGGTTTCAATCTCCGCATGTGGATTTCCCAGTCTGGCCTCTGCCAGACGCACAAGCCCCGACTCCAGATTCTCGGCTTGATCAAGGATATGCGAGGTTAACCGGCTCACATTCTGTAACATCGTTGTAAAGGCAACCTTAAAAAGCTCGGGTTTGCTGGTGAAATGATAATAAATGGTTGGTTTTGACACGCTACATGTTTTGCCAATTTGCTGAAGCGTGACTGTTTCGTAGCCATACTCCATGAATAACTGTGAAGCGGTTTGAATAATGGTTTGCTGAATTGAGATATCATCGTTGCCATGTTTGGGTCTTCCAGGCAATCGTTTAGGTGATTTTTCTGTCATTGGACTTCCCTCCATGAATATTTTATGACAAATAACGATAGTAAGCAAAATCATCTTGTAATTATACTTACCGGTAAGTATAATTATGGAGAGTTAAAAAAGGCATATCATTATCCTCATGCTAAGGTGGTTTTAAGGTTGAAAACAGCACAACGTACTAACAATTGGAAAAAAATAATCATGTGGACAATCTTGTCCATCGTTATCCTCGTGGCCGGAGTATTCGTATATCTCAATTCGGTTACGTATAGTCCCTCTGAGCGAGCTGAAACGGCGATGACAAGTGATGCGCAGGTTAATGTCGCCAATCTTAAGGACGGTTACCGATTTGAACCCGTGGGTACAGAGATAACCAAACCGAATATTATTTTTTATCCAGGTGGTCTGGTTGAACCTGAAAGTTATTCTCCACTTGCCAGAGAAATGGCAGAACAGGGTCACCGCGTATATATCGCGAACATGCCAATAAACTTGGCGATTTTCGGTCAGAACAAGGCTGATTCCTTTATCGAGGAACATCCTGACGAAGCGTTTGTTATTGGTGGCCATTCGTTGGGAGGGTCATTTGCATCACGGTATGCTACGGAGCACAATGAGAAGTTGGAAGGAGTCTTTTTCTTGGCTTCTTATGCAGATGAAGGAGGGAGCGTAAAGAATACGGACTTGTCTATCTTACAGATTACAGGCTCGGATGACGGAGTGCTTAACTGGGAAGACTGGGAGAACTCCAAAGCAAATCTTCCGGAAGACACGACATATGTGAGTATTGAGGGTGGAAATCACGGTCAATTTGGCTCATACGGCATGCAAAAAGGAGATAATCAGCCTGCCATTACGGAAGATAAGCAGTTGGAAGAGGTTGTTGTAGCCCTAGAGAACTGGATGGATACATTAAATTAAACTATTAAATGAATGTGTTGAATGGTAATGATCGTGGTACGATTAAAGTCGCTATTTTAGCGGCTTTTTTTGTTGTAGAATAAAAATAATGCTTCAATGGAGCAAGGCAACAGCTTTAATTGATTGAATTTCAACTCCATAATAGGCTTACAGAATTGCTTTAATTACCACAAATCGTTAACATTAGAAGCATTGTCATCGAAATAGCACCAAAACGGAAGACAGCAAGAGCAAGAACATCAAAAGGAGAAAAGATTATGTTTTTCAGAAAATTTGCTTACACGTTAGTGATCATCCTCGCTGCATTATTGTTCTCAGGTTGTACGTCAGAGTCTTTGCGTGATCTCGGATCACCTCAAGTTTCGGAGGATATGGGATTTGATGAGGTTGCCAATTATATCTCGGAACACAATGAACTCCCACCAAATTACATTACCAAGAAAGAGGCCAGAGATCTGGGATGGGAACCAAGCGAAGGTAACCTGCGAGAAGTCGCTCCAGGCAAAAGCATCGGCGGCGACGTGTTCAGGAACCGGGAAGGATTACTCCCCAACAAAAAAGGCCGGATTTGGTACGAAGCCGATATAAATTACTCAGGAGGACGGCGCGGAAGCGACCGAATTCTATACTCGAATGACGGTCTAATCTACCAGACGACAGATCATTACAAGTCATTTGAACAGTTAAAATAAACGGAGGAAATGATATGAGCATCATTCAGATTAACGGAAACGACTTTCACAGCAAGGAAGAGCTTCATCAAATTTTGCAGAACCAGCTTGAGTTAGACGAGAGCTATGGAGGCAATTTGGACGCACTATGGGATGTCTTAACTGGGGCTGTAAGCATGCCGCTTACTTTTCAATGGATTGGCTTCGAGAAAAGTAAAGAAATTCTTGGAGAATACGCTGATCAAGTCATGGAATTGTTGCGGGAAGTTGAAGCAGAAATCCAAGGATTTACGTTAGAACTATATTATTGAAAAGTAGGTTTGGTTTTATGAGGCGATGGGCAACCATCGCTTTTTTTGGTCTTCACATTTTTACTGAGACTCATGTCTAGATCATGCTATTTTCATGGCTTAATAATCAAGGTTGGGGTGATCAGACTTCCTTATACTTTAAACATGGAATAGGGTAGGCAGGATTGTAGTCGTTTACTAACGGTTGAATATGTAAGCGTATACTATCTCAAAGTGAACCATCGTAATGTCTGGATTGGTTATTACGACTAACATCATTTAGGGGGCAGAAAAATAATGAGAGCCGTATCAAAAGTGCTAGGAGCATGTCTCGTAACAAGTGTTGTGTTAGTTTCCGCCGGTTGCGGAAATGCTGGAGAGAATTCCGAATCAAATACGAGTGACCCCAACAGCCCGATCACATTTACCTTCTTCGGCGCAGATGCAAGTCCCAACTGGAACAAAATGCAGGATGCGGTAGGGAAGAAAATTACGGAAGAAACCGGTGTAAGCATTGATGCTGAATTCGATATTTCGAGCGGAGGCGGAAACGACCGCATTTCCCTGATGGCTGCCAGCGGCGATTATCCGGATTTGATTTTCCCCAAAGGTAACTTGACCAGACTCGTTGATGCCGGGGCAATGATTGATTTGACGGATCTGATCGAAGAACACGCCCCCAACTTGAAAAAGATCTACGGTGAGCACTTCAATCGGTTGAAATACAGCAATGACGATCCTGCAATCTATTGGATTCCAACGAATGGTGCGATCGATCAGGTCAGCTTTGATGCCACGAATGGTACTGCCATTCAACATCGTGTAGTCAAGGAACTCGGGTATCCTGAGATCAAAACCTTAAACGATTTCGAAAATGTGCTACGTGAATATTACGAGAAACATCCGACCACAGATGATGGCCAACCCACAATTCCGCTGACGCTTAGTGCAGATGGATGGCGGCGAATGATCACTGTTACTGATCCCGCTGTCATGTCTACTGGAGGACCTGGAGATGGTGAATATTTCATCAATCCGGACACCTACGAAGCCGTTCTGCATTACAAACGTCCCGAGGAGAAGGAATATTTCCGGTGGTTGAACAAGATGTACAATGAAGGCTTGCTGGACAAGGACAGTTTTGTTCAGAAGGATGACCAGTATAAGTCCAAAATCGCCAGTGGTCGCGTGTTATCCTTGCTTGATCCAAGCTGGGGATTCAGTGATGCGGAAAATGCTTTGAAAAGTGCAGGGAAAGACGACATGACCTACGGATTCTATCCGGTCACGCTAGATGACAACTTTCAGCGTAAAGATTTCCAGAATATTGGCTTTGACGGTTATGGCATTGGCATAACTGTAGATTGTGAAGATCCTGTCCGGGCTATTAAATTTTTGGACTGGATGTCTTCTGAAGAAGGGCAAGTATTGAGAAACTGGGGCGTTGAAGGCGAGCAATATAACGTGGAAGACGGTGTTCGCACCATCCCAGCCGATGTACAGGAACGTAAAAACAAAGACAATAACACATTCACCAAAGAAACCGGAGTAGGCTTGTATTACATTTTTGGTGCTCATTACGGGGATGGCGTCAAAGATTCAACGGATAACTACTATACAACGAATTATCCTGAACAGATACAGCAAAGTTATTCCGATGAGGAAAAAGAAGCTTTGAAAGGTTATGGCATCACCACATGGAAGGACTTGTTCCCTTCCGAAAAGGAGTTTCCGGTGAAAGAGTGGGGTGCTGCTTACAATATGCCGATTCCTTCGGATAGCGGGGATTATAACGTTGTGTATCAGAAAACGCAGGATATTATTCAGAAACGGATCGCCGAAGCGATTACATCCTCTCCGAGTGCCTTTGAAGACATATACGACAATATGATTACCGAACTTGATAATGCAGGTGCAGTAGCCATGGAACAGCAGTATACGGAGTGGATTAAAGATCGCGTTCGATTGTGGACGGGTAAAGAGATCAATTAACTTGCGGATATAATCAAAGTAATGCACTGTTTGCAGATCCGAAGTATATCAAGAACTTAAAAAACATCGAGCCATGCAGGATGGCTTGATGTTTTTTAGTTTACATTGAATGAGCTTGTCATTATTTTGGCAAAGCTTCCATTGCATCACGTCTTTGTTTGATATATCTACCAGGGGAGATGCCAACCATTTTGGTAAAACTGCGAATAAAATTGGCATAGTCACTAAAGCCCGATTGAAAGCATGCATCCGTAATACTCATTCCTTCTGACAGGTGGAATTTGGCCCGTTCAATACGACGACCCAAAATGTAGGAACGGATGGTCAATCCAGTATGCTTTTTGAACTGGCGGCTGATATAAGTACTGTTCATGTAGAACACTTCGGCAAGTTTGCGAAGTGTAATGTCTTGATTTAGATGTGTTTCAATATAATCCATGGTTTCACGAACTAGTTCAGGCATAATGTCATTGGGAACAAAGGAATTGTTATGAAACCAGACGTTAATCATGACCAACAATTGGGCTACGGCTGCATTTATTTTGATATCGGTGCCATACGCATCGGAAGCAAGCAATCCTTCCAGTTCGTTTGTACATTGCAGCATCTGCTTCAAGTTATCGTCGTCTAAATGTACGATGTTGCCTGTTCCTTTGGGGCGATGATCAAAACATGACGATAGATTGGTTGATGGTGTGGAAAGCTGAAACAGATATGTTTTTTTGAGATTGATTGTAATTCGCTCATACTCAGATTCATCCAGAATAAAGGCTCGGTGCATCTCCTCGGGTGACATCACAAGCAGATCGCCAGGCTGTACATGGTAACATCGATTTTCTACATAAAAGTGAACGTTACCACGAAGAAACAGGTAGATCTCGTATGCATTATGGCGATGATAGATCGTTTCCAGCTTATACGTCGTTACGCTGTGTAGATATAAGAGCTCAGGCTGGATGGGATCATAAAAACACTCAGAGGATCCATTCATGAAGTACCTCCCGTCATTTCACGCAATAAATAGAGCGGTTAACGCAATGAAATTGTACTCAGCTTACCTTAAAATGTAATCATCCTATCATGTTACCTTTTGTATTGCAAACGCTTTCTCGTAAAAAAGCACAACTAAAAACGATTATAGGGGGATTCTTTTGATGAATCATCAATCAACACCACATGCTGGTGAGCAAAAGCAAGACCAAGCTGCCAATCTGGAGCGTATTGCAGGGGAGATTGGAAAGCTTCGTCCCAACGGTAATCCTCTGGTGGCCCACAAATTTGGAGCCGACCCCTATGCTTTGGTATTTAACAATCGAGTCTACTTATATATGACTAGTGATAAGCTGGAATATGATAAGGACGGTCTTCCTCAGAAAAACAGCTACAGTTCAATCAACCGGATTACGGTCATTTCTTCGGATGACTTAATCAACTGGACCGATCACGGGGAGATCAGAGTTGCTGGACCGCAAGGCGCAGCAACATGGGCTTCGCAATCCTGGGCCCCGGCAGCTGCTCATCGAATCTTGGATGGAAAGGACTGTTTCTTTCTTTATTTCGCCAACAATGCCAGTGGAATTGGTGTATTGTCTGCACCAACACCTGTTGGTCCATGGATAGACCCTATAGGCAAAGCACTTATTACAAGAGAGACTCCGGGAGTGGAGGAAGTAACCTGGTTATTCGATCCGGCTGTCATTGTAGATGATGATCATCAAGCCTACCTTTACTTTGGTGGTGGTATTCCACACGGAAAAGCAGAAAAACCGGATACGGCAAGAGTTATGCGATTGGGAGACGATATGATCAGCGTTGTTGGCAAAGCGAAGGTTATTCAGGCGCCTTATATGTTTGAAGATTCAGGGATACATAAATATAATAATAGTTACTACTTTACGTATTGTTCCAATTTTATTGAGGGTGATCGGCCAGATGGCAGCCCACCACCTGGTGAGATTGCATATATGACCAGTGTTCAGCCAATGGGGCCATGGACATATCAGGGTACGTTACTCCAGAATCCTGGACACTTTTTTAATATTGGCGGCAACAATCACCATGCTATATTTCAACTATCGGATCAGTGGTACATTGCCTATCATGCCCAGACATTATGCCAAGCCATGAATATCCCAGAAGGTTACCGGTCAACACATCTTAATCGAGTCGAACATGATGAGGCCACGGGTAAGATCAAGAAGGTACATGCCGATTATCAGGGCGTAGATCAAATCAAGTGCTTCGATCCCTATGGGCGGGTAAGCGGTTCAACGATTGGATGGAGTAGCGGAGTATCAACAGAGCAATATTTTGACTCTGGTGAGATGTCTGCATCAGATTCGAATATGATCTCCGCTAAGTTGCATAATGACAGCTGGATAGCTATATCCAAGGTCGACTTTGAAAGTGAAGGACCTACAAGCTTCACAGCCACGATTGCGAATCAAGGAACCGAAGGTACGTTAGAACTTCGACTTGATCGTACAGACGGACTGTTAATTGGAGAAATCATTGTTCCACCTGCAACCGAATCTCTTCAATGGATGGAACTAACAACGAATGTTACGGGTGCGAAAGGTGTGCAAGACTTGTATATTAAGCTTAAAAGTTCAACAGACAGCCCAACCATCCTTTTAAGAGAATGGAAGTTTAATAGACAAAATGAGGTGTAATTAAAGCATGTATCCGAATCCGATTATTTGGGCCGATTACCCGGATCTTGATGTTATTCGTGTAGATGACACATATTATATGGTCAGTACAACCATGCATATGATGCCGGGATGTGTCATCCTGCGTTCATATGATCTGATCCATTGGGAAGTAGCCACATATGTATACGACACATTGGACGATACACCTGCACAACGGCTGGTGGATGGTCATCACGTTTATAGTAAAGGCATGTGGGCTGCATCACTCCGCTATCATCAAGGAATGTTCTATGTGATCTTTGTTGCGAATGATACCCGTAAGACATACTTGTATACGTCGACCTCCATCTCGGGAGTATGGAAGAAACAGATCGTGGAAGGGTTTTACCATGATTGCTCCTTATTTTTTGACGATGATGAACGAGCATATCTCGTGTACGGTAATACCGAGATCTATCTGACCGAATTAAGCTCTGATCTGTCCGGGCCCAAACCTGGTGGAGTGCATCGCTTGATTGTAAAAGACGAGCAGCCTCATCACCTTGGTTATGAAGGAGCACATTTTTACAAGATCAATGGTAAATATATTGTGTTCCTGATTCATATCACGAAAGCTTCCGGACGTAGAACACAGGCGTTTTATATGGCAGACTCTCTGGAAGATGTCTTCACTGGTGGAGAAGTATTTAATGACGATATGGATTATTTCAATTCAGGTGTTGCTCAGGGCGGTATCGTGGATACGCCGGATGGAGACTGGTATGCAATGCTGTTTCAGGATCATGGGGCTGTTGGCCGGGTTCCTGTTTTGGTTCCGCTACACTTTGATCAAGGTCAACCGATCTTTGCAAACAAAGCGCCGAAGCAGATTGATATCCCGAGCACGAGACCAGAGCACCGTTATAACCCGTTAGTGGGTAGCGACAGTTTCAATTATGAACCCGAGGAAGATGGAAACATCCGCCTCCGTGATTTTTGGCAATGGAATCATACACCTAATCATGAACTCTGGTCCGTTACAGAGAAATCGGGGGTGTATCGTGTTCGAACGGGACAGATCAGCCCAAATCTGACGTTTGCGGTCAACACACTAACCCAGCGTTCAATGGGGCCCGCTTGCGAAGCAATAGTTACGCTTGACGGCAGTCGTCTGAATGATGGGGACTATGCCGGGTTGTGCTTTCTAATCGGTTCGTACGGTATGATCGCTCTCACGAAGCAGGATAACAAGTTTTACTTGGTCATGCATGCCAGAGATAGTGAGGATTCCACCATATTTGGCAATCTGATCGACCAGAAGCCAGCCACTGAACATGAACGTATCCCAGTATCAGATCCAGTAGTTAAACTAAAAGCATTCGGAAATTTTGAGAACAACCTGGATGAGTGCTCTTTTGCCTATTTTGATGGGGTTGAATGGAGAGATATAGGGATTGTCCACAAAATGATATATAAACTGGATCATTTTATGGGTTGTCGAACGGGGTTGTTTGTATATTCAACGGAAATAGCTGGAGGAACAGCTGACTTTTCGAATTTTGAATATCGCGTGATTAATCCTGATGAGAAACAATAAAAATACGAAAAGCCGCCCAATGGCGGCTTTTCGTATTCAATGAGTACAAGTTGTTGTACAATGATATGGATTAAAGTTGACAGAGAGAAGAGAGTTGTTCAAACCGAACTGGGGGCATGTCGTCATGTATAAGAGATGTCTGGACATAACAAGATGGACCTTCATTCTGTTCCTTGCTGTATCCATACCAGCAGGTCATACCGAAGGTAATAGCAAACAACATCATCCGCAGCAAGATGGGCAGCAGATTCAACTTCCCGCTACGTTTGAGAGGTATTCTCCTCCCATCGTGGTCTCTTTTGTCAGGGAAACGGGAGATGACCTTGAGCGCATGATTAGTCAGTTACCGGGCGAGACGATACTGGATAATCGCTGGACTCGTTTGTACGAGAAAGAGCTAGGTATTCAAATTCACTATGACTGGACTGCTAATGGGGATGTATACAATCAGAAGTTGGGTGTATCCCTTGCTGCAGGACGTTTTCCAGATGTGGTGAAAGTTAATCCATATCAACTTAGACAACTGAGCAACGCTGGAATGATCGAAGATTTAACCCATGTGTACCAAGAGTATGCTTCCCCACTTACAAAGAGTATATTGGAGGCG
Source organism: Paenibacillus sp. FSL H8-0283 (assembly GCF_045040675.1). Classification (NCBI taxonomy): domain Bacteria; kingdom Bacillati; phylum Bacillota; class Bacilli; order Caryophanales; family Paenibacillaceae; genus Paenibacillus; species Paenibacillus sp. FSL H8-0283. The sequence continues at coordinate 3,356,812 of NZ_CP150295.1, forward strand.
GAGGGAAGAGGAGCATTTGATGCGGCAACCATTGATGGCAAACTCATGGCTATTCCCGAATCATCTTCCTCCATTGAGACAGCGCAGTACCTGTGGATTAGAAGCGATTGGTTGGAGCAACTGGGGCTACGGCCGCCTGAAACGATAGAAGAGCTTCTCCAGGTTTCGAAAGCGTTTACAGAGGAGGACCCCGACGGGAACGGAGAGCATGATACGTACGGACTTGCGCTAACGAACCATCTATGGGATCCAGTTATGGGAGCTGCAGGGTTCATGTCCGGCTACGGTGCCTACCCTAATATATGGGTTAAAGATGCAGAAGGAAACCTCACTTATGGAGGTATACAGCCTGAAGTTCGGGAGGCTCTGAAAGTACTGCAAACGTTGTATCGTGAAGGCCAACTTGATCCGGATTTTGGTTATAAAAGTGGAAACAAGGCGTTTCGTCTAGTTCAAGATGGAAAAATAGGGATGCTTTACGGCGAACAGTGGACATCCTTTATGCTTCAGAGCACCCGTGATAAAGATACAGGTATAGATGTAGAATGGCAGGCATATCCCATTGTTGCCAAGTCGTACCGGAGCCTGTTCGTACCGCTACGTTCCAACACTGGGCAATACTTTGCTGTAAAAAAGGGATTCTCTAATCCGGAAGTTGTTGTAAAGCTCATGAATCTGCATCTGGACATCAACTGGGGGGATCAGGCACAGTATGAAACATACTACAATGACGACTCCCGAGCTGTGTGGATGCTTTCACCGGTAACTCCTTTTCCCGGTAATAAAAATATAGATGCATACAAACAAATTCGTGATGCCAGAAGTACAGGAGACTTCTCGGCTCTGCAGAATGAAGCTCTCGCCATTCACAAACGCATTGTGGCCTATGAATTGGAAGATGTAGAGAGCGGCTGGGGTTGGAAACAAACCTATGGGCCTTCGGGTGCTTTTAGCATTGCAGATTCTTACGAGAAGAACGGCCAACTTCTCTATGATCAATTCACGGGCGGAATTACGGATACAATGGTTGATCGACAAATTATTCTTCGGGATCTTCAGCTTGAAGCCTATATGAACATTATTCTAGGCAGGTCGATAGATGAGTTTGATCAATTCGTTGAGAACTGGCGCAAGCTGGGGGGAGATCAGATCACATCGGAGGTTAACGCGTGGTTTCGCGCCAGCAAGCCAAAGGAGCGCTAATGTTCACTTTATTCTTACAAGGAACCCACTCAGCCTTTGGCATTGGAGGTGAATGTATTGATCAAGATCCCTGCTAAATCATGGTTTAACAGTATATTTGCGCGATTAATAATCACCTATCTGGTATTTGTACTCCCCCTTATTCTTCTTGGCGTGTATCTGTATCATTGGAGTTATGACAATGCAAGTCAGGAAATATCGTTGTCAACGGAAAGACGGTTGAACCAATATGTGGTGGAATTGAACAGAGAGATAGAATGGATGGAATTACAGCAGTTTGATATCGTTGAGGATCGAAAACTCAATCGTCTGGCCATTCTCTGGGACATGATGGATCAGGTTGAGCGGCGTGATACATTAAATTACCTGACTGAACGACTCGCTTCATTCAAGAACAGCACTGCTTATATCAAAAACGTTCATGTACATATCCCTTCTGTTGGCAAGAGTATATCCGCGATCCAAGGCATCGATGATTTCGATAAAAGTTCTTACCTATATTTCAGTTCAGGCATGCAAGGAAAAGGTACACGTTTCACGGTGAAAGAGGACGCCTTGAACTTAAGTGCTGTCAGATTGACAGGCACGAGAGGAGAACCCCCGCTTTTTGTCATTCAGGTGGAGCTGGATACATACCATTTTCAGAATGAACTCACACGGCTTAATTTGTACCCTGAGAGTTCAACGTTTCTGATTGAGGACAAAACGGGGTATGCCATCACAGATAAACATCAAGCTAGTGTTATTCTCGCGAATTACCGTGAGCACAGTGTAAAGGGTACACTTGATGGCTTTCGGATGAAGGTGGGTGACACCATGTACCATGTTAGTCAGTTGCATATGGACTCCCTGGGCTTATCCGTAGCTACATATCTACCCGAGGCAATTGTTACGAAGCCACTTAGCAAGTTCTATCATTGGGCTTGGCTGTTTGCAATTACATCATTTGTTGCCATCACGGCGTATCTCTATTCAAGTTACAAGTTGATTCATATCCCGTTGCTGTTGTTGGTGAAAAGATTCAAAAAAATGGAGGGAGGCATGCTTGATGTCCCCATTGCGCATAACCGAAAGGATGAATTCGGCTTCCTCTACACCCGTTTCAATCTAATGATTGAAAATCTTCAATCCCTTATCGATCGAGATTTTAAGAAAACATTGATGATGCAGCGGGCCGAGTTGAAACAGCTTCAATCGCAGATTAATCCTCATTTTCTGTACAATAGCTTCTTTATTCTGAATTCACTGGCAAGGACAGGAGAAACCGAACGTATTGAGCAATTCACCAACATGCTCGGAGAGTATTTCAGGTTCATTACGCGGAATGAAACAGATCATGTGAAGTTGAAAGTGGAAGTTGAGCATTCACGGATCTATACAGAGATTCAACAATTACGATTCTCCAGACGAATCAAAGTTGATTTTGGGTCACTACCTGCTGAGATGGAACATATTAAAGTTCCCAGACTCATTATTCAACCTATTATTGAGAATGCCTACGAACACAGCCTTGAAAAGAATACGGACTCCGGTCTTCTAATTATTGGGTTTAATATGGAAGGTTCATATGCCGAGATCACCGTAGAGGATAATGGTAATGAGTTGGAAGAGCAACACATTCAAACTCTTCAACAACGTTTGCATAAGGACGGAGGTACAGACGAAATGACGGCGTTAATAAATATTCATCGACGTCTGGTCCTGACGTATGGAGAAGGAAGTGGGCTTTTTCTATCCAGAAGTGAACTGCAAGGGTTAAAAGTCACAATTCGAATCCAGTGGAAAGAGGGGGAAAACGAATGTATCGACTTTTGATTGTAGATGACGAGGAGATTATTACGGATAGTCTCTATGAAACGTTCGCCAGACATATACCCGAACAGCTTGATGTATGTAAGGCCTACTCTGCAACAGAAGCATTGTCCTGGATGCAACGTTCGAGAATTGACATTGTTCTAACGGACATCCGTATGCCGGGTATGAGTGGGTTGGAACTGACAGAGCGGATTCAAGCCAGTTGGCCGAATTGTCGTGTCATTTTTCTGACAGGACATAGCGATTTTGATTATGCATATCAAGCTTTTCAGATGGCTAATGTGCGTTATTTGCTCAAAACGGAAGGTTATGACAAGGTGATGTCTGTTGTAGAAGATGTGATGGAAGAGATCCGGCAAAGTCACAGCATGGTTGAGTTGTTGGAACATTCTCATAAAGTTAATTCGCAGCTTGCACTGATACAGCAAAAAGAGTATTTACGGAAGTTACTTCAAGACTGTACAGCGGTTATAGATTCTACTATGCATATGCAGGACGAATTATCCAAACGAGATATAAGATTACAGATCAACTCGCCTGTTTATCTCATACTGGGTCGGTTCAATAATCTGCCAGAAAAGGGTTCGGACCTCACACAAGTCCAAGAATCTGTGCGCATTATCGGCTCTTCTCTGATGAATGAACGTACAGTGTGCGCAAGTGTAACGGACCATTATGGGGATACGATCTGGCTGCTTCAGCCGAAGCAGGAGGAAGAGATGACAAATGATAAACTTGTGCGATTTCTAGAAGGTACACTGGAACTGGTACAGGAAGCATGCATGGTCTCACTCGGCGTATCCATTGCTTTTTCATTAAGTAGTCGCAGTTGCAATTGGTCCGAGTTAACCAAACAATATGAACGTCTGAGATTACTCCAGTGGATGAAAATTGGGGATGGTGTATCCATGGTACTCACGGACCATCGTAATGATCTCTCATCTGATGTACCCAAAGAATCCATGCGGATCTCAAACCGGATCGAGATTATGTCAGGATATTTGGAAACGGGACGAATTCAGCCATTTTACGATATATTTGAGGAGCTTGCAGGAGAACTGATGCAACAGGATATTACGATGGAACGTGCCATGGAGACATACTACAATCTGGCCTTATTATTGCATTCAACGATCAATCGTTGGGGTCTTCAACAGAAGATCCCGGATCAAAGAAGCTTGCTGCACTTAGGGGAGTATACATGCATGAAGGATGCAGTACAGTTTCTATATCGTGCTGCCGATGAACTAGTCCGCTACAAAAGATCAAATGAACAGGAACGCGCTAACGTTGTCATTCATTCCTTATGCAGTTACGTCAAGGAGAATCTGGAGAAAGATCTTTCTCTGGTGAGACTGGCAGAACTTCATCATTTTAATCCATCCTATCTGTCGCGATTCTTTAAGCAGGAAATGGGAATAAACGTGTCAGAGTTCATTGACGACTGCCGGATACGGAAAGCTAAAGAATTGCTTCAGAACACAAATCTTATGGTACGTGAGGTCGCACTTCAAGTGGGGTACGAGGCTGCCCATTCATTTACCCGACTTTTTAAGAAAATAACGGGAATGACTCCCCAAGAATACCGGGAATCCCTTTTGGTACGTTAATGGTGAATACTCTGGAATTGACCAAATCCAAACAACCACAAAAAAACGCAGGAAGAAGAATATATCCTGCGTTTTTTTGTGGTTATTATCTAATTGATAAACAAACCGATTCGGCAATCCACCTTTAGGCCGTGTGGATTTTTTGTCTTCTATAAGCATTGGGACTCGATCCGGCATACGCTTTGAACTTTTTATAGAACCAATCAATATCTTTATAGCCTACCTCGATAGCAATCTCATATATTCGCAAATTCGTGGAAGACAACAACTGCTGTGCCTTTTCCATTCGTTGCTGGAGCATATAATCATTGAAAGACATCTTCTCTTCCAGCTTGAACTTCTGTCCCAGGTACGCACAGTTAAAATGAAGCATGTCAGAGATCTTCTTCAGCGTGATTTCATCACTCAGATGATCCCGTACATAGGCCTTGACGATACGAATAACATGACTGGAGTGCATGGGTTTACCGTTCATTTGAACGGGTGTTTTGAAGAACGACGACGTTTTGTGTGCCGGGTCGGTTTCAAGGTGGGATCTAAGTCCATGCAGACTGTTAAGTAAAGAAGAAGGACTAACAGGATACGGGAGATAATCATTTACCTGATACGTCAGGGCTTTGCGTACAAACCTGAAGTGATCTCTTCCACCCATCAGGAGGATAGGTATCTGACTTTTTTTTCGAATGTCATTGCATAACCAGAGCCCCGCGGTATCAAACCTCTCTGTATGTACCATAACAAGGGAAAAGTCTCGTTCTGACAATGCGGTCAAAGCCTCGGCCGATGAGAACACACAATTTGCGATAGTATATTGAGCTTTGCTCCGTAGCAACATCTGTTGCAACTCTCCGCACAAACGACGGCTGAAATCCACAAGTAAAATATCATACATGAAGCAATACCTCACCTTCTGCTGAATTGTAATGCGCTAGATTAACTGAAATTTGACTTAATTTCATTATGGTAATAAAAGAAAGCGCATACAATGTGCATATTTTTGTAGACAGTGCATTTCTTTACCAATTAAAACCTATAATGCACTTTGCTCGTGCAAAATTACGCAAATCTATATTCAGCCCGGGTAAACATCTGTATTTCGGCAGGTTGTTTGCGCTTTCATTTGAACGATACACTGTGATAGCAAACGACAATCAGGGGGGAAGACGATGAGAAAAAACAAGTTCATGCTACTGAGCCTGGTATTTGCGGTCTTGTTGGTAATTGCTGCATGCAGTTCTGCACCTACCGCTCAACCCGAGCCGGAAAAGACAACACCACAGGAGGAACAAAAACCCGCGGAAACCGAGCCAAAGAATGAAAACTCCACGCCAGAAATGGACTTTGACATGGGTGGCAGAACGATCAAGGTTGTTGCTTGGTGGGACATGGAAATACAGGGGAACAACCCGGACAACATTCAACGCCTTGAGAATCTCGAAGCGCTGAAGAAAAAACACAACTTTAATATTGAATATGTTTCCATCGATTTTGGTGAATATCAGGAAAAAGTAGTTGCTTCCCTGATGGCCGGTGAACCGCTTGGCGATCTGGTGAGACTGGGCAAAAACTATGCCATTCCGGCATTGACCAAACAGGATCTGTTATGGCCGGTGGATGATTATATTAAAAACGACAAGGTATTCAATCAGAAAACAACCAAAGAATACATGCAGTATGAAGGCAAAGGTTACGGCTTTACCGAGGACCAGTCCTCGTTTATCAACGGAATTTTCTATAATCGCACACTCATGCAAGAGCTCGGCTTGAAGCCACTTCAGGAGTATGTGGATGCCGATGAATGGAACTGGGATACGTTCATCAGCGTTGCCAAGCAAGCGAACAAAGATCGAAACAATGATGGCAAGCTAGACACTTGGGGACTCGCTCAAACGGGCTTGCTGGAACCGATTCTGTATTCCAACGAGGCTTCTCTGACCAAAGAAGATAAGCAGAACCTGGAAGATCCAAAAACAAAAGAAGCGTTGAACTTCCTGTCCAAACTGGCTACCGAGAAGGTCGGCAGAGCTTCTGAGGGCGGCGATTGGACAGAGCCATCCACGTTCTTCCGTCAAGGCAACACCTTGATGTATTCAGGTGCCATGTACGAAGTTGAAGGTATTATGACGGATATGAAGGACTACGATATTGGTTTTGTACCGTTTCCAAAAGGTCCAAGTGCAACAGCGTATCACTCCGGTGAGTCACGTTACCAAGCTATAACAATTCCAAAAGCGGTAGAGAATCCGGAACAACTGATGTACATCTGGGAGAAAATTAATGAGATCGAATCGATCTATGAGTATCCGGGACAATCCACACTGGAGACACATCTGACCGATGAAGCAGATATCAACAACGCCAGAGAGGTTGCGGAAGGTATGTTGGTTCTCGACCATAACACATTCCCGTCCTTGCCGTTCTGGGATTTTGATGGGGAACTCAAAGAAGGGGTATCCGTATCTACGCTGATCGAGAAATACAAGGCTCCTTTCCAGGCTGCGATTGATGAGGTTTACAAATAAGTATCACGTTACACGGGCAGAACGCACCAGTGAAGGTGCGGTCTGTCCGGGTTAGTCAATCGTTCAGTTCTCTCAACGCTTACAGGAAAGGGGATACATTCAAACATGCGGTCACGTAAGAAAAAGGGACTAATCCTGGTGCTTGTCCTGGCCTTGGTGCTCTCCATATGGACACTATATCCATCGCGGGATCGTAATCCGGGAACGGTACATGCGCTTGAGGACTTTGAGGCGGTATCGGGAACCGAGGATTCATTCAGTTATGAGCATTATCTGACTGCTCATGACAATACGGCCAAACCGGATGAAATTGTACGCATCGAAGGCGAATCTTATGTTCAGGCAGAGGATGGGGAATTTGAGGTTGTGCAAGGGTACGCCGGATTAGACGGAAATGCCGTAATTACGCCGGAAACTGGAACCATTCGCTGGGATGTTCCCGTTCAAGTGAGCGGTTTGTACAACATTCGCATTCACTATTATCCCGTAGAAGGCAAAAGTTCCGGGATCGAACGCAGGCTTGAGCTTAATGGTAAGGTCCCGTTCAGAGGGGCCGATATTCTTCTGTTTGACAGGGTATGGGGGAATCGCGAGGACAACGTCCGGCAGGACGATCGTGGCAATGAGCTTAGACCAAGACAAGTGGAACAGCCCGAATGGCAACTGACTTCCTTCAAGGACAGCGCAGGGTACTTTGAGGAACCGTTTCAGTTTTATTTTGAAAAAGGCAGTCAGAAGTTATCGCTCACTTCATTAAGAGAAAGCATGGCGATCGATTATATTGAGCTATATCAAGAAAGCGAAGTTCCTTCCTATGCAGAGCTGGAGCAAACCTACGCCTCACTTGGCTTGAAACAATCGGCTCCTGTCATGTTGAAAGTTCAGGGGGAGGAAGCTGTTAGCAAATCATCTCCTACACTGGCACCAATCTCGGACCGATCAAGTCCTTCACTCGAGCCTTATAATGTATCGAAAATTCGGATGAACGCCATCGGGGGCATTAACTGGAAACTGCCGGGCGAATGGATTGAATGGGAAATTGACGTGCCTGAAGACGGACTGTATCAACTGGCGCTTAAGGTAAAGCAGGATCAATTGCGTGGCATCTATGCCACCCGCAGTCTGACGATTAACGGCGAAGTTCCGTTTAAGGAAATGAAACGCATTCGATTTAACTACAGCCCGGCCTGGCAAACTCAGGTCTTGGGTGCGGGAGAAGATCAGCCATATCAGTTTCATCTGGAAAAAGGAAAACATCGAATCCGAATGACGGTTACACTTGGCGACATCGCTCCGCTGCTGCGGACCGTGGAATCCAGCGTGCTGGAACTGAATGAGATGTATCGTAAAATATTAATGATCACCTCCAACAGTCCGGACCCACTACGGGATTACCAGCTGGAACGGCGTATTCCAGAGATGACGGAGGTGTTTGAACGACAAGCTGACACCTTGCGTTCCGTTGCAGATTACCTGGAAAAGGCCACGGGTGAGCAAAGTGACAAAGTGGCCGTACTGCACGCTATGGTATTGCAGCTTGAAGATATGGCGGCCAGACCAGAGACGGTTCCCAAACGGCTGGATACGTTCAAAATTAACGTAGGTGGTCTCGGCACATGGATTCTATCGGTACGTGAACAGCCGATTACGTTGGATTACCTTGTTGTATCTCCGCCGGGTGAATCGTTGCCCAAAGCGGAAGCGAGCACCGTCCAGCAGGTGAAGCACGAACTGGGCGCATATGTTGCCTCGTATACCGAAGATTACGACAGCATTGGTAACGTGGAACAAAAAAAGGATGCCATCACCGTATGGATCACAACCGGACGAGATCAGGCCCAAGTACTGAAAGGCATGATCGACGATTCGTTTACCCCGGATACGGATGTATCTGTGCAGTTACGTCTCGTTCCGCCGAATATTTTGCTGCCCGCAACACTCTCGGGGGAAGGACCGGATGTTGCCATGCAGATGGGCGAAGACATTCCGGTGAACTATGCGATGAGGAATGCAACAGCGGATCTGAGCCAGTTCCCCGATTTCGAGGAAATTTCGGGCAGGTTCCGTGAAAGCGGATTGACGCCTTACCGCTACAACGACGGGGTATATGCCCTTCCGGAGCAACAGCATTTTCCAATGCTCTTTTACCGCAAAGATATCCTGAATGAACTGGGCCTCGAACCGCCAAAAACGTGGCAAGACGTATATAACGCCATCGCCGTGCTGCAGAAGCATAACATGGAGTTTTATCTGCCGATAGAGGATACGCTGAACAATGCCAACCTGGTTCCGAATTCAACCTTTGCGATGTTGTTATATCAGAATGACGGAACTTTCTACACCGAAGACCAGAAGAAAAGTGCACTGGATTCGGAGATTTCAATGGACGCGTTCAAGCGCTGGACGCAATTTTATACCAATTACAAGTTTCCGCTCAAAGCCGATTTTCCGAACCGCTTCCGTACCGGGGAAATGCCGATCGGAATTGCTGATTACACCACGTATAACATGCTGACGGTTATGGCTCCGGAAATCCGCAATCTCTGGGACTTTACGATTGTTCCGGGTACACAGCTTCCCGATGGGTCCATACGGCATGAAGTGGCCAGCGCTACGAGCGCGGTGATGATGCTCGAAAATGCTGACAACAAGGAAGCGGCGTGGAAGTTCATGAAGTGGTGGACTGCTGAGAAGACCCAGATTGAATACGGGAGAGAAATGGAAGGTCTTATGGGAGCGGCTGCCCGTTACCCGACGGCCAATATCGAAGCCTTGAAGCAATTGCCTTGGCCTGTGAAGGATTATCAAAATCTCGAGAAGCAATGGGAATGGGTACAGGGAATCCCGCAGCTTCCTGGAGGTTATTTCACGGGACGACATCTGGACAACGCCTTCCGCAAGGTGGTCAATGCAAATGAAAATCCGCGTGAAGCCTTATCGGACTATGTCTTGTACATTGATGATGAAATTGAGTTGAAACGCAAGGAATTTAATCTGAAATAGAGGAAAGGGAGGGTAACGGTTGCAAGCTAAAACTACCAAGACAGCCGCCGCTCCTGCCGTCCATACCCGCCAGGTCGGCTGGTGGTCCCTATTGAAGCGGGATCTGTATCTCAGCAGGCATTATTATGTATTGATGGCACCGTTTATGCTGATTTTTTTCATGTTTACTGTCATTCCGGTCGGCATTTCACTTGGGCTCAGCTTTTTTCACTTCAATATGCTGGAGCTGCCGCGATTTGTCGGCTGGCAGAACTATGCCCGGCTTTTCCTGAACGATGACGTCTTTCTGATCGCGCTCAAAAACACGCTGCTTTTTGCCGTAATTACAGGCCCTCTCAGTTATATTGCCTGCTTTTTGTTTGCGTGGATCATCAATGAGCTGTCTCCTAAAATTCGGGCGGTCATGACGCTGGTTTTCTATGCCCCATCCATATCGGGTAACGTCTTTTTCATCTGGCTGATCATCTTCTCGGGTGACAGCTACGGGTATATGAACGGCTTCCTGATGCGCCTTGGCGTCGTACTGGAACCAATCCAATGGCTCGCAGACGAGAAGTATGTACTGGCAATCGTCATTATTGTACAGCTGTGGCTGAGCCTGGGAACCAGCTTCCTGGCCTTTATTGCAGGACTGCAAACCATTGATCGTTCTCTGGTTGAAGCAGGAACCGTAGACGGGATCAAAAACCGCTGGCAGGAGCTCTGGTACATCACCTTGCCTTCGATGAGACCGCAGCTGATGTTTGGTGCGGTAATGCAGATTACCGCTTCCTTCGCCGTAGCTGAGATCTCCATCGCACTGGCAGGTTTCCCGAGCGTAAACTATGCGGCACACACAGTTGTCACACATCTGATGGACTTCGGAACCATTCGTTTCGAGATGGGCTATGCCTCGGCCATCGCAACGGTTCTGTTTGCCCTGATGCTGGGTACAAACGTTTTCACGCAAAAAATGCTTAGAAAGATAGGTGAATGACGATGACCAGCAAAGTACGTGCCGTGTTTGGCATGCCAAAAAGGCTTAATCGGTCATTTACCGTCAGCCTGATGTTATTTGCATTGCTGGGCGTGTTCGGCTCCTTTATGGTGCTTCCGCTCATCTATGCTGTCAACAATGCATTCAAGCCGCTGGATGAGCTGTTTATTTTCCCGCCGCGCTTCTGGGTGAACAATCCGACAACGGAGAATTTTGCCGATCTGATCAACCTCATGGGCAATTCGTGGGTGCCGTTATCCCGCTATATTGCCAACACATTGCTCATTACGATACTTGGCACAGCCGGGCATATCCTGCTTGCATCTGCAGCGGCTTATCCGCTGGCGAAATATCGTTTTCCGGGTTCCAAAGTGTTGTTCACCATTGTCATTCTGTCCCTGATGTTCTCGCCGCATGTTACGGCGATTCCGAACTACATGGTCATGTCCTGGCTTGGCTGGATTAACACTCATGCGTCCATTATTGTGCCATCACTTGCGTTCTCGCTGGGACTTTTCCTGATGAAACAGTTCATGGAGCAGATTCCCGATGCTTTGCTGGAGGCAGCCAAAATCGATGGAGCCAATGAATACCGGATATTCTGGAGCATCGTGATGCCCAATGTGAAGCCGGCATGGCTCACGCTCATGATCCTGCAGTTTCCAGCGTTATGGGGAACGGATGGCGGGAGTTTCATCTACAGTGAAAATCTCAAAACGCTGCATTATGCGCTCAGTCAGATTGTGCAGGGAGGGATTGCAAGGGCCGGTGTAGGTGCGGCTGTTGCCTTGCTGCTGATGATTGTACCGATCACTCTGTTTATCATCTCTCAGAGCAGTGTTATGCAGACGATGGCCACTTCGGGCATGAAAGAATAGAAAGGAGGCAGCGAGGTGCGGAGAAGCACATGGAAAAAACGTAAATCGATCATCATGGGCATGATCTGCCTCCTGTTGTTCGTTCAAGAGGCGCCCTATGTGAGTGCAGACGGTAAAACGGATGCGTATCATTATTCCTTCTGGGGTGACGCAGTTCCTTCACCCGCGGCATATGAGGCAACAACCATTATCACCGGCAAGAAGTTGAACACAACTCCTATGAAAGAGCCAAGCGACATGCATGTTACCGCCAATCAGCACGTCTTTGTGCTCGATTCGGGCAATGGCCGCATCATTGAGATGGATCGCAACTTCAAGCTGGTACGGACGATTGATTCATTTGAGCAGGAAGGCAAGGAAGATCATTTTAAAAATCCACAGGGATTGTACGTCACGGAAAAAGGCCATCTGCTGGTTGCTGATTCGGATAATCACCGGGTGGTGCATCTGGATGAACAGGGGAAGCTGGTCAAGATCGTGTCTGAACCAAAATCGGATCTGCTTAAAGAAGACTTCCAGTTTAAACCGATGCGGATTGTTATGGACAAGGGGGAGCGTATCTACGTCATGGCTGAAGGCGTATTTGATGGATTCATGGAGTTCAGCGCCGATGGTACGTTCTCTTCCTTCATTGGAGCGAACAGAGTTCAGGTGGACCCGGTGGAATATCTTTGGAAACGGTTTGCAACACGGGAGCAGCGGAGCCAGATGGTGATGTTCACTCCAACGGAATTTACCAATCTGGATATGGATGAAGAGGGCTTCATCTACGCCACTAGCGGGGATCGCGGCAAGGATCCGGTCAAGAAGCTGAATGCCCAGGGTACAGACATTTTGCGCAGAGAAGGCTATCAGACTCCGCAGGGTGATTTGCTGTATACCCAGGAAGCAGGGCCATCCCGCCTGATTGATGTGGATGTGGGTGACAGTGACATGTATTCCGTACTGGATTCCAGCAAGGGCCGAATCTTCACCTACAATGGAGACGGATACCTGCTCCATATTTATGGCGGCATTGGGAACCGGCTGGGCCAATTTAATACACCTGTTGCCCTGGAACGTGCGGGAGATCGGATGTTAGTTCTGGATAAAGCGCTGGGTGAAATCACCGTCTTTCAAACAACTGAATACGGACGTACACTCCACGAAGCGGTGCGCAGCTACTATAACGGTGATGAAGATCAATCTTCGGTGCTGTTTGCCCAAGCTGCCGAGATGAACGCTAACTTGGAATATGCGTATGCGGGAATTGGCAAAGCATTGCTTCGTCAGAAGGAATACGCCGAGTCTGCGAAATATTTCAAGCGCAGCATGGAGCCCAAAGGGTATTCCAAAGCTTTTCTTTTGTACCGCAAAGAGCTGATGCGTGAGCATTTTTCATGGATGATGTCCGGTATATTCCTGGCTGTCGCTGCGATTGTCACCGTCATCATCGTTCGCAGGCAGAAAAGGAGGACTACGAATGCAGGCATCAAGTAAGCAACTATACCAGTACCCGCTGCATCTGATTTTTCATCCGTTTGACGGATACTGGGAACTGAAATATGAACGGAACCAGAGAAACTCACTGCTGATTGCTTTCATGATCCTGGTGCTTCTGGTCATCACCAAAATTTTGCATGCCCAGTACAGCGGTTTTCTCATTAATCTCAGTAATCCAAAGTACCTGAACAGTCTGCTCGAAATGTTATATGTCATTGTACCGGTACTGTTTTGGTGTGTGGCGAACTGGTCGTTAACCACATTGATGGACGGGGAAGGCAAGTTCTCCGAGATTTTCATGTCAACGTGCTTTGCACTGGTACCGTTGTTACTCATTCATTTTCCATGGATCTGGCTGAGTCTTGTGATCTCTGCGCAGGAAACTGCCTTTTATTATTTCTCCAATGCACTCGCCGTTGTATGGACGGTATATCTGTTATTTGTGGGGAATATGACGGTTCATCAGTACACACCAGCCAAAACGGTGCTCACGATGCTGCTGACACTTGTAGCGATGGCGTTTATGGCATTTCTATGCCTGTTATTCTTTAGTCTTGTACAGCAGATTGTATCGTTTGTTGTAACCATCTATCAGGAATTAGTGCTTCGGGGCTAAGGGAGGAGGAAATTGTTATGAATTATACCGTAGCCAAAAAAATAACAGGAATGCTGCTCGCGGGCAGTCTGCTTCTGGGCGGTTGTCAATTCTCGCCAACACCGCTCGCTCACGAGACAGTGACTGCCGCTGATCAGACGGACTTTCCCTCCCTGCCTCCCGGAGAGAAACTGAAATCATCGTTCAGCGATGTCCGCCTTCCCGGCATGGTAGGCATTGCGCAGAATGCTGCGCTGCAATTGTTCATTAACGAAGAGACTGCCGAGATTGCAGTGATTCACACGCAGAGCGGCCAGATCTGGCGCAGCAATCCTGCAGATCGTGAGCAGGATGGGGTTGCAGCCGGGATAAACAAAGACCTATTGTCATCACAAACGAAGCTCAGCTTCTTCAACAGCCTCGGACAGAGCAGCACCGTGAATTCCTTCACGGATAGTGTTGCACACAAGCAAATAAGCTACGAGGTGCTGCCAAGCGGCGTGCGGGTCCACTACCAGTTTGGAAGCACTGAGCGATCCATAGAAGACTTGCCGATGAAGATCAGCAAGGAGCGATTTGAACAAAGGCTGCTTGCACAGCTAGACAAGGCCGGGCAACGGGCCTTGAAGGTCGGCTATGCGGAAGACAAGGATGAAGGCGCTTACGTCCGGATTGATAAGGCGATGCAAGGATTGCAATTGTCCCGGGCCTTGAAGGCTTTTGACACAGCCGGTTACACATCGGAGGATCTGGCTCAGGATCATGCCGAGTTTGGCATTGAAGAGGAACGAAGTGGACCACGGCTGTTTATGCTTACGATGGAATATGAGCTGGATGAAGAGGATCTGCTTGTACGTGTTCCGTCCTCAGGCATTCATTTTCCGGAGGAATATCCGATCAACAGCATATCTGTAATGGATTACTTCGGGGCTGGGGGTTCAGAAGAAGAGGGCTCCATACTGGTTCCGGACGGTTCGGGAGCGCTGATCCATTTTAACAATGGCAAGCTGCAGTATCCTGCCTATCAACAAGATATATATGGACCGGATATGACCATGAAACTACGGGAAGCAAGTTCGAATGAAGCCAGAGTTAGGTTGCCGGTATTTGGACTGATTCGGAAAGAGGGAGCTTTTCTGGGCATTATTGAAGAAGGGGATGCCGTTGCAGTTGTGAATGCCGATATCAGCGGCAAGCTGAACAGCTACAACAACGTATATCCCAGCTTCTATGTGGTGAACAAGAGCGATGTGACGCTTCAGGCAAGTGATATGGTTCGTACACTTCCGAAATTCCAGAAGAAACCGACCGCGTCTGATTTCGTCGTTCGATATGCTTTTGTCGGGGCAGATAAGGCCTCGTACTCGGGGCTTGCATCTCTCTATCGGGATTATCTGATGCAAAACGGCGGACTTCCCGAGTTAAACGCCAGCAAAGAGCAGAGTAACGTTCCCTTTTATCTGCAACTGTTCGGCGGCATGACAACAAGGCAGCATATGCTGGGCATACCGTATGATTCAACGGAGGCTTTGACCACGTTTGATGAAGCCAAAAACATTCTCTCCGCCTTGACGGAGAAGAAGGTATCCAATATTCAGGTGCGCTATGCGGGATGGCTTAACGGCGGACTTCATCATCGACTGCCGGATTCCATCCAAGTAGATGGCGCGGTAGGCGGGAAAAAGGGATTGCGGGATTTCAGCGCATACACACAAGAAGCGGGCATCGGCTTCTATCCCGATATCGCTCTGCTGAATGTGCAATCCAAAAAAGGGTTTAAACCGTCCAAGGAAGCTTCACGCACATTAACTCAGGAACCGGCGGTCTTGTATCCGATGAACCAGGCCATCCAGCGGCGGGACCGGGATCGTTCACCAACCTATGTGCTTTCGCCCAACAAGCTGGAGGACGTGACGGCAGACATGTTAGATGAGCTGAGGTCCCTTCAAAAGGATGGACTCTCACTAAGCCTGAATGATCTGGCAGCTCAGTTAAACAGCGATATGAATCCGAAAAAGCTGGTGGACCGAACACAAGCGCTTGGCTCCGTAAAGAAGGCACTTGAACAGATCGGGCAGCAGGCTGGCTCGCTTGTTGCTGAAGGCGGGAACGCTTATGCCCTGCCGTATGTAACTGGTCTGACAGATGCGCCGATGACCAGCAGTCGTTTCAAGCTGGAGGATGAAGAGATTCCGTTCTATCAGCTCGTTGTACACGGCAGCATCGGTTATACGGGGACGCCATACAATCTCTCCACATATACCAATGCAAGGCAATATGTGCTGAAGCTGATTGAATATGGAGCCAGTCCTTACTTTGCATGGTTCAATGCGCCAAACCATGTTGTGAAAGAAACGGATTATGATGATCTCTACGCGGCGAATTATGAACAATGGATCGATCTGGCTGCCGAGATCTACAACGAGGTGAACCAGGTGAACCAACCGTTTGCCGGACGTTCCATGATGTCCCATGAATCCCTGGAGGAGGGCGTCTTCCGGACAACATATGAAGGTGGCGGGTTCGTAATTGTCAATTATAACGACTTCCCTGTAGAAGTTGACAACGATACAGTGGAAGCCCAAAGCTATGTGACTGGTGGTGAGCAGCTCTGAAGACGCTCCTGAAATGGAAATGGGGAAGTCGTACGTATGCTCAGCAGAAAGCCATGTGGGGCGTAATCTACGTGCTTCCCTGGCTCATTGGTTTTGTGTTGTTTTTCTTCATTCCGCTGTTAGCCTCTCTGCGATACAGCATGAGTACAATTCAGGCTAACGCGGAAGGCATAGCAATTCAGTTCAACGGTGTTGCCAATTATATTCAGGCGCTGACCGTTAATACAAGCTTTAACCGTGCGTTAATTGAGGCGATCACAGACGTGCTCATCAACGTACCGCTTATCGTTATATTCAGTCTGTTCCTTGCCGTCATCCTGAATCAGAAGTTCAGGGGCCGGGCTGTAGCGCGGTCGATCTTTTTCCTGCCCGTTATTCTGGCATCGGGAGTGATTATGACACTGGAGAGCACCAGCCTGATTGAAGCGGTTAATCAGAGTAGCACAGGTGGAAGCTCACTCGGGACATTTGAACTCGAAAATCTGATGGTTAACGCCGGAGTGAGCGATTGGATCGTTACGTATCTGAGTAGCGCCGTAGATCGGATCTATCAGATCGTCAGTCAATCCGGTGTACAGATTTTGATCTTTTTGGCAGGGATCCAGACGATTTCCCCTCAACTGTATGAGGCTTCGAAGATGGAAGGGGCAACGGGTTATGAAGCCTTTTGGAAAATTACGTTCCCAATGGTCAGCCCGCTTATTTTTGTCAATGCGATCTATACAATCATTGATTCGTTTGCCAATAACGCCATGACGGAACTGATCCGGGATACCGGCTTCGTCAAATTTGACTTTGGATTAAGTTCTGCCATGGCATGGGTCTACTTTCTGGCCATTGCCATCATTCTGGTTATCGTAAACATCATTTTCTCGAAGCGAGTCTTCTATCAAGATTAGAAAGGAGGGTGTCCCACGTGACAACATCACGATTATTATCGCTGGAGCATTGGAAAGGCTGGCTGTGGGCCATGATCCGATTCGTTCTGATTACCGGGCTTTCCTTCGTTATCCTGTTTCCCATATTTCAGAAGGTTTCCACATCCATCAAAGCTAAAGGTGATCTGTATTCGGCAGTGGTGGTGTGGATTCCACAGAACTTCTCCATCGACAATTTCAAAGAGGCGATACGCGTGATGGATTACTGGGCAACGCTGTTTAATACGTTTGCCCTGTCTGCAACGACTACACTGCTGACTACAGCATCCTGTGCACTTGCAGGATACGGATTCGCCAGACTGAAATTCAGGGGAAGCAACTGGCTGTTTGCTGGTGTAATTCTAACGATTCTTGTACCGCCAACGACCATTCTCATTCCGGTATACCTGAATCTGAAAAGCTTTGACCTGATGGGGCTTATGACGCTTATAGCCGGCAAACCTGTTAATTTGCTTAATACCTATTGGCCGTTTATTCTGACGGCGATTACGGCCAATTCACTTAAGGCCGGCTTGTACATCTTTATCTTCCGGCAATTCTTCAGAGGTATTCCGAAGGAAGTGGAGGAGGCGGCCTATGTGGACGGCGCGGGCATCGGACGAACATTTTCAAGAATTATGCTGCCCAATGCCATTCCGTCCATGGTAACAGTCATGCTGTTTTCCTTCGTATGGCAGTGGAACGACAGCTTTTATACGACGACTTATCTGACTTCAAGTAAAGTCATGTCGACTCAGTTATCGTCCCTTCCGTATAATCTGGCCCAGCAGGTTACTGACGGTGCAGCTTCCCAGGCCGATCCGTTCTATTTGAGCATGATCCAAGATACAGGAATTCTTCTTGCCATTCTGCCTTTGATCATCATCTATTTGTTTGTGCAACGATATTTCGTAGAGAGTGTAGAGCGTACGGGAATCGTCGGTTAAGTTAAGTTCTTCTGTACGTTAGGAGTGGGATCAGACTGGAAGAGGGAGGAGGAACTTCATGCAACATTCCATCTGTGAAAAGGGGGCATGTAACGATCTCATGAACGTCTGCTCACAGCAGGGGGATCCTTCCCTGCGCAGGATCCCCCTGCTGGTGTGGAACGGGCTGCGGGAGCGGGCGCCGACCCTGAGCGATCTGTTTGATCAGAGATACTCTGACGGAACTTACCTCGCATTATTGCAAGGCAATATATCAGATCAGGAGGAATTAAAGTGAAGAAGTTCATGACATCTTGTAAACTTGTACTCATTCTGGCTTTATTGATCACAATTGCTCCATGGGGAGGCAGCCGTGCCGAAGCATGGGTGGGCATGCCGATGGGCAAGCTGCACGTAAACGGCAAAAACCTGGTGAACAGCAACAACCAGCCTGTGCTACTGAACGGTTGGCATCAACCCTCAGGTGCCTACTGGACATATCAGGACAGCAATTATTATCTCAATCTGCACGGCAATAACCGTCATGCAGCTACACTGGCTTATCTGAAAGACATTACCGATACTTTTGCTGACACCAGCGCGAAGTACGGAAGCAATCATGGCTGGAATATGAATCAGGTGCGTCTGTTCATCGATCGTCAGGACATGGGAGATGTGGCTGCTGGTACATATAACTTTGCCGGTGTGCAGACCGTTACGCAAAATGTAATTATTCCGTACATTCAATATGCCAAAACAAAAGGTGTCTATGTTGTCCTGGGACTGGACTTCACACTGAAGGATGATCAGGCAACAACACCTGCCAACCTGCAAAAATTCAACGAAATCTGGGGTTATCTCGCTTCACGCCCGGAGATCAAAAGTGCAGACAACGTTCACTTCGAACTGATCAACGAACCGGTGAAATCCTATGCCAATGGACATTGGGGTGGATACAACGGGGAAAATGACTTTGTGGATCACTGGAATGACTTGCGTAATTTCCAAAATTCCATGATTTCAACAATTCGTAGCAAAGGTGCGGACAACGTCATCTGGGCGGCAGGTCTGGGATACAACCAATTTTACAGCTTGACGGCAAGCCATCCATTGACTGATCCGCTCAATAACTATGGATATGCGGTTCACTGGTACCCTGGTTATGGCGCATATGACAACTTCTCTATCCTGCAAGACCAGTGGAATACCAACGTGAAGGCAGCTGCTGACAAATATCCGATTAATATTACCGAGGTAACCTGGTTCAAAAACAAACCTGGCGATTCGGCCTATTGGAACTTGTTTAATGGTAGCAATGAAGGTTTTGGCACCAATACCAAAACGATTTTCAACGCATCAGGTAATGTCAGCATTGCAGCTCATATGAACGGATTCATTCTAAGTGAAGGACCACGAAGCTCCTTTGCCGACCCAACGGCTGGACTGAAATGGGATGGAGATGCTTCACGGAGTGCCATGGGACGATTCCTGTTCAACTGGTACCATGAACGTGCTCAGACTTACCCGGGCAGTGGACAAGGCGGCGGACCGACAACGGGTCTTGTATCCGGTGCAACTTATAAAATCGTAGCCCGGCATTCCAACAAAGTTGTTGATGTTCCTGGTGGTCAAAATGAAAATAATCTTCAGCTCCAGCAGTGGAGTGATCTGGGCGGTAACCCTCAGAAGTGGGTTCTGACCTCGATCGGTAGCGGCAACTATACACTGACAAGTGTGAACTCACCGGACAAAGTCATCGATATTCGCAACGGTACCCTCACCAATGGGGAAGCGGTTCAACTCATGAGCAATCTGAACACAACCGCTCAGCATTTTAAGGTCAATGATCTTGGTAACGGGTACTGGAGTATCATCAACGTGAACAGCAATAAAGCGATTGAAGTGGCAAACGCTTCCACTTCGGATGGAGCCTTGCTGCAGCAGAGCACCTACACAGGTGCTACAAACCAACAATGGAAATTTGTTGCCGTTAGCAATTAATAAGCACAACATTAAACAAAAACCTCCCCAAGTCATTCCATGTCTTGGAGAGGTTTTTTGCGTTTGTTTTTGATACTTTGGGATGGATGTCATGCGAAGGTAAAATACAACTATATTTGTGCGCTAACCCGCAGACCAACAATTATTTTCATGCAAGCATTGTACGCTACAGTATGTAAATGTACCATAAGGAAGAAGTTGTACCTTCACCAGGAAGAAATGCCCGGTGTATCATTGAACAGCTACCTTAACACAGAGAAATGTAAGCGCTCGATAAAAAAAGGGAGGGTACATATGCAGCTCCTATGGTCCAAATTTTCACCCGTGTTCCGCCGATTCCTCATTTCGTATCTTGTCATTCTGATGATTCCTCAAATTGCGGGATATGCCTCTTACCGAGCTTCTATTGAAGCGGCCCGTTCCAGTTCCATTGAAAACAGCTTGAAGTCGCTGAGTCTCGGGAAAGAGATCATTGAGCGTAACCTTCTTCAAGTTGAAGCCTTTACCAGGCAGCTTGCCGTCAATCCCGATTTGCAAAATTTAATTGCTGGCCCAAAGCCGCATGATCTCTACAATGTCTACGGTATGAACCGTATGCAGCGGAGCCTCTCCATGTACAGCAGTACCAATGATTACTTGTCCCATTTCTTCATTCACATTCCGAACTACAATGCCATCATCACACCAAGAACTGTGTATTATCGTCCAGAGCATTATTATGCTGCCAATCAGCTGGACGGTATGTCGTTTGAACAATGGCATGACCAAATTCTCAAACAACCACACTTTAATGAAATCATACCGCTTCGAAACTATAAACGTGAAATACTCGGCACTGTGCTTGCAGACGTTCCCGCCATTACGTTTCTGCAATCTCTGCCTTTGAACAGCTTCAACAAACCGCAAGCGACGATTGGTGTCATGATTGATCAGGATCAGATGGCCAGCCTTACTCAAAATATTGTGGATCAATATGGCGGCTGGACTCTCGTCACTGATGCGGAAGGACAGATCATTTTCTCCCATGGCATTGAACAAGCCGAAGCCGAGCAAATGGCACAGAGTCGCCAGAGAGAAGATAACGCTGCGGAAACGGAGCTGAACGTGCAGAATGTACAGCCTGGAAGTGATGGTCGGCTGCTGATATCGATGCAGTCCAGTCAAAATGGATGGAATTACATGGCAGGGATTCCGGAGAAAGCACTCATGACAAAAGCGGACCAAATCAAACAAGTCACGCTGGTCTTTACTTTGGCAACCATTGCCTTGGGACTGTTATTCGGGCTAGTTCTGGCCTATCGGAATAGTGCACCCGTTTACAGATTGTTGGCCTCTTTTCGGGAACAAATCACCGATTCCCCAGGCAGACGGGGCAATGAATATGATTTTTTGGCAAGCCATATTAACAATCTCATTGCTAATAATGACTCACTTAAAAACGCCATGAATGAGCAGATTCCGTTATTGAGAGACGGTTTTATCAAACGTTTGTTAACGGGAGAAGTCTATACCTCACTTGAGTTGGAGGTTATCTCATCCCAGGCGCACATTTCTCTTCATAGCAGCAAGGGCTTGGCAGGCTTAGTGAAGGTAAACGGATATGCCAATCCGGACAGTGAAGAAACGATCCATGAACTGGGTGTCGCAAGGCTGCTCATCAAACAGGTACTTACAGAGTGGAATGCGCAGCTGCTGATCACGGATTGGGGAACAGACCAGATCGCTTTTGCCTGTCCATTGGATGAGAACCAACTGAATGAAACTATAGGGAGATGTGAAAAAGAGCTGAACACCTTGATGGAAGTGATCTACCGGGAGCATCGGATATCCACAACAATTGGCACAGGTGCAGCTTACGAGGTCTGGAATGATGCAGGGCGTTCCTTTGACGAAGCCAAACAAGCTCTGGATTATGCCATTCATATGGGAACAGATCATCTGGTGAGATTTGAAGATACGATGAAGGAAAATGAAATGTTCTATTATCCGATTGAGTCTGAACAGCGCCTGCTGAACACAATCAAAGTCGGGGAGCCTGAAGAGGCGATACGCATTCTGGAGCAATTGTTTCTTCGTAATTTAGAAGAGCGGGAACTGTCCTACGAGATGACACAGCAGTTCATCATGGAGCTGAAGGGGACTTTTCTGAAGCTGGACGAACCCAAATTCAAGCTGGATGCCTCCCTGCTGGAGGAATATAAAACCCGGGTGACATCCATTCAGATGACAGAAACGATCACTTCGCTGCGGGCAAAATTCAAACGGTTAACGGAAGACATCTGCGGTGATTTCCAGAGAAGAAGAGCAGGAGCACATGCGGATACTGTAAGCGAAATGATTTGTTTTATCCAACAACATTATGGGGATGCAAACTTGACGATCTATCGGATTGCCGAGCACATGAGCAAGTCCGAGAAGTTTATATCCCAACTATTCAAAGAACATACGGGAGAGAATCTTTCCGATTATGTAGAACGGGTACGCATCGATGCTGCCTCGAACTTGTTGCACTCCACCGGTCAGACCATTGACGAGATAGCGGAGGCCACCGGGTATAATAGTGCACATTCATTCCGCCGAGCTTTCAAGCGGGTACGCGGCATTTCTCCGAGTGTATTTCGGAAAATGGACGTTCATAGCGGTTAATGTAGGCTGTTTCTCGGGAACTATATTCGCTATTTGTACTTTCTCAGCGTAACTGTACCTTTACGCATCCCCAGCGCAATCTTATGATTACTCAAAAAGTAAGCGCTACCAAGTTGAGCTGAAGTTCAGCACGATTTGGAGCCAAGAATGGGGGGATGATTCTGAGAACCACAATGACCAGTGAATCAAAGTCCGTGGAGAAACCAAGTAAACCGTTTGCCTTGAAGCAAGCATTATTCAGAAGCTGGAGGCGACATTGGCAGCTATATCTGCTGATCCTGCCACCGATTGCTTACTTTATTATTTTCAAGTATGTACCTATGGTGAATGCGGTCCTGGCATTTAAAGATTACAACGTCATCAAGGGGATCTGGGGCAGTCCGTGGGCCGGAACCAAGTATTTCGAATTACTTTTTAAAAATCCAGCGTTTGTCATGCTGATCAAGAACACACTCTACATTTCGTTTTACAGCCTGATCGTTGGTTTCCCGATTCCTATATTACTGGCGCTCGCGCTGAACGAAATCAAAAACATACGATTCAAAAAAACAGTACAAATGGTGACGTATGCTCCATATTTCATCTCTACCGTTGTTATGGTCTCCATCATTATGCTCTTTCTGTCTCCTAGGCTGGGTATTGTCAACACGATTGCAGGCGCCCTTGGTTTCGAAGCAGTGAATTTTCTCGGTGAGCCTGGACTGTTTCGATCCATCTACGTATTCTCCGATGTGTGGCAGGGAATGGGGTACTCCGCTGTGATATATCTGGCTGCTCTGGCAGGTGTTGATCCATCCCTGTATGAAGCCGCCAAAGTGGACGGAGCCAACCGAATACAGAAAATCATCAATGTTGATCTGCCTGGACTACTTCCGGCAGCCGTCATCATTCTGATCCTGAGTGTAGGGAATATCATGGCCGTTGGGTTCGAAAAAATATATTTGCTGCAAAATCCGCTCAACCTGTCTGCTTCGGAGATCATCTCCACGTATGTCTATAAAATAGGATTGCTGAATGCCAATTACAGCTTCGCTACTGCGGTTGGCCTGTTCAACTCGGTGATTAACCTGATTCTGCTATTAATTGTAAACGCGGTTGCCAAGCGACTGTCCAATACAAGCTTATGGTAACGGGAGCGAAAGGAGGAGAATCAACCCATGCCTAACACACAGACAAATGCAGGTCGTTCGCGGATCAAGAGCACCAGTACGATTCGTGAATCCTGGGGAGACCGAGTATTTATAACGGTTGTTTACTTCATGTTGACAGTGGTGCTGATTGCCGTGCTGTATCCCTTGATATATATTGTGAGTTCTTCGCTCAGCAGCCCTGCTGCCGTCTCCTCGGGAAAAGTCTGGTTGTGGCCCATTGACCTGACGTTTGACGGTTACAAGTCTGTATTGCGGAATGATCAAGTCCTTACCGGTTATGCCAATTCCCTTTTTTATACAGCCTGCGGCACCTTCATCAGCGTGGCACTGACCATTATGATTGCTTATCCATTATCCAAAAAAACGTTTGTTGGTCGCAGCTCGTTAATGATGTTTATTACCTTCACCATGTTGTTCTCAGGCGGTTTGATCCCTACCTATCTGGTGGTCAAAACCATGGGACTGATTGATACCCGTTGGGCGTTGCTGATTCCCAATGCCGTCTGGGTATGGCAAGTCATCATTGCCCGTACCTTTTTTCAGAATTCGATACCGGAAGAATTGTCCGAAGCAGCAGACATCGATGGCTGCAGTGACATCCGGTTTATCTTCAGTATTATCCTGCCACTCGCCAAACCGATTATCGCCGTGTTGTCACTTATGTACGCTGTCGGTCAGTGGAATGCATACTTTGACGCCCTCATCTATCTGAAATCACAGTCGCTCTATCCGCTACAGCTGATATTACGTAGCATTCTTATTCTGAACAGCAGTACGGGGAGCATGGATGCATCGGAAATGATCAAACAGCAGCAGATGGCTGAACTCATGAAGTACTCGTTAATTGTGATGGCCAGCTTGCCGGTGCTAATCATCTATCCTTTTGTTCAACGGTATTTCGTGCAAGGTATGCTGATTGGCTCAGTTAAAGGATAAGTTCATTTTTTCTATTATTCATGAAGGAGAGGATTATATTGAAAAAAGCGGGATTCATCATTCTTGCCTGTATGCTGTTTACCTCGTTGGTACTTGCCGGATGTTCAAGCTCTGATAAGGGGAACGGGGAAGGCAGCGATCCGTCAGGCAAGACGGCCATTAATGTGTTTGCTCACCAGGGTTCGGATACCAACCTGTCCACTAACAAATTCACGAAGAAAATGGAAGAGAAGTTTGATATTCAGTTCAACTGGACTACGGTTCCATTCGACGGTGCAGCGGAGAAAAGACAGATTTCACTGGCTTCCGGTGATTATCCGGACTTGTATCTGCTCATCCCTTGGGTAGATCGTTTCTCCCAGACAGACTTGTTGAAGTTTGGTCAGCAGGGGGTTATTTTGCCGCTGAATGATCTGATTGAGGAGCATGCTCCCAATATTAAAAAAGTACTTGAGAGCAATGACTATTATCGGGCCATGAACACTGCTCCTGACGGAAATATCTATGGTCTGACGGGTCTGAATGAATGTTTTCACTGTTCATACCCCAACAAGATGTGGGTCAACACCAAATGGATGGAACAACTAGGCCTGACCGAACCCACGACGACAGAAGAATTTAAGGAAATGCTTCGGGCATTTAAAACGAAAGACCCGAACGGGAACGGTAAAGCCGACGAAGTACCGCTAAGCGGTTCGACTGAAAATTTCGGTGTGCACATTATTCCGTACTTGATGAACGGTTTTATCTATGACGACGATCGGAATTATCTCATTGTCAATCAGGGGAAAGTGGAGACCGTAGTGAACAAACCGGAGTGGAAAGAAGGGCTTGCCTATATTAAATCCCTGTACGATGAAGGGTTGATTGATCCAGGGGCATTTACCCAAAACGTCGGGGCCTTCAAAAAAATTGGAGATAACGCTGATGCACAGCTTCTCGGTGCGGGAGCAGCGATGCATCCATCATTATTCGTAACCACTGCCGAAGGTTCTCCTTACGGGAATGATTACAATCCCATCCCTCCATTGAAGGGACCCCATGCTGCTTATGCTACGTACAACTATCCGATTGATCCCGGAGCGTCTTTTGTACTGACAAACAAAGCCAGTGAGGAAACACAGATCGCGGCCATAAAGCTACTGGATTATCTCTATACCCAGGAAGGAACCATGGCATCATATCTGGGAGAAGAGGGCGTAAGCTGGCGCAAACCACAAGAAGGAGAAGTGGCGCTCAATGATCAGATTGAGCCGTTATATAAAGCCATTCCGCTTCCTTCTGGAGAAGAACCTCGTAATGACAGTTGGGCTGCATTGAGTCAGTACAATCATTATCAGGCATATCGGGACTCCGAAGTACAGGGGACAGACATCTATGCCAATGATGGTGGTGAGCGACGTCTCTATGAGGCGACATTGTTAATGGAGGGCAAGGAACCAAAAGAGATTTTCCCTCATTGGGCATTGTGGGTAGATCCGTCCCAAGCTGATGAAGCCAGCATGATGCAGACCAATCTCAAGGATTACATCGATCAGAACGCCCTGCAATTTATTACTGGCGCCAAAAGTCTGGATAAGGATTGGGATGAATATGTGAAAGGCCTGGAGGGATTGAACATGAATCGATATCTGGAGATTATGCAGTCTTCCTATGATACTTCTTCTGTTTCCAAATAATTAAAGTATCTGAATCATACAGAGCGGGAAAAGTTACTGCCTTTATTTGCACAACCAAACGCGTTCCCGGTTCGCAGTCAACATATGCGAGCCGGGAACGTTTTTTATTGATATAGATTAAATCGTAATATCATTGCATCCTTCTTAAAATTCAGTGATTGGACCTGTCCTGCAAGCCAAACGTTCACAGGGCAGGTTCAACGGCTCGTGCACACTTTCTTAGTTTAGTACATGCGATATCTTCCGCTTAGAGCGAGCATGCTGAAAAAATACAGGCAATTGTCGTAATAACGTCGCTCTCCCTGACGCAAAGGTGTGTTCCAGAACTTGCGAACGAATGTGTCAGCATGTGGACCTTCCGCAGCCAGTGAAGCCATGGCATTGGTAGCCAGCAAACCTACAGGATGCAGTGAAGGTTCGTCGAAAGGTTCACCTTCTATTGTATAACGACGATAATCGGACATTTCAATATCACTGAAGAAGGATTGAATCCGATTGGATTGTTCGATCTGCCAGTGATCCTTGCGGAACCATTCCCAGTCCAGCGCTATATTTGCAGCAACACGGTAGGCATCACTGTAAAAATGTCTGAAATCACCATACGGCTGTATTGGAGCCGGAGAGCCGTCATAGTTCGCATATTCAGGTGATAGTCCGGTTACGGGATGGCAGGCTGTATGAAGGTAAGCTCTACTAGCGGCCGCCGCTTCTTTCCAGAAGCGCTGATCTTCTTCATCCGCATATTTCGCGAATAGCTCATAAAAATGAGGCAGATGGTAGGATGGGTCGCTAAACGGTGTTTCTGGTATGAATTTGATCAGTTTTGTTTCCGGGTCCCACATGGGATCGCCTTCGCCGTCTTCGCCTTGATGTATACATGCACGAAGGATTTTGCGGGCTTGTGCCTTGTAATCATAAGGTTCAGCGCCATCGCCCCAGCGGTTGGAGGCAAAAAAAAGCGCCATGGCAAAAAACTCCTCACCATCAGGAGCAGGACCTTGCGAGAGTCGGGTTCCGTCAGGCTTGCAATGCCAGGCAAAATAATCTTTATAACGACCCGCTTTATGTTGCATAAACGAGTGTGAGAAATTCCAGAGTCGATCAAATTCCTCCTTTTTGTCCATCTGAACAGCCATCATCATGCCATAGGACATGCCCTCGGAGCGAACATCGAGATTACCAGTGTCCAGCAAATAACCCTTGTCCTCACCCATGTGGTAATATATTCGAGTATTGTCATCGCCGTAAAACAGCTCGTTCCATGTTTCTTCCAATCTGTTCGTGATCTCATTCTCATCGTAGCCTAGCTTCAAGAACAGATTTGTATATGTACCCGTATCCCACGCGCCTTGACCCGTGATATTCATGAGTATCCTCCTTCATCAATGCGGTTTTTCAAAATTATAACATGGAAATAGTATACAAAATAAAGCGTTTACATGAAAAATTATAGGTGTTCAGATCTGCATGTCATTGTACTCAAATTAAAATGATATATTGGTTAAAATCCTATACTTTGTCAGGTTGTTGTAAAATTATGTAAGGGATACACTTTGGGAGAAGGATCACATCTGATCTAATAATACAAGCTGTGATTCTTTATAAGTCGTTTGAGGATGGTCAGAATCTAAACCGGAAGGATGTGATGATGATTTATGCTCCAGGATTCAGGAGATGCAGGTGAAAACACGGAATTCACTGCACCGCGCGATCCAGTTGGAGTGACAGCGTCGGCAGTCAAGCCCGCAATTGATTTTGAGTCACATAGATATCGCGACATGATTGGCCGATCTCTTCTGAACAAAGGGAATAATGTCAGATTAAAGCGAGCCATTAAGAAGGCAAAAAACGGCGAATCTGTCGTTATCGCTTATATTGGAGGCTCCATTACCCATGGTGCTGGTGCAGTACCTATTCATCTCCAAAGTTACGCTTATCGGTCGTATGAGTCGTTCAAGTTTATGTTTGCGCTTTCAAAAGATAGTCCGATTCATCTGATTAAAGCAGGTGTGGGTGGAACTCCTTCAGAACTGGGGATTGTACGTTATGATCGTGATGTGCTGAGGGGAGGTGCCGTTCAGCCGGATATTGTCATAATCGAATTCGCAGTCAATGACGCAGATGATGAAACCCAAGGTAAATGTTACGAGAGTTTGGTACTCAAAGCACTTACTGCCGATAACAAGCCAGCGGTCATCTTGTTATTCAGTGTATTCGAAAATGACTGGAATCTACAGGATCGTCTCGCTCCGGTAGGCTGGCATTATGATCTTCCAATGGTAAGTGTGAAAGATGCTGTCGTAGATCAGTTCAGCAAGACAAAAGGTGAAGGCAACGTTATTTCCAAAAAGCAATTTTTCCATGATATATATCATCCAACTAACATAGGGCATCGAATTATGGCCGATTGTTTGGAATATTTGTTCGACGTGACGAATCGTTCTGAGTGGGATGAGAAAGATCATGATATTGAAAAAGCTCCGCTAATTGGAAATGAATTTGTTAATGTGAAGCTGTTGGATCGGAAAAACGGCAATCATATTGCCCGAATCGATGCAGGCTCTTTTTGTAAAACGGACACGGATCTGCAGATGGCTGAGATGGATGCTCATGACTATGGTACACCTCAGTTCCCCAACAACTGGATGCGTACAGGAGAGGGAAAAGAGGATCAGAGTAGTTTTCGGATAAGTTTGCAGTGCAAACGCCTCATTCTGATCTTCAAGGATTCTGGTAACGATGAATTCGGAACTGCACATATCAAGGTAGATGGGGTATTTGTCCAAAAAGTCGATCCGCGTCAAGTGAACTGGACCCATTGCCATGCCACACTTCTGCTTAACGAAGAGCATGTGGGGGAGCACTCCATCGAGATCGAAATGGCGGAAGGCCATGAACATAAATGCTTCACTATTCTGGGTTTTGGCTATGTGGATTAACTGAAGACTGATAGTCACTCATATGTTCGGAGGAAAAGAGAATGGAATTGATCTCACCAGCAGTAACGGGATATGACCAGTATCGGGAGAATATACCACGTGGAGTCATGGAGACGGTAGAGTATCCTTCCACCACGGTTGGCAATTCCCGTAAAGCGATGGTGTACACCCCACCAGAATTTTCTTCGACAACGATGTATCCTGTACTTTTTCTTTTGCATGGTATTGGCGGAGACGAAACCGAATGGCATACTCATGGATCTCCGCAAATTATTCTCGATAATCTGTACAACGATAATATGCTTGAACCGATGGTTATTGTTTTCCCCAACGGTCGCGCAATGTCGAATGATCGAGCCGTAGGAGACCTGTTTGAACCTGAGAAAATCAAAGCATTTAAACGGTTCGAATCCGATCTGCTCAACGATTTGATACCTTACATGGAGTCGAACTACCCTTTGCATAAAAGCCGGGATAAAAGGGCGATTGCTGGTTTATCCATGGGTGGAGGTCAATCCTTAAATATCGGATTAAATAATCTAGACCATTTTGCATGGATCGGTGCTTTCTCTGCAGCCCCAAACACCAGAAGTCCGGAGCTACTTGTCCCTGATCTTTCGAAAGCGCCTTCATTACTCTCGCTGTTATGGATCTCTTGCGGTGAACAGGACAATCTTATAGAGATTAGTCTTGGGGTTCACCAATATTTGGCGCAACACGGAGTACCTCACATTTGGCATGAGGAAAGTGGAGGACATGATTGGCCCGTGTGGAAGAACGATTTGTATCTGTTTTCGCAACGTCTTTTCAAGTGAATTTGCTGAAGAACATTCATATCGGATTGTAGCATCAACCAAATCTATTAAAATATCAGGAGGTATAATCTATGTTTAAATTTAGCAAAAAATTGTTAACCGTTGTTCTTGCAGCTTCCATGAGTTTTGGTGTCTTCGCAGCCACATCGAGCGCAGCAACAGATTATTGGCAAAATTGGACAGATGGTGGAGGAACAGTCAACGCCGTGAATGGATCGGGCGGGAATTACAGCGTGAATTGGCAAAATACCGGGAACTTTGTTGTCGGGAAAGGGTGGACATACGGTACGCCTAATCGAGTGGTCAATTATAATGCCGGCGTATTCTCTCCTTCAGGTAACGGCTATCTCACCTTCTATGGTTGGACTAGAAACGCTCTAATTGAATATTACGTGGTGGATAGCTGGGGAACGTATCGTCCTACCGGAACGTATAAGGGCTCGATGACTAGTGATGGCGGCACATATGACATCTATACAACGATGAGATACAATGCACCTTCCATTGATGGTACTCAGACTTTCCCTCAGTATTGGAGTGTTAGACAGACCAAGAAACCAATCGGAGTCAATTCTACCATCACGTTCAGTAATCATGTGAATGCATGGGCGAGCAAAGGGATGTACTTAGGCAACAGCTGGTCCTATCAGGTGATGGCAACGGAAGGTTATCAAAGTAGCGGAAGCGCAAACGTGACGGTTTGGTAAAAATGATGTGATGCAGTTCAACTTCTGCACCTGCATTTGAAATTCAATTTTCCGGTAGCGTTGAGTAACGTTATTCTCCAGACTAACGGACCTCGACGTTGCCGGATTTAAGCTAGTAAAGGAGAATAATTGAATGAAGAAGCTGGTATGGTTAACTTTAATCGCTATAGTTGTTAGTCTAAGTGCTTGTTCAGCAAGTAATACGAAATTAAGCGATGACTTGGTATTCGTCGAAGGAGGAGCCTTCAAGAGCAGTAAGCCGAGTCAGATCGATAGGAATGAAACGCTGGATTCCTTCTATATTGGCAAATATGAAGTAACTCAAAAAGAATGGATGGAGGTTATGGGGGAAAACCATTCTGGCTTCAAGGGAGATGACCTGCCTGTTGAAATGGTCAGCTGGTATGACGCAGTGGAATACTGTAATCAAAAAAGTATAAAAGAAAACCTGAAACCTTATTACAATATAGATAAAGACAACCAGGACACGAATAATCACAATGAAAATGACACTATAAAATGGAATGTAACGATCAACGAGGACGCCAACGGTTACCGTTTACCCACAGAGGCAGAATGGGAATACGCTGCAAGCGGAGGTCAAAAGAGCTTAAATTACACATACAGCGGAAGTAACAATCCTGATGAAGTTGCTTGGTACTGGGTAAATGCCGGCGAGAACATTCTGACGGGTGACTGGAGCTGGCCCGCTATTGAGAGCAACCGTAATCAAACCAAAAAAGTCGGAACTCAGAAGGCGAATGAGTTAGGAATCTATGATATGTCTGGGAATGTGAGAGAATGGTGCTGGGACTGGTACAGCGATTCGGAGAGTCCCAATCAATCCTGGCGAGTTGTGAAAGGCGGAGGCTGGATCGGCGGTGTCAATAACAATGAAATATCATTTCGAGGCAAATTTGATGCAAATGGTTTTGGTCCCGATCAAGGATTCCGTATTGTGCGTGGAGAATGAAAACTCTTTTACCTGGCAATAGATTACTTCTGATCTAAACCTATACTTTGTCGGGTGAAAACCTATAGTTTAACAGGTTGTTGTACCAAAATGTAAGCGTTACACTTGAATTGTTATCCCGGCACTTCGCTAAAATCGGAGCGTTCTTATAGTACGGTCCGATGGAACCATGTTCTATGTTATTGATAAATGACGATGAGACTGGTAGAAATTTTGTTCTCCAAAGTTGTGCGAGCAGACAACAATCCTGCTGTTGTTCTGCTGTTTAGCGTTTTCAGAACAACTGGAATCTACCTATTGATATAGATAAAATACATGCAGCTGATCAAGGATAAAAGTGAGGTGAGCTAATGTACAAGGTCATTGTCGCGGATGATGAGCCGTTTATGCTAGAAGGATGGAGAACAATGATTGACTGGCGAGCTTGTGGATATGAACTCTGCGGAACGGCAACAGATGGGGAGGAAGCACTTGCTTTATTCAACTCGGTTGAACCGGATCTTGTCGTCACGGATATTCAAATGCCTGTTATGGATGGTATTGGTTTGATTCACACCTTGCGAGAAGATCTCGCCTATACCTCTAAAATTGTTATCGTTACAGGATACTCCGATTTTAATTACGCGAAGCAAGCCATACGGTATCAGGTCGATCAGTACGTGCTCAAACCTCTTGTTCCCGAGGAGATTCATCAAATCCTTATGGACATGATTGAACCTCTGGACAAACGCAGAAATGAGCAAAAACAGCAAAATGGAGTCATGGTTACAGATGAAGCCTATGAGAATCATCTTAATGAATATCTAATAAGCGAAGAATATGATTTAGAGCAAATGATGAACATCTCCAAAGAGATCTTGGCGTTGATTGAAGCAGAAAATACGTATTCTATCGATATTGCAGTGAGTGCACTGTTAGAGAAAAGTGAGAAAGCAGAGGTTTCGTTGGAATGGATACATCATGTCATCCGATATATCCATGGGGAGTTGCTACGTAAATATGGAAAAAGAGAGGGTTGCAGAGAAATACTATGTGAAAAAGATTGGCATGAGGCTACGAGTTGGTCTTCCGGCACATTGCAAGACCTGTGTGTTCGACTGTCCAAGCAACTTTCCCAGTCTGAATTGAAGCAAAAGACGGGTACGGGAGGGCTGGTTGCAGAAGCAGTGAATGAATTGAAGCAACACTATCGAAGTAAAATTAAATTACAGGATGTAGCTAATCGTATTCACGTGAATTCTGCCTACCTGGGTCAACAGTTCAAGCGGGAGATGGGGGTCAGTTTCAGTGACTATGTGCACCAGCTTCGTGTTGAGGAGGCCCGTAAACTCCTGCGACGTACCAATATGAAGATCACTGACATTGCATTCAGGCTAGGATATCATGATGCTGAATATTTCACCCAAAAGTTCAGAGCGCATACAGGGGAGCTTCCGTCAGTCTATAAAAACAAAAACCAAGGGTGATTATATGCGTCATAAATTCTGGATGTTCAGTAAGGTTAATGATATTCCTCTCCGATCCAAATTTCTGCTTATTTATGTACTTAGTATTCTCCTTCCTGTAATAACGATTAATATCTTCTTTTATGAACGAACCTCTGCGGATATCAAGATTAGAGAACAGGAAAATCTACGTAAATCCATCGACAGGGCTGCGGGGGAACTGCTAGGCATGATTGATGAGAGCGTTGCCCTGAGCCGAATTATTGCAGCAGACGATTCTCTCTATGAGGCACTGGATCGGACCTATCACTCCCCCGTGGATTATTACAACGTCTACCATGCATTCCTGCGAGATAAATTAACACGGTACATGTCAGCGAATATTCTGGAGGTGCGTATCTATACGGATAACGATACCATTCAGACGGGCAGTCATTATATCGTGATGAAAGACAAGAATGTACTCCCTGGATTGAAACAGCTGAAATCCACCAGTGGAGGCATTCTTGTCGTTGATTATATTGAGCCATCCGGATTTAACGCGGGAAGAAGAATCAGTGTGATTGGCAAAATGGATACCTATACTTCCTATGCCAATTACAACAAGTATTCCAAGATTGATCTGGAACTTAGCCGGGTGTACAGCATTTTAAATCGTGAATCAGACAGTCTTCAGCTGCGACTGGTGGACAGCAACAATCGAACTGTCGTTTCAAGTGGGGAGTTCAGCGAAACCGATTTATCCCCCCTTGATAATGAATCAATGCTCAAGGAATCTGGAGATTCTGCTTACACGCTCGAAAAATCGTTGGGGAATCTAGCCTACCTAAAGGGTTGGAAATTGATTGGAGTTGCCGATACGCGTCACCTTGACCACCTTTTGCAAGAAGCCTTTAAATCAATTCTGGGGTTGCTGGCATTAAGTATCGTGGTCCCCTCTGTATTGATCTACATTATTTTGCGTTCCTACCACTATCGGATTCGCAAGTTATCCAGACATATGGAGAAGGTTCGTAACGAACGATTCGATCTGATTGAAATTCACGAAGGCCGCGACGAAATTGGCGGGCTTATTCGTACATTTAACATCATGATTGGTAAAATTCATACGCTGATTAATGACGTATATAAACTGGAAATCCGCCAAAAAGATCTGGAGCTGGATCAAGTGAGGACTGAATTGTCCATGCTCCAGAGTCAGATGAATCCCCATTTTTTATTTAACACATTGAATGCCTTGCTAGTCGTTAGTACAAAGAATGGATATACGGAAGTAATTGAGATTATTAAAAGTCTGTCCAAGCTGATGAGACAGTTGCTCAGTCATTCTGACAATCTGATTCCTTTGCAAGAAGAGCTGCAATTTACGAATCTTTATCTCCAGATTGAGAAGTTTCGCTTTGGAGAGCTGTTTGATTACACCTTCGAGGTTGATCCTGATGTAGCTTCGTTGCTTATTCCCCGCATGAGTATTCAACCGCTCGTCGAAAATGCCTGCAAACACGGCTTGCAGGCGCGAAAAAATGGAAGACAGATCAAGATAACGGCGAGTCGAAACGCTTCTGAACTGGTTATTCAGGTGATCGATAATGGAATCGGTATGGATGCAGGGAGATTAACCGAGCTCTTGCGAGATATTCGTTCTGAAAGACCCAGGAACGGCGAGCATGTAGGACTCCGCAATGTCTACCGCAGGTTGGAACTCTTTTATGAAGGAAATGCGATATTTGATCTAAGCAGTGTACCTGGAAAGGAAACCATTGCAGGGTACCGTATACCGATCTCTAAGCTGGAACAGAGGAAATAGGAGGTGAACTCTCATGTATAAAGTGCTATTAGTCGATGATGAACCTTATGCCATTGAAGGGTTACAGCTTCTGATCAATTGGGAAAAGTATGGTTTTGAAATCAGAGGTGTGTGCGCCAACGGTGAGGAAGCCATTCGGATGATGGAACAAGATCGACCTGATCTCGTGGTGACAGACATTCGTATGCCTGTGATGAATGGGCTGCAACTTGTAGAAGAAGCACGACGATTGGAACATGAGTCTGTGCTGTTTGTCATCACGAGTGGATACAGTGACTTTAATTATGCCAGACAAGCTATTCGATTAGGTGTCTCTAACTATTTAACCAAACCGGTTGATAGTACAGAAGCAGAGGATATGTTGGTCCGTCTCCGTATGCAATTGCAGGAGCGTGAAACCCAGGAGCGTATAAGGGAACATGCAAATGAGCAAAGGATCAAAGTGTTTTTGTCCGCACTGATTAAGGATAAGCAAAATATATCGGAGGAGGAGATGTCAGAGATACTTCCTCGTTTAAACAAGTCCCATTGGGCATACCTGCGGATAGCCTTTCAGGGAGATATTCAGGAAGTCTGTTCAGTAGTCGAACAAACGGCTGAAGAAACAACTTGCTGTTATGTGATAGACAGAACAAGAGACTCATTGGGACTTGTATGGGGGGAGGAAACGAATGATAGAAATGAGACGTTTGAAGCAATTAAAGCTTTTACCCAGCGTTTAATGA
Source organism: Paenibacillus sp. FSL H8-0283 (assembly GCF_045040675.1). NCBI lineage: Bacteria > Bacillati > Bacillota > Bacilli > Caryophanales > Paenibacillaceae > Paenibacillus > Paenibacillus sp. FSL H8-0283. The sequence goes on from NZ_CP150295.1 coordinate 3,393,178, forward strand.
ATAATATGCAACATAACGGCTGCGGAGATATTCATATCGCGGTTGGATTAACGGTCAACAAACTGGAGCATTTATCTGAATCCTTCCGCTCCGCTCAGGAAGTTGGGCGTTATTTGTTTTTTAATCAAGAGCATCTTTTGTTTGCCGAAGATATTCAGCTGGAGAATTGGCAGTTTGATCCGGAAACGCTGTCAGAGGTGGACCATATTTGCGATTTGCTTGAAAACGGTTCTGTGGAGGAACTCTCGTCTGCGATTCGGAGTGCTTTTGAACTGTTTGTACAGATGAAGGCTGCGCCAGAGATTGTACATATTTTCTCTACCCATATTATATTCCGCGGATTGTCCCTGTGCAGAGAATTAGGAGGAGAACCTAATGCTCTAATGAACGAATTGGCGAGCGGAATTCTGGAGAAGGGCCATCGAAATATAGAAGAGGTTGCTAACAATCTGGAACATTTCTGTTTACAATGCAAGTCAGCACTGGCAATTTTCCGGGAGAGGCAAATGGGTGGCATCCAGGCGACGGTTGCTGAATATGTGCAGATGCATTACAGGGAGACATTTACGATCCAGGAGCTCGCAGAACGATTCTACGTGAATCCTGTCCATTTAGGGCAATCCTTTTTGCGAAAGTATGGTAAGGGTGTAATCGAGGTAGTACATGATCTAAGAATGGAAGAAGCGAAGCGTCTGCTCCAGCAGACGAATCAAACATCCAGTGCGATTGCGGAGCAAGTAGGGTACCGCAGTTACCAGCATTTTCTCAGACACTTCGAAAAACGAACAGCCATGAAACCAGTAGAATACAGGCAAAAGTATGCGAATTGATCCATGAAAAAGAAGAACCCCTCCTGAATAAGACCTACAATTACAGGGGGGTAGACCTTAAATGTATATATTTTGTAACCGCATACATTTCTTCATACTAAAAACAGTAAGACATACCACTTCCAAGGAGGGCAAGTACATGGGGGGACTTAAGAAAAAGAAGCTTTGGGGTTCCGTATCACTCGTTCTGGCTTTGAGTTTGGCACTGGCAGGATGCAGCGGTGACAATGAGAAAGCGACTACAAAGGATGGGAAAGAGGTACTGAACATCTCGGCCTTTATCGGAACGCCAAATCAGGCGCCAGCTAAAGATAACCGAATCTACAAGAAGATTCAGGATGAACTCGGCGTTAATCTTGAGATGGAGTTTCTAGTAGGTGATCTTCAACAGAAGTTGGGCGTTATGATTGCCGGGGGCGATTTCCCGGATCTGATCACAGCAGACACCAAGTTGGTCTCAGCGGGTGCGGTTATTCCGCTCGAAGATCTCATTGAAGAGCATGCACCTAATCTGAAGAAACATTTCGGTAAAGACTGGAACCGGATGAAAGATTCCAGTGACGGACATATTTACTGGTTGCCTAACTATGGAGTGTATACAGGAGAGTTCATTAGTAACTATTATTCTGGTCCTGCATTCTGGATCCAAAAGTCCATACTGAAGGATGCCGGGTACCCAACTCCTAAAACGTTGGATGATTTCACAAAGTTGGTCCGTGATTATGCAGCCAAGAATCCAACTATTGATGGTCAACCGACGATTGGTTTCACTACATTGGCTTCAGACTGGCGGACGTTCCCTTTGCTTAACCCACCTGAACATCTTACGGGTCACCCCAACGACGGGGGCGTAGTCGTAGATGATAGTGGAGTCGCAACCGTTTTTGCCGACAAAGATATCTCCAAACGGTATTATAAGGAACTAAACAATCTGTACAACGAGGGATTGCTGGATAAAGAAGCCTTTGTTCAGAACTACGATCAATATCTGGCCAAAATTTCTTCGGGACGTGTGCTTAGTATGTTCGACCAGCACTGGAATTTCCAAGCCGGCGAAGACCCACTCGTAGCACAGGGGAAAATTGGCCAGACATACGTAGGCTTCCCGCTTGTCTATGATACAAGTATCACAGATCATTATCTGGATCGTCCGGTCATTAACTTGAACAATGGTTTTGGTATCAGTAAAGATGCCGAAGACCCTGTCGCACTCATCAAATTCCTCGATAAGCTTATGGACGAGAAGTACCAGAAGCTCTTGTCATGGGGTGAAGAGGGTGTAGACTACCAAGTGAATGAAGAGGGAAGATTCTATCGTACACCAGAGCAACGGACAGAGCAGGATGATCCAGCATGGAGATTGGTTAACAAAGCTGAAGGTTTCTACGCTGCTGCACCGAAGCTCGAAGGAACATTTGAAGATGGCAATGCAATTGGAGCGATCAACCAACCTGAGGAATTCTATGACAACCTCAAACCGGAAGATAAAGAACTTCTGGATGCATACGGCTTCAAAACGTGGAGTGACTTCTTCTCTCCTGCACCAGAAAATCCAGTGTACTATCCAGCATGGCAGGTCGATCTGAAAGAAGGCTCTGATGCTGCGGTAGCGAACAAACAAATGACAGACACTTCATTGAAATTCTTGCCTAAAGCAATCATGTCAAAACCGAATGAGTTCGATAACATTTGGACTGAATATGTAGACGCTTACAAGAAGATCGATGTCAAATCCTATGAAGATCGAATTAATGATCAACTGAAATGGAGAATCGAGAACTGGTCTGTTAAATAAAAAAATGCGGCAATGATTCTCTCGGAAGGTATCAACCAAAGGATTACTCAGGCGAGTGCCTTCCGGGGACATCATGCTTAAAGTCGCTGCAAGCCAATAGGAGGAGTGAAAGATGGCGAACACGCCTGGAGCCATACCAGAGCAAACCACCCGTACAGTCGTTCCCAAAGCACCACTGTTAAAACGATTGCGCGGACAAAGACAACTCATGTTCATGTCATTGCCCATCGTTGCGTACATTCTCGTATTCTCGTATTATCCCATTTGGGGCTGGGTTATGGCCTTTCAGAATTACAGTCCTGCGAAGAGTTTCACGCAGCAGGAATGGGTCGGGCTCAAACACTTTAAGTTTTTGCTAACAGACGATGCATTTCTTAACGTGCTTCGTAATACCATTGCGATGAGCGTCATCAATATGGTGCTCGGATTTGCCACAGCAATTATATTTGCCATTTTACTTAATGAGATCAAACATAAGTTATATAAACGAACCATTCAAACAATATCGTATTTACCTCACTTTCTCTCATGGATTATTGTGACAGGTATCGTAGCAAGTTCACTATCTGTAGATGGTGGGATTGTGAATGTGGTACTCATGAAGCTGCATATCATTCAAGAACCTATCATGTGGCTTAGCGTTCCGGAATACTTCTGGGGCATTGTAGGCGCATCCCATGTATGGAAAGAAGTTGGCTGGAATGCCATTATTTATTTGGCGGCCATCACGTCTATCGATCCTTCCCTCTATGAAGCGGCAGAGATTGATGGTGCGAACCGATATAAGAAAATGCTGTATGTGACCTTACCCGGAATCAAATCCATTGTTATCATTTTGCTGATCATGAATATGGGCTGGATTTTGGAAGCTGGATTCGAGGTTCAGTATCTGTTAGGTAATGGTGTGGTTGTCGACTGGTCACAGACGATAGATATATTTGTCCTGAAGTACGGACTACAGATCGGGAATTATTCTTTGGCTACTGCGGCAGGTATCTTCAAAACAGTAGTTAGTATCACGCTGATCTTTGCGGCGAATTCAATTTCCAAACGGCTCGGGGAAGACCGATTAATATAAGGGGGACTAGAGATGGGAATCAATAAATCTCGGCTTGAACCGATTGTCTTCCATACGTTAAATGGTATACTGATGATCGCAATCGCGATTGTTACCCTATATCCGTTTGTGAATACACTCGCCGTATCATTCAATGCCGGTAATGACACCATCCGGGGTGGGATTTATCTGTGGCCTCGGGTATGGACAGATCAAAACTACAGAGCAGTATTTGCAGGAGGGACCATCTTCAGCGCCTTTGGTATATCTGTGGCGAGAACGGTTTTGGGGACAGTTTTAAGTCTATTCTTAACCTCCATGCTGGCTTACACACTAAGCCGAAAAGATTATATATTACGAAAGCCCATTACCATTACAGTTGTTCTTACGATGTATTTTAGTGCAGGTCTTATTCCAACTTACTTCCTAATGAAAGATTTGCATTTGTTAAACAACTTCCTGGTGTACATTATTCCTGGGCTGATCAGTGCCTTTAATATGATTGTTATTAGAACTTATATCCAGACACTACCCGAGGGATTGATCGAATCCGCCAAAATCGATGGTGCTGGAGATTTCAGAACATTCATTTCCATTATTCTACCGCTGTGCCAACCGGTTCTTGCTACTGTTGCACTGTTCATTGCAGTCGGTCAATGGAATTCTTGGTTTGATACGTTTCTGTATGCATCTTCCAAACAAAACCTAAGCACGCTGCAATATGAGTTGATGAAACTATTATCATCTTCTATGAATTCCAACAGCAGTGCAGCCGTTGCCAATGGTGCAGATCTTGGTGCTGCGCGTAACATGGTCACACCTGTATCTATTCGGGCAGCGATTACGATTGTTGCGGCATTACCCATCTTAGTCGTATATCCATTTTTGCAGAAGTATTTCGTTCATGGCTTGCAGCTTGGAGGGGTAAAAGAGTAAACTTAATGCAGTTCCAGATAACCGATCAAAAACGGTCACTAGGTGACCGTTTTTTTATGTTTTTTTAAACGGCGGGCCGTAGTATGTCAATTGCACACGAATCTAACTTATTCAATAATGTTGTTGACAATTAAATTAAAGTTACTATAATTTATATTTACTTGATTCACCAGTCAGTCTCTTTTCAGGGTGCCACTGCGCGCGAAAGCCCTATATCAAGAACTGTCCACAGCGCCTGACCATCCCGAGCCCTTACCACTTTATCAAGGAGACTGAAGAGAAAATGAAAGTATTAATCGTGGAAGACTCCATTTTCGTACAGAAATTACTTACAAAGCTGATTGTTGATCATATTCCAGAATGCGAGATTCAGATTGCTAATAATGGAGAGCAAGGATACAACCTATTCAAGGAATTTCAACCTGATTTTATAACCACCGACCTGCTAATGCCTGGTTTGAACGGACAAGAAATGCTTCGAATGATTCGAGAAACGGATAGCAATGTCAAAATTATTATCTTATCCGCAGATATTCAGAAGACAACTAGGGATGAAGTTGAAATGTTAGGCATTTCTGGTTTTCTGAATAAACCGTTAACCGCAGAGAAGGCAACTACCATGATTCAACTGATTCAGGCGGCCTATCATGCTGAATGATTTACAGAAGGATTTGCTTACTGAACTAGTGAACGTTTACGTGGGACAAGCGGCTAACATGTTGTCAGAGATTGTAGACAAGCGTATCGTTTTGAATATTCCGGAAGTGGAACTAATCTCCATATCCGATGTTGATCCTGGAGATCGAAGATACAACATTTTCTTTAGTGAAGGTCACCTGTTTAGGTCATCCTTACAGTTCGGATACGAATTTCAGGGAAAAGCATTTCTGATGTTTCCTGTTGAGCAGGCTAAAGTATTGGCAAACATCTGTCTTGGAGAACTGGGTGAGAGTGTTATACCGAACGATCCGAACCTGATGGATACGGATTTGGACGTTTTGAAGGAAGTTAGCAATGTCCTGCTTAACGCGATTATTGGAGAATTCGGTAATTTCCTCGAGATCAAACTGGAATACGTCCTGCCTGATATTGAACTGATCTATGTCACCAATTCCGATCAACAAATATTGCTTCAGAATGAAGTTTATGTCCTGGTTTTACATACCTCGTTTTTACTTGCCGATACGGATGTGACAGGTATCATTGTCATAGCACTGAGTATGAACTCCATATCGAGCCTGCTGGCCAAAATGGACGCTTTGTTGGAGGCGGGCAATGGATAATCTTATTTCACAAGCTTTGAACAAAGCCCATATGGGAATAATGATCGTGGACAGGCATTTGAAAATTGTTGTGTGGAATGCCTGGTTGGAGCGCTTTACTGGCAAGAATGTAGAAGAGGTAGTAGGCTTGAATCTGCTTGAGGTCTGCCCACGGTTTAAGTCGAACATGTATTTAAATATTTTGCAAAATGCGCTGTATCATGGACAGAGCAGATTTTGCTCAAGCGCGTTACATAAGGCATTCATTCTTCCTAATGAAGGAGAGGATGAACAATTATTCAGACAAAATATGCATGTTGAACCGCTCTATCATGAAGATCGGAGTTATGCCCTTATTCAGATTACTGACATGACTAACACCAATACCAGGGTATATAAACTTAAAAATCTGATCAAAGAACTGGAGACGGAGTACGCCAAAATCAAAATCTCCGAGAAAATCAGCAAGCATTTGTCTTTGCATGATCCACTTACCGGTCTGCCTAATCGTCTTGCTTATAATGACCGTCTTGCCTGGGCCATCAGTAATGCCAAAAGAAACCATAACAAACTAGCCGTCATGTTTGTGGATGCTGATGGGTTTAAACAAGTGAATGATACATATGGACACCATGTTGGCGATCAAGTGTTGCTGGAAATGGCAAAGCGATTAAGCGAAACAATTCCAAGTGCGGACACTGTAGCTCGGCTTGGCGGGGACGAATTCATCATTTTAAGCCATCTGAAAGATGATCAGGATGCTGAAGTCATCGCCAAAAGATTGGAAGCTGCATTCAGTACCCATTTCAAAATTGCCGGAAACTATATCAACCTTTCGATGAGTATTGGTATCAGCCTATTTCCCAAGCATGGACAGGAGCCTTCCGAACTTCTGAGACATGCGGATGGAGCTATGTACAAGATTAAAAAGAATGGCAAGAATGGTTACGGAATTTATGAGCCTGAAAATGTTTAAGAAATCTAAATTGTGTTTTTTAATAAAGTTGCTATAATAGCAACTTTATTTGTCTATACAATTAACATAAGAAAAAATATGTTTTTTCTATGAATAATATTTTTTACGTATGAAGATGAGAAAATAATTATTGAGTAAAGTAGTAATAAATCAGCCAGTGATACTGATAAAGGAGTGCACATATTGAATGTAATAGATGGATCGATAATCGTACTTTTGCTGTTCAGTTTCTATATTCTATTACTGTACGGAATGCCGATTATCTTAATCATAGTGGGGTATTTCATATTTAAAGGGTACAAGAAGCGCAGGGGTATGAAGACGAACGATAAGTCGGTGGCTCCTGATGGTCAGCAAGCTAATATTAAACCATAGGATTAATAGTTGATATCACAATATTGAGCGGGACCAGAGTAAGGCCCGATGGAGAGCCGCTATATTAGCGGCTTTTTAGAATTTTATTAAATAAGAAGAAGTCTGAAAGAAGCAATAGTCAGAACAGTACCAAAAGCAAGGAGAAAAACGCCTCTAAACTTGATGCCCATCATATCGTATTCATGAAGTTCATCCTTCGTACGATTAAAAGGCCATGAATTGGGTCGTCTCATTGCTCTAACTCCAAAGAATAAACCAATCATCCCAAGTGACAGAAAGAAAAAGAAGAAAAACATATCATCCCCCCTTTAACAAAGATAAGTAATATGGAAGCCTAGTTTAAGTTGTTTAGCCGTATTCTTTTCCAAAGTCCTCCATCTTTTCAAGGATCGGTAGTAACTTCATTCCCTTGTCTGTTAACGAATACTCAACTCGTGGAGGAACTTCCGGATAAACATCACGATGTATAACACCATCATTCTCCAACTCTTTAAGCTGCTTTGTGAGGGAGCCTTGAGACAGATCTCCAAGGAATTTTTTGATATCCGTATATCGCCGTGTTTCGTCTTTTAGGTACCATAAGATAAAATATTTCCAACGCCCAGAAAGGAGATTCTGAGTAAAAGCAATGGCGTACATGTCACTTTTTCCATCTATAAACTCTTGTTCAAATCCTTCATTGCAAACTCTCATTCATATCACTCCTGATCCAAAGGTACATAAAGATGTACTATGTTCATTTAAATTGCCCTCTTTGCTAATAAAACAAATACACCTATGATGGTGTCAACACCAAAACAATTTTAGTTTACCTAAAGTATGAAAGAATAATTAATGTTATCTCGATTGAATAGTTAGCAAGCTAAATAAATATATCATAGAAATGAGTGACTGATAAGAGCTGGAGACAAACCGATATTCGATCATACTGTAAATTTTAACAAGGGAGATGTTTAACAATGAGTAAAAAAATTCGTACAGGTATCATAGGGGCATCCATTAATAACGGGTGGGCAAGTGGAACACATATTCCAGCTATTCAGCATTTGGATGAGTTCGAGCTTACAGCGGTTGGGACAAGTAATATGGTGAGTGCAAAGAAAAGCGCAGAAGCTTTCTATGCAGATCACGGCTTTGACAATATGGAGGAGTTGGCTCAGCATCCTGATGTGGATATGGTCGTTGTCAGTATTAACGTCAAGGAACATTATAACGCCGTTAAAGCCATCGCTCCTGCGGGCAAACCAATCTATTGTGAATGGCCACTGGGGTCGAATACAGAGGAAGCGCTTGAAATGCAGGAATGGGTAGCATCCGCACAACTGCCAAATGCGATTGGATTACAGGCTAGACAAGCCCCGGCCGTTCATTATGTTAAAGATTTATTGGCAGAAGGTTATGTCGGTAAAGTGTTGTCTGCCAACCTGAAGATCTCTATAGATGGCATGGGTGGCGTTGGTGACAAGTCGAGTGCGTACTTGTATGACCGGAAAGTTGGAGGGAACTTGCTGACCATTGTAGGGGGCCATAATCTGGATGCCTTCACTTACATGCTTGGGGACTTTACAGAATTGTCTGCCACCACAGCTCAACAGTTTCCAGAAGTTGAATTGGTAGATATTCAGAAAGTCATCAAGAAAACAACGGATGATCAGATCATGATTACAGGAAAATTGACTAATGGTGCAGCAGGCAGCGTTCATATTCAAGGTGGAGTCAAACATCAGACAGGACTCACACTTGAAATTTTCGGAGACAATGGCACGATTGTTCTGAGCGCTCCTGCATCCATTCAATTCGGATCACACCATTTACGCGGTGCAGGATCTACGGACAACGAGCTTCGTGAACTACCCATTCCCGATGCCTATTACTCGGCTCCACATTCTCTATATAACGACTCCGGAATTGTTCTGAACATGGCTCAGGCCTATCGTAAGTTTGCCAAAGATATTCAAGAAGGTACTACCTTAGCACCTACTTTCGCGGATGCGGTGAAGCTTCATCAGTTACTGGATGCCGTCGAGAAATCAGCCCAGACCGGTGAACGTCAATATCTATAATTCTCACTAAACGGAACAAAATTCGATCCATCCAGATAATTAGCATGCTAAATATATTCGCATTATTGTAAGGGCACACATATCTGTGCCTGTCCAGAACGAAGGAGAAAATCGTATGAAAAAAAGAAGTGAAATGCAACTGGCTTTACAGATGGTTTCGGGTTATGGAGCCGAATTTAGCGCATGGAGAATGCCTGGCACGGATCCTGCAGCTTACACCAATATGGATAGTTATGTAGAACGGGCTAAATTAGCTGAACAAGGAAAATTTCAAATGATTTTCATCGCTGACACTCCAGGATTATCCAATAATTTAGGCCCACAGACGCCTATGTTCCCTATGGACCCCATGTTGGCACTGATGGCAGTAGCAAGAGAGACACAACACATCGGGCTTGTGGCTACACTCTCTACAACATTTAACTATCCCTACAACATTGCACGTCAGTTCAAAGCACTGGATGTTATCAGTCATGGACGTGTGGGATGGAATGCGGTTACCACATCCGACCCCCTAGCGGCTGCTAATTTCGGTGCCCGGGTTGAAAATCGCCAAGAGCGCTATGACAAGGCGCATGAAAGTATACAAATTGTTCAGGCCTTGTGGGGGAGCTGGGAACCAGACGCTTGGACGTTAGATGTAGAAGGAGGGGAATTTGCGGATATGGACAAAATCCAGCCTATTAACCTTCAGGGTCAATATTATGCATCTCGTGGTCCTTTGCCCATTCCGCCCTCTGAGCAAGGGCAGCCAGTGATTTTCCAGGCAGGGGGAGGAGGTGAAGGCTTAGAATTAGCTGGGAAATATGCTTCGGGAGTGTACGCCAATCCTTATGATATTACGTCTGCCCGTGAACACAGACAAGCCATAAGGCAAAGTGCTGCCCGTTTTGGTCGAAACCCCGATGATATCAAAATGTTTGCAGGTTTTATGTTTTCTCTGGCTTCAACGGAGGAAGAAGCTCTGGATCGTCGGAAACAGCTTATGAGTTTTAATCCCCAGGAAATCCCTAGCAGGGTAAGTTACCTCGGCTCCATGGTTGGTTTACCCTTATCGGTAAACTCAGTAGATATAGATCAACCTTTAGCGCCAGACTTGTTGAAAAATGCATATGCCAACCCCATGGACCCACGTTCTCCGAGAGCCTTAAAGTTATTAAAAAAAGGACTCTCTGTAAGGGATGTTCTCGCTCACGGGGTCATCAACTATCATCCGGTTGTTGCAGGCACCCCGACACAGGTTGCTGACTTCTTGGAAGAATGGTTTTTGGCTGAAGCATGTGACGGATTCTCAGTCGTGCCCGATGTATCTTTTGATGGCGTTGCAGATTTTGTGAATCAGGTAGTACCTATCTTGCAGGAACGGGGTTTGTTCCATAAGGAATATGAAGGAAAAACACTACGCGAGAATATGGGCGTTCCTTACGAATACGGATTGCAGGAACATGGAATCAACGAATAAAGGAGAGCTTTTTAATGAATAACACAATTGAATTGCTTCATAACCATACATCGTTTCGTTCTTACACATCTCAACCCCTAACTGAGGAACAAATAGATGCAATATTTCAGGCAGCAAATCAAACTTCATCGTTCAGTCTTCTGCAGGCGGTATCCATTATACGCATCACGGATCCAGTACTTCGAAAAAAACTCAGACATCTGTGTGTCGATCAACCCTATATTGAAGAAGCGGCAGAATTCTGGATCTTCTGTGCAGATTTCAACCGAAATCATGAAATCGCTCCGGATGTGGATATTGAATATATTGAATTTCTGTTGATTGGTTCATTCGATGCTGGCCTGATGGCACAAAATGCGTTAACCGCGGCTGAATCGCTGGGACTTGGCGGAGTGTTCATTGGTGCGGTCAGAGCTAATATTAGTGAACTATCTGACGTATTGAATTTACCTAAATATGTTATCCCTCTGGTGGGGTTATGTATCGGTAATCCAGCTGGAGATAAGCCGGAACTGAAACCTCGACTCCCTCAATCCATGGTATTGCTTGATAATCAATACCAACCAATGGATCAAGAGAAATTAGCAATCTATGATGAGACCATGCTGAAGTATTATGAAAATCGTCCGACGAGAGCCCCTTTCACCGTAAAAAAAGTAAAAGGATGGAGTGACCATATCCAGGATCACCTCGAGAGAAGTATTCAACCGCAAATGATGACCTATTTGAACAAGCAAGGTTTTGCCAAAAAATAAGGACTAAACCAATCTTTCCGGTGAAACTTGGATAGGAAAAGGCCCTTAAAGACGACACTAAGGTGAATTGACACCTGTATATCTCCATGATACATTTAGTCTGCTAAATATAATTCGGATGTAGGGAGGGATCGTTCATGACAGATACAGTAGATTGTGAAATTCGACAGTCTTTAGATCGAATTTCCTCCCAAATGCGACGAAATTATAGTGAATCTCTTCGGGAACTTAATCTCTATGTAGGACAAGATAATCTGTTGTACCGGCTGTGGTTGGGTGATGGGGTAACACAGATGCAACTAAGTGAACATATGAAATGCGAACCACCAACGGTTACAAACATGGTCAAATCACTGGAGCAGAACGGATTTATATATCGCAAGCGTGATGTACAGGATGCAAGGATCATGCGTATCTTTCTAACCGATAAGGGCAAAGAATTAGAAAAACCGGTTGAGCATAAATGGAGAGAGCAGCAAGAGAAACTACTTCAATCCATTTCTTCGGAAGATCGGCTGATATTGAGACAATTCATGCAACAAATGGAGCAAAATATCTTATAACTTATGCCAAGCTTCACGTAAGCTAACTAAATGAACGAAACAGAGCCGCTATTATAGCGGCTTTTTTTTATTGCCAATAGCTAAACTTCCCTGTCCAGAACAAAGAATTTGTACTGTCAGTTTCGGAATTCACGATTACACCTCTAATGTTGGGATAAGATTGTGATAATTCAAGTTAATTTTGTTCATTTAGATGCTTAAGAGATTACAGTACACTGAAAGAACATACAAACGGAACACACTAAACATGAAAATGTGAGGAATTATAATTCGTTGGAGGTTTTAACGTGAAGACCAAAAATATCTGGTTTAATCAACCTGCTGGGACATGGGAAGAGGCATTGCCTATCGGAAATGGAACTCTTGGAGGCATGATTTTTGGGAAAACACAGATCGAGAGAATTCAGCTTAATGAAGATAGTCTGTGGTATGGTGGTCCGATGCAGCGGAATAATCCTCAAGCACTTGAATCTTTATCTCAGATCAGAAACCTGATTTTTGACGGTAAGATTAGGGAAGCAGAAGAACTCGCAGCAGATACTCTGGTAGGTGTTCCTGACGGGCAAAGACATTATGAGCCATTAGGGGACTTCTATATCGCTATGGATCACAGTGAACATGAACCAAATGGATATCAAAGACATCTCGATCTGGAACAAGGCAAGGTAAACGTGCATTATACCGCAGATCAATCCATTTACAGCCGTGATTATTTTGCTAGCTACCCGGATCAAGTGCTCGTTGTTCATCTCAAATCAAGCGTGCCTGGAAAGTTATCTTTCTCCACTGTTTTTGGCAGGGGAGCTGTTCTGGAATCAACATCCTATTCAGATATTCTTAAGCATCCTGTTGGTTTCCAATCCTATCTGGACCGGATCGAGAAGCGTGGAACGAATAACTTGATCATTCGGGGAAGAAGTGGGGGAGAAGAAGGAATCCGATTTTGTTGTGCGATTCGCCTTATATCTGAAGGGGGGCAGGTTCATTATTCAAGCGGTCAGCTTTCTCTGAAGAATGGTGATTCAGCGACTATTCTAATCACGGCTTGCACGGATTTCCGAGTACCTAAGGAACAACTCGAAGTGGAGTGCCTCCGCAGGATTGATACTGCTTCCGCAAAACCATATAGCGAACTGCTAGCCGATCATGTCTCGGACTATCAATCCTTATTCGAAAAGATGGATATACATCTCGAAGATGAAAATAAAGATGTGATATGTTCTGAACTTCCAATCGATCAGCGTCTTGAGCGGCTTAGAGCTGGTCAGCATGATCCGGAACTGCTGAGTCTATACTTTCAATTTGGTCGCTATCTGCTTATCTCAAGCAGTCGTCCAGGTTCTTTACCGGCAAACCTTCAAGGGATATGGAATAAAGACATGCTTCCTGTATGGGACAGCAAATATACGATTAATATTAATACACAGATGAACTACTGGCCTGCAGAAAGCTGCAATCTGTCTGAATGTCACGTTCCATTGTTTGATTTTATAGATCGACTGCAAGTCCGGGGAAAGGAAACCGCTAGAACCATGTATGGATGCAAGGGGTTCGTTGCTCATCACAACTCGGATATCTGGGCAGACGCTGCTCCGCAGGATGTATGCATGACATCGACGTTTTGGACCATGGGAGGAGCATGGCTTTCATTACATCTATGGGACCACTACGAATATAATAAGGATGTTCAATTTCTCAAAAAAGCTTACTCCACGATGAAAGATGCGGCTATCTTTATTCTGGATTATCTAATAGAGGATCCTTCCGGCAATTGGGTGATATGTCCTTCGTCCTCACCGGAAAATCGCTATATATTAGATAATGGAGAGTCGGGGGCTTTATGTTTTGGTGCTTCAATGGACAATCAGATTATTAGAGAACTCTTCACGCGTTGCATTGAAAGTACCCGAATATTGCAAGAAGATCAGGAATTTGGAGAAGTACTCCGCAGTGCTTTAACCAAAATACCGGAGACCTCCATTGGAAAACATGGCCAGATCCAAGAGTGGAGTAACGATTATGATGAATTGGAACCTGGCCACAGACATATCTCCCATTTATTCGCTTTGCATCCTGGAACGCAAATTACGTTGCAATCAACGCCTGATCTGGCCAAGGCAGCTCGTGTAACACTCGACAGAAGACTGGAACACGGTGGTGGACACACAGGATGGAGCAGGGCGTGGATTCTCAACATGTGGGCACGATTAGAGGAGTCGGAACTTGCACACGATAACATCGTGGAACTTCTACGTTCCTCCACGTTACCCAATCTGTTTTGTGACCATCCTCCATTTCAAATTGATGGGAACTTTGGAGGTACTGCAGGGATAGCAGAGATGCTTCTCCAGAGTCATAACGAAGTAATCAGATTGTTACCTGCTTTACCAGCAGGGTGGCCAAAAGGATATATTCGTGGTATTCGGGCTCGTGGCGGATTTGAAATAGATCTGGAATGGGAAAATGGTCGTCTATTCAGTACCAGAATTCGCTCTACTGCAGAATCAAGAGTAACCTTATCCTATCTGGACCAAAAGATAGAATTAACCTTTTCTGGCCCCAACGCTATGATTGAATTAAAAGGGGATAAATGGAATAACAAATAAGAACTTACCGATTCCTGAGCGAATACCCGCTGACAAAATTGTCGGGCGAATTCGCTCTTTTTCTTTGCTGAGATAAGATATAGGCAAGAGTTGGCGTGTTTTTGCTCAATGCCATGTTTAAAGAAGACTTCCATATTTAACAAATTTACCAGGTGAAGTGCCGACCTGCTTGGTGAAGCTGCGAATAAAATTGGCATAATCTCCAAAACCGGATTGATAACAGGCCTCTGTAATACTTAAACCTTCGATTAAATAAGATTTCGACAGCTCTATACGGCGACTAAGAATGTATGCTCGAATCGTGAGTCCGGTATGTTTTTTGAATTGTCGACTAATATAGCTGCTATTCGTGAACATAGCCTCTGACAATTGTTTGAGCGTCAGTTGCCTCGTCAGATTACATTCAATGTAATCCATCGTGTTTCGAACTAGTTCAGGCATAATATCCATTGCAACAAAATCCGTATTTTGAAAAGTTAGATTCGTTAGAAGCAGTAGCTGTGTAATCAAAATATTCCCCAGAATATCCGCTCCATAGTCACTTGATGAGAGACACTGTTCAAGTTCGCCAGCTAATTGTAGCACTCGTTGAAGTTCGTCCTCTTCAAGATGTACGATATTACCCTTACCCTTGGGACGGTAGTCGAAACATGCGGATAAGTTGGTGCTTGAAGTAGACAAGCGGTTCAGATATGACTTTTTCAGATTTATGGTGATTCTCTCATATTCGTTTTTGTCCAAGGCAAAGGAACGGTGCATCTCCTCCGGGTTAAGAACGAGCAGATCTCCACGTTGCAAATGGTAACAACGGTTCTCAATATAGAAGTTTACATTGCCACGAAGAAATAAGTAGAGTTCGTATGCATTATGTCGATGATAAAACGTTCCCATATTATACGTGGTGGTGGTGCGATGAAGGTACAACAGCTCATTCTGGATTGGATCAAACAGGTATTCTGAAGTCTCATTCATATCAGATATATGACCTCCTTGTCGTTTCGCGCAATAAATATAGCCGTTTGTGCAATGAAATTGCAGACGTGAACCTATAAAATGTAACCATCCTAGCATGATAGATACATAATTGCAAGCGTTTCCACTCAGGTGTGTACAACGCGATTGGAGGAAAAGATGGATCTGATTTTCACGGCTAGAAGTAGAGTGCAGGACAACGTAGAGTACACGGCATTGGACAAGCATGAACTTAAAGCTGACGTAAAAGTAATAAGCGGGAACGGTAGTGCAGAAGACCCGTGGCAAGCCGACATTCAGATTTACAACGAGGGACAGAATGCCTGGACAGGAGTTGTTCATGTGGAAATGCCGTTGGACAAAAAGAATCCGAGATTTTTTTTGCCTGCATTTATGTATGGCCGCAACCGGGGCGAAGCGCCTCAGAATGTTCCAAATGAGTTCCCCAGGCTAAGGGAGGGCAGTCCTTCTCGTCCTTCATCACCCTGGTGGATGGTAAGAAGTGATCGTCTGTCTCATCCAGCTGCATTTATCTATGATGAAGGTCGGATTGTTGGTCTAAGTGCAAGTCCCTACTGGATCAATACAGGAAGCCAGAAGCAGCAATGGTATCCAGAAATAGAAGGAAACTTTGTGCAATATGGGGGATTCACATGTTCTATTGAAAAGGGTACGGTCGGATATACGCTGGGATATGAGAATGCTCCGTTGTTATTTATCAAATCCAGACTTGTCCATGAGCGAGCTGCCCTTGGAGAAAACTGTTTTGAACTTGCGGCAGGTGAATCGGTCGGGCTCACACTTGAACTATATAACTACGAGTCTGAATCAGAACTGGGCATCAATCCAGCACTGGAAACAATCTATAAAAGGTATCACGAAAAACCAAGAGAAGGAAGTGACATTCAGACAACGGTAATGGATTTGTCCAATGCCATCTATGAACATGCCTGGCTTACGGAGGATCGTCATTATTCCACATTTGTATATGAAGATGCTGCTAAAACCGGTGGCTACCGATACAACAAAATTATCTCAATCAGTTGGACAAATGGTATGACCATAGCTGCACCAATGCTTATGGCCGCACTGCGCCTGAATAATGAGCCCATGCGACAGCAGGCGTTATCCTGTATTACCAATATTATCGAGAATGCCATGAATCCCGAATCCGGACTTCCGTATGACGCTTATCAGGATGGGATCTGGAGTGTTAAAGGCTGGTGGTTCGACGGCATGCGTACCCCAGGACATTCCTCTTACCTTGTAGCTCAAGCGATGTTCTACATTCTGAAAAGTTACGATTATGAGAAGCGCATTCGAAATGTGAGTCATGATGATTGGCTTGCTTACGTCAAGCAAGTACTTGATCGTCTGGAGTGCACGAAGAATACGGATGGAGAATATCCCACCATTTTGTCAGAGCGAACCGGAGCAGGTCTTGAATATGATGCCTTTAGTGGGGTCTGGTGTCTTGCTGCCAAGGCATATTACTGTTGGTTAACCCATGATGAATCTTCTCTGGATGAGCTCAGACGCAGTGAAGCCCACTATTACAACACCTATGTGCAACACATGGAATGTTACGGCGCTCCGCTGGATGCGGACAAGGCAGTTGATTCGGAAGGTATTCTGGCTTACATCAAAGCTGTTCGGTTTCTGCACGCGTTGACCGGTGACGAGCTATATCTAGATCACATGAGAGATGCGATCAGTTATGAATTCAGCTTCAAATTTTGTTACAACTCACCTATTAAGATTCCTCCACTCAGTACATTAGGCTGGTCCAGTTCCGGGGGAAGTGTTACTTCAGTAGCTAATCCGCATATTCACCCCATGTCCAGCAATCTAGTGGATGAGCTGTTGTATTATGTTGGACAGCGGGAAGAGAATTATGTTCGTCAACGTATGATGGACACCATCGGGTGGGGTTGTCAGACCTATAATCGTTATGATCAAGAATTCGGCTATGGCAAAAAAGGATGGATGTCTGAACGCTTCTGTCATTCGGAAGGACTGGTCACTGAAAAATATGCGGATGGTACGCCAGCCAGCACCTGGTTTTGCCTGATGCCATGGGCTAGTGGATCGATCATTGAAGGCCTCGTTGGCGACTATTGGGATTATGCACGACATGAATGAATGTATTATGCAATAACTACAACAGTCACCATACTAGATTCCGCCGATAGGGAGACACGCTACCGGCGGTTTATTTTCGTTGGAGGAAAGGGGACACACGGATGTTAAAAGTATTACTGGTAGATGACGAGATGTATATACGAAAGGGGCTGTATGAACTCATAAATTGGATGGATCTTAATATGGAGATTATCGGAGAGGCAGAGAACGGTGTAGAGGCATTAAATCTGATTGAAAGCCTGCAACCAGACGTGATTATTACAGATATCCGTATGCCAATCCTGGATGGACTGGAACTGATACGTGCCGTAGAGAAAATACCACATCTGGAACCTGTGTTCATTATCATCAGTGGTTATCATGACTTCAAATATGCACAGCAGGCAATCAGGTACGGTGTTCATGACTATATCCTGAAGCCTATTGATGATGAAGAACTGACGGCGACGTTGCAGAAGTCAGCTAATCTGATTTGCAATAAAAGAAAACATATTCTTTGGACTGAGGGACAGGCCAGTAACATCATGCTGGAGGATGTGATCAAAGGCCATGTACAGAAGGAGGATGAACATCGATATGCCGAGATGCTTGGCATCAATCGTAACTCCAGTCTGCTCATAACTTTGATTGAACTTCAGACCGGATTAGATGCAATTAAAATTACGATTGAACAGCTACGTGAAGCAGTACATTCTCTGGAGAGTAATTTATGTAAAATGTTCATCAGTGAGCAACAACGCGGCACGTTTGCTTTATTACTGTTGTGGCCTGATCATCATCAAGGAGACTCGGCGTTACAGGATAACCTGCATAATATTCATATAACACTGAGCAAAAGGTTCAACCTGGATATCGGTCTTTACGCAGGAACACTCGTCAAAGAAATTGGTGATGTCACACAATCCCTTATGGCGGCTGAAGAAGCAGCCAAGCATAAATATGCTGAAACTGGTGGTGTCGTACGTTATACGGAAATCAAGGACAAACCACTGTTTGTTTTCAATGTATACCAGGACGAGGTGGATCAATTAATTCTGAGCCTGGAAGAGGGGAATAGGTCAGCTTACCACAAGATTGTAGAAGAGAAATTCAAATTGTTTCATATGAATCGATTTTCTTCTCAGGCTGTATCGGGTTCTCTTTTGCGTTATATAACGGGTATTCTCGCTGTGGTCCACGAAATGGGTGGTAATGATGAAGGGTTGCAACAACTGAAGGAGCTGGCACAACAAAGTCATGAAGGTTGGAATTTACGACTATTGAAAGATGCTTTTCTCATCGCGCTGGAGGAAGCCGAGGATTATGTCTCTCATCTGCGGATGGAACGATCCAAAGGGGATATCAGCAAGATCAAACGATATATTGATGCAAATTATACCGAGAACATCAATCTCAAAAGCATTGCTGCGCTCTTCTATATGAATCCCGTTTATCTTGGGCGATTATTCCGCAAAAGCTACAATCAATATTTCAATGACTATCTGCTCAACCTGCGGATTCATGAAGCGAAGAAGTTATTGCGCCAGACGGATCTGAGAATGTACGAGGTTGCTGCACGTGTAGGATTTCAGAATGCGGATTATTTTGTAACCCAGTTTGAGAAACTGGTTAAGTTATCGCCTACAGAGTATCGCAATCTCCTTATGGGAAATGAGCAGCGAGGTGCACAATGCCAAGATGGAACCTGAATTACATGAAGCTTCGAGATAAGCTACTGCTTATGTATGTCTTATCTGTATTTATTCCCATCGTTGTTACCAATGTGGTGTTTTACAATGTCACATCCGCCAATATTCGTAGTCAGAAAACTCGTGATGCAGGCATGGCCTTGAACAATCTGAAGAACGACCTGCGAGTAACCATTGATCAGGGCGTCGGCCTCTCTTATTCGTTATATACTGACCCTGTATTCAATGACACCATCTCCCGTTCATTTCAAAGTCATTTTGAGTATATTGACGCTTATAATTCCTATCTAAAAGGGCAATTCTCCGGTCAAATGAATCAGGGAATTCGCTGGTATCAAGTGTATACCGATAATTCTACCATTTTATCTTCCGGTTATATTGATCGTTTAACTGACGATGTCCGCAACTCGGACTGGTACGTTCAATTTCAGGCATACTCCGCCCCTTATCCGGCATTGATCTCATCGGATCAGATGTTAAGTCTGGTTCAAAGGCTCGACAATCTGGACACTGGGGGGAGAGAGCAGTTACTTAAAATTGACCTGAATATGGATATGATCAAGCAGTATTTCCACAACAGCGGATTTGATGGAAAAGTGTATCTTCTTGATCCGGGGGGACACATCCAATTTTCAAATGATCCTACAGCAGAAGAAGCTCAGATAGGGAAACGTTACAGCGAGATCCAGTTTCCGAACAAAATGATTCCCTTTGAACTTACGTATACAGGTATTAACTATCTGGAAGGGTGGTCCCTGCATGGAGTGATGGATGAAGAAATTGTGTTGAAGGAGGTGCGGAAGTCCCGTTCTTTCGTCGTATGGCTGGCTTGCATTAATTTTGTCCTGCCTTCTATTATCATCGCGGCGATGTCCAGATCCATCCATGTCAGGCTGGTGCGTATTCTAAAACATATGAAAAAAGTAAAAACACAGAATTTCCAGACGATTCCGCCTGAAGATGCAAGAGATGAAATAGGTCAACTCACGATGGAATTTAATCGAATGACCGAGACGATCCATAACCTGATTCATGAGGTATATCTCGCCGACATCCAAAAGAAAGACCTGGAGTTGAAGCAGCAGGAAGCACAACTTCATGCGCTCCATAGTCAGATCAACCCACATTTTTTGTTTAATACGCTGGAGTCGGTACGTATGCGAAGCCTCATCAAAGGTGAGAAAGAGACTGCCAAAATCGTGCATAATATGGCCAAGATGTTCCGCAAGTCGATTAGTTGGAATCAGAATGATGTGACAGTGAAGGAAGAATTGGAACTCATCGAGAGTTTTTTGCAAATTCAAAAATACCGCTTTGGAGAAAAACTCCAATATACCATTGAGGCAGATCCTGCGGTACTGATGTACCGAATCCCCAAGATGGTTATCCTTCCCTTTGTTGAGAATGCAAGTATTCATGGAATTGAGTCATCTCCGGGAGTAGGCATCATTCAACTCTTCGTTTCAATGGAAAATGACCAGCTCCATATCAGACTAACGGATAACGGTATAGGGATGTCACAAGCAAAATTGGAAGAGTTGTTAAGTTACCTGGATCAAAACACCGATATGGGAGAGCATGTTGGCATGAAAAATGCGTATAGTCGCTTAAAACTTTGTTATAAAAATGACTTTACATTCGACATCCAGACATGGGAAGGAGAAGGTACGCATATCCAAATTAAGCTCCCACTTGATCCATCAGCCATGCCAGGCGACTAAATACGAGGGATATACTTTTCAAAGTAGGAGGTACACTTTCATGGGTAACTTTGAAAGCGCTATCTTGATATATTGAGAAGGCTTAAAGACACAAACAATACTTTAAGGGGGCATTTGCTACATGTTTAGAAAAAAAAACATTATAACAGGTCTGGCCATTTTACTGGCTGTAACCCTGGCAGGTTGTAATAAAGCCAGCCCGGAAGCCTCTTATCCTGACAGTAATGACAACACCCCGGTCACCTTTAAATATTTCACGTTTGGCGGTGGCAAGAAGGACATTCTGGCAAGCAGCACGACCATTGGCAAGAAGCTACAGGAGCAAACAGGCGTTGACTGGAAGATGGAATATCTGGTGGGCGACGGTGCAACCAAGGCAGGTGTAATGATTGCGAGTGGGGATTACCCCGACATCATCGACTCCAGTGGTGAAATGGCCAAATTGATGGATGCAGGTTCTTTTATCCCGCTGGATGAACTGATCGATCAATACGGGCCTAACATCAAGCGGGTATACGGGTCTTATATGGACAAATTCAGACAGGAGGATGGAAAGATATACTTCTTGCCATACACTGCCAACATCGGTTATGTGTCAGAGCCTAATTTTCAGACCGGCTTTTATATTCAGCGTGCTGTGTTAAAAGAGTTTAACTATCCCAAGATCAAAACGCTGGACGAATATTTTGACTTGATTGAGCAATACAAGCAAAAGCATCCGCAGATCGATGGAAAAGAAACCATCGGCTTCGCCACACTTGCTGGTGAATCGGGCAGCTTTTTCACCCTGCTAAATCCGGCTATGCATCTGGCAGGTTATCCAAACGATGGCAGTGTGATGGTGGATATGCAGAGTCATGAAGCCAAACTGGTAGCCGGATCTGATTATCAGAAACAATGGATTCAGAAGCTGAACGAGGTTAACGCACAGGGGATGTTTGATCCAGAATCCTTCACAATGAACCAGGATCAGTATCTCGCCAAGTTGACGTCCGGTCGGGTGCTGGGATATTTCAGTTACTCCTGGCAAGTTGGAGATGCAACGAACAACCTCAAGAAGGCTGGTATTGACGATAAACGATACGTATCTCTCCCGATCGTATTTGATGACAGTGTCAAAGACCAGTATGTGGACCCGCCAGGTTTTGTGAACAACTACGGTGTGGGAATTACCGTAAATGCTAAAGATCCCGTGCGAATTATTAAATATTTTGATAATTTGCTCAAGGAAGAAAACCAGATTCTGGTTCAATGGGGTGTTGAGAACGAGACGTATAGTGTGAATGATGAGGGTCGCTTTTACTTTGAAAATGATGACCAACGCAAGGCACATGAAGATCCAGAATTAAGTCGTAAATTCGGCTTTGACTATTTTAATTACAGCTGGCCTCGTTACGGGAATAACTCCGTGCTGGAGGATGGCAACGCCTATGGACCGGGCAACCAACCAGAAGTGGCTACCTTTAGTTACACGGACGGTGACAAGCTGTTGTTAGAGAAATATGGTGTGGAGACATTCACAGAACTATTCAGCACACCGGATGAGCGTCCTTGGTCTCCTGCTTGGTCTATTGCACTGGAGCAGGGCTCTCCTGAACAGATTTTTATCACCAAGGCAGAAGACCTCCAGAAGAAATATTTACCCAAAATGATTATGGATTCGCCTTCCACTTTCGAGAACACATGGAATGAATATATGAGTCAATTGAATCAACTCGACAAGAAAACATACGAAGCTACGATAACACAGGCAGTTAAGGATCGTGTAGCTGGCAAATGGTGAGTGTAATCCACGAGAGAAAACACGGAACGGGGGAATATTCACATGTTAAAACCAAAATTTAGAACAGCGGGTTTAGCTGTATTACTAACAGCTTTGCTGGCTGGGTGCAGTCAGAACAGTTCGTCATCAGCGCCTTCAGCCACAGGTGATGATGAGAACAGTCCAGTCACGTTCTCGTATTACATGTTCTCTCCAGGCAAGAAGGATGTTCTGGCAAGCGAAACAACCATCGGTAAAGCGTTGCAAGAGCAGACGGGTGTGGACTGGAAGATGGAATATCTGGTAGGTGATAGTGCTACAAAAGCCGGTGTCATGATTGCCAGTGGAGACTATCCTGATGTCATTAGCTCCAGTGGTGAGATGTCCAAGTTACTGGATGCCGGTGCCTATATTCCGCTGGATGATCTGATTGAGGAATACGGTCCTAATATCAAAAGGGTGTATGGACCATATTTCGATAAAATGAAAAATGCCGAAGATGGAAAAATCTATGCCCTGCCTTATACGGCTAATCAGGGTGAGTATTCAGGTAGCCCAAATGTGGGCGGAGGAGCTTTCTGGATTCAACGATCTGTGCTCAAAGAGTTTGATTATCCCAAGATCACTACACTGGATGAATATTTTGATCTAATTCAGGATTATAAGGAAAAACATCCAACTGTCGACGGTGCAGAGACAATCGGATTTGTGTCACTTGCGGGTGTGGCTAATAACTTCTTCACACTGCAAAATCCAGCGATGCATCTTGCCGGTTATCCGAACGATGGCAGTGTCATGGTCGACATGACTACCCATGAGGCAAAAGTTGTCGCCGGAACAGATGCCCAGAAAAAATGGATTCAGAAGTTGAATGAAATCAATGCTCAAGGCATGCTTGATCCGGAATCCTTTACGATGAACAAAGACCAGTACTTGGCCAAGCTGACTTCGGGTCGTGTGTTAGGATACTTCAATTATGGCTGGCAGATTGGGGATGCATCGAAAAACTTGCTCTCTGCAGGCATTGATGAGAAGCGCTACGCTCCACTTCCGATTGTGTTTGATGAAGGAATCAAGGATCAGTATGTGGATCCTCCCGGCTTTGTCAACAACTATGCAACAGGTATCTCGGTGAATGCCAAAGACCCTGTTCGTATCATCAAATATTTTGATAATTTGCTGAAGGAAGAGAATCAGGTTCTGGTGCAATGGGGAATCAAGGATGAGACGTACAGTGTGGATGAAAAGGGTCGATTCTATTATGCAAATGAAGATCAACGCAAGGCTCATGATGATCTGGAGCTCAGCCGTAAATTCGGGTTCACCTACTTTGGGACAGACTGGCCGAAATATGGCGGTGAATCTACACTAACCGATGGTAACGCTTATAGCCCTGGCAACCAGCCGGAAGTGGCCGCGGCATCTTACACCGAGGGAGATAAGAAATTCCTTGAAGCCTACGGTATCCAAACCTTTAGTGAATTGTTTAATAAACCGGAAGAGCGGCCATGGTTCCCCGCATGGTCCATCGCCCTTGAGCAAGGATCACCTGAACAGATCTTCACCACCAAATCGGATGATCTGCAACGTAAATACTTACCGGAAATGATCTTGGGAGCACCATCGAATTTTGATAAGCTGTGGGATGCCTACATGGCTGAATTGAACAAATTGGACAAAGCTGGTTATGAAGCGACCATTACCAAAGTTGTGAAGGATCGTGTTGCAGGAAAATGGTAATACGAACACTTTAAGTGCGTGTTCAATAAGACCGGTTTTCAGTACCAAGAAGATGGGATGAAGCTAGAAATGGAGTAGCGGAGCGTAGGGAAAACTACGTGAGCAACGGACATTTCGGCTGAATTCCATATTCGATGCTGATGATGCCGCAAGGCGTCTTTCGTAATCAAAAGCGGACTTTTTGAACAACCTCTTTAAAACAAACTGTTACATGCGCAGGAGAAGATGACAGAGCATAAACTCCGGCTTCTCCTCGCATGAATAACAGCACAGGAAAGGAGCAGGTTCACCGTGGAGAAACCTAATGTCTCCCTTAACTCGATGCCTCCAGCCTCGAGTCCGAAGGGAACCAGAGCACACTCGTTCTTTAAGCGACTTGTGCAGCAACGAACGCTTGCCTGGATGTGTATTCCTTTTGTCATCTGGGCTTTTATCTTCAAGTACCTGCCGTTATGGGGATGGACCATGGCTTTTCAGAATTTCAAACCGGCAAGGTCCTTCTCGGATCAGCAATGGGTAGGTTGGCAACATTTTAGTACGTTATTTGAAGACAATACCTTCTACCGGGTGCTGCGAAATACACTCGTTATGAGTTCCATTAAACTGGTGTTGGGATTTGTGACAGCAATTACGCTGGCTCTCTTGTTGAATGAGCTGAAAAATGTCATATTTAAACGTTTTGTGCAAACCGTCAGTTATCTGCCTCACTTTATCTCGTGGGTTGTTGCTTCCAGCATTGTATTAACAGTCCTGTCACCAGACGGAATTATCAATCTGCTGCTGATGAAGCTTCACCTGATTGACAGTCCGGTACTATGGATGGGGAAAGGAGAATACTTCTGGGGTATTCTGGGGGCAACTGAGGTCTGGAAAGATGTCGGTTGGAACACCATTATCTATCTGGCAGCAATTACGGCAATTGATCCGGCGCAATATGAGGCTGCCGAGATTGATGGAGCCAGTCGCTTCAAACGGATGTTATATATCACCCTGCCTGGCTTGAAACCGGTTATTGTGATCTTGTTGATCATGAACATGGGAAGTATTCTTGAATCCGGATTCGAACCGCAATATCTGCTGGGTAACGGGATGAATATGGACTATTCGGAGAATCTGGACATCTTTGTACTGAAATATGGATTAGGGATGGGGAACTTTTCCTTAGGTACAGCAGCTGGCATATTCAAAACGGTGGTCAGCTTCATCTTCCTTTTCTCAGCGAACTATATAGCGAAAAAAATGGGAGAGAGCAGACTATTCTAAAAGGAGGCCTATGCCATGCGAAAAGGAAACACATCCCGCTTGCGGAATAGCAGCACCGGGGATCGAGCGTTTGACACTTTTAACATCATCTTCATGGTATGTCTGATGATTGTGACGATCTATCCCTTTGTTAATATGATTGCCGTATCTTTCAATAATGCAAATGATGCCATTCGGGGTGGAATATATCTATGGCCTCGTGTATGGACACTGGACAACTACAAATACATTTTTGGCGAATCCGATATTTATCACGCAACTCTGATCTCGGCGCTGCGTACGATCATTGGAACCGTGGTGTCCGTCTTCTGTACAGCCATGCTCGCGTATACGGTTAGTCGTCAGGAATTTGTGCTTCGCAAGTTTGTTACGATGTTTTTTGTATTCACCATGTATTTCAGCGGGGGGTTGATCCCCGGTTATCTGCTGATTCGAGACCTTGGATTGATCGGTTCCTTCTGGGTATATATCATTCCGGGTGTAATCGGTGTCTTCAATATGATCGTCATCCGTTCATTTATTGAGGGTCTTCCTGAAGGCATTCTGGAGTCAGCCCGTATTGACGGGGCAGGGGAGTTCACGACATTTATCCGCGTTGTCCTGCCGCTAACGATTCCCGCAATGGCAACCGTATCACTCTTTGTAGCTGTGGGACAATGGAATTCCTGGTTCGATGTATTCCTGTACAACTCTTCCAATAAAGAATTAAGCACGTTGCAATATGAGTTGATGAAGATTCTGCAAACTTCAACGACCTCAGCGACTTCATCAGCAAGTGATGCTTATCAGTCTGCCGAAAGCAATGCAACGGCGGTCACACCAACCTCGATTCGAGCGACCATGACCATTATTGCAAGTGTTCCTATTCTGATGGTGTACCCGTTCTTACAGAAATACTTTGTCCAGGGTATGACGATTGGCGGTGTAAAGGGTTAGTCATGACCTGAATATAATTTCATTGAACTTATGAAAACGCAACAAACTATACCGTAGTAACGTCTATTCATCCATAGAATACAACAGGAGTGAAACAAATGCATGTAAAATGGATGACGATTATTGGTGCCGTTGTTGGCTCTATGCTTATAGGGGTGGGAACGGCAGCTGCGGAAGAAACGTTTGTTGATCTAAAGTATTCAAAGTGGGCAGAGGATGGCATCACGTATATGGCGAAACGGGGAACAGTAGCCGGATACGGCAATGGGATCTTCAAGCCAGAGGCACTTGTGACAAGGGCACAAGCTGTCACTTTTATGGTGCGCGAGCTCTATTCAGATCAGCTTCAAAGAGCAGTGGAAGGCACAACTTATTCCGATGTTCCAACTACACATCCTTTCCATCGAGAAATCATGATAGCTGCTAAAAATGGACTTGCAAGTGGTTTTCCTAACGGAACTTTCCGTCCGGATGCACCACTTAGCCGCGCAGAGACTGCGGCCTTCCTTACACGGGCATATGCACTCGTGGAAGGTAAGAACGCCGCAAAATGGACAGACACGGACAGGCATTGGGCAGCAACACCCATTCTTATTATGAGTTCAAACGGCTTGGTCGGCGGTTATTCAGATGCCACCTTCCGTCCGAATCAAGCTGTCACGCGTGCTGAATATGCCGTATTTATGGCGAGAGTAATTCGCTTCGAACGTGAAGCGGCCATTCGGACACAAGATTGGGACAAACTGATATCCTATATGACGGTAAGCGAGCAAGTTGGTCAGATGCTTATGCCCGACATTAGGCAATGGAATGGTAAAGCGACAACGACCGTTAATGAGGGGCTGAAACGCACGATCCATGATCAGGACTTGGGCGGACTTATTCTTTTTGACAAAAATATTGTAGACGTGACGCAGCTTACAACGTTCACACATGATATACAAAGAGAAGCAGGTGACATTCCTCTATTTCTTAGCATCGACCAAGAAGGAGGCGTTATTAAGCGAATACCAGGCGGTACGAACCTGCCAGGTCAGATGGCGCTTGGTGCAACTGGAGATGCAAGACTAGCCGAAGCAGCTGGTCAGCTGACAGGAGAGGAGCTGAAGGCACTGGGATTGCAGATCAATTTTGCGCCAGTGCTGGACATCAACAGCAATCCAGATAACCCCATCATTGGTATACGGTCGTTTGGCTCGAAGGCGGACTTGGTAACACGGCTTGGTCTGGCAACGATAAAAGGGCTACAGCAATCAGGGGTGATGGCGGCAGTTAAGCATTTTCCGGGACATGGAGATACAACGGTAGATTCCCATCTTGGTATGCCTGTGCTTGCCCATAACCGAGAACGGCTTGATGCGGTAGAATTAAAACCGTTTCGGGCTACAATCAAAAATGGTGTAGAGATGATTATGACCGCGCATATTGCTTTCCCTGCCATAGACAACGAACATGTCACTTCGCTCAAAGACGGTGAACGTGTGCCGATTCCTGCCACCTTATCGAAAAAGGTACTGACAGGACTGCTTCGCGGAGAGCTTGGATACGAAGGTCTCATCGTGTCGGATGCCTTTACCATGAATGCAATTGCAGAGCATTTTGGGGAGAATCAATCGGTAGAACGCGCCGTTTCCGCAGGTGTTGATATCATCCTTATGCCAAAAGATTCAGCAGCGGCCCATCAAACGCTGGTGAACGCGGTGAACAAAGGAACGATCAAGGATGAAACCATACATGCATCTGTGAAACGAATCTTGGAGATGAAAGCGAAATATGGTTTATTTGAACGCAGTCAAACCCTCGCGCAAAAGCTAACTCAGCTTAACGGTATCATCGGATCGAAGGCGCACCGAGCAGTGGAGCAGACAATCGCAGAGCGGGCGGTCACTGTACTCAGTAGTCACGAAGGCGTGCTTCCTGATCTAATCAAGCAAGGCGACCGGGTTGTTATTGTCGCAGCTGAGCAGGAACAGGCGAAACAGCTTGAGAAGCAACTGTTGCAAGCCGCTAATAATCTGTCGTTAAAAACTGAAATATCACTTGTTGGACAAGGCAACATGAATGAAACGCTCCAGGCGATTGGCAAAGCCAATTATGTCATTCTTGCTTCTTACCAATTCCGCAATGTGGCCAGCCAGTTCGGTTGGAGTGAGTATCAAACCTTGATTAATGCGATGAACAAGAGTAATCAGCGATACACGCTGTTGTCTCTCGGTAACCCTTACGAAACGATCTATTTGCAGAACGTGCGCTCAGGAATTGCTGTGTATGGAAAGCAGGAGCCAAATACGTCTGCCGGGATCAAAGTATTGCTTGGTCAACTGAAAGCTGGAGGACAATTACCCGTACTAACGGATTAACGCTTAATTAATGAAGAAAAAACGGATTCCAGCATACGGAATCCGTTTTTTATTTCAAATTTTTGTTTTATCAATCCAGCTACCATGCCATCACTCGGGTATTTCTTCGCTACAAACAAAATGGAGCAGCATCTTCACAAATTGCTCCGTCATCCGCATATCCAATGAATTATCATGAGCAGCACGAATAGTTACCATGCGCTGGAGCATGCCCATCATCGTTGTGAAGATAAACTGAGCCAGATCCAGCGGAGGGGACGGATTCTTAATACTGCCGTCAACAACACCTTGGGATAAAGCGTCCATCAGGAAATGATTTTCTTTCCCGTTCTGGTTGAACTTATCATACTCTTCTCTTAATTCAGGGCTAAAATCATACATCTCATAGTTGATATCAAACAATTGAATAAACCGGATGTAGTCTGGATGATTCTCGGCATAAACAACCCATGCATTCAACATAACCGTGAGTTGTTCCCGGCCGTTCAAGTCCTTCGTTGAAGCACGGCTAACCTCATCCGTTAAATGTTCGATCAGTTGCATCTGAATGGCTAGAAGAAGTTCATCCATAGACTGGAAATGTTTATAAAAGGTCACTCTGCTAAGTTCAGCTTTCGTACATACATCCTTAATCTTCACCTGGAGCAATCCATATTTCAAAAAAAGCTCCTTACCTGCTGCAATCAAATCATCACGATGTTTATTTCCCAATTGTTGATGCCAGTTTTCATTCACTTGTATACAATTGTCCTTTCTTCGAACGAAATGCGTTCAAGGTCAGTCCGAGAGAAGCGAGTAGCATAATTGCACCAAAAATATACGGGAAGTTTATGTTTTTGTCAAACAATAGTCCTGCGATCAGCGGCCCAATCACCGTGCCGAGACTGGAAAATGTAGTATTCAGACCCGATGCATAACCTTGCCGATCTCCTGCATTTTTGGATATTAACGTGCTGACCGAAGGTCGTAAAAACGAATTAAAGGCAAAGAATAACGCAGAAGCGAACAACAGAAACACAAGGTTTACCTTAATTAACATTAACAATAAAGCTATGGGTGTGATTATTAAAGATAGACGGATCAACTTAACTTCACCGATTCTCTGTACGAACCAATCCAAAAGCCAGATCTGCACAACGATACCGATAATCGCGCCCAAGGTAATAATGATGGAGATTGTCGCAGCGTCGAACCCGTATTTTTGCTCTGCAAAAAGAGCGAATACCGTCTCATAACTCATGAGACCAAAGGTCATGACAAGCAACACTATCAAGTATTTGAAATAGGGGACTTTAAAAGAACTCCAGATTTTCTTGCCCAAGTGATCTCCTTTTTGAAGACGGATGGAGACCGTTCTTTTCTCCGGGGGAAGTGTCTCAGGCAATAGCAGCGTCATCAGGGCCGCAATCAGTCCCAGACCCGCTGCGAAGAAATAGGGCATGCGAATGCCCATCTCGGCGATGAGACCGCCCAGACCAGGTCCGAGAACCATTCCCAAGTTCATAGCTGCGCCGAAATAGCCCATGCCTTTTGCACGTGTCTCTGGCGTTGTAATATCGGCGACATATGCGAGGTTGGCAGGAACCATTAAACCAAGACTGATTCCACCGATAAACCGTGCGACATAGAGGAACGGCAATGAAGTCGACAGCGCAAATATGATATCTGAAATGACAGACAGAAACATACCCGCAATGATCAACTTTTTGCGTCCAAATCGATCAGACAGTTGTCCCCCGAGAGGTGAAAAGAAGAATTGAGCAGCACCGAAGGCTGCAACTAAAAATCCTGCTACTGTGCCTCCCGCATGAAAAAGCTTCAAATACTCCGGCAATATGGGGATAAGCATCCCTTGCCCCAATAAAGCGATAAACAGATTTAACATCAGAATGAACAGTGGAAAACGAACTGATTTTGGTAATGTACTCATGTACGTCATTAACCCCTTCATTTACAACTTGTTAACCTTTACATTGTGTAAACCATTTTAAATGATTTAAAGGAAATATGTAAATCTTTTTTTTAGTGAGTAGAGTTATAATTGAATTCATATGGAGGTGGGAACACGTGAAATTAGAGGAATTGTTTACGGTACATGTGAACATTGAGAAATCATTTGATTTACAGAATAGCGAAGATGATTCGGTTGTCATGATTACTTTTACAGGCAGCGTAACCGGAAAGTACTTTGAGGGAATTGTGCTGGGTGGAGGAGTGGATACGCAGATCATCGGGAAGAATGGTGGTCCGCATACGCTATCGGCAAGATACATGCTCCAAGGAACCGACAACGCAGGCCATTCCTGCAAAATTTATATCGAAAATAACGGAAATATTGATAAAACGCTGAAAACTGCTTTATTTCGTACTTCCCCCAAAATGATTACAGACAGCAAAGCCTTATCCTTCTTGAACCGTGAGGCACTTATTGGAGAAGGTCATCCGACGGAGTCAGGGATAGATATAAAAATATATAGGGCGCTATGATAGTGCGAGACATGTGATAACTATTTTGTTCATGTGTCTCGGAGCAAGATAGCCGGTTATGCAGATCGAGAGTCGCTAAGGAGCGGCTCTTTTTGTCGTATGAGACTTTACGTCAATATTTATATGTACTCTTTTACAATGAATTAACATAGGATGGATACGGCGCAGACACTTCACACCTATAGTATGATGAGCGAAAATAAACCCATATCAGGCGGAATAAGGAGAAAATTATTCATTATGATGATCAAAAAAATCGGGATTTCAGTAGCATCACTCGCCATCTTAACGTCCGTAAGTGTGTTTGACGTCTATGGTGCAGGCTCCAAACGCATGATCGAAGTTTCTGAACAATCGGCTAATGTGGTTGTGAAGGGACAAAGGGTGGAAGGCGAATCATTTCTCTACAATGGGGTTACTTATATACCTGCAAGAGCGATTGGTAAAGCCTTGGGGCAAGAGGTAGACTGGGATAACAACACCCAATCGGTATTTGTTGGAGCTAAAATTAACGATCAGCAGGGATACCGCGGTACCAAAACGCCATATCCTTTTAAGGAAACAAGTTACACAAAAGCTCCTATTGGATATGAACCCATATTTATTAACTACATAGGGAGACATGGTTCCAGACATCTATCCAGTTCCAAGTACGACAAGACGTTATTTGAACTGCTCGACATCGCTGAAAAGGACGGGCAGATCACTAATCTGGGCAAAGAGCTGAAGAAGGAAATTGGCAATCTGATGAAGGTTGAAAAAGATCATTATGGATTGTTATCCACTACGGGTGGAGAAGAACTGAAAGCAATAGGGGCCAGAGTTGGGCAGAATTTCAAAGAACTCTTTACATCGGATAAAAAAGTGATTGCACAAGCAACCTTCAAAGATCGAACGCCGCAGAGCAGAGATCAGTTTATTGACGGGTTAAAGGAAAGCTTGGGAGATAACAAGGTAGACATTCTGGCTTCAGCTTTTGAAGAAGGGAAAGACCCCTATCTACGGCCCTACGACCTAGCGACAAAGTATAATGAGTACGTAGAAGATGGAGACTGGGTTAAGTTATACGAGGATTATGTCACACAGAACACTGGAACGCGTTATGCAAAAGAGGTCCTTCTGCAATTTTTCTCTGATGACTTCTATCAACGGCTGAACGCTGGAGAGTTTGAACTGAAAGATGAGAAGGGAAAAGTGAAGCTCAGCAACCCAACCGAGGCTGCTTCTAATTTATACGAACTCTACATCATATCTTCGAATATTAAAGGAGAAGGTGACTTCGAATTCGGGCGGTATTTCACGGCTAATCAGTTGAAATGGTACGAGAGCATTGACAATATCAATGATTTCTATGAAAAAGGTCCATCTTTAACGTCAACGGATCTGCCGCAGAATATCATTGCACCTCTGGTCAAAGAGTTGATCGTGTCTACCGACCAGTCCATTCAGCAGAAAGACACGGCTGGTATATTTCGTTTTGCTCACGCAGAAACCATCATTCCACTATCTTCATTCCTGGATATCGCCGGAGCTAATGTGAGTATCGACAAACCGCAGGACGTGACCCAAAACTGGAATGGCTCGGTTATCTCACCAATGGGAGCAAATATTCAATGGATTCTTTATTCCAATGGTAAGGATGTTCTCGTGAAAATGCTTAGAAATGAAGAAGAGATCGCGTTCCCGATTGAAACAAAGACCTATCCGTACTATAAATGGGAAGATGTAAAAGCATATTACCAAAACAAACTGCAGAAGGTAGGCGTAAGCTTGGACAGCAGTTTGGAAGACAACATTGAGCTTTTACAGAAGAAATTCTAATCGGTGAAACGATATGCATTTTATATGAAAATAAAGACGAAGATGAAGAAAGCAACTCCTCTCCATGGGGCTGCTTTCTTTTTTTGCATTTTGAATGAAATGGACCAGTAAAAAAATGCTAAAACAAAATGTGACCAAATGCCGTCCGTAAGAGTGTTAGAGGTATAAAGGAGGGCATAACAACCATGCAGCGATCAGTGCCCCAGCTGGGCGATCATGTGATGAAAGTTTATGAGACATACGCGGATACGCTGTTCCGGATTGCCATGGTGCACCTCGGCAGACGAGAAGACGCGGAGGAAGCCACTCAGGATACCTTCATCAAACTAATAGAAAAAGCCCCTACGTTCAACGATGCGGAGCATCAAAAAGCATGGTTGATTCGGGTCATCACCAATCATTGCAAATCCTTATTAGGCAGAGGCTGGCGCAAACGGGAGGTCAAGCTGGAGGGAGTCGATCCTCTTACAACAGACAACCCTGAAGATCACGCGCTGATCGAACTTGTGCTGTCACTGCCCGTCAAGTATAGATCGGTGGTTCATCTGTATTATTACGAAGATTATCCGATCCGAGAAATCAGCGAGATCCTGGAGATTAGCGAATCAGCAGTGAAAATGAGATTGAAACGAGGAAGACAGCTGTTAAAACTGGAGCTGGAAGGAGAGGGACTGTAATGAACGAAGAACAATTCAAACAAAACTACAAGAAAGCGGTGGATCATATGAAAACAAACGAGCAAATGAAAAAACGGGTAGAGCAATCCTTAAACACGCAACATCAGGGACCAAAACGTCAACGTAAACCACTATACATTGCAGCAAGTGTTGTTATCGCTGCCAGCATTGGATTGGCTGCGCCAAGTGTATGGCAACAATTCAATGGACCAGCCGCACCAACACCACAGGTGGCAGCGGTGACTCCAGGCGCGTCGTTTGACCCGATCGTGATTCCGAAGATGGAGTTGCCGAGTTCACAGGGCAAAGGCGCGATGGCTGATATGATGCAACTGGTTGTATATGGAGGAAACGTATATACGCAGTCCCCAACATTGCTTGAAGGCGCAAATGCACTCAACCTGCGGGGTGAGAAGCTTGGCACTACAACTGGTGGCATCAATGAACTGAGCGGCCAGGATAAATATACGGAGCTTGCTTCCAACATTGGCGAAGCAGACATCTATGCGGTCAATGGCTATGACAAGGACTTCCGCATCATGTCCTACACCGAGATCGATGGTCAGGTGTATGCTCAGTTATTCGACAAGAACAACGGGATCACCATTGGTACTGGTGCCGACCTGATCGGCAAGCTTCATATCGAAGGCAACATCGCCTCGGCGCAATGGGAGACGTTCGACAGCTGGAACAACGGATTGCAGCAACTTCAACCGTTAGCAGCGGATGAAGCACTGGACAGCTTTATCTCATCGCTAAATGCTGCCAAACCGATCGCAACGAGCCCGGAGTTGGAAGAGAACCTCTACGGCAAGGAAGATCGCAAGATCATCTATCTCACGCTGGAAGACAAAACGCAGGTCCCACTGGTTCTGTTTGGTGAAGAAGGTCTGGTTCGTTATGGTAATGTTCCGGCATTCCTGGAAGTGGAGAAAGGCGCGTTCCAATCATTCTGGGACAGCTTGGGCGAGTAAGGCGAAGACAGTAATATGGCTACACCAAGAAGAGCGAACAGGGCACGCAAGTGCTTTGTTCGCTTTTCTTCATCAACAAACAATCATTTGATAGGATTAGGCAATAAAATGATATGAATAGGATATGGATTCTTTCCTCTTTCAATGTAAAATGGGTACACCTAGTTTTAACTAAAAAGAAACAGGAGGTTAGATGAATATGAATCGAATCGAAAAGAGCCAGGAAACATATAAAAGACTATTCGGCGAGGGAGTTCCAGCGGCATATGCTGCACATCCTGAATTTCAGGACATATTGAGTCACTTCATATTTGGTGAAATTTTCGATCAAGGTGCCCTTGACGATAAGCAACGAGAGCTTATTACTTTGGTAGTACTGGCTACTAATCAAACGTTGCCACAGCTCAAAGCACATACTCGTGCAGCGCTAAATGTTGGGTTGACTCCAACGGAGATCCAAGAAGCAATCTATCAATGCGCACCTTATTTGGGATTCCCCAAAACCTTAAATGCCATATCGGAAATGAATGAAGTGTTCAAAGAGCGAAATGTTGCACTGCCTCTTGAAAGTCAGAAACGGGTTGAAGAAGATAATCGCTTTGACAAAGGACTTGGTATTCAAAAAGAGATTTTTGGCGATATTATTGAGAAAAACCGGGAAAATGCCCCGTCAAATCAGAAGCATATACAGGACTATCTTTCAGCATTTTGTTTTGGAGACTTCTATACCCGCGGAGGTCTGGATCTGAAAACACGAGAGCTCCTTACCCTTTGTATACTAAGTGCACTCGGAGGTGCGGATAGTCAAGTCAAAGCACACGTTCAGGGTAACATCAATGTTGGCAATTATAAAGAAACCATGATCACCGCTCTAACTCACTGCCTTCCCTACATGGGATTTCCTAGAACACTAAATGCTTTAGCCTGCGTTAATGAGATCATTCCAGAGAAATAATCTTCTTTATTTGAAACAACAGACAGTTGATTATCCCAATCAACTGTCTTCTTCTGG
The DNA here is from genome assembly GCF_045040675.1 of Paenibacillus sp. FSL H8-0283. Taxonomy (NCBI): domain Bacteria; kingdom Bacillati; phylum Bacillota; class Bacilli; order Caryophanales; family Paenibacillaceae; genus Paenibacillus; species Paenibacillus sp. FSL H8-0283. Next base: position 3,429,413 of record NZ_CP150295.1, read on the forward strand.
TTAACAGGAAGGTATAGTAAAGAAATGAATGATTCAGTAGACACTTAAATGAACGTAAATCAGGAGGAATTATGGAGTTAAGAGTACTTCGATATTTTTTGACAGTAGCTCGAGTAGAAAATATCACACATGCTGCAACGATCTTACATGTGACACAGCCAACGTTAAGCAGACAGTTGGCTGATCTGGAAAAAAATTTAGAAACTCAATTGTTTATACGCGGGAAAAGTAAAATAACACTTACAGATGCAGGCATGCTTCTACGTCAAAGAGCAGAAGAAATTCTCACACTTGCGGATAAAACAGAGAAAGAGTTTAAAGATCAAAACAACCTGGTTGGAGGAACCATATCGATCGGGAGTGTTGAATCATTAACGTCCAATGTTATTTTACAATTATTAAAAGACTTCAATATGGAGTATCCGCAGGTTAAATATCACATCTATAGTGGAACGGGGGATGACATAAAGGAGCGAATCGATAAAGGACTGCTCGATGTGGGCATTTTGTTAGAGCCCATTCACATTGAGAAATACGATTTCATCAGACTGCCCCAGAAGGAACGCTGGGGAGTCCTTATGAAGACCTCATCACCTCTTGCCCAGAAAGAATATGTCACTTCAACCGATTTAGCCGGAGTGCCTCTGCTCATATCCAGCCGATCTGTCGTACAGAATGAGATTGCAAGCTGGTTTGCCGATGAGTATGCACATTTAAACTTTGTTGCGACCTATAATTTAATATCTAACATACTTAACCTCGTAGAGGAGGGGTTAGGGACGGCCATCTGTATTGAGGGTGCGCTTGCAATGAAGCAGTCTGACACATTATGCTTCAGACCTTTTCAACCGGAACTTCAGTTTCCAACAGTGATTGTCTGGAAAAAACATAAGGTATTCAGTCAAACGGAGGTACGTTTTTTGGAACATATCAGGCATGCCTTTCAGGCATAATAAAGTATGAATTATAGGTATTGGCTATAGCTGTTTATCAGATGATATTTTAAAGGTGTAATGAATGCAGCCTTTATGTATTTCAGATAAATAGCTTTTTTTATTGCAAAGAGAAGTTATTTAGAGCGCTTTTGGTCTCATTCATTTAGATGGCAACAACAAGAGGGGGCATTATTGGATGAGCAAGAAATACGAGAAGTTGGCTCAAGATATTGTAGAGAAAGTGGGCGGTAGTGAGAATGTATCCACTCTGACTCACTGTATGACTAGGCTTAGATTTGCACTGAATGATACTAATAAAGCAGATCAAAAAGCGCTTAAATCGTTGGACGGTGTTATTGATGCGGTTGAGAGCGGCGGACAATTTCAAGTCGTCATCGGCACACATGTTGAAGACGTTTACAAAGAAGTGATCAAGCATCTTCAACCTAACGCGAGTTCATCGGGTGAACCAACTCAAGCTAGGAAAGTTAGTATTTTGGGGAAATTAATCGATTTCGTCTCGGGGACATTTAGTCCGATTGTTCCTGCTATAGCTGGGGCTGGTATGATCAAGGCATTACTCGCTCTACTTATTTTGTTCAACTGGATTTCAAAAGATTCCCAAACCTACTATGTCGTAAGTCTTATGTCAGATGCTATTTTCTACTTTTTACCATTCTTGTTGGCGTTTTCAGCTGCAAACAAACTAAAATGCAGTCCAGTCTTAGCACTCGTTTTAGCCGGTGTTTTACTCCATCCCAACTTGACACAATTGCGTTTGGATGGGACTGACGTAAGTGTTTTTGGAATCCCGCTAACTCTTGTATCGTATAGTTCTTCTGTAGTTCCAATTCTCTTAATAGTTTGGTCTCAATCATATATTGAATCGTTGTTTAAAAGGATCATTCCGAATGCAGTGAAAGTTATTTTTGTTCCCATGTGCACTATTTTAGTAACGGGAATTCTGGCCTTAACCGTATTGGGGCCGCTGGGGTCATTTTTCGGAACGTATTTAGCGATGGGCTTTGAATTCTTGGGCGCACATGGTAGCTGGCTGGTTATTTTCCTGGTTGCAACCTTCTGGCCAATACTGGTTATGTTTGGGCTGCACCATAATATTGTGCCTCTATCCATTGCTCAAATCACCACATCAGGTTATGAGAATATCCTCGGTCCTGGGGCGATGATCAATTGTATAGGTCAAGGTGTTGCAGCATTAGTTGTAGGGATGAGAACCAAGGATAAAGCATTAAAACAAATTTCAGCTTCCAGTGGGATCACCGCGTTGATGGGAATCACGGAACCAGCTCTTTATGGCGTAAACTTACCGAAGAGATACCCACTTGTCGCGGGTATGATTGGAGCTGCCAGTGGGGGACTATTTGCAGGGCTAATGGATGTTTCCCGTTACGCAACAGGCGCTTCAGGAATCCCGGCGATTCCTCTGTACATTGGTGAAAATATCTGGAATCTATATAACATTTTGATCGCACTTGTTATAACAACTGTCGTAACTGCTGTACTTACCTATTTGCTCAGTTTGAAATATGAAAAAGACGCACCTTCACAGAATAACACTGTTTCAAATGCGAACGAAGGGAGTGGGGTTGCGGATGAAGTCATTACAATTAAAGATTCTGTTATTGCAACTCCGCTTAAAGGTCAGCTTATTCAACTTCAGGATGTACAAGATGCAGCGTTTGCCTCAGAGGCAATGGGTAAAGGAATTGCTATTGAACCTAGCGAGGGGAAAGTCATTGCTCCATTTGATGGCATGATTGTGTCTCTATTTCCTAAGAAACATGCTATTGGACTATTATCCGATGAAGGAGTCGAAATTCTTATTCATGTCGGCTTAAATACGGTAAAGCTGAACGGAAAATATTTTGAAGCGTTCGTTGAAGAAGGTCAGAGAATTACAAAAGGGCAGACCTTGCTGACTTTTGATCTGGACAAAATCAGACAAGAAGGATATGTCACTCAAACGCCCGTTATTGTAACCAATTCGTATAGTTACTCGGATGTGATCGCAGAGACTAGTCCCCAAAATATTGATTTTAACAATACATTGTTGGTTGTCAAAGCTTAACAAAACTACAGGTTAGGAGTGTGTTTTAATGACTTTAAGAAAAGACTTTTTGTGGGGTGGGGCAGTTGCTGCTAACCAATGTGAAGGTGGATATGCAGAAGGCAACAAGGGACTATCCACAGTTGATGTAATCCCGGCAGGGAAAGATCGTGTTCCTGTCATGCGAGGACAGTTAAAAATGTTGGAGTGTGATCAAGAACATTTTTATCCGAGTCATGAGGCTATTGATTTTTATCATCGGTATAAAGAAGACATTGCTTTATTTGCAGAGATGGGCTTTACGTGTTTCCGTTTATCTTTGGCATGGACTCGGATCTACCCTAATGGAGATGACGAGTTACCCAACGAAGAGGGCTTGAAATTCTATGAAAATGTATTTGATGAATGCTTGAAGTATGGCATTGAGCCGTTAGTCACTATTACCCATTTTGATGTCCCTATTCATTTAGTGAAGACCATTGGATCGTGGAGAAGTCGAAAAATGGTGGATTATTATGAGAGACTGTGTGAAACGATCTTCACCCGTTATAAAGATAAAGTGAAGTATTGGCTTACCTTTAATGAAATTAACATGCTGTTGCATCTACCTTTTGGCAGCTCAGGCCTAGTGTTTGAAGAAGGTGAGAATGAGGATGCTGTGAAGTATCAGGCGGCTCATCATCAATTGATCGCAAGTGCAAAAGCAACTGAAATTGCGCGTAGAATTAACCCGGAAATTAAGATTGGCTGTATGTTAGCAGGTGCCAACACTTACCCGTATACATGTGCACCAGATGATGTCTGGAAAGCCATGACAAGAGATCGCGAGCACTACTTCTTCGTCGATGTACAATCCCGAGGAGAATACCCAAACTATGCCAAGAAAATGTTAGAACGAATGAATATTCATTTAGCCATGGAAGACGGGGACGAGGAATGTTTGAAAAATAATACGGTTGATTTCGTTTCGTTCAGTTATTATGGTTCACGATTAACCAGTGCAGATCCGGAAGTAAACACACAAACGGCAGCTAACCTGTTTCCAACACTGCGCAATCCTCATTTGAAAACGAGTGAATGGGGATGGCAAATCGATCCTGAAGGTCTAAGAATTACAATGAACTCCTTGTATGACCGATATCAAAAGCCACTATTCATCGTTGAAAATGGCTTAGGAGCGATAGATACTCCTGATGAGACGGGATATATTGCGGATGATTATAGAATCGAGTATCTGCGTCAACACATCCAAGCTTTCATAACAGCAGTGGAAGAAGATGGCGTAGAGTTGTTGGGTTACACGTCCTGGGGTTGCATTGATCTAGTAAGCTCAAGTTCTGGAGAGATGAGTAAACGATACGGTTTCATACATGTCGACAAAGATGACGCTGGAAATGGTACGTTGAAACGCAGCAAGAAAAAATCCTTTGAATGGTTCAAAAAAGTTATTCAAAGTAACGGCAAAGAACTCTAATCGACTGAGCAGTAACGTATGAAGTCATCGACTTATGCGTTACTGCTTTATCCATTTATCGCAGCATCAAGGCTAACTATCGGCCATATGGAGCAAATACAAACATTAGGAGTTGGTTTTTTATAATATCCATGGAGAAGCTTAAAACATATTCGTTATTGTCCGTTGCGTTATTAATTTCTTCAGGTCCAGTGATTGCCGCTAACATTCCTGCGATAGCCAATGATTTTCCAGAGATATCGGTAACACATGTAGGATTATTAACGACCATACCTTCATTATTTGTCATTCTTGGTGTGTTAATTGCTAATCGACTTGAACTTCTTATTGGGAAGAAAGCAACTATACTAACTGGATTAGGACTTGTTCTCATTGCGGGAGTATTCCCTGCATTGTATCATGACCTTTTTTCGTTGCTGTTCATTTCTCGCTGTTTGTTTGGGTTAGGTGTAGGTTTATTTAACCGGCTCATCATTCAGATGATCAGTGATATGTATCATAAAAATCCAGGTAAACAAGCAACCGTAATTGGCTTAGAAAGTGCCTTTGAGGGATTAGGAGGCATTTGTCTAACACTACTCGTTGGTCAACTATTGAAAATGGGCTGGCACACATCATTTTATGTCTACGCCCTGGCACTTCCTATTTTCATTGCATTCCTGATTTTCGTTCCTTCTGATAAAAAAGAGCTTAATAGAAGAGAAGAGGTCACCACGAATCCAAGCCACACTAATAATAAAAAAGCCCTTCAAGTCATGATTGGCTATGGTCTCTTATTATTTGTAATAGTAGCTATTTTCATCAATTATAATTTACAGATTACTCCTTTGATTTTGGAAAAAAATATCGGAACTGCGACAAACGGAAGCAACATGATTGCATTTATAGGTTTGGGAGCTTTTGTTGCCGGTTTTTCTTTTGGAAAAGTATACAAATCACTCGGTAACTATATCGTTCCATTATCAATTCTGTTACTTGGAAGCTCGATGTTCGTTACGACGATCTCGCAAAGTATTATTCTTACTACCGTGTGCTCAATGATCATCGGGTTTTCATTCCGCTGTATAATGCCCTATTTATTGCATACTTTTGCACAACAAATCGCCAAAATGGCAAAGCTGGGTACGACCATTGTTCTGATCGCGTATAACTTGGGAGCCACACTTTCACCGTATGAAGGAAGGTTAATTACGCAATTATTACGACTAGATACAGTGCAATCATTAGTCTCAAGTAATGCAATAATCCTATTATCGATTTCAGCAGTTAGTTTGGGAGTAGTAACCCTTCATCGCAAAAAGAAGAATATTCAACAAACATAGAAAACAGGGAACTTCATGATATGGAGTTCCCTTGTTTTAGAGTAAGTTGTATGAACCGTTTAATTAGAATTTTTGTAATACACCAAGTGATCGTTCCATTCATTATTTTCGTGTATAAACCCTTTACGTAGACATTCGAATTCCATACCAACACTCTCTGCCAGTTTCATGGAAGGGGTGTTATCCACATTAATATGAGCTTCTATGCGGTGGAATTTCAGATGTTCGAATGGACTCCTCTGGACTGAATTTATGCTCATGGCATAGCACTGAAATAGTCCATAACCACGCTGCGAAACTCTAAAGCGGCTTTGGAAATATACCTGTTTTTATGCGAAAGTAAAGCGATTTTCCGAACGAGTTGGTGCTCCTCTACCTGAAGATATTTAATGCGCTCATGGGGGTTTCTGGCTGTGCTAGGTATAAACGCGAGACCGATCTCCGCCTCCACAAGGGCTGTTAATCTTGCAGGCTCATCACCTTCATATACATACTTCGGTAGGAAACCAGCGGATTGACATACGGAATCTACCATATCACGAACCCCATACCCTTGCTTCACCCCAACAAACCGCTCATCCTTAAGCTCGGTTAATTGAATGCTGCTTCGGTCTGCATATCGATGACCCATAGGAACAGCGACTACAATCGGGTCGTCATATAGTATCTGACATTTGATATCGTCACCTTCAATCGGAGGGGAGGAGAGGCAAAAGTCCACCTCGCCCCGATGTAGGAGTCTGGACATGTTTTCTAACGAAACCATTTGCACATGGAACTGAATATCCGGCTTGTTTTTTCGGAATTCCCGGAGTATACCTGGCAAAGTACTTGCCGTAGTCACCGCCAATTGCAGTGTACCCTGATCCGGGTTGGAGAGGTCAGCAATTTCCCGCTTTCCTTGTTCCAGTTCAAATAAGGCTTTTTCAGTTCGCTGAAGAAATGTTCTTCCAAAGTCGTTTAGTCGCAGCTTTCTCCCGATTCGATCAAATAAAGGGACTCCCAGGTCGTCCTCTAATCGTTGTATCGTTTTGCTCAGGGAGGATTGCGTGACATGCAGCTTTCCCGCAGCTTCCGTAACATGTTCGCATCGGGCCACCGTCAGGAAATATTTTAGTTGAAGAAGCTCCATTTGCACCATCCCTTCATTCCTTCTAGTTCATCAAATCATAACATATAATGCGTTGGAATAAATGAATACGTTCAAGTAAGATAACAGCAGAAGAGAGAGAGGTGCACCAATGAACGTTCGAAATAAAGGATTGATGTTAGCTGTTGGACTCGGAATTATGTTGAATCCGTTGAATTCCTCCATGATTTCGGTGGCAATCTCCAGGTTACAACAAGTGTATCAACTTAATTTTACAGCCGTTTCGTGGATTATTTTATCATTTTACATTGCCAGTGCTGTCGCTCAACCCGTCATGGGCAAGTGTAGTGATTTGTTTGGCCGCAGGAAGATCTTCCTCATGGGTCTTGTTATTGTTTTTGTATCGTCCATGTTAGCTCCGTGGTCTCCCAGTTTTTCGTGGCTCATCGTATTCCGGATTGTTCAATCAATTGGCACAAGCATGATGGTGGCCGTCGGAATGGCGATTGTCAGAATGAACGTGACTGAAAAACAAGCCTCCGCCTTGTCCACCTTGGCTATATTCCTTTCTGGAGCGGCTGCAATTGGACCTTTTATTGGTGGAGTATTGATTCATTGGTGGGACTGGCACAGCATATTCTTCGTTAATATTCCGTTTGTCTTGGTGAGTTTTTGGTTCGCCTGGAAAACAATCCCGAAGGACGAGCAATCTCCGTCTATCTCTGGTCACATGTCCATTCGGCAATGGCTTGCGTTAATTGACGCACCAGGTATCCTGATGTTTACGGTAGCTTTGGTGACTCTGCTCATCGGTTTACTTTCAGTAAATTCCACAGGAGATATTTCAACATGGCATCTGCTGACAGGGGGGATCGGGTTAATCGCACTCGTCATGTTCTTCCGACATGAATTAAAAGCAGCCACGCCTTTTATCCCTCTGCGAACGTTTGCCTCATATCCGGAGATGAATTGGGTGAATGTGCAATACATGTTGGTGAACATCCTGTTTTACGCACTTTTTTTTGGAGTTCCTACGTATTTGAAGCAGGTACGTCATCTCAACGAAGTTCATACAGGAATGAGCATGCTAGCTTTGGGGTTATGTTCGGTCATTATTGCTCCGATCGCAGGGCGCTGGATTGACAGATCAGGATCACGGCCAGCTCTGATCGTATCCGCTTCTTTAATGACATTTGGCTCTATATTAATCGTTGTTATGAATGAAACTTCTCCAATCTTCATAATCATTGTTGCCTTAGCTTTATTTGGCATAAGTAACGGCCTAAACGCGGTCGGTATGCAAGCAGCACTGTTTAAAAGCACACCCAAAGAAATGATTGGAGTCGCATCGGGTATTTTTAATACATCACGCTACCTGGGGACCATTTTATCGTCGTTATTGATTGGAATTGTTATGGGGGATACATTCAATGTGACAGGATTTCAGATGCTTGGAATCATCCTTACGGTATTAGCTGCATCACTGATCATCATGAGCGTACGTAACGAGGCAGGTGTGGCGAGTCCGGAGCAAGTAAGCAAGTAAAATAGAGAATCTGCCGTGCAATAACACGTTTACACCCAATGAATCAATAGCTCCATTGGGTGTATTTTTTGATTTTCACCAAGTTGTCAGAAAGAGTTGATCCTTTCTTGAACGTTTAGGGTAGAAGACGTGTCTTTGATTGAATTAGGTAAAAATAAAGATATAATAATTTTGATTAATAGGTTTCGTTAGTACTTTAAGTGCATCAATATCAGATTTTAATAGGCATCCAATGATTGTTATTATCGGGGGCCTACAGGAGTAAACGCATTATAGGTGTGGCAAGATATCGTCATACCTAACTTTGTGAAATTTTTCGCAATTCTGCATTGAGCTTGGCCAAATCTGATATTGAATGTTTCTAAATTAAACAGAGTTTGAAAGGAGGCAACACAAAGAATGGCTATTGATACGGTTTTATGGAGCAGGCTAGTGACTGGTTTGACGCTCGGGTTCCACGTGATTTTTGCAACGCTTGGTGTCGGCGTACCTTTGATGATTGCTATTGCAGAGTTCATCGGCATTCGGAAGAAGGATCACCATTACATACTTATGGCAAAGAGGTGGTCCAGAGGGTTTGTCATTTCTGTCGCGGTTGGTGTCGTGACAGGCACAGCGATCTCACTACAGTTGGCCTTGGTATGGCCGAATTTTATGAAACTTGCCGGGAATGTCATTGCACTGCCACTATTTATGGAAGTATTTGCATTCTTTTTTGAAGCAATATTCCTGGGCATTTATCTGTACACGTGGGATCGGTTCAAAAATCCGTATATCCACTGGTTGCTGACTATTCCGATTGTCGCCGGGGCAGGCATGTCTGCTGTTTTTATTACAACAGTGAACGGCTTCATGAACCAGCCTGAAGGTTTTGTCATGGAAGCAGGTCAATTCATGGCAGTGAACCCCGTGCAAGCGATGCTGAATACAGCGACGTTCTCCAAAGTGTTCCATGTATTAAGCTCGGCTTATCTGACAGGAGCTGCTCTGTTAGCAGGAATAGCAGCCTTTGCGATGCTGAGAAAAGGAGTGTCAGCCTACCACAAAAAAGGCTTGAATCTCATGATGGCCGTTGTGCTGGTATTCAGTTTGTTAAATTCTTTAGCTGGAGATGTGTCTGCCAAGTTTTTGGCTGAGCATCAGCCGGAGAAGCTCGCAGCTGCCGAGTGGCATTTCGAGACGGAAAGCGGCGCGGATTTGATTTTTTTGGGATGGCTGAATGCAGAACATGAAATTATAGGCGCTCTTCATTTGCCGAAACTGCTCAGTTTCCTTGCCTTTGGAGACTTTAACGCCGAGGTAACCGGGCTGAACGAATTTCCACCAGATGAACACCCGCCCTTACTTGTGCATTATTTGTTTGATCTAATGGCTGGTATTGGATTCGCTCTGCTTGCTATATCAAGTCTGTACTTCCTGTTTGTATTCTGGAAGAAACGTAATCAGTTTAACAAGTGGATGCTACGTATGGTTGCACTGAGTGCACCGCTTGCTTTTCTGGCCGTTGAGATGGGTTGGTTCTATGCAGAGATCGGGCGGCAACCATGGATCATCCGAGGTTATATGCGGGTAGAAGAGGCCGCTACTTCTTCACCGAGTGTGAGAATTTTATTTTTCGTCTTCTTGCTTCTCTACATCCTGCTAGGCGTTATGTGTGTCGTCGTACTGAGACGGTTGTTCAATAACAATCCTGCTGAACTCGAGATGGAGAAATGGTTGAAGGAGCAGCATGATCAATCAGCCAAGAAAGGGGATCAGGCCTGATGAGTTATGAATTAATTGGTATTACGGTACTCTGGCTGTTCTTGTACGGCTATCTTATTGTAGCTTCCATTGATTTTGGAGCAGGTTTCTTTGCCTTTTATGCACGCCTGACAAAGCAGGATCATCTAATTAATCGTCTGATCTCCCGTTATCTATCACCGGTCTGGGAGATCACCAATGTATTCTTTGTCTTTTTCTATATTGGCATCGTTGGATTTTTCCCGGACACGGCCTATTATTATGGCTCCGCGCTGCTTGTTCCAGGAAGTATTGCCGTCATTTTACTTGCCATTCGTGGGTCGTTCTATGCTTTCGAAAATTATGGTTCCAAAAAAAGTATCGTGTATTTGTTCTTATATGGAGCTACAGGGTTGCTTATTCCAGCGTCATTGTCAGTGGCACTGACCCTTTCTGAAGGTGGCTTTATTTTGAAGCAGGGAGATACCGTTTCCCTGGATTACTGGGCGCTATTTACGAATCCATTATCGTGGAGCATCGTTGGACTGGCGATCGTGTCCGTATTGTTCATTAGTGGGTCATTTCTCACATTTTACGCTTCTCGCGCAGAGGACCATTCGGCATTGAAGCTGATGCGGAACTATGCTTTGTTCTGGAGCACACCGACCATTATTCTCGCGCTGACTGCATTTATATATTTGGGTCAACACAATGAGCGTCATTTTCAAAATATGATGGATTTATGGTGGCTGCTGGCGCTTTCCGTTGCGTTTTTCATGATTGCCATGTGGCTGTTATATAACGGACGCCGTTATGGTTTAGCTTTTATATGCATCATGCTGCAATTTCTCACAGCCTTTTTTGCTTACGGGATTGGGCAATATCCTTACATTCTCGATCCATTCATCACCATTCAGAGTAGCGCGACACCACCAGCGATGGGTTTTGCACTCGTCGTTGTGTTTATCGGTGGTCTGTGCCTGTTAATTCCTTCTCTTATTCTGGTCTTCAAACTGTTCCTGTTTGATGCGGATTATGTGAAAGGGAAAAAATAAAGGAGGAGCGTTCAATGAAAAGGAGAGGCAAATCCAATCTGATCTCGCAGCAAATGTCTTTACAACGAAAAAACAGACTTCTCCTTGCGATCATTTCGCTGGCCCTTGGTGTAGCTATTATAAGCCAGGCCACCTTGGTGGCTGAAGCAGTCCAGCGAATCTTTGTAGAGAAAGCTTCCTTTTCATCAGTGATCCTGTTGCTTGTCCTATTATTGGCTGTTATGGCCGTACGCTCACTGTTGTCGTATGGTAATGGGAAAGTGGGCTTGCATATGGCAGCACGCGCCAAGACAAATATGCGAGCATCTGTGTTGCAGAACCTGACCCGCGCTTCCATGCCTTCAACCCTGAGTGGACAGACGGGAGGAAAGGTCAGTGTTGCTTTGGATGCTGTGGATGAGGCCGACAGTTATTTCAGTCAGTACATGCCGCGTATGATGGAAGCTGCGATGATCCCGATTCTGATTCTGGTTGTTACGTTTACGCAGCACTCTAACACAGGCTGGATTATGCTGTTTACGGCACCGTTTATCCCGCTGTTCATGATCTTGGTTGGGCTCAAGACAAAGAACAAATCAGAAGAAAAATACGCGCAACTGGCTGAGTTTTCCGGTACGTTTCTGGATTCGCTTCAAGGGCTGGTTACGTTAAAAATATTCGGACGGGCTAAACGTCAACAGCAGGAGATTGAACGTAGCAGTCTGGGGTATCGTGATGCCACCATGGGAATTTTGAAGATTGCATTTACAAATACGTTTATGCTGGAATCGATCGTGATGTTAAGCATTGGTATTGTCGCGCTTGAACTGGCTATTCAATTACTGGTTTTCAAATCGATGAACTTCCACACAGCCTTTCTCGTGTTGTTACTCGTCCCTGAGTTTTACAGTCTGTTGAAGAATACAGGAACGGCTTTTCACAGCGGGCGAACCAGTATGGGGGCCATTCGCAAGGTGGAACAGATGCTCGCGGACACTAGTGTCAAGAGCACACAAACGAAGCCTGAAGAAGGACCGGATCAAAGCGAATTAACCGATGTCGATGCAATTGCAAAGACGGAAGAGCTTCGTACAGCTCGTGCCGAGTTGATTCCAATGCCACCAACCATTGAACTGAACGATGTCCGATTCCAGTACACACCTGATTCCTTTGGACTTGAGACAGGACAGATCTCGATTGGACCGGGAGAACAGATTGCTATTGTAGGCAAAAGTGGCTCAGGTAAAACCACGCTGCTTCATCTCATTGCCGGTTTACTGAAACCAGATTCGGGAGCGGTTCTGGTTAACGGAAGCCAGCTTTCGCAACATGATGAGGCTGCATGGTTTGAACGTGTTAGCTATATTACACAGCATCCGTATATTTTTGCAGGTACATTTGCCGAAAATATCGCGATTGGCGCGGGTCGGAACGTCTCCAGAGCTGAAATTGAGCAGGCGGCAGAGGAAGCAGGGCTTGCTAGCGTTGTTGCACAATTGGAGCAGGGCTTGGATACGTTTGTTGGTGAAGGTGGCCGGGGGCTGTCTGGTGGGGAAAAGCAAAGACTTGCTTTGGCACGTGCTTTTCTGAAGCGACCAGCTGTTATTTTGTTCGACGAACCCACCGTTGGTCTGGATCTACACACCGAGCGGGTATTGCAACAATCCATTGCGGCATTAGCCAAAACGGCAACGATGATTACGGTGGCACACCGTTTATATACAATTCAACATGCGGACAACATTTTGTTTATGGATAGTGGGGTATTAGTGGATTCAGGACATCATGAAGCACTTCTGGCGCGCCTGCCTCAATATGCGGAGATGGTTGATGTACAACGGAAAGGAGGGTTAGCATGAATGAGCTGACGATTCTGTCAAAAGCGATGATTCAGGAGCGCAAGGATATCTTGCTTTCGATATTGGGCGGATTTATCGCCGGCATAGCAGGGGTAGCTCTCTTTTCCGCGAGTGGCTATATGATATCTCAAACAGTATTTGCGCCACCGCTGTACACCTTAATTGTACTCACCTCCATGGTCAAACTACTTGGTTTCCTTCGAGCGGCAAGTCGCTACGGGGAACGCTTATATTCGCACAGGGCGACATTCTCCATGCTGAGCCGTTTGCGGACGTCCTTTTTTGCCAAACTGATCCCGGTAACGCCAGGTATATTGAACAAAAACCGAAGCGGGGATCTGCTTGCGCGGATCGTGGGTGATGTGGAAAGTTTGCAAAATTACTTTTTGCGGGTCGCGTATCCACCCATCATGGTCGTTATGGTGTTTTTGGCTACCATGCTGTTCACTTCGGCCTTTTCGATCTGGATTGCGTGTTTGTTAGTAATAGGTATGCTGATTACGGCATTTGTTGTACCAGGTATTGTCTTGTTAGGTCAGCGAAAAATAAACGGACGTGTCCGCCAGCAACGGGCCTTGCTGTCCACGGAAGTAACCGAAGTGTTGTATGGTTTCAGGGATTTGAAAGTATACGGCCAATTGGAACAGCGTAAGCAACAGCTTCAGCAGGCTTCTGCTGCATTGGCAACGGAACAGAGGCAAGCCGCTTCGCACTTGCTGCGCGGGCAATCCATGCACGTTTTTGTGACGTATCTTGTTACATGGGGAGTGCTGGCACTGAGCGCCTTTTTAATTGTGAATGGAGCGTTTGCAGGTGTATTCCTCGCCATGTTGATCCTGGCCACGCAGACCGTGTTCGAAGAAGCTGCCGCAATGGCTATATTGCCTCTATATAAGCAGGACAGCGAACACGCCGCTCAGCGACTGGCGGAAACAGTGCCAACCTCCGATGTACAACCTGTACAGCCAAGCGGTGAAGTTTCAGCCGATCAGGCGGTTTCGATTGACCTATCCGGTGTTAACTTCCAATATGAAGGGGAATGGAGACCGGCGCTGAGGGAGCTATCTCTGCAACTTGCAGCAGGCTCCAAAACAGCGATTGTCGGGCCGAGCGGGTCAGGCAAGTCAACGATTATTGATTTGTTACTCAAGCTGCGCGCACCAACGTCTGGCGATATACGATTAAACGATGTTTCGGTGAAGGAACTGAATGAAGAGAGCATTTGGCAAGGGACGAATGTCGTGTTGCAGCAAAGCCACTTCTTCCGGGGAACCATCCGGGATAACCTGTTGCTGAATGGAGAAGATCATTCGGATGAACAACTGTCGGCTGTGCTGGATAAAGTCCAACTGCCGAATAAGTTGTTGACCGACATGGTCTATGAAAAAGGGGAGAACCTGTCGGATGGTGAGAAGCAGCGGCTGGCTCTCGCACGGGCCATGCTGCGCAAAGGACGGTTATGGCTTCTGGACGAACCAACTTCTTCGTTGGATTACGTCACAGAGAAACATGTGCTCCAGCATCTTCTTGCACAAGCATCCGAAGATACATTTCTTCTGATCTGCCATCGGCTGACGGGATTGGAAGAGATGGATCGGATTGTGGTCATGGACCAAGGCAAGATCGTGGAATCAGGTTCTTTCTGTGAGCTGATGGAGCAAAAAGGCTATTTTTATGAAATGAAACAAATTGAACGACAAATGATTGGAGACGCCGGGGCGTGAGAATCTAGTCTATTGAGTTGATAATACTGTCGGTTGTCGTTAATGAAGAAAATTTCAATAAATCAATTTTTATAAATCTAACTAAACCCCAAAGGATGCAGTGCATATACTCCTTGGGGTTTGTTTTGATATAATAGTTTTTTTATGTCTATGAAGGAGATGGAGATGGAGATGGGAAAGTATAAGTGGGATATTGTTTTTTATTTGGCCGTATTTTTATTTGTTGTGTACATGAAGATGAATGACCAATCTCTGTTTTGGATACTTGGGGTCGTTCTCACCGCTACTCTGATCATGTTTACCATTCGTATTTTTTATCCTCTGGGTTGGGAAACACGCATGGAGCGCGTCGAGGCTTTTCTACGCAGACAGGAGAATACTCCAAAGCTTTATATCTATTACGCTCTTGCAAACAGACTTGATGATGAATTGGAACACACAATAGAGCGCATCAGAAATGAGGACACAAATAAAAGGACCCAAGCAGTCTATAATGCAGCCTATGGCATCTATCGCAACGACTTGGTAGCTGTTCGTACTGCGGTGCAGAATATGCGTAGATCGGATTATCGTACATATTATGAAACGTATTTGCTTATGGAAGAAGGAAGAAGTGAGCAGGCGAGGGAACACTTGAAATCCATTAACAAGGTCTGGATGAGATCTTCGCTTCTTGCAGCGATCGAACTAAAAGCGGGACAACGCGAAACTGCGATTCAGCTATTACAGGAAGCAATGCATGCTGTCAGAGGTGTCCATCGTTATATGATATTTAAGGAATCAGAGAGATACTAGGGCGTGTCTCAAACGGTGAACAACAATCTTTCTTGGCATATAGTACAATTGACACGGACAAAAGCTTGTTCCACATAGGAGCAAGCTTTTATCTTTGGTATTAAAGGAAGGACAGGAAGGACAAGAGTATACAGAGGCGCTAAAACTGTTCGGCATAGTGGAGAACACCCGAATTAAATTCTCTCCAACCAATTAGCCTATATGATGAGAATCTTAGCGTCTTTTAGTAACCTTTACATAACCGCAGATGATTCAGCCGTTTTATTTTTCTTCGCAAGCGGCTTTTTCCTGAGTGTCCTATCATACAGATACGGTTTTCCGTGATAATCCCGTGCATGCTTTTGTTTCTGCTTTTTATGTATATCAACCTTGATCTCCAGATTGGCAACGTTGTTCTGGAATTCAGTAGCAATTCGTTTGCACCATTTCAATCCACTTTCTTCAGATGCACTGAAATGAACACGTAATAGATATCCGTTCACCGTTAATTCAAACTTGTATAAATTCATGATATGTATCCTTTCCAGGCGGGCATGTTATGTTACACCAAATACGATAATCTGATTATAACAGGAACATATGTTCTGTAAAAGTGTTATTTATGATACCCGCAATTCAATAAGGTTCGCTAGACATCTTTGCAACGGTTCGTTTAATGGTAAAATATCTAAAAATGGTTCATGTTGGGGGATACGCATGTATAAACTGATGATCGTAGATGATGAATTGCTCATGCGGGTTGGAATTCGTTCCATGCTGAATTGGGAAGAGTATAATTTCTATGTTGTTGGAGAGGCGGGAAATGGAAAAGAGGCATTAAGCCTTGCGCTTGAAGTTATGCCTGATCTAATCATTACAGATATTAAGATGCCGATTATGGATGGGTTGCAACTTATACAAGAGGCCTCCTGCGTACTGAAAACCTGTAAGTATGTCATCCTGAGTAATTTTGACGAATTTCATTATGTGAAAGAGGCGCTAAAACTTGGCGCTTCAGATTACTTGATTAAAAGTGAGATCACCGAATCCTCCCTTATTGACCTCCTGAGCACTGTTGGACAGAAACTGCAAAGTGAACATGTTCACCCAACCAACACACCCTCTATAGCACAGGACTATTCCAAGAGCCTAAGATATCTAAAGGATAGTTTCTTTCAAGATATTGTAAGCGGATTCATTAGTGAAGAGGATATCGTCACCAAAGCGGAAGAACTTCATTTTCGTATACGTTCGGACCAGTTGGTTGTCATGAAATTCATCGTGAACTATTACGAGGATGCAAAGCGGAAATATGTCGAGAAGGGGGAAAAGCTGCTCCGATTTTCGATTCTTAATATTATGGAAGAGATCATTCCATCGAAGTGGGAGAAAGAGATTTTTGTTGAAAGTTCCTCAGAATATTGGGTGATCGTCAACGTACTTCCTGAGAGCCAATCTGTACACGCCGACTTGAATAAACTATGTAATAAATTGCTGTCTTCGATCAAGGATTTTATGAATCTATCGCTCACGGCTGGGGTAAGTAGAATGACTTCCGGTTTCCTTCACATCAGGAAGGCCTGCCAAGAGGCAGAAACGGCTCTACAACAGAGTTTCTTCACAGGAAGCAACCAGGTGTTGTATTACGATGATATGGTTCAATCCCCAGATCGACATGAAGTTAAGGGGGCTTTAAGCCCGCAACAAGAACGAGATTTGTTGAAGTTATGGGTAAGCAAAGACAACAAAAAGGCGGAAGAGTTCCTTGAAGGAATCCGATCCAATTTGGAACAGCTACGAGCAGATGAGAATAGCATTCGCAAGCAATATATTATGGTAATGGAAACGATACATTCCCATCTATCCCGAGCTACGGAAAGAGGTGCCCCTTCTTTAACAGAAAAATCACCCTATGAAATCGTTCTAAAGGGGGAGTATTGGGAGGATATCCACCAAGATATGCTTGCTCATATTGCGTATTACTTCCAAACTGATTCCCAAATCAAACAGGAAAGCACTTACACCGATCTCGCCACCGAATTGATCGACAAGTATTATGCGGAAGATATCTCACTGCAAAGTATCGCTAGCCAAATTAGTGTGAATCCGTCGTATCTCAGCCGTGTGTTCAAACAGGAACGAGGAGAGAACTTTATCACGTACTTGACCCGAGTTCGAATTGAACATGCCAAGGCGTATCTATTGAGCAGAGGAATGAGAGTGTATGAAATCGCAGAAAAGGTGGGTTACCATAATTACACGTACTTCAGTAAGATTTTCAAAAAATCGGTAGGTGTCACTCCTGAGGAATATCGAGAATTACAGCAGGGATGAATGTAATCGGTGAATAGAGGTGCAGCATATGAAGCATGTTCGGCCCTTCCGAATAAAGTACAAAATTATGGTGATCTGTATGACGGTCATTATCCTTCCGGTATTGGTGATGACAATCAACTCGTATTACTCCTCCGAGCGGTTATTGGCACAGAACTATACAACGTTGCTAAACGATCTGGCCAAACAGACGAATATTCGCATTGACGAGTTCCTCAAGGAGATTGAGAAAATTTCGTTGCTCGCCAGCAATGGCCTTAGTGACAATCTGTCTGCGACTCATGAAGGGAGTTTTCCGATCCAGGATTTCCTGCGAGAGGGTGATGAACAACATGAGATTGCCGCATACAATATTCTGATGAATTATATCATGATGAAAGATCGCGTATTCTCCATCTACCTCTACAATATGAACGGGGGGCAAGACCTTTTTGTAAGTCCACATCAACCCATTGATCCAAACTTCAAAGTAGCAAACGAATTGTGGTTTAAAAAGTTCATGCATGATAAGGATCGAACCATTACCCTCACAACACGAATCGACGAGCAATTGGAGAATAAAATACTGGCAGTGTCACACGCTCGCAAAATTCATGATGTGACTAGTGGAAAACTGCTTGGCGTGATTGTTGTCAGCATTGATATCAAATTCATCGAAATCGTCAATCGAAACTTGCAGGAAGGGCTGCGCTCCAGATTCATGATCGTTGATGAGGATGACAAGATCGTATATAACGTGAACGAACGATTGATCGGGACACTGTTCCGGGACAACGTTCGTCCGCCTGAATCACTAAATGTCGTGGTGACCAGTCCCCTTAGTCAGCAAAAATGGACAACTTACTTATATATGCCTTTGGATGAGCTGACTGCTGATGGCAAAATATTGGGCCGTAATCTGGTGACGCTTGCCATTGTCATTGTTCTTTTTGCTGCCGTCATATCCATCTTTTTATCTCACGTGATCACAACTCCCATTAAAAAACTGCTACGGAATATTGCTCTAGTCGAGAAAGGTCAGTTTGAACAAGTTGAACCTATTGGATCAAGAGATGAGATTGGACATTTATCCATTCGATTTAACAGAATGTCGCACGAATTGAAGCGAATGGTCGAACGGATGCAGCAGGAAGAAATAGAGAAAGCGAAGGCCGAGATGCGTGCGCTCCATGACCAGATCAAGCCTCATTTTCTGTATAACACCCTTGGGTCGGTGAAATGGATTGCCTCGATGCAGCAGGCTGATAAAATCGTGGAAATGACCGATGCCTTAATCTCGATGCTCCGCTATGCAACAAAATCCGATGGAACCCTCGTAACCATTCGTGAGGAACTTGATAATATAACGAATTACGTAACGATCCAGAATGTCAGGTACTACGATTGTATTCAAATGAGATATGAGGTTGAGGATAGACTGCTGAATTATCGCATGCCCAAAATGATCCTGCAGCCGATTGTGGAGAATGCGATTTTTCATGGTCTGGCCGAACTTGAAGAAGACGGAATCATCACCATTCGAATTCAATCACAACTGGATGAAGTTGTGATCGAGGTCTGCGATAATGGTGTGGGTATGGATCATCAAACGATGCAGAATCTATTGGAAGAGAAGCCCGGTGCAAGTACGGGAACGAATGGGATTGGATTGCATAATGTGCAGCGGCGGATTCAACTTCATTTTGGTAAACCTTATGGAATTCAGGTGGAGAGTAAAATAGGTGAAGGTACCATTTTCTCCATTCTGCTGCCTGCGATCCTAGAACCCAAATAGTCATACAAGCTTTCATTTATGCATCTCATAATGCGGTACAGCGATCATAAAAAATAAGTTTAGATATAAACAAAGGGCTCGCAGTATGAACTACAAGCCCTTTTGTTCACCCTTTGACGCTACCTAACACCAAACCTTTGGTGAAATATTTCTGCAAGAATGGGTACACGAGTAAAATCGGAATGGCACCCAGGAACATCTGAGCGGCGCGCCCCGTTCTGGCGTTCATCATGGACAACAGCTGCGTATAATCTGACCCAGATTTCAGCATGATTTGCTCAAAACTTTGCAGGAGGGTCTGGAGGTAACTTTGTAATGGATAATTGGCTGGATTGTTCATATAGATAATGCCATCGAACCACGAATTCCAGTGGGCAACGATACTGAACAAACCAACCGTAGCGAGAGCGGGCTTGAGAAGTGGGAGTAGAATACGAAGCAATACCTGTACAGGCCCAGCACCATCGATAATGGCTGATTCTTCAATCTCCTCGGGCAGCCCCCGAATGAAATTCATGAGGATAATCATACTGAATACGGGGAGGGCCCCAGGCAGGATCAGAGACCAGATGGAATCGATTAGTCCCATTTTGACAACCACGAGATAGGTTGGAATTAGACCTCCACTGAATAACATGGTTATTATGAAAAATCCCATATAGATATTACGCCCCATCAATTTTTGTTTGGATTTGGAGAGGGGATAAGCCGTGAGTACGATCAGAACCAGATTCACCACCGTTCCGATAACGGTTCGTTGAATGGCTACCCAGAGAGAGGAGAAAAATGATCCTCCAGTTAATGCAAATTCATAGGCTTTTGTCGTAAATTCCACAGGCCAGAACGTAACACTCCCCGCAGATACAGCTGCGCTGCTGCTGAATGAAACAGCCAGCAGGTTGATAAACGGTAGAATACATAGGAGAGAGATTAGAAGCAATATGGTGTAGTTTATGATAAGAAATACACGTCTGCTCATACTTTTATCATAGATCATAATGTAAGTTCCTCCTTCTTAGAAGATACGATAGCCAGCCACTCTGTAAGCCAGGATGTACGATACAGCAACGAGAACACTGGAAATGATCGATTTAAATAACCCAACAGCGGTACCAATCGAATACTGTGCTTGTTGAATTCCTAGACGGTAGACATAGGTATCAATAATATCACCCGTCTGATAGACAACAGGGGAGTAGAGATTATAGATTTGGTCAAAGCCAGCATTGAGTACGTTCCCAAGTGAAAGTACGGTCATTAAAACAATGGTTGGCATGAGTAGAGGCAACGTAATGTAGATGGTTTGTTTCCACCGTTTCGCTCCGTCGATCACCGCGGCTTCGTAAAGTCCCGGATCAATACTGGTCAGGGCTGCCAAATAAACAACCGTGCCAAACCCGAAACCTTTCCATATGTCACTCACAATCATCGTCCAAGGAAAAATAGAGGGTGTGCCAAGAAAGGAGATCGGTGCAATCCCAAATACACTTAGAAATGTATTGATAATGCCGTCGGAGCTAAGGATATCCAGCATGATACCAGCCATAATGACCCAAGAGAGGAAGTTCGGAATGTAGACAAGGGTTTGAAATGTACGTTTGATTCCACTGTGTAGTACCTCGTTAAGCAGTAATGCAAAAATTACGGGCACGATTATACCACCGATAATCTTAAAGACAGACATGTACAATGTATTCCAGATCGTTCTTACGAAGTTCGGCTGATTAAATATGTGGGTAAAATTATCCCATCCTACCCATGGCGAGTTAAAGCCAAGGCCCGGATTGTACTTCTGAAACGCAATAATAAGTCCGTAGAAAGGGATGTAACAAAAGATGAAGACCAAGACCAGGCTTGGAATCAACATGAGATGGTAAGGACTCTGCTGCTTCCATTTTCTCAACATACATATTCCTCCGTTCCTTGTACGCCAAATGTAATCGCTATCAAATAAAGGGGAGGGATGACCCTCATCCCCTCTTTGTGACAAACGAGATTATTTCTTCCCGTAGGCTTCATTAACTGCCTGAGTTGCGTCATCGCCCCCGGCTGCACGCCAATTCTGGACAATAACATCGAAATAATCGATACTTTCGCTACCCATAATGATCTTGGTGAAGCCTTCGGTCAGGATATCATCCAAGGTTGTTCCGTAGCTTGAAAGTATTTCTGGCGTAACACCCCATAAGGCCGTCTTTGTATAGTTCTCGCTGTCCAGTACTTTCTTGGCAAGACCATACGCATTCTTTGGAGCCCCTTGTTGCAAATAATCACCAACTGCTCCTGGGGTTGCATTCTCGATGAATTCCACACTGTTGTTATATTTTTGCCACATACCCGAAGTTGTGAGTCCACTGGTATCCTTGGATTGAAGGGCAGCGGAGACCGCCTCAAATTGCTCGTAATCGGAATTCGGATTAAGTACACGGAACGCTCCAACAACATGGGCAATATCGTTGTCCAGCAAGGCGGATAACGTTTCTGTGGATTCCTTGCCATTGCCTTCGTCCACAATATAAGCGTAGTCGTTCAAAATTTTGATCACTTCTTCAGGGCTCTTAAATCCCTTTTTCATAACGATATAATTGTTGTTTGCGAAGAAAATGGATTGTTTGGCTTCTTTTCCATCAACGGTAGGGATGATATAAGGGTAGAAGATGGCGTCCTTACCCAGATTGGATACTGTGTCGACACCCGGATTATAACCCCACCATTGGTAATAAGGTTGCATTCCCACTTTGCCGGCTACAATATCCGCGTTCATCGCATTAAAGTCTTTGATTGCAAATTCCGGATCAATAATGCCTCGCTTGTACCATTCTGACCACTCAGCCAGCGCATTTTTCATCTCAGGCTGCACGGAGCCGTACACGAGTTTTCCAGTGCTATCCTCCATCCACATATCCGGATGCGCATTCCATGCAATGGCCAGCAGGTTGAGGTAATCCAACGATTGGTCTACCGCTATACCATAACCGCCGTGTTTCTCCATGAATTTTAGTGCGATATTTTTGATGTCTTCCACAGATTTCGGATCTTGGACTCCCAATTCTTCTTTCCAGTCGTTCCGAATCCAGATGAAGTCTGGTTGTTCAATTAATCCCCAGTGCATCTGTGGTATCCCGTATAGCTTACCGTCCTTCTTTCCAGATTCGTAACTGTCTGCATCTGCTTCCATGTAACCTTTGAGACGATCTGAAGCGTGTTGATCAAAGACCTCGGAAAGGTCCATGACCATATCTGCTTCGACTAACTGTCTCAGTTGTGATGGATTAACTCTGAATACGTCAGGAAGATCGTTCGATGCGATAGCCAAATTGAGTTTTGTATCGTACTCATCGCTGACCCAGTCTGTTTTGACGTTGATATTAAACTTCTCTTTGTATCGCTTAATCCATACATTGTTGGTGATATCGTCGCCCTTTGGATATTTTGCTGAAGTGTATTCTGATGTTACGGTGTGAATGGTTGTCGTTCCAGCCTCGTTGGAATCCGTGTCCGTCGTTGAACCTTTATCGGCATCGCTTCCATTGCTACAGGCTGCGAGTAATAAGGTTGACATGCACACAGACAAGACTAAGGCTTTCGTTTTCTTGTTCATTTCTTTTCCCCCTTATCAGTCATATTTCAATAACGCTTACTTGAAAATATTCTAAACGAGAAAGGGGGAACGGGATATAAAGGTTATTGACGAGAACCGGTATCTTTTTTTACTTTTGAGTTGTAGCGGAGAAAAGATTAATGAGCTTTGTGCACTTTTTTTACTTTGTACTCCTTCTTTTTTTACTCATGACTCCAAAAATTGCTTTAGATGATGATCGATAACGAGTGAATCCTCTTCGTTTGCTCCGATTCCAAAGCAGTGTCCCCACTTGGACTCTATAGGTTGATACACCACGTTTGGCATATGCTGAGCATCATACGCACTATCTTCTGGCGTGAAAAACAAGTCACTTGATCCTGGCATAACGAGTGCAGGAGAAGTGATCTTGCTTAACGCCTGTTCGAAGTTGCCGTCATCTACGGGATTATCGCTAATGTCTCCATAGATTCCTGTACGCAACATGGTAATCAAGTCGTTAGCATCGAAGGGAAGAAATACCTGATCCCAGTAATCTTCTACATAAGATTTCAAGGAGTCGTACCCCTCAGATTGATACAATTTCTCCAAATAGTACGCCTGCGAAAACCCCCATGGAGCATAAGCTCTTCCCATCGCTGCGAGACCGGCAACCGGAGGGCGCTCATATCTACCATTTTTATAATTCGAATCTGCCTGTAACGCCGCGATCATTGCTTCGAATACCAACTGTGTATGGGGTCTGCTCTTTGCCGTTCCGCCAAAGGGGGCAATACGCTCAACCATCTCAGGATAACTGGTTCCCCATTGATAAACCTGCATGGCTCCCAGAGACCACCCCACAACAAGTTTGATTTTGGAGATACCGAATTTTTGAGTGATGAGTTGATGTTGGGCACGCACATTGTCATACATGGAGATGAGAGGGAAGTTGTTCTTATCATATGGGGCAGGGGTATTACTTGGAGAGGAAGATAACCCGTTACCCAACATATTGGGCACAACGATAAAATAACGACTGGGGTCCAGTGCTTTGTCCGTTCCAATTAACCATTCATTATCTGTGTGAATTCCAGCAAACCATGTTGGGACAACAATAACATTGTCCTTTGCCGCATTTAAGTTTCCATAGGTCTTGTAAGCGATAAAGGCTTGAGGGAGCTGTTGTCCCGATTGAAGTAATGTATCTCCAAGGTTATATGTTTCATAATTGTTCATAGATTGATTCTCCTTATAAAATAGTAATAACTTGATTTCACTCTACATTACGTCTATTATCAATTCAACGAAACGTTATCGAACATATCGTTCATTTATTTTGAACTTAGGAGGTACCTGACTCATGGAAATACGCCAGCTAAAAACCTTTTGGACACTTGCATCGACCTGCAGCTTTAGTCAAACTGCTGAATTATTGAGCTATGTACCGTCTACCATAACCATGCAAATCAAATCGCTGGAAGAAGAGCTCGGGGTGAAATTGCTGGATCGATTAGGCAAAAAGGTTGTGTTAACAGATGCTGGCCAACAGTTTCTGCCGTACGCCACTAAGATTTTAAACGATGTAGAGGAAGCAAAGTGCATATCTAGTCAGCACGGAGAATTGGCGGGAACGGTTGTGATCGGAGCAGACGAAGTGCTGTGTGCATATCTTCTTCCAGCCTTGTTCAAACGCTTCCGAGCGGACTATCCTGGTGTGCGGTTATTGTTCCGCCCCTTGTCTGGGCAAGAGCTCAAATCGAGTCTGAGAGAAGGGCATGCCGATGTCGTTTTTGTATTGGATGAGCCTATGAATTCTAAAGACCTTCAGTCAGAGTTATTAAAGGATGAGACCTTTCAAATGGTGGTTTCTCCCGATCATATGTTAGCATCGCGTTCCGCGTTGGTCATTGATGACTTCCACAAACAGCATTTTTTGCTGACCGAAAAGAACTGTTCGTATCGTACTCATTTTGACCAATCCATAACGAAGAAAGGTGTGGATGCTCTGACAGAGCTGGAGTTTCATAGTGTAGAAGCCATTAAACAATGTGTTGTGGCTGGTCTAGGGATCGCTTTATTACCTGAAATGGCTTTGAAGAAAGAGTTGAGCGATGGGGAAGTGGTTGCACTACCGTGGGATTTATCAGATGTATCCTTTTCTGCGCAAATGCTCTGGCATCGGGAAAAATGGATCTCTCCGTCTATGGCTGCTTTCATGGAGGTCGCCAAGAGTGAGTTGATTTGATTGTTCAGAATTTGTTTAGATGTATGTGTTAAAATATTCTTCATGGAGATCGTGAGGTTAAATGGAATCAACCTTCAACAACATGATACAGATATATATGGGGGATTAGCAATGGAGAGAAAGATTAGAAATTCTGCAAAAGCATTGATCATTAAAGACGGGAGAATGCTTGCAATGAAGCAGGATGATAATGATGAAGTCATCTACATTCTGCCTGGTGGGAGCCAGAATGCAGGCGAAACGCTGACGGATGCTGTGAAGCGTGAAGTTGCGGAAGAAATCGGAATAGATGTAGAACCGTTATCACTGGAATTTGTCATTGAAGGGGTATACGGTGAAGCTCTTCATCGTGTAGATTTTGTTTTTTTATGCGAGTACATAGGTTTGATGGACCAAGATAGTTCTATTCTGCCAAGTGACGAAAACCAAGTGGAATATGAATGGCTCGAAATTAAAAATATAAACGAACTACCTTTATTTCCTTCAAAATTACGAAAGCAGATCATTAGATTGGTTGAGGGAGAAAAAACGGTTATGTATTTAGGAAATGAGGAAGATGACGACCTGAATAGTTAGATGTGTACACGTCGTAAACAAGCGGCCGTCTTGTATTTATAAAGGAAAGGCTATTTCAAAGGACATGATGATCCAGTGAAATAGCCTTTTTGTCGTTGAACAAAGTGTACAGAGCGATTCAAAAATGAACATCTATGATAAGGAGTTACACTAGGCCATGAGTTATAGTTCTTGTTGCTTCACGCCTGCTGTCATATTTTTCTGACCCCATATTACCATGGATTCAATTAAAGGAACCAATTCCTTGCCTGATTCTGTGAGTGAATACTCCACTCTCGGTGGCACCTCGTTATATTGCTCCCGATGCACGATGCCGGAATGAATCAAATCCTTCAAGCAGTTCGTTAACATCGTTCCGGTAATGCCAGGCAGTCTTCTTTTTAATTCATTGTAACGTATACAGTCATTTTCACTGAGGATTGCCAGGATCGGAAGATTCCACTTGCCTCCAATGACCTGAAATGCATAAGTCGCTGGACATAACTGATCAAAATTAAACTCGTATTTCACTTGATACCCTCCAATAGTATACTTTTTGATACTAAGTCAGAAAAAGAATCGTACTTGTTCAGAAGATTGTAGACATTATAATCAAACTAATACAAGAAAATCAATTCATAAGACAATATAAAGGCGGGATACACGTGAGTAACGAATCTATGATGTGTGATCTGGAAACAGGCGTATGTGGTGTGAGCGAAGAAGAGGCGATGCAAGAAATCAATCTGAATCACGTTGAGAAAAGAATAACTCTATATTACGCAACAGATCCGATCTGCTCTCACTGCTGGGCGCTTGAGCCTGTGCTTCATCGGTTTATTGAGGAATACGGCCATTATTTTACGCTGCAAATCAAAATGGGTGGGCTATTGGCTAACTGGAATGGTTTCTCGGATGGCGCTAACGGGATTCAGAAACCTTCGGACGTTGCAGCGCATTGGAAGGAAGTGGGTGAACATTCACGCATGCCCATCGACGGTTCCTTATGGCACCATAATCCAATACTTTCTTCCTATCCGCCATCTCGCGTATTTAAGGTCATTCAGAGTACACACCCTGGTAAAGAGCAGGACTTCTTAAGACGTGCGCGTGAAGCCGTGTTTGTATTTAATCGAAATATTGGAGAAGATGATGTGTTGACGGATATCGTCAATCAACTGGGCTTGAATGGAAAAGAAATAGTTGAGGCGGCTGCAGAGCAATCTGCACAAGAGTTATTAGAGGAAGACTTTGAGAATGTCGCTAGTTTGGGAGTTAGAGGTTTCCCATCTATTATCATTGTGAATGAAGAGAACCAGGGTATAAAAATTGTCGGAGCCCGTTCTCTTGAAACATATGTCCAAGCACTTCAGCAGGTGCTCGGTGGTGATCTGAAACCCAAACAGATAACCTCGTTGGAGCAGAAAATCAATGAGGGACATCTTCTTTTTTCTAAAGAAATGGAGGTCTTGTACAATATCGAAAAGAGTGATATTGAATCATATGTGAAATCTGAATTAGCAGAGCACACATATCGTATGGGTCTTATTTTGAATGAGATGTATATTGAACATATCTGAGACAGGAGCCATGTAAGAATCCTCCTGCTTTCGGCACACGGATGTGTTATTCGCACAGGCAAGTCGTCCACCCATTGCGTAGACTGAAGTAGATCAAGTCAAGTGAGGTGAATTCCATGGCTAAAACCAATGAAATACACGTCCGGGTGAAACGGCTCAAGGATCGCCCAGTCTGCGTGACTCTTCATAATGGCGAGACGTACGTCGGGTACATCTCTGGTGTTAACAGCGAAGGCGTAGTGCTTACCGGGGGCGGAAAGCTTACACAGACCGCAATCACAGCACCCTCATCTGAAGGCAGTGCTCGCAAAACCAAACCTAAAGCAGGGGCTACGAGAAAAACAGCATCCTCCCGAAACCGTCAACGGGTGAACAGCACACGTAAGTCGCAGGTACGATCCCGGTCGATGTCTCGTTCAACGTCTAGGCAAGCCCAGGTATCCTCTTTCATGCCTATGCTAGGCTCATTGTTAGGTGGCTTTGGCGGTGCAGGCTCGATTGGAGGTATGTTAGGCGGGGGTATGCGGTTGTTTGGCATGATCCAGCGGTTTACACCTGTGGTTAAAATGGGGTATGGCATGATTAAGCAGATTCAGCCATTTATGGGGGCAGTTCAAGGGCTGATGACTCCAGCAAGCCAAGCAGCTCAGGCTGAAACCGAAGTTGAAGAGGAAGCACAACAAGGATAATACTTGAAATGAAAATCGTGAAATAGAACACAACCTTCGTTGCATTTGGGAAGGAAGCATTGCTAGTATGTTGGGTGATTTGATCTCTTTCTGATCTGTTCTGTTCCTTATCTTCTTCTCTGTTCTGTTTCAGCTTCTTCGCTAGATGCTTCACTGCAAGCTGCTCTCCGTACGCCAAACGGAGGGTGGCTTATTTGCTTGTGCTGTATATGAGGTTTGAACCAGCTCGATTTCGCATGCTTGCTCAGCGCTTACGAACCTCAGAAACCGTATTCCGGTCAATATCAAGCCATTAAAATTCTAACGAACATGACAAACTCTATTTGCTGCAAAGTGTAAGATATAGTGTGGAAAAGGGGCTGATTCTGCAGCATAGCTTCTCCTGTGTTCGTTAGAATTAAAATTCGCCCGAAACGGGTTAAATAAGACTCCCTGTGTTCGTTAAATTCGTTCGTTGCGAGGAATAAAAAATGAGGTTTCAAATACGCGCCACACTTCTAACTTTGGAACTATGTAGTTGGGCCGTTTGCCATCATACAGCAAAAAGCACCGCGCGCAGGGAGCTACACGCGGTGCGAAAAACAATGCTGATGTTGCAGAGTAGGAGAAAACTCTATCCCGCTCTTATTAAGCCTGTTTGGTTTTGAGGCGAATCACGTTCCATGATGCTTTGTTCAAGACTGCTTGCACTTTACCCTCGTCAACCGTTGTATATCCGCCGTTGTGAGGAACAACGTTACGTGGGTTTTCTTTAGTATTGGTGGCTTTCAAGTCGTTGTTCTCCAATACAATATGCTCCACAAATGTCGTTTCTCCGAAGGAGCGCAGATCCACATTCAGTTCCAACTTCTCATCCAGATGTCTGTTCACCGCAAAGATTGTGATCGTGCCGTTCTCTTCATCATGCACACTGATCGCTTCGAGATAAGGCACATCTGTAAAGTCTTTGGAATCATATTTAGGTGAAGTTGTGATGGATCGCAACACCGTACCACGACCGAAGTTGGATGCATGCATGAATGGGAAATACGTCGTCTGGAACCAGATTGCTCCGTTATTTTCCGTCATGATTGGTGCAATGGTGTTAATCAACTGAGCAAGACAAGCCATTTTTACACGGTCGGCATGCTTGAGTATGGTAATCAGGTAACAGCCCACAGCTAGAGCATCTTCATGTGTATACACATCTTCAAACTCTGGAGGTGCAATCTGCCACCGTTCCTCCATACGGCTTGTGCCGATGGATTTCCAGACATTCCATTCATCCAGAGACAGCATTAATTTCTTTTTGCTGCGTTTCTTGGCTTGTACAAAATCACAGATCGAAGCCACACTATCAATAAATTGATCCAGATCCAGCGATGTCGCCAGGAAGTCATACGTGTTGTCTTTATTATTGTTGTAGTACTGATGCAGGGACAAGTAGTCCACATTTTCATAGGTGAGATCCAGCACGGTTGCTTCCCAATCTGCAAATGTACTCATGTCACGGCTGGAACTTCCGCAAGCCACAAGCTCAATTTCCGGGTCTACCCATTTCATCGCTTTAGCGGTCTCATTGGCAATACGGCCATATTCATATGCAGTCATTGCACCAATCTGCCAAGGGCCGTCCATTTCGTTGCCTAGACACCAGGTTTTGAATTTATGCGGGTCCTTGTAACCGTGAGAGATACGCAGATCACTCCAGTATGTGCCAGATGGGTGGTTGCAGTATTCGATCAGGTTTCTGGCCGCATCAATGCCGCGAGTACCCAGGTTTACAGCCATCATGACTTCGGTTCCAACCAGTTTGGCCCAATCTGCAAATTCGTTTGTTCCTACCGCATTTGTTTCAATCGTCCACCAAGCGAGTTCAAGTCTGCGTTTACGCTCCGCTACCGGACCAACGCCGTCCTCCCAATTGTAACCGGATACGAAATTGCCGCCCGGATAACGAACAATTGGCACATTCAAAGCTTTAATCGCTTCAATGGCATCCTGACGGAAACCTTGAGCATCTGCCGTGGGATGACCTGGATCATAAATTCCGCCGTATACGGCCCGTCCCAGATGTTCTATAAATGAACCATAGACACGCGGATCTACTTCAGCAATCTGAAAATCTTTATCGATAAGCATTTTGGATGTAAGCAATGGGAAAACCTCCATAGAATTAATTTTAGGTGTGTAATAAACTTTATTTCAAGATGAGTTCGCATAAAAGCAAAATCAACAGATTGATTTGTTATCTAATGTGTATCATAATGCTATTATGTTGAGCAAGTTTATTTCGCAGGGTTCGCTAAATAACGAATTCTAAATCAATAATATATGGATTCTATAGAGATAGGGAAGTGAAGTTCATGATGCTTGGCACGGATGCCACATCCTTGATCATATATGAGGCGCTCGCCAGCGAGGCCCGTTTAAATATCGTTCGCTTATTATTGCAAAACAGGGAAATGCATATCAATGCGCTTGCCAAAGAGCTGTATCTGAGCAAAGCCATCGTTAGTACACATGTGAGCAAATTGCAGAAAGCGGGCATCGTAGGCAGCCGCATGAAGCGTGAGAACGGTGGAACGTATAAATACTGCTTTATTCTGCAAGAATTTATGACTATCAATCTCTCCCCTGAACCAGTTGATGCTCCTTATCATGAAGTCTCTATTCCGGTAGGTCAATATACAGATTATGAAGCATGGCCGACCTGCGGGATTGCGACAACTACGCAGATGATTGGACAGTACGACACGCCTGCCTGCTTTATGGACCCGGATCGGGTCAATGCAGGTATTCTTTGGTTTGCACAAGGTTTTCTGGAATATAAGATCCCCAATTATCTGAATACAGAACAGCATCTCCAGGAAATTGAAATTTCACTCGAACTCAGTTCGGAAGCACCCCAAGTTAATGAAAACTGGCCTTCTGACATCCGTTTTTCCCTTAATGGTCATCACCTCGGAACCTGGACAAGCCCAGGGGATTTTGGAGATCGGAAGGGCAAACATACACCGTTATGGTGGAAATTGGACGTCAACCAGTATGGTGTACTGAAGGTGCTGCGTATTAACGGAGAAGGGACGTTTATGGATAGCCAGCGCATCTCAGATGTGCGTATCCATGATCTGGAGCTGGATTCATCCACTTACTGGACGTTTGGATTAAGACCGGAAGAAGGGGTGCCCGGTCGAGGCGGACTTACGTTGTTCGGGAAAGGGTTTGGCAACTACGATCAGGACATTTTGATACGGTACTATTACGAGGCTGCTGAGTTATAAATTTGGCTAGTAAAATGTGGAATATTAGGATAAGATGTAACCATCTGAACAAAAAGGAGCGTTTTTAAATGTCTAACAAGGTGATTTTGCTTTAGGTTCACAGAAGGATATTTGCATTACAGAGATTCCTTTTGTGGACATTGCACTGCGGGAAACCGTCCAAACAATGTTTACTGGAGGAGATTATTATTAATTTTAACGAAGCTGTTAACATCAGCAATACACATGTACTGACGCTGGTACCCGAGTTGTTTCATCTGGAGGGTTACAATATTCAGCTTATTCCGCCTCATGAGGGTGGACGTAATGTCGTTTACACTTGCGAGCAAGAGGGGCGTGAATCGCTAATTCTACGGGTGTCTTTTTTGCCTGACAGAAAGCGGGAAGATTACATTGCCGAACTGGAGTATGTCCGGTATCTGTTTGAGCACGGTGCAAGTGTCTCGAATGTAGTTAGCTCGAAAAAGGGTCATCTGTTAGAAGAGATCACTTATAATGAGCATACGTTCTTTATCTGTATGTTTGTAAAAGCCAAGGGGAAGTTGCTGGTAGAAAACCATTATCAGTACCGTGAAGGGGTCCCACTTAGCGAATACTATTATAATAGCGGAAAAGTTCTGGGCAGGATGCATCAACTATCGAAAGGGTACACTCCCGTCCATCGCCGGCATCATTTGATTGACAATTACAGCGGTGAATATATTGATAACCTGGTACCTGAATCATTCCCTCTGCTTAAGGAGAAGATGGTTGAGCTCCTGAATACCTTACAAGGTTTGGATACAAACCAAGAGACATTCGGCATGATCCATTTTGATTATAACGATGGAAATTACTCGATCGATTTTGATACCGGTGAGATCACCGTGTATGATTTTGATAATTCATGCTTCGGTTGGTATATGTATGATTTGGCTGATCTATGGTCACATGGTATGGGCTGGATACAATTTGAGCCGGATGCGGATAAACGCAAACAGTTCATGGATGACTATTTCCAAACCGCCCTCGCTGGATATACTTCCGAAACCAAGATCGAAGATTCGATGCTGGAGAAGCTGCCTTTATTTATTCAAGTCACTCTCTTGGAGAATATTCTAGGTCAATTTGAGGAAATGCAGCGTGCTGGCGAAGAACCGGAAGCTAACGAAGAACTGTTGTATCTCATTAAATGTCTGGAAGAGGATATACCGTATAAAGGATTTTTCCATGAGATGTATTCCACTGAAGCTCCTTTTGAGTACGAGGGACGCTGAAGGGACCTGTACGTAAACTAAACCCTGAATAACCAAGGATTCATCAAGTGCGGAGGCAGCCGGATCGACCGGTTGCCTCTTTGTTTGTCTGCGGTATGTTATTCAAATTTGGAAGGGGGCACGTTGTAGAATTTTTTGAATGCTTTGGAGAACGTAAAGGGATCGGGATAACCCAGAAATCCGGCAATTTGCTGGATCGTATATTTTTTCTCGTACAGATAGTCTCTGGCCCGGTTCATTTTGATCTGATTGATATACTGCCCCGGTGTAATACCGAGAATTTTTTTGAACAAAGAAATAAAATATTTCTCAGAGACGCCAGCAATGTCTGCAAGTTCGTTAACTCGGATGGCACGATGCAGATTCGCATCCACGTATGGGAAGACATTTTGCAGAACTTCCAGACTTCCTTCGATCTTCTTCGGTTTTCGGTCTTTCAGAAACTCACCGTGATACAGGCCTTGCCCGTGTAATTCTAAAATTTTGGCGATGACGAGAAGTAGAGAGGCTTTCAAATAAAGTGGACTGGCGGAAGCGCCGCCACTCTGCTTGAATCTTCGATAGGACGAGGTGAATAGCGTTGATTCCTCTTGAATCAGATTGCCAGGTACGATGCCCGGGAGCTGAAACTCGCCGAGAATTCGCTTTTGCTCAGCGATGCTGAAATCAAAGTGCATGTATACGAATCGGCACATCTCTCCGGTCGTGGAAGCAATATAGGGCATATCCGGATAAAAAAACACCACGTCACCCGGGCCTGCGATATGCTCGATTCCATCGATGGTAATCTGGACGGAGCCTGCTGTAATGAACCACAGATCATAATCGGAATGAGCCTTGTGCTCCGTCCAATTACTGTCGTGCGTTTGTTCCAAATAAGAGCTCATGCGAAGTGTGATATACTCCGAAAGTTCGTCGATTATACTCATATTTACAGTTCCTGTGTGCATCTAATCCAACCTAATCCTCTCGACTTTATGACATCCTTTATATTTTACTATCATAACAAAGGATTTATCTCTTGTTAACTATCGTACGATATGACATGTTTTGAAAACTATCACACATTCCGATTCCAGCTCACTCACCTATAATGAACTTATATCGTTAAGAGGAGGGGTTATTGATGAATGCTACAAGTACACAACATCCAAAGGTAGTTGTTATTGGGGCGGGTAGCCTGTTTTTTGGTCGTCAGTCCATCTGGCAGATGGTACACTCCCCATATTTGAATCAGGGAACGCTGGCTTTGGTGGATACGAACGAGGAACGGCTCTCAAAAATGGTAAAACTAGCGGAAATGGTCGCCAAGGAGAACAACGTATCCCTAAAGATTGAGGGCTCGGTGGACCGAAGACAGGTGCTTCCTGGAGCCGATTTCGTTGTACTCAGCTTTGCGGAAGAATCGGTGAAATATCGGGGCATCGACTGCCAGGTTTCTCTAAAGTATGGGATTCGCATGTGTTCCGGTGATACGATTGGCCCGGGCGGGATCTTTCGCGCGATGCGGGAACTGCCGGTTATTATGGAATGCGCCAAAGACATAGAGGAGCTGTGTCCAGATGCGTGGGTGATCAATTATATTAACCCGTCTACCGTTCATGGCATCGCATTACATCTATATGCTCCGAAGCTTAAATCGTTTGCGCTGTGCGATAGTCATCATATGCCGCATAAGAAAGCCTATTATGCCGTACGAGCCGGAATCATCGAAAATACAAGCCAGTTTACCGCAGGAATAGACCAGAAATTCGATTTTCGTATCGCGGGTGTTAATCATTTCACTTGGCTGCTCAAAGCCGAGTATGAAGGAAACAATGTGATGCCCACAATCGCAGAAGCCATGCGCAAGATGGCAGGTGATGAAAATAACGGAGGTGATCGCGGCGCAAAGGCTCTGTATAACGATACAATTACCTATGAACTA
Organism: Paenibacillus sp. FSL H8-0283; assembly: GCF_045040675.1. Lineage (NCBI taxonomy): Bacteria > Bacillati > Bacillota > Bacilli > Caryophanales > Paenibacillaceae > Paenibacillus > Paenibacillus sp. FSL H8-0283. Next base: position 3,464,146 of record NZ_CP150295.1, read on the forward strand.
TATGATATTTTCGGAATCATTCCCACTTGTACAGCGCATACAAAAGAATACGTTCGGTATTGGCAGGGTCTTGGCAAAACTGCGGACACCATCCCGCCATTATCGATCTGGGAGACAGAGGACAGATATGAGCGTCATGATGAAATGTGGCGTCAGGTGGATGACTTTCTTGCAGGGAACATCCCGATTGCCGATTATATGAGCACCTTCGGACCAGATCATGCGACTGACATCATCGAGAATATGGTCGGTAACTTGGGCAAAAAGTTCTTCATCAATACGCTCAATCAAGGCTCCGTAACCAATATGAATAACGATTCGTTTCTGGAACTCCTGTGCGATGTAGATATGGATGGAGCGAAGCCACTCCATGTAGGCGAGATGCCACGCGGAATTAGAGGTATGCAAGAACTTGTACTGGATACGCATGAGCTTACAGTTGAAGCTGTGCTGGAACAGAGCTACGAGAAGCTGAGAAGGGCGATGCTCACTGACCCGCTCGTGAATTCCATCAGTGACGCAGACAAGATCATCCATGAATTGTTGGAACTGGAGCGTAAGATGATTCCGGACGTTTGGTACAAGGATAGACTGCAGTATAGCTAAGAACGATAACGATCAAGGACCACATCGGTTCCTTCAAAGGGACTAACGTGGTCTTTGTTTTTATCGTTTGTCATGTATCAAGAAATCCTACTCCACTTTAAACAATCCAGCATGGTCTTCATAGTACGAAGTAATAAAATCACGAAATTCTCCAACAGCAGGAGATAACCATTTTTGTTTGACCCAGGATAGGCTAATGGGATATATGGCTGAATCATCAGCAATTTTTACATAACGTAACCCCAGTGCTCTACATACGGAGATCGGAATTAATGCAACACCTTGATTAAGGCTGATAATTTCAAGCAGGGTATGAGAATCGACCTCAAATGCATGATTGGGAAGGAAACCTGCTTTTTCACAGAGCATAGTTGTAAAGCGGCTGTACTCCTTATTATCGGCAAGGGAAATAAAGGGCTCATTTGCAACAACACTTAATGAAATGCTTGTTTCTCCGCCGTATGCATGATCCGTGGGCACAACAAGAACAATGTCTTCCTCAACAAGAACAACACTCTCAATCTCCTCATCCTGAATCGGATGCCCCGTAATGCCCAGATGCATGTCACCTTTCTTCAAACCTGTAATAATTTCACTGCGGGTCCCAATACCCTGATGAAGCTTGGTTTCAGGGGAACCGTTGATATAGTCACTAATGAGACCTGTGAGGAACCGAGTATTCGTAATCGAGATCCTGATTGTATTGGAAATTTGCTGTTCCTCCGCTTTAATCTCCATTTCTGCATTTTCAATTTCAATAAAAATCCTGTTCACATGTTTCAATAAAATTTCACCTGAGGAATTCAATTGAATGTTTCGTCCTCTCCTGTGGAATAAGGGGGTACCCAGTTCATCCTCAAGTCTTTTAATCGTTAAGCTTAGGGAAGGTTGAGCAATATTCAATTGGGCAGCTGCCTTGGAGATATGTTCAGTATAGGCAACGGTCTGAAAGTATTTGAGCTGAAGCAATTCCATTTATCTGCACTCCTTATTTATTCTGATAAATATATATAGTACTTATTATGTATTATATTAAATTTAAATATTGATGTAGAATTTTTTTATGAGATACAGATCAAATTTTAAATAACAAAAACCTGACTATATAAGTTGAACTAATCATTTACACAATAACGGAGAGGACAGAAAAAACCTGAAAAAGCGAAGCGTTCTCCTAAAAGCTTTCTGAAAGAAAGCTGCATCGGAAGCATAAGCTATCAACGGATTTTCACCTTTAGAAAAGGGAATCGAAAAATCTGGGGATAACAGCGATTGGAAGGTTGTTCTGTCATCGTAGTGTCAGTGTAAATAATCTTTAATTCAACTTATATAGAACCAAAACATAAGGTAGGTGTCTTTGATGAAAATCGATGTGAATAACATAGCTAAAAATCTGAATACACCCCTAACAGCTCCGGCATATCCAATGCCACCGTACAAATTCGTGAATCGTGAATATTTGAATATTATTTACCGGACCGATGAAAAAGCGTTGCGGGCAGCCGTACCAGAGCCTCTGGCAATTACGGAACCTTTGGTTAAATTCGAAGTGATGTGGATGCCAGATGTTTCTGGACTGGGTGCATATACAGAAGCTGGACAAGTCATTCCTGTGCAATTCAATGGGGAGGAAGGCGATTATGTGCATTCGATGTACGTAGACAATTTCCCCGCGATTGCGAGTGGTCGAGAGCTCACGGCCTATCCGAAAAAGCTGGGCGCACCCAAGTTGTATACCGATTCGGATACACTTGTTGGCACACTTGATTATGGAACGCTGCGTGTAGCCACGGCAACGATGGGCTATAAACATGTGGAGTTGGATAAAGAGTTCGCGAAACGTGAAATATGCCGACCTAATTTTATGATTAAGATTGCTACCGACTATACCGGGAATTTAAGAATATGTGATCTGATCCGTACTCAAATTACGGACATCGAAGTGAAGGAGGCCTGGACAGGACCTGCCCGGCTTCAACTGTTCGAACATGCGTTGGCACCTCTTGCAGATCTGCCTGTGCTGGAAGTGTTGTCCGCTTCTCATATCCTTACCAACCTAACCTTAAACGCAGCACAACCTGTATATAACTACCTGGAAGAGAAATAAGGAGGAAAAATAAAATGAGAATTGCAATTGTAGGAGCAGGATCTTTGGGAACCATCGTGGGTGCATACCTTGCGGATGGTGGACTTGACGTTGAGTTAATTGATGCATATCAAGAACATGTAGATGCTTTAAATCAGACGGGTGCTAAAGTGACGGGTACCACAGAGTTTCAGGCCAAAGTAAAAGCAATTACTCCTGATCAGAAATCAGGACAGTATGACCTTGTTTTACTTTTAACCAAACAACTCTACAACGATTCCATTCTTCAGGAATTACTTCCATTCTTGAAAGAAGAAAGTATGGTGTGTTCGTTGCAGAACGGGATTCCGGAAGAAAAAGTGGCGTCCATTGTGGGTGAAAAACGTGTCATTGCTGGCTCCGTTGAATTCGGCGCTACGTTCATTGAACCAGGTGTATCAAGTCTGACTACCGAGTACACTCAATTTAAGCAGTATGCTTTTCAGATTGGCGAATTAAATGGTGAAATTACCGAACGAATTCAACGCGTAAAATCGGTGTTGGACCTTGTGGGTGGAACTCATATTTCCGATAACCTGGTTGGAACCAAATGGTCCAAATTGCTGATCAACAATGCATTTAGTGGTTTATCGGCTGCATTGAATGGGGAATACGGAGACATTATCGATCATGAAGCCGGCATTGTGAGTGCAGCTCATATTGCGGACGAGACGATTAAAGTTGCTCGCGCCAATGGGGTTACCTTGGTTAAAATGAATGGATTCGACATCGCTTCACTCGAACTGAACAGCGAAGAAGATATCCCTGAACGGGTGAAAACATTACGTTACGTGATGGAGCCCTCCAGACTGCTCAAAGCAAGCATGCTTCAAGATCTAGAGAAAAACCGCAAAACGGAGATTGATTATATTAACGGGGTTGTTTCAATCAGGGCAGAAGGTACCGGAATTGCGACACCTTATAATGATTTAGTTGTAAAACTGGTCAAATCTGCTGAAGAAACTCTTACCGTTCCTGATTTTGACACGAACATAAAAGTTTTTGAAGAACTATTACGTGCACAATAATAAATTCAATTATTTCAACTGAAAGTCGCTAATATAGCGGCTTTTTTGTTGTATCAGTAAATCTAGTCAGGCTTGATTTTGCGACAGATAGAGTATTCTTCGTGATTTTTGTTCCCTAATATTATACAAAAAGAGGAATTAAATTTGATATAATATAGATTTGCTGGTTATTTTTCTATTCGAAGGAGATACATATGAGTAAATCTTGGGGGGAATTCGGGTTTTATTTGGTTGTATGGGACATACATTATTTATGTTCTTGCAAACAGACTTGATGATGAGGTAGAACTAGTTATGGAGCAAATTATGCAGAAATATAAGCGAAGAACAACACAAGCACAGTTCAAGGCAGCTTACGGATTATATCGCAAGGATATGTTTGCCATTCGGCAAGCTGTACCTCATATCGGCTTATCGGACTACCGTACATATTACGAAACCATTCTACTCTTGGAAGACGGGAAAAGTGAAGATGCGCGTGAAAGACTTCAATCCATTAAAAAACAGTGGATGCGATCAACATTGCTCGCGGGTATTGAATTTAAAGCAGAAAACCATGATATCGCTATTCAGCACGCGCATGAAGCACTTAACTCTTCCAGAGGTGTTAATCGTTATGTTTTATATAAGGAATACGAAAGAGTATTACCAGAGGTTTTTGGACACATATCGTAAGATGGAGAAAATGTTTTGAAAAAATAAACCGTGCTTCACGGTTTATTTTTTTTCATTTACTAGCGGAGGTGTGAGTCCATCCTTAGCAAAAATAGAGGGTAGAATCGTCAATAACCTCTCACGGGTAAGGGGATCATCGTAGTTCCAGCCAGCTTCTACTATATGTACTTTACTGGGTGCCAACATGCCAACCAAACTTTGTAGCGGAGAAGGTATATTTACATTCATCTCCTCCTGAGGTACCATCACGAAGTTTCGGTCTCCACCGTATTGTGTGATTTTATTGTAATCAATTTGTATCCAAGGTCTGCCATTAATGATCAGTTGATTTACGGATTCAGTGGGTCGAAAGCCAAGTGATTCATACACGGTAGCGGCAAATCCCGTCTGTCCCATAACATATATGTTCTTACCCAGCACCAGATAGACAGTTGCTCGTTCTCCTGCAATATAATCATCCGCCAATTGTCGCCGTATCCTCCTGACACTTTCCTCATAGCGGTCGATCCACTGTTCAGCCGTTCTGCTTCGACCGAAAAGATCCGCAATATAACGAAGACGCTCAAAAGTGCTGGTTGATTCGCGATAAACGATGGTAGGTGCAATGGCATCCAGTCGAGGTAACTGCTGCTCACTATAGTTGCCTAACAGTATAAGATCAGGCTTCAGCAGGGAGACTTGTTCCGGTGCGGCTTGCAGTCCAATGTCGGGGATGTGATGCAGTTTGTTTCGATATATGACTTGTGATTTCATTGTAGTTATACCCGCACCGACTGGACGGATACCGATAGCAAGCAACTCACCAAGGGTATTGGTACCTGTGGCCACGATTCGTATAGCCACATCAGGGAGGGAAATCTGCCTGCCGAGGGAATCGGTGATCGTTCTTTGCCTGGTACGTCTTAGTATATTGGCGTATTCCCGGGGAGGGTGTCCTGTGAGCTGATGAAAGCGTCGACTGAAATAATACTCATCCTTAAAACCGACTTGTCGGGATATTTCACGTAAGGTCTCGGTAGAACTGGACAGTAGTCTTTTAGCGTGTTGGACCCTAAGCTCTGTTAGGTAGTCCGTCGGCTTCTTGCCAGTAATCACTTTAAACAATTTGCTATATTGCCATCGAACCATGCCGGCCATTTCCGCCAAAAGCTCTACGGTCAGATCTTCGTTGTAGTGCTGCTCCATATAGCTGAGTGTACGCTGTACCGCTTGATCATTTTGCACTGGCGGAGGAGCGCTTTCTAGCTGAGCCATCAGGCCAAGTATCAGTTGCAGCCGGGACTGAGTAACTGCTAATTTTGAATGATGCGTAGGCGTAAATTTCTTCTCCTGCAACCGATTTTGCTTGTTGGATTGCAAAGGCAGCGGAGAAATCCAGTCTTCACTTGCCAACGCAAGTTTTATAGTAGAAAGAGACAGCCTGTAAGGAAATCCCAGAATAAGAGGAGGGCAAGCCGGAAGCAGAGTCAACTGATCCACTTGAAAAGAAAGAAAGGTCAACCGGGCTACATGCGCTTGCTCTTTTATCGTTTTGAGAATGTAGGATTGCTGAGTAGGGAGCAGAATACAACTGCCTTGGCTCAGATCTTGGGAGATGTTGTTTGTTAACAGCCGAATTCCATGATCCAGAGCAATAAGCAATGTATATTCATTGGCAGCCTTGCTCTTGGTTGATGGATTATGATGATTGGTTTCCTGCAGTGGTGTGAGCTGAAGCAGATCATGCTGCTGCAGTTGGATGTATAGGGAAGCCATTTGCATTCTGGAGCACTCCGATCTAGTGATAATAATTCTCAATTACTAGTTTACCACATTTTACACGTTAGAGAATGTTTCGTTGCAGACCTTAGTACACGATGCTGAAGTTTACAGAATCCAAAAATCCTCCATAACCAAAGAGGTTGGAGGATTTTTGACGTTATCTATGCGATATTATTGATTCATCCATTTCGGTAGTTCATCAAGCAATTGCTCCAGTGCCAGTAGGTTGTCGGTATTCCAATCGGCTGATGCTTTGTAAACGTGTCCTTGCTGAACGGCCGGCAATGTTTTCCATAGTGTGCTCTGTAACAACCGATCAGATTCAGCTCGACTTTCGTCATTATCCAGCGTTAGGACAAAGAGATGATCTCCTGCATAGTCCGGCATTAGTTCTTCCGAAAGTTCGACGAATGTTAGCTCCTTGTCGATAATGTTTTGCTGAATTGCTGGTGGAATTGCAAATCCGTGCTCTTGATACAAGACTACACCCAATGAACGATTGCCCATCACATAGAGCTGTTTACCCAACTGCAAGAAGATGGTCGCTGTCTCGCCCTCTGCCACATTCAGCTTGTCCCACATCGCTTCCGCTTTTGTATCAAATCTGCTGATCCATTGCTCTGCCTCATCCTGTTTGCCAAAAATGTTGCCAAGTTCGCGTACGCGTTCCGTAAATGGTAACGCCGAGTTGAACGGAATGGTAGGCGCAATCTTCGAAAAAGCGGTGTTTCGGTCAGCATCTTGGTTATAACCATTCAAAATCAAGTCAGGCTGCAAGGCTGTTATTGCCTCCAAATCACCAGGATTTCCGACATCATCAATACCTTCTAATCGGTCTACAATATAGCTTTCGGAAGCATGAATCAGATTGGCTCCAACGACGGAAATATCCATGGCCAGGAGATCTCCAAGTGTTGAACCAAGATAGATCACCCGTTGCGGCTGAGTGGGTATTTCAATCACTTCGCCTGTTTGGGTTGTATAGCTTTTTGTCGTTTGTTCGTTGATCTTCACAGCTTCTTGTGAAGGGGCGCTTTCCGAACGGCTGCATGCTGCAAGGACGGATAGAAGAAGGAAGCATGCTCCCCATATGAATAGGTGTTTCTTAATTGTACTGTTCATCATTGTTTCCCCCTGAGTTCTCTTTTTCTCATTGATAACCATTATCAATTACAACGTAATTATAGGTGCCTTTTCAGCGGCTTACAATGAAAAAAACGCAGTGAATTTATTTGTACAAATGTCAATGCGTGCATCTATTTGTTCGTTGCTTTGTTTTCAATCCGCAGGTGTGTTGTCATCGGAGTATGCGTGATCAAAAACAGCTTGCTGTATAAGGAATTAATAACCTATGGATAATAATGACATTGACAACTGCAGGTTTTTCCAAAATAATAGTATGTAATTGAATACTGGTACCTTTAATTCAGTCCAGAGAGGCTGGCAAGGGCAGCGGATTTCATAATCACGCGAGAATCAGGGCTTATCCCGTCATGGGATGCTCTGTGTCTTCGCGCGGATTATGATGCAAAAAGAGGCTACTTGTCAGTGTATAACTTGACGAGTAGCCTCTTTTTTCTGCTTTTTTTGGTATCAGATACACTTTACGTTGGGGGTATTCTGATGAGCAAACAAGATCAAGAGTTTTCATGGCAAGCTGTGCCGAAATCGCAAAGAAACCACTTTTGGAAGACGTTATCCGTCATGCTCGGTTTCACATTTTTCTCAGCAAGCATGCTGGCAGGAGGCACGTTGGGAGTAAGCTTGACGTTCATGGAGTTCATTGGCATCGTGCTTGCGGGTAATCTGGTGCTCGGTATCTACACAGGGGCACTGGCACATATCGCTGCCAAAACGGGCCTGTCGACACATTTGCTCGCTAAATATGCGTTCGGTGCGAAAGGGTCGTATCTGCCTTCATTCCTGCTAGGCTTCACACAGGTCGGATGGTTCGGAGTAGGCGTAGCCATGTTCGCGATTCCAGTCGCCAAAGCCATGGACTGGAACGTGTACCTGTTGATTATCGTGTTCGGACTTGCCATGACAGCATCAGCTATCTTTGGTATGAAGTCACTCGTCATTCTCGGATATATCGCGGTTCCTGCGATTGCGATTCTCGGTGGTTACTCCATGTTCGAAGGTGCAGGTTCGCTGGGAGGTCTGCAAGGGTTGCTAGAATACACGCCAACACAGTCGCTTACCGCGGCGGCGGCATTAACGATCTGTATTGGATCATTCATAAGCGGCGGAACGCTGACACCCGATTTTGCCCGGTTTTCCCGAACATCGAAACAGGCAGTTACCGCAACAGTGATTGCATTCTTCCTGGGTAACTCACTCATGTTTCTGTTCGGTGCAGTTGGTGCGATGGCTTATAACCTGGCTGATATCTCGGAGGTCATGTTCCTGCAAGGATTGATCATCCCGGCAATTATCGTTCTGGGCCTGAATATCTGGACGACCAATGATAATGCACTGTACGCTTCGGGTCTTGGTTTTGCGAACATCACCAAAATCTCAAAGAAATTCTTCGTCGTCGTAAACGGTATCGTGGGTACCGTATTCGCCATGTGGATGTACAACAACTTCGTCAGCTTCCTAAACGTACTGGGCGCTGCGGTACCATCGATCGGGGCTATTATTATCGCAGATTACTTCATTGTGAAACGTAGAAACTATAAGCCATTTGCCGACATGTCATTCAAAAATGTAAACTGGGTAGCGATGGTGGCTTGGGCCATCGGCGTTGCATTCGCTCAACTGGCTCCTGGCGTAACACCATTGAACGCACTGCTTGGTACAGCAGTGGCCTATATCGTCTTGATGCTGATTGTTCCTGCGAAAGAAACCAAAGAAATGGGGAAAATAAATGATTATACAGAACGCAAAATTGCGGGGTAAAGAAGGACTATGGAATATCGTTGTGAAAGACGGAAAGTTTGAACGAATTACACAATCGCTGGAAGTGACCGAGAATGAAGAGATCCTGGATGTTAACGGATCGCTTGTGCTGCCACCGTTTATTGAGCCGCATATTCATCTCGATACAACGCTCACTGCAGGCGAGCCGGAATGGAATCTAAGCGGAACGCTGTTCGAAGGCATCCAACGCTGGTCAGAGCGCAAGGCTTTCTTGACACATGAAGATGTCAAAACACGTTCCAAAACGGCACTGAAATGGCAATTGGCACAAGGTATCCAGCATGTACGGACCCATGTGGACGTTACCGATCCAAGCTTGATTGCTGTTAAAGCGATGCTTGAAGTAAAAGAAGAAATGGCTCCATATATGGACATTCAGCTTGTTGCTTTCCCACAGGAAGGCATTCACTCTTATCCAAACGGGGCAGAATTGCTGGAAGAGTCACTGAAAATGGGCGTTGACGTGGTCGGCGGCATTCCACACTTCGAATTCACACGGGAATACGGCGTTGATTCAATGAAAGTTGCGTTTGATCTGGCCGAAAAATACGACCGTCTGATCGATATCCATTGCGATGAAATCGATGACGAGCAATCCCGTTTTGTTGAAGTCGTTGCCAAGGAAGCTTACGAACGTGGACTGGGTTCACGAACAACGGCAAGCCACACAACAGCGATGGGGTCATATAATGACGCTTATACGTACAAATTGTTCCGTTTGCTGAAGATGGCTGATCTGAACTTTGTCTCCAATCCGTTGGTTAATATTCACCTGCAAGGACGCTTCGACACGTATCCAAAAAGAAGAGGGCTGACGCGTGTCAAAGAGTTGCAGGAAGCAGGTCTGAATGTGTGCTTTGGTCACGATGACATCTTCGATCCTTGGTATCCGCTCGGTACAGGCAACATGCTGCAAGTACTGCACATGGGGATTCATGCTTCACAGTTGCTTGGTTACGACCAGATCGTGAATTCGATCGACCTCATTACGAAAAACAGCGCAAGAACGTTACACATTGAGGATGTATACGGTATTGAAGAAGGTAAACCTGCTAACTTCATCGTACTTGAAGCAGAGAACGAATATGAGGCTGTTCGCAAACAAGCCGGCGTACTTTATTCCTACAGAGGCGGCCGTAAAATTGCGGAATCGAAGCCGCGGGACACGTCCATCATTTTTGAAGGCGGTACAGAAAAGGTTACTTTTAATAAATAATGAAGAAAATATACTCCCATTAAAGTCGCTATTTTAGCGGCTTTTTTTCTTTTTTACTGTCTACATACAATAAGAACCAAACATTCAGCTTGCCTTAAGTGCTTCACTAGAAGCCTGCTTCCCGCCTTTTTTACGAACAAAACTAATGATCAGCAGTAGCAGGGGTAACAAGCCAAACAAAAAAATGGACATATTGCCAAGAAAATCACCCAAAGCTAATGTTTCCTCCAGGTTTTTGGGCAAGTAAGCAATTACATATAAGACTGGCAACATCGCGAATTGTATGCTCGTAATATTTTTGAGACGAAACAAATCTCGGATCCCGATTGCCGCAAAATAGTGTTTAAAAGCATAGGTTGCAAAGATCTGCATCAGCCAAAACACAATGAAAAGCGATTCATATCGCTCAAAAAGAAACCCCTCAATTTCAAAACTTCGAACCATGTCGAACGTTGGCCACATTCGTGTTTGAATTCCTGGCAAAGATAAGTTTCCTACAACGGTAACAATCGTGACCAAATATATGATCGTACAACTAAGTATGCTGTATATAGCAGCTTTATAGCTTGCTTTCACGTCTACCATGTAAGCTGTGATGATGAGTAAAACTTCATATCCAGAATAGGAGAGACACGAAGGTTTAAGCCCTTTCAACACAGGCATGAATCCATCGCCCAGGAGTGGTCTGAGGTTATTAATTTCAAACATCTTGCTGCTTAAAAGGAAAACCAGGGCTAACAACACAAGCGTAACGGGCAACACGATTGAAAAGACCCGGATGATGACCTTAAGACCACCCGTTAACATATAAATACCAATCCACAAACTGACCATAATGGTGACCCAAGTAGGCGTGCGCTCAAGGATGTACATACTTGTAATTTCGGCCATGACTCTAACTTCGAATGAACAAAGAACAACAAAATACACGATAATTAAAAGTCCCAATAGATAAGCAATCCACTGACCTGTGATTTCGGGTATAAATTCGAATACCGTTTTACCGGGGAATCTACGACACAACGTTACAAGGAGGATGCTGATTGTGGTTACAATTAATCCTGATAAAATGACAGAAATCCAAACATCTGGTGTCCCTACTGCTTTACTAATTGTGCGAGGGAGTGTTAGAATTCCAGCTCCGAGTATTGAATTGATAACTACAATAATGACCTCGGAGGTATTAATATTAGATGTGGATTGCTTCATTTGGCCTTCGCTCCAAACCGGAGAATATATTTCTAGGTAGTATCGCCCAACGCAGTTGTTTTATGTAAAATAAGTTGTACTGATATAATGTAGAGATATCCAATAATGAACTGAAGATGAGGATGCAGGTTATGCCAAAGAACGATAATATGTTAGCCATTCTATGGATGCTGAATTCAGGCACCAAAGTAACTGCAAAACAGATGTCCGAAAAGTTAGAAATCAATATAAGAACCGTATATCGATATATTGATGCATTATGTGCCAGTGGAGTACCGATCATTTCCGATACAGGTCACAACGGCGGGTATAGCTTGCTGAATCAGCATATCAAAGCACCTCTGTTATTTGATATCGATGAAAAAAAGGCACTTCTCCAAGCTGCTGTGTTTGCAAAAGAAGCTGGATATCCTTTGAGTGAGGCATTGGACAATGCAACATCCAAATTGAAAATGTATACAAATCAGGATCAGGAAAACACACTTCGCCGTCATTTAGCCGGGTTTAACGTTATCAATCGCATGGGAGATCCATCCGTTCAGCCGATCTTGGCGGAATTGGAGCAAGCCGTGGCTAATGATTGCTCTGTCGAAATTGATTATCGCAGAAGCCGCGATGAACAACCCAAGAATAGAGTAATAGACCCGTATGGAATGGTTTACTGGAATAATAAATGGTATACCATTGCGTTTTGCCACTTGAGGAATGAATTCCGCAGTTTTCGAGCAGATCGTATTCTGCGAATCAAGCATACTCCGCTCCGCTTTAATCGTTCGGAAGCCTTTTCAGCCCGTGAATTTTTTCTGCAAAATTTATTACCTGATGTAGGGGGCAAAGAGGGGTTAATCTCCTTGGTTATCGAAGGCCGATCAGAGGCATTGGATGACTTGGGGCTGCATTGGTTTATGGGACATTATCTGAAAGAGCGGACTTCTAATCAAGCCATCTTTTTATTTGATGAAAAATCAATTGATACATACGTCCCCTATTTTCTCCTATCCTATGGGAAGTCCATTCAAGTCATCGAACCACTGCGTGTGAAGGACAGACTTGTTGCTGTTGTATCCGAGTTAATAGAATACTATCAACTTTAACAGCTTCACTGACAGTAGATGTCAGTGAAGTTGTTTTATAATGATGACAATCTCGGATTACTGAGAAGGAAGGCGGAGTAGACATATGAGTGAACAGACAAAACACAAGGCAGTTTCAGGAAAATATACAAAGAAGGGTACACCTAACGGCGTTACATCGATTACCCCATTTATAACAGTGAAAGACCCTTCTGAAGCAATAGAGTTCTACAAAGTTGTTTTCAATGCAAGGGTGAAAGATATCACTGAGCATCCAGATGGAAATCGTAATAAGATTATTGTTCATGCCGAATTAGATTTTGGAAATGGTTTTTTACAGCTGGGGGCTGCAAACTCGGCATATCAATTGGCTTTGCCCCCAGATCAAGATCATGCATGTTATTCTTTAGGGATTTATGTCATTAATGTGGATGAAACCATTGCAACCGCCGTATCCAGAGGGGCGAAAGTAAGAGAAGAAATTATTAACTTTGCGTCTGGTGATCGATTCGGAAGTATACTAGACCCTTTTGGCGTACGGTGGTCTATTCTGACTCGGATTGAAGATCTATCGGAAGAAGAAAGTAGTCGAAGAGTCGCTGAGTGGGCCAAAAGCGATTTTTCCATGAACAGCTAGTTCGGAGCGCATCCTAAACATGGATGCGCTCGTTTTCTACTGTCCGTAATCCTATTCGTCTGTATCGGTCGAAGTATCCTCATTAAGCTTCTTATAATCCATTCCCATGTTTCCATCACACTAATGAAAGGAGGGAACATGTTTAAGCTAAGGAAAACACGGAAGATGTTAAAGTTAACTTGGATGACAATGTGGAAATCCCGTCACGTTTTCAGATTATGAGCATTCCTGCAACCATTTTATTCAAAGATGGTAAGCCTGTTGAGCAAGAAATCGGTATGTTGTCATCAGAGCGTTTAAAGAAACGGTTGCTGTTATTAACGTGGACACAAGATCCGCTTGGCCTCCTTTATTCTGATTTGATTGATGAATGGGTGCTCGATAAGCATTTTTGCATAAATATCACTTTTTTGAAGCCTGCCTTGGCAGTAAACGGGCCCGATTTCAGTTCTTTTTTAAGCATATAACCGAACCGCTCATATAATTTTTGTGCTGAAGGATTCGTATCGACGACCTCTAGATTGATTATAGTAATTTGCTTATTTCTTGCGACTTGCTCCAACTTAATTAATAGCAATTTACCTATGCCATGACCACGTGCTTCTTCAGATACGGCAATAGGGTCAATATGCAATACATGTTCGTGATACAAATGAAATTTCAAATAAAACGCATAAAATAAAAATCGCCAAGTCGCTACCACTGGGGAGTACACGTTCCGAAAAGCTGCATAATTGGCAGGTGTGAACGCTTTTTTTCCTAAATTGTAACCGAGAAATCCAACTACTTCTTCATTTCTTAATGCGTAAATGCCCTGTTCAAATTGAATAGACTGAGCTAATAGTTCTACTGCTTGTTTTTTCGTTTTTGCATAAAACCAAAGATGTGTTACTTTCAATGGAAAAGCTTCGTAAAATAAAGGAGCAACTTGTTCTTGTTGTTGTGCATTAAGCTGTTGTGTGATTTGAATTTGGTTCATTCATATCGCCCCAATCCTTCATTATCAATCAAGTTCACCGTCTATGGCAGACCGATGAAAACAATGTCGTCCTCCAAATAAATATCGATGCTGCATTTGCAAAGGAATATTACCCTGATTTATCCTATGTCTGGTTTACGCATGAATTTAGCCCTGGAGCATATCTAGGTTTAGAACGAGCAGAAGGAATCATTGAGGCCATATGCATGTTAATAACTCCAATTGGAACTAAGAGTGAGATGCCATTTTTAACGTTAAAGAATACAGTCGAACAGTTATTGGACCTGCTTATTATGAATTTTGATGCGAAAAGAATGTTCGAAGGGAACCCAACCAAGCTACAACGAATAGGAAGAATATATGATTACTTATTCAATAATAGGGGTTTTATTAACAAGGCATCTTTGAATGATATCGCCAAGCACACAGAGGAATATTTGAATTTGGATTATTTATCATCACAATTCAAGTTATTAATAGGAGATACGCTGCAAAACTTGCTTCATTACTTGCGCATTGAGCACGCAATCAAACAATTATTGACGACAGATCGAAGTCTGGTAGAAATATCAATTGAGAGTGGTTTTTCTTCACCTAGATATTTTTATCAACGATTTAATAAGATTTTCCCGGAAGGACCGAAAGCATTTCGTGAACAACATAAAAAGAAACAGGAGATGAAAGATCACTGTAGGGAAATCATCGATCCAGCATTAGTTTTTGCAAGACATCGTAGATTATTTGAAATTCCTGAGACGGTAAACAGCGAACTAAATAAATGGATTCACATCGATATATTTGGACATGATGAACAAAATTCAACTTCTCCATATTTGATCAAGCTATCTGAATTAGTAAAAGGTGATTCACATGCGTATCTTAAGAAGATCCTTCAGGAAAATAACGTAAGCCCCAACAACATTTTTCGATTTGAAGAAACGTTGGATAATGCAAACCGTGACGATTTTCAAGTTTTGACATGGCTGCTCAACCAATTCAGGGAAAACGATATCTTGCCTGTATTTATCGTCAGGACTAGTAGTAACGCTATTCTAGAACAGATAACCACCATACAAGGACTACTTCAAAACTATACGCTCACTTATGGCGCAGAATATATGAAGGGATGGAGAATTGAACTTCAATAATACGAAGGTACAAGAGAATAACCACACTCATAATGTTGATAAAAAAGTTGCGAAGCTTTGCTGCTTTGGATATGATTATCTAATGTGCAATCAAAGATAACACTTATGTAATCAATTAATGATAAAAGATAGTGAGGTAAGAAAAAAATGATCGCAAGAACAGAAGAAGATTTTAATGGCTTGAAGGAAATTGGCAAAATTGTAGCTTCTATTCGAGATGAATTGGTTCAAAGAACCATCCCAGGCATAACGACTAAAGAACTTGATGATTTGGCAGGAGAGCTTTTTGAGAAAGCTGGCGCAGTTTCTGCTCCAAAAAGTGAATATAATTTCCCGGGATTTACTTGTATTAGTGTTAATGAAGAAGTGGCACATGGTATTCCGGGAGATCGGGTTATTCAAGAAGGGGACCTCGTCAATATTGATGTGTCGGGCTCCAAGAACAGTTATTTTGCAGATACGGGACTCTCGTTTGTCGTAGGCGAAGGTGAAGAAGTGTTAACGAAAATATGCGACGTTGTTAAACTGGCATTTGAAGCAGGTCTTAAAAAGGCAAAACCAGGCTCCAAAAAAAGCGGAATCGGGAAAGCCGTATTCCAAACTGCTAGACAGCATGAATTAACGGTTATCAAAAACCTTACAGGACATGGTGTTGGACGTGGAATACACGAAGCACCTGACCACATCTATAATTATAATGATCCATCGGATGATGAATTGTTAAAAGAAGGTATGGTTATCGCATTCGAGCCATTTATTTCAACTTCAGAAGAAGAAGTAGTCCAAACTGGAGATGGCTGGACCTTTGTTACTAAAAACAGCTATGTAGCTCAAATAGAACATACCATTATTCTTACTAAAAATGGTCCGATTATTGTCACTCTTTAAGGTGTTCAAACTGAAAGTCGCTAAATTTAGCGACTTTTTTTGTTTTTGTTTTATTGGTACGTCAAAGTAAATCAAAATATAAACGTTCGCTTATTAATTTATGTTGAAATTATGGAAGGATTTAACGTATATTTAGATCTGATCTTTATGTTATAGACAGAGGTGATTGATTGAGCACATCAAAAAAGCGCGTTCAAGTCATTGATGGACTGCGTGGATTCAGTTTGGTCGGCATTGTGCTGGCGAATATGCTGGCTTTCCAATATGGAATGTATGGCCAGAGCAAACCCCAACTGTTCGGGATTGGCGGGGCAGATCAGGCTTTCCTCTCATTCCTGCTGATCACTGTGGTGGGAAGTTTTATGCCGATTTTTGCATTTATGTTTGGCTTTGGAATGGTTAAGCTCTCGGAAAGCCTAAAATCACGAGATTTACGACCAAAGTGTCATCTGGCACGCCGTTTTCTACTACTGTTTGGAATCGGATTACTGCACATCATCTATCTGTGGGAAGGGGATATCCTTACATTTTATGGTATACTCGGTTTCTTCTTGCTCATGTTCCTTAATCGGAAACCCAGAACGCTGCTCATATGGGCGGTACTGCTACTCGTGGGAGCGGGCATACTTGGTCTCCCGGCATCTAATCCGATGAACCCGCTGGCGATTGAGTCCATTCATATGGAGAACTACATCATTCAAAGTCAGGATGTATACGGCAACGGCACATACGCGGAAATCAGGAATTTCAGTAATAACGGCGATCCATTCGGCGGGGATTTGGAGCTGTCATTTGCCCTGATAGCCCTGATGTTAGCACCACTCATGACGGTGCCGATGTTCCTGCTCGGCATGCACGCTGCCAGAATAGGCACGTTTAGCGATCCCCAAACGATGCGAGCTATGTATCTTCGCCGGGCATCATTATTGATTCCGGTAGGTTTGATACTCAAAGCATACGGTGTATTGGCACCACAATTGGGTGCGGAAGGTTGGCTCGGAATCGGAATCGGGGGGACGCTTGGAGGAGCGATGCTTGCAGTCGGATACATATACGCATTCGCGCTGTTGTATGCTGGAAACCGCCGTTTCAGCCTGATGGGCAGGTTCGAGGCGGTCGGCCGTCTCTCGTTGACGAATTATCTGATGCAGAGCGTAATCTGTACAACAATTTTCTATGGATATGGCCTGGGACTGTTTGGAAGTGCTGGCGTGTTTATCGGAGCAATTATTGCGCTTGCTGTCTACGTTATTCAATTGTGGCTCAGTCCGCTATATCTTAAGAAATTTAGCAATGGTCCTGTCGAGTACTTGCTACGGATTTGGACATATCTGTCCTGGAAAGGGCAGCCAAGAAAGAAGAAAAGATCAAATTTAACTACGAATGAAAACGCGCCTGGTGTCCAGTAAGCATAAAGTGTTATCGTGAAACGCAAAAAGAAGCTCGTTCCACCAAAAGAAAGGGCTTCTTTTTGCCGTAACGATCATCTTCCTAATGTTTCCTGTTATAATTAGTAATTATTTATAGATTCAACATATCAACCCTAATACATAAGCTAACTAATATAGTGCGGGCAGTGGTAAGGTAATGCGAAATGAAAGATGAAGCATATACATTCAACTGTTTCCACTCAAGCTTGAAAGGATCATTATTGTGCTAAAAATAATTAATTTTCTTCTTTTCTTGCTGATCATTTGGGTAGTCATCTTTTATCCTTTTCGTTTTGCTTGGTTTGAAGGTTTGAAACAGATTCCTGCAGATCTTCATGGTGTTTATTTACTTTTCTTGTTCTTTGGATATCTGATCTGTTCATCGGCTATGGGACTTATGGTAGGCAAGATGTTTTTTAAACGAAAAGAACAGTGAGTATATGTAGGTAGGAAGTAGGGAGCTTGGAGAATGGACAAAGGTATTTTAATCAATCAATTCTTAGAACTTTTTCCTGAATTCCACGATTGTTATATAGAACATTTGGATTTATATCAAGAGTTTCTAGGACATGTGTTTTTTGGTGATGAAGTGGCTACTTATGTTGAAGGATTGCTTCGTGAAAATGATGATACAGAACAAATTGAGAAGTTTTTCAATTTTTTTGAATGGATGGCGACTCAAACGAGCCTTTATATTGTACAAGTGTTATCTATTACAATTTTGTATGATCTAGGTGGGCATACCGATATTTTGAAAAAAGCTCAATGTTATATGAAACCGCATACTAAAAGACTTTCTCAAGAAATAGAAGATCTGCACTCAGGGAAATATTTTTCATAGGATACTCTGCTGGAGATTAGGTATTCAAGAGTTTAAATCGTTGGTTTTATAATATCATTCAAAGTCGCTAAAGCAGCGGCTTTTTTTGTTTATTCATGTAATTGCCTATCTAAAAGATTGAGGGGAAAGAACTTATTTCAATGATCGATTAGATAATTTTTGCTTTGAAGGAGTTTGCTACATTACAGCCTTACGCCTGTCCTGCCCAGATTATTGACTTGGGTAGTGACTAAGCGAATCTGGAAAAGATTATGGATGCGAGACCTGATGTCATCGTAACCTTTAATGGTTCGGTCGATACCATATACTATGAGTTGATGTCGAGGGACAAGAACATTGTGTCATTTCGGATTAGATTGAAGCGTTGTTGACCACTTTCTTGAATATGCCTTGGATGATTTTATGATTCGTATATTTGTTCCTATTAGATAAGTTGATACATTTACCTGAGGATTTGAGCCCCAGCGCTAATAAATGTTCTATCGTCGTTGATATTTAACAAAAATGTGAAAGATGAAACACTTATTTTTAGTAGATATCCCAAGATTTTTTGAGTAAGGAGTTTCTATTATGCACATAATAATAAGCCAGCTATTATATTTAATAGCTGACTTTCTTTTTATTCAAAAGTGAGCTATTCCCAATTAGCTGCGTGTTTTTGAATTAGATTAATCATCTGTTTCATTGCAGGTGAAATCCACTTATCTTTGTGATATGCCAAATATGTGGATATTGTAGGGCGGTCAGACCCAACTTCTTCGCCTTGAAATTTTTTGGATTTTAATTCTTCTTTGACAGAAAAGTAAGGAACCATCGAAATGCCTAGTCCGTTTTTCACACATTGCTTAATCGCTTCGATACTTTGGAACTCTATACTGTTCATAACATCGACTTTTTTATAATTGATGTAATCCTTGAATACAGATTTGTAACTGCAGCTACGTTCCGTATATAACACAGTTCCTTTTGCATGGTTTTTCTCATGAGGGGGACTAATAAGGACCATTTTTTCTCTCACCAAACGTTCGCAGTGTAGTTCGGGAGCCCCCCATCCCTCTTTTTCTAAGGCAACAAGAAGGTCAATCTCACCATTTTGAACAGCTTGAGAGACATCTTGGTAGTCAAGTGATTTGAGCGAAAGGTTAACTTGCGGATATTTCTCACCATACTCAACCAATAAAGAAGGGATGCGACAGATCATTAAGGATTCCGAAATACCTAGTGTCAAATTTCCCGAGGGCTCATCATTTGAAGTAAGTGCTTGTGTATACAACTCAATAATTTTATGAGCATACGGCAGAAATTGATGTCCGTATTGTGTGAGCACAACTTGTTTACCTAAGCGATCAAAAATAGGCTTACCGAACTCTTCCTCCAATTCTTTAATATGTGTTGTGACAGAAGATTGAGCATAACCGAGATGTTCAGCTGCTTTCTTAAATCCTCCTTTTTCAACAATAGTTTTTAATGTAATCAAATGGCGGAGTTCCATAGATACCCTCCTAAAGTGAGTTCATTTTTAATGAACTAAAGATTCAATAACATCAATTTTACTGTTCATTTCATTCATTTTATAATGTTCATATTCTGAAAGATATATAAACATAATTGTTAAAGGTGGATGGTTAAATTGGTACAAAAAAATAAATTGTTTGAACCTGTCAACGTTGGTTATAACTTTCTAAAAAATCGTGTAGGAGTAGCTCCAATGACTCGTACGAGTGCTACTCCGGAAGGTCTTGCCACGGAGCAGATGGCTGAATATTATGCGTCTTTTGCTCGTGGAGGTTTTGGATTTGTCATTACAGAAGGAACATACACAGATCAATTATACAGTCAATGTTACTTTAACCAACCTGGCTTGATAAATGAAGAACAAGCTATTGCTTGGAAAAAAGTCGTGGATACTGTACATGAAGCGGATGCTGCAATTATAGTTCAGCTTGAGCATGCAGGAGCACTTTCTCAAGGAAATCGCTTCAGTTCCCATAACCTAGCTCCTTCAAAAGTGCAACCTAAAGGAGATCCTTTGGCGTTCTATGGTGGAGTTGATAAATTTCCTACTCCGATAGCTGCAACAAAGCAAGATATCGAACAAGTGATTCAGGGATTTGTGGAATCAGCAATCCGGGCAAAAGCAGTAGGGTTTGATGGTGTTGAAATTCATGGAGCCAATGGTTACTTGCTTGATCAATTCTTGACCGACTACACTAATGAACGATCAGATGAGTATGGCGGTTCGACCGAAAATCGGGTACGGCTTTTAATTGAAGTTTCATCTGCAGTCCGTAAAGCCGTTGGACCGAATTTTACAGTAGGTATTCGAATTTCTCAAGCCAAAGTCAATGACTATATCCATAAATGGGGTGGAGGTGAAGCAGATGCTAAAGTCATTTTCGGTGGATTAGGGCAAACCGGGCTTGATTACATTCATGTGACTGAATATAAGGCATGGAAGCCTGCTTTCGAAGAGAATGGGCCTTCATTGGTACAACTAGCTAAAAGATTTTCAGGTAAAATTGTCATTGCCAACGGCCAACTTGAAGATCCATTAAAAGCATCTGAAATCATCACTGATGATAAGGCTGATCTCGTGACACTAGGAAAGGGGGCTCTAGCTAACCACGATTGGGTTACTAAAGTTAAAGAAGGTAAGCTACTAGCTGAGATGAGAGAGGATAAGATACTGCGACCAGATGCAACGATCAAGAATTTTGAAATCCTTTAATGGGAACAGACAAAAGTATTTTACTCAATTATTTCAAACTGAGGATGTCATACTATCTGTGTAGAGCTCTCAATCAGTGGTATGCATTCTCGACACCAAATAAATGGCTTTCAGAACTTATTGAGCAATAATAGTATTGCCATAGGTCGTTTTAAACGGATGACCTGTGGCAATTAAGGTAGAAAACAGACATTCAATTAGTGGGTTGCAATTATATACTAATTAATATTGGGAAATATCCATTTCAAAGTGATTTTAACGTTCTTATTCAGATAACAACGAAAGATGCCTGAACCTTTGATACCGCCTGTGGAATTCATCTATAAGTTACACACTATCTTTTTGGAAAGTACCTATCATAAAAGTGCGTACTATTCATAATATGTGACTCATGTATACTAAATTGTACCTCGATGTAAAGGAGAAAAGATCATGAAAAGCAAAGAAAATTCGACAACGTTGCGTATGTTAATGCCTCAATGGCAAGGGGGAGATAATCCTAATTACTCCTTTGGAGCTGAGCTTCTTGAATGGCTAGCTCCAGAGAATAACAAGCATATAACCGTTAAAGTACCTGTTTCAATGAGCGATGATACCCCCTTGGAAAAAGAGGAAGGTATTATAGGTGATATTGTGGGAAAAGAGCAATTATTAAATCAACTTGATGCGGCAAATCATTTAATCAAAGCATATCAACCAGACCGAATTGTCATGTTTGGAGGAGACTGTTTAGTGGAGCAAGCCCCATTCGCTTATTTAAACGAACGTTACAGTGGTGAGTTGGGATTACTTTGGATTGATGCGCATCCTGATATAACAACACCAAAAGAATACTACAATGGTCATACTTATGTATTGGGTAATCTATTAGGTGAGGGAGCTCCTGAATTCGCTGCTAAAGTAGATAAGCCTTTTCGTCCAGAGAACGTAATGATCGCGGGAATAGATCAACCGACTGGCCAAGAATCGGAACTAATTTCAAGATTATCAATTAAATCAGCGTCCAGTTCTCAATTAAAAGAAAGTAGCAAAACTGTGCTGGATTGGATCGAAACGAATAGGATTAAATATTTGGTGATTCATTTGGATCTGGACGTTCTTGACCCGAAAATTTTCAGATCATTGCTCTTTGCAAATCCGTTATCAGACTTAGAGATTGATTTTCCTATGGGCAAAATGCAACTTTTTGAGGTAGCAAAATTGATCAATGAAGTTAGTGATGTCACTGATGTAGTTGGTCTCGGGATAACCGAACATCTTCCATGGGATGCAATAAACTTAAAACAACTACTTCAGAAAATGCCTATCCTTAACGATTAAGATACTAATGCTTCAAAAGTATGCGCTTAATGAAAGGGACCATCGATATTAAGGAACAGAAGCACTTTCTTCATATAGTTAGTCTCCTTAGTAGCATTCATAAGAACTACATCTGTATTAGATAGGAGAACAAACAAGTGACTGATAATAAAACTGTTAAAACGTTACGCATGCTAATGCCCCAGTGGCAGGGAGGAAACAAACCAAGTTATATTCTTGGAGCTGAGCTCCTAGCATGGTTAGCTCCAGAAAACAATAATCATACGACAGTTAAAGTACCTGTATCCTATAGTGAAGATATGACTCTCCACACAGAGGAAGGTATTTTAGGAGGAATCGTAGGTAAGAACCAATTGTTGAATCAACTGGATGCAGCAACTCATTTAATTGAAGCTTATAAACCCGATCGAATTGTTATGTTTGGCGGGGATTGTTTGGTTGAACAAGCGCCATTCGCCTATTTAAATGAGCGTTATAATAGTGAAGTTGGACTATTATGGATCGATGCACATCCTGACGTGGCAACCCCAGAGGTGACGCCCAACGGGCATGCTCATATATTAGGAAATCTGTTAGGTGAGGGAGCGCCAGAATTTTCTCAAAAGGTTAAAAAGCCTTTCTTACCGAAGAACGTTATGTTAGCGGGACTTGTTCAAACAACTGAACATGAATCGGAACTTATTTCTAGGTTATCTATTAGTTCAGCAACTAGCGCCGAATTAAAGGATAATAATAAACCAATATTGGACTGGATTTCAGAAAATCAAATCAAATACGTAGTAATTCATTTGGATTTGGATGTACTTGATCCGAAGATTTTCAGGTCATTGTCATTTGCTAAGCCGCTGTCTGACAAAATTCATACTCGTATGGGTACGATGCAACTTACAGAGCTGATACCTTTAATACAAGAAGTTAGCTTGTTAACTACGGTTGTTGGACTAGGTATCACAGAACATCTTCCATGGGATGCTATAAACTTAAAAAATTTACTTAAGGATATGCCAATTTTCAAAAACTAAAAGAGAGTTTTTGAAAATTGGTAGATGTACTGATGATTATATATACTTGAGTAATTTTAGCTAATCGCTCATATAGATTAGAAATGTAAAAATCACAACAAAACTGCTTCGTCTTCATGAAACAAGGCGTTTGGTATTATCTAGTTAAGCGTGGAGTCAGAGATGCCTACTGGTCCAAGAGTTTCATCCGACATCGTGATTGGCAAACCGAAAACTTCCATGGGAATTTACAATTGTAGCTGATAAATAAACGGAAAGTGCTATCCAGAGAAAAACCACTCCTTTGCCGGAGTGGCTTCTTTGGATCATACGGAATAAGTGAATTAGTAGACAGTTATATAACCCGAAAATAGTTCGATTACCAACAGGTAATCCATCTCCAATCGTTAGACTACCGCCGACATTAGATAATCGCCTTGCTTCACTTCCTGCTCGGTAGTTTTTAACACGTCCAAGTAGTTGGCAGAGTTGGTAACGATGACTGAGGTGGCAGTGATGTAACCCGCTGTCCGGATTTGCTCCGCGTCAAACTCTACAAGCAGTTGCCCGCAAGAAACCCGATCGCCCTCTTTAACTTTTTTCTCAAAAAATTGTCCTTTTAGCTTTACCGTATTCACTCCAATATGGATCAGAAGCTCCATGCCACTGTCCGTGGTCAGACCGAGCGCATGACTGGTAGGGAATACGGTGGTTACGACACCATTGATTGGCGATACCAAAATTCCATCAGTGGGTTCAATGACAAGCCCTTGTCCCATGGCACCTGAAGAGAAGGCGGGATCAGGCAAATCTTCAAGTAGCTGAACACTGCCTTTCAGCGGACTCACAATGATTTCCTTGTTCAACCGCGATTCGTTTTGTTCAATCGCTTGTTTTTCCTGTCCAGAAGTTTCAGTCTGCGGCTCCTCAACAGTAGCCTCAAGATCTTTGAATCCAAGCAGCAACGTGAGTAGAAAAGCCAGGACAAAAGATACGGAAACACCGATCACAACCGAGGCGAACCCCGTTGTTACGTAAGTAGGAAAAGCGAGCAGGCTGGGAAGTGAGTAAGCGACTGCCCGACCACCCCCGACTCCGATAATTGCGCCCCCGATCGCTGCGGAAATACATGCGTAAATGAACGGTTTTTTCAATCGTAAAGTAACCCCGTAAATGCCTGGTTCCGTAATTCCGAAAATTGCAGTAATCGTAGCAGATCCGGAAAGGGTTTTAAGCTGTGAATTGCGGGTTTTCAGCATAACGGCGAGCAAAGCACCGGCTTGAGCCAGCACGGCTGCGGTCAACATCGGCCGCATTAAGTCATAGCCTATTGTCGCCAGATTATTAAGTGTAATTGGAAGAAAAGCCCAGTGAAGTCCAAAGATAACAATGACCTGCCAGAAACCACCAGTGACTGCTCCTGCCAACATTGGGCTGAATTGCATGAGTGAGGTAAAACCGCTAGCTAACCCCTGACTAACACTGTTGCCGATCGGTCCAAAAGCAAGAATGGTAAGCGGGACGACAATTAGAAGCGATAGCATCGGCACAAGAATATTGCGGATAGACTGGTGAATAATCGAGTTGAACCATTTTTCTATATGAGATTGAACCCACACCGCCAGAAGGATTGGAAACACGGTGGAAGTGTACATGACAAGCACAATGGGGATGCCTAAGAAATCATAAGTTTGACCGCTATTAAACGCAGCGGAAATGGTCGGAAAGACCAGGGCTCCTGCAATAGCCAAGGATACGTTCATATTAGCTTTGAATTTCCTTGCGGCAGTAACTGCCAAAAATATGGGCAAAAAGGTGAATACACTGCTTGATGCCGCGTTTAAAATTAGATAAGTTCCTGAGGTGTCATCTAGCCAGCCGAGCGCCACAGACAAAACAACCAGACCTTTGAGCAATCCAGCTCCAGCTAGCGCACTGAGCAACGGGGAAAAAACACTGGAAATAAGATCTACGGTTTTTCCGAATATTCCTGTTTTTTCTGCATTCTCTTTAGTATCCGTTTTGCTGCCGCCATCTTGAAGGTTGGTGTGCTCCATGATTCCTTCATAAACTTTGGACACGTTATTGCCGATGACGACTTGAAATTGACCGCCGCTTTTCACAACGGTGATGACTCCGGCTGTATTTTTCAACGCCTGTTCATTCGCTTTTGTATGATCTTTCAGGGTGAATCTAAGCCTGGTTGCACAGTGATATACATCATTCACATTAGATTCACCGCCAACAAGTTCAATAACACGTATGGACAGTTCTTTGTCTTTATTACTCATAGCATATTGCCTCCTTCATGATGGGTAATTGATCTCAGGTTGTGAGCTGTTCGTTCCTGATGTGCCGGCTTCTATCGTTTCACTTCCAAAAGCAGCAAAACCTGAACTCGTGGCAAAATAAAAAGAAAAATCATTTTGCCATCAGTCCAGGTTTTGCCTGCTTTACCAGTCACAATCCTTTATCCTAATGTGTTGTATATGAAGTTTTAGCTTGAAAGAAATAGGGCTATAAAGTGCTTCGTTCAGTAAGCCGCTGGATATGAATGGTTAAGTAAACGAATTCATCTTTGTTTAAGGACTGTACATACGTTTTTTCTAAGTACTCGTTGATCTTGCAAGTGCAAGAAAAGGCTCTGACATAAGTCTTTTTCACCTGCTGATATAAAAAATCTTCGCCGCTTTCATGAATCTCGTGGCGCAATAAGCGCATGGCGAAACATTGAAGGTGTGTTAAAAAACGTGAATAATTTAAGCTCGATTCATCAAGAACAGTGCCGTAATGGTACGTGACGATTTTCAAAATCTCGTTGACAATTTCAGTCATCTTTATCGTCAATTTCATTTCAGTGCCGTCAAGTCGGGCATTGACGACATGTAAGGCGATAAAACCAGCCTCATCTTCCCCGAGCGAAACCCCAATCATGTCGCTGATTAACTGCAGAGCATCCAATCCGATACTGAATTCCGTTTTATAGAAACGTTTAATTTCGAACAGCATGGCATTTTTAATCTCCATACCTTTGTTCTTACGTTGGATGGCAAAACTAATATGGTCGGTTAACGACAGATAAATATTGTCGCTGAGTTCAGTACCAAGTACATGGTTGGCGTGTTTTACGATCTCGTTCACAACTTCGAAATGAACGGCGGGTAATTCATGTATCAGTTCAGCCATTTTTACAGCAAATGCATGCTCGGCTAAATGGAAGATTTTATCGATCTTGTGTTCATCGACCACATCACCTGCACTTTTTTGGAAGGAGATGCCTTTACCCATAACGATGACTTCCTTCCCCTTTGTATTGCGGGTCAGCAGAAGGTTATTGTTTAATACTTTTTCAATAATCATGTGCATCGGCTCCTTGTTTTCTGCAATATGCATAAAAAAAACCTAAGATAGTTCAAACGCCGCCAATTGGTTAACGGCATTCAAACTTTCTTAGGTATTGCCCGAATCAACGGTCACAATCCTTATTTGAGGTAACTATAGCACAAGTGATAAAGCGGTTTCAAGTTACAAATTAATCCCATTTAATTCCACTAAAAAAGTTCTTGACATGTAATGCATTACACAAGATAGAGTCCAAATTGAGAACACAATAGAACAAGGAGGACTTCAAAATGAAAAAGGGATTAAAAATTGTGACGATTGGCGGCGGATCGAGTTACACCCCAGAATTGATCGAAGGTTTTATCAAACGGCATCATGAACTTCCAATACGTGAATTGTGGCTTGTAGATATTGAAGCAGGAAGAGAGAAACTTGAAATTGTAGGAGCCATGGCTAAACGGATGGTAAAAGCGGCGGGAATCGACTGTGATATTCACTTGACGCTTAATCGAAGAGAAGCGTTGGCCGATGCCGATTTTGTCACCACCCAATTCCGGGTCGGCCTTTTGGAAGCTCGTATTAAGGACGAAACGATTCCGATTAGCCATGGGATGATTGGTCAGGAAACCAACGGAGCAGGTGGGATGTTCAAAGCATTCCGTACCATTCCGGTCGTTCTTGGAATTGTTGAGGACATGAAGGAACTTTGCCCAGATGCTTGGTTAATCAATTTCACGAACCCTGCGGGAATGGTAACGGAAGCTGTGCTCCAATATGGTAAATGGGAGAAGGTCATTGGTTTGTGCAATGTTCCGATTATTTCCTCCAAGAATGAAGCTGCTGTTCTGGAAAAAAATGAAGAGGAACTGTTCTTCAAATTTGCCGGTATTAATCACCTTCACTGGCACAAAATTTATGACCGAGATGGTAAAGAGCTAACTAAACAGGCCATCGAAAAGCTCTACGGTCCTGATGCCGAGCCAGAAAAAATGGTCGAAAATATAAAAAGTATGCGTTTCTTGTATGAGCAAATTCTCCAACTGGGTATGCTGCCTTGTCCTTATCACCGGTACTATTACATGACCGACAGCATGCTTGAAGAGGAAGTAGAAGCGGTCAATGGCGAAGGAACTCGCGGGCAGGTTGTGAAACGCCTGGAGGAAAGTTTGTTTGAACTTTATAAAGATCCTAACCTGAATTACAAGCCTAAGGAATTGGAAAAACGCGGAGGTGCTTATTACAGCGACGCAGCTTGTGAAGTTATTAATTCCGTATATAACAACAAGGGAACGCATATGGTAGTCAACACACAGAACCGCGGAGCAATTAGCGATCTACCATATAACAGTGCCATCGAAGTTACAAGTATCATTACAGCCCATGGTGCAGAGCCTGTTCACTTTGGCGCATTCCCGTCCGCACAAAAAGGGCTATTGCAGGTGATGAAGGCAATGGAGGAACTGACGATCGAAGCAGCGGTCACAGGAGATTATGCAACCGCTCTACAAGCATTCACACTTAATCCGCTCGTTACCAGCGGTGACATTGCTAAGGTAGTTTTAGATGAAATGTTGGAAGCGCATAAAGAACATCTTCCGCAATTTCACAAATAATTTATTTAGAGATTGAAGTCATTCAGGCCTGTCCCTCATATAGGGACAGGCCTGAATGTTGTTCGTTCATGAAGTTTAACGGGATGGAAGAGAAAAGAACTCATGATCTCAAATGGGCTCTTTTCTTCTTTTAAAAGGATGGATGTTGTTTTATGTAGATTTTCGTTCAATCAGTCTAAACTGAAGAGGATGAAGATTGGATGCCGAATTTTCCAGCATACTCATAATAATATTAAAGGCATTCTCTGCTTGTTTATCCACGGGGTAATGGATCGTTGTCAGATCCAGCAGGTGAGCGCTGTCTGTATTATCAAATCCCATGATTCCCACATCATCCGGAACCGAAAACCCCGAGCGTTGAATCTCCGTTAAAATACCTGCTGCTACCTCATCAGTCGAACAGGAAATGGCATCCGGCTTGTCCGTTTGTTCTATCCACCATCGCGCTATTTCCTCACCATCATGAATGGTGACTTTATTATGAAATTGCGGAAAGCCAGTGTTCTTCAACCCATGCTTCTGTACAAAATCCTCATAAGCTCTTATTCGCTCCAAGGTATTCTGTCCTTTGGACGAATACACGTTCAAAATTTTACGATAACCTCTGGCATACAGATATTCGAGACCCAGCGTATAACCTTGATATTGGTCCATAAATACGGACGGTATGGTGTCGCTGGTAAGACGCTGCCATGTTACAATTGGCCCATATTTCGTATAGGATTCGATGATATCCCACTCAATCGTCCGTACCAGACAAAGAAGGGCGTCCACCTGTTTACTGCGTAACATTTCAAGCGCTACAAGCTCCTTATCACGATCTCCGTCTGTCATAAAAAGCATAATGTTGAATCCGTATTTTTGGGATATCATGTGGAATGAACGGACAAGTGACATCAAAAGGGGATTGTAAGTAACACCCATAACACCGATGACTTTTGTCGCTCCATTTTTTAAGGACTTTGCATTCGAATTAGGGACATAATCCAATTGCTCAATGATGTTCAAGACTTTTTCTCTTGTTAAATCGCTTACATAAGGATGTCGATTAATTACCCTTGAAACGGTTGCTGTAGAAACGCCTGCAAGACGTGCAATCTCTTGAATATTTGCCATCTGATCCACCTCATCATTAAGGATAGCACGATTTTAATTGTTTACAAGGTAGAGGCCATCATCTCGATTTGTGACCAGATAATGGCATGTTAGATGTTGAAAACAAAAACTTAAATCCTCACAAAGTGACACGTATTTTTCATATACCTTCTACGTTGGTTGACAAACCAAAACCACGTTTGTTAGAAGCTCACCTTTAACAAACGTGGTCGAGAGGGCAGCTAGATAAGACGCTAAGAGCTTGAGTTTGTCCTTTCCGCCAGTTTAGTAATCAACTCGATATCTTGTTCGGTTAATTGTTCAAAAAAATGTTTGCGTATTGCCTTGGAGAGGTAGGGACGGGCATCATCTAACATTGATTTTCCAGAAGAAGTGATACTGACTTGTACTCCACGATCGTTGTCTAATGGTTTCTTCATCACGAGTCCACGTTTTTCCATACGCTTCAGATGATGAGATAATCGACTTTTATCCCAGTCCATAGAGTCGGCTAATTCCTGTTGGCGAAGGCTACCATCCCCAAAAAGGACTAATCGGTCCAATACTCCAAAATCACCCTCTGACAATCCTGAGTGATCGGCCATATCTTTGACGATACGACCGAAGATGGTCTGAAAGGAACCTTTCCACATATGCCATATTCGCATTTCTTCTTCGTTAAGTTCATTTTTATCCATAGGAGCATAATAACATGGTTGACGCGTCAACTTCAATGTGCTAAATTTGATCCAAGGTTGACGTGTCAACTTAGTTCATATGGACCCACCAATCACAAAAAAAGGAGATTATAACTATGCAAGATAAACCTGTCGCTCTGGTCACCGGGGCTAATAAAGGTATCGGCCTTCAAATTGCGAAGGATCTCACGAAACAAGGATTCACCGTGCTCGTTGGATCTCGCAGCCTCGAGAATGGAGAAACTGCCTCAAAAAGCATCGGTTCAGATTCACACGCTCTCCAGCTCGACGTTACAGATGAAAACTCCATCGCTGCTGCTGCAGAACGTATTCGGAACGAATTTGGTCGTCTCGATGTACTCGTGAACAATGCGGGGATCTCGCACGCAGGCAGATCGGGTGAACCATTTCCAAATGGTGGTGCAACGAGTGGTCTTTTGACCGTTGCTTCGCTTGAAGATATTCGTACAGTTTATGAGACTAATGTTTTTGGAGTTATTGCTGTTACGCAGGCGATGTTGCCACTTTTGCGGGAGGCCCCGGCAGCACGTATCGTCAACATAGGCAGTACCGGCGGCTCCCTTAGCTGGAACTCTATTCCCGAAAACTCGCATCGTGCGATGTTTGGTGCCTATTCGGCATCAAAATCAGCTGTTCATGCGGTGACACTTGCCTTTGCATTTGCGCTTGAATCAACAAACATCAAGGTCAATGCGGCATGTCCAGGCTTCACATCCACTGCGCTTAATAATTTTGCTGGTACTCGTAGTGTTGAACAAGGGGCTAGTGAAGCGGTCCGGCTGGCGATGATTGGAGCGGATGGCCCAACAGGAACATTCTCAGATGAGGATGGACCCATTGCTTGGTGATCATAGTTATACAATGAGGGTGAGTAACTTAAGGAGGATTTCATGATGCGCGTTTTCGTAACAGGAGCAACAGGCTACATCGGTTCCGCTGTCACCAGCGAACTTATTGAAAGGGGGCATCAGGTCATC
Organism: Paenibacillus sp. FSL H8-0283; assembly: GCF_045040675.1. NCBI lineage: Bacteria > Bacillati > Bacillota > Bacilli > Caryophanales > Paenibacillaceae > Paenibacillus > Paenibacillus sp. FSL H8-0283. The sequence continues at coordinate 3,495,479 of NZ_CP150295.1, forward strand.
GGTCTCGTGCGTTCAGACAGTAGTGCAGCGAAACTAAAAGAGTCCGGGGCCGAAGTACACCGCGGTGACATCAACGATCTTGACAGCCTCCGTAGTGGTGCAGCTGCTGCGGATGGCGTCATTCATCTGGCATTCCATCACGACTTCTCGAACTTCGCTGGAGCACTCACAACAGATCTGCATGCCGTAGAAGCGATGGGGGCGGCACTTGAAGGATCTGGCAAGCCGTTCGTAATCACCACACATGTGAATGGAGTGGCAACGGAGAACATGGTGTTAGCGCTGGCAGGGCGTGGAGTGCGTACATCGATTGTAGAGCTTTGTCCATCGGTACACGGTGAGGGTGACACAGGATTTGTGCCGAGCCTGATCAATATTGCCAAGATTAAGGGCTTCTCAGCCTATGTGGGAGAGGGGAACAACCGCTGGCCGGCTGTGCATCGCCTTGATGCCGCGCATCTATATTGTCTGGCGTTAGAAAAGGCACCCGCTGGTTCACGACTAGATGGGGTCGCAGATGAAGGAGTACCATTTTGCGACATCGCGAGTGCTATTGGTGAGCAGCTGAACGTACCTGTAGTCAGCATTTCACGCGAAGAGGCAGATGCCCATTTTGGCTTTCTCAGCACACTCGCATCGCTCGATATCCCGAGATCAAGCATTGCAACTCAGGAACTTATGGGATGGCGGCCAGTGCAACCTGCACTGATTCCCGACCTTAAACAGTCTCATTACTTCAACAACTGATTGGAATTTTCACGCCTTTTTAAAAAAATAACAACCATTAATAGAAGACACTCCATTCGTCAGGGGTGGCTTCTTCTTTTGCTAATGTATTCTTAAGACGTGGAAAAAATAGGTTCTTGAATTTCTTTCCCGATGTACAGCCGAATCCGAGATTGTGATAGGCTGTATCTACAAAAGTATTACACATTCTAAATGGAAGGGGATGATTTACCTGGATCAGGAACTTGCGACCACGATTGCTATCGAATTTAAGAACAATCAGAAGGTGTTGAATGCGATCGGTGACGAAACCCGGCAAGCCATCCTCATAGCCTTGATTCAAGGGCCGCAAAAACCCGGCATGCGCGTAGGAGAGATCAGGATGAAAACTCATCTTTCCCGACCGACCGTATCACATCATCTGAAAATATTGAAAGAATCACAGATAATAAGTGTTCGTAAAGAAGGAACTCTCAACTATTACAGCCTTGACTCCGGTAGCAAGTTGAAATTGTTGAAAAACCTGGTGAACGAGATAGAAAAGTTGCTAACGCAATGTGAAGAACAAGCATCGGAACAACAATTAGAAAAAACGGGGAGGGGGAGTTGCGAATGAATCAGACAGTCGCAGCGGCAAACGGAGTGGACATTCCTCAACTCGGGTTCGGCCTATATAAGATCAAAGACGGGGGGACCTTCGAAAGGACTGTCGAGGAGGCTATTCGAATGGGTTATCGCCATTTCGATACGGCCAAAATTTACGGTAATGAAGCGGCGCTAGGTCGGGTCATCCAAAACAGCGGCATTCCCAGGGAGGAGTTCTTCATTACCTCCAAGGTATGGACGACAGACCTGGGGTACCGTGCGACGAAAAAGGCGTTCGAGCAGACTTGCCAGAAGCTGAACGTAACATATCTCGATATGTATTTGATTCATTTTGCCGGTCCTCAATACGTGAACGCCTGGAAGGCGATGGAAGAGTTATACGACGCAGGTAAAATCAAAGTTATAGGTGTAGCCAATTTCGAGATCCGGCATCTGGAGCATCTGAAGAAACATTCCCGGATTTCGCCGTTGGTAAATCAGATCGAGACCCATCCGGAATTTCCGCAACACGAATTGCATGATTATATGGTTCGGCATCGGATTCTGCATGAGGCTTGGGGACCGTTGGGGCAGGGAAGCAAAGCGCTGCTGGAGCATCCGGAGCTGGTGGCAATTGCCCTTTGCCATCAGAAATCGGTTGCGCAAGTCATTTTGCGCTGGCATCTGCAACGCGGAATTATTGTCATCCCCAAATCATCGAATCCTCAACGGATAAAAGAGAACAAAGAAACATTCGACTTTGAGTTGAATGAGAAGGAAATGGAACAAATACGACGGTTGGACACGGGTAAAAGATATTCCGTAAGTCCAAATGGCTACATGGTCAACCCGATTTATATCAATTTGATGAAATTATTTATTCGTTCTCATTGATGGATCATATTTCTGCGGTACTGGTAGGGCGTAACTCCATATTCGACTTTGAACAACTGGATAAAATATTGATTTTTTCGGTAACCAACCATCTGCGCTATATCGGCTACACGGAGTTCCGAATCTTGAAGCAATTGAGAAGCCTTCTCCAACCTTTTCCTGGAAATGTAGTTTGACACATTTTCGCCCGTTTCTTGTTTGAATAGTTTGGAAAAATAAACAGGATGGAGATGTGCAACTTTCCCCAGTTCATCCAGGCTAAGGCCATGTGACAGATGGTCTTCGATATACGTTTGTACTTTGTCAACGATAGTTTGAATGGACATCTGTTTGTTGTTTCTGATTCGACTGACCCGATCCATGAGAGTTGAGGATAGTTCATCAGGATACCGTAACTGGTTGAATATCCACTCCACGGTTTCAGAGGGATCGCGATCCTTATCCGTTAGATATACATATAGAATGGTCTCCATGAGAAAGATTATTTTTTGTTTATGGAGATGGAAGTGATCATATTTTTTAATGATATTTCCCGCGGACTCCCAATCACCGCATGACGGAGAATGGTTGAATATGCCATTGAAGTCGTCTGAGTATACGTCCTCATTAAGAAAGAACCTGTAGAACATCTGTCGGGTCAAATTTCGATCAGTCAACAAAAATGGAGGAGACGCGACCGATTGCTCCAGTTTGATGGTCAGTTCTGCAGCAGCTTCTTCCGGAACAAGACCGAACAGTCCCGTTCCCGCAGCCCACACGAGACGATCCAATTTGTCTCCGACAGCATGTTTTATAGCATCCTCATGTTCCTGTGTGAAACCCTCCAGCTTGAAGCAGCACATACGACGATGACCTAAAAATTCAGTATACGCATCATATTGCTTCCTTAATGTCTCATTGTGAACAAGCAAGGAAAGCAGATACTCCAATCCATCGAAGTTCTCCCATGCAACAGATTGAGCGGGCTTAGTCTTTGTAATATTGTTGATGGCTTTGGACATGGCTTTCTCCACATCATCTTTGTCGACAGGTTTGAGCAAGTAGTCCAGCGCACCTAAACGGATTCCTTGTTGCGCATATTCGAACTCGGAGTAGCCAGAAAGGATGATCACTTTGGTTGGCAAGTTATGTTGGTGGATATGTTGAAGCAGATCAATACCGGAAACCTCAGGCATTCGTATGTCAGTGATCAGAATATCGATGTGGTTTTGAGTCAACATCTCTCGGGCTTCAATCGAATTGGTCATCGTCTCGATCTGATCAATGCCAAAGGTGTTCCAATCGAGCAAGTGCTTCATATACTCAACGACATAATGTCCGTCATCCACAATTAATAATCGCATTAGTTATCTCCTTTCACCACGGGAATGCTGATGAGCAGCAGCACGGACAAGCCGCCCCAATCATTAGTAGTAAAATGTAACCCGCTACGTTCGCCGTACGTATTTTTCAGACGTTGATTTACATTCCAGAGCCCTACGCCTTTAATTCCTTCAGGCGGGGTATCACTCTCAAGCCGAGCCTCCAGACTGCGGATAGCATCCAGTGAAAGACCTTTACCGTCATCGGAGACCTTGATCGTTATCGCAGTCTCCGTCTGTTTTACTTCAATCGTCACCCGATGGGCACCTTGTTGTCCTTCAATGCCATGTTGAATCGCATTTTCAACCACTGGCTGGATTATCAGCGGCATGAGGTGAAGGGAGGACAGTTCTGGCGGCAGATCAATACTGTACTCCATTTTTTTGCTAAGAGCCATAATGATCAAGAAATGTTCCGCAAACTGAAGCTCGCTTTCCAGCGTGACTTCATGCCGGTCCAACTTGGTTAAATAACGATAATATTCAGCTAGATGTTTGCTCATGCGCATGACAGAATCAGGTGAGAATTGAGCCACCGACATGATGAAAAACAAACTGTTGTACAAAAAATGGGGATTGATCTGAGCCTGGAGTTGTTGAAGTTCCGCACTTCGTCTTAGTTCCGTTTCAGTCTTCAAGGATACGAACAGATCCTGGATCTCGGTAACCATATGATTAAAACTTCTGAACAGGCTGTAAAACTCTCTATCCGTATTTTCGGTAATACGAGTATTATGATTGCCTTGTTCAACCTGTGAAAACTTCCGCTCCAACAAACGAATATTACGGTAATAGTTCCGGTAAAACGTAAAGATCACAAACAGACCAAGCGTGAAAACGGCTAAAATGCTGGCAAAAAAAACTTTGCGGTTGCGGTCAATCGGTTGCAGAAAATCATTCGTCTGTGTATATGTAATCAGGTAGGCGTCGATTGATTCAATATATCGGGAAAGAACATAGTAATCGTCCGACTTGGTGTGATAATCATATTTCAACGTGATCTCCGGCTGTGGAGAAAGCATATCGGTAACCGCTTTCAATAGATCGTTGTCGACTTCTTTCTCACTCCATAACTGATGGGAATTAAACCAAAAAAAAGCGTTTGAGCTGTCGTTGTTCACAGCCTTTTTCAGCAGATTTTTCAAATAATCGGTATTCAGCTTTACACCAACGACGTACTGAGTCGGTTCATTTTGTCCGGATTTTTGGATGTAAGGGTAGAGGGCAAAGTAATACAAGCGATTGCCGACGATTTGCCATCCCCGTTGATGAACATCCTTGAACGGAAGTCTCGCCTCCGGCGTACTGTTGGTGGACAGAAATGTTTCTTCAGACTTCCAGTAAATGCCGATCGATTCAATCGATCGACTGGATAGTAGCGTTTGCCGCAAGCGATCAACGATATCGTTTTTCTTCATTTGGGAATCGTAATTGCTCAGCTCGATAACATGCCTCTGATAAAACCGGACATCACTGTCTGCCGCATACTGAACCCCGTACATATTAGCCTCGTATATAATCCCGTCAAGAATGCCTTTCACATAATCAAGCTGGTTTTTGGAAGCACTAATCAGATTTTCTTCAAGTGTCTTGGAGCTTAATCGGTTCATCACGAAAAACAAACTTAACGTCAGCAGCAGAAAAAAAACAAAGAAATAGATGAATCGCTTCATATACATTTTTCTGATCATATATGTTTCCTTTCATATCGCCAAACGCAGAAGTTTAAAATCCATATCGAATTAACTTTAATATAAGCCAAACCTTCAAAAAGCGGAAGGGTAGCAACGACGATAAATGAAAGCGGTTTTAAAGTGCTTCAGGGTGGGGTGATGATCTTGAGATTTTGGCATTTTGGAGTGAAAGCGCTTTTGTTAAGCTTATCTTCAAGGATCGCTTTCGAAGAACCATCATAGAGGAGGTATGCAACATTAACGAGATTGTACCCGCCAGATCCGCGAAAAAAACAAAAACAAAGCTATCCCAGCGGACTTCATTCAAAAAGGAAATCAAGAAAAGCTGGCCTTTGTACGTACTGTGTATTCCCGCATTTGTGTTTGTCTGCATCTTTTCTTATGGCCCGATGGTAGGTTTGCTCATGGCATTTCAGGACTACAAACCATGGCTGGGCATCACAGGTTCACGGTGGATCGGGTTAGATAATTTCGAACGAATTTTCCAGTATAAAGAAGCCACACAAGCGATTGTTAATACGTTAATTATCGCCGTTTCTAAAATTATCGTTGGTATTATCGTTCCAATCGTCATGGCTATCCTGCTGAGCGAGATTCGAAATATGGGCATTAAGAAAAGTGTTCAGACACTGGTGTATCTGCCGCATTTCTTGTCCTGGGTAACGGTCGCGGGGTTGATGATCGACATTCTGGGATTAGACGGAGGAATCAATCACATCTTGACACGTATTTTCGGGAACGATCCCATTTACTTCTTGGGTGATCCTGATCTGTTTCGATTTACGGTTGTGATCAGCGATGTGTGGAAGAGCTTTGGCTTTGGCATGATTGTTTATCTGGCGACCATTGCGGGAATTAATCCATCTTATTACGAAGCGGCCGAGATCGATGGTGCCACACGCCGGCAGCAAATTCGATACGTAACTTTGCCTAGCATGTTGCCCATGATTATCGTCATTTCTACGCTGAGTCTGGGCAATATTCTGGACGCGGGCTTTGATCAGGTTTTCAATCTGTACAATCCGCTTGTCTACAGTACGGGAGATATCATTGACACCTATGTCTACCGTTCATCCTTGTTAAACGGGCAATACGGCTTCGGGACCGCTGTAGGACTGTTCAAATCGGGAATTAGCTTGATCTTGATCGTTGTCTCTTACAGGCTGGCCTATAAGTATGCCAATTACAAAATATTCTAACAAGGAGGGAGAGGGATCATGTACCATAAAACGACAGGTTATAGAGTATTCTCCTATTTTAATTACGCGTTCATGATACTGGCGGGTCTGGCGTGTTTTCTTCCACTGCTTCATCTGTTGGCGCAATCTCTAAGCAGTAAAGCGGCCATTAGCGGTAATATGGTTTCATTTTGGCCGGTGGGGTTCAACGTGGATGCCTATGTAAAAACGTTCAACAATTCTAATTTCAACGGTGCCATGCTGACATCCATCACTCGAACCGTATTGGGTACAACCATCAGCATGTTTATCCTTACCTGTGCAGGATATGCCTTGTCCAAGGAATTCCGGGGACGCAATGTGCTCATGTGGTTTTTTATCTTTACCATGCTCTTCTCGGGGGGATTGATACCTTCTTACATATTGATCACAGCCCTTGGATTAAAGGATACCATATGGGCTCTTGTGTTACCGGGCGCTTTCGGTGCTTATAATTTGATTCTTCTCGTCAATTTTTTCAAAACGATTCCAAAAGCCCTGGAAGAAGCAGCTTTCATTGACGGAGCTTCCTTTTTCGTAATTCTCAGCAAAATATATTTACCATTATCTCTGCCTGGCATAGCGACCGTATCCTTGTTCATTATGGTGGGGCACTGGAACTCCTGGTTTGACGGGATTTTGTACATGTCGGATGCAAGTAAGTATCCGCTGGCTTCGTTCTTACAGACTGTTGTCGTGCAGAGCAATATGCAAAATATGGCGATGAGCCAATCTGAAGTTGCAGCCATGTCGGAGCAAAGCATCAAAGCAGCGCAAATTTTTGTAAGCACGCTACCGATCATTTTGGTCTATCCTTTTTTACAACGATATTTCGTGAAGGGAATTGTACTAGGAGCCGTCAAAGAATAATTAGGATGACGACAAACAAATTGAGTATGAGTGAAGGGGGCATGTTTCCATGAAGAAAAGAACTGATTTATGGAAAATGGTAAGTATGGTTATGCTGTCGGCTGTTCTTATGGCTGGCTGTAGCAAAGGGGAGAGTGCTTCCGAGACCGCACCGGCATCGGTGCTTAAGGACGGAAAATATGACCCACCGTTTACAATTACCATCGCCAAACAACAGGATGAAAATGCTGGAAAGTACATCAACGGTGAGACGTTGAATGACAATGTATTGACCCGTTGGGGCGAACAAAACCTGGGTATCAAAATCCAAACCACCCTGCTGGGAGGTGATGCTTCACAATATAATACCAAGCTGCGGCTGGCACTGACGGGTTCCGAGAAACTACCAGACGTTCTGCCTGTCTATGATACCATGCTGGTCAATGATCTGATCGAGTCGGGGCAGGTCAAGGAGATTACAGAAGACATCTCAACCTACATGCCTGACCGGATAAAAGAAATATACAAACAATACCCAACCACCTTCAATCCAGTGGTTAGGGAGGGTAAGGTCTACGGAATGGCGATCGCGCCGAATTTGACGGAAGGCGAAGTCATGTTGATCCGCCAGGACTGGTTGGACAGATTGAATTTGAAAGCGCCAACAACGATTGATGAGTTTGAACAAGTCATCGCGGCGTTCACTAATGAGGACCCAGATGGGAACGGCAAGAAAGACACATACGGCTTTACTTTTTCAGGTAAAGATTCCTACAACACGGGCTGGGTCAGCGATCCAGTCATGATATTCAGCGCATACACGGGCAAACATCTTCCAAGGCAATGGCATAACGACAATGGCAAACTCACCTATGGATCTGTGGCTCCTGGCAACAAAGAGGCACTTGCCAAGTTACGCGATTGGTATGCACAAGGGTACTTGAACAAAGAATTGGCCACCCAAGGTGCCTGGGATGCACTGTCTGATTTTACGGAGGGGAAAGCTGGTATCATCATTGGTCGTCCTTGGCTGTACGACAGTGTGAAGGACGTAGAGAAAAATGTGGAGGGTGCAAAAATCAGCGCTTATCCGACCATTCAAGGTGTGAACGGTGATAAGACCTACCAATCCGCCCAGTTGAACGATGGTGTGTTCATGTTTAACAAGGATTTTCAGAACATGGAAGCCTTCTTCCTGTACTACGATAAAATGTACGACGCAGCGTTCAGCACGGGAGAGTTCAAATACGGCTACGCTCAAGGATACGATTACGATATCGTTAACGATGAAGTCACTTTTGATCCAACGAAATTCAATACGCCATTAGAGGCTGTGCAGGGTGTTGGGAAAATGGCATTTACCAAAAATACACCGAGTGTTGATGGCCCCGGCCAATCCTACTACGATCTGGCGAATGGGGTTAAAGCCGACACGGGTGTCCTCATTCAGAGCGCCTCGAAGGATCAAACGACGCAGGACGGATACCGGATTTCGTATGAAAACAGAGATGTTTTACTGCCAAATGAGTTTAACGGTCCACCAACGCCAACGATGCAAAATGTGTGGGAACAGTTGACCACCATGGAACAAGAGACGTTCACCAAAATCATATATGGCAATGAGCCGCTTGAAGTATTTGATACCTTTGTGAAACAGTGGCATGAAAAAGGCGGAGACACCGTGATCGAAGAAGTTAATGAATGGTACAACCAAGCCAGCGAGACGGATGTAATGACACTGATGAATTTGAAATAAAATCTAGTTTCACCTGAACCAGCCTTCCGGCAACAGGAAGGTTGGTCTTCTAAAAAAAGGAGATGATGAGACATGATCAAAGGTAAATCGTGGATGGCTATCGTCATTGCATTGATGTTGTTAACAGTTCATTTAACGTCCTCAGCTCAAACCGTTCACGCTGCTGGTGAAGAGACCCATGTTGCTGCAACATTGTTTGTGCTAAAGAATGAATCCGAAGTATCCAATGCCAAAATCCATTGGGCACCTGTCCAGGGAACTACTGCATACGAGTTATATAGATCCGAGAACAATGAGCCCTATGATTTATTACAGACCCTAACCGGTACAACGACGGATGATTATGACCTCAACATAGGTAGTACGTACAAATACCAAGTGAAGGCATATGGCGGAACTTCCTTGTTAACCTCCGCTGTCTCGCCAGAATATACCCCTTACAGCCTTCCAGAAAACCTCACAACTTTTGATAACACAACGCAATCAACGCTTATGCTCCCGAATGAACTTAAAGTGGGAGACACCTACTACAGATTCAATTTCGTGCAAAAGTCATCAGGCGGTTTTGGCGAAATGATTCAACAGACGTCAACGGATGACATCACCTACGGTAACGACAAAGTGGTCCTGTCCTACACGGATCATCCCGATCTGGCCAACTCTAAATTTGAAGGGATCAATATCCTATATCACGCGCCCACGAACAAATTTGTTTTTTGGGCTCACTATGAGAACAGTACAGACTACACACTTGCCAGAGTATCGGTGGCTTCGGCCACGCCTGGAGAAGACTTTACATTTCACAAAAGCTTTCGACCGGAAGGGAACCAATCCCGGGATATCTCCATTTTCAAAGATGATGATGATTCGGCGTATCTGATCTCTACGGCCAATAATAATTCGGACACCATCTTATATAAGTTAACCTCCGATTGGTTGGATGTGGATCATCAAGTTTCTGTTATTTATCAAAATCAACACAGGGAACTGCCCAAGATGATCAAAAAAGATGGCATTTATTATTTGTTCTCTTCCCAAGCGGCAGGTTGGTATCCGAGTATACCCTTGTATTCATCAGCAACAAGCATAGACGGAGATTGGTCTGAATTGCGGACGATTGGCAACACGTCAACCTTCTCGGCGCAGTCGGGTTCCGTCATGCGGGTGAAGCCAAATACGGGCAACAACGTGGTTATGGTTGCGTATCGCTGGATGTTCGGCTGGGCAGGTACGCAAAATGGAACAACAGAGGAACGACTGCTTCCCGTTTGGTTCTCTGATGGTTACGCATTTTATGATTATTTTGATCAAGTCCTGTACAACACAAGCGATGATGTTGTCGTTCCCGTTCAGAATGGAAAACTGCTGTCACAAGGTAAACCGGCAACAGCCCAAACGGTTACTGGAACAAATCCGGCAAGTTATGCTAATGATGGCAACTATCAAACCGAATGGGTAGGCACAGGCAGTTCCTGGCCACATTGGTGGAAGGTCGATCTCGGCTCTGTTCAACAGTTGAATAATGTGCAAATCTCCTGGTGGATGCAAAAAGGCTCCGAAGGTTATTACAAATACAAAATCGAGACCAGTACGGATAATATAAACTGGACCGTGGCATTGGATCGAACTAATAATACATCTTACGGTTTCACATCAGATACGCTATCGAGCACTGCTGCCAGGTATGTACGAATTAATATGCAAAATGCGGCACTTCATAACAACCCCAACAATTGGTACACGCCAAGACTATGGGAAGTGAAGGTATTTGGATCGGACACCAATTAACGATGTTCTTAAAAGAAGAGAGGTAACGGTGTGAATAATCAATTAACCAATGGTGGCATCTGGAATGATTCAAGCGGTAATCCAATCCATGCTCATGGTGGACATATGTTATTCCATGATGACTATTATTACTGGTATGGCGAAGATCGGAGAGACGATATATATGTGAGTTGTTACCGTTCCAAAGATCTATTCAACTGGGAGTTTCGAAACCATATCTTGACCACCTCTACACCAGCTGCACCCATTCGAGTTCGGACGAATCTGGCATTAGTGAACGATAAAGGTGGAAAAGTAAATCTCGAACGGCCTAAAGTGCTTTTCAACGCGGTGACCAAAAAGTTTGTACTCTGGGCTCACTATGAGAATGGTAACAATTACAACGATGCCGCATGCGCCATTGCCACATCGGATTCTCCGGATAGTCATTTCGTGTATCATGGCAGCTTTAATCCGTACGGGTATATGTCGCGTGACTGCACGCTCTTTCAGGACGAAGACGGGGCAACGTATTTTATTTCAGCTGCCAGAGACAATGCAGACCTGCACATCTATCGTCTGCAGGAAGATTACCTTAATGTCGAAAGTCTTATCGGAAAGGTGTGGCAGGGGGAGTATCGGGAGGCGCCAGCCGTCTTCAAACGGAAAGGGAAGTATTATATGGTGACCTCATTTTGCACGGGTTGGGCTCCCAATCAAGGGAAATACGCGATGGCTAATACGATGGATGGTCCATGGGGGATGCTCAGCGATTTTGGCGATGAAACGACGTACCAAACGCAACCAGCGTTTGTGCTGAAACGATCAGCGGAGGAGTATCTGTATTTTGCAGATCGCTGGAACGGATCGGATTATTTTCAGTCCAGCTATGTGGTACTGCCCATTGAATTCAATGGGGACATTCCGATTCTAAATGATTATTCCACATTATCTTTGCGAGAGGACGCACATCGGATTCATTTTGAACGATAATTTGAACGATAAAACGACTGATGAGAAAAGACTTTGATCCTACAGCGAATGCAGGTTCAAAGTCTTTTTGGATGAATTTTATAATTTCAAATCCAACGAATAGCGATCGCGAAGTACTGAACAATGGTGGAGCTCATGTCCAGCCATAACAAATGCAATCGATCGAGCTGAAGCAGTGTTATCACTGACGATCCCTCTACAGAGCCATGCTTCCGGGGTGAGGCGACGAAGCATAAGAATGGTTGAGCGGCGTGTGACGGCATATTCTTCGCTCAAATCGGCCAGGGTATACGCATTGAAAGGGTGGGTCTGCATAAGCACGTCCTGGTCGTAGCCGGGATGATTCGCTTGCTCACCTCTGGCGATGCGAAGCAATCGGCTGCTCATGATGCGTTCGTTATCCAAAAGGTGACCGATGACCTCTTTCACGCTCCATTTGCCTTCGGCGTACCGATAATTTGCTTGCTCCTCTGTCAATGAAGAGAGCAAAGTTGGTATGATATTGGCTTGCAGCTCTAAGCGTTCGATGATGTTCCCTTCAGGAACAAGCTGGATGTACCCTTTATAATAAGCTGCATATTCCTCTGTAGTTGGTCTTTCAACCATAGTAATGCCTCCTTTGGGATTCGTAGATCTGGAATATATTGTAGCATAAATCTTACTTCCAGCATTTAAATTGGCCCTTCCGCTTGATAGGTGGAAGGGCTGCTTCATGTAATTTAGGCAGTTTTTCAAGGTTACGTGTTATTCCACTTCTAATCCGTACGTCGTATTCCTTTATTTTGGACAAACTTCTCCAAAACCGCAAAATCCTCTGTCAGTTTTTTGAACGGTAACGTGTCCAGCACCTGTTCCCGATAACTCTTTTTGGCCGCTGCGCTGAGACGAGAGTCAAGTATGCTGAGTATGCCGAGGTCCGTTTCACTTCGAATCAAACGACCCGTTCCTTGCCGTAACCGAAGAAGCATGTCCGGTACAAATACCTCCATGAACGAATTCTCCGTTACAGATGCCTTATATTCATATACAGGATCCGATGGAACAGGGAAGGGCAGACGGAAAATAATGACCTGCGACAGGTCAGACCCCTCGATATTCACGCCTTCCCAGAATACACCAGTACCCAGGAGGACACCTTTGCTTTTCCTGAAATCGGCGATGACACTGTCCTGTGATGATCCCTCTTTTTGAACATGGAGTGCCCACGTATATTCATTAGCCCTTGAGATCAACTTTTTGTGAATGTATTTCATGTCCTCTTTTGCTGAAAAAAGGACGATTGTTCTTCCTTGAGTTAGATTACAGAGTTGAACCAATTCCTTATAAGCTGCTTCAAGATAGATTTCGCGCTGGTCATGTTGGTAATATGGAATTTTGTTCGAAATGTACATCGTGGCATGGTTGGTGTAGTCAAAAGGGGAGGGTTGGCGCTCTAAGAAATCTCCCTTATAACCAAGGGAGTGCGTCATATAAGAATATTGTTCCTCCAGCGTATCCCCGCCTTGGCACAGCGTTGCTGATGTTAGGATTACAGGTACCTTACCATTAAATAAAGCGTATTTCAGAAATTGGCTTATATCTTTGGGACAGATGCTGATTGTGGTTACTCTAAGGGGGCTGCTTGCCCATAAAAGATAGTTGTCCTCAATTTCAGATAAGACACGAATGAGGGTAATAAGCCCGTTGATGGCTTCAAAAGCGTCATCGATCTCCCGCTCGTGGCGTGAGGTCAAAATGGAAAGTCGCAGACTGAGATCTTTTAAATCGTTTAAGACTTGGTTTAACGGTATTCCTTTGATTTCCGACACTTTGATTCGGTCGTTATCCTGCTTGGCATGGTGGAGCAGATCCGCGTTTACCTGTTTGAAGATGCGCTCAGCGCAGTTTTTGATGAACTTGGATTGTGAGAAGAGACTTTTATCCCCGGACTGCTTCGTTAGAAGCTGCACCGTGTTATCCAGAATGCGGCAGATTCCCCGATAAGTGAACTCGAGTGTTCTGGCATCCCGAACTTTTGCTTCCAGATTATGCGCTTCATCAATGACGATCAGAGCAGGCTGTTCTGAGATGATGCTCTTGGTTCCTTCTTTTTTCTTCATCAAATCTCGTATGAGCAAGTCCTGGTTCACGATAATAAAATCAATCTCGTGAGCTTTTGCATTTAATTTCGCTCTCATATCGTAAAACAAACATGCAGTTTTATGATGACAACGTTCAAATTTGCAATCATTCACGGAAACGTGGGACCATTCGGCATCACTAACCCCAGCTTTAATATCGGCTCTTTCATCAATTTCATAATCTAATATGCGCTGCGCAAGGGTAGACACGGAGGAGTTTGCATCATCAAGATTGATCCATTCCGCTGCTCTACTTCGGCAGGCATACTGACCCATGCCTTTTCCCACGACGGAGCGAACCGTTGAGAATCCCAATCGACTACCAATAATCCTTAAATCTTTATGTATCTGTTCCGAGAGCTGAATGGAGGATGTCGCTATAATGACTGGTTTCTGAGACATTTGATTCGTGAGCAGACTTGGGATCAGGTACGCAAAAGACTTACCGATTCCGACACCAGCTTCAATCATGGCATTATGCCCATGGATATAAGCATCGGCGATATCGAGAGACATTTCTTGCTGTCCGATCCGCTCTCTAAGGCCAATTCGGGGGAACCGGTCATATATTCGGAAGATGGCGTTAACCAAAGAACGTTCGATTTCCTTGTCCGGTTCCTGCTTATTTATTTTATAAAGTTCATTTAACCAATTCATAACGATCGCCCCTCTTCCGAATGATGATCTTCTTGTACTACATTTTGGAGACGATTTACCTCACAATGCAGTTGTAACGGCATTTTTTAATCTGGATACGCCTTCCTGTAATTGTTCATCTGACAAATGTGCAAAAGACAAATAGATACCATACTTCGTACCAACAGACGTTGAACTGCTGACTTCTGAGTATACCACACCTTGTGACCGAGCTGATTCCCGAAAGGCCTCATAAGTGGTCACATTACCTCGCCACCAGCCAAACACGTGGAGACCCGCTTCATTCTCCACCCAATCAAACCATGTAGAGAGCTGCTTGTTCAAAAGTTTGAGTAACAGATGGAATTTCCGACTGTATAATCGATTCATTCTGCGCAGATGACGTTCATATTGACCACTTGTCATGAATGCAGCTAATGCCCGTTGTTCGATCAGGTTGACGGGTCTTGGCTCGTATAATGCCTGTGCCTTTCTAAAGGTATCTGCTAAGGTAGGGGGAAGAACCACATAACCAAGTCGTACTTCTAAAGGCAAGGTTTTGGTAAAGCTACCCAGGTAGATTACACGTCCTGCTTTATCGAGTGTTTTCAGTGGTTCAACATGCATTCCGCGATATCGGAATTCACTATCATAATCATCCTCAACAATCATGGCATCATTTCGCTGTGCCCAGTCCAGCAAGGTTTGTCTGCGTTCCAGACTGAGCATTTCACCAGTAGGAAATTGTCGTGACGGCGTGACAAACATCATACGTGCTTCCCAGTCCTGGGGCACAACGCCCTGACCATCGAGATTAGCTTCAATCAACTTTGCACCCGCAGCCAATATGGCTTTAGAAATCCCGACATAACAAGGACTCTCTGTCACTACATAATCCCCAGGATCTGCAAGTAATTGAGTGAGTAGAGCTATAGCTTGCATGGAGCCTGCAGTTACTGCAATATGATCCGGATCAACTTGAATGCCCCGCATCCTCCGAAGATAGGCAGCAATGGCTTCTCTCAATTTCGGATCCCCGGTTGAACTAACCATGGCAGAGGTTGTTTTCAGGTGATGCTCACGCTGCCTTATCTCTGCATACAATCGATTATTCCATTCATCGTAAGGAAACTTGGAGAAATCAGGTTGATATTTGCTAAAGTCGATCACTTCGTCGCTATTCATTCTGGAATCAAGTGTATGAGCATTGGACGGTGTATTTGTTTGAATCGACTGCTGTTCAAACTGCTGAATACGATTTCCCCAGGCGGATAAGTGATGCGTACAAGCTTTCTCGGTGGATGCATCATTGCTTAAGTCCAACTGATAAGCAACAAAGGTTCCTCTTCCATGCTCTGAATGAATGTAACCTTGAGCAGTCAACGTATCATAGACCTGATTCACGGTTCCTCTGGAAATGTGATACGTCGCGGCTAACTCTCGAGTAGAGGGTAACTTCTCGCCATGTATAAGATTACCTTCATGAATTGCATCACGAATGGCATGATAGAGGGCCTTCATCTTGGTATATTTTCGGTTCAAATATGAACTGTAAGCTACATGAAATTGCATAGGACCTCCAGAGTTATCATTGAAGTGGTACAATAAAAACCAAAAATATTGGATCTTTTTATATGACCATTCTCATTCTATACTAAATCATAGATTAGAGCGATGCCTTTATTGAAAACCACCCAAAAGTTACTTAGGAGGATTACAATCATGCAAACAGGTACAGATCGTGTAAAAAGAGGAATGGCTGAGATGCAAAAAGGTGGCGTCATCATGGACGTTATGAATGCAGAGCAAGCTAAAATTGCTGAGGCGGCAGGGGCAACAGCTGTTATGGCTCTTGAACGGGTACCTTCCGATATTCGCGCTGCTGGCGGTGTAGCTCGTATGGCAGATCCAACCATCGTTGAAGAGGTTATGAAGGTTGTATCTATCCCAGTTATGGCCAAAGCACGTATCGGTCATTACATAGAAGCCAAAGTGCTTGAATCCCTAGGTGTGGACTATCTCGATGAAAGTGAAGTTCTTACGCCTGCAGACGAAGTGTTCCATATCGATAAACATGAGTTTACTGTACCATTTGTATGTGGAGCCAAAGATTTGGGAGAAGCTCTTCGCCGTATTGGTGAGGGTGCATCGATGATTCGTACAAAAGGTGAGCCTGGAACGGGCAACATTGTTGAGGCAGTTCGTCATATGCGTCTAATTAACAGCCAGCTCCGCAAAGTGCAAAATATGTCCAAAGACGAGCTGTACGCTGAAGCCAAAAATCTGGGTGTAGCTTATGAGTTGCTGCGCGAAGTTCATGAAAATGGAAAACTTCCTGTCGTTAACTTTGCAGCAGGCGGTGTAGCTACTCCGGCGGACGCAGCATTAATGATGCACCTGGGAGCAGACGGTGTGTTTGTAGGATCAGGTATTTTCAAATCTGATAGCCCTGAGAAATTCGCTCGTGCAATCGTTGAAGCTACAACACATTACACCGATTACAAACTGATTGCTGAAGTATCCAAAAACTTGGGCGCCCCGATGAAAGGGATCGAAATTTCTAAATTGGCTCCAGAAGATCGCATGTCCAACCGCGGTTGGTAAGAGCAGATAGAGCAACTGGAGTATGAATAGTGTCAAGCAAAGCCGATCATAAATTGGATCGGCTTTTTTGTTATTGTTGACGAAAGCAATAGAAAAAAACGGAGAGGAGAATGTCCTATTTTCATCAATTGAGAATGATTATAATTATCATTTACGAGATTCGACATTTGCTGTATACTGACAATAACTATTTTACATAATGCATAAATAGAAAATTAAGGATTCAAAAGGGAGAGAATTAAATGTCTACACACTTTAAAAAAGGAATGTTATTTTGTTTTATTGCTGCACTTGTTGTTGTACTTGCAGCCTGCTCCAATAATAGTGATGGTAGCGATCAGGCAAACAATAACTCGCAACAAGCAGCGAAAAATGTTGCAACAGATGAGAAGACATCGGATGCAGAGACTTCAGCACCTGCTGAAACAACTTACCCGGTAACCGTTTCAAATTATACAACAGAGAACGGCACATGGGTGAAGAAGGATCAAACGTTTGACAAGGCACCTGAACGAGTAGTTGCCAATACCCAAGGTGCAGCCGAGCTGATGATTCGCCTTGGTTTGACAGACAAACTTGTAGGTGTAGCTGCGTTGTTTGGTAGTGTACCTGAAGATATTGCTGACGAGTTTAAACAAATTCCTGTGCTTGCTGAAGGCTATGTAGGTAAGGAAGTGACGATAGGGGCTACGCCTGACCTGGTTGTAGGGCGTGGTGGATTGTTTGAGGATGCGGACTGGGGTGTTGGTACAGTAAGCAGCTTGAATGATATGGGGATTAAAACGTACGTACAAAGCACCAGTGTTCCTGATGCATCGTTAGATAGTCTGTATCAGGATATTACTGAATTAGGTGAGATATTCAACGTACAAGCCAATGCAGCGGCATATATTGAGACGCTTAAAGCACGCGAGAATGCCTTGTCGGCCCGAGCTAGCTCTGAAACGATCAACTATGCATCATTTTCGGATAATGGTGATGGAACCATTGGAATTTACAACGGAAATGGTGATACGTTTATTGAAAGTGCAATGTCATTAATCAATATGCATAATATGCTGATTAATGAAACTGGCACACTCAGTCTGGAGAAGTTAATCGAGATTAATCCAGATGCAATGATTATTTCGAGGTATGCAGGTGGTATTGATCCAGAAGAAACGATTAAAAAGCTGCTTGCCAACAAGCAGGTGCAAAACATTAACGCAGTTAAAAACAAAAAAATCTACATTATCGATTTCAACAACTTCTGGGGTTACGGGGATTCCATCTTCACAGGTGTTGAAGGACTCGCTGATGATCTCGAGTTGTAATGAAGCCAAGGACAAAAACATAGTACCATTAAAAGTCGCTATTTTAGCGGCTTTTTTTGTTTATCAGGGACCGAATTCCTGTCTAAAGCTGATCAAACTTTTATTGGAACATAACGTTACTATTGTAAGATTAAAAATTACATGAAGTGGGTGAATCGCTGTGAGAATGAAGCATTTGAAAAAAGTAGTTGTCGTTGCATTAGTGATGTCGGTGTTATTACCATTGGGGGCGCAAAAATCTGAAGCAGCATCCAAATATGTTGATTTGGAAATTCAGTGGGCAGACGGTCGTATTAACCATGTTCAGACGTTAATCAAGGATGGAGTCACTTACGGAAGTTTTTTCTCACTCGGTATTAAGGCAGGCCTAGTGTGGGGGATGGAAGATGATAATACGGCCGTACTGAAGAGCAGTCAGAAGCATATTGTTGTGCACTTGGGAAGCAGCATTGCCGAGGTAGATGGTCAAAAAGTAGATATGGGCACAGAACCTGTGTCGTATATTAGTCACCTTTATGTACCCATTAGATTTCTTGCATCTGCTTTGGACGGGGAAGTGACTCATCAAGATATGAAAACGAA
Source organism: Paenibacillus sp. FSL H8-0283 (assembly GCF_045040675.1). Lineage (NCBI taxonomy): Bacteria > Bacillati > Bacillota > Bacilli > Caryophanales > Paenibacillaceae > Paenibacillus > Paenibacillus sp. FSL H8-0283. Next base: position 3,514,576 of record NZ_CP150295.1, read on the forward strand.
CAAGGTAACCGTGACTGGATTGAGCAATTATACTGATACTTTTTATGGCAGCAACATGGGTTACACCTATGTCATTCGCACTGCAAAAGGAGACCTTGAGATTACGAATGCTTCTACTGGACAAAAGAGTTTGATACCCTTAGGGATCAAGGACATGAATGTGAATACTCATGATCTTAAAATAAATTTCAAGAGGAGTCCCCAAAATCTACTTATTGTCATCATTGAACACACTAATCGAAAAACGGAAGACTACGATCTTTACACCTTGGTATTCAAAAATAAAGGTCTGATTCGCAAATCCATTGCTCACGGGGTAACGGACCAGCAGGAAATTTTGAATTCAGATAGTACCATTCAACTCATCGATGACAACAGTATACGTATTATTGAAGATGGAAGTGGTAAAGTACTTGAAGTCCTTTCTCGTTGAATAGATATCTGATCCGATATTCATGAATTTCATCCCTCACCAACTGATTTTAATACAAACATCTCAAAGAGCCGCTGATCAGAGTGATCAGCGGCTCTTGCATATTTCTTCCCGAATCTTTTCAAAACTAGTTGACTTGTGAATTTATTATCAGTATAGTGTGAATCAGTTCACACTATACATTAAGGAGTAGTCTATGCCAAAAAATACTTTCTTTCGTTTAGACGAAGCAAGGCGCGAGGAAATATCGAATAGCGCTATGCATCTTTTTGTTGATAATCTTTACGAGGATATAACTATGAAGATGGTTTTGGATAGTTTGTCCATGCACCCCGGAACATTTTATCGGTATTTTGAAGACAAAGATGACCTTTATTGTCACTTAATACGTATTGTGACCCAGAAAAGAGCTACATACTTCAGTAACAGTAATGAAGATTCCCTTTACAGCTATTTCCTTACTGGCTTATTTGGTAACGTTAATGGCATGGTGACCGAGCCACTGAATGAGTTGGAAATCAAACTGACTAAAACATTTTCATATATTCCTGAGGACATTTTGCTGAAAGTATATGTGAATGTGTTAAAGGGCGAGTCATTCCCCATGATCAAGGACATTTTACGCCGAATGAGGGTTGATGGATATCTCCGACCGGATGTTGACGACGATCTGATCTCTTTTATGTTTGAGTCAATGCAGCTTAATTTAATCTTGTTTTTTAGGGAATTCGATATTAAGGACTCTGAGCTGCAACATAAGATCAGCAAGTACTTTGCTGAATTTATGGGTCATGGGCTGCTTGAAGATCATAAATATTCTGAAATGGTTAGCGATCTTAAGGGGGAAAGAAAATGAAAACCTATGACGCATTTCCAGAACCAATTGGGGGCTATACTGTCGGTCGAACCCAGATGGATTTTGAGTACACGGCATCAGATTACTCCAAAAGAGAACTGACCGCTTTTGTGTACTATCCGTCTGACAGTAGCGAAGGTAAGACTACATCAACGTACATGTTTCCTGAAGTCTACGAGATGTTTAATGAGCAGCCACTTGTCAATGCGTTGAAGGATGTTTTCTCTATAGATATCAAGACCCAGTGTTACGACGACCTTGCTCTTTCCGGGAAGGAAAAGCGCTATCCAGTGTTATTCTATGTTTGCGGCGGGGGCGGATCTCCAGAATGGGGGACAGTGCTCTGTACAGACTTGGCAAGCATGGGGTATGTTGTGGTAAGCATCGGCCATCAGAATAGCACGATGTATAAACGTAAAGATGGGCGCCTGTTTAATGTATCAAAGGACTTTTCGGATGTCATTACAGCGTTTGGTGAAGATCCGGAGATGCTGGCGTTGGCTGGTAAGATGGAGATGCGTCCTGACGATGAAACTGCCATTGAGATGTGCCGTAACGTGCTTGCACTACCGATACTTTCCAAGATAACAGAGTATAGTGAATTACAGGCAGAAGATGTAAGGTATGTAGCCGATTATCTTTACAAACTGGACTCTGGAGAGCTGAATTCCATCTTTAAGGGCAGATTGTTGCTTGACATCGGCATGGGTATAGTCGGACATTCCTATGGAGGGCCTACGACGGCGATGGTTTGCCGTGATGATGACCGGTTCACCTGCGGGATTGGTTTGGATAGCGGTGCGTTTGGACTTCTTGACAGCGATCTTAAGAAACCTTTCTTGTTCCTGTTTTGTGAACCTAACTATAATATGAATGCGATTATTGGCGCTAACAATAGCATGGAAACCTATTATTTCTCAGTTGATCGTGTTGCACATTTAGATTACTGTGACATCGTGTTTACCAGTGTTAATGAGGAACTCAGAGGTGAACGGGATGTTATGGAGATGCGAAATATTGTTACAGACTATGCGAAGAACTTTTTTGATCATTACATACTGCAGAAGGCAGCAAGTGTGGAAATTCTGGCATACGATGGTGTGGAATTGATCAGGAAGACCAGCAACAAGTGACATAACCGAGAGTTTGCTGATTAATGTATGTCGAAGAGCTAGCCGTACAGACGCAGAGCCGATAACCCCATTACGGGGTTATCGGCTCTCTGATATTGCAAATTAACTTCCTGGTTCCAATAACTGACGCTTATTCGGCCTTAGTCCCGCCAGTGTTTACTTCGCTTCTAGGCTCCATCAACATGATATGACATTCCTTTTCGGCGGAAGGTTTGATCTCGACTCCCTTAGGGACAATATACATCTCGCCCTTGGAAATCTTCACTTGCCCATCACGAAAATCAATTATCATTTCCCCCTCGAGCACAAAAAATAACTTGTCAGTCTCCTCATGAACATGCCACTCAAAATCTCCAGCAATCTTAACGATCTTAAATTGATAGTCATTCATTTCACCAATGAGTTTCGGAGACCAAAGATCGTTTAATTTCGAAAATTCCTCATTTAATTTAATAGCTTGATAGTGCATCGTCATTCCTCCTGTGTATTAATCCTATATGTTCAGTATACTGATTTAAGCTTTGGTATAACATGGATGCCTATTGAAATCAGGATGGATTATTGATGAACTTCAGACGATACTCCGTAGGAGAAATACCATATTGTTTCTTGAACACTCTGCTAAAATAAAAGGGGTCAGCAATGCCAACGGTCTCGGCAATCTGTTGTACAGACGCATCACTTGCCAATAACATTTGTTGTGCCATGTTTATACGATATTTCAATACATATTCTGCTGGACCCATACCTGCATGTCTTCTAAACACGTAGGAAAGTCGATTTCGATTAATATTATTTTGTTCTGCAAGCGATCCGACAGTCAGATTTTGATCATAGTATTCTTGGATATAGGTAGAGATCCGTTCGAATAAAACATCTGTTTCACAACTGTTTTGCCTATGATCAACACATATTAAGGTCTCATTCAGTACATCGCGAAACAGCATTTCGGTCTGAAACTTTGAAATACCTCCACGCTGGTTATACACATGCCAAAGACGCATGATTAATTCGATCAGACGTGGAGACTGACCCGTTGATAATTCAAAATGCTGATGGGAAAAGCTTGTCTCTTCGAGGTCCGAACTACATATTCGGTATAAAACGAGGATATATTCCCAGTCCGTTCTATGAAACACGGTTTGATCCAGTTTCATTTTCGCGCCCCCATGTACAACTTTTCCTGGTGAAAAAATATAGGGTGTACCATCAAATTGAAATTGTATTTTTCCTGTAAGAGGAAATACAAATCCAGGAAAAGAATCGGTATAGTCAGCCTGGGGAACCCCTGGATTTCTAGCATATCGATATACGCCTTCTACTTGAAAAGGAATGTGTGCAAAATGCGCTGCTAACTGATTAACGTCTACTTTCACATTACGTACCTCATTTCAAAAGTGTTTGCCAGTCATTCTAAGATAAATCGTTGTGCACCTTACTCCAACATTATTGATAACGATTATCACTGTCAACATATATAATGAAAAAGAAAGCTCTTTTTTACATATGGGCAATAGAATCCATCTTGTGTTAACATGTGCACTAACTAATCCAATTGTTTGCTTGAGAAGGGGAACCCATGTCAATTCGAATAAAAATGCTGCTGTCCTTTACGGGCATGCTTGTTATAAGTCTACTGTTCATCCTGCTTACGGCAAGTCTGTATACGATTGCGGCCACAGGGGATCTACAGAGTTTCCGTGATATATACAAGGTACATTATCAGATCAACCCCCTGACTGAACAGGGAGAATCGATCTTTCAAGAGATGAAGTTTCTGGCCAAAAATGACCCGGACGACCTGCAGAACAAGGTTTTGCTGCGTGAATATGATATGAAGCTTCGAGCTGAGAAGTCAGGGCTCTATATCAGACGAGAGAATAGTCAGATCTTCGAATCACTGACCTTCAACCAGCCAGAACTGAAGCAAGCACTGCCTGCCTATGATCTTAACAATTATCAGATTCGGAGCACCTTCAATATTGGTGAGCGATTTTACGCGTATGCAAAATTTGATTTTCAATATTCAGATGGGGAACGGGGGAGTATCTTTGTCATTCGTGAGAGAAGCCCCTTTGCGGAGCTTACTCGCAAGTTGCTGCCTGTGATGTCATTCCTGCTTATTGGCGTCCTCATCATTGCAAATCTGCTCTTGTTCCGCTGGATCACGCGCAGCTTCATTAAACCCTTGAATCAACTACGAAGTTCAGCCGAACATATTAAGGATGGCAATCTATCCTTTAAACTTCAGCTAAACTCCAATGACGAGGTTGGTCAACTTAGCGAAGCGTTTGAGAGCATGCGGAATCAATTACAGCTCTCCTATGCGTTACGTCAGCAGGACGAAGTGAACCGCAAAGAGCTTATCTCCAACATTTCGCATGATCTCCGTACGCCGATTACCAATATCAAAGGGTATATTGAGGGTATTCGTGACGGCGTGGCTAATACTCCGGAGAAAATGGAGAGTTATGTTAATATCATTCACTCCAAAGCAGTTAGCATGGATAAGCTGGTGGATGAACTGTTTTTGTATTCCAAGCTCGACTTGAACCAAGAGCCTTTCCTGTTTAAAGCAGTTGATCTCGCTGATTTCCTTGAAGATAGCATCGAAGAGCTGAGATATGATCTGGAGGACAAAGGTGTTGCCCTGGATTGGAATAACCAGGTGTCTGGTCCCGCTATGGCTGCTGTGGATCCGGAGAAGTTAAAACGTACCGTTGTTAATGTGGTGGATAATGCACTCAAATACATGGAGAATGAACACAAACGATTCGAGATTACACTTCAAGCTGATGAGAAATGGATTACGATGGGCTTTAAAGATAATGGCAGGGGAATACCTGAAGAGGCACTGCCTTATATATTTGAACGCTTCTATCGTGCAGAACAATCCCGGAATTCCTCAACGGGCGGAAGTGGGCTCGGGCTGGCAATTGCCCGCCAAATCATTGATGGACATGGGGGCTTTATCTGGGCAGAAAGCCAGCCCAATGATGGCACGAGTATATATATCAAACTGAAACGGCTGAATGAAGAGAGGAACTAATGAGTTATGGCAAACATTTTGATCATTGAAGACGAAACAACGATTGCGGAACTGGAACGGGATTATTTTGAGCTCAACGGATTTTCCGTGGATCTCTGCCATACTGGAGATGGAGGTCTGAAGCAGGCACTGGAGGGGGACTATAATCTGATCATTGTTGATCTGATGCTTCCTGGACTCGACGGCTTCGAATGTTGCAGGCGCATTCGCGAGGTGAAGGAGGTACCCATCCTTGTCGTTTCCGCGAAAAAGGAAGAAATCGATAAGATCAGGACATTTAATCTGGGAGTGGATGATTTTATTACAAAACCGTTTAGCCCAAGTGAATTGGTTGCACGAGCAAAGGCTCATTTGACCCGATACGAGAGACTACTTGGCAAAAACAAACCAGCTGAGCAGGATGAAATCCACATTCGCGGGCTTCACATTGACAAAGGATCACGCCGCGTTTTTGTTAATGGAGAAGAGGTGGCGATTACAACCAAGGAATTCGAGTTACTTGTATTTCTTGCGAGTCATCCCAACCGTGTATTCAGCAAATCAGATCTGTTCGAGCGGATCTGGGGCATGGATTCCACCGGAGACATTGCAACGGTTACTGTCCATATTCGCAAACTACGCGGCAAGCTGGAGACAGACCCCAAAAATCCGGAGTATATTGAAACCGTCTGGGGTGCAGGCTACCGGTTTACTGCATAAGTTTCGTGAAAATTTAGAGCCAGTTTATATTTTGTTAATAACTTTAGCCTTGGGAGTTTCTTTTTGTCCTCTATTCTATAGATACAGGCAACTACAACCTATAGAGGAGGAATTCAACCATGAATTCTACAACCCGCAAAATCGCTACATTTCTAACCATAACTGCATTAGGTACAGCAGTGTTCCCGTTAACTGCGAATCAAGTACATGCAGCTACATACGTTACTAACATTGCGGCAACAACCACACAGCTTAATCAACAACAGATTGAAGCTGCTATCAAGGATCTCAATAGCTTGGGGATCATGAACGGGTATGCAGATCAATCTATGGGTGAACATCAAGCAATTACTCGTGCGGAGTTAGCTTCATTGGTTTTCAAAACGTTTAATTTGGAGAGCAAGAGGGGAGAAACCGTAGAATTGACGGATGTGAATCCGAATGCATGGTATGCGCCATATGCGTCAAAGCTTGTTGAACTTGGCATCATGCAGGCTAACGATGGACAATTCAATCCGCAAACTCAAGTGTCGGATGCTGAACTCGAACAGGTCGTATCCAAAGCGATGCAACGTGATGTAAAGTCCGTTCACCATTGGATGAGCGAGTTCTACTCCGAGAACGGTACAGCAACGCGCGGCGAAACAGCAGTGCTGTTGCAAACTGCACACCAAGCTATTCCTTCGGAGCAAGCTCAAATCAAGAGCGTTAGATCACTGAATGCCATTACGTTAATTGTAACTTTTGACAAGCCGCTGACAGCAGCGAATGAAGCTTTTGCCAAGGCACAAACGGACTTTGCGTTTAGTGGCGGGTTGACGTTAACCAATATGCCCCGTTTGAAAACAGGGTCAATCGCGACTTACATCGTTCCAACGTCCGTACAAGATGCTAGTGAAGTGTACAACCTGACTTACAAAGGCCAAGACGCTGGTTCCTTTGAAGGCAGTGGTACGAAAATAAACATGACAACGGTTAGTCAAGTAACGAATGATACATTCGAGATTGAAGCATTGCAAGTGAACAGTGTCGTGGATTATGGTTACATCATTTCGGCTTACAGTGGTGGTCGAGGAGCTAATGCATTCGTGCTGAATGATCAAGAGCAAGCAGGAGGCAAAACGTATCAGATCATCTCTTCCATGCAGGCAAGACAAGTTGTAATTACGCCAGAAGGTGGCGAGCCTATCGTTGCCAGATATGTTCCGTTCACGCAATCCACAGATGGCAAACAAGAACCGAAGTTCCGTTTGCCTGAGGGACAAACGCTGAAATCAGGTGTCACATATACGGTTTCTTCGGATTGGGCCAACATCGAAAATGCTTCATTTACGGCGAAATCGTTTGATCCACTAGTGGTTGCAAGTGCTCAAGCAGTGAGCGAAACCTCCATTGAAGTTACACTTGACCAGGACCCTGGGGATGAACTGTTCTCTGGTCGAAGTGTAACGTTAACTTCACCTAGCGGGGATGTTCTGACGGCCACTTATAAATATTCAAGTCGAAAAGGTGCGACGGGTGTATTCGACCTAACAAATGATGGAAAGTTGACTCCGGGTACTACGTATACAATAAACCCAGTTGGGGATTGGAGTATCGCTTCTTCGGTCACCTTGACACTGGAGTAAAGGAGGCAGTATGAGTAAAACGCTGATTATCGTTGTCCTGATAAGCAGTATGTTGATCGTTCAAGGTTGCGTGCCTGAAATGAGAAACGACTCTAACGTGGAGGAAAAGGCCATGACTTCAGCAGATGAACAGCTGTTCAAGGCAGTAGAGGACAGCGATACTGAACGCATCGAACAAATGATTCAAGCAGGTGCCAATATCAATGCTCAAGATCAGAGTGGACGAACCGCTACAATGATTGCAACTTACAATAATGATCTAACATCGGCTAAAGTGTTAATTGAAGCGGGGGCAGATGTGAATATACAGGACGATATGAAAAATACCCCGTTTCTGTATGCTGGTGCTGAAGGATACTTGGATATTTTGAAGCTGACAATCGAGGCGGGAGCGGACCCAGCGATAACAAATCGATATGGAGGGACAGCACTTATTCCAGCTTCGGAGCATGGATATGTGGATGTAGTGCAAGAACTACTCACTCAAACTTCGGTGGATGTGGACCATGTGAATCAATTGGGATGGACAGCACTACTCGAAGCGATCATTCTTAACGATGGCAATGCTCGGCAGCAGGAGACGATACAATTACTCATTAATCATGGAGCAGACGTAAACATATCGGACCGTGATGGGGTGTCACCACTCAGTCATGCGAAGAATAATGGCTTCAAAGAAATTGAAGCCATTTTGGTACGAGCTGGTGCGAAATAGAACCCTTTTAGGGTGAATAAAGAAACAAACATGTTGAGATATATGTAAAAATGGTTTTCATGGAGCGCCTGATTCCTTCTATGCTGAAGGGCAGGCGCTTCATTCAATCCATCTTACGTGTATGAAACTGGCATAGTCTTAACATGACATGATTAGATACAAGAACGAAGATCTTAAAAATTGAATATCTCTGCTTTAAAGTTTGCTATAGTTTACCACCATGCTTCCGGATAAAATGGAAATACCAACCATGTAAGCGCTATCTATTATTGCGCTGATTATACATGTTGGAATCATTCATGGAGGTGTGTGATGAAGAGGAAGTCTTGGTATACTTTGGCGGTAACTGGTGTCATCTCTTTGTTTTTTTCGGTAAGCGCTTTCGCGGGTTATGTGTTCTGGGAACCTCTAACCTATTTTAACGCAAGTACATGGCAAAAAGCGGATGGGTATTCCAATGGGAACATGTTTAACTGTACGTGGAGGGCTAACAATGTTAATTTTACAAGTGACGGCAAGCTTAAGCTTGGTTTGACCAGCTCTGCACAGAACAAGTTTGATTGCGGAGAGTATCGTACCACGAATACGTATGGGTACGGCTTATATGAAGTCAGTATGAAACCTGCCAAGAACACAGGTGTAGTTTCCTCATTTTTCACATACACAGGGCCCGCACATGGCACCCAATGGGATGAGATTGATATCGAATTTTTAGGAAAAGACACAACCAAAGTTCAGTTTAATTATTATACCAATGGGGTTGGTAATCATGAGAAGATTATCAATCTAGGTTTTGATGCATCCCAAGGTTTCCATACGTACGCATTTGACTGGCAGCCGGGACATATCAAATGGTATGTTGATGGTGTATTGAAACACACGGCAACCAGCAATATTCCTAAAACACCCGGAAAAATCATGATGAACTTGTGGAATGGAACAGGAGTAGATAGCTGGCTCGGTCCTTATAACGGGGCTAATCCGCTCTATGCTGAGTACGATTGGGTTAAATATACGAGTAATTAAGCAGACTGAAGCAGCCGTTAGCGGCTGCTTTTTTCTATTTTCTGGTATTGTATTTATTCAATATATGTATTCAATATCCAATATCCTAAATTAATGCAATAAATGTTGCAATATTAGTATGGGCATAAATATCAAAAATTCATTATGATTAACCTGTAAGCAACATTACATAGACTGGGGGAACGAAGTTGGACACAAGTAAAAAGAGACGAGTAGGCAGTTTGGTCATGATCGGTGTATTGGCCCTATCTGCAGCCTTGAGTGGGTGTAGTAACGGGAGCGATAAGAAAACTGAATCGAGTACACCAGCGACAACGTTGGAGCTCAAAAATGGGAAGTATGATCCACCAGTATCCATTACGTATTTACGACCATGGGGTCCAGACGTGAAGTTTAAGTCAGGCGAGGATCAGGATAACAACGTCCATACAAAATGGGCCAAGGAGAAACTCGGAATTGAGTTGAAAAACCAGTGGATATCTCCATCCACCAATAATGCATTTGAGACAAAACTGCGTCTATCGCTTGCTTCCAATGCGGACATGCCGGACATTATTTCGTATCGCGGCGAATTCAATCTGGTGCGTGAATTGATTGAGTCCGGAAAATTTGTCGATGCGGGCGAGTTGTTTGACAAATATGCCAGCGACACATGGAAAGCAGCCGTAAACGAAGATCCTTCCGTATGGTATCCATACATGCAAGATGGCAAAAAGATCGGTATTCCGATTCTGGACTATTCCTATAATGGTGATCCTGTCATGTGGATCCGTGAAGACTGGATGAAGAAATTCAATCTGGAAGCACCTAAAACGATAGATGATCTTGAAGTCATTATGGAAACGTTTACGAATCAAGATCCGGATGGCAATGGGAAGCAGGACACTTACGGACTCACCATTGGCTTCAAGAACTGGCTGAACACATGGATGTCAGAAGCTGGGTGGGTATTTGGCGCTTATGGTACAATGCCAAACCAATGGAATCTGACGGCAGATGGAAAACTTGAATACGGTTCCGTTACACCTGGTGCAAAGCAGGCTTTGGCCAAATTACAGAGCTGGATGAGCAAAGGGTATATCCCGGAAGAAGCCGGCGTGTATGATGAGACAAAAGCAGCTGAAGAATTTACTGCCGGAAAAGCAGGTATTGTGGTTGGTCCTCACTGGATGCCATCCTGGCCGCTGGAGGATGTGAAGAAAAACAATCCGGAGGCTGAATACAAGGCGTATCCAATTCCTTCTGGTCCAAACGGTCAAGCAGGAAGACATGGTACGTCAAACGGAAATGGCGTAGTTCTAATTAACAAAGACATGAAAAATCCGGAAGCCTTTTTCACCTATCAGAACTATCTCTTTGATCACTATGCGAATCCTAAAGAGGGCGATGAGTTTGAGCATGGATTTGCGGAAGGATACGATTGGGTTATGGTAGATGGGAAACCATCAACCGATGCAAGTCTTACGGGGGGTTATGCTCCCGAGAAGTACACGTTGACTTTTGATGGAGCGCGTATTCCCAATCTAAGTATGACAACACTTGCCAAGCTGGCAAGCGGTGAAGAAGCAACTACACCATTTGAGAAAAAAATCAAATCAGGTGTACCAGTACCTATGCTTGATGCAGCCAAGATTGTTTTGGATCAAAAGGATATCGTGTTCAATCAAATGTTTACCGGTGCACCTTCAATGACGATGCAGATGAACAATGACATTTTGACGAAGATGGAGAAGGATACCTTCTCTCAAATTGTATATGGCAAAACCTCTGTGGACGCGTTCGACTCATTTGTTGAGAAGTGGAAGTCTTCAGGCGGAGATCAGATTACGAAAGAAGTTAACGAGTGGTATGATTCCGTGAAAAGCGGAAAATAGGATGACAAAGGGCTGGCTGAAATGATTCATCCCGGCCACATAAGCACCAAAAAGGCATTGCAGGAGAAGATCTCCGGCAATGCCTTTTTGTATTTGATATGGAGAAGGGGAAACCGGAGAGATTACTAGAACGTCAAGTCTGGTCTGTGTACTCTCTTAAACCGGCAGATTTTCCCGATATTCCTGCGGTGTAAGATCATAAAATTTCTTGAAAACTCGAATGAAATATGCGGTATTGTTGTAACCGACAAGTTCTGCAATCTCAAACACTTTGGCGGTTGATGTTCGCAAATGATAGGCTGCTTTCTCCATTCTTAACCGGTACACATAGGCAGTAAGTGCTTCACCTGTCTCCGCCTTGTATACCTTGGACAAGTACACTGGATGCAGATGCACATGGTCAGCAATTGCAGGCAGTGATACATCACCAGCCAGATGAAGGTCGACAAAACTTTTGACGCTGCGCACAATGGTGCTGTGATTGTCTCTAAGCTCTTGTTCAGCATCATCTCGTATGTAATGAAGTGTACGGACGGACCAGTCCTGTAGCTGCTGCGCAGTGGAATAGCTGGGAGCTTGAAAGTAACGATAGGACTCTGCTGGAATCAAAGAAGAGATTTGTTTGCCATTTTTATGAATGATGTACGCAAACGCGCCCGCTATAGCAAAATACACCTCAAAGGTTGACTCGGCAATATCATGATGTTCATTGGAATGCAGCAGTTCCGCAAAAATGTGTTCGATTTTCTGTTCCACATCCTCAAAGCGACCAGCTTCGAGCAGGCTAATCAACGTTGGTGGCTGATACAGCGACCTGATCGTATGTAGAGGGTTAGCATCCGTTTCATCGGAAGCGGTGACAAACAAACCTTGCACCTGACCCATCCGTTTACGCATGGACATAACCGTTCGCTCATAGAGTTCTCCAATTTCATGGGGAAACTTGCCCCAACTGGAGACCGAAATGGAGATAGCACCTTTCAAGTATAACTGAACATTGGTTTGAATCTGGGCAGCATACTGCTCAAGCAATGTCTGAGGCGTCTCACTCCTGCTGTAACTCATCGTTGTGGAATGTTTCATGCTTACCAGAACAACAATGTAATCATGCACGTCTCGTGTGTGCCAGATATGAAAATGATTATGCATCACTTCACTTATGATATTACATATCGCATATTCCATTAAAGCCAGGTCGCCGTGTGCCATATCGGATAGATGTTTCTCCATACGAATAATCAGCATGCCGAGATCTTCTCCTACGGAGTAGGGAAGCTCCAGCAGATCAAGCTTGTCTGCCAGCGTCTTCTGATCATAGACTTTTCCAGTCAGCAACTCATGCAGCATCGTGGATTGAAGCAATGGCAGATGATCCTGAAAGGCGTGTAAGGCTCTTTGATGAGATGCTGCGGTTTCCCACTTTTCTTTAATTCGATGAACAAGACGTTGCACGGATTCGATGAGATCTTCATCACTAACAGGTTTCAGCAAGTAATCAAAGCTTTCCTGTGCAATGGCCTGTTTCGCATATTCAAAGTCGGCGTGACCTGATAAAAGAATTGTCTGCACATGCGGCCACTTTTCATGAATCGCTGTAATTAGTGCAATGCCTGACATTTCGGGCATACGTATATCCGTAATTACAATGTCAATATCGTGGTTGTCCATAATTTCCAGCGCTACTGCACCGGATAAGGCTTCATGAACTGTACCGATCCCGCAGCTTTCCCACGGAATGGTCTCTGCCAGCGTTTCCACGACGGAACGTTCATCGTCAACTAGTAATATTTGCAGCATGGGTCGTTCACCTACTTGTCTGTATTGTCGTGCCATGTGATGTTAACTTTAATTCCACCCATTGAAGACTGTTCATAGGATAGTCCAGATCCTTCACCGTACAGAAAAGACAAACGCTGATGGACATTCCATGTACCACATCCCATATTCTCATCCAGCGGTTTAAGAAGATTATCCCTCAGATGATCAAGCTGTTTCTCAGACATACCAAGCCCGCTGTCCTCCACGATAATCGTGTACACATCATCCTCGCAGTCCGCATAGATTTTAATCTTACCATCCACCGATTTGGGCTCCAGACCATGAATAATAGCGTTCTCAATAATAGGCTGAAGGGTTAGTCTGGGAACTGTTTTATCTAAAATATCATGGGGCACGTCGATTGTAAAATGCATTCGTTCCAGACGAAGTGACTGGATTTCCAAATAATTTTTGACCATCGTCAGTTCTTCACGAAGCGTGGCTTGATCCTTTTCGGACCTGGTTATGTATCGGTAATACTCCCCCAGATTCAGTGCCATGGCTACCACGGCCTTTTCATTTTTCATTCGGGCCATGTTCTTGATATAGAACAGGCAGTTATATAGAAAATGCGGATTAATCTGCGATTGTAACTGTTTGAGCGTGGCTTCCCGACTTCTTAATTTCTCCTCATATACATTCTCGATTAATTCTTGAATTCGTTGAGCCATGATGTTGAAACGTGCAAATAACAGGCTGAACTCATTGCGTGCAGAATGATGCAGCCGAACGGAAAAGTCCCCGGTTGACAAGCGATTCGTCCCTTTCACCAACTGTAAGAGTGGAAGCTGCACACTTCGGTAGAGTGTATATAATACAACAACGCTCATCACGATCAGAACGGCAATTGAAGCGTAAAAAAGATTTCGGCTGCTCGTAATCGGTTTCAAAATCTGCTGCATCGGCACATAGTCAACATAATACCAGCCCAGGCTCTTGGATTGAATATAGGAGACGTAATATTCCGTTTTGTTCAACGTTGTGCTGAATCCGCCGCTGGCTTGCAGTGTTGCTTCTTTCAGAGAGGGCAGGATGGCATTCAGGGTTTCCTTTCCAGAGCTATTGCTGATTAAACCATAGTCGGGATGGAACATGAATGGATCGCCCTTATTGTTTAACTTGTTTTGATTAAGAAGTGCAGTTAAGTGATGAACTGGAAAACTGATTTTGGTAATCAATCTGGCTTTGCCAGGTCTCGCCATCGCTGTCGTTGGATCGGTAGTGTACCAGATAAACTGATTGTCAGCATAGGTCCAGGATTGCGAGAGAGGCTCCTTAAATTCATCATCCCTGTACGGAATGTAAGCATAATAATCCGTTGATATCACTTTTTGCATCCTTGGGAAGTATAGTGTGATGGTCGAATGCCATTTGCTTGCTGCGTTGTACAGATTCATTTTCTCCAGAATGGCACTTCCAACTTTCACACGTTCATAGGGAATGTCCTTGTAGTCGGGACGTTGATATTCCTGAATACTCGAATCTTGCCCAATAGACATCCCATACAATGACAGTTGGTAAATGTTGGATTCTACTGAATCAGCAAATGTCGAGAGATGATTCATCGTATTGTTCTGAATCTCGTGTTCGATAACACGCACGCTTTCCCGGTTCGAGTATGTATAGAGAAACAGCACCAGAATAAGCAGCATCACAAACAACAGTGTAATTTTGGTAAAGACATTCAAGCGTGTGAACAAAGTCCAACCTCCTTAATCTTATTAAAATATTGATATCGTTGTTGCAATATTAGGATATAGATCACAAATTTCCATTGCTATAATTTTAATATACAAGTTCACGATGACTTGTAAAATACAAAATTTAGAACATGGGGGATGCAGGAGTGAAGGAACATACGTTAGAAACGCCGCATAAACGGCGCTCCACCAGGGTTAAACAGCGCTGGAATATGCAACGGAACTGGACCTTGCATATGATGCTCATTCCAGCTGTATTGCTGGCACTGGTGTTTCAGTACATACCGATGGGCGGCATTGTAATTGCTTTTCAGGATTTCAAACCATACTTGGGATTTTCTGAATCCAAATGGGTGGGTTGGGACAATTTCCGATATTTATTTTTATATCCGGACGTAGGTCAGGTGATCTGGAATACGTTGGTCATTGCATTTTTCAAAATCATCGCAGGACTATTCGCTCCATTCCTGTTTGCCATTTTGCTCAATGAAGTACGCTTGACGGCATTCAAGAGAGTAAGTCAAACGCTTGTGTATCTACCGCATTTCCTATCATGGGTTATTCTCGGTGGTATTCTGCTCGATATCCTGTCTCCTCAGGGCGGCATGGTCAACCAGCTTGTCGTAGCCTTTGGAGGAGAACCGATCTTCTTCCTGGGAGACGGTACATGGTTCCGGATAACGCTGATCCTCAGTGATGTGTGGAAAGAATTTGGTTTTGGTACGATCGTATTTCTGGCTTCTCTCTCAGGAATTAATCCTGCGCTCTACGAGGCTGCCGAGGTGGATGGGGCCAACCGATTTAAACAGACGCTGCACATTACGATTCCGGCATTAATGCCGATTACAATCGTACTGATGACACTCTCTATCGGCAATATCCTGAACGCCGGTTTTGATCAGGTATTCAACTTGTACAATCCACTTGTGTATGACAAAGGCGACATCATTGACACCTTTGTATATCGACTCGGAATTCTGAACGGGAAGATGAGTTTTGCCACAGCAGTAGGGTTGTTCAAATCTGTGGTTGCTACCATTTTGATTGTTATATCTTACAGAATGGCTTACAAACTAGCTAATTATCGAGTTTTCTAGAGAGGAGAAAAGGGCTTGTATTATAAAACAAAAGGATACCGCATATTCAGCATCGCTAACTATACTTTTCTTGGGATATTATCGATACTCTGCATTTTACCAATTATTCATATATTGGCTGTTTCATTCAGCAGTATGGCGCCAGCATCATCAAACCTGGTTACCTTCTGGCCCATCGGGTTCACAACGGACGCATATGTGAAAACATTCGGGAATTCGAACTTCATCAACTCCTTGATCGTATCACTTAAACGGACTGTAATTGCAACGATCATTGGTATGGTCATCATGCTCTTAACCGCATTTCCGTTGTCGAAGGAAGATATCAGTTTTAAAGGTCGCTCCTTATATACGTGGTTTTTCGTATTTACCATTTTGTTCAGCGGCGGTTTGATTCCAAGTTACATTCTGATCCAGAAGCTTGGCTTGATGAATACAATCTGGGCGCTTATTCTGCCTGGCGCACTGTCCGTGTGGAACGTTATTCTCATGATGAACTTCTTCCGCGGTCTGCCTAAAGAACTTGAGGAAGCAGCTTATTTGGATGGAGCAGGTCATATCAAAACGTTGATTCTGGTCTACGTACCGCTTTCACTTCCAGCTATCGCAACCTTGTCCTTATTTACGATGGTGTATCAGTGGAACTCCTGGTTCGACGGCATGATCTATATGTCTGATATTAAAAATTATCCACTTGCTTCTCTATTACAGACCATTATTGTTCAGCAAGATCTCAGCAAAATCAACGTCGATCCTTCCATGTTGGAGAATATCTCGCAGCGAACCGTACGCGCAGCACAGATCTTTATCGGCGCGCTTCCGATCCTGATGGTATACCCGTTTTTACAACGATTCTTCGTTAAGGGGATCGTTATTGGAGCAGTCAAGGAATAGGCTATGCAAATGCAAGGATAACTGAGCTGAGGGAGGAAGAAGGATGAGAAAAGGACTGGCATGTATGGTGGCATGGAGTTTAATGGCTTCTCTCGTTTATCCAGCAACTGCTGGAGCAGAAAGTGTACAGGGTCAAGCGGAGGTGGGAAATGTGCAGGCAAAAAGCCTGCACTTCTCTGTTCCCTATACAGACCTGACGGGGCATTGGTCACAATCTGCAGTTACACGTTTGCAAGACTTGAATTTATTGAAAGGTTATACGGACGGTACGTTCAAGCCCAGTCAGGTCATTAGCCGAGCTGAATTCGTCATGATTCTGGATCGGGCCTTTGGTTTCACCGGTAATGCGGCGACTGGTTCATATGCGGATATGACTTCAGACGATTGGTACTATGACGTGATGGTACGAGCGAATGGTTCTGGCATCATCGAAGGGACAGACCGTGAACATCTGTCACCACAACAACCGATTACACGCCAAGATGCAGCGGTTATGGTAGATCGAGCTTTTCAACTTTCAGCGGTTACAAATGAAGATAGTGAACAATTGAAATTTCAGGATGCAGATGATATTTCCGGTTATGCAAAGAAAGCGCTTACCTATCTGGTGAACGAAAATATTCTTAAAGGTTTCCAAGGCAAATTAAATCCTAAAACCTCGATTACACGAGCGGAGACGGCAGAGTTACTGTCAGCGATGATTGCAGATGTAAAAAGCACTCCTGGAGCATATGAGTCCCGGGTAGATGGCAACTTGATTATTAAATCAACGGATATCACGTTGAAAAATATGGTTGTCAATGGAAATCTGCTACTGGCAGAAGGCATAGGCGAGGGATCTGTTGTTCTTCAGGGCGTAACTGTTACAGGAAGTGTCATCATTAAAGGCGGAGGCAGTCATTCCATCAACATTAACAACTCCAAGCTGAAGCGAGTAGTCGTTGACAAACGTGGGGAACCCGTCAGAATTGCCATTACGGAAGAAAGCAACATTCAGGAGATGCATGTAAAGCAGAAATCCATTCTGGAGATCTCTTCAAACAGCCTGATTGATTCCATGAATATTCATGCAGAAGCGAGTCAGACTCAAATGGATACCAAAGGTACAATCCAAAAATTGAGTGTAGATGCCGATGATGTTGTGATCAACGGAGAGAAAGTAAAACAAGGATTGCGCACATCCATGGTGGGTGAAGCCCAACCACCTGCTTCATCGCAGCCTGGTGGTTCAACAAATGTGACAAGTACACCCACACCATCTTCTCCAGACGGGCAATCACCGTCTACACCATCGACACCAAGCAATCCGGCGGGCGAAAAACCGGTTCCAGCAACAACGATTCCGCATGATCAATGGGAACTGGTCTGGAATGATGAGTTTAACGGACCTTCGATTGATTCTTCCAAATGGACCGTGCAGGATACAGGACTCGTTTATAACAATGAAATGCAATATTACAGCCCGGACAACACTCGCATTACGAAAGATCAGAATCGAAGCGTGTTGCAGATTGAAGCAAAAAAGGGTCCGAAAAACGGTAAAGATTACAGCTCTGGCAAACTGATCTCCATGGGAAAAGGCGACTGGACCTACGGTAAAGTAGTTGTACGTGCGAAGCTTCCGATCGAAAAAGGCATGTGGCCTGCCATATGGATGATGCCAACAGATGAAGCACATTATGGTGGATGGCCTGCCTCTGGAGAAATCGATATTATGGAGCTAATTGGTGGCAAAGAGAGTAATAACAAGGTATATAGCACATTGCATTATGACAGTGTGAAGCCTGACGGTTCCCATGGACATGATCAGGGAAGCCTTACTCTTCCGAAGGGAGAAACTTTCGCTGACGATTATCATGATTTCCAGGTGGAATGGTTGCCGGGTATGATTCGTTTCTATGTGGATGGAAAGCTGCATCATGAAGTGACCAACTGGCAAACGAAGGCCGCCGGCCAACCCGAGTATTATACGTTCCCTGCACCATTTGATCGTCCATTCTATCTGATTCTGAATCTGGCAGTTGGAGGAGACTGGCCGGGGGCACCTGAAAGCAACTTCACTTCCGAAAAGATGAATGTTGATTTTGTGCGAGTATATTCTTACAAAAATCTAGACACATGGCCTGATGTAACAACAAATCCCATCGAGCCTGTGCAACAGCGTGACCCACAAGCCGATGGCAATCAAATATACAATGAACGTTTTGCGGAAGGGGCTGCAGACAATGGAGTGCCTCTGCAGTGGAAATTCATCACAAATGCTGATGGAGCTGGCAGTGTCAAAGTTGTAACAGATGAGCAGAAAGGGAAAGCAGCAGAAGTTACCATTGATGCATCGGGTACTGAAAACTACTCGGTTCAACTCACTCAGATGCCGATGTACATCAAGAAAAACAAAAAGTACAAGATACAATTTGATGCGAAAGCATCTGCTAACCGTACGATCATGTCCAAACTGAACCAATTCGAAAAAAGTTGGACCAATTATTCGGGTGATAACACCTTTGCACTCACGACAGATTGGCAATCCTATGACTATACCTTTAATATGCGGGATGGCACGGATAACAATGCCAGATTTGAATTTAATCTGGGGCTGGATGATACAACGGTTTGGCTTGCCAATGTCAGACTGATTGAGGTGGGTGAGGCTGATCCAATAACGGTTGAACGGAACGCGCTGCCTGATGGTAATTTCATTTACAATGGTACATTTGATCAAGGTAAGGAACGCCTCGGTTTCTGGACCACCAGCGTCCAGGAGAATGCTGAAGCCAATATAAGTGTAAATAACTTTTCGAAATTCCCAATTATGGAGCGTCAGCTGGTTGTTGATGTTACTCAAACGAATAATGACCCACAACAAGTTTCGGTGAACCAACCCGATTTGAAACTGGAAGCGAATACAACGTATGGTTTCTCCTTAGATGCCAAGGCAGACACACCGCGAAGTATCGACATTGATGTTGTCAGCAGTAATGGGCATACGGTACAGGTTCATCAAGGACAAAACCTCTCCTTGAACCAAGAAATGAAAACATACACCGGAGAAATCATCATTGGAGATGGAGCATCAATCGCACAATCCGAGCTAAAACTGTTATTCGGCAGTTCTAAAGGTAAGGTATATGTGGACAATGTTCGTCTGACGAAACGCGGCAAACCTCTGTCAGTGAATGGCTACGCACATGTTCCTGCAACCGAAGCCTGGATGATGCAGGGCTTACAACTGGAGGACTCCGTAGAAGGAGGAAAACATGTCAGTTACATGGATCAGGGAGATCTGCTGCAATATAAAATCGATGTAGCTCACGACGGAGTATATGTTCTGTCTGCCCGAATGGCCAGTGGAAAAAGTGATTCCAAGGTTCAGTTCAGCATTCAGGATGAACAAGGTACAACCGTTGCACAATCAGACCTGAGTCTCGGAGACACGGGTGGATGGCAAGCATATAAAACGGTGTATTTTCCAGGGGTCAACTTGACAGCAGGCAAACCCTATTATGTGAATTTTGAAGGAGCAGATTATAATACACGTTGGGTGGATATTTCACAAAACAAAATTCAGAACAGTGAGCTAACAGCTGATCTGAATCATTGGGAGCTAACTCCTAATGATCTGACAGCCTCACATGACGAGGGTGAAGGATTAATGGTTAAATTGCCTGGTACAAGTGAACATTGGTGGGATGCTTTATTGCAACAAGGTCAGATCAAACTGGATGCAAACAAAACGTACCGACTTACCTTCGAGGCATCTGCTTCAAGTCCTAAATCCATGCAAGCGGTTCTTTCTCAGAATGCAGGCGATTTTGTGAAGTATTTTGAAGAAGAAGTGGAATTAACCGCAGATCAAAAGTCGTATACTTACACCTTCACTATGGGGGATACCTCCGATTCGGCAGCTATGCTTGCATTTGGATTAGGATATCCGCTATCTACAGGTGAACACTCGATTCACATCAATAACGTCCAATTATATGAAGTTAATCCGAATGCAGATCAAGGAGGTCAGCCAGCTCATGTTAACCTTATTCCCAATGGGGACTTCTCCAAAGGTGCAGAAGGTTGGTTTACCCACGCGGATGGTAATGCAGCGGACCTTGAGATGCAAGTTAGCAATCAACAGCTTCAAGCCAAGATTGGTCATGCAGGACAGCATCCATGGGATCGTCAAGTCATCAATGAAGGATTCGGCATACAGCAAGGTTTTAAATATAAATTAACGTTTAAAGCCAAAGCGGAGAAGTCCAGGAAATTGGGTTTGGGGATTGGATGGGTCGATGCAGCTGCCAACTATGAATGGCATGGGTTCTTTGGGGCACGAGTTGATTTGACCCCAGAAGAACAGGAGTTCACGTTTACATTTGATGCAACAGAAGACAGCTATGCGAATACTCGAATTTCATTTGATCTGGGTAACATTGATGGTGAGCAAGATGGCAACACAACCGTCTCATTATCCGAGGTCAGCTTGATTAATCTGGGTCCTGCCAATTAACTTCTGAATTCTCTATAATTTGTCTTATATGCTTGCCTAATTCTCTTATTACCTATACAAGCAGAATAAAGTTGTTCAGGAATGACATCATCCCCATGGCAAAATCAAATCGCTAAAAGAATTATCCAGCGAATATGAAGAGAAACCTACTACGAATTAAGCAAGAGACTGTCAGTGAACATTGCTGGCAGTCTTTTCTTCATATATCGCAGACATTGAGCGATACGTACTTACTCTATCCTAAAAACGAATGAACAAAAGAGATGATGTCTGTATAGTTCGTAAATAACTGTGAACAAATCGTTAATTCATTGACATTGCATGTAATTTTAATTAGAATACGAAATGGACTTCAGGTTGAAAACAGATATGAGTATCTTTATGTTTAGTTTAGAGCTTAGCTGTTGAATCTTTAAATCCTAACAACGAATATAGGAGCGACAATATTACAATCCTATATGAAGATTAGGATTTTTTGTTTTTAGCTTTGGAGTATAATTTGAAAGTTGGAGGCTGGCTTTACCATGGACAAATGGTTCAAACTTAAAGAACGAGGCACGACCATCCCCACAGAAATTATCGCAGGGGTTACAACATTTTTCACAATGGTATACATAGTTATCGTAAACCCAGGAATACTCAGCAGCACGGGCATGGACTTTAACGGAGTATTCATAGCAACGGTACTGGCAAGTATTGTGGGAACTCTGATTATGGGAATATGGTCCAATTATCCAATCGTCATCGCGCCGGGTATGGGGCTGAATGCATTCTTTGCCTATAGCGTAGTTGCCGGGTATGGCGTATCTTGGCAGGTTGCACTGGGAGCCGTATTTATAGCAGGGATTTTGTTTATTATTTTATCACTGACTTCATTCCGTTACATGTTGCTAGATGCAATTCCTGCTAGCTTAAAACATGCCATAACCGCAGGGATCGGATTGTTTATTACAACGGTAGGTTTGCAAAATGCCGGGATTATTGCCGATTCAGAATCGAATTTGATTACGATCGGAAACTTGGCTGAGCCGATGGCTTATCTGACCATTATCGGATTGATTATTACCGTTGTGCTGATGGCTTATAATGTGAAAGGTTACCTGTTCATCGGAATGGTGGTAACAGCGATACTTGCCTGGATTATGGGACTATTCCAAATGCCGGAATCGATTGTATCCATGCCGCAAGGCCTCGCGTCAACGGCTTTGCAACTGGATCTGGCAGGGGTATTCTCGAATGGCTTATATACAATCATATTTACCTTCTTGTTGATCACGCTGTTTGATACGACAGGCACGATGCTCGGCGTTGCTGAACAAGCAGGATTGCTTAAGGATGGTAAATTCCCACGCTCGCGTGGCGCATTATTGGCAGATGCCGTAGGAACAACCTCAGGTGCTTTGCTCGGAACAAGTCCAACATCGGCTTACATCGAATCCAGCACAGGGGTAGCTGCAGGAGGAAGAACGGGACTGACAGCGGTAACGGTAAGTGTACTGCTTGCGCTGACCTTGTTCTTCACACCGATCGTAAGTGTAATATCAAGCATTCCGGCGATTACTTCTCCGGCACTGATCATTGTTGGATACTTTATGATTAACGTTATCAGCAAAATCAAATGGGATGATCTCGAAGAAGCATTTCCTGCCTTCCTGATTATCATTCTTACTCCATTGACGCATAGTATTGCAACAGGCATCGGCGTAGGTTTCATCTTTTATCCGGTACTCAAGCTGCTTCGTGGAAAAGGTAAAGATGTTCATCCAATCTTCTACATTTTTGCGGTATTGTTCTTCATTCAGCTTGTGTTCCTGGACCACTAAAACTGTCTTATCCTATGGAGAACTGCTCTCAACAAGCAGCTCTCTTTTTTTTGTAGTTCATACTCCGTTCATATTCCCGTCACGAAGGGGACATCTTTCATGGTTACACTATACCTATGTCGCAAGAGCGGCTCTACAGATATAAACGACAGGAGAAGATGGAAATGGCAGAAGCAGTGGATGTAACAACAACGGGGACTAAGGGCCGTAAAAAACGGTACTTATGGTTGAAAATAATAGGTGGTATTGTCGGCGCGCTGGTGCTGTTCATGGGCATCACGTTTGTCGTTCATACGATAAGTAATGGGGCCGAGAAAAAGAAAATCGAATCGTACGGCCAATATGTCAATATTGATGGGAAGAATATGAATGTATCCATTCAAGGTAGCGGCGAACAAACCATCGTGCTACTTCCCGGACAAGGAACACCGTCACCAGTACTTGATTTCAAATTGTTAATCGATGAATTAACTTCTGATTACAAAGTTGTGGCGATTGAGCCTTTCGGTTATGGGTTAAGCGACCAAACCGAAAAGGAGAGAACCACCGAGAATATTGTTAGTGAAATTCATGAAGCTGTACAGCAGCTCGGTATAGATCGTTATATTCTGATGGGGCATTCCATCACGGGACTGTACGCGGCGACTTATGTGAACACGTATCCGGATGAAGTCTCTGCTTTTGTCGGGATCGATAGCAGTGTTCCGAATCAACCTGGCATGGATGTTAAATTACCTTTGAACTTAATGAAATTCTTTCAAAAATCAGGCTTAATGAGAGTACTCAATAAAGTGAGTGGTGATTCATATGCATCACTTGACTATGATGAACATACCAAAGAACAGATGAAGTTGATTTCGAATCAAGTCTCGACAAATCCGACATTAGTAAATGAGCTTAAACATCTGGGTTCCAATTTCAAAAATGGAGAAAAACTCACGTATCCTAGTGATCTGCCAGTGCTTCTCTTTGTTCAATCCAATAACGAGAAAAACCCGCAGTGGATTCCGCTACATGAAGAACAAGCCAAACAATCCGCACAGGGTAAGATGATCCCAATGGAAGGTTCACATTACCTGCATCATACCAAATACAAAGAAATTGCTGAGGAATTCAAATCTTACATGAAACAAATCCAATAGGATGATTGATTAATAAACTGCGGTACCGAATCTGGTGCCGTGGTTTTTTTGTTATCAGGAGAGGCTAAAATAAAACTTGACCTTAGGTCAGACCTAAGGTTTATGCTTGTAATATGAAAAACAGCAAAGGTGGTGAATTGGTTGAGTGATGAAATTACGATTAGTGAGCTGGCAAAGCTGATGAAAGTCTCTGTACATCAAATTCGATACTTCGAAGAAAAAGGGGTGTTACACCCTGCTTATATAGCAGAAAACCAATACAGGATGTATGGGGTAGATGAAATTTACCGTCTATCTCATATTTTGTTGCTTCGCAAAATGGGACTGTCTGTTCAAATGATCAAGGAATGTTTGAGTAATCTGACAACCGTTCAAATCACATCATTATTTCGCCAAGCGTTGGCAGACACGGAAGAAGCCATCACTCAGCTTCAGCAAACAAAGCACCTTATCAGCAAGTTGTTGCATGAGCAAGAGCATATTCCGCTTGAGGATCAAGTGACTTATTATATTGTTACTCGTGAGGAGATTCACTTATCACTGTGGTTCCATATGGAAGCGCAAGGGTACTTGCAAGCAAGGCAACTGACCCAACATAAAGGAAACATTCCCAATTTATTTGAAGCCGACATCCATTATGCGTACGACGAGACGGACACCGTAGGAATTTATACACAAAAGGAGGGAGCAAACGATTTAGTTTTGCCTAGAGGAAAATACCTTTCTCGTCATGTATATGTACAAATTGAAGCTGAACTCAAAGAACATATCAACGAATTTTATGCTTATGCAGAACACCAGGGCTATCCGTATCACGGTCCACTTATTATGGTAGAAAAATCTTATTTATCTTTATTCACACCAGAAAAGCTTCATTATGAGCTATTGTTACAAATGATCGAGTAGGGGAGGCACACAGTGACAACTTCCATTCAGATAGAACCCGTTTGTCCCCAGTTTCATCAAGCTGTTGCTGAACTCATGGCTTATGGTTTTGGACACAAATTTCAAAAGATCACTTCATTGTCCATAACTGATCTGGCTTACGCATTTGAACAGTTGCTCAATCATCCGCCCATGGAACAAAGTACTCTTCGAGTCATTGCTCGTGAAAATGAGGAAATTGTTGGCACCATGTGCTTGAAATGGAAGGAAGCAGATAACAGAGCAGCAATAACAAGCGTTCGTGCCAATCCTCATTGGTGGGGCCAGTGCAATAGGGTTGGCATGTGGAAACTGCTTCAGTTAATAACTGGTTTACATCTGCTGAAGCATACTCCTACATTAGGTGAATGTTATGTGGAAGATCTGGTTGTACATCCACAGCACCAAGGCAAGGGAATTGGTACGCAGTTGCTTCAATGGGCACAGAAATATATGTTGCAATCCAAATCAATATCATCTCTTAGCTTGCATGTGGCAAGTCAGAATCATCAAGCGATACAGTTATATGAACGCTATCAATTTCGCAAGCAGTATAGCACAAACAGCTTTCTGACCGGCCTGCTCTTAGGCGAAAACCAATGGTATTATATGATTTACAAAGGAGATAGTTATGTTTAATTGGAAAAAACGATACATCTCAGTTATTGTGGCAATCTTACTGATGGTTGGTGCAGGACTGTACATAGTCGATCAAAGTGATTTTGACATGGAGGAACAAACCATTGAAATTCAATCTCCACAGGGTAAGTTAACAGGTACGCTCACGTTACCCAGAAACCATTCAGACAAGCTAGGTCTAGTACTGTTTATTCACGGTGACGGTCCGATAGACTCTACTCATGGTGAGGGATACAAACCGTTATGGGAGCGACTGGCATCGATCGGGTATGCATCCTTGTCGCTAGATAAACGGGGAATCGGGGGTTCAGAGGGAAACTGGCTAGATCAAAGCATGGATGATCGTGTTGTGGAGGCACAACAAGCAATTGCATGGGCGAAAGAACAATCCATCATTGATGATTCCAAAATAGGCGTATGGGGTGCCAGCCAAGCAGGCTGGGTGATTCCTAAGCTTGCTGGGAAAGAACATCTTGCCTTCAGTATTTTGGTATCACCAGCGATAAACTGGTTGGAACAGGGAGAATACAACACACGCGGCCAAATGGCGAAAGATAGTTATTCCACGGAGGAGATTCAAAATCAGGTCGATTATGAAAACCAGATTAAAGAGATTTTAAAGAAACAAGGCACATATGAAGAGTACACCAAGATTGCTCGAGAGGATGATCTGATTTCCAAAGAACGCTGGAACTTCATAAAGAAAAATTTTGCTTCAGATGCCACGGCGGATTTGCATCATTTCAAAACCCCTGTACTACTTCTGCTTGGAGAAGATGATGTGAATGTGGACATTGTTGATACAGAGCAAGCATACCGTAAAGGAATTCAGCCATCTTCCTTGCTTCATGTGAAAATCTTCTCTAATACAGAACATTCGATGTTACCAACCTCTATTGCAGGCTCGGAATGGAAACAATCACTATTATTTCTGTTTGCTCCGAGAAGCATTACAGTGGAAGGGTATATGGATGAAATAGAACATATGTTGACCAAGCTCTCCTTATAACAGTTACAGTTATAGTTTCCTAGTATCGTTAGATAAATAATTGTCATTTGGAAATGAAAGAGCAGGGTCAGGGAGCGGGAGCGCCCTTATCCTGCCTTCTTGCGTGTTATATGTTATCTACTGTGCTAAATGTTCCAGATCCGGCTGCAATTTGGTCCGCAAAACATATAACATGATGGCCCCAACTAGGAACGCCACGGCATCCGCAATAACGAGCGACCAGATCACTCCATGAAAGCCGTTCATTTGATTAGCAATATACAATACAGGAATTAGTGTAATTCCTTGAATGATGGACATAACAAACGCGGCGGTTCCTTGGGCTG
Source organism: Paenibacillus sp. FSL H8-0283 (assembly GCF_045040675.1). NCBI lineage: Bacteria > Bacillati > Bacillota > Bacilli > Caryophanales > Paenibacillaceae > Paenibacillus > Paenibacillus sp. FSL H8-0283. The sequence goes on from NZ_CP150295.1 coordinate 3,541,862, forward strand.
TTGCTTGGAAGATCCCCATAAACAAAGAAGTCATTCCTGTAATGAACAAGGATAAAAAGGTTACATGAAGAATGTAGCTACCCATTTCAATTAATTGCGGGTCAGTCGTAAATAAACCAATCAAGTGGTCGGAAATCAGATAGACGACAACCCCAAACAGGATGGCTAAACCCAAAATAGATTTTATCGTGAATCCAATCGTTTGTTTCATGCGTAATTTGTTCGCTGTGAATGAGAAGGCAATCAACGGCACAACTCCCTCGCACAAACCCATCAGAATAAACTCAGGAAATTGTAATAAACGTGATGAGATTCCATACCCAGCAACGGCCTGATCCCCATATTCGACAAGAAAAAGGTTAAGAATAAGCGACATTGCACCCAAGAAGACACTCATAACAAAGACGGGAACACCGATTTTGAACACATTACTCAGGATGTCCTTCGTCACCTTGAACCATTTCAGGGAGACGGTTAAGAATTGACTCTTATAACTCATATGGAATGCGTAAAATGCACTCGCAACCAAGTTGGAGATGACGGTAGCAGATGCAACGCCAATCACGCCCCAATGGAAGACAAAAATGAATAGTGCATCGAGGATAATATTTATAACAACACTGAGAATCATACCGGTCATAGAAGTCATTGCTGAACCTTCTGAGCGCACGATATTCTCCAGGGTGAAGAATAAGATGACGAAGGGTGAACCTATAAGCATAATCGTGACATACTCTTTTGTAAATCCGAAGGACTCTGGCGTTGCCCCCAGCCCATGAACGATTGGTTCAATCAGCGGGAGCCCAACGGCCATCACAATAATTCCGAGAACTAAACTGCTGTAAAAGGCAAATGAAGATACATGCTTCAGATCATCTACTTTTTTCTCTCCCAGCAAACGGGAGATGAATGTACCGCTGCCTATACCAATTAAATTACCAAGGGCCATGATGACCGCGAATAAAGGTAAAGTTAATGCGAGTGCGGTTAACATTGCCGTATTACCAAGTGTGCCAAGGAAATAGGCATTCAAGATGGAGTAAATAACACTCATTGACGTGCCTAGCATCATTGGGACAGCAAAGTGAGCTACGGCTTTGGCGATTGGTGCTTTTTCAAAGTAATGGAGGTTTTCTGCATCCATGTGGGTCACTACTTTCTTCGTTAATATTGATCTAATCTAACAGCGTTAGATTGAACCTTACAGTGTTAGATGTTATCATGAACTTATGAACCTGTAAAGCATAAACTTACACTGTTAGATAAAAGGGCGGATACCGATGAAAAAACAACAGCCTCAGATTTCGGAAGATAAGATTTTGGAAACTTCGTGGGAACTTCTTGGAGAAGAGGGCATCGAGAAATTCAGCATGAGACGCTTGGCAGACAAGTTGGGGATTCAGGCTCCATCTCTATACTGGTACTTCAAGAGCAAGCAGACGCTCTACCAGCGTCTGGCCAACCAGATATCGAAAATTATTCTGGACGAGTTTCATACTGAAGGGGACTGGAAGGAGCAGATGGAGGGGCTTGCGGTGACGGTACGGAGTGTGCTCAGCAGATACCCGTGCTCCACACAGCTCATGATGATGACGCTGCCCCATGAACCGGACATGATCCGCTTCACCAACCGCATGTTGCTCTGTATGGAATCAACGCCACTAGAGCAAGAACAGAAATTACAGGCCGTTCTCACGCTTGTGAACTATGTATTCTACTTCGTCCTGGATGATTATCAGCATCAGCGCAATATATCTGCTGTTCTTAAGGATCAGGAAGCACTTCAGGGTGAAGAGATGATCCAACTTCTGGATTCTATGAGTGAGAAGGAAGCTGGACTTTTCAGCAGGATGTATAAGAACGGTCTGTTTGAGGTGATGGGAACCGACGGAGCTTTCGAGTTCGGCTTGAAGCTTATTTTACTCGGGATTGAACAAGTCATAAAGAAACCCACCGAGAATTAAACTCCGGTGGGTTTCTTCTTATACTCACGTTAATCCCTTTATCAGTCTAAAATTTAGCCTGAATGTCTTTTAAAAACAAATCCGCAGCAGTCGAAAAGACCTGATGTTTTTTCCAAACGATATTTAACCCAGATTCAAGTCTTGGCTCTAGAGGTCTGAAACAAAGATCGCTTTCACTGGACGTATTCACTATTTTATCAAGTGTTAATGCATAACCAATGCCTTCTTCAACCATAATGGCAGCATTATATGCAAGATTGTATGTAGTTACGACGTTTAATTTGTCAAAATCTTCACCAAACCAATCCGCAAACTCATTTTTCGAAAATGTTTGCTTCATCGACTGTCGTGAACAGATCAGTGGAACATGTAATAAGTCTGTAGATCGAATCGTATCTTTGGAGGCGAGCGGACTTTCTTTTCTCATCACCACTCCCCAAACATCTTTGTCCGAGAAATTGATATAGTTATATTTGGAGACATCCGCTGGCTGGATTAGAATACCGAAGTCAAGGAGTCCCTTGTCAAGCCGCTCAGTTACATCATCTTCGTTACCGCTGTATAGGTGATAGCGTATATCGGGATATTTATTCTGAACTTCTTTTGCCACTCTTGCAATCTGTTTCATGGCTTCCGTTTCTCCACCGCCAATATAAATATCTCCACTTATGGTTTCTTCCATGGATTCAAATTCTGCCTCTAATTTATCAACCATACCTACAATTTCTTCAGCTCTATTCCTTAAAAGCATACCTTCATCTGTGAGAATAATACTGTAACTACTGCGAATAAATAATTTCTTTCCCAACTCTTGTTCAAGGTCTTTCAATTGTCTGGACAAGGTGGGCTGCGTAACATGCAAGAAATCAGCAGCGCGTGTAATGCTTCCTTCTCTGGCGACCGTAAGAAAATAACGCAATACTCTAATCTCCATCGTAACTCCTCCTTTATCCCTTATATTCTACAATAAACCTTACAGAAATGCCTTTCAAGCATAACTTGTTATAAGATATGAGTATTTGCTATGTGGTGTATAAACGCTAAACTAAAAAGCAAGGCAACTGGAGAAGAAATTGAAAGGAATGAATGATATGGATAAGACAAAAGTATGGTTTATCAATGGCGCTGGTCGAGGTATGGGCACAACTATTGCTAAGGCTGCTTTAACTGCTGATGCAGAGCAGAAAATTGCCAACCTTCAGACAGAGATCAATGCTTACCGGGATCTCTCTAAATCCATGGCATATGACAACTAAACGAAATCACCTGCTTGTATTCATTCTGACCTTTGGGGTATTCAGTATTTTAAATACGGAGATGGGCGTAATCGGAATCTTGCCTTTGATTGCAGAACATTACGAGGTCAGTATCTCAACCGCTGGTTTGATTGTGAGTCTTTTTGCGCTTGCGGTTGCTGTATCTGGCCCCATTTTGCCCTTATTATTTTCGGGCATGAACCGCAAGCATGTCATGTTATTTGTACTTGGCATTTTTATTGTGGGCAGCCTGGTCTCCGCCATCACATCAAACTTTACGGTATTGGTCATTGCACGTGTCGTTCCGGCTTTTTTCCATCCTGTCTATTGCTCATTGGCATTTACGGTCGCAGCGGCGTCAGTCCCCAAGGAAGAAGCGCCCAAGGCAGTCGCTAAAGTATTTGTAGGCGTGTCGGCAGGCATGGTACTTGGAGTACCCCTTTCGAGCTTGATTGCCACCAGCACATCGTTGTTCTATGCGATGTTGTTCTTTGCTGCCGTAACAATCGTCGCATTTGTAGCAACACTTCTTTTTGTGCCCTCAATGCCAGTTACGAAAAGAATCTCTATGGGTACTCATCTGTATGTATTGAGAAGATCCGTGATGTGGCTATCCATTGCTGGCGTGATTTTCATGAACGGAGCTGTATTTGGGGTCTATAGTTACCTTGCCGAGTTTCTGAAAACCGTGACAAGTTATGACTGGAACACCGTCAGTGTGTTGTTATTTCTATATGGCTTGGCCAATATGGTTGGGAACATGATAGCAGGGAAACTGCTCGCTAATTTCCCTTTAAGAACGATCAAGATGTATCCCATTGCATTAATAACGATATACATCTTGTTGTTCACCTTCGGACAATTCAGTGTGCCAACAGCCTTCCTTATTTTCATTTGGGGGATCATAGGAGGCATAGGGGGCAATATCACTCAATATTGGGTGGTAGCGGCAGCACCAGAGGCACCCGAATTGTCGAATGGGATCTTTCTAACCTCTTCCAACCTGGGAACAACACTTGGTGCTAGTGTATGTGGACTAATCGTAACTGGAATAAGTACACAATATATTGTAGTTGGAGGAATCGTGTTCCTTATCTTTAGTATCGTAACGAATTACTTCAGAATCTCCATGACTGGCCGATTCGAGGGTTCCAAAATTGGAGGATAAGAGGCGGACGTAGTGATAGGCGTTATACATCACCGTTTCGGCATTTTGCTCTCATCCATATACAACAGGTTCCAGCGGTGACCGTCCAGGTCGGCAAATCCAGCGCCGTACATCCAGCCGTCTATTTCACCAGGCTTGCCAAAGATGGTTCCTCCAGCAATCTCTACTTTTTGAATAAAAGCATCAACTTCTTCTCTGCTGTCAGCACCAATGGAAAATATCACTTCTGCGCTATGGGAAGTATCTGCGGTTTTGGCACCTGTAAATTTCTCGAAGGTTGCTTCCGGAAACAGTAGAATCGTTGTTGAGCCTATGACAAGCTGGGCTCTCTCGTTGCCAACATTCTCCCCATGGAATCCAATCTCATTGAAAAAGGTAGTGGATTTCACAACATCTTTCACCGGCAGGTTCATCCAGATTTTTTGTGACATGGCAGTAGCCTCCTAGAGTATATTTTCGACACTCTTACTATACTCTACCTCAATTCAAAATTACATAATCAGTTCAAAAACCAAACCAAAAGAGCAATCTCCAATGAGGTTGCTCTTTTGGTCATGGCTTATTATGCCTAACGGTGTATACGCAGTTTCTTCCTCCGGCTAGAATGTATTCTCCCCGTTCAATATGAACATTATCGCCTAGAACTGTTTTGAATAAATGTAACTCATTCTTGCATAACCCGGTACATACCGCGGCCGCTTCACAGATCGGACAATGCTTCTCAATGAATAGGAGACTGCCATCATCCTGCTCCTTAACCTCGGCCATATAACCTTCATTCGTACGAATTTCGGCCAATTTCTCCAATCTCTCTCTAACTCCTGATGAATCGCCAAGATGCTGAAGATATTGTTCTTGCATATTTTTATTTCGAACATCCAGCAGCTTGTCCAGCCCTTCAGTACCAAAAGCCTCTTTCATTGAATTGATGAGGCTGACGGATAGATCCGAATATCCACTTGGAAAAAAACGATTAGCCGCGGGAGTTAATATCCATAACTTGGTGGGACGACCCATGGGACGGGCCTCTTCCACAGTGGTGACCAATCCTTCTCCTTTTAGCGCATTCAGATGTTGACGAATAGCCATTCCGGATAACGAAAACTGAGAGGAGAGAGTGACAACATCCATTCCCCCGCGCTCTTTTAACAGATTAATAATTGCTCTCCGGGTACTGGTCGAGACATCCTTTTTAGTTTGATTTCCGCTCATGGTGCACCTCCTTGTGACGCAACTGAGTCTACATGACTAACTACATTTTAAACAAAAATGTTGACAAAGTCAAAGCCGGACTGTAGCTTAGACATTATAAACAAAAATGTTTACTAAGTATCCGGATACGATGTATACATACCAATTTTCTTGGAGGTCACATTTCATGTCGTCTAATCATCAAAGTATTTTCAGTCCGCGTTATTTTGCACTAACCATAGGGATTATTTTATCAGTGATGGCCGTTGGATTCGAAGGTCTATCCGTCACCACCATTGCTCCTTCGATTGCTGGAGACTTGAACGGCCTTAGCCTGTTCGGATGGATATTCAGTACCTATCTGCTTGCGCAGATTATCGGAACGCTGGTCGTCGGTCGAATCATTGATAAAAGAGGACCTGCAGCACCGTTCACTTTTGCACTTCTGTTATTTATCGTAGGGCTGATCGCTGCCGCAACCGCAGGCGACATGTATACCATGATAGGATCACGGGCTCTACAGGGTTTGGGTGCCGGAGCTATGATGACTTGTGTGTATACAGCTATATCGTTAAGTTACCCGGATGAGTTGCGTGCCAAAATTCTTGGAGCATTTGGTACTGCCTATGTTCTTCCGTCCATGCTCGGTCCATATGTAGCAGGAGTTATCGCAGATCAGTGGTCCTGGCGCTTTGTTTTCTGGGGGATCTTACCTGTGCTGGTGGTTTCAGCATTGCTTAGTTTACCTGCCTTTAGGAAATTGAAAGTGCAGAAGACAGGAGGGGATAGCGGATCTTCATCCACTTGGATGGCGTTACTCTTAACGTTAGGTACAGGGATTTTCCTGGTTGGTCTAAGTAGGCTTCCGAGCATTATGGGATTTGTTTTAGTCGTGATTGGCCTAGTATTGATGATATTTCCTCTGCGTAAATTGCTACCGAAGGGAACACTTACGTTGCGCAGAGGAATGCCAGCTATTTTGGCAACACGTGGATTGTTCTTCGCTGCCTATACTAGTACACAGAATTTCCTGGTATTGGCTCTAATCGATGTGAAAGGAATTACACCTTCTCAGGCCGGATTAATTGTGGCGAGTGCTGCATTAAGTTGGTGTATCATTGCGTATCTGCAAGGACGGTGGGATGCGGCAGATCAGGGCAGTGGACGTCATATGAGAATTATTCTTGGCGTATTGTTACTTGCCATAGGGATTGCCATCGTATTTTGGGTACCTGTTGTGACCGTTACCATCGCAGTTATTGGGCAGATCATTGCAGGAGTTGGTATTGGATTGGCGCATCCGATTAGTGGTGTTGTCGCATTCTCCCAAACGGGGGAAGAAGGCGTGGGCCAAACCTCGGCAAATCTGCAATTTGCAGATTCTTTTACACCTGGTGTAGTGATTGGCATTGGTGGTTCCATACTTGTCGTGTGTCAGGCTGGCGGTATGTCACTTCAATCCGGCTTAATTGTAGCCATGGGTTTCCATCTCTTGTTGATCGTCACGAGTATCATTGCCAGTACTCGGATCTCACCACGCAGATGAATAAGAAAGTGGGTGTACAGACCATTGCTCACTGAGGATCCGAATAAACTATTTACAGCTTATCGCATCATCGGAACGAAATGGACGATCCATATTTTATGTGCTCTGTCTCAAGGCCCGAAGAGATTCGGTGAAATATTCGATAACATTCCTTCCATTTCCGAAATGATCCTCTCCAGACGTTTAAAGGGTCTTCAACATGATCATTTGGTCAAAAGAACAATACGGACACGCCCTACACAAATTATTTATGAACTTACGCCAAAAGGAGCTGCTCTTGCAGCATTCATACCCTGTCTAATGGACTGGGATACCAAATTTCAAAATGATACCACCGGGAGGAATAAAGATGATCATTGAGGTCAGTGATACAGCATCGGACAAAATCGTTGAGATCTTATCAAGTGCGGATATCCAAAATGCCTTTCTTAGAGTAGGCGTTGATGAAGGGGGATGCAGTGGTTTGTCTTATACTCTTATCGTGGATGAACAGCAGGCAGAAGAAGACATTGTGTTAAATAAAAAGCAATTTAAAATATTGGTTCACGCAAACAGTATTCCATATATTGATGGTCTTGAGATTGACTATGAAGAGAGCGGAATGTTAGGTGGATTCACCATGAATAATCCAAATGCCAAAGTTTCGTGTGGATGCGGAGCCAGTTTCAGAATGGCCAATTATCGTGGCGAAGTGAAAAAATGTGATTAATGAAGGAAGGAGTGCAGAGCAATGATCTCATTTGTAGTATCTGAACAAGCAATCGATTCATTTAAGAATGAATGGGAATTGGAAGAGGACCAATATGTAAGGATTTACGCAAAATATATCGGAGGAGGCTCCGATGCTTTTACAATTGGCATAAATGCGAGTGCTACACCGGTCGATCCCGCATTGGTTCAATCCATTGGAGGATTTCATTTCTTTGTTGAAAAAACAGATGCCTGGATCCTGGAGGATGAACTTCTCCAAATTGACTGTAATGAACATGGCATATTTTCAAGCAAAATCTCCTATTGAACATGGGGAACCCTATTCTAGACCATAATCTTACTTTTTAAACATTTAACTTTACAAAGTATAACACTTCATGTATATTCAGGAAGTAAAAAGGTTTATTTTACCATAATACCCATCAAATTATGGAGGTGTGGAAGACAAACAACAATCAGATTGGGATTTTTGATGCTCAGTACAGGGCGCCTACAATTGGGATTATGCTGGTTCTGGCAACCGTAGCTTTTGAAGGACTGGCTATCACAACGATTGCCGCGAAAATGGCACAAAGTTTAGAGGGTATTCATTTATACGGTTGGATTTTTAGCGCATTTTTGTTATCTCAGCTTATTGGAACTTTGGTTATGGGTCAGCAGATTGACAAGCGCGGCGTTTTTACATCCATGCTGATATCTTTTAGTGTTTTTGTGTTAGGAACTGTGGTCTCCGCTATTTCTTTCGATATGCACATGCTTATTGCCGGAAGAGCCCTTCAAGGTTTTGGAGCGGGGGCCCTGATCACATGTGTTTATACCTGTGTGACGTTACATTATCCAGATACACTTCGTACTCAAATCCTGGCCGCATTCTCTATGGCATTTGTCCTACCAACCTTAATCGGACCTTATGCAGCAGGCCTTATTGCTTCCTACATCTCGTGGCGATATGTTTTCTGGATCGTTCTACCCTTGATTGGAATAGCGTTGAGTCTCACATTCCGTTCTTTCCGTAATTTGCAGCTTCAGCAAGATCTGTCAGGTCCAGCGCGAGCAACTGACTCAAAGATTATGTATGCGATTCTGCTTGCGGTTGGAACGGGGCTGTTACTCACAGGACTTGGTATGATAACCGATTGGAAAGGCATAGTACTCACTTTGGCTGGATTAGTCGTCATGATCCAACCAATGCGTAAATTGCTGCCTGTGGGCACTTTTTCGGTAAAAAAAGGATTGCCTGCTACTTTGGTATCGAGGGGTCTATATGTTGCTTGTTATTTTACAACGGAAAGTTTTGTGATCTTGGCACTAACCGAAGTGAAGGGGTTATCAGCTGACCTTGCTGGCCTCATTGTAGCAGCAGGTTCTCTGAGCTGGTCCGCCGCAGCGTGGTTACAAGCCAAGCTTGATGCACGAGATCAAGGTCGGGCCCGAAAGGGTAGGGTCATGACGGGCATTGGGATTATGATCGTTGGAACTGCGCTTGTGATCCTGGCTCTTATTTTGACGGACGGTGGGATTATACTCATCCTTCTCTCACAAATGATTACAGGGTTCGGTGTTGGATTGGCCAACCCTACAACAGCAGCCATTGCTTTACAACATGCCTTGCCCAGGAAAGAGGGAGAAATGTCCGCGAATCTGCAATTTGTGGATTCCTTCTACATGGGCGTAAGCATTGGAGTTGGTGGCGCTCTGATTGCCTTGTCCGAAACGTTACAGTGGGGCATATCGACAGGTGTTTTGATCGTGTTAACACTGCAATTATTATGGGTCTTGTTAAGTTTCTTGGCATCACTACGAATTACCAAACTCGTTCATCAAGAACATCATCCAATCAACCAAGTGAAGGATAACATCTCCATGTAACGGATGACGACCGCGTCGTTAAATACATCACGAAGAACGGGGGGACTAATTGCATTGGGAGGTGGGTAAGATGGCACGTGTATTAGTAGTCATTACTCCAGCTGAAGGACATGTGAATCCATCGTTAGGATTAGTTACTCAGTTGATAGACAATGGTGAGGAAGTCATCTATGTGTGCACGGAGGAGTATCGTTCCCGAATTGAACAAACCGGTGCCCAGATCATTACCTATCCGTTTCCACAAGATGCCTTCTCTCATGATCCGGTGTTGAAACCCCAGGAATACAAGCATTCTTATCAGTTCATTTATATGATGGTAAGCGGTATTATCCGGAGGATCATCCCCAATGTGCTACAGGTGATCGAGGATCAAAAGTTTGATTATATGATCTTTGATTCCCTGATGGGATGGGGAGGGACTATTCTTGCAGAAAAACTGGGAATTCCTGCGGTGTGCTCGATTGCGTCCTTTGCTTTTGTGGAGCCTCTGGGATCTAGCTCAGTTCTGAATGAGACGGAGACGAAGGAGCTTTATGAGGCTACGATGAAGATCACAACGGAGTTAGCTGAAGAGCTTCAAGTGAGTATTCCAGCTATGGAAGAGATTCCGGCACATACAGGTCAGTTAAAGCTCGTGTACACCAGCCGTTATTTTCAGCCGCAGGCAGAAAAGCTGGATGATCGTTTTATTTTCACGGGTCCTTCGATCATAACACGCCAAGATGCTCCGACCTTCTCGTTTGAGTTGCTTCGTGAACGGTACCCGCAAACCGTGTACATTGCTATGGGTACGATTTTAAATAAAAATTTGGATTTCTATCAGCTTTGTTTTGAAGCATTAGGGGATCTACCCGTGAATGTTGTTTTATCTTCAGGAAAATACACGGATATGGAGCCGCTGGCTGATCAAATACCACCTAATTTTATCGTCAAGCCATACATTGCCCAGTTGGACATGCTGCAGCATACCGATGTTTTTATTACACACGCTGGAATGAACAGCACAAGTGAGGCGTTATATTATAACGTTCCAATGGTGATGATTCCATTAACATCGGATCAGCCTCTTGTCGCCAATCGGGTACAGGAGCTCGGCGCGGGTATTACTTTAAATAAACATAACCTCAGTGCAACTAATTTGAGAGAGGCATTAACAGAAGTGCTACACAATTCACTTTATAGACGGCAGGCTTACCTCATTGGTGAATCTCTAAGGCAGGCTGGCGGTTACAAGCGAGCTGCCGAAATGATCATGAGTCATATGGGTTCAGGCCGGGGGAGTTACACAATTTAAATAGTTTTCCATTCAAAGTCGCTTAATAAGCGGCTTTTTTTTGGTTTTAATAGTCTTAAGACTTGACCTACAGTTAACTCTATGTCTTATACTCGATTAGGCTTGCAAATTATATAAGGAATTGGAGATTTTATTTATTATGGCGAAGAGCACGAATTGGAATGTTTTTGGACTGGCAATACTACTAGGTTTATTTTCTACATTAGGTCCATTTACGATTGATATGTATTTACCGGCTTTTCCGGAGATTGCACAAAATATGAATACAACGGCATCACTTGTACAATTTAGCCTTACTGCCTGTTTATTAGGACTTGGTGTAGGACAACTCGTTATGGGTCCTTTGAGTGACGCGTACGGTAGACGTAGACCATTGTTGATCTGTATGGCAGCCTACATTATTTGTTCCTTGGCATGTGCTTTTGCTCCGAATATCGGACTATTGATTTTGTTTCGTTTCACGCAAGGATTTGCGGCTTCAGCTGGAATTGTCATTTCCCGTGCGATAGCTAGAGATCTATACAGTGGACATGAACTCACTAAATTTTTCTCTTTGCTGTTGCTTGTAGGGAATTTGGGGCCTTTGGCAGCACCCATCGCGGGAAGTGGGGTTCTTTCATTCACAACCTGGATTGGCGTGTTTATCTGCCTTTCATTCTTGGGAATTTTCTTATTAATCATGACAAAGTGGAGCTTAAAAGAAACACACCCTATCGAAAGACGTATAGTTCCTGACTTCAAACAGCAATTGGGTAATTACAGAATGCTTCTGCGTGACCGTAAGTTTGTAGGCTACATGCTGGCACAGGGAATTATGACAGCAGGGGTCTTTGCTTATGTGGCGGGAACACCATTTATTTACCAAAATATATATGGCGTCACACCCACTGTATTTGCTATATTATTTGCTTCGAACGGCATCAGCTTGATCATCGGATCTCAAATCGTGGGTCGACTAGCTAAACGTATCCCTGAGCAGACGCTGCTATTATCGGGACTATGGCTTGCTATAATAGCAAGTGTGGCTGCTTTGGTCGTCACCCTGGCTCATGGTCCACTTTTCGCATTGGTGATTCCATTGTTCTTCTTTGTATGCTCGATCGGCATTACGTCTACAGCGGCATTCCCACTTGCCATGGAGAGTCAAGCTAAGATGGCCGGAAGTGCAGCAGCACTGCTCGGCGTTGTTCCTTTTCTTCTGGGTGCACTGGTTGCTCCTCTGGTCGGCATCGCGGGTGAGGACACTGCCGTCCCGTTAGGACTCACTTTGTTAATGACCAGTATCATTGCCATTGTTACTTATTTCCTACTCGTTAAAAACGTCCCGCAGCATACACCTAATCATGCCCAGTCTAATGCTGACTTTTAGTATTGAAGGAACAGCTCGCCAAACATTGGCGTAAGACATGAATGAATATGAATATGATTCCATCACAAGTCGCTGCAATAGCGGCTTTTTTTGGTTTTCCGTGCTGAACCCTCAGCCTGAATTCAGGTAAGGTATTGTTAGATAATGGAGAGACTAGGTAGGAGGGGGCTGCTCACTGCTTCATTTGGTATAAGCTTAATCTCTCTTGTACAGCATTCAGGACTTCTTCCGGAATCTCCTTCACCTTGATATCTTCTCCTAGAAAAAGCAACCAATTGGTGATTTCGGTTAACTCTTCTGAGTTATGAACATTCATAAATGCCTTTAGGAGAGCCGTAGTCTGGTATGGATTTGTATAGGCAATTGAAAACTTTAAAGGATGGTATTTTTTGAATTGCGCAATTGCCTTTGGACCAAGTTCCAGAACAAGGTTGATAACTTCTTCCTGTGTATTTCGTTTGAGTTGTTCTACAATCTTTTTTGTACTCAGTCTTTTTTTCGCCGGGTATGCTTCGACATGGATGAGGTTGTCAACGGATACGATTCGTCTTTTTTCTTCCTCCAAGTCAAAACCTTCAATGATCCAATGGCCTTTTTGATGATGAAGGTGCAAGAGAACAATGGGATAGGACTTGGTTTTCTTCTCTTCTTGGACAGTGACTAACAAATAACGTTCTATAAGAAGAATTTGGATGAGTTTTTCCAAGGTAGGGTGAGGCAGGTCTGATAGATCAAGCAAGTCTGGATTATGGGGATTGGTTCCTTCAAAAAGCAATATTTGATTCAAATGTACAAGGTCATCTTGCTGATGTTCTGAGATAAGGCCCAATAACTTTTCAGCCAAAGATTGACGACTCTTCAGATAAGGAAGCTGTTGATTTCTTGTCGCCATAAAAGCAATGAATAACGCTTTGATTTCATTATCGGTAAACCGTACCGTGGGCAGGAGGGAGTTGTTCATGACAAAATAACCCCCGTCCCGCCCAACTTCAGCGACAAGTGGCATTCCCATGGCTTCAATTTCTCTGATATCTCGAATGGCTGTCGAACGAGAAATATTAAATTCTCGCATGATTTCAGAGATGGTAAAGTGTGCACGGTTATTGATATACCGCGTGATGGTATTAATGCGTTCAACTTTTTTCATTGGGCCCCCTAAACAGTATCATATTCTGACATGATTTAAGGTTATTATAAACCTATCAAGTGAAAACACAAATCAATTGAAAATTTAAAGAGGACGGTGTAAACCATGAGTAATTATCATTTCGAAGAAAAAGAGAGCTTTATCGTGTTAGGTATTGGAACGGATCTTAAGAGCGACTATACAGACTATGTTGGCATCAGCAAGGAGAAGGCGGATTTTTGGTCCACGGTGAAAGAGGATGGAAGCCTGGACAAACTAAAGTCTCTGGCAACAAACGACTACATTTTTGCCGTAAACGAAGCAGTAAATAACCAGATGATGCATTATGCTGGTGTCATGACAGCAGAAACTTTGCCAGAAGCAACGAGAGTAATCCAATTTCCTAAGGGAGAATACCTGGTTGTGAAGGGCGAAGCTGCAACGGCTGATGCGCTCAATAATATGCTTACTGGCATTGCCTTTGGTCAAGCCCTCCCCGTAGAAAAAGATTATGCCTATGTTGGCGGTCCAAATACAACAGTTGAAATGGGAGAGAAAAACGGTTTGGTATATGGTGAAATGTGGATTCCTGTTGTAAGGAACTAACGAGCAGGGGAGATTGGATAGTCGGTCGTATATCGTTTAAAGTCACGAACATAGTACTATTAAAAGCCGCTAATGTAGCGGTTTTTTTGTTGTTCATTAGGAGCATAATCATACATGAAAACAGCAGATCACTAATAAAATAAATGAAAGGAAGAATTATGGAAGGGAGCAGTCTGAGTGAATACTCGTCTCGCTGAAACAACTATTTGTGGGGAGTTCCATATAAATTCAGCAAACATAACAGAGGTTTTAACGCTGTGGTCAGCATCTTCAGCCTTAAAAGTACATGGTACAGTAAGTATTTATAATCATAAACAAAGTAATTCATCTGTCTTTTTGAACATAATACATAATGAAGGAACGTGTTCGCTTCCTGTTCTACCGGGTAACACCTGTGCTTTTAGCTGTGCCGGAATGCATCATATTGAAGTGGAGATTGAAAAGAGCTTAAACAATATTGCAAGCGGCACATTTGGAATAGATATATACTATCAAGTTCTAAATGAAGAAGAGGATGAGGAATAAATGGAAACAAAGTTGGAATAGCCCGAACCACTACTATCTCCCCACATATATTTATAGAAAGAGCATTTTTAAGGAGGTTCACAAATGGCTCAAATTGGTAATTGTAATAATACGGTTTCTCCAGCGGTGGTGAACGATGCCGTATGTACTACGATAAATTTGTCAGATACGGGAGGGACACCAACAATTATATACGAAAATTCCTCAACGTTTCTGATAAACGGAACTATTCTAATTGAGAATAACGGAGTGGGGGTTTCACCCACCGCTGCTTTGCTTATTGACGGTGTTCAAATTCCTGGTTTTGTCGTAGCCCCAGGTAGCAGTAGATCTTATACTGCACCAACAATTAATTCTATAAGTCTCATTGGAGCCGGTGCGGGAACAACAAGTATCAAAATTGCGTTCTCTTTGAATTACAGATTCTAAGTATAGGATATTCAATGTGAAAGAATCCCTTCTTTTATAGGAAGTGGATTCTTTTTTGGTTCGATGTCTAGTGATTATCATTTAATAGATTTAGTATTCCTCAAGTATGTTATCATATTCTTTGTGATGGCGGCTTCATTCGAGAACAGCTAAGTAATAAGCACTTTTTATTATTTACATAAAGTCAATGGAAGGCAGGAGATATAGCAGTATGGTCACGCTGATACTTTCGCTCGTTATGATTATAAACATATTACTCTCAGCGGTATTTTTGTTTTTTGAAAGGAGAGACATTGGTTATACTTGGGCCTGGCTCATGATATTTTACTTCATTCCTATTTTAGGTTTTATCGTTTATCTCTTTTTGGGACGTAACCTTAAAAAGAAAAATTTCTACGGACTTTCAGTTGAAGAGAGAAACTCCCTAAAGTTAATTGTCGAGAACCAGTTAGTGACATTGAAGCAGCAACGTAAGGAAAACAACCCCCTGCTCATGAAATATGCTGACTTGATTCAATTGAATCTCACATCATCCAATGCAATCCTAACCAATGACAATGAGATATTCATCTTCGATGATGGACAAGAGAAATTTGATTCATTATTTGCAGATATCAAGGAAGCCAAGAAAGAGATTAACATCCAATATTACATTATTCAACCGGATTCCTTAGGGAAGAAATTACGAGATGAATTAACTATAAAAGCTAAAGAAGGCGTAAAAGTGCGAGTTCTCTATGACGAAATTGGTTCAAAGAAACTTTCATTGAAGTTTTTCAGAGAACTGATCTCTGCCGGTGGAGAAGTAGAGGTCTTTTTCCCGTCACTGATTAGGCCATTAAATTTCCGTATGAATAATCGAAATCATCGAAAACTTTGTATTATTGATGGGGAGATTGCTTATATTGGCGGATTTAATCTGGGAAATGAGTATCTAGGCATGGATAAAAAGTTTGGATACTGGCGTGATACACATTTTAAATTGCACGGGGATGCCGTTAATCATATTCAAGGAAGGTTTATTTTGGATTGGAAACACGCCAGCAAATCCGATCAAGTAAGTTACGAACAATTCTCCTTCAACACAGCAAGGCTTGATGGTTCAAGTCCAGTTCAGATTGTGTCTAGTGGTCCTAACTCACAGGTGGAACACCTGAAGAATATGTACATCAAGCTTATAGTAAATGCCAAAAAGAGTGTGTATATTCAAACGCCTTACTTTATTCCTGACAGCACTTTTATGGATGCATGTAAAATCGCACTGCTATCCGGGGTGGATCTGCGCATTATGATTCCCAATAAGCCCGATCACCCGTTTGTATATTGGGCGACTTGGGCGTATGCTGGTGAATTGCTGGACTATGGAGCCAAGATTCTGTTGTATGATAATGGATTCTTACACGCAAAGACCATTGTAGTAGACGAAGAAGTCGCTTCAGTAGGGACGATGAATATTGATTCCCGGAGCTTTAGGTTGAATTTTGAGGTGAATGCAATTGTATATGACGAGCGAGTTGCGAAACAACTTCAAGAATTGTTTCATCAAGATAGCCAGTTAAGTACAGAACTTACTTCTGATCGTTATAGAAACAGGTCCCTTATTATCAAATTTAAAGAAGGAATATCACGTCTTCTTTCACCTATTTTATAGGTCAGCTTCACTGCCGAAGTTATACTCAACCAGGCACGATAAAACTTTCCACTGAAGTGCTTCTTAACGACTAAAGATATTAGCAAATCCTTCTTTTTACGTCAACAGTCAAAAGCTCTCTTCCAAATGGAAGAGAGCTTTCCCAATTGCACGACAGCATGTTATTAATTTAGAACGCCGCTGCCGACTATTGTAACCTTTACTTCCGGGTGAAAACGAACTTGGGCATATTCTTTATTCCAGTTTAGGCTTTTCCATAAGTCCGGGTAATGGGCAATTAAATGTCTGCCAATACCGAAGGAATCACAACCACTTTGCTGAAGTGTCTTGATAATTTGTTCTGCGTCCTGAGTCATGTCATCGGATAACTGGCTGTTCAGACGTTCAATTGTGTCTTTATCCTGAAGATGATTCATTGCATACTCAACGATCGTTACTGGAAGTTCGATACGGAGGTTCACATCAATTTGGCTATCACTTGCCACCTTTACCGCAAGTTTGCGCTTAATTTGTGCGATATTTGCTTCATAAGTGACATAGTTCCGCGGGTTGTTGGAAGGCCCTGGGTGGACCTTTTTGACAAAACGCGCTGTTTTATTCCATTTCCCACTCATAATAATGTATAGAGGAGCCTGTTCGGTCGTAAGACTCCCATTGAACCTTTGCCCATGAAACAGGGCGATTCCCCTAGCATCAATCTCCTCTCCATCCTTATATAGATAAGGCAGTGTAAAATCCTGTCCCGGATCCAGCATGGGAGGGAGAAGGGTCTCTAACGTCATTTCCGGAAAAATACATAATTCCTCCAGACTCTTAATTTTTTTGGTAATAAAATCACCAATCAATATGCTGCCAACTTTTTTTTGGTGTAACAGATCTCCGGCATCGCCATCCACAATAGCAATTTTCACATGTGATGTTGGGTAATCGGGTTCCCGATATAAGACGTCCAGGTAGGGGTAGATATCATTTTGTGCGAGTTTGTTGCCGTATAAGATCATCCCATATTTGAAAAACCGGATATCACCAGTCACTTTAGCGCGAATTCTATCTGTACTTTGACGGACGGATCTCCCGGTGCCTGAGTGGACTTCATTACCGCTGCTCCCTTGTTGACTCTCAGAATCATCGACAATTTCAAGCGTCTGTTTAATTTCACCCTCTGAGGTGATGTCAAACGCCGAAGCATTAGCCAGTCTTGCATCTTTTAAACTATCCTGATCCCAACATCCCGTCATCACCATGAGCAGGGTCAGCAGGATGAGGATTTTCCCCCGTTTACTCATATCATCTTCTCTTTTCGTTTCATTATATAAGATAGAACCAACAGGAGCAGAGGCAGGATCATGAGAAAAAAGTATGCCGATCTGTTGGCTATCGTACTAATTAACTCAAGTTTTTCCTTCTGTTGTGGCAGATACGCAATTATGCAAGAAGCAAGAACGACATAAGGCACGGCTTTTTTATGGTGTTTTTGTTTGAAGAGATAACTTATACCATAAGATGCCGTATAGTAATAGCCACATATGGCCCCAAAAATGGATATTAACCAGATAGGGAGGAACAGGAAATCGGCCCGATCCATTGTTCCGAGTGGGATAGAGCGGAGCAGATATATGACCGGTTCAGGCATTAAGTCAAGTTGCTGGGGGCTGAACGCCGTTGAACAAATGAACACGGTGAATGCATACAACACCACAACTACAGCACTTGCTAAAGCAACAGACTTGAGTTTGCCACCGCTGCTACCTTCAACCATAGGAAACACAACGAGAAAAAACTCGAATCCAAACATAGCCATTAATGTTTCGGTTGATCCACTAATGATATTGGGCCATCCTGCTTCGGTTAAAGGCAAAAGATATAACAGATTAACTTCCTTGAGTCCATAACTGATCAATACCATCATGGGCAAGACCAAAAAGGAGATGAGTACCAGTACTCGGGCAATGATTCGTAATTTTTGCCGAACCAAATAGATACTGCTGAACAAGAAGAGGGCTAATATAGCCCACCGAGGCGTATCCTGCAGCATCCAGCGGTTAATCACACTGTAGGCGTTCACCAGAACAGAAGTACCCATTAACAGGAAATATCCAACGTAGGCAATGATCAGCAACTTGCCAATCCATTTCCCCGTAATCAGCGTTACAATGTCATAAATGGATGAACTCGGGAATCTTCGCATCAAAAGCCAGCACAACAATATGACAAGTTGGATCAGGAACCCTCCAAGGAATACAGAGATCCACCCACCGCCTTTAGAGAGAAGGTGTATACGGTAAGGGAGGGACAAGATATCTACACCAATTTCAAATTTCAAAATGAGCAAGAATAATTGTCCCCGAGTAATTGTTGTTTCCTTATTCACGTTTTTTCCAACTCCTAGAGAACTTCTGCTGATTCAGCCGCTGCGGGCGGGCATCATGAGGACGCCCGCGAAGCGCCCAGATGGGAAATCGAATCCATACATCCTTCATGTCAGCTAATCGGAAAGGGGCCACTGGAGCAAAATAAGGCGATCCGAAGTTTTCCATCTTACAGAGGTGAATGGTTAGAATTACCAGACCAAATGCGATGCCGATATATCCAAAAAGCGCCGCTCCAATCATCATTGGAAAGCGGAGAATACGGACTGCCGAACTCATCTCATGCGAAGGCACCAAAAACGACGAGATAGCGGTTAGTGAAACCACAATAATCATTGTATAGGATACAAGCCCCGCACGAACGATAGCATCTCCGATAACCAAACCGCCAACGATGCCGATGGTCTGGCCCACACGGCTGGGAAGTCGGACCCCGGCTTCTCTTAATACTTCAAAGATCAGTTCAAGTAACATTGCCTCTACAAGTGCAGGAAAGGGGATGTTCTGTAATGATTTCTTGATCGTGTGTGCCAGTTCGATCGGTAAAATAGCGGAGTGAAAAGAGATGGTTGCAATATAAACAGCAGGTAATGTAAAAGCAATGACAAAACTCATCATGCGAATTAAACGTAAAAAGGAACTGACAATCCAGCGACCATGATAATCATCCGGACTTTGATAAAAAGCAAAAAACGTAACTGGAGCAATAAGAGCTGAAGGACTTCCTTCGGCAAGTATGGCGACACGTCCTTCCATCAAGTTGGCAATAACCCGGTCAGGTCTTTCTGTATTGAGCTGCTGGGGAAACAGAGAGAAGGGGTTATCCTCCATAAACTCTTCAATAAAACCTGGAGCGAGCACCATATCTGAAGATATGGACGTGATTCGCTCTTTTACTTCGTTCACTAACTCCGGATTGGCCAAGTCTTGAAGATATACAACTGCAATTTTGGTATGTGTCTTCTCGCCGACGTTAAAATATCGAACGATTAAGGATGGACTAATAATTTGTCTACGGATCAGATTCAAATTAACCGAAAGCTGCTCTACGAATCCATTATGCGGCCCTCGAATAACGCCTTCATTCTCCGGTTCGGTTGTGCTTCGGACATACATTTTCTCGGTAGAAAGAATGTAAAACTCCGGGTACCCATCGATTATGTAAAGACTTTTCCCTTGAATAAGTGAATCTATTCCACGTTGCAGATCCGTATCTTTTCGACTTTCTAAAGTCGTGAACGATGGGTAGATTTCCGAATGAGCTTGGCCATTCAGTGCTGTTAAGACATGTGTTTGAATGATCTCCTGATCTACAAGTGAATCGATATAGAGAAGCACACTCTGTACACCATTAAGTAGAAGCTGTTGTTGTTTCAAATCGTCAGTACAGTAGAGGGACTGTTCAACATAAGAAATATTCATTTTTAATTCAGAAAAAGCCTGATTGGTTGGGGTCATTGATCCACCTCTTTATAAAATGCGACATGGATTATCTTGTGCAAAATCAAGACTATTATGCAATAGGCGCTTCTTATTCAAAGAACTTATAACCAAACATTGAAAAAATAGTTGCACAAAAATCCATAATTTACAATTCAATTAGAAACTTTTTCCTAAATCTAGCGTCTAATACTATGACTTTTTGAGGGGTTATACATTACTAGAGAGTAGAAGGAGCCAAAGACAACACATGAATATGAAGAAGAAATTATCCATTTTTACCGCTTTAGCCGTTTTTCAAGCATTTGCAGTTGGTTCTGTGAGTGCGCAATCAGCACCGCAAGGTGACACCGCGTCAGTAAACACAGCCAATGTAGAATCAGTTGAGGTGTTACAGCAAGAGCAGCCGATTGCAGAGCGTGAAGTGAAGACGGAGAGCAATAACAAATCTATCAATACTCCGCCCACTGAAACCAAGGACACTCAAACCTCAACCGGCACTGAGGCAACACCTAAAACAGAGAGCGAGAAACCTGCATTGGATGGGGGAGAGACGACTACAAACGAAACGGGTGAAAAACCTGTAGTTCAAGAGGAAACCCCTGAGAAGGTTGAAACGCCAGCTACGCCTGCTCAGATAGAGCAACCATCCATTGATGGAACGTCTCCTGCAGCAGCAGGTGGGAATCTGACGTTGTACATGAATAGCAACAAAATGGAGCAGGATGGAAAAACGTATCTTGCTGGACAGCCAATGGCTGTAAAAAACGGTGTATCCTATGTTGCAATCCGTGCGCTGGTTGACCGTGTGGGATACGGCGTCAAATATGATAACAAAACCAAGGAAACCATCATTATTAGTGGTGAAGATGAACTCCGATTCAAAACTAACAGCAAGGACTATACGGTAAATGGAGAGACCAGAACGATGAAAGGCCCTGCTTATCAGCAAAAAAGTACATTCATGGTGCCGTTAACTTCCATTACTCAAGCTCTGAACATCACCTATAAAGTGAATCAGTCGGCTAAAACGGTTGTGTTGAATCTTAATACAAAACCTGTTGCAAGCTTTACCATTTCCCAAAAGGAAATTTTTGCGGGTGATCAAGTAGACTACGTGACTTCTTCCAGTTCACCTAATGGAATGGATATCGTTGACGAACGCTGGACTGGTCGCCAGGATTCATTTGATCAAGCAGGTACATATACGATTTCATATCAAGTACAGGATTCCAATGGTCAATGGAGCGATCCCTATTCAACTACGATTGAAGTTTTGGCTCCTAATCTTCCTCCTGTAGCCATGTTCGCCACGGATAAAGAAGAGTATAAAATGGGCGAAAAAATAACATACACAGACCAAAGTACAGATGATGAAAATAATATTGTTAAAGCGGCGTGGGAGAACAATTCACTTGCGTTCTTTGAACCGGGTCCAAAAACGGTGACTCTTACGGTAACTGACAATCACGGTGCTACGAACACGTACTCCAAAGTCATCACCATAACCAATGAGACCTTATATTCATTTACCGATTTTAATTTACTCTTCACGCCGGTAGGACAGAAATTCACCTTTAACGGCGGCGAAGTGACTACGATGGAGAAAGTGCCTTATACGTACATGGATGAGCCAAGTTTGCTGATCCGCAGTAACAGTCCGGAAACTGTGAATACGGAAGGCATTGTATATAAAGAATCATCTTCGGGGCAGACCCGTTTCATGATTCACCACGTGAACAATACAGGCAAAAGAGTAAAAATGTATGTGATTGCAACCAATAACAATCTGAATCCAGCCGTATTTGAACAACAGAATATGGGCTTTGCCGGACCTACACCGTATGCTACCGTAGCTGGGAAATTGTCTATTGATAAATGGTTCAAGTCGATTCAGACTGGAGCGGATCAAAAGAAAGAGTACCTTCAACCTGGGGAAAGCAAACTGATTTTGACAGAACTTAATAAAACGCCGATGAAAGAAGGACAAGTAATCTCCCTCTATTCGGACGCTTATAGTGATTATTCCTTAGACTATAACGTTATCCTGGTGGAAGAAAATAAAGATCCTTTCGAGGCTTTGTCATTGCTACCTGTGCTGGATCGTGACGGAGTACACAACCGGGGTACGTACCCGAATGCGACTCGCATTATAAAGTACGATGAGCACGTGGGAATCAAACCTGCCCGTCTGCCACTTGGTGACAATTCAAGCGATCCCAATCTGGTAGGAACAGATCCGATGGCTTACACAGACGCATCCAATGCGGGTAATTTCGGCGTATTGTACAAAATTACGCTGACCAATGTTGCTCCGCGTACACTTATCTCCTTTAACCCTCGTGGAGGGAAGTACTCCGGAGTAGCTCTGGTGAACAATCAGTTGGTATCGATTGCCGATGGTAACGTTGCGGTTGCCAATTCAAGTGAACAAAGCGTGCTTTACCGCACCGGTTCAACTGGAGAGAGCGTAACCATTCTATTCTCTGCCGCGCCGGGAAGCAACCTGCCGGTCAATCTGCTCTTTACACCACTCCCATCGGAGAAGTAAAGGTATATAAAGTTTTATATCTAAATCAAAGGCAACCGAACAGGAATGATTCGGTTGCCTTTTTTTGCGTTGGAAGAAATCAGACTATAGTTGGGAATGAATCATCTTTGTTTAGGAGAGGTTATTTTCCAATAACATTCCCACTTGTTTTCCCATAACTTGAGGTGAATAGGGCATGTCATTAATAAACCACCATTCTACAATTCCTACATAAGCTGGTGAGATAAATTGAATAAGAAGCTCTTCATCTATTCCTTGTTTTTTTCCCTCGGACATATCCCAACCATTCTTAATATCGTCTGTGACAAAATCGAGGAACCTGCTACGGAAAAAAGGAGCTCCTTTACTAGTTAACATTGCTGAAAAGAATGAATAATGTTGTTCAAAATATAAAAACCATGTTGCACTACCCTCTAATGTATCCGTTTCAGCTTCCAATTCACACAATCTCTTTAATTCCTCAATATGCTCTTCAATAAGCTTATCCAGTAGATCGTACTTATCCAAGTAATGCAGATAGATCGTTCTACGATTAACATTAGCTTGATCAGCAATATCCTGAATCGTAATGTCATCAAAACTTTTTTCAGACATGAGTTCTATCACTGCTTTTTTGATAGCTTCTTGAGATTTCAAACTTCTTCTGTCCACTTTAAGCATGTACATCCACCTAACTTTCTTGAAAAGTAATTCACAATTTGAGTCGCGTTGTGTATTAATGCACGAATCCTGATGTTTTGTGGTTGTTGATACATTTTATTTATATATAATAATACACGAATGAGTATTAAGCCCTCAATGTGAATTTAAATTATTATAAATGATTACAGCCAAAAGGAGGAGAGTTTGGTTTCAATCATTTGAATATCATCTTGGGCGGAGTACAGCATGAGAAAGAGAATATGGAGCAACGGTGGGGGTAATAATCATGTCTAAACGAAATAATTTATTTATATTTATATTAACTTTGGGTGTCTTCGGAATCTTAAATACTGAAATGGGCGTTATTGGGATATTGCCTCAAATTGCTGAACAGTTCAATGTTAGCGTGTCTCAAGCAGGATTGCTAGTAAGTCTGTTTGCACTTGCAGTTGCGATATCGGGTCCCATTCTGCCTTTAGTGTTTTCGCGTTTTAATCGCAGAGGGGTAATGCTACTTGTACTCGGTGTGTTCGTGATTAGTAACATTTTCTCTATATTTGCAACAAACTTTACATTCGCAATAATTGCTCGTGTTATCCCGGCATTTTTACATCCCGTCTATATCTCGATCGCTCTGACAGCAGCAGCTAGTTCGGTTAGTGAGAAAGAGATTCCTAAAGCAGTGTCAAAAGTCATTATGGGCGTGTCTGCTGGCATTGTGCTAGGTGTACCCATCACAACTTTTATTGCCAGTATCGCTTCAATTGATGCTGCTATGACTTTTTTTGCTATCGTGAATGCAGTAGCATTCATTGGTGTATTGCTATTTGTTCCATCCATGCCTGTCAGAGAAAGGCTTTCATACGGATCTCAACTACGTGTATTGAAGAAAGCAATAACTTGGCAATCTATTGTTGCCGTTATATTTGTAAATGCAGCAACGGCTGGAGTGTATAGTTACTTCGCCGAATATCTTGCGACCATTACTCATATTTCTGGGAAAGGCCTCAGTCTAATGTTAGTTATATTTGGTGCAGCCAGTTTGTTTGGTAACGTATTAGGAGGAAGATTGCTTTCCAAAAATGCAATTAAGTCCGTAATGATCTATCCATTTGTATTTGGAGTAGTCTACATCTTCCTGTTCTTTATGGGCCAATTCACTGTCCCTATGTTCATTATTGTTGTTATATGGGGAGTGCTGTATGCAATCGCAAGCAATATTAGTCAGTATTGGATTACGTCAGCAGCTCCGGAAGCCCCTGAATTCGCGAATGGATTATTTCTAACATCTGGTAACCTGGGCGTAACCATTGGAACAACTGTTGGAGGGTTGTTTATATCAGGAATGGGGGTTCGGTACATTGTAGTAGGTGGACTGTTATTTTTGATATTGAGCCTGGCGTTTATCCTATTAAGAATTTATATGTATACTCCTAAAAAACAAATCTCTCATTGAGAATTTAACCTTTTGTTATCTTGGGGACACGTTAATAACGTGTCCTTGTTTTATTGAAGAATAACCACACTAAAGGTAAAGCGCACTTTTATTATGAACCATAGATATCCTTTATAAATTGAATAAAGTGAGCGGTAGCTGAGCTAAATATCCTATTCTTTTTCCAAGCGAGTACATGATTTGTTATTCGTTCAGGTTCAAAGGGAACAAAACATGTGCTATTACTTTCCCGGATTGTATATGATCCGCTTACACATATGGCATACCCCAGTTTCCGTTCTACCAACTGCATCGCATTAGTCAATAAATTATGGGAAGCAAAAATAGTAAGACGATCATTCTCCACACCAAGCCAACTTGCAATCTCATTCTGCACAATTGTCCGACGGGGTGGAATTAAGGGTAATGAAAGTATTTCTTGAATCCCAATGGTTGATTTCTGAGCAAGAGGATCATCTCGTCTCATCAGAATGCCCCACTTGTCCGGATAGGGTAATCGAACATAGTCATATTTTGCAGTTTCAATGGGTTCCAATAATATGCCAATATCGATATTTCCTCGATCAAGCTTTTCTCTAATGTCATCTCCATCTGCACTATACAGTTCATATTGTACTCTAGGATGCCGGTTAGAGAATTTCTCTACAATTTCTGCCAACGCTTTGGATACAATGGACTCCACACATCCAATAGAAACTACTCCACCAATTAAATCCTTTTGTTCTGCCAGATCTCTTTCTGTCTTGTCTAAGAGGGAAACGATCTCTTTTACCCGTTGCTGATACAAGAGACCGCTATCTGTTAGTGTAATCTGTCTTTTTCCTCGTATCAACAAACGCGTACCCAGTTCTTCTTCAAGATCCATAAGCTGCCTGCTTAGTGTTGGTTGCGTAATATGAAGGATTTCTGCTGCTTTTGTTATATTGCCTACTTTAGCCACAGTTAAAAAGTATTTTAAAACCCGAATATCCACAACTTATCATCCTTTCATAATGCATCGGATAAATCATTCACAGATGATTATACGATACATATTAGGCATGATACAAAATACACCATAGGTATTAGTAATTATACAGATAGGAATTTACAATGAATGGAGAACGTGACTTGAGAGTTATGTAGTGAATAATAGAATATGAGGTTGAAACTATGAATAAATCGAAAATGCCATTTTCGACCCCGTTGTTATTTACGGATAAAGATTTAATGAAAATATTTATTCCGTTAATTATTGAACAAATTTTAGCATCTTTGATCGGATTGTCAGATTCAATCATGGCAGCTTCTATAGGAGAGTCAGCCGTATCTGCAGTTTCTTTAGTCGAAATGATTATGTTACTGTTAATAAGTTTATTCGCAGCTTTAGCTATGGGTGGCACAGTGATTGTAGGGCAATATCTCGGAAAAAAACAGGAAAATCAGGCCAGAGAAGCCTCGAATCAATTAGTTTGGTTTGCTGGAGCAGCAGGGCTTGTTATTATGATTTTTATTTATCTCTTTAAAAGCTTTATTTTAGATATTCTCTTTGGCAATATCACCGACGAGGTATATAACTATGCCAACACTTATTTATTGATCATCGGAGCTTCTATTCCTTTTTTAGCTCTCTATAACGCTGGAGCTGCCATATTCAGAACGATGGGCAACTCCAAATTGCCTATGAAAATTATGCTGGCTATGAACATTCTGAATATAGCGGGCAATGTCTTGTTCATATATGGGTTCAATATGGGGATTGCAGGGATTGCTATTCCTACTTTAATTTCCAGGATAGGTGCTGCAGTATGCATTCTAATTCATCTAACAAATCCTAAGCAAATTCTTCATCTGAATAAAACCGTAAAGCATAAGTTTAATTCAATGATGATTAAACAGATCATGCGAATTGGTGTACCTTATGGAATAGAAAATGGAATATTCTATTTTGGACGATTGTTGATACTAAGTTTGGTATCTACATTTGGAACAGCTGCTATAGCTGCAAATTCGGTTGGCAGTACGATTACTTCATTGCAAGCTTTACCTGGAATGGCCATTGGTTTAGGTATGTCCATAGTCATTTCCAGATGTGTAGGTGCTGGAGATTTTACACAGGCTAGATACTATACGAAAAAGATACTTGGTATCATTTTTGTGGCACAGATTGTGAGTTCCGTGGTGAGTTTAGCCTTGTTCCCAAGTATACTGAGCATTTATAATTTTTCAGTAGAAGCAACGCAGTGGACTACTGAGATTGTGTGGAGCCATGCGATTGTCATGATATTGATTTGGCCTTTCGGCAATGCACTTCCATCGGTATTTCGGGCTGCTGGAGATGCAAAATACCCCATGCTAGTGAGTATGATTACTATGTTTTGCTGTAGAATTATGTTCGCTTATATCTTGGTATACCTATTTGATATGGGGATGTTTGCAACATGGATAGCTATCTATTGTGATTGGTTGATAAAAGGAGGGCTGTTCATTTGGAGGTATGTTAATGGGAAATGGACTACATTCCAAGCTACCGAGCTAAATGGCAGGAAAGCTGAATAATTAATCGAATTGCTTGAAGGAATGGCTTTAAGCATCGAAGTTCACAAAAGCGCTCCAAGCTGCGGCGCAACGAATTTAAGAAGCTAAGGGCGTTTCCCGGTATTCAACCGAGGAACGCCCGTTTAGTCTTTTCTGGAATCGGTTCTGGTTATAGAACATAGTATATTCGCTCACTTGCTGCTCAACCTCCACTTGGCCGGGATTAGCTGTTGGAACGAGCCAGGCACACTTCCTTAAAATCTTATAAGAAATTCTTGATATTTCAGAAATTTATCCGAAAGGCGGGTGCTATTATACAAATACAAACAAAGACGAGGTGATGAAATGCAAGCAAAGTTGGCAGCGGACGCCATTCCCATCTCCAAAAAGCGAAAGACATGGATAAGGACGATACAAAAGCACAAAGTGATGTATGCTCTCTTATTACCAGCTTTAATTTACTTTGCGGTATTCAAATACATTCCTATGGCGGGAATCATGATTGCTTTTAAAAACTACAACCTGGCTTTGGGGCTATGGGATAGTCCATGGGTGGGATTCAAAAATTTTACGGATTTTATGAACGGCGTTTATTTCTGGGACATCATGAAAAATACGATCGTCATATCGTTGTATAAGCTATTGTTCGGTTTCTCCGCGCCCATCGTGCTTGCTTTACTCCTCAATGAAGTGTATAGCCAATGGTTTAAGAAAATCGTACAGACGATCACTTATTTACCTCATTTTCTATCATGGGTCATTGTGTATGGAATTATGGTAGCATTACTAGCCCCAGGCGATGGTCTCTTTAACATGATTTTGAAGGATTTAGGTGTTGAACCCATCTCGTTTCTAACCGAACCTGCCTGGGGCAGAATGCTGATCATCTTATCTGAAGTATGGAAGGATATTGGATGGGGGGCGATTTTGTACCTTGCCGCCTTGGCAGGAATCGATCCAAGCTTATATGAAGCGGCTCGAATGGATGGCGCATCCAAATGGAGACAGCTCTGGCATATCACGTTACCCGGTATTCGAGGAGTCATTATTCTGATGCTGATTCTTAAATTAAGCCATATCCTGGATGCGGGTTTTGACCAAATATTCATGTTTGCCAACACCTTTAACCAGGAGAAGATCGATATTATTGACACATGGGTATACCGCGAAGGGTTGGAACGTCTTAAGATTGGCTTGGCTACGGCTGTAGGATTGTTTAAAGCTGTCATCGGATTTGCTTTAGTGTTGGCAGCGAATAAGCTCGCCAAAAAATTCGATGGGCAAATCTGGTGAGGTGGTCTTTAGAATGATCCATATGACAATCGGGGAAAAAGTCTGGCAAACCGTCGTTTATGTAGTTCTTATTATATTATCCCTACTGTGCGTGCTGCCCTTTCTATATGTGGTTGCTGTCTCCGTAACACCTGAATCGGAAGTATTAAGAAGAGGGATTGTGATTATACCAGAATCCTTTACCTTTCTGGCCTATAAAGAAGTATTCATTTCTCATGGGATCTGGCAGGCGTATAAAATTACGTTGTTCCGAACGATTGTAGGGACTGCGTTAAACGTGTTTTTTACGGTAATCGCGGCCTACCCGTTATCCAAAAAATATTTGCCCGGAAGAAGTCCATTTTTACTCTTCATTGTGTTTACCATGATGTTCAGTGGGGGATTAATTCCGACTTATTTACTAATCCGCTCTTTGGGATTGTTAAACAGTCCTTGGGTATTGATTATTCCAAATCTCATTAGTGCATTTAATCTGGTGATCATCAAAGGTTTTTTTGAACAATTGCCTGGTGAAATTGAGGAATCAGCGAGGGTAGACGGTGCCAGTGAACTTCAGACGTTATGGCGGATCATTTTACCCCTTTCCTTACCCGTCCTGTCCACCATTTCCTTATTTTACGCAGTCGGGCATTGGAACAGTTATTTTGATGCTATTGTATATATCAATGATTCCAACTACATGCCACTTCAAGTGATTTTGCGCAACATTCTGCTTAACGTTGCAACTCAAAGCGCTGATTCGCTCGCCAATTCCGGGGCTGTCAGTACGTTCGCTGTGCAGATGGCTACAGTAGTTGTAACTACAGTCCCGATATTGATCGTTTATCCATTTTTGCAAAAGCATTTTACCAAAGGTGTACTCCTGGGATCCGTTAAAGGATAAAAGGTGTTCCAACCTAACTTATTACGGGGAAACCGTGATAATATACAAGCAAAGGAGAGGTCAATATGCAGCGTAAAAAGATTTCATTTGCTATTCTATCGGCAATCTTAGGACTTGGAACGCTTTTATCAGGATGTGGGGGGAATGAAGAAGTTACATCGACAACTTCGAGTAATTCGCAAGGCCAGTCTGGCCAGTTTGCAACAAAAATGAAAATCTCAATGTTTAACCAAGGCACTTTTAATGCTGCTGCTCCGGTACCTCCACGTGATGAAGATATTCAACGCCAAATGTTGGAAGAAGAGATGAACATCGACTTGGAGATGATGATTCCTCAGGCTGGGCAAGCAACAACCAAACTGAATACACTCATTGCAGGCGGGGATATTCCAGACTTGATCTTTTTGAAAAGTCGTGCTGATCTTGCGCAATATTACGACCAAGGAGTTCTTGCCGATTTGACACCGTATATGGACCAATTCCCTGAACTACAGAAACGATTTGGCACCGACTCATGGGAGGCAATGTCCTATCAAGGGAAGACCATTGGAGTTCCAGGCTATGATAATGTAAACGGTATCAGTCGAAGCTTCTTCATCCGTAACGATTGGCTCAAAAAGCTGAATATGGAGGTACCAACGACACCTGATGAGTTGTTCGAAGTTATGAAAGCCTTTACAGAGAAAGATCCGGACGGGAATGGCAAAAACGATACGTACGGATTCATCGGTGGTATGAATAAAGAAGGTAATCTGCAAACCTATGGCTTTGATAGCTTGATGTGGATGTTTGGCGTCAATCCTCCTTCAGCCGTTGAGATAAAAGATAATGAACCGGTATTTCTGTTTATCGATCCCAAAATGAAAGAGGCGCTTGCTTACATTAATAAAATGATGACAGCCAAGGTGGTTGACCCGGACTGGGTGACGATGAATTCGCCGGATCTGTTGGACCAAAAGATGTTTAAGGGTAGAGTTGGCTTCATGATCAGAGATGCTCGTAGACTGGAACCGGATTATCAACAGAAAATGAAAGAAATTAGTGGCGAGGTGCCCGAATGGATCGTTATTCCTCCGATGAAAGGTCCTTACGGGGATCAAATTGTAGAGAGAAAATCATTTCAGGGCAATTCATGGGCCATATCCGCAAAAGCGGACGAGGACAAAATCATTCGGATCTTGTCCATGTTAAATTATCTCTTTACGGATGAAGAAGCCTATCCGAACTTTGCATACGGAATTAAAGGCATCCATTGGGATGTTGTAGACGGCAAGATCAAAAATAAAACCTCCGAGTTATCGAAGGAAATGAAAGAGAAGTACCTATGGGTTGATCATTATAGAATGCCGCGCCGTGGTGATGATGCGGAGTACTTCAGTTTCCAGAATCCGAAGACAGCGGAAGCTTTCAAGGACAATCAGCAATATGTGGGGCCAACGTTGCCCGGAAATTTATTGACCCCAGACCCTAGCGATACCTTGGATGCTGACCGCACACGTTTCATTAATGAAAGCTTAGTTAAATTTATGACGGGCAAAGAGCCTCTTTCCAACTGGGACAATTTCCTTCAGACGCTGGATACCAAGTTTGACATGCAGAAATATAAGGAAACAGCAATCCAGCAATTTAAAGAAGCCGGCCTTATCAAGTAAAAATAAACGAAGAGAGAGTGGCTATTCGTAGCCCCTCTCTTTATTAGCATATGCTATTCTTAGTTTAAAACGGAACTAAAAGGAAGATGATCGATGCGAAGAAGAATCAGCTTGCCTTTAAAATTATTTTTTATCGTGTTTGCCTTTGTATTAGGCTGCATCATCTTGATAAGCCAATTGTCTTATCGCTATGTCCAAAAGGAAATAAGAACCAATGACATTTTTTACACCAATCAAATACTAGACAAGGTTGACCAGTATTTTACCGTTAATTTTTCCTCCTTCCAGACGATTCTCTTCTCAGTTGAAACATCAGTGAAAGCCAACATTAACAATACCGAAGTGATTAAAAAGCAATTAAGGGAGCTGTATGAACTCAACAGTATTTATGTCAGTAATATTTATTTGATCAAAAGCGATTTATCCATTCTGGGTGGAAGTACACCTACTCGAATATTCGATGAACCTTTATCTGAAAGAGCACCTTTATTTGATGCGGCTGAAAAAAATAGAAGGACTACCATTGTTAGTGAACCTTACAAATCGAAGTATTCCGGCTGGACCGTTACGATGGTTCGATATCTGAACGGTGCTCCGTTTCCTATGGCCATTGCGGTTGATTTGGATCTAAATGCCATTGAAGAAACCTTGTTCAAGATTAATAAACAGGAACAAATGAATCTGGCTCTGATCACTGCGTCAGGTAAGATCATTGCCGGATTTTCTGAAAATAAAGGACCTCTGAATATTCAAGATCATTCTTTTTCGATCGGAGAGACGTCAGCGGAAGAAATTCTGGATACGACGGAAACAAACCTTCAACTGTCTACCAACGATGGTATTCCGGTCTCCCTTTTAAAAAAACCAACGGAGAAATTCAACTGGACCATCATCTCGATCAACGATGAATCACGCTTAAAAGCAGCGTTGTCCAGATTGGAAACCTATTACCTCGAGCTTCTCGCTGCAGGTCTTCTTTTAAGTTTGTTCATTTCTTTTTTGGTTGCCAAATATATAAGAAAACCACTCTATACGCTCAAAACAAAAATGAAGCAGGTGGAACAAGGTATCCTTACAACAACAGTTACGATTAATCGAAACGATGAGTTTGGCGATCTTTCACGAGCATTCGATCGTATGCTTCAGCAAATTGTTGAACTGATTCGCCGAGCCGAGCTTCATAATGAACTTGAGCGGAAGCTGGAAATCCAAGTGTTACAGTCTCAAATAAACCCACATTTTCTGTATAACACACTTGGTTCAATCAGCAATGTGATACGTCTCGGACAAATAGAGAAAGTAGATGTGGTGATCGGGTCGCTCATTTCATTATTGGAGTACGGGATAGACGACGCTTCAGAGAAGGTTTCCCTACGCCAGGAATTACGCAATGTAGCAGACTATATTGAGATCCAGAACATTCGGTATAACCGAAACTTCCACTTGATTGAAAATATCGAAGCAGGACTGATGGATTTCCTAGTTTTCCGAATGCTGCTACAGCCCCTTGTGGAGAATAGTATCTTCCATGGTTATAACGGAGGGGGAATTGAGGGGCCAATTACGATTCATGCGTACAGGGAGGACAGCATCGTCATCATCGAAGTTATTGATCAAGGAGAGGGAATTCCAGCTGATAAAATAAAACATATTTTAATCTCAGAACCGAGTGAAGAGGAAGTAAAAAGGAAAAGAATCGGACTGAATAATATTCATGGGCGAATAAGACTCCACTACGGAGATCAATTCGGGCTGGATATCATTAGCATACCTAAGGAAATAACCCGTATACGCGCTGTATTCCCGGCAGAATTGCCAAAAGGAGATGCATAATGGGGAGAGACTATACCTGCTTCATTGTTGACGATGAAGACCTGATCATTCAGCGATTGGAATTGTTTTTTAATGAACTCTCTCATAGGGATCGACGATTTGTTCTGGTGGGCAAAGCGAATAATGGGCTGAATGGGATCGAGGAGATCATAAAACTTAAACCGGATATCGTCATATCCGATATTGTAATGCCGCGTATGGATGGCATCTCCATGATTGAGGAGCTCAAGGCAGAGCTCCCCCATACCCAATACATACTTCTGACCGCCTATTCATCCTTCGAATACGCTCAGCGGGCGATTCAAGCCAACGTATTGGAGTACATTGTAAAGGTTCCGCTGCGGGAAGCCGATTTGAATCGAGCGTTGGATAAGGCAGCCGGAATTTTAAATGAGTTTGAGAAAAAAGAGGCGGAGTTTCACTCATTAAACGTATCCGTGCTTGAAAATAAATACAGAGTCCGCAAGCAATTTTTTAACGAATTGATCCGAGGTGAAATTCCTTCTCATCGGGCATCGGATTTTGCCAATCGCATGCAGTTTCATTTCTTTCAAGCCAACTATTGCTGTTTCATCGTTGAAATGAATACATATGAAAGTTTCCGAAACGAATACGCGGCCGCAGATCAAAACATCTTGAAGTATGCGATAACAAATATCATCGAAGAAACGGTGATGAATGGTAGCAGTGGCGTAGCTGCGGATCTGTCCGATAATCGTTTTATTGGCTTTTTATCTTGGGAAAATAACCGCAGTGATATGGAAACAGAATATGCTTGCCTATCCTTGGGAGGGCAGATCATCTCTCATTTGCATCAATATTTGAATAAAAGGGTGTCTGTCGCTTTTGGAAGTCCACACCGAGGCTGGGAATCGATCAAACAGGCGTACACGGAAGCTAAAAATGTGAGTGAGGATTTCTATTATCATACCGAAAAAGTTGTAAAAACACCGATGCATCGGTTCCAATACCATAATGACAAAAAAGCAGATTTTCAACAGAAGCTGGCTGATTTTCTTATACGCCTGAAGAGGAAGATTTCCAAGGAAGAGCTGGACAATGCACTTGCCGATCTGTCGCAATTTGTTACGGACCATAAAATCCACAAGTCCATCATGGCGCCAATGATTAGAGATTTGTACAGAGACATTACCGTAAAATTTAAATCGGGGAATAAGATGGCCACGGAAGTTCCAGACTTCCCCATGGAATTTATGGCTTTTCAGGAGCAACTCGCCTATATTGGCGACTTCACATTCGAATACGTGCATGCGGGCCAACTATTACATCGTGCAGAAATTATGAGTGCAATGCATTATATAGAGACAAACCTGAAACAACGTTTAACGTTGGAGGCAATTGCCGAGGAAGTGAATTTAGCACCATCGTATTTTAGTAGCTTATTCAAAAAAACAATGAACGAAGGCGTGATCAGCTACATTAACCGTAAAAAAATCCATCTCGCCCTCGAGTTGTTAAACGTTCGAGATTATTCATTATTAGAATTGTGCGAGGAAGTAGGCATCGTCAATGAAGGGTACTTTTGCAAACTTTTTAAAGAATATACGGGGGATACACCTAAGCAATATCGGATAAAAATGACACGGTAGGAATTCAAATAAGGATACAAAAAAATGTATGATTTTTTCGCGAAATCCTGTAAAAAAAAAGGGGGCAAAACCATTACCATGATAGGAGCATCTAATCATGGAGGTTATCAAAATGGAGCTTATGAAATCAGATGTAACCGTCATAGGTGGAGGAATTGCCGGGATATGCGCTGCCATTGCTGCCGCACGCCAAGGTCTGCACGTTTCACTTATTAATGATCGACCGGTTCTGGGGGGAAATGCGAGCAGCGAGGTCAGAGTTCACATTAACGGGTCTGCATATCTCGGAAATAGTCCATCCTATTATGCTCGCGAAGGCGGGTTGGTGGAAGAACTCAAACTAAAGATCTTTCATTATAATCCGTTATACAACAAAAAACTTATGCTTTCACTTTCGGATACGGTCTTGCTTGACATGGTGTATGATGAGCCCAACATTTCTCTATTTCTGAATACATGTGTGCATGAAACGGGCATGGAGAACGGCAGAATTCAATGGGTGGAGGGCCTTCAATTGGCTTCCGAAAGAAAATTTCGTTTTGAAAGCCCAACCTATATCGATTGCTCCGGTGATGGAATTGTTGGATACCAAGCAGGTGCTCACTTCCGATGGGGAAGAGAGGCGAAGCTTGAATACCAGGAGGAGCTCGCTCCAGAAGTGGCAGATCATTACACGATGGGTGATACGATTCTGTTTCAAGCCCGTGACGTAAACTATTCCGTTCCTTACAAAAGGCCAGGCTTTGCGTATGATATTACGAAGCTGGAGTTTTTTGATAGTATCAGAAAAGGATTAAATCATCGATCTTTTCCAAGGAAAATCAACGGGCTTGGCGGATTGTGGTGGCTGGAATACGGCGGACATATGGATATTATCAAGAATAATGAAGACATCGCATTGGAACTGCGGAAATTGGTATACGGGATATGGGATTATATCAAAAATAGCGGTGAGTTTGATGATGTAGACAACCTTATCCTGGATTATGTATGCCCGATTCCGGGAAAGCGGGAGTCGAGACGTTTTATAGGGGAACACATGCTGTCTCAGAACGATCTTACAGAAAAGACTCATTTCGAAGATGCGGTATCCGTCGGAGGTTGGTATATGGATCTGCATGCAAATAAAGGCATCTACGATGAAGGGCCGGCTACCGCGTGGAACTTTGTGCCGGGATTGTATAATATCCCTTTTCGCAGCTTATTTTCAAGCAATATTCCTAATCTCATGTTCGCTGGCCGTAATATAAGTGCTACTCATGTGGCTTTTGGGTCTACAAGGGTGATGGCAACTTGTGGTTGTATGGGGCAGGCGGTAGGAACGGCTGCTGCGTTATGCGTAAAATATGATACAGACCCTGCGGCCATCGTCAAAGCGCATATGGGTGAGCTTCAGGCGCAGTTGCTTCGCGACGGGCAAACAATTGTAGGGCTTCAAGAGCCGTTAGATCCTTATTTCGCAGACGGATTAACGATTCGTGCCTCGTCTCAGCGAAGCTATGAACAACTTCATACAACCGAAGAGATCTCCTTGGAGAAAGCGTTATGTTTGGTCTTGCCGATTCAGACACCCGTGGTTGAAAGCGTGCAGATCAAAATCAAAAATAGATCCGAGCATTCGGAAACATTGCAAGTGAAGCTGTTTGGTGGGGATCGAAAGGAAAACTATATTCCCACCAGCGAGCTGAAGGGCTACAACTTGGTGATTTCAGCGGGTCACGATGACTGGATTACACTGGACCTCAACTGCAAGAAGCCAGAAGACGACAAAATCTACATCGTATTGGAAGGTACGGCGAGCCTTGCCGTGTATGGCAATGAAGAGAAAATGACTGGAGCGGTGAGCTTCCTTTATAGACCGGAAGAGCCATCCAGGCTGAAGAAACTTAATAAGAGCATTTGCTTCAAGGATCTGCTACCATCCCAGGATATGTATAATCCCGCGAATGTCGTCAACGGCTTCTCCAGACCTTATGGTCTGCCGAACGGCTGGATTTCGGAACGTACGGAAGGACAGGAATGGTTGGAATTTGGTTTTGCAAGCCCCAAGAATCTGGATGAAATCCATCTTGTTTTCAATTCGCAGCTGAATTTGGAGCATTTCGATGATCCAATCGAGTCGTTGATTCAAGGTTATGATGTGACTTTAACTTTGGAAGATGGAAGCGAGAGTGAAATTAAAGTCCGTGGGAATTATCTTTCGTTGAACAAACATCAGGTGTTTGCACAAGGTGTAACCCACATCCGGTTTGATTTCTGTGCAACGTATGGTTCGCCTTATTATGAAGTGTTTGCTGTAAAACTTTATGCTCCTAATAACGCTAAGTGAGGGCGGGTGAAGTCGTGATGAAGGAATTTTTCCCACGAAGAGGGCTACCTAATGTCATTCAGAAGTTGGAAAATGGAGAAACCGTGACCATCGTTTATTTCGGCGGTAGTAATACACGTTCGAAAGGATATAGGGTCATGACGGCGGATTGGCTGCGAGGGCAATATCCCCATGCCGATATCCACGCTGTGAACGCAGGCATTGATGGGACAGGATCGGACCTCGGCTGCGCCCGTTTAGAGACAGATGTGCTTCGTCATCAGCCTGATCTCGTATTTGTTGAATTCGTTGGCAACGATGGCGGAGTGCCCGAATCCAAAGCGCGGATCGAAGGCATTGTCCGACAGATTCGCAAGCGGAGCTGGTTTACCGATATCCTGTTTGTATATACGGTTAAGGAGCGGGACTTGACCTCATTTCAATCCGGCGAGTACCAGAAGGGCGCTCTTATGCAAGAGGAAGTCGCCGACTATTACGGCATTCCTTCCATTCATCTGGGCGTAGCGGTCAGTCAATTGGTTTCGGATGGAAAGCTTATTTTTACTTCAAGAGCAGACGTGTCCATCCACGGAGCCGTTATTTTCACGCATGATTCGATCCATCCGACGATTCCCAAAGGACATCAGATTTACACCGATACAATCACCCGGTCGTTTGAGAAAATCAGAGAACTTCGAGATCACGTGGGAAAAGTCGAACATCACTTGCCGCAGGACCCCTTGGTCCCGGCCAATCCTTGGGAGTATGCAACCATGTTGCCACTGGATCGTCTTACTCATTTTTCCGCAGGGTGGTCTTACATGACCTCTGATGATTTTCCTTTAGTGCGTGAGTATGATTGGTTGTTCCCCGGATTATGGCGAGCAGTTGATGCCGGAGAGGCGATCACAGTGGAGTTTGAGGGAACCCACATCGGCTTATTTGATATCGGGGGGCCGGATTCTGGCCGATTGAAGGTGTCGGTGGATGGAGGAGAACCCTTCCTTATTGATCGATTCACGCTCTACAACGATCATAATAGAAATCAATATATTTTCTTGCCGGAGCTACCAAATGGGAAACATACAGTTCTCTTCGAGATCGATCACGAGAAAACTGACAAAGCGGCCGTGTTTGAGGCAAGTGGCAATGAACGAGGTATGGAACATGTTCGGCAACATCCAGCTTGGTATGATCAAACCGTCATTCAGCTTGGAAAGTTGTTATTGGTGCAGCCGCCTTTATAATTGATAAGTCCTCTTGCAACACTTGGAAGACCTATATTCTATCTGACTGCTACTGAGCAATCAATTAGGATGTAGGTTTCTTTTTTTACTTAAAATCGTATAAGAAATTCTTAAAATGAAAGAAATATCACCGTAATCTAACATGCTAAGATAAAAACGACAGAGCGGGATTAGGCAGAAGGGAAGGTTAAGTGCTTTTTTACGATCATTAGAGCAAAAGGTAACTCATTTTTGGAAGCGTTATCATTATGAGGAGAGGCTGTGAATTGTATGGTCAAAAGGAAGCTGTTTTTCTTCATCGTTTTCATGTTGACGGTCGTAGTTCCTTCCAGCCTGATCGGAATAAGGACCGCTTATGCGGAGACCTTACCTTATCAGACGATTATCATCGATGACGGGAGTATCAAGATCAATGATGTTGTGACACCTGATGCGGGTAACGAGAACAATGGATATGCGGCTCCAAATTGGACTACAAGCACAGGGGTGAAGGGGTATGATCTTTCCAGCACCAAATATACGAGTACAGCAGGCAGAAAGATAACATGGAATCCACGCTTGGAAGAAGGAACCGCGAAAATATCGTTCTATAAGCTGGATTGGGCGGATAAGGCTGATAGCAATGTAAAAATCGAAATTGTTCATAATGGAACAACGGATGTAGTCTTTATGGATCTAAGACCCTCATCTGGCGCTCCAGCAGGGTGGGTTGATTTGGGAGAGTACTATTTTTCTGGAGTTGGTGAAGAATTCGTTCAATTGACCCGTTCTACCGGCACCACAAACACGATCCTTACACGCGCGGATGCGGTCAAGTTCGAAGGGAATATAACGCAGAAAGAGCCACATAAGACAATCATCATTGATGATGGGAGCCTCACAATTGATCAGGTCGTTACGGTTGATTCCGGCAACGCTAATAACGGATTCTCCGCTCCATATTGGAGCACAAGCGCGGGAGTGAAGGGATACAATAATTCAAGTTCCAAATTTACAGACGCTGTAGGTAGAAGCATCACCTGGAATCCACGCTTGGAAGCAGGGACGGCGAGAATATCGTTCTATAAGCTGGATTGGGCGGATAAAGCAGATAGTAATGTGAAAATTGAGATTGTTCATAACGGGATTACGGATGTTAAGTTTATGGATCTAAGACCTTCGTCAGGTCCATCGGTTGGATGGGTGGATCTGGGGGAGTATGAGTTTAGTGGTGATGATAGCGAATTTGTCAGGCTGACTCGAACACAGCCTTCTACGGGTACAATTATTACGCGGGCTGATGCAGTCAAGTTCGAGGGGAATATCCGTCAACAAGCACCACCGCTCCCCCCGCTAAGAAGCCGTACCTTAGCGAATCTCAGTTACACAGAGAAAGGCAGCATCGAAAATGCGAACTATAAGGCAACCTTCTATGAGGCAGCATGGGATGAAGGTAAATCCATCGTTCGTGACATGTTCTACAAAAACACGGAGACAGGGAACTGGCTTCCAATCAATAATGAATCGGAAAGACTTGAGGAACAATGGGTTCTATTGGACGGGAACGCGGGCAGCCGAACCAATTACTACGATACGATGAACAAACGCTGGATTACATTCGACGAGGTCCATTTTCCAGACAGCCAGACGGCGGTATTAACCGATTCTGCGCATGGCAGTGATTACGATTTTGAAGTGAACTGGTCCATGGCAGGGGATAAACCAGATGTTTCTTTTGCCTTTACGCCTCGCCGCGACGGCAATTATGTGATTGGATATCAGTCCTTCACAACAGAGGCAGTCTCGGGCATCAATGAAGTGTTAAATGGATTCCGGTCACATGCCAAAATGGTAGGTACAGTGGAATCAACAAGTTTAAGAGAGCTGAGCGCTCCGATAAGCCTGGTTGAGAAAAATGATGGTGCGGGAAATCCATTAACGTATGGCGTATTTGTACCTTCGGCAGAGCTTCCGGTTGAATTTGAACCGACGGGAGGTGTTACGAAACAACGGCTTGGCATGAGCCTGGTTAACAACGAAGGCAGCGTGCAGCCAATTCTGTATGCGCCTCAATTAGGGACTTATTCGCAAATGACCGCAGAAAACACCTATCAATTTCATATGGGGCTAATCGCTCAAAAAAGCAATCTATATGAGTCCTACGTGGATATTCTTCGCAATGAGTACGATTATTCGGCATACCGGAAAAATGTGTCAGATCAATCGCTTACTGATGCGATGTTTAATATGATCGATTTGCTTAAAGTTGAGCCACAAGGGGACGACTCTGTGAATTATGTCCCATCACCCAGCGGGTGGTGGAGCCGTGCCAAGGGTTTTATTGATATCGAAAACGAGGATAGCGTCCGAACAAGCTCAAATGCGGTTCTTTTGGGAGCTTATTATTTGACTGGAGATGACCAGCTTTACGATACGAGAGCACTACCGTCCGTCCAGTATGGCGTATCACGAAATGGTATCGGTTGGTCGCCAACGCAGAAAAAAGTATACGGTGTGCCTTCGTTATGGAAAATGGCTACTCTGCCGTTTGATGTTTCAAGTGTCACCGCTGTTCACCAGATGATGGGAACTACAGCTGGTATTGGGGCGCTGGCACAGGAAGAATACCTCGTACGTGACCCGGATCAGAAAGACCGCGGGCCTGTTATTCAACCCCTGATGATGTATCGGATGACGGGAGATGCGCAGTATTTGCAAGCTGCGAAGGATGCAGCCGACAGTTATATCACGCAACATATCGATACGCCAGCATCCGTCGATGTGAGTAAAAATGAGTTCATTTATTATTATAGCAAGCTGTGGATGGAGATCTTGGAGCTATATGAGGAAACTCAGGATCCCAAATACTTGGATGCCGCCTATAAGGAAGCCAAACGCTATGCAACAATGTTTGTTGCTCGTCCAGTTCCTGAAGGTAACGTTACGATTCCTCAGCCGGAGACATATAATTACGCCGAGTCGTTCCATTGGCCGGAAAGTGGTAAATTTCAATATCCAAGACTCAAGCTTCCCGAAGATATTGCCGGAGGTGTTCAAGCGGAGCGTTGGCTTGTTTCACCGAGCGGATTGACGTTTGAAGCAGGAAGTACAACCGG
Source organism: Paenibacillus sp. FSL H8-0283 (assembly GCF_045040675.1). NCBI lineage: Bacteria > Bacillati > Bacillota > Bacilli > Caryophanales > Paenibacillaceae > Paenibacillus > Paenibacillus sp. FSL H8-0283. The sequence continues at coordinate 3,583,463 of NZ_CP150295.1, forward strand.
TTATTATCGGATGAATGCTCAGGAAGCTCCGTTCATGCTGAGATTGTCGCTCTATACAGGGGATGAACTGCTGCAGGATATTGCTCATAATGCGGTTATTGGACGATATTCCAGTTATCCAGGTTATTATTATAAAGGCTTCGCCGTTAGCCAACTTGAACCGGACTTTCCTCTGGAAGGCCCAAGCGGGGCTACATCCATCTATTATCACCATATTCCGGGGCAACTCGGGCAAACGATGGATTATTTGATCAGCGAACAATCATTGAAATCAAACGGGAGCATTACGTTTCCTTCCGTATTTGAAACGAATTTTTTATGGTTCAAATATCACCTTTATGGGAATAAACCAGGTCAATTTTATGGTAACTCCGACGTTTGGCTTTGGATGCCCAAGGGGATTATTAAGACCAACCATCCTCAATTGAATTGGATAACGGGTGAGAGCGGGGATAAATTCTACATCGGATTAAGCAATGCATCGTCTGAAGAAGTTCAGACTCCGATTGAATTGAATGAACAGATCATTGGATTCAACCCGGCACAGGATTATACCGTAACGATCATCCGCGACAATGGCACACCAGAGCAAACGGTAATGAGTGGCGGAATCATTCAAACCACGGTTTCAGGCAAGGGCATCACCGCGATCATTGTAGAAGGACTTAACATTAATGTGCCGCTGCATCAGGTTAGAACGGCTGATACATCGGGTGCAAGCTATTTCTTTGATACCCACAGTCCAATTGATGCGGTTAAAGGCATGCTGATGGTTAAGCCCGACGAAACGGTTTATGATGCTTATGTGCAGGCCAAAACGACAAAACCAGCGACAATCCATTATTCCTTGGATGGCGGGGCCACGTACACGACCATCCCAGATACGATATACCCGATGGAATGGTCGATACGAGTGAATGATTTATCCCAAACTTTCACGTATTACGTGGAATCGGAGGGGAAACAGACCCGCAAGCGGACACTTTATCTGCCGGATCAGGTTTCGGAAACTCCAGTCCAACCCGATGGGCAGGATAGTTCAACCATCATCGTGGATAATACGGAGGCGGAGACAGAAGGCGTCTGGATAAGGGATACGACAGCTAACGATTATTATTATGATAACTATGTGTATGCCAAATCTACGACCGGCACAGCAACAAGCAAAATGAGATGGCGGCCTGAGCTGCCGGAAAGTGTCACTTACAGTGTGTATTACAAGATTCCGCAAATCACGGCTGCGAGTGAAAATTGGGCAACAAATGCCTCATTTACCGTTTATTATAGCGGAGGCTCCGAGACGGTGACAGTTGATGAGACAACAGCGAATGGTACTTGGGTGCACCTGGGGGATTATCCTTTTGTTGCAGGCGATAGCGGGTACGTGGAATTAACCAATAAGGCCAACAAGTCCAGAGTCGTTGCCGATGCAATCATGTGGGTGGACCCAAACAGGATACCGCAATTGGAGTCTGCTGTGATCCTGTCCGATCGGAACGAGCTGCAGATGACTCAAACCGCACAACTGAGCGTAACCGGCTATTTGGATAACGGTTTGATCGGTGATCTAACACATGCCGATGTACAGTATTTCGTTGATCGTACGGATCTGGCTGAAGTGAATAGCAGTGGGGTGTTGACCCTTCTTAATCTCGATGGGAACACGGATCACATTGAGGTATGGGCTACGGTCACGATTGACGGTGTGACCTTAACCACAGCACCTTTGAATATCACGATCAGGGACCTAACGGTTATCGTGGACAGTACAAATACAACAGGGTTATACACGACAGAAGGGTCGTGGAGCCAAAGCAATTTAGCCGGATACAAAATTGGGGTTAAATCCCGCTATTCAACAGTTCAAGGATCATCAGCAACGTGGAAAGGCGAGTTTCCAGAGGGGAAATATACGGTCTCGATCTACAAACTTGTCCATACGACAGCAAACGATAACAATGTCAAAGTGGAAGTGAAACATAAAACGGGTACCGAGGTCACCTATATCGATGCAACGGCCGGCTCATCGGGTTGGGTTAATTTGGGAACGTTCGACTTTACGGGTGACGGTAGCGAGTATGTCCGGTTAACCAGAGTTTCGCCTACCACGGTAGACCCGCCAACGCTTCCTGCGGATATGATCTATACGAGGGTTGACGCAGTTATGTTCGAACGGCATTCCGATGATTCGGAGCAGCTTGCCAATGAGCCGCCAGTTGAATCGACACTTTCTGAATAAGGGCAGTGATTTATGAATGGAAGTGGAACAACGGTAAGTGATGTTATACAAATTATTGTAAAATAACATAAAGAGCCGAGTGGATCAAAACGATCCATTTGGCTCTTTGTGTCCAAGTGCAAGAAAGTGTGGTTACAAGGGAAGGCAGTCGGCCACCTTCCTCTTACCACCCATTAATCACTTAAGTTTGCCAAATCCAACTTTTTTGGATGCTCGTAAAAAAATTGCCGCGTTCAGATTATGTTTCGTCACACTCAAAACGTTTCTCTAGACCCACACAAATCTTCAATGGTACCATCATACACGTGCTTGAATTGAAGATTGCAGGAGGATATCATGTGGATCAACTTAAATACGATAATTTAAAGCTGGGGGAGCGCGGAGCTATCATCAGCATTATCGCCTACATATGTTTGACCGTATTAAAACTGATCGTTGGCAGTATGGCCGGATCAGAAGCGCTCAAGGCGGATGGATTAAACAATGCCACCGATATTGTGGCCTCAATAGCTGTACTGATCGGTTTGAAGCTTGCCCAACGCCCAGCCGACACAGATCATACATATGGTCACTGGAGAGCAGAGACCGTTGCGTCACTTGTTGCTTCTTTCATTATGATGGCAGTAGGTTTACAAGTACTGTTTCAAGCCATTGGTTCTGTGTTTCAGGGTAAACATGAATCTCCGGATATCATCGCTGGGTACACAGGCATTTTCTGCGCAGTTATCATGTATCTGGTCTATCGCTATAACAAGAGACTTGCTACTCGTATTAAAAGTCAGGCAGTCATGGCTGCAGCTCGAGATAATATCTCCGATGCCTGGGTGAGCACCGGTACGGTCATTGGGATCGTGGGTTCCCAGTTCGGCCTCCCATGGCTGGACCCTGTAACGGCTGTCATCGTAGGTTTCCTGATCTGCAAGACCGCTTGGGACATTTTCAAGGAAGCCACACATCATCTGACGGATGGTTTTGATGTTGAACTGATTCAGGAGTACAAAAAAACGATTGCCGGAATTGACAGCGTAGAGACAGTTAAAGACGTGAGAGCGCGGAACTATGGCAATAACGTTGTAGTGGATGTTGTCATAACAGTTGATGCTGAGCTGGATCTTCAACAAGCACACGATATCTGTACAGACGTAGAGAACGAGTTAATGGAGGAACATGACGTATACACCGTTCACGTTCATGTGGAACCTGATACGTTGGAAGAGTGCATTTGATAGCAAGTTTATATAAGAGAGACTCAGCAAAGGAAAAAAACCAGTGAGCTTTACTCATTCACTGGTTTTTTGCTGATTTCAATTGTTCATCACTAAAAGAATACGCGCGTTATTTATCCCATACATGACTATCTCGGCAAATTGTAGGTAATCAGATTGTTATATTTATCCGCATGTTTCTGTTCGTCCAGGATGATTCCCCACACCGTGTCTTTATATATGCCATAAGGGAGACCAAACCATATTTTTCTATACTTTTCCACGGCGGCCAATTCACCCTGAAACGCCTTTTGCAGTCCGGCAAGATAAGAGGTGACCGTCTCAACCGGCTCACTGCTTACGCCCGTAATCTCCTGACCTGTCAGATCCTTGTACATGTGGCGGAACATTTGATTATGTCCGCGTTCATCATTGCGGATGCTCGTGATGATGGCAGCCTGATTGGCATCAGGTGACATCTGAATCAGTGAATCATAGAATATCTCATCATTTCTTTCTCCTTGAACAGCCGTTTTGATTAATTCAAGTGCTTCGGCTGATGATGTTGCCCATACCGGAGTAAAAGTGTACCTGTAACCATACGGATATGCCACATACATTACGAATCCCTCCAAGACAAATATGAGTTAAGATATGCACGTATGCCCATCAGCGTTAACCCATATCATCTGCCCTGCCTTATTAGTGGAAAGCTTCAGTAAAACTTCACTTGGTATACCTCAATATTTTACTGTAACCATAAGCAAGAACAAATGGCAGGAGGTATGACAAAAAGGTCCAAAGAATGTTCCATCCATTAAAATAAATGACATGCCCCATTATTTTGGCAACCCATTCGATTAATGTCAGCGACAATGATGCAACAAGAATCGCCAACCATGGCTTGGCGCCTTTTTCTGAAATCATATACATCATCAGGCAACCAGCGATCGGATAGACTCCAAGATCCATTGGAAGAGCAGCCAAGGATTGATTATGAGTATTCGGCAGAATATTCCAGAAGTAATTAAACCCGATATTGTTGATGGATGCTGAAATAGCCACACCAAGTGGATAATATAGAATAAGGATTGTAAAGTTCCGACGCAGAATCCATACACCCAATATAATGGGAATGACCATACCCAACAGAATGTTTCCTAACATGCCATTTTCCTCCAAAGCTTTGTTACTTCTGTAGTTTCACTATAAGCCGCATCAGCATTTATCGGATTTTTCTCACTTCAATACAAGTGGTGTTGTATAAGGTAACCAACTCCATGGGATATAATGCATATTAGCAAATTCGGAATAGGCGTACGCCTTACTCGAAGTGAATGGACAAGTTTCGGTCATGAAAAAAGAAAAGTATAGAACGGCTACGGTTAAGGATGTTCATAAAAAGGTAGAGTGGCATATCAATAAGGATTTTATGAAAAAAATCCCTTCTCTTCGGATGAAAGAAGAGAAGGGATGATCCTAAACTATTGAATTATTGTCGAATTATTGGTGCTTGCTGAGAATATCAAATATGATCTTGGCATTATCTGTGTTGTCGATCAAACCGGCGAAGCGATGACTTGCCGGACCGTAGGCATAGACCGGAACATCTTCACCTGTATGTCCACCTGTTGTCCAGCCGGTAAATGAACGGTTATCAATAATCGCTTCAATAGCATTATCAATCTTTGTTACATCCGCAGTTTGGGCTGCTTCTTTCACCGATTGAATCTCTTCAGGTTTCAACTCCAGTTTCAGATAACTTTTCAGTGTTTCTTCAACCGAAGCACCTTTTGCAATTTGTGCTGCCATGAAGTCAGGTGTACGCAGTGCAGCTTTGATCGGGTCTACGAAGAAGTTGTACTCTCCGTCTTTTCCAAGCGTAAGTCCACCTGTGGAGTGGTCGGCAGTAGCTACGACAAGTGTTTCACCGTCTTTTTTGGCAAAATCAATAGCTGCCTGAAATGCTGCTGCGAAATCATCCATTTCACTCATCGCACCAACGATATCATTATCATGTCCTGCCCAGTCGATCTGGCTGCCTTCGACCATTAGAAAGAATCCTTTGTCGTTCGAACTGAGGCGATCAATCGCTGTATTGGTCATCTCAGCCAATGATGGAGTTGCAGCAGTACGATCAATCAACTTGTCCAGACCTCCGTCCGCAAACAGTCCAAGAACTTGTTGATTCTTATCAGCGAGGAGAGAGGAACGATCCGTCACATAGCTGAATCCGGCCTTCTGGAACTCCTTCGTCAGGTCACGACCCTCGCGTACAAAATTGGATTTCCCTCCACCCAGAAGTACATCCACCTTATGCTTGCCATTAATCAACTCATCATAATAATCGTCCGCAATAGCATCCATATTTTTTCGACTGATATCATGGGCACCAAATGCAGCTGGTGTGGCATGAGTGATCTCCGACGTAGCCACGAGTCCGGTGGCTTTCCCGTTTTCTTTTGCCTGCTCAAGTACGGTTTTGACCTCCTTCTGCTCAGGGTCAACCGCAATGGCCGCATTGTAGGTTTTCACACCCGCCGACATGGCCGTTGCTGCGGAAGCGGAATCCGTTACATTTTGTTTATCATCATCCGGATAGGTCATTTGTGCTCCAACCAGATAAGGGTCGAATACGGTTTTATCCATGCCCTTTGTCGAAGGATCATCTTTCATATAACGGTAGGCAGAAGTATAAGAGCTCCCCATGCCATCCCCAATGAGGAAGATGATGTTCTTGATTTGTTTTTTCTCCACACTTACAGCTTGAACGGCACTTGCTTGTCCTGCAGACAAGAGAGTAGAAGCCGATACAGCCAGAGTCAGCGCTACCGCTGGTAATACTCTTTTGGATAATTTCACAATGATTCCTCCTCGTAATATCTCAACAACAAAAATGAATGCATGAATCTATATTCATTTGTTCATCATTAAGAAGATTAGCATTTATATGTAAATGAACACCAAGAACTTTGTTTACCAGAGGTAAAATAAACAAAATAAAGGGGATGTGATAATTCTTTGCAGGAGGAGCAAGTCAAACATTCCAATCAGGGCAATATATTTCCGGCGAAAAATTCACATGATCTGCAACATACGAGATTATAAAAATATACTCATTCTACTGTTTTTGAAGTATGATACAACATAAGTAGAACGCTTTCATTTTTATATTACTGTTAATATAAAATCAATTTCATTTTCAGGAGGCTCTTTACCATTGACCAAAACAACTCCAAAATATGATGGGTATCTCTTTGTACATTTTATTGGCGAACAACCAGACGGAGAGCAGGTTTATTTCTCCTATAGCGAGGATGGCCTTCACTGGAAGGATCTTAATGGCGGCTCACCTGTGCTGTTTTCAGACCTTGGAGAAAAGGGGGTACGGGACCCGTTTCTGGTTCGTTCAGTCAAGGATAATAAATTTTATCTGATTGCTACGGATCTCCGCATCGCAAGCGGCAAAGGATGGACTCATGCCGTTAATGCCGGGAGCCTTGACGTAATCGTATGGGAATCCAGCAATCTCGTAAACTGGTCATCCCCATGGAACGTTACACTAGGTGTTGAGGGCGCTGGATGTGTCTGGGCACCAGAAGCTGTGTATGATGAAATGGCAGATGAGTTTCTTGTATTCTGGGCTTCTGCGACGCAGGAACCACAGGAGCAAGAACGAAAACAAAAAATATACAGCGCTCGTACAAAAGACTTTCGTACGTTTTCTGCATCAGAAAAATACATTGAGCGGGATAATCATATTATTGATACAACGATTCTTCCTGCGGATGGCTCTTATTATCGATACTCCAAGGATGAAACAACCAAAAACATACGGGTAGAAAAAGGAGACTCTCTCGACAAAGGGGCATTTGTTACACTTCAAGCTCCGGTACTGGAGGCTATGGCAGGTGTGGAGGGACCTCAAATCTTTAAATTCAATGACCGGGAGGAATGGTGCCTGATTGTTGATCGATTTGCTGAAGGCAAGGGTTATCTTCCTCTGCTGACTACAGATCTGGGAAGTGGAGAATTCCGAATCGTCCCTGATGGTGAATTCGATATGGGAACGACTCAAAAGCGGCATGGAAGTGTCCTGCCAATCACAGCTGAGGAGTGCAGCCGGCTTCTCGCGGCTTTTGGGGATGGTCATCAGGTGCTTCCCGGACAATATGCCGATCCTGATGTCGCACAGTTTGGGGATCGTTACTATATGTATCCGACAACAGATGGTTTCGAGGGGTGGTCGGGGACACAGTTCAAAGTGTTTTCTTCTTCTGACTTGAAGCATTGGCAAGATGAAGGTGTTATCCTTGATCTGGGAACAGAGGATGTCGCCTGGGCAACCGGTAATGCCTGGGCACCGGCAATAGCCAACCGTAACGAAAAGTTCTATTTTTATTTCTGCGGCAAAATGCTGAACGGCGAGAGTGCCATCGGCGTTGCTGTAGCAGATACACCGATTGGTCCATTCCTGGCCGAGTCACAGCCTTTAATCACAATGGAGCAGTTGAAACGTCTGGGCATTACTATGGGCCAAGCTATTGATCCCTCCATCTATGTCGAAGATGATGGAAGACCGTATCTGCTATTTGGCAATGGACATGGTGCCATTGTGGAGCTTGGTGAAGACATGATAAGTGTCGTTGAGGACACAATGAGCAATCTGGCGGGCTTGCATGATTTTCGTGAGGCGGTTACCGTGCTGAAGCAGGGTGGACTATACCACTTTACGTGGTCCTGTGATGATACAGGCAGCGAAGACTATCATGTGAATTACGGTACGGCAGAGCAGTTATACGGTCCAATTACCTATCGATACCCAATCCTGAGCAAAAATGTCGAGAAGGGCATGCTGGGCACAGGGCATCACTGTATATTTAATGATTCCGAAACAGTTCAATACCGGATTGCCTATCACCGTTTTGTCACGCCACTATCCAGATTCTCCTCTGGAAAGGGTTATCACCGCGAAATATGTATGGACCCGCTTCTTTTTGGTAAGGACGGACTGATTCAGCCTGTTATACTCTAAAATAAGCAATTCAATTGAATCGCTATTTAATGAAGGCTTGATACAGCATGAATGCCTGTCAAATGTCGCTTTTAGCGGTTTTGGCAGGCATTTTTATCATCCACCTGGAACAAGCAAAGCCGTAGGGTTGAGCGAGTATGCGACTTATTGAACGCATTCAATCCAGAATACATTTGACAGGCGAATCAATAAATCGTATTATTACGATATAACGATTTAGGAGGAATACTTTTGAACACTCCCGCTTTTGACAGTAATAACATTAAACAGTTCGATGAACCAGCTAATCTGCTGAAAGCTTTGTCTCACCCCATTCGTTTATGCATTGTGCGGGGACTGATGATGAAAAAAAAATGTAATGTTTCTTATATGCAGGAATGTCTGGATCTTCCCCAATCAACAGTCTCACAACACCTCCAGAAACTTCGCAGTGCAGGTATTGTTGCTACGGAGCGGAATGGTCTTGAAGTGAACTATGTGCTTGCCGATCAACGGGTTGAACAGATTATCAAAACTTTATTTGAAAAGGATGATTGTGAATCATGAGCAAAAGAGTACTCATTGTTGGCGGTGTAGCTGGAGGTGCATCTGCAGCTGCACGCCTTCGCCGTCTGGATGAACATGCCGAGATTATTATCTTTGAGAAGGGACCCTATATCTCATTTGCCAATTGTGGTTTACCTTATTATATAGGTGGCACAATCGATGATCGAGAGCGTCTGCTGGTGCAAACGCCAAAAGGGATGGCAGATCGCTTTCGTATCGATGTCCGTACAAGAAGTGAGGTCGTAGCTATTGATTCGCAGAAGCGAGTGGTTAAGATACAATCCCAGGAGCGCGGTGCATATGAAGAAAGTTATGACGAGTTGATATTGTCACCAGGTGCAAAACCGATCATTCCCGATCTGCCGGGTAAGGACAATCCGCTAATTTATACCGTACGAAGTATTCCAGATATTGATCGGATCAAAGACCAAGTAAGTTCGTCTAACAACAAGTCTTCGATTGTCATAGGCGGTGGATTTATAGGTGTGGAAATGGCTGAGAATTTAAAGGAAGCTGGTCTGGATGTAACGCTGATTGAGGGGAACGCACAAGTACTCACACCCTATGATACCGAGTTAGCAGCCGCATTAGCACAGGAAATGGAGAATCATGGTGTAAACCTGCTGTTTTCCAAACGTGTTCAGGGATTTCATTCCCTGGAGCAGGGCATAGGGGTTGAACTTGCCGATGGTCATGTGTTGACAGCTGACATGGTTATTCTTGCGATAGGCGTAACGCCGGACACCTATTTTTTGAAAGATAGCGGCGTTTCGCTGGGTGCACGTGGACATATTATCGTAAATGAAGCCTTGGAAAGTAGTGTGCCACATATCTATGCTGTTGGAGATGCCATCGAAGTAACGGAAACCATTCATGGTACGAAGGCAACGATACCACTTGCCGGACCTGCCAACAAACAAGGCCGTATTGTTGCCGACCGTATCGCAGGGCTTCCTTCTACCTATAAAGGGACACAAGGTACGTCCATTATCAAAGTATTTGGAATGACCGCAGCTACGACAGGCAGTAATGAAAAAACACTACAGCGCCTGGGCGTGGACTATCAAACCGTTATCGTACACCCTGCTTCTCATGCATCGTATTATCCGGGTTCAAGCGCAATTACTCTTAAACTGCTGTTTACTCCTGAAGGCATAATTTTAGGCGCACAAGCAGTCGGTTATGATGGAGTGGATAAACGAATTGATGATATTGCTGTAGCCATTCATTTTGGAGGACATGTCCGGGATTTAACAGAGCTTGAACTGTGTTACGCGCCTCCTTATTCGTCTGCCAAAGATCCCGTGAATATGGCTGGATATGCAGCAGAGAATATGATTACCGGACGTGTTCAGACGTACACCTATAATCAACTGGCTGATCGTCAGCCGGGGCGGTCGATACTTCTGGATGTACGCAGTGAAATTGAGCATCAAAATGGTCATATTCCGGACTCAATCTCTATTCCAGTTGATGAGCTTCGTCAACGTTTAGATGAATTAGACCCATCCAAAGAAATTTGGCTATACTGTCAAGTCGGCTTACGTGGTTACACTGCTTCGCAAATTTTGCGTCAGCATGGTTTTAGTGTAAAAAACTTGAGTGGTGGTTATAAAACATACCGTCAAGCCCAGTTTAAGCCTGCTACATTTACTGCTGCAAAAAAAGACCGTCCTGAACCTGTGGAAAAGGAGTCTATTCCCACTGACTCAACACAGCCGCAACGTATTGATCATGAGTTGAACGTGTGCGGATTAAGTTGTCCTGGTCCGCTAATTCAGGTTAAGCAGAAAATGGATCAACTCTCGAACGGGGAAACACTTCGCGTGAAAGCTTCCGATCCAGGATTCTATGAAGATGTCAAAGCATGGGCGACAATGTCGGGTTCCACAATCTTGCAGTTGGAAAGACTGAAAGGCGGTACGATTGAGTCTGTCATTGCTAAAAATACAGCACAACCCGTATCCGATGCCCCAATCAGCGATCCTGCCAGCACGATGGTTGTTTTTAGTGGTGATCTGGACAAAGCGATCGCTTCACTCATTATTGCAAATGGGGCAGCAGCCAGTGGACGGAAAGTAACCCTATTTTTCACTTTTTGGGGATTGAGTATTATTCGCAAGCAGCAGTCGCAGAAGTTATCCAAAAATATGATCGGCCGTATGTTTGATATGATGTTACCTCGCGGGAGCCAGAAGCTTGGCATGTCTAAAATGAATATGCTTGGAGCAGGCCCGAAAATGATCCGTGGTTTGATGAAAAAACATCATGTGCCGTCGTTGGAGGAATTGATTGAGAGCGCAATTGCACAAGGAGTAGAGATCGTTGCCTGCCAAATGTCCATGGATTTAATGGGAATTCAGCGTGAAGAATTAATAGACCAAGTCAAAATTGGTGGCGTAGGTTACTATCTTGGACAAGCATCACAAGCCAATCATAATCTGTTTATTTAAAAAAATTAGTAATGCTGAGCAGGATAATTGAATGCGTACCGAGAGAATGCCACGATGAGTGGCATTTTTTTGTTCAAAAAAAATGAACGTTTCATTCAGAAACGGTTCTTTGACTTACATTTAACAGCAACATAGAGTGATGACAAGGACGGTGGTTGATTTAGCTAGGCAAATGAGAAGCATATACACCCTTGACTTTCCCCTGTACGGGAAACTATATACTCGCATTATGTTAAAAGATTGGAGATGATATGTTGTTCAAAATCAGTGCGTTTTCCAGGCTAAGTAGGGTCTCATTAAAAACACTGCGTTATTATGACCAGATTGGCATACTTAAGCCGAGAAAGGTAGATCACGATACAGGTTACCGTTACTATTCCGCAGATCAGCTTCTCGAGCTTAACCGAATCTTCATTTATAAAGAATTGGGGTTCACGTTGCCACAAATCACACAGCTGTTACAGGAGCATATTACATTGGAGAATATTCAAGGCATGTTTAAGCTAAAAAGAAGCGAAATTCAGCAGATTATCGATACGGAACAAGCCAAACTCGTCCGGATTGAGGAACGCATGCAGCTTATAGAGGAAGAGGGGCACGTCGAAACTGGACAAGAAATTCTAATCAAAGAGGAGGGTGCTCGGCAGTTTCTTTTTCAGACAGGGTGTGGGAGGGAAGAGGAGATCCCGAGTTTATTTCGTCAGTTTGATCAGTCATTAACAAAAGAAATGCGCCAACTGATTGACGGTCCTCAGGTTGTTTTGTGGAAAGAAATCGCAGGACAAGAGGAAGAGTTCGAGTTTGAAATAGGTTACTTCTTAACCTGTGATCTGCGCTCACCTCCCGACCCATTTCAACTGCGGACTCTTCCTGCCGAGCCCATGATGGCCACCATAGCTTATCGTTCCAATGCCACCTTTGCCTGTAAAGCCTGTGTTCATCTAGCTACATGGATTGAGAAGAATAACTATCAGATCAAGGAGAACGGAGCTGGTAGGGAATTATATTTACCCTTATCTCAAGAACAAGATGTACAGTTTATAGAAATACAAATTCCAATATTAAATAGATAACTGAAGAATAGATAACTGAAGAAGACGGAGTGGATTAAAGTGAAAAATAAATGGATTATATATATCTTGGCATTGGCTGTTTTTCTGATCGGAACCCTTGAATACATTATTACAGGAGTCATAGAAATGATCGCCTCAGACTTGAGCGTATCTACTTCCGAAGTGGGTTTACTGGTGACTGTATTCGCTCTGGCAGCGGCCATTATCGCTCCGATTCTCATTGCAATTACAATAAATATGGATCGCAAGAAGTTACTGTTGTCCGCCCTCAGTGTGTTTATTGCCAGCAACGGACTTATGCTTGTTGACCTTTCTTACGAAACTTTACTATGGGTGCGAATTATTCAAGGGGCTAGCGGAGGAGTGGCTACCGTAGTAGCAATGGCCGTATCGACACGACTGGTTGAAAAAGAAAAAAGGGGCAATGCCATCGGCATCATTTTGATGGGGCTAAGCAGTTCGCTAGTGCTCGGTGTCCCATTGGGCACATTTTTTAGTGAAATGTTTGGATGGAGAGTTCTATTTATATTCATTGGATTGTTAAGTGTTCTTCCATTACTTATTATCTACAAAAAGGTTCCGGCAATCAAAGAGGAAGAAAAGATCACCCTCAGAATGCAGCTCTCCATTTTGAAAAATCCACTCATTCTGACTGCCTTGCTTATTACATTATTGTATATCGGCGGCTATTCGACACTGTTCACGTATATTACGCCTTTCTTGCAAGCTACATCCACTCTTTCTATGACCGAGATAAGCGGTGTTCTGTTTCTCGCGGGAATTTGCAGCTTTGTCGGATCAAAAGTGGGCGGACAATTGGCAGATGCAAAGGGATCAAAGTTTACAATTTGTCTAGGCCTTCTGTTACAAGGCGTAACTCTTCTTTTGTTTGCTCTAGCTGGAGTTAATCTTATCATGTTAATCTTGGTTTTAATGATTTTTATGTTAGCAACGTGGAGCATATCTCCGGCCCAGCAACTATATCTGGTTACACTGGCACCTCGTAATCCCGACATTGCCCTTAGCGTAAATACGTCATTTATCCAATTTGGTTTTGCACTGGGATCTGGATTAGGTGGGATTGTGATCAGTCGTACATCTGTCCTGTACTTAAATTGGTTGGGGTTTGGAGCTGTAAGCATTGCTTTACTTCTTGCCATCTTACTATTTAAGAAATCGAGAAGCAGGACTGGAACGCCAGATCCAGTGTAATTTCAGTGATGGGTAATTCTTGCTTATGAGTAAAATAAAAAGAGGATCTCTTCAGCATTCACTGCTCAAGAGATCTTTTTGGTGTATAACAAGGTTATAACGAGAATCACGTGTGATTTGCGTATCACAATATGATAATTGATCAATCATGCTTGAGAATATGTCATTGCATCATACAGTCTAAAACCTTAACTTAAAATGACAGCAGAGAACGCTAACAACCTCGATGACGTTTATACCGATTGGATGGCTAAGGTATGTGTAAACGCGTATTGGACAGAGTGGGAATTTTTCCATAGATCTAAGTACATCCCCCTTAAAAGTGAGATTTATATCCCAAATCTGTTAAGTCAGCCGGGACACCTTCACGTCGTTTATGAAACTGTTTAGGCGAGGAACCGGTCATTTGTTTGAACTGCCTGCAAAAATGCTCGACATTACGGTAACCGCATCGATCGGCAATCTCTGCAACCGTATACAAATGATGTCTGAGATATTCTTTGGCCAAACGTATTCTGCTATGAATAACATCCTCCATACACGAGAGGCCAAACGATTTCTTGTACATCAACTGCAGGTACCCCGGGCTGACGTTTATGATCTTCGCCATTTCTGATATTGTCCAAGGATGGCTGGGACGGTTATGAATTGCCGTTCGAAGCTTCAACAGAGGATAGTGCTGAGGACTAATATCCTCTTGGACACAAGACTCAAGCAATTTATTGAACAAGGTTCGCAGCAGACAATTGATGGATGATTCCCGGTAATCGTTCTGAAAAGAATGCTCTGCAACAAGCAATTGGAACAGCTTATGACAGTATTCCGGATCATCCAGTGGGAAAGGTGTGCCTGGCGGAAGGGAGGTATCGGTTACAAACGGTTCATCACTTTCAAAACGAATCCAATCATTTATATAGCGCTCTGAACAAGCCCGATAATATATTTTTTGATACGGTTTGAAAAGTACAGCACAATGAGCCGGGTATTCCTTAAGTTGTCCATCAACCCAAAACTGGGCAGGGGTCTGTGTAATGACTAATAACCAGGCATCATGCCCTTCAGGGATATCAAAAACAAAATGATTCTGATGTACCGCGTCACATTCAACGTAAAAAATAGATGTCATGGTTCTTCCCCTTTATATTTAAGTTGTAGAAAAGAATAACCCATACACTACTTAAGCTATTTTCTATTATACGAGAGTTATCTTTATTTCATAGAACGAATGTACTATTACAATTATATGAGGAGTGTAGCTGGAATGAACAAGCAGGGGTTCAACCCATATCTTCCATCCTGGGAGTACGTACCTGATAGTGAGCCTTATGTATTCAATGAAAGAGTGTATGTGTATGGTTCACATGACCGTTTTAACGGACATGCCTTCTGTCTGAACGATTATGTATGCTGGTCTGCACCCGTGAATGACCTGGGGAATTGGAGAAATGAAGGGGCGATCTACCGAAAAACAGATGACCCGTTGAATCCGAATGGCCATATGTGCTTGTATGCACCAGATGTTACGCTGGGTCCTGATGGGCGGTATTATCTGTATTATGTGCTGGATAAGGTACCCGTTGTTTCGGTGGCTGTATGTGATGCACCTGCCGGTAAATATGAATTCTACGGTTATGTACAATATGGCGACGGCACTCGTCTGGGTGAAAGAGAAGGGGACGAGCCCCAGTTCGATCCCGGCGTGATGACTGAAGGACAGCACACTTATCTGTATACCGGCTTCTGTGCGGCCGGAGACCAATCAAGACATGGCGCGATGGCCACGATGCTAGGTCCGGATATGCTGACGATTGTGGAAGAACCCATATTCGTAGCACCGAGCGAGCCTTACAGTGAGGGCAGCGGTTATGAGGGCCATGAATTTTTTGAGGCGCCTTCCATTCGGAAGAGAGGTGATACCTACTATCTGGTGTATTCTTCTATCGTTATGCATGAATTATGTTATGCCACCAGTCGATTTCCAAATAAAGGATTTACATATCAGGGCGTCATCGTAAGCAACTGTGATCTCCATATCGACTCCTACAAACCTACTGACAAACCCATGTATTATGGAGGCAATAACCATGGCAGCATTGTGGAGATCAACGGAGACTGGTATGTCTTCTATCACCGTCATACCAATGGGGACGCATTCAACCGGCAGGGCTGTATTGAGAAGATATCTTTTGCAGAGGACGGCAGCATTCCTCAGGTGGAAATGACCTCCTCTGGTCCAAGTGGGAGACCGCTTGAAGGAAAAGGCGAGTACCCCGCATATCTTGCATGTAATCTTTTGACCAAAGATGATCAGAAGTACACTGGAGGTTTTGGAGCAGGAGCCTGGCTGGACAGCCGCTTTCCAAAGATCACCCAGGATGGTAGAGACGGTGATGAAGAAGTCGGATATATCGCCAATATGGTTGAATCCGCAACGGCAGGTTTTAAATACTTTGATTGCCGAGGAATTCGCCAGGTCTCGATCAAGGTACGGGGATATTGTCACGGGGTATTTGAGGTCAAAACCGCATGGGACGGTCCTGTCCTGGGTACAATCCCGGTACATTTCACCAATCATTGGAAACCCTATTCAGTCGAGATGACCATTCCGGATGGTATACAAGCTTTGTATTTTACGTACAGAGGTTCTGGAAGTGCAAGCCTTGCATCATTTATTTTAGCGTAATCCTCAAACACATGATCTAAGCAATCCAGACAAAACAAAGCAGCTGCTGGTCATCCAGTAGCTGTTTTGTTGACCGATCAGCCTATGCGGCTCAGATAGTTGGTTTTTTTATGATTAAACTTTTAGTCATCCGCATCGTTGGCTTCTCCGGCCTGTTGCGAATGGCTGCGATATTCGCTTGGCGCGATGCCTGTCCACCGCTTGAACTGGCGGCTGAAATGCGCATTGGTCTTATAACCCAGCATCATCGCAATATGGTCTATGTTCAAGTCGGTTTGCTTTAACAGCCGCTGCGCTTCGTTCAGAAGGGTTTCGGATAGAAACTTGCGTGGAGCGATGCCGTATACCTCCCGAAAAATACGATTAACCTGTGACGGGCTTATGCTCAGCGATTTGGCAATGTCCTGAATCCAGGTTCGATCGCTCTCCTGAATTTCCCCGTGAAGATGGATATACCTTACCGAATCCTCAATGTGCTCAGCAATCTGATGGGCAATGGTTTCTTTTCTCGACAACGTAACGGATGCTTGCTGAGATAACTGACCGACCAGGGAACCGAGCAGTTCAAACACGGCGGCGTGTACCTTCATTTGTTTGGAGGAAGATAGCGAGCTAGACAAATGCTCTGTAGCCAAACTATACAAGGTAGACAGGGAAGGGGAGAGCCCCAGAGCCAAATTCGAATTTGCCGGATAATAGATGTCTTTGCAACGGTTAAGTTCTCTGCAAAAGGATGTATCGTGTATGCTGAAATGCACAGAAAAATAAGTGAACCCCTCTGGTCCGGCTCCGGTGCAAGAGTGGGTCATACCAGGCCGGATGAACAGAAGGTCGCCAACCGACTGCCGATAAGACTGCCCGTTGACAACCATGTTCATCTGCCCGTCCATCATCCAGTGCACTTCATACATTGAATGTTCATGAGACGGATAAGTCCAGCTGGAATCTACTTTTCTTGCATGCAGCCCCAATAATTGAAAAGACATGCGAACATCGGGCAGACGCCCTAAATACACAGCATCCAAAAGCTTGGTCACAGCAAACCAACCCCCTTGTACTATTCTATATACCAACATCCTGTCATCGGATTGTCCTCGTAAATTATCTTTAGTTTAATGGATCTAACCTCATCTTAACAGAAAAAAATGCGTGAAAAGGGTAAATCGTCGGAGTGATTAGAACATCGTCATGAACCATAGCGGGTGCTATGGTAGTATTATCAACCCGATGGGGAAAAATGGAGGCAAGCTTGAATGAGAATTATTCGATTTCTGGACGGACAACAGAAGTGGCTGGCAGCCGTTACGGATGATGAACAAGCGTATCGTTTGCCACAAGCAGATTTTATGACTTTGATCTATCAAGCAAGAAAGCAGGGGATTTCTCCAGTTCAACTTGTTGAAAGCGCTTTTAAACCGTTAAACAAGTTAACTGACGATTGGACTTCCTTACATCTACTCACTCCATTGGAAGCTCCGGAAGTATGGGCCGCGGGTGTGACTTATCAGCGCAGCCGGGAAGCGCGAAATTATGAAGCAACGGAAGGCAAGCTGGATGCAAAGACCTTTTACGATAAAGTTTACGATGCCGAAAGACCGGAGATCTTTTTTAAATCTACAGCAGCCCGCACCATCGGGCCCAATGAGGCTGTCACACTTCGCAGCGATTCCAATTGGCAGATCCCGGAGCCTGAGCTGGGGTTGGTGCTTGCCGCGGATGGCAGCATTGTGGGATACATCGTTGGTAATGACATGAGCTGCCGCGATATTGAAGGGGAGAATCCGCTGTATCTACCGCAAGCAAAAATGTGGCGCAATTCCTGCTCGATAGGGCCAGCCATTCGTCTAGCGGAAACGGTGCAAAATCCATATGCGTTCAACATCGTCTGCGAAATATATCGCGAAGGTGAAATAGTTGTCAAAAGCGAGGCAAGCACAAGTGAGTTAAACCGAAAACTCGATGAGCTGGTCTCTTTTCTGGCCAGAGATAACGATCTCTTTGACGGTACGGTGTTATTAACAGGCACAAGCATCGTGCCACCCAATGATTTTACACTTGCACCCGGGGACCGCATTGAAATATCCATTAGCGATATCGGGACACTTATTAATCCAGTCATTTCAAACTAATGTACAAGGAGGATGAATGCAATGACCACATTTCAGGTAGAGCAGACATACAGCAATTACATTAACGGAGAATGGGTGAAGGCGACATCCGGTGAAACCGAACCGAGCATCAACCCGGCGAATCGGAAGGAGGTAGTTGGCTACGTACCCACCTCAGGCGTAGAGGATCTGAACCGGGCTGTTGCAGCCGCGAAGGAAGCAGCAAAAGATTGGCGGAGGTTATCGGGCGCGGAACGCGGAAACTATCTATTTCAAGCAGCCAATGTGCTGGAACGCCGGGCCGATGAAGTTGCAGAGGCGATGACCAGGGAAATGGGCAAAACACTCCCAGAAGCTAAAGGAGAGACACTGCGCGGTGTAGCAATCTTAAGGTATTACGCCGGAGAAGGCATGCGAAAAACCGGGGATGTCATTCCATCAACGGACAGCGAAGCACTGATGTTTACGACTCGCGTACCCCTTGGCGTTGTTGGGGTTATTGCTCCTTGGAATTTCCCGGTAGCCATTCCGATTTGGAAAACGGCTCCGGCCTTGATTTACGGCAATACGGTTGTGTTGAAGCCTGCTCAGGAAACTGCGGTCACTGCGGCTAAAGTAATGGAGTGTTTTGAAGAGGCGGGCATTCCGGCAGGCGTTCTTAATCTGGTATGCGGCAGAGGCTCAGTGATCGGATCTGCACTTGCTGAGCATCCGGATGTGGGCGGAATAACGTTCACAGGTTCCAATGAAGTGGGCAAACGGGTCGGCGGCGCAGCACTGGCACGTGGGGCCAAGTATCAACTTGAAATGGGTGGGAAAAACCCGATTATTATCGCGGCTGACGCTGACCTGGATTTGGCTGTGGAAGCCACGATCAGCGGTGGGTTGAAATCGACCGGGCAAAAATGTACGGCCACCAGCAAGGTCATTATTGAACGAAAAGTATACGATGCCTTCAAAGAAAAGCTGCTCTCGCAAATCCAGGAAATTCGGCTGGGTGACGGCATGTCTTCTGGAAGCTGGATGGGTCCATGTGCAAGCGAAGGACAGCTCAATACCGTGCTGAGTTATATTCAAAAAGGCCAAGATGAAGGTGCCGTTCTGCTCACTGGTGGAAAAAGAGGGGACGGTCCGGGATTAGAAGAGGGATTCTATGTGCAGCCGACCGTATTTGAAGGGGTCGAATCCCATATGTCCATCGCCCGGGAAGAAATTTTTGGCCCGGTTCTGGCCTTGATTGCGGTAGATTCCCTGGAGGAAGCCATCGAAGCGGCTAATGATAGCGATTATGGCTTGAGTGCTTCCATCTATACACAGAACGTCGGAGCCATGTTGTCTTTCATCCGGGACATGGATGCAGGACTGGTCAGAATTAATGCAGAAACAGCCGGCGTAGAGCTGCAGGCTCCGTTTGGCGGAATGAAGATGTCAAGTTCACACTCCAGAGAACAGGGGCAAGCGGCTATCGAGTTTTTCACGGCCATCAAAACGGTCTTTGTGAAGTCATAAACTGTGGGAGGCTATCATGTACGAACAGATTACGTCGATTATGGGAGAGACCGCGTCCAACTGCTTCGATATCATAGCACATGCTCCAGGGGCTGCCGGACGTCTGCCTTTAACGGATGATTTGCTGCGGAATGCTCCAAGCGGCGACTTGTTTGGCATGTCCCAGAATGTTGGAATGGGCTGGAAGCCCGGGGAATTGAACGGAAAACAATATCTGATCTTAAGTACGCAAGGTGGCATACGCAATGAAGATGGCAGCCCGGCAGCACTCGGTTACCATACGGGTCACTGGGAGGTCGGCCTGCTGATGAAGGCTGCCGCAGAAGAACTGTCAAGCCGGGGAGGAATCCCGTTTGCTGGATATGTCAGCGATCCGTGTGACGGCAGATCTCAGGGGACAACCGGCATGTTTGACTCGCTTCCGTACCGGAACGATGCCGCTATGGTATTTCGCAGACTGATTCGCTCGCTGCCAACACGTAAAGGCGTGCTTGGTGTCGCCACTTGTGACAAAGGCCTTCCAGCGATGATGCTCGCGCTTGCCGGCATGCCGCAATTGCCTGGCGTAATCGTTCCCGGTGGCGTCACACTTCCGCCTACCGATGGAGAGGACGCCGGTAAAATTCAGACCATCGGTGCACGGTACGTCAACGGGGAACTTTCTCTGGAAATGGCGTCGGATTTAGGATGCCGAGCTTGTGCTACACCGGGAGGAGGCTGTCAGTTTCTAGGTACCGCGGCTACAGCCCAGGTTGTAGCCGAGGCAATGGGTATGACAGTGCCACATGCCGCGCTTGCACCTTCCGGGCAGCCGATCTGGTTTGAAATGGCGCGCCAATCGTCACGTGCACTCATCCATATGGAGTCTCAGGGGATGAGGATGGCAGACATCGTCACGGATGCATCCATTCGCAATGCGATGACCGTCCATGCTGCGTTTGGAGGATCGACCAATCTGCTTCTTCACATACCGGCGATTGCCCATGCAGCGGGTTTAACCGTACCCACGGTACAGGACTGGATACAGGTCAACAAAAATGTTCCGCGGCTGGTTAGTGCCCTGCCAAACGGACCGATCTTTTATCCGACCATACGTGTCTTTCAGGCAGGAGGTGTACCGGAGGTCATGCTACACCTCAGACAGCTTGGTCTGTTGGATGAGTCTGTACCAACGGTTACAGGTACTTCATTGGGTCAGGTACTGGACTGGTGGGAATCGTCGGAACGCCGTCATCTCATGCGGAAGCAGTTAAAAGAGCAGGACGGCATCGATCCGGACAGTGTCATCATGAGTGTAGAACACGCTCAGCGGCTTGGAATCTCATCGACTGTAACATTTCCAACCGGGAATATCGCTCCAGAAGGTTCTGTCATCAAATCCACCTCTATTGATCCTGCTGTGCTGGATGAGCATGGCGTATACCGTCATCGTGGCAGAGCAAAGGTGTTTACCACCGAACGTGAGGCGATCCATGCGATTAAGACCGGAGGTATTCTGGCTGGCGACGTTGTTGTGCTTCTCGGGCGAGGTCCATCGGGAACCGGGATGGAGGAGACGTACCAGCTTACATCTGCGCTTAAACATTTGCCTTTTGGCAAATACGTGTCACTGATTACGGATGCCCGGTTCTCCGGTGTTTCCACCGGAGCGTGTATTGGTCATGTTGGCCCCGAAGCGCTGGCAGGCGGACCGATTGGCAAGCTGCGGAACGGAGACCTGATTGACATCGAGGTTGATCGTAACACACTGGAGGGTAGCATTAACTTTGTCGGAGAAGGAGAGCTGGCGTTTTCGCCGGAAGAAGGTGCTCTCATCCTGGCACAAAGGCCCTTCCATCCGGATATGAGACCTGATGAAGCTTTGCCGGATGATACAAAGCTCTGGGCTGCATTGCAATCGGTCAGCGGTGGGACTTGGAGAGGGAATGTATATGATGTCGAGCGGATCATAACCGCCCTGGAAGCCGGCAAAAAAGCGCTAGGCTGGTACTGATATCCACCTTTCTTATATCTGTTGTTGTACAGATCATCACTTTCATACCGGAGGTTTCTTCCATGAATAAGATCCAGAAAATGATCACCAATCCCATCCTTCCCGGTTTCCATCCCGATCCGTCCATCTGCCGAGCAGGGGAGGATTATTATATCGCTACTTCCACCTTTGAATGGTTCCCTGGTGTACGGATTCACCATTCTCGGGATCTGGTTCATTGGCGACCCATCGCTTCTCCGCTGACTCGTGTAACGCAGTTGAACATGGAGGGCAACATTAATTCCGGAGGCGTATGGGCACCCTGTCTTAGTTACGACAACGGTGTGTTTTACCTGATCTACACCGATGTTAAAAGCCGGGTAGGCGCTTTTAAAGATACCCACAATTACCTTGTGACAGCAACGGATATCGAGGGCCCTTGGTCCGATCCGGTGTATCTGAACAGCAGCGGTTTTGATCCTTCCCTGTTTCATGATGAAGACGGGCGTAAGTGGCTGGTCAATATGATATGGGATCATCGTAAGGGCAAAAATCGGTTTGCAGGCATCGTTCTTCAGGAATATTCCGTCCAGGAACATAAGCTGATCGGACCGGCCGTTAACATATTTAAGGGAACAGAATTAGGCCTGACCGAAGCACCCCACCTGTATAAACACAACGACTATTATTATCTCATTACGGCTGAAGGTGGAACCGGTTATGAGCATGCGGTTACCTCAGCACGTTCCCGTACGTTACAAGGTCCTTATGAGGTCGATCCTGCCAATCCGATCCTCACTTCATACGGCAGACCGGATTTAGCTCTGCAAAAGGCAGGCCACGGTAGTCTGGTCGAAACGCATACCGGCGAATGGTACATGGCTCATCTGGTCGGACGACCCGTTCAGCACAAATATTGCATTCTTGGACGTGAGACCGCACTTCAGCCATGTACGTGGAGTGAGGACGGCTGGCTGAGACTTGCGAGCGGTGACCGATATCCGGAGGTTCAGGTGCCTGCACCGATGAACCAGTCCCATCCGTTTGAGCCGATTGTTGAAATGGATCATTTCGATCACTTTGAGCTTCGGCATGATTGGAATACACTTCGCATTCCACCCGATTCGACTTGGCTCAGCTTGACGGAACGCCCCGGTTACTTACGCTTGCACGGCATGGAGTCGATGAGTTCAACGCACAGGCAAAGCATGATCGCACGGAGACTTCAGGCCTTGGAGTGTGAAGCCGAGACGTGTCTGGAATTTGCGCCGGACCATCCACAGCAAATGGCAGGATTGATTTTGTACTACGATACCCAGGACTATCTCTACTTACGTGTAACTTATCATGAAGAGAAAGAGCACTGCCTGGGGATTATTCAGTCCAAATACGGGGTATACGACGAACTGCTGGAGGATATTCCGCTAGATTCGGTGAGCACGCTCCGTTTAAAGGCTGTGGTGGATCAAGATCGCGCCCGCTTTTATTATTCGTTAAATAGTGATTCATCCTGGAATACAGCAGGCGAGTGGGTTGATATCACACATCTGTCCGATGAATCTCCGGAGTATATCCGGTTTACGGGAACCTATATCGGTCTTTGTGTGCAGGATCTAGGTGGAACCCGAAAACATGCCGATTTTGATTACTTTAAATATAAAGAAACAAAGCATGCAGCTGGTGTATTGGAAAACATGTGACGGTCTTTTTGGAAGGAGCAGAGGACCATGAAATGAAATTGGGTAGTATAGCAGCAGAATAGAGGAATACATGCTCACAGAAGAAATGGATGATGGGATAGTGCGGGGCGGTAAGGCTGCGTGGAATTGTGACGATTCTGCTGGGGCTGGACTTCGAGACACTTCGTACATTAACATAGATGGAGTGAGTCAATGATCGGTACAGTAATGTACCGTTTTTTTTGTGTTTAGAGAGATTGTTTTGAGATAGTACTTGATAGAGGTGATCAAGCATGAGTGATTATTCGAAAGACAAACCGTATACAAGCTCCCGATCTGATATTCAAAATGTTCTGCGTGATTCTCGTCTGCCTGCTTTGATCTGGGGTATTCTGATTTATTTTTCTGCATTGTACTCCCAGCTACCGATGTTGCCCACATGGTTTGAATTTATGATGTTTACAGCTCTCATTCTGGTTCACGTTCTGCTGCATTGGTATGCAGGATACGTTGTCGATCGAAGACCCTGGATTTATTTTGTGACACAAGGATGTATTGTCTGGGGGTGTGCGTTATTCATGCCTAATGCTCATTCTCTCATTTTTGTAAGTCTATTGACGGCTTTGGCCGGTCAGAGTATTGGCGTATACGCTCAACGGATGAAGGTGCTTCTGGTATGTACCTTTTACTGTACCTTGTTTTCTGTCTCCCTGGTTTGGCTCGGGACTACCGAGGATTTGCCATCTACAGTACCATCGCTCTTCTTCATCATGTTTTTCGTAATCGGCTATGCTGCTTTGTTCTATAAACAAGTTCGTGCCAAATTGCGGACCCAGTCGTTTTTACGTGAGTTGGAACGAGCGCACAGGAAAGTTGAGGAGCTAACGATTGCCAATGAACGTCAAAGGATGGCCCGTGATTTACATGATACCTTGGCACAAGGGCTGGCAGGTCTCATCATGCAGCTTGATGCCGTAGATGCGCATTTAGAAAATGATAATAACCACCGTGCCCACGAGATTGTTCAGTTGTCAAAAGCCCAAGCCAAGCGCACGCTTTCAGAAGCGAGAAGCGCAATTGACGACTTGCGTTCGTATTCTGCAGAGGTCATAAATATTTCTAAAGCGGTGAAGGAAGAGGCTGAACATTTCTCACAAATGACAGGGATTCGTATTGTCACTCGGTTATCGATGCCCCATCTGGTGGTGCCGAAGTT
The DNA here is from genome assembly GCF_045040675.1 of Paenibacillus sp. FSL H8-0283. Classification (NCBI taxonomy): domain Bacteria; kingdom Bacillati; phylum Bacillota; class Bacilli; order Caryophanales; family Paenibacillaceae; genus Paenibacillus; species Paenibacillus sp. FSL H8-0283. Next base: position 3,608,393 of record NZ_CP150295.1, read on the forward strand.
GATCTTCGAACATAGCTTACATATCATCCGAGAATGCTTGGCCAATACAGCTAAATATGCTAATGCTACGAATGTAGAAGTCGTGGTTGCTGCGCGGGAAAACGAAATCGAGCTAAGCATAACGGATGACGGAATAGGGTTCGATACCAACCTCATCGAGAAACAATGCGGTAGTTATGGTCTAATTGGCTTATATGAACGAACCCGAATTATGGGCGGGGAGATCGAAATTGAAAGCGGAAAGCAAGGAACCCAAGTTTCTGTTCGCATCCCATTACAACAGGAGGAAACCAACGTATGACAATCAAGATTCTTATCGTGGACGACCATTTCGTCGTTCGGGAGGGACTTAAGCTGATCCTGGAAACCAATCAAAGGTACGAGGTAGTTGCAGAAGCATCTAACGGTATGGAAGCGATTCGATGGGTAGATACTTACAAGCCGGACATTATTCTATTGGATCTAAACATGCCTGAAATGGGTGGCCTTGATACCATGACAGCGCTCAGAGCTAAAGGAATGGATATACCGATCATTATTTTGACTACATATAACGAGGATGAAATGATGATCCGCGGGCTGGCTTTAGGTGCTAAAGGGTATTTGCTAAAGGACACGGGAAGAGAGATGATATTTCGTTCGATTGATGCAGCGATGCGGGGAGAAACGTTGCTACTTCCGGAGATCAGCGAGAAAGTATTTGCTCACAAGACATCAGAAAAGGCGAAAGAATCATCCTCGACGAGGATATCTCTCACAGACAAAGAGCTAATCGTGCTTCAAGCAATTGCCCGTGGCTCTCGAAGTAAAGAAATCGGCTTTGATATGGGCATATCCGAACGGACTGTAAAGACTCATTTAACGAGTATCTACAATAAATTGGGTGTGGATTCGAGACCGCAGGCCGTCGCCGTCGCGGTGGAGCGTGGAATATTGCATTTATAATCTAACATTTCATAGATTTGCCCGATCGTACACTGGGGACTTGCCCTTTTGTACGATTTTTTATTTTTCTCCTCCGTTTATGATAGTTGCATGAATACAAATTGGAGGAAAAATGATGAAAAAAAGACTGACAACGATTCTGGCAACTGTTATCTCACTGACCATGCTATCCGCCTGCAGTAGCACTAGTAGCGGGACTTCCACACAGGAGGAAATTCCGAAACCTGAAAATAGCGTTGCTTCCGCACAGAATGAGTTTCCGAAACCGATGGGAAGTTATACGGTCGGGCGTACACAGATGGACTTCAAGTACACAGCATCAGACCATTCAGAAAGAGAACTGACGGCATTATTTTTCTATCCGTCCGACAGTAATGAGGGCAAGCCGACGGCAGAATATGCATTTCCGGAGTTTCATTCACTGAGGGATAAGCTTTTGGTTAGATTAGGGGGCACAGCGGGTGGTGAGCAGCTTTTTGATTCCAATTTCAAGACGTGGTCTTACGACGATCTGGCCTTGTCTGAAAAGGAAAAACAATATCCGGTTTTATTCTTTGTTCATGGCGCAGGCGCTTACCCACAGCAAGGCACTTTGTTCGCTCAAGACCTGGCAAGTGCTGGCTATATTGTGGTATCCATTGGCCATGCCGAAAGTGGTGTGTACAAACTTAAAGATGGACGAACGGTTGGGTTGTCAGAGAAATTTATGGACGAAGTAACGAAATACGGAATGGAAGCGGCCACCCTAACACCACCTGAAATTGTGACTGAGAAGCTTGAGGAAGAAGAAGCTATTGAAATTGCTCGCAAATTAACTTCGGCGCCTGAAGCAGTCAAGTTTGCAAAATATGCCGTTTTACAGAGCGAGGATATTCGATATGTTGCAGATAACTTGTACAAAATGAATACAGGTGACATGGAATCCATATTTAAAGGCAGATTACAGCTTGATCTCGGTATGGGTGTGTTCGGACATTCTTTTGGAGGAACGACAGCGGCAATTGTTAGCCGTGACGATGACCGATTTGTCGGCGCTGTAAACCTTGACGGTAATATGTTAGGTGCCTTGGATAGCGATTTTAAGAAACCTTTCATGCAGCTTAGCACCGTGCTAGCCTATAACACGAATGCATTTCTCCTTGAATCCAACAGTAAGGACACCTACTTTGCCATTATTGATAATGTAGTCCATGGTGACTTCTCCGATTCCTTGTTTACAACTACGGATAAAAAATCCAGAGGAACCCGAGACGCGATGGAACAGCGCAACATCATCACTTCTTATACAAAGGCGTTCTTTGATAAATATATGTTGAAAAAGGATACGGATATTGACAGCCTTACCTTTGACGGCGTAGAGATGATTAAGAAACCTCAAAAGCCTTAGTATTGATTTGCCTGGAGTTTTCAGAAGGGGTAACGAGAGAAGAGGGCGGACGGATTTAACCGCACGAGATTTAACTCCGAACTCTTGAAACCAAAATGGTAAAAAGACCATACGTTCGTGGAAACGTTAAGGTCTTTTTATCGTTTTGAACAATCGAAGAATTCTTAGCCTATTTGTTCAATACTCACAACCGTTCTAATGGGTGGCGAGGGTTCTAGTTGGTCAAAGCCAGCAGTGATTCTTACTCTTTGCCCTACTTCAAATGTTTCATATGTTTCTCTATCGACCAAATAATACGAAGCTTCCTGGTCTTGTGCTAGTTCTATAAAATCCTCAAGATTTCCATTCTCCAGGTCTTCCTTACTTATATTTTGTAGTACAAGAAATTTGTACTTGTCATTTTCATCTGTTTTAAATACTACAGTGCCATCGAAAACTGGATAATTCTCTTTCTCATCCTTGTTAGAACAGCCCGCAAGTATAATCATACTAATGAATATAAACAATATTATTTTTTTCATAATAACCTCCTTGATTCCCCTTGCTTTTAAGTATACCCTATATAAAAAAAGCAAATTATTACTAAAAGGTAATTCATACGAAAAAAGTATGAAACATGGCATGAGGACCCCTTTAAATAAATAGTTCCTAGAGTAGAAAAAACTAAAAAGAGGTCACGATGATGGATATCCTAAAATGGATTCAAAGCTGGTATTATGAAAACTGTGACGGAGATTGGGAGCATTCATACGGTGTGCGAATTGATACGGTGGATAATCCTGGTTGGTCTGTCGAAATCGATTTGACGGATACCTATTTAGAAGATGCGCCATTTGATTCGATTGAAGAAGAGAGAACTGAAGAAGATTGGTTCTACTGTATCGTGAGAGATGGAGTGTTTCACAGTGCAGGGGGAGCAAAAAATTTAGAAGAGATGCTTAATTGCTTCAAAAATTGGGCTTCAAGTTTGGATAGAAGTTAATAATGCACTTACCATCGGGAGTAATCTAAGGAGAGAACCAGATGTATCTAAAAGGATTCAATTTGGATTTACCGTATATTGTAGATGATGAAAATATTGAATCTATAATGAAAAAACAAAAATGTGAGTACAACGAAGCTACGAAATTAGATTATGCGTTGAATTGGAAATGGAAAAGACGCTCTTTTAGTTTGGAAACTCGCTGTATTACAGCGATGTATGAACGTCTGTTGGGGAAATACAAAACGAAAGATTGTTGGAAAGTCCTAATAGAGTGTGTAGAAAACATTACGGATGAACGTATTGTTAACGTTTCTGGTGTGTGTTCGGTACCGATCCAATTTAGTTTGAATGACTTTAGTGGAAAAAATGAGTTGGAGAAAAAAAAGGCTACGCTTCGCCTGCTAATGGAAGGCATAGAGAAACTTGCTCTAAGTAAAAATTGGGATATTGATCCGTTTAAGGAGATAGCTTTGCAAATAGAGGAGTTAGATTATGTAAATGAATGGACTTGGAAAAAAGACGTGAAGAGCCCTAATAAAAAGTACAATGCTAGAGTCATTTGTCATCATAATGTAGATAGCATGGATATATTCCTATCTATTTTACAACGTGATGATGGTACGCAAGTACATTTAGAGAAGGTCATATCAGAACAACCAGATGAATTTGCCTATGCTGAACATCTAGGTGAACTTACATGGATATCTGATTTTGAAGTTGCTTTAATTAATAAAAGAGGTACTGAAAAATTTTCTGCAACCCTAGAACATTAATTATTTTGCCTCTAGAAAACATTGTCGAATCCTCTATTAAGAAGACTATAACAAAATCTGCAGTAAAAGCAATCAAAAAGGGAACGTCGTCTGCCGCAAAGAAAATGGGATGGTCAGGAAAACAAGTTAGACTTACAGAGTAGCAAATGATGATAAGGTTTCAACTTCATTGCGAGGTGAAATCAAAAGTGATCTAAATATAATATGAGCAAGAAACACAAAAATGTAAGAGTCCTCAGGGGATACCAATGCAGCATAAACGTGGTTACAAGGTAAGAAGAGGTTACGAAAACAGTGTTTAAAATATTCAAAAACTATAAGATGTAATACAGATACGATATCAAATGAAAATGATAAAACATGATTAGGAGGAAATATGAATCAAAAAGAATTGGAATCTGTTATCAATCGCCCTGCAAATATTCGTTATGAATACTTCATCAAAAAAGTAGTAGATACAGAGGAAGTGTGGGGTCTTTATGAGAATGGATGGTCAGTTACTGAAGATGAGAAAGGCAACAAATCACTTCCATTTTGGCCTAAAAAAGAATTCGCGGAGTACTGTGCAACCGATGATTGGGAGATTTATTCAAGTGAACGTATTGATTTGTACGAATTCATAGACGAATTTCTGCCAAACTTAAAGACAGAGGGTTACAAACCATCAATATTCTTTAATAAAGTTGATTCTGCTGTACTAGATGTCGAGATACTAATTGAAGATTTGAAGGCAGAACTCGAAAGATATTAATCTCATTTGGACAAATTTAAGCTACGGACAATACCATTGTGTCATCTCCGATTGGACAATAAATAATTGTGATTTGTGAAATTGGCTATTCAATAAGGATTGCTGTGATGCATATAAGGTAACATATAGTCCCATTAGAAGTCGCTAATATAGCGACTTTTTATGTATGCATCTAATTTAATCAACTTACTCGAGATCATGATTCAAACGTGTTACCGACATAATGAAAAGAGTGAATATGCGTTTTGGTGAGTTCAATCACGTTTTTGATAAATGCCTCGCGTGACTCACGATATCCGCTTAATATCCAATTGTTCAACAGCCCAAAAAAACCGTAGGCGGTATAGTATTTGAAATAGTCCATGTTAACTGGCGAGTTGTTGATCGTCTCAAAGACAAATTGCTCCTGATAGATTTTGAGTATGGTTTGTGGAAAGCCTGTATGTAAACCAGGTAACGTATCATCGTATTGAATCAGTTCGAAGAAGTCACGGTGTTCGTAGATATAATCCACGATTTGAAAAGATTCGGCATCCAGCTTGTTTGTTGAAACCTTTTGACCGTGCCAATAGGGTTTACCTACTGCGCCCCTCAATCCTTCGAGTGTCATACTCAACAACTCTTCGGCGAGAATATATTTATCCTGGTAGTGTAAATAAAACGTGCTGCGATTATAACCCGCCTGATCAACGATGTCTTTGACAGAAACACCATGGAATCCTTTTTTCTTAATGAGCTGAATCAGAGCAGTTTTTAGGTGCTCCTTGGTTCGATTACGATGTTGAGATGTCACAATAAGTTCATTATTCATTCAAGAAAACTCCTATAAATATAGACATAGTTTTATAAAGTGTCTACGAGGTAGACACTTGGTCACATCTTAATGATTGGATTGTTACAATTTTAAGCATAGAATTAGTTTTGTAAACATCATATAGCACTATTTATATAGGCGCTATTCAAAATATTATACTGGGGGATTTATTCATGGGCAAACTTCAAGATAAAGTTGCAGTCATCACAGGAGGAGCATCCGGGATTGGTGCAGCGACAGCTCGCTTATTCGTTTCCGAAGGAGCTAAAGTGGTCTTGGTGGATCTGAATGAAGAAAAAGGCAAGGCGTTTGAGCAGGAACTGAAAGCGCTTAAAGCAGAGGCTCTTTTTATTAAAGCAAACATAACAAGTGAAGAAGAGGTTTCTGAGATTTTCAAACAAACCGTAGAAGCATTTGGTCAAGTCGATATCGTATTCAACAATGCGGGAATTGGACGTGTTCATCCGACGCATGAGCTTGATTATGCCGAATGGCGCAATACGGTCAATGTTGATCTGGACGGCGTATTCTTGGTCGCTCGTGAATCGATCCGCGAAATGCTGAAAATTGGCGGAGGCACAATCGTTAACACGGCGTCCATGTACGGATGGGTTGGTTCGCCTGGTTCAGCAGCCTACAATGCAGCTAAAGGCGGCGTTGTGAATCTGACTCGTTCACTCGCGCTCGAGTATGCTGAGCAGAATATTCGGGTGAACTCCCTTTGCCCAGGCTTTATCGATACACCGATTATCCCGGAAGAGAGCAAGCAAGCACTTTCTGCGGCAACACCGATGAAACGTCTGGGTCAAGCAGAAGAGATGGCCAAAGCCGTTCTGTTCCTAGCTAGTGACGATTCTTCATATATGACAGGAAACAGCTTGATCATAGACGGAGGATACACCGCTCAATAATTGCAGCAATTGTCGAAGCACACAAGAAAGAATATAGTTCCATTAAAAGTCGCTATTCTAGCGGCTTTTTTTATTGTATTGGTATAAGAGCAGTTCCCGAGCCAAGGACATCTAGCAAACAGCGAGTTTAGCTACTCATAATAGATGGCCTCATAAGGAAACTCTAACTTATTCAAACGATATTCTTTGGGAGACATGGACATATATTGACGAAAAACTTTGCCGAAGTAGCTGGGACTCTCAAAGCCGCAATGTTGGCCAATTTGAGAAATCGGAAGTTCCGTTGTGCGGAGTAGCCGGATTGCAACCTCAATGCGTCTGTCTTTGAGATAGGCTAACGGTGATGTTTTCTCGGATTTCTGAAATAACCTGCACAAATAGTGTTTATTGATATCGCAATGGCTGGCTAGAAGATCCAACGTCAATGGAGATGCATAATTCTCTCGAATGAACTTTTTACATTTCTCAATTGTTGTTATGGAAAGGGCACCGATATCCTTCTCCGCATCCCGACTCGTCTGTACCAGGATAAGCAACCACCGATAGACTTGCATGGACAAGCGATACTTGTCCGTAACTTTCTCTTGATGAATCAAATTGATAATTTGCCATAACTCTTGAATCAAGGGAGAGTCCGCGTTTCGTCGAATGACATGTCCCTCATTATCATGCATCATATCCCAAATTCGGTTAGCTTCATCCCCGCGAATGTTGATCCATATAAATTCCCATGGTTCGTTGTTCTCTTGTTTATAGTAATAGCAATGTTCTCCTGCGATTTTGACAAGTAGGGCATGCCCCTTCGGTAAAGGGAGCGTTTGATTGTCAATATCCAGATAACCCTGGCCATTAAGCGTGTATTGAAAAACGACGTGCCCCGGGTCCGGTCTATCATCACTTGGACAACAATATTCCTCGCTAGAAACGATCTGCCATCCAATAGAGTCCAGTGTCATGATTGATGTATCGTCATTACGAAAAGCATAAGAAACCGTATGAACCATCGTTTCATCTCCTTCCTAAAAAAGTCAATTATCTTATATAATACGTCACATTTTTTAGATTGTCTGTCTTTTTTTAGACCTGTAAGATAAATGTAAGCGGTAACATAAAAAGGAGGTGGCTGTAAATTGTGTTCATATGACAACAAGCTGGGCAGGATCGAACTGATGATTCTAAAAATGAATTTTTAGATAAGGAGGAGTTAATCGAATGATCCGAAGAACTGTTTCCATCCAGAAATCGATGTTTGTATCTTTTTTAGCACTCCTTATGGTTATTTCACTGGCTGTTCCTCCGGCACCGATGCGTGCAGAGTCATCATCAAACGGCCTGCCGGGTCGCCAAGCAGAATACCTGAACCGGAGTTTGGTTGCGGTTCTTGTAGACAACGGCGTTTTTTTAAGCTGGAGGTATTTAAACAACGACCCAGATGATATCGCTTTCAATATATATAAAAATGGAACCAAAGTGAACGCATCACCCATAAGCGATGTGACGAACTATGTGGACACCACTGGTTTCGACAGCTCGCAATATCAGATCTCCACCGTTATTGAAGGCAAAGAGCAGATGCAGCCGGAGGTTGTATCAGTCTGGCATAACGATTATCTCCCTATCCCGCTCGATAAACCGGCCGATGGCCGGACTAAGGATGGTGGAACTTACTCCTATTATGCAGGAGATGCTTCCGTAGCTGACTTGGATGGGGATGGCGAATATGAAATTGTTTTCCTGTGGAGTCCGAGCAATTCCAAGGACAATTCGCAGGCCGGTTATACCGGCAATGTCTATATCGATGCTATCAAACTGGACGGCACAAAGCTGTGGAGAATTGACCTGGGAGTCAACATCCGCGCCGGAGCGCATTATACGCAGTTAATGGTGTATGACCTCGATGGCAACGGAAGGGCTGAGGTTGTTGTCAAGACGGCGGACGGCACAAAGGATGGCCAAGGCACAGTCATTGGTGATGGCACGAAGGATTATCGCAACGACGGCGGATACATATTGTCAGGTCCAGAATATCTCACACTGTTTAACGGTGAGACTGGCGCGGCTGTATCCACTGTGAATTATGATCCGCCAAGAGGCAACGTCAACGATTGGGGTGACGGCTATGGCAACCGTGTAGATCGGTTCCTTGGCGCGATTGCTTATCTGGACGGTACGAAGCCAAGTGTCGTGATGAGCCGGGGTTATTATACCCGCACAGTGCTTGTTGCTTATGATTATGTTGGCGGGGAACTCGTCAAACGCTGGACGTTCGACACAAACGAAGCAGGATCACAATATCAATCACAAGGCAACCATAATCTAAGTGTGCTGGATGTCGACAAGGACGGCAAGGACGAAATTATGTTTGGCGCCTTGGCCATTGACGATGACGGCAGCTTGCTGTACAGCACCGGACTCGGACACGGTGATGCTATGCATGCCGGCCAGCTCAATCCGAACCGGGAGGGCTATCAGGTCGTAAGTGTGCATGAGCATTCGGATGCGGCATACGGACTGGAGATGCGCGATGCGGCAACAGGTGAAATCCTTTGGGGTGAGAAAACAGGTTTTGACACCGGTCGCGGGATGTCGGCGGACATTGATCCGAACTATCCGGGTTACGAATCATGGGCCACGACCGTTACCAACGGGCAAAGTGTCCCAGTAACCAATACTTATTCAGCTGCCGGAGAGGCTATCTACACTGTGGACGAAGGGCCCAAAACCGCCAATTTCGCCATCTGGTGGGATGGAGATCTTCAGCGGGAGCTATTGGACCATGAGTGGGATAATAGCACAGCCAAAGGAATTCCGCTCATCTATAAGTGGGATTACCAAAACAAAAAGCTGAATGAAATCTTCCGGGCAACCGGTACGTTAACGAACAACCATACCAAAGGCAATCCGGCACTTCAGGCGGACATTCTGGGCGACTGGCGTGAGGAGCTTCTGCTGCGGAGCGAAGATAGTTCGGAGTATCGTCTCTACACAACGACCATTCCTTCAGACTATCGCATCCCTACGCTGATGCAGGACCCTGTGTATCGACTTGGCGTAGCCTGGCAAAATGTAGCCTACAACCAGCCGCCTCATACCGGCTTTTATCTTGGAGCGGAAGCTACAGCATTCCCTAAAGCCGATCTGGCGCTGACTCGCGAAGCTGAAATGCCGGAGCCGGTCTACCGCTTTAATTTCGGTACAGAGACTGCGTCAGGAAGTACGAACATACAGGATACGCTCTACGCACAAGATCCGGGATACGGCTTCAAGGATACAAGTGGTGTTACGGTAGGGGCAAACCAGGTTTCGGTCGCGGCAGGCACGACATTTGCCGTTGATCTGCCCAATACAAACTATAAGGTGACGCTGCGATTGGGCAATGATGCAAATGACTCGAACGTTGGAGTCAAATCCGAATTCGTCCAGAAGCTCGCCGTAACCAATGTGACAGCAGGAGCACCACTGGAGTATTCCTATGATATTGCTGTGGTGGATGGACAGCTCGATCTTATATTCACGGGTACAGCCATAGACATCCAAGACGTCATCATCGAGAAATATCCAGAGAAAGCGGCTGGTGCGGCAACAACGATCTATATGGCTGGTGATTCAACCATGCAATCTTATAGTGAAGCGCAGGCTCCTCAAGAAGGATGGGGCCAGCAGTTCGGACGTTATTTCTCCAATGGGGCAGTCGTCGTGAACGATGCGATCGGTGGCCGAAGCAGTAAATCCTTTATGGTAGACGGTCGTTTGGATACAATCCTGCAACGAATTAAGCCGGGGGACTTCTTCTTCATTTCCTTTGGTCATAACGACGCTAGTGCAGGGATACCGGACCGGTATGCATCCCCTGAGGATTATAAGATCTACTTAACTCGTTATGTAAACGGTGCCAAACAGCGCGGCGCTACACCCGTATTGCTCACTCCGGTTGGACGCAGAGATTTCAACACGGTGACTCAGGAGTTCAACGTCAGCTTCCCAGCATACGTGCAGGCTGCCAAAGAAGTGGCAGAAGAGCTTGACGTGCCGCTGATTGATCTGAGCAAGTTAAGTATTGCGTACTACGACAAAATTGGTAATACAGCTACGGAAAAAGTATTCCTATACGCTAATCCGGGTGAATATCCGAAATACCCGAATGGAATCAACGATAATACCCATTTCAGCAGCTATGGTGCACAGAAAATTGCCGGACTCGTTGCTGGTGCAGTCAAAGACATGGAGCTGAGTATCTCATCACTGGTCATTGACCCAGATATTACCGAGCCAGAACCAGAGCCAGAAACCCAGCTCTATGAGGAGGATTTTGAAGGCGACGCTGCCAACTACCAGTATGCGATGGTCAATGCTACGGGTATCGCAGGAACCATGGCGGGAACGGTAGTTGAACAGTCCGGAAATAAGGTACTATCCGTCGCGGGTTCCGGATCGGGCAATCGGGCCAAGGTATTCCGTCTGTTTGATGCCGTGAACGGCGATCAGGTGAACGTGAACTTTGACTGGCAATCCGGTAATGTGAGTGCATATCCATCAGAAGGTCACCTCACAATACAGGATTCTAACGAAAATGCCCTTTTCACGCTGTTTACCAAAACCGGAAGCACCAAAATTCATTATTATGTCGGTGCATATAATCCGGACTACGGCGCGGGTGATACAGCCATACCTGAAGGGGGAACGGCTACAGATATTTCCAAGAACCAGTGGGTCAATGTGGATGCTACCGTTAATTTTGCCGAGAAAACACTTGATCTGACATTAACGAACCTAGCGAATCCGACACTTACACAAACGATTCAAGATATCCCACTGAGTTCCGCCGCATATGCGGACAACGTCAGATCCATGCGGTTCCTGGGCACGAGAAAAGGCGGTGGAGGCACGTTGAACTGGACTACCCAGATCGACAACGTGCGAATTGAAGGCACTCAGCTCTCTTCAGAGGGTGGCGATCAGACTGCATTGATCGCTCTGTATGATGAGATCAAAGCACTAGATCTGTCAGATTATACAGATGCGTCGAAGGCCGTGGTGAACCGGGCTTTGGTAGCTGCGGAAGCCATTTTCAATACGGAAGCTACCCAAGCTCAAGTTGACCATACGTTTAACATGTTAACTGTTGCGAAGGATTCTTTGACAAGTGAAGCGAGCGAAGAGATAAACGAATACAAATTTGACTTTGGTTCTGGTGGCGCAGCCGACGGATACATTAAAGTAGATGCCAAAAGAGCATACATCGAAGGCAACGGGTACGGCTTTGCTGATACTGCACTGACCAAAGATGAGAACCGGGAAACCGGAGATTTGCTTAAGGAAGATTTCACACGAGTAAATGGTACCTCTTTCCTGGTGGAAATGGAGCCGGCGAATTACCGGGTAACGATGACCATCGGAGATGCAGAGGAATCAACCAGCGCAAATGTCGTTGTAGAGCAGATGACAAAGCTGCCGCTGACAAGCATTGCCAAGGGCGAATTCAAAGAAATCACGTATGACATTGCCCTGATCGATGGGGTGTTTAACTTCAACTTTACCGGAAATGCACCGAAGATCAATGCGATGAAGCTGGAGCGCCTGCCAGATCACAGTGCAAGCGATAAACCGGTTATTTATCTGGCCAGCGATTCGACTGTGGCCAATTACGCGGAAAACTATCGTCCGCAAGCAGGCTGGGGAGAAACATTGGGTGGATATTTTGATCCAAATGAAGTCAGTATTGATAACCGGGCAGTTGGAGGTTTGAGCAGCAAAACCTTCCTGGTCGGTGGATATCTTAACGATATTTTACTCGACATTCAAGAAGGCGATTATCTGTTCATGCAGTGGTCTCATAACGATTCCACACCTTCACGTCCAGAGCGTTATCTGACACCAGAGCAATTTAAGGTATATCTGAAAGAATACATTAACGGTGCTCTGCAGAGAGGGGCAATTCCAGTTCTGGTCACGCCAGTGAATCGTCGTGATTTTACCGGAGAAGTGCTGAACAAAAGCTTCCCGGAATACGTACAGGCGATGAAAGAAACGGCGCAGGAAACGGAAACGCTTATCATCGATCTGAACCAAGCCAGTTGGGAGCATTTCCAGGAGCTTGGCACTGAAGGAACCAAATCGATATTCATGTGGGTAGGCACAACGGAAGACAATACACATTTGCAAATGAACGGTGCAATCAAGGTTTCTGAACTCGTGGCACGTCTTGTGAAGGAATTGAATACTCCGCTATCTGATTTTGTCACGCTGGAAGGGGAATCTCCGGAACAGAAGGCTCCGCATACTACGGCAACTGTGGAAGGAGAATCGCAGAACGACTGGTATACTTCTCCAGTCCAAGTAACCTTCACAGCAAGCGATGAAGATTCCGATATCGAAGGGACCTATTATCAAATCAATGGTGGCGAAACGGTGAGTGGCACACAGTTGACCCTAACTGAAGAAGGTACACATACCATCACCTACTGGAGCGTCGATGTTGACGGTAACAAAGAGAGTGAACAGTCTTTGTCCATATCCATTGATCTCGTACCTCCAACCATTGAAATTCATGGTCAAACCGAATACACCATTGATCAGCATGTGGAAATTGGCTATACAGCCTCCGATTCGGTATCCGGTGTGGAAGAACCGGAGGGTGTGCTTCTCGACACTCCTGCGTATACACTGGAACCCGGCCTGAACCAGGTTACGGCAACGGTCTCCGATTTGGCTGGCTGGGAACAGACGGTAGAATATCGTTTTGGCGTTATTGCTACATTCGACAGCCTGATCAATCTGACCAACGTCTTTGCAGATGAATCGACTGATCCTAATGCTGGTGTTCTTGCTGATCAGCTCACAAACACGTTGGAGCAGGCCAAACAGGCAGCAAACAATCGTGAAGGAGCAAAAGCGCGTCAATTGCTTGTATCCTACGGTAATGACGTTCAAGCAGCTAGAGGAACCGTATTTACGGATGAGCAGGCAAGTGTGCTGATTAAGTGGGAGGAATGGCTCCATCAGACAACGCCACTTGCAAACGGTGCCCCAGGCACTCCGGTGTTATCTGATAATAATGGTTACGACACGGGGCTCAAAGACGGCGACTACACGATCACGATGAATCTATGGTGGGGTAATAACGGCAATCAGTTCAAACTGTATGAGAACGGTGAATTGATTAAAGAAATTTCTCTGGTCGATCAATCCCCGTCCGCCCAATCTGTTCAAGTTGATATTACTGGAAAGAAAAATGGCACCTATATCTATACTGGAGAATTGATCAATGCACTGGGTTCAACCATGAGTGTTCCACTGACAGTCATCGTCACGGATGCTTCCCCGGGGCAAGCTGTTCTGTCGAACGACAACTGGGACGGTGACGGCAACTATAATGTCACAATGAATCTGTGGTGGGGAACAAACGCAACCGAATACGAACTTTACGAAAATGGTGTATCGATTGACACACAAATGCTGCAATCTCATTCTCCTGGTGCACAGTCTGCGGTTACCTCAATCTCTGGAAGGGTACCTGGAATCTACGAGTATGAAGCTGTACTTCGTAATTCTTCAGGGGAAACCAGATCACACAAATTAAATGTGACGGTACGAGAGTAGACTGAAATGTTCGAGCATTCCATTAACAAGAAGTGATACAACTGAAGTAAGGTACGCATACAAAAGTGCTATTCCTCATCATTTTGAGGAGTAGCACTTTTTATATATGCACAGTATGAAAGCGTTTGACTTATTTGAATATCAATCTATAATGATGAAAGGAAATTGGACTTGGACAGGATACAGACAGCCTGTCCGCTTGAATGTATATTCAGAGCAAGCTTCCATACGCAGGAGGCTTGCTGTTTCATTTTCAGAAGGAGAATAGGTTCCCATGACACTTAAAAAAAGAATATTTTTACTGTTCTTTCTCAGTGCGTTTATCCCCTTTATCAGTATATTTGCGATTTCTTATTATACGATCGACTCCATTTTCGCAAATAAGATCGATGATGGTATCCGTAGCAATTTACAGCAGGTGACATCCTCATTGGAGAATTCCATCACCAATCTGAATCATGTGACGCAACAATTATCTTACAGGGGTACTTTAGGCAAAAGAATGGATGAATTCTTGAATCCGTCCTCCGATATCTTCGAACTGATTGAGGCCAGGGACGAATTAAAAAACGAGTTAAGTGTTGTGACCTTCACCAATCCTAATATCGGATTGACCCTATATTACTTTCAAAAAGAAGGTACTACTCAGTTCGGCAACTTTCCGATTAAGGATCGTTTCTCTCCTGAGTCTCTGCCTGTGCTCTTCCAAACCTATGGCATTAAGTACTATGGCCCCCATATGAGTATGAACCGATTTGATGATCAACTCGTTCTGTCTGCTATGCGCAAAGTGCAACTATCCGAGAGGAACGACGTGTTCATTTACGTAGAATCAGGCTTTCGCCTCACTCAAGATATCTTGGGCTACAATCAATACAACGGCGCATTATCTCATCTCATCCTGGATGGTGAGGGAAACATTGTGTACAGTGAAATACCGGAAGCCATGAAGGTAGGGGAGAATTTCTCCAGCTTAACAGTAGATCCTGCCAAAGACGGGATATCCCGCGGGTATCACTGGTTCAAGGAGGATTCCTCACAGAAATGGAGTGTCGTATCGGTCATTTCGCAGTCTCAATATCAACAGGAGAAAAACCAGTGGTTGCTTCAAATTTTGCTGGTCGCTTTATTTTTCCTCGGCTTTACCGTGTTTCTCGCTTGGCTTCTGTGGAAGATGGTCTACAAACCACTCGGTCTGTTTCATTCGGAGATCAATGGAATGTCCAAGAATCCACAAACAAAAGGGAGCCGAGCTCGCACTCAGATTCCCGAATTTGATTTTCTGTTGGGTGAATTTTCGAATATGCAGCATCAGATTGGTGACCTCTTCAAGGAAGTTCAGCAGAAAGAGAAGATTCGTGCAGACCTGGAAGTGGAAAAGCTACTCTATCAGATCAACCCGCACTTTCTAATGAATACGCTCGATACGGTACACTGGTTGGCCGTCATGAACGGACAAGGGGAGATCGACAAGCTGGTACAATCGTTGAACAAGCTGCTCTATTACAATCTAGGCAAATTAGGGCAAGTATCCACTATGGAAGAGGAGATCGATGCCCTAAGACAGTATCTAATTTTGCAGCAAATTCGCTATGACTTTGAATTTGACGTCCGCATTACTGCAGATGAACAAGTACTTCAAATTCCTGTGCCCCGCTTTATTCTGCAACCGCTGGTTGAAAATTCGTTATATCATGGATTAAGTGACGAAGGTTTTATTCAGATTGAAGTGACATGCACTTCAACGTTGAACATTATGATACAAGATAATGGTGCAGGTATGACTGAGGAAACCATTCATAATCTGCTGAACAATCGTGAAGCTGAACAACAAAAAGTAGGGATGGGCATCGGTCTCAATTATGTTCACCGCATGTTAAAGGCACAGTACGGGGACCAAGCACAACTGGTGATCGAGAGTGAATTGGGAACAGGGACAAGCATACTGCTCGTATTGCCTATTAAAGGAGAAGATATCTCGGCATGATTAAGGTATTGATTGTAGATGATGATAAGCTGGTACGCAAAGGCATTAGCTCTGCGATGCCATGGAACGAGTTCAACATGGAGGTTGTAGGAGAGGCCAGCAACGGGGCGAAAGCGCTGG
The DNA here is from genome assembly GCF_045040675.1 of Paenibacillus sp. FSL H8-0283. Lineage (NCBI taxonomy): Bacteria > Bacillati > Bacillota > Bacilli > Caryophanales > Paenibacillaceae > Paenibacillus > Paenibacillus sp. FSL H8-0283. The sequence continues at coordinate 3,624,665 of NZ_CP150295.1, forward strand.
ATTTCCTAAAAACCCAACCAGTCGATCTGATGCTAACGGATCTTGCGATGCCCGTCATGTCAGGGATTGAACTGATGCGAGCTGCGAGGCAGCTCTATCCAGAACTTCATATTGTTGTGTTAACACTGCATCAGGATTTCGATTATATCCAGGAAGCGCTAAGACTCGGAGCCATCGATTATATAGCCAAAGTGCAGCTGGAGAAAGAGCAATTCGAACATGTTCTGCAACGGATTCATACCCGAATTAACGGGTTGACAAGCACGATAAGAAAGATGCCATCGCTGGATGAAATCAATGTCCATTATCGAAATGTGTATGCACTTGTTTCACAGGATCGTAAATCAGAGCAGAAGTGGCCAATGGAGCTAACTGCGCATGAAGATGAGATTAGATGGGAGGTTGAGCGTAATAGCTGCATGTGGGCTGCACCCCCGTCCGAAGAGGATCAACTATTTCATCAATTGAAGGAAGGCCTGCATCACGTTCCCCAGTGTACGTTGTTAGTTTTGTCTGATGTACAAGAGCGAACATGGTCGCAAATCAAAAACTGGATTAGGAATTATACAGAGACGACTTTATTCTATGCGTACAATCCCAATAACCAAGTCATTACCATTTCCATGAATGAAGAAGATACATTTTCAAAAGAACCGCAGGATGAGGACCTTGACCGGATTAAACAAAGTTGGTTCCAAACCCCATGGACCCACCATGACAGTTACTACAATCAACTCATTGATCAGTTTATATCCTTACGATTACATAAAGGTCAGTTGATGGGATTGCTGTACTCAATCGTGATGGAATGGAACCACCTTTTTGCCCAAACTACGCTTGGAAGAATCGCGATGATCCATTCTTTCGAGTCTTGGTACGAGGTTGAAGAATGGATCAAACAGACTGCTGCAAGCATTCGCAAGGCTGATGAACAGACTTCGTACTCACAGGAAATCATCGATGCCGTGAAAAAAGCAGTGATGATCGTGCAGCAGGATTTGGAACAGGCCTATACAGCTTCAGGTCTCTCCCAACAACTCAATATCAGCCGAAGTTACTTCAGTCAATGTTTCAAAGATCTGATGGGGAAAACCTTTAATGAGTACTCCCGCTTCATCCGGGTAGAGAAATCCAAAGAGTACTTGCTCAATACGAATAATACGATTTTCTGGATTGCGGAGCGAGTGGGTTATACGGATGAAAAATATTTCAGCCGGATTTTCCGCGAACTGACAGGTCTTCTGCCAAGCGAATATCGGCAGCTAGGTAGAGGAAATAAATAGCCGACAGCTTCCTGTTTTAGGAGCTGCCGGCTTTTGTTTTGATCGAGAAGAGGGGTAGATAGACAAATGTTAGTCAGTAGGTAGGGTAAATGATCACAAGTTAACCATACTTCATCATACGGACTGAAAACTGTAACCATTTCTCTATCCAAACGGACGTGTAATCCCTATCTCGATTGGCCTTCACTTCATTTTATAATGAAAGCGCAAACAAATATATTGAACATCAGAATAAAGGGGAATCGAACTAGATGAGAACAAAATGGTCTATGAAAAGCAAACGGGTGACAAAGCGTCTGGCCGTGCTGTCCATGTCCGCCTTGATGGTTGCAGCCCTAGCGGCATGCGGAGGCACTTCCAATCCTCCTACTGCAGAGGAAGCAGGCAAATATGAGGTAACGCCTGGAGATCCGTTCAGTGCCTATAAAGACGAAATTACCGTAACCATGGGACGGGTAACCACAGCCAACCCAAAACTGCCGACTGGTGATACCTATGAGAACAACGCATATACTCGGCTGGTCAAAGACACGTTTAACGCTCAGATTACAGATCAATTTGAAGCCAATGGTGAAGATTATAGTCGTCAAGTATCGCTTGCCATCGCATCCGGGGAATTGCCTGACATGATGCGTGTTGATTCCAAAGATGAACTGAAAGAGCTGGTGGATAACGACCTGATTGAGGATCTGACATCCATTTACGATCAATATGCCACGGATAATATCAAGCAAATGTACGATTCCTACGACGGCCGAGCATTAGACAATGCAACGATTGATGGACGTTTGATGGGACTTCCGGCGACTTCCCTGGATTCCGCACCAACGATGGTTTGGGTCCGTCAAGATTGGCTGGATCTGCTGGGGATTCAACTTGATGCAGATGGAGACGGCGCCATTTCGCTGAATGAGGTGGAGCAAACAGCACTGGAATTCCTGAAAAGAGATCCTGGTCAATCCGGGAACCCGGTAGGTATTCCATTTGTGAACACGATGAATACAACAGATTATAATGGCTCTGCTTATACGATGCTGGGTGTGGCCTCAACCGAGGGAGCCTTCCCGCAATATTGGATGAATGGTGAAGACGGCAAAATCGTGTATGGTTCCACAACAGAAGAAACGAAGAAAATGCTGGGTACCATGGCGGATTGGTTCAAGAATGGTATTATCGACCCGCAATTCGGAACCCGCACGTTTGATGATATTACCGCACTCTACGCCAATGGCCAAAGCGGTATTGCCTTTGGACCGTGGCATATCCCTGACTGGGGACTGATCAGTGCAAAACAGATGGATAAAAATGCGAAATTCTCGGCTTATACGCTGGAAGATGCAGACGGCAAGGTCAACGTGGCGCATGCCAATCCATCCAATCAGTTTATCGTGGTGAGAAAGGGTTATGAACACCCTGAACTGGCCGTTAAGATTGTAAACCTGTTCTACGATAAACTGGCCAATGATAAAGATGCCGCAACAACCATGCCGGAAGCTGCCAAATATCAGGAGACCGGGGTAGACGGATCTACGAGACCTTTTAATATCGAAGTCAACTCGGCTACATCGCTGCTGGATGATTACTCTGATGTTGTTCGAGGAATCAAAGGAGAGATTTCCCTGGATGAGGTTCGCACTACCGAATCGAAGAACAATATCGGAAGCATCAAAACCTATTTGAGCGACATGGATACGGATGATGTGACTGCTTGGTCAAAATATCATTCGCGGATCAACGGAGTGGGACTAATCGACAAACTGACACAAGAAAGCAAATTTGTATGGATGACACCTGCTTTCTCTGGCACTACACCAAGCATGAAACAGACGTGGGCCAATCTGACGAAGTTGGAACAGGAATCGTTTATCAAAATCATAACGGGTTCAGAATCGCTCGATTACTTCGATACATTCGTGAGCAACTGGAAGAAACAGGGTGGTGATCAAGTCATTCAGGAAATTGAAGACGAGATCGCATCGAAACAATAATATCCATGAAAAGTGGAAGGGCTGCGATACGCAGCCTTTCTTCAACGAAAGGGGTTCATCCATGAAACAGGGGAATTTGAAAGCGCGAGGGCGGCTCGGCCCAGGTGCCATGTACCATATGATGATGATTCCGGGCATTTTATTTTTGCTTGTATTCAGCTATGTTCCAATGGTCGGTATCATTACAGCGTTTCAGGATTATATACCGGCCAAGGGCATGTTCGGCTCTGAATTTGTAGGCTTGAAGCATTTTATGTATATGTTCAAGCTGCCGGATATCGCGCAGGTCGTCAGCAATACGTTGGTGATTGCGATTGGCAAGATTCTGCTCGGAACGATGATGGCCATCATTTTTTCCGTTTTATTAAATGAAATTCGTATCAAATACGTTAAAAAATCCGTGCAGACGATTGTTTATCTGCCACACTTTCTATCCTGGGTTGTTCTGGCATCCGTCGTTGTCAACATGTTCAGTCTGGATGGTATTGTGAATCAAATGTTGGCATTTTTTGGCCTCGAAAATATTAATTTCCTTGGCAGTAACACCTGGTTCCAGCCACTGATTATAGGAACTGATGTATGGAAAGAATTTGGTTACAGTTCCATCGTCTATCTGGCTGCCATTACGTCCATTGATCCCGGTCTGTATGAAGCGGCAGGAATGGATGGAGCCAGTTGGTGGAGAAAAGTATGGCATATTACATTGCCAGGCATGCTGCCTATTATTCTGCTCATGGGCGTAATGAGCTTGACCAACATTCTGAGCGCCGGTTTCGATCAAGTCTATAATCTGTATAACCCGGTTGTCTATGAGTCAGGCGACATTCTGGATACTTATGTCTATCGGATCGGTCTTGTTGGGCGACAGTATAGCTTCGGTACAGCTGTTGGTTTGTTCAAGTCCGTAATCGGCATTGTTTTGCTCTTGTCTGCCAACCAGTTAGCCAAAAAATATACGGATCGAAAAATATTCTAAGGAGGCCAAACCTGTGTCCTATTCTGCAAACTTCAAAGATCGAATTGGCCGGTTTGTCATCTATGCCATCGTCATCGTGCTGGCATTGGTCTGCCTTCTTCCGTTATGGAATATCGTCGCCATTTCATTCAGCAGCAGCGAGGCGGTATCCGCAAATGCAGTAGGTCTCGTTCCGGTCAATTTTACAACAGCGGCTTATACCAAAATTATTGATGATGCACAGTTCTGGCGTTCCTTTGGCATATCTGTTCTACGTGTCGCGCTTACTCTTGTGCTTAACATGATTTTGATTATTTTAATGGCTTATCCGCTATCCAAATCGAAGAGGGATTTCAAAGGCAGAAACATTTATATGAATATCATGATTTTTGCCATGTTGTTTAGCGGAGGCATGATTCCGAGTTACCTGCTGATCAAAAACCTGGACATGCTGAATACGATATGGGCACTCGTTCTGCCAGGCGCTGTCCCCATATTCAGTGTCATTCTCGTGATGAATTTCTTCTCCGCTGTACCTAAGGCGCTTGAAGAAGCAGCATTCATCGATGGAGCAAATCCCATTCAGGTCTTGTTCAAAGTGTATGTCCCTGTGTCCATTCCTGCGCTGGCGACAGTCGCCTTGTTCAGTATCGTGGGTACATGGAATGACTTCTTCAGTGGTTTGATCTATATGACCAAAGTTAGCAATTACCCGCTAATGACCTATATTCAGTCCCTTAACGTGAATATTGCCGATTTGCTTCAAGCTGGCACCAATTCCAGTGAACTCAGCAACCTGACTGAAATTTCGAACAAAAACCTGAACGCAGCCAAAATCGTAGTTGCTGTTATCCCGCTATTGCTGATTTATCCCTTGCTGCAAAAATACTTTGTGACTGGCATTGTCGTAGGATCGGTCAAAGAATAGCCTTAGAAAGGTTGAATGGAACATGGAAAATAAAAAATGGTGGAAAGAAACTGTTGTATATCAAATATATCCACGCAGCTTTCAAGATCGAAACGGTGATGGAATCGGAGACTTGGAGGGCATTGTGTCTCGATTGGATTATTTGCAGCAACTCGGCATTGGTGCGATCTGGTTATCACCTGTCTGCAAGTCTCCTCAAGATGATTACGGATATGATATTTCAGATTATCAGGACATCGATCCGATGTTTGGGTCTTTGGAAGATATGGAAACGTTAATTCTTGAAGCCAAGAAACGAGACATTCGGATCATCATGGATTTGGTGTTGAACCATACCTCGGATGAACATCCCTGGTTTCTAGAAGCCAAAAAAGGTAAAGACAATCCTTACCATGACTACTACGTCTGGAGAGATGGTGTTGAAGGAACGCCTCCGAACGACTTGGGGTCTACCTTCAGTGGTTCAGCCTGGGAATGGGTGCCTGAGATCGGGCAATATTATTTGCATCTTTTTTCCGTAAAACAGCCTGATCTCAATTGGGAAAACCCCAAAGTCCGGCAGGAGATATACAACATGATCAATTGGTGGATCGACAAGGGTGTGGGTGGTTTTCGACTTGACGTGATCGACTTAATTGGTAAAGAACCGGATTTGAAAATTACGGGAAACGGACCTAATCTGCATAAATACATCAGGGAACTGAGCAAGGAGACGTTTCAAAAAACAGAAGACCTGCTTACGGTTGGAGAAACATGGGGCGCCACTCCGGAAATCGCCAAACTGTATAGCAACCCAGACGGCAGTGAATTTTCAATGGTATTCCAATTTGAACACATCAGTTTGGATGAACAAGAAGGCAAAGGAAAGTGGGATCTTAAACCTTTGGATGTGATGGCATTAAAAAAAGTGCTGTCCAAGTGGCAAACGGAGCTCAAGGGTGATGCTTGGAACAGTCTGTTCTGGAATAACCATGACTTGCCTCGAATCGTATCACGTTGGGGAAATGATGGAGAATTCAGAGTTGAATCAGCTAAAATGTTGGCTACCCTTCTTCATGGCATGCAAGGTACGCCTTACATATATCAAGGTGAAGAGCTGGGTATGACGAATGTTCAATATGCGATCGAGGATTATCGGGATATTGAATTACTCAACTTTTATAAGGAAAGAATGGGGAAAGGTTATCCTGAACAAAGCGTGATGGAGTCGATCTACGCCAAGGGACGTGATAATGCACGCACACCTATGCAATGGGATACTTCAGATAACGCGGGTTTTACACAAGGGGAACCTTGGATTACGGTGAATCCAAATTATAAGCAGATCCATGCCGAGGAAAGTTTGAATAATCCCGAATCCATATTCCATTATTACCGGAAGTTAATTCAATTACGAAAAGATCATGAAGTCATTGTATATGGTGATTATGAGCTGATCTTTCCAGAGAACCCAGACGTGTTTGCATATACCCGAACGCTGAACGGTACGACAATTCTTGTGGTATGCAATTTCCAGGGATATACGACTGAACTTCCCCTTCAGGAGCAATTGACAGGGTCCCATCGGCTTTTGATAACTAACTATACAGGTGAACTCTCGGAGAGCGAATTACGTCCATATGAAGCCAAGATGTACCTTATCCATGATTAAAGCATAATACGTTATATAATGTTCAGTTCTCAAGAAAGAAGGATTGTATTCAATGAAAAGAGTATGGTGGAAAGAAGCAGTAGCTTATCAAATCTATCCGAGAAGTTTTATGGATTCCAACGGAGATGGGGTTGGTGACATCCAGGGGATCATATCTAAACTGGATTATATTCAAGATCTCGGTATTGATCTGATATGGATCTGTCCGATGTATAAGTCACCTAACGACGATAATGTTTATGACATCAGCGATTACTGTTCCATTATGGATGAATTCGGCACGATGGCGGAATTTGATCAATTACTGTATGAAGTTCATCTTCGCGGCATGAAACTCATTATGGACTTGGTGATCAATCATACAAGTGACGAACACCCGTGGTTTATTGAATCCAGAGCTTCGCTGGATAACCCCAAACGGGATTGGTACATCTGGAGAGATGGGAAGAATGGGGACGAACCGAACAACTGGGAGAGCATCTTTGGCGGTTCTGCTTGGGAATATGATGAAGTCTCCGGACAGTACTATCTCCATCTGTTCTCCAAAAAACAACCGGATTTGAATTGGGCAAATAAAGAAGTTCGGAAATCCATATATGAAATGATGAATTGGTGGCTGGATAAAGGGATTGATGGTTTCCGTGTGGATGCAATCAGCCATATTCACAAAGAAGAGGGCCTCTTGGATATGCCAATCCGAGAAGGCGTCAAATACATCTCCTCTTTTGAAAAGCATATGAATGTGAAGGGAATCCAGAGTTATCTGCAAGAAATGAAAGAGAACACATTATCCAGATATGACGTCGTGACTGTTGGGGAAGCAAATGGAGTTAAGGTAGAGGACCAAGAAGATCTGCTGGATTGGATCTGTGAAGTCAGAGGGAAATTTAATATGGTCTTTCAATTCGAACACCTGGACCTTTGGAAAAACAGTACAGACAGGCAACTGGATGTTCCCAAACTGAAAAACGTCTTGACCAAGTGGCAAAAATCACTGGAAGGCGTCGGCTGGAATGCTTTATTTATTGAAAATCACGATCAGCCTCGCAAAGTTTCATCTTGGGGAAATGATACGGAGTATTGGTATGAAAGTGCCACAGCACTTGGAGCCATGTACTTTTTCATGCAAGGCACACCTTTCATATATCAGGGGCAAGAGATAGGCATGACAAACGTGGCTTACCCATCCATAGCGGATTATAACGACATAGCCGATCGGAATTTATATCAGATCAAACGCGAAGAGGGGATGTCGCATGAGGAGATCATGAACATCATCTGGGCTTCGAGTCGCGATAACTCCAGAACACCGATGCAGTGGTCTTCGGCCAAAGAGGCCGGGTTTACCAGTGGAACACCATGGCTGAAGGTGAATGACAATTACATTAATATTAATGTAGAGAAACAACTCCAGGAACCACGTTCTATTCTTCAATTTTATAAAGAAATGATTCAGCTGCGAAAAGAGCACGATACGCTGACTTATGGGATCTATGAGCTTCATATGCCGGATCATCCGAGTGTATATGCATATACACGTACACTGGCAGATCAACAGGTGCTGGTAGTAATCAATCTTTCTGAACACATGGTGGAGCTTGAGGAAGATGAGCTTGGCCTCAACTTCTCAGAGATCTGGCTTACCAACTATGAGAATGGCTTGCTGCCACTGGTGTTGCGACCGTTTGAAACTATTGTTGGATTAAGCGATATAGTAAAGTAAAGTAGGATACGTAAAAAGAAAAAGGCGCCTATATCATTCAGAAAATGATATAGACGCCTTTTATTGTTGTATAACCACATGAAAATTAGCTGCGAATATTCGTTTTATTGATGGAGAACATCCGCGTATTCGGAAATACGTTCGAAACGTCCCTTGGCAAACGGACATAGAGGTAAAATCTTAATACCGTTTTCCCGCGCGTATTCCACCATAGCTTTGATAAGTTCATCGCCAAGCCCTTGTCCTCGGTAAGCATTTTCTACCAAAGTGTGATCAATTATGTATAGCTCTGGACTCGAGATTACATAGGTCATCACCGCAGCAATGTCACCGTTATCTTGAATAAGGAATCTTTTATTGGCAGGTTCATGTTCTACGTTATGCATGTTCATCCTCTTTCTTTGTTGAATATTCACCGTCCAGAAGCTTATACGTCAATGCTCCGCTTGGACATGTGTCAATATGCCGGGCAATGGCCTCCGAAGTGTCACCATCAGGATCAACCCAAGGACGCTTGCTTAAATCAAAAACAGCAGGAAGGCCCTTTACACAAATACCGGAATGAATGCAAACATCCGAGTTAAACATAACCTCGATATCTTTACCGTAATATAATTTCTCTTTAACCATAATGCATTCACATCTTTCACTGTTGAGTTTGAGTTTGTTTACAGATCGATATCCCAGGCATCCATGGTAAGTCATGTCTGGCAGGCTCTTAATGTTCGAATTATAAATGAGGAATCATTATTAAGTCAACGTGACGAATCTCCTAATTCGTTGGTGGAAGCTGCTGATCAGAACCCTGAGTCCTCCGAAAAATTAACGCTCCAAGAAAGTTACGTTTCCGGCGGCGATTCTAAATTGTCATCTAACAACACCCTTAATGAGATTGGGAAATTATTTAGTGACTTCGATCTGAAATTGATCGGAATATGATTTGAGGTTGCCTGCAAGACCAGCGAGTTCCCCGGAGATGTTCGACAGTTCGTTTGCCGATCGCTGCTGCTCCACAGCACTAGCCGTGACTTCTTCGGCCATGGCTGAAGTTTCCTCGGTTGCGGAAGCAATATAACTGAGATTCTGTTCCAACTCCTGACGAATAGAGTGCATGTCCATCGTCCGGCTGTCTAAACTCTGAGCCAACTCATGCACTTCGGTCGATAAGCGGCTAACCTGTCCAAATGCCTGGAGACAATCAGCGATCTGTTTCTCCTGTTCTTTAACAGCTACCATATTTGCATCAAAATGACTGCCCATCCGATGTATCTCTTGAACAAATGAACCCAGGATCTCATCAATCTCCTGGATCGAACGTTCGGATTGTTGAGCGAGCTGTCCCATTTCCCCAGCAACGACTGCAAAGCCTTTACCCGCTTCTCCAGCTCGGGCAGCTTCAATTGAAGCATTCAGGGATAGAATTTGAGTTTGTTTTAAAATGTTGTGAATTTGACCGCTAATAGAGGAAGCGAGTTCGGATTGAGTCGTCAGAGACCTGGAAATATCCTGTTGATGCTCAACACGCTTGGCATTCTCTCTGCCCTTCTCAAGTAGAACCTCATGTTCACGTGTAACTTGTACTTGAACAGAAGATAGCTGCTCTGAAGTATAAGTAAACTGTTTCACATATGAACCTACTTCATCCATTATTTTGCCCAGATTCTCTGAATGCTGGACGGAGTGTTCTGTCTCTTCAGCCTGTTTCATTGAACCTATGGCAATCTCCTCAATCGCTCTGGAAAGTTCTTCGCTCTGACGCTGGTTTGTCTGAGCGGTTTCCGAAATATCTTTTGATGACTGCTGTAATGTATTTGATCCTTGCTGTATTCCCATCAGAATGTTCGTCAATTGGGCAACCATGATGTTAATCAAATCACTAATGTCACCGAGTTGATCATTGGACATATGTGTGGATACGACTGTAAGATTCCCATCAGCAACCTGCTCGAGACTTGACTTAATATCGCGTACTTGTCTAAGAATACCTCGTACTACGAATAACATCATGACCAAAGAAAGAATCAGTACAACCACAAAAATCGGGATTATGGTCCGATAAGCATTATTCACAGATGTCGCGGAGACTTGACTCACTGCTTCAGCAGAAATATCAATGCCCAGATAGCCAATGACAGTACCTTGCGAATCCTTGATTGGTGTAAAGGAGGACAATAGCTGTCCCCAGGTTGGATCATCTACAATGCCTGTTGTGACGACTTCACCACGTAACAAGCGTTCTTGAATCTGGGGATTGAATTCCATTGCAGTGCCGTAAGGACTATACTCTGTATCATTCCAATCCGCTCCATCCACGGTGTAAATCCACCCGTCCGAAGTTTTGTTATACATATAAACATACAAGGCTCCCGATTGAAGCCTAACTTTAACGAGTTCGTCCCTAAGACTTTTATATTCGTTGCTCTCCTCTGAAGCAGTAGAAGATAATGTCTTAATTAATTCCGACTCCTGACCTAGTTGAGAGGCGGTATTCACAGCCAGCTGCTGATTGTTATGCTGCATGGTCATTAATGATGCATTTTCACTGGAGTCGATGGTGGCCCATATGATTAGACCGCCCATGGCCAGTAGCGGAACCAGAATAATCAAATACAGTTTGAACCTTAAATCCATCTTTTTTTTGCGAGTCTGTCTCACGTACGGTTCCCCCTTGGATGTAATAAAGTAAATATGGTTATTCGTATAACCCCATACTATTTATCGTAATATTGAAGGGGGAAATGAAGACTAACACTAAATTTGTATATACATATACGTAGGAGAATATGATCATTTGTAGTACCAGTGCACTCAACCCGAATGTAGAAGTTACGTCTTGCATCAAGAAACGTTGTCATTAACCAAAAAAAGCTCCACCAGCTTTATGCCAGTGGAACGCTTAATTTTTCTCTAAGACATTCTGTTCAATATACAAATATACTCATGGATGCTCATTGCAGAAACGGTCGATATAATCGGAACATTGCCCAGGTTCATCTTCCATAACGAAATGACCTGCTTTGGGAATGACATGCAGGCAGGCATGGGGAATATCCTGGACAAGCCTCTTTGCATAAGCGAGGGGCTGCCATTCATCTTCTTCCCCCCATAAAATTTGAACGGGAACCTTCAGCTTGGGTAAATCTGTTCCATAGGATTCAGTATATTTTGCATTATAGTGAGCTACCTGATGGGAGAAAAAAGAGGCTTTGCCCAATGAACCTGCATGAGGTTCCAGATATGCATCCAGTGTATCGCCAGTCATAAGCTCTTTATTATACACTGCCATGGGTAATTGTTTCTTTAGCATGGTATCAAAATCAGCACGGGGCATTTGTTCAACCTGTTCAAGCTGTTCTTCAATAATTTTCTTCCAGGTTGGTGAGGGCCACGAATCATAGCTGGGCATGTTGAGTAACGTAAGCGATTGTACACGCTCAGGTTGTTCCTGAGCCAGTTGGAGGCCAACAATTCCACCTAGATCGTGGGCTGCGACATGTAAACGATCCATTCCAAGTTCGTCTAAAAGCTGACTGAACAGCGTATATTGTGCTGCCACAGAAGTATCTGCTTCGAGTGGTCTTTCGGATGCTCCATATCCCAGAAGGTCATGAACGTAGACTTTGTATCCTTTTTGAACCAGAGCGGGTATTACTTTTCTCCATTCATAGCTATAAGAGGGTGTTCCGTGAAGGAGCCATATGGGAGAGCCTTCTCCGTATTGCTCATAAGCGATTCGATATCCATTAATCAAGATGGATGACGTTGCTGCTGTTTGCATAGTGATTACTCCCTTCCATAAACGATTGAGATTAAAAATGAAATGGGCTCTTAATGAGCTACATTGAATATAAACGATTGCTTTCCATTAGTTAAATTGATAGTTTATATGTAAACGATCAGTTTTAATGATGTTAAAAAGAAGGGAGCCAATGATGGAAATACGTCATTTGGTCACATTTATTACAATTGTGGAACACGAGGGATTTACCAAAGCTGCTGAACATCTTGGATACGCGCAATCTACAATTACATTGCATATTAAGGCGTTAGAAGAGGAGATTAACTACCCTTTATTTGATCGAATTGGTAAGCGGGTTATTTTAACGGAGACTGGGAAAAAATTGTTGCCACATGCCCAAAAAATGCTTGACCTGTATCACATGATTAAGGAAGTGACTGCTGCACAAGGGGAATTAACGGGTAATATCGTGATCAGTATTGGGGAAACGTTGTTGATTTATCGTTTTCCACCTATTATTGAGGAATTCAAAAAATTGCATCCTCATGTCAATATCGAGTGGCACCAATTAGATTCCGTATATTATAAAGAGAATTTGATGCAAGGTAAAAGTGATATTTCCTTCATGCTGGGGACAGAGGTGCATGACCCCAATCTGTACAGTGAGAAATTGGCTGAGGAGCCCATGATGCTGCTGTACCCCAATTCATTTGAGCTACAACGGGACATTGTACGAAGCAATTTACTTTTTACCGAAAGAGGTTGCGGTTATCGCACATTGTTTGAACAATGCATTGAAGAGTATCAGATTGGGATTACTTCCAATATTGAATTCTGGAGTATTGAAGCTGTGAAACAGTCGATATTGAGCGGCATGGGCATATCCTTGTTACCTCGAATTACGGTAGAGAAGGAGCTGAAGGAGGAAAAACTTTCAGGTCAGCAGTACAAACAAAATCTAGCTACACAGTTGCTGTATCCCAAAAACAAGTGGATCTCTCCCCAAGTAGAAGCATTTATTGAGATCGTTAGAAAGCATGCCTCCCTCTGGTGAGCTCATTTCAACTGTCCTTTATAGCCTACCACTGAACCGTTGGATTGCTTCCTCGGTCACCGGCGTGAAGAGATTAACCAGATTACCGTCAGGATCGCGAAACAGCACAGCACGATTCCCCCACGGCATTGTGGTAGGTTCCTTTACCCACTCATCGACAAACGGCTTCAAGCGCTCGTATTCGGCATCAACATCGTGGACGTGGAACTCAATAATGACAGTACGATTGTTGGCTGCCACAGCGGAACCAGCGCCAAATAGTTGCACCGTCTGGGAGTGGCCGATCGCTAGAGTGCACGATGGCATAACGAGTTCGGCAAAGACAGGTGCAGGGCGTTCCGCCGAAACACCCGTGATTTTCTCATAGAACTCGACGAGACGATCCACGTCATCAGTAATGATACGCAAAGAAGCAAAATTCACGAGATATCATCCTTCCTATAATAAGTAATACATTTTGGACCAAAAACACTTCGCATTTACTTCTACTCCTTTACAATTGCTTACTCCAACTATACAAATACACTACTGACAACAGTATGTCAGTAGTGTTTTACGAAGAAACCACCGTCCACTAGCCATCATTCTATAGAACGTATTAGAGTTTCAAAGTGAGGGTAAGTGCTAAAAATCGATTGTACTTGGTGGTAAACAGTGTTACTCTAAAAGTCTGTGTTCGACAATATATTTAATATTAGCCACCAATTTAGTTGTAAAGAAAGGTAACACTATGATAAAAGTTGAAAACCTATCCTTCTCATTTCCACAAAAGGAACTATATAAAAACATTTCATTTACGTTTGAAGAGGCACAACATTGTGCTTTTATCGGAACAAGCGGCAGTGGAAAAAGTACATTGATCGATATCCTGATGGATCCGGAACGATATTTGTTCGAGGGCAAGTTAGAGATAGACCCCGATTGCAGAATCGGGTATGTGAGTCAGTTTTTGCAAGTAGATAAAACAAAAGAAATGACCGTTTTTGAATATATCGCAGAAGAATTCATCAAGATACAAGATGAAATTACAGCAATTTATGCGGAGATGGCCACCACATCGGATATGGATTCCCTGATGGAAAAGCTTCAATTGGCTTTGGATGCCTTCGAAGCGATGGATGGGGATAATTTCGAAAAAAACATCAATAAACAATTAAACCTTGCCAACCTCATGAAGCTCAAAGATCTTAGTATATCAGCCGTAAGCGGCGGGGAATTCAAACTTATTCAAGTGATGAAGGAAATGCTGAATCGTCCCGACTTCATGATTATGGACGAACCCGATGTATTTTTAGACTTTGAAAACCTGAACGCGCTAAAAAAATTGATTAACACCCACAAGGGAATGCTGCTGGTCGTTACGCACAACCGGTATCTGTTGAACCATTGTTTCAACAAAATCATACACCTTGAAAACACAGAGCTCCAAGAGTTTGACGGGCGATATATCGATTATAACTTCTCACTGCTTCAGTCTAAGATCGAACTGCAAGAAATCGCAGTTGCTGAAGCTGAGGAGATTGAGAGATACGATCACATCATCGACAATCTTAGAGAGATCGCCACGTATAATTCGGAAGCCTCCAGAGGAAGAGCGTTAAAAGCCAGAGTCAAGTTTCAAGAGAGATTGGAAGCACGTCGAATAAAAGAACCCTTTGTCGATATCAAACAGCCGAATATCCGTTTTGGGATTGATAAGGAAATGGAAGATACCGTTGTGGTTAACGTCAATAACTATAACGTTTCCTTTGACGAGTTGCTTTTGGAAAATGTGAACTTTGAGATCAAATCAACAGATAAAGTAGCCCTGATCGGTCCTAACGGTACCGGGAAAACGACATTACTTCGAGAAATCTTTAAAAACAATCAGGATTCCATTGAAATAAATACCGATGTTAAAGTGGCCTATTTATCTCAGGTTCAAGGCGAAATGTTAAAAGATTCGAATACCATACTAAATGAATTCATTGATTCCGGCTTTCAAACGTATGATGAAATTAGATCATATCTTCCAAACTATGGCTTTGAAGGAGAAATCCTTGATCAAAAGATTGAATCTTTATCTGGTGGAGAAAAAAACATGCTTCAATTGGCTAAAGTTTCTGCCAGTCAAGCCAACGTATTGCTCCTAGATGAACCGACAAGCCATCTGGACATCTATACACAAATCGCATTGGAGAAAGCCATTGAAGACTACAAAGGTGCGATTATCATGATTTCTCATGATTTCTATTCGGTTGTAAATGGTATGGATTATGTTTTGATTATCGAGGACAAAACGATTAGTAAAATGAGTATAGAAGAATTCAGACAGATGATTTATACGAGTCATTTTAATGAAAACTATCTAGAAAATGAACAAAAGAAAAAGTCTGTTGAAATGAAAATTGAATTGGCTTTAAAAGATACTAATTTTGAACTTGCAAAGAGTTTGGTTGATGAGCTAGAAAAGCTGATTAAGTTGCTTTAGACAAGGTGAATATTCCATAAATCTAAATCCCCCTGTATGTGGATTAATCCGCATACAGGGGGATTTACTTCTAGAAACAGCTAAACGAGCTGATTCGCTGCAGATCAATGCCGGTGTATAGCCAGAAGAAGCCATTCCAACGGAAGCCAGCCACCGAATTTCTACCTACAAATACCGGGTACATCCAGAAGCCGGGACCACGATCCGGCCAAATATATGTGTAACGAAACAGGCAGCCGGATATGGCTCTTGGATCTACCGCATATAACGAAGCGGGTTGCTGTGGAATGAATGATGGTGGCGGCCCTGTAGGTGCCTGCACGCCTTGTGGTCCGCCGCCTCCACCCCCGGGGAACGATGGCGGACCAGGAAATCCGCCGGGTCCTCCTGGTCCTCCGGGACCCCCAGGTCCGCCAAACCCTCCACCAGGTCCAAAAGGAGGTAAAAATGTCATATCACATCACTCCTGTTCATTAGTCTAATGTATTGTATGTAGGCAATTGAGCAGGGGAATGGGTGAAAGCCTATAAAAGGCCGCTAATTTGGTCATAAGCTTGTCAGCTAGATAGTAAAAAAGACAACAGAATTTGCCCAAAAGATATTATGTTTTATTAAATCCAACAAGGAAAAGCAAGCGTACCACGTCCTGATTGTACATTGGATACATTTTCACCGTTTATAAATTGGATAAAGACAGAAAGAGACCGCACTATAATAGTTACGGTCTCTTTCTACTTATTTTAAGTATGTTTTTTTATGAAGTGAAGTAATGTTTGTCCTAATGTAGTTAGAATTACGCCCTTACCTTCACATTTTGGACAAGGCACCATTTGGTCCTCCTCATTAACTTGCTTTTCGCCATTACAATGAGGACAAGAAAGTTCTAAATCATCTGTTGATATAACGACCGACACCTTTTAGCACCATCCTGTCATTTAGATTTAATGTGGTGTAAATTCAATTCGCTTTTTTTATAGTAGCTAATGTAGGATTTTTTTCAATATGTGCTGATATAACATGGGTGTAAATATGTTGCAGAAAAATGTCGAATAAAGTGATTGCTAACTAATTTATTGTGTGATATTATGATCCAGTAAACGTTTACATCGATAACGAATTGAATATTAGCAGTGTTTGGCTGTTACTGGTAAAGCAGGCATGACCAAAATGATTTTGCATTTTCCTTATGTGAGTAGGGGAAGGCATATCGTTTTGGTCTTTTTTATATCCAAATTCAGAAATGAGGCATTGGTATGGATTATCGCAAGCTGGGACAAGAGATAACGGAATTGGTTGGGAAGAAGGATAATATCGCTCGGCTTACGCACTGCGCAACTCGACTTCGGTTCGAACTGCACGACATCTCCAAAGCGGAGACAGAAAAACTCAAAGCACTTCCAGGTGTCATTACTGTTGTGAACAATGGTGGACAATACCAGGTCGTTGTGGGCAATGAGGTGCAGCAGGTCTACCGAGTTATCACTCAGCAGATGGGTTCAGCTACCCGAAGTGCGGAATCCAAATCGGATTCTGGCAAAAATAACGGACCAAAACAAAAACAGAGCTGGATCTCCAGATTCATCAGCGTGATCTCAACAACATTTACTCCGGTAATTCCGGCAATCATTGGCGCGGGTATGATCAAAGCCATATTAGCCGTACTTGTGCTGACAGGCCTCGTAACGACGGAAAGCCAAAACTACTATATCCTTAATACCATTGCGGACGCGGCTTTTTATTTCATGCCTATTCTGCTGGCTTATGGAGCTTCCATTAAATTTGAAACTAGTCCCATTCTGGCGATGACAGTTGCCGGCGTGTTGTTACACCCGGGATGGAGCGCCCTGATGGCGGAAGGAAAAGACGTGTTTTTCATCGGTGTGCCAGTTCGACTAACCGATTACGCGGGCTCCGTGTTGCCGATTATTATCGTCGTTTGGCTCATGTCTTATATTGAACGTTTCGCGGATCGGGTATCGCCCTCAATGATCAAATTTTTCACGAAACCAATGATTGTACTATTGATTACAGCACCACTTGCATTGGTGGCGATTGGGCCTTTCGGAACGTACCTGAATGATCTGGTTGCGATGGGTGCAGAAGCGATTAATGCCAGAGCCAGTTGGCTGATCCCTTTGTTAATGGGAACTTTGCAACCATTCCTGATCGTAACAGGTACCGCATGGGCCATGACGCCGATTGCAACTAGCCAACTGACCAAAAATGGATATGAAATGATCAACGGTCCCGGAATGCTCGCGTCCAATATTGCTCAAGGTGGGGCCACCCTTGCTGTAGCATTGAAAACAAAAAACAAAAAACTGAAACAGCTCGCTGCTTCATCCGGTTTCACCGCTGTGCTGGGTATCACGGAACCATCCTTGTACGGTGTAACGCTGAAACTGAAGAAACCCTTAATTGCCGCAATGATCGGTGGTGGTGTAGCAGGGATATACGCTGGTCTGACCGGATTAGTACGTTATGCCTTCGTGTCTCCAGGGCTTGCCGCGTTACCTGCATTCATTGGCAGCAATCCGATGAACATCGTTCATGCCATTGTGACTTGTCTGATCGCTTTTATCGTTACCTTTGCTCTGACATGGATCATTGGTTTTGAAGATCCAGTGGACGATGAAGAAGAAGGAAATACCAACGTTAACGATGACAAGACACTTTCCGGGCAGCCTGTTCAAGACAACAGCCCAAGCACACAGTCTTCTACAATAACAAATGTTAATGTACCGAGCCAAAATGAATTACGCCCACTTACGATCGCCAGCCCGATGCAAGGGGAATTAGTCCATCTAGACCGTGTACCAGACGATGTCTTCTCTTTGGGATTACTGGGTAAGGGTGCTGCCATTATTCCTTCCAAAGGAGAACTGTATGCACCAATCGCAGGTGAAGTTACGGCTTTCATGGACTCCAAACATGCGGTCAAATTAAACGGTTATGATGGAGAAGAGGTGCTCATTCATATTGGAGTGGATACCGTCAACCTAAAGGGGAGACATTTTGACTCTTCCATTAAAGTAGGGGATCGCGTACAACGGGGGGACTTGTTGATCCGCTTTGATATCGATGCCATCAAGGCAGAAGGGTATGAAGTCATAACCCCGATCATTATCGCCAATTCGGAGCGTTTCTCGGATATTAAGCTGGAGAAGCAGAATCCTGTGGAGGTTGGAGCAACCATTATCCACCTTTCGTAACAACCGTAATATGGTCCCGTCATATATCATGATCAACTTTTAAAATGAAGGAGTGCTTGAGATGTTATATCAACAGATCAAACCATTCCCCAATGAATTTCTGTGGGGAGGGTCTACCTCGGCCTATCAAGTGGAGGGAGCCTGGAACAAAGATGGCAAAGGCCTGTCCGTCATCGATATGTGTGATCATCCGGCTGGAACCGCCGATTTCACGGTTGCGAGCGATCACTATCACCGATTCAGAGAAGACGTGAAGCTTTTTGCAGAGCTGGGCCTCAAAGCATATCGTTTTTCAATTGCATGGACTCGAATCTTGCCTTCAGGCACAGGGGCTGTTAATGAGAAGGGACTCGATTTTTATCACCAATTAATTGACGAATTGCTGCTCCATGGTATTGAACCCATTGTGACCATGTACCATTTCGACTTACCCTACGAGCTTGAGAAAACCGGAGGGTGGAACAACCGGGGGACGATCGATGCCTTCGTCGAGTATGGGCGTATCTTGTTTGAACATTACGGGCATAAAGTGAAATATTGGTTGACCATTAATGAGCAAAATACGATGATTCTCCATCCAGGTGCTATTGGTACACCAAAAGGCGGACGTCTGCCTTCCAGTAAGGAACTGTATCAGCAAAATCATCACATGTTTGTAGCTCAAGGCAGAACGATGCGACTATTTCATGATATGCTCCCGCAAGGCAAGATTGGTCCTGCATTAAACATGACTTCCATGTACCAGGCAACTTCCAAACCAGCAGATGCAATCGCTGCACATAACTGGGAGACGATTCGTGGATGGGGTTTTCTCGACTTATCGGTGTGGGGACAGTATAATCCATTATTCTGGAGTTATTTACAGGAACGCGGCATCGAGCCGGTTATTGAGCAGGGTGACATGGAAGATATCCGGTCTGGCCGCCCCGATCTGGTAGCAATCAACTACTACTCGACGGCAACCATTGCCGCCAGTATGGGCGATGCGTCGGATGTTACAGCTCGTGCAGGGGATCAGCAAATTATGCTTGGTGAGCAGGGAGTATACCGGGCGGCGGAGAATCCTTATACCGAAAAAACAAAATATGGTTGGGTCATCGACCCGGTTGGCCTAAGGCTGACATTGCGTAAGGTATGTGAACGGTATGGTCTCCCTATTCTAATTACGGAAAATGGCATTGGAGCCCCGGATGTACTTGAGGCAGATAACACCATTAACGATACGTACCGGATTGATTTTATCGAGAAACATCTGGAACAGATCAGACTGGCTCTAACAGATGGAGTAGATGTGATTGGTTATTGCCCTTGGTCCGTTATTGACGTGGTAAGCACACATCAGGGGTATGGGAAACGTTATGGAATGATCTATGTAAACCGCGGTGAACAGGATCTGAAAGACTTGAAGCGTTTGAAGAAGAAAAGCTTCTCGTGGTATCAAGAGGTCATTAAACAGAATGGCAGATGTATCGGAAATTCGGATCAGACGGTCACGAAAGAATAAAGGATCGTGATGAATGCATGAGAGTAATCAAAATATTAAATAACAGCTTGCTTCTGACCAAAGATGAACAGGGACAAGAGATGATTGTCATGGGAAAAGGGTTGGCATTCAAAGGCAAAGTCGGCGAGCGACTCGATGAAGAGCATATCCAGAAACGATTCATTCTGCAAAATAATCCGTCTGCCCAGGCTTACGTACGAACCATCGAAAACATGCCAGAAAAACATGTGAATGTCATAAACAAACTGATTACCAATGCAAAAGAAAAGCTGTCTCTTGACGATCAAATCTTCTTTACGCTTATGGATCACTTGTCATTTGCCATTGAACGATGGAAAAAAGGTGTAGCATTACAGAATCGCATGTTATGGGAGATCCAGAGGTTTCATCCTGTCGAGTTCGAACTGGGGGTTGAAGCTGTTCATATGTTGAATCTAGAATTGGATATTGAACTACCGGAAGAAGAAGCAGGGAATATCGCTTTTCATTTCGTGAATGCCCAAACACATGAGCAGAATATGGAGCGCACGATGCAATCCGTTAAGATGTTAAAAGATATTTTTAACCTGATACAATACACCTTTGATATGCAATTGAACAAAAACTCCATCCATTATGTGAGACTTGTCACACATTTGCAATTCTTCATCCAGCGTTTACAAGAAGGACGTCTGGGCAATTCGGCGAAAGATTTTATATTTCAGCACATGGTGAAGGAGCATCCGCTTGAATACAAATGCGCGGAGATGATTAAAACCTACGTGCAGAATATGCTGGATATCTCCATATCAAACGAGGAATTATTATATTTGATGATTCACATAGCTCGAATTGTGCAGGAGGATCAGGGTCACGAGGGACGATTATAAAACAAAGTTTATATGCCTGTTAGTGAACAGAAAAAAGATACTTTCTAACGATGACCGTTTTCTCGTATTTTATCGGGAAACGGTCTTTTATTTTTGCAAATATGTAGCGGTTTTTTGATATCCCTTGCGAACGAACTCCAGCTTCCTAAACCCACATAAGATTACCAAGTGATAACATTTTATTGTAATTATTGTAAATTTGTTATATGTAAGCGCTGTCTAAAGAGCTATAATCTATTTATCTGGATGTTAATCCGTTCAGAAATACTTAGACCAAATTAAGAGGAGGAATTGTATGAAACGGTTAGGCCAATGGAATATAACGGCCTTGGTTCTTGTGCTGGTACTCGCCATGCTTCCATTTACGAATGTCTCACATGCAGCCAAAGCAGTTACGGAAGTGGAGGGAGGTCATTTGAGCACAAACTTTGAAGACGGTACACTTCAGGGATGGACTCCACGTGTCGGTAGCGAAAGGCTGACAGTGACACAGCAGGAAGCACACGAAGGTCAGTCCAGCATGCTGGTCGCCAACCGTGAGCGTTCCTATCATGGACCGATGTTATCCATGAAGGATCTGCTTAAGCGTAACCAAGAGTACGAAATTGCGGCATATGTAAGACTTACTCAGGAGCCCACCACGGATCAAACACTACAGCTCACCACATATAAAAAAACAACTTCCGAAAGCTGGAACCCAATCGGTAGCGTGAAAATTGCCAAAACAGAATGGAATACATGGCACAAGATCACCGGAAAATTTCAGTATAGCGATGATCCCACTGAATTGAATTTGTTCATCGAAACACCCTACATCTCTGAAGATAGCGTAGATACGTTATCGTTCTATGTGGATGATGTATCATTTACTCTGGCCGAGCAACTGGAGATTGAAGAAGGTATTCTGTCTCTGAAGGACCTGTATCAAGATGATTTCCCCATTGGTGCAGCGGTGTATCGCTGGCAGTTGGAAGGCGCATACGGACAACTGCTCACAAAGCACTTTAACAGCTTGACCGCAACCTATGAGATGAAACCGAAGTACATGTCTCCTTCCGAAGGTGTTTATGAGTTCGAGGCAGCCGATCAATATGTTCAGTTCGCCGAGGAGCATGGTATGGGCGTACGCGCACATGCGTTGTTGTGGCATATTGATGCAGCAGAGTGGATGTTCAAGGATCCTCAGGGTAACCCTGCGAGTCGAGAATTACTACTTGCCCGGATTCAGGATTACGTTGAAACCGTCATGACCCGATACAAAGGTAAGATCTATGCCTGGGATGTGGTAAACGAGGCGATTGCGGATAGCAATGGTGATGCCAACGGTTTACGTAAAAGTCCCTTTTATGAACTAATTGGTCCGGATTATATTGAGAAAACCTATGAATTCGCTCGTGCAGCCGATCCGAATGCCAAATTATATTACAACGAATACTTCACGGAAATCCCTGAGAAAAGAGAGCATATGTATCAGTTGGTCAAACGACTGAAAGAGAAAGGGCTCATCGATGGTGTGGGTTTGCAATCCCACTATAACCTGGAATCCCCGCCCATCAAGGAAATTGAAAAAACGATCAGCATGTTCGCCGAACTTGGATTGGATATTCAGATCACGGAACTGGATGTGGATAGCGGAATTCCATTTGGTGAAGAGATGTCCGATGAAGTTGCAGTAAAGCAGGCGTATCGATATAAGGAACTGTTGGATTTGTACAAAAAACACAAAGACCACATTTCTTCAGTTACCTTATGGGGACTCCAAGATGAGAAGTCTTACAACAACCAGGCTATGCTGTTTGATTCAGCCCTTAAGGCCAAAAAAGCATACTGGGGACTTGTGGATGAATCCAGCTTGCCTGTGTTGACACAGAGAGCCGTCTCACTTTCGGGTAAACCGGATATCAAAAAACAGTCACAAGATCCGCTCTGGAACAAAGCGGTGTCTACTCCACTGAAGGGTGACTCTGCGGGATCAGCCAGTTTCCGCACCTTATGGGATCATAGTAACCTGTATATCCTCGTGGATGTTCAGGATGCGAAGGCAGATGTGAATGACAAAGTAGATATCTTTGTTGATCTCAATAATGGCAAGACCACTTCATATGAAGTAGATGACCGACATGTAATCATTAAGCGGTCGGGCAAAGCTGAGGGCGTGGAGAAGCGTTCATATCGTGTACGCGAGACCAAAGCCGGATATCAGGTTGAATTGTCCATTCCGTGGGGTGGTATCCAAGTCGGATCAGAATATGAAGCCGGATTGGATATCCGTGTGACTGATGGCGGTTCAAGTGGGACACAACCTTATAATCCACTGTACTGGAATGATCGAACACAATCTCAGGAACAGGATACAAGCAAATACGGCGTGATTCAGCTTGCCCCTATGCCCAAATCTGCACAAGCTGTACAAGGGATTGTTCAGATTGATGGGAAGAAAGACACATCATGGAATAAGGCTGCACCGATTGAAGTAAACCGGTTGAACCAAAGCGAAGGTGCAGAGGCAGTGGCTCGCGCAATGTGGTCAGGTGAATATCTATACCTGCTGATCGACGTCACTGATCCAAACATCATCACAGATAGCATCAACCCATGGGATCAGGATTCGGTTGAGATTTTCCTGGACGAGAATCACCAGCGCACACCGTATTTTCAATATGATGATGCCCAGTTCAGAATCAGTGCAGACAATGTAGGAACCTTTGCAGGGGGTGCCTCACCTGGACGCCTTGTAAGTGCTGTGAAGAAAACAAATAAAGGATATCTCGTAGAAGCCCGAATCCAGTTACATTCACTGACGCCCAAAACAGGAAATGTTCTCGGTTTCGAGCTTCAAATTAACGACAACCAGGGCGGAGGTAAGCAGAGCGTAGCCAAGTGGAATGATACGACCAATGAGAGCTGGAGAAACACTTCCCAGTACGGAATACTCACTTTTGTCGGAAAGAACAAACTCGGACATTAAACCATCGGCAGTAGTTGCAAGAATAGAAAACATCATAACAGTGGCTAAAACTCAACCATTGTTGTGATGGTTTTCATCGTTTACATACGTCACCAAAGGTGATGAGGGGCGATACAATCTGCCTTGACTATATTTAACAGCCCTTGATATACTAAATGGATGTTATTTTTTCTTTTATGGGAATAAGAAAGTAATCAACTACATACAACCGTTTGCGAGGGAGCCTTAACCGGCTGAGAGGGTGTTAAACCGACCTTACCTGACTTGGATAATGCCAACGTAGGGATGCAACGATGAAACACTGTACTTGGGTAGCTCATGCGAACCCCCTTGTTTTAGTGTATTTGTCTGCGAAACATCCTATGGATGTTTCGTTTTTTTGTTTTTAATACGTACATTATGAATTGGAGGAACACATGTTGACTATTTCAGAGAGACTATATCAGGCAGCACAGCCCGTGTGGAAGGAATGTCTCGAGCATCCCTTTGTTAAAGGAATCGGAGATGGTTCCTTACCGGTTGAACAATTTCGTTATTATTTGCTGCAAGACTACTTGTACCTGTTCGATTATGCCCGTGTATTTGCACTAGGTATCGTCAAGTCGCACGACCCCAAATTGATGCAGTTTTTTAGTAAAAACGTAGATAACATCCTGAATGGTGAAATGAAAATTCATCGTTCTTATATGGAGCGATTAGGAATTACAGAGGATCATGTGTTCCAGGTAAAACCTGCACTGAAAAATGCAGCCTATACTAACTATATGCTCTCTATTTCCCATGCGGGTGGCATAGCAGAAGTACTTGTATCCATTCTGGCCTGCTCATGGAGCTATGCGGAGATTGGTCAAGTCCTTGCTCAAAAGCCAGGTGCAGCTGATCATCCTTTTTATGGAGAGTGGATCACAGGATATGCTTCCTCTGAATACAACAGCAACAATCAATCCCTAGTGACGTTAACGGATAAGCTATTAGAAGGCTGTAGCGAGGGAACGTACCAACGGATGGAAGATATTTTCGTGATGTGCAGTCGCTTTGAGCTTGATTTTTGGGAGATGTCATGGAGGTTGGAGCCTTGAGTTCACTAATAGTTAATTCAATTAGCGAGCAGCGTCCATAAACAGTCTCAGGATGAAAAATAAGTAGATTTAAGTAAAGGAACGCTTGTATATGCGTGTTTCGTGACGATGCCAAAAAAAGGGCGGAGTGTATCCGCCTTTTTTATTGTTGAAATTCTTGACACAGGAACATTTTGTTCACTGAAGTCTCTAGCTAAAATCAAAAAGGGTGTCAGGACGGAATGTTCATAGCAGTCTGAATATTTTTCAGATCGAGCTGAATTTGCTCTGCAATATGGTAAGGGTGGTATAAGCCATGCTGCACCATGTAATTTGATATCTTTTCATGAGAGTCTATGGCTTCATCGAGCTGTTTCATCAAAATTTGTTTGATTTCGGGGGTGGCACATTCGGTCACAGCCATGGCGTAGTTTCTGACACCGCTCTTGGCGTTCATCAAAAAATCCATTGCGATCACGTCATCGGTCAGCGTATTAAGACCAGTCATGTGTTCTAATATTGGGTTCATTTTTTTATCTCCTATACAGTCGCTTTAGACAGCACTCCACCGAGCTCCTGAAGCTGCTGTTGTGATAATGTCGCATCTTGTTGCAAAATTTGCTTGAGCTCCGGGTCGGTTACCAGAGCTTGCATGGTCTTGGATTTTGTCATGCAAACCGTCTTGAACGCAGCTATTTCATGCACCTCGAGCATCTCATGCAAAGCGTATGTGGAATCCATTCAGATTGTCCTCCCATGTATCAATTCATATTTAAGGCTTTAAGATGACTTTAATGCAATCGTCCGTTTTTGTATCGAACACTTCATAGCCCCGCTTGGCCTCGCTGAGCGGAATGACGTGCGTAACAATGTCCCCAGGGTCCACTTTGCCAGACGTAACCAACTCGTACATGTATGGCATGTAGTGAATGACCGGAGCTTGTCCGGAACGGATATTCACGTTTCGCTGCATGATGTCACCGAGCGGGAATCCGTTATAACGTCCGCCGTATACACCAGTGACTTGAATGGTGCCACCTTTGCGGACAGCCTGAGATGCAATGATAAATGCACTCATGGTGCCGCCTTGCAGTTTCATACCGCTGGCTAGAAATTCAAGATCGCTCATCTTGCCGTCCATTCCTACCGCATCAATCACGACATCGGCGCCGCCTTTGGTCATTTCCTTGAGAGTGTTCCCAATATTCTTATCCTGTTCGAAGTTTACGATTTCCACATTGTTTGTTCGCTTTGCATGCTTTAAGCGGTAATCGACATAGTCGACGGCTATGACCCGCTTAGCTCCTTTCAGCCAGCAGAACTTCTGGGCCAGGAGTCCGACCGGACCGCAGCCGAGCACGATGACTGTATCACCATTCTTAACGCCGGCGTTATCTACGCTCCAGAATGCCGTCGTCATGGCATCGGCGATCAAGCTTAGCTTTTCGTCCGGTTGTTCGCAGTTTTCAGGGATCTTAAAGTGGGTAAAATTGGCAAATGGGACCCGTAAATATTCGGCTTGCCCGCCGGGATATCCGCCGGTCGTTCCGGAGTAGCCGAAATATGCGCCCATATCCCCGTGTTCGTTTGAATTGTCACATTGGCTTTCCAGCTGATTTTTGCAAAAAAAGCATTCTCCGCATGCGATGTTAAACGGAATGATCACACGGTCACCTTTTTTTACCTTGGTCACGCCAGGACCTACTTCTTCTACGATCCCCATCGGCTCATGCCCGATGACATAGTTTTCCTGAAGGTTAGGGATCATCCCGTGAATAAGATGAAGGTCAGAACCGCAAATGGCGGTACTGGTGATCTTTACGATCATATCGTCCGGTTTCACAATCTTCGCATCCGGCACCTCTTTGACCACGACATTTTTAACCCCTTGATACGTTACCGCCTTCATGCTTTATGTCCTCCAATATGTTCATCTGGGGTCCGATCAAACATCCCTTTACGTGACGTATCACCCGGGAACAGATTCATCTGCCCGATCATCACCGTATTTTTCGCCGAAAGCTGATCGAGTTGGTACTGTTCGTTCAACTCATAAGGATGAAACCATTTTTTGCGCATCATGAGCTCCGAGATTTCTTGGTGCATTGCAATCCCCTGCTTAAGATGAGTATGCAGCAGGGCTCTTACATCCGGTGAAGCCGTTTCCGTCAGGGCGATGGACAAATTACGTACACCCTCCTTGGCACGAAGAAGGAAGTCCATGGCAAAAGTCATATCTGCCATTTCCGGCATATTCAATGAATTAATCGGATCTAAATAATCGGTATTCATCTGAGTTCCCCTTAATGTGTTATAGGTGTCGGATTATTTGGAACGGGTGCTTGGAAAGGAGCTCTTGCGTAGATTGCTTGCAGCTCAGCGATCTGTTGTATGGATTGAGTTACGTCTTTCTGCATTAAGGCTTTTAGCTCTTGGTCAAAGACCAGGCCTTGCATAAGTTTCGACTTAGCGATGCAGAGCGTTTTGAAGTTTAACGCTTCATGCAGTTCCATCGATTCGTGCGGCGCTAGCGTTGGATTAGCCATTCAGAAATGATCCCCTCCTTTTTCATCAAGATTAGATTTTCCAATGCATCGGATCTTATACTAATATGGATCACCGGAGAGGTAAGATCCGAATATTCCCATACAGTCGCAGGGATATAAACAAAATCTCAATCCCATACTTATTTCTGTTTAAATGAATGATCTTACTCATGGAAGGAGGAGTCACGGTGCCCAATAAAAACAAAATTGATCTAGCAACCGAAAACGCAAGAAAACCAGCAGAAGATGCACTTAACTCGAGTGGTAGTAATACGCTGGAGCAGCATGCATCTAACGCGGTTTCTGAGGTGCAGACGGCTTTAAATCAGGCAATAAGCTCGTTAAGTGAATCTAATGTGGCAACAAATTCACAAGCGTTGGAGATTGCCAGGCAGCAATTGACCCGAGCAGAGGAATTTTTAGATCAAGCGATAACTTCAGCCAATGCATTAGGTTTACCGGACCAACAATAAAACCTTTTTGGTACTGATAAGCTTGGCAAAGTTTTGCGTTGACGATCGGAGGAAGCATTTTTCCTAGAGCACATATAGTTAACGTCAACATGCTTCGGCTTACGCCGAAGTTTTTTTGTATTTTTAAATGTATCGGACAATTTCAAAATCGAGGTAAAAAAAGAATGATTAAGGGCCAGGCATTAGAAAAAGTCTTGAACATAATTATAGGTAATATCTATTCAACTATGTTGAGGAGGACATCATACAGCCTATGTTACCTATGGAAGAATATTTTGGTAAGTTAGAACTCGTTCATTCCTTTTACGGGGCTATGCCTACAGGCGTTAGTGTATCCGAGACCGGGCGTACCTTTATTTGCTTTCCAAAATGGGGAGATGACGTTAGATTTACGGTAGCGGAAATTGTTGATGGTCAGATGCAACCTTATCCTAATGAAGAAACGAATTTGATCAACCCATTGAATATCGTTATGTCCTTCATCAGTGTCCAAAGTGTTGTTGCAGATGGAAGGGGAACCCTGTGGGTACTTGACACGGCTGCACCAAACTTTTCAGAGCCTATTAAAGGCGGCGCAAAATTAGTCGCGGTAGATTTAGAAACAAATACAATTAGAAAAGTATATACATTTGCAGATGATGTAGTCTTGCCGACAACGTATCTAAATGATGTCCGATTTGACTTTCGTGTAGGAAAAGCAGGTTTCGCATATATAACGGATTCTTCTTCCAATGGTCCAGGCGCTATTATCGTCGTAAATTTAGAAAACGGAAATGCGTATAGACGGTTGCATGGAGCAAGCTCGACCTCACCCGATCCATATTTTGTGCCAAAAGTGGAAGGTAAAATTTTGATGAATCGAAACGCGGATGGTTCGACATCTCCGTTTCGATTGGCCTCTGATGGTATAGCCATTTCCCCTGATGGAAAAATGTTATTCTATTGTCCATTAACCAGTCGCCAGCTATACTCGATCTCAACAGAATCGTTAAGAGACAGAACGATACCGGATTTTAAGTTAAGTGATCTTGTGCAGTATTGGGGAGAGAAGGGCGCATCTGATGGGATGATCACGGACGCTAAAGGAAACGTTTATGCTGGAGATTATGAAAACGATAGTATTCGAAAGATATTGCCGAATGGAATCATGGAAACCATCGCCCATGATCCCCGAATTTTATGGCCAGATACGTTTTCTATTGGTCCGGATCAATACTTATATGTGATTGTGAACCAATTACATAGGCAGGCGAGATTTCATTATGGAAGAGACCTGCGACAAAAACCGTACATTTTACTACGTTTGAAAATTGATGAATTACCTGCTCCTACCTTTTGATATACATCCCACTTTTCAAAGCAGATTTTAATAGCAGATTATTCAGTTCATTTTGCGGGACCGTAGGCCCTTTATCTAAGGGCAATATAGTAATTCTAATGAACTTAAGATAGGGACAGGTATCAGTTGATGCCTGTCTTTTTGTTTTTTGTCGCCCAAGAGGAAAGCCGGAGACAGATACAAAGGGTAGGGTACCATAATACACTCATTCGATTAAGATTAATCTGGTAGCATGTTGTTCCCGATATTGCTGTTAAACTACAAATTGCCGGTCGTATGATTTTTCGATTACAGGACAAGATATTAACCTTATCACCATTTTATTACTTTGATAAAGGAGACGACCATGGTTGAAAAACACGAGCCTCAAATGAAAAATCATCAAAAGTCTACATGGCTTGATGATTTAAAACAGATATTAAACCATATGGAAGATGCCGAAATCATTGAGCACAAAATAGGTACGAGTGCTTCAGTCCATCTTTTATTTATAAAAACGTTAATAGATCAAGAGCGTTTAAACGAGGCGATTATTCAGCCACTTCATCAATCAGGCGGAAATTCGCTTTCTTCATGCATAATCAATTCTGATGTTTCAGAAGTTATATCGATCGAAGATGCTGGGCAAAAAATAATGCAAGGATATATTCTTCTATACGATTCAGTCAACGATCAATGGCTAGGCATACAGTTGGAAAATCCTCTTGGCCGGGCAATTGAACCTTCCCAAACGGAAACGGTTATATATGGAGCGAAAGATAGCTTCAGCGAACAAATCGATAATAACATTACAATGTTGCGCAGACGTTTGCCTATAACGACATTAAAAACGGAAAGCTTCACTATAGGATCACTGAGTAAAACAAAAGTTGTGTTAATGTACATAGACGGAATAATTAATCCGGAATTTGTTTCCCTTGCAAGAGAGAAAATTGAAAGTGTGGATTTCGATCAGTTTTTAGACTCCGCACAGCTTGCAGCTTTTATTGAAGATCATAACCATACGGTCTTTCCCCAGTTTCTACAAACGGATCGGCCGGATGCCTGCGCCTTCGCCTTAGGTGAGGGTAAGCTGACTTTATTAGTCTCCAATTCACCGTTTGCTTTAATTTGTCCCATTACATTATTCCATCTATTCCAATCGCCAGAAGACTACTTCCTTCGTTGGCCGGTAGCCAGTTTTTTACGTTTAATGAGGTATGGAAGTTTTATTATTTCTTTGACGATGATTCCTTTTTATGTTGCGTTAACGACATTTCATTACCAAATGGTTCCGCTGCCGATTCTCTTCGTATTATTGGAATCGAGAAGCAAATTGCCCTTTACTCCGTTTGTGGAAGGAATTTTCATGATCGTAACGCTGGAAATCATCAAAGAAGCAAGTTTGCGAATGCCGACCAAAACCAGTCAAACTCTAGGGGTTATCGGTGGTATTGTCATTGGACAAGCGGCTGTAGAGGCAGGCTTTGCAAGTAAAGTATTAATTGTTTTGATGGGTATATCCGCTATTGCTTTCTTTTTAGTTCCCAATTATCAAATGACAAAATCCATGGTTCTGTTGCAATTGCTTCTTCTTATCCTTGCATCGTTTCTTGGGCTGCCAGGAATCGTGGTCGGGATAATCGGCATTCTTGCGCATCTCCATGCATTAACGTCATTAGGTCAACCTTATTTAGCGCCGCTTTCACCTTTTTATGGGAAGGATTGGATTGACCTCTTTATTCGCGGGCCTTTGATTTGGATGAAAACGCGTCCGCATAATCTAAAACCACTACAGAAATGGCGACAGGAGAAGATGAAGAAATGAAGACTTTATCCCTATTCAATCAAACTTCCACCCTTGGCGGCATCCATTTCCTTTTATTAGTTAATCGAACGCAAATGCATTATTTTATTTTAATCATGCCGGTTTATTTGGTTCATTCCTATATGGTTTGGGGAATTGTCGCCTTGGGGCTACTGTCCCAACTTAATTTGATGATGCTATCCAAATGGTTTACTTCCAGTTATGCATCGAAAGGCTATCAAGGATTTGTACAGCTTTTTGGGAAACGGGCGGTTCAAGTTTTCGCAATACTTGGTTTTGTAATAATACTGTTAAAAATTTCAATCATCACACTGGGTTACGTTGAAATGCTCCATAATTTTATATATCCATCAATGAATAAAAAGTGGCTGATCCTAGTTATTCTTTCGATCAGTTTATTTGTGGCTTCACATGGCATGGAAAAAACATTGCGTTTTGTCGTTATCGCCTTTCTTTGCGGGGCGTGGATCTTAATCATGTTTATTCCCTTTTTCTTTCCAACGATTGCAAATTACCGCGATTTGTATCCTCTAATCCCCACCGAATGGTCAGGACATTCATGGCAGGGCTTGTTGTTTATTTGGTCGGCATTTTCCGGTCCAGTATATTTGGCCTTTATGGTTCCATGGTTAAGCTCCAATAAAAAAATATCAAAATATCTTGTCATTGGAAACATGCTGACGATTATGGAATATTCATTATTGTTCATTGCTTCGGTATTGTTTTACGGTTCAAACTTTTTAAGCAAGATCAACTTTCCGGTAGTATATATGGGAAGTTACATTCAAATGAGTGGTTTAGAACGAATCGATTACATCCTTATCTCTTTCCATATGTTTAATTATGTA
Source organism: Paenibacillus sp. FSL H8-0283 (assembly GCF_045040675.1). Classification (NCBI taxonomy): domain Bacteria; kingdom Bacillati; phylum Bacillota; class Bacilli; order Caryophanales; family Paenibacillaceae; genus Paenibacillus; species Paenibacillus sp. FSL H8-0283. Next base: position 3,657,080 of record NZ_CP150295.1, read on the forward strand.
TTTGACATTTCAATTCTTTTGTTGTGTTTATATGGAGCTGGAAGAGTCTTTATGAAGAAAATGAACAAAAGCACAACTCGGATCGGATTATTGTCGAGTTGGTTTGTCATTTTGATAAGTATTATCATAATGGATCAATGGTTATGGCAAACGGTTCCGGGTCAAAAGATGTTACTGAACATTCAAATCTGGCTTGGTGCATTCATTTATTTACTTGTTCCTACGATCCTTTTCACTATGGTTAAACGAAAGGAGAGTGTGTAGGCATGATACCATACAAGCATTATGGTTTATTGGCGATTGTAAGCCTTATGTGGATGACCGGTTGCTCTTCTCCATATGCCGAGAACAATATGATCGAAGAGATCGCTCCGGTAGTTTTCTGGTCGGTTGACAAGGGAACGGAGGGAAAGTTTAAAATCAGCACTTTAGTACCACCACTCATCAAAGAAAAAAAACGATTTCTCTCCAAGGAAGTTGATCTGTTAAAGCAGGGAGGCAAGGAGTTTAATTTAATTTATTATCGGGAATTAAAACAGGGGCAGCTGCGAATGTTATTAATCAATGAGGAACTGGCCAAAAAAGAAGGCATTGAAAAGCTGATCAATACGATATTGGTTGATCCCGATATTTCAATGCGTGTCTATTTATTGATTGTCAGAGGAGATTTTGATGAATACATAAAAAATCAATTGACGAAGCAAGAAAACCAAGATTATTTTCTTTATCGGATGTTAAAGCATTACGAGGAACATAACCAAGGTGAAATGAGCATTGTCAATATTCATCAATTCATGAAGATGTTATATTCCCCTCTTAAGGATCCGATCCTGCCGGTATTTCATGCGGATAAGAACAATTTCAATTACGTAGGAACGGCCTTCTTCCGAAATGATAAAGAAGTAATGGTTACTCAAGACGTAAGTGATGAAATTTTTCAACTTCTGGATAACGATCATTTCTTAAAAGTCTTGGCCATTCCAAAGTTATCTATCAGTTTAGGACGTGTTCGATCCAATATTCGCATGAATCTATCGAGTGATTATTCATCCTTGTCTTTACGTGTGGGATTGAAAGGAAGAATTGAGGAATACCAGGGAGAAAAGAATATTCAAAGCGAGGAACAATTGGAACATTTAATTCATGAGATTGAGGTATACCTTGAGGAACAAACATCAGAATTATTAAAAAGTATGCAACGGTTGAAAGTGGATCCCTTAGAGGTCGGAACACATTCACTTAAGCCGTTTTCTAAAGAACTAACGGAAGAGCAATGGTTAAAATATTGGGACAATATGAAAATTAATGTTGACTTCGATATCAAAATACAGCCTTTGATTAATGTTGAACGGCTGTCGTGATTTAAAAGATGCCCCCTACATGATCAAATACATCATTGTGGGGGCATCTTTTTGTTCAAATCATGTACAAAGAGAGCTTATTACTGCAGCCCGTGGCGGACAAGCCATTTGGATATCTTTAGAAAATGGAAAGTCTAATGATCTTATCGTCAACAATAACAAAATGATAATCCAATAATAGCGGATCGGGTAGACCCGTCTTATCGTAGGTACCATCCAGCTTGCATGTTAACACAATTTCATCACCTATTTTTTTGGCTTTTGTTGGCTCTAACGTTACATTCGCCGCGAAATGGTTTTGATCACTCCATTTCCGAATCGCCTGTTTGCCATTTCGCTTTTTTCCTTCATCCATCACAACGGCATTTTCTGAAAAACAATCTACAAATACTACTGGGTCTGGCTTGTTAGATGCAGTAATGTATTTGGCAATTACAGACGGTAAATGATTGAGATCCATATTGTTCTCTCCCTTTATTAATTAATTATTAGACGGTAGGGATAGTTCCCCCATCTATGACATATTCACTACCTGTAATAGATGCTGCTCGGTCTGAGACCAGAAATGCGACCAGCTCAGCGACTTCTTCAGGAAATCCTGGCCGACCAATTGGAATACCTCCGAGTGAAGTCATAAGTTGTTCAAGGGCACTTTCTCGACTTCCGGTTTCAGTTGCGATCCGATCAATTAATGCGTCAGCTGCTTCTGTCTGAATAAACCCAGGAGACAACGTATTTATGCGAATTCCTTGTGGGGAAAATTCATTTGATAATCCCTTGCTATAATTAGCCAGCGCGGCTTTGGCAGACGCATAAGCCAATGTAGTTTCATATAAAGGCAAACGTCTCTGGATGGAAGTGAAATGAAGAATAACGCCTGAATTATTTTCTAACATAAGTGGAATTAAGCCACGATCAAGTCGAACTGCTGCGAGTAAATTCCAATTTAATGTATGAAGCCAATCCTCATCACTCAATGCAAGTGCGCCTCCTGGTGGTGTCGTTGATCCACCTACGCAATGGACGATAATATCGATACCTCCAAGTTGCTCTTTTACTGCTGTAATTATTTGCTCTACACCTTCAGGTGTGGCGACATCTGCTTGCACAAATTTGACCGAATTTGGCAAGTCAGCAGATAGGGAACGGGCAGTAGTAAGAACTGTAGCTCCGCCGTTTGCAAGTCTTTTCACAACTGCTTGCCCCATTCCCTTTGTTCCTCCGGTTACAAGCACCCTTTTACCTTTAAATTCTGATACAGAGAACTCAAATTCTTTATGCATAACTATTCCTCCTAGTGATGGTATTCGATGATTAATTTGAAATTGCTCTGTCTCTAAACCTTAATGTGTTGTTCGAGAGGAGCTAGAACTAATACTACACTTGCTACTTTCATAACGTCCAATTTATTATAATAATAGAAATGATGAATATTATTAATATATGGAGGGTTGTTTTAATGGAACTTACACAATTGGAATACTTTATGACCGTTGCACAGCTTGAACATATGACCTTAGCCTCCAAAAAACTCGGTATTACTCAGCCAGCGTTAAGTCATGCAATTGCCAAGCTTGAAAACGAGATAGGAGCTCCTTTATTTGAGCGAAATGGACGAAATATTAAGCTGAACCGAAACGGTACTATGTTCTCTAAATGGATTGGTAGAGCCCTACATAATATTGAAAATGGTCTAAGAGAAATCGAAGAGTGGTCCAATCCGGATACTGGTGTGATTACGTTGTCTTATCTAAATATTCTCGGTGTTGAATTGATCCCTAGCCTAATTCGAAGTTATCAATTGAAGTATCCCAAAGTTCGGTTCGAATTGACACAAGGGAACTTAGGAGATATTGATGAACATCTGGAGCAAGGATTCTCGGATATTATGATTACATCGAGGGAATCTACTTTGAATAATCATCACTGGAAGACGATTAAAAATGTTCCTTTATACATTGTTGTTCCCTCCCAACATCGTTATGCAGCTTGTAGCGCTCTTAGTTTGGCAGAGCTGTCTGGCGAGCCATTTATTGGATTGAAAAACAATTGTGGATTAAAAGCAACGATCATATCCCGGTTCCGACATACCGGATTTTTTCTTGCTTCGGCTTATGAAGCGGAGGACCTGATCACTGTAGCCGGTTTTATAAAGTCGGGTCTAGGTGTATCAGTACTACCTAAGACGTTGGGGTTGATGTTAGATGAATTGGTCTGGATCCCTATTATTGATGAAGGATGGTACTGGGAAATAGGATTAAAGTGGAGAGATGATCATAATATTTCCCCAGCAGCGAAAAGGTTTATTGAATATGTGGATACTTTACATCAAGGAGAATGACCGTCAAATTTTTTAGTTTTGAAAAGAAATTCTGAGAAAACAATCATACTTTATTGTATTTGAACACAAGGAAAAAATCCTTTTACAATCATTGGCAGTACGTTATAATACAATCACCAGGTAGATTGCCCAACAAAAAAGTGAAATATTGTAATATCTAGTCACACCCGGCTCATCATAGTTCTTTGAGCCGCATAACACAACATAATAGATATCGGAGGAATGGTTATGGTCAAGAAGAAAATTTCCACAGCCCTCAGCGCAGCTTTAATTGTTTCTATGCTGGCTACTGGCCTAATAGTCACTATCCAAGGTAACACAACGTTAGAGGTAGCGAAGTCAGCAGGGGATAAAAAGGTTGAAGTTGTTAAAGCATAAGCGAGCCGTTAATTTATTTAGAACATGTTAAGAGACAAGAGCATATTCCTATTGAAGTCGCTATTTTAGCGGCTTTTTTTGTTTTATCGGTAATATTAGGTTTAATACTAACGATATTTTGCTGAACAAGTAAAGAGAAGTTTAGATACAACCTTTTTTTACATTTGTAAACCAATGGGTTTGAAATAATAAAGAAATGATTAGATTAACTTAACTAAAAAATTGTTATTTTCTATAATCAGCCATAAATTGTGCAAATGTAAACCAAAACATATATATACATAAAAAATAATGTTCATTTATACAAAAATACTTTGACAAATGAAAACAGGTGGCTTATTTTGTTAATAAGGAATGCATATTACTTCTTTGAGATTTTAAATAGCCTTAAGGGAGCGTGAATAAAATTAAAAAAGTACATCTATCAGGTGAAAATAATATCAGCAAAGGTCCAGAAAACTTTATTTATAAAAATGAATATAGACCGCAAATACATTATTCCCCTAAGGAAAATTGGATTAACGATCCTAACGGAATGGTTTATTACGAAGGAGAATATCACCTTTTCTACCAATATACTCCCCATGATACGCAGCCTGACTTCGGCAGAATGCATTGGGGGCATGCAGTAAGTAATGATTTAGTACATTGGGATGAACTTCCACCAGCCATCTCGCCCGGGGTAGATGGAGCGATCTTTTCGGGAAGTGCGGTAGTCGATAAGAACAATACAAGCGGATTCTTCAACGAAGCAGGATCAGGATTGGTTGCAATTTATACTAATAATGATAACAGCACTCAACCCGGTAAACCGCAGGTTCAAAGCATCGCTTACAGCAAGGACAAAGGTAGAACCTGGACAAAATATGAAGGTAACCCTGTTTTATTCCCCACGGAGACGCTAGACTTTCGAGACCCAAAGGTATTCTGGCATGAAGAATCTTCAAACTGGATAATGGTTCTTGCTGTTAGCGACCGTGTAGAATTTTACACATCTTCGAATCTTAAGGATTGGTCTTATGCAAGCGGTTTCGGTTCTGATATTCCGGGCATCCATCGTGGAATTTTTGAATGTCCTGATGTTTTTAAACTCCAAGTGGATGAGGACCCTAATACCACTAAATGGATTCTGACACTAAGTGTCGGAGATAGAAATGGCGTAAATCCAAACGATTCAGAACCACCCGCAGGCGGTTCTGGCATGATGTATTTTATAGGTCACTTTGATGGTAAGGCTTTTACACTAGATGAAACATTGGAATCATTCGATACAATCCAATGGATAGATTACGGATCTGACTTTTACGCGGCCGTGACCTGGGACGGTATCCCGAATGAGGATGGGCGAAAGATTTGGGTCGGCTGGATGAATAATTGGCGTTATGCTTCCACTCTTCCTTCTAAAGAATGGCGTGGTCATATGTCCATCCCACGTGAGATTCAGCTCAGGACGTATTCGGAAGGACTTCGCTTAATTCAAGCACCCATAACTGAGTTAAATCAACTCAGAAAATCAATTCTGTCTCTACAAGACATTACGATTAAACCAGATATGAACGTTTTGTCTGCTGTTTCTGCTGCAAAGATGGAAATTATTGCGGAATTCGAAATCGGTAATGCAATAGAATTTGGGTTCAAGGTGCGAAAGTCTTCCTCTTCCAACCAGGAGACAGTCATCGGATATAATGTCTTGGATGAGGAGTTGGTTGTCGATCGAACGAAGTCAAACGCTGTTGATTTCCATCCCGATTTTGCTGCAAAACACAAGGCCCCCATGAAGCCAGAGCATAAACGGATACAGTTGAGCATCTATGTTGATTGGTCAAGTGTAGAGATCTTTGGCAACAATGGGACAACTATCATTTCAGACACGATTTTCCCCGACTTGGGAAGTAGAGGGCTGGAACTCTATGCCATTGGCGGAGAACTAAAGGTCGTGTCGCTTCAAATCAATGATCTCGTAAGCATTTGGGAAAATCAGAGTGTTTAGAATTTAGTAATGGCTTGATTCCCCTTAATGGTTACTGCGCGGTTTTGGGCAACCAAACTGAACTGGTTGTCCAAAACCAATTAAATTTGAACCAACTTCACAATATTATTAGAAAAGAGGGTATGGAATGAAAGATAAATCTAAATTCGCAATATGTCTTCTGATGGCAACGGGATTAACTCTGACTTCAAACGGTATTTTTACATCTAAATCAATTGCGGCTAGTGCTGTACTTGCTGATCAGGAAACAAATAAACAGGCAAAGGAGGAGCTTGATATTTTTGAAAGCGCATCCAAATCGAATACCAATCTGATAGGCTGGCAAGTGAAAGGAAAAGGTGGATTAGAGGATACTTCAGAAGGAATCTTGCTGACTTCACAGCCTAAAGAAAATGTAATGGCCATCTCAGAGACAGTGTCCGATGATTTTATCTATGAAGCTGATGTCATGATCAGGGATACGAAGGCGGATGCAACATTGTTGTTTCGATCTAATGAGGATGGATTTAGCTCGTACATGCTACAAATCGTTCCGGAAGCAGGTCTGATTCGGTTAAGAGATGCAAAAAATGGAGATGGGAAATTAAAGGAGGAGCGTAAAGTTTCTGTTGAAATGGGGCAAATCTATCATCTCAAAGTGAAGGCAGTGGGTTCCTCGCTAAAAGTATATTGGGGCAATCAATATAAACCATTAATTGATGTTCAGGACATTTCGTATCAAAGCGGACAGCTTGGACTCCATGTATGGGATGGATCCGCCTTGTTTTCGAACATCGTGGTGAGCGATCTGAAAGGTAATTTGGGGACGGTGATTTCTAACAAGGGAAAATGGCAGCCTGATATCAACGGCAAAAGAGGGACGGTAGAACAGGGGAGTATAGCACAGCAAATCTATAACAAAGAGGCGACTGATATGGTTTATGAAGGGAACATTACCCTTCGTCCTGATTCTATTGCAGCTCTCGCATTTCGATCTTCAACCGATGGAGCTGAAGGATATGAAGCTACTCTTACGAAGGAAGGAGATCAGGTCCGTGTAAGTTTGACGAATACAAAAGGAACAGTAATTGCCAGTTCGCAACGTACTTATCCGAGTCAGATGGGAGCCAAACATCATGTGGAAATCAAGGCAAAAGGAGATCGAATTCAGGTCTTCCTGGACGGATACACTACGGCCGCGATTGACGTGAAAGATTCAACCTACAGGAGTGGAAGTACCGGAATCGTCGTAAAAAAGGGGACGGCTTACTTCCAGGATACTTATGTGACGGAACTGAGCCAATATTACAATGAGATATATCGTCCACAATATCATTACACGCCAATACGTGGTTCAGCGAGTGATCCGAATGGACTTGTCTACTTCGAAGGAGAATATCATCTCTTCCATCAGGATGGAGGAACATGGGCGCATGCGGTAAGTAAAGATATGCTGAACTGGAAACGGCTTCCGATTGCACTTCCCTGGAATGATCACGGACATGTCTGGTCTGGGTCGGCTGTTGCGGATATGACAAATGCATCTGGTTTATTCGGAGATTCAGGAGGCAAGGGCCTTATTGCATATTATACTTCCTTTAATCCAGATAGCCCGAATGGGAACCAGCGTATAGGTCTGGCTTACAGTAAAGACCAAGGTCGTACTTGGGAGTATTCGAAGGAACGCCCGATTGTGATCGAGAACCCGGGTAAGAGCGGAAATGAAGCTGGGAATTGGGATTTCCGCGATCCGAAAGTGATCCGTGATGATGAGAATAACCGCTGGGTTATGGTTGTGTCCGGAGGAGATCATATTCGTTTCTACACGTCAGCGAATTTACTTGACTGGACATTGACAGATAATTGGGGATATGGGGATTACGTACGCGGAGGCGTATGGGAATGCCCGGTTTTGTTCCAACTTCCGGTAGACGGAACGTCACAGAAGAAGTGGGTTATGATGATCAGTACAGGAGCGAATCCCAAAACAGGTGGATCAGATGCCGAGTATTTTATCGGTCATTTAACAGCTGATGGTAAATTCGTGAACGATAATCCGGCGGGTAAGGTGTTAAGAACAGATTTTGGTAAAGAATTTTACGCTTCGATGTCTTTCGCTAACATGCCTGATCATCGCACAGTGATGATGGCGTGGATGACGAATTGGGACTATCCGTTCGCTTTCCCAACGTCCAATTGGAAAGGTGAACTAACCATTCCGAGAGAAGTATCATTGGTAACAACCAAAGATGGAATTCGGATGGTGCAAAGTCCAATCGAAGAATTGGAATCACTGCGTAAACCTTTGTATTCTGCTTCTAACAAGTCGGTGAGTCCTTCTTCCGGGAATCTGTTAAAAGGTATTATTTCAGGTGCTTACGAAATTGAAGCTGAAATTGAAATCCCTAAAACCAGCACAGTGACCGAGTTTGGCTTTAACATTCGTGAAGGTGCAAATCAGAAGACGGTCGTGGGTTATAAGGCAAGTGATAGTCGTATGTTTGTGGACCGAACTGCATCCGGTGAAACGGATTTTTCTAATCTTTTCAGTAAGAAACATGAAGCGCCTACGCAAATGGAGAATAATCGGATCAAGATGCGTATTCTTGTGGATGAATCTTCTGTTGAAGCCTTTGGTAACAACGGCAAAGTCGTCTTTTCAGATGTAATATTTCCGGATCCTGCTAGTAGAGCGATGAGTTTTTACGTGAAAGGTGGGAATGTGAACGTTGTTTCCTTGAAAGTGCATCAGCTTCAATCTGTCTGGAATGAGGACATTCCTTCAAAAGCTCAAATAAAGATGGATACGAGCGTTCGGGAACTGGGGGTAGGCGAGTCGGATACACTGGAGGCGATGGTCGAGTACGGACCAGGTCTAGGCGTTCAACCGCTTAAGTGGAATTCCAGTAATAACGAAGTAATAACCATAGATTTGGTAGACAATTCACATGCAGTTATTAAGGCAAAAAAAGAAGGGGAATCCACAGTCACTGTATCTACTCCGAATGGTAAAGCTTCCAGTAGTGTGCTCGTTAAAGTCTCAGGTGGCGAGTTCCGGACAAACCTGAGTGGATGGACTAAAGATCTGTCTGCTGCTTCATGGTTAGTTAGTGAATATGGGATTCGTGGTAAATATTTTAGCGATGCGAATTATATTGCCAAAGAGAAGGCTGGGAATTTTACGTATGAAGCAGACATGTTGCTCGGTGAAACAGGAGGGGCAGGTTCTATTTTGTTCAGGGCTAGCGAAGATGGTCGCAGTGGTTATTATCTGAATCTAGACCCTAACATGAAGGCCATTCGTCTGTTCTATAAAATCAATGGAGGATTTGAAGAACGTCAGGTTCTTGCAAAAGTACCAACGTTCATTCAGCCAAATCATACGTATAAGGTGAAAATAGAAGCGAATGGTCCGCATATTGTCGTTCACGTGGACAGTCAAAAAGTGATAGATATCATGGATGGTACTTTTGCAGAAGGCCACTTTGGACTGAATGTATTTGGCGGCTCCGCATCTTATCAGAACGTCAATGTGAGCAACGGTGAACCTGCAAACATCACCAAGTCCAGTCTTATAAATGCCGCAACACAGAAATCCATTTATACCGTGAACCTTGTCAACGGGGAGCCGGTTACCTTGCATGATGCAAGTGCAGCTTCCATCCAGAAGTGGGTATTTGTTCCGACAGGTGACGAAGCAGGTTCGTATTCAATTCGTACTACGGCCGGTCAGACACTTGATCTGGATATAGGGCAAAACAAACTTCAGCTGTATCATTACTTAGGGTACAACAACCAGCGTTGGGTCCTTCACGAGAACAAAGACGGATCCGTTCATATTACTTCAGCTCATCATCAAAAAGCATTAGAAGTATCGGAAGATGGGACCGAACTCTTCCTAAGTGAACTGAATCCATCACTTGATCGACAAAAGTGGATATTAACGAAATAATAAATTTATTCCATGATGGCGTATCTCATAGATATTCCAATAAAGAAATGTCGTGGGACGGGAACATGTTCAATTCAAGTCGCTATTATAGCGGCTTTTTTCTTTTAACGAAACGAGAGGGATCAATCATATATTATATTTTTTCCTTCTTCACTTAGTTTTCTCAAAGATGTAATCATGTGATTAATCTCTTCTTCAGAGTGTCTTTCCCATGAAGCTAATTCAGCTATTATTTTAAGTGGCGATTTAGATCGATATGAACGTGTTGGGTTTCCAGGAAACTTTTTATCAGTTACGTTTGGATCACTTTCAAAATCTCCTAAAGGTTCTACAATGTAGATTCTTTCTTTTGCATTAGATCTTGCCAATTCAGCACCCCATTTGGCAGCATTTAATGTTGCAGTAAAGTATATATGGTTAGAATTTTTTTCTTGGTAATTTGATAAGAACTGTGGTTCTAATAAATCACCAATTTGCAGTTCTGCTTTTGTACCATGAAAAAAAGGACCTTGGTCTATGATCACTTTTTTGTCATCCATAATGATCCACCTCTTTTTTAGTTTTGTATTTAGCAGTATAGTGTAGGAATTTCAAAAAAAACAGTCTATAAAAACATAAAAAATAACGGTATAATTTAAGTAGAGAGAACGATACTGAGTCCAATAACCCAAGTTTAAGAAAGCAGCCGATCAGCGTGATCGGCTGTTTTTGTTTAACTAACGAGCAGGTTAAAAGATAATCCGTTCAAGGCAGGTCTCTGTCCTGGATTATAGAGTAATGTTGTAATGTCAGAGAATATAGTTGATAAGCATTATCATTCATGATATATTGTTAACCAATAAACTAAATATAAGAATTTATTTAGAATAACTCTATTTTTAAAAGAATATTTTTGTTTACAAGTAAATAAGGAGCGATCAAAGAATGATCTCAAAAGATCGAACAAAACAGTTGCTTTATGACCAATTTATCCGTTTTTTACATGTGTATGAGAACCACAAGGATACAGAAATCGAGCATTTCCTAAGTATCGCCCAGCGTGAAAGCATCGAGAAAATCCCTCAGCATTTGACCGCGGTTCATATGATAGATTGCATAGGCAAGCATGAGCCAATTAACAACACGGGTATTGCCGAGGCAATGAATTTGTCCAAAGCAAGTATCACCAAAATTGGCAACAAACTGCTCGAGGAAGGATTCGTCAAACGTACGAAAATGAACGACAACAAAAAGGAGAGCTATTTCCGGTTGTCACCGCAAGGCAAAAAGATCTTTGAACTGCATGAACGTCTGCATATACATGAGGCTGAGCGCTTCTATCGTACTCTCGACAAATATTCGGAAACGGAGCTAAAAGTAATCCATCAATTTCTTCAAGACAGCAGTATAAATATTGAATCCAGATAGAACAAAGGAGAGTGAAGCATATGAGTCTGGCGGAATTGATCAGGGAGCGCAGGAGTATTCGTAAATGTAACTCTACGCCGGTGGACCAGGAGTTGGTTGTTGAACTACTGCGTAAGGCTATACGGCTTCAACCATTTGTTGAGTCTGGCTCATGGCGTGTAGTATATGCCGGAACTCCAGAAGCACGCAAACGGTTGGTGGACTGCATGCTGGAACAGATGTCACAAAGCAAGCTCGGCAAGTTGATTCCAGGGAAACTTCTGGATGTTTTTAAAAAGAGATTTACCGATATTCCTGCCCACGTCATTGTTATGTCGACTGTAGGACCGAATCGTCTGACCAATGACCGCAATTATGCGGCTGCCTGCGGGGTGATGCAGAGCTTCCAACTGCTGGGCTGGGAACGAGGGTTAGGAATGTTGTGGGATACAGAGTCCATGATTCAGCATGAAGGGTTCTTCAATGGAATTGGCTTACGTGAGGATGAAAGATTTGTTGGTATTCTTCATATAGGGTATTACGACAAAGCGCCAAGAAGTCGGAAAAGAACACCAGCCGAGCAGAAGTGGACCGTATTGCGAGGACAGTTTACATAGAAGAGGAGGATATGAAAATGAAATTGTCAGATTTGGAAGGAGACATGGACGGTCCGAGTGCGTTTTTGGATCAACCGGTATCGCAGGATCTAATCCTTGAGTTGCTCAATCATGCCGTATGGGCGCCAAATGATGGCCTCCGAGAGCCGTGGCGATTTATCTTTGCTGATAACCGGTATGGGGACATCATGCAGGGATTACAGGAGCCTGCCCCTGCATATCTTCTGGTGTTGGTGAAGGAAGAGGCGGATCAATATAAGCGGGAAGAGGACTTTGCAGCTGTCTGCTGCCTAATTCAGAATTTCCGCTTGCTGGCTCATGAGCAAAGTCTGGGTGTGCGCTGTACCTTGCATGACTGGATGTACGACCCGAGCCGTACTGAAATGTTTGGTGTACTAAGTAACGAGCGCATTGCTGCGGTTCTGGAATTGGGATACGGTGCAAATCAGTGGAAAGGAAATACGAAGTTACCTGAGACTCAACTTCATTTTGAACTGCTGTAAGGTGGGAACGATGGGATGAGACTCCAAATGGAAAAAATTGTTTTACAATCATTGTCAGTACGTTATACTACAATCATTAGGTGAATTACTCAATAAAAAAGTGAAATATTGTAATTTATTAGTCACCCACGGCTCGTCATCGTCTTGAGCCACTTATTACATAATAAATATAGGAGGTATGATTATGGTCAAGAAGAAAATGTCCACAGCACTCAGTGCAGCTTTAATCGTTTCTATGCTGGCTACTGGCGTGATAGTCGCTATTCAGGGTACAACAACGTTAGAAGTAGCGAAGTCAGCAGGGGATAAAAAGGTTGAAGTCATTAAATAAAGCATACGTGAGACCTGCTAGAAAGTTAAAAGAACCTCATCTCGGTTAACCCGGCTGAGGTTTTTTTCTGTATCATTAGGCATTGAAAAAATGCAGACCTAAGTCCGTGAACGCTTGACCACCATTTACCTTGACGCAAAGTCCAATCTAATGTATACGGAACTGGAAATGACCAACCAGGAAAAACGGCAATCCAAGCAGTCACAATTAGTTACTTACTACAAAACACCAGATAACGAGTATTAACAGCTCAACATTACGAGAGGTGAGGGAACGCTTAACGCAGGGAAAGATATTAACACTTGGTACCGATTTAACCGTTGGCAATAAAAGATCATACTTCATGAACTTGAATACCAACTTAAGCAAAATCATAAATAGTGGGACAGTTCGAATCAATCTGTATATTGGACCTCTGTCAAGAAAGTGGACACTTACGCTACGGATCTTGCGGTAAATTGCTGTGCAAAACGGGCAGGGGAAAGGTACCCCTACACCAAAACATCATAATTGATTGAGCTTGCTTTCAGGCTCCTCACCATTTTCTACACGTCTTATATTCTTTATAAAGAACTCATATCTTGTTTTATGAAATTTCCGACCATCAGGCATTCCTGCTGTATGGGGAGTAAGTATCACATTACCCAGATTCCGGAGCTCGCTGTCAATCGGAAGCGGTTCAGATTCAAACACATCCAGGCATGCGCCTGAAATATCCCCGTTTTTTAATGCATCAATCAAGTCTCTTTCGTTGACAATGCCTCCGCGGGCTGTATTGATAAAAAGAGTGGTATTTTTCATTTTTTTGAATGCCGCTTTGTTGATCAGCTGTTTGGTTTGCTCATTCAAGGGTACATGTACACTGACTATGTCCGATGTACTTACAAGAGTATCGAAATCCGTCATTTTCACAAAACCATCAGATTGTACAATGGCATTTCTCGCATACGCCAGCACATTCATGTCAAAAACCCTGGAAAACGCAGCTACTTTTTTTCCAATAGCACCCAAACCGATAATCCCAATCGTTTTGCCCTTTAATTCACTCCCTGTATAGTCCAATTGATTTTCATCCATCTTGTTTTTCATGAAAGTATCAAGAAACGGTATGTTTTTATAATAAGACAATATCAGTGCCATGACGTGCTCGGCCACTGCCTGTGCATTCACTCCTCCAGCATTGGCCACCCAAATGCCGCGCTGTGTACAGGCAGGGACATCCACATTATCAAATCCTGCACCTGTCTGTACCAATTTTAATTTTTTTGCGTTAGAAAGCAGACTGTGATCCACTTTAATATGTTCAGGAATGATTACTTGGCAATCTTCAATATGATGCAGCATTTCTTTTCCGGGCGGAACAATTACAACGTTCCAGTCTTGCGGAAAACACCTTGCAATATTTGATTTTGAGGTCTCGCTAAAATAGCCAACGATGAGAATTTTCATTGCTAAACCACCTTTCATAAGCTATACCATTCTTCAAATAAAATCGTTGATGCTCGTCATTTTATCCTTTTAATACAATTTTATCAATAAAATCTCATCACGTTCTATTGAACGGGAATGGAAAAGAATCTAGATAAACAATATACTAGCTATATAGTTTTTTTTGTTGAGGTGAATAGTTCTAATGTCATTCTGTTGTGGATCGTCATACTCGGAATTGGTGGAGGTTTCGCCTTTAGTTTGGCCATGATGTTTTTCGGGTTGCGTACTGAAAATGCGCATCAAGCAGCGGAACTATCTGGCATGGCCCAATCGATCGGATATCTTCTTGCCGCAATCGGTCCAGCCCTTATAGGATATCTGCACGATGCAACAAATAGTTGGAACCTGCCACTTTTCATTCTTCTTGGGGCTTCGGTGTTACTCTTTGTAGTTGGTATAGGAGCAGCAAGTAATCAAAAAATCAATACCATGAAATAATAAAAAGCCCGCAATGACGCGGGCTTTTGTTAGTTTTAACATCAAGTATACATTACCTGCCGGAAATTTCATTCAACGAGATTTCTTGTTCCTCCAGCAGTCGTTTCAGCTTTTGGCGCTGCCGTTTTTCCTTCTGACGGCGCTCTTTGTCCTCAGCCTTTAGAGCCTTGAGCAGGGAGAAACACATACCGATAAGGACAATAGCGAACGGCAATGCGGTTACAATGGATGCCGTCTGGAGGCCAGTTAACCCCCCGCTGATTAGCAGTACTACCGCGATGGAGGACTGCATAATTCCCCAGGTTAATTTCACTCTTGTACTTGGGTCCAGTTTGCCATCTGAAGTGAGCATGCCCAGTACAAAGGTAGCTGAATCAGCCGACGTAATAAAGAAGATCATGATCAGCATTGTGGCGATGAATGCCACGATCGTGCCCAAAGGCAGCTGCTCCAGCATAAGGAATAAAGCGGTTGTCGTATCTTCCTTGACAGCCTCCGCCAGATGAGCGGCATTGAACAATTCCATGTGAAGTCCTGTTCCGCCAAAGACGGAGAACCAGATAAATCCGAAAAGACTTGGAATAACCATGACGTAAATTACAAATTCCTTTATGGTTCTTCCTCTGGATACCCTTGCGATAAAAGTGCCGACAAAAGGAGCCCACGAGATCCACCATGCCCAGTAAAATAACGTCCATGCTCCAATCCAGGTTTCTCTTGAGAACGGCGTCAGTCTCAAACTCATGTTAATAATATTCTGCATGTAACTGCCCAAGGTTGTTGTGAATGTGTCAAATATAAAAGAAGTCGGTCCAGTCACCAATACAAACAACATCAATAACAAAGCTATAACGAGGTTGACGTTGCTCAGAATCTTAATACCTTTATCCAGACCGGAGGTTGCCGAGATTAAAAACAGTACGGTTACAACGATGATAATGACAACCTGAGACAGAGTCGAGTTAGGAATACCGAATAAGTGATTCAGACCCCCGCCGATCTGAAGAGCACCCAATCCAAGCGAGGTCGCAACACCAAAGATGGTGGATATGACCGCCAGAATATCAATAACCTTACCAAGCCAGCCAGCAGCAAGACGCTCACCGATCAGAGGAATAAAGGTGGAACTGATCAGCCCTTTGTATCCTTTCCGGAACTGGAAGTAAGCAAGTGCTAAGCCGATGACGGTATAGATAGCCCAAGGATGCAGCCCCCAGTGGAAAAAGGAATAACGCATTGAAAGTATGGCTGCTTGCGTTGTTTCGGGTACCGCCCCCTCAGGTGCAGATAAATAGTGGGACAGCGGTTCAGCAACTCCCCAGAAAACCAGCCCAATGCCCATACCTGCGCTAAACAGCATGGACAGCCAGGAAACCGTAGAATACTCCGGCTCATCATCGTCATCCCCAAGCCTAATACCGCCAAATCGGCTGAACGCCAGATAAAAAGCAAAGATCAGGAAGAACAGTGTCGCTAGCAAATAAAACCAGCCAAAATTCTGAATAGAGAAGTTGTAGGCAACATTAGCCACATCCGCTAGCTGATCAGGAGCGACGGCTCCCCATATTGCAAACAGTGCAACGATGATAATTGTGATTGTAAATACCATGATGAGACCTCCATTATGTAAGCTTCAGCCAACTGTTTCCTTAGTATGTGCTAGTCTAACTTGTAATATTTCGAAAAGCTAGCTGTTGATAAATTAAAACAAACCGCCATGTAATGAAACACTCAGCGGTTTGTTTTGATCTTGCCTGAATAATATATGGCCTATAATCTCTTGTTAATCTGAGATATTGTATCATCTCATCTAACTAGTTTTATTCATTTATGAAAAGAAATCTGAAGAAGGCTGACTGTCATTGTAAATTTACAGATCCTTCAGATTAAATTGCATGCGTGTAAGCATGTCGGTCATCATTGCAACTTCTTCTTCACTGAAATCCAGTATCATCTGATGAAGAAACTGGTTTCGATCCTGCTTGAAATTGGCGATATGCGTTAGCCCTTGTTCTGTTAACCGGACGAAGGTTTCCCGATGATCGTCAGGGTTTCTTCTTCGTGACACCAAACCGTCTGCTTCCAGTTGCTTCAAATGGCGTGTAACAGCAGCACTGTCAATATGAATGGCCTTCTGCAAATGGCTTTGTGTAACTTCTTCATGAAGATAGAGATGATACAGCAGAACGTATCGTGAGGAACTGATCCCCGTACAACGTTCAAATTTAGGTTTCAACTGATTGCTTATATTTTTAAGTAATATTAATAAGGTTTCTTGTTCCAGCGAACAATTCATGTTTGCCCCTCCTTGAATGGTGCAGAATGTCTTGAAAAGTTTCATGTAACAAGGGCAGATTGCTTCCAAGACATTCAGCAACTAAAGGCAACTATATCACAATGTGGAGAATACTCGCACTATCGCTTTGAATCATGCCCAAAACGTGGTCTCTTCGGCTGGCATACGGTAGGAGGTGTATCCCTCGCTTGCAGCTTTTCCAATTGTCAGTAGCATGACTGGTACATAGCGTTCTTTATCCAAGCCAAACACTTCAGCAATTTGATCTTTTTCATAACCACCGACTGGATTGGTGTCATACCCATGTGCACGGGCAACCAGCATCAATTGCATGGAAACCAGACCGGCGTCAAGCATAATGACATCGTTCATTTCAGCATCGGACATGTTGTTATAGATCGGTTTGAATGCCTTCAACTGAAAGTCCTTAACATCTTGTGGCATTAAGCCATGCTCAACAGCTTTTCCATAGATGTTTTCTGCATAATCGAAGTTGTTTTTGTCCGCAAACACGGCAATGACAGCAGAAGCTTGAGCGACTTTTTCTTTGTTAAAGCGAGACAGTGGGACGAGTTTTTCTTTTCCCTCTGGAGTATCCACCACAAGGAAGCGCCAAGGCTGCATGTTGATGGAGGAAGGGGCAGTGCTAGCTTCATTGATGATTTGAGTCATTTCTTCCCTGCTGATTTTTACGGATGAATCGTATGTCTTAATGGAGCGGCGTCCATAAATAATTTCGTTAAAATCGTTTGTTTGTTGGTATGGTTTCATAATAGTTACTCTCCCTTTATATTTTGTTGAGCTATCAATGTTTGACTAGTCAATTGTTGATAAGTCAAATATAAACGAAAACTAAGTCCATCTCAATAGTTTTTTTTATGTAAAATCATAACAATAAAAGCAACATTTCCAACGATTCTAACTTAACTTTTGCATAATTTTATCCTGGTTGTTTAAAAATGAGTAAGGGTAATATGCATGAACCCCAGTGACTAGATACAAATAAATAATCGGGAATAACATGTAAAAGGATATTAGCTTAGAGGAGTGATACAAAAATGAAAGCAGTTGTGATTAATCAATATGGAAGTAAAGAAGAGTTAGTTGAGCAGGAAGTGAATAAACCGAGGGCAGAAGCCAATCAAGTGGTTGTAAAATTAGAGGCTACATCCATTAATCCAATCGATTGGAAATTAAGAGAGGGTTACTTAAAAGAAATGTATGATTGGGAATTTCCTATTATCTTAGGCTGGGATGTAGCTGGGGTCATAACTGAAATTGGTTCAAACGTTACCAAATGGAAAGTTGGGGATCGAGTATTCAGTCGTCCTGATACAACACGTTTCGGTTCGTATGCTGAATATACAGCAGTTGATGAGCACCTTCTGGCAAAACTACCTGATTCAATCTCATATGAGGAGGCTGCGGCTGTACCTTTGGCTGGTTTAACAGCATGGCAGGTACTGTTTACTCATGGCGATCTAAAAGAAGGTGAAACTGTACTTATTCACGCTGGAGCTGGTGGTGTAGGTATGTATGCCATTCAATTAGCAAAACATGCCGGCGCTCATGTTATTACAACAGCAAGTGAAAAAAATCATGAACTTCTTTACTCGTTAGGTGCTGATCAGGTCATTGATTACAAAAAGGAAAACTTTGAAGAGATTCTAAAAGATATAGATTTAGTGTTTGACACGATGGGTGGAGAAGTAGCTGAGAATAGCTATAAGGTGCTTAAGCCAAATACCGGAAGACTAATTACCATTGTTGGTGAACCCAATCATGATACTGCTAAGTCTCACAATGTATTAGCAAAGGGGATTTGGCTACAGCCAGATGGTGATCAATTGCAGAGAATGGCAGAGCTGATGGAAGAGAACAAGATAAAGTCAATTGTAGGGGCAACATTCCCGTTTAGTAGACAGGGGATTTATGATGCACATGCTTTGAGTGAAACTCACCACGCTGTAGGTAAGATTGTCATTACATTTTAAAAAAGAAGACTGGGAAAAACCGCTAAACATTAAAATTGGCATCTGTCGAGGGACAAAAACATATTCCTATTAAGTCGCTATCTTAGCGGCTTTTTTATATTATCAGTACAAGTTCGTGTCCCGAGCCAAGGACAAGAACTTGTACTGATTGTGATTTAAAAGATTTATGTAAGCAAACTTTGCGTCTCTTTAATAAAAGCGGCGATAGCAGGAGAGATCGCTTCCAAGGAGGGGACTGCTAATCCTATGACACGGTTAATGGAACGGGTAACGGTTTTACCAGGATATTAGCTGGCACAGCCGGTAGTATCATCGAAGGCAATCGTATGGCTAACGCCCGATTGGCTGGTATTTTTCATTTTACACTCGAAGGGCAATTCATTATCATGGATTCAATAGAGCAGATGGAGGTGGGTCACGACGATGATAAATTTGCGAGTCGTTCATTTTATACTGACAGGTTTCTCCATTCAAGTTGGAGAATTCGCGCATGTAACCCTTGAAGATTATTTGCGCCTGACCGAGAATTGGGGGGATGTTCATGATTGAACTGATCAGACACGTTATGGAAGACATGAACAAGCAGCTTGACCGTATCGAGAAGAGTTTGAACTTGCTGAATGATGAACTCATTTGGATAAGAATAAAGGGCTCCATGAATAGCGTCGGTAATCTTTGTTTGCATTTGGCAGGTAACGAATATCAGAATTTCGTTAGCGCGATCGGCAACAGACCGTTCATCCGGACGCGAACCCGTGAATTCACGAAGGACGGGGGAATATCGAGAGAAAAGCTGATTCTTCTTCTTCGGGAAACCAGAAAGGAATCGGAAAATGTTGTAGCTGCGTTATCGAACGACGATTTGTCCCGAGAGGTTATCATTCGCTATGACCGTGAGGATTGGAACCGAATGCATCGAACGAATAGGTGTACTGAAGAAACCTACGATACAAGAGTAATCGGTCGTCTGCTTATCCAGGTATCGGCACACTACGGGTATCACGCAGGACAGATCGTTGTGCTTGCCAAGATGCTGCAAGATACGCAAGAACATGTCACGGGTCAGTACCATTGAGGAGGGCATAGATGGTCATGATCAGACTTGAACCGTTCAAACATCCCGATTCGACAAGAATGGTTCTAACGAACTGGAAGTCGAGAAAACGGAGGATAAGCTTCTGACGAAAGTCCACGCCAACGTGAATCCAATGCTGATGTCCCATGCGATCGCCAACCTTGTGGACAATGCCATCAAATATTCAGGCAGTCCATCGCTAATCGAATTGAAGTTGGAACATACGACAAGCGAGATAGTTATACGGATACGTGATCAAGGTATCGGCATCGAGGGCGATGAGCTGGAGAGAGTGCAGGAACGTTTTTACCGGGCGAAAAATGCAAGCACATCGAACGGTTCAGGTCGATGTAAAAGAACGAATACCCTTTAAAGTCGCTATTTTAGCGGCTTTTTTTGTTGTGAAGAAAAGGCACAAGTGCTTTCGTGGCACAGAGAAGTGGATGACCAAACCGTTGAAATTGTCGGTCTATAGGAGTGAGAGAAGGATTAGGATATAAGGAATGCAATTCTCACCTGTTCCTAAAACGTAAAGAAAGCGGGGTGAAATAAATGGCCATTTTATCAACTGGACCGATTGAGAATAATCCGGTCAGTGGTGTAAGACCAACACAACAGCTGACCATTAATATTGATAATAGAAATTTGGTTACGAATGCAATTGTTTTGATTCAGGGTTATTACCTAAACGGAACCAGAACGGAATATATACTCGAATTAATTAGCGTAAATCCAAATCAAGCCATAAAAAAAGATTATTTTGCAAACCTAGACGTATTTGAATTTGTCTTTACAACGAGTGGTTTAGCAGAACAACAAGTAGAAATTTCAGTTTGGGGAAAAAACTCCATGGGACAGCTCGTAACGCCTCACCGTATTGTATCTTCAGAATTGTTAGAAGACAATGGAGCCACGGGAATCACAGGCTCAACCGGCGCAACTGGGGCCACGGGCGTAACTGGAGCTACGGGGAACACAGGTTCAACCGGTGCGACTGGGGCAACGGGCGTAACTGGATTAACTGGAGCTACAGGGAATACAGGCCCCGATGGAGGTGCAACTGGAGCAACGGGCGTAACCGGAGCCTCAGGCATCTCAGGCGCAACCGGCGAGACAGGAGCCACGGGCGTAACCGGAGCCTCAGGCATCACGGGCGTAACCGGCGAGACTGGTGCAACGGGGGCAACCGGAGCCACAGGCATCACGGGTGCAACCGGGGAGACTGGTGCAACGGGGGTAACGGGAGCCACAGGTATCTCAGGCGCAACCGGCGAGACAGGGGCAACGGGGGCAACCGGCGTAACGGGAGCCACGGGCATCACTGGCGTAACCGGGGAAACAGGGGCAACGGGCGTAACCGGAGCCACGGGCATCACGGGCGCAACCGGGGAAACAGGGGCAACGGGCATCACTGGCGTAACCGGGGAAACAGGGGCAACGGGCGTAACCGGAACCACGGGCATCACGGGCGCAACCGGGGAAACAGGGGCAACGGGCGTAACCGGAGCCACAGGCATCACGGGCGTAACCGGGATCACAGGTGCTACTGGGGAAACTGGTGCAACCGGCGTAACGGGAGCCACGGGCATCACGGGCGCAACCGGGGAAACAGGGGCAACGGGCGTATCTGGGGCCACGGGGATCTCAGGTACGACTGGGCAAACAGGCACAAGTGGGGCAACAGGTGCAACGGGCTCAACTGGGGCCACAGGGAGCACAGGTGCAACCGGGGCAAATGCCACAATACAAAATGGATTATTTAATGTTAGCGTACCTTCTGTTGCAAATGCGACAGCTATTTCGTATACGACTGTATTTATTAATGGCACTAACATATTACACCCAACAAGTACTACCTTTGTACTGGCATCAGGGCACATTTATTTGGTTTCGTATACGTTTAGAGGAACGAGTTCTGTAATTGGGAACGTTACGGTTACACCAAGAATTAATCTCGTATTTCAAAGTCGGTTTTCAGGGAGAGCAGTTACAGGAACTTTAGATGCGAATGTAAGTGTATCGGGTACGTTTTTAGCTGATGCTACTTCAACTGCGCTTACAATCGATTTTCTTTATAATGGGTCAGCAACAGCTACATCTACAGATGGTTCTGTTTCAATTATTCAGGTTCAGTAACTGGGTGGAAAATGAGAGCATAAATTTTGTTAGTTTAAAACCAAAGGAGTGGAGGTGGATGAATATTTCTGCCTCTAATCATTTGGAAAAAAGGAGAATAAAATTTTATGGCTATTTTATCAACCGGACCGATTGAGAATAATCCGGTCAGTGGTGTAAGGCCAACGCAGCAACTGACAATTAAAATGGATAATCGAGATTTAATCAATAGTGCCGATGTTTTGATTCAAGGATACTATCTAGACGGAGCTCGAAACTTATACGTAAACGAACTCATTAATGTGAATCCAAATGAAGTAATAACGAAGAATTATGATGGGAACTTTAATGCTTTTGAATTTGTCTTTACAACGAGCGGTTTAGCAGAAGATCAGACGGGAATCTCGGTTTGGGGAAAAAATGTAGAAGGGCAACTTGTAATTCCCCATCGCATTGTATCTTCAGAATTGCTAGGTGCAAATGAAGTAACAGGACCACCAGGAACAACGGGAGCTACGGGATCTACAGGAGCCATAGGACCCACTGGGGCTACAGGAGTTACAGGAGCAACAGGAGCCCAAGGTACGATTGAGCCTAATGCGACCATCGTGGGAGTAGAACCCAATGTTAGCTCTCAATTTAACGAATTAAGAACCAATGAAAAAACGCCAATTATTGAGTTGACTTCTGTATATGGCTTATCCAACCTAAGAGACATTGTTTTAACATTGGGCGATGCTACAGTCGGAAGTAATAATACGGAATTTCAATTAACTACAACTATATCCGGATCTGACATTGCTATCCTTCAAAGCTCGGAGAGAGGAAGGTATGAATCAGGCTTAGCGGGAGAAATAGGAATTGGTACTCGTTTACCAGCTCCACCGACAGGGACCCAAGTGGTCAGATGGGGCGCTTTTGACGATCAGAACGGCTTATTCTTTGGACAGAGCGTAGCGAATGGAATATTTGTAGCGATCAGAAGAGCAAGTGTTGATACTATTATTCCTCAAACATCTTGGAATGTGGATAAATTAGATGGAACAGGTCCGAGTGGCGCGACGCTTAGTTTATCTAAAGGGAATATATTTCAAATCGTATTTACATGGTATGGGTATGGAGTAATCGAATTTAGAGTTGTCATCCCTGATCCTACAACTTTAGCACAAGAAGTAATTATCGTTCATCGCTTTTCCCCCAATGGGCAAACCAGTCTGGCCGATCCTAATCTTCCTCTACGTGCGGAGATCTTTAATAATGGCACAGAATCAGAACTCAATTTATTCGTTGGAGGAAGACAATACAGTATATTGGGTAAATATAATCCCGTTTTCAGGGTTACTTCCGAAAGGAGAACTGTAACTGCAACAGGGTCACTCACACCAATTTTGTCTTTCCAGAGAAAGACATCCTTCCCGCCAGGTTCAGGTAGGGCAAATTCAGTGAGTATCAAATTAGAAAGTATTGATCTTATAACTACAGATGATATTTACTATCAGATCATATTAGGCGGAACGATTAATGGAGGCTTCGTAAACTTTCCAACAGCAACGACTAATATTCCAACTTCGGAAACAGCTCTTCTAATCAACAACACACTAACGACAATAGCGGATGGTCAAGTCCTATTACAAGGCTTAGTAGCCGGAGTTGCGGGAAGTGTCAGAATATCAGCTTCTTCTTCATTATTGGATTTCCAATTACCTGACTCTGAAATTGTGACTTTAGCCGTAGGAAATTTAAGCGGGGGTACTAATCCTGTTACTGCCACCTTTAGTCTTACTGAAGAATGGTAAAAAGTAATAGAAAAGGAGGGATTCACTTTTCCCTTTCTGCGAAGGAGGAACTATCTTGTCAGATATTATTATCTCGAATATTGGTCCGAATATAAGTTCGCAATTCGATGAGCTGATTGTATCGGAAAAAACCCCAATCGTGGAGTTAACATCTGCATATGGTCTATCCATTCTAAGAGATTCCGTTACAACCACTGGGGATGGTACGGTTACCAATGATGCAACGGAATTTAATCTAAGCAATACCACTAACGGAACAGATTCGGCCATTCTAGAAAGTGTATTACGAGGTAGATACGAGCCAGGATTCGCAGGAGAGGCCGGAATCGGCGTTCGAATACCTATACTGCCGATAGGCAATCAGATTGGAAGATGGGGATTCTTTGACGATCAGAACGGGGCTTTTTTTGGAGTAAATAGCACAAATGTATTCGTGGTCATACGGCGAGGAGGCTCCGATACAACATTTCCTCAAAGTTTATGGAATGTAGACCGATTAGATGGAACAGGTCCGAGTGGAGCGACGCTTAGTTTATCTAAAGGGAATATATTTCAAATCGTATTTACTTGGTATGGATATGGAGTAATCGAATTTAGAGTGGTCATCCCTAATCCGTCGACTTTAGCGCAAGAGGTAACTACCGTCCATCGATTCTCTCCAACAGGTCAAACGAGTTTTATTGACCCCAATCTTCCATTAAGAGCACAAATCGATAATAACGGAACTGCAGAAGCTTATACCCTTTTTGTAGGAGGAAGACAATATAGTATTATCAGAAAATATGATCCTACCTTTAGAGTCACTTCGGAAAGGAGGAGGGTTACCAATCTCACATCAACACTAACACCCGTCCTATCATTTACAAGAAAAGCAATCTTCCCTTCGGGATCAGCTAGAACGAACTCTGTTCAAGTGGATCTAGAAGAAATAAACATTATCTCATCCGTAGATCTTAGTTATCAAGTACTTGTGGGTGGAACTCTCGACGGAGCATTTATTAATTATCCAACAGCTACAACGATCATTCCCGATAGCGAAACAGCTCTGTTGGTAAACAACTCTTCTACGACGATTACTGGGGGGGAAGTCGTTTTTCAAGGAATTACAGGAGGCGGAACAGGAGGAAACAGGATATTAGCTTCTTCAGAACTATTCGATTTCACGCTTCCTGAAAATCAGGTCGTAACATTAGCTGTATCAAATATTGGTGGGGCAGGCTCAAATATAGTTGATGTGGTATTTAGTGTTGCTGAGAGCTGGTAAAACCTCAGGTCATAGTGAAATACATTAAATGTTGGAAAGGGGTAAGAGAGAATGATTTTATCCACCGGTCCGATAGAAAATAATCCTGTTAATAGTGTAAGGCCGACACAACAGTTGACGATCAAAATAGATAATCGCAACTTAGTCGATGGCTCAAATATCTTGATTCAGGGTTATTATTTGAATGGAACAAGAACACTATATGTACTTGAGTTAATTTCTATCAATCCTAATCAAGTCCTAACCAAAAATTATTATGCAGACTTTAATTCTTTTGAATTCGTCTTTACAACAAGCGGTTTAGCAGAACAACAAGTTCAAATTTCAGTTTGGGGTAAGGATGCTGCCGGACAGCTTGTCTCGGCGCATCGCTTAGTAGCTTCTGAACAACTTGACGAAGCATAAGAAGCAAGATAAACGGCGGGCTGAGTTAGATAAAACAAACTCGTCAAAGCACTTTAGAGAAGAAATGAAGAGGATGGTGGATCTGTCTTTTGGCTCAATGGATGAAATCAGTACAAAAATAAAAAAAGGACCGTAAGTGTTCATCTTCCATCGATGAATGCTTTCGGTCCTTCTATGTTTATCCTGCACTAATGAATGACGGGATCGGTTTTCGCCTCTCTATGTTAACGTCTTCGGAAGGCTCCGCCGCGTGCCAGAGCGAAAAAGATGAGCAGGGCAATAATCGAGCCAACAATGGCGGGAATAATATGAAATCCGCCAATCACCGGCCCCCTTGGTCCCAGCAATTCCGTTCCTAACCAGGAACCGATAAAACCCGCGATAATGTTCCCAAGTACACCGCCCGGTACGTCCCGCCCAATTAAGTTGCCGCTTAACCAGCCAATAAGTCCACCAACAATGAGTACCCAGAGCAGATCCATGGATTGTTCTCCTTTCTTCGGGTTTATTACAAGTTATGTTGGGTTCGTTGGAATATACCTTATCTTCCTGTTGGTGGAGGAATCTAAAGCGCCTGTGCTAAGATGGGTTAATAATTGATTAAAGCTGGTGAAAACAAGGCTAGATAGGGGTGTACAGTTGAAGAAAATCCTAGTCATTGATGATGAAATTGCAATTCGAGATTTAATTGAGCTTGTACTGAGAAGAGAAAACTACGTCGTTCAAACGGCTGAGAACGGTAAAATAGCCTTGCAGCTGCTGGATACTTTTCAGCCGGATCTGGTGGTGCTTGATTTAATGCTGCCTGACTGCTCTGGATATGACCTGTGCAAGGAAATCACCGGGAAACGTGCCGTTCCTGTGATCATGCTCTCTGCCAAAAATGAGGTAATCGACAAGGTGTTGGGACTAGAGCTAGGGGCGGAAGATTACATGACCAAACCTTTTGACAATCGTGAATTGCTCGCTCGGATCAAGGTCATTCTGAGAAGAAACGAGAGCAAGGAGGAATCAAGTGAAGGAACAGAAGTGAAATCTACACGCATCATTCATGAAGAGCTGACATTTGATCTGGAAAGCCGCAGGGTGCTAAAAAACGGTGTACCCGTGTCTTTAACGGCCAAAGAGTTTAAAATTCTGGAAACGTTACTCAAAAGGCCAGACAAAATCTTTACCCGGGATGAGCTGCTGCAGATCGGATGGGGATATGATTTTATGGGAGACAGTCGCAGTGTGGATATGACCATCATGCGATTACGGAAGAAGCTGGAGGATAACGCGGACGAACCGAAGTATGTCAGGACGATCTATGGATTTGGCTATCAACTTGGAGGTGG
Source organism: Paenibacillus sp. FSL H8-0283 (assembly GCF_045040675.1). Classification (NCBI taxonomy): domain Bacteria; kingdom Bacillati; phylum Bacillota; class Bacilli; order Caryophanales; family Paenibacillaceae; genus Paenibacillus; species Paenibacillus sp. FSL H8-0283. The sequence goes on from NZ_CP150295.1 coordinate 3,684,129, forward strand.
CGAGGCCTGAAGTATGCAACCCGGTTACTGCTGAATTATTTATTTTTCTCCGTGCTGTCCTTTGGCATCATCATTTTTGCGGTGAATAAAGCCATCGATTACTACAGCTTCATTACCATTGAGAAACAGATGATGGAGAAGGCGGATCTGTCCGAGTTGTCCTTCCGTGAGGTGTTATCTCAGCATAGGTCATCTTCAGGAGAGCCCCAGACCAAGGAAATTGTCAGACTCGCTCTGGAGAAGCTGAAAGCTTCAGGCAAGGAAGTACGTATCTATGACAGCTCCAAGCAGTTGCTGGGCTTGGCTGTGGATGGCATCATCATTAATGATGGCAAACCTCTTATTTTCGAAAAGAATATTGAGAAAGCCCTGAGCGGCAGTTATGCCTACACCGTAACGGAAGATCATCTGCTTTATTTCGCGACGCCCATTCAGGATCAATTCTACGAGAACGCTTATGTGTATGAGTTCGTGGAGGACATTTCCTACTTTTATGCGATTATGGATCAAATCCGTTATATCCTGTTTGCGGGTGCAGGCGGATTTATTGTACTGATTACGTTATCCAGTCTGTGGATTGCCCGCAACACAACCAAGCCGATTAAACTGTTGCTTGACGCTGCGCAAAGTTTCTCTAGGCAGGAGTTTCGGAGAGTTCATCTAAACCGTAAGGATGAGCTGGGCATGCTGGCAGATGGACTGGATTCCATGGGGCGGCAGCTTCATGATTACATTCAGTACCAGAGGCAATTCGTCTCCAACGTATCTCACGAGTTAAAAACACCCTTGGCAGCCATTCGTGGTTTCTCTCAATACTTGGTTGAAGGGGAGAACGAGGACAAGGAGTTACAAAAAATCTATGCTCATCTGTTGCAGGAATCAGATCGGCTGACGCGCTTGATTAATGAACTGTTGTTGTTATCCCGATTCGACAAGGCTGGTTCTAACGAACTGGAAGTCGAGAAAACGGAAATAAACGAACTGATTCAGCAAGTCGCAACGAGTATGGGTGCCAAGGCCAAAGATAAAGGAATTGAGATTATGGTTAGTAAAGTGGAGGGAGGATCAACAGATGGAGGTCTGACAAAAGTCTACTCCGATGTCAATCCCATGTTGATGTCCCATGCCATCGCCAATCTTGTGGACAATGCCATCAAATACTCAGGAAGTCACTCACAGATTAAAGTAGAGATGGAGCATACGCCAAGTGAGGTGGTTATACGGATACGTGATCAAGGTATTGGTATCGCGGGCGATGAGCTGGAGAGAGTACAGGAACGTTTTTACCGGGCGAAAAATGCTAGCACAGCGAACGGTTCAGGTCTTGGGCTTTCTATTTGCAAGGAGATTGTCGAGCGGTTTAATGGTTATATTGACATGGAAAGTCAAATCGGGGAAGGAACAACCGTTACGATTGTGTTGCCCCGTGCGGAAACACAATCGTAAATAATTAACGTTACAAGATTGGTACATTTCTGTTATGAGACTAACAAATGTTTTATTTATAATCACTTCATAAGAACAAATCACACATTTATGGAGGGATCATGATGAAATTGATAAACAAAGCAACAGGTGTTATCGTACTAGGTGCTCTACTAACGGTGGCATTAGCGGGCTGTCAGTCCAATGATGCTACGCCCCCAGCAACCGGACAGAACACAGCGAATGAACAAAGCAAAGGCGAAGGAGCAACAAATGCTAATGCTCCTGCTTCCGAAAGTTCTGAAGAAAAGGGGACTGAAGCTATTAAGGAAGGTTCGATGGAGAAGGAAGGCAATGTGGTGCTGAAGGAGCTTGCTTTTGTCTATAATGAGCACACCATTGCGATTTCGGATACAGCGAATGAAGATCAGATGGAACAGATGCTGGGCAAACCGGATAACCTGAAATCTCATACGTACAGTGCCGACGATGGAACAAACATGGATACGTTAATCGGTTTTACAGAAAAGGTCTATACGTATCCTGGTCTGGAGATTAAAACAATCAGTATACCAGAGGGAAAACAAGACTCCATCTTTCATATCGAAATCACAGATCCCAAGTACGCGACAGTGCGAAACATTAAAGCAGGAGATAGCCTGGATACACTCAAAAACGCCTACCCTGAGGGGAAACTGCTTGGTGATGGAGCCCCTAATGAGGAGGATGACTTCCGTTACGAGCCATCCAATTATGTGGATGTGATGTCGTTCCATATCAAGGATGCCAAGGTGGAGAGCATTCAGATCTACAGCCTTCTGGACTAATATTTAGGAATCGATGTTGGTAAGCCATTCATACGATTCACCTTTTATACCTGAATAAAAATGAAAAGTTAACCCTCATACTCCTGAAAAGGAGCATTGAGGGTTAACGTAGTTTTAGGACTTTTAAATTAAGCGCTGCTTGGGCAAATGCAGAATAACGTTGAATTGATCACCATGAATTTCGATTTTGATCTCCCCGCCGTGCAGCTCAACGATACTTTTCACAATGGACAGCCCTAGGCCGGAGCCTTCTGTCTGGCGGGATTCATCTGCTCTTTTGAAACGTTCGAACAACTCTTCCGCAGCAAAATCAATCTCATAAGCAGCAGTATTTTGAATTTTGAATAGCACCAGATCATCAGACTCATCCAAATAAATATAGATTCTGGTTCCCGGAAGCGAATATTTCTGCGCGTTGCCAATTAAATTTTCGAATACACGCCAAATTTTATTGCCGTCCAAATGTGCATGGATCGGGAATTTCGCAATCCTCTCCCGAATCACAGGCGACGCTTGTCCCATACTGGTGTTGGACTCGGCAATTGCCTGTGTCAACAATGTCGCGACATCGACGTACTCAATATCCAGCTCTACTGTACCACTGGCCATCTTTGAGATTTCGAACAGGTCTTCAATCAACAGCTTCATCCGTAGCGCCTTCCGGTCCAGGGTTTCAATATAGGATCGGGTGGTCTCTGTAGACAGATTTTCTTTTTTTAATAAATCAACATAGTTGATAATAGAAGTAAGTGGGGTCTTCAAATCATGTGATACGTTGGTAATCAGCTCTGTTTTTAACCGTTCGCTCTTCATTTGATTCTCCAGCGCGCTTTGATACCCGGCTTTCATATTGTTAATATAACCAGCAAGCTTGGATAGATCATCCTTGCCGGTATCCTGAATTGTGTTTTGAATATTTCCTTCGGCAATCTCTTTGCTCCCGTTGATAATGGCGATGAATCTTCTAAGCTTGGAAAGTATATATGGAACCAAGAACAACACGTAGAGCAACAAATAAAGTAGAAGCCACCCCTGTCCGTAATATGTGACTGCCTGCCAAATACAAATGCCGGCTATCGCGGTTAGCAAAAGCATCATGATGAGGCCAAACGTTAGTCTCCCGTTTTGTAAACTGGCTCTAAGACCGGTTCTCCAAATATGAAAGTAATCCATCAGCAGACTGCCATGCCAGAAGGAACGCCTACTATGGGGTGCCTTAAAATAAAGAAACAGTCTGCTTGCCAGCAGGCAAAGAATAATTAAGGCAAGCAGTGTCTGGATATAACTTGAAGTTGAATAGCTCAGACTCAACCCCGTGTATGAATACCTGTTTATGAGTACGAGGCTCCATAGAATCGCGGCGACAATGATGACAATAAGGTCGATTGGAACCTTCCGATCGGCTTTATTTTTTCTCGATTTTGTATCCAATTCCCCATACCACCTTTAAATATTTTGGGTCTTTGGGATTGATTTCAATTTTTTCACGAATGTTTCTCACATGTACGGCAACCGTATTCTCTGAAGTGAAGATCAGTTCATTCCACACGCGCTCATAAATCTCTTCGATTGAGAAAACCCTACCCTTGTTCTCCATCAGCAGCTCCAAAATTTTGTATTCTTTCGGGGTCAATCTGACGTCCTCTCCATCTATCTCAACAGTCTTCGAGCTTTTGTTCAGCACGAGTCCTCTTACTTGAATGAGCTCATCCCCGTTTGACTGGAAGGAACCTAAATTCGTAAACCGGCGCAGCTGAGATCTGACTCTAGCGATCAGCTCTAGAGGATTGAACGGCTTCGTAATATAGTCATCAGCCCCAACGTTGAGTCCCAAAATCTTGTCGCTATCTTCTGACTTGGCGGAAAGCATAATGATCGGTATATTTTTGTTTTCACGAATTTTAAATGTCGTTTTAATTCCATCGAGCTGTGGCATCATGTTGTCCATGATAATAAGATGAATGGTTTCTTGTTCAAGAATTTCCAGCGCCTCCAATCCGTTAGAGGCAGTTAATACATCCACATCTTCGCTTTTCAAATAAATAACAAGCGCTTCTCGAATTTCCGGTTCATCGTCTACAACAAGAATGTTATTTATAGCCATTAATTCTCACCTTCATCACGATATTTCTTATATTTACTAATCCGGAACTCATGTATCCCGAAAATTCAACATGGCCGGGGGGAGCGTCTGCAAGCATCAGCTCCGCTGGTGATTCTTCCTGATCCGTGTAAAATCCATGCACCCCGAACCTGGACAGAATCTGCATAACCGGTCTGCTGTTGACGGTGTGAACATAGCTTTTTACCCCAAACTTATGTAGTGTTGGAACTAAATTGGGGTTTAGATACACACGGTATACAGGCATGGCAACCGCTGTCAGTTGTTTGTCCCTTACGAATTCTACAATACTTTCGGCGGAGGCGCCAGTTTTGTAAAGTGAATATATTTTGTTTGGAAAGGGGTGGATTCCCATAACCGTGTCATACATTTCCGGGCTGAAAATTTCAGGTATAATCCGGTTGAGCAGTGCAGGATCCGTACGTTGAACCTCATTGACTAGATGCGCAAACTGCTGCTGAATTTGCTCTTTGCTGCCTGCTTTCGTATCCACAATTAAGTCAAAATCAGGATATTGCTGCATCAGCTGCAGTATGTCCGGCAGTGTAAGAGGGTGGAATCTTCCCATAATAAGCGAGTTTTCAAACTGAAGCGTTGTTACGTTTCGTCCGCGATGAGCGGCCAAATCCGGCTGTAGCTTCTGCGACCAATCATGTCTGGCTACAAGTTTCCCGTCCGTCGTCTGCACCAGATCAACCTCGAACAAACGGTACCCTCTATTGTAATTGGTTATAAACGCCTCATAAGAATTGGTGTAGCTAGCCCCGTTAACTCCACCAAATGCATGTGCAATAAGCCTATTCTCCTGCCAGCCGCTGGTGCCAAATGTAGAGTCCGGCTGATTCTGACCTGTCCTAACAAGCCCCCAGTTGAACCAGATCATTCCTGCCGTAATGACTATGAGTAAGGTTAACATCATCGTTTTCTTCATTCGTTGTGCTCCTTCGTTATCCCGATGTAAGACATACTACAGGACGCAAATGAAGAAGGAGTCGTATAAAAACGAAGGAATTTATGAAGTTTTTACATTTCACTACCAAACGAGATTTCTTCACTGAAGAGAAGACATTCACAGTCACAACTTTCCGCCTAGTCACGCCCACCGTATGACCCCGAATGAAATGAAATTGGTACTTCAGAGTTTAAGAAGAGTTTTTTTGGTAATCAACAAGTATTAACAGATCTGAATTTTCAATTTGAAAAGGATAAATTTATGGCCTTACCGCTGGCAATACTACCAACTCTCTGAACACCGATGCAAACATCACGATGTTAAATAATTATTATCGCTTGTTTGATGCATCTCGCACTGACGATCGGGCTATGAAGGACTTGTTATCCCTGTTCACGCAGAATGCTGAAATTGTTTCAAACGGTAGCAGTCGTACAGGATTCGAGGTGGTTATTAAGACTTTTTATGAATACAATAAAGACATTAAACATATGTGGGATGCATGGGTTCTTCAGCCCGACGGCAGTTATCGAACTAACTGGGCAGTATGCGGGCAAGCAGTAGATGGCACGGTGTATGCGAAGGCGGGTATAGATATTATGCGTGTGAACGAGTCAGGGCAGATCGTGTATCTGAAGAACGTGCAGACGACTGAAGATGCTTACAATGAATATAACTCGTAAGATGAATATAGGTGGTTGTTACTTCATAGGCCTCTGGTAAGCAACCATTGCTAGTTTGCTACATAGTAACCCATTTTTTTGATCAGTAGACATAATTTTATCGACTTATATTTTAGATTCACAGCATCTGTGGCCTTCAACCGAACTATCCTAAAACTAAAGAAACCGATGGGACTTTACATAAGTAAAATGCCCATCGGTTTTTATTTTATCTCAACAATAAGATACCTTCTTATTCTGGTGGTGAAAATAGGTCAGGCTGGATAACTTGGCTAGGTACGTCGCGTAGAGTGAGCTTCATGCTAGTCTAACATGATTTTCTCGTTAACCATTTGATAGTAATACTCATCCATCTGTCCTGCCGTAACATCTTCTTCAAGATGATATATCCACCACGTGACAAGTAAACTAATGACCCCTGAATGATATTCGGCTAAGAGTTCTATGGGGGGTGAAAATGGTTTACCTCTTCTTTTTAGTTCCAGAAAATCTCTTCTGGATATATCTCCGATATAGTTTTTGAAAAAGTCAGTAAATCCCTTGTCATTCTTCTGGTTTTGAACAATCGGCTCCAGTAAATTCTCCAACATGAATCTAGATAGGCTTTGCAAGGGCTGCCGAAGCCGATCTTCTATACTCATTTGTAAATAATCCTGAAGAACCCACGTGAGGGTAGCGGATAACAGCGCAAATTTATCCTCAAAATGTTTGTAAAACGTTGTACGGTGAACCATCGCTTTATCACATATCTCATTAATCGTGATATTGCTGAATAGTTTGCCTTGCTCAGATAACAGATCTCTAAAGGCCGTAATTAACAATTTATGAGTCCTGGCAACTCTTAAATCAAGCTTTTTTTCATTGATTTTCATCTACACCACTTCCATATCGTAGTTTAACTATATGCCATCGCTATATTGATTCTTACTATAAAAGAAATTTTGATTATATATTGGTATTATAAGTAATATTTTGATTGATCTACAAGTGTAGATTAAAATCTAATTTCTAGAAAGGATGAATCTTCGGTGTCTGACATGAAAAAAGCTGTGGTGATCGGAGCAGGGATTGCTGGATTAATTACTGCAAGAATGTTAGCCGATTATTATGAGGAAGTATGTGTGATTGAGAGGGATGAATTCCCTTCGGAGCCAAATAACCGGCAGGGTGTACCTCAATCTTTTCATCCACACCGTGTACAACCACGCGGCGCGCTGATTATGGAACATTATTTCCCAGGTTACAATGACGAATTGATAGCATTGGGAGCGATCTCTTCACACGATGAGAAGCTTATAGTTACTAATCGATACGGTACATTAGTTAACAAGGAGGATCCTTCTTCATTCAAAATTGCATCGTGCAGCAGAGCTTTGCTGGAATGGGTGCTGCGCAAACGACTCCAGGACATTTCTCATGTAAGCATCTTAACCAGCTTGGAAGTTACCGGGCTAATGGTCTCTGAAGATCAGCACTCCATTACAGGAATTTACACAAAAGAAAGAAAAGGAGAGAAGCGAGAAGACCAACTTCCAGCGAATATGGTTATTGATGCCTCTGGTCGTTCCTCCAAATTGATCAGATGGCTTGATAAATTAGGGTTGAATGTGCCGGAGCCGGAGGTGCTGAAGGTATCTCTTGGTTACAGCACTCGTTATTACAAAATAAAATCCTCTATTCCAAATGAATTCGTGATGTCTGATTCAGATCCTGAGCAAGGTATTCGTGCAGGCATATTTACGCGCATTGAGGATGATATCGCTGGACTCATTCTTTTCAATGCTGGAGGGGAGGAGTATCCTTCAACTCAGCCAGAGGAGTTTCAAGAACAACTCAAGCATCTATTTGCTTCAGATAAAATTGTGGAGTTGATGGAACGGTTGGAGCCTGTGCAAGGGCCGCGCGGATATCGTATATCCGAGTCTATTCGTCAGCATTTTGAACTCATGGAAGATTGGCCATCTGGTTTACTCGTCCTTGGTGATGCATTTTGCAGCTTTGATCCAATTCATGGACAAGGCATCACCGTTGCTGCGATCGAAGCTGAGACTATAGGGAAATGTTTGGAAGCACAGCGCTTGCATCCCGATCCGCAGTTTGAACGGAACGTATTGCTGCGTATGCAGCAGGCCATCGATCCGGCTTGGTGGCTTAGTTCCGTGGCTGACCTGCGTTGGAGAGGGGTAGAACATGGTGGGCCTTATGAACTGAAAGGAGTAGATTTTGCTCAGAAATATATCAACTTATTTACGAAGAAAGCGATGAAAAAAGCGGATCAGGAAAAAGATAACCATCTCTTTTTTATGCAATTCCTGATGAATGCTTTGATCCTTCCTCCAAGTGAATATTTCAAAGCGGATGTCCTGGACATGATTTTGAACGACAATGGTTCAGAAGAAGAAATGGAATTAAGAGCAGCGCTTCGTGTCCAGGATCCGGAATTGTACCAGCAAAAATTAGATGAGGTAATTCCATTATTCCAACTGGACTATGATGAAGAGATTAAGAAACTGCTGGAAACTCTTCAGCCTGCGATGAGCTAATAAAACAACTTAAAAGCTGTATGTAGGGGTGATTACAACCACCACAACTAATAGTCGAGAAACCCAGGTGATTCATAGACCTTGGGTTTCTTTCGTGTTTGAATGAGGACGTACAATTGAATAACGAGGTGACGCTGCTCGCAAGTGAGGAGGCTGCACCCTGTTTGACCGGAGCCATTCCGCTTATTAAAAGTAAAGTTACCCTCGAGCTAGCATGCAGCAATCCTTTGAAACACTGCGTTACTTTTATGTTACAAATGTGAATCTGTGATACCTTGAACTAAATACGAAATAACATATATTTTATGAATTAATCTATGTAGCATAAGTTGTGCAAACAAATACATGATAAAAAAACCGATAAAGCGGGATTCGTTTTTTATCCAGATCAGCTGAAGGTTTAAAAGAAAGGTGGGCTTACCAAATGAGTCAAACATTTCAATTTCCTAATGGTTTTTTGTGGGGCGGTTCCGTCTCTGCGAACCAAATTGAGGGTGCATATCTAGAGGACGGGAAAGGACTATCCATTTCGGATATCATGCCGCACGGCATTCAGACACCTCCAACAACAGAACCAACAGAGGAGAATATGAAGTTAATCGCAATTGACTTCTATCATCGATACAAGGAGGACATTAAACTCCTTGCCGAAATGGGTTTCAAAGTTTTCCGCACGTCTATCGCCTGGTCCAGAATCTTCCCCAAAGGGGATGAACTTGAGCCAAACGAAAAAGGCCTCCAATTTTACGACAACCTTTTTGACGAGTGCCGGAAATACGGAATTGAACCTCTAGTTACGATCTCTCATTATGAGACTCCTCTACATCTCGTTAGGGAATATGATGGCTGGGCGAATCGAAAAATGATCGGTTTCTATGAACGGTATGTGCGAGCCATTTTCGACAGATATAAAGACAAAGTGAAGTATTGGCTTACATTTAACGAGATTAATTCTATTCTGGAACACCCGTTTGTGGGCGGCGGGATTAACACGCATGCGGATCAACTTAGCAAACAGGATCTGTACCAAGCGGTTCACCACGAGTTTGTTGCAAGTGCTCTGGCGGTTAAAATAGGGCATGAAATTAACCCTGATTTCAAAATTGGTTGTATGGTCATTGCTATGCCGATTTACCCATTGACTCCTGACCCTAATGATATGATCAAAGTGATGGAAGCTGATCATAAGAATACAGGTTTCACGGATGTCCATGTGCGTGGTTACTACCCAGGCTACATGAAACGTTATTTGAAAGATAACGGAATTACCATTCATTTTGAACCTGGCGATGAAGAAATTCTGAAAAATACCGTTGACTTTATTTCCTTTAGCTACTACCAAAGTAGTTGCGAAACGGCTGATCCAGCCAAGCAAATTAAAGGAGAAGGAAACCTGATTGGTGGTGTTCCTAATCCGCTCTTGACCGCGAGTGATTGGGGCTGGCAGATCGACCCTCAAGGCTTAAGGTACATCATGAATGCGATGTATGATCGTTATCAGAAGCCATTATTCATCGTTGAAAATGGATTAGGAGCCGTAGATGAACTGATTACGGACGGAAATGGTAATAAAACCGTTATTGATGATTATCGCATTAAATATTTGAAGGAGCACTTGCTTCAAGTTGCTGAAGCCATTCAAGATGGTGTTGAATTGATGGGATATGCATCATGGGGTTGTATTGACTTGGTTAGTGCAACAACTGCAGAGATGAAAAAACGGTACGGATTCATCTATGTGGATCGTCATGATGATGGTTCAGGAACATTGGAACGCTATCGTAAGAAATCCTTCCACTGGTATAAGGATGTCATTCAGAGCAACGGGATCAGCTTGTTTCGTGAATAGCGACAGCTGCTGATGTTGGAAATACGTTTATTACAGATTAGCGTACAGGCCTACAGAATAAATTAAGAAAGGGCCGCCAGTCAGCGGCTCTTTCTTAATTTAATATTGATATTTGAACGATTAGGGAGCAGAATATGAGAAAAAAAATGTTTTTAATAATTGCATTATTTGTTGCTACATTGAATTTGCGCCCAGCTATTAATTCTATATCTCCGCTGCTAGATACGATTCGGGAAGATCTGGGGATGAGCGCTGCACTAGCCAGTTTGCTAACTTCTATACCTGTACTATGTATGGGCGTATTTTCACCTTTTGCCGTCAAAGCAAGTGGGAGATGGGGAATAGAACGAATCATTGGATATTCCCTGATTGTGGTGGGAATCGGAATAGCCACTCGGCTATTTACACAGTCTACGTTCGTTTTACTTTTATCTGCATTAATCGTAGGTATCGGGATCGCTTCGATTGGCCCGTTAACTTCAGGTTTTATTAAAAAATATTTTCCCGATCATGTTCCATCTATGATTGCACTCTATAGTATTGCAATCACTGTAGGGGCTGCGGTCAGTTCAATGGTATCCATTCCTTTAGAAGCATACTTCAATTCTTGGCAGATAGCAGTAGGAGGGTGGGCAGTAATTGCCTTTGTAGCAGCGATCATTTGGTGGATCATGGTGAAGCCGCGATCTGAATCTGCTCATGTGAGTGAACGAAAAGAACGTCCGCAAATTAAACTTCCCTGGGGAAATAGAAGCGCATGGACGCTTACGCTTTCATTTGGATTAATGGCTATGTTGTTTTATTCTTTTACAGCGTGGCTCCCGTTAATGATTCAGGAAATGGGGTATAGCAAATCCTATGCAACGCTTTGTCTGACCATATTTGTTGTCATCCAAATCCCAATTAGTTTTGTACTTCCTGTATTATTGAAGAACTTTCCTTCAAGAAGAGTATGGATGGTTGGTGAATCTCTGTTCATGATTGTTGGTTTGATTTTATTGATGATGAATTTCATACCGATGGTTTCCGTTGTACTCTTTGGAGTTGGAGCAGGGGGCTTGTTCACTTTAAACCTGATGTTACCGATTGATTCTACAACCAATGTGAACGATGCAACTTCCTGGTCAGCGATGCAGCAATCTGCCGGGTATGTTATTGGAGCGATGGGTCCAATATTGCTGGGTTGGATTCATGATGCTTCCAATAGTTTCACACCTGCTATGATTGGAATGATTGTGATCATCATCCTAATGATTATGACGCAAATTGCAGCAACACGAGGAAAAAAAGTAATGGAAAGCGTCTAACGTAGTCATCCCATAGAGAGTCATTAAGACTGAAAAGAGAGCCTAGAGGGCTCTCTTTCTGGTGCGTGTTTATAAAAAGATCGAGTTCTCTCTCATAGCTCTAATTCTGTATTTACCATTTCTTTGAAAACCTCTCGTCCCAGCCATTCTAAAAGGAACGCAACAGGAACCTGAGTGGTGATGTTAGTGGATTCATAATACTCTTCTTTTACATAATAAGGGATATTCACATCTGATATTTTAGCCATGGTGGATTGGCGATTGTTTGTTATCGCCACAATTTTATTTTGCTCCTGCTTGATCCGTTGGAGATAAGGTAGAACATACGGGTTTTCACCTCGCGTAGATAATGCAATCGTAACGCTGTCTTTTTGCATTTTGATATGAACAGGATAATGAGGATCTTTTATGTACACGGAGCATATCCCTAGATTTGAGAAAAATCGGGCTCCATACTCACCCATTATTCCGGAGCTCCCGATACCAATAAAAATAACGCTACTGGCATTAGCAATTAACTTTGCTGCCGTTTGAATTTTTTCCTCCAATTCAGGAGCTTGAGAACGTTCAAAAAACTCATACACTGCATGATGTGGACTTTTCAACTCCTGCTTCGTTAGTTTACCCTTTTGGGAAATGAGCATCTTAAGTTTTACTTTAAATTCCGAAAATCCCTCACATTGATTCTTTCTGCAAAATCGCATAATGGTGGCTGTAGATACATGAGTTTCATCAGCCAGCTCTCTAATCCGCATGTACGCCACTTTTTCCATGTTCTGAGAAATATAGTTATATAAAGATAGTTCCAATTCATTATAGGATGAGATTTGTTCACTGGTGAACATGGATATGCACTCCCTTAGACCATAATAAAAATAATAGGTAACCTGCTTAGGCAGTATACATTACCTGTATTCAAAAAACAACACGTTACATTTTTGTTACAAAAATCATTTCGTGTCAAAGGAAACTAAACACTTAAACAATATATATTTTCTTCTCTGTTCTGAGTAACATGACGTTATAACATATGTTTCGCACTTCCATTATAACTGGCTAACGCGTCCATGGTCAGAGAACGAAGGTGGCAACGAATAAACCAACCTACCCTTAACTAGTTCTAGTTTCAAGCTTGTTGAGCTTCCTTAGTCTGCTTGAGAATGTCACAATAGCTGTCATATGAAAACATAATGAGTTTGTTTTGCCATCCTCAAAAATTTAGCTTTACTACCTTAATATACGTCGAAGGAGCCTTACATCATGGATAAACAACAATTGTCCAAAGATATTCTCAAACTGGTTGGTGGGGAAGAGAATATCGATCAAGTTACGCACTGTATGACTCGACTCAGATTCAATCTAAACGATAACAATCAAGCAGACAGAACAACGTTAAAAAACACACCTGGCGTTATGGGTGTAACGGAAAACGGTGGACAGTTTCAGGTGATTATTGGCAGTGAAGTTTCCGAAGTGTACAAAGCACTAGTGAACAATATGAGCATGAAGCCTAACGCAGAGAGTGCTCCAAAAGGCGGAAAGAAACAAAGGAATCCGATCAGCGCATTATTTGATTTCATATCGGGCATGTTCACGCCAATCCTGCCAGCAATTGCTGGCGCAGGTATGATCAAAGGGATCGTGTCCATTCTGGTGGCTCTTGGTTGGATGACAAATACAAGTTCAACCTATATCATTTTGTCTGCGGTTGGCGATGGCGCATTCTACTTCCTGCCCATTATTCTGGCCATTAGTGCTGCGAAGAAAATGGGGAGCAATGTTTATGTAGGTGCTGCACTAGCGGCTGGTCTCATGCATCCAACCATTACAGCGTTGCTTCAAGAGGGTAATACTTCGTTTGCAGGCATTACGGTTATTGCCACATCCTATGCATCATCGGTTATTCCCATCGTCATTGCAATCTGGATCGCTGCTTACGTGGAGAGAGCGATTGACCGCATCACTCATTCTTCACTGAAACTGATTGTTGTACCAACTGTTACGTTACTCATCATGGTACCACTAACCTTGATCGCGATCGGTCCACTGGGTGGCATTATTGGAAACGGTTTATCTGGGGGTATCCGATGGTTATTTGATAACGCATCCATTTTGGCAAGTATCTTGATTGGTGGCACAATGTCTGTGCTGATTATTACAGGCATGCATTATGCACTGTTGCCGCTTGCAGTTGGTTCGATTGCAACACTTGGTTACGATTTTATCGTTCCGTTAATGTTCGCAGCTAATATGGCCCAGGGTGGTGCTGCATTTGGTGTGGGCTTCAAGTCTAAAAACACCCAAACCAAATCACTTTCATATTCTACAGGACTGACCGCTCTTATGGGAATTACGGAGCCTGCCATGTACGGAATTAACATGAAATTCAAAAAACCATTTATTGCAGCGCTCATTGGGGGCGCAGTCGCTGGGGCGTTTCTGGGAACCTTTTCTGTTAAAGCCTATTTCATTAGCACTGTAGGTCTTCCGGGAGCTGCCTCATATGTCGGTCCAGACATTAGCAACCTGCTCTTTGCACTGATTGCTGCTTTAATTGCATTCGTTGTAGCTAGCGTAATTACTTATTTTCTGGGCTTCCAGGAAGAGTTACCTGCACCATCAGCAACGTCTGCAACTATACCTGTAGTAGCTGAAGACACTAAATTACAGGATGAACAAATATTCAGCCCTATGAGTGGGGAAGTTAAGCCACTTAGCCTGGTTCCAGATCCTGCTTTTTCAGAAGAAATGATGGGTAAAGGATTTGCCATTCAACCTTCAGAAGGACGTGCAGTTTCCCCAGTTAACGGCACAGTATTCTCTGTTTCTAAGAGTGGTCACGCTATTGGTCTCGTAAGTGATCTTGGCGCAGAGATGCTGATTCACATCGGGATTGATACGGTAAAGCTGAAAGGCCAATTTTTCTCGCCCAAGATTCAGGCAGGAGCAAAAGTATCCGTAGGTGATCTATTGATGGAATTTGACCGTGAAGAGATCGAAAAAGCGGGTTACAATATGATTACCCCGGTCATTATTACGAACATGGTTCAATATACCGATGTCCAATCGGCTGGGCGTACCACAATTAATGAAAAAGAATTGATGTACACAGTCAAAGCCTAATTTGGTGTTATTAATAGCGGCAGTGATTCCAAGTTATTTCTGGAACGCTGCCGTTTTTAAATAAAATAAAACACTGCGTTACTTTTGAGTAACAAATGTGATCTCATGTTAATTCAAACTAAAATGCCAAAATGTATATATTTATTTGAATAATAAAAGTAACATAAGTTTTGCAAAACAAAATTTATTACAGACCGATAAGTAGGAATACTCTGAATATGGAGAAATCTCTTACGGAGTTAACACTGAAAGGTGGAACACACAAATGAGTCTAACCATTCGATTAGCGGATGTTTTAATGTGGGAAGGTCTTTAGCTACTAATTCAATAGAAGGGTCTTATATAGAAAATGGTTTTGTCCCAGATGAGTGAATGTAGAATATTTATTTTAGTGAATAGTTAATTAATCTATTTTTCTAGAAATACAGAAATAAGAAGGTGCAATTGTTGAAAAATATGTGGAAAATATATTTATTAGCTGTAATTAGTTTTCTTAATGGCGCATCAGAGTATGTTATTGCCGGGATCCTAGACAAAATTGCTGAATCTAGCAACATTTCAGTTTCTTCTGCTGGACAGCTAATTACAGTGTTCTCTATAGCATTTGGCGTAGGTACTCCTTTTTTAATTGCTTTCACATCTAAATTAGACCGAAAAAAACTCTTAGTTTATGCATTAACTGTATTCTCTGTTATTAACATTTTAATTGCAACGATAACAGGATATGAGATGCTTATCGTAGCTAGAATTATTTCAGCACTTAGTGCCGGTGTTATTCAGGTTACGCTCCTTACTCTTGCTGCGGTTTTGGCTGATCCAGGAAAGCAAGGCAGTTCAATTGCTACAGTTATTATGGGAAATAGTACGGCATTAGTTATCGGTGTACCCATAGGTAGGGTTGTAGCTTCCCATTATGATTGGAACATCATATTTATTGGTCTTGGAGTAATAGGACTTATTCTCTTATTCCTAGCGCTGCTGATCATACCCAAAGTAGTTGCTGAAGAAGTTGTTCCTTTGCGTGATCAGTTTAAATTCATCATGCAACCGCGTATCGCAGCAGCGTTACTGATTACGTTCGTGTGGTTAGGCTCATATTCCATTTTATTTACGTACATTTCACCGTATCTCCTTGATATATTTAGTATGAGTGATCAAGGTGTAACGGTAGCCCTGTTTATATTTGGTATCGCTAGTGCTATTGGTTCCAAAATAGGAGGACTCAGTACAGATAAATGGGGCACATTCCGTACACTAGCTGGTGGCATGGTACTCCACGCCACTGCATTACTGTTGTTCCCGTTTATAGGCCAATCCATATTTCTTCTATATATATTACTTATTTTCTGGGCAATAGCAGCCTGGTCCTCAGGTACGCCGATCCAATTCCAGCTTATAAGTCTCGCTCCCGCTGCTTCAGGCATTGTACTTAGTTTGCATAGCGCGATTGGACAAGTTGGAATGGCTGCCGGAGCTGGTATCGGGGGTATTGCTGTCAACCACAGTTTGTTGAACTACATCCCATGGATCGGTGCGCTTGCCCTTGTGATTGGCATCGTAACAACGTTGCTTGATAACTCTCTATCTAAAAGAAAACAAACGAAAAAATCTTTGCAATAAATAAACACTTGTATCATCTTCGTTTGTTACATGCCTCTTAACGATGTATAAAACCTTCTATAACAATAAGAAAGCAGCTGACCCAAGTGATCAGCTGCTTTCTTTGTTTTATAATTCATAACTCATTAACCCAATGATAGTAGGTCCAACTGCACCAAAGTTTGATGTGATGGGATTAAGTTCGCAGCGAATGAAGCCGTAGACACGATCTCGTCAAGCTTATCGACGGTTTCCGCATACATTTTATGTACCGATTGAGGCGAGTACTAACCTCCAAGCCTTGTTACACCACAACTAACAATTCTCAAATTTGCATCTTTCATCTGATAATAGGAAAGTATTTATTTCATCGTATAGCAAAGTAAATCAACTGGAAGAAAATTATGTCGAGTTATTTAGAAGCATTTTTTATTTGGTCAATCATTAGGACTTTCGCATTCCATTCTCTAAATACAAATGAACAACAATCCTTAGCGGCAAATTTTCCAACAGTTATTGAAAACTATTTTAGGAAATATCTTAAAGGAGAAATTTTTTTGTTAAACTAAGGAGTAGGTTAGTGTAATTTCCCGTTTTAGATAACGTTATAATATAAACAGAGTTCAAGACATGAATACAATAAATGGAGGGGTAGGATTGAACAAGTATGTGTTACATATAGTTGCAAGTGTAGTTTGCATATTGTTACCTGCTGTTGGTCTCTTATATGTTTTGTGGGATAGCCACCAACCTAAAATAGGACCTGTAGGAGACGGAAAACCAAATTATCCTTCAATATCTCAATGGATATCTATTAGCTCTTCTTTTATTCTTGGAGTAGTTAATTTACCTCTTTCCATAATTCGATATAGACAAAAGGCTAAAGAAGATATTAAGAGTTAATGCTTTATTACGCTAACGTAGAAACTATAATTGAATAAGCGACGAAAATGAAGCTGCCTGTGTTAGACCGGCTGCTTCATTACGTTAACGAGCAGGATAGATGAATTTTGTGAATATACGCCAGGTATGCGAACGATAAAAACATAAACTTTTAAGATTAAAAGCATGCTACAGTCTTCAGAATCGCAGAAAAAAGAGGTCTAACCCGCCCGAATTTTATGGCTATCAGCCCTTCGATGGTGAAGTACCTTCATGTACAAGATACGATTATTATCCATTAAACCGGAAGGAATATCTCTTACATATCTTGAATCACGATAAATCTGAATTAAAGCTGGAGGCGAATGAGATGTTGGAATTAGAGTTTACGACTATAGAGGAGTGGGATGAAGCATTGTGGGCGCGGATGGAGCGAATCTATCATGAGGCTTTTCAAAGCGGCGCTAAGACAAAAGCGATTCTGCGCAGTATGCTGGACCGGAAGATTGGTTATTTACACACAGGCGTGCATCATGGAGAAGTGGTTGCGATGGCTGTTACTGGACTGGAGGGGAAGGTTGCGGACCGCATCCTGATCATCGATTACCTCGCGGTTGAACAGAAGTTGCGTGGGTGGGGCATAGGGACCTGGATGCTAGAGCAGCTCAGAGCCTGGGCGTTAAGGGAGCACCGGATCAAAGGTATGATTATCGAGGCGGAGTTCGGGACAACAGAGGCTCATCAGGAACGCATACAGTTCTGGCAACGCAACGGGTTCATCCTAACCTCCTATGTCCATCAATATAGAATGGTGCCAGAGCCGTATCAGGCAATGATGCTACCACTGGATACAAGTACGCATGTGCCTGATGATGGTGAAGCACTGTTTCGTTATATCAATGCTTTTCACAAGGTTGCTTACCGGAAGAGTTAGACCGCATTCAATGGACCTGCAGGAAAATACCGTAGAGATTAGGATGTAAAATGATCAGTTCTTGACTGCATGGTCAATAACTGATACATTAATCCCATGAGCAGACCAAGAGAATTTGATGTCGATCGTGTATTACACCAGTCTATGGAAGTGTTCTGGAATCAAGGCTTCAAAGCAACTTCTTATGAGGACCTTACGCGTACTACAGGAGTCAAAAAGCAAAGTTTGTACTGTGTTTTTAAAGACAAGCGATCGTTGTTTCTGAAGGCGCTGGCAATTTACCGTGAACAGGTTATAGCGAAACTGAAAGAGATTGAAGCCCTGGATTCGTCTCCCGTTGATAAACTGGATACCTTACGATATTCCCTTTTAGACGATGAAACTAGCTGCCAAGGGTGTCTAATTGTGAATGCATCACTCGAATTCGGAACAGATGACGAGCAGGTCACACGCGAAGCTGAGCTCATGGCAGAAGAGATTCAACTGGTATTAGAGAAGATCATAAGTAGTGGCCAGAAACAACAGTTAATTTCCAACCGGTATACGAGTATAGAGCTTGCATCTTATCTAAATAACACCATTCTTGGTGTGAGAGTTATGGAGAAATCAGGTTCATCCCGTGAACAGATCGAGACGGTTCTGCGTACTTCATTTGGCATGATCATGTCTTGATCTTTTTTTTGTGAAATTCTTGACTACGAAGTCAAAAATAATTGAAGGCGGATTAATACACCACGAAAGCTTGAAGGAGGTGGGGCTTTTCGAGAAAAATCGTGTATTGATTCATTTGGAAATAACGTCTAGCTGTTAACCAGGCTGATTGCTGTTTAACATCTCCTAGGTCAATTTATATAAAAAAAACGAAATATGTGGAGGTTATTATGAATTATTCTCAATCCGTAGAAGCATTGTTCCAACCTATAGAGTTAGGTCACTTGAAGTTATCCAATCGGATCGTGATGGCGCCGATGACGCGTCAATTTTCTCCGGAAGGTATCCCGGGTTCGAATGTTGCGGGCTATTACCGCCGCAGAGCAGAGAACGCAGTGGGGCTTATTGTGACAGAAGGGACAATAATTAATCATCCGGATGCATCCAATCAAGCCAATGTGCCGCACTTTTATGGTGAAGCTGCAATGAATGGTTGGGCACATGTTGTATCTGAAGTACATGAAGCTGGTGGTCGAATTATTCCACAGATCTGGCATATGGGAGCCAAAGGTCATGTTAATGATTATTCGGAAGCTGAGATTGCTACAATCGTTCAGGAATTCGCAAAAGCAGCCTCAGAAGCGAAACGCGTTGGGTTCGATGGTGTTGAAATCCATGGAGCACACGGCTATCTGATCGACCAATTCCTGTATGAGAAAACCAACTCTCGTACGGATCGTTACGGTGGAGATATGATGGCTCGCACACGTTTTGCAGTTGAAGTGATTGAGGCTTGCCGTAAAGTAGTGGGATCGGAATTCCCTATTGTACTGCGTTTATCTCAGTGGAAGACAGATGATTATCAGGCTAAATTGGCTGAAACACCGGAATTACTGGAGCAGCTTCTCGCACCGTTAGTTCAAGCTGGAGTCGATATCTTCCACTGTTCCACACGCCGTTTCTGGGAACCGGAATTCGAAGGGTCTGATCTGAATTTTGCTGGATGGACCAAAAAACTGACTGGTAAACCGACAATCACTGTTGGATCGATTGGTCTTGATGGTGACTTTACAAGTCTGTTCACAGAAGGTAAAGGCGCAAGTAACGCCAGTATCGAAGGATTGGTACAACGACTTCAGAATAATGAGTTTGATCTGGTTGCTGTAGGCCGTGCTCTTCTAGTCGACCCTGAATGGGTTAAGAAAATTCAAGAAGGACGTACTGATGATCTGGTTCCATTCACAAGAGAGGCGATGACTGTACTTACTTAATTGTAGTTATAATCCTTAGGAATATGTATTAATCAAACACACCTTCAAGATCATCTTGGAGGTGTGTTTGTAATGGCAACCAGAGTGAGTTATCCGGTGGAACTAAAGATGAACGCCATAGAGATGAGACTGGCAGAGGATGCAAAAGAAACATCGGAATAAGGTCCTCAACTTCATTATTGCTGGTTCCTTAATTTCTACATCATCACTCAACAACACCACTGCTTGGGGGGAGCTCTCCCTCCGAAAGATCAACGCTTCTCTTCACTGAATTCCCAATGCAAGTGACGATCTATTCATTAGCGCTAAGTGACAACAAGTGTTTTAGATTGTCATCAATAAATTGATTATCGGCACTGTTGATTCCACGACCGGCAAAATGGCCCCAGATCGATTGGATTGGTTTCAAGACAGCATTAGGTATACGCTTAGCTTCGTATTCATTATCGGCCGCTGTGCAGAAGAGATCCGTGCTTCCCGGCATGATACAGGCATAAGCTTTTATGCTCTGAAGTGCTTTATCAAAGTCTCCGTTATAGGAGGGGGTTGCACTGATATCTGCATGTTGTCCTGTCCATAACATGGCCAGAACATTATGCGGATCCATATTCATAAAGCTATATTCCCAAACACCAGCTACAAAATCCTCCAATGTGTCAAATCCCATCTCACGGTATAGCTCTTCTCTATAAAATGCATGTGATAGTCCCCATCCCGCATACACCCGACCAACGGCACGCATGTCTGTAGAACTTAGTTGGTTTAATTTACTTGAGTCGAAGCCGACTGCGGATAGCAGTGAAGCTTTCACGCCTTTCAGGACCACAAATGTGTGAGGCCAAGGTTTGGCGATGCCTCCGAAAGGTGCAATTCGTTCAACCATCTCCGGGTAACTTGCCCCCCATTGAAATGCCTGAATGCCGCCCATCGACCACCCGACGACGAGAGCAATCTTTTCAATACCGAATTTTTCGGTCAGCAGTTGGTGCTGGAATCGAACGTTGTCATAGATGGTTACCTGTGGAAAGTTAGCCCGATCGAATGGAGGAGGCGTGTTACTGGGAGAGGAAGAGAGCCCATTGCCCAGCAAATTGGGAACGATAATAAAATATTTCTCTGGATCCAGTGCCATCCCGCTGCCAATGAGCCATTCATTCTGAATATGCTGATCTCCAAAAGCCGTTGGATAGACAATAACATTGTCTTTCTGTTCATTTAATTTTCCGTAAGTTTGATAAGCGAGATAAGCGTTTGGTAACGTCACTCCTGATTGTAAGAGTACATCACCCAAATTAAAAATTTCATAATCCATCGTATAATTGCTCCCTTCAAAATGAAACACCACAGGTTCACTGTGATCTCTTGTACTCAGTATAGAGCTGTGATACTCTCAATAAAAGTGAATAGAATTCAAGATAGTATTCAATAAAATTGAAAGATGAAGGAGGGATCATTGGATGGAATTGCGTCAACTGAATACGTTTTGTACGGTTGCAAAAACATTGAATTTCACGCGGGCAGCAGAAGTGCTGAGCTACGTTCCTTCCAACGTCACGATGCAAATTAAAGCATTGGAAGATGAGCTAGGTGTTCGCCTCTTTGATCGGTTGGGCAAGCAACTCGCGCTCACAACTGCGGGTAAACGCTTTTTAACACACGCCCAAGGCGTTCTCGAAAAAATGGACGAGGCTCGTAGTGCTGTCCATGATAATGAAAAACTAAGTGGAACCTTAACGATAAGTGCGAATGAGGTTATTTGCTCTTATCGGCTTCCACCTGTCTTCCAACGGTTTCGTTCGCAGCATCCGGGAGTTCGCTTAATTTTCCGCTCAGTTCCGAATCAAGAGCTCAAGCAAACGCTCTTTGAGGGGACCACGGATATTGTTTATATGTTGGATGAACCCATTCGCTCGAGTGGACTTTCCGTGGAACCTTTGCTGGAAGAACATTTCCGATTGTTAGCTGCTCCAGATCACCCACTCGCCAAACGAACTGTGCTGCAATTGGAAGATTTTCATGATGAAGTGTTCCTGACAAATGAGAAGGGTTGCCCCTATCGAACGATGTTTGATCGGTCATTTGAGAAAGAGGGCATTGATAGCATTACATATTTAGAGTTTCAAAGTGCTGAAGCCATTAAACAATGTGCAATTTCAGGAATCGGTATTGCCTTTCTTCCTGAGATCGTCGCGGAATCTGAAGTTGAACGTGGAGAACTTGTTGTCCTCCCCTGGCAAATTCCGGACTTGCAGGTATATACACAGATGTTGTGGCATAAAGACAAGTGGCTTTCACCAATGATGTTATCTTTTATAGAAGCAACCAGGGTAGTGTTTGGTTCACAGAATGAAAATAAGACCGTATAGCTTATGTATGAGACATCAAACTGTTAAGCACAGTAAAACGCTGTTGAAAGTGAGGAGACATTATTTATGATTCCATTAGTATATGACCAGATTAACCATTGGGGAAAAGACGATGAATTTTTCCTTGCATTGTTAAAGAGATTACAAGTAGAATCTATAGCTGACCTGGGCTGTGGAACAGGAAGATGGACTACTCATCTTGTTCCGTGCGGTTATAAAATTACCGCTATAGATCCCAATGAAGAAGCGATTGAAATAGCGAGAAGTAAAGATAATTCTGAAAGTGTGGAATGGATTATAGGTGATAGTGCGGATTTACAAACCAATACCTATGATGCGGTAATTATGACAGCGAATGTTGCACAGGTATTTCTTACAGATGATAGTTGGAAGCGAGTAATCTCAGACGTATTCCGATCCCTAAAAATCGGGGGTCACTTTATTTTTGATACAAGAAACCCTTTGGTAAAAGGATGGGAAGAATGGGAGAAGGACAAAACTCCTGACTTAGCTAAAGATAGACTAAGCGGAGATCCTTTAGAAATTTATACAGAATATGAAGGGTTTGAGGGAGATACTTACACTTTCTATGAAATTGTAAAAAATACTAAAACAGACAAAGTGTTAGTGCATGAAAAAATGCAGCTGAGGTTTCGAAATCAAGAAGAATTCGATGAGTCGCTGAAACAAATCGGTTTTTCAAAAATTAAAACATATGGTGATTGGGAATTCAAACAAGCAAATTCTGAGAATAGATCGTTTATTTTTCATTGTGTAAAATACTAAAATAACTACAAACATGCTTCATTCAAATCCATTCAATGAAATTTGTTCATATATGATGAACTGGAGTATGATGGGGGAAGGCATTGCTGATAATTATCATATAATCAATGCCAAGTATAGAGTGTAATTTGATATCGGTCTAAAGCTTTTGGACCCGGCTATACAACACCATACTTCCTTGAAGGGGGACATCTGTTTTGGATGAGCAGTTTCTAGATTTATTGGCCGAGAAGTATGATACGGAAGAAAAAATCATAACAGAGATCATCAACCTTGAAGCGATCTCCAATCTCCCGAAGGGAACCGAGCATTTTGTCAGTGATTTGCATGGGGAGTTTCAGGCTTTTCAGCATGTACTACGAAACGGTTCGGGTACCGTCAAAGAGAAAATCAAAGAATTATTCCGGGAGGTTTGGACGGATCAAGAAATCAATGATTTTGCGGCGTTGGTTTATTACCCGGAAGAAAAAATACAGCTGGTTATAGGGGAACTGAGCAATAAACAGGCTTTGAACCAGTGGTATAGACTAACAATTGAACACATGCTTAAGCTTATTTCTTATGCCTCTTCCAAGTATACACGCTCAAAATTGCGTAAAGCTCTGCCGGAGCAATATGTATATATTGTAGAAGAGCTTCTATACAAGACGGATTCGACCAACAATAAGGATCCTTATTACGAGGAAATATATCGGCAAATTATATCCTTGGGCCAGGCGGACAATCTCATTATCGGCCTTGCTTATACGACACAGCGCCTGGTGGTTGACCATCTTCATGTAGTTGGAGATATCTATGACCGGGGGCCGTACCCCGATAAAATTATGGATACGCTGATCAACTACCATTCTGTAGACATACAGTGGGGGAACCATGATGTCCTCTGGATCGGAGCCTACGCAGGTTCTCTGGTCTGCCTTGCGAATATTATTCGGATCTGCGCCAGATACGATAATCTGGACATCATTGAAGATGTATACGGAATCAATCTGCGCCCACTGCTAAACCTGGCGGAGAAATATTACGAAGACAATCCGTCCTTCAGACCTAAGTTACAGGCTGGACATAATGTATCGGAGCAGGAAATTCTGCAGATCACCAAAATTCACCAAGCCATTGCCATGATTCAGTTTAAACTTGAAAGCCCGATTATCAAGAGACGCCCATACTTTAATATGTCTGAAAGACTTTTGCTGGAGCAGATTGATTACGACAACAATGAAATCAACATCTGCGGTAAAACGTACCACCTAGAAAACACCTGTTTTGCAACCGTAAATCCGCAGAAGCCCGAACAATTGCTTGAGGAAGAACGCCAGGTGATGGAAAAGTTGTTGTTTTCCGTTCAGCATTCCGAAAAGATGGCCAGACATATGAATTTTCTCATGAAAAAGGGCAGCCTTTATTTAAAATACAACGGGAATTTGTTAATCCACGGCTGTATTCCTTTGGATGAAGAAGGAAATATGGAAGAAATGCAGATTGAAGACAAGACATATGCGGGCCGTCAATTGCTTGATGTTTTTGAAGATTATTTACGTTACGCCTTTGCGCATCCGGAAGAGACAGAAGATCTGGCGACGGATATGGTATGGTACATCTGGACAGGAGAATGTTCCTCGCTCTTTGGAAAGAGAGAAATGACCACTTTTGAACGGTATTTTATCCAAGATAAAGAAGCACATAAAGAGAGAAAGAATCCGTACTACCATTTACGTGAAAATGAAGATATCTGTCGAATAATCTTGCAGGAGTTTGATTTGAATCCAGATCATGGACATGTCATTAACGGGCACACGCCAGTCAAAGAAATTAGTGGAGAGAGCCCTGTTAAAGCAAACGGAAAAATGATCGTGATTGACGGCGGTTTTTCCAAAGCCTATCAATCCACAACGGGCATTGCCGGATATACCTTGTTGTACAATTCCTTTGGCATGCAGCTCGTCGCCCATAAGAAATTTAATTCAAAAGAAGATGTGTTATGTAACGGAACGGACGTGTTATCTCTAAAAAGATTGGTGGACAAAGAACTGGAGCGGAAGCTGGTGAGGGAAACCAATGTCGGGGAGAAACTGCTGCGGAAAATCTCAAATTTGAAGGATCTACTAGAATATCGCTACATGAAATGAAACGATTGCTAAAAGTACACATTCGGATCAACCGTTTGAGTGCAATATGACATAGACGCTCGTATTGGGCAGGGAAGTAATAATACCCTGCCTGTGCGAGCCTTTCTTTTGTAACATGCGATTTAACAACAAACTTTATGACTTAACAGTTGAACTAACGACGGATTTTCAATTGGTGGAGGGAGAAAGATATGGACTACAATTCACGGAATGAAGCGGTTTTTGAGACGAAACGGTTCCGTAACTGTACCATAGCGGCGGGTCGTCGTCATACCGTTGCTCTTAAATCTGACGGAACAGTAACAGCTGTGGGTGATAATAAATATGGTCAATGTAAGGTAAGCGATTGGTGCGATATCGTCGCAGTTGCGGCTGGTAATGTTCATATGGCTACGAACACCGGTAATGCACATACAGTTGGTCTTAAATCTGATGGTACGGTAACAGCTATAGGTTGGAATAAGCATGACCAATGCGATGTAAGCGATTGGCGCGATATTGTAACCGTTTCGGCAGGTTGGTGCCGTACGGTTGGGGTTAAATCAGATGGCACCGTGGTTGCGGTGGGGCGAAATAATGAAGGGGAATGCAACGTGAGCAACTGGCGCGATATTGTATCGGTCACGACGGGTGACTGGCATACAGTCGGTTTAAAAATAGACGGAACGGTAACAGCAGTTGGTAACAATAAGTATAACCAATGTAGCGTAAACGACTGGGGCGACATATTGGCTGTTTCGGCGGGGTATCTTCATACGGTTGGGCTCAAATCGGATGGCACGGTATTGGCTGTGGGTAGAAATAATAATGGCGAATGCGATGTAAGCGAATGGCGCGATATTGTAGCAGTTGCAGCGGGGAGTTATCATACTGTTGGTCTTAAGTCCGACGGTACAATGGTTGCTGTGGGTTCGAATAAACATAACCAATGTGATGTACGTGGCTGGCACGGAATTAGAGCTGTTTCGGCGGGGTGTGCCCATACGATTGGACTGAAATCGGATGATACGATGGTTGCTGTGGGTGATAATGATTATGGACAATGTGATGTAAGCGGATGGAGTAACATTCAACCATAAATAAAGGAATTTTATATCGTGGGACAAGATCATGGTCCCATTGAAGTCGCTATTTTAGCGGCTTTTTTGTTTTATCGGTCCAAGTTTTATTCCCAAATCAAGGACAAGAACATGATCCGATTACCAATCAGCGTATAAATAATCGGTTCTTCTCTCCATAATTCATTGATCTAACGAGAAAGATAGTCCATATAGGGTATGGGGGTATAAAAATATGTTGACTAATATAGGGTAGGGGGGTATTGTATTGTACAAGAGCTTGATGAGACCTGAAAAACTGGCCTCGAGAGTTTAGCCCATCGTTTAGGTCAAACTAAACCAAAAAATCACCCACAAGAAGGGACGAAATAAGATGAAAAACATTGTTTTGAATGTACAAGGTATGAGCTGCCAACATTGTGTAAACTCCATCGAAGGTGCTCTGAAAGAAATTGGAGTGAGTGGCAAGGTGAACCTCAGTGATGATTCGGTTGAAGCGACGTATGATGAAAATCAAGTCTCCTTGGAGCAAATTAAAGAAGTTATTGAAGAGCAAGGCTACGAAGTAGCGTAAGTAATGGACGATGAGGGGAGTGAGTTATTGTGGCAACAGCAGCGGCTCAGACAAAACAGTCGAGTATACAAATTACAGGTATGACCTGTGCAGCTTGTGCAAACAAAATCGAAAAAGGCCTCGGTAAGATGGACGGGGTCACATCAGCAAATGTTAACTTTGCTTTGGAAAAGGCGAGTGTAACGTATGATCCCACGAAAGTGGAAATGAAAGAACTTGAGGAAAAAATCAAAAAACTTGGATATGGTTCCGTATCAGAGGTTGCGCAATTCAATCTTGAAGGCATGACCTGTGCAGCATGTGCGAACAAAATTGAAAAGGGCCTGAACAAATTGCCCGGCGTGACTAACGCTTCAGTAAACTTCGCCATGGAAACGGCTCGAGTTGAATTTTCTCCTGGTGAAGTTTCCATCGAAGACATGAAAGACAAGGTAAGAAAACTCGGTTATACAGCGATCGTCAAACAAGACGGTACCAGTAACGGTGCAAGTGACCATCGTGCGAAAGAACTGAGTAATCAAAAACGGAAATTACTGATTTCGGCGATTCTTTCCTTGCCGCTGTTGTGGACTATGGTAGGTCACTTCTCGTTCACTTCATGGATCTATGTACCGGATTTGTTTATGAATCCGTGGTTCCAACTAATTCTGGCTACACCAGTACAATTTTATATTGGTAGACAGTTCTATGTGGGTGCGTATAAGGCTCTCCGAAACGGGAGTGCCAACATGGATGTTTTGGTATCACTTGGTACCTCTGCAGCCTACTTCTATAGTTTGTATTTAACCATTCAATGGTCAAGTATGGCTGACGGGATGCATCATGGTCCATCCCT
Source organism: Paenibacillus sp. FSL H8-0283 (assembly GCF_045040675.1). NCBI lineage: Bacteria > Bacillati > Bacillota > Bacilli > Caryophanales > Paenibacillaceae > Paenibacillus > Paenibacillus sp. FSL H8-0283. The sequence continues at coordinate 3,712,045 of NZ_CP150295.1, forward strand.
CTATTATGAAACGAGTGCGGTCCTTATTACACTGGTTCTTATGGGTAAATTGTTTGAATCACTTGCGAAAGGCCGAACATCAGAGGCTATTAAATCACTGATGAGTCTGCAGGCGAAGACGGCATTAGTGGTTCGGGATGGCAAAGAACTTACCATTCCAGTGGATGAAGTCATTGTAGGAGATGTTGTGCTTATTCGTCCAGGAGATAAAGTACCTGTAGACGGAGAGGTGCTGGAAGGAATTTCATCTGTAGATGAATCCATGCTTACGGGTGAAAGCCTTCCAGTAGAGAAAAAAGTCGGAGATGCTGTGATTGGAGCTACGATTAATAAAAACGGTATTCTTCGGATCAAAGCAACCAAAGTAGGTAAAGAAACCGCTCTTGCACAAATTATTAAGGTTGTTGAAGAAGCTCAGGGATCAAAAGCACCAATTCAGCGGGTAGCCGATGTGATCTCGGGCATATTCGTCCCGATCGTTGTAGGGATTGCAATAGTTGCTTTCGTGGTTTGGTACTTCTGGGTTACACCAGGCGATTTTGCAGGTTCGTTAGAAAAAGCAATTGCGATTCTTGTTATCGCATGTCCTTGTGCACTTGGACTTGCAACCCCAACATCCATTATGGCGGGGTCTGGTCGTTCGGCTGAACTAGGGGTGTTGTTCAAAGGCGGGGAACATCTGGAACAGACACATAAAATTGATGCGATCCTTCTGGATAAAACCGGTACTGTTACAAAAGGTAAACCTGAATTGACTGACGTCGTCGCTCTTGGCAATGAAAATGAATTCCTGAAACTTGTTGGAGCTGCAGAGAAAAATTCTGAGCATCCACTTGCAGAAGCCATCGTTGTGGGCATCCAGGAACGAAATATCGAACTACCAGGAACTCAATCCTTTGAAGCATTTCCGGGTTTCGGAATCCAAGCAATGGTTGAAGGTAAACAACTGCTCGTGGGTACACGTCGACTGATGGAAAAGTATAATATCGATGCAAAAGCAGCTTATCATTCGATGTCACGTTTGGAAGAAGCAGGGAAAACTGCGATGCTGGTTGCCATTGATGGTCAATATGCAGGTATGGTCGCTGTGGCAGACACAATTAAAGAAACGTCGAAAGCTGCAGTGAGCCGTCTGAAAGAAATGGGCATTCAGGTCATTATGATTACAGGTGACAATGAACGGACGGCAAAAGCCATCGCTGCTCAAGTAGGTATTGACCACGTTCGTGCAGAGGTCTTGCCTGAAGGAAAAGCGGAAGAAGTTAAAAAACTTCAGTCTCAAGGTAAAAAAGTGGCCATGGTTGGCGATGGTATCAATGATGCACCGGCTTTGGCAACTGCAGATATTGGTATGGCGATTGGTACGGGGACAGATGTAGCGATGGAAGCAGCTGATGTAACACTCATGCGCGGCGATCTATCCAGTATTCCTGATGCTATCTACATGAGTCGTAAGACCATGCGCAACATTAAGCAAAACTTGTTCTGGGCACTTGGTTACAACACTTTAGGCATCCCTATTGCAGCTATCGGTCTGTTAGCACCATGGGTTGCAGGCGCAGCGATGGCCTTGAGTTCGGTATCCGTCGTTCTGAACGCCCTGCGATTGCAACGCGTAAAAGTACGTCACTAGTCAAAGTACTAGAATAGGAGCGAACAAAATGATGAGGAGGAGTAAAAAAATCATGCTAATGTTAACCGGTGTTTTAGCTTTCGGTGTGTTGTCTGCTTGCGGAACCCCTAAAGAAAGTGCACATACAGATGGACATGGTGGTATGAATCATACTGAGATGAATTCTGAAACTGAAGGTGCGAGTCATGATCATGCAAGGCCTCATGCTGATTCAACAGCAAGTGCCCTTAAAGCCTCGTTCTCCTTTGCATCAGATGTGAAGGCCAATGAAAATTCGCATCTGACAATCCAAATCACGGACGCCGATGGTAATCCGGTTAATGAATTTAAAATGGTTCACGAAAAACGAATGCACCTTATCGTGGTGAGTAAAGATCTTTCTTACTTTAATCACATTCATCCTGATTATAAAGGCAATGGAAAGTTTGCGATTGAAACTTCATTTCCAGTCGGTGGCGAATACAAAATCCTTGCCGACTTTGTTCCAAAAGGTGGAGCGAGTACTGCACTCAGTGAATGGGTGAACGTTGGGGGACAAGAAAAAGCCCAAAAGCCTGTTCAAGCGGATTCCAACCTTGTAAAAGAAGTGGATGGTAAAAAAATCGAACTTTCATTGAGTACCAAAAAGGCCAACAACGACGTAAATCTGACCTTTAATATCATGGATGCGTCAACGAACGAAGGGATCAATAATCTGGAACAATACCTCGGTGCTGTAGGTCATGTTGTTATCCTTTCTGAGGATGCAGAGCAATATCTGCATGTTCATCCAACAGAGGAAAAGGCAACAGGTCCAAAAGCGGAGTTTATGACCTCCTTCCCGCATAGCGGAATCTATAAAATCTGGGGCCAATTCCAGCATGATGGGGAAGTCTTTACAGTACCTTTTGTCGTAGATGTAAAGTGAGTAGAGAGGTATGAGCATGGGAGATCAAATTAAAATAGCGATTAGTCCAGCAATCCAACTTGGTGGAAGCTTATTCACTCCAGAGCAACTAGTTAAAATTGGCGAAATTATTGGTCCCGATTCAAAAGTGGAAATGACACCTTTTAAGCAACTCTACGCAGAAGTATCGATTGAACAACGAGATCATATCACAAATGAACTTGAGGATCACGGTCTTGAAATAAACCCTGCAGGATTTGTAACCAAAAGTCTGATCGCTTGCAACTTTTGTAGAGGTGCAGAAGAAACAGGCTTGGAAACAGCCAAAAATTTAAATCAGGCCATTTCCGGTATCGATACGCCTACACCACTCAAGATTGGATATGCTGGATGCGCCTTAGGCACAAGTGAACCGTTGATTAAGGATATTGGGATCGTAAAGATGCGCGATAAGTTCAATGTTTATGTTGGTGGCGAGTCGAAGGGGCTTAAGCCCTCCTTCGCCAAGCTGCTACATTCCGGATTAACGGAGGATCAGCTTATTCCTTTCGTTACCGCAATTGTTGATTATTATAAGATGCATGCAAAAGGCAAAGAAAAGTTCAGCAAATTCGTTAATCGAATGACACTGGAAAACTTGAAGTCTAAGACGCTTGAAAGGGGGTGAAAACAGTGAAAGAAGCAACTGTAAAAATTCAAGGTATGTCTTGCCGTTCTTGTGTATCTAAAATTGAAGGTGCAATTAGCGCTCTTGGCGCTGAAGGCCACGTTAATTTTGAACAAGGAACAGTAGAACTTCGATTTGACGAATCTAAAGTTCAAATCGCTGAAATTGAAGAAGCGATCCGTAAAAAAGGATATAACATCGGAGCGTAATATATATTGAAATACAAGGGAGAGTAATTGGGCATGACGGAATCCATTCAGATTTATTCAATCCCAACCTGCAGCGATTGCAATTATGCTAAACGTTACTTTAAAGAGCATGAGCTTCCCTATACGGATTACAATTGTGAAGAAGATGCCAAGTACGCTGAGGAAGTCTGGAAGTTGACTGGAAAACAGGTTGTTCCAACCATTGTCATTGGAGATAAGGTGTTTGTAGGCTTTGCCGAAAATCTAACTGAAATCAGCGAGTTAGTTAAATAACTGTTAGGACCCCGGTCAACTTCCGTCCGGGGTTATTCTTAATAAAAATATACCTTTGACTGATATATCTTTGTAGGAGTGGAGGGTATAATATGCTTACAAAATGCAGTAGATGGTTGCCCAACCGATTCAATCTTGGTTGATGACAAGCCGTTCTCTTAGCACGTACCATGATACTTCTTGCTCCCTTTACATAGGGTAGGGGGGGATGGTAATGTGTAATAAAGGAGTTGATCTACATGGATGATACGATACTTGAGGACGCCTCATGTGACCATACATCTTCAAACGAGCGGAAAAGCCATCATTCGGAGAGTACAAAGCGAAAATTAATTAGCCGGTTGAATCGGATTGAAGGGCAAGTGCGTGGAGTAAAAGGAATGATTGAGAAGGATACGTATTGTGATGACGTGTTGCACCAAATTGCCTCCATTCAATCCGCGTTGAATGGGGTAGGAAAGCAGCTTTTGGAACATCATATGAAGAGCTGTGTCATTGAACGCATTTCAGAAGGCGATCACAACGTTTTGGATGAACTGATGATCACTGTAAATAAGTTAATTAAGTAAGCTAGGATAGGGGAGATATCCTCTTGTTTTATTCAGGCAAATGCCCCATCAGTACTTCAAATGACCATATTGACAAATCTAACACCTTCCACTAAGATAATCGTACAAGTAAATAATGAATATAATCAGGATTGTTACTGATCAGCAGGCAAGACCGATTAATATGCAAACATGTAGAGTATAATTACCATGTGTGCACTATTAATGGTCTTTTTTATTTGCTAAATTCTGTTAACGTTTCATTTTAAAAGGAGATTCGTATGAAAATCACGCGAATTATTAATAATAATGTCGTCTGCGCTGTAAATGAGAGACGCCAGGAAATGATGCTTCTAGGAAGTGGCATTGGTTTTCAGAAGAAAAAAGGAGACGATGTGGACACAGAGAAGATTGAGAAAGAATTTTTCCTGAAGTCCAAAAATGTAACTGGCAAATTATATGCCCTGCTCGCGCAGATTCCGATGGAGTACATCCGTGTGTCCGATAGTATTATTCAATATGCCAAGCAGTCCTTGGATAAAGAGCTGAATGAAAATATATATTTGACGCTAACAGACCATATTAACTTCGCCGTATCACGCTATAAACAGGGAATGAACTTCAACAATGCGTTATTGTCTGAAATTAAAGCATTCTACGCCAATGAGTATCGAGTGGCTTTGAAGGCTTTGGATATGATTAATCAAGAATTCAACATTACGTTGCCTGAAGATGAGGCCGGCTTTATTGCGCTTCATATCGTCAATGCAGAGCTCGGATCTGAAATGGAAGATACCATGAAGATGACACAATTGATTCAAAAGGTCTTAAATATTATTCGTTATCAGTTCAAAATTCACTTTAACGAAAGCTCCCTTCACTACTCCAGACTGATCACGCATCTAAAGTTTTTTGCCTATCGTCTGTTTAACAATACGGTGATGAAAAGTAATGATAACGATTTCCTCAATATTATTAAAGAAAAATATAAGCTAGAGTACCAATGTAGTCTAAGAATTGCGCAGTTGATTCGGGTAGACTATGGGAAAGAATTAACCGAAGACGAATTGGTGTATTTAACTGTTCATATCAAAAGGGTGACTGATGAAGAAAGGGATTGACCCATCATCGCTCCATAATGACTATACTAGGATTGTTACTGGTGATGCAGGCAAGACCTAGAGTTCCATCGTGTATAGAGCATATCTATATTCGATAGAACTCTAGGTCTTTTTTTGTAGAATAATGCATTGAAGGGGGAACAAAAATGAAACATGAACAAACGGCTACCGACATTCTAAAACTTGTTGGTGGTGAAAAAAACATTGAAAGTGTTACACACTGTGCTACCAGGCTGCGCTTTAACTTAAAAGACGAGTCGATTGCAAACAACGAAGCACTGAAAAACGTACAAGGAGTTGTGGGCGTTGCCAGTAGTGGAGGTCAGTATCAGGTCATTATTGGTAATGAGGTCAACAACGTCTATAAAGCCCTTGCGCAGCTAGGGAACTTTACAAGCAAGAATGATGCTCCAACTGTGAAAAAAGGAAAAGTTTCTACTGTTCTGGACACGATTTCCGGAATCTTTACACCCATCCTACCGGCGATGATCGGTTGTGCCATGATTAAGGCAGTTCTTCTTATTTTGAAAACCTTTGATCTCGTTGACCTTGACGGTCAATTTAATACGATTATGACTTTCGTCGGGGATGCGGCTTATTACTTCTTGCCAATGCTGCTCGCTTGGAGTGCTGCTGTTAAACTTAAAGCTAATGTGGGTTTTGCGTTAACCATTGCGGGTATCTTGTTACATCCTAGCTTTTCGGCATTGATGTCTGCAGGTGAGCCTGTTACGTTCTTGGGTCTGCCTGTCACACAAGCGACGTATTCTTCTTCCGTTATTCCAATTATTCTAGCTGTATGGATCCTGTCATATGTGGAACGATTTGCTGAAAAGTATTCTCCTTCCGTGATCAAATCCATTTTGAAACCTTTAGTTGTAATCCTTGTTATGGCGCCTCTAACACTAATTATTCTAGGACCATTGGGTGCGATTGCCGGTAACTACCTTGCTTCTGCTGTATCCTATGTCAATACACACGCAGGATGGTTAGTGTCTGGTATTATCGGCGGGGCATTCCCATTCCTGATTCTGACGGGGATGCACTATAGTTTGGGACCCGTTGTCCTCACTGCTTATGCACAGACAAAAACCGATGGCATTGTTGGCCCAGGTATGCTCGTACACAATATAGCTCAAGGTGCAGCTGCGCTCGCGGTCGCATTAAGAACCAAAAATAAAGCATTTAAACAAGTTGCTTACTCTACTAGCGTAACTGCGCTGTTAGGAATTAGCGAACCTGCATTGTTTGGTGTAAATCTACGGTTAAAAAAACCACTGATCGCTGTTGTCATTGGTGGTATTGTAGGCGGAATATACGTTGGCTTGTTCGGTGTAGCTCGATCTGCTCTAGGCATTGCCGGCTTGGCTACGTTACCAGCATTTATCACTGATAATCCATGGAACCTAATCCATGCGGCAATTGGTCTGGTCATTGGCTTTGTTGTTACCTTCTTGATGACGCTTATTTTAGGATTTGAAGATGTGCCTGAGGATGGAGAGGATCAACGAACACCAGCCAATTCATCTTCAACAAACCGTGTGCCTGTTGTTAGTGTTTCTGAACATGTACTCACAGCACCAATGACTGGTCGAGTTCTAGAGTTATCAACAATAAAGGACGAAGCCTTTGCAACTGGAGCTATGGGAAAAGGGATCGCCATTGAACCTACAATTGGAAAGCTTGTTTCACCAGCCGATGGTGTCATATCCGCGGTATTCCCTACCTTCCACGCAATGGGTATTAGCTCGAATAATGGCGCTGAACTCCTCGTTCATATCGGCATGAACACGGTGAAGCTGAAAGGTGAACATTTCAAGGTGCATGTACAAGAAGGTGATGAAGTAAAAGCTGGGGATTTACTTATCGAATTCGATACAGATGCAATAGCCGCCAAAGGTTATGATCTGACTACACCTATTATTGTTACGAATTCAGATGACTTTACAGATGTAATTGGTATAGATAAACCATCGATTACGATCGGGGAAAAACTAATTAAGATCATATAAGGAGGAATTTCCAATGAAGAACACAACCGTATTCCCAGACTCTTTTATGTGGGGCGGCGCAACAGCGGCGAATCAATACGAGGGTGCCTGGAACATTGATGGTAAAAAAGCAAGTACAGCAGATATGATGACGGGTGGAACGCATACTATTCCAAGACGGATCACTAAACACATTGAGGAGGGTGTAAACTATCCTTCCCATGAGGCAGTAGACTTTTACCATCATTACAAAGAAGATATCCGTCTGTTTGCAGAGATGGGATTTCGATGCTTCAGAATGTCCATTGCTTGGTCCAGAATATTCCCCAACGGGGACGATGTAACGCCAAATGAAGCAGGACTTCAATTTTACGACAAGGTGTTCAGTGAACTGAAAAAGTATAATATTGAACCTATCGTTACGATCTCACATTACGAAGCTCCGTTTGCGCTAACAGAGAAATTCAATGCCTGGGCTTCCAGAGAGATGATCGACTGCTACGTACGGTATTGTGAGACCATTTTCACCCGTTACAAGGATGTCGTGAAGTACTGGATTACATTTAATGAGATCAATAGTTTAATTGTTCCAGCAGGTGCATATATAGCAGGGGCATTATTAGTTGATGATAGTGGTGTATTTAACAATACGGTTGTGGATAGTACGCAATTAAGATTCCAGGCTTTACATCATCAATTTATAGCAAGTGCAAAAGCTGTCAAACTTGCTCATGAGATTAATCCGGCGCTCCAAATCGGTTGTATGATTAATTATAGTCATGGTTACGGAAGTACATGTAAACCGGAAGATATGTTGAAGGCTCTGAGAATGGATCAGATTAACAATATGCTGAGCAGCGACGTGCAAGTTAGAGGGGAATACCCTGACTTTGCCAAAAGATATTTTAATGAGAACAATATTCAGATTGAGATGGCAGAAGAAGACGTAGAAGTGCTAAAACAAGGCTGTGTTGATTTCTATAGCTTCAGCTACTACAAGTCTCATGTAGTGGGTACCCGCCCAGAAGGTGATGAGACCCAGGGGAATGTCTTTGGTGGATTCAAAAATCCTTATTTGAAGGCAAATGATTGGGGATGGCAAATCGATCCAGTTGGACTTCGTTACGTACTCAATCATGTGTACGATCGGTATAGAATCCCTATAATGATCGTTGAAAATGGTCTGGGAGCGGTTGATGTCATCGAAGAGGATGGCTCTATCCATGATACGTACAGGATCAATTTCCTGCGAGATCATATCGAACAAATGAGAGAAGCTATCCTCGATGGCGTTAATCTTATCGGCTACACGGCTTGGGGTTGCATCGACATCGTTAGTGCCTCAACTGGCGAAATGGAGAAACGCTACGGATTCATTTATGTAGATAAGGATAACGAGGGCGGAGGTACCCTGAAAAGAAGTAAAAAGGACAGTTTCCACTGGTATAAAAAGGTGATTGAATCCAACGGGGAAAGATTGAATTAGGAAATATAATTTGCAATCGAACGAAAGATGATCCAATCTTTAAATTCCATCAAATAGACCAAGTACTTATCACTTTGTGAGACAAGTACTTGGTTTTTTGTGCATCAATAATAAAACTAAAAATTAATTATTTGGATGACTAAAGTGGCTGACAATATCCAGTCTACAGTTCATTATGGTGTCCTAGGGTTTTCAAAATCTAAATATAAATATTTACCTCTTGCATAAAGAACATGTGTTCGGTCTATAATATATACAAACATACGTTCTTAAAAGTACAGGAGTGATTACAGTGTTGACTAAGCAACGAACCATTATGCTCATTGATATGCAGAGCTTTTATGCTTCAGTCGAAAAGGCAAAAATGCCTCAATACAAAAATAGACCATTAGCTGTTGCGGGAGACCCCGCAAGACGCTCTGGAATTATCCTTGCCGCTTGTCCACTAGCCAAAGCGAAGGGTGTGTCTACCGCGGAACCACTCTGGCAGTCTCTTCAGAAGTGCCCTGAACTGATCATTGTGAGACCACACATGCAAGAATATATCGAAGTATCCACTCAAATCATGTCCATTATTGAAGAGTTCACCGATCTGGTCGAACCGTACAGTATAGACGAATTATTCGCTGATTTTACAGGGTCTATGCATCTATTCGGTAATGATCCAGTCGATTTGGCCAAGCAAATTCAAGACAAAATCTATAATGAAACAGGCGTTTACGCGAGAGCTGGCATTGGTGAAAACAAAATCATCAGTAAATTATGCTGCGATATAATCGCTAAAAAAGCAGAGGGGGGCATTTTCCGCTTAAAAAAAGAGGAGTTACACCTCCATATTGGAGATAAGCCCATCCGCGATATGTGGAGGATAGGCTCAAGAATGGAAAAACATCTGTGGAAGATGGGGATCCGAACCATTAGAGACTTGGCGAATACGCCTCTTTCCAAATTAAGAAGTAAGTGGGGCGTTAATGGAGAAGTCATCTGGCGAGTCGCAAATGGACTCGACAATTCGCCGGTAACCGTCAACACGCACAGTACACAAAAAGATATCGGAAACGGAATGACCTTGCCTAGAGATTTCACAGAGGCTTGGGAGATCGAAGTGGTTATTCTCGATATCTGCACAGAAGTATGCAGAAGAGCCCGCCAAAAGGGACTGATGGGTAGTGTCGTGTCCGTAAGTGTGTCTGGAGCGGATTTTGACCACCCCACTGGTTTTCACAGGCAGGTTAAACTGTCTGATCCTACAAACATAACCATTGATGTATGCAAGATAGCCAAACGCATATTTCATCAACACTGGGATAGGCAACCTGTGCGCCGTGTAGGCGTGTCCCTGTCTCAATTATCCAACGCGGATACATATCAACTATCTTTTTTTGATGATCAAGAACAGAAACGGGCCATTGATCAGGTGATGGACGACATTAAGGATCGATTTGGCGACATTGCCATTCTACGAGCAAGCTCCATTACGGCTGCGGGTCAAGCGATCGATCGAGCATCTAAAATTGGGGGGCATTATAAATGAGCAAAAAACTGGAGGCCAATGGATTATGGGAATCGAGCCGCATGATGCTTCCACAACATAAAGAACGGATTATACAGCATCGTACTCAAGTTCATTATCTAACGAAACCGCTGATCCATGAAGATGAGTGGGAGATTATTACACAAAATATAGATATGTCGCTCAATTATACATTGCAAGCCACCTTTGCAATATTTACTGAGTCAGGCAATCGGTATATACACGGGATCGTCACTTCAGTCAGTACCTTTGGAAAGAAAATCAAAATTGAAATGGAGAATGGATTTGAATGGGTCGATTTTGATCAATTGGTCGCTGTAAAACTTGAAGAAGGAGGCGTGTAAAGTGCGACAGACTTTGGAGGAACTTTCACTCGTAAAGAGGGTAGTGGAGCTCCCTTATCTGTTAGGTGCTCTGGAGGTAGATAAGCATAAAATATACGCTTCAAACTTCAAAATGAAATCTGTGTATGTTGACTACCTGGACGGTACCCAAAAGAAAATAGCTTTAGAAATGTACAAATCAAAGCAAAGGCTAAAGGAACATCATATAAAAATCATAGATGAAGTGAGATCTGAGCTGAGTTTAACGGTAGATTATTCCGTAAGAGGTTACCTTCATAAAATGACACTATTGTGGAGCAAAGTGAAAGTGGATGTAACCTTAATGCTTACCGAACATATGAACGTTGATATTACTGAATTGCCCACATGAACATAGAAAATAAGAGTCTAACTTATGGGTGCGGCAACAAATACGAGCAGATCTTTCGGTAAACCGGGAATCACAAAAAAGATAAATAAAGAGGCAGAGTAAACTATGTTTGGATGTCAAAGATAAAAAACTTCATTATTATAAATCTGCCCCTGTATTCAGTAAGGACATTCAAAAGAAAAGCCACGAAGGAGGAGGAATAGCAGCAGGTTTAAGACAGTCGAGAAATCAGTAGGATGCCCAATTTCCCGGTTCGCTTGTGGGACGTAATTTTCAAGTCGTCATTTCAAGTAGCATGAGAAATTTTAAGATAAAACTCAAGAGGAGAAGTGGGCGTAAAAGTAATTGAGGGGATGGTAGCGTCATGCCAATTGAAATCAAAGACATTGTGTCTAAGAAAATATTAAGTGAAGTAAAAGGTTATCTAGATATTGGTTTTACTCATTCACTAAATCCCTATACGGGTTGTGCATTTGCTTGCGAATACTGTTACGTCAGAGAAATGCCTATTCAAAAGTTTAAGGATATTCCTTGGGGATCGTGGGTGGATGTCAAGAAAAATGCAGCAGAAAACTATCTAAAGGAAGTCTCTCTTCTAAGACGTAAAAATAAACCCATAAGTATATTCATGTCATCAGCCACAGATCCTTATCAACCTGTAGAGCAGAAGGCAAACATTACAAGAAGCCTGTTGGAAGAAATGGATAAAAACCCACCAGATTCACTTCAAATTCAAACTAGAAGCCCGCTGGTTGCCAGAGACCTTGATATACTGCTGAAATTAAAGGAAAAATGTAGAATTATGGTTTCAATGACAATCGAGACAGATCGCGAAGACGTGAAACGAATTTTTTCGCCCTATGCTCCTGGAATAGATTTACGAGTTAAAGCCTTGAAAAAGATAAATGATGCAGGGATACATACACAAGTATCTATTTCCCCTGTGCTACCTTTTTCACCTAATTTCGCTAACATGTTACAAGGCATAACTGATCGAATTTGGATTGATACGCTATTGATTGGTGATGGTCAAATGGGGATGAGATCTAAGCGGTTAGGGATGCCACAATTATTTGAGGCGAACGGCTGGGAGAAATGGTACGAGAAAAGAATTCATCTGAAAGTCGAAAAATATTTTAAGGCAAGGTTTCCATCTGAAATTATTCATGTATCCAAAAACAGTGCATATCCATTTTGATTTTAAATAGCCATTCATTTAATGAGGATCTTGCCCGTTTTTTCTTCATGCAATAGAAATATTGCAGAAACTGGTGTTCGAAGATCAACTCTCTCATACGAGTCAATGGAGGACGTATGAGTCCTCCATTGATTTAACTTGAAGATGTAGAGGGATTCATTCTATTTTGAAATGACCGTGGAGTAACAATTTGACATCATTCACTCTGATGAATATCGTTTGGAAGTTCATCATTGAGTTTCTGGTACCCGAGCCCCCATGTTTCCATAGAGAATATAATTGGCTTCAGTGAATTTCCTAAATCACTTAAGCTGTATTCGACTCTCGGAGGGACTTCTGCAAAAACAGTACGAATGACAATTCCGTCCTCTTCCATTGAACGTAAATTTTCAGTGAGAACCTTTTGACTGATCTCCGGGATACTTTTACGAAGTTCTCCGAATCGATGAGTTCCCTTCAAAAGATCCCTCATAACCAATAACTTCCACTTGTTACCTATCAATCCAACTGTCGTTGCGACGGGACACAACGGCAACTCTTTTTTTGAAATCACTACATTATCACCTCCAATAGTTACTATTAGGTTCCTATATAACAAAAAGGTGCCTACTTTCAAAACAATACATTGCTTATATTATAATTCTGTCGATGAAAAATCAAATGAAAGGAGGGGAGTTTGCAAGAGAGTTTATGCAACTGAGTGACTATTTTTTGAATCATATGTTAACGTTCTTGAATTCTTGGAGACAGCATTTAGAGATCAGTTTATTGGCTCTGCAACCTAAAGATAAAATACTAGTTACAAAAAGGTTCCTATGCAACATTAAGGTGCCTACTTACCAATTATCTAAAGTAGAGATAAAATTTTAATGAAGGCATATGCTCACGAAAATAGAAAGGGGTTTAAATATGACGATTACAGAAAACAAACAATTGATGTATCGTTTCACGAACTTCATTAATACGGCAAGCAAGGAACTTGCTGAAGAATTGATTTCTCCAGATGCTGTTTTTTATGTACCTATGCAAAAAGAACCAATGAATGGTCCAAGTGGTTATCTCTCCATAATTCATATGATGAGATCTGGTTTTTCCGATATACAATGGACTGTTAAGGAGCTGGTAGCAGAAGAGGAACTAATAGCAGCTCATTTTGTCATGAAGGGCACACAAGACGGAGAGTTTCTCGGGTTTCCACCAACGAGCAAAAAAATCGAAGTAAATGCAATGAATTTTTATCGGATCTCTAATGGCCAAATTATTGAAGAGTATGGTCAACCCGATATGCTTGGCTTGCTTCAACAAATAGGGGCAATTCCAAAAGCATAATTAGATTAAAGTCGAAGAGGGACTGCATTTTTGCAATCCCTCTTCTTAGTGATTTTACAATTAGGAAATATAAACTACTAGTTTTAGCCTAGTTTTTGCGAACCATTGAACCACACGGATTTGATTGACAAAGTATCTGAAATATTAGTGATCGGATCACCGTTTATGAGAATAAGATCAGCACGTGCACCTTCGGTAATCCGGCCACGATCTTGTAGACCAAAGCAACGGGCCGGTTTGGAAGTAGCCGACTGAAGAGCTTCGATCGGAGTGAACCCAGCCTTCACCAGCAGCTGCATTTCGTGGTGAACACTGGCCCCATGAGCAAGGCCACCAAGGTTCGGAACGGGAACCGGTGCGACATCCGTCCCTACAAGAATATCAACTCCGGCACGGTGAAGATCCATCACATTTTTAAAGCTGTTCTCCATGTTACCTTGTGGGAATGTATTGAAGCTTGAGTTCAAGATATCGATCCAATCCGGACTTAATTTGGAATGAACTCGTGGATCATTAGCCAATTCCGATGCCGGATTACCAATAATCGATGAATTTAACACCAAGCACGGTGTAACAAAAGCTCCAGAATCTGCTATGGATTTAACCAATTCGGACGTGTACTCGGGTCTGTCGATAAACAAGTGCCCCAAACCGTCGACTCCAAAATCGATGGCTGCTTTCGATGAAAGAGCCGTCAAAACGTGGGCAATGACCAACTTATCGAACTTGTGGGCTTCAGTAACGGCTGTTTTTAGAATCTCATCACTTAGAACAGGCAGGCCGGGTGCACCCATAACCGTTCCCTCTTCAATCATGATCTTAATATAGTCAGATCCATTCTCCACTTGGGTATGCACATGTTTGATCGCTTCTTCAACCGTTGTCACTTGAGGTATTTCGTCGTGATCGTGAGCGTAGGCGGCCAACATTGCTTCCCGGTCTTCCTCCGATAACTTCTGTAGTTCCTTTAATACGAATTCAGGTATTTCATCTCCATCAGGTAGTAATTCATCTGGGTGCCCACCAGGAGCGGTAATCGCTGTACCAGCAGATCGGACGTCTGCGATGTCATCGACATTTTTTAGCTGAATTTCGCGCCCTCTTTTCGTAAAATCGCCGTTCATTTCGAGTTCTGTTGTAACACCGAATTTTAAGGCATCTCGTAATCCGCCAATTGAGGTATGGACATGTGCATCAATCAGACCAGGTATTAATGTCGCATTTTCTCCATCGATAATTGTTGCATCGCTTGGGATGTCTCCGCCCACTGAAATAATGGAACCCCCTTTAATGACAATATGTCTGGGAGCAATAATCTGATATCCATCAAAGATTCGTACATTTGTAATCGCCGTAATTTCTTCTAACCCAGCATTTTGATTTAATTTCTCCATCATAACTCCTCCTAATGTGTTTGTGTTTCAACACTTCGGAGTATAACTGTTAGATATCTAACAGTCAATAGTCTAACTTTTGTTTGACAAGCCTACTGGGATCACTGTATATTTTAGCTACTTACAATTAGATTCCTAACAATTACAGAGGGGACGATGGACGGTCATGCATTCCCGAGAAGATACGCCTTATATGGAGTTGTTTCAAATTATCGGTCTTAAGTTAAAGAAAAGAGCGGATGAGAGTATAAAAGAGCTAGGATTAAGTTCTCAACAAGGAAAAGTAATCGATTATATTTATGAGAATCAAGATAATCATATTATTCAAAAGGATCTTGCAGATCGGTTTCATCTGCGTGGGGCAAGCGTTACAAGCATGCTTCAAGGTCTAGAGCAAAAAGGTTTCATCGAACGTAAAATCCCAGCCAATAATGAACGGCAAAAAAATATTTATGTATTACCAAAAGCGGTTGACTTGATTGAAGACTTCAATAACTCATTTCAAAAAGTGGAGGATGAAATCGTTCAAGTCCTTAATGACGAGGAGAAGCAAATCTTAAAAAAATTACTGATCAGAATTAATGAACGCATATAATAGACGGGCAGGAGAGGTAACTGGTGGCCATAGAACACTGATGACATTGATTTCTCATCAGGAATTATTACTTACAATGGAACGGAAATCTTGGATCAAGAAGATATTTTTCAAGTCAATACTGCATCGTTTGAAAATCTTTCTATTTAAGGCGGTATATTAATGAACAAACTTGAAATTAAAATATCTAACTATAATCCCAAGTATGCTGAACATACAGTGAAAATGTGGAGAGATAGTAAGGAACGGGCAATTGGTCAGGCTGAAACCCATAGCTTCGAAAACCATCTATATTTTTTAAATCATATACTATCTAAACAGTATCAAATAGATTTAGCGTTAATTGATGAAAAAGTAGTTGGAATGATTGCCTATAGTGAAACTGAGATAAGCCAACTTTATATTCATATTGATTATCAAGGGAATGGAATAGGGCGAACCTTGCTTAATAAAGCAAAAGCACAAGCAAATGGAAAATTAACTTTATATACATTTGAAGTGAATAAAAATGCCCAAAGATTTTATGAGAATAATGGGTTTGAAATTACTGATAGAGGACAAGAAAATGAAGAGAATTTACCTGATATACGATATGAATTGAAGTTGTAAAAATCGAATATAAAGTTACATTCAAAAAAGTGAACAGTCTGCAGGTTAGCTGGATGCTTGACCACCCAACCAATTCACTGGAAATGTAATCCCATGTATTTATCTTGACAGTAATTGAGTCTGACTCGTAATATTTGAAGTGGAGATGTAGGAAAGGGGACTCGTCGGACAATGTGGACTTCCTTGTAATGGTTATCTAAACTGGATCGCACGACTTGGTGTTTTGGTTATAACCACACACCTGGTTTGTGATGCCGATCCGCAATCATTCAAGGGACGCGAGGAACCGTTTGAATCAAACCCGGGCGCGGATACTTGATGTATCCGCTTTTTGTTATACCTAGGATAATTCCATCTCCAATGAAAAATGGTTTTCTCCCTCCCTTATTAAACGGAGGTAATAAAATGACCAAACTATACGGAAAAACCGCTATTGTGACAGGCACAAGCCGCCCCGGAGGTATTGGAACCGCTGTCTGCCGCACGTTGGCACAAGAAGGCGCTAATGTGTTCTATACCCATCTGTACGATTACGATAAAACAGAGAATCCGGGGGATGCTGACAAAAACTGGCCGGATCTCTTTGCCGAAGAACTTCGCTCCTATGGCGTTAAGGCAGCGCATATGGAGGTCGATCTTACCGATCCCAATTCTCCAGCGCAACTGCTTGATGCATGCCGATCGGCTCTCGGGCTGCCGACCATTCTCGTCAACAACGCTACCTACAGTGTAGCAGCTGATTTCCGTCAATTAAATGCATCATTGATCGATGCGCACTGTGCCATGAACATTCGAGGTACATTCATGCTATCGGCCGAATTTGCGCGTATGCTGGAGGTTGAATTGGCCGTCCATCAGGACCTTTGCGGCGGCCGGATCATCAACCTCACGTCCGGTCAAGGTAAGGAGCCGATGCCTGGCAATCTCGCTTATGCCGCAACAAAAGGCGCTGTCTCCACCTTTACCGAATGTCTATCTGCTGAACTGGCTCCGTTTCACATTACTGTGAATGCGGTTGATCCCGGGCCTACTGACACGGGTTGGATGTCAGAAGAAGTGAAAAAAGCTTTGCTACCGGAATTTCCGATGGGCAGGATCGGTCTTCCTGAAGATGTATCCCGTCTGATTGCTTTTCTGGCAAGCGACGATTCCCAATGGATCACCGGACAAATCATTCATTCTAGAGGTGGTTTCTAATTTCCATAAAACCAAAGGAGGCCGCCGATCAACAGGATCGGCGGCTTTATTCGACTACCGGGTGGATACTATGCTTTGTGAAGAAGATGATGCAACGGTGGCGAAAGAAGCTTTACGTCAATACCCAATCAATTGGGTAAAAACTTGTCGTCTCCGCCTGTTAACGTCTTCGAAACGCTCCAGCGCGCGCCAGAGCATAGAAAATCAAGAGAGCAATGATCGACCCGACGATCGCGGGTATGATATGAAATCCACCCACCACCGGCCCCCTCGGTCCCAACAGTTCATACCCTAACCACGATCCAACAAAGCCAGCAATGATATTTCCAAGTACGCCTCCTGGCACGTCCCGTCCAATCAGATTTCCGCTTAACCAGCCAATTAGCCCACCGACAATAAGTATCCAGATTAAATACACGAATTGGTCTCCCTTCCATTGATTTATTACAAGTTATGTTTCGTTAGGGGGAATGTTGCGGATCATCTGCGAATCGACCACTAAACCATTTCCATTTTAATCCAAGGGTAGTAAAATCGGTTGTACCACCACTAGTATGAATGCTGTTGCAGATGGGGAAGGAGATGGCCAGTATAGAAAGGAGGCGCTCAGGTGTTTATGTTTCGAAGTCCTTTTATTACAGCCTTGTTGATGATGTGTCTGATGTCAGGCTTGACTGCTTGTTCTGAGTCAGAGCAAGCGGAAGATAAGGGTGCTTCGACAAAGGCTGACTTCACGGAGCAGATACAGAGCCTTAATCTGAATCTGGAAGAACCGTCATGGAAGCTGGATACCACCCCCGTGAATCTAACGTGGTTCGTTGGAGCCGAATGGTACGGGCACACTTGGGGTGAGAGCCTGACTTCCAAATATGTCACCCAAAAAACAGGGGTCAATATCGAATTTGAAGTATCAACTGGTGAACCAAGCGAGATGTTATCACGAATGTTGACGACCGGTAGTCTGCCGGATCTGATAACCATCGGCTCCTGGGAGAGTGCGGTTAACAAACTTCGGGAGAGTAATCTCGTCTATGCCCTGGATGAGCTAGCCGACCAGTATGATCCTTACTTTTACAAGGTAGCAGGTGATGGTGCTCTACAATGGTATCGGCAGGAAGACGGCCATACCTATGTCATTCCCAATGATGCGTACAGTCCCGAACAGATGCGTTCAACCGGCTTGACGGGAGCGAACCAAACCTTTCTCGTACGTAAAGATCTGTATGAGTCGATGGACAAACCGGACCTTACCACACCGAAAGGTTTTCTAAATGCATTGCAATTGCTGAAGAATCAATATTCTGTTTATAAAGGCCAGCTAATCAGTCCGTTCTGGGCACAGGGGAATGCATCCTATGGGATGACCGAATATTTGCAAAATCTGCTTGCGATCCCCCATGAACAGAACGGTAAAGTATACGACCGAATGACAGATCCGGATTATATTGAGTGGCTGAAAACATTTCGTATCGCTTACGAGCAGGGCCTGATTAATGTTGATTTTCTGGTCGACTCCAGTGCACAGGTGCAGGAAAAAACCAACCATGCCCAATATTTTATGATGATTCGGGAATGGACAGACATATCGGACCTCAATTCGAAATTGGAAGTCCTTACGAATCAGAGTTCATACTATATTGCTGTAGATGGACCCCGGAGCAGCAGGGGAGAATCCGCGAAACTGTTTCCTGGCAGCATGGATGGCTGGATGGTTACGATGATTAGCAAATCCACGGAAAACCCTGAACGGGCCATCCGATTTTTGACCTATCTGGCCAGCGAAGAAGGCCAAAGGGATATATTTTTGGGCAAAGAAGGTGAAACCTGGGCGATGAAAAACGGCAAACCGCAGTTGACTGCGGCGATGGTTCAGTTGTATGACACGGATAGGGAGCGGCTGGAAAAGGAATATGGCATTATGGATACCTACTGGATGCTGCGAAACCCTGCTTTCGTTAACAAGTGGAGACCAGAGAATGCCCCATCCATTAAGCAAATGGAGGAGTTCGCCAACCAACAGGCCGATCTGGACAGCGGCATCTATAAGGGACTAGATCCTATAGGGGATTCCGATATCGCGTTAGCCTGGTCACGTATTTCTCAGAATTGGGAAGAAGTACTGCCAGAACTGATTACAGCGAAGGATGAAGCTGCCTTTGACAAAATTTTTGAAAATTTTCTGATACGCCGTGTGAACTATGGCTTTAACCAAGTAATGGAATACTGCCAGGCTGGACTGGAACTGCGGAAAACCAAGATAGCCAGATAACCATTCCCTACTACATCGTTAACTATCAGCTAACTAGTAATATATGGTATAACCAAGGTGGTGAATACATCAGAATGAAATACCTTCTAACGAGATTGAGGAAACTTTATCGCAATGCCCGTATATCCCAAAAGCTGTTTCTGGCATTTAGCCTGATGATTACCATACCTGTTATTTTGATATCCTTTGTGTATATCCGCATGCAAGAAACCCAGCTATATAAGGATGCTATGGCAACGGGCAACAGCCACGTTTCATGGCTGAATGAACAATTGCGCAGAAGAATGGACATGATTGAGAACGCTTCCAATACAGCCCTTACTCAAAAGTCATTTGTGGATTTTATTCATTCCAATATGCTTGTGGATGGACTGCGTCTGGTGAAGTTTAAGCAAAACCAGTTTGAGCAAATGCTTAATATCATTCAAAGCAATGCGATGATCAGTGAGCTTAGCTTTTACGTTGATAACCCAAACTTGTATGAAATCTGGCCTGAAATCTATCATTATAAGAAATTTTGGCCGCAGGATTATTGGATAAAGCTACGGGACGAAGGTGGTGCGGCTTACCGTTTATTTTCTTTTAGGGATGGTGAACACACATTATCCTACTATCGTCTGGTTCGCCTTCAAGGACAGGAACAAAAACGCCCTAGTATTATGGAAGTGCGAGTCCCGCACAGCATGTTTTTCAGCGACCTGCTCCAAGAGAGCAAGGGGGACTTCTTTTCGGTGTTGATGAACGCAAGCGATCCTCCCCAGTATGTTTACAATCCCCAGCATGAGTTTTCTGAGAAGTACGGGCAGGGGATGGAGGAGATCCTTGGCAGTATTCATCACCAGCTGGATATATTGCCGCAGGAAAGCCCGCTTCAGGTTAAGGTGGGAAATCAGAGCTTCTATGCATTGTATCGATACATCGCTCCGTTGAACACTTATGTGGTCGAGATTGCTTCCCATCAGGCATTGATGAAGGGGCCGCGCAGTTGGTATGTATTTGTGGTAACGATTACATTATGTGTATTGCTGCTGATTATGCTACTCGTATCCCAAACGACACGGCGTATTTTCCGGCGGTTGGACAGCGTACTGGTATCCATGCGTCAGGTACGGAAAGGCGAGCTGGATGCAATGATTGATACAGGCCTTGATGAGAACGAAAGAGGGGATGAAATCGATGAGGTGGCGGTGAATTACAATAAAATGTTACATGAGGTCAAACGTCTAATGACACAGGTCGTGGATAAGCAGTTAATTGCCAAAAACGCACAGTTGCACTCCCTGCATTCACAGATTAATTCTCATTTTTTATATAACGCCCTGGAATCGATCCGTATGGTGGCAGAGGTACAGAGGCAGCCTGCTATAGCCAATTCATTGGTGTCGTTGGGCTCCCAACTACGTTACAGCATGCAGTGGCGTAGCGATACCGTTGCTCTTCGTGAGGAGCTTGCCAATATCCAAAGTTATATTGAATTTATCAACTTTATGGAAGGTGGCAGTATCGTTATGACGGCGGATCTTCCTCAGGAGATACTTCGCTATGCCATTCCCAAGATGTGTATGCAGCCCATCGTTGAAAATGTAGTTCATCACGGGGCACCTTCAGGCGGCAGGGTAACTATAGAGATTACCTTTTCTGTGGAGAATGACAGTCTGCTTTTCATTAACATAAGAGATGACGGAAAGGGGTTAGAGCCTGAGATGTTACACCGTCTTCAGGCAGTACTGAGGAGCGAATCGGATACACCGATGGTTACTAGCAGGAGCGGACTTGGTTTGGAAAACGTGAATAAGCGATTACAGCTTCATTATGGCAAGAATTGCGGTCTTTGGATTGATAGTGTTCAAGGTGCATATACCTGTGTAACGATACGCTTGCCTTGGGAAAATGTAAATCTTGGAGGGTGGTAGAGCATGATTAATCTCCTGATTGTGGACGATCAAAAACACATTCGTGACGGCCTGCAGGCCATGCTGCATCAATTTCCTCTGGAGCTGAACAACATATACTGTGCCGCGAGTGGGATTGAGGCGCTGTGCCTATTGCGGCAGCATTGCATTCACATCGTTATTACCGATATTAGGATGCCGGATATGGATGGGTTGGCACTCATGGCTCAAACCAAAGAGGAATACATGGATGTGGAATACCTCATTATCAGCGGTTATAGTGATTTTACATATGCCCAAAAAGCGATCGGGCTCGGGGCAAAGGGTTACTTGCTCAAACCTTTGAAGCGCGAGGATCTGCAACATTCCCTGGAGCATGTATGGCAAGAGATCCAGACACGGCAGGCACTTACGCATAATATGCAGCGTGTATCCCGTCTTGCCCAAGAGACCGATCGTAAAGAATTAAGAATGTTTATGCAAGGTGCGTTATGTGATGACGCATGGATTCTTCAGATTGAGGAACAACATGATGCGTTATGGCGTAATTATCGTCTAGCCCTGCTTCGGGAAGAAGTTTGCATTAACCAGGCCGGAGCCAGCAGCGCCCATAGCATGGAAGCCATTGCTTATCGTGTGTTTGGCAGACAAGGTTGTATTTGCCTACAACATCGCCCATACCTGATCCTTGCGGTGGATGCGTCCATAGATCCAAGTGTTTTGCCTGCAGCACTCAAGGAAGGAAAGATCGATGCCATAACAGCCATGACTAACCCGATTCAGGGGTTAAAAGAACTACCCGACAGCTATACCCAAGTGCTTGAGCTCTATCGCCACAGTTACCTGTTTCCTGATCAGTACAGTATCTCCCCAGCACATATTGAGCATATGGAACAGCAGTGGCAACTGCCCTATGAAGACTTATATGAACTGTTCCAGTCG
This sequence comes from Paenibacillus sp. FSL H8-0283, assembly GCF_045040675.1. Lineage (NCBI taxonomy): Bacteria > Bacillati > Bacillota > Bacilli > Caryophanales > Paenibacillaceae > Paenibacillus > Paenibacillus sp. FSL H8-0283. The sequence continues at coordinate 3,734,532 of NZ_CP150295.1, forward strand.
GTTGGAACAGATAACAGCGGAACAATTACTCAGGGTATTTCTGCAATATTTCACAAAAAGGTGCTGCAACGTTATCCTATTCGCTATACCCAACAGCTCTGCGCCGCCACCGTTCAGATGATGGAGGAATACGAACGAGTTATCCACCCTTATATGGGGGAAGAAGTGCTGGATCTTGAATCCTTGCGTAATCTCTTTGATTATCAAGGGATGCGTGAGTATATACAAGCACTGCAACAGCAGCTGCTTCGGTTGAATCAGTTATATTATGACTATAAGTGCAGCTATCGCCATTCGCAGGATCTAAATGAAGCTATTCGTTTTATACACGAGAGTTACCACAAACCGCTGGACCTCGCGATGGTATCCAATCATGTATCGCTTAATTATGCTTATTTTTCAAATCTGTTTAAGAAGAATATTGGTAAAGGTTTTGCTGAATACCTACGAGATGTGCGTCTGGATAAAGCGCGGCGGCTTCTCGCCGAAACCGATCATAAAATTGTGGAGGTGGCTGCTATGGTTGGATATGAAAGCTACAAAAGCTTTACACGCGCGTTCCGACTTGTGATGCAGATCCAACCCACAGAGTACCGACAGATGATGCGGCAGAAGGCAGATTGAATCAAAAGCCAAAAAAATGGGATACCACAAAAACAATTGTACCTTTTCAGCGAATTAACCTATTCGATAGAATAAAGATATCCCTTCATGTAAGCGATTTCCTTAATGCACATGGATTGGGAAAAGCTATTATTCTATTAAAGGAGGATAATTATGAAACCATCTCACTTTACGGCGAAACGGTTTATGAAAAAGGTACTCGGTATGTTCCTTGTGGTTGTGATGCTGGCTAGTATTGGCATACTGCCAACTTCAAAGGTTCAGGCAGCGGGAACTACCGTAACCTCAATGGAGTACTTCTCACCAGCAGACGGGCCTGTTATTTCTAAATCTGGGGTTGGCAAAGCCAGCTACGGATTTGTTATGCCTAAGTTCAATGGAGGCTCCGCGACATGGAATGATGTTCACAGTGATGTGGGCGTTAATGTAAAAGTGGGAAACAACTGGGTTGATATCGACCAGGCAGGCGGTTATATCTATAACCAAAACTGGGGGCACTGGAGCGATGGCGGCTTCAATGGTTATTGGTTCACCCTCTCCGCAACAACCGAGATTCAACTGTACTCCAAAGCGAATGGTGTTAAGCTGGAGTATCAACTTGTATTCCAAAACATCAACAAAACAACCATCACAGCGATGAACCCGACACAAGGTCCACAAATCACAGCAAGTTTCACAGGCGGTGCAGGCTTTACATATCCAACGTTCAACAATAATCCTGCGGTCACTTATGAAGCTGTTGCGGATGATTTGAAGGTGTATGTCAAACCTGTAAACAGCAACACTTGGATTGATATTGACAATAACGCAGCCAGCGGCTGGATCTACGATCACAATTTTGGCCATTTCACTGATGGCGGAGGTGGGTACTGGTTTAACGTAACGGAGTCGATCAATGTCAAATTAGAATCAAAGACTTCTTCGACTAATCTTGTTTATACCATTACGTTTAATGAACCTACAAGAAATTCATATGTCATTACGCCATACGAAGGAACAACCTTCACAGCAGATGCGAATGGTTCCATTGGGGTTCCGCTTCCCAAAATTGATGGGGGCGCGCCAATCGCCAAGGAACTAGGCAACTTCGTATACCAGATTAACATCAATGGGCAATGGGTGGATTTGAGTAACTCCAGCCAGAGCAAATTTGCATACTCCGGTAATGGGTATAACAATATGTCCGATGCCAATCAGTGGGGTTACTGGTCCGATTATATCTATGGTCTTTGGTTCCAGCCAATCCAAGAAAATATGCAGATCCGTATCGGATATCCGCTGAACGGACAGGCGGGTGGAAATATTGGCAACAACTTCGTCAACTATACCTTCATCGGCAATCCAAATGCCCCGCGTCCGGATGTATCTGATCAAGAGGATATCTCGATCGGAACGCCAACCGACCCGGCAATCGCGGGCATGAACCTCATTTGGCAGGATGAATTCAACGGAACTACGCTGGATACAAGTAAATGGAACTATGAAACAGGATATTATCTTAACAACGATCCCGGTACTTGGGGATGGGGAAATGCAGAACTGCAGCACTACACAAACAGCACCCAAAATGTATATGTACAGGATGGAAAGCTGAATATCAAAGCCATGAACGACAGCAAATCTTTCCCCCAAGACCCGAATCGGTATGCACAGTATTCTTCGGGAAAGATTAACACCAAGGATAAACTGTCCTTGAAATACGGCAGAGTCGATTTTCGTGCCAAGCTTCCTACAGGTGATGGTGTATGGCCAGCACTGTGGATGCTTCCAAAAGATTCGGTATACGGCACTTGGGCTGCATCAGGAGAAATTGATGTTATGGAAGCGAGAGGCCGTCTGCCTGGATCAGTAAGCGGTACTATACACTTTGGTGGACAATGGCCCGGGAACCAGTATTCGGGCGGCGATTATCACTTCCCGGCGGGGCAAACTTTTGCCAATGATTATCATGTATACTCGGTAGTCTGGGAAGAGGACAACATTAAATGGTATGTAGACGGCAAGTTTTACTATAAAGTCACTAACGAGCAGTGGTATTCCGCAACTGCACCGAATAATCCCAATGCACCTTTTGATGAGCCGTTCTACCTCATTATGAACTTGGCAATCGGTGGAAACTTTGACGGCGGCCGTACCCCGAACGCCTCCGATATCCCGGCGACGATGCAAGTGGATTATGTACGCGTGTATAAAGAACAGTAATTTGCGATTTCGGATACAGCGAATGAAGATCAGATGGAATAGATGCTGGGCAAACCGGACCTGAAATCTCATACTCTAAAATAGGCTTACGACCGATTCCCAATATTTCTACCTGGGAATCGGTCGTTTAAATTTAGACTCGATAATTCAGTTCTTCTGCTGCAACTCTTGTCGAAGAACAACAGCATTAGGAGGAAATATGAATCAGAAAGAATTTGAATCAGTCATCAATCTCCCTGCAAATATTCGTTATGAATACTTCATCAAAAAAGTAGTGGATTCAGAAGAAGTGTGGGGGCTTTATGAGAATGGTTGGTCAGTTACTGAAGATGATAAAGGTAATAAATTACTTCCATTTTGGCCTAAAAAAGAATTCGCGGAATACTGTGCAACTGATGGTTGGGAAATTTACTCAAGTAAAAGTATGGATTTGTACGAGTTCATAGACGATTTTCTACCCAATTTAAAAAAAGAGGGTTTTAAACCTTCAATATTCTTAAATAATGCTGATTCTGCTGTATTAGAAGTCGATATACTAATTGAGGATTTAAAGACAGAACTTGAAAAATACTAACTTAAAACCTCAACGAAGGAGTTTGGAAAACCGTGAAAAATACGAGACGTAAACGAATAAAATTGGGTGATATCTACGCTATACCTCTGCCTAACGCTAAGTTTGCCTTTGGGAGAAGGCTTAAAGATGCCAGCATTGCAATCTATAATGTGATAAGTGACACGATAGAAGAGATACCTCAAGAAGAGGAATACCAATTTATCGTGGGTGTATATGATGATGTACTGAAATCAGGTGATTGGCCGGTCGTTGAAAATCGTCCATTCCCGGATGAAGAAGAGGCTTGGCCCCCACCTGCCTGTATCATTGATAAGATATCAGGAGAATATTTGACTTATCATATGGGAGAGATTAGACCTTCTAAAAGCGAAGAATGCGAAGGATTGGAGATTGCGGCTGTTTGGGAAGCCCATCATATTGTTGATAGAATAATGGGAGATGATAAGTGGCACCGAGACCTGAATAAATAGTGTACGAGTATACCATCTATGGTTCCAGAAATCAGGTGTAGCGGTTTAAACCGCTTTTTCACTTTCCAATACTAACATTAAGTCACGGCCTACATACGTTTCTATAGGGGTAACACCAAGCGCTTCAACCATTTGCTCTGTTTAAGTAAACTCTTCTGGCATCTTATATAATCAAAAATCAACCGAGCCAAGCCCTCCTTTTACAAAGAGGGGCTTAGCTTGTTTTGCATTCAGAGGTAAGTAAAAATGCAAAGTTAACTTGACACATAATGCAAAGTGAACTATGCTAAAAATGCAAAGTAAACATTGCAAGGACGTGATCACTTGAAGACAAGAATTGCAGAACTGCGTAAGCAGCATAAGCTGTCACAAGAAGAGCTGGGACGAATTGTTGGTGTTACCCGGCAAACCATTACCTCTCTTGAAAGGGGAAAATATACGGCTTCCCTTATTCTTGCTTACAAAATTGCCAATTTTTTTGGACTCGCCATTGAAGATGTTTTTGATTTCAGCGAAGTGGAGGAAATGTAAATGGACAAGTACAAGATTAAAATAAAAACTCGCAAAAACGTACTGTCACTGGTAGCCGCTGCTACCCTATTGATCTATGTAGGACTTATATTTTACCGAGGTGGACTACCCGATTTACCTAGTTTTATAAAGGGATTTCACACAGGCGCTTTTATCGGGGTTGAAGTGGCCGTCGCTTTTTTCCTCGTCAGGTATATAAAAGCCAGTAATAATGAAGCCGAGCTGAAGAAGCAGTATATTGAGGAGAATGACGAGCGGAGTGTAATGATACTCCAGAGAGCCGGCACACTCAGCACAGCAATCATTCTCATTGGTATGGGCATTGCCTCCGTGATCGCCGGTTTCTTTAATCCCTTGATATTCTACACCTTACTAACTTGTTTATTATTTGTTTTAATCGTATTTTTTGCACTGTGGATGTATTATGCGAGAGAAATTTAAGGTTTAGATCAATGTTGCTCATACAACCAAAACGAATATACTTAATAACAAAGTTGTCGAGGGACAAAAACATGATCCCATTAAAGTCGCTATTTAGCGGCTTTTTTTGTTTTATCGGTACAAGAACATCTTCTGCTTATCGATTAGATGAATATCCATAGGCCGGTGAGACTTTCTCAACAGCATGGAAGCAGGAATTTCCCCGCTGTTCTGATAATATAGGGCCTTGACCTTCACATGGGCTACCCAGGAATATTCGAAATGGCTAATTTTGCATTATGCGTAAAGCAAGACATAAATAGTTTTGATCTTTTATGATCAAGTTATCGTTAATTAGTTTGAGGGGGTGAGGGAGCGTTGGATGATGAAGAATTAATTCATGAGATTCGTGAAGGTAGTCGGGCTGCAATGGAAGTTTTGGTGAAGCGGCATTACAAGTCGATATTTTCATATGTGTACCGAAAAACGGGAGATTATCATATCTCTTTTGATCTAACTCAAGAGGTATTTGTAAAAATGATGAATTCATTGGGAAATTATCGAGATAACGGAAAATTCCGCCACTGGTTATTGAAAATAGCAGTGAATCATTGTATGGATTATTTTCGTGGGCGTGAGTTCAAGCAACAACTCAGAGAGAGTGAGTTAACAGAAGAGGCGCTCCCAGCAAGTGAGCACCAGAATGTGTGGAACATATTCTATAAACGGCTTCAGAATGATAAGGTCAGGCTGGCGATACAAAGTTTGCCTGAGCACCAGAGGGACGCGGTCATTCTGAACTATTACAACGGACTAAAGATCAAAGAGGTTGCCGAGCTGACGGGATCGAATGAGTCGACAGTGAAATCACGTATACGCTTGGGCATAACGAAATTAAAAGAGATCATTGTGGGAGGTGAGCGGGATGAAACGTACAGAAAACGAAGATAGAAGGAAGCGTCGAGCTGAATTGGAGATGGAGGAGTACGCCGAAATTGCCCCTTTTTTGGATGACTATGTGGTTGAATATCCATCCGAGATGGAGATCGATAGGACGATAAGGGCCTTGGATGCACATATGCCGGGACAGATGAATGTTCATCTGGAGCAATCACCGGGGAAATCATTTACAGAACTGTTCCAACTCGTTCGGGGTGAGGTTATGGTTTTCCACAAATCGTACTGGCTAGTTTGCGCATTGCTTCTGTTGTGCGGATTCTGGTTGGGAACCCGCAGCACAATATCCCCATACATGAGTGGACTTATTCTGGTACCTGTACCTTTTATTCTCGGATTACTGGAAGTATTCAAAGGTCGGGATCAGGGGCTGATGGAGATCGAACTGACCTGTAAAATTACGGCACAACAGCTAATGCTGACTCGTCTGATCGTCGTGCTTGCAGGAAATATGGTATTTGTTCTGCTTCTTATGCTATTGGTATCTGGCGGAAGAGGAAGTTTCATCTCATGGAGTGGCGTCGGTCTGTGGTATACCCAACTGATGATTGCGGCAGGGGCTAGTTTGTGGCTGGCTATGCGTGTTCGGGGTGGAACAGCTGTTAGTATTTTCTTGGTCGCATGGTTTGGGCTTTTCTGGCTTATGTTAAGCAATCCCCGATTTGTTACTTTAGTACAATCTATCCAGACCCCAGTACTTATTGCAATCGCATTATGTGGAGTGGTTCTGTTGATCAGTCAGATCCGGCAGATGACGCGAAAATATACATCACAAACGGAAAGAGGTTATTCCTTTGAAATTGACCATGGATAACGTATCCAAGAAGTATAGAAACAAGTGGGCCGTGAAATCGTTCACGCTAGAGCTGTCCAGCGGTGGCGTCTACGGCCTGCTTGGACCAAATGGAGCGGGCAAAACAACGCTGCTTCGCATGCTTGTAGACATCGCCAAGCCAACGTCCGGACAAATTATGCTGGATGGGCAACCCATTGAACAGATGGGGGATCGTTATCGCGATATATTGGGCTATATGCCGCAGCGCTTTGGATTTTATAATCGTTTCAGTGCTCATAAATTTCTCATGTACATGTGTTCGTTAAAAGGACTGAGTACGAATCAAGCCGCTATTCGAGTGCAGGAGACATTACGTATGGTTGATCTGGAAAAGCAGGCACAACATAAAATTCGTACGTTCTCTGGCGGTATGAAACAGCGGCTCGGAATTGCACAAGCCTTGCTAAATGATCCGCAAATTCTAGTTCTCGACGAACCTACGGCTGGCCTTGATCCGAAGGAACGTATTCGATTTCGTAACATTATCGGTGAGTTGGGAAGAGACCGGATTGTACTGTTATCGACGCATATTATCTCTGATCTGGAGTTCTCGTGTAAGGAAATGATCCTGATGAATGAAGGTCAACTGATTACTCAGAACACACCGGAAGCGATCATGAACAGTATGCAAGGCAGCGTTTGGACTGCAACGTTAACAGAACAGCAGCTTGCCGAACTCACCTCTCGTTTCAAGGTAAGCGGATTGTCCTATCAGTCCGATGGTATTGTGGCGAGAATCTTGGCAAAAGAACGGCCTGTCCCACAAGCTATGCCAGAGGCCCCTCGGCTTGAAGACGTATATATGCACTATTTTGATGAGGAGGCGACATCGTGATTCGTTTGACCGGATATGAATTTGTTAAAATAATGACGCGTAAAAGTATCTATCTTGCACTCACCGGGCTACTAATGCTGCTTGTTCTGTATGCCTATCTCGGACATCCGGGGCCGATGAAGGGTACATCGTTCTACAAACCCTATGAAGGAGCCATTACGGCTGAGAAGGTTCAGGCTGCACAGGAACAGTTACAAAACAAGGGTTATAGTGATGAAGCGAATCAGAATCGATATGGCGTATTTTATGAGATTTCCATGTTTTCGCCGGAATTCATAAAAAACTACACCAAAACTGATGATAGCGGGAATGTCATGGAACGGACCGTAAACGTCACTGAAATTCACTACAATAAACCTTGGGGTTATCTGTTGGAATACATTGATCAATTTGGCGTGCTTTTTATGATGATCATGATTTTACTGGGACTGGCTCCCGTATTCGCAGAGGAATATGCATTGGGGACGGCAGCATTGGTACGCAGCAGCAAGCGAGGGAAGAGCCAAATCGTATCGGCTAAATTGATGGCTTCAATAGTATATATTGTCCTATGCGTCCTCTTGTTTACAAGTATCAACTTGCTAATCTACTGGTTGAGGTTTGGAAATTTGGCTGGAGCAGATACCCCAATACAGAGTGTAGGCATGTACTTTCAAGGCTTCGATTATGAGTTCTCGCCTTATAGGTTGTCTGCGCTTCAGTATTATGTAGTTCAGTTGGTCACACACTTGGCAGGCAGCCTGATTTTTGGATGCGTTGTGCTATGGGTTTCTTCGCTCAGTTCAACGGCGTTTGTTGCCATAATCATTAATGTGGCTATTGTAGGCGTGCCCTATCTGGCATTTGATGTGATGAACTTTAACCCGGGATGGGCGAAGTGGATTGAGGAATTTTCCTTCAGTACGATGATGCGGGTAACGAGACTGTTTCAAACTCCAGTAAACTACTCCATATTCAGGGTGGAGGTGTCATATCTACAGTTGTATTTGCTTATTATGACTGTAGTTACAGCTGTAGTTGTACTTGGTACATATCGAGCGTTCCGTAATCGTGAGGTATTTTCTTGATTTGAAGCACTATGAGGAACATGATGTATTACACAATTAGGTCCGCAGATTCTGCGGACTTCTTTTCATATGAATAAGCATGGCAGTGTCCCCAGCTGAGGACAAGAACTTGGTTCCATTGCCAAAAGGACAAGAACATGGTACCGATGTCGATTAGAATATTTATCTGTTTCATTAAGCTAACGGGCAGAATAGTTTCGGTATGTGGTATTATTTGTTTGATGGAGTAAACTAAAGCTTGAGACAAACATCAGTCAGTGTTTTCCAAAAAAAAGGTAAGCATAACGATCAAAGTTTTAAAAGGGAGTGAACTATATTAATATACAGCATCCCTATTTACGACAAATTCAGATTAAGAGGCAACAAGTACCCACCTATAATCGTTACCCCTTTGATTTGGCGGTCATTCGAAATCTAAATACTCTTGATTTCCACCCCAAGGTAACCTATATCGTAGGTGAAAATGGGATGGGTAAATCAACACTGATGGAGTCCATTGCTGTCGCATGGGGATTTAACCCGGAGGGTGGGACGGTCAACTTTTCCTTTTCAACCCAGGCTACTCACTCGAGCTTATATGAATATATACAATTGATCAGAGGTCCGCGACGCCCAAGGGATGGCTTCTTCTTCCGGGCAGAAAGTTATTATAATTTAGCCACAACGATCGATGAGTTGGACAGCCAGCCTTCATTCGGTCGCCCTATTCGCCCTATTAAAGATTCGTACGGTGGCAAGTCCTTGCATGAGCAATCGCACGGAGAGTCGTTCTTTTCCACTTTCATTCATCGGTTCGGGGAGAATGGATTATATATACTGGATGAGCCTGAGGCTGCACTGTCTCCCCTTCGCCAAATGGCGATGCTGACACGAATCCATGAACTTGTTTTGCAAAACTCTCAATTTATAATTGCGACCCATTCCCCGATCCTTATGGCATACCCAGATTCGATTATTTACAATCTAAAGCCGGATGGTATCGAAGTCCAAGTATTGGAAGAAACCGACCATTATATGATTATGAAAGAGTTTGTGAATAACAAGGATAGGATGCTCAGAGAGTTATTCGAGTAAGCTAAATATTAATTCCACTGTTATCCTATAGAATCTAAAAGCTTAAGAGAGATCGTTACAAAGAAAGCGATCTATTGTCGAGATTAAGCTAACGAGAAACGTTAGCTTAATCAAACTTAATAAGGTATCAAATTGATCATCTGCTGATTTCAACTAGCGGACTAACAACAGGGATCGTTGCAGAAATGCTAACGATCCTTTTTTGTATAGTTTACGTATGAGTATTTAAATCACGAAAAAGGGCTCCTCCGTAGACTAGGACGCCCCAAGTGCAGGTCAGCGATCACGTACCTGGATATAAAGGGAAAACAGTGGGTGTTGCCCGGCAAAGTGATGTTTTTATTTTTCACAGTCCGATCGATAATTTTGGTGATGCTGAGTAGCTTACATGCTGTAAGCTTAGTAGAAGTGACTTTGTAGAACCATTCAAACGCTCTACACAGAGAAACAACGGATCGAACAGGAAGAACGGTACAACTATATTGGACTGTTATGGAAAAATAAGGTATAGAAAGCCACTGCTTCTATATATTTTAAAACAGAAGATTCTATTTTCTAGCATGGGTGCTTGTAGGGGGGAATGCATGTTTCATTATTTTCTGAAGATAAGCAGAAACATTGTTAGGATTGCTACTGCGAAGCATTCGTCCTAAATCGAGGAAGTATAAATATACTACTCACTATTTTCATCATCTAATCGCCGACGAAATATCAAAGCCGAGACAGCAAATATAATAAAAGATAATGTTGAAGCAGCAGTAACCATCTTCAACACACTTCCTATTGGAGGGTTAAACAACAGAGCAATTGAGATGATTAAAACAGCACCTGTTAAACCCATTCCCAAAATCGAGATCGCTAAAATCTTGTTCATCAAATCACCTCACAGGTTGAAATAGAGTTTCTCATTGCATAATAATAGTTTAATACATGATGAATTAGTATAGAATGTAACAAAAAGTATAGCAAAGATTTAGTAGCGATTGCTTCCGGGAATGGGGGAAGCAATCGCTATGTTTTTTTGCGGATATTTTTATTTTTTTGTCCGCCACATGTGTACAAAAAAATAAAAAGATGATACATTAAAATCAATCTAACCCTTTTTATAACAGGTTTTTCCCGGAGAATTATGTGTCTCCTGTACGAGGACATACGTATATCGAGGAGGGAATGGAATGTCAAGTCAAGCATTGGACCAATTTTTAAGTTCGAACATCGAAGATCTAAAGACTAAAGGTCTATATAACGTCATCGATACGCTGCAGGGTGCAAATGGTCCTGTTATTCGTATCGACGGAAAGTCCTTAATCAATTTGTCTTCCAATAACTATTTGGGACTGGCAACAGATCACCGCCTGATTGATGCTTCAGTTAAGGCGTCGCAGACATACGGGGCAGGCGCAGGGGCTGTGAGAACAATTAATGGTACGATGGATCTTCATATTGAGCTTGAAGAAAAACTGGCCCGTTTCAAAAAAACGGAAGCCGTTATCGTGTATCAATCGGGATTTAACTGCAATATGGCTGCTATATCCGCGGTAATGGACCAGCATGATGCGATTTTATCAGATGAGCTGAACCACGCTTCGATTATTGATGGCTGCCGCCTGTCGAGAGCCAAGGTGATTCGCTTTAAGCATTCGGATATGAATGATTTAAGACAGCAGGCGAAAGATGCGAAGGAATCCGGTCAGTACCATAAAATTATGGTCATCACCGACGGGGTTTTCTCCATGGATGGTGATATAGCAAAGCTGCCTGAAATCGTGAAAATAGCAGAAGAATTCGATCTGATTACTTATGTGGATGATGCCCATGGTTCGGGCGTTCTCGGAGCAGGTGCGGGAACCGTGAAGCATTTTGGATTGTCCGACCGCATTGACTTTCAAATTGGTACTCTTTCCAAGGCGATTGGCGTTGTCGGCGGTTATGTGGCGGGTAAAAAACAACTGATTGAATGGTTGAAGCTGAGAAGCCGTCCGTTTCTGTTCTCGACATCGCTACCTCCGGCTGCAATCGCTTCTTGTAGCGCTTCTGTCGACATTTTGATGAATGACAAAGAGCTGATCGAGAAGCTGTGGGAGAACGGCAATGATTTGAAAAATGGCTTGAGCCGGCTTGGATATGATGTAGGCCAAAGCGAAACGCCGATCACACCTTGTATCATTGGCGATGAAGTAACCACCCAACAGTTCAGCAAACGGCTTTATGAAGAAGGCGTTTACGCCAAGGCAATCCTGTTTCCGACGGTTCCGAAAGGAACCGGAAGAATACGCAACATGCCGACAGCTGCCCATACCAAGGATATGCTCGACCAGGTGATCTCCGTTTATGAGAAAGTTGGCAAGGAAATGAAGCTGATTTAGCTGCATTCGCGGGAGTACATTTCGGGAGGAATGTCTTATGAACAAGATTTTGGTGACCGGAGCACTGGGCCAAATCGGTTCTGAGTTAGTTGTTAAATTACGTGAAATTTATGGTGCGGATCACGTCATTGCTACGGATCTCAGATCATCAGCCCACGAAATTACCCGATCCGGGCCATTCGAGCTGCTGGACGTGACGAATGATAAGGCGATGTTCGAAATCGCCAAGCGGTACGAAGTTGATACCGTCATCCATTTGGCTGCGCTGCTGTCGGCTACCGCAGAGGAGAAACCGCTACTTGCCTGGAATTTGAATATGGGTGGATTGATGAATGCACTTGAAATATCCAGGGAGCTCGGCTGCCAATTTTTCACTCCAAGCTCCATTGGATCTTTTGGTCCTTTGACTCCGAAAGACAATACCCCTCAGGATACGATCCAGAGGCCCAATACGATGTACGGCGTGAACAAAGTGTCCGGCGAACTGCTTTGTGATTATTATTTTCACAAATACGGCCTGGATACTAGGGGACTGCGATTCCCGGGTTTGATATCTTATATGACGCCTCCCGGCGGAGGAACGACGGATTACGCCGTGGAAATTTATTACGCAGCCGTGACGGCTGGCCGATATACATCTTATATCGCCAAGGACTCAAACATGGACATGATGTATATGCCGGATGCCCTGAACGCTATCATCGATTTGATGGAAGCGGATTCTTCCCGGTTGATGCACCGAAATTCATTTAATGTCACCGCAATGAGCGTGGATCCGGAGGCGATCGCTGCAGCGATTCGGGATGAGCTTCCAGGCTTTATCCTCGATTATGACGTTGATCCGAAGAGACAGGCGATTGCCGATAGCTGGCCGCATTCCATTGATGCGACGGCAGCGAAAACAGAATGGGGATTTCATGCTCGCTACGACCTGAAGGCCATGACGAAGGATATGCTTTCACATCTAAGCGAGAGACAAATGCTTCGCAAGGCTTAAAGTTATTATGAATTCGATCGAAGAGTGACATCGCTAAAAAAAGCAAGAAAGGGGAACTTATAAAAACAAAAATAGAACGAAATTGTCGAGGGACAAGAACATTGTTCCATTAAAGTCGCTATTACAGCGGCTTTTTTTTGTTTTAAGGACAAGAACGTTGTGTCATTTCGGATTAGGTATCTATCTAAATAGCATCATGATGAAGATCATGTGGCAAGAAAAAAGCACATGAATTTAAGAATTCGCGTGAATAACGATTTTTTTATTAGAAATAACTTTTTTCCGGTAAAGACCAATCAATCTGCGCCAACCATCGGGACGCGAATATGTGCTTAGGGGTTCCACCTAAGATCGTGAATGCAAATTTCATAAGTACAAAAAGACACTTGCCGCATTCAAGCTCAACATCATAAAGGAAGCAACCGATTATTTGCTATTTTGGATTAAGATTAATTTTACAAAATATGGATTATAAATAATCTTCGGTTTAATGAAATCAATTGTATGTAAGTGAGAATTTATACTTAACGGGGATATTCTGCTTTGTAGTGGTGGTAATTACCCATTAAGCAAGTTGATTCAAAGTATGGTGAAACAGGCAGGCCATCCTACCAACCTGAACTCTCTCGGCTGCAAACATTATTCTATGCCTGCCTAGTTCTGACAGATCTAAGCAGGGAGTCGAGCCAGATCAGATTCGGCAAGAATAGCCTTTCTGTTCAGATCATACTAGTTTATTATCAAGTATCCTTCAGCAAGTCAACCATGTTAGAATAGTGAATTTCACTCAGTTGCTCGATAAAGTTATCTACCCTGTAGTTCTCCGGTTCAACTATCCAGAGACAAATTACTCCTACCAATCCAGATATCATGTATTCGATGCCAATTTTTATCTTCTCATCGTGGCGATGATCGCCGATTCCCGAAAAAATGATCGTTTTAAAAGCCTCTTTCAAGTAAACGGAGAAGTTTGGATAAATATTTTGAGTGATCATTGTCTTAAAGAATATCATATTGGCTTCAATATCGTCGAAAATCGTTTTTAACATGGTCGCAAACATATCTTTATCCATCTCATGAATTGAACTCACTTCCAGGCTTAAGCAAGCATTTAAACTCTCCACGTTTTCCTGAAATAACTTCTCCATGAATTGAGGTTTATCTACATAGTGCAAATAAAATGTGTTGCGATTTATCATCGCTTCTTTGGCAATGTCCTGCACAGTAATTCGTTCATAGCCTTTGGTTTGTACTAATCTCAGAAACGCTTCTTTAATGGCTTTCCGCGTTTTGAGAATGCGCAGATCCACTTTATCTTTACCCAATTCGTGCTTCCCCTCCATAAATAATAGTCGGATTTATCAAAAGTGATGTTTAATTAACACATTGAATTATATCAACCATTGAGCCCTTTAAGTGTACGTTTTACAATTAAAACTGTCAATTGAACTCACTAACTCATTCATAAAAGGAGAATCATAAATGAAAACACTGGCGATTGTTGGTGCAGGTAAGGGATTAGGATTATCTATTGCGAAGAGCTTTGGCAAGCGCGGCTTCCAAGTGGCATTAGTTGCAAGAAATGCTGCAAAACTGCAAGATATGGTGGAGGAACTGAAAGCGGATGGTATCGAGGCATCTTATTTCGTAGCAGATATTTTTAACAAGGAACAGATTGAACAGGCTATGACCAACATGAAAGAAAAGTATGGTCAGATTGATGTGTTGGAATTCAGTCCAACAGCAGGCAATTATCCTCCCACTTCTGTATTGGAGTTAACGGCGGAGAACGCCAGGGACGCATTTGAGGCGAATGTGGTTAGTGCCATCCATGTCGTCAATACGGTTCTCCCTGATATGCTCGCCAGGAAAGAGGGAGCCTTGCTCTTTACCTCAGGATTATCCGCCATGTACCCTGTGTCCATGATGGGGAATATCGGTATTGCTCTTTCAGGGTTACGCAATTATGTTACTAATCTTCATACTTCATTGTCTGCTCAAGGGATTTTTGTGGGCCACCGCTCATTAGGTTTATTGATCAAGGAGTCAGGTACCGGCGCAATTAATGATCCGGATGTAATTGCAGAGATGTGGTACCAGGCCTATGTAGAGAAAACCGTATGGGAAGAAGAGTATCCTAAGGGTGTTACCCCCGAAACCATCCTGTTTTAAGCATTGGTGATGATGTCAGCAGGTCATAACATACAGTTGTAACCAAGTAGATGAGCTTTAGAACTAGGCATATATTTTGTGCTAAGAAACGCTTGAAAGAGATGAAGAAGTCGCTATAGGAGCGACTTCTTTTTTGGTTGGCACAGGAACCGATCTACTGCACTGTAGAAGCAATAGAAGCAAGAGGTGTCTATGATGTAGTAAGAAAAGTATCGGGGGGATTTTGTCAAGGGACAAGAACATGTTCCTATTGCCGATTAGGCATGTATCTAATCATCATCTTGCCCTTCAATTCATTAAACTAACGGGCAGTTAGTTTAATGAATACTGGAGAGTATCAGGTTAAGAGATATCAAAAAACAGGAAACTTATCCAAGTTAAATAGTGTGAAAACCACTATTTAAAGAAAAAGCCTTAGTCATGGATCTTTTGATTTCTCGACTTACATGTCATTATCAAAAATAGGTTAGGTTATAAGCTCCACATAAAAATTCAATTCAATAGGTGGTGCGATGATGATTACTCATGAACTCAAAGTTATTGAAAGAATGTCTTCAGGTGATGGGTTATCTGTGGAGTTTGAGGAACTCATGATTCAAGGAGTGTCTATTGACTCTAGGTCCATAAAACCGGGAAATTTATTTGTCCCAATTATAAGAGAGTTAGATGGGCATAATTATGTAAGTGAAGCAATATCTAAAGGAGCGATTGCTTCTTTCTGGGAAAAGGATCACCCTAACCCACCAGTTCATCTTCCGTTAATTTATGTAAATGATTCCTTAGAAGCCTTACAAAAATTAGCGGCAGAATACCGACGAGAATTACAAGTCAAAGTTATTGGTGTTACGGGTAGCAACGGTAAGACAACTACAAAAGAGATGCTAAATTCTGTTTTACAGACAAAATTTCGAGTTTATAAAACAGAAGGTAATTTAAACAGTCAATTAGGTGTCCCATTAACGGTTTTAGGGATAGATAAGGATGCTGAAGTTGCAGTAATCGAGATGGGGATGAGTGAAAGAGGTCAAATTGAGCAACTTTCCCGAATTACACATCCAGACATAGCTGTGATTACAATGATAGGAGTTTCCCATCTATCTAGTCTCGGCTCTAGAGAACAAATAGCAGCAGCAAAATTAGAAATTATTAGTGGTCTAAAGAATGGTGGGTGCTTTGTTTTCAACGGTGACGAGCCGTATTTAACCAAAGAACTAAGTAATATCAAAAAAAATATCTCAATAGAAACAATTAGTTTTGGGCAGGGGGATTTTAATGATGTGATCGCCGAGAATACATTATCAAACTCCGATGGTTCCCAATTCTCTGTTGCAAACGATACTTACTACCTTCCACTTCTTGGTGCACATAATATTAATAATGCACTTGCTACAATTGCCATAGCTCTGAGGTTGGGTTTAAACTCTGCTGAAATAAATGAAGGATTTAATCAGTTGAAATTGCCTAATATGCGATTAGAGAAGATTAGTTCACCATTGGGATTTACAATTATTAATGATGCTTGGAATGCTAGCCCGGATTCCGTAAATGCAGCAATTATGACTTTTCAGGAACTGACGGCTTATTGTGAAAAGCATTTAGTAATTGGTGATATGCTTGAACTGGGTGATGATGAAATAGAGTTTCACCGAGTAATTGGCAGAAATCTTGATCCAGATAAAATAAATTATATTTATACATTTGGTGATCTCAGTAGCCATATTGCCTCAGAAGCAAAAAGGAGATATCCAATAGGGACTGTAATGACTTTTAAAGATAAAATAGTGTTGGCGAATGCATTAAAGCGAAAAATTAATAAAAATGATGTGATTTTGTTAAAAGCATCTAGAGGGATGCAGATTGATTCAATTATTCCTTCCTTAATGAAGTAATCATTCAAATAAGGGGTTCATGTAGCAGTCAGTTTACTAAAGAAACATGGTTAAAAGAACCAAACAAGAGGAATGACATGGTGCATAGCTTGATAAATAAGTAAGAACTGAGGGAACCTAAGTTATTGACTTACTAGGAGACCCGCGCAAAACTAGATGAACCGTCTCGACATTAACGGTACCAGTTTTTGTCCTCAGACACCTGCTGTCGAGGGACAAGAACATATTCCTATTGAAGTCGCTAATTTAGCGGCTTTTTTGTTTTATCGGTACAAGTTCTTGTACCGAGTCGAGGACAAGAACTTGTACCGATTGCCGATTAGATAAACACCTAACTAAGTTTCATACAATTTCATTTAACAAATGTGTAGGAAAAATAAACTAATTGTCCAGTGAAAATATAGTATTTTCTTAGTGTTAGGTTAAAGATAAGTCCCTGTTTAAGCACTACATGCTACACGCGTAGGTTCTTTAATAAATGATTGGAAATGGAATATAAAAAGGAGGACGTAACCCGCGAAGGCGCGGAGGGCAGTGCTTAGACTTTCATGAATAAAAGAGGTGTCTGTGGTATTATATGTAATTATGGGTTATGAAATAAATGGATTATTTGAAAAGAAAATGGGGGAATCAAAATATGGAACGTAAAATTCAATTAATGGAAACCTACGTAAATATCGACTTTGGAAACTCACCCTTTATAAAATTAGATAAAGGGTTGCAAATTCCATACTCTTCAATCGAGGGAATAACAACAGGTAGACCAATACCCAATGCTTTTAAACTATATGGTGCTTTATTAGGAGAAAAGAGAAATGGGTTATTTAGATCAAATGGTGGTTTTCAACTCCACTTTTTTGAAAATGAGCTTGAAACTCTTCATTTAGATTTGAATAGCTTGAAAGTTGGTATGTTCAAAATATCAAAGTTGATCATTGGTGTTGAAAATCCTGAAGAAATAAGTGAAAATATTTCCGAAAGAGTGAAGTGATAATAAAGGAAAAGTGTATTACGAACGTGAGACGGTGGAACTTCGAGAAAAAAGCTTACGAGCTCAAAAACTTGTGAAGACATATAATGGTTGTGATCCATAGGAGAAGAAATAATATGTGCGACAAGACAACGCAAAAAAGATCACTTCATTGTAGAATATAAGAATTATGAGATGGGCGGGAATTGTACATTTTTTCGGGGGAAGTTCTTTATTATGTGTACTAGGAAAGAATAAGCGGAGCTTATACAATAACATTAGAGATTGTAAACGCTTGCTTTTAATTCTGAGGATGCAATCAATGAATTACCGTAATCCCGTATATGAAGTATTTTATTATTCCAATACCAAAGGAGATGCCTTATGAATCAACAACAACTACCTAAGCCCCACCAGCCGCTCGTAACCCACATCTTCACTGCTGACCCGTCCGTCCATGTCTACGAGGGCAAAATCTACATCTATCCTTCCCATGACCTCGATCATGACGAGCCGAGCAACGATAACGGCGACCAGTATAAAATGGAAGACTATCATGTCCTCTCGATGAACAACTTCGATTCCCCGGTGGTCGATCACGGCGAAGCGTTGCATCTGAGAGATATTCCGTGGGCCTCCAAGCAGCTCTGGGCACCGGATGCCGCTTATAAGAACAATACCTATTACCTGTTCTTCCCGGCACGGGACCATGACGGCATTTTCCGTCTGGGTGTGGCAACATCAGAGTCTCCGGCAGGCCCGTTCACACCGCAACCGAATTATATGGAAGGCAGCTTCAGTATCGATCCGGCCGTACTGGTGGATGACGACAATCAGTCATACATCTATTTCGGCGGACTCTGGGGTGGCCAGTTGGAGAAATGGCAGACCGGCAGCTTCGTGCCAGATGCTGAAGGACCTGCTCCTGACCAGCCGGCGCTTGGACCGCAAGTTGCACTGCTTAGCGACGACATGCTGTCCTTCCAAGACAAGCCTGCCGAGATATTGATTGTCGATGAAGACGGGAATCCGATTCTGGCTGGGGATGAGGAACGGAGATATTTTGAAGGCCCATGGGTGCATAAATATAACGGCTATTACTACCTGTCCTACTCTACAGGAACCACGCATAAGCTCGTATATGCGATCGGCAAGAACCCGATGGGACCATTCACGTTCAAGGGCGAGATTCTCTCTCCGGTTATCGGCTGGACAACCCATCACTCCATTGTGCAAGTTGAAGACAAGTGGTATCTGTTCTATCACGACAGCTCCCTGTCGGAAGGCGTCAACCACAAGCGCTGCGTTAAATATTCCGAGCTGAAATACAACGAAGACGGAACGATCCAGAAGATCAACCCTTATCCGGGTGCGGAGTAAGCTGACAGGTTAGCGGAAACAGATAAGATTACAATATAAGGCATAATACATGAGGCAGCTCCTGACGGGGCTGCTTTTTTGATAGGAGGAGGATCAGTTGTTTCACTCAAACTTGGAGAAAATCTCTGCTGAACAAAGAATACTTCAGCAGTATACTGATTGAATTAATAAATTTAACTTAATTAAACATTAGGATTAAATCCAAAAATCTGTCTTCGATTACCACTGAAGAAAAAATACAGTTAACCGATCTTCTCAAGAAGCTCGGACTAGGTGCCAGTAAGTTCAACGAATAAATTGAGATGAAATCAACTTTTGGTTTCTAGGCCTCCATGGAGCTCATATGGAAGGACAGACCAAGATGGAACAATATCGTATTCAACAAGAAAAAGGTATGGAGATCGGTCTCTATTCCATTTAACAGGCCAGCGCATCTCTGTACAGCAACGGATCTATGAAGACTTTGCAACGTTGGATCTGATTTCAAATGGACGTGCGGAAATTGTAGCAGGACGTGGTTCACGTCTAGGTGCATATGAGTTATTAGGTTTTGATGTGAGTAACTATGAAGAATTGTTTGAAGAGAAATTGGCTTTACTGCTGAAGATTAACGAAGAAGAACGTGTTACATGGCAAGGTGAATTCCGGGCACCACTACATCATACCTAAATCATCCCCCAACCATTACATGGGAAAATGCCGATATGGCGTACAGTAGGAGGACCACCAGCAAGTGCGATTAAAGCAGGTTTAGCAGGATTACCCATCTCCACAACGAGTGTCATGTACGTAGCTAAAGATAGCCAAACAGCCTTAAGTGAATACTACCCATATATTAATAACGTTACTGTTCAATTGAGAGGCAGTGGTTACCATGAGCAACAATTCTTGGCTGCTACCGATTATCGAGATGCACTCTCGGATGACTAGAGCGCTGCTGCATCAAAGCGGATTAGCGCCTCTAAACAGTATGCTACGAAGAATGAAATATGTCGCTGTTAGGTGTTTTCAAAAAATGTCATGTTATATTCCTTAATAATAGTGAAATAATGTCGATAAAATTATATAGTCCAATAGGAGAGGGGAAAACAATGCAAGTTTATAAGGGGCAACCCTATTGAATCTAACTCCGGTTATGAAGTATCAATTCAAAAAGGAAAGTTGAGGTTTTCGTATGAAAAAGAAGTTAATTAGTCTCATGGTAGCTACCCTGGTTTTTGCAAATGTTGGTGGGGTGGTGGCTGCTAAGAATTATGAATTCTTGCCACAAGCGGTTTGGACTCAATCACCGAATGAAGATTACATATCGATTCAACCAGAGAGTTTTTATGTGCCAGGAAAAGATACGCTGTACTTACATGTTGGAGAAGAAAGATTCTCTGAGACAAAAGCTTGGTCACCCGATACACTTCGAGCCGTAGATCCCAAAACAGGAAAGATTAAATGGGTATTCTCGTTTGCAAAGGCGGGATACGGATGGCCAAGTACAGAATATCCTTTTGCTTATGCACCAGACGGTACGGTATACGCCTATTTCTCATTTCCAGGAATTCTTTATTCTGTGAGCCCTGCAGGGAAGGAAAATTGGAGTAAGCGCGTAGGACAAGATCTAGGGGCATTTGATGGCAAGTTATATCGCATGAGTGACGGAAACTTAATTATTGCAGGTCAGAAATCGAATACAATCGGTGCAGAAACGGTACAACTACTATCTTTCGATAAAAATGGCAAGCAGAAAGCAAGTAAGGTGGTATCCGGAAAGCTAACTACTGTGTCGAAGAACCAAATCGCCATAGAGCTGTTAACAAAGCAAGGCAATGCTCAAAAAGTTGAAGTATACAACTCTTCCTTACAGCGCTCATTTCAATACACATTCCCAAAGGGAGCAGGAGTCAACTTTTATACTGCTTTTGCACTCGATGATGGTACTTTTGTGTTTTCAGTATATCAAGCAAATACGCGTAAACTAATAGCTTTATCTCCAAAAGGTTCCGCTATCTGGGGAAGAACAATCGATCAATTTGGGTTTGCTTTCCAAGCTGGGGATGATTATATGGTATTTAATCCTCAAACCAAAAAATTAAGATTGTTCAACCAGAAGGGTTTAGTAAAGGATAGGGTACTATCGAATTTTAATATGTCTGAGGGAGACGGTCTGCCGACAGCAAAGAAAACGGTAGAAGGAAACCTATATGTAGATTTGCTTACCACCCAGTATATTTTAGATGTAAAAACTTTGGCCTCTATTCACGAATTTAATGGAGTAAAAGGGTCTGTATTGGACTACCGTGAGAATAGTGTCTTAGTATACGACTGGAATGAGAATAGGATCTCAAAGCATTTATTGAAATAAGGTTTTAACAAATTCTGAAAAACAAACCGACAACTGAAACAAGTCAGTTATCGGTTTGTTTGATATCATATGATCCAGGTGACCTGTGCTACTCCTTAATAAAGTCAGCCATCAATTCATGAATGATTTCTTTACTGCTCTTCACTTCAGTGATCAGATCAAAAATAGTCCGATTAACGATTAGATGAGTATCAAAATAAAAAAGCTATATAGAGGAGAGTGGGCTTTAACTCGGGTCAGTAGCGCTACAGGGGAATACTTAACCCATAGAAAGGGATGAAATAGTTGTTTACTTAGATACGTATTGTGTCTTATAATTTCAACAAAGATACATATCGTATCTTAAAAAGTTTGTATCGCACAAGTAATTTAAGGGTGCTCGCATCTTGGTTCCAGTTTTTGTAGATAGCGGGGACGACCGATGGAAACGAAAAAAACGCCTTGGCAGGCACCGGAATTAGAGGTGCTGGATGTGTAGCAAACGATGGCTGGCTATGGATTCAGGCAAATTGATTGGATCGAAGAACATGATGCAGACCTATATGATCCATCGTCTTAATGATCATACTTCAAATTGAAAATCGTATTCTTGCTCAAAAGGTCGCCTGTGGGCGGCTTTTTCGATGCTCAAATGAGGGATAAGAACATGTCCAAATTTCCACTTAGATAACTATCTATGTGGAAAAGTGAGTCTAACGAAGATGTTTTCTTATGCAATAAAGTTAACTTCAATGACATAGTATTGGAGGACTGACGCGGGACAAGAACATTGTACCATTCCAAACCAAGACGACTATGATTTATATTGAGCAGCAGCTAAATAAGGCGTAGCATCAGCCTCCTGTTGATGTAACATTTGTTCGAATACGTTGCGAAATTCGTTACGCCGCTCGACAAACATTGTCCAATTGGGGCCTCCACGAAAAAATGATATCTCCAAAACGGCTTATACAGACAGTTCATAATTATAACGGAACCTGTTCTTTCAAATCCAGTGGTTGAAACACATGTGATGCATCAACGTAAACGGCTCTTCTTTTGTCAGCTTCAAATGGACGGGGGTGAAGGAGTCAAAAAATACTCTTCTCTAAATACGATTGAATTGTGCATGATCAGATTCCCTTCGCTTCGTAAGTCATTTGGAAGGAAGCATTGCTTACGGACAGTATGTCTGTATTTTTCGGCGCATTCAACCATATATTGGATTCGTTTATTATGTTAAAGAGGTTCTACACCATTTATAGCGTTGTGAGAGGGGAGTGATCATTTTGAATACTTCTAAACAAATGATGTCTCATAATTCCAATGATCGTTTTAGTAAACTTGGAATTTATAGCGTCCAAAGTGTCTTTATTATTCTGTTCTTGCTGTTAACCCCTATCTACTATTTGAACAAATGGGACTTTAAACGTCACAAAAAGCGGAATCCTTTCTACACCAGTAAATTGGTTCGATTGCAAGAGCGTTATCCGATTTTCTACGAATTGGCCATGTACGTTCAAAATTTTCCTATTCCTCGTAATGTTTATAAAGTTTTACCCCCTTTAAAGGGCGATGTTCTTCAGGTGGGCTGTGGTACAGGTTTATTGAACAAGTATCTTCGCAAGCAGAAGGATGTTCGTTTTCTCAACATGGATCCGAATATAAATGCTCTAAAACTTGGAAAGAAGTGGGGAAGGTTTAATTCTTATATCCATGCTTTCATTGATAAACCGACTTCTTTACCTGATCATAGTTGCGATATGATTTTGTTTGCAAGAAGCTTTCATCACATTCGCTATCACAAAAAAGCCTTCATAGAGAGCTGCAGACTGTTACGTGACGGTGGATCTATCATTATTGCGGACCCGGTTGTTCTCAAGTCTCTTTCAGGTTCTGTAACGGACGGTGGTTATATGGCGAACTCTTCGATTGATGGTGTAATTTGGAGATTTACCAAAGAAACATTAATTACTCACATAGAGCGCTGTCTTCCTCCTGAATTAAAGATAGAATCAGTAACCGAAACGAGACAAGTCCATGTAACGAATTATAATTTATTTGTACCTCAGACAGATATCGTAGTGGTACTGCGAAAAAGGGAGGCTGTATACAATGACAACTAAATTTATTTATGGTGTTTGAAATCTGCAGCATTATTCAATGTTTATCCGTTGCTCAGCCAGAAACATGTCTTGCGGATAATATAGGTAAAGGTATCTCTCCACAGAGGTGCCTTTTTTTGTTTTTAGGAACCAAGTCTTGTCCCAAGCTGAAGACAAGATCATTGTGTAGGCTGCAACGTTTGTCGTGTCAAGGGAAGATGAGTTGCACGGGAATAACGGCGTTCTTGGGAGAATAGATATCATCCATTTGTTCACATAACAGCTTTACGGCTGTTCGTGCCATTTCCTGTTCATCCTGCTGCACATAAGCTACGCCTGAAAGATGTGGATTATCAAAAGATAGCAAGTCGATATTTGAGTGAACGTTCAGAAGACTGATAGCGGCGGATGTAAGGCGTGCTGTTTCTTCAGTCAAGGAAAAGGCTGCCGAAATTCCACTGTGGTTCTGCAAGAAGTTGCTTACATAGTCCAATGCTTGCTCGCTGCGTAGAATGTCGAGAGGGATGTGACACCACAAGCTCTTGTCAATCGAGATGCCTTGATCTGTGTATGCCTGCTCGAAGCCGAGCGTGCGATCCTCGACGGCTGTATTGGCATTTTCAGGTGAGATGAGCGCAATCTGCTGATGACTCTTGGATAACAAATGGGATACAGCTTTATACGCACCGCCGTAATTGTCGGATGTAATGGTGTACGTCTCAATGTTGCGCAGATAGCGGTCGATGAACACACACGGGAATTTATCGAGCGACAGACGCAGTAATGATTCGTTATACTTCTCATCTTCTGTTGGAAAAACGATCAACCCCTTCACACCGAGCTCCGTTAGTGTACGAATGACGTTTGATTCGATAGAGGAGGACTCGCGCGTGATGCTTAGTACCATGCTGAGGCAGGCTTCTTGTAGGAAGTGTTCCGTGTAGTCAACGAGCTTCTGAATGACACGGGTTCTCATCGTCGGAATGATGAAGCCGATGAGCGGCATGGAGCACGCGCTGCGTGGGGATGGCGAGAAATTGATGCTAGAAACAACAAGACTAGAAGAGACGAATGAGCCTTTGCCTTGTACGCGTATAATTAATCCTTCGTCAGCTAGTAGGGTTAGGGCGTTCCTGACGGTTATTTTACTTACTCTGAATTCGTCCATTAGTTCTTGTTCAGAAGGAATGCGGTCCGTTGGCCGAAGCTGCCCTGATTTAATTTTCTGTATAATGTTTTCTCGAATTTGTTTGTAGAGCGCCAGCTTTTTCAAAGAGTAGCATCTCCCCATAAACTTTATGATTTTATAATCAATTGGTTATATAAAGCTTATTTCATATATATTATAATACGGCATGTAAAGCGCTTACAATATGGAATCTGAGAAATTGTTGCGAAGGGGTCTTTTCTTTGAAAGGTTAGAATTATGTTAAGGATGGTGGTGCCAAGATGGATTGTAACCGCTTAAATTAACAGAACTAACTAGTCAGCCGACTTTTCAAATGCATAACAAAAAAGAGAGGATGACGAACAAATGAAAAAACGCAGTGCTTTAATCTCCATCGTTACTCTCCTGATTATGTCACTTGTTTTTACTGCATGTGGTAGTCCTTCTGGTTCAAAAACGGAAACACAACAATTAGGCGCTAATGCCGGTGAGAATGCAACAGTATTATCATTTTGGACATTCGCAGATTTGCACGGCAAGCATTTGGATAAAATGCTGGGGTTATGGAACCAACAGAACCCAGACAAACAGATTAAGTTGAATGTAACGGTTATGCCTTACGATGATATGCACAACAAGCTCTTATTGGCAGTTACAAGCGGAAAAGGTGCTCCTGATATCGCGGATATTGAGCTTGGTCAATTCCCTAAATTCTTGGAAGGTGACAACGTTCCCCTGGAATCTTTGAATGATGTATTTGCACCATACAAAGACGCTGTTGTTCCTTCACGTGTCGAGATTTACTCCAAAGCCGATCAGGTTTATGGCTTTGATTATCACGTAGGTGCTACGCTTGCTTTCTACAACACTGAAATTCTCGAAGAAGCAGGTGTTGACTACAAGACAATCAAAACCTGGGAAGATTACAAACAAGCAGGTATCAAGGTTTACGAAAAGACTGGCAAGTACTTAGGTACTGCTGATACATCAGCTTCGTTCCAAGCATCGCTGCTACTAGCTCAGCAAAATTCTGATTTTACAGATGAAAATGGTAATCCAAAAGTGAACTCGCCTGAAATGATTAAAGCGTTTGAAATGTTAGTCGATCTGCAGAAGAACAATGTTATTCATACGATCCCTGGCGGACAACCCGACACAGAAGAAGCAAAAGGCGAATATAACAAAGGCAACTACGCAAGTGCATTAATGCCTGAGTGGTACATGTCCCGCTTTGTAAACGAAATGAAAGACCTTAAAGGTAAGTATGCAATAGCTCCATTGCCTGTATTCGAAGAAGGTAATCCTCGTTCCGTTGGCTTAGGCGGTACTGGCACAGTTGTTACTAAGAATGGTAAAGACGTTCAGTTGGCAAAAGAATTTGTAGCCTTTGCTAAGCTTTCGAAAGAAGCTACTACTGAAATCTGGAATACACTTGGATTTGACCCAATCAACATGGAAGTATGGAAAGATGATGCAGTTACGAAAAACCCTGAAAATGAATACGTCCAATACTTTAAAACAAATGCATTTGATACTTTGAATGAAATCAAGGACGAAATTAGAGCGATTAAGTCCGTTAAAGCTTCACCAACCATCGGCAATATATTCAATACGGTTACTTTGAATGCTATCTTTGAAGATGGCCAAGATGTGAAGGAAGCGTTGGATGAAGCACAAGCAGCAATTGAACAAGAATTGAAATAAATATAATAAGTAAATGATTTGATTAAACCTGTCGGCAGGTACAGTGGTCGGCAGGTTTAACCATAGTCAAGGGAGATTGAGAATATGATAAAGAAATTTGTATACTCTCAAAAAGTTGCACCTTATGTTTTTGTATTGCCATTTATACTCATATTTTTGATATTCTGGTTTTTTCCGCTTGTAAATTCATTCGTAATGAGCTTTCAAGATAGGATGCTGGGACAGGATCCTAAATGGATTGGTGAAGCAAATTATTCGAAATTACTTACTGATAAAGTGTTTTTGACATCTATTAAAAATAGCGTTGTGTACATGTTAGGAACCTTAGTGCTGTTGATTCCTTTTCCCATGTTATTCGCCGTTATGATCAACAGTAAGTTAATGATGGGAAGAGATTTTTTTAAATCTTCTTTCTTTCTCCCTGCATTGACATCTGTCGCAGTTGCGGGTACCATTTTCCGCCTTACATTCGGTGAGATGGAAGGTTCATTAATGAACAGTTTCCTAGGTCTATTTGGTGTAGAGCCTATCAAATTTTTGAAAGACGGAAATTGGAGTATGGCAGCACTGTTAATCCTCGCATGTTGGAGATGGACAGGCGTTAATATGCTTTACTATCTATCGGGTTTGAAAAGCATTGACAATGAATATTATGAGGCTGCTTCAATTGACGGTGCATCTGCTTGGCAGAAGTTTAGAACGATCACAATGCCATTATTGAAGCCGACCACGGTATATGTTACAACAATTAGTGTTTATGCAGGTTTAGCAATGTTTACCGAGAGCCTGATGATGTTCAACGGTAACAAATCACCCCAAAATATTGGCTTAACCATTGTTGGATATCTGTATAGACAAGGGATTGAGCAGAATAAGCTGGGTTACGCAGCTGCAGTTGGTATCGTTCTGTTAATCATTGCTATGGTTATCAATTTAACGCAATTGAAATTTAGTGGAATGTTCAAAAAGGAGGAGGATTAAAGTGGGCAGAAGTCAGACGAGGAGTGATTTCATCTCTAGAATAGTAATTATTTGTTTATTCATTATACTATTCGTTATAATTATGATCCCATTCTACGCAGTGGCCCTATCTTCCTTTAAACCAGGTGAATCATTAGTTAGATATGGTCTTAACCTAAGTTTGGATTTTGAAATCATGAGTTTTGATAATTTCATCTTTCTGTTTACTGGAGAACATGATTATTTTGTGTGGTTTTGGAACAGTATGATTTTAACAATCGTTCAAGTGGTTTTAACACTTTTTGTAAGCGCATTTGTTGCATATGGTTTTGCAACATATCATTTTAAAGGTAAGAACTTCCTCTTTATATGTGTTTTGCTCATTATGATGGTGCCTTTCGAAATACTGCTGGTTCCTTTGTACAGCCTAATTAATGATTTGGGAATGGTGAATAGCTATTCGGCAATCATTCTGCCCGGTATAGCCAATGCCGCGACAATATTTTTCTTCAGGCAATATCTACGAAGCATACCCAAAGAGATTATTCAATCTGGGCGGGTTGATGGTGCAAACGAGTATGCGATTTATTTCAGACTAATTATGCCGATTATGAAGCCATCGTTTGCAGCAATGGCCATATTGAATGGTATGAATAGCTGGAATAATCTATTGTGGCCATTCATGGTGCTCGGAGATCAGAGTAAATATACACTTCCAATCGGTTTGAAAACGTTGTTAACTCCTTATGGCAATAACTATGACTTATTGATCGTGGGCTCCTTCTTCTCCATCATTCCAATTTTCATACTATTCATTGCTTTTCAGAAATATTTCATAGACGGTATGACTGCAGGCGCTGTTAAAGGGTAATCTATATTATGATGAAACAGGTGATAAGATGGAAATCCAACAACGAGCGTCACACGACATTCAACCATTAATTGAACAGAGAGCTGATCCTTTTATTTACAGACATTCGGATGGTTATTATTACTTCGTAGCATCCGTTCCGGAGTATGATCGGATTGAAATCCGTAGAGCCCAGAACCTTGAGAAGCTTGTTACATCAACTCCTGTAGTGATCTGGAGAAAGCGCGAGAATGGTATCCTTAGTGCCAATATTTGGGCACCCGAACTGCATTTTATTGATGACAAATGGTACGTGTATTTCGCTGCCGCACACACGACGGAAACGAATGAAGGCTTGTTCGACCATCGGATGTACGTGCTAGAGAATGAAAATGCCAATCCGCTCGAAGGCAGTTGGATGGAAAGGGGGCAGGTTCGTACCGAATGGGAAAGCTTCGCCCTCGATGCCACTACCTTTGAGCATAATGGCAGCCGTTATTACGTATGGGCACAAAAGGATCCGAACATCGGAGGTAACTCTAATCTGTATATATCTAAAATGAGCAATCCGTGGACGCTGACTGGGTCGCAAACGATGATTTCGATGCCGGAATATGACTGGGAGATCATTGGTTATAAAGTGAACGAAGGCGCGGCATTTCTTCGCAAGGGTAATCGGGTATTCCTCTCTTACTCGGCTAGCGCCACCGATTTCAATTATTGCATGGGCTTACTTGAAGCCGATGCGGATGCTGATTTGCTCGATGCCACCTCATGGCGTAAGTCGCAAATAGCGGTTCTCTCGACAGATGAGAGCATCTCAATGTATGGTCCCGGTCATAATTCCTTCACGGTGTCAGAGGACGACGAAGAGACACTATTTGTGTTTCACGCAAGAACGTACAAGAACATTATAGGAGATCCGCTGTACGATCCGAATCGCCATACATTTGTGACAGCGCTTTTGTGGACGGCTGACGGCAGACCCGATTTCCGCGGTTCTGTTGCAGCACTTGCACGTTCTTTACAATGATCGAGTGTCCCAACAAGGTTGGTTGATGGATTTGAGTTCGTTTATCCAACTTGCCAAAGAGAGACAGTTAGAACATCGAAGGCACCCTACTGGGTGCCTTCGATTTCGCTCTACAGATAATACGCCGAACCGTATCATAAGGGCAGGATAGTTTAACAAACAAGTCGAAGAGTTGAGTGGGACTAACCTTGCTTAAAGAGGAAAGAGATAACGTTAAATTATAAAAATGTTGTTCACAATTAAATTAACCATGAATTAACCAAAAGTGAGGAAAAAATACTTGTGATAATTTTGGGTTTTATCGAACAATGGCTTTAAGTAATGATGTTGATGTTCGAAATGTTGTAAGTGTATCAGTTATGGCTCGGTTAGGCGACGATACAACAGTTCTGACTAACGACTTGAAATATCTAGGGGAACAAACAAATGTATTGTCTAAAGAAATTGAGGCGAGTTATGGAAGAAGCTGCAATCTAAAGATTCGGGAAACGATAGCTCAATAAAACCGAGGATAGGGCAGGTTATAATCAAACTGCTTAGCGACTTTTTTTATTGTCGAGGGACAAGAACATTGTTCCATTGGAGTCGCTATTATAGCGGCTTTTTTTGTTTTAAGGAACCAAGTTCTTGTCCCAAGCTAAGGACAAGAACTTGGTTCCTTTGCCGAAAAAGACAAGAACATTGTGGCATTTCGGATTAGGTATTCATCTAAATATTACTGCGAGGGAACTCATGTAGCGACATAAAAGCCTGGGAGTAAGTATTTTTGTTTTTTTGCTGACAATATTGGTTGAACTATAAACATTTCACTGAGCCCGAGAGGGAAGCCATAACAGATGCAAAGGGTTCTTTATTCACTATCATTCCATTATTCTGGCAGCATGTTGTTCCCGATATTGCTGAGGCGTAATGCCGAAGTGATCCTGAAATTTTTTGTAAAAGAAGCTCAAGTTGCTGTGCCCCGTACTGCTGGCAATATCATAAATCGGGCGATTAGTATTGGCGAGCAAGAACGCGCAGTAGTTGAATTTTTCACTCTGAACCAGATCCTTGAAGGTCTGACCGGTTGTTTTTTTGATCAAGGTGGACAAATAGTTGGCATTGAAGTTGAAATGCTCCGCGGTGGATGTGAGGGTGCAGTCCATATAATGATTCTCAATATATTTCAAAATTTCAATGATCGTCACCTTGTTCTGCGTCAGTGTGCGAGGACGATTCGTGTCGTACTGGAACACACGCAGCAGTTCGTAGAAGATCAGCAGCATATAGGAATCCATCATCTCGGATGAGCCGAGTGACGGGTCATAAAATTCACAGAGCAGTTGTCTCATCAGGATAGGAATGTTGGTGTTATTCTCGGAATGAAAAATAATGTACCGGTTATGATTCTTACGATCTGAGATGGCATTCGCCAGAAAGTGAGACAGAATGCCATTGTTGGCCAGTTTGCTCAGGAAAGAAGAGGAAAAGTAACGCTTACGAATCAGAATATTAATAATCACATCTTCTTCCGTTGTGGACAGAATGGCGTGGGGAATGCCTGTATCTACAATACAGATCTGTCCGCCCTTTAGCGTGACCTTTTTTCCATTGATGATCTGGGTGCACTGACCGGAATATACGAAGCTGAGCTCAATAAAAGTGTGAATATGTAGCGGAACCTCGGCAAACCGTGTGTGCTTGGAAATGGTGATGTTGTCTTTCTCTCCAATCATGTCCGCAAAAACATAAACTTTCTGTCCTTCATGATCTACTCTCTTCAATGAATCGTAGGTAGCAGAGTGTGCAGAAGGATGAGCCTGATAATGCAGATCCCTATCCGTAAGCTTACGAAGCTTTGCATCCAATTGGTCGTGATTCATGCTCACTGCCTCCAGTCGGCTGAAGTTTGTAGTAACCTTAACATCTGAATTTATGACAGTCAATATGTACTGTTTTGATATTTCGGTCTTCATTTGAAAGCGCTATATTAAAAGTGTGAAGTGATTAAACATCTTTGTTTATATTTATATTGGTCTGTTTACGATTGATTAATGGATTTTAATGTATTGATTTATGTTTTGGTTCATATGGGATTTTCTTTATATAATATGTAATTTTGACACTTAATTGATAGGAGAGAGCATAAACAACGAAGTTGTCTGTCTAGCAGAAGGGAAGGGTTTTTGATGAGAAAGATGACCGAGGTGTTGGAAAACCGGGAGAACAATTATATTTTGCCTTTCTTCTGGCAGCATGGTGAAGAAGAACTTGTACTGCGTGAACATATGCAGATTATTGATGAGAGTGGCATCAAGGCGGTTTGCGTGGAATCCCGCCCGCATCCGGATTTTGTAGGGCCCCAATGGTGGACAGATCTGGATATCATCATGGATGAGGCGCGTAACCGGAAGATGAAAGTGTGGATTCTGGATGATTCTCATTTTCCTACAGGATATGCCGCTGGCAGAATCAAGACGGATTATCCCCAGTACCAGAAGCAGTTTCTGAAAATACATCAACAGGATTTCGTCGGACCCCAGCTTCAGGCGGGAATTCTGGTGAAATGGGCGCTGCAACGACCCGGCCAGAGAGGTATTAGTGTTGGAGTGGAGCAAGTAAAGTCGGATCATGAGGGAGAACAAAAGCAAGTCTTCTCGGCTAAAGATCGGATTGTTGGTGTAGTTGCCGCTCGCAAAACGGGACCTGATGAGATTGATCCCGATTCCCTGGTTGATCTGACCTCACAATTACATGAAGGAACGGTGCAATGGGATCTGCCTGAGGGGCGTTGGAGAATCTTTACGCTGGTTCTTACCTATGATGGAGGGGAAAAAGCAACCGAAGGATATCTGAATCCAATTGTGCCCGAAGCCACACAGGTGCTGATTGATACGGTGTACGAGGCACATTATGATCGATACAAAGATGATTTTGGATCGACACTGGCTGGATTTTTCTCGGATGAGCCAAGGTTTGGCAATGTAAAAGGACCACTGGCTTCCATCGGACGCCTAGATATGATTCTTCCGTGGTGTGAAGATTTGCAGGACATGTTAAAGCAGGAAGGATCCGACGATGATGTTATTCGTTCACTCCCCTTGTTGTGGGCGAATGCAGGTGTGAAAGGACAAGAGATGCGCTATCGCTACATGGATCTGATCACTCGATTATACGCAGAACATTTCACGGACAGATTGGGAGAGTGGTGTCGCGCCCATGGTGTAGAGTACATTGGGCATGTCATTGAAGACAATAACGCTCATGCAAGACTCGGTTATGGTACAGGGCATTTCTATCGCAGTCTGTGGGGGCAGGATATGTCCGGCATTGACGTGGTGCTTCATCAGATTCTGCCAGGCATGGATGATGGCTATTACAAATCATTCACATCCACTGGATGGGACGGTGAGTTCTTCCATTATGGAATGGCGAAGATGGGAACCTCACTCGGACACCTGGACCCTAAGAAGCACGGTCGTACCATGTGTGAAGTGTACGGTGCATATGGGTTCGGAGAAGGGCTGAAACTGATGAAATGGCTAACGGACCACATGCTGGTACGGGGTGTGAACCATTTTGTGCCACATGCATTTTCGCCGAAAAAGTATCCTGATCCAGATTGTCCACCTCATCTATACGCGAACGGATATGATCCGCAGTATCGGTATCTGCCAATACTAGCTTACTACATGAACAGAGTAAGTCATCTGTTATCGGATGGTGTGCATGTTGCACCGGCAGCCATTCTGTATCATGCAGAAGCGGAGTGGGCTGGAGTGTATATGTTGTTCCAGAAGCCCGCGAGAGAGCTTACGCAGAACCAGATAGATTTTGACATCGTTCCATCGGAACTGGTGATCTCGGCGCAGGTGAAAGACGGAAAACTCCAGATGAACCGTGAACAGTTCCCTGCCCTGATTATTCCTTATGCCGAAGCGCTACCGAGTCAATTAATTGCTCAACTGGTTGCCTATGCCGAAGCGGGTTTACAGGTCTATTTCGTGGATGGACTTCCTGCTCGAAGCAGTGAAGGAGAGGATTGCACGAGCGAGTTGTCAGATCTGAAGAAGCATAAATCTGTGAGTATTGTTGCACTAGATGAACTGGCGACGCGCCTGCGGAGTGACCATGTGTATGAGATCACCGTTTCGGAATACCAGCCCTACCTGCGTTATTACCACTACCGTCATAACGACGGTGAGGTATATATGTTCTTCAATGAAGATCCGGCAAAAGCGATTGAGACCACGATTACCGTTCCGGCTTTGAAAGGCGTGGATGAGATGTACATCTATAATGCTTTTGCGAATACACTCTCACCACTTCACACCAGGATGTATGGAAACAAGCAATCATTCTCCTTGAGGCTCGAAAAATATGAATCTGTGTTGATTGTGCAGGGGACTGCACTGAGTGAGGAGATCGCGGAAGTCTCAACTGCACATTGTTCATACACCAACCTACACGAGATTACAGGAGAGTGGAAGCTCTCCTTGGCAACGGCTAAGCAATACCCGGAATTCTCTGCATATGGGACATGTGCTGAACTTACTTCACTTGCCGTACCGACGATGTTACCCGAGTTCTCGGGGACCGTGCGATATGAAATAGAGTTCGATATGCACGAAGTACCGGCAGCAGCGCGGCTGGTCATTCATGAACCGTACGAAGTAGCTCAAGTGTGGCTGAATGGGCATGATATCGGAACGCGAATCTGTCCGCCTTATGCGTACGAAGCAAGCGGATATTTAGAACCAAAGGGCAACAGACTTGTGATTGAAGTGACGAATACGCTTGTAAAAGAACAGCAAGATTTCCTGTCCCAGTTCCTGATTCAGGAACCGACAGGTATTGTAGGTAATGTCTATTTAGAGTACTGAGAATAGATATGGAATGCACATTGAATGCACACGAGCTTATTTGTTCATTCCATATCTCACCCATGAAGGAGTGAGCAGGCATGGATCATCGTCAACTGGCAACGGATGTGTTACGCAGTGTCGGAGGCAAAGAAAATATCAATAAGGTTACCCACTGTGTAACCCGGTTGAGATTCGAACTCAAAAACAGCAAAATCCCCAATGCCGAAGAGATCAAAGCAATGGATGGCGTGCTGACCGTTATTCAGCAAGGAGGACAATATCAGGTGGTCATCGGGAATCAGGTTGTTCCCGTATTTAATGAGCTGTCTTCCCTCCTGGGAGACATGAGCAATACTGAATCCTCCAATGAGATACAAGGTGAGAAAAAAAGTCTCTTTGACCGCTTCACATCCATGATTTCCGGTGTTTTTATGCCTGTTATGGGAGCGCTTGCAGCAAGTGGTATTATTAAAGGATTGCTGGCTTGTCTATCTGCATTCGGTGCTCTGACGGCAACGGATGGAACGTATATCGTACTGAATGCTATCGGTGATGCACTGTTTTATTTCTTCCCGATTTTCCTGGGTAGCTCCGCCGCCAAATACTTTGGCTTGAATCAATATGTGGGAATGATTATTGGAAGTTCCATGGTCTACCCCGCGCTAGTGAGTTTTGTAGGCTCTGAGCAGCAGTTGACCTTCCTCAGTCTGCCGATGAATATCATGAATTACACATCATCCGTATTCCCCGCAATTGTTGCAGTATGGTTTGCATCCCTGTTAAATCGTGTTATTGAGAAGCGTATCGCGCAAGGTTTTAGATATTTTCTGGCTCCATTTATCGTACTCTTGGTTACGGTGCCACTGACACTGTTCATCATCGGTCCTGTAATCACATACCTCAGTAACGGTCTTGCTGATATTACAACGGCTATCTACAATTTTAATCCGATTCTTGCTGGACTTGTATTGGGTGGACCATGGATTCTGATCGTCATGTTTGGTTTGCACTGGGCCTTTATCCCAATCTTTATTAACAACATGGCAACTGTTGGTTACGATTCTGTGATGGGGTTACTGGCAGCGAATCAGTTTGCGATGGCAGGCGCAGCCTTGGCCTTTGGACTGAGAGCACGGGATAAACAGCTGAAAACACTGGGTATTTCAACGGGTGGCACAGCATTGCTCGGTGTGAGTGAACCTGCACTTTACGGTGTACTGCTTCCTCAAAAAAAACCGCTCATAATGGCGATTATTGGTGGTAGTATTGGTGGAGTGATCGGTGGAGCCTTTTTGTCCAAAGTTTATGCATTTGCTCCATCCGGCGTATTCGGTATTCCTGGTGCAGTCAATCCTCAAGGCATTGATCCCGGCTTCTATGGTTATGTGTTGCAAATGGCGGTGGGTCTGGTGGTTGGTTTCATTTTGACCTATCTGTGGGGATACCAAACCCGCACCAAATCCGGCGAGTTAGCAACGCAAAGCACAACGGATTCCGTATCTGTTTCCGGTATTGAGGAAACGGATGAAGGTTCAAGTTCATCTGTTACGAAAGCAGAGATGACGGTGTATAGCCCTGTGACTGGAGAGGTTGTTGACCTTGCAAATGTTGCAGATGAGGCGTTCTCTAGTGAAGCGATGGGCAAAGGAATTGCAATTATCCCTTCAAACGGAACGATTGTATCTCCTGTTGAAGGTGTAGTTACCACGATAACCAAATCAAGACATGCGATTGCAGTCATTGCCAACGATGGTGTGGAGGTTCTTATCCATGTTGGCCTTGATACGGTCAAACTGAAAGGCGAGGGCTTCTCTCTCAAAGTCCAAGAAGGTGATTTGGTGAATGTCGGTGATGTCCTGATGGAAGTAGATTTGGCGAAAATTAAAGAAAGAGGTTTTGAATTGATTACTCCGCTGATAATAACGAACTCTGACAATTATGTGTCAGTAAGTCGGATGGGGGCACAAAATATTTCTGCGGGTAGTCCAGTAATTACAATAAAAGTGTAGAGGCAACTCCTTATGTTCTTTAACTCAATGAAGATGATTATCAAGCTCGCTCGCATAGCGGGCTATTTTTTTAAAGTCAAGAGATCATATAAATTGACATTAGCTCAATAACAGCACTATGTGTTATGCTGTCCAGGGACAAGAACATATTCCCATTGAAGCCGTTATTTTAGCGGATTTTTTGTTTTATCGGTACAAGTTCGTGTCCCGAGCCAAGGACAAGAACTTGTACCGATTACCGAAATGGACAAGAAGATGGTCCGATTACCGATTAGATGAATATCTAAGTAAAAAGTACATTCAGGTAAGGCTTTATTAGGACAAATACACATTATACAATTGTCGCGTCAAGATGAAGCAACTGAGTTTCTGAGGGTAAACACGGGTTGCTAAGGATTACATTAGTGAGATTTCATAATAAAACTAGCCGTTGAGGGACAAGAACTTGTTCCCATATCCGATTAGACAAAGACCTAAATAATGAGTAGATACAACTCATAAAGACTAAAGTCTTATATACACGATGATTTTAGCGGAATTGTTTCCATCCACCTCATTACTTCCTGGTTCTGTTGAACTCAATTTTTCTATCATCTTTCTGATACATGGCATAAAAACATTTAAAATGGCCCCACTGTAGCAGACAGCCAGTGCAGTTCCTATACCTATGGGTCCACCAAAAATGAATGCCGTGAACAGAAGTACAACGTTAATCAGAGTTCTCGAATCTCGAAAAAAATATATTCGTTCGAGTTATTTTTTTAGTGAGAGTGTTAACCGATCGATCGGAATCGGTGCAAAATTGGTCTGTAGATACATGGCCGTTCCTATTCCTGCAACAACCAAAACGCAGCCGAAACACAAAAATTTGAAAAACAATCTGATTGTATGGTCAAGGTAATGCCAAGAGTTAGAATTAAGATACCTATTGCATAAATTAAACATTGATTTACACGTGATAATGGCATCATTTCGATAATAAATCTTTTACCATTAGATAATGCGGAATTCCATCTTCCATAAATACATCGGAGGTAGTATGGTATCCTAGCTTGTGATAAAATCCCTCTGCATGTGTCTGTCCGTGTAATTTAACTTTGGATATTCCTTTATTTTCTGCAATTTCTTCCAGTGATGTAACGATTAATTTACCGAGACCATATTCGCGATAAGGTTTTAAGATACATATTCGATCTAATTTACCTACGCCATCTCGAATAATAATTCTGCCTGTTCCGGCGGGTAGTTCATTAAAATAGACCAGGATGTGCTCACACTGTCCATCTAAATTATCATAATCATCAAACTCATCTTCAATTGGTACATTTTGTTCTTTCACAAACACTTCTTCTCTTATTTGAAAAGCGATGTTGAGCCCCTCAATTGAGTCTATTTTTTTTGATTTCATTTCTTATAATCCTTTCAGAAATTCATTTTGTAATTAAAAACAAATTAAACATACTTTTAGAATGATTATAAACGATAATTTTTTTGTTGTAAATACAACAAAAAAAGAGGAGCTAAAGGACTACGATTACAAAAAACGATCTCAATCCATGTAACCGATATGTTGACTGATCGTTCCCAAGTAGCTATATTTGATTTGGAAAAGTCATTAATCTGACTCCTAGTTTTCAAACACCTAAGAATCAATGTATTCTTTTTCAAGAACGATCGTTTTATTAAAAAGAATGCCACTGTACACGACAGTAGGGGGAAACTAATATAAGATAGAATTCTCAGAGGTCAACCACAGTAATTCGGTAAAAGAAACATTGCCATTTTGTAACATGATTTCAATATACGTTTATAAAGTGACCTAAGTTACATGGTTATTAAGCCTTAAAGTTTTAGTGATACTTTGTGACATAATTTAAGGAGGCAATTAGATGGAAAAATCAGCTTTTGAACATTTCAAATGGATTAATGAAAGCAAAGCAACCTTTGAGAATGACAAATTGATTATTGAGGCAACTGCTAAATCCGATTTCTTTAATAATTGTGGACCTGGACCCGTTTCAGAAGAAGGGATCACACCAGAGAGTCTTGCCAATGCACCTTTTTATTATCAAGAAGTTACGGGGGATTTTGTAATGCGTGCTCAAGTCTCCCATGGATTTAAGGACACTTATGATTCAGCAACACTTATGATTATGCAGGATTTCCAGGTGTGGGCTAAAGCTTGTTTTGAAAAAACAGATTTTGATACACATGCAGTAGTTAGCGTAGTAACAAATCAAACATCGGATGATGCAAACGGGTCCAATATCGACAGTGACACCATTTGGCTACAAATAGCACGAGTCGGCAATTCCTTTGCATTCCACTATTCACTGGATGGTCTCAAATATGTGATGATGCGTTTCTTTACACTACCAGTGGAAGAGACCATTAAGGTTGGCCTTGAAGCACAGGCGCCATTAGGAGAGGGTGGACCACGGACTTTCCAGAACTTCTCGTTAGTCAATAAAACTGTTAAAAATATTCGTTTCGGCGAATAACCTAAATACAACCTGCAATGCAGTTTTAATTGGTGCTGTCGAGGGACAAGAACATATTCCCATTAAAGTCGCTATTTTAGCCGCTTTTTTATTTATCGGTACAAGTTCTTGTCCCGAGCCAACAATACCTACAATGTCGAGGGACAAGAACATGGTCCCATTGAAGTCGCTATTTTAGCGGCTTTTTTGTTTTATCGGTACAAGTTCTTGTCCCGGGCCAAGGACAAGAACTTGTACCGATTACCGTATTGGACAAGAACATGTTCCTATTGCCGATTAGGCGTGTATCTAATCGTCATCTTGTCCTTCAATTCCTTAAACTAACGGGCAAGATAGTTTAAGCGTGAACCGTACCACAAGAAAGGGCAGTTTTTTTATTGTACTATACACCGATTAGGTTTGAATGCCAGACTCATTCTTTAGAATAGGACGTAACCCCCTTTGAGTAGAGGTTGTCCACTAACTTGAAAAACTCTTCTGACGATAAATCCTTTTGTCGCTGGAGCCAAAGACGAAATAAGGAAAGGGAGGTTGACAGGTAAAACTCAATCAAGTATGGCGTTAAGGCAGGGTTTTGCGGAACATTTAATTCCAACTGATTTAGAGTAATTTCTTTTTTTAAGCGTTTTAAAAAACGGGGACTTCCATAATCACCTAAAAGGGCATGGAGAACCAAAAGATGTTCTTTTTTGTCCAGACAATGGAGCGCATCTTGAACCGTATGCATCGATAGCTCTTTTTTCGCCAATTCTTCTTTTATGTCGTTCAATAAGTCATTTTCAAGAGCATCTAACAATTCGTAAATATCAGTAAAGTATTGATAAAAGGTGCTACGGTTATATCCTGACTTATTCGCGATTTCCTGAACTGAAATTTTCTCGATTGGTTTTTGGCTATATAACTCACAAAAAACTCCAACAAAGGTTTGTCTTGTTTTCTCTGTTATTTGAGGTTGCTTTTTCATGTTTTCCTCCTATTAACATCTAAGAATATCATCCGACAAATATTCTATGAAATCCCTATTCCTTGGGTTGTGTCTGGATATGTAAGGAAGGAGATTGCAAAGCGTTACTATTGCAACTTCTTAAACGGCTATTGTAAGGAAAATACTGTGAGTCAAGCTTGGTTAAACAAAATCCCATTATTTATTAATTTTAGGCAAGCTAGAGTTTTAGCCGCGCTCTATAGAAGCAGAGATTCTAACGCTCTATTATTGAAACATTAGATGTTGAATTTGCTCTTACAGTGTTTGGGTTTTGATTGGTACTGTTGTCAATAATCTGAGACCTATTAACCAGACCGATTCTGTATCACAAACAAATAAGGAGGATATGGTTGAACAACAATTTAGAGACTTTTCTAAAAAATGTCCCTTTAGAACTACCTCGTTTGTTATACATATATAAACTTCATCGTTAATACCTGGGAGGTGTCTTAAAGAAACATGTATGAGGAAACTGAATACAGAATTAAAAGAGTACAAGCGGGCGAAACTCAGGAATACGTTTATATCGTTCAAAAATACCAAAAACAGATATTTATGTATTGCTGGAGACTTATTTCAAACAAACAGGAAGCTGAGGATGCTGTTCAGGACGTTCTGGTTAAGGCCTATGAGAAAATAGATGCCTATAAACCTGAGGTGAATTTCTCCGCCTGGCTCTACAAAATAGCCTATCATCACTGCATAAACATAATCCGTCGAAAAAAAATGCAACAGAAATGGAAGTTCAGACTAATGGCTCAAGATCAAACTGCCATTAGTCCTGCAGAGATGCTGGATAACCAACTCTTTAACGAACCACTAAGCCGGGCGCTTGAAAAACTAAATGTGGTTGAACGGAACCTACTGATTCTGCGCGTTTTTGAAGAAAAATCGTTTGTAGAAATAGCTGAAATTTTGAATAAAAGTCCCGATGCCGTCAAGAAAAAGTTTGCTAGAACCAAAATCAAACTCAAAAAATGGATGAAACCAAAGGAGGAAGAACTATGCCAAAATTACAACGTACTTCTCAAAACGAAAATCTGAAAGAAATGGATCTCTTGATCCAAGAGGAGTTTCAGAATTTTGATGTCACTGACAAAGTCATGACTCGGGTCCATAAGCTGGCAGTTCACAAGAGAGGTTTGCATGCCAGAGCACAAGTTCGTCAAAGATTCGTGGTTCCCGGGCTAACCGCAATGATCGTTCTTGGAGTATCAGTGACAGGGTATGCGGCCTCACAATATATTGAATTCCTTAACAATAAAGGAGAGGTGGTACTAAACACTGCCGCCGCCAAAGAGCCTACTGACTTTGTTACCAATTACACAAAAAGACTGGGCTTTTACACAAATCAGATTAAAGAACAATTGCAACCTGGGGATTATGTAGCCTATTATGTCAAAGATGAGTTAATTAACAACGCGGATAAATTAACCCCCGTAAAATTTGAATATAAGTGGATCGAGTATTCAAATTTCAGCAGTTTGCAAGCTGAAATTACACGGACGCAAGCTCCAGTTTTAAAATCAATAACGCAACTTCCTCAAGGGTACCAGTTTGATTACGGATACGTTTATCCTGCCGATCTGTATACAAACCATCTCTCAGATGCTGCTTACCTGAAGTTAACAGACGACCTTAGAAGACAAGCTGAATCTTCTTCGGATGGGCAACGGGTCTATATTCAAAAACTGAATTGGAATAAGGCTGATTTCTCTTTGGCACGCTATGTCAAGGGGAAGAACGTTGTAACTGTAATGGCAACAAGAATATTCCCCGACTCCAAAGTGACCATATTCCAGGACGATCACGCTAAATCCGAGAAGCTGAACATCCAAGGTAATGAGGTCTATTATATTCAATCCGATATTAAGGATAGGGCAACTAATTCCGTTCCTTACCATCGGATTGGATGGAGGGACGATCACAATCATTTGTTGTATGAAATATCCAATAATGGAGACAGCAATTTAGGTAAAAAGGATCTGGTCAAAATTGCTGAAGAGATGCTTACATCTCCTTAGTGTTCTAAACAACAAAGGGATAAACAAGGCACTTTAGACATTAGTTCTGCTTTACTGAAGGACCCAAGTAATCTTCCAGCCAGTTATAATTTGAATAATGCTAACAAAACCTATAAGGCAGTATTATTAATGGAGGAATATGTACAGGAAAGGCCATCCCACAAAGGAGGATGGCCTTTAAACTTGCCGTTGAACTGTTAGTTATTATTTGTCGCGGGACAAGAACTTGGTTCCTTTATATAGAATACTTTATCTCTAAAAGGGAGGGGAAACATTGCATAATATGATGAATAAGAGACAATTTATTGAGATGACAGTTAAAGAACAACGTTCAGTAGTATTTAAAGTTAATATTCAAGATGAATTTTTCCCTGGTGTTTCTAAAGAATTAAATGAGGGGTGTCTATTTGTTGAAACAGAAGAAGGCATAAACATAAAAATTGAAATGGATGACATCATTGAAATTTATGCTATCAAATCTTCATCTCCAGGACATATTACTATACAATCCCCCAGTTTGATGAGAGGTAGCAAAGATGACCTTGAAAACCTTGTGCTCCTGTTTGAAGGTTTAAATGATGATATAAAGAAACAAATTATCTTTTCTTTATCAAGTGAGATGGATAAGCAAGTGATCATTTCGAAAATGGATATGACTTCATACAATTCATCTGAAATTGAGATGATTGCTAACACAATAAATCTCCAAATAATACACCAATATGGATTTACTTCAAAAGACTTATTTGGGGCAAGGGTTAGATCATTAATCAACTAACGGGAAACTTTAGTTAAATAGCCCCAAATTAAAACCTTCTATTTGAAGCAAACTAAAATTAATTGCTCTTAATAGGAGGTTTTATTATGAATTTAAGTGAACTTTGGAATCATTATGAGGCAGATAAACGAATTCAAGGGTTGAGCCTGAATACATTGTGTGCGTATGCTTTACAACTCAAGATGTTGGTTTCTGATCAAGGGATTGTAGATATTTCGGGAGTAACTCTAAATCTCCTGAAGGAATACTTAGCAAAGCAACCTGATCGTCTAAAACCAAGCAGCCTAGGGCACCGTATCCGTTTTGAACGTTCCTTATTTTGCTTTACATATGAAGAAACCTATCTATCTAGCAATCCTTCTATTAAACTGCGTGAGCCAAAACATGGAGAAGCGGGTATCTAAGTTTTTGATGGAAGAAGATGTGATTCATTTAAAAGATCTCTTGTCAGACCTTACGGGAAGGAGTTTAAATTAAAATAGTATGCCTTCATAAACTGTTAAGAATTGCTCTCTATAATTCAAACTGTAAGCATTAAAACAAATTATTAGGAGGGCATTAATATGAAAAGAAAGAGTTTGAAGTGGGTTGGATCAACAGCATTATCACTTGTACTGGTAACTAGCATATTACCAGTGGCAGGGGCGACTGGTGTGTCTAAAGTTAATAGAGTTACGGAAGTGAATGGAACTGTGACTACAAAAAGTGAGAAAAACAATGTATATGTAGAGAGTGAGTTCGCCACGCTAAAAAGAGTTGTATTGACACAATCTGAAGCTTTTATGCACTTCAATTTTGATGATTTTCCAGAAGGAGACATGCCTATGCCTGAAGGAGGCATGTCTATAATGAATACGGATCCGGCAGAGGCACAGGAAAAGTGGGAAAAAGAGCGTGAAGATCTTAAAAAGGTTCTTGAAAAATACGGAGTTGAGGTTCAACGTCCACGCCTTTTAACTGAAAAGGAAAAACAACTAGGGGCTGTGAAAGATGGCATTACAGGTGGCGAAGGAGTAACTAATTTCTTTGTCAGAGATCCATTCTTCACAATCGGAAATCATCTAATTGAAGGTTCATTTAAATCGGCTTACCGGAGACTTGAGGTTTTACCTGTTAGAAGTATTCTGGATAAGGAAGCAGCCCAAAATAACGTTCCGCATGTAGCTGTCCCACAACCAGACGTTTCTAAAGGAATCAACTCTGCTGCCGGTCCTTACCTTGAAGGTGGAGATATCCTCGTGTATGGAAAGACTGTATTCGTCGGTAATTCTGGTCTAGCTTCAAACAAAGCCGGTATTGATTGGCTCAGAAACTATTTGACACCATCAGGTTATAAGGTGGTTGAGGTGAAGCTAGAGCCTGGCACATTGCACCTGGATTGTGCTATCAGTTTTGTAAGAGATGGATTAATGATTGTTAGCATGGATTCGTTAGCCAATGGGCTCCCAGAAGAACTTAAAAATTGGGACAAAATCGAAGTGAGTTACAAGGATGCTCAAGATTTGGCAGTAAATGGATTGCCAATCAGTAGCAAAGTATATGTTACGGACATTGCATTCAAAAATACAATTGGAAAAGAGCTTGAGAAAAGAGGAATCAAAGTAGAATATGTTGATTACGAAATTTCTCGTTCTTTCGGTGGAGCTTTCCGTTGCAGTACACAGCCATTGCTTCGCACGGATAGCTAA
Organism: Paenibacillus sp. FSL H8-0283; assembly: GCF_045040675.1. Classification (NCBI taxonomy): domain Bacteria; kingdom Bacillati; phylum Bacillota; class Bacilli; order Caryophanales; family Paenibacillaceae; genus Paenibacillus; species Paenibacillus sp. FSL H8-0283. Next base: position 3,778,876 of record NZ_CP150295.1, read on the forward strand.
AAGTTAAATCAAGTATGAGGTGAACTATGACAAGCCGGATTTTAGTGGTTGAAGATGATCAGGAAATTCGTGATCTGCTACGTATGTCTCTTGTCCGTGAAGGTTATGAAGTAACAACAGCTAAAGATGGAGAACAGGGAATTGAATTAGTAAATGAGTCATTGGATTTGGTGATTCTGGATATTATGATGCCTGGAATAAACGGACTGGAGGCTTGTATACGAATCAGAGAACGATACAATGTTCCTATTCTTTTTCTAACTGCTAAATCCGGAACTTTGGACAAAACGGAAGGTTTGCTTGCTGGTGGAGATGATTACTTAACTAAACCTTTTTCTGTACAGGAGCTTCTGGCAAGAGTTATTGCTTTGTTGCGTAGGTATACGATTTATCAAGATAAAAAGGATTATGGCGAAACATTTCTTATCGGAGGACGCTTAAAAGTAAGTGAACAATTTAACGATGTATGGAAAGGCAGTCAGAAGATTGAGCTTTCCGATCTGGAGTACGGTCTACTTAAACTGTTGATGACCAGAAGAAATAAAATTTTCTCTGCCCAAAATATTTATGAGAGTATTTGGAAAGAACCTTATTTCTACAGTTCAAATAATACGGTAGTAGTACACATCCGAAAATTACGATTGAAAATCGAAGAAGATCCAGCAAAACCAGCGTATATCTTAACGGAATGGGGAAGAGGTTACCGTTTTGGCCACTCATAAACTTACTATAACTAAAAAGTTGACTGTTTTAATAATTATTGCTCTCACCATAAGTGTTCTTTGTTTTTTACTTTTGCAGTCCATAAGCAATCGGGTTATGGATCATTATTTTACTTCTGATGAGCGTTTAAAGTCCGAATCTCAAGTTTACGTCCAAAAATTTTCAGAATATGTTTCAGCAAACGATCTGTCAACGACAGATCGTATTGCGTTTTCAGACTGGATTAAAAGTCAGAAGAGTAATTTATTTTTATACGTATTTCAGAACCAGGTGCTTCAATATGATTCCTTGTACCATGCTGATGACGAAGGAGCATATGGAAGTCAGCCTGAAACTGATTATGATCGACGGAACTCTTACCCAGTACAATTTAAGGATGGGACAGGTAACGTTTCAATCTATGGATTTTATTTTTCTCACTACTATAATGTGGCCTACATGCTTGAAATATTGCTGTCCGCAATGTTATTTATAACCATTGTTTTATTAGGAATACGTAGAGGGATCAAATATTTACGCACAATTAATAATGAAATTCATATCCTTGAAGGCGGCTCATTAGACTATTCTATAACGGTACGAGGGTATGATGAATTGGCGATGATTGCGGAAAGTATAGAGGAACTACGTAAAGCATTTTTAGGCAGGTTAGAAAGGATAGAAAATTTGCAAAATGAGAGTAAAAATCTTGCAACCGAAATGTCTCACGATATGCGTACGCCACTGACATCTCTCATCATGTATTTAGAGTTTGCCCGTAATACACCAGAAGATTTATGTGTAGAAACAAGGTATCAAATCGAGAGTGCGTATCAAAAGGCTCTCCAACTTAAGAATCGTACAGACGATCTGTTTTCATATTTTTTATTAGATAAAGAGAGGGAGGCAGACTTAGTAACCCTTTCAGTTCGGGAATCAATTCATGATGTATTGTCAGATATTACAGCTGTACTTCGAGCGGAAGGATTTCAGGTACTTGTAAATGCCTCCCCTACGGATGTCATAATTATTGTGGATATGGAAAATATTGGACGTGTATTTGATAATTTTCTGTCGAACATACTAAAATATGCAGATCGAGAGCAAAAAATTAATTTATTTACTTATATAGAAGATAATCATTTTGTGATTTGTGTAGAAAACAAATTAAAAATAAATAATGAATCTGTAGAAAGTTATAAATTGGGTGAAAAAATCATAGAAAAAGTTATGCATCGGATGATAGGACAATTCTCTTCATCTGAAGATCAAGAGAATTACAAGATTATCCTGAAATTTAAAATAAGTCGAGCTTTTAAATAGCTACCTAAAATTGCATGTAACGTGTTTTCGTAAATCTATCACGTTTACTGTATTCAATTCGTTCGACGATGAAGTTATGCACGGAGTTGTTACGACAAAACGGGTAATTCTGTTGGAAGAAGGTACAGCAGAGATGAAAGGGCTAATGGGCAGTAAAGGGGCTCAACGAAGCGAGCACTGGAAATCTGCCATAAAGATCCAGCCACAACTCATGTTCACCTTTATAATTGGAACTGATGAAGTGAAAGAACTGAAGGTACTGGCCCATGCTGAGCGATCGACGACAGGATGCCCTGACATCACGAGAATCGACATTTTTCCAGCCCATTCCAAAATGAATTGTCGAGGGACAAGAACATATTCCCATTGAAGTCGCTATTTTAGCGGCTTTTTTATTTTTCGGTACAAGTTCTTGTCCCAAGCTAAGGATAAGAACTTGTACCGATTGCCGATTAGGTGTATATCTAAATAATCAGCATATGCACTTATTTGGGAACAACTATAAGAATAATGTTACATTAATTAAATCCAAACCCCCGAGTTAACTGTCTATATAACAGGAGGTGAACGACAATGATCGATGCACAGCAACAAATCAACGCCGCACAAAACGGAGATCACGATGCCTTCGTTTCTCTTATAAAGGATCGAACGGATAAGCTGCACCGAGTGGCTCGCCATTATGTACGGGAGTCCAAAGATGCGGAGGATATCGTTCAGGATGCCCTGGTTAAGGCTTATGAGTCACTGCAAACGCTGCAGCAAGCCGAAGCGTTTGAGAGCTGGCTTACCAGAATTGTGGTGAACCGGGCGCTCAATCATTTGAAGAAATCCAAGCGTGTTCACCTGAGCGAAGACCCGCAGGCGCAAGAGCCATTGGTCGTTAATGATATCGATCAAACCCTGGATCTGGAGCGTGCATTGGCCAGTCTGAATCCGAAGCTGCGTCAGCTCCTGTTCTTAAAATATAAGAAGGACCTGACCCAGCAGCAAATCGCCCATCTCCTGGATATGCCATTAGGTACTGTAAAAACACAATTACGGAAGGGGCTGGAACATTTGCGCAACGAAATGGCTCAAGATTTTCTCGAACGAGACCTGGATACATTACGCCTGCAGTTAAGACAACAGGCAGAGCACCAGTTTGCCGTTTCACCGGATTATGATCTGATCGTCAATGACTATCAAGAGAACACCGGGAGGGGAACAGGGAAGGGAGAAGCGGGATTCTTATGGGTTAAAACGGGGAGTGATGACGCCGTTTCTGCCACGCTCTCCAGGGACGGCAACTTGCTAGACTATGCCATTTCCTGGGCCTCATTGGACAACGAGACACGGATATCTGAGGAGGAGCTCAAACAGCAGGCAGAGCAATTCCTGGAAGATCATTATCCCGGCGCACTGCGTGATTTTCCGTATTGTGAGATGGAGTGGATGGAAGGGATGTTTGTGTACACACGACAGCAGAAGGCGATGGGGCTGCCACTTCCTGAGACGGGATGCCTGATTATGGTTCATCCCAGCGGTCGCGTGGTCGGATTTAGGTACTTTGGAACCGTTCCAGGGCCAGCACTCCCAACCATGATCACACCAGAAGAGGAACAGATGGCGTGTATGAAGGCGAATTTTTTGCTACATGTGGAATATTGTGTATTGGACAAAGCCGTGTACACGGATGGTGACGATCAGGTCCATCTTGTTTACGCCCCCCGAAGTAGAGGGCTAATCTATACTGCATCATCACAGGAGGAAGTTCCGACAGCCTATAGGGCAGAAGCTGTCCCCTCTGACCCAAGAACTCTGGACGAGTGGCCAGGTGAGTTCCCGCCCGCACGAAGCCTAGAAGAGTGGATTGGCGTAGACAACGACCAATTTCAGTTAGTACAAGACGACAATATTGGCTCGAACACCAAGTTGATGGTGTGGAAGCAACAGAATGAAGAGCGTCCAGCCAAGAATGACCGGTCTTGGAAGGCCTATTGGGCTGATCAGATGGAGGGAGCAGTCAAGGCGCGAGTAGACAGCCAATCCGGACAACTGATTGACTTTGTTTCGCATGGTAAGCCAGATCAACTAGCTCCATTAACCTGGGATCGAGACGCATGTATAGAAGTAGCTATGGACTATGTCCGAGGACTAGCAGCCGAAATGTTGCCGTATCTCAAGCTTCTAACTGAAGAGACCGACGACGAAGATCGTTTGGAAATCATTCGCTTTGGTGTATATGTTCAAGACGTATCTGTCAGGGATGAATGCTATCAACTAGCTGTTGACCGCTCTAATGGGAGGGTCAAAAGTTTGATGTCCCCCTCCATAAGGCCAGAACAGTTAAAGAAGCTGGAGACCGTGCCTTCATTTGATTACCAGACAGCCATCCTCCGATGGACGGCACAGGCCAAGCTGCGTCTGCAATGGGAACGGATGCACAATGCTAGGGCGGAAGAGGCCCCGTACGAACTAGTGTATCGAATGATTGGTAGCGAGCACGAGCGGACGCCCGAAGTGCTTGATGCGCATACGGGGAAGTTATACGAAAATACTTTTTACTGACAAACAAAAACATCTAGCCCGAAACTAAGGGCTGGAAGGCATTCAAAAGCCTGCGGACGTAGAACAGCATTTTAAAAATAGACGTTTAACACAACGTTCTATCATATTAATTGTGTCCATTGAATTTTAAAAACGCCGAACTCGGAATATGAGTTCGGCGTTTTAGGTAGATTATACGACGGAGGGGTGGGAGTTAAAACTACAAACTCATGTCGAGGGACAAGAACATCGTCCGATTTACGATTAGATGTATACTTAAGTAAAAAGTACATAAGCCCTCATTAGTACCAAATAATTTTATATAATAACATTCACATTAAAATATATTACTTATGTAACATTTCTCAAAGAAAGACTCTTAAATTATAGTTCTCTTTTTTGTCTCAGACTCTCAATAAAAACAGGTAGTTATCTGGATAAACTTAATTGAGCGAATAAATGAAATAATAATTGCTTCTCGATCGTGTATGCGATATATTGCATATAAGAATAATTGCAATGAGGATGAAAACAATGCCAATTCCTAAAAATTTTTCCTTACCAGTCCGTATGTCCGCAAAAGAAAGAGCGTTTTCTCAGATTCAGCGATGGATCATTGATGGAACACTGCAACCAGGTGAAAAGCTTATTGATGCGGAAATGGCTGAATCGCTTGGAGTCAGCCGGACACCGATTCGGGAGGCATTTCAGTTACTCGAAGTTCAAGGCCTCGTGTCCATGCATCCAGGAAAAGAAACAAAAGTAACGAATATTGAGAAAAACGATATTTTTAAGATGTATTCAACGATGGCTGCTCTTCAGGCCTTAGCTGCTGAAATCACCGCCCAAACTATTGTTCCAGAACAGATCGAGAAACTAAGATCCATAAATTTGGAATTCGCAAGTTCTATTAAAAATGGACAAGTTTATCAGGCTATGGAGGTGGATGAGCAATTTCATAATTATATTGTGGAGCTCTCAGATAATCCTTATGTAGCTACATTTAATACATCTCTTCAGATTCACATTAGGCGATTTAAATACGTATTTTTAAAACAACCTATTACGGCTACACTAGCTTCAGTTGAAGAACATGATCAGATTATTAAAGCTTTTGAAGGCAAAAATAGCAACGATGCCCATAATTTAATGAAACAAAATTTTATTCGACCGATGCAGGAACTGAACGAAATACTTTGAAATGAGGGAAGAAACATGGAAAATAAAAAAGATCTTCGCATTCGTAGCAAGGTAATCAGTGAAGGTGCTAACCGGGTACCGAACAGAGCGATGCTGCGTGCAGTTGGATTTCAAGATGAGGATTTTAAAAAGCCAATGATCGGAATAGCAAGTACGTGGAGTGAAGTAACACCGTGTAATATGCACATCAATGATTTAGCGGTGCAAGCTAAGCGGGGCGCACGTAATAACGGCGGTGCTCCACTAATTTTTAATACGATTACCGTTTCTGATGGGATCTCGATGGGGCATGGCGGGATGTTGTTCTCGCTACCAAGTCGGGAAGCTATAGCTGATTCGATTGAAATTGTGACCGGAGCCGAGCGTTTTGACGGCGTTGTTGCAATCGGTGGGTGTGACAAGAATACGCCTGCATGTTTGATGGCTATTGGACGGATGAATATTCCTTCTGTTTATGTATATGGAGGAACCATTCAACCTGGTAATCTCGACGGTAAAAAAGTGGATATCGTTTCAGCTTTTGAAGCCGTTGGGCAATATCAAGATGGAAAAATAACAGACGAACAATTGCATAAGGTCGAATGCAGTGTTTGTCCAGGTCCAGGGGCTTGTGGGGGGATGTATACCGCTAATACGATGGCCGCAGCTGCAGAAGCAATGGGTATGTGTTTGCCTGGTTCTTCTTCGACATCAGCTATCTCAGCGGATAAAGCATTGGAATGCGAAGCAGCCGGTAAGCAGGTCATCTCACTTCTTGAACAGGAAATCTACCCAAGAGACATTATGACGAAGAAAGCATTTGAGAATGCGATCACCGTTGTTATGGCTCTAGGGGGATCAACCAACGCTTTTCTCCATCTGCTAGCTATTGCGCACTCCGTAGAAGTGGATTTAACCTTGGATGATTTTGAACGAATTCGCTTGCGTGTTCCTCATTTGGCAGATCTGAAGCCAAGTGGTCAGTATGTCATGCAGGATTTGAATGATATTGGTGGTGTTTCCGGGGTAATGAAGCTATTGCTCGCTGAGGGATTACTTCATGGGGATTGCCTCACCGTAACTGGTAAAACGTTGGCGGAGAATTTAGCGGAAGCTGCTCCACTTCAGAATGATCAAGAGATTATACGTCCACTCAATAATCCGCTTAAACCAAATGGACCACTGGTTGTGCTTCGAGGAAACCTAGCTCCTGAAGGCGCTGTCGCCAAAATGTCAGGCATGAAGATACAACAGTTTTCCGGACCGACAAAGGTGTACGATAGCGAAGATGAAGCGACAGAAGCGATCATGAATGATGAAATTCAAGAAGGGGACGTATTGGTCATACGCTATTGTGGACCCAAGGGTGGACCAGGTATGCCTGAGATGCTTTCCGTTACAGCACTCATTGTAGGGAAAGGTCTCGGTGGGAAAGTTGCTCTCATAACAGATGGTAGGTTCTCGGGTGGCTCGCATGGATTTGTAGTCGGCCATGTATCCCCTGAGGCACAAGTAGGTGGACCGATCTCTTTGCTCCAAAATGGAGATATTATCACCATCGATAGCGACATTCAGGAAATTAAGGTTGAAGTGCCAGAAGAAGAGTTGGCCGCTCGAGCGCAAGCTTGGGCACAACCGCCACTGAAAGTGAAATCCGGTGTACTTGCCAAATATGCTAAATTAGTTTCCTCTGCTTCAAGAGGTGCAGTAACAGATTTGATGGAATAGACAATTAACATTGATGCTACATATAAAATGGGAGGGGAGAAGCTACTACAACTAATGCATGAAGCGCGCTAAACAAAAAAACGCCAGCTTTAGAGATCAAGAATGTCGCAAGAAAAAGATGAAGAATTTAGTTTCATCATTTGAAAATGAAGTGTACCCCCTAGAATAGACATTGGAAAAACCCCTGAGTTTAGCCGATAAAATTCTGGGGGGTGTATTTTTGCTTGTACCGTTTCTCGACTTTCATTAATTGGGGGTTCGCTACGAATAGCAGGCAGGTTCCGGCTAGTGCAGGAATGTTATACATATGTACAAAATACAATGTAATATTTAGTAGATATTATTCTTAATTACATATAAAATTATAACCATCTTATATATTGTGTCACATTAGGGGGCTATTCATAGCGGGCGATTATTATCACATCCAGTGTCCTATGAACGTTCAGAGTAAGTATTCAATTCTCGTATTTAATAGAGAAAATGAGCTGTTTTTACCTTTGACAGAGTTCTATTATTATCAACAGAAAAGAATTAGTGAGAGTTCAGCGTTATCTTATTTAATGACTTTGGAGAGATTCTTTTCATGGCTTGCAAAAAGTAGTAATTACCAAGGTACCCGAGTCAAGTGGTCTGATAGTCACATGGCTATAAGAACAGCGGTCGAGGATTACCTAATTTATCAGATGGGCTGTAAGCTAAGGTCTAAAGAAAATTTCCAGTACGTAATAATGACTAAAAAAAGTTCTCAGACTATTAATCACTTTCTAGCTGCCATTAAATCGTTCTATAAAACAGCATTACATCTAAAATTGTACGAATTTCAAAATCCTTTACTTGATGCTGATTATAGTATTTCTATTGGGAGTTTTAGTCCTACAAGCATGCGTGAGAATAAACCACGATTACCTAAAATAGCAGGAACAGAGATTCCATCTGATTCTTCATATCGCAGTCAATCAGATTCCTATTTTAAACTTGTAGCAAATGATTGGAAGCCAAATATTATTGCAGATCATGATCTTCCTTATATCATTTACAGAGCTGGTTCAGAGATTGGTTGGTCTTTAAGAGATGAAGTCGTAATAAGAATGCTTTTTGAAACTGGTGCTAGAATAAATGAAATCCTTGAGTTAACACTTGGAGATTATCGGCAACGGATAAATCAATATGAGATAGCTACCAGGCTATTCTTTAGCTTTAAAATACTTAGAAATGATGTATAGATGCTAGCCAAAGTAATTTATTTCTTAATACAAGTATATCTGTGCAGGAAACAATCAGTCTTTCAGAGAATTCGTTTTAAACGATTGTAGGAGGGGAACAAAATGAAATCCTCTAAGCCGTGGGTAAAAGCAGGACAACATGGAGAGCAATTAACTCGACAGCAACTTGAGCAATTGAAAGAACAGTTTGTGATTTATAATGGTATTCGTATTACCCTATCTCGAAGTAATCAGTCTGCTGAATATGATCACGTGCTAATTGGTACAGGCGGAGTATATATTATAGAGAGTAAGCATTGGTCTGGGGATATCACATTTTTAAACCCTGGTGTCGAACAACGAAAACAACTCGAAGTTAAGCGCTATGACGAGGATAATGATCCGAACAGTCAGTTAGATCATCAGCGATATGTAATGACACAGTTCCTCAATCGCATTGGATTACCACTTTCCCCAATACAAACTATCCTTTGTTTTACGCATGAAGGCGTTTCTTTGAAAAATCGAAGCCCAAAATACACAGCCCTCATTCTTAACGAATTAGTACCATCTCTAAAGAAAGAAGCAAACAAGAATGTTATATCGGTTTCTAATCTGGTGAAGATTGTGAATGCAGTGAATACTATAGCTGAATTCTCGGATTCTTACGAGGATATACCACGGTCAATCAAATACGAAGCGTCCAAAAAAGTGTATACCCCTCGTGACTTCGAAAACATCCCTACATTCTACGAAGGATTGGCAGCAGTCAGTATGAAGGGAGTATGGGGGTTTGTAGACGCAAATTTAAACATTGTGATTGAACCCCAGTTCGAAGAAACACACTATTTCTCAAACCATTGCTGTGCAGTGAAACGTGACGGTTATTGGGGCTATATAAATAAACAAGGTAAACTAACTGTGAATAACATATATGACTTTGCAGGATTGTTGCACAACGGCTTGGCTCCTGTACAATTCGGAGGGAAATGGGGATATCTTGATGAGTCGGGAAACATAGTTATACCATTCCAGTTCAACCTGATATCCTATTTCGACTCAAAGTATGCCCTGGTTAACACAGGAGACATCATTAATAAATCTGGTAACGTAATAACAGGTTGGCCAATGTGGGTAATCGATGGTACCCTCAATCAAAATCTCACAAAAGTAGACTGTGTATTGCCTGAGGAATCTAGAGCTAGCTTGTATCACCCACTAACAAAACAGAGAGGTAATTGGCATACATAAAAACAAAAATGATTTCACGCCCATTAGTTAATGAGTATATGCATTTCCCTTTGAAACGATTTGTTCAAAGCTATTATCATTTAGTATGTGCTAGATAACACAATGAGAGTAAATGCATTCCTAACTTAGTATAGTGTTATAGATTTGAGATAATAAATGCTTGGGAGGCACACCATGATTGATATTGTAAATACCAAAAAAGAAAAATATAAAGCATGGGTCACTGAAAATTTAGGTGGAAAAACAGGTGGGTGGTACACGCCATATTTCGAAAAACTAGGACACCTGTTGGAAAAGTTCGGATTAGCGAGTGGATATAAGGAGAATTTCTTTGAATACCAATCATATTCGGAATATAAAAATATCTATCAACAAATGACTGAACAAAGTGATGAGGATATTGAGAGATTAGTAACAGGCAAAGGTACACCTCGATATCCGGAGAAATTTGGTACCGCAAGAATTGAATTCAGAAAAAAATACGCGGTGGACGAATATAATCAAGGCATTAGAAGTAAGCCTGATAATATAGGTGGGATACCTGACTGGGGCGTTTTAATGCGATCATATTTAATATTTTTATATTATGATGAAAATCCTACTTTAACTTATCCTAAAAAAGAGAAGAAAATAGCGAATCAAGAAAATGAAGTTGATAACAGCATTAATTATTGGGTAATTTCACCAGCTGAAAATACGAGATTATGGAATCAGTTCCACACAGAAAACATGATCGCCCTTGGATGGGATTTTATAGGGGATTTAAGAAAATATGATTCAAAAGAAGCTGTTGAACGGAAAATAGTTGAGCATAGAGCGAATGGGGTTCGCCCTATTAATGATACAAAGGCTATGTGGGACTTCTATCGTGAAATTCAAACAGGCGACGTTGTGTATGTAAAAGAAGGAATTAAGAAAATCCTCGCACGTGGAGTTGTTACGGGTGATTACTACTTCGATAACAAGGTATCAGAGTATAAACATAGAAGAAAAGTAGATTGGCTTCAAGTTGGAAAGTGGGAACTACATCAGACTTTCCCTCAAAAAGCGTTAACATCTCTAAGTCCTTATCCAAATTTTATTCAAGAAATTGATCAAGTAATGAATGAAGATTTTATTGATCCCAAAATTGCTGAAATACATGAATTTCGAAACTGGTTATCCAATCAAGTTACTGATACAGGAGTTAGCTTAAATGATAAAACAGTTATGCAGAAAGTAAGTGCATTGAAGGATATAGAGCACTACTTTGATGTTTCAATATTTGGTGAAACAGATGTTGAACAACTAAAACAGTTGAAAGATTTCGTTATATTCGATGAATCTTATAAAAAATATAAAGGCGTATCAGGAAGTTCAATTGACTACTACATTCGTTTTATTGAATCTAAGCCTACTATTCAAGAAAATGAATCCTTTACAATAGATGATCTTCTTTTGGATGTTTTTATCGAGAAGAATGAGCTTATGCGCCTAATATCTCTACTTGAAAATAAAAAGAATCTTATTTTAAAAGGTGCACCAGGAGTAGGTAAAACGTTTATTGCCAAACGTTTAGCGTATGTGATGATGGGAGAAAAAGATGAAACGCGTATCCATATGGTGCAGTTCCACCAAAGCTATAGTTATGAGGATTTCATTGAAGGATTCCGTCCAAAAGCTGAAGGAGATGGGTTTGAGGTGAAACAAGGTCCGTTTGTGAGGTTTGCTAGAAAAGCAGAACGAGATCCAGAACGAGACTACTTCTTTATTATTGATGAAATTAATCGTGGAAATATGAGTAAAATACTTGGAGAATTAATGATGCTTATTGAAACAGATAAGCGAGGCGAGCAAATCAATCTCCTTTATACTAATGATAAGTTTTCTGTACCATCAAATTTATATATTATTGGAATGATGAATACAGCAGATAGAAGTCTAGCTTTATTAGACTACGCGCTAAGAAGAAGATTTTCATTTTTTGAAATTATACCAGCGTTCCAAAATGAAACATTTAAGTCGTATGTAAACGAATTAAACAATCCTGAAGCATTAATTCGTATTATTGATGAAATTATCAACTTAAATAAACAAATTGTTGATGAGCTGGGGGCTGGATTTCAAATTGGGCATAGCTATTTTGTAGGTGATGTTTACAAAGTAGATACTGCAAATCGAGTAGAGGAAGTAATCGAATATGAAATTATTCCACAGCTATTTGAGTATTGGTTTGATGACGAGCAGAAGGCAAGCAATTGGGCTCAACGATTAAGAGGATGTTACGATGGAAAGAAATAATAATATTCCAATTCGTAATATATACTATATGCTTTCTTATGCATATCAAACGTTAAATCTGTTCGAGTATAAAAAAATCGGAATAGAAAAGTTTGAGAACATCGAAAATCTTTACGCAGAAATTTTATCAATTGGGATACCTGTCTTGATTCGCGAAGGATTAATTAAAGATTACACAAGTGTTGAGGAAATTTCCAATGTTATCAAGGGGAAAATTGATATTAATTCTACGATAAAGAAAAATACATTGGTAAATAAGAAAGTTGCAGTGGTTTATGATGACTTCTCTGAAGATATATTGTTGAATCGTATTATTAAAGCAACACTCGTTTACCTATCGAGTTCCAATAAAATAAGTCAAAAAAAACGAAGAATTTTTTATGCTTTGATGCCTTACTTTACAGAGGTATCAGATGTAGAATTAGATTTGAAACTATGGAAGAACGTTAGATATAACCGTCAAAACATTCGCTATCAATTTATAGTAGACGTATGTAGATACCTTTATGAGCAGCTATTACTAGATGAAAGCTCTACATCTCAAATGATGAAAGAAGTTCATGAAGAACAAAGGTTATCATCCTTATATGAAAAGTTCATCTATGCATTTTTCAAGCGTGAAACGAAATATAAAGTATCCCATCCCCAAATCCAGTGGAGGGTTGAAGATGAATTCAAAGATGAATTGCCGATTATGCAAACAGACCTTGTACTTCAAAAAGATAAAAAAATATTGATTGTGGAAGCGAAATTTTATTCTGAGAATATGGTAGCAAGGTTCGAAGGTGGAGCTGTAAAACAAATATCAAGTAATCTCTACCAAATATTCACATATGTAAATAATTGGAGAAAAAAACCGAATGAAACGGTTGCAGGTATGTTACTTTATGCGAAAACAACTGCATTAAAACAACCTAATCATATGTATAACATTAAGGGTAATCAATTTTTTGTTGTTACTCTTGATTTACAACAAGATTTTAGCGGCATACAGAAAAACTTAATAGCGTGTGTCAATCAATTTTTTGCTTAGTTTTGTATAATACATTTAGAAATTGAGCAGGATGATATTGATGCTATCTATTTGGAAGACAACTGCCTAGCCTCACTGCCAAAAGAATATGTACACAAGATCGCAGAAGAAGTTGCTTTCTATCGACGAAAAATAGAGGAAACAGCAGGATATATAAGACAAAATATTTATATTGAATTCTTTATTACTACACCTTCTGGAGTTTACAGTTACAGTGAAGAGAATGATAAATATAATCGCCATTATACAGAAAAGTACCTAGAGGGTATGGCCCCATTTCATTTAGCAGACATTATTGAAGAAGTTTGGATAGAGCTTAAAAGTTATATAAATTTTTATCTTAAATCACCAGGTAGGAGGAGATTTTTTTGGGTTTCAGAAAACCAATTTCAACTTTAGGTGGACTAACATTTTGGAGAAATATAAGACAAAGTGAGTATTTTATAATGCAAGAACATAAAACAGGTGTCTGGCCATATAAATTTCGCATACTACTTCGAGAGAACCGTATGGAAATTGCCAATTCAAATGACTTTGAAGAAATCAATTATGATTGGAGATACCTTGATAATAATGCCGTCCCTCAGTTGAATCAAAAAATAGATTGGTTAAATAGTGAAGAGTTCCGCTCTTTAGTCAAACTAACTATTCATCGGGCTACTAAGTAACTAGCTCTAACACTTCGTTAGAGTTTTTGACTAACAATAAAAATAAACATTAAGCACAACTGTAGGAAAGTTAAGACTAAAACGGAACCATTTCCAGTACTTTGTACAACTAAAAGGATAGTCCATAAGTGTAGAAGTGAGTCTCTTTTAACGATTAACAGACTACAGGATGGATTATGATCAAGAGACCAACTTCAACGCTAGGAGGTATTTCCACTGGAACTGAAATCACATTTGAAATAGATAATAACAAGCACTTGAGCAAAGAAAAAGGAGGAGGAAGTTGAATGTGATTTTGGATCACGGGAGGGGGAAACATATGCAGATATCGCACTTAGTGCTGATTTGGTCATTGTTAGGGACAAGAACATTGTTCCATTCAAAGTCGCTAATTTAGCGGCTTTTTTGTTTTAAGGAACCAAGTTCTTGTCCCAGGCTGAGGACAAGAACATAGTACCATTGCCGAAAAGGACAAGAACATTGTGTCATTGCGGATTAGATGGTGAACTATTTCATTAAGCTACCCTGAAAAGTTTGATTACATCGATCTATATACATATGTACAAAATACGAGTTTTGTGAAACAGTACTAATGATTTAAAAGCTGTACAGTGATTTTTACCCCTGTACAGCGAATTCTTTATATTTTTCGAATTAATCCCAAACTACTTCTGTTCCTGCTACAAAGTCATGAATCGCACGTCGATCCTCACGCAAACCGACCATAAAAGCACTCACAATAACTCCGATACCCAAAGTTAATACGTACACAAGTCCAGCTACAACAACTCGCATCAGCATCGTACCAATTTTTGGCGGTTCGTGTGTATCGTATTGGCGGATTCGAATTCCACATATACGTTTGCCTATGGTTCGACCATACCAGTAAACTGGTAATAAAATTGAGTATAACGCACTAAGCAGTTTGGCAATCGGCTCATCCGTATCAAAGTTGCCCGTCAGCACACCTGCAATAATCACTAACGGAATTGAAATAATAAGACTATCCAATACACCTGCTCCTAATCTAATCCAAAAACCTGCTTTATACAAAATGCTTTCCTCCAAACTACAATTTTAAACTAAACGGCTAATTTACTTCATGAACTCCCTTCATTAAAATATCTAACTTTATGTACACAACCCAAATAGTATAACAGAAAATTTTACCTTTTTACGATAAAACTCCTATTTCATTTTAATTGCATCCTTTGTGAATTTTATAACAAACTATCGAATTAACTTACTGCTGTACATGTTCACTACTTACTCTTACATAATCCTTTTCAAAAATTGTATTTAGCTACTGAGCCCCCAATGAAAACACCATAATAATTATGTAAACCAAGAAAGCTACTCAACATTTGTTAAGTAGCTTTCTGTTCGTTCTGCATCTGCCCTCTTCGCCAAATCTTATTCTCCACAATGGCATAAACTAACCCCGCGATGGCAAATATCCATATCGATGTCATTCGGTTCAGATAGTATCCTTTCACGAAATATGGACTGTACATGAGATCAAAAACCCACAGCCCGCCCCATCCAAACCCAATCATATAGATGAAAGTTCTCACCATAGGAAAGCATACATATTTCCGCAGCAGCCATGAGATCGGGCTAATAATAACAACATAAAAAGCGACTAAATAGTGACCGAATCCCAGGATAAGCGAAAGAATATATATTACTCCCCCTGCATTGCGTAAGCCGTAATACTCTGTCGTTGTAATATGGTACCCTTCAACCCTTTCAAGAACGAGATATGCAGTCAAGCTTATACCTATAAATATAAGTCCTAATACCATGTACCGTTGAACCGCGTTCACCAACATCAGATCACCCCAATGTCTAAACGCAGCCAGAACAGCTCAAGTTACATGATTTCGAACAAATTACACAATTACACATAGGCGTTATTAGGTTCTGTTAAAAGTTAAAGTTAATCCATCATGAATTGCTCTAATCCAACGACTACTTCTGACCTTCCAGAATCATCGTACCCAAACGGTCCATAAGCTCCATTCTCCCCATCGCTGTGTACGAATAATTGTAATTATCGACATTAGAGATTTTGTAGATCTTTCCATTCTTCACTGCGTTCATGTTATTCCACACCTTACTATCGACCATCTTGTTCTCACTATTCTCCATCAATAACAGACGATCCGGATTAACGGTAGCCAGAGCCTCCAGTGCGATCTGTTTACCGCCCCAGCCCTCTGGATCAGGGATACCCTCTGTGCGCTTCAGGCCCCATTCACCGTATAACATCTCAGCTGCCCCTTTATTGGAATAGATGACCAGGTTGTTTGGATATGTCTCAATTACGGCAAAGGATTCACCATGTACAGTCGCCTCCAGCTTTTGTTTCCACTCTGCAGATTTCGCATCATACTTGGCCAGATATTCATCTTTCTTGCTTTCTTCTCCAAACGTATCTGCCAAGAATGTCAGGCGTTCTCTCCAATCATAGTAAGAATAAGGCAATGCAATCGTAGGCGCAATTTTGGATAAAGTTTCATATTGATCCGTGTTAAAATCCTTTCCCAGAATAATCAGGTCCGGATTAGCACCCGCTATAGCTTCAATGCTGAACGGTGAACCATACCAGCCCAGATTAACAGTATCTGCACTCAGTTGATCCTTAATGGTTGGAGTGATTTCTTCCGGGTTACCGTAATCCGCACTCATCGTGGCCACAGGTGTTTTCCCAATGATCAGTAACTCTTCTGTAGAGCCGGATAGATCAACAATGCGCTCTGGATTCAAAGGGATCGTAATCTCTTCTCCATTTGGGTTGGTAATCAATTTGGTCGTTGCTTGTGCAGTTCCCTCTGAGGAGCTGGCCACTTCACTAGTGGTCTGGGTCGTTCCACAGGCCGCCAAGGTGAGCATACAGAATAGTGCAATCCATACAGGAATTCGTTTAAACATCGTTGTCATTCTCCTTTTATGTCAGTTCATTAGCCACATGAGGCTTATTTGCTTCAGTTACTTTATCTATCTCATCGAACTCATTATTATACGTTTACTTTTACCTGCCAGCCTTCTGCATCCTGTTGTAATTGCCACAACCGAGAATAGATGCCTGAGTGATCTAACAAATGCGCATGCGTTCCTTGCTCTACGAGCTGACCTTGGTCCAATACAAAGATCTGATCGGCATTCTGAATGGTCTTTAATCGGTGCGCAATCAAAATAACCGTCTTGTCCGCGACCAATTCATTAATCGCTTGCTGCACGGCGGCTTCGTTCTCCGGATCAAGTGAAGCGGTAGCTTCGTCAAGCAAAACGATCGATGCATTTTTCAACAAAGCACGTGCAATGGAAATCCGTTGCTTCTCCCCACCAGATAAAGTCGATCCACCCTCGCCAACGAGCGTATCGTACCCTTGAGGCAGACTGGAGATAAACTCATGACAACAAGCTCTGCGTGCTGCTTCCTCAATCTCGAATTGCGAAGCGTCTTTCTTTCCTACACGAATGTTGTTGCCAATCGTATCCTGAAACAGATACACGTCCTGGAAGACCACAGAGATATCCTGCAACAGCTTCTCGGGGTCCATCTGATCAACGGGTCTGCCACCAATGCGAATGGTGCCTTGCTGTACATCCCAGAAGCGGGCAATGAGACGTGTGACTGTACTCTTACCACTACCGGATGGGCCAACCAAGGCAGTAATGGTATGCGGCTCAATCGTAAACGACAAGTCTTTCAACACCGGCTGCTGGTCATCATATCCAAAGGTCACTTGGTCGAATGAAATCGCCTGATTGGGCTGTACATCTCCCGTTCCTGCCATCGGGGCCTCCTGCTGCACATCCATAATGCGTCTTGCACTATATGCAGAGTACCGCATCTCCCCATAACTCATCAGTACAACCGTTAACGGTTCGAATACCTTTGTACCTACCAGCAAAAATAACAGAAATACCGGTAGGGACAACTCACCACCAGCAAGCAAATAACTGCCCACTAGAATCATCCATGTCATCCCTGATCGTGCAAGCAACATCGCGCCCATGATCATCGGTCCCATAATACCTTCTAACCGAATGGAAGCTAATTTCAATTCGTCAAAAGAACGACGTAGCCGTTCAAAACGTTTGCCCCCCATATTGTGGGCCTTAATCTCACGAATACCGCTCAGATACTCCTGTAGCCGACTGGCGGCTTCGTTTTTGGCTCGAACATGGTTCTCACTCAGTCGTGCCTGAATCGAATCCGTAAGCCATAACAGAGCCACACCTAAGGGAACCGCAACAAACATGGCTACGGCCATTCTCCAATCCACCAACAGAAGTCCGCCAAAAGCAAGTACCGGAAGCACAATCGCGCTGATCAGTTGCGACAGATTGTGAGAGATCGTATGCTCGACCTGACCATAATCACTCAGGATCAGGTTCGTCAGATCCCCAGGATCACGTTTTCCGAAGAATCCTAGCGACAGATGGCGAATATGTTCGGCCAGCTTTAACCTTCCTGAGGCCGCGAGGCTGTATGCTGCCCGATAGGTCTTGTCATAGAGCGAAGCATAAGCTGCATACTCCACCAGAAGCCAGGCAAACAGGATGCAGCATACAACCCACATTCGGTTGATATCCAGTCCTTTGTCTGGTTCAGCGAAAGACTTATAGATCGTATTGAATATATCCACAAGCAGCGCCGCAGGAACAATCTTTGCAATCCCGTCCAGAATCGCTGCAATTACCGAAGGTAGCAGACTACGCGGGTTACCCCCAGATATATTGTATAAATAATTCTTCATCGTCCTGCACCTCCAAGCTTCCAGGAAGCCGCACTGATATGGGCCTGCCACATGTGCTCATATACTCCGCCTAATGCACGCAATTGATCATGTGCCCCACGCTCGGCAATCGTTCCCTTGCGGATCACGAGTATTTGCTCTGCTGCACGAATCGTTGTTAGACGATGAGCAATAATCAGTACCGTTTTGCCTTGAACCAATTGGGCAAGACCTAGCTGGATCTTGTGTTCATTCTCTGCATCCGCGTAGGCCGTCGCTTCATCCAGGACCAGAATGGGAGCATTTTTAAGCAGTGCCCGTGCAATAGCAATTCGCTGTGCTTCGCCGCCGGACAGATACGTGCCGCCTTCTCCGATTTTGGTGTCATATCCGGCATCCAGTTTCTCAATGAATTCATGACAGCAAGCAGTTTGAGCCGCAGCTATAACGTCCTGTTGTGAAGCTGATGTGTTGCCCATCCGAATATTTTCTTCAATCGTATCGTAGAACAGATGTACATCCTGAAATACAAAGGACACGGTATCCATCAGTTTCTCCGTACCCATCTCCTGAATCGGAATTCCACCAATCGTAATCTCACCTTCCTGCACATCCCAGAAACGAAGTAATAGATTAGCAATAGTCGACTTTCCTCCACCCGAAGGTCCGACAAGTGCAGTCATCTCTCCTGCTTTGGCTACAAAATCAATCTGTTCAAGTACGGGTTTATATGCTTCGCTCTCCTTGCGCTCATAAGCAAAAGATACCTGCCGAAAGGCAACCTCATATGTATCCGGAACTTTGGGCAACTCAGGTTCTTGTACAACCGGCTCAGCAAACACCGATTCAATCCGTTTCTGTCCTTCCACAATCTCTCGCATCCCACTACCCAGATACATTAACTTCAATAACGGAGCAGATAGACTCGGGGTAATGATCAGAAACAGAATAAACGTGATCGCAAACGACTGATTCCCCGCATTTCCACTCGACAGCAGAATACCCACCGGAACGATGAAGGTAAATAACGAGATCATGATTACAAAAAACAGCCCGTAGGATGTTTTACACAAATCAGTTATTTTCAACGAAATATCCCGGTACCGCGTCACCGCCTGTTTAAACGTTAGAAACGAATCAGCTGTAATGCCAAATACTTTCACCGCCGGCATACCTCTCACGTATTCAACACCCGTCGCATTCATCTCTTCGATGGCAAGTTGAAAATCACGATAAGCCTGACGGCCTTTTTCGCTGCGGAAAAGGCGACTTTGGAGCCAGAACCCTATTCCAATCGGAACCAAAAGCGTCAGCGCCATGCGATAATCGTGCCAGAACATATATCCCAAGAGCATCAGTGGAATAACGATCGCACTTACCAGGTCCGGCAACTGATGGGCGATAAATTTCTCGATTTTCTCCACACTGACTTCGATGATCTTCTTCAGCTCACCGGTTGCCGTCCGGGTGTGATACCCCATGGGTACTTTGGCAACATGTTCCGCAAGTCTCACTCTGAGCTGGTACAAAATGTTGAACGCAGCAATGTGTGAGCACATCCCTCCGATATAGAGGGCAACAAGCCCTGCAATCAGGGCTACGGATGCGACGATCCCCCAATAGATCAACAAATCTTTGTCCATGGCAGAGGGTTGCCCCGCATGCGTTAGCAGTTCCTCGACGATCTTATACACTCCGACAAAAGGAACAATCTGCAACAGACTCGACAGGGTCGAGAAGATACTTGCTGTGATCAGCAGACCTTTACGCTCCTTCGTTACTTGCATTAGTCCGGACACTTCAGATGAGTTGTTCATCTCACCCCTCCTGATATTAATAATCATTCTCAATATAGCTCAGTGTTATATACGCACATTAATATCTCATAGAGCCCTGAATGATCACTACCTCTTCACGGAGCAATAATACCTCATCACGGATTATTGTTGTCTCACAGCATCTTATAAGCCCTATTGGACATACATATGACCTCGTCGCGTAACTTGAGAATGACTGGTGAAGTATTTACACTCTCGCCAAGCAAAAGAAGTGTTGTTGGAGAAAGTTTTCGTTTTTTACTTGTATAGATAAATATGACTTCTTTGATCTGTAACTCCCGTAATATTTTCCATTTAGTATGGATAAATATGTGAAGGAGTTCTGAAGGAGTTACTTACATCATTTAACTGTCGCCTATTGAATTCAACTGTTAGTATGTTATATTATATTTTAACATGTTATAACATACAAAAGGAGTGATGTAATGCAATCGCCAGTATTAACTATTGGAGAACGGTTAAAAGAAATACGAGCAACTAGAAATCTTACACTTGAAGATGTTTCTAAACTTACTGATGTAAGTAAGCCTATGCTTGGACAGATTGAAAGAGGACAGTCTTCACCAACGATTACAACTCTTTGGAAAATCGCAGTGGGCTTAAAAGTTCCTTTATCTTTATTATTGGAAGAGCTAGAAGATGAGTGCAATGTGGTTGATACACGGTCCAAAGACGCTATCATTGAAAATAATGGAAAAATGAGAGCATTTCCTGTTTTTCCTTTTGACCCTACACGTAACGTTGAAATATTTTATATCGAATTTGATCCTGGATGTCACCATCCATCTGAAAGGCACCTTGATGGTGTGGAAGAATATATTTTTGTGGTACAAGGTATGTTAGAGCTGGTAGTCAACACAAAAAAAATTGTTCTAAAAGAAAATCAAGCACTCCGCTTTCGTGCTAATGTTTTTCATTCCTATAATAATCCCTATCAAGAACCATGTGTCATTTACAACATGATTTTTTACCCAAGAACATAGGCAAGTTTCATCTATAATCTTCTAGAAAATATTTTAAAATGAGGTGTGATGATTATGGCAATTGAAAAAGTAAAAGATTTTTTTAAACAATATGGTATGGATTCTGAAATTATCGAATTTGAAGTATCTAGTGCAACCGTGGATTTGGCTGCAACTGCATTAGGTTGTGAGCCAGAGAGAATCGCAAAAACACTTTCTTTTATGGTGAATGGACAAGCGGTTTTAGTAGTTGCTGCCGGGGATGCAAAAGTGGATAACAAAAAATTCAAAGAGTATTTCAAAACAAAAGCAAAAATGCTTTCTCCTGATGAAGCCATGGATATGGTTGGTCATGCCATTGGAGGTGTTTGTCCATTTGCTATTAAAAATGATGTTTCTGTTTATCTAGACATATCTCTAAAACGTTTTGACACAATCTATCCAGCTTGCGGGAGTAGCAATAGTGCTATTGAACTTACAATAGAACAATTAGAAAAATACTCTAGTTATTCAGAGTGGATTGATGTATGTAAAGGATGGAATGATTGATTTATAGTAGTTCTATATGGGGTAGCGCCAACATTTTGACTGTTATATAAGCTAAGCATCAGCGGACATTTGCTTAAAGCAGGAAAAATCCGCTGTCTTTGTGCCTCAACGTCCTTAGCGTATATTTTCGTTAAAATGTTGGCTGTCCCCTCAATCAATTATGAAAAGCTCTCCAGAACGAACCTTCTGTATTAATGATATCCTTGATCTGGACAAAAGGAATCGTAAACGTTGGAAACCCTGCCGCATAGGGTGCGATATCATACGGGTTGAAGTAGAGATGAAGAGCATCCGCTGTGACAAAAAACGGCTGATCCCCACTAATCCCCGTATAGGTGTCCGGAAACACATACGAGTATTGAGGATCATTTTTGATCTGATCCCCCACAATCTGGCTCAACACTTTTACATAGTCACTATTCGGTTTAAATAAATCCTTCAACTCATACAACTGACCATTCGTCAGATTAATGATCGCATAGATCATCGTAGGCATACCATGCGCTGCACCCGCCGGGTAGTTATAACCTGTGAGTTGCAGTTGTAGCAATTGCTGCTGATAAAACGTTATATCAAAATCACCTGTATACGTATAATCCAGCTGCTGATCGGCAGGGATCGGTTTAACTTGGGAGAGTTGCTTCAACTTGGCATTCAGCGCAATTTGCTCCGCTTGGTTCGTTAATCCCTCCACCTGCGGATAATATACGAGATAGTCCCTGTTCGGCTTATATTTCTCTTCGCGTACACGGTACGGCGGATGAAGTGGAACGATTGTATTTTGCCGCCAGATGATCTGTCCGGCCCGGTTCACATACGATAAGCGCTGGTCTACATAGGCCTTAATCAGATCTGGTGCCACGACCTCCAGCGTACCCGAACCTTCTACATGTGGATACCCAGCGGCAGGTCTTCCACTCAGATCCAGCAGATAGGTTTGTCTGCCATCCGATGCGGAAGCAAGGCCATTTTTGTAATTGCCTACTTCGCGATATAGGAACTCCGTAAGTCTTCTGCCATTGGTATCTGCAATCGCGTATACAGAGCCAATATACGGCTGCTCCGGATTAATTGCTTGCCCTAGCGCATAACGATGCTCGCCTAGTTCGCGGATGTCATTATAGGCGGGTTGAATGATAAACGATCCCTCCGTATTAATAACACCGTAGATCGATTTGTAGTCCTCTGCTGTATTAACGATCGCTTGCCCGTTGTTAAAAGGAAATGCCGATGAAAATTTGGGCTGAATACGAATATTACCCCGTTCGTCGATGTACCCATATTTGCCCGAGGCCTCTTTTTGAAAAGCGAGCAGTCCATCCCCTAGTGGTCCCACATAGGCATATGGATACGTTGCGAGCCGATGTCCATTGCGATTAATGAGCGCATATTCATTGTCCTTGATCTGCACAACCGCTTTGCCATCTTGAAAATCATTCGCAGAAGCGAACTGTGCAGGTATCACCTCATTGCCCGACGCATCCAAATAACCATACCGACTCACCGATCCATCTGCCTGACCAGGATTAGAATCGTAAAATAACGCTCGACCGTCGTTCATATTTGAGATATACGGGTACGCCCGTTTGGTCAGGACTGTACCTTGTTCATTAATCATCTTAAATCCTTGAGAATCAATTGTTATCGCCCGTTCTTCGGAAAAGGAATTGATGGAATCGTATACAGGTTGAACGACATACTGCCCCTGAAGATTAATAACGCCGGCACGACCGTCCTTCACAACCACAGCCAATCCATTCGGCTGAAACTCTTGCGCGTCATCCAGAACCGGCTCAAGCCGAATGTGGCCTTGGGAATCCATATACCCCGAACGCGTCCCACTTGTGGTTCGAACGGAGACTGGATATAACCATGTCGTTACCCGGGCATGGCTTATAGGGACCATCGCCTGCTTAATTTTCTTTTCCAGCTCTTGTAGTACCTCTCTGGAAGGATACGCTTCCGGGAAGCTGAGTGCCTTCTGAACTGAAGCGAGAGCTGCCGGATACTGGCCCGCGTGGTACTGAGCATCCGCAAGGTAATACCAGTAAAAGATATAATCAGGATATTGCTGGGTTAGTTTCTCGTAATATTGCACCACTTTTGGATAATAGGTTGCATATACGTCCGGTGCAGGAACCCATTTCCCATTCTGCCATCGGATAATCTCCACACGATAGGCTTCACCTGTGTCATGTATCCAGAGTGCAATCTCCACTTTCCCATCTCGACCATGCGGACCAGGCATATCTATAATCTCTGCATAGCTATAGTATAGATCGTCAGGCGCCAGATCTTTGAGCCCTGATTCGGTCCACTCATATACGGCAAGCTTAGACCAAATAGAACCAATCCGCCAACCGATAATGAGATTGTTCCTTGCCGTTGAAGTTACAGGGGCTGCAGTCATTAAAGTCACCCCATACCCCAATCCCTTAATTAGTGCCATCTTGATCCAATGTCCTTGAACAAATTTCAGAATGAGCAAATACAGCTCACCATTCATCTGATAGACTGCAGCAATCTCCGGCATACCGTCACCGGTAAGATCGGCCGCATAGATCGCTGGATGTTGAACAGGTTTATCAATAGTGACGACCGTTGCGCCAGCCGGAATGTGTTGATTCACAATTTGCGTTAACAGCGGTTCGCTCATGGACATCTCAGTTTCCTCCCTTATGACCGCATTCGCCTAATGGTATGCGTCATAAATCGGGATATGACATGTAATTCATTTTATATAAGTAGAACTAAAGAATATTCTCACTTACCACTCCGATAACAGAACAACCTTCTGATTGCACTTATCCCCAGATTTTTAATTCACTTTTCATATTATCTATCTTGCAAAGTTACTTTCTCTCCATTGATTAGCAGGTAGCTCACATCATTCACCGGAATGGTCTTAGGGGATATCCACTTAATGAGATCCTGATCCAGCTGGAGGAAACCGGATGCGCCAGTCAACTTTGTACCATCCTTCAGGTGCACTTCAATACTCAGATCCTCCATCCGAATCATACTCAGTGCCTCACCTGTAAGTGTGACACCAACCGGGGAAAGAGTAACATTTGCCTGTAAGCCTCCATTTGTATCAAGCTGAATGTTTCCTGTTTTACTCAAAGCATTTTGACTCAAGTTAAAGGTCGTTTTCCAATTTCCCTGCACAACTTCACTTATGCTCGTAAAGCTGCCTTGAATTCTCAGCTTATCTAAATTGTCAACAGCAGACAGATCATACACAAACTCCTCATAATCTCCTCCATACCCGACCCCATCTTTCATATAATGTCCATAGCTAATGGAATATTGGGGAATATCGAGCTTTTGACCTTGCTCATCCGTGAAGTAGAAATATCCATGATTATACTCGCCTATCTCATTATTCGGATTAATCTGAATGTGTAACTTGCCCTCCACAAAACCTATATTGGAAATATGCATCCAATCAATACCGGAAACGGGGACATTCGTTACATCCTGATGCAGTACCGGAATTGGATCATTTTCCAATTGAAAATCGGTTTTACCTCCCAAGCCACTTATACGATCTTGATCCACGATATCATAGTTATTGTTTTGCTTTTCTTGTAACAACTGCTCCCAGTCCACTTGTACGTTGTAACCATCTTGTCGAGATGCACCTGACATCAGCGTATTAATCTGAACGGTAATCCGATTTTTGCTGACTTTTCCTTGAATGAGGAATCGGACAATAGCCGTTTTGTTCGCATCATCATAATGAATAATCTGAGCGTTGTTTGCATTACCTCCGGTTACTCTGTAATCATATACATCCAGTGTATCGTCAATGCGATGACCCGTCAGATCCGATAATGAAACATAGATTTCCGTTGTATCTCCGTCCCTGACAGCACCTATAACCTCCATTCGAATCCCTTGATCTTCACTCACCTGATGAACAGGCTGAAGAATGCCAATCCGATCTGCACCTAGAAAATGAAGAATAGAAGGCAGGTCAATGATGCCCACCGATGCAGCTGCACCTGTAACAAGACATAACGATAACGCAGCGGTTACAGGAATATAGATGGCTTTGCGATACTTTTTTCTTTTATTCATGGACTTCTTGGTCTGTGCGGATGGATCGGATGGATATAATACAGGTGGATAAAATGATGAATCTGATCTCGTAACGGTTGGTGGTTCATTCATCGCCATTTTATCATAGAACAACTTTTTAATATTAAAGAGGTTCTGCTCAGTGAATTCTTTTTCGGATTTTCGCATTTGATCGCCTCCTTTATTTCCTGTTCATCCACCATGTCCTCAATCGTTGCCTGGAGCGATAAAGCTTGTTATGGACTTGCCTAACGTGTAGGGACAATGCTTCCGATATCTCATGGGGTCTCTGTCCTTCATAAAACCGACGTTTCATAATCTCCCGTTCCGGTTCTGGAAAAGATTCAATCATTTGATTAAGTTCCGTATACGTCTCTTTACTGATCATCTGAACCAACAAATCATCCGTTTGCACCGAATGAATCTCCTCTTCATATGTAAGCTCAGTTCTTCGATTAAATTTCCGGTAGCGATCAATCGCTTTATGTTTTGTGATTGTTGCAAGGTAATTTTTCAGGCTACTTCGCCCAGACTGGAATGCATCCGGATTCTGCCAAAAAGCAAAAAATGTATCTGCTACGCATTCTTCAATCTCTTCTGTCGATGCATGATGTAGGATGGAATGAGCAATCTTCCATAACAAACCTGCGTAGTGGTTCATCACCCATTCCATGGCTTCAGGATCACGATTCGCTACTGCCTTCCGTATCTGTTCTTCTTCCACGATTAGATGTCCCCTCCCTTCCATGCTCATATGATCACGAGTGCTCGTGTTGATCCGTGCTTCCTACCTATATTCGTTTGGCAAATGACTTTTACTTACTCCACGATAAAAAAAGATTTGCAGTGACCTTGTGGTCTTCTACAAATCTTTTTTTATCCTATAATACATCTTGTAATACATCTTGTTTATTACATCATATCGCTCTCATGGGTCTTCGCTTGGAATACTAACCAATATTACGCCTCTTCTTGCACACTCAATTGTACATATTGGGTGAGACGACAATACTGAAATAACAGCAACTCTTCATTACCTTGTCCAAGAGCCACGCTACGCCCTTCCTTGATGAGGTGATTCAACAACTCATGCAGGAAACTCATCTGCAACCGCAAGGATTCCGCTGCGAGCTGCTCAAGTACCTCAATATCTCGGATCGTAAACTGAGATAACCCGCGCAGCAGCAACTCTTCTGACCAGCCGTTAATTCTCTGCATGAACTGATTATATTCTTCCAAGTCTGCCCATCCTCCCATTACCGATATCCAGTTTCAGACTGAGCACCGTTTTGCCCTTCAGGAAACTGATTGGGCTAATCCGTTTTGGTTCCACACGCACAAAGGCATAGAAGTGTTCAAGCGATTGGGAACCATATCCTGACTCCAGTCTTTGGATCATCGCCTGCCAGTCAGATGAATACGGGAGAGTGAGTGCCAGTCTTTCCCCTTCGGTATTCTCAACCGTCAGGACAAGCTCCTGCGTTTGTTTGACAAAGTTATGGTCCACGATTCGAGCAACTTTGATTACAGCCAATCGTTCTTTGGGAGCAGCAAACAAGTCGAACGACCGCGATTCCTCTTGAAGTACAGTCGTTACATCTTGCATGGTTTTGCCCAGATTCAACGTTTCCACACCCGTTCGTGGCAAAATCGCAAGCTTGGCACCTTCCCCGGAAGAGATCCGGCGTTCTTCATTCACTTTAACTGAATGGAATTGAACTTCTTCACCGACGAACTGGCGAAAGGTCAGATTAGGTAGCCATGGTGTGAATGCACCATAATGCTCTGTATACGAGAACTGCTGATCATCATAATATACAGCACGTACATCGCTATAGGTGTAGATTTCCTCATCATCGAAACAATAGAAATAATAGGTGATTCCACGGAAACCGGATCGTGTCTCCCACGCGTCAGCTCCCAGTCCATACAGATGAAGTGAAGGCACCGTATAGTATTTACTTCGAAAACTGCCAATGAGCTGACTCTGCTGAATGGCAGACACCTTTTCTTCTTCAAGAACCTGGAGTGCAAGATACAGCTTGCTTACCCGATCCAACATGGATTGCATGGAGAAACGTATATGTCTGTTGAAAAACAACTGTAGTTCTCCTTGAATCCCTCGTAAACTGCGTTCTATGTCAGGCAGGTTGCCACTATGAGCTGCAATTGCCAATGTCTCCAGTTGTGCCATATAGGACTGAGGAAGGCGGGCCAGTCCCGTCTTCAACAATCCTGCCAGCATAACCCGACATTCCTGCACTGTCTGAAGAGAGAACTTGGCCTCGTACACCCGTCCACTTAATGCATCCCTATCATCCAGACCTTTAAAGTTCCGGTACCGTAACAAAGCTTCAAGCTTGGCCATTTTTCCGGCTGTCTGCTTCACCTTACATAGTGCTTTTGCAAGGTTCGGTTCCTCCGTAAAAGACACCTCGATATTCTGGGTGGTCAGATGAACCGTAAGAAGTGAATCTTCAATGATCTTAATTTCCTCTGGGTATCTCAGTCGGAAAACAACTTCCTCAATCATGGAAGAACTATACGATTTAATTAACACGGTAAGGTCAGACTCCGTCATCCAGCGGAAGCGAGACTCGATCTCACGTGATACTGTATGCGGAATTTCGCTTGGATCGTCCACATTTGATACTAAGTTTGATGCTGATTCTGTTACTGATACGTTTTTTGGTACGTCCAACGGATCATTATCCGATATCCCTGAGTCCTTATCCAGCGCATGCTTCTCGTCTGCATTCATTGAATCCTCTGCCGTATATTCCCGTTGATCATACAGAATTGCAATAAGCACATGCTTGCAGA
Source organism: Paenibacillus sp. FSL H8-0283 (assembly GCF_045040675.1). Classification (NCBI taxonomy): domain Bacteria; kingdom Bacillati; phylum Bacillota; class Bacilli; order Caryophanales; family Paenibacillaceae; genus Paenibacillus; species Paenibacillus sp. FSL H8-0283. The sequence goes on from NZ_CP150295.1 coordinate 3,807,777, forward strand.
TATGATCGGCCGGGCAGGAGCATTCCCAATGATCCAGCGTATTTTCAAGCGTACATTGTGTCCCGTCACTGAGCTGACAACTCACAGATGATGCATTCCATGTGTACGTTACACTTACACCATTGTCCAACTCTTTCAAAGACCTTTTGTACAACCCCTTGTTGGCATACCGAATCAAATAATCCTCCGTACACAGCTTCGAAAAAATCCGGAATTTTTCCTTGAATCCATTCACGTCATCAACGCCCCGTTGCTCTCAGAATGTCGTAGATCGTTTCACTGAACACGCGACCTGGAACGTTGCCTAGAGCAATGGATTTGTTGTCACCATAGTAATAATATTGCTTGTTATTCGGTTTGAAGAAATGAAGGGATTCCAGGGTAATGTCATCCAATCCCTCGTAATACGTGATGCTCGTACCACTGAACTGCAATTCCGCAACAAGATCTCCGTACTCTTTATAAAATTCATGATACCAGCCGCCGTCCTGAGCCGGTCCTTTGATCCAGCCGTATTTCTCCAGTGCTTTGGGGAAAGCCGTTGGTGAGAAATCAGACTCGGGCAGTTGATCGTATTCATTCTTCGTTTTATCCTCATCTTCTGGCTGGTGAATCTCACGATTCAATTGCTCGAATGGCTGCTTGATCTCGTAATCCTCCAACTGCGTTGTCCAACCTTCAAGCGTTGCCTGATCCAGTTCCAACGGGTGTATAAGTCCCACTTGCGCATCCGAAGGCAGATCGACCTCATCTTCATCCACAGAATTGAAGGTGCCGTCCTCCATATAACGGAAGGTGCTGATCAGAGCGCCATCCTCATACGTTCCCCAGATCAGACCAACAGCAAATTTTTGCATGATTACATTTTGTACAAACAATGCTTTCCACTCATCGGCAGACCACAGACGTTGCTTGGACAATGACTCTTCCAGACGCTGCGCCTGAATGTTAACCATGGATTTGAGATCTTTTTTCAGCTGTGTGAAACGTGCCTTGGACTGCGCTGCCAATTCAGGATCATCTTTCTGTGCAGGAGCAGGCAGACTCTTCACGGATTTGCCCGTTTCTTCATTTAAGACAACGACTTGTAAGTCTCCATTGACCTTAACCAGGAAGGAACGCTCTCCGTAACTCAGCTGCATGGTTCCTTTTTCATCAAAACCAAGTGTGGTGACCAGCCGATCCTCCAGTTGTTCCGAGGTAAGTCCCATATTATCGGCTGCAAGTTGCAATGCTTCTTCTGCTGCACCTTTCACCTGACGGTTCTTCACGCCACGTTTGATCTTGTCAATCGCCATAAGAGCGGATGGATCTTTCAGATAAGCGAGCACTTTTACAGCATCTGCTGCAATCGCGCCACGACTGTTTTCTGTCCATTCCTTAATTTGCGGAGCCAGAATATTCACAATGTGAATATCGCCAAAGAGTGCTGATACATACATCACCCATTTCTCTTTTGCAGGAGCACCTTCCTGAATCCAGACCTGGAGCAGTTCACTTGCAAAACGAGCGAGCGATGCCTCACTTACGTAATCTCGTAATTCATTCAACCGTTCATTAGGACCGGATGTATGATCCAATGATTGGACCAAAGCATACTGTTTAATCCGGTCATCTAAAGGCTGATTGTCTTCAATACGTATCAGTGAAGGGAGATCTTTCAAGGACAACCAGCTCAGTCTCGACAACTTTTTGGCATCCGCCTGATCAGCGAGTGCAGCATGGGCATACTCTGGACTTAGATCTGCGGTATCTAGCAGAATTTGGATCAAGCTCTTCCAATCGTCGGACTTCTCTTTCTTCAAAAGTTCACCGTACAGTTCCTTGCTGTTTTCCAGACTGCGGATTGCAGTCAGAGCCATTTCTTTGATCGCCACTTTTTTCTCCGAGAGGTATATGAGCGTATACAAGTCCTGATCAGGAATTCGGTTGAATTCCGCTAACGCCACGCCGTTGGCCTTTTTGGAAGAATCCTGCAATCCGGCACGAATCGCTTCGGCCAATATTTTCTTCGATAACTCATCACGCTGTTCAAAGGTAATCTCCAGAATTAAAATGCGTGTATCTGTTGGCAGTTTCTTGTACTGTGTCAGTGCATAGTCCAGATTCTGCTGAATGATTCGGCGGTATTCGTCATGCGGCATCGATTTGTATCTGTAGTCGGTCATGCCATTAAGTGAGATCAGGCTGGTTAGCAATTTCTCACGTTGCACCTCAGGGTCTTGCCCGTAACGTTGAAGCAGTTGCTCTCCACTAAAAGCGTATGAATTGTACATGTCCGAGATAATATCCAGTGTCCAATCGGGATGAGTGGTCAGGATTGCGAACCTGCGCATCGCCTCCGAATCCAAGGGCAGAAAACTAATACTAATGAGGTTGTGAACACGCTTCTTATCCCGATTCAGTTGATTAAACAACCCGCGACTATTTGGGTCCTCCCAATATTCCTCCAGGGTGTTTTCCCCACTTAAGTATCTTGCAATCGCAAGTCCTTGACGTCCCCCGTCCAAAGGATGCCGAAGAGCGTTAAATACCGCTTGCTCCAGTGACCCCTCCGCATTAGGCAATGTCAATCCTTGATCCTCCATGAATTTCTGAATGCAGAGTTTGAGGAATGGCGGTTTGATAATCTCGTATGCTCGAATCGCTTGTTCAGGACGATTCGCGATCGCTGATTGTAACATGTTCCAAGATACCGTGTACGAATTAAGCTCGTCCCGCAACATTTCAACCAACTGATAAGGTTCATCCAGAGGCACAAGTCCAGCAAGTAGATCATTTGGACTCTTGGCTCTAGGGTCCATACTCAGCAAGTAACGGCGAACTTCAAGTGGATAAATCTCATGTAATTGATGTACTGTGTGAAGCAAAACATGCCCAATCTCACTATTTGTATCAAGGAACCGTTGTTTACCTCCACTAATGTTAATCAGGTACAACAAGGCACCACTCACAAGTACCATTGTTTGATGGAATACTGTGTTTGAACATTGCTCTTTTGAAGAGAAAGACGTATTGGGATACAGTTCAGCTATGAGCTGACTACGCTTCTCCTTGAGGAATTCATCCTTCAATTCTTGGGAAGATCCGTTATGCTTTCCTTGAATATTACTGACCACTACAGGTTCAATCAACGTATGTAACTCGTCCCGCAACTTATCTGCATCATTAGCCATTACATGTTGAAACAACACTGGTAACGATTGAACAGAAGATTGAACCTCTGCAAGATGAGAAGCCGTGTCACTGAGTCTTGAATATAATTGCAGCAGCATTAATGCATTAATTACATCCCGGTAATCCCCTTGACTGTCCGCTTTTTTGGAATCAAAAAGCCACTGGGCACGCTTTAATTTACTCTTTAATTCAGTCAAAATTTCGTTCTCGCCTGCAAACTGTTTGATTTTCTCCAACCGAGACAACAATCCATCCATGCGATCAGCGCTTTTGCTCTTCCCGCTTAATCCATAAGCTTCGGAGTCATTTCCCATACAGACAGTAAAGGCATCCGTTCTCCATGAATTTCTTTTGGAATAATTGGATTCCAGATATATCACAATAGCCCCGGCACGGTAAAAGATATCTCCGTCGTCTTTTTTGGCAAGCTTCATGAGCAGATCAATCGTTTGATACACATAATGACTCGAATTTCCCAACATATCCGGGAACTTGTCTGTCGTTCCCAAGACGTAATCAATAATTTCGGAGCTTCGATCTGTTTTTAATGAATACTCGTTTGAACAAGTTACTGCGAATTTCTCCACCAAAGTTTCAACTGCGCGGTCTGCGGTAAGCATTACACATTCCTCCTTGAATTTAAGTGATGATCTCGCCAATCCAATCCGCGAGTTCGTTAGGCGTAATTGCTGCTACATGTGCCCCCATATTGGTTAATGTCTGTGCGGCATGTTTGTTATAGACTGAATCCCCGTTAAAATCGAGCGCGGTGAGAACCAGTAGCTTGCATCCTGCATCGATAATATCTTTACAGGCTTTATACATTTGCGCTATCGGGTACCCTTCCTCCAGATCACTGACCAGAATAAAGATGGTTTTGCCTGGATTATCGATTAACGTCTCGCCATATCGCAACGCTTTCGTAATATGTGTCCCCCCACCGAGCTGTACATTCATGAGCACGTCTACGGGGTCTTCCAGTCTATCGCTCAGATCAACAACCTGCGTATCAAATATGAATAATTTCGTGCGAAGCGCATTCAAGCGGTAGAAGATGCTGGCCATCACCGAACTGTAGATGACTGAATCCAGCATACTGCCACTCTCGTCCACACCAATGATGATGTTCCACTTGTTATGGGGCTGGATATTCCCGTCGAAATATAGACGATCAATTACAAACCTGCGCTTGTTTTTATCGTAATTCTTCAAATTCTTGGTGATAGTTCGCTTGAAATTCAGATTGCGCAAAGATCGTACTGAACTCGAGGTATAGCGACTGCGCTTGCCCATGATACTCGCTCGGGTCTGAGATTCCAGCTTACTACGCAGCTCTTCAACCACGGTTCGCACGATATCCTTGGCGCTCTTTAACACCTCACCTTTCATCCGTCCTTTGAACTGCATAATGTTCTTGAGCAGATTCATGTTGGGTTCAAGGGATTCAAGCAACTTTTTGTCCGTTAACAATTCTGTCAGCCCATAACGATCAAGCGCCTGTTTTTCCAATATTTCGACCGTTGGTTTGGGGAATAGATCCCTGACCTTGTGCAGCCATTTCGGTACAGTCAGGTTAGACGCACCGCGTCCTCCCTCTTTTCGATAACCTTGTTCTTCACCGTATTCACGGTTATAGAGATACCCCAGAATCTCATCGATTTCCGTATATTGAAATTCAGCAGAAGTGTATTGGTCTGTATTACACAACCCTTCTTCCGCCGATTCACCGAGAACCAGACGCCATCGATTTAAAGTTTCAGCAGAATGTTGATCCCCTCGTTTGCTTCCATCCGGATTGGAACTTTCATTGATTTCTCCGGTTTCGTCCGTTGTCCGATTCGCTTCATTCATATTAGCTTCCATGCAGCAAACTCCTTTCGAAGCGCTTCATCCCACGTCTTGGACTGAATCAGCATCTGTTCATCGACCGCAGGCCTCAACATCTCCTCTGGTTCAACCTGATGCAGACTCGCCACCCGCTCCGCAATCAAGCCCGTCTCCATGGGTGTAAAGTAGGTGAATGCCAGCCTTAATTCCGGTACCATACTGATGAAGTCGTCGTAGGATAACTGTTCAATCAAATAATTCAACTCAGACAACAGCTGATCTTCATATAAAAAAGCGTCACGTGCTACAGTGAATACTCCCTGTAAAAAAAGTGCCGTTTGACGGGTCTGATCCGGTGTACCATGGATATACCCGCGAGCACGATCAACAATCTCATCCCTGGGCCTGTCACCGAGCCCTGAGGAAATAGCCACACACACACCCTCCAGCTGAGCCGGAAGCTGCTGATCCGACAGAAGCTCATTCAGATGTATTCGGAATGTCTCATCCTGAAAATACCCCTCTGATGACTCCGCGAGCATAGCTAACAGCTTCAATCCCTGAATAATGGCTTCATGTTCATCCGAATTGGCTCTGGAGAGCTGTAACAACTTGTCCACGGCGTTTCTATAAGCTTCGGATACCAGATCAGGGAGATGTTGCTCGTCAGATAATCCCAGCAACCTGCGGTGTTGATGAATTCGGTTCAAGATATGCAGACTGTTACATAAGGATAGAAAATTCCCGTCGGTTCTCAGCGCCGAGCGCACCTGTTCATAGAGTTTCATCGCTGTGTCTTGAAGCCCCATGAGCAACGCTTGAAGCATGAGTCGGGCAAGTTCACCGCTATGATGATCCGGTATTTCTTGCATCTGTTCTTCCATTTTGCGTGTGGCTGCTCCAGCAAGTGTTCCGCCATAGAGAGAGTTTTCTATCAATCTGGCTTCAATACGGGATGAGTACATATAAACCCAGGTTTCGCGAACAAGATTCATATCACGCTCTGCGATCCAGTCCGGCCCCGATTGCCGTTTCGCAAATTCCGGAACCAGATAGGTGATGCATTGAATCAATTGGCTTATCTGACGATGCTCCGGTTTCGCATACAGATCCAGCACTTTCTTGTGTTGACCTGTTGTACGAATCTGCAGTTTGTACTCTGTACAACGCGCCTTGAAGTCCTCCACGATGGGAATACTGAATGAATTGGGAGCCACGCTTCCAATGACGTCTCCAGTCAATAACTGCTGCAGCTCTTGCAGCGGTTTATCGGTCGCCAAGGTAAGCTCCCCCTTCACAAAGGAAGAGAGTGCTGCATCCATCAACTCATAGACGCCGCCTTCCCTTTTACCCCGAAGCCCGGCAAGACCTTGAATCATGCTGTACGCCTCAATCGCATCACTCGTTGATACATGTTCGTGACCATCCCGTAATTGGCGCATCAGCCGGGATAACAAGTCCAGAGCCGTTAGATTATACGGTGTACTCTTTTTGCGAAGCAGCTGGTTCCAGATCTGATCATAATAATTCACATAAGGCATGCCGCTCGCATATCCATTGAGCCGATCCGCCTCAGCAAAGGTATAGACCATCGGGTACATTTGTTGGTGAACCGTATCTGGATTAACCGCACTTTGTTGAGACGTTCCTGGTTTACCTTGTCCATCCAAACGTTGGTCTGTATGTCGTTTATTCATTTCTGGCTGTTCCAATTCCGATTCATGTTTCTCTGACATCAACAGTCCATACGTATGAAACCCACCGGTAATGACAAGCACACGGTCATGCTCCTGCACCGCTTGTTGAATATGTTGTTTCATATGTGCTTCTCTTGCCAGATCACCTGAAGACTGTAATCGTTCCGTGGAATAGCACATTCGGGATAAAGTACAATACGTGAATACATCCTGCACGAATGCCTGAGTGGATTTTTCCAGACCACCAATTTCAAACACCTTTTCCCACAATTCATCAAAACTGCGACAGTTTGTTTTTTGGCATAATCGGTTAATGAAATCAGACCCCGCAAGCAAGGTTTCGTCCTGAATAGAGATCTCCTTTTGTTCTGTCTGGCCGGATTTGGATGCACGATTGGAGAAGTGTTGATAGTCCAAATCAATAAACTTCGCTGGAATGTCCAGCCGTTTTGCTTCTTTCAAAGCTACATATTCAGGCGAATACCGAAGCATCGGATAATAGCAGGCTTCTCTCTCTAGTTCACTCTCATAGGTATAGTACAGACTGACAGGAGGTATCGTTGCCTCATCACTCAGCACTGAAATTAATGGATTACCGCTCTCCGGTCCTTCGATCAGAATGATATCCGGCTTGTACTCCCCAATTAATCGTAACAAGTGATACGAACATGCAGGGCTATGGTGTCGTATTGGATAATAGACCGTAGGATTACTTAGGTTATACACCTGGGATTCGAACAAGGATTGTAACTGATCAACATCAGGGTCCAGAACTGCTGTTAACCGATCCATTTTCTCTCCTCATAATAGTCCTTCCACATTCCCTCTTCTCTGGAACGCTCTTTTACGACCTTGGAGAAGTAGGTTTTGAGAATGGACAGATCCTTGTCGTTTTCCTTTGCAATGGTCCCTAGCATATTCTGCACCAACCGATCCAGCCCAATAGCTTTATCTTCGTAATAATAGGAAGTCATCGCACTCTGAACATAGACAGACACCGCTTCCGCCGTACTCATGGATGCTTGAGGGGTATCGAGCTTGTATCCTTCCCGTGTCATGCCGGTGCGCAGTTCCATGAATGTTGTAGCCAGCAATTCAACCACATCCGGGTTAATTTCAATATCAATTCCACTATGTAACAACAGGCTTCGTGCCTGGGATTCAATGATTTTAGCTTCCATCTTTACGTTATGAATGGGCTTGATTGTTTCAAAATTGAAGCGACGTTTCAATGCACCGCTCATTTCGTTAACACCTTTATCCCGAATATTGGCTGTAGCAATGACGTTAAATCCCGGTTGGGCAAACAGTACACCACCATCCAGTTCAGGAATGCTCATGACCTTGTCACTGAGAATACTGATCAGACTATCCTGCGCTTCAGCCGGACAACGTGTAATCTCTTCAAAACGGGTAAGAATACCTTTCTTCATGCCGTTATATAACGGTGATGGCACAAGTGCCGCTTCCGAAGGGCCTTTATCAAGCAACATGGCGTAATTCCAGGAATACTTGATCATATCCTCTGTTGTGCCTGCTGTACCTTGAATCGTGTTTAGACTGGTACCGGAGATCGCTGCGGTCAGCAGTTCGCTAAGCATGGTCTTGGCTGTCCCGGGTTCTCCCACGAGCATTAATCCTCGATTGCCTGCCAGAGTAACCACTGCCCGTTCAATTAACACGTCATTGCCATAGAATTTGCGGGTAATCGGGATCTCTTCTCCATTTAATAACGCGGGCTTATCCCTGCCAATAATAAAATCGCGCACATAGGCGGGAGATAACAGCCAGTTCGGGGGACGTTTCCCCTGATCTTCCTCTCGCAGCGCGCGTAATTCAACCTCGTATAATGTCTCGGCGGGTGGTTTAAGCATCTCCATCGTCAAGGTGTCTCCTCTCACATAAACAGATCGTATGTTCTTATTCCTATCATTTTATCACAGCACTCCAGCAACTACCCTGTAAAACGATAAAAATGGTTGAAACGTCCTTCTTATCAGCACTCTTCCTAAGTCCATGGACATAGCCTCTAGCGCAAATATGAAGGTGAAACATCCTTACAACCGTGCCAACACACTGGTTTCGGATCCGAATCAGCATGCTTATTACCCATGTATACGCATTGTAGGTCATATGACCTTAGGATTCATTAAACTTTCGATCATGTGTTTCAACCAAATGAAGCCGATTATTACAAAGAAGACACAGGCCATCAGCAGCCTGTGTCTTCTTATATGTCCAAATTTCACCCAACATCTATGAATTTTGATCGAAACGAACCAATCTCTCAGAATTCCCTACTTACATTCTACGCCCGCATGAAGCGGAATACAGCTCGTACCACTCATAACGGGTAAGCTCAATATTTGTTGCATCACGACAGGCCAGAATACGTTCTGGTCGAATCGAACCAATGACAGGTTGAATCCCTGCTGGATGCTTCATTAACCAAGCCAGTACAATAGACTCCGGTGTAACTCCACGCTCCTTAGCCATTCGATCAACCAATTGAGCCGTATGCTCAATCTCAGCCCGCTGTCCCTCAACTACCCTGCCAGTAAATCGCCCTTGAGCAAGGGGACCCCAAGCTTGCAGTTGAATATGCTCTGCCTGACAATATTCCATCGTGCCATAGGGAAACACGTTGTCTCTGGCTTGAGGACGATTTACCGTCACACCAGCCTCTACGAATCCGATTTTGTCCAGACTCATCTCCAGCTGGTTCACAATCAGAGGTACTTTACTATGAAGCTGAAGAAGACGAATCTGTTCAGAACCCATGTTGGACACACCAAAATGGCGCACTTTACCGGAATGATGCAGCTCAGCCAGTGCTTCTCCAATCTCTTGCGGATGGGCAAGTGGATCAGGACGATGTAACAGCAAAATATCCAGATAATCGATTCCGAGCCGTTCCAGGATACCGTCCACACTCGCCAGGATATGTGCACCTGAGGTGTCATAACGCTGTGGCCCTTCATCATCACCCACAAGACGTATACCACACTTCGACTGTATAATGATCTGTTCACGCAAACCGGGAGTTTCCGATAAAACTCGTCCCAAGACATGCTCTGCCTTACCACGTGTGTAAATATCCGCTAGGTCAAAGTGATTAATGCCTATTTCGATAGCTGCTTCTACAGCTCGATGACCTTCTACGACAAGATCTGAAGTAATGGGGAGCCCATCCCATTCACCCCCAAACCGCATACAGCCAAGAACCATTCGACTTGCCGGAATCTGGTGGTGATGCAAAGGAAGTTGTGCGTAAGACATGTCAGCGTTCACCTCATTTTCATTTTTACCAAGCATAATAACCGATTCTCTCTACCATGTCTTCTTCCATCTTCCTCTATTTTCCTGCTCTATCATCCATATGAAGAAAAAACAAGGTTTCAAAAGCTTGTGTATTGAATATATAGAGGGTGCAGGTATTATGCAGGAATATGAGAGGAGATGCTGCATTTGAATCCGAATGAATCCAACGAGTCCTCAAAGCCAGCGTTTTTCACGAAAGAATTCACGCATAACCCTTACCCGGTATATGAAATGTTAAGAAAAGAGGAGCCTGTTTTCAGACTCATGTTTCCTCACGGGGAATTCGGCTGGATTATTACGCGATACGAGGATGCAGTCCGGATCCTGAAAGATCCTCGCTTCAGCAAAGATATGGTCCGACGTTACGGCGCTGACAATCAAAGCATCTTCTCCAATAATATGTTGTTCTCCGATCCGCCGGATCATAAACGTCTTCGGGGACTTGTGCAGAAAGCATTCACACCCAAACTGGTCGCAGACATGCGGAGCCATATTCAGGACATTGCTGATGAACTGCTGGACAACCTCCCGTCACAGGAAAAAATGAATCTGATCGATGACTTTGCCTTCCCGCTGCCCATCATTGTCATTAGTGAAATTCTGGGAGTCCCTCTTGAGGATCGTGACAAATTCCGCATCTGGTCCAATACGATAATTGATGCTTCCATAGCCGAGAGCGCCGAGCTGTTTGAGCAGCATGCCAGAGAGTTTACGGATTACCTGACGGCCTGGTTTGCGAAAGTTCGCCAAGATCCCGGCACTGATCTGATCAGCCAGCTCGTCATTGCGGAAGAATCCGGGCAGCAGTTAACTGAACGAGAACTGCTTGGCGTTGTCTCCTTATTAATTATTGCCGGTCATGAAACAACCGTGAATCTGATTGGAAATGGGATTCTCGCCCTGCTGGAGCATCCGGAGCAACGCGAACTGCTCATCAACCAGCCCGAGCTTATTCACAATGCCATTGAAGAGATGCTTCGCTATAATGGACCGGTGGAGTTCAGCACATCCCGCTGGGCTCTGGAAGATATTGAATTCCGTGGACAACGTATCGCTCAAGGTGATCTTGTCATTGTTGCGCTTGATTCCGCCAACCGGGACGAACAGCAGTTTAAGGATGCTGATATTTTCGATATCACACGCGAGAAGAGTTCGCATCTGGCTTTTGGCAAAGGCATTCATCTCTGCCTTGGAGCACCGCTTGCTCGTCTGGAAGGTGAGATTGCAGTCAGCACACTTCTGAATCGTTTTCCAAATATACAGCTTCAGGCAGATGTGAATGAACTGGAATGGAGACCAGGTATGAATGTTCGTGGTGTCAAGGAAATCCCGGTTCAACTAAAATAATGGCTAAATATGAATAAATGAAAGTGAGGCACATTACATCATGGAAATGAACACCTTGGTATGGATCGTTTTGCTGCTTCTGATCTTTGTGTTACTGGTCAGAGTCACCAGCCTGCAACGCCAATTAAATGAATTGAAAAGAGATGTCGAGCGTCTGGAGAACGGTTCAACCGGCAGCGTCCGATCCGACTTCAATTACACCTTGTCGCCGAAGGAAGCACCTCCTTCCCATACAAGCCAACCAGCCCAAACGGATCTGGATCAGGAACTGCTTACACTTATACAACAAGGGAAAAAAATTATGGCGATCAAACGACTGCGTGAAGCCAGAGGTCTTTCGTTGAAGGAAGCCAAAGACTATGTTGATTCTCTGGATCGGTAATATACAACTCACATAACTCTCGGGGGAAGTTACTCCAGACTTTCGGCTGTTAACACAGACGCAGTAGAAAGTATGGAATCTTCGTCCGAGAGTTTACTTTTCAAACAACATATGCTACTGTTATTTCTATATTACTAGAAATAAGAAATAAAGACGAAAGGACCGATCATTATGCAATCAAACTCAAATGAGATTGAACAAGTTGTCAAAATTCATAAAGCGCTGGGCGAACAAACACGCTACAAAATCATTCAGATTTTATCGGGCGAAAGCAACCTGTGTCCTGCCGATCTGGAGAGCCGCCTTGTTACGGTTGCCCTATCGACTCTGTCTCATCACCTGAAACAGCTGTCCGATTGTGGTCTGCTTACATCGCAAAAGAAAGGTACGTATATCTACTACAGCCTGAACACGGAGACCGCACAAAAGTTTGTTCCCTATCTGCTAAATAAATAAAAAAATTTGAGTCATATTTCTATATAATTAGAAATATTGAAACAATGTACAATATTTATTAGTAGAACTAGGTCACCTAAGTTAACGCTTATGCCATTATTCATTATCTAAGTTGTAGCATTACCATTCGCGCAGATGGGTTGTATTCAGAGCATTCATGTCTTGTTCTATCGTCTTTATTTCTATATTTCTAAAAATATAATAATAATCAGAAAGAGGTTATGTTTCCATGTCTTCTACGCTCAAAATCTATGTTCTTGCCTTGGTCAGTTTCCTTGTGGGAACGTCCGAATATGTCATTGCCGGCATTTTGGATCGCATTGCAGATACCATGAATATCTCTTTAATCGCTGCCGGACAGCTCATTACGATTTTTTCACTTGTATATGCGCTAGGTACACCTGTCATTATTGCATCGACTTCACGCTGGGACCGTCGCAAGCTGTTGTTATACTTCCTCGGTCTATTCGTTGTGGCTAATGTTCTTGCTTACCTGTTGCCGGGTTATGGACTGTTCGTCGCAGCACGAGTGTTGATGGCTTTAGGCGCGGGTGTTGTTGTTATCACGGCATTAACGGTTGCTTCCCAAATAGCGGCGGAGGGCAAACAAGCTAGTGCAATCGCCACAGTAATCACTGGATTTACGGCTTCTTTGATTGTTGGCGTTCCGCTCGGAAGGCTTGTGGCTGCATCTTGGGATTGGAAGCTTGTTTTTGCCGGTATCGCTGTTCTTGGCGTTCTCGCCATGCTGGTAATTGCGGCCGCCATTCCGCCTTCCAAAGCAGAAGCGCCTGTTCCGCTGAAGAAACAACTGTCTTTGCTCAAACAGCCACGAATTGTTTTGGCACTGCTGGTGACATTTTTCTGGTTAGGTGGTTATTCCATTGCCTACACGTACATTTCACCTTACCTTGTATCCGTTTCAGGAATGAGCGAAGCACTACTCAGTTCAGCTTTACTCGCATTTGGCATAGCAAGTCTGATCGGTTCAAAAGTTGGAGGGTTCAGTGCTGACCGATTGGGTGTCAAACGAACGCTGATCACAGGCATGACATTGCATATCGTAAGTCTGGTCCTGTTGAATATAACAGCAAGCTCTCATCTCGCTGTCTTCCTTGTTCTGATTTTGTGGTCTTTTGCCGCCTGGTCTTCGGGTCCAACTCAGCAATATAACCTGGTCACCATGGCTCCGGAATCCTCTGGCATTATGCTAAGTCTGAATAGTTCGGTTATGCAATTAGCCATGGCTGCCGGCGCAGGTATTGGCGGAATCGCGGTCAGCAGCGTTTCATTATCATCCATTACCTGGATTGGCGCTGTCGGGGTTGCTGTTGCCGTCATCATCGTTATAGGCTCGTATCGTTCAGGATCTGCGAAAAGTACACACACCGATACATCTCACAACGCTGCCTGATATGAGTTCGTAGTATAAAAGACAAACCAAAAAGAGAGGCACTGTATGCAAACAGTGGCCTCTCTTTAACCATTTTAACGGCTATTCTATTACCGATAAGCAGAACTCTTATTGGGCCGTAACTGCACCATCGATCGGATATACTGCACCATTGATATAAGGCGCTTCATCTCCAAGCAGGAAGGAAACCAAGTTCGCGATCTCTTCCGGTCTGCCCAGACGTCCGGATGGAATGCTGTCAACAGTTGCCTTGAACACTTCAGGATTGTCTTTACCGAACTGAATGACCATCGGTGTCTCAATTGTACCTGGTGCAATCGCATTTACACGAATGTTGTCCTTGCCATATTCAATCGCAGCTGTGCGGGTCAAGCCCACTACGCCATGTTTGGTTGCTGCGTATGGTGCAACTGCGGGTACACCAACAATACCGGCTGTGGAGGCCGTGTTCAGAATGGAACCCCCACCTGTTTTGAGCATTTCAGTAATTACATACTTCAACCCGTAGAATACACTTCTCAGGTTAATATCAATAATCTGGTCAAACTGCTCAATCGTATGTTCAATCAGCTTAATACCAGGACCTGCAATACCTGCATTATTAAAGAACATGTCGATTCGTCCGAACTCTTCGACTGTTTTTTTCACATAATTCTCAACTTCAGGTGCTTTACTTACATCTGCTTGTACAAAAATAGCTTTACTTCCCAGCTTCTCAATCTGCTTAACCGTTTCAAGACCTGTCTCTTCGACAAGATCCACAACGACAATGGATGCACCCTTCTCAGCCAGCTTCAATGCTGCTGCTTGGCCCAATCCACTTCCTGCTCCAGTAATAATGGCTACTTTTCCTGCGTGACTCATGTTGATCTCCTCCATGTGTGTGTGTCATCTTGTGATTGGATCGATGAATACGATATGAAACGTACTTACATGCAATGATGCAATATGTAGGTCAAAAATGGCATAAAACCTTCCTGACTTTACCTATTCTAATAGACTTTCGATATAAAAACAAATCATATAATATGTATTCATACTATATCACTTGTCACATATTCAGCATTTTTATTGAAGGAGCATACAACTATAACGTCTTGTTGCATGCTCCTCTTTTACATATACAATACTTTTTAAGTCAGTATCTCTACAACTTCAAACGGTGCATATCCGCTTTTTGAAACACTTTAACGCAGCAAATTCGTTTTTGCCAATTCAATAATTTCGTCCCCTCGTCCGTTGAGCACGGCTTTCATCATCCATAAGGTGAATCCTTCCGCCTGTTTGAACTCAATCTTCGGAGGTAAGGACAATTCCTGACGATTCACCACCACGTCAATCAACACAGGACCTTCATGCTGAAGCGCACGCTGTACAGCTCCTTCGAGTTCATCCGGATCCTCAACCCGAATACCTTCCATGCCCATGGCTTGAGCAACCATCGCAAAGTTGGGATTGACAAGCTCTGTTCCCGATTCCAGGAATCCGGCAGCTTTCATCTCCAGCTCAACAAAACCGAGTGCTCCATTATTAAACACCACAACTTTAATCGGCAGATTATGCTGTTTCAATGTCAACAGATCACCCATCAGCATCGTAATACCGCCATCACCCGACAAAGAGATGACTTGTCTGCCCGGATCAGCGACCTGAGCACCAATGGCCTGTGGCAAAGCGTTTGCCATCGTACCATGACTGAATGAACCGAGCAGTCTGCGATTACGAGACATCTCGATATAACGGGCCGCCCATACTGTCGGAGTACCGACATCACAGGTGAAGATAGCATTTTCAGCTGCGGCATCACTAATGACCTTGGTCAGGTACTGCGGATGAATGGGCTTTTTACCCGGTTTTCCAACGGCCAGCTCGTCCAGATCTTTGCGTACTTTCACATAACGATCCACACTTTTACGCAGATGTTTGTCACTGTGTTCTTCTGTTAGATAAGGAAGTAAAGTTTCAATGGTCGCTTTCACATCCCCACATACGCCGTAATCCAGCTTCGTGCGCCGACCCAGATGGGAAGATTGAATGTCGACCTGAAGGACTTTTGCATCTTCGGGATAGAATTGACGATATGGGAAATCCGTTCCCAGCATTAATAATACATCACAGTCCATCATGGCATGATAACCGGATGAATACCCAATTAGACCCGTAAGACCCACGGAATAGGGGTTGTCATACTCCAAATATTCCTTGCCTCGTAGTGCAATAACCATCGGGGATTTCAAGCGATCACAGAGCTGCATAAGGGGTTCCCGAGCGCCCGCGCAGCCTGCACCGCACAACAACGTAATTTTTTTGCCTTGATTCAGATACTCCGCCAGTTTCACGAGTTCCGGCTCAGAAGGATGTACCACGGGGTTGGTTGCGTGATACACATGCTCAGGTACAGGAAGATCCGCTGCTTCAAGTCCTGCTACATCCCCCGGCAATACAACGACGGACACACCCGAACGTGCAACTGCTGTCTGAATGGCCATCGTCAGAGAACGCGGCATCTGTTTGGCTGTTGTAATGACTTCACAATAATGACTACATTCCTGAAACAGATACTCCGGATGGGTCGCCTGAAAATATTCACTGCCAATCTCGTCACTTGGGATATGTGCAGCGATAGCGAGTACAGGAACACGATTGCGGTGACAGTCATACAGACCATTAATCAGATGCATATTACCAGGACCACTGCTACCTGCGCAGACAGCGATACTTCCACTGACCTCAGCGTCCGCCCCAGCAGCAAATGCAGCTACTTCTTCATGTCGTACATGAATCCATTCAATCTTCCCAGAACGACGAATGGAGTCGAGTACCGCATTCAAGGAGTCTCCAACAATGCCATATATACGTTTGATGCCAGCGTTCAATAAGGATTCAACCAGAACGTCCGCGACTGTTTTTTTCATAAGTGATGGGTCTCCTTTAATTGCTCATTTTGATTATGTTTCCACTCGGTTAATATACCTATTCTTATACCCCAATCTTTCGAAAACCGAACCAACTCAATATGTATGTCTGGATATATGAAACAAAACCAGCCCCTTAAACCTTTATTCCAGCTATAGCAAAATGCCAAAAAATCCGCTTGTCGAATGACAAACGGATTACGGTTAAACTCAGTTAATTCATTTTTATGTGAAATCCCCGAATTCAATCAGACACTAGATAGCAGGCATCACATTGCCACCACTAACCGGGATATAGGCACCTGTGATAAATGAGGACAGGTCCGAAGCGAGAAAAGCTACCGCATTGGCGATTTCCTGATCTTCACCCCTGCGCTTCAGCGGCACGGTACGCGTATATGCCTCATCATGTCCAGGCTCACTGGACCGATCACGTTCACTAATTGTCCATCCAGGTGCAACCTGGTTTACGGTAATCTGATACTCACCAACCTCCTTGGCAAGTACGCGATATACACCGTCCATTCCACGCTTACCAGCGGTGTAGGCCGATTGATGAGCGAAATTTTGCATCGCACATTCTGTATTGATACCAATGAAGCGACCGGCTCTGACGTTTTGCATATGCGGTATGAAAGCTTTGGCAAGATACACACTTTGCATGACACAGGATTCAAACTGGCTCAAGTAATCTTCAGGAGACTGTTCCAACACCGTTGTCCATTCATATTGAATGACCGCATTGGCAACAACGATATCCACTCCGCCGAGGACAGACTGAATCTCATCACGCATCCGAAATGCTGTATCCCGCTTTGTAATATCTCCCTGTACAATAACAGCCTGACGACCGAGTGCTTCAATCTCACCTTGAAGCTCCCGAGCCTTGGTATCATTATTTATGTAATGTAGAGCCAGATTGGCGCCACAGGCTGCCAACGTGCGGGCGATGACTCTCCCCAGCTGTCCGGTTGCGCCTGTAACCAGAGCCGTTTTTCCTGAGAGATCCAATTGCATAACAGCGAAAACCTCCTTGAATCCATTTGGTCGAAAACGATTTCGGAAATATGTTACTTTTGTTCATTAATTACGCATTATTCAGAGAGATATACAGCATTGTTCAATGCTGTATATGGTAGTTCAACTTTTTCCCTATATGTGGAGACTATTAATTATGATGTTGAATGAGATCAATTTCCTGGAAGCGACTGACTTCCTTTTCCCAACGCTCTTCTACATATTGACGGTGAACCGGGTGATTGTTATATGCATCATACGCAGCCTGATCCACAAAGACCATCGAGAAACTGTAGTCAAACTCATTCTTCTCACTTACCTGTTTCAGAACCTGAAATTGCTCTACCCCAGGAATGACAGCCAGTGCATCTGAACTTTCCTTCAAAAAGGCTTCGGCCTCCGGTGTATCTTTACCCGCGTAAAGTGTAAACGTTACCATATGTGTGATGCTGCTCATCTCTATTTCCTCCTCCAATATGTTCGTACTCGTTTCCTAGTGTACATCCGAATGTGTTGTAAGCGCAATAATTGGTTGAATTAATTTTTATGAAATGGATATTTCTATATAAATTGAACTAAGGAATATTTACACTGGTCACTTCGATGACACAACAACCTTCCGATCGCTGTTATCCCCAGATTTTTTTGATTCCTTTTATAAAGGTTAAATCCGGGGATAAAGGCGAACGCTCCACTTCTTCAGGTTCTTTCTGTCCTCTCCGTTTTGTGTAAATGTTTATCTCAATTTATATAGTTACAAATATTAATTTCAAGTAAAATTCACTAGCCTTTACCCTGAATATGTACACAAAAAAACCTCAGGACAAATCCCGAGGTTTTTTTGTAATGTATGGACAAACTTATTTGGTGATGTTGTATTTACGGTTAAATTTATCAACACGGCCACCGATATCCACGTTTCTTTGTTTACCAGTGAAGAACGGGTGGGATGCGGAACTAGTGTCCACACGGATTACTGGGTAAGAGTTACCGTCTTCCCATTCCATAGTTTCGTTAGAGAACTTCGTGGAAGAACTCAGGAATTTGAAATCAGCACTTGCATCGTAAAAAATTACGAGTTGTGTCTTTGGATGGATGTCAACTTTTGGCATAATCTATTTACACTCCTTTAATATGGGTACTTCTTTAGAATCAAACTACATTTTATTATACTCTTTTTTTGGACAAAGTACCAGCAGGTTTTGAGGAATAACTAAAAAAAATATGATATCTGTGACTTTGCACCTAATCGAGTGTCACGCCGTCCCTTTCTCCAGTACATTCAACATGTACTCCAAAGCCTCCAGTTCATCCCTGCCTCTTGTCTGTAATCTGACAACACTACCATATCGAATGGGTAGTAACGCCATTCCAAGCAGGCTTTTGACATCTACACGATGCTCATGCTCAGACTCCATATACGACAAAATAATATCCGAGGAAAAACGTGACGCTTGAGAAGATACCGACATCAGATCATCCCGATGAAAATCAGCGTGTATCATAAATTCATGTACTCTCACAACCTTCAGTTCCTTTCGCTAAGTACTTATTCACCAATATGGTGTGTATCCATTTATATATTAAAATCTTCATGAATTATACCATGTTATGGGAGCTTGACCCATACTTTTTTTGCAAAAAACAAAAAAAGAGTCCTTAACCGCAGGACTCTTCCAGGTTGTTCTTACATACCATTCGGATATACCATGACCTTCAGACTGCCGCTTTTATTGTGTAATGCACGCTCCATCGCTTGCTGTGTCTCTTCGAGTGAATAACGATCTGTAATCAGAGACATCACGTCATGCTGGCCGGAGCTCAGGAACTCAATTCCTGCCGGATACGTATTGGCATAACGGAATATGCCATAGATATCAACTTCATTGTCCGCAATAAATGGAACATTAAGTGCGATCTCATCCTGTGCAGGCAGGCCCACAATCGCAAGTTTTCCTCCACGTCGAAGTGAATACAGAGCAGATTGTAGCGCCTTCGGATTCCCCGCTGTTTCCCATGCGGTATCCACACCCACACCATTTGTTAACTCGCGAATCACAGCCAGCGCATCTTCATTCCGCACATTAATGGTATGAGTGGCACCCATGCGGCGAGCTGCTTCCAGCCTAACTTCCTCCAGATCCGTTACAATGATCTTCTCTACACCGAAAGATTTGGCAGCAGCCACAGCCATGAGTCCAACGGGACCCATACCCATAATCGCCAGGGTTGTACCCGGAGCCAACTTGCTGCGGCGTGCAGCGTGAATACCAACAGAGAATGGCTCGTTCATAGCTGCTTCCTCATAAGACAGATGATCCGGGATCGGGAATACCATATCTTCACGTATCACCATGTACTGTACAAATGCCCCATCCACCGGAGGGGTCGCTAGAAATTGTACATCCGGACACAGGTTATAACGACCTTCCTTGCATGCCGAGCAACGTCCGCAAGTCACCCCAGGCTCAATAGCAACTCGATCCCCTGTTTTCAGACGGGATACGTTCGAGCCAACAGCAGCAATGATCCCCGCACACTCATGACCCAGAATGATCGGTTTCTCCACCACAAATCTGCCAATGCGTCCATGTTCAAAATAATGCACATCCGAGCCACACACCCCGACGGCCATTACCTGGATTAACACCTCATCCGCTGCCGGTTGCGGGACGGGTTGTTCCTCAATAATAATGTGTCCTGGCTCTGTCATGATAGCAGCTTTCATGGTCTCGGGCAGTTGATATTGTCCCATACGGTTCTCCTCCTCATGTATGTCCATGCTGTCTATTGTACATCAAAGAAAACAAGGTATCTTCTTTCTTCACATCACCAATCAATAGATAGTTCGACCCTGTTCATCCGCAATGCCGCTCTTGCGATAGAAGTACGTATTGATCATGTCCCGCCATTCCTTGGCATGTTCGGCCTGGTTGTCCTGTAATGAAGCAACTTTACTGAAAATAACCGGGTCGATTTTGCCCTCCAGCCCTCTCCATGTCTCGGCTAACGCCTGCGCCTGCGCAACACCTTCAAAGTGTGTATCATAAATATGCTGAATGACCGTTTTACCCGAATGCAGAACATGGGTGTACGGCACGTGATGGAAAAATAAGATCAGCTCATCCGGACAGGTGTCTACAGACTCATAGCGATCAGCATTCTCAGGGTGATACTGTGAAGTGTATCCTGTACCGCTGTTCACGGTTCGATCTACACCAATGCCATGACAATCGGCAAAGTGATACGTTCCCCATTTGGAATACTCGTATCCATCTACATTCGGCCCGTAATGATGTTCCGGATTAACCATCCAACCCACACCGAGAGGCGCAGTATAATTCTCATAGATATCTAGTGAATTCAAAAGCATGCCCGTAACCTGCCGCACAACTTCGTCTTCATGTCCAAATGTGAGTCTCACCCACTCATCAGCAATCTCTTCCGCGGACAGCTCCGGGTTCCACGCAAGTCTTCCATATCCATATAGATTCGCCTGCGCGAGTGGATGTCCTGTCCAACAGGCATCTGCACCAATATTGGATACTGCGGCGAAGCCACTGTATGGTCGTTTATACAGAGAACCGTCCGCGATTCGCTTGATCTCTGAACCTTCGCCTTTGGCGTATGTGTCAAAGTCCAATACTTCTTTCCACTGGGGAACCAGATAACAGAGATGACGTTGTTGCCCGGTATACTCCTGTGTAATCTGAAATTCAATCACCTGATTTGTATTTTCCATGGCGCCGAACAGCGGGGATACCGCCTCTCTCACCTGAAAGTCCATCGGCCCGTTTTTGATCTGCAAAATGACATTTTCGGCAAAACGCCCGTCCAGCGGCGTAAAGTGGTCATAGGCTGCCCGCGCACGGTCTGTGGAACGATCCCGCCAGTCCTGCTTGCAGTTATAGACGAAGCAACGCCAGATGACCAATCCACCGAATGGCCGAAGGGCTTCAGCCAACATGTTCGCACCATCGGCATGATCACGGTTATACGTGAACGGTCCCGGACGATTCTCGGAGTCTGCCTTGATCAGGTAACCGCCAAAATCGGGAATCGCTGCGTACACCTTGGCCGTTTGAATGTTCCACCATTCCCGTACTTGCGCATCCAGCGGATCAGCTGTACGCAATCCACCAATCTCAATTGGACTTGCGTAGTTGGCGCACAGGAACAATCGAATACCATACGCTCTGAATTCAGCGGCAACCTTCGCCACATCACTAAGATAACGTTCCGTCAGAAACAGGCTCTCACGGCGGTGTACATTGACGTTGTTGATCGATATGGCATTGATTCCCGTGGAAGCGAGCAAACGTGCGTAATCCCGGATGCGTACCAAGTCCAGCGTAAATTCCCCGTTATCATAGAAAATGGAGTCTCCTGCGTAACCACGCTCAATGCTGCCGTCCACGTTATCCCACTGATTAATCATCCGTAGCGCATTGGTTGGCTGTTCTGTAATGAAGCTCCACTTATTCACAGCGTCATCCGCCTCATGTGCACTTCCTTGATCCATTGTCAGCTCTCGAAGCAGATGAAATGCACCATACAGCACACCTTGGGGAGTCTCTGACCCAATGACGAGTACACCCTCGGTCTCGTTCTCACGAATGATGTACCCTTCCCCTTGAACAGTTGAACGCTCTGTCTCGCTGAACAACCCAGCCACGGAATCGCTCCCTGTCCAAGTGCCGATTCGTATTGCGGGAGCGGAAGCGAGATTGTCCCGTTCATTTTCCTGAGCATCAGACAGATGACTGACCGACGGTTTCACGCCATATAACCTCTCCAGTCCCCGTGAAAGTTCGGTCAGAGCTGTTGTGATCACTCCATGGTTCTCTTCCGCCAGTATAAGTTTGCTCCATGCAGGAGCCGTCTTTTTGGTAAACTCATTCGCTCTTGGCAATTCAGAGTGATACCCCAGCCACGCATCGTACTGTGGACCCGACAAAGCAGATTGAACGACGGATTGGCTCATTGTACCGCCTCCTTGCTGGCATAGATCTGCCCAAGGTGATTCCCTTTTCCTTCGAGTAGCCATAGGATCGACGTTACACCACGCGGATAGTACTTGCTGCCAACCGCCACACCAGACAGGATCTGATCACTCCAGCACCAGTAGGATTCCTCCGGATGCAGCAGCCAGTTGACATGAGCCGCGTCTGCAGCCTTGCCTGTCTCATTCCATTCCACACCCAGCAGCTCTCTAGCGATAAACTGGGACAAATAGATTTTGCTCAGCCACGAGTTATTGCTTGTTGAGGACAGTTTCCAGCCTCCATCTTCGAACAGACATGTTCCCGGTACAAGAACCGTCTTCAGATGAGTTTGGAGTGCTTTCAGATAAGGTCCAAAACGACCATTGACATCCAGTGCTGCTTCACAGCCTGTAAAGTACGGGAACACCAAACCTTCAATCGCCGGAATGATTCGAGAATCATTATTTTCTGCAATCACAGCCGGTATGTAGCCGCCATCAGTCAACTGTGCAGCAATACTGGCAGCGCAGCGATCCGCTTGAAGTCCAGCTTGATGGGACAGATCGGCCAACTTCTCAGTTGCGAACAGCTTCTCCAATGCAACATAGACCGCCCAACATTTACCCGCCAGATAGATATTATTGCGAGACTGTCCAAGTGACACATCCAGGCTGTCGTAGGTTGTAATCTCCGCTCCACCTTGGGTACGGCTGCTATCCAGACCCATCAGACCGTTACGCTGCTCTGCGTCGGGATGGTCACGATTAAGCATACTTTCGAAGCAATCCTGGATAACAGGCAACATGTTTTTCACAAAAGCTTGATCCTGTGTCTGTTCAATGTATACTGTCGCGCAGCAGAGCCAGTTCACCAGCTCCTCGTGGCTCATCTGTGAGAAACAGTCGTCAATGCCAACCAGCTCATATGCCGAGTGTCCAGGGCGTGAGAACACATTGGCAACACCAATATCATGGGTAAAGGTAATTCCGCCCGGATATAACTTCTCTTCCCCCGGGAAACGAACCTGATCCGTATAACTGTATCGTTTCACAAACCACTCCAGCTCATTACGCACCGTCCATGGATTCAAGGCAAGCTCGAAGTACAACTGATCAGCCGTCAGATCAAGTGTGTTCATCATCCGATACTCCCCTTCGTTCACCACCCATAGCGGCTCGCCATCGGCATCCAGCAGTTGAGTACTGGCATAATAGCTGTGAATGGAATGAGCAAGCATGAATGATTGATCTTCGGTCAAAGCAGCCGATCCAAGGCGTTGTTCAACCTCTCCACAGGATGCAGTCAACTCACTGAAGCGTTGAAGTGCATACTCTCCTGCTGCCTGAATATCGGAGAAGTACCGCGTATACCAATACGTTGTGTCCATTCCTGTCGTCACAATGCCCCCGCGATAGAAACATACTGCGAATTGATACGTACGTTTCTCTCCAGCCGGCACCTCCATCAGTAGTGCAGCGGTTGAGCCAAGTCCAAATGCCAGATTCTCCCGATGTTTCTCCTGCAACAGTTTCTCCAGCGTAAATCCGCGTGCGGGCCACAGTCCATCATCTGCTGACATAATCGCTGTAAGTCGACCTTGTCCCACACCTGTGATGGAGCCACCTTCCGGTCCCCCAATCAGACGCATCGCAGAGTACGGATCATTGCCCTGATAACCAAAGTAGGCTTTGCGGGGTTGTTGACCTGCCGTATTGTCAATCCTCATCTCAACCAATACGGCAGGTACGAGTGCATCCATTAATTCTTCACGATCCCCATTCGTTGGATCAGGTACTGGACGTACAGGCGAGTAGATACGGAACGTCAGATCTCCAGCAGTCCACGTATCCGTACCTGAGGTAAATTCACGGGTAATATCTTCATCGCGAAAAGCCGTAATAAGAGGTTGTGGAACTTTGGTCGCTGTTGTCGACGCAGTGTCCCCATTCTCCAACTTCTCTACATCATAGCGGCTGCTCTCATCCTCGGAAGCTTCATAAAAAGGAAGCGCCTGATAATTGTCGCCATCGCGAGATTGTAATCCAATATATACATTCTGGTCAGCCGGCTTGCCGAGTTCAAGACCGAGCCCGCCTTTGGCTCCTTTGTAACCCAGTGTAAAACTCGCAAAAGCACCAATCGGTGCGTGATGTGCATTATAAAAGATGGATTTGGATGTTTTCATGAATCATAACCCCTCTCAGAATGGTTGCATACGTTTTCATTAGCCCCATCCTAACACGTGGTTCCACCTCCGACCATGATCAAATCAATCGGATATTTACCCAAATCAAGCTGATAGACTATAATAGATTAAAGCGGTTACACAAAAACATTCCATTAGATATACGTGCGTAATCAAAATCACATTTTTTGAACAACCTCTTATGAAGGAGGATCTTCCATGTCTTCAACGTATTTGCCTCCTACTTTGGGAGAAAGTGTCCATGAAGTTTTTTATCCAGATGTACAAACAACAGTCAATCTGTTTGCCATTCATTTACGAAGTGTGGGTATGGACTGGGATTATCCGGCACATGAGCACCCTCAATATGAATTGAATTATGTCACGGAAGGCGAGCAACGCATGATGGTGAATGGTACCCTATACATTCAAAAGACTGGCGAACTGCTCCTGATTCCTCCGGGAAGCATTCATTCAAGTCAGAGCCATAACGGTAAGGGATTCACGTATTTTTGCATGCATTTTGACATTGATGATCAGTTGTTCCTATCGTTGCTGGCGCGCATCAAACAAGTGCGATTCAGTGCGGATAGTCCGGTTACACAGCAGATTGAGCCGGTTCTGCGCAAATTGATGTCATCTGCGGATGATGAAACAGCAAATACGATGGTACAGCGTATGCAGCTTCAATCTGCGGTATTTGAACTATTTGGCCATCTGTGGGAGGCGGTCTCGAAAGAGGCAGCTCACTGGTTTACCGACGGACACGAGAAGATCGAACTCGCCCACCAGATTCGTAATCGGTTGCAAGGCCTGATGAGTCAGCAATTCAAACAGGGACACGAGTCCAACGGTCACTATGGCATTGATGATATTGCAGCAGAGCTGGGCATCAGTTCTTCTCACTGTAATCGCGTGTTTAAGCAGGTGTTCGGACAGTCTCCTCGTGCTGTATTATCCCAGTTGGTCTTGCATGAAGCGAAGCTTCTTCTGGGCAATCCGAAGCTGTCCGTTCAAAATATTGCCGTCATGCTTGGTTATAAGGATATTGCCCATTTCAGTCGTCAATTCAAGCGCTGGTCCGGCATGTCACCCTCCCGTTACCGACAGGAACAGCCTGCTCTGGAATAGGTCCAGTAGCAGGCTGTCGGGCTTGATTCAACTTTTTCATAATTCGATTCAAGATGTTCTCTGTATTTAATATGAAGTGTTATTTCAACAAACGCTTAATCAGCTTCAGCTTGTTATCATACGGTGGATACAGAATCGGCAGATTCAATTTGGTGCTTTTTTTCAGTACACTTTTGAGATGAGAGAAGGTTTCGAAGCTGTACTGCCCATGATACGAGCCAACACCGGAATGACCAACACCGCCAAACGGCAGACGTGGATTCGCTACATGCGTGATGGTATCGTTAATGCAGCCGCCTCCAAAAGAAACTTCGCGCAGCACCTTGTCCTGAACCCGGGTGTCGGAAGTAAACAGATACAAGGCGAGTGGTTTCGGCCGCTTTACGATCTCTACAATAGCTTCATCCAGGTTACGATAACTAATGATCGGCAGAATCGGTCCAAAAATCTCATCTTCCATCGTTGCTGCATCCCAGGACTCCGCATCAATCAGTGTAGGTTCAATGAAGCGATCTTCCTCATCCGAAGCTCCTCCATATATCACTTTGGCCTGATCTCTTTCGATCAGAGTCGTCAGACGTTTAAAATGTCCCTTGTTCACGATTCGCCCATAGTCCTTGTTGTGCTGGATATCCGAACCAAAGAAGGACACAATCGCTGCCTTCATCTCTGTAACTAACTGTCCCTTCACGCGCTCATGCACAAGTAAATAATCGGGTGCGATACAGGTCTGTCCTGTATTGAGCAGTTTGCCCCATATGATGCGCTCCGCAGCTACTTTGATATCCGCCTGTTCATCAACGATGACCGGACTTTTGCCTCCCAGTTCTAACGTAACGGGGACGAGATTTTTGGCAGCTGCCTCCATCACAATCTTGCCTACCGGTACACTGCCTGTAAAAAAGATATAGTCGAATGGCGCGTTAATCAGCGCTGTCGTTGTATCTTTTGCACCATCAAGCACTTGTACGTATGCTGGTTCGAATACGCTCGCAATCATTTCACGGACAACAGCGGACACCGCAGGTGTATTCTCTGACGCTTTGAGCACGGCTGTGTTACCTGCTGCAATAGCACCTACCAATGGTTCGATTAAGAGTTGAAAGGGATAATTAAACGGTCCGATAATCAGAACCGCCCCGTAGGGTTCGGGTATGATATAACTTTTGGAACCCAGGAGCGCCATTTGCGTTTTCACTTTAACGGGTTTCACCCATTTATTCACTTTACGAATGGTGTGTGTGATGCTGTCCATCATAAATCCGATCTCGGTTGTGTAAGATTCGAACTCACTTTTGCCCAAATCCTGATAGAGAGCTTCTGTCAGTCTGGATTCGTACTTTTGAATGGCCTGCTTCAGTTGGGTCAGACGTGCAATTCGAGCTTCTGCCGATCTTGTTGCCCCGGAACGAAAGAACTGTCGTTGTTGCTCCAAAATCTGTTCAACTTCCTGACTGGTTACTTCCTGTATAGTCGTTGTCATATATACATACTCCTCTATTCATTATTGATCAAGCGTTTAAACTTACGAACCTATAAGACACATGCAAAAGCATGTTTGATCACTATTAATCTACAGACACTCTTCTTCCAAAGCAGCTACCAGTTCCTTCAGCAGTTCCACCGATGCATTCAATGAAGCCGAATAATAACGCTGTGTGCCCTTCTGTTCCACAGATATAAGCCCTTTCTCTAACAACAGCTTGAGATGATGAGATATGGCTGGACGGGATAGGCTGGATTGTTCGGTAATTTCATTCACCGTCATTCTGCCCTTCTCGGTAAGTGTCAGCAAAATGGATTGACGATGGTTGTCACTTAACACCTGAAATAACGGAATACAGGTTTGAAAAACGTTAATTGCTTTTTGTCCCATGGTTTCACCTCTATACTATTTCTTCTTCATTATTTCTACGTATATTTCTCTGTTTGATGTCTGTTGGTTTAAACATTCGAACCTAATGACTGAATTGTACTCTTTAATCACTTGAACTGCAAGTGAACCATCAACTAAATTTAATATAATGCTTATAAAGCGCTTCCATACTACCATACAAGTATGGTAGTATGTCATTGAAGGAGTTGAAGTTGTGGAATATACCCCAAAGTTATCATCCAAAGCCGGTTTGTTGCCTGTTGCGAGCAATATGTCTTCCATGAATAATAAGCAATCTTACTCAACGCGAGATGTCGTTTACTTCACGCTGAAACAACTCATTTTGAGTCTGAAAATGCCTCCGGGAACAGCTATTTCTGAGAAGGAAATTTCGCTGGAGTTTCAGGTAAGCCGGACACCTGTTCGAGAAAGTTTTGTAAGGCTTGCACAGGAAGGTCTGCTCGAAGTGTATCCACAGCGTGGCACATACGTCTCTCTGATTCAGGTCGATCTCGTTGAGGAAGCACGGTTCATGCGTGAACAGCTCGAACGAGCCGTAATCAGGCTAGCCTGCGAGAATTTTCCGAACGAACAGATGGTAGCTCTTGAACAGAACCTTGCGTGGCAACAGGAATGCAGAGTCAAACCGGATGATGAACGAATGTTCCAATTGGATGAGGAATTCCATAGCACTCTTTTTGCAGGCTGCAACAAAAGCAACACCTGGACTGTTATCCAGCAGATGAATGTACATTTGAATCGAAGTCGCATGTTACGCCTGTCCTCGGACCACCAGTGGGATCACCTGATTGAACAGCACCGGTCTATGGTTAAGGCCATTCAGCAGCATGATGCCGACACAGCAGAGCGACTGATGCAGGAACATTTGCATTTAACTGTCACCGATTTGGCTGTCCTGCAGGATACATATCCGTCCTATTTTCAATGACTGAATTTTTCTTCCTACTATTCATGATGAGGTGAACGTGATGAGAATGGTTTTTCGCTGGTTCGGCGAAGGCAATGATACGGTAACGCTGGATCATATCAGGCAGATTCCGGGTGTTGAAGGTATTGTGTGGGCACTGCACGATGTTCCTGCTGGCGAGGAATGGCCGATGGACAAAATACTCGCTGTCAAAACAGCAGCGGACAAGGCCGGGTTACATCTGGATGTCGTTGAGAGTGTGAACATCCATGAGGATATCAAGTTGGGCCTGCCATCAAGGGATAAATACATTGCAAATTATATTAAAACAATGGAGAAACTGGCTCAGGTGGGTGTGAAGGTCATCTGTTACAACTTTATGCCGATCTTCGACTGGCTTCGCACGGATATGCACAAGGAAATGGAGGATGGCTCAACTGCCCTCTTCTATGAGCACAGTAAACTCGCGGATATAGAACCCCTGGAACTGGTTCGACGCATTACCGAAAACTCCGCACTCACCATGCCAGGTTGGGAACCAGAACGATTGCAGTATTTAACAGGTCTGTTCGAAGCCTACAAGGATGTAACCGAGGATCATATGTGGGAGCACGCACGTTATTTCCTGCAAGAGATTATTCCTACAGCCGAACGGCTGGGGATTCGAATGGCCATCCATCCGGATGACCCGCCATGGCCAATCTTTGGATTACCAAAGATTATTACAAGTCAGGAGAATGTTCGGAAATATTTGAATCTTTATGATAGCCCTTACAACAGCGTGACACTATGCAGTGGCTCTTTGGGAGCGAATGCTGATAATGACATTATCGGGATGATACACGAGTTCAAGGATCGGATTCCATTTGCCCACATTCGTAATGTAAAAATCTACGATAACGGCGACTTTATCGAAACCTCACATCGCAGTCAGGATGGAAGTGTTGATATTGCAGGGGTTGTTGAGGCTTATCACGATATCGGTTATGAAGGTTATGCAAGACCCGACCACGGTCGTCATCTCTGGGGAGAACAGTGCCGACCTGGTTATGGACTCTATGACCGGGCTTTGGGGATCATGTATCTCTGGGGTGTCTGGGATTCCCTGCAAAGGAGGGCAAAAGCATGAGTGAACACCAATATGAACGCTCATCTCGTCTTGAAGGTAGAACAGCTGTAATCACCGGAGGTGCCGGAGTATTATGCCGCTCCATGGCGGAAGAACTCGCTCGGCACGGTGCAAGTGTAGCCATCCTGAACCGCACGGTGTCCAAGGGACAGGAAGTTGTATCTGCGATAGAAGCTGCCGGTGGCAAAGCGATTGCTATTGCCTGTGACGTAACCCAGGCCGATAGTGTGCAAGCAGCGGCAGATGCGGTGCTGGAACAGCTCGGACCATGTGATATTCTGATCAATGGCGCCGGTGGCAATAACGCCAGTGCCAACACCACCAATGAAATTTTCAGATTGGAAGATCTGGAAAAGAGCGATGTCACTACATTTTTCGATGTAAGTGTAGAGGGATTTCGTCAGGTGATGGATCTGAATTTTGTCGGTTCTCTCATCCCTACTCAGATCTTTGCAAAACATATGATAGAGCGTGATGTTCCCGCTACTGTCATAAACATTTCTTCCATGAGCGCCCCATCGCCCATGACGAAAGTTCCAGCGTACAGCGCTGCGAAGGCAGCCATTAACAACTTCACGCAGTGGCTCGCCGTTCATCTGGCCGAATCCGGTATTCGTGTCAACGCTATTGCACCCGGGTTTTTCTTGACCGAGCAGAACCGTAATCTATTACTGCAACCAGACGGCTCACCTACGGAGCGTTCCAGTAAAATTATTGCGCATACACCCATGCGCCGCTTTGGCAAACCGGAAGACCTGCTTGGCACATTAATGTGGCTTGCGGATGAAAGACAATCCGGCTTTGTCACTGGCACAGTCATTCCGGTAGATGGCGGATTTATGGCCTATTCAGGTGTATAATGATTAACGTGTAAATGAATCAGTTCAACTAATATAGGTATTTAATGAAACCGAAGCTTGGGATACATACCCAGGTTTCGGTTTTTTGCGTTCAAGCATAAGATCCTCCAGCATAGGAAAAGCTTGTTATAATACATGTTCAAAAGCAAACTTTTTAAACAATCTCTTATTACAGCTACGGTGAAATAAAGGAAGGTGATACATATATGATGGAAGAAACATGGGTTGTTGCCGTACGGTCTATTATTGCCTTTCTGACCCTGATCATCTATACAAGGGTGCTGGGCAAACAGCAGATGGGTAACTTGACGTATTTTGATTACATTAACGGTATCACAATCGGTTCCATTGCCGGGACTTTTGCAACCGATCTTTCCTCCAAGGCGTGGATTCATTTTGTGGCCTTGACCATTTTCACAATCATTACGATCATCTTTCAGTATATTACGCTGAAAAATCGCACCATTTCCAAACTAATGGACTCTGATCCTACATTGATCATCCAGAACGGTAAAATTCTTGAACAAAACCTGAGTAAAATGCGAGTCAAATTTGATGAATTGACCATGATGCTGCGGCAAAAGGATGTATTTGATATTACGACTTTGGATTATGCGATTCTGGAACCGGATGGTAGCCTCTCGGTTGTTTTGAAACCTGAGAATCAGCCTGTAACCGCCAAAGACATGCATATGCACCCGCCCAAGAGCAAACTGATGACCGAGATTATCATTGATGGCCTGCTGATTAAGCAAAATCTGGAGGAAAGAAATAAAGATATCAACTGGCTCAGTGAACAGCTTAAGAAACAAAAGATCACGATACAGGATATTGCTTTTGCCGCCATATTGCCTAATGACAAATTGTATGTTGATCTGTTCGAAGATAAAATCACCGAAAAAATCGATATGGGCGATTATGAGGGACCTTTCTAAACTCTTTACATCAAGGAGGCGGTTGAATGAAAACGCGTTTCTGGCTGTTATATGTGCTTCCGATCTTCCTCATTCTTGTGTTCGTTGCGATTATGGCTAGCGGAGCCTTTCTCAAAAAGCCCTTTGGCACCGATGATCGCTTGCTTGAATCTATACAAACGTTAGAGAAACAGGTTGAGGGTAAAAAATGGACTGAAGCCAAGTCTCAAGTTAATTACGCAATGAAGGCCTGGGATAAAGTCGTCAACCGCATTCAGTTCAGTGTGGAACGTGAATCAATATATGATATTCTGGGCACGCTTGCTCGGATCAAGGGCGGCGTTGCGGCAGAGGATGATAAGGCGATTATGGAAGAGATTTATTACTTTTATGTGTTATGGGATAATCTTGGAGATTAGGTTCAATAATCTTTAATATCAGACTTTAATATCAGATTGTAAGTCCAAAAACAAAAGGCACTATCCTTTTATGAAGAAAGGAAGTGCCTTCTTTGCTTTGATATAACTTTATATCCATTACGCTCTTCGTAATCCCCGAGACCGTGACGATCGCGAAGTGCCTTCTTTGCGGAAAAAGAGACCGAGTGCTCCCTTGGCACACCACAGTGCAAACAAAGCGAACAACGTGCCCCAGAACAGCGCGGGAAGGAATGTCTGTTGAGCGAGATTCGCTGCATCCCCTGCCCGTGAAGGCTGAGTCCAGGACATAAATCCAACGTATACCGCACTAACAACCGACTCTTCCAGCGTAAGAAACGCCAGTAACAGATAATAGTACTTCACGATCTTGGCACCAAAAATCATAATGACAACGTTCAGTACGATGAACCCGGTCAGCCATAACATGCCGAACTCCCCTCTTACATATAACAGGAGCGACACCAGAGCGACAGCCGTCATAATACCGAGTCCCCACATGTGCAAGCCTTTGCGGTATAGGTAAAACAACAGCAAGGCGAACAGTGATGCACTGATATATCCCGCCAGAGAAACCAGGATCGATCTGCCTGGCGTCAGCATGGAAGAGTAAGTTACACCACTATGATCAGCGTATAATTCAATGCGCAGCACTTTACCGGACAATACCAGTGTCATTAGTGCATGACCGAATTCGTGAATCATCGTATCCAGGTTACGGAACAAGGACGAAAATGGGATGAATCGTGTAAGAAAGACGGAGCCTAGTAGGAACAGTATCGTTTTGACCCACTTATTCAATCGTGCCATACCTCCTTTACCTTCAAGTAAACAAGCCTATCCTTTATACTACGCTTTTTTCACTCGATTCGTTTCGGCTTCCGAACTGTAAGGCACAGTGCTCGATCCACCAGCAGAAGCTCCGATTGTGTCCAATGAAAAAAGAAGATAGATCATAGCGGCCCTTTTCGGCCTCTAGCGTAACGAGCAGTCGATTCCGCATCCGACCGATAGCATAGTGCACGAATTGATCTGCAACCTCACTTTGTATCAGGGTAACATAAGCATAAAGGGAATGATCGACAGGTTCATCAAGCGGACTCACCCCTGCACATGAAAATTCCGTCCTCACGCCCGCACTCTGAAGTATGGACAATGCCTTCACGAGTTCGGCATCAACTTCAACACCGTTCCAAATCTCTGTTTTCTTCGCGGATACTGTATGTTTATCACGTTCCGTCCAGTGCATCAGCTCCAGCTTACGCCGTCTCCACAGATGGGCAGGCTGTTCACTTAACAGCACTTCATGTTCCTCATTTAAATTCATGCAATGCGTCCTCCTGTTCTCCTTGATCCGGTCACCTTATTAAACAAAGAGAGAGCACATCACTGTGCTCTCTGCTTTGCAAAAAGGCAAAGGAATGGCGATCCATTCCTCAGCATGTTGTATTATTGTACCTTTTTCGGTGACAGGCATCAAACTGATTTTTAATTATTCGTTTAGTGCCAGTTTCAGAGCCTCCAGATTCTGTCTCATCACGCTAATGTAGTCCATTCCCGCCGCAATTTCTTCCTCGGTGAGTCCCTCAATCGGATTCAATACAGCCGTCTTGGCCCCCACTTCACTTGCGATTGTCTCAGACACTTTGGATGAAACCAGTGTTTCGAAGAAAATCGTTTTCACCTGATGCTCTTTTGCAAAATCAATGACAGATGCCATCTGCGCTGCTGAAGGTTCTTGCTCAGGAGACAATCCTGCGATGGGCACCTGTTGCAATCCATATTCCTTGGCAAGATAACCAAATGCAGCGTGTTGTGTGATGAAATCCTTACGTTTGCTATCCGTCACAGCCGCCTTGAAGTCCTGATCCAGTGACTCCAGTTGAGCAATGTAGGCATCTGCATTCTGCTTGAACTGTTCGGCATGTTCCGGGGCAGCCTGCGCCAAACCTGCTTCAATATTGCGCACTTCCTTTACAGCCAATGCAGGTGACAGCCATACGTGGGGGTCGAGTCCACCGTGATCATGTCCTGCTTCTGCCTCTGCGTCATGATCATGGTCGTGTTGTTCTGTAGTCGCTTCATTCGCATGCTCATGATCGTGGTCATGTTCTGTTGCCTCTGAATCTTCTTGATGGTGTTCATGCTCTCCACCTTCAAGAAGGTTGATGCCTTTGCTCGCTTCCACCTGAATGAGTGAAGCATTGCTCAGACTTCCGGTGACCTGATCAATCCAAGATTCCATGCCCGCACCGTTGTATACAAGCACATCCGCTTTTTCAATGCTGGCAATATCTTGTGGTGTAGGCTCCCAATCATGGGGCTCCATTCCTACTGGAACGAGTGTATGCACATCGGCCAGATCACCTGCCACATTTTTGGTGAACTCATACATCGGGTAGAAGCTGACCTGCACGTTTAATTTTGCGGTTTCCGTCTCGACTGGAACGGAAGTGCCTGTAGAAGCTGTATTTGCATCAGAAGCGGATTTTTGTCCGCAGCCTGCGACGATAAGTGTGAGACTGAACAACAATCCGAGCGTAGCTTTTTTACTGAATTTCATGTGATCTATTCCTCCTAGAATGGTTGACCAGAATGACGTGCTGTGATTTCGTTTCTTTGCGTTGACGCTTGCGGTTATATCGTGCAATCAGCTTTTGCGCTGATATTCCAGTCAATAGGATAACCAACAGGATGAGTGCAATTGTTCCTCCCGGTGGTGTATTTAGATGGTAAGATGTTGTGAGCCCGCTAAAAATACCGATTAACCCCGTGATTACCGCGACAATAATCGCTGCTGTAAAACTGCGAGACACTCTTAGTGCCAAGGCAGCAGGCAACACAATGAGAGCAGACACCAGCAACACACCGACGATCGGCATGGCTGAAGCTACAGTCATGCCTGTCAGAATGGCAAATGCAAACGATAAACCTTTTACCTGAACGCCCCCAATGGAAGCTGTCTCTTCATCAAACGTAAAGTTATACAACGGTCTTCGGAGCAGGATGAAAAAAAGTAAACCCATGACACATACCCCTGCCATCATCCACAACTGCATATCGCTAACCGCGACAATAGATCCAAATAAGTATGAGCTGAAGGACTTGGACAGATTGGTTTTGAGACTCATCAAAACCACAGCAAGAGCCAGTCCCGAAGTCATGATGATCGCCACAGGTACCTCGCTGTAGGTTCGGTAACTTCGCCGCAGTTGTTCAACCAGTAATGCACCGATAATTGCAATCGCGAATCCGCAGATTACCGGGTTAAGATTCATGACCGAACCGAGCGCAACCCCTGCGAGTGAGACATGGGATAACGTGTCTGCCATTAGGACCTGCCGCCTGAGCATCAGATAGACCCCGAGAATTGGAGCGATGACTCCAATCAGTCCACCTGCCCAGAAGGCACGTTGCATGAATTCGTACTCAAACACTGCCATTCCTCACTTTCTTGCCGCTCCAGAGTAATCGTTCGGTCCAATCGATCTCCCATCTCTTCCAGTCCATGAGTAACCATAATAATCGTTATCCCATGAGCATCAACATAGTGGCGCATCAGATTGTAAAATCCTTCACGGCTGTGGCGGTCCATTCCAGTTGTTGGCTCATCCAGTACCAGAACCTGCGGTTGCCCAGCCATAGCTCTGGCAATACAGATCCGCTGCTTCTGTCCGCCAGACAGCTCACCGACGCGTGTATTCCGATAATCCCACATACCAACTTCCCGCAGACTGCGTTCAACGATGGCATCCTGCTCTGCTGTGAATCTGCGGAATAATCCCAGCCTGGTGTAACACCCGGACCGGACCAGTTCATTCACCGTACTGGGAAATCCACTATTAAACGATGCCACCTGCTGGGGCACATAACCGATATTGGACTTGTTCCCACGTTTCAACTGCGGATTCATATGTATCGTGCCGCTCCAGGGCTTCAATAGCCCTAGCAGCAGCTTTAACAGGGTCGTTTTGGCAGAACCGTTGGGACCTGTGATGCCTATGAACTCTCCCACATGGATATCCAGCGACAGTTGATCAATGACCGGTTCTTTGCCATATCCAAATACAACATCACGCATGGAGGATAGTATCATGCCTCTCCCTCTTTTCGTAAGTATTACGATTTAAAAATAACAAAAAAATTTTATCTGGTTTCCCGGTGGATCGTCATTTTCTTCAAACGTGGGGAGTACTTCTTCATCTCAAGTCTCTCTGGATGGTTACGTTTGTTCTTCGTTGTTGTATAGTTGCGGTCCCCGCACTCGGTGCAGGCTAAAGTTACAATGACTCTCATGGTTGTTGCCTCCTCTTACTTAATCGTAATTATTACTATTTAATGATATTAGTCTATGGCTTTTCTTTTGTCAACTCTATATCTGTTACAGTAAAATTTTGTATGCACAATATAATTTCATATGATATACTTCTTTGGTAGCATTATACTTTACCTACGGAGGAACTAGATGAAGATCAAAAAATCAACTTTTATTGGGTCATTGGTAGCATGCAGTTTGGCTTTCGGTGCCCTGGGTGTAGCAGCTTCAAACGGAATTCAAGATATTGAAGCAGCACTCGACAGCAACATTAGCTTTAAAGTAAACGGTTTGTCTTGGACACCCAAGAATGAAGCTGGAGACAAACTGAATGCACTGGTATATGACGGTGATGTATACTTGCCTGTAAGTACCACAGCAGAAGCACTCGGAGCCAACGTATCTCTGAATGTTAGCAACAAAGTTGTAAGTATCACTAATTCAGGTAGCGGTAAGTCAAGCAGTTCGAGTAGTAATAACAGCAGTACAGGTACCAAAGGTTCTGAAGATTCAAGTAAACCAAGTAGTTCAAGTAACTCAAGCACTTCTGGCTCAATCAAGATGACTGGAACTGACGCTCAGATGATAGTCAAATTGCAGAAAGAATCTTTAACATTGATCAAAATGTATGGTAAAGCACTTAAAACAGGTAGCACTAGTGAATTTGATAAATACATAGATGCTAAAGTTATTGAAAATCCTGAGATCGACATTTTTGATCTGGGTAAGCACTCCCAGAAAGATAAATTTAAGACTACAGTCAAAGGTATCATTGCAGCAAATGATAAAAAAACGCTGACTAAATATGCAGATCAGTTGATTAATGTGAAATCAGCTGATTTTAAAGTGATTGCAATGGATGATAAAACCAAAACAAGACACAGCTACAAAGCCATTTATTATCCACAAGGATGGACGGGTTCCTATGGAGTGTACCTTACCTTTGTGTTTAGTCCGCAAAAAAGTGGCAACGGTGATTTTTATCTTGGCGATTTGTACTTTAGCTAAAGTCATTAATGCAATATAATCATTGATCTTCAGGGGCACTATTGCACTTGAAGATCTTTTCTTTTCACTTCAACTCCACGCTGGAAAAGGATCTTTCAGTTCACGCCAGTTCATCAACATCTCCTCCTCCGTAAGAAGGGTCTCATCCAATGTACGTTCAATCTCCGCCCAGTCCATGTCACTGCCGATGAATACTAATTTGGTTACCCGGTCACCCCACTCATCATCCCAGTCCGGTATGCTTGGCAGCGTGTCGCCAAAATGAAGTTGCCTTCCCTCCTCACTCATCGCACCTACCCATATTCCTGCTGGCGCAAGCTGCTTCGATGTGCCTGCATGACTGAAAGAGATTGCCATATGGTTCCTTGTTGCCAACCACATCAGACCTTTGGATCGCACGATGTTATCTGGCCGATTCGCAATCCAACGCAGTAAGCGTTCCGGGTGGAATGGACGTCTACGATGATAGACAAATGAATGAATTCCATATTCTTCAGTCTCCGGCGTATGTTCCTCTTTCATTAATTCGCGGATCCAACCCGCGGACTGGCTTGCTTTTTCAAAATCAAAACGTCCCGTATTCAATATCTCTCTCGGATCAATCTGACCATGTGTCGTGCGATGTCAACATCTAATATGATGAAAAATCTTGATTAATCGTAAAAATGTTGATTAGAACATAGGAATGATGTATGTTGCCGCACGTACAAGCATATATTTTAGCAAAGTCCTAGTTGTGGAGGTCTGTTTCATGAAAATGGCAGCCAATCTGAAGCTCCTGTCCTTCCTGGTCCCTTGTGCATTTCTTGTTCCCGTGTTGATCACAATGGCTCCAGACTTGAAGGAAGCATGGAACAGTGAAGCTTTGCAAAATATGAAAACCGTATTCATAGGTATTTTCCTTGAAGCCGCACCTTTTCTGCTCATGGGTGTGTTATTGTCCTCGCTCATGCAGTGGTTCGTATCTGAAGAAATGGTCCGTAAACTCACACCCAAGAATCCGATCGGCGGTGTGCTGGTCGCAGGACTACTCGGTATTATTTTCCCCATCTGTGAATGTGGCATGATCCCGGTCGTAAGAAGGTTGATGCACAAAGGCATGCCTGCCTATATCGCAGTGACGTTCATCTTGAGTGGTCCCGTAGTCAATCCCATCGTATTTACGGCAACCTTACTTGCCTTTCCCTCCCATCCTGAGATTACCATTGCCCGTATGGGACTGGCATTTGCTGTAGCAGCTTCCATAGGGATGCTTGTGTATGTGTTTGTTCGTCGAAATCCTCTTCGGATGCCAAAAGTCGCAGCGACAGAGGTTAAGACACATCCTGGTTTTAAAATGGCGCAACCTCACGCGCACGCAAATGCACATGATCATAAGCATGTAAAAAACTGGCGCAGCTTCTTCATTCACGCCGGAGACGAATTTGTCGATATGAGCAAATATCTGGTGATCGGTGCCCTGATTACAGCCTGCATCCAGACATTCATTAGCCGCAGCGATCTGATCTCTCTTGGTAATGGTCCTGTTGCCTCCTATGTGTTCATGATGGGATTTGCTTATGTACTGTCTCTCTGCTCCACTTCTGATGCTTTTGTGGCTTCTGCGTTCTCACATACGTTTGCACTGGGGCCGCTGGTATCCTTCCTTGTACTTGGTCCGATGCTGGATTTCAAAAGCACGCTCATGCTACTCTCCACCTTCCGTACCCGATTTGTTATTGGTCTAAGTCTAGCGATTATTACGCTCGTTTTTGCCGGCTCGTGGTTGATTAACCTACTGGTATAAAGG
Source organism: Paenibacillus sp. FSL H8-0283 (assembly GCF_045040675.1). Lineage (NCBI taxonomy): Bacteria > Bacillati > Bacillota > Bacilli > Caryophanales > Paenibacillaceae > Paenibacillus > Paenibacillus sp. FSL H8-0283. The sequence continues at coordinate 3,846,887 of NZ_CP150295.1, forward strand.
TTGAGCAACATACTTCATGGCCTGAATGGTTAATCACATGAACTTTCATACTAACTATGAATAGAGATGAGGTGATGATTATGAACCACACTGTCTATACGATGACCAAACCTCCTGTTCCAAGGTCACACGTCATCCAATGGCATAACCTGATCCGTGCAGGCTGGATCGGCGGGGTGGCAGTGTACATTATTCAGTTGAATTCAAGTGATTCGCTTCATTATTATTTGGCTCCTACCATGCAAAAACTGCTATTATGCTGTCCTGTTCCCTTATTGTTTATTGCCGTTATCATGGCGTGGCACGGACTGTTCGGCAGAAACGAGGTTCATTGCGACTGTGAACATCCACCACCCTCGGGGTTCTTTCGTAGCTTAATGGTATATGGTCTGATTGCTATCCCCTTGTTGCTGGGGTTTCTGTTACCTGATCGGGCTCTCGGCAGCTCCATGGCCAGTCAGAAAGGCATGTCTCTCACCTATGCCCCTCCCGAGATTCGTCGAAAAGAGCCTTTACCTGATCCAGCAACGCAATTGAAAGTACAAGATTTCACACAACAACCAACGGCTGTTCAGGCTGCTTCGGCTACCAAAGTACAATTCATTCCCCCAGACGAGTATAGCCGCGAATTCGCTGAACTGGCGGAGAAGTTGTATGCAGAACAGGTCATTCGAGTCTATCCTGAAATTTTCTCTGAAACCCTCGGCACGATTGATATGTTCCAGCGACAATTTGCAGGCAAAGATATTTCGTTAACCGGGTTTGTCTACCGTGACAAAAGCATGGATCATGAATCACATTTTGCGCTGGGTCGATTTCTCGTCATGTGTTGCCCCGCAGATGCTGCTCCCTTTGGCGTGATGATTCACATCCCCGAAGCGGATAGCTTCCCTACAGACAGCTGGGTGCAAATCGATGGCAGCATCGGTTCTGCACAGGTGAACGGTAAGGATACGATTGAAATTCGCGCCACAAAGGTGACACCTGTAGCCGAGCCATCCACGCCTTATATTTACACCAATGCGGACTCGGTGATGGCTTATGAGAAAATAAAGAGCCCGTAGTTGCTAGTAGTAGTAACAACAGCGTACTTTTACGACAAAAAGCCCCAAAGCTATGGATTACATCGCTTTGGGGCTTTCATGTTCAGTCAGATACGAGATTACATCTCGTCTTCTCTGATTGTATTATTCCGTTACGATATCATGAACCAATACAGGAGCATCGGCATGATCCGCAATTGTAATGTTTTCTTTGATCTTCGCGATGACGTCTGCTACGTCTTCACGATTGGCATGGATCGTTACGAGGGACTCACCAGCTTTGACTGGGTCACCCACTTTTTTGTTCAGCATCAGACCAACAGCGAGATCAATCTCGGACTCTTTTGTTGCACGGCCTGCGCCGAGTAGCATTGCTGCAGTTCCGATTTCGTCAGCGACGATTCCGGCAACATAGCCGTCTTTGTCTGCTGGGACTTCAACCAGATATTGTGCTTGTGGCAAACGATCTGGATGATCCACAACCGAAGCGTCTCCGCCTTGGTTTGCCAAGAAATCTTTGAATTTCTCCAGTGCTTTACCGTTCTGGATCACTTCTTTCAATTTCTCCTCAGCGTGCTCCAATGAATCTGCTTTGCCAGCAAGGAATACCATCTGACGTCCAAGTGCCAGGCACAGTTCTTCCAGATCTTTTGGACCTTTACCTTGCAGGGTGAGGATGGCTTCTTTCACTTCAAGTGCGTTACCAATCGCCAGACCCAGTGGTTGGGACATATCGGAGATAACAGCCATCGTTTTACGGCCAACATTGTTACCGATGCTTACCATGGCATGTGCCAATTCTTTGGCATCTTCTGTTGTTTTCATGAATGCACCAGCACCCGTTTTAACATCCAAAACGATTGCATCTGCACCTGCTGCAATTTTCTTGCTCATGATGGAACTGGCGATCAGTGGAATGGAGTTAACGGTAGCTGTTACGTCACGCAGTGCATAGAGCTTTTTGTCTGCAGGCGTTAAGTTACCACTCTGTCCGATAACTGCAACCTTATGTTCGTTTACGAGACGAATGAACTCTTCTTTTTCAAGCTCTACGTGGAAACCAGCAACGGATTCCAGCTTGTCTGTTGTACCACCCGTGTGACCAAGTCCACGTCCGGACATTTTGGCAACAGGTACATCAAGCGCAGCAACAAGCGGAGCAAGTACCAGTGTTGTTGTATCGCCCACTCCTCCTGTGGAGTGCTTGTCTACTTTGATGCCTTCGATAGCGGACAGGTCGATCGTTTCACCGGAATTCACCATCGACATCGTCAGATCAGCGCGTTCCTTGTCTGTCATATCTTTGAAGAATACTGCCATCGCCCAAGCGCTGACTTGATAGTCCGGGATTTCTCCTTGTGTGTATCCTTGAACAACAAAATCAATCTCAGCAGTTGTCAGTTCTTTTCCGTCGCGTTTCTTAGCAATAATGTCTACCATTCTCATGATGATCTCTCCTTGTGTGTGTTGATTGTATTGAACACTTTGTTGTTAGTCCGTTACGGCTCCGGATCGTTCCTCCGATCGCTGTTGTCTCCAAGTTTTTTTGATTCCATTTGCAATGGAGAAAACTCGGAGACAAAGGCGAACGCTAACGCTTCTTCAGAATCGATTCCGGGTCCTTTACTCCGTGCTTAAAACAAAAGTTTCGATCCACAGCAATTAATTATGAATATAAAATGCAACAATTACAGTGTGATTGCTGTGTCCAGGGCAACTACCATCATGTCGTTGAACGTTTTTTGACGTTCTTCGGCAGATGTTTCTTCGCCTGTCAGCAAGTGGTCACTTACCGTCAGGATGGTCAGTGCGTTAACACCAAACTTGGCAGCGATAGTGTACAATGCTGTTGTTTCCATCTCTACGCCGAGTACGCCGTGTTTCATCAACTTCTCGGTTACGGAACGGTCATCGCGGTAGAAAGAATCGGAGCTGAATACGTTACCGACGTGAATCTTCATACCTTTAGCTGTTGCACGGACATAGGCTTCTTTCAGCAGGGAGAACGTAGCAATTGGTGAGAAGTCATAACCACCGAATACGTGTTTGTTCATGCTTGAATCTGTACATGCTGCTTGTGCAAGGATGACGTCACGTACACGTACATGCTCCTGCATACCGCCACAAGTGCCCACACGGATCAGGTTTTTTACGCCATATTCGCTGATCAATTCGTTAGCATAGATTGCGAAGGACGGAATTCCCATCCCTGAACCTTGCACCGAAATCCGGTGTCCTTGATATGTACCTGTGTAACCGAGCATTCCACGAACCTCGTTGTAACATACAACATCTTCAAGGTACGTATCTGCAATATATTTCGCACGCAAAGGGTCACCTGGCAAAAGGATCGTTTCTGCGATATCCCCGGGTTTTGCTCCAATATGTGTACTCATGAATGAATCTCCTCCAGTTATACAATTAGTCTATTATGATGGCAGGACCGGAGCAGCCAAGCTACTCCGACCTCCCCTATCCAGTTTTGAAAAACTTATTTCAAATCCTTCAGGAAGCTGGTGCCGTATTCCGGCATTTTCACTCCAAAGTTCTCGGCTACGGTTGCGCCAAGGTCAGCAAATGTGCTGCGCAGATCAAGCTTTTTGCCCTCGCTGAAGCGCGGAGAGTAGGCAAGCAGTGGTACATATTCACGTGTATGGTCTGTACCGCGGTATGTTGGATCGTTACCATGGTCAGCTGTGATCAGCAGCAGATCATCATTGGTCATTTTGGCAAAAATCTCTGGTAGCCGTGCATCATAGTCTTCAAGTGCCTGAGCATAACCTTGCGGATCACGACGGTGACCGTACAGGGCATCAAAATCAACCAGGTTCAGGAAGCTGAGTCCAGTGAACTCTTCATCCATTGTTTCAGACAACTTGTCCATGCCATCCATGTTAGAGACGGTACGAACAGCCTTGGTTACACCTTCGCCATCATAGATATCTGCGATTTTACCCAAAGCAATCACATCAAATCCGCTATCTTGCAGTTCATTCATAACAGTACGACCAAAAGGTTTAAGCGCATAGTCATGACGATTCGCAGTACGTTTCCAGTTACCCGCTTCACCTACAAATGGACGTGCAATAATGCGGCCGAGCATGTACGGATCTTCAAGTGTAATCTCACGGCAGAACTCACAGATCTCATACAGTTCTTTCAGTGGAACAACGTCCTCATGTGCTGCAATTTGCAGAACCGAATCAGCGGATGTATATACGATGAGCGCGCCAGTTTCAACATGTTCTGCACCCAGCTCATCCAGAATTTCCGTGCCGCTGGCCGGTTTGTTACCGATTACTTTGCGGCCCGTTTTCTCTTCAATGCGTTGAATCAACTCATCGGGAAAACCATTCTCGAACACACGGAAAGGTGTATCAATGTAAAGACCCATTAGCTCCCAGTGACCTGTCATTGTGTCTTTGCCTCTGGATGCTTCCTGCATCTTGGTGTAATACGCTTTAGGTGCATCCGCTACAGGGACACCCTCAATTTCTTTGATGTTGGACAGTCCGAGACTGGCCATGTGAGGCATTTTCAGACCTCCGCGTTCACGTGCAATGTGACCGAAGGTATCTACATCAAAATCATCAAATTCTGCTGCATCCGGCGCTTCGCCGATCCCTACAGAATCCATAACGATTAGATGTACTCTTTTGAATGTTGACATAAACTAAGCACTCCTTCCAATAATCCGGTTTACAAGAACAGTCCAGTAATGATCGCTGACAGCACGCTGACAAGCGAAGCACCGTAAAGCAGTTTCAGACCGAAGCGGGCGACCACATTACCTTGCTTCTCATGGAGTCCCTTCACCGCACCAGCAATGATACCGATGGAGGAGAAGTTGGCGAACGACACGAGGAAGACAGATACGATACCCGTTGTTCTGGCAGACATTGCAGTCTCCTTCAAATTAAGCATAGCTACGAATTCGTTGGATACCATTTTGGTTGCCATAATACTTCCTGCCTGAATCGCTTCTTTCCATGGAACACCCATGATGAAGGCAAATGGTGCAAACACATAACCAAGTAGCTCTTGGAACGAAATGCCAAGCACCGCGCTGAAAATTCCGTTAACAAGTGCAATCAAGGCAACAAACCCGATTAACATCGCAGCTACGATGATAGCAACTTTGAATCCATCCAGGATGTATTCGCCAAGCATTTCGAAGAAGGACTGTTTCTCCTCTTCCTGTACTTCCAATATATCTTCTTCCTCTGTAACCTCATAAGGATTCACAATCGAAGCAATGATAAAACCGCCAAACAGGTTCAGTACAAGAGCTGTAACCACATATTTCGGCTCGATCATGGTCATATAAGCACCAACAATCGACATCGATACCGTGGACATCGCCGAAGCACACAAGGTGTACAGCCGATGTTTTGGCAACAACCCAATTTGTTTTTTCACAGAAATGAACACTTCAGATTGCCCCAATACAGCCGAAGCAACCGCGTTATATGATTCCAGTCTGCCCATTCCGTTGATTTTGCTTAATACCAGACCAATATATTTTATAACAAAAGGCAAGATTCGGATATACTGCAATATACCGATAAGGGCGGAGATGACAACAATCGGCATCAATACGCTGAGGAAGAACGGTGCCCCCCCGCTTTCGGCACCTACAGTAGTCAAACCCCCAAATACAAATGCGATACCTTCATTCGCATAGTCGAGTAAACTTTTAAATACGGTCGCGAAACCGCCAATTAAAAAAGTACCCACTCCTGTATTCAACAGAGCATAAGCTAATATAACTTGCAAAACAATCATGATAGCCAGCGGCCGGTAACGAATCTGCTTTTTGCCGTTGCTTGCGATATAAGCCAGTCCAAAAACAACGAGTAAGCCGATAATGGCAATTAGAAATTTCATTTGATTTCTCCTTTGAAGGTAGTTAAGCCGGATGTGAAAATTCAGCTCAAAGGGCTCTTAAGCATTCTTATCAGTAATCTTTCAGAAAACTTATGAAGCGCTTACAATAAGTTCAGTTAATTAAAATATAAGTGTAAGTTGTATTCCCTGTACCTGAGTCGAACGCCCAAGTACAGAGAATATAACATTACTTTTATTTATTAAGCTTTTTCTTGATAAGATGCTTTTGCTTAATAAGAAGATGTAGACTGACCACCCTGCATAATCTTCACGCCAGAACTTGCACCGATACGAGTTGCACCCGCTTCGATCATTTTTTGCATATCTTCCAGGCTACGTACGCCACCGGAAGCTTTAACGCCAACATCAGGACCTACAGTACGACGCATCAAAGCGATATCCTCTGGCGTTGCTCCACCTGTGGAGAAACCTGTAGAAGTTTTAACAAAATCAGCTCCAGCTCGCACAGCTGCCTGACAAGCACGTACTTTCTCTTCATCCGTCAACAGACAAGCTTCAATAATAACTTTCACCAAAGCTTTACCCGCAGCCGCTTCAACGACAACACGAATATCTTGTTCAACGTAATCATCATTGCCATCTTTCAAAGCACTGATGTTGATGACCGTATCGACTTCAGTTGCACCTTTAGCTATCGCATCTTTCGTTTCGAAAGCTTTTGTCTCCGATGTAGATGCTCCCAGAGGGAAACCAATAACGGTGCAGATATCTACGCCAGTACCCTGCAACTGCTCAGCAGCATAAGCAACCCAGCCTGGATTAACACATACGGAAGCAAACTGGTATTGCTTCGCTTCTTCGGTTAACTTGGCCATTTCACTTTGCGTTGCGTCCGCACGAAGCAACGTATGGTCGATCATTTTCGCTAATTGTGGTGTAGTCAATTGAATCTCTCCCTTATCTGAACTAGTTATTTTCTATACACTTACACTAACATGAACATATGTAAAAATCAACTTGAACTTTTGTTCACAGTTACACTTACATTTCTTCTTCGTTATATTTTCTTCCTAAAAAAGCAAAACATCCGCCCTTTTTGCATGGCAGATGTTGTCATCCATATCCATTTGAAATTAAAATCGAAGTAATGCCTGCGCTGTGTACTGATCCGTGACCAGAATATTAGCGTAATGACCTTTGAGCGCGGCGTGAATGGCTTCAATTTTGCGTTGTCCTCCGGCGACAAGGATTGATTTTTCCTTATTTCTCAACTCGGCTAGATCAATTCCAACGGTTCTGCTGTTAATCTCTTCACTGATCAACTGACCTTCCGCGTCGAAAAAGCGTGAACAAATGTCACCTGCACCGGAGTTCATCAGCAATTGTTGCTCTTCTTCATTGAAGTAACCGAGCCTGAACAATAATGCATCTTCTTTCACAGTACCCACGGTAAACAAAGCAATGTTGGCCTGTCTGCCAAGTTCCACGATTCTGCCGATATGTCGATCCGCTTCTACCATGTTTTTTACTTCAATGTTGTCGAAAATAACAGGCAGCGGCAGATACCTTGGTACCGTATGGAATGCCTCAGCGAACAAATGAACAATCTCAGCGGCATACGTATTGACATGGGAGTGGCTTACGCCCCCCTTCAATTGTACGACTTCAACACCTTTAACCTGCTTGGGACGAAGCTGGCGTGCTACAGCATGCATGGTTGTTCCCCAAGTCACCCCGATAATATCTGCATCCTGAACCGTCTCTTGAAGGTAGTCTGCTGCTCTTTTGCTGATATGCTTCTGTATTTCCTCATCACTCTTCAACGGGGTAAAACACACAAGTGCCGTATCCAGATCATATTTTGACTTAAGTTCTCCGGCAATGATGTCGATATCCTCCAGCGGGTCCATAATTTCAATCCGGACATATCCACGATCTTTGGCGTACTGAAGTAACCTTGATACGGTTGGACGCGACACGCCCAACCTTGCGGCAATATCCTGCTGGCTATAATCGGACTGATAATACAATTTCGCTGCTTCAATGCTTAATCGTTGCTTCTCCAGGTCCATTCCCATGTGCGCTCATCTCACTCATCCTATTGTCTTTGGAAAATAAATACTCGTCCTGTATATTATACATGGATTGAGTATCCGGTCACCATATAACATCCAATTCAGTATCATGATCGATCCATTCATTCATATCCCTTTCTGACGTATAAAAATGGGGAAACGATGCATACTACTGCGGTCGCTTCATCATTGCCAAGATCAATTCACCCCATTAATCGCACAGAGAGGAAGAACTACATGTCTACCTTATTGTATATTACTGCCCATCCTCATGATCATGAAACCTCCTTCAGCATGGCTACGGGCAAAGCATTTATTGATGCGTATCGTGAAAGTCACCCTTCTGATGAGGTAGTTCACCTCGATCTGTATCGTTCGGATATTCCGCATATCGATGCGGATGTCTTCAGTGGTTGGGGCAAACTGCAATCGGGCAGTGATCTGACTGCCGAAGAACAGACCAAAGTAAGCCGTTTGAATGAACTATCGGATCAATTTGCCTCAGCAGATAAATATGTTTTTGTAACCCCGATGTGGAACTTCTCGTTCCCTCCTATTCTGAAGGCTTATGTCGACTCGATCTGCGTAGCTGGCAAAACATTTCGTTATACCGAACAAGGTCCTGTCGGACTGCTGTCTGATAAAAAAGCACTGCATATTCAGGCCCGCGGCGGCATTTATTCCGAAGGCCCAGCGGCTCAGATGGAATCCGGTCATCGTTACTTAAGCATTATCATGTCATTCCTCGGTGTGCCGAAGCTTGATGGCATTTTTGTTGAGGGGCATAATCAATATAAAGATCGTGCAGATGAGATCAAGCAACAAGCTATAGAGCAAGCACGCACTTTCGCAAAACAGTTTTAAGAGAGGTAGTTCAAAAAGTCCGCTTTTGATTACGAAGGATGCCTAGTGGCATCATCAGCATCGAATATGGGATTCACCCGAACTGTCCGTTGCTCACGTAGTTTTCCCTACGCTCCGCTACTCCATTTCTAGCTTCATCCCATCTTCTCGGTACTGAAAACCGACCTTTTTGAACACTCACTTAAAGTGTAGTAAACAATCAAAGCAAAAATAAAACCCGCGTGCGACCTAGGGGATAATCCCAGGAAACACGCGGGTTTTCAATGTATAATCAACCTAGAGCTTACTGATGTCCAGCGCTGGCACGGCTCATGGTTTCAAGTTTACGTGTGATCGCATGACGGTCTACTTTCAATCCCCAGATCATTTCAATAATCTGTTCTTTCTCCTCAGGACTGTCGGCATACTTCAATTGCATTAACAGATCATGCATTTGTTCATTAATGCCTTCAAATTGAATCCATAAATCCTGTCTTATCTCTTTGGAATCCAAATGATGATTCGCATCGACTTCTTCCTTCAATGCTTGCAGAATAGCATCTTTCCATTCGTCATCACCTAGCTGTTTCGCAATGTTCAGGAGATCCAGATAATCGTCAACAAGAAGTGAGTTCAATTCAGCATGTGTTTTCATCGTTTATTGCATCCCCTTTTCGTCTATTTACCAAGTATTATACTCGGTATTTCAGGATATGCAATAGCTGTCGGAAAAAGTTGATTTATGTAGCCTGTCCCTTCAACCTGTGAACAAGCAAATTACACAAGACAAAACCGATCAAAACGTACACACCGATCATCCCCACAATGCCTATCCATCCAAGATGACTGTAAAGCAGTCCACCTCCTGTTCCACTTACGCTTGAACCAAGATAGTAGAAAAATAAATACAACGCATTGGCCTGGGATTTGTGCTGATTGGCCACGAGTCCAACCCAGCTGCTTGCGATGGAATGACCGCCAAAGAAACCAAAGGCAAACAGGGCGAGTCCGATAATTTTGACCCAAAGCGCTGGATGAACGGTACAGACTGCACCAGCCAGAATAATTCCCAGCGCGATTCCAAGCACATGTGACCTGCCGTACCGATCTGCCATCCTGCCCATCCAGGTGCTGCTTACCGTGCCCATCAGATATACCACAAAAAGACTTCCAACGATAGACTGGCTCAGATGATAGGGTTCACCCGTTAATTCAAAACCGATATAGTTGAACAGGGTCACGAATCCCCCCATCAGGAGAAAACCGAGTCCATACAGGCATAACAGCCTTGGATTGCGACATTGTGACCACAAAAGAGGTATTGGATTTTTGAATCCTGGTGCAGCTTTGACAAAATGACGGGATGGCGGGATGACAAGCAAAAAAATAACGGCTGCACACAGTCCAAGAATACCAATGAAACCCACAGCAGCGCGCCAACTGAACCAATCTGTCACCACACCGCTGATGAAGCGGCCGGCCATGCCTCCTATCGAATTGCCACTTATATATAGGCCCATAGCATAACCAAGACTTCTAGGTTCAATTTCTTCTGACAGATATGTCATGGCTATCGCTGGCAACCCCGCGAGTGCCACACCCTGGAGAATACGAAGCAGAAGAAGCTCCGTATATCCCGGGCTGAATGCGCTGAGCAAAGCAATAACAGAAGATATCACCAGTGCAGCTGTCATTATAAAGCGTCGGCCCACAGAATCAGACAAGGACCCGATGAACAACATCGTCAGTGCCATGGCGATCGTTGTAACGGATAACGTAAGACTGGCGTGTGCCGGCGTAATGGAGAATGCGTTGCTAATCTCAGGCATCAGGGGCTGGAGGCTGTAGAGCAAAGCAAAAGTGACAAAACCTCCGGCGAACAGTGCAAGGCTAATGTTACGAAACGTCTTAGTTCCCTGCTGAATCATGGATGTTCCAACTTTCCCAGTAAGAAAGCTTCTTGGATCGACTGTGGTCTGATCGCCGGTCAGCGAAGCCTTCCATCTATCGTTATTTAGTGAACAATTTCCGCTCCATATGGGTTAAAAACTCATAACCATCTGGCGTTACAACAATTGTATCTTCGATTTGGAATCCACCAGCACCTAGCTCGTAATAGGGTACCTCAACACATAACACCATACCGGGCTCCAGTATACGCTGTTCCCCAGGGGAGAGGGTTATATCGTCGTACAGTTCCAACCCGATGGCATGTCCGACATGCTGACGTCGGTAATGTGGAATCCCTTCACGCTGTACGCGAGATACTGCCGTATGGAATACTTCCGACGCCTTGACGCCAGGGCGCACCGTTTCAAGTGCCGTCTCCCATCCACTTTTGACCGCAGCAAAATGTTTTTTCATCCAAGCGGTAGGCTCCCCTGCAACAACCGTGCGGCCCGTATCTCCCCAGTATCCTTCCAGCTGCAGGCAAAGATCGAAACGGACCTGATCTCCAACCTCAATCATATGAAAATAATTTTCGATGAGTGGTAGCGCACTACGTGGCCCTGCCCCTACCGCTGTCATTGCCGGAGTTCCACCCGCTCTCATCACAGCCAGACGATAATGATCGGCAAGTTGCTTCTCATGAACACCTGCTGCAATCAGGTCAATTAGTTCCTGCTCAATCCGTTCATTTAATTGGGCAGCCTGACGAAGTTGCTCGATTTCGAAAGGTGTCTTGACCAGACGGATTTCTCGGAACAACTTATATGCGGGAATTACCGGTCTGTCAGGAACCTCCTCCTTGATTCTAGCCAGAATATCGGGAGCGATCCGCATCTCATCGATGCCAATCGGCTGATCTTCGATCTCAAGCTGTTTTAATGCAGCCTTGAGTGCTTCAACAGGACCCGGATGAATAACCGTCGTTTGCAGAAGAGAATAAAAGAGATCAATGTCGTCAGTGGAAGGTTTGCCTTCAATTGAACCTTCCACAAAGAAATCACTGTAGGCAAATATATCTACCCCCGTAATACCGAACTGAGCTACAACGCCTAACCGATTCGTTGGAATGACGATACAAGGCTTTGCAGATCTGTCGGCAGGTAAAACAGCATAAATCTGCATGGTCCAGTTGCTTGCGCGTAGCTGGGACCCGATGACATAGTGAATATTCTCCGGAGTTGTTGCGATCAGGGCGCTTAGCCCTTGAGTTTTCATCACTTCTTCCGCTCGGTCCCAGTTAAGACCTGAGCTATGGGATAGATGCTGTGAATTATTCATTTTGATCCAGTCCTCCTTTTGTTTTCCTGCGACCAAACAAACTTTCAAGTCCTGGTACAGAGCGCAACACTAGTTTAATCGTCATAAACAGAGCCAGCGCAAACGCGATCAATACAACAGACACCACGGCTATCGTTGGGTCCTGCCATTTCTCCATATACAGGAATAGTTGTATTGGCAACGTGTAGCTGTCCTGACGGAGCAGCAACAGAGCAGCCTCTACCTGATCAAAAGTGAAGACAAAAGCGATTGACCCTGACAAAAGCAGGGATAGTCGGAGCTGTGGCAGCGTAATTGTGAAAAAAATGCGTATCGGCCCAGCACCAAGGTCCGCGGCAGCTTCCCGATGAGCCGGGTGCAGATTGGCTAACGCACTGCCAACAATAGTGAGCACAAATGGCAGCACAATGACCGCTTCACCCAAAATAAGTGCAAACAGTCCGCCTGCAATATGCATTTTTGAGAATAAAATCAGGTATGCAATACCCAGCGTAATTTTTGGCATAACCATTGGAGATACAAAAAATGCCCTTAAGATACCAGAGCCCGGGAAAGGGTATTGCACGATTGCTAACGCAGCAAGCGTACCTGTAATCAAAGCCAGCAGAACCGCCCCTGTAGAAGCAATAAGGCTGTTCTTGAATGCATCGAGAAACTGGGTTTGCTCACTCAGATTGGCATACCACTTCAAGGTGAGACCTTCCGGGGGAAATTTGCTGGCTGAACCTGAGCCTACAGATGTCAACATAATCATCAGCAGTGGCAGCAGCAAATAAATCGCTACGGCACCCACAAAGATGTAGAGTAACAGCTTGGTGCCCCTGTTCGACTTAACCATACGCCTGACCTCCCTTGCGGGAACGACGGAACATCAACGTTTCTGCTCCTTTATTCACAAGCAACGAAACAACAATGGAAGACACAAGTAAAAACAGGCTGGCAACCGCAGCCATCGGCCAGTTGGTGTCCAAGGTTCGCTGATATATAAATACCGGAAGTGTCATGACTCTTCCCCCGCCGATCAGCTGAGGTGTGGTGAATGCGGTGAGACATAGCGTGAACACAATCTGCACCCCGCTTGCAATGCCTCTTGCCGATAAAGGCAGGGTAATGGTCAGGAACGTTCTCCAGCTGCCCGCCCCCAGATCCTGAGCAGCTGCCTTTAAGGAAGCGTCACTTTGGGACAGTACATTTAGAATCGGAAAGACCATAAATGGCAGAAAAATATGGACAAGGGCCACAACAACACCTGTCTCGTTGTATATCATGCTGAATCCTTCCTCGGTTAGCCCCAGACGGATGAACAGCCAGTTCATGAAGCCCTGTTTGGACAACAAAAGCTGCCATCCGTAAGAACGCACAACCGCACTGACCAGTAGCGGAAGAAACGTGAGCAGCAACAACAATTGCTTCATGCCAGGCTTCTTTAGACCCGCAATGCAATAGGCCAGCGGATAGGCAAGCAGAAGACTCCATAGCGTAACCTTGAAGGCAATGCGAAACGTTGTGCCAATCAGCTTCCAATAATAAGGGTCGGACAGAAACGCACGATAAGCTCCTAAATCCCAGCCCCGAATAAGCTTTCCATTCTCATACATATCAAAGCTATATCTGCTAAAGATCAGCAACCCACCCAGATAAACAATGCCCATCAGAGCAAGCGCAGGCAACAGAAGCAACAACCGGGTTACCCATGTGCGGTCTCCAAAGGAATACAGATTCACGATCCGATCCGCGATCCGGTTCATATTCCTGCCCCCTGTAAACGGTCATCAATGGGTTCGGATAACAAGAGCGCGTCCTCTGGGTCAAAGCCAATCTGTATTGGCTCACCTGGACTATAACGTGAGGTTCCCCGCTGATGCAGCACACTGGCCTGAATTAGAAAACCCTCAGCAATCTGCACACTGTATCGAATATTTGCTCCGCCATACACCGCTTCAATCACGTGTCCATCCAGCTTGTTCAGGCAATGAGTTGCATCTTCTCCAAGTCGAATATACTCATTGCGGATTGATAAGGAATGTCGTGCTCCCGCTTTCGGTACAGCATTGCCATCACTGACTTTCACCAGCAATGGCTTGCCGAAGCATTCCACCCGAATTCCATTCACATCATGTCCCAGTACTTCCGTCTCAAAGAGATTGGTATCTCCAATAAACTTGGCCACGAAACTATCGGTCGGTCTTTCATAGATTTCATCAGGGGTTGCGTATTGCAGCAGCCTTCCATCGCGCATAATGCCAATTCGGTCAGACATATTCATGGCTTCGCTCTGATCATGCGTTACAAAGATAAACGTTCCGCCAAATTCACGCTGGATGCGTTTCAGTTCACGCTGCATATCGAGACGCAGCTGCATGTCCAATGCAGAGAGAGGTTCATCAAGCAGTAGCACTTCGGGTCTGTTGATCAGTGCGCGAGCAATGGCGACGCGTTGGGCCTGCCCCCCGGACAGCTCGGATACAGCACGCCTGCCATAGTCTCCGAGCTGGACTAGATCAAGCATTTCACCTACCTGCCGTTGGATATCGGCTTTTGGTAACTTCTTCACCTTTAGCCCATAGGCAATGTTGTTGAATACATCCATATGAGGGAACAGCGCAAGCTGCTGAAAAATCATATTGCTATTGCGTCCATAAGCCGGGATGCCAGTAACATCCCGACCTCCCAGCATAATGGTGCCCTGATCCGGTTGCTCAAGTCCGCCAAGCATGCGCAGCAGTGTTGTTTTGCCACAGCCACTCGGACCAAGCAAGGAAACGAATTCGCCCTTTTTCACTTGGAGTGTTACTTGATCAACGGCGGCTCGCTCACCATAAGTCTTCGTGACTTCCCTTGTTTCAATGGATATGGTCTCTTGTCCGCTGCTCATCTCTGATTCCCTCCCATCCATTCCAGGTTCATAACAAGACCCGGAATCGTAGTGTACCTGGCAACAATCCTTTTATTGAAGCTTTGTTTTCACGAGTCGATCCCATAGTTCTTTCCAAGAAGAACTGTTCTGTGCAAGCACATCCCAGTCTGGATTAATGCCGTTACTTTGCGTTTCGACGGAGAATGAAGGATCATCCTTGTACTTGTCCGGAACTGCAGCTGTCGTACTGGTTACCGGCGTACCCGTTGCTTCTGCATATTGTGACAGCGCCTCGGCGCTCAACAACTCGTTAATAATTTCATTTGCAACACGTGCTTGCTCAGGTGTTGAGCCCTTCACTACCTGAAGTGTGTACGGGAAGGAGATGGCACCTTCACTCGGATACGTTACAGCAAGTGGAGAACCACCATCAATCCATGTCTGTGCAACCTGTGCACTGAATGGGGCAATGAGCGCATCACCTGACTCCAGCAGTGCCTTCAGCTGATCATTGGATGAAACCAATGTGCCAATCTGGTCACTGCGATCTGCCCAGAACTGGAAGGCTGGCTCGGGATTTTCATAGGATGCGCCAATCTCTTGACCTTTGGTAGCAATAAGTGGGGAGATATATGAATAGAACATGTAGTCCCAGAGCGCAGTTTTTCCTTTGAACTCCTCGTTATCCCATAGATCGTTCCAGCTGGTAGGTGGCGTTTTCACCAGATCTTTGTTATATACCAGGGCGAAGCTCGAAACGCCCCAGACCACACCTTTATTGTCTGGCTTGTGGAAGGACTCGGGAATATCCTTAATATTGGTCACGATGCTGGTATCCAGTGGCTCCCACATGTCATCATTCAAGCCTTTTGCCGTCGCATCTGCATTGAAGTAA
The DNA here is from genome assembly GCF_045040675.1 of Paenibacillus sp. FSL H8-0283. Taxonomy (NCBI): domain Bacteria; kingdom Bacillati; phylum Bacillota; class Bacilli; order Caryophanales; family Paenibacillaceae; genus Paenibacillus; species Paenibacillus sp. FSL H8-0283. The sequence continues at coordinate 3,862,676 of NZ_CP150295.1, forward strand.
CCGAAGTTAACAATCGGATTGTTGGCATCAGCCTGCTTGCCTGCGACCATCTTGGGGTACATTACCGAATTGGAGGATTCCTCAAAGGTGACTTCAACGTTGGGATGTTCTTTCACATACTCGGCAACCACTTCTTTCGGAACGACATCCTGATTGGAGCCAGCCCAGATAAACATCGTCAGCTTAACTTTGTCTCCGCTTGCTCCTGAAGAGTCGCTCTCTCCGGCAGTATTACTTGAGCTGCCTGCTCCACCGCAGGCGGAAAGCACCAATGTACCGGCCAGTGTCAGAGAGGCGAGGCTGAGAAAGCGTTTTTTGTTGGATTTGAACATGCAAATTCCCCCATCCATGTAGTTGGTTTTACCGATAAGACAGAACTAGATAGTCTCCATACACTTGATCAATGCAACCCTATTTGCTGGCGTAAACCTTCCATAATGTCGGATATCTCCCGTGGATCTACAGATAGGGAATCCTTATACTTCTCCTCTACAACGCCCATGGTCTGACGCTTCAGGTAGTCTCTTAGTGCAAGCGGAGCATTCAGCAAGGCCTGATTCAGTGTTACCTGCATCTCATCGCTCCATATGTCTTCAAATTGCTCCCGCGCCTTGCCAAAGGCGAATTCCTCCTGCTGCCGTGGTCGCTTGGCTCGCATTTGTTCGGTATCGCTCTCGTTCAGCTCCAGGCCGTCAATCACAACACCATATAACTCAAGAGCTTTCTCCGGGGATACCAGCCCACTTCTTACATCCTCCAGAACTAGGCGTGGTTCACGTTCAAGTGGATCACCATATCCGCCTCCGCCTTGCGACAGGAACGTAACCGTTTCTCCAGGTTGAAGCAGCAGCTCATCAATTCTTCCCAGATGATGCTCACTTGCACGTCCAGCATTAAGAATCGCTTCTCCATGTGAACCTACGCCACCACCGAGCCTGCCCCAGGGCTGGAACTCCATACGCTCCATGTTTCTGGCCGTCATCACGGTATCCGGTGTTAGAATTCTGACACATAAATCAATTCCGCTTCCGCCACGGAAGGTTCCTGCACCCGCCGAGTCAGCACGAAGACCATAATGCTCAATCAACACAGGCATCTCGGATTCCACCGTTTCCGCAGGAATATTCCGAAGATGACCGACCGCAAAATCCATGCCATCAATGCCGTCTTTCATCGGCCTAGCTCCCGAACCTCCGCAGATCGGCTGAATTACGCCCACCTTTTTCTTGCCATCGGATGCATCTGTCATCGCCATCATGACGATGCAGGCTTGTCCAGCTCCTGCCGCGGGAACCATACTGCCCTGAGCTTTCCCCAGTGCTCCCGTGATAACGTCCATCAGCCGGATAAAGGTCGCAGCACGTGCCCCAACTGCTGCCATCGGCTCCGGGTTTAGTACGGAAGCAGGCGGCGCGTAATTTCGCACCATACGAATCATGCCCGAATTCCAAGGAATGGTCGGATCGAGCGTACGGAAATAACGAATGAGTGCGGGCACCAGCATGTAATGGCCCTGTTGGTTGTGGGTAGGAATGTTGAATGAAGCCCTAACCTGAGGATCGGTGCCGCTAAAGTCCAGATGAATGTCACTACCTGCAATCGTCATCTTGCAACGCAACCGAATAGGATATCCCCCTGGTCCTTTCTCCAGATAGTCCCAGAAGTCATAGGAACCGTCCGGGATATCTTGCACGATAACACGTGCCTTCAGCTCGGCATATTCCAGCAAATGTTCGATGCCCTGCTGGATTTTTCCCACGCCATATCGTGCAATGAGTTCCTCAAGCCGTTGCTCTCCCCGATTCAATGCAGCCATAAGCGCTTTGAGATCACCGAGATTTTGCTCCGGAATTCGGCTGTTGTCCATAAACATTCGCAGGATCTGCTCGTTGAGAACACCAGCTTCATACAGCTTGACTGGTGCAATTCGAATGCCTTCCATATGAATATCGTAGGCGCTGGGAGATACGCTCCCCGGTACCTTGCCGCCCACATCGGATGAATGGACAAAGCACATGCCGTAAGCAATGATTCGCCCTTCGTGAAAATAAGGCTTGATGAGATGAATGTCTGGAAGGTGTGTGACCATGCCTTTGGTGGAATAAGGATCATTACATATGACGAGATCCCCTTCTTTCCAGTCTTCTATACTGTTAATGGTCGCAGCAGCAGGGATGCCCAGGGACAGATTGTAACCCGTCTCCAGCGGCGATCCGAACGTTTCCCCGGATGGAGATAAGAGGTAGGTTCCAAAATCGCCAGTTTCTTTGACAAAAGCGGTGAATCCTGTGCGCAGAACAACATTTGCCATTTCTTCCACGGCAGCTTGAATTCGGTTGTTAAAAATCTCAAGAAAGACCTTGTCGCCGATCATGCTTCCACCTCCCCAATCACGTTCCCATGCACATCCCGGTATACCTTATATCCTGGCGGAATAAAGATCGTTGTATCATATTCCTCCACAATAATGGGCCCGGGGATGGGGGCATCCACCGATGGAATTTGTCCCCTTTTCAGTACCTTGGCAATCTGCTGTACATGGTCAAAGGTGATGAGCCTTTCTTCCGCTACACTCTCATCAAATGGCAAATTTGCCGGATCTACCGTGTTATGGGTAGGTAAAACACCAACAATGGTTGCTCTGAGACTTACAAACATGACCTCTGCCTCTGGCTGACTAATGCCAAACACGTTTTGGTAAGATGTATGGAATTTAATCCCTGCCTTCTTGGGATCTTGAATTTCTTCCAATGTCAGCGTGACCTCTATATCAAAGGCCTGTCCCTCATATCGCATATCCGCACTGTACAGGCAATAAATATTGTCCAGCTTGACACCACCACGGGCTTCCTCATCGACCCAGCTACGTCCCAGGTTTTCCAATTCAGCAAAAAGAGAGCTTAATTCACCACACTCCAGAGTCTGAGTGCTTTTGTGTAACGTATGAACGAAATCATTGCGGAGATTGGCAACCGTGCAGCCCATGGCACACAGTGTTCCCGGAGATGGCGGGATCAGCACTCTGCCGATACCTACCTCACGTGCCATCAGAAAAGCATGCATCGGGCCGGCTCCACCATATGCGAGCAGCGTAAAATCGCGGGGATCAACACCCTTGCGAGCCATGAGGGGAGAAAACTGGGCGTACATATTGGCAGTTGCCACATCAAGAATGGCTTGCGCAGTCTGTTCGGCATTCAGTCCAAGCTTCTCTCCCAGATTGCCCAGAGTACGCTCTGCAAGTTCTGGATACAGACGCATTTGTCCGCCAAGGAAATGGTCAGCATGCAGGATACCGAGCTGTAGATAGGCATCTGTGGTTGTCGGCTCTTCTCCCCCGCGCTGATAACATGCCGGACCGGGATTGGCTCCCGCGCTGCGCGGTCCAACCTTGAGTACGCCTACGGAATCAAGCCAAGCAATTGAACCACCACCTGCTCCTATAGCCGTTACATCAACAGCGGGAATGATGACAGGAAAATCTCCAACCTTGTTCTCAGAAGAATAACTCGGTTCTTTGTCAATAAGGGCGACATCAACGCTTGTCCCACCCATGTCAAATGTGATGACCTGATGAATGCCCGCTCGTTCAGCAATATGGGTCGCGGCCATTACACCGGAAGCAGGCCCGGACAGAAGCGTACGTACCGGCTCATTAGCCGCTCTGGCAGCCGTCATAATTCCACCGTTGGACATGGTCGACAGCAAGTTGGCTTTGAGGCCGTATGCCTGAATCCCTTCTTGCAGACGCAGGAAGTAAGACCCCATCCGTTCACCTACATAAGCGTTCATGGCCGTTGCGAGTGTTCGTTCGAACTCACGCTGTTGTGGCCAGATGGCGCTGCTTCGGCAGATGAACAGTTGCGGATAACGTTCCCTGATCAGATCTTCTGCAAGCTGCTCATGAGCAGGATTCACATAAGCATGTAAAAAACTAATCGCCAAAGCGGTAACGCCATCCTCCACCAGCTCATCCACCGATTGCAACAGTTGTTCCTCATTCAGTGGCTGGAGTATGCCTCCACTCGCAATGACCCGTTCATCGACTTCCTTAACGCGATGTCTCGGTACCAGAGCATCGGTCTTGTCACCATACAGATTGGTTGTATCCTCAAGTCGCAACCGGCGGATTTCAAGAATGTCACGGAATCCTTTAGTGACCAGCAGACCTGTAACTGCGCCATTTCGCTCAATCAACGTGTTGACGCCAAGCGTTGTTCCATGCACAAACAGATCAATCTCATGAATATTCACGCCACTCGCCTTCAACTGATCAAGTGCGTTAAAAATCGCCTGTTCCGGAGCTACTGCAATCGATGGCGTCTTCAGCGCCGCAATCACCCTGCCCTGATGGTCCATCACCAGCGCATCCGTGAAAGTACCTCCGATATCTATGCCTAAACGGTAGATTGTGTCCACAAGCTCAACTCCTTTATCACCGGGTCTGTTTCTAAGGAATGTTATTGGTTTTGCATGGCGAAATAACGTTTGACATCATCGATCATTTGGTTGATATGATTCACCATTGCCGCTTCAGCCTGCTCCGGAGAGCCCGCTACAATAGCATCCAGAATCTGCTGATGATCCACAACTAATTCACTTCCTACTCTCCGGCGAATATACGCTGTTTCCAGAAAATCGCGGCTTGTCTCCCATACCAGTTCAACCGCATGCAGAAGAATTTGGTTTTGCGCAGCATAAGCCAGCAATCTGTGAAACTCCCGGTCCTCCTCGTATGGTATAATATTCTTGGAAAGCAATTCATGCTGGTTGGCAATCGATGCTTGCAACAGTACTATGTATTCTTTCGAGGCACGTTGTGCTGCCAGGGAAGCGATCTCCCGCTCAAGTGCCCTTCTGGCAACGAGAACATCCAGCAGAGCCTTTTCCCCGGAATGGTTCAGCATCTGAATTAACTGTGAGTTCACGCTTTGTTGCTGCAAATCTTTTTCCAACGTCTTCATTCGATCCAGACCCTGTTCGGTCAAAGTTCTTCCCTTGCGACCTTCCAGAACTGTAAAACCTTCAACATCCATCTCCATAAGTCTTCTTCCGATGGTTGCCTGACTCAGACCATACGTTTTGCCCAAAGTATGAACCAACGTACTGGCCCCGATGGGAGCATTAGCGTCTCGAAGCTGCTTTAACAGTTCGTATTCCAACTCCATTTCGTTTAGCTCAGGACCCACTGATCTCACCCCTCTTAGATACTTAATTGTTTTTTTAATCTTCTTCGTAGTTGTTACTCACTGATGATTAACGTTAGTATACCTTGCAGACATCACAATTTCAACAATTCTCATCAAAATAGTGCGAATTATTCCCTCAGCTATACTGTGCGCCTTTTCAATTCAAATTCAAAATTAAAAAAGAGCAGTTTACATCCTTTATTCCAGCGTTTATCTGGAGAATGCAATCTGCCCTTAACGTAGCAATCTTTTAACATCACAAATGTAATCATTAATATTCAAATCAGGTATCAGGACTTGAGTTGTTGCAATAACTGCACACGGTAGGCTTCACTTTCAAGGGATTGAATTTCCTTATATTCTTCAGCAGTTAACACTTTGGGTTCCCCCGCTGCCTTGGCGATCATATATACCTTCGCGCTTTCTTCCACCACCTGGGTGCGATAATAGGCTTCGCGGAGGTTTTTACCCGTTGTGACCAATCCGTGATTGACGAGAATGAGTGCCGTATGTTCTTCTACCTTTGCTGAGACTGCATCGGCAAGTAGTTTCGTCGTTGGCAGAACATATGGAACGAATCCGATATCGCCCACCAATGCCGACTGATCAGGGAACAAGTGTGGCAATTCATCGAAAACGAGACTAAGTGCAATCGTATATGCCGGATGCGTATGCACAATGGCTTGGATATCAGGATTCACACGATAGCTGTACAGATGCATCAATACTTCGGAAGAAGGGCGTGTTGCTCCCGCGCTAGTTGCCCCTGTTTCGATATCAATAGCAATCCACTCGTCCGGTTCCAGGTCTTCAAGTGCATAACCACTCGGAGACAACAACATCGTTCCCCCAGAGCGAGCGCTCAGATTCCCACCAGGTCCGACTACCAGTCCTTGAGCAACTGCTCTCCGGGCATACTTCGTTAACTCTTCCCTTACTTGCTGTTCAGACATGTTGCTTACCACTCCTCATACTTTTCTTTTTAGCATTTTGCGTCCATGCTCATTGCATTGAATCTGTTCATTACCTTTTGATTTGATTCAGACTTTGGTAGTTTTCATAAGCTTCCTGCCACAGCTCTGTATCCTCAGGCTTATAGGTCTCGGGGGAAAAGGAAGCAGCCATGACCTCCCGTACCTCGGCCAAGCTACTCACTTCTCCATGCGCAAGGAATTGCAGCATGCAATTCCCGGCTGAAGTCGCCTCTGCCGGGCCTGCCACCACCGGGACACCGGCTGCATTGGCTGTAAACTGGCATAATAGTCGATTGTGTACACCACCACCAACCATATGAATGACATGAAGTCTTGTACCTGTAACCAACTGCAGTTCATCCAGCGTCTGTCTGAATTCCAGTGCAAGACTTTCCAGAATGCAGCGCACAATCGCTCCAGTCGTTTCAGGCACAGTCTGTCCGGTGAGACTGCATTGTTGCCGTATTCGTTCAGCCATATTCCCTGGGGCCAAATATACGCCATCTCCCGGCGATACATAACTTTGATGTGGTGTTGCCAAGGTAGCCAGTTGAATCAGTTCTTCATGTGTAAAAAGTTGATTCTCCCGCTCCCATTGCCGTTTGCATTCCTGTAGCAGCCACAAGCCTGAACGATTTTTCAGGGTGCGTACTTTTCCACTTACCGTCCCTTCATTGGTAAATCCCAATGCACGACTTCGGTTATCCAATACAGGTGTATCACGCTCCACACCCATAAGAGACCAAGTACCACAGCTGATAAAAGCAAAATCCGAATTCATCGCAGGAATCGCTGCCAAGGCAGATGCCGTATCATGTGAGCCCACAGAGACTACCTGCATCGGTCCAGTCCGTAACTCGGCGCACAACTCATTTGTTAGATCGCCCAGCAAGGTACCCGGTTGAACGAGCTTTGGAAATAATGTTTCCGGTATACCGAGACGCCCGATCAGATGTTCATTCCAACGCGCCTCGCCTGCATGCAACAGCCCGCTGGTACTTGCAATCGTATACTCACAAGCCTGCTGACCGGATAGATAATAGTGAAATAAATCCGGCATAAATAACATGCGCACATCCGGACGCAAACCTTCGGCCTGCTCTCGTACACTGCCTAGTAGTTGAAATACTGTATTGATCTGCTGCGGCAAAACGCCGGACATGGCATACAGTTCTTCATCTTTCACCATGTGCAGAACTTCTTCCATCCACTGTGCGTTGCGTGCTTCCCGATAGTGACGTGGGTTCGAGCACAACCTTCCCGCACCATCCACCAGTCCATAGTCCACTCCCCACGTATCCACTGCTATAGAACGGACCGATGGAGAGACGCCTTGCGTCCCTTTCACAATGCCTTGTTTTAATTCATGAAAAAGTCGCAAGAAATCCCAATACAGTCCATCCCCCAGTTGCACGGGTTCGTTGTTGAATCGATGCACTTCTTGTAACGAGAGTCTGTTTCCATCAAAAGAACCCCGGACTACGCGTCCACTACCGGCACCGTAATCGGCAGCAAGCACATGTGTTGCTTGATTGCCCATTCTTTCAAGCCTCCTTAACTCTTCGCGATAAGCCGTATTCGAGTTCTGAGCACAGCTTTCAAGAGAAAGCCATGTTACCTCATCTCACAAGGAACATGGCGTTGACAGGAATGGAACTTTATTTTAACGATACAACGGGCCAAACACACTGCAAGCACGGTAGTCTGCACTCTCCGGCTCACTTGTGCCGAACAATCCCCATGCACGCGGACGGAAAATCTCCGATTCTGGGACATTGTGCATGTTTACCGGAATGCGAAGCATGGAAGCCAGCGTAATCAGATCAGCACCGATGTGTCCATACGAGATGGAGCCATGGTTGGCGCCCCATTGATTCATGACTTCGTATACGGAAGTAAACGCTCCTGATCCGGTTAGAACAGGTGCAAACCAGGTGGATGGCCAGGTTGGATCTGTCCGCTGATCCAGCGTATCATGCACATCTTCAGGCAGATCAACCGTGTAACCCTGAGCGATTTGCAGCACTGGACCCAGTCCTTTGACCAGATTCAGACGTGTCATCGTTACAGGCATGCCACCCTTGGTCAGGAAATCCGCTGAATAGCCGCCTCCGCGGAAGTATTCTACCGATGCCGGTCTCCAGGATGTTGCTTTCAGGCAGTCCTGAACTTCCTCATCTGTAATTTCCCAGAATGGCTTGAGTACAGGCTTACCATCTCTGGACTGTTGTCCAGTGCCATCCAAGGCTGCCGAACCAGAGTTGATCAGATGCAGAATGCCGTCCTTCGCATTTCCTTCCAACTGATGTCCCGTCACACGTTGTACCGAATCCGGACTCCAATACGTACGCACATCAGCGAAGATCTGAGCCGTATGTGTGAGCAACGAACCGAATAACATCGATACACCGTTCAGGCTGTCATTTTCCGTTGCAACCAGATAAGGCGCACGTTTGCCATTCCAGTCAAAGGAAGAATTCAATATCGACTCGAGAAAATCTCCGTTCGGAGAATGATCCGTCCACTGCCGTTGTCCCTGGAAGCCGGATACAATCGCGTGATGACCCATCGATTCCTCTGTAAAACCAAGCTCTGCCAATCTTGGATTGCCAGCCATCAAGTCACGCACGATTTGGGTCATTTTCACAACGGTTTCCCATTCGTACTCTTTGCGTTTGCGATCCGTTTGCAGATGGGCAGCGTTGTTGTCCGGACCTTCGTTACAATTCTCCTTCACCCAGGCCAGTGCGAGCTTATACTCCTCGGGGTCATAGATTTCTTCTTCGATACGACGAGTCAATTCGCTCATATCCACATATTCGTTCCTCATGCCCAGATACTCTTGGAAAAATGAATCGTTCACAATCGAACCTGCAATCCCCATGGATACCGATCCAATGGACAGATACGCTTGCCCTTTCAAGGTCGCGGCTGCAAGACCCGCGCGGCTGAACCGGAGCAATTTCTCACGCACGTCCTCGGGAATTGTTGTATCCCCGCCGTCTTGAACATCTTCTCCATAGATTCCAAAGGCAGGAATCCCCTTCTGTGCATGAGCAGAAAGTACCGCTGCCAGATAGACTGCACCCGGACGTTCAGTTCCGTTAAAACCCCAGATGGCTGTTGGAGTGGATGGTGACATATCCATCGTTTCCGTACCATAACACCAGCATGGTGTCACGGTGATTGTTACGCCAACGTTGGAACGGCTGAATAGTTCTGATGCTGCGGCCGCTTCAGCCACTCCGCCAATACAGGTCTCGGCCACAACACACTCCACAGCGGAGCCGTCAGGATAACGCAGTTCAGCTGCAAGCAGTTCCGCAACAGATGTCGCCATCCGCATCGTTTGTTCTTCCAGTGACTCCCGAACACCTTTGCGTCTTCCATCAATCGTGGGACGAATACCAATCTTGGGAAAAGCCTGCTTATAACGATAATCCTGATGTGTCATACTGGAATGTCCTCCTTCAATTCGTTTCATAGAATTTGGGTTGAATTGAGTAGCCTTTCTGTCTGATCCATATGCATTGATTGGAATGAAATAATGACGGAAATACAACCGATACCCGGGTGGCACGCAAGAGCTGCATACACAGATTACCAAGAGCCTTATTTTAGTTTGAATACGTTTACATATTTAAAAAATAACAATAAACCATTTCATTAATTAGCTATGTATGTAGTTCCTCTATTCAAGAAAATGGAACGTGCATGAGCGAATTCAACGAAATGGTTTATGTAGTAAAGACGTTCAGAACCCTTTAGGGTTATCGGTAACCCTAACATAGCACGAGCCTATCTTGCTGTCAATTGACATTATCCTATAGAATGGTAAGACTATGTTGCGGAAAGGTTAGATTCTAATGATTACCATTTACGATATTGCCAAAAAAGCCAACGTCTCCGCCATGACGGTCTCCAAGGTCATTAATCATACAGGCCGTATAAGTTCCGCGACACGTGAACGTGTGCAACAGGTGATCGACGAACTGGGTTACATCCCGAACTCCAATGCACGTAGCCTTGTGCTTCAACGAACCCAGATGCTCTCCCTGCTTATTACGGATATTACCAACCCTTTTTATACAACACTGGCGCGTGGTGCTGAAGATGCAGCCCATCTTCGTGGGTACCGTCTTTTATTCGGCAATAGTGACGAGGATTACAAAAAGGAAAAGGATTATGTAGATGCGATTCTGTCTACTCGTGTGGATGGTGTACTCTTTGCCCCAGCGGGAGATCGTTCTCTCCAACATCTGAAACAGCTGCAGGAACGTCACATTCCGTTTGTTTTTCTGGACCGCACCGTACCTGGCATTACGTCAGATATCATTGCTGGAGATAGCCGGGAAGGCGCGATTGCTCTGATCCGATATCTGGTGCAATTGGGGCACCGGCGCATTGCACTGGTCAATGGTTCTTCGGAGGTTTCTACCGCCAGACTGCGGGAGGAAGGTTATATAGCGGGTTTACGAGAGGCCGGAGCTGATATTGATCCCGAGCTTGTGCTTCGAACCGGGTACCGGGATTTCAGTGATGTAGAGGGACTCGATCGACTACTCTCTCAACCAAATCAACCAACAGCCATTTTTGCAGCCAACAACATGCTGGCGATTGGGGTCATTCGGCTTTTGCGCAAACGGGGACTACGTGTACCAGAAGACATTTCTGTTGTGTGTTTCGACGATCTGGATCTGGCTTCTGCCTTCGATCCTTTCCTGACTGTAGCTGCACAGCCAGCATATGAATTTGGGTTTCAGGGCGTACAGATGCTGATTGACCGAATTGAGGGTAAGTCCCCTTCCGAAGCCCAAACCGTCATTCTACCGTCAGAACTGCGCATACGGGCTTCAGCTACTGCTCCACGTGAGCAAAAATAGAGTTAAGCGCGTGAGTTGACTAAATAATATCGTGTAAAAGATTAGTCCCACTTATCTAAATTAGGTCCCGTTCAAATTCGTAAAAATGTACAACATAAACAGGGTGCACCGGAGATTACGCTCTGGTTGCACCCTGTTGGATGTTCATTCGCTGAAATAATCCGTCATTCGAGCCGTTTGGTTCGTCTGTTTCACTAAGGCTCGTCGAATTCATTTTGGTTCCATCCGGACCGATATTTCTACCGCTCCGACTGTAATGCAAGAGCGACCTCACGAACGAGTCCCGGGAACCAGTCCATCAGAGGTTCGAACGTATATCCCGCTTGTTCAGCTTTGGTCGTCTCCATCGTCCATGATTGCTCAATTCCGAAGGGTGACATGTCCTCTTTCACCGTTTCCGTGAGGATCTGGGACTGCATGCCCGTGACCGTCTCGATCAGATGTATCATGGCTGACAGCGTAATCGCACCCTTGGAAGCTGCATTCACCGGACCGGTAATGGACGAATGTCCAAGCCAAGCGAGAAATCTTGCCGCTTCGGTGGAATTGATAAATCCAATCTCCGCATCCGGATTTGGCATACCGATCGGTTTTCCTTTTTGCACATGTTCAATATGAAAATGAAGTCTTCTCGTATAATCATCAATCCCGAGTACAATGGGAATGCGCATCGCCACAACCGGGAAATCAGCTTCCTGGAAAAATACAGCCTCCGCAAGCCGTTTGCCTTCTCCATACGAAAAATCCTCTGCACTTCCATACTGCAATGGATATGTATACGGGTCAAAATCCGTTTCCTTAAATCCAGGTCTGGGATCACCGTACACCGAGAGTGTGGATGTCAGAACGTATCTTTTGGTGCGCCCTGCAAAAGATTCACATGCCGCTTTCGCCGCATCTGGGGAATAACAGATATTATCGTACACAACATCCCACATGTCTGTCTGCGCAACCTCTGCCAGAGATTCCGGGTCTTCACGATCCATCTTGATTCGGTTTACTTCGGGTCCGAAGTCAACATCCGTTTTACCACGAGTTGCGACTGTGATCTGAGACTTCCCTTCCCACAGCAAGTGATCCACAAGACGTTTGCCAAAAAAACGTGTACCCCCAAGTATAAGTACTTTATTCATCCAAAAAACCTCCTATCATGTTCAATTATGTTTAACAATTTGAAGCATGGTGTGAGCATTCCGTTGAAACTCATATGAAGTTGGTTCTTCGGATACCGTGCACCCACGCTCTTCGAGTATTAATTTTAAAGCATCCATGTGTTTGTAACGTTCACCAGACAGATCCACTGTTGGAAAAATGCGAACCTCTTGTTTGGTCACACGCAGCAACTCCATTATGGTTGCAACATGAAAATCAACATCCAATCGATCCGCATAAGTAAACAGGAAATGGGCGGATAACGTCAGATCGAATTGTTCATCTGCAAAGGGTAGATCCGGGAGCACAGACGCCACATAACGGTCAGGAAACATTCTCATATCTGCGATGCAATCTGTGATGGCACGAGTTCGTTCTTCCTTTAACCCCTGGATTGATCCAAATTGATCCCACACATATATCCCTTGCACGGGTTCCATCTGTTTCATCGTATGCTCAATGTCCTGAAATCCCTTTACTTCAAGCTCGTCGATCTCGTATTCGTAGGCAATATCCACGGCCACGGGATCAGCACCCAACTTGCGCGCCTGGCTACTGAACGAACATGCTCCACCTGGACAATCCAGAATAGACTTGCCATTAATCTCGTCCACCGTCAGGTTGAACATCTTCATATATTCTTCGAAGGTTCTTCCTATGAAAACGATCTGTTTCAGTTCCAAACCTCCAGAATCATTGGACTGCTGATCTTCTCTACTGTTCTTCTGCACTTCTTTACTGTTGCTCTGCTCATCTCTGCTCATCTCGTCTCAGCTTCCTTTCCTGCGCTTGAATCAATCGTTGGGGAACACAAGCCCAATCTGCTTCCGAATCTGATCCATGACTTGCATCGTCACATAAGAGCGTTCATACGTGTTCATGTCAGACTCTTTTTGGCCCTGCTCAACCAGATTCACGAACTCCTCCACTTCATAATACATCGCCGGATGGTTTTGTTCGACTGTGAGCTGCTCCACCGTACCGTCATTGTAACGTATCTCTGCATGTTCCGGTGAGCCAATCTTGTCAATGATGATGCTGCCCAGCTCACCCATGATTTCGCTTGGTAGATGAGAGTTGGAGATTTTGGAGTATGTAACGACCGCATCCATCCCATCATAGTCCAGCAGCACACTACCTTGTCCATCCACGCCAGATTCCAGCATCATCGCTTGGGATTGAACCCGGTTAGGTGCACCGAACAACGTAATCAATGGATAGAGACAATACACACCGAGATCCATTAACGCCCCATTAGCGAGTTCAGGCTTGAACGCGTTCAGGACAATCCCCTCTTTGTACTTGTCGTAACGCGAAGAATACTGAGAGTATCCTGCTACGTATTTGCGGACAGGACCGATTTTATGCAGGCTCTTCTGCACCATTTTGAACTGGGGAACAAGGGTCGATTTCATCGCTTCCATGAGCAGAACCTCGTGTTCTCGTGCTGTATCGATCATGCTCCGAACTTCGGCGCTATTTGCAGCCAGAGGTTTCTCGCACAATACATGTTTACCGTTTCTCAGAAAAAGCTCAGCCTGCTCTGCATGAACCGTATTTGGTGTTGCAATGTAGACTGCATCAATCACATCACTTGCCGCCAACTCTTCCAGATCGGTGAATCGGTGTTCAACATCATATTTATCTGCGAATGCATTAGCCTTATCTTCAGTTCTGGAATACACAGCGGTTAATTTGAATCCTTCAACCTGTGCTGCGGCTTCAAGAAGCCTTTCTGTAATCCAGTTGGTACCCACTACGCCAAAACGAACCATGCTTACCTACCTCTTTCATCTATAAATTTCATTTGAGATATAAACCACTTCCATCCTGTATATTGTAGCTCATATTTCGTTCAGATTGAAGGAAGGGGCCATATCCCCAAATATTGATATCTTGCTTTTTAAGTTAGAACTTCGTCAATCCCTTCGAATCAAGGGTATAATTAGAGATGAGGTGATCACCGTGGAAAGTCGAGATCAAGATCGCATACTGCCCGAATCTATAGATGAAAAATACTGGCACGCCATCATCCACAACGATAATTCTTATGATGGAACGTTCTTTTACGGTGTGCAGACAACGGGTATCTTTTGCCGACCTTCCTGTAAGTCCAGAGCACCCAAAGCTGAAAATGTGCTGATATTTCAACATGTTGAAGAAGCATTGGCACGAAAGTTCAGACCCTGCAAACGTTGTAAACCTACAGGCGAGCGGGTACCTGATCAGGAGTGGATATACGGGATCACGGATTACATCGAACATCATTACGCCGAACCTCTAACCTTGGATGTCCTTGCCACTGTAAGTCATGGCAGTCCTTATCATCTGCATCGTGTGTTCAAGCGGATTACAGGCCGCACACCGGTTCAATATATTCAGGATAAACGAATTACCGAAGCCCGGAAGTTGCTTGAACATACCGGACTTACCGTCACCGATATTGGCCGCCATGTCGGTATACCTAACTCAGCTTATTTCATTACTGTATTTCGCAAACACACAGGTCTCACACCTGCACACTACCGCGAAAGGCATGAGAACTTATGAAGACAAATCTTACTTACAAAGTACCCAAAACGTTACTCAACAAGGGGACAGGGTTCCTTAATGGCTATACACATACACTGAATCCTTACACAGGCTGCGCCTTCGGTTGTTCTTATTGTTATGTCAGACAGATGCCTGTCTCCCTATTTCGTAAAGAGGATTGGGGGAGCTGGGTGGATGTAAAACAAGAGGCCTCCCGGGTGTTCGCCAAAGAGTTGCAGCGTGCCCAGACCAAAGGGAAAGTCACTCTGTTCATGTCATCCAGTACCGACCCGTATCAACCCGCCGAATACAAGGAGTGTATCACGCGTTCATTGCTTGAAACCATGTTACAGCATCCACCCGATTTTGTATTAGTCCAGACCCGCAGTCCACTCGTTACCCGGGATATAGATCTGTTACAACAGTTAGGTGACCGGGTTCGGGTCAGTATGACGGTGGAGACAGATCTGGACGATATGCGGAAGCATTTCAGTCCTTCCGCTCCCCCAATTGCAGGCCGATTACGTGCACTGGAACAGTTGCGGGATGCCGGAATACCAACGCAGGTTGCGATTGCTCCCGTATTACCCAGCAGTGAACAGTTTGCTGCCATCTTGAGACCTCTGGTTCAGCGTGTATGCATTGACGATTATTTCATGGGTGATGGCAGCGAGGGCAAGCGAACCCGGCGACTCGGCATGGAGTCGCTCTATCAGCAAGTGGGGATGGAGCATTGGTATCATCCAGATGCGTATCAGACTGTAGTTCAGCGGATGAAAGACTATTTTGCCGAGGATGAGATCTGGATCAGTCAGGCGGGATTTGAGCCCTAAATGGATATATAAGTTGGACTAAAGAATATTTACACTGGACACTCCAATGACAGAACAACATTCCGATCGCTGTTATTCCCAGATTTTTTTGATTTAATAAAAAACAGCCCCTTTCCTTGTTCGAAAGAAAAGGGGCTGTTTATCATGATATAAGTCATAATGGCTATCTTATTTATCCAATGTATACAATGGCAGATCCACCGGCAATGCAGCCGGGCGCTGACACGAGCTTTTCATCTGGTAGAACGTCTGTTCATCTGATGAATCGTGGAATGCCCACATGGCCTCAAGTACGTGGTATGCCAGTTCCCCACTCGCACGGTGTGCACGTCCACTATGTGCTGCATAGGCCATATCTGCCACACCGATGCCGCGTGTATTTTCCTGATATCCTGGGAGGAGCGGAACTTCCGTCCATTCATGTTCACCCAGCAAGCGATAACGAACCGGACCACCAAAGGTGTTGGGGTCAGGTACCTGCAATGTACCGTGCGTGCCATATATCTCAATCGGTGGCAATGCACTTCCGCCAAATACGTCAAAACTTGTAATCAGTGTGCCAATGGCTCCCTGTTCAAACTGTAACAGACCGGTAACGTGAGTTGGAATTTCGACGGGAACCGTCTGACCTCTCTTTTTCTCACTCGTAATCGTCCGTTCTTCCATGGCTTTACCCGTCATGCCTGCAATTGACTTGATCGGGCCCATTAGTTGGACCAATGCGGTGAGGTAGTACGGACCCATGTCAAACATTGGCCCACCGCCTGACGCGTAATAAAACTCCGGATCTGGGTGCCAGTGCTCATGACCACGACTCATCATAAATGCGGTCGCCGCCACCGGCTTGCCGATTACCCCTTCCTCCACCAATTGAAGTGAAGTCTGGATGCCTGAACCAAAGAACGTTTCTGGTGCACAACCCACGAGCAATCCTTTACGCTTCGCTGTTTCGAGCACGGCCTGCCCTTCTTCACGGGTAACCGCGAGCGGTTTTTCTACATAAACATGTTTGCCAGATTCAAGCGCCCGCAAGCATACATTCGCATGAACGGAAGGAATCGTCAGGTTGATGATCAGCTCAATCTCGGGATCAGCCAAGATTTCGTCGACGCTGTATACGTTAGGCACGTTATAGGCTGCTGCCTGCTCCTCGGCACGTTTCCGGTCGAGATCCGCAACAGCAACAAGTTCCAGCACCTCGAACCGGTTACAGTTTTCCATATAAATACCGCTGATTTTACCGCAGCCAATAATGCCTACTTTCATTGTTTTCATACCTGGGGCTCCCTTCGCCGTGGATCAGAAATGGTTTATCCATTGAGGATGAATGGTTAACACTGAAGTTACGTTTGCAATCCAACTACAATCTCATTAGTTCTGGTTGTCCGCCATACCTGTGTACACTTCGGTTGCTGAACTTACTCGACTCTTGGCAAGTTCTTTGCCTGCTGCTGTCCATTTGAACCCACTGCGCATCATTTCAGTCACGGGTTTCATGTCTACAATGTCTGCATGATGTCCCAGGGAGTTGTAGAATACCCGTCCTGCGCCCCAGCGTTTCGTCCAGACAACAGGCATATCTACGGGCCCATTCGCTGCATGCGGACCAGTTACCACTGGGAAACGAGTTGTTGCCAGCACTTCCACTGCCGGGTCTACGTGCAGGTAGTACTGTTCACTTTTCACCTGAAAATCTTCAATATGATCCAATAACGGGCTAGAGCCACGCTTCATGTTCACCATATACTCCACACCATCGTTACCTGGATGGGCAACCCATTGTCCACCCGTCATAAACTGCCAGTCTACGTTATTTCGGAAGGCATCACACATCCCGCCATGAAGACCAGCCAAGCCCACACCGCTCTGAACAGCCGCTGATACGTTATTGACGAGTTCTTGCTCAATCTGTCCCATTGTCCACAAAGGCACAATCAGATCCAGACCCAGCAGCTTCTCTGCATCCGCATAAGACTCCAACGTATTTGAGACCTCAACCTCAAACTGTTCTTCCTTCAAAATACGCTCAAAAATCGCTGCTACCTGCTCCGGTTCATGTCCATCCCAGCCGCCCCATACAATCAGTGCTTTACTCATCGTTTATTCACTCGCTTTCGCCTAGTTTTATGTGTTCAACCTTATTTCTGACGTCACTGTCTTGCTTGCTCACATCTCTTCAAGCGTCACCCATCGCCGTTCTGTTACCGAACGTTCTACCGCTTCCAGTACAGCCTGACAAGCGACCCCATCGTGGAAACTCGGTGATGGTTGGCGTCCTTCAGAGATCGCTGTCACCAGCTCCAGCATTTCATGGGTGAACGTGTGCTCAAATCCAATCGTATGTCCAGCAGGCCACCAAGCTTCAGCATATTTATGTGCCGGATCGGTTGCCAGTACACGGCGGAATCCCTGTACGTCCTCTTCATCCTTTGTGAAATACACTTCCAGTTCGTTCATCCGCTCAAAATCAAATCGTACACTGCCGAGACTGCCGTTAATCTCAAACGAGTTCGTACTGCGATGCCCCGCTGCAAAACGTGTAGCCTCGAAGCTGCCCAGCGCACCTCCTGCGAATCTTGCCAGGAACAACGTAGCGTCGTCGACGGTCACTTCTCCTTTCGGTGCATCCGCATTCGAACTGCCCTTTGCACTCAGCCCGGTCATCTCTGCTGCAAGTGGTCTTTCTTTGATGAAGGTTTCGCTCATGCCGATGACTTCCTGAAATTCACCAACAAGGAAACGAGCCAGATCGATTAAGTGCGCGCCCAGATCCCCATGGGAACCGGAGCCAGCCACTTCTTTTTGTAAACGCCATACCAGCGGGAACGAAGGATCCATGATCCAGTCCTGCAAGAAAAAAGCACGGAAATGATAGATCTTACCCAGTCGTCCGCTCTCCACCAGATCCTTCGCTAATTGCACCGCTGGTGAGAAACGGTAGTTGAACCCGACCATATGTGCGACTCCAGCATCCTCTGCTGCCTG
The DNA here is from genome assembly GCF_045040675.1 of Paenibacillus sp. FSL H8-0283. NCBI lineage: Bacteria > Bacillati > Bacillota > Bacilli > Caryophanales > Paenibacillaceae > Paenibacillus > Paenibacillus sp. FSL H8-0283. The sequence goes on from NZ_CP150295.1 coordinate 3,881,224, forward strand.
AAGCATCTCGCGCGAATCTGCAAGCGACAGGGCCAGTGGTTTCTCACAAAACAGATGTTTGCCCTGACGAGCTGCTTCCAACGCAATTTCCTTATGGGCATCACTTGGCGCGTTAATATCAATCAGATCGATATCATCCCGCTTCACTAGTTCACGCCAATCAGTCACACTTTCGGACCAGCCGAACTGATTCGCCGCCTCTTGAACTCCTTGCTCGTTACGTCCACAGATCACAGACATCTCAGGCTGCAACGGAGCAGACGGGAAAAACATCGGCAGACTGCGATAGGCATTACTGTGGGCCTTCCCCATAAACTTGTATCCAACCATTCCGACACGAAGACGATTTGACATGATCATTTCCTCCTTTGGAATAATAAAAAGTCTTTCAATATGTGTACCAATAAACTATTGACGGATAGAAGAAGCACGGATAATCAGTTCGGTAGGCAACAACGCTCTCGCAGATTTGGGTACCGCTACAACAGAGTTATTCGCTTCATGTGTATCACCCACAGACCCATGCATAAGCTTCGATACTGCAAGTTCACCCATCTCAAAAAATGGAACCCTGACGCTGCTCAGCGGCGGAACCGCCATCTCGGCGGCATCGGAGTCGTCATAACCCACAAATGCAGGAAAATCCGCAGGCCCTATTCCCCGCTCACGTAAACCATGCATGACACCAATGGCCATCCGGTCATTGGCCGCAAATACAGCATCAATCTCATGTAGGCGATCTGCTACAATCGCTGCCGCCTCAATGCCACTTCTTCTACTATAATTCCCTTTAAGCAATAGACTCGGCTCCAGCTCCATACCTGCTTCTTGCAGGCCAAGACGAACGCCTTCCATTCGCTCCTGGCTGTTGGAATAGCTGTCTGGACCATTGAGAAAAGCGATTTTGCGATACCCCTGATCCGTCAGATGACGTATGGCAAGCCTGCTTCCTTCCACATGATCCGCATCCACTTCCGTGAATGATTGGCCCTCAAAATGCTGATTCATGACACAGAATGGGTGTCCTTCCTGATGAAGTTGCTGCATGGCCGCCAGTTCTTCATGATCATCTCTGGCACCAAGGATAATGCAAGCGTCCACTTTCTGACGCCGGAACAGATCCGTATAATTCATTACTTCACCGGGTGTTCGGAACATAACCAACAGGTCCATGCTATTGTCTCTGGCTTTGCTTCCAATCCCACTCAGCATTTCCGAGAAAAAATACGCCGAGAACAGATGCGCCTTCGGAACATAAGGTAATACCACACCAAGGTTCCCGCTTTTACTTCTGGCAAAACTGCGAGCAAGAGCGCTGGGCACATAGCCTAACTGTTCGGAAGCTTCAAGAACCTTGCGGCGTGTCTCTTCTTTAATAGGACCTACCCCATTAAGCACCCGGGAGACCGTCGCCTCGGAAACACCCGCAAGATCAGCCACTTCTTTACGAGATGCCATGAATTTCACCCCCTTTTAGCTCACCTATTAATCATATAATGTTTAAAAATCAATATTTATGTACGCGCGTACATTTTCTCATGTCATGTAACCGTTGTCAATGCTTTTAACACAAAAAAATAATGAGGGTTTGGGTTAATCCAGCCCTCATTATTATCTTGCCAGAGATGGTACTTTCATTAACTTCATGCTCTTTTGTTCAATTATGGGGAGTACAGCTCACAACGTCGTTGTGACGCCAAGATCAACGGAGGATTGACTAAACTCAGCCTGCTCCATCGTTTTCGCATGACTCGGAATGCGATCCGAGGGTTCTGGCGTGGATTGGAGCTGTCTTACTTTGTGCAGCACTTCTTTGTTAGGCAGGAAGTGTTGGGAACGAATGAATCGAATTGTTTTGGTTTTGGCACGCATAACAATCGAATCCGTCTCGGCGCGATCATCCGCAAGATATCGTACCCCTCCCAAGATCTCACCTGGCGTCACACCTGTTGCGGCAAAAATGACATCCTCTGTTCCGATCATATCCTCCATCGTTAACACTTTGTAAGGATTATCAATTCCCATCTGCAAGCAGCGCTGGAATTCGTCTGCGTTGGCAGGCATCAGACGACCTTGAATCTCACCCCCAAGGCAAGATAGCGCTGCGGCAGCCAGCACACCTTCTGGCGCTCCTCCAGAACCGACATACAGATCAATGCCTGCCTCCGGGAAGGCCGGTGCCATCGCACCAGCAACATCACCGTCACTGAGGAACTTGATCCGCACTCCGACCTTGCGTAGCGTCTTAATTGTGCTCTCATGTCGCACACGATCCAGAATCATCACAGTAAGGTCTGAGATGTTTTTGTTCAATGCGGCAGCGGCTTTCTCCAGTGTGACTTCAACCGGGTCTTCAATGCTGACCTTGCCTACAAGCGCAGGCCCTACCGCCAGTTTCTCCATATACATGTCCGGTGCGTGGAGCAGGTTACCTTTTCCCGCCACTGCAATAACCGATAGAGCGTTGTTTAGTCCTTTGGCCACGATTTCTGTACCTTCGAGCGGGTCTACAGCCACGTCAACCTCAGGCCCCTCAGCGTTGCCCACTTCCTCGCCGATGTACAACATGGGTGCTTCATCCATTTCTCCTTCACCGATTACCACCGTGCCGTGAATAGACACGGAATCGAACATGGCGCGCATGGCCAAAGTAGCCGCTTCATCTGCACTGTTCTTGTCGCCTCGTCCCATCCAGGGTGCTGAAGCTAACGCAGCCAATTCTGTTACTCTGACAATTTCTAACGCCAGTTCGCGTTCCATTTTTCCCACTTCCTTTCCAATTTCCAAAAGCATAACGTGAAAGCGGTACTAAATCCATCGCAAATCCATATGAAATTGATCTATAATCGGCGTAGTAGCGCCTTTTTAACGATTTATACCTTATTTATCCAATTAATATATTGATCGATTTTGCTCCTTTTTTCGGCTGGTTTTAAGAGTCCAATCCTCCTGATTTCTCACCTGAAATATTAATTTTAATTTCCATTTTCCGCTCTAAAACTAAATAATTCAACATGGTGATTTAACATGTCCGTTTCATGCGCAAAAAGTTCTTTTAACATGAGGTATATACAACTTATATCGTGATTTTTAAGAACATAACGCTATCTAATAGGCTACAAACGAAAACGATTTTCGACTGGCTGTCCAAACGTAGAAATAAACTAATAAACTGTAATTATAATCCTTGAGATCAGCCTATTACCTTCACGATTATCGAGCAAAATTATACTGCTAATTATGTATTAATCAGGCCTTTAACTTTTACTAAAGCCATAGATGCAGCTTATGAAGGTCATCGAAAATAATAAGTTTACATAATATTTATTATGTATTAAATTTCATCGATTTCTTCATTTTATTATTCAACGGTTCTGGCAAAACATAAAAAAGCTCAAAAGAATTCTGCTCAATAGCATTTTTCTTCCAAGCTTTTCCCTAGATGATCCCGTTACAGTATCGTTTTGGTCATTATAAAATCAATCTGTTTCTCATCTCCCATGTAAAAAGCATGAGCTCCTGTCTGTACAAACCCCATCTTTTCATAAAATGCGATGGCATTTTCATTTTTCTCCCACACACCTAACCAAATATTCGTTTTGTGTTGTTCTGTTGCCATATCTATGGCTTTATGGAGCAGTACCTTACCTAGGCCATGTTTTTGGAACTCTTTTTTGATATACACTCGCTCGATCTCAAGGGATTCCACACCCATCTTCTCAGACTGAGCATCATTGATATTTACCTTCATGTACCCTGCCACTTTGTGGTTGACATAAATAAAAAGAAATTGTGAATCCGCAAGGGACAGTTCCGTTTCTAATTGCTCCCGATTAAACGCCTTTTCCAGATAAGCTTTCATATTTTCGGGTGAATTTTGCGCTTTAAACGTTTCATTAAACGTCTCATAACTAATCTCCTGCAGTTCACATACATGTTCAATGGTACATATCTCTATACGAATCGTCATCTATATTCACATTCCTTTAACAAGTTAATCGTTTGTTGCAAATGCAATAAAAAAGGGTTACATTGAATTTAGCTCAATTTTGTTGTATTTGCAACATAATATCAAAAAAAGAGGTTGAATGAATTTGAAATATGTACTTTTTGTCGCAGGTATTCTAATCTTAACACTTGGCATTTCCCTTACCATTCAATCTGAACTGGGTACCTCACCGTTTGATGCACTTCTGGTAGGGCTGTCCCATCTTGTAGGGCTAAGTGTAGGTAGCTGGGAGGTCATCATTGCTTTCCTATTAATTGGATGTAATTCGCTTTTGAAGCAGCAAAAACCCGAGTTTTTGGGACTCGTCACCGCATTCATTACTGGTGTGGGGATTGATATCTGGCTTTATGTATCTGATTCCTTGATCACACCCGAAGTTTGGTACAGCAAATTAATGACTTTTTTCATTGGTTTAGTGATCATAAGTATCGGCACGGCGATTTATTTACAGACCAATTTTGCACCCATTCCGATTGACCGCTTAACATTAATCTTGCATGAAATCACTCAAACGCCCTTATTTGTATCGAGAACATTCATTTACCTTGTATTTTTAATTCTGGCGTTTCTGCTAAGTGGGCCAATCGGGCTTGGAACGTTGATAACCGTATGTTGTGCAGGTGTACTTCTTCAGTTCATTATGGGCCATACGAAAAGGATAATAGATCGCATATTAACAGACATGGATACATCGTCACATACTAAAAGTGAAAAAGAACATTCGGTCTAATCGGTGTACACCTTCTACACCATAAAAAGGCTGGATCAGAGGTTCAATCCCTGATCCAGCCCATTAAACGTGCTATCTACCTTTACGGCTCAATTCCCCATACCAGCTGACCGTTCACATACCCGGTAACCTTATCATGGTTTGCGAACTGGCTGCCAGATGCCTTGAACGAGTAATCGTTAGTCTGTGTGTAATTCGTCCAATTGTTTTTGGAAAAGCGTGTTTGAATCTCTGCGCTCTGGCCCGCATTCAGTGATCCCGCCGCACTTGTAAAGCCCACTTCAAGATAATGATCGGCTCCGGCAACTGGAGTCGCCAGTTTAACAAATTGGCTCGTTACATTCGCACTGCCCATACTGGCCCAGTCGGACCAGAAACTCTGAGCTTCCTCCCCGTCAATTGTATAGTAATACCGGAGTTTTACATCACTCAACGGAATATCCGAATTGCCTGAGTTGACCAATTTGAACTTGGGTGAGACGCCGTTGGTGGATGCACTTGTATTGCCGTTAAAAGCTTGAATCGTCAAATCCCCTGCTGGCACATTAACCGTGCTGTCTACCACATTCACTGTTAACACAGCGTTATTTCCTCCATTGAAGTGAAAGGTCAATACGTTCTGGCCCAGCGGAAGCGTGGCAAGATAGGATTTGTTCAGAACAACAGCAGAGCTGGACGCTGTATAATTCTGACCCGCTACAAGTGTATCATCCCCCTTTGTGATGCTTGTAAGCTGACGGCCGTTTAAGGTGAGAGATACGGTAATATCCTGTGCTGAATTCGTCGCTTTATCAAATGTTGCATTCACAGGAGAAATCACAGCATTTGTACCCGGTGTTGAATCCACAATTTTGACTTTTAACACAGGGTCCTGGCCTTGATTAAAATCCAGAACAATCGAATGCTCACCAACTGGCAGGGTTGCCAGATAAGATTTTTTCAGCAGCAATGTGTTTCCGTTCAAGGTATAGTCTGTCGTTGCGGTCAACGCATTGTTGCCTGCCCGGAGAGCAGTTAGCGTATTGCCGTTTGCATTCACGGTTACGGTTTTATCGCTTTGATTGGGTGTGTATTTGTCAAATTCAACGTTTCCAGGTGTGATGGATGCATTGGGGTTGGGATTGTTAACCTTTAGATTTGGCAGCTCATCCAACGTAATGACATAATCACTTTGATAAAGCGTTTTCAATGTTGCCGGGTAATTAAAAGCAGAACTCATCAGATGCTCGCCATACCAAGGACAGAAGTACAGCCATCCTGATTTCTCCTCTGTCAGATTTTTCACGCTTGGGATCGTATCGTTCTCCGTCATGGCTACCATTTTGGTACCATTCGTCAATTCAACAAGCTTATAGAAAATCGAGGTAATCGCATCTTCATTCGGTACGCCGGACAAACCGTCATAACGGTTGTAGATCGTATTGTATTTATCATATCCGACGAGATCTACCTGATCATCGCCCGGATACCAGGCAGGAGAAGTGCTGTAGACGTAGCTGTTGTAGGTCCAGATCAGATTATGCAAGCCATACGTCTCGGTCAGTTCGGTATACAGCAGATCCCATAGCTCTTTGTACACTTCTGCGCCTGCCGAAGCCCACCAGAACCATGCACCTTCCCCGTTCAGCCCGCCGTTGCCTTCTGCTTCATGATACGGACGGAAAAGCACTGGCACATCGTTATCTTGCAAAATCAGCAATTGTTCTGCCAGATCCTCGATGGTCATCATCACGTATTGATACTCTTTGGTACCGGGAATTACCGCATTGGCTGTATTAAAATTCGTTTCTGTTGGCTTGTAGGTCGCCTCTTTCCAATCCACAAAGTCCCCAAGCTCATACGTATTGAAATTACGAGGTACATTGATATGCCAGGAAGCGGTTGCAATACCTTCACGGTTATTCACCCAATCAATCATGCGATCAGTTGTACCGTCCTCCCAACCATACAACGGATTATAGTTCATCAGATCAAAGCCACGGATAGCCGGATACTTTCCAGTCAGATCATGAATCCACTCGAATTCAAGCTCCGAATCTCCGTCATTCCCTCCTCCGTAGATCTCTTGCTGACCAGAAATAATGTTGTTTCCGTATACCTCCGTTAAATAATTCATCAAAATTTGAGTTTCAGGTGTAGCTTCAGGATCAGTGAGAACTGGCTGCACATTCAGGGGATCCAGATCAGCATGATCCACTGTAAAAGTATCAAAATACGCGAAGCCCCAGCCAGCCTTCAGCTCAATCGTGTTGGCACCCTGATTCAGCTTGTGAAAGCCAAAATCGAAGTCTGACCATGTTGTCGTGTAAGGTAGCATGAACGCCCCTTTCGTAACACCATTCACGATTAAATTTTGTGACCTGCCATCTGCACTGAGCTCCTGCATATATCGTGTGGAGATCGCGTACATGCCGGTTTCCGGGACAGTCACTGTGAAGGTTAATGTGCCAGAGTTCTGCATCCAGACAAATCCAGCCCCTGAGAATCCGGGCTTGGGTTGCCCATAGATTGAAGTAACCACTTGAAGATCCGGGGTCAGCTGCGCATTTTCGCTTTCGATGGTGAACAATGGTGTGTCTGCATGAACGGGCGCTGTCATTAATCCAAGCAGTAGGGCCAATGCCAGCATCATTGCGGTTGCCTTTTTGAGCAAATTTTTCATCAATTCCATCTTCCTTCCCAAGTGAAATATGATAATGAAATGTCAATGAACCCATTCATGATGGCGCTTTCATTTTAAACATAGCATGCACACCAATATTTGTAAATATATGGTGAATGAGAATGTTTGAAATTCTTTTGTACCAGCACTTTGAACATTATATTTCCTTTCTCTCATCCGAGTTGATAATTGACGAAAACGGTTCATAATCCAATCAATTTAGCGTATGAAACTTCATCTCACATTAGATGTGCACTTAAAAGAAAAACTGATAAACAACAAAAAAAAGCATTCCTATTCGGATGCTTTTTCACGTATGTTTCTTCAATTGTCCTTGCTTATATCTTCGGCCTAGATCCCGCCTCAACTTACGGTTTCCTCGGCAGACGTTTCTTTTACCACACAGCGTTCCCCTGCCTTGCGTACCGCCCGAATAATGCCACCGTAGCCGGTACAACGACACAGATTTCCACATAATCCTGTTTCAATCTGTTCTTGAGAAGGCTCAGGATGTGCATCCAGTAATGCCTTGGTTGAGATCACCATGCCTGGAGTACAGTAGCCGCACTGAAAACCACCTTCCTCCACAAAAGCCTGTTGAATCGGATGCAGAGTGCCTTTCTCCTCGCCGTGCAGACCTTCAATCGTCATAATGTCACTGCCTTCACATTGATAAGCCATGACAAGACAGGAGTTCACGGGTTCTCCATCCATCAGAACCATACATGCGCCGCAACGACCAACTTCGCAGGATACTTTGGTACCCGTTAGTTGCAAATGAGACCGAAGCACATCGACAAGTCGGGTCGTTTGCGCGATCTCCAGATGTTTCTGTTCGCCATTCACAACGGCTGTCCAATGATTCTCAAGTGGTTTACTCATGATGGACTCACTCCTTCCTGCAAAGGTACATTTAAAGGTCTGACCAGTTGTTCCCTCGGTACAGGAAGACGGTTAACCCATACGCCTGTCGCCTGGTGAATTGCAGCTGTTATGGCCGGCGCAAGCGCAACGGAGCCTATCTCACCGATCCCCCTAGGACCAAACGCATCACCTTCGGGTAAGTCTTCAATAGCCTCAACCTCCAGATTGGTATGAATATCCTGAATGGTTGGGATCAGATACGTGTCGAGGTTCGTGGTTACATAACGGCTGTCCTGCATGACCGCATCCTCCGTTAACGTGAATCCAAGCGCCATGACACTGCCGCCTTCAATCTGTCCGATATAACCCATAGGGTTGATAACTGGACCTGCCGCAACAACATGGCGCGTATCAAGAAGCTTGGTTTCTCCGGTCAAAGTATTTACTTCCACCTCTGCCGCAACCGCCGCATACGTATACAAATAATGCCCGCCTACCACGTTGTCTGGCGTAGTTGGGTAATCAAACTTTGTATCAAAAATCCATTCATCGGCTTCGCCCTGCGTCGCGAGTTCGGCATACGAGATCAATAAGCCTGATTCTGATTCTACTTCTGAAGTTTCGGCAGGAAGCTGGCCTTTGCGCCATACACCACCAGGTCCTGTTACCAGTTCATCTGCCGGAACGCCTGACAAGGCAGAGGCAACAGTGAGAACACGGGAACGAAATGGAGTCTGCAAGCGTTGAAGAGCCATCCAGGCCATCGTTGTTGAACGTGAAGCTGTACTTGATCCGCTGTGGGGCACACGATCCGTATCTCCGATGATAATACTGAGATCCGATGTACTGCATTGGAACAGATCACATAACATAATTTCCAGCGTTGCAATGAGCCCCTGACCAAATTCCTCGTAGCTGAACGCCACCTCAATCTTGCCTTCGTTGTTCAGAGACAGACGGCCTCCCGCAGGATCTGGAATGCCATAACCGAGCCCTGCACCATGCATGGCGATGGCTGCTCCGACTCCGCGTTTGATCCACGGCGGCAGAGCAGGATCTGCCGGGGGACTCTGATGTTTTTGCCACAGTTCGGAGCGATCCAATGCCTCCCACACTTGGGACAGTCCATCCGTAACCAGAATGCGTTGATTCAGTGGTCCAGGATCATTCTTTTCCCTCATATTACGTCTGCGGAACTCCCATGGGTCCATGTTCATGATTGCTGCAAGCCGATCCATCTGGCCTTCCATGGCAAAAATCGCCTGATTCCCGCCAAATCCGCGAAACTCACCTGACAGCCCGTTATTCGTATATACAGATACGCCTTCCACATCCACATTTGGAATAGCGTACGGTCCAAGGCAATGCTCGGTACAGAAGTTCAGTACGGGTGCACCAAGTGTGGCGTACGCTCCCGTATCTGCTGTTATACGGACACGATGCGCTTGGATGATGCCTTCTCGACTCATGCCGGTCTGCATTTCAATCTTCATTGGGTGACGTTTCAGTCCTGCACGCACGGATTCTTTACGAGAATTATGCATTTTCACAGGACGTCCGCATCTCAAGGCCAGTAGTGCACCATAGGGCTGTACGTTTAGTTCATCTTTTCCGCCAAACGAACCACCAATCGGTGAAGACACCACCCGGATATCTTCTTCAGAGCAACCAATAATGCGCGCAAGTTGCATCCGGTCTTTATAACCGTGTTGCGTTGCCGCGTATACATTCAGCCTTCCCTCTTCATCCGGGACAAACAGGCCACCTTCTGTCTCCATGTACGCATGCATCTGACGAGGCGTATAATACGTCTCTGTCACGATATGATCACACGTGGCAAAAGCTTGCTCAACATCTCCGCGTTTAATCTCCGTCCGATGCAGCACATTACCTGGACCATGCTCATGCAGCTCTGGTGCGCCGGGAGCCAATGCAGCGTCTGTACTATTCAGCGGAGTGAGTTCCTCATACTCTACACGGATCGCATCCAGTGCAAGCGCCGCACGTTCCGGGGAATCCGCAGCAACCGCTGCAATGGCGTCCCCAACATAACGAACAATATCCTCGCAGAACACAGGCTGATCCGGGGTCGCTATGCCAAAACGATTCAGACCAGGCACATCTTTGGAGGTTAGAACCGCATAGACACCTTTCAACGCCTCAGCTTCCGAAGTATCTATAGACAATAGACGAGCATAAGGATATTCGCTTCGCAATACTCTGCCATGAATCATGTCAGGTAGCGTCATATCCGTCAGATATTGAAGCTGGCCTGTAACTTTGGGTGCCCCATCTGGCCGCAGGTGCCAGCGTTTCCCGCTCTGTTTCCGATTCAGCAGCATGATGCCTCTCCCCCTTTGTGTGATCGAAGTCTTCTATTCGTGAAGTTCTTCCCATAGCCCGGCGCCAAGCATGTTGCCCGCGGTCTGTTTGCGATAATGTTCTGTTGCAAATGCATCGCCATACGTCGTAAATTCGTCAGTCACAGAAGCTGCAAGAGTCGCCGCTTGCATAACAGTAGCTTCGCTACCAAGAAGCTGTCGTTCCGAATCCATAAGTCGCATCGCCATGCCTGAGCCTCCACCAGCTGCAATCGCAATCTTGGTCCAGCGGTTATCCAAATCAATCTCACCGTATAACGCAACCGTCACCAGCGAAGCACTGAACGTCTCCCGTCGACCCAGCTTGCGGTAAAAGGAAACTTCTCGTGCTGCATGTCTCTGCTCACTGTCCACATCAAGCAGAGATGACGGTCTCATCGGGATATGAATGGAAATCAACACATCACCTGGATTCCGACTTCCATCCCGTCCACCTCGAAGCCAGGATGACACACTGCGGATATCAATGCCGTTGTCCGTCAACCAGTGCAGCTTCGCATCATATACAAGCAAAGCAGGCAGCGTATCCCCTACTCCGGACACAATATTCCCGCCAATGGTTGCCACATTACGAATGGAAGGAGCCGCAATTGCATTCACCGCTTCTTGCAGAATCGGCAGTTGATGCAGCAACGCTTGTGCAGCACATTCCTTTAATCGGGTCATTGCGCCAATGACCATCTCATCTCCACGAATAGATATACCGCTCATTTCAGGAATACGAGCCAGACTAATCATGTGTTCAGGCGATGGAACCAAGCCGCCCTCCCACTGGGTTCGTAGCAATGTTCCACCTGCCGTGAAACAACATATCCCCTTGAGTCTCCTTCTCAACGTTTGCAGTTCTTGCAGATTCTCAGGCTGCCATACCGATGGCATGGCTCCAGAACCGTATGCCGGTGTTACCATCGCTGCATCCCCTTTCTCTCTCTTCCTTGGGCAGGAAATTCAACTGTCTGATCCAAATAATTCTTCAAATCATATGAGAGTTCAGCAGCAACGTCAATTACCTTTACATCGTTTTGGATAAATGTATAAAACCTGCGTTCTATTTGTGCTTGATGCATCACGATCTATCGAAAGCTAACATTGGCTCTCTTTCACCATACGTGAAAAGAAGACAAATAGGCCAACCAGACTGCCTGGCTGACCTGATCATGTTATTAAATTATACATAGTTAATAATCTTCTCCTGTTATTTAGTCTGTCTGCTGTGATTCATATACATGACTCAGAATGCGTTCCAATTCCGGTTCTGTATCCGCATCCCAGAAACTAGTCTCAGACAGTGGCACATGTACACCTGAATAGTTAGCGCTGCGCATAATCTTACGTGCCCCCTCATCTCCATGCAAGGATAACAGAGGTCCGAACATATGGGAGCGAAAAGCAACAGGAGGTTTGCCTCCCTCACCGTCGGTAGCTGCGACATAGTCACTCAGCTTGTGGGTAGCCAGTGCTGTGGTCACTAGATTGATATCCTGTGCTTGTAATAAAGGCTGATCCCCCAGAAGCATGAGGATGCCCTCCGGTTTATACTCCATGGCGGACAATACGCCAGAATGAAGAGAATTAGCCATACCGAAAGCATAGTCAGCACAGACTACGATACGAAGTCTTGCTGTGGGATGATAGGCATACGTGGCAGAATCAAACCATTTTACAGGCAGCCATGTCAACGAATCTTCCGGTTTGACCACACAGACCACTTGATCTAGCTCCGAATTCAACGCAGCTTCCAATGACCATGCAGCCAGTGACCTTCCGTCAGGCATGACAACCGAGAGTTTATCTCGACCAAGGCGACGACTCTTACCTGCTGCCAGAACTATGCCCGTCATTCGCATGTGCAACGCTCCCCTTCTGCACATCGGAACTCAAAGAAGAGACCTTCTGTTTACATGCGATCAATTCCGCTGCAATGCTGATGGCAATCTGTTCGGGACCGTCTGCTCCGATGCTCAAACCAACGGGAGAATGAACATATTTCAACGGTGGTAAGCCATCCAGCAGACGGGTTGTTCGTGTTTTGGAACCCATGATGCCAAGATACGCGTACTCACAGTCCACTAACATCTCTAACAGTTCACGTTCGCGGGGAAAATTGTGACTCATTAGAATCAAATAATCTCCGTTGTTTACGTTTAACTGAGGCATGATCTCACATGGGAAACCAAGTATAAGTTCAGTTTCTGGGAACCTTTCCGAGGTGCATAAGGACTCTCGCCAATCGGCTACGACTACTCGGAATCCTGCGGATTGAGCGAGTCTGGCAACAGGAATAACATCATTCCCGGCTCCGATGATAATCAGTCGAGGTTTAGGCGTGTACAGCGAAGTAAGTTGCTGCGGAAGCTCCCAGGGATTCGTTGAAATCCCGTCATTTGTAGGTATTTCAGCATCAGTATCAGAGAAATGTTGTGAATCACCGGATAGATGGGAAGAGTGAGATTCGTTTGACGTAGCAGTTACCATTTCAGGCACAAGCGTAAGGCGAGGTATGTCGGGAGAATATTGTTTTGATGCCGTATGTTCATGCTTGATATTACCACTGCTGTGTTGTACATCAACCTGCAATGAAGCTGGATTATTGTTCGTCACGCGATCATGAGGTGGGACGAGCGAAGGACGCAAGATTGGCTGGCGCCGAGTACCCGTTGGTTCAATCCGTTTCCAGCCATATTGAACCTTCGTATAATCATCTTGGAACGTTCGGGTTAACGCTGTTGCAGCGCCGGATTGAAAACAATCATACATCTTCTGCAACGTATCTCGGAGTTCACCACACACAGGTTCAAGCAACACAACAACGAGTCCGCCGCAGCCAATCGTCTCCCCCCAGGACAGATCATCCTCGGGACGCATGTCGTACTCCGCGAATTCCATCTGCTTCGTATCCAGCACATGGCTCACCCGGGCCTGAAGATCACTCTCCAGACATCCCGGACTGATACTGCCAACCATTTTGCCATCCTCAGTCAACAGCATAGAGACTCCCTGCTTACGGTAAGCATGACCCTCTACCTTAATCGCTGTTGCGAGCACGCAGCGCGTTTCACGGGCTGCAATTGCACACAGATCATGCATTTCCATAGCGGTCTCCATCCTTTCTGGAATTGCATAAACTTCCTTCGATCAGATACGTTTCATCAATCTTGCAATACTCTTATCCGACTCACGCAGCACAATGCCACGATCAATCGTCTGAATCTTACGATTCTTGAGCACGATACTTCCGTCAATAATAACGGTATCCACACAGCTACGTGTTGCGGAATACACTACGCGGGAATAGACATCCGTCTCATAGGAAGGGTACGTGTGGAAATCATCCAGATCCAGCAGCAGCATATCTGCCTTTTTGCCCACTTCGAGACTGCCAATTTCCTTCGACAAGCCAAGCACCTCTGCACCGCCCATGGTAGCCATGCGTAATACGGTCCGAGCATCCATCACAGTTGGGCCATGAGGGATCTTCTGCATCAGGGCCGTGAGGCGCATTTCCTGAAACATATCCAGATTGTTGTTGCACGCGGCACCATCAGCCCCGATCCCAACCGCGATCTGACGATTCAGCAGATCCGGAATATCCGCTACCCCGGAGGAAAGTTTCATATTTGATCCAGGACAGTGAGTGACTTTGACACCACGTTTGCGGATGATCTCCTTCTCTTCCTCACTCAGCCATACACAGTGTGCCAGTACCAATCTGGGGGTCGCCAGACCGATATGATCGAGGTATACGATGTTACGCATTCCGCGTTCGTGTTCTACCAGTTCAATCTCTCCGCGATTCTCGGAGGCATGGGTGTGGACTTTGACATGATATTTATTCGACAGGTCGCGCACCTCTACCAGCAATTCTTCGGTACACGATACAACGAAGCGTGGACAGAAAGCATACTGAATGCGACCTCCGCCAAACCCGTTCCATTTCTCCAGCAGATCCACACTCTGTTGCAGCGAAGTTGCTGTATCCTCACGCAGGGGTTCCGGAACCTCGTCTCCATGATCCATCATCACTTTGCCAGAGATGACCCGGATGCCGCTCTGTGCCATCGCCTGAAACGCCGAGTCCGTGTGATGTACCGTCTCCATATCCAGAATGGTCGTGGTTCCGCTGGAAATCAATTCGCCCAATCCGAGCATTGCCGAATAATACACGGACTCCTCATCATGTGCTGCCTCTAGCGGCCAAATACGTTGACGAAGCCAATCCATCAGTTCCAGATCATCCGCACGTCCACGGAACAAGGTCTGACACAGATGAATATGCGTCTGAATGAAACCAGGCAGCAGCACTTTGCCACGAGCATCAATGACTTGATCAGCCTGAACGTCGATATGATCTGCGATCTCCTTGATTTTATTATCCTCGATCAACAGATCTCCAATGAACACTTCCTCTTCTGCATTCATCGTCACAAGCTGTGCGCCTTTCAGCAGGATCGTTCCCATGCCAATCTCCCCTATCTGTGTCTGTCTATATATTACAACTCATACATATTTACACTTGCACTCCGATGACAGACTAACCTTCCGATCGCTGTTATCGTGTATATATCTAGTTGAACTTATAAGTGTTCATTTAGCTGTTACCATCCTATTGCCATACCATCGCCTCTAGGGTCTGCTGCGCCGCTAATCATGCCGTCCTCACGAATGACAATGCCTTGCGACTGTCCCATAATGCCGTCCCACGGTGCTCTCGCTTCAACGTTATGTCCCCATTGGGCAAGCGTTGCACATACGTCATCGTGATATCGGTTCTCCACACGCATCGTATCGCCTTCTTCGCCCCAGGTACGCCCATACACCCAACGCGGCAGGCTGATTGCTTCCTGGATGTTCAGCCCGTAATCAAGCACTCCGGTAAGCACCGATAATTGTGTCTGCGGCTGGCCTTCTCCTCCCTGTGTACCCACGAGCATATATGGTTTGCCATCTCGTGTAACAAGGCCCGGCATGAGGGTATGGAATGAGCGTTTGTTCGGTTCCAGTACGTTGGCATCCCTCGGATCTAAGGAGAAAAACGACCCCCGGTTCTGCATGATAACCCCCGTATCCCCTGGAACATAGGCTGCACCGAAGTCAAAATACAGGCTTTGGATGAATGAAACGGCATTGCCTTCGCTATCCACAACGGCTGCATATGCCGTGTCCTGACCTATCGTTTTAGACAAAAACGGTTGTGCCACAGGTGGAGCAGACTGAATCTCATTCCACAATTGGTCTCCATAACCCTTGGATAACAGATGATCCAGCGGAATGTCCCTGAAATCCGGGTCCGTCAGATAACGGTCACGATCCCGAAAAGCCTTTTTCACCACTTCCGCCATCAGATGATAGAATTCAGGTGAGGTACGTGCTACAGAGGACAGATCCGTATGCTCCAGCATATTTAACATCATCAGCATCGAGAATCCCTGCGAGTTGGGCGGCATCTGATGAACTTCATAGCCACGATACTCCGTGCTAACGGGGTTCACCCACTCGCCACGATGCCCTGCAAAGTCTGCTGGGGCAATCATGCCTCCATCCTCACGAATAGCCGAAGTCAGACGATTCGCGAGTTCTCCTGTATAAAAAGTATCTCGCCCTTCCGTCTGAATCAGACGAATGGAGGCAGCAAGATCAGGCTGGATCAGCAGTTCACCTTCCTGCAAAAGTGTACCCAAAGGCGCAAATACCGCTCGCAGCGGTGAATGGTCCATAATGAAATCTTCATCCCTTTCCATCCACAGGCGGAGATTCCGGGATACAGGGCATCCTTTTTCCGCATACTGCGCGGCAGGTTCAAGCAACTGCTCCCACGGTAACTTACCGTACCGGGACCAGACTTCCCACCAGGCATCCACCATTCCCGGAACCGTGATGGCACTAAGTACACCGCGTTGAGGGATGGCATTCATGCCCATCGCTTTGAACGTATCGGCATGAATGCCTGCGGCTGAGCGGCCACTTCCGTTATAGGCGGTAATCTCACCGCTGGCTCCGTCATAAATCAGGAAGAAGGCATCCCCTCCAAGTCCGGTCATATGCGGATATACCACACCCAGAGCTGCACTGACCGCAACAGCAGCATCATAAGCATTCCCGCCCTGCTGGAGGATAGAGCTTCCAACTGCACTCGCCAGATAATGAGGAGAGGTGACCATGACCTCTCTGGAGATTGGCATCTGGTTTAACATAACGCGCCCTCCTTCCCTGCATACACATCCAATGCCGCCTGCACTGCTTCACCGGCAGGTAGTAAATGTCGATGACGTAATAGAACAGCTTCCAGCGCTCCGAGCACATGAAGTACGTTCTTGCGCTGGCAGCTGAATCCCATTGTACCGATCCGCCAGATTTGTCCTTTTAACGGTCCAAATGAACTGGCAATCTCAATGCTGAAATCGTTCAGCAACATGTTGCGCACCGACTCACCATCAATCCCCTCCGGAATCGTGATACAAGTAACCACCGGAAGTTTGCTTGACATATCCCCGTACAGTTGCAGTCCCATTCCCTGAATTCCAGCAACCAACGCACGTTCATTTACCAGATGTCTCTGGAATCTGGCCTCCAATCCTTCTTGCAGCAGAATACGCAATCCTTCGTGAAGACCATATAGCATGGAAGTGGCCTCCGTATGGTGGTTCAACCTTGCTGAACTCCAGTAATCCTGCAATTGGCTCAGGTCAAAATAATTACTGGCAATCGTGCGGCCTTCTGCCCGCGCACTGGTTGCATCTCGCAGTCCGCGTTCAACTGTTTTGCGGCTCATTAGTTTCTGTTCCACACGACTGTTGTACGTAAGAGGCGCCATCCCTGAAGGAACGGACAGGCACTTCTGCGTACCACCCATTACCGCATCCAGATGCCAGGCATCCGTCTCCACCGGAGTCCCACCAATGGTTGCTACAGCATCCACGACGAGTAAGATATCAAGGTCGCGACAGGCTTTGCCAATCTCGGCAAGGGGCTGCATCTGACCGGTGGAAGTTTCACCGTGAACCATCGCAACCAGACTCGGTTTATGGGTATGAATCGCCTTGATCACTTCTTCTGGATCAAATACCGTTCCCCATTCCGTTTCAAAAAAAACAACCTCTGCACCGCAGCGTTCCGAGATTTCAACCAGCAGATGTCCGAATCGTCCGTAGATCGGGACGAGAACTTTATCACCGGGCTGGATCAGACTGACCAACACAGCTTCTATCCCTGAACGGGATGTACCATCGACTGGATAACACCACTCGTTATCTGTCATATATAACTCTCGTAGCATCGCCATCGTCTCGTTCATCAAAGATGTGAACTCCGGGTCAAACTGCCCCAGGATCGGAAAAGATAATGCTCTAAGTACGCGTGGATCAACCTCAACGGGTCCCGGGGTCATAATGGTCCGCAAGGACGGAGATAACTCTTTATAGTTGGACATCTTCATTCAACTCCCGTAACCGTATTTATAGAGTAGCCGGACCAGAACCCGAAAACCGTGCATCAGGTCTGCTTCAGCTGTATATTCAAGTGGATTATGACTGATACCGTCCTGACTCGGCACAAAAATCATGGCCGTTGGACAAGCCGGCTGAAAAATCTGCGAATCATGTCCCGCGCCGCTTGGCATTAACCAGTAGGACAACTGCACCTGCTCACAGGTATCCTGAATGTCTGAGATCATCTGCGCATTCATGGGGATGGGTGTGACAGATAGATGTTCTTGCCAGTCCAGTCCAAGCTGCTGCTCGGCTGCGATACGACTAAATGCCTGGAGCATATCCTGCCAGCAGCGATCAATACTCTCCTGCCGGATATGGCGGATATCCAGTGAAAACACCGCCCGTGCTGCAACCACGTTCCCAACACCCGGATCGGCCGTGATTCGCCCAACCGTGGCTACGAGCGGTTCGCCAACATCCAATGCGATACTCCTTACCGCAGCAATCATCTCGGCTGCTCCGGCAAGTGCATCCTTGCGCCAGGACATCGGCGTCGTCCCCGCGTGATTCGCTTCACCGCTTACGGTGATACTGAATCGCTTCTGACCTACAATGTCGGATACAACTCCAATCGAATGTCCAAGACGTTCCAGAACCTGACCTTGCTCAATGTGAAGCTCAATAAAGGCACCGTAATTTTTCGCGGCAGGTCTATATGCACTATCGGGTCCAAAGCCCGCATCGCGGATCGCTTGTGCAAAGGTAATGCCGTCTTGATCTTTTAGATGCTCTATATCTTCCAGTGTCGTTATTCCTGTTATACTGCGTGAACCCCAATACGCGAAAGGGAAACGACTTCCTTCTTCTTCGCATAACGACACCACTTGAAGTGTGCGCATCGGTGCTCCGAAATGCTTCTGCAAATACTCCAATGCCAGGACTCCCGCCACCACACCGTAAGCACCATCATATTTGCCACCATACACCACAGTATCAATATGTGATCCGGTCACAATCGGTAATTCTTCAGCACCAGTCGCTGATTCCTTACCCTCGCTCTTGAGTGTGCCATACAGATTACCGGACTGGTCAAATTCGGGAGACAGCCCTTTCTCCTGCATTTTGGCTGCAAGGGCATCTTGTGCTTCACACCAAGCCGAGTCATACAACAGTCGTGTGACGCCGCCATGTGCATCCGCACCATATGTCGACAGCCAGTCAAGCATGCCTTGCAGCTCCACCTGTTCCACATCCGGCAAAGGAAGAGGTGCATTATTTGTACCGGATGACCGGTATACTCCAGACTCCGTCATGGCGTCTCCTCCGTTCCCGCTTCGATGGGACTAGAAAAGTAAGCCGCAATGTGTTGCCCGAGAGGCACAGGAGATAATCCGGATTCCGAGTTATAAACACGCTGCCCACGACAAAGTACGTCTGCAATCTGACAGTTAAATGTACGTCCCACATAAGGGCTCTGTTTATGCGTATAGAGCAGATCCTCTGTGTTCAGGCTTGTGCTTTTCTCCCAGTCAATCAGGACCAGATCTGCATCCTTGCCAATCGCAATCTCTCCTTTGTGCTCCAGACCAAGCCTTCTGGCAGGCTGAAGGGAGAGCACTCTTCCGAGCAACGGGAGGTCGATATCCCGCTGAAGATGTCCGTCCTCCAGCATGATTAACAATGTGCTTTGCGCACCGGATATACCGCCCCAAATTTCGAAGAAGTTATCAGATTGTTTCATGGATGGAGGACATGGAGAATGGTCTGAGGCAATAATATCAATCAATCCCGAAGTCAGTGCATCCCATAACTGCTCCTGTTCGGAAGAGCTGCGAAGCGGTGGAGCACATTTTGCCACAGCACCCAAACGGACCACATCCTGATCGACCAGCGTCAGATAATGAGGGCATGTCTCCGAAGTGACGTCTTGCCCACGCCGTTTAGCCGCTGCAATCAAGTCCAGCGCTTCCCGGGTGCTAATATGCACAAAATGCAGCGCACAACCGGTCAGTTCACCATACTTCAACGCCCGGGCAACCGCGACGACTTCAGCTTCCACAGGACGGGATCGGATATAATCCATCGGTTCAGTCTTTCCCTCCGCAATGCTTCTCACAGCGAGTTCGGCAACGATGCCTTCGTCCTCTGCATGAAGTGCCAGCACACGGTTTAATTTGGCAAGCTCATGCATTCCGTCCAGCAATGTATGGTCATCGGCTCTGGCAAAAATATCTTCCCCATCTCCACCCGGCTCAGACATAAATGCCTTGAATCCGGCAGCACCCAACCCTGCCAGTGGAGCAAGTTCATCACGATTGCCGGGAACCAAACCGCCCCAGAACGCATAATCAACATAGGATTGGTCTGCAGCTGCTTTCTTTTTCATCTCCCATGCTTCCGGCCTTGTGGTTGGTGGTACGCCGTTAAGTGGCATATCGACATAGGTCGTGATTCCCCCTGCGGCAAGGGCTGCCGAGCCCGATCGAAATCCCTCCCAACTGGCGAGTCCAGGTTCATTGAAGTGTACATGAATGTCCACGACACCCGGCATCACTGTAAGCCCCTCAGCTTCTATGATGCAAGTCGCTTCACCAGCGGTCAGCCGCGTGGATAGTTCCGTTATTTTCTCACCAGTAATGCCGATATCCAGTTGTTCTACCCGATCTCTCAGCACCACCCGGGCCCCCCGGATGATGGTATCAAATGTTGTCATGTGGATGACCCTCCCCCTGAATCAGAACCGGATGTGTGCATATTCAGCTTCCCCGGTATGTACTGTAACCTCCTGGAGCAATCAATAACGGAATATGATAATGGCTTGAGGCATCAGATACGGCAAAACGAATCGGAACAATCGTCCATAATGCCTGGCCTAGCTCCTCCAACGAACGCTGTGCGTAATAACTCTCGACATGGAATTGAAGCTCATATATCGCTGACTCCAACTTGCCTCCATCCAGCAGAGGTGCATCCAAACGTCCATCCGCATTGGTCACGGACTCAGCCACTTTTATCTTGCTTTCCTGTTCTCCATCCCTCTTCAGGGTATACAGCTCGATCCGAACACCCGCAGCAGGCACACCTTTGGATGTATCCAGCACATGTGTTGTAATTCGTCCACCAGATATCGACATCAGACGTCACCTTCTTTCCCGGAGTTACGGCCGTCTGCTCCCAGATCATCCCTTGTCATCGAGAAACCCTGGAATCCATATGGTGGTCTCGGCTCGGTAAATACTTTGCCTTCTCCCTCTTTCACTTCCTCCAGCACCGTCTCCCAAGTCCGATTGTTGGACTCAAATGAAACCTCACTCAGTTGCTCAAATCGACTTAACAACCTTCGTCCAATCTGGTAGATCAGATGTTGAATAGAAGCGGATCGACACTCATGAAATACCGCAGCAGCCAAATCTCTGACCTGTTCCGCCGCTACATACCGTCCACGCTGATCGTCCATGCCATCTCTCGGATCTTCATAACGCCAATTGATGTTCAGGAAAATAAATAACGGTCGATCCCATGTCTCTGGAAGAGTGGTATATTCATCCTGCATAAATCCGGCAAATTCACTGCCTTTGACCTTGATCAGTCTCAGATCGGCTACACCACTGAAATGGTTGCTGAGTTCAATCGAGTCTCCTGTTCGTTCTGCTTCCACGGCAGCTGTCGCACGATCATTCTGCGAATAACGAAATACGAGCGCACTCGGTCGATAACTTCCTTCTAATCCAATGGGTATATCTTCAAAAGGAATCTGATCTGCTGTCATCTGAACCTTGCTCATCTGCGGATACGTCTCCAGGAAACGCCGACTTACCAGCGCAAGAAATCCTTCCACCGTCGCACCTGTGTAGTCCGCTGCATGTTTGAGAATGAAATTTTTCATCGAATCGGTTGCGACCACCAGCGAATTATCCCCTTCTGCAAAAGAAGGCAAGAATTCATCCCCCTGCACAGCCACCTTGATGTTCAATCCAAACAGAATATTACTGCGTCCCATAAAAGGAGATTCCGGAATGGACTGGATACCCGTCAACGGTTTGGCGTAGGAACGGTACATCCACACATCCCCTTTGCCGTAATACATCGTCCGCTGCTGCACTGCGGCTGGCTTGCTCACGAACTCATGTTCATGACCGATCTGTGCAAGCCACTGCTCCAAACGAATGCCCGCTATCTTGAATACTTCTTTCATTGCAGTCTCGAATTCTTCTTCCCTGCCTCGGCGATGACGTTGTCTCATGGATTCGAGGATGGAGCTTGCGGTATGGCCTTTTACGGCCAATATGAAAGGAAAGCCAAATTGGCTTGTATATACTTTGTTTAATTGTTGAATTTCGTTGAATTGTTCTTGTGAAAGTGAATCCAGCCCTGCACCAGCCTGCTCCTGAACGGAGTTGCTGCTCATGCTGATTCGTGCTCCAAGATCCGGGTGATTTCGAAGCAACTGCAACTTCACCTGTTCATCCGATGCCTGAACCACGGTTTTCATCACTTTCATCATCTGTTCAAATGAATCAAAAGGTCGTGAAAGCCCGGAACGCTCAGCCACCCATGGTGATTCCTCAAATAAGCCGCCAAACGCATGCACAAACTGTGTGATAGACCAGTTGTTAACAAGTTTAATTAAGTCGCTCATGTTAGAACCTCCGGTCTGTTGTGGATTATTGTTCTTCATTCTAAGTGCCGTTCAATGTCGCGACAACAATATTTACGCAATTTTGTAATATAACATAACATCAGAGTTGTGATTTGTTTGCTGTGCACGGGAAGATCAGCTTTTGTTGTCCTCAAACATGAATAAACCGCACTCCATCAACGGAATGCGGTTCTTGGGGGTCTAACCCGCTAGCATTGTCATGTTGCACAATTTGCGGTCTAGAGTTGGACATTGTGCGGTCTTGCAGCTGCTTTGTCCCGCACGAACTTGCGGAAGGTGAATACCAGCTTTAACTTAAGCAGATCATTCGTTTTCTTAAAGTCCATTTGCAGCAAGCTGCCGACTTTCTCCATCCGATAAGTGACCGTGTTGCGATGCACAAACAGTTGTTTGGCAGCTTCATTGATCAGTCCATCATTTTCGATAAAGGACTCCAATGTATTCATCAATACCTGATTGGGGTCACCGTCCCTGGCAAGTAACGGTTCAAGTACTTTGTTGCAGTAGTTCTCCATGATGTTATCCGGTACGTGTTGAAACACATAGGCAAATTCAAGCATTTCAAATTGCAACGCACGGTCTTTCATACCAAATCGACGAGCCAGTTGTCGTGTATCCAGACACTCCTGGTATGCTTCACGGAGCGATTTGGGTTCATGTTTCATTTTGCTGATCCAGAAGCGTGGAGCCGGTGCCCCTTTCGCTTCTTGGGCTGCCAGAACATCACCGAAACGGCTCAACAGAAAACTCGACAGCTCCTCTCCATAATCTCGCCCTGTTGGACAGGTGTAGATGGACAGAATGCCATCCTCAATCTGAAAATGCTGTGAGGCCGTGAATTGCATCAGCGGATTGTATTGCAACTCACGATGAATCTGTTTAAGTAGCTTTCCCTCGGCAAACAGAGTCGGCTCAAGTGTAATCAATACGCACTGATAGGTTCCCTGGAACAGATGTACACCTTTGTTTTCACTCAAAGTGGTCAATTCCTGAACAGTCATTTTGTTATCCAGATACTGTGAAAGCAGTGTACGCATCTCATCTTGCACGGTCGGATTAATATGCTCGCGATAAGTCATATCCATATAAAATGCCAGCACATCGGCAGCCTGTTGAAACAGCTCTTCCTCTGCTCGAAGCGATAGGGCTGAATCCGTAAACACAAGCAACGACCCGTACTCTTCATCATTTTGCTTGATGGGTACGCGATGACAACTTCCCTGATTCCATTTCACCCGGTGCATGACAGATTTCCAAGGCCAGCCTTGGGTTACAGCATCCCCTGCAATGCCTTCACTACCATACAGCACATGCCCACGTGAACCAATGACGGCAAGCGGATAGTTCAGCACCGTGGCAAGTTCGGCAAACACATTCCGATGTGGCTGCTGTTGCAGCGCAAACTGCATTAATTTTTTCTGCTTTTGCACAACCTCATGCAACAAACGGTTGCTACGTTCATGTTCAGCCTTGAACAAGGCATTCATCTGGTCGGAGAAGGTGAATTGAAAGGGGAGCTCAAGCAGTGGCAAACGAAGTCGATCAGCTTCCTCGACAATACCTTGGGGAATGGACTGCCAGAAACGTCCCAGCTTGATGCCGAGTCCTGCGCAGCCGCGTTCATTCAAACGTCGCATCAAACGTAGTGCATCCGTCTCACTGTCTTTCATAATAAAAGCGGTGGTGAACAACATTTCTCCGGATTTGATCCAATCCGCGATATCAGGAGCGTCCATGACATTAACGGATTTCATCATCCGTGAAGTCCCTTCTCCACCCGCAACCAGTTTGGCCTCTGACAACGGGTATACCTGTAAAGCCTCTTTAACCGTAAGTTGCATGGACACTACCTCCCATATATATAACACAATATTATGTCATTCTGGTTAACGAAACTAAATTCCGCATTGTTTTTCTAATTAAATCCATATTTATGCGTTCAACTTTTATTTGTTGTTAAGTATTATAACATCAATTTTCTAAATAAAGCTTACACGGCAAAAAAATAAACCTATGACCTAATTACAGCGCACTTTCCTGTAATCGGCATAGGTTTTTAGATCAGATTTCCATGGTTTCGTGATTCATCCATAATTTCATACGGGATAATACATCTTTGATATTCAGTGGTTTGCTGAGATAGTCCGAAGCACCTGCTGCAATACATTTCTCCCGATCCTCTTTCATGGCCTTGGCTGTCAGCGCAATAATCGGAAGCTGGGTCATACCAAGCCGTTCACGGATCTGGCGAGTCGTCTCATAACCATCCAGTTCCGGCATCATAATATCCATCATGATGATATCAGGTTTGACTCCCCCACGCTCCAGCAATTCCAGACATTCGTACCCATTCTGAGCTGAGATGACATTCATGCCGTATTGCTCAAGAGCGTTAGCCAGGGCATATACATTACGTATATCATCATCAACGACAAGTACTTGGCGTCCGCTGAGCAACGCTTCTTCCAAAGGTGTCAATAAAACATCCGATTGTCCGGAAGTCATTGAAGGAAGCTTATTGAACTCAGGTGTAGTGGTAGCCACCTCATTCAGGAACAACCGCGATGCATTCATAGTCTCAGGTTCATCTCTTCGCAGTGGCAGGAATAGCGTGAACACGCTGCCTTGCCCCTCACGACTTGTTGCCGAGATTGAACCACCCAGCAAATTCGCAAGCGATTGAGAGATAGACAGGCCAAGTCCGGTCCCCCCGTATTTACGTGCTGTAGCTCCATCCGCCTGTTTGAAAGCATCGAAGATCTGCACGAGTTTGTTATCCGCAATTCCGATCCCTGTATCACTGACGGAGAAAGCAATCACGTCGGTCTCTTGGTCTTTCAATTCAGGATGAGCCAGACTCATTTTGGAGATGGTTAAGGCAACTTCACCCTCACTGGTGAACTTGAATGCGTTCGAGAGCAGGTTTCGGAGAATCTGATGCAATCTCATCTCATCCGTCACGATCGTTTCCGGTAAAGGACTTTGGAGCTGAATCCGGAAATCTATTTTTTTCTGTTCCGCTGTTTTCAGGAAATACTGGTTCATAACTTCAGGAACACTGCCCAGATAGACATCATCGAAATCCACTTCCATCTGTCCGGCTTCCACCTTGGATAGATCCAGAATATCATTGATCAGATTCAGCAGGTCTTTTCCTGATTTGTGAATGACTGAAGCATAGTTCTGCTCTTCACTATTCAAGTGTTGATTTTTATTTTCAGACAATATCTCAGATAAAATCAACATGCTGTTGAGCGGTGTCCGCAGTTCATGGGACATGTTCGCCAAGAATTCGGATTTGTACCCCGAGCTCGTTCGTAACTGATCTGCCACAACCGAAAGTTCATTGGCTGATGTCTCTGCTGCACTCTTCTGTACTTCCAGACGATCGTTCAGCATATGAAGCTCTTCGGTCTGCATCTGCAGTTCCTCCGTCTGAGACAGCATCTCTTCGGTCTGAGCCTGAAGTTTCTCCGATTGTGCCTGTAATTCTTCATTCAGAACTTGCGACTCATCATATAATTGCTGTAATTCCATGCGAGTGACGGTCGAGTGTAGTGAAACACTAAAAATATCCGTCAGTTCTTGCATCAGCTTCATATCATTCTCTTGCAACGGCTTCATTGAAGCAAGCTCGATTACCGCAATCGTTCTGCCTTCGAAGAGGACCGGTACTACAGTAAGTGATGTGGCAGATGTATACCCAAGACCCGAAGAGATTCGGATATAGTTCTGGGGCAGATCATTCATGCGTAAAACTCGCTTCTCCACAGCACTTTGACCTACAAGCCCCTCACCCGGAGCAAGCGACACTTTACCGAGCGAACGTTCTTTCTCTCCATCCCCAGCATATGCAGCCAAGCGCAGCAGTCGATTGTCTTTCCAGTAATATAAGACGCTATAGGGAACTTCAAACAACATGGCTAGCTCGTTCAGGAACAAGCGGGACAATCCTTCCAGATTGGTCGGGTTCTGTAAGAGTGTGGCAATGCCTGTAATCTGGTCCTTGACCCGGTTCTGTTCCTGTACTTCATCCAGTAATTTGTTGGTTTCGTGGCCCAGATCCCCCACTTCATCATGTGTCCGCACCTGAATTCGCTGCTTCAGGTTTCCACCTTTGGAGATATCACTAATGGTCTGCATAACATCTCGCAACGTTTTGACGATATTTCCGGATATCACAATCGCGGCTGCAATGGATAATGCTGCAATAATACCCCACAGCGTGTACATAATCGTCAGCAGTGTGGAGCTACGTCTGGCAAGTTCAGTAACCCTCGCCTCGGTCAGAGCGATCTCTGTATTACGGAAGGTTGTAAGTTGAGAGCGCAGTAGATCAATTTCAGTTTTACCCGGATCAGATTGAAAGAATGCAACAACTTTCGCTTGATTCCCTTGCTTTTTCAAGTCCACCGACGGCTCCCCAGCGATCTCAATCCAGCGTGTAATATGAGCTTTGATGTTTTGCAGACTCTGCTGCTGTGAAGGATTATCGCTAATGAGAGCATTCAACTGATCATAGTTGGAACTCCACTGGGATAGGCCTTGGGAATAAGGCTCCAAGTAACTTTCATTACCTGTAATCATGAATCCACGCTGTCCTGTCTCCATGTTCAAGACATTTTTTTCAATCGCGTTGGTCAGATTATGTACTTCCAGATCATGATGGGAGATAAAATCATTTTCCTTCTGTAACACATTAATTTGGGCCGTAAGCACTAACAGAACAGCTCCAAACAAAAGCACAACCACAAGATAGCCCAATAAAATTTTGGAGCGTATCGTAAATCTTCTCGTTTTTGACAACGCGGAAACCTCCAAATATATACGAATCCCATAATTAAATTAAAACTGGTGCATATGTAGTTTATATGTATACGTATAGTCTGACAAGCATTAAGTTCATCGGTAATCATAAGAAAAACGACCTGCTTGTGCAGGTCGTCCTCTTCAGTGATCTATATTGCTCATTTCGGCTGATTTTAGGCCTTTGGAGCGATCATTTTGGCTGGATCGACATATTGATCAAATTGCTCTTCGGTAAGCAGGCCCGTTTGTAACGTCGCCTGTTTCAAAGACAAGCCTTCTTTATGTGCAAGCTTCGCAATTTTGGCTGCATTCTCATAACCAATATGCGGATTGAGCGCTGTAACCAGCATAAGCGAATTGTTCAGATTATGTTTAATCTGATCCAGATTAGGCTCGATACCCACGGCACACTTATCATTAAACGCAATGATGGAGTCCGCCAGGAGTTGCACGGATTGCAAGAAGTTATAGATGATAACCGGTTTGAATACATTCAGTTCAAAATTACCCTGACTTGCCGCGAAACCAATCGCTGCATCATTACCCATGACCTGCGTAACCACCATAGTAATGGCCTCGCTCTGAGTTGGATTGACTTTACCCGGCATAATGGAGCTGCCTGGCTCATTCTCAGGAATACGGATTTCGCCCAATCCACTACGAGGGCCACTGGCCAACCAGCGGACATCATTGGCAATTTTCATCAAATCAGCTGCAAGCGCTTTAACCGCACCGTGCGCATACACAACTTCATCATGACTTGTAAGTGCGTGGAATTTGTTTGGTGCAGATACAAAATCTTTCCCCGTATGTTTGCCAATCTCCTTGGCAGTGAAGTCCCCAAAGTCCGGATGTGCATTAATGCCCGTTCCGACAGCTGTACCGCCGATCGCAAGCTCCTTCAGATACTGTACGCTTTCACGGATCATACGCTCACTCTTGCCCAGCATGGCTTCCCAACCACTGATCTCCTGACCAAGCGTAATTGGTGTTGCATCCTGGAGGTGGGTACGTCCAATCTTGATAATATCCTTGAATGCATCCGACTTGTCTGCAAAAGTGGCTTTTAATACCGCGATTGCTGGCAAAAGTTGATCCTCAACAGCCAGAACACCTGCGACATGCAGAGCCGTTGGGAATGTATCGTTGGAGCTCTGGGACATGTTCACGTCATCATTTGGATGCAGACGCTCTTCCTTGCCCTTTTGCTCCAGCAGTTGGTTCCCCAGATTGGCAATCACTTCGTTCACGTTCATATTGGATTGTGTTCCGCTTCCCGTCTGCCATACTACCAGTGGGAAATGGTCATCAATTCGGCCTGCAATAATCTCGTCTGCTGCATAAGCAATAGCATCGGACTTAGCCGCAGATAATTTACCTAATTTATGGTTACTGGCCGCAGCACTTTTTTTCAAAATGGCAAGAGCACGGATAACTTCCATCGGCATATGTTCATTGCCAATCGGGAAGTTCTCCTTGCTGCGCTGCGTCTGAGCTCCCCACAGCCTGTCGGCTGGTACTTTCATTTCACCTAACGTATCTCTCTCAATGCGGTATTCCACTTGCTTGTCCTCCTCCAAAAAGATGGTTTGGGTCTCTACAAAGCTTGTGTATCTCGTCATATTATACATGATTTACGAGCAGGTTTTCACCTTTTCGACAAAATTGTAAGCGTAGCGCAAAATGAGCGTGAATTATTTTTGTGACGCAATTGGATACAATCGGCTGCTCTGTTCGAATAGTTCACCTGGTTCCAAACCGATCAATCCGATTTCTTCTGCAGCTATGCCTTCAACATTAGGAGCGTTAACCAGGTTCATCTGTGGTTCAGGACAGAAGAATTCGCCACCCATGTTATTGTTCCAGATCATCCAGTGCTTGTAGGAGGTACCCACATCGTATACCAGTTTGTCTCCAGTACGGTGATCCGTAAGTTCCATATAGTTACGTCCATTCTGCGGCTCCGCCGTGTAATGATTATCCATGGCAGCAAAGAACGGACTAACCCCGTCTTTCTTCAATTGTTCTTCCTCAGGTGTAAGCGGTTGAAATTGTCCTGTTGGCAGGGAACGCTCATTCAATTCACGACGTTGTCCAATCGTAACTTTGGCCGTGTAATCCGTGGCCTGACTGTCCGGTGCAAAAGGTACAGCAATCGCCGTGTGGAATGCAAACAAATTCGGCATATATTCAGTCCCGTTGTTGCGGACGATCAATTGTTGCTGAAGTCCTTGGCTGCTCAAAGAGTAACGAAGCGTCACCGTAAACGTAAACGGCAGGTACTGATGGAATGTATGTCCTTCTTTCACGTCCTGGCTAAGCAACACATAACTCTCCAGCTGATCAGAACCGTATCCCTCAACCTTCCACTCGGCATCATGCAAAAATCCATGCAAATGGTTACCTGTAGCCGGTTCGTTCACAGGCAACTGATAGACTTTACCATTCCAGGGGAAGCGTCCATCCTCATAACGGTTCGGTGGAGAAAGAATCGGAATTCCATAGACCGCAGGTGCAGCCATAAACTCATCCATCTGATCCTGATTTGGTTCTCTCAAGTAACGAAAACCCTTTTCTGTATCACGGAAAGCAACGAGGTTCGCACCTACGCTTGGAATAACTGCCGCTTCAAACTGATTAAAACGAAGCCAAATGGCTGGTATCCCTCCAAATTGTTCTTCAAATGCTGCATTTTGCTGTGTCATCGTTATATGTACCTCCTGCATACTAAGGTTATATTATACGGCTCGACTATATCATGCCCGAGCGTAAAATACCAATCTATGATAGAGAACAAATTCATAATAGAAAGACAAAAAAGACAGGAAAAAGACAGCTGTAATACGTTACGGCTGTCTTTTTCCTGTCTTTCATATGATGGTTCAATTAATCCACATATTTGCCATGATCCGGCACAGTGCTCTCTTCAAGTCCAGATCAAGCCGCTTCAAGGATTCACTCAGCATATCTCCGCTCAAGGCATGCCCGTGCCCGGTAATCGCAAGTTTCGGCTCCAGATGCCTTATATGCTGGACAGATTGATGAGCAACCTGCCAATCGGTTGTAAAATAGGAAGGCGGGCCATGCAACTGTTTGTCCTGAAGCAACACACTCCACAGCGATTCCTGCTTCACTGTGATGATTGCATCTCCCGCAATTAACAAACGGTCCGCTTCCCGAAACAGCGACACATGTCCAGGCGTATGACCTGGCGTGTGAACCCACTCCCATCCTGATACGCCTGGAACGGAATGATCTTTGGGTAGACTGAATATCCGATCATCCAGATTGATTGCCTCATTGGGATAAGCGAATGACAACCTGGACATTAAACCTCCACCTACAGAAGGGTCCGCTGGCGGGTAATCTTTTAATCCCGTTAAATACGGAATTTCAAGCGGATGAGCATACACTGGCACACCCCAGAATTGTTCCAGCTCAATAACGGTTCCTACATGGTCGAAGTGACCATGCGTCAATATGATCGCAGACGGCGGACCTTGAAATCGTTCTGTTGCAACCTGAACAATATGATCTGTGAACCTCGCCATTCCGGTGTCCACGAGGACCCAGTTCCTGCTTCCTGGCTCTCCGATGAACACGACATTAACGAATAGTGTACGTAGACTGAGAATATCGGGCGCGACTTCTTCAAGCCCCGTCAACCCTTCTGTAATCAGATTGTCAGATGCCATTCACGGTTACCTCCCATTAGGCGGATTGTCTCTCTGGTTCCATTCATCTCGTAGACTTCCCTTTTCTGGATCATCTATTCAACATTTCCAATAAAATAGACGCTATACACCCTGTTTTGGGCATACACCGTCTAGTATAGTCATCGACACAACACAATAGAACAAGAACATCTCAGCTAGTTAAGCTGGAAATGCCTCCAAAGCAGCATCGAGCAATTGATTGTACAGATCGTCATCATTCTCAAGCAACTCGTCCATCCGCAGTAACTCTTCTTCATCACCGGATTGCTCCGTGAAATGCAAGCTATAGTCCCAATCTTTTCCGTTCTTGCTCATGAAGGTAATCTCATATACTGACTTTTCGCCTTCTGTGCGGTAAACGGTATTTCCCACGTATCCTTTTTCACCTTCACGGCGCATTTCAGTACTTATAATTTCAATATTCACAATCATTCTCTCCTTTAATCTTTCATCTACAGTCGGTCTCCAACATTTCTGGTAAACCTAGTTTGGTAATTATTATTGGTTAATTGTACAATATATAACGTAGCAACGTATACCTTATTCAATGAAGGAACCATTCTGAGTCCTTACATAGTTGTAATGAGGACTATAATAGCCAACAAGCTACGATATTATTATCACATTGGAGGAAAAAATAGCATGAATACTTTTGAAACGAATCTGCAGCAATATGCTGAACTAGCTGTACAAGTCGGTGTCAATGTCCATCCTGGACAGACACTCGTGGTTAACGCTCCAATCTCGGCAGCACATTTTGTACGACTGATTGTCAAAGCAGCTTACGGTAAAGGTGCGAAATTGGTCAAAGTAAACTGGAGCGATGAAACCGTTACACGTCTTCATTACGATCTTGCACCTGATGAAGCCTTCTCCATTGAACCGAAATGGTTTGCAGCTGAAATGACTGAACTGGTTGAAGAAGGTGCCGCTATTCTGCACGTCATCGCTGAAAATCCGGATTTGCTGAACGGTGTAGCGCAGGAACGCATTATTACTAGCCAAAAAGTGCGCGGCAAAGCGCTCGAAAAATATCGTTCTTATCAGATGGCTGACAAATTCAGCTGGTCTATCGTGGCCGTTCCTTCTCCGGAATGGGCAGCTAAAGTGTTCCCGGATCTGCCGGAAGCGCAACAAGTGGACCGCCTGTGGGATGTCATTTTCAAAACGGTACGGATCGGTGAGCAGGATGCTGTTGCCGAATGGAAAACCCATTTGCAAAACCTGGATTCCCGCGCTGATCTGTTGAACAACAAAAAATACAAGAAGCTTCACTATACAGCTCCAGGCACAGACTTGACCATTGAACTTCCAGAAGGCCATATCTGGGTATCCGGTGGAAGTGTGAATGAGCAAGGACATGTCTTTATTGCCAATATGCCTACGGAAGAAGTATTCACGGCTCCGCTGAAAACGGGTGTTAACGGTACAGTGCGAAGCACGAAACCACTGAGCTACGGCGGCAACCTGATTGACGGTTTCTCACTAACATTCGAGAACGGCCGAATTGTTGACTATACCGCCGATCAAGGTCTCGATGCACTCAAAAACCTGATCGAGATAGATGATGGCGCACACTATCTGGGTGAAGTAGCCCTCGTTCCACATCAGTCCCCAATTTCCGATACCAATATTTTGTTCTACAATACTTTGTTTGATGAAAATGCCTCCAACCATTTGGCGATTGGTAATGCTTATGCCTTCTGTCTGGAAGGTGGTAAAACGATGTCCAAAGAAGAGCTGATTGAACGTGGTATGAACTCCAGCCTCACTCATGTAGACTTCATGATTGGATCCGGAGAAATGAACATCCACGGTGTGACCTCCGAAGGCGCGGAAGAGCCGATCTTCCTGCAAGGAAACTGGGCATTCTAATCCCGTTTGATGTGATTTAGGAGAGAGGAGATTACTCCTCTCTTTTCCTGCGTCAACAGGTCAAAAATTCAACAATTGGAGGGAACTCATATGTTAAGTTTTGAACAAAAACTGGATCGTTACGCTGAACTTGCTGTAAGAGTAGGTGCTAATGTGCAACCAGGGCAAGTATTTGTCATCTCTGCGATGATTGATACCGCTGAATTTGTACGTTTGCTGGTACGTAAGGGATATGAAGCTGGAGCCAAGCAGGTGATTGTAAAATACGGAGATGAAACCGTCAATCGATTGCGGTTTGAGATGGCCCCTGAGGAATCCTTCCAAGAGCCGCCGAAAATGGCATGCAGCGGAGCTTGAAGAACTGGCGGCCAATAATGCAGCCTTCCTGACCGTATTGTCATCCAGCCCAGACCTAATGAAAGGTATTGACCCGGAGCGGATTTCCACCCATCAGCGTACATATGGTCAGGCGATGGCCAAGTACCGTCAGTATCAACAGGCGGATAAAATGAGCTGGACGGGTGTGGCATGTCCTTCGCCCGATTGGGCAGCCAAAGTATTCCCGGATCTCCCGGCAGCTGAGCAGGTTAGCCAGTTGTGGGAAGCCATTTTTGCTGCGGTGAGAGCCGATCTGGAGGACCCTGTAGCGGCTTGGGAACAGCATATTGAACGACTGGAGACCAAAGCCGTTGCCCTGAACAACAAGAAGTATCAAGCATTACATTTCCTCTCCCCAGGGACGGATCTTACTGTCGAGCTTCCAGAAGGTCATATCTGGGCGCAGGCAGGTAGCGTGAATGAGCAAGGCACCCCTTTTGTCGCGAATATCCCGACAGAGGAAGTATTCACCGCTCCAGCCAAACATGGCGTTAATGGCAAAGTGTCCAGCACCAAACCACTCAGCTATGGCGGTAGTATCATTGATCGTTTTTCACTCACATTTGAGAACGGACGTATCATTGATTTTCATGCTGAAGAAGGTCAGGATACGCTGGAAAGACTCATTTCCATGGATGAAGGATCTCATTACCTCGGCGAAGTCGCTTTGGTTCCCTTCCATTCACCGATCTCTGAGAGTGGCATCCTGTATTACACTACATTGTATGATGAGAATGCGTCGTGCCATCTTGCGATTGGCAGTTCCTATGCATTCAATATCGAAGGTGGCAAAACGATGTCTCCTGAAGAACTTGCGGCTCGTGGCATGAACACCAGCATCACCCATGTGGACTTCATGATGGGCTCTCCCGAGACGGACATCTACGGTATCACGGCAAACGGCGAACGTGAAGCCATCTTCCTTAAGGGAGACTGGGCGTTCTAAATGATCGCGGAGAGTTATCTCCCGTAATGTATGTTCTCTGAATAGTCGAAAGGCTGTCTTGCAACCATGTATTCATGGTTGGCGAGACGGCCTTTTATTAATTTTCAGCAAACTTTCCCGCATGTTATACACACTTCTCTCATCTGGTTTTTCCCTGACCAACCTCCCATTGTACCGTTTCCATATTATGTTGTAAAATGTAATGATACCAATGTTTGTGGACTGTTCACCAGAAAGGAGAACATCATGGCCAATCGGCTCCAGTTATTACTAGCCTCAGATTTCCATAATTTAGGCTCTGCACTTCAAGAAGAAGTGTATTATGAATATTATAATATGGTACATGGTCTTATCGTTTATATCATCAAGGAGCGTGCTGCAGCAGAAGATATTATTCAGGAAGCTTTTATCAAAATCATTAAAAACAAACCCATCTTTGAAGACGAGGTCAAACTGAAAGCCTGGCTCAAGGTTGTCACACGGAACACAGCTATTAATTATCTGAGAAAAAATAAAAATAACCGTAACCAATTGGATACGGATAGTGTTTTTATAGATATGGAGACGATGAATCAGACCGCAGCTTCCGTGGAAAGCATGGTAGAAACGCAGATGATGGAAGAGTCCATTGAATATTATCTCAGACAGCTCAAACCGGAATATCGTGTACTGGTGGAGTTACGGTGGAAAAAAGGTCTCTCCTACCGAGAGATGGCCGAACTGCTGGATACCTCCGAAGACATTGTGAAGCAACGCTTGTTCAGAGCCCGTGGCAGTATTAAGAAGAAATTACATAAGGAATGGGGTGGAAGCATTGAGCAAAGGCAAGTCCGATAAAAACGTGGAGCGATTCGATTCAGAGCTGGAAGACGAATATTTCGACGCTGCGTTTGACCTGGCTTTTGATGAAGCTTTCCATCAGGCCGTCTCTGCCCCTTCCGCCTCCCATACCGAATCCATGCGGCAATCCTGGCAGAAGGTAAACAGGGAAATTAACAGAATCGGTTTACGTAAAAAAAGAATACGTACCTTGCGACTTTCAGTTGTAGTCGCTGCATCCGTAACTATCGGGGCCGTTATTTTCAGCCTGCCGTCCGGTACGCAAGCGGTATCCCCTTTTGTGCAATCCATCAAGGATTGGGGCAATGGCATGAAATCCATTATCATTGAGGATCGTACGACCCAACTGGGGGCTGATCCGTCAACAGCCAAAACGCCTCCACCACCAGAAACCAGCTTGGACGACATTCTTAAGGTACAAGAAGAAGAAGCTCTTAATACACCTTCGTATGAGTTATCGAGCCATCAGTTTCGTCCAGTACTTGTTACGGAAGAGATTGCACGCGAAGGGTTCATGGGTGACTTTCTGTTATCCAAGGCCATTCCCGAGCGATTCAACAAGGTCAAATTCGAACTCGTGCTTGATACTGAAAACCCTGTGAATCCAGACGATTATTATGAGTCCAACCAAATGAGAGTTCAATATACCAGTGAAGGCAAAAGCATAGAAGATGAGATTATCCAGTTTGATTATATCTATGTCATGCCTGGGGAGAAAATTGAAGGAGCCATGCTTCGTGATATGAGCACCGTAAAGCTGGCGGATGGCTCGGAAGCACTGATGTATATCGGCCCACCTTATAACTCCTTTCAGTGGATGATGGGTTCCAACAATATGAGTCTGTTTGGCACCCTTTCGGAAGAAGAAATGACTGCTATTGCCAACGATTTTCAAGAGCAGAAGTTTCCGGGTAGCACCCGTCGATAAGATCAAAATAACACGGTGCCAGAGACATGTTTGCTTGTTTCCGTGGCACTTCCATCATACGCTGTATGAATACTGGTAACGCGATAATAATATCCTGGCATTACGGTCCAATCCGATGCGGCATTCAATAAGTTTGTATTCGTTGCATTGTTGGAACCCGTTTTGAAAGTTACCCATGCTGTTCCTGTCCAGCGCTCAAGTCGATAATCTACGGAAAGTGTCTTCATTGCTGTATATGTCATGGTCTTGGTATTGACGATAGCCGATAGTCCACCCCCCGGAATGACTGCACCGACCGCTTGATAGATATGTCCACGTTCGGAATTGGTAGCAAGCGAATGGATGGATGGTTCTGGCGGTGGCGGAGCTGTAAGGGCACCAGAGGACACGTTGATTATCGGGCTTGCAACGGCTGGTTCGGACGTAGGTATAGCCAGGATTGTTGGCACCATTAACAAGACAACAAGGGTTATTTTTAGCATAGATGCTGCACTCTTTGTTTTCATTTTCCGCATATTGATCCATCCTCCGCTTCCATACTTGATTTTGTGTAAGGGTATAAACGGACGGATCGGGTGACAGGTTTCAAAAAAAAATTAGACGCTCCGATGTTTCTGTCGGCAGCGTCTTTTATCTTTGCATGCATCTCCAGCATAGTTGAAACCTAAATTATTCCAGCCCGTATGTATTGGGTAATGGATACACGAAACCATATGAACCAACAAGATTTGCAAATGAGGTGTATAACTTGAGTAAATTTCAATTCAAATCCAGAAGGCATCGTCACAGCTCCAATCCGAATCAACTACATATCGAAGTTTCCGGCTCGTTCAAACGTTGGCTTGTTATCTTGGTGAGTGCGCTTACCGCAGGGACCTTAATATATTTCTTGGCTACAGCTCGGGAAAGCTGGATAAGCATGGGGATTGAACGCTATGTATTGCCCTTTATGATCTGGGGACTTGTACTGTCCCCCGTCCTTGCTTTTCTTTTACTCAAGCAGAGCGGACGAACCCTTTCCCATGTCAAATTTTTACGTGTTTTCGGGATTGCTTTCTGCCTTCTGCCTCTGGTACTTCTGTTTTATGTGTTACCCGTAACACTTGGCATGGTGAATGATCACCTGACCCAGTTTAAGCAAAATCCCGTGTTATCCACCACTAAGGTGGGGGACTACAATTCTCACGAGGTTACTTTTGTCGATACGCCTATGTACGCCATCATCACCATTAAGACACCGATAACAACCCAATCCACTCGAAAAAAGCTGAATATCCAGTATGATCTTGCTCCGGGAGAGAATGTTTACGTCACTTATAAGCGAATTTCTATCGAGAACAGCTTGGTCACGGAGAATCGTTACGCCGATATTGTCATTCATGCACCCAAAGAATCATGAGCATGCAAAAAAAGCTGTACGATGACCATTACGTCACCATACAGCTTCATTTGTTACAATTTCGATCCGGCTACGCGCCTTCTTCTTCAACCAACAGTTCCAGCTTAATCACATTTACTCGGGAAATCCGCTTATGCTCTGTCTCTTGAATGACAAATACATAACCCCCATACTCAACCGATTGACCGACCTCAGGTGGAATGGCATCTACTCTGGAGTATAACCAGCCCCCGATGGTATCGTAATCGGCACGATCCATCTCCAGTCCGAATCGTTCGCTGACTTCTTCAATCAGCATCAATCCATCAATAGAGTATTCCATCTCATCCACTTGTTCAATGACAGGACGCTCATGGTCGAATTCATCCTGAATCTCGCCTACGATCTCTTCCATGATATCTTCAAGTGTGACAAGGCCGGAGGTTCCGCCGTATTCATCAATCAGAATCGCAATCTGTGTCTTGCTACGCTGCATACGTTTGAGCAGATCACTGATTAGCGTGGTATCTGGCACAGCCAGGATGGGCCGGATCACAGAGATGGTATCCGTAAGTTGGGATCGCATCAGATCCTTAATGTGAATAAAGCCGATAATATGATCCTTGTCTCCGTTATATACCGGATACCTTGTTCGCATACTCTCACTGGCAATCTCCAGATTCTCCAGCATGGACTCATTGGCATTCAGACAGATCATTTCCGTTCGAGGAATCATAATTTCACGGGCGGTTGTATCCGTAAAATCAAATATATTATCAACAAGTGCTAATTCAGTGTTATCAATTAAACCGCTCTTATTGCTTTCTTTCATCAGAATGCGTATTTCATCTTCGCTATGTGCGGAGTCCATCTCCGAAGCTGGTGCCATTCGGAACAGTCTCAACAAGCCGTTAGCCATACCGTTCAGTGCCCATATGAATGGATACATTAACTTGTAGAAGAACGTTAGCAAAGCCGCAGACCACAACGTGATCGTCTCAGACTTTCGAATTGCCATCGTTTTGGGAGCAAGTTCTCCCAGTACAATGTGCAAGATCGTAATAATCACAAATGCAATGGCAATAGAGATTCCATGAACGTAGACTGGTCCCAGTCCAAATGCGGTAAACATGGGCTCTAACAGATGTGCAATTGCCGGTTCTCCCAGCCACCCGAGTCCCAGTGAAGCCAAAGTTATACCTAGTTGGCAAGCTGACAGATATGCATCCAGATTACGTACGATATTGGAAGCATAGATGGCATTTTTGTTGCCTGTTTCCACCAAAGCCTCAATCCGGCTTCCACGAACTTTCACCATCGCAAATTCTGCCGACACAAAGAAACCATTCATTAATACAAGTAAACCAATGATTACTAAATTTAAAATACTCGGTAAGGGGTCACTCAAATTTTCATCCTATTCGCCGTCATTCTTCGGCAAATAGGTCCACCTCCTTCGAAAATGTAGGATATTTGCCATTCTGCCGCTCATATGCAATTTCAACTTCCCAATGCTTCCACCTCCACCTTGTTCTGTCGAATAAAAAAGATATGCTTCTTTTATTATATAATTCTAAACTACACAGTCAATCCGTGTCCTATGACAACGAAATGGCACAAACGCCTTTTTTCTTTAACAAAAGTCTCGATTACGCTGTTTCCCGGAAAAATTTTTACTCAATACGCCGTTATGCTTCCTATTTTCTCAGTTGTATTGAGTGATTAACTTTCAGATCATTAGATAGTTAATCACTTATCATTTTCTGTAATACGTGTGACTGCTCGAATTACAACATCAGGATAGTTATTTTGAATGATGATTTTTGCTTCAGCTATACTTTCAGCTCTCAATTCTCGAGTGTATATGATCCCATAAGAATCTTGGAATTCTACGGAATATTCGATTGCCTCTTGGTCCATTTTTATCACCTGCCCATTGTTATTGTGCTTTACATATCACATTATCAATAAGTTTACGCATTCGTAAAATACGTTGAGCGCTCCCTTCCACTAGTAGTTTATTCGGTAGTCCTTTTCAAGATAAGCATATTCACTGTCCCTTGTTTGATACGTCCTTGGTCTGATAACTAATAATTCACTATCTGAGCCAGCCTTGCTAGACGAATTAATTTCGAGTTTCATCACTCGTTCAATGACTTGATGATCGATATGCTCATCATCTACATCTTCCTCATCTACAAAGCGAACTGTTATGTCCTGTTTTATTCCTTTCCAATTTAGATGACTACTTTGATAACATAATTCCACATTAATCAATGCCTCATCACAATCTATTCTCGACTGTGTATAAAACTCAATAAATACGTCTTTGTCTCGTGACAATAATTTTATTTCACCTGTTTCTGTTTCAAAATTCCCATTCAAATTTAATCCTCGATAAAGACCATTTGGGAGGTGAATACGTAATATTGCATTTTCATTTAAATTATTGGTATGGGTGAGCTCAATCCATAAATGATTCATTCCTTCTTCTTTTTCCATCTTTTTTTTAGCCAACCGTAAATTAAGCATCATTAAACTCCCCCCTTAAAACCTGTGAGACAGAATCAATTACTTTCTGTTTTAATTCGGCAGAAACTCGAGGACTTAATGTAATTGAAACATCATCTGTTATTGTCAGAGTTTCGTTTTCCAAGACACGATCTGGGCTATATAAATGCATCAATTGGCCGATTTTTTCCACTTCCTCTACAGAAAGAAGCTTCAATTTTTCTTGAATGGATGCTAAGTTCTCACCAGTTCTTGATAAAGTTATAATTGCTCGAAAATAATGAATGTGTTTATCGGTGTATACTCTTTTATTTCCTACCAACTCTAACGGAGGAACCATGCCTATTTGTGTATAGTACCGAACCGTCCTCAGATTCATCTTAGTATCATCTTCTTGAAGAATTTCTGAGATACGCTTTGCAGTGTACTGATTCATAACCTCACTCCTTTACACTTTAGTTTATACCTGTACAGTAAACTGTAATATGTACAGTTTACTGTACAGGTATACATCTAGTCAAACAACTATTAAAAAAGGAGAATATCATTTTGAGAAACATAACTAATTCTTAACCAAACCAAAGAGAGCATCCTCGCTCATGCTTCCGCATGGCTGGATACTCTCTTTTTGTAATACGTTATTTCCTCAGATTCTATCCGTTAATTACGATGTCGACTCAGTCTCCACTACGGTTTCCGAAGCGGGATTCCAGCGCCACTTCGCTCGTCCCCCGCTTGCGTTATGCAATCCACCGATCCAGAATTCATCCTGCTTCAGCAATGCCCAATCGACTTCTCCATTCAACACCTGAATTCCGAGTTCCGTTAGCGACAGGATTCCGTCACGGAATTTTTCATCATGCTGCTTGAAATTAGGGAAAGTGGTTGCACCGCTCATCTGAAGAAGAGCATGAGGTCCTTCTGTCATCCGCTTCAGATGTGCCCAGTATTCAAGATCACCCATCCCGAGAATATGCAGCTTGTCTCCTACCTCGCGAAATAATGGATACGGATGCTCCACACCTGCTCTAATGGTTTCCAGTGTTGTCTGCTCAATGAGTCCCAGACCGTTCGATACAGATGGCAGACGGGACAAATGTGCCTTAAAGGCAGCTTTCGCAAAGGGTAGCGCAGAAGTATCTGCCTGCAAGTAATCCAGATGATGCCGGAAATCAGTCGACGTATAGGCTTGCCAGAACTGTGCACCGGCTTGTAACTCGTTTTTCTCAATCACATGCCAACTGCCGGACAGACGTTCAATCTGTGTGGAGGTAAGCTGTCCCAGTCCTCTAAAGTGCTCAATCTCTGGATACGAGTCAATACAGAGTAAATTCAGTTTCGTATTCTGGAGTGCTTGTCCTTTGAAATAATGCAATAGATAAGATAACATCGTCTGATCATAGAGATCGTATTCGAACCATAAGACAATTTCCTTGTATTGTTGAAACGAATTCAACTTGCGTTCAAGTTCCTCGATCTTCAAGTATTCCGCCTGTGGAATGCCCAACTGCTGCTCTAACACGGATGCCCGAGTCTGCCGCTCCTTCGTATCTCCCATCTCTTTGGCTACCGGACCGAACGTGTACAACTCTCTCCATACCAGGATGTCTCCCTGAATTCCACTCTCTCTTAAACGATTGGCAGCGTGATCCCCATTCATAATGTGTAACAATCCTTTTCCCCCTTCATACAAGTCACTGAATACAGAGACCAGATCCCTTACTGGCATAGAGCGCTTAAGTTTGGATCGGGCATCGAACAGTCTTTTCTTTAATGCAGGTACCTTGACCCCGAGGAAATCCGATATTTCCTTGAGCGAGTATCCTTCCAAATAAAACAGTTCAACAGCAATCCGCATCGATGATGGCAGTATTGCAATAGAATCACGCAGGGTACGATGCATTTCGTTTTGCACCGCTTGTTTTTCCGGATTATGCGCCTGATCCTCTTCATGGAATACATGCTCCAGCTCCTGAACTGGAATCATGGTATGTTGCTTGCGTCTTAGCCAGCGATAACACTGCCTCTCCACGATCACCTTGAACCACCCGGGAAAAGCCTCAGGAGCTTCCAGCTTGGACAGATTGCCAAAGGCTTCAGTAAATGCCTCCTGTACGACATCTTCAGCCCAAAATGTATCTCCTAAACGATTGTAGGCAACAGCAAGAGCCATCCCGCGATATTGAGACATCAGTTGTGCGTAAGCATCAGTTTCGCCCTTCATCGCTCCTTCAATCCATGAATTCAATGCTATGGACTCCCTTCATATAAGCATGCTGCTTGTTCTATTCATGTATAAGTGCCATGTTATCGCCAAAAGGTTACGTATAACTCTAAACCTAGAGTAACCTTCGTATATATGTTTATGTAAAAAACTGTCCTGTCTGCGGATTACCTCCACATTCAGGACAGCGAAGTAAATCAGTATGTGTTAGACATGTGACATGTCAGTTATCAATCAACATGATGAGGTGAAAATGGTTATCTGCTTGGAGCTTGCGGGTAATTGCCTACCACGCCCGGATATTGATACAACAACGGCTCATCAAATGTAGCATAGTCGAAGTTGACCATCAACAGCATGATTCTTCTACCTGTCTTCGGGTCACTGATGATAATATGATCACGGCCCGCTGCTTCAATAATACCTTGGAATATGCGAGCGTTCCATTCTTTGTTGCCTTCATATGTCATGTAGAATGTACCGAATTTACCAAGGTTCAGACGTAAAATATTCTCAAT
Source organism: Paenibacillus sp. FSL H8-0283 (assembly GCF_045040675.1). Lineage (NCBI taxonomy): Bacteria > Bacillati > Bacillota > Bacilli > Caryophanales > Paenibacillaceae > Paenibacillus > Paenibacillus sp. FSL H8-0283. Next base: position 3,924,080 of record NZ_CP150295.1, read on the forward strand.
GTATGATTGCTCAAACTGTGGAGCCGTTGTTGTAATCACTGCACCTGTTGGTGTCATTGGGCTTCCACTGGATACGAGTGGCGGTACACTTGTGGAGCTTGGTGATACCATCCCTGGCGTTGGTGACATGGCAGGCATTCCGTTACCAATTTTGTAAGACGTACCTTGAACCTGAGAATTAGCTTGTTGACCCATCACAGAATTTGCTTGCTGACCCAGTGTTTGAGTTGTTGGTTGATAAGGCTGATTAATCATGATGATTCCTCCCAAAATTTAATATACTTCCGGACAGTCTTCGCCTGAAGGACTGAAGAAACAATGCGCTTTGAAACGTCCTGTATTTTGCTGGTCATACCACGTTGCCGGACACTCGGCCACAGGTCGGAAGAACCACAATGAATTGCTGGCAGGCCAGAAGCGCTCTCCATTAATCACCCGTTGTGCGAGACGTATCTCGGACTGTCTTGCCCGTTGGTAAAAGTACCCCTTCTGTGTTGACTCGTAGCCTCCTGGATTCTGGAATACCATACGATTGATATCGCGAATATCCTTAAAGTCCAGACAATCCACCAGCACCCGGTTCACACTTACATTGCCCACAAGCAACATACCCTGTTCGCCGTCACCTTCAGCCTCTGCCCTCATGAGCCTAGCCAGCAGCTTGACGTCCTCTGAGTTGGCTTTAATAACAGCCATAGTCTGTTTCCTCCCTTGTTTCAGCTGTTCATCACCGTACATCGTATTGTGCAGGAGCCCATTCGGTGACACGATTCCATCTTTTTTCCATAAAAAAAAGCCCGGAACCTCACCCAAGGTGAAGTCCCGAAGCAACTCGTTTCTTATAATACTCGCCTGTTTAAGGCTTGGCTTCAATCCAATAATCATAGGCATGAACAATGTTGCCTTGGTAAGCCTGATATTCGGCCAGCAGATCAGGAAGCTTGGCAAGCTGAAGTTCCATCTCCGCTGCCCCTTTTTCATAAAAAGAAATATGAGGACCTTCGTGGTTCTGCTTCATTTCGACCGAAATCATCAACCTTTTACCGAAACGATCGGCGATCTCCATCTCCTGACTCACAACAGCAGCAATCCCATTGGAACCTTCGGCGTTGTTACGGAAAGCCATCAGCGACACATGATCGAGTGTACGGATCATAAATTCAGCCACAGATGTATCCTTTCCTGGCAACGCGAAGCTATCCAACCATACAGCAAGGTCTGCGCTTGTTTCGAGATCACTGTCCTTCTTCGTTTCTTCCTGGAAAAATGTAATATTGGCAGCCCATTCGGTCAATAAGGTGTCCCGACTATTCTCCCACTCTGGCAAAGTGTAAGGCTCAATATCCAGATGGATGCCTTCAAATCGTTCATCCGGTTCGGATTCAGCATTATAGTTTTTCACATAATCAATCAAGCGCTTAATGCGTGGACGATTCTCCTTCTTGCCCCAGATCGGATGTCCACCCATCGCATGGATCTCTATGCCCTGCGCTTTTGCCCGTTTCACAAAACTACGATAGCTGGAATAGGGTTGATCCAGGTCCAACCGGACATACAACCAGTTAATATTCTGCTCTCTAGCAAATGCTAGTATGTGCTCTCCCCCGTCATTCGTCACCTGAGAGGCCTCCCAGATATACGTTCCCCGAATCTCTGGCTGATTGGATGGAGTCTCCGGTGATGGCAGTTCCGACGGCTCCAGTTGTCCCCAGTATACGATGTCATGTACAGCAGAACCTGCGTAGGAACTATGCTCGCCGAATGCGGAGGCAACTTCTTCAATAACACTTTCCAGTTGTGCTGCACCTTTCCCGGCAAATGACGTGAACTCCTCGCCAGGCATGGGCTTGGTGTTCAACCCAACCGTGACGCTCACATTGCTGGCATCGGCCCAGTTCATTTCCTGTTCAATCAAACGTATGATACCATTGTTCCCTTGCGCGTTATCACGGTAAGCGAGTAAAGTGACATGCTCCACTTGTTCAATGAACCAACGTGACAATGGTTCGTTATCTGCATCCTCAGAAACTCTATTTCCTGTGACGGTATAGGAATCCAGCCAAAATGGCAGGTCAATATTCACTGCAACTGCGCCATCCTGTCTCACTTGCTCAAATAACAGATTCATATTGGCTACCCAGGATTGTACCAGTGGTTTAGCATCTTCTTTCCAGGCTGGTAACACATAGGGCTTGATATCCAGATGTATGGCATTAAATTGCTCGTTGGGTTCAGCAGCTTGATTGTAATCACTTATCCAAGACGCTAATCTGAGCATGGGACCTTCACGGCCACTTAGTGCCCAGGATGGATCGCCTCCCAGCGCTTCAACCGCAATACCTGCACGGCTTGCTTTGGCTATAAACGTCTGGTATACCTCTTTGGACAGCGTCATGTCTACATTCACGTACAGCCTGTTTATCTTATGTTTAGCTGCATTGGCCAACAGCTCATCTCCGTTGCTAACAGACTGTGCCTGCCATACCCAGGCCGCCCGTATATCTGCGCCGTCAGCTTCAGCAGGTGACTCATTACCTATCATTATCATCCCTCCGATCAGCAGTAACAGCCAAAATACCTTCCGGGATTGTTTCCCGAACATATACTCCCTCCATTCCTCTACTGTTGTAAAATCACATTTATTATAGCAACCGAGTTATTAAAAACAAATAAGCCCAAGTGCTTAACTTGGGCTTATCACTCTGAAGTTGGGACAGCTTAGGGCTCGCCCGGTTCAATCCCGGTTCTAGTCCTCATATATCATTTTTCGGGTCATGCCTCCATCAATAACGAGGTTGGTCCCTGTGACAAAGGTATTGCTTGGGTCAGACAAATATAAACAAGCACGGGAGATATCCGAAGGAACACCCACACGACCGGAGGGATGCTGTTCATGATCCTCCTTTTTCAATTTCTCCACGTCTCCTGTCTCAATCCATCCCGGACTGATACAATTGACCCGAATTTGGTCCTTGCCCAGTGAGACCGCCAGCGCATGTGTCAGAGCTACAATCGCTCCTTTGGATGCGGCATAAGCTTCGGTATCCGGCTCAGACATCAGTGCACGGGTAGAAGCCATGTTGATAATGGCACCCCCGTGTTCATTGCTTTTCATATGTTTGGCTGCTTCCCGACTCGCCAAAAAGCAACTTCTCACATTGGTATTGAGTACATCGTCCCATTCTTCCAGCGTCAGCTCATAGGGTGACTTCCACTTGGCGAGTCCTGCATTATTCACCAAAACATCAATTTGTTTGAATTCTTCCACGGTTGTCCGAAACAGATTCGTAATATCCTGCTCGCTCCGAACATCACATTGGACAAAGATGGCTTCTCCGCCTTCGTTACGAATGGAAGCTGCCGCTGCCGCCCCTTCTGCTTCCTTGTAGTCGGCAAGTACAACTTTGGCTCCAGCGACTGCATAAGCCTCAGCCACACTTCGTCCTATTCCCTGAGCGGCCCCGGTTACAACAACGACCTGATCTGTAAATGACATATTGATTGCCTCCTCTATGGTAATGATCTTTTGATCATAATCTCATTAAGCCTCTTCTTATATAAAAACACGTTAGGTCCATTAAGAAACGCTTGTCCAGTAAATAATCAAAAAAAGCTCACGCCATTCTGGCGCAAGCTGCTCAGTTTAACCCCGTAGGCGTTCAGAATATACGCGATTATATCGCTCGAAGCCTACATAACGCGTTCCTTTGAACGAGAGCCGTCCTTCATCCCCCTCAGCACACAAACCATACTCTTCGCCATTGACTTTGAATTCGAGCCGATCCCCACTTTCTACTTCAAAGGTGACGTAGTATAACGTTCGTGCTGTACTCCCCGGTTCAGATTGCGACTGACTCATCTTCATCCGTCTGCTGGTGATACGTGAAGGCACGGTCAATAGCGGCTCCGAGTTGTTGCGTCCCCACCTCCATACCTCCTTTCCCATCGACAGAAGGACTATACCTATAATCAGAACAAATACAACCGGAAAGACGGTTCCAAACAAATCAAACATCCAGGATGATTCAATGCCCATGTCTCTCCCTCCGTTCATACAACTTAGGACAGCCGGAGTCTTGACCCGTCTCCTGTAATGTATATGCACGTAAACAAAGAACTTGTTATCCGGATTGAAATCGAACGGTGTGAAGGGAAAAACCCTCCGGCAGAATACCAAAGGGTTGCTTCATAAGAAAATAAGTACTATTTCATTATCTAATACATTGCTTAACTAGCAGCCTTGTTTTACTTAAAGGTTGTTGCAAATCGTTGATCCGACAATATAACCTGATTAACCTGTCCCTCTTTTGTCAGCATAAACGATGCACGATAGATAGCCAGATCATCTTTTTCCGCTTGTAGCGACTTCTCATCCAGGAATGTTTCCTTCTGAATATGATAGGCATAATCGATATTACGTTCAGATTCGACCAAAACATGTTCCTTGCCATACAGATCGAGAATCTCTTGATGTGTCATCCCCGCCTCTGCCCCGCGAGCGGTCTTAAAGTACCCTTTCGAGTCCTTATTCAAGATGATACTAACGACTTGGGCATCCCTATAACCAATCGTGATTCCGTTATTGTATTGATAGGATTGACCCACACCGGTTGATGTTCCCTCACCGAGGATTTTCTCCGTCTCTTCCTGACTCATTCCATACGTAATCTTATCCTCACTGTCGGTCTTCGTCACAGCCAGATCCTGTTCTGAAAATTCGTTTGGATTGAATTTGCTATTGCTGCAAGCCGTGACCATGATTAATAATAATGCTGCAACAACCCATGTAATTTTTCTCCAGTGTCCATTCTTCATGCACTCACCTCTGATGTTTTTCCAATATTTTATCATATTATCAACTGAAAAAATAATTAGTAGTGACGTTTTCACCATTCCTCACAAAACAAAAAGAGTATCCGATATGTAGTTACTCCTGTACCATTATCCGCTCCAACTGAGATAACAGCCTCAGGTAAAGCACTGCTATCTCAGTTCAAGCAAACCCATGTTACCGTTGTGGATGCATATTTAATAAAGTTGAGGAGAGTTTGCTAGCCTGTTAACGGACTCATGCTAATTGTGTGATCACAAGATGTGCGGATACAGGTCTAGTTCCGCCCGCAAGTGGCGTGATTGTTAATGCTGTAGCATTACCAGCCGGGTTCCGCACGGTCAGAATAGAATTAATCACGGTTGTCTGCACCAAAGCCATACCAACAATCTGAGACGTTCCCGTTGCTCGCCCAACTACAGTAGGAGCCAAATCTGCCCCATTGAGAGTTAAGATTAATTGACCGGCTTCATTGATGCTCACCTGGAACAAAATCTGATACGTACCAATGGCTGCCAGATTGAATGAACTAGGCCCCGTACGTGCGATAGTTGTTCCACTTGTCGGCCCATCCTGAGGAAAGCTTACATCAGTACCGGGAGCAACCGTTGCTGCATTATCAGGTGGCATCAGTGCGAAAAAGTCAGCAAATCCCAGTACGCTTCCGGCTGCTCCTGTTGCACCTGTACCTCCCGTGGCTCCAGCTGGACCCGCTACTCCTGTAGCACCAGTCGGGCCTACTGCTCCTGCTGCACCGGCTGGCCCTGCCGGACCTACTGCTCCTGCTGCACCGGCTGGCCCAGCAGGGCCTACCGCTCCTGCTGCACCGGCTGGGCCTGCCGGGCCTACTGCTCCTGCAGCTCCTGTCGCACCCGTCGGCCCAACAGCTCCAGCAACACCTTGAGGCCCAATTGCCCCGGCAGGTCCAGGATTACCCTGCGGACCTTGTGGCCCTACGGCCCCTGCTTCTCCCGGAATCCCCTGTGCTCCCATAGGTCCAGCAGGCCCGACCGGACCTTGAGAACCTACCGCTCCAGCAGGACCAGGCTGTCCCTGAGGCCCTTGTGGTCCAGGTGGCCCCCCTGCTGGTCCTTGAGCTCCAGTTGGCCCTTCAACCCCTTGTTTACCTGGAATACCTTGTACGCCCTGTACGCCTTGTATACCTTGTGGTCCTGTTGGGCCAACGACAGTAGGGGTAGATATATTCACTTCTGGAGGCGGACATTTTACTTGAACGAACTTTTTGACCACTTTCAATCGGCGTTCTTTTCTTTTAACTTTACACGGATGGAATGTTGCCTTTTTTCTCTTCATACGTTTCTTCACTTCTGAATGACTCACAGTGTGGACACCTCCCTATAGACATGGTTTAACGTACGTATGTAGATGAAAAGATGCGTGGACGAACAACCATTTTAACTAAAAAACTCCGCTAATTATCAGGTAAAACAATAAAATCAGTAGCAACTGCCTATACGTTTGATCTATTTTGTTCAAAACCATTAATTGAGTCGAGCTGGTTTACGTGAGGAGATTTGTTCAAAAAAACTCATGCCATTTGGGCATGAGTTGCTTGGTTTAACTAAGCAGACGTTCCGAATAAAGCAGATTAGTTCGTTTAAAGAAATATATCTTGTCCCTTGAAAGAGAGCCGTCTTAAATCTGCATCGGGTGTACGACGATATAGGAGTTTTGAGAAAAAGGTAACCACGACCTCCATAACATGTTGAGTTCATTTATGCTGATTTTTCGATTGTAATATTCTTCATCACAATTAATCTTGTAGTCTAACGATTCTGCCAAGTAAAAATGCGTTTCATCATAACCAACGACGGGAACAAAATGCAAATAACGTTGTTTGGGATGTACTCTAATAAATAAAATAACAGGTACCCCTTGGCTGATCTGTTTCTTTAACGTATTCACATTACCACGTAAGTACATTGCCTGATATCCTAGTTTTTTAAAAAAAACAACGACCGCTTTGGGATATACCGTACCATCAAGCAATTTGCGAGGATAGGTTTCATAAAGCTTTGTTCCGTTGGACTCCAAACCGAAATGTCTCAAGACAAACGCACTGGAAAATGCAGCGCATTCGTAGTTTTTCTGAATATCCAACCGATTTGAAGATTGAATGTAATATGTGCTTGGCACATTGACTGTGTACATGCGATCTTTCTTAGGAAAACTGAAATAAAGGGAGATCACCCAGAGAATAATCAACCAAAGTAATACATTGAGAAACAATACGTGACCTCCTTCGTTTCATCAGACGATGTACTCTACCGTTTAAGTATGCCATTCACTAGACAGCAGACTATACGTCACAATATTCTCATAATGATCGTAAACCCATTGAGCTTCTCTGGATGTTCCCTCATATGAAAATCCGATTTTCTCAGGTATAGCCCTGCTTTTAAAGTTGTTTTCTGCACATTGAATGATTACACGATTTAACTTCAACTCGTTAAAGAGATATTTAAGCAATTGTTCTATTGATTTGGTAATGATTCCTTTGCCCTGTGCTGACTCAGCTAAAAAATATCCAATGCTCGTTGCTCGATTCGTCCAATCAATATAATGCAATCCTAACATCCCAACCAATTGTTCATTGAACCATATTCCGGAATCAAAACCGTTCTTCTCTTCATAATTATGTGTCCATACTTCAATTACAGAATCTAAATCGCTGGGCGATTGTCTTTTATCGACCCAGAGTAACCACGCTCTCAAGTACTTTCTATTCTCATCAATTAACGCATACAACTCATCTCTATCTCGAGATTGGATCAGCTTTAATACAATAGATTCATTCACTTGAAAAGGCAGCATCCTGTTCCTCCCACTCAATCTAACTATTAGGTTATTTTAAATCTTCATTCAACACACCAGTTCTTTAAAACCCATTCTTTAACTTGTTCAGCTACTTCCATTGCTGTAAGTTCTGTCGTATCAATTGTTTGCATTGGCGGGTCAAACGCAGTTTCCGAATTCTGGAGTAACCAGTTGGCAAAACTTTTGTGATCTTCAACTAGGTTCTCGTCCCACCCACGGGCTCTTAAACGCGTCTCGCGAGTAACATCGTCACAATGCAAATTCATATATAGAATTCGATCAAATCGATCTATGTAATCCGACGATGCAATGTTTTCCGGAACCATCGTTCCGCATAAAACAGTCCCTCGTCCACTTAGCGATATGTTATACGCAATCCTCAACCAATTCTCTTTGGCAATCTGCCAATCCACGTTATCGATGATATCCATATCAAAGACGTCAAATTCGGGAAGTTGATTCCGAACATGCGAAGAGATCGTTGTTTTTCCTGTTCCACTTGCGCCTGTCACTATAAAAAGCGGTAATCTTCTCATAACTAGCTCCTTTAGTTAAAATAAAATTTGATCTATTACGTTCTCCATTGATCTGCTTTCAACCCATAAATAATAGCGATATATAGGTAGCAGTATCCATTTGATATTTAAACATAGTCCACTCTCCGATTCATTTCATTTAATCATCGTTTTCTCGCTTTAATCACAAAGGATACAGGTAACATCTTTGCTCTTTTAAGGAGACTATCGCTATTATTATGTAATTGCATGATATCCTCATCGGATTCTTCTATCATTTGTTCAATGACAAATCCCGCTTTTGCTAACGCATTGACATAGGTTGATAGTTGACGATCAGCCAAGGTTAATTCACCCTGACAAAAGTCAGGAGATACCGCATACCACGATTCATCAGAATACGGCTTATTGAAGACAAATCTATCATTTTCTTCAACGACACATCTATGAATTGGATGAGACCAACTGAAAATAAAAATACCATCTTTCTTTAAATAAGAAGCGATTCGGCTGAAAGTACCTTCAAGATCGGTTGTCCAACCTATGGCATAAATCGAATACACAGCGTCAAAATAATTAGTAGGAATCCCACATTCCTCTTCCATGGGTGAACATATCAATGTTGCAGGAATTCCGTATGTCCTCAAGTGTTGTTGTGTCTTTTCTATCTGTTTCTGGGATATATCCATACCCCACAGTTCACCTGCTTTGCGGTCTCCATGATACTGCAAGGATTGACCATTTCCACAGCCCACCTCTAACATCTTTAAACCTGAGACATCACCAAAAAGTTGGTGTTTTTCTTCCGAGATAAATGCTCCATAATATGGAAGCACGATTGCTCTCAAAAAGTCATTCCCTTTTGTATCCCAATAAAAGCTGTTTGTTTCATAAACACTGTGCTTGTTCATCTGATAGCCTCCTTTATACACTACATTCAGAACATTACTTGTTACCTTCGTTGAAATATGTAATCTACATCGACTCGTTTCAATGATTGAACTTCCTTCTCGGAAACTTTTAAATATTATTCTTATCGCTGAACTCAATGCAAAAAGGTTGCATCTCAGGGTTTAAGCAATACTCTATTCTTTCTCTGAAGTTTTTCCATTCGACTTTTAAAATGGCTTCTTCAATCGGAAAGAAACCAGACTCTAAACTCTCCGTTGATGTGATTAATTCTCCTCCTATTGGTTTGGCTAGAAATAATGTGTTACATATTGAATTCTCGATATTTTGAAATATTCCACAGAATTTGATGATTTCAATGTCGATACCGGACTCCTCTTTCGTTTCTCTGATCGCAGCTTGACTTAGAGATTCTCCTTCTTCTACTTGACCACCTGGCATTTCCCAACCTCTTCGTGGTCCTCTAATAAGTAATAATTCATTTTGTTCGTTGATCACGATTGCAGCGGCAGATAAGATATGTTTTGGAGGGCTCATTGATTCGACTCCTTCTAGAGAGATTAATATACGTTTGAAGAACAATTTATAGCCAGACTAAAAGAAGTTATATATCCCGTCTTCAAAATAATTATATTCTTCATCCGTTATTCTTAACTTTCCATACCCGTTATAAAAGATTTCTCTATCTCTTTCATTATCAAACGCATTATGTTTCGGTCTAATGGCTAATGCTACATCATATCTTGGATCGCCATAAGCTGCTCCTGCCCAGTCAATAACTCCAACAATATTGCAATCATTAACTAGCACATTATCTATAGTAAAATCTCCATGGATGAAAGTGTTCTCTATTGGTTTTGGTCTTCCTTCTTTCAACTGTTGAAGTAGTTCTGCTGATCCGTCTATAGCAAAGTGAGTTAGATTATATTCTGCTTTATTAAGCATTGTATCTAACCAAGGACTGTCATTGTTCAATAATTCAACAGGACAATAGCATTCATGTATTTTCTTTAAACAAAGTCCAAAGTTAAAAATCGCTTTTTCTTTACTTTTAAGGTCAGGCATCTTAGAGAGAAATTCTCTTAAACTTATTCCATCAATATAATCCATCAGAAGCCATCTTGATGTGTCCTCAGTATGAAATGAATATACCTTTGGAACAGGGAGTCCCGTATGGTAAAGGTATTGGAGCACCTTATATTCATCGGATAACCATTCATTATAAAGATCGTTTTCTGTCTTCTTGATGATGTACTTTTGATCAAACGTATCCAGTATAGCCACAGTAGAAGTATGACCTTGCTTAGGAAAAGTGATTTTCTGGACTTCCCCTATATGTTCTTTTATTTCAATTGGGAGATCTTGAATGTTCATAGTTTTATCCTTTCTACTATCTCGGACCTTTATCACGAATTCCACATTTTGAGTAATTTACCTTAATTATTTCTATAATAACCCATGCTGCAATATTTGCGAAGTGAATTTAAAGCGTATACATTTCTCTCCAAATCAAAAAGAACCCTCCCGCAGGAGCGTTCTCCGTGATTGATCCGTGTATCATTAGCCTAAGCGTACATTAGATCCATAAACCCGCGAGTTACTTCTCCACCTTCAGCTGGTTCGGCCTGGTCTGCCTGTGCGTGTTCTGCCATGCAAGCCTTCACTGCATCCTCTGTGGTACAACGATTCGCATCGTCACATGTGTAGCATAATTGAAGCATATATCTGGTTAATTCATCCGCCTGCGTGAATTGAGTTTGACCGTTGGTTCTCATCTTCATCACTCCTTCTCTTGTTGAGTTAAATATATCACCTTCTAGCGAATTTATTTGTGATTTATTTCACAAACTAAGCAAAAAAAGAAAAGAAACCCTTAGGCTCCTCTCCTTTCTCCTATCTTTTCACATCGATAACACTCTACTTTAGAGTACTTTCCAATGTACACCGCCATCTACCGTTTGCAATAACAACGATCTTTTGGCATCTGTATTTTCAACCAATATCCAGCCAAGCTTGGGGGTAACCATCTGCATCTTCACAATCTCCGGATAATCTTCGAGAATTTTCTCCAGTACACTGCTTGCAGGAAGAGCACTCCACGTTTTGCCCGCATCCTTGGTGTGGTAGGTTATGCCCTTTTGCATCGCCCAACCTTCCGATGCGTTTAGAAATACTGGTGAAAGGTTACGATTCGGACCCGTTTGTTTGTTTAAAGTGAAATTGGACAGCTTCCAGCTCTTTCCTCCATCGGTGGTAAAGAATCCATTAAATGTCGTGCTCTCCCCTTGAGAACAGGACATTGACATCCAGGCTGACTGCGCTTCACGTCCAAAAAATTGTGGTGAACTAACACTGAAATTACCACACCCGTTGAATTTGTTTCGATCAAAGAAGGATGGTCCAGTATTCCAGTTCTCTCCGCCGTCTGATGTTATATACAACTTCGGTGTGCCGAACTCCAGCGCTGTTAAGAAACCATGTTTTGGATCCGAGAAAGTCATGCCCGTGGTGTATCCACGTTTGGAAATCTCTTCTGCTTCCTGTTTGCCATCTTCATCACTGGATGACATCCGATTCCAGGTAATTCCACCGTCCTCGGTGAAGTAAAGTTTCTTATCCTGTTTACCAATAGCGGTATCGACCGTGGTGAGAATCCAACCTTTTTCAGGAGATACAAATGAGATCGCAGTCACTTTATCCGTCTTGGACAGAGAAGACAGGCTCCAAGTTACGCCTCCATTATTGGTGCGAAGCACCATGGTATCTGTTCCACCCATGCCTTCACGAACAATCCAACCATGTGCACGATCTACAAAATAAATGCTTTGTCCATACTTAGGGTTAGCCGGAAACTGTACATTTTCCGAAGGTGAAATATTGGTCCAGGTCTTTCCCTGATCCTGAGTGTAGTACAGGCGCAGCGCATTCCGCGTCACCCCCCACGCCAATCCTCCGTTGTCATTGAGCAACTGAAAATCGGTCAAACGGGTCTGTATTTGGTACTTGGCCATATCTGCAGATTCTGTACTGTTCACAGGGGGAACGACAGTTAATGTCTGCCCTGTATTCCCGGCGTCCTCCTGCTGCTGCGGAGGTTCTGCTACCGGAGGTTGATCTGAGTCGGTGCATGCAGCCAATACAGCTGCTATACCTATAGACAGTAATGCTGTCTGCGCGATTTTAATCCATTGCGAACGCAAGTGGGTTCCACCTCTCTCATCCAATATACAGGCGCGCATGCCTGTCCTATGGCGTTTTATTTACGATTCATCAGAATCCACTGCTCCTATTCTACCACAAACCTTATGTAAAAGGCTCATTGGCCACTTATGGTTGGCCCGCTCCCTTTTTCCAGCTCATACTCTGGGCTATAGGTCGCACATTTATTACCATTAATTTTATCCTAAACTGTTTTTCGACGGAATAATTGGTAAAAAGACATGAAATGTGAACTATTTTATAGACAACACTCGCTTTATATTCTCTAATCCCTTAATATGGATGGGAGTATAACCCAAAAAGGAGAGGATATTAAACATGACAAATAGTGCAGCTCTGAAACCAAGTCGTGTCGTGATTGTAGGCATGGGTGCGGTGGGAACAACAACGGGATACACGCTAATGTTGAGACAGCGTTCGTCCGAGTTGGTATTTGTGGATGTGAATCATGATAAAGCAACCGGCGAAATGCTGGATATGAACCACGGTCTTCCATTTACGGGAGGCGTGAAAGTATGGGCTGGCGATTATTCCGACTGCAAAGATGCAGATATCATTATTATTACAGCGGGTGCTTCCCAGAAACCGGGCGAAACCCGGATTGATCTGCTGAAGAAAAATGCAAGCATTTTCAAAGATATTATTGAGCGTATTACAGAAGTGAATTCTCATGGTATTTTGCTGATTGCAACCAATCCTGTAGATATTTTGTCCTATACTTCATGGAAACAAAGCGGATGGCCTGCTTCCCGTGTTATCGGTTCAGGTACATTGCTCGATAGCGCACGTTTCCGTTACCTGATTGGTAAAAATAAAGGGATCGACCCGCGTAGTATTCACGCCCACATTATTGGTGAGCATGGCGATTCCGAAGTACCGGTATGGAGCCTTGCTAACGTTGCAGGAACTGATCTGGAATTGGATGAAGAAACACAACAGGATATCTTTGACCGTACCAAAAATGCGGCGTATGAGATTATTAATGCCAAAGGAGCGACTTCCTATGCAATCGCCCTTGCTCTGGACCGCATTGTAGCTGCAATTCTCGGCAACGAAGGCTCTGTTCTGAACGTGTCCACGTACCTTGAAGACTACAATGGTGTATCGGATGTTTATCTTGGCGTTCCTTGTGTCGTAGATCGCAACGGTGTGCGCGAAATTCTGCCTCTTCCGTTGAATGAAACCGAAAAAGTAGCGTTCCAGGCTTCTGCTAACAAATTAAAAGAACAGATCGCTGGATTGGAATAATCCGACCACATAAATATCATTCATACCCTGAACGATTAAACATATTAACCGTTGTGAATTAGAATATCTGTGCTAGCTAAAAGAACCATTTGTTTCTTCCAGAGAGAAGAAGCGAATGGTTCTTTAGTTTGACTTCTATTTATATGAGTATTTAGATACCAGATGTTAGTTTACATAATATTAATTATGTTTAAATCTCTACCATTCAAATCAATAACAAAAAAGCCTGTCACTTGGACAGACTCCTTTTTGGATTAATTATTGGCTTTTTTCTTCTAATATGACGGAAGTTTAACGTCCAGCAGAGCCATAGCCTCTTCTTTCTCCCTACTGGTGACGTGTGTGTACACGGTTGTCGTTTGAATCGACGCGTGACCAAGTAGCTCCTGCACGGTACGCAGATCGGCTCCACGCCGTAACATCATGGTCGCGAAGGAGTGACGCAGCTTATGACTGGAGTAGTTTTGACGTTGATTGGCTGGTGATTCCTGCTGGAAACGTTCAAAGGTTTCCGTAGATATGAGCTGGATGCTGCGAATCGACAGTCTCTTCCCTTTTTGCGAGACAAATAGTGCTTCCTCTTTTGGCCGCCAAGGATCGAGACGCTCAGCCATCGCTTGAGATAATACTTTTGCCACAGTCTCCGGTACAGGGAGTGAGCGCCATTTACGACCTTTACCAAATACATCTAATGTACGCCGCTCCGCATTATAGTCTTTGCAATCCAGAGCATGCACTTCTCCAACCCGTAATCCCATATATCCCATCAGTAGAAAAACAGCCAGATTACGTGTACGATACTTGCCTTCTACCGACTCCAGAAAACGTGTCAGCCCACTTTCATCAAGGAAAACAGGCGCACGGTTTTTCTCGGTTTTGGATTTTTTGATCCCAAACGCCGGATTATTCGTTAACAATTCGAGTTCAATGAGGGACTTGTAAAAACAGTTCACCGCCGCATGTTTGCGATTTCTCGTGGCATCACTAACCCCACGCTCCCGCGCGCGGGACAGAAAAGACAACACATGCAGCTTTTTGACCTGCTCCAGTGACTTTCCTTGAATGGAGACCAGGAATTCCACCACGTCACCGGTGTATGATTTTACCGTATGGCCTGTATATCCGGCGTCCTTCATCCATATGTGAAAAGCTTCTAGCTCGTCCGCATATTGCTCCTGAATCTCCTCGGTCATCATCTGTCTACGTCACCTCAATTCGGTTCTTTATAAATTGACTAAGATTATTTACACGGGCACTGCGATGACAGAACAACCTTCCAATCGCTGTTATCCCCAGATTTTTCTGATTCCCTTTTCTCAAGGGGAAAATCCGTGGATAAAGGCGAAGCGTATGCTTCCGAAGTAGCTTTCTTGCAGAAAACTTTTAGCTTCACTTTTTCAGGTTCTTTCTGTCCTCTCCGTTTTCGTGTAAATGATTAGTTCAATTTATATATTTATTATAAAGCAGTGCTCTACGCTTCATCCACAATGACAACATCAATCAGTGGAATGATCGTTTCGGGTTTGCCTTGACTGCGAGTAAGTACAAACGATGGCAATGGATTCTCGTGCAGACCATTCACGGATTCGCAGATCTGAGTATACAAATCCATGTGCAACGTCTCGCCTTCACCCGCCACATCAATAACAGGCCAATCATTCTGCACACAGGCAGGCCAGTAAGCCAGTTCGTTCGCCGGCACGATACTTAATTGTTGAATGGACGGATCAAGCTGGTAGATCCCTTGCCGTTCAGGTTCATCGCCCTGCTTGTCCACGGCGAGTATTCGAGCAGACTGCTCATCTGGTGCAGAATAGAGTGAATAACACCACGGAGTCACGCCCCAGGCAATCGCCATCAGCCCCTCTTCCAGCAAAGTATCCGACAAGTTTCCTTCAGCAAATTGTTCGATCAGATTATGGTTACCCGGTCCCATAAGTGCCTCTACACGTTCAGCGAGTCGAGGCAGGTCAGCGAGAATAAATCCTCCTCTGCCGTAGGAGTCAAACACATGATGGTTTCTGCTCCACACAGCTTGAGATGGTGAACTCAACAACGCTGCTTCTGCCGGGAAAAGCGATATATATACGGTGATAACTTGCGCATACTTAACCATTGCAAGTTGTTCAGGTTCGAGTGTACCTTCAGCAATACGAGGTGTTTTCATATGCAGGGAGATTCGAAGTTCGTATTCCCCCTCTGTAAATGCTGCCCAACCAAGATTAACAGACTGTTCAACGCCTTCAATAGATACAATGGAGATTGAGCTATCCGTTTTCAGGTTAACAGCATACTGCACGTATGCTAACTCCTGACCATAGATGATATTGGCATCCTGACGATTGACCGGTGAATCCAACTGTTGTGCAATGACAGATACTTTACGTCCATCCTTCAGAAGGCGCTGCGGATCAATATCTAACTGTAGGTCACCTGCACCTCCTGATTGTGAAACAACTAATTGTGCCTCTGCAAGTACGGATGAGTCAGCCAAGGCAAATCCAAAAGCTGCATTTTGATGATCTGAATTCGTATGTAATGGTGTGTTCATGATACATCCCCTCTCTTATGTCTGATGGCATGTCACATCCCCAAATATATTTCATATTTGGCTTAGCCGCAACCCCGCCCCCGTGATTAAGTTCGTCACGTCCCTAATTACTTACCCATATATGAAGAAAATTCCAACCTTCCCCTGCTGTTATCTTCCTTTATCTTTCTATATAAAAAAATCCCCATCCCGCTTCGCCTAAGCGATACGAAATGAGGAAAAATAAAGATATTCTCGGTTAAAGACGTTCTCAACTAATCTATTTATCCTTCGCTCTGAAAGCACTGGAGATCCGGCGTGCCGGATTCAGATGACTGTAATGACGTCCATACGCAAAGTAGATAATCAATCCGATGATCAACCAAGCAAAAAACGTAATCCATGTCAGCGCCGCAAGGCGTGTCATCAAGTATACACAACCCAATGCACTCAGAATCGGAATCAGTGGCACAAGTGGAACGCGGAATCCGCGTTTGAGATCCGGGTTATTTTTACGCAACACGATAATGCCCAGACTTACAACTGCAAAAGCAAACAACGTTCCGATGTTCGTTAGCTCCGCCAGATGTCCCAGCGAGATGAACCCGGAGAACAGAGCCACGATAATACCCGCAACCCATGTCCCTACCGCTGGTGTCTGACTCTTGCCACTAACCTTGGAGAAGACAGGTGACAGCAGTCCGTCACGAGACATGGAATAGAGCAAACGTGTCTGACCATACATCATGACCAGCAATACGGTCGTAATGCCGGCAATCGCTCCAAGAGATACAATCCAGGACAATCCCTTCAACTGGACAAATTCAAATGCAAACGCAACCGGATCACTTACATTCAACATGTTATAAGGCACAATCCCTGTGAGGATCAACGATACAACAATGTAGAGAACGGTACAGATCGCCAGTGACGCAATAATTCCGATCGGCAAATCCCGTTGTGGCCGCTTAACTTCTTCTGCCGCAGTGGAGACCGCATCAAATCCGATGTAGGCAAAAAATACGGTAGCTGCTCCTGCAGTTACACCGGAGATACCAAAGGGCAAGAATGGCTGCCAGTTCGTTGGCTCTACATAGAAAACACCTACACCAATGAAGATCAACACCACGATAATCTTAATCGCTACCATGATGCCGTTCGCACGAGCGGCTTCCTTCACTCCTCGGGTAAGTAGGAAAGTAATAATTAACGTAATGACAGCAGCCGTGATATCAAAATAGGTTCCCTTTTCCGGGCTGAACGCACTCGTAAGCGCATGTGGTAACTCCAATCCGAATCCGGACAATAACGTCTGGAAATATCCTGACCATCCACTGGCTACCGCCGCACTCGCGAATCCATACTCCAATATCAGATCCCATCCCAGAATCCAGGCAATCACTTCGCCAAAAGCCGTATAACTATACGTGTACGCACTACCCGATGCCGGGATGCTTGAGGCAAATTCCGAGTAACACAATGCCGCGAATGCACATATGATACCTGCCAGTAAAAATGACAGTACAAGGCCTGGGCCAGCATACGTTGCGGCAGCTACACCGGTCAGCACAAAAATTCCGGTACCAATAATAGCTCCTACGCCAAGTGTGGTTAAGTCCAACGGACCAAGCGCCCGTTTCAATGCACTGTTGTTATCGCCCTTCGAGGCAATTGGTTTTTTGCGAAATAATGAAGATCGTTGTTTGTTCTCACGCATAGTCATGTTCCTCTCGTCATGAATCTTGAATGTGCTATGGATGTAGCAGCGATTGGATGGCTTCCCATCTGTTCTATGAAAAAGTCATTTGTTCTATCTTATCGATCACCTATAAAAACCTATCGAATTCTACACGTTATCGCGTTGCTTGGTTAAATTTATTTTTAAAGATCACTTATTTTGTTCTTTTTTCGCGAAAATTATCATGATCTGTTGCACGTGGATGAATATGAAAATGGATTTAAAACAAAACTGCGTATAATTTATATTATGCGCAGTTTTTATGTGCTTAATTTTACGCGAAAAACATCTTTAGTTCCTTGTTATCTGAAGTTAAGAAAAAGAGAGCTCTTTTCGTCTTTTTCCGCTGTATCTTCCTCCCTTATCCTGTCTAATTCGACGATATGAAGGCATGTAAAAGAGCCACATATCATTATGCGGCCCTTCATTTCTTACTATAGATAGAATTGTATATAAAAATACAAACTGACTTCATTTCAGGTTTCTATGAAAAAGTAAATTATGAGAACGTAATTCTCTCCGCGTCCGACATCCGGTATTGGGTTAACAAATAATCCTTGCTCTGCATCGCCGCATGACGAATCGCATCCAAATCAACATTCAACAGCTTACCCTCTCGCTTCACGAGTCTACCTGCCACAAAGACCGTATCCACATTGGATGGATTGGCAAATTGCACAACAGCGCCGATTGGATCATGAACGGGGAACATATTCAGATCGGTGGTACGAATCATGATCAGATCCGCTTCTTTCCCTGGGGCCAACGTACCGACCTTCTGTTCTAATCCCAATGCTTGGGCACCAGCCGAAGTTGCAAATCTCAGCACTTGGCTGGACTGCAAGTTCAACTCACCAGGCATCTCACCCTGCTGCAAAAGTTGTTCATTGGCTCTGGAGCGTTCAGCTTGAAGTGCAAACTTCATCTGCGAGAACATATCTCCGCCTGTGGACGTGACCACATCTACACCAAGTGTAGGGGTTCCCCCATGTTCAAGAAAATAGCCGGTGGCCGGATATCCATGACCCATCATCATTTCAACCTCAGGTGTGACCGACAAGGAAGCGCCGCTATCTGCCAGCATTTTGTATTCATCCATGCCCATGGTGTTACCATGAACGATGTTCACCCGTGGACTTAACAGTCCCGCTTCGTACAAGTGACTGATCGAGCGATCCACAGATCCCCAACTGCCAAATCCGGCATGCATTGAACAGATCGCATCCAGTTCTTGTGCTAGCTCGATCTCTTTCACGGTTGTATCCCAATGACTGAACTCCGGACCACGAATGGCAAGCCCATAAGTAAGTAATTGATCCCGTGATGAAAAATAACGTTCTTTGACTCTTCTCACATCATTATTCGAATACGTGAGTTGACTATCCCGATTCCAGTAGTCCGTCTCACCAGGTACTCCGTGAGCAAATACCGCCCGAATGCCAGCATCCTGAAGTCCACGAATCAGTTCATCCGTATGGTCAGGGGAATATGGCATGCTCCAATCCATTACTGTCGTCACTCCTGCGTTAAGCGCTTCCAAGGAACCGAGCAGGTTGGCAATATAACTATCTTGTGGGCGGAGCTTGCTTCCCATTGCACCATAATAGAGATTTTGCAAATAAACTGGTAACGACCAGTTGGTTCCCGCTGTTTTGACAAGTGATTCCCACATATGCCGATGTGTGTCCACCAGCCCAGGCATAATAATCATCGATGAAGCATCAATGATCTCCGCATCCGGAATATCCAGGTCGGGCTGAATAGCCATGATCAGTGAATCCTGAATCAGAACGTCCGCCCTCTTATACTGTCCAATTTTAGCATCCATCGACAACACACAGCCATTTTTCAACAGATAACTTGTCCGCACAAGAAACATCTCCCATCTATTTTGGTTTGAAAGACGATCACATCCTGCTTACGAATCTGTACTGCTTCTGACTATTTTTTCGCTAGTATATATACATTATATAGTTATTGTTAGTATTTATCAATTTTGGGATTTACGTTTCGCCCGAAATCTTCTGACCTTCATCAGATTGCCACACATCTTATCATCACAGTACTTCTGTGTTCTGCTTCGGGTATCATCATAGAACATCCAGCGACAATCCGAATTATCACAGATCCGAATCCTGCCGCCTTCTCCCTCTACCAAAGTCAAAGCAAAGTCAGCAGCTACCTCAGCCATAACCTGACTCCAATGTGCTTCTACAGCTACCAGTTGGAGTTTCAGTTCCTGATCAATTGTAGTCAATGTTCTTCTCACATGCCCTGCTTCCATAACGCCGTTCAACCATTGTTTTTCTATATCCGTTAATGATGCTCCAGAAGATAAGCGGGCTCCAAGAGCTATCAATTCATTCCTGAAATTTCTCATCGACAACTCCTCTTCTGGAGATGCAGGGACAGAAGCGTTAAGTTGCCATCGTTCCAGAAAATCTTGCTGCCAGCTCGCCTTCCCGAGCCTGTCCTCCGATCGATCTCCCCCACGCCAGTCATGATAATCGCTGTTTACAAAATCGGTCCATAACCTGTCCATATATACCTCCGTTCATCGTAACTATCTAATTAAATAAAGAAGGTTACAACTCATCTTTGATGTGTTATATTAAGTGTAACCTTATTAATCAGTTTTAGCTAGTTACATCACCTATCACAATTATACGCAAGGAGGAAAAGGCAATGACGAACACAACAGCACTAGATGTGTTACTTATTCAAAAGGATGATACTTGGGATCAATGTAATTGGATTGTACCTTTGTCGAAATCCTTGGAGGGTCTTACAGCAGAACAAGCAGCCTGGATTCCACCTTCAGGGGGATTAAGCATCTGGCAGTTGGTTAACCATATGTATTATTACAACCATCGCTTATTATGTCGCATGCAAGGTAAGGAGCCTACCCTTCCTGCTGTAGACTCCAATGAATACACATTTGGGAATCCTGGAGATGCAACGGACGCAGCCGGATGGAATACACTGCTGCAGGGTACAACTCGATTAGCCCAGCAGTTGCGAGATCAATTGGCTGCACTACAAGAGTCTGATCTTGAAGCCGCATATATGGACTCCGAAGAGAAATGGGCACACGAACTAGCTCGCTGGGTACTCCATGATGCGTATCACGCAGGTCAGATCGTGCTCCTTCGCAGACAGCAAGGAAGCTGGAAAATCGTTTTCTAAAAAAAATGCTTGAACTGCTAGCGCTTACAGGAATAAGATGAACTTATTAATGTTACAGCTTGTTCAACACACTATATAATTGAATAGGATCTTCGGGGTAGGGTGCAATTCCCAACCGGCGGTGATGTTCTTCGGAACCAGCCCGCGACTCGCTAATTGTTCTTAACGAAGGACATCTAGCGACTGACTTGGTGTGAATCCAAGGCCGACGGTACAGTCCGGATGAGAGAAGATCAACACATTGACATGCCGTTCACGGGAAGGCCTCTTTCCTGACGCATGTCCTTGGATGAGCCCCCGTTTATTTGGTATATACCAAAACGGGGGCTTTTGTCGATTTTGCCAACTGAAGATTCCGTGTTCTGACGAAGGAGTCCTGAATATGGAAAAGACATCAGCAGCATCACCTGTTTACCGCAAGGAACGAAGTAATACCGGATTCTGGCTTGTAGTTCTCGGCGCCGCCTTATGGGGTGTCGACCCACTCTTCCGAATTATTTTGCTAAACACGATGACATCCACGCAGATTGTACTGGTGGAACATATCATCGTCAGCCTTATTGCCATTCCCGTACTGTGGAAATTTCGGGCTGATCTGAAAAACCTGCGTGCTCGCCACTGGATTGCCGTGATTTTTATCTCATGGGGAGGATCAGCACTCGCAACGGTATTGTTCACCATGGCGCTTACACATAACGATCCGAATACGGTGCTTTTATTGCAAAAAATGCAACCACTCTTCGCTATCGTGCTGGCTAAACTGTTACTAAAAGAAACGTTACCACGTCGCTTCGGTGGATTGTTCTTCATTGCATTAGCAGGAACGTACCTACTTACATTTGGCTTCACATTGCCATTAGGTAACTGGGACAACTGGATTCATGCTGGAAGCTTGTTATCCCTTGGGGCCGCTGCCTTATGGGGAGGTTCAACCGTTATGGGACGATTGATGCTGGGACAGGCGCGTTATGAAACGGTCACCTCCCTGCGCTTTGTCGTTGCTCTTCCCCTCCTGATCTTTATGACGTGGAATGAAGGTGCAGCATGGACATTCCCGTCCGGAACGGGTGAACAGACCGCTGTCATCCTCAACATTCTCGGTCAGGCATTGTTGCCAGGTTTGCTAAGTCTTCTGTTGTATTACAAAGGTCTGTCGTCAACCAAAGCCTCTGTTGCAACACTCGCAGAACTTAGCTTCCCGATGGCGGGTGTGTTGGTGAACTGGATTGCTTTCCGTACACTGATTACATGGGAGCAGCTGCTTGGTTTTATTCTGATCTGGGTGGCCCTCTTCGCCATTTCCAGACAGCAGGAAAGATCATCAACTGCGGCCGATGCTGCACCAAAGCTGCGTACAGAATAAGTAGATATATCTGAGGTTCACATATAAACAAATAGTCAAATATAAAATAAAACCATTGCACATCAAATTAGATGAGCATTGGTTTTTTTATTGCCATTACTCGATATTACTCGTTCATTTTTTCAATTAGCAATATGAGCTATTAACCCTGTGCTTTATTTCTATATCGCATATGCAAATACTCCCCCTCTTTTCCCTCCAACCTCATAACGAGTATGTATATCATCGCACTACGATTCTTCTATGTTTTGTCTTTTGTCTAATCCGGTGGTACGATGACATATGGAATAAACAGATGAATTATATTCAGAGAGGAACGATCATGATGTCTTCATTCTCATATACCTCCTACGACGCCGTAGGTTTGGCTGAACTGATCCGATCCCGGGAAGTATCCCCGGTTGAAATGCTTGAAGCGGCGTTTGCACGCCTTGAAGAAGTGAATCCGCAACTTAATGCGGTTATTCGTACATATGAAAATCGCGCACGTGAGGAAGCCGGTTTGGTTCGCCCTGGAGAACAACCTTTTGCCGGTGTGCCCCTGCTCCTGAAAGATATCTCGCAATCCTTGGAAGGTGAATTTCTGACTTCAGGCTCCCGTTTGTTCAGCGAGCATCGGGCATTACGCAATTCCAATTTTGTCACTCGACTCCGTGATGCAGGCTTTATCTTCATAGGACATACCAATACGCCTGAATTTGGTTTGAAAAATATTACCGAGCCCCGTCTTCATGGTCCCACTCGCAATCCATGGAATATCAACCACTCCCCAGGTGGTTCAAGTGGTGGTGCCGCTGCCGCTGTAGCTTCGGGTATTGTTCCCCTTGCCGGAGCCAGTGACGGAGGAGGTTCGATTCGTATCCCGGCTTCCTTTAGCGGATTGTTTGGATTGAAGCCAACCCGCGGGCGCACACCTGTAGGACCGGGAGTTGGTCGTCAATGGCAAGGCGCATCGATTGATTTTGCCCTCTCTCGCTCGGTTCGGGACAGTGCTGCATTGCTTGATACGTTACAAGTCATTCAGCCCGAAGCTGCGTTCCATGCTCCACTCTTTCCAGGCAGTTACTTGGCTGATATGAGCTATCCACATCAACGCAAACTGAAAATTGCATACACAACGGATTCACCCGTGGGAACACCTGTCAGCGCAGAAGCCAAAGAGTCTGTATACAAGCTCGTTCGCTGGTTGGAAGATCAAGGTCATCATGTTGAAGAAAAACTGAGTCCAGTCAATGGAGTCAGGCTGATGGAGAACTATTACATGATGAACAGTGGTGAGATGGCCGCGATGATCTCTTCCATGGAACGCTCCATGGGCCGGGCTCTGACCTCCGATGATATGGAGATTGAATCCTGGGTTCTGGCTGAAGCAGGCAAAAAGGTGTCCGCTGCGGAATTTGTACATAGCTTAGCTGAATGGGATGTAGCTGCAGCTCAGATGTCCACTTTGTTCGAGCGTTATGACTTCTACGTCACACCTGTTAATGCTTTTCCTGCGCCTAAGATTGGTGAATTAACGCCTCATGACGAACAGATTCGTAACCTAATGCGGATTAGTGAATTGGACAAGACCCAGCAGCAGCAACTCATCTATGAAATGTTTGAGCCAAGTCTTACGTATACACCGTTCACCCAGCTTGCGAATCTGACAGGTCAGCCTGCGATAAGTGTACCTCTGCATATGACACCTGAAGGGTTGCCAATGGGCGTTCAAGTGATGGCAACCAAGGGACGCGAAGATTGGTTATTACATCTGGCTGGACAGCTTGAACAATCAGACCTCTGGATCGGGATGAGAGGTAATCCACTGTTTCCAGCATAAACGCAAAATTTCACACGTTTCTGATGAGTAATCTTTCGTGCACCCTATTCTTATTCTTTATATTCACATGCCTACATTACTTGCTATAGTGCATGAAAGCAATGTCATCTCCGCATACTGAAGTAAAAAGACCTCGGAGGAGATAGGGATGAATTCAACGGAATCTCATAAGCAATCTATTCACATTCCTGCCAAGACAGGCTACGCTCTTAAAGTGAAAAAAGGCTCACTGATCCGTATAACTGATCTGGAGGGGCAGCAAGTGGTTGATTTTGTCGCTTATGATGCCCAGAATATTAATAATCGGCTTGATCCCGGGGTAACCCTCGATGTTCTGCGCAATTACAGGATTAAACCGGGACAATGTCTGTATTCCAACCGTTATAAACCTCTCATTTCCATTGTCAGTGAAACTGTAGGTATTCATGATTTTTTCAATTCGGCCTGTCGTCCGGAAATGTATGAGGTCTTATATGATAAAAAGGACCATCCCAGTTGTTATGATAATCTGAACACGGCCCTTGAACCTTTCGGTATATCTCCGCCGGATCAGCATTATCCTTTCAATCTATTTATGAATTCCGTAGTAGATGGTGAAGGCAAAATTGATGTTATTGCTCCCGAATCATGTGCAGGTGATTATGTTGAAATGGAAGCTTTGATGGATCTGATCATCGGTTTATCGGCTTGTCCGTGCGAGGAAAGTTCTTGCAATGGCTATCATTGTACACCTGTTCAACTCGATGTGGAGTCGCCTGCCGTTTAAAGTGCTATATCCTCACAGTGTGTTCTAATTCACTCCTTGCGGGAATACGATGACTTGTACCCATTTTCTGTGACAACTGGTATAATTCATCGAACCCGTTAAGGAGTGAACGTGTTTATGTCTGTACTGTTCAGTTATATCATTCTGGGAATATCATTGTCCGCTCCAATCGGTCCGATTAACGCCGCCCAACTCGACCGTGGAGCCCGCCACGGATTCATGCATGCCTGGATTCTAGGACTCGGAGCTATGTTTGCAGATTTGGTGTATATGCTGCTGATTTATTTTGGAGTTGCCCATTTTCTGGACACGCCGTTCATGCGCTCTTTTCTCTGGTCATTTGGCAGTTTTATTCTGATTTACACGGGAGTGGAAACGCTCTCGAAGCTAAAGCAAGGCATTCAGGGTACATCTACTGCGGAAGCAACTGTTCGAAAATCATTTATATCCGGATTTTTGATGGCCCTGTCCAATCCACTGAATATTTTATTTTGGCTTGGGATCTATGGCTCTATTCTCGCGACAACTGTGAAACATACGGATACCGCTCATTTGCTGCTCTACAGTTCAGGCATATTCATTGGTATTCTGGTGTGGGATGTCATTATGGCTGGCATGGCCAGTCGATTCCACAAACATAGCAGTGAGAATGTATTGCGCTGGATCTCTATCATTTCGGGAATCTGCCTGATCGGATTTGGTTTGTATTTTGGGTACGAAGCTGTACGTTCCATATTTTTCTGACAACAAAATCAGGCTGGACAGTCACCCAACTTCCCCCACATTAATACTGTAACGGTATCATGTGGAATGGAGTTGGGAATCAATGGCGGAGCTGTATAGTGCCGACGAAATAAACACCTTGTTTGAGCGTCTTCCATCTTGGCAGCAGGACGCTTATTCGCAATTTGGTAAAATGATCGCCGACGAAGATAATACGTATCCATGTGTACCTGGACGAATGGGATTTCTGTCAGGACATTTGAGGTACGGATTTACGTGTGACCCCCGATCTGAACATGCTGCCGAAGATATGGCCGATCTGCTTAGACAATATGGTCCTGTCTCCAGAGACACCGGTCATTACGCTTCGATGGTCGTGATCTGTGAGACACCAAGTGATCTGAAAGATCATACAACGGTAGAGCAATATCAGACGTTATTCTGGCAAATGCTTAATCGGGTAAGTTCACACGATACCGAGCCGTGGCCGGAACATATTTCAACCGATCCTCATGATTCATCATGGGAGTTTTGCTTTGGCGGAGAGCCTTACTTTTGTTTCTGTGCAACTCCTGCACATGAACTCCGAGCCAGCCGGCATTTTCCTTATCTCATGTTTGCTTTTCAACCACGGTGGGTATTCGAATCCATTAATGACAACACCCCTCTTGGCCGTAAAATGAAAACCTTAATTCGCAAACGTCTCGCTGCATATGATGCTGTACCTGCTCACCCTTCGCTGATGTGGTATGGTCAGCAGGATAATTTGGAATGGAAACAGTATTTCCTGCCTGATGATGAGCAGACACCTTCCAAATGTCCATTCATGCGGATGAAGCAAGCCTTAGGCAAGTTGACGAAATAATCTTAAAGCACTCATTAATCCGTTGTACGACCTCCACGAAAGTTGCTGAGAGTTGCTTATGGTTTGGATGGTGCTGACTGCGATGCTTTCGAGCCACGTACCTTATGAACAACATACGTGATGATCCCAAGGAACACCAAAAGTCCCACACTTGCCAGCAGACCCGTTCTGCTGGCTTTTTCCATCGCTGTCCCAGCCACAGCAGCCACAATTAATACTATGGCAATCCACACTTTGATGTGATTCCACTTCACGGGCTTCATTTTTTTAATGTACGTGATGCAGATAAGCAGCCATGTATACATTAATACCAGACTACCTGCTGTCGTCACATATTCAAACAAACTCTTGGGCATCCATAATGCCATCAACGTAGACAGGACTAATCCAGCCGCTGTGCAACACAATGCCTGAAGTGGCATGTCCTTTTTTCCCCAGGTCTTCGTGAACAACTTTGGTGCATCTCCATCTTCCGCGAGTTTCACCAACATGGACGTAATGGCATATAACGAAGCCACCATTGTCGAGAATCCGGCTATAATCAGAATTCCGTTGAGAATGTGGACCACAACAGTGAATCCAATGGTTGACATGGCTTTGACAAGCGGACTTTCATCTGGAGTTAACTGAACTGAAGGCACAAGCAACAGGATCAACGCAATTGCAATCACATAGAGTGTACTCACAGTCAATAGCATTACTCGACCTGATTTCACTGCATCTTTTGGTTCTTTCAGGTTAGCTGCCATCAAACCCATAACCTCGATCCCGGCAAAAGCAAAGAATGCATAGATGAAACCGGTCCATACGC
The DNA here is from genome assembly GCF_045040675.1 of Paenibacillus sp. FSL H8-0283. Classification (NCBI taxonomy): domain Bacteria; kingdom Bacillati; phylum Bacillota; class Bacilli; order Caryophanales; family Paenibacillaceae; genus Paenibacillus; species Paenibacillus sp. FSL H8-0283. The sequence continues at coordinate 3,951,444 of NZ_CP150295.1, forward strand.
CTTTACCTCCATGCGGGAACCATTCATTCTTCAATTGCTCGGGTGTGACTTTTACAGGTAACCAACCCAGACAAGCCGCTCCTGCTATAGCTATAAATGCAACCGTTGCAGCAAGTTTGATTACAGCAAGAATATTCTCCGTTTTGGTTAATCCCTTCGCTCCCAGTGCAGCAATGAACAGACCTATAGCGGCATAGATCGCAACAAATGCCCATAGCGGAAACTTGGGAAACCAGAATTGAGAGAACAGCCCAAGTGCCGTTAATGAGCTGCCCATGATGAGCATTTCAGAGACCCAGTACATCCATCCACTACCAAAACCAGCCCAAGGTCCGAATGCTTCGCCCGCATACGTTCGAAAAGCGCCTTCCTTTGGATCTTCTGCGGTCATCTGAGCCAGCGCACCAAATACAAAGTAAGTACCTGCCGCAGCCAGCACCAACAATATAAGTACGGATATGCCGGCCCAATGAATCGCCAGACTGGTCCCTAGAAAAAATCCCGTTCCCAGTGTGCAACCCGCGCCAAACAAGGATAGGCTGACCCAACTTAGTTTTTCGTCGTCGTTTTTACGGTGTTGCTTACTTTTCATGAAGCTCCTCCTTCTGCCTTATCCCCTTACGATTTACAGGTCATGGAGGTTTTATGTCTGTATTACCAAAAGAATTATTATTAGTTTACATAATAATTATTATTAGTTTACATAATAATTAATATGTTAAAATTATTCTGATAATGAATTTAAGCTGTATGCTTTTAGAGATTATTCATAAAGATATATTTTCAATTTGATTTAAACCCGCAAAAAAGTGGTTGACTTCAATCGCTTATAATGGTTTTCCTTTAAACTTGGTGGTGCGTCAATGTGGCTATATGAGAGATGGTAACTAAGGTGAGAAAATGATCTTTCTATTGTGAATTTTTCATATGTTGAAATATTATAACTCAGTCGTTATTTCTTTTAAATTGAATGTAGATTGCCTATTTTTCGTATTTTCTCAATATCTTCGTCGTTTTTTATAAATTTAGTCGCTTATAAGAAGGGATATTTCCTGGGATTTTTCCTCTTTCATCCTTTGTCACCCGTTTTGAACTAAGCTGACGTATAGACATTATTCCCTAAAATTTTTCGCAGCCCCTGATCCGAAAGTTGTTGTGAATTTTTCATATGTTGAAAATATTTTATGCTGGTCATAAAAAAGCCGCCATATGGCGGCTTCGCTAATATTTCTGATTTAAGTCCGGCCAGTCCAATCTGCTCCGGCGATTTCTTTCCATCGTGCTCTAATTTCATCATACAATTCCTGTGGGAGTTGCCCTTTAGCCACAAGATCAGCATTTTGCTGCCAGCGATTGGGCTTGGCTGTTCCTACAATAGCTGTGTCTACACCTTCGGTACTTAGCGTAAAACGCAGTGCTGTTTCCACCGCTACCTGGGCATCTTCACCCAGAAAACCATAGTTCAGTTCACTTAAGCGCTTCCAGTATATAAATGGATAAGCCTCTTCTGAAAGTGTATCATACGTCCAGGCCGCATTGGCAATTGGTCTTTTGGCGATGACACCCATGTTTCTTTTTCTTGCCTCAGGCAACGTAAGATCAATTGCTTCCTGATCTGCGATATTTAATGAAGTCTCCAGGCTGTCAAATACTCCGGTCTGAATCGCATATAGCGCATCTGTTGTATCCCCACTGTATCCGATAAACCTGGTCCTACCTGATTCCTTGGCACGCTGTAGCACTTCGATCACTGCTCCTTGTCGGAGTACTTCTTCGGAGCAGCTATGCAAATGGATAACATCCACATAGTCCGTTTTCAGCCTTTTCAGACTACGGTCAATCGTTTGCTCCAGTACTTTGGCATCCCAATCCGGACCTTCGATCCCGGCAGCATGTCCACATTTGGTGAACAAATAGTAGTCATCACGCCGATGTGACAACACCTCGCCGATTAATTCCTCGCTGTCACCGTAACATTCAGCCGTGTCTATCACGTTTAATCCAGCATCCAGGGCACTATTCAGCAATGTTGCTACATCCGTTTTGGATACATTTTTTCCTATTTCCGCTCCGCCAAATCCAAGTGTACTTACGTTCATGCCAGTATTACCGTACTTGCGCGTTTCCATGGTTATCTTCCTCCAAGTTCAGTGAATTGGGTACAGATAAATAGAAATACAGATTAACTTCAACTTCCCTTATGTTATTACCCATGATTTGGTTATGCCACCCACTTTTCCAAACTGCAACCAACTTCATTTATTTAAAAGCCATAAATGGACATTCCACCGTCAACCAATAACGTCTGACCCGTTATGTATCCCGCTGCATCTGATGCCAGGAATACAACCGGCCCTACCACTTCTTCCAGTTCTCCCACTCGCTGTAACGGTGTACGGCTTACAATTTCCTGCAAATAATGGGGATCATCCAGCAACTTTTCAGTCAAAGGTGTTCGGAAATACCATGGCCCTACTGAATTGACACGGATTCCATACTTGCCCCATTCCAGTGCGAGAACTTTGGTCATATGAATTAATGCAGCTTTGGTCGCACCATATACAACCCCTGTCCGCAAAGCCGTATGCCCACCTACCGAAGAGATGTTAATGATCTTCCCAGTCCCACGTTCTTTCATATGCTGTCCCGCTAATTGCGAAGCGAAGAAAGCCGATTTTAAGTTTGTCTGCATGATGGTCTCCCACTGCTCGTCTGTTACTTCAAGTGCTGGTGTCCGTATGTTCATACCTGCGTTATTCACCAGAATGTCCAGGCTACCCATCTCCGAGATCGCCTCTTGAAACGTCTCTTCCATTTGTTCTTTTGATGTCACATCCGCAGTCAGAGCGAGCGCTTTACGCCCTGTCTGTTCATAGATGTAGGCTGCTGTCTCCTCAATTTCTTTCATCGTTCGGGATACAAGTACAACGTCACTGCCTGACTGGGCAAGTCCAATCGCAATTGCTTTTCCGATCCCTCTCCCTGCACCTGTCACCAGTGCTGTCTGTCCATCGAGATGGAATGTGGGTACGTTCATGTCACTCACTCCTTCATCAGATTTATAAGTTGAACTAAAGATTATTTACACTGACACTACGATGACAGAATAACCTTCCAATCGCTGTTATCCCCAGATTTTTTGATTCCCTTTTCTGAAGGGGAAAATCCGGGGATAGCGTATGCTTCCGATGCAGCTTTCTTTCAGAAAGCTTTTAGGCGAACGCTTCGCTTTTTCAGGTTTTTTCTGTCCTCTCCGTTATCGTGTAAATGATTAGTTCAACTTATATCGCAATCATGCAAATGCTTCTATATGTAGGTAAACCCTGATGGGAATCAGGTTACAAAATACTGGCTTGGATTGCCCAGTTCCGGATGGAACTTTTCTCGAAAGCGGCCTCCGGTATAATCCCCTATAATTTTTCGCCAGAACGCCTGCGCAATAACATTGTTACGAACCTGGGTCACTTTCCATCTTCCTGGAAAACGTTTGAACAGCTCGTAGGCTGCCCGAGTGCCCACCCCACTACGCCGATATTTTTGCATCACAAAAAACTCAGTCAAATAGTAGTCATTATCCTTACTACCAGGCTCCAATTTCTCCACCAGAGCAAACCCTGCAGGTGCCCCATCACTTGTAATCAAAAAAGGAAACTTGCGGTCCTTTTCTGCCCAGAATGCCTCCAGACCGGGATATTCCGGAAAAATGCCGTTACTGTCCACATCAATATTCAGGTATTTGGTAAAATCATATAAATAAAATTGCATTAAATGCCGAATCACCTGACTGCGTTCCCGGGGAACCAGTTCTATTTTCATATTCATCCGGTTCACCTCCTCTGCTTTACGTATACTAATTACTTTAAAGGTTTACGCGCCGAAGGGCAAGGAAGCATACCCTACTTACTGCCTGCTTTGGTGAACAAGCTATGAGCATGTAAATTATGGTACACTAGAGCATAGAATACTATTAAATTGAATATTCATTTTATATGTTTTTCACATGGAGGTGTCGAACTTGACCAACGTGCAAAAAGAGATTGATCGACGCAAGCTGGATGACAAACTACCTTCCATGCCTTGGTTCGTTCAGCAATTCATGGACTACAAGCTGCCTGACCTGTCCCCCTCTACCCTACTCGAATATCTGAGAGATTACGAAGCTTTCTTCGGATGGTTGCGAGCAGAAGGGCTGTCCGAGGCAAGCTCTAATAAAGAAGTTACCTTGACTGAACTGGAAGTCCTTCGCATGGATTCGGTTACCGCCTATCGGTTATTTCTTACAACCAAACGGGAAGGAACCAATTCCAGAATTACCGTATCTCGCAAGCTCTCTTCCCTTCGCTCCCTTTTTCATTACCTGAGCCAGATTGCGGAAGATGAAGACTTTTATCCTTTGCTGAAGCGGAACATTATGGCCAAAATCGAGATCAAGCGTACCCATAAACCCAAGGACACCGCTGCCAAACTCAAAGGTAAAATCCTGGAGGAAGAGGAATTGCTGGAATTTATCGGCTATATTCTTGAAGGTTACGCTGTCGATATGGAGAAGAACAAGCAGGCCCTATACTCCCATGAAATCAACAAAGAACGGGACGCCTGTATTGCCAGCCTGATTCTGAATTCCGGCTTACGGGTGTCGGAAGTTGTGAACCTGAACGTCGATGACCTTGATCTGAACAACAAACTCCTGTATGTCTATCGCAAAGGTAACAATGATGAGACGTACAAAACTCCCGTTTATTTTAGGGAACAGGCCAAGGACGAACTCGCAACTTATATGAACCTGCGGCAATCACGTTACCGCACGCCCAAGCGGGAGAAAGGTCTGTTCATTGCTTTGCGTAACGGAGATTCAGAAGGAAGTCGAATGACCAAAAGAGCGATTCAGGCCATGATCATGAAATACGCCAAGCGCTTTGGCAAACCCTACTTGACCGTGCACAAATTACGCCATTCATTCGCAACCGACTATTATTTGCAAAATGATATTTACAAAACGAAGGAGCAGCTTGGACACGCTTCTACGGAAACGACCGAGATCTATGCTCACCTTACCGACAAAACGATGTCCGAAGCCATCGAACGCCGTACTGACGACGGGATGTAACATCCCAAACATAATAAAAGCAGCAAACCGCATCAAGGATTTCGATCCGAGAAAGGTCTGCTGCTTTTTTGTTTTTTTGCATCATTCAAGAAGAAAAGCATAAGTAGAAACAATTCTAGTTTACATAATAAATATTACGTTATATTTAAAAAAGAATCAATCACGCTCTCTGTACATTCAATCATATCCAGCGATCATAATATCCTACTTTTTTAACGTTTCTACGATTAGACTTCACCATTCTGCCTTCACTTGCTTTCAACCATCGCAAACAACGCTTTGGCTATATCCTCCGTTTCATGAACCGAGTACCATGTTATCTCTCTGCTTACGGCGCTCCGCTCTATAAACTGCTCTGAAGGTAGCCATGAGATTATACCCACTACCCCTTCAAGCTGATCAACCAAGGTCAGATCTTTCTCTTCTCGAACCATCACAAATTTGGGATAAGAAACATTCTTGAATCCTTCAACAACAATCCAATCATAATCCGATAGATAGCTCAGCATATCCTCCAGCTTGGTTGCCTGTCGCTCCATAATCGCAGTACGTTTCTCTGACATGATAACCACCGCCGAAGCCCCAGACTCTCCAAATCGATAAGAATCCGTTCCTTCTTGATCCATCTCAAAATGGTCATGTCCATCATGCTTAATTGCTGCTACTTTAAGTCCCATAGAAGAAAAGTGCCCGATCAGCGCGGCTGTCAGGGTTGTCTTACCCGTGTTTTTGTATCCAACAATCTGTATGATATGTGGCTTTGTATCACTCATTGTAGTCATTTACCACTACCTCACATGACCTGAGGGCAGTTTGAGAATACGTACCTGCTCACCCGCAGGAATGCCTTTTTTCTCAGGTGGAACAACAATCAGGCAATCACTGTCCTTAATGGTGATCATCACGCTGGATTCATCTACACGGGCGGCAGCCGGTATCGCGTACACCATGCCGTTGCGGATCTCTGTGCGTCCACGGACGAACCGTGTGAAATTATTAACTTTGGTGTACTCTTCTTCCAAGATCGCAGTCCATTCTTCCATATAAGGATGAGCATCCGCCTGCATGGAACGAATGGTTGGACGAACAAACAGACCAAAACCTACAAAACAAGCCCCCGGGTTACCCGAAAGTGCAAAAAGCAATTTATCTTTATATATAGCAGCTGTGGTCACACTGCCTGGTCGCATCGTCACTTTGTTAAACAACATCTCCACATGTTCTTCCAGCACAAGTTCGCCCATAATATCATAATCCCCAACGGATACACCGCCTGTGGTCACTACGATATCATTATCTTGAATGGCTTCTTCCAGTTTGGCCCTTGCCGTATTCACATCGTCTGCAATAGAACCGTACATCACAGGTTCTCCACCTGCCTCTACAACCAGAGAGCGCAGCATGTAACTGTTGCTATTCCGAATCCGACCTGGTTGTAATGGCTCATCTACATCAAGCAATTCCGTGCCGGTTGCGAATATCGCTACCTTTGGACGTTTAAATACAGGAACTTCTGCTATGCCAAAAGTAGCTAACACAGACTGCTCTCCTGCCCTGATGATCGTTCCTGCTTCGAGCAGTTGCTGTCCCTCTTGGACTTCCAGTCCGATTGGGGTGATATTAGCACCCGACAATATGTGCCGTTTCAATGCAATCCATTGTTCTCCGTCCTCTACCTTGCTCTCGGTCATCTCCATCATGACTACCGCATCCGCACCTTCCGGTACCTGTGCACCCGTCATGATGCGAGCAGTTGTACCTGAAACAATGGTGTGATCCGAGGTGTAGCCGCAAGGAATTTCATCAATGACTCGAAACCAAACCTGATGATCACTCGATGCATTTATGGTATCTGTACTTATAATCGCGAATCCATCCATACCCGATCTCCGGAAAAATGGATACGGATGGGGTGCCTGAATCGTCTCTGCAAGTGTGCGGCCATGAGCAGATTCAAGATGAACTTTCTCTATGGAGCCTACAGTAACTCTTGCAGCTATTTTGGCTTGGGCATCCGGTACCTGTACAGCTGTACGATTGAATTTGGCAGTTGTCATATCATGTGAATGTGAGTTCATTTTCAAAAGTATTCTTACCTCCTAAAGACTATCATCCTTTAAGAAAGTGTAGCCCGAATACTGTAAGATAACAAGTACATCACTTATTGATCCTGTGACAAATCTTATTTCTTACAGGTGTAACATTCCTTGACCTATGTTCAACATGAAAGGCATCTTGTCTGCCCATAATATAAGTGACAAAGGGAGGCGATGATCATGAGTAATCGATGTGAATTATGCGAAAGAGAACCTGTGAACACGACCGTTCATCATCTGACACCCAAAGAAATGGGCGGAACATTTCTGCCAACGGCCAACCTGTGCATCCCCTGTCACAAACAGATTCATTCGCTATACACCAATCGCGATATTGTAACCCTTGGTCTCACGGATCTGCAATCCTTGAGACAGGATGAACGAATGATTCCATTTATCCGCTGGATTCGCAAACAGCCTGCTACAACGATTCCCCGCGTACGCAAGTCCAATCATGTTCGCAAATCGTAAACCAAAAAGAACAGTTCCAAGGTAATTGCGCGGATAGTGATAAATCCGTCATACCTTTTCCTGTTCTTTTTGGATTGTACTATATGTTGGGCAGCCAAACTTATAATTGAATCATTATCTACGCCTCTTAATTCGGCCGCCGCCCACTCTGGTTTTTGGTTTTTTGTAGGATTTCTTAGGTGAATCAAACAACCCACCACTGCTCTTGTTGCGATCAATGGTTCCCTTGCTCTGATCCTTGTTGCGGTTGAATAATCCTCCGCCAGATCCCACGCTTGAATCTTTATCGCTTCCGCGCCTTGTAATCGTACCTTTCCGATCAACAGTAATAGGTGGAGCAAGCTTCTTGTCATTACTTGTTGGTGCACGATAAGATCCTGCACTCGGTTTATACGTATCTTTATTGGTATATCCTCGATAGTTGCCATAACCTCGCCCACCAAAAGAATCGAACAGATTACCAATTAATGTAGCGGTGAGGTAACCTTGTAAAAAAGATGAATCGTAGTTCTGCCGAACATATTCCTTGGAGTCCACCTCAACCAATGTATCCTCCGGCTTGTTCGGGTCTTGTTGCAGGTGATAATACTCGTCCTGATACACGAGGAACATACGCTCTGTATTCTCTGCCGAGATTTGATCCGGTTGCCGCTGGTCAGACAATTCCTGTGCCACTTCCGGAACGGTACGGTCCGAAGCCCGGTACACATAGGACGTTGAGTTACCACTGCCGTTAACCGATTCAAGCGGATATGTGTCCTGAACAGAAGGCGCTGCTCCGCACGCGGACAACAGAGACATGACAAGGCTGAGGACCAGCATTAATTTTAATCCATGTGCCAAGCGTTTTTTCATTGGAACCTCTCCTAGCTCGAACGAATCACTTTGATATCCGCAGGAAGAATGGACTCACCCTCATACAGTGTAAATCTTCTGTCTTGCCACTCCACACGAAGAAGCATATTATCATCCGACTGATACTGCCATACCAATTGTTCTCCAGCCTGGCCATATGGAGTTCTACCTGCCGTTGATACCATGCCTCCATACTCTTCCTCCAGATGATATGCGCGTCCATCCAGATCCAGCAATGTAGGCACCTCATCAGGTGCATCAAGCCTGCCATCAATTGGTGTATATAGGGCGTAACGTGTGAGTTCCCGTTCTTCGATATGCAAATATCGAAATGCGGTACCATCCTGCAGTGTGAGCACAACTGCATTTCGAGCACGATTTTGCACCCGACCAACGACTTCATAGGTGACCAGAGAAACCTCACAGATATCACCAGGTGCAAGCTGAAGCATCGTTTTCTCTGCCTGCGGTGGTTCAGGTTTCGTTAGTATTCCTTTAATTCGTTTCCATACACTCATGAGAATTACTCCTGTTCCTTATCTTATAAACAAGCTGCAATAATCAGTGCGCCCACGATATGTAAAGCGCCAGAGAACAACCCGTACCCTGTCTTCCCTTGCTGAATTCCCGTATCCAGATCCAGATTGGCCCATTTGCGAATCATAAAGTGTACAACACTCTCCAGAATCAACAAAATGATAAAGGATACAACGGAGACCAGCAGTGCTTCTCCCAGGTGACCGGCCGTAGAAATGGACGTAGCGAGTACGTATCCTTGTGCAAATAATTTCATAACCATACGTGTAGTAACGGCCATATTGCCGGCCTTAACTTCAGCAAAATCCTTATATTTCGTGAACAGTGAATCAACATACATCAGGACAAACAGCAAAACCGAACCAGATCCGGTCCAGACCAGCATCGCCAAAATGTTCAAATCCATTTACACAGCCCCCACATATCAACATGAACCGCATTTAAAAGCGAAGGAGAAATACTCTTCTCCTCCGCTGGTTAACCTTGCTGACAACCAAGGTATTAGTTCTTATTATCGTACTGTTTCATCAATGCTGCGAGTTCATCTTCAACAGCCTGATCTTTACCCAACTTCTCGAACTCTTCATCCAAAGATTTTCCTTTGGAAGACATTTCGTTACTTGCTTCGGCCTGTGCTTCCATCTGCATCATTTTCTCTTCCATACGCTTCATACCAGCACTTGCAGTATCAGAGCCAAACCCATTCAACGCTTTGTTGATTTCCGTTTGGGCTTTTGCTGCATTGTAACGGGCTACCAGTGTTTCACGTTTGTTCTTCATTTGAGTCAACTGCTTACGCATCTCGTCGAGCTTGCCACGCAGGTTATCTGCAGAAGCCTTGTTTTGGTCATAGCTGGTTTTGTACTCAGCCATCTTCTCTTCAGCAGCCTTTTTCTCTTCCAGGGCACGTCGAGCCAAATCCAGATTCTGAGCACGTGCCGCCGTATGCGCCTGCTCTTCACGTTTCTTCACAAGAGCTTCCTGCTCTTCGAATAACTGCTTGAATTTCTTCTCAATGGCGATCTGTTGAGCTACTGCTTTCTCCGCATCTTCCAGATCCTCTTGCATGTCACGGATATATTGGTCCGTCATCTTGATTGGATCTTCCGCCTTGTCAATAATGGCGTTGATGTTAGACATAGTTAGATCACGCAAACGTTTGAAAATGGACATTATGTTATTCCTCCTAGTCGATATTACATCGTATATAAACATACATACGTAACAATCTACAACTCGTTTCAATTTTAGCAAATAAAATCAAAACATTCGATGGCTCTTATGTCAGGAAGATCGTTTATCTTTGTTCAGATGATCCTCCATCAACCTCTCTGCAGTCTGCACGATTTCGTCGATCTGCATCCGCATGATGGAATCAAAATGGATACCCATGATCACCGTAACGGTTACTTTCAGCTGCATGGCAGCCTTTCGGGCAAGCCGCTCACACAGCTCTTGTTCTTTATGCCCAGGAATATGTACTGTCGTCCCGCTTACGCGCTCATGATCCACATAGAACGTGGCTACGGCGCCAATATGCGCCTTTCCTCCGGTAACGAGAAAAACCTTATCTTCTCCTGCTTCAATCACCTGTAAACGTATGGATTTCAAATCAAATGTACTCATCCCCATCCACCTATCCTTTTCTATATGTTATATATGGAGGAATTATGGCTGTCATGAGCTAAATCGGCAATGAAACTTCTCACACTGCGCATATTTTATGGAACCCCCGGGCATACCAAGGAGAACGTCATTTTGGAAAAGGAGGCCGTTATTATGCGCGTACGCCTCATTATGCTGATGGTTATCGTTATTTTTCTCGGGGGATCTCATGCTCCAGTTTCATCGCAGGATGTTTCAAGCCCGCCAAGTGAATCCGTATCAGGTTCGGATTCTGCGGAAGAAGAACAACTGACATTGGGACAATTACGTCAAAAATATGCCGATACGTTCAAAACCAATGGTCCTTCAACCAAGAAGGTTGCACTGACTTTTGATGATGTACCTGATCCACGATTTACTCCACAAGTACTGGATGTATTGAAGAAATACAATGTCAGAGCTACATTCTTCATCGTGGGTAGTCGTGCTGAGAAACATCCGGATCTAGTGAAACGCATTGTTAAAGAAGGGCATATGGTTGGTAATCACAGCTACAATCATCCTGAATTCAGTAAGCTGTCGATGAATGCCTTTCGCAAACAAATTTTACATACCGGGGATATTATTCAACGTTTGGCGGGTTATACGCCCAAGATGATTCGGCCACCTTATGGAGACATTAATGAAGAACAGCTGAGATGGGCTGCCAAACAACACTATAGCATTGTGAACTGGAACGTAGACTCCCTGGACTGGAAAGGCCTTTCAAAGGAACAGGTGAAAGATAACATCCTGTCTGCCGTGAAACCTGGCTCCATCGTTCTGCAACATGCTGGAGGCGGTGTAGGGTCAAACCTGAACGGCACGATTGAGGCTTTGCCTGAAATTATTGAGGAACTACGTAATCGGGGATATGAACTGGTCACCTTGGACGAAATGTTGGGATTGCCAAAGGCCAAAGATTAGGACGACCGTGATAACAAATAATGAGAATATTAAAAGGGTGCTGTTCAATCGCGAATTAGCGACTGGCAGACACCCTGTTTGAATTCATTTTAAATGTTATTTTCTCTCTACTTCAGAATGTACAGCTCGATATCCTGAAAACCAAATGAACTTACAGTCTGTTTGCTACCCGGGATAAAGATATCAATCCGGTGACCCTTGATTGCACCGCCCACATCCCGCGCTGTGGCTACAAAAGCCTGTTTTGGCAATCCTGGATGGCTGTGACCAGTTACCAGTACTTTGGTTCCAAGTGGAATTACACTTGGATCCACTGCAATCGTACCCAGTTCAAGGTCATTTCCGAAATAATCGACTGCACCCCAGCCTCCATTTTCAGACGGATCTGCAGAGTATGCCGTTGCTTTTACGTTCACAGCTTTGCTGTAATCGAATGTCTTACCCCAGGCTTGAACAACTTTGTTATCTGCGTTGACGTCCAAGCTTGCTGTAGTAACAGTCTTCGCTTGGGTCTTTCTCTCCGTTGCCGCAGCGGCTGCTACATTGTTTGCCTTACCGGGAATCGTAATTTTCAAACCACCATAAATGTTGTAAGCCGAAATGTCGTTGTTTGCTTTAATTAACGTGTTGAGTGCTACTCCATATTGTTTTGATAAGGTGTAGAAGGTATCCCCTTCTTTGGCCACATGAACTGAATCGGCGTGAGCCGGAACGGCTTGAATGAGCATTGCTGTTGTCATTAATGCTACTGCTGTTTTGGCTATACGTTTCTTGTTAATCATGGTCTTCCTCCCTCATTGTGCCTGCGAAGTTAGTTGTCGGATTCGGATGAGGAGCCCACCCTATAGGTTCTTCGTTACATTTGAAACGTTATGTACCCAATTCACCCCAAGCAGTGTGCTGTAGATCTTCCCCCTGCACAATCTGCATCGTTACATCCCCCGCACTCCCTATCCGGAAGTTTCGGCAGAGTTCAATATATCACAATTTTGTAACCTGAACTTGTAGTAATTCTTACCAAATGGTTTTTAGCATGTAAGCATTTGTAAGAATACTGGTTAATTCAGAAAGTTTGGTTGACCCGATTCCTTTATATTTGGTAACAGAATAGTTACTTTTCCGAATCCATACGTCATTATTATCCATAAAAAATAGCGTTACCGACTCGAAGTCAGTAACGCTATTTGATCACATCGTTTAGAGTACTTTCGCAAGAAAATCACGTGTACGTGAATTTTTGGGTGCTCCAAACACCTCATCAGGTGTTCCCTCTTCCACAATAACCCCGCCATCCATGAACAAGATGCGGTCTCCCACTTCACGTGCGAAACCCATCTCATGGGTTACGATGACCATCGTCATTCCGCCTTCTGCAAGACGTTTCATGACATCCAGCACTTCGCCGACCATCTCAGGGTCCAGTGCCGACGTAGGCTCGTCAAACAGCATCACATGCGGCTGCATGGCCAATGCTCTAGCAATGGCGATCCGCTGTTTCTGTCCACCAGACAGCTGATTCGGGAATGTATCTTTTTTATCGTACAAGCCCACGGTGTTAAGCAGATCAGAGGCAATTTTCTCCGCTTCCTGAGTGGATTGTTTCTTCACTTTAATCGGAGCAATCGTGATGTTTTGCTGTACCGTTTTGTGTGGGAACAGGTTGAAGTGCTGGAACACCATGCCCATTTTCTCACGAGTTGCGTTAATGTTATGCTTGGGGTCCGTGATTGACACGCCTTCAAAATCAATCTCTCCTGAGGTAGGCTGTTCCAGCAGATTCAGACAACGTAAGAAAGTACTTTTACCTGAACCGGAAGGACCGATGACCACGACAACCTCACCTTTGCCAATCGTCACGTTAATGCCCTTAAGCACATCGTTATTTCCATAAGATTTGTGTAATTGTCTAACGTCTATCACTTGCACTCAACTTCCTTTCCAGTCGTCCCAGCAGCTTGGACAAAATGAACGTCATTACAAAGTAGATGGCTGCTGCAATCAAAAATGGACTCAACCCTTGGTACGTAATGTTCTTGACTACACTTGCCTGATACATAATATCCACCATACCGATAACGGAGATAATGGAGGATTCTTTGATGATAGTTATGAATTCATTACCGATCGCTGGTAATACAGCTTTGAAGGCTTGTGGCAATATGATATAACGCATCGCGGCGCCTCTTCCCATACCTAATGAACGCGCTGCCTCCAACTGACCACGATCCACACCTTGGATACCTGCACGGAAAATCTCCGCCAGATAGGCACCACTATTGATTGAAAGTGTAATGATACCTGCCTGAAGTGCAGTGAAGTTAATGCCAAAGCTCAGAGAAAAACCATAGTAAATAATCATCAATTGTACCAGCATCGGTGTGCCACGGATCACTTCAACGTATGCCGTACCGATCCAGCGCAAGATTGCAGCGTCATGCAAACGGAACAAACAGATGATCAATCCAATAATTACCCCGAAGATAACCCCAAGTGCAGACAACAGAAGTGTGTATCCTACACCTGTAGCATAGAAACTTTTGTACTCCCAGAATACTTGGAAAATATTTTGTGATTTGTTCGCTTTATCCGCCATCAAGAGGCTGGCGTCCGTCACCATCTGATTGATTTTATCTTCGCTTTTCAGTCGCTCTAGTGTTCCATTTACTGCAGCTAGCAGCTCGGTATTACCTTTACGAATCCCGATTGCCGCTTCTGCTTGCTCTTCGTCCGGAACAGCAGCAGCAAGTCCAATGATATCGTCCAGATAACCTACAGCAACGGTATCTTCAACGATTGCCGCGTCAATGCGTTTTGTTTGCAGTTGAAGCACGATATCCGAGATTTTATCCAGCGCAGTAAGCTTCGCTCCTGGAATACTCTGTCCGATCGTTTCCTGAATGGAGCCTTTCTGAACGCCAATCTTCGCATTTTCAAGTTCTGCCATGGTTGGATATTTGTCTTTATCCACATTGCGAACCATAATCACTTGTTTTGATTTATAATAGGTGTCGGAAAAATCGATACTTTTCTTCCGCTCATCCGTCGGCGTCATACCTGAAATCACCAGATCAACACGCCCGCTCTGCAATGAAGGCAGAAGACCGTCGAAGCCCATATCCTCAATCACAAGCTCAGCGCCAAGATCTTTGGCAATCTCTTTGGCGATCTCAATATCGAAGCCGACGATTTCATCTTTGCCATTAATCACTTTATGGAATTCATATGGTGCAAAATCGGCACTTGTACCGAGCACCAGTTTTTTACTGCTTGAATTATCTGTAGTTCCACTTGCAAGTGCCACAGGAACGGCAGTCGTCAGCAGAATAACAAAGGTCAACAGCATCATGGTGTAACGACTTATTAATTTCAACCTTTTTCTCTCCCCTTACAATACTTTGTATGCTTCTCATGTTGATGACTGAGTCATTATAAAGTACAATGCATGATTATGCAATGCATTTTGACAATACAAATCTTGACTTGTTTCTGAAAAAATAAAGCAAACATGATATAATCAATGAATTATTTTCATTTTTGCATAAGGAGTTTACTAATGACTGCTAACAAATCACAAATTCTGACGGTTATTGATCAATATGCTTCCCGTTTTAAAGCCATTTCATCATATATCGGTGCCAACCCCGAACTGGGAAATGAAGAGTTCCTTGCTTCTGCCCGTTTGAAAGAAGAACTGCTCTTCCACGGTTTCACTGTAGATGCTCCAATCCTCGGTCTGGAGACAGCCTTTATCGGAACCTATTCAGCCGCCACACCCGGCCCTACCATTGCTTTATTGTGCGAATATGACGCCTTGCCGGAGATCGGTCACGCTTGTGGTCACCATCTAATCTGTATGATGAGTCTTGGGGCCGCTGTTGGGCTAAAATCTATTCTGGATGAAGTAGGTGGAACCATTAAAGTGTTTGGTACCCCCGCTGAAGAGACACGTGGTGCCAAAGTTCCGATGGCTGAAGCAGGTTTGTTCGATGACTGTGATGTCGCTCTCATGGCGCATCCATATTATGCCTACGAAAAGTCAGGCAGCTCGCTGGCTATTGATGCTGTGCAATTTGAATTCCATGGCCGATCTTCACATGCCGCTGCAAGTCCGCACGAAGGTATTAATGCTCTTGATGCCGTCATTCAAACGTTCAACGGGATTAATGCATTCCGTCAACAAGTGAAAAGCACCGTTCGGATTCATGGTGTGATCAACAACGGAGGTCAGGCAGCAAATATCATTCCTGACTATGCTTCTGCGCAATTTTATGTACGGGCAGCAACTCGTAAAGAACTGAATATCCTCACAGAACGTGTGATTCAGATCGCTGAAGGTTCTGCTCTCCAGACAGGATGCAAGCTGGTGACATCCAACTATGAAACGTCCTATGACGAGATGGTTACCAATGAAGCATTCTCAGCTGCGTTTAGTCAAAATCTGATGGAACTTGGGATCCCGCAAGAAGAGATTGTGAGTGGTAATGATCACGGCTCTATGGACATCGGTAACGTTTCCCTGAAATGTCCTGCAATTCATCCCTACATTCGTGTTGTAGACGAGGTGCATACACTGCACTCCATAGCCTTCCGTGACCTTGCACTTCAGGAGCGTGCGCTGGATGGCATGATTCTGGGAGCCAAGGCACTTGCAACAACAGCCTATGACGTACTGAGCCAGCCAGAGCTGCTTCAAACCATCCGCACGGAGTTCGAGCAAGCTATTCGCTAAAATTTACTTTCAACATGTTATATAGGGGTGCCCTGAACAATCTTGAATTCCAAGCTGTTCAGGGCACCCTTTTTTCTAAATTAGCTGTAAGTATATTCAGCACAAAGCTGGAAATGCTGTGAAAGAAACCTTTGAAAACGATGAAAATAATTCATTTTATTACAGTAAATGTGATTCGTTTGCTGGCTAACTTGGTTAATTATAACTATAAGTGCGTGTTCAAAAAGACTGGTTTTCATAACTTATCCTATATTCAGGAGGTGCTGTCATGTTGCTCGAAGCCATGTATCATGTTCCTCGTGACAAATGGGCTTATGCTTATAATTCGTCTACCATACATCTGCGCGTACGAACCAAACGTAATGATGTGCAATACGTGACTGCACTGACCGGAGATAAGTACGATTGGAATGGAACATACAAGGAAATTCAATTGGAGAAGGCTGCTTCTGATAACATGTTTGATTATTGGGAGGCTGCCGTCAAGCCACAATTCAAACGTCTCACCTATATATTTCGGATAACTGCCGGTTCAGAAGATGTTTTTCTTGCGGATAACGGAATTCATTATGAGACCCCCTATCCAACTGGAGGATATTATGAGTTCTCGTATATACATGAAATTGATGTGTTTAAGGTGCCCGAGTGGGCCAAAGAAGCCGTCTTTTATCAGATCATGACGGAACGGTTTGCTAATGGAGATCCTAAGCTGAATCCAAAAGAAACGCATGACTGGGGTGGCAAACCTGAGTTGGACAATTATTTTGGTGGAGATCTGCAAGGTGTGCTGGATCATCTGTATGACCTAACTGAACTTGGCGTGAACGCCATTTACTTTACCCCGTTATTCCAGGCCAATTCCTACCACAAATACGACACGATTGATTATAAAAAAGTCGACCCCCATTTCGGTGATAATGCCCTGCTTAAACAATTGACAGAAGAATGTCATCGCCTGGGTATACGTGTCATGCTTGACGCGGTGTTTAACCATTGCAGCGAAGACTTCCCTCCTTTTCAAGACGTTCTCCAGAATGGAAAAAACTCTAAGTATGCCGATTGGTTCCACATCAATGAATATCCGGTTCAGATCAAGGATGGTATACCAACCTACGATACATTTGGGTTCTATGGCAACATGCCCAAGTTCAATACAGCCAACCCTGAGGTTAAGGCATATCTACTTGATGTAGCTGAGTACTGGATCAAGGAAATTAAGCTGGATGGGTGGCGTCTGGATGTAGCAAATGAGGTGGACAACCATTTCTGGCGTGATTTTCGCAAGGTCGTTAAGGCAGCGAACCCTGAAGCCTATATTGTTGGTGAAGTATGGAGCGACTCCTTGACCTGGCTTATGGGAGATCAATTCGATTCCGTCATGAATTATCCATTTGCCGACAAAGTGCTTCAGTTCTTCTGTGGTTCAATGGACGGTTATCATTTTGCCAACGAGATGGGTTCACTGATTATGCGCTATCCGCAACAAACCAATGAAGTGATCTTTAATATGCTGTGCAGCCACGATACCCCACGACTGCTCACCCGGTTAGGAGAAGACAAACGCCGATTAAAGTTGTCGGTTGTTTTTCTTTTCACCTATATTGGTACACCTTGTATCTTCTACGGCGACGAAGTTGGTATTAGTGGTGATGCTGACCCGGATTGTCGAAAATGTATGGAATGGGACCCAGCCAAGCAAGACAGAGAATTGTATGATTTCTATCGTCTGATGATCGATCTACGCAAAAGCAATGAAGCCCTTCGCAAAGGACGCTTCCGATTCCTCAAGGCTGATCACAATGATCCCTGTATCGTGTACGAGCGTGTGGATGACAACCTTCACTTTACCGTATGGATGAACAATACACCTCAAGATCGAACGCTTTCTCATCCCATGGAAACAAAAGACTGGAAAGATGCATTAACTGAAGAGCCTGTGTTTCCAGCCGATGGAATGATGAACATTAAGCTTGACCCCTATGGGTATCGCATTTTGTACAGACAGCTTGATCCGGCAACTATCCAACACAACTGAGGTTTAAATTCTAAACAGTCATATAAAAGAAAAGAAAAACACTTCCACCGTCTCAGATGATACTTCATTCTGAACTTTGGAAGTGTTTTTTTGGATGAGAAAAAGCCACAGCATCATGTGCTGTGACTCATTCAAGACTACATCAATTTACAAGGTCAAGTGTGATCCGACGATAAATATCCATATATTCTTCAGCTGAGACATTCCAGCTGTATTCTCCGCCCATTGCATTTTTCACAATTTTCTTCCAGTGTTCTGGCTGTTTGTAGATCTCCTCAGCACGCCGAATGGTATTCATCATGTCATGTGCATTAAAGCTCGAGAATGAGAAACCATTCCCTTCTCCAGTAAACTCATTGTATGCCTGCACAGTGTCGTTCAGACCGCCTGTTTCCCTTACGAGAGGCACACTACCGTACCGCAGAGCCAGTAACTGACTAATACCACACGGTTCGAATCTGGATGGCATCAGGAAGATATCACTGCCTGCATAAAACCGACGGGATAACCCGTCGTTGAACTTGATCTGTGCAGACATTTTAAGTGGATAACGATTTGCGGCTTCACGGAACCAGTGTTCATAGGACTGCTCCCCTGTTCCAAGTACAGCGAATTGAATATCATCATAATACAACAATTCATCCAGGATACGGCAGACCAGATCAAGTCCTTTGGAATCCACAAGCCTTGTGACCATGACCATAAGAGGTACATCAGGACGAACAGGAAGTCCAAGTTCCTTTTGCAGCTCAATTTTGTTTTCCGTTTTCTTGGACAGACTTGTTCTGTATTTCACCGGGATCTTGGTGTCTGTAGCCGGGTTGTAGCTCTTGGTATCAATGCCATTTACAATCCCGCTGAATCGATCTCCAAGTGAACTAAGCAGTCCGTCCAGACCGTATCCGTAATAAGATGTTTTCACTTCCTGTGCGTAAGTTGGACTAACGGTTGTTACATGGTCAGCGTAGACAATTCCAGCCTTCAGGAAGTTGACATTACCGTAATACTCGGCTCCATCCACGGTGAAATATCGATCGTCCAGCTCAAGGATATCACTGAATAACTGATGCGGGAATACCCCTTGATACAACAAGTTATGTATGGTGAATACCGTACGAATATCACTGTAGAATGGATCGTGTCTGTAGTGTGCTTCAAGCACCAAAGGAATCATTCCTGCATGCCAGTCATGACTGTGCAACACGTCAGGCTTGAACTCAATCTGTGGCAACACTTCGAGAACTGCACGGTTGAAGAAGGCGAAACGCTCACCATCATCCATATAACCGTACACTCCATCACGCCCAAAATAATACTCATTATCCACAAAATAGACTGGAATTCCATCATGAACCAGCATTTCTATTCCACAATAGGGCCTGCGCCAGCCAAGAGGCACATCCGTTGTAATTACGGGCTGTAACGCGTCTTTATACTCATCGGGAATCCCCTTGTACTTAGGCATAATCACCCGCACATCTGCCCCGCTCTTCTTCAATGCAAACGGGAGAGCACCGATTACGTCAGCAAGGCCTCCTGTTTTGATAAATGGATGTACTTCAGCAGCAGCAAATAGAATATTCATGCCTTTGTCCTCCTCTTCGGTTTGAGCGTGTTGCTTTCATTTTTATTCTTCGTTTTTGAACTGACGGAAGTTATACTCGCAGGTGATTCATCCGTTTTCCGACGTGTGTTCTTTTTTAGAATCACGATGCTAAGCGGAGGTAATACCAATTCGAGACTATGCGGATGCCCATGAAAAGGAATCTTTTCGGTAGGCAGTTGCATATCATTAGTAATGCCTGAACCGCCGTAAACGGAATGGTCACTGTTCAGAACTTCGGTATACATACCGGGACGCATGACACCAATCCGGTAACGCTCCCGCTTGACCGGCTGAAAGTTAATGAGCACAAGGAGTGTATCCGCAGGTTTTTTTCCTTTGCGTACGTATGAAATGACACTCTGGTCCTGATCATCCGGAGTGATCCATTCATAACCGTCTAGGGAATGATCAAGCTCCCACAAAGCTTTTTCACTCAAGTACAGGTTAGACAGCTCACGCTCAAACTTATGCAAATTGCGGTGACTGTCATAATCCAGTAAGAACCAATCCAGTTGATCCTCATCTTTCCATTCGATGAACTGGCCAAAGTCTCCACCCATAAACAACAGCTTTTTCCCTGGGAAAGTCATAAAATAGCCCAGAAAAGCACGCATGCCGGCAAATTTCTGCTCATAAGTTCCTGGCATCTTGTCGAGGAGCGACTTTTTGCCATGAACAACCTCGTCATGTGACAGAGGTAGCACATAATTTTCAGCAAAGGAGTATACGACCGGGAAAGTCAGCAAATGATGTTTGGAAGGACGCTCATGAAAATCAGATTCCATGTAATCAAGCGTATCGTTCATCCAGCCCATGTTCCATTTGTAGTTGAAACCCAGACCACCTTCATCTACAGGTAAAGTCACCATTGGCCATGCACTGGATTCTTCAGCCATCATCAATGCATAAGGGAAATACTTGAACACCGTCTCATTCAGTTGCTGCAAAAAGGCTACAGCTTCCTTGTTCTCAAGACCACCTTCATCATTGGTACGATATTGTCCTGGCTGCTTCTCAAAATCAAGCCGTAGCATACTCGTAACCGCATCAACACGGAGTCCGTCAAAATGATACATCTCCATCCAATATAATGCATTGGAGATCAGAAATGAACGAATCTCAGGTTTCGAGTAGTCAAAGCTAAGTGTGCCCCAGCCCGGCTTCTCTGCTAACATCGGATCTGCATACTCATACAAAGGCGTACCATCAAACATACGCAACCCATGAGCGTCTTTGGCAAAATGTGCAGGTACCCAATCCAGCAATACGCCAATCCCTGCCTGATGTAGTGTATCCACTAGATACATCAGATCTTTTGGATGCCCATAACGACTGGTTGGCGCATAAAACCCTGTGTTTTGATAACCCCACGAAAGGTCATATGGATGCTCGCTGAGGGGCATCATTTCAACATGTGTATATTTCATTTCTAATAAGTAAGGAACAAGCAAATCAGCCATCTCGCGATAACTATAGAGGCTTCCGTCTTCTTTGCGCTTCCAGGTTCCCATGTGCATTTCGTAAATATGTAGAGGTTTGTTATACATGGCACGTTGTTTGCGTCTCCAGGCTCCATCATTCCATTTGTACCCTTCGATTGAACTGGTGACAGAGGCTGTCTGAGGTCGAACCTCTGCTTGAAACGCATATGGGTCCGCTTTGAGCAATTCTGTTCCATCTTCCGTTAATATACGGAACTTGTATAAAGTTCCTTCGCTAATTTCCGGAAAAAAACGACTCCAAAATCCTGATTCGGGTATCTTATATAAAGGTTCCTTTTCGCCTTTCCATTCATTGCGGTCCATAGCCAGTCCTACTTCTACGGCGTTTGGTGCCCACACGGTAAAGCGATACCCCTGAAGGCCATCGCAAGTCTCAGGTTGCGCGCCCAACATTCGATAACTGTGATGAAGGTTACCTTCATGAAATAAATAAATATGCTCCGGCAATATGTCCGGGTGTGCTAACGGTTGAATGGCCAAGAGATCACCTTCTTCTCAAGAAAATAGATATAACAGTAACCATTACCCCAGTCTAGCCAAGTTGAAAAGAAAAATGCGGTGAATTAGAAAATGTTGTTCATTTTCAGAATTTTTACAGTAACAATCGTTTCATCTGCTCTACTTTGCGTTAATGATGTACTACAATGCACAATATTTTGGGAGGGAAACGATTATGTTTAATAAAGATTGCATCGCTATGCTGTTGGCGGGAGGAGAAGGGAAGCGATTAGCCCCTTTAACCTCAAGTCTCGCAAAACCCGCTGTACCGTTTGGCGGGCACTACCGGATCATCGATTTTCCTCTCAGTAACTGCGTAAACTCAGGGATCGATACTGTAGGAGTATTGACGCAGTACCAAGCGGAATCTTTACACGATCACATCGGTGGAGGAGAACCATGGGGACATGGTAACTCAAGTGAGGCAGGAATATCCTTGCTTCCATCTTATCATACAGGAAATGACGAATACTTGGGAACGGCGGATGCTATTTATAAAAATATTGACTATATTGATCAACAAAACCCCGAAAATGTTCTAATTTTGTCGGGTGACCATATTTATCATATGAATTATCGCGATATGTTGGAGGCTCATCAAGCCAATAATGCCGCTGCAACGATTTCAGTTATGGAAGTGCCATGGGATGAAGCACATCGCTTTGGGATTATGGCTGCCGATGCTGATTTGCGTGTAACCGAGTTTGCCGAGAAACCGGCTGAACCAAAAAGTAATCTGGCTTCAATGGGCATTTACATGTTCAAATGGGATTATCTGAAACGCCATCTGTTGGAAGATGCCGCTAATCCTGAATCCAGCCATGACTTCGGTAAAGATGTGATTCCTCAAATGTTGAACGAAAATAATCCCCTCTTTGTCTATAACTTTAATGGTTATTGGAAAGACGTAGGTACGGTTAAGAGCCTTTGGGATGCACATATGGATCTGTTACACAACGAGGAAGACTGGAGTCTGCAAAAAGAAAACTGGCCGATGTTTACTCGCGACTGGCGCTCCAAACCAAGTGCTTACAAAGCAAGACATACAAAGATCGAACATGTTACTTCCATGATTCACGACTCTTGTGCAATCGAAGGTCGTTCAGAACGTTCCGTTATCTTCTGCGGTGCAGAAGTGGGTAAAGGCTCTGAGGTTAAAGACAGTGTTGTTATGCCTAACGCACGCATAGGCCGTGGGGTTCACATCGAACGCGCCATCATCGGTGAAGGTGCAATAATCAAGGACGGTGCAATCGTTAAAGGTACAGCAGATGAAATTGTGGTCGTTGGACCTAAAGAGATCGTCTCTGCCAAACCTGCTGTCCGTACGCAACCTGTTCGTATGTTGAAAGAAGTATATGAGAAAAGTGGACGCCTGCGCACTGGCGAACTTTCTTCATAATGAAATAAACATTAGATGAAAAAGGCGAGCCTCAGATGGCTCGCCTTTTTTTGGTGTTGATATGGATATTATAAAACGTACATGCTCGATCATCAGGTAGAAAAATCTCTTATCTTTTAAAACCTTAAGACTTTTCTAGATCTGATTTTGTATCACTTGCATCTCTAGCTGTTCGCTCATCTGTGACTTCAGCATCACCAGACGCGGTTACAGACTCTTCTGGACCCATCTCCTCAGCCACAGCCGGTAACGTAACCGTAACGGTTGTCCCCGATCCGAGTTCACTTTGCATCGTGATCGTTCCCTCATGCAGTTCTACCAGTTCCTGCGTAATCGCAAGACCTAGTCCCGTTCCCCCATTTTGATGATTCACCTGGAAGAAACGGTCCCGTACTTTAATTAAATGTTCTTCACTAATTCCGATACCGGTGTCCTGAACAGCTGCAATGATCTGACCATTCTCCTCTTTGACCGACAAGAAGATCCAGGAATTCTCATGTGAAAATTTGATCGCATTGTCCACAACATTCAGGAAGACTTGTTTCAGTCTGTTACCGTCTCCATGGACATTATAAGCACGAGTCTCGTCCGTTTCCAACTTGAGATGGACCTGTTTTTGTTCCGCTTTGGCCCAGACATTCAACATCGTTTCCTGTACAATTTCACGAATGTTGACCGTTCCTTTGACCAGCTTCATCTGATTCTGCTGCAATTTGGAGAAATCCAGCATCTCTTCAACAAGTCCAATCAGTCGTTCGGTTTCCTTGGAGATAATACCCATACCGATACGGGTTTCTTCCGGATCATAACCGCCTGAATCCAGTGTCTCGCTCCAGCCTTTGATACTGGTCAGAGGTGTTCTTAATTCATGTGAGATCGAAGAGATAAAATCATCTTTGATCTGATTACTGCGCACGATTTCATGTGCCATGAAGTTAAGTGTTGATGCCAATTCGCCCAGTTCGTGCTTATAATTCCCCTTAACCCTGACATCCAGCCGTCCTCTAGCCATTTGGGCAGATACTGCGGTGATGTTGTTAATTGGACGTACAATGGAATTTGCCATACCAATACTGATGATCAACACTATAGCAAGCACTCCAACACCGACGGCAGCGGCGAGTAGTCCCATATTCAACAGCTTTGAATTCACATCTTCAAGTGATGTCAGATATCGAATAACATAAGTATTTTCGCCGCCCAGATCAAACTTGTGTGAAACGGCCATGACAGATTCTCCAGTACCCGGTTGTCTTCCAATCCAGCGTCCCATATCCCCATTCAGAGCCTGCATAATATCACTGGTTTGCAGCACAGCACGGTCAGATTCAAAAGCAGTAGAACTCGCCAATACGCGCCCGTTCAGATCCAAAATTTCCAATTCAGTATTGGACAATGCCAAGTTCACAAGGAGTCTAGACAGATTATTGCCATCCTCCGTAGTATTCTCACGAGCGATCGGCTCGAAAAAGTCCTTTGAATTAGAAATGTGGGTACTAATCGTATTGTAGATACTCTCATAATAATACCTTTGAACTGCCAACATAAATACGAATTCGACCAACAGCAGAGCGAGAAAAACTACAAAGAAATAATGTAGTACGATCTGCCGAGTAATGCCTTTTTTAATCATTGCTCCCGGCCCTTCCATTTGTACCCGTGACCCCATACAGTCTGCAGGTATTCGGGCTCGGAAGGATTGTTCTCAATTTTTTGACGCAAACGACGAATGTTGACATCCACAATTTTGGGATCACCCATGTACTCTTTTCCCCATACGTGATCTAACAATACATCGCGGCTGAGCGGTGTATTTTCTTTTTCCAGGAAAAACTGAATCAAGGAAAACTCCGTTGGAGTCAACTCAATGGCTTCATTCTGTTTTTTGAATTGCTTCGAGATCAGGTCCAGTGAAAATGGCCCGGACTGGAACGTAACCTTTGCCGCAGTTTCCCGATGCACATTCACGCGGCGTAACAATGACTGAATACGTGCAATCAACTCTGTTGGGCTGAAAGGCTTGCTGACGTGATCATCTGCACCAACGGAGAGTGCGTACACTTTATCCTGTTCCTGAACTTTGGCGGTCAGAAAGATGATGCCCAGACGTTCATTGGTTTCACGGATCCGTCGACACACCTCGAATCCATCAATACCTGGTACCATGACATCCAGCAGAGCCAGATCAATATCTGGTACTGTCTGCAGTATGCGAAGCGCTTCATGACCGTCACCCGCTTCAAGCACTTCGAATCCGTTTCTCTTTAAATTAATCACTATAAAACTGCGGATGGATTCTTCATCCTCAAGAATAAGTACTTTACTCATTAAGTTCTCCCTTTCTATTCAGCTGAGAAGTATTACTCAGTGCATCTTTACCCGCCTCTGATTGTGCTACCCGTGAAGCAATAACTCGATCTTTGGTACGCGTAATTTCCTTCCAGCTTTTACCCTTCTCCTGTTCCCACTTGGAAAGGGTGAAATATTTGATCTCTGCTACGGTTTCGTCCGTATCAATCATTTTAAATCGAATATATTTTTCCTTCTCCGATTTGGTGTCAATAGTGATCTTACCGTACCACTCTGGCTTGAGATTTAGATGGAATAAATCAGCATCATCTCGGAATTGGAATGAGACAAATTTCTTGCTATCTTTGCCATCCCACTGATAATAGGTGTAAAACCACAACCGAGAGTCAAATACGTAATGCTCCCAACCTTTTGGAGTCTCTTTGAGCCCAAACTCAATAATACCATCATTATCAACATCACCGCTTAAAATTTTGTCATCTCTATACGTTTGATCCGGTGATTTGAAAGCATTGACTAACTTGTTATCTTTAACATACATAATTTGCGAGAAGGAACTCCGATCATCCAGCTCGGCATCCAGTACAATGCCCATCTGTCCTTTGGCAATCTCTCCGCCCAGAGCATTATAAACTTCTTTAACGGTATAATCGGTCTGCACCCGATCAACTTCCTTGAAGCTGCCATCTTCGTACTGGTATAACGCAATCGTTGCAAAACCGCTGTTGTTCAGCGAAATGATAACAAAATCACTTTTACCATCTCCGCTCAAATCCAGCGTGTTCCCCTGCGCATCATCAATGATATATTGATTATACGGAACTCCACCCAAGACCTGCTCCAGTGCCCCGCCCTTGTAGGAATATGCAGTCAGGGCTTTCTGCTCCTGCAGGCTTACACCAAGAATAATATCCGGATTTCCGTCATTCGTAATATCCAATACTTTAAAGGATTGCAACTCATTTCCCGGCACATCAAATGTAAGTTTTTTAACCCATGTGCCTCCCTGCTCTTCCAAAATCATGCCATGGATTCGCACATTCTCATTAGGTGTCTCATAAAAAACAATCGCTTCCCGAGTTCCATCCCCATTCAGGTCTTCCACCCGAATCATGCTGGTATTATTCATATCCTTGGGACGAATCAATGTACTCTCTGGCGGCAGTTTAACCTGAACCACGTTGTACAGTTTCTCCTTATCGGTGGACATCATTGGTTTTCTCATCAAACCCTTGGGGTCACTTATGACTGTGCATCCGCTTAGAACAGAACCAAGCATAATCGCCATAGTTCCTGCTGCTACAAAGCGTCCCCACCGTGAATTAAACAATCTCATCACTCTTTTCAATAGTTTAAATCTGGTTTTTTTCTTGCTGTGTCAGTCTTCGTCCACGAATATCAAAAGCAATCTTGCCTTCTGCCAATCCCCAGATCCGTGTGGCATGTTTCTCAGCAAGCTCAATAGGCAGTACTGCAATGACTGTTGCACGTTCTTCTTCACATAATTTGCGCAGCGTTTCCAGCACCGAATCTGCTGTGTGAGGGTCAAGACCAATGACTGGTTCATCCGCCAAAACGACTTTGGCACCGTGAGCAAGTGCTCTTGCAATAGCAACACGTTGCTTCTCGCCACCACTGAGCTTCTCTGCTATTTGATGTGCTTTATCAAGTAATCCCAATCCTTCGAGATAATCCATAGCACCCATATAATCATCCGAACGTACCATACCGGTTACCATTCTCCATACAGGAGTCTGACCCGATCGTCCGATTAATACATTTTTAAGGGCCGTACGTCTAGGAAATAATTCTGGATTTTGTTCCAAGTATGCCCATTCCCGTTTGATTTTCCGTTTTCCAGACCAGCCTTCTTTCAAAATCTCGGCGCCATCCACCGTAAACCGGCCGGAATCCCATTTTTCCATCATGGCCAAACATTTAAGCAACATGCTTTTACCGCTACCGCTTGAGCCAACTACAGCTATCATTTCACCCTGTTGCATATCAAATCGAATATCCCGTAGAACGGGAACGCGGTCCACGCCAACGGATTTACTCAAGTTCTCTACTCTGATCATCGCGATGTCTCCTCTTGTCCATGTTTTTCCCTACCACTAGTGTACTCGGAAATGGACATCAATTTCCATGCGAACACCAGCTTCTATTTTAACACAGATTCGAACTCAGGTTTACGACGAAATAATATACCTGCCAAGCCGAAAAGAAGGTACAGGATTCCGAGCAAGGTGAACATGCTTCCGGGTGAAATCCAGTTGATCATCTGACCACCCAGATTCGGCCCAATAATACTTCCAATCGTGAAATGAAAGGAAGCAACGACGTTGGCTGCAGGCAGCAACACCTTAGGCAAAATGTCTGCGGCATAGGCCAGGCCCAGTGAGAAAAAGGAACCGACCAGGCCGCCTGCGATTGTTAACAATACAAGCGTCCACCAGAAATGCGTACCTGCGACTGGAACCAGCATGAAGATGATTCCCCCGCTGATGCCCGCAAACATCAATATCTTCTTCCGCCCATATCGGTCACTCAACATTCCGAGAGGTAACTGAAGGAACAAACCTCCAATCCCGATAAAAGGAAGCAACGACGAAATCTGATTGGTATCGAATCCAATACGCAGCCCATACACGGGGAAGTTACTATTCATACCCGCTTCCATATATCCGTATAAGAGTGCTGGTAAAAGTGCATACCAGGCCCATGCCAGACTACGACGGAAGCGACGTTCAGGTAGTTGGCCATGCTCTGCTTTTTCCGGTTTTGTATCCGGAAGCTTCATTAATACCAGTATAAGCACTGCTGCTATACAGATGAACAAGACCCAGAAAGGGACAGCATCACCGAAGCCAAGCAGCTTAATTCCCAGCGGACCAATACTGAATCCCAGCCCGTAGGACATGCCATATAGTGATATGTAGCGTCCACGCTTTTCAGGAGCGGTAACAAGTAGCACCCAGAGCTGAGCCGCATAATGAAGTGCGCTGTCTCCTATTCCAACGATCAGACGCAATATGAACCATATTTTAATATCTGGTAAATACGGAAATAGTATTAAAGGGACCATGACTAATATCAGGCCACCTACAATCAACTTTTTGAAACCGAATGCACCCAGTAGTCTCTCCGCAACGAGAGTCATGGCAAAAGAGCCAATGTACAACGCGGCTGCGTTTAATCCGTTTAAACCTGGTGAAACCCCTTTTTGCTCCAAAAAAATCGAAAGCACAGGTAGCAAAAGCCCCTGACTTATTCCCGCCACCACAATAACCGTAATCAAAATGAGATAGTTGGCTGTCGAGTGTGATAGTTTGGGACGAGTAATCGATGACACGAATTCATTCCTCCTGCGAGCACACAAAGAAAAATCGCCATCGCTGACGACTTTTGTATGGTATACATATGGTTTTAAACTGCTATTCAAAGATCAGGGCTTTGCCCCGGACTTGAACATTATAGTGGACAACGCCCTGCAAAACAAGCCATAATAGAGGTTGTTCAAAAAGTTCACTTTTGATTACGAATCATGCCTAGTGGCATCATCAGCTTCGAAGATGAATTTCAGCCGAAATGTCCGTTGCTCACGTAGTTTTCCTACGCTCCGCTACTCCATTTCCATCTTCTTGGTACTGAAAACCAGATTTTTTGAACACGCACTAATCGTACTTAAGTCGCTGCGTACATTTAGATGTGACGGGAGGATTCTGCAACAATATGGCTTATCATGTGAAAATTGATGTTTCACCGATATATGAAATGCTCAACAGCTTTCTGGTTTATGTCACGAAAAAATGGATTCAGCATCTGGATATTGGTCCTGAATGGATTCTGGAAGTGGAAGGCAAACTAAGTTCCAATGTACGAGCTGCGCTCGCACCTGCTGCCACTTGGCCTTTTGATGATTTTGATGTTTTGTTTGCATGGGCAGCCTATCAAAATGATACATCGGAGAATCGTGATTTCCTGGACATGCTTGCCGGAATGACAGCGGAAGACCTGTTTGCACGTGTGTCTCCTCTTCTGCCTGCTCTTACAATAGAAGAATCTACGCGCATTCGGAACAGTTATGTCCCATTATTGCGACTATGGGATGAACACTACTGTCAGAATATGAGCGAAGATCAGCGTGTGTGGCTGGAAGAAGATGCCGAAGAAAAACGCATTTTGCTTGATAAAATGGGACCTGAACTTCTTATTGAATATGCTACAGCCGGTGTTCTTGTTGAACCGATGCCTGGACTGAACGAAGTCATCCTCTTCCCAACGGTGCACAATCGTCCTATTAATATGTACTGCTTCTATGAGGGTATGATGATCATGCAGTATCCCGTAGATGCACCTGAAGAGAACGAAGACCAGCCACCAACATGTCTTTTACGTTTTACCCATGCGCTGGCTGATCCCGAAAGACTTCGCCTGCTTCGTTACGTATCGGATGAACCCAAATCCCTCGCTGAGATGTGTGAAGAATTAGGTAAAGACGAAGACACGGTCAAAGACCAGGTGATGGCGCTACGCATCGCAGGTCTGCTACGGACCCATCTGCTCGGAAGTAACCGTAAAGAGAAATACAGTATTCGGCCGGATGGCGTATCTGAATTGAATATGTTCCTGGAATCCTATATTCGCATTTAATTTAGTTGAACCATTGTGGATTTACTGGCTACAAGGAGTGAGTTAGATCATGAAAATAATGAAACAACATATTTTGTTTGACCTTGATGATACACTCGTATATTGCAACAAGTACTTCAACCTGATTTTGGGAGAATTCTTTGAGAATATGCAAGAGTGGTTTGATGGACATTCTCTGACAACACAAGAGATTCGGGAAAAACAGCTGGAGATCGATGTAACCGGAGTGAACAAGCTTGGTTTTGCGAGTCATCATTTCCCGCAATCCCTGATTGATACCTATCGTTATTTCTCCGGTAAGTTCGCCAGATTAACCTCTCCCAGAGAAGAATCTTATCTGAGCAAGTTGGGTATGAGTGTGTACGATCAGGAGGTTGAACCCTACCCTCATATGGTTGAAACGCTTGAGAACCTCAAGGGTGCTGGACACTCCCTCTACTTATATACCGGCGGCGAAACCGTGATTCAGCAGCGCAAGATTGATCAGATGAAACTCTCGGCTTATTTTGATGATCGGATCTATATCCGACAACACAAAAACGTCGAGGCACTGGAAGGCATTCTGTCTAATGGTCCGTTTGATCGTCGTGCAACATGGATGATTGGCAACTCACTACGCACAGATATTATGCCTGCGGTAAAAGCCGGAATTCACAGCATTTATATCAAACAACCGAATGAATGGCAATACAACATCGTAGAACTTCAGCCTAATCCGGAAACGTCGATGTATACCATCACTGCACTGGAAGAGGTACCAAAAGTCATACACGAAAATATACAACAGCAGCAACAGAAAAGGACCCTTGGATAAGGGTCCTTTTGCTGTATGTTAACTGTTAACTAAGATCAAGCATCCTGCTTCTCACCAGATAATTTGCCTGTTACTACGTCCTGCAAAATAATACGTGCTTTCACCGTACTCCCGTCTTTTCGTTTAAACGACAGTACTTGTGTACTCCCCTTCTCAATCAGCGATTTTAACATCGTACTGGTAATTTTTTTGCCTGCATACTCTTTCCAGACCACAAATGAACAGCCTTCCTTGAAACGTGAGCATCCATAACCCTTCTTGCCCTCTATAATCTGACCCGTGCAGCCAGGAGAGGGGCAAGGTGCCAGTAACTCTCTCACTCCCGATGGGCTCGCACTTGAGGACGGCGCCTTGGTGGTCGCATTTTTCCCACTGCCGGCTCTCGATGAAGATGCCGAAGTCTGACGGGACGTTTTTACAGTTGAACCGCCACTAGCCGTCTTGGCTGATGTCCTTGTATTGCCTGCCTGGGTTCTGGCTCCCTTGCCTTTCCCCCTGCCTGCCCGTGAATCTTCTCCAAAAGCATCTGCTGGAGCAGGAGCTTGTACACGCACTTTCTCAATGATGGACAAGGTGAATTTCTTGACGTTCTCCATGAACTTGTCCTGACCCGCCTCACCTTTGGAAATCTGATATAATCTTCTTTCCCATTGCCCGGTCATCTCAGGTGAAGTTAACAGATCTACACCCGCGCGACGAATCAACTCAATAGCTGTTCTGCCTTTGAGCGTTAACTGCATTTTCTTCCCTTGCAGCGTAATGTAACCTACGTTTTTGAGGCGTTCAATTGTAGCCGCACGTGTAGCCGGAGTACCCAGGCCACTATCTTTCATCGCGTCTCGCAGCTCTTCATTCTCGATCTGCTTGCCTGCACTCTCCATCGCTTTCAGCAATGTTCCCTCGGTATAACTCTTGGGAGGCTGGGTCGCCTTCTCCTTGAACTCACTCTTCGTGCATTGAACAGGCAATTCAGGTTGCACACTAAAAGCCTTGTCCGTCCACTCTTCAGCTTCCTCTTCCTCATTGCCGTTTTTCTTGGTCTTCTTCTTGCCTGCACCGCCCTGTTCCTGATCTCCAGAACCGAGAACCACTTTCCATCCGAGGGACAACAGCTCTTTGACAGATGTCTTAAACTGATGTTTCTCCACTTCGGTGAGCACGGTATGTTGCTTATACTCTGCCGGAGGATAAAAGTGAGACAAGAATCGTCTGACAATCAAATCATAGATGTTCTGCTCATCCTTGGATAAGGTACCTGGTCGCTTCAAAGTAGGTAGGATCGCATGGTGATCCTCAACCCTGCTCGGATTACATACCCCTTTATTATTCTTATGAACAAGCTCCGGCTTGGCCCCCTGCGCAAGCTCACTATAGGTACCATTTTTAAGCAGGTTTAGTGTTTTGTGCATACCTTCAATATTCTGTTCTGTAACATAGTTGGAGTTTGTCCGCGGATACGAAATCACCTTGTGTTTTTCATACAAGGCCTGTGCGATATCCAGCGTTTTTTTGGCACCATATCCAAACTTGGCATTGGCTTCACGCTGTAAAAGGGTCAGGTCATACAAACGATACGGATACTCCTTCGTCTGCTTCGCTTCGTATTTGGTAATCTGCCCTGTCTTGCCCTTCACACTGGCTGCAATGGCCTCTGCTGCCTCCGCATCGGTCAACTTATCTCCCTGACGCAGTCCCCGGTACTCAACACCTTCCTGCCGAAACCAGGCGGCTACTTCATAAAAGGTCTGTGACTGGAACGCTTCAATCTCGATTTCACGATCGTAGATTAGCGCGAGTACCGGCGTCTGCACACGGCCTACAGACAACAATGCATTATGGCGGGTTGTAAACGCCCGTGAGGCATTCATCCCGATCAGCCAATCGGCTTCACTTCTGGCGCGAGCAGCATGGGTCAGATTTTCAAATTCAGAGGCATCCTTCAGACCATCAAAACCACGTCTAATGCTCTCTGCCGTCAAATCCGATATCCATAAACGCTTTACAGGCTGACGCAGCTTCAATTGCTGTTGTATGAGGGCGAAAATGTACTGACCTTCTCTCCCTGCATCGCAAGCATTAACGATCGCTGAAGCCCGTTTTGCCAGTTCTCCAATCATTTTAAGCTGATCTTTAGTCCTCGGATTGGGTACAATCTTGAACTGATCGGGTATGATCGGGAGGTCCGCTATATTCCAGCGTTTGTACTTTGTATCATAGGCATCCGGTTCAGCCAGTCCAAGCAAATGCCCTATCGCCCAAGTGATGATGTAATGTTCACCCTCCAGATACGTGCGATTGTTCTTGGCCTTTGGTTCTATGACGGCGGCAATGGTTCGACCCATGTCGGGTTTTTCCGCTATAACCAGTGTCTTCATCCGTCCATCTCTCCTCCTTCACCGTCCGCATGACGGCAAAAAGGGGCATTCCGCCGACGGAAGCCCCTTGCTTCTGAAACTCATTATATCAGATTTTGGATTCGGGAGCACCTTCCCGAAATGAATTATCCTGCTGCCTGTTCCTTTAATACATGCTTTTGTCTGCACTCTTTGCATACTCCTTGGAAATCCAGACGATGATCCGTAACAGCAAAGCCATACTGACGCTCGATTTGTTGTTCCAAACGAAGCAGACCATCTTCCATAATCTCTTCCACTTTACCACATTCTGTACAGATCAAATGATGGTGGTGATGGGAACCGTCTGTACTTCGCAGATCAAAGCGCGCAGCGCCGTCACCAAAGTTAATCTTTTCAACGACCTGAAGGTCACTCAGCAGTTCGAGAGTGCGGTATACGGTAGCCAATCCAATCTCAGGGAACTGCTCCTTAACCAGCAGAAATACTTCCTCTGCGCTAAAATGATCCTTTTCATGTTCAAGCAATACACGTACAGTAACTTCCCGTTGTTGTGTTAACTTATATCCTTTTTCAACCAATTGATTTTTAATGTGAAAGATCTGTTCTGAAATGCACTTGTCCCGGTTACTTGCCATAGCAGGTCGCACCTCCGATTTATATTCATTGAAATTTACTTTTATCGTACAGATTCATGGTTTCAGTTAATCCTTATTTATAATCATTATAATATAATAATAAATCTTTATCACTTAAAAAGCAATGATATTGCTCACACTTACATGAAATATGTAGTCAAATTGGTTAAAATAACAGCAAACAACCCTCGCTGATCGCGAAGGTTGTCATTGATATCTTATTCTATACTTTACACCAGAACCGAAGCACCCATCAAGTATTTGTCCACTTCACGAGCAGCCTCACGGCCTTCATTAATCGCCCATACAACCAAGCTTTGACCACGACGCATGTCACCTGCTGCAAATACTTTATCCACATTGGTGTTGTATTTGCCGTAACGTGCCTTAACGTTTGTGCGACGATCTGTTGCAAGTCCCAGTTGCTCTACCAACGTTTGTTCCGGTCCATCAAAACCAATGGCAATCATGGCCATCTGAGCCGGGAATACACGCTCTGTACCTGGAATCGGCTGATAAATCTTGCGACCAGTCTCATCCACAATACGCTCGATCTGTACTGTATGCAATTCTTTGAGGTTCCCCTCATCATCTCCGACAAATTTCGTTGTCATGATGGAGAACTCACGCGGATCTTGACCAAACAACGCTTTGGCTTCCTCTTGCGCATAATCAAGTGTGTATACGTTCGGGAATTGTGGCCAAGGATTATTAATGCGATCACGCTCCATAGGCGCTTGTGTATGCGTACCGAATTGAGTGATCGTACGACAACCATGGCGCAGCGATGTAGCCACACAGTCAGATCCTGTATCACCGCCACCAATGACGATAATATCTTTATCTTTAGCGGACAGATATTGACCATCTTCCAGATTGGAGTCCAGATAACTCTTAATACTGCCATTCAGGAAATCCATTGCGTAATGAACGCCTTTTAAGTCGCTGCCTTCAATATTGAATTCACGCGGCTTCGTTGCACCACCGCACAATACAACAGCGTCATATTCATCCACCAGTTGTTGTGCTGCAATATCTTTACCAATCTCGGTGTTCGTAATGAATTGAATGCCTTCTGCTTCGAGCAGATCAACACGACGTTGAACTACGTTTTTATCCAATTTCATCGTTGGGATACCGTACATCAGCAATCCGCCGACACGGTCCGAACGCTCATATACGGTTACCGAGTGTCCTGCTTTATTCAACTGAGCCGCAGTAGCTAATCCCGCTGGACCTGAACCTACCACAGCTACACGTTTACCCGTACGTTTTTCAGGAGGTTGGGGAACGACCCATCCTTCTTCGAAACCTTTTTCAATAATTGCTTCTTCAATCGTTTTGATGGTTACAGGCTGACCAATTAAGCCAACTGTACATGATCCTTCGCAAGGAGCTGGACAGACGCGACCTGTAAACTCTGGGAAATTATTCGTTTTGTGAAGGCGCTCAAGTGCTTCTCTCCACAGTCCGCGATATACAAGATTATTCCATTCTGGAATCAGGTTATGCACGGGGCAACCTGACGTGCCACCAATCATATCTATACCTGTATGGCAATACGGGGTACCACAATCCATGCATCGTGCACCTTGTGTTCTGAGCTCTTCTTCAGCCATGTGTTTATGAAACTCTTCCCAATCCTTAATCCGCTCCGCTGGCTCACGATCTGTTGGCAGTTGACGTTTGTATTCCATAAATCCAGTAGGTGTAGACATCTTACGTTTTCCCCCATCCGTTCTTGTCTTAATCCCTTCATTGCATGGTTCTATATGAAATGGATTACTCATTACTTGAGTTTTTGTCTATTGTATCACAAAATCTTCTCGAAGATATTTCAATTATAGTAGCATTTACTGTGCTGAATATTAAATGGATTATCCGCATAATTATTTGTATTTTATACATCATATCTTTCAAGTCTACCCATGGTCAATACCCTTATTTTGGTGTTGAATGTGGTTTTGAACTGCGAAATCTGGTGTGTGTTAAAGAAACAAAAGGTCGAAACGTTAAGTGAATGTCAGATAATTTGTCATCAAATTCAACATATTTTGCTATAAATCGTTCTAAATTCCGAATATTAGGCCTGTTTTAGGGCTTCACAACGTTAAAACCTCAAAACTTTTACACTTTTTTACTGTTTAATGCTTGACCGTATGTATAATATAAATAAATACCAATTACTTATGTTATATTAATGTTATATGTATTCCAGTTTAAACAAGTGACTCATTTTTTTTATAAAGAAAAGACGCTGTTCACGAATATTTCGCAATCAGCGCCTCTCATCATACAAATACGACCGAAGTCAGGAATTTCTTATGCCACATTTACCGTTTACGTTCGTAAAATTCAAATGTATACGCATGAACATTTTTTTCATCCTGTTCGCCTTCAATCTGTTCAATCTGTTCCCATTCGGACCAATCCACTTCAGGGAAAAACGTATCTCCCTCAAAATTCTCATGAATTTTGGTCACCACAAGACGATCTGCAAGTGGCAGGAACTCACGATACACTTGGGAACCCCCAATTACGCACAGTTCCTCACCTTTGGTTACACTCAGCCCCTCTTCGATCGTATGTACGATTTCAGCCTGTTCCACCTTGTAGTTCAGATCTCTTGTCACTACGATATTACGACGCTGAGGAAGCGGCTTACCGCCAAAAGATTCCCACGTATTACGTCCCATGATAATGGTTTTGTTCAGCGTACGTTGTTTGAAAAAGGCCATATCCTTGGGTAAACGCCATGGAATCGAATTGTTTAATCCGATCACACCGTTCTCCCCCATTGCCCACACCAATTCAATACTCAAGGGTAATACACTCCTTCAATCCAAGTCTCTTGTCGAGATTGAACACATAATTAGACTGCAATTGGAGCTTTAATGCCCGGATGATGCTGATAGTTCTCAAACTCAAAATCTTCAAACTTATAATCAAAAATAGAATCCGGCTTACGCTTGATTACCAGCTTAGGTAAAGCATAAGGTTCACGCTCCAGCTGCGTTTTAACCTGATCAACATGGTTAGAGTAGATGTGGACATCCCCTCCAGACCAGATGAAATCACCCACCTCAAGATCACATTGCTGAGCGATCATATGAGTCAAGAGCGCATAACTCGCGATGTTAAACGGCAATCCGAGGAACGTATCCACGGAACGCATCGTAAGCATACATGATAATTTACCCTCTGCAACGTAAAACTGAAACGCAAAATGACAAGGTGGAAGCTTCATATTATTGATCTCAGCCACATTCCATGCGCTGACAAGGTGACGACGTGAATCCGGATTATTTTTGATCGAATCAATGACTGCAGAGATCTGATCAATTTTTTCTCCGTTTGGTGCTTCCCATGTGCGCCACTGCGAGCCGTATACCGGACCGAGATCCCCATTTTCGTCCGCCCAATCGTCCCAGATCTTCACACCGTTTTCTTTCAAATAAGATATATTGGTATCGCCACTCAAAAACCATAACAGTTCATGAATAACCGATTTGAGATGAATTCGTTTGGTTGTTACCAGCGGAAATCCTTCGGAGAGATCATAACGGAGTTGTCTGCCAAATACAGATTGTGTTCCTGTTCCTGTACGGTCTCCTTTATGCACGCCGTTGTTCAGAATATCCTGCAATAAATCGAGATAGTTTTTCATGTTGAAATCCCCTCACTAAAGAATATTTACACTTACCACTCCGATGACAGAACAACCTTCCGATCGCTGTTATCCCCAGATTTTTTTAATCTCCTTTTCCAAAGGTAAAATCCGGGGATAAAGGCGAAGCGTATGCTTCTGATGCAGCTTTCCTTCAGAAAGCTTTTAGCTCCGCTTCTTCAGGTTTTTTCTTTCCTCTACGTTCTCGTGTAAAAGGTTAGTTTAACTAAATATATAGACCGCGATTGGCTTGGAGCCACATCATGACTGATCATTACTACAGTGTACCACAATTGAGTTGTTGGATAAAATCAATTCACTGAAACTTATGAGCGTGTAAATTTTCATCATATCACATACACGAGTATCTTATATTTCTCGACTCTTGCTCAGAAAAAAGAGACGAATAACGCGTTAACGTCATTCGTCTCTTCTGATATACGTATAATGCCGGACGGATCCGAAGCTTAGTTGATCTTAACGGGAGATGATGTGGATCGGGTGACCCATAACCAATTCCGCAGCTTCCATCACGATTTCGCCCAAAGTTGGGTGAGCGTGAATTGTGAGAGCCAGATCTTCCAAAGTAGCGCCCATCTCAATTGCCAAACCAAGCTCAGCAATCAGGTTGGAAGCTTCCAGACCTACGATTTGGCAACCCAATACAAGGCCGCTTTCTTCGTCAGCTACGATTTTCACGAAGCCTTCAGCGTGGTTCAAAGATACAGCACGGCCGTTACCCGCATAAGGGAACTTGCCTGCTTTTACTTTGTAACCTTTTTCTTTAGCTTCTTTCTCAGTGTAACCTACGCTGGAACACTCTGGATCTGTGAACACAACAGCTGGCATACATTTGTAGTCAACTACAGATGGTTGTCCTGCGATTGCTTCAGCAGCCACTTTACCTTCATAAGAAGCTTTGTGTGCCAGAGCCAAGCCAGATACGATATCACCGATTGCGAAGATGTGAGGAATGCTGGTACGACCTTGGTGGTCAACTTTGACAAATCCACGCTCGTCAACGTCAACACCAATCATGTCAAGACCCAGTTCTCCATCTGTGTTTGGACGACGTCCAACAGTTACCAGCAGGTAATCTGCAGTTACTTCTTTGGACTCACCATTTACAGAGTACTTAACAGTTACATCTTTATCCGTTTGCTCAGCACTTTCAGCTTTTGCACCCGTTACGATTTCGATGCCTGTTTTCTTCATGTTTTTAGCCACGAGGCTAGTCATGTCTTTATCGAAACCTGGCAGTACTGTATCCAAACCTTCGATGATTGTTACTTTCGCACCGAATTTGGAGTACATTTGACCAAGCTCAGCACCAATATATCCGCCACCGATAACGATCATGCTTTTTGGTACTTCAGGCAAATTCAGAGCTTCTGTCGAAGACAGAATGCGTCCGCCAAACGGGAAAGGTTTCAGTTCGATTGGACGGGAACCTGTTGCAATAATTGCATTTTTAAATTTGTAACGTGGAGACTCGTGGTCATTGAATACACGAGCTTCGTTTTCGTTGATGAACATGCACTCACCGTTGAAAACTTCAACTTTGTTGCCTTTGAGCAAACCAGCTACGCCGCCAGTCATTTTCTTAACAACGCCGTTTTTGAACTCTTGAGTTTTGCTGAAGTCCACTTTTACGTTCTCAGCAGAGATACCAAAAGCTTCACCGTGAAGTGCAGACTCATATTGGTGTGCAGCAGAGATCAGGGCTTTGGATGGAATACATCCACGGTTCAAACAAACACCGCCCAGTTCGGATTTGTCTACGATCAATACGCTTTGGCCCAGTTGAGCAGCGCGGATGGCAGCTACATAGCCGCCAGGACCCGCACCAATTACTAATGTGTCGATATTGAGAGAAGCGTCGCCTACTACCATATCTTACACCTCCATAACAAGCAGCTCAGGGTTAGCGAGCAGCTGTTTAATGTAATTCATAAAGTTTTGTGCTGTTGCGCCATCGATGATACGGTGGTCAAAGCTCAGGGAAAGAGCCATTACAGGTGCTGCAACTACTTCGCCGTTTTTGATCACTGCTTTTTCGCTGATGCGTCCTGTTCCAAGAATAGCAACTTCAGGGAAGTTGATGATTGGAGTGAAGAACATACCGCCAGCAGAACCGATGTTACTGATGGAGATTGTGCTTCCTCTCATTTCATTCGCGCTCAATTTGCCCTCACGACCACGAGCAGCCAG
Organism: Paenibacillus sp. FSL H8-0283; assembly: GCF_045040675.1. Lineage (NCBI taxonomy): Bacteria > Bacillati > Bacillota > Bacilli > Caryophanales > Paenibacillaceae > Paenibacillus > Paenibacillus sp. FSL H8-0283. Next base: position 3,991,500 of record NZ_CP150295.1, read on the forward strand.
ATCACGGATAGAATCAGCAATCATCCAGATGGATTTACGATCAGCATCTTTGATAACAGGAACGATCAAGCCGTTGTCTGTATCTGTAGCGATACCGATGTTGTAGTATTTTTTGTAAACAATTTCGTTAGCTTCTTCATCAATCATAGCGTTCAGAGCCGGGAATTGGCGGGAAGCCGCAACCAGTGCTTTAACGATGAATGGCAGATAAGTAACTTTTGTTCCTTTTTTCTCTGCAATTGGTTTCATGCGAGTACGGAAAGCAACCAATTCAGTTACGTCCACTTCGTCCATGATTGTAACGTGAGGTGCTGTGTAAGCCGATTTAACCATTGCATTAGAGATCGCTTTACGGATACCTTTGAATGGTACGCGCTCTTCTTCAACGTGTTGATCAGCTACAGCTGCTGGTGCTGCGGATTTTTTCTCTTCTTGAGCCGGAGCTTCGGAAGATACCGCTGCGGAAGAACCGCCACCGTTTTTGAAGGATTCAACATCTTCTTTGGTTACTTTACCGTTGTTGCCAGTGCCGTTAACCTGAGCGATGTCTACACCTTGTTCGCGAGCAAATTTACGCACGCTTGGTGTTGCCAGAACGTCTTTGGCAGGTACTGCCGGAACGCTGTTGTTGCCGCCTTCTTTAGCTGCATCCGAGCTGGAAGCTGCTGCAGAAGAACCGCTTGTGTCAGCTCCGCCTTGAGCTGCGTCTTTCTCTTGCTCACCTTGATCGCCAGCAGGAGCGTCGTCTTGCTCAGGAAGTTCGCCTTCTGCATCGATGATCGCTACAACTTCACCAACGTGGCAGACTTGACCGTCTTTAGCGAATACTTCTGTAACTGTTCCGTTAACCGGACAAGGTACTTCTACAACCGCTTTGTCGTTCTGTACTTCCATGATGATGTCGTCGTCAGTTACTTTGTCACCGACTTTGATGTGCATCTTGATGATTTCGCCTTCGTGCAGGCCTTCGCCCAATTCAGGGAATTTATATTCAAATTTAGCCAACTGAAAAACCTCCTTGATTATGTGCTCAATCCTGAAAACAACCCTTAACTCCAAGAAACAACTGTTACTGCTAATGCAAATAACTGTTACTCAAGGGGCTAATGGCTGTTTACAGTGCAGCTTGCGCTGCGGTGTGAATCACCATACTGCGCCTTGCGGCATGTCAGATGATTAAATTAGAAATTTACGACTTTGTTAACCGCAGCAATGATACGCGCCGGGTTAGGCAGCCATGTATCTTCGATTTGTGCAAATGGATATACAGTGTCCGGACCAGCTACACGCAGAACCGGAGCTTCCAAGTGCAGGATTGCTTTTTCATTGATTTGGGCAATGACTTCAGCTGCAACACCTGCGCTCTTTTGAGCTTCCTGTACAACAATTGCACGGTTTGTTTTCTTAACGGAAGCAACGATAGTATCGATGTCGATCGGGCTAACCGTACGAAGGTCGATAACTTCAACTTTGATTCCTTGTTTTTCGAGTTCATCTGCTGCTTTCACAGAAGTGTGAACCATCATACCGTAAGTAATGATCGTTACATCAGAACCTTCACGAACAACGTTCGCTTTGCCCAATTCAACAACGTAATCTTCTTCAGGCACTTCTGCACGGAAAGCATGGTACAAGTTCAAGTGCTCCATGAAGAATACAGGATCGTTATCGCGAATAGAAGCGATCATCAGACCTTTTGCATCGTAAGGGTTAGAAGGAATTACGACTTTGATACCTGGTGTTTGCGTGAGCAGACCTTCCAGGGAATCTGTATGCAATTCTGCCGCTTTTACGCCGCCACCGAATGGTGTACGGAATACGATTGGAGAATTGTATTTTCCACCGGAGCGGAAACGCATACGAGCAGCTTGCACTACCATTTGGTCAAGGGCTTCGAAGATAAAACCAACGAATTGGATCTCAGCAACCGGACGGAAGCCTTGTACACCCAGACCTACAGCCAGACCACCAATAGCGGACTCAGCCAGTGGTGTATCAAATACACGCTCTTCGCCAAACTCTTTTTGCAGACCTTCCGTTACACGGAAAACGCCGCCTACATTACCTACGTCTTCACCGAAAAGCAGAACGTTAGGATCACGTTTCAACTCCACGCGAAGCGCATCACGGATTGCTTCTTTCATGTTCATTTGTGCCATTTGCTTCATTTCCTCCTTAAACATTGACAGTTCACATTTGAATTCGTACATGTATACCGGGACATTAAAGTCGCGGATGTTTATGCTTTATCGGAAAAAACTTATTGGAAATCAGCTTTTTGCTCTTCCAAGTGCTTAGGCGTTTGTTCGAACATGCTGTCGATCAAGCCTGAAATCGTCATTTTCTCGGTTTTTTCCGCTTTTTTGATCTCTTCATTTACTTTAGCTTTTGCTTCTTCTTTCACACGTGCTGTATCTTCTTCAGTCCAAAGACCTTTTTTCTCCAGATATTTAGTGAAACGTGCGATAGGATCTTTAGCAGACCATTCTGCCTCTTCTTCTTTTGTACGATACTTGGAAGCATCATCCGAAAGGGAGTGAGGACGGAAACGGTAAGTTACTGCTTCGATCAATGTTGCGCCTTCTCCGTTACGTCCACGCTCAGCAGCTTCCTGAACAGCTTTGATAACAGCGAAGATGTCCATACCGTCAACTTTAACACCTTTGATACCTGCTGCTACCGCTTTGTGAGCGATGGAAAGAGCTGCAGTTTGTTTAGCAAAAGGAGTAGTGATGGCATAACCATTGTTTTGTACAAAGAAGATAACAGGCAGTTTGTATACACCAGCGTAGTTCAGACCTTCATAGAAGTCACCTTCAGAAGAACCGCCATCACCTGTATACGTGATAACAACTTGTTTTTGTTTCTTCAATTTGTAACCCATAGCGATACCCATTGCATGCAGAATTTGTGCACCAATGATGATTTGTGGCATCAATACATTAACGCCATCTGGAATTTGTCCACCATGTTGGTGTCCACGGGAGTACAAGAATGCTTGATAAAGAGGAAGTCCGTGCCATACGAGTTGCGGAATGTCACGATAGCCAGGACATACAAAGTCTTCTTTTTCAATTGCAAATTCACTACCAACCATTGTCGCTTCTTGACCAGATACTGGAGCATAGAAACCAAGACGACCTTGACGGCCCAGGTTTACTGCACGGTCATCCCAAGTACGGGTAAATACCATGCGGTACATAATTTCTTTTAATTGATCATCGGAAAGTGTAGGCATCATGTCTTTGTTAACAATTTCGCCGTCAGGAGACAGCACGGACAGAGCTTCTACATCCTCTGTATACACTTCATAAGGAACCTTGCTCATTTTTTTCTTCACCTCAACAAAAAATTTGAATATCAAGTTCCGCTGTTATAATATTATTATACACCTGTTTCACTCCATACGTCAAAGAAATCCGTAATTTTTTTATGTTTCCCGCCGGATTGTATGTATAACAGGGGCTTAATATTGGTATAACAGCATAATACATGATTGCGTGTTTGACCTAACCCCGCACAAGGGTAATCTTACCGTATTGCGCGGTCGAATGCAAAAAATTAACCGAGAAAGGTGACGTTTTATGACGGATTCCCGCTATTTGAAACGCACGATTGTGAAGGAAGAGATTGAAAGTCGCTATCTCGGAGAGAAGCGAACGCTCCGTATTTACCTTCCTCCGGGCTATAACGAATTGCTTAGCTACCCTGTCGTTTATTGTCAGGATGGCGAAGAATTTTTTAATTTCGGACGAATTGCTACAACAGCTAACCAAATTATTCTGGACGAAGGAGCCGAACCTTTCATTATTGTAGGGGTTCAGGTCGATGTGTCTGTGAGAACGCAGGAATATGCCCCATTTGGAGATCGGTTCAAGGCATATACCGCTTGCTTCGCTGAAGAGATTATTCCCTATATAGAAGAGAAATATCCTGTGCGTCCATCTCCGCAGGAACGCATTCTTGCCGGAGACTCGCTCGGTGGCAGTGTTTCGCTTCATCTTGCTCTGTTATATCCGGATCTGTTCACACGTGTGATCAGCATGTCTGGCGCCTTCTACTCTGCTTCACAGGAAATCTATGCCGCAGCTGAAGATCTGTCTTGGCTCTCGATCTGGATGATTGTTGGTTTGCAGGAGACTGATTTCGAGGCAGACACGGGTACGTATGATTTTGTTCAATTAAACCGGGATACTCGAGAATTGCTGGAAAAACGTGGTGCCCTCGTCTCCTACCAGGAGAAAGACGGAAAACACCAATGGGGTTTTTGGCAGAAGGAATTGCCCGAAGCATTACTTTATTTCCTCCAGGAAAGATAAATGGACCACTTTAACAGGCGGCTGAAATGCCGCTATTTTTTTTCATTTTAATGATACCGCTTACAATTGTAACCTGAAAAAGAAGCAGGATATCCTGCTTGCTTTAAGTGCTCTAATCCTGCTTCTTTATCGAATTACAAATTAAGCATGAATTTTGTTTGCTTTTTAGGCTAAGGAATGTTCCGCTTCAATCTTACTCAACAGAACATCGCAGCCTGCGTTAACCAGCTCGTACACCTCTTCAAAATTGCCTGTGTAATATGGGTCAGGTACTTCTCTGAGTTTTTCCTCGGGAAGCATGTCCATGAACTTGATGATGTCCGCCTCAGCTCCGCCTGGAACGTTGCGCACATTATCTGCATTGGAATTATCCATACACACAATGTAATCAAATTGAGTAAAGTCTTCGCTGTCGAACTGTCTTGCTGCCATGTTGGCATAAGAAATCTGGTACGAATCCAGCAATTTTCGAGTTCCTTCATGCGGAGGTTTACCAACGTGCCAGTCCCCTGTTCCCGCTGAGTCCACACGAATCTGGTGTTCAAGCCCCTTCTCCAGGACTTTGTGACGCAAAACGGCTTCAGCCATTGGTGATCTACATATATTGCCCAGACATACAAACAAAACATTAATCATATTAATCCCCCTTGCTTAACGTACCTTGAAGTACCGACGATGTTGGCTGTGTCACAATGCTCTCCGGCTGAGGACTGACGTTGCCCGTCTCAGATGGCACCAACGAACGACGTGGCAGTTTCCATTTATAATGTACAGAACACATCCGGAAAAACACAACGGCCGCGAAACCTAGCAATAATCCGGTATTCGTTGTTAACCAACCCATACCTATGACAAAACCGGCTGTCATTGCCCATACAGCATAGATTTCATCACGCAATACAAGCGGTTTACGTCCAGCGAGCACATCACGAATAACGCCCCCACCAATACCGGTCATTACTGCTGCAACGATAACTGCGCTAATAGGATGTCCCATGTTCGCCGCGTACAGTGCCCCTTGAATTGCAAATGCTGCAAGTCCGATTGCATCAAATAACGCCTCTGTTCGCTTCCAGTGACTAATCCACTTGAGAGGCAATATAAACGCAACTGCTACAGATACTAAGGCTAACATAATAAGTGATCCCTGACTCCATAATGTCGTTACAGGTATACCTATAAGTACATTCCGGATAATCCCGCCTCCGAATGCGGTGACAAGTCCAAGCACTAGTACACCCAGAATGTCATACTCCTCTTCCATTGCCACGAAGGCACCGGACATTGCAAATGCGATAGTGCCTATAATGCTGAATACTTCAAAAATGTGTAAGTCCAACCTGTTCAAACCTCACTTTTCAAGTCATCTCCATGTCGCTCTACCCATTGTATCCGCGAGCACTTAAATTGTGCAACCACATTTTGTGGATTATACTGGTTTGGTGAATATATTTGTGCAGGTTCCAACATTATGTTTGGACTAGGAACTATTTTTCTCTGAATTAGGAAGGATGAAAGAAAATGACGGCGAAACGGATTGTTATTTTTACAGGCGGAAACTTATCTGTAGAATTACTTCAGGAAATACGAGAAGATGATATGATCATCGCGGCCGATCGCGGTGCATTATTTTTAATTGAACACGGCATTCAGCCACACATTTCAGTTGGTGACTTCGACTCCATTAATGAAGAGGAACGTATCATTGTAAGTAACAATAGCATTCGATTCATTACATGTGACCCTGTTCATAAAGATCTTACTGATACAGAAATGGCTTTTGAGACAGCGCTAGATTACGAACCTTCTCACATCTTAATGTTAGGTGCTACAGGTACGCGTATGGATCACACACTCGCCAATGTACATATCATGGTTCGCGCGATGCAGCATCATATCTCCTGTGCCATTCAGGACAAGCACAACTACATGACACTGACCACATCCAAAGCTGTGGTTGAGCACCGTGACTATAAATATGTTTCTCTGCTCCCCTTGACTCATGAAGTTACAGGAATAACTCTAGATGGTTTTATGTATCCGCTAGATCAAGCCACCATACGCATGGGACAATCCTTGGGTGTAAGCAACCAGCTCTTAGGCTCCTCCGGTACAGTCAATATCGATAGCGGCTTATTACTGATTATTCAGAGCAAAGATTGAATCTACTCGTATGCTTTATAGTTATTTATTACGTTTTTGTAACCAGTGATTCAATGAAGAAAATAGGTTTACACATAACAAAGACCCTTGATATTCAAGGGTCTTTGTTGTTTCATCATTATTCTTCATTCGTCAATGATTAATTTTTTGACATTTTTAATCATATTTTAATAAACATACCCAAACCATTGTGGCGCAAGGGATTACACTCCCCTATCCAATTTCTAGGCTGTTACAAAGCTGTTATACTCGCTCTAGCAACTTAACGAAAACGAATTTTGGAGGTACTAACTAACATGAAAACAAACATCTTTGTCCAAAAGGCCGTAACCGTCGGGTTGTGCGCTACACTAGGTTTTGGAGCTGTATTAATGACTAACGCACCTGTTGCACAGGCAGCAACTGCTTCTGTATCCACAGGTCAACAGATTGTTAACTATGGTAAACAATTTACTGGAACTCCATATAAATTTGGTGCTTCAACTACAACAACCAAAGTTTTTGACTGCTCTTCTTTTATGAAATATATTTTCAAAAAGTATGGTGTAGACTTGCCGCGCACTTCCGTGAAACAATCCAAAGAAGGCACAGCTGTGTCCAAAGCTAATCTGCGTGTCGGCGACCTGGTCTTCTTCTCCAGTGGTAGCCGTTCTACCGGTTCCAATGTCACTCACGTAGGCGTTTATGCGGGAAATGGTAAGATTCTGCATACGTACGGATCTCCAGGCGTAACCCTCTCTGATCTGGACTCTGGTACTTGGAAGAGAACGTATGTTAAAGCTCGTCGTGTACTTTAGATTCACATTATAGCTAATGAGTAAGGACCGGGGTTTATTATCCGGTCTTTTATTTTTACCCTCTTTTTGCCACACTTTAAACTGGTGATTCATGGAACTAACCTAGTAATCTAATTTTTATCATGCAACATATAACCGATCCCACGCACAGTATGAATCAGTTTCACACTTCTTCCCTTATCCACCTTAACCCTCAGATGTTTGATATATACATCCACAACGTTGGTATCCATCGCATACTCATATCCCCATACTTCCCGCAAAATATCACTCCGGGTACATGCTTCATTCACATGCAGGGCCAGAAATTCCAGCAATTCGTACTCTTTTGGTGTTAATGTCAGGTATTCACCCGCACGATTTACCCGTCTTGAACGCAAATTCACTTTAAGATCATGAACTACAATTACTTCTTCACCCTCTTGTGTTACATTCGCAAAAACACGCAATAAGTTTCGTATTCTGGCGAGCATCACGTTCAAGTGAACGGGTTCCTCCATTACATCATTAGCTCCGTAATCCAGCCATTCCACGATGAATTGAGGAGATGCGTTAGACGTGATAACCAGTAGAGGTACAACCTGACCTTTATCTATCCATCGTTTCAACTCTAATTTCTGATCGTGGTCATGATGTGCTTCCCCTTCACTTCGGTCTACCAGGATGATCAGGTTAATATGCAACAACGAAGGCTCGACGGATTGGTTAAGTTCGGACCACTCCATTCGTTGCACTTCATACCCTTCGCTACATAAAACATCCTGAATAAGGCTGACCTGCTCTCCTGCTCCAATCAGCAAAATGGCTGTTTTCACTCTTTTTCACCCGGCCTGTCTCTATCCCCACCGCTCGCAGCAATGGTTGGTACAGATAGCATGCCGTAAAATGAAAAAGTCCATTCCCTCAAGGGAACAGACTTTGCTTCTTTCTTGCTTTAACCAAAGTAGCGATGGACGAGCGTACGTGCTTCAGCTGTGTCTTTTGTTCCGTGTACGAGGACACGTCCATCTTGGAAAATAACCATTCTATGGACTCCTGTTGTAAAAGAAACCAGAAACGGATTGGATTCCACTTTTCCTTCTTGAAGTCTATCCAGACGTTCCGCTGTTTGTTGAAGATCCAGATTCATGCGCCGTGCAGGTCGGATCTGAACGGTGTCCCTGCCACACAACACATCGGTTTTCTCCAGATTGGACGCAGAAAGATATGGATACGTTGCCGAAGTACCGCAGGAAGGACAGTCTTTCTTTTTCGCACCATCCACATTGATGGATATGTATTCGTTCCTCCACACGTCAAATGACAATAACTTACGTCTCAATGCATTTGCATTGCCACTAAGTAACTTCATCGCCTCTGCGGTCTGATTCGCTGTTACCATCTGTACCGCTTGAGGTATGATGCCAGACGTATCACAGGTATCTCCACCCAGAGGGACTTCACCCAGCAAACAATTTAAACATGGCGTATCTCCGGGCATAAACGTATAGGTAATACCATAACTACCTACGCATCCACCATAAATCCAGGGAATACCGTGCTTCTGTGCCATATCGTTAATGAGTAGTCGGGTATCAAAATTATCCGTTGCATCCATGATCAAGTCTGTATGCTGAACGAGTTCTTCCAACTCATCTACTCTGACGTCCAACACTTTCCCTTCCACATGAACCGTGGAATTAATGGCAGATAAACGTTTTTCCGCCGCCATTGCCTTCGGTATCCGCTCAAGCGCGTCCTGTTCTACATATAATTGCTGCCGCTGCAGGTTACTCCACTCCACATAATCACGATCCACAATCGTTAAGTGTCCGACTCCTGAACGAACTAACGTTTCTGCAATTCCTGTTCCAAGTGCGCCAGCGCCTACAATTAAAACTCTGCTGCCCTTTAATCTGGCCTGGCCTTCCTTACCAAGTGGCGCGTACCGTTCCTGTCTGGAATAACGATCGGCCTGCTCGGAAGATGTTAATTGATCTGTCATGTATGAACCATTCCTTCCACCGGACTACTGGCTGCTGCATAACGCTTTACGGGAATCATGCCTGCCTCATATGCCAATCTACCCGCTTCTACCCCCAATCGCATCGCTTTAGCCATGCTCACTGGATCCCCTGATCCGGATACGGCTGTATTTAACAATACGCCATCGGCCCCAAGTTCCATCGCATAAGCAGCATCTTTTGGGGAGCGTAATCCTGCATCAACAATTACAGGTACAACGGCCTGCTCAATGATGATCTCAAGGTTATATGGATTGATGATACCTCTACCAGCTCCGATGGGAGAAGCGCCAGGCATTACAGCATGTACGCCAAGTAATTGTAGCCTTTTGGCCAGAATGACATCATCCGAAATATAAGGCAATACCGTGAAGCCCTTTTCCAGCAAAATTTCGCAAGCCTTGTACGTTTCAATCGGATCTGGGAGTAACGTCATTCCATCTCCGATGACTTCGACTTTTATCATATCACAAAGTCCTGAAGCCCGCGCAAGCTCGGCAATCCGCACCGCCTCTTCCGCAGTGGAAGCCCCTGCCGTATTCGGAAGAAGTGTGTATTTATCCAGATCCAACGTATCCAGGAAATGCTTCTGGTTACGCTCTTCCAGATTCAGACGACGAACAGCAAAGGTCAAAACTTCCGTTTCAGATGCTTCCACAGCCTGACTTTGCACTTCCAGATCCGAAAACTTGCCTGTTCCAAGCAACAATCTGGACTCAAACGTATATTTACCAATGTTCAACATCATCAACCGCCTCCTACAAAATGTACAATCTCGATTCGATCGCCTTCTCTTAATGCCGTCGTTTCATGATACTCACGGGTTAAAATATGCTTGTTCAGCTCTACAACTACAGTCTTGACTTGCAAATCAAAAGATTGGAGTAATTTATCCACACGATTCAATCTGTCTTCAATCTCCATCCGTTGACCATTAACGATGATATTCACTGCACCACTCCCTTTCTGTTCAATCGCTCAGGGCTCAGCGCCTCAATTCCGAGTTCTTCTGAGCTTTTGCCAGCGAGCAACTCAGCGATAAGCCTACCTGTTATCGCACTAAGCAAGATACCGTTGCGGTAATGTCCAAAGGCGGCAAACAACCCGGGTATACTCTTGCAAGCACCTATATAAGGCAGTCCATCAGGAGTTGCCGGTCTTACGCCTGCCCACGCTCGTATAAATTGTGCTTCCTTCATCCCAGGCACCCAGTGGGTAGCCGCTGTTAGCAGCTTCTGAACACCCTGTACAGAAACGTTCAAATCCGTTCTGCCTGGCAGACTGGTTGCCCCAAGCCAAACCTCTCCATTGGCTTTGGGAACAATATAGATATCCTCTGCATACACCGTTCTATCAGGTCTGTACCCTGCATGTTCATCTGAGAACTGAACGGCGGCTATTTCACCTTTTACCGACCACACAGGCAAGCTCAGATTCACATGTCTCATCAACTCTTCACTCTGTAATCCAGCCGCTATAATGACATGTTTGCATTTCATCTCACCGATCGATGTGGTGATCCCCTGCACGCCGTGTTCGTTTGCTTGCACACGTATATCCTGTATGTCCTCCATAACCCGTGCTCCCAATGCTTGAGCGGATTCAGCATATGCCTTCGTTAGATGGACTGGAAGAATCTCACTCTCGTAAGGTCTGTAGTAGGCTCCATACGTATCTCTGTTAAGCCATGATGCCTCCTGTTGCACAACGGAACGGTCCCACCACACCTCATCAGCAGAAGCAGACAACGCAGACTTCCGATTGTCCTTATAACTACTTAATTCACTGTATGAACGAAAAGGAGTTAGGAATCCCTGGCGTTGCAGACCAGTCTCTACCTCACTGAGTGTAGCCATTAGCACCTGTTGCTCGATAAGTAACTGCCTGCTCTGCCTGGCAAGCTTAGCCATCAAAGGATGAGCAAAATCCTCACTGTCTGCTGCCAGCATCCCAGCCGCTGCGCAAGAAGTCCCTCCTGCAATCGCCGAACGCTCCAGTAACAGCACATCCTGTCCACGGGAAGCAAGCTCATACGCAATGGCACATCCAACAACGCCTCCGCCTACAATAATCGTTTCTGCATAAATCTTATCCGGTCTATCAGTAATGATCTTTTTCATCCTCTCATCTCCTTGATTCAGCGGCTCAAACTTTCTGTAGCAACGATAGCCTGCCTTAATGATTCAGCGGCCCGATCCGGGGAATCGCTCGCCCATACATTCGAAATCACAGCGACTCCCTGTGCGCCTGCAGAGCGAATAGCGTGAATGTTTCCCGGTTCGATGCCCCCAATCGCCATGACAGGAATGGAGACACCAGAGCACACTTCAGCCAGAGCATATAATCCTCTTGGTTCAAGATCAGGCTTACTGTTGGTTGAGTAGACATGCCCGAAGAAAAGGTAATCGGCTCCCCGTTCTTCAGCGATTTTTGCCTCATCGATTGAATGAACAGATACACCCAGACGAATTCGCTGGACATTGCTTATAACAGCAGGGTTGTAGTTACGTATAGCCTCTTGCCCCCAATGTACACCGCCATAGATGTCATTCTGTGGTGGCAGTTCTGAACCATTGATAACGATGCGACAAGACGGAACGCCAACACCACGCAGACTTTCAGCCCAACCGATCTTTTGTTGCCACGAGAGTTGTTTCTCTCGTATATGGATGTAGTCCACCCATGGCCAAACGTCCTTTGCAGCTTTTACAAAAGATGCTTGATTCCCTACACCCGTAGATACAACATGCAGTTCAAATGATCCGTGTACACGTTCATGAGAAATTACCGTACTTTTCATCTCCTTCCATGCGTGAATGCTATGAAAACACAAAAAAGCCACTCCCGTAGGGGAGTGGCTGCGTATTAATTATAGGACCAGATGACTGACTGATACATACAGTTCATTTCGTGCAATAAAGCTATAGACCTTATAGCCATAACGTTATACACGCAACTGCATGTTTCAATTTACTAAGCAAGACGGTTGAATTCTTTCGAATTGCCGTTTGCTCACGTCATTCACTGAAACGCGCTCGCCACTTCCCTACGCTGGTATGATCCAGATCAGGTGCAAAGGGTCCGGAATCGCATTCTTCCATCTCAGCCACATCGTGCGGCCCCCCTAGTGTTCATATGAAGTTGTAGCCTATGTTACCATAGAAGGATTTTTTTGTCACCGTTCATTTCTATTAAGCGTTGCTTGAATTGTCTAGTTTTTCTCAGACCATTCTTCAACATTCCATGTTTTGGTAACCCAACCCTCGTAGAAATCAGGTTCATGAGATACCAGCAACACCGTTCCCTTGAATTCTTGCAAGGCACGCTGTAACTCAGCTTTAGCTGTGACATCCAAATGGTTCGTCGGCTCATCGAATAGAATCCAGTTGCTTTCACGCATCAAGAGTTTGCATAAACGAACCTTGGCTTGCTCTCCACCACTCAGCATGTTAAGCGGACGGGTAATGTGCTCATTTTTCAACCCGCAGCGAGCGAGATGACCCCTGACTTCATTCTGGGTCAAATGTGAAAACTCATTCCAGACATCCTCAATCGGCGTGATATTCCCAGCTCGAACTTCCTGCTCAAAATAGGCCGTTTCGAGATAATCTCCCAAGAAAGTCTTTCCACTGAGTGGAGATATTCTTCCCAAGATCGTCTTCAGCAGTGTCGATTTACCCACACCATTACAGCCTACGATGGCAATTTTCTCACCACGTTCAATAGTCATTGTCATTTTAGGTAGCAAAGGATACGTATATCCAATTTCAAAATCAATACCCTCAAAGACCGTTTTGCTGCTCGCACGGGCATCCTTGAATTTGAACGTTGGTTTGGCCGCTTCATCTGGACGATCAATTCGATCAATCTTATCCAGCTGCTTCTCGCGGCTCTTCGCTCGACCAGAAGTTGAAGCACGTGCCTTGTTACGCTGAATGAAATCTTCCTGTTTCTTGATGTACTCTTGCTGTTTCTCGTACGCATCAATATGCTGGGCTTTATTCATATCAGCCATCTCAAGGAACTTGTTATAGTTCGCTGCATATCGCGTTAATTTGGCAAATTCCAAATGATAAATGACATTTACGACTTCATTCATGAATTCCGTGTCATGGGAGATTAACAGAAACGCGTGCGGGTAGTCCTTCAGGTAACGTGACAACCATTCAATGTGTTCTACATCCAGATAGTTGGTCGGCTCATCCAGCAAAAGAGCTGTAGGTTTCTCGAGCAGAAGCTTAGCAAGAAGCACCTTGGTACGTTGTCCACCACTTAGAGCTGCGACATCTCGATCAAGACCAATTGCAGACAAACCAAGACCATTGGCCATCTCTTCCACTTTTACGTCAATCAGATAGAAGTCGCCCTGTTCCAGTTGTTCCTGAATATCGCCCATCTCTTCCAGCAACTGTTCCAGCTTATCTGGATCTGCATCTGCCATCTGGTCCGTAATATTCATCATTTCTTTTTCTAATTCAAGCAACGGAAGGAATGCATCCTTAAGAACGTCACGAATAGTTTTGCCTGGGGTAAGCTTTGTGTGCTGATCCAGATATCCATAACGGACCTTGGGTGTCCATTCCACTTTTCCACTATCTTTAAGCAATTTACCGGTAAGGATGTTCATTAATGTGGATTTACCCACACCATTGGCACCAACAAGTCCTACGCGCTCTCCGGCAAGTAAACGAAACGATACATTTTTAAATAACGTGCGATCTCCAAAATTGTGACTTACGTTCTCTACTGACAATAAACTCATAAGATGAGGTTGCTCCTATCTATTAGACATTACTTTTGTTATTGTTCCGAAACCCTATTCTAGCACAGGTCCCGTCTTTTCTGAAAGTAATGTAAACAGTTCAGGAACCTCTTACATGATTTTGTCATACAGGCTACCCTAACGATTAGAGCATTTATATTCGAAATAGCCTTGTGCAGCTGCTTGTTTTGCGTCTGTAAACACCTCTTCAGCACGGTAACCATTACCACATGTGGAGGGATAGTAGTACTTGATACCCGTTAAAGGATCTACCCCACCTACGATGGCCGTTTTCTTCACAAGTCTGCCTCCACCGATCGCATAATTGTTGATCTTCTGGTCACCCACACCTATACCTTGGATAAAGGCCATAATCCCTGTATCATTTATGGAGTTGTACCAATCTTCCTGCGCAATCAGGGGCATCGTAAACGTATAGGAAATACCGTTCTTTCTGGCAAACTCATTATGGCGGTTAATCACATCAGCCAGATTATCCTGCACAGTAGTCACAATCCGGCTTTGTCTAACTTGCTCAAATACGCTGGTATTCTGAAGTAAAGGGATCTGTGTGGTTGAAGCCAGTTCTTTTTGAAATCCCTCAATCCATTTCCCTGCACTTGCGTCGTAGGCATATACGTAGTCGTCCAGTGTAAAGTTAATACTGTTACCATTAGAATCTGAATATGTATAAGGTTTCTTGGGGCTCCATACTCGCCTGAAAGAATCTTCAAGGTTACCTGTCAACTCTGTTTCTGTGGACAACATATAATAGCCGTCATAATCCAGAATAAGTACGGCAGGAATGTAATTAAACATGTTTCGAATAGCTGCGGGATCATCCTGAATCCCCATATTCAAAGCCATCGTCTGCGTAAATGTCAACAAGGCAAGCTCCTTATCGGCTTTAACAAATTTGGTTGAATCATAACCTGCTTCATCATTTTGTTTCTCATTCTGATGCATCACTGCACCTGCATCCATGACTGCAGTTTGAAGTGCAGATCTGTATCGATGACCAAGATATTGAGCCTCTTCGGCATCTTGGGTATGGAGTGAGATGATCCAGAAGAGCGGGAAGAAGATCAGCACGAATACAATGGATAGCTCAGTAATCTTCATTGAGGACCATACCTCCGTATGTTACAAATACTGCTGAAGCCTGAGCCGTACCACTCAACCATTCACGAATGAGCATGGAAGGTGTACGATTTGTATTTTGGAGCGTCACGGTGAAAAAATCCCCTGTCGTCAACGTATATCTTCGGCCAGGATCATCAACCGGTATCACACCTGAGGATGGGAATAGTCTTTCTCGAATCTGAGCTGCATAATATCCATCCTGTACTACCTCATAGGTCCCGTTAAAACTGTTATTGTCCATCGGGTCTGTATAGTGAGGTACATATTTCTTATGTAAATGTTCCATCGACACCTCATACACATTGCCCGTCTGGGCCAGTTGCTCCTCCAACTCAGCCAACATTCGAGGTGAAATATATCCTTTCGTTCGGACAGCATCGACAAAACGTGTTACATTTTGAACAGCCGTCATACGTGCTATATCATCCTGCCGATCGGCTGTTTCAGCAGCTGGGTACACATAGAGCAGAAGGACTGCGAGCAATACGGCAAGCAGCTTGGATGCGGCATTAATCAATTCACACTCGCCTCCTTCCAAAAAACAATCTTGAGCAGTTCTCCAGATTCATTTCGTATAAACTCTGGTCTGTAGGTGGCATCGAGCTGGACAGGAATCGTCGCTGTTTTGCTGACAAGTGGATCAATCACATACGAAGTTCCATCTACCTCCACAGGAATGCCTGTGCCTGTCATCTGCCTCACGGTATGCAATACTTCTGCGCCCTTATACTGATCCGGTTTGGTGGTATGCAATGTTGTTGTCAGCCGACCTTCCATACCTGCTGTTGTCTGTACTCTGTTATTCAATGAAGTTGATAAAATCTTAACATTCTGTTGCCCGTACAGGCAGGCTGTCACAAACAGGACAACCGCCGTACAAAACAACATGAGATGCTGTGTATTCCGGGACATGTTAAACCAACTCCTGTCAGGATTGCTGGAAGATCAGCCCTCTTACCACGTTCGATCGGTCTTTTACGATAATGGCTTTGAATTTACCACTTGGATTGACATATTGATTTTCTTTTTCACTCATGGTCTGGTTAATAATCCCCACTTTATCGTCGGGTGCAATAACCGAGCCGTAGTCAGCATTATTGAGATCCTGTGAAATGTTTAATTGATTGCCGTACCATTGACCCGCTTTATTTTTACCTGTAATAACTTGAATACCGAACTGGTCCTTGTCCGCATATTTACGCAGCGCATTCGTTACCTGTGATCCACTGATGGTTGTTCCGTCATATACCGTAAATGCAGCCTGGGACAACTCGGTTTGGATATCAGCAAAATTGTTCTGGGCCGTCTTGGTTGCCTCCTGAGCCGAAATAAACAACAGAACTACAATTGTGATCAAAGCGATTGTTAAGAATATCCCTGCTGCCACCTTTAAAGCACTTGATGCATTGTTCATGATAAATCCTCCCAAGTTATAAGTTATTAAACTATTTCAGACTGTCACACAGATGAATTGTGCTACAGTTTCTGAATTTGCTCATAATAAATGTTCATCTGTAAGAAGCTCATACCGACCAATGGAATAACCAGATACAAAAAGATAAGGGCGTACATAGGTGTAAATCCAATGGTTCTGCCCCATGATGCTTTGACATCTATCATTTTGCTGTACTCCTGCTTGCGTTGTTCAAAATAAAATGCCATCATGCTTTCGAGATCATCGAAGGCTTCACGTATTGAGATTTTGCCAAGGGCAAGCTGTAATTTATCAACCAGTCGCTGGAACTCGGGCAAGCCCGCCTCTTCCTTTAATTGTTCAAGTGCAAGCTCTGGTCCATGTTCAAAATGCAACAAACATTTTTGTAGCGGGCGCTTGAAAATGACGGCAAATCGATTAAGCCATTCCAATATCTCTTCAACTGACATACGGTCCATCTCACGCAAAATGGAAATCACTGTCTGGAATTGATATATTTCATGTCGCATATCCAACCTTCGCATTTTCCGCTGAAATAACATAAGCCATACGGGCATGTAGTACCCCGCTGCACCCATGAGAATGGCTATAATCATTTCCCACCAGCGTACATATTGCTTGTTATACACCTCAAGTTTCTGCATAATGCGCGTGATCGTCTCATTCTGGGTATCATGGTCTAACTGAACTGGAGATAACTGCTGTAACGCTTTGGAGACTTCTTCGTATGTAGCTCCTCGGTTCATTTCTACACTTTCCAGAACGGATTGATCCAACGTTGTTTTTTCCTCAGCTTTCCTGAGATCCGTTTCAGCCATTGCACCAAACATTCGATCATCGCGGATTGGATCATACAAGATGTGGTTACGTTCAACCTGGTGCAACAGCAAGATGCAACCCATTGTAAGGACCAAACAACCTGCGAATAACAACACTCGACGAATGGCAAGCCATTCGTATTTCAACTCTGAGCTGCTCTCCCTCATGAGCCGTATCGTTTGGCTGTACTGTGTACTGCCAGGTTTCGCCGCAAACAACATCGCCAATTTCCGTATGAAGATTTGCTTGTACAGTAAATGATCCAACCATGAATGTTTATGCCCTGAGCGGTAACGTGTCTCATCGTATTGCTGGAGCCTTTGCAGAAGCAAATAAGCAAGGATGATGATCACATAGATGGATATTTTGGTAACAAAACCGATTTTGCTGCGATAAAATTCATCCATCGTTGGGAAACTGACTCTAGCCCAACGTTCGATCGGAGCGGTGAACAATACCGGAGCTAGCGCGATGATATTAAGTCCTTTGAGCAGGTAATCCAATTTATCACGCCGCAAAATCTCCAGATGAATCTCCTGAGTCAGGTTACCAAGTCCTTTAAGATAAATAGAGCCTTGTGCTCTGTCCTTATCCCCAAACTCCATAACCATATAGGAAACGCCGGCAAATCCTTTGAGAAAACGGTTAGGAGCCACTTCATAATAACGCTCAAGTGCTTCATTCGGATCTGGAGAAGTTAGAGCTTCGTAGATCAGTCTTACTTGTTCTGCTGCTTCTCCTGTACCTGCTTCAGCGGCTTCATAGAGCGCTTCCTCAACCATGCCATGCTGATGATACCGATGCCTTACATCTGCAAAGAGATCCAACATCTGCACCAGCAACCTTTTCTCCATACGACTAAGGCACATATCCAATACCAGGCTGTTTAGTACCACAGCACAGAGCACGGACAGTATTACAAAAGCGATACCCGGCTGCAGAAGAAACAGAATGACACTTATGCCTCCATAACCTCCAAGAATAATTAGAACCACTGTCATCGTCAGCCTACGAAGTGAGGGCTCATCCCCAACATGGCGGAATGAAATACGTTTCTGCACCTGTAGAATATAAGCTGATAGCAATGGCACTTTCATTCCAAGACGGTAGGACTGCAATAAGATTGATCCCAGTCCTTTGAATCCCTTCCCGCTAGGAGCATAAATCACGCCGGATTGACTTGTTGAACCACCTCCTCTGTGACGTAACATACTTAAAACGAGAAGTGTAATCAGCAAACCCCCTGCACAAATACTTAATACGAGGAGCAGAATCCATTTAATTGTCATGCTGATCACCCCAGTGTTGCTTCATAAACAGTTCAAATTTCTCGGCATCCTGTAATGTCATCTGGTCTCGCATATCCACCATGCTTCCAGAGGAGATTGGAGCTGTTGCAACATACGCTCCATCTCTGTACTCCACAACATTATGAAATGAAAACCCTGCCCTCTCTTCCACGCTATCACCTTGATTCGCACGAGGAAGACACTCCGTAATTCGTTCGATATATCTTCGTCCCTCAGCATCTTTCTTCATATGAACATCGAAGTTGATTACACTCACAACCTGCTCCTCAGCAATATGCTCATGCTGGAACATACCTGTCTTGAGCAAGGAATTTCGGAGGGAGAAGACCAGATCACGAAACGTTTTGGCATGGTGGGTAAACAGGGTGAACAGACTGGCAACCTGAGACATTTGAATCATCCATGCGGCCACCTCATCACTCGCAACCTCACCGAGTATATTGACGGTACCATCCGTTTTTTTCTGCAAATCAAGCCCTTGTTGACCTGAAATGTGTTCAGTCTCTCGGAAACTCAAAATATTACGTCTGCTATAGATCCGTCTTAATTGAAGTTCAAACGCCATCTCCTGCACCCGAAGGGTGTACGATGCATAGATGTGTTTGACCATAGCCATAAGCAACGTCGTTTTACCAGAACCCTGTGCACCGGTTACAGCTGTAATCCGGCTTCCTTTCATCAGGTATTGAAGCAATGTAATTGGCAGATCTGCGTTGTTACCCGTAATTAACTGTTCAAGTGAAGCATTCGGAATATCGAACTTCCGGACGAAGAACGCCCACGATTCTGCAAAAGGAGGACGAACCACAACGACACGAGAGCCGTCTTTCATCTCATTCACTTTGTATCCACTTGCTTCCGACAACTGTCCGGGATAATTGTATTTGTATATATTCTGGCATACCCTTTTCAGTTCACGGATGCTTCCGAATGACAGAAAGGATAGATGAATGGACTTACCTTTATAGAAAATCCAGACACTTTCCATGCCGCTGAGCGGTTCTTCATGTGCATCATCCTCCAGTCCTTGATCCAGCAAATCATTCCATGATGCCGGTTTTCGAAGTCCCATATTATGAACAGCATCAAGCATACCGCTAACACCACCACTAACGCCGTCAATACGTTGGTCCCTTATCTCATCAACAACCGAGAATCCTTTATAATGTTGGTAGATACGTTGCACGATGATATCCGTCTTTTCTCTGAATCCAAGCTCTCGATATTCGCACTCGAACACATACTGAATATCCTCCTCAGAAATATAATAACTTCCTCCATCGTCCGTACCTTCCTCCATTCTCAGTCTGCCAAGATCGTAGGTATCAATCATTCGGGAGAGTGCATCCACACCGAATTGCTGTCGGTACAGATAAAATACAATTTCGAATCGGTCCTGGATCGTCAGCAAATCTGGTTCTGCAAACAAAATAACTTCATCTACATTTGATTTGTTCAGCCCTATGCTTCGGGTCAGGAGATCCCCTATCAGATTTTTGACATACGTTTTGTCGCTGATACTGCCTGAGACACAGCCCTTCAGTGCTTTTCTCATCTCGGCACGTTGATTAATTCTTCGACGATATTCTTCTTCATGCAGACCCGCATCCGCGAGCTGACTATGACTAAGCTCATGAAGTGAGTTCTTCACCTTCTCAATCAACATGTCAATCGTGAATGATTCCTGTTCAGGAACACGAGCATTCTTTTCACGAAGAAACGTTCTATACTTGAACCAGATATAAGTCAGGCACAGAATCAAAATCAAACTTATCCATATGGTATTCCAGAGCATCGGAGGTTCAGGCTCCCCTTTCCAGCCTCTTCAGAACTGTGCGCATACCTGCACCGTCCATAATCAGGCGAGCGAGTTCGCTCATGCTTGCAGCAAAACTCCCTTTACGAATATCCTTATCCTCAGTCAAACTTTCCAACTGCAAGTATCTAGCGACATCTCGCCGATTCATTGCATCCAGGTATCCGGTTGTGTACGGTATCGCAGATATCGTGCCTTTGTATCTGAACTGGCGCCGAATATTGGAAAGCGTTGCACGGGAATGCGAATCGTATTTGTTAATGACAACATGTATATTCTTATTGTTCATTCGTTCTGGCAGGATCTTTTCAAAGAACAACTCCAGATTTCGCATATTTTGATCTAGATTAATTACAACATAGTCCGCCTGTTGCAGCTTGAGCTGTGAATCAACACCAGCATGATCCGCATCCAGAAGAACCAGATCATAATACTCGTTAGCTACATTTAGCAGCTTTTTCACAGTCTCACCATGTTCCTGCGGGGAACGTTCCATCTCATCAATTCTTCCGGTTAGGAAATCAAGTCTTTCCTTCAGAAGTGGCTTGGTATAATCCCTGAGATTGTGCTTATTCAGACTGCCGCTCGAATGCAGCCGTTCAATCGCATCCCAGCCACCCTCTTCAAAGGAGAACATAAAATCCGCTGAATCCGTATCTTTGGATGGTAGAGCAGCTTCTGTGCCAGTTCCGGCAAGGCCTGCATTAACAAGTAACACTCTTGTCCTATAGTGAAGTGCCATCGCATAAGCACTAATTAATGTGCTTGAAGTGCAACCTGTTCCTGCAAAAGGGCTCCAAAAGGTAATGGTGCTCATGCTCTCATCCTCTCTGCTTCTTTCATCGCACGGCGACTGCGAACACTTTCCCAACCTGTTAACTGCTCGACCACGCGACACAACGATTTTTTGTAATTTCGTGACAGAGGTCCAAGATGAACTCGGCGATGATGCTCATTCTCAAGCTTAACCGCAGCTGTTAACTCATCCCACGGAAGCACTAAGGATTCTCCTGTCCACACAAATGGACTGCCTTCCAGATACGCCCATAGATAACGAGCTTCAAGCTTGCAGTCAACCCCGTTAATTAAGAGCCGCTGAAATGACAGCTCACCAGGTAATGACTGTTCTTCAAGCAACCGCTTCAACCAGCCCTTGCCACGTTCCAGATTGTAACGCTCATAATCACTCACCCAGACTCTTACATCAGCGGTTAGCCAGAGATTACGTGAAGCAAAATGTGAGGTCTCCATGTCATATAACACATAGTCATAACTATCCAATCGCTCGCCATTTACTTCAAGATGATTCTCTACTGCTGCTGAAGTAACAAAATGACAAGCGATATCAAATCCTTCAAATTCCGTAATTCGCAAAGACTGCTGACTGTCACCTACACCGTACCCATACTTCTGCTGTAAGGTTCCATCTACGAGCAAAACCTTGTTGCCTGTCGAAGCCAGTATCTTGCAAAGATACAGCATCAGATCATTCTTCTCACATAAACCCGCAAAGATCCATGTATGCATAGATGTTACAGCTCCTTTCTTTTTTCTAAAACTCCTTGTTATCTGAATTATTCTAAAGTAAACCTCAGATTTCGCTCTATTCTCCACCCGTTAGCAAGCTCTGCTGTTCTGTTTGTAAAGCTTCAGCAGGATCATTTACGCTTCCAGGATTAGCTCCTGCTCCGTTTCCTGAACCATCATTCCACATCACTCCATCCGACGTTGCCGGATTATTGGCTGATGGACGACTGTTATATGTAACTGAGGATTGTGCCACATCCTGTTCAACCCCTTTTGACGGTGCTGTCATGGAAGCGGCCAGTGAACTTTCAAGCGAACTTCGCACCTGTCTGGATAACTCCTGCTCGGCTCGTCGAACAATATTCGGATCACTCTCCAGCAGTTTTAACACTTCTGAATTGGCAGGATACGTCGCGATTGCAGGTGTCTGAAACTGTGGTTCTACATAGGTTAAGGCATAGATTGAAGCTTTATGTAAATAGGCATCTACAATTGCACTTGAGAGTGACAGAATTTCTTCCTCCGTCATCGTAATCCATAAGGTAGCTGCATTGAGTCGTTCCACTTTTTTCTTCGATAAGAGAACATAGTCTTGTCCGGTAGGGAATTGAATACGAACATCAATAATATCTCCCTTAACAAGTGAGGACGGCAGTAATACAACTTGCAGCTCTCGATTTCTTAAATCGGGAGGAGCCGGTACATCCTCATACACCATCTCGGTGGTAATGGCTGTTCCTTTTTTCAACTCTATTTTGGCCACTTGGCCTTCCATCTGCTTGGTACTGGACCAGAGGTTTCGCGGTGCTTGTGCATCCGGAACAGCAATGAGCTTCAGATCCTCCGGTAATATCGGTTCACCTGCTTCAATATCCCGAATCGTAACCCATCCTTGTGCTCCCGAATCCCATTGTTGCTTTAATTCAGCTTCCTTTTCCTCATATGCCGATAAATAACGGGCTTCTACAGCTGACCTGACATCCCCCATCGTTTTGACATTGTAAATAACATATCCTCCAAACACCAACCCTACAGCTCCTGCTCCGATAAGTCCGGCATAGATCAGTTGACGGCTTTGTTTTCTTAATTTAGACAAAAGAGGCTCTCCTTTCGTAATCTTCTAATCATGTACTTTCCTTCTTGAAAAGAATGAACGTTTCTTGGGCTGCTGTGCCATCATATGCATTAAAATATGTGAAAACACTTTATCCATCTGTGCGTCCTTGTCAAAAGGATCAATATGTAACGGCAGACCATATACACTCGATGTATCCAGAGCTTTACGAATGCGCTGAACAGCCTCACTTGCTGCCAGGGGCAGACAATATATCCATTTCTCTCGTGGATACCGATGATGTGATCGAACAAAAGCACCAATCTCCGCCTGTCTCCATTCGGCACCTGAGCCTATAACAATAGGTAGATCTGCACGCAGGAATTCTTCCAGCCGGTTCTGATCCTGACCACTACCGAGATCCATCACGATGAACTGATAACTCCCCCCAAGCAAAGACAAAATATCCGCTCGCCCGGATTGTTTCCAATAATGCACACCATCGACTGCAAACTGTCTGCCTGCTGGCACCGGTTTACCCGCTTGAGCGATTTGTTGAATCCTTGCAAAGGATTGAGAGCGAGGTGACATTTCAATCACAGCTACTTTGAAGTTTTGCCTTTCGAGATAATGACTGATAGCTATAGCCGTATGGGTAACCCCTACACCAGATGAAGCACCAGTCAAGGCAATAACTCTTGTTCCCCCATTCAAGGTCATCGTTGTATCTCCACCAGGCGTTGTTCCGCCGGGTATTCGGAGCAGTTCCTTCCGCACCTCATCGGCAGATTGGAATCGCTCTTCGGCATTATACCTTAACAGTCTTCTCGCCACAGGGATGTATGTCCGCGGAACATCACTCCGGATAGAGCTTTCCACACCCTGAATCCATTCCGTATACGCACCACTTGTCATAAGATACAGTAGCAATGCTCCGAGTCCATATAGATCTGAACGCGCATCGGTCTGACCCGCGCCATACTGTTCTGGAGCGGCAAAACCAGCGGTTCCCAACTTAACGGTATCTTCAGCACTTTGCGGTTTGTAACTTCTGGCGATGCCAAAATCAATTAATCTTACTTCATGTTCCGGCGTGATCATAATGTTTGATGGTTTCAGATCCCTATAGATGACAGGTGGATTCAGATTATGCAGATAACTCAACACATCGAGCAATTGAAGCATCAGCTCCGTTAACTGCTCCATCGGGATCTTCCCGCGGCACTGCTTGAAATACTCACTGAGCGTTAGCCCTTCGATGTATTCCATCACCAAGTACGTGTACCCATCTTCATCCGGGACAAAAAAATCAACAATTTGCGGCAATCTTGGATGGCGAAGTGATGTCAGAAGAGCGGCCTCCGTCTCCATACTGCCTTCATATGGCATAATCGTTACGCTTTCTTTAATTGCCCATATCTTGCCCGGCAACTTCAGATCCTCCGCCTCATATACATGGCTCATTCCGCCTGTTCCCAGAATGGATACGATACGATATCTACCTCCCAGCAGGCTTCCGCGTTCCAGCCTGGCCGGATGTCTCATATCAATTCCTCCTTCATTACACAACAAAAAAGGGAAAGCTTCACCGAAGTAGAACAGACCGGATAATCCGATTTTGTTCGCTTCGGGATGCTTTCCCTCAGGTTTGTTATGGTTAATATTGGTATCATTATAGTACAGGCAGGAATAGATTGTAAAGCACAAAATTTAATGAGCTTAATCGAATCAATTTCATAATACCTTTAACAGCTTTAATCAAGGCTAGAGCTCTTAATATTTGACCATATAAAGTGTAATCTCTTCCCGGTTATGGAACAACTGCTTTGAACGTTGAATCTGCATCCGCGAACGCTCAAACGTATCAATCACATCTTTAATGAGTGCGAGCGGCTTTTTATGCAATAACTTCACGGTAACGATCGCTGTCCCCCCCGGCTGAAGGCTATATAGAAGATCCGATACAAGTCGGCTCATCAGCTTCGGACTCCAACTCATATCACATACGAGCAGATCGAACTCTCCTTCGCGGAAGCGCACATCCCCTGCATTTTTCTTCAAAAAAGTCAGTTTTGGTGATGCCAGCAGCGTAGCGTCCATCTTCGCCGGATCTACCGCCGTTACTTCAAGCCCGCGTTCAAGCAGGAACGAAGTCCATCCACCTGGTGCAGCGCCGATATCAAGTGCTTTATGAAATGAAGTAAAGTCAATGCCAAACGTTTGCTCGGCTTCAAGCAATTTGAATTTGGCCCGCGAGATCTGCCCATCTTCTTTTTGAAAACGTACGGCTCCCCCGCTCCAGTCTGACAGGTTCTGTTCAGGTCTGGATATGCCAGCATACAACATATCATTCGTTGCAAATACAGAAATGACATATTCAGCATCACGTACAACCCATTCACAGCCTAGCTCATCCAGCTTTTCAGTTAGCAGTTGCTTCAATGAGGCTGCATTTTCTTGCCAAAAGGCCCCTTCTGTCTTCCGTACCTGCAGCACGACAGGAGTACCGGTCAGTTCCTTATGATTCAACACAAATGCAATCAATTTCTCAATAGACTGCTCCGAATCTTCAGTATTCTCCTGAAACTGAACAGGTTGAATATGACGTAAAAACGTTGGATACTCTGCCCACAGCTTATCTGCAACTTCTTCGTCGGCTACAGGCAAACCCGCAAGCAATATTTCTCCTGGTACGAGTACCGTGCTCTTCACCGCACCAAACGTACGGCGCAACTCTTCCTGAGCATAAGGGGCAAAGCCATGATTGGCTGTGCAGATAAAACGGGAGAAGTTGCCTTCTTCCCAAGACGATTGTGTACTCAAATTGTGTTACCCTCCAGAACGTACGCGTATCCACGGACGACCATTATCCCACTGGATATCGACCGGAACATCGTACGTATGCTTAATTGTATCTTGTGTCAAAACTTCATGTTTGGGGCCTTGATCCGCAATACGTCCATCGCGGATCAAGGCCACATGTGTAAATAAAGGTACGATCTCTTCAACATGATGTGTTACATACACAACTGTAATGTTACGCTGGCGCAGACGATCAATCTCAGCCAGCATTTTCTCACGTTCATATAAGTCTAGCCCGGCACAAGGCTCGTCCATAATCAGCAATTTTGGCTCAGCCATCAATGAACGAGCAAGCATGACTTTTTTGCGCTCTCCTTGGGATAACATTCCCAGCGAGTTGTTGGCCAGGTTGGCAAAGCCCATATCATCCAGCAAACTCATTGCCTTTGCTTTTACTTCATCCGGAATTGTCTGATAAAAACGCAAAAAAGCATAAGCTCCTGTAGCGACGACCTCCCATACCGGATCTCTTGGTGTGAGTTTCTCAATCAACGTTTGGCTGATATAACCGATTTCCTTACGAACTTCCCTGACGTCACATTGTCCATACAGATTACCAAGTACTTCAATGCGCCCCTGGCTTGGAAACATATATCCGTTCATCATTTCCAACAACGTTGTTTTGCCAGAACCATTCCGACCCAAAATAACCCAATGTTCGCCTTGTTCAATGCGCAAATGTACGTCATCCAAGATTTGATTCTCTTCTCGTCTAAGTGAGACATGTTCCATCGAGATTATACTCATTTCAGCACCGCCTTCCGGATCTCCGAGAGCAGATGCTCCACAGAGCTCATCCGATAAACCATTTTTGGAACATCTTGCTGGCCGTCAAACAGCATCACTGCTGGTACACTTGAAATTCGAAATTGTTGTACAAGTTCAGGAATGTCATGGATGTTCATTTCGGATAAGATACCTTCTGGCAGCATATGCTCTACTACCTCCAACATACGACGGGCTGCCGCACATGTCCCACATAAAGGGGTATATATAAATACAGCCTGTGGCATGCCTTCCCATACACTGCGCATTAACATTTTGGATGTAATTGGCTTCATTAACTTTCTTCTCCCGCGGCAACACGCAGCATGACCTCACCCGTCATTGGTCCATTATGAATGGTCACCGAATCCGGTTTATTGCTATATAACATCTCGTACATCTGGCGTTTCCCAAACATACTGGACGTATGCAAATAGATCTCGCGCGGAAATAAACCTTCTCGTACAATAGATGCCGCGACCTCACCGCCATTGGGCGAATCTGGACCAAGCTCATAATCCAGAGACAAAATGTCCACGTCACCTTCTCTTAGCAGCATCAGGCACTCTTCAGCATTCGTTGCAAGAACAAATCCTTTCGGACATGCCCGATAGTCATCCAAAAAAACATGCATACAATCGCTCCTCTCCCCATTATAACCAGGAACGCATGAGCGCTATATCATCACGGTGCGTTCCATCTTCGCCCGTTTCTGTCTCGAGCACAACAACCGCATTTTGGAACTCAGTCGCCTTTAACAATGCTTTCATTGATTCATTGCCGATATATCCTTGTCCGATCCTCTCATGTCTATCCTTACACAAACCAGACGCATATTTGGAATCATTAAAATGTACAGCAGCAACATTATCCCAATATCCGAGCATCCTGCCCTTATCGAGCATCGCCGCTTCGTTGCCTGAGGACCACAAACCTGAAGCAAAAGCATGGCATGTGTCAAAACAAAAAGCAATATGCTCCGGATAACGGCTTAATTTGCGAATCTGTATCATTTCTTCCATTGTCGTGCCCATCGGGCCATGATCACCTGCCTGATTTTCAATCAGCACCTTTGAGTGTCCATTCCAATTCTCCAAGGCGGTATCCAGACAATGAATGAGGTTCTGATAACCCTCCAGCGGATCGTTTGTTTTGATATGTCCAAAATGGACCACCGTCCCAACAGAACCGCAAGCATTCGAAATTTCAAGATCATTGCGAATAGAAGCTATTGTAGCATGAAACCCCGCCTCTCCACGGGTCATGCCCAACGCCGGATTCGTGGGATAGGGTGAATGTGCAATCGAAGCAAGTCCCTGCTGTTCACACCAATCCCTGCACTGCTCAGCATCCTTGAGATCCAGACTTTTCAGGCCAAGACTACGCGGGTTCTTCGGAAAATACTGAAACGCCGTTGCCCCCATCACATGTGCTCTCTTGGCTGCCTGAAGAAATCCGCCTCTGGTGCTGACATGTGCCCCGATTCCGGTTTTAGGCTTCATGCTGGCATTTCGGACAGAAGAATGCCTTCTTGCCCGTAATTTCCACTCGTTCAATCGTTCCCCCGCAGCGCGGACAAGTCTCGCCTTCCCGATCGTATACGCGACATTGCTCGTCAAAACTTCCTGTCTTCGTATCCCCTTGCATCAGCGGCATTTCCATATAACCGCCCTCAGAAGCTGCTTCACGCAACACGGACTGCATTGAATGGAACAAACGCTCTGTCAACTCTGGTGAAGTCGCGATGTTCTGCGTTTTGGAGCTTGGTCTCAGACCGGCAGCAAAAGCAATCTCATCCGAATAACAGTTGCCAATCCCTGCAATGATATGCTGGTTTACCAATGTTGTCTTGAGCGTACCCCGGCGACCTTTCAACAGAGAAGCAAAACGTTCCACATTCATCCGTCGATCTAAAGGTTCAGGTCCAAGATCAGACATCGCCTCTTCGGTTTCTTTCGAAGTAAGCAGATGTAGATAACCCAAGCGCAGTCCAATGAAGAATAAAATGTGATCGCCAAACTGAATTTCCACTTGCGTGGAACGATCAGGACGTTCTTGTTCCGTGCCCCAGAAAATCATACCGCCCAACATGAGGTGCAGCACCAGGCGTTTACCATTAGCCAAGTGGAAAATCAGATGCTTCGCTCGGCGCTCAACAAATATGATGCGATTACCTGTAAGTTCATTGATAAACAGATCAGGCTCCGTATTTATCGTTTTATCACGATTAATTACAACACCTGTAATCAGTAGATCAAGTATTTTCTCGGACAGCAAGGTCCGGTAATTTTCCATTTCCGGTAGTTCCGGCATCGTACATTACCCCTTTTTGGAAGCTTGGTCTGCCTCTTGCGACAGCCACTCCATCAATTTATGCAAATCTTCAAACACATGATCAGGTCGAGCCTTCGCTGCTTGAATGTGTCCATCCATATTATCCCGTGTTGTCACACCGGTAAGTACCAACAGCGTCTCACACCCTGCTGCCACTCCAGCAGCAATATCGGTTCGCATATTATCTCCGATTACTGCCACTTCATGAGACGCCAGGTTTAGCCGGCTAATGGCTGACTTCATTATAACACTCGATGGCTTGCCAATAACGGTAGGATGAACTCCGGTTGCTGCTTCAATTGCTGCTCCAATAGTTCCCGCCCCAGGTGTCAGTCCATCATCGGAAGGAAGCTGCAGATCCGGGTTGGTCATGATGAATTTTGATCCCGCATTAATCCACCTTAGCGCCTTGGTCAGTTTATGATAGGAAAATTCACGATCAATCCCCTGTATCACGTAATCTGGTACATCTTCCGTCAGCTGTAGTCCTGCTTCTTCTATGGCTTCCAGCAGTCCTGCTTCTCCAATACATGCCACTTTTGCACCCGGGGACTCTTCAGCAACATATTCAGCAGCCGCCACAGCAGAAGTACATACTTGAGACGCGTCGGCAGGTATGCCCATCCCGTTCAGATGATCTGCCACACCTTGTGGTGTACGGGAAGAATTATTTGTTACGAATAAATACGGCTTTCCTAGCTCTTGCAGTGTTCGAATAAGCTGATCGGCTCCTTCGATACGATGTCTGCCATGATAGAGCGTACCATCCAAGTCAATCAGATAGGCCTTAATCACACACAGCACTTCCTTTCTTCATTCCATTAACGTTTCATGTCCTTAATCATTTACCTCGAACTTGACCGCGAACCTATGTATTCAGGCAAAAAATAATGGCTTGCTGGCATATGCACGCAACAAGTCGAACCGGATCGAACACCGACGGTTTAACTCGCGCGTCTTCTGTACAAGCTTGTCATTTCCTGCGCTTTCCCGGAAAATAATTTGAATCATTTCCCTCTTCATATTGCCCATCCTACACGCTTTCTGACCAGATTGCAAAAGGGACCGCGGGAGTTCCTCTCCCTCAGTCCCGTGCAATTACCCGGATCTTTATATGACGTGTTTAGCCGTGCACTGGTTCGCAATCAGGGTTAAGATTCTTGCTTGCGATGCACGACAGGAATAAGCTGGTGTTCGTTTGCAAGTCTGGTATTCGGGAATACGGACTGCGCCTCTTCCAAAAGTGGCTGAAGTTGATCCTCATCCTTATAGCGTGAACTGAAGTGAGTCATGATTAGTTGCCCTACATTGGCTGCTCTAGCCGCTTCTGCCGCTTGTTTAGAAGTACTATGATAGTACTCATGCGCTGTATCGGCCAGATCATGCATGAATGTAGCTTCATGTACAAGTACATCTGCATTTATGGAAAGTGGCTGTACGTTGTCACATGGACGTGTATCACCCAATATGGTGATCACCATACCACGCTTGGGCGCTCCCAATACATCTTCTGGACGAAGCGAATCACCATTATCCAACGTAATGGTTTCTCCACGTTTCAGTCGGCCGAACAATGGGCCTGGTTTCAGACCGTATTCCGCCAGTTTGGCTGGGTCCAGGCTCCCTGGACGATCTTTTTCGGTAATCCGGTATCCATAACTGTCAATCCGATGCTCAAGCAAAGCAGCTTCCACGATAAAACTGTCATCCTCGAACAGGACGCCGCCCGTATGTTCCACGATATTCAAATCATAGTTAACCCGGGATTGGCTCAGCTCCATTGTTGTACTGATCATTCGTTCCGTACCTGGCGGACCATATACGGTTAATGGTGTGGTGCCACCTTGATAGGCTCTGCTCGAAAGCAGTCCTGGAAGTCCAAATACATGATCACCATGCAGATGTGTAATGAATATTTTCTCCAATTTGCTTAGTTTAAGCGGAGAACTTAAAATCTGGTGCTGCGTCCCTTCCCCGCAGTCAAACAACCACAAAGCTCTGCGCTCATCCAACATGCGTAGCCCAATGGAAGTTACATTCCGTTGAAGCGTAGGTACACCAGCATTAGTTCCCAGGAAATATAGTTCCATTCTGGATCGCACCTCTTTCTGTCTGTTGCCAGCAAAAAACCTCCGACAATGCGGAGGGCTTTGCCTGACACTCTACTGAATTTATGCCTTCTCTACATTAAAATACTTAGCTTGCGGGTGGCTGAATACCATCGCTGATACGGAAGCTTCAGGTTCCATCATGAAACCTTCCGTCAATTCCACACCGATATCCTCAGGCTGTAGTAACTTGAACAGCGGCCCTTGGTCTTCCAGATCCGGACAAGCCGGATATCCAAAAGATACCCTGATGCCTTGATAGCGTGCACCATGACGTTGCTTCATGGTCATCTGGGCAGAGTCCGGGAATCCCCAGATATCTCTCATCATATGATGCACACGCTCAGCTAATCCCTCTGCTACTTCGAGCGCTACGGATTGCAGAGCATGCGAGCGAAGATAATCCCCTTGATCTTTCCACGCCGTGGATAGTTCACGCACACCGTGTCCGGCAGTAACTACCATGAAACCAACGTAATCCATCTGACCGGATTCAACAGGTTTCAGGAAGTCGGACAGGCATAGGAACGGCTCGACTTTTTGACGTGGGAACGTAAATGTATGCAAAATATTACTGGTGTCCTTTGGATCATAGATAATGACGCTGTTACCACTGGACTGAGCCGGGAAGAAACGATACATGGCATGCGCCTGAATAATCCCGTCACGAACAGCCTCTTGCATGATATCATCCACGACTGCTTTCAGGTCGGTAGCCTTCTTATCACCTGAAGCAAGCAGTTGTTCTACTGAACCGCGCAACCCCAGATGATGTCCAAGCAACATCTGCATGTTCACGTATGGCAGGATATGTGATAAAGGATAGTTACGCATCGTATGCCGATCCAGATCAGGCGGGACAAGAACCGGATGATCTACAGCAATATCCGAACGCTCCACTCGCGTAAGCTCTGGAAGAGCCTGAACAGCTACAGCACCTGAAGCATCAGCTTCTTTCTCAGCTTCCATCTCCAGTTGCATCACTTCACGTGAAACAGGATTCATCAATTTGTTCGCCAGATCCAGACCATCCATCGCATCTTTGGCATATACAACCATTCCGTTATATTCAGGACGGATACGATTTTTGGTGAATTTGCGTGTTAGCGCCGCTCCGCCAACCATAATAGGCACATCAATACCTGCTGTTCGCAAATCCTGAGCGGTAAGAATCATCTGTTGCGCTGATTTTACCAATAGACCCGAGAGACCGATCGCATCGACTTTTTCTTCTCGGTATGCCTCAATGATACGTTCAGGTGGTACTTTTATACCCAAATTAATGATTCGGTAACCGTTATTGGAAAGGATGATCTCAACCAGGTTCTTACCGATGTCATGCACATCGCCCTTGACCGTGGCCAGAATGATCTTGCCTTTAACCGAAGTCTCGTTCTTCTCCATGAATTGCTCCAGATATGCTACAGAAGCCTTCATAACCTCCGCACTCTGCAACACCTCAGCTACAATCAACTCATTGTTGTTAAAGAGACGACCTACTTCCTCCATCCCCCGCATCAGTGGACCGTTAATTACTTGAAGTGCTGTATATTTGGCAAGTGCCTGTTCGAGATCTGGCAGCAATCCTTCTTTACTTCCTTCGACTACATATGAAGCGAGACGCTCTTCTAATGAAAGGTTCGAGATTTTTTCCTTCTTCTCAACCTTCTTGTTACGGAACGCCGCTACGAACGCCGCCAGAGTGTCATCATTCGTGTTATATAAAAGCTCTTCGGAGAGTCTGCGTTCTTCTTCAGGAATGGAGGCATAACGCTCCAGTTTCTCTGTGTTCACGATCGCATAGTCAAGACCTGCTTTGGTACATTCATATAAGAATACTGAGTTCAGCACCTCACGGCCCGCTTCAGGCAGTCCGAATGAAATGTTACTGATCCCGAGGATCGTATGACATTCTGGCATCGCTTCCTTAATCACTCTTATACCTTCAATGGTTTCTTTGGCTGAACCGATGTACTGTTCATCTCCCGTACCTACCGGGAACACCAACGTATCGAAAATGAGGTCTTCTGGTTTGAGACCATATTTGTTCACCAGCAGATCGTAAGAGCGCTTGGCTACGTCAAGCTTGTCTTCCCGACTAATCGCCTGACCCCGTTCGTCAATCGTTCCGACAACAACCGCACCACCATATTTATGAAGCAACGGTGTGATCAGCTCAAATTTCTCTTCGCCATCCTCAAGGTTAATGGAGTTAATTATCGCTTTACCTTGCGAGTACTGGAGGGCCAGATCAATTACTGAAGCATCTGTTGTATCAATCATGAGAGGAACCTTCACTTTTTTTACAACCAATTCAAGGAACTTCACCATGTCTTCAGACTCTTCGCGGTCCGGATCTTGTACACACACGTCAACAATGTGCGCTCCATTTTTCACTTGAGCACGAGCAATTTCCGAGGCTTCTTCATATTTACCTTCTACAATGAGTCGTTTGAATTTCCGTGATCCCAACACATTCGTACGCTCACCAACCATGTATGGACGATTGTCCTGTTCGATGTAGATCGGTTCTATACCAGATAAAGCCGGTGGATGTGTTCCGTTCATTTCTCTTGGGGGGTACTGGGCAAGTGTGTCGCGCATCGCTCGAATATGTGCAGGGGTTGTCCCGCAACATCCACCAGCAATATTCAACCAGCCCTGTTCGGCAAAAGCACCAATCTTCTGAGCAAGTGAGTCTGGTGACTCATGGTAATTACCATTCTCATCCGGAAGACCCGCGTTCGGGTAACAACTAACGGCAACCGATGCCATTCCGGAAAGCGAGCGAATGTGATCACGCATGAACTCCGGACCCGTAGCACAGTTTAGTCCTACCGAAATTGGGTTAAGGTGTTCTAAGGATATATAAAAGGATTCGATGTTCTGACCTGCAAGGGTCGTTCCCATCGGTTCAATCGTTCCTGATATCATCAGGGGCAGTGTAACACCACTCTGTTCGAAGGCCTGCTGAATTCCAATGCTACCTGCTTTTACATTGAGGGTATCCTGTGAGGTTTCGAGTAGTAGCGCATCAACGCCTCCCTCTATTAAAGCAAGCGCTTGCTCCAAATAACTGTCGATAAGTTCCTGGAACGTTACTCCCCCAGTTACAGACAGTGTTTTGGTTGTTGGTCCCATCGCACCTACCACATAACGTGGAGATTCAGGTGTAGAGAAACGATCAACCGCAGCTTTCGCAATTCTGGCTGCTTCCAGGTTGATCTCGCGTGCCCGATCCTGAATATCGTATTCAGCAAGCACAACGGATGTGGCACCAAATGTATTGGTTTCAATTAAATCGGAGCCAGCCTCCAGATATTCTTCATGAATGCGCTGGATCAGTTCTGGACGAGTAAGCACTAACATTTCATTACATCCATCCAGATCTTCGCCGCCAAAATCTTCGCCAGTCAGATCAACTTGTTGAATCATGGTCCCCATTGCACCGTCGAGGATTAATATTCGTTGTTTTAATGCATCGTGTAGACTAATCTTATCCAATATCTTCACCCCCGCAAAACGTTAGATCTTAGTTTAACAGAAACTAACTTAATGTGAAAGATCGGGTTTGGTCCCGAAAGATGGCGGGTTTGCACGAATATGAACGGAATTTGAGAATCGACAAAAACAAAGCAATCCGATATAATTCAATTAAACCAAGTGGAAAAGAGGGAAAGAACATGGCTGAAATTGTTATCCGAAATACGAACGAACGCATCACTGGTGACGATAATGTTCGAAATTTCTTAAACAAATACGAAGTATTATATGAGAAGTGGGACGCTTCCAAACTGAACACTGATCTGCAAAATAACTTTGGATTAACTGATGAACAGAAAACCGAGGTTTTGGAAACTTACAATTATGAAATCAGAGATTTGGCTGCACGTCGCGGGTACCAGATCTGGGATGTCATCACGCTGTCCGAACAAACACCAGATATCGAAGAAAAGCTCGCCAAGTTCGAAGAAATTCACACCCACGCTGAAGATGAGATCCGTGCAATTGTTGCTGGTAAAGGAATCTTTGTTATCAAAGCTACAGATGATGTGGGCTACTTTAATGTAGAACTGTCTCCTGGAGACGTTATCTCTGTACCTGAGAATACACCGCACTTCTTCACTTTAATGGAGAACAAACAAATTATTGCTGTACGTCTGTTCATCGAAAAAGATGGCTGGATTGCAGATCCATACCCTGATCCTACTTTTATCAAGAACGCCTGACCCTTCAAGATGTGTTCAGGTCTTTCATGGCCCCTGACCCAAAGACCCAAACGAACTGACCTTTAAATCGATCGGTTTAGTGAAACAACTCTCATAAGTTGAAAACGGGACGAAGTAGAGATCTATCTTACTTCGTCCCGTTTTCATTTTTTCCGTGATCTTTACTTCTCACTAGGTTAGCATTTCTTTCGTGCCTGGAATTTGAACATTCGCCTACTTCCAGCATACTATCTTCAAGTTACTTGGCAAACAGCAAACATCTCATATTGCTCCAAAAGAATCATCAACTCGATATTAGACGATGTAAGACCGCTGAGACTCCAATATAAGTTTTGCCCGCTTCAAGTAGTTGCATGCTCGTTTAGAACCTAAGCTCGTTTATAGATTCTTCAACTCCCTTGCTTTGGTTGACGTGATACGGATGAAAAATTACGACTGCGATGCCTCATAGCTCCAGAAGTTATGCCAGAGAAAGCTCCTCTAGATGGCTAAAATATTAAGTAGATTATAAAATTGCTTTATGAACTTTATTTCTTTGTCATGTAAATGTCTAATTAACTGGACGCATTTACGAACTGTGTCGCTATTAATGTTTTGTGAGAAGATAGCCTTGGTCGTAATTGCCCTAATATTTGTCCAATCCATAATAATTTCATTAATTATTAAATCAATTTCTTCTTTTGTTGTATGGATAAGATCTGGATTAAGTTGTTCATAAAGAGCGACTAATCTAAACTTTTCCGAACACTTTCTATAGATGGTGCTACTTAAAGTTTCTATAATATCTTCGTTAGTTATACTATCTCCGTAAAAATCAGCCAATAATGATATACTTTGTATCCCTTCAATTATTTCGTCCTGATGGTTCAGCATATTATCTTTAAGACGTTTGATACTTTCGTGCAACATTTCCTTAGGGTCTCTCTCATGATGATAATTAACATTGTTTATAAATTCAATAAAATAAGGCTCATCTGGCTTGATTTCTTCACTCATGCAAGCTTTTTTGATTTCCGTAAACGGTACAACGTACTTCTTATACTCCGTTATATCATCAACAATATAGACCTCATTGGTTGTTAAATTAAAGCCGTAAACTAAAATGGGATGTAGACCATGCTTTTTGTTAAAATAAAACTCACGGCCTCTTTGATAATATAAATCAATAACAAGGGAAACTGGGTTTCCTTTTGAAAGCGAACTAATGATTTCTGATTGTAACGAATCTATATGTGGTGAAGTAAAATTCATTGAAATACACATTTCATCCATTACTTGATCTAGCCTCTTAAAGTTCAAAATATCCAGTTTGAAATAATCGGTACTTCCTAGTTTATCTTTATCAAATCTGTATATCGTGGTGAAATTATTAACTATAGAAAACTTATCCTTTTTGAAATAGTCGGCAATTGTCATTAGAGAATTATGGCTGCAATTTAGGAAGGGATGATTGCTATGTGGGAACATTTTTTTCATACCGTTGAAATATTGAAAATCAGTAAGAGAGATGATTTTATCCATAAGAGTCTCCTTTGGGTGGGCTTAGTAACTATTTGGATTCCTATAATCCATTAAAAGGATTAAATTTCATTTTTCTTTATGACCGATTGTCAAGCCCGGGGTGACAGATGAGCGAAAAGGAATTCGTGAGCCGTTTTACACCCCAAGCATTTGCGTCGTCTGTGATCTATTAATTCGAGCGAGCTCGGGAGGCACAGATCAGTGAAAAGGTAGGTATTCCATGCGTTACATTCAGAACATAAAATTCACATCATTTACACCATGCTTACAATTATCTTAATTGGATAAATAGAGGAATATATCGTTTGATTCCAAGATATTTTATTCATTTTTTGTCATACTCATTATAGAATGATCATTGACTTCCTCCCTTTTAAGGAAGCAACAGCCTTTATGTTCACGGAGCCACTTGCTAGTTGGCGTCACGTGAAGGCATCGAAAAGATGTATTAAGTCCGACCGAGCGCTGAAGATTCAAAAACTGCTAGAAATCCAATAGACACCAAAGCCATAATAGTTGGCTAAACATCAAGAATTTGACTCCGTGTACTAACCAATCAATGCCTTAACCTTCGAATTCCCTCCATTCAAGAATTGCAGTATTATGGTATCCCATTAGGAATACGTACATAATAAAGCACAGTAGACATTTGAATGACTGGCAATTTACTATAATTGCGGTTAGAAATTTTTTAAAACATCTCTACCTTAAATTTGATATGGCCGCGGCACTAGTATATCAACTATATTTTAATTGACCCCCTATACAATTTCAATAAATTTTACCATAATAAATAATAAATAGATGTAATATTCATTTCGGTCATCGTACCCGCTAAACCACCCTAAAAACAAAAAAGCATTGTCAGCTATGTGAACGATAATACCGTCCAAATAGCCGCAATGCTTCATGTTATATTTGATTTAGTGAAATCACAAGTGGGTTCAGAAATTAGCAATTAGACCTGTTAATTCAGACAAATGCTTGATTTCATGGTCTGGCGCATACGCTTCATTGTTGTTCTTATGCTCACGGTTAATCCATACGGATTGGATGCCAGATGATAAAGCACCACGAATATCAGTCGTTAACTTGTCTCCAACCATCATGCTCTCTTCGGGTTTAACACCCAGTTTACTCAAAGCATGTTCAAATATCGACGGATCTGGTTTTCCTTTTCCGAAGTTACCCGAGATAATAATCTCATCAAAGAAAGGAGTCAATTCAGGTACACCATCCAACTTCTCTTGTTGCAAAGCAGGACAACCGTTCGTTAACAACAACAGTTTGTACTTGCCTTGTAACTGACGCAAGGTATCCATCGTTTCTTCGTATACATGTGGTCGGGATCTCCGTTCTACTCCAAACTGCGCAGCCAGTTGTTCAGCAAGATCTTCCCGATCTATACCCAACTTCAACAAGCCACGACGCCAGGATTCTTTACGGTAAACTGGAGCAAGCTGTTCCAACTGACGGAACTCAGGTTGATCCCCACCAGTAAAGTTAGCCCAAAGGCCTTCAAACGGATTGATTCCAATCATTTTGGTAAAAGGAAAGGTTTCATATGATTCATACAGCCCACGTGCCTCATTACGAACAGCTTCTTCAAGTTCTTCTGGTTTGACCCCAGTCTCTTGCGCTGCGATTAGACAAGTCTCATGAAAAGCTTCTCGAACACTACGCTCATCCCATAATAAAGTATCATCTAGGTCGAACAAAATCGCTTTTAACGCCATTCCGATCATCTACCCCTTTATGCAATAATTACTTTTCGACGGTTTCCACGGTGATCTGGTGTGCTTTCGCAAATTTCAGCAAACGTTCTGCAATCGCATCTGTATCGTAACGGTTCAATAACTTGGTAAACACCCATCTTTTCCCGCGACTGTTATGTTCGATAACAACTGTACCTGGTTCAATTCTGAATTTGACGATATCGTCAACCCCAATTGAACGTTCACGATTACCCTTCGTCGTTATAATCCGATTACTGCTAATCTTGATGTATGGACGGCGAAGCATGAAGATGACTGCCAAAAATACGTAAAGCAACATGGTCACCCAGTCCCAAGTTGTCATTGGAGCTTGCACAAGGAATGTGCTCATAAACAGATACAAAAAGGCGAGACCGATCAAAAATATTGGGAACAACAAGCTGCGTCCCTTAAAGACTTCTTCACCTGGTGTACCCGTGATTGGTTGACCACTTTTTTTGCGTTGCTGATTTAACTGCTTGGAATTTTTCTTAACCGTTCTCTCGAACGAACGCGACATGAGAATCCCCCTTATGTGTCTTTGTATCGGCTTACATAATTGCAAACCAACATTTCCCCCTATAAATTGCACACTCAAAATAACAGGAAGAAACCTAAATATCATAATGATATCATTAGGTTTCGTTAGTGTTTGAGTTTGCCTTGGTGGCCTTTGTCATTCTCATCATCAACAATCTCAATGGTATCCAGTTGTTGTCTGAAATTGCTGCGAATATTACTCAAATAAATCTCTCTTAGCTCGGCACGTTCAGCAAGTTCTTCCTCCGACAATCCAGTGGACTTTTGCTTACGAGCCAATTCGTTAATGCGTGCTACCAGACTATCTATATCCAAGCTTGTCCCCTCCAAAAATACAAAGTCATATTAACTTTGCCATTATAAAGGCTGCTTGTCAAGCTGACACGCGCTAACACTTATTGATGTGCATTTTATTCTGCAAATTGCGGTAGAGCTAGTACTTGTCCCACTTGGATGGAAGTTGTATGAAGTTGATTCACTTTCTTAATTGCTTCTATATAAACACGTGTATCCATATTCGTCGGTTTATGTTCCAAAGAAATACTCCATAATGTTTCCCCTTGTGAAACAGCTATCTTTCCTCCAGGCAGAACATCATTCTCATTGCCGGCAAATACAGTTAAAACAGTGCTACATCCAATAAATATAATCAAAGAGGTAATGGCTACCTTTAACATCCATGAAGAAATCTTGAAACGCGCTAAAACC
Source organism: Paenibacillus sp. FSL H8-0283 (assembly GCF_045040675.1). Taxonomy (NCBI): domain Bacteria; kingdom Bacillati; phylum Bacillota; class Bacilli; order Caryophanales; family Paenibacillaceae; genus Paenibacillus; species Paenibacillus sp. FSL H8-0283. The sequence continues at coordinate 4,031,469 of NZ_CP150295.1, forward strand.
TTCTTGTATTTCCCTATGTTAGACTTCACCAGTTCCGAATTCATTGGTTCATAAATGCTTTGATAAGTAGAATATCTCATTAAATACCCGCCTCCAAACGTTTGTTCCTATCTGTTGAAATCAATATAACACGAACACTTGTTTTGTTCAATAGATTTTTAGAACAATTGTTCGCTTCTTTTTTAGAAGGAGCAATATCTTATTTCAAGTACATTTGCAAAGCATTTGCAATATTATGCTCTGACTTTTGAACAATTTCTGTTCTATAAGTTAAAAAACACTGATTTAATGCTATTTTATTTAGAACTTATGTTTGTACGAACGGAGGTTCTATGTTATAATTTTCCCAAACGTTACTAAAATGGGGTTGATACGGTATGTCGAAGATATCCAGCAGGCAGCAGGCTATTCTGGAGTTTATACGAAATGAAGTCCGGTTGAAGGGGTATCCTCCTTCCGTACGGGAAATTGGTGAAGCGGTTGGACTGGCTTCCAGCTCAACAGTACATGGACATTTGGATCGTTTGGAGAAAAAAGGTTTGATCCGACGCGACCCTACCAAGCCAAGAGCCATTGAGCTTTTGAGCCAGGAAGAATCTGAGCATTCTCATCAATTTGCTCATAGCGTTGCACGTATTCCTGTTGTTGGTAAGGTTACAGCCGGGGTTCCAATCACTGCAACCGAGAACATTGAAGACTACTTCCCTCTTCCTACACATTATGTAGGCGAACAGAAAGTGTTTATGCTTTCAGTAGTGGGAGATAGTATGGTGGAAGCTGGAATCGTTAATGGAGATTACGTTATTGTCCGTCAACAGCAAACTGCTGATAACGGTGATATCGTCGTTGCAATGACTGAAGACGATGAAGCTACAGTGAAAACGTTCTATAAAGAGAAAGATCATATTCGCCTTCAACCGGAGAATGCGACCTTCGAACCTTTACGTTTGAAACATGTTAGTATTCTGGGTAAAGTCATTGGCCTTTTCCGAGATATTCATTAATATTTAACTTGAGTAACAAAACTAGATGTAATGAAATACGAAAGAGGTTGTCCTGATCAACAGGACAACCTCTTTTTTCTTGTTTATGTTATTTTAGCGGCTAATTATTCACTGCGTTTCAGAACACTCTTGTGATGCGAGAACACATCAAAGCTCTGTTGTCCGTGATATGAGCCCATACCGCTCTCTCCTACACCACCAAACGGGAGATAGTGTGAAGTCATATGAGAAAGTGTGTCATTAATACATCCCCCACCGAAGGATACTTGATTCAGAACCTGATCCTGCAGCTGCTCATCCTGTGTGAAGAGATATAGCGCCAATGGTTTTGGCCGGCGAACAATCTCATCTAGCATAGGATTCAGGTCACTGTACGTAAATACAGGAAGAATCGGACCGAAGATCTCTTCTTGCATGACAGCTGATTCCCAGTTCACATCTCCAAGTACAGTCGGCTCAATGAGCAACTGCTCTCGTACAGAACGTCCACCAATCAGCGTTTTTCCATTTGTTAGGAATTTCGACAACCGATCAAAGTTACGCGAGTTAACAATATGCGGGAAATCAGCGTTCTGTAACACATCGTCCCCAAATTTATCTTTGATCTCTGCGCCAATCAGATTGATCAATTCGTCATGAACTTGTTCATGTACAAGCAAATAATCCGGAGCAACGCAAGTTTGGCCTGCATTCAGGAACTTACCACGAACAATACGCTGGACCACCAGCTTCAGTTCTGCATCGTTATGGACAATAGCAGGACTTTTGCCCCCTAGCTCCAGGGTTACAGGAGTCAAATGCTCCGCAGCTGCCTTCATAACAATGCGACCAACACCTGTGCTTCCTGTGAAGAAAATATAATCAAACTTCTCTTTCAACAATGCTGTACTGGCTTCAACTTCCCCTTCCATAACGGCGATATACTCCTGAGGGAAGATCTCCTGAATCAGATCATATGTCAAACGAGATACCGCTGGTGTTAATTCAGAAGGCTTGATAACTGCACAGTTACCGGCTGCAATTGCTCCAATCAGTGGACCAAAGGCCAGTTGGAAAGGATAGTTCCAAGGTGCAATAATAAGAGCCACTCCGTATGGTTCAGGGTAAATGGTGCTCACCCCATCCGGCATAGCCGGATTAGTTGGGACTTGTTTTGGTGCAGCCCATTCCTGCAGATGTTCTAATGCAAAATCCAGTTCACCCAGAACAATGCGAATCTCGGAACCGTAAGCTTCCGCCTCAGATTTGTTCAGATCTGCCCGAAGTGCATCTTGAATCCGTTGCTGATACTTTTCAATTCCCTTTCTAAGCTGTTGAAGTGCATTAATCCGATACTCGATATTTTTAGTTTGTCCTGTATAAAAAAATGTACGTTGTTCTATCACAAGTTGTTTTGCCTGATCCATATTAACATCTCCAATTAATTATTTAAAATTAAATTGTTCAAAATTTAATTAAAGTATACCTCTTCTATATGAAACTTTCAACATACAAATGAAACATCCATTTGTATGTATTTGAACGTTGGTTGGATTTTTTATAGAGTGAAAGCTAGTACTTGCTACTATGTAATGGCTATTAGAATTTCTAAGGAAGCTTAATTTAGATTTTTTGCTTCCGACAGTTGGATGCACTGTAAGAAAGAATTCTAATTTCAGTTTCTCTTTAATGGGTTACTAGATAAATGACAATGGTTTTTGCGCTGTTACTAACATGAATTGATACATTTCTTCAAAATAGAAATGTTTAGTTACCACATATAAAAAACTCCCCTTTCATTAATGAAAAGAGAGCTTTACGATTATCTATCTGTGAACGAATGCATCATGTTAAAAGTAAGCCATGCTTACAGACAAACATAGGCTTCTTTGGTGACCCTTTTATCTGCTTCCATCTATATAACTCATCATCAGTTATTTTAAGTTTTCCACGCAATCATGTGCCTAGTTTCGTGTTTTTTATGAATTGCCCATACCTTGATTTGATGGTAATCAACAGGCTCTATTCTTAAACATCCCGGGTTTGCACACTTTCCACCAGTCTCACTAAGAAGTTTTTTTATTTTTCTAGATACGCTTTTCCTTCTTTATGCAACTCCCTAGGATAATTCGCGTAATAATTACACTATCCTGTCCGTTATCTTAAAACTATTTTTAAGTCTAATTCAGCTGGGCTACACTTATTTGGAAAGAAAACATAATACCATTTTCACCAAACATGATTTATAGTCTTAATTGCTACGTTTGAAATCTTACTAATCGCATTCTTTACAGGTATACTGCCCGGTTTTATACCAGCCTTCAAAATATCTGTAGCAGCTTGTCTGGTAAGACACGAAAAAACCAACGTTTTAACTTCATCATCTTTTGGATTATAACCACGCATGTGAGCAATGGCAGCTATCACTCGTATTTGCACGTACATTAATCAGCTGGTTTAGCTACTGGAAGAGTGACAACAACACCTACGCCAGTTAGAAACCTACTTGTTACTCCTTTAATATTTTGTCAACGGATTAAAGCATCAATTGCTTTATCGGTTGAGCTTTTCTTTTTCGTAAGACCACTCTATCAATTTATTTAGTTTCTGCTAAGTAGTTAAATATTTATCTAATCGGTAATCGAAAAATGAACTTGTACGAATAAAACAAAAAAGCCGCTATAATAGCGACTTTAATGGGATATTTTCTATCCGACATAAATAGATTTAATATTCGTTCACTGGACCACAACCAAAAGGTTGGCAAGTCTGGATTGTAGAAGCGGTATCAATAAAACCGGTATAATCATGATATTTATAATAGTGATGGTCCTTCCTGATGAATAATGTCGCACTAAAATCACTATGCCTAACATCTCTAGTGTATGTTTTTGTTACCCAGTAGGCTCTAGGAGCATCCTTAGAAAGATAATAACCACCGATGCTTACAAGTATGCCCGCTATTCTACCACCTACAGGTCCTCCTATAAAGGAAGCAAGTATACCTGCTATTGCAGAAGCAGTTGCATATATTATCTCTGTGGAATTTTCTACTTTGCCTTTATATACATAACCGTCTGCTAATGCTTGTGGCGAGAAACTGAGATCTTCGTGAATAGGTTTTATTTCGTTTGTAGCATAATTCACTTCGCCAGTTTGAAGATTTTCATACTTTACTTTAGTCTCATCAACTTTTGTAATTTTTAACTCATCTTTACCATTTAAATCTGTTGCAATATAATAGCTGTCATATTGAATTAATGTAGAACCGTCTTTAAAAGTGATGGAATTATCGGTTGTACTTTCGACTAGTTCTAAAAGGCTATTTTCCACTTGAAGTGCTGGTAAAGAATTTGCCTGATCTTGAGCGAATGCTGGAATTGAGATAGATGTAGAAAGCATGACTCCGGCTAAAAATGTTTTAGCAATTTTCATTGTTTGTATCATTTTAGTCCTCCATTCAATTCTAATCTTTCTTTTTTCTAAAAAAATCGAATTTGATTACGTAATCAAACAAAGATGTAATCACAATAGCCCCAATTGGAATAAACAAATAAACCCAGAACGGATTATTTGGAGCTTCACCAGGCGGAGAATCTGTTAAAATAAAGTAAAGAACAATGCAATAGATTATAGCCAATACAATACCTGTTATGTTTCTATTTTTCATAGTTGCTCTCACCTCTTGTTCACAGAATCAAGTATTGTTTTTCCAACTCAAAAATATTATAACATAAATTTGGTATAATTTCTCTTATATACCTTAAAGTTTTTAAATAATATTTATGATGATAGCTTTAACCAGTATAATTCCCTTTGCTCAACAGCTATTTTCAGTACTATATTTCGTTTTTTAATATCTGACTCCTTATCTCAGCGTTTCAGTTGCTGTATAATAATATGTAACTTCTCATGCGCTAGGATACTAAATGATATTTTCAGTTAAACGCACAATGATTAGACACATCTCTATTCCGACTTATAGTTACTTTCTCAGCGATAAAACAAATGTAGTAGACTTAACATAACTTTCGGAGCCAAATATGACTCCTGCACAAACGAGCCTTATATACAAAGGCTCGTTTTTTGATGTATCTTGTAAAATATCTTTTCCGTTACTAATTCGAAGATTTTCCTTTTTACATCTTTCAACAACAACATTTTACTGCTCTGTTCGATACTTTGATTAACTTGCGCTTACACCGCTGTAAGGCGGTTTTACATACACAAAAAAAAGAAATAACGTTCTATACAGTACCCGTTCTCTCGAGATGTGCCATCATCTCTTATCAGAAGTTTTCCCATCATTCCTACAGCTACCCATTCTGGACGCTCCGTATAGGACGGATGCTTTCCATATAAAAGCTCGATCTTCCATAATGCCTCAACCGTTTTTGGCATCTCGCTGAACTGAACATTCGGCGCAAACCATCAAGCCCCTAGAAAAGAAAAAAGACGACCCACCAATTCGAGTCGCCTTCATTCCAACTCAATGCCAGTTTAAAAAATCACGAAACGACCCAAACAGCTCCGTCAAAATACACCCCGAAAATGAAGGGGAACTAGAGAAGCTGAAGAACAATTGGATCGGACAAACTTCATGAATAAGCATAAATCTTCATAATAAACAGAAAAGTTTCAGCGCTAAGTACACAAGTAGATCTTATATAAACTCGAAGTCATAGCTCACGTTTTTAAAACTTGATGATATGAACAAACACTCTAAACAGCGACCTATTGTAAATCATCACCATAAGATATCATTATTTTAGCCCGGTATCGGTTAGTATTAATCCACATTTACAGGCTCGATCACTTCGAATAAAAATGGATTACCATTTAAATATTCTCTTATGTATGCTTGGGCATACTTTTGTTCATCGATTAAACTGGTTGTTTCTCTTGGATCAGAGGAGTGATGGCAGGTGTTCTCGATCATGAACATGACAAAAAAACATTCCAGATCGCGAATATAGTCCTTTTCCAACTTCCTCATGCTCTCATAACCTTGGACAAGCATCCATCGATGTTTTGGCCAAAGCTCCAATATGGTACCTGCCATATCATAGAGATAATATCCGTACCCACATCTTCCAAAATCAATCGGATAGGGTTGATTATCTCTAAAAACCATATTACCGGTATGTAAATCAGCATGAATGAGCCCATAGTTATGTTCACTTGGATGCATCGTGGTAAGTTGGGATACAACCTTCTCAGCTGCATCTTGATACAGCTTCCACCCCTCTTCGGATAAAAAACGTTCATAATAACGTTCCAACTTAGCCATTTCACGTTTAAAACTTTCTACTCCCCAAGTAGGTCTTACAAAATCAGAAGGTGGATTGAAATCCTTTGCCGCGGCATGGAGCCTGCTCATCAATACACCCATATTATATGCTTGATTATCTGTAAATTCACCTACTGCTTTTTCACCTTCTATCCACCGCATCATCGTTACATAAGGGCGCCTATATCCTATCTCTGTTTCGATGTCCAATACATAAATACTATCACAATTTGCCATCCCTTCTGGTACAGTTAGATCTTTCGATTTGTTCAGGGCTTGTAACAGTAGGAGCTCCGAACGAATTTCCTCTCTGCTTAATCGGTCCGAATGAATGCGAAGTAAATAATTGTTATCTGTACTGGTTTCAATTTTATACGTGATCGTATCGGATAGTTGAATAAACTGGATGTTATCCCATTCTAAGTCATACTTTCGAATTGCAGATAAAGCGACTTTCCTTGCTCTGATTAATAACGCCCGCCGTTCTTCATCAGTATCAAATCTAAAAAAATCATTCATTTGTTATCCCCCTACAGTTTTATGAAGTAAACCAACTACTTCTCTTATATGTTATTATAACGATAGTAAAAGCTTGAAAATATGTAGTAAACAATTTAAACCATAATATACACAAAAAAGTCACATTAGAATTTCTTCCAATGCGACTTTTGTTAAACTATTATTTTGTATAAACGATCTTTTTAATAGTATCGCTTGAAAAGAAAAATCGATCTGAAAGTTTCTCGATAGTGCCACCATCGAGAAACTTTCGCCGGATTTCATCATTTCTAAGATTAAAATTTTTCTACTGCCTGAATTTTCACTCCAATTTTTTACGCAAACCTTTTGATTTAGGGACGTATACCAATCCACCGTTAATATACTTTTGTATTTCATTTAGTAATTCTTCTGGAAAGATGATGTCGGCATTTACATATCTCATGATAGCCGCTCCTTAAAATAGTTGAATTTTAAGGTAGCAAAGTCTACACTATAACAATTATCACTATCCGGATTTAAGCGGTTACTTATATTATTAGCTCTATACAAACAACCGCCGTTGTTCATAAAATAGACTTTGCATAGAACATATCTCGAACATTGTCATAGTGTCTCCCCTTCATAGATAACATTCAAACTAAAATATGTCTTCATTGGAAATAGAATGCTATCTCAATAGTAACATATTACTCCAAGTGGGCGAAGTGTCAACACTATACAATTAAGTCGTTTGAGCTAAACTGTCACATCTCATCTATTCCTTACGGACCATCAATATTAGACACTCCACATGTATCGAGTACGTGAATAGTTTAAGCTCCTTCCTGCAAACTCAGCGTTGCCGATGCGATATCCAGTTCAATTCTCTGCTTTATCACTAGCGATGATATGGTTCACCGCAGTTAATCTTAAACTAAACTGCCCGCTAGCTTAATGAATTAGAGCAGTGACAAGTAGTTAAATACTTATCTAATCGGTAATCAGATCATTTCCTTTTCGGCAATCGGTACAAGTTCTGGTCTCGAACCAAGGACAAGAACTTTAAAGCTAAAGTATGGTCAAATCCTGTGAAATAGGGTGGAATTGTTTTAGTTACTTTTCCGCAACAAACCTCTGCACTAATCCAAACATAGTTATTGGAGCCAAATATGACTCCTGCACAAACGAGCCTTAGTTACCGAAGGCTCGTTTTTTGATGATTTCTTTAAAATATCTTTTCCGGCTTTAATTTGAAGCTCTTTCTCCTTTTTCATCTTTAACCCAGAACATTTCACTACTCTGCTCAAAATTACGCTTACATCGCCGTGAGGCGGTTTTACATACACAAAAAAGGAACTAACGTTCTATTAGGAGGAATCAAATTGGCAAGTTTCAAGAAATTAAAAAGTGGCTGGAGGTATCGGTTAAAGTACACCGATCCGTTCACTCAACAACAAAAAGAGAAATCTGAGGCTGGTTTTGGAACTAAACCAGAGGCTAAACTGGCTGCTGCGCAATTTTTAAAGCAGACAAAAGAAGGGTTTGAACAGTCCGACATTCCTTTGGTAGATTACATTCGTAATTGGATTGATAATTACAAAAAAGGTGTTGTAAGAAAGAACACAATCAATCTACATGATAACAATCTTAACACCCATATCAAACCTTATTTTAAGCGTCTGATGCTCCAGGATTTAAAACCAGATATGTATCAAGTCTTTTTGGACTCTCTATTTAAAAAGGGACTCAGTAAACGAACGGTCGAGATCATTAACTCAACAGTATATTCAGCCATAGAGCATGCATTGATTCAAGGGAAAATATTACGCAATCCATGTAAAGGTTCAATTATTAAAGGAGAGCACAAAAAGAAGACGATCCAATTCATTGATTCAGAGGACATTCCCAAATTTCTTCATACTGCTCGAGTAGATGGGTACATTTATTGGATTTTCTTTAAAGTGCTGATTGAAACGGGGTTACGAAAAGGGGAGGCTGCCGCTCTAAAGTGGTCGGATATCAATTTCAAAGAAAAGACGATCCGCGTGGATGAAACACTCGATTTCCAAGCTGAAGACGAGGACGAACTTTTCGGAGATACAAAAACCGAAAATTCTACCCGCACAATTAGTGTAAGTAAAGGAATTGTTAATGATTTAAGGTATCATGCTTCATGGCAGAATCAAAATAAGATCAATTTAGAGGAGTCCATGTACAGACACGATTTAAATCTGGTCTTGTGCAGGAATGATGGTAGCCCGATGCCTAAATCTAGATTATTTAATGCTTCGAAGAGAATTTTAAGAAAGCTGGTTTAAGTGAGGATTTAACAATTCATTCTTTGAGACATACCTATGCTGTGATCATGCTTGAAGCTGGGGCTGATATAAAATTTGTACAAGAGCAACTTGGACATGGCAGTGTGCAAATTACATCAGATGTGTATGCTCATATTTCCAAGAAGTTAGAAAAGCGTAACATTGATAAGTATGAAGAGTACACTTCCCGTATTTTTGGATCAGAAAATCAAAAACCGGGGGACGTTTGGGGGACGCAACCTCAATAGAAGTGCAATTCCCTCAAAACGTCCCCCGGTTCATTCCTTCAAAACCCCGTAGTTACAAGGTTTTTTCGATTAGTACAACGTAATATATTGATCGCGTTCCCATTGGTGGACTTGTGTACGGTACATATCCCACTCAATTTCTTTCAGCTCATAGAAGTGAGCCAAGGCGTGGTCGCCGAGAGCATCACAGATGACTTCGCTGCGGATCAATTCATTCAATGCTTCTTTCAGGTCAGCTGGCAAGCTTGGAATGCCTTCTTCCACACGCTCTTCTTCTGACATGATGTAGATGTTACGGTCAATTGGAGTTGGTAAGGAAAGCTCACGTTTGATTCCGTCCAGACCTGCTTTTAACAGAACAGACAAAGCCAGGTAAGGGTTAGCAGCCGGATCCGGGTTACGAACCTCAACACGTGTACTCAGACCACGGGAAGCTGGAATACGAATCATTGGGCTACGGTTACTAGCAGACCATGCTACATAACAAGGTGCTTCATAACCTGGTACAAGACGTTTGTATGAGTTCACAGTTGGGTTAGTAATTGCTGCAAACGCACGTGCATGCTTCAGAGTTCCAGCCATGAAGTGACGAGCAGTTTTGCTCAGACCCAACTCGTCCGACTCATCAACAAATGCGTTCTCATTGCCTTTGAACAAGGATTGGTTACAGTGCATACCGGATCCGTTCATACCAAACAGCGGTTTTGGCATGAATGTAGCATGTAAACCATGCTGACGTGCAATCGTTTTAACAACGAGTTTGAACGTTTGGATCTGGTCAGCAGCTTTCAGAGCATCAGCATATTTGAAGTCGATCTCATGCTGACCTGGAGCTACCTCATGGTGGGAAGCTTCGATCTCAAAGCCCATTTCTTCAAGTGTGATAACGATGTCACGACGACAGTTTTCACCAAGATCCGTAGGCGCAAGGTCGAAATAACCACCTTGGTCATTCAGTTCGTTAGTCGGGTTTCCTTTTTCGTCTGTTTTGAACAAGAAGAACTCGGGTTCAGGACCAACGTTGAAGGAAGTGAATCCCATATCTTGGGCTTCCTTCAGGTTACGTTTCAAGATACCACGTGGATCTCCTGGGAACGGATTACCATCCGGAAGATATACGTCGCAAATCAGACGTGCAACACGGTTCTCTGCAACCCATGGGAAAATAAGCCAAGAATCTAGATCTGGATAGAGGTACATGTCGGACTCTTCAATACGTACATAACCTTCAATGGAAGATCCATCGAACATCATCTTGTTATCCAGAGCCTTAGTCAGCTGACTCACAGGAATCTCAACGTTTTTGATAGCTCCAAGCAAATCAGTAAATTGCAATCGAATGAATCGTACGTTTTCTTCTTTCGAAATGCGGAGAATGTCTTCTTTTGTATAACTCACTATAACCTCTCCCTTTCTTATCTGCGTATTTGGCTTGCCTGTTATATTTGTACATTAGAAAGTTCCACGGGTCAAGGAGTCTCACACCAAAAGTGCATGTTTTCCCCTCACTCGCCAAGTTATGCGAATTTAGTTTTTATTAAAGAATCGGGAAAGCTCTCCCTGAATGAGAGATACTTGTCCTGGTCTCTTACCTGATACAAGCTGCTGCTTCAGCAAGCGGTGCAACTGCGTATCGGACAGCTCTCTGCGTTTAACTTCAGTATCTGGCGTGATAACTGTAGCTTCCTCGGATTCTTTTGAAACAGGATTCATCACTTGTTTGATGCCCGCGATGTTAACTCCTTTTTCAATCAAAGCCTTGATCTCTAGCAATCTCTCTACGTCATTAAAAGAGAATAACCGTTGATTACCTGACGTTCTCGCAGGAACGATCAAGCTGTGCTGCTCATAGTAACGAATCTGACGTGCAGACAGATCCGTAAGTTTCATTACAATACCAATTGGGAATAAGGCCATATTTCTGCGGATTTCATCACCCATGTTCATCAACCTTCCAGTCATCTATTCTTCACCCTATTGTACATTTAGTTATTACCAAGTGTCAATGACGTGTTAGATAAACTCACAATAATTTACGATCTTTCATAGTCTGTAACGCCATCAAAACGCCATATTTGACATGAGAGTACGTTAATCCGCCTTGCATATACCCGATATACGGCTCCCGAATAGGCGCGTCGGCTGATAATTCCAGACTTCCACCCTGAATGAACGTACCTGCCGCCATAATGACAGGGTGCTCATAACCAGGCATGTCCCACGGTTCAGGAACCACATGGCTATCCACAGCTGCTGCACGCTGAATCCCCTGCACGAAGGCGATCAGATGCTCGGCAGAGCTAAACTTAACAGCCTGGATCAGATCTGTGCGAGCTTCATTCCAGGCGGGTTTGGTTACAAATCCGGATTCAGCAAACATCGCAGCAGCAAACGTACTTCCTTTGATAGCTTGTCCTACAATTGTCGGTGCCATGTAAAGTCCTTGGTAGATGCCACGTGTTGTCCCCAGCATTGCTCCAACCTCTCCTCCAATTCCAGGGGCTGTTAGACGATAAGCTGCCAGCTGTACGTATTGTTCCTTCCCACATATGTATCCACCGGTTTCCGCAATGCCTCCACCGGGATTCTTGATCAGTGATCCGGCCATCAGATCAACTCCGACTTCTGTCGGTTCACGTTCCTCCGTGAATTCACCGTAACAATTGTCTACGAATACGATGACATCTTCCTTAAGCTCTTTAACACGCGTAACCATGTCAGCAATCTCAGCAACACAGAAGGATGAGCGCCAGTCATAACCACGTGAACGTTGAATCCCAATGACTTTTGTAGCCGGTGTAATGCTTTTTTCAACTGCTGCCCAGTCCACTCCACCTTCATCAGTTAAGGCCGTCTCACGGTAACCGATGCCAAAATCGCGTAATGAACCTGTACCATCACCGGGTTTGCCAATAACTTTATGCAATGTGTCGTAAGGCTTACCCGTGATGTACAATAATTCGTCACCTGGACGCAAAACTCCAAAGAGAGCTGTACTAATCGTATGAGTACCTGAAGCAAAATGAGGACGCACCAACGCGGCTTCCGCGCCGAAAACATCAGCATATACTTCATCAAGCACTTCACGGCCACGATCGTTATAGGCATAACCTGTTGAACCTGCAAAGTGAAAATCACTTACTTTTCGCTGTTGGAAAGCATTAATCACCTTCCATTGATTGTGATCTGTGATCCGATCAATCTGTTGCAGTTGTCCTTCAATCTGACGCTCCACTTGACGTTGAAGTTCAGATATTTCTGAATCAAAGCTTACCATCTTACTTCATTCCCCTTCATAGCACGAATCTGACGTCGAATATCCATTATCGTGTAACTTATCACATCAATATGTCATGAATATTACAATTCAATGAATTCTTCAAGCATATAACCAAATTTCTCATATTCACCTTTTTGCAATTCAACTTCATAAATGACATCATTCTCTTCAAAGCTGGTATCCACTACATCACCAATTTTATAGAGTACTGACGTAAGATCACCACGTTCTGCCGGAATACGGAAGCGCTTCGTATCACCTGTCAGCTCTGTCTGAATGAATTCACGGATTTTAAGCAGATCCTCCGAGTCTAATGCGCTTACTTTAATATGGTCTTTATCCAATGGAAGCATCTCAAGTTGCTCTGGTGTGCACGCATCTTTTTTGTTATACAGGACTAACTGCGGCTTGTCCCCTGAACCAAGTTCTTGCAGAATCGTATTAACCGTCCGCATCTGATCTTCACGCATAGCTGATGAGGCGTCCACAACATGCAGGATCAGGTCTGCCTCATTCACTTCCTCCAACGTTGCCCGGAATGCTGCAATCAGATCATGCGGTAGATTTTGAATAAATCCAACCGTGTCGGTAAGTACGATTTCTTTTCCACTTGGAAGTTCCATCGTACGTGATGTAGGATCCAATGTTGCGAATAGCTGATCTTGAATATACACATCTGCAGCCGTCAACTGCTTGAGCAAAGTTGATTTGCCAGCATTGGTATAACCAACAAGGGCCACCTGAACAATACCTGTCTTTTTACGGCGTTCACGATGCAACTTACGATGACGTGTCAATTCTTCCAGATGACGCTTCAGATCATCGATACGACCACGAATGTGACGGCGGTCTGTCTCCAGTTTGCTTTCACCTGGGCCTCTTGTTCCGATTCCGCCCCCGAGTCTGGACAGGTTCTTGCCATGACCCGACAACCGTGGCAGCAAATAGCTATGTTGAGCCAATTCCACTTGGATGATACCTTCTCTAGTATTGGCCCGTTGTGCAAAGATGTCCAAAATCAATTGGGTACGGTCAATAATTTTGAGATCGAGGGTTTCTTCCAGATTACGAACCTGTGCACCTGACAATTCCTGATCAAAAATAGCCGTAGTTGCTCCGAGCTCCTCGGCGATTGCACGGAGTTCTTCCACCTTACCTTTACCAATGAACCATTTGGTATCACGTTTTTCCCTGTTCTGAGAAAGTACACTTAGCACTTCCACTCCAGCTGTCTCAGCAAGTTTCACCAGTTCCTCTAAAGAGTACTCAGGGTTGATACCTGTACGTTTTACATCATCCGTAACAAGACTCACCAAGACGGCGCGATCTTTTTTGACCATATCTGTATCATGTGTGCCATTTGTCATGTATATGTTCACTCCCTCTAATTACTAAATTAATCCGTTGATATACATTGCCACGAATATGCCATGGCATGCCTTAAGCCGAACCGGTTGGCCCGGCCGGCTGGTGTAAAAACTATATTATCGCTTACTTTCGCTCAAAGTTCAAATCCTCTGTACGGATTGTCATCAGCTCCAGTTTTCCTGGACTGCCTTCCGAGTATTGTTCCAACAAACGAACCGCCTGATGCCTGATCGAACGCTCAATGGCATTACGAACGTATCTGGCGTTACTGAACGCGTGCAGCGAATCATTTTTCTCCTGAAGCAAATGTTGCTTTAGCTTGAGTATGGTCTGTGGCATTAGAATATAATCACGCTCTTTGGCCATAATCTCAGAGATTTGAATCAACTGATCAATGCTATAGTCTGGAAACTCCACTTGAATGGGAAAGCGGGAAGGTAATCCGGGATTGGTCTGGAGAAAAAAATCAATTTCTTCCGAATACCCGGCAAGAATCAGTATAAACTGATTTTTGTTATCTTCCATGGACTTAACAAGCGTATCAATAGCTTCCTTGCCAAAATCCTTCTCTCCCCCGCGGGCCAAACTGTAGGCTTCATCAATGAACAATATCCCACCGAGTGCCTTCTTAACCAGATCTCTTGTTTTCTGCGCCGTGTGACCTATATATTCTCCAACCAGATCCGCACGCTCTACTTCAATAAGATGACCTTTACTTAACACACCCATCTTCTGAAAGAGTTTGGCAACGATCCTCGCCACGGTGGTCTTACCGGTTCCCGGATTACCTTTGAAGATCATATGATACACGTGCGCACCACTAAGTAAGCCTGCTTCGGTACGCATCTGAGCAATCTGTAGAAAAGCATAGATCTCAAACACCAAGTCTTTGATATTTTCAAGTCCAACCAGTTGCTCCAATTCACCCTGTATCTCCTGGAAGTGCGCATGTTTGGTTATACTCTTGGCTGCCTGTACTGCCGCTGCTTCATCTTTGACCAACATCTGAGGTTCCTGGTTACGCAACACAATATTAATTTGTCTGGATGGTCTGCCTCCTGGTTGCTCTCCTGCAGCCATGACCCGTCCGTTCATTCGCCATCACCTCTATTTTATCGGGCTGAACTCTCCTGATTATTAATGTATTCTATCAGGTGCTCCAATATTAGAAGGATCATGAAGAATTCTACGGATAAGTAGATGACTTAAATCTGAATGTTTTTTCGAAACTCTCCGTTCTCAAACAAACTCGGCCTATGCTTCAGTGATAACTGAAAGTATGGGAATACATGTGCATCAATGGCATGCAGCAGTTCCTTTGCCGTCTTGTTAGCCAAGTCATAATCACCCGTTGTAATATGTTTTCGTGACAGTGCATCTTCAAGCTCATCTTCATCCAGCAAAAATACTTCCCCATCTTTCAATACAACGACATCCAGATACAGGTCATCAAACCAAGGAACACCCTGATCGGTTATCCCCTGACTACGGCATGTATCAATGTACCACTCTACAATCCGTTCCTGATCGTCAAACATCGCCGTAACAACAAAGTGCTCTCCCTTCGGATAGTATTGCAACCAGGAATAACCTTTATCTGCGATACAGAAGGTACTGCCTCCATAAGTTTTCCACAGAGGTTCTTTCAAATCCTGTATGGTGTACAACGTAATATAACCTGTGAAAATTTTGGATTGAACGAACCGGCATGTGAATTGTCGGTTCGTAATCCGGCGCCAGTTCGCGCGATCCCCGAATTTCCGTTTCATACGAACCCCTCTTTGCCGACTACAGGTCCGTGACCTGCTCTGATGTTATTGGTGAACAATGTAAAAACGTCCGCCTGATGGATTCCAGCGCTCTGGGTCCGCCCTTGCACAACGTATTACGAATAGTTACAGCTTACCATATTTAAGGTTTACACTCAAAATCAAGCTTTGTCCCACCTATTCATCAAATCAGCTTCCATTACAATTGTTCTGTATAACACAAAAAACTGCTTCACCGGTTTCCCGAGAAGCAGTTTTTCAATGTAGCTATTTAGTGATTCATTGGCTTAGCCGCCGGTGCCAGCTTGGGAATCTGCAGGTGCATCTGTCCCTCCAGTATCCCCACTTGTTCCGCTGTCCGGAGTTACAACTTCGCCCGGCGTTGTTACGCCCCCATCATCGGGACCTTCACCATTTCCGCCAGGATCTGTTGTGCCCTGACCAGGTGGGGGCGTATTGCCTTCCCCAGGTTGACCGTTTCCGCCGTTATTACCACCGTTGCCATTGTTTCCGTTATTACCATTTCCGTTGTTGCCATTTTCATTTTCATTTCCATTACCGTTATTACCGTTCGAATTGCCATTATCCGGTGTACCATTGTCCGGATTCTCCGTACCTGGCTGCTCAGGATCTATCTCTGTTCCAGGGTCTATACCAGGATCAGGTTCCTCCGGCGGCACTTCCTGCGCTTCAATCATCAAGGAGATGGTGTTGGAAGGATCCGTCTCAAGTCCTGATGCCAAGTCGTAAGCTGTCACATAGTACTCATAGGTTAGACCAGGCAACGCACTTAAATCTTGTGCATTGGTCGCTCCTATTGCATCAATGAGATGAGTGAACTGGGCTTCAGATGTTTCTTTCCGATAAATTCGATATTGCGTACTCGCGTCACCCGTTCCAGTCCAACTCAGGGAGACGGTTTGTGCATTTGGATCGTATGATCCACTAAGCCCACTAACGGACAGAGCCGGCTTTTCTGGTTCTTCTACTGGCGGAGGTGCCTGCCCTCCAGCTGGTGCTTTGAATTGCTTCACTGGAACGCCTTTTAAAGCATCTCCCATGACTTTGGCAAAGAAAGCTGCCGACAGCTTACTGCTGTTCTTAAGCATATGATTGGCATCCGGATTGTCATAGCCCATCCAGACTGCCGCAGTCCATTCCGGGGTGTATCCAACAAACCATACATCACGGTTGGCACTGTTGCCAGAGATACCACTTTGAACTGTTCCTGTTTTACCCGCTACCGGACGATCCAGACGTGCTGAACGTCCCGTACCGTCATTAACGACGTTCTGCAGCATCTGTGTAAGCTGATACGCATTTTGCTCACTCATGACACGCGTTGTGTCCGAGTTATCATGTTTATAAGTGGTTTTGCCTGCGCTATCCTTGATTTCTTTAATCGCATAGGCTTGTCGGTATTCTCCGAGGTTGGCAAATGCACTATAGGCTTGCGCCATTTCCAGTGTATTTGTACCTTTACTTAGACCACCGAGGGCAATCGCCAAGTTTTTGTCTTCATCTGTCAGCTGTATGCCTACACTCTTGGCAAAATTAATGCCTGTGTTAACACCTATTTTATCAAGCAGCCAAACCGCAGGGATATTTTCCGACTTCGTAATTGCATCCGTCATACTGATCGTTGAAGAATATCCATGCAAGTTACCAGGACAGTAGTTACCAAAACATTGCTTCGCATTACTCAGCGATGAGTTGGCACTGTAATTTCCTGATTCAAGCGCAGGTGCATAAGACACAATCGGTTTAAAAGCTGAACCTGGCTGTCTTCGACTCTGCGTTACACGGCTATAACCTTTAGTCTGATAATCCCGTCCTCCCAGGAGGGCAACGAGGCTACCATTCTCATGGTTCATGATAACCATGGAGCCTTGAACCTGTTGATCGTCTTTACTTGCCTCGAACAGATTATCATCTGTGAAGGCAGTTTCCATGGCTGTTTGAGCCTGAGCATCCATAGTTGTATAGATTTTGTACCCGCCGATATTCAGATCATCTTCCGTTTTACCTGTTACTCGTTCAGCTTCACGGAGCACATAATCTATAAAACCTTGATACTTCCTGTCTTTCTCTGGTCGCTTGTAGTTATAGTTAATCTCTTTTGCTTCGTCCATCTCCGCCTTGGTAATGTAGCCTTGTTCATACATCAGCTGCAATACCACACCTCGGCGTGCTTTTGAGTCGTTTGGATTGCTCACCGGATTATAGGCAGAAGGCCCTTTCGGCATAGCTGCTAATGTAGCAATTTGCCACAACTTCAACCTCTTGAGATCAGTAACTCCAAAGTAAAATTCAGATGCCGCTTTAATCCCGTAACGCTGATGACCGAAGAAAATACGGTTCAGATACATCGTCAGGATTTCGTCTTTTGTGTACTTGCGCTCTAATGCCATGGCAATCGATACTTCCGTTGCTTTACGGAAGAACGTCTTGTCACGGGACAAGAACATGTTCTTGGCAAGCTGTTGGGTTAGTGTACTACCACCTTCCACCATGGAACGAGCCATGACATCCTTAACCGCTGCACGCCCAATGGACCAGATATCCACGCCCTGATGATCGTAGAATCGCTTATCCTCCGTTGCAACAAAGGCTTGCTTCACAAGCTCAGGAATATCATCTTCTTTGACAGGTTCCAGCTTCTGAATGGATAGTTCCCCCATTAATTGGCCATTGCGATCATATACTTTTGAAGTTTCATTAATTGTGGTTTTGTCCTTATTGGCTTTGAGCAGATTTTCACCACTCACCATAATAAATAAATATCCGCCAAGTGCACAGAATATGGCGATTGCCATTGTGAAAAACAGTGTCCATCCAACGCGTTTACCCGTAATTTTTTTCTTTTTAGAGGTCTTTGGCTTCGCTTTTTTGGGTGACTTGTTATTGTTGTTGCGATTGTTAGACCTCGACAACGGATCGTTTGGCATGTTACCTCCTGACTCCCTTTCGGTTGCATAATTTCTAATCGTCTGTAGGCTCAGGCATATATTAAACATATTTTGCCCGGAATGAAAAGAACAACCCTTTATTCAGGTTGCTCTGTTTCAATACCTATACTTGTAGACGAAATGGTTGGTGAAAAGGTTTCGTAATTTTTTTAAGCTTCGCCGCTGTTATCTTGCTGCATCAGCGATACGCTGCGTTGCGGCGTGAACGTGGAGATGGCATGCTTGTAGACCATTTGCTGGCGTCCGTCGCTGTCAATGACGATCGTAAAATTGTCAAATGCCTTGATCGTCCCGCGGATTTGGAAGCCGTTGGTCAGATAGACCGTAGCAGGAATATTTTCTTTCCGCAGTTGGTTCAAGAACGTATCTTGGATGTTGATGGACTTGTTCATTAGCCGTACCCCCATTGGTTCATTTGAATTCGTGTTCAAGTAATATTCAATATCGCTGAGTAGCTTTCGTGCTATTATATCATGAACAGTTTCATATAATCCACAAAAACCCCTTGTCTGCTATTTTACCCCCATTCTTAGCGAGGTGAACAAATAGAAGACTTATCCATTATACACCGCTTGTCTGTTTTGCAAAAGAGGGACAAAATCTTCATTTTAAAGTACATTTATTCGTTGTTTAGCGAATACTTAATCTCTACCATCTGTTCTAGTGATAAATAAAAACCTCTATCCTTTTGATGACCAGAAGGTAGAGGTTTACATATCTTGATCTAATCGATGCCTGTCAGAAGAATACTAATAATCGCTCAAATCAATCAAATTTCCGTGTAATCAATTCACTTATCTGCTTGTATTTCCCTTCAAAATCCTGGGTATCCGTCATGTCCACCCATTCTATATCCTTCATATGACGGAACCAGGAAAGCTGCCGTTTGGCAAACCGACGTGTATCCCTCTTCAACCACTCAACTGCTGCTTCCCAACTCACTTCCCCTTGCAGGAACGCTGCAATCTCCTTATACCCCAGCCCTTGCATGGAAATATGACCTCTGGCCACTCCACGTTCCAACAGGGACTTCACTTCATCCACCAGACCTTGTTCGATCATCAGATCAATCCGTTCTTCTACCCGGGCGTACAACTTCTGTCGATCCATTGTCAAACCAACAATAAGAAGGTCATAAGGCGACTCTTTCTTCTGTACTGCCAGCTGATCAGACCACTTCTCTCCAGTGAGATGATGGATCTCAAGCGCACGTACAATTCGCCGTTGATCATTCGGATGCAGACGATCCGCACTAACGGGATCAACTTCCCTCAATCGATCATGAAGGGCTTGAGCTCCATTTAACTCCGCATAGCTGAATTGTTGCTCCCTGAACGCTTCGTCCGAACCACTATCGGAAAATTGAAAGCCGTAACATACCGATTCCACATACAGACCGGTGCCCCCTACAATAAAAGGCATTTTACCGCGTTCGTGGATTTCACTAATCAATCGTGTGCAACTCTCCTGAAACTCGGCCACAGAATACGGATACTCCGGTTCATGGATATCAATGAGATGATGGGGTACACCCTTCATTTCTTCAGAGGTAATCTTGGCAGTTCCGATATCCATTTCACGATATACCTGCATCGAATCTCCTGAGATAATCTCACAATTGAAAGCTTGGGCAAGCTCGATGCTCATTCTTGTTTTGCCTACTGCTGTTGGTCCAACCAACACAAGCAGTTTAGGTTTTGGTTTAACTTCCACTTTCAACATTAATCACTCCGTACAGGGTTTTTGCATTCGCCCGATCAAGTATTTCAAATCCGAGCCTGTCAAACTCCGCGCTGCCGCGCTTTTCTTTCATGACTACCCGTTTACGGGCAACCCGTTTCGCTTCCATAATACTCTGTTCATCCAGCGCGTGAGCATTTGCATAATCTCGCAAGGGCTGTATAGCACTTGAATCCATCATCGGTTCACGGAACATGGGGTCAAAATATACGGTATCACAGCTTCGATCCGGCATGGAACGCAGCAACTCAAGATGATTTGCATGATGCAGCTCAATACGCCGGAAAGCTTCATTTACCGCTGGCTTGATCGTCTCATATTGAGACATCCCCTCCACTAATAGTGTATATAGCGGAAGAGAGCTCTCACATGCAATCACCCGTCCACTTTTGCCCACTGCAACCGAGAACACCAGTGCATCCGTGCCCAGTCCGGCTGTACAATCGATGATGGTATCCCCTTCATTCACCGCCCCCGCCTCCAGCAGTGGATCAGGTTCTCCTCGCAATATACGTTTGGCACGAACAAATCCCATGCTGGGGTGGAACTCCAGCAACGGTGAATCCTTCCGAAATAGACGCACTTTACCCTGGAGTACAACCAGAACCTCCTCCGCCTCATAGTGTTCAATCATCATGGGCAGAGACATTTTATTACGGCGCACGTAAGTACCCCCTGTTGTTTCAGCAAGGTTTCGGGCCCGCTCCACAAGTAAAGCCGCTTCCTTTTCACCGGTTGTAATATACATAGATTCCTCCTAAATAGCTACATAACACGTTTGAACAATTTTTCCAGATCATATGTTGAAAATGAAATCACAATCGGCCGCCCATGTGGACAAGTGTAGGGCTGACGACATGAACCCAGACGCTGAATTAGCACCTCTGCTTCCTGATCGGTCAGCTTTTGGTTCGCTTTGATGGACGCCTTGCAGGAGCACATGATCGATGCAGCTTCTCGCATCTTGGCTACATCTATGCTACGTTCACTCAACACCCACTCGGACATTTCTTCGATAATGTCTTTCTCGTCCCCTTTGGGGAACCAGAACGGATGGGAGCGCACACGGAACGTCTGTCCACCGAAATGCTCCAAATATACACCCGCCTGTTCGAACCAGGCCAGCCTTGTTTTCAGTTTTTCCGTCTCCGAAGGTGTAAACTCCAGCGTAATAGGCAGCAGTAACTCTTGTGAGGCCTGGGCAGGGTTACCAAACTTCTCGTAATAGTACTCATAATTTACGCGTTCATGAGCGGCATGCTGATCAATCAAATATAAACCTTGGTCATTTTGCGCGATCAAATACGTACCATGATGCTGTCCGATCAGACTCAGCTCCGGAAATTCAGGCATGGATGCATCCGATTTAATGGCAGCAGCAAGTTTAGTGGCATCAGGTAGACCTGAAGTTTTCCACGTCCGTTCACTTCTCGGAACTGAAGACGGATTATACGATGAACGTGCTTCCCTTACCGGTGAATATACGGAATCGGAGCGATACGTAGCTGGTTTGCCTTCAGCCAGCGGTTTCTCTGTTGCTCCACGATCCCCACCATCTTGAGAAGAGAGGTCAGATTTGGGAACAGTTTCGGTAGAACTTGTATTTGAACTTGTACTTACATCCTTAGTGCCTTCTTGCACGTTAGCGGATGTCTGCCCCTCGCCATGACTAGCAATCTTCTGCAAAATATCCCCGTTCCAACTTTCTAACTGCTCCGGGGGCTGTGTAACCTCAGGTGGAGCTTCGGGCAACGGCACTGAGTGACCCTGTTCAGATACCAACTGTGCTGTAGACACATCCGCCGGAGCATCCAAATCCAGATCATCATCTTCTGTAGTTAACTTCAGAGGTGCAGCAATAGGTTTCCCAAGTGGCCCTTGTTGCCCATATCCTTCTGCATCAGATGCATCTTTCAGCGGACCACGTGGAAAGAGGAATTGTTCCTGAATAAAGGAACTATCGTCTCCACGTCGAATCTGCTGTTTTTTGACCTGTGGAATCAGTACCTCCTGCCGGAGTATCCCCCGCAACGTCGTCTCTATGAATTCATACAGTTCTGGTTCCTTGCTAAAGCGAACCTCCAACTTCGCCGGATGCACGTTCACATCCACAAGAGAGGGGTGCATCTCCAACTGCACCACGACAAGTGGGAAGCGATTGATCGGCAGCAAGGTATGGTAGGCTTTGAGAATCGCCTGATTGAGACCGTAATTGCGAACAAATCTCCCATTAACAATCGTTGACATACCATTACGATTCGCTCGTGTCCATTCTGGCAGGCTGATCAGCCCGCTCACCCGGTAATCCAGACTTTCTCCCTGGATGGGAAGCATCGCTTTGGCAGCACTTGTCCCATAGATCGCTGCAACCACTTGTAGCAGATCGCCGTTGCCCAACGTCTGAAGCAGCACATTCTCATTATGGCGCAGTCGGAACGAAATGTTTGGATGAGACATCGCCATCCGGTATAGGACATCTGATATATGTCCCAGTTCCGTCTGGATCGTTTTCATATATTTGAGTCTAGCAGGTGTATTGTAAAATAGTTCTCTCACTGCAAAATCTGTACCTTGAGGTGAGGTTGCGTCTTCATGAGTGCGAAGGTTCCCGCCTTCAATTACGATGCGGCGCCCCCGCCCATCATTGTCACTTGACGACAATACCTCTACCTTGGACACGGCGGCAATACTCGCCAAGGCTTCGCCACGGAATCCAAGACTTGTGATCTGAAACAGATCTCGGCCATGGGCTATTTTGCTGGTCGCATGACGATAAAAGGCGGTTTCCATGTCCTCTGGCTCAATACCTGTACCATTGTCTTTGACACGAATACTGAGGAGTCCGCCCTCTTCCACCGTCACTTCAATTTTGGTGGCGCCTGCATCCACCGAGTTTTCGAGCAACTCTTTGACAACTGAAGCAGGCCGTTCGACCACTTCACCCGCCGCGATCTGGTTGGCAATATGTTCATCAAGCACATGTATTTTCGCCACAGGTTTTCCCCTCCCTTATACTCAGGATAATTGCTGTGCCTTCAATTTGAGATCATTCAATATCTGCATCGCCTGAAGAGGCGTCATATTCATGACATCGATATCTTTCATCGTACGGATGAATTCTCGCGCTGGTTTATCCACCGCAACTACATCCGGTTTCGTTGCCACATTCGGCTCATCATCTCCAAAGATGGACAGTTGAACCACATCCGAATGGTTTGCGCTGGACTGTCCTTTGCTGTTTGATTTCTTGGCATGTTGCTTCCCAAGCGAATCTTCAATAGAAGGTGTGTACTCTGCACTCTCCTCAATCTCGTGTTCCCGGATTAATGGTGCTGAATCCGTGTGCTGGAATTCTCCACCTTTTAATTTCAAGCCTTCTTCCTGCTTCTCGTTTCCGATATATTCACTGCCCACAGCTACTTGCGCGGCCGCATGTTCGAACCCATGCAATAGTCCATTCGCCCGCTCAATAATGCTATCAGGGAGACCTGCAAGGCGTGCACAATAGATACCATAACTGCTGCTGGCTGCCCCGGCAATCAATTTGCGCAGGAAATTAACTTTGTCACCGCTCTCTTGTACCGCCATCGAGTAGTTGGCCAGCTTGTCCAGACTCTCCTCCAGATGAGCAAGTTCATGGAAATGAGTTGATACAAGAGCTTTACAGCCAATAATATCATGTACATATTCAATAACAGACTGAGCAATCGCCATACCTTCACTGGTCGACGTTCCGCGTCCCAATTCATCGATAATAATCAGACTACGTGGTGTGGCTTTGTCCGTCATGACCTGAATGTCGGCCATCTCCACCATGAATGTGCTTTGTCCGCCAATGAGATCATCCGCGGCACCGATCCGTGTGAAAATGCGATCCATGATCGGCACTTCGGCCTGACCCGCAGGTACAAAACAACCCACTTGCGCCAAAATGGAGATTAAAGCGACCTGTCGCATATACGTACTCTTACCAGCCATATTTGGACCGGTAATCAGCAGAATACGGGCCTCTTCCTTGGTCATTGCCGTGTGATTGGCAATAAATGCGCCATCTCGCATGACCGCCTCGACGACCGGATGGCGTCCTTCTTCCACAACCAGGTCATAACCGTCGGTCAGCGTAGGCCGTACAAAGTTACGCTCAGCGCTAATCACCGCAAAAGATTGATATACATCAATCTCTGCAACCTGTTCGGCCAGCTTCTGCAATCTTGCAATCTCTTTGTTCAGCCGCTCGCGCAGCTCTGCGAACAGCCCATACTCAATATCAATCATTTTGTCCTGAGCTTCGAGAATCAGCGTCTCTTTTTCCTTCAACTCCGGCGTAATGTAACGTTCTGCATTGGCAAGTGTCTGTTTACGTTCATAACGTCCCTCTGGCAACGCGGACAGATTGGACTTGGTGATCTCGATATAATAACCAAACACTTTGTTATATCCAATTTTAAGCGATCGAATGCCTGTCGCCTCACGCTCTCGCGTTTCCAGCTCCGCAATCCACTGCTTCCCGTTAACCGAAGCCTCACGCAATTCATCCAGACGTTCATGATACCCTTCACGAATCAGACCTCCGTCCCTTACCGATACCGGCGGCTCGTCCACAATGGCTTGCCCGATAGCTTCACGCAGATCATTGCAATCATCCATCGTTTCGGCAATATGCTGCAATGTTGCGGAAGAAGATCCTGCGCAATGCTGACGAAGTCCTGGAATTTTCTCCAGCGATGACTTAAGTGCATTCAGATCTCGACCATTGGCATTACCAAACGCAATGCGACCTACCAAGCGCTCCAGATCATAGATGTCTTTGAGTTCTGCCCGCAAGTCCTCACGCAATATAAACTGGTTGTACAGCGTATCTACCGCTTCCAGACGCTCATTGATCTTCCCTTTTTGCAACAATGGCTTATCGACCCAACGACGCAGCATTCTTGCACCCATGGACGTCTCAGTCCGATCAAGCAACCAGAGTAATGAACCTTTTTTGGAGCGTTCACGCACGGTTTCCACCAATTCCAGGTTCCGGCGGGTAAACGGGTCCAAGATCATATAATGATCTGGCTCATACGTTGAGATTTGTGTTAATTGTCCCAAAGAACGTTTCTGTGTCTCGCTCAGGTAGGAGAAAAGACGTGCAATACACGCTTGACGTTCAGGCTCTAATCTTGCCCAGACAGCCTCGCCAAACTGCTGACGGACCAGATCCTCCTTATTTTTTGTCCACGACGTGTAGACCACAGGACGACCGATTGGAGACGCCTCGGCTTCTACCGTTTCAAGCAGCGCTGCATCCCCCACCAGCTCCGATGGTTCGTAGATGCCGATTTCATCCTTGAGCCATTCCTTGGAATAGGGTACGGATGTCACATACAACTCACCCGTTGACAGATCACAGGCCGCGAGCGCCAGCGTATTTTGATTACCTGTAAGACACACCATGTAGTTGTTGGACTTGTCACCGAGTGTCTTGCCTTCCATTACCGTTCCCGGTGTAACCACACGTACAATTTCACGTCGTACCATGCCTTTGGTTACACTTGCATCTTCCATCTGTTCACATATCGCAACTTTATATCCTTTTTCAATCAGACGCTGTATGTAATTGTCAGCCGAATGATAAGGTACACCACACATCGGAATTTTATCATCCGTGCCTCCGTTGCGTGCGGTCAGCGTGATCTCAAGTTCACGGGAAGCATTAATCGCATCCTCGAAGAACAGTTCATAGAAGTCACCCAGTCTAAAAAATAGAAAAGCATCTTGTGCTTCGGCCTTCACTTGCAAATATTGTTGAATCATTGGCGTATACTGAGCCATGATGAATATCCTCCATCCCGTTCCTATAATGTCAGGAAGAAACGCGTCCTGGAAGGACAATAAGACGGTCAGGCACTGTGTTTGCGCCTCCGCCTTATGTGTTGGCTAATCGCCACTTCCTTCAAGGGTTGCTGCTCCATATCTTCCGTAGTAGCTTATTACTCATAAAAGACTTGTTTCTTATTATATCAAAAAAACGTCCGTACTTCATGAACCTGCCCGAATATTCCAGAGTTTGCGAATATCGCGGCTCTCATCCCAAGTTCTTCCCAGTTTTAATTGAAGGATTAACGGAGATGCATACCGTTCATAACGTGCATATCCATCCAACCTCTTCAGATCATCTACCAGAGTTGGAATGTGTTCCTTAATCACTTCGCGCTTTCCTTCATAAAAAGCGGCATGGACCTCAGCTTTCGCTAACGGACGCTGCCGTAATTGAGTATACCCGCTCGCGATCAGACCTGCCAAGGCCACAACACCTTTCGCAACAAGGGGCGATACAAGAAAGCTGGGTAACGTACGATACTCAAACCCACCATAGGATTTCAGGCGAAAATCACCAAGTGCTCCATAACGGGGTCGTCTTCCCGATCCTCGTGGGTCTTGCAGAAATGCCAGTGGCAATGCCAGATAATTGTCCAGTGCACGAAGCAGTTCCCCGGTAAGATTCATCCCGCTAAAATGAATATGACCGCCTAGAGGTAACCCACGCTGTGGCATCCCGCCTGCCTGCCAGATGAGTGAGTGATCACTAATGCTGCGGGAAGCGGCTGCGAATGCCCTCATCAGATGAGCCAGCAGTTCTCGTGGTTCGGAGCTGGGAGCCGGTCGCAGTTCGGCAACCGGATATATGCGCCGTCCACCAATCGTGACGGAATCACAGCCTGCCATTCCTGTACGTTCAAGAAATCTGGAGGCGGGTACGATTTTGGATTCCGGCATCTGCACCAGAAGAAACTCCGGGTCCATGCCGAGTATTGGAATAGGTCTGTGACTTACTTCCTCATCCAGCAGTTCCTGATGCTGCTTCCAGCTTTCCCTATAGGTAGTAGCAAGGTTGGTCACCCCTTTCCAGGGACATGGATCAATCGAAATCACTGCACAACCGCCGTTCCCTGAGGATTCCATTCGAACAGCTCCATGATCCAGTCCTAGCGTATACAGCGTTTTGATCGCAAGTCGTTCTATGCGCTTGAATAAGGTTGAACTCGCTTCACGCTCCAACAGAGTTTCCTGTGCCCTTCCCATGCCACTAGTATCCTTACGTTTGATCCGAATCGCCTGCAGACAGCTTATCTCTACGTCATAGCGTACACGCAAGCCTGGTTCACGTTTGCGCCGATCGTGCAGTGACAATACTTCAATGCCTGCCTGTTTCAACCGTTCTGCACGTTCTCCAGAAGTCATCCTTTCATATCGGCGCAGCGCTTCCTCCGCTTGTTCCATCACATTCATTACGTCCCCCCTCCCGGATCATGCAACTAAAATAAAAATAACCCCGCAATGCGGAGCCTTCCCGTGAAAGGTATTCCAGGCACATTGCGAGGCTCGTTACCACCCATTTTTCAATATTTAGGAAGAAAGAGGGCTTACGCCCTCTTCACCGCGCCTTCTGGCGCATATGATACCTTAGGTTATCAAATACAGGCGTCAATCTCACAGCTCATCGTCGAGCAGATCGGGATCGAGATCGTCATAATCTCCATCCGCACTGCCAAAGTCATAGTCCTTGTCTTCGTAATCACCGCAACCATCTGTGCAGACCTTCACACAAACTTTAGTCTCGGCAACGAGTTCCACAGCAAATTCCCGTTCTACCCGGATAATTACACTGCTTCCACCTGCTGATACTGTGGCTTCCACACAGCTAGGTTCCTGCGTTGCATCCGCAGATACCTCCACTGTGGAAGTCCGGTGTTTCGGATCCAGATAGGACAAAGGCACATGTTCTACATACGACACCGTTTCTTTGGCTACATCCGTCTGCGAATTCTTGTCATAGGAATACCAAATGTTGATATCGTAAGTACCAATAACTTCAATTCCGTCACCCGCTGATACGGCTTCATATTGGTGGTTGATAATCCAAGCCCCCAAAATACTTGTCGGACCATTTGGCGGAGTCACGGTATGTGTTACGGTAGAGAACTTACGACCTTTGCCGCAGATCGCCTTCGTGATAATCTCTCTACATTGATGTTTATGACTCAATGACATCTTTAAACCTCCTCCATACAATCATTCACTACAAGTGTATGCAGGGCATTCGTCTAGGGTGACAACTATTTTCTATTATTCGTTTGTAGATTGGGACCGGTCCGAGATTGGGGACGGTGCTTTGTCCTTCTTCGCGACTTTCAGATACAGCGCGAGTTCACGGCACAGCTGGAGAATTGCAGAACGAATCTCGAATTCTTCCCTTGTATCCGGCAGCTCCATACGTTTGAATTCTTCTTGCACATCCGCAAGAAGTTTTTCAGTTCGTCCGGTGTAAGATTCAGTAAGTACATCCTGACTAAGCTGATCGAACAGCTCCGAGACCATTTCCGCATGTGGCATCTTCTGATAGATCTGGGACACGAGATGCATCATGTGCTGGATGGAGTCCAACTGCGTTTTGCGCATATAGAAGTAGACGCTCCATTCCTCATTCGGATGAATCACCTGATTCTCCAGAGAACGTTTGGCAGCATCAATACCGCCCAGAATCGCTTTATCTGCTTCAATCAGCTCTCTCCCCGCCCATGCTTCATTGGGATTACGTAGCGTGGCCGCAAATTCCTTGAAAATCTTCGAGAAGAGTTCATCGATTCGTTTGCGAATGCGCAACATCTGTGGATCTGCTGCCGGCATATAGGCCAGGTTAACCGCCATTGCGGAACCAAGACCAATTAACAGCAAAGCAATCTGTACGAGGATGACATGCACGTCCATCTCCCCGCCGCCAAACACCCGAAACACCACAACAGAACCTGTAACAATACCTTCTTTGAAGCCTACCCGGACAATAGCCGGGAATGCGATCAATATGTATACCGCCAGCACCCAATAATGGAAGCCTAGAAAGTGAAAAAGTACACTTGCAAATAAAAGTCCAACTACGGAAGCAAAGAACCGCGCCGATATGGTGCGAATACTTCGTTTTCTCGTTACATCCACGCCAAGAATGGCAAGCAATCCCGCTGATGTTGGTCCCGGCAAGCGACACCAGTCTGCAATCAATACAGCCATTAATGCGGCGATTGCAGTTTTAATTACCCTAAAACCCATTTAACATTCCATCTCCTCTAAGCTGCAAAAAAAATTCTTAGCCAGCTCGTCGCCTCATTCATTTATCATGACTAGTATGTCTCATCCAAATGTAAACTAGACGACATCAACCGACATGCGCATGCATGCCGGTCACAGCAACACGCCCCGAATGAGGGACGCTGGCAAGTTAGATCGTTGCGACAGAACCTCAAGGCCCTCTTCTCCAATCATCGCATTCATTCCGGATCTGCGCGGAATAATCATACTAAATATGGTACTTGATTTTACGGTATCGGGCAACGTGACACCCCTTGTGAAATTGTATACATATCATACCCGGTCACATTACGAGTAAAACACTTCCGAATCACCTGCGGCCAGCCAGCATTTTGCGTTCTGCATAGACAACAAGTTGGTACATGGCTGTTGCAACTGCAGCAATAATTAACAGACTTGATAGTACAAGTGTGAAGTTGAATACCTGGAATCCGTAGATAATGAGATAACCGAGCCCTTGTTTGGCGACAAGAAACTCACCCACAATTACACCCACCCAAGCCATGCCAACGTTCACTTTCAAGGTGGATACAATCGCCGGAAAAGAAGCAGGTAATACAACTTTTGTAAAAATCTCGGAACGTTCTCCACCAAACGTACGAATGACTTTAATATAATTGGGATCGACTTCATTGAAGCTGTTATACACCACTAGTGTCGTGATAATGACCGTGATGGACAATGTGGTCATAACAATCGCTGTAAAACCCGCGCCGAACATCACAATAAAGATTGGGCCAAGTGCTACCTTTGGCATACTGTTGAATACAACCATATAGGGGTCCAGCACTTTGGACAAAAAAGGAGACCACCAAATTAAAACCGCAAGCAAGGTTCCCACCAGTGTTCCCAGTAAAAAACCAACTGCCGTTTCCCCTACGGTTACCCCAACATGTGCCCACAACTCGCCACTAGCGATGTCCTTGCCAATCTGAGCAAAAACCTTACTCGGATAACTGAATAACAGTACATCAATCCAACGGAGTCTGCCTGCCACTTCCCATAGCAAAAACATACATACTAACATAGATAACTGTACGGCAAGCACTTGATGTCGCCATCTGGCCACCTGCTGAATATGATTCCGATGCAGCTGCCCCATCCATTCGTCACGCTTTTCCTGCTTCGGATTCATTGGATTCACGCGTCTTCCTCACCTCCCCCGGACTGATCCAGTTCACTCCACAATGCCTGAAACAACGCATTAAATCCTTCTTGCTCCCTGGCATGAAACGGCTGAGATTTACGAATTCCATCGGGAATGATAAATTCACGACGGATGCGGCCCGGTTTGCGATCCAGTACAATGACGCGGTCACTGACCGCAATGGCTTCAGACAAATCATGGGTGACGAGAACAGATGTTTTGCCAAACTGTTTTAACGTGTCCGAGACCAGATCCTCCAATTGCAGCTTGGTTTGATAATCAAGTGCTGAGAATGGTTCATCCAACAATAAAATCCCCGGGTCGGTTGCCAACGTGCGCACCAGAGCCACTCGCTGTCTCATCCCCCCTGAAAGTTCTGACGGGTACTGATTCTCCGTTCCGGCCAACCCCATACTTACCAGCAGTTCCCGTACACGCTCACGGCTCCGTTCATCAAGTCTGCCTGTCAGTTCAAGACCGATTAATGCATTATCCAGAATGGTCCGCCACGGAAACAGATAGTCCTGTTGAAGCATATAACCAATCTGTGCTGAGGGGCCGAGAGCGGGTTTACCTTTAACCTTAACCTCTCCTCGGGTGGGTGTGAGCAGCCCGGCGATGATCGACAACAATGTCGTTTTACCGCATCCACTCGGTCCAACCAGACTGACGAACTCTCCTTTTTGGATCTCCAGACTCAAGTCCTCAATCACCAAGGAAGCTTCCCGCTCGCTGACATATACTTGAGAGATCCCCTCCAGTCGGATCACACTTTCGGATTCAGGCATTCTGCTCACTTCCTTTCCTGAATACCCCATTACTTTGATTTTGTAGCTTCTTCCGCATAGGCATTATCCACAATGGCATTCAAATCTACACGTTCTTTCAACTCTCCAGCGGCACTCATGACATCAAGTAGATTGTTCCACTCTTCCTCATCAATGATCGGATCCGTTGCATAGCTGCCCTGTTCCTTATAACGGTTCACACTGCTTACCAAAATGGCTGGATCGATGTCTTTGAAAAAAGGAGAAATGACTTCAGCAATCTCTTCAGCCGTATGAGAATCCACCCATGCCTGCGCTTTGTGTAGACCATTCGTAAACTTCTGTACGATATCCTTATTGTCGTTAAGATAACTCTGTTTCGTCATGAAGACGGTGTAAGGCAGAAGACCACCTTCTGTGCCAAACGATGCAACAACCTTACCCCGACCTTCTTGTTCAAAGATGGATGCCTGGGGTTCAAACAGTTGAACATAATCTCCCGTGCCTGAGGCGAAAGCAGACGCAATGTTGGCAAAGTCCACATTTTGAATCAGCTCCAGATCACTTTGCGGATCAATGCCATGTTTGTTCAGTGCGAACTCCCCTGCCATTTGCGGCATGCCGCCTTTGCGTTGACCGAGAAATGTGGAATCCCTCAGTTGCTCCCAATCGAAGCTACCTTCTGTGTTACGAGCGAACAGAAATGTACCATCCGTCTGGGTGAGCTGGGCAAAGTTAATGACCGGATCTTCCGCTCCCTGCTGATAGACATATATGGACGTCTCCGCCCCTACCAGTGCGATATCCACCGAACCTGCGAGTAATGCCGCCATCGTTTTGTCACCACCAGCAGTCGTTTGAATATCCACCTCAAGTCCCTGCTCTTCAAAAAAACCTTGAGCCACAGCCACATACTCCGGTGCGTAAAATACCGAACGAGTCACTTCGCCAATCGTAATCTTGGCTTCATTCTCTTCCTTATTACAGCTGGTGAGCGCCACAATGATAATCAGCAGAATAACAATGCCCCGGACGAACCATGGCGTGTATTTCATGTTGTTTCCCTCCTTCACTGGTTTCAGCAGTTTCTCTCTATTATGGATATGCCGATGCCCAACAAAAGGTTAAGAACTTAAATGCAAAAAAGAGCCGGGCAATGTTGCCCGACTCTTCAGCTCTTCGAAATGTTATTCAGTATGTTATTTACGGGGATACCTACAGCTTGTAAATCTCGGCATATTTGGCTTCCAGGTAATCAGCCAGATAATCCGGGTTCAATTCTTCACCCGTTATGGCAACAATTAATTCGGAAGGTGTGCGACTTCTACCATACCGGTAGATCTTGTCTGCAAGCCATTCCTTAATTGGAATCAGATTACCTTCGGCAATGAGGGTATCAAACTCCGGCATTTCCTTGCGCAATGTATGTAGAATTTGAGCTGCATACATATTACCCAGAGAATACGAAGCAAAGTAACCAAAGTCACCACCAGACCAGTGAACATCCTGAAGAACACCGTCTCCATCATTCGTTGGCATAATACCTAGGTATTCCTTGTATTTTGCATTCCAGGTCTCTGGCAGGTCTTTCACTTCCAGACCATCGTTGAATAACATTTTCTCGATCTCATATCGGATAATAATATGCAAGTTATAGGTCAGTTCATCCGCTTCGATCCGAATGAGTGAACTCTCCACCCGGTTGATTGCACGATAGAAATCTTCCAGTTCAACCTCGCTCAGTTGCGGGAAATGCTGCTGCAAATCTTTGTAATAACGTGTCCAGAATGGCAGGCTGCGACCAATCATGTTTTCCCAAAGACGGGACTGGGACTCATGAATCCCCATGGACGTTCCTTCGGCAAGAAGGGTACCCGCCAGACTGTCATCAATATTTTGCTCGTACAGGGCATGTCCACCCTCATGCAGTGAACTGAATACTGCGCTTGCTACATCATCTTGCAGATAATGTGTTGTGATCCGCACATCACCCGGGTTAAGACCCGTTGCAAAAGGATGAACACTCTCGTCCAATCGTCCAGCTTCAAAGTCATAGCCCATTTGTTCCAGGATGAACAGACTGAATTTTTCCTGCTGTTTGGTGTCAAACAACTGATTCAGGAACTCTGTATTTGGCTTGTTTTCTGAAGCATTAATCTTCTCTTGTAGAGGCACCAAACGTGCTTTGAGGCGGGCGAACACAGCGTCCACTTTCTCAACCGTCAGATCTGGTTCATACATATCAAGCAGCGTATCATAACGTGTATCCTTCACACCCCAATAATCAATAAACTCCTGTTTGAGCTTAACGATATCTGTGAGATAAGGTGAGAATCCTGCAAAATCACTATTATGCTTGGCATCTTCCCATGCTGTTTCCGACTTGGCTGTTAGCACGGTATAAGCTTGTACTTTCTCAGGTGGTACGGATTGACTGCGATCATATTCTTTCTTGCAATCTTCAACCAGACGACGATCTATATCTTCGAGCTGTTCCAATACTGCTGGAGTCGTTAATGCATCCAGGTAAGTCTTCATGTCAGCCGAGGTTTGCAGCTTGAATGCTTCGGTGGACAACATACCCAGCGTCTCCGAACGAGTCGGAACGCCTTTTTTCGGCGCACCTGTGCGCAGATCCCAGTGAAGCAAACCAATGGCTTCATGATAGCTCTTAATTTTACGAGCCAGATTACGGAAGGATTCCAAATGTTCCTGTGTTTGTTTATCCATTGTTATCGTTCACCTCTTCAAAAAAAATGTTATACCCTATTGATGATACTTTTTGCATTGCGTATAATCAACTTTTAACAGATGAAAATTGCATTGTTCTCCTAAAGATACGTGTTCAAAAAGTCTGGTTTTCATTACCGCGAAGATAGAAATGGCGTTCAACTTCGATGCTGATGATGCCCTCAGGCATGATTTGTAATCAAAAGTGGACTTTTTGAACAACCTCTAAAGGGTTGGAGTAATTCCATCTGCTGACCGTGAAATACTATTAAAGCAAAGGCGTGTAGGACAAGCTGCATCATATGCAAGTGGCCGTGCTCGTCGTATTGGATAACAGGAGGCAATGGACATGAACAACATTCAAGAGATTTTGACTTACAACAAATCATTTGTCGAGACCAAAGAATACGAAAAGTATACGGCTGGCAAGTTTCCAACCAAAAAGATGGTTATCATCACTTGTATGGATACACGTTTGGTGGAATTGCTGCCCAAGGCTATGAACTTGAAAAACGGTGATGTGAAAATCATCAAAAACGCAGGCGCAATTATCTCTCAGCCTTTCGGGAGTGTAATGCGTAGTGTACTTGTCGCCATCTATGAACTGGGTGCAGATGAAGTCCTGGTAGTGGGGCATACGGAATGTGGTATGGCTTCCCTTCACGCTGAGACCATGATTGGACATATGGTTGAGCGTGGCGTATCGGAAGAAGTCATGACAACCCTGGAGAACTCTGGCATCCGTTTGCAAAAATGGTTGCGCGGGTTTGACAGCGTCGAAGAAGGGGTAAAACATACTGTGGAAGTGATCAAGAAGCATCCTTTACTTCCTCCCAATGTACCCGTCCACGGCATGGTTATCGATTCTGCCACAGGTGAGCTTGATCTTGTCGCTGAGGGGTATGGACAACAGGCATCTCTCTAAATGGTTTGGAGTGCGGACCTTATGGTTCGCACTTTTTTTGTCTAAATTAAGGCAGTTGCTCTGTCAGGTTGTCAAACCATACAGTTTCAGTGTACACTTTTTATGAAAGCGGTCAAAGAAAGTAAAAACGATTGTTCTCTCTGACCTAGCCCTAATATTAAGGAGACATGTGCATGAACATACTTTCCTACGGATTACTCGGGCTGCTTACCCGCGAGGAGTCATCGGGCTATGATCTGATGCTGAAAATCCAGCCACATTGGCAGGCGAAACACAGCCAGATCTATCCACTCCTGTCCAAGATGGAAAACGATGAGTTATTGGCCTCCCGCTGGGTACAACAGTCTGACAAACCGGACAAGAAAATGTACGCAGTTACGGAAAAAGGCATTGAAAAGCTCTTGGAATGGATGATTACTCCTGTTACCGCACCGGTTACACGCGATGAATTTAATTTGCGTATTTTGTGTGTTGGCATAGCGGAAGACGGAAGCATGAGACGCATTCTTAACGAGCGTAAAAGCTGGTTTATGGAACGCATACGTTATTTCGAGGATCTGAAGTCACGTATACCTCAGGATAATCTTCGTGTAGGCAACCGAGATTTTGGAAGCTACATCCTGGTACAAAAAGGGTTAATGCACGCACAAACAGGCCTGGAATGGTGTCATTGGGTTACCCAATTGCTTGATGGCCAAGCTGCAATTCAAGACCCAAGTCCAAGCGTTTCAGAAATTTAATAAAATTTGAAACGTTCCTGCAAGTTGACCGTATTACATGAGTAAGGCCCATTTTTGGGCGATTCAAACAAATTAAGCGGGGGGTTACGATCTTTACAATGAAGAAAAAATTCGGAGTTAAACATCTAATGATGGTATTTATGGCCTTTACATTATTGTTCGCAACAGTGGGAGTAACGAATCCGGATTCTGCAGATGCAAGACGTGGTGGCGGATTCAAATCCGGTACGAAAAGTTATAGCAATACACCTAAGAAATCCGACAGCAATGTAAGCAAATCGAATACGAATAACAATTCCAGCAATGGAGCAGCTACAACGAACCGTGGCGGATTCTTCGGCGGTGGCGGCGGATTCATGAAAGGCATGATGCTTGGTGGTCTTGCTGGTATGATGTTTGGCGGATTGTTCGGTGGCATGGGCGCTCTGGGTAACATCCTTGGATTGCTCGTGAACGTTGCAGCAATTATGTTGATTGTTATGCTGGCTATGGCACTCTTCAGAGCCATCTCCAATCGTCGCAAACCTGCAGCGGATGGTCGTTATGACCGTCGCAATGATCGTGATGATGACCGTAACAGAAACGGACGGTACTAATCTCTATGGTTCTGAGCATGGATGAAATTGTGAATGCAATCTGTATTCATATGGCAGAACGTAAGGGTGTACGTCCAACCGATGTGAATGTAGAACTGAGCTGGGAAGAAGATACAGGTTATTCCGCTGAAGTTTGGATCCAAGGACGCAGTCAATATCTGGTCGAGTCCAATATGATTGAAGCGATTCTTCGTTACCTGCACAGTGAATACAACATCCGGGCGTACCGTGAAAATGTGCGACTTGATCTGGATGAAGAAATCACAGCGATCGTTAATCAATAAGATAGGTCACTCACTGGCCTGATATACGAAAGACCGCCTCCCCTCTGTCGCCTGACAGAGATGGAAGGCGGTCTTTTTGTTTCTGTATTTGTAGCTCTATTTGTGCGTCTATTGTAGTCTCTATACGTCTCTGTGTTACGTTCTAATTCTTGGAAACTACGATTGAAGTTTAACCAGGCTGTAGTTCTTCTTACCTTTACGGATAATAATGAATTTACCGCCAATGGCATGCTCTGCCGACACTGTGAATTCAAGCTCCGTGATTTTCTCACCGTTCATGGAGATAGCGCCTTTAGTGACATCCTCACGCGCCTGGCGTTTGGATGGCTCCAACCCCAGATCTACGAGCCAGTCGACGATATTTTTCGCTTCCCCGTCCGTTTCGAATGTTGGCATTTCCTTGAAACCCTGCTCGATTTCATCTGCTGTCAGGGAACGGATATCACCACTGAACAGCGCCGCTGTAATACGTTTAGCCTGTTCGAGCATTTCTTCGCCGTGAACGAATTTTGTCATTTCTTCCGCGAGTGCTTTCTGTGCTTCACGTCTGTGCGGCTCTGTCTCTACCTTTTCAGCCAAAGCTTCGATTTGTTCTTTGCTGAGGAAAGTAAAGTATTTCAAGTATTTAATGACATCACGGTCATCTGTATTCGCCCAGAACTGGTAGAACTCAAATGGTGTTGTTTTGTTCGGGTCAAGCCAGATTGCGCCGCCAGCTGTTTTACCAAATTTCGTACCGTCAGATTTGAGCATGAGTGGAATGGTCAGACCGTACGCCTTCGCTTCAGATCCTTCTTTTTTACGAATCAGATCGAGACCACTTGTGATGTTACCCCATTGATCCGAACCACCGATTTGAAGCTGTACATCTTCGTTCTGGAACAGGTGCAGGTAGTCGAGTGATTGAAGGATCTGGTAGGAAAACTCGGTGAACGAGATTCCGCCTTCCAGTCTGCTC
Source organism: Paenibacillus sp. FSL H8-0283 (assembly GCF_045040675.1). Classification (NCBI taxonomy): domain Bacteria; kingdom Bacillati; phylum Bacillota; class Bacilli; order Caryophanales; family Paenibacillaceae; genus Paenibacillus; species Paenibacillus sp. FSL H8-0283. The sequence goes on from NZ_CP150295.1 coordinate 4,069,190, forward strand.
GCAACCACATCCTTAGCCAACATTGTGTTAAGGTTAAAGTTTTTGCCGTAGTCACGCAAGAATTCAATCACATTGATTTTGTGCGTCCAATCATAGTTGTTGACCATGCGAACCTGATTATCACCGTCTGTTACGAACAACTTCTTCATCTGCGCTGTCAGTGCATCCACATTCTCCTGCACTTGCTCCATCGTTTGCAAAGAACGTTCTGCCTGCCGACCACTTGGATCACCAATCGTACCTGTAGCTCCACCAATCAAAATAACCGGACGGTGTCCTGCCAGTTGAAAACGTTTCAGCATCATGAATGGAATGAGATGTCCGATATGCATGCTATCCCCCGTAGGGTCAACGCCGCAGTACAATGAGATTGATTTGGTTTCAGTCAACTCACGCAGTCCCTCTGCATCTGTCTGCTGGTTAATGGCGTCACGCCACTGTAGTTCATCAATAATATTCATGTGTATAACCCCTTTTCTATCCTCAAGATTCAGTCATGATCAACGTTAAATTACGAAACTACACGCTGGAACGGCTTTTTTGGACACAAAAAAATCGCCTCCTTGTCTTCATTAGACACAGGGACGATTATCATAACCGTGGTACCACCCAAATTGCATGGACAACACGTGACCTTAACACATTATCCATACCACTTTTGGCAATATATCGTTTGCCCATCCGCTTGGCATTACCCAAGTACTCCAGAGTGTAATTCGCAGCCCTTGTATGTATCAGGTTCCATCAACCCCTGACTTTCTGTAACAGGGACAAAGCCGCTACTGCGCTCTATCAACGTGATTCATGTATTCAATTTATAGCAAGTATAGCCGAACGTTTCAGTCATTGCAAGACCAAGTATTAATCTTCGAACAGAACAACGGATGCATAGTTGAAACCAGATTATATGATCATCATGTTCAATTTTCCGTGATAATAACCATAGGCTTTCTCCGCGATCTGATCCTCATTGTTCCAAAACTGCTGATCCAGCGCATCTAACTGCTGCTCTTGTGCCTTTGTCAGGAATTTAGGAATATCCCACAGTTCGGTAAGCCTTTCATCCTCTTTCAAGTGCTCAATGCAGCCGTATGCTGACGTTATAATCTCCACGACTTGAGTCGCATCAATGATATGTAATGCCCGCAACGCATAACGGTATACCTCTTCCCCCCAGTTACAGAAAAACTGTATAAAACCGCCGTTAAAGACATCCGCCTCTAACAGCCATAAAGCTGCAATGTCCTGCTCGTTCGAAGTCAACGATGCCCAGCCCTGTTCAGATTCATTCTTTTTTTCGACAAATAACACAGCATAGTCATACCATACGTCATTAATATCTTGCTCGCTCATGTAACACACCTCACTTTTCTTTATGCCATGCCCTCTAACTCCTGACGTTTACCCGTCTGATGCCAATGTAAATACGGATCACCGATCTGCTGGAAGGCTTCCAGGACACCCCTGTTCAGGTCCTTCATCACTTCATTTGTATAGTTCAAATGCGTCTCTTTATTATCCACGCCATGTCTTTCCAACAACCCTACATGCGTCGCGGTGAAAATAATATCTTCCAGCAACCAATAGATGACTTCATCCGGCTGTTTCACCCGTTTCTCCAATGAGACGAGACCACGTTCGTATATTCGAACGATATACGTATCTTTTCTACTCTCTACATAAGGCACCCCATCCCATTTAAAGGTCTCAAACAAGCGGTTAACATAGTTCTGCATCTGTTCCCTAGGGAAAGATGTACGCTCTAAAAGCTGTAAAAGGATGTCTGCCAATTGTTGTTTGCTTAACATGTTGTACATGAATGCACCTGCCTCTATAAAGTAACGTCGATGAAAGAATGAAAAATGAAAAAGCTGCCCAAGGCAGCCTCTTCATATTTATTACTACTGTTCAATCAGGTCCCACAAAAAGTCTGATACGAAGTATTACATTGTGCAGGTAGTTCGGCATATTCAGCCTGTTCAGGTGAGTGTGCAAACGGATCTGAAAGAACTGCCAAAAGCTTCTCCATCACGCTAAGGTCTCCGTGATTCTCCGCTTGCTCAAGGGCTTCCTCGACCCGATGATTTCGGGGAATGACCGCTGGATTCCTTGTTCTCATCAACTCCTGAGAGACTTTTTTCGCCCCTTGCTGTCTGTCCAATCTTGCTTGCCACCGCTCATGCCATTCAGCAAATTCTGGCGTGCCAAACAAAGCTGTCCCTTCCAACCTATCAAAGGTCAATGCCAGGAACGTATTGGTGTAATCTGCACTATGCTTCTCCATGAGTTCAAGAAGCTCCTTGATCAATGCTTCATCTTCGGACTCTTCATCCAACAAACCCAGTTTGGCACGCATTCCCTGGAGCCAATGATGATGGTACAATTCAGAAAATTGTGCGATAGCATCCTGAGCGAGTTGCACGGCCTGTTCTTCATCTTCATGCAACAACGGCAGAAGCGTCTCGGCAAAACGAGCCAAATTCCACCCGGCAATATACGGTTGATTACCATAAGCATAGCGACCTTGCCTGTCAATGGAGCTGAATACGGTCGAAGGATTGTAAGCATCCATAAAGGCACACGGACCATAATCGATGGTCTCACCACTGATCGCCATGTTATCCGTGTTCATCACGCCATGAATGAAACCAACACGTTGCCACTGGGCAACGAGTGCCGCCTGCCGTTTAATCACTTCCTGAAGGAGCAGAAGATAGCGATTCTCAGCTTGAGCAACATCAGGAAAATGTCGATGCAACGTATACTCAGCCAATGCCCGGAGATCGTCGATAGACCCCCATCTGGCTGCATACTGGAAGGTTGCTACACGGATATGACTGGAAGCCACCCGGGTTAAAATAGCACCCGGCCGCTCTGTTTCGCGGATAATGTTTTCTCCTGTTGATACCACAGCCAGACTGCGTGTCGTTGGAATCCCCAGTGCATACATCGCTTCACTAATAATATACTCTCGCAACATGGGCCCAACAGCAGCACGTCCATCTCCTCCACGAGAGTACGGTGTTCTCCCTGAACCTTTCAGCTGGATATCCACTCGCTCGCCCTGTGGCGTAATCTGTTCACCCAACAGCAAAGCTCGTCCATCTCCAAGCATGTTAAAATTGCCGAATTGATGTCCTGCATAGGCCTGAGCCAAAGGCTCGGCTCCTTCCGGGATCGAATTACCTGCAAAAATTTGCGCTCCTTCATCACTGTCAAGAGACTCCACATCCAGACCCAAGCTGGATGCAAGCAGTCTATTGAAAATAATCAGCTTTGGTGATTCAACAGGCACTGCGCCCTGACTTGTAAAAAAGGGTTGCGGTAACTGCGCATAACTATTCTCCAAGTTCCACCCTTTGTTCAACGTTTCTTGTTGCATGGTGATCACAACTCCTTTTCTGCACCAGGGATATCCCTTGGTTATATTGTAGCCTTGTGAACCAATGCTCATTTATGTAGTCGCATGGAAATTCAATTCAAGAGGTTGTTGACTTAAACGAACATATTAAATGTTCTTGATGAAACTTTAGCATATTTGCATGTCTTTTGCATTCCTCATGAATCGTAAGCACCAAAAAATCCAAGAGGTTTCTTTGCCAAGCGGAATCATTCTCTTGCATTCCACTTCCCAGAAAACCATCTTGGATCCATTCCACTTACTACTATAGATGACACGTCTGTTATTACAAGGATTACGTATGTGATTCCTGAGCCTGTACAGGCTGTACTGGTAAGCTCCCTTTTTTCAAAGCGAGGTTAAAGAAGACATTAAGCAGGATGGCTGACAGGCTTCCTGTGATAATACCATCGCTCACAATAATCCGAATACTTTGAGGAAGCTGGGCAAACAGATCGGGTACAGCAGTAACACCGAGCCCGAGTGAAACGGAGCAAGCCACGATCAATAGATTGGATTGTTTGCCAAAGTCGACGTTTTGCAACATTTTGATCCCGGATGAGACGACCATTCCAAACAGGACAACAGTCGCTCCTCCGAGGACAGCACTTGGAATAATGGTTGCAAAAGCAGCCACCTTCGGAATGAGTCCCAGAAAGACCAGGATACCTCCGGCTGCAACAACAACATTGGTCGTTTTCACTTTGGAGAGCTGAACCAAACCAACATTCTGAGCAAATGTATTATATGGAAAAGCATTAAAGATGCCGCCGAGGACAAACGCAAGACCTTCTGCGCGATATCCCCGTGCCAGATCTTGTTCGTTGATCGGTTGATCACAGATTTTGCTCAAAGCCATAAATACACCTGTAGATTCGATGATAACCACCGTACCTACAATAATCATTGTAATGATTGGGCCGATTTCAAAGGTAGGCCATCCAAAGTAAAAGGGTTGAGGTAAATGGAACCAGGAGGCTTCCTGTACAGAGGCAAAATTCACTTTTCCCATGATGGCTGCGATGAGGGTCCCCACGATAATACCAAGGAGAACAGCCAGGGATTTTACAAAACCGCGAGCATATCGATTCAGGATTAGAATGAACAGTAATACACCAAATGAAAGCGCTAAATTATCCAAACTTCCGAAATTCTCGCTGTTTGCTCCACCCGCCATGTTTTTAATGCCGGTTGGGATTAGCGCAAGACCGATGATGGTTACCACTGTACCGATCACAACTGGCGGAAACAATTTGACGATTTTGCTGAAAAATACGGCAAAGATGACGATAAATAACCCGGCTGCGATGATCGACCCATATATGGCAGGAATTCCGTATTGCGATCCAATCGCAATCATGGGTGTCACCGCTACAAAAGAGCTCCCGAGCACCGCTGGCAAACCTATACCCAAGTACTTCCCTTTCCGAGCCTGAAGCCATGTTGCAATCCCACACGTTAACAGGTCAATGGATACCAGATACGCCAACTGCTCTGCAGTCAGATTTAGTGCTCTGCCCACAAGCAAAGGCACCAGAATTGCTCCCGCATACATCGCGAGTACGTGCTGAATCCCCAGTGAAAAAACTCTCATCTTTTTGGTTTCTTTCATCCCACGTTGCCCCCCTGAAATTAGAATCAACAGAACCGTTGCAAAATCATGTTATGTTGATTCACATTATATAAACTATTCAGGGAAGTTCCATGATTCATAACATAGAATTGTGATAAGAGATAAAGAGTCCAACTAAAATTGGGCGTGTTATACAAAAGGTACTCTCAAACCGTTTATATTGTGTTATATTAGTTGACGCGGAAAATTCAAACAATTCTTTACACTCAGAAGCAATGAAACATGAACTTTGAATTTAACTTCATTGATTCATGTTAATGCATAATGTTTGAACATCATTTATTTCATATTTTCAGCTTGTCGAGTTAAGAGGCTTGATGTTAAAATGTTGCTCCATTACCTCTCCGTTCTGGTGAACCCTCTCCGTAAAAGACACTTCTTCTCTGTTCATCAGAACAACGGATGAAGCTCTGGTCCCATAGTCGAATTTCTCACTTCTAACAAAGATGGGAGAAAGCAAACGTTCCCATTCCAATGGAACACCTGTATGGGGTAAAAGCTCATCCACTGAAGGGTCTGCCATTTGCAGCAAACCTAATATTTGTTCTGTCAGGGTTGCTTCGTCCTCCCCTTGGATGATTTTCTCCAGCCCTTCTTTCCCACGTTTCACCTTGGGCCAATCTGTATTAATCAAATGATTACTAATCCCGTATATTCCAGGTTTCAACTTCATCACAACATTACCCACATTAGAATAATAATAGAGGTCTTCAGGATCACCTACTAACAAATTGTAGCCAGGATAATCATTGCGACTTCTCTCCGCGTGTTGCATATATTGCTCAGGTGTGGACGTTCCCTTTAAAAAATCAGCAACCAGATCTCCTCTTGAGCCCTTGGCATGTATCTCTTCATTTGGATCCCGATAATTCGTAACAGCAGCCAGACGTCCACCTGCGGTTACGCCCATCCAGGTTCCCATTTTCGACAAATCCCGGCCAGCCAATATATGAGGATGATCTTCCCAATAGTGTGCTTGAGCCGTAGGTCTATGATAGAATTCATCCCTATTTGATCCCAATATAAGCAGATACTTTGGATGCATGTTGTAAGCAAATAAAATTAAACACATGGGAATCTTCAACTCCTATATTCGTTAAACCTCTGATTTCGCGCCTTTAAATGGCATAATCAACTACAATTACATCTTCCACCCAACCATCCAGGGAAGCTACAAATGCCTGATGAGCAGGATGTGGACCATAGGCGCGCAATGCCTCCTGATCTTCAAACGTCACTCGCAAGCCAATCGTGTAACCTTGGATACGGTCCGTTTCTTCTGTTGCATTGATCCCTGCGGTCAGCGCAACAATCCCCGGGATTTGTTCCTGTAACGCGAGTAATTGATCCACCCATTCCTGCTGTTTGGCTAGTGTGGTTTTATCGTTAAATTTAAAAACAACCAAATGTTCAAACATCTTGTTATTCCTCCCATGTCCATTCGAATAGTCATGCAATTTCGTTAAATGAAGTTAATTCAACAATTCCAATCCACCCATCATATAGGGTACGACTCTGTTGGCTAATTCAGCCGGGGATTCCTGCCCGCCTTCAATATTCCATCGATATGTCATGCCATAGATTGACCAGCTCAGCATGGTTGCAGTAATTTTCAGCGTTTTTGGATCTATATCCCCCGCTACTTTGCTCATTAATTCAAGAAGGAATTGCTCCAGCTGTGTCTTGATATTTTCTTCAATAATGGGTGCAACTGTCTCATATTTTTTGATGCAACCATTACTTGAGACGTGATAATCACATAATGAAAATATAAGTTGCTGTATGGTTTCGGCTGATAACCGGGCATCCGGGTCCACCCTTTTTGTTACATATTCCATAAAAGCATCCGATAACAAGGCTTCAAGCAGTGCATATTTATCCTGAAAATGGGCGTAAAATGTAGCCCTGTTAATTGTGGCTTGTTCCGTAATGTTTTGAATCGTAATGCTGTTGAAATTTTTAAGATTTAATTGGTTTAAAAACGCATCAAGGATTAATTGACGCGTGCGGATTACACGCGGATCATTCGAGTTTGGAGACAATACACCAGACATGCCCCAATCCTCCTTTGTACACAAAATATTTGGTTAGACTCCTTCATTATAGATAAGTGTTATTTGTTCAACAAGTGAAAGTAAGTGCAAAGACACCATACAATAATCCGTGTCTTTCGCTTAAGCAACAAAATGCTCCGATTGTTGGTTGAGCATGCCTATAGACCTTGTTAACATTGCACTCGTACCCACTGAGAGGTACAACATAATGGAGGTGTATATTTTGAGTAATCCACAATATAACATTATTTCTACAGAGCGTTTGTTTCAACCATACACTGTTTCAAAGCTTACCCTGTCCTCACGCATCGTCATGTCCCCCATGGCTCGTGCTTTTTCCCCGGACGGTGTCCCTGGCCCAGACGTAGCCGCATATTATCGTCGGCGTGCAGAGCATGGTGTTGGACTCATTATTACCGAAGGTGCGACCATTGAGCATCCATCTGCATCAAGTGAGCCTAGAATCCCTCATATGTATGGAGAAGCAGCTCTTCAAGGCTGGGCTGAAGTGGTCGAACAAGTCCATGAAGCCGGCGGCAAGATTTTTCCGCAGATTTTACACATGGGAATCGTTCGTCCTTCAGGATCTAACCCACACCCGGAAGCTGAATCTCTTAGTCCATCGGGAGTTGATATGGAAGGTACTCAAGTAGGTGAGCCAATGACTGAGGTGGAGATCGTAACTGTGATTCAAGCTTATGCAGATGCAGCAGCCAATGCACAAAACATTGGTTTTGACGGAGTTGAGCTTCACGGTGCACACGGTTTTCTGATCGATCAGTTTTTCTGGAAAACAACGAATAGGAGAACAGACCGCTATGGTGGTGACCTTCAAAAACGAACTCAATTCGCAGTTGAACTTGTAATGGCAGTTCGTGCTGCGGTAGGTCCTGATTTTCCTATTGCGATGCGGGTTTCCCAATGGAAGATGAATGATTATCAAGCCAGACTGTTCGACACCCCCGAACAATTGGAACAATTCCTTCGTTTGTTAGTTGACGCAGGTGTAGATATCTTCCACTGCTCGACACGACGCTTCTGGGAGCCCGAGTTCGAGGGATCTGATCTTGGATTTGCAGGTTGGGTAAGAAAACTGAGTGGTCAAACCACTATTACAGTCGGTTCTGTGGGTATGCCAGATGAGCCTGAAGCTGGAGCAGATAAAACAACACATCCAGGTATGGGCGAACTTATGAAGCGATATGAACAACAGGAATTTGATCTGGTAGCTGTGGGACGTGCACTCCTTGGTGATCCAGCATGGGCTGCCAAAGTACGCGAAGGACGCGTATCCGAGATACAGGCTTTTACACCTGAAGCACTCGCTACGTTAAACTAAGAACAATACCTTATTGTTCCAGAGATTTTTTCTCCCCTATATATAGGCTTGAATTCATGAATCCACTATACTAAGCAAAGGGCTCGCTTTCCCTCCGGGATTGCGGGTATTTTGTTTTTATAGATATCTGTCCGTTCAAACACTTCGATCAATAGCAATATCGTTCAAGAAAATTCCTTCTTTGCAACCTATAATGACTTTAACATACCAGAAAGAAGGTGCATCATGACTCAGGAAGTCCGGACTGTCGTATTTGATACCGATCTACAGCTAGAAGCTTATCAATTTGAAGGCATTATGCAGAAGTTTCCCAATCATTTTCATGACTATTATGTCATTGGATTCATTGAACAAGGCAAGCGTCACCTCGTCTGCAACAACGAAGAATACATTCTGAATAGCGGAGATATGATTGTCTTTAATCCACATGATCCTCATGCCTGCGAACAGGTCGATGGCAGAACCCTCGATTATCGCTGTATCAACGTCCAGCCTGAGGTTATGCGAGAGTATGCGAGAGAGATTACTGGACAAGCTTACTTGCCACGGTTTACATCCCCCGTTCTCTACCAGAGTGAACTTGTGGGTTCCCTGCACGAGCTGCATCAGATGATTCTGGAAGAGCAATCGGATTTCTGCAAAGAAGAATTGTTACTCTTACTACTGGATCAATTGCTGCGAGATTATTCGGACGCTGAACCACCTGTTTCCACACAGGATGTGACCACAGAGATCAGACGCATATGTGATTACATAGAAGCTCATTACATGGAAAGCATCTCGCTGAACGAGTTAGCCGACTTGACGGAGATGAGTAAATACCACCTGCTGCGTTTATTCACGCGCCAGAAAGGGATATCACCTTACCGTTATCTGGAGACGATTCGCATTAATCAAGCCAAACGTCTGCTGGAACAAGGTCTGCTGCCGATTGAAGTAGCTGCACAGACAGGATTCAGTGACCAGAGCCATTTCACGAATTTTTTCAAAAAACTGATTGGCCTGACACCCAAGCAATATAGACGTATCTTCAATCATGATTCCGAGTTGAAACGAGCCACCACTAACATCATATGACAAGTCATCTTGGTCATCAGAACACTAAAGCCTCTACCGGACATCTACTCGCTTTGTTTACTATACTGATCTGGGGAACTACGTTTGTCTCGACCAAAGTTCTGCTGATTGACTTTACTCCAGTGGAGATTCTATTTTTCCGTTTCCTGATCGGATATTTGGTACTATTATTGATCTATCCACGTTCACTGCGGATCGCCTCATTCAGAGAAGAATGGTTATTTATTGGAGCAGGACTATGTGGGGTGACGTTATATTTTCTTATTGAAAATATTGCTCTGGTGTACACAACAGCTTCCAACGTGGGGGTTATTGTTTCCATTGCCCCATTCTTCACTGCCGTGCTCGCACACTTCTTCTTAGATGGTGAGAAGTTCACTCGCCGCTTCATTATCGGATTCGGGATTGCTTTGAGCGGCATCCTACTCATCGCACTGAACGGCAGTTTCATTCTGCAACTGAATCCGATAGGTGATCTGCTTGCTTTCATAGCACCTGCGGTATGGGCGATCTACTCTGTGCTAATGCGAAAAATTGGCGTGCTTCGTTATCACACCATTGGTGCGACCCGCAAGGTGTTCTTCTATGGCCTGATCTTCATGCTACCAGTTCTATTCTTGTTTGAATTCCATTGGGAACTCGGACGCTTCACGAACATGACCAATCTCTCCAATATTCTCTACCTCGGTCTGGGTGCCTCCGCGTTGTGTTTCGTGACCTGGAACCGGGCCGTAAATCTCCTCGGAGCTATCAAAACGAGTGTATATATCTATCTGGTGCCTGTCATTACTGTTGTGTCATCTGCACTGATTCTTCAAGAGCAGATAACCTGGGTGATTGTACTCGGTGCGTTCTTAACTCTATTTGGCTCTTACATTTCAGAACAAAAAGGACACAAGCATAACAACAAAAACACTAATCCGCATAGGGGTTAGTGTTTGCTTCATTTTTCACTGATATAACTGGACATCGTGGTTGACCACCATTGACATGCGCAGAAATCATTCATTTTATCTCAATTAATTGAGACAGCAGAATCTCCAGTTCCTCTTGTTCCAGATGACGCCATTGCCCCCGCTCGAGTTGATCCAGCGTAATATTCATAATTCGTACACGCTCCAGCTTGAGGACTCGGTACCCTAAGGCTTTGCACATTCTGCGGATCTGCAGATTGAGACCTTGTGTCAGAATAATACGAAATACATTGTCACTTTGCCTATACACTTCGCAGGGCTTGGTCACCACGTCCATAATTTCAACGCCATCAGACATGGACTTTACGAATTCGTCAGTTATGGGTTTGTCTACAGTCACTACATATTCTTTATCATGATTATGCTCCGAACGCATCATCTTGTTCACAATGCCTCCGTCATTCGTAAGCAAAATCAACCCCTCAGATGCCTTATCCAGCCTGCCTATCGCAAATATGCGAGAAGGATAATTCATATATTGAATGATGTTCCCCTCCACATGTGCTGCTGCTGTGCAGACAATACCGATGGGTTTGTTCAGAGCAATGTAGACAGGTTCGCTGTCATTACGAGGAATCTCCTTGCCATCAATGAGCACCACATCGTGAGGTTCAACTTCGGCCCCTTTTTCACATACCCTGCCATTAATCGTTATTCGTCCGGCCGCAATTAAACGGTTCGTTTCCCTGCGGGAGCAGAATCCCGTTTCACTTATGTATTTGTTAATTAACATGTGTCACCGCTTCTCATCTATAGTATTGCCACTGGTGCTTAGAGTGCTGGTACGTTCATTCGCTTCATGCAATGAGTTAGTACCTTGTACTGATTTTCATTCCACATCATCTCATTTATACTGAAACGAAGCAATAAATTGTTATATAAAAACACATACAACGTTACATAGGAAAGCCAAATTACACTCTGGAAGGAGTTTCTCATGTACAAAGTTACTCGATTTACAGTTGACCCCGATGATCCAAACCAAGACTCTGGCATGTGGATTGGTGGAGAAACTGCGTACGTTTCCGACTGGCCGCTCAACCCTGAGGGGCAGCCTTTATTACATCTGTTCTCCATCAATTGCAATACACTTTCACAGCAGGTCCATATCCCTTCTTTACCACAAGATAAATATATCTCGGTCTTCTCGACCTACTCCGCCTCCGAATATTTTCTGGATCAGGTAACCTATACGGGAGATGAACTGGAATGGAACGAGAATATTGTTGCCGGATGTACTTATGTCTCGGTATCTTCGCGTCCACTCACTTCCGTATGTCCCGTTCCACCCATTCCGTTAAGCGGCGTACGTTTAATTGAGATGGAGTTAGACGATCAGGAGTTCCCTGCATTTTCATTTTTCTCTCCCACTGTACCAAACGGTGTGAAAGGAATTGACCATTTGCTAGAGGAACATCAACTGGTGTGTCAAATATATTCCGGAGATTTTCCTGAGCCTTATCGGGATATATTGGGTCTTCCCGATGCAAATGGTTATTTATTTTTGCGAAAGGGTCCCGCGTCTGCTCACGCACCATTCGATGGAATTTTCTTTGTACAGACTGCTTAATGGCGATAGGTTGAGGTCAGGTATCATCATAAAAAAAGGCTATCAGAACGTTTCCCGTCTACTCAGACAGGGAACGTTTTTTTGTATATGTACGTTTTACTATTCTCGATCAATACAGATGCCAAACCCTGTTAAAAGGTCATATGAATTGAATCATATCTACCCTTTCGACAAGAAATCGTTTTAGAAAAAAATATAACACAATAAATATTTCCAACCTTTAAAAATTAACATTATTTTACAAAAAAAGCATGTACATTTGTGCATTTATGGTATAAGTTATATATGAAATAAACATTAATTACATAATATAAAATTTTTATCCAACTAGGAGGCGGGCTTTTGAAAAGGATATTCGCTCTAAGCTGCGGTTTTTATCTGTTAATCGGCATAACCAGCGTTGTGCTCGGTGCACTTCTCCCTGTTTTATTGTCACATTATGAGCGCGGTTACAGTGATGGCGGATTTTTGTTATTTCTGCAGTTTCTTGGATTTCTTGTCGGTGTAATCGCAGCTCCTGCCCTGACAGCCCGTATCGGAAGAAAAGCGATGCTGACCCTTGCTCTGATCTGTATTGTAGCCGCCTATACATTACTCGGTTTTCTGCCATCCTGGTCTGTAGTTCTTCTTCTCACAATTATCGTAGGTTTCGGTTCAGGTATCATCGAACCCTCTGTAGGTGCATTCACGATCGAATTCACTGAGAATCAAAAGGCGGTCGCCATGTCCAAGCTGGATGTTTTCTTTGCTCTTGGAGCACTTCTCATCCCGGCTGTCGCTGCTTTATTTATCTGGATGGATCTGTGGCATCTTACTTTTTATACGGTGGCCGTGTTGTCACTGGTTCTTATGCTGCTGTGGATCACTATGCCCCGGCCAGCCGCACTGTATCTGGAACAGGCTGGCGAGAATACAGTGGCACATGAAGCAGGTAAAGCTCAATATTCGAGAAAACATCTGGGTCTGCTGACAATCTTCGTCATCTTCTTTTTCATCTACATGGGATTGGAATTGGGATTGATGAACTTCCTGCCCTCCATACTCGTAGAACGACTGCACCTTCAGGAATCTGTCGCATCACTGAGTGTCTCCATCCTGTGGATTGCGATGATCATCGGTCGTCTTTTCTCCGGGAAAATAGCGGAAGCCGTCAACTATATGCCATTCCTGATCTGGAGCACGGTTGGCACGCTTTTGTTTACGGTCGCTATGGTATTTGTAACTGGACAGTGGGCAACGTATGTACTCATCTTCGGAACCGGTCTGTTCATGTCAGGGCTGTTCTGTATCGCACTGGTCTATGCAAATGTTCTGATTCCCGGTATGACCGAGCGGACAACCAGTATCCTGATCGCATCGGGTGGTATTGGAGGTGCCATCTTGCAGTATGTGACTGGATGGAGTATGAGTACAGGGCCTGTCGTGAATACAATCTGGATTTTGGCCGGATTCTGTCTGATCCTGCTTGTTACTTTGATGGTCTCTCATCTATGGACTGTAAAAAATAATGCAGTACGTGCTGCTCTCGCACAACATAGCAAGGAAATGTAAACATCGTTTCTTAAGGGAGGTGATGCCCGCATCATCCGGAATTGTTGAGCTTCGTTCGAGCTAGTACACCATTATATTGGAGGAAATCGTATGCAAACTTTAACCAACAACCGCTTCATAGCCGGAAAAGGGATTAAGTTGATTGACGATTCAGGTGTTGAATACCTGGATGGCGTGTCGGGAACATTCAATCTGTCACTGGGCTATAATCACCCACATGTTGTCAGCAAAATTCAGGAACAAGTCGGCAATCTGACGCATATGTCTTCCTCCTTCACTGAACCGTACGTAAATGAAGTACTTGATCACTTAATCGAATATGCTCCAAACGACATTAATGCCGGATGGATGCGGGATATCACTGGTTCAACTGCCAACGAATGTGCAACCAAAATTGCACAGAAGTATACCGAATCAACAGACATCATCAGCTTGTATCTGTCCCATCATGGGCAGACCCAATTTGCCACCGGTATTTCGGGGAATGCCTTCCGGCGGAAACGCTTCCCCAATTCGGCTGTGGCTAACGCTGTCCATGTACCTGCCCCATACTGTTATCGCTGCCCATTCAAATCCTCAAATGGAGACTGCGACTATCAATGCGTTGAAGCTATATCTGATGCAATAGAATATGCAAGTTCTGGCTCAGTTGCCTGCATGATTATCGAACCTATTCTCGGGAATGGCGGCAATATCATTCCTCCTGCCGGATATTTCAAACGACTGCGTAAACTGTGTGATGAGTACAATATTATTCTCATTGCCGACGAAGTGCAGACCGGAATCGGTCGTACCGGAACCATGTTTGCCAGCGAACTGTTTGATATCCAGCCTGATATGATTACCCTTGCAAAAGGTCTTGGCGGGATCGGCGTACCTGTTGCTGCGGTATTAATGCAATCCCGGTTGAATGTGCTCGAAAAGCACGAACACTCCTTCACCTCAGGAAGCAATCTGATCTCCGTAACTGCTGCCAAATCCACCTTGGAAGTGGTATCCGAACCCGGGTTTCTGGATGCGGTGAAACGCAAAGGTGAAATTTCGGGTGAGTTGCTGCATGAATTGGCTATGAAATACCCAAGTATCGGTGAAGCTCGTGGTGTCGGATTAATGTGGGGGTTGGAGATCGTAGGTGACGATAATGAACCGGATACGCTCAAAACCAATGCCATTGTTGACCGCGCTTTTACAGATGAGCATCTAATCTTGAGAAGTTCAAGATATGGCTTCGGCAACGTTGTTAAGGTTCGGCCTTCCCTTACCACAACCGAAGACGAACTGGTTGAGATTGTAGAGCGGCTGGATTCAGTGCTCGCCAGCGTTAATTAGTGAGTAATTCATATTACACTCGAACACTACGCAAACAGAACAACCTTTCGATCGCTGTTATCCCCGGATTTTTTTGATTCCCCTTTCTCAAGGGAAAAACCCGTTGATAAAGGCGAACGCTCCGCTTCTACATGTTTGTTCTGTTCTCTTCGTTATCGTGTAATCTGAAATACAATTTTTATTACTATAAGGAGGTTATAACATGCTTGCATTGGTATACAAATCGGCTTGGGATGTGGCGCTTGAGGATCGGCCTGTCCCGGAAATTACAAGAGATAATCAGGTGTTGGTTCGTATTCGGGCGACAGGTGTATGTGGTACCGATCTCGGTATTGTCAGCGGCAAATATCATGCAGTTCCTTCTGTCATTCTCGGTCATGAGTCTGCCGGGGAAGTCATTGATGTTGGCTCTGCGGTAACGACATTACAACCGGGCGACCGTGTTGTGATCGATCCTACCTACTATTGCGGACAGTGTGACATGTGCAGAACAGGCAGACAAAATCATTGCACACATAAGTCTGTTACCGAGACAGGTGTGAGTGCTGACGGAACATTTACAGATTATTATGTGACCGAGGATCGTTTTTTGTACAAATTGAAGGACCATGTGAGCTATGAAGAAGCAACTTTGACGGAACCACTCAGCTGTATGCTGACCGGGATTAATCAGATTCATTTACTGCCGAATTTCAGAACAATCATCCTCGGCGCAGGCCCGATTGGCATTCTGTACAGCTACGCGCTCGCTTCCAAAGGAGTTACCGGCTGTCTGGTCGACATCTCCGAAGAACGCTTAGCCATTGCCGGTTCCATTGCACCTGATCGTTGGGAAGTTCATTCATCCTTCGAAAATGCAATAGAATCACTGTCACCCGCAACCCAGCAGGTCGATATGATCGTTGATACAACGGGCGTTGTGGGCACACAAGTACTTTCCCAACTCGCCAGCGGCGGTTACCTGATGCTGGTTGGTCTGAGAGATGGAAACACATCCTTCAATCCCAAGGAAGTTGTGGACCGCAGTCTGAAAATTATTGGTTCCATCGATTCTCTGGGGACATTCGCTACCGCACATTATATGATTGAACAAGGGATTATTCCGGCAAAAAAAATCATCACCCACTCCTTCCCGTTGGAGGATTACGAAGAGGCATTCCGCACACTTGGCTGCGATATTCAGGGACGCACACTTCAATCCTCTTCACATGCCATTAAAGTTGTGCTGCAATCCAGCGGTTCCAGTTTCTAAAGTGGAAGGTTAACCATGAATGGATTACATTAGAGATATATGTATACAAATCCTGGAGGAGGAATACAACATGGCAGTAAACAAAGAATCTAACGGACTGGGAGCGCCCAACGATGATATCATTCAAGCAGTCATTTTTGACATGGATGGTGTACTGATTGACAGCGAACCGATTTATTTCGAGATTGAGCGCAGCTCATTTACCCATTTTGGAGCCAGGGTGACTGATGAAGAACATCATTCCTATGTTGGGGTTACGCTGGAATCCATGTGGCAGCAAGTATTGGACAAACATCAGCTGACAGCTACGCTGGAAGAAATATTTGCTTATCATCAGCATAATGTGATGCAAACGATGCTCGCCCATCCCAACTTAACGGCAATGCCTTCCGTAGAACGCTGGTCAAGCTGGCTGCATGAGCAACACGTACCCATAGCCGTTGCTTCTTCCTCTCCACGTGCACTGATTGATCTGATCATGGACAAGACCGGTCTTGGACAATACTTTGAGGTGCGAATGACAGGTGAGGAAGTTACAAACGGCAAGCCGGCACCAGATATTTTCCTGACCACAGCTGAGATGATTGGTGCATCCCCTTCGAATTGTCTGGTGATCGAGGACTCGCGCAATGGTGTTCAGGCCGCCAAAAGTGCAGGCATGCGCTGCATCGGATATCGTAATCCGGGATCAGGCAATCAGGACTTGTCCAAAGCCGATCTTCAGATTTCCAGTTACGATGAGTTATGGACATTGAAGGACACACTGGCCTTTGAAAGCAGATTGCCAAGTTTGTCAAAGTTTCGCTGAGAAGATCGTAATTTCGGAATGAGGATTTAGAAAAAAAACAACCCAAACGGCTTCAATTCATTTGAATTGGAGCTGTTTGGGTTTTGCTTGCTGCAATGGGTGTTACATAAGAACACATGCTGTAATTTCAACTAAACCGAAAGATCGAGACTTCTACCCAGATTGGGATGAGGAGCAGGCACTGACTTCAACATTTCTGCCATTTGCTGGCCTTGCTGCTGTGCCATGTCTTTTGTAATCGACATCACTTGCAAGCTTGCCGACTGCACTACTGAAGCTTGGCTCATCGCCATTGATAATGCTGCAATATCCATGTTCTGCACTCCTTTCACTTTCTGATTACATAGATGTACTTATTATATATCGGTCAGAAGGGAGGAATTGTTAAAAGGTCGATCAAAATGTTGATCCGACCACGTCAGAAGCTTTATTTCTCCATCTACAGTAATTTTCCAGCTATCATCATTAACGGAGCATAAAAAGGGGATGCCATAAGTCATGAGCATGACTGAGGACATCCCTTATTAAAGTTATTTTATTCTAATGAACCTGGCACACGCTATTCGCTCAGATTTGCACAGGTCTGTGGTGTAACGAATCACAGAGACATTATTTCGTCGATTGGGTTGTTTTTTAGGTTCTGACACCCTGATATGATGAAATAACGTTACTGAGGTTCGTTTAAGTTTGCCATTCACATCGAATCTACCTATTAATACGCGTCAGATTCGTTAGCGCTTTGAGTGAGGTGGAAACTCACTTTGGAGCGGCCCATTACTTGTGCATTAATAACTGTTCGACGTACTCAACGCAAGTTTGTTTATTTTAACTTCCGGGTTACTTACCACCTGTTGAATCATGGAAATAAAGTGTTTTTGAATCTGTTCAACGGTAGATGGGTCATACACATTGGCATTGTACATCAATATGATCTTCATATTTTCATGAGGCTTGATGATCAAAGTAAAATCAAAACTATTGTGTTCTGTACCCCCAACATTCATAATCTCAAGCGGTGTTTCACCTTTCTGACCCAGACTCTCCATTCGGTTCTCTACCGGGAAGTTCTGATACACAACAACATGGTTAATCAGAGATTGTTTTTGCTTGGTCAGATTTTGAATATCATATAACGAATACGTATCATATGCATGTGACTCCACAGCTTGTGCCTGATTCCTTTTCATTAGAGATATAAATGACTCATCTGCCTTAGCCTGGATACGAACAGGAATCGCATTAATAAATAATCCAATCATGCTTTCGATCCCAGGAATGACAGGTGGTCTGCCCGATACCACACTTCCGAATACAACATCGTTGCTTTCATTGTATTGCTGCAACAATACACCCCAGGCAGTCTGCACTAACGTATGGAGAGTTACATGCTGCTGTTCTGCAATCTGTTTCATTTGCTCGACCAGTACATCATTCAAATAACAGTTTAACGTTCTGGAATCCTGTCTTTCATGTTTCGGTTTGATTTTTTCTCCAGGCAGTTTCGTTTGCCCCTTATAACCATCCAAGTAATGAGTCCAATACGTTATTGCACCTTGATGATCTTGCTGTTCCAGCCATTCAATGAATTGACTATAAGGTGTTAATAGAGTCACTTGAGGCTTTCTATTCTCCCGAATCGCAAAATAATTCTCAAATATCTCTTTGCTTACCAGAGACATACACCAGCCGTCCATCAAAATATGGTGAAAACTCCATATGACGCGGTATTCCTCATGGTTTGTTCGTAAAACAGACATACGTATTAGCGAATCTCGTTGTAAGTCAAATCCTCTTGCCTTGTCCTGCTCGATAAACTCGTCAACATACGTTTTACGTTGCAGCTCACTTGTGCCAGCTACAACTTCATAGTTAAATTCAAATTTCTTCTCTTGATACACAATTTGAAGAGGGATGTCCACGAAATCACTGTGAAAATTAGTTCTTAATATCGCATGCCTTTGCATTAATTGATCCAAACTTTGCGCAAAAGAGGTAACATCCAAATCTCCACGCATATCAAACATGATTTGTACAAAGTAAGCGCCAGAAATTGGATTCCGTTCACTTTCGTACAGCATTTCCTTCTGTAATGGTGTAAGTGGGTACACATTTTCGATTCGACCGATGTGCCCAGTTTGTTCCACGATTTGATCCAATTGATCAATGGTTAATGACTTGCATGAAATATCACTTGGCGTCAGCTCGGTTTGTTCCTTCGTTACACAATGTTCAACGACTCTATTAAGACCTTCCTTATAGAGAAAAGCCAATTGCTCCATCGTTTCCCGGCGATATTGTTTTGAACTATAGTTAATGGACAGCGACAACCGCCCCTCTGTAACAATGCCATTGATATTAAGCACAAATGGTCTCTTGTTGTTTTCACTTACAGATGGCCCGCTGGAATAAGGCGAAAATTTAATGCCATCTTGGCCCGAATCCTGATTCACCTGTCCCATATAGTTGAAACTAATTTCGGGATTTTTCTCTAACTTGAATCCTTCATTTCCATGTGACAAATACCTCGAAATCCCGTAACCAATTCCCTTGGTTGGGATCTGGCGCAGTCCTTCCTTGACGGTCTTAATCTTCCTTGATAAGTCAGCCCCGGACTCCATCGTAATCATAACGGGGTACATGCTCGTAAACCATCCCACTGTACGCGTAATGTCCAGCTCTGGCAGGATGTCTTCTCTACCATGCCCTTCCAGATTTACGAGGATTTTTCCCATGCCTGTCCAATCATGAACAGCCATTCCTAATGCGGTTAGCAATATATCATTAATTTCCGTATGGTACGCATGATGTGTTTGCTTTAATAATTGCTCGGTTTCCGCTGCGGTCCAATGAATGGTGATCGTTTCACTATCTTTGCCAATCGTCTCATCACAATCCATATCTTTAGGCAGCGGGCTTAGCTGGGCCTGCTCCACTCGACTCCAGTATTGATTGTCTTGCTTCATCGCCGGGCTGTCTGCAAACGTCGACAATTGTTCTGCCCATTGTTTAAACGAGGTCGTTTTTTGAGGAAGCCGGATTTCTTCACCTCTCAAGAACTGGTCTTGCCCTGTCTGAATATCTTCATATAAAATACGCCATGATACCCCGTCTACCAACAAATGATGAATGGCAATAAGCAGGTGATCCCCTTCAGCACATTGGAACAACCCAAGTTTGATCAAAGGTCCGTGAGACAGATCCATACCACTCTGAATTTCTTTTGCTTTATTTTCAATGAACGATGCAGGATCTGCTTCTGTTTTGAGGTCAACGATTTCAAGGCTGTATAATCCTTCTTCGTCTGCCCCTCGATTCCACGCTTCATATCCGCCCTCAGGCGCTTGTCGATAAAGGATGCGGAGAGCATCATGCTGTTTCACGATCTTATCCATGATGCTGTGAATGAAGCGGACATCAAACCCTTTTTCACGAAAGAACATCATTTCCTGATTGTAATGATGTGCGTCCACCATATTTTGATCAAAGAACCAGCGCTGAACAGGTGTCAGCATCACTTGTCCCGTAACTTCCCCTTGGTCAGAAATAGTGCTCACGGATGTAACGTGTTCACTCAACTCCGCTACTGTCGGATAGGTGAAGAAATGCTTCATTTCCACTTTATACCCTGCTTGAAGCAGTCGTGAGGAAACTTGAATACATTTAATCGAATCGCCCCCGAGTTCAAAGAAATGATCTGATGTGCTAACCTTTTGAACACCAAGCACAGCTTCCCAGGCAGCGACGATCGCTTGTTCTACAGCGTTCTGCGGCGCCATATACTCGGTCCCTTTTTGCATATGTTCTTGTGGAGATGGCAATGCCTTACGGTCAACCTTCCCATTGGAAGTTAACGGTATATACTCTAATTGAACAAAATAAGACGGGATCATATAATCCGGAATTTCATGAGATAATGCCATTCTGATTATCTTCGCTGTCAGTGAGCTGTCGCCTTTCCAATACGCACACAACTGCTTCGAACCATCCTTATGCTCACGGGCAATAACGACTGCTTCCTGAATGGAGTCTATTTGCAAGAGCGCAGTTTCCACTTCGCCAAGCTCAATTCGGTAACCGCGAATTTTCACTTGATGATCGATTCGTCCCAGATATTCAATATTTCCATCCGACAGCCATCTTGCGGCATCTCCTGTGCGATACATTTTCCCTTTTGTAATCCAGGGATGATCAACAAATTTCTCTGCGGTTAAATCAGGCCGGTTCAGATAACCCCTGGCAAGGCCCTCACCTGCTACAACTAATTCTCCCTGAACACCGATCGGTTGAATGCGCTGGTGTTTATCCAAAATATAGGTCTGCAACGTTGGGATTGGTTTTCCAATATTGCTCTTTCCAGCATGTATTTCAATGTCGGTTATTTCCTTATACGTTACATGAACCGTTGTTTCGGTTATCCCATACATATTAATTAACTGGATAAATGGATATTTCAGCTTCCAATCCTTCAATAACACGGGATTGAGGGCTTCTCCTCCAAAAATCACTTTTCTTAATTTCAGATCTGTTGCATGACCTGACAGTTCTTCCTGAAGAAGATGATAGAAATACGTTGGCGTTTGATTCAATATCGTCACTTGCTCGTTTTTTAACAATTGTAGAAATTGTTCCGGACTTTTTGCCGTCATTTGAGGTACGATAACCAGTTTTCCGCCATAGAGCAATGCCCCGTACATTTCCCATACCGAAAAATCAAAACAAAAGGAATGGAATAATGTCCATGTATCTGATGCATTAAAATCAAACAAATTTTTACTATTGAATAACAATCGCACCACATTTTTATGTTCAATACATGTCCCTTTTGGTTTACCTGTCGTTCCTGAGGTATAAATTACATATGCCAGGCCTGTCGGTGCAGCAGTCATTCCCAAATTGGAATGATCTTCATGATAGGACTCAAGTAGATCCAGGCGAACGACCTCTCCTGCAAAAGAGATGCGTTCTTGCAAATGACTTAGCATTAATAATACATGTACACCCGAATCCTCAAGCATGTAGTTTATACGATCCTCCGGATATTCAGGATCAATCGGCACGTATGCGCCACCCGCTTTCAAAATCGCAAGGATTCCTACAACCATGTCTAGCGAACGATCAGCGATGATCCCGATTAACTGATCATTTTGAATGCCTTTAGCCTTCAACGTTCTTGCCAATTGGTTGGCTTTCTCGTTCAGCGTTTGATAGGTTAAATGTCGATCATCATATACAACCGCAACGTTTTCGGGAGTTCTTACTGCTTGTTCCTCAAACAGTCCATGAATTGTCTTGTCCATTGGATATTCAGCCATAGAATCATTAAACTGTTCCAAAATTTGTGTTTTCTCCTGTGTTGTGGTCAAGTCAATGTCATGGATCGGAATATTCGGATTGTTGACCACTTGCTCCAACATCTGAATCAAGTGACCTTGAATGCGTTCTACGCTTGCCCGGTCATAGACATTAGCATTGTAATAGAACATACATTTCATGGATTGGCCTGGTTTGATAATCAGGTTAAAGTCATAATTTGTTTGTTCATCTGCTTCTACATTCGTAATCCGAAGAGCTGTCTCTTCCTCATCCCCAAACTGTTCCATAATGCCCTGTACAGGATAATTTTCGAATATCAGGATATGATCAATCAAATTTTGCTTTTGCGATGTTTCCGCTTGAATCTCGTATAACGGATACGTGTCATGTGAATGCGAAGCGACAGCTTGTTCCTGATTCCGCTTCATAACCGCTGCAAATGTCTCGTTACCTTGAGTCTGAACGCGTACAGGAATGGTATTGATGAATAAACCAATGATTCGCTCAACTCCAACAATCGCCGCAGGTCTGCCCGACACCACGCTTCCGAATACAACATCCTCACTGCCGTTATATATCTGTAGCAACATTCCCCAGGCTGTTTGCATAAACGTATTCAGTGTCACCTGATTCTGACTGGCCACTTGTGCGAGCTGTCCGGTTAATTCCTGACTAAGTGTACAAATCATATGCTCTGAATGATATTCATCACTCTTCGTAATCGAATGTTCTTTTGGCAAAATGGTCTGCTCATCATAACCTTGCAGATAGTCACGCCAGTATTTCAGGGATTCTTCATGATCTTGGTTGTCCAGCCATTCAATATAGTGTTTGTATGGAATCGTACTCTTTGCCTCCAGTTTTCGTTGTTCCTGAATAGCAAAGTATCCATCAAACAACTCCTGGATTACAAGAGACAGGCACCAGCCATCCATCAAAATATGATGATAATTCCAAATGAAACGATAGGTTTGGTCATGCGTTTGCAAGATCGAAATACGCATTAACACATCCTGAGACAGGTCGAAACCTTTTATTTTATCTGCTCTTGTATATTCTGCCACGTATGCTTCACGATCTTTTTCATTCATCTCACGCAAATCTTCGTATGTTAGCCCATTCCGTTTATGACGGTATACCACTTGTAGAGGTCCATTATTCCATTTGCTATGAAAATTTGTTCTGAGAATCGAATTACGCTGCATCAACTGATCCAGACTCTTCGTAAATGCTTCCACGTCTAACGGACCATGAAGATCCAGCGTAGTTTGAAGGAAATACGCTTCCGATTTTGAATGAAGCAAATGATGAAAGAACATTCCATTTTGCATCGGTGACAAAGCATATATATCTTCGATTTCACCAATGTGTCCCGATTCTTGAACAAATCCTTCTAATTCTTCAATGGTAATTCCTTTTAACGTTAGATCACTTGGTGTACATTCCGGCTTCTCTTTTGTCACACAATGCATCACGATTTCTTGCAGATGATCTCTAAAATATGTTACCACTCGCTCCATCGTTTCTTTTTGATATTGGGTGCGACTATACCGAAGGGACAACGTCAATTTGCCTTCCACAATTAAGGCATTCATATCGATAAGAACATTTCTTCTGTGATTGTCGCTTGCTGTTGCCCCGCCTGGATAGGGAGAGATCTGCATCCCGCTATTCTGAAGATCCTGATCAAATTGACCCAAATAGTTAAAGCTAATTTCAGGATTCAAGGTAAAGAGCGTTTCTTGCTGATGTGCACTTAAATATCGTAAAATTCCATAACCAATCCCTTTTTTAGGGATTTGACGAATCATTTCTTTATTTGTTTTGATGAAAAGAGACATATTTGAACTTGCTTCCATATCAAGTACAACCGGATACTGGCTCGTAAACCATCCGATCGTTCGTGTAATATCGAGATCCGGTAAAATTTGTTCTCTTCCATGTCCCTCCAGATTGACCAGCACTTTATCCATGCCCGTCCATTGGTGAATAGACATGCCTAATGCATGGAGCAGCAAATCGCTAATCTCCGTTTTATACGCACGATTCGCTTGTTTTAATAATTGCTCCGTTTCTGCCGCTGACCATTCCATCGTGATTTCTTCACTGTCTTTTTCCAGTGCATGATCCGCTTCGAAATCTGTAGGTAACGGCTTATAGGTTGCTTGTTCAATTTCATTCCAATATGCAATTTCTTTCGTTATCGCATCACTGTTCGCATACAATTGAAGCTGTTCTGCCCATAATTGGAAGGAGGCCGTTTTTTGCGGTAGTTGAATCGATTCTCCATTACTTAATTGTTCATATCCTCTGGATAGGTCTTCAATCAAAATTCGCCATGAAACCCCGTCGATGACGAGGTGATGAATAACGATTAATAGATGATCTCCATCTGCACATTGAAATACGCCCAGCTTCATCAAGGGTCCACGTTCCAACGTAAACGTGCTTTGCATTTCATTTGCCTTCTTCTCGATTTCTTGAGACGGATCTGCTAATGACTTGAAGTCCATCACTTCAAGTGTATATAAGGATTCCCTTGCCAACCCTTCATTCCACGCTTCATAACCCTGTTCTGTAAGACGATATACTGTACGAAGTGCATCATGATGCTCACTCAATTTATCAAATACACGGCGAAGTGTGACTTCATGAAAACCTTCTTTCCGATACAACATCACGGACTGATTATAATGATGGGCATCTACCTTGTATTGCTCAAAAAACCAATGCTGGATTGGAGTCAGCATCACTTTTCCAGTGATGATTCCCTGTTCTGACAGGGTACTTATGGGTTGAACATAGGGAATCAAGCTTGCTATGGTTGGATTTTTAAACAAATGATCCATCTGCACCTGGTAACCTGCTTGATATAACCTCGAAGAAACTTGAATGGATTTAATCGAATCTCCTCCAAGCTCGAAGAAATTATCCAAAATCCCGATGTTCTCTACCCCAAGTACCTCTTCCCAGATCGATACAAGTTGTTGTTCCACCATCGTTCGGGGTGCTTCGTACTCCATGCTCTTCAACATATGTTCTTTGGGAGCAGGCAAAGCTTTGCGATCGATTTTCCCGTTGGACGTGAGAGGCATCTGATCCAGCTGTACAAAATAGGACGGAATCATGTAGTTTGGCAGTTGCTGGGACAGCGTCTCCCGCATTTCCCCGATCGTGATTGCATCCTCTCCTACCAGGTACGCACATAATTGTTTGGTTCCTGTTTCATCTTCTCTGGCTATGACGATGGCCTCTTTTATCTGGGTACTATTTAGAAGAGCCTTCTCCACTTCACCAAGTTCAATCCGGTGTCCACGAATTTTCTCTTGATGATCCACCCTTCCTATATACTCTATGTTCCCATCGGGCAGCCATCTTGCGAAGTCACCTGTCTTGTACATTTTTGCTTCCGAAACAAATGGATCATCCACGAATTTCTCCGCAGTCAGATCTGGACGGTTCAAGTAACCTCTGGATAGCCCTGCTCCGGCTATACATAATTCTCCCTGAACTCCAATAGGCTGCAATTCATTCCGTTCTCCTAAAATGTAGACTCTATTGTTCGCAATAGGCTTCCCGATTGAGATATTTTGATCTGCCGACTTGATCGACAGAACTGTGGATACAACACTATTTTCGGTTGGACCGTATTCATTACACACTTCGATGCGTGGATTGATTCGCTGCAATTTGTGTATTAAGGCAGGAACAATCTTCTCTCCCGCAGCCACCACATTTTTCATGGATGCCCAATCTTCCACGCTTACTTGTTCCAATAGGGTCATCAAGAAACTGGGTGGACTTTGGATGTGTGTGATTTGCTGTTTTTTGACCATCGTATTGATGGCTATAGCATCTTTACACTGTTGCTGGTTTAACAAATACACTGTCGAGCCAGATATCATCGGACCAAAGAAATGAGTAATAAATGAATCAAAAACGAAAGGATTCAGCATTAATACCCGATCATCTCCGGTAAAATGATAAAAATCCGATTTCCATTGCAGGGAATTCACAATGCTGACATGTTCAATCATTACGCCTTTGGGATGACCTGTTGTTCCAGACGTGTAGATCATATATGCCAAATCACTGGAGATCGCTCCATCGTCTAAATTTAAATGATCCTCATAGTGATTTATTTCAGAATCCAGAATGACACATGTCCCTGCAAAATGTTCAGGCTTCTGTATATGACTTTGATGCAGCAACCAAGCCACTTTTGAATCCTCAAGGATATAGTGAATACGATCTGCCGGATATTCCGGATCGATTGGGACATATGCCCCGCCAGCTTTTAGAATACCGAATAAACCTATGATCATCTCAAGTGAGCGCTCTGCCATAATGCCAACGAACTGACCCGCCTGCACCCCCTTAGCTTGAAGCAATCGGGCCAATTGGTTGGATTTTTGATTTAACTCTCTGTACGTTAACTGTCTATTCTCAAATACGACTGCCGGATGGTCCGGTGTTCGTTCCACCTGTTCTTCAAATAATTGATGCATCGTCTTGTTCTGTGGATACTCAACCCTTGTATCGTTAAAGTCATATAACAGCTTGTTTCGATAAAACTCTGATAACATATCAACTTGACTTAACTCCAGATCAGGTTGGTTTAGAACTACGGAAAACAATTGGTCAAGATGCTCTACAATTTGTACCATATAATCGCGATCATAACGATCATCATCATAAACTAATCTTAACTGAATGAAGTCGTTCTTGAGATCAAAGTGGAACATTGTCGCCGCTTTTACGTTATTTTCATCAAGGGCAGGATGAATTTCATTTAACGAAACCAAGGTATGAATTAGAGGTACATGGTTCGAATCATACTGAACATTTAAACGTTCAACCATTTTTCTGAAAGGGATTCGTTGATGCTGAATGGCTTCAGTTAAACTTGCCTTCACTTGATTAAATAAGGATTTGAATGACATCACATGATTGATATTATTTTTTAAGACAAGAACCTTATTCGAGAGCGATAGATCATTGTTCTTTTCTTCCATCGTTGGTATGCCAATAATCATCTTGGTTTCATTCGTGTATTTATATAACAGACACTGAACTCCCGTTAATAAGATCGTATAGATCGCCATAGGAGCATTTCGCGACATGGACTTGATTTTATGTGAAACATCGGCTGACAAAGACTTATATATATCATTCTGGTGTTGCGTATCGTCTGGGTGTTTGGAGGTTGTCTTGCAATAAGGCAAATGAACAAGATGATCATCATCTTCAAATCGGCTTGCCCAATACGATTCCTGTTTCTTGAAAATAGACATACGGCACCCCGATCACATTTATATTTTTAGTTATTTTAGAAATCTACTTCAATTAGATCAGCCAGCGTATCCCCATCTATTAATTCTTCAACCAATTGAATCTTGTTGATTTCAATATAAGGGTCTTTGGCAATGGTTGTTAATATGACCAACAGATTTTGTGACATCGCTTCAATCGTTGTTTTCTCAAATAAAATCGTACTGTATTCAAAGGCCACTTCTAACTTGTCTGGCAATTCGGTAGCATACAGCGTTAGATCGAATTTGGATACTCTCGTATTTGGAGCATAAGGCTTACAGGTTACTCCATCCATCTGAATCTCTGAAGCATCTGTATTCTGCAATACAAACATGGTGTCAAACAACGGATTCCGCCGAGCATCTTTGGTTATATTCACTTTCTCGATCAATTCCTCAAACGGATAATCCTGATTCTCATATGCGTTCAACATATTTTCTTTCACTTCCAGCAGATACTGCGTAAAAGTTTTATCCCCCGCAGGATAATTTCGAATAGCCAGTGTATTCACAAACATCCCCATAACCGGCTCAAGCTCAGCATGTGTCCTTCCTGCAATCGGCGTGCCCACGATGATATCTTCTTGTCCGCTGTATTTAGACAACAGAATGGTATAGGCTGCTAATAGAATCATATATAACGTTGTTCCTGTCAGAGCTTCCATGTTCCTTAAGCCTGGAAGGATGTCTTCCTCCAAAACAATGTCCAATACATCTCCCGCATAACTTAGGGTTTCAGGTCTTTCATAGTCTGTTGGCAGATCCAATAGCGGGATACTTTCAGCAAACACAGTAAGCCAATACTTCTCCTGCTTTTTCATCCGCTCACTATGAAGTTGCATTTGCTGCCATTCAGCATAGTCCTTATACTGAATTCGAAGAGGAGATAGCTCCTCTCCCTTGTAGAACTGGCTAAGTTCAGTCATCAGAAGATGCACGGATAGTCCGTCTGCAATGATGTGGTGGAGATCTACCAGCAATACATGACGCTCCTGCTGAAGTTCAATAAGTCCCACCCTCATAAGAGGTGCTTGCCCGAGATCAAATGTGCGAACAAACTGTTCAATTCGATCTTCGATCTCTACTTCCGTTGACTCGATCAATTCAATTCCAAAGTTAACTTTAGGGTATACGATCTGTTTCGGTTCTCCGTGTATGACTTTGAATCCAGTCCGAAGCGATTCATGACGATGAATCAATTGTTGGAATGCTTCTTCCAATCTGGTCCGATCAAGCGATCCTTCCAACATAAACATACCTGACATGTTGTACATGAGTTCCTTGCCAGCTTTGATGCTCATAATGTACATTCTCATTTGCGCCGAAGAAATAGGATAATATTCTTTTTCCTCCACTTGAGGAATGGAAACTGATACTTCCTGTTCCATTTGTTCAATAGATTGAGCCATCTGTTCAATGGTCTGCCATTCAAAGACGTTTCTTACCGATATGTGGATATTCAGCTTTTGATTGATTTTGGCGGCCAGCTTGGTCGCACGTAAAGAGTTGCCTCCTACATCAAAAAAACTGTCTTTTACACTGATTTTTTTCACGGCAAGCACATCCTGCCAAATAGGCAACAACTGTTTTTCCACCCCAGTTCGGGGTTCTATATATTCACTTCCCGTTTGTATGTTTTCTTCTGGACTCGGAAGCGATTTGCGATCGATTTTCCCGTTCGATGTCAGAGGCATGTGATCCAATTGTATAAAGTAGGCTGGAACCATGTAATTCGGCAACACCTTAGAGAGGCTTTGTTTTAACTCTCCCACCGTCAGCGTGGAATCCGCTGTAAAGTATGCACATAACGATTTGTCCCCATGATCATCCTCATGTGCAATGACGATAACTTCTTTCACACACTCTAGATCTAACAGCGCTGCTTCGACTTCTCCTACTTCGATCCGATATCCGCGAATTTTAATTTGGTGATCCATTCTTCCCAGATACTCGATATGGCCATCGGGAAGCCATCTCACCAAATCTCCCGTTTTGTACATTGTCGCTCCCTGGACAAACGGATCACGTACAAATTTTTCTGCTGTCAGCTCAGGTAAATTCAAGTATCCTCTACCAACCCCATCACCAGAGATACATAATTCCCCTACGACGCCTACAGGCTGAACTTTGCCATGTTTGTTCAATACATACAGGCGATTATTTCCTAATGTTCGACCAATCGGTAGGTGAGCTCGTTGATTCGCTGTATCCAGGTGTTCTGGAAGTACACGGTATGTCGCAACATCCACACAACATTCTGTTGGACCGTACACATTAATTATGGCTGGCGGCGTTATATGATTGAGAGCAAATAATGATGTGATTTCATTTACACTTTGCTGAGAAAGAGCTTCACCGCCAATGAGCATATATTTTAGCGATATGCCTTGAACGTTTTTTGCCTTCGAAAGCAATTTCAGGTGCGCAGGTGTTCCGTCTGTCAAATCAATTTGGTGGTGCTGATAATAATTCATTAAATCTTGTCCATCCAGTACCGTGTCCTTGTCTACAATAAACAAGGCATGTCCTGACAGCAGTGCGCCAAAAATCTGCTTCACAGATGCATCGAAATAGTAAGGCGCAAGTAAAGCGACATGCATGCTGCTATGCTGATCATCTATAACTTGACTGTACAACGCTTTAACCAAGTGATGAACCTGACGATGTTCGATCATCACACCTTTTGGCATGCCTGTTGTGCCTGAAGTATAGATCATATAAGCCAACTGCTCGGAATTCCCTGCGGCTTCCAGATTCGACAGATTAGCTGCATAGATTTCTTCATCGTCCAAATCAATCATTTTTCCATTAAACGATACCAACTGCTTCAAATGCTTTTGCGTGACTAACAACGTTGCCCCCGAATCATGTAGGATGTACCGGATACGCTCTTCAGGAGAATCCGGATCAATCGGTACATACGCCCCGCCTGCTTTTAGAATGCCAAAGATGCCAACGATCATATCAATCGAACGATCTGTCAGAATACCTACAAATTGATCCTGCTGCACTCCCTCAGCTCTAAGCGTATATGCCAACTGATTCGCCCGTTCATTCAATTGACGATACGTCCATCGCTCATTTCCAAAACTAACAGCCAATTGATCAGGTGTCCGTTCCACCTGTGCTTCGAATAACTCCTGTATGGTCTGATCCCGGGAATATTCTATGTTGGTATCATTAAAGTCATATAAAAGAACGTCCTGCTCATGTTCAGACAGCATTTGAATATCGGACAAGGCAATATCAGGTTCGATCACAATGTCTCTGAGGATGTTGAACAGATGTGTTTTCATTCTGTCGATGGTATCCCGTTCAAACAGCTCCGTCTTGTAATTAAAGTGCATTTCCAGACACTCGTTATCATCCTCAACGATGAACATCAGATCATACAACGATACACCGACATTTAATTCTCTAACTTTAAAGCTGCAATCCTGTTCTTGCCGTTGATTCAACGCGGTATTTAAGAAGATATACATCGTATTAAAAAGTGCTGTCCCAGTGGTATCCCGATGTGTGTTTAATTTCTCTACAAGATTGTCAAAAAGATAGTCCTGGTTATCCAATGCATCCAGGGATTGTTTTTTAATTTCTTCGAGATAGGATCGAAACGACTTATTCCCCACCGGCTGTGAGCGAATCGCTACCGTCTGGATAAAAACACCTATCATATTCTCGACATCCGGATGGTTTCTTCCTGATGTTGGCGTGCCTACAATCATATCTTCTTGTGCTGTGTATTGATGAAGTAGCACATTATACGCTGCCAATAACACCATAAACATCGTAGTTCCCGTTTGTTTCGCAAGCTTTTCCAGCGACTGCTTCAAATGCTGATCCAACACAAATGACAATCTTGAACCTGCCGAAGTCAAATGAGGTGTCCGAACAAAATCAGTAGGCAGATTAAGGTTCGGGAGTTCTCCTTTGAATTGATCCAGCCAATATTTTTCTTGCTGCTTATAAGACTCCCCCGCCAGAAATTCTTTCTGCCAAGCTGTAAAGTCTTTGTATTCAACCTCAATGTCCGACATGCTTCTTCCGTCATACACATCGATCAGTTCATTCGCAAGAATACCAACGGAATATCCGTCCGATATAATATGATGCATCTCGATGAGAATCTCTGCATGATCATCGTTTATACGAATGAATTCGGCACGTATTAATGGCGCTTTGGAGCAATCAAATGGTTTGGCAAACGCCTTAACATGTTGTTCGAATGAAGCAGAACTTTCCTGAGATCGTTTCACTTCAAAATCAATCGTTGGAGCAATACGCTGGTAAAGCTCTCCATCCATCAGATGGAAACTGGTGCGAAAAGCTTCGTGACGGTGCACGATTTGTTCCAATGACGAAATCAATTTAGCTTCATCGATATTTCCTGTAACCGTAATATGGCCGCACATGTTCTGAAACACACTATTCGGCTCAAATTGATCCAAAAAGTAGATCCGCTGTTGTGCAGATGATGTCTCATAGAATTCCTTGACGTCCAATGCCTTAATCGGAATGAATGTTTCCTCGTTCTCGCCTGTAATCAGACTGGCAAGCTGCTTCAGACGTTGCTTTTGGAAGAATTGAACGATTGAAATTTTGTGTTGAAACTGCTCATGTACCTTGGATAGCATTACTGTCGCCTTGAGCGAGTTACCTC
Source organism: Paenibacillus sp. FSL H8-0283 (assembly GCF_045040675.1). Taxonomy (NCBI): domain Bacteria; kingdom Bacillati; phylum Bacillota; class Bacilli; order Caryophanales; family Paenibacillaceae; genus Paenibacillus; species Paenibacillus sp. FSL H8-0283. Next base: position 4,101,462 of record NZ_CP150295.1, read on the forward strand.
CGAGATCAAAAAAGTGATCATGTCTCCCCACTTGATCGAGGGATAATACGTCCTCCCAGATCAAAGCCAGCTTTTTCTCCACGTCATTGACTGGAGACTCGAATATGGCTGCATGATTAACGTGAGGAAGACGCTCCGTAACAAACCGATTATATATTTCCTGTAATTGGTCCTGTAGCTCGGATGAGAACAACGTCAAAGACGAAATTTCAGCCTCTGGATGACTCACCATTTTTTGCAGCAAACCCTTAAATCCTTCAGACCACAATTTCATCATCTCAGGTCCAATAAGCTCGGTATTGTAATCAAAATCCAGGTACAATTCATGGCTAACATCCGTAATATTAAGAAATAAATCGTAAGAAATATGTTTGATCGGATACGACATGAATCCAGTCTTGATATTTTCAAATTGAAGATGATGAATCGTTCTGTCCATATTGAATAAAATCCGGGTATCCGGTGCAGTCATATGAGCAAGCTGTTCGGATACGAGGGCCAATGGAACATGCTGATGCTTCATGACAAGAGCCAGCGTTTCCTTGAGCTGAAGAACATGGTCTACAACGGATTGCTTCGTTAATAGGGCATGATGAACAGGTATAATGTTGACACAGTTGCCAATCAGCGTATTCTTTCGCATATGAGACTGACCCGCTGTAGGCACGCCGATGACAAGGTGAGACTGCCCTGTTAGTTGATGCAAATATAAATGAAACGCTGCAAACATTGTTACAAACAAACTGCTCTTATTATTTATACTTAACGTTCGCAAAGACTCTGTTAATTGATGATCCAACTTGATGGAATATCTTTCACCGTCATATCCCTTGGGCACATCATCGGAAGGTGCCGTTGGAAGTGTAATGTTGGGATAGGATAAGGAAAATTGTTCTTTCCAGAACTGGACTCCTTCGGTAAATGAGCCTTTTTCATGTTCAAGTCGTTGCCATCTTAAATACGCACGGAATGGAGTGGCTTCAGGTAATTGAACCGGAACTCCTCGGACCAGAGCAGAATAGGTATGTTCCAACTCTTGAATGAATACAGCAATCGACCAGCCATCTACAACAATATGATGAAATGTCAGCACCATAAGGTATTGATCAGTTGCCTTTTTAAGCAAGGTGATTCTAAATAGAGGTTCCCCAGACTGTAAATCGAAGGCTTCATTTGCATCGGCAGATAACCAATTGGAAATTTCCCGTTCTTGATCCTCACCCGCATATGCTGAGAAATCCAACCATGTACATTGAAATTCCATTACGGATCTGATTTGTTGTGTTTCACGATCGGCATGAATGACTGTTCTCAGGGCTTCATGACGCTGTGCGATTTGATTCACGGCCTGATCCAGTGTGGAAGGTTTTATTCCACCTGTCATTTTTAAAATAACACTCTGATTTAATGCAACATTCGCATCTTCCCCATGTAATGAAGTTAACAATAATTGTTTTTGCTCTAAAGAGAGCGGATATTCCGAAACAGGCGATTCACCAGGGATAAACCCCCACTCGCGTAGTTCATGGATCGTCTCTTTCACGATTCTGATTATCGTATCCATGTCACCCATGGAATGCACAGTCGATATAAAACAGTTACGACCTTCCCAAATATATAAACCTTTATAAATTAAATGGTAGAAGAATAATTCCATATCTCCAAATGATATAAATCGAAATAAAGATCCATAGTTCACCATTTGCATCGGTACATTCGCTGTTTTGAAAAACGCATTTAATTCTTTAACAAGATAATCTGTTTTTTCATTTAATTCTTTATATAAAGTTCCTGCTTCAGATTGAAGATACTGTAGTACCGTTAACATCACTCTCATCGTAAGAGGGTGTGTACAGAAGGTTCCACCGACAAACGTTTTCTTATCTGCATCGGAAGGGTAAGAATCATCACCAAAGTTCCAGGTTCCACCATCTACCGGATTCATAAATTCAGCTTTACCCGCGACTATGCCAATTGGCAGCCCGCCACCGACCACTTTCCCATACGTAACCAAATCTGCTTGAACTCCAAACCAATCCTGTGCTCCACCCAGACCAATTCTGAATCCAGTGATGACTTCATCGAAAATAAGTGCAATGCCAAACTGTTTCGTGATCTCTCTAAGTTCCCGCAAGAATTGTGTTGGCTGCATATCAGGTCTTCGACTTTGCACCGGCTCTACAAGCACAGCAGCCAATTCATCACCCAGGTTCTGAATCATATCCAGTGATTGCGGATGGTTATAATTAAGAATAATCAAATCATCTATAGCGCTATTTACAATACCAGGAGCCATAGGCAGCGCAGACGATAAAGCATCCCCAGGATTCGCTACACCCAACACGCCGTCATGTGTACCGTGGTAAGATCCTGAAAATAATACAACTTTGGAACGCCCCGTTGCCGCCCGCGCTAAACGAATTGCAACCATGACAGCTTCTGTTCCTGAATTATAAAATGCGACACGCTCTACACCCGTTAGCTCGGAAATTTTAGCTGCGACATCTCCTGCCAAGTCTGACATAGGGCCCAATGGAGGCAATTGTTCCTGGAGGCTGTCTGCTATTACATTTTGAATAAACGCTGGATTATGGCCAAATAGATTTACACCAAATCCCATCGTCAGATCCAAATACTCATTCCCATCCATATCCCATAACTTAGATCCCTCTGCACGAGTTGAAATGATGGGATACACCATTTCCTTCCAATACGAGCGGAATCCGGACACATTGCGATTATTCGCATGAACCAAACGTGTTTGGCCTGTTTTTAATTTGGAGCCTTTGGTTCTTGCGGTATACTTTGTTACAAATTGTTCAATATACTGGTTCTGAAGCGCTGAGAATCCACTCTCTTCATGAATTTTCAACGATTGATACGGTATAAAAGGTTTAGCTTCCTTCGATTCCGAATTGGGTTGGATCTCTTTGGTTGGTTTGGTTTCATGATGTTTCATTTCCGGAAGCGGGGATTGAATTGTATTCACTTGCTCGCCTAACAGCACATTCAAACTTTTTAATTGGGACTCCATGAGCTGAATGGCAGACATCACAATTTGTTCCGACACATTCCCTGATGATTTTGCCGTGTTTATATTGTTCACAGATGCCAGATTTCGTTGTTCAGTACGCTCCTGATCGGTTTCATTCTTTATGTTCTCAGATACATCATGTTGTTTTATATTCTCTGACACATACTTAACTAAGGAATTAATATTTGTAAGGGTTTCAAAAAACATTTCCATCGGGATATCCAAACGGAACAGCTCTGAGATCTCCTTCTGAATTTGCACAAGAATGATGGAATCCAATCCCATCTGGAGAAAATGAGCTTGATGATCCAACTCTTCCAACTTCAAACCAGATGCACGACTGATACTTGTTTTAATCTTTAATTCAATATCGTTTGTATTCATCTCCATTTGAACCTCATTCCTCTCTGACCTATGTCCCGCTGGTATCGTGTGTTTGACTTCAATCCAACAGCGCTTCTGCTCAAATGGATATAGAGGTAATGGAATTTTCCGAATGACTTCATGATTATAAAACCTTTCCCAATCAATCACTGCCCCCAGTGTAAATAACTGACCGAGTTCATTTAAAGATTCTGCCTTTCCCCGAACATAGAGATGATCGCTAACAAGCATTTTGTCTTTTTTGGCATAACCAAAATAAACATTTGGCAGTTTACCCTCTCCGCTTGCAATTCGTTTCAATTTTTCATGTAATTCTTGTGTACTCGTGACTATGATGGCAAGCCGATAATCCAGATTAGCCCTTCCCGTACTGGCTGTATAACAGATTTGTTGAATGGAAACATCCGTGTGATCGGTTAGATATTCATGATACGTTCTGACCAATTCATCCAGCGCCCGTTCCGTGGCAGCAGACAGAACAAATAAATGAGGCTCTTGGGACATTCTTTTATCTACGGTTGGGGAAGGAACATATTCTTCGAGAACCACATGTGCATTGGTACCACTGAAACCAAAAGAACTAACCCCGCATCGTAATGGACCCTCTTTTTCACCAAAAGCCATTAATTCCTGATTCACATAAAAAGGTGAAGCTTCAAACTTAAGCAGGGGATTAGGCTTGTCAAAGTGAACCAATGGTGGAATCTTTCTATGTTGAAACATAAGAATAGATTTAATTAATCCAGCGATCCCCGCCGCTTCAAAACCATGTCCAATGTTAGCTTTGGCAGATCCGATTGCACAAAATTGTTTCCGATCCGTATATTTCTCAAAAGCTTTACGCAAAGCATTGAACTCAACCGGATCACCTAATTTTGTTCCTGTTCCATGTGCTTCAATAAAGTTAAGCGTATCAGGAGAAATGCCGGCTTCTTTCCATGCCTGTTCGATCACATTGGTCTGTGACTCCGGGTTAGGTGCTGTGATTCCTACCGTCTTTCCATCCTGATTAATCGCACTTCCCTTAATCACACCATAGATATGATCCCCGTCCTTAATCGCTTGCTGCATTGGCTTCAACATGACCGACCCAACACCTTCGCCAAATCCCGTGCCGTTGGCATCTTCGCTAAACGTTCTCGTCAATGCATCTGGAGATTCCATATCCAGTCCGATACTTATCGGTAATAATGCCGTTCGAATGCCGCCTGCGATTGCCATTTCACAGTCTCCAGCGAGCAATCCTTTACATGCCATGTGAACAGCAACAAGTGAGGAGGAACAAGCGGTATCAATCGTTAAGGCCGGGCCTTTTAAATTCAAGAAATATGCAATTCTGCTCGCCAGTACAGATGGTAAATTTCCAATGATATAATTTTTGAGTTCTGCGGGGTAACTCGCCGTCACGAGCCGTTCATAATCATACCCAACTTTGGAATACCCCACGTACACGCCCACATTTCTTCCATTGATTCCTTCCCCTGCATACCCAGCATCTTCAATCGTATGCCATGCCGTTTGCAAGAACATCCTTTGATTCGGGTCCATAAATTGTGCAGTTTTTGGAGTTATGCCAAAGAAAGAATAGTCGAATTGATCAATTTGATCCAAGTAACCACCCTTGATCCATTGAACTTCGCTCATTCCACTTCGCATGGATTGTATATAATCCGCTGCGTCTTTTATCCGACTTTCCGGGTAGTCCCGAATGTTATGCGTTCCATTTTCCAAAACACGCCAAAAATCGCTTGCATTTGATGCACCAGGGAGATTCAAAGACATACCGATAATAGCAATATCTTTGGATGGCGTATGATCCTCTTGAGTTTTGTTGACTTGCATGGTCTCGCTGTAACCTCTAGCCAGATATGCTGCCAATTCAGTTATCGAGGGATAGGTAAAGAGGTCCGTAACAGCAAGCTCTTCTCCGTATTTTTGTTCTATACGTTCAGCGATTTGGGCCAGCTGTAATGAAGTTGCACCCATATCAAAATAGCTATCCTCAAGTTCAACCTTTTTCCCAACCAGCACTTCAGAAAATAGTGAAGTTAATTCACGTTCTATGACTCGAACCGAAACAGCAGCCTTTCCCTTTGCCTTGTCATTGTCATTCTTGATCCAGTCATGGATGAAAGCAGATTCTGTTGAGAATTTGCCTGCTTCATACTGCTTGGCTAACTGATACCGCTGGATTTTCCCACTTGTTGTTTTGGGTAATTTTTTGATGGGCAGTACCTCTTTGACACTCCATCCCCCATGTTTATATAGATATCTTTTGATTTCTTTAACAAGCGGTAAGAAGTGTTCGATCTTTTTTTTGTACACGACAAACACAATAATTTCTTCACTTTGACTATTCGAATCATACACACCACAAGCAGCAACTCTTCCGAGTTCAATATCATCTAATTGTATGGCGACACGTTCAATGTCATGGGGATATACATTTTTACCATTGATAAAGATAATGTCTTTTTCCCGCCCTGTTACAACCAGTTTTCCGTTCATGATAAAACCCAGATCTCCTGTATTCACCCATCCGTCGTGCGTTAATAACTTCTCCGTTGCTAGTGAATTATTATAATAACCTTGGGTGACGTTATCCCCCTTGATTTGAATTTTTCCAATAACCAAATCGGAAACACTGTTCATTTCCTCATCGCAAATTCTAACATGGCAATAATCAATTGCTTCGCCAACGGCAACAAATGATGCCACATGTTCAGCATGTTTCTCGACTTCGATGACACGCTCCCCTAAGTTCAGATGATCCCGGTGAACGTACACCGCAGTAAATTCTTCTTCTACCTTGGGAAAGGAGACGGCAACAGAGGCCTCTGCTAATCCATATACGGTAAACATGGCTGTTTTCTTTAAGTGATATGCTGACAATACATTTAGGAATTCATCACACACTTCGGGTAATATAGGTTCCGCCCCATTATAAATGACTCTGACAGATGACAGATCCCATCCCTCCGCTTTGTCTTCGCGAAAGAAATTCAGGAAGTATTTATAACCAAAGTTAGGGGAAGACAGTATGGTTGCTTTGTGTTCATTTACTTTTTTCATCCATAGAATCGGTTTGCGAATGAATAATTCCGTTGGGAGCAAGTACTGTTGAATTCCTGCCACGAGGGGTACGAGATGAAATCCAATCAAACCCATATCATGGGTAAGGGGCATCCAGGAGAGAAAACTATCGTTTGAACTAATTTGTGTGCCATTAATAGCAGCACAAGTATTATAAATCAGGTTTCGATGGGTGAGCATGACGCCTTTGGGATCACCAGTTGATCCAGAAGAAAATTGAATAAATGCCAAGTCATCAGACTGAGGTTCAACTATATTATTAATAGATTCATAATGATATATGGTATCTTGGATCAGATCCGTTCTGACTTCTAATTGATGATGGAAATCAAGCATGTCATGTTCCAAAACAAATCTCTTCATTTTATCCAGCACCTTCTCAGATGCAATCATGAAAGGGTTATTTAGCAAATTCCAAATACGGCATACTTTCAAGTTTTGTTCTTCATCTTCACCAATACTTACAGGGATAGGGATCATTCCACCGAGTATACAAGCCCAGAATGCGACTAAAAACCGTTTGTTTTCTTGAATCTGAAAAATAATCTCTTGTTTAGGTTTAATTCCGATGGCTTGTAGATAACCTAAATACCCTTGTGCCTCAGTAAATAATTGATGATAAGATATAAAAGTTTCACGTTTGTCCGCATCGATAAAACGAATACCGCGGTCGGTTATTTTACCTCTGTCGCGGATAATATCCACTAGTGTTTGAAACTGATTAGTATACATATCTCTCCTCCAAATGAATCATCTCTAACATGCTTATCTAATTATTTACACATATTTCAAGCAAAATTTTACCATAGAAATATATGTAAAATCAATCAGTTTATTGTTACTATATGGTAAAAAATAGAGATTGATTTGTGGGTTATTGACATATTTATTACCAAATATCTGAAGCTTCAACAAGTTCAGATGCATTAAAGGACAAAAAGACTACCTTATAAAAAGGCAGTCTGTTGCTGTAATATAGATCTTGCAAAAGCACAGATCGAGTACTAGATTGCATCAATCAACGCGGTTCCATCCAATGGAATATTTTTTGCTATAATAATGGAATGACATACCTGTAGAGCATCATTTATCTCTTCTTCACTAAGTTCATATTCATTGTTGTTTACTTGTTCCTTTGCCCGTTGTAATTGGTGAAACAATGGCTCAACCGTTTGGGTATAGGATATTGAATCTGTATTATAATTCCTTGAAATGAGTGCCGTTACTATTAGTTCTGATAACAACTTTTTACGAATCGTTAACCGCTTATTTTTCCTTTCTTGTGTATTTGTAAGCATTAGTAAATCAGAAGGCTGACTTAGCGAGTACGGTACAATACGCTTCGTTATTTTACTCATAAGACTAACTAACACATGTTTAGAACCCAACTCTATAACTTCAGTGACTCCCTGTTTAATCAAATAGTTCATCGACTCTGACCATCTTACAGGCATCGTCATCTGCATGGTTAAATAATCCACGACAGATCGATCAGACTCATAGGGTGCTGCTGTAACGTTGGAAATAACCGGGTATTTTGCATGGGCATATTGATATTGATCCAATTCAACTTTGAATTGTTCTGCTGCGGTTTGCATCATGGGAGAATGATAGGGACCACTTACATTGATATACGAATGTTTCGTTCTCAGGGCTTCTGTCCTTTTAATAATTTCTTGTATAGAGTGCCGATGTCCCGAAATGACAAACTGCTGGTTAGCGTTCACACAAGCCACACAAGCAGGGCGCTCGATCGTGGAAACTTGTTCACATATGTTTTGAATTGTATCTAAATGAATACCTGAAATGGCGGCCATGGTACCTTTCTGATCCGGGTCTGCATTGTGCATAATGATACCCCGTTGTCTTACCAGTTTAATGGCGTCATGAAATGATAGAACACCTGCGCAGACCAGAGCCGAATATTCTCCCAAACTATGCCCAGCCAAATAAGCGGGTTCCATCCCTATTTCTTGCATATACACCTGATATGCTATGACACTAACAGTCAAAAGTGCAGGCTGAGCGTTCATCGTCATTGTCAAATCAGCCATGCTACCTTCAAAACATAACTTTCTCAAATCGAAAGAAATGGCATCACTTGCTTCTTCAAATAACTTCTTAGCCACATCGAAGTTATTCCAAAAGTCTCTACCCATCCCAACCATCTGAGAACCTTGCCCAGGAAACAACAGAGCTACATTACTCATCCAGCATCCTCCATGTATCAACTTTATATTTCATGCACTTCGACAAACGAAAACCAATAAATTCCTTGTTTGCAAAATTTATATTAAAATTTCATTAGGAGTTATGCAATAACAAAGTCAAAAGGAGGGGCATCTATTTCTATTAACGGAAAAAAATTCGTCATTCTTTTTGGGCTCCTTAATGCAAATAGACACCCCCATTGAGGAGATGCCTGTTCCATTCTGATCTGATCATTCAAGACTCACGATTCTCCTTACCTGGAATCCTAACTTGGCATACAGAATTTTCTTTATTCATGGTGATCAGCTGCTCCATTAAGTCTGATGCCGTTATAACTTCTTTCATCCGAACCCCCTCACCTTTCTACGGATTTACACCTACTGCGAACGGACGTGCCCCCACCGGAATAGTAGCAATCACCGTATTTGTTTCGCCATCGATCACAGAAATGGTATTGTCATCTTGATTGCTTATATAAACTCGATTAGTTAACGGATTGGCGCCCGCTCCGTTTGGATTATTCCCGACCGGAACAGTAGTAATCACGGTATTTGTTAATCCACTAATTACTGAAACATTATCCGTGTCTCGATTGGGTACGTAAATGGCATTTGTGGAGGTATTAACCGCTACTTCAGCTGGCGTAACGCCGACTGGAATGGTATCAATGACGGAATTCGTCAATCCATCAATAACGGAAACCGTATTACTGGTAAAATTCGATACATAAATACGGTTGGTGGCTGGATTGACACCTATACGGAATGGATTGACCTGAACGGGGATTGTAGCAATCACTGTATTGGTTACTCCATCGATTACAGAGACAGTATCAGAATTAAAATTAACTGCATAGATCCGATTGGTTAAGAAATTGACGCCTATACCCGTTAAAAAATTGAGTCCAGGAATAGTGATCGCATCAATCACCGTGTTGGTTAATCCATCAATAACGGTTACATCTTCAGTTGTATCCAATGAATTAAAATTTGCCGTATAAACGGCATTGGTTGCTATATTGACCCCTACGTCCCCTGACTCATTCCCAACCGGAATAGAAGCAATTACCGCGTTGGTTACACCATTAATGACAGAAATGGTATTACTGCTTCTGTTTGCGACATATATACGACTCGTTAATGGATTGACATCAATCCCTGCAGGATTCGTCCCCACAGGAATGGTAGCAATGACCGTATTCGTATCACCATTAATGACGGAAACATCGTTACTATTAAAATTGGCTACATATATGCGGTTGACTGACGTATTATCCCCCTCTATTTCAAGTTCGGAAGAAACTAATCGATGTGCAGCAACAAGCTGGCCGTTTTCGGTTTTGCCCCACACGGAAATCTCTGTCTGCTCTATAGCTACACCTTCAACTGTAAAGACAAATTCAAATGCATCAAGATTGGCAAAATAAGTTCTTGTCACTACCTGATCCGGATCAATTGAAATCTGCTCGCTGACATATAAAGTCCTCGTAGAGGTCAGATTATACCCTTGTATCAAAACAACGGATCCATCCAGAGAATTCCTGTTATCAATTTTAACGGTAACTTGTTGTGTTGGCCGTACATCACTGACGGCATTATTCTCGATAGGTCCGGTTGATAGAATGGCCATTTCGATTCTCTCCTTCACTTAGATGTTATGGTTTGATTAGAACCCTTTTGTAAAAATATAAATTGATCTGTTTAAACCAAAAAAAGACCCTGCAATAATATATGCAGGGTCTATAATAAGGTTTGGGACAAAGGGTGTACGTATTAACTGTTTTCCAGATTGCCTCATTTCTTTATCAAGTGATCAATCCGTACTTCACAAAACTATGATACAATCCATCTTCCTCGACTGTTCCAGTAATATCATCTGCAATGGCTTTCAGTCCAGGCTTCGCATTACCCATGGCAATTCCGATGTTACAAAATTCCAACATCTCGGCATCATTCATGCCATCACCGATGGCAAATGTATCTTCTTGGGACATGCCCAGATGCTTCAGCAAATCGGCGATTGCAATGGCTTTGTGAATGCCAGGGATCATCAGTTCACCACTTCCTTCACCAAAGATCGGCACAGTGCACTGAATGACTTCGAATTTCCCTTCAAACTCTTGCTTGATCCGCTCAAACGGGATGGCTGAGCTCTCCAAGAAACATACTTTGTTCACGTCATCCTTGTACAGGTCGGCCTCTCCATACGTCAATCCGGCAATAAACGGGTGCGGTTTCAGCTCCTTCTTCTCTCTGGCTACAGGGTCATTCTCCACATCGCCATAGATACGGCGTTCCAGGTGAGGTTGAAGATTGCTACTCGCATACAATGCCGAATTGGATTCAAGGTAAAAGTCAATGCCGTTTTCATTGAAAAAATCGACCATATGTCGAACATCTTCCGCTGTTACCCTTTTGTGATATAACACGTCCTTGCCAAACTCCACATAACCCCCACCTGCACCAATCAGACCATCGAATCCGACATCCCAGATGGAATCATAAATTTCTGCTTTGGATCGGCCTGTACATAAATAGAGCAGATGTCCGTTCTCTCTGGCCTGTTTACAAGCCTTCTGTGCTGACAACGGAATACTTCCGTCATCATCTACCAGTGTGCCATCAATATCAATAAAAACAATTTTTCGCTTCGTTTCGTTCATCTGTCTAGCCCCCATCATGTATATTGTCTATGTCTAACCGAGCGAGTGCCGACAGGCATTTTCCTTTTACAAAATTACCTATTCCGTGGTGTTCGCTGATCGATCAACTTCTCCAAAAATTCGGCAAAAGAATCCGCGTATACTTCAGGTTCCCCATTAAAGTAATCCAAACGCATCACTTTATACTCTCCAAGGTGATCTGCCGTCCGCGTATCAAAATAGTAATATTCATCTTCGTCCGGTACAAACAGTTCCAGCTTCCCTTCCTTCTTCGCGTCTTCGTCGGCAAGTCGGTATCTATACAAAATATCAGTGTCCGCATACTCTCGGTGTTCTGGAGGCGATATGGTCAGAATTCCGGTTCCACTTAACATCGCTATACCATAATTCAGAAGCCACCAGCGATAGGACGGAGGTAACGGAAAGCCCAACTCCTGTTCAATTTCGGTAATCCAGCTCTCTTGAACTTGATGATTCGGGGACCAGCGTATAACCTCGGTATGCTCCAGTTTCTCAATCAGACTTGAATACATGGATAGATCCCCCCATTACCATCATAATGTCATTTTCCTTCAATAAATTCCAATGGTTACTTACATGCCAACTTGTCCATATGTACGGTTTGCCAGTCATCATCCTGCTCAGCAATAACCGTAAACCCTTGGCGTTTCCAAAAATCTACGGCTCCTGGCAAGAAGCGATGTGTATGCAAATACAGCGTCGTATAGTGCATATCCTTTACCACGCTCTCCAGTTCGTTCATCAACATCGAACCAATGCCAAACCTACGATACGCGGGATCTACATAACACTTTACTATTTCGGCAGCCGATCGAGCTGCATATCGACCTTCCACAGCTTCGATACGTCCATCATATGGTAATATCCCAATAGAACCGACGATGCCCGCATCCTCCATCATTGCAACAAGAAAGATCGAATCATCGGAGTCCAGATAATGTTCTCTGAACTGCTCGAAGTCTACAGGCAATTTCGTATGATCCATCATCGGAAACACTTCTCTGCGTACACGCATGGCAAAATCAATGGCATCATGAATCTGGTGTGACTGAACTGGTGTGACTGTCGGTATACTCTGAAGTTGTGTCAATAAAACCACATTCCTTATCCTCTGTATTTAGGAGTTACCTCTCGGCCCTGCCTTAAATCTTGTTCATGCCAAAGCGGCTCTCTTCATATCATCTTACCGAATTTATCCCTTCCTATCAATCTATCTACACTACTATCCAAATTGCAAGAGTGCCCGCGCAGTCTGATAGAGTTCGCATACGATAAGGCGTGTCGCAAATCATATTGGAGGGATAAACGCTCATGTGGTTATGGTTAGGTGTTTTTGCTTTCATTGTGCTAGTAATCGGGTTCGTGTATCGTTATCTGAACCAACTTGCCCAGAGGAAGTTTCACCCTCACGCTCCCAAGCAACTCTTCGTCAAATTCAAGGAAGGTACAACCGAGGATGAGATGCACACCCTTCACAAAAAAGGGAGATGTAAGGTCGCTGAGACCTATGAAGATTTAGGATGGTACCGTGTGGAATCCCGCAAAAAAATGCACCGGATGCTGAAACATTACAAAGATCATGAGCTTATTGAACATGCAGAGCCGAATTACCTCGTTGAGGCATCCTTCACTCCCAATGACCCTTTCTTTCCTTATCAGTATAACTTGTCCAAAATCAATGCACCCGCTGCATGGGATATTACTCAGAGTAACAGCTCTGTCAAAATCGCCATTATCGATACCGGTGTACAGCTGAATCATCCAGAATTGGCCTCCAAGCTCCTCCCCGGTTATGATTATGTTGATTATGATAACATTGCTGAGGACGGGAACGGCCACGGCACCCATGTAGCCGGGATCGCTGCCTCCGTTACCAACAATGGTGTGGGCATCGCAGGCGCTGCTCCACTCGCATCCATCGTTCCGCTCCGGGTACTGGATAACAACGGGCAAGGAACGATAGGTAATGTAGGTAACGGGCTTGTCTTTGCTGCCAACAACGGTGTACAGGTTGTTAACCTGAGCCTTGGTGGGCCGATGGGAAATGCTTTCCTACAAGCTGCCGTACAGTATGCTTGGGATCGAGGAGCTGTGATTATTGCTGCAGCCGGTAACGACAACACTTCATTCCCAATCGTACCCGCCTCGTATCCCAACGTGATTGCTGTCGCTTCAACCAATCCCTCCGATCTCAAATCCAATTTCTCCAACTATGGTTCCTGGGTGGATATGGCCGCACCGGGTGATACCATACTATCCACATACCTGGGAGGTTCCTATGCCTACCTTAGCGGTACGTCCATGGCTGCCCCTCATGTGGCAGGAGTAGCTGCACTTCTCGCTGCACAAGGGAAAACAAATGCTCAGATTCGTGATGGGCTGTGTTTCGCTTCTGATCCGCTATCAGGCTCCGGGATCTACTGGACATATGGTCGACTGAATGCTTATCAGAGCTTGCAGGTGCCATAATACACCCACCTACTATCGCTCATGATTGCACAAAGGATTATCCTTTGTATTTTTCACAAATAAAAAAACGAAGGGGCATCTGTAAGTAAGATGCTCCTTCGTTTGGTTAAAAAGTATTCGATGTTACACTTTTGCTGCCCAAAGCTCTATTTCAATTTTAATCTCTGGGAGACCTAACGCCGTAATATATCCAATCGTCATTGCAGGGTAATCCGTACTAAATAATTGTCCCCACTCGGCATATAAGAAATCCCAATCGATTTCCTCGGTTGCCCATACGTTCACTTTGATAATATGTTCAGCATCTAAGCGCTCAGATTCGAGCACTGTTTTAATATTATTAAATGTATTAGTGACTTGCTCATTCAGACTCTCTGGAAAGAGTCCATTATGATCTGCTCCAATTTGACCCGAAGTCACAAATAACTCTGCATTTCTCGGGATTCTTGTAATATGCGTGTACTGACCTACAGGAGCTGGCATATTTTCTGGATTTGTTCTAGTAATTTTGTCAATATTCATCTGGATTACCTCATCATTCTTAAGATTTTTCTGCGTTAATTCCTAGTTTTCTTCCGATTTTGGGCAGACTTCACCCTTGGAATAGATTCTAGAAAAAGACAGCAGTGGAGTATCCATATCCCGAAGATATAAACGCAAGTGATTTTTTCTTCATGAGTGGATGCTCCTCCCTTCTTAAGTGACAAGATTCTCTTCATTTCTTTATTATATCTGAAAGCCACATCATGGGTCAAATTCATCCCCTCATAAACAAAGAGCAATCCCATAATAACGAGACTGCTCTTTGTTTATTCTATAGCGTCGGACATCTTGTATCAGAAATATTGTGCGCCATTACTCGCAATGACATCTTTGTACCAGTGAAAACTCTTCTTTTTCACTCTGCGAAGTGTGCCCGTACCATCATTATTTCGGTCTACATAGATATAGCCATAACGTTTCTTCATCTCTCCGGTACCCGCACTGACCAGGTCAATCGGTCCCCAGCTTGTGTAACCTATGAGCTCTACACCGTCTTGAATCGCTTCAGCCATCTCGGCAAAATGACTATTCAAATATTCGATGCGATAGTCATCTTCTACGGAGTCATTGTCTAACAACACATCGGTTGCTCCAAGTCCATTTTCTACGATAAACAAAGGTTTGCCATAGCGGTCATGCAGTTGATTAAGCGTAATTCGAAGCCCCTTAGGATCAATGGTCCACCCCCACTCGGAAGCTTGCAGATAAGGGTTCTTCACCGAACCAAATACATTGCCTTCTGTCGAATCTTTCAAAATCTCAGGGTCTGTACTGGTGCACCGGCTTGCATAATAGCTAAAACCGATATAGTCGACTGTGTTCTGCATCAAGATATCTGCATCTTCCGGTTGCATGTCAATCCAAATGTCATTTTCTCTGAAAAATCTTTTCGTATAACCCGGATATGCTCCCTTCGATTGTACGTCGATGAAGAAGAACGATTCACGATCTTTCTCCATGGCTTTCCATACATCATCCGGATTAGAGCTGTATGGATACACCATTCCAGCAGCTAACATACATCCAATCTGTGCATCCGGAATGATCTCATGACAAGCCTTAACAGCAAGTGCACTCGCTACCAATTCATGATGTGCTGCCTGATACAGAACCTGATCTTTGTTTTCACCATCCTGAAGGACAATTCCCGCTCCAATATACGGAAGATGCAGCAACATGTTGATCTCGTTAAACGTCATCCAGTATTTCACTTTATTCTTATATCGATTGAATAGCGTCGTCGCATATTTCTCAAAGAAACCGATCATCTTGCGGTTCTTCCACCCGCCGTAAGTTTCGACCAGATGTACAGGTACATCGAAATGGCAGATCGTCACGACAGGTTCAATGTTGTATTTTAATAACTCATCAAAGACATCATCATAAAATTGCAAGCCTGCTTCGTTTGGCTCCGCTTCATCGCCATTAGGGAAAATCCGTGCCCAGGCTATGGAAAGCCTGAGGCACTTAAATCCCATTTCTGCAAATAACGCAATATCTTCCTTATATCGATGATAGAAGTCAATGGCTTCATGTGAAGGATAGAATTCCCCTGTTTTTGGTTCATATGAATCCAGGTTACCCAGAGCAATATTCCATCGATTAGCACCAATCGGAATCAGATCTACCGTTGTTAAACCTTTGCCACCTTCCAGATAAGCACCTTCCAATTGATTCGCTGCGGTTGCTCCTCCCCAGAGAAAATTCTCCGGGAAGGCTGTAAACTTTTCATTCATTGAGGAGTTCCTCCTTAACTATCCTTAGTTTGAATTAGCTTAATACCGTGATCAATTTATCTTTCTCATGAACGGATGCATCTTTTGTTCCTACAACGTCCAGATAATTTGAAGTATTAGTGACAATGATCGGTGTAACCGTCTCATATCCTGCATCCTTAATCGCTTGCAGATCAAACTCAACAATCAGGTCACCTGCGTTAACACGGTCTCCATCTTTCACATGGGTTGTAAAATGTTGACCTTTCAGCTTGACCGTATCCTGTCCAATATGGATCAGCATCTCTACACCATCATCGCTTACAAGACCAATGGCGTGTTTGGTACGATATACGGTTTGAACGACACCTGTGATTGGAGATACCACTCTACCACTGGTTGGACGAATTGCAATCCCTTTACCCATGTGCTCTCCTGCAAACGTTACGTCATTAATTTCGTTCAGTGCAACAACTTCACCAGCCATTGGGCTGACGATTTCGTATCTGCTGTTCGGATTTGGATCAAGTACTGGTGCAGGTTTAGCTACTTTTTCCACCGGATCTTTGAATCCAACCACATACGTCAATACGAAACCAAGAACGAATGCAATCAATGAAGCAACTATAGCCATGTAGAACGCGAAGTCTAATCCTGTTTCTTTATTAATAAAAGTTGGATAACCGAATACGCCAAGTCCGCCAATCATGTATATCTTCGAACCTGCATAACCGAGAATACCGCCTCCGATCCCCCCAGCAATACAACTCATAATAAATGGTTTTTTCAATGGAAGCGTAACACCATAAATCGCAGGCTCTGTTACTCCAAATATACCGGAGATAAATGCTGGTACACTGAGTGTTTTTATTTTCGTATTTTTTGTTTTGAGTAATACGGCAAGTACAGCACCAATTTGAGCAAAAGAAGCAGCAAATGACATTGCGATAACCGGATCAGCGCCTGACGTACTAAGATTCAATAATGCAACTGGAACCAGTCCCCAGTGAAGTCCGAATAATACAAACACTTGCCATAGTCCACCGATAATCAATCCTGTAACAATAGGACTTAATTCATAAATATTAGTAGCTCCCGCGCCAATCAATTGTCCTGCCCATGTGGAGATTGGACCAATGACCAAAAAAGTCGCTGGAACAATTACAAGCAAGGTGAAAAAGGGAACAAGGAATGTGCTTACCACTTTCGGAATAACGTTCTTGAAGAATCTTTCTAGTTTTACAGCAACAAATGTCGCTATAATGATTGGGATAACCGATGAAGCGTAGTCCATCAAGATAACCGGCATACCCAGGAACGTAATGTGGATAGGTGATTCAAACAATGTACCTGTAAACAAGGTGTACAGTGGATCTCCTGCCTTAAGACCGCCCAATGTCGGATAAACAAGAGATGCACCTATCGCCATACCCAGGAACGGTGAACCGCCAAACTTCTTGATCGCAGTGTAACCCAGGAAGATCGGGAAGAAGTAGAACAGACAGTCCCCCGTTGCTTTCAATAATTGATACGTTCCGGAATCCTGAGTTATCCAGCCAAAGGCTACAAACATCTCGTTAAAACCTTTGATCATACCTGTGGCAGCCAGCAAACCGAGTAGTGGTGTGAACACACCCGAGATCATGTCGATAAATCGGCTGAACAACCCTACTTTTTTGCCTGAGTTGTCCGTTTCCTCTTCCACTTGTCCTTCACTTGGGAAATTCCCTACTTTAACGACTGCTTTATATACATCTGGCACTTCGTTGCCGATAACAACTTGATATTGTCCACCACTTTGCATGACGGTAATAACACCTGGCAGATTTTTAAGTTCTTCCGTTTTGGCTACGCTTTCATCTTTTAGTTTAAACCGCAGTCTTGTTACGCAATGGAATACACTGTTTACGTTCTCGCGACCACCTACACGTGACAGAATGTCCTTAGCTAATTGATCGTAGTTGCTCATTGTAATTCTCCCTCTCTAAGTAGACTCCCCATGACTTTTGAAACAAATAAAACCTGAACCACTGAACATACACAACATACCGGATCGTCCGGAAATCAGTCGTGTTATTCAGCAATTCAGGTTTTGCCCTTAACGGTTGCAACCCTGTAAGGCTGTACACATTGGTATTTAGTTATTTAGATAACGAAAGTAAGTTACATTCCATACCCTCTGAACTGAGGGTGGTCGGCATTGCCTGATTGAACAGTTACAACCCGATTAATGTATGCGCTTACTTCTTGAACTCATCATAGTACATCTGAACTACGTTTGCAACACTTATTTTTATTAATTTCACAAATACATTGGAGTGACCGAAAATAAAAAAAAGAGACCACTTCGAAAACATCAAAGTGGTCTCTATAGAGCTAATGTTCAGATTAATAAAATTCGCACTAAAGCAGAATTAACCTATAACCGTAACCAATTTATCCTTTTCTTGCACTTCACGACTTGTTGTTGCAACCACGTCCAAATAATCAGCCGTATTCGTTACAATAATCGGTGTTACGGTCTCATAACCCGCCTCAATAATGGCCTGCAGATCAAATTCAACGATCAGATCGCCAACACTCACACGATCCCCATCTTTCACATGTGCAGTGAAATGTTGACCTTTGAGCTGTACTGTATCCTGACCGATATGGATCAGAATCTCTACACCTTGATCATCTACAAGTCCAATTGCATGTTTGGTACGATAAATCGTCTGTACCACACCATTAATCGGGGATACAACTCTCCCACTGGTTGGGCGAATAGCAATCCCTTTACCCATATGTTCACCAGCAAATGTAGCATCATTAATTTCTTGCAAAGGAACCACCTCACCCGTCATCGGGCTGGCAATTTCGTAGCGATTGTTTGGATTAGGCTCAAGTGCAGCCTTCTCTTCTTTTACTGGCTCTGGAGCCTGTTTGGCAGTCTCTGGATTAGCAGGATCTTTGAATCCTACAAAATAAACGAGAACAAAGCCTAGTACAAAAGCAATGATAGTGGCAATCATGGCCATCCAGAATTCATAGTTGATTCCCTCTGTGGGACTAATCAGCGCTGGAACACCAAAGATTCCTGAAGCAAATACAAACATTTTGGAGCCAGCGAAGCCAATAATACCACCAGCGGTTGCAGAAGCAATACAACTCATAATAAATGGTTTTTTCAATGGCAAAGTAAGACCATAAATAGCAGGCTCAGTTACACCAAAAATCCCGGACACAAAGGCAGGAACACCCAGTGATTTGAGTTTGGTATTTTTCGTTTTAAGCATAACGCCAAGAACGGCACCAATCTGAGCAAAGGAAGCAGCAAACATCATTGCCAGAATCGGATCTGCTTTCAGTGTGGACAGATTGAGCAACATAATTGGTACGATACCCCAGTGTAACCCGAAGATCACCAATACTTGCCACAATCCACCAACAACAATACCGGTTACCAACGGACTCAAGTCATAGATGCCCGATACCCCGGCACCAATCAGCTGACTTGCCCATGTCGCAATTGGACCAATCAAGAGGAATGTTACAGGGACAACAATCAGAATCGTAAAGAATGGCGTGAGGAACGTTCTCACAACAGAAGGAATGATCTTTTTGAAGAACGCTTCTACCTTTGCTCCAAAATAAGCAGCAATAATAATCGGAATGACGGATGAGGAATAACTCATCAAGATAACGGGAATACCCAGGAACGTGATATGAATCGGTGATTCAAACAATGTGCCTGCAAACAGCGTATAGAGCGGTTCCCCACCACTAAGACCGGATAAGGTCGGATATACAAGTGAGGCTCCGATGGCCATCCCGAGGAATGGAGATCCACCGAATTTTTTCATAGCTGTGTAACCCAGGAAGATTGGGAAGAAGTAGAACAGACAGTCACCTGCAGCATTCAACAATTGATATGTTCCTGAAGACGGGTCCAACCATTCGAGAGAAGTAAACATGGACAGGAAACCTTTGATCATCCCTGTTGCAGCTAGCAATCCGAGAATTGGTGTAAATACACCTGAGATCAAGTCGATAAACTGACCCAGAAGACTCTCTTTTTTACCGGAAGATTCTGAATCATCACTTGAGACCGGTTCATCCGCATTCATATTACCCACCTGTAACAAGGCTTTATAGACATCAGACACTTCGTTACCCACAACGACCTGGTATTGCCCCCCACTTTGCATTACCGTTATAACTCCAGGTAAATTTTTGAGTTCGTCTGTTTTGGCATTATTGTCATTTTTTAATTTGAAACGAAGTCTGGTCGCGCAGTGCACCACGCTGTTAATGTTCTGTTTTCCACCAACGCCAGACAGAATGTCTTTGGCTAATTGCTCGTGTTTCATGAAGTCTTTTCTTCCTTTCTGGCTAGACACGGATTCAAAGCATATTGGAGAGAATAAAAAAACCTGAACATCTGAATGTATGGAACATCCGGTTAACGGTATGTTCAGTCATTCAAGCGTTCAGGTTTTGCCCTAGTGGTTGCAACCCTGCAAGCTGATCTATGGGATTATTCAGAAGTTGCATTCACAACTCTCTCAATATGAATCGTTAAGTACATCAATTCTTCGTCAGTTAGTTGATACGTGTAGTTGCTTTCAATGAATTTCTTGATTTTCTCCGAGCACTTGTGCGCTGCTGGATACTTTTTCTGAATCATCAGGAACAGTTCATCATCGTTGTTGCTCTTGTAATGTTTTCCCTTCACCAAACGTTGGGCGAAAAACTTCAAATGCGTCACAAAGCGATAAAATGTCAGTGAGTTCTCATCAAAATCAATCTTGAAATGATACTTGATGATTGTCAAGATTTCCTGCATGACCTGGGTCATACTCTTGATGTTGGGCATTTCCTCGTTCAAAGCTGCATTGACAAAGTGAAGTGCCATAAAACCGGCTTCGTCCTCGGGCAAGATCACACCAAATTGATCACAGATCATATTGAGCGCTTCCATTCCGACTTCATATTCCTCTTTGTATAACTGCTTTGTCTCCCAGATTAAACCGTTGCGTATGGGCAGATTCTTGCGATACCGCTCAATGGCAAAGTGAATATGGTCTGTGAGATGTAAGTAAATGCTCTCATTTAATTTCTTGCCAAGTTTTAATTTGGCGTAAGCGATGATTTCCTCGGATACTTTCATGTATTCCAGAGGAATGCTTGAGATTAATGCCTTGAAGTTTTCCTGAATATCTTCATTCTGTAAAGTAAATATCTTGTCGATATGCTGCTCGGAAACCATATCACCCGCCCGCTTCTGATAAGCAATCCCCCGGCCAATGATGATAACTTCCTGTTCGTCATTCATTGCAACTACAGCATTATTGTTCAGCACCTTCTCGATTTTCACTTTATCACTCCAATATACAGAAAAAGACAAACCAATCCCTTTTCTCAAGGTATACGGCTTTGCCTGATTCAACAGTTACAACCCGATATGTTGTACGCGCTTCCCTCATAATATTACAAATTTCTACACAGTGCAACAAAAAGTTAATATCGAATTAGCATGACTCCTGATCTAGGTAAATATACTCACAGGAGTGAGCAAATCAAGAATTATTTTACAGGAATTCACGGTTTATTGTTTTTGTTGTCTTTCTCCAGGTCTGCTTCAATTTTTCGATTAATCATGTCCATTTCTTCTGAATCCAAACGATCGACTTGAGTGTATTCTTTATCCATTTCGTACTCCTGCGCCTCGCCTTTGTTCATTAGGCCCAGGTGATTCTTAATATCCCGGATATCTTCACGCATATGTATCGTCTGACGGTATTGATCTACAACAAGTGCGAAAACAATGCCCCCAGCCAAAATAGGACCGAATGGGATCAGATAACATAAAACAAGTCCTATGAGCAAAAATATAACAAAGTACATGATGTAGTGCCCCTCTCATATAAAGTATCTACTTTGCTAAGTTAGACGTTTCTCAGATTACAAATTAAAGCGTTCCTGGATTAACTGTGCCACTTCATCCGGACTCTTGTGTGTGTTATCAATCCGTATGTAGTGCTCATACATGATTTCTCCCGGTTCCGAATTCAATCGATATAGCTTCATCGTATCAAGCAAATCTCGCTCAGACCACGCGATGTCTCGCTTTGTTGGCTTATGCAGCAGCCGATGCGGACTCTTGTTACGCTCCAGTCTTTCTGATGCATCAGCCTCCAGTTCCACATAACAGACCTGTCCTCCATTAGATTCGAATAACTCGCTGATTTGACGAATGTACTCTCCGTCTTGCTTCAGGTCAAAAGCCCATACAAATGTAAAAATCAGACCCGGTAGGTCACTCTTCGCCACTTCTTCAAAAATCTCCTGACGGAACAGATTAACCAGTCGTTTGCCTTGTGGTGTTCCATAGCTGAAGAAAGGAGACACCAATTCAATGGTCATGTGGTTATGAAACAATTTTAGCTTTGTTATCTTCTCCAGTTCTTGCCCAACCGTCATCTTGCCCACAGCCTGTGGGCCAAAAATAATCACTAATTTCATTTTCGATCACTCCTGACAAGGTAGTGTTCATTCCATTAATTCAATTTTATGGACATTAAACTCTATAATACCTTCTTAAGGGCAAATAAAAAAGAGGTTTCAAGTGATTCCCTCAACGCGTGAGGGCTTGAAATCTCTTATCTTAGATTACATATGTTTATTTATACTTACCGTCCGATCAGTACCCATCCCCACTTCATCCGGCGCAATCCCGTCGCGCAGATCCATGAGATCAGGAGCGCCACAATATAAGATAGAATGATGCCCACGCTGAAGTGCCGAGCCAGGTCATCTGTGAATTCACGTCTCCAGAAGAGCAGTACAAGTGGATGCATTAAAAATACACCGAACGCAACTGTACCCAAGGAGTCCAGAATACGCGTAGCTTTACGAACCTCGGTATGTTTTCCTGTGCCGATTCGTTCACTAAAGATCAGTAGAAGCAGGCAGGCTGACAAGGTAAACAGATTACGGAACAGGAACAGCACGGTATAGGTTATAACCGGGTATGCAGCAAAAGCGGTTTTGATATAAGCATTACCATATATAAAAATGGCACCTCCACCTAACAACGCAGCTATAAGCACATAACGGTGAGTATACAGTTTCTTCAATGCCCACTCAAAGTTCAACCCAACCCATGCACCAAATCCAATCACGATCAGATAACTGGGTAACAAACTTCCTGTCCGTTCGAAGTGAAACTGCAAATGTAGTGCATAGAAGATCGCTTGGCCCGCAATAAAGAATAATGGCAAGTACCGATTAAACAAACGATGGCGTGTAATGGACAGAAGCCATGGAAAAACGATATAGAATTGAAGAATAATCAGAAAAAAGTACAAGTGCGTATGAGCGGTTCCCATCACTAATTGTTTAGCAAATTGAACACTATGGGTCAAAGGTTCTTTGCCCGCAAGCAACTGTTTAATGGCAAAATAGATAAGGGACCACACCACATAGGGTACAAATACATTAAATAAACGCTTCTTATAAAAAGCGAGCATCCAACCCTTCTCATTCACCTTGGAGCTGTAGTTGTAGAACAAGACCAGGGAGGACAGGAACAGAAACGCTGGAACGGCAAATTGCAAAAACGTGTTCCAGAAATAATACACATCATGATCTAATGTATGCTTGGGGTAATGCGCAACTGCTGTTGAAGTTGCATGAATAGCTACCACTGCCATGATGGCAAAAGCACGATAGAGATCCAGATACTCAATTCGCCGGGGCCGATTAACCGGTTGATTCATAAAGATAACCTCACTTGTGCCTGATATGGGATGATAGTTTCCGGCCGCAATCCAGATTCTATGCTTCATTTTAATCAGCACACGAGGGTAATACAATCATAATCCATATTATTTTCGTTTTATTTCATCATTATTCTTCATTATTCGACATTCTCTATCCAGAATCGTTCAACAACGTTGCCATTGGACTCCACATAGTCTTCATCCCGAATGCCACCATTTCGAAGGATAACCCTTCTGGAAGGCTCATTAACCGCATCACATACGACCAATACTTTGGAGATTCCAAGCTCTCTCGTTTTCTCCAAAGAAAGCCTGAGAATTTCGGAACCATAGCCATTGTGCCGCTCTCCTGGACGAATACCATATCCAATATGTCCTCCACTGTTGAACAATTTATCGTTAAGCTCATGCCTTATATTCACAGCACCCACGATTTGTTGACTCTCCGTGACCAGCCAATATGTACTGTCTTTGACCCAGCCCTCCGGGATGTCGATCCCTTGTTCATTACGCTGCAAAAATGCCAACATCTCATCGAATGCATAAGGATCTTTGGAAATGACCCAAGGAACCATCAATTCTCCACTTCTGACCCATTCTTCATAAAATGCCAAATACGCATCCTTATAGGCTTTTGATGGTTTAATTAATCTAACGTGTTCTTTCCCCATGATCATTACATCCTCCCAACAGATATTGATATTGCCACGTTCTCTCTTCCAAGACACGACGTTCTTGTTCTTCCATCAGAGAGTCATAAAAGATAGCTTTCACTGCATAGGTTGCGGCATGTACCGCATGGCCTTTGACATGGGCCGTTGCAGCTGCGTGTCCCGCCGCACGAGAGGCAGCAGAGGCAGCGACATGATCGGCTTCCCGTGCAGCAGCATGAGCTGCAAAAGCCGCCTTTCGAGCATCAACCATGGTAATCTCTCCACGGATCCAACCTCTTCCTGCGTCAATGGCATCACAGGCGCGGAGATCATCCGTCTTCTTCTCAAATATATACAAGACACGTGCCGCACACTCCGCAGCCCAACAGGCCAATGTATGGTGATCCTGTTGCTTAGCCAAATCCTCTATTTCACTACGTAAAGGGGCATCTTTGAATGCAGGTTTTGCCATGGTCATGCTCCTTTCATTGTTCAAATACTACAAATTTACTCTCAACAAGTTCGAAAAAGGACCTGCGTGTGTGCAGATCCTCTTCAAGTGTACATCTTACCACTTATTCTATCATTATACGGACTCTGTCAATGTAGCCTCCTGAACATCCCGATCCTTTCTCCCATCCGTGTCTTTGTACGTAAATTGGTAACTTCCAGATCCAAGTGTGACTTCAACATCGTCTCCAATGTTTTGAATATCCTGAACTCCACTTATCTGATCCAACGGTTTCCCTTGTTCCAGAACGATCTGTGCACCTGCTCCAGGAAGACGTACCGTACCTCTCGTGTTGGCGGGAATATGCACCCGAATCTCCATTTCACCCTCCACCATCCGGCGCCAGCTTGAAGCAACTTGACCATACATCGTCTCCAGACTCGCTTTCACCCAATCCAGTCCAGGTCCGGGTTGCGGCTCGATATGCACCATTCGGAATCCTGGCTGATGTTCATCGGACCGAATGCCAGCAACATAACGATACAACCATTCTCCAATCGCACCGTACGCATAGTGGTTAAATGAGTTCATATCAGCACTCCAGAGACTGCCATCCTCTTTGATCCCATCCCAATGTTCCCAGACAGTCGTTGCGCCTTGAGTCACCTGATATAACCAGGACGGATAATCCTCTTGAAAAAGTAATGTATATGCCAGGTCATGAAGACCCGCATCACTCAATACCGGATTCAGATAAGGTGTACCCACAAAGCCTGTAGTAAGATGATTGCCCGCCTCTTTCACAAGTTTTGCCAATTGATCGACAGCACGAGTTCGGGCAGTGGCGTCCAGCAGGTCAAATTGAAGCGCAAGAACATGTGCTGTTTGCGTAGGAATAGCAATTTTGCCGGCTGGAGTCACGAATTCATTTCTAAACGCATGAACAATGTTTGTATGCAACTCCTTGAAATATTCAGTATCGTCTGTCTTTCCAAGGACCTCAGCTGCTTTTTGAGTTAACGACACCGAATAGGCATAGAATGCTGTTGCCACATAATCCGTGTCCGTTGCGCCAACATAACTATCAGGCTTGGAGTCCAGTCCCAGCCAATCGCCAAAGTGGAATCCCGTGTTCCACAGATACGGATTGTCACCCTGCACATGAATATACTCGATCCACTGCTTCATACTCTCATATTGTTCGGCCAATAATCTGGCATCCCCATACATCTCATAGATGGTCCAAGGACAGATAACTGCTGCATCCCCCCAAGCGGCTGAGGAATGACTGGTGTCTCCCCATCCTTCTGACGTGGAACTTCTCAGATCCGGAATGAAGAATGGAATACCGCCATCTTCTCCCTGATCCGCTTCCAGATCCCGCAGCCATTTGGTGAAGAAGGGAGCCGTATTCATCAGGTAGGAGGACGTTCGGACAAACATCTGTGCATCCCCGGTCCATCCGAGCCGTTCATCCCTCTGTGGACAGTCTGTCGGCACATCAAGGAAATTCCCCTTTTGCCCCCATAATATATTGTGTTGCAGTTGGTTTACCAGCGGACTGGAGCATGAGAACTGACCTGTTTGCTCCATATTCGAGTGCAGCACTATTCCGGTGAATTCATCCAGACGAACGTGTTCCGGAAAGCCAACCAGCTTCACATAGCGGAACCCTTGGAACGTAAAATGTGGTTCAAATGATTCCACGCCATCCCCCTTGCACGTGTAGCTAATACACTGCTTGGCGGCGCGAAGATTATCGGTGTAAAAGTTGCCTTCATGATCCAATATCTCAGCATGGTGCAGCTCAACCGTCTGACCCGCCTCACCTTGAATGCTGAATCTCACCCATCCCACCATATTCTGCCCCATATCTATTACACGATCTCCCTGTGGGGTTGTTAACAAAGCGATTGGCTGTAGCTGTTCTACTTGGATGACGGGTACATTCTCCTGCGCAACGATGATATCTTTCGGATGCTCCAGTACGTTCACGGGTGACCAATTCGTCTGAGATGAATCCGACCAATCGGACTCCATTCGTGCATCATACGTCTCCCCCATATAGATGTCCGACATACGAATGGCACTTGGAGCAGCCGTCCAATCCCCGTTGGATAAAATACATTCCTCTGATCCATCTGCGTATTTCATATGCAATTCCAGCAGCAATGCGGAAGTCGAACCGAATATCTCCCGTTCTTTGTTCCAGCCGAGATACCCTCGGTACCAGCCATCACCCAGATAAGCGCCTAATATGTTCTGCCCATCCTGAAGTAGATGAGTTACATCATAGGTTTGATACTGTAATCGCTTACGATAAGAGGTCCAACCAGGTGTAAAATAATCTTCTCCTACTCTTGTGTTGTTCATATGCAACTCGTATAATCCAAGTGCTGTCACATATATTCTTGCAGATGTAACAGGTTGTTTCACATTAAACTGCTTGCGCATACGCGGGCATGACGTATCTCCATCATCTGATGGTTGAGCTGTGATCCATTCTGCTTGCCACTTGGTAGGACTATCCATAAGTCCCATCTCGAAATAAGCCGTTTCAGACCAGCCCGAATCACTTCCTGCATCATCCCATGCCTGAATCCGGTAATAGTATCGCGTTCGCGGAGAAGGCTGAAAATGGTTTAATTCCACATGTATGGATTGATCCGTACTTATCTTGCCAGAATCCCATGCAATTCCATCAAAATCTTCCGTCAATGACAGCTGAATCTGGTATGCGGATTGCATGCAGTTCCGACGATCGGATTGCAGCTGCCAGCTTAATCTCGGTGATTTGACATCAAGGCCTATCGGATTAATTCTATACTCACAGCGAAGGTGACTAACGTTGAACATTAGCAGATCGTCCTTTCCATCTTGGCTTCCCATTCGGGGTTACGATATAATTATATCGATCCTGTTGCCCTAAATACCCGGTAATCAGGACTATTTCATCCGGTGATTCAGCCATCTGTGCGAGGAGGTTGCTTGTGAATTCATCTGTACAACTCATGAAAAGTGAATACTTTCTGCATAATCATTTGCAACTTTTTGTCAATCGCTGCTCTGAAGATTTTGTGCTTCCTTTTCACGCACATGATTTTATTGAATATAGCTACGTTGCCGAAGGAAAGGGCTTTCATCATATCGGTGAAGATGTCATTCCGGTGACAAAGGGGATGCTGTTTGTCATTCCTGTCGGCGTTCCTCATGTCTTTCGTCCTGTCAGCACCAACGTAACCGAGCATCCGTTAATTATATATAATTGCTTATTTAATGCTGAATTGATCCACACGCTGACAGCAATCATTCAGGAAAAAGAAATCATTCACCATCTGATGGATCTGGAACAAAATCAGGTTCCTTATATATCCGTTGTGGATCACAACGACCGGATTGAAGAACTAATGGTGAAGCTGTACCGTGAATCCTCTGTTCCGGGAATCGGTTCGTCTACCATGTTATACACCTTGGTAAGCCAGTTGGTATTGATGACCTACAGACAACTTTATCAAAAGGGACATGATGAAGAGCATCATTCCACCGGTTTTGATTACATCCTTCACTATATCAAGGAACACGTAAGCAATCGTATTCGAATGTCTGATCTGGTCCGTGTATCGGGCTGGAGCGAGAAGCAAATTGGACGAATGTTTCTTCGGCATACTGGACAGACCTTTAGTAGCCACCTGCAACACCTCCGTATACAAAAAAGTTGCGAACTTCTAAAGGGTTCACAGCACAAAGTCAGTCTGATTGCCGAGCTGGTCGGATATCGGGATATGGATTCATTCTATGCTGCATTCAGAAAAATAACAGGCGAAACACCTCTCGCCTATCGCAAAAAATCCAGAGCATAGCACTCTGGACAATAAGATTTACTTTCAGACACCAACAACTTGTAACACTTCATCTATGTATGCCTTGGCCTCTTTCCATGAAGACATCAACGGAAAGTTGTATCGCTCACGCTCCTGTATATTCCACGGATGTGGGATACAGATGACCTTTTTGCCGTCCTCATGCGCGGGGATCAGGTTATGTGCTCCATCATCAATGAGCAGATCGAAACCGAGCAAGTTTTTTCTTTTGCATGTAATAAACTGTTCTGCGGTTATAAAAGGCATATGCTGCTGAAGCCAGTTCCACTTCTCAACGACTGTTCTTGGTTCTGCTGCCGTCACAACAATCACATCATAAGCATCGTTCAGCTTTCGCATCTCATCTACAACATATTCGTCGTATAACTCCAATTCCTCGAACAGACCCGGCCGACCATAAAATACATCATGCGTGCTCTCTGGATGACGCAAATGGGATGTATCCCAATGAATCATATCCTCGTAGCGCAACGGATGGGTCGGGAAGTTGAGGTTGTTGTGATATATAGCCCTCTTGACCAGATGACATATCGTGTCATCCATATCTACAGCAATAATAGGCTTCTTCATGGTTATCCCTCCCCCAATACGAACACAGTATACCATCCAGAATGTTATGTAGTCATCTTTTTTACCTTGAAATGCCAATAACGTTGATGAGAATTCTACCTGATTATATTAAAAAGGCGCCCCGGCGCCTAATACCAGCTACGCCCGGGGTGCCTATATAGATTAATCTATTCCAAGTTCTCGCCATTCGAGGCAATGACTTTTTGGTACCAGCCAAAGCTCTTTTTCTTATACCGATTCAATGTGCCTTGTCCGTTGTCATCCTGATCCACGTAGATCACGCCATAACGCTTGGACATTTCCGAAGTGGATGCACTGATGATATCAATCGCTCCCCAGTTGGTATATCCCATCAGGTCCACACCATCCATAACGGCTTCTTTCATTTGTGTAATATGTTTTCTCAGATAATCAATCCGGTAATCATCGTTGATGGAACCGTCTGCTTCAACGGTATCTTTGGCACCAAGGCCGTTCTCTACCACAAACAATGGCAGTTGATAACGGTCATACAGCTCTTTCAGTGCAACGCGCAGGCCGATCGGATCAAGCTGCCAGCCCCACTCTGTACGCTCCAGATTCGGGTTCTTAATTGTACTGTACAGGTTACCTCCAGTTACTCCATATTCCTCTGGGTTCACTGCGGACACCAAGGATGTGTAATAACTGAACGAGATGAAATCAACCGTGTGCTCACGCAGGATCTGCTCGTCCCCAGGTTCCATGGCAATGGTAATCCCGTTCTCTGCCCAATACCGAGCCATGAACGTTGGATAACTACCACGAACTTGTACATCCGTATGCAACAGGTTCAGCTGATTATCGATCTGTGCTTGCAGCACATCCTCTGGCTTCGATGTCGCCGGGTAGTGAATCATACGCGCAAGCATACATCCGATCTGGAAGTTCGGGTTAATCTGACGTGCTTTTTCTGTCACCAGGCTGCTGGCTACAAATTGATGATGAAGTGCCTGATAAGAAGCCTGCATCGTGTTCTCAACCCGGTCTTCAATAATACCGCCACCTGTGAACGGTTCAATAATGGTTGTATTAATCTCATTAAACGTCAACCAGTATTTTACCTTGTCCTTGTATCGATTCATCACGGTTTCCGCATATCTCACAAAGTGTCCAATCACTTCGCGGCCAGCCCAGCCGTTATATTTCAGGACAAGTGCCATAGGCATCTCATAATGCGAGAGTGTTACCAGTGGTTCGATATCGTATTTCCGGAGTTCATCGAAAACTTCGTCATAGAAACGCAATCCCTCTTCATTTGGCTCGGCATCATAACCATTTGGGAAAATACGTGGCCAGTTGATGGACAGTCGGAATGTCTTGAAGCCCAGCTCTGCGAAGAGCGCAATATCTTCTTTGAAACGATGGTAAAAATCAATCCCGTAACGCTTCGGATAACCTACTGCACTGTGATGTGCCATTGCTTTCTCAACCGTTGCACTGGTAACATGCATCAGTTCTCTAAGGTTGGTGTAGTCCTTTTTTTCAAAATAAGGAACCATGTCGGCTGTCGACCATCCTTTGCCACCAGCATCGAATCCACCTTCAGCCTGGTTAGCGGCAATAGCGCCGCCCCATAGAAAACCTTCCGGGAACCCTTGTCGATTAATCATTCGAATCTCTCCTTCTTTTGTTGATATTGTTAGTCTTAAGACGGACAGTTTAGATCTCAGCTTTCAAGACGTCTTCACCCATCGTGATTTCGCCCAATTTCACGGGTAGAACCTGCTTGTAATCAGCCGTATTGGTAACAACCATAGCGGTTGTGATGTCGTATTCTTTTGCAATCTCGGCCAGTTCAAACGTGAGTAATTTGTCTCCAGCCTGTACACGTGCTCCTGTAGCAACATGTGCATCAAAATACTGTCCACGCAGCTTCACCGTGTTAATTCCAACATGAATCAACAATTCCATTCCGTTATCACTGCGGATAACGATCGCATGTTTTGTTTTGAACACATTCATGATGGTACCTGTCACTGGAGAGACCAATTCACCCACCGTTGGAACAAATGCCACACCTTTACCCATCAATTCATCACCAAATGTTGGATCGTTGACTTCTTTGAGCGGGATGGATTTACCTGTCATCGGTGCAACAGCTACTGCATCACTCGTTGGTGTTGGATCGCCCATGTCGTCCACATTTACGGTTGCAGCGTCATTGGAAGTTACTTTCGTTGGAGCTGTAGAAGCACCCGGTGAGAATTGAGCTAACGCCTCTGCATCTCCCTCTTCTTCCTTGATACCAAATATCGTAGACATGATTGCACCCACGATAAAGGCCAAAATCATACCCCCAAAGGAATACCAGAAGGTTTGTCCGATCAGGGAAGGAAGTCCTGGCAGACCACCGTTACCCGCAAGTACATACGCTTTCGCGCCAAAAGCAAGGGCGAATCCGCCACCCACTGCACTACCAATCATAGCTGCGGCAAATGGTTTTTTATACTTCATGTTAACCCCGTACATAGCTGGCTCCGTTACACCCATGAGTGCGGTAAAGCTCGTTGACAATGCCACGGTTTTGAGTTTTTTATCTTTTGCCCGGAAGAATACGCCGAGTGTTGCACCAGCCTGACCCATATTGGAGATAAAGGTTAATGGCAAGAATTTATCAAAGCCCAGTGTAGCGATATTACTCAGGATGATCGGCACAAGTGCATAGTGCATTCCTGTCATAATAATGAGCGCCATCGCGCCGCCAAGAACAATACCTGCAATCAATCCGCCTTCATTCAGCAGCCAGTTGATGCCGCCAGACAATCCGCTACCTACAAATGTACCCAATGGACCGATCGCAATCAGCGTTACTGGAACCATAACAAGTAAGGTAATCAGCGGCACAAGTAGCAGCTTGAGTGCAGCAGGGATAACGCGGTCAACCCATTTCTCAACATAGGACATCAACCATACTGCAAGAAGAATTGGGATGACTGATGAGGCATAACTTACTGCCGTAACCGGGATTCCCAAAAATCCAACCGTTTGACTTCCATCGAGTAACTTTGTCATATCCGGGTACATCAGTGCTGTACCTAGTGCAATCGCGACAAACGGGTTACTGCCGAATTTACGAGCAGCGCTGACTGCAATCAGTAAAGGCAGGTAGTGGAATACGCCGTCACCAATGGCTGAAAGAATACGATACGTATCCGTTCCAGCAGACATCCAACCTACGGACACAAATAGTGCAAGTAATCCCTTGAGCATACCTGCCGCAGTAATCGCTGGAAGCATCGGGGCAAAGACAC
Organism: Paenibacillus sp. FSL H8-0283; assembly: GCF_045040675.1. Classification (NCBI taxonomy): domain Bacteria; kingdom Bacillati; phylum Bacillota; class Bacilli; order Caryophanales; family Paenibacillaceae; genus Paenibacillus; species Paenibacillus sp. FSL H8-0283. The sequence continues at coordinate 4,134,187 of NZ_CP150295.1, forward strand.
CTGCGATTGTTTCAAAAATTTTCAGCACGACATTTTGTTTTTTATCCGACTTTGGCTCTTTCTTTTCTGTACTTTGCTGGATTGCCGGATTTTCCTTCACCATGGCATCGAATACTTTTGCCACATCATTACCGATAATGACTTGGAATTGATCGCCGGAAATATTCGTTCCCATGACCTTATCCAGTTTCTTGAGTGAGCCGTTATCAACTTTCTCGTTGTCTTTCAGATCAAAGCGCAAACGTGTGACGCAGTGATAAACTGAGTTAATATTGTTTGTTCCCCCAACGGCTTTAATGATTTCCTGCGCCGTTTCCTGATGTTTCATGATGTTTTCCTCCTCATTTTTCCAATAAAAAATACCCGAACGAATCTAGCGCATATGGATGGCGCCATCTCATTCGGGTATTGCCTGATTGAACAGTAACAAGCCCATAGGATATCCAGTTGTAATTTGATTCTATTGCGTGGACTTTTCGTCCCGCTTGGTTTTCATCAAACGTTCCAGATGGAGCGTTAGATATAACTGCTCAGAGTGAGTCATGTCATACTGATAGTTCTTATGGATAAAAGTCTCGATCTTGCCAATACATTTGAATGTCTCCGGATAGTTCTTCCGAACCACTTCATATAAATACTCCTCAGCATCATCATGTGAAGAATGTGTAATGACACGCTGACAGAAATATTTCAAATGGGTGATGAAGCGGAAATAATTGACGCTATCTTCATCCAATTCGACGTTGAAGTGATATTTGATGATATTCATGATCTCCTGCAACAGCTGCATCAGATGGGTGACATCGTTCATGGAATCATTGACTTCCGCATTGATGAAATGTAAGGCAATATTACAGATTTCATCTTTGGGAAACTCAATATCCAGTCTTTCCTTCAGCAAGGTCAGTGCTTCTCTGGCCACATCATACTCCGCCTTATAGAAGTGCTGAACTTCCCAAGAAAGTGGATTACGAGTAATCATTCCTTTTTCCAAGCGTTGAACAGCAAAGTGAATGTGATCAGACAGCGAGACATAGATCCCGTCACTGATGGTTTTGTTCAATTGCGTTCGTGCCAGTGTCACAATATCATCTGTTGCCTGCAGAATCTCAATCGGCACTTCAGCTACGATGGATTTGAATTTCTCATAAATCGATGCATCCTGAAGACGAAATACCTTCTCAATCCGCTCTTCATCAATCTCATCGCCTGCTTTGAACTTAAATCCGATTCCCCGGCCGAGGATCAGTAGTTCCTGATTTTTGTCATCCACGGTACTGACAATATTGTTATTAAATATCTGTTTAATAATCATTATGGACCCACCTGGTTTTTTTTGAGGAATAAAAAAGGGCAAAACCAAAACAGAAATAATAAAATCATTTCCATAGTGGTTTTGCCCGCATTACCGGTAACAAGCCTCGGATATAATTTATCATAACCTGAAAACGGTGTCAACCCAAAAATAATACCGCTCTATTCCACTTTTTAGATCATATGAAACATTTACCTTTTATGTTATGTTGAAATGCGATATACCCTTTGATATCTAATAATATGACCCAAACTAATCAGGAGGATTCACTTTGAAAAAAATCACTTCATTTACCGCCGTCATTGCTGCCCTCTCGCTATTGTTATCAGCGCCGCCCACCTTGGCCGCAAAATCCAATGAACTCTCGTTAATAGAGAATTACATGTCCGCTGACCAGCTGGATCGGAAGACACAACAACTTTTGAGTGATGAACTAGTTAAACTCGTGGGGAATAGAACATTCAATTCATCAAAATAGACACATCATTTGATCCGTGGGTCATTAACGGAACTATAGATGGAACTGGATTCGCAGATTTCACACAAAGATACGACCCTGATACAAATCATGTCGCGTCCACCCTTATCATGTATGATACCGCTGATCTCAATAAAGTCATGGATAATGCGCTGCGCCTGAAGCTTGATGCCTTCTTAAAAACATTTGAGGATGAAGATATCTTCATTAAAAGTGGTTTTTGGCGTTTCAAAGCTAATGATCAGGAACATGGACATTTACTCCAAAACTACTGGGTCATCTTTGGACCAAGTCAACAACTTTACATCGATGTGGACAAAGGTAATCAAATGTCGGCAATCCTGCAATATAAAATCGATGATTCCTATGCCTGGATGACAAACATAGCACGAAATTCACTCAAAACACTTGGAATACCCTCAGTAAAAGCTTTTGATTACACCTTATTTACCGTAGAAGGAAAAGATATGTTATGGAAGTATAGGGATAACGACAATCTAAATTACGTACATATCGGTAGCAAGACCGGAAAGGTATGGAAAGTCACCAACGAATTAGGTATCAACTGGAAAAATGATGCTGATTTCAAAAAGTCTTTTGCCAAGCCCAAGCTCAGCAAAAACAAAGCACTATCCATCGCTGTACCTACAGTCAGATCTATATTTGGTATTGAGCTAAAAGGTTATTCCGTTCGTATCCAAGAGAACGAGTACACCTTCACGAAAAAAGGAGCCACAACGCTTATCGGTAAAATCAATACAAAAGGCGCATTTTATTCGTTTGAAGCCATTCCTTCAAAAGGGGTAAGAAACTAACTTACATAATAAAAAACAGGCGGCTTGAAGCTCCGATTTCCGGGCATCGAGCCGTCTTATGTTAATATAAACTCCTTAATAAATCAGCATTCATCTAAATTTGCATAAGAAATACTCCGCGTTATGACGACAGTCGATTTGAGCTTGTCATCATACAGCGGAGCCAGTATCATCAATCTATGCTTGACGTGCTTATAAGGAGCCCTTCTCTCGAAGGCCTTTCATCATTACTGGAAGGTCACATTAATCTGTACAATCTCCGAACGACTACTAGTACGAATTGGAGGTCCCCAGAATCCAAATCCTGAGGTTACGATGGAGTGCATAGAGCCCTTTTGCAGATAACCCCAATCGTTCTCATAAATGGCCTGTGTGATGAACTGAGCCGGTGCAATCTGACCACGATGAGTGTGACCAGATACGACCAGATCTACATTATTCTGCTCCGCAATATCCAGATCATACGGCTGATGATCCATCATAAGTACCGGTTGGGTCAAATCAGTGCCTTGCATTAAAGTAGCTACTTCTGCCCGATCCTTCTCTGTTCGGTCTTTCCGACCAATGAGGGTGATCTTGTCATTCAGCACGATCTTGTCATCGTACAAAACTTGCATGTTGCTCTTCTCCAGCGCAGCAATCAGATCTTCAATCGGACCATCGAACTTATCGTGATTCCCGAGTGAAGCATAGACGCCGTATGGAGCCTGAATGTCACTGATAATATCGGCAATTCCGCTATTGAGGTACATATCCAGATTGTCATCAATAATATCTCCAGGATACAGCACCAGATCCGGCTTCAGTGCATTAATTTCCTCCACCATGCGTTTGGCATGTGCAGGGCCAGATAGAAGTCCAAAGTGCATATCGGCAGCCATGACAATGTTGAGCTTGTCTACACCTTCTACTTTTTTATCAATCTGGATATTATATGTTCTGACTACAGGGCTGTAAGCGTTGAAAATTCCGTAACCCAATGTGGACACTAACAGCACCAGCGTAACAACTCCCGCCCATTTCTGTGTGTGATGTCTTGGAATACGGGTTAATCTCAGCAACCACATCGTGAGGTGGACGACGGGCAGGATCAACAATAACAACGAGAAGATTGCCAGCCAGTAAGAACCGATGATACCGAGGAACGAAATGCTTCCAAATACCCGTGCCAAAATGAAGGAAACGGCAAGGAACACAATCGCTATAATATAAAACCATCGAAATCTGGCGGACACAACTGGTTTCATCCAACTCCAACCGCTCCAACCTATGTAGAACACTAATAAACCGTATACGACCAAAAACAATATACCTGCTAATACAAACATGCCCGGTCTAACCTCCACGTCAATAAGTTGTATTCTGAATTTTCATCACGGACACAGGTCCGTCTGAACAAGTATAACGTAGTTGAAGGGTCAGTTCATCTGTTTGCCAAACCCAGATTCGTACATTTTATTACAATTTGATGATATTCAAATTCGAACCATTAACGAGAAAAAGCATTCCCGCTGCCGCCCTGAATAGCTAAATTCAAGGGCAACTGCAGGAATGCTATATTTTCGGAATTAAAATTACTCGTTTGTGTCCATCCACTGGAAGTGGAATGAACCTTCTTTGTCCACACGTTTGAATGTGTGAGCACCGAAGTAGTCACGTTGTGCTTGCAGCAAGTTGGCTGGCAAACGTTCTGTACGGTAGCTGTCGTAGTAAGACAGTGCGCTGGAGAATCCAGGTACTGGAATACCTTGTTTTACAGCAGCCGCTATAACTTCACGCCATGCACCTTGATAAGATTCAACGATGTTTTGGAAGTAAGGATCCAAGAGCAGGTTTTTGAGTTCTGCATCTTTGTCATATGCTTCTTTAATGTTTTGCAAGAACTGCGAACGGATGATGCAACCACCACGGAAGATCATGGCAATGTTACCGTATTTCAGATCCCAGCCGTATTCATCGGAAGCTGCACGCATTTGTGCAAATCCTTGTGCATAGGATACGATTTTACTTGCAAACAATGCTTTACGCACGTTCTCGATGAACGCTTTTTTGTCGCCAGAGAATGCTTCAGTTGCTGGTCCATTCAGGATTTTGCTAGCTGCTACACGCTCGTCCTTCATCGCAGAGAGGAAACGGGAGAATACGGATTCCGTAATCATGGACAATGGAACGCCGAGATCCAGCGCACTTTGGCTTGTCCATTTACCTGTTCCTTTTTGTCCAGCCGCGTCCAGAATAACGTCAACCATTGGTTTGCCTGTTTCTGGATCGTATTTGGAGAAGATATCTGCCGTGATTTCGATCAGGTAGCTGTCCAGCTCCCCTTGATTCCACTCGGTGAAGATCTCATGCAACTCTTCAACGGAAACGTTCAATACGGATTTGAGCAAGTGATAAGCTTCACCAATCAACTGCATATCTCCGTACTCGATACCGTTATGCACCATTTTCACATAGTGTCCAGCACCGTCTGGTCCGATATATGTGCTGCAAGCGTCATCGCCAACTTTGGCAGAGATCGCTGTAAGGATCGGTTCTACCAACTGATAAGCACTTTCCTGACCGCCTGGCATGATTGCCGGGCCTTTCAGTGCGCCTTCTTCACCACCGGATACACCTGCTCCGATGAAGCGGAAACCTTTTTCTTCCAGTTCTTTACTGCGACGTTGTGTGTCAGGGAAGTAAGCATTACCTCCATCGATAATAATGTCGCCTTGATCCAGATGAGGAAGCAGTTGCTCGATCGTTGCATCTGTTGCTTTACCTGCTTGGACCATGATCAGAATTTTACGCGGAGACTCCAGGGATTCCACGAATTCTTCAATAGTGAACGCACCTGTCAGGTTTTTACCTTCTGCTTCTTTCAGAAGATCGTTCGTTTTCTCCGGGGAACGGTTAAATACCGCTACCGAGAAACCTTTGCTTTCAATATTCAAAGCCAAGTTTTTACCCATTACTGCCAATCCAATAACACCAATCTGTTGTTTACTCATTATGTCCTCCCAATACTCCATTATTTATATAGTAAGTTGAAACGAATGAATGGTTATAGATTATTGTACTGTTTTTTTCCAGTCCGCTGCAAATTTGTCCATACCTTGATCTGTCAGCGGGTGTTTGGAGATTTGTTCAATGACGGAGAATGGAACAGTAGCGATATGTGCTCCCGCCATTGCTACACGTGTAACGTGATCCGGATGTCTTACAGAAGCCGCAATAATCTGTGCATCCAGGTTATGTGTACGGAACAATTCAGCAATTTTGGTAACCAATTGTACGCCATCTTCGGAGATATCATCAAGACGTCCCAGGAATGGGGATACATATGTCGCACCAGCACGAGCAGCCAGAAGCGCCTGGTTCACAGTGAAGATCAACGTTACGTTGGTTTTCACACCTTTTTTGGTCAAGTAACGGCAAGCTTCAAGTCCTGCAAGTGTCATTGGCAATTTGATCGTAATGTTTTTGTCGCTGTTGTTAATTTTGATCAATTCGTCTGCTTGCGCGATCATTTCTTCAGCAGTAAGGGCATCTGGTGTCACTTCCGCAGAAACGGACTCCACTTCAGGTACCAAACGCAAGATTTCTTCAATACGATCTTCGAATTTCACGCCCTCTTTGGCTACCAAAGATGGGTTTGTTGTTACGCCAGACAATACGCCGATTTTGTATGCTTTTTGGATATCTTCCACGTTAGCTGTATCGATAAAAAATTTCATGATTGAATTACCTCCAGATATATTTTTTATTTTGGTTTAGAGATTCGCATTAACCGCCAAGGGTATGCTATTTGTAACTACAGACTCCTGATCCGCCGGCTCATCAAACCACCAGTGGTGACCTTCTTCTTCAAGCATAACATCTGATTCAACCGGTCCATAGCTACCCGCAGGATACAGGTGAAGTGGCAACAGATTTTCCTGGAATGCATCCAGAATTGGCTGCACCCATGCCCATGACAATTCTACTTCATCCCAGTGGGCAAAGAAGGTTGGATCACCCAGCAAAGCATCACGAATCAGATTCTCGTAAGCTTCCGCAAGGTCACCTTTGTCCGGAGAAAGATCAATATGAACCGGTTTGAATTCACCTTTATTCTCAGGATCACTTGCATTCAGTTGCAATGTCATGCTCTGATCCGGACTCATCTCAATGACAAGCAGGTTTGGCTTGGAACCCTTGTTTTTCAGCACATTTGTCTGTCCTGAAGGTTCTTTGAATTCAATCACGATACGTGTTGATTTCTCCTTCATTCTTTTACCCGTGCGAATGTAAAACGGAACACCACGCCAGAAGAAATCATCAATTTGCAATTTGGCAGCAATGAATGTGTCATTCATCGTATTCTCGGCTACACCCGGTTCAGCAGTATACGCATTTACCGGTTTACCTTGAATGTTGCCTTCTGCATACTGTCCACGGATGATGTTTGCGCCCACAGTTTGTTTTTGTAACGGCTGGATCGATTCCATAATGTGTTTTTTCTTCAATCCAACTTTTTCGGAAGTACTGTTGTATGGAAGCTGGATCGCCATCATCATGAGCAATTGCAACATATGATTCTGGAACATGTCTCGCACTGCACCAACATGATCATAATAGGATGCACGTTCTTCGACACCTACAGTCTCATTCGCCGTAATTTGCACATTGGAGATGTAACGGTTGTTCCATAACGCCTTCATGATTGGGTTACTCTGATGCAACGTCTCCAGACGCTGTACCATCGGTTTGCCCAAATAGTGGTCAATCCGATAAATCTCTTCCTCCGTGAACGATTCGCTTAATTTGCGATTAAGGTCTCTAGCGGACTGCAGGTCGTGACCAAATGGCTTCTCGATGACGAGACGTTTCCAACCCTCTGTGGAACCCAGTCCACTTTCTTGAATGTTCTCGGCAATCGGTTCGAAGAATTCCGGACCAACCGAGAGATAAAACAAGCGATTGGACGGAATGCCAAGCTCAGCTTCTCTTTGTTCAACTAATCCCAACAGCTTTATATAATCTTCCTTATGGCTTATATTCAATACACTGTAGCGGAAAGCTTTTACAAATGACTTCACAACTTCAGGATCAGCTTGGCGTCTGGAAAATTCATTAAGTGATTTTTCCACTTGTGCCTGAAAGAATTCATCAGACCAATCTCTACGCCCCAGACCAATCAATGAGAAGGTTTCAGGAAGCTTCTGCTCAAGATATAAGTTATATAAGGCAGGATATATTTTTCTTTTGGCTAAATCGCCAGTAGCACCAAATAAAACAATGGTAGTTGGTTCCATCTCACCGTTCTCCTTCCAAGTAACTCTGGTTTCTTTGTTGTAGTTACACTATAATACGTTTTATAGCTATACAAGTAATTAATATATTTCACAGGAGCTATAGACCACATCTATGACTACAAATTACGAACTATATAAAGTCTTTTATTGGGCCGCCAAAACGGGAAGTTTGACACAGGCTGCGAAAGCACTGTATATCACTCAACCCAGCGTCAGTCATGCCATTAAGCAATTGGAAGAGAGCTTTGGTCTTACCTTGTTTTATCGAAATTCCAAGGGTGTAGCGTTGACACAGGAAGGTGCCAGTCTATACTCCTATATTGAACAATCCCAGATTCTGATCTCACTTGCGGAAGAAAAAATGGCCGCACTGAAGAATCTCGACAATGGTGAACTCCGGATTGGTGGCAGTGACTCCCTGTTCAAGCATTACATGCTGGCGTATCTAGAGGAATTCCACACCTTGTACCCTAACATCAAGCTACATCTGAGTCATGGAACTACCCCGGAAGTGATTACCTTTCTGAAAGAAGGCAAGATCGATCTTGGTGTTGTTCGGATGCCCATTGTTGATCCACAGCTAGAAGTCAGGGAAAGTATTCAGTTGAAGGACTGTTTTGTAGCTGGGGAACGTTATGCTCAGTTGAAGGGTAAAATCATGACACTTGAGATGCTTCTGGAGAATCAACTGATCCTCTTCTCCCGGAACAGCCGTGTTCGGATGGCTATAACTGAGTTGTTTAACAGCTATAATTACACGTTGAAACCTGAGATTGAGGTTGGTAGTGTTGATCTGTTGATTGAGTTTGCGCGTCGAGGACTGGGGATTTCCTATGTCACACGTGAATTTATCTCCAAAGAGCTGGAGGAAGGCTCTCTCTTCGAAATTCAGCTTGATGTCCCGCTCCCCCCTTCCCATGTGGGGATTATGACCAAACGCAATATGCCGATCTCTCTGGCAGCCAACCGGTTTATGGATCTCATTTTCAAATCCTGAGTGGTCACAATGTCAAAAGGTACAACAAAGAGCCCCACCGTCCAGTTATGGATGATGAGGCTTTTTGGCCTGTATAAAAATTTGTGTTTATCTAACGATTAAAGACTCACCAGATAGGACGCGTCCAATATAAGGGCAACCTTACCATTACCGAGGATCGTTGCTCCAGATAGATGGTTCATCGCTCCCAGATACGTACCGAGCGTCTTAATAACGACTTCCTGATTTCCTATAATCTCATCTACTGCGTAAGCTGTAATTTTATCAACGGAACGCACGATCACCAGTGGAATGGTCTTGGATTTGCGGTCTGTTCGTGGATAGTTGAGCCTGTCACACAGTCGGTGAAAAGGTACAATTCGTCCATGATTCAGGATCGCTTGTTGCCCCTGGATCATCTGAATATCTTCAGGTGAAATTCGAACAATCTCAGCAACATTATACATCGGCAAGATCAGCACACGACCCGATACTTTGACTAACAGACCTTTAATAATCGCCAGTGTGAGCGGTAGACGAATCGTAAACGTGGTGCCCACACCAACCTCCGTATCAATATCAATGATGCCGTTGAGTCGCCCGATCTGACTACGCACGATGTCCATTCCAACACCGCGTCCTGATACTTCACTGACAGAAGAAGCCGTCGAGAAGCCAGGTTCAAATATGAGGTGGACAGCTTCCTGTGTTGTTAGGCGTGCAGCCTGTTCCTCACTAATGATGCCCTTGCCCAAGGCGGAAGCTTTAATCTTCTCACCATCGATACCTTTGCCATCATCCGAATAACGAATGACAACATGATTTTCTTCATGAAACGAAGTTAATGTAATACGTCCTTTGGACGGCTTACCGTTCTCCGCCCGAATCTCTGCACTTTCAATGCCATGATCTGCACTGTTGCGGATGAGATGGATCAGCGGGTCACTCAGTTCTTCAATAATCATCCGGTCAAGCTCAGTCTCTCCACCTTGAATAACCAGTTCCAGATCCTTACCCAGCTTCTGTGATAGGTCACGAACCAATCTCGGGAAGCGACTGAATAGTTGATCAATGGGTAACATCCGTGTCTTCATTACACCTTCTTGGAGTTCCTTGATTACCCTGCCCATATGATCGGATACACCACTAATACTCCGGATGAGTGTTGAAGACTCCTTACGCGCACCCGATCCACTCAGATCTGCAAGGGATGTCTGATCAATTAGCAGTTCACCGACCAAATTCATCAAATGGTCCAGACGTTCAACACTCACACGAACTGTAGGTTGAGCAGCTTTCACTTTCTCATCCGGCCCAGTTGTATTCACGGTAGGAAAGCTTTGTTTCGTTTGCTCTGTTTCAGAGATTAATTCAAGTGGTGCAGACGTCGCTGCAACCTCATTGGATTCCAGCAGATATGGATCAATCTCCAGCATATGAATATCCGAGTCTGAAGACAGCTCTGCCTTAAGCTGCTGTTGGTCATTCGACGTTGCTACGATGATGATGAACTGACCATAATGATCATCTTCATTCTGTGCGCCCGGCTGACTCTCCATGAGCGAAGTAGCGACAACCGTACCACAGATATCCTCAATGCGTTGTCGTAAAATATGATATCTGGCCGCTTTCATCATGCACTTCTGCTCCAGCACAACATGAATGGACAATAACTGCTTGCCTGACACAATAGCTACCTGTGCCATAATCGACTCTGCTGGTTGCAATTGAGGTGTTTTAAGTTGCTCGACTACTGTCGGGGTATGAATTAAATCCTTTATTTCTCTTACTACTGCTCGAAAATCTGCATAGGCTTCCCCACGGATGTACTGATCACGAAGCACCTTCATGGCGTCCAAAGAGCGGAACAACGTATCAATTAGCTCCGAAGTCATCTCCGGTTTTTTCTCTCGGACCCATTCAAGAGCATACTCCACTTCATGCGTAAGGTCGCTTAATTCACGGAAATCCATAGTGGATGCCGATCCCTTGATGGTATGGGCTGCCCGAAACAGCGTCTGAACCAGTTCTACAGAAGGCGAAAGCTCCAATGCCAATAAAGACTGATCCATACGTTCCAGTTGATCATTCAGTTCTTCGATAAAGATGTCACGGTAGGCAGACAAATCCATCATTCGTGTATTCCTCCCTAACCGCCCAATATTTCGTCCAGTTTCAAAATGCCCACAAGCTTGTCTTCCTGTTGACCCACACCATGGAATAAACCTTCACGGTTACGACCATATCCGCCGGTTGGCGGATGTATTTCGGAATATGTGGTTACCTTGTTCACGCGATCCACGATCAAGCCAATATATTCTTCCTGATGTCGAACTACGATAATACGCGTTGCTCTGGTGTCCGGTTCATCCGGCATACCCAGCAGGTTCCGCAGACTCATCACACATACAACCTTGCCACGCAGATTGACTACCCCTTTGATCTCTGGACGGCTAAATGGAATATCTGTGATGCTCAGCATTTTAATAATTTCGTGAATTTCTTCGATTCGAATGGCGCAAGTCTCTGCACCTACAGACAGTTCAATATATTGTTCCTTCTGAAGTGAAGACATCAATTCACCCTCAATTCAATTTTATTAATTTGTTTTGAAGGCCGCTGCCGAATTCGCCAGTTCTTCCGCCAGATGTGCCAAAGACTGGCATGTTGCCGCTGTCTCTTCAGACGCTGCAGCGGATTCCTCACTGGAAGCCGAGATGGATTCAACAGAGCTCATCACCTCTGCGGCTTGGGCTGCTTCCTCTTCACATGCAGCAGCAATTTCGTTTACTTTCTGTGAGGAGTTATTGACCATGTCAATGATCTGATCAAACGCCTGTCCAGTCATGGAAGACTGCTCAACACTGGCTGCTACAGCCTGTACACTTTGTCTCGTATTTTCCTGCATTGCTTTGATGATGGCTGTAATTTCTTTGGTCGCCTCGCCACTTCGTTCGGCAAGCTTCCGGACTTCATCTGCTACTACGGCGAATCCTCGTCCTTGTTCTCCGGCACGTGCCGCTTCAATTGCAGCATTCAGCGCTAGCAGATTGGTCTGCTCAGCAATATCGTCAATCACTTCAATGATGTCACCGATTTTACGAGAATCATCTTCAAGCTTGGTCATTTTTGTATTAACAGCTTGCATACCTTCCAATGAAGTCTGTACAACAAGTCCACCTTCACGAGCAGTCTTCACCGTATCGTTGGACAGTTCAGCCGCTTCTTCCGCACTTGCAGCGACGGAGTTAATGGCAAGTGAAAGCTCCTTGAACAATTCGGAGATATTTCCCGCCTCACTGGATTGGCTTGTGCTGGTGCTCGCAATTTCCTGTGTGCTGGCTGAGATCTGTTCCGAAGAAGCAGCAACACTTTGGGAGTTCATCACGATATTGTTAATTAACTCTTTCAGATTATCGACCATCCGATTCAGTGCCGCGGCTAGTTGACCCACTTCATCTTTGCTGGATATGTCTGACTTAAGGGTGAGATTTCCGTTGGCAACTTCCGTAGCTAGACCCAGCATAGCCATGAGCGGCTTCGAAATGGAGCGAGAGATGATATATCCAATGAGAATACTGAAGAGTACGGACAGAACCACAAGAATTATCGTTACTTTAAATGCTTGTGAATAGGCAACCTGAGATTGTATATTCGCCTGTTCAGCCATATTTTCATTAAGGTCGATCAAATTGGTAAGGAGTTCTACAATCCTGTCTCCTTGTGGTTTAAGCTCAGATTTAAGGAAGGTATTAAAGGCACTTTGATCATCTGCGACAGCCAGATTAGTTGCTCGTTCAAACATTGTTAAATATCCTGGATATTCCGCATCAAAATTACGGAGTAACTCTATTTCTTCAGGGGTTGTTGCAAGCGGACGATAGATGGTCAGGCGATCATTCACACTCTGACGGATCGAAGCGATGTTCTCCGTGATCCGAGTTTTTTCGGTTTCAACGGTTTCGAAGCTCAAATCACGCACGTTCACACGCATTCTTTGATAATCAATCTGAGCAGATGATAATTCTTTGACAGAGATTAGATTGTTGTTATACATCTCTTGCATTCGTTCATTCGTACTTCTCAATGTTACTACAGAGTAGACGCCAAGCGCCGCAAGGATTATCGACACAACTAAAAACGCTGAGATAATCTTTGTTGCTGTTTTCAAATTTCCAAACCACTTCATGTAATCTCCTCCTAGGCATCGTAGTGTCCAGTTATGTATATAACGCTTGGTAAACCCTTCTCCTGGTCGCGCTCCAGACAACTTACGATCTATTTCGACATAAATATATTAAAACTGAATAGGAGATTTTTATTTCTATAAATTTGCACTATTATGAATTTTTATTTCAGATATAAAGAATCTTCTTTTTAATATAATTTATACTTTTTACCTATTTAACGGTTATTTCTACTTACACATACACGTATATTCAGCATTCTGCATTGACTTTCACATACATCTCCATACAAAAATTTCATGTGAGATGATCTTCTTATATTTATACAAGAATTTATATAGTTCTTACGCCTAACAAATATCATTGTCCACACAAAAAATTATGTATTTTTGCTGTACACACTCAACATTTCAAGACCTTAGTCTAATAAATGATTACTTATACTGAGTCCATTTTCCCATAAAAAAAACCAAACCCGAATCAACAAAGTTTGGTTATGAAGCAAAAAATACACTTTAAATTAACATAAAACCCGTTTAAAACTAATTACTTATGTGTTATATAACTGCTCCAGTTCAATTAAGCGATCCTTAATCCTGTGCGGAATAATTCCAAACAGACTATCCCACGTCATGAACATCTCCGGTTTTAGTAAATATTCTTCGAACTTCATGGTAGGTACAAACGCTTTCGTCTGCAGATAACGCTCCACCTGAGCATCGATCTGTTCATTTGTTTCAAAATAATCTTGAAACAACTTATTCACAAGTAGCCCATCACATCCAGCTTCGGCACCTGCTGCACTATACAGGTTTGGCAATAACTCAAATACAACCGGAAGTGGTGAGAAAGCATGTTTGCCAGGCTGTGAGTACAGACATACATGATGTCCAACCACATTGACCCGTTCCTTCAATAATCCGCGTAGCACCTTCCCATGAAAGCTGGCTTCACAGTCTACTACCTCTCCGTCATGACCCACATAAACCCATACATGCTCCATTTCATACAGATGTCCAATCTCATAATCCCACCAGATTGCATATTCAATTACATATTGTACTACCTCGGTCGGAAACTTAATGTCCCTTCTGAACGATGGTGAAGACCCAGATTGATACAACACAGAAATGCCAACAAAATCAGGATAGAAGGGTTCGGCTCTGTCAAACATCAAAATAGGTGCATAACTCATTGCAGTTTCAAGCGTTTTCATTTCTGACATGTTCATTCATGAGTCCTCCGTTTTTGTTGGATGTTCATACTATACTAACAGAGAACGTAACCCACTGACTCAGGCATTTTGAATTTTTTTCTAATATAATACCAACCCCTCCATGGACTTCATACGATTATTACATCGACACATCAAAAAGCCTGCAACTGATATTCTCCAGTTACAGGCTGTGTACTTTGATAATAAATAAGGAATCTTGAATTAAGATTTCAGCTTATTGGATGGTGACACGGACGTCTTGGAAGGTGAAGTCGATTGATCAGAAACCTGCGTATCACACCCTATTGGAGGGCCCAGAATCGCATCATTTTTAATGGAAGCAACAGCTCTCGCATATGCCTCTTCATCCAAACAGTACGCGCGGTGAGCCACTTCCGGCGGTGTAGCTGCCAAGAAATCCGCTCCAAATACAATATCAGGCGTTGGTTGATCGAAGATAGTTAATACATATACATCATCTGTCTCAGCCACAAACCAGTGAAACCAGCCTTTCGGAAATACCACAACCTGACCTGGTTTCAGACGATATGTCAATCGTTCACGCGTAAACGGATTAAAGACTGACGCTGTAATTTCACCGGTGATGACCACAACCATCTCCGTGACATTGGTGTGCCAGTGTGGCTGCACAATGATTCCTTTGCTTAAGTACACGTTGAAGAACCCATTTGCAATGGTCGGCAGCTGTTCTCCAAACAACTGGGTTACATAGTTGCGTGAATCCCTCTGATAATTGACAACCGCATTGGAATCGGCTGCCAGCGGAACATTCGGGGCTTGTAAAATCGGATTCATCATACGATCATTTCTCCTCCTTGGGCATACATCTCATTGTTGTACTGTATGCCGGAGAATAGAAAGATAATACCGTTGACACATGTTATATATTGTTTTTAATCCTGAACTTTAGGTTTCTTAGAATCTTGTATAAACAAACTAGACTTGACCAGGGAATCTGCCTCCGGCTGCAATGCCTTGGGGAGATATGTGATCTATCTGGTTCATCTCATCATCCGTAAGCGAAACCTGTAGCGCCCCTAAGTTCTCGTAAACTCTTTCCAGATTGCGAGTCCCCGGGATCGGAACGATATGTTCTCCCTTTCCAAGCAACCAAGCCAGAGCAAGTTGAGAGACCGTACACCCTTTTTGCTTAGCCATCTCTTGGATCAATCCAACAACCTCCAGATTTTTCTGAAAGTTCTCACCTTGGAAACGCGGATAGTGACGACGATAATCATCTTCCGGCAGATCGTCTATAGAACGGATCTGACCTGTCAGGAAGCCCCGCCCCAAAGGGCTGTATGGAACCAAGCCAATGTTCAATTCATGCAGGACAGGCATAATCTCATCCTCAAGCTCTCGACTCCATAATGAATATTCGGTCTGCAACGCTGTAATCGGATGAACAGCATGTGCACGCCGAATGATCTCCACTGGCGCTTCGGACAAACCAATATATCGAATCTTCCCCTGTTGAACCAGATCGGCAAGTGTGCCTACGGTCTCTTCAATGGGTGTATTCGGATCAGGACGATGTTGATAATACAGATCGATATAATCCATTCCCAGGTTGTAGAGACTCGCATCTACTGATTTTTTGATGTAGGCCGGATCTCCCTTGGGGCCCTGCGTGTGTGTTATACCAAATTTGGTGGCAACGATTGCTTTGGATCTTCGACCTTGAAGCGCGCGTCCAAGCAGTTTTTCATTCCCACCAAATCGCTGTTTTTCATACTCTCCGTACAGATCCGCCGTATCAAACATGGTGACTCCTGCATCCAGCGCACCCTGAATGGTATGTACAGATTCGTCATTATCCGGCATCATCATCACACCCAGGCCGAGCGCAGATATTCGTAATTTATCATTTCCCAGTGTTCTTGTTTTGAGCATGTGGCTCCCTCTTTTCATCTTGAAATAGAAACGTTAACTAGATACGTACGAACTTGAGTTCATTCTATTTCACTTCCGAGACCTCAACCACACTCTGTTTATGCTAGTAAAGAAATTACCAGTTTGATTAACTTTCTATATGGCAACAGGAACGTAAATACAACAATGAATGCCTGATTGGCTGTTCAGATTATTCATGGAAAAGATATCGTATGCATGCACAACGCCATCTGCCCGATCCGTCGTTTCAAGCAGGACACGATTGACTTGTTTGAATTCAACTTGGTGCAGGTTCCAGATCGTTCGGAAGTCTACACTTTCTTCACTCAATTGTTTCACGATTCTGCTAAATTCGGGGTCACTCGGATACTTGTCATAATACGTACGGAATACGGCTACCGAGTGCCGCGCGAATTCCTCCCAGTTGTGCATACGCTCCCTGAGCGCTGTATCCAGAAATAAAATCCGCATCATTAAACGCTCATTCACATTCATCGACGAGAAGTTGAAGAGGTTCGTATCTGCAGCTTCATTCCAGGCAAGTACCTCAGAGCGTTCATTGGTAATAAAGGAAGGATGAGTCAACTGGCTAATAATGCTCTGCCACCCTGGCTCCAGTTGCGAATACGAAGCAAGGAATTCATGTTCCGTATTAGGGTCCCATAAGTCAAACAGATGACTCTTCTCTTCAAGGTTTAAACGGAGCGCATCCGCTATACTCTGCATCACTTCTCGTGAAGCCGCCAACTCTCTACCCTGTTCGAGCCACGTGTAATACGTTGCACTGACACCAGCCAATACTGCCACTTCTTCCCGCCGTAGACCGGGTGTTCTTCGCTGTCCATGAGATCCTGACAATCCAACTTGTTCCGGTTGAATGCGGCTTCTCCGTGATTTCAAAAACTCACCCAGTTTTTTGTTGCGGCTCATACTTGTATCCATAGACATCGTTCCTTTTTATAAAAGTATTCAAGCCTATTCGACTCTATCCAAAATGGTAGTCTCTGAATGACTTTGATATAATTCATCTATTATTAGTTCTACAGAGTACTTGGTTTACAAGTAGCTTAGCATCGATTGATGCAGAACGAAAGGAGCATAACATGATCCCCAATGTTGGAGATGTGTACTGCGTGTACGTCGAAAAATTACAACAATATACAGCCTGCCAGGTAACTGGACTGAAAGAAACAGAGGGTAAAACTTCTGACACGCTTGCCTCCGTCCTTCAGTTGGATTGGACTGGTGATCAACTGCCTAATGAAATGCATCTTCATCAGATGAAACCGCTGATCTGTAATTTCTATTTCTGGAATGACCGACTTGCCCATAGTTTCGTGAGTGCTAATGTTCCTTCACAGTATGTGCTTGCAGGCAACATCCCTCCTCTCTACACCGAGGAAACAAATACGTATGGCGGAGGCTGGCCGATCGGAGAAAGTCTCTATCTCCAGCGTGAATGGGAAGGTATCGATGCGATCCGAAGAGCGCAGTTCAAACAAGCTGCGGATGATGACGAAGAAGTGATGATTGGCGATCGTGTAATGCGGCGCAGTACGAGTACACTCCGCGATTTCAGCCCTACATCTTCTGAAGATGTAGCCGAACTCGCAAAGCTACCTTGTCTGACACATATTGAAATGGATGGATATACGGAATCAATCTTTCCATTTATAGAGGACAACCCGTTCATTAATGAACTTCATATCATACATCATGGTCAAACGATGCTCGATATCAGCAGGAGTCACCTGACCAAACTTATTGTGAGTGTCAGTGGGTTGAAGGAATTAATTTTGAACACAAAGATGAAAAGTCTGAATTTCACAGGAGAGTTGTCTCCTGATCTGCGTATCTTGGCTTATGAAGACGGTAGATGCATCACTCTCAATGTTCCATCGGGCCTGCCACAGGTTACGGGTATCTCACGACTTGAAGGTCTGTATATCAGAGATATCACGGAGCTCAATCTGAAGCCACTTGTGCAGTATTATCCTGAGCTTTCAGAGTTGCGACTGTGGGGTAAACCCGGCAATGTATCCCATATAGAGTCGATTCAGCATTTGGCAAATATGCAAACCTTCACTACATATGACCTGTTCGGCTTCAATGGTGACGAATTCCCTGATCCAGAGCAACTTCCACAATTGGCTACGCTGTGGCTAACCAGCCTTCCTGCCGATGCAGCCAAATCAATCAAAACAAGATATAAAAAAACCGCTGCTGCCGGACTTGATATGGAAATCACCAAAGCACGCAAACCGGAATGGCTTGCGGAGAACCTGAACAATCCGTTTCGGGATTGGGATGGGCGGGACCACATCAAGGCAGCACACGCCAAAAAAGCAGCTCAATTGTACAAGCAGTGTTTGAAGGAAATACGTCAGTTAAGTCAAGATTTTAATAATCAGGAAGCTATGCACAAACGGCTCGTCTCCCTGGTTGAGAACTACACACAGACCTTCAACAAGATGGATGCCAAGACCGGCTTTATTGAAACTGTTGAGCGGGAAGAGATTTATGTTGTTCTAACGGAGTTGCTGGATCAATTACAGCAGCATTTGGAACTGCGTCAAGATGATTTGATTAAGGTTAATCACGAGGAATTATATGAGGTATTTGATCGTTTGAGGGATTTTTAGTTTACGCAAAAAGGGTCCTGTTATGAAAATGGCAGGACCCTTTTTTGCATGAATAGAATTTCTTGCACTCTATTTTCAATAAGACGATGTGACTCGGGCAGAACCTTGGGTCGCTCGATCCTATGATAAGCCACACAAATTCAAGTAATTCAGGATCGATGCGGTATCATCAATGGAGGTGCGCAAGGCGATGTAACCGTCAGGACGAATCAATACAAGTTCTTTAATTGCGACATCGTAAATTCGATAAGCATTCCCGGCAGTGTCTATTATGCCTTCCGCCTCCTCCACCTTCGATGGAAAGATATAATGCAAATGGAGTGCATCGTTGGTGAAGTTCTTCAGAGAAGGATCGATGTAGTTTGCAAAAGCCAAAAGCGTCCAGTGTGGGCCGCGCAAGAGGTCAAAGACACTTCCTGCAAACCCGGTGCCTTGTAGTCCAGTAGCATTAGGAGCACGATCTCCAGGAAGTAAACGGGTAGCATTTGTTCGAGCAGACGGACGGGTAAGCGAACTTGAACGATAGGAAATGAGAAGCCCGCTCGTCAGATCGTCGGATATGGTGCTCAAGGATTGGGACAACCCTCCGCCTTCAGTCGCCGTTCTTATAACGCCTCCCATTTTCTTTGTGCTGTCTTTGAGCACGGCCTGTGCCACTGGGCGGCGCTCCTCATCGTAGGTATCGAGTAAGGCGGTGTCTGCTCCGCGTATGACAGCCGCCAGCTTCCAGCCGAGGTTGTATGCGTCCTGTATTCCCGTATTCATGCCTTGACCACCGGCCGGCGAATGAACATGAGCCGCATCACCGGCAAGGAAAACCCGGTTGTTTCGGTAACATTCAACCATACGAACGTTGACCCGGTAGATGGACAACCAAGAAGCATCCGTAAGCCGAACACGTCCGGACCCGGCACGACGGTCAAACATGGCTTGATACGCCTCTAGCGACGGCTGCTCTGGTTCATCGATGGCTGCCGGAATTGTAGCCTGCAGTTGCCAAATATCGGATTTTGGCAGCGGCGTCACCCCGATCATCCCCTCCGAAGAAGTCCAGATATGGATATGGTCACGATCTAACCCTTCCAATCGTACATCGCCAAGATACCATCGCTCATGATCATGTGTTTCCCCAACCAACGGTAAGTGTATAAATTTGCGGATATTGCTTTTGCCCCCGTCAGCGCCGACTACATAACGAGCACGAATTTGCTCTTCTCCTTGTGCTGTATTCAACGTTACCGATACACCATCCACATCCTGAACAAGCCCTACAGCTTCCATGTCCAACTCAACTTGACCGCCAAGCACTGCATATCGGTCGCGCAACGCTTTTTCCACATCAAATTGAGCAATCCAGACCGGATCACGATAGGGTGTCTCAAGTTCGGCGCTGGCTGCAACAGTAATAGTCGGCTTGTCCACACTTCTGCCATCTGCGGTATAATAACGAACAGGCAAGTCCACAACACCTGTATCAACAATGTAGTGAACGGCTTCCAATTCATCGATGACTTCAAGCGAGCGAGGCTGGATTCCTTTGGCGCGAGATGCAACGTTATACACGGTGCTTCGTTCAATAATACGATGGTTGACGTTTCGACGGGCAAGGTCGCAGGCAAGTGTAAGCCCTGTGGGTCCGGCCCCGACAATGAGAACATCAACAACAGACGGTATGGTATTCATGAATAAAAACCTCCTTGATCATTGATTTGATACGCTACATTTGTTACACTACACCGTACAGTGTAGTTTGTAAAGCAGGACATAATCCATTTCTGAAATACACATATAAGGGGGAAAACGTAAGAATGGATCATACGCAAAACAAGAAAATCCGCAAAGGCTCTTCAGACAAACGAGCTAAAATTATTGCGGCGGCACGAGATCTGTTTCTTTCAGACGGGTTTGATCGTTCCAGCGTCGATGCGGTCGCAACTAAAGCGGGAGTTTCCAAACGGACAGTTTATGATTATTATGGCGACAAACAGAACCTACTGCTTGCCGTTGTGGAAGAATCCAGTTCAGCGGTTCTGGTCATGATTGAGCAAGGGATTTCAGACCACCTCTTGAAATTCGAAGATCTTGAGCAGGCGCTCATTTTATTTTGTGAACAAATCGTAGCTTCTGCAAACGGTTCGGCAGATTACAAGGCTTTGATCCGTCTGGTTATGGTGGAAGCTGCCAACCTGCCAGACTCGTTTTTTGAAAGGCTGGATAACGCAACTGAAGAGGGGATTATCAGGAGGTTTACAGCGTTTGGACAAAACGGACTGCTCCATGTGATTGATCCTAAAATGGCTGCAAAGCACTTCGCTGCATTAACGTTTTTATTGGTATTCAATCAACCGGGAAAAATCGGGACATTAGATGAGGAACAAAATAAACATATCATCACTGAAGGCGTACGCGTCTTTCTTTGCGCTTATGCCCCACAACGTAAGTCTTAAAATCGCCATTGTAAATGCCTTGTCTTTTTCCGGATAAATTCAATAATCTAATCGATCTGCGACTTCATTATCAGTGGTAAACGCAAAAACGGAACGAAGCATGCTGATACCCTGCTTCGTTCCGTCCATCTTTTAATCTTCGTCCCATTTCGTTAGTGATCTTGCTCTAATCTAAAGCAGCCCTTCATTGAATGGAAAACACTTCTTTTTTCAATAATTCTTCTGGCGTCTGCCCTATCACATCACTGTGAAAATAATCGCGGATAACGCCATCTTGAAGATAGTTGGCGATCGACACCATAATCATCCCTTGATCCAGTGCCAGATAAGCTTTTGCAAGTTCTCCCGTTTCAACATTGACTGAGTCATAGAACCCATATTTGCCAAACATTTTGAAGTTCTTTAAAACTTTAATGTTCTTTCGAACTGCTTCAGGGGCATAATCCAGAGCAAGGAATGTTGCGTGTGCTGTTACCGTTGCTCCATCTTTGTAACCTGAGGTACCTAACGGCGTTGCTGCAAACTCAGTGTAACCTGTCGGAGTGGCAGAAGGTGAGAAGCCCCATGCGGCATACCCTTTTTCTTTGGCATATTCGATTTGCAATTCGACATGACGCTGGTTGTTCAATCCCAAAGCTTGAGTACCCAGGTCTTTTTCCTTTATGACCATACCGGGCATAAGAGCTTCAAACATACTACCTCCCCAGCTTGGTACGAACTTTTTATCCTTGTATACATAACTTCCTTCAAACACATCCACTCCATCGTACTTAACGGATTTGCCTTGAGGAATCTGAGCTTGCCAATCCCATTCTTGAGGTAATGTGCGATACATCTTCCACCAATGATCTTGAGGAACGTCACCTTTCCCAATAGCAATATAGCTGCCTACACGTGGTTCCGTATAAAACATCCCATAATGGTGGTCCGTCAGCGCGCCTTTAGCCACATCATAACCGCCGCGGAATTGGCCGACTTCAGGATCATATAGCGGAGTATAATTCATATTTTTAACCAACTTGCTTGTTTCCCCATGAAGTTCTTCATAGGCTTGCCCAACAACAATTAAACCAGCGGATAACCAGCCATTATCAACTTGGGAAATAAATTGGCCCCAATCTTTCTTCACTGATCCGTCATCCGTGTTATACCAGTTATAAAATAGGCCGTTCCACTTTTCTAACTTCTCGAGGGAATTTATAGTTGTTTGAAGGCGATGTACAGCTTCTTTCTTTGAAATAATGCCCAATTGTTGCGCTGAAACCGTACTCATCATATACATTGCGATGTTTGTGGGCGAGGTACGTTTAGCTTCTTCTATCCCGTTTTCAGTGTGCCGTACTTCATCGTAAGTCAAGCCAGTATTTTGATCCGTATAGTCCTCAAAAAACGTATAGGTCTTATATGCAATCGCTTTCAATTCTGCTCGAAATCCAATTAAATTGCTTGAGTCACCTGCTGAAGCCATAGGAGTTAAAGCTAGATTAGCTAACAAACAAAAAGTTAAAATGAAGCTGAATTGTTTTACTTTTTTCATGATTTTCTCCCTTCAAATGAATTCGAAACGTTTCGTGTATATGTTATCATAAATTTCCCATTTCCGTAAACAATAAAATAAAACGCTTACAGATACTGAATATAATGTGGCTTAATTATAAATTTGAATTCGAAACGTTTCATTAAAGGGACCACATTAAGGTAACTCACGTGGAATTATATGACGTATTTGATCGTTTGAGGGTCTTTTAGAGATTCTAAATTGAGGAGATTAAAAGTCTGACTCCATAGGAATCAGGCTTAATCCTTTCTCGTATCCATTCTGAACCGTTCTAATTTGCTACAACTGTTGTTCCGCAATACTCACAATCCGTTGATTGTTTAGGAAGTACTTTTGCCTTCGCCCCACACCCCGAGCAACTCACTGAAACAGGCCTTTGTGGCTCTTCAACTTTTTCTTCGACTTTCTCTTCAGTGTTTTCCTTATCTGAAAAATTGATCTCTGTATAGTTAATTGTATTATGACTACTGTAACTCACGGTGTTGCTATTGTAACTTGAATAAGTATGCGGATTCACATTTTCGCGATCAAGATGACCTCCATAGTCTCCCCCATAAAACTTTCGTTCCGGGACACGTTTTTTTCCTAAGCAATTTAATACCAAAATATAAAAACAAAAATTCAACGATCATAAATCCAGCCATAGCAATGAGATTTTTAGTACCTCTGAAATTATTTGCATTAAACACGGCCATCGGGATCGCAATGGCATAAAACATAAAAAAGAGTCCAAATAACTTCCTTAACAACACGATTCCTCCTATGCAGTTTAAGAGATCCTCATTGTCGTTCCACAATACTCACAATCCGCAGACAAAGTAGGATATACCTTTACCTTGGCCCCACACCCTGAACAATTCACGGATACAGATTCTTGAGGTTCATCTTCTCTATCTTCATATTTCTCATTATGCTGATCTTCGTAATATTGATTATCATTAGAATCGTAATGATGGTATTCATTAGTGTTAGAACGAGATTTAGGCCGACCACACATTTTAATTCCTGTAACAAGTACGATAACCCCTGGTATAAAAAACACAATTGTACTAAAAATGGCCATCTCCGTTCCTTCAGACAGCATGATTAAAGAGAACAGGATCGTCAGACACGAAATGATAATTAATATAATTCCAAAAAATCTTTTCACGGCATTTCCTCCTGCAATTTATGATTTGCTTGTCATGATCTGTTGATTGCGCTCTTTCAAACGGAACTTTAACTGGGATAGTTGCGAAGCAAAACGTTCACTATTTACCAATTCCCCTGCTTCGTACTGATTTGTAAGCTCACTGTTCATCAATTCAATGTCCAGCAAGATCTGGCGGTCATTTTTCTCAAGGGAATCCGGAGTGATTGGGTCACTATACTTTACAAGTTCAATTAATGATTGAACGGTTTTGCGCTCTTCTTCCACAGTTAGGACGGAATGTTGCACCATGGTATGAAGCAATTGCTGTAAGGCTTTTTCGATTAATTGTAAGTTTGCGATTTTTGTATGTTCATCTGTTTCATGACGGCGCGCACTCTGAATATAGATCATAATGATTCCGCACAAAATAATTGCGATCGCAATCGTTACCGTGTGTAACAATACGAACCAGCGAAGCGCATGATCTGCTGAACCTGTTAACAACGTGTAGATCATCACACAAATCAGATAAATACCTAATACTACACCTAAAGCTGTGTAACCTGGAACAAACCGTTTAAACCGATCCATATTTTGCATGATGAACCGCGCGTAGATCCAAATAGCCGTAATCGCTACATAAGAAGCAACGAGATTCATCCAAAAAGAAAACGACAGAAGCGCATGATTAAATACCGTAAAAGAAACGATTGACGATACTAACATGCATATTAAATAGACGACATCTAAAATCAAGAGATTGCTCCGTTTTACCACCACTATGCCTGTCCTCCTTCTTGCAGATTGTTTCCGCAATCGAGACAGAACTTCTGGCCGGGTTTTACTTCATGTTGGCACCGACTACATTTCAAGCTTAAACTTGTGCCACAGTTGCCACAGAATTTTGTATGACCGGAATTCATATGGTTACACTTCGGGCATGGGCTAGGCATCGGTTGATGACATTGGATACATTCCAATGCGTTCTCCGCATTATCCGCCCCACATGAAGGACATGCATGGTATTTGTCACCACAGTTAGGACAGAATTTGGTTCCCTTTGGCAAGGCATGTCCACAATTGTTGCAATCTGTTGTTGCTACCGATTTTTCGGCTAATGAATTGCCACATTTGCTGCAAAATGCGCTGTTCTCTTGGTTCGGATGATGACACTGCTTACATATACTTACTGCAGGCGTTTCCTTCGTAGACATCACTTTAGACATCTGGGACATCTCGCCACTGAAAGAACCCCCCAGACCAACCCCCATGCCCATACCAAGCCCTGCGCCCATGATGTCTGACTGCATGCTTCCTTCATTTTTCGCTGCACCTTCAAGCGTATCAAACGAACGTTCTTGCTGGTATGTGTACCCAATGATATCCATCTCAGCTTTGCGTGCCAACGCTTCTCTTAATCGAATGACTGAAGGGTCTTCTTCGGGCAGATTGACATTGTGAATATACAGGTTGATTAACTCAATACCAAAATCTTCAAAAGTAGAAGCTACCGTATCTGCAAAATGTCGTGATATCTCGGCGATATATGCATTGATCTCCAAAACACTTACTTTTCTATGTATTAGATATGATGACAACATGGAGTTAATATTCATGATAATCAACCCACGGAAGTAATTAATCATATTAGCTTGGTTAAACTCAGGCAGTGTTCCCACAAGCTTGACCAAAAATTTTCGTGAATCCGAAATTTTAATTCCCATTTGTCCGAATGTTCTTACGGGAACAATAATATTATACTTGGGATCCTGGATCTGAATCGGATTCGCCGTTCCCCATTTAACGTCCAATGCACTTACTTGATTGACATACCATACTTCTGCTGCAAAAGGTGACTTCCCTCCGAACGGAAGGTTAACGAGTCGGTTCAAGATTGGGATATTCGCAGTACTCAACGTATGCCTTCCGGGTCCAAACATATCAAGCGCTCTTCCATCCTTGAAAAGAATTGCTTGTTGAGATTGATTAACAATTAACTGAGTCCATGTTCCCAGTTCAGTCTCGGGATGTTTCCAAGCAAACACATCAGGTGAGCCATCATACTTAATTACGTCAATAATCGCCATGTTTAATTCCTCAATTCAGTATTAGATTACTATAATTTACTAAAAAGTTTTTTTGCTAAAACACTGATTCTACATTATTTCCTATATTTAATTATCTTTCATCTACTTGTTCCATGTTTAGGCATTGATATTTTACCATTTCTAACCTTAATACGCACTAACATAGTTCATTTTTCATATGATATTTTTCCTATATTAGCTTGTGAAACCACTCTCGATCATAATCAACGTCCCAATTTTGAAACCACTCGCAAAAGCCTCTTTTGAATGCATAGAGTGAACTTGATCCGTCATATCTAATAGTTTCTCCAACTGTTTAAAGTCATCCTCCGAAAGCTTGCTCTGAAATTTTTCGATATAAGCTGTAATCTCCTTATTAATAGAACGATACTCCGAATCTTTAGGAACAATATTCTCCTCTGGTCTCAGGTTACCGTAATATAATTCTTCTATTATATTTCCCACATCACAGACCCCTTTCTCTTATACATGTCTGGTACTCTTCTCATGACAATTATATAAGATTGACAGACAATGCTGGGAATTTATGCGATATTCGCATGTGATTCTTATAGCTTTCATAGGATATCGCATTTTACATGCTTGCTTTGACATAATAATGTAGCGCTTGTTGAGCCCTACCTCGGGAGTATGCTAAGATAATGGACACCTATTTCTACAAAATCCTATAACAAATCAACCGTACAGAAAGGACACTATGAATCCTTCATCACTGTCATCCAAATTACAACAGATCGTTCCGCAGCTGGATCTGCGAAGCTGCCTCGTCAGCGTACGCGGTGAGATTATGTACGAACACTACCGCAACCAAGAGGCTGCGACTGATATTGCAAAAATCAATTCATGTACCAAGAGTGTGCTATCCGCCCTCATCTGTATAGCGATGGATAAAGGCTTGTTGCCAGAGGCATCAGCCCCAATCTCTACTTTTTTCCCACAGTTGACATCCGATCCTGACCCGCGCAAACCAGCGATCACACTGGAACAACTGCTCACGATGACAGCCGGATTCAACTGGGACGAGTTCGGCGGGCAGAATTCATTCCCTCGCATGACCCGCACCGATCATTGGGTGGATTTTGCGTTGGAACAACGCTTAAGCCATGTACCGGGTACATATATGGAGTACAACTCAGGAGTATCACAGATCCTATCCGCCATCCTGATGCAAAATGCAGGTATGAACGTAGCCGAGTTCGCAGAGCGTTATCTTTTTGACCCGCTCGGAATTAAGCATTACGAATGGGAAAGTGACCCTCAAGGTGTTCATACAGGCGGATTCGGTCTTAAGATGTTACCCGTAGATCTGCTCAAATTCGGTCAGCTGTTTCTACAGCAAGGTATGTGGGAGGGTGAGTCTCTCATTTCAAGTGATCTCGTATCTCGTTCGACGCAGCCTTTTATTACAGTCACTCCACCGAATCACGGCAGCTATGCTTGGCATTGGTGGGTGGATGTCTATCCGAACGAAAGGTCTGACTCCGAAGGTATTGCTGCTGAAGACGACCAACCCAATCTCCATTATTATTACGCACGAGGATTTGGTGGTCAGTATGTATATATTGTCCCTGAGCTAGAGCTCGTTACCGTGTTAACCAATGACAAACGAAAGAAAGAGAAACCTCCGCTGGATGTTTTCCCTCGATTAATCGCCCCTGAGCTATGGAAAATGTTATAAACGGAGAACAATCCTTCTATCCTGTTCAACAATGAACCCCCAACCTTTTGGCCATAACCTGACCATTGGTTGAGGGTTTATTTGTCATGCCAAAGCTTCTTCGATAGCAATTGTTATTGGATAAGGACCAGACTCTTGATTAGAGACCACAACCAGTTGTAGATCATAGTCCCGATACACGGAAGACATGAACGACACTCCTGGATCAAACCCCATGACATGAAATTTGAAAATCGCTTCTCCCTTGCGGTCAATCCAGATACCATGCCCATAATACTCTTCATCCTCTTGATGAGCATGTGGGGTTAATAACTGCTGTGCCGTTTCTTCATTCAACAATTGGTGACCCAGCAAAGCATCCCAAAACCGAATCATATCCGGTGCCGTAACATAGGCTCCACCATCTGATCCACCTTTGATAGGAATGGAGAACATATTGGTATTCCAGGAGCCATCTTCATGATCGATATACCCTAAAGCTGTGTTACGCGGGAGCTGATCTGTTACGAAATAACCGGAGTCCTTCATGCCACACCTTTTGAAAATGTGCTCTTCCACATAATCTGTAAACGACAATCCTGAATGTTGTTCCACGATAAGTCCCAGCACAATAAAACCCGCATTGTTATAATGAAAACGTTCACCCGGAGCAGACTTCATTGGCAGATGCTGAAACATGGGCAGAAAGTCACTTAAACGCCGCATCGCGTAGACGGGTCTGTCTTTCCATAATTCTGAAAAGTCATCCATCACTTCTTCATCGAAATAATCAGGAATGCCTGACGTGTGTGTTAACAACTGCTGGATGGTGATCCCTTTGTCCCACAGTGGAAACTCCACATCCAATACATCCGTAAGCTTGGAATCCGCAGACAACTTGCCCGCTTCAATTAGTTGGCATATACTCACTGCCGTGAAAATCTTACATCCTGATGCAATCCCAAAGCGTGTGTCCACCTGATTGGCTAGCTCTTCGCTACGATTTGCATAACCACGTTTCATATTCAAAAGGGTTTTCCCGGCTTGCTGGAGTAATACAACACCCGAAAAATTCACGCGTTCCATGACTTCTTCTACTTTTGTTGTCAGCTCTACTGCATTCAACATTTTGTTGTTCACCTACTTGTCTATGTATTCATTACATTCTCATTCTTAATTCTTCGTCATATCCTGCATACCTGCCATATTTTCATAAAAAGAAGGATTACTCCCTTATAAAAGGAAATAACCCTTCTTCAGACAACGTAAGATTAAGTTTGACAAAGCATGCTAAAGTGCTGTTCAATCACTTGTTCCACTCGTTTTACCGTAAGTCTATCTGGCTGCATTAACATATGTATTGCGAGCCCATCCACCAGAGCATATAACTTCTCTATCTCCATCTCGGCATCCAGTTCAGGATGTGTCATCCCCCGCTTGTGCAACTCCTGTATTACCCATTGAACCGATCGATACATCCCTTGATGCATCTGATCACTTAACTTTTTTAATTCGGGGTACACCAATAATTTGGCTGTAAACGAAAACCAGACCTCCATTTCCATCATTCTATCTTCGTCCAACGGGAGAAATTGCAAGAGCAGATTCTTCATATCCTGCAGTACAGATCCACTCATCTGTAACGCCTCCACCCTTTTCTGTACCCGTTCTGCAAAAAGATTCATGCAAAAGGTGAATAATTCGGCCTGTGTGGCAAAATAATGACGCATGGAACCTACAGATAGTCCCGCTTCCTTTGCTATATTCCGAACGGTAGCATGCTCAAGTCCATGCTCTTGAATGACCCGGATGGCTGCATCAGCAACGATTTTCCTTTGAGCTTCATGATCTACGATTTTTGGCATGACAACATTATACAACAAACCTCTCTTTTTGTAATACACTGTGCTATAATCTTTTTAATACATTGTACTAAAATATAAAAACAGCTGTAGGAGAGGAATTCATAAGATCATGCATACAACTACCCCAGCCTCAACACGAAAGAATTTCAGAGTTTTCACCTTCATAGTAAGGTTATTCTGCACAATGCTACTACTGATAGGTGCCGCATTCCTCTATGAGCGGTTTGCTTCGTCGCAGGCCAAAAAGGACTTTCCACCTCCAGGTACACTCGTTCAAGTCGGCGGTTACCAACTACACATTCATAAACAAGGCAATGGTTCACCGACCATACTTATGGAGGCTGGAAGTGGTGAAACCAGTTTGTCGTGGAGAGACATTCCTGTGGAACTAGCCCAGCATGCAACGGTGGTCACGTATGATCGCGCAGGATATGCCTGGAGTGAATCTGCACCTACAGAACGTACAGGTGCAAATATCGTCAAAGATTTACATGCTGCTCTGGAGAAGGAGAACATACGCGGCCCTTACGTTATGGTAGGTCATTCTCTTGGGGGTATGTATGCTAGACTCTTTGCACAGACCTATTCAAATGAGGTTCAGAGCCTTGTCCTCATTGATGCGCGACCTGAGGATGATGAACGGAACACAAAGGCTTTGTTGGAACAGGCTCAGTTTCAGGGAAACCCGTCTGCGTCCTTGTTATCTTTACTGAAGGTATCTGGAGCTTTCAGATTATTTCCAGACTTTATGCTTGATGGTCTGGTTGCCAAGCAAGATCGGGATACTTTTGTTAATGTGATTGCTACCCCTTCATATTTTCACGCCAAAGAAGAAGAAGCCCTCCACGCCCATTCAACAGAAGATGCCATTCGTGGCCAAAGTCTTGGATCAATCCCTGTACGTATCATTGCACGCGGACGTCCTCAAGACTATGTTAGTGCAGGGATTCCGGTTGACATTGCGCAGAAGCTCGAATCCATATGGCAATCGGGGCAACGGAACATGTTGAATATATCGAAGGATAGTCAGCTCATTGTGGCCACCCGCAGTGGTCATATGATTATTCACGATGAACCTGAACTGGTTGTGAAAACAATCCTTGAGCTAATCTTTGATAAGTAGAGGTATTTTTCTTCAGAACATCCTCCGCTCGATCCAATGTTAAAGGGCTGTTCCAATAGCCATGTGTATGACCTGGAACAGCCCTTTAAGTAATATACATTAAGATTAGATCTAATGAGTTCGGCCTTAAGAAAAACATGAGTTAGCGTAACGCTTGCAGGTCCGAGTTGGGACTTCCTGCACTCTTCTTCTTTTCACGGGGAGCCCTCGTATTGATCAGATAATACAATGTGGCATAGATTGTAGTGATAAACGTGCCAAAAAACAGGCAAAACGCCAGAGACGGACGGCTTACACTTTCGTGCATCAGTTCAATTAGCGTCTCGCGATTCGTCAGTGCATCCCAGCTATTCAGTCGATATACACGTCCAAGCAATACCCCGTAACTTCCCAAAGCACTGCCAACCAGTACAAAGATCCAGGATGCCCAGCGTCCAATTCGGTGATAGATCACTTCCTGAAGCTGATACATCGACAGGAATCCAAGCAGAAGACCAGTCCAGACAAACATTAATAGAACACTTAAGTCGTACCAATACGTGTAGTCCACCCCGTTCCCACCATAATACCGGGAACTTCTCGCTGTCAGATGAACCAGATCCGTAACAATGTAAGAAGAGTTCGGGAAAAATAACAACCACAGCAGACCACTTGCAACTGCAAGCCATGCGGCACCTTTCCATTTCACATCACTTAGAAGATAGGCTGCATAAGAGAACACAAAAGGAATCCAGCCCAAGAACAGATTCCAGATCAGGAAGCGGAAATAACGCTGATCCAGCCAATCTGCGGCTACATAGTACAAGCCAAGCGTTACTATTGTGACCACACTAAGGAAAATAAATATGCGAATATAATTCAGTTTTCTCAATGATTCTGACCTCACTTGGTAAAATTCAATTAGTTTCGAAAATATCGGATGATTTCTTCCTTATTCTTTTCAACTCGCAAATTCAATCCTCGCTTATCCTTTAATCCATACTGCTGTAATTCATGCCCCGGATCAAGCACCAGCGGTTTAGTCGCCACATCAACCAGCAAATCCATCGTCAGTTGATAGGTTTCCCGTAACTTGTCCATCGGCAGAGAGGATTCATACCGTTTGATCAGCTCAATCAGACGTTCAGCATACACGAGACGAACCATACTGTCCGCACTCTTCAATTGTCTTGAAGCAAATGCTGTAATAGCCTTAATTATACTTGGTTCTGTTCGATGTTTGGCAATCAACGCAAGTTCATCCACCGCATCCCAATTCATGATAGACAGCTCGGAACTTAATTGTTGAATTCGCTCCCCTATCCATTGTTCCTCTAACTCTTGGGGTACGTCCCATCGCTTATAGTCGGCATACACGCCTTCTCGATGCATCTGTATAGCGCTCCCGTAATGTTTGACGAACAAATCCTTTGCTACACCCCAATCGGTCTCTTCCATCCTTAACCACCATACCTGTTCCTATTTGTGCATATACTCCTAACACTTTACATAAGTTTACTACTTTCCAAGCATACTATAGAAGTTGAACTATACATTTGCACGAGAACGTAGAGGACAGAAAGAACCTGAAGAAGTGAAGCGTTCGCTAAAAGCTTTCTACAAGAAAGCTACTTCGGAAGCATAAGCTTATCACCGGATTTTCACCTTTGTAAAATTGAATTAAAAATCTGGGGAAAACAGCGATCGGAAGGTTGTTCTGTCATCGGAGTGGCAAGTGTAAATATTCTTTCGTTCAACTTATATAGAATCATACCATTTACCAAAGGAGAATCAAATTTACAATGAATCCAAATTCCATGAACCCTCAGAATGTAGTACAACCTACATTGAACACCAATCCAAATGTCACCCCTAACATGAATCATGGCGGCCATGAGATGTTCGATGTACATGAGATTCTGTCCTCCACCATTAACGTCCTGGATCAATATATGATCTTTCGTACATTTGTGCAGAGCCAGGAACTGATTGGCATTCTCGACCGGCAGTACAATTTCATATTATCCCAGTACAATCTGACAGCAGAGTGTTTTGCATCCGGACAGAAGCCTCATCAAGAGACAGCTACCTATATGATCCCCAACATGGTACCACCGGTATATGGCCTTAAGCCATCAGCACCGAAAAAGCCAAACCAGAGCTTGGCCGATGTAAAGGATGCCGGGATTAGCGGTCATATGCTGGGACTGATCAAGTCACATGCGAGTCTGCTCGGCATGTCCTGTAGCGAGATCACAAATGGGACGGTTCGCCGAGTCATCGCTTCACAGATCCAGCATTTTATCGAGATGGCCTATGAAATTTTCATGTTCCAGAATAAAAACGCCTATTATCAAGTACCTCAACTCACTCCAAGTGATACACAACAGATGCTTCAGGCATACATTCCAGCAAACGGAGCACCTCAGATGCCTATTAACAATAAACCACTTCATTAATTAGAAAATAAAGTCCGATTCCCCAGAACAGTCTCTTCAACCCTTTCGGGTTATAGGGGCTGTTCTTTCATTATTTGTAATCATTTTCCTACTGAAGACACTTGATTCGCTTACCAGAAACTGGTTTAATCAAAGACAAACCCGTACATATTCAACTTACGGATCATACATATAAAATAGGGTGAAATGCGTTATACGAGAATTCAAATGGCTTTTTCTTCATTATGGGGAGGTATACAAATGAGATGGAAGCAACCTGCTAAACTTGGTTTACTGGCTATGGCTCTCGGCTGTACTGCCATTGGCACAACACTCACACCTTCAACAACACTAGCTGCACCTGTCCCCGCTTCCAAAGCGGTGTATCATCAGTTCCAAACCTATCGAACAGAAGCAGTGAAGTCCACAGAAAGTCTGGTTAAAGCGCGTAAATACCTGATGAATCATATCGATAAAGTCGACCCTTGGCAGGCCACACTAATGACGTTGCAACTGGAGAACATGCAGAACGTGAAATTGGCTAATATGGACTACCAAATGTATACGGAACAATTTCAACAGGCCATATCTCAAGCCCATGAACAACTTGGTTACGAACAGAAGCTTACATATAGTCGTCTGCTCAAAGAAATTAAAGATCCGACAGCGAAGAAACTTCTGCAGGAAGCATCTGATCTCGGGTTCAAACTGGAAACCAGTGAAGGCTTGTATTACCCCATCATCAATTATGAGATATATCAAAAGTTCAAACCTTTTGTTAAGGCTGATATTGCTGCGTACATTAATATTATGGCTACCGAGTCCAACCAAATGACAACTTCAGATGGTGGCATTATCATCTCTTGGAACGAATTAATCCAGCGTGCATTGGAGAAAGAAGCCTTTTTGAACAACTTCCCGAATTCCAATCGCACATCAGCAGTGAAGCAAGGGTTATTTGTGGATTATCTGTTTTACGGAAGTGACAACACGCCTGCTTATGATTGGTACACGGATGAAGAAATCCGCACCATGGACCCTGAGGTGAAAAAGGCTTACGAGAAAGCTTTGGCTAAGCGGGAGCCCAATACGGAGAGTGTTCTTCTGGACACTATGGAAAAGATTTTACTGGTTCTCAATCAGAACAATAATGAGCTTACACCTGAAGTCAGAGCAATCATTGAACCTGTTCAACAACAATTTGCCCGTGAATAATCGGATGCTGAATAACAAAATGTGAACGCCAAAAAAGCGGCAGTCCTCGAGACAGAGGGTGCCGCTTTGAAGTTTACATATCAAGTCCTTACGTTTGGATCAAAGAGTTGAAGTGTCTATTGATGTAAGTTTATTCGGATTTACGATGAGATACACGCCCTCAATCCGCTCTCCAGAAGCGTCCAACTCCAAACATAGTACCTCGGACAACTGCCCTTCTTTCATCAACGCGAGTTGAAGTTCGCCATTGATCCACATCGGTACCCATTCCCTTTCACGCAAGCGCGTAAGGACTCGCCGTGAGGTCAGGAGTGCAAGCACACCTTTGTGAACGTTCATTGTTCTCATAACCGTATGCACAACGCCACCGCCATCTGCTGTAAATACAGGCTGATCTGCCAGTAACTCCAGCATGGCAGAGACGTCATAACGAAGGAATGCCGTTGTAAAACGGCTCAGCAATTCACCTTTGGCTATCATATCCGCATCACTCTGCTCGATCGGCGGAAGTCTTTCGGGCAGATTTCGTCTGGCGCGGCTAAAGATTTGACGGCAGTTACTCTCCGTTTTGCCCAGCCAATCCGCTATTTCGGAATAATCATATCGGAACGCTTCACGAAGGACAAAAACAGCCCTCTCCATGGGCGATAGACGCTCCAACATGACCAGATAGGCGTAGGAGATCAACTCTTTTTTCTCCATCGTTTCCTCTGGCATGTTCGCCTCTTCACTGTCACCCATCGGCTCTGGCAGCCACTCACCAACATAACTTTCCCGCTGATTACGGGCGGAATTTAGCAGATTCAAACTTCGATTCACAACCAATTTGGCGATGTAGGATTTGGGATTACGAATATCCTGAGCAGACGTGCTCTGAATCCCCGCAAAACAATCCTGCACAATATCTTCAGCTTCTGCCACACTGCCCAGCATGCGGTAAGCTATTGAAAATGCATATTTTTTATAACGAATATACAACTCACCAACATCCAGAGAAGACACTTCTGGCTCATTGGCGTGGAAATTAGAATTCATAAGAAGCCTCCTCTGGCATGGTGCGTGTAGTTTTAGTTAAAGCAACCCGGATACATCCCAGTTGTGATCGCAATCCGGTTCCAGTTATTAATCGTGTTAATGGCTAGGATCAGATCCACCAGTTCGGATTCACTGAAATGTTCACGGACCTTATCGTACAACGCAAGGGGTACACCATGTTCCGAGATTCGGGTCACCGCCTCAGCCAGCTCCAGCATAACACGTTCTTGATCCGTGAAGAAAGGCACTTCACGCCATACACTCAGCAATAAAATATGATCCGCATAATCTCCCAGTTTCATCAGATCTTTGGCATGCATATCAAGACAAAAGGCGCAGCCATTAATTTGGGACACTCGGATTTTTAACAGCTCATACAATACTTTATTTTCAAATTGCCCAGAAATATATTGCTCCATTGCCATCATCGCTTTAAATGCGCCTGGATTCGCTACTCTGTAATTCGTTCTTAAATTCATTTTTCATTCGCCTCCGTCATTTGGTTTACATACTGTAGACAAATGACGGCCGAGATCTGTGACATTCTTTGCGAAAATCTTTTTAAGCCCACAAGAATGGTTGCTCAACAAACGGATATTCACACTGAGATTCTGATGGCAGGACAACCTCCATGGAGTCAATAATCAGTAATGGAAAAACATACTGAAAGGTTGTTCTCTTTTCTACAATTAACATCTAACGTAAGAAAAATCCACGTTTTTCCGTGTTCATGTACGTTTTTTGCTGTAGTGTTTGTGATTTTAACCAAAAGCAGGTTGGATATATTGATATTTTGACCAAAAGAGTAGTAACATACGGCTAATGAAGTTAACTTTTCTGACATTAAAAAAGAGAATCGTTTATCCATATCAGCAAGGAGTGTTTCCTATGATAACTTCCAACGCAAACCATACAATGACTTCTGAATTACCTAGAGGGTGTACGTTCACTGCTGAAGACTGGCATGTATTATCCCAATATTGGTACCCGGTAGCCCAAGCAACCGAAGTAACAGACAAACCCCTGGCTGCTCAATTACTCGATGTGAAGCTGGTTCTCTACCGCAGTAATGATCAAGTTGTGGTAGCCAAGGATCTTTGTTTTCACCGCGGGGCTCCACTGAGCAAAGGCTGGGTAGAAAATGGCGAGATTGTCTGCCCTTATCACGGTTTCCGTTATAATTGTGAAGGTAAATGTACCGCAGTACCTGCGCACCCAAGCTCCAAGATCTCGCCTAAGCTCAAACTTATCGTGTACCCGGCAGTCGAACGTTATGGCTTAATATGGACTACACTGGCAGGAGCAGAAGAACAGATCCCCTCCTTCCCTGGATGGGATGATCCGGATTATATCAATATTTTGCCACCCAACTTTGACATTGCTGGTTCCTCTGGACGACAAATGGAGGGATTCCTGGATGTATCCCATTTTGCCTATGTGCATACCGAGACGTTTGGTGACCGAAACAACACAGAAGTCCCCCAATACAAAGTGAAACGCGAAGGTAATGAGTTACTGGCCGAGTATTGGAGTACGGTAAGTAACTATGGCAAAGAACAAGATCTTGTTGCACCTGAAGGTTTCCAATGGCTGCGCGAGTTTCGAGTGTTCCCACCTTTTGCGGCTTCTCTTACGGTACATTTCCCAGGAGACGACAAGCTGAACATTCTAAATTGTGCTTCGCCGATCTCTGCCCGTTATACACGTCTATTCTGTCCAATTACACGCAACTTTGACAAAGACGCTCCGATTGAAGACACTATCAAGTTCAACTTGCAGGTATTTGAAGAAGACCGCGAGATGGTCGAGTCACAGAAACCGGAGGATCTGCCCCTAGATCTGCATGCCGAGGCCCATATTCCCGCAGACCGTACTTCGATTGCTTATCGTCAATTATTAACGGAGCTTGGCTTGGGACGAAATTACACATCGTAAATTAAATCATATATAAGTTCAACTAATGAATATATTTACACTGGCACTCCGATGGCAGAATAACTTTACGTTCGCTGTTATCCCCAGATTTTTTTATTCCATTTTTTCATAGAGAAAATCCGGTGATAGCGTATGCTTTCGATGTAGCTTTCTTTTAGAAAGCTTTTAGGCGAACGCTCCGCTTCTTCAAGTTATTTCTGCCCTCTCCGCTATCGTGTAAATGTTTAGTTGAACTTATGTAGGTTTTCTTCAATCTCAGGCAAGCTATCGATGATGGATGTCGCGCCTAAAAAGTCTTGAAGTACTATCCTGCGGTCTCTGGGGAATGGGTTGAAAATTTTCTTAGGAACTCAGGACATCTTATTTGGCCTCTAGGTCCTCAGTTAAAATTGTAAGGAACCTCAGACTCGTTATTTCCCAAAATCCCCGATAAAAACACTTCATACGGCTGTTTATTCTGATATAACGTGTCTCAGATTCTTTAGATTTTTGGGCACGCCTTAAATCCTTGATTAAGACGCCTACGATTCGTTAGCACTCCATGCTCCGGACACGTTCAGGTATGCATCGGCTTTCAGCAGGTTTGAAGACACCTTTAATCAACAAAAGAAGCGTTCCTTTGCGGACGCTTCTTTTGTTATACCTAATTTAACTGAAATACTTATGTGTATTAGATAAACCTCGCCTCATGACCGTCATCTTTCCTCTTGATTATTCGTATTCACAGGGAGCTCTCTATAATACGGACAGCCCGGCTCATGAATAATACGTGGATCAACCCAAGTGCCCCAGTACGGAAGACGGTTTACGTAAGGTTGCATGTTTGGTTGGTTGTTCGGCTGTGAGTTGGGTTGCATGTTTGGTTGTACATTGGGTTGTATGTTTGGCTGTACATTAGGCATTACGTAAGGCTGATGATTCACATTTGGAGCACCGTTAGAGGCAGGAGCAGTTGAAGGCTGGCAATCTGCCGGCGGGCCAATAATCACTGTTTTTTGAATGGGAGCAAGTGCTTCTTGAACTTTTTTCTCATCCAGACAGTACGTATAAGCCAAAAGTTTTGCAGGTGTAAGACGTAAGGTGTCTGAGCCAAATATCGCTTCAGGAACCGGTGCATCAAAGATTGCGAGTAAGTGCGTGTGATCTGCAGTGGCCACTTCATAGTGCCACCAGCCTTGAGGAACGTTAGCCACCTGCCCCGGAGTAATCGGGAAATGAAGAAGCTCGTTGGTAAATGGATTAATGAGGGAAACAACTGCCGCACCGCTGATGCAGTATACCAACTCCGTTGCATTCTGATGCGTATGTGGTTCAACCACATTGCCCGTGTTGAGGAAAATATCCAGTAAAGAAACATTGCCCAGTGTGTTTAACTGCTTGATGGAAAGAGCGTTAATATAGTTGTTCTCATCCTTCTTGAATAACGGGTTATTGCTCAAATCGTAAGTAAATTCGGTGGTTGGTAAAGTGTAATCCATGTATGAGGTTGCCAAAATAAAACGCCTGCCCTTCGCTCTCGGTTTAGGTCATAACCTATATGCCAGCTTATGCCCAGCGCCCAGATACGTGAGCCCATTTCCGCCAAGTTCTCATCGCATAACAAATATCCCTGACTCGGACATCCCGAGAGCAGGGCTCATTGGCTATTAAAGTTCTGCTTCGTCGGAGATGTCATCACAACTAATCCCTAATGGAGTACTGTTCAAATTTACACTCTGAAGCCAACTCATTCGCTTGACCATCTCTGGCATTCCCTCGATCAAACCATCAGTTACACTCAAATAACGTAGTTTCTTTAATTTCTCCAGTTCAGGCGGAAGCTCACAAATACCCGAGTACCCTATATCCAGAGTTACGAGTTCGCTCAATTCACCAATCTCGGCTGGAATATGTTTCAGACCAAGATCCGACTTCTCCTTTGGCTTCCATCCGGTCGGAACATGATAAGAACTGCCGCAATAAATTCTAAGCTCTCGAAGTTGTTTCAATTTTCCAATGTCTTGGTGAATACCTTCCAAATCCGCCGTCATGATCTCCAATTCTTCCAATGATGTCAGTTCGAAAAGGGCTGGAGGAAGCGTATAAACATCCTGCTCAAAAATTGTCAAACGTTTCAAGTGCTTTAATTCCCGAATACGTTCCGGAATCTCTTTCAAGTAATGTGAACTAATATTCAGCACATCCGTCTGATGTCTAATCGCGTCGTCCAGTAAACAATGAATGTCCTGATGCAGATCTAATCTAAAAAATAACCCAGTGATTCGCTCCATTAGCTCAATTGCTTCTTCTTGTGTAATATGCATGCCATACATATTCTCATGAGCAACAGTGTAGAAGTAGTCACTTCCATCCTCGTTCAAAAAACAAAGATCATCTGGCATTGAGGGATATAACCAGTCATGAAAGCGGTTGGCTTCCTCCTTGAGGATCTGCCCTGATTCCGGCGTGCAACGATATATGTAATAAATCCCCTCTGAATACATGGCGCCACTTTTCATCATCATTTCTTCCATCGTACTGCTCTCAATCAAATACGGATCCAATCTCCGTAACACTGTAGTAACTCTTTCAGGTGTAGCTTCCTCAACATACTTTCTATCAACCAGCATAAACCGGTCTGTCTTCTCGATCAATTCGTCAATCAACAGTTCATAGGCCGTTCCTCTTGGATCAGTGTGAAAAGCTACGGCTACCATATGTTCCCCCTCATTACTCATTATTCATCAATCTTCAATCTGCTGTATCATCTGAAACCACTGTGGCATAGGCTGATATCATCAATCCAGTCATTGGAGGCTTATTACATGGCATACGGCCCTGGTTCAGTTTCATCCCCGCAATCTGCGGGTTATCCTTACCCTTATTATCCGTCACCCCCACCGTATCCTTACCCTTATCCCTATCCATACCCGCCCATCGTTCCTGTTCCACTACCATATCCGATCGGTGGTCCTTGGTGGCATGGTGGATATCCCGGCGGTGGTTACCCCGGTGGACACCCTGGTCATTTCCCAGGAGGTGGCTATCCAGGCGGACCTCATGGAGGCGGGCCGGGTGGTCCAAGTGGACACGGAGGACCTCCAGGCGGAGGATTTCACGGACATCGTTTCTTCCAGTGGTAATCATTAGACTCATTCAAAGTACTTGTTCAGATAAAGGAGCTGCTTCGGCAGCTTCTTTATTATTGAAGGAATTGTCTAATCGTGCAGGATTTTAATAGGTGATCTCATCCATCATCTTCAGATTACGGTTCGACATGCTGAGGAGATCCGTGAAGGTAGGTGTAAGGTAATAAACAAAGTCCGGATCGTGCACGTACATAATAATCTGCCCATACGTGCCTTCCGCCGTTGGATCAAAATCGAGCATCAGATACAGTGAACCACCTGCAATTGTTGCAAAAGGAATCCATGGTTTATGGAAAAGGTATGGTTTGATCTCCGGGTCCAGCTGGCTGATCTCTTCGGCAGAATAATACTCTTCAAGCTTCTCATCCACTTCACA
This sequence comes from Paenibacillus sp. FSL H8-0283, assembly GCF_045040675.1. Classification (NCBI taxonomy): domain Bacteria; kingdom Bacillati; phylum Bacillota; class Bacilli; order Caryophanales; family Paenibacillaceae; genus Paenibacillus; species Paenibacillus sp. FSL H8-0283. The sequence continues at coordinate 4,175,005 of NZ_CP150295.1, forward strand.
GAAGTATTGTTTGGTCTCTCGAATCTCTTCCAATGACATCAGATAAAAGGGTGTACATCTGCCCGTCTCGGCATCACCCGAGTACAGCACATGCAACCCGTAGCCACTGCCGTCTTTCCTTTGGTAAAAGGCACGAAAATCGCCAGGCAGCCGGACGCCATACTCCTTTTCGAATAGATCCAGACTTTCCTCGGATGCACCTTCCCGCTGTTGATATTCTTCAAACAATTGCCGAATCTCTTGATCCTGTATTCTCTCATCTAACAAGTGATTCAGCTCGTCCATTAGCACGTTTAATGATACATTCGGCTCCAATCTCACCACACCTCCCCTAACTCAGTTCTTCTCTTCTTGTAGATACTGATGATATTCCCAAAACGCTTCTTCCTCTCCGCCGCCTTCAATTAGAATCATGACTGCGTAAGATAACAAATTAAGCCATTGTTCCATCAATGTCACCTGTTCGTCGGAAATGAGGTTGTTGCTGCGAAGCATGCCTTCGGGTTCAACGGCCCAAGCACGGGCCATATGAGTAATTCCCCATAGACATGCCATGACTTCCCGATCCAGTGAAGGCCGTGCAAGTTCGGACGCCAGAACACGCAGTATCTCAATCAACTCATGAAAATTCTCCTTAATCAAATGTCCACGGAAAGGCCGCAGACTGCCAATAAAACCGTTCTCCATCTTGGGATGACTCAGATCATCATAAGAAAAGGAGTGACATTTTAATAACGTTACAGCCTCTTCACGTTCCATCCCTTCACCCCTTTGCAGGTTGTAATACGACCTTACCAGCGAAGAGGTTCTTCTCCACGCCACAACACATACCGCTCCAACTCACGAAGAGTGCCTGTACCGATCCCGTACTCGTCCATTTCTTTGGAACGAAGATCAAGCACATGCAGCATGCCACCATATGTACCAACTGCCAGCTTGGACTGCTCTGGTGATACGGCGAGAGAATAGATCGTACTACCTACAAAATGGCGCCATACTTCCTCTCCCTTGTTATTCACACAATACAGATAACCATATGCATCCCCAAGCACCATGCCCGCCTCTATTTCCGCTGCTGCATACACACGTGCATTCTCATCCATCACTGGCCAATCTTCCTTCGTTTCGTTGCCTGCGATTGATTCCAGCGGGACCTGTATCGTGACCCCGTTATAGAAATGACATGCGTTAAACCAGACGTTCTGGTTATCACTGGTGAATGCTGCATAATGAGGGTAGCTCGATTCTGGATAGAGGGAGTATGTCTTGTTCAGCCGACGCTCCATCACCATATGATTGCTCCCTTGGCTGCCATAGGCAATCCATCGACCATCCCGAGATACCGCTGCATGCCCCATATCTATCTGTGTATCCTCTAGCTCATACTCTTCGATCTCTGCCAGATCGGGATGAAGCAAGGTCACCTGATCTTGCGTTACAAGATATATCCCGTATCTTGAATGAATAAGTAGTGCTCTGCCTTCATCCATAGGTATAAGTCCTTCAAGTGTCCGTTCGGGATGCTCACAGTCCGCAAGTGATTCAATCCGAGGTAATGCCGATTGTATCCGGGCTTGAATATCTTCCCATCGATATGTCGCTATCTCCTGTCCTTCCAACTTGCGATCTGGCTGACGAATGATATGAATCCCATCCGGTCCTGCAAGCGCATAGTCAAGTCCAACCGATGAGCAACCTGCAAAAGTATATGGAGAGATCAACTGCCACCCCTGCTGATCCATCGTATATATCTGACTATTCTCCGTGAAAATCCCCGTATGACATACAACAGTTTCCTCGTTCAGATAACCTACAACTTTGACAGCCTGCATGGAAGCCTGAAATGCCTCGCTCAATGGCCACGTCGCTGCTGGCAGCTCACGTCGGAGCATCTCCAAGTCACCGTGGAGATTGGCCTGTCTCACCATATGGAATACTTCAGTACTCATTCCGCTTCTGGAGTCTCCCTCCAACTCGGATTCATCCGGTTGCTCTCCCTGCATACTTCTCCGGACAAATGCATTAACATCCCTTGCATAACGCTTGCCTTCATTGCGCCATTGTTCCGCAATGTCTTCCTTTAACCAACTCATAGGTTTCCCTCCACTCAAGCCCTATTCATATGCCGTACAATGATGTGCCTGCAAGAACATACTGATTTCGTTATCCGTCGCCTCCTCCGCACCATTCTTTTCTTCATAGAACAGGGCAACTTCTCTCCCAGCTGCATAGTTAAATCGTAAATATCCTCCCATCGACACCATGAACATCTTGCACATGTACTCATTCTCCAACACAGCATCCCACTTAAATTCTGTTTTGCATGTATCGGCGAGTTCCTTCATGGAGCTTCCCTGTTCCGTCCCTGAAAAATGGTAAAACGTATGTTTCCGCAGCTCATTCCACGGCTCAAAGTAAAGTGGCGTTATTGGTTTATCCTGATGGTAATACCCACAATAGATCCGGTCCAGCGTTTCGCCAAATTCAGTCTCCGAGCATGTCCATAAGGTGATATTTTCATCATGACGCGGTAGCCACAACAGCCCCTCAACTTCCGGATGAACAGCAAGGAAATCTCCATCTACAGAACTGCCGATGGAGATGCACTGCTCAAGTTGCTGCTGACTTATAGGCGAATCATCCGTATGTATCCAAAAATCATAATCCACAAAAGGCTTCAACACTTCCGGGTCTGGCCTCTGCACATTCATCCATCCCGTGTATGTACCTTCCCCATATTGTTCAATCCAGGTACGGTATGATAAAGGTAGCGAGATGGCGTGCTGTTGTTCAAAGTGATCCAGTTCCTCCGCTGGAACCGGCTTAAGTACACGGGATACAATATACATTTGTCGACATCTCCCATCTCAGTTTGGTTCATTCGTTTTCAGGATCTAAGCCAGTTCTTCCTGTACAATTTCAGTCCATACTCCTTTACGATTCAGAATGCGAATTGCAAAGGCATCATATCCATCTCGCTTGACCTGATCAAAATGCATGCGCTCTCCCGTAATCAGTTCATATGCACCATTTTCATCTACATCTTCGCCAAACTCTTCATCCCAAGGCACATTGTAGTAAGCCGTCAACTCTACTTCAAATATGTCCTCACCTTCAACATCCAGGTAAGGACGAAGGGGTCTGTCATGTAGTGCGTCTTCCGAATAGGTCTCACATAACATAGCATCATAGCCGTGCTTGGCGGTATCAATGAGCAGATAGCGCTCACCCGTGACCGTATGCTCCGCATGTACAAGAAGAGGTGTCGAATCATGCCAGGTAATCAGATCATCTTCAGTCAAGTCACCATAATAAAAAATATGGAATTTATCATGACCATCACTCATTTGAAGTTTGCCTTTCCACTCCACTTCATCGGACTTTATGTTCTCTTCCTTCCTAATTAATCCTTCCAGATAAACAGGTCCGTGTTGTACACCATACTCATTCATCATCTCGCCTCCGATTTGTTCATTCGAATGGTAACCACTTTGTGTTCCTCATCCACCGTCAGTTTCACATCGATGTTCAGCTTGTCACGGAATAACGCCGTAATATTGATATACGGATCGCGGGCAGCTTCGCTACTACCGCCACTATTACGGCTCATTCCCTGATGAATGATGGATTCTACCAGCTGTTTATCTCCCTTGCCGGTGTTATTGTAGGTGTAGATCACCTGCCCATCCTGATCATACAGATTCAAAACCGTTGTGAAATCATTGGCGTTCTCATACTGTCTCTCGGTCTGTACATAGTTGTGATCTGTACGTTGATAGTTTACAGTACCAGCCAGATACGGATTGTCCCCGCCTGGCTTCACATCATACTCCTTATAAGCCAGATTAAACAGGTATTGGATATGATTCATATCAATCCGGTAATAAAACTGACGGTTATCTTCCTCTTTGTCCATCGCTGCAAAACTGTTAATCAGCGGCCAAGCCCCATAGGACTTCCCATTAACATCAACGGCCAGAGCATAGTCAGATAATACTGTCTCTTTTTGAAATACACCAAATGTCTGTAAAATAAAATAAGCCGGAATCATCAACATACCCAGAATGACTGCAAAAATAGTAAGTTTAACTCGTAGTTTCATTTCTTCTCTCCTTGCGGCTTTAACGTTTTATCTTCGCTTTCAGTCTTATCCAGTCTTGTGCTGAAGCTTCGACAGTGTACGAACAACCACATCCCTATTCTTCGCATCCTTGATATAAGCCGGAATACTATGTGAAGCCGTTCGTATAGGCATATTTCCGTATTTTACACGCAGGTCTGCGGAGACATAAGCGATGAGATAATTCAGATGCTCCCGATTCACAGCCCATATTATTTTTCCTCTGAAATTATCCAGGAAGTATAATTCCAGCCCGAATACAGGATCTTTCCCAGCACAAATCTCGGAAAAACACCTTTGGTATGTCGGCTTGGCGTGTAATTCAACCTGATTAACAGAACTACAATGCGGACATTCCACATGCGTCGATCGGTGAGACGTCTTCTTCTCGTCTGTGACTTCCACGTTAAACCAACGTTCACATACAGCACAATTCCCCTTGGCTTTATATTGATATACTGGTTCTTCAAAAGCTTGAGCGTAACATTCGTAACACTTCCATCCGAGTTGACCATTCCGTTGATCAATCGAAGCGTGCCCACCGCATTTGGGACATTTCACATCAATCCGCTCTCCCCGTCGAAGAACCGAATAGAAACTATACTTATACGCACCTTCATCTTCGAAACGTTTCATCCTGTATCCACCTTTCTTCTGAAACTACGACATACACAGCGTCAAAATACTCAACATTTACCAATCCATCTCTCTAAAATTATATGAAACTCCGTTGCTCAGCACAACAATTGAAGACAGATTGTTGGAAATGCCTCTATTACGACATACCCAAGTGTGTGCCTCATCACACCCGTCTCCACCTCAATAACGTAATCTATAACTAAATAACTACTGAAATGAAAGAAAACCCGCTTTTTATATTGTGAAAAACATCACTTGAGTAAAGGTTGTGCAACTATGTTCTCCTTACTGAATGTATATAAATGGTCACTCGTATTCGCTATATTCACAGCAACTCTCTCTCACTGTAGTTCAACCGATACAGTTAAACCTGTTCACCACGATGAAGTCTCCTCCTCCTCCTCTGCGATCAGTCAACCCCCGGTGGACCCGATCATTCGCAGAGAAGGTACTACGGTATATATTGAAATGACGGCCCAGGTTACAGATGTCGAAATCTCCAAAGGAGTGATATACAACGCTTGGACATTTAATGGTACCGTCCCCGGACCCGTCCTACGAGTGACAGAGGGAGATACCTTGGTGTTCACGTTGAAAAATAAAGATTCCAGCCTTCCTCACTCCATGGATTTTCACGCTGTACATGCTGCTCCCAGCAGCAAATTTATTGATGTGATGCCAGGCGAGGAAGGCACGTTCACTTATCCCACCTCCTCACCCGGTGTATTCATGTATCACTGTGGAACCAAACCGGTCCTTGCCCATATCGCCAACGGGATGTACGGCATGATTATTGTGGAACCCAAAGCAGGATACCCTTCCGATCACTTGGTTGATCATGAGTATACCCTTGTCCAGAGTGAATGGTATAAAGAGCATGATTATGAAGCTTTTTTGAACGGGGAACCGGATTATGTCGTATTTAACGGCAATGATTATGGATTAATAAAACATCCCCTGTTAGCCAAAGTAGGAGATACGGTGCGAATCTATGTCAGTAATGCCGGACCCAATGAAGTCTCATCCTTCCACGTTGTGGGTACCATTATGGACCGTGTGTATACGGATGGAAATCCACGCAACATCCAGTATGGAATACAGACGGTTATGCTTCCCGCAAGTGGTGGAGCTGTCGTAGAGTTCACCGTGACCGAAGAAGGCGATTATGCGATTGTAACCCATCAGTTCAACCATGTAGCCAAAGGCGCTGCCGCTGTTTTGCGTGTGACCAAGGATGGTGCTGATCATGGTGGACCCGCGATGTCTCACTGAGACATGACAATAGATAATGGCTATACCTATCCTGAACCATTCGAGGTGATTAAACGATGATCTGTACACACGAAGCGAAGGATGCCTGTTTCTCCAAAGTATCTCTGTTCCAGCATCTTGATCCATCCGAAGCTGCCTTGTTGATCTCCCTTCTGCATACCCGCAAATATAACAAAAGCGAAGTTGTCGTCCAGGAGGGAGAACGCTCAGATACGCTTTATGTGGTTCATCAGGGATGTGTGAAGTTATCCAAATACAATGAAAATGGCAAGGAACATATTATTCGGTTTCTGTTTCCCGGTGATTTCTTCGGACAAGATTCCCTGTTACACCAAAAACCACATGTCGCGAACGCCGAAGTTCTGGAGCCTTCGGCCATCTGCTCTATCAGCAAGCATGACTTTGACCAATTACTTGAACATGATCCAAAGCTTGCTTATCATTTCCTGCTTGCCATTACCAAGCTGCTCCGTGAAACAGATGAATGGAACAGCTCGCTAAGTGCGATGACAACGGAACAGAAGATTGCCAAGTTGCTTTTGTATTTCCATACCCGAAATCATGCAAAACATGAGATCCGCTTGCCTGTTTTCAAAAAAGATATGGCTCTGTTACTCGGGATCACACCCGAAACACTTAGTCGTAAACTTGCCATGATGCAAACTCAGGGACTGCTTCAGGTTACAGGAAACTGCATCCTTATTCTGCAATTGGAGCAGCTTAGGGAAATGGTTCCGTTCTGAACTAAATATTATTTACACTAATACTACGATGACAGTATAACCTTCCCATCGCTGCTAACGTGTGAATGATTAGTTCAACTCATATAGCTTTGGGACAAGTATTATATTTCACATTGGATGTGAGTATCGTCACAGTGCAGCCTAGCGTTACAGTATACAGTTAAGAAAAGATCTTCAGGAGGTTTATGCGATGAATACGGTTGTTAAATTGGACAAACAGATCATTATGCACAAAATGCAGGAGCTCTGTTCACTGCTGCTACAGGATGAAGGCTACAAAGAGATGCGGGACATGATTGATCAGTTTTCTGCAGATGAGCAAGCTACGACTCAGTATGAGAAATTTATGGAGAAACATCAGGCACTGGAGGAGAAAGAACGGCAAAATATCGAATTGCTTGCATCTGAAATCCAGGTGTATGAAGAGGAAGAACGCGCACTCTATGATCATCGCCTCATTCGTCGGTTTATCTATGCTCAACGGGAGTTCAGTCAGCTACATCAGCAGATCAGTCACTTTTTCACGAAATCGGTGGAGTTGAACCGCCTGCCCGAATCCAATGAACTAGGTAAGGAAGCTTGCGGATGCGGAGGCAGCTGTTCCAGCAACCATTAATATCTTCCTTTTGGTTAAATAATCAAAAAGAGTATCCGATCAGAAATCACGCTGTTCGGATACTCTTTTTATATAAATTCAACTAATATTTACACAAAAACGGAGAAGACAAAATAAGCTGAAGAAGCGAAGTGTGCACCTTAAAGCTTTGCTGCATCGGAAGCTTATTCTTTTATCTACAGATCCAGCAACAGCGATGCGAGCAATCCCATGGATGCAATCAAACCCACAATTGGCCCACCCTCTTCAAAGGCTTCCGGCATCATCGTCGAGCAGATCATGGCAATGATTCCACCACCTGCAAATGCACCAATTGCTGCACTCATCTCCTCAGGTAGCTGCTCGAGAAACAGATACCCACCCAGAGCTGCAAGCGCGGAGATCAATAGTACACTCAGCCACATTAATATGATTTTGCCACGACTGTACTTGCCCTGTAGTCCAACCGTACTGGACAGACCTTCAGGAATGTTGCTGACAAAGATCGATACCACCAGCACCACACTGACACCGTTGCCAGCCAGTAAGCTGGCTCCAAGCATGATGGATTCCGGGATAGCGTCCATTACCGTGCCTGCAAAGATACCCAGGCCGCTTTGGTTCGAGTCTCCCGACTTTGCCGAGCGTTTACGCCCTGCCCCTCCCTTTGCAGAAACGAGCAAGTCAAAAAGCGTATATACGACAGCACCCGCCGTAAATCCAATGGCTGTAGGGATAATACCTCCATCATTCAGCGCATCTCCGAGTAGTTCAAAGGTAGCTGCCCCGATTAATGTACCTGTCCCAAAAGCCATAATCCAGCCAATGACTCGTTTGGGAATCTTCAGAAACAATGCTGCGAGTGCGCCTATGACAACCGCTGAGGCAGAGATGCCGCCCCACATGAATGCAGTCCACATCTGGGCCGACCCCTCTCAAGTTCAATTATGTTCTATCATTCCATTAACCTTGGCAGAGCAATCAAAAACAATCCTGTGACGTTGTGATCTATATCACCTGTTGTGTTCAAAAATCACGCTATGATGAAATGATGCGGATTACAACAGAATAGACCAGAGCAGGAACTGCACGGCTCCAATAATTTCGATCATACCAACCTTCATAGGGCGCAGTGTTCTGCCTGCATATATGAAGGTGCGTACGGCGGAATAGACATATGCCAAAGACATCCAAGGATATCCGATCACGATCGGTATGAGAATTAGAAGGATATGTACTAGTCGAGTTAGCATCAGCCAACTCTTATTCGTTCGCTCTCGAAAGACCGATTTCACAAAGAACGTACTTCCTGTAAAATGTAAGAAAGAAAACAAAACTACGATTGCCATTCTAAAGTCCCAGTGCCCGCTTCCAATGAGATAAGCAGCTGCTCCCCCTAGAGAGAACATCAGCATGGCACACAGATCATTGGTAAGCGAGCGTTCTGCTTTGTGTATTACATGCCAGATGTTTACGAGCAACAATCCGCCCAGAACCGGGCCAAAGAATAGTAGTGAGGTCTGACCCAGAACAGGTGGGATTAGACAGATTAGCGCCACTGTACCGTAGATTGCAGACCACTTGTATAAGCGATGTCGATTGGCATTTCTTTTCAAAGACTGCAGTAACGGATACGCGGTTAGATATAGTCCAAGCCAGGCTACAAATAAGGGCACATGCAGCCACTGCGGCCCACTTGCAATCATACCTACCAGAAAAGGTACACTAACCATGGCCCAGCCGCCATGTTCATGAGGGATAACGATTGAATGCGTATTGGTTTTCACTTCACAGTTAACCTCCTAGGATTGAATGATGTCGAAGTTCAGAAATATGAACACAGAGAGGAAAGATTCTCATGAGCAGGGTAAACAAAGATTCAGCAGCGGAGTTTCTACAACAGTTCCCCATCTTCCAGGACCTTAGCCCCGAAGAATTGAAGCAGGTCGAAGATATCGCCATTTCCAGAAGTATTCACAAGAAAACGGTCATTTTTAGCGAAGGTAGCGAAAAAGAAGCTGTTTTTTTCATTCGTACCGGAATTGTAAAAGCTTATAAAACGGATGAGAATGGACATGAACAGATTGTCTCTTTCCTCAAAACAGGAGATATGTTCCCACACACCGGCTTTTTTAACGCGCACCCCTACCCGGCTACCGCTGAAGCGATTACGCCTACCGAACTACTGGCCATACCTGTCAGATTGTTCGAACGATTAATGCTGAGTACCCCATCGATTGCAATCAAAATTATGCGCGTACTCGGAGACAAAATACGTGAACTACAGGACAAATTGCAGGTGCTCTCTGGTCAGGATGTACGCAACCGTGTGCTCTCCTTCCTTCTCATGCTCGCAGAGCAGCACGGGCAGACACATGGCGAACAAATTATCATCAACCTGCCCATGACACACCAGGAGTTTGCCAATTCCATCGGAACTACAAGGGAAACAGCGAATCGGCTTCTGAACCAGCTTACAAAAGAGCATTTGCTCGAAGTGGATCGTAGCCGGATCATCATTCTTGATTTACAAGCATTGAAGCAACAAAGGGATGCGTGACCACTCAGCTCCACTGTGGTTTTCACCCACACCCCCTACACCAATCTATGTGTGCAAAAAGAGACCTTAACGCCTGCAATCGATGTTAAGGTCTCTTGCTGTATGCACAATTACCGATACATGTATCAGGCGATTGTGAGCTCTGGCCTGCCCATGTCACTGAACATGCCCGCATAATATTTAACTTCGCCAGCTTCATTACGGATCGCCGTTATACTCAGCCATTCCTGATAGATCTCTCCGTTTTTCTTCCGATTCCATATCTCGCCCTGCCAATATCCTTTTTCACGTAATTCCAACCATAATTGGTCATAGAATCGTTTATCTTGCTTGCCAGATTTCAGCAGACTTGGCCTCTGTCCAACCGCCTCTTCAGCGCTATAACCAGTGACCGCAGTGAAGGCCGGGTTCACGGAAGTAATGACACTATTCGTATCCGTGATCAGAATCGCTTCAATTGTATTCTCCAGAATGCTGGCAGATAACTGAAGCTTCTCTTGGTAGAACATCCAGATCACAAGTATCAGGCTGACCAGCGCGATCTGTGACAAAGCCATGAAACCAATGGCATAATGTCCCGTCATGCTGTACAACAAAGTCAACATCAACGGAGGGAAGAATCCGCCCAGACCACCCATAGCCGAGATCATCCCATTTGCCACACCTGGTTGTTTAACGAAATACATTGGCACTAATTTGAAAATAGTTCCGTTACCTGTCCCTGCGCATAAGGCCACAGTCAGGCATCCAATGGTGTAGATATAGAATGACGGCGCGAAAGATAATACAATCGCTGCAATCGTTAATCCGCCGAAGACAAACATTAATATTTTGAACGGATTAAATCGATCTCCAAGCCAGCCTCCAATAGGTCGCATGATGGTAGCAACGAGAATGAATCCCGCTGTACGAATACCTGCATCGACTTTGTCCATCTGGAAGTGACTGACTAAGAAATTTGGCAAATATACCGTAAATGCCACGAACGAACCAAATGTCAGAAAATAGAATAAACAGAGCAACCATAGTTTATTGTTGCGTGATATGGCCTTCAGTTGCTGCATAAGCGGAACATTAACACGAGTTTCCTTTTTGTCTCCCAAAGCAAAATTCAGCGCTGCCATTCCTAGTAGCAGAATACTGTAGAGCAGAACCGTCGTAGACCACCCCATACGATCAGCAATCAGCGGGGCTCCGAATGCAGACAGTGCTGTCCCCAGGTTACCAATTCCGTAGATCCCGTTAACAAACCCATGTCGCTCTTTCGGATAATATTTGGGCAGTGAAGTTACACCGACGGAGAAGACAGCTCCCCCAATACCGAGGAACAGTCCACCTATCACCAGATCACTGAACGATGTCGCACGGCTAATCCACCATACAGGAGCCAGCAACAGGACAAAGCTAATCATAAAAATATTACGTGCTCCATATCGATTCGTCCAATAACCAATCGGAATACGGGCAATCGATCCGATCAATACAGGAATCGCTGTTGCCCATGCAAGCTGGGAAGATGTAAGCGCAATATCCTCTTTAATAAATGGCATCAGAGATGACAGGATAACCCATACCATGAAACCAAGAACCAGACTTGCGGTTTGCAAGGGCAGTTGAACCTTTCCTTTATGTTGCATTTACATCGCCCTTTCCTTTTTTTGTTCCTGATTCGGATACACAGCTCCATCTCTCCTGCGATATAACACATAACTGCGTTTCAGATAACCCAGTGGCATACTTAGCATGTGAACCAGACGAGTAAATGGAAACACGCAGTACAGTACAAAAGTGAGCAGAATGTGTACTTTGAAGTTCAGAGGTACCGTCTGCATCAGAACCGGATCAGGCTGGAATACGATCAGACCGCGCAACCATGGATTAATCGTTGTTCGATAGTCGAAACCTGTGTGATTCACCGCATTGGCCGAGGTCGCCAGTATTCCGGTGACAATGACAATGATCAACATGACAAGGGCCAGCCAATCCCCGATGCTGCTCGTCGCCCGGACCCGGCGAGCAACATAACGGCGAACCAGCAGAATGACTGCACCTGCAAATGCAATGATCCCCGCAGGCAGTCCTCCTGCGATAGCCATCAAGTGATATCCTTCATCACTCAGTCCGATCCAGCGATAGAACTCCACCGGAACAAGTAAACCGGCAATATGTCCACAGATTACGGCGAATATTCCGATATGAAAGAGTAAACTTCCCCATTTTAGCATTCGTTTCTCCAGCATCTCACTCGACTTGGACGTCCAACTGAAGGGATTCGTCACATATCTCCAGATCGTTGCCGTAATACAGAAAACAATGACCATATAGGGAAGAGCGCCCCATAACAAAAGTTCCAGTGTACTCACCGATTCCCCCTCCTCATCTGAGCCGCAATCTGCATGAGATCTTCAGGTTGTTGGTTAGCTGCTTCTTCCTGTTTGGGTACATCAGGAGCTGGGGGCTCAGGAATGACCTGTAACATCAGACTGAGCAATGGTCCATATGGGCTGTTCTGTCCCGTAATGCTTTCGGTCATCGTGACCAGAGCCTTATGGCAGCTGGAGAGCACACCCAAGGCATCTTCCTCGGGCGCCTCAGCTACAAATTCAAGCACCATAGGCAGATAATCCGGCAACTCACTCACTTCCATATAAAATCCCGCAGCTTCATATCTGCGTTTCAATTCAATCAGAGCCGGGCCCCGATCCCGTTCATCTCCATGAAGAGCATACGTGAGATAGAGGTTACACTTTTTATCAAAATCGAATGTTCGAACATACGAATCCTGCCACTCAATCGAGTTTACTGCCTGTGCTTTATCTACAAATGTCAGCAAGATCTGGTTCACCGTCTCATCGGAAATGGACTGTATAGCTTCCTTCAATCCCTGCAACCCTTCTCTCCACGCTGTATCGGGATATTGCAACAGATAGGAGATCAGTTTACAGACCATTCTTCTCGTATTCGTATCGTAAACCAGAGCCTGACCTGTTCCTTCATTGGGTTCGATCGTCATCGTTGTCGTTGTCTCCTCTCCCATCAGAATACTCCGCAAGAACCTGGACCCCCTGCAAAATCAAGTCCGCAGCTGCCCTGTTCGCTGAAGAGATCTTCCACTTCCTCACGGTGAGCTGGCGGGATGACAAAACGGTCATTGTATTTCGCAATCGCGAGCAGTCGGTACATGTCCTCCACTTCCTGAGCATCCATGCCTACTCTTTCCAGTAATTCCGATTCACTGGTCTTGCCCGTCTGCTGGTTACGCATGTGAATGCGCATAACTGCCATTTTCCGCAGTACTTCACGGATTTGATCTGTATCTCCTGCCGTAAGCAGATTGGCCAGATATTCCACGGGAATACGCATGTTATCAATCGCCGGGAAAATATCATTGGCCTCCAGCGAACTTCCCTGTCCCTCTACCCGATTGGTTATCGGGCTAAGCGGTGGAATATACCATACCATTGGCATGGTGCGGTATTCTGGGTGAAGCGGGAGCGCAATTTTCCAGTCGATAACCATTTTATAAATAGGGGACTGCTGCGCTGCAATAATCCAATCCTCTGGAATTCCGGCCTCGCGCGCTTCGCGAATCACCTCAGGGTCATTCGGATCAAGGAAAATATCCATCTGGGATTCATAGAGATCCTGATCATTTTCAACGGAAGCAGCGGCTTCAACACGGTCTGCATCATACAGCATCAGGCCGATATAACGGATACGTCCCACACAGGTTTCGGCACAGATCGTTGGCAGGCCCGCTTCAATCCGCGGGAAACAAAGGGTACATTTCTCGGCTTTGTTCGTCTGCCAGTTGAAATAGACCTTTTTGTATGGGCAGCTCGATACACAGAATCTCCATGCGCGGCAGGCATTTTGGTCAACCAGTACAATTCCGTCTTCTTCCCGTTTGTACATCGCTCCGGAAGGGCAAGAGGACACACAGGCCGGATTAAGGCAGTGTTCACAGATTCGTGGCAGGTACATCATAAATACCTGTTCAAAATCCATTTTGATCGAGTCCTCGACACCCTTCATATTGGGATCTTCCATCCCGGTTACATGGGCACCTGCCAGATCATCTTCCCAGTTCGGCCCCCACTCCAGATTAATATATTCACCAGTGATCTGGGATTTTGGTCGTGCTACAGGCTGATGTTTTTTCTCCGGACTGTTCGTCAGTTTCTCATACTCGTATGTCCATGGCTCGTAATAATCGTCAATGGTAGGCTGATCCGGGTTATGGAAAATGTTAAGCAAGCGTCTTGCCCGTGTGCCGGACTTCAATTCCAGTTTGCCATTCTTCATCTCCCAGCCACCGCGATAACGCTCCTGGTCCTCCCATTGTTTTGGATAACCGACCCCTGGCTTGGTCTCCACATTGTTCCAGTACATATATTCTGCACCTGGACGATTAGTCCAGGTGTTTTTGCATGTTACACTACATGTATGGCACCCTATGCATTTGTCCAGATTCATGACCATACTGACTTGTGCTTTAATCTTCAAGCCAATCCACCTCCTGCAGTTTTCTTATGATGACATTGAGGTCACGCTGGTTGCCTGTCGGGCCATAGTAGTTGAAGCCATAACTTAACTGGGCATAACCACCGATCATATGCGTTGGCTTCACATGAATACGTGTCGGACTGTTATGTGTCCCCCCACGTGTCTGTGATATTTTGGTACCCGGAACGTTAATGTGACGGTCCTGGGCGTGATACATGAAAGCCATGCCGCGAGGAATACGGTGTGTTACTACGGCTCTGGCAACGACTACCCCGTTACGGTTGAAACATTCGATCCAGTCGTTGTCGACCAGTCCCGCTTCTTCTGCATCTTCGTAGTTCATCCAGATTGTCGGGCCACCTCGGAACAACGTCAGCATCGGCAACGCATCATAGTACATACTGTGGATTGACCACTTGTTATGCGGTGTCAGGTAATTTAGGACAATTTCTTTGCCACCTTCGATCGGACGTTTGCTGTTCGGATGGAACGGCGTATGCTTCAGCACAGGTTTAAATGTCGCTAATGTCTCTCCGAACTCACGGAGCATCGCATGATCAATATAGAACTGCTGTCTGCCGGTCAATGTACGCCATGGAATCAGGCGCTCCACATTGGTGGTGAATGGCGAATATCGGCGTCCGCCTTTTTCCGATCCGCTGAATGCAGGTGAAGTAATGACCGTTTTCGGTTTGGAAGTGATCTCGTCAAATGTAAAACATTCCTCAGATCGTTCCTCAGCCAAATCTTTCAGATGCAATGCCGTTTTCTGTTCAAGCGCTTCCCACGCACGTACAGCCATCTTGCCGTTCGTTGTACTGGACAAGGTCAGAATGGCCTCCGCAACATTGCGGTCGGTGCTCAGATCCGGACACCCTTGTCCAACGCCATCTTTACGATGCACGCCCAGAATACCCTTGAGTTTTTCATACTCTTCACTGGCAGACCAGGATATGCCTTTGGTACCGATTGGTTTATCCTTCACCACAGGTCCTAGACTGATCATTTTGTTATATACGGCAGCATAATCACGTTCCACGACCTGAATATGCGGCATCGTTTTCCCCGGGATCGCTTCACATTCTCCCGCGCTCCAGTCTTTGATCTCTCCGTACGGTTGAGCAAGCTCATCCGGTGAATCATGCAAGAGTGGTGTAGCGATGATCTCCTTCTGCGGCCCATCGAATTGCTGCGCAGCCATCTCGGAGAATACACGTGCGATTTCCTTGAAGGTATCCCAGTCAGAACGGGATTCCCACTGCGTGGCTACCGCCGGGTTGAATGGATGAACGAACGGATGCATATCCGTACTGCTCAGATCGCTTTTCTCATACCAGGTCGCTGCTGGCAGCACAATATCGGAATACATCGCTGTACCTGCCATACGGAAATCCATGTTGATCATCAGGTCAAGCTTGCCTTCCGGTGCTTCATCCACCCACTCCACATGCTCTGGGCGCAGTCCATGATCGTCATCGTTCAGCAATCCGTTCGTTGCACCGAGCAGATGTTTCAGGAAATACTCATGCCCTTTGCCAGAACTTGAGATCAGATTCGCTCTCCAGACAAATAGTACACGCGGGAAGTTCGCCGGATCATCCGGTTGCTCGATCGAGAACTTCAGATTTTTGTTCTGTAGCTCGGAAGCAACATAAGCGCCAATCTCTTCCTTCGTCGTTGCTCCGGCCTGTAGCGCATCCTGATGCAGATCAATCGAGTTACGATTGAATTGTGGATAGGATGGAAGCCAGCCCATACGCGCAGCCATCACATTATAATCAGCCACATGCTGGAACCGCGGTTCACCTTCAAGCGCCGAAGTCAACTCTCCCACTTGGGTCTCCTCGTATCTCCATTGATCTGTTGCAAAGTAGAAGAAGGATGTTCCGTTCTGCAGACGTGCAGGTCCGGTCCAGTCACGAGCAAAGGCAATCGTCTGCCATCCTTCAGCCGGACGCAATTTTTCTTGACCAACATAATGGGCCCAGCCTCCACCATTCACACCCTGACAACCTGTCATCAGAATTAAGTTAATAATGGCGCGATAGATAACGTCGGAGTTGTACCAGTGATTAATACCGGCTCCCATGATGATCATGGAACGACCTTTGGTATCGATCGCATTCTGTGCGAACTCACGTGCAATCTGTACGACAGTCTCTTGGTCCACACCAGTGATTTTCTCTTGCCACTCTGGAGTGAATGGTTTTACCTGTGGTGCATGCAAGATTTCATCTCCATGGTTAACACGTACACTCAACTGTTCCACACCATTGACTACTTCTGCTGAATCCGCAGAACGCGTCATTTCACGTTCAATTCCGTATTTGGCAAGCACCAGATCGTATACGGCTGTTACTGTAATCCACCTTTCTCCTAACCATATCTGACGTACAGGAATCTGCCGCTCCATGACATGTTTTCCCTCATCATCAAAGTACGGCAGTTGAATCGTTACAAGTTCATGATGGACGCCGAGCATGGATAGTCTTGGATCAATCGGCTCACCGTTCTCCACCTGTTCCATTTTGAGATTCCATGTGCCTTCTTCACCCCAACGGAAGCCCAAACTTCCTTTCGGCATCGCATAGGTTCCACTGTTTTCATCGTAAACGAGCGTTTTCCAAGCCATGTTATTACCTGTGATGCCCAGATCTTCCCCAACTAGAAATCTGCCTGCTGTGTGTACGCCGTCCTTTTCTTCCACAATCAGCAGATTTGGAAAGTCCGTATACTGTTTGGCATATTGCATGAAATAGTCCGTAGGTTTTTCAATATAAAACTCTTTTAGAATGACATGGCCCATAGCCATCGCCAAAGCGCCGTCCGTTCCTTGTTTTACCGACATCCACGTATCTGCGAATTTCACATACTCCGCATAATCCGGGCTGATCGACACCACTTTTGTTCCCCGATAACGTGCCTCAGCCAGGAAGTGGGCATCCGGTGTCCGCGTCATTGGCAGATTGGAGCCCCATACCAGAATGTATCCAGAATTGTACCAGTCGCTGCTCTCCGGCACATCCGTTTGATCGCCCCAGATCTGAGGTGAAGCCGGTGGGAGATCGGCATACCAGTCGTAAAAACTAAGCAATGGTGATCCCATCAGAGATAAGAAGCGTGATCCTGCTGCATAACTGACCATCGACATTGCAGGAATAGGAGAGAAACCAATAATCCGGTCTGGCCCGTATTCTTTGATCGTATGAATCAGCGAAGCGGCGATAATCTGTGTCACTTCACCCCATGACGCGCGAATTAATCCCCCTTTACCACGGACCGATTTGTATCTTTTCACTTTGGCCGGATCATCCGCAATGCTGGACCATGCTTGAACCGGGTCACCATGCGTCTGAAGCGCATCACGCCACATGTCCAGTAATGCACCACGTACGTAAGGATGTTTGACACGTAGCGGGCTGTACAGATACCATGAAAAACTCGCTCCGCGTGGACATCCACGGGGTTCAAATTCCGGCATATCCGGTCCGGTTGAAGGATAGTCGGTAGCCTGCGTTTCCCAAGTGACAATGCCGTCTTTCACATAGATCTGCCAGCTGCATGATCCTGTACAATTGACTCCGTGTGTGGAACGCACCACTTTGTCATGCTGCCAGCGGCGGCGGTAGACATCTTCCCAATCCCGGTTGACCGGGGACATTTCACTCCAGCCCTCCGCACTTTTTTCACGTTTGGCAAAATATTTGAGTTTGCCCATCCAGGGCATGCTTTTGTTACTCATTGTTGTCCTCCCACATATATGACCTGTTGACGCAAATTGAATCCTGAACTACTGTTGCTAACCTCCGATTTGCGACATATGTCGCAACGTTGGCTTGCCGTCGATCTGTTGCCCGTTTAAGTCTTTTAACATGTCATGTGTTTCGGGTTTGGCTCCGAGCGCCTTGTAAAATAAATCCTGCACCGCCTTGTCATCACCTACGAGTGGACGAACATTGAATTCATCCGACCAGTAGAGACAAGGTTTGATATTACCGTCTGCCGTCAGTCTCAGCCGATTGCAATTCCCGCAGAAATGGCTACTCACCGGGTGAATCAGACCAAAGGTTCCAGCAGCCCCCACTATGCGATAACTGTCCGCAGGTCCATTCCCGTATATCTCTCCACATCTTTCGTAATCCCATCGCGCTCCACATGTTTCCAGTACATGTTCGAGGGGCATATATCCTGATCTCCATCCTTCTCCACTTTCACCAATAGGCATGTACTCAATAAACCGAATATGAATTGGTTCATCCCGAGTCATCAGCAGAAAATCTTCCACCTCATCGTCGTTCACGCCTTTCATCAGCACCACGTTCAGCTTGATCGGATGAAATCCGGCCTTTTGGCTGGCCTTAATGCCTTCCAGCACACGTTGCACCTTGCCGCCTCGAGTAATGCTTGCAAATCGTTCTGGCTTCAAAGAATCCAGGCTTATGTTCACCCTAGTTAGTCCCGCAGCCTTCAGCATATCCGCATAAGCTGCCAAATAGATGCCATTGGTTGTCAATGCGATGTCCTCAATTCCCGGAATAGCGGATAACATCGCAATCAGTTGATCCAGCCCCTTACGAACAAGAGGCTCTCCTCCGGTCAAACGCAATTTCCGAATGCCCAGTGGAGCAAGCGCATTAACGATGGACGTGATTTCTTCATAGGACAGGATGCGTTCTGTCGGTTCAAACTGCATTCCTTCCTCCGGCATGCAATACACACAGCGGAGATTACAACGATCCGTAACCGAAATTCTCAAATAATCATGCACTCTTCCAAACGGGTCCATTAATTTTGATTCCATACACGTACCTCCCTTCTCTAGGGTGCTGTCTTAACATCGGCTGAAGGAGGGAACTTTCTTCCTCTCATCGCTTGTCATCTTGACGCTAAATATAAGGATGTCTCGCTCGGCGAACTGTGCAAAATATCACAAGAAGTGAAACATAGCGCACAGTTGCACATTTATATATGCTCTGTAATCCTTTACCAAACAGGATTCTGGTCTAAATAAGGCAAAATTATGGCAAAAGAAAAAGTGTGAGCAGGCTCACACAGCCACCTCCTCACGTTTTCTATAATCAAATTGCAACACCACACTATCCCTATTTGGAGGAATGACACTTGAACACATACGCAGCAACCATTAATGCTACGGAGTATCCACCGCATTTGAAACATAAAGTTATTTTTGAAACGTTTGATCAGTTGCAACCACAGGAATCCATGCTGCTCATTAACGATCACGATCCTAAGCCACTTCGATTCCAATTCCAGTCCACACATCCTGATGGCTTCAACTGGGAGTATATTGAGCAGGGTCCTACAACCTTCCAAGTCAAAATCAGCAAATTATAGATTGGAGCTGAACCGCTATGGCCCACGTTGAAATCATTGACGATACTACACTTCGCATCACGCTGAGGTTGGAAGATGCCACAACCATGGTGCAGATAGCACAGCGTGAGCAGGCCGAGTATGCGCAAGAGATTATTACCATTTACGAAAAAATGCCTGTGTTCGAATATACTCATTTCTGTTTTTACGCCTATGACAGTGCAAGACTTTTTGAGCGTGTACTCGGGATGGACCCCAAAGCCTATCTGTCCTTCTCCCTCGATGCGCCGGAGTCATTCTTCTATGCGCTGTACGGTGGAATGGCCGCCCTGTATGAACCTTCTCTACAGTTGGTACAGCAGGCGGATGTAGCTAGTGCAGGATCGGATGTGAACGCACATGTCTCCATCTGATGTCCATATTGTTGAATTGGATGTGCGTCCTCATCTGAGTAAAAAGCTGGAGCCGTTTCAGCTGATCATGGACACGGTCAAAGGCCTTCAGCATGAAGATGTATTTGTACTACACGCTCCATTCAAACCAACGCCCCTGCTCGGTATTCTCAAGATGAAAGGATACTCCAGCACATCGGAACGAAAAGGTTCAGATCACTGGGTTACCACGTTTGTGCACAAAAAAAATAAAACCGGTGACAAAGCATTATCTGCAATGGTTTTATCTGGATCGGAAGTCGTTTCTGAGCCCTGTTCAGACGAAGAATCAGCTTCATGCAAAGGCCATCCAGAGGAGCAAGCTGTTGCGATTGAAAACTTTGAATCCCTACAGGCGCCCACCGTTATACTGGACAATCGCGGATTGGAACCGCCACAACCCATGATGCGAACCCTTGCCGCACTGGAGCGTTGCAAACCTGGGGAAGTCGTACTGATTCACAATGACCGTGTGCCAGTCTTCTTGATTGAAGAGTTAAATAATCTCGGTTGCCCCTTCACGGTTGAGGATCAAGCCGATGGTACGGCCAAATTGAGAATTGAAAAAGGGTAAGGAGGCAAAGACCATGTCCAGGTTGCCGTTTCTTTTTATCATCACGGGCATCTTTGGATTTGTAATGTATCACGCATTCTCCCTGCTCTCGCTGACAGGCTGGCTTGGTGATGAACTCAGAGGACCCGAAGGCTGGTTTCATGCCCATCAGTTTGTGCTCGGGTGGGCAACCATGCTGGCTATGGGTGCCGTTTATCAGTTGATACACGTTATTTTGCAATCCAATATCTATAGTCTGTTCCTCGGTTATTGTCATTATTTCTTGTTCAGTATCGGAATCGTGGGCATGTTATTCGGCTTCATCCGTGCAGATGTCATCTGGATTGCGGGTTCTGCTACACTCGCGCTCTCTGGCATTCTGTTGTTCGGATGGAATATGGGCGTTACCCTCTTCCGTGCCTCACAGTGGAATCCGGTAACGATCAGTGCAGCTTGTTCCTGTCTTTATCTGGTTCTAACCGGGCTTTCCGGTATGCTGATGGGTTTGAATTTTGCATTTGGTGATTGGAATGGTCTGCACGGACGCTTGTTCGGCGCACATATCTGGATGGGAACACTTGGCTGGTTTGGCATGTTAATTACCGGATTCAGTTACAAAATGCTTCCGATGTTCTACCTGTCCCACGATTATTCCATTCGACTGCAAAAAGTGGTCCTGGTTCTGTGGAATGCAGCTGTAGTTACAGGTGTTGTCGCATTTCTGACAGGTATTAAGGGAGGCCTGCTCTGGCTCGCGCTCCTACTTCTAACCTCAGCCCTGCTCTTCTATGTGTATCACTTGGAGCAAATTCAGGAGAAACGGCACAAAAGTAACCCAGGTCCGGGTATCCGCTGGTCTGTGTATGTAAGCCGTGCGTTTGCTGTATATGCTGTTGCCCTACTGATCTATTCCTCGCAAGGGACTGAACTGCTTCTCCATCCACGTGTTGTTCTGCTGTCTGGATGGGTATATCTCGGGGGTTGGGTGTCTCTCACCATACTTGGTTATGCCTCCAAAATCGTGCCTTTTCTATGGTGGACCCACAAATATGGCAAGCAGGCAGGCAGACCCGGAACACCGCTGATGGCAGGTATGCTGAGTGAACGGTATGTCAATTGGGGTATGCTCGCCATGGTCGCTGGAAGCCTTTTGCTTGTCAGTGGAATTCTGATTAATCTGGCTGAGGTCATGATGGTTGGAGGGACGATTTTGTCTCTTGTCTCCATCGTTTATATAACAAATATTGCTTTGGTATTCAGACGTTAACATAAATAAGGTGGACTGGAGAGTGAACATGATGGAACAAACCACGCATTTGCTAGAATGTCTCAAGGAAGTGTATGACCCTGAATTAGGTGTCAATATCGTTGACCTGGGTCTGGTGTATGAAGTAAGGGAAGAGCCTGAACGGGTTCATGTACGAATGACGCTGACTACACCAGGTTGCCCGCTGCACGATACAATTGTCGGTGCGGTGAAATGGGTTTTGCAGGAAAATACGAATAAGACCGATATTGATGTTCAAGTCGTATGGGAGCCACAATGGTCTCCACAGCTGATGTCGATTGAAGCCAAGGAAATGCTGGGATACTTCTAGGCAGAATGAACAGTGAGCGGATGAATGAACAAATTGCTGCCGGAATACGAAAAAGCGTACTTAAGATCTGATGTTCTCAGACCCAGGTATGCTTTTTGTTTTGCGATGGGAACCACACTTGATCAAGGTATTTTTGAATAAAAAATAAATAAGGAAACTCCAGAATAGAGTTCCCCTTATATTGGTACCGGTCAGTGAATCATTCTATCGATTCCTTGATATTAGATGTTAGATGTCCTTTGCATAGGATGCTGCTGGCACTTTGTTTAAAACCACGAACAAACGAACTTCCTGATCTCCTGTATTATGAAATGCGAACTCGACCTCACCGCCGCAATGGATCACATCCTCTTGTTTCACCACTTGTTCTTTTCCATCCAGAATAAGTGTACCTGTGCCTTCGACCACCAGCAAAATAACGTCTGTGCCCGGATGTTTATGAACGGGAAGTTGCTGACCTGGCAGAAAATGAAGGACAAAGGTCACTCCACCACCCTGTTGGAATAAAACTCGTTTCGTAAAACGGTCTTCACTAAATGTTTTAACTTCTTGCAATGACGTGATAGTCATCATAATCGTCCTCCTCGATAATGTAATCTGTGAATGCATTCATCTTATCGCAAGAAAGCCCGCATTTCCTTGATCTGAATCAAGAAATACGGGCAAATGAACAGATCATAGTCGGTCCCTTATGGTCGTTTGTTTATAAGATGGTTACACCATCATTTTGCGCAGAGAAGCGATATATCTCGAACGTATAATGATGAAATAAAACGTCTGTGCAAGTACAAAGGCACCAAATACAGTCAACACCGGCATCGTATAATTGGTAATACCGAATTCAGTCAGGAATGGCTTAACTACGACCAAAGTTTCAATGATAGCTACCCCGATCGGTAAAAAGAACAAAATGGCAATCTGAACGGTGGATGATCGTTTCATCTCCTGGAAACTGAGACCCATTTTCGAAAGAGAATGCACCATCTTTCCATCCGCTTCAAGATCGGTATGCAGTCTGAAATACAGAAAGCTTGCAGAAGAGATCGAGAAGATTAATCCGATAAATATGCCCAGAAAGGTAAAGAGTGCTGTACCCTGTCTGTATCTCTCAAAATCTCCATATCGAGTGGTCAGAAATCCGGAGTAATTCTCATCCGAAGCATTATCGCTTCGAATGGTATCTGCGGACGACAGTAGCTGATCGCTAACCATGGCTTCCGAGGAGTGCCGGTCAGGTACAGCATGACCCCATGCCGGAATCTGGTACAGAACTTTGCCTGATAACCTATTTGCATTGAACTGTTGTGTGATCTCTTCAAACTTCTCATCTGGGAGAACGACTACACCTGTAGAATAGATCAAGGTTGCGAAACGTGGCTCTACATCCGTAGCTGTAACTCTTGCTTGCAATGAGCCATCCTCCAGATTCAGAGTCAAGGTTTCTCCTTCCGCATAATTGCGAAACCTGTTTCGATCGATCTGATCCTGATCCTTCTCATTACGTGAATCTACGAACAATGCTGATGCTGAATCCAATTGGAACGTCTTTTTTCCTTGGATCGCATTGAATCGGTTGTAATGACTGAGCGGCATAACCGAGACAGCACTCTGATCCGCATCAGACCAGAAGTACTCCAGATACACTTGCTGATAACTCAAGCCTGCTGCTTCAAGTGTCGAATCAATATAGCTCATATCCATTTGATCCGAAGGAGTGTACACATTGTATTTGACTGGAAAATCGTTGTTTGTAAACTGCTCCCGGTTCTCTTGATCCAGTGACAAAATTACAACCGCACTCATTGAAGCAATCGCAATCACCACGGTCACCATAAAGAGCATGCGGGCATTATCCTTCATTTTATAGCTCATCTCTGAGATCCACAACAGACGTGTACCATGCCATACGGTTTTACGATTACGCTTCAATAAACGGATGATGAGCACGGAAAGTTGTGAATAGAAAAAATACGTCCCGGCTATCCCTGTTATTGCTGCAAGCATGATTGTTCCGCCATTTAACCCGTTACGGAGTACCACAAAACCTACTGTAAGTAATGCAAAACCCAGAAGTGAGAAGAACCATGAAGCTTTGGGCTCTTTTTTAGGTTTGTTGGTTCCCGTTAGAAGTTCTAACGTCCGTTTATTTCCGATAAAAAACAATGTGAAGAGTGAAATGCAGAAAAATAATAACAGAAAGGCTCCAATCGTAATCAGAATCGCTTTCACGGGAAAATAAAAGGGCAGATCATCCATCCCGATAAAACGAGTGGTTAACATCAGGAACAGCTTGGACAACAACATACCTCCGCCGATACCGGCAATAATGGACAGGGAGCCGATCAACATGTTTTCCAGAATGACCAATCTCCGAATCTGCCTGGGCTCGGCACCAAGTATGGTCAGAATGCCAAACTCTTTGTTCCGTGATTTGAGAAAAGCACTGATGGAATACATAACAAAGAAAAATGCAAACACATATACGATAATCGAAGCGATCTGCATCCCCGTAGCGGTTGTGTCACCCATTGGCAACTCTGTCACATATGGATGATAGATAAATACCGCATAAGCGAAGAATATCATGACCATAAATACACTACTTAAAAAAAAAGCAATATACGCTCGCCCATTCCGGCGAATATTGTTAAACGCGAACTGAGGAAAGCTCATGTGAATTCCCTCCCCAGAAGGATAAAGTATCAATGATCCGCTGGAAAAACGTCTGTCGATTATCTCCACGGTGTACCTCGGCTGCCAGCTTTCCGTCCTTAATGAACACGATGCGGTTGCAATAACTTGCCGCAAGCGGGTCATGTGTGACCAACATAATAGTTGTTTTCTCCTGCTGGTTCATCTGTTCAAGTGACTCCATGACCGCTTGGGATGACGTAGAATCCAGGGCACCGGTGGGTTCATCCGCCAAAACAATCGAAGGCATATTGATCATGGATCTCGCAATGGCTGTTCGTTGTCGCTGTCCACCCGAAATTTCGTAGACTCGTTTATCCAGAATATGATCAATCCCGAGCTTCGCTGTAATGCGATGTAGTCTGCTCTCCATCTCCTTCAGTTTGACCTTGTCCAGTGTCAATGGAAGTACAATATTCTCAGCAACAGTCAGCGTGTCCAACAGATTGAAATCCTGAAAGACAAATCCGAGTTCCCGACGCCGGAACATGGCAAGTTCTTTCTTTTTCATATCAAACGGGTTCATGCCATTAATCAGCACCTTGCCTGAGCTGGGTTCATCAATGGTGGAGACCATGTTTAACAATGTAGTTTTTCCACTGCCCGACGGGCCCATAATACCCACAAATTCACCTTGTTTGATTGTCAGATGAATATCACTAAGGGCTTGAGTCTGCACTTTGCCCTGATATACTTTGTTCAGTCCTGATACCTGTAACATTTCCATGCGTAATTCCCTCCTAATCCGTCATTCTTTATACGTTAATTCTATTCTTATCCTAACTGACCTCCCGTAACGGTGCTATCGAATTACCTTAAACTTCCCTTACAATGCGTTTAAGGTTCTGTTCCCCTGCCTTCTCTATGACACTTCTGTCCATTAAAAAAGCACCTCGCCCATGGGCAAAGCACTTTTCACTTCGGATATTTCGAATGAATCCAGCTGAATCTAACCAACGTTCCCTCATTCGGCTCCGAAAACAACTCGACACGATTATCCAGGCGGGCACTGATCTCACGGACCAGATATAATCCCATTCCCGTAGATTCGTGGTATTGTCTGCCCCGTTCGCCTGTAAAATAGGGATTAAACACGCGATGAATATCTTCGGACGAGATGCCGATTCCCTCATCCTGAATGTCCAGGATTGTACGCTCTTCCTGCTTATAGCCTGTAATGATCACTTTTTTGCCTGATTTGCTATCAGAATAGTTCACGGCATTGGTCAAAATCTGGGTGAACATGAACCGCAGCCACTTGGAGTCACTATATATCTGGAGGTCGCCCTCCATACGGATATCCGGCGTAATGCCTCTGCGAATAAACAAACGTCGGTTCTCTGCAATGCTACTTCGAAGCACATCTTGCAAAGACAACAGCTCCACACGAAAATCCCCTTCGAACTGTTCAAGCCTTGATGAATGCAAGACCATTTCAAGTCCTTTGCGTAGCTTATCCAGCTCATCCTGAATACTGCCAGCCGTCTCATCGTCCACATCTTCCAAGGTCAGTTGGATAATGGACAACGGGGTCTTCATCTGATGAACCCAGCGATTCATGAATACCACCTGCTGTTCCTTGCTAGTACGTAACAGCCCCATCTCGTTCTGCCGATTACGCTCCAGTTCATGTAACAATTGCTGGATGGCTTCCGCCACGACCGAATTTCCAAGCGTTTGGAAAGGTCCGTTTACCAGTTTTCGTGGTTGTTCAAGCAGACGATAATACGCTCGCAGCTGGAAGTAACGTATGATCAGATAGACCAACAGCACAACAGTACTGATCAGCATGCCATAGAGAACAATCTTCATCGGACGGCCCTCACCAGAGAGCCAGTACACACACGGAACCAGCAGCATCTGTAACACATAAAATCCAACTAACATCTGGTGGTCTTTCAGGAACAGTCTCATTTCCCTTTCCCCTGTGAGGATGAATCCAGATCCAACACACGATAACCCGCTCCGCGAACCGTCTCCAAAATCTCTTCTGCACCCAGCTCCTTCAACTTCCGGCGAACACGTGTAATATAGACATTCAACGTATTATCATCAATAAAATGCTGATCTTCCCACATCTGTTCTAACAATTTTTCTCGGCTGATAACTCGCCCTGCCTTCGCCATCAGCGCTTCCACCAGTATCGCTTCCTTCTGTGTCAGCTCGGTAGAACGCTCATCATATTTCAATACAAATCGCTCAGGATAAAGGATCATGGGACCGTTCTTCACCTTCACTTCCTGTTGAACAGCAGCGTAAGAACCATAGGCTCTGCGCAGCTGACTACGGACTTTGGCAAGAACAACTTCATATTGAAAAGGTTTTGTAATATAATCATCCGCTCCATGTTCCAACGCCATAATCTGATCCATACCACTATCACGAGCCGATATGAATAAAATGGGACATATGGAATGTGTGCGTATCTGCCTGCACCAGTAGTATCCATCATATTGAGGCAAATTCACATCCATCAGCACAAGGTCCGGCTTCACTTCCACAAATTCATCCAGTACATGACGAAAATCATCTGTGACCTGTACCTGGAATCCATTTCGGGTCAGATAAGCCGCCAGTAATCCTGCTAACTTGGCATCATCTTCAACCAACAATATCGACTGCATCGTTAACCCTCTTTCCGTTTCCTGACGTCAGTGTATCACATCTAGTTACCCATTCTAGTCGGAAACGGCTTGAAAATAAAGGTTTAGACCACGAGACGTCCCCTCTTCTCTGCCAAACCAATGATGGCTTCTACCCCTGAATTAAACTCAAGAAAATCCTGCTCGACCCCATCGCTGAAAATAACACCGTCCTCCGGCATCTGGGATACAATGTGCAATGGCTGCTTTGAATGAATCTGTCCAAACACGAGATTGGCCGCTGTCGTCCGGCTCGGGAACGGTTCACGTACTGAAAAATATAAATAAGGCGCATCCCAGTTAAAATGATTCAGCTCTTGCCTGCTTCCATGAATGGATGCGGATGCTGTAGCGACCTCCGCTTCGGAATTCATGTTCTGCCATGCAGCCGATCCAACAATGCCGGTGGCTCCCGCCAGCACACTTTTGAACCAGCCTGTCGATCCCATGCCTGTGGATACAATGATGCCACTGGAAGATTGTTGTTCTGCGGATGTACCCAAACGCACTTCATAACGAGCCGATACATGTGTCTTCCGACCAATGAACAGATCATTCACACCATATAGATACTGTCCATCATTGAGTTCCACTTTGGCGAGAGTGACTTCTTTCAAGGTTCGTTGCTTTCGAATGACATCAGGAACAATGAAGCTCAGATCCTTCACGGTAAAAGGTAATAACACGCCATCCCAACGCATCGGGTCCGGATTCACACCGATGAGCGGCTGCTCGGTTACGTATTTGAGGGTGTTGGCTACAAGCCCATCCTGTCCAACCACGACCACGATATCCTGATCTCCAAAGATAAAATTGGGCACATGTTCCCGATCAATCGTCTGAACCCGTCCCAATTGACCCAGTTGCTGCTGGGCCTGCTGCACAGATAGCCGATAACGACGGTCTTCCTCCATATAATCACTGAAGTCTGCGCCCAGACGTTCAATATAGAACTGAGCTTGCTGCACCGTGTTATATCGAACCACCAACTCTTCCAGTCGGGTCCGGCGTTTCACCAGAATCAGCTTGTGTTCACTCATCCGATCATCTGCCGTGGCCTGCTGACGTACTGATTTCCCTGCCTGCTCTGCTTGCTCTCTTCTTCCTAATCTCATCTCGCTCGACCTCCCTGATCTCTGCCTGGCGCAGGAGACATTAATCCCTGTAACAGATCCGGCGAGATATTTAGTTGCCCAATCTTGCCTGCATTTTCAGCCAGTTCCTGGAACGCGAGTGCGATCAGCTTATCAGAATTCATGCCCATATTCGCCATTGCTTGTAGTACATTGGGCTGTACATTTTGCAATGAGTTCATCACGGCAGCAATCTCATACGCTTTGGCGTCTGCCTCGGCATTGTGATTAGCAATAGTTAACTCAATCAGTTGCTGCTTACGTTCCTCCATCGCTGTATTAAACTGAAGCTGCTCCTGCTCCATCTCGTTTTGTTTCTGTTTCACCGAGCGTTCTGTCTGCAATTGGGTCTCACGAATTTGCTGTTTCTTCGTCTCTACGGCAATTTCGGTGTTCAGTTCGTTCTCTTTCACTCGTCTTTCCTGTTCAATCGATGCATTCCGACGTACATAGAGCGCTTCATCTGCCTGACGCAAAATCTCTTCCCGCGCCTGTGCTTCCAATGCACGCATCGTCTCTTTATTAGGCAGAATGGCCAGAATCGATAGACTCATCAACTCAACGCCCAATTTCTCCAACTCTTCACTTTGTACAACCTCGCGTTTCATGCTGCTTGCCAGCCGTTCACTGGATTGAATAGCTTCTTTCAGCGGCATTTGCTCCAGATGTTTCTTGGTTAGTACTTTCGCTGTGGTGATCACCCGTTGATCCAGCTTGCCGGGGTCGTCGGAGATATACCGATTTTTGCGCAAATTGTACGTGTAATTCAGGCTCTGGGTTATTTTCAAATAATCCACAATGCGATAACTTAATTGCCCCTGCACAGTAACCGTCTGATAATCCGCCGTAATCTCTTCAAACATGAACGGTACATCCACCGAGGATACGGGTAGAACCACTACCGATGTGGTCGGCTCATAATAATAGAAAGACAATCCTACACCTTGACGCTGTACCTCACCATTTTTCACCTTCATGACATATTCACTGGGTTGAAATTTCGCAAATCGGAATCCAAACATAGCTCATTCCCCATTTCTTAATATTGTCGTTTTGATATTATCGAAATGATAACAAATGAATTCGATATTGTCAATACGACATTAACAAATTGTTTATATGCCTATTTAGAGAAAGCGGGTCCGTTATAATCTCTTTTCACAAAAAATAAAGAGACCGAATCATATGATCCGATCTCTTTACCTGCTTTGTTATTTTCTATTCATGAGTGTTGATAATGCCACCAAGCATCATCCTTCATAATAAAAACGGACGTTTTGAACTACCTCTAATACAGTTGTTCCATCAGTCTGGCGACTGCAACAGCTCCCTGTGCACGGTTCGCTGTTTCTTTCGGAGCAAACGTGCCATCAGGCATGCCATTTAGCAGCCCAAGTTGTTGCATTGAGGCTACAGCTTCTTTGGCGTATGCTGCGATCTCGGCGTTGTCTACAAACACCATATTTCCTTGTACAGAATTGGTCGCACCCTCACGCTGCACAACCTTCAGTGCTCTGTTCAGCATAACGGCCATTTCTTCTCGTGAAATGCGTTCATTCGCTCCAAAGCTTCCATCTGCTCGGCCTTGAATTATTTCCATTTCCATTCCAAGTCGTACTGAATCGGTATACCACTGCCCTTCCTTCACATCCGTTGGTGTTGAAATAGATGGATCCGGCTGGCGTGCATCACCAATACCTTTAATAATCATTTGCAAAAATTGTGCTCTGGTCAGTTCACCTTGCGGGGCAAAACGAGTTGCGCTCATCCCCGAAATAATCCCTTTACCGTAGAGGTTCTGTACCTCTCGGATTGCCCAATTGTGATTTTGCAAATCATGTAATGGCACTTCAACTTCTTCAATGACATAACTGCCGGATTCCAGTGGTTTGAACGCCATCGTTTTGGTCTTATCATCGTACTTGGAATACGTAACAGGTTTCATTTCTCCACTTGGAGATATGGAATGTACAATCATAACTACATCACTCTTCTTAGGTTGCTCCACATTGGATAGAGCAACTTCAACTGCTCTGTTTGTCCATTGCAATGGCTTATTGTTCATTAACAGATTCACATCAACAATCGCATGATTACTGATCGCTGCTTTTTGAGATGTGGACAATGTATCTGTCGATCCTTTTGCCACTACGATGTCGAACGTTCCCTCAGTCTCCGCAATGGTTAGCGGGAGTGATCTCAGAGGAACACGAACGGTAGTCTGTCCTACAACTACATCCAGGGATTTCACTTCCTCGGAACGAATCCATGCCGCCAGTTGACTTGCAGCCAACTGGAATGTGACTGTCTTGGCTGTGTCGGGTACATCTGCAAGCAGTTTCAACGTACGATTTCCTGCATCCATGGATTGCAGTGCCTGGGTTAATTGAGATACATCTGGACGAATCGAATACTTGTCATTCCCGGTTGCTGTTCCTTTTACCGTTATTAGACCCTTAACTGGCGGATCACCAGGTTCAACCGGTGGTGTTACAGCCGGATTCCCCGTTGAAGGAGCTGTTCCCGGGTTGGAAGGTTGTGATGATGGTACACTTGGTTGTGATGGCTGGCCAGGGCCAGGTGTTACATCTTGACGTACAAGCTTACTCACAGCATCTTGTAACGCACGATCCGCATTGCTTACATCTTGCGTTGAAGATTCAACATCCAGAATGAATGCCTTCGCTTCAGAAAGTGCCTTACTGAACACATTCCAGCTTGATGTCGTGTATTCGGTTTGTTTTAATTTCTCAGCGGTATCTACAGTAGTTTGCAGTGCAGATTTGTCCGCTGGGAACGTACCGTATGCTTCAAATTCCATGAATCCTACCCATGTGGGACCTGTTTTAATCGTTACCCGAATGTAACGTCCCTCCGTGCCTTCTGGAAGTACATGGCTAGGTGCGGTTGATACAACTACATCACTTGTGGTGTCCACTACTTTCACAAAATTTTTGTTATCGTTGGACACTTCGATCGTATATTTGATGCCGCCACTCCACATCGACATTTCGATTTTACGGAGGTTAGCAACCTGACCCAAATCCACTTGCCACCAGCTATCCTTACTCTGGTCTGTTCCCCATGAAGTGTTCGGATTGTTGTCAATTGCACCTTCAGGAGAGTTGGCTTGATTGCCTCCTGTCCCTGCACTACTTGAAGCCGTTGCCGTTTTGCCCGTTGTTAAAGCCTCCAGAGAGACTAGATTAGTAAAGGCTTGTTTCAACGTACTCAGTGCTGAATTCACCTCAGACTGGACAACAGCATTGTTATCTCGGACCTGAATCGCTGCCTGCAAAGACTGTTCCAATACAGACCAGCTCCGGCGTGTATAGGAAGATTTAGTCTGCTGTTGCATTTGTTGAATGTACTGGTGCAGTTGTGTTTTGTCCACATTGGATAGACCTTGAATGGCATCATGCAAACGTTTAACCGCTGTATTCGCATCCGTCTGTGTTGCTCTTGGATCATTCAAGATCTGATCAGCGCCTTCCAGCGCTTTGGTCAATACCGCCCAAGTGGCCGCAGACCAGTCAGCCTGCTGATACGTACGCGCTTCCGCTATTTTAGATCTGAGCTCGTCAAGCTGCGGGGTGATAACCTGCATCTGCTGCATCACACGTTCCAATGCTGTTGTCGCTGCATCTGTATCTAATTGAGTTACCCCACCCGGCGTGTATGCCTGTTGGTATACATCATTCGCTGCCGAGATTGCCGGAGCCAGAGTCACCCAGCTTTCCGGAGTAAAATCAGTCTGTACCAATGATTCGGCTCGTGTAAGTGCCGCATCCAGTTGCTGGCGGTCTGCGGGCAGAAGCTCCAGTCCGCGTTTGTACACATCAAGGGACCATAACGCTCTGCCTTCATAAGAATGCCCGCCGTTGGCCGGAAATTCGTCGTAATCAAACATGGCTTGGTTCTCCCATGCATTCCCTTCAGATGCAATCCAGCCTACACCGGCCGGAATCCAAGCTGGCTCCCAGTAGAAGAAACCTGCTCCATGATTATCCGGCACGTTCGCAATCATGTCCATAATGCCGGCGATAGCATCATATTGACCTTGAACGGTTGCGGGGAAGTCTGCTCCCCCTACATGAAGCGCTTCATCTGATCCAATGATATTTCCATGAGCGTCCCCGTTTTTGTAGGAAAACGGATAGGACGTTTCAGCGATAATGACATCTTTGCCAAACTCGACTGACACTTCATTCATCGTTTTCTGTACATCCGCAAACGTCCCATGCCAGAACGGGTAATACGACAGTCCGATAATGTCATATTCCAGTCCGCCAGCACTTAACTCTTTAAAGTACCATTTGAACGTATCCACCTTGCCACCTTCAGCCAGATGGATCATAATCTTCACCTTATCCGCGTTATCGGTGATCTCTCCTTCTACTGCACGTACAGCATCAATTCCGCTTTTCAGCAATGCAACATTTTGCTCGAAATCCACGTCGCTGCTCAAACCGTTCAGAACACCACTGTTGATCTCATTACCGATCTGCACCATATCAGGCATGGCGCCCTTAGCTTTCATTTCTCGCACAACTTCATACGTATAGTTGTATACGGCCTGCTTCAGCTCTTCGGGCGAAAGACCTTCCCAAGCTTTTGGACGAAGCTGCTGGCCCGGGTGCGCCCACTCATCCGAGTAGTGGAAATCCAACAGGATCTTCATACCTTTTTTCTTCACCCGCTCGGCCAAACGAATGACATCGTCCTTGTCGTTGTATCCCCCTGATTTCTGTGGATCATTCCACAGACGAAGACGCACATAATTGACACCGCGATCCTTGAGAATATCGAGCAAATCACGCTCTGTACCGTTGCTGTCCACGTATTTGCCGCCTTTGTCCTCAATGGCAGTCAACGTGGAAATATCAACACCTCTAACATAGTCTGCACGATATCCCTCAACGATCACTTTAGCTTTAAGCTGAGGTTCTGGAGGCGCACCATATACAACTCCTGTTACCGTAAATTCGCCTGCAGAGGCGTATTGCATAGGGTCGATATAATCCCAAGTCACAGGTACCATTCCCGATTTTTCATTCTGAAACTGTGCCTTTACCTCGTTGGGCAGAATTGGCGCACTTCTGGTCACCGTTCTCACTTCGATCTCATCATATCCTTTAATATTGGCTGGTTCAGTTCCTTCTGCTTCTCCCCACACTTTGAACTCCAATATTTCCGGCCAGACACCCTCACCCTTGTAAAAAGATATGTTCAATCTGATGTATCGCACATCATTCTGCTGAAACGTCAGATCAGCGATCTGTTTGGGATCGGCATTTTCATTTTGATCAGCAACGTTGGTCCATGCCTGCTGATCAGCAGATGTTTCTACCATATATTTCACAACCGTGTTTTCTCTCCACGTTATCTCCGCTCCGGACAGATTGTAGTCTTCACCCAGATCAATCATCACCCACTGTGGTTGTTCCGTTGTCACTCCAGCCTTAGCAGCCCAATGCGTGTCACTTTTACCATCAACCAAGTGCTCCTTTTTGCTCCAATGCTCCAAATATTCTGTGCTTACCGAAACCGCCTTGTTAAGTGCCACGTTCACTTTTGCATCTTCTGCAGCCGCTGGACGAACCATCAACCCCAGATCACAGAACAGCATTAGTAATACCAGACACCCGCTTATGTACCTTTTGTTCACTCTTGATCTCCCCCTTTTTGTGTTTGATTGTGCATGGATCAATGAATGTTATGATTCCTCCTCATTGTAAGCGCTTAATAGCGATGGGTAACACGGCATTTTCCAAAGGAAACAGCAGTTATTTTAACAATATGATCCTGTGACAGTTACATTTGAGTTATATTAATCACACTATTTTGTAAGAAAAACAAAAAAATCTGTCCGTCTACCGTAAGGCAGAACAGAACAGATTTTCAGGTATATGATCATTGTTACACTTATTTAGAAAGTTTCAATTCAAGTTGTACCTGGATATCATTTTCAGTCGAGAGCACAACGGAGTGCGGATTTTCCATTCCGAAATCTTCGAACGTTACCATCGATGTTGCCGACAACAATACTGCATTATTCTCATAAGCAGCTTTTGCGTCAAAGGTTACTTCTTTTTCAATACCTTTAACCGTAATGGTACCATTCATTTTGATATCAACCGTTTGACCGACAGGCCATTCCGCAGGTACCCCTTCAAATGAAGTCGCTGTAAATGTAGCTTGTGGATATGTAGCAACGTCGAAGAAATCGGCTTGCTTCACGTGACCATCACGCTGTCCATTCCCGGAATCAATTCCGTCCATCTCGATCTGTCCTTCTGCCTTCATCTGAGCAGCATCATCTACATTAATTGTCCAATTGCCTGTTACCTTCTCGTCCACAAAGTTAACTGTCTCCTGTGATGTGGTTACGGAGAAGTATACTTTGGAACCTTCGCTGATGCTCCAGTCTCCGTTCAGTTGCTCTGCTCCAGCAGTTTCATTGGCTACAACCGTTCCTGTGCTATCTACAGCTGTGGTGGAAGTCGCTGTGCTCGCAGGAAGCACCTGCTCAATCTCCACGTTGTTCCCCAAGTAACTGTTTGTGATATAGTAACCACCGCCACCGATTACGGCAACCGCCGCTACACCTGTAATAAGCCATGCTTTTGCTTTCTTGTTCATCTCTATGTTTCCTCCAGTACATGATTGTTTAGGTTGCTTCTTGGAGTGAATCATATCAATTGAATGTGTCAGGAAGAAGTCAAGATAAGACAAGTCACATATTTTTTTGAAATCCGTAATACAGGATTGGCTTTACGCTCTGGCTCATGTAAAATCAGTACAAGTTTACAAAGCGAAAGGAGAACGCTTTTTTTGAAATCCATACTTATCGTCGAGGATGAGCAAGCTATTGCACGTGTATTGGCTGCTTATCTGAGAAAAGCAGAATTTGAAGTTCATCATGCAGCAGATGGACCGACTGCACTTACCCTTTTTGATACCGTAACGCCTTCCCTTGTATTACTTGATGTGATGCTGCCAGGAATGGACGGATGGGATCTGCTGCGAATTATTCGTGAAAAAAGTGCTTGTCCCGTGATCATGCTAACTGCACTGGATGACATTTCAGACCGTCTCAACGGACTAAATGCCGGTGCTGACGATTATATGAGCAAACCTTTTGTACCGGAAGAAGTGGTTGCCAGAGTTAATGCGGTGTTGCGCCGTAATCCACATTGGACCTCAGGTGGCGAAGAGAAGCGTTCTTTTGGAAATCTCGTCATTGATCTTGCTGCCAAGCAGGTGCTGCTGAACGGTGCAGAGGTTGCACTCACACCTCGTGACCTGTCGTTACTGTTCTTCCTGTCCGATTATCCGAATCGTACATTTACCAGAGATCATCTTATTGAACAGGTATGGGGGATGGACTATGATGGCAGTGATCGTGCTGTGGATCTATCGATTAAACGACTACGTCAAGCCCTCTCCCACTGGTCGCCAGAGACGGGAGAAATTCGGACGTTGCGAGGAATGGGGTATCAATTTTGGATCGCCAACTGAAACAGAAGAAACCCAAACGAACGATATCCATTCTGTCACACTGGACACTGCGATATTTTCTCATTTTGTGCATTGGTTTCACGATTATTGCGGCAGGGGCACTCTACTGGATTCGAACAACTTCCATTGAGAAAAGCCTCAAAACCGCAGAACTGCTTGGTCTGGAGATTGCCGATCGAGTGACCAGTGAGAATAATATGCTTCGAGTTCCACCCGATCTGGACAGACTGGTAACCAAGCGAGAGAAACTATTCAACACAGATAATTATTTTTGTGTCATGATCTTGGACAATAACAATCAATTGATCTTTTCCCAGCCTAAAATGGAGCAAAAAGATGTGCATTATCGACTGTCAGACGACTATCTTGAACCGCGAAACAATAAATATGCAGGTGTAACGGTCAACATATCCGAGGGCGATCAAACCTTGGGCAAAGTGTGGGTCATGCAATCCAAACAATCCATTACATTTGGTCCAGAGACGATATGGCTCGTGGCTCTAATCCTCGGAGGACTAATCCTCTGTGGATGGTTTACAATCTATCTCCTGTCCAAAAAGTTATCCAGACCGATTCGTCAGGTCGCCTATGCCGCTGAACAGATTCGAGGTGGCAATTATGATGTGAGTCTTGACTTGAATACACGAGAACGTGAGATCAATGAACTTGTAAATTCATTTCGCGATATGGCCACTCGTCTCCAGCAACTTGAAGAATGGCGTACACTTTCGCTGGCAGGGGTAAGTCATGAACTCAAGACACCGGTAACTTCCATCAAGGGGCTCGTTATGGCAGTACGTGACGATGTTGTGAGTCCACAGGAAGGTAAAGAATTTTTGGATATCGCTTTGAAGGAATCTGAACGCATGGAGCGAATGGTCGCAGATTTGCTTGACTATAACGCCATGGCTGCAGGAAGTGTTGCCGTTCGAAAGGAACGGACGGATCTGAAACTGTTGGTCGGTGAGATCATCTATCAGTGGAAGATTGCGTACGAGGACAAAATGCCAGAGGTTCAGCTGCATGCACCTCCGATTAACTTTTTTACCATGGGGGATGCTCTTCGCATTCAGCAGATCATTGTCAATTTACTCAATAACGCACTTCATGCCACAGCTCCTGAACAGAAGGCTGTCTTCGACATTTATCTAAGTACAGAAGAACAGATGCTGTACGTTGATGTTAAAGACCACGGCACAGGCATCGCAGCCGAAGAACAACCCAAAATCTTCGAACGGTTCTATCGTGGAGAACTCAAAAAACGTCGTAACCGCGGTCTGGGTCTAGGATTAACATATAGCCGCCTACTCGCTCAGGAACAGGGCGGTGAACTGACACTTGTCTCCAGCAGCCCGGAAGGTAGCATGTTCAGATTAAGCCTGCCACGCTGGACTGCAACACAAGAAGCTATGAATACTGAAAAAGCATACGGAGCAGCCGTTAAAGTATAAAGCACCTCGCTAACATGACAATTAGCCCAGAACTCCATTCAGGAGACTGGGCTAGTTCAACGTTGTTCTTTGTTGCTTTATCCAGAACGGAAGCAATCAACACTCTAATACACGTGGTCTGTATTCATCGTAAGCATCCGAGATCAGTTGCTTATGAAGTGCACTACTGGAAATGATTGCTTTCCGCTTTGCTTTCAGAACGATCTGCTCTATATCCGCATAACTGCACCCAGTCAAGCGTTCACATATGTAATCTTCCAGCCGAGTCTCCTGTTCAAATGCCCCTACCAATTTGCTGATATACAATTTGCGACTCGAATCATCAGGCATACCGTAGGTCATCTTCGTATCAAACCGCCGCCAGATGGCGTGATCCAGCTGGGTTTCCAGATTCGTCGCAGCCACCAGAATACTGTCCCCATCGAATTCGTCCAGACATTGCAACAACGTATTGACGACACGAGCCATCTCTTTCACTTCATCATTGCTCTCACGTGTCCGGCCTATGGCATCAAATTCATCCAGAAATAACACACAGGGATTCATTCGTGCATATTCGAATAACTTACGCACGTTACTCCCCGTCTCACCAAGATGGCTATGAATGATCGCATCTAATCTCACAAGAACCAATGGCAGATCAAGGCGCTCCGCCAGATGTGATGCCGTTAATGTTTTTCCCGTACCGGGAGGCCCGAACATGACCATTTTGTTGGGGATTGATACATCATGCTCTCTGAACTTCTCTTTCATGCCCAGAATGGTGACAAATTCATTAATGATGCGTTCATTTTCAACGGAAAATACAATATGCTGGGCTTTATGTCTACACTCTTTCGGCGTGTAAAAAGTAGCCATATCGATCCCTTTCGCGCGGGGAATCCGGTTCATATGGTTTATTTTGCTCATGTATTCACATGCTCCTTCATTTATGGTTTCGTGTAAATGTTTAGTTCAATTTATATAGAATCAATTAGACTTTTAATCGTAATTATTACTATTAAATAATAACATACTACTGCCTTTTTGCAAATATAACCACAGCACGTCCACTATTTTGCCACAGATGGGGGCATTTGGTTGCAAGCTTCAATTAAATTTGCTATTCTAAGTATGCATCGTTGTGTATAACGCAAAAAAAGCCCTCCGAATTTCACGAGAGCAAAAATTTCCCAGATTAACAAGCGGCAACTTGTTATATCCGGATTCTTTATACCAACGACTGTAATCCAATTAAAGTGAGGTTAACAATCATGGCAAAAGACGTATTGTGTGAAGTTAATTCCTGTCGTCACTGGGCTCAAGAGAACAAATGTAACGCTTCCTCGATCTACATCGTGAGTCACAGTTCCAAAGAAGCAAGTCAGTCTGCTGAAACAGACTGTAAGACTTTTGAAGTAAAATAAGTAATTTCATGTGATTCACTTAAAGGAGCCCTTACCGGTTCCTTTTTTCTTTGTCTATTGTAACAAGAATGATAATTATTATCAAGCCCTATTCTGTAAAAATCCTTCTCACCTCTTAAATGCACATTGGACAGATGACCTACGTACACTACGTAAGAAGTCAGTATGCCTATGAACGATTAGAACCAAGAGGTGAATAACAATGCCTGTTAAAAGTGGCACACAGTATCGCGAACGAATTGATGCACAGTCCGTCCCTTGCTGGTACAAAGGTAACCTTATTACTGGTAAACGCTCTGAACATGTAGCATTTGCTGGCTTAATGGAGACTCAGATGCACATGTATGATCTGCAATCAGATTCTAAATTTGCAGAAACGATGACGTATGCTTCCCCGGCAGACGGCAACCCTGTGGGCAT
This sequence comes from Paenibacillus sp. FSL H8-0283, assembly GCF_045040675.1. Taxonomy (NCBI): domain Bacteria; kingdom Bacillati; phylum Bacillota; class Bacilli; order Caryophanales; family Paenibacillaceae; genus Paenibacillus; species Paenibacillus sp. FSL H8-0283. The sequence goes on from NZ_CP150295.1 coordinate 4,214,620, forward strand.
ATCCTTCCTGCCTCCAACCAGTGCCGACGACCTCCGTAAACGACGGGAAGGGATGAATATCTGGGCAAATGTGCATCATGGCTTTCTTGGTCGCTCACCCGATTACATGAATACAGCCATAATGTCCTTTTACACAGGTGCCGATCTCCTGAACGAACTATCTCCCCAATATGCAGAAAATCTCAAGAATTATTATGCGTACTGCCGTGATCATGATATCACGCTATCCCATGCCTTCATTCAGCCATATGCCAGCAAAATCTCAGGGCAATTGGATGCTACTGAGGATGCTATTGCCGCAAAGGTCGTAGATCGCACCGAGGATGGCCTCATTATTAGCGGAGCATTCATGATGGCTACACAAGCTGCCACTTCGGATGAGATTTTTGTCTATCCGTCACCTTCTCCCGCCCCATTTGATGACGAAAATCCATTTGCATTCTCTTTTGCTGTCCCCAATGATCTTCCAGGAATCAGTCTGGTATGCAGGGACACCTACGCAGCCGAATCTCACACCAACTATCCCCTGAGCTCCAGATATGAAGAAATGGACAATATCGTCATCTTTGACCGGGTGCTCGTTCCGCATGAACGAATATTTTTTGCAGGAAGTGAGGAAATGTCCTCGCGTCTCTTCAGTGGTAGTAACTTTCATATTCACGCAGGTCATCAGGTATTGTGTCGTTATATTGCCAAGACGGAATTTGTTCTCGGTACAATCCAGCTTCTCACGGATACGCTGGATCTGAATACGGAAGCACATGTTATAGAGAAATCTGCACGTGTGTTCGCAGGTCTTGAATCGTTAAAAGCATTGGCCTTGGCCGCGGAGGCAGGTGCAATACCAGACGGAAGAGGATTTGTATTACCTGCACCCAAACCGTTGATGGCAGCCAATCTCCTTTTTCCGAAACTTTATCCTGAGATGATTGAAATTCTGCAGCTCTTGGGTTCGAGCGGGGTGATTATGATCCCTCAGGAAGAAGAGTTTCAATCCGATATCGCTCCTTCACTGAATATATATCTGAAAGGGAACGATATGCCTTCTCACGAACGCAACGCTCTGTTCCGCCTGATCTGGGAGCTTGGGTCTGGTTCATTCGGGGGCAGACAGACCCAATTCGAACGATTCTTTTTTGGCAATGTCCTTACGGTATCCAATCGGTTGTTCTCCGTCTACAACAAAGATCAGACGAATCGTCAGCTCGTTCGTGATTTTCTATTCAACACCAGCATATAACAGAACTAATGAATCATTTTTTTAGACCAGATGGTCATAGACCGTCATCAGTTCAGAGGCTGGTCTGCTTGCATCCATATCCCGCAATGCAGGCTGGTCTCCGTAACCGATATGGAATACCCCCAGCACCTTCTCTTCACTTGTCAAACCCATCAAATTCATAAACACAGGATGTTGTTGATAATCATTGATCTTCCAGACAGCATTCAACCCCTGTTCCGCAGCCAGAATACTAAAGCGTTTGCTCCAGGCTTTGGCAGGCAGAAGATCATCCTCACGGGCATTTCTAGGCGCCACGACAACCAGATGGGTAGGGATTGCTTCCGTGTATTGATATGTAGCCCAATCGCCGTAGCGATCAGCCAGATGGGGTGGATAGCTCTGTCTGACCGCTTCCAGATAAAGCTGTCGTCCTTCGCCTGCAAACAACATAAACCTCCAGGGTTCTGAACTCATTACATATAATGAAGGATCTGCTTCATCAAGCAACTTTCGTATAACCGACTGGGGTACTGGCAACGGACTGAATTCGCAAGTTCCTGCACGTCTCTTGCTGTTGCTTATATCTTGACCTAGACCGGTAGACATGGCAACTTTCCCTCCTCTATCTGCATGATATATTGTTATCCTTCAACTGTCTTCACATCAACCATGTTTTCTTCGGTTCAATAGCTTCCGTTCTCCAGCGATCTACCTCTTCGTGTATGCGCGCTTTATCACGCGTCGTAAACTGTTCTGACTCCACCACTTCTGCTTGCGGCATGCTGTCACGTATCAAGCGAATGTAGTCCATGGAACGTATCAGAGACTGGCGTCCAGGGATGTACCTTATTTTGCGTCCTTCCAACAAACAGTATATCTCGATCATACCCGGTAATTTTCCGAAGGCTTCCCAGCAGAATGCACTGACCATATGCTGAAACGCCTCAACTACGTTTGGATCATGGACAACCATATATTTCTGAATCAGCAGCGAATCCCAGCCTTCGGGTTGCCAGGCCGCCTGAAATATCATCGATAAATGCATGGATAATGAAGGTAACTCCGTTCTCCACTGTTCAAAAAGAATGGCTGGATGCTTTAAATCATCGTTCATTGCAATGGCGAGTGACAATTCATCCGTAATCTTGTTCTTCACATCCCAGTAATGGAGAACAGATTCGAAACCATCCGTCTTTCTGGGCCACCACTTCTCAAGTAAATACTGTACGGGTACCTCTTTGCGAACATCGGGGTCGAGACTGTAAAAAGCATTGACCGCATGGCTCACCGCATATTGTACACGGTGCCTCCATTGCAGTGGAAGACGCTGCTCAGACACTGGTTCAGGGCGGATGAATCGGTGTGGGCTGCGCAGCATTTCTTCCAATCTGTAATCTTCAAGCAGACGTCCAGGAAGGTCATTCCTTCCGACTGGCATCGCTGCCTGAACATTATGTCTTAACATGATCTTTAGGATACCTGTAATCCGGCAGCAGCGAAGCGTTTGCCAAAGTCACGGCATGTTTCTTTCTCCTGCTCAAGTGGACTGTATTCAATTTTCAACATCTCTGGAGATACCTCCGCCCCACGCTCTTGCAGCTTGGCAGCCGCAAGATCAACTGCACCGCAGAACTGCTCATACGAGGTGTCACCACTACCAAACACCGCAGCTCTCTTACCACTCAGGTCAAGCTCATCCAGCTCCTCATAGAAATCAAGGAATTCATCTGGCAACTCCCCGTCTCCCCAGGTGTACACACCGATCATGAATCCGTCATAGTCCAATACATCAGATGCATTACAATCCGTTACGGATTTCAGGTCTGCCTCGTGGCCTCCCTGTGTAATTCCTTCCACAATCAGTTCTGCAATTTCTTCTGTATTTCCTGTCATGCTCGCATAAGCCACTAACAATTTAGCCATCTATTTTTCCCTCACTTTATTTGATCATGTTATATTCTCTCTATGAAGAAAGAATGAATTTTTGATTAACAAAATCATATGTGATAATGATTATCATTGTCAAATTAAATTTTTGGTTATCTTTGTTTTTCAGTATATGGTGCACTCCCGTCCCCCAACTGGCGTCCAAGCCCTTTTTTGTTGTACAATAGTATCCAAATGACTTTTGAAGGATGGATAAATCATTATGTACGTAGCTAAGAATTGGAAGGACTATGAAGTAATCGATACAGGAGGCGGCGAGAAACTGGAGCGTTGGGGAGATGTGATTTTACGCAGACCCGATCCACAGATTATCTGGCCCCTTGAGCAAGAAACCAATGAATGGCGTCAGGTGCATGGTCACTATCATCGCAGCTCTTCCGGTGGCGGTAACTGGGATATGAAAAAGCCCATTCCCGAGCGTTGGACGATCGGATACGAAAACCTGAAATTCCACATTAAACCTACCAGCTTTAAGCATACTGGTCTGTTCCCTGAACAAGCCGCCAACTGGAGCTGGATGATGGATAAAATCTCCAATGCAGGACGCCCTATTTCTGTTTTGAACTTGTTTGCCTATACAGGCGGAGCAACGGTAGCCGCAGCTTACGCAGGCGCTTCTGTTGTGCATGTGGATGCAGCTAAAGGCATGGTTCAATGGGCTAAGGAAAATGTTCAATTATCCGGACTGGCTGATCGCCCTGTTCGTTTTATTACAGATGATGTATTCAAATTTGTACAACGGGAACAACGTCGCGGAAATCGTTACGACGCTATTATTATGGACCCTCCTTCATATGGCCGTGGCCCTAATGGAGAGACATGGAAACTGGAAGAGAACCTATATCCTTTCCTGAAGTCATGTATGACGATCTTGTCGGATAATCCATTATTCATGCTGGTTAACTCCTACACTACGGGCATTTCCTCTACGGTTCTGCGCAACATGTTGACCATGACGATGTCTGCTCAGTACGGTGGTGACATTACTGCAGGTGAAATTGGTCTGCCAATTACACGTAGTGGTCTTGATCTGCCTTGTGGTATTCTGGGCCGTTGGGAGTCTTAATCATGTCAGAACATCGGCATGATCACGATGCAATTCCGATTCTGTTCGAAGACAACCATCTGTTAGGCATTACGAAGCCGGTCAATGTACCTACACAGGAAGATTCATCAGGTGATCCGGATTTGCTTACATTGCTGAAGCAGGATCTGAAAGAACGATACAACAAACCTGGCAATGTTTATCTCGGGTTAGTACACCGACTTGATCGTCCTGTTGGAGGGGCAATGATTTTTGCCAAGACTTCTAAAGCAGCTTCGAGATTGTCCGAGACTGTGCGGGGACGTCATTTCCGTAAAATATATGCGGCTGTTGTACACGGCAAGTTGCCTGCACAGCAGGGAACGTTAAAACACACGCTCCTGAAAGATGCACGTACAAATACCGTTACTGTTGTACCTAAAGGTACGGCTGGCGGTAAGGATGCCGTGCTGGATTACCGTGTTATCGGCGAGACAGACCGTTACAGCCTCCTCCATATCGAACTGCACACCGGCAGATCTCATCAGATTCGAGTGCAAATGAAAGAAATCGGCTGCCCTCTGTATGGGGATCAGAAGTACGGCGCAAGCGTGAATAAACCCGGGCAACAGATTGCTCTATGGTCTGCGATTGCTGCTTTTCCTCATCCAGTTACTAAGGAAGAAGTTATTCTGCAATCTTTGCCTGCAAGAGAATTCCCCTGGGCAGAATGGCCAGACGCTGTGTACCAAAAAGCTTTTGGACAATCTCAATAAATACGTGTTCAAAAAGACTGGTTTTCAATACCGATACGATGGGATCAGAAGCGGTATTATCGAACAACCTCTATAAGTGCACAGGATCAGGTTACATCTGTCCATACAACGTGTCGTTCAGATTCTGTATCTGAACGACACGTTTTCTTATATTTTCAGCTGTATACCTAAAATACAGAGAGGAGACATCATGATGACCCCGTTTACCAAACAAGTCGTTGCGATCATCGCGGCGATTCCCGAAGGTAAAGTGATGACTTACGGTCAGATTGCAGCCCATGCCGGGAGTCCAAGAGCCGCGAGACAAGTCGTACGTATTCTGCACTCGATGAGCCGCAAGGAACGTCTGCCCTGGCACCGTGTCGTCAATGCAAAAGGAGAAATCTCCATACCGGACGAACACTCGCGCATGATGCAGGAAACAGAACTGATTAGCGAAGGTGTGGAGTTTCAACTAAACGGAACCATTAATCTCAAACAGTTCGGTCATGAGCCCGATCCTGTATTTCTTATCGATCCAACGATCCAGCCCGAATAATAAAGTACTCTCCTCCTATCGCGCACACCAAAAAAAGAGAACTCAGGCAGTTAGGGTTACCCCTTCGACTGCTAGAGTTCTCTTTTTGGTTTTATCTGATATTCGTTATGCTGTAGCCGTCGCTTTTTCCTGTTCTACAGTAACAGGCTCAACAGCTGGTTTTGTTTTCCGAATAAAGAACGCCATGATCAAAGCAACCACGGTCATTCCAGTAGCCACGATGAATGCATAGTTAACACCGTAAATTGTTGCATCTGCTGTAGCTGCTAACATCGCTGTCTTATTATTAGGGTCAACTTGGCCAGCAGCCACTGCATCCGCCAGATGTGTTTTGAGCTTACTACTCATGATAGTAACCAGAATGGCTGTACCGATCGCACCGGCAACTGTACGCAATGTATTGGACATTGCTGTACCATGCGCGTTCAGACGTTGAGGCAGTTGATTCAGACCTGCTGTCTGGATTGGCATCATCAGCATCGACATACCGAACATACGAGCCGTGTAGATAAACATCATGTAGCCGTAGGTCGTATCGATTGCCAGGCGACTCAGTCCAAAAGTTGTAATTGCCGTAATGGCAAGACCTGCAACCGAAAGCCAGCGTGCGCCCACTTTATCAAATATGCGACCTGTAATTGGGGACATAATCCCCATCAATATCGCACCGGGCATCATCAGAAGTCCTGATTCAATTGGTGAGAATCCACGAATGTTTTGCAGGAAAATAGGGAGCAGGATCATACCTGCAAACATCGCCATTGTCACGAGCATGTTGATAATCGTTGTTAATGTATACATGTTGTACTTGAAAATACGGAACTCAAGGAGCGGATGATCTGTTGTCAGTTGACGAATAACGAACAGAATCAGGGATATCGCACCTACGACGAGACATCCAATGACAATTGTACTGCCCCATCCATCGGTACCCGCATCACTGAATCCGTAGAGCAAACTACCAAAACCAAGTGTAGATAAAATAACGCCTGGATAATCCAGTTTAGGTCTGGACTGACGTGTTACGTTTTTGACAAAAGCAATACCAATTGCCGTTGCAATAATAGAGAATGGCAAGATGATGTAGAACAACAATCTCCAGGAATAATGCTCAACCACATAACCTGAAAGTGTAGGCCCAATCGCAGGAGCCAGAATCATCGCAATCCCCATGGTTCCCATGGCCTGACCGCGTTTCTCAATTGGGAAGATGGTCAGGAATACAACGGTCATCAGAGGCATCAGGATACCTGCACCTGCCGCTTGAATAACACGACCTACCATCAGAATGGTGAAGGTTGGACTAAGACCACAGACTAATGTACCTATGGTAAATAGAGTCATGGCTGTAATGAAAATTTGACGCGTTGAAAATTTGGCAATCAGATATGCCGTAATTGGAATCAGCACACCGTTCACAAGCATATAACCCGTAGTTAACCATTGGGCTTTGTTTGGCCCGATGCCGAGGTCATCCATGATTTTAGGAAGCGCAACGTTCATCAGGGTTTGGTTCAGGAATGCCACAAAGGCACCAATTAACAATGCCGCTACAATAGGGCCTTTCTTGATGTTGTCCATCGCTGAGGATGGAGCTGCAGCAGTAGTCGTACTCATATGTTGTTCATCTCTCTTCCTTCTAACTTTTCAATCATTTGACTATGAATTCTAAGTAGGTGCTCAAGGTCTTCCTTCGATATATCCAGAATGGGTGACACTCTTTCCATCCACAAATGGTGCGTTTCCTGTTGGGCCTGTTCCCCTTTATCCGTAATCTGAAGCTTAACGGATCGGCGGTCAGCATCCGAACGTGTCCGAACGATATACTCGCCTTTGACGAGCCGCTCCACAACAGCGCTCATGGAACTGCTGCCCATATGGCATAGCTCAGCCACTTCGTTGATGCCAATGGAAGGACGCTCCCTCAGGATGGATAACACCATAAACTGGATCGAAGTCAGCTCGATCTCCTTGTTTTCATTCCAAAATGCTCGAAAAAGCATTTGATTCACTTGGCGGAACGAATTAATAATATAGAATACTTCATACGTATCAGTCATTGTTTCACCCTTTTACTTTTGGAATATAATATTTCGTACACGAAATATCAGGGGAACAATTATTTATTATAACAAAAATATCTACATAGTCAACTCTTTACATATGAATTCACAAAAATAATATTAGGACATACTAACTGTGTTACATCCATGCCTTTACCCAACTAACCTGGACACAGTGTGTAGCATATGTAATTTGTAAAAAAATAACCATAGGGCTCCTGCATGAAACGAGCAGGCACTCCTATGGTTATTCAGAAGAATCAGCATTGTATCATACCGAAGTAGATAAGGCAGGCTCTTTGGTCTTGGGTGTTGTCATTTTGCCTAACAGATATACCAGCAATTGTTGATTGTGCATCGAAATGTTACTGAGAACAGAGTTCATGAATTCATTCCGGATGGTGATTCCCCGCTCTGTCTCCATTCTTCCTTTCTCTGACAGAGATACCCACACAATACGTCGATCCTGATTATCCCGATTCCTGCGAATCAGATCATTCTTCTCCATTCGATCGAGCAGCATGGTTACAGCAGCTGGCGTAGTCGACAGATAAGGAATCAGATCCGAAGGTTTCATCTTCTGATGGTCTTCAAGTACCTCCAGAACAGCCAGTTGAGCCTCCGTTAATGAGGGTGCCAGCTCTTGATCCATATGCAATTTATAATCTTTGGTCAACCTGGACCAGCACTTGGCAAAATCGGAATTATACATCTTCCATCGCTCCTCTCTGCAACCGGTTATCACTTCACTTGCTTAAGTTTTCGCGCTCCAAAGCCGCATTCCTGCTGCCTTTTTTCAATTTCCTAGCGATCGACCGTAATCGACGAAGGTTGTTAAACTTCGCATGACTGCCCTCTTCTAATCCGCCTTCGAACAACAAAAAAAGACTCCTCGCATGACAGGATTAGCTGTTCTGCGAAAAGTCTCGTTTGTTTGTTTTTATGAAGATGATGCTGGTTGATTCTCATTGAAGTCCCTTAGAAGTTCAACGATCTCGTCCTGTTTGTCCACATGAACGATCAGCTTGCCAATATGTTTGCGCTCTGTAATCGGAACACCTTCCGAAGAGATCGGGAACACTTGGCCTTCTTTGGTCATTACAGTGATCTTACGTTGCTCTTTGCAATAAAACGCTCCAACAATACGGCTACCATTCGGTTTCACACGTTTGCCTTCTTTGAACTCGAATGTGGCAAGTCCCTTGCCTCCACGGCTCTGTATAGCGTAATCCAGAAGTAATGATCGTTTACCATATCCCAGATCGGACAACACGGCAACTTCACCTTCATCTCCTTCTACCCATAGAGCCGATACAACTTCATCTGTATCTCTTAACTGAATACCACGAACACCACCGGATACACGTCCCATTGGATTAACCTCATCCTCTCGGAAACGAATCGCCATGGCTTCTTTTGTAATCAACATAATATCTTGACCACCTGTACTTAGATGTACAGATAACACTTCATCGTCCTTGCCCACTTTACAAGCCGCAACTGCACCGGAACGTTTGGTAACGTAATCCTTCAGCTCCGTTCGTTTCACCTGTCCTCTTCGCGTAACGAAGACCAGACTGTGGTTTGGCTCTTCAAAGGATTTCACAGCAAGCACACTTGCAATACGGTCATCTTTCGCAAGGGGAATGACATTCACAATGGCTGTGCCTGGATCTTTCCACTTGAATTCAGGTACCTGGTGAACAGGTAACAGGAAGTACTGACCTTTCCTCGTAAAGACAAGCAAGTTCTCAAGCGTATTTACTTCCAGAACCTGAGCGATATAATCGCCGTCTTTCACACCACTTCCGCTCCGTTCACCACCAGAACGTGTAAAGGACTGCATGCCTGTACGTTTCACATATCCCTCTTTGGATAACGTAACAAATACATCTTCCGCATTCACAAGTACTTCGAGATTAACCTTAAGTTCTTCCACTTCACCCTGGATCGCAGAACGACGGTCTATCCCGTATTTCTCACGAATCTCCATCAATTCCTTGCGAATGACTCCGATGAGCTTGCGGTCACTATCGAGAATGGATTGTAATTGTGCAATCTTTTTCATCAGTTCACCGAGTTCCTTCTCCAGAGAATTGATCTCCAGATTTGTCAAACGGTACAATTGCAACGTAAGGATGGAATCTGCTTGGCGTTCCGTGAATCCAAACATCCACATCAGGTTATTTTGAGCATCCTGACGGTTCTTCGACGCTTTGATGGCCGCAATGACCTCATCAAGGATGTTAAGTGCTTTTACCAAGCCCTCGAGCACATGCGCACGGTCTTGCGCCTTCTCCAGCTCAAACCGGGTACGGAAGGTTACAACCTCCCGCTGATGGGCAATGTAAGCCTCGAGGATCGATTTCAATCCTAATTGATGAGGTGCTTTATTCACAATCGCAACCATATTGAAATTATAGGTGACCTGCAGGTCGGTTTTCTTCAGCAAATAAGCCAAAATACCTTGTGCGTCCGCTTCTTTTTTCAACTCAACCACGATTCGCAGACCTTCACGTCCGCTCTCATCACGCACTTCGGCAATACCTTCAACCTTCTTCTCCAGTCGGATGTTCTCCATCGCTGTAACCAGACGAGATTTCACGACCTGATAAGGAATTTCGGTAATGACGATCTGCTGTTTGCCACCGCGCATGTTTTCAATCTCGGTTTTGGACCGGATATAGATCCGTCCTTTACCTGTGCGATAGGCATCCAGAATGCCGTCACCGCCCATAATCAATCCGCCTGTTGGAAAGTCAGGACCCTTCATAAACATCATGATTTCGTCCAGCTCAATCGACGGTTTCTCCATCACAGCGATTGAAGCATCAATGACTTCACGCAAATTGTGTGGAGGAATCTCCGTTGCAAATCCGGAGGAAATACCGCTGACACCATTAACCAGCAAGTTCGGATAACGGGATGGCAATACAACCGGTTCTTTGGCCGTATTATCAAAATTATCCTTAAACAGAACCGTCCGTTTCTCGATATCGCGAAGCATCTCCATCGCGATGGGCGACAAACGGGCCTCCGTATACCGCATCGCCGCTGCCGGGTCATCATCCTGTGATCCCCAGTTACCATGACCATCCACGAGCATATGGCCCATTTTCCATGGCTGAGCCATCCGTACCATGCCCTCATAGATGGATGAGTCACCATGTGGATGATAATTACCCATTACGTCCCCAACGGTTTTGGCAGACTTGCGGTAAGTCTTGTCAGGCGTATTGCCTGAATCGTACATGGCGTATAGAATACGCCGTTGTACTGGCTTCAACCCATCCCGGACATCCGGAATGGCTCGATCCTGAATAATATATTTGGAGTAGCGACCGAAACGGTCCCCAACGACCTCTTCGAGAAAGGCCGGCATAAATTGTTCTGATGGACTCATTCCAAGCACCTTCTATTCTTCGTACTCTGTAAAGTCGACGTTCTCTACAATCCAGCGTTTCCGCGGATCAACCTTATCACCCATGAGCGTAGATACACGACGTTCTGCTTTTGCTGCATCAACAATCTGTACCTTCAGCATCGCACGAGTTTCCGGATTCATTGTTGTTTCCCACAGTTGATCCGGATTCATCTCACCAAGACCTTTATAACGTTGAAGCTCAACATTATTACCGAATTCCTTCATATAATTCGCCAGTTCTTCATCCGTCCATGCATATCGAACACTCGCAAGCTTACCAGACTTACGAGTAAGTTTGTACAATGGCGGCTGAGCAATATATACTTTGCCTGCATCAATTAAAGGCTTCATATAACGATAAAAGAAGGTCAACAGCAACACCTGAATATGTGCGCCGTCCGTATCCGCATCGGTCATAATGATAATTTTGGAATAATTGCTGTCTTCAACTGCAAATTCGGTTCCTATGCCCGCCCCGATCGCCGCTGTAATGGCGCGGTATTCTTCATTTTTGAGAATGTCGGCCAGCTTTGATTTTTCCGGATTGAGCGGTTTTCCCTTGAGCGGCAGAATAGCCTGAATCTTCGAGTCACGTCCCTGTTTGGCAGAACCACCTGCGGAATCCCCTTCGACAATAAATAACTCATTTCGGGTAAAATCCTTTGATTGCGCCGGCGTTAGTTTGCCGTTCAGGTTGGAACTTTCGCTACGTTTCTTTCCTGTGCGCATATCATCACGTGCTTTGCGTGCTGCTTCTCTGGCTCTGGAGGCTTGGACCGCTTTGCGAATTAACGTTTGCGCTACCTGCGGGTTTTCTTCCAGGAACCGTTGAATATTCTCGGACACGACCGAATCCACTGCACTTCGAGCGGAAGCGCTGCCGAGCTGATCCTTGGTCTGACCTACGAACTCAACCTCTGACATCTTGACACTGATGACGGCCATCATACCTTCACGCAAATCATTGCCTTCGAGGTTTTTATCTTTTTCCTTAATCATGCTGGTACGCCGCGCGTAGTCATTCATTACACGAGTATACGCAGCCCTGAATCCGGTCTCATGTGTACCGCCACCCCGAGTAGAGATCGAGTTCACGAACGAAGCCAGCGTTTCGGTATAACCCGCGTTATACTGGATCGCCACTTCGACTTCAATGTCATCCTTCTCCGCATAGAAGTGAATAACATCATGCAGCACATCTTTATTTTCGTTAAGAAAAGCAACAAACTGGCTTGCTCCGCCTTCATACATGTATTCATCCTGATTGCCCGAACGTTCATCCTTGAGCACAATTCTCAGACCCGAATTCAGAAAAGCAATTTCCTGAAGACGTTCTGCCAATGTATCATAATTAAATTGAATACCGCTCTGGAACACCCGAATATCCGGTTTAAATGTAACTTTTGTACCTGTCCGATTGGTATTGCCCAACACTTCGAGACCGGAGACCGGTTCACCGACATGTTCAATCCCTTTTTTGTCCTTCCAATACTCGAATCGCTGACGATGAATCTTGCCATCACGGAAAATCTCGACTTCAAGCCACTCGGACAATGCGTTAGTAACTGACGCACCTACACCGTGCAAACCGCCTGATTTTTTGTATCCTGATCCACCGAACTTTCCGCCTGCGTGCAAAATCGTAAACACGACCTGGGGAGTAGGAATCCCTGTTTTATGTATACCTGTCGGAATTCCCCTTCCGTTATCCTGAACCGTAATAGAACCGTCCTTATGCAGCGTGATATCGATTTTGGAGCAGAATTTGGCGAGATGTTCGTCGACAGCGTTGTCGACAATTTCCCATACCAAATGATGTAAACCTGAAGTGCTGGTGCTGCCGATGTACATCCCCGGCCGTTTCCGTACCGCTACCAACCCTTCAAGTACTTGAATGTCGTCCGCGTCGTAGCCTGAAGACCCCTGTCCTCCGCCTGTCGAACCTGCCGACATATCGATTTGCTCGACCATTCATGCTCCCCCTTCTTAACTTGCAACTAAAAAAATGCCTAAAATGCAAACAGATGTTTTCTTATCCTTGTCCATTTTAATTCAAGATATCCCGTTTCGTAAAGACAAGGAATGACACAATGAGTGACGCAATGCCCCAAACACTAAGCACAATAAGGGAAAAACCTAAATTCATACCCTCAATTGGAGGTAACCCGCCAGACAAATAATTCGGAAGTTCGAGGTTAACCATGAACAAATACTTCGCGGTCTGCCAGGACGCTGCCATACTGGTCAAGATTGTTCCTGCAATCAAAGCGGCCATCATGATAACGATACTTGCAGCAGTACTGCGCACAAGCACAGATACCATAAATGCAAGCATAGCCACAATTACACTCACAAACCAGATCAGTCCTGCCTGCATGAGCATATACAGCCACTGGTCTACAGCATGCACTGCCGACATATCGACATCTGTTCCCACAACTTTGAATCCTGTGAAGATTGGCATGTTGAAGCCTTTATAACCAAAGACCGCACCCGATATGACATAACATATAATGTAGGCTGATACCACTATGATCGAAACAAACATAATCAGCGTAATTAATTTACTCAAAAGCACTTTCCAGCGTCTAACCGGACGCGTTAAAAGCATTTTAATCGTACCTGTCGTACGTTCACCAGAAACAAGATCTGAAGCAATAGCCATGATTAACAGTGGAATAAACAATCCAACCGCGTTGTTCATGAACTCCCGCGTAAAGGTGACACCGCCCGGTTCTTTGGGATTGATGTCATTCTCAAGATAATACTGCATCTGCTGGATATATACGGTTCTATATTTTTTGTACTCTTCAGGTACCCGATCGCTACCGAGCGAATTTTGATTGTCTGTGATGGCCTGTTGCAGTTCAAGACGCCAATCGCCGCCAAACTTGTCGCGATTATTCTCCGCAGATTTCATCTGGGCATACGTAAACATCGGTACGAGGACCGCAAGTACAATAAATATAATATAAAGCCGTTTTTTCTTCACCATCTTAATCGTTTCATTGCGGATCAGCGGCATGATATTACTCAATGGATTCACCTTCTGTCATTTTTAAGAATAGTTGCTCAAGCGTAGGCTGAATCCGCTGTACCCCTTCAACCTGTATACCAGCTTGAACCATCTGTTGCACCATATCAGGAATTCGATCTTCGTGCATCTCGGCAACCACAGCGTTGGGACCAAGGCCCGCAACAATGGTATCATCCATCACATCCGCAGGTCGACCTACCAGAGCAATGCCTGCATCCTGCAACATTTTTTTGCCTTGCTCCAGTGGTGAAACATGCCATATAGCCAACTTCGAATGATCTTCAATCAGTTCGCTTACACCTCCAACAGCAAGCACACGCCCAGCACTGATAATGGCTACTCTGTCACAGAGAAGCTGGATCTCACTTAACAAGTGACTGCTGACAAATACAGCCATACCTTCGCTGGCAAGTTGCTTAATAAAGACACGAAGTTCCTTAATGCCTTTTGGATCAAGACCATTTGTCGGTTCATCCAGAATAAGCAGACGCGGTCGCCCAAGCAGCGCTTGTGCAATACCGAGCCGTTGACGCATACCCAATGAGTACGTTCTGACTTTATCGTGAATCCGCTGATCCAGACGCACAATATCTACAACTTCCTGAATTCGTTCATTGTCCACACCTGGTTGCATGCGAGCGAAATGCTCCAGGTTCTCCCACCCTGTCAGATATGTATATACCTCCGGATTTTCAACAATGGAGCCTACATACTTCAAAGCACGCTCAGGGTCCCGATTCACATCATAACCACAAACTTTAATTTTTCCTTTTGTTGGTTTGATCAGATCGACCAGCATCCGTATCGTAGTTGTTTTGCCGGCACCGTTGGGACCGAGAAATCCGAAGATTTCACCAGGTTTTACGTCAAATGTAACGTCCTTAATGATCCATTTGCGTCCGATCCGCTTTTTCAGATTCTGTACGGATAGGACGGAATCATACAGTTGCTCTGCCATTTAATTTCCGCTCCCTTCTGCCGGTGTATCTGCCTGGAATTCCTGTGCAATCCGAACTGCAATTTGCTCATAACCTTGTCCGTTGGGATGGAAATGATCTGACGAGAGATACTCCCCCAGATGATTTTCAAACAAATCGAATGTAGGGACCAGTGTCATCTTGTCCTCATTGTTCAAAATAGCCAGTGCAGCATCGTTCCATGCAGCTACCACTGCATTACCTGGCTTCTCCAGTTCCTTCACATCGCCAAATGGATTGTACAACCCTATGTACGCAATCTGCGCATCGGGATTAATTTCTTTTACTTTCTTCAATATCTCTTGAAGGCGCTTCGACGTTTCCGGCAAAGCCGCTGCCAGCTGCTCTGCTGTTGGCGGATCTTCCCCCTGTAGAACTTGTCCTCCCTGGAACAAATCATTTGCGCCGATCGAGAGCAAGATAAAATTGGATTGTTGTAAGACGTAACGTACGCCTTGCTCATCGAGTTTTTCCAATAAAGCATCTGTTCTCAAACCGTTTACACCCAGATTATTAAGAACCTGAACGTCATATCCTTTATCTTTAAGCAGATTCCCTGCACGTCTCACAAAACCGAGTCCTTCATCATCGCCCGTGCCTCTTGCCAGAGAATCACCGATGACGGCCATCCGAATCTTGCCATCTTCCACGACAGCCGGTTCCCCCTCGATATCCTTAGATGGAGCAGTTGCCTCCTGGCCTGTAGTTAATGCGGAATCTCCCTCGGGGAAAATCACGTCTTTTATGGCGTAACCAAATCCAAATAACAACAACAAAGTTGCCAAGATGGATACTGTACTGACAGTTCTCCAGATCCATGGTGCTGAATCCAGGCTTTTTTTCTTTTTCATCATCACATCTCCACTCATGTACACCAATCCGGGTGCTTTATAATTTATAATGACTTTACATTAAGGCGTGTCTGAAAATCCGCTTACTTCGGAGTTTTCAGACACGCCTTAATGATGCTATTCCTAAATAACATAAATGTTCTGTCGTTAATTTGCAAACTTTGGCGCTGCATTCGCAGAATTCATTTTTTATATGTCATTTTACGGAAAAAAGGTTATGCCATACACAGATTTGAACTGTGTACTGGCATAACCTTGTGGAAAAGAAAATCATACTTTCTTCATTATAAATCGATTACTTACCGATAAACTCTTGTGCCCAGTATCCGTTGTAGAAACCTACTCCGATATGCGTAAAGTTTTTGCTCAGAATATTGGCACGGTGACCTTCACTATTCATCCAAGCTGTAACAACTTCCTGTGGTGTTTTTTGTCCTTGGGCAATGTTCTCACCTGCATAGCTGTAAGTTACTCCGAATTGTTTCATCATATCAAACGGAGAACCATACGTAGGTGACTGGTGATCAAAATAGTTATTGTTACTCATATCTTTTACTTTAGCAACAGCTACTTTGTCCAGAAGTGCATCTGAAGTCAGAGCGTTCAGACCTGCTTTAGCACGCTCAGCGTTCACAAGTTTTACAACTTGAGTAGCAAAGTCGGATTGTGTGCTTTCGCTACCATTATTACTTGTATTGTTACCTGTGTTACCTGTGTTACCCGTGTTTGAAGGATCTTTAGCCGGTGTAGTTTCCGGTTTTTCTTCTTGAACTGGTTGTGTTGGTTTAGTCGGTTGCTCAGGCTTAGTTGTAGGCTCAGCAGGTTTTGTTGTTGGTTGAGTTGGTTTTGTTGTCGGCTCAGCAGGTTTCGTCGTTTGATCAGGCTGCGTAGCAGGTTTCTCTACAATTTGCCCCTCGGATACGGTGTATCCATTTTGTTTGAGCCATTTCTCAATATAAGCTTTCAAGCTGTCTGTACTTGTAATTTTGTACGTTGTGATAGTCTTATATGTTGAATCTGCAGCAGACGCGGAAGCAGGAAGCATTACCCCTACGGCCAGTACGGCTGTCAGACTACTCGTTACGACAGTTTTCATCCATTTCTTTTTCAAATTCATTCATCTCCTTAAGATTAGTTATTACAACTTTGTAATTAATACTCTAGCAGTATATCAATTCGACAGGAGATTGTGAACCTATAAAATATGGAAAAGTAACTTTTTTGTCATTTTTTACTAGAGTAAAAGGCTGGGCAAAACCCAGCCTCTCCTCATCAAACCGTACGTGAGGTTTTCCCTCATACGGCTTTCCGATGTTTGTCATTCATGGGCATGCAGATTACAATAGCGTTTTTAATTCATATTGACTGGCGATGTACTTAACCTCAGCTATTGAACCCATCCATTTTCTGCGTTGTCTCTTCTTCGCGTACCACCGTGTTAACCGTTGCAACATATACCAATCCAGCTTAGCTAGTCTCTTTTGGCTGTAACTCGTGTAGTAATAGTTTCTCCACCCTTGAATTTTCGGATTGAGCCATTTCACATGTTCCGCAAACGATCTAGATCGCATACTCGGTGGGGATAATCGCTCTTTAATGACTCCACGAATTCGTTCTTCCGCCTTTTTGGTTAGCCATTGCTGTGTGGTGTAATATACCTTCCCTTGCGACGTTTCTGCTTTCGTTTTTCGGTGGTGCATTCCTAAGAAGTCGAATCCCTCGTTTCCTGTCCATAGACCTACAATGCGAGTTTTGGTCGGGTGCAGGGTTAGCTCCAGACGTTCCATAATTTTGCCTATGTGTTCATACGCATGCTCGGCGTCCTTTTTGGTTTTACAGATGACTACAAAGTCGTCTGCATACCTTGTCAGTTCTCCCAGACCTCTTCCATGTTTCTCCCATAGTCGGTCAAAATAGTTCAGATAGATATTCGCCAGAAGCGGTGAGATCACACCACCTTGCGGCGTTCCTAAATCGGAGCGCCTTACGTTTCCTTCTTCCATCACTCCCGCCTGAAGCCACTTCCGTATTAATTTCAGTATCCGCCTGTCGTTGATGCGCATCTGCACCAATTTCATAAGCTTCTCTTGATTAATGTTATCGAAGTAACCTTGGATATCGACGTCGACTACCCAATTCCCTTTGCGGTTGCAGGCTTTCCGAATTCGTTCCAGCGCTCCTTTCGCACTTCGTTTTGGGCGAAATCCGAAGGATACGTCCTCAAAATCCACTTCAAATATGGGTTCAATTACCAGTTTCGTTGCCATCTGTATGACTCGGTCGCGCACGGTGGGTATGCCCAGCGGCCTTTGCTTCCCATCTTTCTTGGGGATATAGTGCCGCCGTACAAGCTGCGGATGGTAGTTGCCTTCTTTCAACGCTCGTTCGCAGTCCTTAAGGAAGTTCATTTCTCCTTGTTCCTCCACATCTGCCAGCGTCATGGCATCTACTCCTGCTGCTCCCTTGTTCGCTTTCACTCGTCTCCAGGCTTCGCACAAAACATCTCCCCGGTAGACTTTGTCGTACAAGGCATGGAATTTACGCTTGCTGTTCTCCTTGGCCACATGACCTAGCTTTTCTTGGAGTTGTTGAACTTTTTCCTTTGGTGTTGTTAGCCGATTGGCATTCACTCACTCGTACCTCCTCCAAAAGCATAAACAAAGCAGGGCTCCTTCCCTCCCCAAGGTTATGTTGTCCTTGGGTTCTTCGGTACTATGAGCCCCTCGGACTCCCTTCCCACAGACGTTTCACTTCGTCTTTTGGACTTATAGAGCATCTCTTTACGAATTCCTAAAAAAAAAATCCGTGTGGGGGAGGGTCTCCCCAGTTCACTGCATGATCTTTCAAGCCATGCCGCTCCCTTTACGCCGGAAGGTTCTTCACTGTTGTTCCAAGTTCTGCACAGCTTCCTTGGCCTTCATCTATATGACCGAGACTCGGCACCTTCTTTTCCCCCTTGCAGGGCCTTTTTGACGACGCGGCAGGATTCACTTCATGTTACGGCCTGGCTTGTTGCTCGCCCTGTTTCTGACAGGTACTTTTGTCGATGCGCTTTTGCACACAGATTTCGCCATATGCAAGCATCCTAGCTACCAAGGTGGCTTGGCCCCTCCTTGGGTTGGACTTTCACCAACAAGATCATGCGTGCCTCTGGGCACGCGCCATAAAAAAAAGACATTCGGACTAAAAATGCTAGTCGAATGTCGCTTCACCATCTATTTATCATTCACCACACAAGAATGTGCAGATCAGGATATCATGAGAATTTCCATGCAATAGAAGAAACTTTATTTGTACTATAGAAGAACTTTACTGAACCGATAACCTCTCTTCTGAAAACCAATGTGCTCATAAAAAGAGTACGTTGTTGAAGTCACTTCACGGTTTGCACCTGTGACAAACAGTTGTTTACCACCTTGCTGTCTGCCCCAATCTTCGGCACGAGCCATCAGACGACGGCCAATCCCACCACCACGATGTTCTTGACCTACAATCAGGGAAGTAATTTGTGCGGCAGGTTCTGGATAGGCATGACTTTGCACACATTGCAAGCCAATCACACCAATAATTTGTTCATCCACTTCGGCAACAAGCATGCATGCGTTTGGATTGGTTTCCAAACATTCAATACGTTCTTTCATGACATTGGTTGTTGTCGGATAGCTGACCTCTCGCATCAGTCCCGTTACCGCTTCAGCATCTCGTAGTTCACACTCTCGGATCATCAGTACAGGGGCCTCAACATTATTGGACATGATTTACCTCCACTTTCAGCATATTAGCGGCTTGCACCGCTGTTTTACGAGCTTCTTCCACATCTTGACCAGCACTTAAAGCTACAGCCATTCGACGTCCTACTTTGGTCTCAGGTTTGCCAAATACACGAATCTGAGTACGAGGAAGAGCCAGTGCTTCTTCAATCCCGCCTACAGTAAAGTCAGATGTTTCATCATTAGCCTTCAGCGTTGCTGAAGCTCCCGGTGTCAACAGATGTACACCTGTGACCGGAAAACCAAGAATTGCACGTACATGCAGCGCAAACTCGGAACTGTCTTGCGTCACCATTGTAACCATACCTGTGTCATGTGGACGAGGAGATACCTCGCTGAACACAACGCCATCCGATGTGAGGAACAATTCCACTCCAAACAGTCCATACCCGCCAAGTTCATCCGTGACGGATTTGGCAATATGACAAGCTTGCTGCCATTGCTCAGGAGTCATTGCATGAGGCTGCCAGGATTCGACATAATCCCCATCCTTCTGAATATGACCAATCGGAGGACAAAATACGGTGCCTGATACAGACCTAACGGTAAGTAATGTAATCTCACTGTCAAATTGCACAAAGCTCTCCACAATAACACGAACGGATTTGCCACGAGCCCCCGAAAGAGCAATGTTCCAGCAATCCTCTACGTCGCCCGGTGTTCGGCATACACTCTGCCCTTTGCCGGAAGAACTCATTAATGGTTTAATGACACAAGGTGTGCCAAGCTCACGTACGGCTTCCTGAAGTTGTTCCAGGTTGTCCGCAAAAAGGTAATCAGCTGTCGGAAGTTTCAATTGTTCGGCTGCAAGCCGACGGATGCCTTCGCGATCCATCGTTAGACGTGCAGCTCGGGCAGTAGGTACTACACAAAATCCCTCTTCCTCAAGCTCCAGTAAAGCTTCTGTTGCAATAGCTTCAATCTCAGGTACGATGTAATGAGGTTTTTCTTTACGGATCAATTGTTTCAAAGCTTCGGCATCCAGCATGTCGATGCAGTAAGACCGGTGCGCGACCTGCATTGCAGGTGCGTTCTCATAACGATCAACAGCGATCGTCTCTACTCCCAGTCGTTGGGCCTCAATAACGACCTCTTTTCCCAATTCTCCACTGCCTAGTAGCAGCATTTTTTTGGCTTGAGCCGTAAAAGGAGCACCCCACATGTTCTTTCCAATCCTCCCAAAGAGAAATCTTCTATATCTGTCTCTCTATTTTCGGGGTTTTGGTTAAAGATTGCAAGAGTGCTCCCTATTTTTCTTGTGAATTTTACAAGATTTTTTGTGTTTTTTCGATCAAATTTTACAATTATCGCTTACAGATTCGTCAACCTTTCCATTCTTCCCAGAAATAAGGATATGTTGAAACAGCAGATTTTAATACTCCAGTGAACATGAATAAGCAAACAAACCCCAAGTTTAGAACCTTGGGATTTGTTTGTTTTTTTCTCTGAAAATTTCATTATGGGAGGAGACGTACGCCATCATGGGAGCATCTGGAGTCAAGTATTTTTTCGCACTATTTACAGCTAAAATCGCATCGTTGAAGGCTCCGGCAATAAGCCTGACTTTGCTATCGTGAGTTGCACAATCCCCTGCAGCAAAAATACCCGGGAGGTTCGTATTCGCATGTTGGCTCATTAGAACCATTCCATCGTCCATTTCTAAGCCACAACTGGCAAGATCACTTAAATTGCTTTTATATCCATGACTAACTACGACTTCATCCACATCTAACAATACATTTTCCTGACTCTCCATATGCGTAATTACAACCTGATGGATACGTTCACCATGATTATGAAGCCGTGTGATGCTATATGGTGTTCTGACATCCGTTACATTGTTCATCTCGCTAACATTGCGTTCCATTGCACGAAACTCATTTTTTCGGTGGACGACCACTACGCTCCGTGCAAGTTGAGCAAGTTCAATTGCCCAATCTACTGCACTGTTGCCTCCTCCTGAAATGAGCACACGCTTCCCAGAAAAATGTTCTGGATTTTGCACGGTGTAATGAAGATTCTCATGCTCATATTCAATCGGCTCCTGAAGCTCCAATTTCTGAATTTCTGCGATACCGCGGCCTACTGCAACAATGATTGTACGCGTATAGTGTATGTCGCCTTCAGCAGTATACAGAGCCAAAATATCGTTGTCCAGTCGAGCGAACCGATCTACTATGCAATTCAATTCAACCGTTGGATTAAAGGTATTCGCCTGCTGAACCAGATACTCAATCAACTTTGAACACTTCATTGGTGGCAGGCCACCCACATCCCAAATAGTTTTTTCGGAATAGGTATGCAGAAAACCACCAAGTTGGTCTTTGCCGTCAATGATCTTAACTCTCATATCACGCATCCCGGCATAAAAGGCCGCATATAATCCTGCCGGTCCGCCTCCGACGATGGTCAAGTCATAGATATCTTCCTTATTCATTTTGGACACATCCTGTTATTTAGTAGTGAATTTAGAGATATGTGTAACATGAACCGTTTGCTTTATTTATTTTTCTCTTCAAAAACAGCTACAATGTCATCAATAACATACTGATCAGCCAGTGGAGACATCCCCAGATTGAGCCATTCTTTACCACCAACCATGTACACATGATCATTTTTGACTGCTTTCAGATTTTTCCATAGTGAAGTTGCCAACATCTCTTCAAATTTCTTCTTAATTTCAGGATTCTTATCGTCATCCAGTTGAACGATCAAGTGATCTGCATCGTATTCAGGCAACACTTCCATGGATACGGACATGGCAACTTGATCTTTCGGGAAATTCGGGAGCGGATTCATACCCAGACGCTTGTGCACGAAGTTTCCACGGTCAAGGTTCTCCCCGTGAAGGACGATTTCTTTTTCCATGACTCGAATATAGAGAACTGTTTCTTCTCCGATCATCTCGTTTAATTTGTCGGCTGCAACTTTTTCCTTCGCTACCAAATCTTCAATAACCTTTTCTGCCTGTTCTTCTTTGTCCAGAATTTTGGCAATATCACGTAATTCGTCCCGCCAATCATCACGTTGTGGAAGAAGTACAGTCGGTGCAATCAGAGAAAGCTGATCATAATCCTTTTCGGACCACCAGTCAGGAGCTATAATCAAATCAGGCATTGTCTCCATAACCGCTTCAAAATTCGGCGTTCGTGCGATGCCCATTTTCATGGTATTCGCGAATGGCTCTTCCAAATAAGAAGGATGATCCTCGTGATAGTTCTGCACAGCAACAGGTACGATGCCAAGTGCATACAAAAACTCCGGATATACAAGGGACAGACCCACTACTCTTTGTGGTTCAACCGGGATTTCAATTTCTCCCATCTTTGTAGTCACTTTTTTTACCTGACTTGTTTCTGTTGTGGATGTATTGGCAGAACCAGTCTTCTGTCCTTCGCTCGTGGCCTCATCTTTCCCCGCTGTACCGCAAGCCGCAATAATGAGCACCAACATCATGGTGCATAGTACCGTTAACCATCTGAATCTCATTCTTTATGTACCCCCTATATGGCATTTAGTTATGACAACGTCTAATTAATAATAATTATCATTATCATTTGATATAGGAGTAAGTATATTAAAATATGTTCAGGTATGATATTGACTATTCAGACTTTTTGCTATGGACGATCTTGCCATAACTTTAATATTTCATCCAACATAAGCTCATGAGTAAACGCAGTGTAGTCCAGCAGGACGCTCGACAAAAGGATATCCATTCTGCCATTCTGTACCGCTAACAACTCAAGCCATTCTTCAGACTTACGTACAGCAGACCATGTCTGCCTGGATGTCTCATCATCACCAACAATCAATAATATTCTTTCCACGTTGAGAACAGATAACTCCTTAATGGTTACTGTGCCCCGTTCCCAATAAGTCTCAACTCCTTCGGGACCCTCCATTTGCATATCAACGTAAAAAACGGAAGCAATGCTCCTTGGGCCTAACATCTGCAACGCTTCACCATAAACTTTGAGTACAACTAATCTGTCTTTTCGTATGAAATCCTCAAGCTGGTCCTTTATGGTCGTTGCCTTCTCTTCATATCTTTGAAGCCATACCTCTGCAATATCAGACCTGTCCAAAAAGCTTGCAACATATCTCAAATGCTCTCTCCAATCTCCTTTTTCCCACGGGAGGTCACACACAGGAGCAGTGGAATGAAGCTGTCTTTGCAAATCCTCAGACTCCGCCCCAACAGTAATAATATAATCAGGTTTAACTAATCGAAGCTGTTCCAGCCAGGTGGTCTCACTCTCTGCGAGTGGCATAACTTTGTCCGTTTCATATTTACGTCGGTAATAGTATGTCCACGGATGACTTGCCGGCGCGGCACAGGGAATGATCTGCAATGCAAGCAGTATACCAATGCTCACAGAATGAACTGCAGCAATTTTTTGTTTGCTATTACGTATAAACGCTGCTGGTGGAATGCCAGAGATTTGCTTGAATTTACGCCGGAAATACGTCTCATCCTGATAACCCACGTACAATGCCACATCCTTGAGTCGATAACTGTGATCATTTCTCATTAAGATCTGGGCTTGTTTAATTCGGTATAGCGTTAGATAGTCCACTGGACTATAACCATACCTTTTCTTGAATAAACGCATGAAATGTCGAGGGCTCATTCGTGCCACATTTGCTAATTCCTCAATGGTTAATCTCTTCGAATAATTCTGCTCCATGTAACCTTTGACATGTTCAATTGGTGAAGCCAGGTCCGTCTTTTCGGTAAGGGCCACGTCGTAAAACATGGTATACAACAGTTCCTGAAAACGAATCTGACCATAGTACCTTTGCAAACCATCCTTCTTCAACGTGTGGTGGTAAATCATCTGACAGATCACGCCAACAGCAACGGGTGAAGATGAGCTGACCTCGCCATTTACTTCATTACGTAAAAGTTGCTTCATCATTTCAAGGGCTGTTCCACCCTCCTGCTCCAGTGCGTACATGACATCAAAACTCATGTGATACACGCCTCTTTCATCCAACGAATGCACATTTGCCTCAACCAGTTGCCCCGGGAAGCCTACATACAGTCCGCCCGCCTTTAATTCAATGAAACTGCCATCTATCTTTAACCACCCTTGCCCACTGGCTACAAATAATAACATGTATGTTTCAATGAAGTGTTTCCTCAGAAGCCACTCCGTCGCTGGATCACTTGTATAATTCACGTGAAGGAGCCTAAAATTCATATGATCCAGGTGATCCAAATGCTCTGAATTTATTTCGTTGTTGTCCATCTGCATTGATCTCCCTCCAGCCATGAACGATTGTATTGATTTCATTCTTCAAAAATATAACATACCACACTAACGAATAAAAAAAACACTCCGGCTATCCTCTAACCTTTCTTCAATGAATAAGATGCGCTTATTATTGAAAGATCAGGCTATAGAACGCCAGAGTGTTATAAGTTCATATGTGTTCAGACGCTTCACAGGCGTCCGAAGGTTTCATCACAAAAATCTGTATTGAGCTTCAATTAATCCATTATACACGCCTTGTTTTTGGATAAGCTGCTCATGGTTACCCTCTTCTTTAATTTCACCATGATCCAGGACGATAATGTTATCTGCATTCCGGATGGTTGAGAGACGGTGAGCGACCATAAAGGACGTTCTTCCCTGCAACAGCACCTTCAACGCTTCCTGGATTTTAAGCTCTGTCTCCGTGTCAATACTGGCTGTAGCTTCATCCAGGATCAGTATGCGTGGATCAGCAAGCAGCGCACGGGCAAAGGATAACAGTTGTCGCTGTCCCATGGATAATACGTTCCCGCGTTCCTCTACTTCAGTATCATATCCGCCAGGCAGCTTCATGATGAACTCATGTGCATTGACTGCTTTGGCTGCGTCCTCCACCTCTTCATTCGTTGCGTCCAGTCGTCCAAATCGAATATTGTCACGAATCGTACCCGAGAAGATGAAGGTATCCTGTAATACAATGCTGATCTGGCTGCGTAAACTCTCTACCGTTACATCCCGCACATCCTGTCCGTCAATGGTGAGACGTCCGCCGGATATATCATAGAAACGACTGATCAGATTAATGATCGTACTTTTACCTGAGCCCGTATGACCAACAAGTGCAATCGATTGTCCCGCAGCCGCTGAGAAGCTGATCCCTTTCAGCGCCTGTCTGCCCTTCTCGTATTCGAACACCACATTTTCGAATGCGATATCCCCTTTAATAGAAGGAAGTGGCTTGGCACCTGGTTTATCCGCAATACTTGGTTTTTCATCCATGAATTCGAAGATACGCTCCGATGATGCCATTGCAACCAGCAACTGATTGTACATCTGTCCCAGACGGTTGATTGGGTCCCAGAAGTTGCCGACATAGTTGGCAAAAGCGACAAGTAATCCCACGGTCAACTGACCTTCCTGAATCAGGTAAGCACCAAACCAGAAAAGGATTAACGTACCGAATCCGCCGGTAATCTCAATCAGCGGTCCAAAGCCCTGGTTCATCGCTGATGCTCTATCCCATGACTTTTTGCTGGACAGGTTCATGTTGTCAAAATATTTCATGTTCTCTTTTTCCTGTGTGTAAGCCTGAGTCACTCGAATCCCCTGAATGGATTCATTCAAGTGGGAGTTGATCCGAGAGTTCTTCATGCGCACATCCTGCCAAGCCCGACGGATCAGCACCCGCAGTTTGGTCGAGATGATAAACATGATTGGCACCGTAATGATCACGGCAAGACCCAGTTTCCAGTTAATCAACAGCAAGATCACAATGATCCCGAGCAACTGTACGCAGTCGATCATGACGTTAACTGCACCGTTAGTGAATAGATCCTGGAGGGAGTTAATATCATTCGTAACACGTACCAGTACGGAACCTGCCGGTCTTTTGTCAAAGAAGTTAAAGGACAGCTTCTGGATATGCTTGAACAGATCCGAGCGAAGGTCATAAATAACACGCTGTCCGATAATGTTTGTCAATTTGATCCGGTACGTATTGGCAGCCCACTGGATGAGATACAACACAAATATGGAGCCTGCAATAAGATAAAGCATAGTCATGCTTGGCAACCCCGTTGCCGGTGCGATGGCACGGTCAATCGCCAGACTGATCAGAAAAGGTACGGACAATTTTGTAATGGTACCCAAGATCATCATTAGAATAACGAGTGGTAACAGTTGTTTCGCATAAGGTTTCATGTATGCAAATAAACGTCCAAATTCTTTCCAGTTAAACGGTTTTTCAATAATTTCATCATCCTGATACACAAATCGTTCATTCAGTTTCTTCTCAGAGGCCACTTTTGCCTCGCGCCTGTCTGCTATCGTTTCGGCACTCATGAATTCACCTGCTCCCCAGCCTCCCGCTTACCGCGGGCAATATAATCTGCATATTGAATTTTATAAACATCCTGATATGGTCCAGGCACTTCAATGAGTTCGGTATGTTTACCACGTTGTACCACGCGACCTTCATCGAGCACCAAAATCTCATCTGCATGTCGTAGTGAAGATATCCGGTGTGCAATAATAAATGTCGTTCTGCCGCGCATAACTTCCTGGAAACCGGACTGAATCTCGTGTTCTGTCTCCATGTCCACGGCGCTGGTTGCATCATCAAGTACCAGAATTTTTGGATTTTTCAGCAAAGCCCTTGCAATCGCAATCCGCTGTTTCTGTCCACCCGATAAACCCATACCGCGCTCACCAACCACCGTGTCATATCCGTCCGGGAACTCCATAATGAAGTCATGAGCCTTGGCCAGCTTGGCTGCACGGATGATCTCATCCATGGTGACGTTCTTAAGCCCGTAGGAAATATTATTACGAATGCTGGATGAAAACAGGAATGTTTCCTGGAAAACAGAAGCGATCTGACTCCGCAAACTGCGGATGCCTATGTCTTTAATGTTTTTGCCATCCAGCTTGATCGTTCCTGAGTTCACGTTATAGGCACGCATCAGAAGCTGAATGATGGTCGATTTACCTGACCCTGTTCCCCCGAGGAAACCGATTACAGAAC
Source organism: Paenibacillus sp. FSL H8-0283 (assembly GCF_045040675.1). NCBI lineage: Bacteria > Bacillati > Bacillota > Bacilli > Caryophanales > Paenibacillaceae > Paenibacillus > Paenibacillus sp. FSL H8-0283. The sequence continues at coordinate 4,242,253 of NZ_CP150295.1, forward strand.
CGGGTGCAGCGTCAAAATTAATATCGGTTACTGCTGGCATTTTGTTGCCGTAGGCAAAGGTAACGGATTCAAATGTCACATGGCCGTTCACCTGGTCTGCCTCCACAATGACCGGATCTTGCGTTTCTTCCACATCCACTGGCGTATTCAGCAGCTCGAGCACCCGTTCACCTGAAGCTTTGGATTGCGTATAGTTGTTGATATGGAACCCAAGGTTCCACATTGGACCGATTATGTACCAGATCAAACTGAAAAAGGCAACGAGTTCACCGAGTGTCAGCGTCTTCTGTATAACCATTCTTCCACCGATCACCAGCAACAGCACGATACTCACCGAAGCAAGAATCTCCATGATCGGAAAATAGCGACTCCACAATGTTGCGGCATGAATCTGATTTGTTTTGTAACGCTCATTACGTATGGAGAATTTCTCCACTTCATAAGGCTCACGTGCAAAGGATTTTACCGTACGTACGCCAGTAATATTCTCCTGTACCGCTGTTGTCAGTGAACTGAGCGCCAGCCGCATCTCCTGAAACGCAGGGTGAATTTTGGATTCGAATCTCAGCGCAACGAAGGCAAGTAATGGGATGCATATGAGCGTGAACAGCGTAAGCTGCCAACTCATGGTCATCATCATGATTGCGCCAAATACGACCATGAAAACCATGTTAAGAATCTGGGCGAAACCAAATCCGATAAAGTTACGGATGGCTTCCAAATCTCCCGTGAGGCGGGACATCAGATCACCTGTCTTGGCCGTATCATAATAACGGAAGGATAAAAATTGAAGCTTTTCGTAACATGCATTACGCAGTCTGTACGCCAGGAAGTTACCCAAGCGTCCTCCAAAAAAGCCATGTAAAAACTGCATTCCCGCTTTCAAAATAACTACACCTAACACAGTCAAGGCAATTATGGGAACGTCTTCAAAAGTTCGCGGAACAATGATGTCATCAATCAGTATCCTCAGCATGTACGGATACACTAACCCAAGTGCGGTCGCTAAGGCGAGGAACAAGATTGATACAAATAAATACGTTCGCTTTTCCCAAAAAAAGGTTTGCAGTTGCCTAAGAACATCCATGTTTCTCCTCCTCTTATGTCGTTCAAAAATACTATGAACATTTATGAAGTTTATCACCGTACCCCATTCGCGGCAAAGCGAATAACAGACCATATTCTGCCTGCTTTCAGCTTATTGACGCATTAACGAAGGTAAATACCCACCTTTCAATCAAATGTTTGAATATTCTCTTTATTTCAGGTTGTTCGTACCAAAAAAAGGCTCCCTATATGCCTTTTCGGCAGGGGCCTTTTTGGGTTGATTTTCGCAACATTTTCAATGTGTTGCTGTATCATTCATTTTGTTTTACAAAGACTTCCAGAGAATACGCGTTATGCCGTGATTTTAACTGCGTTCAATCTGTTCCAGTTGGTTAGACAAGCCGGTCCATTGCTCCGCCGGAATTCCGCTCTCCAGTGTATCTTGAATTCCACTTACCGCCTCGTCCAGACGTTCCTCCAACTGACGGGATTGGTGTTGCAATGATTGACAGAGCTGGTTGTCATAAAACTGAATCAACTTGTCTTGCGCAGCAGGAAGAACTTCAATGATCATCTGTTTGAGGACAGGATCAAGTGCCTCTTGTAACCGCTGACGTCCATCCCCTTCGAAGAACTGTTTCGGATTGCGGAAATAATTCAAATAGCTTTTCCATCCAGACGGTTCTTCCAGACGAACTTCTTCAAGCACAGGTGTACTCCAGCGTTCGTTCAGTGGCAGTGACACATCCACGCCCCCTGATAACTGCCTCACCTCATCTATACAATCCGTAACTTGCTTCATCAGCCAGGACTGACCTGCCTGTTCGAGTCTGAGCGTGGTAGCAAGCAGTTCCTGCTCCAGTTCAATCGCAATCATGCGTAACAGTTCACGTCCACAGGCTGCAAAAGCCATCTTCAGATTGCCCCGATCCTCCCGAAGTACAGATGGATGGAATGCTTCTGCCATGAATAGACCAAGGCGATAGGCAAGTCGCTGCCGCACATGGAAGAGCAATTCTGCTGTTTCCTGTGACATTTCTTCCTTCATGGATCTTGCTGCAAGTTGCTGTATGCGCTGGCGTGACTGTCCCTGGATCGTCTCCAGTTCATCCCGCCGTTGTTGCAATACTTCCTCCCCCTGAGCCGCATCTTCCGCACGCTTCTTCAGCCGCTGAATGACACGTGCCATCTCTTCGGAAGCTCCACCTACAGCAAGATCGGCTAATTCTCTGCCTGCAAATTGGTTGAACTCTTCCTCAAAACGGATAAAACCGGATTGCTCAAGCAGCTTCGAATCACCTGCCATCTTGCCTTCCATCGCCAGTATGCTGGATACCGGGAAGAGTCGTGGTGCCCGAATTCCATTACTGCGCAGTTGGGTACTCACATGATCGAGAACCTGCTCCAGTTCTTCCTCAGAGGAAGACAAGTCACTGGCATTCACAACAAAGAACATCTGATCCATGGCAGAACTATCTTTAACACGTCCCAACTGATTCAGGAACTGGCGATCTCCTTGTGAGAAAGCATGGTTGTAATACGTTACAAAAATGAGTGCATCCGCATTCTTCATATAATTGAAGGTTACACCCGTATGACGAGCATTCACGGAGTCCGCTCCTGGTGTGTCTACCAGTACAATGCCTTGTTCAGTCACATCGCAACTGTAATAGAGATCGATACTGTCTACAAAACAGGACTTTTTCTCGTTAGCGACAAAGTTACGATAACCGTCCAGATCCACCAGCACATCCTGACCTAACTGGTCCGCTGTTTCTTCCCAGCCGGCTGCCGCTGCCTGCAAAAAGCTGTAATGCGGGCGCCCCGCCGGATGCACATCCTGTGGTGAGAGGGAGCGTACTCGCTTCTGCCACTCCGCTCCAGGCTCACCCAGTCCGAGCAATCGGAAGGAATAGCCGAGATCTTCCTGGAAGGCTTCCCGGGTCTTCATCCGGACCCGAGCTGTTCCATGCTCCGCGCCCCCGGCAGGAGCCATGATTCGGTTAATCGCCGCTGTTGTTGGATGCGGCGAGACGGGTAGTACAGCTTCGCCCAGCAACGCGTTGGCGAAGGAGGATTTGCCGGCGCTGAATGCTCCGAACAGCGCCAATGTGAACGTGCCGCCCGCAAGCGAAGCCGCGCGTGCACGCAGATCCCGTACCGCCGACCCCATGGCGGGGTACGGCTCTACCAGCGCAGCAGCGGCTTCGAGTCGTGCCGCTGCTGCGTCCAGGCGTCGGCGTCGTTCAGCGCCAGCCGACGACGATGGCCCAGGCACCGCCGCCGCGACTGCGCGCTGCGCTGGCGGTGCCTCTGACGTCTGTGGCTGCGCAGCCACAGACGTTGACGTGCCCGCATGCGAACCGGGAGCTTCGCCCGGTTCTGGCACCGCGGGCACGTGCGGGCCCTTCACCTCCGGCAATAGCCCGGAGGGGAGAGGGCCCGCATGGGGCAGCAGGCTGCGCAGCCCTGCTGCCTCTGCGGCGGCGCTGCGCTGGAGCGCCGTGTAGCGCGCCGCCGCCGCGGATTGCGCCAGCAGCGCTGCGCGGCTGGCGTCCAGCGCCTGAAGCGCGGCTTCGCCTCGCGTTGCCAGCGCCTCCAGCATGCGGTCGGCCAGCATCATGGCCGACTTGCGATAGCGGGCCTCAATCTCGCCCCGCACATCTTTACTAAACTGAATCACATACTCTGGAGATACCTCTGCACTCGCACTGCGTTTCATCTCCAGCAGTGCCTCATCTACAGCAGGCAGTTCCGTATTAAGCGCCTGCTCCCACTCCGCTCCCCATAGCTGATGGGATTCACCCAGCTGTCTAAGCATCGTACGAATATGAACCTCAACTTGTCCGGAAGCCTGATCCTGTAACAGTCTTACCAGCTCAGAAGCACGGCGTTGTTTCTCCTGCTCGGTTTTGCCACCTGAGAACAATAAGCCTACCCTGAAACCTGGTTTGCGGCTCTCCAAATAGGCGGCAGCCGACGCACGAATATCCGCAGGAGTAAGATTTGCATTCGCCAGAAGAGGTTCCAGCTCTGCCCGGAATTTCTCACGCACTCGCGAAGGCCCGGTACGAATGTCTGCTGCTTGTTGATCAAGAAGCTCCAGCTCTCGTTCCAAGCGTTCAATTCCTTCCTTGCCACCAATCTCATCCAGCAGGGAATTCTCTTCGTCTTCACGTTTCTCGGCTTCTCTCGTCAAGTGTTGCTCCGTTACATGACTGGCCGAACTTGCCAAACTGTGCGTAATTAACGCTTCCTTCTCTTGCATCATGTGTCCAATGAGTTCCGGAAGCACATCCCACTGGTTGTAGCGATGCTGCTTGTCGCGGAGGGAAGTAAACAACAGTCCGTCATATCTGACTTCCCAGGCCGCAAATATAGCTTCGACACCTTCGGTATATTGGTCAAAAGAGAGCTCACGCTCCCGATGCTTGTCGATCTGGTTCACGATCAAAAACAACGGTTTGCCCCAATCCGACAGACTCTTGGCAAATGAAAGGTTTGTCTCGGACTGAACATGATTATAGTCCATGACATAGAACACCACATCCGCCAGATGGAGCGCTGAATGGGTTGCGAGACTATGTCCGCGATCTGTTGAATCCACACCTGGTGTATCCAGCAGGACAGCATCATCTTTCAGCAGAGGAATATCATCCCATACCTCAATTGAGCTATAAGCTCCACCATTTTTGCAATACGCCTCCAATTCCTCTGGAGAAACTTCAAGTGTTCCTGCTCCATTGTCAGCGCTTACGTTTGGAGTAGTATAAATAAGCGCTCTTGGCTTACCATTACGTATGGATACCACATTTGCACTTGTTGGAACGGGACTTGAAGGCAGCACCCGCTTACCGCATAAACTGTTGATGAGACTCGATTTGCCTGCAGAGAAATGACCACAGAACGCAATCGTCAGATGTTTCATTTCCGCCTTGCTGATTAAATCCGTTATAGCCTGTACAGCCGTATGGTCCCCTGTCTGCTCCATCGCTTCACGCAGCGGAAGCAGAGGTTTGGCCATTTCTTTTGGGTAATCTGTTCTGGACATGACTGGCCTTCCCCCTGGCTCCTCTAATTTGACATCCGTTTCGACGTCTATCTCTTTTACAACATTTATTTTAACATTATCAAGTTTGAATTTGAACGGTTGGAATTGAATATACATAAATGGACGTATAAGTTCTATAATCTAAAAAAAATAAAACCGAACAAGTCGGTTTTATCTGTAATACGTTTTATACTCGGTATTTAGCAAATGCTTACGCCAAGTGTCTGTTGCATGAATGCGATGTGATCACCTTAACCACAACGATCCTCATGACATTAATACAACAGAAACAATAGTGTAATCACTTCTTATGAAACTGCGTTCTCCATGGAAGGTAGCAAGATTTCAAATACTTGTCCATGTTGCAGAATTGTAATGTCTCTGCCTTTGTCTCTCATAACAACAACTTCAGGTTTAACGGACATACGCTCCAGATAATGTTCAGGCACGTCGCCAGAGTGGCTTACTGTGATACCTTCTACTTCTTTTTCTTCATTTTCAGCCATTTCCTGTTCAACGATTTGTTCAAAGATATCGGAGAAGGCCTCAAAATTGTCAGTGTACACGGAAATGCATTTCATGATTATTCATCCTTTTCTGCTCATTAATTTATTTTGCGTTTTCGGGTGGTGACACGTTCCTTATCTTTCCTGATTTGGGACGTTTTCATACGTTTTTTCCCTTCCCTGCATATGTCCAGCAATGGACAGATATGACACGCAGGGTTCTGTGCCTTGCAATGGTAGCGTCCAAAAAATATAAACCGGTGGTGAGTTAAAGTCCACTCGTCCCGGGGTACGCGCTTCATTAGTTTCTTTTCGACTTCAAGTACGGAGTCATCCCAACCTGCAAGCGCCAGCCGCTTGGATACACGTTCAACATGAGTATCTACCGCAATTGCCGGTACTCCAAACGCATTGGAAACAACTACATTCGCGGTTTTCCGCCCGACACCTGGTAGCGTCACAAGCTGATCATGTTCCTGCGGTACATCACCGCCATACTGCTCTATTAAAATTCGGCACATGTTCTGAATATGCTTGGCCTTGTTCCGGTACAAACCGATTCGCCGAATATCCTGTTCCAACTCTTCGAGAGGAACTGCCAGATAATCTGCTGGGCTTCTGTACTTCTGGAACAGATCTGCGGTTACCTTGTTCACCGTTTCATCGGTGCACTGGGCAGACAAAAGGACAGCTACCGTCAATTCAAATGCATTGCTGTGATTTAATTCGCAATGTGCATCAGGAAACATTGCTTCCATAGTTTCGAGTATATGTCTAACCGTCGCTGCATTCATGAAGAGCTACCTCCCACAAAATGACTCCACTCTGCGGAGCCTTACTTCGAAGCTTCATCCGAGTACTTTGCGGGGACCTCAAAAAGCTTGCAAAAAAAACGTCTTGATGCGGGAAAGATCCCGTATCAAGACGGTCATTCTTTTGATCCTCGAAAAGAAACGATTACTGTTTTTGAATCTCCAGAATAACATTGTTCAGGAGATACAATACAATATTATCATTATCTCTGAGAGATTGCACGCTTAAAGTATTGTCACCCTGGTGAACAAATACACTTGATCCGAGTGCAAAACGATAGTTTGTGTCTGCTGTCGTTTCCCGTTTAACCAAAATCTGGTTACCAACGCCATCATAAGACCAGAATTGTTTGCTCATGACAGTTAGTACTCTGAAGCGTGTGGAATTATCCGTATCTTTTGTCATTTCCACACGATCTCCGACCGTAAGACTAGTCAGTGAAGTTAATGTGGAGCCAGATTTTACGACTTTAACCGAACCGCTAACAGGCACGGTTTCAGTCTGGCCGTTAAACTGTTTGAGCGTTACAGATGAAGCATCCACCGCTGTAACCTCAGCCAGCGTACGCTTCACGACTTGAACCGCTTTTGGCGTAGCTCCTTCAAACGTTACATTAATCAGGTTGCCTGCTGTCAGTTGTGAAGGCGTGATCGTCTGACCACTCTCTCCTGTCAGTACGGCTTGATCCACGTAGAACTGACTTGTCAACAGATCGGATTTTACTCGAATACGACTATTTGCTTCCAAGGCAACCACTTCGAATTGAGCCACAGTGTTCAGTGAAACCTTCTGCACTACATCCTGATTTGCTCCAAGCGTTACGGTCACTTTGTCACCAATCTTCAAATCTCCCAGACTTGCGCCCGATTTGTTATAGATCTCAACCGTAGGTAAGGTAGTATAAGGCACTGTAATCGTCTGATTACCAGACAACACACTGATTTTTCTGCCCGTTGTGTCAATGTTGCTGATCGTACCTTCATACTTGTAAATCACTTTAACGGACAACGCACGTGTTCCCACATAGGTCAGATCCAATTTGCGACCATCATTTAAAATCGACTCCAGACCAGCGAGTGTAGGTTTGGTCGTATTGTAGTCCAGTTTGGTTTTTTCGTCCAATGTAAATACAAACGGTTTTTTGTTGTTGTCCAACACGGTAAGTACCTTTGTTTTGCTGTTGTAAGATACAACCGTTACCCCGTTCATAGGTTCCATTTGACGTCCAATCACCTGAATACGCGTTACCTGGTCTTCAGAGTTCAATGTCAACTCCACCTGATCCCCGTTCGTTGCATCCGTGATGAGATCATTCAGCGTTGCATCCTGAATGCCATTGATAATGACTTCTGGCTTTTCAATCAGCAGTTTCGCCTCAAGGGAACCCCCTTCACGTTTGAACGTTAACGTGGACTGGTTGCCACCGATCTCAACCAATGTTCCGCGCACAGATTGCTCCACACCTTGAGACAATGTGATAGTTTGCAAAACACTGTCCTTTACGGTGTATTTCACGGCACTGCCGGCTTTGAGATCAGCCACTGACATGATACGGTTTTGATATGTGATAAGCAGATTGTCATTGTATGCAAACTGCTCTGTTGCACCCGCTGCATTGACAAGTTTGATCGTTTTGCCAGAAGTGGATACTTCAGCAACTACGCCATTGTCACTCTTGTTAACAATGCCGGATTTCACACGAATAGCAACTGTTTTTTTGTCAGTCGAGAACGTCTCACGCTGTACTTCGATGATGCTATCTGCCGTAATATCGGACAGTTTGATTGCATTACCATTCTGATCGATGAATGCAGTTGCCTCATCATAACTGTACGTTTCGTAATTCTCGCCCACAAAGATACCAATTTTATTACCAGACAATGAACGTGCAAATGTACCTTCAACACTTTCCACCTGCGGTGTAGCATCAACAACTTCCACATAGGAAGCCCCACCTGCAGAACCTACAACCATAACTTTTGTATACAGCTTCACATCTGTGGCGGAAGCACGAGTTTCACTGTCTTTCGTAAAGTAAGGCGTACTGCTGTTCACTGCGAAGTTAACGGCTTTGCCGTCCACAACCAGCGTGATCTGCCCATCTTTCAATCCTGTCACATAACCCGTGGATGTGTTCGGGTACGTTGTATCCGTTAACGATTCACCACGACTGAAGAAGGTAGCCAGTTGAGCACGGGTTACGGAACCAGTTGGATTGAATTTGTTGCCTTCAACACCTTTGGCCAGATCCAGGCTAACAGCCAGATTGACATAACCTTTACCACTTTCGGAAATACTTGCATTATCAGCAAATCCGGTAGATTGATTGTTTTGTGCCTTCGCTTCAGCATCCTTGTCCAATGAACGGATTAACAATTTCGTAATCCATTCCCGTGAAGCCGGTTTTTGACCCCAGGAGGTCTTGGATACATCCACCGTTGATTCTTCCGTTTTGTCAATCAGTCCCAGTTGAAGTGCCAGCGCGACATATGGCTTGAAATAATTTCCCACTTCCATGTTTGTCGGTAATGCCGCAGCCGTGTCGGTATTCAACTGGCCCTCTTGATTCATAAAACGGATTGCCATCGTTACAGCTTCTTGCTGTGTTACCGCGTCTCCTGGACGGAACAGGCCGTTGTTACCGAGAAGAATACCTTGATATGCCAGTTTGTACACATGTTTCTCAGCCCAGTATCCGACCTTGATGTCACTGAACAAACCAGTTGGTGCAGCCGTATTTGTTATTGCAGCAGTCTGACCCTGCCCCGTTTCTGTTGATTCTGCTGCCATGGCAGCTCCGCCGGCGCTAAGGGCCATCATGCCTGCAAGCACGGCTGATACTACTTTTTTAGAGTGTGATGTATGGTTATATTTAAAAGTCACCTATGATTCCCCTCTCTCATGTAAAACGACCCATATTCCGTGGATTCCCGGTACAACAGCATGCTGTACAGCCTATTCGGATCTTGTCATTGGATGTTCAAGATCCACATGGCCCATCAGACTCTCTGTCTGCTGACCATCCACCAGTAAATCAAGTGATTTTACTTCATCAAACTGGAAGAACGTTTGTTTTAGAGCATCCAGCGCATAAGACTCTCCACCTGCTCCAAGACGAGCCGTATCTGGCATATGAATATCCAGCGTAAGAGCTCCATCCTTGAACTGAACAGACTTCAATTCAATTTCTTTAGACCACAGCGGAACCAGTTTAGCGTCTTTGCTCTGTTGCAGTGATTCAAAGGCAGCTTTATATTTGGCATCATCCGATGCGTATGAAATCTCTGCCGAAGCTTTGTGCAACTCCAGTTCTTCTTCATCCGTATAGAATACAGTGATCGTTTTCTTTTCATTACTTTCGGAAGTTGCCGGCTTCTCCGTAGACGTTTCGCTTGGCGGAGTAGTTGTAGTCTCTTCCTCCGAACTGCCTTCCGTCGATTCTGTAGGCGTTGTATTCTCTTCAGGCTCAGCAGTTACCGGTTCAGTAATTGGTTCGCCTTCAACCTCGGTTACATTGTTTTCAGTTCCTGCGCCTTGCGTCTGATTCGGAGCAGCTGTTGGCTTGCTTCCACATCCAGCAGCAACTGCCATAACCGTTACCAGCAAGGCTGCAATCCATATTTTCTTGTTCATTCTAACTCCGCCTCCTCAACATAAGGGCTTGTCCCTTATTTAATTCCCAGATACTCCTTGATTCCTGCAACAATCCCTTTGGCAACACTGTTCTGGAAACTCTCAGTGAACAGGGCTGCTTCGTCGCTCTTATTGCTAAGGAATCCACCTTCCAGCAGAACTGCTGGCATTGTCGTTTCACGGGTCACATGGAGACTTGCCGTTTTCACTCCACGATCTTTCAGTCCGGAAGACTGTAAAAGATACTTGTGCATCACTGTAGCAAGTGCTTTGCTGTTGGAGCGTGTATAGAATGTCTCTACACCGTTCGCAGCAGTAGGGCCACTGTTAGCATGAATGGAGATGAAAATATCCGCTTTTATGTCTTGTGCAATCTTCACACGTTCTTTCAATGCCAAAAATGTATCATCGCTGCGCGTTAACACAACGTCAATTTTGGATTCTTTTTTCAACAAGGCTTCCACTTTCAGAGCCATTGCCAAATTGAAGTCTTTTTCACGTTTACCAGTTACACCGATTGCCCCAGGATCCTGATCTCCGTGACCTGCATCGATAACGACAACTTTTTTGCCATTATTACCAACTGGAGGGGCAGGTGTACCACTTTGATTGTCGAGGTTAATCATAACCAGTCCGGAATCATTTTGCACACTGTACCCTTTTGAACTGGACAGATCGATTACAAAACGAATTGTAGATGGACTGTTGCTGTATAACGAGTAACGAATCTTCGACACATCCGGATAGCCGCTAACGACGAGTTGTCCATTCTGGTTGCTGTCTAGAGCCTGTCCTTCACTGAACGAATCAGCAAATGCGGTATTCGGCAAGTCTATAACGATTCGATCTGGTCCTGTCATCGTGAAGACGTTCGGCTTCGTACTTCCGCTTGTTGCAATCATGAAGCGGTTGTCGCTGAAGCTGATGCCGTTCACCAGTACAAGACCTTCTTGATCCGATCCTCCGCCTTCATTGCCAGAGTTCGGAGGTGTGGTTGTCCCGTTTCCGGAACCTGAATTCTGGGTAACTAATGTTACCGTCTTCGTGGTATTGTTCCAACCCACCTTAAGACCCATTTCCTCACCAATAAATCGGAGAGGTACGAGCGTAGTACCATTTTTCACGAGTGGCGGGGCATCCAAGTTTACGTTACTGCCGTTCACCGTTGCCGTCTTCTGTCCAACAATCATCTGCATGGCAGTGTTGTCTTTGCTAATAGTCACTGTTTGAGTTTGCTGCTTCCACTCCACGCTATATCCAAGATTTTCGGACACAACCCGGATCGGAACCATCACCTTGCTGTTGATAATTTCCGCTTTTGTATCCGATGGCTGTACGATTTCTTTACCGTCTAGGATAATTTTCGTGTCTGTTGCTGCGTGACTATAGCCCGGGAATACGAGCCCAAAGACAAATAACAGTACCAAAAAACCGAACTTCTTCATCCTTCACCCCTACCATTCTCATATTTTTTTGCCGCATGTTGTCATTTTCCAACTCCGACTGACCGCTTGGGCATTACCAGACACCTATTAGACGCCCCTCGCTCTCAAAAGTTGCGAATATATTCCAACATAACAGAAAAAAAACGTTGTCAGATCAAGCTTTTTTTACATTTTAATGTCTTCTTTTTTCCTTATTTATCAAATATACATCTCTAAACAACGTAATACCCTAACCTTCATATTTGCGCACAATTCAATTTACAGTCCCAAAAATTCAACAATTCCGTCCACAATCGCCTGTGCACATTTGTCCTGGTATTCTTCCGTGAGCATGACTGCTTCATCTGTAGGGTTACTTAAAAAACCAAGTTCAAGTAACACAGCAGGCATGGTTGTTTCACGCGTCACATGCAGACTAGCCGTTTTAACCCCACGATCCTTGAGTCCTGTTACCGGTAACACATATTTGTGAAGAGTGTCAGCCAAAGTTTTGCTTTCTTTACGACTGTAGAGCGTTTCAATGCCGTTTGGTACCGGTGTAGTGAATTTGTTTCCATGAATGGATACAAAAACATCTGCCTGATTCAATTCTGCAATATCCACACGCTGTTTGAGCGAAAGTTCTGTATCATCCTGGCGTGTAATGACCGTTTCAATATTTGGGTATTTTTGAAGGGTTGCCTGTACCTTCAGTCCTACAGCCAGATTGAAATCCTTCTCATAAGCTCCTGACAAACTCACTGCACCCGATTGACGACCACCATGTCCCGGATCAATGACCACAATCGTTTTGCCATCATTGGTAGGTACTGCCGGTTGGCTTGTCGGTTCTCCACTCGTGGCTGTCAGGTCAACGAGCAAGACATTGTTATCTCCAACAGACCATTTGGCTGTAGCCGTCTGATTCAGATCCAGAACGACACGCACGGTAGAAGGCGATTTACTGAACATGGCGTAACGGATTTTGGAAACTATTGATGAATCCGTAACGAGAATCTGTCCACTCCCATCCGGGTTAGAGGCTTGTCCCTGAATGAATTCCTCAGAAAATGTCGCTGAAGGCAGATCAACAATAATTCGGTCTGGCCCACCAATACTGGATACTTTGGGGCTAATATTACCGTTTGTTGCTACAATCAAGCGATCTCCGCTGAAGCTGATGCCTTGAAGCTCTGTCAAACCATCCGGGACAGGTGCCTCGACGGGGTCACTGTCACCTTCCGTTTCAACTACGGGAGGAATACTAAATAGGCTTACTGTCTTGGTTCCATTGTCCCAGCCAACACGCAGACCCATGCCTTCCCCAACAAAGCGTAACGGAACAAGCGTAGTTCCCTGTTTGATCAGTGGGGGCGAATCCAAGTTCACCACGTTTCCATTCACTGTAGCTGCATCTTTGCCAGCCGTCATTTGAATCATGCTGTTTCCTTTTTGAACCTGGACTGACTGAGTTTCCTTCTCCCACTTCACCTTATAACCCAGGTTCTCGGATACAATTCGAATTGGAACCATGACCGTTTTCCCAATATTCTCTGCAGGTGCACCCGTCTGCTGGTTAATGGTTACACCGTCGAGTACAATCGAGGGCGTGGTGTCTGCATGGGCCATGATTGGGAATAAACATAGGAACAGAAGAAAAACGACTGCTGCCGACCATTTTTTCATACCTCATCCACCATTCTTTTTGTCTTTTGAACATCCGACCTGATTCTCTGCAGCGTTACATCAATGACAATATGTAACCTTCCATAATCTACTAATCAGTTTATCAGATATTGTCTGATCATCCGGTTACAACGTTGTCATATTTAGTCGGAAACTGAGTGGCAAAAAGGTTACTTTCTCCATTCGTCCAGTACCCGAAATCATATGGAAATTACATTCCTCATCCATTTTTGCTATGCTGAGTTCAAATACTTGAATACAGGAGATTGAGACTTGATGCCTAAAATACTGATCGTGGACGATGAAGCAGATCTTCGAAAGCTACTGACTGATTATTTTGAAATTAACGGATATTCCGTGATGACGGCCAAGGACAGCAGGGAAGCGCTGCGGAAAGTGGAAAAACAACCCGATCTCGTTTTGTTAGATATCAACATGCCTGAACAGAACGGCCTTCAATTATGTGAAAAAATTCGCGACTTTGTCTCTTGCCCTATCTTATTCTTAACGGCTCGAATCGAAGATGCTGATAAAATAGCGGGATTTCGTGCCGGAGGCGATGACTATATCCTGAAACCTTTCAGCATTCGCGAGTTGGGCGCCAGGGTCGAAGCACATATACGCAGGGAACAACGAATCCAAACTAAATCTTCGGTAAGGTTTAACAATGAATTGGTCATTGATTATACGGCCAGGGAGCTCTACTACCTGGATAAGCGAATTTCACTGCCCAAAAAAGAGTTTGATATTGTCGAATTGCTGTCCACGCATCCTGATATGGTGTTTGGAAAGGAACGCATATACGAAAAGATTTGGGGCATGGACGAGCAAGGTGACAGTAACGTCATCGCAGAGCATATCCGGCGAATTCGCTACAAATTAAAGGAATACGGCTGTGATAATCAAATCGAGACCGTTTGGGGAGTAGGGTACAAATGGCCAAGTTCATGACTAGACTCCTGTTTTTAAAGCGATTGTCCTTGCTACAATCTTTTATGCTGTTGTGTGTGGTCACACTCATTGCCGTGCTTGCCGTTATAACTATGGAGTTTGCTTGGGCGGAGAACCTGCGGCTGCGTTTCGAAGAAACGGATTGGGTGATGCCCTCCCTCGTCACGGCGGTTCTGCTCACCGTAGCGACTGGTATTGTCACCATGGCCGTTCTATTTTACAGATGGAAGCTAAAACGTCCGCTGGAGCTATTAAAACGAGCATCCAAGAACATTTCGGCCAACGATCTAGACTTCCGCATTTCCTATGACAGCCAGGATGAGATGGGCGAGCTGATCGCGCTATTTGAAAACATGCGCTCACAATTGGAAAAAAACCTTAAGACACTTTGGCGTTCGGTTGAAGAGCGCAAGCAGATCAATGCTATTTTTGCCCATGATCTGAGAACACCCCTGTCCGTGTTAAAAGGAAACGCCGAGCTTCTCTCCACCTATCTTCCTGAGAAGAAGTTGTCGGAAGAAAAGGTGCTGGACTTGATCCATACTATGAACCTTCACATCTTGCGTCTGGAGAGTTATGCAGAGGCCATGAACTCCATTCAGAGGCTGGAGGATGTGCCGTTGAACATCCAATCGATGGATACGATTTCATTGACGGCTTTGCTGGATGGCAGCGCTGAACAAATCGCGAAACAGTTCGGTATACGTTTCGTCTCATCCGTGGAATATGATAATGCCTCAGTACATGTAGATCCCTATCTCGTCATGCAGATTTTCGAGAATATAGTGGCTAATGGGGCGAGATACGCAACCAGTCAAGTGAACGTTCACTATGACGTTCAGGGAGGTATTATGAAGATTACCGTCTCAGAGGACGGTACTGGTTTCTCTGACGAAGCCCTGAGTAAGGCTATACTCCCTTTTTACCGAGGCGAAGTATGGGATGCGAGCGAACATCGCGGGCTGGGCCTTTACGTTTGCAAGGTATTTTGCGAAAAACATGAAGGTAGTCTTCAGATTGCAAACGGTCCTAACGGAGGTGGAAGCGTCACGGCAAGTATTGGGACCCAAGTTGATAAATAGTTGAAAATGATCTGATAACATCTCCTTATCTTGAATTCAAGGAGTGTTATCATGCTAAAACTAAAAAAAAGAATGTATATCACAATTAGCTGTTTGTTGTTATGTACCGCGTGGGCGTCCCCCTTATCCGCCAATGAAGCCAGAGACAGGACAGAAGTGCTGCAGGAGATCGACGAATATATGAATCGGAGCATGAAGGCCAATTACATTAAGGCTGCTTCACTGGCGATTGCCAATAACGATGAGGTCTTTTACGCAAAAGGCTACGGGACATTGGCGGACGGCCAGAAGGTTACGGGCAACACCCCTTTTCCCATTGCTTCACTAAGCAAGTCCTTTACTGCATTAGCCGTTCTGCAGCTGGTGGACAAGGGTCAGATCGACTTGGATGCGACTTACGCTTCCTATTTTCCAGAGCTTTCTCCACAGGACCCCCACGTTCTTGATATCACGGTCCGTCATTTACTGAATCAGACGAGTGGTCTCAATGACAAGATTAATCCCGATATGACAAAGACTCCGCAATTCCAATCACTGGCTGAAGCGAACCAATTATTAAACACGGTTCAACTTGCCCATATCCCCGGAACAGCCTACAGCTATCATAATCCCAATTACGTGCTGCTGGCGAACCTCGTGGAAAGTGTTAGCGGAGAGCGCTTTTCGGATTATCTGAAAAAACATATTTTTGAACCGTTAGGAATGAATCATACCTTCAGTGTCAATACAACGCAGCAATTCTATGAGAATAATACTATCCCTCTAGGACATTACCTGAGCTTGGGACGCGCTATAAGTCAATCCGAACCGCTTTGGTTCATTGAGGGCCCCGCCGGCATCGTTTCAACCGCAGAGGACATGTCCCTTTGGATGCTTTCCCAATATAATGGCCGCCTCGTTTCCCCTGTGCTGATGAAACAATATCATACCGCAGGAGATATCAGTCCGTACGGCATGGGCTGGCTTGCAGACCAAGATGCATCTAACGGTCAAACGATCTCCCACAGCGGCATTTTCTGGACTTACAAGTCAGAAGAACTGGTTTATTTGAACGAGCAAATGGGCATTGCCGTAATGTTTAATTCTGGTATAAACGCTTATGTGAATTACTCGGCATTTATTGATGGGATAGCGGATATTATGAGGGGGCAGGAACCCCAAACCTCTTTTGTAAACGGTCGGAATATGGAAATGATTATGATTGCGCTGATCATCGCTACGCTTGCATGGGGCATCTACGGCTATTTCCGCATACGTCGGAGCAACCAACGCCTAACGATCAGAAAATTGATTCTGATCACGGTCGGTAGACTGATCCCGGTTCTAATTCTCTTATCTCTGTCCCACCTGGTTACGTTTATCGGCGGAGGACGTGTGCTGCCTTGGTTTGGCATCTGGACTACCCTATCAACTCCAATCATATGGCTTATGGTATGGTCACTTGTGAATTTCGTGCATTTGGCTTGTTATATCTACGTCTATTTTCAGAATACAAAAAACGACCCTTTGGAGTTACCTCAATAATCGATTTTTAGGTTCTCTATTTAGTCAGCTGTTATTGTATCTGTTGAAGTATTCGGTCAAGAAAAATCAGGAGTTCTATGTATTGCTGACTTATTAAGCTAATTTACTTCTGAAACTACAAAAAGCTTCTGTCTCACCGATGGGAACAAGGTCCCTTGGGCGAGGCAGAAGCTTTTTGCTATGCGATACTTTAACGATTAACCGAACAGTTTTGCCGCGTGGCGTTGTTCGTAAGCAGCGATTTCATCATCATGTTGAAGAGTCAGACCGATATCATCCAATCCTTGCAACAGGAATTGACGACGGTGCTCATCCAGATCAAAATCGATATGCAGTCCGTATGCATCAGTAATCGTTTTGTTTTCTAAATTTACATTCATCTCATAGCCTTCATGTGTCGCTGTACGTTGGAACAAGTCTTCAACTTGCTCTTCTGACAACTTGATTGGCAAGATTCCGTTCTTAAAGCAGTTATTATAGAAGATGTCTGCATAAGATGGAGCGATGACACAACGGAATCCATAGTCCAAAATCGCCCATGGCGCATGCTCACGGGATGATCCACAGCCAAAATTGGCGCGTGAGATCAGGATGGATGCCCCTTCATAACGAGGTTTGTTCATTTCGAAGGAAGCATTATTGTTGCCCTCTTCATCAAAACGCCATTCATAGAACAAAAATTGTCCAAATCCGGTACGTTCAATCCGTTTCAGGAACTGTTTCGGAATGATTGCGTCTGTATCTACATTGACCCGGTCTACCGGTGCAACGATGCCTTGTAATGTTTTGAATTCTTCCATATTAAACGTTCTCCCTTCTGTCTGTTATAGATTAGATCGCTGCTTCTGTTTTGAAATTCCAGTCCCGTACGTCCACAAAGTGGCCCTTAACCGCTGCTGCTGCTGCCATTGCCGGAGATACCAGATGCGTACGTCCTCCGCGTCCTTGGCGTCCTTCAAAGTTACGGTTGGACGTCGAAGCACAACGTTGACCTGGCTTCAATACATCCGGGTTCATTGCCAGACACATACTGCATCCCGCATCACGCCATTCAAATCCAGCTTCCGTAAAGATTTTATCCAAACCTTCTTGTTCAGCCTGAATTTTAACACGTCCTGAGCCTGGTACAACAATTGCTGTAACCTGACTGGATACCGTGTGACCTTTAGCCACTTGTGCTGCTGCACGCAGATCTTCGATCCGTCCATTGGTGCAAGAACCGATAAATACATAATCAATTGGAATCTCGGCGATTGGTGTTCCCGGTTCAAGTCCCATATATTCAAGCGCTTTTTCAGCCGCTTTACGTTCGTTTTCTGTAGGCAGTTCAGCCGGAACAGGAACTTTCGAAGAAATGTCGGTTCCCATACCTGGGCTTGTTCCCCATGTCACTTGCGGAATCAATGTCTCTACATCGATTTCAACCATATGGTCGAACTCGGCACCTTCATCGGTTACAAGCTGTTTCCAACCTGCTACAGCTTCGTCGAATTTGGCATCCGCTGGTACGTATTCACGTCCACGCAGATATTCAAATGTTGTTTCATCCGGAGCGATCAATCCTGCTCTTGCTCCACCTTCGATGGACATGTTGCAGACCGTCATACGCTCTTCCATGCTCAACTCACGGATGGATTCGCCTGTGTACTCAATAACATAACCTGTTGCAAAGTCTGTACCGTATTTGGCGATGACTGCGAGGATCATGTCTTTTGCGGTTACACCCGGGTTACGTTTGCCGACAAAACGAACTTCCATCGTTTTGGCTTTTGCTTGTTGCAAACATTGAGTTGCCATAACGTGCTCAACTTCACTTGTTCCGATTCCGAATGCCAGTGCGCCAAACGCACCGTGTGTGGACGTATGACTGTCACCACATACAATCGTTTTACCCGGGTGAGTCAGACCCAGTTCAGGTCCCATAACGTGTACAACGCCTTGATCAATCGTGTCCAGATCATACAATTTCACGCCGAAATCACGGCAGTTTTGCGAAAGTGTATCAATTTGTTGTTTGGAGATAGGATCTGTAATGTTGAAACGGTCTTTCGTTGGAACGTTGTGGTCCATTGTTGCAAATGTCAGTTCAGGGCGACGAACTTTACGTCCGCTGAGACGAAGACCTTCAAATGCCTGTGGAGAAGTTACTTCGTGCACCAGATGCAGATCGATATACAGAATGCTTGGTTTGCCTTCTTCTTGATGAATTACGTGATTTTCCCAAATTTTCTCAAACATCGTTTTTTTACTCATCATTTTCACCTCATTATAAGTTCGGTCCTTGGAAGAGCCTCTGTTTTCTTTAAAAAGTGAAGCTCTTGAATGACATAAATATATCACCCTGTCCTTCATTGTTCCAAGATATAATATCTATAGATGTAATAGGTTTAACCTATAATGAGAGAAAGACAAATAAACCACTGCTCATCGCAGAGGTTTCAATTGATAACAATTATCATTATCAGATAAGTCTTATACTACGTTCCCGCCTCTGCGCTGTCAATGCTTTTTATCTAGAACATAAAAAAACAGCCCTGAATCCAGAGCTGCTTTCCTAGTTTCTGCTATGAAATGAAAGTTATCATATCAACGCCTTCTATAGAGAGTACTTGTTCGACTACTGTATTACAAACCGTTATTCGCAATCACATCTTTGTACCAATAGAAACTCTTCTTTCGTTTTCTCTCCAGTGTTCCATTGCCGTCATTATCCTGATCTACATAAATAAAGCCATATCGTTTCTCCATCTCTGAAGAAGAATAACTAATCAGATCAATTACTCCCCAACTGGTATAGCCGAGCAGTTCAACACCGTCCAGAATCGCTTCATGCATCTGTTCAATGTGAGAGCGGAAATAATCAATACGATAATCATCCTGAATGCTACCATCCGCTTCAATCGTGTCTACCGCCCCAATTCCATTTTCAACGATAAACAAAGGCACCTCGTAACGACTATACAGTTCATTCAGTGAGATGCGCAGACCTACCGGGTCAATCTGCCAGCCCCAATCATTCGTTTGCAGATACGGATTCTTCACCCCTCCAGTTGTATTGCCACTCACCTGCTCCAATCGGTCGCCATCCACACTTGATACCAGGGACATATAATAACTGAATGAGATAAAGTCCACAGTGTGTACTTTCAGAATCTCTTCATCCCCCTCAAGCATATCCAGGTTAATCCCTTTTTCGGCAAAAAACCTCTTCGTAAAGTACGGATACGCTCCACGCACCTGTACGTCCGTAAACATAAGATTGAATTGATTATCCCGGGAAGCAACGAGTACATCTTCGGGATTACATGTATGAGCGTATGTTGTCAGTTTGGTAAGCATACATCCAATCTGGGAACCGGGAATGATCTCATGACAGTATTTCACTGCGAGTGCACTCGCTACAAATTGATGGTGCAACCCCTGATATACAGCCTGCTCCACATTTTCGAAACGCTCCGGCACAATACCACCACTCGTAAACGGATGACGAACAATGCTGTCAATTTCATTAAATGTAATCCAATACTTCACTTTGTCCTTATAACGGGTGAACACGGTTTTACAAAAGTGAACAAAATACTCGACGACTTTCCGATCCGTCCATCCACCATGGTGATTCACCAGATACATCGGCATCTCATAATGCGACAACGTAATTAATGGTTCAATCCCTTGTTTCAGCATGCCATCAATAACGCGGTCATAGAACTGCAAACCGGCTTCATTCGGCTCTGTTTCGTTGCCATTCGGGAAAATTCGGGTCCAAGCAATAGATAAGCGCAACGTTTTGAGACCCATCTCCCCAAACAGGGCCAGATCCTCCTCATAGCGGTGGTAAAAATCAATGCCTCTGCGTTTCGGATATTCTCTGTCCGAGGTAGACTCCATCGCAGTTTTGATCTGTTCTTCATTGATCGCATTATGCTTTTTATACTCACTCTTGGCTACACCTTTTCGATAGATAGCAATGTCGGCTGTAGACAGACCTTTGCCATCCACATTCCACGCTCCTTCTGCCTGATTGGCAGCAATCGCTCCTCCCCATAGAAAATCTTCTGGAAACGTTCTTGTTGTATTGGTCATTGTGTATTCCTCCTTGGATTATCTCTGTAACTCTTTGATTCTTGCTCAATTGCGACTCATGACCCGATTGATATGAATAATCAAATACATCATCTCTTCATTGGAGATCGTATGTTCAAACCGAGCTTCAATATAATCCTTGATTAGCAGTACGCAGGCTTCTTCCTGGGGATATTTATTCGCGATC
Organism: Paenibacillus sp. FSL H8-0283; assembly: GCF_045040675.1. Lineage (NCBI taxonomy): Bacteria > Bacillati > Bacillota > Bacilli > Caryophanales > Paenibacillaceae > Paenibacillus > Paenibacillus sp. FSL H8-0283. Next base: position 4,263,240 of record NZ_CP150295.1, read on the forward strand.
TGCTCAAAGAGCTCATGATCCTGTGTGTTTAACGTTTTATGTTCAAAAAGCCGTTGAATGAAAAACTGCAAATGGGTCAAAAAGCGTGAATAGTTGATGCTGTGTGTATCCAGCTCCACGTGATAGTGAATTTTGATAATATTGAGTACATCCTTGACGGTATTGGTCATCATCATGACCTGATTCATATTGTCATCATTCTGCTGCGCATTAACGAGATGAAAGGCAATATTCGCCGCTTCCTCTTCAGGCAGGGAGAGTCCAAGCTGTTTTTGAATGAGAGACAGACCATGCAACCCGATGCTGAACTCCTGCGGATAGAACTTTTTCACTTCCCACAACATTCGGTTCTGGATCGTCATATTGTCCTTGAATCGCTTCATGGCCATATACAGATGATCCGTTAATGCGACATAGAGATGATCACTCAGATGGCGGGACAATGTATGTTTGGCATGGGAGATGATTTCGTCAGCCAGAATCAGATATTCTTTTGGCGTTTCCTTCATCAGGGCGGTGAGATCCGAAGAGATCGTTTCATTTTCAAGGACATAGATCTTCTCGATCTCATCCTCGCCCACGACATCTCCCGGTTTGCTCCTGTAGCCGATGCCCTTTCCCATCACAATAATTTCCTTGTCATCCTCAACACGTCTGGCAAGAACAATGCTCGAATTCAGTATTTTTATGACTTCCATATCAGGCTGCCTGCCTTTCATTCATATTTCAGCGAGTTATAACACCGTAATTAATGGTTTCCCCGGTCCTGTTGTCGCCGCAGTTTCATTGCCCAGTATCTCCAGATAATCTGATGAATTGGTCACAATTACAGGGGTCGTCGTGTCATAACCTGCCGCTTGTATAGCTTCAAGATCAAATTCAATCAGGAGTTGACCATGAGAGATCTGTTCTCCTTCATTCACTTTTACATCAAAATGCTGGCCTTTCAGTTTCACCGTATCCAATCCGACATGAATCAGAATTTCTACCCCCTCTACCGATCTCAGACCGATGGAATGTTTAGTGCGGAACACCGTCTCAACGGTACCATCAAACGGAGCAAACACCTTGCCAACACTTGGCTGAATGGCCATACCTTGTCCCATAGCTTCTTGCGAGAAGGCCTCGTCCTTCACCTCTCTTAATGGCAGAACTTTACCTTCCAATGGAGCAAAAACGATCTTTTTCGATTTGATCCCTCTGGATGGCTGGATTTCAGATTCGCCTCTCGCTTTGTTTGTAGGACTGCCTGCTATCGACACTGCTGTTGGAACAACATCCTGAAATCCAATGACATATACAGCGACAAACGCGACAATGGCAGAGATCAGCATGGTAATGATCGCGTAGATAATATTCATGTGATCTTCACTGATAAACATAGGCATAGATGCAATCCCCGGACCCACGGCAGCATATGCCTTGAGATTCACAATACCTGCGAACAACCCAGCGACTCCGGCGCCGATCATGCAGGCAAACAGCGTTTTCTTGAGCCTTAAATGTACACCGTACAGAGCAGGTTCCGTGATACCGAATACACCTGAAATTCCTGCAGACAAAGCGACTTGTTTCAGCTTGATGTCTTTGGTTTTGAATGACACCGCCAGTGCGCCTGCTCCCTGCGCCATATTGGATGCCAGCATCGCGACCAGCACCAGTGTTTCATATCCAGGTGAAGCCAAGGCTGCGAAAATAATGGGATAAAATACTTTATGCATACCGAACATGACAATCAGAGGCATCAGTATAGCCATAATGACAACGGTCAACCATCCAATCTTATCCTGAATCCAATAGATCAGGTTGGACATTCCCGTTCCGAGATACATCCCCAGAGGTCCAAGTACAATCAGGGCAACTGGAGCGACAATGAGAATAACAATCAAAGGTTTAAGGAAAATTTTGACCGGTCCTGGTGAGATCTTGTCCGCGAATTTTTCAATGTAAGACATGAACCAGACCGTTAAAATAATCGGTACCACGGATGTCGCATATTGAACGGATGCAACAGGTATGCCAATAAAGGACACCGGATCTTCACCGCCAAGTAGACCAATCATATTCGGGTGTAACATGATTCCACCAAACAGAACGGCAACAAAGGGGTTCGTTTTAAATCTATTTGCACTGGAATAGGCCAGTAGAATCGGAAGAAAGTAAAAGGCAGCATCAGACATGACACTCAAAACGGTATATGTCTGGCTCTCTTTAGACATCAGGCCGGTCACGGTCGCCAGTAGCAAAAGTGCCTTAAGCATGCCCGAGGCAGCAATGGCTGGGATAATAGGTTGGAAAATGCCTGCAATGACACTGGCAAAAGTATTAAACAGTCCTTTGGGGCTATAATCCGCTTTTTGTTTCTCCTGAATTTCGTTTGATTGCCGAGTATCCATCATCTTGGCAAGTTCATTGTAGACGTACGCGACGTCATTACCGATAATAACCTGATATTGTCCGCCGCTATTCACTGCGCCAATAACACCATCAAGGCTCTTAATTTCTTGGGTCTTCGCCATATCCGGATTCTTCAGGGTAAGTCTGAGCCTGGTAGAGCAATGAATTAACGTGTTGATATTATCATTGCCACCGACCAGCTCCATAATCGATTGGGCTAATTGTTTGTAATTCATGGTGCACCTCCGTTTCTTGATGGGAACAAAAAAAGACCTAAAAAGGGTAGGAAAAGAGAAACTCTTCCCACCCAATCTAGGTCTTGCCTGCCGAACAGTAACACGCCATCGTTGGATGAATGTTATTCAATTATATGAACGAAAAAGAATATGAACATTTGAAATGGTTCTGTGCTAACACTTGAAACTGGTACACATGAAAACGTTGATTTTGTTTTACCCGGGTAAGTGGTTCTTATTAAGCGTTTTCAAAATTAGTATAGCAACTCTTCTGATGGAGTGCAAGCGGTTAAGCGAAATTAATGATTTCTTCATCTGTAATGATATAATGGTGGCATAACGAAAGGAATGACCGATGACGATGGAATTCAGACAACTTCAATATACGTTGCAAATTGCGGCCGAACGCAATTTCTCCCGGGCAGCAGAGAAGCTGCATATTGCTCAACCTTCATTAAGCCAGCAATTATCCAAATTGGAAAAAGAATTGGGAGTGCTACTGTTTCAGCGTAATACCAGTACCGTGGAGTTAACCCATGCGGGTGTTACGTTTGTCGAGCAAGCCCAGAAGATCGTAGATGCCGTGGAGCTATTGCGTCAGGAAATGTCCGATATCTCCCAGCTTCGCAAAGGTAAAGTCGTTGTAGGCAGCATGCCGATCACGGGCTCACACTTGCTCCCACATGTGCTTCCTGCGTTCCAACAAGCTTATCCCGAGATTGAGGTTACCTTATTGGAAGACTCCGGGCTTACGCTTGAGAAATTGACAGCAAGCGGCAAAGCAGATCTTAGTCTGTTATCTCTTCCTTTACAAGAGCCAAGTCTCGCTTACGTTGCCATTGGAGAGGAAAAGATTGATCTGGCAGTTCCCCCAAATCACCCTTTGGCACGCAGGGCAGATCCGGAACATCCGCTTCCTGTGCGAATTGAAGAGCTTCGGGATGAACCGTTTGTTGTGTTGAAAAAAGGGCAGGGCTTCCGCAAACTTACATTTGATCTCTGTGAGCAGGCTGGTTTTGATCCCCAAGTTGTGTTTGAGAGCACAAATATTGAAACCGTTCAGTCGCTGGTCGCCACTGGTATGGGCATTACACTGGTTCCACGCTTTATCGCCCGTGCGCCGCGCAGTGAGTTCGTGCCTGTGTATGTGCCACTTGCTGAGCCTACTCCTAGCAGAACACTTGTTGTGGCTTATCGTCAAGGCAGAGTGCTGTCGAAGGCAGCCGAAGCATTCATCCATACGTTTCAACAAACCGTGACCGAACTGTCAAAGGGAGACTAAAAAATTTCTCCTATGGGTATGGGTACATTTCATACTGAAACAAAACAAAGGCTTGACCCTTATGGGCCAAGCCTTTGTCATATACTCGTTTCCCGCATCCGCAGGATAGAGTTCTTACATTGCAATCACAGTAACTGGTTACAGTACAATGTTGCTTGTTAAGTTGTTTAGCTCAATGCTAATTTATAATGTTAACGTAGAAACGTACATAAGAAAACTTCATGTCTGGCGGTTTATTTACGCAAATTACGATCGCTTGTCAGCCTGTTTTGCTGATTCATTACACGGCCTTCGTCCTGAACAGTTGAATCAGGGGGTGATAGCCCTCCTGCTCCATTCTCTAAGAATGCCCTTAAGTGATCTTCCCTTGTGTTATCCTGTTCCAGTCTCCTGAGCGTATCTTTCACATGGTTGTCCATTGATTGATCATCCTCCTTGGTGACGGGATAGTTATCATTACCCGCGTCCTGGAAGAATAAACACTTTTTCTGAAGAATTTTATTTCAGTTTTTATTTTCCGCCAAAATAAACGCCAGGTCGACGGTCTTCAAATACGGGAATACGTCCGCGAACCTCATCTACCAGAGATGGACGAATAATTCCGGTCACGATCTCTTCCCCTTCGCCACCTTCAGCCACAATCTCACCCCAAGGATCAATGATGAGGGAATGTCCGAAAAATTCGGTCTCTCCCCCTTTACCTACACGGTTACATGCGATCACATACATCTGATTCTCAATCGCTCGTGCGGTAAGCAACGTACGCCAGTGGTGCAGACGAGGTTTCGGCCATTCAGCCGGAACAATCAATGCCTTGGCACCATTTAAAGCAAGGGTGCGGGCAAGTTCCGGGAACCGGATGTCATAACAGATCGAAGCACCCGCTGTAAGACCGTTCTGCAATTCAAAAATTTCAGGTTCCGCACCAGGCTGTAAATATTTCTCCTCGTCCATCAGACGGAACAAATGTAATTTATCGTATCGTGTTACCTGTTTTCCTTCACGATCATAAGCGTACATTGTATTGTATATTTGACCATCCCGTTTCTCGGCAATTGAACCGCCAACGATGGAAATTTGATGTTTTTGAGCAAAAGCAGACAGCCATTCCCGAGATTTCTGGCCTTCCGGGTCAGCGAGTTCATGAATTTGAGTCAAAGCGTATCCGGTATTCCACATCTCAGGTAACACAGCCAGCCCCAGATCCGGATATTGTTCTACCGCACGCTTAAGCAACATCTGCATATGTTTATGATTGGCCTCAGGGTCTCCGAGCTGAATATCGCCCTGAATCAGGGCTACACGCATTTCTCCCTGTTGTTTTTCTGTCATGACAAGCACTCCTCTGAACCGTAATACCTGCTATCATAGCTTGATCCTCCTGAGGACTGCAAGCCTGTTTTTGTTATGAACTTGCACACAACAACTCAGGGAGCAGGGTCAACAATCGATCACTCGTGAGCGCATCACCCACATTCCATGTTGACTCCTCCACAGGATATACCCGTCCATTTTGCACAGCCGGAAGGGCCTGCCAACTGGGACTTTTCAGCAGCATCTCTGTAGCCTGTCTTGCCACAACTTCCTCAGGCAGCATAACAAACACATGATCTCCCGCGTACTGACGTACCGCTTCAGCCGAGATTTCCTTATAGGCTCTGCCTGCCACAAGTGCTTCCTTCACTTTGGTAACTGGCCTGAATCCCATTGGATGATATAACATAGGCGCCAGACCGATATTGCCCATAACAAATAATCGTGCACCCCGATGGTATGTAAATACGGATGCCGTTTCCCCCTCTTCAATCACAGTATGGATCTTCGCCCACATCTGCTCGGTACGCTCCGCATAGGAGGTTAGCCATTGTTCAACCTGCGGTTGTCTGCCAAACCAGCTGCCCAATCTGCGCATTCGTTCTTCCAACGTGGCATGTGAATTGTAAGCAAGCGTCGGTGCAATCCGGTAAAGTTGTTCATACTGTTGTTCATTACTGCTATCAAAAATAATCAAATCCGGCTTCATGATAACAGCGGCTTCCACATTAACCGGAGCGACCGCGTCATATGTCCGATCTTCCAGCAACTGAATACCCAGCATCAGCAGATCCCCAGCGGAATCTCCGTAATACATAATTCGGTCCGGATTTACTGGAATATTCACATCATGACCCAACCAATCCTGTACCAATTTCTGCTGCTGAATCGATCTGTCATATTGACGAGGAGATAATCCCGTCATTTGGCGAAAACGCCTGCTGAAATAATACTCATCCTTAAACCCCACACGACTCGCTATATCCCGAAGTGGTTCATCTGATTTGCGAAGCCAGTCCTTGGCATGTTTGATGCGTACATGATTCACATAATCGAGCGGCTTGTGACCCGTGAGTTGTCTGAAAAGGGTCGTATATTGTACAGGTCTGATCTCCGCAAGTCGTGCCAGTTTCTGTACAGTGATTTCTTCAGCATAATGGTCGTCCACATACTGAATCGTGCTGTGTAGTCTTGCTTCCATACTCTGTTCCGTCTTTGGAGAAGTGTACCGGGTAATGATCATCTCCATCCATTTTTGGAACTGTGCATTCAGATGGCTGTATTCAGCATCTGTTTTATAATTCCGAATGACATACATCTGCTCCAGCAACCCACTTAACGGAGCATAGGGATAACCATTCAATTGGTTTCTGTGCTCAAATACAGGGCGGGTAAAGAGCTCGGGATCACCCGTCAACACATGAATAACATCAAAAGCCATTATGATATATTTCAATTCCGAGTTATTACGATGTTCAATCTGGTACCCCTCTCCCGGAGAAAGCGGATAAACACATCCCGTAGTAAACGGAAACTGTTCATGCCCTATATATAAACGCCCATCCCCTTCTTCGCAGATCAGGAAGGCATGTTTCTCGCAAGCAACTTCCAGCATCACCTGTTCAGGTGGTTCAATTCGACGTACCAGATGATCCAGCCGAAACATGAATGCTGAAAAGAACAACGCTCCCCCATCGGCATCCAAAGCCTGCATGTCGGTTCACCTCGTTTTTCTAAAATGAGAATAATTATCAATCATTCTGTATGGTCTGATTATAAGCGAGAGATTGTTAATAATCCAGATATGAGTTTAGTCAGCAAAAAAAGAGCGTTCAACGAAATGTTGAAGGCCCCTTTCACTTTTTTATAACTGCATTACTCAAAGGTGTTACTGCTGCCTCACTAGCTCGTCACCATTATTGAACCATCTGTTTTGGCAGCTCTTGTAACAGCCACTCCCTGGAAAGAGCATCACTAGAAGCTTTTACGATATTAAAACGATATACTTTCCCTTCTTTCACCGCAGGCAGGTTCTTCCAGATTGTACTATCCAGCAATTCCTTGGTGGATTGTTTCGCATCGTCGGTCACGGGATCCAAAATAAATATCCGATCACCGGCAAATTCAGATAATTTTTCAGTCGAAATCTCTACAAATCCCATGTCTTCATCCAATACTTTCTGGATTTCCGCGGTTGGCTTCAGCCCGTCTTTTCCGTATAACAACTGTGGCAATCCTGCACCCGCCATGACAAACAGACGATTCCCGGGATACATGGTGAATACCGAAGCGGTCTCCCCTTCTTTTACTCCGTTCTCATGAAGTTGCGTCCACATCTCTTCCGTCGCTTTTTGATGAGCCGTAATCCAGTCCTCCGCTTCTTGCTTCTTATTCAACAAATCGCCAAGGATACGCATGCGATCTTCTATTAAACCAAATGAATCAAATGTAACCGTGGGTGCGACCTTTGCGATCTGATCATATTGAGCCTCGTCACTGTTGGAAAAAATAATCAGATCGGGATTCAGGTCTAACGCCTTTTCCACACTGATCGGAAATCCTACATCTTCTGCCTGAGCAACCTGATCATCAAATACGGTTCCCTCTTGACGAAGTATGCCGACAGGAACAACACCAAGCGCGAGCAGATCCCCTGTAACTTCTCCATGATAGATAACTCGCTTCGGATTTACAGGAATCTCAACTTCGTGGCCAGTCCAGTCTTTGAATATCCGGGTCTCGCCCTCATTCGTCTCTTCCGTTGCAGTTTGGGTCTCTGTGGTTTCTGTGGCTGCTTTGGAATCATCTGCGCCAGTAGCAGGTGTTGCAGCCTGATTTCCACAAGCCAGTAGCAGGATGGATAACCATGTGATCGTTAATAATACTCCCGTATTTCGTATGCCCTTTTTCATTTCTATTTCTCCCCCTATATCATGTGCGTTGTGCTAGAAATTAATGATATTGATTATCATTATCGGATATTATCATAAAACATGGCTTCTCTCAGCTCAATGGACAAAACTAAATGGGCACTTTCAGTTTTGTACAATACTCCGCTCTTTGCTCCTATGTACTGTATATTCAAGTGCATTTCCCTCTATACAGCTCGGGATTGGCGTGATAAATTAATGAGAACTATTTGCCATTTTTAATAAACCGGAGTGATGAATATAATGACCCAATCAGACCATATAACTGCTCGTTCAGCTTTTAAGATACCGACTTCTGATGTGATGACACAGCTTCCAACGCAATTTTTTGCTACCCTTGTTCAAAATGTAAATCGTGAAATCGCAAGTGGACATGACGTGATCAATCTGGGTCAGGGGAACCCGGATACACCTACACCACCTCATATTGTGAAAACACTGCAAGAGTCGGCTGAGAATCCCCTCTACCACAAATACTCCCCTTTTAGAGGGTACTCTTTCCTGAAGGAAGCCGTCGCCAAACGTTATAAGGAAGATTACAACGTTGATCTGAACCCCGAGACTGAAGTAGCCATTCTGTTCGGAGGAAAAACCGGATTGGTTCAGTTACCTCAGGTCCTGCTTAACCCCGGGGACACCGTTCTCGTTCCAGATCCCGGCTACCCGGATTACTGGTCTGGTGTTGCACTCGCCAAAGCAAACATGTCATTTATGCCTTTGCTCGAGTCCAATGCATTCCTGCCGGATTACGAAGCTGTTACAGCCGAAGATCGGGAGAAGGCCAAGCTGATGTTCCTGAACTATCCCAACAACCCAACGTCAGCAACGGCACCCCTTTCGTTCTACGAAGATACGGTTGAATTTGCCATTCAAAATCAAATCGTAGTAGCCAGTGATTTTGCTTACGGTGCGATTGGATTTGACGGACATCGTCCCGTAAGTTTCCTACAAGCCCCTGGTGCCAAAGAAGTGGGCATTGAGTTCTATACGTTATCCAAAACGTACAATATGGCTGGATGGCGTGTTGGATTCGCACTCGGCAATGCAGAGATTGTCTCTAAGATCAATCTGCTTCAGGATCATATCTATGTCAGTCTCTTCGGTGGAATTCAGGCTGCGGCAACGGAAGCACTTACTGGCTCACAGGAATGTGTTGCCTCACTGGTTTCACGCTACGAATCGCGTCGCAATGCATTTTATGACGCTCTTTCCTCAATTGGCTGGCAAGCTTCGAAACCAGCGGGTTCATTCTTCAGCTGGTTACCTGTACCTGCCGGTTATACCTCCGCTTCATTTGCAGACTTGTTACTGCGAGAAGCCAAGGTAGCCGTAGCCCCAGGTATTGGTTTTGGTTCGCATGGTGAAGGCTATGTGCGCGCGGGACTGTTAAGTGATGAAAACCGATTACGCGAAGCTGCCCAGCGGATTGGCAAGCTGAATTTATTCAAGTAATTTACAGGACCATAACCCCTTTGCATATGCCAAGTTTCCATGGTATGTTATAAGAAATATTGAACGAAACGTGATGACGGGACCAGTAAGAGAATATCAGTCGCGCCCAGAGAGTAAATTCCACCCTGCTGAAAGAATTTACCGCGGCTCTTCTCTGAAACCTACCCCTGAGCGGCCTGTTACGTGCAGGACAGTGCCTTCTGTTACAGGGCATGAAGCCGGATGATCTAATCATCAATAAAGGTGGTACCGCGGAAGTAACGAACTTTCGTCCTTTTTAACTAAAGGGCGGGAGTTTTTTTTGTACCCGCTAAAGCCTGCTCCAGAAGCACTTATTAATCATGTTTAAGGAAGTGAAACCATGACTTCACGTATTGTAGTTAAAATTGGAAGCAGCTCGCTTACAACGGAAGAAGGCGGTCTGGATCGCAGTTCGATTACTTTTTTTGCCGGAGAAATTGCAGCATTGGCTGATCAGGGCCATGAAGTACTTCTGGTCACCTCAGGAGCGGTAGCGGCTGGATTCCGGGAGATCGGCTACCCTCAGCGCCCCAAACTGCTACATGAGAAACAAGCCGCAGCGGCCGTTGGGCAGGCATTACTGATGCAGGCATATCAACAGGCTTTTGCAGCGCACCGCGTTACTACGGCGCAAATTCTGTTAACTCGTACAGACTTTCACAGTCGTAAACGCATGGGTAATGCAGGCATGACTGTAGAGGAACTGCTCAAACAGCGAGTGATTCCGATTTTTAATGAGAATGATACGGTGTCGGTGGACGAATTGAAGTTTGGTGATAACGATCTGTTGTCCGCATTGGTTGCAAACCTGGTGAAGGCACAGCATCTGATCATTCTTACCGATACCAACGGCCTGTACACCGCAGATCCGCGTAAAGATCCTTCTGCCGTGCGTTACGACCGTATCCCCGAAATCACGGCTGAGATCTATGCTTTTGCCGGTGGTTCAGGATCATCGGTTGGTACAGGTGGAATGCGATCCAAAGTAGATGCAGCTAAGGTAGCTACACGTGGAGGCGTACCCGTATTTGTGGGAAGTGTTAAAGAACCCGGAGATATGCAGAAGGCAGTTGATGGCACGGGCAAAGGAACTTACTTTGAGACACGACTCGCTTCGCTATCCCGTAAAAAGCAGTGGCTTGGCTTCATGTCTACTCCGCTGGGAACAGTCGTTGTGGATGATGGTGCTGAAGAAGCCCTTGTCCATGGGGGGCACAGTCTTCTACCTGTAGGGGTCAAGCGGGTACTGGGAACTTTCCATGCAGGAGACGTCGTAGAGGTCATTGGTATGGATGAAACCTTGCTCGGTCGCGGTATTGTCAATTATGATGATGACCAGCTTCGACTCATTGCCGGACTTCCCAGTGGTGAAGTGATGAAACAACTCGCTAGCATCCACAGACTTGAAGTTATTCATAGAGACGAATGGATTACGTTAAAATAAACATGAAGCTATATAGTGGTTGGAATACTCAACTTTATATATATGAGGAGGAATTACGATGAGTGAAGTCAGAGAAAAAGCCAGCAAAGCCCAAGCAGCGGTTCCACAGCTGAACCGATTGAATACAGAACAGAAAAATACGGCCCTGCGTGTCATGGCAGATGCTTTGATTAAGGGAACGGATTCCATCATTACGGCAAACGCCGAAGATCTGGCACGCGGCAGAGAACAAGGCACGCCGGAATCCATGCTGGATCGACTCGCCCTTAATAAGGAGCGGATCGCAGGCATTGCTGAAGGGTTACGTCAGATTGCAGATTTGCCTGATCCAGTCGGCGAAGTGTTAGAGACATTTACCCGTCCAAACGGATTACATGTTGAAAAACTAAGAGTGCCGATTGGCCTGATTGGCATCATCTATGAAGCTCGTCCTAATGTAACTGTAGACGCAGCCGGATTATGTCTCAAAACAGGTAATGCAGTGCTTCTGCGCGGCGGCTCCTCTGCCCTGTCCTCCAATCGTAAAATTGTGGAGGTACTGCATCAGGCACTCACAACGACAGACATGCCTGCTGATGCATTGCAATTGGTTGAAGATGCAGATCGTGCTTCCGTGGATGAAATGCTCAAGTTGAACGGACTGCTGGACGTCATCATTCCACGCGGAGGAGCTTCCCTCATTCGTAATGTGGTTGCCAACGCAACGGTACCTGTCATCGAAACTGGGGCGGGCATCTGCCATACCTATGTGGATGAATCAGCCGATCCAGTTATGGCAGCCGAAATTGCCATCAATGCCAAGGCACAACGTCCATCCGTATGTAACTCCATGGAAACGTTGCTGCTGCATGCCGCATACGCAGAAGAGCATCTGCCTGCTCTTGCCGAGCAATTCCGTGAGGCCAATGTGGTCTTGAAAGGTTGCGACACGGTGCGCCGTCTTGTTCCTTCTGCCCTTGAGGCAACCGAGGAAGACTATGCGACCGAGTACAACGACTACATTTTAAATATCCGGGTGGTCGAGAACCTGGATGAAGCGATGCAGCACATCGCACATTACGGAACCAAACATTCCGAGTGTATCGTAACACGGGATACAGCCCATGCAGAGCGCTTCATGCATGATGTGGATGCAGCAGCCGTCTATCACAATGCGTCCACACGTTTCACCGACGGATTTGAATTTGGCTATGGAGCCGAAATCGGAATCAGCACTCAGAAACTGCATGCTCGTGGACCGATGGGACTACCAGCACTGACATCAACCAAATATCGGATTACAGGCAATGGACAGATTCGTCAATAATATCCCAGCAACAGTTATATAGGAGGAACGATAAATATGAGTCAAGAGCAACAGACGTTACTACAACAGAAGATTACTTTCCACGGAGCAGGCGCGATGGCTGAAGCCATCGTGCGCGGACTGATCTCCCGCCTAGTCGTTCGTCCTCAGGATATTACGATGCTGAACCGCAGCAACCAGAAACGTCAGGAGGAGCTCAGCACCCGTTATGCTGTACATACCGGAACTGCCTCGCAATCCTTGGATCACCTTGCCTCCACTCCGGTCATTGTACTCTGTATGAAACCCAAAGATGCTGCCGTAGCGCTGCGCGAGCTTGGTCCGCTGTTATCACCTGATCAACTGATCGTATCTGTCATTGCCGGATTATCAATCCGCACGATGCAGTCCTTGCTTGGTCGTAAACAACCGATCGCGAGAACCATGCCGAACACATCCAGTACCATTGGACTCGGTGCAACCGGGCTTGCCTTCTCTGCGGAGATTACGGATGAACAGCGTAGTACGGTGATGACCATGTTTGAAGCGGTTGGTATCGTAACCATCGTACCTGAAGATAAACTCGAAGTGCTCACTGGGATTTCCGGAAGCGGCCCTGCTTATGTATACTATTTAATGGAGGCCATGATTGCGGCAGGTATTCGTGGTGGCTTATCCAGCCAGCAATCTCGTGATCTCACTGTTCAGACGGTGCTTGGCGCATCACGAATGGTACAACAAACCGGTTTGGAACCGATGAAACTTCGTAGTGATGTGACTTCCCCGGGAGGGGCAACCCAGGCAGCACTGAAGACACTGGACGAAGGAGATTTCTTTGAAAATGTAATCGCAGCCGTCAACCGCTGTGCAGAGCGCTCACGGGAGATGGGAGCTGCTTTGGAAGGGGATTTAAAATGAATAACATGTGCACAGCCACATATCGTCTGCATGATGATCATGCAGACTTTCGCAAGAAGGCTCAGTCTATCGCGATTGGCATGACCGTGGGTAGCTGGACGGAGTTGCCGCAAGCCCAGCGTGAAGCGATGCAGAAACATCTGGGTGAAGTAATCAGCGTAGAAGTAAATGAAGCTGAAGGAATAGCTGCGGGTGAGCGTTACGCCGATATTACCATCGGATATCCTGATGTTAACTTCAGCCGTGATATCCCTGCCCTGCTCGTGACGGTCTTTGGCAAAATCTCAATGGATGGCCGAATTAAACTTACAAAGCTTGGTTTCTCGGATGGCTTCCTGAGTGCATTCCCGGGACCCAAGTTTGGACTGAATGGTGTTCGTGATCTGCTTGGTGTACATGATCGTCCACTGTTAATGAGTATCTTTAAGTCAGTTATCGGACTGGATGCAGATGAACTGCGTGAACAATTTATTCGTCAGGCTCTTGGTGGCGTTGATTTGATCAAGGACGATGAGATTCTGTTTGAGAATAAATTGACACCTATCGAAAAAAGAGTCGAGGTCTGCATGAAAGCTGCCGAACAGGCACGCCAGGAGACCGGCAAGAAACTTCTGTATGCAACCAATCTTACAGGACCTACATCTCGTCTGAAGCAACAAGCTGAACGCGCTATTGGTGCAGGAGCCAATGCCCTGTTATTCAACGTATTGTCTTACGGATATGATGTGCTGCATGAACTCAGCAGTGATCCTGACATCAATGTGCCAATTATGGCTCACCCTGCTCTTGCAGGTGCACTGTATCCTTCACCACATTACGGCATGTCCGCTTCGGTTGTACTAGGCCAGTTGATGCGTCTTGCGGGTGCCGATCTGGTGCTCTTCCCTTCTCCTTATGGTTCGGTTACGATGCCGAAGGAAGAAAATATGGCGATCACGGAGCAATTACTGACAGCCGATCTGCCAGTACGAACCAGTATGCCAGTGCCTTCAGCCGGTATCCATCCAGGCCTTGTACCGCTCATTTTGCGCGACTTTGGCACGGATGTCATCGTTAATGCTGGTGGCGGTATTCATGGACATCCTATGGGCACTGAGGCAGGCGGACGTGCATTCCTGCAAGCCATTGAGGCAGCTCAACGTTCCATTCCACTCGCGCAGTATGCAACCGAGCATCCGGAGCTGAAAAGTGCATTGGATCTGTGGGGTGGCGAACGATGAGAAGTGATAAAAAAACAGTCATTTTCTGTGACTTTGACGGTACGATTACGCTCTCGGACAATATTGTCGCAATCATGAAACATTTCAAGCCTGAGGGCATTGAAGCGATTATGAAAGATACAATTGAGCAAAAAATCTCGCTGCGTGAAGGTGTTGGAGCCATGTTTGCTCTGTTGCCTGCATCGCAGAAAGATGAAATTGTGGAATTTGTGCTTGGACAAGCGGGGATCCGTGAAGGATTCAGCGAGTTTCTTGACTACGTTCGCAGCGAAGGTATCGAATTCAATGTGACCAGCGGTGGTATGGACTTTTTCATTGAACCGTTACTCGCACCATTTCATATCCCGCAGGATCATGTCTATTGCAATGGAGCTGACTTCTCGGGTGAAACCATTAAGATCGAATGGCCGAATCCCTGCCAGCCTCCTTGTGAGAATGGCTGCGGCATGTGCAAAACAACAGTCATTCGTACCTTCCCGGAAGAACAATACAATCGAATCCTCATTGGAGACAGTCTGACGGATTTTGAAGGTGCCAAAATTGCCGATCTCGTCTACTCCCGCTCCATTTTAACGGACAAATGTATTGAGCTGGGTGTGGACCATGTGCCATTCGTTACCTTTTACGATATCATCGAAGATATGAAACAGAAGCAAACACAAGGAGTGCTGTAAACGATGGGCTTTGAAAAGATTACATTGGAACACAAACGTCAGGTCCTTGAAGAACTGGCTGATATTAAAGCGTTGTTTGCCAGTCGTAACTGGTTCCCTGGAACAAGCGGCAATCTGTCGATGCGTGTAGGAGACTTTGACCCGGAGCAATTTTATTTTGCGGTTACCGCCTCAGGCAAAGACAAATCCCTTCGCACACCGGAAGACTTCCTTTTTGTGGACAAGCACGGCAAAGCGATTGAGACAACAACGTTAAAACCAAGTGCCGAAACGTTGATTCACTGTGAAATCTATCGTTTGACCGGTTGTGGTGCTGTATTCCACGTGCATACCGTGTTTAACAACCTGATCAGTGAATTCTTTGGAGCAGATGGACACGTACCGATTCAAGGAATCGAATTGATCAAGGCTTTCAACATCTGGGAAGAAAATGCGGAGATTCGTGTACCCGTTCTGCCTAACTTTGCGGATATTCCATCTATCGCTGAATTGGTGCCAGGTGTACTTGATGCCAACGTACCAGGAATTTTGCTGCGTAACCACGGCATATATGCGTGGGGCAAGGATGCTTTTGAAGCGAAACGTCATCTGGAAGCGTTCGAGTTCCTGTTCGAAGTGATGTACCGTCAACTTCTGCTGAAGGGTGCTACGAAATAGCAATCATTTATTCGAAAACAAAGCTGCAAAACCAAAAACACGCCAGAGGCTGATATACATAGGCCACGGCGTGTTTTTTTGTTGTTGGATAAAAGAGATTAGAAGGTTGCTCTGTCATCGTAGTGTCAGTGTAAATAATCTTTAGGTCACTCTACAGTCGATCATCCCGATCCTTGAATAAAAAGAGACTGTCTGCTCCCTCATCATTTTGATGAGCAGCACTTTGGATACCCGTCCCCCGTTGCTTGCCAAACAGCAGTTTCAAACCGCCAAAAATGAGCAGCAAGGATACGATGACGGTGTTTAAATAGGAACGTATCTCATACGTCATAAATGCATTAGGGAAGAGCTCATTCAGCTGTGGAATGACAAGACGGATCGTCAGGTAATATAGACCCAGCGCGGCAATCCCGAATCCAATCAGACGCTGATGGCGGGCCCAGTCCTTGAAGATTGGTTGATCAACCAATGGTTCGCGTCCATAACGACTGGAGCACTGGAGCCCGTCAAAGAAGCTGTAGAACCAGATCAACGGAATCATGAACAGAAACACCGATAAGTGAAGCAGGTCCAGAACATAGATGCTGCCCAGGAACAGGAACATCAATTGCATGCCTCTTTTCTGCAATCCCAGATAGAGATGACCTGCACCTGGAAAAGCGGATAGCAGCGTTGCAAGCACTTTGCTACGTCGTCCGGCTACTCTGCCCATCTCCAATTCTTCGAATAATGTCCGATCCTGCAATATCTCACCAGCCTGCTTACGGTGGACATGCTGCACCGCGTCAAACATGCAGTATACCCATATTACAGGCAGTATGAGTAGGAACATCAAAAATACCGATTCATTCGTGATCGAAGCTACAAAAACCATCATGGCAAATGAACCAAAGAACGCCATCAAGAACGACAAACCGCGATGCAACAATCCCAGATGAAGGTGGCCCAATCCCGGAACAAATGAGAGCAAAATGGTGAAGAATCGTTCACCCTCACTGCCTTTTCGGTACATGGGTTGACCATAGGGGCCCTCAGGATGGCCATATTCACCACCTGGATGTTGATGCAGCTCATCTTCATTCATCTGCTCCATAGGCCCTTGCTGACCCATGTATGCTCCCTGGTAGGCTGCCCCTTGGTGTGGAGGCGCTCCATAAGCCGCACCGTATCCCCTATAATGTGCTTCTTGGGCAGAAGGTGTACGGAGCAGAACAATAACCATATCCAGCATGCTGATCCCCCAGAAGAAAGCAGCAAAAAGTGCACCGAAAATCAATAAATCTTGTTCATTAGTGACCATGGCTAACATGAATGAGCCAACAGCTGTTCCGAAGAAAAGCAATGGATAGATCACCGCTCTTGCGGCTCGACCCCAATACATAAAACCAAGACCGGGTATCAAGTTTAATAGAAATGCGAGTAATTTGTTACGATCTGAGTGCACAGTCGTCATCCTTTCTTTTCAGGCAATGCGAAACTATTTATGGTTTAGGCTTGAAGTTATCCAGCCATGAAGTGGCTGCCTCCGTCCATTTCTCGGTAAAAGACCCTCTGTGGTCGCCATCCTGGAACTTGTGATAGGGTGCTACCTTGTCAAAAAGTCCAGACGAGAGGAAGATCAATGTCAAACAGGCTGCTACCGCGTAATGGAACACTTTATGATCAAGCCAGCGCCGGTTTCGCCCAGCACGGGATTTGCGTTGTACCTTGGGTGATTGAATGCCCTCAATCCGATGCATGACTGAATCCGCAAACCCTGTTGGGTCATCTAGCGGAGGCAGTTCTCCATGGATACCAAGCGCTTCCAGATAGATGTCCACCGCATCCGGATCTTCCATCAGAAGCTGTTCCATTTGGTTCGCTTGAGTTTCACTCATATGGCCTTCAATATAATCAGTCCATTGCGCAGCGGTATACTTCTCCTGTTTACTCACGCCATTCATCCTCCTTCCAATTTTTTCGAATCCACTGCCGAGCACGATACAAGCGGGATTCCACAGTCTTCACAGCCACCTGTGCATCACTGGCAATCTGCTCATAATTTTTTTCGCTTAGATAATACGCAGTGATAATGTCACGATGCTGAGCAGGCAACTGATTAATTCGTTCGCGAAGTTTATCCTGACGTTCTTCACGAACGAGACGGGTAAGAACGTCTTCATCCCGTCCGGGCATATTGATTATTTTTTCTTCTCCACCCAGATCCTCAGCAGTTCGTCTGCCCAGCTTGCGTTTGGCATCAATCGCTTTGTGAAAGGCAATTCGGGTTAACCACGTTTTGAAACCTTCAGAACGGTAGTCGGGGAGAGACTTATACATCTGTATGAACGCCTCCTGAGCTGCATCCTGTGCTTCCTGATCGTTCCTGAGTACGGAATAGGCCACATGGTATACATGCTGGCTATATTTATCAATCAGAGTACGCATCTGGGATGTATCTCCTTGACGGATTTGTTCGATTACGCGCGCTTCATCAATAACTCTCCCCTCCTCTCCAATACAATAGACGACAGCTTGTGTGTTAACCCCTGCGTGATCTATCAAATTTTTGTAAAACAAAATGAAATCATTGCCTGAAAGGTTGATGTTGCTGATCACTCATCCAATCTTTAATCCAAAAAAAACAGGCACAGAATGACTTCTGGCCTGTTTCTTGTCCCTGCCTACGCTGGAATTAACGTCCACCATTACGAAACCGTTGCGTGTACGCCTTCGCGTCTTGAACGGTCTTAACACGATTGCGACTCCACTCAAGCAGTATTCGATCGATATACCGGAAATGTACTTTGCCTGCAAAAACCGCTTCCTTCAGAGCCATTAGAATCAATTCCTCTTGATAACGGTCCTGATCCAACCAGCCGGATATCGTCTCGCACTCCATTGGAGAGAGCGGACGTCCAAATTCTTTTTCAAAGATGGAGAACATGTTCCGTTCTTCCTCTTCTTTTTGAACACTGTTCGAATCTTGACGTGCTGAATTGCTACTCTGCTGCTCCGCACGGAATGCGGCTACTTCTTCAGCAGTGCACTTTGCAAGCTTGGCATATAATCCATGTAAATCATATCGCTCGTACTGGATGTCCCGTTCTTCGTCACGGTGCTCGTCAATAGCAATATACCCATCCCTCATCAGACGTTGCAACATTCTGGCAATGCCTTCAGGTGCAAGTCCCATGCGCGCCGCAAGCTCTTCAAGCGTGGGAAACTCATTGAACTCTGCCTGACGGAACCCTAGCAGTTGAATCAGAAGAAGCACTTCTGCATCTGATAGGCCAAGCTGGTGATAAAAACGTAACAAGGCATACGGCAGATGGGCTGTACCCGAAGTCATGCCATAAGCTGCTCCATCCAACCAAGCTTTGGATGTGGTGTCTTCCATAGACGCTCCTCGGTTAAGCATTAAGGGTACAGACGATAGAGCATACGTGGGAATGCGATTGTTTCACGTACATGATCCAATCCACAGATCCATGCTACCGTCCGCTCCAATCCCAGACCAAAACCGGAGTGAGGAACCGATCCGTATTTACGCAAATCCAGATACCATTGGTAAGCTTCATCCGAGAGATTGTGCTCCTCAAAACGTTGTTGCATCAATTCCGGATCATCTATACGCTGCGAACCGCCAATAATCTCTCCGTAGCCTTCTGGTGCAATCATATCAGCACAGAGAACAACTTCTGGGCGATTCGGATCTGGTTTCATATAGAAAGCCTTGATTCCAGCAGGGTAATGCGTGATAAAGACAGGTGTATTGTACTTCTCAGCAATAGCTGTTTCGTGTGGTGCACCAAAGTCTTCTCCCCAAGGAATATCAAAGCCTTGTCCATGCAGGAATTCAATCGCTTCATCATACGTAATACGCGGGAATGGAGCTACGATGCCTTCGAGTTTGGATACGTCACGACCGATAGATTCCAGTTCTGCACGGCAGTTTTTCACCACGGATTGAACGACATGAGCGATAAATTTCTCTTGTACGCGCAGACTTTCCTCGTGATCTACAAATGCCATTTCCGGCTCAATCATCCAGAACTCAATCAAGTGCCGACGTGTTTTGGACTTCTCTGCGCGGAATGTTGGACCAAAGGAATATACTTTGCCCAGAGCCATGGCTGCGGCTTCCATATACAATTGACCACTTTGTGTCAGATAAGCATCTTCATCAAAGTATTTGATGTGGAACAGGTTCGTTGTTCCTTCCGCAGACGATGGTGTCAAAATCGGAGGATCAACTTGTGTGAATCCGTTACCATCAAAGAACTGCTGAACAGCGCGAATAATCTCTGCACGAATCACCATAACAGCACGTTGCTTCGTAGAACGAAGCCAAAGATGACGATGATCCATCAAGAAATCGACACCATGCTCTTTAGGCGTAATTGGATAGTTTTCAGTCAGGTGAATGATCTCAACCCCTGTAACAGTCATCTCGTAACCGGACGCACTGCGAGGTTCTTCACGAATAATACCTGTAACATACAAAGAGCTTTCTTGAGTCAGGCTCTTGGCATTGTTCCAGATCTCTTCACTAACTTCACTTTTCACAACAACCCCTTGGATATATCCGGTTCCATCACGTAGCTGCAAAAACTGAATTTTACCGCTGGAACGTTTGTTGTTAATCCAGGCACCGATTGTTACGGTTTCGCCCACATGCTCGTTCACATTACGAATTACACAATTCGTATTCATGCCCATATCTCCCCTTGGTTCCTGAATTTGAAAATGCAGCGGGCAGGCTTATGCCTGTCCTCTGCACTTCCTTGTCATTCTATATTTACTTTACAGTTAGATTACTGAGAATTCAATACGATTCGGTGTGTATCACGTGCAATTACCAATTCTTCGTTTGTTGGCACAACGAGAACTTCCACTTTGGAGTTCGCTGTTGTAATCCGGCGTGGTTCGCCAGAACGAAT
Organism: Paenibacillus sp. FSL H8-0283; assembly: GCF_045040675.1. Lineage (NCBI taxonomy): Bacteria > Bacillati > Bacillota > Bacilli > Caryophanales > Paenibacillaceae > Paenibacillus > Paenibacillus sp. FSL H8-0283. Next base: position 4,283,992 of record NZ_CP150295.1, read on the forward strand.
GGCATTCAGCGCTTCATCCAGTTCAACACCCAGATAAGTGAGTTGCTCACATACTTTTTGGCGAAGTACAACGGAGTTCTCACCTACACCAGCCGTAAAGACGATCACGTCTACACCGTTCATTGCAGCTGCATATGAGCCGATGTATTTACGCAGACGGTATTCGTACATTTCAAAAGCAAGCGTGGAGTTGGCATCGCCATTCTCCATACCTTCCGTAATCTCACGCATGTCACTGCTGATTCCGGAGATCGCAAGCAATCCACTGTGTTTGTTCAACATGGAGTTCACTTCGCTTACGCTCAGTTCTTCCTTGTTCATTACATAAGGTACGATGGCTGGGTCAAGGTCACCAGAACGCGTTCCCATCATCAATCCTTCAAGCGGAGTCATACCCATCGAAGTATCCACGGATACGCCACCTTTAACTGCTGTTACACTACCGCCGTTACCGACGTGACAAGTGATAATTTTCAGATCTTCCACTGGACGATCCAGATATTCAGCAGCTGCCTTGCTTACGAAATCATGGGAAGTACCATGTGCGCCGTAGCGACGTACTTTATATTTTTTGTAAAGTACACGCGGAATAGCATACAGGTAAGCTTTTTCAGGCATCGTCTGATGGAATGCTGTATCAAAGACCATAACTTGTGGCACACCAGGCATATTTAATTCAGCCGCACGAATACCCATCATTGCTGCAGGGTTATGAAGTGGAGCCAAGTCGAACAAACGACGAATTTCAGCTTTGGCAGCATCATCTACCAATGCAGATTCTTTAAATGCTTCACCACCGTGAACAACACGGTGTCCAACAGCTTGAATTTCACTTACAGAATCCAGTACACCATTTTCTTTGTGAGTCAAAATATCAATGACTTTACGGATCGCTGTTGTATGCTCCAGAATCTCACTAACTTCTGTAACATCCTCACGGCCTGTCGGTTTGTGTGTCAGGATGGAGGAATCCATTCCGATCCGTTCTACCAAACCTTTAGCCAGTACAGATTCGTCAGTCATATTATACAGTTGATATTTGAGCGAGGAACTCCCCGCATTAATTACGAGTACTTTCACAGTCGGTCACCATCCTTGTCGTACTTGAAGAATCCTTCGCCTGTTTTGGCACCCAGGTGTCCTGCACGCACCATTTTCTTCAGGACTGTAGAAGGACGATATTTCAATTCTCCGAATTCACGGAACATTCTTTCGAGTGCAGCTTCAACAGAATCCAATCCGAAACGGTCAGCCATTTCGAGTGGTCCATGTTGGAAGTTGTATCCGATACGCATTGCATCATCGATATCTTCAGCAGATGCAACACCTTCTTGCAATACATGCAACGCTTCGTTAATCAGCAGGCAGATCAGACGGGAAGTTACGAATCCAGGGGATTCATAAATCATGACTCCTTTTTTGTCCGCTACTTCTTCAACAAAACGTCTGGTCTCTTCGAATGTTGTATCCGAAGTTTTCAGTCCACGAATAATCTCTACAAGATCAACCCGGGATACCGGGTGAATAAAGTGCATACCAATAACACGCTCTGGATATTTGGTCGAGCTTGCAAGCTCGGTCAAACTCAGCGTGGATGTATTACTTGCCAGAATGACATTGCTTGGACAAACTTGGTCCAGTTGGCTGAATACTGCTTTTTTCGCATCCAGATCCTCTGAAATTGTCTCAATGACCATGTCGCAAGTTCCAAGTTCAGCTAAATGAGCTACCTTGGTAATACGGGAAAGAATCAATTTCTTCTCCGCTTTTGTAATCGCCCATTTCTCCAGTTGTTTATCCAGATTGGTTTCGATCATGTCATATGCATGATCCAGCTTTTGTGTTGTATGCTCCACGAGAAGCACATCAAGTCCTTTGGCTGCGAGCATCTGGGAAATACCTTGCCCCATCGTACCGCCGCCGACAACTCCTATTTTTTTGAAAAACATGGTTCTGCTCCATCCTTTCGGTTCTCTATTTCTCTATTGTACCCTGTTCGCCGAAAATTACAAATTTCGACCCAACATATAATAATATCTTAGCACGAGTGAAATGTAAAAAAAAATAACCAGCATAAATAAATTATGCTGGTAGAAGGGCACTGTCACGAAATTGACAACGAAATTGCTCGCCAGACAAAACTTCCTCACGAATCAAAATGTCGAGTGAATTGTCGAAAATTGTCCGTTGTTCTTCAAGTAACCGCTTTGTCTGCTCCATCAGTTCTTGCAGAATTAATTTATTCTCTCGCATCAGTTCCTCGGTTGTGACCATATCCATGTTCACAATCCCAAGTGAAGTCAACCCCGAAGCCATCATCGTCTGTACAACATTGGTTGCCTGATCAAAGTCATTGCGTGAACCCGTGGAACGACCACCGTAGTACATTTCCTCCGCAGCTGCTCCTCCGAGTGCAATCATGATCTGCTCTTCCAGAAAGCGCTTCGTATAGAGGAACTGTTCCTGTTGCGGGTTATGACGTACATATCCCAGCGCCTGACCACGCGGACTAAGTGCCACCTGACTAACACTGCCTGGACGAACGAGTTCAGCCATAATGGCATGTCCCAACTCATGAATGGCGACCCTTTTCTTCTCTTCCACGCTGGACTCACGGTCTGTCTTCTCACCCATCATGACTTTATCAATAGCCAGGGACAAATGCCGCTGTTCAATGTTTAACAGCCCGTCTCTCATAGCGTATATTGCTGCTTCGTTCATCACACTTTCGAGCTGTGCACCGGAGAAACCATATGATTCTTCCGCTGTTTTCTCCAGATTAACTTCCTTCAACAGAGGTTTGTTCACCGCATGCAGTTCCAGAATATGCTTTCTGCCCTTTTTGTCAGGCAAGTCCACTTGAATGTGGCGGTCAAAACGTCCCGGTCGCGTCAGGGCGCTATCCAGCATCTCTTTGCGGTTTGTTGCAGCGATAACCAGAATTCTTGGCGTATCGGAAGAATAGATTCCATCCATTTCCGTCAGGAGCTGATTCAGGGTCTGATCATATTCACGCTGTTGACCACCCTCACGTTTCCCCCCGATGACATCGATTTCATCGATAAAGATAATAGCGTTTTCCTTATTTTCCTTGGTGGCACGGGTTCTCGCGTCCTTGAACAAATCCCGAATTCTGCTGGCACCCACACCAACATACATTTCCACGAACTCACTACCCGATGCTGCTACAAAAATAGAATCGGTGTAATGGGCAGCAGCCTTGGCCATCAACGTTTTCCCTGTCCCTGGAGGGCCCGTCAGCAAGATCCCTTTTAACGGGCGAATCCCGAACTTCCGGATTTCTTCATGTTTGATCAGAAAGTCAAGCGCTTCACGCAATTCCTGCTTAGCACTGTCTTGTCCGCCAATTTCTTCAAAAGTAAGCTTGGAAGGTCCTTTTTTCTTCCGTTTACGTTCCTGTGCAGCGCCTACTGTAATCCCGCCACGCATTTGCATCATGAACAGCAAAGCTCCGACAAGCACTGCTGCAATCAGGATCGGAACAATATTAACACCAGTAAAAGCAAGGAAAATAATCAATACGGGAAAAAATCCGATGGCAACTTCTTTTGTCCACTTAGGCATTAGGCCACACTCCTATCTGACCGGGCACACGCGGCAGAATAATAAACTTGCTGGCATCTCCGTCTCTGAGACTGACATATACATTGTTGTCATCCATCGCTGTATTTACCTTAATTCCATTCGTCGCCATCTTTGACAACGTTGGTGTAATCTCGGTGTATTGCTTGTTCTCCATCGCCTGAGCTACGGTGAACATCGCATCACCCCACCAACTTTCCAGTGCTTCACTGGAATGATCCACAACATCCAACTTTAGTGAGCGTGTTCCAATCAGGGTCTGTCCTTCTTTGTGAATATATTGTACCAGTCTGCCCAAATCAACATCAGGTTGCAGATCAAGTTTCAATTGTACGTCATTGCGGTTAATAGTTAATTGAACGTCATTGACTCCATCGTACTGGGTTACCATTTTTTCAATCGGATTCTGCACAGCCACCTGACGATATACAAACCAACCTCCAAACAACACAACGGCTGAAATGACGGCAGTTATAGCAATAGGCAATACTTTTAGCTTCAAGTGAATTACCCCTCCCAGATTTTGGCCCAACCTACTGGCTTATTGGTATATACGAATATGTGTACATTGACTCCTGCGAGAATTTCGACAGGATTATTTGTTTTTGAATGTAACTTTGAGTACATATCTGAGTATATCACATCGTATATACAATTTCGAAGGCGAAAATATGAATAAATTATTAATTTTAACTATTTAAATCAAATATGTTTACAGACAACACAAAGAACCGGTTCAGTCGGATATCCGTCTGCCGGTTCTTTCATTTCTTTAATTCTCTAGTTATCTCACTCTATCTTGTTCTAGCTGTTCGGGAGTGTGTAGACCAGGTCCACCTGTTCTCCGTTGCTAAAACGATAAAAGCGATAGTGGTTGTGCGTACCATCTTTATAATACACTTGCCACACATATATTCCATTCACAACTCCGGGCATGATTCGTTTAATCTCACCGGCAGGAACTTCAGAACTGAAGCGATTGCGTACCTGCGCTTCGGACATGCCATTCTGCAGCAGCTCACTGTGTACAGCGTTTGCACCCTTAACCGGCTGATTGTTTGCGTCGAACTTAACCCAGACCATAACATCCTGGTTATCCTTGTTTTTGCCGATCAGGGTCCAGTAGATGTTGTCAGAGCCTTCTTTGTCTCCCCAGATGTACTTACGCAATTCATCATAGGATGTAATGCCCAGTTGCTCCTGTGCTGCCTGTATGGCGAGCGCTTCTTCCTTGCGTTGGTCCTGCGTGACATGGACGTAATAACGCTGAAGTCCAAACAGAATCAGAACCAGTGCAAGCAGCGAAATCCATATCCACTTCTTTTTTTTCTTCAAAAGCCGAACTTCCTTTCCCTATGATGCTGTCCTGCAATTAACGAGCAAGCAGACCATCAAATGCCAATTGAGACTCACGCAAAATGCGTTCTTCATCCAGCGTCAGACATTCGCCATGTTTCACCACTTGTTTTCCATCCACCCATACGTGCTCAACATCTTTAGCAGAAGCCGAGTAGATTGTATGTGAGATCAGGTCTGTATGTGGATAGAAATGTGCCTGTTCAATGTCCAAGGCGATAAAGTCAGCCTTCATGCCGACCTGGAGTGCTCCGGTATTGTTCAAGAAGATAGATTTGGCACCGTATGACGTTCCGAGTAATAACGCTTCGCCTGCTGGCACTGCCGTCGGGTCACCAGATACACCTTTGTGGATCAATGCAGCCAGTCTCATTTCCTCGAACATATCCAGGTTGTTGTTGCTTGCCGGTCCGTCTGTTCCGAGTGACACGGTAACTCCTGCTTTCAGCAACGCAGGTACCCGCGAAACACCGGAAGCGAGTTTCAGGTTACTTCCCGGGTTATGGGATACAGCCACATCATGACGGGCCAGAATCTCAATCTCTTCGTCATTCAGATGCACCGCATGTGCAACCAGGGATGGACGAGAGAAAAAGCCCAGTTTCTCCAGATGTGCCACAGGACGCAGTCCATAATCAGCCACGTTCTGCTCGACTTCACGAAGCGTTTCCGACATATGTGTATGAAGGGGAAGGTTTAGGTCGTTCGCGACCTGCACAAGCTTCTCTATGTAGTCAGGAGGGCATGTATATGGTGCATGTGGCGAGATTACGGTTGTAATGCGACCATCTGCCTGTCCATTCCACTCACGCGCAAACGCAGCCGACTCCTCCAGCTTCCGCAATTGTTCTTCCTCCGAGCACAACCCGATTACACCACGTGCCAGTGCTGCTCTAACGCCGGATTGCTCCACAACTTTGGCAACTTGATCCATGTGATCGTACATGTCCAGGAAAGCTGTAGTTCCGCCTTTCAACATTTCAAGCACCGATAGCGAAGTTCCCCAATATACGTCTTCTGAAGTCATTTTCGCTTCCATCGGCCACATTTTTTCCTGCAACCATACTTGCAATGCAAGATCGTCTCCGTGCCCTCTGAGCAACGACATCGCTGCATGACCATGCGTATTGATCAGACCCGGCAGGAAGAACAGTCCTTTTCCATCCACTTTGGTACAATTTTTGTCTTCATCCGGCAATGTCTCACCAATATGCACAATCTTGTCATTCTCAACAACCATGTATCCGTGGACCACGTTCCATGTTGTGCCGCCTTCATTAACGGCAAATTTGCCGTTGTGAATTACCCATCTATTTGTTGTCATCTTCCTCGTCGTCCTTTCCAGTCTCCAAGTAATAGGCCAAACTAAGCAGATCCGTTGTAAAGTCAGCATGGTGAATGCGGATATGCGGCGGTGTTTTTAGAATGGTTGGTGCAAAATTAAGGATCGCTTCAATTCCTGATTCAATAAGCTGATCGGCTACATTTTGGGCTTCCGTATCCGGAACCGTGATAATTCCGATGCGAATGTTTTCCATTTTAACCGCTTCCGTCAATTCATCCATTGGTTTTACCGTCAAACTGTTGATTTGACTACCTATCTTCGGTCCATATGCATCAAATACAGCAACAATCTTCATGTTGTCTTTCAGATATGCGTTGTAGTTGGACAAGGCTTGACCGAGGTTACCCGCTCCTACCAGAGCTACATTAATTTGCTGATCGATTTTGAGAATGTGACGAATTTTCTCGATCAAATAGGATACATCATACCCGATCCCTTTACGACCAAAATCACCGAAGTAAGCCAGGTCTTTACGAATTTGGGCCGGATTCAGATCCAACCTCTGTCCAAGCTCTTGAGAAGAAACAGTAGCCACCTCACGCTGATGCAACTCGTTCAAATAACGCAAGTAAACAGGCAGACGTCGTACCACCGCTTCCGAAATTTTATCCGATTTCATTCTTGCTCCCCCTTACCAAGGCCACGATAAAATAATAGATGAAAAGATGAGCATTCTGTATAAAACTCAAAGATAAACGTGACATTTTATACAGAATGCTCCTTGTAATTTAGGTTATAAGTTCTTACGTGCAACTGCTTTAATCGGATACGGAAATATCTAATAAAGTTTAACGCCAAACGATAGTGTCATGCAATGATATAACGAACAAAACAACCATTATTTTTGTTCATTAGCAGGTTTTTCCAACCACTCAGTAATTCGTGGAACCATTTGCTCCGTGAGCATATGCTCCATTTTGGGACCAGGTAATGAATACAAAAAGAATTTACCATAATACGCTTCAATCACCCGTGTATCATAAACAATGACAATTCCTCTGTCCTTTGCTGTACGTACCAATCGGCCAAATCCCTGCTTGAAACGAATGACCGCTTGTGGCACGGACAGTTTCATGAACGGATTTTTCTTCTGTTCCTGGAGCAACTCACTCTTGGCTTCCACCAACGGATGATTCGGTGGCTGGAAAGGCAGTCGCACAATAGCGAGACAAGTTAACGCCTCTCCCGGGATATCTACACCCTCCCAGAAGCTACTTGTGCCCAGAAGTACCGTTGCTTTGGCATCTTGAAACCTGCGAGTCAATTTGGAACGACTTCCACTGTCAACGCCTTGCCCAAGCAACGAGATGTCGTTGCCAGACAGTGCCTCCTTCAGCGGATCATAGACCTGTCGCAACATCTTGTATGAAGTAAACAGAACCATCATGCGTCCACGCGTAGCAATTGCCGTCTCTGCGAGTGATTGCACCAGCATATTAACAAAGTGCGCATCACCCACACTTCCCTTCACACTTGGGAAATCACGCGGAATCACCAGAAGTGCCTGATCGCGATAGTTGAAAGGTGATGGCAACATCGACGTTAATAGCCGATTGTTCTCGGCGGCTTCCTGCAAGCCAAGCTGTTCAATCATGAACTGGAATGACTTATCTACCGAAAGCGTAGCCGATGTAAGCACAACACTTTTCTTTTTATCAAAAAATAAATCCTTAAGTTGTGCACTCACATCTACAGGTACGGCATACAGCTGGAGAGATTTGCTGCGGAATTGGCCGCTGGCTTCCATCCAGTACACCGTTTTGGCGTCATCCATACGCATGAAGAAACGTAGATTCTCCTTCAATGTGGTCAGATCTTTCAGCAGTCCTGTAATGTCCGTGATCAGACTATCCGATTGATAATCATCCTGATCCTCTTTCACTTCAAGCAGCAATTTGTCCCCTTTGCGAACCAAATCGCCCAGAGTCACATAGATCTGGTTCTCCAGATCCTGCAACTCCTGCCATTTTGCAGGTTTCTGAGATGCTTTCAGACGCAGTGAAAATTGCCCCGTCTCTCCCGGTGAAGCATCACTTCGTTCAGGCAAGAGACCAAACAAGGCATCGCTCATACGATCCCACAGCTCCTTAACTTCAAGAGCGAGCGGGAACATCTGATCCACCATGGAGCCCCATTGCACCGAATTTTCATGCCCGGATAACTGCGAACGAAGCATAGGTAGCTGACCATTACGACTGTCTTTAAATAGGCGGGTCAGTGTATGAACCAAGGTGAAATATTTCATATGCATTCCAAGATGTTTACCAGCGACATCCTCCAGATGATGTGCCTCATCGATCACAAGACTCTCATAGGCTGGCAGCAGCTGATGCGCGGCTTTCACATCCGTAAATAATTTGGAGTGATTGGTGATTACGATATCAGACAACCCTGCTTCATGTTTGGCACGATGGTAGAAGCATTTACGGAACCATGGACAGGATCTTCCCAGACATGATTCGGATTCACTCTGTACGGTCTCCCAGAAGTCCCCTCCGCGTCCGCTAAGGTTAAGTTCCTCATCATCTCCGGTTTCGGTCTGCGTAAGCCAGACGATCATCTGAGCAGCTGTGAAATAATCCTCTTTCGGTGTGGCGAATTCACGTTTATTGATTTTGTGTTCAAATTTGCGCAGGCACAGGTAATGTCCACGTCCTTTGAATACAGCAGCCTTAAACGGGAACGGAACCACTTGAGTCAGCATCGGAATGTCCCGCTCTCTCAATTGCTCCTGCAGATTGATCGTATGCGTGCTAACCATAACTTTCTGTTCTTGCTTCACACTTTCGTAAATAGCAGGCAACAGATACCCTAGAGATTTACCGGTACCCGTTCCAGCTTCGATCAAGAGATGTTTCTCTTCATCCAGGGCTTGCCTTACACTGCTGAACATCTGAGTCTGCGCTTCACGCTCTTCGTAATGATCCAGCGTATCCTTCAGGTTCTCACGAACCTGGTCCATAAACTGTTCGAAGCTTACACCATCGAGGGGGTTAGCCTCCCGCTCATCGCGTGGTGCACCAATATCGGTCCAATCACTTACATTAAGAGCAAGCTGACGATAATAGGTATGTCCGTCCAGATCCTGAATCGGCTCTGCTTCCTTCTCACTGCGCATCCCGTCCAAGAACCAGCCCAAGTCACTGTCTTCTGGTGCAAACAGGTCACTGAGGCGCTGAATCGTTATGAGCGGTAATTCCTTTAACTCATCCAGACACTTGAGCAGCACATAGGCTGTTGCCAGTGCATCACTGTCTGCTTGGTGAGGGCGATCATGTTGAAATCCAAATTCGGAAGACACATAACCGAGTTGATAAGAACCCAGAGATGGGAATGTGATCTTCAGAAAATCAATCGTGTCCAGAATGCGGCCAGTGAACGGCAAATAACCGCAACGGTCAAGAGCATTCTGCAAAAAGTGAAAATCAAAAGCGACGTTGTGTCCGACAAGCACCACATCATTAAGTAGCGGAACCATCTCCATCATCATCTCTTCGAGTGAAGGAGCGTCCGCCACATCTTCATCGGTAATACCCGTTAACCCCGAAATAAACGGGGGAATCGGTACACCAGGGTTCACATAAGAACTATATATTTGAGTTATGCTGTAGTCATGATCTATGATGGCAAGTCCGGCCTGTATAATCTCACCGTCGGACTGCGTGCCGGTTGTTTCGAAATCCAATACGGCAAATTTCATTGCAATGTACGGTCCCTTCCATTCCAGTCTATGTTACAGCATAGCAAAAAAAAGGGGATTTGAAAATTAACTGACAAAAAAGCGGTGTCCCCGCCGCTATGCCAAAGGAGGGAACACCGTTTTTTTGTCGCCGAATTCCCGCTTAATGAAGGGTTGTCAGCTGATTAGCATATTGCAATTTCCCCCTGTTCAACCTGCAAGCTTCCATGTTGTACAGTGGTTCGGTCAATGTCGGGTCATACTGAAGGGCCTGTGCAAAGAGTGAACATGCAGCTTCGGGATTCGCAAGCTTGACTTGAATACAGCCCAGGGCGTTACACACAAGCCCTTTCAAGCGAGGTGAACCTTTAAGGTACATGATCTGCTGTAAATGTGTTCCGGCTTCCGCCATTTGTTCCAGATTCAGATACGCCAGCGCCAGGTAAAAACGAGTTAATGCACTCTCCGGATGGTCGGTCACAACCCGGGAGAATTGCATGATCGCCTGCGGATACATCTGTAATTTGAAATAACCCTGACCTCGACTGAAACATTCCAGATGGAGTTCAGGCAGAGCGGTAACAGCTTCCTGTTCCGGTTCAAGGGAAGCAGGCTTATCCATCTCTCGCTCCCTCACCTGGCTCATCTTTTCTTCAAACATCAGCCATTCATCCAGCATTCCGTCACTCATCCGCTTAAGCAAGTTCCACTTTTGCAGCAATTCTTGTTTGTTCAGGCCTTCAGCGGAAGGATAGCTCTTGATAATTTCATCTAACATGTCGTTCATTTCTGCGAAAACATGCTGGAACATCGATGCATCCCCACCCTTGAAAAAATGGATTAGTGCAGTGACCTGTACTCATTTTTTGCTTCAAGGGCCGATTTCATTCTCCTTACCAGTCGATTACATAATTGTTGCGTGGACTTCCTGTTTCATCGTTTGTACAGGTTTATTCTGTCCATCTACAAATACAACGGTTGGTTTGTGAGTATTTGCCTCTTCTTGCGACATCATGGCGTAAGAAATGATAATGACGTTATCTCCAGGCTGTACCAGACGTGCAGCTGCGCCGTTAAGACATATGACCCCGCTTCCGCGTGGTCCTGGAATCACATATGTTTCCAGACGTGCACCATTGTTGTTGTTCACAATTTGCACTTTCTCGTTTTCCATCAAGTCGGATGTTTCCATCAAGTCTTCATCTATGGTAATACTACCCACATAGTTCAAGTTGGCTTCCGTTACCGTAGCCCGGTGAATTTTGGATTTCATCAGTGTTCTAAACATGGGACAGTACCTCCGATTTTTGCAACCTTATATTGTCAATCAATCTTGTTTTTCCGAATTTCACCGCAAGTGCAATGAGCAGATCGTCACGGCCTTGAACTTCTTCCTGATCTGTGAGCGGCTCCAGACTTGGAAAAGCCTGAATCTCGGCGTAGTCGATAACGGCAAGCGGTGAGGTTGCAATGTGCTCGCGCAGAATACGACGGATATCTGCGGCTGTAGTAGCTACACCTGTATCTGTGGCTTCCTGAGCTGCACGTAGTGCCTTCGATAGAACCAAGGCCTGTGTACGCTGTTCTGGGTTAAGGTAGACGTTACGTGAACTGAGGGCAAGGCCATCCTCTTCGCGAACAATCGGACAGGGTACAATTTCTACAGGCATATTCAAATCATTCACCATCTGTTGAATGACCGCAACCTGCTGAGCGTCTTTCATACCAAAAAATGCACGCTGTGGCTGTACGATGTTGAAGAGTTTGGAGACTACGGTCGTTACCCCGTCAAAATGTCCTGGACGTGAAGCGCCACATAAGCGCTCCGTCAGTTTTGAGACAGATACGGTCGTTTGCGTTGCCTGTGGATACATCTCTTCAACAGAGGGAATAAATACGATATCCACTCCTTGTGAGCGTGCTGTTTCCACATCTCTGGCTTCATCCCGCGGATAGCTGTCAAAATCTTCATTAGGGCCAAATTGAATTGGATTAACAAATATGCTTAATACCACGATATCGCTCTGTTGTCTGGCTGCCTGCATCAAGCTTGCATGACCTTGATGAAGATAACCCATTGTTGGTACAAGACCTACAACAGACGCACTGGACCGAATCGCTTGACGCTTCAAGCTTAGTTCCTGTCTTAACTCTGCGATTGTCCGTAATACTTTCATGAGTTACTCCCCACCTTTTCCTTGCGTTGTCCGCCGTACAGTTGATCCAGAACACCATCCGCCGCATTGAATACATGCTCTTCGGCCGGGAACGAACGATCTTTCACTTCTTTCACGTAAGCTTCGATGCTGGTTCTGATTAATGTACCCACATCTCCATAGGTTTTGACAAATCGTTTGGGCGTATACGGAGAGGCGTATTGAACCACATCGTGGAATACCAGTACCTGACCATCACAGCCTCGTCCTGCTCCAATTCCGATGGTAGGGATGGACAGTTCCTCCGAGATCGCCCGTGCAACTTCTTCCGTAACCAGTTCAAGCACAATGCCAAACGCACCTGCAGCTTCCAAGGCTTTGGCTTCGTCCATCAGACGTTTCGCATCCGCTGCATCCTTGCCCTGAATGCGGTAACCACCAATCTGATTAACCGATTGAGGTGTCAGTCCGATATGTCCAAGAACAGGCACGCCTGCTTGCACAACTGCTCTAACGGTGTCCGCTATCTCGACTCCGCCTTCCATTTTAACCGCATGGGCATGCCCCTCTTGCATCAGTCGACGGACACCCTTAAGCGTCTCATCCACGCTGCCATGATAGGTCATAAAAGGCATATCAGCCACAATAAATGTCTTCTCAGCACCGCGCACTACGGAACGTGTGTGGTATACCATGTCGTCGATGGTCACCGGAAGCGTCGAATTATAACCCAGTACTACATTGCCGAGTGAATCACCAACCAGGATCAGATCAATACCTGCTTCCTCTGCTAGGAGCGCTGTTGGATAATCGTAAGCCGTGATCATGGTAAGCGGCACGCCATCCTGCTTATATTTTTTCATTTTCACAATATTCAACGCTTGTTTGTTCGCCATTTTTTTCATGGCTCCTTTCTTCTTTTCAAATAAACGCAACAAAAAAACCTTTTAGTTTTCCACTAAAAAGTCCCGAAAAGTCAAAAAAGAGTCACTTGCGATCGTCCCTTCTGTCTCGGTCCTCTTCGGCTCAGAGCAGAATCCAACAACTCACTTAAACGTATTTCATTCTTGCACTGCGGTCTGCTTATATAAAACACATCAAAGCAGAACAAAGGTTACTGTTACGGGAGTGCAATTCGGTCTGTATTAGCCGATATCGCCTCACGAACACAGTATACCAAAGTTCTGCTCAAACTTCACGTCTTATGTTCATTTTACCAGTGAAAATTCGACAAATTGTTTATGATTTCCAGGAAATCTCACCAGAGATGATTAGCGTATGTTCTCCATCGTGCTTCTCCACGATAAGTGCACCAGAAGGGTCAAGACCAATTGCCTTCCCTTCAATGACACCATGAGGATTCGTCACTGTAATCTCTCGATTCATCGATACGGACAGGGCCTCCCATAGAGCTGAGATCACGCCAAATCCTTCTTTTTGATACAAAAAATACAACTGTTCAAGCTCCGTCAAAATGGCAGCCGTTAGTTTGGTGCGATCAACGGATTGACCCGTCTCCATCTTGAGCGAAGTAGCGATTGGGGTCAGATCTTCCGGATAATCCTCGGGATCAAAGTTCACGTCAACGCCTATACCTGCGATACAGTATCTGACTTCATGATCTTCTACCGTAGATTCAAGCAATATGCCACATACCTTGCGTCCGTCAATCAACACATCATTTGGCCATTTGATGCCCGCATCAGCTCCTGAACAAGCTCGAACGGCACGACATACAGCCACTCCTGTTAATAAAGTTAGCTGCGGCGTATGCTGAAGTGGTAGATCAGGGCGTAACAGGACACTCATCCAGATTCCTTTACCCGGAGGAGAGAACCACTGTCGACCGAAACGTCCTCTTCCTCCTGTTTGTTCTTCCGCAATGACCACAGCGCCTTCTGCCTGCCCTTGCTCAGCTAGCTTGAGAACATCCCCTTGCGTAGACAGGGTCGAAGCCAACAAAACAGCCTTACGGCCAAATACGGTTGTATCCAGGGCCAATTGGAGGCCAGTAGCGTCAATGCTATCCGGCTTCGTTACCAGACGGTATCCTTTGCGGGATACCGCTTCAAACTCATAACCCATGTCTCGCAACTTGTTCACATGTTTCCACACAGCGGTCCGACTGATGGACAGATTACGGCTGATCTCTTCACCCGATACGAATCGTCCTTCTGCATTTAATAACATATGTAACAGATCTTCATGTTTGGTCATCTTGAACCACCCGCTTCACTTCTGCACTTAGTGCTTCATGCTGATTCGCTATCGTTCCAATCGCCGTTTCTCGTAACAAATGTTTCATTAGTTGCCCCAGCCAAGGTCCGCCTTTGCGCTGCACCATTTGTAACACTTGTTCCCCTGTAATATCCAACTCTTTCAAGTCATGCACAGGGATCGATTGACTCCATTCGGCTGCAAGCTCTTGTACTAATACAACCTGCATTTCTGCCGGTTCGGACTGATTCCGCCATTCTGCTGGCAGTGCAGACTGTATTCGAAGCCAATCATCCGCCGCCTGAACGCCACAAGCCAGAACAGTAACGATCCAATCGGAACGGAGACTGACCGTATCCTTCGGCTCCTGCACGGAAGTATGAATCAACTGTTCCACCTGGAGGACCCCTGTTATACGAGAACGATGTTCATTGGAAAATGTCCACTGACGTAATAATACATCTGCTTCATCCTTGCTATAACCGCCAGCAATCAGGATGAGTGACCAACGAAGCAACACATGCTGACCTGACAATTGTTCCAAATTGGATAACAACATCTTGTTAAATCGGGTCGAGCTTACCGGCGCTTTGATATGCGCAAGGGAATCACTTCTGTATAACAGCTCCAACCCTCTTAAAGGATGCGGTCCAGACATCATTTTTACCATCTCGGTACGTACCCGTTCCATTGCTATATGTTGAAGCAGGTCTTTCTGCCTTACAAGACCCTTCCACGTGTTATGGGCAATTTTGAAATCAAATACGGAAGCAAACCGGACACAGCGGAGCATCCGCAGTGCATCTTCACCAAATCGTTCCATCGCAGAACCCACACATCTGACTCGCTCTTCCTTGATATCTGCCTGTCCACCGAATGGGTCAACGATTGTCCCAGTGACGTCCATAGCCAGAGCGTTCATCGTGAAGTCACGCCGCTGTAAGTCTTCCTTGATATCTTGAACAAATTGAACCGCAGCAGGTCTGCGGTTATCCTGATATTCGGATTCTGTTCGAAACGTGGTCACTTCAAAGTAATAACCGCCTGAACGAACGGTAACCGTACCGTGTTGCAAACCTGTAGGAATACAATCGTCAAACAGTTCCATGACTTGCTCAGGAGAAGCAGATGTCGTGATATCCATATCGTCCACAACACGTTCCAGCAATTCGTCACGAACGCAACCACCTACCCAATATGCCTTGTAGCCGTGTTTGTTTAATGTTGTGAGTACATTCTCACTTTGCATTGCCATTTCACGATCTACCTGTGTCCATTGAACCACCACATATCACCTCTTCTCTTGCCTGTTGTGGTATGCACAGTATGATTTCGTCTAAGAAATGATTAACCGCAAACCGGCTTCAGATTCGGAACTTCCCTTCCCAACACCCGGTAATATATCTGTTCATATTCATGCCGAATAGCATCATTGCAAAAGTCGTGATGCGCGCGCTGAAGACATGCTTCCCTGAACTCAGCAGCCAAACGATCGTCCGTCAACAAACGAATGGTGTTCTCGGCCATGGATTGTGTATCCCCAATCGCGGATAAATAACCCGTCTTACCATGTAAGACCAGTTCCGGAATTCCTCCGGCCTGTGAACCGATCGTGGGTACGCCACAAGCCATTGCTTCGAGCGCCACAAGTCCGAAACTTTCCTTCTCCGATGGAAGCATCAACACGTCCGCCATGGAGATGACCTGAGCAATGTCATCCTGTTTGCCAAGGAAATGAACTTTATCATTCAAGCCGAGATCATTAATTTTCCATTGCATCTTCGGCAAATCAGGTCCTTCACCAACAAATAACAGTTTGGCAGGAACCTGCTCCTGTACCTGACGGAAGACCTCTACCACATCCTGAGTTCTTTTCACCGGTCGGAAATTGGAGATGTGCATTAATATTTTTTCGTCAGGCGTAGCAAAGTCTCTTCGCAGACTGGCAGCATCCCGCGGATAATATATTCGTTTGTCAATAAAATTATAGGTTAGATCGATTGGACGCTGAATATCCAGCAATTCGACCGTTTCTCGAATCAAATCTTGTGATACGGCAGTAACCGCGTCACTTTCATTAATGGCTAGACGGATCAGATCCTTCAGAGATTCATCCTGAGCCAGAACCGTAATATCCGTTCCATGTAACGTGGTAACCACTTTAAGGCCGTCCCCTACCATTTGTTTCGCAAGAAAGGCACATACTGCGTGTGGCACGGCATAATGAACATGCAGCAGATCCAGCTGCTGTGACTTAGCCACCTGAGCCATCTTTGTTGCCAGTGACAGGTCATACGGAGGGTAACGGAAAACATAATAATCATTTACTTCAACTTCGTGATAAAAAATATTTTTCTGGAACGTACCCAGTCTGAACGGGATACTGTTGGCAATAAAATGAACCTGATGCCCCTGTTCGGCAAGTAATTTGCCCAGTTCCGTTGCGACAACGCCAGACCCGCCGAGGGACGGATAACAGGTGATGCCGATTTTTAGCTTTTTATCCATCCTGTGGACGCTCCTTTGATCTCCCGCTTCATGCAGGTTGATATAATGCAATGGAATAATGAAACCCTTCGTTTCATTAAACGTAAAATGTGAAATCGCTTATTTGGCACCCGGGCCAAATTGATGAACCACGTAAGGTGTAATTGTAGCAAAACCTTCTGCAAACGGGATGAGACTGCGTTGTCCGAGCAAGGAATCACGGGCTCTTACACGTTCAATATACCCTTGATTCAATGGCGTCGAGACCGCTCCGTCTCTCAGTTCGAATTGGGAACGATAAGAGAGCAGTGATGCTTCTTTTTGCTCATAGTGTTCCGTAATATCGACAATCAAATCCGTAGGCCCGATGTCATTAATAAAGTAAAAATAAAGTTCCTTCACCTGCAAGGCAGGCATGTCCGGCATATAGTTGCGAAGCTTAGCGTTAAATACAGCCTCCTGCACAAGCTTACTGCAATTGACATGATCCGGATGACGATCTTCCCAATACGGAGCAAACACCATCCGAGGGGCATGACGCCGTATCTCAGCCGTCACCGCCTGTACATGTTCAGGCGTAAGATATAAGCCACGATCAGGAAGCCCCAGATTCGTTCGACACGAAAGACCGAGGACGCGGGAGGCTTGCTCCGCTTCCTCGGTTCTGCGCTCTACTGTTCCGTTGGAAGACATCTCAGCACGAGTCAGATCACACACGCCTACTTTCAAGCCGGCAGCGGTATGTTTAGCAATCGTTCCACCCATACCAATCTCCGCATCGTCTGCATGTGCTCCAAAGATGAGAATATCCAGACTCATTCGGAATCACCCGAATTCAATCCAGCCTCCGGCTTGTATTTATGTACCAGCTCTCTCCAGGCAAAATCGCCACGATCCAGAGCCTTGACCAGAATCTCAGCGGTTGCGATATTGGTGGCAAGTGGAATTCCTTGCACATCACAAAGACGCAACAACGCATTAATATCTGGCTCGTGAGGTTGTGCCATCAATGGATCACGCAGGAAAATAATCAGATCCATCTCATTTTGCGCAACCAAAGCTCCAATCTGCTGATCTCCGCCCAATGGGCCTGATTCGAATCGATGAATCTTCAGAGACGTTCCTTCCATAATACGAAGGCCTGTTGTTCCTGTAGAATATAATTGATGGTCCGTAAAAACAGGCTCATATGCCGTCACGAAGTTAACCATCTCTTCTTTTTTACGATCATGGGCGATAAATGCTATTTTCAACATGACAATCTCCTTTAGTCGATAAAGTGGTCAAATCCGTAGATCATTCCTGTATACTCCATAACCTTTTGCACACCAATCTTAACACCAGGCATATAACCTGCGCGCTCGTAGGAGTCATGCCGAATTTTGAGTGACTGTCCATAATCTCCGAAAACAACTTCCTGCTGCGCGAATACACCAGGCAATCGTACACTGTGAATTCGGAAGCCATTGTAATACCCGCCGCGTGATCCTTCAATCGTTTCTTCCTCATTCGGATTACCTTGACGAAGTTCTTCCCGATTGGCAGCAATCAGTTCCGCTGTTTTGATCGCAGTTCCTGAAGGAGCATCCAACTTCTGATCTCCGTGATATTCGATGATCTCCACATTTGGCATATGTTTGGCAGCCTGTGCTGCGAATCGCATCATCAAAATGGCACCAATCGAGAAGTTAGGGGCAATAAGCCCTCCAATTCCTTTGTCCTGGCACTGCTTGTCCAACTGTTCGATCTGCTCCGGCGTGAAGCCAGTAACACCCATGACAGGTCTGACTCCATGACGGATCGCGATCTCAGTATGTGCAAACGCAAATTGTGGTACTGTAAAATCAACCATAACCTGAGGTTTTGTTTCGGCAAAAGCCATTTCGATATCATCAGTCACCAGCACCCCACACTCTGGCAAACCAACAAGGGTTCCTGCATCCGTGCCTGCTCCGGAGCGGTTGACAGCCGCTGCAAGCTCCAATTCCGGGTCCTGAAGTACCAATTTCACAACTTCACGGCCCATACGGCCAGCCGCTCCGATCACGGCAACTCTGATTACTTCACTCATATTGACTGCATCTCCTCACTATGTTGGATCATATCGTAGAATCCATTTCAACTCGAAAGAAATCTTTGCAAAATGAATTCTTATTGAATGGATTTCATACGTTGCTTGATTTCCTGTAACATCTGATGCAGTTGCCCATTCTGCGGATCCAGCAAAATTGCCTCACGCAGCGCCTGAATTGCATAGTCAAATTCATTCAAATCACTGTAAGCCAGCGCAAGCATAACATGAGCTTCCACTGAGAGCGGATCAAGTTTGACCGCTTCTTGCAGAAGCGTAGACGCTTCCACATAGCGCTCCTGTGTTGCAATACCCGCCTGCTCCAACAGCAACTTCGCTCTGGAGGTCAATTGTTTTGCTTCCAACGTCTGCAGATGCAAAATATACTCTTCTGTTCCTGGCGACAGTTCAACCGACTTGCGCGCATATTCAAGCGCTGGAACCAGATGTTTGCTGCGGGCGTGTGTAATGGAACAGCGATAATATAACTCCGCATGTTTTGGATGAGCATGAATGGCTGACTCGAACCAACGAATCGCCTGCTCAAAATCATTTTGCAATATACAGCGGTAAGCCTGCTGCATATATTCTTCCGGTTTCATCATTAAGCTGACCCTCCCCGATCGGGTGATGGTACAGCATATGTAATCTACGCCTAATCGGTGTTTTTGGGAGTCCACCGATTGGCATCGCGGGTGTTAAATTTATGCATGACTTTATCGTGCGCCTCAGCCAGATCAATTCCCAGTGAGTTCGCAAAACAAATCGTGATAAATAAAATATCTCCAAGCTCAAGTTCAATGGAATTGGCTACTTCGGAAGATTTCTTCGGCTTCTCTCCGAATTCATGATTCACTTCCCTGGCGAGCTCCCCAACCTCTTCAGACATCCGGGCCAACATGGCCAGAGGACTGAAATACCCCTCCTTGAACTGGGAGATATACTGATCAACCTCACGCTGCATTTCTGCGATGCTTTTCTCCATGAGAACGGATTCTCCTTTGAAATGATGTCGTATTTGTTCCTAATAATATCAGTTATTTAGATTCACTTCCACCATCATCAGCGACAAATCATTTTTAAAGAATCAATAAACAGGTATACTAGATGGGAATGATTGCTTCTTCATTCTAATTTATCTACAGCGAGGGATCTTATGAGCACTGCCAAAACCTGGATACAAGTTAAACTGGTTCTTCCCATCGTACTGGGTACAGCCTTATATGCCTTTGGGCTCCTCTATTTCATTATCCCCAACCAGCTTATGGAAGGTGGCCTCACCGGGGTTACGGTGCTGATCAATTACGCTTTTGGCATCTCACCTTCACTTACAACCTTGATTCTGAATGTTCCCCTCTTTCTGATTGGGCTCAAAATTTTGGGCGGCAGACAGATGATCTATACGGGTATCGGAATCGGGGCACTGACCGTTTTTCTATGGTTGTTTGAGAAGTTGATTCATCTGGGCTGGATTGAACCATTACATACCGAGAATGACCTCCTGCTCGCAGCCCTATATGCAGGTGTCACCCTCGGAGCCGGCCTTGGCATTGTATTCCGTTGGGGCGGAACGACGGGCGGTTCAGACATCATTGCCCGTATTCTCAACCGCAAGTATGGATGGAGCATGGGCCGAGTATTACTGGGCATCGACTTTGTCATTATCGGGCTCTCTCTCATCTACATCCCCAAAGAAAAAATTCTGTATACGCTTGTAGCTGTATTCATCGCCTCTAAAGTCATCGACTTTATTCAGGAAGGTGCATATTCTGCCCGGGCATTTATGATCATTAGTGACCATGCACCCGAGATTGCGGACCAGATCACACGGGATATGGATCGTGGCGTCACCCTCATTCCAGCCATTGGTGCATACTCTAAACAGGCCAAACACATGGCCTACTGCGTAATCTCCAGGCAAGAGTTCAGGCGATTGCAGACCATTGTACGTTCCATTGACCCGAGAGCTTTTGTCATCATCAGCGATGTTCACGATGTACATGGCGAAGGTTTCAAAGAAAGCTGATATAACACAGAAACTACAAGAAAACCTCTTTTTACATGAAGAGCCGTTAGCGTGGCTATTCATGCGGAAAGAGGTCTTTTTTTATATACCACTTATAGGCCAGGATCAAGTTCATGTTCTATTAACGCCGAAAAGGAAAAATCCCCTGCTGCTGCGCACGATATTTACGATATGCGGCGTAACTTAACGTCGCCACAATGACCGAACTAATGAGTAGCCCGGCTGCCCTGCGATCAGGACCCTGTACAAACGGTACAAAGGCACTCTCGTCCTTCTCGCGACCAAACAACTGGTTAACCAGTTCCTCCCCATGGCCTACCATGCTCTTTAATTGAGCCAGATCAGGTTGCTTGGCAGCGGTAAGCCCTTTGGTATGAGATAACCAGGCGTCCATCTGAGCAATCTCATACGGTTCACGGCGAATCAGTGCGGCAGGACGAATTGTCTCATAATGCTCCTCCAGAACAGTGTAGCGGTTTGCCAGTACGGCCGCAGTTTGCCCTTGATTTGTAGCAGCGGATAAAGCGTCCAGATCGTTTTTCACGATTTTATAATACTGAAGCCATAAAGGCTTGGTTGGATTGGCGAGACTATCTGCTGCAAGTCTGAGCTTGGCTGAGGACTGCTGAAGAGAAGCATCGTCATTTTTCACCTTCACAACGGCTTGTTTCACTTCAACTATGGTTTCGGACAAGGCGTGAATGCCCTCAACTGTCGTTTGTCCCTCAAAGGAGATATGCTCCAGACTTTTACTGATACGCAGAATGCTTCCTCGCACTTCTTCAATATTATTCTCGAGCGCCTGCCGATACAATATGGCTGCTTCCTCATTCAGTTGTGCAATTGAATTGCTTGTGGACACTTGCTGATCTGAATTCGAATTCAATGCTTCACTTTGCGCGGATACACGATATGCTAAGTTCGTACACAGCATTAGAGCCATGAACGATACCACCAGTAAGCCAGTTTTGGTCCCAAACGTTCTCTTCATGGACATCCCTCCCACCACCAATGTATGGCGGGGGACAGTTCATTAGAACAAGCTCAAGATCGGATATCAGGTTCGTTTCGCCTGTCTTAAGGCCAGCCACGCGCACAGAATGCTTACCAGTGTCAGTCCGAATGTGAAATTACGCACACCATCTACATGATCATAGAGGGATGCGGGTAACCAAGGGTAAATATCATATGTATAATCCATCGTATCGTTCAACAGCGTCCAGAGACCTGCAACGACAAGGGAAGTCCAGCGGAAGCCGAAAAAGCGTACAAAAATTAGAGCTTCTATGGCCATCGCACTATGCGAAGCAATCAACATCCAGTCTTGCCAGTGCTGTGTACCACCTTGCATCCAGCCAGCGAAAATAATGGACACCGCCCACACGCCATATTTCACAGATGTGACCACGGAAAGCGCCTGAATCACATGTCCGATCCGTTTGATAATGATGGACCGCGGTGGGTACAACACCCATAACAACGCTAAAGTAAAAAACAAACTCGCTGTTGGGCTATCCGGCACAAATACGATCTGCCACACCGGTTGCTCAGCCAGCGTCAATTTCATTTGCTCTCCGTACCAGATGTATCCGTATACCGTTCCTACCGCATTACACCAAAATAATAGCCACAGGAAATAACGATTGGTTAGAAATTCCCTACTCCAGAAATACGATAAAGCCACATTCCCTGCCCCTTCCTTCATCAATATTGTGCACGATACAGTGCTGTCCAAAAAAACACTTCAAAAAACCTGACCGCATAAACGATCAGGTTTCATTGGTTATTTCGATTTTACTGTTCTGCTTTCTGTTTCGCAAGCCATTCGGTCAGATGAGTGATCTCTTCATCCGTGACACCTTGAGCAATAGCATTATTGTACTGAGGTTGCATTGCATTGTAACCTTCTTTGATAATGGTCAGAATCTCTTCCTGGCTGTGCTTGTCACCTATGCCTCGAAGCGAAGGTCCAGTTGCGCCCTTCATATCAGCCGCATGGCAACCAATACATCCAGCCTTCTTGTACGTTTCCATTGCAGGATCATCCTGTTCCACGATCGCAACTTCTTCTTGCTGTCCAGGTGCATTGGAAACGGGTGGGAGCCCCTGTTCACGCCTCTCCAGCGCTTCTTCTTCACGTTGAATATGTTCAGGTTTCTGTCCACTTGCTTCCAACTCATGCTCGTAGTGCGTCCACGCTACATTTGTCAGGTAGAATACAGAAATGACCGACAAAATCATCAGTGATGAAGCAATTGGGCGTTTATAGAAACGCCGCTCCTTGCCTGTATCCAGGAATGGTGCCAGTAGCAAAGCTCCAAAAGCAACTCCGCTGACCCCCAGTACCCCGAGCAGAACGTAATCGCCCGATGCGTATGGATACTTCAAGTACTGATACAGAAAAAGGAAGTACCAGTCCGGCATAGGAATTACGGATGCGCTCGGATTGGCCGGATAGCCTAAAGGTGCAGGTTCTGAGATCGTGAGAACCAGAATCCCCACCAATACAACGACACCAACCATCCATTCTTTCAGCAGGAAGTTGGGGATAAAGGCTTCTGATTTGCCGGGATACGCCGTGTAATCAGGAGGGGTAATAAATCCCGCCCCTTTACGGACCCGTGAATCACCGACAAAGATAACCTTTTCCTCATCATTCTTCTTATGTCCGTGAGCCATTGCGATTCCTCCCTTCTCAGTTTATAGTGGTCCCGAAATGCCCTGTCTGCGGATCATGATAAAGTGTCCGACCAGAAGCACCAGAAGCACAGCGGGGAGGAAGAATACGTGCAGGGCAAAGAATCGGGTTAGTGTCTGTGCACCAACAATCGTACCGCCTTGCAGGAATTCTTTAATAATCGGTCCCAGCCAAGGAACCGTATTGGCAATCTCCAGTGTTACTTTTGTTGCAAAATAGGCTTTGTTATCCCATGGCAACAAGTACCCTGTCAGCCCCAGGCCCAACATGACGAAAAAGATCAGCATGCCAACAACCCAGTTCATTTCACGCGGTGCCTTGTAAGAGCCTGTAAAGAACACACGCATCGTATGTAAGAACATCATTACGATAACCAGACTGGCTCCCCAGTGGTGCATGCCGCGAACAATTTGGCCGAAGGCTACTTTGGTCTGCAGGTACTCCACACTAGCGTAGGCATTGATAATATCAGGTACATAATACATGGTCAGGAACATGCCTGACAGAATCTGAATAACAGTAATAAAGAACGTCAATCCACCAAAGCAGTACACGAATGCGGAAAAGTGATGAGCCGGATTTACATGCTCTGGAACTTCATGATCCGCAACGTCCCGCCAGATTGGCGTGATGTCAAGACGCTCGTCAATCCAGTCATAGACATTTTTAAACATCTGCGTTCACGCCTCCTAATTCACTCGGGTGTTCGGAACAATGTCGCCCAGATATACCCAACCCTGCTCTTCCTTGACTACGTACTCATCCAGCGGTTTGGGGGCTACGGCAAGATTCTTCCCTTCCTTGTCATAGTGCGCGCCATGGCAGGGGCAATGATACTCGTCAGGGTATTGCTTGTCACTATTCCAGCCTACTGTACATCCCAGATGTTTACAGATAGGTGAGAGTGCATAAATTTTACCCTGCTCGTCTTTGCGAATCCACGCCACTAACGATGCATTACTCAGATACCAACCATCCTGTTGTTTAAGTTCAAAGGTGAATTCTTGAGGCTCATTCGTAATTTTGCTGATTTCAGCTACTTTGACAGAGGTGCCTTCTCCCTTATGTTGCAAAATCGGGTCCACCGCAAAACGGACCATAGGAAGGATTGCACCGGCGGCCATGTAGGCTGTAGCTCCACCAAGCGTGTACGTCAAAAACTGCCTGCGTGACATCTCCATGCGGCTTGGCAATTTCAATGAAGCTTCGTGGTCATGCTCACTGCTCATACTGTCTCCAACCCCCTTTTTCAGCCAACTCTCTCAAACGTTTTCATTTTCATAAATTCCACGACTTACTAGAACATACATAATCATATAGTAGCCCTAGAACACCGTCAAGAATTTGTCACACATTTTTAAGGTTCAATTGTAAGCGTTATTAAAAAATTGTTGTAAAATTGTCACATTTGTCGCTAAAAACTATTTTTTCCACAACTCTCGTATCTTTTCCCCTATAAATCTCGCAATCCCTTCTTCTCCGACCTCATGAGTTAAGACGGACCGACTCAAAACCAGATCAGCAGCTGGAATTTCCACGCCATCCAAATGACCATCCGATGACATAATAACCACATATTTGAATCCTGAGGATTTAAGCTGTTCGGACAAGGAATTTAATGTCATTGACAATTCCGAATTAGCATAATGAAAGGCTGGATAAGTCATGATTCTCCCTTTGAAAGGAATTTCGACCAGATCCAGAAAATCTCTCAGCCGCTCCAACGCCTCGGTAGCTTCAACTGGCGACTGCTCACCGCTAAGAGCTGTGTATGGAATAAGGCATGTATCCAGATAGAGTTGCAGTTCAGCCCAGCTGTCTTGAGTCATCTCACTGAATTTCAATTCCCTATATCCCCTCTCTATCCATTTTATTCCCATATTATATATGACTATATCTTATAAATCCAGACATTCATTTCGGAATTAAACATATTAAAAAAAGGAAACACGCATCTGCGCATTCCCTTTTATCTCAGAAAGGAACTATTTTGCTAATCAGTTTATGGTCCTCAGTTCATCCGTCAGACTCCGGAAAGCTACTTCGTCTCCGGTAGCTAACGCTTTATCGATTTCCAAATAGAGCTTCTCGCTGCGCTGTTTGCGAAGCGCTTCGTCCCAAACCATCTCAGCTGCCAGCCCCAACATGACTTCATACGTAACTTTCATTTTATCCAATAGGATGCACCTCCAAAACGGATTTAAGAGCTCCTATATTCTTTTCCTTTGGTAACATAACCCAGTGAAGTTCTGGACATCCGCTCCAGATCGGCATCAGTCAGCTCACGTATCACTTTGGCAGGTGTCCCCAAAGCAAGAGTATAGGGCGGAATTTTACTATTCTCAGTAACAACAGAACCGGCTCCAATCAGCGTATATTCGCCAATATCGGCTCCATTCAGCAGAATGGCTCCCATGCCGATTAATGATCCTGTTCCAATACAACAACCATGAATGATCGCTGTATGTCCTACTGAGACATCATCTCCCACAATCAAAGGTTGATCAGTATTGACATGACCGACAACGTTATCTTGAATATTACAGCGCTTTCCAATGATAATAGGAGCCAAATCAGCCCGCAGGACTGCATTGAACCAGACGGAAGACTCTTCTCCCATTCTCAAATCACCGATCAGTTTTGCACCTTCAGCCATATATACCGAAGGATGTAACTGAGGTTGTAGACCTTTGTATGGAATTATCATTATTATCACTCCTTAATTTGGGAGTGATTTTAGCAACTTGTCCTTCACTTGTCAAACATAATAGGCGTAATGTCTCCTGAGATGGAGCGACAGGATGCAGCAAGACGTGTGCCCCAGGCTGTCATTTGTATAGTCCTGCCTTCCTCATGTTCCCCAATACGGACCATGCCAAGATGCAACATCATTTTAACAATTCTGTTATCATAAATGGCCTCGGCCGTATCATAGTAAAACGGCTGAATGAACGGACCGATCTGACGAAACAGCGACTCGGCGGTTGACCATTCTTGGGCACATTCGCCTGTCCAATACACAATAGAGGACAGATTGGGAATAGCACCTTTATACAATCTTAACCAAAACCTAAATAGCTGTATCATTTCGGCTGTTTTCTCAGCTCCCAGCTTGTCTTCTCCAGCTGGTGATAACTTCAGCGTGCCTTGCTCCTCACGAACCAGCCGATGGTGAAATGCATAGTCGTAGAGAAGTGCGAAACGATCCGGGTAATCCTTGAAGGAACGGCCATATCCGAATCTCCATCCACCTTTGCCCACCAATTCCTCACTAATGTGCAGATGCTCCATAATCTGCTGTTGAGAGCGACGGTACATCATGCCTTCAGCGTTAAGGGCAATTTCGTGCTGCTGGACAAACTGCAGGAACAACTTGAGATCATCCGCTAAGAGATGATACTCATCCCTATACATGGGTGGCTCCGTTGTTTTGGTAATCCCTGCTCGCAGATGTGTGGATAACACATCCCTGAATCTTAATTTCAGATCCTGGGGTACCTGATACAAATACCTGGTCTGCTGCGTTGTCCCATTGAACAACCATCCACTCTTATTGAAGCGAACGATGAGATCACGTGGACTCGCGCCAGCCTCACTCTCCTTTTTGTCCATCGATTGACGGGCTATGGCAATGAGTTCTTCCATACCATAATACTGGCGAGGATCAAACAACAAGTTGTTCAAAAAGCGCTGATCTGCTTGATTCAGTTGACGTACCTGCTGCTCAAAAAAGGGTCTGCTGCCCAATGTAGTGAGAATACTCTGGATGAGTTCATGTTTGGAATTGGGCTTGCATTCACATTGGTAATAGTCTGCTATTCGATTAAGCTGGCCAATATCGGCAAAAGTAAGCATATCCGCTAGATTCATGGGTCCATCGCCTCGCCCGTTAACTACTTCGACTACTGATTCAGAGCCTGAAATAGTTTGGTTTTGTAAACATCGTTGACGGAATTCCCATAATCTAAACCTCTTTTTGGAAATCTTTTATGTTTTAAACCATACTATGCCCCGAGTTGGTCAATCAGAAGAAAAATGAGAGGTTTGAAATCATATACAGTCTTTATTTCCCCATAAAACGCAAAAAAAACAACCCAAGTTGGATTACTCAGGTTGTTTCGCTGTGTCCAAAGACAGATGTCGTGTGCAATTATATAACAGTGGACTCCAGTCATCACGTTCCTTTTCCAGGATCGTCAGTGACAGGTTTCCAATCCGTTCTGTATACCGATCTTTAAACAAAGCTGTTAAAAGGTTGGCTAAGAAAGCTCCGTGAGTGACAATGAGTACGTTTTGGTCAGAATAGGCCGACCATAGATCTTCCAGAAACGCCAGTGCACGAATCTGGATATCCGCTATCTGCTCCTGTCCCAAGTCTAATGTCTCCCAGGCTTGGCCCCAACGGGCAACCCGTTCTTCTGAAGTCAGGCCTTCAATCTGACCAAAAGCCCTTTCTTTCAACCGTGCGTCTGGCTTGAGCAAAGGTACATTCAACAGCTTGGAGATAATCTCCCCTGTTTCCTGTGCCCGCGATAATCCACTTGTGATGATATAGTCCCATTGGTATTCTTCCGTTAGCAGACGTCTTCCCAGGCGCTCTGCCTGTTCACGACCTTCTCCATTCAGAGGAATATCCGTCTGACCCTGTATACGGCCCGCCGCATTCCAGTCTGTAAGACCGTGACGAATAAGCCCGATTCGCACTTACATCCCTCATTTCTCCACACGGCGAACGAAAGGTTATTACCTATGCACTCGCACCTTGTTTGCGTTTATTCGTTGTTCGATGCATACGTCCAAGAGAAAATAACGCCATTCCTATTGCAAGTAAAGAGAGGGCCATCCAATACTGCGGATAAGCAGGTCCCATGCTCACAACAAAAGGTTCTATGATACTTCCTCTGTCCGCTCCAGTCATGTTGTACTGATACATTCCAGAGGACGATGGTCCGCTTCCGGCAACCCCTGTCTCCAGGATACCCGTAGTAACAACTTTGGTTTGCTCAGCTTCTGATACATCTGGCTTAAACATTGCCATATACAGAAAGCTGCATAAAAAAATAGCCAGGAACGCGGCAATCCACAAAGACATATGCTTGCGGATCACAGCAGAGAAACGATTAACCTTTACCTCTTCCGGCAGTAACCATGGAGACTCCGCGTAGATCCGGTCCATAACGTTACGGTTCACTCTCTCTGCTTGTTGTTCTGTCACTGGAACCGGAATGCTGTGCAGCAAGATCTGAGCTTCTTCCCAGACCTCAAACTGCTCGGAGCACTCTTCACAACCAGCGAGATGAGCATGAAATGCAATCCGCTGAGGATGAGTTTCCGGCAAGTCCCAGACCAGTGCAAACAGTTCCTGGGCTTCATTGCAATTCATCGGTTCTTCATCCCTTCATATGGCTCGTACACCGGTTCGAAGAAATAAGGTTCCAATTGAGTTTTTACGCTTGATCTTGCTCTGAATAATAGCGATTTCACAGAACTGACGCTCTGCCCAAGAATATTCGCAATCTCTTGGTAGTCTAGTTGATCATACTCACGGAGTATAATCGCAGAACGCTGCTTCTCCGGCAAATTGTTAATCGCATCCCTAACCAGCATCACCCGCTCGCTGCGTAGTACAGCATACTCCGGTGTATTCTCCGAAGGAGCAACGGGAACAATCCCGCTCTCTTCAAGTGGGACATTTCCGCTACGCTGTTTGCGAAGCTCACTCAGTACCGTATTTCTCGCAATGGTATATAACCATGTTGAGAATGAGGCATCCACCTCACGGAAAGAGTGCAGACTGCGGAACGCCTTATAGAAAGTCTCAGAACAGAGATCTTCCGCAAGCAGCTCCATATTGGAACTTTTCAACATATGATATACGAAAGCCAGTATTTTACGCTGATAACGACTCATCAGCTCGGAATATAACTCCAGGTTACCTTCCTTGATCTCTCGAATCAACTGGGAATCCGTCATTTGAGTGCGACCCCTCCTCGCCCATCCATGTGCTTCTCCCCGTTCGACTCTATCCATGTATTACCGAACAGGCACAAAAAAGTTGCGGTTCTCACCGCATATAAAAAGCGTTCAGCGCCATAACTGGCCTTCCCGCCAAATTCCCCTATGTAATGGCAATTTCCCCAACGTTTCTACATTAACAGTATTTATTGTACAACGGTCTGCATCATCCTGGCAAATCCATTGGCATCCACAAAACCCGACCTGTCATTCATATGCGGTCATTTTCACGTTCATGACTTCATTTTGAGCCTTTTTGGTAACCCTTGCTTATATAGACGGACGATATACCGAAAAGGTTACAAAAATGTGATATTTATTGGATCTAAGGTATCCTAACAGATTAAGGAGGGAGATGTAAATAGAGGATGTAAGTCCAAGTGTAACTATCAACATATCAATGCCTTTCCCAAAACTTTTTAAGACAAAAAAAAGACCGCTTACATAAGCGGCCATTGCTCACGTGGAGCAATACAGTTATTGGATAGGAGTGGAGAGAAACCATACTGTACCCTTATTATATGTATACGTTTTCATTTTGTCAACACTTTCAGTAAAATTGTTTGAATTAATTATATCTTTCGGTAAATAAGGATAATACATCCTTTTTTTCTGTGACTGAAAATCAAATAACAACTCCAATATAACCTCACAAAAAAGAGGGCTTTCGCCCTCTTTCTCGTCTTATATCCACACTTGATAGCCTAAGGAATCCAATAACGTCTTGGCTCGTTCCATATCTTCTTCCTGACGGAAAGACAGACGCATAATGCCCGGCACATCCACCCGGTTTTCGATAATCTCCAAGTTGCTCAAGTTGATGTCATTCGCCCCAAGCTCAGTTGCGATCTTACCGATCATACCCGGTGCATCCTGGACATCAGTATACAGATCAAATAACGGCGAAATCATGCCTTTGCGTCGTTCTGGTAATATACTGCGGAACTCGCGGGCCTGACGGAATGCCTCCTCTATGCCTTCACCGTTCTTATGCTCCAGCATATCCGTAAAGGCCATCATCTGGCTATTCCAGTCCTTAAGCAAGCCCAGCAGTACATCACGGTTGCTAAGCAAGATATCTCTCCACACAATCGCATCACTGGACGCAATCCGGGTAATATCCCGAAAACCGCCTGCAGCCAGCATTTTATACAGTGGATTCGACTCATTATATTCACGCACCTGATTCACAAGCGCAACAGCAATAACATGTGGCAGATGACTAATCGCCCCCACGATGTCATCGTGCAGCAGAGGCTCCACACGCACGATCTGTGCTCGCGTATACGCAAGCAGCTCAGACAGCCTGCTGTAGGCTTCCTCAGGTACATGTTCTGAAGGGGTTAAGACATAGTATGCATTCTCAAATAACACGGCTGAGGCCGCATCTACGCCTGCACGCTCCGACCCCGCCATAGGGTGACCACCAATGAAGTAAGCGTCAGTCAACCGCACATGCTCGGCAAAAGCGGCAATGGAAGCTTTAGTGCTTCCTACGTCCGTGATGATACATCCTTTTTTCAATGGCAGCTTGGAGAGCTTTTCGAAATAGGATTCAAGCAAACCTACGGGAACGCACAAAAAAATAAAGTCGGCATCCTCTACCGCTTCTTCCAGAGAGAGCGTAGCATCATCCACTACACCGCTCGCTATGTACTTGTCCTTCAGTTCATCCAAGTGGGCGTAGCCCATCACGGTTACACCTGGCTTGCCTTTGAAGCAGAGTGCCAGTGAACCGCCGATGAGTCCTACACCAATCATTGCAATTTTTAGTTTCATGGGTCCTCACTCTTTCATCGCCAGTATTAAGGGCGTGCTACCGCCTTCTCAGCCAGCGTGTTCTCCAGTGCCGTGACAAATGCACGGTTCTGTTCTGATGTTCCGACGGACACACGAATGTAAGTTGGGTATACGTGGAATCCTGAGCGAACGATAATGCCTTGTTTGAGCAAGGATTGGAACGCAATTGCCGAAGGCATATTCAGGTCAACCATAATGAAATTACCCTGTGAAGGGAAATACGACAACCCGAGGCGTGCAAATTCATTTTGCAGGTAATCCCGATCCGTTGCATTCCGCTTCGAGCACTCTTGAACAAAATCCTGATCCAGTAGTGCAGCTTTTGCCGCAACCTGTCCAAAACGGGAGGTGTTAAACGGTTCACGTACACGGTTAATCAAATCAATAATTTCGGGACGTGCAATACCATATCCGATCCGAAGCGAAGCCAAACCGTAAATTTTGGAGAATGTCCGCAGGATGACCAAGTTCGGATACCGTTCGATCAATGGTATACTTTGCGGGTATGCTTCATCGGTTACGAATTCATAATAAGCTTCGTCCAGTATGACCATCACATGAGCAGGCACACGGTCCATAAAGGCTGTAAGTTCCTGCTCGGAGATAATCGTACCTGTCGGATTATTTGGATTACACACCCATACTGCTTTGGTTTTGTCGTTAATTTGCGCGAGCATCGCGCTCAGATCATGCGTGCCATCTTTCAGAGGCACTTCGATGGACACGGCACCCTCAATATCTGCATTGCTTTTATATACAGAAAATGTCTGATCTGCCATGATGGTCTCGTCACCCGGCAAGAAGAAAGCTCTCGTGATCAAAGCAATAATCTCATCGGAACCACAACCAAATATTAAGTTGTTCCGTTCAACCCCAAGATGCTTGGCAAGAACTCCCGTCAGCTCAACCGAGCTACCGTCTGGGTATATGCTTATATTCGTCATTTCTCTCGTAATGGCTTCCAGGGCGGCAGGGGAACTGCCGTACGGGTTTTCGTTGGAGGCCAGCTTGATGACTTGTTCAAGCCCCAGTTCACGTTTCACTTCTTCAATCGGTTTGCCCGGCTGGTACACAGGCAGATTGACAATCTGGGATTTCGGTTTCAACCCGACCGCCTCCTGTTATTGAAATAATGTTAGACACGAATCAGCGTGCACCTTACGTGTCCAAAAGATGTCCTTTCAGGACATCTCTATCCCTTTAATTGTGCCACAAAGTTGCGAATTTGCAACAGTCCCGCTGCACGCGTATCCGGATTTTCAAGCAGAGGAATCGCATCTTCCACCTGACGAACAATGGCACTACCTACAACAACGCCATCGCAGATGCGGGAGAAATGTGCCACCTGCTCATGACTGGAAATACCAAAACCCACCGCTACAGGGAGGTCTGTCAGACTTTTCACCGTCTCAATAAAGCTCTCTACGCCATCAAAGAAAGAAGCTCTCTCTCCGGTTACCCCAAGGGAAGATACACAATAGATAAAGCCACTCGCGCCCGTTACAATCCGCTCAATCCGGGCATTAGATGTAGGTGCAACAAGCGGCACCAGATGCACACCAGCACGATTTGCGCGTTCTCGCATCTCTTCCGCTTCCTCAATTGGCAGGTCCGGAATGATCATGCCACTAATATCGTGTTTGACCAATTCATCAAAGAATACATCCAGGCCTGTCTGCAATACCGGATTATAATAAGTGAACAGTACAAACGGCAGTTTCACACCTGCCTTACGAGCTTTTGCAGCGGTTTCCATCACAGTACGAATGGTAATCTGGCTTTTCAGCGCACGTTCGGAAGCGCGCTGAATGACTGGGCCATCTGCAAGCGGATCGGAATAGGGAACACCCAGTTCCAAAATATCCGCTCCAGCCTGTTCAAGCTCCTTGATGATATCAATCGTTGTGTCCACATCCGGGTCTCCCACGGTTAAAAATGGAATAAGTGCCGTACGATTCTGTTCCTTCAATTGCTGGAAGGTCTGGTCCATCAGATTCATCCCAAGTCACCTCCCGTGTATTTCATGATGGATTCAACATCCTTGTCTCCACGTCCCGACAGACAAATGACTACAATATCATCTGCTGTAAGTTCAGGCGCCAGTTTGACAACTTGGGCAACCGCATGTGCAGACTCCAGAGCAGGAATGATTCCCTCCGTCCGACATAGGAGTTGCAGGGCATCCAGTGCTTCCTGATCCGTGATCGGTACATATTTTGCCCGTTCAATATCCTTGAGATAGGAATGCTCCGGACCAACACCCGGATAATCAAGTCCGGCCGAGATGGAATGCGCTGGCTGAACCTGTCCATACTCATCCTGCAACAGGTAACTCATAGAGCCCTGGAATACACCATGCGTGCCTTTGGTCATCGTTGCAGCGTGATACTCGGTTTCGACCCCTTTGCCTGCGGCTTCAACACCAACAAGCTTCACATCCTGATCACCGATAAATGGATAGAACATACCGATCGCATTACTTCCTCCACCAACAGCGGCTACAATTACATCCGGCAAACGCCCTTCGATCTCCTGAATCTGACGACGGGTCTCATCACCAATCACACGTTGGAAATTCCGCACCATCATCGGATATGGATGAGGACCAACCACTGATCCGAGCACATAGAACGTATCCTCTACATTGCTGACCCAGTAGCGAAGTGCTTCATTACCAGCATCCTTCAGTGTCCGTGTTCCGGACGTCACCGGAATTACTTCTGCTCCGAGCAGCTTCATCCGAAATACGTTTAACTGCTGACGCTCTGTATCTTCTTCGCCCATAAATACTTTGCATTCCAGTCCAAGCAATGCGGCTACGGTTGCGGTCGCAACGCCATGTTGACCTGCACCCGTTTCGGCAATAACTTTCTTTTTGCCCATCCGTTTGGCAAGCAAACCTTGTCCAATGGCGTTATTAATTTTGTGCGCGCCTGTATGATTGAGATCTTCACGTTTCAGATAAATTTTCGGTCCGCCCAATCGGCGTGACAATTGCTCTGCATGATACAATGGCGTTTCACGTCCAGAATACTCGCTTAGCAGATAGTTCAGTTCCTTGTTAAATTCCTCATCTTCAGAGAAGTGGCTGTATGCCTCCTCCAACTCAATAAGTGCGTTCATTAGTGTCTCAGGTACAAAGCGGCCTCCGAAGTGACCGAAACGCCCGTGTTGATCCGGCAATTGATGTGTCATGCCTGCTTCACCCTTTCTACGAATGCTGTAATTTTGGCAATATCCTTCACACCTTCAGTCTCCACGCCGCTGGATACATCGACGCCGAAAGGTGCATATGTCTGTATTAGTTGTTGTACATTGTCCGGCTGCAACCCTCCTGCAACGAACAGAGCAATTCCGCGACTTTTCGCCCATTCAGCATAGGCAGGGATTCGCTCCCAGGCAAACGTTTTCCCGGAGCCCCCTCCATATAGAGGATCATGGGTATCAAGCAATATCGCATCCACGAATTTATCATAAGTATCAAGAGCCCTTATGGCTGCATCATCAGCTTCCGGTCCCGTTTCATCTTTGGGAAAAGAAAAAACTTTGAACACTGCGGCATTCCACCGCTGCTTCACCTGCTGGCAAAATTCCGCAGTCTCCTGTCCATGCAGTTGAATAACATCCAGCTGAGCAATGTCCATAATGTGTTCCAGTTCTTCGAGCGTAGGATTCACAAATACACCCGCAAGCTTCGGCCGATCATAGGTAGACCATTCGAACAACACCGTTCTTAATGCAGCAGCCTGCTCGGGTTCGATTCGGCGGCGTGATTTGGCAAAAACAACACCAATGTAATCCACAGGCAAGTTTATCATCGATTTTAGCACTTCAACGTCCTGAAGTCCACATATTTTTACGGCCGCTGGCAGCGGGTTTCTCAGTTCTGACATACTGTCGCCTGTGCCATCGTGTAAGGAAGTATTCATCATTTGGGCCCCATCAGATCATATACAGCCGCCTCGACATCATCCTTGCGCATGAGATGCTCACCTACGAGAATACCATGAACACCGGCCTGGATCAGAGGTACTGTTGATTCTGGTCCGTCAATACCACTTTCGCTAATCAAGGTAACGCCACTTGGAATCAATTCCATCAAATCAAGTGTCGTGTTCAGACTGGTTTCGAATGTTTTCAAATTACGATTGTTGATGCCCACAAGTGTTGCCTGCGGAATCTCCAATACCTGCTCCAGTTCTGTTCGATCATGGACTTCAATCAAGGCATCCAGCCCCAAACTTTTGGCAAATTCCAGATATTGACGAATCTGTTCAGGTGTCAGAATGCTGGCAATCAGCAGTATCGCATCCGCACCCAGTAATCTTGCCTCGGCAATCTGTCGTTCATCTATAATAAAATCCTTGCGCAATAGCGGAATGTTCACTGCTTGATGGATAGCCTGCAAGTACTCGTTGCTGCCTTGAAAATATGACACATCTGTTAATACGGAGATGCAGTCTGCACCCGCTCGCTCATAAGTAGCAGCAATCTCTACCGGATGAAAATCCGGACGAATTAACCCTTTGGATGGCGAAGCCTTCTTCACTTCAGCAATAAGGCCGAGTTTGCGATTGCGTCCGCTTGATAATGCTTGTTCAAACCCCCGGGTTGCGGGTAGTTGTTCGATTTTTTGGATAGCTTCATCCATGCGAAATGTCTGTGCAAGAACTTCAACTTCTTTATGTTTGGTTGCAACGATTCGATCAAGATACATGACTGTACGCCTCCGTTGTATGAATTAACTGTTCAAGCTTCCCGGCAGCTTTGCCCGAATCTACCGCTTCTGCGGCAAGTGTCACCCCTTCAGCAATGCTATCTGCAAGACCGGATACATAGATGCACGCTCCGGCGTTCAACAGAACGACATCACGATAGGCACTCTGCTCACCCTGGAAGATCCTCTTAATAATTTCGGCATTCTGTGCCGCATCTCCTCCAAGTACCGCTTCGAGCGGATGCAGAGACAAACCCATATCACGTGGATCAATATCATAGGTGTGCACTTCACCATTGCGAAGTTCAGATACCTGAGTTGGTGCCGAGATACTGATTTCATCCAGACCATCATGGCTGGCCACAACCAACGCTCTTTTGAGACCAAGACGATTCAGTACTTCAGCAATCATCGGCGTCCGGGAACGATCATACAGGCCAAGCAGTTGGCGATCTGCTCCCGCAGGATTCGTTAACGGTCCGAGCATATTGAAAATGGTACGAACCCCCAGCTCTTTTCTTGGTCCTGCTGCATGTCGCATGGAAGGGTGATATACCTGGGCAAAACAGAAGCAGATTCCTATATCATCCAGACATTGTCTGGCCTGCTCACCGTTCAGATGGATATTTACACCGAGTGCCTCTAATACATCTGCACTACCCGCTTTGCCTGAAGCTGAACGGTTGCCATGTTTGGCGACCCGAACCGAGACGGCCGAAGCAATGATCGCGGATGCTGTGGAAATGTTGAATTTGTGAATACCCGATCCACCTGTTCCACAAGTGTCCAGCAAGCCGCTGCCATCCGTTAGAATTCGTCCGCCCTGACCACGCATGGCTTCAGCAAAACCGGTGATCTCATCTACCGTTTCACCCTTCATCCGTAGCGCCATCAGCAAACCTCCGATTTGAGCCGGCGTTGCCTCACCTCTCATGATCGAGTACATCAAATCTCTTGCTTCGGCTTGCTCCAGATGGCTGCCCTCTAGAATCTTCGTCAGGCCATTTTTCATGCCTTCCTCATGAGTAATCTCAGCAATGGGGGTTACAGGGTTCTCATTCATTATTGGGTTTATGTTCATCTCCGGTCTCTCCTCTCTCAGTTCTTAGCGGCCGCTGGTGTGACAAAGTAGTCTGCATTCGCCAGTCTCAACGTGCTGTCCTTTTCTTTGGCAGGAAACATTGCTTCTGCTGTTCGAATCGCCTTGAGCAATGCTTTAGCTTTGTTAACCGTTTCCTCATATTCATTCTCAGGCACAGAATCCCATACGATTCCCGCTCCGGCCTGTACATACGCTTTTCCTTTTTTAAAAATAATCGTACGAATCGTAATACAGGAGTCCATGTTACCCGAGAAACCAAGGTATCCGATTGCTCCTGCATAAGCTCCACGTGCCTCTTTCTCCAGTTCCGCGATAATCTCCATTGCACGCAGTTTCGGTGCTCCGGATACAGTACCCGCTGGCATGCAAGAGAGGAATGCATCGAAGAAATCCTTATCTTCTCTAAGCTCGCCCGTAACGTTGGATACCATGTGCATAACGTGAGAATACCGTTCAATCTCCATGAACATGTCACACTTCACGCTGCCGAAACTGGATACCCGGCCCAGATCGTTACGCCCCAGATCAACTAGCATCAGATGCTCCGCGCGTTCCTTCTCATCCTGGAGCAGATCAGCAGCGAGTGCACGATCTTCCGCTTCTGTTGCCCCTCTTGGACGTGTACCTGCAATCGGTCGTGTCTCCACACGATTCCCGTCCACCTTGACCAGCGCTTCTGGCGAAGTACCCACGATAATCTCATCATCCATTTTGAGGTAGTACATATAAGGTGATGGATTCAGGGTCCGAAGCACACGATACACGTGAAGCGGAGAAACTTCCGTATCAATGTGGAAACGCTGGGATAATACCACTTGAAAAATATCACCTGCGCGAATGTAATCTTTGGCTTGCTCTACATTACCGATAAATTGCTCCTTCGTGAGGTTGGAGCGAATATCCCCCAGTTCCACGTCTCCCGGAATGGAACGCGGATTCAGGTTCTCCCCTGGTCCTTGCTGCTGCAAACGTTCTGCCGCCTGCTCCAGCTTCTCCGAAGTCACTGCATACGCTTGGCGTATCTCATCATCCGTTGCACCGTCCTTGACGTGTACATTACCAACGAGCAGCATCTGCTGCTTCACATGGTCAAACACGATAATCTGGTCACAGAACATAAAGCGAATGTCATCCATATTCAGGTCATCCAGCGCGTGAGCTGGAAGTTTCTCATAATAGGACAGCAGATCATATCCGAAGAAACCAATTGCCCCACCTGTGAATGGTGGCAGTTCATCATCTTTTGGACTGCGATACTTACGCAACAGTGCTTTCAGTTCTTCAATCGGTTTGCCTGGCAATTCACGAGTCTTCCCTGCTTCTTCTACAACGATTCGACCCTTCTTGGCCGAAATCATCAGGAACGGATCTGTACCGATGAACGAGTATCTCGCCCATTGGATACCCCCCTCTACACTTTCCAACAGGAATGCCCGGTCGTTGTCAGCATAACGGCGGAATATTCGAATCGGAGTCTCCATATCTGCCAGAATCCGTTTGACTACCGGAATCAGATTATACTCATTCGACATTTTCAGTACTTGATTAACGTTTGGCGTTATCATCAGATCACGTCCTTTCAGATTTAGGTAAGTTCAACTAAAGAGGTTTACACTGAGCACTCCGATGACAGAACAACCTTCCGATCGCTGTTATCCCCAGATTTTTTTGATTCCCTTTCTAAAGGGAAAATCCGGTGATAGCGTATGCTTCCGATGTAGCTTTCTTTCAGAAAGCTTTTAGGCGCACGCTTCGCTTCTTCACGTTATTTCTGTCCTCTTCGTTTTTGTGTAAAAGTTTAGTTGAACTTATAGGGGGAGAAGAAACAATTCAATGTACAAAAAAACCTCTACCATCAGGTAGAGGTTTGGTTATAAGCTGTATTTAACAGGGTGATGCTTCATAAATAACAAGTCCCTATACTTCGCTGTCGGATTATTAACAGGTCGCTGAATTGATGCATCTCACATCATCCAAATCGGGAAAATAAATTAGTTATAACACTTCAACTACTCATTCCAATATTACGTAAAATATAGGAGAGTGCATTGATTGTGTTTGTACCAAAATATATCAAAACAAAAGATGTCCTATGACACGTTTGTTTTCCCTGTTCCTGTTACCTATTCCGTAGCACGACGTACCGTGAATCAGTTGACCGGTTTCTGTTGCCCCGGTTACCACCCACTGGACTCTGCTATATACTCCACTAGCTCAGCTGCTCTCAGCTCAATCTCTACTCTACTCAACTGGTTCTCACTATACATCATTATGATCGGTTTGACAACCCACTACTTAAGAACCAGAAGGTGTTGCCAAATCCGGACGTAATGCCTGTGCACCGTTCAGATACACATGGTTGATTTCATTCTGATCTTTGTTTGTATTGACATGCACCATGAAACGAATGCACTGCGCCAAGGCACCTTTAACAGGAACCTCCAGTGCACACATTAGTGGTACGAGTTCCCAGCCATCCAGTTGGCGAATAGCTTTTGCCGGGAAAGCAGCATCCAGATCCCCAGTTAACGTAATCCACACACTGCAGATATCTTCCGGTTGGATCTCATTGCGATCCACGATCTCCTGCAACAATACTGCCGTTTCCTTCAAAATCTGTTCTTCGTTGTTCTGCGTGACTGTTGTAGCCCCGCGAATTCCCCGTGTGACCATCGCTGTTATTCTCCCTTCCTGAGCATTTCAATGACGTCCCGAACTGCCGACACAGGTACGTCCTTCACAATTCTTGCAGCCCCAATCCGATCAGGAATGATAAACACCATATGACCTTCACGGAACTTTTTGTCATGCATCATCGCTTCCATTAATGCATCCGTGTCGAGATGCGCAGGCATCGTTGTTGGAAGGCGAAGTGAACGCAACATGCGGACCGTATCTTCATAGAGCCCTGCTGGCGCACCAAGCTTCTCACCAAGCAATGCTGATCCAGCCATACCGATCGAGATCGCTTCTCCGTGCAGAAATTCTCCATAACCGGCAATCGCTTCAATGGCATGACCAATCGTATGTCCCAGGTTCAACAACGCACGTTCTCCATTTTCACGTTCGTCTCTGGATACAATCTCCGCCTTAATGCCACATCCACGTTCCAAGCCGTATCCAAGTGCTTCCGGATTAAGCGCAAGCAGTTCTTCCGCATGTTCCTCACACCAATGTGCAAAAGCCTCATCACGGATCAGCCCGTGCTTCAGCATCTCTGACAACCCTGCCGATACATCTCGTGGCGGCAAGGATTGAAGTGTGTCCACATCATAGAGCACTAGCTCGGGTTGGTGGAATGCACCAATCATATTTTTGGCCAGCGGATGATTGACAGCCACCTTGCCGCCTACACTGCTGTCATGCGCCAAAATCGTTGTAGGTACTTGAACAAACTTGATTCCACGCATATATGTAGCGGCAACAAAACCAGCCAGATCACCTACTACACCACCACCTAAGGCCAGAATCGCAGAACTCCGATCCAGTTTGCCTTCAATAGCAACGGTCATCATATCCTGGTACACCGAAAGGGATTTCGATGTTTCACCAGAGGGTACAACCGCCGATACGACTGTATAACCAGCCGTACGCAGCGTTTGCTCCAAACCTGACAAGTATTTGGGAGCCACATTTTCATCTGTAATGATGAGTAACGGACTTTTTTTGGTCAACCCATATTGCTCAAAATATTGAGGGGCTTGTGCCAATAGACCGCTGCCAATCAGAATCGGATATGAGCGTTCCTCCAACTGTACCGTCAGCTGACGCATATTAGTAATTCTCCAGTTGAGCGTTATAACTAGCAACATTGGCACGGATCTCTTCCATGGAATCCCCGCCGAATTTCTCCAGGAATGCTTTGGCAATTTCCCACGCTACAACATGCTCCATAACCACACTCGCTGCTGGTACAGCACAAGCGTCCGAGCGCTCAACCTGAGCCGTAAATGCTTCTTTTGTATCGATATCGACACTTTGCAGTGGCTTATACAACGTTGGGATCGGCTTCATCACACCACGTACAACGACTGGCATACCGTTTGTCATACCACCTTCGAATCCACCCAGACGGTTGGTTGCCCGGTGGTAGCCGCGTTCATCCGTATGCATGATTTCATCATGCACCTGTGATCCCCGAATAACTCCGGCTTCGAATCCGATACCAATCTCTACACCTTTGAATGCATTAATGGACATTACGCCTTGAGCGATTCGTGCATCCAGTTTGCGATCGTATTGAACATAACTACCAAGACCAATAGGTACACCTTCAACGATACATTCCACTATTCCTCCGATGGAATCGCCTTCTTGTTTAATCTGGTCGATGTAGGCTTCCATCTTCTTCTCTGTCTCAGCATCCGTAACACGTACAGAGGAAGCTTCTGTTACTGCGATCAG
Source organism: Paenibacillus sp. FSL H8-0283 (assembly GCF_045040675.1). Taxonomy (NCBI): domain Bacteria; kingdom Bacillati; phylum Bacillota; class Bacilli; order Caryophanales; family Paenibacillaceae; genus Paenibacillus; species Paenibacillus sp. FSL H8-0283. Next base: position 4,325,668 of record NZ_CP150295.1, read on the forward strand.
TTCATCAATCGGAAGGTCCTGATACGGAGCTTCGATCTCTCCAATACGAAGTACACGTCCAGCTACCTTGATTCCGAATTCAGCCAGGAATTGACGTGCAATGGCACCACATGCCACACGTACCGTTGTCTCACGTGCACTGGAGCGCTCCAGTACGTTACGCAAGTCTTTAAGATTATACTTGAGTCCACCATTCAGATCAGCGTGTCCGGGACGAGGACGATGAACGCGACGTTTCTCTTCGTCACTGCCTTCAATCGGCTCAATATTCATAATATTCTGCCAATGTTTCCAGTCGTTATTTTGAACAACCAGCGCTACCGGAGCACCTGTTGTATATCCGTGACGGATACCACCAACAAAATTCGCCTGATCCTTCTCGATCTGCATCCGGCGTCCACGGCCATATCCCTTTTGGCGGCGGTGAAGCTGGAAATTCAGTTCTTCAAAATCAATTGTCAAATTACTTGGCAATCCTTCAATAATAGCGGTCAATTGGGGTCCGTGCGTCTCCCCTGCGGTTAAATAGCGTAAACTCATAATACGTTCCCCCTTTAAACTGTTAAACTTCACATTGCTAAAATCCCATAATTTCTTTGCTTATTATAGTATAGCTGACCGGCTTTGACAAGAAAGTCGGCTCTTTCTTGTACTTGGTATACAAATAACCGCCTGAACACATGTACATGTGCTTCAGACGGCTGAACAACCATTATAATTATTTTTTCCGATAGAAAAATGTCTCTGCTGTCTCCAGACCATATTGTCCCGGGGAGAAGATCTGCTCCGTACTGCCCACAAACAAAATACCGCCTGGACGCAAACTTGCTGCAAATTTGTGATACAACAGGTTTTTGGCTTCCTCGGTAAAGTAGATCATGACATTCCGGCACACAATCAGATCGTACCCATCGTCAAAACGGTCCACCAGCAAATTTTGTTTCATGAACTTGATCGAATTTTTGAGTTGCTCATCAATACGGTATACCAAGCCATCCTGCTTGAAGTAACGGTTCGCCGTTTCCTTTGGCACATCCTTAAGTGAGCGTTCCATATAACGCCCTTCCTTGGCTTTGGCCAATGCACCTTCATCCAGATCACTTGCCGTAATGGAGCTGTCCTTCAAAATGCCCATCGTGTCCAGAATCATGGCAAGTGTATAAGGTTCTTCACCTGTTGAACAGGCCGCACTCCAAACTTTAGCACGACGCTTGGACCCCAGCAGCTCAGGCATGATCTCGTCCCGTAGCACTTCCCAACGATTGGGATTACGCCAGAATTCCGACACGTTAATCGTCATACGATCAAGGAATTCGTAAAACAATGATTTATCTTTCTGCATAGCTTCAAAAAAGTTAGAAAATGTATGAAACCCGTTTTTGTTGCGAAGTGTGGTCAGCCTTCTTTTCATCTGGCCTTCCTTGTATTGAGCAAGATCAATGCCTGTGCTCTCTTTGATTTTACGAATGAATCCGGTGTAATCCGGGTCTAGTAGTTGTTCTTGCTCCAGCATCGTGTATCACCCTTTTGGCTAATAATTACAACCAGGCTGCGATGCTCTTGTCGTATACCACCAGTTCATCTGAAGCAAAGAAATTTGCTGCTTCACGGGAAGCACTTTCCGGTGAATCTGCCCCATGAATCAGATTATGTGGTGTGTGGCTGGCGAAGTCTCCGCGAATGGTACCCGGAGCTGCTTCCTTCACATTGGTTTTTCCGATGACGATTCGCGCAAGCGCCACAATATCGTCGCCTTCCCACACCATGGCAAATACAGGCCCCGATGTGATAAAACGAACCAGATCATCGAAAAACGGTTTACCCTCATGTTCAGCATAATGGCGTTTTGCCTGATCCTCAGACATCTGCACCAATTTGCCTGCCACCAACTTAAATCCTTTGTCTTCCAGACGGCTAATAATTCGACCGATCAATCCACGCTGCACACCATCCGGCTTCACCATCAAAAATGTACGATCCATCAGCTCACTCCTCACTCACGGTTCAAAGTTAATCACTATGTAAACGCAATCCCTCTGATTGTAACATACATGTCCAAATCCTCCCAATGAGGAATCTCACAGTTCTGTTCATCTTTGGGTATGAGTAATCTGAGAGTCGAAGGTCATACATTGTTTAATGTGTACGTTTAACCACAAAATGAGCGATATCACGCAGGTTTTTGGTCGTCTTGATGTTAGGTAGCTGATCGAGAGCATCGAGCGCTTTCTTCATATATCGGTCAGCAAGGGCTTCAGCTTTAGCAATTCCTTGACTTTGGCGAATCATTCCAATTGCATCCGATGCACTTGCTCGTCCTTCTTCATGCTGGACACGGGAAATCTCCTTAAGCAAAGGTTCCCGCAGATCGGATTCTTCCAAGGCATAAAGTACAGGAAGAGTGATATTTCCTTGCTTCATGTCACTGCCAGGTGGCTTGCCAAGTTGTTTCTCGGTACCTACCAGATCAAGTACATCATCTTGAATCTGGAAAGCCATCCCCACATTGTATCCGTACGTATACAGCAGGGAAGATACATGCTCAGGCGCACGTGTAGCCAATGCCCCTAACTGACAACTAACTGCAATCAGAAGTGCTGTTTTGCGGCGAATCCGCAGCAGATAGTTACGAACACTTTGTCCCGTATTGAAAAAGTCGCGAATTTGCTCCATCTCACCAATGGACATCTGTACCATAGCTTTGGCAAGGATACGATGAATCGCTGGATCGGATAATCCGGCAGTCATTTCAAGTGCCTTACCGTAGATATAGTCTCCAGTGTACATGGCAATCCGGTTATCCCATTTTGACTTCACCGTGGGTTTGCCTCGGCGTGTCTCCGCATTATCAATGACATCATCATGAACGAGGGATGCCGAATGGATGAGTTCCAGCGGAACCGCAACCAGCTTCAGACGTTCAATGTCGTATGTACCAAATTTCCCACCAAGTAACACAAAAACGGGCCGCAACCGTTTTCCTCCTGCTTTGAGCAAATGAAGTGACGTTTCACTCAGCAGCTTCTGTTCTCCTCGAACACTGCGATACAATTCTTTCTCAATGTAATCCATGTCCTTTTTTAACAACCCGAAAATATCCAATAGTTTCATTCGTTCACCCGTATCAGCGTATTGTCAGTCCATAAATTCATGCTTACCTTCCCCTCCAGCAAGTCGGGCCTGCAGGCATTACGAAAAACCCGGCTTACCGTTCTTGCTTGTGTTGTTCTATAAGGTAATCTAACGTGTTTTTCTTCTCCGAATGTCATAGCCGACACCCGAAAATTAAACTCTGCGACTTGTTCTGAAACAAAATACAGAAGTTGCCGGAGCATGGGTCAAGACTGTGGTTCATGAAGACTCACCATCAGTGCTCACCAATACCCCGGGATTCGGGGGACAAATAAACCGAGCAACACTTTGGCAAAAAACAGCCTTGTATCGAACTCAGTCGTTATCCCCGTTCATCCGGTTCTCCCCATCTTGTAAACAGTTGATGTGGGATGCGCAAGCTATCCAGCACTTTCCCCACCAAAAACAGAATCAACTCATCCATAGTCTGAGGTTTGTAATAAAAAGCAGGCATAGCCGGTATCATTCGTACACCAAGACGAGAAAGCTTCAGCATGTTCTCCAGATGGATTGCATGAAGAGGCGTCTCACGCGGTACGAGGATCAATGTTCTTCCCTCTTTCATCATAACATCGGCTGCGCGAGACATCAGATTATCCGACGATCCCTGCGCGATGGACGAAAGAGTTCCCATCGAACATGGCATGATAATCATGCCGTCGGCCAGATAAGAACCACTAGCAATGGAGGCCCCTATATCACTCACAGGATGATAGATCAGAGAACCGGCACGGTTGCCGAATTTTTCTTCCAGCACCGCGTCCCGATTCGTCACATCCCAGTCCAATTCTTCTTTCAGTACACGCCACCCTGCATTGGATATGACCAGATGAACGTTATATTCCAAATCAAGCAGCGTTTCAATTAATCGAATGCCATATATGCTGCCACTCGCTCCGGTAATTCCGACAACCAGTCGTTTATTGTCCGGCTGCTGCACCATTTATTTCACCGCCAGATCAATCAGAGTGAACGTAAATACAATTAAACTAAGCAAACTGTTCATGGTAAAAAACGCCGTTTGAACACGGCTCATATCATTAGGCGATACAATATAGTGTTGATAGAATAGAATTCCATACGTCACCAACATGCCTGCGCCATACCACCAGCTCAGATCTGTCATCAACAATAACGCAAGAAAACCAATTGCAGTAATCACATGGAAGAACTTAGCGATCTGCAAGGATTTAACCAGGCCAAAACGGGAAGGTATGGAGTGAAGACCCTCTCCCTGATCGAATTCCAGATCCTGACATGCATAGATAATATCAAAGCCCGCTGTCCAGAACACAATCGTAACGTACAGCACAATCGCTGTCCAATCCATCGTTCCTGTTACAGCTACCCAGCCACCAAGTGGTGCCAAACCAATCGTCATTCCGAGAACAATGTGGCATAACCATGTGAATCGTTTGGTGTACGAATACAGTACCAACATAAACACAGCAATAGGTAACAGCTGCATCGATAATACATTAAGATTGGATGAGGCCCAGAATAACAATATAAATGAGATAATGACAAATATAACAACTTCCCCATTTTTCAACAGTCCTGCCGGGATGGCTCTCATCGCGGTACGCGGGTTTTTGCTATCAATCGCTTGGTCGATAATTCGGTTCAAACCAAAAGCCGCACTACGTGCGCCGACCATCGCAAGCAATACCCACATGATCTGCATCCAGCTTGGGAAGGTATCATTCACTACCATGGAGCCGAGGATCGCCCCCATAAATGCAAAAGGTAAAGCAAAAAGCGTGTGTTCAATCTTGATCATTTCTAAAAAGATGCGAATTTTCCTAAACATGCTGATTCTCCTTGGTTCCAATATGCAGTGCCGCGATACCTCCGGTCAGAGGGTAGGCCTGCACTTGTTGTAATCCAGTTTCTGCAAAAATGTCTGCCAGTTCCTGCCTTCCCGGGAAAATGGCCAGTGAGTCCGGTAGCCATTTGTACTGCTCAAAACTTTTAGCAAACACTTTGGCAAGATTCGGTAAAACCTTCTCAAAATAAAAATAATAAATGCCTTTGAACGGCTGCCATGTTGGCTTGGACAATTCCAGGCATACAACCATACCGCCCGGTTTGACCACACGTTTCATTTCAGACAACACTTGTCTGAGATCAGGTACATTACGCAACCCAAACCCGATCGTCACATAATCAAACGAATTGTCTTCAAAAGGAAGTGACATGGCATTTCCCTGTGTCAGGGTAATCTGTTTTTGACGTTGCACCGCATTGATCTTTGTCTGGCCGACCTCCAGCATGTTGCTACTGAAATCAAGTCCGTGCATGTGCCCCGTTTCACTTGCCTCTGCCATAGCAAGCGTCCAGTCACATGTGCCGCAGCACAAATCAAGACCGGTATCGCCTTTGGACATATTCATCTTTTTCATGGTGAATTTACGCCAAGCCTTATGCCTGCGGAAACTTAAAATATCATTCATGACATCATATTTTCCGGCTATACTCTGAAAAACCGAATGGACATATTCTTCTTTCGGTTTGGTCTCTCCGCTCCCCATTCGTCTGTCTCCCCCTCAATCTTCCCTTACTGCCGCATGTGAAGGCTGCAAATATGCCAAGTAAGGCTCTAGAATTGCATGTATCTCATGCAAGCCCATCCGCCCTTCCTCATCTTGCAACAACAGTTGAATGCGGTGTGTACACTCGCGAAGCTTGTCCAGCAAAACCTCGCCAACCCTATGCTTCAGCACCATAGTGTTCCATGCACGTGCATCCGGTTCAGATTGACGCAACACATTGCGCTCATCGTCATTACCATGCTCGTATATGTGCCAATATGCATAGCTGTGAAGATATCGTTTTGCGTCATTCATCCGCTTCAGTTCTTCCACGATCGTTTCGCAGGAGCTGAATTCGGTCAACAGGCTGTTCCATAATGACTCTTCCTTATGTTGAATCATGCCTGTAAATGAAAGAAACAGCTGCATTCTCAGCTGTACCGTTTCACGCAAGTATTCGTCAGCCGAAACGAGAAGCTTCTTCATCCGTTCATACAGCGTCATCTTGCGTGCGTTCACTCCGGATACAGCACCACTGAGTTTGCCAATCATTTCAATTCTGCCCGCTTGGGCAAGCAATTGATAAAAACGGCTACTTAAATAATCCCCGGCGAGTACATTCAACTGACGTGAACGCATCTCCTGCTCTTTCCGCTCACCGGAAATGGTATCGATTCGATCATGCGTATCCATGGCCAACTGAACGAGCGAAGTTGCAAGAGCATATAACTCTTGATGCACCTTTTCGTCTGTGCGGCCCACAAATACCTGCAACAGACGTGCTCGGCTATCCGGAAATGATGGGATTTCCGTATGTTGTCGAATCATGTCGTAATCCGTATATTTCTTTGCTAGTTGGGGTACGCGATATGAATTCATTCTCAGCCTCCGAGCCTTAACATTGTTAAACCTTTTCTGCACTACAATCTTATATATTATAGCATATGTTGAACGGGCACGCACTGAATCCTGCTATTCTATTACCCCTGACTTGTCATTTCGAATTGCTTCTTCCAGAGTTCGGTCTCCATCAAATGAAACCAGTCCTTCAATTCATCTGAAAAGGCCGCACTTTTCCAGTTCCGTAATGTTTCAATCGCATACAGAGGCCACTCTCCACGCCGAATATCAGCAGCAAGTAACAGATGTCGTTTATGCATCCATTCATCTTCTGCCATCACACGCAGCAGCACCTGATCCACGTTATCCAGACTCCGAAAGCCAAGATCCGCGACAGCTGCCATGTTCTCATAGATTTCAGTGTAACTTGTACCCGTTCCTTTAACTTTGAGGTCCAGTCTCAAAATGGACTGCTTCCATTCCACTCTTGCAATGGGCGTTGATAGTTGCATGGAGCTTAGCACATCAACCAGATTGTCATTCGTTAGCTGAACTGGATGATGTGATGCAGAGGCAGGCTGTACGTTGTCCCCGCCCCATGTACGCATATGTAAGGTTTGTATCGCAACAAGCAGAAAGACCGCCGCAACCGTTGCCAGCATTGAAGCAGTAACAATCATCCGCGGTTTCATATACGCCTCCCTGCCTTTACCTGTTAGTGTAGTCTGTCCGGTAAAGGCTCATACCTCATTGTACAATGAAAAAAAGCAGGCTATGCCTGCAATCTTCATTTGAATGTATTCAATCTGTCCATTACTCCGATTCAATCTGTCCATGCTTGGTAATCAGCGTGGCTTTGCCCCGGATTTTAATAGCTGAAGTATGGGTGGTAAATTGGGCAAACATCACTTCACCCTTGTCCAATTTCTCGGTGTGGTGAAAACGTGTATCCTGACCTCGGGTTAATCCGATCACCTGGACACCATTTTCCTCTGCCTTAATTACAATATAATCATTGCCGGTTGGATGATCCATCACGCATGTCCCCTTCTTTAGTTCGATAGCGTTAATGATGATTAAGATTGTTTCATTTGTCAACCTGCGCCTTATACGAATGAACCGCAAGAATCATCGTTAAAGGGCAAAAGAAAAGGCCGTGAACAAGTCACGGTCTTTTTGTCGACATATGGAATATGTAGAAATCTTATTTAATTCCGTCTTTGAGCGCTTTACCTGGTTTGAATGCAGGAATTTTGCTCGCAGGAATTTCGATTTCTTCACCTGTTTGCGGGTTGCGTCCTTTACGTGCAGAGCGCTCGCGAACTTCGAAGTTCCCAAAACCAACCAATTGTACTTTATCTCCGCTTTGAAGAGCCTCAGAGATTGCTTCGAATACGGCATCAACCGCTTTCGTTACATCTTTCTTGGACAATTCAGTCGCTTCAGATACGTGTGTAATCAAGTCTGATTTGTTCATTTGTTTTTCACCTCCTGTATCAATGTCCTGAATGTTATACTGTGTTTCCGTTTTATAGCGAAATATACGTTCATACGCAAAAAATCTACGTACATCTTGAGCGCTGAACACAAATCTCCGCCTGCGGTCAACAGTCATTTTCGGCAGAATGTCGTCTGAAACCACGGGCATTTCAGACGCCGAACAAATTTCATACTAATACAGACAGCCCACAATTTCAAGTCCGGTTGCGGTTTAAGACGTAAAATGTAACCGCCAGGGCAAGCACGAGAACCCCACCTTTTACAATATCATGTGTGAAATACTGTACGTTCATCATTGTTAAACCGTTCACAAGTACACCAATCAGAACCGAACCAATGAAGGTTCCGATGACATTTGGTTTACCCGCACCAAACACAGAGAAACCGACAAATACTGCAGCTACGGATTCCATTAACAACGGTGATCCCGCATCAATTTGCCCGGATCCTACTTTGGAGGCATAGATGATACCCCCGATTGCTGCAAACACTCCAGCGGCTACATAGGCGAGTGTACGCACCTTTTTCACCTTGATTCCAGACAACCGTGCAGCTTCCTCATTACCACCTGTAATGTACATCTGGCGCCCATATTTCGTATACGTCAAAAAGATATGCACACCTATTACCGCAATAAGTAGCATGATAACCGATATCGGCATACCAAGCCATTTACCCTGCCCTATTAGCAGGAATGTCGGGTCCATCTCTCCCGCAGCTTTGCTCCCATCAGGGAACTGCATGTGATTGTAAATGGTATATCCCTGTGCATACGTTTTGTGAATACCTCCGATAATGTACATCGTGGCAAGGGTGGCGAGCAAATCCGGAATACGCAATTTTACAATGAGCAAAGCGTTAAGTAAACCAATAACAGCGCCAATGATTAGTGGCACAATAATTACAATTGCCAGTGGTTGTTGATACCAAATCATTAACGAAGCAGTAACGACGGTAGTTAATGAGACAGTCGCCCCAACCGAGAGATCGAATCCATCAACAATGAGAGATAACGTAACACCGATCGCTACAAAAGTAACGATAGAGATCGAGCCCAAAATATCGGTCAAGTTACTGTACGTAAAGAAATAAGGCAATTTAATGCCGAAAAATGCGATAACACCTATTATGACTATAATCGCCCCGTAACGGAACGCAAAATCCAGTGATTTATCCTTCATGATTGCACCTCTTGTCCACCGCTTGCATAGTATAGCAGCTGTTCTTGGTTAGTCTCGCCTCGTTTGAACTCTTTTACGATAACACCTTCGCACATGACAGCGATTCGGTCACCAATTCCCATGCCTTCATCCAGTTCACAGGTGAAATAGATTACACCCTTGCCCGCCAAAGCCAGTTCATTAATGATGCGGAAAATGTCACTTTTTGCCCCAATATCTACGCCTTTGGTTGGCTCATCAAATATAAATACATCCGCATCCGCATTAAGCCATTTACCAATGGCTACCTTTTGCTGGTTACCACCGCTTAGATATTTCACTTCCTGTTTCACGGACGATGTTTTAATTCCAAGCTGTTTCACCAATGACTCTGCGTTTAGACGTTCCCGCTTACGGCTTACGAAACCTAATGTACTAAGACGACTTAGCAAAGGTAGACTTAAATTCCGTTCCACGTTCTCCTGAATCAGGATTCCTTGTTTACGCCGCTCCTCCGGTACAGAAACAATCCCCAGAGCCGCCGCATCCGCAGGCTGAGATAGGCGGAGATTACGGTTGTTAAGCCGGATCTCGCCTCCCTCCAGCCGATCTGCACCAATCAGCAAACGAGAGCTTTCCGTTTTACCCGCGCCTACCAGACCCACCACAGCGAGGACTTCACCTCGGCTTACAGAGAGGTTAACACCTTTAACCTTCACTCCACGACGAAGCCCACGCGCCTCCAAAAGCAGTTCCCCCACGGGCGCTTCCGTCTTTGGAAATTCTTCTTCAAATGGTTTGCCTAACATCTGAGTAACCAAATCATTGATCGTCAGTCCCTTTGCTTCACCAGTAAATACATGTTGTCCATCTCTCATAACCGTAACGCGATCACAGTGACCCGTCACTTCCGCAAGACGATGGGTAATGAAAATGCAGGCTACGCCCCGCTCCTTCAGCAGATGTACAATACGGAAAAATGCATCCGTTTCTTCCTGACTCAGCGGTGCAGTAGGCTCGTCAAAAATGATGACCTTGGCATCCTGAATCAAAATCCGTGCCAGCAAAATCATCTGTTTTTCTGCAAGTGTCAGATCGGCCACTTTTTGGTGAACGGATATGTCCGCCCCTAATTGCTTCAATGCCTCAACCGCGCGCTGTTGCAGCTTCCGTGGACTTTTCCACCAACCTCCAGCAGATGAAGCCAACTGATCCAACATAATGTTCTCCGCAGCCGTCAGCTGTGGCACCAGTGCCGCATCCACTTCCTGATAGACACAGTGAATCCCACTTGCCTTTGCGTCTCCAGGAGAACTTAAATGTAGCGCTTGTCCACTCAACTGAATCGTACCCTGATCCAATGGATAGGCACCGGACAGAATTTTCATTAACGTGCTTTTACCGGCACCATTGGCACCCAGCAGCGCATGAATCTCCCCACCTTTTACAGAGAAATCCACATCCTTCAGTGCAGGAATACCTGAAAACTGCTTGTGGATATGTTCCATTTGAAGCAGTATCGGTGCAGTGCTCATGATGTTAACCTCCAATCGTTCCCATACGGGAGTATCCCATTTCTCATCCAGACTCGCACATCTTCATTATGGTGGAAAAAGCGCGCCTTGCGGCACGCTTCCCTTACGCTGCTTATTTAGCAGTAATTCCGTATTCACTCATCCAGTCCTTGATTCCTTGTGTGCTGCCACCCCAACCTTCAACGAACTCAGACAGCTCCGAAGTGGAGATTTGTTTATCCGGCAGAGCTTCGCGTTGAACATAGACCGGGTTAAGAACAACTGCATCTTCCGTCTCGTCCCCGTTCAATTTCTGATAAGCATAACGTACCTGGACGCGACCAATATCTGTTGGATCCACAGCCGCAGAAGCAACCCAAGGATTTTTCGGGTCCTGAATCATTTGCAGATCCTCGTCACTCATATCGATACCATACACTTTGATCTCATCACGTCCAGCTTGTTGAATCGCACGTGCTGCACCTTTGGCAAACTCATCCCAAGCAGTCCATACAGCAGTAATCTCACCTTTTGGATACTGCTTGAGAATAGCTTCCATTTTGGCTTGTGTATCCAGCGCCGGATTCTGTGCAGAACCGAATGTAGCTATTTCCTTGATGTCCGGATTTGCTTTCATGAATTCACCGTATGCAATCTGACGGCGTTCCATCGGTGCGAAACCAGCTACCCATACTTTGACAATATTGCCTTGTCCATTGATATCTTTTTTCATTTGCTCCAGCGTCAGTTCAGCCATCTTCTGGTCATCCTGCGACAGGACTGTAGCTCCTGGAACACTGATAGCTGCGTCAAACACGACCACTGGAATATTCTGTTCTACTGCCTTCTTCACGCCTGGCTCTAATAGGGAATCACCGTGATCCGTGAGAATGGCATCGAACTTCTGGTTAATAGCGCTATCAAGCAAGGATACCATCTTTGCTTTGTCATTATCGGCAACAAACGTTGTCAGTTCTCCACCGAATTTTTCGATTTCTTCTTTTACACCTTGTACATATTGCTGCGAGAAAGTACCTGTATTAAACTCCATAATAAGTGCAATCCGTTTGCCGCTTAGAGGGCCTGTAACTGCTTCCGTTTTTGGTGTATCATCTGATGCACCCGAAGCCGGAGTGGCTGCCGGTTCTTTTTTGATTCCGCAAGCGGACAGCGCCAATGTAAATACTAATAACACACTCAACCATACCCATTTAGTCTCTTTTCTTTTCATCTCTGTATCCCCCTGTCCACTCTCTGTGATCTCGATCACAATAGTTGAATATTAATATAACGGCTAATCCCTAGTATGTAAATGGGTTTTAGCAATTTAAAGCTAAAACTCGCTAAGTTTTTTCGAAAGTACTATTCTTCCTATCCATTTCATCCAAAATAAAGAAATCACGTAAAAAAGACCGCGAGGGGATGCCCCCTTACGGTCTTTTGATGTCTTACAGAATGATAGCGATCAAGCCACCTGAACCTTCGTTAATGATTCTTCCCAGCGTCTCTTGCAATTTGTATCTTGCATTATCCGGCATCATGGCAATCTTGCCCTGGATACCTTCTCGCACAATGGAGTGCAGTGAACGACCAAACATGTCTGAATCCCATACCTTGATCGGGTCGTTCTCGAAGTCCTGCATCAGGTATCTCACCAGTTCCTCACTTTGTTTCTCCGTACCGATGATTGGAGCGAACTCTGATTCCACATCAACCCGGATCATGTGAATGGACGGTGCCGTTGCTTTCAGACGTACGCCAAATTTGGTGCCCTGACGAATGAGCTCAGGTTCATCCAGAGCCATCTCGGCGAGAGATGGAGCAGCAATGCCATATCCGGTCGTTTTGACCATCTCCAGCGCTTCTGCGAAGCGGTCGTATTCTCTCTTCGCATGCGAGAATTCCTGCATCAATTGCAGCAGATGATCCTTACCGCGAATCTCGATGCCAACCACTTCCACGAGAATCTGATCATACAGTTCATCCGGCGCGTACAGGTCAATTTCGGCTACACCCTGCCCCATATTCATGCCACTCAGGCCTGCGCGATCAATGAATTCATATTCCATGAACTGAGCGACAACCCGATCCACGTCACGAAGTCTGCGAATGTCCTTAACGGTATCCCGTACGGAATTTTCGTAGTTGCTACGCAGCCAGTGAGTCTCATTGAGTACCATAACCCAGCTCGGCAAGTTTACATTCACTTCATGCACAGGGAACTCATAGAGCACTTCACGAAGTACACCCGTCACATCATCTTCCGTCATGGTCGCTGCACTGAGTGTCATCACCGGAATGTCGTATTTGGCAGCAAGCTCACTGCGCAATTGCAGGGCTTCTTCACTGCGAGGACGAGTAGAGTTGATGACCAGGACAAACGGTTTACCCACTTCTTTTAATTCCGCAATGACCCGTTCTTCGGATTCCACATAGGAACTGCGGGCAATTTCGGCGATTGTGCCGTCTGTTGTTACCACAACACCCAGTGTGGAATGCTCCTGAATGACTTTGCGAGTACCAATCTCGGCGGCTTCCTGGAACGGAATTGGTTCCTCGAACCAAGGCGTGGAGATCATGCGTGGTCCATTCTCATCCTCGTATCCCTTGGCTCCTTCCACCGCGTAACCTACACAATCCACAAGGCGCACATTGACATCGAGTCCTTCTGCCACCTTAATCTGGACTGCGTTATTTGGTACGAATTTTGGTTCGGTAGTCATGATGGTTTTACCTGCTGCACTCTGTGGAAGTTCATCCACCGCTCGACCACGGTCAGCCTCGTTAGTGATGTTTGGCAACACAATGGTTTCCATGAATCGTTTAATAAATGTTGATTTTCCCGTCCGGACTGCGCCGACAACCCCGAGATAAATATCCCCTCCGGTCCGCTCAGCTATGTCCTTAAAAATGTCCACTTTCTCCAATGAAATCCCCTCCCTAAATTACTCCGAAGGAAAAATGCTAAAGAGCATCCGCTTCGTTTTTTCAATCAGAAGACTGAAATCCCTGCAACGGTAGAGCCGCCTTTGTGAGTGCCCGGAAGTCGTCCGCCGCCGAACGTTGCATTCTGATGAAACCGGCGAGAGCGGCGTTAACTCGTACATGCAATTGGACTAGTATCATCTTATGTATCCGTATGCGGCAATATGACGCGTATTTTTGTTTTTTTATCTTAAGGTGATGACATTAGGAGAATCCCCCGATCTCGGACTGCGCGTCTTTATTTCAATCTACTTTATGTGATCCGCGAAGCTTTTATGACGGTTATTGCTCATACTGACAAAAGAAAAAAGAGATATCCCTTATTTGGAATATCTCTTTTTGAATCATTAGAGCCATGGTGGTCATACAGCTAAATCATTTGAATTGCAACCATGCTTATTTTATGGGCTGGGCAACCGGCGCATTATTTTTCCAAGCGTAGGAAACCGATTTTACAGGTACGAAGTAGGAGTGTTCCACCAGCAAATACCGAACATCTTCAGTCTCTGCTGGAGACACGTCAGACTTTTCCACTGCCTGCATAATATCAAAAGCATAATCTACATAGACCTTGCCTTCGTCATCCATCATAAAAGGTAACGCCTGACCTGAATATACACTATTCAACGTTATGGAAGGAGTACCTGCCTGAGCAGCCTGCTCCATATCCACAGCATATAACCCCGGATACAGTTCTTCCCCCTTTGGCAGATTATTGTTATGTACGGACTTATATTGATTAACCATTCGCTGTACATCATTTACTTTCTGTACGGTCAGAAGATCCATCACTTTAATGGTCGGATTCACTTCTTCGTCCTGAATAAGGAAGTAAGCGCTCCCACCGCTTTCAAAAGCAGTCCCCGGTATTTCATCCAGATACCCCAGTTGTTTCAACTTGGGCAGATCCACTCTGAACTTTTCATATTTTGGCGTTTCCATATCTGCATTAATGATTGGCAAAATCCCCTCATCTTGCTGAAATGCCTCGACCGCACTCTGGATGCGGCTCACGCTTTCCCGATAGGCTATCTTAGGGTCTGAATTGCTCTGGGATGGATACATACAACCACTTGCTGTAAAAGCAAACAACAGGAATAACAGCAGACCGCCCGTCTGATGTTTCAGACGCTGCCATCCGCTTCCTTCCACACATTTTGGCTTGTTCCTAATCATTCGTGTCCTCCTTGAATAACTCATTAGAGAATCAATGTTATAACACTCAGAACCAGTCGTCTTCCTGTTGTTGACGTTCCAGTTGTTTCCGAATGGCTGCCTTCAGCGGGTCCTCTGGAACATGAACCGATAGAGATCCACACACCTTGGCCTGACAGGACAGTCGTGTACCTGCTTCCAACAGTGAACCCAGCTTGCGCTTTTCTGCATCTGTTGGTGGATACAGTTCCGTCCGATGTTCTTCATCCACGTTCACTTTGCACATCAGGCAAGCCGCTTTGCCATCACATCGGGTCGTAATCTTGACTCCAGCACGTCGTGCTGCATGCAGAAGTGTTGCCCCTGGTTTGAGTGCTATCGATTTGTTCATAGGTAAAAAAGTAACTTTATAGTCCATCATTTTCCTCCCTCAACCTACTGGGGCCATGTAAAGCCAACAAGCTTTTCCACTTCGGCTCTGAAGCGGTTTGTCCATACATTCTGTTGACTTAAAAGCATCATTATAGGTTGATGTGCATCTGGCTGCTCGCGCATCTGTGTCGCAATGGGGACATAACGATCTTCACGACCTCGCAGCAGATTAAACAACAGCTCATGCGCAAGCGGCATCAGTCGCAGGGTATATGAACCCACTTGTGCTACTGGTGCATGCGGAGCAAGTACATGTTCAATCTCGATACGGTACCAACTTTTGCGAGCCCATATTTCGAAACCACCCACCAGTTCCAGCGCACATTCACCCACCTGATAGTGGCTCAGCAGAGAAGCATACGGTCCTGTCTTGTCCACTGTAGGCTCGTCAAGCATTTCCCCCGGAGCGCTACGGTGAAGCTCCTTAGCAGCAGCAACATCCGCATAGATATCAATATCTCTCGGAGCCTGTTGCAACTCCACCCCTTGAAGCAGCAACCCACAACTTCCTCCAAGTAACCATGTCTGCGACTGTGTGTTCCAGGCTTTGGCCGTTTCCAGCAAAGCCGCGTGTAATTCCGGATAACGCTCTGTCCGCCCCTCCGTATCATGCGGCCTCATAGGCTCACACTCCCCTCATCCGTGTTCATTGTGTCAGTTCTTATGATGTGCTTATGCGGATGTTATCTTTCAGGCATGGGAAATCAGGTCAGAGAAGCGATTCCACCGAAAAAGCCAATCAGCATAATCAAAAATGCAATCAGAGAAAGAATCCCCCGTACAATACCTTTTGTTTTGGCACGAGCAAACGTAATCAGGAATACAGATAGTCCCATAATGAGGATGGCCACCAATGACAGCCACATCTTGTCCATTGCGCTCATAATCCAGCAGTCTCCCCTTCAGTTCGATATTCATCACTGACACTGTGACAATTGCAACCATTATAACACGAAATTCAGCTCAACTTTCCAAAAAAAAGACAAAAAAGCAAGCCGGCAGAAGCCGACTCGTCTTTTTGTCTTACTGGATCACCTGCACAAGCAGGTGTGATCTATTATTTTTTCATCATCATTTTCATTAACGATTCCATACTGCTCGGATTCAATCCGCTTTTCTTGACCGCACTCACAATATCCTTAACCGTATCCTCAGATACCGGAACTTTCGCCATGGCGGATACTTGTTTGATCAATTGGCGCAACTGAACTTCATTCTGAATCGTCGTTGGTTTCACCGTGCTTGCCAATTTCTTAACGGCACCTTCCGTTATCGTTTTACCCGTTTTCTTGTTGATTGCATTCAGTGCATCTTTGGAAATGTTGTTACCCATTCGTCTCCCCTCCTCCGGCAATACTCATGTGTATAGTATGAGTCTGCTACAGAAAAGGTGAATAAGCTTCTTATTTCACAAGGTACGTTTAGGCTGATTACAATCAGGAATGCCATTGCTCCCAGGTTTCAAGTTTCATGACTTCCATTTCAGTCTTCGGGTCACGTCCCATCAAGGCTTCAACCGCATCACGCGGCTGTCTCTCCTGGAATAAAACGTGATATAACTGATCCGCAATTGGCATTTGCACTCCGTATTTTTGGGAGATGAAATAGGCAGCTTGCGTAGTTCGAATGCCTTCTACCACCATGCCCATGGACTTCAGAACATCATCCAGCTTCTGTCCCTGGCCCAACATGGAACCTGCTCTCCAGTTCCGACTATGCTGACTTGTAGCCGTTACAACCAGATCCCCGATTCCAGCAAGTCCTGAAAACGTTAGCGGATTTGCTCCCATCTCAACACCAATACGTGTGATCTCTGCCAAACCACGTGTTAGCAAAGCGGCTTTGGCATTATCACCAAATTGAAGACCATCCGACATACCTGCACCAAGAGCAATGATATTTTTGAATGCACCCGCCAGCTCAACACCGATCATATCCCGATTCGTGTAAACCCGGAAATAAGCATTCATAAACAAAGCTTGGGCAGACTCGGCAGATGCCTTATCCAGTGAAGCTACAACCACTGTCGTTGGACAACGCTTCACCACTTCTTCCGCATGGCTTGGGCCAGAAAGAACAACCACACGTCCTTCTTCACATTCAAGCTCTTCTGAAATGACTGTGGACATCCGTTTGAGGCTTTCTGTCTCAAAACCTTTGGTTGCATGAATGACTAACATCTCAGGCTTGTAATAAGCCTTAAGCTGGTTCGTAACTGCACGCATGGCTGATGAAGGCGCAACAATTAACACAGCTATAGCGCCTTTCACCGCAGCTTCCATATCAGTTGTTGCTTGAATCCGTGGTGAAAGCTCCGCATCCGGAAGATAGCGAGTATTAGTGTGCTTGTTATTGATTTCGTTAGCCTGGTCTTCACCACGTGTCCACATCATCACATCCAACTGATTGGCGGCGAGTACACTGGCCAGAGCTGTTCCCCAGCTCCCAGCGACTAGAACAGCAACTTTTTTAGACAACTCGTTTACCCCCTCCAGGGTTTTTCGATCCCAATTTATTTTCCTGTCCTTTGGCGAGCTTCGCAATATTGGTACGATGTCTCCAGAACGCAAACAGACAAATAATCAGACTCCCCCAGAAGATATTCATTGAATATCCGGGTAATACCATGATAAAGATGGGTGTAAATGCTACAAAAATCAGAGACCCCAATGAAACATAGCGTGTCAATACAATAGACAGAATGGCGATCACCCCAGCACATAACGCAGGCAGGAAAGCAAGACTCACCAGAACACCAATGGCTGTGGCAACGCCTTTTCCTCCACGAAAATGGAAGTAAAGCGGCCAGTTATGTCCTGCAATGGCTGCTATACCACTGAGTGCAGGAATCCAGGCAGAACCGTCGCTCAGCCAGATTCCAATCCATACAGCTGCAACACCCTTAAGTACATCAAGTAACAGAACAGCAATTGCCGGTCCTTTACCCAAAATACGCAATGTATTGGTAGCTCCCGCGTTTCCACTTCCGTGCTGACGAATATCGATCCCCCGTATCGCTTTGGCAAGGAGGACACTAAAGCTGATCGAACCGAGCAGATAACTCAGTACAATCGCTGCGATTTGTAAAATCACACACTTCTCCCCTAACTTTCGTCGGACTTCTTCCGAGTAAATATGCGAATTGGTGTTCCTTCGAAGTCAAACGCTGCACGGATTTTATTCTCCAGATAGCGCTCATATGAGAAGTGCATCAATTCCGGATCGTTCACAAAAACAACCATGGTCGGTGGCTTAACGGCAACCTGAGTCACATAGTTAATTCTCATTCTCCGTCCTTTATCCGTTGGCGGAGGGTTAATTGCAACCGCATCAGACACCACATCGTTAAGTAGATGTGTTTGTACACGTAACGAGTGTTGATCTGCTACCCTTTTCACAACCGGTAACAATTTTTGTAAGCGTTGTTTTGTGAGGGCTGACAAGAATACGACTGGAGCATAAGTCATAAACAGGAAGTGATCCCGAATTTTTCTCTCAAACTCTTTCATCGTTTTGTCATGCTTCTCTACCACGTCCCATTTGTTCACAACAAACAATGACGCTTTACCAGCTTCGAATGCATATCCTGCAATATGCTTGTCCTGTTCAATAATGCCTTCTTCACCATTAATGACAATCAGAACAACATCTGCACGCTCAATCGCACGCATCGCACGCATTACACTGTATTTCTCAGTTGTTTCATATACTTTACCACGCTTACGCATACCTGCTGTATCAATCAGCACGTAACGTTGGCCGTCTTTTTCAAAAGGTGTATCAATCGCATCCCGGGTCGTTCCAGCCACGTCACTTACAATGACACGCTCTTCACCCAGAATAGCGTTCACCAGTGAAGATTTACCCACATTAGGACGTCCGATCAGAGCTACACGAATGACATCTTCATCGTAAGTCTCTTCCTCAAGTTCTGGCAACTTCTCCACAATTGCATCAAGCAAGTCACCTACACCTGTACCGTGACTTCCGGATACGCCGATGGGATCACCGAAACCAAATCCATAAAACTCATAAATGAGCTCACTTCGTCCGATATTATCCACTTTGTTAACGGCTACAACAATAGGCTTGCCTGAGCGGTAGAGCATCTCTGCTACCTCTTCATCCGATTGCGTAATACCTGCTTTTGCATCACACATGAATACAATAACATCCGCTTCTTCAATAGCGAGCTCTGCTTGCATCCGAATCGATTTTAAGATTACATCTTCACCATCAATTTCGATACCACCTGTATCAATGATACTAAATGGTTTACCGTTCCATTCACCGATTCCATATATACGGTCACGGGTAATGCCCGGCTTGTCTTCCACAATGGCCAGTCTGTCGCCGATGATCCGATTGAAAATGGTGGATTTACCCACGTTCGGTCGTCCGACAATTGCCACAACGGGTCTTGCCATACATTCCACTCCTCCTGTCCATACTTACGATACTCATCATAGCAAAAAAGATATATCTTGGCTAACGTTTCATGCCAAATTACTCGCAATAAAAACAATCGGCGAACCCGCCTTGGGCTCGCCGATCTTGCTTTTGTTATTCAGCAAAATATGCAGTATATAACTTAGAACCATGCATTGTTAACTTATTTGAATTTGCTGAGTTTGTCTCCAAACAGTTCGCCAAGCGTAGTGCTCATACCTTGATTGTTCAAGGAAACGTTTGGATTGTTGATTTCTTCACGCGGAGCGTTGTTTCTTGAAGGTCTTTCTGATTTTTGTGGTTGAGCTGGAGCTTCTTCTGTTTCTTTGATGCTCAAGCTTACACGTTGCTCAGAAGGGTTCATGTCCAAGATTTTAACTTGAACTTCTTGTCCTTCTTTCAGCACTTCATGAGGAGTGCCGATGTGTTTGTGGGAGATTTGCGAGATATGCACAAGTCCCTCAACACCAGGAGCGATTTCAACAAATGCACCGAAGTCTACCAGACGTTTTACAACACCTGTTACGATATCGCTGGAATTGAATTTTTCGCTTGCTGTTTCCCAAGGACCTGGTTGAACAGCTTTCATGCTCAGGCTGATTTTGCCTTTTTCAGGGTCAACTTTCAGCACTTTCACACTAACTTTATCACCTTCAGACAGTACGTCGGATGGTTTTTCAACGTGTGTCCAAGCCAGCTCGGATACGTGAACCAAACCGTCAACTCCGCCCACATCAACAAATGCACCGAATTGAGTCAAACGTTGTACTGTACCTTCGATCACTTGACCTTCTTGCAAACCAGCCATTACTGTAGCTTTGTTTGCTTCGAATTCTTGCTCCAGTACGTCTTTTTGGGAAAGGATCACTTTGTTGTTCTCACGGTCGATCTCTTTCACTTTAACACGCAGTGTGCGTCCTTTGTAGTCGCTGAAGTCTTCAACGAAATGGCGTTCAACCATGGAAGCCGGGATAAATCCACGTACGCCCACGTCTGCTACCAGACCGCCTTTAACAACATCACCTACAACAACTTCGAATACGTCTTGGTCTTCAAAATGCTTTTGCAATTGATCCCATGCGTTTTCGCTGTCGATTGCACGTTTGGACAAAACGAGTTTTTCTTTCTCGTCGTCGATGCTAAGAACTTTAGCTTCAACTTCTTGTCCAACTTCTACTGCGTCAGACGCGCTGTCAACATGTAATGAAGACAGTTCACGAATTGGAATGACACCGTCATATTTATATCCAATGCTCACATAGGCTTGGTTATCTTCCAATTTGACGATGGTTCCTTTTACGGTATCTCCTTTTTTCAAGGAAACGAATTGATCCAACTCATCTTGGGTTGCTTCTTGATTTTTCATTTCTTCCGACATGTCAAATACCCTCCTCAATTCAAAAACCCCATTATATTCAAACCTGCCTGTAGCAGAGTTCAAAACACTTTCATCACTGAGTGCTCAAACTTTAGTCTCCCTCAAAAATATGGAAACATGCACTCAGCTACCGACGAAGCCATTACTTGCTTGGCACGCCCGTTTGCACCATCTCGTTAATCTTGGACATAATCTTTTCAGTCGCCTTCTCCAGAGCTTCTCCAGATGGGTCTTCCTTGAACTCGTCCAAACTTACTGGTGCTCCATATACAACTTTCATCTTACGAAAAACTTTGTAGTTACCGATAATAGCAGTAGGAATAACTGTAGCGCCACTGCGGAGAGCAAAACTCGCTGCCCCTTTTTTGCCGATACCTCCATCATTGTGACGGCTTCCCGAGGGGAAGATTCCAAGCACTTGACCATCACGCAAAATATTGAGTGAGGTTTTGATGGATTCCTTGCTGACACCTCCACGTTTAACGGGGAAAGCGCCCACGGCTTTAATAATTCGGCCGAATACCGGAATTTCAAACAATTCGCTTTTGGCCATGAAACGCACCTGACGGCGAAGTTTGATACCAACGGTTGGAGGATCGAAGTTACTAATATGATTGGAACATAAAAGTACGCCGCCTTCTTTCGGAATATTCTCCCGTCCAACGGCCTCCAAGCGGAAAAGAATGGTATAAATGATCCGCAGTAATGTGCTGCAAAATGTGTAAATCATAGACCGATCTCTCCTCTGACCATTGTGCAATAAGATACGATTTTGTCAACCACTTCATGAATGTTCATCTCCGTTGTATCAAGGACAATAGCATCCTCAGCACAACGCAATGGGGAAATTTCCCGATTCTCATCCAATCTGTCACGGGTGGCAATGTCTCGCTCCAGCTGTTGCAACGCCAGTCCTTCAGAGGGGTCCAGTTCTTTGAAGCGGCGAAGCGCACGCTCTTCCACACTGGCAGTCATGAAGATTTTCACTTCCGCATCGGGCAGTACTGTCGTTCCGATATCGCGTCCATCCATGACGACGCCCTTGCGCAAAGCCATTTGCCGCTGAGTATCCACTAATTGCGTACGCAGCCCCTCGATTTGCGCATATCGGGACACGATTCCCGTCACTTCACGGGAGCGGATTTCCGAGGTTACTTCTTCCCCATTACAGAACACTTTCTGTCCGTCGGGATCCGGTTGTAAATCAATGACCAGCTTTTGGGCTTCCTGAAGTACCTGTGTCACATCTTCCGGTGTAATACCTTTCCGAAGCATATGCAAGGTTACCGCACGGTACATTGCGCCTGTGTCGACGTATACATACGCGAGCGCCTCTGCAACCAATCGAGCCACCGTGCTTTTCCCGGCACCGGCAGGTCCGTCAATTGCAACGTTCATTTTCCCGTTCTCTGATGTGTTCTGGCTTGCCAACGGGGCATTCCTCCTCAAACGATAAACCTCAATAAAAAAACAGGCATTGCCTGCATCGTGAAAATTATACCACACTCTACACATGGATGCAAAAACAGACAAATCAACGACGTTTGTAATCATTCATCGTTTGCACTTCAATTGGCGTTCCTTCCAGGCGGTCAATGGTGGTCAAATTCTTTTTGAAGCCTGGTACCAACAGCAGCAATTGATATACCACAAGCAAGATTAGAAGGACTGTAATCAGAATCGTAACCTTTCGTTCCATTCGCCTGGAGAAAACATAATAAAGTCGTTCATATCTGCGGGTTGCATGACGACGATTCAAGGCAATACCTCCGTTTTTTTCATTACGGTACCCGCAGTTCCCTCTCTTTATGCCACAACATTCCTATTTCGTGCGATAGTCAAGTTGCCGCTCAAAACAAAACTTGATAATTTTCTGGCGCTCCGAATCTGAAATCTGCACAAATTTCAACATGCATAGCTGTCTGCCGGTTTCCAGGGTTTTGATCCGCACAACTTCAGCTTCAAAATTCACATGTTCAATGGTTGAATTCCGGTAGGGAACCAGCAACCAGCATTTCAATTTTTGACCTTCAGCTATTGAGAAACCTGTTTCGCCGTAGATGGACAATCCACCACCGCCAATATCTTCAGTCAATCCGACAGCACGGGTCAGATCTTCACTCTGGATGGCCAATTCGAGGTTTGCATGAACACGAAGAAAGCTGCGCCGTTGTATTTTGGATATATCGCTCGGAAGCGGTTTGCGGATACGGACAAGACGGACCACATCTTCCTCAAATCCCGTGACATAGGTATTAAAATAATGCCGGACCCCATCCTCCGTAATATATGAAATGGACAATTCATCTCCGAAAAAGAGCCTTTTCAGACGGCTGCTTCCTTGTTGCATCGGGACCTCAATCAGAAAACTGCTGTCATCCATATCTGCAATGCGTGATTTGTACTCTTTGTGTTCCTCTTTTTCATCTGCAGAAGCAATGTGGATGTATAAAATTTCATTTATTTTCGGAAACAAGCTGTTCACCGCCACTTTATGTATTTATCTTCGTATGTACAAGGACTATTATACCATGACCTTTCTCACATTGAACAAGAAAAAAACAGACCACATCGTGGTCTGCCGCAGTTATTCGCTCAACTTCAAATTCAAATTATCCATCTTTTTATGAGGTTGCATTGACCGGTTTGATCTCTTCAACCGCTTCTTCTATTCCTGTATTCGCATTAATGTATATCCGGTAACGAGAACCGTTAATTTTCCCTCCGAATTCATAACACAATACTTCTTTGCTGTAATCATTCTCAATCAGGGATTTGCGAACATAATTTTCTTCGAACTCCGAATTAAGCTTTTTCCGCGCCTGTTGCTCCGTAAGAGTTGCTTTCGGAATTTTGCGCATGTCATTATGTTCGTAAACAAAGTCACTCGCCTGGAAGCCGGTTACTTCGCCTGTATCCAAACCTACACGAACTGACATTTTCTCGGGATAAATCAAGGTGTCCCCTTGCTTACGCACATAAGTAAGGTTACCCAGATTACCATATTCATCGTAGTTTACAGCCTTCATATCCTTATAGCCTTTGTTCATTAGAAATTGATCTGCTTTAGCCATGGCATTCTGACGAGACACTTTTTTGGTTCCGATTGGACGCGTATCACTGTAAGAGATCAGCATTCCGCCATTACGGGTGAAATCCATCATCAGTTTGCCATTGTTGGCATGATCAATCGTGGCAGTGTAGGACTCCCAGTCTGTTCCTTTGCCGTTCTCCTGCACTTGGATTTTGCTACGATCCGCATCAGAGAATTTTGCAGCCTTGCTCTGAATCTGTTCTTTGGTCACCGGCAAGCCGTCCAGTTTCTTGACTGATCGTTTTGCATAGATGTTGGATACGGAAGGACCCCAATCAAGCTCCGGGTATTCCTGTACCTTTTTGTTTACAGTACGAAAACCATCAACGATCGTGTTGTCCATGGTTTGCTCTTGTGTTGCCATGGCAGTCTCTGCATCCATCCAGCGCAATCGGTCCGTCAGGACTTTCTGCTGCACATCCTGCAGATTCTTGGTAATCTCGGATGAATTCTGATACAGCTTTTTCAGGTTGCCCATTTCCTTCTCACTTAGCGGTTCGTTCGTCAAGTCACGCATCGACGCCCGATAGGCAAAGTTGGAAATACGCGAGAGAAACTCCTCTGTCTCGTTAAATGGCAACATGGTGAGTGGCAGTTGATTGATCTCATTCTGCGCTTCACTGGTGAGTCGCCATACATTCATCAAACCTTTGCGATGCATCCCCTGTGATGTAGAGTGAACCGCCAAGGTGTTGCCAATCTCCGAATGCAATTTGTCCATATGAAAAGATAAATCGTGAAATGCACGCTGATATTGATTCTCTGCCTTGATCAGAATTGCATTCTTCTCCTGATTCTCCTGATAGCCCCACACGAGCGCACCGACCAGCAGAACCGCAAATATCGGAAACATAACTGAACTTAATCGTTTATACATCGGTAGAGTCTCCTTTCTTCTAAACCACTACCTCTATTGTGGATCGAAGAAAGATCTCTTATGCATGCGATTTCCAGTCCTTACACAAGCAGGCTACTAAAGTAGCGTTTGGGTCCTCCTTTTAATTCAGCTGAATCCCAGTTGCCATGCCCTCTTCTTCAATTTCGAACTGGTCTCTGTTATCACATAGGCACTGCTTGAATCCCGTCTCAATCCGGCCCCGATCTTTCTTGCCTCGTAATGTAAATCGTTCACCGCATTGTTTGCATCTGATTTTAATTTTAATTCTCATCACAACGATCTCCGTTTCTGTCGGTCATTCCCCGGGAGTTTATCTGTAAAAATAAAAACACACCGGAGTCATAGGCGCAATATGCGCTTTATGTCCACCAGTGTGTCCGTATTTTTATAATTTAACCTCTTCCTCCCGCTTCACAAAACGAAAAGGAGAACGGTTATTAGCTCGTGTGATTTTACCCATTGCCCCATACCACAGGCCCGCCATTAGCGGCGCTATAAACCACAACCAATGATTCACCATGGTGTTCATGATGACATCGTACAATGCATGCCAGAAAAAAGGTAACACCAGAGAAAGAACCAGATACCACCGCTTTTTCTTACCACCGATAAACTTGGCTTTACCCATATAATAACCCATGATTACCGCAAACATAGCGTGCCCTGAAACAGGGAGCAGTGCCCGAAGGAACATGGCTGAGACGGATGCATTCCCCGCAAAGGCATACAACACATTCTCAACAGTGGCAAATCCAAGTGAAACAGCGACTGCATATAAGATCCCGTCATACGGCTCATCAAATTCGGTGTGATTATAGATGATATGATAAAGTACGAACCATTTAACGAATTCCTCCACACCACCTGAGATCATAATGGCCTCAAGATAAGGATTATCCCCGAGCCACATCATCATGCCACGCTGAATAATCATCACAGGCAGTACCATCAGAATACCCATGAGGAAAACCCGCAATACCATATGAAGTGGCTCATAATCATAACGGTCTTTCAGGTAAAAGTATGTTAACAAGGCGAGACCCGGAGCAACTGCTGCCGCTAAGACCGAAAACAAAAGCACCGAAATTCCCTCCTCTGACTAAAGACGCGATTACAACTAGAGATTAATCCTGGCGTTTGAAGTGGGTGCAGATAACATCAATCGCTTGTGCAGGAATAACAACCTTACCATACTCTTCCATGACTGCTGGAGTAACTGAGGAGCCTTCGCCAAATTCAGCAAGCAAGGCAATCAATGCCGCATGTTTGGTGGAATCTACCTCATCTGGCTCCAAATGCAAGAACCACTTGTCTTTATAGGAATAAAGTCTCCCAGCATCCGTAACATGCTGACGCAACATATGTGCAGCTTCAATGAGCACTTCAAAGTCCTTGAATGCATAAACAATGGAATCGCTTTGCTCGAGTGTAACTTCCATTTCATATACTTCTTCAGGAAGATCATCTTCATGACCTAAACCATATTGTTGCGGATCATATTTTCCACGTGTGACAATGACAACCATCCCTTGAGCGGGAAGTGCGAATACTTCGACAGCGAGTGGACCTGTGGCATCAAATCCAAGTTCGGAATAAGCCTGATCCATCATTTCAGTGAACAGTTCATGAACCTTAGGTATTTCCTGCCACATATCTTCTTTTTGTATTCCGCGCTCGCTCAGATCGTCAAAGGTCAGGAAAATCCGTATCTTATCGTGACTTAGTCGTTCTATTTTCATACAGGATCTCCCCTTTATAAGCAAGTCTTATAACAGATTATGAAGCACAAAACAATATGTGCTGAAAATAAATCTATGTAGTTATGTTATCATTTTATACCTCTAAATGCACGAAGTAAAATCGACAAAAAAAGAATCATTCCACAGCAAATCAAGACTGTGGATGATTCTAATTGGAGGTTTTGGTTTATAAACCCGGTACTGTTGTGTTTGTTTGGCTTAAAATTTGCTCAACTTCATGCTTCACATCGGGATTGGTGCGAATAAAATCTTTGAGCATGCTCATATTCGCTTCTTTTTCCTGCGGTGTGATTGCTCTTGCGGTCTTTGCTGCCGGATTTTTGTGGGATTCACCATGTTGATTTTGCTTGCTTGTGAACCCGTCCATACCCGGGAAAGTCATTTCCATCATCTTATGTTTTGCCTGATCCATCATATTTCTTGACGAACCCGATGACATCATGGGCAATTTGCCTTTGGACAGCCATGAACTGGCTGCAACACCAATGACAATGCCCCAAAAAAAGGATGAAGCCTTCATTACACCAACCTCCTTCAAGTGTTAAAATCATATTTAGTGTTTGCGGTAGTGAGCGATCTCATTCCGTATAATTACAGGAAAGCGAGTTGAAATCATGTTTAGACATACCGCCGCATTGATCATTGCTGCAAGTTTGCTGTTGTCAGCTTGTGGGACAGCGGAAGAAAAAACATCTGATAATTCCACACCAGCGGGCGAATCAACTACCACGGTTCAAGAAGAGCAAGGTAACTCTAACCCAACTGAAACAGGAGAACCCGGAACTGGTGTGCCCGAGTCTTCAACGGAAGATTCAACTGCGACAGAAGAAGAACCTGAATCTTCGGAGAAGGTTTCTACAGAAGAGAAAGTGGAAAAGACGTATCATATGAATGAAAATTATTATATTAAACCAAACGATGAAGCGAGCCCAAGCAAAGTGGTCTTGTTAACTTTTGATGATGGACCCAAAGAAGAAAAAATGATTACTTCACTGATCGACACTTTAGATAAACATAACGCTAAAGCGATATTTTTCGTCAATGGATATCGGGTGAAAAGCCATCCGGAATTGCTCAAACTCATACATGATCGGGGTCAGATTGTAGGCAATCATGCCTGGGATCATGAGGATCTCAAAAAAATGTCCAACGCTGAGGCGGCAAAACAGGTTACAGATGTCCAAAAAATAGTGAAGGATACCATTGGTGAGGAACCGCAATTCTTCCGTCCACCTTTTGGTTCGGGAAATGATGCACTGAAGGCTGCTGTGAAGAAAAATGGCATGTTATATATGACTTGGTCTAATGGTTCTCTCGATTGGGATAAAAGCACCAAAGACAACCCGGAAAAAGTCATCCAAAATGTACTCGATCAGTTAAATCCCGGAAGCAATATTTTGATGCATGAGTTGCCATGGACGGTTGAAGCATTGGATGAGTTGCTGACCAAGCTCGAAAAGAAAGGTTATTCCTTTGTTGATCCGCGTGCAATTGAATTGGAAGCTCGTTAAATTGTAATTTTGCGCATTAAAATAAAACAGCCTTGATCCAATGGATCAAGGCTGTTTCTCTGTGAGTGCTTTTTCCGCGGGCGCTCTTAACGTGATGATATGCATCTCCGCAGGACAACTTAGTCGGAGAGGAAGATGATTTGTACCGTATCCTCTGCTAACAAGCATTTTGCCTTCTTGGTGAATGTCCTCCGGACTTCGCTTCAGGGAGTACCACCCGTTCGATACGGGACGATACGCTTTGCTCAGGAACACAGGTCCGAAAAATGGTAAAACCAATTGTCCGCCATGTGTATGACCGCTTAAAATAAGATCTGCATTTTCTTCCAAGCGAAGGGCCTGCAAAGGATCATGAACGATAGCAATTTTGCAAAAACGGTTACTAATCTGCTGTAGTAATACATCGCCCTGTTTGGAACGATAGTCTATGCCGATCAGGCTCAATCTGTCGTTGCCCCTTTGCAGATATTCTACATTATCCTGCAGGAGCCTAACGTCCGATTCCCGAAGGATTCGCGCAAGTTGAGCGGTACCAGCCCTCTTGTCATGGTTGCCATACACCGTAAATGAAGGAGCAATGTTCGATAAAATTTTCATGTTATGTCTAACTAAAGACCATGAGATTCCTTTTTCCGCAACATCCCCACCGATGAGAACCCAGTCCACTTTGTTTTTAACGTTTGCCAGATTCTTCTGCTTCAGCTTGCGCTTGTGCGTGTCGGATACATACAAAATCTTAGCCCCGTCAAAGGATGTTGGCAGATGAGGCACTTCAACCTCTTCTTCAATCATTAGATGAATATGGGCTTCACGCCACATATGAAAAAGCAGTAAAACTCCCATCAAAATGATTAAACCTGCGAGTAAAAGCATTACCACGGCAAGGGAAGGAACGTATTGAGAGCGGGTGCCCCTTCAACCCCCCACCAAACCAAACTAATCGTTAACATGACAAAAATAAAAATGAGTGAATTGACAAACCTCTTGCTCAATTTTAACCGACGTGAAGGATGTAATTCTGTCCGTGTAGGAAGCGAACCCGCTTCGGGGATCGATTCTTCCGTTGTATTTGGCGTTTTCTTGGAGCGTGATGGTGCCCTTTGAGGAAGTACTGGACTTTCCAGTTTTTCTGTATAAGGCTTGCGCTGTGATCTAGGTAAAGAAACGGAAGTAATTGGTGTGATTCCGCCAACCTCAGCAGCTGCTGCCGTTTCAGCAACGATGCTTACTTGAGAAGCCACCTGACGCTCGGATTTCTCTTTTTTATCCGATTGACGATGGCGCTGACTGCCATATGTCTTCATTCTACTTAATGGCTGATTCATGATCCCCTCCGAAAACGTATCGCTAATCCGGACACCAAATCAATTATAAAGTGACATAATATAGGCGCCCATAATGTGCCGGACTGCAAGTAAATCCAACCTAATCCATAACTTGAGACAAACACCCAGCCTGTTGGAATCCAGTGGCGCAAATAACGAATATGGATAACTGCAAATAAAATACTTGTCCAGTAAGGACCGATGGCATGTTGGATGGCTCCACGGAATAATAATTCCTCACACACAGCAACAATGGCTGCTATACATACAATGTGCCAGATCGGACGCCCACGGAACAGCATCTCGTTAATTCCACCGTCATCCATGCTTTCCTGAGGTATAACATACGACAGTACCAAGTCCATAACAAGCATTATTCCTGCAAGACCCAGACCCCACCATATAAATTGGTAATTGTCAGGCCATGCGAGTACATCTAACAAGTTTCGTTTCTGCAATAAGATCCATACAACTCCGATAATCAGTGTCAGACCTTGTGTAAAGTATAGATTGATTAAAAGCAAACGCTCGGTAAGCTGCTGTGGCTCAGCCTTCTGAATCTTGAACTTGGGAAACTTGAATTTTTTCATCGGATGCGTCTGTCCTCTTGAGTTAAATTTGATGGATAACAATTACGTTGTCCAATCGGATAGTATACTAAATGATAGCCAAAAAACCAATTAGGTTCAAGACCTGCCCCAAGTCCTGGTTATATGTCCGTGCCATTACTTCATTAAAGCAGTAAAATTCAGTTCACCAAACAGCTTACTTTCCATCTTCTTGTGATAGGTATATTAACTATTGTATTACTTATGGTGACTCTGTTTATGTGTGAATCTAAAGACATCTGCAAAACATTTTAAAACATTTAAGCCTATTGACATGCTCATGTCAGCCATGATACATTATGAAAAAATTAGTCACGTTAAACACGATGATGGAAAAAAGACGTTGCTTCGTCTTACAGAGAGCCGATGGTAGGTGTGAATCGGTGGCAGGCAAATGGTCTTGAGCGCTCCTGAGTTATTGCATTGAAATTGGAGTAGGTGCAATCGGTTTAGACCCGTTATCCTCTTCGGTCTTCATTGACCGCTAAGACTGTCGTTGCGAAACGGCGGTGAATTAGGGTGGTACCACGACAACTCTCGTCCCTTATTGCGCAAGCAGTATGTGGATTGAGAGTTTTTTGATTTATTTTAAAGGATATCTGTGGGATCACTCTATTTGCTTCACCTTCCCCCTCTGTTGCGACACCGCGTTGTTGGGCGGAAGAATCAACCTGGTTTTAAGGAATACCTCTTCGCTGAGGTCAGACCTTGACGATATAGATACACATACCTAAGGAGGAAGAAACCATGTACAAAGTGTTAGTGTCGGACCCAATCAGTGATCTGGGGATCCAGCAACTGGTGGATGCAAATGATGTTGTTGTTGAGAAGAAAACCGGTCTTAGTGAAGATGAACTTGTTGCCATTATTGGTGATTATGATGCCCTCTTGGTTCGCAGCCAGACTCGTGTTACAGATCGTATTATGACGGCTGGTACCAACCTTAAGGTGATCGGACGTGCAGGTGTTGGTGTAGATAACATTGATCTGGAAGCTGCTACACAGCGCGGTATCATCGTTATTAATGCACCTGATGGCAATACCATCACAACCTGTGAGCACACGTTTGCCATGATGATGGCATTGGCACGACACATTCCTCAGGCATATGCCAAGACTATTCAGGGTACGTGGGATCGTAAAACCTTCCTGGGTGTGGAATTAAGAAATAAAACGCTCGGTGTACTGGGTATGGGACGGATCGGTAGTGAAGTTGCCAAGCGCGCCAAAGCATTTGGAATGGACATTCTTGCTTACGACCCGTTCCTCACGGAGGAGCGTGCCGAGAAGCTGCAAGTGAAGCTGGCTAGTGTAGATGATATCATTCGCAATGCGGACTTCATGACCGTTCACACGCCATTAACACCGGAAACACGGCATATGATTTCACGTCCACAATTCGAAGTGATGAAAAAAGGCATGCGTATCATCAACTGTGCTCGTGGTGGAGTTGTAGATGAGATGGCACTTGTCGAAGCCATTGATCAAGGTATTGTTGCTGGTGCAGCATTTGACGTATTCGAAAGCGAGCCGCCAGCCGCTGATCACCCGTTCCTGAATCACCCAAGCATTATCGTTACGCCTCACCTTGGTGCGTCCACAGTAGAAGCACAAGAGAACGTGGCTATCGATGTATCGGAACAAGTTCTTCATATTCTGCGCAATGAACCGTTCAAGAACGCAGTTAACATGCCTGCTGTTGCACCAACCGTGATGAACAAATTGCAACCGTATTTCAAACTGGGTGAAACGTTGGGTAGTTTTGCAGCACAGATTACACAAAATGCAGTGCAGGAGATTCGGATCGACTATGCTGGTGAACTTTCTGAAGTAGATACTTCTCCTCTCACTCGTTACATTGTGAAAGGGATTCTCGCCAGACATTTGGGTGGGGAAGCCAACATCGTTAACTCCATGCATCTGGCCAAAATCCGTGATCTGAATGTGGTTGTAAGCCAAACCTCAACAACTAAAGGATTTACTAACCTGATTACCGTAACATTGGTTACAACTCAGGATGCTGAGGAACGTCGTGTAGCAGGTACATTGCTTGCAGGTTATGGAGAACGTATTGTTCGTCTGGACAAATTCCCGGTAGATATCGCTCCGGAAAGTCATCAAATTTTGATCTCCCACAACGATAAACCAGGTATTATCGGACGTGTAGGAACCCTGCTTGGACAAAACGATGTCAACATCGCATCCATGCAGGTTGGACGTAAAATTATTGGTGGTGCAGCGATCATGATTCTGACCGTAGATAAAGCTGTTCCAAAAGATGTGCTTGTGCAGCTTGCTGCGCTGCCTGAAATCAATACTGCTGTTGAAATTGTTCTGGAATAATCAAATATATTTTTAAATGTATAAGGAAAGACGGGACCCTAGTGGTTCCCGTCTTTTTTTCGTGTACCCGCTGAAATATCGGTGATGAAGCTTGCAAACAAAAATATTTGTGGAAATGGAAAAGGGGTGCCCCTCACCCCTATATGAAATTCGCTTTTTTTGCCCACTGGGAAATAGTCTTAATACGAAATCGAACTATTAACTTAACTGAATAATGTTTAGTGTAGACCCCGGAGGAGACAGAACGGCTGCGCCAACAAGCCCGAATAATTGTAACTGTATTGTAGAACCAGCGGTAACGGTAACCATAAAGTCAGACTGCAGCTGACTGAGAGAAAGTACTGGAGATACTACACTCGCTGGAATTGCTGCACCGTTAAGTAAAACCCGAGATTGGATAGCAAGTGCAGCTGTCAGATTTATTTTGTATGAGATATAGTAACGACCTGCATTGGTCAGTGTGAAGGTGTCATTAGCCCCATTGACGGTTATACCTGTGCCAATATTTTGGTTATTCGGTAATGGAACAAGTGTACCACCCAATATTACAACAATTGTACCATTAGTGTTCTCAGCAAAAGCCGAATTAGATGTTACAGATGTTCCGGTTGCACCGGTAACTCCTGTACTTCCGGTTACGCCGACTCCCGTTGCTCCCGTTATACCTGTGGCTCCTGTTCCCCCAGTCGCACCAGTCGCACCAGTTACTCCAGTACTTCCTGTTATGCCCACTCCCGTGGCTCCAGTTACACCAGTGACACCAGTAAACCCAGTGCTTCCCGTTATGCCGACTCCTGTTGCTCCCGTTATACCTGTCGCTCCGGTTTCACCAGTGACACCAGTTGCTCCGGTACTTCCCGTTACGCCGACTCCCGTTGCTCCCGTTATACCTGTCGCTCCGGTTTCACCAGTGACACCAGTTGCTCCGGTACTTCCCGTTACGCCGACTCCCGTTGCTCCTGTTATACCTGTGGCTCCGGTTTCCCCCGTCGCACCAGTTGCCCCGGTGCTCCCCGTTACGCTGATTCCCGTTGCTCCCGTTATACCTGTCGCTCCGGTTTCCCCCGTAACACCAGTTGCTCCGGTACTTCCCGTTACGCCTACTCCCGTGGCGCCCGTTATACCTGTTGCTCCGGTTTCACCAGTGACACCAGAAACTCCGGTACTTCCTGTTACGCCGACTCCTGTGGCTCCTGTTATACCTGTGACTCCTGTTCCACCCGTGACACCAGTTGCTCCGGTACTTCCCGTTACGCCCACTCCCGTTGCACCGGTTATACCTGTGACTCCGGTCTCCCCCGTGACACCAGTTGCTCCGGTACTTCCGGTTATGCCGACTCCCGTTGCTCCTGTCACACCTGTTACGCTTACTCCCGTTGCGCCAGTCAATCCCGTTACGCCTGTTGCTCCTGTTTCCCCTGTAGCACCAGTACTACCTGTTACACTTACTCCTGTGGCTCCTGTGATCCCCGTCGCCCCAGTCAACCCTGCAACACCAGTCGCTCCTGTTTCACCAGTTGCCCCGGTTCCTCCAGTTACTCCTGTTGATCCTGTTACGCTTAGTCCCGTGGCTCCTGTAATTCCCGTCGCCCCGGTCAACCCTGCAACACCGGTCGCTCCTGTTTCACCAGTTACTCCGGTTGATCCCGTTACGCTTAGTCCCGTGGCTCCTGTAATTCCCGTCGCCCCGGTTAACCCTGTAAGACCTGTCGCTCCTGTTTCACCAGTTGCCCCGGTTCCTCCAGTTACTCCTGTTGATCCCGTTACGCTTAGTCCCGTGGCTCCTGTAATTCCCGTCGCCCCGGTCAACCCTGCAACACCGGTCGCTCCTGTTTCACCAGTTGCCCCGGTTCCTCCAGTTACTCCTGTTGATCCCGTTACGCTTAGTCCCGTGGCTCCTGTAATTCCTGTCGCCCCGGTTAACCCTGTAAGACCAGTCGCTCCTGTCACTCCGGTACTTCCCGTTACTCCAACACCAGTTGCACCCGTCACACCTGTTGCTCCTACGCCAGCAAGCAACGTGTAATCTGGTGAAGTCCCCGGCGTTCCCGTTGGTGATGCTACATTTGCAATATACGTACTGCCATTGAACGTTACAACCTGACCCGCTGGATATGTCGGGGCTACAGCTGGATCGAATGGCACAATACCACTTAAACCTACACCTGTCGCTCCTGTTTCGCCGGATGCTCCGGTACTTCCTGTTACTCCAACACCAGTTGCACCCGTCACACCCGTTGCTCCTGCGCCCGCAAGCAATGTGTAATCCGGTGAAGTCCCCGGCGTTCCGGTTGGCGATGCCACATTTGCAATATACGTACTACCGTTAAACGTTACGACTTGACCTGTAGGATACGTCGGGGCTACGGCTGGATCAAATGGTACAATGCCACTTAAACCTACACCGGTCGCTCCCGTGACCCCTGATGCCCCTGTAACTCCGGTACTTCCCGTTACTCCAACTCCAGTTGCACCTGTCACACCCGTTGCTCCCGCGCCAGCAAGCAACGTGTAATCCGGCGATGTGCCCGGCGTTCCGGTTGGCGATGCGACATTAGTTATATACGTACTGCCGTTGAACGTTACTACTTGACCCGCTGGATACGTTGGGGCTACGGCTGGATCAAATGGTACAATGCCACTCAAACCTACGCCTGTCGCTCCTGTTTCACCAGTTGCCCCAGTTCCTCCAGTTACTCCTGTTGATCCCGTTACGCTTAATCCCGTGGCTCCTGTAATTCCCGTCGCCCCAGTCAACCCTGTAAGACCAGTCGCTCCTGTCACTCCGGTACTTCCCGTTACTCCAACACCAGTTGCACCCGTCACACCTGTTGCTCCTGCGCCAGCAAGCAACGTGTAATCTGGTGAAGTCCCCGGCGTTCCGGTTGGTGACGCCACATTCGCGATATACGTACTGCCGTTGAACGTTACAACCTGACCCGATGGATACGTCGGGGCTACGGCTGGATCGAATGGTACAATGCCACTTAAACCTACGCCTGTCGCTCCCGTTACTCCTGATGCCCCTGTGACTCCGGTACTTCCGGTTACTCCAACACCAGTTGCACCGGTCACACCTGTCGCTCCTGCGCCCGCAAGCAATGTGTAATCCGGTGAAGTCCCCGGCGTTCCGGTTGGTGATGCCACATTTGCAATATACGTACTGCCGTTGAACGTTACAACCTGACCCGATGGATACGTCGGGGCTACGGCTGGATCAAATGGCACTATACCACTTAAACCTACGCCTGTCGCTCCTGTTACGCCGGATGCTCCGGTACTTCCGGTCACTCCAACGCCAGTTGCACCCGTCACACCCGTTGCTCCCGCGCCAGCAAGCAACGTGTAATCTGGCGATGTGCCCGGCGTTCCGGTTGGCGAAGCGACATTTGTAATGTAAGTACTGTCACCAAACGTGACGATCTGTCCAGCTGGATATGTTGGGGCTAATGTGGGATCGAATGGCACGATGCCACTTAATCCTGCACCTGTGGCTCCAGTTGCACCAGTCGCCCCCGCAGCAGCGATTAATGTGTAATCCGATGAAGATCCTGGTGTTCCTAGAGGACCAGCTACACTCGTAATGTAAGTACTATCGTTATACGTAATGACTTGACCTGCTGGATAACCCGGGGCGAGCGCTGGATTAAATGCCACGGCTCCTGTCAAACCAGCTCCGGTTGCTCCCGTTACTCCAGTCGTTCCTCCCGACAGCAAAAGAGTGTAGTCTGGAGAACTTCCGGGTGTACCCAAGGGACCGTTTACATTGGCAACATAAAGACTACCCTCGTAGCTCACTACTTGACCTTGAGCATATGTCGGCCCAAGCGCAGGGTCAAAAGCCGTAATATTGTTCAAGCCCACACCAGGTGCTCCTGCCGGACCCTGTGCTCCCTGGGGACCAACTGGGCCAACCGGTCCTACTGGTCCAATTCCTCCTGGTGTGCCAGTAGCCCCTTTCACTCCAGGGACTCCTGGGACACCTGGTACCCCCGGGACTCCTGGCACTCCCTGTGGGCCGGCTGGTCCGGTAATCCCTCCAGTTCCAAGAGTTGTCGTCGCCCGGCTTAGCGAAATGGAGATCGATCGAATTAATCCCACAAGTTTATCTTTTTCTGCAGGTGGTACTTCAAGAAGCAGCGTCACACTTAACAAGTCATCCAGTAAGTTTTGCAAGTTACCTGCGAGATTAATAAGAGGAACAGGAACAACCTCTGAACCTGCAATCGTTAATTCCAATACGGCTTGTAATTCTGCCTTTACTCCGGCACGAAATCCGGATTGATTTACAAAAGTAAGTAACTGGCGTAATCCATTCTGTAATGACAGTATATTGGCTGAAGTCGGCTGACTAATTGCAGCAGGAATAGCCACAGCCAAAGAACGCAGTATGGATTCAAACTGCTCCAGTTCGCTTGTGGTTATTGGAATAAACGGAGAGCCTGCTCTAAAAGATCTGCCTTCCAGGAAAGCTTTAATATTGACCCTTTTTCGATCATCGGACATGCTTAACTCAATCCTCCTCTATCTTGCTTGCTTTTCAAGCTTATGTCACATAGGAAGGAAAATTATCTTGGACACTCTTTTTAATCAAAAAAAGACCATTCTTGTTCCACGTTGAACAAGATTAAACGGTAGTCTTCAACAAAAAAACACCCTCCATAAGAGGGTGTTTCCGCACTTTTTGTATGAAATTCAGGCTATTTTGATGAATCCAAGGGGAATTGCAAAATAAACTCTGTCCCTTCGCCAAGCACACTATTGACAGTAATCATGCCTTGATGCGCATCAACAATATTTTTCACAATCGCTAAACCAAGCCCCGTACCTACACTTTCTCCCCGAACACGAGCCTTGTCTGCTTTGTAGAATCGTTCGAAAATAAATGGCAAGTCGGATGAAGGGATACCTACTCCCTGATCCTTCACAGAAACTCTGACAAATGGAGCACGAAGATAAGTGACCCGCTCGGCTGAGATCATTACATTTTTGCCAGTAGGTGTATGTCTGAACGCATTATCCAGCAAATTCGTAAATACTTGCTCAAGTCGATCCTCATCTGCCTGTTGAAGTTCAATGGTTGGTTGTTCGAACTTAAATTGCAGTTGAATTCCCTGTTCTTTTGAACGCACAGAGAACTTCCGATATACACGTTCAAGTAGTTCTCCGAGGTCAACTTCCTTCATCACCATGTCCGTGTGTCCAGCTTCCATCCGCGCAAGATCAAGCAAGTCTTTAACCAGTCTGCCCATCCGGAGAGACTCATCATGAATGACCTGGATCAGTTCTTCGCTCTCTTCCGGTGAGGTTGCCATGCCGTCCAAAAGGGCTTCACTGTAGCCTTGCATCATGGATAGC
Source organism: Paenibacillus sp. FSL H8-0283 (assembly GCF_045040675.1). NCBI lineage: Bacteria > Bacillati > Bacillota > Bacilli > Caryophanales > Paenibacillaceae > Paenibacillus > Paenibacillus sp. FSL H8-0283. Next base: position 4,363,641 of record NZ_CP150295.1, read on the forward strand.
GGAGTTCGTATCTCATGAGATACGTTAGCCACGAAATCACGCCGCATTTTCTCCAGTCGCACTTCTTCTGTTACATCTCTTAAAACAGCCACAGCCCCTCTGACAACACTGTCAGCATACAACGGTGCCATCTGAACAGACCAGACACCTTGCTGTACGTGAACATTGGAGTTCTGGTCCCCGCCTTGCTCCATCACCATTTTGAACAAAGGAAGAAGGGGCTCAGGTACATCACGCGAAGTCTTGTCAGACTGCTCGGATTCTTGTCCTTCGTCCATTTTTGCCCAATCGAGATCATACCATGCCTGCATGATCTTCTCTCCTGGCGGATTCGTCAGAATAACTTTGCCTTCACCATCAAATGTAACCACCGCATCGGTCATGCTGCGAAGCACACTCGCCAAATGTTCCTTCTCATGGTTAAGGTTTCGAATATTATCTTCCAGTTGGGCAGCCATATGATTAAATGTGTTGGCAAGTTCACCAATCTCATCACTCGTTACCAGGGAGAGACGTGTTCCGTAGTTCCCTTTGCGAATCGCATTGGCTGCCTGAATCAATTGCTGCATGGGCTGCGTTATTTTAGTGAATAGAAACAATGCAAAAAACGTGGTTAAACTGAATCCGATAATACAGATATAGGTGAACAACCGCTTAATATCTCTGGATTCGGATTCTGCAAAGTTCGTATCAATGTAGGGCAGCAAAAAAAGACCCAGCGCTATAAGTACACAACCCACAAGGCAGATAATAGTGATCCATAACTTCCCGACCAGTGATCTCCAGAAACTAAAACTACTTCGGTACTTCCAGTTTATAACCCACACCCCACACCGTCGTAATCATGGCCGCCGATTCAGGCGATACCTTGTTAAGTTTCTCGCGAAGACGCTTCACGTGCGTATCCACGGTACGAAGATCGCCAAAGAATTCGTAATTCCATACATCTTTGAGCAATTCTTCTCTGGAGAAAACTTTGTCGGGAGATGTTGCCAGGTAGTGCAGCAATTCATATTCTTTTGGTGTAAGACTAATCTCTTCGCCACCAGCGGTTACCCGGTGGGCATCATGCTCAATAACCAGATGCGGGAACACGATGTTGTTACTCGAATTGCTCTCCTTGGAGAGATAAGCTGTCGCGGAAGCTCGACGCAAAATCGCTTTGACGCGATAAATCACTTCACGCGGGCTGAATGGTTTTACAACATAATCATCAGCGCCAACTTCGAAGCCTTGAACCCGGTTAATCTCTTCACCTTTTGCAGTGAGCATCAAAACCGGCGTTGATTTCACCTGACGAAGACGGGTACACACTTCAACTCCATCCATACCCGGCAACATCACATCAAGCAAAATCAGCCCGTAGTCCCCTGCTGTTGCTTTACGCAGTGCAGTTTCCCCATCCTCAGCTTCATCGATTTCATAACCTTCTTTTTCAAGATACATTTTCAAAAGCCTGCGGATTCTCTCTTCGTCATCCACGACCAGTATACGATTCTCATGTTCAGCCATGCCTCTCCAGCCCCTTTGCAATAACTCCTCATCACTTCTATTATGTTCGATCTGGCGAACAATATTTGAATACCCTTCAATAAATAGGTACGTTTGTATTTCCCGCTTCTAAACTCAACCTTTACAATACGAGTCTGTCCTAGTCCGCTCCAGCATAAGAATGTAATCCGGCAATGACCAGATTCACTCCAACCAGCGTAAACATGACCACCAGGAAGCCAAGAACTGCAAGCCATGCAGACTTCTGACCTTGCCAACCTCTGGATAAACGCAAATGCAGATACACACTATAATATAGCCATGTAATCAATGCCCACACCTCTTTGGGGTCCCAACCCCAAAAGCGACTCCAGGCAATCTGAGCCCAGATCATGGCAAAAATTAATGCTCCCAGCGTAAATATCGGAAAACCAATGGCAATCGCGCGATAACTTATCTCATCCAGATCATCGGCATCGATTCCATCCATCATTGGCTGTAATGCTTGTCCAAGTGGTCTGCGCACAAGAAGTCGTACAATTCCATACAGGATCAGACCTACAATAAGTGACCAAACCACCGTATTCAGCTTGCGCCCGGCATTTACCCCGTTCATCCAGGAAGGCGTCTCAAGTAAAGGTTTTTTCATGCCAAGAAACGGTGTCATGCTCTCCACTTCGCTATTATATGGTGCAAAAATCGGAGGCATGCGATAAATCACTTTCTCTATTGTACTATTTTCCTGTACCTCTGTGTCAATGCTGACCGTTTTCTGTACAAAAACCGCCTCGTAACCAGCTGTACGAAAGGCAAATACCGTTCCGATGAATCCGATGACTACAACGATCGTAACCAGGGTGAATTCAACCCATCCTCGTTGACGTCTTGAAGATTTGTCTTTACCACTGAAATCAACAGTACGGAGCAAATACATGAACCCTGCGGCAAAACCCACGGCGAAGAATGCTTCACCAAGCGCGGCCAACGTCACGTGAATTTTCAGCCAGATGGACTGAAGTGCAGGGATTAATGGTTGTACCTCCTGAGGAAATACAGCGGCGTACGCCATAATAATAATGGTAAGTGGTAACGCAAACAAACCCAGTAATGACTTGCGGTATATGGCATATACAACAATAAATGCAACCATAATCATCATGGACAGAAAAGACATGAACTCATACATGTTACTAACCGGGATATGACCTGCCCCAGCCCATCGGGTTACAAAAAATACGATATGTGCCGCCAAGGCGACAGTCGAAGCGATAAAAGCTCTTTTACCCCAACGATTCATATGGTCCAGAGGATCACGATTACTCCATTTTTTGCCCATGACCGCGACAGCATATAACAAGAATGCAGCACAATAGAGAAAGAAAGATACGATAAATGCGTCGCTGCTGAAATCCAATAAACTCATGCCTGATTCCCCCCGTTATCCAACGACTTCTCTTCCACTTCCAGATTCATCTGTTTCAAGACGGCCGCAACTTCACGCCTGAAGCCAAACCAGTTTTTGTTGGTATGTCCACCCAATGTGAGCTGTTTATCATCAAAACGAATCCAGATGCGGCGATGATGCCAATAAAAACCCATGACCAGACCCAACATAACAATACCGGCTCCTACCCACACAAAAGGCATTGCCTTGTCCACTCTTATATTGAGATAACTTACGGACTGAATAATATCGACCTTGTCCATGCTGTCTACTTCCAGCTGTAAAGGAATCTCAGCTCCAATCAGCTGTTGGTTAATTGCATCCTGTTGAAACCGTTGTTTATCAATCTGCTTCGCAAAGTACAGATATTGTATCCCCTCTTCGGGCAGATCCGGTCCCTTGATGAGAAAGAGAAAAGCAGGTGCATTAGGTGAAGGTGATTTTGATTTGGGCTGACCATTCTCATCCAATCCAAAGTCCATAAACTTTTCTTTTACCGTGAGCTTATAAGGACCAGCTTCAAATGTTCTTTGGGTATCTACCATATCGATCTTAATTGGCCCATATACTTCACCCGTCTCTGTATTGACCAGATCAGGCGTTACGGAACGAATGGTCGGTGTTAGATCATAATCAAACTGATATGCTTTCAGACCGTTATAATTCAATGGATGATTCACGCGTACATCATGTCTGGCCACCTCAGCTAACTGAGGTTTCTTCGAGAGATCCGAACAATCTGCTGTACATTCATACAAAACAACTTTTGTTTCGAACAGTTTTGGAACGGTCTTATTCAGGTTACGGAATTGCTCGGGTACTTCGTCCTCACTGTAGAATTCAACATTAAACTGTTCATTTTGCAGATACATCGATGTATTCGGGATCTTTTTGATCTCACCTTCAGGAAAAGCGACGTGCTCGTCCAAATTCAGACCTGGAAGACCTCGTGCGAGCACCGCCAGCAAAAATATAATGAGTCCAATATGGATGACATATGGGCCCCATCGACTGAATCGCTGTTTCTCGGCGAGTAATGCATCCCCCTGAGTGTGCACGCGGTATCCTTTCTTTTTCAACGGCGTAACCGCTTTCTTAATCCAGTCTTCTGGTGCCTCTTCGATGGTACCTTGGTACACGAGACGCTGTCTTGTCAAAAATTGCGTATGCTTACGTATTCTCTGTTTATTCAGTGCTTTGTAGAGCGGTAGGACGCGATCCAGACTGCATATCACCAATGATGCCCCAATCAGCACCAGCAGTAGAATAAACCACCAGGATTCGTATGTATGGGATAAACCCAACAGATAATAGATATGACCCAATTGACCGTATGTTTCTTTGTAATACACGGAAGGATCAATATTCAAGAACGTACTTTCTTGCGGATAGATTGTACCAAGCATAGAACCTACAAGCGTGAAAACAATCATATAGACGGCAATTTTGACGGATGAAAAAAAGTTCCATATGCGGTCAATGATGTTGGGATTACTACGCTGTGAACGGCGCGCCATGCCATCATAACGCATTTCCAGCACTTCATCCGATTTAGCTTCAGACTCCAGTAACGGTTTTCCACATGCTTCACATAGTACAGTGCCAACCGGATTCTGGTGTCCGCACTCACATTTGGTATTTTGGAACACGAATAGACCTCCTGTCAGGGCTGCTTCGCCAGTTGCGAAATTTGAGCGTCAAGTGTGTCCAAATCAAGTTGCCCGATATGAATGGTAGAGATTTTGCCCGTGTCGGATACAAAAAATGTCGTTGGCATCGGAGAGATCCCGAAATCACGAACCGAGTTTTTCTCCCTGTCAAGCATGATTGGAAACGTAACCCCAACCTGCCGTACAAAATTATCCACGGTCATCTGGTCTTCTCCAACATTAATTCCGACAAATTGTACTCCCTGGTCCTTCCATTTGTCAGCTTGCGCCTGAAGTGCAGGCATTTCTTTAACACAAGGTTCACACCACGTGCCCCAGAAATTGATCACCATTGCTTTTCCTTTGTACTCATCAGACGTATGAACTTGACCATCCAGGCCCAGCAGTTCAAAAGAAGGAGACTTGTCCCCTTCCTTTGGCTTGCCATTCGAGCCGGATACCGATGTGGTAATCGCATATCCGCCCAACACCAGGATCAATAACAAAATGACGATTTGCACCGTTCTTCTTGATTTGCCCATGTGCTGCTCCCCTTTTAAGTGACTGTAGCATTCGCATCTTATTGGTCTAAGACAACTGTGAACATCCTATGAACAATTATAGCGAATTTCGTCACAAAACTGCGGCGGTTTTATGAAAATTATGTGTCCTCACATTACCTTTTTTTCATTTTTTTGGCTGGTTCTGATTGTGCGAGGGTAATCAGGTTGTTGACTTCCTCTTTGGTCAGATTGCGTGTCAGACCACGTTTCAGGTTTTGTAGCAAAATACCACCAAACGAAATCCGTTTCAGACGAGTTACCGGATGGTTGATTGCCTCGAACATACGTCTAACCTGACGGTTACGTCCTTCATAGATCGTAATGGAAATGATCGACTCATTGGCCGCTGTATCCACATCTTTGTACTCTACCTCTGCAGGAGCAGTCATGCCGTCATCCAGCATAATGCCTGTCTTTAATTTCTCCAGAGCTGTACCATGCGGCACACCTTTAACCGTTGCATGATACGTTTTGGGTACGTGATGCTTCGGATGCGTCAGCAAATGTGCAAACTCACCATCATTGGTAAGGATCAATAAGCCCTCTGTGTCATAATCCAGACGACCTACAGGATATACGCGTTCCTTGACACCTTTCAGGTAGTCGGATACAATTTTCCGACCTTCCGGGTCAGATGCACTTGTGATTACACCTTTTGGCTTGTTCAACATCAAGTACACTTTTTTCTCACTGCGGATCGGTTTTCCATTAACCGTAATCATATCCTCTTCGGGGTTCGCTTTTGTACCCAGTTCGGTTACGACCTCCCCGTTAACTTCTACTTTGCCGGACAGGATTAGTTCCTCGCTCTTGCGGCGGGATGCAATGCCTGCCTGTGCGATAATTTTTTGTAATCTTTCCATGTTTGTCATGTCACCTCACACTAATGATACCCATCACGCAAGGAAATCACAAGGATAATCCAAGGATTTTGTAAACTGGCGACACGAATATGCATTTTAGACTACCTTCCCCTGGAGATCGCCGCAAAAAAAAGCCTACCTTTACACGACCTGTTGAACACAGATGGTGTAAAGATAAGCCTTTTCCTCAAATCATTTAATTGGAAACTTTGCCGGCAACTGCAACCTGTTTTTTGGCAGGTTTGGTACTCTCTTTAATGAAAGTCTGCAATGTCTTGGAAGTAATATAATAGGTACGTCCACCGTACACAAATGTCATCATACCAATTACCCGGTTGTTCTGATCCAGAACAGGGCCACCTGAATTACCTTGTGCCATGGATTTCACAATACTGCCGATTCCCTTTTTACCTGGAACGTCCAAAGCTTTGGAACTAAACACTCTGCTTTTGGCTATCGTATTGAAGGTTGAAGGAAAATCTTCATCCAGGATGACAAGATCACCAGCAGGATTTTTGGGGAATCCAATCGTATAAACAACCTGGTTATCCCTTGCATTTGCAAACGTGACCGGTTGGGCGTCTATTTCCTTGTCCAGCTTCAGCAGTGCCATATCTGTCACCGGGTCTGTCTTAATAATTTTTGCCTTTACAGGCTTACCCAAGGAACCCGGACTCGCAACAGTCAGTGTACCTTCATCACCATCAGACAGTTCAGCAAAACTCTGAACGACATGATAATTCGTGAGTACTTCATCCTTCGAGATCAATATTGAGGTACCAACATCATAATATACCATATCGGGTTCATCCTGCTTGACCAAACGTACATTCACGACTGGAAAAGAATCCGCTGTGACTGCCATTTGTGCACGCAGCTGTTTATCGAAGTAACCTGTAAAATGTATCGTCTGAACGGCTTGAGCTGCCGCCAGCCCCGTTGACCCTGCGAGCATTGCAATAGCAAGCACGCCTGACATTCCGACACGGAGCATTCGTTTCCAACTCTTCTGCATGTCTCACTCTCCTCCGCTATTATTCTAGCATATCTAATATATCGGAAGGAAAGGAGATATCTTTTAACCAAAAACGAGCAAACAAATGGCGAGGGCAGCAATAAAACCAACGACATCGGAAAACAACCCTACTTTGAGTGCATATCGACCGTTACGTATGCCTACAGCCCCAAAATAAACAGTCAGCACATATAACGTGGTGTCTGTACTCCCCTGAATCGTAGATGCCATACGTCCAATCATGGAGTCAGGGCCATGGGTTTTGATCAGATCGGTTGTAAACGCCAGAGAGCCTGTCCCCGTTAAAGGACGCAGTATTCCGAGTGGTAACACTTCGCCCGGAACACCCATCCAGGACACCAGCGGAGCAAACAGACTAATCACAAAATCCAGTGCACCCGAGGCACGAAATACGCTGATTGCGACCATCATGCCCACGAGATGTGGAATAATACTGATTGCAGTGGAGAAACCATCCTTGGCCCCATCAACAAAGGATTCGTAAACCGGGACCTTTTTGGTAAACGCATATAATGGAACAAACGCGATAATAACCGGGATGGCCCAGACGGAAATCCAGTTGATGAAGGTTAACAAAGGTGCTCATCCTTTCATGCCGGGATTGCCACTTTTCTGTATGCGCGGCGGTTTGTGTAAAGCCCTGTTTCGATACCAGCGATCGGCGATTATAGCAGCAAGTGTAGCGATAATGGTAGCCATCAATGTTGTTCCCACAATCTCTGTTGCATTGGCGGAATGATAGTTTAAGCGGATGGCGATCAGCGTTGTCGGAATAATGGTAATGCTAGCCGTATTCAGAGCCAGTAAGGTGCACATCGCAGGAGAAGCGGTTTGTTTGTCCGGATTAAGCTCCTGCAGCTGTTGCATGGCTTTGATTCCCATCGGTGTAGCCGCATTTCCTAGTCCCAGCAAATTGGCACTCATATTGGAGAGAATATAACCCATCGCCGGATGATTTTTGGGCACATCGGGGAACAGGAAGCCCACAACCGGACCGAGCAGCTTGGCAATCCGAGCCAGGAGACCCGCATCTTCAGCCATTTTCATCATGCCCATCCAGAACACAAGCACACTAATCAGTCCAAAACAGACCGTGACTCCCGTTGCCGCCCCATCAAAAGCGGCTTGCGTGACCACTTCGATATTGCCGTTGACGGCTGCAAAAACAAATCCGATTAAAATCATGAGTAGCCAAATTAGATTAATCATGGATTATATCCTCCCTTCAATGGCGATTTAGCTAAGGAGACAACAGGTGGCTTAACACGGCACGCCATGCAGTTGCCCAGGAAGAGACATCACCGATTCCACCCAGCGTTGCATCTTCTGTCTTCGGTTCAGGAGGAATATAACTGCCTTTGCGATACACGGGAATTGAGCCCACAAGTTTGCCGTCAAGTTGCATATCAATGCGCCCTGCCAATCCAAACGAAGGATCTTTCGATTGTTCCTTGCCTTCCGTTTCCGACTGTCCTCTATTTTCGTGTAGTATCAATTTCTTGGTCAATGAACCTTCTTCACTTTTAGCCAGTGGGTACCAGAATCCCCGGCCCGTAACAACATCTGTATTTTGCACAGGCTGTTCTTGCTTGGCGACCTCTACTAACGGGAAGTACTCAAAACCGAAATCTAGCATCCGAGCATGATCGTTCCAATCGTTTCCGTCGTTCAGCGTTACTGCGGCGAGCTGCTGTCCGTTACGTGTAGCGGAACTGACCAAACATCTGAAAGCTTTTTTTGTGTAGCCGGTTTTCACTCCATCCGCACCTTCATACATCCGCAACATTTTATTTTTATTGTGCCAAGAGTATTCCCAGCTTTCATTGGGGTTCGGTGCGGATTTGTCCTCCGTGGCTACGATGCGTTTGAACACCGGATTGTGCAATGCATATGCCGTTAATCGTGCCAAGTCGTTAGCTGTTGAATAGTGACCTTCTGCATCCAGTCCATGAGGGTTCATAAAATGAGAATGCGTCAGACCGATTTGCTCCGCCTTTTTGTTCATTAACAGGACAAAGCCTTCTTCCGATCCACCGACATGTTCTGCGATCGCAGAGGCCGCGTCATTGCCTGAACGGAGCATGAGCCCGTACAACATGTTTTCAAGCGTCATCTCTTCACCTAACTTGAGATAGAGAGAAGATCCTTCTTTGGCAAAAGCCGTGGGAGACACTTTCACTTTATCATCCAGCTTGCTGTGTTCGATCGCTACGATCGCTGTCATGATTTTAGTCAAGCTGGCAATTCGCAGTTCTTTATCCCCGTCCTTGCTGTATAAGATCCTGCCTGATGTGACATCAATGAGAGCAGCGCTTTGCGCATGTGTAGACGGACCTTGAATCGTTGCCTGGGCTTGAGTTGCCCCTAATGAAGACAGCAAGAAGACAGGGATAAGCATGCATGCAATGACTTTCGTTATTTTTCGCATCAATTCATTCCTCCGGGTCACTTGGAATCTTGTACTATCTTATGTCCGGACAACTTGGAGTATGTCCCATAGGGCAAAAACAGCAAAAATCCCTCACGCTTGGACGCGGGAGGGACGTTATGTATGAGACATTAATAAGATATGAAGTGCTTAGACGACAATCAAGCCTGATCCTTTTTATCCAGCATTTTAGCTACTTTTCGCATAATTCTAGAGACTCTCATCTGGCTAATGTCTTCCATATCTGCGGTCTGGGTTTGATTAAACCCTTCAACACGATGCTTCAGTACAGTCACTTCTTTCTCACTAAGCTTGCGCTTGACCGAATCAATAACCGCATCAACGTATAACTTGTCCAGAATATCTTCTTCAATATTCTCCCCGCTATAGATGGTATCCATCAACGTCACGGATTGAGTTTGTTGATCATCAGCACCTACAGGCTCATCCAGGTATTTCACACCTTTACCCACTTGAAGTGCTTTATTGATCTTCTCTTCTTCCTCATCAAGCAACAATGCGATTTCATGTGCTGGTGGGAGGTAGCCCATATCGTGCTCAAGTCGATTGATTCGGTTAATTAATTCCGTAGCTGTGCGAGTTGGACGAATAATGCTTGCACTATCTCTCAGAAAACATCTGATTTCTCTGACAATCGCAGTAACACTAAACGAACTGAATTTTACGCCACGTCCCGTATCAAATGCTTTAACCGCTTTGATGAATCCCAGACGGCCCAGTTGAAGAATATCATCCTTCTCCACACAATGATTCTTAATAATCATTTCAGGTTTTCCAATATACTTATGAACGGAATGCCATATCAGGTTCTCATTGACCAGAATACAATCCCCGAGGAAATGCTCATCGAGCTTACAACGTTCAATATTTTCTACGTCATCCATTGTGTAATGCTTCTTGTCTGCCTGCAAATTCGTGCTAATATGTTCTGGAAATTTTCCCATTTGGATCTCCCTATGTAAAATTGATAAACGGTCTTATAGTATTCAAATTCTATTGTTAAATGATGTTTAATGACCTTTTTCGATTATTTGAAGCATCTTGTTATGATGTTCCTTCACTTGATTGTAGTACCAGGGGCGAGCCTTTCCCTTATTTACATTGCCCTCCCCCTGATTGTACGCAATAATTGCCGTACGAAGATTTCCGTCGTACTTATCCATAAGATATTCCAAGTATATAATGCTTGTTCTGATATTCGTTTCAGGCTGAAGTAGCTCCTGTTTACTCACTCCAAACGATTTCGCTGTGCTTGGAAGAATCTGAAGTAAACCAATCGCTCCATGGGATGATACACTTACCTCTAACATCCGGCTCTCTTGCCACATCATAGCCAGAATCCAGACGGAATCGATATCCGTATCCTTCGAATATTGAACTACCCACCTTACATACTTCAGCAGCTTTGCCCGGCTCACTGTTTTCTCATGGTGGAGTTCTATATACTGCTCAAGCATATCCGTCATTTGTATGTGCGTAGGAGCAACCAATGCATCTTTAACTTGTTTTCCCTGCTTTTCTTGCTTTTCTTGCTTTTCTTGCTTCTCTTGTTTTTCTTGCTTCATTGGTTTTACTGGCTTTACCTGCTCTGCTTCCGTTGCTTGGTATTGTGAAACTAACACCACCACCGCAACAACAATACCTATTACTCTTTCTAAAGTGAGCAACAGATTCGCCCACCTCCTTACTGAAAGCCTCTATATTATAGAAGGAATAATCTCATACATAAGTTAGGATTGGTCTTGTTCACTTGGCTGATATACAATGATTGCGGCATATTCCAACGTGTTACTGGATGGATCAACGGTGGAGGTAAACTCCAGTCCGGTAACGAACGTGTGCGGCTTGGATAACATCCATGCGTTGATTAATTCTTCCACACCTGCAGCGCTAGCGGACACAAACGTTTTTACAGCTAAATCCGAAGCGTAGTTTAACACTTTCATTGCTCTTCACCCGATGACTCTTGTTCCTCTTCCTTTTTCTCTTCAATGAGTTGATTAAACTCCTCTTCGGTCAGTTCATGAATCTCCAATTCGTAAGCACTTGTCAGAATGTACCCCATACCATCCGTTAAATGAACGTTATAAAATGTTTGTAGTTCTTCATGAAAGGTACCCTCTTCGTAGTTGAATCCAATAACGGCTTTTTCGTAACCAGCTACACGACCAGCAAACCATACGTTGGCTTTTGTTGTTGCGCCGGTTGGCGTCTGGATTTCATGCATATTGGTCGGCGCGTGGATATACTTTCCAATCATACTGGCTACGATTTCTTCCGTTAATTTATCATCTTTTGCTTTGATCATATGTGTCATTGAATTATTCCTCCATTAGTTAAAGTCTCGCGAATATTCTTGCCCTTACATTCTCTATACGTGTTATCGGAGCGGCAGTTAAATTGGAGCCGCAGATGAAGGATTGGTTCCGCTGCTTAGGACCATATAGTTCGTCCGCATATGGTGTACAGCCACGTCCAGATCAGCCACTCGTTTGGAGACAAAATCTTCGATGACAGGCTCCAATGGCCTGAAACCTACAGCCAAGATCGGTTTTTTATGTATATACGCATGATGCATGATCACAATATCAGTAGAGGTCAAATAATCCATATCCAGATTAACCAAGACAGCATCAGCCTGTACCACTACTTTCTCAATGATCAAGGTATACTCCCTGTTGCTTAAATCAGAAGCTGTCGAAGAATCATGACTTGCCCAAGCGATATCCGAATACCCCTCTAGACGTTCCACAGAAAATCCTAAAACCACCACACTAAGCATCCTTGTTCCGCCTTTCTTTCTGTACTAATCTCTCTATACGACATAAAAAAGCACCCAGTTAAGGGTGCTCTCTCTGTTCTATGTAGGTTACTGAATCTATCTTCATCAAACTTAGGCTATTAATTGCCACTTATGACTACAATGCTTCGTATTTCTCACGAATCGCTTTCCATAACTGGGATATCCGTGCCTTGGATACACCTAGCATTCCTGCAATCTCTACAAATTCATACCCCGAAGTCCGAAGCTTAAAGATTTGTTTCTCACGTTCGTTCAGCCTCATATTTTCCATAATATCTGTTACAAACTCAAAGTTCTCATAAGCAAACCCAGCATGACCAAGCGCTAATGCGATGTCTGAGCTTTCCGATTCATCGCCACCACCCTGATCCGTGCACATGATCTGTACAGCGTTAACCACACTGAGATTTTTCTCAGACATACACTTGCGGTACATGTCCTTGATTTTATTTTCGATAAGATGATCAACAAACGTCGACATTTTGGCCTTTTCTGCATCATACTTGTCCAGGGAATTAACTAATTTGATCATAATCTCCTGGGTCACATCCTCTTTCTCCATCCCGGCAAACGTTTTACCTCTAAGTTTGTGACGACACTTCTCCTGAGCTTTATTCAGGAACATGTCTATATCCCCAATCTCAAATAAATCATCAAAACCCATAGCAGTTGTAGCAGACATTATTCATTTCCCCCATTAACTATTTAATTATCAGTAATCGTATTCTTTCTTCACAATCTATTCGCTATCCAGCATGATCTTACTCTACATTCCCGCTTTTGCTCCCGAAATCTCATATACCATATGTAGTCTTGTTACACACAATTGAAGCTAATAAGCCTAATTACATACAAACGATCAAGAAATCTCCCTTTGATCCGCCTCCCCATTCCCATCCTATTACATTCAGAATAACAAATACGAACTAGTGTTCGCAACATTTATTTATTTCGTTCGCTTATATGCCTTTTACTGACTATATACGAAGTATACGGTGAAAGGTAAAGTAGCATTTTTTACAAACAAAAAGACCAACACAGAGCGCACCACTGGAAAATACCAAAATGGTGGAATGTGTCGGTCTTGGTCAGACATCTATTTCGTCCCAATTACCGAAGATATGGCCTTCAAGTTCTTTAACAAGGTTATAGGCTTCGTCAAGATTATTAATCTATTTGATCGCCATAAGGATAGTATAAGGAAATATGTAGGATATTGTCAACGACAAAATTTGGTTCCTAAGAACCTGTCCAGCATTCAAACGTTAGTTCATAGGTCTTAAGGCATGTTGATCTCATCATTTTTCAGCAGCACTTCAACATCCTTGTTCATCTTGAAGACTGTAATCTGCTCTGCAAAATCATGACCAAAAAATGTTGTTTCGATGTCTTCGATCTTCAGACCCATGTTGATATAGGAGAAAACGGGGTTGAAATCTTCTCTCATCATATGTGCTAGCTTCATCTTGTATTCGGCGAAAATTTGACTTGAGTGTGATTGCATATGTTCCAGCATGAATGCTTCAGGCTTGGTGAATTTTGCTGTAAACTTTAAGATGATAAAATGATTCATGATATAGACTCTGGTATCTACCGGCCCGCGCTCAGTAAAATCTTTTCTTATTCTGGATGCCAACTTTGCGAGCTCTCTTTCCAAGTCTTTTATCTCAATGTCCCATCCCTCCTTGCCAATCATCCTGACCCCTTCTACTGCCCCTGAACATATGAATTCAACCTAGTTTAATCAAAACTGCTTGTACAAGACAAGTTTCAATGGATGCATTAAATCATGTCACTCTCAACTTTTCATGAAAAAGGAATAGACCCCAGAACTAGGCTTGGGGTATATCACTTTATTAACTATATTTTATAATTATTCAAATAAATTAGAAGTTGGTGCTGAAAAGCTAACATTAGTTAGCTTATACGCTTAATTTATCATTTCATTGGTGAGCTCTATTTTGAGCAGGCTAAACGCAACCAGGTTCAAAACGACATTGGCACCGTAGTCTCTTTCGATCAAATCGAACGCTTCTTCCGTTGCTCCAACCAGATCCTCCTTATCCGAGGTCATCTCCGTAGTGACAATTTCCTCATCATTCAGTGCAAAGGTCAGCCTGTACAGCATCTGTATTCCCCTCCTTAGAGGTCAATTCAATATTTCGCACATCAGTAAGATCAATGATATGAACCACATCGTCTATATCTTCCAACGTGATCGATTTCCCCTCGTTCTTGTGTTTGGTGAAAAGTCGGCGATATTCTTGCTTAACCTCATCCGAAGTTAACGGGATTTCGCGTACGACCTTATCCGAATCTTTCTCTTTCTGTTGTAATCTAGGATTATCTTCCATCCAGTTCACCGTTTTTTTCTTCCCACTTCCCTTGAAATAGAAATGAGCAGTAAGTTCAATATTCATCGTACACTACCTCCCGGAATAATTACGTTCTCATACTACTTTCTCTATACGTCTTGATCAGCTAATTGTTAATGCTAATCTTCAATGCAGATGTGGGAAATACAAATTATTTTTATTGTTAAAAGGAAAAAAGGACAGCATATGCTATCCTTCCGTATTAGTATTTCTTAACCGCTATACGATTGCCGTATGAGTCATATATATATTGGAAGTTAGTTTGAACAGGTGTTGTTCCCAACCTGGTGATGGACTTGGCCACCAATCTTCCCTCTTCATCATACTGATAGATGACATCAACCAAAGTAGGAAGCTGCACGAAGTCTAGACCATCATATCGATATATCTCACCAATCGAAATGACCAAGAAGGAATCATCCTGTGCATAACCTTCTGGAGAAGCCGGCATGGTAAGTACAGGTTCTCTAACAAGCTGCTCGGTGTAGTTGTCTGTAACGACTTGTCGAATAACTCTTCCCTGATTGTCAAAAGCAAAATATGTAACCACATCCGTATAATCTACCAAATCGCTGATCGATTCCCACGGATCAATGACATTCAGGCGTTTTCGTTCACCCCAAGTCATGCTCACATGGGTTTCTCCATCGCTGATCATATCGGCACTGTGTGTGTCAGGATGTGTGTAATGATTGGCCTCAAGCTCGATGTTGGACAACTTTTCACGTTCGTTCAGAGTCATGATAACGTTATGACTTCCATCTGTTAACATATCAGCACTGTGTGTATCAGGGTGGTTATAGATCACCGTTTTGGTACCATTAAGATTAATCGTTCCATTCTCAGGATGGTTCGAAACTCGATCACCACCCACCTTTACATATTTCCCACCGCTGTATGTATAGGTCGTTGATTCATTTTGATTGCTTGAGTCTTGGCGTACCAGATATAATCTTCCTGCTTCACCTACGGTTGGAAGTTCTGTTTTTAGTCTGACCGAGACCACGTTTCCTACTGACACTGCGTCCAGCCTGCCATCAAGTGAGGCATAAGAATCCCTGGCTTGTTTAACTTCACGTTCTACTTTGGCAGCTTTGCTGTATGAAACAATATCCATGTGGTGGTCCTCCTCTCACCTTGTAGTCAAACCAACGACCTCAATATCGAAGTTGGCCACATCTGTACCCAGATTTTTTAAAGACAAGTGAAGTGTTGAAGTCCCATCTAGGTCCTCATATGGCAAATCGATCATATCGTAAATCCCTTCCATAAAATTTCCCGTCGAGTATTGGGCATTGTTGAAATAGAGAACCTCTGGATGTGGACCCGCACTGTTCAAAACATGAACTTCCACATTCGTCTCTCTGGACGGAATGACCCTAATCGTTTTGATCATGAATCGAGGATGTTCCATGGGAATATCAATCATTGCCTTCGCCCCACCGCCAACATACTCTACTCTTTGGGCAAACGATACCGGCAATAGCACTTTTCTCATCTCCTCCATCAGTTTCCATGTCCTGTTCAAGAGCCTTCCCTCCTTCTAGGAGTATGTGTATCCGGATACCGTCGTGGACGAATATGACTATCAGATGTGTTGCCACTTCCGCTGTAGGACCAATCCCCCCACGTTTTCCCCACTAACCCAGCCTGCTGGACAGGAATCTTGACCTTAATACACCAATCGAGCCCCGCATAATTTTGTTTCACTTTGAGGCCTCTTATGGTATCACGAATTAAACCTACTCCACTGGACTGGGTCAAAAATTTATGCTTGAGTATCATATTCTTTTCATTAGGAACTCCCACTCTGGTTCGTGGCCCATAAATATATTTATCCGTAACGTATCCAATCAATTGATCATTATGGTTGTCCAGCATCCTCCATGTACCCCAACGGTAGATGTCAATTAATTCAGCCGTAGTGGATAACGTTCCTAATGAATAGACTATTTCCTTACCTTCGATGGTTAACGGAACAGCATCAAGATCGTATCCAATGCCATGGAGAACTGCCGCCTTACTCTGGGTATAGAGAGAACCGCTCTCGGCGGTCCCTACAACTTTCCCTTGATGTATAGCCATGTCCATCACCACCTTAATTCATCAGGACAGCAACCGTAGCGCCTGATAAGAAGCTCTGTCCACCAATCGACAGCGAGTATACCTTATATGTTTTAGTGCCCACTTTGATCTCATCTCCATGGGAAACCCCGGCAGAAGGTACCGCATAGATATCAATAAGCTCTCCCCTAGGACCTTCCACACCATTACACATAATAACCGGAGCAAGATGATAAAGAGACCCCCACCCTGGATTAACAGGAAGCATGGCAGAGTAGGCATCATAAATGTTATTCACCATCTGTTTATCTTTATCACGCAACGTCCGGATACCATTATCCCCATTGTAGCTGAGGCCAACACTCAAACTCGAGGAATCTGTCTCTGTGGCATACCTGTTCAGAATTCCGAAGTAACCCAGATTGGATATACCGGTAACCGAGTTCACATCCCCCTGCAAATAAATAATAATCCGGTTTGGTTGTACTGAAACTTGGTAATCGATTAATAGATTCGTATCAACGGCACTCGTATGACATAGGAAGTCCTTTTTCACTTCGGCTCTGCCCAAAGGAATACTACCATCTGTTGCCATCACATCTTCAGCCACACTCACGGTCAATTTATTTCCCGTAGTTTCCTTCGTGTTTCCAACCTCAAGTCTGAAGAACAGTTTATCTGAACCCGTTGTGCCCACCGATTTAAGCACGATCACACTCGCTGTCTCGTAAAAAATGGACCAGGGAGATCCCGCAATCGTTTTAAAGCCTTGAACAATATTTGCAAATAATTCATTCATCTTAACTTTGCCTGTGAAATTAGCCATCCCTCATAAACACCTCCTATATTTGGAAAAGTAACGCTCTTTGTCCACCACCAAGCAGTCTGGCTCCATGGAAGAACTTCGGTCTTGAATACACAGGAGCCAGGTTCGAATTGTGGTAATAACGTCCATAGTCTGTATTCGGATAATCCTGATCTACGACATGAAACACGTAATACTTGCCATCATTGCCAAGATCCAGGATCGATCCGTCCGGGTGCTGCGCACTGTTTTTAAATACAATGGAACGCATACCCTTGAATTCACCCCTAGCTCCTTCAGATGGATGATAGACCATAAAAGGCGTAACATAGTATCTTGAACCTACACCTGGAGAAGGGATGGACTCTGTCCCAAAATTGTACAGTGCGTACTCCGTTCCATTCCGTGAAGTCATCACGACACCTCTAGGAGTGTCATATTGATCTGATATGTTGTTATCCGAAGCGGATAAAGGCATATGTGGGAAAACGCCATAAAATTTGTTGGCAATCGCCGGGTCTTCTTGCTCTAAAGCCTGGCATTTGCCTAGGAATATTCGTACTGGGTAAGCTCGTTCCGGGTAGTTCAGACTCTCTCCGTGGATAAACAGTATGTCCTCATTCGTAATTACAGACCACTTATAGTTCACATTGTACTGCACGTTATGACACAAAAATGGCGTTTCCGTCATGAATTTATCTGTGTCCACTGGCGGATTTATGAATAGATCTGGTGATGCCACATTGCTTCCCAGGTTCTTCAGTCCCCAGCGAATGTTGACTCCTCTGGCGTGCGCCCATACACACATGGTAAAACGCATGGATGTATTTTTTTTATTGGTAAGCAGCGCGTTTCCCCAATTGGCATATGTCGTTTCGGCCGTATGTATGGTATCCCAGTAAGGATCGAGTGCATCTTTCAATGTGTTAACAAGCGTTGAAGTAAATAAGCTTAGCGTACTGGTAAACTCGTGTCTGCGAATCATGGTCATGCACTACACCTCCTTTTCGATCTCGAATAGCAGCACCCGTTGTCCGCCACCGAGAAGTAAGGGAGAGTCGAAGAAGTAGGGTTGGCCGGTGTAGTAAGCTCCATTGCTTGCATAAAAACCTTGATGTGTTGCGGGATGCTGTTGATTCATAACATGAAAAACATAATAGCGTTCGTCTCCAAGATCTAGAATAGAGCCATCGGGATACATACCTGCATCCCTTAAAACGGCTGTTCGAATACCATAAAACTCCCCACGAACACCTTCTGATTCATGCCATACATAGAAGGGCGAGATAAAGTACCTCCCACCCAAACCTGGAGAAGAGACTTGAGAGCTTGTTGAAAAATGATATAGAGCATTCGCTGTGCCGTTTCTTGATGTTCTCACATAGCCTCGCCCTGTACTGTACTTCAATTTGTCGTCCGACATATTCAAACCTAGAGGATAATGTCCGAAAACGCCTACAAAATCGTTAGCCACTAAAGGGTCCTCATTTTCGAAAGGTTTCAATTTTCCAAGATACAATCTTACTGGATACGCTACGTCAGTAGCATTCTGTGGCTCACCTATCATAAAAATATAATATTTTGATATGAACAAGCTCCATTTCCAGTATACATTTGGGGCAGTGCTTCTGTCGGAATAGGCCTCGTTTACGCAGGTGTTTAATGGTATTTCTGACACAGCGCCTACTTCAGTATAAAGATCCGGTTTAACTACTGAACCATTGTTTCTATATCCAGTTCTAAGTAAATAACTCCGTGTATAGTCATTAGTATAATAATTAGTATAAAATCTTGATATATTCATACTTATTGTAAAAAACAAACTTGGATCATTTTTATTTTTTGCCGTTATTGTGCCTTGGTTTCCTGTAAATCTACTGGTACTATTCCAGCTTCTTGGAATCGAGTATTCATTCGTTGTATTGTAATCCCATTCCCAGTTGGTATCTCCATATAACTCTTGGCTCACTGTTTTATAGAGTTCTGAAATAAATGTGGACGAGTAAGAATAAAACTCGTATCTTCGTAGCGCGCTTAGTAGAATGTTCTCAGCCACTCTAATACCTCCTTAAGTCCCGAATCTTAAACTCATGTCACGAAATATATGTTCCTTAATAACAGCAAACAAGACTGTTTTCACCATGTCGCTTCTCTCTCTTATGAGATTCTCTTGATAGGACTGCTCTTTTTCCCTAACTTCATTCTCCAACTCCACACCACTAGCAACCTCATAAATTTTAGGTAGCCCTTTAAGTGAAGGCAGAAACTTATGAGCCACATTATCAAACAGAATATTGCTTTCAAAAGCAAAGATTAGAATTTCAATTTCCTCTGTACTGAATGGCTCTAAGTGATTGCCCACTAATTTATCCATAATGGTATGTAGTGCAAATTTTACATCCTGCACGGTCCTCGTCACGTCAAATCACGACCTTTCTAATTTTTACTTGTTTGATGTTACCGCTAGCATCATATTCAAATCCCTTCTGAACTCCTTGGCCGTCATAGATCAAGGTCTCAGTCTTAACGGTACCATCTGCATTGTAAGTAAACGATGTTTTCTTCAATAGCTGTGGATTCAAATCTACTGAGAATACTTCTTCTGACTCAATGTCACCATTAGAGAAGTAGTTATATACGACATCCAGCTCAAGTGTACTTCCTTCAAGAAAGACAAGTCTCCTCCGGATGTCCGTGTCATCGAAGGTAGCACCTCCTTGAAGCACATAATACTCTGCACCATTGTTAATTTCGCGCAGTACTCTACCCGTAATGTCACGCTGATACTCAATGGACTTGATCTGTCCGTTACTCTCAGTAACCTCCTGTCGTTCCAGATTTCCATCCGGGCTATAGAAGTGCTCAATGGTGCGGTTGATCCCTCCATCAATCTTCTCCGTATGTACTTTTCCATCTGGATAATAGGTATATTCGGTTACCGAAGTGGTGTTAATAATTGACCCACGACCAATGACAGTTACTCGGGCTTCCTTGGGCACATCAAAAGTAAACCGTATAAGCGTATCATTATATTCAATGTAATCGTCTCCTGCATCCATGCGTATTCCATCCAGAAATACCTCTGCGGAATTTGAACCAATCACATATCTGGGCACTTGAAAATCTCTAGTCGTCGACAACCTGCTGTTAGGAGCAGAAGTAAAATGGAATACGGATTGATGCTCCATAGTACCTCGACTCTCAGCGAGTTCAAGACGACTCTGCATGTTGTCGAGTCTGTCCTTGAGAGCATCATAGACAACTCCGTTTTTATCTTCTTTTGAAGCCACAACTTCTTTAGCAGTTGCTTCTAATTGGACTTCCATCGCTTTGATCGCCGTATGATGTGTAGCAATTGTTGTGGTTTGCTCACCAACGTTTTTTTCCAGATCATCTACACGAATTCCCAATGCAGACATGTCATTTTCAACAGAACCCTTTGTTAAGAAATACCTGAAATCCAAAGCCGTGAGTGAAGTTGTTGGAGAAACTCCAACATCGAGTCCACCTATGATCATGGCATCCTTGGGCTCTTTTTGATCTGAGCTATAAGTGTACTCCCCATTTTCATGAAGAAAAATATAATATGTCGTATTGGCTTCAATGTCTGAAATGCTGAATGTCTGAGAAAACTGATCCACAATAACCTTGTTGATACTGGCTCGTCCTGCATTAATCGTAACTTGGACACTGTTATTTGCATCTAGGTACGTGGGGTTGGTAACACTGAGATCCTGAATGGGTTGCTTCACTACAACTTCAATCGCTTTCTCCAACGTGTCAAATCGATGATCTATGGATGCCTCTGCTCCACGTGCTTCTTTTATCTCCGTCTCCGCAAGACTCAATCTCTTCTCATGGTCATCCTGACTCTTGGAAATAGTATTGACATCTGCTCTTGCCGTCACAATATCCTGCTGAACATCATCCAATCGTGAGCTGTTTGAAATAACCTTAGTCTCGACATCGCCTAATCTCTGCTCATGATTTTTTACTGCGTCTCGGCTATCGTGTGCAGATTCTTCTACGAGTGTGATTCGATCACCTAGACTAAGCGCATTCCCTCTGGCTTCATCCAACTCTGCAAGATAGGAATCAATCTCATCATGCGTACGGACCCCAATATCACTTAATTCCTTATGACTCTTGGCGGATGATCGATGAGACTGGTTAATTCTTACTGACATTTGACCACCTCCATTCATGCCTTACATGATCTATACGTAATTACTCCAATACGATTAAGTCATATGTATGTCGAATACATCTGTAGCGAAAATTTGACCTGGGAAGCATACCTGTCTTGAGATTCTTCCCTTTCCATTCGCAGCCAGAATGGATAGGACGCTCCTGGTAGAATGGTAAACGCGGTGATCGAGTAGCTGAAAGACCCCGGAATGCCTTCAACATCAGGCGCAATCTGCACTTTATCCGTCCCGCTTGTGAGCGCAAAGGTTACATTTTTAAAGTCTCCTGATATCATGGGGTTCTTGGCAAACATTCGAACTTCTTGTGTAGCAGAACCACCTGCCGTTAAATAGCCTAGAAACCTATCCGTGTTGGGATAGAGAAGCACATCGAAATCTTCTCCTGTTTCAGGATTTGATTCTTTGTAATATAAATCTGGTGTAACCTCAAAATACATTAGGTCTCCCCTGTATAACTTTATAGAATCCATGGCCTGAAACCGATTTCCATCCGGAAGCCTAATCCCAAAATTACCCTCAAACGGATATGAATATGGATCCATGTTAAAATGTACAACCGTTTCTTCAGATCGGCATACCCTGGACTCAAGCACAACACCATTCTGATCGATTAGATCAACCACAGTTCCTTTGGTTAGATTGTCTACGGCAATAGATGTTCCTTTGTTGATTCGAATATACTGAATATGCATGGGGTGATCACCTTCACCCTTCAGATAAAGACCAATTTTAGGGGCTCCCACCAGTTCTACAGAACCAATGATGTTCCAAATCACGCCATCATCCGACCAATACGCCGTATAATAGTTATAATCTCGAATCAAACGTATCCACGGGTAAGTCTTCAGCAAAGGCTTTGGCAAGGACATATCCAAAAACTCTTCAATCTCCATGTAGTTATGTTCATCTACAAACACGATAACTCCACCGTAACATCCCTCTGTATCGGGATTGTAACTGTTCTTCACATCCATGACGAATTGCTTAATATCTGTCAAAGGTTTATAGAACATATACAGCGGATCTTGACCATGTTTGAGCACCAGGCTGCCACTACCCGCTTCATAGCGAGTAGCATCGTTAGGGAGTACTTCCCATTTGGAATCCAGGTTGGAGCTTACGAACGCATCCTCATAAATCCTGCCTGACTCTTTCAACCTCACAACACCCATACAGAACCTCCTTTCTTTACGTGAATAGCCAGATGCGTTTACCGATCACACACATCTTGGGCCTTGCTTTCCATACTTCCAGCAAACATTTAATAAGCGCTTCAACACACTTGTCTCCACCACCACCTTCGCAGTAAGGAATGACGTAGACGTCATCACATATCCAGTTGGTCAGCTCCATCCAGTCCAGATTAGCATATTCGTAACTACGCGTACCCACTTCCTGAAGTGAGGTGAACACCCATTTGAACTCATGTTTGCCTTTGGGCACTGGATGTGAAAATGTATAGTATCCACCCTCTTGGGTGAATGTTTTGATAAGCTCATCGTCAATGAAGAAATCCAGTTGACAATCAAATGGCTCAGGTACCCACACCCATCGTTCGTAGGCTTTGAAGTCATGCACCCGGAAGGTGGTTAGATATCGTTTTCCTGTCCAATCGCTGATTTGCCCCTTCTGATCTGTTGTAATCTCCACCTTATACTTGCTATATGGCTTGGGAGCCAGATCATTCAGTTCGAATGCACGATACCCATCCCCGTAATACTTTTCATCCCATAACACTTTTCCGTCCTCACGTGTAATTCTTACGCGCATATTACTGTTATCGCAACCGCCCATCCAGATCGGTTTATTATTCCAAACTTCAAAGTGAGTCACCTCAGCCCAGGATGGATCAACTTTGATAATATCATCAATATTCAGTTTCCCTCCCCAGATCATGGCGCCATCTCCCGGGCATCCTCGCTCGAATCGAACACGAACCTCGTAATTCTTTTTCTGATCTGAGGTATTCTCGACTTCAATTGAAATGATTTGATCATTTTCAGTTGTTACTTCTCGTGGTGGAATTAGTAGTTGACCGTCCTCGTAAGTTTCAATGACAATTTTGGTTCCTCGACAAGCCCTATCTCTATTCTCGTATAATCGAATAACGTCGAGCCAGGCATGACTGCCACCATCTGGCGCAGTCGTATCTGGTCCAGGTGGATTCCATGAATCTTCTCCTGGATGGGGAGATTTATCCTTTAGATATATCCCCCCCTTCGCATCAGTGCAATAAGCGCCCCAGGTCTCTGTAAAGCTCCCATTACTAAGCGTGAAACCACCAGCATCAAGACCCGTGGCGTTCGATGAGCCCTTATTTTTATGGAGTGTGTATGTAATGGTATATTTAGTTCCAGGTTCTAGGTTAGTTGGAATTTGGATGCTTTCACCTGTTTGGTTACCTGCTTCTACTTTCAATTTTCTAAGAAGGCTTTTTGCCCCAGTCTTAGTATTTGTCAATTCAACATCTACATAGGTTTTATTATCATAAATAGAGTAATTAACTAGTTTATCTCCGTTTTTACCGTTAGGATCTTCAGTTCGAATTTGAAGGTTCTTAATGGATGCATGATAAGGAATCCCTTTTGAATCTTCATCTTCGTCTTTCAAGGTATCCGTAAGTCCAATACACAAGGTATAAGTACCCGGCTCCTTAACAGTCACTTTTTTGTTAAAAGGTATTGCATCCTTCCACTGCTTATCAGTAATGGATTTGTAGTTAATTATTCCTTGGTTGTACCCTAAATTTTTCTTCTCATCTAAGATGACTACACCTTTTTTCGCCTCTACTTGTGTACCTTTGTAATACTGGACACGAAATCTGGCTTTCTCATCTCCATCAAATAGATAACACATATAATCGAAACTGATTTCAAAGCTTCCATTACAATAAAATTCAACGTAAACTTTTCTGGTGTGTTCACTTCCAAAATCTGAATCTTTATTACCTGGTCTGGTATTACGGACATCTATTGAGTAATAATTTAAATTTTTACCCGGCTCTTTTATTCCTGCTTCTGCTTTGAAAGTAGAATCTTTAAGCGTTCTTAATCCATATACCTTTAACTTTTGAACCGGGTATACAGTGAGATATTCCGAGAATTGAATTGTCCCAACGTCGGAAACAACAAAATCTCGTTTAATGGCTTTATTGTTCGTAACACCTATCGCATATGCTCCACCAGATCCTGAGAAGACCTGTCCCTGATTATAAGCCTTCCACAAAGCATTACGATCAGACTTACCTGAATAAAGCTTTTGCCCGTATTGAATGTCATGATTCTTGAACGAAGCTGGATAACACTCTTCTCCAAAAGGACTTTTAACTGCTATACCTGATTGATCATTACCGGTACCATTCCCTCCGGAATTTGCTGATCCATTTTCTGCTCCGCCTGTACTACCATTACCTGGTGCATACGCCTTACCATCCCGGTAAATCCAGCGGAAACTGTGACTCCCCGATGGTAATGGATACATACAATTTGTTCCATCGTCTCCATTGGATTGACTCCCTGTCCAGACTGAAACACCATCAATTTGAAGTTCCAGTTTCTCGCCGGTGTCAAATTCCCCTCCATACTGCCAGCAGATATATCCTGAGTTGTCTAACTGTGCTTCAAACTCGCATATGAAATCCTGATCATGACCTTGGGCCCACATCACGCCATCTCCGACTACAACTTCTTTCCAATCCCAACTCCCTATGAACCTCAATGCCTCATCATAGTTGCCTTCGTCATTAAATATCTCTTCAAACACGTTCTCATCTCTTGTACCTCCTTTATCAGGATTGTACGCGGGGTCCATTGCAGGATAAATACGCATATGCTCTTTTACACTAAACTTAGCACCAGGGTTCAACTCCGCCTTATACGTAATCGTATCTCCATGTTGTTCTGTCCTTGCACCAGCATCCGTAACATCCCAGTTCCTTGTCACATCAACATATGAGCCTAGCGGAGATAAGGTACGATATGTATTGCCGGTGTTGTTTCCATAGGTGAACGGTTTATCCATCTCATATATGAGTGGTTCTTCGGTCAAGCGATCTCGAATATAAAACTGTATTAAATTAATACCAGCCTCCAAAGGGATTCGTATCTGATCTCCGTGACTTTGCATGGTTGTATAATGTTCTAACATGCCGTTGACTGTTACCTCGAACGCTTCAGTAGTCCTCAATTGATGTGAGTAACTGAATAAAAACCAGCCATCATCATCTAAAATCACCTCTGTTTGGGCAATCATATCACCTTGCTTTGGTTCATCCAGACGCAATGTATCATTGTGACGAATCCAACTGGGATTTCCCGACATTGTCCATTGATAATTCCCAATCCCTTGTCCATAAAGACTGGGCTCCCAGTGATCAATTTCTTGAGGTGGACAAATGACCTCAACTACCCCTTTCAGGTCAATGGTCGTATCATGCCCTGCAACAATCTCATATTCAATTTTAGCCTGGTCGGTTTCCGTTTCTGAATATTCTCCATTTAGTATCCACTCCACACCATGCACTGATCGAGCATAGCTGCCATGATCTCCATCCCCGCGCTGGGTACGTTGAAGCATTTTATCGTCGAAAAACAACTCATAATCATGATCAGGATAGGGCTCTTCATCTACACCCATTTTGTAGGCAAATGAGATACTTCCGTTACATTCGTTGTCCAAATCCATTATCATAGTTTTCTTTCGTAAATCATCTGCAATAAATTGACCTTGAAAATGCGCTTGTGCCACACTTTGTGGGGATCTTACTACCCAATTACCGTACTCATGTACATGCTCCCCATCCAAATCATAATCCAGAGGCGCAGGCGGCTTGCGTGTATCCACAATCTCAACGACTTCAACATCCTTGATATAGATACCATTGTTCTGCCATACTTCGGGTCTCATTTTGCGGATTAACCAGTCGAACTTGTACATCTGTCCTGGCTGCAACGTAAATGCAGCTTCTTGCCATCCGTTATTCTCGCTCCATTCGCCCCCAACTTGCTGCCCATTAATATAGAACAGCATGCCATTACCGCGCTTGGCACTAGCCAGGTACTTGAACCTGATCTGTCCATAACGCTTCACACGCCAGTTAAATGTAATTTTGGATGAGTTGCCAATCTCCAGAAGCCCTAAATCCAGTTTTAAGATCATCTCTGATCCAGATTGTTCATTTCGGCCTACGGAGTGGACAGCTACCCATTCCTGATCCTCCGTCGATGATACATATCTGAAGAAATCAGGGAATTTATTTGAGAACGGGACGTCCTTTTTCATTGAAAAGAGCGGAATCTCATATACGGTTGCATCAAAATGATTAAAGTAATTCCCGCTAAAATGATGGTAGTAGGGTGCCGGACATACGGGCAATGATACACCATGATGACTACCGCCAGGCTTCTGAGCATTTTCAAGAATCTTGTGAATACAATCTTTAATCATCTGCAGTACTCGCTGATATTGTGTTTTATCTGGAGGCTGCTGTTGTTCTACCCACCATTCAAGCCTGCGATACATATTCCACAGTGCTTCACGGCATCGTACACTCGCATACCACGACTTATCTTTCAGATATTGCTCAATGATTTGATCAATACTATTTTCCAGTGCATCCAATTGAACCGTCTGCCATCGCCCTATCTGACCGTAACCTGGATCACCCAGAATAGGATTATTTTCTTCGCCATGCCGGTCCGTTTCACTCCTCGGTGCATTGGGACTCTGCGGTAAATACGCAGGGTTATTGGGGTTGCCGTAACTTTCGTCCGCAATCTTCGCTCTCATATTGGCGAACAATACACCTTTCTGTGATTTGGAGAACAAACCAAATGTATGACCCATACCAATCACCTCCCAATCTCTCTATACGACAAAAAGAGCACCGAGTTAATCGGTGCCCGTCAGATCATATTGCAATTTCGAGTCTGTGTAGATTTGGATTTTGTTTTTCATGACAGACACGGACAATGTATACCATTTATCCTTCTCCCACTTAAAGGGTTGCATCGGAGAACCCACTGCAGTTGGATTGCCAGCAACGATTTTATATAGCTGCATCGGCGTTCTCATATCCAGACTGTTATCGCTGTCTCCTCCATGAACCATAAACATCCAATAATTATGTTCATCGAAGTATTTGAAAATAATTCCTGCGCCATTCCCATCCGTACTTGCATCCACCTTGAAATCAATGGAGAACTTATACGTCTCAGCCAGGAAATTATTGCGGTACCATCCACTGATGTCCTTCGTATCTGCCTTGGAATAAAACTTTCCAAGCAATGGATCCCGATCCCAATCGCCTTGACCGAATTTAGTCCAATCGTCTGATTGGGATAATTCCAGTGCATCCATATCCTTGGAATACGGATAGTACACATTAAATGGATCATTCGGATCATAGTCCTCCGGCACACCCAAACCACCTTCCCAATCTTCAGGATCCATCCCTCGATCGAGCAGATCTTCCGAGTAATCGAATATAAGACCCTGTGCCATGGTGTCCATCATCGGAATGTAAGCATCAGCGGTTTCACGTTCAGCCACCGGATGATCAGTCAGTGTGAAGCTCTCACGTGGTTCCATCTTGGCTTCGTGATACATTTCCATAAGATGAGCTGTTCTCTCGGGAAGGAACGCGTGCAACTGTTCCAGATACTCTGCTCTTTTCTCAGGTCTTTCAGCGAAAATAAAACCTGTGATGACTTGAGAACAGCGTTCTTCAAATGAAGCCATGAGAGAATCAGGATCTTCAATTTCAGACAATCTGGCGTTTGCTGTTCCAGTCGGCCACTCTCTTTCTATGCTAGATTCACGTTCCTCTGTTATCCCTTCAAAATCATCTTCACTAAGATAACCCGGGTCTATTAACTTACTGCCAAAACTCTCGCCGTCATTAACAATGTAACTTGTGTATGGCAGACTATTTCCGTAACTTAACTCCTCACTGGAGAAAGCAAACCTCTGGAGTGTGGTACCATATATCCCATCAAAATGCTCACCGGCTCGCTCATCCCCAACGCCACTTTCCATTTCATGTAAATGACCATATCGATCTATTTTCTCCGCTGCGAATTGCTCCCAATCCAGAGTCGTGCTTCTTAACAAGTTCATTCCAGAATCCAATTGATGGTTATACGCGTCATAAGAACTTCTGGAGCTCATGAACGAATTATCTTCAATATGAACGTCTCTCGTTTTAAGGTAAGCATATTCGCTTCGGATCAGGTCTAGCTGTTTATATTGGAAGCCAACCAGTTCCATGTCCAAAATGGATTCATTAAATTCCTTGTTTCCGTAGAACATGTCCTGATCCAACGATCCATTTCGCAGTTTCACTACATCATTGATCGTCTCATGGGTATGCGCCCATCTTTCAGCTTTTACCCCCAAAAGTTTGTCATGAAGGAATGCTGACCTATCCTCTTTATTTAACTCAAGCGTTTGGATCAAATCAGCTTCATTACCGTTTTTAAACGCATGAATTTGCTCATCAATAGTGGAATCTTTGGCATTTTTCAGACCGTACATGTTCTCTTCCAAATATCCATATTGCGGTTTGTCAGCGAGCAGATTCTCTTCCATATTGCCGTACTGGGGTTTGTCCGCTGAGAGTACAATCTCTGTTGTTCCATACTTCAAGTTTGTTCCACCAACAATCTCAACTGGAACATCACCGTACTTCAGATTCGTTCCGCCAACAATCTCTACAGGTATATCTCCATAAGTGAGCCCCGTCCCACCCACAGATTCCACTGGAACATCTGCATATTTCAGATTTGTACCGCCTAGTGGTAACGTGAGGTCAAGGTAACCATTTTGCGGTTTATCCGCTATAAGTTGTTCTTCAAGATTAGCAATCTTTTCAATCGTGCTATCAGTTGTCTCATGAAGGTAAGCGTCATGAGTATGCTTGTATGCAAGAATCACATCATGATCCAGTGCTGAATCCTTTTTACTCTTTATCGAATCATAGATCAGTTCGACCAAGTCAGTATCTCTGATACCTTTACCACCGTACCAACCCTCACCATGCAATTCACTCAAGCGTAACTTGACAACTTCACTCTCAATTTCATGAACTGATGCCTCTTTCACGATTCTTGTAAAATGGTTATCTTCAAGCATGAGGGATAATCTGTTCATGTTATCCGAAATGATTTCAACGTTCAATTGTCCTTTGCGCATGATTGAATGAGCCGTCAGCATATCGTCAAGATTCGCAGATTTCATTACAGTAGTGGCTAGAGATATCTCATCTTGCACCGATCCATATCGATCTACCCTAATCGCTTCAGGAGTAATATTTACCAACGTGGATTCCCAAGCTTGCCGCATACCTTCGTTAAACTCAATATCCATCGCACCTTCTCTTGCCCACGATGAACCAAGCGTATATCCAATCTCAGCTACTCCATCTCGATATTTCGAGCTGCTTATGGAATAATCCTCGCTGAGCAGCGCAGATCTCCATTCCATAGTTGCCAGTGAGTAATCGATATCAATAGCTGCCTGACGTGGTTCAATCATGCCAATAGAATAGCTCTCATTCAAATACAACTGTCTGATCTTGGCTGTGCCTATGGAGTACTCACCACTGATTAAACCTTCTCTTATTGGATTAGTAGCCATAAGTTGTTGATCATACGAGTATCCCTCACGAGTCTTTGACGTTCCAATAGCATATTCGCTGTTCAAAAGCATCTGGCGTAAGTTCGTGCCACCCATGGTGTATTCATCATCAATTATTCCATATCGATACCGGGAAACCCCGCCCATATTAAATTCGGTATGAATCACACTCTCACGGTTCATGTTGGAACTCACGATATGATGGTCGAGAGCCATTCCGTCCCGTTTATATTTTGCGCCTATCCCGTACTCATCAAAGGTTTGTCCTCTGCGTTCAACTTGACTTCCTTCATACGCTGGGTCATCCGGGAATAATCCTCCTCCAGGATTCAGGTAACCTAATGAATCTTCAAACTCAATAATAGCCGGTCTTGCATTAAAATCTGCGCCGTAAATGACTTCCGTAATTTCGCCATGCTGATCTTCCTTTACTTTCACTCCCTCGAAAACGTCTGTCTCTAGAGTAGAATTACGTCTGTTCAGTTCAGCCGATCGAGTTTCATCCTCAAGTACTGTTATGCTCAAATCTTTGGATGCTTCTGAGAGTTCCGTCCCTATATCACCAGGCTGAGATTCCTTCGCACCTTCGAAATTAAAGGAAATGATGCCTGATCTGCTTCCTACTTTGTCAGCTGATAAGATCCCACAATCGATTAACGCATCTACCCGCTCTCTAACCCCAGCCAAAAACGGTTCATCAAAATAAACCGAAGCGCCTGCATTATTCACAGCTTCCATCATCATTTCCAGGATGACTGCCGGACTGTTCTCCAAGATCTCCCCTACGATAAATTCCTCGTCCAGATATCCAGGGTATGCTTTATTCCCCAACCATCCTCCACCAACCAAATTGTCCAAAAGCTCATCCCGAATCATGGTTGGTCGACTATTATCTCGGATGGATTGCAGGGTCGTTTCCAGATGTAACTTTTTACGATCTCTATGTGATAAAAGTGGTTTCTCTGTCAGATGTACATGCTTCTGTTCGTCGTTCTTTCCATACGAATTTAGCTTTTCGAGCATGGTAGAACGTAATAATTCTTTGTCAGCCAAATGGTCCTCAGACTCAGGTAACCACAAATCATGAGCCAACGCTCTTTCTGCCGTTGTTGAACCAGCCGTATAACTTTCAAAGGATGCTTTTCTTTCTGCACCTTCTTCGCTGTTCGGGATGAACAAATTCCTTTTTTCTGTTTTTGCAGTATGGAACTTGTCCTCAATATAGCTATCGAACTTGCTTTCCCTTTCACCAAGTGATTGCTTGTTGAGTATTTCAAGAGCCTCTGCAGTCACTCGTTTGCCTAACCTACTCTCCCTCTCTACATACCCAGGAACCTTACTGATCCTTCTGCTCTCCTGCAAATCTCTGAAAACAAAACCGTGCTCCTTACTTTCACGATAAGCCTGTTCTGCATGACGGTCCACCTCACTATGAACCACATAAATTCGTCGTGCCTTAGGATGCTCGTGCTCAATATACATTTTCTCCAAATAAACTCTTTGCCCCGTAGTCAGATCACCCATGACGTTCATATCTTCCGCTTGATCTCGAACAGCCCAAGGAAATTGCCTTTCCACATCCGTAATAGTCCCTATATCTCTGGATGCCAAAATGATACCGGATGCTGTAGTTGCCGGATGTTTGTCTATAATTCTGTGAGCTTGGAGCGGATGCCAAAGGGTATCACTCGGACGAAAGACTAACGCATTTCGATGTTGGTCACGGCTGCTTTGACTGAGATCATCATGAAAGTAAAGTTGCTTGTTGACTTCTCGCGTACTTCTCATTTCGGTATGTAGAACAGTCGGGTACTGACGATCCTTCAGTTTGGCAAGTACATTCTCGTGAGTTGTCATTTCATTCTTAATAACCCTCGTAGCATGATTCAGTTGTGAAAGAAACATATTCTCTTCGTTGTCTCTCATTGCTTGAACAATTTTGCCTGTAGTCGTTCCACCAAACGTTGTTGCTCGCACAGCTGTTCCCAGTGTATGCATGAGTGTCAATTGTGAAATGTTATCCACTCTTTGGGCTAACGGCAACGTCCGATCAAGGTGCATATACTTTATTTCCTGAAATCTACGAATATAAGCAGTCGACATATCAGAGAAAATGGATAATTGCTGATGATCATCTACCCTTTTCCCAATCATGGTAGCTTGATCAGCAAATGTTTCTTTATGATCATCACGTAAACCTAACAGGTCCTGATATAGAATTTCCACATCTTGTTTGCTTACTTTCCGGGACTGGAGACTTCTCTCAAGTTCTGTACTTCTGAAGTGGTCTTGAATGGCTTCTAACAAAAAGTCATTTTGTGCCCGGCGTCCAATGATCTTCTCCACTTTCTCGAAAACCTCTGCCACATCCATATCCGGTTTATCGTTTCGAACAGAGTGTATCAATTGTTTAATCACCAGTTCAGAGCTGTTATCTTGCTCTGCACTATCTGCATAGTCCGCAATCATCCCAAATTCACTAACCCTGAAACTGATTTTTCCAGGCTCCAGCTTATCCAGATTCTTAACAAAGTTACGAGTTAAACCCAAATTACGGACAATCTTTAGCTCTTTATCGTTATCTACGCGCCAGCCCTCTGACATATCTTCAGGAATGAATGAGTCCTTTAAACCTCCGGGCCTGTGGCCTTCATCGTGATGATCCATCTCCAAAGCTTCAATTAAAGCAGACCGCTGCATTTCAAACGAAAATTCCATGACATCGCCTTGCTTGGTAGCTGAGCTCGATCCTTCCATGGAACTGTGTAAAAGTCCTTCTTTATCCTGTTCAGCATCACTTAGAACAATAAATCGTTCTTCTCCTTCCAGATCCTTGCGAATCGCTTCCACAAGTTGATGATTAAATCCATGAGAGATCGATCTTGCCATGTAAAAATCAAGCATCAGGACACTTGGATACCGGCTGTAAGGCATGTATATAAATCGATAATCCTCAGGCCTGCTTCCTGTAGTTCCGACTGTAAACAGGTAACCGTACTGAGTTGTCGTGTAATCTATAACGGTGAAATCAAACTTATTGACTACTTGACTCACGTCACTGCCCCCTTCCAACTAAAAAAAGGGAACCCCTGAGTGGAGTCTCAGAAAGTTCCCTCTCACTGAATCTATACGACTCAGCTTTGATTCAGTTTAACTTACGCCGTATAACGGACTTCCTTCAGAATAGCCACACCCATGCGTTGGTTGGCAGACAGATTCATGAAATTCTGCGCCGTATCGGTATCAAAGTAACGATACACCTCTTGGTCCCAAGACTTGCCTTCCACATCAATAATTAACTCATCTAGATGAAGGATATTATGCTTCGTAACCGCGATGCAGTTATCGAATTGACCGCGGTAGCCCTCGTAAGGGTGAACCACGTAGATCGGAGACAAGTGATATTTGGATGTCCATTTGGACGCTTGGAAGCCTTGAGGCTCCAGTTCCAACCCCGTATCCCCCAATTCCGGATCTTGATAAGCTTTCCCCTTCGGTGGAGCTTGAGTAATAAAGGAGGGATAGTGTTGCTGGAATTCAATACCTGACTTGGTTTTCAACATCTGAAGTGTGTTGTTACCTGCAGAAGTATATTGACCGTAGTAATACGTTCCTGTTGTTGCAATCTGAGAGATATCTGGTTCTTCGATTACTGCTCCAGCTGTCAGCATTACGTTTCCGTCTACGTCATTCAGGTTGTATTTGAACGGTTTCAATGCACCTGCATACAGGAAGGATTTTTTGTAATCAAGGAAGTTTACTGCTGGGTCCGCAACGAGAACCATCGCCAAACGATTGTTCATGACATTTACATACATGTATACAGGTTTTTCTTTATTCCGATCCGTTGGTGTATAGTTTTCCAGTGCCCATTGGTAGAGTACCGGATGTCCTGTTAGCTTGAATGTAGGGCGAGTGGTAACTGGTAGTGTAGTTGGTTCGCTGCCTTCCAATCCTTCAAGCAGCTGAACAGTCAACGTACTATGCTCCTCATAGGCTGGAACTGGTGCAACGACGCGTGGTACCAGAGCATGATTAATGAAACTTACATAGAAATGTTTAGTAATCGGTGTTGCTTGTGTTCCAATGGTCATGATCCCGCGAAGAATAAGTTCCTGAATACGGTCACTACTGTCCTTTTCTTCGTAAAATACTTCCCACAGATTTTGTTCCTGAGACTCGCCTGCTGTGGATTCAAATGGGAAACTCTTAAACCCTGTAACTTCCTCTTTCAGTTTTGTCAACACGTCCTGTGAAGTAGTGATTGTTTCTACATATTTAAAATTTGCCATTATGTAATCCTCCTTATTTTATCTCTTTCAAAAATGCAATCGTAATTACATCTGGTGATGGGGAATGCTTGAATAGATTCAACGGACTCTTGATACTGAAAAACTTGTAAACCTCTGTCCACGTACCCAACGCAGGTTTGGAAGGATCTTTCAGAATTTCTGTATCTACGATTAATTCATCGCGATTGACCAAATTATGGTCGTATATCGCAACTACACCGTCCATATAACCCCGATATCCTTCTGCCTGATGCACAAGGTAGATTGGGCTTGCGTGATACTTTCCTGTCCAGAGAGATTTCTGGAACCCATCCGTATCTACAATCAATTTCGAGAGGCCCGGGGGAAGTTTACCCACAGAAGGATAGTTCGGAAGATGCGAAATAAATGCCGGGTAATACCGCTGGAACAAGACATTACTGCGTGTCTTCAACATGGACATGGAGTCCATACCATTTGAAGTGTACTCACCGTATTTGGCATAGATATCCGGATTAAGATCCGTGAGAATATCATTTTTCGTATAACCTGTCATATCTGTTCGCAGATCACCCATGCCAACGGTGACACCAAAGTTGCCTCCATGGTCGTAATCATTGAACGGAACGATCTTGCCTATGTATCCAAAACTGCGGTAATAACTGTGAATATTCGGTGAAGGATCACCTTCCAGAACAAGAACTACTCGATCATTGTTTACCGATAAAGTGTAAGCTACCAGGTAATCCGGTCTGCGTTTTTTGTTAGGCAACCATGACGTTGTAGAATGTCGTCCGTGGAAAAACCGAGCTGCAGGGCTTACGATCTCTGTCTTGCCGTCATAATCCAGTTTCCACTTCGTGGACGGTGCGATGAATGTTTTGACAATCGTATCTGTGTTCCACATCTCATAAATGGCCTGTGCCTTGGCTTGATCTGTAACCGTAGGTGTTAACCCCGGTTTAACCGTAGATGGGTCACAAGCTCCTCTGTATGTGGTCGTTGAATCTCCACTTGTGTTTGTACCTTCAAACTCTTCACCATAATAAATATTAATATAGTTCCAATCATTCGTTGGCTGCTCCAACATTACAGAGTACTCTCGCACAGGAATTCCAGTTGGTACAGTTGGCGTACCTTTAACCACTACTCTAGAAGGCACATCATGAACGGGATCCGCAGTATAATAACGCTCAGTAAACGTGTATTTTGATTTGGCGGGTTCTGCAATACTAGATTTCAACGTAGTCCAATTACCGTAATAGTCAAAATTCCTAACGTATTCCCACTGATATGCCGTCTTAAGACCGTAGTTCCAGTCATCAGGTAGTTCCGTAACTAACTCAAATTCATTCCAGTCGTCCAAGTAAACTACGTCACCTGTACTAAGCGTTTGCTTCTGCTTTACAATGTAGGCAGTAACACCATCAGGTTTAGTGAGATCTGTTACCAATGTAGCTAGCTGATTAGGAACGTCTACAAAAATATTAGCTCCTGTCTTATTTGTATAAGAAAACTGAACAACTTGAATCTTTCTGCCTGTCTTGTAATTACCGTAATCCTTTTCTCTAACTGTGGGACGACTACCACCTTCGACAATTGGATCCCAATATACCGAACTCACTTCATAAAGAAAACCATCATCTTCAACAGCTGGTGTTCCATCTTTAAACTTAAGTTTACTGTAGTCAGGAATTTTAACGACGTCATACAAGTTACCATCTGTATGAAGGTACTTCCCTTGAATATTAGGCCGAGTTTTAGGAGTATATGTTACCCAATAATCTTGCTCTGCCTCGTATACCTTCTCCCAGCGATTGGCGTCAATCCCGCCCTCTACTCTGGGAATATCAGCACCTACGATTTCATCAGCCAGCGTGTTGATTAGTTTTTGTGCTTCCGACTCTCCGTCAATATAAGCGGCAAAGTTCGTCTGCGGTTTTTGCAGTGCCATCGTCACCCTCCTTATCTCAAAAATTTGATGTTGTACCAGACCGACTTGGCTTCAGCCACCGCGTTGTAGAAGTCAAACTTAATGGTCGTCCCCGCCGGAATCGGGTAGACAATTCCGAAACTGTTCCCCATGGAAACCGACTCGGGAAGTTCCTTCGTATAGATGGTACGACATACCTTCTCCGTCCCGATCATCAGCTCCCAGTAATCGCCGACACAGTAGTGGCTCGCAGCAAATGCAATGCTCAGAAACTCTGTGTCATACGCCAAGGTGAACGTATCAGACTTGGTGGTCTTGGCCGCCGGAATGTCCAACATCTGTCCCCGAATGAACGGGATCGTCTTTTTACTGAAGTGTGGGTACGGCAGCTCGCGCACTTTGTCGATGACGCCACCCGCGATGTAAGATACATTAAATGCCATGGAACCACCTCCTACATGTTATATACGACTTACGCTCGTTCCAGTTAAGCGTCCTTCGTCATCATAATTTAGACCAATATTGTAAGTGAACATGGGCTCTCCACTCGGATCATATGTACGGGCCGTCACCTGCGTTAACCTGAAATACTTGTAATAATCATAATCCGGGTGGGAATAGCCCACTCCGGAAGGAAAGTCTTCCTCATCCTCTGAGCCAAACTTCATCCAGATCGAAACCTTCCATGCCGATTCATACAAGAGGTCTGCTCCAGTCACCCTGTCCGGGTCCTGTATGTGCTCCCGATATAATGTAACGGAAGGTTCACCTTCAAGGGGAGAAACATTCGAATTGGAGATACTGCTATATTTGCGAAGCTCCCGGTGGATTAGATCCAGCACGGGAAATACAATATTTTCATTCACAATGCCGGCCATTACACCATCACTCCCTTTCTTGCCCACATCATATCAATGACCTGTAACATGCCACGGTCAACCGAATAACTGGTTTTAATACTTTTAATCGTATATACAGCTCGTGTGGTGGTCGTTTTATCCGTCACAATGACGTTGTCGAGCAGATCAAGCGCAGGATTCGCAGGAATGGACACCTGTAGCGTACGGCACATCCGTTTCATATCAAAAAAAGCTCGTTCTGCCACCTGTCTCTTGGCTTCAACCGTCTTCGCCCAAGGAACGGCCAGCACCATGGTTCGTATTTCTCCTTTGAGTTCGAGTAAAATCTCCTTGTCTACGAAACTGCTCTGACTATCATTCGAGTCAATAACAACAATGTGGCTTCTTCCTCTGGACCAATCCGTGGATTTGGTAATTGAGATCAGATTGTCATTCTCGGAAAACTCTGCCACGACCGGTTTGTCATAATTCAGGCGCTCCAGTCGGTACGTACCATAACGGTCACAGTAGCTTCGATACGGAATCTCCGAGATTACCTCCTGAACAGCTTCCGTAACTTTGGCAGACCATTGCTCAAACGTCTTGCCATACTCCTCAATAAATGGATTAAGCCATCCGTTCGGTGTCAGAACTGTACTTGCGTCCTTAACTTCAAACTCGCCTTCCTGACCAGGTACGGGGACAATGACCCTGCCCGTCTTCTGATTCACCTCAATCAGATAGGTCTCGTCAATCACGTAGTCAGGATAAGAGCGATCCTCACTGGTAGCCCGCCAACCCACCATACCTGCATGTTTAACCAGATCTAGTACAACCGTTGATTTGACCCAAGCCGGCTTTTCAAATTCTACAGGCTGAGCGGGTGTTGGTGTAACTGCCGGGGTGGAGGTTGCTGTAATGGTCCAGCTTGCCGGATCTGCGAGCATCTCCTGATAATAGGTCCATACCTTGTCCACCCAATTCTCCCGATCTTGACTCCAGGTCATGGGAGCAATGTCTCCACCATTGTGGAAATAAAGTACATCGGCTTTTGAAGTCACTTTTTTACCTCTGGAAGCTAGTGCTTTGGACATCCGTTCTGCTCCGCGCTTCATTTGCTCCTGAATTCCCTTGTAAAGGGGATTGCACTCGCTTTTACTAGGACAGCCATATCCAAGAATAAAGCTACCGTTCTCATCTTTACCCTTCCCCTGTGTTCCGAGAACGGTCTCGTGCCTGCATATCGCAAGCAAAAACTTATGATCAGGCACACCATACGCTGCAGCTTGGGCCTGTGCAGCCTGAATTATGGATGATGTCCGGTCCGTGCCAACTGCTGCAGGCGGCACCGGATCTGGCACATTATCAATCTCTTCTACCTCTGGATAGGCTTTTTTCTCGGAAATGACTTTCTCGATAATGCGCTTGTACATATCTCGGGCCGTAATCTCCAGCGTGGAGCCTTCGCCATTGATGTCCACCTTGTCAATCAGTCCCGTAAATACCCGCATCATGTGCTGACCATATCCCATATATATGCGTATCGGTGTATTTTCACTCAGAATCCCGATATGGAATCCGTTTGCAAAATAAGACCATGGAGACGGTACACCACCAAGCTCGGGAAAATGAGCAGGATTATAATCCGGAGAGAAGAATCCTCTTGGATTGGAGATGGTCAGCCGTGCTTCCCGGGCTTCAGAATCAAACTGATCATCGATTTCGGCACTAATGATATTGGGAAGAACCTGCGTGTCCATATAGACAAAAGACCCGACCTGAATAACATCCGTCTCTGTCCTTCTATTATTAATAAAATCTCCGTAGCTGTTCGTTTGATAATATCCTTTAGATGGATCGAGCCCTTCTTCACTCTTTTGATTCTTCAACGGAGCAGGCACCAACTCTTGTATGCGAATATAATCAATGGCGAATTTTTTATACTTCTTACTTGAAGCAGGAACAGACCCGGTTGGGACAGTGGAGTTTTGTTTGCCCCCATACGTCACCTTAATCTTGATACTCTTGGCTTTTGCAGGGATCACAATATTATTCAATTCCGTCAGTTTGGTCAGATCATAGGCCCCGTTAAACTTATTGACATAGGCATACGTTTTACCATCGATCACCACGGCGAAAGAATCCCCTTCCGCATCACTAAAATTAGTCCCCATTCCAATACTAAGCAGCCCTTGTGTAGGCATACTCAGTTTTGTCACGTTAATCTCAAATTCAGCTACGGCGGCTTTGCCTTCAAAGGTGTATAGCAACTTGCCTCCTGAATCAAACATAGTCCAACCCGATTCAATCTTGGCATAATCCGAAAATTTCAATCCGGTTGTATAAACGTTTTTCTCATACCAGTTTCGTTTATCGAACTTCTCATTCAGTTTGATCTCTCCGGGATATCCTTCGACCTGAACCGGCTTTACATCAGTAAATGTTGTTTTCGCATTTCCGTGCAACTTGCGCTGTCCCTTGAAATACAATTGAGGATTAACTGCCTTACCACCTTCTCCAGTTCTCGTTGTTGGATTGACTCCTTCCCAAATTTCAAAATGTAGATGTCGTCCCTTGCCCACCGCACGTTCAGCCGCAGACACCTTATGACCACCGGTATATACGCCACCCGTATTGCCTAGTGTTCCAATGACAGCCCCTTGAGCTACTTCATCATCCACCGAACAAAGTATCTCTTTTAAATGAAAATACTTGGTGATTACACCGTTTGCATGTCTTATATTTACGGCATTACCAGCACCCTTTGTTTTACTATAGGATATTTGAACAACCTTTCCAGCCCATGCAGCCAATATCGGCGTTCCAATCTCATCAAACAAATCAATACCTTTATGAATTCTTGTACCTTTATCACGAGGAGAGCCAAAATTATCTGTAACTGTAATACTATCAATCGTTTTACCCTTAACCGGAAAAAAAATCTCCTGAGCATTCGCTTGAGTCGAACCGTTATATATACCATTACTCGACTCATCCACCCAAACGGATTCTGTACTGATGATGGGTACCTGCTCGGTTACGATATGCCTGAACTCTTCTGTCCGTCCCGGGATAAATGCCAGCCGATCTACTTCGACCCGGATATTGGGAAGCGCTCCTTCCCCCAGCTTCAGACGCTGGGATAGCACATTCATAACCTCATCCGAAATTGGAATCATATTGTAATCTCCCCCTTACTTGAATCGCTCGATGGTCCACTTCATGAATCGGTCCAGGAAAGCTACGGCTTCAGCCCGGGTCATAGCGGAATTCCCAAGGAACCATACCTCTGCCTGTTCTGTGCCATTTGTAGGTCTCCCCATATCTGTTACTATCGCTGCACCATCCAGCTTGTTATTGATCGGAATGCCAGCAATTAGTGGATCATTGTTCGCAAATGTTTCGTCTTCCATTTCCGAGACGGCTATTTTCCAGAAGGCATCCTTGTTCTGTACAACTCGCTCCTTTTTGTCCCGATAATAAATGGCCGAATCTTTGCCGACGTCTGCGAACCTCTCGCTCACATCTTTGAGATAATAGAACGTCACTTCGTCGCCTTCTGAGAAAGGTTGATTGAAGACAACCGTATGGTTGTCAATTTCCGAATAAGCCGGTGTTTCTTGGACTTTATCTTTTTTTTCGTCTTTGAATTTCACTGTAATTTTAAGTTTCTTTTTACCTGCCGGATAATTGCCGTTAAGTCTAAAAACCCGTTGTCCCTGAAATGCCGTAATAGGTTGATTAATACCTGTCGTTGGTGCTTTCATGTCCGTAAATCTGGCATAGAACACCTTGCGTAACTTATTAATCAGATGAAAGGCTTCTCCCCGCTGTATAATGGCATTAGGAAAGAAACAATTGTTGTATGCTGGTTTGAGGGTTGTCGCTTTGATATCTTCACTCATGAACTTGTTATTCTTTGTCCAATAATTGAACTTGCAGGTGACACCGTTCAGATTAAAAGGAAGAAACACCGAGCCCCCTGGGCTGACACAATATACATCCGTTCGGTAACCAATAGCCTTTGTTGCAATTTTGGTTACCGCCGCGGCATCTCCCATGGTGTCTGCCCATACCTCGGAAGGAATACTGAGTCTGCGAAGCGGTTGGCCTGCTGCATACAAATATTCCTGATGATTACGACTGAATGGATCGTAGAAGTAGGTCGTCGCTGCACTAAGTACAGCTCTAGGCAGATCTCCAGTCCAGGACACGGGTGGCCTTTTCCAAGCACTGTCTAGCAACGGTTCTCCATAACTACAGAAGGACACCACCTGACCTGCTTTCACACCGGTATACAACTCCACATCGGTTAATCCCTTACTATTGGTTTCAGCCGTTTGGTAGATTGTTTGGACACCATCAATAAACACATACAGTGGATTGTCATCTGTTGGTTTAATCAACACAGGCAGACTAAATGAGGTTTGCCCCGCTTTCCCTTTGATTTCCTCATATACAAAAGGCTTGCCTTCCTCAAACTTGTTATAGTTGATCCCGGCCACAAAGACTTCACCATCTTCCAAAACCATATTCGTGGCTTCCATAACATCGTTATAGAACCAATCCCCTTCGTTTACATCAACCCATTTTCGTATGATAAACACCTCCTATCTTTAGAATAGACAGAAAAGAGAGTAGGTCACCCTACTCTCGAATTGTTCGTTCCAGCAGACGCTTGGTTCGCATCAGGAAAGTAACAAACTCTGCTCTGGTTATGAAGTTTTCCGGTCTGAAATATAGAATGGGTGTGCCATCCAATTGTGTTACAACCGTCAGTCCCAAATCAGCCAAGCGTTCAATGGAATCTCTTGCCCAGTGGTCCTTCCCTTCTGTCGTCTGTAAATCCTGAAACTGTATCGCACTCTTACGGTCATATCCATCTTTTTTGATAAGGGTCATGGTCAATTCGACCTTGTACCCCTTCTGATCCTTATCCATCGTATCCTGATGGTAGAAAATAGGGTCAACTTTGATGGACTCTACAACACCAACATAGATATTGCCCTTCTCATCATAAAATTTGTGTGTCCAGCCTACGTACATCGCGTAGTCGTGATAGGATTGTTTATCTTTAAACAGGATGTTAATGATGGCCTTGTACGAAGATACGCCCATCTGATGAAAATGCGAGGGAGCATTAATCATTTTAATTTCCCTCACTTGCGGATTGGGCGAAGGTGAAGAGTACGGATCAATAATTCTTCCGTTCACTGGCTCGAACTTCATGCCTGTATCTACCAACAGCTTTCTTTTATACCGGTCATTAACTAAGCCAAACGGATTTTGCTGAGTCATATCAGATGCCCTCCTAACCTATTTTATCTGGGGATATGATTACTTCCCATTCCCGCACCAACATTGCTGGCCATTCGGTTTGCAATACCAGGACTGTTCTGCCGTAGTGTCTTGTCCAACGTAGATGTAAGTCTCTCCACATCTTTTGTGCTGCCTGTCATATTATCGATGTTCACATGAACCGTAACATCCCCCGAGCCAACCATCACACTTTTATGTGTATTGTTTGTCGTCATGTAATCAAAGTAATCCATGACCTTAAGACCTGCTGGAATGTTGAATGAAGATATCGGTTTATCCATTTTTTTGCTAATTTCATACAAATTTTTGGACTGTTCTACACCCAATGATTGGATTTGTTTAAAAATCTGCATATATTCATCCGAGCCCGGTTTAAACACACCACTATTCAACAGATTCTTCCAATCTTGCTTGATCGAACTTATTTGTGAGTTCATTTCAGATGCACGCGATTTGTTCAATGCAATTAATTCTGGTGCATCTTCCTTACCTCCATTAGCCGCCAGGAGATCATACATTCGTTTATCATAATCCAACTGCGTCAACTCAAACTGATCATTCATCTTGCGTCTAAGCTCATCAATCTGGCTGTTTTTAACACCATTCAGTTCAAGCTCTGATTGTGCCTTCTGCTGTTTCTTCTCATTGATCTCCAGGCCCAGTTCATCTTTATCCTTGCCTTCAGCCATCTTGTCGTACGTCTTCTGTAAACTTGCAATAGCCTTATCGAAGAACTTGATATTCTCTTGCAAATATTTCTCCATTAGCGCGCGCATCTGACCAGAATCTTCGCGAACACCACTAATCAATAGACGGGATCGAGTGACTTGGTAATTGGTTTCGTTATCACTTGTCGATTTGTTAAGCTGCCGATTAATCTTGGCGATCATTTCATCAATACCATT
This sequence comes from Paenibacillus sp. FSL H8-0283, assembly GCF_045040675.1. Taxonomy (NCBI): domain Bacteria; kingdom Bacillati; phylum Bacillota; class Bacilli; order Caryophanales; family Paenibacillaceae; genus Paenibacillus; species Paenibacillus sp. FSL H8-0283. The sequence continues at coordinate 4,407,292 of NZ_CP150295.1, forward strand.
GCTCTGTGGCTGAGGCGTATAGCCGTTAGCAATGGTACCTATTCCGCCCACAGCAGGAATATACTGCATTTGAGGTTGAATGTATTGTATCTGCGGTTGTTGTTGTTTGTTGTCCCCAGGCGGTTTTCCAGACTCTTTATCCATTTGAATCTGGGCTTCTTTTTTCTCCTGCTTGTAGTTGTATTCCTTGCCCAGTTTCTTCTCAACTGCATCTCCGCCATCTTCACTCCAAACCGCCTTAAATCCCTTCCAGTAATCCCCGAACTTGTTATTCGTTGCATTGTTACCAAATAGGCTGCTGATTCCTCCCTTAACAACTGCATCCATTCCAAGGTTAAGGCCTTTCCACACTTTACCTACAACTGAAGACTGCTCCATATCTTTAAAATCCTTGGCCAGTTCCTCTTTATTTGTTGCACGAATACTTTGCTTCTCCGCTTCTGACTTACCCATATTACTCAGCGGATCAACAAGACCGGACACTACATCCACAGCAGTCATGGCAGCCCCAAGATAAGGAACGGCTTTTAGGGGTTTCAGTATAGACTTACCGAACTTGCCGAGCTTTGCTAATTTCCCTGGAATGTCTCCTTTTTTCTTACGCTCGCTTGTAATATCACGTTGGGTAAGGATATCTCCAGGGGTTCCATCAGGTTTATCTGGACCTCTTAGTACGTTCCCGTCCTTGTCACGAATAGGTGCATGACCGTTAAAAAATGCTTTTTTACTACCGACTTCTTTCATATCTTCGAATCTCTGTTTTATCCCTCGTCGCTTCGGCTTGTCCTTCTTCTTCTTCTCTGAACCAAAATCCATAACTTCCTCAATCTTTGATTTAGCCATATCCTTAATTACGTCATTGATAAAATCTTGATGTCTCTCTAAAAAAGGCTTGTTTGCTGAGTCTTCCTTGTCATCCTTAACAGGGGATCCAGGGGATCCAGGGGATCCAACACTTCCTGCACCTTGAGTAACTAACAATCCTCCTGGACCACTCATCATACTCGCGAGCTGAACCTGTTCAAGTTCCTTCAGTTTGGATATGTATGCTGTAGCATCGATCATGCCTTGTCTAAAAGAAGCATTTAACTCATTGACTTCGGTTCTCAATGTGGAGAGAACATCATTCAATAGAGTTGACTGTTTACGCAGCTTCTGGATCTCGGATTCGTACCGTTGAACATCGGTTGAACCGTATGTAAACTCAGCATTAAGGAAATATAACTTGTTTCGTAGTTCAACTGCATCCAGGTCCATATCATCCATCGCCATCATCAAAACTCTAGCTTGGTGTTCAAATTGCATCATTGCTCTACTCGTGTCATCCAACTCTCGCCCAAGAAACTCAAGACTTCGCTTCGTCTTTGCAATCTGAATATCGAGTGAATGCATTTCTTCTCGCAACAGAAGAAGTTCTCGACTATACGTTTTGACTCGCTTCTCAGCTTCGTCACGTTTTTCTGCATGAATGGAAGAAGCCGCTGTATCCCCATCTTGTATAGCCTGATTGTACATTTTATGTTGATGATCTCGGTTAGTCCGGGCCTGAAGTACATCATCTTGCTTGGAGGCGGCCCTACTTTGAATTTTTGTTCTGCGATGATCCAGCGTCTGTAGACGACTCTGCTGTCTGCCCATTTCTTGCGCTACACCAGCACGTTGCACATCCATGACTCGAAGTGACTCGGGAACATCGCTCCCCGTATTTTCGACTTTCCCTGGATCCGCATTCTTATCACCGTATCGTTTCTGATCGCCTTCATTCATCACTTCACCGAACTTATCCCACGCAACCTGAACACCGACTTCATTCATAATTCGGTTAAGCAATTCCATATGATCAACAATGCCACCCGTACGATCACCAATTAACCGCATGACTGCGATAAGATAATCGCCCAGCTCGGCAAATTCCTCTTTCAACCCTTGCATCGCCTCATGTGTTGCAATCTGAAATGCGATTTCGATCTCTCGTTGTCGGAATTGAAGGTTGTCTCTACTACCGGTGCGCTGATGGATCGACGCGTTTGCATCCGTAGCCTTCACTTGTTCAGCAAGAAGATCGAATCTAACTCGATTCGATGCAAAGCCCTGCTGAGGATGATCTCCTTTTGACTGAACCAACAATCCAGCCTTGCTAATCCAGTTGGCTAATGCATCCTCTTGTGCAAGCGTTCCATCAGGGTTACCATCCATTGGAAGGGTCTGGCGCATCATATCCATCAAGTCCTGAATGCCAACATCCAACATCGTTGAAGCTCTGATCATCATGTCTGTGACTTGGGACAGATCAAAGCTACTGCTTCCCCATGCCGGAGTAACAGCTTCCAGACCTGTTGCCGTCTGTTCTACATCCATATTGCCCACTGAATGCAGCTTGGCTACTTCTTCAGCAAACGCGACAGCTTCAGATGAATGATCATAATTACGAGAACCAATGCGATAGGCAAGACCTACATCTTCCTGATCTATACCATGTTGCAGTGCAATTCGTTGCAGATTTTTGACCGTTCCGGTTTGTGTGAATTGCCCACTGTCATTTGTTGTCCCAGACGATCTAAGCTCCAAATTTCGGTCGGCCCGACTCATCTGTTGATCCATCTGCTGCGACGAGTCCAGGGATTTCTTGAGTAGTGTTGATGAATACCCCTTGGTTTCACCTGCTGAAATATATTTCATCGTATTCATCACGGAGTCTATCAACCCCTGTGAGCCAGCTGCAGATACATCCTTCATTTCACTGAACGCTCCACGATAAAAGTGCTCCAAATCGGTAGTCAGTGTTTCAATCATTTGCGACTGCATATCACTTCTGATTGTCTCCACTCGTCTAATCAGTGTGCTAACGCCTGAAGCGGAACTCTCTTTCAGTACTGCGTTTTGTCCAGTTAATTGATCCTTATCCGTTAATATTTCTTGTGTTAAGGAATGTTTATCTCCTTGTCCTTCTGTTTCAGTCAAAAGAATCACCGCCTTTATGCATAAATCCCGTTCTACCTTCATTTAGGCAAAACGGGATATCTCTCTCTTATCCTCCGAGCGCTTGTGCAAGCATACCGATATCATCTTCTGATATCTCCGTGTAATCCTCGTCATTGAAGGTTCTTTTACGTCTGACGGTCCCATCTTCTTCAACTTCCTCGCCCCCACCGCCACCGAACATGCGAAGAGGTGCTGTCATAAGTTCAACCTCAAATTGAATATATTTCTCGGCTGACTTGCACAGCTCCGCAACCTGAGGGAGTGTGTACTCCCAAATCTCCCACTTGTTCAGCCCACAGTGTTTATGGAGGGTGAAGAAGATTTCTCCCCAGTGAACAGGTTCCTGTGTTTCCGTATCACGGATTTCGGTTCCCTCCAAAGACTCCCCCTCGGTGCGTTCTACTTTTTTAAACCATTGAGTCCAATGAGCAAATCAATGACTTTGCGAGCTGTGTTCAGATCAAGGTACTCATCCAGATACTCTCGATTGATGGTATACTCACCATGCTCATCTTTGGTAACGATATGTGGATAGTTTTTGAATGCCATTGCCAATACATCAAATAAATCCTGCTGCCGCTTTTCATCCAGTTCATCATTCTCAGTCGGAATGAAGTTAAGAATAATGGCATCGATATTCACCGTTTTTAGCAACTTCATCAGACGGCGGGCATCCTTCAAGTTACATGGCGGAATACGATATTTCCGTCGATCCCGCAGCGTAATAATCTCATCATCTTCAAAGAATGCACGCTCAGCAGCTTCCACTTCCTCCGGAGTCACCCGTTTGTTTTCCGGATCATCTTTGATTCGTTTCGCCGCTTCCTCATTCAGCTTTTCCGCAAGCTCACGCTCGGATTTTTCTTGTTCTGTTTCCATGAATTTAAAGACCTCCCCAGGACATTCTCCCCCATATAATAAAAAACCTGGCAAGGCAAGGCTCTGTGAAGGGGAGGACACAGATGCCGTTTGATACCTTGCCAGGAGCAATCAACCTTATTTAGATATTAGATCTTGCTTGGTGCGCTGAAGCGTTTGATACTGCCGATTTTTCCATCAGCACGTTCAGGGTCAAGAATCTGCAAAGAGATTGCAGATGCAGAAGCGGCAGCGCGCTGGGCATTGATGCTGAATGTACCTTTTGCACGGCACATGTACAGCTCGGTTTCAACACCTGCATACGAACCATCTTTTTGCTGGAACGTCCCGTGATGAACGACAGAGATTGGGAATGGTACTTCGTCAACCAACAGGTCAACCATGTCTACAGTTTCTTCACGTTTGTAGTTCAGCACAATCTCCTTATCGATATGGACCGCATTCAGGATGACTACACCATTTGCTTCGTCGTAGAAGAACGCATTTGGTTCCACGGCCGTTCCTTTTAAAGTGAGTTGTTTCAGCAATGTGTTGGAATCTTTGAGACGAACCGTGATGCCACCGTTGCTTCCATAGATTTTACTTGCATATTTTGGCTTGGCTTCAGCAAAGCCAGAATTGGATACGCCTGCCGCCACTGTAGACTGCTCATTCAGCACCCATACATAAGACTTCACTTGCTCTTGTACCGTTGAACCCATCATCAGCTGGATCGCATCCAGATCGAACTTGGCGTCTGTTGCCGATACTTCAATCGATTTGGACTTCACCAGTACATCAATGGCGAACAGACCGTCACCACCAAAGATGTCCTCAAGCTCCACGTTAAGGTCAATTTTCAGATCTTGCAGAGTACCCAGGGTAACTACCTCAATTTCGCCCATCGGATCTTTTGGAAGGCGTTTAGCCATAAACGTACCTACACCTTTGATAATCATTTTTTTAGCCATTGAACAGTCCACTCCTTAGGATAGTATGTAATTTTAGCTACTGAGACTTGCTTAAGCCGGGATCAGGTTAATTGACTTGATGATCGGGAGATCCATTTCGTTTAACCCGTCTGGCTGTTCGCCGTCTCTGCTTTTTATAGTGTAGAACGCTATCTTCAATCCCTAACGATAATGTAAACGAAATATATTGAAGCACGATTAGCCCCGTCATCTTTGCAAAAGGAAAAGGCCTATATACGATCAAAGAAAAGACCCCTACATTAGAGGGGCCATTCTGTTTGGCAAAGCATCTATAATTTGCGCTACCTGTTCTGCACGTTCCTTGATCTCAAAATCATCGGCAGTAACCAGATGAACATGCGAGCAATATTTGCCATGCTCATAGATTCTCTCGGGTGTAATGAAGACAACGTCAGCAACTGCTTCCATCTTGTGTTTGTGCTTCTCGTACTGATCCGGATCAGTCAACGAATCAAATACGACTAGATCAGGATAGGCTGTCTCGACAGAACTTGCCAGCCGGCTATCGTTCACCCAGTAGATCACGCGATCACCCTGAAACAGCGTACGGACATTCTGGCCCACACGGGCTACAACAAAGTTTGGAATCTCCGGATATGGATACTCCAAGGCATCAACCTGATAGAACTCGTCACTGGAGTTGATATATATTACATTGTAGCCTACTTCCGCGAGTGCTTTTAACAGCCGTTGTGGTCGACGCCCGAATCGTTCACTATGGAAATCGATCGCAGGCAGATATACAATCGTTGTATCCGTGTTTGGGGTATATGTCGTAACATTGAACTCCGTCGCGTCAATCTCTATTTCTTCAAGCTCAATTGTCGGTGTAGTCGGTTGGCTACCAAACATTCGTTTAAATATATTTCTCATTTCTCATACCTCCTATGACCTGATTAATCATCTTCACGGCATCCATTGCCCTGCCATCCCAGCTATTAGACTTAGCCACCCTTACTCTTGCCGCAATTTTGGAAGCACTATTCTCACGAATCGCTTTCTCCAACATCAATCCACAATTATGCTGATTCATAAAGTAAGTTACATCGCTGTACTTATGAACAATTTCCTCCATACGCGTTGTCAACACAGGTTTGCCCGCTGACAAATATTCGTAATACTTGATTGGATCGCAGCCACGGATCATCTCTGTCAGCTTGAATGGCACGATACAGACATCGAATTGAGCAATGTAGGCGGGAAGCACCTTATAATCTTTGTGCGGAAGACAAGTCACATTGGGATGCACAATATTTTTTTGATAGAGGGCATTGTTTCCAATCAAAACAACATGATAACCTTTATCTGCAATAGCGGTAATCAGCGAATAATCCACCCACGATGCCATTGCACCGTGGAAACCCACAATCTTTTGCCCTTCATGAACATCGGGGAAGTCCGCCGGTTTGGGCAGAATAACCCGCGCTTTCTCAAAATGTTGGTAATCTGCCCCGTTAGGGCACATAAAGATTGGTTTTCCGTCATGTTTATGTGCCTCGTACATCACCTTGGCAGTCGTGGCAATAAGATCTGCACGGTCAAAACATTTCGGGATGTAGGATTTCCACACAGCAAACTCATCAGCCGAATTATCCAGGTAATCAAATACGGTAAAATCAAACTTCCGTCCATCCGAATAATTGTACTGACCTGGATTCGAGAACCAGAGTACCTTCTTTCCTTTCACCAGGTGATCGTAGTTCACACCTTTCTGCACAAGGAACAGATCCTCATTTAACTTTTCAATCGGGCGGGTCTGCTTTCTGTACGTTTCTTCATTGATAAAGATAGCCCGTATACCTGGAATATTAGAGAAGGCGGTCATCAATTGCTGAGGACGTTGGAACAAGAGGTTCCAGTCAAGTGCGGGCGGGTAGACAATGGTCATTTCTATACTTTCAAAAACCGGATTTTCTCGTTGTTTTCTACGAAGCAGCCAATTGAGCAATCAACTCCACCCCTTCCGCATAGGCATGAACGGGACGCAACCGAGTATCTACAAACAGTTCAAACCCCAATCTTCTAGCTTGCTCACAAAATGGTGCATCTTCACCTGTTGGATGGGAACCATATCGAACCCCTGCTTCGATCACTTCACGCTTAATCAAATATACGGCACCTGTCAGTTCTACCTGGAACAAACCCGCTTTGAATTCAGGTATATGTTTTCCGCCGCTCATGGCATTATGAGCCTTCAATTTTGGGTGATTCCGTATAAGCATTGCGCATATATCTTTGTCATTATCCATTAACTGCCGTAGGCTACCCTCAGGAATGATGATATCCGTATCAATTGAGAACAGATAATCACAGTCCGATTTCAGAAACTCATCCAGAAGCATATTCCTCAACAACGCCAGGTGGTGATAGGAATATTGTCCACGTATATGACCATATGTTCTCCCCAGATTATGAGTCAGATAAGGAATCTGATGACAATCAAGGATATGCTCCGTCTGATCTTCACTATCATTCAGGATGTACATATAATGCTTCTGCACTGCTTGTTGCTCAAGTGATTGCAAGTGCCGTTCCATAATCCAAGCCCGGTTACGTACAGGACTACCTATAAATACGTTTTTCACAGTCCATCCCCTCTCCCTTTTTACATAGTCTAGACTGTTGCTCAATAACCTTCGCACATTGAACAAAAAAGGAGTGATTCCTCAAAAGAAGAGAGAGAACGAAGCATTATTCCTATTCTAGTACAGAAGGAGTTGATGAATATGTATACCAAAAAAACCATTATTCACACATGGAAAGAAGGTGACACGCATGCTGGGGAGTGTAGAATTAATCCACAACTGGTTCCAAATGGCCTCTGATGGAGAAGCCCATGCTTCTGTACGATTTGGGGATGCTTCCAACACCATTCTGGCCCACGATACCGTTCTGACTATGGATTTCATTAAGTCTCATTACGGCTGGTTGAACGACCCTACCTATTGCGGGATAACCTTACCCAATGCAAGTGCGAGGGAAATTATCGTACACTGCCTGCGAAAAGCGGATTACGTCGGACATCTGACCCAGACAGATCACTGGTATTTCAAGCCGTTATTCGATATGTGCCTTGCATATTACAAAGTTGAGCCCAGAGAGACCTTCTATGCTTTTGAGAATAATTACATCGCCCGATTCAAGTTATTCTACGAAACATTCAAGACCATGCCTATTCTGATCTGCGGAGCCAAGGCTGAGCAATATCGTGAAGTTCTGGAGCGGAGATACGGGTGGACAAGCATCGTGGGAACGGTGGACTGCCCCTCGTGGTCTCATGTGAGCACAGCATCCAAACAAATGGAACATATCTACCAACAGACACCGTGGAAGCTTGCTCTGGTATGTGCAGGTGCACCCGGCAAGGTACTGGTTATTAAGGCCAAAGAACTGCAAACCGTAGGTGTTGACTTTGGTTCCGGAGCAGATGTTGCCATTCAAGCCGACAGCGAAAATCTGAACGCATGGGATTACAACGGATTTCCTGATTATTGGGAAGGCAGACCCAAAAAATGACCCTCTCCGGGTCTTTTTTGCTGGATAAAACTGTGATTCCAAATCCGATTTTATTGACTTAGTAGCTGTTGATAATTTAAACTATCTGCCTTATTATTGTTAAGATAACTCCTAATCTAACCTGGTTTAAACTTGCATGAAGAGGAGCTCTGCTAAGATATTCAAACCGTTGGAGGGAAATGTAATGGCGTACTCGCAGTCAAAGACCGAAATAGTAGCGACTCATTTACGAACAAGATTTATGGAAGGTAACGTGGAGGGACATGAGATCGTTGTTGCCTTGATCAGTATGGTCAAAGCTGAGAAGATTAATTTAGATGAAGTTGCCCCTATTCTCTCTACAGTCTTTTTTGAACAACCGCAAGGTATTCTGTTGGCACTCGAAAAAGCTAGCACTCTGATTGATGATGAATTAATTGATTCCATTCTCCACGAAGTAAACGAAAAAGCTTAATCTTACATACAAAGGAGAGCTTATCATCAGATTTTAATTTACAACAACCAGTTATTCTCTCCACACTTTTAGATTGAATAGATTCATCACTGAGAAATTGGAATTTCTCGTTATTTTCTGTCCTCCTCTGCTTATTCTAGTAGTATTACGAAGGAGGGGACACCAATCGAGACAGTGAATAAAGCCATTTTATTTTTAGCAGTTATTGAAACCATGCTTGAAGCGCTCCACCATACAGAAGTAGATCAGACAGAACTTGTGGATTCGCTTGTCATGTTAGGTTTTGATCCCATTGAGATGTTGTACGAGACAAATACCATTAGATCTTTCCAAAAGATATGCAGGGCTTTCGCAGAACTCCATCTTACAGATGAGGCCTTGGACACGTTCTCAAAAGAGTAGTTACATAAGCAGAACCCCACATCACATTCGATGTAGGGTTCTGCTTTTTTTTTGAATTTTGAACCCTTTTTGAACCGGATCAGCTTAACCTTCCCCATCCTGCCTCGTATAGGTCATCTAGGGACTATGGACATCTGCATCGCCCCTGTTGACTCTGACTTAATAAACGAAAGGATGGTTGTATGAGCTCACCCACACCAACACATGTGATTGAAACAAATCAACTCGCTGTTATTGGAGTCGTCGATGAATCCTCGATTCAGACCCAATATGAACTTGAGTATCCTGACCATATCGTGATTATACAACATTTTTATTTTTTGAAAGATCCAGCACACTTTAACTCTTGGTTAACTAGCAGACAGGCATAACCTCTATCTGAGATGTACTTTGGGTCAGGACTTTTTACGTCTGCGCTCATCAATTAAAACCTTCAGTAACAGCAACTCTCCATAGGTTAACTTCTTCTTGCGTACCTTCTCTACCCATGCCCAATCTTCAATCACCTTGTCGTTGTAGGCATCTCCAATGTACTGATCAAGTTCATTCCAGGCCCATTGTGCATAATCCAGAACTGTATTCATATCATCATCCTCCGCGACTGCTACTTCTTGTAGTAGGTTTAATTTTATATGTACTGCTTGCTTAAATCTTTCATATTCACCTGGTTGTTTAATCCATGGCAGCGGGCATTCCTTCCATCCAACCACTTCTTTATGTGTGAAGAAGACGGGTGGAAAGCCCCGTTCCCTGATTAGGTATACCGCGAGGTCTACAACGTTATTAAATGTATCTTCATGAATACTGCCATCCTTTTCAATGCACATCTCAATGCCCACTGTACTATTGTTAGGATATGTCCCAAGTTTGGCTATAGCTTCCTTCGTGTATGTTGCACTCCCGCAGTGGTAGGCCAGTTCATCATCCGGTAGACTGTTATATATCGAAGTTCGATCTACCGAGAAGTGCGCGCTTGCATAACGACCTTTCACTGCTTTATTGGAATCCTGCTGTGCCAAACTTGCAAAGTATTTGCTAATGTTCTTCGCGGGCGCTCCGGGAGAAGCCGTATAATGCATCACAATTCCACGTTTCGCTTTTAACTTAAGTCCGGCCCGACTGTATTTATTAACAGGTATGTAATCCTTGGTGATCTGTATCATGACATCTTCTCCTTATCTTCAACTTGATCTTCATTCCCTCGAAGCTTAAAGAGTGCTGAAGTGATAAACTTCGGTACAGGCAGGCCCAGTTTCCCCATGTTCTCCAAAATACTGATTCCTTCGGTACCAATGATGAACATTAACATTGCATCTCGCATAAAATCATTGGAATTGCCTGCAACCATATCCAGTTGATGTGCAATAATGACAAAAACAAATGTCAATGACTTACGAGCAAGCCCCCACCATCCAACCCTGCTGGATAACTCCTTCCTATACCATGCAGACAGTACCCCTGTGATGTAATCCAGCCCCACAAAGATGGTCACGGCAATAAACAGGTGATCAATTCCTCCTACCAAATACACGACTGCCGATAGCAGCCAGCCAAACAAAACCATAAACACGGTATCTCTGTGCATTAACGTTCCCCCTTTAATAACCTATTTCATGTCTAGGTTAGGCGGATCATAGACATAAGTCTCATGCAATACGGAAACCTCCGAAAAAACACTCACCATCCGCTATACAAACAGCAAAAATCCCTCACGCTTGGATGCGGGAGGGATCATAACGAAATGATTCAGCTGTACGTTGATGGATCTGGTGTAACCGGTACACCTGTAGTATTCGTTGGTGTTGTATTCCGTTGGAACATGCCTTGAATACGGTCCAGAACATAAGGGGTGGAGTCAATGAGTTTCTCAAACAGATGTGTGGAGTTATCAAGTGGTACAATGTGTACCCCCTGTTTACCTACCACCAGGAACGCAATAGGACGTATGGATACACCGCCCCCACTACCGCCACCAAACGGAGAAGCAACTTTAGCTGAACTCGCATGTTCAGCAGAGGTACCCGTAGCACCACTTTTGCCACTACTTTCTCCATTAACGTGAAAATCACTACCACCGGCAGCAAATCCGAATCCTACCTTACTGATTGGCAGAATCACGGTACCATCTGGTGTTTCGACTGCATCGCCAACAATTGTATTGACATCCACCATGGCCTTGATATTTTCCATTGCGGTTTCCATTAAGCCTTGAATTGGATGATCTGACATTTAAATTCCCTCCAGTTTCAATGTAAGCTAGGTTTGATCTAACCATATCATCCCCAAACTTGAAGGGACTTATGTAATAAGCATTTTAAATACACTCACCAAATCCCAACCTTACATTCCCAAAAACAGACCGACTATGATGGTTTTTTATACTGTTGTCCCACTAAGTTTCTTCTTTTGCTTCTCCTTATGCCTGCGGCGCTGTTCCTGAAGAAGCTTGAACCACATCCGCCATCCGCCTTCGACTTGAAACACACGGGTGAGTAGTGTAACTCCAGCGATCAGAACGGCTGTAATCCGAATTTTCACTCTGAAATCGAGTTCCGTTCTAAATTCCATTTCATCGGACCATACCGGCATAACCTGAAGCACAGGTGTTTCATCAAAGCGGATCTGATAGGTGAGAAAACCAATAATAATGGACTTGATACTCCACACCCAACCCGTCAGCACCGCTGTATATGCTGCATCACCAACGCCGATGTGGGTAGCCCAGGACAGTTGGGTCATATGTACGCGTGTGAGTGTTTGCTTCAGCCACAGCTTGAGCGCGTCCGTTGCCCTAAGCATAATTTTCACATCTTTAGCCCACTTCTTGACTTTGCGTTTGTTGACCCGCTCGCTACCCTGGGCCTCGCCTCTCGAATGATTCATGGATTGTTCGGTCTTGACCAGAAAACCTTCCTTCATATTGCGAAAAACGATACTCGGGATCTCATAGTTAATCCGCACAATCCCATAGAGAAGACGAACATTAATATTGGCGTAATCATCACTTTTATGTTTACTGAATGTAAAATGTACATGAACATTTGAGATGAGGACTGCGGCAATCAGCAATGCGAACAACAAACCGATTCCTCCAAGCCAAATCCACACAGGCCTTACCTCCAAGCCCTCAATTCTTTTCTCGTCTAGTATGGCACTCTGGATAGGAAAAAATTCACGTCTCTCCTAAAAATCCCATTACATATTTGTTTGGAAACTGTTCTATTCACCATTTATCTAAAACAATGCACAAAAAAACCGACTCCACTGATGGGTGTCGGTTAGTATGAGCTTGCAAATTAGAGTGAAGAATCGTTATTATCGTCTTCGTTGTCGATATGACTTAGATCATCCGCCGGATCAGCACTTTCCGGTTCCAGTTGTTGCAAATCCAGTTTGTTGAATAACAGTTGTGTCTCTTCTTCCAGGTTTTCCGAATCTTCGAACAAACCTGGTTCCGGAAGGTCTTTAATTGAAGCCAGTCCGAAATAATCCAGGAATGACTTGGTCGTTCCATACAGAATTGGTCGTCCGATCGCCTCGGCTCGTCCCACTTCAATAATTAGATCCTTATTCACAAGCGTATGGATGGCCCGCTCCGATTTTACACCGCGGATTTCCTCAATCTCTACCCGTGTAATGGGCTGCCGGTACGCTACAATAGCCAGCGTCTCCAGAGCCGCTTGGGATAAGGACGTACGCGCGGGAGAGTATGCCAGTTTCTCGAAATATACAGCGTGGTCAGGCAAGGTGCCCAACTGAACTACACCAGCGATCTTGAGAATCTGTACACCTCGTCCCTGCTGTGAAAATTCATGAATCATCTCCTCAATCGCGTCCATTACAAGCTCCACTCGCTGGTCAACGATCTCGGCGATTTGTTTGATACTCAGACCTTCTTCTCCGGACAAAAACAGCAGGCCTTCAATAATCGATTTCAATTTCGGAAAATCCATGATTCTTTGTTTCCCCTCTCCACTCCATAACGATATCCTCAAACATCCGTTCCTGATAACAGACAATCTGCTTCATCTTCATCAGTTCCAGCACCGCCAGAAAAGTGACAACAATCTCATGGCGATAGATATGTTCATCCATCAACTTGGAGAATAACAGCCTGCCTCCCGGCCCCATACTTTCCAAAGCGCCGATGACATCCCGTATCCGATCCTTAACCGAAATCTCATCCCGTTTGATCCGGGTTACGGTTGTACGCTTCTCAGCCTTGCGTAGCGCCTTCTGAAATGCTGCAATCAGGTCAGAGGTGTGTAAACCCTCAACCGGGTTCGATTGGGCTTCTACGGGCATATAGGGGCGCAGATCCTCGGGCTCTTTGGAAAATATAAGACTGCGTTCCCACTCCCGTTCATGAAGATGACGCGCAATTCCCTTGTACTTGCGATATTCTATCAGACGCGCAATCAGCTCTGCACGTGGATCATAATCTTCTTCTTCCATATAATCATAATCCTCGAAGTCCTCAATGACCGGTGGTTTGGGCAGTAAAAGTTTGCTCTTGATCGACAGCAATGTTGCTGCCATGACCAGAAATTCACTCGTAATATCCAGTTCCAGTTCCTGCATCGAATGCAGATACGCCATGTATTGATCGGTAATATCGCTGATGGGAATATCCTGGATATGAATTTCAGCCTTATCAATCAGATGAAGCAGCAGATCCAAAGGCCCTTCAAAAGTCTCCAGTTTGTATGTAACTACCGTCACTAGACGAATCCTCCCGCCAGAAAAATACAAAACCCTGCTAAGCCGTCCGAATCCGGTTTCCCGTGTTCGTCTGCGCAAAGCAGGGCACTACTATTAAATAAGCACTATTTTAGCTGTTTCGTCAAGTTTGCCATCTCAATTGCCGCCGTAGCTGCATCCCATCCTTTGTTACCCGCTTTGGTTCCAGCACGTTCAATCGCTTGTTCAATATTTTCTGTTGTAACCAGTCCAAAGATCGTAGGCACGCCAGTTTTCAGGTTAATTGCTGCTACCCCTTTAGCCATCTCGTTGCACACATAATCGTAATGTGTAGTGGATCCACGAATGACAGTTCCCAAGGTAATCACCGCATCATACTTGCCGCTCTCTGCCATTTTCTGCGCAATCAAAGGGATTTCGAACGCACCTGGAACCCAGGCTACATCCACTTCATCATCCTGAACGCCGTGACGTTTGAATGCATCGAGCGCTGCGCTAAGCAATTTACTGGTAATGAATTCGTTGAAACGTCCAACGACAACTCCATATCGTGATCCTTCTGAAACTAAATGTCCTTCAAAAAATTGTGGCATTCAAGTCATCTCCCTAACGGTATAATGTAATGTAAGTAACGGAAATCCCTAAGTAATCTCTTCCATAAATTACATGGTGAACATTGTTCATCTAAAATATATTTACTGTTCGTTTTGCTCGATATCATCAAACTTGAGCATATGCCCCAGCTTGGCTTGCTTGGTATGAAGATAAACCGTATTGTCCTCGTTCTCCTCCATCTGGATCGCGACACGCTCTACGACTTCAAGTCCATATCCTTCAAGACCTTTAATTTTACGAGGGTTGTTAGTTAGCAGTCTGATCTGACGAACCCCAAGGTCTTTCAGAATTTGGGCACCAATTCCGTAATCACGCAAGTCGGCAGCAAAACCCAAACTCAGGTTTGCATCAACAGTATCCATACCTTCCTCTTGCAGCTTGTAGGCTTTGAGTTTATTGATCAGGCCAATACCCCGACCTTCCTGTCTCATATAAAGCAGTACACCATTGCCTTCCTCGTGAATCTGTTTGAGTGCCGCATCAAACTGCGGACCACAGTCACAACGATGCGAATGGAATACATCACCTGTCAAACATTCAGAGTGCACACGTACAAGCACAGGTTTCGAACCATCAATTTCTCCTTTGACCAGAGCCACATGTTCCTTATTGTCCACAGCATTTGTATAAGCCACCGCTTGAAACTCACCAAAGTCCGTTGGCATACGCACAGCTACTTCACGTTGAACCAGCTGCTCTTTTTCGTTACGGTAACGAATCATGTCCTGAATACTGATCAGCTTCAGATCATGTTTGCGGGCAATCTCCTGCAGATCCGGAAGTCTGGCCATCGTGCCATCTTCCTTAATCACTTCACAGATAACACCAGCAGGGTAGGAACCACACATGATAGCGAGATCTACAGCCGCTTCCGTATGTCCGGCACGACGAAGTACACCGCCGTCTTTTGCAATCAGCGGGAACATGTGACCAGGCTTACGGAAGTCCCCGGCTTTCGCCTCAGGATCGATCAGACCTTTCACGGTAATAGAGCGTTCATGTGCCGAGATTCCTGTTGTTGTATCTTTGTGATCCACAGAGACGGTGAAGGCTGTTCCATGGAAATCCGTATTTTGTTGAACCATCGGTTTCAGGTTAAGTTCGTCCGCACGTTGTTGTGTAATCGGAACACAGACCAGACCTCTACCTTCAGTAATCATGAAATTAATGACTTCAGGCGTCGCCTTTTCGGCCAAAGCGATAAAATCGCCTTCATTCTCCCGATCTTCATCATCCACAACAATGACGGGTTTACCACGCATGAGATCATATATGGCTTCTTCTATTGTGTCCAGAATGGATTGTTCTGACATTGGTCCACCTCCAGTTAATTTCTGTTCTCTATTTATGCAAATCCGTGATTGGAGAGAAAATCTTCACTGATACTGCGCGGCTTGCCAGCACCTGTCTCCCGATGTCCTCTCCCATACTGGAGCAGATGATCCACATATTTGCCCAAAATATCGCATTCGATATTAATGGTATCCCCTGTCTTTTTTACATTTAGTACAGTTTCACCAATGGTATGCGGGATAATGGAAACCGTGAATGCGGTATCCGATGTATGGACAACGGTCAAGCTAATGCCATCCAGTGTAACTGATCCTTTGGGGATCAGATATTTGAACAACTGGTGATCATCAGGCTTGATCTCAAACACAATTGCATTCTGATCACGTGTTATACTGCCGATCACTCCAGTACCATCAACATGGCCCTGAACGATATGGCCGCCAAAACGACCGCCTGATTGCATGGCCCGCTCCAGATTAACTTTACTGCCAGATTGCAGCTGACTGAGATTGGTATGGCGATAGGTTTCAGGCATTACATCGGCGGTAAAACCTCCACCTTCGAGCGTTGTCGCAGTTAAGCACACGCCGTTCACTGCTACACTATCACCAATCTTCAGATCGTCCATGATGGCGGAAGCTCCGATATTCAGGACCATCGCTTCGCCTTTCCGACCAATACGCCGGATCTGACCGACTTCTTCCACCAAACCGGTAAACATGCTGCCGCCTCCCTTTTTCAAGTTATAAAGAACCTAACTTTCTACTTTCAAATCCATTTATTTATTCAGGCCACACCGGAATACCGCCAATGCTGATATTATCTCCAACTTGTTCGATCTCCAACTGATTCAATTGAATCGCCTGATTCATACGTTCCACACCCTCGAAGCGGAAGCTTCCAGGTGTATCATAACCGCCTACAATCTTCGGAGCGATAAACATGAGCAGTCGATCGACCAACCTTGCCTCCAGCATGGCTCCATTCAAGGTGCCTCCACCTTCAAGCAAAATTGAACCAATGTCACGCTCACCCAACTTGCTAAGACCGTTTAACAGATCCACACGTGGTCCAGGACCACAGCGTATAATCTCGACGCCGTAGGCTTCCAAACGTTCAGCAGCTTCAGGACTGGCTTCGTCTGTTGTCAGCACCCATGTTGGAGCAAGACCATCCTTAACCATTTTGGCACCTACGGGAAGACGTAACTTGGAATCCACTACAATGCGCACTGGACTAATGCCTTCGACTTGCAAACGGGTTGTAAGTTCCGGATTATCGGCGATTACCGTGTCGACGCCAACCATAATTCCCTGGTGCCGATGACGAAGGGCATGCACAATCTCACGAGCGGGCTCGTTAGAGATCCACTTGCTGTCTCCGCTGCGCGTTGCAATTTTGCCATCCAAAGTAGTAGCCGTCTTCAGTGTCACGAAAGGTAGACCCGTTGTAATAAACTTAATGAATTTTTCATTCATGCGTCTTCCACGCTCACGCAGTACGCCAACTTCAACTTCAATGCCTTGTTGACGAAGCATGCTTATACCCCTGCCGGATACTTGCGGATTTGGATCTTCACAACATACCACAACACGTTTCACCTTTTCATGAATCAGGCGTTCACTACAAGGTGGCGTCTTGCCATAATGACTACAAGGCTCAAGTGTAACGTATACCGTACTTCCTTCTGCATCACTGCCTGCCATGTTAAGTGCATGCACCTCTGCATGACCGGTTCCACGTTTCAGATGGCTCCCCAGGCCTACAATACGACCCTCTTTCACAACTACACATCCAACGACCGGATTAACCCCCGTCTGTCCCTGTGCTCGTTCCGCCATATCCAATGCCAGTGCCATATAAAATTCATCATTGATCATTTCCAAATCCGTTCACCCCGCGGTTTAAAGTCTTGTTTATTAAAAAATCCCCGTCGAACAATCAGTTCGATGGGGATGATGAGAGACAATTGTCACCAGCAGGAGTGAAATGGATACAGCACGCCAACACTTTGCCCAAAACTTCATTTCGGGCAAGTGAAAATAGACACATACCTTAATGAACATCAATTACAGGTAAAGAGCTTTTATAGTGCGGCATATGTATGGAACTGTCCGGCGTAACCGGATCTTCCCTGCACAGTCCAAGCATCACAAATCGTGACTGTGCAGCAATACTCCTGCTGAATGCAAACCTGTTAGGTCTGCACCTCTCCTTCTCCCATCCAGACTATACTGTCGGTTCTGGAATTACACCAGATCAGCCATCTGCCAATGGCAGACAGGTCACGGACTTTGCATCAAGTGCTGGACATATGTCCAGACACTTGATGCATCACCGCCGGTAGGGAATTGCACCCTGCCCTGAAGGATTGCTTTCGTTATTACTTGGATGTTAGCACTTTAATGCCAAAAAATCAATTGTTTTTTGTTCCTTTTTGTCACATACTAACTTTTAATAAGCTAAGAAACAACAAAAAACCGCTTCCTCTCAAGGAGGCACGGTTTTTGTTTGGAGACACATTTCACATCCATCGTATCATTCTACATATCAGGAAAACACCAGCTCGCCATATGCTTTAATTCTTTGGCATTATGGAATGGAGTGCGATCAGGTTCTTGCAGGGGCGAAGTCGGAAGCGGGAACTCTCTTGCCACCCTTCTGACCCAACTTGTGGAATCGATCGCAATAGCCGAGCATTTCCAGCGTCCATTCGCTCTCGGTCGAAACGTCCCATGCAAATCTGCTTTACCCGGCATCTCTGGAAAGACACCATCCAGATATTCAACGATGACGCGCTTGTCTCTGACTTCATGACAATATACAGTCACCCATACACCTTCTCGGACCCGAACAGCATACACATCGCCAGACTGTACCTCCCCGGTACCTGCATCAGGAGATGCCTTTGGTACTTTTCCACGAACACTTCTCTTCTTCTCCAATGCCCCTAAGATCGTGTCCTTTAGAGCTGGACTCTCATCAGGCTTATCCGCAAGAGATATATTATTCAGATCAAAATCATGAAATATCTTGTTCAGGTTGTTCTCATTAATTCCGACAGATGAATCCCACCACGCCAGAGGGGCCTGCACTTCCACCCGCACATTGGGGCGTGCGTCACGCTGCATATAAGAGGTGAATTCCGTGATCATTCCGGGATGTTCCGGCGTATCCAATATGCCAATCAGAGCTAACGTCTCAAGCAAATCACGGTAAGCATATTCCTTCTGTGTAGGCAAAAGACGTTCCTTCTTGAGCGCTACTGCTGCCTTGCTGTAACGTGTTTTGGGAGGTAATTCGCGCAGCACCGTTAACACCGCACGGAATGTCCAGCGGTCGTACTCATTGGGTATTGGAAGCTCCTGTGCGGTAGCCAGCTCTCGAAGTGCCAACACGCATCCAAAAGGATCACCGTCCAACGGGGTTCCATTGGTCATCCGCCAATACCATTGCAGCGTTGTGTCGGTTGCTTGATCTACACTTAATCCGCAGATCTTACAAGTGTTCGAAGATGGATATGGCGTATGTTCATGACTTGGCATACTGCTCGCAATAAGCTTGCCCGTAAGCAACGAGCGCCAGATCATGGGTGCTGACCACAAAGAGGATACAAAGGCCTGCGCTGCATCATTGATCGTCCATTGATTCGCAACTTTTTTCAGCTCAGTAATCGTTTCATCATGTTGCGGACGTACAAAGCGATTCGGTTCATGCCCGGCTGCCTCAAGCGCTTCTCGATCCTTTACGGATAGACTATCCGGAACGACATGGCGCGATGCCTGCAATTCTTCATCCCACAACGTGCGCTCACTATAAATTTGTTTTAACAAGCTTAGCTGAGTAACCATATCCAAGGTTTTATTCATCCTTTCTAATCACCGATTTCAAGTATGTAAAAATAAAAAAAGTGCTTCTATAAAAGAAGCACTTCATGTATGGATCCAGTTAAGGTGAAGGTATTAAGCTTCTACAACTTCAACAGTTTCCATTTTGTCTTTACCTTCTAAAGCATCCACGAACTCCATACCTTTAGTTACTTTACCAAATACCGTATGTTGTCCATCCAAATGTGGTTGCGGTTGGTAGCAGATGTAGAACTGGCTTCCACCTGTGTTACGGCCAGCATGTGCCATAGCAAGTGTTCCGCGCTCATGTTTGTTTGGGTTAATTTCACAGTTGATTGTGTAACCTGGGCCACCTGCACCGGAACCGTTAGGGCATCCGCCTTGAGCTACAAAGCCCGGGATAACACGGTGGAATGTAAGACCATTGTAGAAACCGGAATTAGCCAGTTTCTCAAAGTTTGCTACTGTGTTTGGAGCTTCTTGATCGAACAGATCGATCAGAACTTCTCCGCCGTTTGCCAATTTAATTTTCGCTTGTTTCGCCATATGTAAATGACTCCTTTCGTATTGACCATCGTTAATGGTGCCAGAACGCATGACCCTGGGCCAAGCATTACAGCACTTTTCTTAGTGTACACCGAAAATGTCTGGATCGCAAAAAAAACGGCAACTTTTTTCATGATTTAGCTCAAATACTCAAAAAGCAGACAAAAAAGGAAGTTCCTTTTTCATCTGCTTTAACTTTAAGAGCGCTATATCTTGAATAATGCAGAAACGCATTATCTTTTGACGAATTAGCGAGTAACTGGCTGTTTTCCAATGCGCGCAGGTACCAGGTCATTCTGGATGATATCTTGATACGTCTCACGGCGTACCACGACATCCCCTTGACCGTCTTTGACAAAGACAACGGCTGGACGACGAATCCGGTTGTAGTTGCTCGCCATGGAGTAGTTATACGCACCTGTGCAAGCTACAGCGAGTAGGTCGCCACTTTCCACTTTTGGCAGGTCCAGATCCCAGATCAACATATCGCCACTCTCGCAGCATTTACCCGCAACGGATACCGTTTCCTGAGCAGCCTCATTCGCACGGTTAGCAAGCACAGCTTCGTACTTGGATTCATACAAAGCAGGACGTGGGTTATCGGTCATACCACCATCCACGGCAACGTATTTACGCACGCCTGGAATGTCTTTGCTTGTTCCAACGGTATACAGCGTTGTTCCCGCTTCACCCACGATGCTGCGGCCTGGTTCAACCCAGATCTCAGGTACGGCATAGCCGATTTGAGCAAAATGATTTTTAACGGCATCTGTAATAGCCTTCACGTATTGTGCAACTTTAAGCGGCGTATCTCCATCGATATAACGGATTCCGAATCCCCCACCAAGGTTAACCACTTTGAAAGCAACATTAAGACGCTCATATACACTTGCTGCAAATTCGGCAACACGTTGAACAGCCATCTGGAAGCCTTCAACTTCGAAGATCTGGGAACCGATGTGGGAATGCACACCGAGCAATACCAGGTTAGACTGCTTGGAAGCCAAGTCAATCGCTTCAAATGCTGTACCATTACCGATATCGAATCCAAATTTGGAATCCGTTTGACCTGTGGAAATATATTCATGCGTATGTGCCTCAACACCAGGCGTCACACGAAGCAAAATGTTTACTTTACGATTTTTGTCCGCTGCTACAGCCTGCAACAGATGCAATTCATTGAAGTTATCAACAACAAAACATCCAATCTCTGCATCAAGAGCCATTTCGATCTCTTCCAGCGTTTTGTTGTTACCGTGGAAGTGAATGCGCTCAGCCGGGAATCCTGCTTGCAGTGCAGTAAACAGTTCACCGTCAGATACGACATCCAGGGAAAGTCCTTCTTCAGCTGCAAGGGCACACATCGCCATTACACAGAATGCTTTACTTGCGTAAGCAACCTGGAAGCCCAATCCGGAAGCACGGAATGCTTCCATGTACTCTCTGCAACGCTCGCGAACCAATTGCTCGTCCACAACGTACAGGGGAGTTCCAAATTGTTCTTTCAGATCTGTTGCATCAACTCCGCCAATCTCCAGATGTCCTTGCGCATTTATTTTACTTGTACCATGTAAATACATAATCTGCATTCCTCACTTTTTATATACTGGAACAATTGATATTCCAATGATTTTACACCAGTATATCAAATTAGGCAGCGAGATGAATGGATTTTTTGGAAGATCATTTGTGTTTTTTACTTTTTTGCAGTTCCCCGTCCGGATCATCGGACATTTTGGTGTTGTCACGGGTTTTATTGAATGATGGACGTTTTTTATTTTCCAGTAGCGGAAGCCGGAATAAAAAGTTGCCCAAGGCCTTTGCATTAAACGGTATAAAAGGCCAGAGATACGAAGAATTGTACGACCGGTGAACGGTGAGCGCCAATATGAGTAATGTACAGCCCACGACCAACCCCGGAACCTTGAATATCGCAACAGCGACTAGCAGAACCAGCCTGACCAGCCTATTGGCGAGACCCAATTCGTAACTTGGCGTGGCAAACATACCGATGGCTGCGATGGCCATATAGAGCACAACCTCATTGACAAAGTATCCTGTTTTCACCGCGATATCCCCGACTAGAATGGCCGCGATTAAGCCCATAGCCGATGCCAGAGGTGTAGGCGTATGGACCGCTGCCATACGTAATAAATCGACGCCCAGTTCGATCAGTAGAAACTGTAGAATCAGCGGTAGCTTTACATTTTCCTGTGGACCAATGAAGTCAAGTCCCATCGGTTTAATCGAAGGGTCAATAACCATGAGAAGCCATAATGGTAGCAAAAACAACGAGATGAGAATCCCTGCAAAACGCACCCATCGTAAATATGTTCCCATCAAGGCCGTCTGTCTGTTCTCCTCCGCATGCTCACATAGGTCGAAAAAGGTCGTTGGTAGAATCATCACACTGGGGGAAGTGTCTACGAAAATGACGACTCGTCCTTCCAGCAAATGAGAAGCTGTAACATCTGGTCGTTCCGAATAACGAACGAGTGGGAACGGATTCCAACCCTTGTTGATAATCGCTTCCTCCAGCTGTTTATCGGCTGCGGGAATACCATCGATATCTACTCGCTGAATTTTTTCACGAACTGAATCGACCTGCACTTTATCCACAATATCATCAATATACACCACGCAGACATCGGTTTGTGTTCTCCGCCCCACCTGCATAATCTCAAACTTCAGTCCCGGGTCGCGTATTCTGCGACGCACCAGGGTCACGTTAGTCAGGAGTGTTTCGGTAAAGCCGTCTCTGGAACCTCGGACTACCCTTTCCAAGGAAGGTTCTTCGGGTGAACGTACTGGATAACTCCGGGTATCCATAATTAAGACCGAGCGGTCTCCTTCAACGAACATTGCGCTCATACCGGTAAGAACCTTGTTGATGACCGCACTCATCTTCTCGACTTTCTCCACCTGAATATGGGGAATGTAACATTCAAAATAAGATTTGAGAGCATGTCCGGACACGTCATCCGGCGTGAGATAGGTCAGTCTTTTCAACACTTCAAGCAAAATCTCATCCTTGGCGAAGCCGGTGATCATCAGCAACCCAACGTGCTTGCCACCCAGAACCATTTCCCTCATATTCACGTCGAAGGATTCTCCGAGCCCCAGTACCTGTTGCAGTGTATATCTATTCTCACTCATGCGTGGGGAGATATCATCGTTTTCCTGCCAATATTGTACAGATTCCTCAATGCTGTCGGACATCTCATTTTGTTTTTTCTTACTGTACGCTTTCTCCTCTTCTTCCTTCTGAATCTCATAAGCAGACTTGTGTAACATCTCTTCCGTTATACCTTCACTATTTTCCTGGCCTGTGTGCTCCGTTCGTTCATCCATCTTCCATCCTCCTATGGCCACGAGTTACCGTTGATATATAAAAAAATCAAACAGGGAACCTGTCATTTTACCCAAAATCATGGCGAGCAGTAATCCAAATAAATAAGGTTTCATGCCCAATCGTTTGGCTAGCACGGGTAGTACATTGAGTACCTCAGTGAGCGCTGCGGCCAGCAGACCGATGAACACGCCACAGAATAAACCAACGATTGGGCTGAGCAGCAGCACCCCATGCATTTTCCAGTGCCAGAAGTCCGCCACTGTCCCAAGCAGTGAACCACCAATTAGCGCCCCTTCGTACCAGTGAGTTTTGTCATACGATTGCGTAAGTTGAGCCAACCTGGGAATCATATCGAGCACCAGAATAAGCGCAATTACGCCGCTCCCTACGGCAATTCCCCCTGCAATACCCAATACAATGCTGATTGCTCCATTAAGAACGCTCATCCGCATTCATCTCCCTGCGTTCCTGCTCGTGCATCCGTTCACTTTCTTCAATCACTACATATTTATCTACATTTTGCTGGTATAGGAACATCTCTACTTCCAGCGGGGTAGGTTCCTCATTCCATTTTTTCTTGAACAAATGATTAAAAAATACTGCCATTCCGAATCCAATGCCAATGGAATACGCCACTTGGAACAGATAGGGATGTTCGTCCCGATGCCCAGTAAGCATCTCCACAATACGAATCTGTACTTCCTGCATGTTCACATCGGCATGAAAATTCATAATGGTTAAGGCCGATCCGAAGAACAGCAGCAACCAAACCAATATGAACAGAGACTTGGAAGGTTGACCATTTCCCGCAATGACTTCAACCAACGTATGGCCTGATCCTATCAGTTCCACACTTACCTCCGGCAAAATGTGCCGAATTCGGGGAATTATCTGCAA
Source organism: Paenibacillus sp. FSL H8-0283 (assembly GCF_045040675.1). Lineage (NCBI taxonomy): Bacteria > Bacillati > Bacillota > Bacilli > Caryophanales > Paenibacillaceae > Paenibacillus > Paenibacillus sp. FSL H8-0283. Next base: position 4,431,748 of record NZ_CP150295.1, read on the forward strand.
TATATCAATGAGGATCAGATTGCCATCCTCCGGTCCAGGGCGTAGCAGTTCAAGCTCCAGTAGCCTGACCTCTTGGTCTTCTGAAGAGGTCAGTACATGTGCAATGTCTCCAAGCTTGACTGCTCTGCCCCTCTGGATGCGAATACGGCTGCGCAGACGAATATAGACCATTGGAGTGGGTGTCTGGGACATCCATAGCACTCCTTTACTGCGTAATTTAGGTTAGTATTTGAAGAATGTGCAAATTTATTACAAACTGGTTGGAAAAAAGGTGGAAGGTTGAGTTGACGCTGCGGGATGGATCGGTCATTGGTCGCTGTTGCTCGGGGGGAGGATACACGCAGACACTCCGACGGCAGACCAACCTTCTGATCGCTGTTGTCTCCAAATTCTTATGATTGATTTCTAAGTGTTAGAAATTTGGAGACAAAGGCGCACGCTTCGCTTCTTCAGGTCTAATCTGCCGCCTGCGTTGCTTATGTATCCTTAGATGAACCCTCACGCTTCGCTCCTTTCGACCGATTCCATCCCTCCGCTGCCCATCGTCCTCCCGTTTCCAAACGTTTGAAATAAATATGCTGGGGAGGTGGCAGAAAGGGAATCGAAAAATGAGCTTTTTTGGGGTTATTCTTCTCACAATTCTATGATGTTGGAGTTGTCTTCTGCATGCGTCTTAGAAGTTGTTTAGAAATTTGGAGACAAAGGCGCACGCTTCGCTTCTTTAGGTCTAATCTGCCGCCTGCGTTGCTTATGTATCCTTAGATGAACCCTCACGCTTCGCTCCTTTTGACCGATTCCATCCCTCCGCTGCCCATCGTCCTCCCGTTTCCAAACGTTTGAAATAAATATGCTGGGGAGTGGGCAGGGAGGGAATTGAAAGATGAGCTTTTTGGGGTTATTTTGCTCAAAATTCCATGACTTGTGAAGGTAGCTTCTGGATATTAATTTTAGAAATTTGGGGATTTGAAGCGCAACTGAGTGTGAAGCAAAAAGTCGCCGTATGAGCGACTCTTCGGTATTGGTAGATAGGTTCACGGATCATGAACAATAATTCAAGAATTATGTTCTTTTTCTCTTTTGTTCAATTCCCTTCTAAATCGTAAAGGGGTTGAATTCATTGTTTTGCGGAATTGGTTAATGTAATAACTCGTGCTGTTAAAACCAACCTCATAGGCAATTTGGGTGATACTACGCTCGGAGAGTTGCAATAGTTCAATGCTTCTTTGGATGCGGTACTCGATCACATATTGCATGGGTGTGGTTTTCAGGATTTGCTTGAAATAACGGCATGTCTCCGATCGACTTAACTGTCCAGCCTTTGCAATATCTTCAAGCTTAATTGGATCGGCATAATTGAGATTAATCCATTGCAACATGTCTTTCATTCGGTTGTTTCTGCTCATCTCTGATGGATCATGTTCAAGAGAATATCCGTTCATAATCAGCAGTTTCCACATATTAAGCACCGCAGAAGCAACATTCACTTCGTAAAAAGGAACTTGGTGCACTAGCTCCTTTCTAATCCGTGCAACAGCATCCAAGATCTGTTCTCCCCAAGCGTTAGCTCTTTCGATATACAGAAAAGGCAAATTAGTTGCTGTTACATATGGATGTACGTACTTTATATACAAATCCGAAGGCATGATAACGTGTGGGGACAAATTCAGACATAAATAAATGCAGTTCTCGCTCACCCCGTGATCTTCGGCCATATGCATTATTCCACTGTTGATAAAAATCCCGTCACCTTTGGACAAAATCATCTTTTGATCGTTGATATGAAACAACGCCGTACCCTGAAGAACGGCAACAAACTGCAATTCATCATGCCAGTGGAGAGGAATATGTCTGTGAACATTTTGAACAATGGTTGTCTCATAACAAGCTATAGATAATGTATCGGTACGGTGTTCCGTCATTTCTTTCAAATGTTGATCAATGATAAATTCGATCTTCTGCATGGCCCTCATCTCAATATAGTTATATTTTTAAGTGTAATATTGATATAAATGTATCGTATTTCTCCTTAATATAACACTATTCTTATATTTAAGGTGAGGCGAACAAGAATGACAACTTCTGCAAAATCCAAAATTTCAGGTATCGTACTCGTTCTGACGGGAGCCATCTGCTGGGGCATTGGGGGTACGGTATCTCAAAAACTGTTTCAACTGGATGGAATTGAGGTCAATTGGTATGTCACTGTACGATTGTTGATTGCTGGGTTACTATTACTGGTTATTCAATCGTTTACAAATGGACGATTTCAGATTTTTGATGTATGGAGAAATAAAAAAACGGCTGGGCAGATGATCATTTTCGGATTGGTGGGCATGCTCGCCGTTCAGTATACGTACATGGCATCCATTAAACACGGCAATTCGGCGGTGGCTACACTCCTGCAGTACCTGTCCCCTATCATGATCATGATTTACATCGCACTCCGTAAGCAGTCGGTCCTCACACGCAATGACCTTGCATGCGCCGTTCTGGCTCTCAGTGGGTGTTTTCTCCTGCTCACGAATGGCTCGCTTACGCAGTTATCTGTCTCCTCGCTCGCAGTGATATGGGGACTGTTATCTGGGGTTTCAGCAGCATTTTATACGCTGTATGCCGTGCAACAGATTAAAAAGTTCGATTCACTTGTTGTGGTCGGCTGGGCTATGATCATCGGTGGTTTGGGAATGAGTTTTATTCACCCGCCCTGGAAAATGAATTTTGCTAACATCACGCTCGAAACCTACGGTTATTTGATATTTACAATCCTTTTTGGAACCATGATTGCTTTTTGGTTTTATATTGCGAGTCTCAAAAGTCTTACACCCAAGGAAACTAGCCTGCTCGGGAGCGCAGAGCCGCTTGCTGCTGTTGGAACAACCGTCATATGGCTCCATGAACCTTTTGGCTTCTATCAATGGATTGGTATGGCATGTATTCTTGGCATGATGCTGGTCATGCAGTCCAATCGTTCGGAATCTCCCCGTATTAACAACAAATAACCTCCCTCGCCATAATGCGCGATAGAAGGTTGTTAGTTGTCGTATATTGGTGTATAAACGCCAATACTGTTGGTGCAACCCATGAAATCACTGCGCGATCTGGTCGCGGATGGATTGCAGTATTTTTTTCTCCAGACGTGATACCTGCACCTGAGATATTCCCAGCCTGCTGGCAACCTCGGACTGGGTCTGATCTCGGTAATACCGAAGATAAACGATTAATCGCTCCCGCTCGCTGAGACCACCGATGGCTTCGTTCAGAGCCAGCTTGTCAAACCAACGTTCCTGAGACTCGTCGGCAATCTGATCCATTAACGTGATGGGATCACCGTCATTCTCAAATACGGTCTCATGGATGGAGGTCGGTGGTTTGTTCGCTTCCTGGGCAAATACAACTTCCTCCGGAGTTACCCCCAGCTCTGCGGCAACTTCCTTAATCGTTGGTAAACGATCCAGATGTTTGGACAGTTCGTCCCTTTTTTTGCGGACTTTATTCGCCATCTCTTTCAGTGAACGACTGACCTTCAGGGTACCGTCATCCCGCAGGAATCGCTGGATTTCTCCGATGATCATAGGTACCGCGTAGGTTGAGAACTTCACGTCATAACTGAGATCGAATTTGTCTACTGATTTGAGCAGACCGATACAACCAATCTGGAACAGATCTTCCGGATCATATCCCCTGTTCATAAAACGCTGTACGACGGACCAGACGAGTCTGATGTTGCAGTTCACCAGCGTATCCCGTGAAACATGGTCACCCGACTGACTGAGCGCAATCAGCCGTTTGACCTCGGCATCGTCCAAATAGGTCTGTGAAGATGGTTTCACTTCAGCATCCATAAGAACACCAACCCCTAATTATACAATGCTTTCTTGGATTCAATCCTTTTTTTCATCTTGATGGAGGTGCCTCTGCCGGGCTCACTGCTGACTTCGAATTCATCCATAAAGTTTTCCATAATGGTGAAGCCCATGCCCGACCGCTCAAGTTCGGGTTTGGACGTATATAGCGGCTGCTTGGCCAGTTCAAGATCTTCGATTCCTTCACCGCGGTCTTCCACGATGATTGTGATCATGTCTTCCCGAATCTCCGCCTGGATGGACACCACACCCTCGGAGTTGTTGTTGTATCCGTGGATGATGCTGTTGGTCACGGCTTCCGAAATGACCGTTTTCAGGTCACTGAGCTCGTCCATCGTTGGATCAAGCTGGGAGATAAACGCAGCAACGGTTACCCGTGCAAACGACTCATTCTCTGACTTGGCCGCGAATTGCAGATTCATGAAATTTGTCCCTGTTCCTTCATTCATGAGACGACCTCCAGACCTGAGAGAGCAGTTCCCTCATTTTCGTATATCGGCATAATCTTAAACAGCCCCGACATTTCCAGCAAACGGTACACTGGCGAATTGACGTCACAGACAACCATCTTGCCACCTTTATTCTTAATGAGCTTGTATCTTCCCAAAATGACACCCAGACCTGAACTGTCCATAAATTGCAGATCTTTCAGGCTGAGTACGAGATGCTCGCTTTGTCTCCGCTGGATGGCTTCATCCATTTGCATCCGTACCATGTCAGCTGTATGGTGATCCAGCTCCCCGGATAATCGTACAATCAGAATCCCGCGATGGTGTTCCATTTCCACATGCAAGTTCACGTTTGCTCACTCTCCTCCCTGTCTTAGAACAAGGATTTCTACGCTTCCGAAGGCTTTTCCTGCCCCCCGACAAAACTAGAAGAAAACCCCTATTTAACTACAAAATATGTTCGAAGGATGTGTGCAACTCGCGGAAATCGCCGTTTAGTCAAACAGATTGGACGTTGTCCGCTTGAACAGCTTCCACCAGCCAGCCTTATTCACATCCTGCGGAGCCTGAATGTCGAACTCCTTAATGACGTCGTTGCCCTGGTAAACAACCAGTTTACCTATACTTTGCCCGGCTTTGATCGGAGCTTTCAATTCTTTGGCAACCAGCAATTCATGCCGGATGTCGTTGGATTTGGCTCCTTTGCGCATCAGCACACTATAATTTTGCGTGGCATTCAGAGGCAATTCGGCAACTTCACCTTTTTCGATCTTCAGACTACCCAGCAGATCCCCTGCCTTATAGAGAGCCTTCATCGTATATTGACTGAACGCATAGTCAAACATCGAAGATACTTCGCTGTTCCGTGTTTTAGTATTTGGTTCACCAAGTACCACGGAAACGACACGTAATCCATCCTTGGACGCTGTTGCGGAGAGACAGAACTTCGCTTCGGATGTGTAACCTGTTTTCAAACCATCTGCCCCTTCATAAAAACGAACCAGCTTGTTTGTATTCACCAGCCAGAAGGGCTTTTCCGTATCTTTGCGAAGGTAATCCTGATATGCACCGGTGTACTTCGTAATCCCGGAATGTTTCAGCAGTTCACGGCTCATGACGGCAATGTCATGGGCGGAAGAATAATGATTATCGACCGGAAGGCCGTTACAGTTGGCAAAATGAGTATCCTTCATGCCAAGCTCCTTCGCCCGCTCATTCATCAGCTGTACAAAGGCTTCTTCCGAGCCAGCGATCTTCTCAGCCATCGCTACCGAGGCATCATTGCCCGAAGCCATCGCGATCCCTTTTAACATATCGTCGACCGTCATTTCTTCCCCAAGCTCCAGAAAGATCTGCGAACCGCCCATGGAAGCTGCGTATTCGCTCGTTCTTACTTTGTCGGTCAGCTTCAGCTTACCCGAGTCGATCGCTTCGATTGTAAGCAGCATGGTCATAATCTTTGTAATGCTCGCTGGAGGCAGCTGATCATGACTGTTTTTCTCATAAATGACCGTTCCCGTGTCTGCATCCATTAAGATCGCAGAGCGCGCCGACGGGGCCAGATCAGTTCCTCCCGCTGCCTTCGGTGTTTCTTCAGCCAATGCTGTTGATGCCATAAGGGACAGCAGGATACAAAGGGTCATGAACGATGCCATTATTCTTTTCTTCACAAGGTTACCTCCTCAAATGACTTGCTTACTGCATGTTCCATGCATGTACTGCTAATCATTGTCGGCCCGTTTCCAGTAAATTATTCCATGTAAAGCATGATTTCCCGAACTTTTATTGAAAATGTGGTCATAGCCAAAAAAACGCACTGCACTCAAGGAATGAGTAACCGTACGTTCAACACAACAAAAAAAGGTTACCCCCCTATGATTTCTCATCTAAAGAGGTAACCTTATCTACTCAAATCTTGCTTACATTTGTGGAATAACTGCCACTACCAGCGCCAGGAACGACTCACGCACACGTTCCGTCGTCTCCATAACCTCATCATGTGACAGCGGCTGGTCCAGAATTCCAGCAGCCATGTTGCTGATACAGGAAATACCGAGTACTTCCAGGCCCGCGTGGCGTGCCACAATCACTTCAGATACAGTGGACATGCCCACTGCGTCTGCGCCCAATGTACGCAGCATTCTGATTTCTGCCGGTGTCTCATAGTTCGGACCGAGCATACCTGCGTATACCCCTTCACGTACGTTAAAACCTTGTGATGCAGCCGTATCCTTCGCCAGCGCACGCAAACGGCGGCTATATGCTTCGGACAGATCCGGGAAACGCACGCCCAGTGCAGCGTCATTTGGTCCGATCAGTGGATTTTTGCCTGTGAGATTCAAGTGATCCGAGATCAGCATCAAGTCTCCAGCTTCATACGACGTATTCACGCCGCCTGCAGCATTGGTTACAAGCAGGCTGCTTACACCCAGTTCTTTCATAACCCGTACCGGGAAAGCTGTCAATTCCGGACCATATCCTTCGTACATATGGAAACGGCCTTTCATCATCACGACTGGACGACCTTTAATGGTTCCGACCAATAGTTCACCTTCATGTCCTTCTACTGTGGACACTGGAAAATGCGGAATATCCTGATAAGCAATACTTACGCCATCTTCAATCAGTTCTGCCAGTACGCCAAGACCTGAACCCAAAATCAAACCGACTTCCGGCTTGATGGAGCTTTTGCTTTGAATATAAGATGCTGCTTCCGAAATCATTTGTTGGTTTAATGCTGTCATGCGATGTATGTTCCTCCTTGAGTTGAAACGATCCGTCTTATGTATAACGGCGTTTGGATGTATTCAATTTATTTTATCCTAAATCGGCCCAATGTTCCGCATTTATTTGTGAATGTCATGCGTCAAAATCTATCTTGCCCTCGGATGATGGGTTTCATAGATTTCTTTCATGGTTTTGCGACCATGATTGCCATATTGTTGTCCAGGCTGCTCCACGTGACCCAGCATGTCTTGAACCGCACGTGTATCCGCCCCATTGGCAATCAGGTGTGCTGCAAACGAATGACGAAGGGTATGCGGCGTAATTTCTTCCGAGATTCCCGCATCCACCGCCGCTTTTTTGAGCAGCTTCCAGAAGCCCTGCCGGGTTAAACGTCTACCAGATACATTCACGAATAGTGCCTGCTCGTCCGAATCGGTTTTGAGCAACTTGTTGCGGAATTCCTCCACATATACACTTGCCCAATGTGCAGCTGGTGCACCAATGGGAAGGATACGTTCCTTGCCCGCCCCACCGCATCGTATAAAGCGCATCCCTGGCTGTACATCCCGAATGTCAAGGGCAATCAGTTCCGAGACCCTAATGCCTGTAGCATATAACAGTTCAAGCATCGCTCGATCTCTCACACCCTGCGGTGAACGAGTATCAGGCGCTGTCAAAAGTTGTTCGATCTCTTGGATACTTAACACCTGTGGTGGCGTCTTGTCCGCCTTGGGAGCTTCCACATCAAACGTAGGGTCCTGTATAATATCACCCCGCCGCATCAAAAAATGAAAGTAGGAGCGCAGAGATACGATGCTGCGGGCAATGGTTGCATTGGCACGTCCTGCCTGTTTGAGCTGACCTGCAAACAGGACGACATGTGTACGTCTGACCTGGTCGGCTTCGCGTATGCCATATTCCTTATCTGCAAATTCAATGAACTTGTCCACGTCTCGGAGGTACGATTCAAGCGTGCTGCTCGACATCCCTTTATCATCTTCCAAGTATAAGGCATAGGCGTGTATCGTCTGTTTCATGTACAACGCTCCTCAACTGACAGATCTGCCGCTCTGGCAGACTGCTCCCGTATTTGCATCCCTGGCTGTTCGAAGCTACTCCCCGTACCAATAGAACAAACGGAGACGCTCTGCCATCGTAGGACGTCCTTCTCCATTACCCGGCCAATCCATTTCCTGAAATACTTTGATTGCATTGCCAGTTGGCATCTGATACTGATCCACAGGTGAGATCCAGCCATTAAACAGATCCAGAACATGATAGAACAGATAAACTAATGCAGCAAAAAATATAATAAATCGAATAAAACGGAGCCCTCTCCGCACTGATATAATCATGGGCGCGTCCCCTCCTGATTCGATTCCGGTAATGTCCTTGAATCAGGGTATGTCCATAAACACAGGTTTATGCCATTTGGGCGAAACTCCAGATCATGTCCGGTGCCAAAAAAGCTCTCCCGTCAAAACCGCCGGTGAGAGCTTGAAGATATGCTATGTTATTCTTCATCTTTGGGTTTCTGTTCATTTTTAGCTTTGCAACGATAACAAATTCCATGAAAGTCCAGTCGGTGATCTACTACCGAAAAGTTGAATTCCCGCTCCAAACGCTCTTCAAGCGGTCCAAGCCAGTCTTCACGTATTTCATCCATACTTCCGCATTGAACACAGATTAAGTGATGATGGTGATGCTTGGATGTATCTCCGCGCAGATCATAACGCGCTACACCGTCGCCGAAGTTGATTTTCTCTACAACATGCAGCTCACTCAGCAGTTCGAGGGTACGGTACACGGTTGCCAGACCGATTTCGGGAGCCTTTTCTTTAACGAGCATGAATACATCTTCTGCGCTCAGATGATCTTCTTCATTCTCAAGAAGTACTCTTAAGGTGGCTTCCCGCTGGGGCGTTAATTTATATCCTTGGGACTGTAGTTGCTGCTTAATTTTATCAATCCGTGCTTCCATTTTCTCCCTCCCCCTAGGAAATCACTGCACACTGCAACTTAACCCACTCTTTTCATTATAGGGGGAGTGCGTAATTAAAGTCAACATTTTACACTATACGGTGCACGTTAGGCCGGTAGTAACATTGGCGTGACCCAACGCATCATTGCAGGTGTAACCCATGTTTCAAAAGACGCCACGCCGAGCAGCAATGCAGCCATAACCAAAGTTAACACTATATATGAAGCAAAAGGCCTTTGTCGACCAGGTGTTCGCTGCATCAAAACACGATTGCGAATGATGTATAACGAGAACGTCATCGCCGCTACACTGCAGATCAGGAGGATCGGAATGACAAATAGATTATGCGGTGCCACGGACACCAGTGCAAACAGCAACCCTTTCCAGGAATACTGTCCAACAAGGTACCCCACTGTGAATCCAATGAGCACACCTTTCAAAAAATCCAGAACCAGTATACCGGGTAGTCCAACGACGGATAAACCCAGAATAAAGATCAGACCCACCCATTTCAGATGGAGCATGGCAATGTCCCAATATGCCCCGGTCTCAGTCACTTGTGCACTGTGCTGCACGGTCATGAAGAAATTACCGAGATAACCCTCCAAATCCTGACGTTGCTCGAGAGACAATGCGTTCACCATGAGCGCACCAAAAATGACGCCGACCAGAAACAAGACGGCCACGAATACATATAACGAAGTCTGACCTTTAAATGTAAAGTAGGAAGAGCGCATACAGGTACGAGTCCCCTTTCCGGTATCATGCTGCAAGGATTTTCATTTACATCCTCATAGTCATTCTTATGAACCGGAATGCACCTGTATGACTTCTTGTCCAGATTGGACCTCTGTAAAACGAAAGCTATATGAGTTGAACTACAGAATATTTACATGGGGTCACTCCGAAGCTTTTTCCTGAACAGCAACCTTTCCGTACGTACCGCCACCTCCGGAGGACAGCTCCAGTTGTCCGTTCCGTGCAGCCACAATCAAGCCTGCCAGCACAGGTCCAACAACCGCAGCAAGCTCTTCCTCACGCGTGCGATGAAGTACGTTCATTTCTGTACCAAAATGGTCCAGTAGCTGGCGCAGTTTGGCTTTGCCAAGTCCCGGGATGAACTCCAGTGGTATCTGATAATGATAGGCTGGTCTGTTTGCAGGAACATGAGGACTCTCTCGATCAGAGATCGCCAAGATGCGATCCAGCACCCCCTGCACCAGCTTCAGACTGCCACAGTGCGGACAGCGCTCTGCAGACATCGCTTGCTCATCCATAATGCTGCCACATGCTGCACAGTAGGTACGATGATATTTGCCCAGCCTTGGATTAAGTCCATAATTGGCCGCAATTTTCCTGCCGGCTTCTCCTTGAAGTACCATACGGAACTCATCAAAAGAAGGAGCAGCAACTTGCAGTTCGTTATACTCCCGTCCAATCTTACCGAGTGAATGAGCATCCGAATTGGTCAGAAAAGGTACATGATCCAATTCCCGAATATAACTGGCCATGGATGAATCAGAGCTTAAACCCAGCTCTACCGCATCCACGAGACGGGTATCCAGTACATCGCCCATACGGGGCGCCGTACTGCCATAGATGCCTTTATGCGGTGTAAATACATGTGCAGGCACAATAAGCCCACCACGTGCCTTAATCTCCGCCTGCATCTCAAGAGCGGGCACGTAGACACGCTGAGAACTGAGGTTCACATTTTTCATATAACGTTTCATCCAGTCCGTGAAGGACTTCATCGTTTTCAGATCACGGAAGTACGCCAGCATATGGAACTCACGCATTCCAGGCTCGCGCAGCTCAATCTCTGTACCCAACAGAATGGTCGTATCCTGATAGGCAATACCGCCGCCCTCAATCTCGGACATGGTACCACTCTCCAGCAATTGCTCAATATCCATCTGTACAACCGGAGAATGACAATCAATAACACCAAGCAAATGAATTCCTTTGCGATCCGATGCTTCCCGAGCAATATTCTCAAATGTCAGATCGCGACTGCCGCTGATTTTAACAGCCTCACCGCGTGTGGTTCGTCCAATGTGAATATGCAGATCTGTGTAACAGGGCTCCCACATCGTGGACGTTTCCAGTTGGTCTTGCATGCCTAGAACCGTCCTGTCGTTCTGTAAAGGTCCCACGCGTACACGGCCATCATCGTTTTGGCATCGCTAATCCGGTTCTCGTCCATAAGCGCATAGGCTTCCTCCAGAGTGATTTCGGCAACTTCAAGGAATTCATCTTCGTCCAGCGCCATGTCCCCTGCTTCCAACTCTTCAGCGATGTAAAGATGAATGATCTCATCTGCGAACCCCGGTGACGTGTAAAACGAACGCAAATGACGCAGCGACTTGGCTACATATCCCGTCTCTTCTCGCAATTCACGTGCTGCGGCAACTTCCGGCTCTTCTCCCGGGTCCAGTTTTCCCGCAGGAATCTCCACTTCGGTGCGTCCCATTGCCTGACGATACTGATCCACAACAAGCATGCGATCCCCATTCAGAGCCAGTACAGCTACCGCTCCTGGGTGCCGGATTATCTCACGTGTAGCCGTCTGGCCATTCGGCAGTTTAACGGTATCGACTTGAAGTGAAATTACTTTGCCCTCGAAGATTGGCTTAGTGGATACGGTCACTTCATCTAGTTTTGGATTGGCAGGTTGCGCCGCGTGGATGGATTGGACAGATTGGTTTGGTTTCATTGGTTCTTCAACTCCATATCGTAGGATTATATATTTGGTTAATGTATATATCTCTGATTTTGGGCATATGGTGAGCGTATAGGATTCTCACAGCAAATATAAACGAATCAGGGGGACTTTCAATGAACAGTTATATGACGCCTCAATCCTTACACGTGGTAGGACAAGCCCGGCAAGTACAGCTCATACTCAAACAATGGTTGCGCGAGTGGGGCCCGGATGCCAAGTTAATCGATCTGCTAGCTGGACGTAAATGAATGGGGAATCGATCCATTGTTTCATTTTTGACCCTAAATTAACGAGTCTTCTCACTTGAAATATAACATGAATTCACAAAAAGTCCGAATCCGATACAGATAGACCGGGTTCGGACTTTTGTCTAACAACATGTGAGGTAACATGTGCTCTATATTATTTCTTGTCAGCTACCGTTTCCTGAATAATAGCTACGACTACCTGAGATAACTTCACAATGTCTTCGGCACGAATACGTTCTTTGGTTGTATGAATATCTTCATACCCTACCGCCAGATTCACTGTCGGAAGGTCGAATCCGTTAAAGATATTGGCATCACTGCCACCACCGGAAGCAAACGTACTTGTCTCCAGCCCAATACTGCGGATGGCACGCTGTGCAAGTTGTACAACTTCGTGTTCATCATGGAAGCCAAATGCAGGGTAAAGGATCTCACTTCTGAATTCAGCTGTTGCACCGTATTTGCGACAAGTCGTTTCCAACGCGTCACGCATCTGTGCAACCTGCAATTCAACTTTCTCCTGAACAATACTGCGAGCTTCCGCTTCAAGCTGTACAAAGTCACATACCACATTGAGTGCTGACCCACCCTGGAATTTGCCAATGTTTGCTGTTGTCTCGTCATCAATTCTGCCCAGTGTCATCGCTGCAATTGCTTTTGCGGCAACCTGAATGGCGCTGATCCCGTCTTCCGGATTCACGCCAGCATGGGCAGACTTACCATAGATGCTCATTTGAATTTCAGCTCTCGCTGGAGCAGCAACACAGATCGTGCCTACAGCTCCATTAGAATCCAGCGCATAACCGAACTCGGCATCGATATCCTTCGGATTCATGGCACGTGCACCCACCAGTCCAGACTCTTCGCCGACCGTAATGACAAATTGAATTTTACCATGTGGAATCTTGTTTTCCTGGATCACACGAATCGCTTCAAACAATGCCGCAATCCCTGCTTTGTCATCTGCTCCCAGGATCGTTGTTCCATCACTGCGGATCCAGCCATCTTCACCCAGTTCAGGCTTGATTCCCTGTCCCGGCGTCACGGTGTCCATATGACATGTGAAAAAGATCGGTGCAACCCCTTCAGTTCCTTCGGCTTCCCAGGTAATGACGAGGTTTCCTGCGCCATGTCCGGTTTGCTCCATGGTATCATCCTCATAGACATGAAGACCAAGCTCTGCAAACTGTTCTTTTAACACCTTCGAGATGTTCTGTTCATTTTTCGTTTCACTATCAATCTGCACCAGTTCCATGAACTGATCGATAACACGTTGTTGTTTAATCATAGGACTTTCCTCCCTCTCGTAGATACGGTACAATACAATTACTATGGCTTGTTTATTTTATGAGGTTGTTCAAAAAGTCTGCTTTTGATTACGAAGGATGCCTGGCGGCATCATCAGCATCGAATATGGAATTCAGCCGAAATGTCCGTTGCTCACGTAGTTTTCCCTACGCTCCGCTACTCCATTTCTAGCTTCATCCCATCTTCTTGGTACTGAAAACCAGTCTTTTTGAACATACACTTTATGGTGAAAGGAGTTCTCTCATCCATGCAAAAAAAGAAATGGTTCAAAATCATCATCTATCTCATGCTGATAGCCATGATCGGGTCCACCCTTTTCATAGCTCTCGAACCGTTGCTGTTTGGATAGCAACCTAAAGCCTTTCGACGACCTGTTTACAGACGTTGAAGGGCTTCTTTTTCCGTGACCCAATTAATTTGATATGGAAAAATACGATTAAAGTACGGAACAATCTCCTGCGCTACTTGCTCCACCGCATAGGACTTGCCCGTTATATCCTCCAGTGAGGTAACGCCATACTGTTCAATCCCACAAGGAACAATCCCCTGAAACCCTGCATGTTGAATGCCTGAGCTGATGTTAAAAGCAAACCCGTGACTGGTCACAAAACCGCGGCGGTGTTTGCAACGATTAAACTTGATGCCGATTGCAGCAATCTTCATATCACCAATCCACACACCCGTGTAACCCTCTTTGCGTCCAGCTTCAATGCCCTGGTCTGCGAGATAATCCATAAGCACCTGCTCAAGTTTCCGTAGATAGCCGTGCAGATCCAGGTCTTCATCCCGACCAAGAATCAATAACGGGTAACCTACCAACTGGCCCGGGCCATGATAAGTAATATCACCGCCACGGTCAATTTGAAACAAAGAAATCCCTTGCTCACGCAACTCTTCCGGACTGAGAAGCAGATGCTCCGGATGATTTTGTGAGCCGATCGTATACGTTGGTGGATGCTGTAAAAGCAGCATCTGCTCCGCTCCCTCGCCCTCGTCCAATCGCTGCACAATCGCTTTCTGGCGGTTCCAAGCCTCTTCATAATCAAGCATTGATATGTATGCAACATCCAGCGGCTTGCTCATGATTCCCACACCCTTCTGCTTCAGGTTCAGTGTACAATTGAGCACCTGTCCGTAGACAGCAGGAAAAGTGCACGGCCTCCGGCACATACACTTTCCCGACAACTATTTACTTAATACACCTTGGTCTCCATGGTATATCCTTCAAGGTTTTCTTTGACACGTTGCAAGAAACGTCCGCTGATTACACCATCCAGGATTCGGTGATCCAGCGACAGACACAGGTTAGCCATCGAACGAACAGCGATCATATCATTAATAACCACTGGTTTCTTGACAATCGACTCGAATGTAAGAATGGCTGCCTGCGGGTAGTTAATGATTGGCTGGGACAGGATCGAACCAAATGAACCGGTGTTGTTCACCGTGAACGTACCACCTTGCATATGGTCCAGCTTCAACGTACCTTCACGTGTTTTACGAGCTAGCTCATCGACTTCACGGGCCAGACCTGCAATATTTCGCTGATCGGCATGTTTGATTACGGGTGTAAGTACAGAATCTTCGGTTCCTACCGCCATGGACAGGTTAATGTCCCGTTTGACGATAATTTTGTCCACTGCCCATACCGAGTTCATGATTGGGTAGTCTTTAATCGCGTTAACGACTCCCTTCATCATGAAGGACAGATATGTCAGATTGATGCCTTCCTTACGCTTGAATTCATCCTTGAGTTTATTGCGCAGCATCACAAGATTGGTTACATCCACTTCGATCATTGTCCATGCATGCGGGATTTCCGATACGCTTTGACGCATATTCCGGGCAATGGCATTACGCACAGGGGTAACATCGATGAAATACTCCGATCTTCCCTGGCCGCCACCTTCCACTTCGATCTGTGGAATTTTCGGACTTTCGGTTAGATGAATGCCTGAATGTCTCACAGGAACACCTGCATCGGACGCTGAGATCGCTTCTCCAGCGGTCAAACCCATTTCTCCATTTCCACGATTCACTCCGCTGAATGGAGAAGCAGACGGCATACTAGAAGGTGTATGCTGAACTGCTGCAGATGATGCTTGTGCGGACGATCCAGCCGCGTTACCTCCCTGTGCAACAAATGTCAGCACATCTTTGCGGGTAATACGACCACCGGCACCGGTGCCTTGAATGCTTTGCAAGTTCAAGCCATGCTCTGCTGCCAAGGATTGCACTGCCGGGGAATACCGATTACGCATCGGCTGGTTCGGATCATGTCCTGCTGTATTTGACGCGGCAAGAGGAGTGAGGCTCGCATGTTGCTGCACTTGCTCCTGTTGCTGCGATACTTGTGTTACTTGCTCAGCCGCTTCTTCATCAGAAGCTGCGACCTGCATGCGGCAGATTGCTTCACCAACAGCAATCGTTGTGCCCTCTTCCACCAAAAGGTCACCCATAATTCCATCCACAGTGGATGGAATCTCGGCATTAACTTTATCAGTGATTACTTCACAGATCGGCTCGTACTGTTCCACACGGTCGCCCGGTTTTTTCAACCATTTGCCTATGGTAGCCGAGACCAGCGATTCCGCCAATTGCGGCATAATGACCTCGATCCATTTCATACGTTCAGCCATTTGATTATCACTCCAAACTTTACTTTTAAACGATCCAAAAACGAAATTAAAACTCGGCAAGTGTACGCATTGCTGCTTTGGCTTTGTCCTTGCTCAGCATGTAGAATTTCTCCAATGTTGGGCTAATTGGCATGGCCGGCACATCAGGTCCGCAAAGACGCTGAATCGGTGCATCCAGTTCAAAAAGACATTCCTCACTAATAATCGCGGCAACTTCGGCACCTACACCACCCGTTTTGTTATCTTCGTGTACGATCAGCACTTTGCCTGTCAGACGAGCGGAAGCAATAATCGCTTCACGATCCAACGGTTGCAATGTGCGCAGATCGAGAACGTGTGCTGTAATGCCTTCTTCACGCTCCAGCTCCTCAGCAGCCTGCATGACAAAATGCAGCGGCTGACTGTAACCGATCACCGTAATATCCGCACCCTCACGAAGTACGTTGGCTTTACCAATCGGAACGATGTAATCATCTTCAGGCACATCTTCCTTGATAAGTTTGTAGCATTTTTTATTTTCAAAAAAGAGTACCGGGTCCGGGTCGCGAATAGCGGCCTTCAGCAGTCCCTTAGCATCGTATGCCGAGTAGGGAGCTATAATTTTCAGACCAGGTGTCCCAAAGAAAATCGATTCCGGACATTGGGAGTGATACAACCCACCGAAGATCCCGCCACCAATCGGCGCGCGGATAACAATCGGACAGCTCCAGTCATTGTTGGAACGATAGCGAATTTTTGCCGCTTCACTAATGATCTGGTTGGTTGCCGGCAACATGAAGTCCGAATATTGCATTTCGGCAATCGGCTTCATGCCATACATCGCTGCACCAATGGCAACACCTGCAATAGCGGATTCAGACAATGGTGTGTCCATCACTCGCATTTCGCCAAACTGATCTTGCAGCCCTTTAGTTGTGGTAAACACACCACCTTTGAGACCTACGTCTTCACCAAGGATAAAAACATTCTCATCCCGTTCCATCTCTTCTTTCATCGCGAGACGGATTGCATCAATATATTCCATCACTGCCATACTTACCGTCCCCCTTCTTCGCTGTCCGCATAAACGTGCGTCAGAGTGTCCTCAGGTTTAGGATATGGCGCGTTGTCTGCATATTCAGTTGCTTCTTTCATTTCCAGCGCAAGCTGGGAAGCCAGATCCGCATCCCGGGCTTCGTCCCAGATGCCACAATCGATCAAGTAGTTCTTCATACGAGGAACGCCATCTTTCTTCCAGTTCTCCTCAACTTCCTCTTTGGTCCGGTAAGCCAGATCATTATCGGAGGTGGAATGAGGTGACAACCGATACATCATCGCTTCAATCAGTGTCGGGCCTTCCCCGGCTATGGCACGGCGACGTGCTTCCTTCACTGCAGCATATACTTCTAATGCATCATTACCATCTACACGTAGTCCGGGGAAACCGTATCCTTGTGCTCGATCGGATATTTTGCCGCTCAACTGTTTATGAATCGGTACCGAAATTGCATATTGATTGTTCTCACACATAATAATGACAGGCAATTTGTGCACACCTGCAAAGTTGGCTCCCTCATGGAAGTCACCCTGATTGCTTGATCCTTCGCCAAACGTAACAAAAGAAACAAATTCTTGCTTCTTCATTTTGGCAGCCAGCGCAAATCCAACAGCGTGCGGAACCTGTGTTGTAACCGGGCTGGAACCCGTCACAATCCGCAGCTTTTTGTGACCGAAGTGACCCGGCATTTGCCTACCGCCACTATTCGGATCTTCCGCCTTCGCAAAAGCAGACAACATCAACTCACGCGGAGTCATGCCTACCGCAAGTACAAAACCGTAATCGCGGTAATAAGGTAAATAATAATCGTGATCCCGATCCAAACCAAAAGCAGCGCCTACTTGCGCAGCTTCCTGTCCTACACCGGATACGTGAAAGTTAATTTTGCCAGCCCGTTGCAAGAGCAAGCAACGCTCGTCAAACTTGCGCGCGAGCAGCATGTATTTGTACATATCCAATACTTCACCATCGCTAAGTCCCAGCTGTTGATGCCGGTGGACCGCGTCTGCAGTACCTTGTGAACTCATATGAGGTACCTCCTTTTAATCAGAGCCTGTGCCACTCTTACTACCCGATCTTATAACCTGGTACTAAGACTTGGCTTAACCTTATTATAATCCCTTTTACCCAAAAAAGGAAAGGACCTTTCTCATAAGCTTGTTTGGCTTACATTCCAATGGCCTTTCCATCGACCGCCAACATGGCTTCACCCATAATTTCCGACAGAGAAGGGTGCGGATGAATGGTTTGTCCGACTTCCCAAGGTGTGGCATCCAGCATCTGAGCCAGAGAAGCCTCAGCGATCAATTCCGTCACATGGGTGCCAATCATATGTACCCCCAATATATCATTCGTCTTGGCATCTGCGATCACCTTCACGAATCCATCCCGACTTCCGTGAATAAGCGATTTGCCAATGGCCGAAAATGGGAACTTGCCTGTTTTAATGTCATAGCCACGTTCTTTGGCTTCACGCTCGGTGAATCCGATGCTTGCTGCTTCCGGACGTGTGTACACACAGCGCGGGATACGGTGGGATTCTACGGCATGTACCGTTTTGCCCGCCAGATGATCGACAGCGAGAATGCCTTCATGACTTGCGGCATGTGCAAGCTGCAAACCGCCGATGCAGTCACCAATGGCGTAGATGTGACCTTCACCGGTCTGTAACTGTTTGTTCACAGCGATGAACCCACGCTCCAGTTTGATATCTGTATTTTCGAGTCCGATATTTTCGACATTAGCCTGACGTCCAACCGACACGAGCATTTTCTCCGCTCTTAGCGTTTCCTGCTTATCTTCACCAAGCTGCACATCAATCTGAATACCCTCTTGATCCGTGTTATATGTTTCGGTTAGAACGGTGGCACCTGTCAGGAAACGGACACCTCGTTTGCCGAGCAATCGCTGCATTTCTCTGGCAACATCCTCATCCTCGGCAGGCAACACGTGAGCAGCTGCTTCTACTACTGTGATGTCTACGCCAAAGTCATTCAGCATGGATGCCCACTCCAATCCAATCACACCCCCACCAACAATGATGAGTGATGCAGGAAGTTCATCCATACGCAGTGCTTCGTCGCTGCTCATTATGAATTTGCCGTCCGGTTCCAGGCCCGGCAACACACGTGGACGCGAACCAGTGGCAATGATGAGATTGGTTGGAACTACCGTATCCATCTCGCCATCTTCAAACTCCACAGCGACTGCTCCGCTCTGCGGTGAGAAGATGGATGGTCCGATGACGCGACCTTTCGCGTGTACAACCTGGATTTTATTTTTTTTCATCAAATACTGAACGCCCTGGTGGAGCTGTTCGACAATTGCATCCTTGCGCGCCTGTACTTTGGGAAATACAAGTGTAGCTCCAGCTGTCTCGATACCATACGTCTCGCTCTCCTGGATCTCGGCGTATACTTCCGCGCTTTTCAGCAAAGCCTTACTCGGAATACAACCACGATGCAGACAGGTTCCACCAAGCTTGTCCTTCTCAATAATAACGACCTGTTTTCCCAGCTGTGCAGCCCGGATCGCGGCTACATATCCACCGGTCCCTCCTCCAAGAATTGCAACATCACATGTAATTGGCATCTCTCATGTTCTCCTCTATGAATCAAATTTCAATATAATTTATGATGGCTTGAATCATGGTTTGGCTTATACCCTCTATACTCCATTGTACTCTCCTTGAGCGGTCAACTCAAAGTTTGAAGCAATCACACATGGACAGCCTATGCATTCCAAGCTATGATGGAAACAGGTATGATCTGTAAGCGTAACCTTTATTTAATGTCGACTTTGGCAGAAAGGGTATAATGCTCATGAATACAAGATTGGTCTTTGCGCGATTTTTGGCAATTGTTGTTCTGGTCATCCCCGGGTTAATGGCTATGAAGGGTTTTCTGATGATGAAAGATGCCCTGTTCCTATATTATGCCGAGCACGGGAACGAACTGATTTCACCAGGATTCCAGTGGCTTTCCTTTGGCGGTGGACTTGTCCTTTTTGCCGCAGGTATGAGTTTTCTGGGAGGCTGGATCTTGTTCCGTGACCGCAAGCGTAATTATGTAGGTCCCCGTTTCCGGTCCAAAAGTGTACCCGAAAAAGCAGAGACGCCCGGAAGGACTCCATGAGTCCGGGCTTTTTGTGTGCTTATACAACACACCGCCTACTTTACATAGACAGGATGGATCATCATGGTATCATTTCTAATCACGTTACAACGATTGCTCAAAGGCATTTTCCATGCGTTCAAAGACCCTAAGTTTCTGGCTCTGTTCGCGTTAACGGCAGCAACGTTGCTATCAGGCACTTTATTTTACACTCGTGTTGAAGGTCTGCACTGGATCGATGCGTTATACTTCTGTGCGGTTACCCTGACTACGGTGGGACATCCTGAATTTGTGCCAACCACCGGATTCAGCAAAGCCTTTACCGTAATTTACATGTTTGCGGGCATTGGTCTCACCTTTGCCATGATTGCCAGAATTACAGCAGGTATTCTATTCCCTCGCAAATTAAAGACAGAAGAGGACCCGGAGTAATCTCCGGGTCATTCGTATAAGGCATCCCGCAGTTTGGTAGACATACGTGATTCTTTGGAAGAAGACTTCAAGATCGTTCTACGCAAGGTAAGGTTACTTGCCTGCAGTCTCTCCGCTTCTGCGAACAGTTCTGCAAATAACGCCTGCGCCGCTTCATCTAGAGATCCCTGTTCTTTCAGGCTTTCATATCGCTCTTGAAGTGATGATAATGCTTCACTCATACTAAAACACCTCTTTTCACAACTCCTGTTAACTAGCTGCCGTAACCAATACCTTAACATTCCATATAGTAACACAAAGCTGCGCAGATTAGTTCTGGCTCTTTCCAAAGATTTTGTGGTACTCTGTAAAGGTCGCTTTTTTTGTTGAATCCCGTATGTGAGAGGAGTAGCAACACCGTGCAAACAGGACGTATTACCGTAATTACTGGACCCATGTTCAGTGAAAAATCCGGTGAACTCATTCGCCGTTGTCAGAAATTAATACAATTTGGCCGTAAAAAGGTTGTGGCCTACAAACCAGCCGAGGATAATCGGTTTGCCCAGGACGAGATCGTAAGCCGAATTGGTTATCGACTCCCTGCCCATTCCATTCCCCGGCAATTAACCCCGGAATCCGTAGAAATGATCTTGAACCAAACCATAGATGCTGATGTTGTTGCATTTGATGAAGTACAATTTTTCAGCAGTGCCATTATGGAACTTGTCTCGGAGTTAGCGTATTGTGGCAAACATGTCATTGTGGACGGACTTAATATGGATTACCGTGGTAAGGAATTCGGATATGTCGGTGGTTTGCTTGCCATGGCAGACGACATTGAGAAACTCTCGGCTTTCTGTGCGGTATGTGGCAGCCCGGATGCAGCCTTTACGCAACGTATCGTCAATGGGGAGCCTGTCACCTTGGGTCCGGTTGTCATGATTGGCGATTCAGAAGCTTACGAGCCACGCTGTCGTTGCTGCTTCATTCCTCCTCACAAAGTTGAATGCTCCTCATAATTCCTAAAAGATCGATCTTAGATATTTTCCAAAAAGGCCCCTTGGGGCTTTTTTTGTTATAGAGCAAACATTCGCACAAAAAAGCACCGCTTCGCAGCGATGCTTCCAGAGTCACTTCCCGCTAGTCACGGGAAACAAAATATTTGTTGGTCATGTAGTAAGCGTCACCACGCGACGTTTCCACCATTCCTTTTTTGGCATCCAAAAATACAATCTCTTTACACTTTGTACAGTACCATTTTGTGCGCTTGTATGGGGATTCCGTCACATAAGCCGTGCCACATTTACAATCAATCTTCATTAATAACTCGGTTGATTTATAAGCACTGGACAAGCGTTCCAGGTTATCCTGCTGCTGTGTAGGCATAATGGTCTGCTGATAATCCGATAAATGATTTTGAACCTTGAAGTCTGCTACCAATCCTGCATTCAATCCAAAAAACTCCTTGCCGATTTCGGTCACGAAGCGCTTCTCATTTCTGTAGCAATCCAGCCACTCAATAATCTGCTTATTAGACAGTGGAACCGTACCCTTGATACCGCTGTTTAAGGTGTAGGTCATGATGTATAAAGTATCGTCTTGTCTACCTGAGTACATTAGAATCCTCCTTCGAATACATTTGCTAATGTACTACAAAAACGCGCATAAATCAAAAAATTCTTATTTCCTGAGCGCATCTCTTCTTATTAAATGGGAAACATTCCACGTTCATCCGCTAAAGACTTACAAGAACTGCATACACCTGAAACATTTCCCTGTGGCGCGGCATAATGCACGACCGATTTAACGTTTTTCTTGCATATGGAACAGTAGTGCCTCCTTTCCTTTTTTGGGATATAATCCGATAGCTTAACCACGTTTTTGTTCGGTCGGAATCGTTGTAAGAAACCCGGCCATTTCATCTCGCTTCACTCTTTCTTGTTCGTCTACTTCGTAGTCATTTTTTTACTCTGGGCTAATAATCATCTCGTCTTTTTTTATGTATACGATTCCAAGTTGTGCGTGCCTATCTCATAATCTATTCGACGTTTTGAGCGTTTTTCCTGTTTTTAATCTCTACACATATAAAAAAAACCGACAGAACCTGCTCTCCTTTTTTTCGGAAGAACAGTATTTTAGTCGGTTCCAGCCTTATTTATAAAAAGTTCCCAGAACGTCCAGCTCTGATGAACGCTCAATTCGAAATGGATAGATATACCCCTGATTCATTCGGGTAAATTTGCGGCTCCACAGATCCAGTCCCGATGTGAACTGATAGGCCTGATATATAAATTTAGAGCAGTAATTGCGCTCAATACTGCGCAGATTGGTCTGCAAACGGTAGAATTTTACCTGCTTGTAATGGTCGTGTACCCACCCCGCTGCTTTCATTCCTGCCTCATTCAATCTGGAACGGAATACAATGAAACGATCTCCTTCATAAAATCGCGTCAGATACCACTCTAATGAATCAGCAAATACAGGCCCATAAGGGTGCACATGATACACCTTGCCGTCGAGACCGATAATGCCCATATGCCCGGCGTAATACGTCGATTCCGAGCTTGGCGTGTACACAATATCCCCTGGCTCTAGCTTCATCTCGCCCAACGCGTTAATAGGCAAGTCCTGATGCAGCCGTTTGGCTGCTGAACGTTCACGCCGCCCTTCAACCAACAAGCGATGAAGCGCGCCAGCCAGTGCGAGATACATTTCAGACCATTTGATCTTTTTTTTATCAGATCGTTTGAACCACCGCTGGATGAAGGTGAAGCCTCGTTGTGGCTGTGATCCCTTTTTCATACGCTGCACTCCACTCTGATCTAGTTATTGTATCTTGATGTTATTCTAAAGTTTCTCAAGCTTATTATAGACATTTGGTGGTTCATGTTCAATTCGAAGTGTGTTCTATCTTGTGCCATTATGCCTTCTTATTACCCATTTTATGCAAAAAAGATGACTTCGGAATGAACTCGAAGTCATCTTAATATAACCGATCGCAGACCTTTATTCTTCTACAACGCCAAGGGCTTTATTTTTCTCTTTAAAGCGACTGTTATGGGAAGAAACATAAGCCACTTTTTCCGCTTCAGGGTCCATGTATAGCTTCGCACTGTTTACCGCTAGGGCTGCATCTGTGAAAGTACCCGCAATCAGGTACAGTTTGCTACCATAATCTACAAAATCGCCTGCGCCAAACACGCCGGGAATATTGGTTTGCAATCTCTCCGTTGTAGTGACATGCCATTCTCCAAGATCAAGTCCCCAATCCCGGATTGGACCAAAGTCACTCTTCATGCCATGGTTTACAATGACAGCATCGACTTCAAGCAGTTCAGTTTCACCTGTGTCCACATGTGAGATGGTCACCTGTTCAATCACATCACCACTCTTACTATGCAAGGTCTCTACCGCGTAAGGTGTACGGACATCTACAGAGGATTCTCTCATACGCAGTACATTACGCTCCAACCCGCCAAAGCGGTCACGACGATGCACAACCGTAACTTGCTCTGCCAGTGCTTCCAGTTCATTCGCCCAGTCCACAGCAGAGTCGCCTCCACCCGAGATTAGCACACGTTTACCACGGAATGGCTCTAGTTCCTGCACAGTATAGTGCAGATTGCTAACCTCATAGCGGTCTGCACCTTCAAGCTCCAGCTTGGCCATTTTATATATACCATATCCGATTGCCATAATGACGGTACGTGTCCAGTGTTGCTCACCTGTTGCAGAAGTTAACAGAATTGTGCCATCAGGTTGACGCTCGAATCCTTCGATCTGTTGTTCAAATACGAGGGTTGGCTCAAAAGTTCTTGCCTGTTCTTCCAATTGTTTGATCAGATCTTCACACAGAATTGGCGTCACACCCCCGACATCCCAGATCATTTTCTCCGGATAAAAGAGCATGCGACCTCCCAATCTGTCACGTGCCTCAATCAACTTGGTCTTCATATCTCGCATGCCGCTATAAAAGGCAGAGTACATGCCCGCAGGGCCACCGCCGATAATGGTTACATCATAAAGTTCCAACTGCTGATTCATATTAAAAATACCTCCGTTAATTCGATCCAGAACATCGAGTATTTGATATCGATTCTCATTATCACTTAAATCCTAGTGTAATGGTAATCTTATCAAAATACAATGGCTAAAAAACAAACATTTCTTGTACAAAAATTTCACGAACACATCTGCTCTTTACTATTGCGCTCTTGGAGTCGCCAACAGCTTTTCAACGACAAAATCAAGTTGTTTATTAATTGAATAGATATCCGAATAATAGAAGAAATCGAAATCAATCTCAATCAGACGACCTTCCTTGATCGCTGGGATACTGCTCCATATTGGATTATCTGTCAAGTTATCTGCCCCTTCATACACAGAGCGAAACACATAGTCTCCGATATATTCAGGAAGGACTTCCATGGAAATCGTGGAGCCTGCCGCGTCCGAGACCACGTCGATTTTTTTCTGTACGACTTCAGGTGCTTTCATTCCCAAGTACTCGTATACCGCCTGAGATCCACGGCCAAATTGTTTGCTTTCCACAATAACCATCCCTTTCAAACCGCCCTCCACAATGGAGATTGTTTTGTCCAGTATGCCTGCATCTGCAAGAGTTTTCTTACTCTCTTCGACTTTGTTGTTGAGATTGGTGATTAACGTCTCGGCTTCCTGCTCTTTGCCAAAGATACTTGCTATATCATGAAGTCTCTCTTCTGTAGTCAATTTCTCATACGGAATATATACCGTAGGTGCAATATCTTTTAATAACGTATACGTCTCTTCTGAAGGAACAATGATCAGATCCGGATCAAGATCAATGACAGCTTCAGGATTCGGTTCAAACCAGGTACCCAATGCGTTTACACCCTCTAGCTCACTCTTGTAGGCAGCCCCGTCATATACATCTGAGGTGGCGATTGGCTTAATTCCAAGCGCAACTACGTCTCCCTGGAGATATAGTACAACAACCCGTTTCGGATTCGCTGGAACAACTACGTCGCCCTTAACCGTTGAGACCGTGCGTGTTTCATTGTCTTTGTTTGTCTGGCTTCCTGTGTCTGATGATACTGCCGTACTGCTGTTATTGGAACTGGCACCCGTTCCTTCGCCAGCTGCTGGTGTTGTTGCTGTACCCGAAGAGCAGGCTGCGAGGAGCATCGTTATGCTCAATAATGCAACCATAATCATACTGGAACTTGTTTTTCTTCTTTTCATTGGTGTAGACCCTCCGTCTATATATTGATAATGATTCTCATAATCAATATATCCCGACTTCCATCTTCGGCCAATGGACGATTCAGAGATTACCAATGGACGATCCTCTGTTTTCGCTTCTTCTCTCATCTTTCGTTGATACTGTATCGGAGAGATCCCCACATGTTTTTTGAAGATACGACTAAAATAATACACATCCGAATAACCTACTTCTGCTGCAATTTCACTCAGCGTTGCATCAGATCGCAAAAGCAGATTGCGAGCCTTAGCGATTCGGGTCTGAATTAAATAATCAATGGGACTGTGACCCGTCTGTCGTTTGAATTGCATGGATAAATGACGGGAGCTGTAGTTGAACTGTTCAGCCAGGAAATCAAGCGTGACCTGTTCCCTATAATGATTCTGTATATAACGAAGTGTTTGTTTCACCGGGTCAGCAAGCTCTGTTTTGATCTCCTGCTCTGCCAATTGAACCATCATTTCATGAATGAACTGGTAAAATAAACTTTTTGTATGAAGCAGATCCAGACTGCCAGATTGAATCCATGCACCCTCAAGCTCATCAAGGTAACGTAATAACCCCAGCGGACTACTCGGTGCAAATCCATATTGCAAAGAGAACGGTGCAACTTCCGGCTGTGCCAATAACCACTTTTTACGATAACTAGGAAAGGCAAGAAATGCTCTGTAATAGAGCAGAATATATTCGAAATCTTCGTTGGTTTGGATATCCAGTGAAGATCCTTTGGCCCCATGAAGCATGTAGAACCGCTCTGCCTTGTATGTTTGTCCATCCAACTGAAGCACAGCAGATCCTCGAATCGTATATATAAAACCATTTGCCGGAAGTGTGTAGGAACTCAGTTGTGCCCCTGCCTCCATAACGATTCGGCGTATATCCAGAACCTTAACAGCGGCATGATTCCAGCATTTCATCTGTTCGTCTAATTGCATCGAATACTCTCCAATCCCAACCTCACCCGGAACAAAGGCCTTACAAGGTCATCATTCTGCCACACATCCGATAACATATGCCTAGCAGAGGTTCACTAATGTACCTTTATTATAAATGATAATAATTTTCATTATCAACTGAAATTTAGAATGGAATTGGATTTCATCTCATCAATCACTTGTTAGACTTAATTTGGTTCAGAGATCTTCTTAAACCACGCGGCCAATTCCTCTGTTTGATCCAATGTTGCAATCGGGTCAAAGTACCATGAACGATCCGGGCTCCAGATAAACACACGATCATTTTTAACCGCATCCAGTGAACTCCAGACCGGTTTCGATTTCAACTCTTCCAGGGTCAGATTATCTGCTGTTAGAATAATGTAGTCTCCGGCAAACTCAGGAATCGCTTCCGATGAAACTTCAACCAGTTGATCCTTCATTAAGATCTCTTTTTTATCTGCAGGAGGATTCAAACCAAGCGCGCTGTAGACTGCCTGACCTCCCCGACCAAAATTATCACCAAAGGCCAACGGTGCTTTATCATAGAACTGCATGACCGACACCTCGGCCTGCGGATCAATTGCCTCACCAACACGTTTCTTGGCATCTGCAATTCTTGCGTCATAATCGGCTAACCATGCCTCAGATTCTTTTTCTTTATTTAGCACTTCACCGAAATAGGCAATTTCTTCGTGGGTGTTTTTCAATTCGCCATAAGGTACAACCAAGGTAGGTGCAATCTTGCTAAAGGAATCAAATAAATCAGGATTACCTGTCACAATGAGATCCGGTTCAAGTTCCAACACCTTTTCTAGAGAGATGGTTTCATATTCGCCAATATTCTGCACGCCCTCAAGTGATTTGATAAAATAAGGATTTTTCAGGTTCATCTCGGGTGTACCCACAGGTTTAATCCCCAGGGCGATCAGACTTCCCAGATACAAGTCAACCACAATCCGTTTAGGTTCAGCAGGGATTGTAATATCTCCCTTCACCGTTGAGATTATACGTGGTTCAGATGTTTTGGCTTGATTCTCCGCTGTTACTGTCTTCGTGGAACTTGACGTACTATTGCTTCCGGATGCATCCCCGCTTGAATTACTGGCAACACCTGTTGAGCATGCACTTAGCAGTAACGTAAGACTTAGTAAAATGCTAAACAGCATTCCCGTTCTTGTCTGTCTGTTCATATTTAATGACCCTCCATGTTTATATTGATAATGATTATCACCATCAGTATAAACATAGGGGTGCTGAGGTCTTTTCTTTAAATTGCAAAGGAGAAAGACCTGTATGTTTCTTGAACATACGTCCCAAATAATATCCATCCGGATAACCGATTCCTACAGCGATCTCATCCAACGTGGCGTCCGTTTGCAGCAACATCTCCTTGGCTTTGAACAAACGAAACTGAATCAGATAATCAATGGGACTATATCCCGTCGACTGCTTGAACTTGCGTGACAAACTTCTTGGGCTGCTGCCAATCATTTCTGCTAAAACATGAAGTGTAAGTGGCTGGGTGTAGGAAGACTCTACAATTTCAATGACTTTGCTAACCTGATCCAACATACTTGGATAACGATTGGATATACGAGGAATCTGTGATGAGATCTGCTCCACAAATGCATAGAACAAACTCTTGGCCTGAAAGTGCTGAATAGGGTTCTTTTGATCCCACAAAAAGTGCATCTTTTTCCATTGCTCATATAGTATGGTTGGCATATCGGGGGTAAAGCCATAGTTCATTTGGAACGGATTGATACGCTCCATTAACCTTCCCAGATCATTTCTCCCTCCACTAGGCAGGTTTGCTTTGTACATCAAGTAATATAGGCGCAATCCGGATTCGCCTGCTCGAATCATCAACTTACTCCCTTTTCCCCCATGGAAAATATAAAAGCGACTCACTTCATATGTTTGATTGTCAATCGTCACTCCAGCATCACCCTGAATGGTGAGTACAAAGGTACTTGTCGGAAATTTGTATTTCATCTCTTCATATGCCTCTAATTCAATGTAACGGATATCTGTTATGCTCACCGCAGCATAGTTCCAGAGGATATAATAATCATTCCACATTTTGCTAACCCATCTCCGTCTACATAAATTGTGTCTGTACTCTACTCACTTATTGATAACCATTATCAATTATTATGATGAAGTACGCAATACAACCGACGCAAAATGAATCCATTGCGAGGAAACAAGAGCTATTCAAATCTTTCTCTTAACATCCGATATATGTAAATAGAACCATGATAAAGTGGAGAAGGAGAACAGAGGATATGAATTCAATCTCATCTGCAACTAAAAGCAGTTTCACTCCAGGGAATCAAGTCTCCAATCGGGATAAAGAAATTCAGGGACTCATGCAGCAGAAGACCCGGCTCAATGAAGAAATGCAAGGTGTAAAAACCAATGACGAGTTGGATACCAAAACCAAAGCTCAGCGAATTAAATCCTTAACAAGCTCCATTTCCCAGATCGACAGCCAGATTGCCCAAATTAAAGCTGAAGAATTGCAAGAAAAGAACAAATTAAGACAGCCCGAAAAGGCTCAACAGCAACAACCCAAACCAACCGACGAGGCACGAGCCCCTTCACTCGATCACCTGATCAAGCATAGTCAGACTTATGATCAATTGGGTAAGCTGGTCGGTTTGCGTGATCGCATGCAGGGCTCCATTCAGACCACCGAAGGAGAAACCCGCTTTGACCGACTTGTTCTCGAGATCAATCCTCCCGCAAATGATCTCGATCTAGGCAAATCAATGATGTTGGAAAATTCAGAACGCACCGTCTTTCAGGCAAAGCGAGAGACCGTCCAGGACATCAACTCCCAGTTAAACAAGGTCAATCAGAAGATTGGGGAGCTGGTGGAAGAGATCCATCAGCCCGCACCTAAAAAGGGAATACAACCACCTATCTCTGCAACATCTGGAGAAGAAGATCAGGAAATAAATGAAGGAAAGAAAACGGGAAATAAGGAGCACCCTTCAGATGGTGGAACCACAGATCAGGAATCAGGAAATGGTCCGCAAACTACGGCTTCTACATCTCCTGCTGCTTCATATCCATCTGTCGATATTCGAATCTGAGTACGCATTGATCAAACATAATTTTATGTATACATAATGAGCTTAAAGATTAAAGTGGCTCGTTTGCTACACAACCTTTGACTCGCATCCAATGATAGAACCGCTATTACAGGTGACTAACTCCTGATAAGTAGCGGTTTTTCTGTATTTTAACGTTATGGGTATAGAGGCGAAGCCTCAGCTTCCGAAGAAGCTTTCTTACAGAAAGCTTTTAGACCCACATCTTTAGATTCTCTCTGTCCTCTACGTTCTCGTAATTTTATGTCTAGCACGGAGTAGTGGCGGTATCATTTGCACAGATGATACTTCCAGCAATCGCTTTACAACCTTTTTTGATGCGTGTGGCCTCATCAATTATCTGATCTATGTTTTCATATTTTCGCTTGTTATTGGTTACAACGGCGATGGATACCGACACGAGAGGAATGGGCCGATTTAGCCCGGAACGTCCTTCCCCCAGAACATATTGATGATGCCAATCATGTTCGTTGTAGAATGTCCTTTTCATTTCCTCAAAACCTAAGATGACTTCCTCACTAATATATTTGTAATCATGGTGATTCAGGATTGTAATAAAATCATCACCACCGATATGTCCAAGAAAAGCTTCAGGGGGAACAAATAGCTTGCGAAGCAAGTTAGCTGTCGCCTGAATAAGCTGATCCCCCATTTTGAAGCCGTAGCTATCATTGTAGGATTTGAATTGATCGAGATCAACGTACAGTACGCTAAATTGGTCCATCTGAAGAGCCTGAGACAGCCTTTCATCTATAATATGATTACCAGGAAGACCAGTCAGCGGGTTCATAAAAATCGCCATTTCAGCCCGTACATCAGCAACAGCAAGGAGCAAACGCCGAATACTCACAGCTCCAAAGAAACTTTCTCCTGACGTGACCAACACAAGATCATATATTTCCCCTTCATCTCGGTCCATGGCTAGAACACTGACATCTGTAATCTGTTCTGAATAATCCACGACCAGTGCCTGTGTGTTCATCACCAGTTCTACAGGACGTCCCATATATAGATTATAGCCATACTGGGTGCCAATCTGCTGAAAGAATCGGGGCCGCATCATTAATGACACATCCTTCTCCCCCATAACAGCTATACCTTCCAGACTAGGATTGGACTTGAAAAGATGATAGACGATATCACATTTTGTATCAGATTGTACTACAGGGATTGGTTCAGCAATCTCGCCTATTTGCGTAAACATACTATTCTACTCCTCTGTTCGTAGCATCTTATCCGAACTTTTCAAATATATATGTAGGTCTTTGTCAATGGTCACATCGTACCACTTTCTACTTGAAAAAGCGTTAACTGAGAGTAAAAGTTTATGAAATATTTCCTTTTCTAAACTTTGCTATAGTGAGCTTATTTTAATGCTTGATCTCAAAATTTTGAAGCAATCATGCAACACTAAATTTCATCATCATGTTCTGTGTTATTTCGTTATGCAAAAATACCGTCATTTACTGGATATCTTTAATCCAATAAATGACGGTATTCGTTGGCATATATTACAGAAGTTTATCGGCATGAAATGAACGAATTCAGATATAGGCCGCCAAAAATCCATTTGGCTAGAATCAAATTTGAATCCAAACTATACTTGCCAGCTCACTACTCCTGACCCTTTCAGCTTACCTTATGCTCAATTCTCAGCTTGTCAGCAACCATCGCGATGAACTCGCTATTTGTTGGTTTTGACTTGCTGATGTTAATCGTGTAGCCAAACAAGTGGCTGATGCTGTCGATGTTACCGCGAGTCCATGCCACTTCAATGGCATGACGGATGGCACGTTCGACGCGGGACGGCGTGGTTTTGAATTTTTCGGCAATCGCCGGATACAGTGTTTTGGTGATGGCTCCCAAAATTTCTATATTGTTATACACCATCGTAATCGCTTCGCGCAAATACTGATATCCTTTAATATGCGCAGGAACGCCGATTTCATGTATGATGGACGTAATATTTGCATCCAGATTTTTGTGTTTGCCCATTGGCACAACATTGGATGATTTCATGAACATGGATGATCCGCTGCTTGTGGACATCGCCGTCTGTGTTCCCACCAGTTGACGCACACGATTCGCAAGCACTTCCATGTCAAACGGCTTAAGAATATAATAAGAAGCTCCGAGTTGCACGGCACGCTGTGTGATATTCTCTTGTCCGAATGCCGTAAGCATAATGACTTTAGGCTGTGGAGACAGGTTCAGGTCGCGCAAGCGCTCAAGCACACCCAGTCCGTCCAGGTGAGGCATGATAATATCCAGAATCAATACATCCGGCACATCCCGAGTTTGCTCCAGCAATTGCAGTACTTCTTCTCCATTGTATGCAATACCGGTTACTTCCATATCTTCCTGCTCAGATATATATTCGGCAAGCAAATTCGTAAATTCACGATTATCATCGGCCAGCAATACCTCAATTTTTTGCAAAACGGTATCCTCCTTTAAATTAAACATCGTTTCGTACATTTCCTTACACGTTTAATTTTCGACACAGCCAGTTAAATTCCTCCTGTCGAAAATTATTTTTCTTTATTTTTTTTTCTTGATCCTATATAATAAATAATTTATTTCATTATCCGATATATTATGTTTGCTTTCGACAAAAAAGAACCTCAGGGCTGTTTAGCCAGCCTTGAGGTTCTTATCGTTTTCCTTTTTCATCATAACGCCAGCATCTTGTAACATCCATTCAATGAAGCAACCGTAACCCGATTTTGGATCATTCACGAATACATGAGTAACCGCACCGATCAATTTACCATTTTGTACAATGGGGCTGCCACTCATCCCTTGAACGATACCTCCGGTCTTATCCAGCAGTTTCGGGTCCGTAATTCGAAGTACCAGACCTTTTGTTGCTGGTTCAGTTTGATCTGCCACATGAACAATGTCAATGGAGAAGCGTTCAACTTGTTGACCGTCAACCACGGTAAGTATTTCGGCCGGTCCTTCCTTTACTTCATGAGAAAAAGCGACGGGAATGCCTTTCGAATACAGACTGTGCTCAGGATTTCCGGACATTTTACCAAAGATACCAAAAGCCGTATTACGTTCAATATTGCCCAAAATTTTGCTTTCCTTGAGGAAATGAGCACGTTTTTCACCCGGATCACCGGTCTCACTTTTAGAAATGGACGTCACATTGGATTGAACGATCTGACCACTACCCACAACAATAGATGTTTGTGTGTTCATATCTGTAATGACATGGCCCAGTGCGCCATATACGCCCTGATCGGGTGCATAGAAAGTAAGTGTGCCAA
Organism: Paenibacillus sp. FSL H8-0283; assembly: GCF_045040675.1. NCBI lineage: Bacteria > Bacillati > Bacillota > Bacilli > Caryophanales > Paenibacillaceae > Paenibacillus > Paenibacillus sp. FSL H8-0283. Next base: position 4,464,822 of record NZ_CP150295.1, read on the forward strand.
CACCGGCTGCAGAATCACGAATGTACAATCCAAGCCTCCACGCTTGATCCTCGGAGTCATACGCCGGAGTTAATCGTGTCTTCACCGTTTCCTTGCCCCGTTTTAACACAACATCAATACCTTTTTTACTTTTCCCTGCAAGTTCAACGGCTTCAGAGACACCTGCTACGCCATCCAGACGTTTTCCATCCATATGCGTAATCAGATCTCCGAGCTTAATGCCCGCTGTTTCTCCGGGCGATACACGCTCATCCTGACCGGAACGGACCAGATGATGTCCAACCACCAGAATGCCTGCCGATTTAACCTTGACGCCAATCGTTTGTCCCCCGGGTACAACACGCAAATCCGGTATCACATTCACATGAACTGTTTTGACCGGAATTTTACCCCACAACTTCAACGTTAATTTGGCATGTCCCGTCTGTTGAGGGTGAAGATGCAAAGGTTGTTGCCTGGTAACATGCATCGCTGCCTGATCATCCAAACCAATGATATCAGGACGATCTACAACGGCGCTTGAAGCAGCAGGTACAGCGAGCCGGACATCCGCTTGCCTGCCAGCAAACACCTGCAATTCATCCGGCAGTGAAGCATAACTTTGCACAGGCTGAATGGCCTGGCTAATCACACAAAGAAAGAAGGCAAATAAAAGACCTAGCAATTTCTTCCTGAGGGGGGAATTCAATGGCTGTCACACTCCCTTTGCTTCTTTCGCTTGACGAAAGGTGGTCGCCAATTGCGTACCTATAAGATAACCTCGCCCCCAGGCTTTTATTACTGTCAATCATTACGCCAGCCGTCCGTTTCACCCTTTTTTGGCTTCCGCCAAATTCAGCATTTCCTGTGCGTGATGCAGCGTTTTTTCTGTAATTTCCACGCCGCCCAGCATACGTGCCAATTCCTTCACTCTGCCTTCGTCTGACAGCGATTCCACCTGCGTCATTGTCCGTCCATCGTAGACATGTTTCTCAATGAGATACTGATGATCTGCCATACAAGCCACTTGTGGTAAGTGAGTTATTGAGAAAACCTGACAAGTCGAAGACAAACGGAACAGTTTTTCCGCAATGGATTGAGCTGCTCTACCGCTAACTCCGGTATCAACTTCATCAAAAATCAACACAGGTATCCGGTCATGTCGCGCAAAGATACTCTTCATCGCCAGCATCATTCTCGACAACTCACCACCTGAAGCAATTTTGCCAAGTGGTCGTAATGGCTCGCCCGGGTTTGGTGAGATTAGGAATTCCGCATTGTCCGCACCATGACGATTCAGACGAATACGACGTCCATTCCATTCAATCCCCTTTGGATCTTCGAAAGGAGTAATTTGAACACGCAGTGTAGTCCGCTCCATTTGCAGATCCTTGAGTTCGCTTTCCACCTGTGCAGCAAGTTCCTCGGCGCATTGTTTGCGAACCTTGCTGAGCTCTTCAGCAGACTCCATCACAAGGTTAAGCATTTTGTCACGTTCAGCTCGCAATTTCTCCAGCCGTTCGTCCTTGTTCTCCAGTTGGTCGGTTTCATGGCTAATCTGATCATAATAACTCAGAATAAGTTCAACACTGTCCCCGTATTTCCGTCTGAGGCCAGAAATCAGATTCAGCCTTTGCTCCACTTCTTCCAGCCTTGCCGGATTAAATTCAATCTTCTCCCGGTAATCCCTTAACTGAAATGTCACATCTTCCAATTGATAAAATGCAGATTGCAGCTGTTCTACGATTGGTTGCAGTCCTTTGCTATCATATCCAGAAATGTCTTCAATTCTTGAAAGAGCAATGCTCACAGCTTCAAGTCCGCGTTGACCACTGAGCAGATCATATGCACCAGCAACACTGTCCATCATTTTCTCACTATGGGATAGTTTGACCCGTTCTTCCCCGAGTAATTCATCTTCGCCTTGTGTAAGGCTTGCTGCTGCGATCTCCTCAAGCTGAAAGCGATACATGTCCAAGAGTTGATATGCCCGCTGACTGGACTCCTGAAGGGCACGCAGTTCTTTTTCCGCCGTGATAAACTTGCTGTAGCGCTCCTGGTACTTCGCTTTGATCGGTCCGATGACTTCCGAGCCATAAGTATCGAGAAGCCCCAGATGGCTCTCAGCGCGTAGCAAACTCTGATGTTCATGTTGTCCATGAATATTGATCAGCTTCTCGCCTACTTCCCGCAGCATGGTCAGATTGACCAATTGCCCATTAATGCGGGACGTACTCTTCCCTTGAGTATTCAACTCACGTCGTATAACCAAATGCTCTTCAGGCTCACAATGGATACCCAATTTCTCTAATGTCTGCCATACCGGATGACTCTGCTCCATCTCGAACAAGGCTTCCATCTCTGCCTTCTCACATCCGTACCGGATCAGATCAGCTGAACTGCGTCCACCGGCAATTAAGCCAAGTGCATCTATAATAATCGACTTACCTGCACCCGTTTCCCCTGAAAGTACATGGAATCCCGGGTGGAATACAACATCCACTTCTTCCACCACAGCCAGATTACGAATCGATAACGTAACTAACATCTGCAAAAACACCTCCGGATGACTAACTCAGAAATTATGTTTTTGAACCATTTATTCAAGAAATGTAACCCATGATCCGCTCAATAACGGTCACACTGTTACCTTCAGTCCGGCAGATAATCAGAATGGTGTCATCTCCACAGATCGTGCCCATGACTTCATTCCACTCAATATTATCAAGCAAAGCTGCAATGGAGTTGGCTGTTCCGGGCAAACATTTCATCACAACCAGATTGTTTGTGTGATCAATGTGCAAGAAGTTGTCAACGAGTGCACGCTTCAACTTTTGAATCGGATTATATCGTTGATCTGTCGGTAAAGAGTACTTGTATCTTCCATCATCCATCGGAATCTTGATTAACAGAAGTTCCTTGATATCCCGGGATACCGTCGCCTGAGTCACCTGAAAACCTGATTTGCGTAGTGCTTCAACCAGATCATCCTGGGTCTCAATTTCATTTTGACTAATGATTTCACGAATCTTGATGTGCCTTTGTCCTTTCATATATGCCTCCAGTTAGATGTATTGCAATAAAGCAGCATTTGTAATTCGCCGCAGACTTTGCCCTGCAATGTTCATTCTTTTATATTAGTCCAGATCATCCCCATCATACACATCTTCCTGATAGTCCATGAGCCTGATTAACTTAATATCGGAATCCTCCACGTCAACATACAGCAATCCTTCACAGCCAGGATATAACAACAAATAATTGAGGAAGCGATCCCTTAGCGCAGGGCCGGTCATATCGATTGGCTGTCTGCGACGAGACGTTTTCACGAGGTATCTGAGATCCTCACGTTCTGCAACATAATCAATGAATAATCTGCTGTAATAAACGGATTCATTGGCCTCAAAAGCCAGAGGGACTTTCATTTTCCCACCGATGACTTCGTAGCCCTGTGCTTCAAGCAAATCCAAGGCCGGGGAATCTTGAATCTTCACGTTCAGTTGCATTCCAGACAAGCTTACCGGCGTCGGTCGGTTCACCCAATTACGCAAGCCAAAGAACAGCCACAAGATCAAACAGACAGCAAGTACACCTATAAAGATTGTGTCATATTGACCATCCATTATCGCTCACCTCGAAGACATATTCGAGGTTCAGTAATGATTTCCCTTTACGTCAATCACCTTTCCAGCGAAAAGAAACCCATCTTATGATGAGTTTCCCGTAAATGTATGAGTTGCTTCCTTTGCAACTTGCTCCGCAAGTGTGTCAAGTGAAGCTGGATCGATCTCTGGTTGTGTTGCCTCTGGTGCTTCCAGACGCCAATGTGCGAGAAATTCTATATTACCTTCTCCACCCGTTATCGGTGAAAAAGTTAAACTCTGCAGATGTAAACCAAGTTGACTGGAAAAATGAAGCATTGTCTGCAATACATCCTTGTGTACCTTCGTATCACGTACCACACCGGACTTGCCTACTTTTTCACGCCCTGCCTCAAATTGAGGTTTAATCAATGCAACGATATCTGCAGGTTGTTTCAAAAGAGCCAGAAGTGGCGGCAATATGATTCGCAGTGAAATGAACGACACATCAATACTCGCAAAGTTCGGCACGGGTCCCGTCAGATCTTCAGGAGTCACATAGCGGAAATTAGTTCGTTCCATAACAGTAACCCGCTCATCATTACGCAAAGACCAATCGAGCTGATTATAGCCCACATCAATAGCGTAGACGTGAGATGCGCCATGCTGAAGTGCACAATCCGTAAATCCACCGGTGGATGAACCAATGTCGAGCATGACAAGTCCATTCATATCAAGGCCGAAATGACGGATCGCTTTTTCGAGCTTCAATCCGCCTCTGCCGACATAGGGATGTACCGAGCCTTTAACTTTCAGCTCGGCTTCCCTTGGAATTTTCATGCCTGCCTTTTCGATCGGCTCATTATTGGCATATACCAGTCCAGCCATGATTGCAGCTTTTGCCTTCTCACGACTTTCATAATAGCCCTGCTCAACCAGCAGAACATCAATTCGTTCTTTCGGGAGTGACATGTCTGTCTCCTATCATGTAAATTTACGAAGGAAAACGTGTTTTTGGTATGCCGTAAGATGATTGAACAGCCATCTTGCGCAGTTCAGCACATACATTTTCAACGGTAAGACCCACTTCCTCACGTTGTTCCTTAATACTGCCATGCTCGATGAAGCGATCCGGAATCCCCATCAATTGTACATGAACATCATGTAGTCCCTGTTCTGCATAAAACTCCAGAACTGCACTACCCATGCTGCCTGCCTGGGATGTTTCTTCAAGTACAATCAATTTGGTGCCTCGAACAGCTAAATCACGCAACATTTGCTCGTCAAGAGGTTTCAGGAAGCGAGCGTTGATTACGCCTGCTGTGATACCTTCCCGCTTCACCATCTCTGCTGCTTCTTCTGCAAGCTGCACCATCGAACCTGAAGCGATGACAGCATATCCCTCGGATGGACGCAGTTGCTCCCATGATCCGATTGGAATCGGAACAAGTACATCATCCAAAGGTACACCGACCACATTGTTTCGTGGATAACGGTAAGCAATCGGACCTTCATTATAATCAAGCGCCGTTTTCATCATATGACGCAATTCATTTTCGTCTTTTGGCATCATCAGAACGATATTTGGAATATGGCGCATAAATGCCACATCGTATACCCCTTGATGTGTTTCCCCATCCGGACCAACAAACCCGGCACGGTCAATGGCAAACATCACGTTGGCGTTATGACGGCAAATATCATGTACAATCTGATCATAAGCACGTTGCATAAACGTAGAATACACGGCAAAGACCGGCTTCAAACCTTCCATAGCCAGTGCAGCACACATGGTCGCCGCGTGCTGTTCTGCAATACCTACGTCAATCATGCGATCGGGAAATTCCTTACTGAACGGAATAAGACCTGATCCTGTAGGCATTGCTGGCGTTACAGCTACGACCCGCTTATCCTGCTTCGCAAGATCAATTAACGTTTGACCAAACACTTCCGTGTACATCGGTTTTCCGACTGCCTTCAGCACTTGACCGGATTCAATTTTGTACGGAGAAATCCCGTGCCACTTGTGCGAATCGGCTTCTGCTGGCTGATAACCTTTGCCTTTGGTCGTGAGCACGTGAACGAGCACAGGGCCATCAACGTTATCTGCCTGTTTGAAGGTTTCGATCAATTTGGGAATATCATGCCCATCAATCGGTCCCAAATACGTGAAGCCCAGTTCTTCGAAAAGAACACCTGGTACCATCATATATTTGACACTATCTTTGATCCAGCTTGCCGATTTGGCCAAACGGTCCCCAATAGCAGGAATTTTTTTAAGCATGCCCTCGACATCATCTTTTGCTTTCAGATAATGACGATCCGAACGAATCTTGCTCAAATATTTATGCATGGCCCCAACGTTTGGAGCAATGGACATTTCATTATCATTCAGAATAACCATCAGTTTTCTCTGCTCATGACCGATATGATTGAGGGCTTCAAAAGCCATACCACCTGTAAGCGCTCCATCACCAATCATCGCGATAACTTGGTTGTCCTCACCCTTCAGATCACGTGCAAGGGCCATCCCCATCGCAGCAGACAATGAAGTACTGCTGTGTCCAGCTTCCCATACGTCATGTTCACTTTCGTTGCGTTTGACAAACCCGCACAGACCGTTATGTTGACGCAATGTATCAAAGCGATCCATACGCCCTGTCAGGACTTTATGCACATAAGCCTGATGCCCTACATCAAAAATCATTTTGTCTGCTGGACTGTTATAACAGTAATGCAGGGCTACCGTGAGCTCAACCACGCCTAAGTTGGGTGCGAGATGCCCACCTGTAACAGACAGTTTCTCAATCAGAAACTGCCGGATCTCTGCCGACAAAAGGGCAAGATCATCCTGAGACATCGACTTTAGATCACTGGGTTGTTTAATTTGTGGAAGCAGCACGAGAATCTCCCCGCTTTCCTAGATTGTTTAGTTATTGTTGTAAATCGATATATACATTATGAATCAAATGACATTAAATCATTATAACATAAAAGAACAAGAATCATAATTTACTGCACTATACTCCCGATAACGAGCATTCTCGCCAGCAAGTTATTTAAAATTCTTCTCCATATGTATTCACGCATCCACTCGGGACAGACTTTTTCCATCCACTCGGAAAAAGAACATTACATTCATTACACGGTTACATAGATTTTGAAACAGACCGCTCCGTCAGAATCTAATGGTCACGACTCATCAGGTAATCTGCAATTTCCAACAATCTGGATGCATCAGGTAACTCGGCTCTTTCAAGTGCGTCTTTTGCAGATTGGGTAAGGGATTTCACTTCATCTACAGAAGCCTTCATGCCAATAAAATAAGGATATGTTACCTTCTGTTGATTCACATCGCTCTGTGTTTTCTTGCCCATCTTCTGCTCGTCACCCGTCAGGTCGAGAATATCATCCTGAATCTGGAATGCCAGCCCCAGATCACGGCCAAACACACGTAAGGCTTCCAATTGTCCCTCCGTTGCTCCACCAATTCGTGCTCCAGCAATGAGTGAGAAAACAATCAGGTCACCTGTTTTGTGCAAATGAATATATTGGAGCTGTGAAAGATCGGTCATGCCTTGCTCGCCTTCCATATCCGCAACTTGGCCGCCGACCATACCTCTTGCTCCAGCAAGTTCGGACATGTCCTCTACGATGGACAGCAACGCATCTGCCGCTACACCGCTACGGCGTCCAGCTTGAACAATGCTATAAAAAGCATGGGTTAACAGCGCATCGCCTGCCAATATGGCTGTTGCCTCACCATATACCTTATGATTCGTTAATTTTCCCCTGCGGTAATCATCATTATCCATAGCAGGCAGGTCGTCGTGGATCAGTGAATACGTATGAACCATCTCCACGGCGCAGGCTACCGGCATTGCAGCTGTACGCTGTGCACCGAAGGCTTCCGCCGCAGCAACGACCAGAAGAGGACGAAGGCGTTTGCCTCCGGCCATAAGTGAGTACTGCATCGCATCCGTCAGCGACTGGGGTACATCCCAGTGATCGGGAAGCGTGTGTTTCAACGCTTCTGTCACCTCAGCTGTGACCTCTTCGAGATATGCTTGAAACGAAGGACGATTACTCATGGACTTCACCGCTCTCATCGTCAGCAGTTCCAAAAGGCTTCTTGCGAAGCTCTCCATCTTCTTCTACGATCATCTCGATCTTGCGTTCCACTTGTTCCAGCTTAAGACCGCAAAGTTGCGAAAGTTTCATCCCGCGTTGAAACAGATCGATGGCCTGTTCCAACGGAACATCACCATGTTCCAGCTGACCTACAATGTCTTCCAATGCCGCCATTGCCTCTTCAAAATTCAATTCCGGTTCATTCGCCATGGGTATTGTCGTCCTCCTTCATTCCCCAAACCTGACAGTCCAGCTGTCCGTCTGTTAATTTAATCTTAATTGAATCTCCAGGCTGTACATCTTTCGTTGACTTGATCAATCGCTGTTCTTGCTCATCATAGACAAGGCTGTATCCCCGTGACATGACTTTGAGCGGGCTAAGCGCGTCCAGATGCCGCACAGATGATTTCCACTGTTGCTGCTTCGATCTGGCTATAGACCTGATCGCAAGTTCCAGTTGTCTGCGTGCTGCCGCATTCTCACGGCGTGCTACATTGACCTGCTCACGAGGATTGAATCGTTGCAGTGCTGCCCGCAGACGCTCCTGCTTCTCTCCTGTCCATTTCATACGTGTATCGACTGTTCTCAAAAGACGTTGGTGCATCATATCCAGTCGTTCTGTGTGCTGCATCAAGGTACGTCTTGGATGCACCAGCACTGGCGAACGCTGTAATCTTGCGAGCCGTTCACGATTATGTACAGCACGCTGACGTAAGCTGTGCTGTAACTGGCGCTGACGTTGTCCGATCTGATCAAGCAACTCAGCTCTATTAGGTACAGCTAATTCAGCAGCTGCTGTAGGTGTAGCCGCACGCAAATCGGCTGCAAAATCAGCAATAGTGAAGTCCGTTTCGTGCCCAACCGCAGAAATGACAGGAATATCCGAAGCAACTATTGCTCTTGCCACAATCTCCTCATTAAAGGCCCACAACTCCTCCAGTGAACCGCCTCCGCGTCCAACGATAAGTACATCGGCTTCTCCCATCCGGTTCAGGTTGCCAATCGCTTTGACAATGGAAGGTGCTGCACCCTTCCCTTGAACCAGAACAGGATATAAAACAACTTTGGCAGAAGGGTATCTGCGCTGGAGTGTGATCATAATGTCTCGCACCGCCGCTCCCGTCGGTGAAGTTACAACCCCGATGGTCTGTGGATAACGAGGGATCTGTCTTTTTCGAGAAGGTGAAAATAACCCTTCATCCTCAAGCTTTTTCTTCAGCTGTTCGTAAGCCAGATACAGACTTCCAATTCCGTCCGGCTGCATATGGGTAGCATAGAATTGATACTGCCCATCCCGTTCATACACCGAGACATTACCACGGGCAATAACCCTTGCACCCTCCTTCGGTACAAAGGGTAATCGCTGGTTATGGGACGCAAACATAATTGACTTGATCCGGCTGTCCTTGTCCTTCAATGTAAAATACATATGGCCGCTGGAGTGATGTGTGAAATTCGAAATCTCCCCGCGCAGCCAGACGTCCGACAGGACCTGATCCGATTCCAGTTTCATCCGGATGTATCGGTTCAGGTCTTTGATGGAGTAGATCTTTTGATCTGCCACAGACAAAACCCTAGGCCAATCCGTGAGCGCGCTTGGCAGCGATCAATGTATTTTGCATCAGCATTGTGATTGTCATCGGACCAACACCGCCAGGAACGGGTGTAATTGGACCAGAAACTTCTTTCACACTCTCGAAATCAACGTCTCCTGCCAGTTTGCCATTCTCCAAACGGTTCATGCCGACATCGATAACAACAGCACCTGGTTTCACAAAATCAGCATCCACAAAATTAGCACGGCCGATGGCTACAACTAAAATGTCCGCCTGACGTGTAATTTCTTTCATGTTGGCTGTACGGGAATGACACATGGTTACCGTCGCATTCTCACGTTGGAGCAACAGCGATACCGGTTTGCCAACGATGTTGCTTCTTCCGATAACCACTGCATGTTTACCGGACATTTCCAGTCCAGTACGTTTGATCAGTTCAATTACACCCGCTGGGGTACATGGAAGCAGACTATCGTCTCCAATTACGAGATTACCAACATTGACTGGATGGAATCCGTCTACGTCTTTATCCACGGCAATCGCATCAATAACCGCTTTCTCTTCGATGTGTTTCGGTAGTGGAAGTTGAACCAAAATTCCGTTAATGGATTGTTGATTGTTCAGCTTGTCCACCAGCGCAAGCAGATCTTCTTGGGACGTATCTGCATCCAAGCGATGCACTTCGGAGTAGAAACCGAGGTCGTGACATGCTTTTTCTTTATTACGCACATATACTTGGGATGCCGGATCTTCCCCGACGAGCACAACAGCCAGACCAGGTACTACCCCCTGTTCGCTAAGCTGTTTTACTTCTGTTGTCATGCTTGCGCGGATCTCTTGGGATACTTCTTTACCGTTAATAATAGATGCTGTCATTGTACTCTCTCTCCCTTATGTGAATATAAATTTAGAGGTTGTTCAAAAAGCCCGCTTTTGATTACGAAGGATACTGAAAACCGGTCTTTTTGAACACACACTATAATTAATCATAACTTAAGATAATTTTGCTTTAATCGCGTCAACTTCCTGAATCATGCGTCCAAGTACACCATTGACGAACTTGCCGGATTCTTCTGTACCAAAATATTTGGACAGTTCAATCGCTTCATTGACCGATACCTTTGCCGGAATGTCATCACGAAACACCATTTCATACGTAGACAGTCGTAGAATCTGGCGATCTACACGTGATAGACGGCTGATCTGCCAACCTTTCAAATAATCCACAAGCAGCCCGTCAATGGCTTCCTTATTGTTCCAGGCTCCTTGTACAATCTCAGTAACATAAGTACGCATTACATCTGCATCGCGAATAACTACTTCGGTTTCATTATCTTCAGCAGCTTCATTGATTAACATGTTTACAGCTTCTGCTGCACCTACCTCATTCATTTCCATCTGATACAGACTTTGTACTGCAATTTCCCTTGCCAAACGTCTTTTCATGTCCTGCCTCCTGCAGCGCTCCGTCTGGAGCGTCATCATGCTTATTTTATAATCCATGCAACCATCTCATCAAATCCTGTATTGGATTGATCGATGACTTCCACGGTATTGTTATTGTTATCCCTTTTCACAAAAAAACCTGCAATACGTATCCTCCAAAAAACGGGCAACCTAAACTACAGCTCTATTTTCGGAAGAAACATATTGCAGGGTTCAGGTAGGTCACTTAAACGGACGCCAGCGATCGCCCAGCCATTGCCCCCACTCCCTCCAGGGAATGGACGAACCCAGCTTCGAATCGCTTCGTCTGCCTAACGTATAACCGATGAACACCAAGAGTGCAAAGAACAACATATCCCAAAAACCGATCCATACATAAAGAAATCCAAAAAAGATGCCGCCGATAATTCCGGTAATTCGGCCTCTGTGACTATCCCAAATCTCTTTCCACAGCATCAGTGAAACTCACCTCATTCCACTCGACTCTTGTAGTTAGGCGACTGGGTTACATTAGCGATATACACCGTGACAAAAGAAACTGGGATGCCCGTAATCTCTTGTACATGATCATGTATCGCCTTTTGCAGATCAGAAGTCAGCGCAGGAATAGGTGTCTCACCATCCACTACTGCACGGATCATAATCTCCAGTCCTGACTCAACCACACGTATGCGTGCCTTGACATCACGTACTCCCCGGAAACGGGAAGTTGCCTTCAAACAGAGATTCTCAATCGTCTCCATCGAAATCTGTACATCACCAAACTCAGTACGTTGATCTACAGACGGCAACGATGCACGCTCACGCCGAACCGAGATGTAGAAAAATCGCAAACTCAGGATAAACAAAATCGCTGCTGCAATAACCGACGCAACAATAACGTTTTGTTCCTGCTGGTAATTCAATTCGTAAGGCAGCACACCGCTAATCAGAAGAATGACGGCTGCCGATATTGCTCCAACGCTTATGCTGTATATAAACAACAGAAGCCGATCCAGTATTTTAGCCACGAACTGCACAGCCTCCCTTGCTCACTAACATTGCTTAACCTGTTCACTAGCAAAAAATCAGATCCTCATCTAGCTTTCGCTATAATGAAGACCTGTCCAAGACGGGATAACCCCCGGCAGATGATGCCGGGGGAATCTGTCTTCTTTTATTTTACGCGCTGACTGTTCAGGTCGATCTCTTCCACTTTCTCGGTGCTCTTGAACTGAACGTCATGAATGTGCACATTAACTTCATTCACATTCAATCCTGTCATGTTCTCGATGGAACGTTTCACGTTCTGTTGAATCTCCGTAGCTACTTGTGGCAGACGGTATCCGTACTCGATAATTACGGAAACATCAACTGCAGCTTCACGTTGGCCCACTTCAACTTTAACGCCTTTGGAAAGGTTTTTGCGACCAAGCAATTCAGCAAATCCGCCAGCGAATCCGCCACTCATGCCTGCAACACCTTTCACTTCAAGGGTCGCCAATCCAGCAATCACTTCAATAACTTCAGGTGCGATCTGGATTTCACCGATATCCGTTCGTTCAAATTCAGTCGGTAGTGTACTCATAACTGTTCAACACACCTTTCGCGAGATAAGTTTGCGGCCATCCGTCAGGGCGCTGGACTCAGGTTAATCAACCTTCAGAACCCTTCCGGTCCGGCTTTACCGGAACTCCTGCAAACATCCGCGAGGTGCGGGCTTATCCTTTGCAGGAGACATGCGCTCTTATTATTCATACTATATCATTTGGGCTACATTATGACAAACAAGCCCAATATACCTTTTAAATCTCGTTTTCCTCAAGAAATTTGATATCAAAGTCACCGCGAATGAACGTTGGGTGCTCCAGCAATTTCTGATGGAAAGGAATAGTTGTAGATATGCCTTCAATCGCAAATTCCCCAAGCGCACGTTTCATCTTGGCAATCGCCTCTTCACGATTCGCTCCCCACACGATCAATTTTGCGATCATGGAGTCATAGAAAGGTGAAATGGTATAACCCGGATAAGCAGCACTATCTACACGAACGCCAGGTCCTCCCGGTGCAAGGTAGAATCCGATTTTGCCTGGTGATGGCATAAAGTTACGGTCCGGATCTTCTGCATTGATACGACATTCAATGGACCAGCCATTGATAACCACGTCTTCCTGACGGAATGAGAGTGGGTTGCCTTCAGCTACCGAGATCATCTCACGGATCAGATCCACGCCAGTAACCATCTCAGTCACCGGGTGCTCTACCTGAATACGCGTATTCATCTCCATGAAATAGAACTCGCCATTCGGACTGAGCAGGAACTCCAATGTACCCGCTCCCGAGTAATCCACAGCAAGGGCAGCCCGTACCGCAGCTTCACCCATCAGTGTGCGCACATCTTCGGAGAGAATCGGACACGGAGCTTCTTCTACCAATTTCTGGCGACGACGCTGAACCGAACAATCACGCTCTCCCAAATGTGCTGCATTTCCGTGTTTATCAGCAATGATCTGAATTTCCACGTGTTTCATACCTGTCAGGAATTTCTCCAGATATACACCTGCATTGCCAAATGCCTTTTGTGCTTCCTGCTGAGCAGCGGTAATCTGCTTAATCAGCGTTTCTTCATCTTCGGCAATACGAATTCCCTTACCTCCGCCACCAGCAGTAGCTTTGATAATAATAGGATATCCGATATCTCTAGCAATCATGATGGCTTCATCCATATTTTCAACAAGGCCGTCTGATCCAGGAATAACAGGTACTCCTGCATCTTTCATCGTCTGTTTGGCAACAGCCTTGTCTCCCATTTTGGTAATGGCTTCGGGTGAAGGCCCGATGAATGTAATATTGCAAGACTCACAAATTTCCGCAAAATCAGCATTCTCCGCCAAAAAACCGTATCCAGGGTGGATTGCATCACATTCCGTCAGCGTAGCTACACTCATCAGGTTTGTGAAGTTGAGGTAACTGTCCTTAGACAGTGTCGGTCCGATACAATAAGCCTCATCTGCAAGACGAACATGCAGAGAATCCTTGTCCGCTTCCGAGTAGACGGCTACCGTTGAGATACCGATTTCACGGCAGGCACGAATAATACGTACCGCAATCTCTCCACGGTTCGCAATCAGTATTTTTTGAAATTTCATTTCGTTTTGTCCTCCTTCGAAGCTCATGCGGTTAGCTGTTAACCAGCTATAACGGTTATTCCGGTTTCACCAGGAAAAGGGGCTGCCCATACTCGACCAGCTGTCCGTTCTCAACCAGCACTTCAACGATTTCTCCCTTGATGTCCGCATCAAGCTCGTTCATCAGCTTCATAGCTTCGATGATACATACCGTTGTTTTCTCAACAACTTTATCACCAGCGCTCACAAAAGGACCCGCTTCCGGCGAGGAAGCTCTGTAAAAAGTACCTACCATCGGAGATACAATTTTATGTAAATGACTTGTAGTATCGACCTGCGGTGCAGCTTCACTTACCACTGCTGCCGGCTGTACTTGCGGAGCAGCAATCATTTGCGGTTGCACAGCAGTTGCTTGAACATACTCCGTTTTGCCCGGTTTGCGGATTGATAACCGTGATCCTTCATTTTCAATTTCCAACTCTTGAACGGAACTTTCATCTACCAGTTTAATCAGTTCTTTGATTTCACTCAATTTAAACATTTCCATTATTCACTCCTTCGGCATCATGCCAGTCTCACTAGGACGGTCATATGGCTTTATGTATTATATCATAATCATTAAAAATGGAAAGAGCCCGAGAGTGCAACCAGCTCCCGGGACTGCATTTCCATGATTTGGATTACTGTTCTGTGACGTATTGCACGCTGATTTTGTTCTGTGAAACCGCCAATTCTTTCATGACCAGATCTACAATGGATACCGCCTGTTTTACATCCAGTTTGTCACTGAGGACCACAACCTTATACTTGTCGGAATCTTCTTGAACGATCGCATTAGCGTACTGTTGAGAGAGCGTCTCCTCAATGCCAGTGATTTTAGCTTCTTTTTCTTCCAGTGTACGGAGTTGCTCGGTTGCTTTGGCATTCTCCTCTGGCGTTTTGCTCAGATCACCTGCCACGGTCATCAGTTCCTCATACTTACGATTGTTGCTTTCCTCACGTTGCCACTGGTAGTTCTGGAACTGGCTGCTCGCAGATGCTGTCGTATTCTGCTCTTCCATTTCCTTGAGGACTTCCTCATCTGTCTTGGTTGCAGTGCCGCCTGCCTGACCGTCTGTCTCCGGTGTAGTTGTTGCGCCTTTGTCGGTCTCTTTGTTGGTTTCTTTACCTGTCTCACCCTTATTTTCGCCTGGTTCGACAGCAGGTGTTTTCTCTGTATTTCCAGCTTCTTTACCTTCCGTAGCCGATGGTTCCTCCACAGCGCCAGCCGCACTTGGATCACTTTCAACTTCGCCGCTATTCACCACTTCATTTACAACCAAACCTTCTGTAGGATCAAGAATGCCTGCCGTCTCCTTTGCTTCCCCCTGCTTGATTCCATCCACTTGCTGACTGTCAGCCACCGGCGCGTTGACTGGACCGGAATCCTCAGTGAACAGATAATACGCGGACAAAATGACCATCAGACTCAGCATGGAAACGAGCCATACCGTTTGACGTTTGTTATTCATTAGAACTTCCTCCTCAAATTGGCTTCAATCTTATGAGAATTGAATCTTGTGATTCAACACATCAGATTAGTCTTGTTTGCGCGGTACAACCGAAATCCGGTAGGCTGCCACATTCAGTCCTTTTTCCACAGCATCGGTTATCAGGTCCTTCACAACCTTGTTCTCTGCACCCCTCGCAACCACAAGCACCCCACGGATCTGCGGTTTGAGCTTTTTGGTCACTATAGGTGTCTGATCCCCTGCTATTTCGTAAGTAATAATCTCGCCATCACGGGTATATTGCGTCATATGCCGTTTGCCCCCGCTAGCATCGGTTTCTTCGGTAAGTTGCTGAGAATCCTTCACGTTCCGCTGAACGACCAATTCTTCTGTGGAATCCACGGTAACCATCACATCAACCGTTCCCACACCAACAATGTTTTCCAGCACACCTTTGATTTTGTCTTCAAATGCAATTTCGATCGCCTGAAAAGGATTCTGTTCCGACGGATCACTCTGTATGGATGCCATGGATGTTGCCGGGTCCGGTGGTTCCCGACCGATATTTTCGGAATCAATTTTTTTGACATTGACGAAGGAATTGAACAGCATGATTCCCACCCCGATCAAACCCAGGATAATCAGCCAGCGGAAGGTTTGACTTCGCCTTGCCCCACCCTCTCCGCCACCCATCCAGGTTTCCATCTTTTTGAACCATTGTTTCATCGGACACCCTCCTTCTCAGAGCACTTCAGCACTTTTTGGTTCTGTCACTTGAACGTTGTTTGCATCAACATCCCACTTTTCAGTCAACAATGTAATAATCTGCACCGCATGTTCGGACCTTGTGGATGTCTCACCTTGCTGCTTCGTCTCATCTGCTTGATCACGTATAACAGGCTCCGAAGACGCTTCATTTCCATCACGTTGCCCTCTACTCACATCAATCTGAACATCAGGCACTTCAATCTGACCGATCTGGATGGGCTGCTGTATTTGATGTGATTTATCCTTCTCGACTTCTGTGTCTGTTCCAAATATGGGTTGTTTGTTAGCAGCGACTTCTTGCTGCCCTGCCTTCACTTCTTCTTCTACACCCTCTCCGGCCATCTCGACCAACACACGCTGGATCACAGGCAGTTCGACTGATGAGGCAGCTTCCATCTCCGTTTCATATTTACTCATGGTCAGCTGTACCTCTACGGACCGCACCTTGGCTCCTGTTGTTTCTTCAATCTGACCTTTCATGACATTAGCCAGTTCTTTGGCTGTCCATTGTAAGGATTGTTCCTGTTCATTGGATTGTAGCCGTTTGCCCTGAGCTAATATCTGTTCGAGTGTCGCATTCCCATTCGATGGAGCATCCATTGCAGACATTGCCCGTTTCAGTTCGCCAACCGGATCACTTTTGAGCAGCTTGGTTATGGGTGATAAAAGGGTCAGCAGGATGAGAAGGCTCAGCACAAGCTTGACATAACGTTCCATGGATCGATTGGGCAACAACATATCCACAAAAGTCGCCAGCAGAACGATCATAATCAATTCCTGGAGCCAGTTGCTCAGCCACCCCATCCTTTCCACCCCCTTTCTTGCCAACATACATTCAGCGCATCATGACAGTCAGATTGCCCGCGGTCAGCAAGATGGTAATGGCCAGGAAAAACATCAGCCCGACGGCTGCCAGCGCCGCAAATACGTAGATCATGCTCTTGCCGATGGCCTGGAGGCATCCTACAATCGGGGTGTCTCCTAGCGGTTGCATAATGGCACCAGTTACGTTGTATATCAAGGCAAGAGCCAGAATCTTGAGTGCCGGAAAGGCACATAGAAACAAAATGATGATCACTCCGGTGAGTCCAATTGCATTTTTGACAAGTAAAGAAGCTGTAATTACAGTATCCGTCGCATCCGCAAATGTTCTGCCCACGACAGGGACAAAGTTGCCTGCGATGTATTTGGCGGCCTTCAGGCTAACTCCATCCGCTACGGAGCCCGATGCTCCCTGAACCGAGATTACACCCAAAAACATCGTCAGCAGGATACCCAGCAGTGCCACACTAATATTGCGCAGGAGGTCTGCCAGCTGTGTCAGCTTGTACTTGTCAGACAATGAACTGACGAGATGCAGAACAGCTGAGAAGAAGAGTAACGGGAATACCAGCAAGTGAATCAACGTACTCACCAGATGAATCATGAAAATGATGAGTGGATGTGTCACCGAGACGGTGATGACATTACCCATGGACGCAAGCAGTGTGAATAACAAGGGAACCATGGCCATCATGAAGTTGATCATGCCGGTTATGGCATCCTTGGCGTATCCAATCGCCACACTGAAGCTGTTAATCGCAATAATGATGATGACCATATAACAGATGGAATAGGCGATTTTGCTAATATTATTTTTCTCAAATGCAGTCTGAAGTGTCTCCAGAATCATGCTGAGTACACTTAACATCACAATCGTGACCAGAAGTTTGCCATTATATAAAATTTCATGCAGCATGAAGGTTCCTATCGCTACAAACACCGATTTCAGGCTGAACCCTTCATTGCCGGGGATTAACATATCCATGAAGGAAGGGGTCTTCCCATCCGGGAAGAAACCACCGTATTGTTGCATCAGTTGATCCCAGTATTTCTCCACCTGATCCTTGGGAAGGTGATCGGCCTGCTGCTCCATCCACTCACCGGAAGGCGAGGTTGCAGTAACCTGTCCCAGGATACCAAACAGAAAACAGAGCATCAGCACAACCGTAAGGCGCCACTGCGGCTTACGATGCATTGATTTCATATGAAGTCCGCACGCCCTTTCTACACCGGCATCAGCTTCATGACGGTTTCGATAATAATGCTGATGATCGGTATAGCAAGTACAAGGATCAGTACCTTACCAGCCAATTCGATCTTGGACGCAATGCTTTCTTGACCTGCATCCCTGACAATCTGTGCGCCAAATTCAGCGATGTACGCTATGCCAATAATTTTCAGCACCGTTTTCAGATAAATACTTTCCATGCCTGAATTCTCGGCAAGCCGCTTCAACACTTCGATGACTGCTCCGATTTTGCCAATCAACAACATGAAGATGACAATGCCGGTCGCGGCAGCAATCAGAAAGGCAAACATCGGTTTCTGTTCCTTAATGACCAGAATGAGCACTGTTGCGATGAGCGCCAAACCTACAACTTGGATAATTTCCACAGGTCACCACCATCCGGCTTCATGACCGTTTTTCATTGAAAAAGAAATATCGATTTGATCTCTTGTAGCAGGCTGTCCAGCATACGGACCACCATGAACAATACAACGACAAATCCGATTACGGTCACCCAGTGAGCCATATCTTCCTTTCCCATTTGTTTCAGTACCGTGTGAATCATGGCGATGATGATTCCGATACCCGCAATTTGAAAGATTGCGTTCACTTCTAGATTCATGACCTTGGCACCTCACTATCCCGGCTATTTCAGAAGATCAGAATGACGATTAACGCTCCGACAAGCATCCCGAGGCTTCGGCTCATTCGTTCATATTTCATTTGATCGGCCTGGGCGCGGGATTCCTCATGCATTAGTTGTTGAATGGCTAACGATATATGTTTGGTCTGATCCTGACGGTCACTTGTGCCAAGGCTGAAGCTTAATTGCAGCATCACTTCCTTCTCGTCAGCCTTCATGGCCGATCTTCCCCACGCCAGATCCACGCCTGACTGCAGACTTTCCCGGGCAGTGAGTCCATGAGGAGGTTCCATCTGTGTAGCTGCATGAAGAAACAACGTCTTTACAGGTTCTTTGGTCTGTGCTCCCATCTTGCCCATGGC
The DNA here is from genome assembly GCF_045040675.1 of Paenibacillus sp. FSL H8-0283. Classification (NCBI taxonomy): domain Bacteria; kingdom Bacillati; phylum Bacillota; class Bacilli; order Caryophanales; family Paenibacillaceae; genus Paenibacillus; species Paenibacillus sp. FSL H8-0283. The sequence continues at coordinate 4,483,935 of NZ_CP150295.1, forward strand.
ATCGGGAAGTGGAGTGAGCCCATAGTTAATCTCCGTCATTAGTCGCTGGAGGGCTGCAATGAGTTCTCGCAACTGTCTCGGTCTTAATGCATACTGTCTGGCCTTGTAAAATCCGGCGAGGGTGCTGGCTAACAGAATAATTACCGCACCAAACATGTTAACCAAAGGCTTCACCTCCTGCCCCGGTCTGCTGCAACCCACGCATTTTGCCATCAGCCAGCCGAAAGGTCATGCCCCGGCTCGTCCGTTGCAGCTGGACATAACGTTGAAACATCTGCTCCGTAATTAAGGTTCTGAGGGCGGGTCTGGCCGACAGCTCCGATAGGTCACGGCCATGCGCAGTCGCAATCACTGAGACTCCTGCATGCAGGGCTTCCATCACAGCCTCGGCATCCTCCGGACGACCGATCTCGTCCACAATCAGGACATCGGGCGACATGGAGCGAAGCATCATCATCATGCCCTCAGCCTTCGGACAACCGTCCATCACATCTGTTCGGGGACCTACGTCGAAGCCAGGTACTCCTTTGTAGCTACCAGCGATTTCGGACCTTTCATCCACAATGCCCACTTTCAGACGTGGACGTATTCCCTGAACCAGTTCAGTTCCCCCTGTAAGCTTTGTACCACTACTAATTTGTCTCGCCAGATCTCGTAGCAACGTCGTTTTCCCTTGTTGTGGTGGTGATAGGATCAACGTGTGCAGGACCTGTCCGCTCTTCATATCGAGAAGATAAGGAAGGATACGATCAGCCACTCCATGTACCTCACGGGCTACGCGAACGTTAAACCCGTTGATGTCACGCAAGTATTCGACACGCCCACCGCTTAGTACCGTTCGTCCAGCAAGCCCGATTCGATGTCCCCCAGGTATGGTGATGAACCCTTTACGCAGTTCCTCTTCCAATGTATAAAGTGAATGGTTACTGATCAGGTCCAGCAACCTGTGCGTCACTTCTTTCTGAGGAACATACGCTTCTTCAGGATTCCCGGTCGGACAACCTTGAGGTGTCAGGAAGTGGTATGTGTTGCCTGCATTAATCTCCAGGGGTCTGCCTTCACGAATACGTACTTCCTCCACTTGTTCCAATAGAGCGGGTGGCATTCTTCCAAGAATGGTTCGGATCGGTTCCGGAAAAAGTTCCCTCCAGTTCACCTTCATGAGTAGGCTCCTCCAACCTTGAGATCATTTGGTTCACACTTCTGGCGCTTGTTCATATCTCAAGTTTATGCCTGTACATTTAATTTATGACGCTGAAATCTATCAATTCTTCAGAATACGGTTGAGAGTTGAAACCATAGATGCACCTTCTGTTCTAGGCACCCGTCTAGATGTGCATGCATATAGTAATTGCAGATAGGTAAGTTCCATTCCGGTTCAAAACAGAACTACCGATCCCCAGATACCAGAAAGGAGTTGTGGGGAGTGCGAGTTGATGTCGTTGGCAATGTGAATGAAGTACGTACCATTGATATTGCAGGGCGAAGTGCAGTTGTCATTGATGTATTGTGTACGACCAGTACAATTGTTACGGCTCTGGCGTATGACGCTTCGGCTGTGATTGCCGTAGAGACCGTTCCACAAGCCAAACAAATGGAAGTGAAAGATTGCATTCGAGGCGGGGAGCGTTTTGACAAAAAAATCACCGGATTCGAAGTGGGGAATTCCCCCTATGAATATATGACTGCAGGCATTGCAGATAAAACAATCATTCTAACCACAACCGATGGAACACGAGCTTTGATCAAGGCTTCCAAGGGGAAACATGTATTCGCTGGTTCATTTCTCAATGTGCAGGCTGTTGCAGCAGCTCTATGTGAACTTCAACGAGATGTATTGCTGTTATGTGCGGGGAACCAGGATGAATTTGCTCTGGAGGACGGCTTGTGTGCTGGATGTATCATCGATGAGCTGCACCGTCAATCCTGTTCTCCCCTCCAACTTAACGATCTCGGCATAGTGCTTCATCAGGCGGTATCCCAACGTAGTGAGAGCATCCCGGAGTTGGTCCAGGGGTCTGTTAGCGGGCGGAGGCTTGAAAAGTTAGGCAGAGTTCATGATATTTCGTATTGTTCTCAATTAAACCTGCTGGATTGTGTTCCCGAGATGGGGGAGGGGAACCGCATGCAGCCTTATAGAGGCATACGCGGGGGAAAGATGTTCAAGTTGATGTGAGAATTGCCATGAGAAAAACAAAAAAAGGTGTACTGCTGCCCGTTGGCAACAGTACACCTTTGCTAATTTACATACATTGAAGATACTTATCTGCGATCTTGAGGTCCACCGATAACGGCTTGCTCGGCAGTGTCGAGATCATATGCTGTATGCAATGCCTTAATGACGTCATGCAGCTTATCTCCGTCAATAACACAAGATACTTTGATCTCGGAAGTGCTCACCATCTTGATACTCACGCCTTCAGCCGAAATGACTTTGAACATCTTCGCAGCTACACCAGGATGACTGACCATGCCTGCGCCAACAATGGAGATTTTAACGAGGTTCTCCTCAGATGTAACTTCACGGTAAGGCAAGCGGCTGTGAAGGCCTTCAATGACACGTAATGCGTTCTCACGATCAGACAGCGCCACAGAGAACGAGAAGTCCGCTTTGCCATCCATCACTCCGCTCTGAACGATAATGTCCACATCCAGCTGATTGGATGCAAGCGCACCAAATACTTCGGCCAGAACTCCTGGTACATCCGGCACACCCAGAATACTGATGCGAGCCACGTTTTTGTCATAGGCAATACCACTAACCACTACGCCTTGTTCCATTGCTGCTTCCTCCTTCACAACCGTTCCTTCATTATGGTTAAAGCTGGATCTTACGATTAAAGGTACACCGGAATGCTTCGCGTACTCTACTGCACGCGGATGCAACACCGCTGCTCCCAAATTAGCGAGCTCCAGCATTTCGTCATACGATATTTCCTTCAGCTTGCGCGCAACCTTAACGATCCGCGGGTCCGTAGAATATATTCCGTCTACATCCGTATAGATCTCACACGCATCAGCCTTAATTGCTGCCGCCAGCGCTACAGCTGTTGTATCCGAACCACCACGACCCAGCGTTGTGATCTCGCCGTCTTCCGTCATGCCCTGGAAGCCTGCAACAATAACAATGTTGCCCTCGGCAAGTGCTGCATTCACACGGTCAGGTTGAATATCATGAATACGTGCTTTTCCGTGGACCGGCTCTGTGCGGAATCCCGCTTGCCAGCCCGTAAACGATACTGCCTTACGTCCAAGCGCTTGAATAGCCATCGATAACAAAGAGATCGAAATCTGTTCTCCTGTCGTTAAGAGCATATCCATCTCACGAGCAGGCAGATCACTATTCAGTTGTTTTGCCTGATCAATCAAATCATCTGTTGTATCCCCCATGGCCGAAACCACAACTACACACCGATGTCCTTCATCAGCTTTTTCTACAACACGTCCGGCCACACGCTTCATGCGTTCTGTATCTCCGACCGAGCTGCCCCCAAATTTCATGACGTACAATGACAACGCAAATCCACTCCCTACCTTGTGCAGTATGCATAATTAATGTCCATCGTCATTATTCTCTACGAGAAATGACTTTAACCCAGTATATTACGAAAGCGCCTGATAGGCTAATCTTTTTTCGAAAAAACCCTCTGCCAAAGGAATGGCAAAGGGTTGTTAATAACCTTTTTTAGCTTACAAGCCGTGAAAGTTACGCACGGGAAGAGTATTTACCTTCACGTGTGTCAATCAGGAGAACGTCACCTTCGTTAATGAACAAAGGAACCTGTACGTTCAAGCCTGTTTCCACTTTTGCATTTTTGGTAGCGCCTTGTGCAGTGTTACCTTTAACACTTGGCTCAGTCTCGATGACTTTCAACTCAACGCTTGTTGGCAAGTCAATTCCGAGAATTTCACCTTGGTAGCTAACAATCTTAACGACCATGTTTTCTTTCAGGAAGTTCAATTCCCATTCCAGTTGTTCACTAGTCAATGTGAACTGATCATATGTTTCGTTATCCATGAACGTGTGCTCTGTACCGCTTGCATACAGGTAGGATACGCCACGGTTTTCGATGATGGCACGACCAATCGTTTCGCCTGCACGGAATGTTTTTTCAACGGTGTTACCGTTACGCAGGTTTTTCAATTTGGAACGTACAAAGGCAGCGCCTTTACCTGGTTTAACGTGTTGGAAATCAAGCACGGTATAGATATCGTTATCTACTTGCACGGTCAAGCCTGTTTTAAAATCGTTTACTGAAATCACAAAAAATCCCTCCTGATATGGTTAAAAAGTAGGTGATATAAGACGATGGGTTAATGTTATATGTAAAATGAGCCCAAGAATGGCCACCTCGTTCACTTCGATTGCAGTACCATCCTCCGATCGCTGTTATCCCCAGATTTTTTTGATCCCATTATCAATGGGAAAATCCGGTGATAAAGGCGAACGCTTCGCTTCTTCAGATTGGTTCTGCACTCTCTGTTATGGTGAAATTTCTTATTTTCAATTTAAATAACACATTAAAAATCGTCTTATATCCCTGTGGCTGTAATTTAGCCGATTACGGTGAACTTCTTGTCCGACTTCGTGAGAATATGAATACCCGTCTCGGTAATCACTACGTCATCCTCGATACGCACGCCGCCAAGCCCGTCAATATATATACCCGGTTCAACAGTAACAACCATACCCGGTTTCAATACATCGTCGCTAAGCTTGGACAAGCGAGGAGCTTCGTGAACTTCCATACCCAGACCGTGGCCTGTGCTGTGTCCGAATTGATCTCCATATCCGTGACCTGCAATGATATCACGAGCCAATGCATCTGCTTCCCGTCCGGTCATGCCCGGTTTCAGGTTCTCCAGCGTATGTAACTGAGCTTCCAGTACAATGTCATAAATTTTGCGCAGTTCAGGTACAGGTGTACCTGTTGCAATGGTACGTGTCAGATCTGAACAGTATCCGTCCAAAAGTGCACCAAAGTCAAATGTAATTAACTCATTTTGTCCGATGACCTTGTTGCTCGCTACACCGTGAGGCATAGCAGAACGTTCACCCGATGCTACAATGGTGTCAAACGAAGAGGACGTTGCTCCATGCTTGCGCATGAAAAACTCCATCTCCAGATCCACTTCACGCTCCGTCATACCTGGTTTTGCAAACTGCAAAACGTGGCTGAACGTGGCATCCGCCAGATCTGCTGCTCTCTGCATAACCGCGATCTCATCTTCATCCTTGAACATACGAAGTTGTTCCACGATCCCGGATACAGCTTTCAGTTCGATAGATTGAAGTGCTTCAGCATAAGCGGAATGCGTGCCAAATGTGACACTATCCTGCTCGAAGCCCACTTCTTTGATATTTGCGGATGCCAGTAGTTCACGCACTGTATCCATCGGCTTGGCTCCATGCTCCACAACGGTGAATCCTTTGGCTTGTTGAGGCGCTTGTGACATATAACGGAAATCAGTCAGCAGATATGCATCCTGTTCCGTAATCAGCACATATCCCGCCGAGCCTGTAAAACCCGTCATATAACGACGGTTAATCGGGTTTGTAATCAGCATTGCAGTGAGTTCATGCTCACGCATGGCTTCACGCAACTTATTTACTCGTTTGTTTTCCATCGGTAACCCTTCTTTCTCTCACATTCCCGGGTTCCCGGCTCAGGTTTGTTTGTCCAGATGACGCACAAGAGCCAGCAATCCCAGTTCATAGCTTACTTCGCCAAATCCGGCAATCTGCCCGATTGTTTCCGCTGCAATCACTGAATGATGTCTGAACGCTTCGCGTGCATGAATGTTGGATAGATGTACTTCCACTGTAGGGACTTTTACAGCATTGATTGCATCACGTATAGCATAGCTATAATGGGTAAATGCTCCGGCATTCAGTATTATTCCGTCTGCCTCACCCATCGCTGCATGAATGCGGTCAATGATGTCCCCTTCATGGTTCGATTGATAAAAAGCGATGGAGACGCCAATTTCATCAGCCTGTCTGCGAATTTTGTCCTCAATATCCTTCAGACTAAGCGTTCCATAGATGCCCGGTTCGCGTACACCAAGCATGTTCAGGTTCGGACCATTGATCACAATAATTCGTTTCATCGCTGCTCCACCCTCTCTGCAAATAACCATCTGCTATTTTAACACAGGCATTGCCGGATTGAGAAGCTTTTTTGCGCTATGCCCCCGCTTGCTCCGGCTCGCGTTTGCGTTCGTCCGTGTACTCCATGGCTACCGTGTAACCAATGAACAGCCCCCACAGCAAAAAGAAACAGAGTTCCGTGATGATTGAATCCCACGTTAAACCGTTCAAAGGTTTCATCATCCCCAGTTTTGGTCCGACCAGTATAAAGAGAATCAGCCACCAGACGATTCCATATACCATGCCGGGTAACGGTCCTTTCAGTTTTCTAATCGTGAACGTGTAGAGTAAGGATGCCAAGATGGAAAAGACGATAAAAAACAGCCAGCCTGTCAAATGTCCTGCTGCGGTATATATATATTCATGTTTGAAAAAAGGCTCGGCCAAAAATCCGACAGGTACAATCGTAAAATGCAACAGATAGAATAGCCAATGTAGCCCACCCCAGATAAAACCGGCAAAGAAGCCAAGCTCTAATGCAAAGGAAAATGGCTTCGTATAGTAGTGTGCTTGACCTTGCCTCTGGGTAGGGCGCCTGCCCTTGTCTTTTGGCTGCCGTTCTTTCGGACGTTGACCTTCATCTTGTGATGTATCTTCATGCTTACGTTCTGTCATCGATATTCTCCTTCATTCAGTTGATAATCCCGCATTATGCCTCGAATTTCCGCTCCGATTCTACGAGGTAGTATGTTCAAAACAGGACAATCTTAACAACATCCTTCAAGGTTTGACTCACAAACTAGAAATTGGTCTCAAAATTCGATACAATAGGGTTATTAAACTGCCTTTGATCGCGAAGGCCTAGAACAGAATAGGAAGGTGAATAATTTGCCTCAACAATCCAAGCCTGTCAGCTATGGGGGGCAAGCTGTCATTGAAGGCGTAATGTTCGGTGGGAAACATGTCAACGTTACAGCTGTTCGTAGAAAAGACGGCGAAATTACGTATCTGGAAGTTCCCAAGCAAGACAAGTCCTGGGTCATGAAATTGCGGCGGATTCCTTTATTACGCGGAATTGTCAGCATTATAGATTCAAGTGTCAAAGGTAGCAGACATCTCAATTATTCTGCTGACGCCTATGCTGATGATGAACTGGAACCGGAAGAGAAAGCCAAGCAAAAAGAGAAAGAAGGTTCGGGCTGGAGCCTTAGCATGATCATTGGTGTGACCGCCGTTGCCATCCTTTCATTCCTTTTTGGTAAAGTTGTGCTCACATTGCTTCCTGTTGTTATCGAGAATTTTCTATTCAAAAATGCATTCGACAATCAGTTTTTGCATAATTTACTGGAAGGCGGCATTAAGCTGATCCTGTTACTCGCCTATCTGTGGTTAATCTCACAGACGCCGATGATTAAACGTCTCTTCCAGTATCATGGAGCGGAACACAAAGTAATCAGCGCACATGAAGCTGGTGAAGAACTGACACCGGAGAACGTGCAAAAGTACAGCCGACTGCACTACCGCTGCGGTAGCAGTTTCATTATGTTGACTGTCATCATTGGAGTGTTTCTATACTCTCTCTTCACGTACGATAACCTCTGGGAACGGATGGGTCAGCGTCTGTTGTTATTGCCAGTTGTGCTAGGCATTTCTTTTGAACTGTTAAAGCTCACGAATTCAGTACGTGATATTCCTGTACTGCGTTATCTCGGATACCCGGGATTGTGGCTGCAATTGCTGACAACAAAAGAGCCGACCAACGAACAGGTAGAAGTATCCATTGCTTCGTTTAACCGTATGCGTGAGTTGGATGCCAAGCTTGCCAATGTCTCTGCTACGTCAGAAGTACCTGTTGCAACACTCGATCCTGTGAAAGGGTGAATGATATGAACAAGCAGGCAATCTTATTTTGGACGTTCATCGCACTAGCTGCTGTTGGAGTCTTGACTTGGGTGGGGAACGCTAGTCCATCCAGGATCATTATTCCTCTGGTCGTGTTCGGAGCCGTATTCCTGCTGTACAAATATCCGCCTCGTCGCTGGGCAAGCAAAACCAAATCACCAAAGATCAAGCCATCGGCACGAACCATGGCAAAAGTCAATGCACAGTCCAGTGCCAGAAAGAGCAGCGGCTCTTCTAAGAAACGCAAGGATTATCCTTTCCAAGTGATTCAGGGACAAAAAGGTAAAAGCGATGAAGATATACCGAAATTTCATTAAAAGTTACTGATATACAAAAAAAGCAGTTCTCCCAATATGCGGAGAATTGCTTTTTTCGCGTTTATACAGGAATCAGAGGCGGAGCTTCTGCCTGTTTCTTGCGCAATTCTTTTCTTTGTTTGTCCAGCTGTTCATCATACACTTTCATATTCCACCCGTTGAAAAATTCACTCCCTGCGGTAGTACCTGATCGATATAACGCCGTGCTGTCCTGTAACGATAAATGAAATTGCGTTGGTTTAATCCCAAGCGTTGGTATCTTCACTGTCCGAAACCGGTTAATCTGTTCAATATAGCGTTCATCATGCGCTGTGAGCATCGTCTCCACAAGGGCCTGAAGCATGCTTAGCGGTCCTTTAATCCGGGCAGGTTCCACTTCCGTCTTCCCCACCATTTTGAATCCAACAACCGGAATAACGTCTCCTCCTCGTGCCGAGCGATCACCATCGAAGAGCCACAACGGAAAATTGCTAAGCAATCCACCATCCACGACATAAACGAACTGATCTTGAAAAGGAAGCCCTTTGGAGAATAATGGTGATTTGCGTATGACTACCGGATCGAAAAAATACGGGATACTGCAACTCATACGTACCGCCTTTGCAACATCCAGCTTCGCAGGGTCAATGCCGAACCGCCGAATATCGTCTGGTAACACCAGAATGGTCCCATTGGATATATCGGATGCGGTAATAAGCAACTTACCTTGTGGCAAGTCAGCGAATGTGCGAATCCCTTTCTGCTCCAGCATCTTACGAATCCATGATTCCAGCGCTTCTCCCGAATATAGTCCTTTCTTCAAGAACAGCCTTGCCGCGGGTCCGATCCATCGCGTATTAAATATGGGGGAACGACGTAGCAATGAAACAAAGGGGGTATTCTCAATAATGACTTTCATCTCCTCGGCCCTGTAACCGGCCGCTAGCAGAGCAGCTACAATGGAACCGGATGATGTGCCTGCCACTCGATTAAACTGAATGCCGCAGTCTTGAGCACCCTGCACAGCACCTGCAAGCGAGATCCCTTTGACGCCTCCACCTTCAAACACCGCGTTAATTAACATAACAAAAAACCCCCGTTCTCCAGGCAGCCACGTTTCTACTGCCACTCTATGAGAACAAGGGTTTGTCTTATCACTGTATTGTTAAAATGTTTTATAGACCATAGTAGGCTTTTAATTTGGCAATCAAGCCGAGAGGGTTCTTCGTCAAGTACTGTGAACTAAAGAATATATCCCCTTTGACCGAACCATACTTCTTGTTGTAGTTCAGCTGATCGATGATCTCCTGTGATGTCTGCCACCCAATCTCTGGCGTACCTAACTTATAAGGTGAGTGGCCGATATACAATTTTACATTTGTGTTAGCCACTTCATTCGCCCACCAGTCCACGACTTTGTCATATCGGGCTACGCTCAGTGTCATACTCCAATACACCTGCGGAGCGACATAGTCGATCCACTCCTGGTTAATCCATGTCCGCACATCTGCATTCATGCTGTCATACGCGGTTACTCCTGCTTTGGTATCAGAACCTGTCAGATCAACAGATTTGTTACGCCATACACCAAATGGACTAATTCCATATTCAACGTTAGCTTTCACGCTGTGAATGCTCTGCCCGAGCTGCTTAACGAACTGATTGATATTGTCCCGACGCCATTCAGCACGGTCCTTAGTATTTAATGTGTTATAGGTTTTGAAGGCTGCATCATCATTAAAAGTCACATTGGACGGATAGAAATAATCATCCAGATGTACACCATCAATATCATACTGATTGACCACTTCCATGATCGTATCGATAATATGCTGTCTGGCTTCCGGGATACCCGGGTTAATGTACATTTTGCCCGATGCATTCACAATCCAGTCGGGATGAAGCTTCGAGATATGGTTTGCAGCCAAGTTTGATGTACTTGCTGAGTTCGTTGCTCTAAACGGATTAAACCAGGCGTGGAACTCCAGACCCCGTTTGTGTGCTTCCTCAACCATAAACGCGAGGGGATCATAACCTGGATCTTTACCTTGTGTTCCTGTCAATACGCTGTTCCAAGGTACCAGACCTGAAGGATAGATGGCATCCCCATTGGCTCTCACTTGGACAAATACGGCATTAATGCCCATACCTTGCAACGTATCTAGCTGTTTCGTATACTCCTGTTTTTGCTTCTCTACATTTCCCTTGGCACCGGATGTAGGCCAGTCTCCATTCACAGTGGAAATCCAGGCTCCCCGCATCTCTTCAGAAGCTGGTACAGTGCCCGTGCCTCCAGGCTCCGCTGGGGTTACCGGGGTTGGTTCAGGAGTTGGGACTGATTCGTCTCCTGTGTAAAGATCAATGGTCTGGGCAGCCTGATTCCAGTTCACTCGAATGCCCAGGTTCTCACTGACGAATCGAATGGGTACCATGACTCGACCTTGTTTCAATTCGACCGATGCATCCAGACCAACTACAGCGTTATCCACGGTCGCCTGCTGGCGTCCGCTCGTCATAGAGATGACCGAATCGGATTTCTGAATGGTCACGGTACGAGTAGCTTGAGACCATAGAACAGACGCACCCAGTCCTTCGCTAATAACACGCAGAGGCACCATCGTTACATTTACTTTGGGCAAGATGTAGGGTGATACATCCGATTCCAAACGGTTGCCGTCTAGAAAAATAGCGATTTCCTTCTGCCCGGCCGCTTGTGCCGTCATGCCTGCTGTCTGTAATCCAAGTACAAAAATGAGTAGCAACATCAATCCTTTACGAACGTTCATTAGTGCAGTCCTCCAAAATCATTATAAATTTGCGGTAAATTCTACTAGTTTAATAGACGCTCCTACCGTTCGTTTAGTTGCGAAAATCACCGTATTATGGTGTGATTGCAGACAAAAAAATGCTTCCTGCCATTGAAACGGCAAGAAGCATTCCTTTGATCACGGGATACAATTCATTGTATATCACCATGTGTATTCCACTGCTTAAACTTAAGACTCCGTATTACTCATGACGTCCTGAAGGTTTTTGAGGTCACGCAACCGGCTCTCATCCTGACGAAAGTATTCAACCAAGGACTCGATGCATGTAATGGAGTCCCAGCTCAGATGATGTTCAATGCCTTCAACATCATTGTAGATATTTTGTTCCTGAACACCAATCGTTGTCAAAAATTGTTCAAGCAGATGATGGCGCTCCATCAAACGTTTGCCCATCTTTTTGCCTTTTGGCGTAAGCACCAGTCCGCGGTACTTTTCATAGATCAGGTACTCGTCTTTGTCCAGCTTTTGGATCATCTTCGTCACCGATGAAGGATGTACTTCCAGTCCTTCAGCTATATCAGACACACGAGCATAGCCCTTTTCATCAATTAATTTGTATATACGCTCCAAATAATCTTCCATACTGGGCGTTGGCATCTGCTTCCCTCTTTTCTCTCTGACCGGCCCCTATTCATGCCTGGTCCCTATCTTATAATGATACATGTTATCAATACGCATTGGCAAGTCCTGTACAGTTCGGAGCGCGCTGTTACACAAGTAATTGGCAGGCGTGACTTCCCCCCAAACGAGGCAAACTAAACAAAGTTCCGCATCGAAAGGAGTGATTTCGTGAGTACAAGTGTAGTCTCACCGCCAGTTCGTAAAGCAAAAGGTACTAAACCCTTTATTCCCGATTTGGTGTATTTTGAACCCGGTGCGTTGGAATATGACAAAGGCAAACGGATTATGGAATGGGTGACATCCAAAAACATACCTTATCAGATGACCACATCCCATAATCGAATCACAAACTTGCCGGGTGAAACCGAACAAGAAAAATATCGAATGGCAAAGCGTACTCTGGTCGTTGGTGTGCGCAAGACACTCAAGTTTGACCAGTCGAAACCTTCAGCGGAATATGCCATTCCCATCTCTACAGGCTGTATGGGGCACTGTCATTATTGTTATCTTCAAACTACACTTGGTGCGAAACCTTATGTCCGTGTCTATGTCAATACCGAGGAGATCATTCAGGCAGCCAAAGGATACATCGAAGAACGCGCGCCTGAAATCACACGATTTGAAGCTGCCTGTACGTCTGATCCCGTAGGACTCGAGCATATCACGGAGAATTTAAGTGACTTGATCCGTTTTATGGCGGAAGAAGAATATGGGCGCTTGCGCTTCGTAACCAAATATCATCACGTTGATCCGTTGCTGAACCTTAAACATAACGGCCACACCCGTATCCGGTTTAGTGTCAATTCGGATTATGTCATCAAAAACTTTGAACCGGCTACCTCCAGATTTGAGGAACGCATTGAAGCTGCTGGTAAAATTGCACACGCCGGTTACCCCCTGGGCTTCATTATCGCTCCGATCATGTGGTATGAAGGCTGGGAAGAAGGATACTCGGATCTGTTGCAGAAGCTGGCAGATACGCTTCCAGAAGAAGCAACCAAGGATCTTACCTTTGAGATGATCCAGCACCGTTTTACCAAAACGGCCAAAGCAACCATCGAGAAACGTTATCCTAAAACCAAGTTGGAGATGGATATTGAGAAACGTAAGATGAAATGGGGCCGCTGGGGTCAGTACAAGTATGTGTATAAGGATGACCAGCAAGATGCGCTGCGCGAATTCATTACGGAACGGATCTTTGAACATTTCCCACTAGCCAATATTGATTACTTCACCTAAACGAACAACAGGATTGCCCAAAATCATATGCAGTTAAAAACATTCCTAACAAACGATTAAAAAGCAGGTTACATGACCCAGATTGACTCTGGTAACATGTAGCCTGCTTTGTCGTGCATTTTTAAATTCAAATTCAGTTCATCCGTTTAAATGATCATCCAGTCTGGTGTAATCTGCTGCAACCAGATCGTAATCTTCGTCATCTGATCTGTAAAAAGCAATACCCCAAGGAACAACATTAATGCTCCCCCGACTTTCATCATGACATTGGAATACCGTAAGATCCAGCGTGTCGAACCGATGAAAAAGGCCAAAATGAAAAACGGTATGGCAAACCCTGCCGTATAACCTGTAATCAACGCCAGCCAAGTTGTGGGCTCACTTGCAGCCATAGCAATGATTGTTGCCAGAATGGGACCAATACACGGCGACCAGCCTGCTGAGAAACCGATGCCAAATATAAAAGAGCCCAGATAGCCTGCTGGTTTCCATTTCATATCCAGCTTGCGTTCCTTCATCAGAAACTGTGGCTTGAACACACCAAGCAAAAATAACCCCATAAGCATAATCAAAATCGCAGACAATTGCCGAATCAGTTCTCGGTTATCATTGAAAAATTGGCCAAACAGTCCAGCACCCAGGCCAAGCGAATAAAATACAGCCGAGAAGCCTAAAATAAACGCCAGCGTGTGCGTCATCGTCTTAAAACGGACTTCTCGCTGATTGCGGTCATCCTTCAATTGTTGCACCGTCATACCTGTAATGTAGGAGAGGTATGATGGGTACAACGGAAGACAACATGGTGATATAAATGAGACCAAACCTGCTACAAAAGCCATCCATACATTAACATCAGGCATGAAGCGGATGTCTCCCTTCCCCGGGCTCTCGTGCTTGTTCGTTTAGCCGTCAGGCTCGGAACCCTTTTTTTCCAATCATCGTCAGAATCAGCATCATGATCAGCAATAATACAATCGTTGCTCCAGGTGCGAGGTTCCAGATACCTGCTACAACCAGTCCAAGGACTACGGCAATTTCGCCAATCACTACGGACAAAATAATGGCGGATTTGAAACTTCGGGCCATCAACAGGCTGACTGCTACCGGAATCGTCAATAGTGCTGACACCAGAAGCGCACCGACAATCTTGATCGCCGTGCTTATGACAAGTGCTGTCATCACAGTGATTAACATGTTCAGAATTCTCACAGGCAACCCTGTAACCGCTGCCGCATCTTCCTCAAAGCTGAGCAGGAAAAATTCCTTATGTAACAATGCCACTACAATCACCACGATAAGCGTAACCACACCTACGAGCTTCAGATCCGTAGCGTCTAATGTATATATACTGCCGAACAAATAACTCATGACATCTGCATTATATCCTTTGCCCAGCGTAAAGAACAAGGAAGCAAGAGCCACGCCACCGGACATGATAATGGCAATCGATAATTCGGCGTAACTCTTGTACGCTTTGCGCAATTTCTCTATCGCAAATGAAGCAAGCACGGCAAATATCAAGCCCACCGCAATGGGATACACTTCAATCAGGAATCCAAGTGCAACACCGGCAATGGTCACATGAGACAAGGTGTCTCCGATCATGGATAACCGCCGCAAGACCAGGAACAGTCCGATTAACGGAGCGGTAATGCCAATTAACAATCCACCCGCCAGGGCACGCTGAAAAAAATCACTCATTAATATTTCCAAAACAAACACGACTCCTTCGGCCTTACTCTAATCTAATGGACCATAATACGGCTAGCGTACCTGTGCAGTGGTATGTTGCAGATTGGTCTCAGCACAATCCTGTACCTCATGCGAATGACGGACATGAAAATTAATTTTGCCATTCGTTACCACAGCTTCAGAACCCAGATAACTCTCCATCCGATCCATATCATGAGACACCATTAGAAAAGTCATTCGGTGATGTTCATGCATATGCGTAATCAGTTCAAAGAAACTGGCCTGTGATTCAGCATCAATACCTACGGTAGGTTCATCCAGAATCAACAGATCAGGGTGATTGATAAGCGCTCGTGCCAAAAATACACGCTGTTGCTGTCCGCCGGACAATTGACCAATACGTTTGTTCGCCAGATCCTCGATCCGCATGACCTGCATCGCATCCGTGCACTGTTGCTGACATTTGCGAGACATACGACGGAACATGTTTTTGTTATTATACAAGCCTGACATGACCACTTCACGAACGGTCGCAGGAAACAACGGGTTAAATGCATTCTTTTGAGGCACATACCCGATTCGGTCCCAGTCCTTGAACCTGCGGATCGACTGTCCGAATAGTTTGATATCTCCCTGCGCAGGAGGAAGAAGTCCTACCAGCATGCGCAGCAATGTCGTTTTACCCGCCCCATTGGAACCGATAATCCCGACAAAGTCCCGTTCCTGGGCCATAAAATCGAGATTCTCAATCACTCGCTGGTCCCCGTAGGAAAATGATAGTTTCTCGATCTCTATAATTGGATCATGACATAGTGGCATGATTTGCTGCATGGCAAAGCCGCCCTTCATTATATATAAGAATCCCATAGCGTCCTAAGAGCCTTCACCGTGAACGGTAAAGACTCTTCGATCTGAATTCTTCATTATATCTTATTTTAATGCGATCAGCAGATTTTGCAAATTTTTCTCCATGAGGGTGAAATAATCATCCCCGTTTGTTGCCTGCTCCTTGGTCAATCCCTCAACCGGATTAAGGACCATGGTCTCCACTCCTGCTTCACTTGCCAGTGTTTTCGCCAATTTGTCAGATACCAGCTCTTCGAAGAAAATGTATTTAATGCCCTCATCTTTAACGAGTTTCGCAAGCTTCACAATATCCTGTCCTGTCGGTTCAGCATCCGGGGAAAGTCCCATAATGGCATGCTGGGTTAATCCATAATCACGTGCAAGGTAGCCAAACGCTTGGTGCGAGACAACAATTTCGTTGTTTGGTACGTTAGCCAATTCATCTGTAAAACGCTGATCCAGCGTCTCAAGCTTGGTACGAAGCTCTTCATAACGTTGTTCGTAACCTGCTTTGTGATCAGGATCTGCCTCGACCAGACTATTTTTGATGTTTTCAGCCATGATCATGGCTGATTTCGGACTAACCCACGTATGTGGATCAATATGATGATCAGCGACATCTTCACTTGCAGCCTCATCAGTATGTTCATCTGCATGCTCGTCTTCGTGCTCTTCGCCGTGACCGTGCCCATCATCACCCTCAGCAGTTAACAGCTTAACACCTTCACTGACGGCAACAGACTTCACCTGTGTATCGCTATTCAGCGACTTCAGGAAATTCGGAACCCATCCTTCCAGTCCAGCTCCATTATAGAGAAACAGCTGTGCCTTGGACGTATTAACGATATCCTGACTCTTCGGAGTCCAGTCATGTGGCTCTACTCCCGTTGGCAGCAGGTTAATAACATTGGCATCCTCACCACCAATTGCAGTCGTAAAAGCATATACAGGATAAAATGTCGTCACAACGTTTACCTTGCCTTCCACAATCTTCGCATTATTGGAACTATCCTGCCCACACGCTGACAATACCAGCAAAGTGAGAATAAGCAAACCCGTCCACAGTAACTTCATGTTGCCTCTTTTGCTCGTCTTCCCTATCCGGTTATCCTGAGCTTGATGTTGCACTTTATAAAATGTCATTATGATTCACTCCGCATCTCTTAATCGTAAACATTACTGAAAGAATTATAGGTAACCTGAACCTACTTGTCAAGCTATCCCGTCCTATTCATTCTTTCCTGAAGTACGGAGTTCATAACAGTATATGCTTGTTCTCTTCCCTTAAGATGCGATTTATATCAACAAAAAAAGGGGCCCGAATTACATCGGGCCACCTTGTGTCATTTTTATGACAGAATTTGAATCAATTTCATAACTCAATTCTTATTTCACTTGTGCGCCATTAGGCATGTTGTCTGGTACTGTAGCAAGTGTAAGCTGGTCGCCATGCGATGCTGCAAGGATCATTCCCTGAGACAGTTCACCACGAAGTTTCACCGGTTTGAGGTTGGTCACACAGATAACTTTGCGTCCAACCATCTCTTCTGGCGAATAGAACTTCGCAATTCCAGATACGACCTGGCGCTGCTCATAACCTAGATCGAGCTGCAATTTCAGCAACTTATCCGCTTTTTTGACCGGTTCGCAGGCAATGACTTGCGCGACACGCAGTTCAACTTTGGCAAAATCGTCAATCCCGATCTCTTCCGTGCCCTCAGGTGCAGTTACCGGTTCAACAGATGCTGAAGCTCCAGCATCTGCTTGACTTGCTTCAGGTTGTGCCGCTTTTTGGCCACCAGTCATTGCTTCGGAAATATAAGCAATTTCCTGTTCGGAATCCAAACGTGGGAAGATTGGATCACCTTTTTGCAATGCGTTTCCAGTTGGAACCAGACCCCATTGCTTGGCTGTATCCCAAGCCGTAAGTTCACCTTCCTGAATGCCGAGCTGTGCCCAGATTTTATGAGGAGCACGTGTCAGGAACGGTTGCAACAAGATGGAAGCAATTCGCAAGCTTTCGATCAGGTGAGCCATAACGGATGCCAATTCATCACGTTTTGCTTCATCACGAGCCAGCGCCCATGGCTGCGTCTCATCAATATATTTGTTGGTGCGGCTGACAAACTGGCTGATCGCTGTCAGTGCTACGGAAAACTGCAGGTTTTCCATCGCCTGTTCCACTTTTTCCACCGTAGCATGGCCTGCTTCTTCCAGCGAAGCATCAAATTCCGTTACATTCGATGCAAACGCAGGGGCTTTGCCTTCAAAATATTTGTCTACCATGGCAACGGTACGGTTCAACAAGTTACCCAGATCGTTTGCGAGGTCGGAGTTAACACGTTCTACGAAGCTCTCTGGTGTAAAGGTACCATCGGAACCAAACGGTACTTCACGCAGCAGGTAATAACGCAGTGCATCGAGACCGTAACGGTCAATCAGAGTCACTGGATCAACGACATTACCTTTGGATTTGGACATTTTGCCATCCTTCATCAACAACCAGCCATGTGCAAACACTTTCTTCGGCAAAGGCAGATCCAATGCCATCAACATAATTGGCCAGTAGATCGTATGGAAACGAACAATTTCTTTCCCTACCAGATGTACATCCGCAGGCCAGAACTTGTTATAAAGGGATGCATCGGATGAACCGTAGCCCAGTGCTGTAATATAGTTGGACAACGCATCAATCCACACGTAAACCACGTGTTTTGGATCACCTTTAACTTTGACGCCCCATTCAAATGTAGTCCGCGATACGGCCAAATCTTCAAGACCTGGCTTGATGAAATTGTTGATCATCTCGTTCTTACGGGATTCCGGCTGAATAAAGCCCGGGTTCTCTTCATAATATTTTAACAAACGATCTGCATATTTGCTCATACGGAAGAAGTAAGATTCTTCTTTGACCAATTCAACTGGGTGTCCGCTATCCGGGCTCTTGGCCGAGATAATCTCACCATTCTCATTCTTCTCTACATCCACCAGTTGAGTCTCCGTGTAATACGTCTCATCCGGAATGCTGTACCAGCCTTCGTACTCACCTTTGTAGATATCTCCCTGTTTCAGCAAACGGTCAAAGATATCCTGAACAATGGTTTTGTGACGTTCTTCGGTTGTACGGATAAAGTCGTCATTGGAAATGTCCAACTTGTTCCACAGTTCCTTGATCCCCACAACGATATCGTCGATAAAAGCTTGCGGTGTCTGTCCTTTCTCTTGTGCCTTGCGCTCAATCTTCTGGCCATGTTCATCGGTTCCTGTCAGATAATGAGCATCGTAACCGCGTAGACGCTTGTAACGAACCATCGCATCTCCCGCCACAGTTGTATACGCATGCCCAATATGCAATTTGTCACTCGGATAATAAATCGGGGTTGTCAGATAAAATGTTTTTTGGTCAGCCATGAATGACTTCTCCTCCTTCAAATGTTTCTGCTTCATGTGATCCCTTCGTCCAAAACAACTAAAAAAGAACACAAAAAACTCCCGCCCCTATGGGACGAGAGTTGCTCTCACGTGTTACCACCCAAATTCCCCATGTTTTTCGCAAAACACAGGCTCTGTCGGTCCTTCGACCGCCCATTAACGCTGGATCACGCCTCAGCCTTACGACAGCAGCTCTGAAATCACTGTCTGCACGCTCGAAAGAGGTTCCTCCGGGACCATATTCCATCCTCCTCCCAGACCGGTTCTCAGCTCATCCGGCTCTCTGCACTGGGGGTGTGTCTGTACTTATCCCTTCACTGGAAATCATATAGAAGTTGTTCAAAAAGTTAAAACTAGACTTATTGAACTCGCATATATAGGAAAAATATACTGAAATGCGGACCCCTTTGTCAAGTGGACAGCATACTCAAGTTCAATCCTGCCTGCTTCCATACCACCCGAATACTTCAGGCAACATCGTTACTCTGATACCATCATAGACTTTTCCGCCTTTGGTGGCACCAGATCTACACCGCCTGGATGAAACGGGTGGCATTTGGCAATACGTTTCGCTGTTAACAACGAACCTTTGAGCGCACCGTGTACTTCAATCGCCTCCATGGCGTAAGCCGAACAGCTCGGATAGAACCGACATGTTGGCGGTGTTAATGGAGAGATATAGTTGCGGTACACCCGAATGGGTGCCTGAGCAATTCTGCGCGATAACTTCATGGTCAGTGCTTCCCATGAGCGTGTGTATGTCCCGATGCCGCTTTGGCCGGAGCATGCTCTGCACAGTCCTTACAATATCCAAATACCTCGAACTTGTGGTCTACAACCTGAAATTGCTCAGGCGCATCTGCAAGCTGCATCGGGCAAAAAATAATAGGATATGTCTTCTGACACTTCAGACAGATCATATGATGGTGATGATGATCTTCACTACAGTGCGCTTTGAATTTAACGCCATCTTCGAAGATGACCTGTTCCAGTACACCCAGTTCCTGCATTACCCGCAAATTCCGATATACTGTGTCAAAACTCAGTCCGCTGTATGTCTTACCCATATATTCATAGACGTCCTTGGGTGTAAGATACCCCGGAGACTCAGCAAATAACCGGGCCAGTGTTTTCCGCTGATCGGTAATGCGAAGCCCCTGTGAGGACATGGTTGAAATAATCTGTTCTGTCGACAGCATGATCTAAAGCACCTCCTGTCATACGAGCATTTTGCATCATTCATAGAGCGACAGTTTATTCGGCAAAAGCAAAAACTTTTGCTTTCTTGTATACCTCTAATAATGCATCAAATTACGATTAGAGTCAACGAAGACACCGGGTTAGGTCATTCCAACATCACATAAAAAGGACTCCATGCACATGCATTGCCATTAGTCTAGCTTGAGCTAATGACATTGCATTTTGATGGAGTCCCTTCCTGACGGTTCAGATGATCAATCGTTCGGGCGACTTTTGGGGTGAACGGGTATATATGATATAAGCTTTCACTCCAAACCGTCCGTGCAGGTTCATATTATTACTTTTCAGCCGGAAGCGGCGTGAACAGCAGGTTAACAGGCAAGTTACTTCCTGGTGCCGCCGAGAAGAGAATGGTTACACTCTCGCCGTACGAACCTGTGCGATACATAACGCTTTGCTCATTAGGTGCAGTTACAGATTTACCTGTGGAAATCTGAACGACCTGTCCATTCACGAGTGCCACACCTGAATATCTGCCTCCACGAGGGTTGAATGAAATTAAAGTGCGCGGAGCAACATTATTCAATGTGATTTTGTACAATACACCGAAGTTACCTGCGTTGGACGCTTCAGTGAAAGCCATAGGGTCCGTTCCCACAAGGTTTGGATCACTTGCATTGTCTCCAAGTGGAAGACGTGCAGGTTTCGACCCTACTTCTTGGTCATACGTAATGATCCGTGTTGCATTTGGATAGGTACCACGGTTGTGAACTCCATCACGATCCAGAACCGGCAGGCTCGATAACACTTCCATCGGGTCCTTGTTTTCTTCGATCATGATAATGTTGTAATCCAGTTCATAGTCACTGAATACATCCGAATACAAGGAAATGACTTGTCCCTGTTTCATCGGAAGAACGCTCAGATCATTAAGAATCAGCTTGCTTTCTCCTGGCTGGATGTACACTTTCTTTTGTCCGGTACCATTCTGCATCGACTGGAACCAACGGTCAATGGACAGCTTTCCAGCTACCGTTGCAAAAGGAGACGGTCCTGCAAAACCCATGTTTTGCTGGTCAATGGATGCCGTGTATGCATTGTTGTTTGTCGCTACAACATACATTTTTACGCTTTTGCCCGTGTTGTTCACATGGTGAATCATGAAGCGTGTCTGTCCAAAGGAAGATTCCTTGTACACAATGCCTTCCGTATTCACGGTTTCAGGGCTGTTACTGCGGATCAGCAGACTTGGTTCATCATAATAAGTGAAAGGTACTTTCTCCAATGCCGGTACTCCACCACCGTCAAAAGTGAACTTCTCACCGACTGGTGTGAACAATTGATTAAAGTCAGTCACACTATAAAGTGTTTCTCCCGTAATATTGATCATCTTGGTATAGCTATCGCTAGCACCATGTTTATCGGTAACTGTAATCGTTACGGTCTTGGGTCCTGGAACAAAGAATGCAAGTGCATTGTTATCCCATTCTGTTTTTACAATTGCGTTCTCATCATCTGTACTTTGATCAATATAAGTGATTTTCTCACCCATTTTGTATTCTTCTTTATCTGTTGTAAACATCGCGACAGGAGGCAGATTCGGTCTTTCAACCTTAATCGTAACCGAATACGGATCACTCCACTGACCACTTGAATCCTGGACCGCATAGGTTACTGTGTATACACCTGGTTGGTCGAATGAATCCTGACGGCCAGTCCAACGCTCATCTACAATGCTGAGTCCCTTGGGAGAGCTGGATCTGGTTGTGTAGGTTACCTGATCTCCGGCAAAGACCTCTTTTTGTACCGTGAAGCTTGCCACCGGTTTGGTACTCAGATTCAATACAACCGTTTTTGCAGATTGATTTACTTTATACGTAATGTCCAGAGCCTGTGTAATTGAAGTCAACGGCACCATGAACGTATTTTTTTGTTGATAAGCCGCGCCCTTCATCGTTCTGGACACACCATTAACGGTATAAATCTTGCTGTTTGTTTTGAAACGCAGCTCATCTTCACCACTAATAATGATCGTTTCTTTAGTTGTGTTATCATATTTGACATCATAGCCAACCCGATCAACGAGAGCACGGATCGCTACATAGGATACACCATTTTTTACAGCCATCGGCTGTCCAGCAAGATATGTTTTGCCATCTTGCATCATTTTATTACTGTTCATATAAAGAGTGAGGTCTCCACCCCGGCCTCCAGCAACAGATGAACCGCCTGTAGATGGTTGCTCCACTTCTACTGGTGCAGGTGCTGGTGTTTCCTCAGCTGTACCTTCTTCGTCCATAGGTTCAATTACCGGCTCAACAGGAGTCGCGTCTGTTCCTGTAGGAACATCTGTCTCAGGAGGGTTCACTTCTTCAGTTGTTTCATTATTTGATGTTGGAGTGTTTGTTCCGGATTTCACTTCGGATTCCGCGATGGTCTGTTCTTTCTTCACAACCTCCACGGATTTAACTTTGGCTGTATTCACTGATGTAGTATCGCTCTGATCTGCTGATTGTGCATTGGCAGGAATCACTGCAAACGCCTGAAACACAGCAAAAGCGGTAAGTATGGACAATTTCTTCTTCAAATTCATTCTTTGTCTTTGGCTCCTTCTGCTCCCATTTTATAAATATCCCCCTCAAAAAGTCATATTATTAGACGCTTGGAACCGGGAAAAGTTGCTAAAAAGTTAAGAGGAGAATTGTAAACTTTTAATAGAAGGAAAATACTATGAAAATAGTTATCTATCAATTATCTTTTTGGCATTCATATCCCAAAATTAACCAATAGAAAATTCCAACAAAAAAATCTCTCCAGGAGATGGTCAATTAGCACCATATCGCAGAGAGATGTAAGGATTAAATAGGTCTAGCGCAAACGGACAGGTAGACTTCCTGTTGGTTGCAGTCCACCGGTTAACACATGGGACAGTACCCGAACAACTGCAGGTGTATTCTCATATGTACATACATAACTACCCGGCCTCGAGATCTCCAGCAGATCATATGGATTGCGTAGAGCAATTACAATCAGCGAATGATTTTTACTAAGCTTTTCAACCAAAAACTGCTGCCCTTTCGGAAGATGACCTGCCGATGTGTACGTACATACGATAACTTGTTCACTATCTGACACATCAGCCAATATCCGATCTGTTTCATCATAAGTGGGCTGCGTTGTAATTTTGTGCTCACGAACTCTGCCTCGCAGCTGCGATAACGCCATACCCAACGATTCTGTATGGGACCATGGTTCATCCACCTCTGTCCGTTGCACAACCTCAGGCCAGATGACATATACGCCCTTCTCTGGGTCCAACGGCAACAGCCCATCATTATGAACGATGGTAATACTGCTTGAAGCAATCTTGAACAACGTCAATTCGTTGGGCTCAGTGGGTTTAGTGCAATTAACAGGTTCGACATCGGTTGCTTCGACCGTTTCACTCGCTTTCGGCGAAACCAGATGATCATTCTGCTGCCCACAGCGCTTTCTTTTCCATGTCATAATGCGTTCAACCGCCTGATGAATAACCTCTTCCGAGATCCGGCCCGTTCGAACTGCTTCCACAATGGCTTCCAGCGCAGCAACCTGATCTTGCAAGGTATGACTCACCAGAATCAGATCTGCTCCTGCTTCCACAGCACGAACGGCAGCTTCAGCTACCCCATATGGCTTGGATATCGCATGCATTTCAAGACAGTCTGTAATAATAATGCCTTCAAAACCCATTTCCTCACGTAGCAGACCCGTTAACACCTTATATGACAACGTAGCCGGAATGGGCTCGGGTTCAATCGAAGGGAACATCACATGAGCTGTCATAATAGCATCAACTCCGGCCTCAATCGCCTTGCGGAACGGTAACAACTCCATCTGTTCCAGCCTGTTTCGATCATGAGGTACCGTAACCATACCAAGATGAGAATCTACAGCGGTATCTCCATGTCCAGGAAAATGTTTGGCAGTAGCAGCTATGCCCTGTGATTGATATCCGGTGATGGCTGCTACGCCATGAGCGGCCACACTTTCAGCATGTTCACCATACGAACGCACACCGATAACCGGGTTAAGCGGGTTGTTATTCACGTCGACCACTGGCGCAAGGTTCATATCAATACCGATGTTTTTTAACTCACGACCCAGAATTTGAGCACACTCCAGAGTATATTCCGCATTGCCTGTCGCACCAAGCGCCATATTACCCGGTACTTGGGTCATTCCCTCTTGGTCAATCCGTGCAACCATGCCACCTTCCTGGTCCACCGAAATCATGAGTGGTAGAGCCCCTGCTTCAGCAGCCATCTCTTGCAGTTCGGCGGATAGCCGTGTCAATTGATCTACACTTTCGACATTACGCCGGAAATAAATGACACCCCCGACGTGATAGTCACGGATTAAACGAGTAATCTGTCCATCTGCGTGCTGACTGTGAAATCCACACATCAACAATTGTCCTACCTTTTGCCCCAATGTCAGATCATTCAAGGGTTTCATTCGACCTCTCCTCCCGTTTCCCTTGCTACTACAAACCCAATTGTTTACTCTGCCTGTACTCGGAGGGTTTCATGTGGAAGTGTTTATGAAACACCTTGGAGAAGTACCGGCGCTCCTTGAAACCTGTGGCTTCCCCAATCGCTGTAATGCTCCATTCGGTTGTACTCAACAATAAAGCGGCACTTTCCATCCGTTTCTGCGTCATATATTCCACAAAAGTAACACCCATTTGGGTTTTAAATAGTTGGCAAAAGTATCCCGGGCTGATTCCAAGCCAATCTGAGACTTCATCTATTCCCAAGTCCTGTTGCAGCCGTGCGTCCATATACTCACATGCAGAGAGGATCAGTTCCGATACAGAAGGACGTGGTTGCGTTTGTTTGCCCTGAGAGGCATGGGTAACAACCTCTGCAAGTTCAAGGAGTTCCCTCATGGATACAGCCCCTTGCAGTGCATTCCAAAAGTTCACTTCGTGTTCTTCAGCGAGGGCCTGTACTTCACGCAGTTCCCGAAGCATGTGTACAAGCATAAACCGAAGATTGGTTTCATCTATCCTGTTGAAGGATTGTCCTGAATTCCCCATTTGCTGTTTAAGCCGCTCCAATACATCACGTAACCCCTGCTTGTTCCCTTGACGAATCCACCGAGTAACAAACTCCAGATCTTCTCTTGTAATCCATGAGTTAGCCCCTTTGGAGGCCATATGATCATACGATAAGGTGGTTTCGGGACAACTCGCCTTCAGCACCTTGTCTTCACTCTCCGAATGGGACATCAGTATTTTTTGACAATGCCGGTATCGCTCCAGAATTTGACTTTTCAGGTTCACGGGCACAGCATCCTGAACTATCCTAACCTTCACATTTGAATCCAGAGACAATATCACATTTAATTCGAGACACAGTTGATGGGCCAGTTCCTCTGAGCGACGTTTCCACTCACCTGATGCCTCCAGCAGGATGCACCACTCCCCTTTGCGGGTCGAAAGAATCTGACAGTCCTCCGTAATTCGATCTGCCACTTCCCTAAGTCTGGAACTTAAGGTCTCATGCCATCGTTGATGCTGAAGCTCGGACCAGCCGATAGAATGGCGAAAATAACCGACCGCATCCACCAGCAGCAACGTATACGGTGTAGCAGTTGTTATGAATTCAGGAACAGAGGCAGGATAGGCAACCTTCAACGGTGCTTCTCCTCGTAACAGGTCAATCAACTGTTTGTGTCTGATCCAGCTTTCCATCTCTTGGCTGCGATAACGTTGCGATTCGTTTTCCAGACGTCTCTTCTGGATCTGCCCGGTAAGCTCACGCAGTTTATGTTCCAGATTCAAATAATCAATTGGCTTACATATGTATTCATGTACGTTATATTGGATAGCGGTTCGAGCATATTCAAACTGCTGATAACCGGTCAGCAAAATAATCTCACACGTTTCACCCTGCTCTCGCAGCAAACGAATAAGTTCCAATCCATCCATAGACGGCATCCGAATATCACACAAGAGAATGTCTGGATGACTTTCTGTTACTTTCCCCAGCGCTTCTACACCACTTCTCGCTGTACCTGTGATTTCAATCCCCATCTCTTCCCAGGGTAAAATGTAGTTCAGATTCTCCAGAATCGGCAGCTCATCGTCAACCAGCATTGCAGTCAGATTCATCCGGCTTCCTCCTGCTCATATAATGGAATGATGCATCGAATAACTGTGCCATACCCCGGTGCTGAACATATAAATATGCCATACCCGGCCCCATATTGAATACGAATTCGATCTGCCACACTTCGTAATCCCAATCCCCTGCGTTCCGTTATGGACGATAATGATTCCGCCCCTTCCGTGAGCATATCTTCCGGCGGATCTTCTGCCATATACTCAAATCGTGCGAGCATTTCCTGGGGAATACCGATCCCATTATCCTCAACACATAACACCAGATGACCCCGTTCTGCATATGCGCTTATCCGCAGTACACCTGGATAGGTGATCCCCTCAAACCCATGTTGAATACTATTTTCCACCAGAGGCTGAAGGGTAAGCTTAAGCAGAATTGAGCTGTATAGATGGGGTGGAATGTCAATCTCATAGGTGAACAAATCACTGAACCTGTACTGTTGAATCTCCAGATAACTCTGCAAATGTCTTATTTCCTCACCCAGCGGAATCTCCTCCTGATCCTGAATGCTGATACGAAGCATATTGCCAAGTCTGGTCACCATCTCGCTTACTTTGCGGCCCTCCCCTCGCAGCGCTAATCCATTAATGGATTCCAATGTGTTAAACAGAAAATGAGGTTTGATCTGGGCCTGTAGTACACGCAGTTCCGCTTGGGCCTTCTGCTCTTGCTCTGCCCGAACGCGACGGAATAATCCCCCGATCCGATCCAATAGTTCATTGAACCCTTGCGCAAGCAACTGCATTTCATCGAATCCTTTTCCTTCCACCCTCGCATTAAAGTCACCATCATCCACACGACGCATAAACCTTACAAGTACAGCAATGTTACCCGTAATGCGATTCATGAAAAAAAGATTAAAGATCATCGCTGCGAGCAGGCATGACAGAATAATGATGACAGACCAACCGGCAAAGGCATTGGTTTCCGCAGATAAGGCTTCCCATGAAGTCACACTGACGAGACTCCAGTTATAGTTCTTCAGATGATATTGCGAAATGATGCTCTCTTTGCCGTCAAAGACCGTTCTGACACTGCTAAAACCGGGACCGTACCTGCCGGATTCAGCACCAAGGTTTTGCATGTTCTCACCGTTATAGATCCCTGCAGGATCATAGACAATGAGCCCTTCTTCGTTAATTAACAGGAACGACGTATCCTGTGCCGAATCGCTGATTTGCAGGTGACGGAAGATCCGGTCGATCTCTCCTTTTTTGATCTGAACAACAAGCACGCCGATATTTTGAAAATAACTGAGTTCTTTGACCAGTCTGATCTGGGTGAAGACAGGCTCTACCCCGGTTAATTCGGGATATTCCAGAGGTGCGAGCCATTTAGGCACGCCATTAAGTTGCTGAATTTCGTTGAATAAGGGATGCACTTTGAATTGCTGAAAAGGAAGGGCTTGAAAGTTTTCTTTGGTGAAAATGGAGACAATCTGGTTATTCTCGGAAGAACGCAAATCATATAAAAAGGCATAACTAATGAACGGATAATTATATAGAAGGGAACGGAAATTGCGCTGGCTGGCATTCAGGGATAACTGATTACCGGTTCCCAGATCCTGCTTGGTCGGATCTTTGGCATTCAACGCCATTTGAAAAACCGATGTCGCTATCCCGTTGTCGGTCACATTATTAATCTGCTGAAATACATTCTCGATATTGTAGCTGATGGCCTGAAGCGCATATTCAGCCTGTTGATTGTATTTTTTCTCAATCGTATGTGATGTGACCAGAAACATGCCAATGCCCAGTGCACACATCGGTACAATAATCAGCAGCAGAAATGCCAAGGCCAGCTTCATTCGCAAGTTCATATCCCGTTCTCCCTATTCACTGGTTCATGGTATTAACCTTTGACACCACCTGCAGTTACTCCTTCTATAATTTTCTCCTGAAGTATAGCGTAGATCACAAGTACAGGTACAACACTGTATACAATACCTGCCGACATCTGGGCATAGTTCATCTGATATTGATCCCGAAACTGGACCATGCCCACTGGCAGCGTACGCAATTTATCGGTGGATAAGAAATAGTTGGCGAGTAAAAATTCGTTCCAGTTGCCGAGGAAATTAACGATAAAAACCGTAACAATGGCTGGAACTGTAAGAGGTATCACTATTTTAGCAAAGATACCCGGGGCCCTCAAGCCGTCCATGACCGCCGCTTCCTCAATCTCCCCAGGCAGAGAACGCATAAAAGCCGCCAGGATAATAATTGTAAAGGGGATCGCATTGGCCACATAGGGCACAATCAATGCCAGATGTGTATCCAATATGCCCATTTTGCGAACAAGCAGATAAATCGGCAGCATAAGTGCATTGTTGGGAATAAGCATACCCGCCAGAATCAGACTGTACAGAAACAGACTCCATCTCCGGTGTCTCATCCGGGTTACGGCAAAAGCAAACATGGCACCGAGCACAATCGTACACGCCGACGATAAAACCGAAATGTACAGGCTGTTCCAGAAATACGTGCCAATCTTGGCATTCACCCAAGCCTCCACGTAATTGTTAAACTCCCATGTTGTAGGTAAACCGAATGGATTCAGGGCGATTTCATTGTTATCCTGCTTAAATGAAGAAAAAATTACAAATAAAAAAGGAAACAAAATCGCTATCAAGTACAACATTAACAACACATGAGGTATACTACTTTTTATGCTTTTCGGCATCAATATTCCACCTTCTCGCTCCGCCTCGCCACCAGCAGTTGATACACCGCAGTGAGCACAAGCGTCAGAGCAAAGATCAGCACTGCAATGGTATTGCCATAGCCATATTTGAAGTTGGTAATCGCGTATTTGATCATGTATGTGGCCAGAACCTCGGTGGACCCGGCGGGCCCACCTTTGGTCATGACAATCACGATGTCTGCTGCTTTCATGGCACCTGCGATGGACAACATGATCACCACCGAAATGATCGGCCGGATCAGCGGCAACGTAATTCGCATTGCACGTTGTACCGCCGTTGCCCCATCAATTGCAGCCGCTTCATCCAGATCACGGGGAATCGCCAGTATGGCCGCCAGCACCATGACAATGTAAAATCCCGTCCACTGCCAGGCATTGGTCACCAAGATGGACAACATGGCAAATCGGTTATCCGATAACCAGTAGATTGGATCGATACCAAGCACATGAAGTATTTTGTTTAATAGTCCGATATTGGGTTCATAGATAAACCCCCATAAGATACCGATAACGGCAGTCGACATAATGGATGGTAAAAAAACAGCGGTTTTATACAGACCTTTCAGTCTTTTCACATTGGCAATCAGAAGCGAAAACAGGACGATCAGGGGTACCTGAATCAGTACCGAAAATCCGATGAAAAAGCCGTTATTCCGTGTGGAAATCCAAAACCGTTCATCGGTCAGTGCTTTCACATAATTGGATAAACCCACAAAACGTGGCTCAGCCGATACCCCATTCCAACTCGTCAGACTGTAATACAGGGAGCTACCAATAGGGTATAAGAAGAACATTACAAACAGAATTAGGGCTGGCATTACAAACAACGTATAGATTAACGGGCTGCGGAGTGAAGTATTCATGGTCAGCCTCCTTCAGTCACTTCAACGATCGCAGTTTCAACTTGGATTGATTTATTCCACGGAAGCGTTTGCTTCCTCCTGCACCTTTTGCAGCTCTTCTGCCATTTTCTCTGGCGTGGTCTGTCCACCAATCAACTTCTGGATTTGCAGATTGCTGATCTCTGTCGTCACATCGGCCTGAACAAGTGCATCAAATGCCGGGAACGACGTCTTGGACGCATTAAGCACAGCCACAATTTCTTTCATCAGATCATCGGTAATGCTATCGGTCAGCACTTTCTCGTCCAGCTTCATGGCAGGCAACACACCGTCTTCCACAAGGCCGCGGATCTGCATATCTTCATTGTAGAAATTTTTGATAAAAGCTTTCACTGCGTCCAGCTTCTGCGGGTCATCCGCCACTGCTGCCGAGAACCCGTATCCATTGTTCACATCACGCATCAAAGACGTCTGATCTCCTGCTCCGTTCTCTACCGGAGGCATATTGAAGAATCCAACCTTGCCAATGAGCGATTCACCGCTCTGACCTTCCTTAAATACAGATGATTTCCATGTTCCGTCATACATTAATACCACTTCTCCACTTGTAAATTGCGTGGTATATTCGGCATACTCAAAGCCCAGTTCACCTTTTTTGAAATAACCCTTATCCACCCATTCCTTATGTTTGGCAAAACCTTGCACAACACCCGGATCGGTCCACTTCGCTTCACCTGTTGCAAACTTTGCGGTAATCTCCGGCCCGGCATACCGGGACCACAGATGGTTGGTTAACATAAGCGGCACCCAGCCCGCCTTAGATGCGGAAGCAAGCGGCACTTTGCCATCAGCCTTGATCTCAGCCAGTATATTGTCCAGTTCAGCCATGGTAGTTGGGGCTTTCCATCCTTTTTGTTCGAAGTACTCTTTATTATAGAAAAAACCTTCGCCCGAACCGCCAATCGGCAGTCCATATACTTTGCCTTCATACGTAAACGGCTCAAGGGATGTAAACTGGTCCTGAATGCCCAGCTCTTGCAGGATTGGGGTCAGATCAAGCAGCATACCTTCCTTGGCATAAACTTTGGAATCCGGGCTACCGAACAGTTCAAATATATCCGGCGGGTTACCTGCGGCCATCTCTCCGCGAAGCTTTTCCTTACGATTCACATCGGATTCGACACCATCCAGCGTGAAGGTCAGATTGGGTATCTCACCCTCAACTTTGTCCACAACATCCTGCAGAATGGTCAGTCTTTTCTGTTTATCGGCTCCCACCTGTGTGTGGCGGAGAAGCATTTCAACCGGTTCCTTACTTATTTCCTCCACAGGTGTATTGCCTGCGCCTTGCTGTGGCTCGTTACTTGAGCTTGCACATCCCGCCAAAGTCCATGAAGTGATAAGCAATAATGAAAGCAGTAATGTCATTCTTTTTTTCATCTGGTTGACCCTCCTCAAGATATTGAGCATTTGGCTTTACACTCTGATTATAAAAAGCCGGAGCTTACATCGTAAGGATGACAATTCATCAATGGAGGGATAAAATCCTTCACTGGACCCATAATCTTGCATTTACAATGGATAACAGCAAAAAAACAGCCCCTGCGAAACATGTTCGCAAGGACTGCTTGGTTGATTGTTTTTACTATATAAAGGTTAGATCACTTACCTGAACAAGCCACGCCAGCCGTTTACTGGCGACCTTGTTCGATCAGGCGATACGCCCGCTCCACTTCTTCTTCACTTGGTGAAGGAACTCCATCCAGTGGATATACTTTGCCAAGCGCCTCCCATTTGTAGATCCCCATCTGATGGTATGGAAGAATTTCGAACTTTTCGACGCCATTTAATGTTCCAATAAACCGTCCGAGGTTAAGCAGATCCTCTTCCTCGTTATGAATGCCAGGAACATACACGTGGCGTATCCACATTTTCCGACCTTGCTCCGATAACCACTTGGCCGTTTTCAACGTTCTCTCGTTGGATTTGCCTGTCAACTTGATGTGTTTCTCATCATCAATATGTTTGAGGTCCAGCAGAACCAGGTCTGTGTGATCCAACAGATCGTGAATCCGTTCCGGTTCGTTAAAACCGTTGCTATCCAGTGTCGTATGCAATCCCCAGCGCCGCTTCACTTCCTTGAAGATTTCGGCTACAAAGTGAGCCTGTAACGTTGGTTCTCCACCAGATATCGTGAGCCCGCCTCCGGAGCTGCGGTAGTAGGATAGGTACGGCTCAATTTCAGCCAATACCTCCTCAAGCGTCATTTCTTTTCCGCCATCCAACGCCCAAGTATCAGGGTTGTGGCAATACTGACATTTGAGTAGACATCCTTGCATAAAAAGCACAAAGCGGATGCCTGGGCCGTCAACCGTCCCGAAAGTTTCGAGTGAATGAATATGTCCGTTAACCATGCTGCCTCTTCCTTTCTGTATCCGCATCCGCTATGCGTTTAATATGATTTGGAATACCTTGCTCTAGCGGTCTTCTACTTGCAAATCAATTACATCGAGCCATGGAACGTACGGTTGATGACATCCAACTGTTGTTCACGAGTCAGTTTAATGAAGTTAACGGCATATCCGGATACCCGTATAGTCAGTTGTGGATAGTTTTCCGGGTGATCCATCGCATCAATCAATTGCTGACGATCAAATACGTTAACGTTCAGGTGATGAGCGTTTTGACCGAAGTAACCATCCATCATCGCAGTCAGATTGGATTTACGTGTAGTCTCCTCTTTACCCAATGCTTTTGGCACGATGGAGAAGGTATTGGAAATCCCGTCAAGACTGTGTTCATAAGGCAATTTGGCTACCGAGCCAAGGGATGCCAGTGCACCTTTTTTGTCACGACCATGCATTGGGTTTGCACCTGGAGCAAATGGTTCACCTGCTTTACGACCATCCGGTGTAGTCCCTGTTTTCTTACCATATACCACGTTGGAAGTGATCGTCAGAACGGATTGTGTTGGAACTGCGTTACGGTAAGCTTTGTGCTTGCGAATCATGCCCATGAAGTTCTCGACCAGTTCAACAGCAATGCTGTCTACGCTGTCTTCATTGTTACCGTAACAAGGGAAGTCTCCTTCGATTTCGAAATCAACAGCGATGCCTTGTTCGTTACGAATTGGTTTTACTTTGGCATATTTGATCGCACTCAGTGAATCTGCTGTAACCGACAGACCAGCGATACCGCAAGCCATCGTACGTACAATGTCACGGTCATGCAATGCCATTTCGATACGCTCATAGCTGTATTTATCGTGCATGTAGTGAATGACGTTGAGGGTGTTCATATACAGCTTAGCCAGCCACTCCATCATTGGTTTGAAGCGTTTCATAACCTCATTGTAATCCAGCACTTCGCTAGTAATGGCAGGATACTCAGGTCCAACTTGTGCTCCGGATTTCTCGTCACGACCACCGTTGATCGCATACAGGAGAGCTTTAGCCAGGTTGGCACGAGCGCCGAAGAATTGCATTTGTTTCCCGATCTTCATAGCCGACACACAGCATGCAATACCGTAATCGTCACCGTAGATCGGACGCATCAGATCATCATTTTCATACTGGATTGAGCTGGTTTCGATGGATACTTTACTGCAATAATCTTTGAAAGCTTCTGGAAGTTTCGTTGACCAGAGAACAGTCAGGTTCGGTTCTGGTGCAGGACCCAGGTTGTGCAGCGTATGCAGGAAACGGAAGCTGTTTTTGGTTACACGTGTTTCACCATTCACGGACATACCACCGATGGACTCAGTCACCCATGTTGGATCTCCACTGAATAGTTCGTTGTAATCCGGTGTACGCAGGAATTTGACAATCCGCAGTTTCATTACAAAATGGTCAACCAATTCCTGAGCCTGTTCTTCGGACAAAATGCCCTCTTGCAGGTCACGTTCAATGTAGATATCCAGGAAAGAAGATACACGTCCCAGTGACATCGCAGCACCGTTTTGTTCTTTGATCGCAGCGAGATAACCGAAGTACAACCATTGGAACGCTTCTTTTGCTGTTGTCGCTGGCAAGGAAATATCGAACCCGTGCATATCGCCCAATTGTTTCAATTCTTGCAATGCACGAATCTGTTCAGACAATTCTTCCCGCAGACGAATGACATCTTCATCAATAACATCAACTTCGAGTGCATTCAGTTCGCCTTTTTTGTTACGAATCAGGAAGTCTACCCCGTACAAAGCTACACGACGATAGTCACCGATGATTCGGCCACGGCCGTAAGCATCTGGCAGACCTGTAATAATTCCTGCTTTACGCGCTGCACGCATGTCGGAAGTATAAGCATCGAATACACCCTGATTATGTGTTTTGCGAATGTTTGTAAATATATCAATGACGCCCTGTGGCATTTCAAAGCCATATGCCTCACATGCGTCAATCATCATGCGGATTCCGCCTGTTGGTTGAATGGAACGTTTGAACGGAGCATCGGTCTGAACGCCGACAATCTGCTCTTTGGATTGATCCAGATAACCGGGTTGGTGAGAAATAATAGTACCTGGTGTGTTCACGTCAACGTCAAGGACACCGCCGTTATCACGTTCTTTTTTGGTCAGATCAGATACGATCTCCCACAATTCTTTGGTATTCTGGGTTGCACCTGCGAGAAATGCTTCGTCACCGTAATACGGAGACAAGTTGTGTGCCAGAAAATCATTCACATCTACGGATTTGGTCCATGTTCCTTTGGTAAAGTTTCTCCAGCCTGTTTGTTGTTTGACATCTTTTTCAATCACCGACATCGTAATCCCTCCACTAATTTGGATTTCTGGACACATAACATCTTGCTTCATTCGTAGCATTGTGTGCCCAGAGCCGCGATTAATGTGAATTGTTTCACATAAACCGGAACATGTTCTCTCTACTTGGGAACCGGAACCGCGGGATGAATGTTTTTCTTACATTTTCAGTATACGACTTGGGGCTTTCATCATCTGTGATTTTTGTCACAAAGCCAGTGAACTAACTCACTCCATCTGCGCTGTGTCGCATTGACCCCTGTAAATTCACACTTAGCCACTGCGCGGGCAGAACAACTTCCGATCGCTGTTATCCCCGGATTTTTTCAATTTTATATTTCAAAGGGGAAAATCCGGGGATAAAGGCGAACGCTCCGCTTCTTCAGTTTTTTCTGCCCACTCCGTTATTGTGTGAACATCTGGCTCAAACAGCCACGTCACGGATTCCGTGTAACCTCTATAGAACCCTTTGCTCCTCTATGCTCGGAGCAAATCAAATCTTAGAATAAATCCTGAAAAACAGATGCTTCGCTCTTCTGTTTTTCTGCCCTCTCGTTATTGTGTGAACATCTGGCTCAAACAGCCACATCACGAATTCCGTGTAACCTCTATAGAACCCTTTGCTCCTCTATGCTTGGAGCAAATCAAATCTTAGAATAAATCCTGAAAAACAGATGCTCGCTCTTCTGTTTTTCTGCCCTCTTCTTTATTGTGTGAAAGACGGCAATCGGGGCTCCCCTCTCGGGGAACCCTAATCTTCTTGCCGTAAGGCATGCTTCGATCTAAATTTGTTATTCAAACTTTCCGTAGAAAGCGTTGCGGTATACATCAGCCAGTTCAGTTACCAATGGCAGCTTTGGATTGGCGGTTGTACATTGGTCTTCGAAGGCACGGTCAGCCAGATAATCGACATGTGCTTCAAAGTCTTTGGCATCAAATCCGATTTCCTGGAACGATTCTTCAATGCCCAATGTTTTGTTCAGTTTGCGAATCGCATTGATGAGACTGGTTACGCCTTCTTCTGTCGTACGTGCAGGCAATCCCAAGATACGGGCAATTTCGGCATACCGCTCATCCGCTACAAAGTGAGAATATTTCGGGAACGATGCAAATTTGGTCGGTTTTTTCGCGTTGTAACGAATGACGTGTGGCATCAGGATTGCATTGGTGCGTCCGTGTGCGGTGTGGTACTGACCGCCCCATTTGTGCGCCAAGCTGTGGTTAATGCCCAGGAATGCATTGGCAAACGCCATACCTGCAATCGTGGAAGCATTATGCATTTTTTCACGTGCCAGTTTATCACCTTGCAGCGCAGATTGCTCCAGGTATTGGAACACCAGTTGGATTGCTTTGATCGCAAGTCCATCCGTGTAATCATTTGCCATAACAGATACATAAGCTTCAATCGCATGCGTCAGTACGTCCATACCTGTATCTGCAACGGCTGTTCTAGGCAGGGAGTATACGAACTCCGGATCGACAATCGCTACGTCTGGTGTCAGCTCATAGTCGGCCAATGGATATTTGGTGTTACCTTGATTTTTATCTGTGATAACCGCGAACGATGTCACTTCAGAACCTGTACCGGATGTGGTTGGGATCGCTACAAATTTCGCTTTTACGCCGAGACGTGGATATTTGTAGATCCGTTTGCGGATATCCATGAATTTTTGTTTCAGGTCGTTGAAGTCCGTGTCTGGGTATTCATAGAACAACCACATGGCTTTGGCAGCATCCATCGGTGATCCACCGCCGAGTGCGATAATGCAGTCTGGTTGGAAGCGGCGCATCATTTCGGTTCCGCGATCTACCGTCGTTGTGGATGGATCGGGTTCTACATCAGAGAATACTTCGATCGCTACTGGCATTTGGCGTTGACGCAGATAGTGTTCTACCTTTTCAACATATCCAAGTTTCACCATCATGGCATCCGTAATAATGGCCACACGTGTGATGTCAGGCATTTTGGCAAGATACTGCGTTGCCCCTTTTTCGAAGTAGACTTTGTTCGGCACTTTGAACCATTGCATATTCACGGTACGGCGAGCCACCCTTTTCACATTGATTAAGTTCACAGCGGTTACGTTGGAAGAAGTCGAGTTACGTCCGTATGATCCGCATCCCAGTGTCAATGACGGCATGTTTGTGTTGTAGATATCCCCGATGGCACCGTGTGTGGATGGTGAGTTCACAATAATCCGTCCGGTTTGCAGACGATCTGCGAATTTGCCGATCACTTCTTCATTTGTGGAGTGGATAACCGAGGAGTGACCCATGCCGCCAAAAGCAACCACTTCTGCTGCACGTTCAATTCCCTCTGCTGCCGTTTTAACTTTGTAACAAGCCAGTACCGGGCTTAATTTCTCAGCCGACAATGGGAATTTGGTACCTACCCCTTCAATCTCGGCCACGAGAATTTTGGTGCCTGCTGGAACTTCAATACCACACAATTTTGCAATGCTAACCGCAGATTGACCAACAATCGCCGGGTTCACCGCACATTTCTCGGCATTAATCGCACCTGCTGTCAATTTTGCTGCTTCATCTTTGTTAACAAAGTAACAGCCATTTGCAATCATTTTTTTCTTCACTTGATCGAAGATCGGTTCTTCAATGATGACCGCTTGCTCGGAAGCACAGATCATGCCGTTGTCGAAAGACTTGGACAGGATCAAATCCGTTACTGCCTGATTGATATCCGCGCTTTTCTCGATAAAGCAAGGTACGTTACCCGGTCCTACGCCCAGTGCAGGTTTACCACAGCTGTACGCTGCACGTACCATGCCTGATCCGCCTGTTGCCAGAATGAGAGCCACATCATTGTGATTCATCAGTTCGTTTGTACGATCCATGGAAGGATCATCAATCCACTGGATACAATCTGCTGGTGCACCATGTTTCACAGCCGCTTCCAGCAGGATTTTGGCAGCTTCCCGGCTACAATTCTGTGCAGATGGGTGGAAGCCAAAGATGATTGGGTTACGCGTCTTGATGGAAATCAATGCTTTAAACATCGTCGTTGATGTTGGGTTGGTAACTGGTGTAATACCCATGATGATGCCGACCGGCTCCGCAATTTTCTGGAAGCTTTCATACTCGTTATCTTCAATCACACCTACGGTTTTATCGTACTTGATGCTGTGGTACACATATTCTGTTGCAAATATATTTTTGGTGATTTTATCCTCATACACTCCGCGGCCTGTTTCTTCTACGGCCATCTTGGCGAGCATCATGTGTTTATCCAGACCCGCAAGTGCCATCGCTTGCACAATCCGGTCAATCTGCTTCTGGTCCATCTTCATGAATGCGGCGTGTGCTTTATTCGCTTTGTCGATTAACGTTTGAATATACTGACCTGCTGTCGGTTCTTTTGCTGGGGCGACTTCGTTCTTTACAGCCATCTCCCTCATCCTCCTAAAGGTTCGTATTAGTTTGTCTCTCTCGTTTACATTCACATCGTAACATGACAATAAACTTAATTATGTGATTTTTTTCACAAAGTATAACAAATTTAATTTAAGTTTTGTAGTGTCCTTCATACGACCATTTTCACTTCCTATTTAAAATATAGAGCTGTAAAATTCATCCTCTCCATTAAAAGTGAATTTTATCACAATGTTTGAAATTTCGTCATTTTTGCCCCCTTTCCTTCCCCCTCAAACGGTAAGATTAGGTATATACTGAACTTAAAAATTGAACCACCGCAATTTGTACCGTCCTTCCTCCCGGCCGAGATGACCCTGATCAGGACGGCAACGGTTTGCGGCGAACCTCGGAGGCTACTGCTTACTACAGAAGGTCGTCCGATGGACATAAAGGGGAGATAGACTTATGAGAGAACTAACAACTGTACTGGAAAAGCGCGGTAATACTAACTGTTTCTCGGAAGCAAATTTCAACCATCTGCTGGTTACCATGAAAGATAGAACCTATCCGGAAGGTACACATCTGTACTGGGAAGGCGACATCTCTGACAAACTTTATTATATGAAACGGGGCCGTGCCCAGATCACCAAATCCACGGATGAAGGCAAGGAACTGATCATGTACATGTATCAATCCGGTGATATGATTGGGCAGGCTGATCCCTTCTTTGGCTCTAAACACAGCTTCTCAGCGGAAGTATTGGAGGACAGTGAGATCGGTGTACTGGAACATAAAGACCTGGAAATGTTAATCTGCCAGCATTGTGACTTCGCGATCGATTTTATGAAATGGATGGGCATCCACCACCGGTTGACACAGACCAAATTCCGGGATCTCATGTTATATGGCAAACCGGGTGCACTTTGCTCCACCCTCATTCGGTTGTCGAATTCGTATGGTGAGCCTCATGGAGAGCATGTCATTATTCACAAAAAAATTACCCACACGGACCTGTCCAATATGATTGGAGCCACTCGTGAAAGTGTAAACCGCATGTTAAGCGACCTGCGTAAGAAAGATGGGATTGAATATGACAATGGCATGATTGTCATCAAAGATCTGAAGATGCTGCAAGGCATCTGTCACTGTGAACTTTGCCCGAACGAGATCTGTCGTATTTAATATTTGACTATGCTGATCGGATCTTGTTTATATATTTAATGAAAAAAAGCCCAGTTCTCTAAAAAGAGATTGGGCTTCTTGGTATACTTAGGATGCATTGGTTAATTCAAGCTTTACCGCATCACGTGGATTCAATTTCATGTCCAGACCATTTTCCATTAATTCTTTGTCATTCACCATAATGACCCACCGCTCATTCATACGAGGCGTGACATTCTCGACCGAAACGACAAATTTGTTATTCTCCGACATTCTTACAATGCCGCTGGACTTCAACACATCACGAACTGTGCACTCTTGAACGTAGACGCCGGCATATTGACGATTAAGGGTTGGCATAATGTTTCCACCGCTAACCTTGAGTAACGTTGTCTGATATGCAACGCCATCCCCCCCACTGTCAGCGGCTTTCACGTAAATGATCACTTCATCTTTGGCATGAAGCTCCATGTCCCAATCTTCCTGTTCAATATCCTTGCCGTTTAATTTGACAGCCCAGCTAAGCGAAGAATCCAGAGAAACTTCACCGACGGATTGAATCCGCTTGCCATCTGCCGTAAAATCAACCAGTCCGCTATTGAGTAATGCTTTTTTGAGTGTCAAACCCTCACTAAAATCTCGCTTAATGGACTTTGTTGCATCAGGCAAAAACGTACTGCCATCTACAGCCACTGTGATTGTATTCGCTGTTTCTGTCTCTTTGACAATTGGCTGCTCAGAAGGCTGTGTCTCACTACAACCAGCCAAGATCGCCAGTAGGAGCAAACATACACCTATGTAACCGGGGATTTTCTTCATCATGTAGGTAACACCACCCTGCGTAAAATCATTCACCCTGTTGTCCATAACCTCTATTATGGCACAACCTTCGGCAAAAAAAAGTGTCAAAGCCGTTACTTTTATAGGCTACCGCCTGCAAATAAGGCTTGTACAAGAAAGAGAGCCTGCAC
This sequence comes from Paenibacillus sp. FSL H8-0283, assembly GCF_045040675.1. Taxonomy (NCBI): domain Bacteria; kingdom Bacillati; phylum Bacillota; class Bacilli; order Caryophanales; family Paenibacillaceae; genus Paenibacillus; species Paenibacillus sp. FSL H8-0283. The sequence goes on from NZ_CP150295.1 coordinate 4,524,057, forward strand.
ACAGGCTCTCCAATCTATATCATTTTTATGTTCTAATTGGTTACGTTATCATTGGACACTAGCCTGCATGTATGTCCGTCCTCCATCTCCATCTTTCAGATATGGATTAAGCCCGAAGAACTGCTCCTCAGACACATAGACCCCTGTCAGCAATCGCCCTTCAAGTAATCCACCATCCACCTGTACGCAGCATGAAGGTGCGTCTACATACTCCTGATACAACGGAATCTGCCCATATTGTTGATGGACCTTAAATACCTTCCCTTGCTCATGCAAAGGGCGTTCCGAGAAATAGGTAGGCACAATGTAACGGGCAATGACATCCAGCTCCTGCACGCTATAAAAGGGTTCATCACCAAGCCATGGTGCAAACATTCGAATCTTCTCATATTGAGACCAGACAACCGCCTGAATCAGCATTTCTGCCTGAACCAACCGACCTTCTCCCACATCTAAAGCCAATTGCTTACCACGGATAGTTTCTTCCATCTGAGACATCGTTGAATCAGGTTGTCCCAGCTCACATCCGATACACTTCCAGCCCCTGGACGTTTGAATCCATTTTTGCAGCACCGCCGGAGCTAATCTCGGACCATCGCTGTTCACAGAATGCGTATTCACTTCGGCAAGATCATCCTTAACCAAACGGGAATATGCTGTGCGCTTAAACAACTCTGCAGCTTTTTTGTAAATTAGATGGACCTGAATGGATGCGCTCTCAAGTTCTGCAATATCTTTTTTGCCGTAGCGTACTTCACGGGATAAGCTTTCTTCTCTCATGACAAGTGGGCCTCCTTCGCTCCGGCCGTCTGTGGCCATTTTCTATAGATTATACTACAACTCATGACAACATGTGCATAGCCCAAGAGAAAAACGCCGATCAACATAGTACTTAAGACAAAAACCCCTGATTTCCACAGAAATCAGGAGTCTATGTCATTCATGCAACAAAAGTGGGTGATATTGCTTATGCGTTAGTCAACCCACTGCTCAGCCCAGTCTTGAATTTGATTCATGACAGGCTGGAGCGCTCTACCTTTATCCGTCAGTTCATATTCAATACGAACTGGCGTCTCGGGATAGACGTGACGAACCAGAATACCTTCACTCTCCAGATCTTTCATCCGTTCGGATAACATCTTATCACTCATGGATGGAATCAGATTGGAGATATCCTTGAATCGCTTCGAACCACTCATCAATGTTTGAATAATTAAACCATTCCAGCGCTTGCCCAAAAAAGAAAACGCCGTCTCAAAACGCGGACACATCCGCAAGTCTTGACCTTCCACATTAATCACCTCTTTAGAGATCACTCAAATCAACTTACATTTTGTTAGTATATTTCATAATAACATATTTAAGCTTCAAAGAAAACGCCTGCAACTAAAAAGTTTAAATTTTAGAAGCATATCATCCAAAATGGATCATACATCCCAGTATACATTACACGCTACGTCGTCACCATGGGAAATATCGTATAACTTCCCCATAGTACTATCTTACCCAAAAAGAACCCAGCTGCCACAGTCATCAATGACTCGGAGAAGGGTTCTTTTTGAATAAAACTTATAATTTCCATTACACGATTGAGTTAGTGAATTAGACCAGCACGCCACCAAATGGTCTTACAGGTTCGCTCTTGCCAAATTCCGGCTTAAAGCTGCGGGCAGGATATGCCCATTTCACAGCATTGCTGATCACTCTTAATATTTCAGGTTTGTAATAGGTCGGATACGTCTCATGACCTGGTCGGAAATAAAAGATTTTACCTTCACCACGCCGGAACGTACATCCGCTCCGGAATACTTCCCCACCCTGGAAGTTGCTCACAAACACCAGTTCATCCGGTACTGGAATATCGAAGAATTCACCGTACATCTCTTCTTTTTCCAATACAATCTTGCCTTCGATGCCATCCGCAATCGGATGAGATGGGTTAACACACCATACAATTTCCTGCTCGTCAGCTACACGCCACTTCAGATCGCAGCTTGTTCCCATCAGCGCTTTGAATGGTTTGGAGAAATGACCTGAATGGAGCACAATCATTCCCATCCCGTTCAGCACTCGCTGCGCAACCTTCTGTGAGATCTCATCGCTTACGCGATCATGTGCCATATGTCCCCACCATATGAGCACATCTGTGGAATTCAGCACTTCATCACTTAATCCATGTTCAGGCTGATCAAGTGTAGCTGTACGAATAGCAAAGCCTTCGCCGCCAAGTCCGTCAGCCAGTGCTCGATGCAGACCATCCGGGTAGACTTCCCTTACTTCATCGTGAATTTTCTCATGGACAAATTCATTCCAAATGGTGACGTTGATCATATTCAATTTCCCCCTAGTGTAGCTCTAAACCCACCACATGTCGCCCAGCGGTTCTTCGATCAATACTTGCTGGAGATTTTGCACGGCTTTAGAGAATCCTTCTTCAACCGACATCAGACCGTCTTCGTGCTCAATACTTACTACATAATCATATCCGACTAGACGCAAGGCACTCATAATATCTGCCCAAGTCTTGTTATCATGTCCATAACCGACCGAGCGGAACTGCCAAGCCCGATCCAGCATATTGGTATAGTCCTGCATATCCGTTACACCGTGTTTGTTCACGTTTACCGGATCAATCGTTGTATCTTTTGCATGGAAGTGATGGATAGCTCCTTCACGTCCCAAGATGTGAATTGCCTGAACCGGATCAATACCTTGCCACCACATGTGACTTGGGTCCAGATTGGCTCCGATCACTTCACCTGCTGCTTCACGCAGTCTCAGCAAGGTTGCTGGTGTATGAACGGAGAATCCACCGTGCAGCTCCAATCCAACTTTTACGTTACGATCTGCTGCAAATTTACCCCACTCTGTCCAGTAAGGGATCACTTTGTTCTCCCACTGCCACTTCAGGATCTCCTGGAAGTCATTTGGCCATGGTGCAACAGGCCAGTTCGGATATTTGGCATCCTCATGGTCTCCCGGACAACCGGAGAATGTATTCACTACAGGTACTTCCAGCTTCTCAGCCAGTTCTACCGATTTAACAAAATCATCGTGAAATCCTTTGGCAATATCCTTTTGCGGATGTAGCGGGTTACCGTGACAGCTAAGTGCACTGATCGTCAAACCACGTGATTCCACTGCATTTTTGAAGTTTTTCAAGGCTGTAGGATTGCTTAACAACTCATCTGGCTTACAATGTGCATTGCCTGGATGTCCGCCTGTTCCGATCTCTACTGCTTTTAATCCCTTGGATGCTACATAATCAAGAGCATCCTCCAATTTACGTCCTCCGAATAGTACCAAAAATACGCCGAGTTTCAAGTGCGATTCCTCCCTGGATTAGATATCGTATGATTGCTGAATTCATGAATATTGAACTGTATACAATTACCGTTCAGATCACATGCCTGTTTGATTAGTGTGGAAAATCGAGAGTGTTTCTATCCTGAAATTGAACGTAAGAATACTGGTTATTCTTCACCACTAGTAAGAGCATCAAGCTTCGAACACTTTTACTCAGACTAGTGGGATTCCACGGTTTCAATCTCAGTTTGAACTGTGCGAGTTACTGCAAAAGAATCATAGCTGCTCTCCAGATGTATGTGCTTGCCTTCAAGTGAAGAACGCTGGAATGAGTGCATGGCTTCCAGTACGTGATAAGCAAGCTTGCCACTGGCTTTGTGTTCCCGTCCGGCACGAATGGATTCAACCATTTCGGTTACGCCGATGCCTCGTTCGTTTTGTCCACTTTCGAAGACTGGTTTGACCGTCTCCCAAGTGTCTTGACCGTATCTGCGAACCTTCACTTCCCCGTTAAAATAATTGGGGTCCGGTACACTAAGCGTACCTTCTGTACCATAGATTTCAATACGTGGCAGATCCGAAGCTCCGCGAATATCGAAACTGGTAATCATGGTTGCAATGGCACCTTCTGCAAAATCAATGGTTCCTGCCAAGTGGGTAGGCGTCTCTACTTGCAGTGCTGTACCTTCCTTTGGCCCAGAGCCAATCTTGCGATCTGCAATCTGTATGCCTGCCGAGGCGCTGATTCTGCGTATCGGTCCAAGCAGCGTAATCAGAGCGGTCAGGTAGTAAGGTCCCATATCAAACATCGGTCCGCCACCTGCAACATAAAAGAACTCCGGATTAGGATGCCAAGCTTCTGGTCCTCCACCCATGAAGAATGAAGTCGCTGCAACCGGCTTGCCAATCAGCCCATCCTCAATGGCTTTACGAGCTGTCTGTATGCCTGAACCAAGGAAGGTATCCGGTGCAGAACCAACATACAATCCCTTTTCCTCAGCCAACTCAACAACTTTGCGACCATCCTCAAGAGAAATTGCCAGCGGCTTCTCGGCATACACATGTTTGCCTGCTTCGAGTGCAGCCAGATCGGTCATGGCATGACTGCCAGGAACCGTAAGGTTCAACACAAGTTCAATTTCGTTATTTTGCAGCAACTCATCTACATTGTAAACGTTTGCGATATTAAAATCATCTGCCCGTTCCTGAGCGCGTTCACGAATCAAATCCGCAACAGCCACGACTTCAATGACCGGGTTGTTTTTGAGATTTTCCAAGTAGATGGCGCTGATGTTACCACACCCGATGATGCCTGCTTTCATTTTCTCCACTGTGACGTTCATCTCCTTACGCATGGTGAAAATCTGCGTTTGAATGGTTGAGATACATATGTTTTGTTGGATGTTTCCTGTTCCTTAAATCTAATACTATGGTATTCCGTTTCAGCTTCAATTAAAATGAATAATATGATTGAAACATGAACTATCTGGTCATAATTTTCAAATTGCAAGGAGTATGCCCATGCCGACAGATCAATCCTGCCAAGTTCTTACAGCAGGCTTTTCATTTCATCGTAAACCCTACGCTATGGTGCAGCCTGAAGGTGTGAAGAACTACCTGTTAAGACTGCAAACAGACGGACGTTGCCGTGCACGCATAGACGGGGACATGTCCCTGGTGGATGCGGGCGATCTGCTTCTTTTTGATCCTGATGAACCCTATGAGCTGAGAATAGACAATGAAACCAATCCGATGGGAGAACGACTGGTGGAGAGTGGTGACTATCACATCTTCTTTAATGGTTCCTGGGTGGATGAGTGGTGGAAACGTCACAAAAGGCCAACCCGGATCAAAGTCGAACTGACGGAAAGTCTTTTGGTCCTGTTTCGACAGCTCGTACTGGAACAGCGCCGCATCTCCAATCCTTATCCGGAAATTTCAAGTTATTATATGCGAATTTTATGTCTCGAAGTGGATCGTCTGCTCGCGGAGCATCCAACGATAACCAACACCAATTATGTGGCTTATGAGATCAAAAACTACATTGAAGAAAACGCTTCCTCTTTATTCAAGCTCGATGATGTGGCAACACATATTGGCATCAGTGTTTCACGGGGTGTTCATCTCTTCAAAGAAGCGTTTGGCAAAAGCATCATGCAATACACGCTTGACGTACGGCTGAATATGGCCAGGGAACGAATTATTTTCAGTCCAATGACCCTGGAGCAAGTGTCTGAGTCTTCCGGCTTTAACAACTATACCTATTTTCATCGGGTATTCCGTTCCCGGTTTGGCATGTCTCCGAAGGAATTCCGCGTCATTCACCGGGAACAGATGTAATCATATCAGTATACGTAAGTTGAACTTATTTGCGCGCGGCTATGGCCTCGGATACAACCATCGCCAGATCTTCATTGCCAAACATGGACAACACGCCAAGTACCGTATCATCCGGGATTTCACCGGCTTCCTCCTTGGATACAATCAGCTTCTGCACCTGCTGCAAACGCTCGTTGCTCTGCTGATCCGGGTAGGCTTGCCGGTACATCTCTTCCGGGTCCAAACCATTATTGACACACCACTGGGCAAATACGAGGATCATCATCTCTTCTTCCTGTTTATAGGTTTCTACAACAGCTTCCTCGATCTGTTTATTACGTTCCTTTTCATATTCATCCATGACTTGATTCCTCCGTATGTGTATTCTGCAATTATTTGCGAATCAATTGTTCCGCCAGTTCATGACTGTCCATGACGTGACTTGCACTGATCAGGCAATCATCAGGTGAGTCCAGACAAGCCAGGAAATTATCAACTGCTCCGCTAAAACCTCTGCGTGTTAACACGGTGTCCCAGCTCCCGAACGTTTCTTTGGTTTCCAGACTCCCTTGTTCCATGCAGCTGATCGTGTCCATGTTCACCACTTCAACAGATCGTCCACCACCATGCAATTCGATCTTCTCCAGATCTGCCCCAGCTTCACGCACCATATCGAATCGACCGTAGGCTGTTCTGCCCAGCTTGGCCGTTCCGGTTGCATGCAGCAGTCTGTCCAGATCATTCTTCCGAATCCATTGATGAAGCAACTCCACATTATGATCCGAGTACCACAACATCAGATCCAGTATATGGATGAGATCATCATAGATGGTTTCTGCCGCAGGACGATCCTGAATGCCTGTACGATGTTTGGTCACTGTCAAGGATTCAAAACCTTTTCCACCCTGCATCCATTCTTTCGCTTTTTGGTACATCGGTGCGAATCTACGGTTGAAGCCTACTGCGAGTAGCAGCCCTTGTGCCTCGGCAAAAGCAGTCATCTCTTCCGACTCCCGAATCGTATAGGATAACGGTTTGTCTACGTACACGGCTAATCCCTGTTCCAGACATTGCATGACAATGTCAAAGTGCGCTTCCGTTGCTGTATGTACAAACACCGCATCCAAGTCCCAGGACAACAGTTCTTTCAGATCCGTTGTTCCCCGTTCTAATCGATACGCCTCCTGAACGGTTTTGACCGGCTCCGGAGATCGGTTCATAATGCCTACAATCTCCACGTTCGGATGAGCTGTTAACAGCGGCAAATATACTTTACGTGCAATATCGCCGAGGCCGATAATTGCAACTCGTTTACGTTGGGTTGTTTCCATGATGATCATTCCACCTTCAGTTCGGTTCTATATTTCCACGTCCTATAGTGTAACCCTTCGGACAGCAACTTGCCAGTGATTGCAGCACACTTCGCACGAATTGTTCAGACAATGGGCGAACGTGGTAAACTTAGGAGGAACAGCAGTACAGATTGGGACACGACCAGACCTGCCTGATCTGAAAGGAGCGTTTGGGATTTTGCGAAAATGGTTATGGCTTCTGTTATATGTTTTACTTGCAGGAGTCACGTTTATTTACAGATATGAACTGCTGGCCTGGACCGATCTTCATCAGTCCATTCCGCTGTTACTCGCCATGGCAACATTGTTTGCTCTTGTGCCTGTAATTCCTTATAAGTTTGTTATTATCGCCTTTGGTTACAGTTACGGTACCACCACAGCAGCCTGGATATGCTGGCTTGGCACCACACTTGCAGCCATGCTCGTTTACGGCGGAGCAAGAACCATCTTCAGACATCAGGCGAGATCGTACCTCGAACGTATTCGGGGTCTGAACCGTTTTACTACATGGATGGAAGCACATCCGTTCATGGGTGTCATGTCGATGCGACTGTTGCCGATCGTGCCTCAGATGGCCGTTAATATCTACGCAGGTATAACGTACACGCCATTCTGGGTCTTCATGCTTGCCACGGCCATTGGGAAAATGCCAGCGATTTTTGTATTTGCCTATGCAGGTGCACAAGCTGAAACCTCAATCTGGCTGAGCCTGGCCATCCTTGCCGGATATCTGGTGCTCATGGCCATTGTATTGCTCTTATTTCGCTTTCGGTCACGCAACAAAGCCTGAATTCAGAATTCGCAAACCGTTCAGATTCAGCTTGTTTTCATTCCGGCTTGGTTGGCTTGCCAATTCAGGATATAATAGAAGAGCAAGCCTAATGCTTGTGTAACAAGTTTTAATAAAACGGTAGATTGCTGGAGCTCGAACACGAGCGCTAAATCTTCATCAGAAATGGAGTGACTATAGCATGGAACAACATTCAAGTGAGTTAGCAACTTTTGCAGGCGGATGCTTCTGGTGTATGGTATCCCCCTTTGAAGAACTGCCCGGTATTCATAAGATCGTATCGGGTTATACAGGAGGACATACCGAGAATCCAACATATGAAGAGGTCTGCTCGGAGACAACAGGACATGTAGAGGCTGTGCAAATTACGTTTGACCCTGCCATCTTCCCTTATAAGAAACTGGTTGAACTGTTCTGGCAGCAGATTGATCCTACGGATACAGGCGGGCAATTCCATGACCGTGGATCTTCCTATCAGACGGCCATCTTCTATCACAGCGAAGAACAGCGCCAGATTGCGGAAGCTTCCAAAGCGGAGCTGGGACAAAGCGGACGTTTTGATAAACCAATCTTCACTCCGATTTTGCCAGCCAAACCGTTCTATGAAGCGGAAGAACATCACCAAAATTATCACCGGAAGAACCCTGCCCATTACAAACGCTACAGCAAAGGTTCTGGACGTGTAGATTTCATCGAACGCAACTGGACCGGTAACGTGGATAAAGACGGGCTGAAAGAGCGTTTGACGCCGCTTCAATATGAAGTTACGCAGAATAGCGCGACCGAGCCTGCATTCCATAACGAATTCTGGGATCACCACGGTGATGGTATCTATGTGGACATCGTATCTGGCGAGCCATTGTTCAGTTCTACCGACAAATACGACTCCGGCTGCGGCTGGCCGAGCTTCACACGTCCATTGCGTGACCACAACGTGAAGGAAAAAACTGATCTCAGCCACTTCATGATTCGTACCGAAGTGAGAAGTCGTGAGGGCGATTCCCATCTGGGTCACCTGTTCAACGATGGTCCTGCCGAAGCAGGTGGAATGCGTTATTGCATCAACTCTGCGGCACTTCGTTTTGTACCCAAAGAAGACTTGCAAAAAGAAGGATACGGTGAGTACGCCGTCCTCTTCCAATAAGTTATAATACAAATACAAAAAGAGCAGTGGGATGATCCCGCTGCTTTTTTGTTATACATTTTTGTTTTTAATAGACGAACTATTGTTGCACGAGAATGCATTGATTAGGTTTGGCTCGAAGAGATTTCCGAATTCAATTGACTGGCAGGAGCCGTCTGATCATTACGAAATTGAATTCGCATCGCTGGAACGATACCCAGGATCATCACGGTAACCGAAATTGCGTAGACGATAAAAATGGATGTGCTGTTCATCAGTACACCTGCCATGGAAGATCCAAGAAGCATACTTCCTATGAATAAAGGTGTGATGGTGCCATTCACTCTCCCGATCAAATGCTCATCGATCCGAGTGACCAAGTACGTGGAGATGATGACGTTGATGAATGCCATACTGATTGAGCTTAAGAAGCTGATCAAAAGGGTCAGCCAGAACCAACTGGATAACACTTCCCCCATCGTGGCTACAGCCAGACACAGCACACCTACAAGCAGAGTTAAGGTCTGGTTCAGCTTAGCACTTACAGCAGCCGCAATACCTCCTCCAATCAATAAACCTATTCCGGACGCTCCAGAGAGGAACTGTAACGACGTTGCTTCAAGTCCCAGACGTTCAGTGATTAGAAATATTCCAAGTGGACTGATGAGACCCGCTGAAAGCCCTATACAGATGAATACCAGACTAAGCATTTTTAACGAGCGAGATCGAGCAACATATTGCCAGCCCTCTCTGATATCCGCTAATAATGAGGTACTTGTTACCCGCTGAGTGGCGTCTTTAGGCAGAAATGTGAGTAGAAGCGCAGAGATCAGGAATAGAATGAGTAATGCGTACATGGATGCCTGAATTCCCATTGCAGTGTATATAAACGTTCCGACGATTGGTCCGAGAATTAAAAACAACGATTGACCACTCTGGGTAATAGCAATTGCAGATTGCAAATGTTCTCCCTTTACATTTCGCCTCACAATCTTTAGAGAGGATGGTTGAGAAAACTGGCTAACGATAGAGGATACAAACGTGGCTACGTATAGAATCTGCCAATACCCAGAAGATAAAACGCCAATAATCATGACAATAGACAACGCACTCAGAATATCCCCCAGTATCATCGTACGTTTGGGATTCCAGCGATCAGCAAGTGCACCGCCTATGATGGAGAAAACAAAAATCGGGGCATATTCAAGTACGGTAATCAGCGAGACAGCTATTGGACTTCCTTGAGTTCGATCCATTACATAATAGAGGATTGCCATATTCCGGATCCATATCGCCAGATTTTGCAGCAGATCAGACCCTGTCACGATTAAAAAAGCTTTATTCCTGAACAATGTGTTCATTCGCCATCTCCTCTTTTAAACCGACTGTCCGGTTTATTAATATTTAAAAAGAAAAACTGACGTTACATCAGCTTTTCATAATTAATGTTGTTGAATACCTGCCAGCAGACTGGCCATGCCTTTGTGGTAAATACGACGAATATCCGTCAGGTCCTTCTCATAATAGAGTGTAGTCAATCCGCTAAACAGACCGTAGATGATGTGCATTACATCCTGTGGGTCATCCGGTTTTAACTCTCCATCTTCCATCCCTTTAGTAATAATGGACTCGTATGTCGCATACGGAATTCGGATCAGGGAAAGCATCTCATCAAGCATCTCCTGACTGACGACCTGACCCGAGACAAACTCGTTAATGGCGTGATTCAGCGGGTTAGCCAAATCATCCACGTAATGATCAGCAAGTCCGTACAATTTGTCTATGGCAGTCTTATACCCGGATTCTTTGTCCAGCCAAGCATCCATCCAATCTTCATTGTTAAGCTTGATTAGATACATGAATAACTCTTCTTTGCTTTTGAAATGATAATAGATGCTGCCTTTACTCCGATTGTTAATCGTACATATGTCTTCCATGGAAGTTGCACTATATCCCTTTTGGGCAAACAGTTCCTTGGTATTACGTGCAATGTCTTTCTTTATCTGGGTAACATCTTTTCTTCGTTTAACTTCGATTGGAAAAACCTCCATAAATTAAACCGACTATTCGGTCTAATAGTATCACAGCACAAATACTCCGTCAATTCATTTTGCACAGGCACCCTCTCATTTGCTGTTTCAAAAGGATGTACAAGAGAGTGCCTGGCTACAATTCAGGAAAGAAGAAGTCACATCATACTTACAATCCAACCGATCCAATACGCAAATGGAATTAATAACAACTGTGCCAACAGAGTACCGAATAAACGGGATACGAGCATGCAGCCATAAATCTGATTCATGCGATCCAAACGGATCTCGCCACGTAATGATTTGTCACTGAGCAGAGAAATCCGTGGATCGATCAGGATGGTTAGCAAAATAGTCGCTATTCCGTTAATTAACCCGGTCGATTGGGATGCAGCTACAGCCTGCCCTGGGTAAAGGTACGCTGCGTATAAGCTGGACAGGACACCCGTGGTATAGATTGCGGTTACCGCTACATTAAGCAGCATTAACCGTCTTGGCATCCCATGTTGTACTAATCGTTTGGCCATCTTCCAGGATGGCGGGGTGATGTAATACGTTGCATTTCTAATCTTGCTTCGCTTCAGCATACCGCGAACCATCGCAGGGATGGAACCGGCTGCTTCAAAATGTACAACCATTCTTGATGAGAGCTTCACCATGGTTGGAAAACACAATATGGCTAATGCCGTTCCAATTGTTGCCGCACCCATTAACCAGTGCAGCTGCGCCGCAAAGTGTGGATTGGCTCCACGTGTTGCAGTATCCACTAGATTACCTACCATCGGACCCTGGGCCATATTCGAGGTTCGAGAAACCAACAACAAGATACCTGCCAATGAAATGGCCAACGCGATTCTGCGGGTGCGTAATCCACCGAGGCGGAGCGCGTATGACAAGCTGTCTGCGGCATGAATCAGCATGGTGAACAGCATAGGGATTGCCAGACTAAGACTAAACATATGTATGTACTCCTTTATATTCCTGTTATTGAACTTATTTCTTTCATGGACAGCATTATACTCCTCTGGCTTGCAAAAGTATAGGAACGAGATCCTTTTATATAAGTTTAAATAAAGAATGTTTACAATGGACACTCCGATGACAGAACAACCTTCCGATCGCTGTTATCCCCAGATTTTTTGATTCCTTTTATAAAGGGGTAAATTCGGGGATAAAGGCGAACACTTCGTTTCTTCAGGTTTTTTCTGTCCTCTCCGTTTCGTGTAAATGTTTATTTCAATTTATATAGATCATCGGTAAATGCACTTACGACCTCGGCTGTTCATCGTTTATCCCTCCCCTCACAGGGTAATATACAATTAATCCATTATTGTACAGGAGGGGTTCATATGCCTTGGAACAAACAGGATTATCCGGTATCCATGAAGAATCTGGAACCACGTGTTAGACATAAAGCAATTGAGATTGCCAATGCTCTGCTCGATGACGGGTATGAGGAAGGACGCTCGATTGCCATAGCGACAGCTAAGGCGGAAGAATGGGATGAAAATCATCCCGCACCGGAAAGTTCGAAATCGGACTCCACATCTTCTTCCGATAATTCCAACCCTAAAAAGTCGTCTTCCACGGATCGTCGTCATTCCAAGCCCGTTTCTTCGTCCAAAAGTCATGACAACATCCATGTCGTGCCTACCGACTCCGGTTGGGCGATCAAAGAAGAAGGAAAGTCTACCTATCTGTCCACATTTGATACTAAGGCAGAAGCTGTAGATAAGGCCAAAGAACTGAGTAGCAAACAAAATATTCGAGCGATTATCCATAATCAGGATGGTCAGATTGCTTCTTCGATCAAGTCTTGAATGAATCGGAAAACAACAAAATCCCTTTTGCTGCTGAAGAGCAGTCAAAAGGGATTTTGTATGAACTTTAACTATCAAGACCTGAATATGATGCATACAGGTTATGGTTGTTCTGAAACGTATGGTTAATTGGATACACCTCTAGCCACCGTAGTCCGTTGTGAAATAGCAGCAGCGTTAACTGCCTTGGCTGCAGCCGATGGCATCGGCAATTTCACAGCCGAAGTTGTAACCACGGTTCCGCGAGCCGGAACACTAACGACGTACGTGATGACTTTGCTGGCAATCCATACGGCCAGAATCGTATATAAAGTTTCTTTTACCGGAAGAAAGAAAAGCGACAATCCCAATACAAAAGCATCGCTGACAAAGAAAACTGTTCCCAGCTTCCATCCCTTCCAGCGGCTAACCAGCACGGCGAGAATATCGTCTCCACCTGTCGCTCCACCGAATCGAAGCACGATCCCAGCGCCTACCCCTGTCAATATACCGGATAGAACTGCCGGAATCCACAGATTTCCGTTAAACGACAATACCAGTGTGGAGTATCGTTCAAAGCCGTCATAGAATAGGGAAAATGCACCGACGCCAAGCAATGCCTGAATCATGAATTTCCAGCCTTTAAGGAACCAAGCCAGGATCATGACCGGAATGTCCAGTAACAACATACCGATAGCAGGTGATAAGCCTGTTGCGTATTTTCCGAGCAGGGCCAGACCAACAAATCCGCCCTCCGATAAATGATTCTGAAAGTTAATGTGATAATAAGCAAAAGCTAAAATAAATGTACCGAGTAGCATAATGGCGAATTTGATCGCCTCTGTTTTAACGTGTTGTAAGGTTAACGATGTTCTCTTCATTCAGGTTCCCTCGCAGTTTGTAGGTTGGTTTTTTAGACCGACCGTACCCTGCAAAAGGTAAGCCTGGAAGAAATCATCGTGTACGTCCTTCGAATATTCATTCCAATCCCCTCTTTCGCAGAGTCAGCCGTTTTTTTGAACCGGTTGGTGTACTCTACAAGGGGCGCTATGTGTATGAGAGATCGTAACGTTTCCAGATCGTCCTTGGGGAGATTGTCCTTCGGGAACTCATGGTATCCTGATCCTTTCTGTTCTGTTGTGGTTAGCTGTGCTCAGTTAAACTGAAAAATAACTACAATGCATAAGCTTGAACATTTAATTGTACACTTACACTTGGATTACAGTACCCTCTTTTGATCGCGGTTATCCCCGGATTTTTGGAATTCCATTTTCCCTCTGGGGAAAATCCGGTGATCGCTTATGCTTCCGAATCTGCTTTCATTCAAAAAGCTTTCAGACGAACGCTTCGCTTCTACAGATGGGTTCTGCACTCTTCGTTCCTGTGTAAATTGTAAATCCAACTTACAGCAGTTGCAAGTTCATTCAGTTTAAACACCAAAGCTAACTTGCTTGTTCTTCTATTATATAACACCAACGTGACCGGGTCTAAACAGTAGACCCCTCAAAAACAGGCATAAAGCAGCCTTTGGACTGCTCCAGCAGTCATACGGCAACACCAGGATAAGCAATGCTTGCTAATGGTGCAACCTGCTCCTTTATTCTATGACCAAAGCTTCCAAAAATAACTGTCAGTCACCCAACTGTGACAAATTGGGGCCTTTTTTTATTTTCTTGCGCTTTTTAAAGGAATCATTTTCCTTTCACACATACACTATAGCAAACGTAATCGGCTTATTCTTTGTCCAGTTCAGACGTTTCCAGACTTACTCTGCTGTTTATGGTATAATATAACAATTGAATCCCACTACCGTTTAAGCGAGGCGGATTGATGAAAACGTTAAAGCCAAGAGTCTTTATTGGCTGCTCGCTGGAAGCGAAGCCGATTGCAGCCGCAGTACACGAAAACTTACGTTTTTCAGCCGAAGTTACCCCTTGGTATTCCGGGGTTTTTAATCCAAGCAGCTATACCATGGACGATCTGGAAGTAGAGGTCCGTACGACTGACTTTGCCATTTTTATTTTTCATCCGGATGATATATCCAAAATTCGCGGGAAGTACTACGCGTCGGTCCGGGATAATACAATGCTGGAAATGGGTCTGTTTATGGGTCGTCTGGGACGAAAACGTATTTTTTTCATTCTTCCTGAGGATATTACAGACATCAAGGACACAACCAAGGTCGAAGGATTGCGTATGCCCACAGATCTGCTGGGGTTAAATCCACTCGTATATGAAATCCGTTCTGACGGAAAGTGGGCACCAGCCGTGTCCGTGGCATGTTCCAAAATCGCAGACAGTATTGAGGAACAAGGACGCTGGAGTGATCCAGAATTGGAGAACATCATTGAGGAGCATAAACGCACTGAGGGAGAAGCAAGGTTACAACTGCTTAAGTTGCTGCGGTTCTTTAGGGAATTACTGCGTACCCGCAAAGCAGATGCCAAGATGCTGGAGCGAATGAGCGATGCCCTGCGTACTGCCTTTGTCTCTCATCCTCCATTCGCTGTACGTGGCACAGCCATATACCGTACAGATGACAGTGGTTACATTGAGCAATTATGTGGTAATGTTGGAGAACCGGGGAGAAAGTATGACTTGTCCGCTAACGACGACAAACAACCGGATGATCCCAAGCGCATTCTGGTGATTGATTCTTACCGGGAGAATAAAATCAAGATTAACCTGTATGATGATTACCTTGAGAAAGAGTATCTGCTATGCTATCCTGTAGCCAAGAGGTATGTAATCACCGTTCACATTATTGGACATATTGAAGCGGATGAGGCGGTATTTCAGCAGATTGACCTACAGAATCGTCAACTGTTCAACGCCATCAACGATTTGTTAGGAGGCGAACCGGAATGAAACCGGAAACGAAAAAAATAAGCAAGCGCTGGGGCAGCGAAAAAAAAGTACGCCTCAGTTCTGCGCCCGAATCATCACGACCGGTTCCGGAACCCAAGGAAGAAGATCGTTTCCACAAGCCGGCCGTACCGCTAACTACCATTGGGCCCTCCCTGAAGGGCAAGGAAAGACCTTATAAGGTCATCCTTGAAAAAGAGGCGTTCTACGAAAAGCCTCAATATCTTGCTTAATTTCTGAACACATCATCAAACCTGCCGCTGAATCGGCAGTATTTCATAGGCCCCGCCGCCCAAGGCAGGGGCTTTTTTGTTGCTCATTTTCGCTAAAATAAAACTGCTTCTACTCGTTGACCTGGTGCCATCGTGTTGCGGCAAGTCATTCTGAAATCCTTATTGTAATTCACTGCTTTAATTCATTGCTTGTAATTACTTCTGTAGCAGATGCATTGCATAAGGCTTATTTGGTTTATGGCCTTAGGTTTCCTGCAAAACCCATAAATTATACCTTATTTTGGAGCAGGCTTGTCCCTAAATCCCTAGCCTCACTCATTATCTGTACCTTTAGGAAAATGCGATAATGTGTGCTTCCAATATTTCTCGGTTGTATTGTGTATCTCCATTACATATATTGATTATAATATAGGAACACATGTTCTGTAAATATAAAATTCCAATTAAAGGTTAAGGAAGTGAACATATGACATCCTCAACTTCCGCCCCATCCCCTGCGGATGAAGACCATCGTCTGATTAAAGGTCTGGTTGTGCGTACGCTTTTGCTGGATGTACTTGAACGAGATATTCACACACTGGATACGTTGCTGCTGAAGATGCCCGAAGTCTACATTCTGTCGCTGACCCGCATTCAAAACAATGTGCTCAAGGAGATGTTGGCCCTTCGTAAACAGATGAGAACACGCGGTGTCAAAGTACTGGAAGAGAAACGGGAAGCCGAGGGAATCGAAACTCTGTATATGTGCAGAGGGTATTGGCAACGGTTCTATATGCTGTGGACATTCGCACGCAATGAAGTCAAAAAAGAACTCAGTCGGCATCTGCAGATGGACTTGGCGCAGACTTGATACAACTCTGACAATATATAACCCATTCCCCAGCAAAACAAGTTGACCACGGAAGGTTACGTTCATTAAGATGGAATAGAGATATCCAACCATTCCAATAAGGCATGATATAGTTTCAACCGGATATACTCTCAACGTCTTATCAATCAAGGAGCTGTACTTCATGGATTTGAATACACATTCGATTAAACAAACACCCGCACATACAGGCATTGCCGCAGATGTAACAGAACTGATCGGCCATACACCTGCTGTTAAACTAAACCGACTCACAGGCAGCGACTCCGCTGACGTATATGTGAAGCTGGAATACTTCAACCCAAGTGGCAGCGTCAAAGACCGTGCCGCCTACAACCTGATCGTTCAGGCTGAACTTGCGGGACACTTGCTCCCTGGTGCTACCATTATTGAACCGACGAGCGGAAATACCGGGATTGGTCTTGCGATGAATGCCGCCGCCAAAGGATATAAAGCCATTCTGATTATGCCGGACAATATGTCCAAGGAGCGCATCAACATTCTGAAAGCCTATGGCGCAGATGTGGTGCTCACCCCTGCTGCGGAGCGGATGCCTGGTGCGATTCGCAAAGCGAAAGAACTTCAGGCAGACATTCCAGGAAGTTTGATTCCGCAGCAATTCGAGAATCAGGCGAACCCGGACATTCACCGGATCACGACGGCTCCCGAGATTATGCAACAGATGGAAGGCAGGCTGGACGCCTTCATCGCTACGGCGGGAACCGGCGGAACCATTACTGGCAGCGGGGAAGAACTGCGTAAGCAGTTACCTGACATCCGCATCTATGCGGTGGAGCCCAAAGGTTCTCCGGTGATGTCCGGTGGCGAGCCCGGACCACACAAGCTCGTCGGTACAAGTCCGGGGTTCATTCCGGACATCCTGAATACCGACGTGTGGGATGCCATCATCCAGGTGTCCGATGAGGACGCACTGGATACGATGCGGCAACTTGCTGCCCGGGAAGGGCTGTTGCTCGGCCCTTCCTCTGGCGCTTCGGTGTGGGCCTCCCTTCGCATTGCGAAGGAACTGGGGCCGGGGCACCGCGTGCTCTGCATTGCGCCGGATACCGGGGAACGGTATCTGAGCATGGGTATTTTTTAACACAGCTAAAATCTGCACACATCAAAAAGGGGCTTCCATCTCCCATAAGTCATGAGCATGACAGAGGCCCTCCCTTATTAGCGCTCATTGGTCATTGGTTCTAATGAACCTGACCCACGCAATTCGCTCCTCTTTGCGTGGGTTTGACGTGTAACGAATCACAGCGACGTTATTTCTCCAAATTCGGTCGATTTCCAGGTTGAAAAGCCACTTTCGGACGGGATAACGTTACTGAGATTCGTTAGAATTTACATCACTTAATGATCACCCTAACAAGGTGCGGTAGGTTCGTTAGAATGTTGAAGGAATTGGTAGCGAGGAACGAGGGGAAATCCCTTGAAAAAAGGGAAGAGAAGTACATTGAAGGAACCATTAAAATAAAAAAATAAGCCCTTGCTCACTTACGGATGGTGAATCCGCAGAGAACAAGAACTTATTTTGGCAAGAAACTTTATCATCAAAAATAAAGCAAGAACATGTAACCTAAGCTGGTTAGTGTGTCAGGGTTGTCCATTCCACACCTTCAGGAAGCAGAGCCGCAATGCGGTCTTTGGCTTCCTTTTTGGTATACAGCGATTCATCGAGAATGACCGCGGAACCAGAATCCGTGCTTGTCCGAATCAGACGTCCGAGACCTTGCTTCACACGCAAGAGCATATACGGAAGATCGATCTCTTCGTATGGTGCTGCCGACGCACTGCGTTTTGCATTGAAGACAGGGTCCTGTGGTGGATACGGAAGCGACCAGATCATGACATTGGATAATGACGGGCCTGGAACGTCCAGACCTTCCCACAGATTAACGGAGCACAACACACTCTCCTCATCCTGCTGGAATGCCGCGATCAGATCACTGATCTCCCGGTCGCCCTCATACATAAAGCGCAAACCTTCTGCTTCAGGTACATGAACGATGTCCTGCTTGAACGCACGTAGCTCTTCCATCGTACGGAACAGAACCAGCGCACGTCCTCCACTCTCCTGAAGTAACGACACCGCATCACGCATGCGATTTTCGTTCTCCGGGTGACCCGGTATAGCTTCATCGGTAATTTTCATCTTCATTTTGTCCGCATAATCATACGGGGAAGCCACCGAGAATGATACAAAATCATCAATGCCCAGGCTGTCCGCCACATAACGGAATGAACTGTCCACAGATAACGTCGCGGAGGAGAATACAATTGGAATACCTGTGTTGAACACACGCTCGTTCAGCATTTCCTTCACGGTGCGCGGCATGATCGATAAGGTCGTCTCATCCTCGCTCTCTTCCGCCCAACAGATGTAACCATCTTCCTTGCGGAACAAGGCAAGCGCAGACTGAATCATATCGAGATGTTCTTCCACGACACGCATCTGATAACCATCCAGCGAGAACAATCCGCTCTCAAATACCAGTTCCTCACCGATCGCATCCAGCACACTCGTCAGACGTTCAATCTCACGCAGAAGCGGTGCTTCTACCCGAACTTCTTTCCGTTCCGAACCAGGGATCGCCACCGTATACGTATCCAGCAATGCAAACAGTCGCTCACTGCTCTCAATCGCTTCATCTACACACTCCGCGAGGGATTCACGAATCTCTCCTTCTAACAGGCGAGTGACGAGTTCCTCAAAGATGCGGTGTTTCAGCTTGTAGCTCAGTGCGTTCAGGGCTGCTTCTTCCAGCAAATGTCCTTCATCAAATACAACTGAACTGTGATCAGGCAACAGTGGCAATTGTCCCTCGCGTTTGCGCGCATCATAGGTCCACACATGCTCCATGTAATAATCATGGGAACAGATGATGATGTCTTTGGAACGTCGGTAATGGTCACGCGACAGCGTCAGGCCGCAACGTTGTCTTTTAGGACAAACAAAACAATCCTGGAACGGGTCCCAGTTGATTTTGTTCCACTGACGATCATTCAGATGTGGATACTGCTTGCGGTCACCATACGGATGGAAGGCCTGAAGTGTACCCGGCGTGTTCACAAAATCCGGCAGACTCTCATGCACTTCTTCAATAACAGGCGCATCTTCATCCGCAAATCGCATCGCACTTAGTTTGTTCAGACAGACGTATTGATCCGGTGATTTGCCCAGACGTGCGTCCACTTCCAAGTCCAGATGTGCAGCCAGCTTCGCAATATCTCCACCGGGCTTCACAAGCTGTTCAATCAAGGACTCATCGGCACAGGCGATCACCGCCGGTTTGCCCGTATAACGTGCATAACAGACCGCGTAGAGCAGATAGACTAACGTCTTGCCTGTTCCGACACCGGCCTCCGCCATAATGGTCTTTTTATCTCCATAGGCCCGTTCGAGCTGGTACGCCATAAAAATCTGTTCATCCCGTACCTCGAAGCCGAACTCTGGCAAAATATCGTAAAAAACATCGGCGACCCATTCTCCCAGACGGGATACAAAAGGTTCAGCCGGATCATATGCAAAAGGATAACGTTGTGTAGACAATCCTAGGTCAGCCTCCATTCTTAGACGCGGTCCTCTTTCATTTTCCGTTCAAAAAAGGCCGCAGGGCAAAAGTTAATTATCTCACGCGATGAAGCGGGTGACAAGCTTTTTTTACGAGATTATTTGCGAGGTTTAATGTATAGAACCAATTTTCAGGGAAAATATATACAGGAATCCACTTTAAGGAAAGGCGGTGCTCCACTCCATGAATCATCAGTCTTCACAATCAGAGCATTCCTCAGACAAAGACCCTGAGACATTAACGGATCGACAAGGTCATCCCATTACGGACAATCAGAATGTACGAACCGTTGGCAACCGGGGACCGACTACGCTGGAGAACTATCATTTTCTCGAAAAGATTACTCACTTCGACCGTGAACGTATTCCGGAACGTGTGGTCCATGCCCGTGGTGCTGGTGCTCATGGCGTATTTGAAGCGTATGGAACAGCCGGGAGTGAACCAGTATCGAAGTACACACGTGCACGTCTATTTCAGGAAAAAGGCAAACAAACGCCCGTGTTCGTTCGCTTCTCTACCGTTATACATGGTGGACATTCACCGGAGACCCTGCGGGACCCGCGCGGATTTGCTGTAAAATTCTATACCGAGGATGGCAACTGGGATCTGGTGGGTAACAATCTGAAAATCTTTTTCATTCGCGACCCGCTTAAATTCCCGGATATGGTACACGCCTTCAAGCCAGACCCGTTGACCAATGCACAGGATATGGAGCGTTTTTTTGATTTTGTATCATTAAGTCCTGAAGCTACCCATATGGTGACATTCCTCTTCTCTCCATGGGGCATTCCAGCGAATTATCGGCAGATGCAAGGCTCGGGCGTCAATACATATAAATGGGTCAATCAGGAAGGCAAGGGCGTACTCATCAAATACCACTGGGAACCGCTCAATCAAGGGATACGCAACCTGCTGCAAAAAGACGCAAGCGAGATTCAGGGACTGAACTTCAACCATGCGACGTTGGATCTGTATCACGCCATTGAACAAGGGGACTATCCCGAATGGGAGCTGTGCGTTCAAGTGATGGAAGACGGCGAGCATCCGGAGTTGGATTTCGACCCGCTGGACCCGACCAAGTTGTGGCCGCAGGAGCAGTTTCCTTTTCTACCTGTGGGCAAAATGACGCTGAATCGTAATCCCGAGGATTATTTCAATGAAGTGGAGCAAGCAGCGTTTGGCACAGGTGTATTGGTAGACGGGCTGGATTTCTCAGATGACAAACTGCTGCAAGGACGGACTTTCTCCTATTCGGATACCCAGCGTCACCGGGTGGGTGCGAACTATCTGCAACTGCCTGTGAATGCGCCGAAAAACCGGGTGGCAACCAATCAGAGCGGCGGGCAGATGCAGTATCAGGTCGATCGGGCACCGGGTCAGAATCCACATGTGAACTATGAACCTTCCTCGCTCGGTGGACTAAAGGAAGCGGCGCCACGTGGTAAGGAGCATGAACCACTGGTGGAAGGCCGACTTGTTCGTGAGAAGATTGAGCGTACGAATGACTTTGGTCAAGCCGGTGATACGTATCGGGCGTTCGAAGATTGGGAGCGAGATGAGTTGGTCAGCAACATGGTCGGGGCTTTGGCGCAATGCAAACCGGATATCCGGGAGCGCATGATCTCTCATTTTACCCAAGCCGATGCCGATTATGGTCGTCGTGTGGCTGAAGGGCTGGCCTCTGTTCCAACCGATGATAGTGCCACAGTCCAACCGAAACATGAACCAAGTGTCGAGCAAGCAGAGAAACGCAGTCGTGAGACGGACGGATATTAAGGTGGATGGACAGCGTTTGGATCGCTGAGTCTGACACTGTTGGTACATTTGGGTATTTTGAGTAAGGAGATTACGTTCTGGATTAAACATAGCCCTGATCGTCAAGTTGCCAATTGCAGCTGCTATCAGGGCTTTTTCATGACTAGTTTGAGTATAATCTTCACTTCAGGATGTAGGCTTCTATTTATTTTAGGTTGAATGAAGTTCATAGGAGTGGATCATAAGTAAAACTGGTACTCTGAGGATGGAAAAGCGTACTTCTCTACGTTCATTTCAGATGATTCTTCGTTAAATGAGAGCTATCACCCAATGGAAAGATTACATAATTCACGTGATATTACAGGCATTGGAAGCTTGCAGGCCTGACCTGCCTGCATGTACCTCCATCTGATCAGATGATTATTGATGATAACGCTTACAACATTTACCATAAAGCTGTGTCCTAGAGATTACATCTAACCAGCCGGCATGATCTATCTCATAGGTAACGTCTGGTACACGGCTACCACATGCTCTTCATTCTATTCCCAATTAACCAAGGAGGTCTACGTAATGAAATTATTCCCATCCACATCTACTCATGTATCTGCACGATCTGCACGTTCTCTGAAGGAACGCTCCCTCAAATCCAAAATGGCCCATATCTGTCTGAGTGCCGCGTTCCCTCTATTATTAATTGGTGGTGGATCGGCCGGTGCTGAGGAACTGATCGAGAGCAGCTTGCAAAATCCCTCTGAATCGGTGGCGACTTCGAATATCGCACTTGCTGCTGGTGATCTGTATGTGTCTCCTGGCGGCTCAGCCAGCAATCCGGGAACACTGAACAGTCCAACGTCACTGGCTAACGCATTGACCCAGATCGCACCAGGCAAAACGATCTATCTACGCGGCGGTAACTATAACTTCTCCCAGACCATTACCATTGAACGTGGCAACAGCGGTACATCGAGCCAACGTAAAAACCTGGTAGCGTATGGATCGGAAAAACCGGTCTTTGATTTCTCAGCCCAAGCCTTCGCTTCCACCAATCGTGGACTGCAAATGTTCGGAGACTACTGGTTCGTCAAAGGGCTTGAGGTGAAAGGTGCGGGCGACAACGGCATCTTCATCGGAGGTAGTTACAACCGTCTGGAGCAGATTGAAGCTCATCACAACCGGGATACGGGTATTCAAATGGGACGTTATGCTTCCACAGCCGCCAAGAGTGAATGGCCAGCATATAATGAAGTGATTCGTTCATACTCCCACAACAACTATGACCCGGATGACGGCGAGGATGCAGACGGTTTTGCGGCCAAACTGACCGTAGGCCCGGGCAACGTCTTCGACGGTTGTATTGCAGCCTATAACGTGGACGATGGCTGGGATCTGTATAGTAAAACAGATACAGGCGCCATCGGCGCGGTTACGATCCGCAACAGCATCGCCTACGCCAATGGCGCAACCGCAGACGGCACTTCTACCTCCAACAGTGATGGCAACGGCTTCAAGCTCGGCGGTGAGAAGATTGCGGTAAATCATATCGTCGAGAACAACATTGCATTTAATAATAAAAAGCACGGCTTCACCTACAACAGCAATCCCGGTTCGATCCAGATGAAAAATAACACCTCCTGGAACAATGGGCAAAGCAACTTTGCCTTTGATGTAGGCACCCACATCTTCACCAACAACCTGTCCTTCCAAGGCGGCGCCAGTGACAAAACAAGCGGAACTGACGTCAGCAGCACCAACGTCTGGTGGAAGAACAAAAAAAGTGAGAACGCCAAAGGCCTGCTCGCCAGCGCAGCCGACTTTGTCTCCCTCGTGCCTTCGGTAACGCGCAGCGCAGACGGAACACCTGTCTTGGGTAATTTCCTCAAGCTTGTGGGTGGCAGTGATTTGATCGGCTCGGGTACGCCAGCGGGTAAGAATATTGGGGCACGGTAAGTGGTAGTTATTTAGATAAAGGAATAATTTAAAAGCAAAATCCCCTCCCCCATGCCAGCCTGATCGGTGGTAATGGAGGAGGGGATTTTTGAATTGCTTTGTATTGTCTGCCGCTACCTTATAAGGTATATAGATATTCAAGGTTTGGCTAAAACCTCAATCATGAGCCTGCCGCCTGTGCGAAAACCTTGCTCAAACGCCGCTTCCACATACATGGACGTGGACTGTCCTATCAAGTCTATCAGTTGTTCCAGAGCATCGTATTCGTTCTCGGTAAGCTGTGTTTTGTAGTCCTGCATCAGGTCCGATATCTGGCGATTGATCTCCTGATACTCGGCCTGCTCAGGATGAATCGACTCGTCCAACCGCAGGTTCCCGTGAAACAAATCTTCGATCAGGTTTGACATGTTATCCCCACCTAGTCTTTTTACCAACTATTCTCACTATACTTTAGCGGATTTTCCGCTAAAAATCAATAGCGGATAACACGCTAAAGTATGATATTGGTGAGGTGATGATAATGTACGCTCGTATACGCAATTTTCGTGAAGACAAAGACTTATCCCAAACACAGATGGCCACCTATCTTGGCTGTAGTCAACGTGTTTATAGCAACTATGAACGTGGTGAATTGGATATTCCCACAGCTATATTGATAAAGCTGGCTGATTATCATCAAACCAGTACAGATTATCTTTTGAATCGTACGGATGTAAGAAGGCCATATCCTTCAAGTTGAACGAAATTGGTTCTAAACATAAATTGAGGCTAAGCAAAACCACTGTAAGCATAGCCTCTAACTAAAAATATAATTATGCAGAACTGTTTCAGGTATCTCATGATTGACAGGTACGTGTGAATAAACAACTAGCTATATCCAATAGATAAGAACATAGGCTTATTTTCGAGCTTGACGACTTCAAAAGCGTCTTCAGATAAGGTGAGCACAGTTCAATTGCTGTACAATCAAAGAAGAACGACATCTCTGTCGTCCCACTAAATGATTCGTGTAGCTCAAAATTAATTACACTTATCAATTAATAATATTCAGAGTCTCATCTAAATAATTTTCCATGCTACCATCATAGTGAGTTAAAAATGCGCGTTCTCTAACTCCTTCTCCTATACATATCAATTTAGCACTTCCATTAAAATACTTCTTATTGTATTCGTGTATATTTTTTTCGTTTTCTTTAGTTTCTGCTATTGATATTATTAATTGAGTATCGGTAGGTTTATTTTTCCCAATAAACTCAACAATAGCATTTTTATTGGATTGCTCTATATCTTCCTTAAAAATTGCATCGAGCATAAAGGGAAAACGATGTATACCATCAGTTTTTTCTATTAATTTATTCAAAGCAAAGTTATATGCAAGTACTGTTTTATGAAGTTCTACTCCTTGAGAAGGAAATGCTGAAATGTTATATAATGATATATATCTATCTTCTTTTAAAGCTTTAACACCCAAATCATCAACATAAGCTATAAATATCCGTTCAAATTCTTTACTTTTGGACACTCTAGATTTTTGAACCTCTTCTTGTGTTTTAAATCCTTTGAGACTATTCTCTATACTATTTTTTTCAGCACTTAATACCCCTAGCTTATATTTAATATCATGAATCAACTGTATATTCACTTTATTATCCAGCCAACTATCAAAAGATAAATTATGTTTAAAATATCTTTTTAGTATTTTGTATGTTTTTAAGTTACTTTCTTTAAGATCATTTATACGTTTTCCCAAAGAATTAATTTCCGATTGCAGCTTCTTTATCATTTCTTTACATTTTACTATTTCTGACTCAGTATCATTCTCTTCTTGAAAATACTTATATGATGAAGTAATACTAAATGAGAGTTCACGATCACAAGCAGGACATGCCCCCCCCATAGGGTTTTGTTTCTTATGATGCCTTGACACTTTCCGAAGTAAAGACAGCCGTTCTTTATAATAGCTTTGTTCATTACATTTAGAAATATATTCTTCTTCATTTTTATTTAAAAGCACCTGGTTATCACTGTGTGACTTAATATATTCTAATGACTCTTCAATGAATTCTTCATCAATTAGTTTTGTAATTTGGAACTCGTCATTATTTTTTTCTAAATTCATATAAAATTTAATTTCATCTTCTTTACTTTTCAATTTTCTTTCTAATTCCTGTTTCTTATCCCTATCAACAAGTGATTCGATTCCCAAATAATAGTCAAGATAGTCTTCTTTAAGATTTTTATAATATTCAAAGCTACTAAAAGATTTTCTAAGATATACCCACCCTACTGACTGAGGTATATAATAAGGCAAAAACATTGCTTCTATTGGAGCAGCTTTGTATCCCTCCTTATTCTCTAATTTAAGCGAGAAGTTAAATAGTTCATGGAGGTACCCTTTAAGTTTAATATGTTCAGCAGACTGATTCGCTCTAATACCATTAAACCTCATAGTGGGTTTATCGAACCTTTTAATGAAAATGGTTTCATCATCTCTAACAAAAGTAACTTTTTCACTTTTTCGATTATTAATCACTTGAACATCTACCCTTAAAAAAGCACCTTCTTCAATAATTTCTTTTAGGTGGTCATTATTGTCGTTTATTCCTAAAGTGTATAAGAGCATTTGAAAAACTGTGCTTTTTCCTGATGTGTTTTTTCCATAAATAATGTTTGTATCATCATCAAACTCTGTGTAAAAATATTTGTTTTTACTTTCTGAATATGCAAAAAGTTTATTAATTAATAATTTTGTTTTCATAATTGCCCCCTTACTTCTATATATGCAGCATAAATAGCTGCTTTTATACTAAGCTCTGACAATTGAGAACTTACGTTCTTTCGAAACATCTGATATAATTCTAAAATACAATCAGTCTCCACGGTAAAGCGATACATTATATTACTATTATCCTTAACAAAGGAGAGTATTTTTTTATGTTCAACTTGTTGATAATCTTTAAATCTATCAAAACTATTAATAAAATTTAGTTTAAACTCACTCTTTTCTGGAATGGCAATTTCCAGATTTCTACACACTTCTTTTTCCTCGTTTCGCCACAAATCAAATGCCATCGTTTTTGTAGTAATTACATCAATAGCATCATTAATACTTGAAGAACTAACTCGTTTCGTTTCATCCATTAACTTCACAACATTACCTTGGTTTAAAGTGTTTTCTACATCTCTAAATAAAAGCAACAGAGCATCTACAGCAGCTCTATGATCACTGACCTTTTCTCCAAATATTCTATTAAACTGTCCAACTAATGAATCCTTTTGCCCAGCACTTTTCTTTGGAAAATCAATATAGGCTAGTGAAATATTATTTAATTCTTTTAAACCTTCTAAGTCATTGCCAAGTATTTTTTTAATTTCCACTTCAATTTTGTTAGTGATTTCTGTATCTAACTCAGTAAATTTCAACCTACTATTGCTTTCGTTTATAGTTATACTTTTATTTTTGCCCTTTCCTTTGGCACCATTACTTAATTTTATAGAGTTATTCGTTATAAATTCTAAGTTATGTTTATAGTTTTTTTCTTTCGGCATACTATCTGCGTTCAGTGATAATCCTACTCCAGTCATTTTTCCAAGTAATTCATACAAGCCACTCATTTCCCACTTTTCAGAAGACTTCTTTGCTTGATAAGAGTCAATGGAGGAGATAAGTTCATCATAGGTTTGATAACAAAACAAAAAATCATCATGGTGCTCTATACAAATAAAGTACTTTCTATCTTTTATATCTTTGTACTTTTCGAACAAAAAGTATAAGGCACAATGTTTTTGAAATTCAGTGCCCGTCGAACCATGAACCCCAGCATTTACAGCAGCTTTACTTTGATTATTCATTGTCTATTCCTCTACACAAATTATTTATATAAATTTGCATTAATCCATTTCCTCCGTCATACAAGGGGTTATAGTATTAGGAATATTTCGACAAATATATTCAAAATCCTTCTATTTTATGCATTTTTCTTCTTTATTCTCTTCCGTGAACTTCCGCTAATCAATTGATTTCCCTATTCTGCCATGATTTGAGGACAAGGTTGCCTGGGAGCTGGGCAAAAGATGCATCATTCTACAAGCAGAAAAATCAAATTGTGATTACTTTTTGTAGTAATGTCGACTATACCGATACCTCCTTCCATTCATAGATTTTTTTTCATGAGCTCAATATAATAATTCTAACACAAATAAGAACATATGTTTGCTTTTGAATAAAAAAATAAAAAATAAAATAAAAAGCGGCCCTGTATTTAATCTATTGCTTCAATACAATGCCATTAATTACATTTCTATTGATTGTGATTAATCTATAGGTTCCAGGAACAAACTTTGAGTCGGAACCAAAGTACCTACATCGGCTTCAGTCACTTAATCCTTACCCAGAGCTGTTACTTGGTCGATCGGGACCAATTGTTCTACCAATTACACTGTTGCTGGCTTACTTGAAGTAATGTACATACTTCCATCTGAGTTAACAGTTAGAATTGTCTTGGTTAATTCAAAGTATATTCTCCAGAAGTAATATCTTCCGATTTGGAGTGTTATTACTATCCAATGATGCTCCAGCAACTATTTTAAATTGAGTTCGTTCTCCATACATTCCATCTGCAAATTTAAGGTACCCTTCATACTTTCATCATTCACAAAAATTTTAAAATCTCATAAAAATAGAGATTTGCATCATTTTATAGAGATACTCCGTTGAATATCGCAAGATACACAAGGACAATGAGTTTAAAAAGAGGTGTAGCCTTGAACTCAGAAGAGATTTTTGGACAAGTTTTGAAACCCCTAAGTAAACATTGAATTGCCGCGGCGCTGGAAATGCAGAAGATTTGGTTGAAAATGAAATCGAGGAAATAAAAAGAAATAACTACAATCAAACAACAAAAGCAATCATGCTCAGTGTGACATGATCGCTTTTGATTTTTAATTAACATTTATTATGTTTGATTATTAAATAAGATCGGTCCAAAAAATATATAATCAGGTTGATTGGGAAACAAAATATATTTATATTACTAAAGAAGATTTAGACCATGATTTTATTTTTTCGAGTAGAAACATTCTCTTTAAAGACAATATCGATAAGAATAAACAGAACGACCAGATATTTTTTCGTTTTCGTATATTTCGTATCCATCTATTTTTATTAGCTCATTGATACTCTCTTTAACACTTTGCCAATCACTTTTCTCTGAGCGCACTAATGGATGAAACATTTCACATAGAACCTTAAGCAATACTTCATCGTTACCAGCTACTAATCCCAAGCTCTCATCGTGAAAAACCCAATCATACTCATAGTCGTCATTTGCCACAGTGTGTCGTTGGATTTCTTCTTTGAATGTTTTTAAACGAGAATCTCTACTTGGCATACTGCCCAAGTCATACAATCGATTGAGAAATGTAGCACAATTTCTTTTACCATAATAATAAAAAACACGTTCAGGTTCCTGATATGCACCTGATTGTGAAAAAATATATGCATTACATTCATCATAGTGACGTTCTGTTAAGTAATCAAAAATTGCTTCTCTTGTTATTTCTGTAATTCTGTTAGGCATTGTAACAGCAAAAGGTGAATTGGTTACGATTTCCTTTGGATACAAGATGGCTAATATCTCTTCACATGATTGATAACGATTAATAGGATCACTAGTCAAACATTTAAAGATGATATCACTTTGAAGTTCTGTGGCGTTACCAGATGCTAATAAAACTCTTCGGGCATCGCCTCCGGCAGGAGATCGTCCCACCAATAGATAATACCAAACTGCGCCTACAGAATACAGATCGCTTCTTATATCACGTAATTTAGGATTATTTATCAGCGCAGGGTCAGTATACGGCCCACCGGCTACACGTTCTCCAGTTTTCGTTAGTTTTGTATGATTTTCATTCTCTAAGAAGGCACTGATGCCAAAATCTATAATTTTGAACTTCCCATCCTTGGTGACCATAACATTACTGGGCTTTAAATCCCGGTGGATAACACCCATTTTGTGAGCATAATTCAAACCCTTTAGTAATGCAGTAATAGGTTTTATAGATCGTGTAAAAGAAACTGAACCATTTTGTGATATGAAATCAAGTAATGTATAACCTTCCACTAACTCCATTCGGATAAATGGTTTTCCATCTATGCGACCTATGTCATACACTCGGACAATATAATCACTGTTTAATTGAAATAACATCTTTGCTTCTCTAAAAAAACGTCTTTCACCTTCTATGTTTTCATCGTTAGAAACAAATACAGGTTCAAAAATTTTAATCGCAAAATCAATGTCCAACAATTTGTGGTGGTATTTATATACTACTCCAAATCCTCCATTACCAAGCTGTTCGCCTAATTCATATGCATCTATATTCAATTCACATTTACCACTAGGAGCACTTTCCAGGTATTGAAAGATTGGTTCTAATTCTTTATCAATAAAGTTCCTACGTTCCGCGTAGCCTTTAAATTTAGTTTGCATAGTTCTCCTAAAATCTGAGCTAGAGCGGTTCAAACGAATAAAAGATGGTAACATCATATTTAATCGATTATCAGATGATAGAACTCTTAAATCTTCTTTATAGTTTAAGTCAAGGTACTCTCCATCTGTAGCTTTGGCAAGCAAACCTATTTTCAATCGCTCCGCGGCTTCTAAAAGTACTGAATTGTCCATTTATACACCTCAAAAAACTCCATTCTTCTAGAATGATTGTTATTACTATCTCAAGTAACTTTCCCCTTAATTTTCCCTTTGGTATTTGGCATACCTTCATAATGGAATCCAACCACTTGTCCCTTTATTATTTCACCCTCGAAGATATGATTCAATACATTACTTGTAGTTCCTTTTTTTAAACCCTCAGTATTCTTTAAATCATTGATTTTCCAACTACTCTGCCTCTTACTCTCAGTAACCTTCTTTTCTCACTCGTTTTCCTTGCTTCAGCCGCCTCTAAGTTTTTCTTTATTTTCGCTCCAGCTGGGCTGGACCATGGTATCCGTAATGGTCCTTTGCCACCCGGCATACTCCCGCGTATTCCCTGAACAACCATGAATACCTGACTTAGCTTGAGAGAAGCAAGCATGGTCTGAGCATACGAATAGACACAGGCTCGCCTGATGGATGGATTCCCTTTTCCCATGCCTCGATCTGTAGCGCAAAGATATCTTCCCCTGGCAGTTCTGCATTCACTGCTTGCATGCCATTTACATCCAGACTGCCTTTATCTCGCTCATAATCCTGAAGGGCGGCCTGATCCGTTACACCTTTCTCATTCACAGGCAAACAGCCACCAAGTGCAGAGTTAACCGCCATTCGATACCCCTTGTTAACTGATTCTGCATCGACCTCCCCTGTCGATTCTGCGTCACAGCCATCACGCCCGTGGCCATCATTGCACTACCTAAACTTACCTGATGAGCATCGGCTTGCTCGAAACGGGTTGCGATATCCTTGAGTTCCTTGGAGATGCCCACCATGCCCTACAGTGCTTTATCCAGTATAGGGCGCGCTACTGCTCAAACTCATAATAGAATCGCTCCTGCGTCGCCCCCATCCACATCATCTGAATGAACATGATCTGTCGCGTCAGTTCACTGCGGATATGCTCCATCTGTTGTCTGGGCTGATCCACCTGATTCGATACGTGATGTAGTTGCTCAGAGTAACTTTGATTGTACTCATCCATGTTCACCGCTCATCTAAGATATGTTCAACCTATAATGCCTCAATAGATTTTGCGATAACATCACAGCAATTTCTACCACTATTTATATAGAATTCCAATTTTTTAGTTGCTCTGCAACCATCTTTTCGCCTTCTTCAATTGATGGTAGGTTATTCATTTTGTTTCAAATAACGTTCTCGTAACTACGAACTTGAGAGGCTTAAGGGAGCGAGGCGACCAGATCCAACGGACTTTGCCTCGCAAGGTTGTGAGCTGATTCAACTTCTCTGCCTACCAGTTCTCGCGAACCAAGGGCGAAGCCCGCAGCGTAGATACTTTGTTATAATATGTGGGGCCTTCTTCGAATTATTCTCAATAATTCACTAGATTTCTTCATAAGTTTGAATTCCTCTAATCATATGGTTTATATATCTATTTCTATTTAATTCTTTCATTTCATTCACTTTGTTCTGGCAATCTGAAATTATATCACCCATGTATCCGGTTAAATCAGATATCACAGATGGATTTATTCCATTAAGTATCATTCTAGTAATTGCAAATTTAGCTAATCCTGTTGGAGTAAACGGATTCCTTACTTCGCCTTCAATAGGATAGAGTGTAAAATATTTTTCTTTTAGTGATTTCAAATATCCGGTAGGAAAATCATGTTTAATAGGTTTACCATTCCTATTCACAAAAAAATTATCATGTTTAAGATTTTCACTTAAGGTATCCTTCAAATAGTCATTAATCAATTTATGTACTTTATATGGAATATCTAAATTCAGATTTCTGTATGGGTTTGCTGAATAAACTATTTCTAATACTCTCTCATCATGGAGATAGTTACTTCTTTTCATGTTAATTATTCTATCAGGACTCAAACCGTATAATAAAGTAAGCTTGATTATTATATGGATTTGCTTTGTTTTATAAGATGCTTCAGAATCTTCATTAATATGACTCAAGATAAATTTATACTGTTCTTCATTGATTGCAGGGAAAGTTTGTCTATCTTCAAGATAAATTTGTTGATCTAATAATCCCTGTTCTACATCTTTACATAGAATTGTAAATGGTCTGATTGTAATTAAGTTTTGATTAGGATATTTTTCAAAGATCGTTTCTGCAAAAAATCTATTTACTGCAATTAAATAGTCATCAATTGCAGATTTACTTCTAACGTTATCATTCCTTTGAATGTAGTAAATCGTGGAGTTAATTAAATCCTTTTTAGTAAATTCGTATTTCATTACTTCATCAATTGATGAATCAGATTTACATTGTAGAATATACTCAACAAAATAATCTCTAATTTTAGGGATATATTGATTATTTTCAAACATTGTTAATCCCGAACTGAAGATGGAAACCAAATTCAAAAGTTCTTCTTTCACTGTTTTCACTATCCTTTGTGTTTTTGTTGGGTTTTAGATTCAAGTCTTGCCCCATTTCTTATAACGTAATATCCACGAAGTTCGTAAATATAAGGAATACAATTGATTAAACGAAATCATCGTGTTTAAATAGCCTTTTCGAAGCATGTTTTTATTATACTACTAAATGAAAGAATATAACGATCACTAATCTTATACTTTCAAACAAAAAGCCTCCGCCAGTTCCTTTGGCAGAAGCTTCTTAACAATTGATTCACGCGAACATCCCAGTTATGTGGCTGTTTACACAATTAATGAAATCAAAATTTAAAACTTCGCCAATTAACTTGATTAATCGCAATAGCAGTAATAAAGCAATTATTAAGTACGTTGTAAAAATTGTAATCTCCCTGCATATAAATTAATCCAGTAGAATTTATTAATATGAAAATCACTATATAGATTAGGTTGATATGTGATACTAAAACCTCAGAAGTGTATTCGTGTTTAATTTTTTTCTGACTCATAACAACAGAAATAAAAAACTGATTGACCCATACTCCTACTATGCGATATAAAATTAGAAATAATGTAATCAGAGTATAAAGTATACTATTAAGATTAATTGTGAAATTGGGGACAAATAAAAACAGCAATGCACTACTACTCATAACAAGTAACAAATATATAAAAGAGGTAACAATCATAGTGGTAATTGTAGAGTATACTTTAAACAATATAACTACTATAAAAAATATAATTGCATCTACAATTAATGTAATAAGTAAAATTCTTGTAAGACTGTTATACACACTAACGCCTATTAAGATAACCATTAACAAGAACAACATAAACTGATTGATTTTATTTTTGTAATTTAAATGACTCAAAATCATTATTGCTCCTAATAAAGAACCCATAGCCGAAATAAGAGTGACAAGGATCGCATAGTAAAGAATTCTGGGTTCCTCATGAAGGTTCAAATCAGGCGTGTACTTTTTTAGTGCAAAAATAGAGCACCACAATATTATCATGCCAGCAATAGAAAAACTTATTTTTAATTTAGTTGAAGTATTGGATATAAAAAATGAATTGCGCATTTTTAGTAATGGTCACCCCGAATAAAAGCATTCTTTTCCAAACATAAGCTACATGATCAACTGTCTTATCATACCATAAAATGGATGAATATGACGAACATTGTTCCTTTATCCAAATGAATAACTTCCACTAATACTATTAGCTGAAGCTTCTATAGAAATTGATTCACGCAAACATCTCATCAATGACAGGGATGTGTAGATCATTATTTCCTAATTACCATGTTTGTTAATGTAGACATGACAACAAGCTCCCTTGCAAGATTTACATCAAACCCATCGCTGTAAAACTGGCTATTTCCCTTCTGAATGCAAGAAGACATACATACTCTTATCCGATACCTCTTCTGAAAAATCAAACTTAAGCCGATCAAAGTTTCTGACGTCCTTTACATCTGTAATCTTACGCTCCGCCATATAACGTACCACTTCGCCTCTGGCCATCTTGGCCCGGGTTGCCTTTTCAATGACCTTCCCCCCGACCGTAAGTTGTATCCATTTTTCTCTCTATATGTGTATATTCCTGTGGGTTATTCTTAAATTGAACGACTACAGGATACTGTGGCACTTTACCGTGACGAGCTGTGATGCTATTAATATTTTTTCACCCATACCTTTCTCAACGTAAATACGTTCTTAAACCATCTTCAAGTTCCTTCATATCATTTTTATATGAGCCATACCATGTGACTGAAGTTATGACTATTAATGTGATTACAATCAATGTTCTCTTTAGAGACTTCGTCTCTATTCACCCTGACGTTATTCTATATTTCCGAAACCTTTGATCCTCTCGATCTTTAGAGCAAAATCGCAAGCATTTTAAGAAACTACTTTCGGGTAAAGTTGGGTTAAAACATTTTCCTCTTCCTGCCAATCGGGACCATACTGTAAAAGGTACTTCCTTTTCTGAGATTTAATCGCGCTAAAAAACAAGCATTCGTCACAGGTAATACACGAGATTCAAGGGGCGATGTTGAATAACGAAATAGGATGTTATACTTGATGCACAAAAACTTAATTGCAATAAATTCAGTATTTATTCAACATATCCAAAATACGGAACTAGAACAAACTATCGTAGTACAAATTATAGTTTACATAAGCAGATTCGTAGTATCTTGCATTAAAGTTGATAGGAGGAAAGGATCATGAATATAGTAATTGAGAAGTTAAAAGATACAGATATTGAAAGCTTGTATGAATTCGAAATTGAAAACAGAACTTTTTTTGAGGAGATGGTACCGTCTCGAGGAGATGATTATTACATACCTGAGGTTTTTAAAGTAAGGAATGCATCTCTGCTTGATGAACAAGTCAAAGGACTCTCCTTTTTTTATTTAATAAAAAACGAAAATAACTCTATTCTTGGAAGAATAAATTTAGTTGATATTGATTCCGATAAAATAGGATTTCTCGGCTATAGAGTGGGACAAATCCACACTGGAAAAGGTGTTGCTAAAAAAGCATTAAAATTATTACTCAATACAATAGTTGATTTAGATATAAAAGAAGTTAAGGCAAAAACAACCACCAACAATATAGCATCTCAAAAAGTTTTAGAGCAAAACGGATTCGAGCATACAGAAACTAGTGATAAAGAATTTGAAATGAATGGGCAAATGTTAAAATTCATTAATTATACATGGATAAATAAATCATTATTTTAATCACCCATCGGTCGCGACTGTTTAAGCTGAAGACCATAAGCCAAATTCCTCGTTCAAGATACTGAGGGGTTAGGCTTTTTTGTCTTTTAATATTCCTTATATTGTGAATTTCGCGTTCTTGATGTTATTCCATTGGGAAACTCATTGAGTATTGCAGATGAATTGGTTCTTACGCGCATTTAGTGAAACAAACTAGGTATATGTAATGGATCTATTAATTACTTACTTGATATAGTATTAACCGTTGACTCGCACACGTTTTTCCGAATTCGCTATACTGCAGTAACTTTTGAGCAATGAAAAGTTTCACTTTTCTCCGCAAAATATTACAGATCTATTGTTCATACCATTCATTCAATCAATTTCAAATTGTTGATACGCTCGATCTTTTGACCCAAAACTAAAACCTCAATATATTTTTCGTTTAACCACTCTAATGCTACTTGCCCTTCTTCTTTCAAGATAACGCCTCGCTGGCTTTTATACTGAAAGTTCTCTTTTGCCCATAACAATAGTATCTTTACATATTCTAACGTCTCAATTTCACATGTACTGTCCTCTTCATCTTCTTCTGCAAAGATATCTTCAAAAGTTGTAAAAGACTGGTCAGATCTTATTAAGTTCACATTCCCTCCACCTTCGTATAACGTTATTTCCCCTTTCAGTAATTCGATTAAGTTTCCGATCTCTTCCTGGATCGTGGCGAAGTCTCCAAATATATCCGATCCCAAAGAATTACTAATCAGATAACCATTCTTTAATGATGAATCGATGCCTAAGTCCACGTTAACTTCGTTGAAATCTTCTTTATATTCGATTGTATACCTGTATTTAATCATGTTCGTATCTCCAATCTTTTTAATACAACGGATAGGCGGATGTAATCATATCAATATAGCCTACAATAATTTATTCAGCACCTCTATTTGCTGTCCTCTCACCTTCTTTGGTTTATTTTCTGCATACAAAAAAGCTCGTTCCTCACAACATTCAGGTGGGAAGAGCTTTCGGATTTTTTATAACACCAATCGGGGTCATACGGTAACGTTTTTAGTGCTTGCATATCTTCCCAACTGTACAGCCAATACTTGGACTATGAATACTATGGACGTATAAGATAAACGAACTTTCGTAGATCCTCGTAAATGATTTATGATTCACAATCAGTGAGTTAAGAATGTAAACCCAATCTTTTTTTTACCATATCTAATAAATTATAAATCTCCTGTTTAGCTTCTGGGTGCTCCTCCACGTACTTCTCACTGTAAATCATCAAATAGTTATAAAATTCATCATGCTCCATCACTGCAATTACATCTTCATCATATGCTGGCGGCTCTCCAATAAAACACACTTTCTGATCACCAATATACTCTTCCTCTTCTGGCATATGATAGGATGAAAATTGTACCTCCAGTGGACCTGAACCATATCCATGTCTCTCATGATCTCCGAAGTATGTTAAAGCTCTCGGAAAATCAATAATCCAGAAATAAGATTCGACTAATCTATCTATTTCAGCTTTTGTTGTCAAAATTTTGTACATCATATCTCTCCTTCGATATTAATTAAAAAGCAGGATAAAAGTTCTTTATGTTCCCTTTTTCATCTACGAACCCCACAAATTTCAGCCCATTTAGTTCTCCTTTAACTATCCCGTTTTTCACGTTTCCAGCCTGTATCTGTGGCTCTAATGCTGCTTTTCCCCAATTATACATTTTTTCATTAGAAATTATATTAGGATCATATACTGTTTTGGGATCATTCACTCTCTTCCCAAGCACATTTCCATTTGAGTCCGTTATCGGTTCAAAAATACTTTTATCTGATTCACTTCGTTTCAAGGACGGAATTTGATACTCCACCTCGTAGATCCCCTCGACATTGTGCTTCTTGGGTTCACCTATAAAATAATCCTTTTTAACACTCAGTCCATACTTATTTGCGTCTTCTTGTAAGGCCCCATTAAATTTGTCCATATTATGACCACCAGATACTCCAGGTCTGCTACCTCTCTTAAATCCATCAACGTTTACTAGGTGAGCATATGGCCTTTGCAATTTCTCCGCATCACTTACATGTTCACTTATTACTGTCTTAGTTGCTTGTCCCTTGCCCTCAGAACCCTTCTTCTGCTCATTCGCTTTCCTCGCTTCCAGATTCTTTTTAATCTTCGCCACAGCCGGATCAGAGGCAGGCAAGCGAAACGGCCCTTTGCCACCCGGCATACTCCCACGAACCATCTGAAATGCCATAAATAGCTGGCTGAACTTCAGAGAAGTCAACATCATCTGAGCATACTTATCGGATACAGGCTCGCCTGTGAAGGGATGAATTCCATTTTCAAAGGCTTTGATCTGCATCGCATAAATATCTTCTCCTGGCGCTTCAGCATCCGTAGCTTGCATCCGATTGATATCCAAATGCCCCTGATCCTTCTTATATGCCTGAAGGGCTGCCTGATCCGTAACACCATTCTCGTTCACAGGCATCCACATCAGCTTCCCATACACATTGACTTGCGCCATCCGGTAGCCTTTATCCTCCGTACTCGCATCATTACCCAAGGTCTTCATCACTACTCCCGCACCCACAGCGCCAACAGCACTTCCAAGACTCACCTTTTCAGCATCGACATTCTCAAACCGCATGGCGATATCCTTGAGTTCCTTGGAGATGCCCACCATACTTTCCAGCGCCTTCTGCAATACAGGGCGCGACTGCTCAAACTCATAGTAGAATCGCTCCTGCGTCGCCCCCATCCACATCATCTGAACGAACATGATCTGTCTCGTCAGTTCACTGCGAATATGCTCCAACTGTTGTCTGGCCTGATCCACCTGATTGGATACATGATGTAGTTGCTCAGGAGTCACCTTAATTGTACTCATCCGTTTTCACCGCTCATCTAAGATATGATAGGACTATGTTAGCAGAATTTTAATGGCAATTACATCCGGCTAACCTCCTGATTTCACTGCATGAATCCACGCTCAGAATGATTTATATCCGTCCCTCAGCCCCATACGATCTCTATGTAGGTGTATACATGTTCCAGAGGGTTTTCCTTTTACGACTACAGGATACTGTGGCATTTTACTACGACAAGCAGAAAACTTTAACAAATAATAGAATTAAAGAATGAACTTGACTTGTGCCGTTGATAGGGGGTACTATATGTTTGTATAAATGGAATATATTACAATTTAAATATTTATTTTGGAATCTTATATTAACAAGATGGGGATCAGAGCCTAACATAACTAAGATATCAATGCGTATAAATGAGTTTTACATTTTGTCTGCAACACATAATCATTGGCAGGCATTCATTTTACATATACATTCCTACTTCATAGAGTTTTCTAGCCTGTAGAGTTCTACCTCTTAATTTCTTTTTTAGTAAAGAAAAAAGGAGAAGAATCATCTTTAAAAGAGAGGAGGGCAAGAGGCTTTAAGCTGCAAGCAGGTCTATTTGTCGTAACCGCATGTTTTTGTTAAAGAATACCCATAACAAGAAAGGTGGAATTTATTGCTATGAGAAAGTTGATTAGTTTAGCTCTTATTCTTGTTCTAATGCTTTCATTTAATGTAGCTGCCTATGCAGACGGTGATGTGACTCAAGCCAAACCTATGACAAAGGAAGAAATTATTAATTCCAAAGAATTCCGTGAAGCTGTGAAAGCGGCTAAGGCTGAATTTGAATCGCAGAAGGCTGATAATGTGGGTGGTCCAGTTCTGTTTGCGCCTGCTCCGAAAGTATCTCACATTAATGTATACGGTGTCGTATCTCCGAATGGCGGTCAAGAAATTTACGGCTTCAATAACAACCCACTGTCCACAACCAATGATCATGGTGGGGCTTGGATTCAGTGTATTACTTTCCAGATCGGTTATGACAGCAGTCACTACGGCACACTCGCCGGCAATACAATGACAAACAACTGGTCTGAAGCTATTGATCTGGACGGTGACCGTGTCGTAGATGCTTGGGCCTATTCTTGGGTTTATGAAGCGCCTACTACAGGGGGACAATTTGTAGGTACAGTCTATTCCATTAATATTCCAACTCAGTGGACCGCTTGGATTAATGTTCGCTAACAGGAAGGATGTAATATGAATATTGGAGGATTTGGCTATCCTGGTTCTATCCTGAGGAATACGGAAAGTAAGCCCAAAAGCTCATCAGCTTTGGACATGGATTTAATAATTCTTGATCAGGCGCAGGGATATACATCCCCTGCGTCTTTTCTCATTGTGACCTTAAAGGGCGCGACTTTGTATAGAAACCCACCGTTGCACTGTAGGCTACTTTCCCTCTGCTTGTATGAATACATACGTACTCTCGTCAGATCGCTCTTCTGAAAAGGCAAAGTTTAACCGATCAAAGTTTCTTACGTCCTTCACCTCTGCAATCTTATGCTCTGCCATATAACGTACCATTTCACCTCTGGCCATTTTAGCCCAGGTTGCCTTTTCAACAAGCTTCCCATTGACCATTTGTCCGAATACACAAGTAATGAACCGGGTTTCCTCACTTAGAAAAGGCGTGATATTTTTGCTATACTCTTTGGACGCTAGATTTAGGATGTAATTGCTTTCCGACTGAAGCTGATCTGCGAGTTTGCTACCCCAGAATTGATAGAGCGATTTGAAACCTGGACCTTGCAGCTTGCCCTGCATCTCCAACCGATAAGGAGTAACGCCATCCAAAGGCCGTAACATGCCATAAAAACCGGATAATATGCGTAAATGCTGCTGAAGATACGCCAGTTCCTCATTTTGAAAAACACCTGGAGCCATATATTGATACTGAATGCCCTCATAGGCATAGATTGCTGGTGTCAGATTTGCTTTTATATTCATATTCTGAATCCGCTCCACGTTCTGTTCGGCGATTGCATCGTTACACTTCCACATCGCTTTGAGTTCGTCATAGGATAACTTTTGAAGCAGACTCAATAGCTGTTCTGACTCGTTTATAAACTGCGGCATCTGTGCGATAGCCATAAGATCGGTATCAATCTTCATCTTTTTAGCTGGTGATATGATAATTCTCATCGTGCTGATC
Organism: Paenibacillus sp. FSL H8-0283; assembly: GCF_045040675.1. Classification (NCBI taxonomy): domain Bacteria; kingdom Bacillati; phylum Bacillota; class Bacilli; order Caryophanales; family Paenibacillaceae; genus Paenibacillus; species Paenibacillus sp. FSL H8-0283. Next base: position 4,564,928 of record NZ_CP150295.1, read on the forward strand.
CATCCTTAATCTACCGTTGTTTTTGTCGTTATCCATTGTACAGGATTGGACAGGTGAATCCAATGCCATGGCTTAACTAAATCCCTCATGGTACCTTTGAAAAGACTTAAAATGAACAAGTCAGCCCACGATTGGACCGGCTTGTTCATTAGAATTCAACACATTAAATTGGTGAGAAAGCAAGGCGTGCATTTCAAACCGCTATTAGGGAGATACGCTCCCCCCGCCGCTATTTTGCTCAGTTTTTGTAGTCGGCAATTGAATCATTGGCGTATTTGACCCACTTACATATGGAAGGGCTCCATCCCATTTCTTAATGGTTTCATATTCAACGAGTTGACTCGACAATGATTGTTGAAGTTCTTTATTTGCTTTAGCTTGACCTTCTGCTTCGATCAATAGTTTGTCTGCATTACCTTGCGCTTCCACGCGCTTACGATCTGCTTCTTTCTTGGCGATCTCCAGTTCAGTCGTTTTACGTTCCAGTTCTTGAGAAGCTTCGACACGCTTATCGATTGCTTCCTGAGTCTTGGCGTCAGGTTGAGGAACACCTACAGTAACGTTGGATACAATAAAGCCTAACTCTTTAACGTCATCAGAAAAACGTTGTTGCACGTCTACTCCTGCTTCGGATGACTTTTCACCATACACATCAATGACTGTAAACTTGGAAATCCCCTTACGAGCTGCGTCACGGAAACGTGTTTTGAGATATGTATCCTCAATTTCTTGAATGCTAATTGGCCCAAATGTATTAAAGATAGAAGATACTTTACTTGGTTCTACTTGGTAGTTGTAAGCAAAATCGATTGTGATGTTTTTCCCGTCAGAAGTAGCAATCTGAATATCTCTGTATTCCACCGTTTGAATTCGGATCGGATATTTCGTCACTTTATCAAACGCTCCAACGAGTTTCCACCCTTGACTCAGTGTGCTATCTTTTACGCCTCCATTTGGTGAATATACGACCCCAACATATCCATTAGGAATTCGTGTTAAAAAGAAGGTCACCATTAGCACTCCCACAATAATAACTAATGCAACCGCAATTGCCCCTACCCTAAACGTCTTTGAATTTTTCATCACCATTCTCCTCCTGTTTGAATTTATTGTATTTCTTCAGAATTCTACTACCTATTTTATTGAATAGCGGGAACATTAATGACCATAGAATAAATGCTAGGATAAAAATTAAAATGATTCCCCCAATAAATGGCATATCCGTCCTCCCCTCTATGGATGTAACCGAGTACAAATTTATAAATGGTAACTAATTATATCCTTCTTTATATATACTTTGTAAATTCGTATTAGGTTTCAAGGATATTCCGCGCTTGAACTACTATTAGGTAAAGTAGAGAAGAGAAAGGTGGATGAATCGGCGTCCAGTACCCGGTTATTCCTATCAAGAAAGTGATCATCAATTCATCTGGGTATTATGGATCAGGAGTTGTATCCATTGCTCTTCTCTGTAGGTGTACACATATTCTAAATAAACTGCCCTACTGTCACAAAAAAAGAGCCATCAAAATGTTTAATGGCATCTTCGAATGAGTAATGATACGAACCAAAATTAAAACTATAAATTTATATCACAGGTTACCATCTTATGAGCTAAAACTCACTTTTAGATGATTTAAACCTTTCTAAGTCATAGTATGGATTTGAAATATGATCTCCAACCTCCATAATCGTCTCTTTAATCTCGTTTAAAATTATCAAATCTATATTATCTTCTTTACTTATAGACTCTTTAATTTTAATAAAACAATTCTTCAAACCAAGGTTAACAACAATAGAGAGTATGATATCTACATCTTCGTAGGAATTAGTATTCCATAACTTCCTCATTAAGACATCCATCTCATTTCTAGTTTTATCCTCTAAAAGCTCATAAGTCATGATTTGTCGATCTGTTAATTCGGATAGGATTAACAAAAAAACTTTTTTATCAAGAATCTTATTTTCAAAATCTTTTAAAGCATTCCTGAACAAAGACAGTAAAACTTCTGTAGGTAACCTATCCGCTAATTTCTCAATATCTCCAATATTCATTTAATCATTTCCCTTGTCCTCTGTATGTATTTTCAGAATGACTTGTTTCCATTGCTACAGAATATACAAATCAAAATCAAACTCTGCGTTCAAATCATAGGCTATACCAATTGCCTTTTTCTCAATAGTAATCGCAGGGGTCTCATTATGCATAATCCTAATCGAGAAGCTAAACCGAAAATTCAAATTATGCTTCATTCTCAAGGTTTTCAACTTTTCTATATGTGGCTCCAAAAGATTGAGTATGTGATTCAATTGCTGATTGATATCAAAAGATTCCTGATAGTCCGTCTCCAAAAACCAACAGGTTTCCTTTCGATACAAATCTCTATCATCAATCTTTTCTCCTTTTATATAGGTTCCAGATGGTTCAATTCCAATCTGTTCTGTGATTAACTTCGGTTCGAAATGATCTCCTGTAATGATAAATTCAGCCATAATATTCGTTTTGTCCATATATGATCCTCCTAACTTTATTCATATATCAAAAACCTGAACTGCAAGAGTACTACCTTCTTTATTGATCCATTTTATTATCATATTTGAACATCTTACTTATCTTTAAATTTAAATTAGCGAATTTTAAATGACCACATTTTGTCCCTCGACATATTCCCCCATGTAGTAAAAGCAACTGGTGAGTCTTCAGATATGTATTGGTTGAACAATAGACTTAAATTAAATGAATAGGAAGTCCCCAAGTATCCAAGTAAAAAGTAATGTCCGATTTATCTATTAAGAAGATTTCTTCCCCTACACCAGGTAATTCAACGGAGATATACATATTTCCACCCTCCTCAAACTTCTTAGTTATTGAGCCTGACAGAGGATCTCTTGTTAGTTCTTTATTAATTGAAACGATGTGTAGATACTTACCTTGACTTAGAGATTGGTAGCTTATTGCATCTCCTTCTTTTAAATTTGTGCATGACTGACTTTCGAACTGTTCTGTTTGAGTACTCTCTGTAGACTTTTGAGGGTTATTGACGGTAACTAAGCACACATTACCTTTTAGTTCAACAGATTTTACATGCCTGCTAGTTTCTACGGGAACCGGATCTTTCATCATAAAAAACACCAGAATGATTACTGTAATCAATAATAAACCTATAAATAATCCTTTTCTCAAATATGACCTTCCTTCTATTTAGCAACGTACCATTTACCCTCTTTCCATCTTGGCCCCGGATGCAGTTGCTTTCAGATTAAAGATGATCTGAGAGTTTGCTACCCCAAAATTGATAAAGCGAGCTGAAACCCGGACCTTGCAACTTATTCTTGCATATCCAACAGATAAGGCCTAACCCATCCAAAGGACGTAATATTCCATAAAACCGAATAATATCGGACATACCATTGAAGAATTATGGATCAGGCCATAGTTGTACCCATTTCGTTTCTCTGTAGGTGTAGACATATTCCTGTGGGTTATCCTCCAATTTGACGACTACAGGATACTGTGGCATTTTACTTCGACGAGCGGTGATGCTAATAATATCATGTTCATCCATACCCTTTTCAACGATTAAATACGTTCTTAAACCATCTTCAAGATCCTTCATATCATTCTTATAGGAGCCATACCATGTGACTGAAGCTACAACTATTAGTGCAATTACAATCAATACTCCCTTTAGAAATTTCATTTTATTCACCTCACTTTAGCCTGTAGTTTGTAATTCTATTAATATTTCCGCTTATTATCACCATCATTTGGTAACCACTATCTTTTCCGATTTTCCTTCCCAATCCATCTGAACTATAAATTCATCCTCATCCAAAAATGGGGACATCCCTTCAGCTTTTCCTCTGATTACAGTATTAAAAGGAACTTCTCCTGTAGAATGAATATTTTTGCTCATAAATTTGGTTTTAACTTTTTCAATTAATGAAGGATTATCTCCTAAGTACCTAATTTCATATTCATAACTTGCTACAGAGCTATTACTTTGAACGGTACATGAGACACTCCAATTCTCACTCTCTCCTGTATATGAAATGACTTTGTTTGAACAAGCGGATGCTGTCAATAGAAGAAGAAAAAGCAAAAAAAACGATACTCTCTTCATAATAAATCCTCCTTTATAGTCAAGATATAGCAAATACTAAATTAGCAAAATAAGAGATCATAATAAATTACATCTAGAGAAAATGAAGAATTATTTTGAATTTCAAGAAGATTATGGTCACCATTTTTGCAGTAGCTCTCATCTTTTCAAATATTAATCCTGTTATGGCAACACAGGACGAACCAGACTTTGACACAAGCAAATATACTATTGTAAAAAAGACTGTCGCATTTGTATGACAATCTGCCAAAGTGATCTATAACACTCCGTTCAAGCCACCGAATAACCGCCCTAGGACATCAAAATATATGATGATGAAAGACATTATTATAGATATTGGTAGTATAATCAAAAATTTAAGTCTTTTCGTAGGAACAATAAATAATAAAATAATGACCATGATTAGATATATTCCCATAAGTATTGGGATCAAATAGTAATGAGTATGCTCGGGCAAGTAAGCATCGCGCAATTGATACCCTTCGGACAGTAGAGCTGTGATTGGAAGGGATAACACTAGACTAGGTACAGTTCCATTGCCTCGTGCATACCACATCACATAAGCACACATCGGAGATACTACTGCACACATCCCCCAAAAAATAATTTCTTTCATTGGAACGAAATGTAGAAAAAACACGGTGTATAGATAATAAACAGTTAGTAGCGACACAAAAAAGAAGAATACCTTAACTACTGCTAGTTTAGGAGAATAACTAATAACCGATATGAGTGTGGCAACAAAAATCCAAATACCTAGACGCCCACCAATATCGTCAAATATGGGGTTAATCCCCTGAGCATCCACAAGCTTTGCCGCTAAACCTAAAATCACTCCGATCGTTATCGCACTTACAATTGAAAGGACATTTTGTTTTGTAGTGGATTGGTTTTCAGCTCTAATTTGACTTAACTCTTTATGTATTCCCACTTCAACCCTCCAACTTCCATAATTCCTATATTCTAACACAACCGATCCAGCCTGTAGAATCTGTTCGATCTGTTCCTCCGATAAATTTCATTGTTATTCTTCTAAAATGGTTCTATGTATCCACTCATAACCGATCCTGGTCCTTACCGAACAGAAATCCCCACTTTGTCGCATGGGTCCTTATATCTAAATCACTATATCCACTCGTCAATCTTCTATTACCTGAAGTTAGGTCGTTATTCTCATTATCTCAATGCGCCATTTTGCTATGATTATTATTACTTTGACCGTAAATCTATTCCACCAATACCATATCAGCCCAAATTATTTTCAGATAACAACTAGGTGGGTTGATGATCTTATTTAATTTTATTTTAGAGAGAAAGGGTGTCTCATCCTATGTTTATTGTTCAATTACTGCTCGCTATCGCACTTCTGGGCAGCTCAGACAGCTCAAATTATGCCACTTCTACACAACTAGAAATCAACCAAATACAGCCTATGGATGCTTCTCCTGGACAAGTCATGGAAACCGGTTTAGAACCTTTCCGGTCCGAGCGCAATTATAATGGATGGGAGCCAGAACTCGATCAATTCGAGCAGGCCGCCAGCAGTCTTCAGAACAGGCTATTTGAAAGTGTTGTGTCACCGATCCTATCCAAACCTGGCGATACAGGAATATTTGATTATGGCGGGAATCTGAAATTACTAAAGTCTGTGCCTCTGAATACACGTTTTGAACGTGGCCCACTAACCATTCATATTGTTCATGCCCAATTATTAGAGGCTAGTGACATTCCTGAGGATTCACAGAAAAACATTTCCATTCTAAATCGGGAAGATATCGGTTCCAAGATCACTTATATCAATATCCTCTACACTGTGGAAAATACAACCGATCAGAATATCGGTTTTTACGGCTTAAACTCCGTTCATCCAAACACGGGAAAGCCGATCTCCGCAGATCGCAATTTTATGAGAAAATCATATGTCTATAATCAGTATGATGGCGTAGTTATTGATAATACCAATTACGGTTTGGTATATACCGATGACCCTGATAAGTTGGAATCCATTGAACTTGTGTTCAACAAAGTCTATGACTACGATACTGGAAAAACCATTGTAGAGCCCACTTTGTTGAAAATTCCTTTTGCTCTTCAAGAGTAGTGTAAACACAGCTCCATCGCTCATTACGACAAAACTACTACTCTAAAAACCACCCTAATTCATTGAACTGCACCTCCAATTGGTAGTTGTGTCTAACAATTGGAATGCAGTTCATTCATTTGGAGTGGTTTTTTGTTTATATATCCATGGTATCCAATCGCTTTTCGTATGCAATGCTGCTACGTCCAACCGATTTCTGGAGACTCATTATTCATATGCCTGATCGAGGATCTAAATCATCTCAATTGAAGCTGACAAAAAATAACTTCAACATTATAATTGTTACATATTATCCAAAAGCAGTGATGACCAGGAGGACAAGATGCAATTTCAACCAGTGTATCATGATGGGGAACTATTTTTACCCAAAATCGAATTAAATATGGCATGTAACCAATCGATTGGCATTATAACAGACTTGAAGCGAAAACAGATTTTAATGAATCAACTGCAGGATCGTTCCCAATATTACATACTTCGAGCTCAACAAAACGAGTATACACAATTAACGGTGGAAGAATTAATCACTTTTCTAATCAACGTAACAGAGCGGAATGATCGTGCCACTATGTTATTGAATTATTTCGCTTTGAAAGAAGAACAGAAGGTAAAAATCAAGCATCTAAGCCCATCAAAAAGAATGTATGTGACGTTGCTGCGCGTTTATTTTGCACATCAGCCTACACTGGTACTGGAGGAACCCTATTTTTATTTGGAAGAACAAGATCGTCGCCAGTTTAAACGGATTTTAGATGATCTTTCGAAACAAATACAGATTTTAATTTTAACTTCTAATTTAGAGGATGCTATGATTTCCTGTGATTCAATTTATCGTCTGAATGAATCCGGATTTCATCTGTTGGATATTCGTGATTCAGAAGAGGACAAGCAAACAGTGCAGGAACAAGATCGAGCCAATATAACCCTGCAGAAGATTTATACGAAAAAAAATGACAAAGTGATTTTGTTTAATCCGCCTGAAATTGATTACATAGAAAGTATGGATGGTTCAGTTCTTGTCCATGTAGGTGGAGAAAGTTTTATCTGTGCGCTGACGCTGACCGAGCTCGAGCAGAAATTGTTTAACTTCGGATTTTTTAGATGTCATCGATCCTATATTGTTAATCTACAGAAGGTAAGAGAGATTATTACATGGACGAAAAATAGCTACAGCTTGCGATTAAATACAGGACAAGATGCGATTGTTCCGTTATCTCGTTCAAAATTACAAGAATTAAAAACACATCTTAACATTTGATTTCCAGGGAAATATCGATTCAATCAAGCAACTAATGGTACCGTTCAGCCGTTGACAGCTACATTTCGGCGGATTTCGATGGTTGGAGGCATGTAATCTTTATATGCTTAAGTCATCAACTCCAAGGAAGTGATATGCATGGATGTTATCCGAGTAGAACGTATTCGAAAGAGATTTGAAAATAAGAATGCATTATCAGAAGTATCTTTTTCAATTCCAAAAGGTGAAATTTTAGGTTTCCTGGGTCCAAGTGGTTCTGGAAAAACAACTTTAATTAAGATTTTAACTGCGCAATTAAATCCGACAAGTGGACAGGCAACTGTATTTAACCAGCCAGTGGCGATGATGCATCAGTCTGCACAGAAGATGCGCTTTGGTATTTTGTCAGATAACAGTGGTCTATATGAAAGATTATCGATAGATGAAAATCTGGAGTTGTATCGCCAATTATATGACCTTCCTAAAACTTCGATCGATACAGTATTGCAGTTTGTAAACTTAAGCGAAGAACGCAAAAAGAAAGTCATCCACTTATCGAAAGGGATGCGTCAGCGTGTTATGCTGGCATGCGCAATTATCCATGAGCCGGAATTATTATTTTTAGATGAACCTACTTCAGCTTTGGATCCGGTAAACTCCACACATATTTATAAAGGGCTACGCTACTTAAATGAGAAAGGGACAACAATTTTTCTAACGACACACGATATGTCAGAAGCAGAATTGTTATGTGACCGTGTAGCGATTTTGTATCAAGGTGAAATCCAAGCTATTGGCTCGCCTAAGGCACTTAGAAAACAGCATCGGGAAAACGTCGTTTGTGTAGAATTGGTAAACGGGGAAACCTACGAGCTCCCGATGAATGAAGGAACGGCTGAGCAAATTGCCGATTGGATGAAGCGAGGCTTAATCGAGCGATTGGAATCGAAAGAGCCAAGTTTAGGCGATATCTTTATTAAAGTGACAGGAGGTGAACTGTTATGAGTATCTCGTTAAAACGTGCGCGAGCAATATTTGTAAAGGACTACAAAGAGTTTTCACGCAATTATGGCATTTCCATCATGTTGCTTGTTCCGATTCTATTCGCATTTCTTTTTCGCACTGCAGGCCCTTCTTTCCCTGGGGCAATAGGTTTTCTTCTAAATATTTCGTTTGTGCTCTTAACCTCTTTCGCACAAGCATGTTTGATCGCGGAAGAAAAGGAACGTAATACCTTACGATCATTAATGATGACTCCAGCCACAACGATGGATGTATTAGTTGGTAAAAGCACCTTAGTCTTTGTCATGTCTGCTATTGTTCTGGCTATTGCTACGTATATATTAGGCTATGAGCCACCTAGTATATGGGCATTTGCAATTGCAATCATTCTTTCAATAATTCTATACACAGCAGTAGGAACGATATGTGGTTTATTCTCTAAAACGGTCCTTGAAGCTTCATTAGCAATCATTCCTGCAGCAATGGTATTTTCTGCTCCTCCTGTTGCAACAATCTTGTTTGGAGATTTCCCGATTTTTAAAATGCTGGATTATACACCAAGCATTCAACTTGTGACTTTGCTAAATATACCCCATACAGGCTTTACAATTGGAGACCTCTTAAAACCTCTCCTCATTATTTTGATATGGACGGTTGTATTAACGATTGTGTCTGTTATTTTGTATCAACGGCGGTTAAAGGATGAGTAGCCACTCCTCGCCTACACAACCAAAATATAAAACAAACCCCGGTACACGTCTGCATTCAGCAGCGTACAGCCGAGGTTCACCATTACCATTTCAAATGTTACACTACCTATCTCAACTTAACTCATCTCGTAAAATCATGCTGCCCAATAGTCAGCAGCGTTGGCCTGCTCTTACTCCACACCGAAGTGGCGATCTTCGGATTGTAATAATAGAGCGCTCCGTTTGTCGGATCAGCGCCATTCAATGCCTTACGAGCAGCCCTGTAAGAAGTCTGGGTTGGCTTGGTATTAAACTGCCCATCATCTATAGCCGTGAATTGCCCTTTCTGGAAAATAACCTTCGAAATAGACGACGGGAATTCACTCGAATGTACCCGATTCAACACAACCGCTCCTACAGCGACTTGCCCTTCAAAAGACTCCCCGCGCGCTTCACCGTGGATCAGCTTCGCCAACTGGCGCAGCGTCTCGCCCTCGGCTTTGGCCTTTTTGTTCAGCCTATTCAGCGTCGCTGGACCAGCAACACCGTCTGCACTCAGTCCCTGCGCCTGCTGGAACTTGCGGACAGCACCTTTGGTGATGGTACCGTAATATCCAGTCATTCCGGCGTCAAAGTACCCCAGATCGCTTAATTGCTCCTGCAATTGCAGTACATGCTCGCTGCGAACGCCCTGTTCCAACTTCTGTGCTCCCGCAGAAGGAGCTGCCACGGTCAAGCCCAGAGTCAATGCGCAGGCACCGAGAAGCATACTGACCCGCCCTGCTCTTTTGCCAGCCATGTTACCCTTCCCATGAGTGACTTTCCGACTGACAGTGATAGGTTCCATGTTGTCAGCAAACGTTAATGGATTCAGCCCCTCATTTGTGCTATCAACTGTAGTCCGTTCATTACTGTTCATATGGCTTCCCCCCTTCATCTCTGTCATCTCACTTACGCTATCTAATTCACTTATCATATTCTTTTCATTGATTTCATTCGGTTGATCCATTCCAATATTATTCTTCATCATTCCATTAACCTCCACTTTTCTGAATCCAGATCCCACATCTTCCTCCTGAATCCTCACGGTTGGACATCCCGAGTGTCATTATAGGATATAGAAAAAATGAAGTCTATCGGACCGATGACGCAGTGAAAAAACGACACCGAACATAACAAAAAGAGGCATGAGCCCATGGTCACACCATGGTCACACCCCTTCTTGTATCAACCATATACCGCTTGTCCAACCCGTTATTTCCGTAGGCAGGCAGACCCGTACAAAAGTTGCGTTGTATTTATTGACAATTACTCAGCAAGTTCCTGACCCTTCGTTTCCCGGCCCCAGAACAGTACAGCTGCTGCGCCAATGAGGATTGTCACGAAGAAAATCGTGAAAATTAGGCTGATTGCCACTTCGCGTTGAACCAGCATACCGACCATTAATGGAGCCAGTACGCCACCGATTCGGCCAACCGATGTGGCAAGGCCAACACCTGTCGAACGAACGGAAGTCGGATACAATTCTGGGCTGTAGGCGTACAGACCACCCCAGGCTCCCAGATTGAAGAAGGAAAGACAGATTCCTGCGGTCAGGATCGTCGCTTCCGTTGTAGCCAATCCAAACGCAATCGCACTGAATGCAGTCAAGGTAAGATACACAACCAGTACGAACTTGCGACCGTAACGTTCAATAAAGTACGCAGCGGTGAAGTAACCTGGCAACTGTGCAATCGTCATGATCAGCACGTATTGGAAGCTTTTAACCAACGTGAATCCTTTTGCCATCACAACCGAAGGTAGCCACAGAAACATTCCATAATAAGAGAAAATGACGGTAAACCACAAAATCCAGAGCATCAACGTTGTACGGCGATGTGGTGCTGACCAGACGGTAGCCACTTTCTCGCGGAACGTGATTTTATGAAGCTTGGTATGATTCTTGTACCGCGGCGGGTCCTGAATGGCACGACGCAGATACAGTGCATAGAACGCCGGAAGCGCACCAATGGCAAAAGCAATTCTCCATCCGTACTCCGGAATGACAAAGTTGGCAATGAGCGCCGATACAATCCAGCCTCCTGCCCAGAAACTTTCCAATAATACAACGGCACGTCCCCGTTCGGCTGTAGGCATCGACTCCGATACCAGTGTGGATGCCACGGGCAGCTCTCCACCAAGTCCAATACCCGCAACCAGACGCAGTGCACACAATACCGCAAATCCAGTCGCCAATGCAGACAGACCGCTTGCAATCGTAAAGATTAACAAGGTCCACATCAGAATGGCCTTCCGTCCAAAACGGTCCGCAAGTGCACCTGCAAGCAAAGCACCTAATGCCATACCGATGGAGTTAATACTCGTAAGCACACCGACTTGTCCGGGACTGAGACTCCATTCCTTGGCAAGTGCAGCCACGATAAAGGAGATCATACCAACTTCCATCGCATCAAACAGCCAGCTCATGCCGGCACTAAACAGCAGCTTGCGCTGCTTGGGATTCCGCAATACTTCCAGTTTGCTCATCACTTATAGCTCCCTTGATCTCTATGTAGTCATTCTGACACTAAATCATTATTATGCAGAATGCTCCAGAAATCAATGCAAAATAAGCTTTTCCTTCCGATTTCTGCGATACCTTACCCCTTGAGTGAACCCGCTGTCAGACCTGCTACAAAGTAACGCTGGAGTAGAAGGAACAACGCAATCATCGGAATGGCCGTTACCAGCACACCTGTAAGCATCATCGGGTAGTTCGTCACGTATTCCCCGCGGAACTGCATAAGTGCGAGCGGTAAAGTGAGCTTGGACTTACTGCTGAGCATCAGCATCGGAATAAGCAAGTCATTCCAGACCATGACGAGCAGGAACGTAGCCGTTGCCGCCAGCGAAGGTGCAGCCAGTGGCAGTGCAATCCGCGTATAGAGTCTCCATTCGCTGGCCCCATCCATACTGCCCGCTTCCAGAATCTCCGAATTGAGCATGCGCATGAAACCTGTCAGCATAAATACTGAGACAGGCATCAGCATAGCCGCGGATACGACAATCAGGCCCGTGAGACTGTCCGACCAGCCGAGGGTACGCGTAAGGGAATAGATCGGCAGCATACTCACCTGGGATGGAACGATCAACCCTGCTACGAACAGAGCAAATACAATTTTGCCTACACTGCCGCCCCAGCGGACAATGGCGTAAGCAATCATGCTACTCAGCAATAACTCAATGGCAACCGTACCAAGCGTCACGACCAGACTGTTTCCGAAATATTGCCACATCGGCTGATTGCGGAACATGCCAGTGATGTTATCCCACGTAAACGGGTCCGGCCAGCTGAATGGACTGGTGAAGAAATTGCTGCTTGTTTTGAACGAGGATACAAACACAAAGTACAGCGGCACCAGAATCAGCAGCGCGTACACCAATAAGATCAGGCGATTGAACCATTTTAAAAACATGTGAACTCCCTTCTGCCTCGATTGCAGGATGAATGCTCCAACATCAACCTCAATAACTTACCCGGTCGGCACGCAGTGCCTTGAACTGCAACAGCGTCAAGAGCGCGAGCAACACCAGGAAGATCATGGAACCGGCAGAAGCCAGACCAAATGAATAGCTGCCAAAGGCGGTATGATAGATATATGTTGTCAAAATTTCAGTTGCGTAGTTCGGCCCTCCGTCCGTCATTGTGAAAATGAGGTCAAATGCCTTGAACGACTGAATCGTCGTATAGGCCACAACAATCGTTGCCGAAGGTGCCAGCAGTGGCCAGGTCACGGTACGGAATACCTGCCATTTGCTGCCGCCATCCATACGAGCCGCTTCATACAGTTCTGCCGGAATGCCTTGCAGACCCGCGATAAATACAATCATCATCTGGCCAGCGTGGGCCCAGACTTGCACCGCAGCGATGGAATAGATGGCGATCTTGGGATCACCAATCCAGTTGCGAGCGATGCTGCTCATACCCGCTTCATTCAGTCCATAGTTGATCAATCCAATGGATGGATCATACATAAATGCCCAGATCAGTCCAACCGATACGGAGGACAGAATCGCAGGCAGGAAATACAATGCCCGAAGCACGATGCGTGTCTTGGTATTACGTACCAAGAGTAGAGCCAGGACAAGTGAAATAAAGGTTTGTGCAATAACAACCGTTAACATGAACTCCACGTTGTTGCCAAAGGCTTTGCGGAATACGATGCTGCTGAGACTGTCCTTGTAATTATCCAGCCCTACAAATGCATACGACGGGGATACCCCATCCCAGTCCGTAAAGGAATAGAACAGCCCCGTCAATGTAGGAAATACGAACAATCCAACGTACAGCAGCAACCCAGGGATCAGAAACAGGGATAGCTGAAGACGGTTTTTCATCGTTTATTTCCCGATATGCTGATCAATGATCGCTTGTGCCTGCTGTGCTGCTTCTTCTGGAGAAGTGCCGCTCAGTACAGCCTGGATGGAGTTGGTTACTGCTTTTTGATTGTCTCCGTTCAGGATGGTGAACCGTGGCTGGAACACGGTTTTTTTGCTTGCCCATTCTCCGGCTACCTGAAGCTCAGGCGTGTCGTACTTCACATCATTCACCGTTACATTTTGTCCAGTCTGGTTGGCATACTCGCTCGCCACTTCCGGATTGCTCAGGAATTCGAGGAACTTCTTCGCTTCTTCCGGATGTTTAGACTTGCTGTTCACGGCGAGCATGAATGTGGTCGTATGCACCCCTTCATACTTCGCTTGATCTGCACTTACTGTAATTGGTGCAAGCAGTTTTTGCTCCAGATTAGGATTCTGCTGCTTGTTCTGAGCCAACTGATATGATCCACTTGCGAGCATCGCTGCTTTTTCTTGAATAAACAATGCGCCAGCCGCAGGGTCTTTCGTACCCAGTGCATCCTGTTGGAAGTAACCTTTATCGTTCAGTTCCTTGATTTGAGTCAATGTTTTCACCCAAAACTCATCCGTCAGTTTGGCTTCGCCAGCTTCTACTTTGGTAAAAATGTCGTCACTCGGTGCATTGTTCATCACCATCGTATTCATGAATTGCCCTGGGCCAATGTCCGCTCCGGCAAAGGCAATCGGAATGATACCATTGTCTTTCAGCTTCTGGCAAAGTGCCAGGAAGCCTTCCCAATCGGTTGGTGGCGTCAAGCCGTATTGTTCAAACAGTTTTACGTTATAGATTGGATCGTTATATACGAGTTGATACGGGATCGCATATTGCTTGCCATCGTGCTGTCCTGATTCAATCAGCTTTGAATTGTAGGCCGACAGAAACGATGATCCGGTCAGGTCCGTGAACAAGCCGGCTTTGGTGAAAGCTTCGAACTGTGCACCCGGGAAGGAAGCAAATACATCCCCTACCGAACCGTCACTGATTTTGGATTGTACGGTGGACTGATATTGATCGGAGGGCAGTGTCTGCATCTCCACTTTAATGTTCGGATTTGCTGTCTCAAAAGCGTCAATGGTTTTGTTCAGTGCTTCCACATCTTCTCCACGCCAGTGCATGAAGCTGATCGTAACTTTACCTGAACCCGAGGAGCCGTTCTCTCCAGATGACGTGTTATCCCCGCCGCCGCAAGCTGACAGCAGGATGGACATCACCAGCATACTGACAAGCGGTAGGATTAATTTTTTATTTTTTTTCATGAAAGACGACCTCCTGAGGATGCTTGATATTTTAACTAAAGAATGTTTATACTGACCACTCCGATGACAGAATAACCTTCCGATCGCTGTTATCCCCAGATTTATTTGATTCCTTTTTATAAAAGGAAAAATCCGGGGATAAAGGCGAACGCTTCGCTTCTTCACGTTATTTCTGTCCTCTCCGTTTTCGTATAAAAAGATTAGTTAAACTTACTTAGTTAGTAGTAACTTGATGCTGTTTCTGTCTTGTTTTCCATTTCTCGCGAATGATCGGCATCACAGTCCGGCCGAAAATTTCGGCCTCTTCCAGATGCGGGTAACCGGACAGAATGAAAGTCGTAACGCCGAGATCTCCATATTCCATCAAACGCTCTGCGACCTGTTCGGCTGTACCTACAATGAGGATCGCACCGCCGGAACGCACAACGGACAAGCCTGTCCACAGGTTGGGTCCTACGACAAACTGCTGCTTCTCGGACAGCTCCCGTAGCTCGTTCTGTCTGCGTTGGTTGGTTGCATCCGTCTCGGCAAAAGCGGCTTTGGCTTTCTCGATCGCTTCTGGTGGTACTTTGCTAATAATCTCCCAAGCTGCTGCCCATGCTTCTTCTTCGGTATCCCGAATGAGTACCTGAGCACGCATGCCGTAACGGAGCTGACGATCTTGTCCCGTTTCCTCTTTCACCTGCTGACGGATGACCTCAATCTCTTCGATCTGCTCCTGAATCCAGTCATGAGGCTCGCCCCACATAAGGAACGTATCCGCATGTTCAACAGCGACCTTCTTGGCAATCGGAGAACTTCCTCCCAGATAGAATGGTGGATGCGGATTTTGCACCGTCTCCGGCATGCCTACCGGTCCTTTGAAATTATAATACTGGCCGTTGAATTCAGGATTAGGATCGCTGGGTGCGTCTGCACCAGATTTTGAACCACTTCCGGCAAACTCCGTCAGATTCAAGCCCGTCGATTGGGTCCATGAACGCTTCATGACTTCCATATACTCGCTCGCCCGCACATACCGTTCATCATGCGCATGTGCCAGTGGATCGCCGAGTTCCTCCAGATCTCGAACGGAACTGCCTGTCACCACATTGATCATGGCGCGACCACCAGAGAGCTGATCCAGTGCCGCTCCCATTCGTGCAGCGAGTACGGGTGTAACCAGTCCCGGGCGAATAGCGACCAGGGGACGCAATGTCTTTGTGTGACTCATCACAGCCGAGCCAACCACCCACGCGTCCAGACAGGCTCCCCCTGTCGGAATCAATACAAATTCGAATCCTGCCTTCTCCGCCGTCTGTGCCACATCGACCAGATAATCCAGACTCGGCTCCCGCTCCGGGGCAACCCCTACATACTTACCATCCCCTGCTGTAGGCAAAAACCATCCAAACTTCATATCTTCCTGTTCGCTCACAAAAGTCAGTCCCTTCTATGATAAATTGCTCTAAAAATGTTTCACTCAAGCACTTCGGTTACAGAAAACCTTTCGAGCACTCTTGTCCCCAGATTTCTTCTCATTCCCCTTTCATGGGGAAATCCGGTGACAAAGGCGCACGCTTCGCTTCTTCAGGTCCTTTCTGTCCCCTCCGTTGTCGTGTCATTCTTTAAATTGATTTATTAGACATATTCAGAATCAAATACCGATTAATTAACTTGGTTTAATAGGTATGGACATCATAACAATTGATTTGTCTATGATCAATGTCATTTCGCGGCAATTTTATTTTGTCATTTTGTGGTCTTTTCTCAGATTTAGGTCTTCCAGATCTTGAATATATATAAAACCCACCTGTATAATAGGTTTAAATATGTGTTCAAAAAGTCTGGTTTTCAGTACCGAGAAGATGGAATGAAGTTAGAAATGGAGTAGCGGAGCGTAGGAAAACTACGTGAGCAACCACAATGTTTCCAAAGGAAACATTCTTCGTAAGCCTCCCGCTTATTTCGGCTGAATTTCAGCTTCGTTGTTGATGATGCCACTAGGCATGATTCGTAATCAAAAGTGGACTTTTTGAACTACATCTATAAGCGAAACTTTTAGAATGTACAAACGATACTTATATAATAAAGAGGTGTTCCTGATGACCGAGAGCATGAAGGAGGACCACCATGAGTTTTTGGATATTATTTTCTTCACTCCATCTGAATTCGAGAAAGCTGGTGGCGCCTGGCCGATCCGCATCGGCCGTAATATAGCCAAGACCAACTATCATATTGGCCCGCGCACTACACCTTATTATTATTTGCTATTTGTGCTGGAGGGGGAAGGTACATTCATACAGAACGGACAGCGTCACGCCCTTCGTGCCAGGGATGCGTTCTGTCTGTTTCCACATGTTACCCATGAGTACTGGACGGACCCCGAGGATACGTTGCAGAAAATATTTATTGCCTTTGATGGTGCACATGCAGCCGAACTGCTTTCCCGAATTGGACTTACACCCGACTCACCATACCGTTCAGGTGTACTTACCCCGGAGACTGCAAGTGCCATGCGCTCATTCATGGAGGATGTTCGCAAACCGCAGGACGGAGCGAGTGATCTGGGACGACTCACCCGGTTTCTAACTCTATTCGACCGGATTGCCCGCTCCCCCGCAACCAAAGGATTGCAACCGGATTCAGCTACACCTTGGCTCCAGAAAGGCAAGGAATACATGGACATTCATTTTGCAGGCGGCATCTCCGTGGAAGGTGTGTCCGCTCATGCGGGTGTGGATCGAACCCATTTTGCCAAACAGTTCCGCAAAGCCTATGGTCTGTCCCCTGTGCAATATATCCAGCAATTGAAAATGACCCAAGCCAAACGTCTACTCGTGCAGACGCCGCTAAGCTTAACTGAAGTGGCTCATTCGGTAGGTTACCCGGACTTGTTCTCCTTCTCTAAAGCGTTCAAAAAGCAAGTTGGTCTGCCGCCCAATCGCTATCGCACAGCGGAGAGCACGAAAGAATGAGGGAGCGACTTTCGCTCCTCAGCCTATACTCCATGCCTTGTGTACTGTGTGTAAGATGTTGCCTCTACCAAAGTACAACGGACTCCTGAGTTTCATATCCTGCACATCATAGTGCTGCCAAACCCATTACGAAATCCACCACCAAAAAGGCAAGCCCCATCTACCCGGGACTTGCCTTCTTTCTATACTATAGTCTTGACTACACGTACTACCTGAAACTAGAAACTTTTTTACGTTGACCTAACGCTATTCCTTCTTTTCATCCTTGCGCGCAAGCGGAATACCGTTCTCCTTGGCATACCATGCTTCATAATGATGCACAGCCACACCTGCAAATGAAGAATGAGAGGTACCCAGATCAAACACCTTTGCCATCTCTTCATTCATATTGCTAACCGGTTTACGGAAAAAGGTCAGGTGATCACCCTCTTGTGTATCCGCGAGTTCCGCTCCGATCCAGACTTTCTTGCCGAGATCATCCGCTTCGTCCAGTTCTTCCTTGGACAGATCATACATCTGCTGCCCACTATCCCGGTAAGCCATAATGGCCACCGCATCAAAGTGGGAGATCACCCAGCGACTGAATGTACCTCCTTCAGCCGACTGACGGGCATCAAGCCAGAAAGGAATGGCAGCGCTCATGTACAGTCCGGCATCCTCGCCGGCTTTTGTCCAGGCCTTCATGTTGTTCTGCCACTCTGCAATGACGCTGCTCTCCTCGTTCTCCCAGCGCTTCAACTGATACGGCTCCACATCCAGTTGAATACCTTGGAAGCGTTCATTCTTGGCCGAAGCTGCATTGTATGCTCTTACTCGCTCGATAAAAGCAAGTCCTTCATCCCGCTTCTCCTCATAGGCCCAGTCTGCATGACCGTTAAGTCCATGCACTTCAATCTCAGCCTGTCGGGCAGCCGCAATGAATTTGCGGTATGTTGAGTCAGGCAACTCATCCTGGATTTGCAGGAAGATGGTATCGACGCCCTGTTCTTTGGAGAAAGCAATAATCTCAGGTGTCTGCTCTGCAATAATGGACGCGTCCCACAGCCAGGTCGCTTTGTGTTCCTCTGCCGAGAACCATTTGAACATCCAGGACAGAAGCAGCAGGCACAACACCACAGCCAGAATAGCCCATTTCGCCATACCCACCAGCTTGCCCCGTTGCCTCATATATTTCCTCAGACGAGCAACGCTTCACTTGGTTCAAGCACAGGATGCTGTACCGAGTGACCAATTTTGTAGATATGCGGATGTGTGTACGAACGGAACGCATTACGTGTATCCAGAATCGGCACACCCATCTCGGCAATATCAAAGTAAGGCAAATCGCTGTGGTTGGTGATCAGCACGATGCAATCGTACTTCTTGAACTGCTCCAGATTGAACGCTTCGCTGTGTACGGTCTCGCCATGTTTGTCCTGGAAGGAATCCGCATGTGGATCGTAGTAGCTAACGTTAGCTCCACTTTCCTTGAACAGTTCATATACTTCCAGTCCTGGTGATTCACGCAGGTCGGCAATATTCGGCTTGTACGACATGCCAAGGAGCAGAATATTTGATTTACGTACGGATTTAGCGTATTCGTTCAGAATCGTTGACGTTTTGTTCAATACATAATATGGCATGTTGTCATTGGTGGATTGCGCCAGCTCAATGAATTTGCTATAGAAACGGAAGCCTTTGGCCTTCCATGACAGGTACATCGGATCAAGCGGGATGCAGTGTCCACCGATGCCTGGCCCTGGATAGAATGGCATGAAACCAAATGGTTTCGTCGCCGCCGCGTCAATAACTTCCCAGATATCGATGCCCATGCGGTCACACATCATCGCCATTTCATTTACAAAGGCAATGTTCACACTGCGGAATGTGTTCTCCAGCAGTTTGGACATCTCAGCCACTTTTGGTGAAGATACCGGTACTACGGTTTCTACATATTTTCCATATAGCGCTGTTCCGAGCTTCAAGCAAGCTTCAGTTGTGCCCCCGATTACTTTCGGCGTATTAAATGTTGTGAAACGTCCGTTCGACGGGTCCACACGCTCAGGCGAGAAGCAGAGGAAATAGTCTTTACCTGCTTCTTGTCCGATCTTGTCCAGCTGCTGCTGGATCAGTTCTTCGGTTGTACCTGGATAAGTGGTGCTCTCCAGCGTAATCAGCATGCCTGGTTTCATGTGCAGTTTGATCTGATCCACAACAGTCTCGATGTAAGACGTATCCGGGTCCTGATTCTCACTAAGTGGTGTCGGTACGCAGATACTGAGTGCGTCGATAACGCGCAGCATACTGTAATCTGTCGTTGGCTGGAAACGGCCGCTTTGCATTACTTTTTTCAACTCATCAGACGAAATATCGTGAATATAGGAATCTCCTTGATAGATACTTTCTACTTTGGACGCATCCAGATCAATTCCGATTACCGTGAAACCTTGATTGACCATTTCCACGGCAAGTGGAAGTCCTACGTAACCGAGCCCGACAACGCCGAGTACAGCTTCTTTATTTTCAATCGCATTCAGTAATGTGTGGAATTGTTGATTCTCCATGATATTCCCTCCGGGCAGTGTATTTGGTGGTGCTTAAAATCCATATAAATAGATGAGTGTCTGTGCTCTAAATGTTGCTCTAATCTATCTGATTCATAGTGTAAAAAAGCTCTTACTTTGCACTTCACACAATCAGTTGTTCCAAGCTGTCTTCTAATGCAGGCAGCGTCTGATTCGGGCATCCAGCTCTACAGGTGAGAACGGTTTGGTCATGTAATCATCCACGCCGCTGCGGAAGCATTGACTAATCGTCTGCTCGACACGCTGTTCGGTCAACACGACAATTTTGGGTGGCTGCTCCATCTCCAGATTCTGAATATGATGGATGAACGGCAGACCATCGATGCCATACAGATTCAGTTCGGTGAGCACCAGATCTGGTGTGACTTTCTCGATCAACTCCAGTGCAGCCAGTCCATCAACGGCTTCATAGGTTTCGTATCCCTGCATCTTCAACCGCAATTGCAGGAATTCGCGTACCGTCGGATCGTTGTCCACAATCAAAATTCGTTCCGGCTCGTCCGCCGTATTGTCCAGCGTGTAGATATGAATCTCCGACGAATCTACGAGCTTCGAGGACTCAGCCATATGCTGAATAGTTGCCTTCGAAGGGCGCTCCCCTTCCGGGAAACTGGCCAGTGTAATCTGTGGATCGGCACCGGGTACAGTCTCTTGCAACTCATGTTTGATCCGAAGTCCTTCATAATGAACTTCATCCAGTGACAAACCTGGCAACAGGACGGCAATCGCTTGGGTAGCCCCATCCTTCCACACCTGGAAGGCAGACTCACTCGTTTGTTCCAGATGTGTCCTGACCTGCTGCTCAGGTTGAGAGTTTCCTGCACAATGGATGAACATTAAGCCGCATGTTTCGGCACCCGTTTCCTTCAATCCCTGTTCTACACTTCGGTACACATTAACGGCAGCCTCACGCTGCAATGTCGCCGTATTTGGCATGTTCTTTTCCACCCTTCTCCTCGATTATCTATAAGTCCAAAAAATATTATTTACACTGACACTCTGATGACAGAACAGCCTTTCGATCACTGTTATCCCAGATTGTTTGATTCCTTTATACAAGGGGAAATCCGGGGATAAAGGTATGCTTTCGATGCAGCTTTCTTTCAGAAAGCTTTTAGGTGCACGCTTCGCTTCTTCAGGCTTTTTCTGCCCTCTCCGTTATCGTGTAAATGTCTAGTTGGACATATAATTGCTTTGATTATTCTTTACTTAAGCGGCTTCGCTTGTTTTCTTCTCATCCTCGGACCAGCTTTGACGTGTCATGGTACCCCATGAGTTGTTGTTTTGCATGAACTGCACATGTCCCTGCAATCTCCACAGTACGCCGAGCTGGTGGTAACCCACGAATTTCAGCGCGGAGTAGACGAGCATTTTGACCAGATCGGAGAGTTTGTTGTAACGTTTGAAAGCAATCTCCTCCAGGACAAGTGCGCCTACACTCAGCAGATAACCACTCACAAAGTTCAGCAGTCCGAACAGAACCAGAATTGGCCATTGCGTCATGTCCAGAAGGACATATCCAGCGAGAGCCAGAAGTCCGGTAATCCGGAAATACGGGTTGAGCGCTTCAAAAAGGACGTTATATGGCATGGTCACCATACCCATAACCTTATATTTCGGATTGAACAACATGCCACGATTCTCGATCATGTTCTTCAGATTCCCGCGGCCCCAGCGCTTACGCTGACTGGACAAGATCCGGTAGGAATCCGGTGCCTGCGTCCAACATACGGCCTCAGGACAGAAGGCAATGCGGTACTTCAATTTGTTTTCCAGCATGTAACGGTGAAGTTTGATGATGATGTTCATGTCTTCCCCAGGATAACCATCCCGGTATCCACCTACGGCGATAACAGCGTCCTTACGGAACATACCGAAGGCACCGGAGACAATGATCAGACCGTTCATGTGACTCCAGCCAATCCGTCCGCCCAGGAAGGCTTTGAGATATTCGATCGACTGGAACATGGGCCAGATCTTGCGTGGCAGCGATACATCTTGCACTGCTCCGTTTTCAATTTTGCAGCCATTGGCGATCCTTACATCTCCACCGATGGCTACCGTCTCTTCCGGATTCTCCATATACATCCGTGCCATGCGGATCAGGGCATCCTTTTCCAGCAACGAGTCAGCATCGATCGAAGAGATCAACGGATAGTGGGACAGGTTGATCCCGGCATTGAGGGAATCGGCCTTCCCGCCGTTTTCCTTGTCAATGACATACAGATCCGGGAACTCCGGATTATGGTAGATCCCACGAATTTTCTGACAGGCGATCTTGCCCCGAATCTTCGTATTGGGTACTGGCTTCAGACGATATTCTTTCAACAGGATATTCAGTGTCGCATCACTGGAGCCATCATTCACCACAATGACTTCATACGTTGGATAATTCAGCGTCATCAGACAGTTCACATTTTCAATAATCGTCAGTTCCTCGTTGTATGCCGGTACCAGCAGAGAAACGGAAGGCACCAGTTCCGAGCCTGACAATGTATTGTATTTGGAATAATGCGACCGCCGGAAGATCGTCCAGATGTTACGGAACGATAAGGCCAGAATGGAAAAATAGAGTGTATTTACAAAAACAACATAGTAGATTGCGACCATGCCGTAGATTAATAGTAGATCCCTAAGCAGTGTAATCCCCTCCTACCGTAGCGACACCTGTGCGCTTCTTGCTGGTTCTGTTCTCTCGTACAGGGCCAAAATAGCGATCGTACAGCAGTCTTTTTTTGTTATGTGCAATCATCTGCTCTACAGCTCTGTCATCGGTTCTCGTATGCTGCATGGTACTCTCAATCTGCTGCATCGCAATCTCGCGCTCAGCAACTGTACCTTGCACCGCAGCCTGACACAGCGCTTCGAATCCCGGTTCACCGAGCTTGCTCAGACTCTCCGCACTGTTATAGCGAACTCTCCAGTCCTCATCCCGCAGCGCTTTGCGCAGCAATGGAATGCTTCCAGATGCATGCTTGTAACCAAGCGCTTGTACCACTTCGGCGCGAACTTCCGGATCGGGGTCCTGGATCAGCTTCAGAATTGTCTCATCCCGGAGCGCCGGACTTGCGCTAAGATACAGCTTCACCGCCTCGGCACGTACATCCTGATGTTCTGCGCCTACCAGTCTGTCGAGTGCAGGCATCACTTCAGGTACAGCCTGCCCCCACATGGCAACCAGTCCGACTTTGACAAAATCAGGATTCCGGTCTTCCAGCAATTCGATTAGAATTCTGCTCGTATCCAGACTCGTTTCGAGCAGAATATCTGCTGCCAGATGGTGAATTGAATTGCCTTTGGTTAACAGCAACGCCAGCATGTCTTTCAGTTCACCTTGTCGAGTCGTACATCTGGAGATAGAACGACCAATCATAATGGCCATCGGGCCCGGCTTCTCATCCTTCAGCAATTCCATCAAGCCCGGAACGGCTTCGGGACAACGCATGCCACCCAAGCGATAAGCCGCATCAATCTGGCGACCGTAACGCAGACGACCCAGTTCCTTCAGATCATGCTCTACGAATCCTGCTTCACGACACAGTACAATTAATTTGTCGCGATATTCACCCTTGAACTGGTCGATCCATTCAATCAGCCTGTCCTGAATGACTCTGCGTTCCAGCGGAGCCAGCTTGCCTGGTGGCAGTCTGAGCGGACTATTCTCGGTTAAAGCCGTTTGCAGATAGGTGAAGTAGTCACGCTGCTTCAATTCATAAAATGCCGTCTTACGTCGTTTGCCATTGTGGGACATTTTCATGGCAAACAATACGATGACGCCTACAACAACAAGTGCGATACAGATGTACAAAAACAGATAGGCCAAAGCCAAACTTGGAAACATGTGAAAAGGTCCTCCTTTATACTCATTTATTCGATCTGAAAACTAGGAATTTTTTCATAACTCTTCTTCATTTTTTCGTAGCTTAGCTTCAGGCGTTCACTATACTGCACCTGCTCCCAAGGCTGCCAGCTATATACCGGCAATGTATTCAGATCCAGGGTCGTCTGTTCACCCCCAGGCCAAGATACTTTCTTCGTGGCGCGGTCCGTTAACCACGGAATGAGGGTAACGCCTTTCACAGCAACTGTAGAGAACTCACGTCCATTCTTGAGTGGTCCATAGTCGATCGCTTGCAGCGAACTCGGATCACCGAACCCAAGCAGCATCCAGGGAATTCGCATCTCCACTTGATTGCCATTATACTGCCATGCCGTTAATGAATCCGTATCAGGTTGGCCGGGAGCCGTCGTTCCTCGCTTCAATGTTCCGACCTTTTCATTCATGAACGGTTGAGCAGATCGGGTATCCGGCGGTGTCATCCTCAGGCTGACTGCCAGATTCCATGGGTGGAACGGATTATCTGCGGAATCTGACTGCTGATCTGGCAGCATATCGTATCCTTCTTTGCCGTACAGACGCTGATTAAAGTCATAATCCTTGGCAATCTCCACCTGTGATTCTTCATCCTGCCCCAGTGTAATCACTGTCTCAAGACCATCACTGAGTGTCCGGCCCGGGAGTAACTTGTCAGGCTGACTGCCTCCAGCAAGTGTATCTGTGCCAATTCGCAGCACTGTCTTCTCCGGGTCAAACGGTTGATCCAAGGTCAGCCCAATATACAGATAGGCTTCATCATGAGTCATCTTCATTTCCTGAATGCCGTCCACTTGGCCCTGCCAGGTCGTGACCTCTTCAACCTTCAGATCATCCCAGTCATCCAGTGATCCGTCGATGGTCAACTGTTCCTGTTTACCCGGGTCCATGGCAAGCAGACCAAACATCTTCTCGTTTGTCAGCACGTTCAGCCAATATGCACGGCGATCAGCCGGGATTTCCAGTGGCATCGTGTTCCATGTTTTTTTGAACCATTCATCCTGCCACATGAACACAATCGCTCCCGAGTATCCTTCATCATAGATATCCTGCGTCAGTGACGCGTCAATATCTCCCTGCTCTACTTCGTTATGTCCACCCTGATTCCGTCCTCCCATACCCAGATGGGAAATACCAAGAGAAGAGGGTACGCCATACTCTGTAATCATTACAGGCATATCGGAAAACTCGGCTTTCAGCTTGCGCAGATAACTTTTGTACGTGTTGTACTCACCGTTCTCATCCTTGATGGTTTGGAGCGTTTTATCGATATGGAACAGATCCGGGTAATACGGGTACACATGGTAGGCTGCAAAATAACCTCCCTGCCACGCCTCCGGCTGAATATGTCGGGCATCCACACTGACGAGATCCTCTTCATACAGCGGCTCGCCGGGATGATCCAGCACATCGGTCGTTACCCAGTTGGTGAAGGTCATCGGATGTTCCCACCCATACTTCTTCTCCAGGACCGCCGTATGATCCAGCAGCTCTGCCAGCCAGTTCTCGAACGGTGACGCTTCTGGACTCGCCGAGAAATGAACTCCCTTGTACTGCGGCACGTCCGCATGTTTTGCGTTTGTGTTGTCCACCATCGCCGGGTCCCATTCCGTCCCCACATGCCAGGCCATCAGGTATTTTCCTGCATTTGTTTTATATTTGCCGCTGGACTCTCCCTGCTTGGCAGGAATGTCCGCATCGCCATAGACAGCAGATACGGCCTTTTCAATCTCCTGCTTGAACGTCTGCTCAATATGCGCCGCATAGGCATCCTGCTTCTCAATTAACTCTTCTTCAGGTGACCATATGCCCTGTATAAAATATAACGGTTGCTCCCGGCCGCGGTTATATTCGACTAATGCGGAGTAGAAAATCGGTTCGTGAACCGTGTATACCCGGATTACATTGGCTCCCAGATCCTCGATCTGCTGGAACCACCGCAAGTAATCCTCTTTGGTCAGCGGGAATTCTCCCGGGTAATGCCCCGGTGAAGTTGCGCCCAGGTTGACACCTTTGACGAACATCTCCCTCCACGTTCCATCTGGCCCGTATTCCATGAACCGGTCTCCATCGGTCTTGAATTTCATCTCCGTGCCGTTCTCCGCTGTGTACGTAACGAGCTTGGGTTGCATATAGTGCCATCCGGCAAATATCCCACCGGTCACCACCACTGCTCCTGTCAACACCGTTAATAGCCAGCGTCTTCGTCTTTGTCTGCTCATGTCTTTAGATTGCTCACCTCTCTAATATGCATCCTGCTTCAACATCGAATGGTCCAACATGAAGTTTACGAATCTTTCCGCTTCGGATGTCCGCTTGGTAGAGATGTCAGCGGTGTAGTTCTCACTATAGCGCTAAGACTCTGCATTTGTAACTAGGCTGATGGAAGCAAACATGAAATGGAACATTCTGCCCATAATTCGTAAAAAGAGCCATCAACTAGCACCGGGAAGCCTCTGAGATACGTCTGATTCCCGAACACTAATATCTGCTGGAATCGCATGGTATTGGTGCCCTGCTGATCTTGCAATTCTGGAACCTATATTGTTATGTGCAACGCGGGTACAGGCAACGTTTGCCGTTGGAACACATACCCCATTAAACGCGAGTCATTATTTAAAGTTGCGGACCTTTTTACAGTATTAACCATAAAGATTACAAAATTGATACTATAGTCCGATAACGCATCAGCGATATTCCGCGTCACATCAAGGTTTTCTGAAAAATGCAGAAAATCAAAAAAGGACGTCAGTCCCCCTCTCTAGGACTGTGCCCATTTATAACCCTTTTACAAAAACCCAAATGAACGCCCGGTCATCAACCGTAGGTCATGGATCTCTCACATTAAATGTAAAAAAGCACATCTTATTTCCTAATTTCTGCCTCTAATATGGCTAACCCATAATTGTGTCCAATTTGCAAAAAAATTCCGGTTGCCGCATTTCGAATTGTCAGATATGCTTATAAAACAAGAACACTTGTTCCATACTGTAAATAAACTGTTAATTATCGATGTTCAAATGAAAATAATTGCTTCTTAACATAAGAGCTTAGCATCACGAATAAGGAGAGAAGTCTTATGCCCCGCCAAGACAGACGTGTCATCATGCTGGCAGACTGCCAGTCATTCTATGCCAGTGTGGAGAAGTCTGCACATCCCGAATACAAGGACCGCCCCCTCGTAGTCGCGGGAGATCCGGCGCGCCGTTCGGGTATTATTCTTGCGGCCTGTCCACTCGCCAAGTCCTATGGAATTACGACAGCAGAACGACTGGGCGAAGCGCTCGCCAAATGTCCAGATGTTGTTGTTGTTCGTCCCCGGATGGCCGAATACATTCGGGTGTCCCTTCATATTACACGTATCCTTCAGTCTTACACCGATCTGGTGGAACCCTATAGTATTGACGAACAATTTCTCGATGTCACCGGAAGCCTGGATCTGTTCGGCAGCCCCGAGACGATTGCCCGCAGCATTCAATCGAGGGTGATGGATGAGACGGGTGTGTACATTCGGATCGGTATCAGTGATACCAAGGTCGTAAGCAAGATGGCCTGTGATCTGTATGCCAAAAAAGTCCCGGGAGGCATCTGCACGTTGCCTCGTAAAGATCTGCCTTCAACCATCTGG
Organism: Paenibacillus sp. FSL H8-0283; assembly: GCF_045040675.1. Classification (NCBI taxonomy): domain Bacteria; kingdom Bacillati; phylum Bacillota; class Bacilli; order Caryophanales; family Paenibacillaceae; genus Paenibacillus; species Paenibacillus sp. FSL H8-0283. The sequence continues at coordinate 4,592,759 of NZ_CP150295.1, forward strand.
CAGAAGCCTGTACGAGACATGTTCATGGTCGGTTCCCGCATGGCGCAGCACCTCTACAAGATGGGCGTCCATACGATCGGGGATCTGGCCCAGACCCCACTGTCCCGACTGAGAGAACGTTGGGGTGTGAATGGCGAGGTACTGTGGCGTATCGCCCGCGGTATTGATGATTCCCCGGTCAAACCCGGGACATATGCTCATCAGCAGCAGGGAATCGGACATCAAATGACGCTGCCCCGGGACTATGACTCCTGGGAAGATATCAAGGTGGTACTGCTTGAACTGGCGGAACTCGTCAGTCGACGTTCCCGGGACAAATCACTCATGGGCCATGTGGTCTCGGTTGGATGTCGCGGACAGGATTATGATCGGCCAACCGGTTTCTCCCGCCAGATGAAGGTGAAAGAACCCACCAACATTACGGATGAAGTATACGATGCGGCAGCAGCTCTGTTCCTGCGCCATTGGGACGGATTACCCATCCGCCGCATCAGCGTGTCACTGACCGGACTAGTGCCTGATTCCGAAGTACAGCTGTCCTGGTTCGATGATCGTGAACGTAAAAGAGAATTGGAACGTGCCACGGATGATATCAAGCGCAGGTACGGAGAAACCGCCATTATGCGGGCATCCTCCCTCTGCTCGTCCGCGCAAGCCCATGAACGTTCTCATAAAATTGGAGGTCATTATAAATGAGTAAAAAATTGCAGCAAAACGGTATCTTCGAGTCCTCACGTATGATGCTCCCCGAACACCGGGAAGCTTACATTCTTCATCAGGAACAACTTGCTCCTCGTACCCGCCCATCTCTGGATGCCCAGGCCGCGGAAGAAATGTCCCGTTTGCTCAGCAACTCGATGATGCTTGGAGATAGGGTCACTATTACCGTGTTTCACGAACATGATGATATTCGTTACACGGGGCAAGTGCTTCGACTGGACCGTCCGGCTCGTACCCTCAGACTGCTGATGGAAGATGGGTCCCGGGATATTCAGATGAACCTCATTACGGATGTCGAGCTTGCCAATGAGTGGATGGATGCGTGACCCTGAGAAGGATTGAAAAGATAGATGAACAAAGAAAATAAATTAATAGATTAAATCACTCTACACAAAAATGAAACACACAATATTTAATATAAAAAATTCATATAAAACAAGATTATCCTTTAACTTCAAACATAATTTCTCCGAACCTTCACAACTTCTAGTCTTCATTAAGATGATTGCAAATGAACTATTCATCCTACTTCAATAATTTAGAATCGGATGGTAATTACGTGTATGTAAAATCTTTGCGACTCAAAAAGAAAGATAATTAGTCATATTTTCAAAATATGTTATAGAAATTAGTACTAGTATTCCATCAGTCTTTAAAGAGTGGATATAAACGTTTGAGTTTAATTCGAGCATCCTCGGTAGTAAATTGCCAATCCACTCCCGCTCGTTTTCCCATGCCGAAAGTTCACGAGCCAGCTCCGTTTCTGAGGGGATCGGCAACCTAGGGCATTGACGGGTCATCACACTGAGTTCAATCTCTGCGAGATTTAGCCAAATTTCCATGTTTCGGAGTGTAATGAATGTCCAAACGTTTCGCCAGTCGTAAAGCCTCTTACGGTTCAAATGCCTGATATACCGATGCAATGGCATCGGTATTCAGATTATCCATCACCAAGCAGACTTTCGGGGCATCGGAATACTGGACGTCAAGTAACTCTCGGATTTCTTCGGCCCATTCGATTCTCGTGCGCCGGGATCGCACACTCACCTGACGCCATCCGCCAAACGGTTCGGTAAAGATGAAGATGCTACATGTCTCCTAACGTTCATATTCTGCACCTTTTTTCAGGGGTTTGGCAGGCTTCATCGGGATAGGATTCCGAGCTTTGTCCAGGAGCTGGTATGGTTTTTCATCCATGCAAATCACTGGACAATTCGGATCGTAAGGCAAGCGATAGACTTCGAGTACACCATCGCTGCCACAAATGCAGCATTTTGTTTTTGCGGAATACACCAGCTTTTACGAAGGTGCGGCTTGAGTTCGTTTTTTTAAAATTTTTCCCACCGTATCGTAAGTAAGGTTCTCGATATAATTCAGTTCAACCGCTTTGTCTGAGAGAAACCGTGAAAAAACAACGACTTTTCCCGGCAGGAGGTTCGCTGCAACTAATCGCGATAATCCGGGCTTCCAGTTCAACGGTCACCTTAGGCGGATTCGGAGGTGTCAAACGCTTCTACCGTTCCAACCTAGGTTGAAGTCCCTGCTCGGCAAAGCGCTTGCGAACGAAATGCACGATATTGGCGTGCACCTGCAAACGCTCAGCAATTTCTACATCCGAAAGGCGACCATTCGAGCGCTCTTCATCCTCCCAGAGAAGAATTTGGGCTCGATGAAGCAAATATTGGTCGATTGAGCGTAAAATACGAATGCGATTTAGGTGCTTTTGCATAAGCAACAGGCTATTTCAGTGTTACCAAGCAAGAGAGATTCAACCTTATAATCGAGATATCTATAGAGAACGTCATTTAGTGAAATGTTTCTTCATAAAGTAAACAAATATCGTCGTCTAGCGACCCGCTACGTTAAATTAGCGTGTACGTTCAGGCTTTTTTGACTTTGGCATTCATTATAGTCTAGCTTGCCTGAGTTTGAAGACACATCCTAGTAACAAAGGTTGCTAATTAAACTATAAGATTCGGTTACATTCAAGAAATTCCATATAGGAATAAGTACTGTAATGTTGATAGAACACATTATTGTTTACAGTATTTCACTTAAATTCTATTTGTTATGTACTAAATTTAAATATAATGGTATAATTGTTTTTGATTTCAAAATATAAGGAGGTAAGATTATTTATGAAAAATTCAAGGTTTATTATGAAGATTTTGCTTACAATGATCCTTACATTAAGTCTGACTGTACCTGCTTTTGCACAGCAGGTAGAAGAAAACCTGGATGAAGTTCAAGGATTGGCCCTACCTATAGACAGATTCAATGTTCTTTATGGTAAACCAACTAGCGATCCAGAAGAAATTACAAGTATTGAAAAGAATGCCAGCATACAAATTCAAAATATTCAGATTACTGGTAACCAACTTTCTCTATCTGCAATAGTCGATTATAATAACCAAAGCAAGACACTTGAGGCCACTGGAGAACTTTACAATAGCTATAAACAGCAAGATTCAATTAATAGTATTGTCGGCGACCTTCAAGATCAAAGCGGTAATTTTGAAATAAAATTATTTGATGTTTACAACGATACATCTGAAGAAAAAATGATCGCGGATTATTCTCTTCAGAATAAACCACATTTAAAAACATACTTAACCGACCATCAAGGGAACATCATACTTTTTGAAACACCTCTTCCTAAAGATCTAGAACGTGTTTCTGTAAGTAATAATGAGAAAATTGATACTGAAAAGGATTTCTTTTGGTTCAATGATATTATAACTCCATATGAGCAAAAAGAGATCCCAACCAACGATACTATAAAATCGGCTCTTGGCGTGGATTCTGTTTCCCCCACAGCAGTTGGATATTTCTCAGATTGGACGCACAGCACGACATACTATAAATCATTTTATATTGGAAGCGACTATATTCAAGCTTATTCACTGCCTTATGGGTCATGGAAAGCTTTAGATGTAAAAAATCAATCCACATGGACAAATAGTTTTAAAATTGCAGAACATGTGACTGTAAATGGACAAACTAATAGAAGCGTAGATAGCCCTTTCAAATATCGTAATGTCAAGTTAAGTACAGCAGTTGGAGCAAAGTCTTCCATAGTTACTGCGTTTATCGATGGTCGCCTTGCTGGGATAAACAGTGGGTCTAGTCTGGCTATTAAAATCGCAGAAAAAGCATGGTCAAAAGCTTTACCTCTAGCACCTTCTATTAGTGAAATTAGAAGTTGGGTTAATGCTATTATAGATGCAGGAACAAGTAAAACTGTGACACTTGGAAGCTCAAACATTAAACTCAATACATCCCCTACTGTAGTTGAATCTGTTAACTCTGGAAATAATCAAATGTTTAAGATTACAGACTTGAACGGTTCTAATACGGGGCATCATTTAAGCCTCCAGACTGTGGTACAGTATGAAAGCGATACTGGCACATCGGCTACAGCAAACGCTATCTTAACCATTAAATGGGACGTTATGTATGCTAACGCCTTATTGAATACAAGTCAAAAAGAGGTTACATTCCAATACAATGTTTCTAAATAATTTTTGCGAGGTAACTCTAGTGAGTTGCCTCTTCTTTGCTCAAACAACCTGAGGAATAGAGGAATATCTATGTTGAAAAAAAACTATATTCAAATACTTCTTGTATTAACAATTATGATACTCGTTGTTACGAATATTTCACAATACAAGGCTAAAGAGTTGTACAAATCAGCACTTACAAATCAATTGAACACTGATATCACCGAGTTACGAAGCGCATTGTCCTCTAACGACTTGGCTTATGAAGAAATTTTGCAATCTGATAAGCTTTCAAAAGACCAATCTAACTATCTCATGGAAAATAATGATGAAATTAGAAAAACCGTTGATAATTACTCAACTTTAGCTGTTCAATTAGGCGAAGCTCAATACACAGAAACCCAACAAAACGCCTTGAAGCTTACACAATATTTCAAAGGTTTAAACGGTGACAATGAAGAAAAAATTCTTGATTCTAACACTAAAAATGTAATTGAAAAGGCACAACAATTGAATAAAAAGTGGAGTAATACTATGGCAAACACACAAATAAAAAGCATTGCTAATGATTCTTGGATTGAATTGCTGATGAATTTAGAGAATGATACTCAAACGTTTCTTACAGAAAATAAGGTTAAAAGTATTGAGGAATACTGGCTAGAAAGACGAGAAATTCAATAATAATAGAAAACAACCTTCCAATAGTTATAATATGTATTGCGAAGGTTGTTTTCTATCCCTAAAGAACATATTAATGTTATGTTTGCTTTTCAAACCGAACCTATCAAAGACTTTTGAATCCCTTTATTTAGAAAAAGCTCCAGTCGAATTCCTTGGACAGACGCTCGAGCAGATGCACACCGGCAATACTGTTGCCTTTGCGATTCAGAGCCGGGCCAACAAGACCTATGCCGAATTGTCCCGGTACAAGGGTCAGAATTCCACCGGATACTCCACTTTTGGCGGGCAAGCCGACCTCGATGGCAAATTCGCCTGATGCATTATACATACCACAGGTGGTCATGAAGGTTTTGGCAATCTGAACATAGCGACGAGGGATGAGTTCTTCTCCCGTAATTGGATCTGTTCCATTATAGGCCAGAACGAGTGACATTCGAGACAGATCTGCACACGTCACTTCAATGGAGCAATGACGGAAATACACGGCAAGCACGTCTTCAACATCATCCTTAATGACCCCGTTGTGCTTCAAAAAGTAGCCAAGTGAACGATTCATATGACCGCTCTCCGATTCGGACTGGAATACCTCTTCGTTATAGCCCAGCTGATCATTATTCGCCAGTTTGCGGAAAAACTCCAGAATACGCCGTGATTTCTCTTCCTTACAATCTCCTCCAACAAGAGAAGACACCGTAATCGCACCCGCATTGATTAATGGATTAAATGGGATTCCGGGTTCAACCAATTCAAGCTTGATCATCGAATCGTAATCGTCGCCTGTCGGTTCTTTTCCTACATTAAAGAAAACCGCTTCTTCCCCATGATCCATCAGGGCCAGAATAAGGGTAAATACTTTGGAGATACTTTGCATCGTAAATGGGACACCGCAATCCCCTGCTGACACATAGTTTCCTTCGGCGTCCATGATATGTATACCGAGCTCATCCTGAGAGGCTTTGACAAGCTCCGGGATATAAGAAGCCACCTTACCTTGCCCGGTGTGCAAACGACTGGTCTCCAGCCACTCCGGCAGTAATGCATTCAGACGTTCCATGGTTGAATTGCTCATATCTCATCTCCTCCACATCTCTATATAAGCAAGCATCATGCATGAAATGTTGAACCCATGCACCATGATGATAATGAGTTCCAGCCATCTCATGCAAAATGCCCTATATTATCTGATTACCCTCAGAACAGTTCCTTTACCGCTTCATTTGAAGATTTAACTCCAAGATCTCACCAGGAAGACCATCGTAATCACCTGTCCAGGTGGATACAAAGTTCTGCCTGGTCAAGATCCGGCGGGAAGCAGCGTTACCCGGATCGATAACTGCATAGAGTGATCCAATCCCTGCGGCTTGTGCCTGAATAATCAACCGTGACGCTATGGATGTGCCTTGACCTTTGCCCCAATGTTCAGGTAGGATCATGTAACCTATCTCAGCCTTGGTCGGGTCCTCCTGATCCGGAATCAATTTGGCATACGCCACACCGGCACCATCTTCACTATATACTCGGTAATGTCCGCAAGTGGAACGCTCATTAAACTCCAGCATGGACTCAAATTGCGTTCTCGCCTCTTGCTCAGGTATTGCACGTTCTGTAATCTGTTTCATTACTTCCATATTGGAAACCAATGCATAATAATCATCAAAATCAGGTTGTGTGTATTTAATGAACTTCATGATATGCCTCCTCTGGGGTACATAACTTGTCTTGGTCTTGTTGAATTCACCTAGAGTATAACAGATGCGAATGATGGAATGCACACAAGGCACCATGCTTGCAGGCAGCCAGATGGTCCGATAGGCCAACTAAGTCAGCAATCTGAACACTGTAGATACCAAAAAGCGGCCTCAACTGGAGACCGCTTTGTTTACTTTGTTTTTTAATTTGCTTTTTAAGATGAAGAAATATCCTCAGTTCCGTACTTCCAGTGCATGTTGTTAGCTTGCCCGTGATGAAGGGTTAAGGTTCATCTGTTTTTCACGTTGACGTGCACGACGACCTTCACCTGGAGGGGTAATGATCAGTGCGAGCAACAGCGAGACAGCGCAGAGTACAGCAATCACGATGAAGGTCAGATGGAATCCGCCCAGCAGGGCGCTGATGAATGATCCAGCCAAAGCACCAAATCCAAATCCCTGATAGATCACACCATAGTTTTTGCTCTGATTTTTCAATCCGAAGTAATCGGCCACAATCGCCGGGAATACCGTAATGTTACCGCCAAAGCAGAATGCAACGGCCGCCACACAGGCGAAGAAGATCCCGAAGGTCAGTGGAACCAGACTAAGTGTCATGACAGCTACGGCTGTAACCAGCAACGCACCAGCGATGACTTTCATTCGTCCTACTTTATCCGACAGCGCACCGAGAATAATACGTCCTGCCGTGTTAAAGATTGCAACCATGGCCACTGCGTTTGCAGCGGTAGCTACATCAAGACCTGCAAGCTGTACACCGATATCTTTGACAATACCGATCAGGTACAGACCGCTCATACACGCCGTGAAGAAAATAACAAACAGCATATACGCTTCTTTTGTACGCAGCATCTCTTTTACCGTATAGTCATGACGTGCTACGACTTGTTTGGATCCTTCCTTGCTTGCCGGAGCCTGTTCACGAACAACCGCTTCACGGATCAGGAATGATCCCGCAACGACCAGAACAAGAACAATAATGCCCCAGTACATAAATGCCTGAGCAGGACCAACGGCACCAATCAATGCCGTGTTCACATATTTGAACAATAAACTACCGGTACCAAAGGCGCCGACCGAGATCCCCGAGATTAGGCCTTTACGCTCCGGGAACCATTTGATCAGATTAGACAGCGACGTGATGTACGCCGTACCATCTGCAAAACCAACGACAAATCCAGCCAAAATGTACAGCAGTGTTAACGAGGTGACTTGGGAACTCAGAATAAGACCCAGCCCAAGCACAACCCCGGCTACACGGATCAAGCGCTGAAGACCCCAACGTTCCTGCAACCGACCTGCAAACAATGTGGCAAAAGCCAAAGCAAAACTGGTAATTGAAAAAGTTATCGCGACCGAGCTGACGTCCCATCCGAAACGATCAGACAACGGTTGATTAAATAAACTCCAAGTATAGATGGTTCCAAGACCCATTTGTACAATGATGGTCCCCAATACAATAAGCCAGCGGTTCATTTTTGTAGGTGCAGAAGTTGATTCAGGTGTTGATGAAACGGATGAAATTGTTGCTTTCATCGTGATCTCCCCTTTGCCGATGTCATATACATGAATGCGTTCACAAGCTAATCATACATGAAAGGGGATTCATCACACCGTTTTGAGCATGAGTTGCATCAGATGCGGAATGAAATGCTTCTAGATGCGCATGAGTTGCCTGAATTCTTTGACCTTCCCACGACTCACGGGCACTTCAGCTTCCAAATCGCGCAGACGGAGCAGATACGTATTGTTGAACCAAGGTACAATTTCACGGATTTGCGACAGATTTACGACGTACGAACGGTGGCAGCGAAAGAACGTATCCTGTGGCAGACGGCTGTGAAAATCCGATATGCTCACTGGCATGGTGAACTCCCCATTTTTGGTATATACCTTCGTCACTTTCTCTTGTGCTTCCGCATAGTAGATATCTGCCGTATCCGTAACAATAATATTGTCATTCCGCAGCAGATTAATTCTTCTGTCTGTATGGGAATTCGTATCTCGTTCTCGTACCAGTTCACCATGCGCAGCAGATCCGTCCGCCGTAGGGGCTGGTCCATCCTCAACATGTTGCTCCACCGGCGCATGATCACGTTTGAATGCGAGCTCCAGCTTATGGAGCATTGCAGCAATTCGTTTCTCGTCATACGGCTTCAGAATATAATCAAATGCCTCCAACTCAAAGGCTTCCGCTGCATGTTCCTTATACGCCGTCGTAAATACAATGTAGGGTTTCGTTGCAAACTTCCCAATATGATGGGCCAGCATCATACCGTCCAGCGAGGGAATATTGATATCAAGGAAAATGACATCTACTTCTTGTTCCTGCAAAAATTTCAGTACATCCAGCCCGTCTTCAAGGCGGTCCACAACTTCAATCTGACTATGTTCCTGGATTAAATAATTCAATTCCTCACTTGCCAGAATCTCGTCTTCCACAATAAGAGCTCTCATTGATCCATCATCACCTTGTTACGACATCTCCTTTGGGCACATCAAATAAAATATCGGTTCCTTGTTCCAGCCTTGTAATGGTTACACCTTGTCCGTAGATAAGCTTGACCCGGCGATGCACATTATATAGCCCGATCTGGTTACCAGGCATACGGTCGTGGTAGACCCGTTCAATAATATCTGCACTGATGCCTGCACCTGTATCACTGACACTGATTCGCACAAACTCCGGATAATCCTGTACCCGAATTCGAACAGTCCCGGGTCCTTTGACCTTGAGAATGCCATGAATAATTGCATTTTCGACGAGCGGCTGGATAACAAGACTCGGAATATGCACCGCGACTTCATCAATGTCATAGATCACGTTAAGTCGGCTGCCAAAGCGAGCTTTCTCAATCTCTACATAATTACGGACCTGCTCCAGTTCCTTATGAATATCAATTAACTCATCCGACAGCTCCAGATTGTAACGCATGTACCCGGATAGATTCACAATCAGCTCCCGAGCACGATCCGGTTTGGTTCGGATGGACGATGCAATCGCATTTAGCGCATTAAACAAAAAATGAGGATGAATGGTTGTCTGTAATGCACGCAGCTCTGCTTTGTTGGCAGCAGCCTTGATCTCTTCTACCCGCGATACCTCCATCTGGGTCGAGATGATCTGCGATAGACCTACAGCCATCGTTTGTAATGGATACGTAATTTTGTACGCTTTGCGATAATAGATTTTGAGCGCACCTGTAATGTCTCCTCGTTCTTGGAGCGGAATGATTAACAGCGAGTGGATATCGGGTGTTTTTTCATCAATCACATCATTACTGATCGTAATCTCCCCGCTGGATATTGTCTTCTTGGTCATCTCACTTATAATTTCATTACCGATATGGTATCGTTCTTCACCAAATCCTACATACGCCAGCACATTCCGGGTATCCGTAATTGCAACCGCATCGGCCTGAATATCCTCCTGAATAATCCGGCAAATTTTGCGCAGAGAATCCTCATCAATCGATCGAAAATACGGCAAGGTTTTGTTTGCAATCTCCAGTGCCAGCTTCGCCTGACGAGCTGCAATCATTTCCTTTTCCCCTTCCACACTCTGTACCAAGAGCACAATCAGCCCAATGTTGACTTCACCCAGAATCATAGGCAGCGCAATCTGCGAGACAATATCGGCACCCAGTGGATCGGGATAGGAAAATAGCAGGATTAATAACATCGTGAGCGCTTCACAGATCATTCCAGCACCAATACCGATGATCCACCGCTTGGGCTTGGGCGTGTACTTATGTATATATCCGGAGACTAGACCCGCCAGGATACTTGTGATCAGACACGGTATAGCTGTGACTCCATCCATATCAATCAAATACCGATGTACCCCGGAGACAATCCCCGTAATAATACCCACAGGCGCTCCGAACAAAATACCACCCGATAACACGGCGATGATCCGTACATTCACCAGTGAACCTTCAACATTAATGCCCGTATATGTCCCGAAAATGGCAAAAGCACAGAATAACAAGGTAACCGCAATAGACTCCTGCCACCTTAATTTCCCCTTTTGCAGAATCTGCCTAAACCTTGGCACCCTCGACAGAAAGAATAAAAATATAATCAACAGCGCCGCCCGTTCAAATAAACCTAGCAGCATCGTAAACATTTCCAATCGTACTTCCTCCACATCTGTTTGAAAAATAAAATGCATACCGACACAGCCACGCCTTTTTGAAAGAACATCTAGGACATTAATCCATAAAGCTCGTATGCAACAGTTTACCGCTCCCCCCGGAGGAAAGCAAAGTCCATCCTGTGAAAAAACATCAACAAGACAGCACCATGCATGCATATGATAGTTCATCCCTTAACTTCTATGAAAATATCCGACTCCAGAAAAACCTATGTTATAATCAGTTGTCATGTTATTCCAATTATTCCCGATCGCTCATCGGCGATTGTCCTGCGAATAATCATAAGCATCTCAACTCTGACACTCATCGTTCAAGTCTACAACCTTAAAGGAAACCCATATAACTATATTTTAATATTCGTATTTATCGCTTCATTAATAGCCACTCGTTCTTTTAACGTTACGAACAAAAACAGATAAAAATAAAAACAATAGGCCATGGCAGGCTCTATACTATCTGAAACTAATCCAAAAAGGCCAACCAGACGTACCTGATTGACCTCAAGTCCAAAATTTATGAAAAATTTCGCCTGATAAAATAACTTGACGTGCAGCTCCAAGCATGGCAATAACTGTTGACCAAATTGCTACCATAAGGAGAATACGTATTGTCGTCCGGGTCGTAGAGCTCCCAGAAAGTGTCCGCTCCATCCTTCAGCATACCGCCCCAATACCTTCGGATCTGCTCCAGTGCCTGCTCCTCTTCCCCGCACATTATTAATGCATCAACATAATGATGAACCATGTACGGCGTGGTCATGCCAATAGCTTCTTCGTTACTCATTAACCGATCAAGTAATTGCCGGGAAGCTGGAGCATCCATGACCTCAGCCAGTACCATCCATACTTGCGATGCCCAGGATACCTGTCTTTTTTCACCACTGACGAAAAAGCCCTGCTCACCATCCCACAGATATTTGTGGGCTGCTTGCTCAGCGTCTTTGATGTGTGCGTTAATCCATTGCTCATACTCCGGCAACTCTAGTTCTTTGGCAATCGACCTTCCCCTTTTCATACTATAGATGAGAACTGCCTGAGCACCGGCCTGTTTATTTAGTTCTTCATGCCAGTCCAGAAAACAATACCATGTATCGTCATCCCTTACGATGCCCCGCTCATCAAGTCGTTTAAGCCCAATCTCAATCTGTTCTCTAGCCACCGGCCAAAGTTCTTCCAACGTTTCCCTGTCCTTGGTAGCTTCAAAATAGTCCCATAATGTCGCAATAAAGAACAACGCATAGTCATATAGGTAAATGTCGTCCACGTACGGTTCTGGTTGTTCGTACAAACAGGCTCCTACCTGGCCGCCTTCCAGTCTCGTTCCGGCAAAGAGATACAAACAGCGCTTGACGAGATCATTACAGCCGAATGTTTCATAATTGACGAGGGCCTGAAGGCGAAGATCTCCGATCCATAAACGTCGATCGCGCTTCGGTCCATCTTCGAATACCGTCTGCATGCAATCCCGGAGTGTCTTCACGGACACGCGATCTATTTCCAGCAGCTCCTTGTCGATACCTTCAGGCAATTGAGGTACTGCCCCTATGTCTGCTGAAGTCACCGTCAAGCAATATATATCGTTAATTCGAATATCGTAACGGATCGACGTTTCTACCACCTCGATTTTCAGATACCGAAAGGCATATCGACGGTTCAGTGTTAGCGTGCCAGGTAACACATCCATATTCACGATCTCGTCCTGAAGCCATGAACGGCTAAGCCAGCCCGAATATTCTGCAAAATTCTCACCGACCTCACAGGGCATTTCTCCAAATGTGAGCTTCAACCTGAGAGGTGCATCTGCATTGCTGCGTTCGTTAAGAAGCGACAAGGTCAGATAACCGACGAGATGCTCCCCGAAATCCAGCGTAACACTGTCTCCCTTGCACAACACTTGATCAGATAGTTGTTCTGCTAAGCCGAGTGGTTCGATACGCCACCCCTGAAAAGCCGACGCATCCGGAACTGCGCTCACGATATGTTCCGGATAGACCTTTTGCTGGTGAAGCTCCGGCATTAGACGCTGTGCTTTTTCCAGCCAGGCATTGTTTATCACTTTTTCATTCATTGCAGTGTCCTCCTTAACCTTTGACCGCCCCAACGGTCATACCACCGATAAAATATTTTTGCAGGAACAAGAACGCCAGCAGCAACGGTAGTGCGCACAGAAAGCACGCTGCAAACAGGACATTCCACTGCGTGGGATTTTGCTGATCGCCCAAAAATCCAAGCATGGCCAGTGGTAACGGTGAATCTCCTGCGCTGGAAATAAAGATCATATTGAAGAAATAATCGTTCCAGATCCAGACACCTTGTGTAATAATGACCGAAACCGTTACCGGAATGAGTAAGGGGAACACGACGGTCCAGAACCGTTGGAATAATCCCGCCCCGTCGATGTGCGCCGCTTCTTCTACCTCCTCAGGCACACCGCTTCGAATGAAGCCCGTGTACAGGAAAGTTGAAAACGGCAAACTGCACGTAATGAACATGAAAATAGGCGTATATTGATTTGTTGGAATATGCAGTGCATTGATCATTTGCACGATCGGTATCAATACCATTTGCGCAGGTACCACGAGTCCGGACAAAAAAAACAAATACATGAACTTGCTTAGCTTTGTTTTCAAACGGGCCATCGGGTAGGCCGCCATCGCCGCAAACAGGACAACGAACACGACTGATACGCCGGTTAACACCACGCTGTTCCATAGCGCTTCCGGAAAGTGCATGCGGTCGAAGGCAGCCTTGTAACTTGCAAAGGACATCTCCCGGAACAGGACCAGCGGATTTGTGTTGTTGCTTGGATCTCGGAGTGATGTCGAAAAGGCAATAATTAACGGAATCAGGTTTAACGCCATCACCAACAACACAACGACCTGAACGGACCCTTTCCCCAAAACTTTACGAAGCGTCATGCCGACACCTCCCGTTTGTTCATTTTCAGGACAAAAACAGCGGTAATGACGATAATCACGGCAAAGGAAATAACGCCAAGAGCCGAAGCTTTACCAAAGAGTTGTTCGGTAAATGCCATCTTGTAGATGGTATAAATCAGTGTGTTGGTAGCCGTGCCGGGACCGCCATTCGTCATGATAAACGGGAAGTCGAACGCTTTGAGTCCATTGATCAGACTTAACGTCACGTTAATTGTAATCGCTGTTGCCAGTAATGGAATCTTCACATGTCGCAGCAATCTCCATGAGCCGCAGCCATCAATCCGTCCTGCTTCCAAAAGGTCGCTTGGAACAGTCTGTAGTCCTGCAAGGAAGATAATCATTGTCGTTCCGATCGTCTTCCAGATCTCCACGAAGATAATAGAATACAGTGCGGTCGAGTAGTCACCCAGGAAATTCAGTTCATTTGCGATACCCAGTTTATCGAGAAAGGAAGAAATCAGCCCGTAATCCGGCATATAGACGTAGCTCCACAAAAAGCCGACGACAATCGCACTGAACAATGTGGGAATATACGCCAGGGAACGGTAAATCCCGGTTCCTCTTATTTTCATATTTAACAGCAAAGCCATTGCCAAACCGATGATATTGCCAGCTATGACGGTGACGAATGTATAGATCAGTGTATTTTTTAAAGAAATGCCTAGGATGTCGCTCCGGAACAATTCCTTATAGTTGTCGAAACCGATATAGTTATAGGCTTGGGCGTACCCGTTATAGTCCGTTATACTGTACTGGAACAACCGCAGGATCGGGAAGATCCAGAAGGTCAGGTAGAAGATCAATGCCGGCAAAGCAAACCAGTACATGGACTTTTTCATTACAGTAGAGCTCATCCTGCTCCATCCTTTCCAAGAGGGCCTGCGGCAAGGGAGAAGGACAATCATTCTCCCCTTTACAGCAGACAGCATCGTTTTGTTCTAGTTTTTCCACAGCTCTCTAAACTTGGTTTCCATGGCGTTTGCCACATCTTCTGGTGTTGTTTTCTGTCCAGCAATAATCTCGGCAAACTTTGCTTGCATGACGTCCGATACTCCTGCTGGCCACATCTGGTTGCTGAAGTAGATGGAATTTCCAGTTTGTTGATAATTGTCATTCACTTCCTTGAACAATTCATTTTCAAGTTCTACGTCCTTATAGACGCTGATGGAACTGTTGGCTTCCACAAATGCTTTGAACAGATCGGATTCACCATCAAACAGGTAGTTCAGTACTTCCTTGGCTGCATCCAGGTTTGCCGATTTGGCGTTCAAAGCGTATCCGGCAGATGTTGCAGCAGATACAAACACCGGCTGTTCCGGCTCGTTACCTGGCAATGAAGCGAATCCGCGAGTAAAATCGGTAGCGCCTTTGGACGTCATGGAGGCATAATCCCATGTTCCCGT
The DNA here is from genome assembly GCF_045040675.1 of Paenibacillus sp. FSL H8-0283. Taxonomy (NCBI): domain Bacteria; kingdom Bacillati; phylum Bacillota; class Bacilli; order Caryophanales; family Paenibacillaceae; genus Paenibacillus; species Paenibacillus sp. FSL H8-0283. The sequence continues at coordinate 4,607,867 of NZ_CP150295.1, forward strand.
AAAGGTCATGGCTGCTTTCCCGTCGATAAACAACTGTGCAGATTGGGCACTGCCAATACCAAGCGAGTTTTTGACAACGTAGTTGTTATCATAGAGCTCTTTGTATTTCGATATCGTTTGAACCCACTTTGGATCAGTCAGCGATTTTTCGCCGTTCTGCAGTTTGACATCAAAATCCAGCTCATTCGGATACACGACATTGGCCGCAATCGGATACATACCGAATTGGATCATCCAAGGGTCCTTGTCACCCATCGCAATTGGTGTTACGCCCGCTGCCTGCAACTTTTGGCATAAGTCCAGAAACGAAGGCCAATCCTTCGGAAACTCGGAATATCCCGCTTGTTGTAACAACTCCTTATTGTAGTAAACGCCCAAGAAGTCCAACCCTTCGGCCACCCCGTAAGGTTTACCCTCATAGGACATATCTTCCTTCGCTCCTTGGCTGATGTTGTCCCAGAACTTCAGATCTGACAGATCTGCAGCGAAACCAGCCTTTGCAAAATCAATGACACCGCCAGCCGCATTCTTCGGGAAAATCCAGAAAATGTCCGGTCCCTGTCCAGCCGCAAGCTTGGTTCGAACAGATGTATTGTATTGATCATCAGGCAACTTTTGTACTTCCAAGTTAATGTTCGGGAACTTCTCTTTGACTAGACGCGGCAAGGTCTCCAGCTCAAAATCCTCTCCCTCGGATGCCTTGTTTCCCGAAAGCATCATCGTCAACGTAATTGGCTTTCCTGACTCATCTGAACTCCCGTTATTGGTATCCGTACCGCTCCCCTCCTGGCTACTGGAGCTACATGCGCTCAGAAACATCATGAGCAGTACCAAAGTTAGGGACCACAGTCGTTTTCTTTTTTTCATCTTGTCATTCCCCCAATTCATGTTTATTCTTGCTTTGTGCACATTCTCATCATACGGTGGGCAAAAGTGCATTTGCTTTGGCTCGTATGGTGCACTATTTTTAGAATTGACAAATGGCGGGAGGAGCACGTATGATTCTGTTCAACATCAAAACTAAACTTTTTCTGGTCCTCGTCCTCGTATCAATCGTGCCAATTATCGTTGTTTCTGTCAGTTCCTATCGCAGTTACACGAAGCTGGTGAATGAGCAGACCTCTCTCGTGACATCGACAACTATAGGCAATTCGGTCAAGAGCATGGAGGAAATTTTGCAGAACATCGACCGGATCTCTGTCACACTCCTTCAGCAGTCTTCCAATGCAACCGCTTACAGCACTGTGAGTGATGAACTAATCAAGTTGAACGGTACCAACGATCAATATGAAATCTTCATGATTCGCAGCAAATTGAAATTGATCTTTGAAAACATTCTGCTTGGTTACAATTACATCAATGGTTTGTACCTTTTCACACCTGATGGCAAATGGATAAGCTATGGCAGTAGCGGCACAGACCTACGCCTCGATTATGTCGCACTTCGCGATGAGTGGTATCTGGATACGATCCAGCGCAAAGGCGATTTGTATATTGGTGAAGTTGGCGTCAAACCTTACATCATTAACGCCAAGGAATCCATTGGCTTTTCCAGAGCCCTCTACGATCCCAACAACAACGAGTTCCTAGGCGTGTTTATGCTGGATTGCAGTATGAACATTTTTGACGGTCTAAAACGTAATCCGGCACCAAGCTTGTCCAATCTATATCTGGCGAACGACGCTGGCGAGATCCTGTACTCCAGCGACGGAAGTAGAGTTGGCACTCCTCTCTCCGATACTCTGGCTGCGGCAACGCATCAAGTCGGCAACAGTTCACAGTACAAATCAATCCAAGATAACATGATGACGGTAATCCAGAAAGTTCCCGGCCGCAATTGGAACGTGATTGCCAACATCTCTATGGATCGGCTGTATGAGGAGTACAACATCTCACAAAAGTTGCTGTTATACGTGGCCGTAAGCTGTGCCGTCATTTTCCTTCTACTTTCCTTTTTCTTGTCCAACCTGATCACCAAACCCATCATCGAATTGACCAAACTGATGCGCAAAACCAAATCTCATCGTTTTGTGACCATCAAGCCTCAAGTAACAAGGCAAGTCGACGAGATTGGAATCCTTTACCATGAGTTCAACAAAATGATGAAAGACATCGATACGCATATCCGAGAAAGTTACCAGAATAAAATCCTCATGCTGGACTCCCAGATGAAGGCATTGGAAGCACAGATCAACTCCCATTTCCTCTACAATACGCTGGAGTCGATTAATAGCATTGCCGAGATCGAAGAAGTTGAGAGTATTGTGGTGATGACCAAGTCACTCGGGGACATGTTCCGCTACAGCATCAAAACGGACAGCGAGCTGGTCGTGGTCAGCGAAGAACTTCAGCATGTAGAAAACTACATGGCCATCCAGCAGATTCGGTATGGTGACAAGTTCGCGTTCAACCTGAATGTGGACCCGGAAATTCGGAGTCGTCGCATGCTGAAACTTCTGTTGCAACCACTCGTGGAAAATGCCATCTATCACGGGTTGGAGAACAAACGTGGGAAGGGTACCGTTACCATTACCGGGTTGTTTCAGGGGGACAGCATCGTGTTCGAGATCTGGGATGACGGCGTGGGCATGTCCTCAACACAAGCGGAGGAACTTCGACAATTGCTCCAGCAGCCACCTGAATTCATCGCCGTTGGTCAAAGGCATAAACAAAGCATCGGCATCAAAAACGTGCATTCACGAATTGCTTTGTATTACGGAGAGGGTTACGGCCTTTCGTTTCATACCGATTTGAATACAGGAACTCGAATTACACTCGAAATTCCGGCCAATTGGGAAAAGAGGTGACCAAGAGATGTACACGTATATCGTTGTGGACGATGAACCCTTGATCCGCAAAGGTTTGTTAAAAAAAATCGGGAATTTTGAGCACTCGCTTGAACTCTTAGGCGAAGCAGATAACGGCGCAGACGCCTTGGCTTTGATTGAATCGTTCAAGCCGGACATTATCTTTACGGACATGCGCATGCCTGAGGTCGACGGCAAGCTGTTGATCAGGACAGTATGCCAGCAATATCCGCGCATTAAGTTAATTGTCATTAGCGGACATACCGATTTTGATTATATGCAGGAGGCAATCTCTGCGAAAGTTGTAAATTACCTGCTGAAGCCTTTTAGCCGGGACGAGATCCACGGTACGCTTCACCAAGCCATCCAATCCATCGAACAGGAGCGCTCTCTTCAGCGGGAAGTCGTTCTAAGAGAAGTAGAAACGGAGCAGATGAAAAGGGATACAGACATGCAAGCCTTCCTGAATTATGTGCTGGCTCCCCATTCATCCATCAAAACACCTGTGTTCCGCTCTGCGGAATTTGCCGCCATCATGGCATCTGACCAGTTCATTTTATTGACGATTTATGGTCCTCAACCGCTTACAGCACAGCAACTACCTACCTTTTCGAATGGCCTGTACATTCCTCATCCACAAACGGATCAGGTACTGTTTTTCCTGATGCATGATCTGGATTACTCAGGCCAGCTTGATTTGCAGAAAATGGCGGAACAAACTGCGAGTATCATTTTGACCAAATCTGAAACTACGGATTGTTGTGTGGGGATCAGTTTGCCTCATACAGGCATTGGTGGGGCCCGAGAAGCTCATCATCAAACGATCCTTGCGTTGGACGAACGAGCCTTTACCGATTTTGGCAAATGTTACGTATTTTCACGGGAGCAAATTCCACTACATCAACTGAAGTGGGCTCGAACATATGAACTGTTATTTTTTATAGAGAGCGGGAATGTGCCGAAGGTGGAAGAGGTCATCACCGATTTCTTTGCTTTCTACATACGCCAGCCTGACGCTTTGCTTGCCCACCTGAAAGAGCAGTGCAGAGACATTATCACGGAAACCAAACGGCTGCTGAGTAACTATATCCAGAACGGAGGCAACAGTAGCGCCTCTTCCAGCTTGGAGGCCGTCCTGAACGTCTCGTTCGATATGGAGTGCATTAGGCATTACATGGTAAAGGTGCTGACGGAAACAGCTCTTCTGCTTAAGGAAGACAACCCCTACTCATCAGATCAAGTGATCGACAACGTCAGGACATATATCGATAATCACTATACCAAGGATTTAACGCTGGAATGGGTTTCGTCCCTGTTCTACCTGAACCCGAGTTACCTCAGTCATTTATTTAAAGAAAAGACATCCGAGAACTTCACTGATTACGTAAACAGACTACGGATCAGGCAAGCCAAGCAGCTTTTAACGAGCACAGACGATAAAATCTACCGGGTTGCCAAACAGTTGGGTTACGACAATCCAAAATATTTTTTTCGGGTGTTTAAAAAATTGACCGGTTGGACCCCAGAGGAATACCGAAAGCAACACAAATCCTTCACCGCAAACAACAAGGAACCAGGCCATGCATGATGGCCCAGTTCCTTGTTTTCGTTGTTGTGGTTCTTAGCGATCATTCGGCAGGTACTGGCCTTCTTCCATCAGCCCATATTCCTTGAAGCTCGCAAGTACTAAGATGGTCGATTTAACCAACATAACATACTCAATGAAAATTTTGTTTTTGCGGTAACACAAGCAAGGTCATGGGTCATTTCGATAACTACAACCAATATTCAACCGAGTAATACCACAAGGCTTGTCCCTGGTTATTCAATCAAAAGGGCGTTCCAAAAGTCATCTTCCTGACTTATGGAACGCCCCACCCACTAAAATTACTTCATAAACATTCGATGTAATTTGGTTTTGTAAAATAAATCAATTTACACAACAACGGAGAGGACAGAAATAACCTAAAGAAGCGAAGCGTGCGCCTTTATCACCGGATTTTACCCTTGGAAAGGGTCAATCAGAAAATCCGGGGATAACAGCGCTCGGAAGGTTATTCTGTCATCGTAGTGCCCTCGTGTAAACGAATGTTTTTTTCCACCCACATTACATCGAATCCCTACCTAAACATCCCCCACAGCTTAATCAAATGAAACGTATTGTTCGGATCAATCTTCTGTGCAAGCACAAAAGCAACAAACTGCTCCTCCTGCGCCGGAGAGAAATTCTCATTCATAATAACTGCCGAGGACTTGACCAACCTTCTGACCTTGGCCTTATCTTGCAGATCAGACTTGGTCACGCCATCAATCAACTTTTTGATACGCTCTTTGACAGCGGGATTTTTCATCTTTAATTTGATCCGCTCCACCAGCTGCGGACTAATTCCATATTGTTGATAACCCAAAACGTATAGCACCTCCCAAAAGAATGAACTCACTTCTTATTCATATGTCGGGAGGGCTTGTACACTTGTCTTTTTTTACAAAGGTAATACGAAAAACCAGCTATCAAGGCAAGCTTTAGTCAATCAGATCACCCTTGAATACTTGCTGTTGCTGTAGGAAATCACGCAGAGGTGCATAGTCCATGGAGGTCCAGAAAGTCGCATCCTCAATTAAGTGGGTCACGTCATCTCTGGCCTGTTCCAGCACAGCAAAATCGGCAACCATATCGGCAAGACGGAACTCGGGTAGTCCGCTCTGTTTGGTACCAAAGAAATCACCCGGACCCCGGAGATCCAGGTCCCGCCGGGATACCTCGAATCCATCCTCCGTTTCCGTCATGACCTTCATGCGCTCCTGTCCAACCTCCGTCTTGGGATCAGCAATGAGTACACAATAGGAAGCATGAGCACCACGACCGACCCGACCACGAAGCTGATGCAGCTGGGAGAGACCGAAGCGGTCCGCGTCCATAATGACCATCAACGTGGCATTTGGCACATCGACCCCAACCTCGACAACGGTGGTGGAGACAAGCAACTGAATATCATTGCTATAGAAGTCCCGCATCATCTCTTCTTTCTCCGCAGCCGTCATCCGTCCATGCAACAGACCTACACGATATTTCGGTAAGTTCTGCTGCATCTGCACATGCAGATCAATGGCATTCTGCACATCCAGCTTCTCCGACTCTTCAATGAGCGGACAGATCAGATAAGCCTGACGTCCCTGATCCACTTCTCTCGAGATAAAACCGAGCACCCGCTCCATCATATCGTGTTTGACCCAATACGTGGAGATGGGAATCCGTCCTTTCGGACGCTCTGAGATCGTGGATACCTCAATATCCCCAAAAGCTGTAATGGCCAGTGTCCGCGGAATAGGCGTTGCCGTCATCGTTAACACATCCGGGTTATATCCTTTGCGTCGTAAAACGCTGCGCTGATTCACCCCGAAGCGATGCTGCTCGTCCGTCACCACAAGACCCAGATCACGGAAGAAAACATCTTCCTGAATCAGGGCGTGTGTACCCACCACGATATCAATCATGCCCATTTGCAACGAGGCGATCAGATCTTTACGTTTGCGTCCATTTACACTGCCCGTTAACAGCCCTACGGTTACCCCAAACGGTTCAAACAGCTTTTGCAGTGAGCGCATATGCTGTTCCGCCAGAATCTCCGTAGGCACCATCAGAGCCCCTTGGAACCCAGATCGAACAGTTGTGTATAGCGCAATTGCCGCAATAACCGTTTTACCTGATCCGACATCACCCTGCAATAACCGATTCATTGCATAGGGCGAACGCATATCATGCAGAATTTCAAGCTCCACCTTTTTCTGAGCATCTGTCAGTTCAAAAGGTAAACTGCGTACAAACTCACGAATCGTCGTATTGTCCGTGGTATGCACTACACCATCCATGCGATTCCGGTTGAGCGCGCGATACGCCTGCATTTTTAACTGGAACAGAAACAGCTCTTCATACACCATCCGCTGTCTGGCCTGCTGACCTTCCCGGTTGTCCTGTGGACGATGAATTCCAGCAATCGCTTGTTTACGAGGCATCAAGCTGTATTTCCTCATCAAGGACTGAGGCAGAATCTCAGGAATCATATCTCCGAATTGAATTAATCCCTGATTGATCGTTTTCCGCATCCATTGTTGTGTCAGTTTGCCAGTTACCGAATATACAGGTTGCAATGTACCTGAACGCCCATCGCCTTTATCAGGGAACTCCGAGTCAGTCACGGTCATCTGCATGCGTTTTTGTTCCCATTTTCCCGTAATCACAATCTCCCGATTGGGGGTTAGTTGTTCTTTGAGGAAATGGCGATTGAACCAGGTGGCTGTAATCATCCACTCTTCCGTCATGATCTTACAGGTAAGACGGGACTTTTTACCGTATCGTTGTAATACAGGAATACCCATCACCTGTCCCTGGACCGTAATCTTGTCCCCATCCTTCACTTCACTAAGTGAACGCAGACGATAATCCTCGTAACGGAAAGGATAGTACTCAAGCAGGTCTTTAACAGTAGAGATGCCAAAGGCGTGAAGCTCTCCCTCTTTGAGAGCACTCACGCCGTTAATTTGCTTAACTGATATTTCTTCCAATTTCATGTCTAATCCCTCATTCCGGAACAGGCCACATAAAGATCGCAATGACACCAGGTCCAACATGACTGCCTATTACGGCTCCAATATTGGTATAGATCACTTCATTCAGTGTAAAATGACCCCGCAGCTGCTCTGCACAAGCAATCGCTGATCCCGGGTCAGCGGTATGACCTACCGCCAGGTTCACCCGTTTGCCTGCAAGATCCTTCTGAAACAGCTCAATAATGCGTGCCATTGCTTTTTTATGACCTCTGACTTTCTCAACTGCGTAGATAACGCCTTCTTCATCAATAGACAGGATCGGCTTAATGTTAAGCAACGTTCCCAAGATGGCTGAAGCTTTGCCAATCCGACCGCCCTTTTGCAGATACTCCAAAGTATCTACAAGAAAGAACAACTTGCGAGATTGTTGGATCCCTTCAATAGCAGCAGCGATTTCGACTGCTGACTTGCCCTGTTCGGCAAGTTCAGCAGCCTGTACCACCATTAGACCGTATCCATAAGATGCTGACTTCGAATCCAGCACGGTGATGTCACCCTCACGCTCCAGCAAAGACTTGCCAAGCATGGCCGATTGATAGGTACCACTCATGCCGGATGACAGGTGGATCGATACAATCGGGCGTTCCGGGTTCTCATCAAGCAATGCTTGGTACACATCCATGAAATCGGTTGGAGATGGCTGTGAGGTTGTAGGCAACACAGATACCTTCTTCAACTTTTCGTAGAACTGTTCCGAAGTCAGATCAACGCCATCTGCATAGGTCTCTTCACCGAATAGAACACGTAGCGGAACAATATGAATCCCGTATTTGCGAATGAGTTCTTCGGGAATATCTGCCGTACTGTCTGTTACTATCGTAACCTTGTGGCTCATGACTCTCCTCCTCTTCGCTAGAGTGCTATTAGGACTCTACGGAGAACAGATAATAATACACCGGCTGTCCTCCAAGATGTACCTCTACCTCAGCATCAGGATACTGTTCTTCAAGCCATGCAGCGAGGGCAGCAGTAACCTCAGGGTCAGCTTCGTCCCCTTCAAGGATCGTCACCACTTCATCTCCACTCTCCATCATCTGTTTGAGCAGACCTTCACATGCTTGAAGCATGGTTTCATCCGTCGCTACAATTTTGGAGTTATGAATACCGATATAGTGCCCCGCCTTGATATCCAATTCATCATATTGCGTATCACGAACCGCATGAGTCACTTGACCGGACTGTACCCGGCTGATGGCCTCCAACATTTGGTCACGGTTTGTTTCCGCAGACTCATCTTCCTGGAAAGCAAAAGCAGCAGCCATTCCCTGTGGAATGGTCTTGCTTGGAATAACCGTAATCCGGCGCTCATCTTCAAGCAATTCACGAGCCTGCTCCGCAGCCAGTACAATATTCGAGTTATTCGGGAGTATAAATACCTGCTCCGCAGCAATGGAACGAACGGCTTTTACAAAATCCTCAGTACTCGGATTCATTGTCTGTCCACCGGACAGAACAACATCAACGCCAAGACTTTGGAAAATCTCTGCAATACCGTCACCGGAGGATACCGCAATAAAACCATACGGTGCCATCTCATCTGCAGGAAGCACAGCCTCTTCCATACTACGCGCTGCCTCAGGTGGAATCTCTGCAAACAATTCAGGTGATGGAGCAATATCCATGCCTGCTGTCAGGAGATCCCGATGCTGTTCACGCATATTGAGAATATGAATCTGTGTAATCTCACCATAATGCAGCGCCAGGTTTAATACATCGCCTGGTGTCTTGGAATGGACATGAACTTTGATGACTTCATCATCGGCAATGATGATGATCGAATCCCCATTAACTGACAACGCTTTCCGGAATGCTTCATCATCAAATGCCACTCCTGCGTTCTCTCCAAGCTCACGATTAATGAAGAATTCCATATCATACAGGAATTCAATATCTTCCGTTTCCAGTCTCGCCTGAGCAGACAATGGCATCTCCGGTGCAATCACCTGCTGCTGTGCAGGCTTCTTGATATCCACTTCTGTCGGTCCAGCCGGTTTCAAAGCAGATGCTACCACGGATGGGGTTACTTCTTTGTTCAGTGAAGTACGACTCCCTCCGTTACTTTGCAACAATACTTCCATAAAGCCCTCGTAGATATATACAAGCCCCTGACCACCTGAATCCACAACACCAACCTGTTTCAGTACAGGCAGTAATTCCGGAGTCATTGCCAGTGCTTCTTTTGCTTTTAACAAAACTTCATTCATTAATTCAGTAATATCATTCGTCCGTCTTGCGTAGTAGTTGGCATGTTTCGCCGCTTCCTTGGCTACGGTAAGAATGGTCCCTTCAACGGGCTTTACGACTGCTTTGTAAGCTGCGTCAACACCGTTCTGCAGGGCTGCTGCAAATTGGAGCGTATTCAGTTCCTCATAGGGAGCAGCTGAACGACTAAAACCACGGAACAATTGCGACAGAATAACTCCTGAATTCCCCCGTGCGCCCATAAGCAGGCCTTTCGATAGAATACCGGCAGCTTCGCCGATGGAGGCAGAACTTTTTCTTTTAATCTCTGCGACTCCTGCACTCATTGTCAAATTCATGTTCGTTCCCGTGTCACCATCCGGCACAGGGAAAACATTCAGGGAATTGACGTGCTCTGCATGCTGTCCAAGTTGTTCCGCTCCGGCAAGTACCATTGCGGTGAAATCTGTTCCATTTAAAGAACGTATACTCAAGTGAGAATTCCCCTTCCTAGCTTGATACACGAACACCTTGCACCAAGATGTGTCTGGTCTGTTCATGCGCTAACGCGGACTGCGTTATTCTTCGTCCATACCTTGTCCGGCACAGGCATACAATACAACATGTCAGCCGGATTAACGGTCTGGGCGGCCGGGCTACCAATATCCTGCACTCTCTGCACCCCTAACTTCGGGGCATACGGATATGCACCGGTATCAAGAGCCGGCATGAATGCCGCATGGAGACTGGTGCCAATGATGGAATGCCGCAGCTCACAGCGTTGCCAAAAAGCAGACCACCGACCTCTAAGTACGGTTTATTCTCCGACTTCCTCGCGGCAACAGCCTGTTCACCACTGTATTATGGACTACTCAACATTGTACTATATTAGACAGGAGAAATAAATAAAGTTTTTGGATCAGTTGACGAAGCTTTTTTAATTATGATATTATATTCAAGTATTGTTTTATGCAGGTTAAGTAATGGAAATGATCCGGTTCATGCCGGCTTAAACAACGCCATTAGCTACTGAAACCTGATCTTTATGATCAGGAAGAACAATTTAGTCCTTATGGAATGACTTTTCGTTTCTGAAGGCAACTGGTTATTTTAGGATAGGAGGTGTAATCTATGTCTCGCAAATGTTATGTGACAGGTAAGAAACCGGGCACCGGTAACCACGTATCCCACGCTAACAACCGTAACCGTCGTACTTGGGGCGTAAACGTTCAGAAGGTCCGCATTCTCGTTGACGGCAAACCAAAACGTGTATACGTAAGCACCCGTGCACTGAAAGCCGGTAAAGTGACTCGCGTATAATCACGCAAAGCTACTATAAATCGGGTAAGCAAAAAGCACCTTGTTCCTTGCAGGTGCTTTTTTGGTATTCAAAAAAGGGATTCTTGAATACGCTCATTAACATGTGAATGGCCGCCGCATGGCGCTTCGCAGGTACGAATTCCAGATAAGCCTGAGCCAAAGCGGCGGTATTCCCTGTTACCTTATCAATCGGATCAGTGCTTTTGAAACGTATTAAGAATCGCCTTTACAAACCCTCCCAAAAACTTCGGCAGTTTGAATGTGTAAAATTTCATAATTCACCCTCCCCATCATGCTCATGCGTCCGCCGTATCCTATGCTTCAGGCCTTCTTTACCTCAAACACGACAAAAAAGGCTACATGAGAAACCTGCTCATGTAACCATATTTATGCGGAACCTTCGATCCCTATTCCACAATGACAAGCCCGAAGATCAGGTCATTTACGTTTGGGCAGGAATATATTGATAGGCAGCGATCATGAAAACACTCAGTAAATAATACAGTATGCCGAAAATGACAAAAGTAACCCGATGTCCCGTACGATCAAATTTGCGGAAATACATAATAACAACGCCTACCCCGATTAATGACGTAATAGCATTAAACGGGGATTGAATAACCGCAAACAAAGCAAGCACAAGTCCCGTCACGAGACTCGCAGCCATCGTCCACAGTGTCTCCTTGAGGGTCATAGATCAACCTCCATAGCTACGGCGAATTTCAGTAATCGCGGCAGCACGATCCTCACGTCCAAATACGGCACTTCCGGCAACGAGCACATCTGCTCCAGCTTCCACCACAAGAGGGGCTGTATCGGCAGCAATTCCGCCATCTACTTCGATATGTACATCATGGCGTCCCTTTTCGTTCAACCAGGTACGAATCTGCTTGATTTTGTTCATCGTACCCGAGATAAATGCCTGTCCGCCAAAGCCAGGATTGACCGTCATGACAAGAACCATGTCCACATCATCCAGAACTTCGAGAATGGCAGACGCTGGCGTTCCCGGATTAAGGGCAACTCCTGCCTTCACTCCTTGCTCCTTAATTAAATGAATAACGCGGTGCAAATGCACACAAGCCTCAGCATGAACGGTAATTACCGCTGCACCCGCTTTGGCAAATTCCTCAACATAACGCTCCGGATTCTCAATCATCAAATGCACATCGAGCGGCAAGCTTGTATGTGGAGCGATTGCCTTCACTATCGCAGGTCCAAGCGTAATATTAGGGACGAAATGACCGTCCATAACGTCAACATGAATCCAGTCTCCTCCTGCAGCTTGAGCTTCTGCAACTTCCGCACCAAGGCGGGCAAAATCAGCTGATAATATCGATGGGGCAATTTTAATCATGTTAATACCTCCGCTTCTTATCTTTCATTTCGTTCAGGAACAGCACATAGTGCTGATATCGGCTTTCGGAGATCAGACCTTCCTCCTTGGCCGCAAGCACACGACAGCCTGGTTCATGTGTATGGGTACAACCTCGGAATTTGCACTGATCTGCAAACTGGGCGAATTCGCGGAAACAAGTGGAGAGTTCCTCCACACCGATCTCCAGAAAGTCCAGTTGGCTGAATCCTGGCGTATCTGCAACAAACCCACCATTATCCAACGGAATAAGCTCCACGTGCCTGGTGGTGTGTTTCCCTCGTCCTAGACGCATGCTGATCGCATTTGTCTCCAGCGTCAGGCCCGGCATCAATGCATTTAACATCGAAGACTTGCCTACACCGGATTGTCCGGAGAATACGCTGATCTTACCAGCCAGTCGGTCTCTGAGCAATTCACTGCCTTCACCGGTACGTGAACTTGTGGAGATCACTTCATAACCAACCTGCTCATACAATGCTTTCACTTCAGCAACAGTGTCTTTGGCTGGATCAGCCAAATCCAGTTTGGTCAACACAATGAGTGCATCCAGCCCCGCCTGCTCGATATGAACAAGGAACTTGTCCAACAGGTTCAGGTTCATATCCGGTTCCTTCACAGAGAACACGAGAACAGCCAGACTTACATTGGCTACAGGAGGACGGATAAGTTCCGTCTCACGCTTCCGGATTTCATCTACCGTTCCTTCTCCGTTCTCTGTCAACATGTAGCTGACGCGGTCACCTACAAGCGGTGACGTTCCCCGCTTTCTGAAGATACCTCTGGCTCGACATTGAACGGCGGAACCTTCAACCGAAGGAACCCCGTTGTCTTCCACTGGCATGACATAATAGTAACCGCTTAGCGCTTTAACGATGATACCTTCTGGCATAGCTCCGACGCCCTCCTTTAGATGGTGGTACATTTACTCCAGACGCCAGCATAAGCCGCCCTTATGGACGGCTTGATGCGTTAATGACTTCCTTTTTCTTCTCTTTTTCCTTGCCGTGCCCCTTACCATTATTCATGGCAGAAGTGTCCTCATCTACGCTGTCACCCTCACCGTCTGCCGGTGTGGACTCAGGTTCACCTTCCTGATTGGGATCAACACTTCCCTCATCAACGCTACCTTCACCTGGATCAGGCTCATTTTCTGGCGGCGTCTCAGTGCTTTGTTCCGGGTCAATGGAAGGTACGTTTACTGTTCCGTTTTTGGCTTCACTGTAGGAGACAAGATACGTATCCAGGAACTGTCCATCACGATATACGGACACAGCCCCATTTTCATTTGGAGCGAGCACAAGTGGAATGGTCAAGGTCTGGGTTGAGTTCACGGTGCGTGTTCCCCATTCCTGATTCTTGCCACGTGCGTCTTCATATGTGATACGGATTTTACTGTTTTTGCCCTCTTCTTTGGGTGAGACATTGATATTAAAAGGATATTCCAGCGCTTCTGGCGGATACCCTGTACTGATAAAGATTGTAATCTTATCGCCAGGACTAACCTCTGCGCCAGCTTCCACAGGCCATTGCTGCGTCACTTTGCCCTGGTCCACCGTATAACTTGATTCTTCCTGCACCTGAGCAAGTACAAGTCCAACTGATTTAAGTTTTTCTTCGGCTTCACTGCGGGTATGATTTTTCAGATCAGGCATTTTGACCGTTTCAGTGCCTTTACTTACGGTTATCTCAATCTGAACTGTCACAGGATCGAATTCCTCATTCACACCCGGTGTCTGGGAAATAACAGAACCTGAAGCCACATCATTGGAGAACTCGTCTTTCCGCTGAATCTGATCTTCCTTAATGCCAAGCGCAGTCAACTTCTTGACAGCCTCATCATAAGTTTCTTTTTTGACATCAATCATCTTCACCAGTTCTTTTTTTGCACCAACACTGATCTGGACCTCGGAGCCTTCTTTGACAACATCGCCTTCTTTTCTGCTCTGGTCAAACACAATACCGGGTTCGACACCTTCCTGGTAAAGACGGATGACCTCATCACTGACGACGAGTCCTTTCTCCTCAAGTAGTTCCCGAGCCTTTTCTTCAGTCTGGGTGATCACGTTAGGTACGGTAACTTCAGGTACAACCAACATACCCTTGACATACCATACAACGCCCACCATGGCGATTAGAATAAGAACGGTTAATGAAATGAGTAGAGCTGGCTTCTTCCAGCTCTTCGATTTCGCTTTACCCTTGCCAGTTTCTTCGTCAGACTCCATCACAGGCACCGCACCCGTGGATGTAACTCCGCGCGGTTCAGGCTTGATCGCAGGCATTACGCGAGTCTGGTCTATATCATCCTCATCCGGAAAATCAATCTTCGTTTCATTTCGTCTCTCCGGCATCAGGCAAGTTTCCAGATCGGTCTGCATTTCTTTGGCCGACTGATAACGTTCCTGCGGATTTTTACGCATGGATTTTAAGATGACATTTTCCACACTTTGCGGAATCAATGGATTGAATTTGCGTGGTTCATCGAACTCTTCCTGCAAATGCTTCAATGCCACACTGATTGGACTTTCACCCAGAAACGGAAGTTGCCCGGTAAGCATTTGGTAAAGTACGATCCCAAGAGAATATAAGTCCGATTTTTCACCAGTAACGATGCCTTTGGCATGCTCCGGTGAGAAGTAATGTACAGAACCAACTACGGAACCCGTCTGCGTAATCGTTGTAGACGTAACGGCACGGGCAATCCCGAAATCCGTGACTTTCACGCGGCCATTCCGGCCAATTAATATATTGTGGGGTTTGATATCCCGATGAATGATTTGATTATGATGTGCATGATCAAGAGCATCTGCAATCTGGGAAGCGATTCGCACCGATTCGTCCACCTGCAGAGGGGCACGTTCTTTGATAATTTCATTCAGGTTTTTGCCTTCCACATACTCCATGACAATATAATGAACGTCATCTTCCTGCCCCACGTCATAAATGCTAACTACATTCGGATGAGACAGCGATGCTGCCGACTGTGCTTCCCTGCGGAAACGGCGAATAAACTCTTCGTCATGCACAAACTGTTGTCTAAGGACTTTGATCGCTACATTCCGGTTCAACAGAAGATCCTGGGCTTTGTACACAAGAGCCATGCCGCCACCGCCGACACGCTCAATCACTTCATAGCGTCCGCCTAGCTGGTGCCCAATCATGACTCACACCCCGTTTCCGTATCCACGGAACCTTCCCTCTGCAACTCGAACAAAGCAAGCGTGATGTTGTCGTCTCCCCCAGCAAGTAAAGCCAACTGAAGCAGTCGGTCTGCACGATCTTCCAATGCCAGTTCCAGATTGCCGGCAACCTGAATAATCTGCTCATTGCTGACCAGGTTACTGAGACCATCACTGCACAGGAGAAGAACTTCGCCTTCCTCCAGCTTGACGGTATCCAGATCTACCTTCACCTCGGCATCTGTTCCAAGCGCACGAGTTAGTACGTTGCGACGTGGATGATGGGACACATCCTCTTTGCTAATCTGACCATTTTTGAACAATTCATTCACCAGTGTATGGTCCTCGGTTAGCTGGATCACAGCTTTGTTCGCAATTTTGTAGGCTCTGCTATCACCGATGTGTCCAATAACACCTTCCGTATCGTTCAATAAAGCCGCAACCACCGTTGTTCCCATGTTGTGATACTTGTCATCTGTTGATGCCGTGCGGAAGATAACTTCGTTGGCATGCAAAATAGCATCGCTGAGAGCCGCAGACAGAGACGCATGTGACAGACCTGGTTCCAGTGTTCCCAGATCTTTCACCAACGTCTCTACTGCCAAGCGGCTTGCCGTATCCCCTGCAAGATGTCCACCCATGCCATCGGCAACAATACCCAGAATATATCCTGTATCGAGATTACGAATCCAGGCTGAATCTTCATTCACCGAACGCACTCGTCCGATATGGCTCACATGAACTGTTTTGATCAAAACGTTCTCACCTCAACTCCATATGCTTTGCACGAAGCTGACCGCAAGCGGCAGCAATATCATGTCCCTGTTCACGACGAATGGTTACATTAACACCCTGTTCCGAGAGAATCTTCTGAAAATTGAAAATGTCGCTTCTCGATGTTCTTACGTATTTGCGTTCAGGTACATGGTTAACCGGAATCAGATTCACGTGGCACAACATGTTCTTAAGCACACTTGCCAGTTCTGCTGCATGCTCTGGCTGGTCGTTTACCCCACCAATAAGTGCATACTCGAACGTAATTCTCCGACCTGTTTTGGCCAGATAATAACGAAGGGACTCCATCACGTCTTCAAAAGGAAAACGACGGTTAACCGGCATCAATTTCGAACGCAGTGCATCATTTGGTGCATGGATCGAAATGGCGAGGTTAATCTGTGTATCTTCATCTGCAAACTTGTAGATGTTCGGAACGATTCCGCTCGTGGATACCGTGATGTGACGCTGACCGATGTTCAGCCCTTTTTCATGAATCATAATGCGTAGGAAAGTCATCGTAGCTTCATAGTTTTCGAAAGGTTCACCCGAACCCATGATCACAATGCTGCTGACACGCTCGTTGCGTTCATCCAGAATTTTCTGAGCCTGCACAACCTGTGCAACAATCTCCCCAGCCGTAAGGTTACGCTTGAGTCCACCCAATGTGGATGCACAGAACGTACAACCAATACGACAACCAACCTGTGTGGTTACACAGATGCTGTTCCCGTAGTTATGCTTCATAATTACTGTCTCAATGGCATGATCATCATGAAGACCAAAGAGGAATTTAACCGTTCCATCCTTGGATTCAAACTTGGTAATTTCCTTAAGCGTTACGAATTCAAATTGCTCTGTCAGTTTTTCACGCAATGGCTTGGACAGATTGGTCATTTCACTGAAATCATTCACGCGTTTTACATAAATCCAGTCAAAGATTTGGCCACCGCGAAACGCCGGCTCCCCATTCTCAACAGCCCATTGCTGCAGTTGTTCCAGAGAATAATCATATATAAAAGGTTTCATTTTGTTGTCAACACCTATTCCTTCTTTTCTTTTCGTTGGCTTCCTTCTTTTCGTTCCATTCGTCCTATTCTATCACAAAGACCACGTTACATCCATGTATACCCTTGATATCTGTACTTCATGCATTATAACATCTCAATGCCGCCATCGCACCCTGTCACCACATTCTCTGACAATTATATCGAAGTCCCATCACAAAGAAATCCGCCGAAGTTCCCCTCGGCGGTCATACTTCCGTGCTCTATTAAACTGTTATTCCACTGTTTTTGTCAACCGTGCGATGAAAAATCCGTCACTGTGAGCGTATTGTGGCAAAATCTGAATACCACCGTTCACAACCTTCAAGTTCGCTGTCTCCGATTCAGACCAGACGGATGCTTCTGCTGGGCTGTATTCCGGATGTCGATTCAAGAAGTCTGCAACCATATCCTCATTCTCAGCAGGCTCAATCGTACACGTGCTATACACCAGAATACCACCTGGTTTTAACAACGGCGCAACATGATCAAGCAATTCACGCTGCAAGCCTGCGATATCTTCGATATCTTTTACGGTTTTGGTCCATTTCACATCAGGCTTGCGGCGAATAACACCCAGACCTGAACATGGTGCATCCAGCAAAATGCGGTCAAACGACGCTTCCGGATACCGTTCATTCAGGTCTAGCGCATCTCCAGTTACAGCATCGATACAAGTCAGACCGAGACGCTCCGCCTGATCCAGGATCAGCTGGCGCTTGTGAGCATGTACATCATTCGCGACAATACGACCGCGATCCTGCATTTTCTCAGCCATGTGAGCTGTTTTACCACCTGGAGCTGCGCAACAATCCAATACAAGTTGGTCTACTTCTGGCGCAACTGCTTCAGCGACAAGCATGGAACTTTCGTCCTGTACAGAGAACAACCCGTCCCGATACCAGGACGTTAGAGCCATGTTTCCGCCACTACGTACAAGAATTCCATCGGAACTCAGCTGAGAAGCTTCAACGACTGCACCTGTACTGGTCATCTCATGCATCAGTTTCTCCCGTGTGGTCATTGTTGTGTTGACACGGACACTCACCGCTGGCGGCTCATTATTCGCACGACAGATCGCTTCCGCTGTCTCTTCGCCGTACTGGGCAATCCAGCGTTCAACCATCCATAACGGGTGGGAATGCTCCAGTGAAATACGTTCGGCAACGGGCAGATGTTCTGGAATACGAAGTTCATCCCGATTGCGGATCATATTGCGGAGCACTCCATTCACCATACCCGAGATTCCCTGATGGCCCAGTTTCTTCGCCAGATTAACCGCTTCGCTCACCACGGCATGCTCAGGAATACGATCCAGGTATATCATCTGATATACGCTAATTCGCAGCAGGCTGCGAACCCATGGTTGCAGTTTGGATACTCCTTTGGCGACGTAACGCTCCAGAAAATAATCAAGTGTATTCAATCTGGCGATTGTTCCATACACCAATTCGGTAGCTAGTCCAGCATCTGCGGGGCTTAGATCCGCCTCTTTCAGACGGCGGTTCAACTCCAGATTACTGTATGCTCCATCTTGCTCAACAGCACTCAGAACCTTGACTGCCAATGTACGAGCAGATGTTTTGGGTTGCTGGGAGCGCGATGCACCACCCGATTTACCCGAATTCGGACGACGGTTTCCTTCACGTCCGGATGAATTTCCATTAGCTTGCTGGCCTTTTCCTGACGAACGACCTGGTATATTACCGCTCATCGTAGCACCGTTCCAGGTTTCAGTGTACCACCGCGAGCAAAGTCAGCGGCCTGCATCACCTTTTTACCTGCTGGCTGCACTTCAGTCAACCAGAGAGATCCATTGCCTGTGCGGACTTCAATCCCTGCCTTATTCAATTGCAGCACCGTTCCCGGCTCTGCTTGTCCAGCATCTGAAGAAGTTTCTAGGTCCACCTGATCGGGATTAGCCGCAGCCCAAACTTTGAAGACCTGATCATCCCACATCGTAAATGCACCGGAGAACGGCACAAGACCACGAATCTGATTGAACAGTTCACGTGAAGTACGACTCCAGTCCATTTTCTCGTCATCCCGAGTCAGATTGCGAGCATACGAAGCCTCAGCATCATCCTGAGGGACCGCCGTTGTCTCGCCTGCAATCAATCGTGGCATTTCTGCCTGAAGCAGTTTGGAACCAGCCTCACTTAATTTATCAAACATCGATCCTGATGTATCTTCATCCGTAATTGGCAGTTCCACACGCGAGATCATATCTCCGGTGTCCAAGCCTTCAGCCATATACATCAATGTGACTCCTGTCACGGATTCCCCGTTAATAATGGAACGTTGAATCGGTGCTCCTCCCCGATATTTCGGTAAAAGAGAGCCATGCACGTTCACACAACCACGAACAGGCATATCCAGCACGGCTTTGGGCAGAATCTGTCCAAAGGCCGCGGTTACGATCAGATCCGGCTTCCATTCAGCCAAGCGGGCTACCGCTTCCGGATCACGCAATTTAACAGGTTGAAACACCGGCAGACCGTGGCGTTCTGCCGCGGCCTTAACCGGTGTTGGCGTAAGTATTTTTTTGCGTCCCTGTGGTTTATCAGGTTGAGTCACCACACCCACCACATTGTACCCCTCTGCCATCAGCATATCGAGAGAAGGCACTGCAAATTCAGGTGTTCCCATAAAAACAATATTCAAATCGATCACTCCTTAATTACGACGCGGTCCCGTTTGATCGGCTGCAATTTCGTACACTTTCTCGGCGACATCCGTAAAGAGTACACCATCCAGATGATCAATCTCATGCTGGAATGCACGGGACAGCAAGCCACTACCCGTAATAATCAGCTCTTTACCTTCACGATCCAGACCTTTAACTGTAACGGTCTCGAAACGGCGAACATCACCATTAATTCCAGGGATACTCAGACAACCTTCAGGTCCAAATTGTTCTCCCTCACTTGCAATGATCTCCGGGTTAATCATCTTGATCAGCCCTTGCTCATCACCTGCGTCGATAACAATCAGACGTTTCAAAATACCAACCTGTGGCGCAGCAAGACCCACACCTTCCGCATCGTACATGGTATCAGCCATATCATCCAGCAATTTTTGTACATTTGGTGTAATTTTGGTTACTTCTTTGGCTCTCTTGTGGAGCACCTCATCTGGTTCTTGCACGATAATGCGAATCGACATGTTGTAAGCACCTTCCTAATCCTCATCATAATTTCAGGACGATATCTGTATTTTTGGGGTATTCATTTTAATCTATGTTTATACCGCTTGTTTACATCCGCATTGCTGCAAAATGCTTACATTAACATTTGCGGGTCTACATCCAGACTAATAAGCAATTTTTGCGCCTGAACATCATCGTCCATGCGCCGGGCCGTAGCCAGAGCGAGTCCTATGGCGTCTACATCCCCCCGCCATTTTATCATACATTGGAATCTGTATCTATTCTTGATCCGAGGAATCGGAGACGCTACCGGCCCCAGTACATCAAAGGCATCATTGCTGAATCGATCCAGACTGCCGAGCCATCCAGCCGCATTAGCCTTCTCTTTCAGTATTCGCGTATAGTTCTCGGCAAGACGAATCAATACTGGAAGTTGCTCATGCGAAAAGGTCACCAGAATCAGGCGACAGTATGGCGGATATTGCAAATTGCGACGGTGCAGCAATTCCTCACGTACAAACGACACATAGTCATGCTGACTCGCATGACCAATGGAGTAGTGTTCCGGCGTATAGGACTGAACAAACACCTCACCAGGCAATTGGTGCCGACCCGCTCGGCCAGCTACCTGTGTTAGCAACTGAAACGTTTTTTCCGCAGCACGGAAATCAGGTAAATTCAACGCTGAGTCCGCTGTTATCACGCCAACCAGGGTTACATCCGGGAAATCAAGACCCTTCGCAACCATCTGGGTGCCCAGCAATACATCCGCCTTTTTCTCACGAAACTGTTTCAGCAGCTTCTCGTGAGCCCCTTTTTCCGTTGTTGTATCCACATCCATCCGAATGACCCGAATACCCGGGAAGAGCTTGGCAAGCTCTTCCTCGACTCGCTGTGTACCTGTACCAAAGTATCGAATATGCTCACTTCCACAGTCCGGACACACTTCCGGAGCCGCTTCCGCATACCCGCAGTAATGACAACGGAGATTATTCGAGCGCTGATGATACGTCAATGAAATATCACATTCAGGACAACCTGCCACATATCCACAACTTCGGCACATAACAAAGGTCGAATATCCACGGCGATTCAGCAGAAGCACCGTCTGTTCACCACGTTCCAAGCGTTCCTCCAGCCCTTTGTGCAAAGCCCTGCTGAACATGGAGCGGTTGCCATCCTTCAACTCTTCACGCATATCAACGATACGCACTTCAGGCAGCTTGTTACCCAGTGCCCGTGTTGGCATCTCCAGTAAGAGTGGTGCAAAATCATCATTACTCTGCGAGCGTGCAGCGTAATAACTTTCCAGCGAAGGTGTCGCTGAACCCAGAACAACCACCGCCTGATGCTGCTGTGCTCTTTTTACCGCTACATCACGAGCATGATATTTCGGAGTTTCCTCCTGTTTGTAGGAAGTCTCGTGTTCTTCATCCATAATGATCAACCCAAGCCGACTGAATGGAGCAAATACAGCTGAACGTGCCCCAATTGCAACCTTTACCTGACCCTCACGAATCTTGCGCCATTCATCATAACGTTCACCGCCAGACAGACGACTGTGCATAACAGCAACTTGGTCCCCAAATCGCCCTTTAAAACGTTCTACCATCTGTGGTGTGAGCGCAATCTCGGGCACCAGTACGATAGCCTGCCGATCCTGTTCGATGCATTGTTGAATGGTTTGAAGATAGACTTCCGTCTTGCCACTTCCCGTAACACCATGTAACAAAAACACTCCATGGCGTTGTTCCTGCAATCGGCCATTGATATTGTCGTAGACAAGTTTTTGCTCATCGGTCAGAACCAGCGGTTCAGTCGCTTTGAACGTCCTGCCCTGATAAGGGTCACGGAAGACCTCAACGTCCTCGGTGACAATCAATCCCTTTTCCTCAAGCCCTTTAATCGTTGCGGCCGATACCTGTAGTGTAGATAACACTTCTTTCATCGGCATGGGCAGCAGTTCTTTCATTTCCAGCAAAAAAGCCAGAATCTCCTTCTGCCGCTGTGCTTTCGCCGGGAATGAAGCAAGTGCTTCCTGAGCAGCAGCAATATCTACAGCCAGATCAACGGACTTCATCGTTTTTTTATTTAACTTGTCCTTGATGGCCTGACTTTCCAGCAGCACACCACCAAGCAATAATTTCTTAATTAGTGTAGCATGATTGGGATATTTTCGACTCAGTTGTTGTAGCGGTACCTGACCCCGACTTTTGACAAAACGGATGATATCCTGCTGTACTTTCTCGGTCGTAGACTCTTCTCCCCAAACAAATAACACCTCATCATCTGGTTGTGCTCCCGCCATCTGTCCATCAAGTGCATCTCCCAGCGAGATGTATCGCTCTGCTTTCCCTTTCAATGCCGTCGGCACCATGACCTGCAATGACAAAATCCGGTTGCTGGCATAACGTCCACTCATCCATTCGGCCAACTCAACCAAATCCTTTGACAACGGGGGAACAATGTCCAGTAACTCCTGAATCTGCTTAAGCTTGAATGTTTCCTCTCCGGTACGCGGCACAAGATCAATCACGAATCCCTGCACCGTCCGATGACCAAAAGGCACACCCACCCGGCTGCCAATCTCGATCCATTCTCTCATCGATTCAGGTACCAGGTAATCAAACGGCCGATCTGTTTCCTTCACGGGAACATCGACTATGACCTTGGCAATCTCCATATCCTAATTCCTCCCGGCAATGCGCTCCGCCGCAATCTGGAGCAACCGATGAGCCACATCGTCCTTGGCCATCACTGGAAGCTCCTCCACCAAACCTTCCCGGTCATAGATATGTACCGCGTTGGTGTCTGTTCCAAATCCTGCACCCGTGCGGGTTACATCATTGGCTACGATCAGATCACAGTTTTTCCGTTCCAATTTCTCACGTGCATACATCTCAACTGACTGAGTCTCCGCAGCAAAACCAATCAAAAACTGATGGGTTTTCTGTTTGCCCAGTGTTTCAAGAATATCTATATTTTTAATAAGTTCGAGCGACAGCGTGTCGCCTTTCTTCTTGATCTTCTCGGTATAAACTTCCTTTGGACGATAATCGGCAACTGCCGCCGCCTTAACCACGATATCAGCATCGTCCCACTCGCGTGTTACCGCTTCATACATATCCTGTGCAGACTGTACAGGGATCAACTCCACGTTCTCCGGTGGCTTGGATTGGGTACTGCCCATAACCAATTTCACATCTGCCCCCAGATCACGCGCAGCTGCGGCTATGGCAAATCCCATTTTGCCAGATGAATCGTTCGTAATGTATCGTACTGGGTCAATGCGCTCAATCGTACCTCCAGCCGTAACAACAACCTTCTTGCCTTGTAACAATGGAGCTTGTCCCTGCCGACTAATGCCTGCGGACTCTCGCTGTTCAAAGAAACGTTCTACCACATCCACAATGCTCTCCGGTTCTTCCAGACGTCCCTTACCCACATATCCACACGCAAGCAGACCTTCACCCGGTTCAATCATCATAGCGCCCCGTTCAACAAGCAGGTTCATATTATGCTTTACAGCTGGATGATCATACATATGTACATTCATCGCTGGTGCAATCATGACAGGAGCTGTCGTCGCAAGAAGAGTTGTTGAGAGCATATCATCTGCCATGCCATGCGCCATCTTGGCAATCACATTGGCTGTTGCCGGAGCAACCAGAACAAGATCAGCCAGATCGGCCAGATGAATATGAGATACGACTGCTGGCTCACGCTCATCAAATGTATCGGTGTATACGGTATTTCGGGTCAACGTTTGCAGCGTCAATTCGGTAATAAACTGTGTAGCGGAAGCTGTCATAATAACATGAACATCCGCTCCCTTTTGCACCAGTCTGCTGCATAATGTTGCCGCTTTGTAAGCGGCTATGCCGCCAGTCACACCAAGCACGATTTTTTTACCGTTCAACATGTTTATTTCCCCCGATATTTATACGACGTCTAGGGCGCGTCTGAAAACTCCGAAGGAAGCAGATTTTCCCGAATTTTCGTTCCAAGCAAGGAAGTTTTCCGCAGGCGTGCCGGGGCACGTCAAGGGAAAGTGACGCAGCAGGGGGCGAAAAGGCGGTAAAAGATGCACTTCAGCGAGTTTTGAGACACGTCCTAAGTAAGATTCCGTTAAAATATGCTTATTCGTAAAAAAATAACAACCTCGCGGTTGTCAATTAATCCGGCTTACGCCGTATGCAGTTGAAGAGCAGCCGCAGGCGGCTTACTCTTCTTCTTCGTCCTGTCCTTTGATGACAACGAGCAGGTCTCCATAGATTTCTTCCAGTGCAACGCCAACTTGTTTATGGGATCTCGCACCTCTTAAATCCGTTTTTTCACCTTCACGTAGCTGTCTAGCCCGGCGGGAAGCAGCAACAACAAGGGAATACTTGCTGTCGACTTTGTTCATCATTTCATCAATAGAAGGATACAGCATATTAACAAACACCTCTTCGCATTAGTATAATCGCAAGTTGCCGCCTGACAGAACTGATGTGGCATGTCTTCACACCCGGGCATTCCGAGAAGGAGTGCTTCAGTATATGATATGACAACTGCCCCACTTATATCGCATTCTGCAGCGGCAAAAGGGATTATTTATTGATCTTACAATGTTCGGCGATTATGATGCTTTCTATTCTCTTGCACGCCAAATCAATTTCATCATTAACAACAGCGTAATCATACTGCTCCAGCAGACTGATCTCATCAACCGCCACGGACATCCGGTGATCAATGGTCGCTTGGCTTTCGGTACCACGGCCCTGAATGCGATCTTTCAGCTCGTCCAATGAAGGAGGAAGCAGGAAAACAAAGATCCCTTCCGGGAATTTCTCTTTCACTTTTAACGCGCCTTGAACCTCAATCTCCAGAATGATGTCGCGGCCTTCGTTAATCGTTTTCTCTACAAAATCACGCGGTGTTCCGTAATAATTACCAACATACTCCGCATGTTCCAACAATTGATCTTCAGCAATCATGTTCTGGAACTCTTCATGACTTCTGAAGAAATAGTTAACACCATGTTCTTCACCAAGACGAGGCTGACGGGTTGTTGCCGATACGGAATAGATCAATTCCGGCACCCGTTTGCGCAAAGCGCTGCATACAGTACCCTTCCCGACCCCAGATGGGCCGGACAACACTACCAGTAATCCCTTAGACATATTACACTCCATTTTATTCGTCGTTATCATCATCTTTCGAAGAAAGACGATGGGCGACCGTCTCAGGCTGAACTGCAGACAAAATGACATGATCGCTATCCGTAATAATTACGGCACGAGTACGTCTTCCGTACGTTGCATCAATCAGCATGTGACGATCTCTTGCCTCTTGTATAATTCTCTTGATCGGCGCCGATTCCGGACTCACGATGGATATAATCCGGTTCGCCGATACGATGTTACCGAATCCAATGTTAATGAGTTTGATTGCCATAATCAGGTTCTTCCCCCTATACATGCGACTCTTTTGCCGAAATGTGGCCGTTCATTCGATATTCGCAGCTTGCTCACGAATCTTCTCCAGCTCCGCCTTCATCTCGACAACACGATTCACCAGAGCCAAATGGTTGGCTTTTGATCCAATCGTATTGACTTCCCGATTCATCTCTTGAATTAGAAAGTCCAACTTACGACCTACGGGCTCATCACTCTTCAGCAGTTCCCTGCTCTGTCCAAAGTGACTCTGTAGACGCGTAAGCTCCTCTTCTATGTTAGAACGATCGGCAAACATTGCAATTTCCATACCCAATTTATGCTCATCAAAAGGGAAAGAGCCTTCTTCCTGCATTTCCGTAAGCCTTTGTCTTAGCTTGTTGCGATAATCACTTACCACAGTCGGTGCAAGATCAAGCATTTCGGTATGCAGTGACTCCAGACGGGTAATCCGCCGTTCCAGATCACTGGCCAGATGAAGACCCTCGCGAGCGCGCATCTGTTCAAGGCTGGACAGAGCCTCTTTCAATCCTTCCTGCAGAACTCGCTCCCATTCGTCCTTCTGCTCTTCGGGAATGGAACTTGTCCCATCCGAATGAACCATGACGTCCGGCAGCCCAAGCATATCCACAATACTTGGTTTGCCCTGCAATCCATATTGGGTCTCCAGTTGCTCTGCAGCCTGCAGATAGGCCCTGACCGTCTGTTCATTCAGAACAGCGGGAAGAGCCTGGTCTTCCTCTTTTTCTTTCATTACATAAACATCAATCCGCCCACGTTTCAAACGACTCTGTACGATCTTCCTCAAACCGTCTTCATAATACGTCCACTCTCTTGGCAGACGCATCATCACTTCGCAATAACGATGATTAACAGATTTGATCTCTAATTGTACCTTATAGCCGCCAAAATGAAAGGCGGATTGACCGTATCCGGTCATACTGAATGACATCGGCATCACATCCGTTTTACTATTGTAATTGATTATTAGGGTTGAAACAAGTAGGACATTGATGCTCCGACTTCTCCCATACGTATTGAGTCAGTTCGGCCGTCATGCCGTAGAACATAAACGGTGTCATGAGATAGATGCCTTTGAAATGCGCTGTTGCTACGTCCAGCAGTTCTTTGGCAATTTTCACTCCCATCGCACGGCCTTCTTCGCCTTCCAGACCTGCCATACGGGAACGCACTTCATCCGAAAGCTGGATTCCGGGAACCTCGTTGTGCAGATACTCTGCATTCCGTCCACTCGCTAGCGGCATTACACCTACAAAAATGGGCACATCCAGATGTTTGGTCGCTTCGTGCATTGCTACAATCAACTCAGGATCATAGATCGGTTGTGTCATGATGTAATCAGCGCCAGAGGTAATTTTCTTCTCCAGACGTTGTACAGCTTTCTCCAAATATTTCACATTGGGATTAAATGCTGCTCCGATTACAAAACCAGCTTTTTGCTTCAGTGGTTTACCTGAGAAAGCTACTCCATCGTTCAACTGTTTGATCATGCGTATGATTTCAAAAGAAGTCAGATCGTATACCGAGCTCGAACCAGGCAGATCGCCAAATCTTGCAGGATCTCCTGTTACAGCCAGTACATGATTAATACTCAAAGCATCAAACCCCATCATGTGGGACTGCGTTCCAATCAGATTCCGGTCACGGCAGGCAATATGCACCAGTGGACGAAGGCCCGTGCGATCCTGAACGAGGTGACCCAGCGCCATGTTGCTCATGCGTGTAACCGCGAGTGAATTATCGGCCAGTGTCAGGGCATCGGCTCCGGCTGCTTTCAGTGTCTCGGCACCTTTCATGAACTTGGCAATGTCCAAGTCACGTGGCGGGTCAAGTTCAACGATAACGGTGTGACGATGCTTGACCAGATCAACGATCGTAGGCTGTCCGCCACGTCCGGAACGCTCATCCACATTTTCATGCAACACAATACGCGGTTTAGATTCTGACGGATCAGGCTCCAGAATAGGCGAAGGCACATAGTCAGCAAGCGCCTCTTTCATAGCGGTAATATGATCAGGTGTCGTACCACAGCAACCACCGATAATACGAGCGCCCAGTTCAGCAAATTGCACTGCCGTCTGACCAAAGTACTCCGGAGTCGCACCATAACGGAACTCACCATCTACATAATCTGCGGCACCCGCGTTCGGGTAGACGGACATTGGAATACCAATTCGTCCCGAGACGGTTTCCATGGCACGCATAATCCCGTTTGGACCTGAGCGACAGTTAAAACCAATGACGTCCGCACCCTGCTCCCGCATAATACGGAAGGCTTCAGGCATTGTATATCCGTCCAGTGTGTGTCCTACATCCTCTACCGCGAACTGTCCAATCACGGGCAGATCACTTAGCTTGCGCGCTTGCAAAAGGGCAATATCCATTTCCTCGATATCATAGAAGGTCTCAAGCAAAATGCCATCCACGCCTTCATCAAGCAGTGCAGAGATCTGTTGTTGATAAAAGCGTTTCAGTTCACTCGTTGATACATTCGTCCGCTTGCCACCTCGAATGGAACCAACTGCACCAAGCACATAACCGGTATCTCCAGCTACCTCTTTGGCAATGCGTACGCCGGCACGGTTCACGTCCTCCACCTTGGACTCCAGACCGAACTTGGACAACTTGTCGTAATTGGCAGAATACGTATTTGTTTCAAATATTTCTGTACCTGCATCCCGATAACGGCGATGTACATCCGCCACTACTTCAGGTGAAATCAAGTTTAATTCTTCATATGAAATCCCCACCGGGAACCCCATTTGGTACAGAAATGTTCCCATGGCCCCATCTCCAACGAGAACCCGTTCCTGCATAACTTTGCGCAAATCCGCCTTCATCCCATTTCCCCCCGCCTAGCTGTGATCATTTACATACTAATGTAACACAAAAAACGCTAAAAAACGAAGAAAAACACAGGTTTTTAATGAGTATCCAGCTCATATGGACTTTCTTGCCATACAGCCCCCAATATGTCTCTGTACAGGAGACACGACCTGTCCTTTTTGACAAAAAAAGAGGCCCGCAGGCCCCTTTGGTTAAACCTTTCACTTTTTATGAAGTGATACCCTTAAAAACAACTTCAGCAGGTCCAGTCATGTACACATGATTGTCAGCTTCATTCCACTCAATGTGGAGATCCCCACCCTTGAGGCTGATGACTGCTGTACGATCTGTATGTCCATTCAGGACAGAGGATACCAGTGTCGCACAAGCTCCGGTTCCGCAAGCTAGTGTTGGACCCGCTCCGCGTTCCCATACACGCATGTCCACATATCCACGGTCACGAACTGTGGCGAATTCCACATTGATTTTTTTCGGGAACATCGGATGTACTTCAAGAAGCGGTCCCCAGGTTGTCAGATCAAAATTCACAGCATCATCAACATAGATAACCGCATGCGGGTTACCCATGGATACGGCAGTGAATTTGAACGCATGTCCATTCGCTTCAATGTAGTGATCAACCACTGGGTTGGCATCCACCGTTGTAGGCACTTGAAGACCGTTCAGAATCGGCTCACCCATATCGACACGAACAGTTTCCACTTTACCATCACGAATGTTGAGACTCACAGGTTGTACCCCTGCACCAATCGTTTCAATGGTGATCTGCTCCAGGTTCACGTGACCATGATCGTATACGTATTTGGATACACAGCGAATGGCATTACCGCACTGCTCTGCTTCCGAACCGTCCGAATTCATGATACGCATCTGAAAGTCTGCCTTTTCTGAAGGCAGTATATAAACCAGGCCGTCCGCACCGATGCCAAAGAAACGGTTGCACCATTTCACAGCCAGTTCTGCTGCATCTGCCGGAAGCTCCTTTTCACCAAATACAACGATAAAATCGTTACCAAGTCCATGCATTTTCGTAAATTCCATAATCTTGCCCACTCCTTTTGGCAGTCTGCTACCAAAGCTATATTCTTGCTCTTCTACAGGATTACCATAGAAATTCATATTCAACATTTACACAAAAAAGCTATCCTGCAAAATGCCAAAGCTCTCGCTTCGAATCATTTTGAGGATAGCATAACGAAATAGGTCAGGAAAAGGTATTGATTTTATGCCGAAAACTTTGTACTTTTCGGTACGAAGCGGCCAGAACCACCCATACGGCGGCGGTTACGACGACCACCCCAGACGCTGCCTGCACCCATAAGGAACGTTGGAATGCCCGCAGCAACGATGCAGATCGCCCATTCACGCAAACCAAGCGGTACGGTTTTGAAGATCGGCTGCAATGGTTCAACGTACATGACAACCAGCATCAGTACAACCGATGAAATCACGGCAAGAACCAGATATTTGTTCTGTAAAGGATTCCGGTGGAAGATCGACCGCGAACTACGGCAGTCAAAGACATGAATAAGCTGTGCCAAAACGAGTGTAGCAAAAGCCACAGACTGCGCCTTGATCAGTTGACCCGGATTATCCGGTGCAGCCTGAAGGGTAAGCCAGAACGCTCCGAGTGTGCATAATCCAATCAACACACCCCGGCTAACGATTTTCCAACCCAGTCTCCGCGCAAAAATATTTTCCTTGGCTCCACGGGGTTTGTGTTCCATCAAATCTTTCTCAGGCTGATCTACCCCGAGCGCCATTGCAGGCAAACCATCCGTCACCAGGTTAACCCACAGAATCTGAATAGGCACGAGTGGTAGCGGCAGGCCCATCATCATTGCAAAGAACATTGTCAATATTTCGCCCACGTTTGATGCCAGCAAATAACGGATAAACTTGCGAATGTTCTCATAAATATTACGGCCTTCTTCAATGGCAGCCACAATGGTTGAGAAGTTATCATCACTCAGAATGAGCGCCGAAGCTTCCTTCGTGACATCTGTACCCGTAATGCCCATCGCGATCCCGATGTCTGCTGCTTTAATGGCTGGAGCATCATTAACTCCATCACCCGTCATGGCGACGACATGCCCTTTGCGCTGTAACGATTTCACGATGCGAAGCTTGTGTTCCGGAGATACCCTTGAGAACACGTATATGCCCTCTACCTGTTTATCCAGTTGATCGTCTGTCATGCCTGCCAGTTGCTGACCACTTAACGAAGCCCCTCCGCGGGGAAGAATCCCCAACTGATGAGCAATGGCTTCTGCCGTTGTTCCATGATCACCTGTGATCATGACAGTTCGTATCCCCGCCTTGCGGCATGTGGCAATCGCATCTCGCACTTCACGACGCGGTGGATCTATCATACCTGCAAGTCCTACGAAGACAAGCTGACTCTCGGCGGCGTGTTCGTCAGCCACTTTTTCTTCCGGCCGCACTTCACGATAGGCCATTCCAAGGACACGTAGTGCCGCTCCGGCCATGCTCTCGTTAGCTGCCATCACTTTCTGCCGCAGCGTTCCAGTGAAAGGTACAACCTTGCCTTCCCACAAAATATAACTGCAGTGTCCGATTAACACATCCGGTGCACCTTTGGTGTAGATCATTCGGCCTCCCTGATGATGAACCAGGACCGACATGCGTTTACGCTCCGAATCAAACGGGAATTCCTGCTGGCGGGCATACAACTCTTTGAGTCCGGCAGGAGTAAGCCCCATTTTGGAGGCCAGTGTGACGAGTGCCCCTTCCGTCGGATCGCCTTTCAGCTCCCAAAATACATTATCTCGTTGAACGGTTTCTTCTTGGAGGTCACCTTTTTTCGTGTTTTTCTTGCTGTCCTTTTTGTTATCCTTGCCCTTTTTCTTGCTCCCCACCTCGTTTGAAGCACTTTCCACAATACTCGCATTGTTGCAAAGCGCACTGATCTGAAGCATTCTGCGCAGGGACTGGTCACTCTTCAGTTCCACCGTACGACCGTTCTCCAGCATCTGCCCTTCAGGTGCATAACCATCCCCGGTAACCTTGATGTTACGTCCCTCCAACCACACATCCGTTACCGTCATCTTGTTCTGGGTGAGCGTGCCAGTCTTATCCGAACAGATTACGGATGCACAACCAAGGGTCTCGACAGAAGGCAGTTTGCGTACAATGGCTTTACGTTTGATCATACGCTGCACGCCTAGTGCGAGTGCAATGGTTACAATGGCCGGCAGACCCTCCGGTATGGCAGCCACCGCGAGGCTGACCCCTGCCAGAAACATGCCAACAGCTGGTTGTCCGTGCAATATCCCTGCGACGACAACCATAATGGTTAATCCCAATGCGACAAAAATCAGAATTTTGCCCAATTGCTCCAGCCTGTGCTGTAGCGGTGTTTCTTGCTCCTCCGTATTTTGGATCAGATCGGCGATTTTGCCCATCTCCGTCTCCATCCCCGTACGGATAACCACACCTTTGGCTGTGCCACGAGTGACCATGGTACCCATAAAACCAATATTCTTCTGATCACCCAGCGGAACGTCCTCGTCCGCAATCGGACGGCAATGTTTGCTTACAGGAACCGATTCCCCGGTAAGTGCCGACTCCTCGACATCCAGACTGTTCGTTTGCAGCCAGCGTACATCAGCGGGTATGCGGTCCCCACTCTCCACCATGACAATATCCCCAGGGACAAGTTGTTTGGCGGCAAGGTGTACTTCCTGGCCTGAACGAAGCACTTTGGCAAGAGGTGCAGACAACTGTTTCAATGCACGAAGAGATCGTTCAGCCCGGAATTCCTGTACAAACCCCAGAATTGCATTCAGTACGATAATAGCCACAATCGTTACCGCATCCAGATACTCACCCAGTAATCCGGATACCAACGTTGCTCCCATTAACACCAGCACCATAAAATCCTTGAACTGATTCAAGAGCAATGTAATTGGAGAAATGCGTTTCCCCTCGCTCAGCTCATTCGAACCGACCACTTTCCTCTTCTCTGCTACGGCTTCATCCGTCAATCCTTCCTGCGGGCTGACGCCAAGAGTGTTACGAAGCTCTTCATCACTAAGTTGATGCCACTTGGTATGTTCCATGCTTCAAGTTTCCCTCCCAGTCTGTATTTCATCTGCAAAATAAGCTCACATGACTCACCGGCGCGCTGGTCGACAGGCTGTACACTATGCCGGACAAACTACCTGCTCTATATGTATTCGGACAGGTCTGTGATTAGCACCCGGAAGGTGAATCCTTTCCCTGATGGACAGAATAGGCTAAAATAAAAGTCTGCGATGTTCTGCGCAGTACCAATTCCAGCGTTCAACAGGCAAGCAACGAAGAATCTGTAGCCAGTCCTTGTTTTTTTACATACCTGGTTGCACGTTTCAGTTATATAGATGAAGCATTTGGCATGATAAATGCAGATGCTCGATAGAGAGAGGAAGTGGAAAAAATGGCATTGGACGGCATTGTAACACGGGCCATTGTTCATGAACTGCAAGGCTGCATTGGTGGACGTATCAGCAAAATCCATCAGCCGAATGGCCATGACGTAGTTCTCACCCTGCGTGCTCAGCGCGGAAATAGTAAATTGCTTGTTTCGGCAAGCCCAACCTATCCCCGTGTGCATTATACGGAAAAGACATTCCTTAACCCTACGGAAGCACCCATGTTCTGCATGTTGCTCCGTAAGCACTGTGAAGGTGCAATCATTGAGGAGATCCGTCAGATTGGCATGGAGCGTATTATCCACATCAATGTGCGCCAGCGCGACGAACTGGGGGATGTTTCGGTTAAACGGATCATCATTGAATTGATGGGGCGTCACAGTAATATTATTTTGCTTGATCCTGTTACAGGAACGATTCTGGATGGCATTCATCATGTGACTCCTTCCATCAGTAGCTACCGGGTAATCATGCCTGGATTCGCGTATACTGCCCCACCCGAGCAACATAAAAGTAATCCGCTCGAAGTGAGTCGTACAGCATTCGAGGACAGCTATCATGCCGCTGAGGAAGAGGCATCACGCTGGCTTGTGAACTCCTTTAGCGGTCTTAGCCCGTTAATTGCGGGAGAGATTGCTGCTCGTGGAATTGCTGCTGAGGGCACAGTGAGTACTCAAGCTGTGATTGAGGGTGAAAGCCGAGTTGAGGCTGGTGCACTCTGGAACGCTTTTGAAGCCGTGATGGGGCCTGTCAGAGATCATATCTACACGCCTGTAACTGGAATGAACGCCAAAGGCAAAATGATTTTCTCGGCCGTTCATCTTCAGAGTATTCAGGATTTGGAGAAAACCTATGACACGATGAGCAAGTGCATGGAGGATTACTACGGAGACAAGGCTGAACGGGACACGGTAAAACAGAGAGTAAGTGATCTGCTCCGTTTTCTGCAGAATGAGCGAAGCAAAAACATCAAAAAGCTGGACAACCTGAACAAGGACCTGCTGGAAGCGGACGATGCGGACAAGTTCAGACTATGGGGTGAGTTGCTGTTTGCCTCCCTGCATCAGGTTCACAAAGGGGACAAGAGCGTGGAGCTTGTGAACTTCTACGATGAAGACCAAGCCAACATTACCATTCAGCTTGATCCACTGCTCACACCGTCTGACAACGCACAACGTTATTTCAAGCGTTATAACAAATACAAGAACAGTCTGGCTGTCATTCATGAGCAGCTTGGCAAAACCAAAGACGAGATCGACTATCTCGATAACCTGTTACAGCAGCTCTCCATTGCATCGATGAACGATATTGAGGAAATACGGGACGAGCTTGTGCAACAGGGATACCTTCGTGACCGCAATAAAAAAGGTAAAAAGAAGAAGAAAAGTGACCGTCCAACCGTCCACCAGTTCACCTCCTCCGAGGGGATTGATATTCTTGTGGGCAAAAACAACCTGCAGAATGAGTACGTGACCAACCGTCTCGCTTCTTCCAACGACACCTGGCTGCATACCAAAGATATTCCAGGTTCACATGTTGTTATTCGCAGTACGGAATTTGGTGAAGCTACATTGGAAGAAGCAGCACAGCTTGCTGCCTATTTCAGCCAAGCCAAGGAGTCCAGCAGTGTGCCTGTGGATTACACGTTTATCCGTCATGTGCGCAAACCAAGTGGTGCGAAGCCAGGTTTTGTGATCTATGATCATCAGAAGACCTTGTTTGTTACACCAAATGATGAATTGATCAAGAGTCTGCCATCCACGATTAAAAATGGATAGTATGCTTAGCTCATAAGGTGCGATGTAACAGTAACAATAGAAAAATCCCCTGACCATTAACGGCTCAGGGGATTTTTGTTATTGCATTACTTGTTTGAATGATATGTGAAGCTCAGCTTATTTAGCTTTCTCATTGAATATTGATTCATTTATATGTATAATAATTCGATTGTGATGAATAAATTTATAGTTAAAGGAAGTGTATCATGACCATACATATTCGAGAAACGCAACCTGATGATCTGAAACCCCTGATGGCATTAATGCATGACTATGTGGTGGGATTCTACAACAACCCCTGGCCTGGTGATCAATCCATCCAGCTTTTGATCAACAACCTGCTTAATCAGAAGATCGGTGCTCAATTTGTGGCAGTAGAGGACGGGAAGCTTATCGGATTTTCCACCCTGTTCTTTACCTACAGCACGATGAAAGCAGAGCGTGTCGCCATTATGAACGACCTATTTGTTACGGAAACATTTAGAGAGGGCGAAGCAGAAGCTAAATTATTCGCACACTGTCAGCAATATACGCGTGACCATGGATGTGCATATATGTCTTGGATCACAGCAGTGACCAATGAGCGAGCCCAGCAATTATTCGAACGTCTCGGGGCTACACGTGGCGCTTGGGTAAACTATTCCATTACATAGACTCTTTTTAACACAAAAAAGGACATGGAAACATGAAGGTTCAGCCCTATCATGCTTGCATGTCCTTTACTCCTTCGATCTTAAATGTATCCAGTAATACAGAATTTATTATAGTCAGATAGAGCGTTGCGACGTCTCGCTTACTCTCCCTTTTGCTGTGAAGCAGCTGCCTTCAGCCTTTCCAACACATCAACCGTTACGGTCTTGCTACCAAGATCCCCGTGGAAAACAACACCTTGCCGTTTGCCATGATAATCCGATCCACCAGTCTCAATAAGATCATACTCCCTGGCCATCTCAGCATACCTGCGTTCCTCTTCCGGGCCATGGTCCGAATGAAACACCTCAATGCCATCTGGATGAGAGTCTTCGATGATACGTCGCACCAATTCATCATCGTTATAGAGACCCGGATGGGCAATCACAGCGGCTCCACCTGCGGCTCTGATCCACTCGCAAGCATCCTCTGGTGCAACGCGGGGTACAGATACAAAGCCTGGCTTGCCTTCAGCAAGATACTGATCAAATGCATCCCGCATGTCAACAGCGTAGCCTTTTTTCACCAGCACATCGGCCATATGAGGTCTGCCAATACTCTCATCCGGCTCTAACGGGCGTCCCAGCTCATCCAGTACCTCCTGCCAGCTTATATCAAGCCCGAGTTCTTGCAGCTTGGCGATAATCAGATGATTCCGCTCATCTCGCGCTTCTCGTAATCCGGCCAACCGTTGCAGGAATATCTCATCCTCCGTATTAACGTAATAGCCCAGCACATGAATATCTTTCCCACCAGCCCGAGTGCTGATCTCCACTCCGGCAACAACATCAATATCGTACTCTTTTCCCGCTTGCTGTGCTTCCGCTACACCAGCTACTGTATCATGGTCCGTTAGGGCAACCGCAGATAGCCCTTTTTGTTTGGCAAGCTTCACATTATCAGCAGGTGGCTGCATTCCATCGGAAGCCTGACTATGCGTATGAAGATCACAGCGTCCTTGGCGTTGATCCATGATCAACAGCTCCTTTGTGTAAATTGATTATGATTTAATCTTATCTACCATTGATGTTGCCAACGATTATGCCTTCCCCGTTTTATGTACCGACTTAGGCTGCTCCTGCTGACGCAGATAATTCAGGAAAGCGACTGCTGACAGGGGCAACAAGGACGATTTTAGATGGATGGCATAGAACTGCCTTTTGAATTCGAGTCCGCGGATATCCACAATATGAACGAGTCCCAGAGCCAGTTCATGCTGCACCGAAGAAGGAGATAACATCGTAATACCTACCCCTGCCTCCACGGCCGATTTTACCGCTCCTGTACTGCCAAGTTCCATCACAACATTCATATCTTGTGGATCAATTTTTTTCTTTTGCAATTGGTCTTCCATCACCTGACGAGTACCCGAGCCCTTCTCACGCAGCACAAAAGGATAATTCATTACATCCTCAATATTCACTTTGCTACGCTTAGCCAAATCATGCCCGGCAGGTACAATAAGTTTCAGTTCGTCCTGCATGACAGGCTCTACAATCATGTCCGGGTGGTGCACTGGCGCTTCAATCAGACCAAAATTAAGCTGGTGCTTCAATATGTCATCCATAATTTGCGTTGTATTCATCACTTTCATGACAATTGAAATATCGGGATATTGAAGTGCAAATGGTCCGAGCATGCGTGGAAGCACATATTCCCCGATTGTTAAGCTGGCTCCCAGCTGGAGTCTGCCCTGTAACATCTGGGTAAATGCCGACATCGCTTCATCCGTCTGTCTGACCAACTCTACACTCCGTTTCGCATGAGGTAATAAAGTCCGGCCAGCCTCGGATAATTCTATTTTTTTGGTGGAACGATGCAATAACTTGGTGCCAAAATAGTCCTCCAATGATTGAATCTGCATCGTTACTGCCGGTTGAGTCATATGTAATGCTTGTGCAGCAGCCGAGAAACTCCCCTTCTCTGCTACCGTATAAAAAATATGCAATTGGTGAAAATTCATATCTTCGCCCCTCTTCGATTACACTCTCTACATTGTAGCCGATTTCTCGCTTGGCAACAAAAAAAGCATGCAGCTTGTCTGCATGCGATAATCCTTGAATCTATGATTTCAACATATTGAATCTACTCAGGCTTACTTATGCTTACGGCTATTTTTGACCAGCGTCATTCTTCTTGAATGTCTTAACCATGAATAATATGACTTCAGGTCCCTTAATTCAATGGTCTCCGACATACGTCCCAGAAACGTAACTACAATCATTTTGTGCAGCGGGTTGCCCGCAATATCATATTCTCCTTCAAGTTCGGAAAATTCGGCGACCACCACCAGATCCTCATCAATCAGGTAGACGTCCTGTTCATTACGGTAGTATGGTGTTATACGGTCCTGCTTCAGACACTCCCATAACCACGCCGCAATATGGTCATCATCACTACGTGCAGGCTCAATACGGTCTGCATACCGCATCTTGGCATGATGGGTAATGACGATGTCGGCCACTTTCTTGTCTCCAAGAGCCACGAAAAACGGCTCGTAGGTGCTCCAACGTTGCATCACCTTATCACGCATGGGAATCACTCTCCACCAGATAGGACTTTCTATCTATTTATTACCAAATATATTACAACATTAGTCCCGCAACCTCAAGGCGTAAGTTTAACTTTTTTTCACAATAGCCAATTTGTGTATAATTCAAGAAAAGAGCGACCCCAAAGGGTCCCTCCAGTTTCTCGTCTATATTCCGTAAAAGCTCGTTTTGTCCATCGTTTTGCTGGCATACTCGGTTTTGATCTCATTACGATACGAGCGTTCGATCTTGCGCACATAGGAAAGTCGCTTCACATTTTTCATCGTATCATCTGCCCGTTCTGCATTAACATACATGACTACATAATGCATACGGCGGGAGATATAATGCACGGTGCCATATTTTTCGAGATTACGGGCAGCCTTCAAATCACTGACCCAAATAATGAATCCTGTCCTTTCCGCAAACATCATCGTTCCCCGCCCTTCTATAATGATTACTTAACTGCAACCACACTTGCCGCCACTACCGCAGCCGCCCTTCGGATTCGGGTCATTGCTCGGTACTTTAATGGTCGTTGACACTGCAAATGCAATGGTCTCTGACATCTGGAATAACATATCATCCAGGGACTTCTCTGCCTGTTTGAAGCGGATTACCGCCTCGAAATTTTCCAACTCCTGTTCCAGAGCCTTCACCTGGTCTTTTGCTGCATGATAATCCGGGTGAAAATGACCGAAACGCTGTGTTTCTTCAAACAATTCCTTCTTGGCATTCAGCTTCCGAATCCCCATCTGAATCTCAGGGGTAGTCTCGACTTGCTGCTTCCAATATAAATAATCCGATACTTCGGCAGATTGGTTAATCATGTCGCCCAGTTCATATGCGCCCGTTAACACTTGGGCCATATCGACCGTGTTCATTTCCGCTACGCTCATGAAATATTCATCCTATCTATATATAAAGTTCTACTTAACGTAGACTACCTCATCATAGCATATCCATGAATAGTTAAGAAGAGTTTTTCCTGCAATTAGAAATAGGGGGAACTCGAAAATTCGCCTTTCAACCTGATATTCACGTGAAATAGTCAGGTTATGACATCATCTGGCAGGATAAGACGCATTGTATCCCACTCTGACGGGGAGAATGTACGCCATTCCGTCTCTGATGTATTTTCACTTGAATCCAACATGCACCAACCGCTTAAAGTCCATTGTTCATGACCCTCTACCTGATGTGGAATGAGGTATTGCGTTTGATTTTCCTGTTGTATCCCCAGCTTGGTCTGCCACTCAATGGCTTTGGCAGCAATCTGTCGGGCGGTTGAACTATGATATCGACGCCACTCCTTGTACCAGGTCTCCGGTATCTCCTCAAATCCCAACAGAGAGAACTTCTTCTCAATGACAGAATGATCACGCTCCAACCCATGCAGAGAAGCAGGGACATCAACCAGACCTAGATTATCGGGAGTGTAGAAAGAAGAATATACACCGCTCAACACATCATTTTCTAATAACTTCGGATCATCTGCGGAGCCTGTACTTGCCTCCATTACCTTCATACTCCGATTTACAGTCAACGGTGCAGCATCCGTCTCCTTGCCCCAATCTGCTAACGCAATACGTACATTCTCTGGTATGCCTTTCAGCGCATATTGATCCAGACACTCTATCACTTCATGTAATTCATACCCTCTGGCTAAGGCCGAAATGAATCGCTCTCTTGTCATACGGTAGATGGACATTCGATCACGCGTCACCCGTTCTGCGCATTGCTCCAGCATCCAGATCACATCAGGCCCTGCTTCCGGCGGTACCAACACTTCGAAATCAGGCTGCATGTAAAATCCACACGGCTCCGCCTCACTTACCATCTCTTGTTCTCGATATAACAGGCTATGCGGTTCGATCAGCCAACGGAATGCCAGCGCTCCCGACTGATCTTCTCCTACTTCACCATAACCCCAGCCAGCCAGTGCGTAGAGCCAGCCCCTGACCCGTGGTATCAATTCCGAATTCTCTATATGGCACCATATGTTTTTTTCTGGAGCAAACACTGCCAATTGATAACGGAAATGCTGCAACGCGGGTTCAGCTTCTCCGTATCTTTCCATACACGCTTGATATATTTCCCGATGCATCTGTCTCCACGAGAGCTTCAACCATGTTTGTAACCGATGATCTACAATCTGAATTTGGCCATCTAACTTCTGAACGAGATTCAGACTGAGCAGTAGATCGAGAAGGATTGCTACGTGGGTCGGATACAAATCCGAATGTTCATATCGGATGCCCAGACCTTCAAAGTCTGTCGAAGATAATACCGTGATCACACTTAATTTTTGAACACTTTTCTTATGTATGGTGCCCTTCCCTGTCAAAGGAAGTCCTTCTCTTTCGATCCACGCGATCAGATGAAGCAGCTCCGCAGCAGTATCCGGCTTTCCTTCCTGTATTACATGAGCATGCTGTACCATCTGTTTAACGATCATACCCACTCTTTGTGCGTAAGCAATCGTCAATGTCTCCAACAGCGAAGCAGGAATATAGAATAATCGCTCCCCCCAACTTTTATATACAGATTCAATCCATCTTTGCTGCCTAAGGTTGGCGAATGAAGAATTGGCTTCTGCGACACTTAGTCCTTCGATGGCCCACTGTTCTCGCGGCAGGAGGGAGGAAAAAGACTGACCGGCATATTTGTGAAAAATTGCACCAAGCACTTTTTGTTCCACCAAAGCAAGCTTTGACCATGAATCAAGGTTCAGTACCATAGGCTCATCTATTGGTTCAAATGAAGACATATCCCAATCCCTCCTCTTTTCACGAGTATAAATGGACTATTCGTTCTCGTGCACAATGGCATATTCATATCCCTGCTCCACCAAGAACATCTGACGGTTTAATGCAAACTCCTGTTCCTTACTATCCTCTGATACCAACGCATAGAAATATGCTTTGTTTTCTCCAGCTTTTGGTCTCAGAATTCTCCCCAAACGTTGTGCCTCTTCCTGCCTAGACCCGAAACTCCCGGATATCTCAAGCGCAACAGCAGCATCGGGCAGATCCACAGCAAAATTAGCAACCTTGGATACCACAATTGTTTTAATCTCTCCACATCGAAAAGCGGCAAACCACTTGATTCGCTCTTGCTGTGACATGGTACCCGAGATCAAAGGTGCTTCAATTTCCCGGGCAATCAACTCAAGTTGATCCAGATATTGTCCAATCACTAGCGCAGGCAAATCCCGATGACGTTCCAGCAAACGCTTAACTACATGTACCTTCGCCGGATTCTCGGCAGCCAATCGAAATTGATGTTTAACCTCGGCTTGCAGATAATTTGATCTTAGTTCCGGGGAAAACGGGATACGTATCTCCTGACATTGTACATCAGCAATCCACCCTTGCTGCTCCAGTTGTTTCCACGGCATATCATAGAGCTTTGGACCAATCAACGAAAACACATCCTGTTCACAGCCATCCTCTCGAACCAAGGTGGCCGTCAATCCCAGCCTTCGCGTAGCTTGAATATCCGCAGTTGCACGAAACACTGGTGCTGGCAGCAAATGTACTTCATCATATATGATCAGCCCCCATTGCCGCTCACTGAGCAGTTTGATGTGGGTAAAATCAGCATCCTTTGATTTCCGGTGTGTAAGAATCTGATATGTAGCTACAGTCACAGGTTTCACCTGTTTTTTCTGACCGGAATACTCACCGATCTGTTCGCTGGTAATCGTGGTTTTGTCTTGAATTTCCTGAATCCACTGTCGCACAGACGTTGTATTAGACGTCAAAATAAGGCATTCACATTGAAGCCGCTCCAGCACGGCCATGCCAATGACTGTTTTTCCTGCCCCGCAAGGAAGTACGAGTAAACCGCTTCCTCCCATGCCCTCACTGCCTTCAAATGCATCCACAGCCTCTCTCTGGTAAGAACGCAGCGCAAACCGCTCAGAGTGGTCCCCCGGATCATTAGACCGCCAATCAAATGAAAGCTTGGTTCCCTCCCGATATCCCACGTAATCAAGTACGGGGTAACCCAATCGTGTTAATTCCCTTTTTAATAACCCTCGCTGTTCTCCTGGGAGCAGAAGTTCATGAGCGTCCTTACGTTCCATGCGAAAGGCAGCTATTGTTTTCAATCCACTTAATTCATCCAGCAACCGCTCATCCTCACTGTAAAGACGCATTCTGGTGTGATCTGCTTCGGAATGCAGCTTTAATTTGCCATACTGATCCATGATTCTCCGAACATCCTGTATCAGTGCAGCAGGCACGTTCCAGCGGGATACCAGCTCCAAACTTGCGATGACCTGATCTGCATTCCATCCCAGCGCAGCCGCATTCCAGAGCGATAACGGAGTGATTCGGTAGGTATGAAACGCTGCTGGTGTCTTAACCAGTTCTGAATACATCCCAAGCTGCTCTCTTGCTCTTTCGAATCCGGGGTGACCAACTTCCAGCAAAACTGTAAAATCTCGCTGAACGATACAAGCATCTGTCCTTACCGTATGTTCTGTTTCTTCCATTTGGAGCCTTCCTCCTATCACAAAAAAAGTCCAGTTCCGGCAACTTCCGAAAATGAACCTCTATAAAGTGCACGTTCAAAAAGTCTAGTTTTCAGTACCGAAAAGTGGACTTTTTGAACAACATCTATAAAATCCACAAAAAAAACATCCTGCCCATACCTCGGTATGAACAGGATGCCCAACTGCATCTAAAGTCATTCGGCTGTGTAACCTTTAGCCATGGCGATAAATAATCTCACGGCCGTCTGCATCGCGTCTTCATCAAAATCAAACATCGGATGATGATGCGGATAGATCGCATTTTTATCCGGGTTACCTGCTCCAACAAACATAAAGCACCCTGGAACCTTCTGCAGATAATACGCAAAATCTTCCGCTGGCATCAGCATCGGGGATGCTTGCACTCGTTCTGCCCCAAATAATTCTGTAGCCTCTCTGAAGAAACGTGCTGTCTCTTGTTCATCATTCACCACAGGCGGATATCCCATAATATATTTCACTTGCGTCTCTGCTCCATATGCTGCCCCTGTCTGGGCTACCATGGTAAGCACGCGCTCTTTCATCCCGTTTCGGGTCTCTTCATCAAACGTTCTTACCGTACCGCTCATTTTGCATTGCTCTGCAATTACATTCTGAGCCGAGCCCGCCTGCATTGTACCAATGGTCAGCACCGCGGGTTGCAATGGATCAACCGAACGACTGACAACGGTCTGAAGCTGCATCACAAGCGCAGAACCCGCGATAAGACTATCTATCGTGGATTGTGGCATCCCGCCATGTCCACCTTTGCCTTTGATCTCAATGTAAAAATCGTCCGCCGCCGCCATCATCGGTCCTGCTTTACTGGCAACAACACCTACAGGCAACGGAGTCCACAGATGAATGCCATATATGACATCCACGCCTTCAAGCGCACCATCCGCAATGACCTGAACTGCACCACCCGGAAGCAGTTCTTCTGCTGGCTGGAACAAAAAACGAATCTCGCCTTGGATCTCCTGCTTGTGACGGCTGAAATACAATGCCGTACCGAGCAAGATTGAGATATGACCATCGTGGCCGCATGCATGCATTGCTCCTGCTTGTTGTGATGCATACTCGATATTCTTCTCATCCTGAATTGGCAGTGCGTCCATATCAGCTCGCAACATGACGACAGGACCCGGCTTGTCCCCACGAATGGTACCGATGACCCCGTGGCCACCAACATGACGCCTCACTTCAACGCCAAAGCTCTCC
Organism: Paenibacillus sp. FSL H8-0283; assembly: GCF_045040675.1. Lineage (NCBI taxonomy): Bacteria > Bacillati > Bacillota > Bacilli > Caryophanales > Paenibacillaceae > Paenibacillus > Paenibacillus sp. FSL H8-0283. The sequence goes on from NZ_CP150295.1 coordinate 4,651,786, forward strand.
AACATATCCGCTACAAAAGAGGATGTCTTCTCCTCATGAAAGGAAACCTCTGGATTGCGATGAAGGTGACGCCGCCATTCCACCATGTGGATCTGCAGATCTTCCCACCATATATTATTAGTCATGTCTCTCCACCCTTTCAATCTTGAACGGGACTTGGATCAAGCCCGAACCTTCCTCTTCAAACCTATTGCTGTATATTGTAGCAGAATTGGAAGAAAACCGATACGAAACGCCTTTGGAAAGCTTGCACGGGAAGGGGAAACATACTATCATGAACTAGAGAAATACTCGAGAAATTATACTCGGAAGCTTATGAGGAGGATCAAACGCTTATGATTTTTGAGAATACAGGCTTGGATGGCTTGAAGAGCGACTTGGCATACCTGGATGAGAGCGCCGAGAAAGTCGGATTTGTCCGGTGGCAATGGGAATATTACCGTGCTACATATGACTACAAAATTGAAGATGAACTAACCAACTCAGAATACTTTGTACGCATTAATACCCGCGCTGTGGAAGGCAAATTGGAAAAACCGGATACCGTTCTTGCTGTTGAAGCAGTATACCTTGGCAAAGCCACTTTCCCTCACGGCCTGGATTATGACTCTTCCGTTCCGCAACCAGTCGTGAAGCTGGCAGCCCAAAAATTACAGCAGCTTAAAGAACTGCTGGAAGCATAGGCTGGGCCAAACGATGAAACAACAAACGGCCCAAACGAAAACGAAGAGAGGCACGCCGGATTTTCAACTGCTAATCCTCACTTTATTGTTGGTGGGCTTTGGACTGGTGATGGTATTCAGCTCCAGTTCCAGCATTGCAATCGCAAGCGAAAAATTTAACAATGATGCCCTTTACTTCACGAAAAAACAACTTATGTGGGCGATTATCGGTCTATTTGGCATGTTTTTTGCCATGAATATCCGCTTCAACAAGTACAAAAAGCTCTATGCACCCTTTTTCCTGCTCACTACGGTCATGCTGGTGATTGTTTTGATCTCAGGTGCAGTATTGAACGGTGCACGAAGCTGGATTCACATTTTTGGTTTCAGTCTTCAGCCTGCAGAGTTCGCGAAAATTGCTATCATTCTCTATCTCTCTGCTCTTATTACCAAAAAAGGTGAGAAATTCAGGGTTTTCAAGACAGGGTACGTTCCCGTCTTGTTCATCGTTGGATTCATCGCAGGGCTGATTATGCTGCAACCAGACTTCGGTACCACCTTCATTCTGGTGTCCACCTGTGGTCTCTTGATCTATGCCGGTGGAGCCAGTATGAAGCATATCCTGGGTTCGATTCTCTTGGTTGTACTCGGTGGGGCACTGGCGTTTGGAGCGAATTCCTTGTTTTCTTCCATGTCTCCTTCCGACACAACGACTGCTACAACAGCAGTCACTGCGGAGCAGAACTACAAGATCGGACGTATTCAGGCTTTCCTTGATCCAATGTCCGATATTAATGGCGGAAGTCTTAACCTCTACCGTTCTCTTGTTGCCATTGGTGATGGCGGCATGACAGGTTCGGGAATTGGACAAGGTACGATGAAGCTGCACTATTTGCCAAATGCGTATAATGACTTTATTTTCTCCGTAATCGGGGAAGAACTCGGATTCATCGGAAGTGCCTTATTCCTGCTTGTTTACCTGTACTTCATCTGGCGCGGAATTATTGTCTCTCTCCGCTGTCCCGATCCATTCGGAACATTGGTCGGCATAGGTATCATGGGACTAATCGCGATTCAGGCATTTATCAACATCGGTGGTGTAACTCAAACCATTCCGGTGACGGGGGTCACGCTTCCATTTATCAGTTATGGGGGTACCTCACTCTTTGTAATGATGGTTGCCATGGGCATTCTGCTCAGTATCTCACGTACTAACAATCTGGACGTGATCAAGGAAGAGAAAACGAAGTCCGTGACTGTACAGACACAGACTCGTACCTCTCCTGCTCTTCGTTCACGGGAGTCCATTCGTCGGATTCGATAAAAAAGCAACACAAAAAAGGCTGTGCACCCAATGGATGCGCAGCCTTTTTCTGTGTACTGAATAAACTCTGTCTATCAAGATGAAGAACAGGTCAATATCGCTCTGTCCTCCATTGCGGATTGCGATTTCTACAGATCGTCGCCTTTGAAAGATACGCCTTCTACCTTTACATTGACTTCAACCACGCGTAATCCGGTCATGGTCTCTACCGCTTCTCTTACATTCTGCTGAAGCATACGGGAAACTTCATGAATCGGGGTTTCGTACAGGACGATGATGCGCAGGTCAATGGCTGCTTCCAGCTGGCCGACCTCAACGCTCACGCCTTTCTGTACGTTTTTACCGCTGAGTCGCTTCGCCCAGCCCTCTGACAATCCTCCAGACATTGCGGCAATTCCGGGTGTTTCCATTGCAGCCATTCCGGCAATTTTTGCAACCACGTCATCGGCAATCCGGATGTTTCCGCTCTCCAGTTGAAGTTGTTCTGCCATGCCACATCCTCCTTCACTTCGTTACTCGTATTTTAAATCCTTTCCACCCCAAAAAGCAAATTAAACTCAAAAAGATGCGTTTACAACCTACCACCATTTGGTTATATTGAAATATGAAAATAATCTCATAAGCGATTTACAGTGTAATTCAAAAACAAAATAATTTATAACCGAGGTGTTTGTTGTGAGAAACCGGATTTCATCCATTTTGCTGATTGCGTTCTTTGCACTCAGTGCCATCGCCCACTACTTGAAATGGGATTCGATTCTACAGTTCGTGATATCAGCCATTTCGGTTATTTTTGTGGCCGGTTTTTTAGGCAAAGCCACCGAAAATGTAGCCCACTACGCCGGACAGCGGCTGGGAGGATTCTTGAATGCCACCTTCGGCAATGCTGCCGAATTGATCATCGCCATTTTCCTCGTCAAAGAGGGACTCTTCGACATGGTCAAAGCTAGTCTGACAGGTTCCATCATTGGAAATCTGCTGTTAGTGCTCGGGTTAAGTATTTTTGCCGGAGGACTCAAGTTCAAAATTCAGAATTATAATGTTTCACTCGCAGGTCTGAATGGTTCCCTGATGATTGTTGCCATCATTGCCCTGTTTATTCCGGCAGTCTTTCTCAATACACATTCCATTACACAGAAAGACACCAATACACTTAGTCTCATCGTGGCCGGATTGCTCATCCTCGCGTATATTGCGTGGTTGCTATTCTCCATGGTGACGCATAAGAACTACCTCGCAGACGTCACTGAGGATCGCGATGAAGAGCTACCTCATGAGCATGCTCCGGCATGGTCCAAGAAAAAATCAATCCTCTATCTGGTGCTCGCAACAGTCATGGTTGCCTTCGTCAGTGAATGGCTGGTCGGCACGCTTGAAGTCTTCACTTCGGAATTTGGACTTAGCGAACTGTTTGTCGGTGCATTCCTTGTGGCCATCATCGGTAATGCGGCCGAACACAGTGCAGCCATCATGCTTGCCATGAAAAATAAAATTGGAGCCGCCGTTGAAATTGCGGTCGGCAGCAGCTTGCAGATCGCACTATTCGTTGCTCCTGTGCTGATTTTTGTCAGCTACTTCACAGGCAGAACCATGGATATCGTATTCACAACGATTGAACTGGTCGCCATCGGCGTATCCGTATTTATTGCGAAGTCCATTACCCAAGATGGTTCAACGAATTGGTACGAAGGTTTACTCCTGCTCGTCGTATATATCATACTCGGTGTATCCTTCTTCCTGGTGTAACCAGGCCCTCACGTAGCCATGATTAAAATAAACAAGCCACAAGAGGCAGCCCCAATATACATTTGGAGCTGTCTCTTTATTTGTATACGCCTTCCGGCTGGCTTTCATCCCAGTCCCGTTCAGGCGCACAAAAAAAGCATGCATAAACGCCTGCATGCCTTCTATTCTGACCCGCGCATTTGCAGGCTATTGCTCATTCTTCTTGTTCAAGGCTTCATATAAAATTGCCAAATTCCGCTCAAGCGCGCTAACCAGCTGCTTACCTGCACCTTCTGGAAGGAGCCCTGCACGAACAGCAAAATCAACTTCTTTGGAGAACCCATACATCTGTGTATCCAATACTTCCTCATAGAGAGGGCAGTAGCGGGTAGCCAGATTCTCCATCTGTACTTCAATAAGCTTCTGTATTTTATCTGCATCTTCTTGAAGAAGACTGATCGCTTTCAAACTCAGCTGGTCCTGCAGATCAGATGAAGTCATGCATTTTTCCCCCCTATGTCCCAAAAATCGCGTAAAGACGTTCTACCTCTAATATTAGACGAAATGAAGAGCTAATACAAGAACCTGACCAAAATAAGCCCGCAAAGTTAAGCCTTTTGTTGAAGCTTAATCCACCTGTTCCAGTCACGTCCAGACGAGTATTCAGATCATTCCATGCCAAAAAACACCCCTGCCAAAAAAGGCAAAGGTGCTTCTTGAGAGCTATTACTCAGATGCGATGCTTACATTCAGTCCATGCTTGGCAAATACTTCTGACATGGCTGCTTTCGCTTCAACTGCATCTGGACCATGAACATGCAGTTCATAGCTGTGCGTGCTGATCAGCGTTGTAAATAATCCGAGAATACTTTTTACATCGATATACTTGTTCTCCGAATGAAGCACGATTGAAGAAGTAAACTTGCCTGCTGTTTGAGCAATTTCTACTACAGCCGCGTTATTACTCGACATAGGAATCCCTCCGTCTTTTTACTATTGGTATCATCTATTAATTACCACTACATGATACCGTGAATCCGCTTTCCTAGCAACAGCAAAATCCTGTTCCTACTTCAAACGGTCCGGATTCAAGCATTCCAGCTCAGGAATGACAAAAATACCGTCTTTACGAATCAGCACATCGTCAAAATAAATCTCCCCGCCGCCATAATCCGGACGCTGGATTAATACGAGATCCCAGTGGATAGACGAGCGGTTGCCATTGTCGGTTTCTTCATACGCCTGACCTGGCGTAAAGTGTAAGCTGCCTGCGATTTTCTCATCAAACAGGATGTCTTTCATCGGATGAAGAATATGCGGGTTAAATCCAATTGCAAATTCACCGATATGACGAGCACCCTCATCCGAATTCAGGATTTCATTCAAACGCTCTGTATCGTTACTTGTCGCTTCAACAATTTTGCCATCCTTGAACGTGAACTTGATATTTTCAAAAGTCACTCCATTGTACAGGGTTGGCGAGTTATAACTAATCGTTCCGTTCACGGAATTGCGCACAGGGGCACTGTACACTTCGCCATCCGGGATATTTTTTTGGCCAGAACATTTCTCTGCACCGATATCTTTAATGGAGAAGCTCAGCTCTGTTCCTGGTCCGGTGATACGAACTTTATCCGTCCGCTTCATCAGGTTAGCAAGCGAGTCCTGCGCTTTGTCCATTTTGGCGTAATCCAGGTTACATACGTCGAAGTAGAAATCTTCGAACGCTTCTGTACTTGTATTGGCGAGTTGCGCCATACTTGCGTTAGGGTAACGCAGTACAACCCATTTCGTATGTTTGACACGTTGTTCACTATGTACCGGGTGGGAGTACAATGAATTGTACATTTTCATTTTTTCTTCCGGCACATCGGACAGATCATTCACATTTTCTCCCGCACGAATACCGATATAACAATCCATCTGTTTCATACGGTTCAGATCAATCTCTGCCCATGTTTTCATCATTTCTTCTGTGGCATTTTTCAGCATCGCACGCTGTACGGTTTTATCAGTCAACTGTACAAAGACGTTACCACCTTTTTTTCCTACCTCTTCAATAATGGCGTTAATCAGATCACGTTCCGATCCAATCATCTCAACCAATACATTTTCACCAGGCTGTACATCTACTGAATAGCCCACCAGGTTTGCTGCAAGCTTTTGAATTCTTGGGTCTTTCATCTTGGTAAAATCCTCCTGTCATCTGCCATACTTGAATTGAACAACGGTAAATTACGATACTATTGTAGCACGCGAACAGTCCTCCCGTCAGCAGGCAGTCCCTCACTTCGTTTATTGATATGACTTGAAGTTAACATCGGTGACAAGGGCTTCTTTGTTACTTTTACGGTTGTTGTCCGTGTAACTCATCTGACTTTCAGAGGATAAGCGAAGAGGCAGACTGCTCTTCCGATCTACCGTGAGATGATATACCGTCTGCACGCTCGCTTGTTTCATCATCTGTTGCATCGTTGTTTCACCCTGTTTCCAAACTTTCTCCAGATCCTTCTCAAGCTTCTCCTTACGCGCCCCTTTCACCGTAGCTGCCTTATGCATATATTCTGCCCGAATGGCGTTCATCTCGTCGTTTAGCTGGGTTACAGCCCATGATTTGGCGTCTTCCGGTGCAAGTTCAATCCGTAATGTTCTGGTTCGACGACCAGCACCATACTCGGATTGAATGGTTTTGTGCATCCCATCGATCTTCTCCAATTGGGCAATTGGATTAAATCGAGAAAGAGACCCACGCAGCGGCTCATGCTGCGCTGACAATGCCATCCATTGCCCTTGTTTCCGCTCGAAAGAGGCGCTAAACCCACTGGGCTGTCCATTATTTTTTACGGCAGTTGTTTGAATGCCTGTCCCCACAGCAGTTACTTCTCCAGGTAATCGGGTCTGAAGGGTCAAACGATCATGATTCTCCAGCTTGCCTTCGAATTTGAACTGATTCTCAAACAGCCCACTGTTTTCCCGTCGAAGTCCTGCCTCTCCTTCAAAACTCAACGTTTCTTTTCCCGCTATCCCCGATAAAGCCAAGGAAAAGACCTCTTCAGGCGTTTGATCTCGCTGGATTAATCCACAACCCGGAACACCAATAATCACGATGCTCACAAATAACCATAATGTACGTACCGAATGGCGGTTAAACATGTCTATCTTCACCCTTCCATGAACTTTCTCCATAGATTGCCCCGCCCGTATACGCTTATACTTCCTTCTATACACATCTTGATTCTCCCATGCACAAAAAAAGAGAACGACTCCGCAATTGGAATTGTTCTCTCTTAACGTGTTACTTCCTGTTCCTCTACAACGATTCTGTTCCGACCACCATTCTTGGCGCTGTACAAAGCCATATCAGCCCGATAAAACAAGGACTCTACACTGACCTTTTCATCCATCCAACTCCACTCTGCGATGCCACTGGATACCGTAACGGGCGGTCTGGTCTCTTCTGCGACTCTCTTTCGAATCACTTCCGCATAATCTAACGCCTGCCTTACACTCACCTGTGGCATATAGATCGCCAGTTCTTCTCCACCCCATCTGGCGCAGACATCCTCCGAGCGAACAGAGCTGGTGACGATCTCACTCACTTGCTTCAATACTTGATCCCCCGTCTGGTGTCCGAATGTGTCATTCACCTGTTTGAACTGATCAATATCCACCACAATGAGGGAGCCACAGAATTCATGAGCCTGTCGCTCGTGAATCACACTGTCCAGATAATGCCTCACGTACAGGCCTGTCAACATATCCAGATTAGCCAAGCGCCGAACCTCGGCATGCAGTGTGGCATTTGACAGGGCAAGCCCGATATGAATAGATAACATCTGCAAGAGCCTATAGTTATCATATGAAAAGTAGTGCTCTCTACTGTGTCCCAGCAAAATGGCACCCTTCACTTCACCATTGACTCTGATCGGTGATGCAATCAGTGACATGGATCCCGTATCTTCCATGAAAAAGGAGGACACTTTATCAAATTGCGCATAATTGGCTATAATAAGCGGTTCCTCTGTTCGATAGACCAAACCTGCGATACCGTAGTCTACAGAAAAGGATCGGTGAAAAACATCTTTCACGTTAGATGACATGACTTCGAAGTCATTGGTACTGTCATTGAGTTGAAGAATGCAACACGTTTCAGCCTGGAATATTTCCTTTAACTCTTGTTCGGATAATTGATAAATCTCTGAAAGATGCAGACTCTTGTTCAACCGCTGTGTAAGATCATTAATTAAACGAAGTTCCTGAATTAACATATTGGATTGTTCATGCAACTTGGCGTTCTCAAAGGCCGTTCCTGCAGTGTCTACCATCATCGTAATCAATTGCAAGTCCGATTCTTCCATAATCTCTTCATTCATTTCGATATGGAACACACCGTATATGCCTTGTTTGCCTTTCAGCGGAATCCCTACATCTACAATGCGGTTCTCTGCATCATGTGAGCGAGCAACGATCAGCTTACCTTCCATAAATGAACGCACACAAATATCTTCTCCTCGCTCGTGGACAAGCAACGGTTTAATCCGTGGATCAGAGTTGCTCTGATCCTGAGACATATACAATTTGATATAAGTGGCCGGGTACAAGTAATCCATACTGTCAAATACCTCATCCAATATGGCCTCGACATCCATTTTGTCATGCATTCGCTGAACAATCTGAAAGAGGATGGACCTCCGGTGTTCCTCACGAGCTGTTTGTTCATGAGCATGTAACAGGTCCGTCATAAATATGTATTCGAATCTTCGGTAAAAGCAGGTGTGATAATGCAATGCCTCAGATTGAACCACAGCTTCAGACGTTTCATATCCATTGGATTCATAGATCACAGCAGTGAATACGGCAAACATATCCTTGTTAGTTCTGGAGAATAAGGGATGTGTTATTATAAGATATTCTCCGTGTTCGCTTGTCCCTTTAAGGGACAGGGCCTGTCTCTTATCCAAACATTCCAATACCAGCCTGCGTGCATTTACGCCCGGATCAGTTTCATGATCGCTATCGTATCCTATGCAATCACCTTCCGTGTTCCACACGCTGTAAAAGGTTGATGGTCTGGCCAGCCTTGAACCCACTCTGGAGTTCCAGTCACTGTATGCCTGCTCTAGCAAGCTGCCCAAATATGAAAAATCAAAAGGTGTGATATCCATTTTTTGCATCCACAACACATGCTCTTCATGAGAACGAGGAGCGGCAAAAGATGCGGAATCGCCCGAACTTCGTGAATTCAAGCTGGCAGGTAAACTTCTTAGATGTTCTAACATGTCAGGCGCTCCTTTGCACCGTTTTTGCATCCACCAGGATGCATTAATCTGCAGACGTTATCGCAAACCTGCAAATTCGTTGCGATAACCTTGTTACATAAAGATGATTTAAAGTTAAGATACAATCTATTTTACTCTGTTTAAACCATTTTTGCATCCATATTTCAGAAAATTGTCCCATTATTTTAGGCCCAATGACCTATCGACAAATTTAGACGTTTTTTTGCTTTTATTCTGCGCTTGACTTTGTTTCTCTTAAACTGTAATATAAATTGTTGATGAAGACTACTAATGGGTCTTTAAATTTGGGCATTACCGGTTGTGTCACCCTCATTCTTTTTGTTGCTTTCAGGACAGCGGCTGAACTTTCCTGATCGTTCTATGCGTGGCCAAGCCCGCATCAACAAATTGGAGCGCAAACAGAGCCCTAATATGAACTTTAACTAAAAAGGAGCTACTTTAAACATGGCACGTTACACTGGTCCTAAATTTAAATTGAGCCGTCGCCTCGGCATTTCCCTTAGCGGAACAGGCAAAGAATTGAAACGTCCTTTCCCTCCAGGTCAGCACGGAGCTAACCAACGCAGAAAAATCAGCAACTACGGTATGCAATTGCAAGAAAAACAAAAATTGCGCCACATGTACGGTTTGGGCGAGAAGCAATTCCGCACACTGTTCTCTAAAGCTCAAAAAATGCAAGGTATTGCCGGTGAGAACTTCATGTTCTTGCTTGAGTGCCGCCTTGACAACCTCGTTTACCGCCTTGGGTTTGCTAACTCCCGCGCTGGAGCGCGTCAGTTGGTAGCACACGGTCACGTAACTGTAAACGGTAAAAAAGTCGATATCGCTTCTTACCAAGTAAGCACTGGCGATGTAATCGGCTTGCGTGAGAAGAGCCGCGCTCTTTCTTCCATTAAAGAAGCTTTGGAAGGCCGTTCGCATCTTCCAGCATACGTTGAATACAACGAAGCAGCTGTAGAAGGTAAATTCATCCGCTTGCCTGAGCGTGCTGAATTGTCCCAAGACATCGATGAAAAACAAATCGTCGAGTTCTACAACCGTTAATCGTTGCAATCACATTAAAGTTTCAACCCAAACAGCTGTCGAGATTTTCTCGACAGCTGTTTTTCTATGCTTTTTTTTAATTATCTTCATTATAGGAACGTAAATAACGATATAAAATATAGACTCCCTTCAGGAGAAGCACACATCCATATATACATCACAAGAATGACATCGAGGGGGATTAAAACATGCATTTTTTTCGCAATCGCAAGCTTGCTGTTAAGCTTGGACTTTTACTCGGGATCGTATTACTCTGTTGTATTGGAGCCCTGATTGCATTTAATACCAAATCCATTTACGACAAAAGCCTCCAGTACGGCGAAACCGTTGCTGGACAGGCAGCAAACCGGGCTACGAATGAGTTTATGACTGACATTAATCAGGTGAAAAACACGTTGGACACCATGAGTACCACGTTATTGGATGCAGCTCAGAACGGATCACTCAACCGTGAAGAAGTCGTCAGACTCCTTGAACAATATCTGAAGAAGGACGAGAAAGTTTTTGGCTTTTATACGGGCTGGGAACCAAATGCCTTCGATGGAAACGATGCGGAGCACATCAACAAAAAAGAATATGATGATGCTACGGGTCGATTCGTTCCATACGTTATACGTGATGGCAACTCCCTGCATTTTGAGCCTATGCCTACTTATGAGGGAAGCGGTGAAACTAGTACTTACTATCAGCATCCAAAGAAAACCAAATCCATCTATTGGTCCGAACCTGTTACCTACACGGTTGGCGGAAAAGAAACACTGCTCGTTTCGATTGTCCTCCCTCTATTAGATGAAAACAAAAATTTTCTAGGCATTGTTGGGGCCGACTTTACCATTGATCGTTTTCAACAAAATATAGCATCACTTAATCCGGATCAGGGTTATGCCATGCTTATTACTAGTGAAGGACAGATTGCTGCACACGGCTCCAAACCGGAGCTGGCTCATGAAGGAGCCGTAATTCCATCTGAAATGAAGACAGTCATTCAGCGTATACAGTCTGGCGAGTCTCAGTTTTACGCTACAGACCCTGAAGTAGGTGAAGAACTATTTATTGCCGAGCCTGCCAGGTTACAAGGAACAGATTCAAACTGGTACCTTGTATCGGCGCTGCCAAAGAGCCATATCCTTCAACCCTTCTATGACAGCTTGAACTGGTCCATACTGATTGCCGCACTGGCAGTACTTCTGCTTGCAGGTGTGGTTACCTACACCATCATCTCCATTGTTAGACAGTTGAATCAAGTTAATATCGTCGCTGGACAGCTGGCTGGCGGAGATTTGACACAAAAGTTACCTGTACGATCCAAAGATGAATTTGGCATCATGGCGGGTCATATGAATCAGATGATGGATACCCTGCGTCATACCATATCGGTTATATCCGAACATGCTTTATCTGTCGGCTCCACCTCTCAACAGTTGACCGCAGGTGCCGAAGAAACAGGTAAAGCCGCCGAACTGATTGCATTAACAGGAGTCGAACTTGCAGATAAAGCAGGTAAACAGGTGCAGGAGCTGCAAGAGTCCTCCCGTTCCATGAATGAAATATCTGCAGGGATCGGAAGAATTGCAAAGGCCGCCTCCGATGTATCCGATTCATCGCGAACTGTGGCCGAACGAACAACCATCGGAACTGATAAGATTCAGTCCGCTATGCGTATGGTCGATAGTGCCACTTCTTCTGTGCAGACGTCGATGACCGCACTGGAGAATTTCCGCCAACGTTCGGAAGAGATTGGCCATATTACAGGCATGATCACGGAAGTTAGCCGTCAAACCAACCTACTTGCACTTAATGCTTCCATTGAAGCATCGCGAGCAGGTGAACACGGGCGCGGGTTCGGTGTTGTTGCTTCCGAGATTCGTAATCTGGCTGAACAATCCAGAGTATCAGCAGCGCAGATTGCAGCGTTAATTCATAGCGTTCAGCAAGAGGTCCTTTCTCTCGTTGAAAATATGGAACATGGAAATGCCGAGGTGAGCCATATAGCGGAAGTGATTAATGAGAGTGGTGAACTATTCCTCTCGATTTCATCACAGATTTCAGATGTTAATGAGCAGATTGAGCATGTCTCAGCCATTGCGCAGCAGATGTCAGCTGGATCACAACAGGTTGATGCCACGTTAGTGCAACTCAAAACCATTGGTCATGAGACAGCAGATCACGCAACTCGTGTCGCCTCTGCCTCTGAAGAACAACTCGCATCCATGGAAGAGATTACGGCGGCATCTGCCTCACTGGCTAATCTTACCCAGGAACTATTAGAGCTGATTCAACGATTCAAAACCTAATGTAGAAGACCTCCATTACGACACATCATTCAGGCCACCCTATGCACCTCAGCATGGAGGTGGCCTGCTTATTATGGCTTACAACTCATGAAATGTGCTTCAATATCGCATGATATATAGCATAATGCATGGCAGAATGGCAAATTTCGACCATTACTTGTATTTCTCAGGCATGCAAACCCGCCTTTTTATGCTATAATAAGTGCTGTTAAAAGGAGGAAGACACTGAATGGTTGATGTTAATAAGAAAAAGCCCGATGAACAGCCTGTACGCAAGCGTAGCTTTGCCCGCAGACTGGGAAGTTTCGTCAAATGGATGGTTGTCCTTGGCTTTATGGGGGCACTATTTGTAGGCGGTGCTTTGATGGGATACGTCAGTTCCATTGTGAAAGACGAGCCTGTCCGTTCAAGGGCCCTGATTGAACAAAAAGTCAGCGAAAACTCCATCACAGGCTTTGCTTACTTTGCCGACGGCAGTCCGATCGGTCAATTACGTACGGAAGAAGACAGGCGTCCGGTCACTACGGACCAGATCCCACAAAAGGTTATTGATGCTGTCGTTTCAATTGAAGACAATCATTTTTACGAACATAAAGGTGTAGACATGAGTGGAACCCTACGTGCCGTGAAACAGAAAGTGCTGAAAGAATCAGTACAAACCGGCGGTAGTACACTGACTCAGCAATTGGCGCGTCGTGTGTTTTTGAATCTGGATCGCACGGAAGATCGGAAAGTGAAAGAAATTTTGCTCTCACTCCGACTCGAACGTTTCCTGACCAAAGACGAGATCATGACTGCCTATCTGAACAAAGTTCCTTTTGGTAATGGTTCCAGCGGATACAACGTTTACGGAATCAAAGCAGCCGCCAAAGGATTGTTCAATATTAACGATCTGGAAAAAATCAACATCGCTCAAGCTGCTTATCTTGCTGGATTGCCACAACTCCCCTCCTCTTACTCCGCTTTTAACGGTAAAGGTGATTTTGTAGAGGAGAATTTTGACCGCGCAATCAACCGTCAGCATCTGGTACTGCGCCGTATGCTTGAATTGGGCAAAATCAATCAGTCCGAGTATGACAAAGCTCTTGCTTTTGATATCAAAAGCGCACTCGCTCCGAAAACCATCAAGGCTTACAACACTTATCCATATCTTATGATGGAAACGGAACGACAAGCTGCACAGATTTTGATGAAACAGTTGAATTCCGACACAGCTGAATCTGCAGACAAAGCTACGGATGCAGCCACACCTCAGAAGGAAAGCAGTGCATTATTAGAGGAAGCTCAGACGCAACTGCGGACAGGTGGATATCGTATATACACGACCATCAACAAAAGCATCTACAAAACGATGCGTACCATTGCGGAAGATGACAGCAATTTCTCAGCAGATGATCCTGTCAAAGGAAAAGAACAAACTGCTGCTATGCTGATTAATCACAAAACCGGTGCAATTCTAGGGATGATTGAGGGACGGGATTTCCAAGATGAACAGATGAACTACGCAACGCAGATGATACGTCAGCCAGGTTCAACGATGAAACCTATAGCCGCTTATCTTCCTGCGCTAGATGAAGGTCTTGTTCAGCCAGCTTCAATTATTGATGACTCACCGATCATTCTCAAAAATGGTCCGAGCGGATACCACATTGCCAAGAATGCCAACAACCGGTATCAGGGACTAGTCACTGCCCGCAGAGCACTGAATTATTCTCTCAATATACCAGCTCTGAAGTTGTTTAATGAAGAAGTGGGGATCGAGAAGGCTTGGACCTTCGCCAAGAAACTGGGGATTACCACCATTCAGAAGGAAGACTATCAGGCTCAGACTGGTGTTCTCGGAGGTCTCCAATACGGTGTAACGGTTGAAGAATTAACCAGTGCCTATGGTGCTATCGCCAATAAGGGTGTATATAACGATTCTTACATGATTAGCAAAATTGTAGATTCCAAAGGAAACATCGTTTATAAACACGATACTGAACCTGTCCAAGCCTTCTCGGAGCAGACAGCATACCTGATGACCGATATGCTGCGGACCGTTATTACAGAAGGAACGGCAGATAAAGTACGTGAAAATTACAAATATTCCAAGAGTGTGCCAATCGTAGGTAAAACGGGTTCCACTCAAAACTACGCAGATGTGTGGTTTGAAGGTTATACACCAGATGTCACACTTGGTGTGTGGGTTGGATACAAACAGCCCGTGAATACGCTGGAAAGTAAATCACAGAGAAAACGTGCGCAGCAACTGTGGTCGAAAATCCTGAACGAAGTGATCGATACGCAAAAAGATCTGTTCGTTACGGATTCGTTCAAAAAACCGTCTGGCATCGAAACGCGCACGGTGTCTGCATACAGTGGCAAGTTGCCAACATCCATGACTGACAAATTTGTTACGGATATTTTCAACAGCAAGTTTGTTCCGAAGGATAGCGATGACGGTGTCTCCAAAGCTAGGTACATTACTTACAATGGTGTAAACTATATTCCGCGTGACGGAACACCTTCGGACATGTTGAAGGAAAAAACAGTAATTAAGCGTAAAAAACCAATCTCGGATCTCATCAAAGAATTGCAAAATGCATTCTCACGTATGAGTCGACATGAGTCACTTGCTTATTATCTTCCTGAAGATGCTGGTGCAGACATGCCAACACAGATTGATCCAAGGACAGATAACGGAAAAGCTCCTGATGCACCAAGCAACGTACGCATCTCAACCTCAGGTGACAGAGCTGTCATTACATTTAATGCCACACCTGAAAATGATGTCGTGGGTTATCGTCTGTACCGTTCTGTAAACGGTGGAGGATTCCAGAACCAGGGTCAGGTTGTCCTGACTGGTGAATCCAGATCATTCTCTGCATATGCAGCGCAAGGCGGTAACTTCGCCTTCTATGTAACGGCAGTGGATGTTGCCGGCAGAGAATCTGCTCCTAGCGCTACAGTAAATAGTGCTGGTGTAGCTCCTCCTGTGGAAGAAGAGATTGATGAACCGATTGAAGTTCCAGGTACAGTCGTTACGCCGGGAGAAACGCAGACCGATAATACAACAACGACAGCCCCAGGCACACCTGGTCAAGTCAGCGTATCTGCCCTCACTCAAGGACTGCGTATTCAATGGGCAGCCAGTCCAAACGCAGATAGTTATACTGTATATTACAGTGAAACAGGCTCGGCTCCTTACACCAAAATTGGAACAACAGCGGGAAATACCATGGATTATGGAGTACCCGCATCGACCAGTGGATGGTTCAAGGTATCTGCCAGCAACAGTGCGGGTGAATCCGAACCTTCTGCAGCCCTACATTTTCAACCCTGATTCAGGCATAGCGTTCCAAAACAAGCCGCATCCTCAGACTGTATCTGAGTGTGCGGCTTTTTATTTGTATTTACAGTAGTCAAAAAGCCTGCTTCATGCCATTGGCATAAAGCAGGCTTTTACAATCCATTTTTTTAAATGGGTAGAGTCACTGTATTTGGCTTCGTAGAGTATTAACTTCTCCCCACTACTCAATGTATCGGTATCGATAGCACCACATTGATGATCCTAGCATTGTCGCGTTAGTCTTCAATGGTGGATAGATCTCCTGTTGGCAGATCAAGCTCCCAGGCTTTCAGGACACGGCGCATGATCTTGCCGGAACGTGTCTTGGGCAGTTTATCCTTAAACTCAATCTCACGCGGAGCAGCGTGGGCAGATAGGCCCTCTTTGACAAAACGATAGATCTCTTCTTTCAGCTCCGGTGTCGCCTCATATCCTTCACGAAGCGCCACAAAGGCCTTGATGATCTCCCCACGTGTCACATCCGGCTTACCGATTACACCCGCCTCAGCTACCGCAGGATGCTCCACGAGCTTGCTCTCCACCTCAAAGGGGCCGATACGCTCGCCTGACGAATTAATCACATCATCAATACGTCCCTGGAACCAGAAATATCCTTCTTCATCCATATAAGCGGAGTCACCGGATACATACCAGCCCGTAAGCCTGAAATACTCCTCGTATTTCACCGGGTTATTCCAGATCTTCGCCATCATGGATGGCCAAGGTGCCCGTATGGCCAGATTACCCATACTGTACGGCGGCAATTCCTGCCCGCGATCATCAATAATTGCTGCTTCGATTCCAGGCAACGGACGTCCCATGGAGCCAGGCTTAATCGGCATTCCGGGATAGTTACAGATCAGCTGTGCACCTGTTTCCGTCATCCACCATGTATCATGAATCCGCTGACCATAGGCTTTCCATCCCCAACGAACAACCTCCGGATTGAGCGGTTCACCAACAGACATGACATGACGCAGACTGCTCAGATCATGCTGGGCAATGGTCTCTTCTCCCGCTCCCATCAGCATACGAAAGGCCGTTGGTGCACTGTACCAGATCGTGACTTTGTTCTTCTGGATGGTGCTGTACCAATCTTGAGGGCTGAAACGCCCACCCCGTATCACATTGGTCACTCCGTTGAGCCATGGAGCAAAGATACCGTAAGAGGTGCCTGTCACCCAACCAGGGTCAGCAGTGCACCAGTACACATCATCCTCGCGTAAATCCAAGACAACCTTACCTGTATAATAGTGCTGAATCATGGCATTTTGAACATGGTACACCCCTTTGGGTTTACCCGTAGAACCTGAGGTATAATGAATAAGCAAACCATCCTCACGATTCAGCCACTCTACTTCCATCTCATCCGAAGCGGCAGACATCTCTGCATCAAAATCGATGAGTCCTTCTTCAGTCTGCGCGCCCCCACCCACAATAAATATATGTTTGAGTTCGGGCAATTCGGTACGTTTGATGCGCTTCAGTAATTCCGGAGTGGTAACCAGTGCTACTGCTCCGCTATCCTCCAGCCGATCCTTCACAGCCGTTTCCATAAAAGCTTCGAACAACGGGCCCGCGATAGCTCCAGCTTTCAATATGCCTAGAAGACTAAAATACAGCTCAGGACTTCGAGGCATAAAAATAAACACTCGTTCCCCTTTGGCTATGCCATATTTGCGGAGAACGTTCCCGAACCGACTCGACTGTTCACTCAGATCAGCAAAAGTATAGGACTCTTCACGTGAAGCATCGCTATACAATAAAGCGGTTTTCCCGCCCCTTCCTTCCAGTACATGACGATCAATCGCTTCATGCGCCATGTTTACTTTTCCGCTGGCGTGCCACGTAAAGTGCCTTTCCACCGATTCCCAATCGAACCGGCTTCTCGCCTCCGTGTAATCGCCCAGATTAGATTCAGACACAACCGTTTGCAGCATCTCACCATGTGCTTGACTCATGCTTGCCAGCCTCCTTCAACTCGACATTTCGATTCCCGTTAGGGGTCACTTCTCATTGCCTTTGTGTTGACTGAACTTCCAGTTAGCGCTTACATTAGTAGAGAGAACTTCTCATCATGTACTTGCTCGGCCAAACAGATGTTAACTATACTGTATTGAATTGTGAACATTTTTTGTCTACGCAATTATAGCAAATCTTTTCAATTGTCGTCTATGGCTTTTCAATTTTTTGGATTTTTGCTATAGCGTTCTTTTTGGAACAACCTCTATAAGTAGGAAAGAGAGGAGCATGAACCATGGAACATATCAAAGAACATCATATGCGTTCCATCTTCAAGTCCGGCCACCGAATTACTGTTGAAGGCCCCGTGCAGGCCGAGGAGATAACCCGTCTTGCCTTCCATCCGGATCTGGATGCCTTTCGGCGCCCAACGGAGCAGCAAGAAGCTCTGGCCGAGATCGCAGCACTACCTGAAGGGCGAATTATCATTGCACACGAAAATGAAACGATTATCGGCTATGTAACCTTTCACTATGCGGATGATTGTGAACGCTGGTCCGAGGGTAATATGACTGATCTGATTGAGCTTGGGGCAATCGAGGTTGCGGACAACTATCGCTCGCTTGGCATTGGACGTGAGATGTTACTTACCGCTCTGGAAGATAAATACATGGAGAACTACATTATTTTCACCACAGAATATTATTGGCATTGGGATCTGAAGGGCAGCGGACTAAACGTATGGGATTATCGCAAAATGATGGAGAGGCTGATGGAAACGATCGACATGACCTGGTATGCAACAGACGACCCCGAAATCTGTTCACATCCTGCGAACTGTTTGATGGTACGTATCGGAAGTCAGGTGCCCATCACATCGGAAGAACAGTTTGATCGGGTACGCTTCCGCCATCGGTTCATGTACTAATTCGATGATCTGTTCGAAAAACGATATACATAACAAAAACCGCCTCTCGCAGCGTTGCTCCATACCTCATGGAACAGCTAATCGAAGGGCGGTTTTTTAAGTTACTACCATTACATATTTTCTAACATATGCTCCACAATACGATGTGAACGCTGCGAAGATTCCACGGTAAATTCAGCAAAGTTAACATGCGCCGAACCATCCGCTTTATCTGACATCCCACGCAGGACAACAAACGGTACTCGATTCATGTAACAGACCTGGGCAACTGCTGCCCCTTCCATCTCGGCACATGCACCGTCCATTTCAGTATATAACATGTTAACCGTATCTTTATTCGCAATAAATTGGTCTCCAGATAACACTTTACCGACCAGGTAATTGGCTCCCTGAGCTTTACACGCTTCTTCAGCCAGTGTAATAAGCGAAGCCTCGGCAGGGAATGCAGATGTCTCCTGGTAAGGAATAACCCCGCGTGCGAACCCCAGTGGCGTTACATCCATGTCGTGCTGAACACATACAGATGATATAACCATATCTCCAATGTTCAACTCCGGGTTAACTGCACCCGCAACACCTGTAAAGATAATGCGATTAACTTGAAAACGATCAATCAAGATCTGCGTTGTAACCGCTGCATTTACTTTACCTACGCCGGATTTGCACACGACAATTTGCTTGCCCAGCCACTCGCCTGCAACGTATGTAATGCCGGTTTGTTTAACCGTCTCAAGCTGCTTCATACCTGCCAGCAAAAGCTCGACTTCCTCATCCATCGCTCCGATAATCCCAATCGTTTCACTCATCTTCTGATACCCCCTGTTTTCATTTTTAAACTAATTCAGCACAAAAGCTCCGTCTCCGGAGCTTTCGCATATCCACTATGTAGAGAGAATGACTTCTCCCTTACTGTATATAATCCCGATTAAACTACATCTGCGTGACTTACAGACAGACGAAGAATCGTTTCATGCGGCAAAATAACCCGTGGGTTCTCCACATTTTCTTTCTTCATCAACTTGGTCAGCAAACGCATCGCTACTGCGCCAAGGTCGTACATTGGCTGAGCCACTGTTGTCAACTGAGGACGCACCATGGAAGCCATACGGATGTTATCCACACTAATAATGGAGAAGTCATCCGGTACTTTCAGACCGTCATCCTGAATGCTGTGAATGGCACCAATGGCCATTTCATCTGTAGCAGCAAAGATAGCTGATGGTTTTTTCTTGAGTCCAAGGAAATATTTCATTGCTTCCACACCGGATTCATATCGATAGTTACCGATTCGAACAAGATCCTCCTGGTATTCAATCCCCGCTGCTTCCAGTGCTTTTTTGTATCCTTGGAAACGGGCATATCCATTCGCCGGATCTTGCAGTGTACCACTGATCATCGCAATTTCCTTGTGTCCATGACGAATCAGGGTGTTTACCGCGTCAAACGCAGCCGCCTCATGGTCAATATCCACTGAAGGGAATGTGCCCTTCTCATCACTTGTTGCACAAAGTACGATCGGCACAGCCGCAGACTGGAACGCCTGAATGTGTTCGTCCGTTACTGTCCCACCCATGAAGAGCAGTCCGTCTACTTGTTTTTCGAGCAACGTGTTAATAACACGAATTTCTTTTTCTTTCTTCTTGTCTGCATTACACAAAATAATATTGTAGTGATACATATTCGCAATATCTTCAATTCCGCGGGCAATCTCCGCGAAGGTTGAGTTCGAAATATCTGGAATAACGACCCCGACCGTGGTTGTCTTCTTACTTGCCAGACCTCTGGCTACCGCATTTGGACGATATCCCAACCGTTCGATGGCTTCATATACTTTTTTCCGCGTTTGCGGTTTGACATTAGGGTTATTATTAACTACCCGTGATACCGTTGCCATAGACACTCCAGCTTCACGTGCCACATCATAAATGGTTACCGTCACAGTACTTCTCTCCATTACCAGTAAATTTTCATACCATTTTCATTAAGATTTATATTACGACAAATTTTTGCATTAATCAATTAAAATAGGCTTTAGGACTCACTCAAAACATTCGTAAGTGTGGTTCTAGTAATATCTGAATGGGAAGTATGCCATACAGGAATTCCCTTTTTAATCAGGATCGCCTGTGGAGATTCGTGCTTAACACCTAGCTTGTCTGCTGCTTCATTGGATACCGGGCGATCTTCCACAACATAGATGATGCCATATTTCACTTGTTCATTAGCATTGTTAAGCAAATAATCGTTCATCTCCTGATAAGCGTTCGAGCTGATCGGACAGCGCGTGCTATGCTTAAACAGAAGCAAGGGTTGATCCTTGGTAGCCTCCACTGCGGAGTTTAGCTGTTCAATACTTGTCATTTTAGTCATGTCAGCCATTAGATATACATCCCCCTTTACCAGGAATACCGCTATGTTGAGCGTTTTCACTCTTCGATATCTTAACAAAAAGTGAGCGAAAAAGCCAATTTTCATGAAAACAAGCATTTTACACGTCAAAATTAGACAGCATTTGAGAAGTACTCCTGCCACACAAATCCGGATAATTGACTTAATCTACGCTCCGTGGTCTCCATCCACGCTGCATCACCAGACTTCGTTGCGTAACCCATAATGTCCAGTAACAGATTGATACGCTCCTCCACTGCTTGCTGCATACGATGTTCCATCTCCCGATCGGTCGCATCCGGCCAGGCCAGCAGTAGCTCATGAAACAGGTCCGCCAGTTCATTACGTTCACCAAAAGATACGTCTTGCTTCACGGGCTGTTCACCCAATGTGTTTATACATTCTGTTAAGTCCGGCTTGACCGGCGGAAGCACTTCATATGATACACAGTCAGTACACGCAAATACGGGTACGTTTCGAATCTCCACTTTTTTGGCGTACACCACTGTTCTTAATTCCAACTCCATTACATGTCCACATCTGCACGACTTGCGCACAACCATCACCTCATTCGTTCTATACTCTATATAAGTACCATTCGACCTATTTCGGCTCAAATCCTGCTATAAACGAAAGGTTGCACAAATTACCACTCCCTCCAGATGAAGGTTGTCGAATGCAGGCAGTTACTGACTTGTAATCGCTTCCTCCAAACTGAATATGCACTTCCATGAAGTCCCTTGGAGAATCTGTTACAATTAAAGACGAAACAGATCTAATCACCGCAAAAAGGAGAGATGGACATGAGATTAACTGGTAAAAAAGTCATCGCTCTGGTCGATGAAGAATTCGAAGATTTGGAATTGTGGTACCCTGTACATCGGGTTCGTGAAGAAGGTGCAGAAGTGCATCTTGCCGGAGAGAAAAAAGGAAAAACCTATATTGGCAAATATGGTGTGCCTGCTGAAGCCGAATACAGTTTCGATGAACTCGACAGTTCAGATTACGATGGCATTCTCGTGCCAGGCGGTTGGGCGCCGGACAAGCTGCGTCGTTATCCCAAAGTACTGGAGCTTGTGAAGGAAATGAATGCAGACCGGAAACCGATTGGACAGATCTGTCATGCGGGCTGGGTGCTGATTTCTGCCAAAATTCTGGACGGAGTTACAGTAACCTCTACACCAGGCATTCGGGATGACATGGAAAATGCAGGTGCCATCTGGAAAGATGAAGCCGTTGTTGTTGATGGACATATCATCTCAGCACGTCGTCCGCCTGACCTTCCCCCTTATGGCAAGGCATTCTGTGATGCACTCGCTGACAAGTAAAAATAACCCCATTGTGCTCTCATGCACAGTGGGGTTATTTTATATAACAAGGTTTGCAACAAATAATTATCACAAATGTAAATATATTAATTTAAAGGTATTTATATCCAGTTTCCCTAATTACGATGCGTTCGAACCACTTTGTTCATCCGGACTTCCCGTGGAGTCATTAAAGACTTGCAGTCGCTCCTCAATATCTCCGCTGGTCCGTAAGGCGAAGCACTTTCGCGCTTCTTCTTTGGCGGTAGATGCTGTTGTGTTCAGCACTCTGTGCTTCACACGTAACAAGGATTGTGGAGACATACTCAAGTGACGAATGCCAAGCTCCAACCAAAGCGGAATGGCACGTTCGTCCCCTGCCATCTCTCCGCACACACTGACATCAATTCCAGCCGTATGAGCCGCATCTGCTGTCGCACGAAGCATCCGCAGAACAGCCGGATGATAGGGGTGATACATATGAGCAATCTGCTCATTCATTCGATCTACTGCCAGTACATATTGAACCAGGTCATTCGTACCAATACTGAAGAAATCAGCTTCCTCTGCGAGCAGATCAGCAATCATCACCGCTGCAGGAACTTCGATCATAATTCCCACCTGAATGTGAGGGTCGTATGATAATCCCCGCTCGTCCAGATCGGACATCGCCTCACGAAGAATCTCATTGGCCTGCTGAAGTTCTTCCACCGAAGAGATCATCGGATACATGATTTTGACATTTCCGGCCGCGCTGGCACGCAGAATGGCTGTAAGCTGTGTTTTGAACAGATCCTTGCGGTCGAGACTAATCCGAATGGCACGGTAACCCAGAAACGGATTGTCTTCCTCCGGCAATTCAAAGTAATCGAGTTGCTTGTCACCACCGATATCCAGTGTACGAATAACAACCGATTGTCCTGCTGTTTTCTCTGCCACAAGACGGTACACCTCATACTGTTCTTGCTCACCAGGGAAAGTTGCACGGTCCATATACAAAAACTCTGTTCGGAACAAGCCCACACCTTTGGCTCCTTGTTTCAAAGCAAGGTCCAATTCCTTCACCGAACTGATATTGGAAGCCAAGTGCAAAACGGCCCCATCTTTGGTTACGGCATCCACGGTAGCAAGGACTTGAAGTTGTTCCTTTTTCTTCAGTTGTTTGCTGCGAAGCATGGTATACCGTTCAATTGTCTTGCGATCCGGGTCTGTAAATACCAAGCCATTGTCACCATCCACCACAAGCATATCCCCTGTCTCTACCGGCATGCCAAGACTCGCTTCCAGACCGGAAACGAGAGGAATGCCAAGGGCACGAGCCATAATCGCAGAATGTGATGTTTTCCCGCCAATCAAGGTCACAATGCCTAGTACATGGGTGGGATTCAGATGCGCCAGTTGAGATGGCGACAGTTCTTTGGCAACGAGTACATACGGCTGGGTATCCGAAGGAAGTGTAATCTCCGGTGCACCGAGCAAATGCTTGAGCAGACGGTTACCCACATCCTTGATGTCAATGGCCCGCTCCTTCATATACTCGTCTTCCAGCAAGTCAAACATCGTGACAAAATGGTCTATGGCTTCTTTGACCGCCACTTCTGCTGCCTTATATTGACGCTCAATAATGCCGCGAATTTCGTTCATGAATACCGGATCTTCTAGGATTGCCAGATGTGCATCAAAGATACTGGACTCCTCTGGACCAACAACTTCCTTGAACTCATTTTTGATATATTCGATCTCATCCTTTGATGTCCGTATGCCCTCATACAGCCGTTCGAACTCTTGGGCGAGATCCACCGAATCCATCTTCTGATCCGGCAGATCCCATTCCCAACTGGGCAGGACAAATGCTTTGCCGATGGCTATGCCTGCAGCTCCGTTGATGCCTTGTATCTTCATTCTACCCCTCCAACGTTCCTGTCATAGAGCACCACGGACATAACGGATGCCTGACCTTTCTTAACTTGCTTAAATGGAGCAAAACTCCATGATTTTACACGATCTGGATTCGTAATTACCATTGGTGTTGTTAGTGACGCCGCTTGCTCGCGGAGTACTGCCAGATCAAACTTGATCAACAACTGCCCCGGCTCCACCGTATCGCCCTCCTGAACAAAAGCTTCAAAATGGCCTTTCAACTGAGAGGTATCGATGCCGATATGCAGTAACACTTCAAGCCCCTCACGGGTAGATATACCCAAGGCATGCATGGTCGGGTACAAGTGCATAATCGTTCCGTACACGGGTGAGACCAGCTCTCCCTTTTCCGGAACAAAGGCTACACCATCACCGACAAGCTTGGCTGCAAAGATCTGATCCGGCACCTCTTCAATCGGGAGCATTTTACCCTGAACGGGGGCACAGAACAGAACCTGTTGCAGATCTCTTTCCAGCAGCTTCGCGATTTCTTCCCGAATCAATTCCGAGTAAGTCCCGAATACCACCTGTACGTTACCGCCACCCAGCTTAATCAGTCCAGCGGACCCCATACTCTTCATGGCACCCGTGTCAATCAGGCGGTCATCATGCACAGTCAGGCGAAGACGTGTAATACATGCTTCAACCTGTACAATGTTACTTTTCCCGCCCAATGCTTCGAGGATTAAAGGTGCCTGATAAGGAATGTTACCTACCCAATCTTCCAGCATGGAGCCCTCTTCACGTCCTGGTGTTGGAATCTTGAACGTACGAATCGCCCATCGGAACAGGAAGTAGTAAACCAGCCCATATAGTATGCCAATCGGAATGAGCTTCCAAGCATTCTCCGATAGATGGAAATTGAGTATGTAATCAATAATACCTGCGGAGTAAGAAAATCCATGCCGGATATCAAGCCAGTAACTAATCCACATGGCAACGCCGGACATCACTGCATGCACGATGAACAGATAAGGTGCTGCGAACAAAAAAGCAAACTCAATCTGTTCCGATACCCCGGTTAGAAAACAAACGAGTGCCGATGTCAGAAAAGTTTTCTTGATTTTTGGTTTCAGATCTTCCCTGGCTTCCTGAATAATAGCAAAGGCTATTGCCGGAATGGCAAACATCATGATGGGAAACAAACCCGCCATAAAGAATCCTGCTGTTGGATCACCTGCAAAAAATCGGGGCAAATCCCCTTGCACAATGTTACCATCAGGCGTTTCAAACGTCCCTAACTGGAACCAAAACACATTGTTAAGCAGGTGATGAAGCCCGAAAGCAACCAGCACCCTGTATAACACCCCGTAGATGAACAGTCCAAAACCCCCGAGACTGTATTCCCAGGTAGCAATGCCGTTCAATCCATGCTGTAGGATCGGAGCGAGCCATAACATAAAACAGGAGAACAATGCCGAACAGAGTCCGACGATGAGCAAAACAAACCTTGAACCTCCAAAAAATTGTAAAATTTCAGGCAGTTTAATGCTTTTAAATCGATTATGCATCCCACCGGCAAGCGCGCCGAGTATGATTCCGATTAAGGAAGCGGGCTGAACGGTGCCATCCCCGAAGTTCCGAGTCACCTGATCATATATCACGATACCAGCCAGAGCAGCAAGTCCCGCTTGTCCGGCCTGGTTGGAGAGTCCCAGTGCTACACCGACAGCGAACAAATACGGTAAGAAATAAAAAATACCGTGTCCGGCCACGGTAGACACTTCACCGACAATATCCAATCCCCAGGCGTCCCAAGGCAGACTGCCAACACTGAGCAAAATTGCGGCTGCGGGCAGGACCATTGTAGGCAGCATTACCGCTCGTCCGAGCTGCTGCAAGGATCCGAGCCAATTCATGGCGACCTCTCCTTTCTATCCTAGATGGTAAGCTTTACGCAACGTTTTGTCAAAGCAAAACAGTAACCAATTGGTAATTAATACGGCAAAAATAGAACAGAAAAAATCCCGTCAACTTCAAGTTAACGGGATTCATCCTATGTTCATTCATTTGGGACAGATCAGGAGATCATTCGATCACAGGTGAACGAGCCTCTCAGCCGCGTCCAGCGCCGCGCAGAACGATGGAATCCTCTACCTTGATACAACGATTCGTTACCGCTGTCATGCCGTTCTCTGCAGCAATCTGGACCGCTTCATCACTATGGATGCCAAGTTGCAGCCACAGCACATTTGCTTTGATGGCAGCGGCGTCACGAGCGACATCCGCGCAAAACTCTTCGCGACGAAATACATTGACAATGTCTACCGGCTCTGGAATATCCGCGAGTGTAGCATATACCGTCTCTCCCAGGATTTCACCTTGCACCTGTGGATTAACCGGGATGATGCGATAACCTCTGCTCTGCATGGCTTCTGCCACCATATAGGAAGTGCGATCTGATTTGTCTGATAAGCCGACGACTGCGATGTTGCCTGCCTTGCGCAAAAGTTGTCCAATTTCTTCACGAGTAGGGTTGTTAAATTCCATGTTCAAGCACCATCCTTTTCTGATTAAAGTGCGTGTTCAAAAAACAGGTTTTCAGTTATTTACTCTTTTACCCATTGAACCGAGGCGCCAAGCGCCTGCAAATGATCGAAATATTGCGGATAAGACTTGGCTACATGGTGTGCATCCCGAATACGAAGCGGCTCCTTGGAACGCAGACCCACAACAGTGAGCGCCATAATTACACGATGATCGTAGTGAGCGTTAATCTCAACGCCGCCTTCAACGCCTTCTGGACGTCCATGTACGATAATCTCAGCTTGACGCTCTTCAACGTTCGCTCCTGCCTTCCGCAGTTCGTTCAAATAATCGGTGATTCGGTCACATTCCTTGTAACGCAGGTTCTCTACATTATAGAACCGTGACGTGCCTTCCGCAAACACAGCTGCGGCTACCATAGCCAAAACGGCGTCCGTCGCGGCATCCCCGTCGAATTCGATCGCTTTCAGTCTGCCATTACCTTGAACATGTACAACATCGTTCTCATGTGTCAATGGCACTTCCATCAAGCGCAGCACGTCAACGATGGCACGTTCACCCTGTTTGCTCTGCTCCATCAGGCGCAGAATCTTCACATCAGACTGTGTAACCGCTGCTGCGGCAAGAACCGCTGCTGAGCCGGGATAATCCCCTTGAACTGTGTAGGTCGTTGGTTGGTAAGCCTGTCCACCTGGTACACGGAAGGACATATAATCATCACTTGCATGGATAACGATACCTGCCTGCTCCAGCACTTCCAGGGTCTGTCCGATAACTACCTTGGACTTCAGGTCATTCAGTACTTCAATGGTGCTGTCTTCTGCAAGCAACGGAGTAACAAACAACAATGCACTCAGATATTGGGAGCTGACGGAGCCTGATACACCAATGTGTCCACCCTTGGCATTGCCACCCTTGATTGTAATCGGCAGGCGTCCTTGTTCATGCTGTACATCTACACCCAATTGACCAAGCGCATCGATCAGGTCATCATGGGGGCGTTTGCCCAGCGAATCCGGGTACGTATTCACAAATGTAACGTCAGGGCAGAGCGCTGTAACACCCATCAGGAAACGAAGTACAGCACCCGCATTCCCTACATTCAATTCACGCACATCACGGGGATGACTGCCAAAACCCTGGATCACAATCTTGCTGTCGTCTTCTTCAAGTACTGCCCCCAGATCGCGAATACATCTGCGCATGGCGTCACTGTCTTCACTGTGTGCCGGGAAATGAATAGTACTTGTGCCTTCTGCCAGCGCAGCAGCCAGCAAATAGCGAGTCGTGTAGTTTTTGGAGGACAGAGCCCCGATTTCCCCGTTCAGAGTGGGGGTTGGTTTAACAATAACGTCCATGGATGAAATTCTCCTTCATTGATTATATTTTGGCCAAATTGACATTCCGTGCATCGCTTGGGTATCATTATAGCGTTAAGTCCATACAGAAAAGAGGACCTGAATATGACACAAATAGCTGAAATTGAAACGTCTGAGCTGCGCCGCCGTTTACAGGCTGGAGAGAAGCTGCAGATGATAGACGTCCGCGAGGACGATGAAGTCGCGCAAGGCATGATCGAAGGAGCCAAGCATATTCCGCTTGGGCAGATTCCGGATCGACTGTCTGAGATTGAGAAATCAGGCGAGATCGTGATCATCTGTCGTAGCGGTTACCGCAGTGAGCGTGCATGTGAATATCTGCAGCAACTGGGATATGAAGGCTGTACAAACATGGTCGGCGGTATGCTTCAGTGGCAACAGGAAGACTAGAGAAACCCGGAGCGAAGCGAAGTCATTTGTAACCTTGTGACTTCTGCTCTGTTCCACTCCTAGAAACGGGCCAATATGGCCCGTTTTGTTATATCTGCCACCACCTATCAACTATTAAACTTCCATGATAACAAGCTTAGACGCGGTAATGCGCTAAAATTAAACGAGTCACTTCAGCAGCGGATAACTCAGTTGTATCCACCGTATAATGTGCGAACCGATATGCGTCTTTCCGTTCTTCCATAATCGTCTTGATGCGTTCCTCTGCATTGCCTGCTAGAAGCGGACGATTGTCACAGCCGCTAACACGTTCTACAATCACTGCCGGGTCAGCAGTCAGGGCAACAACCCAACCATTCTTCGACATTACGTCACAATTATCCGAACGCAGCACCACGCCACCTCCGGTCGCTATGACCTGTGACTTTTTCTCCAGCACCGAGCATAACATGCGGCTCTCGGCATCACGGAAATACGTCTCTCCCTTGCCAGTGAACAGTTCCGGAATCGTACAGCCTTCCTCTTTTTCCACCGCGGTGTCCACATCAATCAATCGATAACCAAGCTCGCGTGCAAGCATGTCAGCGACGGTTGATTTGCCGGTTCCCATCATACCAATGAGAATAATATTGTTAGACTTGCTCAAGGTGTACACTCCTTTAATTAAAGCAATTCGTGAGCACTTTTGTCCTATCATAACACAGCCCTGCGGACTGGGAAAGACCATCTCCTCACTGACTTCCTTTCGACCATCCGCAAGTACTTCCAAGACAGATTAAGTAACTCCCGGCATCTAAGCCTACGGCAGATCACCCTCAAGCAGTTTTGAGCCCCCAAACATCTCAATCAGTAATCATCCAGCAACCTAACGAACTCCAATGAGCTTATTTACCTAAAATAGGAGCAGTTAAACTTCTAACGAATCTCAGTAAACTTATTTCAAAAAATCACCGTCAAAACCTCGACATCTCGCTGCGAATTATCGAAATAGGGCCATCTGAGTTCGTTAAAAAATAGAACCGGCTCATTTTGCCAAAATAGAGTGTCTCATGTTCATAAGGTCTAGAACCAGCTACATATCTTCTCCATCAACACTATTACTGTATAACACAGTAAAAAAAGAGGCTCAGCGTAAACCGGCAATCACCGGAACGCCAAACCTCTTTTGAGCCCCTTAGCAGGCCATAGCTCCTGATTAAAGGCACTTTGGCCAAATCTAATAGACTTGTATATGTGGTACTACTCCATCCAGTTGTGGTGGAAGCTGCCTTCTTTGTCCACACGTTTGAACGTGTGAGCACCGAAGTAGTCACGTTGAGCTTGCAGCAAGTTTGCTGGCAGACGCTCTGTACGGTAGCTGTCGTAGTAAGAAAGAGCGCTGGAGAAGCCAGGTACTGGAACACCTTGTTTTACAGCAGCCGCTACAACTTCACGCCATGCGCCTTGATAAGACTCAACGATGTTTTGGAAGTAAGGATCCAAGAGCAAGTTTTTCAGAGCTGCGTCTTTATCATAAGCTTCTTTGATGTTTTGCAGGAACTGCGAACGGATGATGCAACCACCACGGAAGATCATGGCAATGTTGCCGTATTTCAGATCCCAGCCATACTCATCGGAAGCTGCACGCATTTGTGCAAATCCTTGTGCGTAGGATACGATTTTACTTGCAAAGAGGGCTTTACGCACGCTCTCGATGAACGCTTTTTTGTCGCCGGAGAACGCTTCAGTCGCTGGTCCATTCAGGATTTTGCTAGCTGCTACACGCTCGTCCTTCATGGCAGACAGGAAACGGGAGAATACGGATTCTGTAATCATGGACAATGGAACGCCGAGATCCAGCGCACTCTGGCTTGTCCATTTACCTGTTCCTTTTTGTCCAGCCGCATCCAGAATAACATCAACCATTGGTTTGCCGGTTTCCGGATCATATTTGGAGAAGATATCTGCTGTGATTTCGATCAGGTAGCTATCCAGCTCTCCTTGATTCCATTCCGTAAAGATCGCATGCAGCTCTTCAACGGAAACGTTCAATACGGATTTGAGCAAGTGGTACGCTTCACCAATCAACTGCATATCTCCGTACTCGATACCGTTATGCACCATTTTCACATAGTGTCCGGCACCGTCTGGTCCAATATATGTACAACATGGATCGTCACCGACTTTGGCCGAGATCGCCGTCAGGATCGGTTCAACCAGTTTATAAGCACTTTCCTGTCCACCTGGCATGATGGAAGGGCCTTTCAGTGCGCCTTCTTCACCACCGGATACACCTGTACCGATGAAACGAATGCCTTTGTCTTCCAACTCTTTGCTGCGACGTTGCGTGTCAGGGAAGTATGCGTTCCCTCCATCAATGATGATGTCGCCCTCATCCAGGTAAGGAAGCAGTTGTTCAATGGTAGCGTCGGTCGCTTTACCAGCTTGTACCATGATCAAAATTTTGCGCGGGGATTCCAGGGATGCTACGAACTCTTCAATGGAGAATGAGCCTGTCAGGTTTTTACCTTCAGCTTCTTTCAGAAGATCATTGGTTTTCTCCGGGGAACGGTTAAATACCGATACTGAGAAACCTTTGCTTTCAATGTTAAGGGCCAAATTTTTGCCCATGACAGCCAGGCCAATTACGCCAATTTGTTGTTTTGTCATCTGGTCCTCCATCCTTTGCTCCAATTAATTTTATTGAAATAAATTCTCAACAATACTCCCATTTTAACGGTTTTATGTATAGAAGTGAACCCCGTGGCACAGCTACGCAACGAGAAAACACCCCAATCTGCTGAGGTGTTCATCGTATTTTCATAAATACGGCCGTATCTTGTCATCCTTCCAACATTAACAGATGTCCAGACAACTGTTTTAAGACTTGACGGCAAGCATTTGCTTTTTCGATATTATCCATCTGCATGGCCGTGTAGAGGCGCTCCAGTTCATCGTCTACTTCCATGCGCAACAACATGAGCCTTTCCTCGCCTTCACGCGAGAGGAACATTTCTTCCATCTCTTCCGCCGTCGGCGCAGGTTCCTTTTGAAAAATGACACGCTGTTTGAACCCAGACACTTCCACGAGCCGAATGACTTCACCGAATAAAATGTTCTCCACAGTCATCTGCTGATCCTTGAAACGCTTCACAACTGCATGCCCGCGTGTATCTCCAATCAGCTTCTCCAGCCACTCTGCAAGTTTTGCATCCTTAATGATATAATCTCCAGTCATCTTGTAGTTCCCCGTGCGTGTCTGTTGAAAGCGGAGCTTTACCAGCTTGCGGCCGGTCCGGACTGACAGGATAAAAAAGGATTCGTCCTCGCTCCAATATAGTGAATATCCCTCACGAATAAGGTCTCTGATCAAATTTTGGATATGCCGACGGTTGAACCGCAGCTCCAGATTGCAATATTCAACTTCATAACTCTTATTCACGGCACTCCCTCCATCTGTACCGGATCAACTCCGGCCCTCGTCTTCAATCGCTTCTACTCAATCGGCTTACCCTATTTTATACTTCATTTTATGTAAGGGTACTTGGTTATTTGACTATTTTTCACCGAAAGGACCGCCGGATTGCAGCTTTCCGCAGACGCACAGGGGCAAGCCCCCGATTATCGTGATATATTGGACGCGAAAAAGGGAGCCCCACAACCAAGACGGTTGGTGGAACTCCCTTTTCTTTTGCTTATTTGGCCGGAGCGGTGCGAAACGGATTGCGGGATAACACAAAGTGCACAACGGCAAGTCCTGCCATGACGATGGCACTGCCGATGAATGGAGCCGGATGGCTCACGTGGTCCCACAGCAGTCCAGAAACAATAGGTCCTACAACCATGCCTGATCCCTGCAATGTAAGGAAGAATCCCCAGATCGCTCCCCGCTCTCCTTTGGGAATCAGCGTGGCTACAAAAGCATTCCAGGCGGGTAAAATCATGGCATAACTGATGCCCACCAGCATGACAACACCAAACACCACCGGAATGGATGTTATGGAGGAGAATGCAAACAGACTCGCTGCCGCCATCAAAAAACCAACGTTCAGGAACGGTTTCGTGCCAAACCTGTCTACCATTTTACCAACAGGTAGCAAGGCAATGACCGTTATTCCACCACCTGCAATCAGCAACAAACTGTATAGATTCGGTGAGATGTGCAGGTCTGTGCGTGTATATAGCGTGATTACTGGACTGAGCAGCCCGATGACAAACGACTGCATAAACAGGGCAGGATACACCAGTGGATTAACATTAAGTGTGCTGCGTACCCGTTGCAGTGTGTCCTTCACACTCTTTTGCAGCCGGATGAACGGCGTGAGCAGATTTGGTTTGGCTGGATATTTCACATCACTATTCTTCGCTACTTGCTCGGCATGCTCTCCTTCAACAATGACACGTCCAGGAAGAATCATGGCCACCAGAATAACGAGAATGGCACAACCCATCAGCACGAGGAATATGGTGCGATAATCATGATGCGTGCGCTCCAGTAGCCAGTTCATGCCTATAGGTCCAAGCCCAGTTCCGCCGAGAGCAGCCATCTCCAGCGCCCCCATTGCTGTACCATTTTTGTTCTGTGGGCCTGACATCGCCGTCACGCCTGTCATGGCGCAAGGCCAGAGTGGTGACGTACCAATGCCAAGAATCAGACAGGCCATGGCCAGTCCAACGGCACTTTTGAGAAAAAGGATCATAATAACAGCGATTAAGGTACAGATTAATGCTGTAACCATCGTTGTGCGGAACCCGATCCGTTCTGCTGCCCAGCCGGAAGGCGCCCGGAACAGATTATCTCCCAAATATTGAAGAGCAAATGCCACACCAATAACGCCTGCGGACAGACCCAGAATATTGTCCATATACACGGGCAAAACAGCTACCAACAGAGCCCCTTTGATAATTTCAACTAGAAAAAGTGTCAGCCACATCGCGATAAAAAATGGTGATCGCAAAATTTTGGCTGGTTTTGTATCGGTTTGCATTCTTTTTCCCCTTTCGGCGTTCATTTGCCTATTCCCTATCCTTAGTGTAACCGTGGGGAATGTGTCCAAATCTCGGCAATTCAAAAAATTGTCGATTATACTGTTGCATTCGGTTCTTAATTTGCTATACTCATCTTTGTTTACCAATTTTATTAGGAAGGGTTGTGACAGCACTGATGAATCACCACCGTACGCCGCTGTTTACCGCTTTAAAAAATCATGCGGCACTCAATCCGGTACAGTTTCATATTCCGGGCCATAAAAAAGGATTGGGAGCGGATACCGAATTCCGTGAATTTATTGGCGATAATGCCTTCTCCATAGATTTGATTAACATCGCACCGTTGGATGACTTGCATCAGCCAACCGGTGTCATTCAGGAAGCACAGATTTTGGCAGCAGATGCCTTCGGAGCCGATTATACCTATTTTAGTGTACAAGGCACAAGCAGTGCCATTATGACCATGATTCTGTCTGTATGCTCACCGGGTGACAAAATTATTGTGCCCCGTAATGTGCATAAATCGGTTCTGTCCGCGATTATTTTCTCAGGCGCCAAACCCGTATTTGTTTCTCCTTCACAAGATGCCAATCTGGGCATTG
Source organism: Paenibacillus sp. FSL H8-0283 (assembly GCF_045040675.1). Taxonomy (NCBI): domain Bacteria; kingdom Bacillati; phylum Bacillota; class Bacilli; order Caryophanales; family Paenibacillaceae; genus Paenibacillus; species Paenibacillus sp. FSL H8-0283. The sequence goes on from NZ_CP150295.1 coordinate 4,685,797, forward strand.
ACCATGGAGTAACTACACAGTCTATCCGTCGCGCACTTGAGCGTCATCCAGATGCCAAGGCATTGCTTGTAATTAACCCGACCTATTACGGCGTGGTTACCGATCTTAAAGAGATTGTTGAGCTGGCACACAGCTACCAAGTTCCTGTACTTGTTGATGAAGCACATGGCGTACTCATTCATTTCCATGAGGATCTGCCGTTGTCTGCGATGGCAGCAGGTGCCGATATGGCTGCAACCAGTGTCCACAAGCTTGGTGGCTCCATGACACAGAGTTCCGTACTCAACCTGAACACAAAGAATGGGTTCGTGAATCCACAGCGTGTACAGACGATCCTGAGTCTGCTCACCTCAACATCAACTTCATACATTTTGCTTGCTTCACTCGATACATCAAGACGTAACCTGGCACTCCACGGTCGTGAGATTGCACAGAAGGCGATTGAACTAGCTGAGTTTGCCAGACGTTCGATTAACGATATGGATGGCCTGTATTGCTTCGGTAGAGAGCTGCTGGGTACAGAAGCGACCTTCAACTATGATCCAACCAAAGTAACGATCCATGTTCGCCATCTGGGTATTACAGGGTATGAGACAGAGAACTGGCTACGTGAACATTACAACATTGAGGTTGAACTTAGTGATATGTACAATATTCTGTGTCTCATTACGCCAGGAGATACGGATAATAGTGTGGATATCTTGCTGAACGCTTTGCAGGATCTCTCCCGTACCTATTATCAAGTGAACCCGGCCCATGAACTGGTCGTAAAAGTTCCGGATATTCCACAGTTGATGCTGACTCCACGTGATGCATTCTACGGTGATACCGAAGTGATTCCGTTTAAGGAATCCGCAGGACGTATTATCTCGGAATTCATCTATGTCTATCCGCCAGGAATCCCGATCCTGTTACCGGGTGAGGTTATTACCCAGGAAAATATCGACTACATCATCGATCATGTCGAAGTTGGATTACCCGTCAAAGGACCCGAAGATCGCAGCGTAACCAACGTTAAAGTGATCGTGGAAGCCGATGCCATTTTCTAAAACAACCTCCTTGCGCTGTGCAGGGGATAAACTTAAAGGACCAAGCCCTAGCTTGGTCCTTTTTTATTTTATGGGACAAGCGAGTTTGCATTTTCCCGTCTATTTCGTCGTTCAAACCGGTGGTGTAAATGCTCGTATACCTCTTGAAAAACAAACAAAAGGCCCCCTGAGATCAAGGAGCCTTCATGTTATGTTTCCAAAAGAATGACTATTCTTGTGATGCAACGAGTTCGTTGTAAGCCGCTTCAACGCGGTTCCACTCTTCTTCGTCTTCAATATTGTAGAGCACCATTTCCTCGTCTTCTTCTTCCATACGCAGGATGATGCCGTCAGCTTCAGGATTGTTACGTTCCAGCAGGAGCGCATAAACATGCTTCTCCACGTCAAACGTCTCCACCAAAACCATCTCCACGTCTTGGCCGTTCTCGTCTGTTAATGTGAGAAGGACTTCTTCATGCTCGTGGTCGTGGTCGTGGTCTTGCCCGCATCCGCAGCCATCGCCGTGTTCATGTGTGTGATCGCTCATTGAAATACCTCGCTTTATAAATAGAAATTGTGTAACCTTGCATATCGTAACATGTTCAATGACACAGGTCAATTTAACTCACAGGGTTATTTTTGCTTCAATCGTTCAGCGCTGTAATGATTTTCTCCGCTACCAGGACGTAGCTGCTATTTGCATTTTCTTTAATATGAAAGCCGACCTGATACTTGCCGGCACGACTGAAATCATACGTAAAATCATATGTGCGGAACCAGAAGTTATCCTTCTGGGTCGTAAGCTCCTGTGACTGGATATCCTTCACCTGACCGCTTGGATTGGTAATTGTTACTTTCACCGCAGCTACATCTGCTGTCAGACTGTCCACTTGTGAAAATACATTGAATTTCAGCTTACCTACGTTAACGTTGCCAAATACAGTGTCTCCCTTGAAGAGAAAAATATGTACATTCGGTTTGATCACCGTTACTCTCTTGTTACTGCTGTCCCATTTGACGACGCCTCCGGCTTCCCTGACAGGTACATAGGTCGTTCCATCAATGAGATAACCTCCATCAGCTGCTTCCTTGCCGTTAATGAGAACACGAATCTTCTCGTTCACCGAATCTGCAAACAATAGAGACCCGCCGAGCAAGGAGAATACCGTGACACAAAGCAATATTCGTTTCCATTTCATCCCGTCAATATTCCCTCCCCTGCTGCTAGCTGTTGTACATTTATACTGCAGATTCATCCACAAAGTTGCGCTGTTTTTCATCATTTTTCATTTTTTATCCAGAATTTTTTCCACCCCTTGGAACGCACAAAAAGAGGCGATCCTCATTAAAGGATGCCCCTGATCTATAATTGTTATATATACGGGATTATACGAAGAGTTATGAAGAAGTATGGCGGGTCAATATACAGGGAACGCCCTTGCCTAAAGCCCCTTCAATTCTCATACGTGCAGCGTAATCCATACCTCGTGTACATGGTGTCTTACATCTCTCGCATACATCCGATGTGACCAACTTCATGGATACACGTATTTTATCACTCTTTAATGCGGGAGCTTTCTTACCTTTTGCCTTTGCCATCCCGGATTCCCCATTTCCCCAAGTGCTTACTAATGTAATGCATCATATGGGGATTCGCCCGGTTGTGTGTCTATTTAGAAAACGTATTTAAATAATAAAAATATGACAAGAAGGATACCTCCGAGAATGAGCCAGTTGCTGATTTCATACCAAATGCTCTTGCCTCCGGACAGGTATTTCTGTTCATTCTCCTGATGACGCTGACGGTGGGTATCGGTCTCAGAGCCATGGGGTGGTTTGCTAAAATCCATCATAAGTACATTCCCCTTTCAGCAGTTTTGTGTAAACTTACTACCATTATAACCCACAATTGAGTGCGAAATTGATTTTTATGCATAAAACACCAAAAAACCTCCGATTTCTCGGAGGCTTCTTATCTACAAATAGTATCAGTGATTACGCCAGTTCCACGTTAACATTCACGTTCCCTTTGATTCCTTTGGAATATGGGCAGTAGTCATGGGCAAGTTTCACAAACTTCTGTGCTGTTTCTTCATCTAGACCAAGGATTTTAACTTCCAAATCTACTTGAAGCTTCACGCCGTTATCCTCAGAGTCCGTCACCAACATTACGGTTGCAGCTACCGTACTTCTTTCAATCTCAACTTTGTGTTTCTTCAATTGAAACTCCAGTGCGGAGTTAAAACAAGCACTATACCCTGCTGCAAACAACTGCTCCGGATTGGTAGCTGTCGTCACTTGTCCTCCGAGTTCAGGCGGTGCAGCAACATCCAACATAAACACGTTATCTGGGGATTGTACGATGCCTTGACGTCCGCCTGTATTGATGACTGTTGTTTCATATAATGTTTTCATTTGTGAAAACTCCTTTAGTTGATTAGATTTATTTTGACTAAATTTTGACTTCTATTTTATCTCTAACAATTACATTGTACACAATTAAATTGTGTATGTAAATAGTTAATATAAAAAAATATAGTTTAAAACACGTTTGGAGAATAATTCATTTCTAACCCCGGACAAGCCCAAACCTAAAGTCAGTGCACTTTCTGAGTTGTTCGCTGTAACCACCAAACTTGGCCTGACTTTATTCTCTAAATAAAAATGGTACCCAAACACTGCACTTCATTTTCAAAGTGTCCGTGTTTAGGTACCAAATCACTGCATGTATGTCTTCTTACCGATCCATGCAGATAATCTATTTATTCTCGTCCTCATTCCAATTCAAATCATGCACCTTGTTCATCTTCCGACTTCTCCCCAGTTTGATTAATTACTCCAGATATCCACTTTCATCTGTGCACATTTGAAATACTTGGCCTCGGCCTTACTTGTAGTCAGTTTCAAAAGACATTGCAGTTCTCCATGTTGGAACAAACCACCGCTAAGGTCAGCAGCAACACCGCCATATTGATCATCCGCACCAAGCCATACGGACGGTCTCTCGAACCCAGCTGAGAACTGTAATCCGGTACAGAGCAACACAGTGAGATTCTTACGGTTCTGTGCTTCATCTCCTGCTACGCCATGTGTGGTGAAGAACACCATGTTTTGATTAAAATCCGTGTACGTTCCATCTGCTTTATAGGCACGGACCATACCATATTTCTGATTTACGTTTTGAAAAAAAGTGATTCCGGCCTTGCTATCCTTCGATTTAATGCCAACCTGAACTGAGATTCCAATGTTCCCGTTTAATTGTAGCGCTTCCAAAGTGATTGCAATTGCGGTTACTTTCGAGCTGTCAATCAGATGTTTCATTTTTAACTCTGCCGTGGCTCCTGCCGTTGTCGGAGTTGTAACGGTAATGGTCCCTCTGTCGGGCAAAGGCTCAAACGTAGGGGTGCCCACCACCTCCACCCAATCCGGTAACGTTCCGTAAAGAAAATCGGCCACAAGCTGTTTGTGAACCTTTCCAAAGGGCACGATCTGACCCGCTGCATCACGTATAACCATCTCTACACCCCCACCGAATAGGCTACACCGATATTATGATCGGTATTGTAATACACGTACACTACGCCGTCCATAACGGACACCATCAAGGATTGCATATTGGTCGTTTCCCAATTCAATGCCGGAAAATATATATCTGTAGGTTTGTCCAGCAGTTGACGAAAGTCTGCGCTGATCTTGGCAATGGCTGGCCGAGCTACCGTCGTAACCCCACCGGAAGCATAAGCTGATAACATACCCAGCCACCACATGCTCCCTTTGTACATAAATACACCAGCATTGGGTCTCGAAATGTTTTCTCCTGCACTTAAAGTGGCATCATTCCCACCCATTAATGGTCTTGGATCAGCTAACCAGCTACGTCCGTCATGTGAATGCCAGATACATTTACGACCAAAGTCCCCACCGCCCATCACTGAGAAACCGATCCATTTGCCACCATTTCTGAAACACGAGAAATATCCGGTATGACCATCACCTGGGAACCCGGGAGGTTTGTCCAAAATCAAACCCACTCTTGTCCAGTTGATCATATCTACAGAGGTCGCAAGTGCTGTTGATTGATTGATCCCCAATCCGTTTTGTTGATAATACATAAAGAACAATTGTTCTTCATCGTTCCAGATCACAAATGGAGTTTCCGTCGAATTCCCAACCACAGTATCGAGATACACCTGTCCGTGTTTGGTCCATGGTCCTGTCGGGCTGTTCGAGTAGGCTAGTCCAATTCCTCCGATGTGATTATGGTTGGTAGAATACGTAGCATAATAATCTGCTTTTGCATCAGGGATAAGCCCCTTCACCTTGATCGCCCGAAACCAATAGATCGATTGAAGACCCGCCATTGCAGCGGTATACATAGGATTGTCCATTTTTTTATCAAATTGAGGCGTGTACATCCGTCTGGTTTCTGCATCACAATAATCATAAGGCGCAACGGCCCTGTTTGCCTTCATCGCTGCGCCCAGTGCTGCCTGAGCAATATTTTCAGTCATAGACATGAGAACTCAACTCCTTCGTGAGCAGGGTATTACCATTTACCGGTCGCGAACATAAAACATCCGAAGTGTCCTTTAATAGGATTGATAAATCAACAACATTACCCTCATTCGCAACCGGCTCCTGAGTAACACAAAGGATAGGACAAATTCTAGCATTATATGAATACGCTTTCATTTTGTTCATTCCTTTATTTCCTTTACAGTTGTAATCAGCAACTGTCCCTTTCATTGGTACGCCCGGATAATGTTGATCCTTCATATTAATCCCTCCTATTGTTTTCTCCCGATAAGTATATTCATGAAGTTGCCTTTGTGTTAAAGCATTATGCCCATCTTGTAGCCTATTATTCTAAGACTGGTTCTCATATAAAACATAAACAGGCTAACCAATACAAATTGGCTAACCTGTTTGAACGAAGAAACTGCAAAACCAACTCCTTATTACTCCGCAAAAAGTGATGATATGGGATTCGCAACTTTTTTATTGGATTTCTCCTTGCCTTGGTTATCCAATACATAGTACTGGTAAAAGTCGTTAGCGAATCCGATAGACTCCTGTATTTTCAGCTTAAAAGCTTCAAATGCCGCATCACTCAGATGATCCTCATTCCAGAAATAATGAAGCATCAATCGATTCTGGTTATAGGGATGTTTGATAACATATGCACCCGCGGCGAGAGGTTGATCCATGGTATTTTTCCAAGTAAAACCCGTCTGTTTCGTCCGGTCGATAATGTTGAATTTTAAAGCCTGCACCAATCCGTTTGACTTGGCATTGCCAATGACAATAAGGTTGCTGTTGCCGATCTCTTTTTTCATCTTTTGCTTCAGTTCCTTGCGATCCCGTATAATGTCGTATCTCATACCAGTCATATCAAGGAATCCGGTCAACTGATTAACCATATCTTCCTGCTGTTTAGTTGCAAGCTTACTCACCTGATCGCTGAGCACAATGGTTAATTCCTCGCCTTGAAGGACTTTGTCCATCAATCGATTCATCACTTCATATGGCAGATCAGGGATCATACCCATGACAGCCTGATATTGCACTTGTAAGACATCATGCACATAGGCGGCGGTCTCTTCCTGTGATAATTGGTATTCCGGCTTTAAGACAAAATCAGGCTGATATAGGGCCATCTGCATTTCTGAACGTATTTCTTCACCAAGCACATCTTCAATGGTTTGAAGCAGCCCCTCTACCGTTGCATTTTGGTACACGTAGCGTTTGAAATATGTCTTCATCAACTCGTCAAATTTCTCTTCACCGACGGAACGGTAAAGCTGATAGATCGCTTGTCGCCCCTTCTGATAATATACCAAACTTGCCAAATCCCCAGCTTCATCGTTTGTTGACGCAATCGCCATATCTACGGGCGCAGTATCAAACTGTATGGATCTGAATCCATTTAGCTTATCTCCCTGTTTCTCGGCAAAATACACCATGGAGAAATCAGCAAAGCCTTCATCCAGGAAGGATTCTGTCTCCGAATTATTACCGATCAATGCATGGAACCACTGATGCGCTATTTCATGAACAAATGTTGTGTCTTCTTCTGGAACAGCACCATTTTGAATCTGTCCCATCTGGATGAGCCTCGCATACTCCACGGCAACGCCTTGTACATACGTCTCGACAATTCGGAACTCTGGATAGGGATACTTCCCATACTTGTCACTATAGAAATCGATGACCTTGAATGCCTGATTAATGTACCGGTCAATTATCTTTTTCTTGGATGGGTCATCGTTGAAATAATAATACTCCACCGTCAGACCGTTACGGGTAACGCGTTCCACTTGAAGATTAGGACTTGCAAAGAAAACAAACTCCCTCGTATTCTCGGCTACAGCAGACACAATCTTACGACCATGTTCTGTACTGTTTTGAGTGGTGATCGTGCCCGGCATGGCAACCTGATACTCATCAGGAACATTTAAATCAACTTCATAATCCGCTGAGGTATAATATTCACTCTCAAATGTTTGACTATACGGCGTCTTGTTCCATTGATGCTTAACCTCGTCGTATACAGACATCACCGGGAACCAGTGTGCACCATTGATCATGTCCTTGTAGTAGGAAACTCGCTGTGAGCCATAGGGTATATTCAACTGAAACTCCAGTTGGAATGATACCGATTCACTTGGTTGAACGGGCTCTTTCAACTGCACGGTCAACGCCTGGTTTTCCTTATGGAAGTCCAGCGGTTGGTTATCTGCGCTTACAGCCTGAATATCGATGCCACCCAGAAAGTCCTCTGCTGTTTTCTCCGGGTGATCTTCACTAATCTTTTCATTATGCTGTTGGTACATGCTCGCCTGTGTAGACCTGGAGAGGTTTGCGTCAGCATATGTATGAAGGACCACCTGCTGGAGGGTATCCTTGCTTGTGTTGTGATACGTTACCTTCTCGCTCCCCTGGATCGTCATGTCCTTCTCATTCAACCGAGCCTGGATCTGGTATTGAATCGGAGTCTGCTCTATCGAGTCTTTCTGTGTGTTATATATCTTCGTAGATACAGGTGCTGGGCCTGCCTCCGCGGCAACAACCCCCATGTTGGCAAGTGGGCTTGTTGCCAGTATTAAAGCCAGTGTACCCGCGATCCCTACTCTGGCTAACTTTGATGTAAATGGACTTGAATAATTCATAAGTTCTCTCCTTCTCCTGTTCTATATTGACATCAGAACCAAGTATAGAAGACGAACCTTACGCTGAATTTATGTTTTATTTAAGTTTTGTTTAAAAAGAGGAAGAGAAACTGTGCCATTAAATTTATTATCAACAAAAACCACCTACACATATTATTGGAGGTAGCCATATTATTATATAAAAAAACAACTCCTCTTGAGATATAATTCTCAAAAGAAGTTGTTTTAATTTTTCATATAGGACGAGTGGGGATCGAACCCACGACCCTTACCCTGTCAAGATAATGCTCTCCCGCTGAGCTATCGCCCTGTAATAATTATGATGTATCAATCACGGTCGTACTACTAAATTTAACTGAGCTAACAGATCATGATATATAATTGTTTCCCAATCAAGTAACAGTATCATATCAAGTAACCGTGTTCATTGTCAATGATTTATTTGGTTATAATTCACCCGAAATGGTGCACAATAAAGGAAAGATTACCATTTCAACACGAGGTGAATTCCCTATGAGAAACTTAACAAAACGGTCAAAATCCAATAAATATACATTTACCAAATGCTTCTTTCTCTTTGCTGGGCTTGTGATTCTCAGTACAAACGTTACGGGTTGCGGCTTGGAGAAGGATGAACATACGGTACAATTCCAACAATTACAACAGCCCAATGAAAATAGTGAGTCTCTGCCCGTCTGGCTGGACGTATACTCCAAATCTGTAATTCAAGATGTGTATTCTCCGCGAGGAAGCAGTGAAGTCTTGCCGTGAAGGTTAACAGGTGAATTACTCATCTTCATCCCACTTGCGTGAGTATGCTTTCTTCGTAACGTAATACAACAGAGTAATCATTCCCGCCGACATTAGCAATGTAATTACCATGATGCCTGTCATGCCTATCACTCCCCCCTCCTCTCCCAATATGTTCCAGACTTCACTATACAGGAAAAACATTTTTTTGTATAATTCAGTCTGATATGTCGCGCAAGAGCAGAAAGAAGGAATGGAATTGGCAGCTGAGATTAGTTATGTATCAACAGAAGAACAACTGGAGCAAGCCCTGGGAATTCGCCATCACGTATTTGTTATCGAGCAACAGGTGCCTGCCGAGATTGAGATTGATCAATATGATGTCATCAGTCCGGATGTGCATCATGTATTGTTAAGTACGGATGGCCAAGCTGTAGCCACAGGTCGTCTGATCTATTACAGCAAGGATACAGCCAAAATGCAGCGAATCGCAGTGCTTGAATCACATCGTTCATTTGGTTATGGACGTGTGCTTCTGCTCGCGATGGAGGAGCTGGCACGTGAACTCGGCTTATCCTATTCTGTACTGGATGCGCAGTGTCAGGCACAGAAATTCTATGAAAAACTGGGTTATGAAGTGATTTCGGAAGAACCTTTTTATGATGCAGATATTCTGCATGTTCGTATGAGAAAGAGCTTGTAAAACCTCAGCGTTGGCAGGTCTTATCAGCATATGGTGCATACTTCCGATGAATTCGGATAGGCTAATCAGGTAAGCAGATTCCTATCTCGTCATATAAGGAGAGTGTGACATCATGGATCAAACGACACGCGAGAGTTTCACAGCCGTACAGAAAAATGGTGACGGTGACCTGACAGCTTTTCAGACTTCAGCAGGACGTGTACTGGATTATCAGCAGGCACTTGCAGAAGTAAAAGCTGGTGCTATTGCCGGTGTGAATGTATTTAAAGGCAAGGATGGCGAAATGTACATTCGCGGCGATGCCGACGGTGACCCAACCAACAACCTGGACCAACTTCCCCATTTCTAAAATAGATGCACATGTCGTACATGTGACACAGTAAGCGCCGATCCGGATATCCGGGTTGGCGTTTTCTTATATTCACTGGAGGGTGTCTTCAAACCTACTGAAAGCCGAACTCAGGCCCACGAGCGGTAACGAATCTGAGGCGTCTTATTCAAGGATTTGAAGCCCCCTTAGAAATTGAAGGAATCTGAGACACGCTATATCAGAATTTTTGGCCTTTATAGCGTTTTTGTCAGGGGATTTAGGGAAATAAGGTGTCAGATATTCCTTATAATCTAAAAAGAGAGCGGAAGGCCTAATAAGACGTCCTGTGTTCCTTAGAAAATCATCTACTCATTCGCCAGGATCAGCCAACTTGGACTCCCAGACTGTTTAGATGCTGACATCCATCATCGTATAGCTTGCTTAAGTTTGAGACACACCTAGTAGTCCGTAAAATATTTTACGGAATCACCGGAAGGCTGGCTTTTGCGAATCGGTTGTTGTACCTGTTCCCATGCCTGCAAAATCTGTATCCCTTCCAGAGTAGACCTGCTCCCCCACGCGATGTGCCCGGTGCGTTCAAGCTCCAGCAAAGACTCATGAATGTAAGCTCTGCTTCGTCCCGTCTTGTTCTCCAGTTCATCCATACGCGGCAGCCTGCGCCGTTGTCCTGCATAGTTCACCATAATACGCAAAATCTTGCGTTCAAAGTCGTTCAGCATACTTTACCTCCCCATTCAGATCGGTAACAGGACGCCATGCCAGAATACCTTGCTCCAGAAATGTTCGGGGCGAACCTTCTTTTCCCGCTGATGCTCTAATCATCCCGCCACGTACACTGTTAATTCGAATCTGTCGCTGCGTAATCTGCCCTGCACGATCCATGTAGACAAGCTCCACCATCTGGCCAATATATTTCCCTAGCATAATCATCCCTCCGATAAGAACGTTTGTTTGTATTTCATATTATATGCGAACATAAGTTCTTTATTCAATAGTAAAAAAAGGATTTTGTAAAATAAAAAAAACCAGACTTTCACCTTAATGATTAAGGCAGTCTGGTTCAACCCATAGTATAGCTAATATGAAAACATGGCTTGTAATGACCAAGTTCAGCGGATCAGTGTCGATCCGATTCCGAAAATTCTACTTTCTTTAACTGCTGTGTAGATGGATTAAAATCAACATTCACATAGACTGCGAATTGTTTGCCGTCTTTCGCACGAACCCATAGCTTGAACTGTTCCCGTGATTGATCTGCTGTTAGAGAGGTGCGACCGATATGCTTATAGTCCAAAATATCCACATTATACTTGGTCTGTGTTTCTTTGACCGCAATAATTCCCCACTTCGCATAATCAGGGATGGCGGCGCCTGTGCCTGATGTAATTCCGGCTAAACTCAGAACTACCGACATGACGGTAACGATGAGCATTCTCATTTCACTCACTCCTTGGGACAATATGTTTCTGTTATATTGCCCGTCCGGGTTTCATTTTACACGAATAAACGAAAGATCCAGGCCAGTGGCCGTAGGGAAAAAGGAACCACATGAACAAGTCGGTCAAACGAATCAGGAGGCTCCGTCCGGAAACTCATTCCCCAGTCACCCGAGAAAAAGTGTTGTTGTGTCTTCGGCTCCTCAGGACGTTCCAACCCGTATTTCTTTTCAAGCCTTTGCCTCGTTTGTTCATCCACCTGAACCTCGTTCGTAACGTCATATGCTGTGGCAGGCTCGCTGCTTATGTACATTTGAATCATTAGAAACATCACAATCCCAACTATTTGTATCCAACGCTTGTTCATCTCTTACTCCTTTATGGATTCATGACTCTTTTCTCTTGTACGTGAAGACTCGTTTGAATGTTTGATTATACATAAATTTGACCGTATTGGAAATAACAAATGGGAGAAGAGTTGGGGCATGCGTTATGCGATGCTAAAGTCCCATTTGGTTGATTTTTTGTTTAAAAAACCCAATAAACGTGTAATAGGCCATGACAGAGTGACTTCACGATCTGAAACTCTACACGATCTGCAATACCAATAAGAGGAGGTTACACCCGAATGTTCAAACGCTTGGATGAAATCCTGATTGAGATTCCCAATGTCGAGAAGCCAGATCCGAATGCTGCAGCAGCTATACAAGAATTACTCGGCGGCAAATTCGGAGAAATGTCAACGTTGAACAACTACCTCTATCAATCTTTTAATTTTCGATCCAAAGAAAAGCTGAAGCCCTTCTATGACCTCGTCATGAGCATTACGGCCGAAGAATTGGGTCATGTTGAACTCGTGTCTCATGGTATTAACAAGTGCCTCAGAGGTTCAACCGAGTACAAAGAACCCGACGATACACCGCTAGGTTCCGTAAAAGATGCTCGTCTGTCGTATCACTACCTGGCAGGTGCACAAGGCGCAATGCCTTTTGACTCTATGGGTAATCCATGGACGGGAGCAAACGTCTTCAACAGCGGCAATCTGGTCGAGGATCTACTGCATAACTTCTTCCTAGAATGTGGCGCTCGTACCCATAAAATGAAAGTATATGAGATGACGGATCACCCGGCAGCCCGGGAAGTGGTTGGTTTCCTGCTGGTACGTGGCGGTGTGCATGTCGTGGCATATGCAAAAGCACTTGAGATTGCAACTGGCGTAAATGTGACCAAGCTGGTTCCTATTCCTTCACTGAACAACAAAGCCTTCAACGAGGCTCGCAAATATGAAGAAAAAGGGGTACACACCAAGCTGTACACCTATAGTGATAAAGATTTCAATGCGATCGGTCAGATCTGGAAAGGAACTCACCCCGAAGATGGACAACCTCTTGAAGTCATCCAAGGGATACCTGAAGGATTCCCGATTCCAGAAGCTCCTGCGGTCGAGGAAGAATTTGCACCGGGCATCTCACAAGAAGACTTTAAGGAAATTGCACGTCGTCTAAAAATGGCGGGGAATATTGCGGATTAAGGAACAATTTGTTTAACAGGTTCTTTCCCTATATATAGGTTTTTTAACTCTATGTTTAAGTGAAGCCCTCGAACCCTGCTGCTTAATGCAGAGAGGATTGGAGGGCTTTGTTATACTAAATTTATGATACAATTTTATGGTGCAAAATAAGTATGTTGTATGCACGTCATTTCCTGAGAACTTAGCTGTAAAAGTAAACCGGATCTCTGCTGACATCGTTAAACTTAGTTAAACTCCAACACCGATTCCTCACGCTGACTCATGACTTCAATTAGCATGTTGGCACCCAGACGAAAACCTTGTGCAAACGCTGCTTCCGTATGCATGCCCTCACATCTGCCACACAAGTCAAATAACTGTTCAAGCTCAAGAAATTCATTCTCACTCAAACGATTCTTCCATTGCTCTGTCAGAGCTGCAATCTGCCGCCCTAACGCTTGGTATTCAGGATGTGTCGGCATCATCATCTCATCCGGTCGAAGTCGTCCATTATATAATGCTTCTAATATCGAATTCATGTGCATCCTCCTGTATATCAATTCGCACCTCACTTGAATGAACGTTCTGCACATGGTAGGATATTTATGCAGTCGCTCATTTAAGTGATTGCGGGATAGGAAGCAGCGGTGTTCTTCGTGGGACTTACGCTGCTTCCTTTTTTCATTTTTGGAGTTCGTCGTAAATCTTCTCTATCCCTTTGCGAACGATGTCTGATCGGTTCGTATTCAGCTTCTCAGCCGAAATATCGAGCTTGTTCATAATTTCCTCGTCAACACGTATCTCAATCGTTCTGCTTTTGGGTTTGTCAGATTTAGGCCGCCCCATCTTTTTGGCGGACATTTGCTTCACCTCTTTTTTTGTCCTGACAATAATATAATGTTGTCAGGACAAAAAGTCAATGTATTTGTAAAACATACGTTCGTTTTTGTGACAGCAGATTCATAGATAAATGTATAGTCTATAATCCGTTTGAATGATAAAAAAACAACCTTGAACGGCTAGGCGCTCAAAGTTGTTAGAATACTATTCACTCTTCCATTGGCTTTCCATATCTCACTAAGACATGCCAGAGTAATTTTAACTCTTGTAGAACTTCTCTGTAGGTTCCTCTATCGCTCCAATGGCTTGGGTTTCGTTTCAAGTCCATAGCTGCGGAACCAATGATATCTGCATCAATCAAATCACTTTTTGCAATTCTTTTGGCTAATGAAGGCATCGAAGTACCTCGAAAATCCATTGGAACGTCATCAACCAATAGTGTAAAGCCCATGTGCCAATGGAGATCAATGGAATACTTTAAACATATCTGCTCTAAGATTCTTCCTGTATGTGTGCCTTTAAATGATGGGTCGGCAACAAGCAACTCTACATCTTTTTCAAGGGAAATATCACCATGAACCTGAGCTTCGATATAATGGTCCAGATTTCGGTTTGGCTCTTGGTTAGATGGATTTTGGAATGGTTTCTCAAGATTGACGAGCATATGATCGATTAACTTTTGAACCGTTAGATTTCTTTCACCAATGGCAAAACCACTATTGAATACATCCCTCATAAGAGCAGCCAAAATGAGGTCAAATTCCTCATACGTTCCCTTTTCCTCGGGGTCTTGGTGAGAATCCAAATATGTATACGTGCAACGTTGAGAGACCTCAGTGGATAAAAGGAAGTAACATGATCCAAAACGCGGAGCAGGTCCATCGGGATGTAACATAACATTGAGTGCCCCATACTTGGGCCGTTCACTATTGGTTGAGCCATTTATTTGGTACGCTCCGCCAAACATTTTATTTTCCCAAACGTCACGTTCACCACCTGAAAATGCGGATACACTTCCATTCGATAAGAAAGTCTCAAACTGACTTTTATAAACTCCCTGCTCAAGTAGTGCTTCAGCCACGCTTTTCATGGTCGGATCTAATCGATCTGGGTGAAAGTGTAGCGCAATACTTGCATGAGATTTTAGTTTATTGATAGCTTTTTCAAATGTCTTCAGCTCGATGTTGGACATACGAAGGATTTCTCTAATGGTTTGCTCCGCCTCATTTTTGCGGCTTCTTGCATAATTGGTTACATGCTCTTGAGCTAATTGCTGAGACCTTGATAGTTTCATGGGCAGAGGAGTCCTTTCCCTTTTTATAAAATCATAATGGCGGTTTCCTTGTTTATCATATAGATTGTAGCCTAATATCCCCACTTACCTCTCGTTGGTCTCCCTTCATCTTTTCCAAAAGTTCCATTATAACCTCATCCAACCCCTCTAGTATCTCATCATGTGTAGGAGACTCAAGTATCCTTACCAAATCCGACCGTAATATGCTTAGATGAGGTACAGGCAATCGATCAATTAATCCAACCAAAATAAAATATTCCCAAGTAGAATCTTGGGTTTGCAATACATCCTTAATATGAGGAACTAAGTCCTCGCCTAGTCTCAATAGTATATCCTCTACCGGCTTAGAGATAGGCCAATTCCCGTCTTGCAACCACTCCATAAGCTCTGGGATGATAACTTTTAATTCGACATCACTGAACTCACTTAACTTACGCACCGCTTCATAATCAAACTTATCGCGGGGAAGGCACTCCCTAAAATCCATTTAAACTTCCTTCCTCATCTCAATGTGCAAAATCATAAACTCCCTCTGTTACTCTACTGGCTCTATATCCTCTACTCTGATCTCAATTTCATCTTGATTCTTCGTTGTTGACATCGCGTCTCTTATGCGAATCACCCACGTTCCTGCATCCTGATAGAATTGTACATCTTCAATCACAGGAACACGTACTTTTTCTCCATCTGGTGAATATAGTCCACCTCGAATAGCGTCCGCCTCACTTAGATGAGCACCGTCTGGAGTATTTGGACAAGATACCGCTATCTTTTCTGCTCTGGCCTCCCCAGGATAGGGTTGATTTTCCGGGCCTCCATCCGTCCAGACTTCAACATAAGAGCCGATCTGCGGATCAGGCGCATTGGAGAACCATTTTGCCGGATAATACCGACTTCCTCCTCCGTTCGCACTGAAATCCTCATATGCAGGATCAACCACAAGAATGGAATTGTCTTTGCGTTCAACCACATAACCAGTGAATCCATCTTCACTTGGTGCATTCGCTTGAGTCTGCACAGAGTTGCATTCGTTTGATCCTGATCATCCCGTAAGGCATACGATTAGGATTGAGAGCAATATGAGGACTCGATGAAGATTGGACATCTGTAAATCCCCCTTTAATAACACCTCTTTCTAAATTTAACGTTCCATATCAGTTTATTGTTACAAATACAGCGGTTAGCTCACCCTTAACTTCCTGACGGGCTCAACACGATCAACCCAAATATTCACTTCTTCATATCCCTTTTATACACGTACCTTCCCCATACCACCAACGCCGCACACAACAAGATCACACAATAAGCCCATACAAAAAACATGGCAAGCCCCAACCCGATGTTGGCATCCAGGCGCTTATCAAAGATCTCTGTGTATAGCGAAAAACCGAGTGGCACGGCGCCAACAACGAAAAGTCCAATGGACCATCCACCCCAGCGTTGTAAACCGGACCCCGCACGAGTACTGGAAAGTTTGCGAATCCCTTGAGTCAGTAGCCACCAAATCAGAATAAATAATAGACAGGTTATAAGAATTTTCAGCATATCATTCAACTGCATATCGTGTACCTCCTATATCTTGCAAGATGATGAACATATCTTACACGTTAAGTGTTCTCTTTACTATATTACCCGTTTCCATATCCATGATCACAGGCAGATATGAGCACAGTACCCCTGACCCACAATTGATCATGAAAAAGAAAAAAACGCCAACGTCCTGACTCCTTCCAAGTCAAGAACGATGGCGTTACTTCTCGTATTTACATTGTTACATCCACATAGGATAGGATAGGTTACGCGCCAAACTGCGCATAGTGAAGGCGGCTGTACACCCCACCTGCTGCGAGTAATTCTTCATGACGTCCCTGCTCCGTAATGCCTTGTTCAGCAACGACAATAATGCGGTCTGCATTTTTGATCGTAGCCAATCGGTGAGCAATAACCAGTGTGGTCCGGCCCTCGGACAGTTCAGCAAGGGATTGCTGAATCGCCGCTTCCGTTTCTGTATCCAGCGCGGATGTGGCTTCGTCCAGGATCAGAATTGGTGGGTTTTTCAGGAACATACGGGCAATAGACAAACGCTGTTTCTGTCCACCGGACAGCTTCACACCGCGTTCACCAATTAACGTATCCAATCCTTCCGGCATGGATTGAATCAAAGGTTCCATCTGGGCACGTCTAGCGGCCATCCAGATTTCTTCTTCGGATGCATCCAGCTTACCGTAGGCAATGTTCTCCCGAATGCTTCCATCGAAGAGGAACACGTCCTGTTGTACAATCCCGATATGACTACGCAACGAGTCTAGTGTCATATCCTGTATCTCCTGCCCATCGATTGTGATGCGACCTTCCAGCACATCATAGAACCGCGGCAGCAGACTGCATAGCGTTGTTTTACCTGCCCCCGATGGACCGACAAGCGCTACAGTTTCACCTGCACGTACGTTTAGATCAATACCTTTGAGAACAGGTTCCTGATCGGAATAACCAAAGGTCACTTGCTCATAACGGATATCTCCACGCAAATGGGATACCGTAACGGCTCCTGGACGATCTTCCACATCCGGTTCCATATCGAGTAGCTCCGTATAACGTTTGAAGCCTGCAATCCCTTTTGGATACGTCTCAATAACCGAGTTGATCTTCTGGATCGGTGTCAGGAACACATTGGACAGCATAATAAATGCAATGAACTGACCGTAGGTCATACTGCCTTGAATGACAAACCACGTTCCGCATACCAGGACAAAGAGGGATACCAACTTCATCAGCATATAACTGACAGAGGAGTTCCAGGCCATGATTTTGTATGCGATTAGTTTGGTCTGACGGAAACGACCGTTGTTCACAGCGAATTGTGCTTTTTCATGCTCTTCATTAGCAAAAGCCTGAACAACACGGATACCTGTAATATTGTTCTCTACGCGAGCGTTGAAGTCCGCAATATCACCAAACATTCGGCTGAATGCCTTGGACATTTTGCTACCAAAGTAGAGCGACAGATAAATAATCAGCGGTACGATGATAAAGGTTAACACCGCCAGATTCCCGTTAATACTCATCATGATGCTGAATGCACCAATTAGCGTCATGACCGCGATAAATACATCCTCTGGACCATGATGGGCAATCTCACCGATATCCATCAAGTCGTTAGTCATGCGGGACACGAGGTGTCCTGTTTTTGTATTATCGAAGAAACGGAACGATAACTTCTGCACATGATTGAACAGACTTTTACGCATATCCGTCTCAATGTTAATACCGAGCTTGTGTCCCCAATAAGTAACCACGAAGTTGAGAAATGAATTCAATAAGTAGATGCCGAGCAATGCCAGACACGCCCATAGAATCCAGTCCCAGCGGCCGCCTGGCAGCAGATCATCAACTACCCGGTTGACCGCCAGTGGAAATGCCAGCTCCAGCAGGGCGACTAAAATCGCACAACTGAAGTCAAGAATAAAGAGCTTTTTGTAAGGCCTATAATAGGCAAAGAAACGGCGAAGCATGGACTGAAGTCCTCCTTATGCAATCACACAATGATGATTACGTTCTATTTCGTCTTGCTTAAGAGGTACAGGAAGTATGGCGCACCAATAATGGCAACCAGGATCCCCGCAGGAATCTCCGAAGGCTGCAGGATGACACGACCCAGCGTATCTGCAACCAGCACAAGCAATGAACCAATCAGCGCAGATGCGGGTAACAGGAATTGATGTTTTGGACCCACCAGACGACGTGCCAAATGCGGTCCGATCAGACCTACAAAACCGATCCCCCCACTCACAGATACACATGAGCCGGCAAGTCCTACAGCAGCCGCAAGCAAAATCAGTCGCTCACGCTCAACCGGAGTCCCGAGTCCGCTTGCAGTCTGGTCCCCCAGATTCAGTACGTTCAATACACGTGCCTTATACAGAACAAGCGGGACAAGAATAATAAGAAACGGTAGCAATGCCGTTACAAATTTCCAGTTCGAACCCCAGATGCTGCCTGCCATCCAGGTAGCTACAAATTGATACTTTTCCGGACTAAGCCGTAACGTAAGTACGATCATGGCAGAACTGATTCCCGCCGCTACCCCGATCCCCGTAAGTAACATACGAGTAGGCATAATGCCCTCTCCTTTTTTGTAAGAGAGAACATAGATCAGAAATGCAGCAAAACCGGAACCGATCAGGGCCAGAATTGGCAAAAGAAATACCGGCGCTGCTGTCGTTGTCGGGAAAAAGGAAACAAATAACATGACGACCAGACCAGCACCTGCATTAATCCCCAGGATCCCCGGATCTGCCAATGCATTCCGAGATACTCCCTGCAAAATACAACCAGATAACGCAAGTCCGGCCCCGACCAGCACCGAAATCACAATACGTGGCAGACGGAATTCAAACAGGATCAATTCCTGTTTCGCCGTGCCTCCACCAAACAGGGTTCGCAACACCTCAAGCGGCGAAAGCTTGGTAAAACCTGTGTTCATGCTCACCACAAAAGCCGTAATAATTAATAGGGCAAGCACAATGAGGACAATCGTACTCTTGGTTCTCTTCTTGCGCTCTGCTCCAACAATTGTTGAGGATTCCATCGTTACAGAGTCCTCCTTTCTTTACGCGCCAGATACAGGAAGAATGGTACCCCGATGAGGGCAACCAAAGCGCCAATTGGCGTCTCGTACGGCGGGTTAATCATACGTGCAGCCAGATCCGCAAATACAAGCAACAGACTGCCCATCACAGCGGAACATGGAATAATCCAGCGATAATCTACCCCAACCAGCTTCCGCGTGAGATGGGGAATAATGAGTCCAACAAAACCGACCGCACCCACCACGGACACAGCTGTACCCGCGAGAATCAGTACAACAATCAGGCCTATGAGCTTGATCAGCCCAGTACGTTGCCCCAAGCCCACCGCAATATCTTCTCCGAGACTAAGCAGAGTAATGGAACGGGAGATGAGAAGACCTGCGATCAGTGCCGCGAGTACCCAGGGGAACATGACCTCAAGTTGAGACCACTTCGTTCCGGCTACACCACCAGCTGTCCAGAAAGCCAAATCTTGTCCAATTCTGAAATATAATGCAATCCCTTCACTGAGTGCCGACAACATCGCAGATACAGCCGCACCTGCAAGCACAAGGCGTAGTGGTGTAAGGCCTGATTTAGAAGCTGCACCAAAACCATACACCAACAGGACACCAAGCCCCGCACCAAGGAAGGAATACATGATGATATACATAAATGGCAAGCCAGGGAAGAAGGCAAAACAAACTGCAAGCGCAAATCCAGCTCCTGCATTTAACCCAAGCAGACCTGAATCGGCCAGCGGGTTACGAGTCATGCCCTGCATGATCGCACCAGCTACAGCGAAACATGCACCTACCATTGCTCCTCCAAGGATACGTGGCAACCGAATCTCCCATATGATCTGATGTGGAGTCAGCTCAGGATTGAAGTCAAAGATGGCCTTCCAGACTACACTAAGCTTAATATCAGCAGCGCCAAAAGAAATGGACAACGCCATACCCAGAGCGAGTAGCAAAACTCCCCCTGTAAGAATAAGTGTGGCCGCCCACGGACGAGTGTGTATCTTCGCTGTGGGTGAATCCGGATTATGTTTTTCTGGTGAAGCTTGTGAACTCATACGCGCCCACCCTCGTTATGAGTGGAGCTGCTCAAACCTATGTACATAACAATCACCTCTCTATGAATACCGAACTTTAATGATATTGATTCTCATTCCCATAGACCATTGTAAGTGAATCCACCGGCTCTGGCAATGGACAAATAGGACATGTTTATTGCATATATGAATATTTGCACACAATTTCACACGCAAAAAGGCTGCGCAAGAGCCAAAAAGCTCGTACACAGCCTTATCATTGCATATGTAGAACATGTAAAATACAGACTCATTTAACGGGCATGTACCGTAAGTAAGGATGCCAGGACATCCGGAACATCGGTAATGATCCCTTGCACACCCATGTCAATCATGGCCTGCATCTCAGCAGGATCATTCACCGTAAATGGATAGGTAACAACGCCATGTGCAAGTGCAGCAGCAACATCTTCCTGTGTGACTGCCAGCTTGTAGGGATGAAGGCCGGTAGCTTCGAGTTTGGCGGCATAATCATAGGGTCGATATAACTTTTCCATATATAGAAGTGCTGTACGAATCTCCGGGGCAAGACGTTTACATCTCACAAGCGAAGCATGATTGAAGCTGGACAGCACGACCTGTTGCTCCAAATTCCAGTCCCGGATTGCCTGTATAACCTTCTCTTCCATCCCCTTATAACTCACAATACCATTTTTCAATTCCAGATTAAGCAGTGTTCCTTTCCCCTGTACCAGCTTGAATAACTCCTCCAGAGAAGGAATACGTTCCCCGGTAAAATCAGCATGGAACCAGGACCCCGCATCCCGTGTGCGCAATTGATCGTAAGTCGTATCCTTAACCCAGTCTTCTGCGCCGCCAGTTCGGTTTAACGTCTCATCATGAATCAGTACCAGTCTGCCATCACTCGTCATCTGCACGTCGGTTTCAATGCCTGTCGCTCCAAGCTCCAGACTCCGTTCAAAAGCGCTCATCGTATTCTCCGGGCATACGGCAGATGCACCGCGGTGGGCAATAATCTCCAAGTTCCTCATTCCAGCGCCTCCTGTGTTCAAGCTTCACTCTATGATCCTTACTATAAACACCGTTTGTTAGACCTGTATTAACAGAGCGTATAATGGGTTACCTGCTTCGCTGATACTAGCGAACGGGTTCAACATCTAACGGGCTGGGGATTCACTCATTTTTGCGAACTCAATCTGAAAATCGACATAACATAGTATGAACGATGGAAGCACTGAACTCCGTTATAAGGAGGTTGACTATTGAATCCCTCAAAGAAAAAATCGATACCTACGCGTCCTCACACATCCCAGTTACAGTCGGCTTCCAGGCTTTCCAGAACATCTGTCCATATCAAAAACAAATCCGGTAAGACGGCTAATCAGCGTTCTCTTAACTCCAGTTCACCCAACACACTGGATCAGCTGGCTATTGTTGCAGCAATACTCTCCTTAATTGCAGCCGCCATCGGGCTATATATCGCCTGGAAATCGTTAAGTAATCCGGATCAAACTGCTGTTGTGGTGTAAGCTGCTTGTTGTGCAGCTAATGGCTCAGGAGGCTCTCTCCTGCTTCTGACCTTATTCAGGGGCAGGTTTTTACTTTTTCAATTACTCAACGTATGCTGGAAACGTCAAAAAACCGTTCCCCTGAAACGCCGGCATATACCGGCGTCTCTTTGGAAAGGTCATTTTTTATTCGGGCGCTGCCTCTGCAGCTTAATCCCCGTCCCGGGATACTGACCGAATTACAGAATGAATGTGCGAGAGATAATAACCAACAGAATGAACAATACCAGAATTGCACCTGTTGATGTCCATGCTCCACCACCGAAGCCTCCGCAATATCCGTAACCTGTACCTTTGAGTTCGCTCATGAGTGACACTCCCCTCTTCATCGAAGTACACTATAGACTATGTCCGATAGCGCAACTTGCTTGGGCAGATCGAAAATTCTCCCGAGGAACGAGTAGGTTCAGGTCCGTCTTCTTATGCACTCATTTCCCGTTGAGTTGTGACCACTTCTGAGTCAGCTCTGCAGGAATATAGGATGACATTTGTTTGATCAGTTCAGCCGGATCAGCTTCCAGACTCCATAGACTGAGATGGGAGGTATTGGAAAATCCTTCCTGTACGCTGTGTTCTACCATCTTCATCAGCGGTCCATAATACCCGTTGACATTCAATAAACCGACAGGCTTACGATGAATACCGATCTGTGCCCAGCACAGCACCTCGAATAGTTCTTCAAATGTACCCATACCTCCGGGAAGTGCAATGAATCCATCGGATAATTCAGCCATCGTAGCCTTCCGTTCATGCATGGTTCCCACTTCAATCAGTTGTGTGAGCCCTCCATGAACAACCTCGCCCCGGAACAATCCAGTAGGCATAACCCCGATTACCTCTCCCCCTTGCTCAAGAGCAGCATCGGCTACTGCACCCATCAAGCCCATGCAAGAACCACCATAGACCAGTGCATAACCACTATCAGCAATCTGTTTGCCCAGTTGAACAGCCTTCTCTGTATAATCGGGGTGATTTCCCGGATTGGAGCCTGCAAAAACAGCTATACGTTTCATTGGGTTTCACTCCTTCTCATGATCTATTTTAATAATATATAACATGAATGTTATGGGTATGTACAACAGGTTAACAGAACCAATGGACAAAAAAAACCCGACCGTTTGCAGCCGGTCGGGCTCCCATTTCAATACACATCAATTTAGAAGGGGTTGTTATTACCTAATATACAGACCAAATATTAAATCCGTATGATCTTTGCATGAAATGAATATTAAATCTTCGTATATCTAACGTATGCCACGGCGTGAACGTACGACAAACATATGCTTGTCTTTACGAAGAACCCGACCATCTGCAAGTTCAACCTGATCCTCGTCATGACGCAGAATCGTCGTAGATAACGCTACTATTTTGGCACGGCGCCAGATCATCACCTGTGACTTGAAATAGATCGCATTTTCGAACTGAATCGCCTTTTTCATCACATATCCAACCTTGTGCACTTCAGAACGTGCTTTCTTTAAGGGAAGACTCTCTTCGGGAAGAGGTCTGATCATTGCGATATTGTCAAACGATACCTTAATCCGTTTCGGTCCGATTCGTACACATTCCGCTTCTTCATCCCACTCGACCAGCGTTCCCTTTAATGGCTCCCGTATGCCTGTTGCACGATATACCGCTACTTTTCGTCCTATCCAATGTCGCAATGTTCTCACCTCCATCTGTCTAGTTTTCAGGTATCTTCCAATCGATCGGTTTAATACCTTTGGAGGTCAAGAAATCATTGGCTTTGGAAAAGGGACGACTGCCGAGGAATCCACGATGCGCAGCCAGCGGACTGGGATGTGTAGACTCCAGTACCAGGTGCTTGTCCCTGTTAATAAATGCACCTTTCTTCTGGGCATGGCTCCCCCACAGCATATATACCATCGGCTCTGAACGTTCATTCAGCGCACGAATGACAGCATCCGTAAACGTCTGCCAGCCCAATGCCTGATGGGAGTTTGGCTGACCTTCACGGACCGTCAGAACGGCATTTAATAGCAAGACTCCCTGCTGCGCCCAATGAACCAGAGATCCATGATTCGGAATGGGCAGGTCCAGATCGGCCTGAAGTTCCTTATATATATTTTTCAGAGAAGGCGGTACACGTACCCCCGGTCTAACCGAAAAACTTAATCCATGAGCTTGTCCCGCTCCGTGATAAGGGTCCTGTCCAATAATAACGGCCTTAACCTGATGATATGGCGTCAGCTTCAGTGCGGAGAACAGGTCTTCTTTGGGCGGAAAGACCGTCTGCGTTTTGTACTCGGCGGCGAGAGTGTAACGAATCTTGTTAAAATAGTCGGCTTCCGTCTCTTCCTGAATCACCTTGTCCCAATCGTTTCCAAACATATGTATAGGCTCCTTTCCCCTGATGAATACAGTTTCGTTCAGCCCAACTACTGGGCTCTTCCTTCTGAGAGCCGCATGTCATGCAACTCATAGACTATCCACCATTTTAACATAACCGGGGACAGCAGACCAGAATTGCGCATCAGGGTGTACGTTCACCTCAAAAAAAATCGTATTTTTGCTACATTCCGTATACTCATACAAAAAAGTCACCACGCTATTGCGTGGTGACTTGATGACTTTATACTTGTACGGGTACCTCTTCGACTTCTTTCACAAGCACACTGCTGATTCTCCGTAATCCTTCCTGAAGAACAGAACGCGGACAAGCCAGATTCAACCGAATACAACCCTCGCCATTCGCTACAAACATATGACCATCTTCAAGCAATACACCCGCTTGTTCAGCGAAGAATAAAGGTAAACTTACATTTTGTGGAGCATATGCCGAGATATCGATCCAGGCCAGATACGTGGCTTCCGGGATATGAAAAACAGCCCGTGGCAGATGCTGCTTCACATACTGTTCTACGCAGGCGAAATTGGCGTCTAAATAACCTTTTAATTGTTTCAGCCATTCATCACCCGTTTCGTAAGCCGCTCGAGTGGCAGCGATGCTCAGTGGGTTTTTGAAACCATAATGGCGTGCCTGCCAGATGTCTCGAAGTGCCTTATTCGGAATGATGACATTAGAGAACATCAGACCAGCCATGTTAAATGTTTTGCTCGGGGACATGCATGTAATGATTCGATCCGTATCCGGGAACAGCTTTGCAAGTGGCGTATGTCTTTTGCCAGTCCGCAGCAGATCACAGTGAATTTCATCCGAAATAATCCATACATTGTTCCGCAGGCAGATCTCACCCACACGTTGTAACTCTTCGGTTGTCCAGACACGTCCAGATGGATTATGCGGGTTACAGAAAATACATACCCTTACCTTCTCATCCTTGGCCTTGGCTTCAAAATCCTCAAAATCAATCGAGTAACGCCCCTGATCGTTGATCATATCCGAACACACCAGTTCAAGATTGTTATGCTCCGCAGCTGACTTGAAGAAACCATAAGACGGGGTTACGATCAGTACTTTCTCATCCGATTGACAGATATATTCCACCAGTTCATATAAAGCGGGGATGATCCCGTTTGAGGTCTCCAAATGTTCCTGCGGGAAGGACCAGTCATAGTATCTTTTCATCCAGTTCGAGACAGCTTCATAGTATGCCGGATCAAATACCTGAGAGTAACCCATGATTCTACGGTCCAGACGTTCCTTAACTGCATCCAGAATCTCGGGAGGTGTGGCAAATTCCATATCTGCAATCCACATGCGAATGAATTCTTCATCTTTGAATGGAAAAGTCATGTCCTCTGTGGCGTTAAAAATATATTGACGGAAACCATCCGTATTCATCGCATTTGTTCCTGTGCGGTCGATAATCTCATCAAAGTTATATTTCATAGCTTCTGCTCCTCTATCTGCTTTACTTTTTCATTGTCGTTTCATGTCGTATTACACCTATTATTTCATGACGCAGGAATTGCATCAAATGTAATACAATCTATCCTGACGAAACAAATGAAGTTAATTGTTTCTCCAAAATAGGTATTTCAATGAAAAAGTGATATATTTCTCATATAACATCATTTTTATGAATGACTTTCATCATTTTCACGTACTCTCAAGAAACATTGCATAAGGAGAACCGTTTATGAACAATATCAATCAGGAAGTTGGCAAGAAAATACGAAACTTTCGGAAGTGGCGGGG
Source organism: Paenibacillus sp. FSL H8-0283 (assembly GCF_045040675.1). Lineage (NCBI taxonomy): Bacteria > Bacillati > Bacillota > Bacilli > Caryophanales > Paenibacillaceae > Paenibacillus > Paenibacillus sp. FSL H8-0283. The sequence continues at coordinate 4,712,174 of NZ_CP150295.1, forward strand.
ACTGACCATTCAACAGCTTGCAGATCAGATCTTCAAGAGCAAGGGTACGCTGTCCAAATATGAGAGCGGAGATATTACACTTGATCTGGTCACGTTACATCATATTGCTAACGCGCTCAACATTCAGGTGGAGCAACTCTTGTACCAAGAACCAAGGCATGCATCTCCCCTGATGAATGCGGTCCCGTCCAGCTTTTTCAAGAACTCCACACGTTTCTATTCTTACTTCTATGACGGGCGTAACAACAGTCTCATTCGTTGTGTCATTGACATGATGGCTCAATCGGATGCCAACCGTTATCGCACCGTGATGTATATGAATGTGAAGGATTTTGAGAACTACCAGGAGTGCGAGAATATGTATTGGGGCCACACCGAGCATTATGATACACTCACCACGCTAATTTTGAAAAATCAGGCCACGCCGCTGGAGAATCTATACATTAATATTCTGGCGTCTTTTCAGGAATCGGAGAAAAAGTGGGGACTCATGGCTGGTGTCTCCTTCAGACCTTTCATGCCTATTGCGCTCAAAATGTTATTCTCCAGAACCCCGCTACCCGAGAATCAGGAGTTATATAATGAATTGAAAATCTCAAAGGAAGATCTGCGGACCCTGAAAATATACAATATGCTCGCCGTCACCTGAACAACGCAGAGCGTCACACATTCTCATATCATATGGGATGGAGACAGTCCCTCCCCACTAGAAAAGGCACTTCTATAAGCTGTTGAAACCAGCTCATAAAAGTGCCTTTCGCTTTGCTGCCTATTCGATCGGAGATAAGTGTGACTAGCGCTTAGTTTTTAATTAAATCCAGCGTTTCGTCAAACATTTGTTTCTGTTCCTCAATCTTGTTCTCATTACCGATCACGCAGCGCTGTTGCTGTTCAAGTATGGCCGATAAAAGCTCAGCAAAACCGATAATGTCGCTTTCCTTCGTGCTTAACACTTCGTCACGTTCCTGTTGCAGATCCGCTTCAGTCACATTCGACAGATAACACTCCAGCGAGAATGCTCCTTCGCCATAAGGCGTTCTCGGCGTATCGAGATCCTGAATCGCACCAATGATATAACGCGTCATCTCCCGCTCGTCTGCCCGGAAATCGGTCAAATATTGCGGTATCTCTTCGTATACTTTGTACGTTTTATCGAGGTTCGGATCACGATACGATGCAACATAGCTGTCTCCGTTCCGTCTGAAGCCTGACATACAGCCATAAGCTCCACCTTTGGCGCGGATATTGGTCCACAAGTAATCCAGAGACAGAATACCCTGTAAGACTCGTAGTGAACCCGTGTATTGATATCCTTTGTCGATATAATTACCCGTTTGCACCACATACTGCACCTCTGAAGGAGATCGGAATCCTTCCTTATGAGTAGCCGGTGTGAATGTAAATTCTTCCTTGGCAACTTCATGTGTGAACAGCTTCGCTTTCAGATCGGATACCTGTTGCTCCAGTCCTTCATATCCCTGCTCATCGGCAGTATAACTAACAAGCAAGTTCTCTGGTCTGAAAATATACCCCGTCAACTCTTGCAGGCTGGAAGATAACTCTTCTTTTCTCGCCTCAAAGTTCGCTTGAAGATCCTCAAGCCACTGGTAAAAGGCAATGCCACTCACAGCTTCTCTGAAATCGGCAACTGCTGAATGTTTGGACGAAGACCGGCCAATTCCCGCAGAATGTCCGCTATTGATCAGATTACGTTGCAGATTACCTTTCATCTGGGAGATGATCTCATATAACCGCTTCGAATTATCGAATTGGGACGTGAACACAATTTCTTTGATCATATCAAAAGCAAATCCAAGCTTGTCATATAACACTTTTGCGTTGAACTCATAGGTCGCCTTGAATTCATTGTGCTTATGCGCGTTAGCATAAGATCCTATCCCGCTATGAATACCACCCGAATGGATATGGATTTCATTGGACAGTTCATTGAACGAGTAGTTTTGAGTATCCACGTAACCCAGTACATTTTTCAGCAACCCTGCATACGGCAGGAGATGACGTGGCACTTCTTTGATATCAAACAACAGTCTCAGATAACCAATTCCATTGGTATAAAGGTTATGATGGAGAATGGTTGTGCCGTCGACCTGGTTCGCCGTTTGATGCAACGTAGAGGCCTTCGGTTCAATATCTTCAATCGATAACGTCGGAATGACCTGCTGCTGCTCTTTGGTTGAAGGTGTATTCTGATACTCGGCGAGCGCTTCTGTTTTCTGAATCAACGTCTGAACTTCTTCCTCACTAAGACCGGCCTGAATAGTTTTCAAACGTTCTTTCAACGCTTCCTCCTTGCGTGAGTTCAGCCCCTTATCCGGGGTAAGCGCCACAAAAGAAGTATGTGTGTTCTGCAAAATATATTTCTCAATCAGTTGCTCGAAGTAACCTTCGTTCATTTTTGTCCGCAGTTCAGCAAATACGTCATTGGCTTCTAAATGAGTGAAAGGTGCTTCTTCATCGTACAACCAGCTTTGCAGGGATGAGAATCCGTAGATCAGGCCTTTCGGCATTCTGCCATAGTCCGCTTCCCTGTGATTGAACTCATATGAGTTAATGCCAGCAAGCAGCGCTTTTGGATCAAAGCCTTCTTTTACCACACGCTCAAGCACTTCTTTGACCGTTCCCAAGAAATCCTCTTTGCTAGACAGATTGCTCTTCTTCAGTCCCACAGTGAATACAGGCTGATACAGACTGTCATCATAGGAACCGTAGACGTCCTTCGCAATGCCCTTATCCAGCAACGCCTGTTTCAATACCGCTCCCGGAGCGTTCAACAGTGCGTATAACAAAATTTGGAAGGAAATGTTCAGTTCCTTGTCCAGACTTGTGCCGATCACTGCATTGTAGGTCAAAAAGCTGTTATCCACTTCCGATTCCGTACTTCCAGCAGAGTAAGTCTTAACTGTGTCTACCCGTTCTGCAAAGGCAGGTTGAAGTTGAATGGCCGAATCAATCTCGATTCGATCATATGCACTCAGGTAGTTTTCATCCAGCCATTGCAGCTTCTCTTCCATATCCATATCCCCGTAGAGATAGATGTAACTGTTGGAAGGATGATAATATCTCGTGTGGAAATCCAGCAGCCCCTGATACGTTAGATCCAGAATAGCTTCCGGGAATCCGCCAGACTCGGAGGAGTATGTGGTATCCGGGAAAAGGGAGTTCAGCACTTCTCTGCGCACCATTCGTTCCGGTGAAGAAAAGGCACCCTTCATCTCGTTATATACAACTCCGTTGTAGGTTAACTCATCGTCAGCAGAGGTCAGGTTGTAGTTCCAGCCTTCTTGTAGAAATATCTTTTCATTCTCATAAATATTTGTATTCAATACTGCATCCAGGTAAATATCCATCAGATTATGGAAGTCATGATCATTACGACTCGCGATCGGGTAGATCGTCTTATCGGGATACGTCATGGCGTTAAGGAATGTATTTAATGAACCTTTCAGCAACTCAACAAAAGAATCCTTGGCCGGAAATTTCTTGGACCCACAGAGCACGGAGTGTTCTAGGATATGGGCTACCCCTGTATCATCTTCCGGAGGTGTACGGAAACCGATACTGAATACTTTGTTGTCGTCCTGATTGGACAAAAGTACAATTTTGGCTCCGGATTTCTGATGTTCCAACAGATACGCATCCGATTTCAGTTCTTCGATTCTGCGCTCCTGTAACACCTTGTATGGCTTAAGCTGTTTCAACATAAACTTGAGTCCTCCGTCCATAAGATTGTTTTATTGGTTTTGTGACTCTACATAAGTTCAAATATGTTTATTTACACGGGCACTCGGATGACAGAACAACAGGTGTCCTCTCCGTTATCGTGTAAATGTGTAGTTGAACCTATATCGTTCAGCACGGTAAAGGTAATATATGCCTATGGATAGTATACACCATTGTTCCGTCTCTTCATAAAAGCCAGTTAAAGAAATAGTACTTTGTATTGTTAAACCATTTCGGTTAAGAATATGCTAATAGATCTTTAGCATACACTCTCTCAACAGTTGCTGTGAAAAAGACGTATTTAGTTCAGTCTAATTTTAGACAAAAAAAAGACAACAGAACAATTTCTAATTCTGTTGTCTTTATCAAATTATTCCCCCAATATGTCTTACAGGAAACTGCGGAGAGGAATACTTGAAAACAAGAAAAATAAAATACAGCGTTCGTTATTGATGGAGGCAAAGTCATGACCTTTCGGAAAAAACACCCGCAGCAGATCATTGGCGTTCTCGTTCGATCCTTGTTGCCACGACCCCTGAAAGACCTCCTGTGGAAATTGGCCAGATTTCGGGTTTGAGCCAGTATTTGCATAGGTATGCGATAATTAAAATGCTGGGTCATAGTTCACTTCCAATTGATTTTATGACTGGGGCGACCTAAAATAGATACGCCTACCAACATAACAACGATATATACGAAAGATTAGAAACTATACGCATGACAAGCATTACTGATACTCTCTTTAATTTTATTACAGCCAATCATCAAATTCTCTATATTTATCGTCAAAGGAGGCATGATTTTAATCACTGTGTCATTACGACCAGCTCTTTCGAGAATAAGCCCATTTTTAAAGCAATTCGCTGTGATTTCCCGTGCCACTTCTTCGCCCAGACAAGAGACATCAATCCCCCAAATCATGCCAATGCCTCGAATATGTAGTCCAGGATATAGCGGTTCAATTTCATATTTTAAATATTGCTTAAGAAATTCTTCTTTTTTGCGTACCTGTTCCCCAAGCCTTTCCGCAGTCCTGAATTCAAGCGCGGCCTTAGCCGTGACAAAGGCTAATTGATTCCCCCTAAACGTTCCATTGTGCTCACCCGGACTCCATATATCCAGCTCCGGTTTCATCAGCAACAACGACATCGGCAATCCATACCCACTAATCGATTTGGATAAAATAACGATATCCGGCACGATTCCCGCCCGCTCGAATGAGAAGAACGCACCCGTTCTTCCGCATCCGACCTGAATATCATCGACAATCATCAAAATATCGTGATCATCACATAGCTGTCGCAGGCTTTGCAACCATTCATTTTCAGCAACGTTGATTCCGCCCTCCGCCTGAACGGTTTCCAGAATAACCGCTGCAGGCTTGCCAATACCGGAATGCGTATCTGACAGAATATGCTCCATGTAACGGATCGTATCCAACCCTTCAAAAGACTGTCCGTAAGGAATAAAAGTCACATTATTCAGCGGAATTCCCGCACTTTCCCGCATCGCATTGCTGCTCGTGACAGACAAACTTCCGAGGGACATCCCATGAAAGCCCCCCATGAAAGCAAATATACCATTTCTACCCTTGACCTTACGGGCCAACTTCAAAGCAGCCTCCACAGCATTCGTGCCTGTCGGGCCGCAAAATTGCAGCTTATAATCCAAAGATTGAGGTTGAAGGATATGCTCCGAAAATGAAAGAATAAAATCCTCTTTCGCTTTCGTATACATGTCGAGTCCGTGCATGATTCGGTCCTGAGCTACATACTCAATGATTCCGGCCTTCATATACTCATTATTATGCCCATAATTCAGCGCTCCGGCTCCTGCGAAAAAATCGATGTAGGCTTCTCCCGTAACCGAGTATAATTGCTCACCCTTAGCTCTATCGAAAATAACCGGAAAACTTCTGCAATAAGACCTCACGTTGGACTCCAACATTTCGAACGTATCCATTTTACATTCCCCTTTTCGTCTTTTGCAATTTCAATAGAAATTGTCAGGCCTCGTGTGTTTCCACAACTCTTAAAGGCTCAGGCTCGCTGCCTTGGGTAAAAAACTCTCTGAGATCGCGGTTACGGTAAGCCAGGATGCCGACCACAAGCAAACCGGCACCGGAAACCAATGTAATATAGTACCAATCTACAATTTCCAGAAGTGCACCGTATACCCCCATTCCTATAGGCACAGCGATGGTTATTACCGTGTTCACCACCCCTAAAACACTAGCTCTTATTCGCTCAGGTATATAGAGCTGAACATAAGAAAGCATTGGAATATTGCCCATTGTGTTAAGTATTCCGGTGAACATCAAGACGATCATGAAGCCTATCATAAGCACTACCTTTGTGCTTGTCTCAAAGATGGGCCACTCGGGGAACATCCATAGGACAATCATCAACGCCTGGATCTGAATTAAAATGAAGATTTTGTTGGTAATAAACCGGTTGATGACCGGTACCGACACAGCAACGGCCCCTATAATTACGCCTACCGCCAGCGCCGCTTCGATAAATGATAATTGCTGTGGCGTCATATCGAGCGCTTGATAAACGATAAAGGGCAGGATAAGGGAAACTGCCGGAGCAATTACAAAGTTAATAAAAACAAAAATCATCAGCAGATACTTGATCGCAGCCCGGCGGCGAATGTATTTGTAAACCTCTTTTACACTTTCAAAATAAGGCTTTGCTTCTCCGATCTCCTCTTTGCGGGGCGAGAATTTCAATAGCAAATTCAAAAACCCGGAGAAAATGAACGCGGCTCCCTCGATCAAAAAGATATGCTCCAGCCCAAATTTGCTATAAGCCGCTGCACCGAGCACCGGTCCCAGTATGCCGATTAGGGCACTGATGCTCTGCGTGCTGGAATTGACCGTCGGAACCCTTTCCGGAGAGACAATATTGGGAACGGATGAGTTTACCGTCAGAGTAAAGAGCGCTTGAAGAGCGCTCAAGATCATAGAATAAACAACGAACAGCCAAATGCTGTCGTGAAAAGCCTCAAACATGAACATAAGCATTAGAACTGAGATTCCACATAGAAAATCACAGACTATCATAATCCTTTTTTTACTACGGCTGCGGTCAACGAACACCCCAGCGATAATATTGACGAATATGCCCGGTATATAGGTGAAGCTCAACACTAAAGCGAACATACTCGATGAACCGGTGAGATCCAGAACATACAGACTGAGTGCAAAACGAAAAATGGATGTTCCCAATTCGGTGATTAATCTGCTTAGACTGAAAACGATTATATTTGTTGAGTCTCTCATATTTTTACACCCTTCATATGTTTCCGTGCGGCTTCATCAAGCATGCTGCGAAGAGTATCTGGATTCTCTTCCGCAGGAATAACAAGCGTCATGTGAATCCGGTTCCCTTGGTGCCACGCCATGCATAAGATCCGGTTAGGCTCATCGCAATTCACACCATCTTCCTCAAGGTAGTCCAAATCCGTTTCCGTGCCGAGTTCTCCCAAATAGTTGAAATTGATCGGCATCTCCCGATGGGCTGCAGCCAACCGCTGCGCCGCATCCATAAAGGCTGGATCAATCGACTCGTTGTACAACAGATTCGCAAAATGGATGTTATGCTCGGAAGCGGATTTCAGCATCCCTTTGATCGATTCGGTCTGCCTGTCCATTTCTTCTCCGCAGTCTAACAACAGCGGAATATAATCTATGCATTCACCGACAATATCGAAATAAGACTGATCCCGGTACTGTCTGCCAAAATGCGTCATCCACAACGGAATCCGTGACTTACCGAAGTACGTTCCGAAAAACGCAGCGCATATCCCCAACGCTGTCTTCCATTTAAACTCTGCATCCAGCGTTTGCGATAATTCCATATCAAATGGGACGCTATGGTGGAGAACCGTAATCTTTGCCGGATCCAAGTCGCTGCGCCGATACATACTGACGGCGATTTCCCTAGCAGCGGATTCAAATGACGGAATATTGTAAAGCTCGTTAAAACTTGCTGCCGATATCCCTTCCGGGCCTCTGCGAATCTGGTCGGCAAAATCCGTAAAGGTACGGCTTTTTCTCGTTTCGTCAACTCTCCCTTGGCTTAGTGATTCATATTCATGGATTACTCGATTACGAATAATTTCATTACTCATGTAATCGAATATCGTATGTGAGAACGGGAGCAGCAGGACATATTCCTTTACGTTTTGCTTGACCAGCAGCACCCGGTACATCAATGGATCGCTGTCCGTATACGGCCTGATGAAAAAATTCTTCATAAGCGCCCGCAGAATATCCCTTTGCGACTCTGGTTCGAAACCGGAAATATCTAAAGTTGGCAGCTCGAGCTGCTCCGGGCTTTCATGCAATCGCCAACGTCCGGTTTCCGTTTCAGTGTCTTCGATGAGTACACTGCGCATGACTTCCTCGGCAGACACAATTCGCTGCAAGGCTCGGCCCAACAACTCCGGCTGAATCACTTTTCCAAATTTCACCATGGTTCCCGACACATCTTTATGCTTGAAATGGTACGTTTGGGAAGGCGAAATATCATACTCTTTGACTATCGGCTGGTTTGTAATGCCTTTGGCGTACGCCTTCTGCTTCCGTGAGATCGAATTCATCATCGTTTCTACCCAGTCTGCGCCATTCGTCTGCCGCAAACCCAATTGGTCGTTCAGTTCTTGCCTGCTTAGGTTGCGTTCTGATGTCGGAATCAGCGCGCTCAAAGCATCCGCAATGAAGTGCGGTTGAATCTTCTCGTCCAGGTGTGCAGCAATCAAGTTCTCTGCTCTCCGTTTCAGTCCCTCATCCATTCCTGAAATGTGGACGACCATGAATTCCTCGCCGTCAACGGAATAAGTTTTCCAGTTGCATGTGCGTTCTAAGCGTTCCCCAAGCCATTGTTCCGCAGTGGGAATATCTGTAAAGTGGTGCTCAGATTCCACCGTTACAGAACGTACCGTAGAAGCCGCCAGCTCGGCAGGAGTCTGATGGGCGAACACCTGATTTATACTCAGTTCGAAGCCAAGATTAGCCAGCTTTGAAACAACCTGCATGGCCTTTAATGAATGTCCCCCGATTTCAAAGAAATTGTTGTGGACACCAATCCGTTCCAATCCCAGCACTTCCGACCATACCTGCACAATTACAGCTTCCGCCTCATTCCTTGGCGGAGTATATTCGCCCTCGGTTACGTCATAATCCGGCTCGGGGAGCGCTTTTCGGTCAACTTTGCCATTCACGTTGAGCGGAAGTTGAGCCATAAATAGGATTACGGTCGGAATCATGTAGTCGGGGAGCTGTTGTCCCATAAACTCCTTTAGCGACTGTATGGTCAATTCAACCTCCGCCACAACATAACCGCAAAGGATCTTATCCTGCGACTCTCCGGCCTGCTTGACAAGGATGACGGCTTCTTTCACGGAAGGATGACTGAGCAGTATATTCTCGACCTCGCCTGTCTCGATCCGGAACCCCCGAATTTTCACCTGATTGTCCATTCTGCCGATAAACTCGATAGAGCCGTCTGGAAGCCATTTGGCGGCGTCCCCGGTCCGGTAGACCCGCTCACCTGGAATAAACGGATTGGAGAAAAATTTCTGAGCCGATAATTCTTCATTATTTATATATCCCCGAGCCACGCCGTCTCCCCCTACCCAAAGCTCGCCGGGGACACCTACCGGATTCAAATTCCCGTTTTTATCGACGATATAGGCCGTGGAGTTGCTGATCGGCGGTCCAATTGGCACGCTATTTCCGTATGCCTTATCGATGACGAAGCAGCATGAAAAGGTTGTATTCTCCGTAGGTCCGTACCCGTTTACCATGGTTAACGGACCGGATTGCTCTCTTACCTGCTGAATATGTTTCGGGGAGAGAACATCTCCACCGACAATCAAATAGCTTACGTTGCGGAACATGTTTGGCTTGTGTTGGGCAAATTGTGTAAACAGCGGCGATGTTAACCACAAAGTCGTAATGTCATGCTGCTGAAGCGCGGATTCAAAGAGGACCGGATCCAGCAGCGTAAGTTTGTCGACCAGGTGCAGCCTCGCTCCGTTCAGCAGCGCCCCCCATATATCAAATACACTGACATCGAATACGGGTGCCGCCGTTTGCAAGACCCGGTCTTCAGTGCTGAAGCGAACATAGTTGGTATTCTTGACCAATCTGGAAACGCCCAGATGCTCGACCATAACGCCCTTAGGCAGTCCGGTTGATCCCGATGTATACATTACATAGGCGAGATTGTCGGTGCCCGTCTTATTCAGCAGGTTCGGGGCACTCTCGTCACAGAGCTGCCGATGATCCATCAAGATGACTTCCGCGTCGCAGGCAGCCCGATCCGCAAAGCAGCTCCGGGCGAGCAGCCATTTGGCGCCGCTGTTTTTGAAGAAATATTCCACCCGATCACGCGGATAGTCAGGATCGATCGGAAGATAAGCACCTCCCGCTTTTAGAATGGCGAGCATCCCGATAATCATTTCCAGCGTACGGTCACCCATGACGGCAACGACCCGTTCAGGCCCTACACCCTTCTCTCGCAGCAGTGCCGCGAGCTGGTTTGCTTTGGCATTCAGTTCGCCATATGTCAGTTCGATACCATCACAGGCCAGCGCGATGCTCTCTGTATGCTTATCCACTTGTTCCTCGAACAGTTCGTGAATGGTTTGACGGGGATACTCGGTTTTCGTGTTGTTGAAGTCCCCAATGATCTGACCCCGTTCTTCTTCCGTCAGCATACGGATGTCGGATAGCCGGATCTCCACATCTGTGGTCACGGCCTCCAGAATTTGAAGGTAATGCGCGATCATCCGCTCCACCGTATCTTTAAGGAACAGCTTCCGGGCATATTCTACATCCAGGCGAATTTCCCCCTCCTCTTCTGCTGCCGTAACCATCAGGTCGAATTTGGATGTTCCGTTGTCGAAGTCATACGGTTCTATAAGAAGTTCACCAAGCTGAATTTCCCCGACGCCGACGTTATCGACGGCAAACATGGTATCAAACAGCGGATTTCGGCTGACATCCCGCCGTACATTCAGCCTTTCGAGCAAATCCTCATATTGGACCATCTGATGCTCGAATGCTTGCAGCGAATGCTTTTTAACTTCCTCCAAAAAGTCGATGAACCGTTTGCTTCCTTCCGGCTGATTTCGAATCGCCAGGGTATTGACGAACATACCGATGACACTTTCCAATTCCTTTTGCAGTCGACCAGAGGTCGGTGTGCCTACGATAATGTCCTCTTGGTTGGCGTATTTGGACAATAGAATGTTGTATGCAGCCAATAGGAACATGTATAACGTAGTTCCAGTCCGGGCAGCCGTCCCAAGAATCCGGGAGCTTAATTCACTGCCGATCGCAATAGAGAAAGCATCGCCTTCAAAGCTTTGGATTTGCGGCCGTGGATAATCTGCCGGAAGGTTTAGAGCGGGCAGCTCTCCTGCAAAACGCTCCAGCCAATACTGTTCTTGCTTCGCGTAGGCTTCCGATTGAAGCATTTCACTTTGCCATGCCGCATAATCCTTATATTCGATGCGTGATGAGGTATCATCCAGCTCTTGGCCGCTATAAAGCAAGTTCAGCTCCTCGACAAGAAGGCGGATCGATCCTCCATCCGAAACGATATGATGCATATCTATGATCAAAATATGCCTATCCTCACCCAAGTTTGCCAGCCCTACGCGCATTAGCGGAGCCTTTTGCAAGGAGAAGGGTTCAACGAACCGCTCTATGATTTCCGAAATATGGTCCGGATCTTCCGGTGCCTCAAGCTCCCGGACAGAGAAAGAAACGTCGTGATGCACCATTTGCATCAGCTCTCCTTCTACAAACCGAAACGAGGTCCTGAACGCTTCATGCCTGCGAATGAGGATAGTAAATGCCTGGTGCAGCCGTGCACGGTCCAGCTCCCCCGTTAGCTGTAAAACAAAAGGCATATTATAAGCCGTCCCCGCCCCTACAAGCTCATTGAGAATCAGCAAGCGCTTCTGTGCTGACGACACCGGATAATGCTCTCTTTCCGGCACCTTTGCGATCGAGGAATAGCTTGTTTGTTCCACAGCGTCGATCGCCTCAGCCATCTGTTCCATCGCAGGATGTTGAAAAATACTGCTTAACGGAAAGTCAATCTGGAAGACTTCCTTGATATGGGACGCCAGCGCTACCGCTTTGAGTGAATGCCCGCCCAGTTCAAAGAAATGGCTGTATGCTCCTATCGGGGCCGTTCCGAGAACCTCCGACCATATTTCGGCCAGCTTTCGTTCCGTCACACCGCGCGGTGGCACATAATTATCTGCTGCAGCGGATGCAAAGTCCGGTTGCGGAAGCGCGCGGCGATCCACCTTTCCGTTGGAGGTCAGCGGGATTTTGTTCAATTCCACGTAGTGAACAGGGATCATGTATTCCGGCAGCTCCCGCGCCAGACATCCCCGAATCTCGCGGACGGCAATATTACGGGATGTCGTAATATAAGCGCACAACTCTGTTTCCTGCTTCGGATTTAATACCACAGCAACGATAGCCTCAGCAACGCCCTCCTGTTTGAGCAGGACATTCTCCACTTCTCCAAGCTCGATGCGGTAACCTCGAATTTTGACCTGCTCGTCCATCCGGCCTAGATACTCCAGGTTTCCATCAGGGAGCCACCTAGCCAGATCACCGGTTCTGTACATTCTTTCACCGGTTTGAAATGGATCGGCGGTAAACTTCTCCGCCGTCAAATCGTCCCGGTTCATGTACCCCCGTGCCAGACTGTCTCCGGCAATACACAGTTCACCGGGAATCCCGATCGGAAGGAGCTTGTCATTTCTGTCAAGGATATACACCCTTACGTTGTCAATCGGGCAGCCGATCGGAATGTTATCGTATTCGCCATTCACCTTGAAAGCTGCCGTCACGATGGTATTTTCCGTAGGTCCGTAATTATTTACCAGGTCATAGGGTACGGGATGATAAGACTTGAGCTTATCTCCACCGGTAAGCAGCACACGCAGGGAATCGTTCTGGATCTGGGTGAATTGCTCGCAGACGGCCGTCGGCAGGAAGCTGACAGTGATACCCTGTTCGTTGTAGTAATCCGCCAATCGCGGCACATCGTATCGGATTTCCTCCGGGATAATATGAAGCTCACCGCCCGACAAGAGTGATGGGAATATCTCCCACACAGAGGCATCAAAGCCGAATCCGGCGTATTTGGTACTTTTGTCCTCAGGCGTCAGCCCGTAATACGATTGATACCATCCTGTCATATTGAGCAGGGAGCGGTGTTCGATCATCACGCCTTTCGGTTTCCCCGTAGACCCTGACGTATAGATCACATAGGCCAAGTCGGCGGACGAACCCTTTGGCGTCGAGAACGGCTTCTGTATATGAAGCTCACTGTTTGGCATCAGCACTGCCTCTAAATCGATCCAGGGGAGACTCAAACCTTTCGATTGTACCAGCCCATTTTTCGTCAGTAGCAAGCCAGCCTTGCTATCCTCCAGAATGTAAGTAATACGATCGGCAGGGTACTCATGGTCGATTGGGAGATATGCTGCCCCCGTTTGTAATACTGCAAGCACTGCCACAATCATTTCGACCGAATGTTCGACCATGATTGCCGTGATCCCCCCGGGTTTCACACCCTTTTCCAGCAGAACGTAAGCAAGGCGGCTCGTTTGTTCCTCCAGTTCACGGTAAGTCAGCCGCTGGTTTTTAAAGACGAGGGCAATATGGTCCGGCGTACGCTTGACCTGTTCTGCAAACAACTCATAAGCGGTCCGGTTATGGGCAAAGTCCTTTTTCGAACCGTTGAATTGTTCCAGAATCCAGCTCCGCTGCTCCGGCGGCAGCAGTTCTATATCTTCCAGCTTGATATGTCTGCTAACAACCACTGACCTTAAAACCTCAATGTAGTGCGTCATCAGGCGCTCGATCGTCCCGGCTTTTAACAGCTTCGCAGCATACTCCGCTTCGATGGACATTCCCCGGTCATTTTCCGTTACCGTCAATGTCAAATCAAACTTCGACATCCGTCCGTCCCAGGAACGAGAACTTACGGTAAGTCCGTCTAAAGCCAACTCTTCAATACCGAGATTCTGAAGCGTAAACACCGTGTCGAACAGCGGGTTACGGCTTAAGTCGCGTCTGAGTCCGAGCTTCTCGATAAGCTCCTCGTATGGATAGTCTTGGTGCTCGAAAGCCTGAAGTGTCGTTTGTTTCACTTCGCACAGGAATTGATCGAACGTTTTTGTTCCTTCCGGTTTTACACGCAAAGCAAGCGTGTTGACGAACATACCTACCGTTTGAAGCACGTCTGCATGAGTTCTGCCCATCGTTGGAGATCCAATCACAATATCCTCTTGGGAGGCATATCTGGAAAGCAATATGCTGTAGGCAGCCATCATAACCATATACAAGGTGGCTCCCGTTTCGTTAGCCAGCTGTTTCAACCGGGACGTCAGCTCTTCATCGAGATTCACTGAGGAAAAAGCTCCTTCAAAGCTTTGAATCTGCGGTCGTGGATAATCGGTCAACCAATTAAGCACGGGTGGCTCTTCGGCAAATTGATTAAGCCAGTAATGCTCCTGCTGCTCCCTGGGGCCGGACTGTTTACTTTGCCAAACGGCAAAGTCTTTATATTGAACACGTCGAACCGAATGCCCTGCATGAGTTTTTGCAACTGCTTCTTTACCCAGGCTGTTATACACTTCGCAGAATTCCTGCACGATGATTCCGATGGAAGCACCGTCGGCGACGATATGATGGATATCAATGATCAGAAGACAGCATTCTTCCCTTATTGTAGATAGTCCCGCCCTCAGCAAAGGTGCGCTTCCGAGGTCGAACGGAACTACGAATCGGTCGACGGTTTTCTCAATATCCTCACTAGGATGAGACTCCAATTCCTTTATAGCAAAGGGTACCTTCTCATGCACCACCTGGACGGGTTCCCCATGCAAAGACGCAAAAGAGGTTCGTAAAGACTCGTGGCGGGAAATCAAGATTTGAAAAGACTGTTCCAGCCGGTCGACATCAAGTTTACCCTCGATTTGCAGGACAAACGGCATATTATACGCTGTTGTAATTCCTGCCATACTATTCAAAACATACAGGCGCTTTTGCGCAGAGGACACTGGATAGAACTCGGCTAGGGGAGCAGGCTCGATCCCAACAAATTCCTCATCTTCGTTCCTGTTGATCCTCGCTGCCATCTCTGCTAGAATCGGCGTCTGGAATATATCTCTTAAAGGGAGTTGGATCTCAAATTGCTTTTTCATTTCCGTGACCAACTTTAACGCTGTCAGGGAATGACCCCCAAGCTCAAAGAAATGGTCATTCGCCCCGATCGAAGGAATGGCCAGTACAGCGCTCCAAATGTCCGCCAGCTTTTGCTCCGTTTCGTTCCGAGGCGCAACAAACGCTTCGTTACCAAGAGCATTAGCCTCCACGGGCTCCGGCAAGGCCTGCAGGTGAACTTTGCCGTTCGGAGTAAGCGGTAGTTGGTCCATAAATACCCAATGAACAGGTACCATATAATCCGGCAGATCATTCAAAAGATACTGTTTCATACTCGTCGCATCGAGATTTTCCGCACCAACCACATAAGCACATAATGATTTCAGACCGTCACCCTTGTCTCTTACTGTGACTACAGCCTCCTTCACGCTTACATGCATCTGAATCCGGCTTTCGATTTCCCCGGTTTCGATGCGGAAACCGCGTATTTTCACCTGATTGTCCAACCGGCCAATAAAATCGATGCTTCCGTCCGGGAGCCAGTTTACCAGATCCCCCGTACGATAAATCCGTTCTCCCTCGATAAAAGGGCTTGCAATAAACTTCTCCGAAGTCAGGGACAGATTGTTTATGTATCCGCGCCCGACGCCATCACCGCCAACCCACAGTTCTCCCGAAACACCGACGGGGCACAGATGCCCGTATAAATCGACGATGTAAGCAGTAGAATGGGCAATCGGTCCGCCGATCGGAATCCTTGTTTCCTCGAACGAGCGGATCGTGTAGCAGCAGGAAAACGTCGTATTTTCAGTCGGCCCATACCCGTTAATGATCGTCGTATTGTGGCATTGGTTCGCCACAAGCTGAATATGCTTAGGGGAAAGGGTATCCCCCCCGACGATCAAGAAGCGAAGGGGACGGAATAACGTCGGATCCAATTGAGACAACTGATTGAACAAGGGAGAGGTGAGCCACATTGTTGTAATGCGGTATTCATGAATCGCTTCTCCCAACAGCTGCGCATCCAGAATGGAGTGCTTATCGATGATATAAAGTTCCAGGCCGTTTAGAAGTGCTCCCCAAATCTCAAATGTGCAGGCATCAAATACAGGTGCTCCGGTTTGCAAAATGCGGTCTCCTGGTTCAAAAGGGACATAGTTGCTGTTTTGGACGAGCCGTACCACATTATGATGTTCGATCATCACCCCTTTGGGACGTCCCGTCGAACCGGAGGTATACATCACATAGGCCAGGTTTGAGGGCGTAAGAATCTTTTCCGCATCGATTGCACGGTCCTCTATCACAGTTGAAGTACATTCATCCTCTTCCCGATCCAGAATGATGGATTCGACTCCGTCCATATGCTTGTCCGCATAACACTCCGACGTAACGATCCATCTCGTCTCACTATCCCTCAACATAAAGGCAATGCGATCTTCCGGGTATTCCGGATCAATAGGCAAATAGGCGCCACCAGCCTTTAAAATACCCAGCATACCCACTACCGTCTCCATTGAACGGTCGCCGATCAAGCCCACGACGCTATCTGGTTCAACACCCTTTCTTCTCAGTCGGGATGCCAGACGATCAGCTCGCACATTCAACTCCGCATAAGTCAGTTTGTGTTCCTTATTCACGATAGCGATGTTTCCCGGTATCATCCCGGCCTGACGCTCGAACAGCTGCACGATCGTTTGATCCCTCGGATATTCGCCGACGGTGTTAAATTGGTGCAGGATTTGCTGTTTCTCGTCGTCTGTAATGACTGAAATATGCTGAATCAGAATGTCAGCGTTCCGGCCGACCTGATCGAGCACTTGCTCAAAATTTTGGAACAAACGATCCATTGCGGCCTGGACATATCGGGCTGAGTTATATTTAAATTTGACTTCGAGCCCAGCGTTCGGCATCAGAATTAGGTTAAAGTCATAATGCGTCTGCTCAAAATCTTCAAGCTCAGTAATTGCAAACGCTTCTTCTCCTTCATCTAGAGGGTCCGCACTCACCGGATAATTTTGAAAGGCATAAATATGAGAGATCAGATGTTGCTTCTTGGAAGTCAGGGATTGAATCTCAGCCAGCGGATAAAAGTCGTAGCTTTGTGTTTCTAAGGAGGACTGCTGGACCTCCCGAATTAATGCAGAGAACGACATCCCGCCATGGAAGGCGATCCGGATCGGGACCGTATTGATGAACAGCCCGACCATGTTCTCAACCTCCTCCACTTCAGCCGGTCGGCCGGAGGTGACGGTACCGAAAACCACATCCTCGGTTCCGTTATAGCGGCCCATTAACAAGCCCCAGGCCGACTGGAGCACCGTATTTAAAGTCACCTGATGACTTTTGGCCAGATGCTCCAGCCCTTGTGTCGTTTCCTGGCTTATTTTGTAGGCACGGTCCACTTGAACGGCTTGCTCTCTTTGCCGTACCTCCCTGCGACCATAGCCATTCCGGCCTACCTGGGTGTTCATGCCAAAGGAGGGCAGTTCAATATCTGATTCGTAGCCTTCCAAATATCCGGCCCAGTAGCTTCGGGCTTCTTCGCGGTTCTGCCCATCCAGCCACTGAATGTATCGGGAGAAGGGCGGCGCCTCTTCCACTGATGAAAACGTACCCTGGCTGAGCGATTTATAGACGTCAAACAATTCCTGAACGATTGTTTTTAAACACCAACCGTCCAGAATGATATGATGATAGCTCCAAATCAGCTTATAACTGAGATCACCGGTTTGCAGCACGGCCGCACGAAGCAGCACATCCTTGGCCAGGTCGAACCCCTTCTTCTGGTCCTCTTGGATATAGCGGCGGATATACTGCTCCTGCTCCATTTCGCCAAACGACGACAAGTTCTCATAAAACACAGGCATCACGCGCTTTTTGAATACAACCTGCTTTGGATTTTTCGTGTTCTCATGGATGAAATTAAGCCGAAGCACATCATATTTGTCGATCAGGACATTAAAACTTTTTTCCAATATCAAGGCATCCAGCCTTCCCGAGACGGTGCAGGAAAACTGTTCGAAGTATGCGGCGGAATCTGGGTTCAAATAGGAATGAAACAGCATTCCTTCTTGCATCGGTGTTAAGTTGTATACCCCCGCAATAGTCAGCTTATCGCTCAAGACCATCTCTCCCTAAATTCATTTTTATTGGTTATAAAAATCCATAATGGCTTCCAGCTCTTCAATGGACAGATCGTCTCCCCCCACATCGGAAGGCGTCAGTTCCTGAGTCTCTTTTTCCGTGCAATGCTTGATTATTTCCATCAACTGTGTCTTAAAACGGCCGCCCAGGAGGCTGATTTCCGTTCCTGTATATTCCGCAAGATTATAGTCGATCGACATCGTCAGACAGCCATCTTCCACAAGGCCCGTAATATTCAAAGCCACTTCCCTTTCGGCTTCCGGGCTGACGGTTTGACCGTATGGCACGTCGGAAGCACTGAACAGCTCTGTATTCACATCGTTGTCGAATTGCCCCAGGTAGTTAAACTTAATTTCAGGCACCAGACGGAATTGCATCTCTTCCTCAAGCCGGTTCTCACCAAGGTATTTCAGGATTCCGTAGCCAATACCCTTGTTCGGAATGCGACGTAAGTTCTCTTTGACCGATTTGATGTGGTAGGATATATCCGCTGAACTCGGGATATTCAATACGACTGGATAAATGGAAGTAAACCAACCGACCGTTCTGCTGATATTCACGTTCTTCATGATGTCTTCCCTGCCATGGCCTTCAAGACAGATCAAAACATTGTCCTCGCCTGTCCATTCCCTTACGGCCCGTCCCAATGCAGCGAGTAGAATGTCGTTGATTTCCGTATTGTAGGCCTTATGCACTTTACCGAGAAGCTGCCCGGTTTCGGCTGCAGACAGCTTAAAGGAATACGACATGTTATCCGAGACTGTTGCAGTGCCCTCAAAAAGGCCAGACTTGGGCAGGATCTTAATGTTCTGCGATTCGATTTGTCGCCAGTAGGACTTCTCTTTCTGCAGCATTTCACTGTTTGCATATTCCGTCAGTCGGTTCGCCCACGTTTGGAAGGAATCCGTCTTGGACGGCAGTGCAATAAGTTCGCCCCGCTCTGCTTGATGATACGCAAGCGTCAAATCCTCGAATAAAATGCGCCAGGAAATACCGTCAATGATCAAATGGTGAATAATGATCGCCAAATGATCACCCTGGTCTGTCTTGAATAATCCCGCCTTGACCAACGGTCCGTTTTCCAAATCGAGACTGCCATGCAGCTCATCAATGATTCGGGCCATCTCAATCCGGCCATCATCCTCATCGGCCATTGTCTTGATGAAAAGTTCGAACCACGGGTGCTCCTCCCGAATGTTCTCCCCCCTGTTATACTGCATCCATAATCCTTCCTCGCATTTATAAACCATTCTTAACGCATCATGATGACGGATCAGCCCGGTGAAGACCTCCCTTAACAGATCCGCATCGAATCCTCCACGCTTATGCAGAACGACAGCCTGGTTCCAGTGATTTGCTGGTGAGAATCCGCATTCAAAAAACCACTTCTGAATTGGAGTAAGCTTCACAAACCCCTCGACCGGCCCCTGATCAATTTCGCGGTGGTCCGCCTGTACATATTTGGACAGCTTCCGAATTTCCGGATTTTGGAACAGATCCTTCATTTTCAACTTATAACCTTGATTGCTCAGCTTCGAAGAAATTTGAATGGCTCGAATCGAATCCCCCCCGAGCTCAAAGAAATTATGATCAATCCCGATCTTGTGGACGCTGAGAACCTCTTCCCAAATCGTCACCAGGATTTGCTCCACTTCATTACGGGGCTCCGTATAATTCCCACTCGACGCGGCGCTGCGTTCGGGAGCAGGCAGTGCATCCCGGTTGATCTTCCCGCTGATCAAAAGCGGCATTTCTGCAAGAATGATAAAGTGGGCCGGTATCATATAGCCGGGCAATGTTGCTGCCAATTCATCTTTTAACTCGAAGAGACAATTCTCCTCGCTGTCTTGCACGGAAGACTCCAGAACCAGATATGCACACAAATATTTGCTTCCGGTATCATCTTCTCTAGCCAATACAATCGTTTGCTTGATATGCGGGGATTGCATAATACAAACTTCGATTTCCTCCAGCTCAATGCGGTAGCCTCTGATTTTGACCTGAAAATCTTTACGTCCGAAAAACTCCAGATTTCCGTCATGCCGCCAGCGCCCTAAATCACCGGTCTTGTACAGACGAGGGATTTCACCCGATTCCGGGATACAAGGAGCAAATGGATCTTTCCCGAAGGACTGGTCCGTTCTTTTCGGATCATGGATATATCCACGCCCTACACCCGCACCGGATACACAAATTTCTCCGTAAACGCCTGCCGGACAAAGTTTCATTTGGTTATCGACCACATACAAATTTAAATTCGCCAGCGGTTTACCAATCGGGACGAAGTCTGTCTCCTTAGGCAAGTCGCGGATCACAAGCTGGCTGATATCATCGGCAGCTTCCGCAGGTCCGTACGCATTTACGATTGGAATTCCGGGATACAGGTTCAGCCATCTCCGGGCCAAATCCGGCTTTATGGTCTCTCCCGTAAGCATCAAGTGACTTAGAAAATCTAGTTTCATCCCTGTCTGTTCCAGCACATCCAGCATGACTGTCAAATAAGATGGGACCACTTCCAAAAGCGTCACGCGATCGGCTGTAATTGCCTCCAGGAAACGTTCTGCTTCAAGTACCATATCTTGTGGATACACCGCAGTCGTCCCGCCCAATGCAAGAGCACCAAAGCATTGCCATACCGAAATATCGAAACAGATATTGGCGTTCTGGGCAAAGACCATATGATGATCCAGAGCAAGAGCATCGGCTTCGGCAAGGATGTGATTCAATAAACCCCGATGCTCGATCATTACACCTTTGGGCTTTCCGGTCGAGCCAGAGGTAAACAATATATATGCCAGACTGTCCGCACCCTGCAGTTTCCCGATATTCACCGGGCTTTCCTTCTCAATTTCCTCCAGCACCAAGTCAAGGCAAAGGATCACCCCTTCATACTGCTCTTCCAACCCATCCCGGACATATTCCGAGCGGGTTATAAGAACTCGTGCCCCGGAATCCTCCAAAATACTCGCTTTACGCTTTACTCCATACTCCGGATCGATCGGAACATAGGCGCCTCCCGCCTTCCAGATTCCGAGCACGCTTTGAATAAATCCGGGGGAGCGCTCCAACATCACTGCAGCAATCGCTTCCTCCGGCAGATCACCCAAACACCTTTGAAGGTAACGGCCAATCCGGTTGGCTTGGGCATTGAGTTCGGCGTAGTTCCATACTCCCCCAGCGAATTTCACTGCCGGCGAATCAGGCTGTTCATACGCAAAACGCTCAAAGCGTTGAGGAACACTCAGATTGAAGTCATAGGCTGCCTTTTGTCCCCGGCCCCAACT
Source organism: Paenibacillus sp. FSL H8-0283 (assembly GCF_045040675.1). Classification (NCBI taxonomy): domain Bacteria; kingdom Bacillati; phylum Bacillota; class Bacilli; order Caryophanales; family Paenibacillaceae; genus Paenibacillus; species Paenibacillus sp. FSL H8-0283. The sequence continues at coordinate 4,733,555 of NZ_CP150295.1, forward strand.
CATTATTTCCTTGCGCTCTTCCAAACTGAGCAGCTCCACGCTTCCCAGCGGTATATCGGGAGCCGTTACAAGGTTATGGAGGATCTGCAAGTAGTGACGACCCATTTGTTGTGCGGTGAAATCTGAAAACAAATCGGTGTTGTACTGCAAATCAAGAGAGATCTCGGTATGATCCGCATAAACATCCAGCATCAAGTCGAACTTGGAGATGTCGGTCTTCAGCTCATATGGAGTGAGGAGCAGATCGCCTATAGCAACTTCCGGTTTCTCGCGGTCCGTCAAATTGAACATGGTGTCAAAAAGCGGGTTTCGGCTTGTGTCACGATTCAGATCAAGCAGCTCCACCAACCGCTCGAAAGGGAAATCCTGATGATGGATTGCTGATAACGTGTGATCCATAACCTCCCTGACAAGCTCGCGAAACGTCTTATGATGTTCCGGAAAATTGCGAAGCGCCACTGTGTTGATAAACATCCCCAGCATGTGCTGTACGTCCCGATGATTACGCCCGGCGGCCGGCGTTCCGACGATAATTTCCTCCTGACCGCTATATTTCGATAACAGGGTGCAGTAAGCACCTAACATCACGGAAAACAAAGTTACGCCCATGTCCTGAGACAGCTTCTGAAGCGATCCAGCAAGCTCCGGGGACAGCGAAAGCTGCAATGTCTTGCCGTTAAAGCTCTGCACGGCCGGTCTACGGTAATCCAGCGGCAGGTTTAATAGAGGCAGTTCACCACAGAAATGCTCCAGCCAATAAGATTCATGGCGTTGCATCTCTTCCCCGCCGAGCCGTTCATTCAACCAGAAGGCATAATCCTTATAGTGGATGTCAAGCGGTAGCAGGCCGTTGTCGTTATACATCCGCTCCAGTTCGTCCAGTAGAATGACTCCCGACAAACCGTCGGAAATAATGTGGTGCATATCGATCAGCAGCACACCCTCGGCCTGTCCGGTATGAAGCCATTGAATCCGCAAGAGCGGTGCTTCTTCCAAAGTAAACGGGCGGATAAACGACTTGATTTGTTCATCGATCTGCTGCTTACCCGCACCGGTCATTTCTACCTCTTCAAGCTTACAGTCCGCTTCGGGATGAATGATCTGGACCAGCTCCCCGTCAACAAAGCGGAACGACGTTCGAAATACTTCATGACGGTCAATCAACCGATTGATAATATGCTGTAAGCGCGCGGAATCCAAACGGCCTTGAACTTGGTAGGCGAATGGCATGTTATATGCCGTTGATTCCGACTCCTCTAGCGTATGTAGCACATATATTCTTTTTTGCGCCGGACTCACTGGATAAGCGTCATCGGCAGGTGCCGGTGAAATGGACTCTGCATAGTACACACCTCCGTTCATTTCCCGGATTCGCTCCGCCAAAAGAGCAGCGGTCGGATACTCGAAAATGTCCCTCACTGTTACGTCAACACCCAGCTCCCCTTGAATACGGGAAACAAGGATCGTTGCTTTTAGTGAATGTCCGCCTAAACCGAAGAAATTATCTTCTATGCTTACCCTCTTCACTTCCAGAATCTCAGTCCAAATGGAAACTAAGGACTCCTCCGTATCATTGCGTGCAGGTACAAATTCGCCCTCGTTACGCTCGATGACAGGTTCGGGTAACCGGCTGCGGTTAATTTTCCCATTGGCATTATGCGGCATATCCTCCAGTTGTATAAAGATTGTAGGAACCATATAATCCGGCAAACAGGCGATCAGATACTCCTTCAATTCGGATGCCGTTAGATCGACATAAGCCGTGTAATACGCGCATAAGTATTTCTCGGCCCCACCCTTGACAAGCACTGCTGCTTCCCGAATTTGTTCGTGCTCGCTTAACCTGTGCTCGATTTCTCCGAGCTCAATCCGGAATCCCCTGATTTTGATCTGTTGATCCTTGCGGCCGATGAACTCGACATTACCGTCAGGAAGCCATCTGCCCAAATCTCCAGTTCTATACAATCGAACGCCTGGCCTGGAAGCAAACGGATCCTCCATAAACCCTTTTGCAGTCTGCTCCGGATCATTAAGATAGCCTCTTCCTACTGCAATTCCAGCTACACAAATTTCGCCAATGATTCCAATTGGACACAGTTGTGTTTGCTTGTTAACAATATACATTCGAATATTGGACAACGGTTTTCCGACCGGGATATATCCCTTATTCTCAGGTGCACAATCCATAACATACTGGCAAATATCATCAGATGCCTCCGCCGGACCGTATGCGTTAACCATTTTGATTCCGGGGCAAAGCTCAAACCAGCGTGTAGCCAGCGCAGGCGTGACGGCCTCCCCTGTAATCATCAAATGCTGCAGAGATTCAAAGCGAAGTGAACGTGCCTTAACGATATCCAAAAGTATACTCAAATACGAAGGAACGACTTCGAGAAGGGTTACCCGATCCCGGATGAGCTGATGGATGAACCTCTCGGGTGATAGAATCAGTTCCTCTGGATAGATAACCGTGGTCCCGCCAAGTACCAATGCACCGAATAATTGCCATACCGAAATATCAAAGCAGTGATTTGCCGTCTGGGCGAACACAATATCATCAGATAATTGAAGATCATGCGCTTCAGCCCAAATATGGTTCAGCATCCCCAGGTGCTCGATCAAGACTCCTTTCGGCTTTCCCGTCGAACCAGAAGTAAAGAGTGTATAGGCCAAATCGGTCATTTCTACCGGGACGCCGATATTGCTTTCGGCCTCTTCACCCTCGGGAGGGACAAGGTTGTCCAGCTCCGCAAACCGGCCTGGATAACGTGCTTTCAACTCGTCCTCCACGTGTGCGGATAATGCAACAACGATTCTGGCATCCGAATCGGCAACGATCCCCGACTTCCTCTCCTGTGGATATTGAGGATCGACAGGTATATAAGCAGCTCCAAGTTTCCAAATGGCGAGTATGCTCGCTACCATTAGCGGTGAACGGTCCAGCATCACCGTTGCAAAATCACCCTTTTCAAGCCCGAACTGTCTGAATATGCGTGCCAAGCGATTCGCTTTTCGGTTCAACTGATCGTAAGTCAGGTATTCCTCCTGATAGCGAAGTGCAACTTTTTCCGGCTGACGTCGTGCTTGCTCTTCGAATAGTTCATGCGCAGGCTTGTCAAGCCTGAATTCCTTTTCCGTGTTGTTAAAGTCGGTCAGAATGACCCGCTTTTCCTGTTCGGAGATGATCTCGATATCCCGCAAATACACACCATCATTGTCCAATACAATGTTCACGATTTGCTTCAAGTGCCCTTCCAAGTTTTGCAGAAAATGCTCGTCATAGAGAAATCCGTTATAGGTGAACAACACTTCGAGTTCCTGTTCCGGGAATACGGTCACGTCCAGATTGTAATTGGTATGTTCCACCATTTCACTGTCGACTATCGACAGTCTGCCTTCATCGCCGCCCATCGTCTCCAGCGGATAATTCTCAAAAACGAGAATATGGTCGATCAGTTGATTTTTGAGTACTGTTTTTGACTGGATTTCCGCCAATGAAACATAGTTATACCGGTTCGCTTCCAGCATCGAATCATTCACTTGGGCAAGTAGTACTTGGAAAGAGGTGTCCTTATAGCTTCTGATTCGTAAAGGAACCGTATTAATAAACAGTCCCACCATGCTCTCGATACCAGGCAATTCTGGCGGCCTGCCCGATACGACCGAACCAAATACTACATCCTCGCTGTCGTTATAACGCTGCAACAATACACCCCAAATCGCATGGAACACCGTGCTTAACGTCACCTGATGTTTGACGGCCAGCGTTTTCAGGCGCCGAGTTGTATCTTCATCCCATTTAAAATGGTATTTGCGATGATCGAACCCTTTTCGATCATCCCCTCCCCCCAGGGATGGGACCGTCGCACGCAATTCGTAATCCTCAAGGTATTGGCTCCAGTATTGCAGAGCATTCTTCTGGTCTTGCTCCCCGAGCCACCTTATATAATCGCTATAAGGATATACCGGAGCCAATCGTAGCGAGGAACCACTCTCCAAAGCCTCATAAATTTGGAACAAATCTTGGGCAAGGATCCCCATACACCAACCGTCCATAATGATATGATGGAATCTCCAGACGACTTTGTAGACATCCTTATCCAGTTTGAACACAGTCATGCGAAAGAGCGGACCTGTCTCTAAATCGAACTTTCGCTCCAGGTCCCGTGCTTGAAACACCTCGATGAGCCTCGGCTGTTCTTCCTTCGGACAGGTCGAAATGTCCTCAAAGCTTATTTCCGGCTCGCATTGGTTCAAGACGATTTGTAAGGGCTGCTCCACTTCCGTATATATAAATACCGTCCTTAATACATCATATCGTTCTACCAAGGTTGTAAAACTGCGCTTCATTGTTGGAAGTGATAGCATCCCTTGAATCGTGAAGGAAACATGCTCAAAGTACGCTTCAGAGTCGGGTTCCAATAAGGAATGGAACAAGATTCCTTCTTGAGTCGGCGTAAGCGGGTATATTTTATCAATTTCATGATTGCTCAATGTCACACACTCCCCATCTACTTTGGCTGCCGGATTGCCACCAATCCGGCAGCTTCCACCTACGGCAGGACTATAGCTTCTTCTTCAGCTTGCGAGAAATGGCATCCAATTGCTTTTGAGAAAGTTTGTTGTACTGGAAGTCGGTCGGTGTCATTTCCTTAACCTCCTTACGGGAGCAGTGTTGGACAATTTGTTCAAGATGTTCTCCAAACCGCTTAGCGAGCCGCTGAATCGTTTCCTGATGATATTGATACTTGTTGTAGTTTATTTCCATACTGAATTGACCGTTGGAAACCATGGCATTCAATTCCAGCTTATATCCCTTCTGAACCTGCGGCCCGACCTCGGGTCCAGTCGAAATGTCGGACACTTGGAACACCGCCGTCCGCGCTGCCTCCTGGTCAAACTGCCCAAGGTAATTGAAGACAAGCTCCGGTTTGAGCAGGTAATCCAGTGAAAGTTCGGAGGTCGAGTCATGGAAGGTCAAATATTTCATAATTTCATAGCCCAACCCTTTACCCGGTACTCTTCGCAACTCATCCTTGGTACTCTTGATCAATTCGGCAAGATCGTCCGTCCCTTTCTCTCCGAGCACGAACGGGAACAGGGATGTGAACCATCCTACCGTCCTCGACACATTCACCCCTTTTATTACATCCTCCCGGCCATGCCCTTCCAGTTGGATCAGTATATTACCGGAACCTGCCCACTCTTTCAGCGTGCGGCTCAGAGCCGCAAGAAGAAGGTCTTGTATCTCCGTACTGTAGGCATGGTGAGCGTCTGTTAACAGGCTACGGGTAACATTGGTGTCCAATGTCAGCTTCTGAACCGCGTGATCCCCTGCCTGATTCGAAGAAATCGAATGGTCGACGGGAAGCTCGGTGACAGAAGTCCGCTCGACGGCACTCCAGTATCCTGTTTCTTTTAATAGTGACGAGCTTACGGAATACTTCCTCAGCTTCTCCGACCATGCTTGGAAGGAATCCGTTTTGTCCGGGAGCTTCACCTCCGATTGTTCAAGCAATTGCTTGTAGGCAGTGGAGAAGTCCTCCAGAATGAACCGCCAGGACACCCCGTCAACGACCAGATGATGAATGATGAATAACAGATAATCTCCGGTATTTGTATGATAGATCGCCAGTCGGATAAGCGGTCCCTGCTCGATATTCAATTCCGTCTGCAGTTTGGCAGATTCCCGCTCGATTTCGGCCACAGTGTTTGCAGTTCCTTTGAGATCGATCACATTCAGCTTGTAATACTCCTGTTCTTCCAACCCTTGATTGAACTGAACGATCCTGTCATCCTCCATGCCAAACCTCATCCGCAGTGCGTCGTGGTGCTCCACCAGACGATCGAACGCCTCGGCGACCAACCCCGGAACAAAGCCTTCCGGCCTGTGCACCATGACTGAATGATTGTAATGATGGACATGCTCCCATTTCTGTTCGAACAGCCGATATTGAATCGGAGTCAAGCCTACCTCTCCAGTCACCGGCTCCTGACTGGTTTTGACAGTCAGCGTCTGTACGTATTTGCTCACTTCCCGGATTGTCGGATGTTTGAACAGATCCCTCATTTCCATCCGCAGACTGTAAGCTGTTAATCGTGAAGATACCTGCAGTGCCTTGATGGAATCGCCGCCGCATTCAAAGAAGTTATGATCCGTTCCTATACCTTGTACGCCCAACGTTTCCTCCCATACACGCAGCATCACTTCCTCAATTTCGTTTATTGGAGTCGAGTCTTCTCCGCAAAGCTTGACTTCCATGACCGGATCGGGAAGCGCTTTGAAGTTCACCTTGCCGTTCTCATTGAGCGGTATGTGGTCAAGGAAAACATAAGCAGAAGGCAGCATATATGCCGGAAGTCTGGCCCCTAAATAGTTTCTCATATCCTGCGCGGTCAACACTTGCGTAGTAACCAGATAGGTACAAACGTATTTGCTGCCGTTGTCGTCCTCCTTCACGGTGACTACGGCCTCTTGCACATCCGGATGAGCCGCAAGCTGAAACTCGATTTCAGCAAGCTCTACCCGGTAACCACGGATTTTGGTTTGATGGTCGACTCTGCCGATGAACTCAATGCTGCCATTCGGCAATCGCTTAGCCCGGTCTCCCGTCTTATACAGACGCTGTTCAGAATGGAGGGGATGGGAGATGAACTTTTGGTTCGTAAGTTCTGGCTGTCCCAAATATCCGCGTCCAACCCCCCGCCCGGCGATCACCAACTCACCTGGTATTCCATCCGGCAAAAAGTTTCCGTAATTATCCATAATTTGTGCTTCTGTATGAAAGATTGGCTGCCCAATTACCGGCTGACTGCTGAATTCCTCGAATGAATCCTGGTCGAATGGATGGGCAATACATCCGATCGTGGCTTCCGTAGGTCCGTAGTGGTTTACGAATCTGGTGTACGGATACCGTTCAAAATATCGCTTAACGTCCTGGATCCTCATTTTCTCGCCACCAAGAACGATCAGTTCCAGCGAGTTCAACAGCCCTTCCGTATCAAACCGTTCATGATTCGCCAAAATGTGAAACAGAGACGGCGTCACTTTAATAAATGTAATGCCGTTCAGTGACATGTAGTCCAGTACGAAAGCCGGGTCCACATAATCGTGTCGGTCGAGCAGATGCAGCTCGCAACCGCCCGCTAACGCCGGATACAGCGCGGTATAGCACAAATCAAAACCGGGCGAGGAAAGGAGCATTGTTTTGTCTGTGCCGTCGATTCGTTGACTCGTCACAAACCAGTGCACATAATTCACCAAATTGCGCTGCTCGATCATAACGCCTTTGGGTGTCCCGGTTGTCCCGGAGGTATAGATCAAGTAGGCCAAGTCGTCTTCTTTCACCGGAATATTCAAATTCTTCTCCAGACCATCTGTCGCTTTGAGATGATCTAGAAGGAATAATTGCCCCCCAGTGTCAGCTGCAAGCAGATCGGCAGCATAGGTCAACAGGAACTGGGCGCCGCAATCCGCCAACATATACTTGATTCGTTCCTGAGGGAACTCGGGATCAATCGGCAAATACGTGCCTCCCGCTTTGAAAACAGCAAGCAGGGCAGCTATCGTTTCAGGCCGGTTCTCCATCCTAATCCCGGCAATACGGTTGCCTTCTCCGAAACCGTTCTCCAGCAGCATTTTTGCCAACCGATTGGCTTTTCCATTTAGTTCGGAAAAGCTCCATCGATCCTCTCCGCAGACAAGCGCCGTCTGATTCGGCATCCGTTTTGCGGTCGACTCGAACCATTCAATCATTGTGCCAAATGCCGGTTTCTTCGCAGCTTCGGTATCTTGGAGCAGCTGCCTATGCGAACCGTCTGTCTTCTCCTCACCCGACAGCAGGGAGAGCTTGGCAAGCTCCAGCTCCGGCCTGTTCGCACACGTGTGAAGCACATGGACCAATAACTGAGCAAACCGTTCCAGTGTATCAGCAGTAAACAAAGCAGTGCTGTAGACGAATTCCAAAAGAATATTATCCCCGGTCCGTTTGACCAGCAGAGAGATATCAAACTTGGATGAGTTCTGCTGTAGCGCATAAGGCTTGACTGCCAAACCTTTCACTTGAAAATCGTCTTCGTCTGCATTCTGCATCGTCAGCATCACGTCAAACAATGGGCTTCGGCTCAAGTCTCTCGGAATCGACAATGCCTCTACCAAGCTCTCAAACGGAAACTGCTGATGTTCATAAGCGTTCAGGCATATGTCTTTGACTTCCATCAAATACTCACGGAAGCTCTTCCGGCCCTCTGGGCTGGTTCGAATCGCCAGTGTATTGATGAATACGCCCATCACCTTGCGCAGATCAACATGATCTCTTCCGGCTGACGCCGTCCCTACAATAATGTCCTCTTGCCCCGCGTATTTGGATAGGAGGATGCTGTACCCGGCAAGTAAAATCATATAGAGGGTTGTCCCCGTTTCGAGCGCTAACTGCTGCAATTGAGCTGTCAGCTCCGAACCGACAGAAGTTTCAAGTTTTGCCCCCTCATTACTTTGGTATTGCGGACGAGGAAAGTCAGTCGGCATACTCAATACTGGAGGCTCTACGGCAAATTGCTTGAGCCAGTATTGCTTATCATCTTCAAACGATCCCTCATGCAGCTGCTCGTTATACCAGGCGGCATAATCTTTATATTGAATTCGAAGCTCCGGCAGTTCACCGCCGCTGTACAGCGTATTGAATTCCTCTATGAACACTTCAATGGAAGAACCGTCCGAAATGATATGGTGCATGTCAATCAGCAGGACATAACAGTTTGCATCCCTTTTTGCCAGACATGCCCTAAATAAAGGAGCTTTGCTTAGATCGAAAGGCATGATGAATCTCTTGGAAAGCGAGACTAAATCGGCATCGTCCATGCATTCGACAAGCTCAATGGCAAATTCAACCTCAGGATGAATGATCTGCACTGGCTCCCCGTCGACCGTCCGGAAGGAGGTGCGGAACGCCTCATGTCTTTGTATCATGGTACGGAAACTGGTTTCCAGCTTTCCAATATCCAGATCTCCCTCGACCTCAAAGGCTGCCGTCATGTTATATGCCGTGCTGGCCCCATTTAATTGTTCAAGGATAAACAGACGTCTTTGCGCCGCTGACAATGCGTAATGGCTACGAGTTTCCGCGACGGGAATTTCATCAAACGTACGATGGCTGCCATGCTGAATCAACCTCGCTAATCCTCGTACCGTAGGATGATGGAAAAATTCCCCCACAGATATTCCCACACCCCATTCTTTGTTCATTCTGGCAATCATGATCGTCGCTTTCAGGGAGTGGCCACCCCGTTCAAAGAAATTATCATGAATGCCGACTTGCTCAAGGTCCAGTTCTTCTTCCCAAATCAGAACCAGTCGATCTTCGATTGCATTTTCCGGAGGCGTATAAGACTCCAAAGTAAGTGCACTCACTTCCAGCTCAGGCATTGCTGTTTTGTCGATTTTTCCGTTTAGCGTCAACGGCATCTGCTCCAGCGGTATAAAGTAGGAAGGCACCATATATTCAGGTAGTGACTTGAGCAGGCTTTCCCGAATCGAGCCCAGTTCGCTCCCCGCTTGCGGAACGTAATAAGCGCAGAGGTAGGAATTTCCTTGGTTGTCCTGTTTGGCCACCACAACGGATTCCTTTACCGGAAGCTGACGAATCATCGCTGCCTCAATTTCTTCGAGCTCAATCCGGTACCCACGGATTTTAACCTGAAAGTCCATTCTGCCTATATATTCAAGGCATCCATCTTCTCGCCATTTAGCCAAATCTCCGGTCCGGTACATTCTTTGGCCCCGGACTTGCGGATTGTCGACAAATTTCTGATTCGTCAAATCGTCGCGCTGCCAGTAGCCTTCGGCCAATCCATCTCCTCCGATGCACAGCTCCCCGGGCAGCCCGATCGGAACCAGCATATCGTTGGCATCCAGTAAATAAATCTGTGTATTGCTAATCGGTGTGCCGATATCCACTATTTCCTTTTTCGTCAAGTTACTGATACAGGACCATACCGTCGTTTCTGTCGGACCGTACATATTAAATATGTTTAAACTGGAACCCTCCTGAAGTCGGTGTAAAAAATAAATCGGGAGGGGTTCTCCGCCGAGCATAATGTCGGTCACGCTGCTTAGAAATGTCATGTCCGGGTCACCGCCCAGGAGCATTTTCAAACGGGACGGCGTCATTTGCAGCATTTGCACATGATGTTTCGTGATCAAACGGTTGAGCGCTAAGGGATCCCGCTGGTCCGACTCTCCTGCGATGACGACAGTGAGCCCTTTGGTTAAAGGCACCCACGTTTCGAGAACAAAAATATCGAAAGAAACCGTCGTCAGGCACAGTATGCTTTTGCCGGGGGAGAATGCGATCTCCTTGGTCGTAGCTTCGATAAAGTTATGGACTGCCCGGTGCGATATCATGACTCCCTTGGGATTTCCCGTAGAGCCCGAGGTATATATAACGTACGCATTGTGATCGGCTGTATGAACTGGTAAGGAAGACATATCTTCCGGTGTTATCCCCTGATACAAGCTTTCATCGTGCATGTTGATCGTTGCGATACTGTATTCCACCTGGACGTCCAGCCCTTGATCGGTCAGCAAAATTTGTGCACCGCTGTCGGCCAGCATATACTCAATCCGCTGCACCGGATATTCCGGATCAATCGGCAGGTAAGCGGCTCCCGCTTTCAATACGCCAAGCAAAGCCACGATCATATGAATCGATCGGGTAACCATTACCCCGGCAATCGTTCCGGGCAGCACCCCTTTTTGCCGAAGCGCAGCCGCGAGCTGGTCCGATTGGGCATCCAGTTCACTATAGGTATAAGACTTATCCTCCCAAATTACCGCAACCTCATCAGGAGCACGTTCTGCCTGCCGCCGGATCAACTCATCGATTGTCAACTGCTTGTCATAAAGAAGCTCGGCTGCATTAAATTCAAACAGCAGTTGTTGACGCTCCTCCGCGGATAAAATATCAATCTCCGATAGAGTCAATGCGGATTGATCCGCCGCAGCATTTAGAATATTTACATAATGCACGAGCATCCGCTCTGCCTTTTCATGCTTGAACAATTTTTTACTATAGTCCAGGTTTAAGGTTACCGATTCCTCATTCCAGTCCTCAGCACTAAGCGTCAGATCATAGGGCGACACACCAGGATTTTTCTCTTCCGGCTTAAATGTCACTCCCGCTCCAGACACACCCTCTAATTCCATATTTTGAAAAATAAACATGACATCGAACAACGGATTGCGGCTGGGGTCTCTTCGGATATTGAGCTTTTCCACCAGCATTTCAAAGGGATAACTTTGATTTTCGAATGCTCCGATGCTGCTGTGCCGAACTTCCTCCAAATACTCGGCAAATGTCTTGTCTTTGGCCGGATAACTACGGATCGCAACAGTATTGATAAACACACCAATCAGCGGCTCGATGTCGGGATGAATACGCCCCGAAACCGGAGTACCAACAACAAGGTCATCCTGGCAGGAATATTTATGCAAAAGTACTTTATAAGCCGTAAGCATAACCATATACAACGTGGTGCCCGTATCCGCGGCCAATCGGCGAAGTCTTTTCGTCAATCCTTCGTCCAAGCAGGAGGTTAGTCGTTCCCCCTCCACGCTCAGTTGTCCAGGCCGCGGATAGTCCATTGGCATATTCAGAGTGGGCAGCTCTCCTACAAATTCATTAAGCCAGTAAGCTTCCTGCTCTCTCATACGTTGTTCGTTAACCGTTTGATTCTGCCAGACAGCGAAGTCCGTGTATTGTACTCTAAGCTCCGGCAGTGCATCTCCTTGATACAATCCCACTAGCTCTTTCATAAATACGGCCATGGAATAACCATCTGAAATCAAATGATGCATATCTACTAACAGCAGAGATTCAGCATCGGACAGTTTGACAAGCTCTGCCCTGAAAAGTGGCGCTTGGGTCAGATCAAACGGCTTTACGAAATTTCGGAACCGGTCATCTGTTGTTTCCTCAGAAGAAAGTTCCGAGTACGGAACGTCCAGCACAACCGCATCACCAATTCTCTGCACAATTTCCTGGCCCCGAATTTCAAAAGACGTTCGAAACACCCGATGTCTGTCCACAATTTGTTGAAGAGCAGTAATTAACCGGTCCGGATCCAGTTCACCCGCAAGATGGATCTGACCCGGGATATTGTGGATAAGACTGTTCGCCTCAAGTTGCTCCAATATATAAATCCGCTTCTGGGACGCGGATATTCCATAGTACTCCTGCTGAGGCTGTACCGGAATCAGATCGTATGATTCCTCCGCATGTCCGTTCAACAACCCGGATAACTGGCGAACCGTCGGCTGCTGGAACCACTGGCCAATTGGAATTTGAATACCGAACTCCCGGTATATTCGCGACAGCATGACTGTCGCTTTCAAAGAGTTGCCGCCAATGTTAAAAAAATGATCGTTAGCACCAACATGCTCGGTCCCCAAAAGTTCGTTCCAGATTTCAGCAATGCTGGACTCCATCTCATTTAACGGCTCCTGTTCCTGCGAGAACATATCCAGACCGGATAGTGCATTTTCGTCGATGGATCCGTCATCCAATCGCTGGAACGACTCCAGTACCGCCACATCAGCAGGTATTGCATACTCGGCCAGGCGTTCGGCCATCTCCACTCGGACACGCGAAACTTCGATCGGCATCTGAGATGCAATATACGCCGCAAGTCTCGTGGATGCGTGATGACATTTTATTATCCGAACAACCACTTGAGCCTGTTTCAAGCTTTCCAGCTTCGTCAGCTCGGCTTCCAACTGTGTCAAGTTGATGCGGTATCCGCGAATTTCCGCCCAGCGATCAGTATCCCCACACATGATCATCGCCCCGGAAGGAACAATCATCGCGAGCTGTCCCGAAGGTATCATTGCATCGTTCTCTAAATTCAAGGTATGCAGTTCGCCGATGGAACCGATCGGAGTCGGTTTCCGCTGCGAATCAAGAATATACTTTCCCTTATGTTTATTCTGGAACTGCGATAGCGCATGCGTATGCTCTTCAGTACTCAGCGACATTTGCGATACACTCATGGAGGAATCTTGTGTCATGGAAAGTAATAGATGCCGGTAACCTTCCGCCCAAATCTTCATAACTTCCGGTTCGAATAAATCGGTGCTGAAATCGAAATCCAACCTCAGCTCTTGATTGATTTCCGTTACATTAAGAAACAAATCATAATGCAAATGGCGAACAGGGTACGGAAGAAGCTCAGTTTCTAATCCACTAAAGTTCAGTTGACGAACAGGACGGTCCATATTGAACATCATATTCAAGTTCGGTATATGCACATCGGGCATGTGTTCCATCAGGCTTGCGAGCGAATAACTTTGATGCCGGTCCACCCGCTGCATGACTTCCTTTACGGCACCTAAGTAGTCAGCGATCGATTCACTGTCATTCAGCTCCGTATATATAGGAAGCAAATTCACACAATTTCCGATCAGGTGGGTTTCCCCCATGTGGGATTGTCCTGCCGTTGGAATGCTGACGATAATTTGTCTTTGACAGGTGAGCCGATATAAAAACAAACTGTAAGCAGCCAGCATGGTAATAAAAATACTGTTCTTACTACGAATGCTGAGCGCCCTTAACCTCTTCGTCTCATCCCGGTCCAGCACCAGAGTATACCTGCCACCATTGAACATCTTTTTTCTAATGTATCCGTGAATCGAAGGCAGCTGTAAGGTTGGAACTGGCTGGCTGCATTGGGCCGACCAGAACGTCGCAGCCTCGTCGGCATCGGGTTGATGAAGTTTTTGTTCCTGCCATTGCAAATATTCGCGAAATTGGACCGGCTGCGGCAGCTGCGGTATTCGTTTTTCGCAGACCGCCGAATAAGCCTCTTCCAGCTCGCCTGCAAATATAGCGATCGACCAACCGTCAATGACGATATGATGGAAGGCAAATGCCAAAATGTATTCCTCATCGTCCATTTGCAACACGGTAATCCGAAACAACGGCTGCCCGGTTTGCAGATCGATTGCTTCGGAAGCGTCCGCCGCCAGCCAGCGATCCAGATTATCCTTACTACTATCAGCCAGATCACCGCGCATATCCTGCACCCTCAACGGTGCTTGCGCCTCGGGCAGAATCTCTTGGTATTCACCGCTGGCATCAATGACCGTGCGCAGTGCCTCGTGCCTGCGGATCAGTAAGTTGACCGCCTGCCGTAACGCATCAATATTCAAAGACCCCTTCATTCGAAGCAGTACGGATTCATTCAAAGAAGCCGAAGCGGGTCCGCCTGCAACGGAGGAAATCCAAAGCTGTTTTTGCTCATTGGACAGCTTGACACGCTTTCCTCCTCCGCCGTCATCGTCCGGAGGTGGGTCTCCCGGCAAAAATCCGCCACGCTGTAAATCGCTCACGGTCTCTTTTACGATGTGAATGATCGTACCAATATCTTCATCGGAATGGGCCGTGGACATGAAGCAATTCCGTCCTTCCCACACATAAAGTCCTCTGTGGTTCAAATGATAGAAGAACAGCTCGATGTCTCCGAAGGAAACGAAGCGGAATAAAGATCCGAAATTCACCATATAAATCGGAACTTTCCGCTCTTTGAAGAAGGCGTTCAATGATTGCACGAGATAATCCGTTTTACTATTCAACTCGTCGTACAATGCGGGACCTTGAGACTCCAAATAGTCGATCGTTTTTAGAGCCACGCGCATCGTGAGCGGGTGAGTGCAGAACGTGCCTCCGACAAAGGTTTTACGATCGGCCTTTGACGGATAGGAGATATCTCCAAAATTCCACTTCCCGCCGTCGATCGGATCCATGAAATCTCCTTTCCCGGCCACGACCCCGATGGGCAGACCTCCCCCGACCACCTTTCCATACACCACCAGATCGGCATTTACACCAAACCAGGCTTGAGCACCTGCCAGGCCGATTCGGAACCCGGTGATGACTTCGTCAAAAATAAGCGCCGTCCCCGATTCGGAAGTGATCTCCCGGAGCTGCTGCAAAAATTGGCGCGGCTGCAGGTCCGGCCGGCGACTCTGCACGGGCTCGACGAGCACTGCTGCCAACTCATGTCCATACTTGCGGATGAGTTCCAACGATTCAGGCTTATTGTAGTTCAGCATGATAACGTCGCGAACAAAATTTGCCTGGATGCCAGGTGCCATCGGGTACGCGGCAGCATCGGAATCCGGATGGGATACCCCCAACACTCCGTCGAATGTACCGTGATAGGAGCCGGAAAAAATGACGACCTTCGAGCGTCCCGTCGCGGCTCTCACCGTACGCAGTGCAACCATGACAGCTTCTGTTCCGGAATTGTAGAAAGCCACGCGTTCCATGCCCGTAATCCGGCTAATTCTTTCCGCTACATCGCCGGCCAGATCAGACATCGGGCCTAACGGAGGCAGAGTAGAAGAAGACTGCTCTTTCATCTCTGAAACGAGAAATTCCGGATTATGCCCGAGCAGATTTACGCCGAAGCCCATTGTCAAATCAATATATTCGTTGCCGTCCACGTCCCACATCCTTGAACCCGAAGAACGCTCGGCCACGATCGGATAAATTGCTTCTTTCCAATAGGAACGGAATCCCGGTACATTACGGTTGTTTGCATGGACATACCGCGTCCGCTGCGCATATGTTTTGGACCCTTCTGTACGTCTTGTATATTCCGCAAAAAACTTATTCAGATGTTCTTTCTGCTGCTCTGTAAAATCTCCGTCCTCTCCAATCACCATCGGCTGATAGGGAATAAATGGCTTAGGCTCCTGCCCACCGCTGCCGGTTGGCGCAACCCGAACGGCAGGATCGGCCTGAAACACTTCGGTCGATTCGGGAGCAACGCTGGAATCAGGAGAGGATACAAAGTTGGACAGATTGGCTGTGCTCTGGCCGTCTGGTCTCACCTTTTCTTTCTCTCCCCGCTTGTATCCACCCGGCAAAACGTCAAAATTCCGCACGTCTCCCTCAGTTCCGCTCATCTTTGCCCCGCTGCCGCTTAAAAGCTCCAACTGCCTGCCGAGAATATCATTCACATTTTGCTGCTGAAGGGTCATCAGCTCTATCTGCTGGGTAAAAATCCGCTCCAATGCCGAGCCTCCCGCAACCGGCGGAGATATCCAATCCTTCATCTCCACGGAAACAGTCGCTGCAGCCTGAAGTCGCTGATCTTCTGCTTCTTGAAGCACCGCTTGCTTCTGGGACTCTTCCTCCTGGTTCGGGACTTCCTTAGGTGCCGAAGCCACAGCCGGTTTCAAATTGGCATTTTCGATAATATATCGGGTTAATGTGTGGACATTGGTGATCGAGTCGAAAAACCTTTCAATCGCGATATCCAGCAGGTAAATATGTTCAATTTCCTTGCGAATCCGGACAAGCATGATAGAGTCCAGTCCCATTTCAAGGAAGTGGGCGGAGCTGTCTATCTCAGTCACATCCAATCCTGAGGCATCACCGATCATTTTCTTCACTATTTTCTCTACATCAGCCGACAAATGGGAAGTTTCAGCGGTTGGCGTCATTAAATCCTTTTGCTTAGAATTCGTATGTCCTTCCTCCTTTCGATGATCGCTTCGTTCAATTTCAATCCAGCAGCGCTTACGTTCAAAAGGATACAGCGGCAAGGGAACCTTTCTCGCGGAATAGAGCTTGTCCCATTCGATCCGCGCGCCCTGAACGTACAGCTCGCATAACCGTTCAAGCTGCCACCCCCGGCTCTCTAGCGCCGTGGAAGCGAGGTTCAAAATCATCCCGGTTGCTTCTTCATTGATACGGTATAATTCTTCTTCAGTGATTTCTCCCCGCCCGGGTTCCCGGTTTGACTCGGAAACGATCCGATGTACACCTCGAAATATTCCCTGCTGTCCTTTGTTCTCAGCAAGATCTGTCAGTTTACGGGCTAATTCTTCGCGTGAGTGGCAGACGAATGCGATACGGTACTCAAGATGAGCCCTCCCTGTGCTTGCCGTGTAGCAAATATCGGATAAGGCCTGGTACGGATATAAGTCCAAATGGTCTACATGACTGCGAAGCAGCTCTTGAAGAGCGCCTTCGCTTTTGGCAGATAGGGTGAACAAATGGGATCGTCCATCCTCTTGTTCCGCTACTTCCGCTCTTGGATCAACGAATTCCTCCATAACCACATGGCAGTTCGTTCCGCTGAATCCGAAGGAACTGACTCCGCAGCGAAGCAGTTGCTCCGTTGCATCAAATGCAGCGGGCTCGGAATTAATATAAAAAGGGGAATGCTCTAAATTTATATTTTTGTTTGGCTCTCTGAAATGGAGCAGTGGCGGATTTTGCCGGTGCTTAAGCATCAGAACCGATTTAATCAGACCAGCGATCCCAGACGCTTCAAAAGTGTGTCCAATATTGGCCTTCACGGAGCCTAGTGCACAAAACTGCTTCTTATCTGTATATCCGGCAAATGCTTTTTCTAATGCTGAAAACTCGACTGGGTCGCCCAGCTTCGTCCCCGTTCCGTGAGCTTCGATAAACGTAAGGGTTGCTGGATCCACGCCCGCATCCTCCCAGGCCGCACGGATCACTTCACTCTGGGAAGCAGGGTTAGGCGCCGTAATTCCCACCGTCGTTCCATCCTGATTCACCGCGCTGCCCTTAATGACAGCATATACTTGGTCTCCGTCACGGAGCGCCTGAGCCAGAGGCTTCAACAACACGGATGCCACCCCTTCGCTCACGCCCGTTCCGTCCGAATCTGAATCGAAGGCGCGGGTATAACCGTCCTTGGATTCCATATCCAGACCTAAAGACAAGGGAAGTATGGAAGTTCTGACCCCCCCAGCCAACGCCATCTCGCATTCGCCAGAGCGAATCGCCTGACACGCCATATGAACAGCGACCAAGGAAGAAGAACAAGCCGTGTCTACGGTTACCGCCGGACCCTTAAAATCAAGAAAATACGCGATGCGGCTGGCCAAAACGGAGGGCAAGTTTCCGACGATATAATTTGATATCTGGTCCGGCTGTGCTTTGGAAATCAGACGTTCGTAATCATATCCCACTTTTGAATAACCGGCGTATACCCCCACCTTCCGGCCGCGCAGCTTATCTCCGGCATATCCTGCGTCCTCTATTGTTTTCCAAGCTTGCTGAGTAAATAACCTTTGATTCGGGTCCATTAACTTGGCTTCATTAGGGGTGATTTTGAAAAACGTATAATCGAATTTATCAATTTCCTTTAAATATCCTCCGGCACTAAACTCGGGTTCCTGGACATCCAGCCCCATCACGGATAAATAATCTTTGGCATCTTCCCGCCGATTACCCTGCAATTCTCCGATATGATGGCGGCCTTCCATCAAATTTCCCCAGTACTCCTGAACCGTTGCCGCACCCGGCAAATGAAGTGACATCCCGATAATCGCGATATCATGATCCTGTTTCGATGAATCAATTCCATTTTGCTCCGGTTGATGGGATAAATTTGGTTCAGACTTCAGGAATTTGGCCAAGTCATGAATCGTCGGATAAGCGAACAAATCTGCAACTGCTAGTTTGACCGAAAACCTTTTCTCGATCCGGTCAGCCATTTGCGCCATATGGAGGGAGTTTACTCCCATCTCGAAGTAACTGTCCCGAACACCGATCTCGTCTTTCCCGAGGACTTCGCGACAGATACGCTGGATATCACGCTCAATTTCCATTTGCGAACTCCTCGGATCGAGATACTCTTGCTGCTCGTCCGCCATTTCCTTTTTTTCTGCTGAGAACATACTCTTCAATTCCTGTAAAACCTCAGTAAACTCGCCATTCTGATACTGTTGGGCAAGTACATACCGCTGTATCTTTCCGCTGGTCGTTTTCGGCATTCGTTTGGTCGGAACCACATCCGCAATTTCCCAGCCTCCCCGCTCGTTCAAAAGCCGCTTTAGCTTTAGCGCGATCGGATAAAACTTCTCTATTTTTCTTTTGGAAACGACAAATATAACAATTTCTTCCTTTTTATTTTCTGTATTGTAAATCCCACATACGGCTATTCGGCCGAGCTCCACACCGTCTATTTCCTCAGCAATTCGCTCCAGATCATGAGGGTATACGTTTTGCCCGTTCACAAAAATAATATCCTTCGCCCGTCCGGTGACGACTAACTGACCGTTGCGGAGGAATCCCAAATCCCCGGTTCTAACCCAGCCGTCCGGTGTTAATAGCTCACCAGTTGCTTCCGGGTTATTGTAGTATCCTTTGGTGACGTTATCCCCCCTGATATGTATATGGCCTATCTTACCGTTCATTGACTCTGTTCCGTCCTCATTACAGATCCTCAACTGGCAGTAGTCGATCGAGTAACCGACTTCTACAAAGGACAACGCATAGGGTAATTCTTGATCAACTTCAATAACCTGTTCCCCAATATTAAGATGACGGCGGTCGACAAATACGGTCACAAATTCATCTTCGATCGGAGGCAAAGCAACGCCTACAGAAGCTTCGGCAAGTCCATAAACAGTACACATAGCAGTCCGTTTTAGACCATAAGGGGCGAAGGTGTCCAGAAATTCATTACACAGCTCGGTTGAAATCGGCTCTGCTCCGTTATAAATCAGGCGGATATTTGATAAATCCCAATTCTCAGCTTTTTCCGGTTTGAAAAACTGCAGTAAGTATTTATAGCCGAAATTCGGAGAGGAGATGACAGTAACCTGATGCTCGCTTGCTTTTTTGATCCATAGTGCGGGTTGTCTTATAAATAAGGATGTTGGAATAATATATTGATCCGAGTTGGCTGTCAGAGGTGTCAAGTGGTTGCATATCATTCCCATATCATGAGTCAGAGGCATCCACTGCAAATAGGAGTCTTCAGAGGTGGTTTTAGTTCTGTTTATAATACCGTTAACGTTATAGATCAGATTGCGATGGGTCAGTATAACCCCTTTGGGATCTCCCGTCGAACCTGATGAAAATTGAATAAAGGCAATATCTTCGGGATGTGGACTATAGATTTGGGGAGAGAATGCCCGTGAGAATACTGAATTGTCGTCAAAAAGTGATACCTTGCCGCGAAGCTTGTCGAATAATTCTGTCTGTTCGCTTTTCACCGCAAATTCTTCCAAATTTTTCAATATTTTTGAGTTTGCAAGCAAATAAGGGCGATTCAGTATATTCCAAATACGAAATACTTTGCTCTTATGTTCGTCATTGTTCCCAGTGCTTACCGGGACAGGAATCATACCGCCAAGGATGCAGCCCCAAAAAGCGATAATAAAATGGCGATTGTCGTCTATTTGAAACACAACCTCCTGCCCTGTCTCCACTCCCCGCTTTTGAAGGTAGCCTAAAAATCCGCAGGCTTCTTCATAGAGCTCCTTATATGTAAGCTGCTTCTCTTGATCGTCCCCTTCAATAAAAATGATTCCCCGATCCGCTGTGTTCCCTCTTTCTTTCAATACGTCAACCAGGCTTGTAAATTGCTTTGTGTACACATTCTTCCCCCCAAAAAAATGATGAAATTCATTAGTGCGGCTTCCTAATCCATTGCCGGTAACTTGTCAGTGATTTTCATCTGTTCTTCCAGCGGTAATTGTTTGGTGAACAGTACTGACTGCAACAGACTTTTAATCTGATTTAGCGTTTGCGTAAAATCCGAAGGATTATTTCCACACAACTTTTCGATCAAATCCCTGATTTGTTGGATGGGCAGAATTACGCCGGCACTGTACGCTATGGCATCGTTATTCCGATTTCGCGCAATGATAGCGGCTGTCAATGATTCTCGAATGCTGGCGATGACGGCTTCACGATTATTCTCGCTTCTGTCAAACCATGCACGCAGCTCCTCCAATTGCTTAGGATGATCGAATTGGCAAGTCTGAACAGCGGGATAGGTGCCCTTCATTAGATGTGTCAATACCTGGCGTGGCCCGACTTCCACCGTTCGGCTGATTCCTTGACTGTTCAGATAATGCATCGTTTCCAGCCAGCGAACCGGTTCGGTCATTTGGCGGTAAAGAAGCGGAAGTAGTTCTTGCCGCCCATACGTTCTTGCCGTCACGTTCGATATGACCGGCCACCGTGCGTCCCTAGTCTCAATCCTCTCCAGTTCAACGGCCAGTTGCTCCGCCGCTGATTGCATCAATGGACTATGAAAGGGGGCGCTAACATTTAAATATTTAACGCTTACATCTGTAAATTGCGCTTGCAGCCGATGAACCACCGATTGTACAGCTATTCGATGACCGGCAAGCACATGTTGGTTCAAAGAGTTATAACAAGCAATAACAACTTGTGATGTGTCGTTACTAGCTTGACGACAAAACTCCTCCAATTGATCAGAAGCAGCATGCGTCACAGCGACCATCGCTCCAATGTCAGAAGAATGCGCAGCTTGCATTAACATCCCCCGCTTCCTTACAATCCCGAGCCCGTCCCGAAAAGATAGCACACCGCTGCATACAAGTGCGGAATATTCGCCAAGACTATGTCCGGCCATAAAATCAGGTTGCCACCCCAGTTCCCTCCTGCCGATTTCGAAGGCAATAACGCTTACTGCCAATATGGCCGGTTGTGTATTCATTGTCTGCATAAGCTGTGAATGGCTGCCTTCAAAACACATTTCAGTAAGATTGAACCCCAGCGCATCGTTCGCTTCTTCAAAGTAACGCTTTGCTACAGTAAATTCATCGTGCAACTTTCTTCCCATACCGACATATTGTGATCCCTGACCCGGAAACAAAAATGCCGTAGTTGGCATAAGCAAACCTCGATTCGTAGTATTTTGTTTTAAAACAATTAAAGCGGTATGAAAAATACTCTATGTTGGGAGATTTTGATGAAAAATGTCGATTTGTGGTTGATAAAAGAAGAATTTGCTTTCGAGTTATACTCAAAAATAGGATACAGTTGTAATTTAAGCATAAAAATACAATACAGTACTATTTATTTCCATGTCAAGTAAGTATTTAGCTTAAAAAGAGGCTGTTCTAAAAGTAGATATACTACTGGCGGAGGAAGACGGAGCGTTCTCAATTCAATTTTACATACTCTCTCTTCAAAAAAGAAGGGTGTCACAAGCAGCCATTTCATGGCTTTTTGTGACACCCTTTTTCTATTAATCCATCGTCAAAAGCCGAGGAGATGTAGTTTGAATAGATTTGGATGCTGCCCAACAACCTAGACCAGCAGCGATGATGCTTAGAGGTATCATCAAGGCTATCCCTCCACCGTTCATAATCAGTGGAACTTCAACAATTCCGTAATCTGCCAATATAAAGTTAAGCAGAGGGGGGAGTCCTACTAAACCTAATGGAATTCCGACCAGCGCACCGATCCCCGATACGACAAGGATTCCAGTGGTTTCCGACAATCGGATTTGACGGGATGTCATACCGATTGACTTGTAAATTCCGTAGGTACGGCTCTCTTTCTTCATGTTAATTCGGCAAATACTGTATATGATAACAAACGTAATGACGATAAACAATAGCGCCATGACCGACATTGGCAGTACGATGATCGTGACAGCCTGGGAGAATACCTCATCAACCAGCGTAGCCTGACTTGCTATCCAGATTACACTTCCATATCGCTGATTCAATTCATTCACGAATTGATCAACTGAAGTTCCCTCATGCAGATTAAGAAATGTTGTGTTCATCGCACTTCCATAGTCTGGATTACTTTTTCTGATGACGTCAGCGGTAATTCGCCCCGTATTGGACATGTTCGCGATCGCCTGGTAAATTCCGGTGACTGTCAGAGTATGTTTTTCACCCTCAATGTAAATGTCCAATGAGTCGCCTGACTTGATGCCCAGAGTTCTTGCAACATTCACACCGACCGAGATTTCATTGTCAGAAACTGGGTTATGACCCTCCACATTTTCATAGCCAATTTCATCATAGTTCCCATCAGCCACCGTCAGTAATATCCCCATCGTATCCTGTTTCATTTCAACCCCAGACTCCTGAGGCATCGGCAATACCGCATTTGCATCCCCGTAACGTGAGTAATTCTTAACTCTCGGATCCGAAAGAACCTCTTCTTTAAGCTGTTCAAAGGTCAATTCGGCTGGATTATCGATTCTTACGGACAGATCGGCCGAATCATAGCCCCATTTGGCAATGGTTCCATGTATGGACGAAATGCTGTATACAAACAGGAAACCAAAAACGAGTACAGAGGTGGACAAAGCCGATATCAGAACAATCAGCAGCGAACCCCGAATATTTTTCGTGACGCTTCTTAGCCCGATAATCATAGAAGTCGGAAGAGCGCCTTTCTGGAGGAGCTTTCGTTTCCATGTTCCACTCCCTCCTGATTTTTGGGAATACGCCTTCTCCGACATGCCATAACGAACGGCTTGTGCGGGCTCGACACTGCGCGCCTTATTAGAAAACAGCAGGGCAGAGAGGAAGATAACCGCTACTACAGCCGCGCCAGTCCAAATGCCTGTTACTGAATACAGCCCATTCATACTTGATGACCCTGTGTTGAGATAAGCCATGGAATTTGCAATAATTGTACCTGAGAGGATATTGCTGACCAGAATCCCCGGGATGACCGAAACGAGCGCCAAGAGGGTATATTGCCCTACATAAGCCATAATTACTCTGCTGGAAGATAATCCAACGGATTTTATAATCCCGATCGTCCTGTAGCTGGAAAGAATAGCATCGGAAATCGTGAATCCCAAGGTGTAAAGGGCAACAGAGATCATGACGACTGCAAGAAATATCATAATGAAACTGATGACCTGGTTCGCAATCATATAATACGAAGACAAGCTCTCGAAGTCTTTAACCGATTCCAGATAGGGGGTCCCGAGAGACTGTTCAAATCTTTCCCAGTAGGCCCTGTTTTGGCTGTAGTCATCAAACCGCAATCCGGTCATATACTTATCGTCGCCCGGCAATGTGGTCATATTTTTATTATAATCCTGATGATTCAGCCAGATTCTCCCGCTCGTAGCAAATGGCGAACAGTATGAAATATCCACGACGACGGCCGCAACGTTCAACTGGATAACCCCTTCGTCCGTCTTAAATTCAATCGGATCCCCAACATGAATATCATTGGGATAAGCCAGAGAGGTGGGAATCCAGGCGCTTCCTTCTTCCGGTGTGCTTTTTTCTTCTCCTTCTACAAACTGCAGCCGGTCGACGGGAAAAGGTCCGCTTGGCGCATCCATCATGAATAAGTCAACATTAGGGATCTCTTCTCCAGCGTGAGACATACTAGACAGATAGCGGTACCGCATTAAATCCGAAACAATGACGCCTTTCTGCTTCTCCCACCAATTGTGTACCTGGATCGGATCATGGATGCCGTTCTCCATCCGCAATATTTGATGGGCGCCATGGGACTGATCATGCATACTCTCATACATACGATTTGTGTTGTTAAGAACCGACACAGCCGTTGAAAGGAGCAGGGCTGCCAGCATGATGATGATTGCAATGAAGCTGTTTTGAACTTTTTTATGCTTCAGGTTCGTCCAACATAGTTTCCATGCTGCATACATCCCTACCCCTCCTTACCTGACATAAAAATGAATATTTGGTTTTCTCTTGCTTTCAATTCATCCGGGGAATATTTGCCCAGTTCCAATATCCCTTCGATGTTTCCGTCTTTGACCAAAACTAACCGATCCGCCCTGCATGCAGCTTTTATATCATGCGTCACCATAACGATCGATTGAGCATTCTGGTTCATTTCGGTCAAAAGATCCAAAATAACTGCACCTTGCTCCTGACTTAATGCCCCTGTTGGCTCATCCGCAAAAATCACTTCTGGGGAATTGATCAAGGCTCTGGCAATAGCTGCTCTCTGCTGTTGGCCTCCAGATACTTGGGATGGCAGGCGCTCTGCTTGAGCCCCGATCCCTATCCTATTCAACAGGTCTAATGCTTGTTTATTCACATCCTTTTTGCTGCGGCCAGCCACGTACCCCGGGAAAGCAACATTTTCAAGCAATGTGAAATCAGGAATCAAATTGATCGATTGATACACATAGCCGATTTTGTTGGACCTGAAATCCGTAATTTCCTTTTCTGAATATTCATCAATTCGTTCTCCTTTGAAAATCACTTCTCCGGAAGTGATTCCATCTAGGCCGCTGAGGAGGTATAATAACGTAGATTTACCCGAGCCCGAACTGCCCATAATAACCGTAAAGTCACCTTTATATACTTCAAGATTAATACTTTTAGCTGCGAGAAACTGTTCATTTCCCGAGGTGTAGACTTTGCATAAATCAACCGTCTTGATTAAAGTTTCTTTCTTGGAATTTTGTGTTATCAAAAGGACGCCCCCTAAAATTAATCTTATTTTTCTTCCTGATATTCGCCTGAATTCTGTTTGATCTCAAGATTGCCGGTGTCGGAGATAAGTTCTACCAATGGGCCTCCCTCACCGATATAACCATCCTGATAATTCGGCAGTGTCACCTTAATGGTTCCAGAATCCGCAAACAATTTGGTGCGGAGTGCTTGGGGAGCTTCAGCTGTTTGGATGAGAATATCTCCCGTATCAGATGTAGCACGGATATTTTGACTTATGTTAACAAAAGAAGCAGTGATTGCTCCCGTATTTGTTTCTGCGTTTATTACCCCTTCTTTTATATCCATCTTTATAGAACCCGTGTCGCTTATCACCCGATATTCGCTCGCCAAGACGGAGCCTACATAAATATTTCCTGTGTCAGTCACAACCTGCAGCTGGTTTAACTGGGTTTCAGGAATCCCTATCGTGAGTTTAAGGTTCGTATAGATATCAAAGAAACGGAATTTGCTGTCCTGAACAACTTCAATTCTGGTTTGTCCCTGATCCTGAGTGATATCCAGCCGGTAATCCTTCAGCGACTGCTTTGTTGTCTTTCCCTCCAAATTTGCCTTGATTTCATGTCCCTTAATTGGCACCACATCTACCGTCCCTGTTTCTGTATGGATAAGGACGTTTGTTGTCTGGTCCATCCGAACATTTTGTTCAGTAGAAATCTCACCCAAATTGAATGGCGACTTTCCTAACATATACAGCACTACATTTCCAATTACTCCGATAACGATCAGTAGAAGAGCAAGTCTGGTTAAGTTCCGGAATCTATTTTTCAATATAGCTCACATCCTTTTTATGACTTTCAAATTATATTTCAGATACCTGATAACAAGATTGTAATAAATTCGGGTAAATTTTAATGCTCCAATGACTATCAAAATTCCTCCACCGACCAAGACAAGCATAAGAAAAATATCATTGAAGAAAAACGCGACCGACTGATTCTGAATAATGAATAAGATCGGCGAAATGATTAAGAAAATTGCAAAGCCGAATCCCCCGGCAATGATAACTAAAGAAGCGACAAATGGCAGCATAACGATAATTAAGTTGAACAATCCTAAACTCACTGTTGCCAAAACCGCTTTAGTTACGCTTAAGAGCGTAGGCGATTTATCCGCCTTTGCAATTTGAGACTGGGCAAGTACTTCACGAGCAACCAATCGGGGATTTCCCAGCTTGGAGATCACCTCTGCTTCAGACCGTCCGCTTAATTTGGCAAACTCAAAATGTTCCCTGAATTCAGCCATAATATCAGTATATTCCTCAGGAGGAAGCAGCTTCAGATACTGTGCCAATTCATTTAGATAGGCTTCTTTATTCAATCCGATCCCTCCCCAATCATTTCCTGCACTCCTACGGCAAAAGCGTTCCATTCTTCAATCATTTTGTTCATAACTTTCCTTCCCTCATCGGTAATCTTATAGTATTTGCGGGGAGGTCCCTCATCCGATTCGGATAAATAGGTTGAAAATAATCCTTCCGAAGCCAGTCTTCTTAACAACGGATAGATGGTTCCCTCCGCTATTTCAAATTTTTGCGATATCTGTTCAACTAACTCATATCCGTAACGGTCCTTTTTTGATGTTAAAACAAGAACACAAAGCTCCAACACACCCTTCTTGAATTGAACATTCATAATTTTTCACCACGCTTTATTTAGTACTGAGCAATAAACAGTAGCTGTTAATACAAATATTACCACCTACTACCGTTTATTGCAAGGTACCTGTCAATATTTTTCCCTTTGACTCCATTTTCTGGGTATATTTTTGGACAGCGGAAACAATGTCGTATATCGTAAAATCATTACCCTATGAGCCTGTGAGGTACGACAAGTGAAACTATCAAAACTCCTTAATGAAGACCGAACAATCCTGAAATTTTGGCAATGAAGACAGCCATCATAGCGACCAGGACTTGCGAATGCACGAAAGATATCAAACGATCTTGCTTAATCTTCATGGAGTGTCCAAAAAGGACATCAGCAAGTTCATCGGATGTTCACTTTCCACCGTCTACAATTACATAAACGCCTATCGCAGAGAGGGAATCCACGGTCTGCGACTCGAACCACCTATTGGACGTCGGCCTTTTCTGACCGCCGAACAAGAGCAATGCGTTTATCTTCCGCCAGATACTTGAAGGCCGCATCCGCAAGTCTATCTGCCGTTGACCAAGCGCTCGGATACTTCCGAATAAAGCCGTGCCGCGTATAGTCGCTCTGCGTCTGCTCGGCTAACCCCTCAGCACGCTTATAATCGAGGAACCGCGCTACGCCGCTTCCCACGATTATCTACACTAACTTTCGTAATTCTCACCACAACAAAAAACACCCCTTCCGCAATTTACGGTGGAGTGCTTCGAGTGTGTTTGCGCGAATCCTGTGTACCTGCAAATGCTTCATTACAAGTACACAGAACCCAACGATAATTATCGTCCATTTAACACTGTCTATCGGGAATAAACCTAGTTATGCCGAGGACCGGGATCGAACCGGTACGGTAGTCACCTACCGCAGGATTTTAAGTCCTGTGCGTCTGCCAATTCCGCCACCCCGGCAGGATTATGTATTTCTTGGCGACAAGAAATATCTTACCATGAACTAATTAACTTTGCAACACTTTTATTAAAAATAATAAAAAAAATGAAACAGGCACTGCAAGCGTCAGCTCACAGTGCCTAGAAAGTCCGAGTTGCGGTCCCGGACTTCCGGTAAACCAATCTATATTAAGGGAGGTGTGAGATAAGAATACCTCCCCAACATTAAAGAAACCTAAAATCAGCCTTAAATTAAACTAAAAAAGTAAAATAGGTTGAACACGAGCCGCTTCTTCCTCACTGCACTCCACGATAACCAAGATATGGTCCTTTAACAGCCAATCTTCGTAATACCGCGCATCCTCCTCCGAGATCCCCGCTTCAGTCAGTGTAAGCACCAAATCATCGGTCTCACTCCCAATCTCATTACCAGCGAGTCTACGCACTGCATTTCCGATCGACATCGTCTGATCCATTCGCTTCCCCAGACCAGCCAATATGCCTTTCAGAGCGCCAAAGGCACCATCTGTTCCGGCACCCTTCAAAGGTTTGGGCAGCCCCGTCTTTTCGCTCACCAGCTCCAGATTAAGCTGCTCCTTCGCCACCGCTCCCAAATATTTATCCTTGATGCCTTCCTCTTTGACCTTATTCAGCATAATTATAGCCTCGTTCTCGGTACGGGCCAGCCCAATAATCAATTGTGTCATTCCGTTCCCCTCCTTTTACCCTAATATAACCCCGTAATCCCCATTCAAAAACGGATCATCCACAGCTAAGACAAATCACCTAGAAGAATGTTGATTTCTCTTCTGGAAATCTATACCTAGTTCTGATAGACTAGATAAAGAAGACAAATTAACCATTGAAAACATTGACATATGGATTTAACATCTCATAATCAGGAGCAATGACTTATGAAAAAAGAGGTAGAAATTGCCATCCGGCGCAAGCAACAGATCATGGTTCGTAATACAAGCGGTCAGACGGTAACCGGATTTCCCGAGCGTACCGCTGATACATCCATTCTTTCCTTACGTACGGTCCACGGCAGTCTGTGGATACCGTTTGATGAGGTGGAACATGTTACGCGTCTGTTAAGCATCCGGTCTCATCATTTAAGCGGAATGCAACTCGTTTAGTCGGCTCTGTAATCCTAGAAACTCCAGTTCCCGTATAGATACGTTAACTAGATCTATTTATGCCAGCACTTTACACCAAAAAACCAGACGCATGCACGTCTGGTTTTTCTCTTCTACTTATCCTGTACCACGCTGCCACTGACCTCACAACAAAGGCCTTACAATCCTTATTTCTGCCCAACCATATCCTGTTGTTACTTCACTACAAACTTCACTCGTGTTCCATCCGGATATGTACTTAACTGATTCCCTACCCATGAACCTGCACCGCGATTATCCTTCGGGGTAATGTACTTGATATCTGCACCTGTTCCTCCCTCAGCACACATCGCCATGGGCCACTCGTCACGATCCTTACCTTTTTTGACCGGAACACCCTTAAGTGATAGATCCCGATTGCCTTCCGCTCCATTACGATTAATGGTGCATACATCCGAATGCCCTGCCTTGATAGCAGCTTTAATATGTTTGGCTGTTTCGGGATAACGCTCTGAAGGGAACGTAATGGTATGGTCTACACTCTTATTAGTCCCACCGAATGGATTAGGTATCTCCTCGGGCCATTCTCCCCCAGCCCAGGCGTAGAGGGCTACCAGCAGCATTGCTACCAGCGTCAGAACCTGCTTTTTGAAACCTTGTTTACCTTTACGTTTTCTTCTTGTGCGTCTCTTACTCATGCTGTGTCTCCCCCATTCAACACTTGCATTATAACAGAACGCCCGTTCGTAAAACAATCCAATACAATAAAAAAACAGCCGAGACCGCCCGGCTGTTCTGCTTGATTGATTATCCTACATTGGGAATGGCCTGTTGGCGCAGCAAGGGCAGTGTCACCTCAAACTGTGTACCTTTCCCCTCTGTACTCTCCACCGAAATCTGACCATTCATCAGTTCCAGCAGTTCTTTGCAGATGGTCAGTCCAAGACCGCTTCCGCCAAATCGGCGCGCATGGGAGATGTCGGTCTGGGTAAATGCATCAAACAATTGTTCGATCTGATGCTGAGGAATGCCAATTCCCGTATCACATACAGAGAATACCAATACAACGGTATCCATCAGTTGTTGCCTCACATCCACCTGTAACTGCACTTCACCTTGTTCCGTGAACTTGATCGCATTACTCAGCAAATTATCCAGTACCTGCCGAAGTCTTAGCGGATCACCGATAAGCACATCAGGAACATTCAGATCAGCATGGCAGAGCAAACGAATTTGTTTATTCCGTGCCGCAGGTTCATGTGTCTTTACAATCTGTTGAATCAGCTTCAGGGGTTGAAACTCAATGTTTTCGACATCCATTTTTCCTCTGCCCAGTTTCGCCATATCCAGGCTATTGTTAATGATGTTCAGCAGAGCCTCACCTGATTGACGTGCTAGCTCCAGATATTCTTTCTGCTCATCCGTAGTTTCACCCATACTGGCAAGTTCGATCATGCCCATAATACCGTTAAGCGGGGTACGAAGCTCGTGATTCAGCTTGCCGATGAATTCCAATTGCCCTCTGCTGTTCATCTCAGCCATGGAAGTTGCAAACTTCAACTGCTGTTCGGCATACTTCCGTTCTGAAATATCGTATTGAATGCCTACAAAATATAAACACTCTCCGGATTCATTAAAGATCGGATCAATATTCAGTTCGTTCCAGAACTTCTGACCACTTTTTGTATAATTTAAAATATCAATCTTAATGGACTGTTGTTTCTTTAACGCATCACGAATCTGCGTTACCGTTTCGGGGTCTGTATCCTGCCCTTGCAAAAATCGGCAATTGTGTCCGACAGACTCTTCATACGTGTATCCTGTCAGTTGGGTAAAGTGTTCGTTTACATACATGAGCGGAAGCTCAGGCAAGGTAGCATCGACCACCGTCACGGAGGATTTCACTTTCGAGATGATAAATTCCCATTGTAATGAGAGTTGATTATGTTGGCTCATGCCTTCCTCCTTGATCTCACACACATTAATGTTTATCTATTCTGCAATCGTACATTATAAGGAGAGAAAACTAACCAGTCGGAATGTGTTGATATTAAATCAATATATTTTAATTGTAACATAGTTATTCAAGTCATGTGGTTTATGGGTAATAGTTGATAACTAACATTCCACAATAACCTAACTACTCACCAGGAGGAACATACATGAAATTTCTGTTAATTATCATCATTATTATTTTGATTGTAGTCTTTTTTACCAGACGCAAACGTTAAAATAAGATCCGTTATGTAAGTGAGAAAGGAAGATGGGTATGAGAACCCTCTTTTTTATATTCATGGTACTCTGTATCATCAATCTCTGTTTCCCAAAATTTGGCTGGTATCTGCGCTATGGCTGGATTTCCCGGGGCGAAGCCGAACCCAGCAGGCCTTATATGACTATGGTCAGAACGACCAGCCTGCTGATGTTGCTTATCGCCTTCACACTTGCTATGGCATGAACTATAGGCATTAGAAGATAACTGCCCTGTTGGGCAGTTTTTTTGTGATGAAATGACGGGAAAATGATAACTTTGTTTGTGGTGCAATGATGACAATGCCCGTAATATAGATATATCGTTTCGGAAAGGACATCATTGGCATGAACATCGCATTTTATCCGTACTGGGCCGCCAAAACGCTGCTCTCGCTTATTAATGTCATATATATCATGGTCATTACTACATTTATATACGGTCTCACTGGATCGGTACTCTCTGCTGCAATGTTTCCACTTATTCAGATCATTGCACGCATAATAGCCGGTCTCACTTTGCCATTACTTGTGAACCGTTTCCCATTCTCCAGACTATTGATCAGCATTTCCATAGCCAAAACATTAATCATGACCTGTATAGCCATTTCGTTGAATCACTTGATTTCACAACTGCCGCTTCTATTGCTCGGAGTGATTGTACTATCCTTCTTGGACGGATGGGAAACTCCGTTACTGAAGACTTTAACGCCACGATTGGTTCAAGGTGAAGACCTTATAAAAGCAAATAGCCTACTATCTTTCTCCAATCAGACTGTAACCATTGTCGGTTACACCATGACGGGATTCGCCGTGATGAACTGGGGGGCGTCACAGACCTTCTGGGCAGCTACAAGCCTGTCCTGGGCCGTTCTGATCTTCATGATTGCCATGGGCTCGCTCACACGGAATGTAGAACAACCTCAGAAATCTGCTGTATCGCGGAATGTATTGAGGGAAGGTTGGAGTATACTTTGGAAGAATCCATCCTTACGGCTGATTACGCTTATGGACATTGCCCAAGCACTTGCGGGTTCCATCTGGATCGGAGCTGTTACGCTGGCCTTTGCAAAAGAAGCTCTGGGACGAGGAGAAGGTTGGTGGGGACTCATGAACTCGAGTTACGCTGCTGGAACCATGCTTGGAGGTATCCTGGCTCTTGCACTAGCCAAACGTATTCAGAAGCATCTAATCGCTAGTATGACCATGGGTTCTCTTCTCTTCAGCCTTCTGACCGTCGTTTATGGTCTAAACAACCTGCCATGGCTCGCTCTGGTGTTATGCATACTGATGGGTCCAGTTAATCAGATTCGTGATGTGGCTCAGCAGACAGCGCTTCAGAACAGTGTACCTGTCGAATCCCTAACCAAGGTATACGCCACCCATGGCGTCCTGATATCCACGGTTATGAGTGTATCCATAGTTATCTTTGGTCTAGTCGCCGATCAACTGGGCGTTCGGTGGGTATACCTTATCGGTGCAGCCTTGTTTATTGTATCTGCGATATGCTCATTATCGTTGAGCAGAGTTCACAGAAACCATCCCATTGCTAAACATACGAAAAATATGTAAATCAAAAGAGACGAGCAACATTCTGCTCGTCCCTCACAATCTCAATCCAATCGATAATCTGTAAGCGGCTTGCCTTTTTTATAATACAAAGTAGGTGACAATATATTGAAGAAAATGTGCACATCCGGCATATATGCTTCTTCCAAAATAGCTTGCACCGACGATGCAATCCGATTATGAATCTCCTGGTCACGTTGAAACATCAGAATCTCTATAGAAGCCGGAGAAGGTGTTAGCGCTTGTACATCATGACGCTCTGCCTTCATTCTCTCCCTTGGAATATGAGTAATTAGGGCCATCTGCTCTGTAATTTGGGGTACAACTTCCTCTAGCTGAGGACCTGTGAATCCTTTAAAGCGAATAAACGGCATTGCTATCCCTTCAATCTCTGTTAATAGTCTCTTATGTGATTTTAAGCACATTGTTTTCAGTTGTCAAATGTCATGGATGGCATATGTTGTTTCTTATAAACAGGAAAAGCCCCGCTGAAGTCTCAGCGGAGCCACTGTTTGCACGTTTCTACACGTGACTTACAGCCAGAAAGATTTTGTGATGATCACGAGCAGGATGAAAAGCACAAGAATTGCACTTGTAGAAGTCCATCCGCCACCAGTATTACAACAACCGTATCCAACTTGACTCATTTGATTGGCCTCCTTTGAATTTCAAGGTATGCCATAACATATGCGTATTCCGTGCAAGTGACCGGGCGAATCGGCAAGTTCAACAGCCCATTCATCCGGGATTCATACCCGTTGATTTAACCGGATGGGGCTATGGAAATTTTCAGTTGTTTTTCTTGTGACTCCTGAGGTAAAGGGTCTGTATTTCCTCTGTCCAGAAGGATTGTACGAGTACGTGTATCACTTCGGGATGCCAGAACAACCTCTCCATCAGGTGTTATGCAATAGGCGATTGGAATGGAGATCTCGCTATCACGGTACGAACCATCCGCATGGCTTGTCCCCATGACAATACATTGATGCTTCAAGGCGATCTGCCGAGCCTCTTCGACCCACTCACTGTACTGCTCTTCACTGAACATGCCCACACCAATGGAATGCATCACAATGTCCACATCCCCTATATTCTCATTGCGAAATCCTTGCAGGACCAGCTCATCACACAACAAAGTGCTTATTACCCAACCCTGTTCCTGAGCCGTCTCAGCAGGTGTATATTTAGCTTTCTCCAATACAACCTCTCCAGCCTTACTGATGATAATTGATCGGTCCTTTGGACGTTCGTCCAGTCTGCGATGACCTGAGACAATCATGGTCCCATATTCAGCCGCCAACCTGCAAGCTTCCTCAACATTTTGGTTCAGATAACCTTCAGGAAAAACCAATATATCCGCATCAGGGTGTTGCTTGAGTTCGGCTTCAAGCTGTAACAAATGCTGTTCGAGCCTCGGTTGTCCAATGATAATTTTCATCTGGTATCCCCCAGTCATAAATAAAAGCCGGTTCATACCTGAATAAGGTACGAAACCGGCTTAAAGGTTGCACGAACAGAACAGAACTCCTGCTCACCGTACTTCGCTTCAAGAGTAATTGGTTCTCATGTTATTGCTCGGTGAAACAATTACCTTTACAGTTGAATGATATGTAGTTAGGCATTTCTATGTTCAATACTATCATAGATGGCCTGCCCATCATAGCTTCGATCTGTGGCGATATCTTTCACAAAGAGGGCGCTGCCTGCTGCACTATTTGCATTTCCAGATAAGATACTCAGTGCCCCCAGTACCCAAGCAAGTGGATATAATGCAATGGATAACATTTTCTTCATAGCTTTGTCTCCTTTTCTGTTTAAACAGATGATTGGTTTAATATCCCATTAATACGATTACAACCCAATTAAGTTTCAATTTTATATACAACCATCAGTATTTCTAGACATATAGGAGACAGGACTTCAATTGTTCCGTTCATATCAACTCGAAACTCTGGAGCAACGCTGCCGCCTCTTCATGATCAGGTTCCAAAGCCAATACTTTATGGGTATATGACAGGGTTTCTTCTTCCAGTTCAAGTTCATAACAGCACACAGCCAAATCGTATAAGACGGCTGGATTATGGTTACTCGGGTCTGCAACCAACGATATCTCCAGAAACCGTTTTGCATCCTCATACATATACATCTCATATAACAGCTGCCCTGCCAGAAATGCGAGACCTCCTTGCTGCTCCATCACATAGTAGGACGACCACATCGTATGAATACCAGACTGAATATCAAGCATTTCCTCATCACTTGCATCAGGAAGAAGACTGGAAATGTGAGTAGCACTGTGAATCAAGAACTCCGCATCATATCCACCCAGACGCCAAAACGGCAAAATATGCTTTAACTCCATACTCTCTATTCGAGAGTCTACCCATTGTTTCATGCTGAAAAAGTCATCCGGACCAAAACGTTCAACAAATCGATGGTAGGCCAGACGAGTGTTCACATAACTGATGGATTCTTCAACCATCAACATACACCCAACATTCAGATCTTTATAATGATGTGTTGTGAATCGTGTATGAGCGCCCTGCTGTTCAAGAACATATTGAATGGCATGGTAGTTAGCCGTTAGAGAAAAACTCCCGTGAAGAACAAATTCTGGTGGCTCTGCGAACTTCCAGTTATCCAGGCGATGATCCCCTTTATCAGCGGTAATCAACACATAACCTGACTGTGACAGCTTGTTCAACCGTTCGAGACAGGACAACCCGATTGCAGGGAAAAGAATGTGCGAATCCTCCAGTTCCTCTTTGTACAATGTAATAAGCTCCTGATATGGATAGTTATCCGCACTGTATTCCGGCGCTCGGCGATACTCATAACTCAGTGTCATGTTCTTCAGCATCTCAGCGGGCTCAAGATCAAGACGACGATCCGGAAACTGTACAAGCAGATCACACTCATAGATCTCGCCATCCCCAATGTAGATTAATTCCTGTGGAATGCTGTCAAAAAAGTAATTAGCAATCAACAACAACGGTTGTTTCAGATCACCGGGCTGAATAACCGTGCCTGCAACGACCAGATTCAATTCCGTATCCGCTACAGCGTCAAAACGCGCAAAATCCAATATACCTTGTTGAATAAAGGATTGCATGGATGGATGCTCCTGCCAACCTAGCACATTCTCCGCTACGAGATCCGTCATCACATATCTGAAAGGCGGTAACTGTATTCCAGCAAATTCTTTTAACTCAATCAGTTTCAGGAGAACTTGATGTGCCAAACGCCCTACACCCGCTCCAAGTTCAAGAATGGTTACGGTCTGGCTGATCTTTCCTTTGTTCGAGAGGTCCTGAAGAAAGCCAAAGATCATCTCTGCATACGCCGTGGCAATCAACGGATTACTCGTAATATATTGAGGGACTTGGTTCTCTGTCCAAGCTTGTAGCCCCTTCTGCTCATAATAAGCTCTCTGCCAATCCCAGACCGGAGCTTCACTGTAACGAAAACGTTGACTTTCATTTGACGTCATTAAACGGAAACCTGCTTTCTATCACTAATTTCATACGTTTCTCAGATGATCACGTATTATTTGATGTCCAATACCATTCAATCTCTGTAATGCATTATATCATAGAACCCTACCTACTCGATGAAGTTCAGTTTTCCCCTTCAACAGGAAAAAAACCTGCTTTTTAGGGCAGGTCCTTGAGGCCTTTCAATTAAGAAGACTATTGATCTAGTTTACTTAGGCAAGGATGCTCAACATTAGTCGGAATATACAGCTCCATCAAAGTTCTCAGGGCCTACACGGATCGTACCGAGCAAGTTGGAACTGATAAATGCAGTGTACGTCAATTGAGGTGTGATAGGCGGGTTGAAGTCATCTGCAGAGAACGTAATAATCTGAGGTGCAAGGACACTCAAGCTAAACGTAGACGTTGCGGAATAGATCACAGGGTCCGTAGCCAAAGTCCCCCTAACAATTGTAATGGTTACACCAACGAGTGCCAAAGGAAGTTGCACAGACACCGTTCCTTTGAATTGTACCCGTGGGTTTGCCCCTGCTCCTGCTGTTTGCAGACCAATCTGGCCGAATAATTGTGGTGTATTAATAACCAGGATTGGTATTGCAATAGAGTTAGCCAAACTCGCATTCTGAGATGTTCTTGCATCAAGAAATTGACTCATGAAATCTACCTCCTATGGGTTGGGATAAGGTAGTATATGCGAGATTTGAGATATGGCATGGACATACATCGTTATTGGAAAAAAAGGGCATACTAGAAAGACACCATTAACAAGATACCTTTTCCTTTTACTCCAGAGCTTACATGCAGACAGAAAAAAACCCTTGCTAGGCAAGGGTTTTAAGAGTATGGGCCCTACAGGACTCGAACCTGTGACCAATCGGTTATGAGCCGACCGCTCTAACCAACTGAGCTAAGGGCCCTAGACATAATGTATAACGTGCAGATGATGGCTGTGAATCATCCAAGTGAAACTAAATTGCGGGGGCAGGATTTGAACCTGCGGCCTTCGGGTTATGAGCCCGACGAGCTACCGGGCTGCTCCACCCCGCGTCAGTAAGAAATATTAAAACAGCGACTTAATTAATATACACCATTCTATCCCAATAAGTCAAGGGGTAATGTCAGGGAATAAAACGTACACCATAACGTCCTTTACGTGATCGATAAACTTCTACTTCCGCTGGTTCATTATGACCGTAAATCCACCCATCCTGCTCCATACGTTTGGCCAGACATCCTGCCTGAAATTTGGTTGCATACAACTTGCTGAAATATACCCAGTGCATACCGCTCGTCCTTTCCGGAGTCGTCATTTATTCCTGCTTTTTGTAGAATACCCCATTTTCATAAAAATAGCCGCCAAAGATTAAAATCTTCAGCGGCTATCCTTAACTTATGATATGACTACTACATCAAATCTCATTGAAACGTAGCTTTAGGATCCTTTTTCAATTTCTCCAGCATCTCGTTTCCTTTAGCTGCCCACTCACCAAGTGCTTCTTTTGGTGTCTTTTTGTTCTCTAGTACCTGGTTGAAATATTCCATACCTTTTTCATTCACTTGCCATAAACCTGGGGATTTTTGATACATTTTATCCAGATTGGTATTTGTTGGCGGAATCGGCTTCAGCGAATAGAATGCTTGAATGTTATAATCCAGGCCGTCTTTGGGCTTAATGAAACTCTTCCGTGATACCATCTCATAGCTGCTGCGTGCTTTAATCTTAGCCCAGTCCTCACTGTTCATGTACTTGATCAGTTCCCACGCATCATCCGGGTTCTGAGCCGCACTATTAATCGCCATGAGGTTGCTCAGGTAGATGCTACCTCCAATTTCAGGAGCTTCCGGGTGAACTGGAGGTGTTACCACATCCCAATCCACTTTCGTAAAGTCTTTCATTTTATCCGCATTTTTATTAGCATCAATTAATTGATTAATATAGCTGTAATCACCAATAACCATGGCTGACTTGCCACTCAGGAATAGGTCACCCTGTACCGGATCATAACGCCCACTCGGATTCTGATCCTGTGGCTCGTCGCCTTTAGGAATAACTTTGTCAATCGCAAGTTTGCTGATGGTGCTCCACACTTTCTCCCATTGAGGAGAATCTACTGTCATCTTCTCTGCTTTGTCATCAAACGTCTTCAGCTGCAACGAGCTGTAGTACTGCTGCATGGAGTAGTACGGCGGACCACCCTGATATGTCGTGAAGGAGAAACCAAATACATGATCTTTACCTTCACCTTTCGTTAGACGGGTACCCAGATTGAAAATATCATCCCAAGTCATATTGTCCGTTGGCGGTTCCACGCCTGCTTTTTCAAACATACCCTTGTTATAGAACAAAGCGGAGGAGGAAAACGTTGGTGTCAATGCATAGATGCTCTGGTCCCCAAGGTCCTTAATTCCCTCCAGCACACTAGGCACAATATCACTGGTATCAAACTTGTCTTCCTGCATCAATGGGTCCAGCTGTTTGACCAGATTCTCCTGAATTAATGATTTGACTGTAGAGGTATCCGCCACGATGACGTCAACCGGATTATCCCCAGTCATAATCTTCTTCAGACTTTCCATCGTATCCGGAGCTTCCTGCTGTTCTTCTGTGTTACCGTACCCATACATGCTGCTCTGATCAACGGCAGCCACAATCTCGATCGTTACATTGGGGTGTGTCAGTTCAAAAGCATCGGTAAATTGCTGACGGAAGTAACTGTCATCCTGTCCGCCCCACATCGTAGCCACACGCAATACGCGCTGCTCCGTATCCTTCGCCTCACTTGCCGTACAACCGGCAATCAGCGGCATTGCCAGCGTTGCTGTAGCCATGACGGCTAAAACGCGTTTTCCCCACATACTGTTCTTCATATCCCAGTTCCCCCTCTTAATTATCTTGGCGGTGTAATAACAATGCGTTCACCGTCAAATTCCAATGTAGCCCGGTTATCAATGGATAAGGCCTCCAGATACTCTTTAGGCACCTGAAGTCGCCCTGCACGGTCAATAATGACAAATGCTTCGTGAATGTCCGGCATACCCGCCTCGGACAAGCTGTGTTCATCATCCAGATTCGGGTTGCGCTTCACAAACTCGGTACTGGTCAAGCCGTCCCGGATCGCTACGATCCGGTCTACCTTGCCAGCAAGCGTCAAGTCATGGGTAACGATGACAATCGTAACGCCGAGTTCCTTGTTCATTCTTCGGAAAATGCCCATGATTGTATCACATGTCTCGGAATCGACCGAACCGGTTGGTTCATCTGCAAGCAGAATTTTGGGACGATTGGATAATGAGATCGCAATCGCTACCCGTTGTTGCTCTCCTCCTGACAATTGATGCAATTTGTTATGCGTCCGATCCTTAAGGCCTACCCATTCGAGCAACTGTTTCGCGTAAGCACGATCACGCTTGCCTCCCAGAATCATGGGAGTCTCCACATTTTCCAGTGCAGTGAGATAAGGCAGCAAGTTACGACCGTTATTTTGCCAGATAAAACCTACCGTATGACGTTTGTATTCGACCAATTGGGCATCTGTCATCTTGAGCAAATCCCAGTCTCCCACAACAGCCGTACCAGCCGTAGGGCGATCAAGTCCGCCCAGAATGTTCAGCAGCGTGGATTTACCGCTACCGCTGTTACCGATGATGGCCATCATTTCACCTTGATTGACAGTCAGGTTGAGACCCTGAAGGGCAACGACTTCCACATCGCTGGATTTAAAAATTTTGACAAGTCCTTCGCATTGGATCACGTTTACCTCTCCTCTCCCATTTTGACTGCCTGGTGAACCCGCAATCTGCGAATCTGCCAGAGCAACATCGTTGCACCAATGACCAGCATCACCACGGTGACCCCATACAGTTGCAACATATCCTGCTGTTCAAACACAATCCGGAACGGAGGTACCTGAGCAGATACATTATCCGTCGTTTGCAGGAATGGCAGGAATAAACGACTGGATACCTGACCAATCCCAATACCTAGCAGGATCGACAGCCCCGCTGTGAACACCTGTTCCAGCAACAGCATGCCGCTCAGTTGTGCACGGGATAAGCCCATGGCCCGCAATACCCCAAACTGTACAACACGTCCAGACAGGTTGAAGAACCAGTAAAGCACGTATCCGATCAATGAGATAATAACCGATACCAGGAATCCAAGGCTCAGTATCCCGAATACGCCACCTCGAGACGGATGTTTAGCCTGAGATACCAATTCTGTGCGGACGTCACGTACAGATGATAACTCAATGCCTTCTGCTGCAAGTTTCTCCATTAGTGGAGCCACTTTGGCATCCGGTTCCATTTTCAGCCACACCTCATAAGGAATCAAAGGCACCTGATCATAGATATAATCCAGATTCGCCACGAAAAATGGCATCTGATCCGGATACTGCGCTGGCCAGTAAGGTATGATCCCAAACACGACGAATTCAATCGCCTGTCCCTGTACACCCATGGAGACGAGGTCTCCAGTTTTGAGTTTGAACTTGTCAGCAAATTTGGAAGAGATCAATACAGCCCCTTCATATTTACCAAGCAAGTCAAGGTACTTGTAGGGATGTGCCGGGAACAGATCGTTGCGGAACCATGCCACTTGAGCAAAGTCTACATTATCAATTCCGACCAGCATCCCCTGTCCGCCCGATTTACCAGAGACGATAATATTGCCCTTGGTCTGTAGCACTCGTGCTGCATGTTCAACCCCGTCTAATCTGCGGAACACTTCGAATGGAGGTTCAGAGTAGATGACTTTGGATGGCTGCGAAGAACCGCCACCACCACCTGGAGCACCTCCACCGCCGTTGCCTCCGCCGGAACCACCACCAGCAGAACCTCCTCCTCCATTGCCACCACCTTGTTGACCTCCACCCGTACCGCCGTTCTGTCCGGAACCACCGGGTTTAACCTCAGGTGTTCCTTCCCATACAGTCTGCATAATCACATCAGAACCATAACGGTACAAGGTACGCTCAGTGGAATTCAGATCAATCGTCCGAGCCGCAGCCGAGTTGTACACCCCAAGTCCCAGTGTCAGTACAAGGAGGATCATCAGCGGATAATATGAAGAAGATGAACGCGATAACTGTGTTAATGTCAGATACAACGGGACCGGGAGAAACTTGCGACCGATCAGCTGAATAAGCTTTAATATCCACGGGAACAAGCGCAGGAAGAATAATCCAAGCGCAAAGATCGCGAGTGCGGGTACAAAAAACAGAAACGGCTGTACCTGCAACTGATCGGTTGTCATTCCGGTCTGGAAGGTCAACATCTGACGTTCATAGAACAGGTAGTATCCATATCCAGCCAGACCCAGCAACACAACGTCAAGGAACCAGCGTTGCCATACTGGAGCACGGTCTGTCCGTGCTTGCCGCCGCTTGGCAGATACAATGGTTGCCCGTGCATAGGTTATCGCAGGGATAAGTGATGCGATGATCGCAACAAGGACCGCTGCTACGCCCAGGAGAATAGCTTCTTTTGATACACCGATCGGAATAGACTTCCGATCTACGAACGAGAGAAAGCCACTTGCAGAACCGATACTCTTGGCCATAAACCAACCAAGCAACGGCCCAATAACCAGCGCAATAGCGCCCAGAAATATGCCTTCAAGCAAGTAGAGAGAGAAGATCTGCCGAGCTGAAGCTCCACGACTGCGCAATACCGCAATATCACTCTCTTGCTTCTGTAATGACTGTCTGGCGTTCATCGCAATAAAATAAAAGACCATCGCAATCATCGGTGCTGCCAAGGTAAACAACATGGTCTGCAGTTGCAGACTCTGACTGCGGAACTGCTTAAGCAGATCACCAAAGGTGATGTCCACTTTTGTATCTTTCAGCCGCTGGTACAGATCGATATCCAGCCTTTCCAGCATGGAAGTCAGACCTGATAACTGGCTGGTTTGAATTTCTTTCAGATCAAAGGCATAATACCAACGTGAATTTTGAAGTGGAATCCCTTTTTCCTTCAGTAAAACATCATTAAAAACCGATTCATCCACATATAGTCCATTCATCATGCCGTCAAATCCTTGTACCCAGTAAGGACTGTTCGGATCATCTGCCTTGAAGGACCCCGTAATCTTTACACGTAACGTGATATCAAGACCGCTATACACTGGATATTCCAGAATATCGCCGATATGCAGGTCGTTACGGTACATACCCTCTTCCAACATGACTGCCTCGATCGTGTCATCTTTGACCTGGTTTCCAGGTTTCACCCCGGCAGAGTAATTCACCTGTGCATCCAGTCCACTCATCGTGCCCAGACTCATACTGCGCGCCCTGCTGGCATCCACTTTGGTTGGATCTTCCGGGCTCACTTCTGTGCTGCGAATGGATCTCGAATTCACATAAGTATGAAAAGGAAACCCTATGTCGCGAGGGACATCCTCACGAATATAACGATCTACTTCATCCAGACCCCGTGTGTCTGTCTTCACGCCACCAGGTGCCTGATAACTCATCAGCAACGAACCGGCTGGCAACCCTTCACTGTTATCCTGCAGCGTTTGCGCGACGACCCGTTTCAACGCACCATCGGCATACATTGGAATACTGACGGTGAACGCTACCGCCACAATCAATCCGATCAGTGTGCTGAAGGTCATCCAGCGCGTGTTCCACATTTTGCGGAACAGCAACCGAAGCAATGGCAGCCCCATTAGCGTCCCACTACTTTCTGACCTACGGTCAGACCTTTCAGAATCTCGACATCTGTCGATGTCTGCTGTCCAACTTCAACGTCCACTTCACGCTTGCTGCCATCACTCTCCACCACTTGTACATACGTTCTTGAACCGATGGAGCGTAAAGCGGATACAGGAATCACAATTGCGTTCTCGGTACGCTGCGTTACAATCGAGACCGATAGTGGTGTGCCACGTTCGACGCCTTTTGGCATTTTTGCAAGTGTAACGATAACATACTTATCCAGCGTTTCCTTGGTTGGAGGCGTACCGCCTTCACCCGTCCCTTCGCCACTGCCGCTTCCCGATGCTTCCGCAATAGGCATAACTTTAATTTTGCCAGCGACTTTACCAGCTCCATTAATATCTACTTCTGCCTTCATACCAGCGGAGAACTTCTCCAGATCTTCCTTGGCAAAGGTAGCTGCCACAACCAGATTGGATGTATCCGCAATCGTAGCAATCGGATCATACGCTTTCACGGTTGCACCCTTCTCTACCTGCACTGCAATAACGGTGCCGCCAAACGGAGCTGTCAACGTGGCTTTGCCCAGTTGTTCCTCCAGATCAGCGAGTTCCTGGCGTAGTTCTTCAAACGCAATCGTTGATTCTTCGAACTCTACCGGGTCCATCTCATCCTTCTTGCGGAGTGTTTCCTTCATTTGAACTTCGGATTTGCGAATAGCCAGTTTCTTGCCACGGATCTCCTTTTCTACACTCTCCACATCGAGCACAGCAAGAAGTTGACCCTTTTTCACTTTATCCCCTGGTTTAACATTTAACTCTTTGACATGCATGCCATCAAGCGTGAAGTACACCTTCTCTTCCCGCTGACTCATCATCTTGCCGCTGCCAC
This sequence comes from Paenibacillus sp. FSL H8-0283, assembly GCF_045040675.1. Classification (NCBI taxonomy): domain Bacteria; kingdom Bacillati; phylum Bacillota; class Bacilli; order Caryophanales; family Paenibacillaceae; genus Paenibacillus; species Paenibacillus sp. FSL H8-0283. Next base: position 4,777,357 of record NZ_CP150295.1, read on the forward strand.
TTACTTTTTTCTCCAACGTTTCCGTCCGGACTTCATATTCCGGTTTCTTGGAGATCGTTGGTGGTGTAATAGGCGGAAGCACTTCTTCCTCTGTTTCTGACGGCAGTAATGAGCAGCCGGACATCGTTGCAACCATTATCGCACCGAGTACAATAATCGCTGCGCGTTTCCCCCTCTTCGGAGCGGCCCCTTTACTTGATAAATCTGCCGTCCGCCATTTCATAAACATGGTCCGCAACCTCCAAAATTGTAGGATCGTGTGTAGTCATACATATTGTTACTTGTTCTACTTCAATAATATTGCGGAATACGGCCATGACCTGAGCGCCCATCTTGGAATCCAGTTCAGCTGTAGGTTCATCCGCAAGCAACAATCTGGGTCTATGGGCAATCGCCTTGGCTATAGCCACCCGCTGCTGCTCTCCCCCGGACATCTCGAAAGGTCGGTGCTTCACCCGTTTGGATAGTCCAACCAGATCCAGACAGTGACCAACCCTGTCCTTCCACTCCGCTCGCGGAACGTCCGCCATGCGCAGCGACAGTTCTACATTTTCCCAAGCAGATAATAAGGGCATGAGTGCATATGCCTGGAAAATAAAACCGATCTCTTTGCGCCGCAAAGCGGTCCGCCGCCGGTCTCCCCAATCCTGAAGAGGCTGACCAGAGAACAGAATGTCTCCACTTGAAGGCTGATCCAGTCCACCGAGCATATTCAGCAGTGTTGTTTTGCCTGAGCCCGATCGCCCCTTCAGCATGACCAGTTGTTGCGGATTCACTTCCATATCAATGCCTTTGAGCACATGGATAATGCGACTGCCTGTCTGGAAACTGCGATGCACGTTACGCACCTCCAGTACAGGCCCATCATATGGAGGCAGCATATCCTTCTTTGGTTTGATCTTCTTCTGGGGTTCATCAACGGTAGTGACAGCAGCTGCAGCCACTTCATCTGAAGCGATTTCACTTTCAGGTAACGGAGGTTTACTTGTCGGGTAATCGTGTTCATTGTTGTATGTATTTTCCCCCGACTCCGTCGATGCCTCCAACGGCGTTTCCCCCTGTTGATGTTCATCGCCTGACTGGCTCTTGGCAGGTCTTTTTCTGAGAAATAAATTCTTCATGCCAGCAATCACGCTCATCCTTTCTTGAAATCCCGTTCATTTCTTCAAAAAACCTAAAATTAGAAATCTGTTCCATCCTACACTGAATTATAAACGACCGATCACAACTAAAAGTTACAAGCTTTTTACAACGGTAGAGAGAAAAAGTTAATATTTTGATGAACAAACAAAAAAAGCACCCCAAAGTGCGGGATGCCTCTTGCATATTCGATGGTTTTGCCGCTATGACGGCAATCATTACAATTTTGATACCGTTCATTCCTGAACATTTTTTTGAGGTATCAATGATATTATTTACCAAATGAAGAAGGATCTTCACGCCAGGATTTAAGCAACTCAAAGTCACTCTCCTGAATCGTTCCCTGAGCCAAAGCCACATCCATCAGCGCCGTGTAATTGGACAACGTCTGAAGTGGAATTCCAGCATCTTCAAATGCTTTAACACCTTTATCCAGCTGGTAGCTGAAAATGGCAAGTACGGCGAGAGGTGTTGCGCCTGCTACACGTACGGCTTCGGCTGCTTTGATCGAGCTTCCACCTGTAGAGATCAGATCTTCGATGACAACCACTTTCTGTCCTTCGGTAATCAGACCTTCGATCAGGTTCTCCTTGCCGTGTCCTTTCGCTTTATCACGAATGTAGGCCATCGGCAGATCCAGCTTCTGAGCCACCCAGGCAGCATGCGGAATACCTGCGGTTGCTGTACCTGCGATGACTTCTGCATCCGGGTACTGGTTCCGAATGATTGTTGCAAATGCTTCAGCGATATCGTTGCGAATCTCCGGATAGGACATCGTTAAGCGGTTATCACAGTATATTGGTGATTTGATGCCGGATGTCCATGTAAATGGCTGCTGCGGACGTAACGCCACGGCTTTAATTTTCAAAAGTTGGGAAGCAATATGATTCGGAATCTCATTCAGTTCGATCATGCGTTCAACATCTCCTTCAAAATGGTTTCTACCGCTTCTCGCGGATTGGGAGCGCCTGTAATGGGTCTGCCTACAACAATGTAATGACTGCCTCTGGCGATGGCTTCACCTGGGGTCAAGACGCGTGTCTGATCTCCCAGACCACTACCCGCTGGACGAATTCCTGGAGTAACGGTGTGAAAAGCACTGCCACACGTTGCCCGAATTGCGGGCACTTCCAGTGGAGAAGCAACAACTCCATCCAGTCCGGCCTCTTGGGCTAGTCCTGCATAACGGACCACAGCAGCTTCCACACTTCCCGGGATGCCAATCTCGTTATTCATCGTTTCCAGACTTGTACTGGTGAGTTGGGTGACTGCAATGATCTCGGGCTTGCTAAGGGAAGGATCGGCAGCGATTGCTGCCTCAGCACCTTCACGTGCAGCACGCATCATAAGGGCTCCACCCGCTGCATGTACATTGAACATGTCTACGCCAAGACGTGTGATACTCTCAGCTCCGCCACGAACGGTGTTGGGAATGTCATGCATTTTCACATCCAGAAAAACGGAGTAACCTTTGGATTTCAGCTCCCGAATAAAGTCAGGTCCCGCTGCGTAGAACAGCTGCATACCCACCTTGAGATAACAGGGAATGCCCTCAAGAGCTTGTACCAATTCTTGAGCTTCTTCCGCTCCAGGATAATCCAGTGCCACCATCAGACGGCCAGCCATTTCATTGAAACTCGCTTGATTCATCACCAGCGCTCCCCTCCACTTGCTCATTTTTTCCGTTTTTGCCCGATATAAAGGACATCCCGCCAGCCCGCAGGCTGACTGATGTCCTTCATCAGAGAGTTATTTATTTTACAAAGACAGGCATTGCTTCCGAAGAGAAGTTGATCGTTTGCAGCATGATCAGCAGCGCACGAATCGTATCCAATGAAGTCATACATACAATGCCGTTTTCTACCGCTTCACGACGGATACGGAATCCATCACGCTGCGGTGTTTTGCCTTTGGTGAGTGTGTTGAAGACAAAGTTTGCTTCGCCGCTACGGATCATATCCAGAATGTTCGGCGAACCTTCACTTAATTTGTTCACAGTCGTTACCGGAATGTTCGCTGCTTCAAGCGCAGCTGCTGTTCCGCCGGTAGCCATGATTTTGTAACCCAGTCTGTAGAAACCTTCGAGCAAAGGAACTGCTTCGTCTTTGTCTTTGTCTGCTACAGTTACTACGATCGCTCCGGTTGCCGGAATTTTCATTCCTGCACCGATGAGGCCTTTGAACAACGCTTTAGCGTAATTCGGGTCACGGCCCATAACCTCACCTGTAGACTTCATCTCAGGTCCAAGGGTTGGTTCTACACGACGCAGCTTCGCGAAGGAGAAGACCGGAACTTTGACAGATACATGATCCGATTCAGGCCACAGTCCATCGACATAACCAAGATCTTTCAGTTTCACACCCAGAATGGCTTGGGTTGCCAAGTTCGCCATCGGAATGTTGGTTACTTTGCTCAGGAATGGTACGGTACGGGATGAACGCGGGTTCACCTCGATAATGTACACTTGGCCATCATGGATAACAAACTGGATGTTGACCAAACCTACCGTTTTCAGTTCTTTCGCAATTTTGATTGTAATCTCTACAATTTTCTCTTTCAAATCCTGGGACAGATGTTGAGGAGGATATACCGCGATGGAGTCACCAGAGTGAACCCCTGCACGCTCGATATGTTCCATGATTCCCGGAATCAATACCGTTTCACCATCACAGATGGCGTCAACCTCAACTTCTTTACCCATCATGTAACGGTCGATCAGGACCGGATGCTCCGGATTGATTTTAACCGCCTGTTCCATGTATGTCAGCAATTCAGCATCGGAGTATACAATCTCCATCGCACGACCGCCGAGTACATAGGAAGGACGAACCAGTACCGGGTAGCCCAGACTTTGAGCTGTTTCTACTGCATCATCAACGGAAATGACCGTTTTACCTTTTGGCTGTGCAATCTCCAGACGGGAGAGCAGACGCTCGAACTTCTTGCGATCCTCCGCCTCATCGATGCTTTCCAGATCCGTTCCGAGAATGGTTACACCTGCATTACGCAATGGTGCTGCCAGGTTGATGGCCGTTTGACCACCGAACTGTACGATAACTCCTACTGGTTTCTCCTGTTCAATCACGTTCATGACATCTTCGAAGAAGAGCGGTTCAAAGTACAGGCGATCCGATGTATTAAAGTCAGTAGACACCGTCTCCGGGTTATTGTTGATAATGACTGCTTCATATCCTGCTTTTTGCAATGCCCATACTGCGTGTACAGTAGAGTAGTCGAACTCGATCCCTTGACCGATCCGGATTGGTCCTGAACCCAGCACCACAACTTTTTTCTTGTCTGAAGGGATAACTTCATTTTCTGTCTCGTAAGTTGAGTAGTAATATGGCGTTGTTGCTTCAAACTCAGCCGCACATGTATCTACCATTTTGTACACTGGGCGCAGGTTCTCTGCTTCCCGACGAGTTCTAACTTCCGCTTCAGTTGTTAATGTGCCTCCAGGTTGACCTTGCGCACGCAGTTCAGCAATGGCACGGTCTGTGAATCCAAGGCGTTTCGCTTGATAAAGAATGTCGGAAGACAATTCGGATTCTTCGCGAATGCGATCTTCGAATGCGATCAAACCTTCGATTTTGTCCAGGAACCACCAGTCAATCTTGGTCAGATCCTGTAGCTGTTGCAACGTATAACCCCTGCGGAATGCTTCGGCAATCAGGAAGATACGCTCATCATCTGCTTTGATCAGACGCTCGTTCAGGGTAGCTTCGTCCAGCGTTTCGGCATCCTTCAGGTAGAGGCGATGTACGCCAATTTCCAGGGAACGAACTGCTTTGTGAATCGACTCTTCGAATGTCCGGCCAATAGCCATTACTTCGCCTGTTGCTTTCATCTGAGTTCCCAGTTTACGGTTCGCCGAGATGAACTTGTCGAACGGCCAGCGTGGGATTTTGCTCACGATGTAATCCAGTGTAGGCTCAAAGCAAGCATACGTTTGGCCTGTTACCGGGTTCACGATTTCATCCAACGTGTAACCCATGGCAATTTTGGCAGCCATTTTTGCAATCGGATAACCCGTTGCTTTGGAAGCCAGAGCCGATGAACGGCTTACCCGTGGATTTACTTCGATAACATAGTATTGGAAGCTGTGTGGGTCCAGTGCAAACTGTACGTTACATCCACCCTCGATGTTCAGGGCACGGATAATTTTCAGGGAAGCTGAACGCAGCATTTGATATTCACGGTCCGACAATGTTTGGCTTGGTGCTACGACGATACTGTCACCTGTATGAATACCTACCGGGTCAAAGTTTTCCATGTTGCAGACAACGATACAGTTATCGTTTTTGTCTCGCATAACCTCATACTCGACTTCTTTCATACCTGCAATGCTCTTCTCGACCAGACATTGCCCAATCGGGCTGTAACGAATTCCCGCTGCCACCGTCTCACGCAGTTCTTCTTCGTTCGCACAGATTCCGCCGCCAGTTCCGCCCAGTGTATAGGCTGGACGCACGATGATTGGATAACCAATCTCATTCGCAAATTCAAGTGATTCTTCAAGTGTCGTTACGATGACACTCTCTGGTACAGGTTGTTCCAATTCACGCATCAGGTCACGGAACAGATCACGATCTTCCGCTTTCTCGATGGATGTCAGCTGTGTTCCGAGCAATTTCACATTTTCACGTTCCAGCACGCCAGCACGAGCCAGCTCTACAGCCATGTTCAGACCTGTTTGACCACCCAGTGTTGGCAACAAGCCATCTGGACGCTCTTGACGAATGATTTGGGTTACAAAATCCAGTGTAATTGGCTCAATGTAGACTTTGTCAGCCATGTTTGTATCCGTCATAATGGTCGCCGGGTTGCTGTTGATAAGTACAACTTCCACGCCTTCTTCTTTCAGAGCCTGGCAAGCTTGTGTACCGGCATAGTCGAACTCGGCCGCTTGACCGATGACGATTGGACCGGAACCAATCACCAGGATTTTTTTGAGATCTTTGTTAATCGGCATGTTATTGTGCTCCTTTCACTGCGGCTGCCAATACGGCTTGACGCGGCTTTTGCGGGTTAGTGATCTTGTGCTCGCGAATCATCTCGATGAAGCGGTCGAACAGATAGCTGTTGTCGTAAGGACCCGGGGCTGCTTCAGGGTGATATTGAACCGAGAATGCCGGGAATGATTTATGTTTCAGACCTTCAATGGTCTTATCGTTATTGTTGATATGTGTAACTTCCAGGTCTGTACTCTTCACAGACTCTTCGTTTACGGTAAATCCATGGTTCTGGGATGTGATGAAGCAACGTCCGCTCTCCAGTTCTTTCACCGGGTGGTTTCCTCCGCGATGTCCAAACTTAAGTTTTTCCGTGTCTGCTCCTGCTGCAAGTGCGAACAACTGGTGACCCAGGCAGATACCGAAGATCGGGTATTCGCCAAGCAATTCACTGATCATGTTAACTGCGTGAGGTACGTCTTTCGGGTCCCCAGGGCCGTTGGACAGTTGAATGCCGTCCGGGTTCAGGCGACGAATCTCGTCTGCTGTTACATCGTGTGGAACAACAACAACGTCACAGTTACGTTTGCTGAGTTCGCGCAAGATTCCTGTTTTCGCACCGTAATCCACGAGCACAATACGCTCAGCCGTTCCCGGGCTGTTGTAGACATGCTCTGTAGAAGTCATTGGCACCTGGTTACGCAGCTCGGCAATGGTGGTGTCTCCCATCATCTCCAGCAGTTCTTCCACAGGCTTCGATCCTGTTGTGAGAATACCCTTCATTGTGCCGTGGTGACGAATCCGGCGAGTCAACATGCGTGTATCAATTTCGCTGATTCCTACGATGCCGTATTCCTTGAGCAGATTGTCTACGCTGTATTCCGCACGCCAGTTACTCGGCGTTGGCTCATGACGACGCACAACGAAACCGTGTACGTATGGACGAATCGACTCAAAGTCATCACGCGTAATACCGTAGTTTCCGATCAGCGGATACGTCATGGTTACGATTTGACCGCAATAGGAAGGATCCGAAAGCACCTCTTGATAGCCTGTAATTCCCGTATTAAAAACGACCTCACCTGTAGTTTCACCTTCAGCACCAAATGCTTTCCCGGTGAACAGTGTGCCGTCTTCCAACAATAATCTTGCCTGTGCCTGCATCCCATTTCACTCCTCTGTGTTTATCAACGTTGAATGCATTGGGGTTGAACATGGGGGACGTTACGATTGTGCGGCTCCGTGGGCAGAAAACCCTTTGATCGCTGTTATCCCCGGATTACTTTGATCCCATTCTTCAAATGGAGTAATCCGGTGATAAAGGCGAACGCTTTGCTTCTTCGGGTTCTTTCTGCCCACTCCGCAGTTACGTTGGTGTCCAAGTTCAAAATCATGACATTCAACTTTGCTTTGTTTCGTATGTTAGACTCTCGGCATAATTTGCCTCGAGTTAGTTGAAAAGATGTTACTGAGTAGAAGTTGTAAATTTAGAGTTATAATGACTTGTTGATTTAAGAGTTAAGAATTACTGTTACTGTTTTAAAGAGTTAAAGATATAGAGTTACTGATTTATTAATTTGCTAAGTTACCGTTTTACTGTTGTACCGTGTTATTCCACACGCTTTTGCCATCCACCCAAGTTTGTACGGCCCAGCCTTTCAGCTTCCAACCTGTGAATGGTGTGTTTCTTCCTTTGGTTGCAAACGTTGCAGGATCAACTGCTTTTTCCTCGTTCAGATCAATCATCGTGATATCGGCTGGTGCTCCCTCTTCCAGTTTGCCTGTATCCAGTCGGAATACACGTGCCGGATCAGCTGTCATGCGTTTCACCAGGAAATCCAAGCTCCACAATCCTGTTTCCACAAACTTGGTGTACAGCAGCGGGAAGGCTGTTTCGAATCCTACGATTCCGAAAGGTGCCAGCTCCATGCCTTTGGCTTTCTCTTCTTCACTGTGTGGCGCGTGATCAGTTACGATCATATCCAGCGTGCCGTCCAGCAAACCTTCGATACAAGCCTGCACATCGCGTGGTGAGCGCAGCGGCGGGTTCATTTTCCAGTTGGCGTCCATGCCCGGGATATCTTCATCCGACAACACCAGATGGTGTGGACATACCTCAGCAGTTACTTTAATGCCGATGGACTTCGCTAGACGAATCAAGCGAACTGATTGCTCTGTACTTACGTGACAGACATGGTAGTGAACTCCTGTTGCTTCTGCGAGCAAGATATCACGGCCAACGTGGATGGCTTCGGATTCATTTGGAATCCCTTTGATGCCGTGGCGCTTCGAAAACTCACCTTCCGTCACATATCCACCAACAACCAGTGAGTCATCTTCACAGTGAGCGATCACTGGCATATCCATGCTTGCTGCGAGGCTCATGGCATCCTTCATCATTTGAGCGTTTTGTACGCCTACACCGTCATCTGTGAATCCAATAGCGCCTGCTTCTTTTAATGCGGCAAAATCGGTAAGTTCACGACCCAGTTCATTTTTTGTAATGGCTGCATAAGGCAACACTTTAACCAGATCAGCTTCTTTGGCTTTATCCAATACCAGCTTCACAACTTCCGCTGTATCTGTTACTGGTCTTGTGTTCGGCATGCAAGCGATTGTTGTAAAACCACCTTGTGCTGCTGAACGGGCACCTGTCTCGATCGTCTCTTTGTGTTCGAATCCAGGTTCACGCAGATGCACATGCATATCGATCAATCCCGGAATGACCAGTTTGCCTGATGCGTCTGTCACACTTTGCGCTGACTTTTCGGCATCCAGTACGGCTTGGTCTTCCAGACCAGCGATCTTTTTAATTTTACCTTCATCTATAATGATGGTTTTCCGTTCAAGTTCCCCTTGTTGGTTCAAGACGTTTGCGTTTTTTATAATCTGTAGCATAATTGCCCTCCGCTTCGGTTCTGTCCGGCTTACCAGGCAAGCCGGATGATTTTCTTTATCGTGTACTCTCTTATTGCTCTATAAGAACTACCGTACCGTCAGCCTATGACCCACAGCCAGACCCTGTTACAGTTTCATCGCACGTTCCATAACCGCCATGCGGATTGGAACGCCGTTTGCCATCTGCGGGAAGATCCGCGATGCTTCACTTTCCACAACCGCGTCATCTACCTCGACGTTGCGATTCACTGGAGCAGGGTGCATGATAATGGTGCTTGGTTTTAGGCGTGATGCCCGTTCTTCCGTCAATCCGTAGTGTTCGCGATAATCCTCAGCTGAAGTAATTAAGCCATGTTGATGACGTTCCAGTTGAACACGGAGCATCATGACTACATCTGCATCCAGCGCTTCTTCAAGACCGACATAAGGAGCATGCTCTGCGAGTTCCGGTGCCTGCATCGTTTGCGGTGCACAGAAGCGTACATCTGCACCAAACTTTTGCAGTGCCCACAGGTTGGAACGAGCTACACGGCTATGCAGGATGTCACCAATGATGGAAACACGCAAGCCCTTCAGTTCGCCAAATGTTTTCCTCATCGTGTAGAGGTCCAGCAGTGCTTGTGTAGGATGCTCATTGTTGCCGTCTCCGGCGTTCACGAGTGGTACATTCACTTTCTGAGCCAGTTGTTGCAGAACGCCTGCCGGTTTCAACCGGATCACGCCTGCATCAATGCCCATCGACTCAAGTGTTCGTACCGTATCGTAGATGGACTCTCCTTTTTCCACACTGGATGCGGCTGCCGTAAAGTTCAGCACTTGTGCGCCCAGGCGTTTCTCTGCCATTTCGAAGGAGAAGCGGGTACGTGTGCTGTTCTCGAAGAACATGTTTGCAACAAAGCGTGATTCCAGTACAGGAACCAGTTTCTCTTTCTGCGCTTCCCAGTGAGCCGCTCTGTTCAGAATGGACTCGATTTCTCCTCGACTAAGTTCCTTCAGTCCAAGCAAGCTTCGGTCTCTCAATGCTGTCTGTGTAATCATTATGCTTGCTCCCCCCGGTTCTGAGTGATTTTGACTTCGTCCTGTCCGTCCGTTTCCATGAGTGCAACTTCAATCTCCTCTGATTTGGAAGTCGGCACATTCTTGCCGATAAAATCAGGTCGAATCGGAAGTTCCCGGTGTCCGCGGTCTGCGAGTACAGCCAGCTGAATGTTCTGCGGTCTTCCACAGTCCATCAGGGCATCCATCGCTGCGCGAATCGTCCGTCCGGTATAGAGCACATCATCGAACAAAATCACCTTTTTGTTATGGATCGAAAGTGATTCAGGTGTCATAATCAACATTTCCTTGCGATTCGCTTTATTTTCGTCCAAGCGGTCATCGCGGTAAGGAGTCACATCCAGCTCTCCCCAGGGGACTTTGGCGCCCTCGATTTCTTCAATCTTGGCGGCAATCCGTTCTGCCAGGTAAACCCCGCGTGTACGGATACCGACCAACACACAATCGTCGATTCCTTTGTTTTTCTCCAATATCTCATGGGCAATCCGTGTTAATGCGCGGCGGATCGCCGTCTCATCCATAATGACATGTGTCTCTGTGCTCATGCGTTCAGCCTCCTCAGGATTTCCCTTCAGCATCATGGCCCCGTGACGAGGAGAAAAAAAAAGACTCCTTGCCGTGTTTATTGGCAAGGAGTCTCCGAACTTCAGACCGCTCTGAAGAAAGTTTACTCTCGGGGATGCATCGCTTCATTTGCCGCAGCAAAAAAACGATGTATCGTTCACGTTACCTTGCCAGTCTCACGGGACTGATTTAAAGGTGCTATTCATGTCGTTCATATTGCAGGACCTCACAGGGTTCTGTAATCAATATGTCCGTTTGTCTTCATGAATTATGACAGAAAGACAACCCCCTGTCAACACCTCACCATCGCAGGTGAAAACCCTCTGCTACGTTCTTCTTAGAATCAGCAGTTAGGCTGAAAAACATCCATGCACAATACATCTCATTGGTTATTCATAATTATACAACATTTCTGCATATTTATCCATAGGCAAATGAGAAATTTGATATAACCAAAATAAACCTCTTACTGTACTCAAAAGAGATAAAACACTTCTTTTTAGAACAGACAGTGAGTTTCATTTTACGCAATATTATGAAGGCTCTGAATTAGTACCAAGTGAAATGGGTACAGTTTATAAACATGAACCCATTATTAGATACTGCAATAATACCGATATACATAAGATTCACAAATTAACGACATAGAAATAAGTTACGCCCTACATTTATGTACATTTAGGAGGAAGTCATGCGTCACATTTGGCACGTTTACAAAACAGACTGGTTGCATATTCTGAAGGTTCCTACAGGTATATTTCTAATTGTGGCTATTATTCTACTGCCCGGGGTGTATGACTGGGTCAACGTGAAGTCCGTCTGGGACCCATACAGTAATACCCAGGGGATCAAAATTGCGGTGACAACTGAGGACAAGGGTGCGACTGTTGAAGGAACCCATGTTAATATCGGAGACGAACTGGTATCCAGCCTTAAACACAACGAAAAGCTGGGCTGGACTTTTGTGGACCAGGCTGAGGCTAATCGGGGTGTGCAAACTGGAGAGTATTATGCAAGCCTGCTCATTCCGGGGGACTTTTCATCCAAAATTACAGGCATCGTTAATGGGAAGCTGGAGCGACCGGAAGTAATCTATACCGTCAATGAGAAGGTGAATGCCATTGCTCCTAAAATCACAGGCTCTGGTGTATCTGCCATAACAACACAAATCAATGAAAATTTCACTGAAGCCGTCAGTGAGGCCGTTCTGACCAAGCTGAATGAAGCCGGGGTTGAGATTAATTCCCAGCTTCCAACATTACGCAAAATGGAGAATGGCATTTTTACGCTGGAGAAAAATCTTCCGGCTATTCAAGCCGCAGGTCAAAAGGTTCTGGAAGTAGAAAAAGCCATGCCCGAGATTGTAAAAGATGCTCAAAAGATCGTTGAAATCGAGAAAAAACTGCCTGAAATCAATGAAGCAGCGCAGTATGTGCTCAAGGTGCAGGAGTATTGGCCACAAATTAATGATGCGGCTTCCGAAGTGCTGGCTATTCAAGAGCGGATACCGGATATACAAAAAGCGGTAGAACGCATTCGAGAAGTGGATGAAAACTTTGGCCAGGTATCAGATGTCATCCAAACGGCGCTGGATAAAACCAACAAAGCTCTGTCTATCGTAACGGCAGCAGAGCAAGGTTTGGACAAAGTATCACAAATCGCTGGCAACGGGATTGAGCTTGCAGAGGGATTAAATCAGTTCGTGGATTCCAGTGAAGAAGCGTTTCAGACAATTGGCCCGACGATCCGCCAAAATCTTCTGCTGGTGCAGCAGATTACTAACGCTACAGGAGACGTATTTGCACAATTGCAAAATTCGGATCTTAATAACCTTCCTACAGTAGAAGATCTCGACCGGATTGCTTCACGTTTAGGGGTTGCGGTAAAACTCGTGGACAGTATGGCAGAACTACTGGGCAACATCAATAACTTGCTTCCAAGCCAACCACTTGCCGATAAAATCACACAACTGAACTCCGTTTCAGATAAACTTCAGTTGCAGATCCGCTTGGCTGGCATCATCAGTGATGCCATGCGTCGTAATACAACTCCACCAACAGACGTCATCGCTCAGTTAAATACTCTCTCGAAGGACATCAGCAGCGGGATTGGCAATATCTTAAACACCTATGAAAGTGAAATATCGCCTGCACTTGCAGCTGGTGCGGATAAGCTCAGGTCTACCCTCTCCACTTCAGCAGAAACTCTGCAAGGAGCAAAAGATCGTATTCCGGATATTGCGGACATTCTTGCATCAGCCAAAGAAGGAATTACGTTTGGGCAGGCAGAGTTGACAAAAATCCAGAGCGAACTGCCTCAAATACAATCTAAGATCCATCAGATATCAGAGACACTCGCGAACAAAAGTGAAGGTTTTATCCAAGCTCTGAACACAGTTTCTTCATTAATTCGAAACGATCTACCCAAGCTGGGAAACAAACTGAACGAAGCAGCTGATTTTGTTCGTAATGATCTGCCTACTGCCGAGAAACAGATAGGCAAGGCATCCAATTTTGTACAGAATCAGCTGCCGGAGGTCGAAAAAGGAGTTCACCGTGTTGCCGCGCTTGTACGTGATGATCTGCCAGCATTGGAAAGTGCCATCAGCAAGGCTGCTGACAAACTTCGGGAGGTCGAAGGTAATAACCAGTTTGCGGAGCTCGCCAAACTTTTGCGCGGCGATATTGAAGAAGAGAGTGCTTTCCTTTCGAGTCCCGTGCAAATCAAAGAACAACAGCTTTATCCGATTCCGAATTATGGATCGGCCATGTCACCATTTTATGGCGTGCTGTCCTTGTGGGTTGGCTCAACACTGTTGATTTCTCTGCTTCGTGCCGAAGCTGAAAATCCAGGGGGCAAGTTCCGGGGATATGAATTGTATCTTGGACGTCTCGGTACTTTTCTGACCATTGGGTTACTTCAGGCGATATGTGTCACCCTGGGAGATATCTTAATCCTGGGTACCTATGTTGCAGATAAACTGTGGTTTGTCCTGTTTGCCATGCTGGTGAGTGCCGTATTTGTCACCATAACGTACACCCTGCTGTCCGTATTTGGAAATATCGGAAAAGGGATCGCCATTATCTTCATGGTGTTCCAGTTCTCCAGCTCCGGCGGTACGTTCCCAATCAGCATGACATCACCCTTTTTCCAAGCATTGAATCCGTTCATGCCCTTCACGTATGCGATCAGTCTGTTGCGTGAGTCGGTCGGCGGCATATTGTGGTCTACTGCCATCAAGGATATTCTGTGGTTGTGTATGTTCATCGCGCTGAGTCTCATTGTTGCTCTCGCTTTGAAACGTCCACTCAGCAGTCTCACCAAACGTTCAGCCGAGAATGCCAAGAAGACCAAAATTATTGCTTAACTCACTTTGCTCAACACTAATTAAGAAAAGGCCATTGGACTTTACATCCAATAGCCTTTTCTTATTTCATTATATGAATCGATACATTTACTATTTGACTATTTCACTGAGCGTTCCTGTTCCAACTGATTATAGGATTGTTTGATTGTTGTTAATGTTTCTACATGGCGATAGATGTTGTTACTTGCCGTAACGATAACACATAACATGATCAAGCCTATAACCACTTTTTTCCCCAATCCCGGACGAAGGCTGATGACGAAACCTCCACCCAACAGGAAGAACGCAAACAGATAATGTCCCGCATACAGGTACATATCATATTGAAATACAGCCAGACCAAAGCCCACGACGACATGAAGCAAAAAGGCAAACAGAATATATGGCACAATGGTCCACACTTCACGTTCACGAATGCCCTTAATGAAGCCCATGAATGCCAGTAGTAAAACAAAGATACCTGTCATCTGCACATAGATTGGATTGGAACGTGATAGATCCGTAACAAAGGCTGCCATGCCCGGGTCCAGTAAATGCATCTTCGGTGTCAGCATCGGATTAATGGTTAACATGTTCAATGCTTTCCAATGAACAGCGAACTGGAATGGTGTTGCATAGCTTGTTCCACCATTTTGAATGCCCAACAGCCAGTTACTAACCCAGCTACGACCTCCGAATGCAACATACTGTATCCCAGTTAATACGACGATGATCAGAACCGCCAGTGCCATGATGCCGATGTATTTTTTCAAATTCGCCTTATTGCGCCATGTATTCATATTAAAGAATGTGGCAGCAGCAAATGGTACGATATTGGTCGAGGTTAGTCCAAAGTTAATCGATGCAAGCAATGCATTGGGTACATAACGTACGTCCTGACGCTCACGAGTATACTGCATGTAAACCACCGACAACAGAATAACGAACTGTACATAAGGATACGAATCCGGGATCAACGCGGTATACATCAGATAGGAACTGAAACCAAACAGTAAGGCAAACAGCAGCGGTACGATGGTCGGTTTATCTTCTTTTTGACTCAGGAACAGATACGCCAGCACCACCGAACCCGCATTCACCAGCGATTGCAAAATTAGAAAGAACCAGTTGCCTCCCAGAAGTTTCGCTACAGCCGCAAGGGTGACTGCGAGAAAGGAAATCAGCGGATGGATCACGGAAGAACTGTTGTCCCCATAATACATTGAAGGATCAAAGTTGAATAAATTAATTGGAAACAGCGTCGTATTAAATGGGGTATACGCCCCAAGCATCTCTGCATTATTTTCAATGTACAGAACATACGAGCCGTTCATTAAACCATAGAACAGAGCAAATCCCGCAAACAGGTAAAAGGCTGTCCAGTTGGCTCTGCGATTATAAAATAAGTGATCTAAAAAGTTCATGCTTTCATTTCACATCCTGATTAATTAAGTTCTAAAATACCAATAAACATAGGCCACCCATAATACATGCCACACCTATCCAGCGTAAAGGGCCCACCGTCTCTTTAAATACCAGCCGAGCTATGATAAGAGTCCACACATATGTTAATGCGTTCGCAGGCAACACTACGGTTAATGGAAGAAACTTCAACAATACAATATTCAGCAACGCACCCGTTCCGTAGAATCCAAGTCCCATGAGTACATGCAGACGATTGCGACTGGAAGCATAAGCTTTCAGTCCGGCCCCGCCCAGTGCACCACACAACGTCATGACAATTAATACGGCAACCATCCAGCTATCGATCAACACTGGTTAATGTCACCCCGATTCCAAGCAACACAACTGCTGCCAGCTTCTGCATCGTAATTTCTTCCCCAAGCAAAAAATATCCATAGATTAAGGCAAATACGTAGCTGGCACACATCAGAGGATAAGCAACAGAGAGTTTTTCCAGAGCAAAAGCTTTAATCATCAAAATTGCTCCAAGTCCATAACACAGAAAACCAACACCCAGGTAGATCCACTCGGTTAGTCCCCATTTCCAGAACAATTGACCCGTTGCTGTCAGAAAAGCGGAAACGAGCATCAACCATTTACCAGTATGACGCGATTTTATTTCCCCCACGTTAATGCCTCCATGTCCGGAACACGCTTGTTAATAAAGTATCGTTGACTTACAAGTTGCATGACTGGAAGGTCGGATAAGGAGTCCGAGTAGGAACATGACTGGTCATAATCAATGACCATATTCTTCTCACTCAGATAAGCCTGAATTCGGCGTACCTTCTCTTCCCCTTTGCAATTGCTGCCATCAACTCTGCATGTGTAACCATTCTCATGACGGACAAGTTCAGTTCCAATTACATGATCCACCCAGGGAAAATTATTAAAGTATTTCATATAGGCATGCGGAGATGCAGTTACTAGCAAGACATGATACCCTGCTTCTTTGCGATGTTGCATCTCTACACTGGCCTCGGCAAAAATGGACGTACGCAAGCGAGTATCAAAGAAATGTTCGAGATCTTTTTCAGACATACGCTCAATTTCTTGAAAGTAGGATCGTTTGACTTGTTCAACCGTCATAAAGCCTGCCTTGAATAACACGGTATGTAATGCAATGACAGGTAATCTCCATACCTGCCACGGGTAACGGCGAACACCGTAATGCACAAATTGAAACATGGAATCACTGCGTATGATCGTTTTATCAATATCAAAAATTGCGACTTTCGTGCTTTTCACCCTGATCCCCCTCAGCCTTTATTCAAAGATTGCAAAGATTGTAACAACACTTATCACATACAACATAACCGTAATTAATATAGGCTTGTCCTCAAACAGCACACGATCGGGCGAACCTCCCTGGTTCTTCATGTGGATCAGATACAGGTAACGGAACATGCCGTAAATGACCAATGGAATCGTCCACATGAGATGAATGGTTCGATCTGAAGTGAATGTGAACAGGGAATAACTGATAATCGTAGCTGTTGTCACAATTGTATTGAATTGATCCAGTAACGTAATGGAGTAGTTATCCAAAACCTTACGATGTGATCCCGTGTTTCCTTCAAGCAACGTAAGTTCATTTCTCCGTTTGCCAATGGCCAGAAATAACGACAACAGCATGGTACAGATCAAAAACCACGGCGTGAATGGCACATGGATCAGCACACCACCTGCAATGGCACGAAGTACAAAGCCGGCTGCAATGGTCATCATATCCAGGATAACAAGATGTTTCAGCACAAATGAATACGATACATTCAACAGGAAATAAACGATACATAACACCCCGAATAGAGGGTTCATCATGAAGGCCGTTCCTACGGAAAGGATTAATAGAATAATGCCAAACAACAAAGCATGACTCGGATTCACCTGCCCAGAAGCCATAGGACGATACTTTTTCACCGGATGCTGTCGATCCCTGTCCCGGTCTACAAAGTCATTTAAAATATAAACACAGCCTGCAACAAGGCTAAATAGAATAAAACCAAGCAACGTCGCAAGAATGGTTTCAGTCCGAATCTCTTCAAAAGAAAATAGTAACGCAGCAAATAACAGCAGATTTTTAGTCCACTGTTTGGGTCTTAACAATCTGATTAATCCTGACACTGTACTGCCTGTTCCTGTAGCCGGTGAGGACACCGTACTTGTTCGTGATGATAACAATTGTAATAACTCCCTTCAACAACAACTTCTGTATATAACAAATAACGTAAAGATCTAATCATATGTTGCTTGTATAATTTTGTAAAGGGAGTAAATGAAAAAATTCTAATATGGACATAAAAAAAGAGACCGTTTCCGGTCTCTTCGTAAGTACATGATTGAACTATTGGGTAATGCGATTAAAATTCGAATTGTACGTCGCTCAGACGACGTTTGATCTCAGCAATAACACGTTTTTCTTCCTCTTCACCCTTCGCTTCAAAGGTTACAGAGAAACGAACAAAGTTACCCGCATCATCCCAAGGTACGGATGAGATCAGTTTCTCACGAATCAGGAATTGGGAGAAATCTTCGCCGGATTCAAAGCGACGTCCGCCAACCACACCTTTTGGTGCTTCTACATACAGGAAGAATGAACCTTTAGGTTTTTCAGCCTGGAAGCCCAGTTCGTTCAATGCGGCAACGAGCATGTCATGACGGCGAGAATATTTCTCTGCAATTTTTTCCGTAATTTCAGGGTGATTCAATCCATAAGCAGCAGCCTTTTGAATCGCGATGAACTGACCGGAGTCATTGTTGTCCTTCACGTCACTGAATGCTTTGACTACAAGCGGGTTACCCGCTACAAATCCGATTCTCCAACCCGTCATGTTGTAGGACTTGGACAGAGAGTGTAGCTCTACGCCGACATCCTTCGCACCAGGTACCGACAGGAAGCTGAACGGTTTTTTGCCATCATACGTCAATGCTGCGTATGGAGCATCATGTACAACCACAACATTATATTTCTTAGCCCATTCCACAACTTCAGTGAAGAACTCCACCGTCGCGCTTGCGCCTGTTGGGTTGTTCGGATAGTTCAGGTAGAGCAACTTCGCACGTTTTGCGATGTCTTCCGGGATAGCCATCAGATCAGGCAAGAAGTTGTTCTCTTTCGTCAATTGGATGTTGAACACTTCTCCACCCAGATACTTCGTATGTGTACCCATAACTGGGTAACCTGGAACGGTCATGATCGTAACATCACCCGGATTGATGAAGCATGAAGGCATCATCGCCAAAGCCGGTTTTGAACCAATGGAGTGTACGATTTCAGTATCTGCATCGATACCTTCTACGTTAAATACGTTTTTCAGGTAGGAAGCAGCCGCAGCTTTGAATTCAGGAATACCATTGTCGGCATAACCACGGTTCTCAGGTCTGGAAGCTTCTTCTGCAAGTGCAGCTACAATGCCTGCATCAGCCATTTCGTCCGGTTCACCTACACCAAGGTCAATCAGTTCCACATCGGGAAAATCTTTTTTGGCCGAAGCTTTGGCACGTTTGATTTTCTCGAATTTATAAATGTTCGTGTCTTTACCATAGTTGGAGCCACCGATACGGTCGGCAAAATTAGTCTGAATGTAAGTTTCTTGGTATTTATCGATACTCATAACGTTGTTCATCTCCTCATTTGACGCAAATTTCTACACTTTAATATGAAGCATTTGCGTGATCAAAGCCATGGACAAAGTATCCGAACATTTGTACTTTCTTGGAGCTGTTAACGACTGCGTAGCGAGGCGAGCACGTCTTCCATATCTTGCGGAATCGGAGCTGAAAATTCAAGGTATTCTCCCGTTGTTGGATGCACAAATCCAAGAATGGCCGCATGAAGAGCCTGTCCTTGCATTTTGATGCCTTTATTCCGTCCATAAGTTGGATCTCCTACAAGCGGGTGACCAATAAATTTCATGTGAACCCGAATCTGGTGAGTACGTCCTGTCTCCAGTTTCAATTCCAGCAAGGTGTAATCATTAATCCGCTCTGTAACGGTAAAATGCGTAACGGCATGTTTACTGTTACGTTCTGTGACCGTATACATTTTGCGGTCATTGGTATCCCGTCCAATCGGTGCATCAATGGTACCTTGATCATGATTAAGATGACCATGAACAAGCGCAATATACCGTCTATTCACCGTATGTTCCTTCAACTGAGCAGCCAGTGATGCATGAGCACGATCGTTCTTGGCAGCCATGATCAGGCCGGATGTATCCTTATCGATACGATGCACAATACCAGGACGCAACTCCCCATTAATACCCGAGAGGTCTTTGCAGTGATGCATAAGTGCATTAACGAGGGTACCCGACGTGTGTCCTGGTGCCGGATGCACCACAAGACCACGCTGTTTGTTGATCACGATCAGGTCGCTGTCTTCATATACCACTTCCAGCGGAATATCTTCGGCAATGATCTCCACAGCAGCTGGTTCTGGAATCTGTAACTCAACCAGATCCCCTTCGGATAACTTGGCATTGGCTTTGACTACAGCACCATTTACCGTAACCATTCCGTCTCCGATCCACAATTGAACTTGGGAGCGAGATACGTTATCCACGGCTTCCGTAATATATTTGTCAATTCGTTCTTTTTTATGTTCAGCGGCAACGGTCCATTCCATACGTTCATTGCCATTCATTAGTTCTTCGTCGTTAATCTGTTCCTTATTCGGATTACTCATGATGTTCATTCCCTTCAATCTTCGCGGCTGCTTTTTCGCGCCGTCCTTCAAGCAATGTCTCCACTATGATCAACCCTACACCGATGCAGATTGCCGAATCGGCGATGTTAAAAATGGGAAACGTATAACTTCCAAAATTAAGTTGTACAAAATCTACAACTTCTCCGGTCAATGCCCGGTCAAGGAAGTTGCCAATTGCTCCACCAAGCACCAAACTAAGCGCCACAGGCAGCAATTTGTGCGGGGTATCTTTTACCTTTTGCAAATACCAAATCAAGGCAACGACCACAATCAACGTAACCACGATAAAGAACCAACGCTGGTCTTGCAGAATGCCAAATGCTGCTCCTGAGTTACGATGTGATGTGATGACAAAGAAATTGCCAATGACCGGAATTTCTTCTCTGAGTTCCATCCGGGTTGCAATCAGATACTTGGTTCCCTGATCCAATAAAAATACGATAAAAGCGAGGATATAATACACCACGTTTGTTTGTCACTCCGTTCTTGTCTTTTCCAAACGATACCAGGCTTACGCCAGACTTGTTTATTGTAGCACAGCTGTTTGGAAATCGTCCACGACGCGCTACATCGCAATGCTTATGGCAAAAACGATAACATTTCCCTTCTGTAATCTTGCCCTCAATGGCACATCCTACAATAGAGTCAAAATCCGGATTTCAGCATGAAAGCAGAAAGGGGAAAATCATGTCACATTTTACTAACGAACAGCTACAATTTCTACGTTCCCAACTGATGTCCGATAAGCGCGATATTGAACATAGACTTTCGGAAAACGAGCATTATGGCCTTGGAGACTCCCTTAAACTACAGACAGGTGAATTATCACCAATTGATAACCATCCTGGTGACATAGCTACGGAGGTGTATGAACGCGAGAAAGATATTTCCCTGCTGGAACATGATGAATTCCAATTGGAACGAATCGATTCTGCACTGCACTCCATCGAAGAAGGACATTACGGTACATGTGCGGTCTGCCAGCAACCCATCCCTTATGAACGCATGGAAGCTGTCCCCTACACCAAATACTGCAAAAAACATCAACCGGAAACCGTTGTCTCTGAGAACCGTCCTGTAGAGGAAGAATTCCTCGCCCCGGCATTTGGTCGAACCAGTCTGGACGAGCGTGATGATCAAAATGGCTTCGATGGTGAAGACACTTGGCAGATTGTTGAAAGCTGGGGCACATCGAACTCACCAGCCATGGCTGAAGGACGCGATATCGACAGCTATGATGTTATGGCGATTGAAGCCACCGATGAAGTGGAAGGCTGCGTTGAAGCGTACGAAAGCTTTGTTGCCACGGACATCTATGGTCATGACGTCTCCATCGTGCGCAATCGGCAATATCGCCAGTACCTGGAGAACCGTGAGGGCGAGGGTCTGTTAGAACCGGATATGGAGACGGATGACACGTATTAATTGCATTTTGATATCATTTGCTTTTTTCGCTTAATCGCTTAGTATGTGTTCATATCAAGTTGGCGCTGGACAATGCGCACAATATCAGCGATGTAATCTCCAACAATGGGAAGATTGAGCGCCCCAAGTAGCTGCAAAACGTAAATGATCGTTGCTGCGAAAAAGGTAAACCCAATCGCAATCCCCACACCTCGTGCGGCTCCAGACAACAGGTTAAGTCCAATCAATTTCCATGGTCTGTTCAGCAATTCTGTGTATTGCGCTATTCGTGAACGTTCCAGTTCATTCGCCAGACGGTTCGTCAGGGTATGTAACTCTTCAATTTTGTCATGGGAATTGAGATTATCTGATGTTGATTGTTGTGAAGTGGATGCGGTTTGCTTGTCATGTTCGCTCATGTTTTGGTCAGTTCCTTTGATCAATATAGATTGAGTGCACTATAGAATCATTGCCTTTTTGCCTAAAAAACAAACGAGCCCAGATACAGGGAATATGTCCCTGCCTCTGCGGCTCGTTTATTTATATCCTATATTCTGTCCTTGTTGAATATTACATAATCCAAATTATGCTTCGATGTATATACCGATCGATTTGCCTCCGGCTTCAACACGTTCCATGGCCTCATTTGTGCCAAATGTCACTTCGGTTACGAGAACATTTTCACGCAACACATCATCAAACGCTTGAATAGCTTCCTGAAGGGATGCATCCACATCCAGTGTCAAACGTACTCTTTTCTCAATCGGCAGGTCCAGACGTTTCCGGGTATCCTGCACAGCACGAACCACTTCACGGACCCAACCTTCCTGTTCCAAGGCTGCCGTGATTTCGGTATTCAGCGCAACCGTCAGACCGTAACCTGATGCCGAAGCAAAACCTGATTTGGCCTGTTTATCAACCAATAATTCTTCGCTCGTTACTTGCAGCTCTTCGCCTTCCGGTGAAACGATGTTCAGTACACCTTCCGAAACCACTTTACGCGTCTCATCGGCTGACATTCCCTTGAAGAAGTTTTGCAGGAACCCTACGTTTTTACCGTATTTCTTACCTGCAACTTTCAGGTTCAGCTTCAATGTAAAGTCAACGAATTC